>JANQRU010000007.1 GCA_028284415.1 Pyrinomonadaceae bacterium
CTCAAATTCAGCTGATGCAAATGCTGAGAAGAAAGATGGCGATGCTGAAAAGAAAGACGGTGACGCTGAGAAAAAAGATGGCGATGCTGAAAAGAAAGATGGCGACAAGAGTGCCATGGACAAAGTGAAAGAAGGTGCTGAAAAGATTGAAGAAGGTGTAAAAGAAGGTGCTGAAAAAGCTGAAAAGGAAGTCAAAGAAGCAGGTAAAGAAACAATGAAAAAAGCTGGTGAAGAAATGAAAAAAGCCGGTGAAGAAATGAAAAAAGCTGCTGACAATAAGTAAATTTGACGGAGGTATGAAAAATGCGTTGGCTATGTCAACGCATTTTTTCTTTGCAATTTGAAATTTATCCCTTGAGACCGCAAAGATTGAACTACCACACTGAACATAATCTTCCCTATATTTCCAACTTTTCTAAATAATCAATAGTTGCTTGCCAATTCTCAGAAAGGCTTTTAAGAATTACTTTTTTTTGCTATATTTGAGGCATCAAATCCACATTATGACACCTCGAAGCATTGCAAACTTGAAACCTGAATCAATGCGTCCCGAACTCTACGGTGGCGATTAATTATTTCTCTATTTTTTTGTGAAATTAGAAGTCAAAACTTTTAACCCATAATTTTTTATAGGAGAAATAATAAAATGACACCAGAAAAAGATTTTCAAAGACCAGTAATAAAAACAGAACTTCCCGGACCAAAAGGGCGAGAAATCATCGCTGCTGATGAAAAATATGTAACCCCTAGCTACCCGCGTCCAGATTACAAATTAGTTGCCGAAAAAGGCTTTGGCGTTTGGCTCGAAGATACTGACGGAAACGTATTTTTAGATTGCAATGCCGGAGTTGCCGTTTGTTCTACAGGACATTGCCATCCGCAAATAGTTGAGGCAATTACCGAACAAACACAAAAGTTAATGCATATGTGCGGAACGGACTTTTATTACGAACATATGCCCGCACTTGGTAAAAAGTTAAACGAAATTTGTCCAATTGAGGGCGATACAAAAACACACTTTGCAAACAGCGGTGCAGAAGCGATAGAAACAGCCTTAAAATTGGCTATGTATCACACCAAACGCCAAAAATTCATTTCATTCTTCGGTTCATTTCACGGTAGAACACTTGGAGCTTTATCTTTGACATCTTCAAAAAGAGCACAACGTCTCGGTTTTGCCAGACAGGCTTTAGACGTTACACACGTCCCATATGCTTACTGCTATCGTTGTCCATTTAACAAAGGCAAATGCGATGATGGAACTTGCTGTATGGGAACAACTCAATGGATTGAAGATCGTCTATTTAAAACAACCTGCCCGCCCGAAGAAGTTGCCGGAATCGTAGTTGAAGCAGTTCAAGGCGAAGGCGGTTATGTTCCTGCTCCACCGGAAGTGTTGCAAGCAATTCGCAAAATCTGTGACAAGCACGGAATTATGATGATCGTTGACGAAGTTCAAAGTGGAATGGGAAGAACGGGCAAAATGTTTGCGATTGAACATGCTGGAGTTTCACCGGATATTATGTGTTTGGCAAAAGGTATTGGCTCAGGTTTACCAATCGGTGCAACTGTTGCAAAAGCTGAAATTATGTCTTGGCATAAAGGTGCTCACGCCTCAACATTTGGAGGAAACCCGGTATGTATCGCTTCAGCTTTAAAGACTATTGAATTGCTCGAAAATGGTTTAACAGATAATGCCGCTGAAGTCGGAAATTATTTGATGGATGGATTACGCAAACTTCAAGAAAAACATTCTTGTATTGGCGACGTCCGTGGGCATGGTTTAATGGTCGGAGTCGAATTTGTTGGCGAAAATGGCGAACCACACGCAGAACTCCGCGACAAAATCGAAATGGCTTGCTTTAATAGAGGTCTCATCATTTTGGGGTGTGGAGAATCAACAATTCGTTGGTCACCACCACTTATTTTAACAAAAGAAAATGTTGATGTAGCTTTAGAAATTTTCGATGAAGCAATTGCTGAATCTATGTAAGGTTTAATTTTTTTCTTGTTAAAGCCATTGCGTCTGACGTGATGGCTTTTTATTTTTCAATATTTTTAATTTTCGGGATGAAAACCATCACAAATATAACCGAAATGATATGCATTATTGAAACAATTGCAAAAACAGGTGTGTAAGAGATATTTGTAATTAAATAGCCGATAAGTGGTGCGAAAGCCATCCCACCAAAACTTCCAGCCATACCTGACAAGCCCCAGACGCTTGCTACACTTTTTGATGAAAACAAATCACTGGGGACTGTAAATAGAGATGCCTGTTTGAATTGTATAAAAAACAAGGCTAAACATATCAAACCAAGGGCAAGATAAGCCGAACCAACATAGATTGCCGGAAATGCAGTACAGACACCGATTGCACCAATCCACATAACGATTTTACGTGAAGCATCTAATGAATAGCCTCGTTCGATTAATTTGCCGCTTAACCACCCACCTGAGACACTTCCAATATCAGCAGCAAGAAATGGCATCCATGCAAATAAACCTATCTGTAATAAATCAAATCCGCGAATGTCTGTTAGGTACTTTGGCAAGAAAAACACGAAAAAATAAAATGCCCCATCAGCAATAAAACGTGCGAGCATTAATCCCCAAACTTCTTTGTAACGGAAAAACCCAAACCAAGATGTTGAAGCTTCTACTTCATCGGTTTCTCTGCCTCTGACAATATAATTAAGTTCTTCTTTTTCTAAATACTTGTTTGTTTCTGGCTCACTGTAAAAAATCTGCCAGAGCAAAAACCATAAAAAACCTAAAGCCCCTGTAACCACAAAAGACATACGCCAGCCGACGCTATATATCAAAAATGCAACTATTGGCGGAGCGAGTATTGCACCAAGTCCGGGACCAGCAGTTAAAATTCCAAATGCTTTTGATCTTTCATTCTTGGGAAACCATTTTGAAATGACCTTTGAAGCGGCTGGGAAATTTCCTGCTTCGCCGATTCCGAGCAAGAAACGATAAATCGAAAGGCTAACCATTCCAGTCCCCAAAGCATGAAGCATATTGGCAATTGACCAAAAAATTACTGAAAATGAAAAACCTTTTTTCGCTCCGATTTTGTCAATGACTTTGCCCATCAAAGCCTGCATCACTGCATAGGAGAGCAAAAACCAGAAAACAATCCAGGAATAATCCTGTGCGGTCAAGCCAAACTCTTTACTGATGGCATTTTCAGCAATTGAAAGAGCTTGTCGGTCAATATAATTTATCGTTGTCGCAAGTAAGATTAAACCTGCAATAATCCAACGAAACTTTGGAATTTTCATTTACTTTTCATTACAAATACTTCGTCAGAAATTGGCTCGTTCACCTTAAACTTTGTCCAAAAAACGTGGGCAGTTTTTACGCCTTCATTAAAAATACGCAAACTTCCCGGTTGGATAAATTTTGGCTTTTTGTGCCACTTAAAATCGTCGTAGATGCGCTCATGGAAACCGAGTGGTGTTGCAAAACCTGCATAGCGTATGTGAAATTTCTTTTTATCAATTCCGAAAATTGTTTCTTTCTTTTTCGGGTCGATGATTTTTACAAAATAGCAAGGAAAACCATCAACCCTGTCATCAGGCAGACGCAAAACTTTAAAGCCTTTGTCCAAAGCAAAACGGAAAATCGAAAAGCCGAAATTATTTCCCCAGCGTAGAGTTTCTTTATTCTTTTCAGCTACTTCTCCTAATTCTTGAAATGTATTCTTCCCGTCAAATGCAATCCTAAAAAAGACTTTTTTATCCTGCATTGCGTCAAAACGCACCTTTCCATTCGCTTGTCGGGCGTTGTCATTTGACTCAGGAAAAACCCGCCAAAGTTTATAACCATTGAGTTTATGTTCTTCTCCATTCCAGAAAAGTGTTGCATTCCCGGAAAGTTGTAAAGTCTTTGGTCGCTTCCAACTTTCTCCGCCTGATGATTCAATCGTTTTTTCGACGATCTCAGTTCCTGTCAAACCATACGAATATGCACTTATTTGAAATAGAATTAGACACAATAAAATTAAATATACAACTCTCATAGATGCTCCGAATTATGTTTATTTGTATTATATATATAACCTTTTAGAAGTCTATTATGCACAACAAATCAAATAAATAAGAATTTTTGTCATTTTCTCGTTAATAAATACGCATATGTTAATAAGAATTTTTTTGAAGGAGAAATAATAATGGCAGAAGCAATACCGATTGTAGTTTACAATTTAGGAAAACATACAAATAGTCAGGCTAATAGCCCATTTTTAATGATTTGTATTATCAGAAATGGTGATTTTAATAATCAACAAACAATAACAATTGCGAATTCACATCAAAAAATAATCGTACAAGAAGGTGACAGAATTATTTGCGTAAAGGGTGCGGGTTTTTTCCACGTAAAACCCGGAACTGGTGCAACCGGATTTCGTTTAAAAGAACAAACAACTCCTGTAAGAGATGGAATCAGAACTGATGAGATAACAATTACAAAAGAAACCACAAAAATAGTTACTAGGGGTTCTGTTCACATTTCCGAAGATATAGGTAATCCAAACAAAGGTGGGTGGAGAACACGGTAGCATTTTCCTATCTTCCACATACAAATATTTTCTATTTTATTGAGAAAAGAGTTTATGACTTGGTTTGCTTGTTATTTTATTTTTTCGAGCTCTTGACGAACTTCCTTTACGGATGGATGTTCTTCCCCATGAATTTCAACATATGATTTCAGTGCCGAGTCTAGATATTTTTCAGCTTCTTCAAATTTTTGTTGAGCGATTAGATTACTTCCAAGAGAAACTTTCACAAGAGCAATGTCATTGTGCGGTTCATTATAGATTTTTGATAAATATTTAAGAGCTTTGCGAAGTTCTCGTTCACTCTCAATATATTTTTCTTGGGTTGTATAAATTTTGCCAAGCATTATCTCGGTATAAGCGTTATAAACATGTCCATCGGGAAATAATTCCCTCTGAACTATCAGATTTTCTTTGAGTATTTTTTCACTTTCTTCAAGTTTTCCTTGTTCAAAATATATTTGCCCAAGACGAAATTTGGCGTTGGTCGAGAAAAAATCTTTTTCGCCAACTGTCTTTTTATATACTTCATATCCTTTGATAAGGTTTTCTTCAGCAAATTCGTACTTTTTTAATCCTTTGTAACAAGCACCTATCATTACTAATAATTGTCCGCCCTCAAAACTTTCACCATTTCCCTGAACTTTCATTAGCTCTAAAGCCTCTTTATATTTTTCTAATGCCTCTTGATACTTGCCCTGAAAATGAAAAACATTGGCTTTAGTCCCCATAACAATAGGAATTACAAACTTGTTTTTACCAGTTAAGTTTTCGGCTACTTCCATACTTTCACGATTTAATTTTTCAGCTTTAGAAATATCCCCCTGTAAACCATAGATGTTACTCAGATAAGCAAGTGCCATTGCTAAAAATTTACGATTCTCATCTGTTTCATCAAAACTTTTACGATGATAATTAACCGCTTCTAAGTAATTTTTTTCAGCCTCTTTAAACTTACTTCTCAAAAACAAGCTTTCGCCAATAATTACTCTTGCTTGCATGGATTTTGGATTATCTGTCCCATATATCTGGTTGAATTTCTTCAATGCCTTTTCGAGAACTTCTTGTGAGCTTTCATATTTCCCCTGTCCCATGTAGGTTTTTCCGATGGTCAGCAATATTTCTGCTTGTACTTCAGGTTCATTAGCAAGTTCTGTATCTATTGTCTTTAAGGATTCATCAAGAGCATCAACTATTTTTGCATTACGATCTCGTTTAGGATTTGATGAAAGCCAATGAGGATTGGAAAAATTCAAAACATTTTGCAAAAAAGCATTAATTTTTTGAGCTTTTTCTGCTTCCTCTCTTGCGATTCTGGCTTGCCAGAGTGTGGTAATTATGCCAGCAACTACTGCAACCAAAATTAGCCCCCCTGCAATTACACCAACTTTATTTCGCTTGATAAATTTAGATGCTCGGTAACTAAATGTTGCAGGTCTGGCTATTACGGGCATTCCATCAAGGTGTCGCCAAATATCTGCTGAAAATTGTTCAACAGTCCCGTATCTTCTATCGGGTTCTTTTCTGATTGACTTGAGGATAATGTTATCAATATCTCCAACCAATTTTTTTGGATTAGTTACCGAAAACTGAGGTTTTGTATTTTTGATCAATTTTTGGGTGGCATCTTCGCCTAACGGAACTGTTTTTGGCTCATCTGTTTCAGTAACTTTATATTCTTGATATTTTTCGTTTTCAGGAATTGAAATATCTGATGTCTGTGCTTTTATTAAAACATCGCTAGGTCTATCGGGTTCATTTTCGAGGATCGCCTTGAAGATATTTCCGCTTTTGGCGAATTCATCATCATATGGCTTTTGCCCTGTCAACAACTCAAACAAAATTATCCCTAAGCTGTAAATATCCGTGGAGGTTGTAACACTTTCGCCTTTGATTTGCTCAGGGCTGGCATATTCCGGTGTCATCACGCCGAGTTTTGTAACTGTCTGAGCTTCCTTTATGTCGCTACCCAACATTTTTGAAATTCCAAAATCGAGAAGCTTTGGTTCACCGTTTTCAGAAACGATTATATTTGAAGGTTTGAGGTCTCTATGAATAATCAAGTTTCTGTGGGCAAAAGCAACCGCTTCACAAACCTTGTTAAAAAGCTTGAGCCGATCTTCTACTGATAATCCATTAACATGACAATAATTATCAATAGTTTTTCCTTGAATGTATTCCATAACAATATACGGAATATCATCCTCAGTTGTACCGGCATCAATTAATCTTGCAATGTTTGGATGAACTAGATTTGCTTGTATTTCTTTTTCGTGTTTGAATCTTTTACGAATTTCAGAGGTATTAAATTCGCGGCGGAGCATTTTTATCGCTACTTTCTGATCAAACTCACCATCTGTTCTTTCAGCAAGGTAAACTGCTCCCATTCCGCCAGTACCCAATTCTTTGAGAATTTGATATGAACCTATTGTTTTCCCGTTTAAACCTTTATTAATATCTTCATCATCGTTATAGAAATCTCTGGTAAGGGAAGCAGCTGACACATTCATCATATCTTCAGCTTCATTTTCTATACTTAATAATGCAGAAACTTCCTGCTTGATATCTTCAGTAAGATCTAAATTCTTGAGAAAATCCGATCTTTCTGCGACAGGTAATTCGAGCACATCCTGCAATATATTTTTTACTTTTTTCCAATCTTTGGATTGCATACTTTTGAATTAATAAAAGGATTTTGTAGTGTATGCGGAAAAATTTGACAAACTAAGCCAAAAAATTATTTGTGCAATTCACGATATAACCAGATTTTTGCGGAGTGCCATTCTCTTCCAACTGTTCTTTCTGAAATATCCAATGCTTCAGCTATATCTTTATTGCTAAGACCACCAAAAAATCTCATTTCAACTATTTTAGCCTGTCTTTCATCCATTTTCTCAAGATTCTCCAATGCCTCGTGTAAATCAACTATTGATGCTGCACGCTGTTCAATAGAAACTTGAATATCATCCAATGAAAAAAGAATGGGTTTATTCCCACGCTTCGCAGTTGATTTAGCTCTTGCGTGATCCACTAAGATTTGTCTCATCAGCCTTGATGCTATTCCAAAAAAATGTTGACGATTTTTCCAATCTACACCCGATTGCTTAGAAAGCCGTAAAAATGCCTCATGAACCAAAGCGGTTGGTTGCAGCGTATGATTTCCACGCTCTCTGGACATAAAAATTCTTGCTTGTCTTTTTAACTCATCATAAACATAGGGCAGAAGCCGATCCTTGGCATCATCTTTACCATCATTCCAATCATCCAAGATTTTAGTTATCTCATTTTTGCTTGGGGTATTCATCAAATATGTTGTTTTTTTATCAGATAGGGTTAATTATCTATGTATCCTTCTTATATTTTATATTGTGTAAATATATTAAATTTAAAGACATAAATCATTAGTATTTGTTTTAATAATATATCTCTCCTCAAATTACAAAAAATATTATATCGAAAAATTGATAAGAATTATTTTCTATAGATCTACACACCACCGTACTTTTTGATTATATTTTTATGTTTTTTTTAAATGTCCAATCTATCAACCTACTCACGCCTAAATAACTGAAAAGATTAATTTGGGAGTAAGATACTATGCAAGTATATAAATTAAAAGATAGATATGAACAATCTTATTTATTTAATTGGGATAATGTCCATCAAGTTTGTTGGGCATGGGAGAAAAATGCAGGCTTAGCTAATTATTTAGTAACTGAGCAAAAAACATCAGGCGGTAGTATTTATTTCTTAAATCCAAACACAAGGTGGATATTTAATCGATACAATAATAACTTCACCTCACAAACCAAAATTGTTGAAAATTTATTCAAAAATGAGGGAGGTGAACATGCAATAAATAAATTGGTAGCCTTACGCAATCAGACAAAGAGATTTCAAAGCATATATTTCGATAAATTGAAACATATTAACAAGCAAAATGCTCACTCTCTTAGGAAAATGAACAACTGGGTAGTTGGAGCAAAATTTCTTAGAAACACTGGAGCGACAGTTGTTTGTATCGGATCATCTGTAATTACTATGCCAGCAACTGTCGCTGCTGGTTTATTAGCTACCGGATCTGCTGTTAAATCTTACGCCAAATTCACAGATACTGGTAAAGTTGGGGCTGCAGGTGTGGAGTTTGTCTGTGAAATGGGAGTTGGACTATTAGGAGTAGGCGGTCAAACCTTATCAAAAGCTCAGCAAGTTTGTGTTATTTTATTTGCTAAAATGCCTGCAGAAGCCGCAAAATGTGCGGCAAGTGGTGATAGTCTTAAAGAAACTGCGGTTGCAACGCTTGTAACCGGTGCAATGTCATTTGCCAGTGATGATATTCATAAATTATTAAAGAAAATTGTCATACCATCTTTCTTCAAAGAAAAATTCAATCCTACAACACTAAAAGAATCCGCAGAACTAGCTCATAACTTTATTGAAAATAAAATTGAAGATGCTTTGAAAGATGACGCAAAATCTTACATATCGGGTAAAGGGACTAATAAAAAAATCAAATTTGATGCACTCAAATCTGCACATATTAATCAAGTGCCAAGTTCATCACATCACGAATTCATAAGAAAGTACTGCATAACTAAAGTGTAATCAATATTATAAAAACTTATCTTAACGCTGAAACCGCCCCAAAACCATAGAATGGATAGGAGGGCGGTTTATTATGATAGAACTATTTTTAGGATTTAGCTTTATTTATTTCCTCAACCAAAACAGGAACAGCATCGAATAAGTCTCCTACAATTCCGTAATCGGCAATGTCGAAAATAGGTGCTTCTGCATCCTTGTTGATGGCGACGATTGTTCCGGCGTTTTTCATTCCGACGATGTGTTGAATCGCACCGGAAATTCCCAAAGCGATGTAAAGTTTGGGAGCAACGGTTTGACCTGATGAACCGATTTGACGGTCGATAGGCAACCATTCGCTATCACAGATCGGGCGTGATGCGGCGATGTCTGCTCCGAGAACTTCGGCTAATTCTTCAGCGATTTTGATGTTTTCTTCGGATTTGATTCCGCGTCCGACGGCAATGATGACTTCGGATTTGGTTAAGTCAACCGATGCCTTTGCTTCTTGGAAAGGCTCTTCGGGTTCCATACGCAGGTCGCCGACTTCTACGTCAACCGTTTCAACGCTTGCACTTCCCTTCTCGGCATTATCGCCACGGAATGCTCCCGATTGAAATGTAACGAAATACGGTGCGTCACCTTCGATCTTCACGTCAGCGTCAAGTTTTCCTAAGAAAATTCGGCGTGTGAATGTAAGACTTCCACCGTCGTTTGAATAACGGATCACGTCGCCGAGCATTTCCTTGCCAAAGCGTGCGGCGAGTTTTGGACAGAAATCACGAACTTGATATGTGTGAGCCATAATCACAAACTGCGGATTTTCCGACTTAATAATTTGCTCAAATGCATCCGTGTAACCATCGGGCGTGTACGTGCTAAGCTTTTCGTTTTTCGCAACGATGACTTTTTCCAAGTTATACTGCGAAATTTCATCTGCTAAATTGCAATCGTTTCCGCAAGGAATAACTGCGCCAACCCCCAAGCCCAACTCTTTTCCGATAGTTTGAGCAGCTGTGATCGCTTCGAGCGAAATCTTATTCAAGACACAATCTTTATGTTCGATGAATACTAAAATCATATTACACGCACCTCCGATTTGAGTTTTTCGACGAGTTCCGTAGCACCTGCCTTTGCATCACCATTGCCAAGCATTTGTGTTTGTTTTGTCTTGAGCGGTAAGTAAACCTTTTTGATGTCCTGCGATGCGTCAAAATCGAATGCTTCGGGAGTTATTTCCTTAATTTCTTTTCTCTTCGCCGCCATAATTCCTTTCAAAGATGCGTAGCGAATCTGCGAGATACCCGATTGAATCGTTAGAAGTGCCGGCAGTTGATATTTGAACCACTGATACCAACCGCTCTCAAGTTCGCGTTTGATACGCAAGCTGTTGTCACTCAAACTCTCACGGTCAACTTCAATGACAATCGTCCCGTGTGGAATGTCTAAAAGTTCGGCTAAAATCACACCCGTTTGACCATAACTTGCATCATCTGACTGCAAACCTGTGAAAACGAGATCGGCATTTTCATCTCGTATTGCATCAGCAATTGTTTTAGCGATCTCGTATGGTGATAACTCATTTTCATTTTCAACGATGATGTGAATCCCTCGATCAGCACCGCGTGCTAGACCATCTTTGATAACCGTTTTGGCAGACGCTTTTCCGAGCGTGCAAACAATAACTTCGCCCTCGCCTTTCGCTTCTTTCATACGTAAGGCTTCTTCGAGAGCATAACCGTCGGATTCGTTCGTCTGTTGTGAAACATCCGACTCATCAATCCATTGCTCATCGCCGCGAATACGCAAAACCGCGTCTTTATTCGCAACTTGTTTCATTAAAACTATAATTTTCATAATGATTTTTATAATACGTATATTGCCCAATAAAGAGCTGTGTGATTTGCTCCAAATCTGAATACAGAACACGTTGCTCACTATCGTTCGCTATACTAATTTTATTTTCAAATTTCTAATAAATATATTGTAAATCTTTGCAATAACAATATTCAAACTTAAAATGAATGACCATTCATTCACAGCTTAAAATTAAAGCGTTTTAACTGCCAATGTGCAATCAAAACGCTTCGTTTATCCGCTAAAATTACTCTTCGTAACGCTTAAATATCAAGCAGGCGTTCGTTCCGCCGAATCCGAAGCTATTTGATAAGACGTAATTTACTTCCGCCTCGCGTGCTTCGTTCGGAACGTAGTCCAGATCACATTCTGGATCGGGATTCTCGTAGTTGATCGTCGGTGGCAAAGTTTTATCGGTAATTGCTTTAATTCCGAAAACAGCCTCAATTCCGCCCGCCGCTCCGAGTGCGTGTCCAGTCATAGATTTGGTTGAACTGACCGCCAATTTGTATGCGTGTTCGCCAAAACATTTTTTGATGGCAAGCGTTTCGGTTTTGTCATTATACGGCGTCGAAGTTCCGTGTGCGTTAATATAGCCGATGTCTTTGGGTGAAATTCCCGCGTCGTTGATAGCCATCTGCATCACGCGTTTTGGTCCCGAACCTGTTTCGTCAGGTGCGGTTACATGATAAGCATCGCTTGTCATACCATAACCGACAACTTCTGCTAAAATGTTTGCACCTCTTGCTTCAGCAAATTCGAGTTCTTCAAGAATTACGATGCCCGCACCTTCACCGATGACAAAACCATCTCGTTCCGCATCGAACGGACGCGAAGCACGTTTCGGCTCATTATTTCGTGTTGATAAAGCACGCATCGAAGCAAAACCCGCAACCGACATAGGCGTAATCGCACTTTCCGCACCACCGCAGATCATCGCATCAGCATCGCCGCGTTGGATGATTTTGAAACTATCGCCGATGGCGTGTGAACCTGCCGAACAAGCTGTTGCCGTCGCTGAATTAGGTCCTTTTGCACCGTGACGAATCGAGACATTTCCCGAAGCTAAGTTTACGATTGCCGAAACAATAAAGAATGGCGAAACTCTGCCCGGTCCTGATTTGAGTAATTTGTCGTGTTCGCGTTCGATTGCCCAAAAGTCACCGATTCCCGAACTAATATATGTACCGACTCTCTCAGCATTTGAATCATCTATCTTCAAACCACTGTGATTCATCGCTTCATCCGAAGCCGCAATTGCAAAATGCGTAAAAGCCCCCATACGGCGGGCTTCTTTTTTCGGAATGTAGTCTTGCTCATCAAAATTTTTAACTTCGCAAGCAAATTTCACATTGAAATCTTCGGTGTCAAATTTTTTGATTTGGTCAGCACCACTTTCGCCTTTCATCAAAGCATCCCAAGTTGTTGGGACATCATTTCCGAGTGGCGTAACCAATCCAAGACCTGTAACTACAACACGACGTTTCATAATTTAATAAAATGGAAAATTGATAATGGATCATGGATAATTTTCATTATTCATTTTCCGCTATCCATTAATTAACCTTGATGCTGTTCTACATAAGCGTAAGCATCTTTTACGCCTTGGATTTTTTCAGCGTCTTCATCCGGGATTTCAATATCAAATTCCTCTTCAAAACGCATAACGAGTTCAACCAAATCCAATGAATCAGCACCTAAATCTTCGATAAAACGTGCGTTTTCTGTAACTTCCGCTTCGTCAACCCCTAATTCGTCAACAATGATTTGTTTAATTTTATCTTGAACTTCTGACATATTCGTCTCTATCTCCTGTTTATATTTTTAGAATTATTTTATAAATTTTTCTTAGTATTGCTTAAACTTTCCGCGTCTTCGACATTAAAAATGCGTACGTCGCGGTTAATCTGTTTGACCAGACCGGATAAAACTTTTCCTGCTCCAACTTCTACAAATGTATCTACTCCATTTTCAATCAAATATTCAACGGATTGCAACCAGCGAACTGGTGAAGACACTTGATCGGTCAAAGCTTTTGCAACTCTTTCGCCATCCACATTCTCTTTGGCAGTTACATTTTCGATAATAGGAAATTTTAAGTTGTTAAATGTAATTTCTTTTAAATCTGCTTTTAATTTTTCTTGTGCAGGCTTCATTAATTCGCAATGAAATGGTGCCGAAACATTTAATTTTACCGCACGCCTTGCACCATTAGCTTTAAGAATCTCGCACGCTCTTTCTACTGCTACGGCGTGTCCTGCAATTACGATTTGTTTAGGTGAATTAATGTTCGCAGGTGAGCAAATCTGTCTATCAGCCGCTTCATTACAAGCATCTTCGACCGTTTTTAAATCAACTCCAAGAATTGCCGCCATTGCCCCTATGCCAACGGCAACTGATTGCTGCATGTATCTACCACGATTACGAACGGTTTTTAGAGCATCTTCTATACTGAGAGCACCAGCTGCAACTAAAGCCGAATACTCTCCCAAACTGTGCCCGGCAACATAATCTGGTTTAGGAAAATTTTCCTCTTCCATCGAACGATAAGCAGCGATGGACGTAGCCAAGATAGCGGGTTGTGTATTTTCAGTAAGTGCAAGATCAGCCTCTGCACCTTTAAAGCACATTTTAGACAAAGAAAATCCCAATGCTTCGTCTGCATCTTCAAAAACCTCTTCAGCTGATGGAAAATTATCAAAGAGGTCTTTTCCCATACCAACTGACTGACTACCCTGTCCCGGAAATATATATGCAAGTTTTCCCATTTGTGTAAATTAAAATCTTACTAAAGTACCGCCCCAAGTAACTCCACCGCCGAATGCAGTCATCAATACCAGATCACCTTCGACAATTTTTCCATCTTTCAGGCATTCGTCCAATGCAATTGGAATAGAAGCTGAAGATGTATTGCCGTGTTGAGCAATGTTTGAATAAACTTTTTCTTTGGGAACTTTCAGGCGTGATGCGACTGCATCGGTAATTCTTTGATTAGCTTGATGGGGGATGACTATTTTCACATCATCAACCGTATATCCTGCTTTATCAAGCATTTCTTTTGAAATTTTAGACATTGAACGCACAGCAACCTTAAATAACTCATTACCACGCATTTTGAAATAATGATCTCGGTTATCTATGGTTTCATGTGTTGTGCCAAGTTTCGTTCCGCCGCCGGGTGCGAAGAGTTGTTCTTCGTAACGCCCATCCGACAAAATTTTTGTTGCAAGAATTCCTTTGCCCTCGGGAACTGCACCGAGTACGGCTGCCCCTGCCCCATCGCCGAAAATTACACAAGTCGAACGATCTGTGTAATCAACATATTTTGTCAAAACTTCAGCACCAATGACTAAAGCATGTTTAATCTGTCCGGTTCGAATCATTGATTCAACCATCGAGATTCCATATAAAAATCCCGAACACGCCGCAAAAACATCCATCCCTGCGGCGTTCGTAGCTCCTAGTTCTTTCTGAATTAGACAACCTGTAGAAGGTAGAATTTGATCAGGCGTTGTGGTTGCACAAAGAATAATTTCAACGTCTTTTGCATCAACTCCAGCATCTTCTAAAGCCTTGTTAGCAGCTCTAACAGCAAACTGCGAAGTGTATTCGTTATCAGCTGCTTTGCGACGCTGTTTGATACCAGTCCGAGTAGTTATCCACTCGTCTGAAGTATCAACTATCTTTTCCAAATCGGCGTTAGTTAATACGCCTTCAGGATAATCGTGTCCGGTGCCTAAAATTCCTGCGTTCATAAATTAAAAAAGTTTTGTAAGTTTATATAACTTAAAGTTCTTCTTTTACATCAAGAATTTTTCTACCTTTGTACATTCCCGTTTTTGGATTGATGCGATGTGGTTGCAACGGCTCACCTGTATCTTTGTCAAGATAAAACTGTGGAACCTTCAATGCATCATGCGAACGACGCTTACGTGTTCTTGACTTTGAATGTCTTCTTTTTGGATTTGGCATAATAAACCTCTTAAAAAAATTAAAAATGCAAAATTAACGACTCTAAAGTAAAGATAATTTCACATTTTGTTTATTCGTTATCAATTTTTAATTTTCCGAGTGCTGCCCAACGCGGATCAACCTCTTTTTCTGCACATTTGCAGTCATTATTGTTCAAGTTTGTACCACACTTTTCACACAAACCTTTACAATTTTCACTACACAAGATCTGCGATGGTAAAGCAAGCAATATTTGCTCTCGTGCGATTTCTTTCAAATCTATCTTGTCACCTTCAAAAATTGAAACTTCTAAATCTTTGATTTCAAGCTCGATTTCCTGTTCTTCCGTATAATTTTCAGCAGTTACATAAGCATTCTCAAAGTCAAATTTGAACTCTTTAGAAACTGCCTGTAAACAACGGCTACAATCCAAAGCTAACTCTGCTGAAATGTTTCCTTGAACCTCAACCCTTGAATCGGAATTCTTGAGTTTTCCATTGAATTGAGCGGGACTATTCAACTTCACAAACTCAGACTCAAGATTAATTTCAAGAGGTTTGATTTCTATCTCAAAATGTTTTTCCGAATTTCCGAGTTTTATTAAGTCAACAACCATTTCCCAAACAAGATAAATAAGATTTCAAATAGCGTAAAACGCAAAGTTAATTATTATACCTTTTACAATTTTAGTGTCAAACCTAAACGCCTATAAAATCAAAGGTCTGAGTGGACTCCAACAGCCTCGTCAATGTGTTCAAAACCTTTTTCTTTGAGTAGTTTAGCCAACCCAAAATTTACATCTCTTGCAAAAGTAAAACCTTGATAGACAAACCCTGTGTAAGCTTGCAAAAGACTCGCACCTGAAGCTATTTTGTCAAATGCATCTTGAGCTGTAAAAATACCACCAACTCCAATTATCGGTAAATTACCTTTTGAATATTTATATATTTTCTGAATTACTTCGTTTGAACGCACAGCAATTGGTTTTCCGCTAAGACCTCCATTACCAATTTTTTCAACTACTCCCGTTTCAGTCATTAATCCATCCCTACCAATCGTTGTGTTTGTTGCGATTATGCCGGAAAGTTGCAATCGCACAGCTATGTCAACAATTGCCTCTATTCCCTCTTCGTCTAAATCGGGAGCTATTTTTACGAGAATTGGTTTAAACTCATCATTTCCCAGTTCTTTGTTTTTTTTCTGCAAAGTACTCAATAAATCATCTAGATTTTCTGCCTTTTGAAGCTCTCTAAGATTTGGGGTATTTGGTGATGAAACATTAACCGCAATGTAATCTGCAACATCGTAAGCCAAATCGAAACTTTTTAGATAATTTTCAATAGCCTCCTCATTGGGAACATCTTTATTTTTTCCAATATTTACTCCTAAAATACATTTTGGAGTAATTTTCTTTAATCTTTTGATAACTTCTGGAGTTCCCTGATTATTAAAACCCAAACGGTTTATCAAAGCTTCATCTTCTGTCAACCTGAACATACGTGGCTTTTCATTTCCGCTTTGAGGTTTGTAAGTTACAGTTCCAACTTCCACAAAACCAAACCCAAGCGATGCAAGTTGATTTACAACTATTCCATTTTTATCAAATCCGGCAGCTATCCCTAATGGATTTTTGAATTTCAAACCAAATCTCTCTATTTCACCAAATTCTTCGCATCCAAATCTCTTATACGCAAGATTTTGGGCGAATTCAGTCGAAAGCCCTTTTTGAAGAGAATTAATTCCTAAATTATGAGCTTTTTCCGAGTCAAGGCGAAACAAAATTGAGCGGATTATGTTCTGATAAAGTGGCATAAAAGTATTCTTTTCAACAGATTCTATATTTTTTTAAATCATTTTGTCATTTGGTGTTTTTAACTTGTAACTTTTGCCTTTTGTTTGTTAGGATTTTTGCAACATATGGCAGATGAAATGACCTTTATCGAAAAAGTAATAATTATGGATAGTGCGAGGATGGATCGTGCTATGTCGAGACTTGCTTCTGAGATCGTAGAAGAAAACCAAGGTGCTGAAAATCTATATCTTGTCGGCATACGAAGACGCGGTGTTCCTTTAGCTGAATCACTGGTTAAAAAAATCGAAAATCTTGAAGGGGTGAAGCCGATTTTCGGAATCATTGACATAACGCTTTATCGTGATGATCTATCAACTGTTGGTGCTAATCCCATCGTCAATCGTACCGAACTGGATGTAAACATTGATGGGAAAAATATCGTTTTAGTTGATGATGTACTTTACACAGGCAGAACGATTCGTGCTGCCCTTGATCAGCTGATGGATTTTGGCAGACCGAAGAAAGTTCAACTTGCGGTACTGATAGATCGTGGAAAAAAACATAGAGAATTACCGATTCATGCAGATTACATCGGCAAACTGGTTGATACTTCCAGCGATGAAATAATCAAAGTTATGCTTAAAGAGTTTGACGATAAAGAAGCAGTCGGCATATATACATTGCCTGATGAATAATTTTTTTTAAGCAAGGTTTCGACGCCTTGCTTTTTTTACATCAAAAAAGACACATAATCGTGTGTAACAAGTTTAACTATGGAAAAACCATTTCATCGTAGAGATTTACTTGGAATCAGAAACCTATCCGCTGATGAGATTATCGGAATACTGAAAACAGCGGAAAACTTCCGTGAGATTTCCGAACGTGAAGTAAAAAAAGTTCCGACATTGCGTGGGAAAACCGTCATCAATTTATTTTTTGAAAACTCCACACGCACAAAAACCTCATTTGAACTCGCTGCCAAACGACTTTCTGCCGATGCCGTAAATGTGAGCATTTCAACCTCAAGCGTTACCAAAGGCGAAACTTTAGTTGATACTGCTTTGACACTTGATGCAATGTCACCGGATGCCATAGTCGTCCGACATTCTTCAGCCGGAGTTCCGCATCAATTAGCCAAAATAAGTCGTGCCGCTGTAATAAACGCAGGTGACGGTACTAACGAACATCCGACACAAGCTCTACTGGATGCGATGACAATCCGCGAACAAAAAAAAGAAATTGCGGGATTAAAAGTTGCCATTCTCGGTGATATTTTGCATTCAAGAGTTGCCCGCTCAAACATCCAACTTTTAACTAAACTTGGAGCAACAGTTCGCGTTGCCGGACCAAAAACTTTAGTTCCAGATGCGTTTGAATATCTTGTTGAAGAAGGCTTAATTGTAACTCCTTCAGTTGAAGAGGCTATCGAAGGAACAGACGTTGTAATGATCCTCAGAATCCAAAAAGAACGCCAAGACTCAGCATTTTTCCCAACCTTAAGCGAATATGCAATCCACTATGGTTTAACGCAAGAACGTCTCGCCCTCGCAAAAAAAGATGCAATCGTTTTGCATCCGGGACCAATGAATCGTGGAATCGAAATCGCTTCTGACGTTGCGGACAGCTCTCGCTCACAAATTCTTGACCAAGTTAAGTACGGTGTTACAGTCCGTATGGCGGTCTTATATTTAGCTACTGGCGGAAAGGCAGTCGAATAAAAAACTATTTTTTTGCACAAGAAAAATTCATCTCAGTAAAAAATAAAATTGTGATACAATTCGTCAAACTTTTATTCAAAACGAAAAAAGCAAAGACATAACACTTCGGAAGATCTACGGATTCTGTCAAAAGTTTGAGGTATTACAAAATCAAACTTAATCATTTCTCTTACGTCAAATTCTTTGATTTTTTGAAAATTCAGTTCTGTAGTTATTGAACTCCTGTAAACCGTTAAAAGGAGAAAACACCATGAAGAAATCAACAATTTTAACTATTTTTATTTCTTTGACAATGATTTTTGCTCTTGCAAATTTCAGCCAGCTTTCGGCACAAGGAACGGTTGAAGATCAATACTGGGAAATGGTCAAAGACAGCAAAGATATCCAAGATTTCAAAGACTATCTAAAAGAATATCCGAAAGGAAAATACGCTCCAATTGCTCGTCTAAAAGTAAGACGAATGTCAAAATCAAAACCGACGAATAAAACTAAAGAAAATCTTTTGATTACTCCTAACTCGGTTGGTGATATACGTCTCGGAATGACAATCGCCGAAGCCCGTAAAGTTCTAAAAGGCGTGAAATTTGACCAAAGAGATTACAGCGAAGAAGGAGTTTGGGTTGAGCTTTCCAAAAACGGGACTGAATTGGACATGCGATTTATGACTGATCAGAAAGACTACGCAACAGGAAATACAGATAAAGTTCCGATTAAAGAGTCTGCCAAAATAGAATCCATACAATTTTCTGACAAACGTTACAAAACCGCTGATGGAGTTCATGTCGGTATGACCATCAAAGATGCCGAGCAAAAATTCGGGAAAATCAAGAAAATTACATTTTTGGAATATGATGCCAGCGAGGATGTAGAGTTTTCCAATGCACCATCAAGTTATTCATTCGATGTGAGCCCAAAAGAAGGTTCGCCAAGAGAGGCAAGGGCAGCAATCTACACAAATAATTTAAACATAACCACAAAATATAATATAG
Source organism: Pyrinomonadaceae bacterium (assembly GCA_028284415.1). Taxonomy (GTDB): domain Bacteria; phylum Acidobacteriota; class Blastocatellia; order Pyrinomonadales; family Pyrinomonadaceae; genus Aridibacter. The sequence continues at coordinate 19,453 of JANQRU010000007.1, forward strand.
GGGCATACATCTCTTCTTTTGAAATCTCAGATTTTAGAAGCGGCACCCCGATTTCGGATAATGATGCTCCGAAATTTGAAAACTATCCTGCCGAAGAATTCTATAAGGGCAGAAACCGTCCATTGATTTTGGACTCATTTGGCAAAATGTATAAAACTCGTTTAAGTAATGCAATCAAAAACCAAAAGCCAACCTTTGCCGGCAGATACATCGTTACAGGTTGGGGTTGCGGCACAGGCGGTTGTAATACCGGAGCAATAATTGACGCCAAAACTGGACGTGCCTATCCCTTTCCAGTTAGTTTGACCTCTGTAACTCAATACAATTCTGATGGCGAAGCTGTAAATGATTTTCAAGACCAAGAGTATAAATTAAATAGTCGCTTGATGATGTTTGCAGGAAATCTCGAAGGCTCAAAGCATACCAACGGCGAAGACGTTATCGAATATTACGAATTCAAAAATGGTAAATTTGTCTTTGTAAAATCAATGCCCTATAGAAAATCAAAATAGAGCCACCAAAAATAGTTAAGATTTCTAATTAGGAAAAGGAGAAAAGCAATTTGTTAAATTACTCTTCTCCTTTTTTCTCCTTTAATGACTCTCAAAAATGACGGAGTAAAAAAATCTTATACAAATTTTAACAAACCTAGTAAAATTATATTTGGAGGTTTCCTATGAAAAAGAAAAAGAAAGAAAACCGCAAAAAAAAAGATAAACAAAAAGCATTGAATAAAAAAGAGCAAGAAAAACTTAAGAAGAAAAAAAAGAAAGAAGCAAAGAAAAAGAAAAAAGAAGAAAAAAAGCGAAGAAAAGAAGCTGAAAAACGAAAGAAAAAACTAGAGAAAAAACGCAAGAAGGAAGAAAAAAAGCGTAAGAAAAAAGAAAAGAAAGCTAAAGAAAAAGCTGAGAAACTTAAAAAGAAACAAACTAAAGAAAAAGTTGAAGTAAAGAAACCTGAAGTTGAGCAACAAACAGTTCAATTTATGGTTTTTGGTAAATATGCTCGAAGTTATCACCTACCGAGTTGTCGAGTTGTAGCAAAAGCGATAGATAATCCTGAGACTAAAATATTTAATTCTTCCGACGAGGCAGACGCAGCTGGTTTTGTAGCTTGTAAAATGTGTAAACCATAATTAGATAATCAAAAAATTAGCTTTAAATTCATCCAGCCATTATTTATGTCTAAAAATTAGATATTTGTAATGGCATATTTTTGTTTAAATCAATAAAATACATCTTGGTGTCAGAACATATAGAAACAATCACACTCTATCGCCCGGTTGGTAAAAATGAATTGGCTCTAATCGAAGAAAGCAATTTCACAGAATTTCCACCGCGTTTGCCTGAACAACCGATATTTTATCCCGTTACAAACGAAGAATACGCAACCCAGATCGCCCGCGATTGGAACGCAAAACACAATCCCGACAAACTCGGCTACGTTACAAAATTTGAAGTCACCATAGATTTTCTCGACAATTACGAAACAAAAATAGTCGGCGGCAAAACGCATGAAGAATACTGGATTCCAGCGGAAGATTTAGAAGAATTTAATAGAAATATTGTTGGGAAGATTGAAGTTATTGCAGAATTTAGAGGATAAATAAAATGAAAAAGGTATTTTTTCTAATTGCACTAATCATTCCTATAATCGTATTTTTCTCGATTAAATATCATTTTGAATATTATGACAGCTTAGGAAAAAAATACGATTGTTATCCAATCAAAGATTGCAAATTTGATATAAATGGCGACTCCATTACTGATTTTGTTGAAACTGTTGATGAATCAACTCGAAATGATAAATTCAATTATCGACTTAAAGTTTTCTTGAATGAAAATAATGCTAAAAAAGAAATTTTAAACCTAAAATATGAACCGACGGATAATACATACCGAACTCATATTGCATTCGTTATTGAAAATGACAAAAGGAAAATTGTTATTTACGATACATTAAATGAACATCAATTTTTTTATTGGAACGGTCAGTTTCTAAAACACAATGACAGTCCATCTCCAAAAGAAAAGCAAATTCGAAAAGCACTTGGTTACAATGATGATACAGGTGGATTTCGCACTAAAATATTCTATCCTTTTTTTATTATTCCAATGATGTTCGTTTATTATTTCATTCTGTTTTTGGTTTCTATAATTTACTACTATAAGAAACTTACAAATAATGATTTACCTTAATTTATAAATGAAACTTTTAATAAAAAACGGTCACTTGATTGACCCGATTGGACAAGAAAATACTGGAATGAACGTTTTGATTGAGGATGGACAAGTTACCGCTTGGTTGAAACAGAATGAGGAAGCACCTGCTGATGCGGAAGTTTTTGATGCGAGCGGTTGTTTGGTTGCACCTGGCTTTATTGATTTGCATGTGCATTTGCGTGAGCCTGGGCAAGAGCATAAAGAAACGATTGCAACGGGTTGTGCTTCGGCGGTTGCGGGCGGTTGGACGAGTATTTGTCCGATGCCGAATACGAATCCGATTAATGATAATGCGGCAATTACACGCTTTATGATTGAGCAAGCAGAACACGCTGGGCTTGCGAATGTTTTTCCTATTGGTGCGATTACAAAAGGTTCGAGCGGTGAGCAACTTGCCGAAATGGGCGAGATGAAAGCGGCTGGAGCAGTTGCCGTTTCGGATGACGGACGACCTGTTCCAACTGCGGGAATGATGCGTCGTGCGATGGAATATGCGAGGGATTTTGATTTACCTGTGATTGACCATTGCGAAGACAAATCACTTTCATCGGGAGGCGTGATGCATGAAGGAAAAGTTTCGCTTCTGCTTGGAATGAAAGGTATGCCCGCACTTGCCGAAGATATTGATGCAGTTCGTGATATTTTGCTTGCAAAGGAAACGGGTTCGCACATACACATCGCACACGTTTCGACCAAAGGTGCAGTCGAAGCTGTTCGACGTGCGAAAAATGAAGGAATACATGTAACTACAGAAGTTACACCGCATCATTTTACTTTGACCGATAAAGCTGTCGAGGGTTACGACACAAATACAAAGATGGCTCCGCCACTTCGTTCGGAAGAACATCTGGAAGCTGTTCTTGAAGGTATCAAGGACGGTACGATTGATGCCATAGCAACTGACCATGCACCTCATCACGAAGATGAAAAAGCTCTCGAATACGATGCTGCTCCTTTCGGAATTACCGGGCTTGAAACTGGAGTTGGATTGGCTTTTAATGAGTTAGTCCATAAAGGAATAATCAGTTTGGAAAAATTGGTCGAACTCTGTTCCTCAAATCCTGCAAAGATATTCAAACTCGAAGGTCGAGGAACTTTAGTTAAAGGTTCGATCGCCGACGTTACGATCATTGACCCTGAACTTGAGTGGACTTATAAAGCCAATGAATCCAAATCCAAATCAAAAAATTCACCATTTGACGGTTGGAAATTTACGGGTGGGGTCGTCGCTACAATAGTCGGTGGAAAAATCGTTTATCAAAGATAATCTAACCGCACAGAACACAAAGGATGCTAATAGTTATTTATCAAAAGAAAACTCTTTGCATTCTACGCTTCCTTTGCGGTTAATTTTCGCAAACTTAACCTTTAAAGACTTTGTGTTAAAATCAATCAAAATTTTCTAAAGGGGAAAATAAATACAAATGGAATTTCTATCCGACCCACAAATGTGGATTGCGTTTGCGACTTTGACCATTCTCGAACTTGTTCTGGGGATCGATAATATCGTTTTCATATCAATTCTTGCCGATAAACTTCCCGAAGAACAGAAAAATAAAGCTCGGATAATCGGGCTGGCAATGGCTTTGATAATGCGTATTATCTTGCTTGCTACGCTGTTTTTGATAATCAATCAACTCACAGGAACTCTGTTTTCGGCATTCGGTTGGGATTTTTCGGTTAAAGATTTGATCTTGCTGTTGGGTGGAATGTTCCTGATCGGAAAAGCGACGCATGAAATTCACGGCTCGCTTGAAGGTGAACATGGCACTAAAGCTAAAAAGGTTTACGCTTCGTTTACAAGCGTTATTATTCAGATTACGTTGATTGATATGGTTTTCTCGCTCGATTCCGTTATTACAGCGGTCGGAATGGTTGATAATATCTGGGTAATGATTGCGGCTGTCACGATTGCTATCGTCGCAATGATGCTTTTTGCAGGACCGATCGGAAGATTTGTCGAAAAACACCCGACGGTCAAAATGCTTGCGTTGGCTTTCCTTTTGCTGATCGGTTTTGTGCTTGTCGCGGAAGGATTTCACCAGAAAATTCCGAAAGGCTATATATATTTCGCAATGGCATTCTCGGTCTTTGTCGAGCTACTCAATATGAGACTACGCAAACGCGGCAAACCGGTTGATTTACATGATGCTTATAGTGAAGAGGGTGAATCTAAAGTTGAGGCAATGGGTTAAAACTAAAATCAGAGTAGTTAGCTTTATTTGCTCTCTTTTCAAGTTTATTAATCTAAATAATTTTATGAGGAATATATATTTTATGAAGTTTTTATTGATGATTTCTTTTTTATGTTTATTCGCATTTGTGGGATGCCAAGCAGTAAGCGAAAGTAGCAGTAAGAATGAGAGCACTTCTCCAACATTGGGTGAGGATGGAGTTTCAGGCGTCAGTAATGAAACTAAGTCAGAACCTGTTTCTGAAAGCAAAGAAGTTACAGCTCCAGACAATCCAGACAAAGAACCCGATAAGAAAGAAACTTCTGAAAATGCTGGTAAAATTGAAACTATCTATACTGACCTCGATGAGAAAAAATGCAAAACCATCAAATCCAGCGAGGAAGAAGAATGGATCATTCAGGAATGTCCTGGTGTTGCGGGTTATAAATTAGAAGTTATCGAAGGCGATTTACGTCAATCAATTAATGTGATCGCTCCATCAGGCGGAAAATATCAATTAGATTTCCAATCAAATGTTTCGATGGCATTTTCTTATTTGGGAAAAAAAGCCGAATGGCGTGTCAAAAGACAAGGTGGCAAAATAATTCCGGTCGGATTGATTACAAGGTTTAATGCAAGCGAAGACCCTGAAGATTCAAAAAAAATCACATCTTACCTAGTTGTAACTAAATTTGATGGTGAATTTATTTGTGTAACAGATGTCGTCAAACCAATTAGAAATGCAAATGTAAAAGCAAGACAATTAGCTGATGTTGCACCAACTAAACCCTGTTTGAAAGGAAACAGATAAACTGACAAGTGAGTTTTAAGAAAGCATTAAGTTTTACTTCAGAAAAATACAAAGAGCCATCAACCTGTGAGTCTTGCGGAAACGAATTTATCTGTGGTGCAACAATTAAAGGTTGTTGGTGTATGAACTTAAAACTCACTGATGAATTAAGAAAAGAGTTAAAATCAAAATTTAATGACTGCCTTTGTCAGAAGTGTCTGGAGAGTTTTATTTTAGGAGAGCAAAAATGAATAAATCCAAAATATTTTTCATAAGTCTTTGTTTATTTTCAATCTTTTCTTTTTTGTTGACTAGCTGTCAGCAACAATCCAATGACAAACCTTCTGAAGAAACTCCCAAAGCACAAAACACTTTCCCAAACGGCAAAATTGTTGATTTATCCTACGATTTTTCTGACGAAACTGTTTACTGGGTAAATGCCAAGAAGTTTGAAAAGGAGAAGGTTGCTGAAGGAATGACCGAGAATGGCTTTTACTATTCAGCAAATAATTTTTCCGCAGCTGAGCATGGCGGAACTCACATAGATGCTCCGATACATTTTGCCAAAGGAAAACAGACAGTTGACCAAATCCCACTCGAAAAATTAATCGCTCCTGCCGTAAAAATTGATGCTTCTAAACAAGGAATAAATAACTGGGATTATCAAATAACAGTTGAAGATTTAACCAATTGGGAAAAAGAACACGGACAAATTCCTGATGGGAGTATTTTATTTTTACAGACAGGCTTCGGCAGATTTTATCCAGATACAGATAAATATCTAGGTACGGACAAACGTGGTGATGATGCAATCAAAGATTTACATTTTCCCGGACTTTCTCCCGAAGCAGCAAAATGGCTCGTCAAAAACAGACAAATCAATGCTATCGGGATTGATACCGCGAGCATTGATTATGGACAGTCAACTAAATTTGAAAGTCATGTGGTTTTGATGGAAGAAAATATTCCTGCCTTTGAAAATGTTGCTAATCTAGATAAATTACCCGCAAAAGGCTTCCAAGTTATTGCATTACCAATGAAGATCAAGGATGGAAGCGGAAGCCCTCTGCGAATAATTGCTGTTTTACCAAACTAACTTTATTTTCCTTGCTGTAGTCTGTTCAGACGATTTGATTTTGCCCGAAGAGTCCTCATCAGTCTGCAAATTTTTGACGCTTTAATCTCAGCTTCTGATAGCGTATATTTTCGACCAGTTCTGGAATTTGTCATCTTTTGCAGTTTATTGATGGTTAAAATTTTACCCCTTCCTGTACAAGGATTGGTCAAAATATTTCTGATGTTATAGAAAGCTCCTATCGTAGAACTGAATTCCGAAGCTTTTCTACCAAATTTAGAGACCAAACCATCATCGTCGGCTTGTAAAAATTCTGATAACAAATCAAAAAACTCAGGAGAAACTTGCGAGATCAAACCAAGTTCTTTGATGTTATCAATCAAATACTCGAATTCTTCTTTCTGTTTTCGTCTTCGCTCTGCGACAAATCTCTCTCTTTGTTCTTTTGCTCTTTCAGCGGCTTCCTGTCTTTCTTGTTCTTGTTTACGTTTGCGTTCTTCAGTCGCAAGCCTTCTTTCTTCTGCCTGTTGACGACGGCGTTCTTCAGTTCTCCGTCTAGCTTCGTCGCGTTTTTGTTGATCGCATACTTTCTTTAATTTCTTAAAACATTCTTCATGAGCTTTCTCCAAGTTTGCTAATTCTTGTTTGGCTCGATCTGCTGACTTTTGGAGATTATTTGCTGTCGAACGAGCAGCATTTGCTCTGGCTCTGGCTCTTCGTGCGGCTTTTCTTAACTGTCTAGCTTTAAATTTTAGATTTGCAAGATTTTGACGATCTTGATCTTGAATTTTATCCAGCGAATCTAAACCAGATGCATCATTAGCTCGTTTCAAAGCCTCTTGAGCAGAAATTTTTCCATCCCGATAATCTCGCCAAGCTTGCCGTCGAACCTCCCTCTGTAGCTCAAAATCTCTTTCTGTATAAACACGTCCTCTTGATTCATCTATAATTCTGCCTCTACCAAAGTTTGGATCTTTAGCCGCATCCTCAGCTTTTTTAGCTTCATCTTCTGCCTTTTTAGCTTTTTCTTCTAAATCATCTGCATAATCTTTGGCTAAATCTGCCATATTTTGCAATTTATCCGCTTCAGCTTCTTTACTTTTGATCAGGTGTTTTAATCTATCGCACTCTCTTTTTAATTCAGCACAAGGATTTCGAGAGTTTGCAATTATCGTTGTGTAAATCTGATTTAAATTATAAGGAGCTTGATTTTGTCTGGTTTGGGTCGTATTCATCCCATTACAATCATTTCTGACATTTTCTTCACAACTATTAAATGAATTTTTACGCTCAAATTCAGCTTCTTCTTGAGCTTTGTTAGCTTCATTTTGTAAATTGTTTGCTAAGGTTTTAGTTGTGTCAGCCGCTGCTTTTGCATTCTCAGCATTTTCTTTAGCTTTAACAGCCTCAAATTTCTTTTTGTTTGAATCGTTACTATTATTGTTTAGCCCCTTTGCACCGCTTAGGTTTTCGAGCTTATTTTCTGCATCTTGCGGGTTTATTTTATTTGAGCTTAAATCATCGCTAAGTTTGTTACGTTCTTGTTTTAGTTTGTTTAGGTCAGATTCTGTGTAGGCTTTCTCATTTTCTTCATCTATGACAGCCGGATTATCAGTTCCAGCTGATTCTTTAGCTTTTTTTGCATTGCTTTCAGCATCTTTGGCTTTATTTTCAAAGTTGTCGGCATTTTCCTTTGCTTCATTTGCCGCATCCATCGCAGCAAATGCCATATCCTCCTTTAACCAAGTAGTTATCCGAACATTTTCGCATAACTCCATTTCACAAGGGCTTTCTGATTCTTCAGTTGATGTCGAACCATTCGATCCGTTGGTCGAGCCGCTATTTTCTGAAGTGTTCTCATTTATTGGCTCACCGGGAATCTGTAATCTAACGCCTAAAAGTTCCCTGTCTTGTGTACAAGTAAGTTCTTTGCGGCAAGTCAGACAAGTTACAACAACTCTTCCGTTGTAGATATTTGGAGTCAGTCCGGTTGTGTCGAAAATAACAGGAACTACTTTATCTTTTCGTCCTTTCACTTCCAATTCAGTAACCGCAAAACGCATGAAATTGATGTCCTCAAGTGAAATACGAAACTTATGCTTCTTTTTACAACGGTTCTGGACTGTCAAATTACTATTTGCTCTAAAGTTTGACGCAAGTTTTACATCCCAAGCTAATTGTTCAGTTGGTTCTTGCGCATATGTGAAAAAGCAAAATATGAAAATTAATAAAACGGGGTAAATTATTTTTTTCATCTCTTCGGACTCCTTAAAATGGCAAATTGTCAAAATCTTCAAACAATCTTTCGTTTTATAAACCGATTCAGATTTATTTTTTTGCAAAAAAAAGAGCAAGCTATTTAAGCCTGCTCTGAAATATCTTTTCGTTTAATTACTGAATTAATTCTTTTTCGCATGGACAAGGTGGTATATCGAGTTTGTAGTTTATTGTAAAATCTCCTCTTTGAATTCCTCTGACACCTCTTGTTATCAAATTCGTTGCTCCACCGGAAGTATCAATTACTTGTTTATCTCCACCAGTCAAGCGAATTATATCTGGCGTTTTATTTTCTACCTCAATTGGAAGTTTATTCTGTGTCCCAATAATTTGCAGACGCATAGTTGTTGATTGTCCTGTCCATAGCTTATCTTGGTCAACTGCACCTTTAACTTCTAGAACATTGAATTTAACTGAAGATTTAGTACCTCTTTTATTTGTATATGTAAGAGTATGTTCGCCTGGAGCTAAGTCAGGCGAAAGATACATCGTCGTGGATGTTTTTGACCCAGCTAAAGGGAGTATTTCTTTTCCGTCTAGAGTAAAACCATCATAAGTAAAGCCATTTCCCTGGCTCTCATCAAAACAACCGCATGCACACAATGTTCTTCCTTTAAAGGCGTATTTATCACAAGCTCTCACAACAAAAGAGTCACAATCTTTTGGAGCGGGAATAAAAACTGTGTCTTTTAATTGACTCTTAAATATTAATTCTCCAAAACGGTCTTTATAGTTGATGCTTAAACTATCACCTGGCTTTACATCTTCTGGAACTTTTCCGTTTAATCTAATTCTAAATCTATCTTCGCCGGTGAAAGAAGTGTCAAAGTTTAGTCTTACCCGATCATTAAAATTAAATTCCTTCTCATCAAACTCGCCCGGTCTATCTATAAAGAATGCTGTCTCGCCTTTTAATTTTGTTGTGGTGGAAAATTGATTCGCTTCCAAAAACTTTGTTCTCTCTTCTAAACTATCTACACTCCTCTTTATATTTCTTAATTCATCAGCAAATTCTTTTTCTAATTTAGAAAGAGTTTCAAATTGAATAAACTGTTCAACATCATCATTTACGGTTGCTGTAAATTCCTCTCCAGGTGAAAGCCTTCCTGGCATAAACATAAAATTATCTCTAAAACCAAAACTTATTTTCGGGAAAAATCGCGGAGTAATCTCGTCCTCAAAAACCTTTTCGCCATCATCATATGCGGTATATCTAATTGGAACTCGGAGCCTTGAAGTTATTTTGTTTTGGTATTTATCATCGTAATCCAACCTGAAATTAATAGTTTCAATTGCAGCTTTTATATCAGGGTCTTCATCCTCTTCTTTTTCCTTGTCAGTCCTTTTTATAGTTACTCTTGCACCCTTTATTGTTGCTCCCCAACCTTTGTCTGCATATCCAATATTGGTTTTCTCTTTGAAAGGCAGTCTAAATCTGACTTCATCAATGTCTCTGTTTTCATCTGTTTTATAGTTCAAAGAAACACCTAAAGAATAATCGCCATTTGCACGCTCCCTAGCAACCACTACACCTACAATACTTCCATTATTAAAAACTTTTGGTTTTGCGTTGATTATTTGTGTATTAAATGTAAAGAAAATCAGCGGAAAGAATAAAACTAACAATAAAGACTTTTTCATAAATATCCTCCTTTTAGGGGTAAATTAGTTGGATAATTCAAATAATTTGAATATTAGTAAATTTCAAACCATTTGGATTGAAAAAATAATTCGGCTAATTATTTTTAACGGATTTAAATAATTTTCCAGAATTTTTATTTATTCTTTTGAAAAAAGGAATATTTTTATGCTCTGTGGTATATCGGAGTCTAATTCAAGCTTTTCATTTTTTGAAGGATGCCAAAAACTTAAATGTGAAGCGTGTAAACAAAGTCTTGAGTGGTCAAAATTATTGTGTAGATTGTCTCCGATTATGGTATGTCCTAAATAATGACAATGGATACGTAACTGATTCGTTCTTCCGGTGACCGGTTCAAGTTCTAGGAGGGTTTTATCTATATATCTTTCGATAACTCTATAATTTGTATGAGAGGTTTTCTTACCTTTTATGACTTTCCATTTCTTCTCATCAGCGTCTCTGCCAATTGGTGCTTTTATCTCTCCAAAGTCTTTTTTAACAACTCCTTTGACGAGTGCGAGATATTTTTTCTCGAATAATTTTCTTTTAAAGTGACTGCACAGAATCCTAGAAGCCCTTGGGTTTTTAGCAATAACGATCAAACCTGAAGTTTCCCTATCAAGTCTATGAATTAGATGAGGGCGTACAAAAAATCCATTTTTCGAATTCTTGTTTAGATGATGAGTTAAACCATTCAGAAGAGTGCCATTTCTTTCATAATTCGTCGGATGCACCAAAATTCCCTGAGATTTGTTGATGACAATAATTTCAGGGTCCTCATACACAATGTCCAAAGGCATTTTTTCCGCTTTCATTCCCTTTTCTTGATTGATATCTACTTCGATTTCAACAAAGTCATTTGTTTTTAAGACAATGCCTGTATTTGCAACAAAACCATTTACTTCACAATTTTCCTCCTTTACAACCCTGCGAAGATAAGCTTTGCTCAACGCACGAAACTCATTAAATAAAAATTCATCAAGCCGCTTCTTATGAAATCGTTGGTCAACCTGAAATTCAAATCTCTTTTTCACATAAATTATGTTACAAAGAACAAAAAAATGACGCAATTTAAGAATAATCGCGTCATCTTTATTCCAAATTCAAAGAGTTGATAAAAAGTGCTAATCAGTGAACTGTCATTAATAAAAGATCGAGTGCAGAACATAACAAACTCCACAAAAATTAAGCACTTTTTATCAACTCTTTGAATGCATTACATTCAATTTTCTCAAGCTATATCAGTGCAATAGCCGTGCCTTATTATTTAAATAAAGGAATGATTGAAGTTACCCAAAATAAGCTAATCAATCAGCTATTTTTTTTTACTAACTGCATTCTTTTTCTTACATTTTTGTAGTATTAGAATTTATTTCTTACATTTTTGTAGCATTTAATCTGTTTTCTGTTAGCAACTTGTAAATCTTCTTCATAGTCAACTAAAATTCAATCTGAGTAGAATATATATTTCCTACATTTTTGTAAGATGCAACATAAAACTTTTTACGACTTGTCAAAACTAAATTCTGAACTTATTAAAACAAACAGTCTTAGAGCTAATCTAACTAGTTTGTTAGAAAGTTTGACCGAAATGTTTGAGGTTTTAAGAAGTTTTATACTTCTTTATGATGATGAAAATGAAACCCTTAGTCCGATAGCTATAAATGGACTGAAAATACACGAATTTAGAAGGCTTGAAAATAAAGCTGATAAAACAATTTTTAATAAAGCGTTTAAAAAACAGACCTTCATATTTATTGAAAAATTAAGTGATGAATCCACCTTAGAATTTTTAGAAAAATCTAAAGTAGAAACCAGCTTGCTCTGCACACCAATTTCTTTGAGAAATAAACCTGCCGGAGTTTTGATTACTGAATATGAGTCAGATAGTGACCTTGATGTCGATTTCTTCAAATCTTTGTTTTCACTAATTAGTTCGATGATTTCGCAGACGCTCAGGATTGATTATGCAGTTGCTGAAGAGCGACAAAAACTGCTTGAAGAAAATACGAATTTAAAAAACGAACTAAAAGAAAAATATGATTTTTCAAACATAGTAGGTAATTCAAGCGTAATGAGACAGGTTTATGAACAAGTCTCGCAAGTAGCACGCTCTAATGCGACCGTGTTAATTCGTGGCGAAAGCGGAACTGGTAAAGAATTAATAGCTCACTCAATTCACTACAATTCCCTTCGTTCAAAAAAGCCTTTCGTGGTGGTAAACTGTGCCGCACTTCCTGAAACATTGATCGAATCTGAGCTTTTTGGATTTGAAAGAGGGGCATTTACAGGAGCAGAAAAGAGAAAGATCGGGCGTTTTGAAATGGCTGACGGCGGAACACTTTTTCTAGATGAAATTGGTGATTTGCCTCCACAAACTCAAGTAAAACTATTAAGAGTTTTGCAAGAAAGAAAATTTGAAAGACTCGGCGGAACTGAAACCATAAAAGTCAATGTAAGATTAATTACTGCAACAAATAAAAATCTAGAAGAAGAAATAAAAAATGGTAACTTTCGTGAAGATTTATTTTATCGTTTAAATGTCTTCTCAATATTCCTTCCACCATTGCGTGAACGGAAATCCGACATACTACTTTTGGCGGAACATTTTGTTGAAAAATATGAAGTAGAACACAATAAAAGAATCCGAAGGATTTCTACTCCGGCAATTGATATGTTGACAAGCTATCATTATCCAGGCAATGTTCGTGAACTTGAAAATACAATTGAAAGAGCTGTCCTTGTTTGTGATTCAAATGTCATACACGGTCATCATTTACCACCTACTTTACAAACAGCAGAAATTTCGGGAACGATAACTGATATGTCTTTAACCTCCGCTGTAGAATCTTACGAAAAAGACCTAATTCAAGATGCTTTAAAAACAACTAAAGGTAATGTGGCTAAGGCTTCACGTTTACTAGATTCGACTGAAAGAATTATTGGTTATAAAATCAAAAAATACGAAATCACACCAAAACGTTTTCGCTAAATGAACCACAAAGAAATCAATAAATTAATAAATGACCTTCCAGACAGCGAAGCCGCAAAACGCTTTTACGAGGAATTTTCACAAAAACATCCCAAGGAAGCTTTGAAACTGGAAAAGGATAAAGGTTTACTTTCTGACATTTTGACTATTTTTGCATTTAGCCCGCTGCTTGCGACTACGATTTCACAAAACCCAAAATACATAAAATGGTTAAGTAAACAAAAAATATCTTCTAAGGTACGCGAAAAAGACGAATTGCTTGAATCTCTTGCCAGATTTGCATTAACAAATTCTCAAACCGAACCAAGCATTATGCTCTCAAGATTCCGCCGTCGTGAATTGATAAGGATTTATCTGAAAGACATAAGAGGGCTTGGAACAATTGCTGAGGTTACCGAGGAAATTTCAAATTTAGCTGATGCAATTCTAGAATATGCCCTCCAAATATCCCGTCAGGAACTCGACAATAGATATGGAATCCCATTAGAGGTTGATAAAAAAAATAAAGCAACAAGAGCAAAATTTTGCGTGGTTGCACTCGGAAAACTTGGATCAAAAGAATTAAATTATTCATCAGATATTGATCTGCTTTTTATTTATTCAAATGATGGCTCAACTTCAGGTCAAGGCACACGCGGAGCTACTTCTAATCGTGAATACTTCATTAAGCTAGCTGAATTAGTAACAAAAACAATTGGCAGACAGATAGGCGAAGGTGCGGCTTATCGGGTTGACTTAAGGCTTCGTCCTCACGGTCGAGTCGGAGCATTAGCAATCTCACTTGATGAAGCTCAAAAATATTACAAAAACTCTGCCAGAATGTGGGAAAAACAAGTTCTCATACGTTCAAGAACGTCAGCGGGCGACGCTCAAGTATATCAAGAATTCTTCGAAGAGGTCTCACCTTATGTCTTTTCAAAAGATATAACTATTGAAGAAGCTCTTAAAAATGTAAGTCTTTCAAAGCAAAAAATTGATCTTGAAAAAATCGCACAAAATGGCTTTGACGTAAAACTTGGTGTTGGAGGTATTCGTGAAATTGAATTTATTGCTCAAGCCCTTCAATTGGCTTATGGTGGTAAGGATAAATGGCTTCGTTCTCCACATACCTTAATCAGTTTGACCCGTCTAGCTGACAGAGATTTATTTACCGAAACCGAATTAACACAACTTTCCGAAGCATATAGTTTTTTGCGTCGTCTAGAGCACCGTTTGCAAATGGAAAATGGCTTGCAGACTCATCTTTTGCCCGATAATTTAGAAAAGAGAATAGTCATATCCAAAAGGATGGAAATTTATTTCGTTGCTGACTTTAATGAAGAATTAGAAAAGCATACAACGAATGTGAACCAAATTTTCAAAAAAGTATTTGGTGTTGAATACATTGCAGAACAAAAGGAGAAAAAAGAAAGCTTCCACCCACGAATTAAAAGAAAAAATAAGACAGAAAAAGATCTACTCCCTATTTTTGCTTCCATTGATAAATCTGAAGAAGAAAATGAGATATATCAAGAAAAATTAGATATTTTGAAATTGATTTCAGAAGTATCGCCTCATTTTTCTCAGATGTTAGTTTCTAATCCAAGTTTTATAAAACATTTGCCTGAAAGAGAAACTGCTTTTGAAGAAAAAGACTACCTTGCATTATTAAAGCGAGAGGTAGTTAATAAAGAAACGTTTGCTGAGCATTTATCGTCACTTAGAAGAATTTGGTCAAGATTCTTATTGGAAATTGTGACCTTTGAAGTTCTCGAAAAAATTGATTATTTCAAAGCAAAAGAACTTCAAACCAAACTTGCTGAAGCAAGTATTAAAATCGCTTTAGAAATAACAAAACAAAAACTCGAAGAGCATTTTTCCAGTCAGATAAATCACTTCTATTTTGGAGTTCTTGGTCTCGGAAAATTAGGCGGCGGCGGTATGGATTATGTTTCTGACATTGACTTGGTTCTAATATATGACAACCAAAAACCGGCTCCGGTTTCAGATATATCTTACACAGAATTTTATTCAAAAGCCGTCGAGTATTTTATTACCACACTATCTAGTCTTACACGCGACGGTTCACTTTACAGAGTTGATCTGCGTTTACGCCCCGACGGTAAAAATGGAGCTGTTGCAATTAGCAAAAATACATTCTTAAACTACCTTCAAAACCGTTCGGCAATTTGGGAATGGCTTGCTTATGTAAAGATACGCGGAGTTGCAGGGGATTTAGAATTAGTTGAGTCTGCAGAAAAATCAGCCAGAGAAATAATTCATCAAAATGCTCAAAGAATTGATAAAGAATTATTAAGAAATGAAACCCGAAAAATCAGGTCACAACTCGAACAAAAAAAATCTGGAAGCAAAAAAGGCAAAGAAATTGATATAAAATTTGGTGAGGGTGGACTCCAAGACGTCTATTTTACTTTGAGATATTTACAACTTCGAGATAATTTTCCTGATAATGTTGAAAATCGCTCTACCTCATACACTTTGAAAAAACTGTACGATAACAGCTCTCTTTCTAAAGATCACTTTGAGAAACTACACAATGGGTATAGATTTATTAGCGAACTTGATCATAATTTAAGACTTACAGTCGGTCGCTCAACCCGTTTACCAATTGCTAATGAAAACGCCATAAAAACCATCTCAAAACGAATGAAACTTACTTCCTCCGAAGAATTCTTCAACCAACTTACATTTCATCGCCTGAATATAAATAAAGCTTTTGAAGAAATCCTCAATAGATGAAATGTGACAGTTCAAAAAGTGTAACAACCCATCATAAAAATCATTCATATTGCGATACATTTCATAATTAAAATCTATTAACGGTGAATTTGATTATGAAAAAATCAGTGTTTTTATTAGCACTTATAGTTTTAACCGTTCCAATTTTAAGCGTTTATTCTCAATCGAAAACTACTAATCTTGTGTTCAAAAAAGAGAAAATACTTATTCAAAAAGGCGAAGACATACTCCAAAAGTCTGTAATTATTATATTCAAGGATAAAGAATTTCTGTAAAGGCTAAATCAGGAACGATAGATAAATCATTCAAGTATCGAAATATAAAAAGTGCTGAATATTCATATTCTAAAAATCCCCGTTGGAAAACAGGTCTGGGATTGGGAGCGGCTTCGATAGCATTTCCTCCTTTGCTATTAGTTGCCATCCCAATTGGTTTCACAAAACACAGAAAACACTGGCTAACCATCAGAACCGAGAAAGATTTTGTTGTTCTAAAACTTAGTAAAAAGAACCGAAAAATGTTTATACCAACTTTTGAAACAAAAACAGGTGTAACTGTAAAAGGAATCGGAGAAGAAAAATAACTCTATGAAAATAATTTTTGTCACAGTATTGTTTTTCACTTTTAGCTTTTGCTTATTTGCCCAAAGTGAAATTCTCACAAATCAAGACGTAATTCTTATGACGCGAGCAGGACTCAGTAATGATCTGATAATTCGCAAAATCAAAGATACTAAAGGAAAATTTGAAACAACCACACAAGCTTTAATTGATCTTAAAAAGTCCGGAGTTTCGGACACCATCATTAAATTAATGATGGAAAAAGAAAAAACAGTTGAAAATAAAAAAGCTGACGACGACTCAACAAGTTTTTCTAATAGTGACAATCCGCCAAGTTTTGATTTTACTGCGTCACAAAACTCACGAATCGTCATAAATAAAAAGGAAGCCCTCCTGAATGCCAAGACAATCGCAATAATAAAATCCTCACTCCACCCTTCTCGACAAGCTCTTGAAAAAGAATTATTGAAGAGAAAAGATTGGAAAAGTTTGGGTTTGAATATTGTTCGCCACAAAGAAAATGCTGATCTGTACTTAGAAATCGGCTATGTTTCGATGTCTTGGATAACGCATAGATATGTTTACAGAGTTTTTGATAATAAGAGCGGAACCGTAATAATTGCAGGCGAAACGACTTCCTGGGGATCACTTGCAAAAAACCTTGCACGTGGAATTTCTAAGAGATTAGCAAAACTTTAATTTTTTTGTCCTTTTTTTCCTTAAATAATCGCATTTGTAAATAAGAAACTAAATTTAAGAGCTTTTTATTTACTTTCAGGAGATAAAGGACAATGAGATTTATCAATTTTTTATTGGTTATAACACTTCTATTAACAACAGTTCCCTTTGCTTTGGCTCAAACTACTTATGAAATCGATATGATCGTATCAAAAGGCAAAAAGTCAAAGGAAACTGATGCAACTTTATATGTTAATCCAAGCTATTTCAGATTAGTTCCCGAAAAAGGAAAGTATAAATCACAGGAAAAACAATTTAATTTTTCAGAAATACAGGTTGCAGATTATTCCCATTCTAAAAAGCCTCTTCTATCTACGGGAGGTAAAATAACAACAGTAATTTTGCTCGGTGTTTTTTCGATTCCATTTTTCTTTATGAAAAAGAAACAACATTGGCTCACGGTTAGGACGGGTAATGATTTTGCAGTTATGAAATTGAAAAAAGATAATTTTAGACAGGTTATCGCCGAATTTGACACTAAAAGAGTTGCTGTAAAAACAGTTGATGAAACGAATGCAGTTGATCTTAAGGCAGAAGCAAAAAAACACAAAAACAACAGTGCAGGCTCTTCTACAAAAGATGAAGGATCTTCCTCAGCAGGTGAAAAAGCAGAAGACAATTAAACTTTAATTTCTTCCAATTCTTTTATAGCTAAGCATCGTTTGCAGAAGCGGTGCTTTTTTTTCTCGTTATCAGAATAGACTTGATTTTGAGGTAGCTTATCAATAATCATCTTGTCATCTCCGCTGAGTTCTTCCCAGCTTTTTGTTTTTAATGAACCACAGTTTCGGCATGGATTTTGGTAAAAGTTTTCCATAAAGTTTTGTGTTTTTGCCTTTAAGGTTTAATATCTTATAAAGTTCTAAAAATATAACAAATCAAGGTTCAATTTATCAGATGAAAATTAAGAGTTTTTTGCTTGCTGCAATATTTATATTTTCTGTTTGCATTAGTGTTTTTCCGCAAATGGAAGAAAAATTCGATTTCTATAATCGCGGTCCATATAATTCCCAAGTTCCAAAACCACAAAGCATTTTACGCTTTGATGTAGGTGATCAGCATACGACCTATGCTCAAATGGAAATGGTCATAAATGCTATTCAAAAGGCTGCATCTGATCGTGTAAAAATTTACGACATCGGATTAACTAATGAAAATAGAATGCAGCATATAGTTGCTATCTCATCTCCTCAAAATATTGCTCGAATTGATGAAATTAAAGCCTCAAATGCTAGATTAACCGACCCTAGAACAACTAGCCCAACACAAGCAAATCAAATAGCACAAAATAATCCTGTGATTGCTTGGATGGCATATACAATCCACGGAAATGAATCAGCATCTTTTGAAACAATGATGCAGGTTATTTATCAATTAGCCGCATCAAACGAACCTGCGACTCTTGATATTTTGAACAAAACCGTTGTTTTAATCATTACGGGAGAAAATCCTGACGGACATGAAAGATTTGTTACATGGTATAACTCAGTTGCAGTTGGAGATGAAAATCCAGCAGCGTTTGAACATCGCGAGCCTTGGTCAATTCAGGGACGTTTTAACCGCTATCGTTTTGATCTGAACCGTGACAACATTGCGACAACACAGGTTGAAACTAAAAATATGCAGAAAGCATTTTTAGACTGGAATCCACAGGTAGCTGTTGACCATCATGGACAACCATCACAATTTTTCTTTCCACCCGCGGCTCTTCCAATAAATCCTAATTTACCACAACCTGTTACAAATAAATGGTTGGACATTTTCGGCAGAGGCAATGCTAAAGCTTTTGATAATAATAATTGGACTTATTATGTACGGGATATTTTTGACTTGTTTTATCCAGGATATTGGGATTCTTTTCCATCTCTGAACGGTGCTATCGGGATGACATATGAAACAGATGGAGGAGGATTCAAGGGACTCCGATGGAGGCGAAATGATGGCACAATAGTCACGCTTCGGTCGGCTATTGCCAAACATTATGTTGCTTCTATGGCTACTCTGGAAACCTCAGCGGCTAATCGTCAGGCAAGACTTCAAGATTATTATCAATTCCGCCAAAACGCTATGGAGGAAGCCAAGCGTGAAAAATCAAAGCGTATCGTGATAATTCCCGATAAAGATCGTCTGAAAGCTGCAGAAATGGTCGAAACCTTAAGAAATGCTAAAGTAGAAGTAAAAGTTGCGGGTTCATCCTTTACTTCGAGAACTGCTCACACATACATGCAAAAAAATGCTCCTGCCCAATCCAAGACGTTTCCTGCAGGTTCTTACATAATTGAATTAAGCCAACCACAAAAAACTTGGATCAAAGCTTTGATGGAACAAGATACTCCTCAAGATCCAGAGTTTGTAGCGGATAACATGGCAAGATTCGAAAGAAACCAGAGACGCGGAAGTTCTTCTTCTGATAGAGAGGGCTATGGATTTTATGACATAACCGCTTGGAATCTTCCTCTGGCTTTCAATGTCGATGCATATTGGACAGAAGATGTCGGCGGTGGAAACGCTAAAATGGTCACGAATGAATATCTTGACTCTGTTAAATCTGCACGGGCAGGAAGAGGAAAAATTGCTTATGTAATTCCCTATGAAACAGATACATCAGCAGTTATGGCTTTTCGCTTAATGGCAGAAGGTTTTCGAATTGGAGTAGCAACACGAACTTTAAACGCCGCAAGAAGAAACTGGAAACCGGGCACATTTGTTGTACGAGTTACTAGGAATCCAAACACTATTCATGAAGCTATCTCAAGACTTTCAAAAGAGCTTAGCGTTAATGTAATCCCAGTTAATACAAGCTATACAGAAGAAGGTGATACAGGTGTTGGCGGTTCAAATGTATTTCAAATGACATCTCCCAAGATTGCAATGGTTGCGGATGAGTCAATCCGTCAAACAAGTTACGGATCGCTCTGGTGGACTCTAGACAAATATGGCATTAAATTCACGCCTTTGACACTCAGAAACATACGTTTTGGAGCTTTGAGAGATTACAATGTTCTCATAATGCCCGATGGCTTTGCAGGTGGAATTTCTAGTGAACTTGGCAAGGGTGGTATAGATACATTGAAGCAATGGATTTCTAATGGTGGCACATTGATTACTTTAAGAGGTTCGTCAGTATTTGCAACGCTAAAAAACGTTGGCTTAACAAGCTCTGTGTTAGTTGGTAGTGGTGATGATAAAGAAACAGGTAAATCAAAACCAGCGGAGAATTCGCCAATGAGAGAAAATCGTATGAACAAACCTGATAAAGCAGACGATTTTCCAATCCTACCGCCGATTGTTTCACCTTCTGCCAATATGGGTAAAGTACCTGAAAGTATTCCGGGTGCGATTATGCGTGCAACAGTTGACCGCACTACGTATCTAAATTATGGAATTGATTCTAAAGAGATGCCAGTATTAGTTGCTTCAGGATTCTTTTTCCGCTATTCAAAAAATGGTACAAATGCTTTAGTATTTGATGAGAATCCGACTAAACCTCTGACAATCTCAGGGTTTGTTTGGGAAGGTAATACGGAAAGATTATTGAAAGGAACATCTTATTTGATTGATGAGAGAAAAGGTCGTGGGCATGTAATAATGTTTGCTGACGATATTTTCTTTAGAGGAATTTTTAGAGCCAACACTCGCCAATTCCTAAACGCAATTATTTTTAACAGGACTTTCTAAATAACAATAGTTTTTTGAGTCTTTTGTATTTTTCACGTATAAAAGGCTCATTTTTTTACGCTCAATAAATGTTTAAAATCAAAGCAAATCATAGCGAATCAGTAGAAGTAAAGGCTGAAATAGATGTCGTGCATAACTTTTTCACAGACATTGGCAATTTTATTGATCTAATGCCAAATGTTGAAAGCATACATCAAGATAACAAGGGAGTTATTCATTGGAAAATCAGAGCTGATGTTCCATTGATAGGTTCATTTACTGAGAAATTTTTAGTAACTCTCGGAGAAAGTAGTGAGGAAAGAGTTGAGTGGAAACCTTTAGAGGGTGAAAACCGTAATCTGATGAGTTACTCATCGGACTTTATGCCAAAAAAAAGTGGCATAACCTTGGTCAGGTTTGCACAAGGTATCGAATTGCGTCGTAATTCGGCACTCGACTTACATTTATTGGCAGGTTTTGCGGGTGAAACCTTAATTAGTGATGAAATGTCTCGAAGAATCGCCGAAATGCTCAAAATTTTTATAGATAAAGCCCGTGTAAGGATAGAAAGCTAATTCTCAATTAATTAATTCGTAAATATTTTTCAAATGAACAACCTAATATTGACTCAAAACCCTTTCTGCACTACACTTTTCTTAGTTGAGTAATTAACAACTATTCAACTTAAACCACCTTTCTTTGTAAACTCAAATCGTCAGATTTTATATCCAAATCGTATAAATCTAACCCTTCATTTTAAATATTTCGCTTATTTTTCAACAAATAAGCTTGTGGCATAGATGTTGCGTTTTGTAGTAGTCACCAATGCGAAGATGTTCGCATTCGAGGTGCTTTATGAACATATTTACGAGAATTATTTGTTTGGTACTGATTATATCAGCACTTATTTTTGTAGCACTTAGAGCTCCAATCAAATCCCAATCCGCTAGAACTCAGAAATTAGTTAAAGCAGAAGCAGAAAAAATAACCGGAGACAAATTCCGGTACTCCACGAAGTCACCTAAAGGCGTAAATGTGTTTTCTGTGAATAAACCTACAGCTAAAATGCTTACCTCAATAGACAAAGGGTTTGCTGATTTAATTAAAGTTGCTGTTAAAAACGGTTACTACAAAAGAACCGACTATTCTGACTACACTGTTTTCATTGCAAAGCCGGATAGAAATAAAGATTCAAAAGGAAATTATTCACCTGATATTGCCGTAAACGCTGCTCAATACGCCGGATCAAAATATGATAAGGGTGGTTATGTATATGCGGCTGGAATGGTTGTTGCATTTAACCCATGTGCATTTGTTATCGCTGAACACACTCAAAATTTTCAACGAGTTTCAGATGTTGTCAGATATGAAAGTGAACACTTAGTTCTCTATCATAATGACCGAAAGCGTTTCAAACAGACAGCTGACCATAGTAAGGGTGGCGGTCATCCGATTCTGAAATAGATGTTTCTAAAAGTTGTAATTATTTAGGCTGAGATATATCTCAGCCTTTTTCTTTTTCTAAAATTAAATGTTATAAATATAGGACAAATTTATTAAATCTACATTCAAAAAGCTATGAAAAAATTAGTTCTACTTTTTATAATTTTATTAGGCATAATTAATACTATGGCAGAAGAAACAACAATTGGTGGAGTCTATGAAGTTGGTATTGGAGCAACCGATGAAAAACCTCTGATTGAATACTTTGAGCGGTTTGGTTATAAAGTTGGGAAGAAAGGAAAGATAACAGCTAAGCAAGCTAAAAAGCTTTACAATGTAAATTCTGAACTCAATTCGATTAGGCTTTACCATCAAGACGCCGACCATGGTTTGATACGCATAATGGTCTGGGATAAACCTATTAATGAAGGCTTAGGTCTTTCAAATATGAAGGTTATCGGAAATCGCTGTGGGGCTATGTTAAATGGCAATATTTATAATTTGCAAAATCATGCTGAACAAGCCATTCGAAATGGCGAAAAAGTATTCTTAGTTCCCCCCATCTATGCAGAAATCTACAAAATTACAGATAATCCAAAACCATTTTATGAAAATCTGGCAGGCGTCAGAGAAATGGCTCTGATCCGCCCATTGACCCGACAAATTATTTTCCAGAGATTTGGATACAATATCCCAAAATATGGAAAAATAAATGAAGATTCTTACTTCAAATCTAGCCAGATCACACATTTTGGGATGGTAGTTTATGATAATCGTGAAGACTTAGATTTTTATGATAAAGTGCTTGGTTTGTTACGCGTAAAAGATAAGATTGAATATGAATCAACTATTGAAGACCCTTCTGCCAAAGCCGTTTTCAGTTTAGAAGAACACCAAACCTATACTGCAACTGATTTCGATAATCCTTTGAGTTCAAAAAATCCAATGGAGGCTCTGTCGGGACGCTTGAAAATTATAAGATTCTCAAAAGGCTCGAAATTGGAAGATAAAATGGAATACTCAAAACCGGGTAGCCTAGGATATTCACTATATACATATAAAGTAAAAGATATTGAAAAATATCATCAAAAAGTAAAGATGAGTAAAGCTACGGAAGTTACTAAAATATATGTAAATGAATTCGGCGAAAAAAGCTTTTCGTTCATTGCTCCAGACGGATATTTCTGGACTCTGCTAGAATAAATTTTATGAAAGATAATGTAGCAATAATCACAGGTAGTTCTGCAGGAATTGGTTACGCAATTGCGGAAACCCTTGCTAAAGCTGGAGCTAGTGTAGTTATTAATGGACGCACAAAAGAAAGGTTGGAAGAAGCAGAAAGTGCTATCGAATTAATGGGCGGAAAAGTCCTAGGGATTCAAGCAGATGCAACCGAAGAAGATGAAATAAAACGCATTATAAATGAAGCAAAGAATTACTTTGGTCATATAGACATATTAGTTAATAATGCGGCGACAGTTGGTGTTGGATATTCTGTAGAAGAGATGCCTGTTGAAGTATGGGATAATGTCTTGCACACAAATCTTCGTTCAGTTTTTTTGTTTTGTAAGCATATTATTCCTCATCTGAAAGAAAGAGAATCCGGAAGAATTATTAACATCGGTGGACTTTCCAGTAAAAACCCACTTCCCTTTGCCGCTGCGGATGCTGCATCTAAAGCAGGTTTAGCATCACTAACTAGAGTTTTGGCTGCTGAATTAGGTTTTGCGAATATAACTGTAAATACCGTCATCCCAGGCTTTCAGCCAGACACTACAACAGGAAAAAAATTCAATGAAGAACTTGCTAAAGCATTTCATATCACACCGGAGCAATCTATCGACGGAACTAAATCCCGCACATTACTAAAAAGATTTGAAACACTGGAAGAAATTTCTGAAACAATTCTATTTCTTTGCTCAGTTTCAGGTGGTGCGATAACTGGTCAGAATTTAAATGTAAATTGTGGTTTAGCAACGCATTAAAACCTATGTCTCCGCAGAAACACAGCAAAATTGTTGATGGAAAACGTTACATCTGGTTTACTGAAAAACTTTGGAAGATTTCAAAAGATTTTGAGGTTTTTGAAGTAAATGTTGAGGATTTTCCAGAGCTAGATATGGATTGTTGGTTTGGTAATGACACCAAACCAACCTTGCGAAAAATTGCTGAGCATTGTGACAAGATAAATATGGCTTCGCTTAAATATCCAATAATATTGAACTCAGATGGTTCTCTAATGGATGGCGGGCATAGACTTTGTAAAGCTTTAATTAGCGGAATAAAAACCGTAAAAGCTGTAAAATTTGAGTCTATGCCAAAGCCCGATAAGATTGTTGAAATTGAAACCTAGAATCAAACTAAGTTTCTCTGTGTTTTTACGGAAAGATACCAAGTTCAAAGTAACAGAGTGCTACCTTATCTATGGCATTAACAAATGCAGCCGTACGTAAATTATCAACTTTGTCATTGCTCATCAAAATTTCACGGGTGTGGTTGTAAGCTACACTCATAGTTTCTTCTAAGCCGGAATAAACCAAATCAGCCTCATCTGCACCGCGAGCAACCATTTCACGTTCTTCTTTGGTCAATGATCTTTCAGTGGTTTTTTCGATGATGTTTAGAATTTTATCGTAAGCAGCCTGTTCAAAACGTTTACCCATACGTCCAAAACGAACGTGGGATAAATTCTTTAACCATTCAAAGTAAGATACTGTAACACCACCTGCATTAATATAAACATCAGGAATTATCATAACTCCCTTCTCTTCAAGAATTTTTTCAGCATCTGCAGTAATTGGACCGTTTGCTGCCTCACCGATGATCTTTGTATTGATCCGCGGAGCGTTTTCAGCAGTAATCTGATTTTCTAATGCGGCAGGAATTAAAATATCGCATTCGATTTCCAAACCTGCTTCACGGCTTGGTAGGTCTGTTGCACCTTCAAAACCGAGAATTGAGCCAGTTTCTTTTCTATATGCCATTAAACGTTCTAGGTCAATTCCATCAGATTTGTGAATAGCACCTTCATACTCTGAGACACCAACTAAAATAGCACCTGCTTCAATACAGAATTTAGCAGCGTGATACCCAACATTCCCCAAACCTTGAACAACGAAAGTTTTACCTTCGATTCCAGTTTCAAGTCCGAGTTTTTTCATATCCTCTTCATGAGCACATGCTTCTTTTAGACCATAATAAGTTCCTAATCCTGTTGCTTCAGTTCTTCCACGAATTCCGCCCTGCGGAACAGATTTACCTGTAACACACCCGAGGGCATCAATTTGTTCCCCATGAAAAGCCATATAGGTATCGGCTATCCAAGCCATTTCTCTTGCACCTGTTCCGTAATCCGGTGCAGGTACGTCAACGGCTGGTCCGATGAAGTTTTTCTTGATTAATTCAACAGTATATCGTCGTGTTATTCTTTCCAACTCTCGTTTATTGAATTGTTTTGGATTAATTTGTACAGCACCTTTAGCACCTCCAAATGGAACATCAACAATTGCACATTTATAGGTCATAAGTGTTGCCAATGCGATCACTTCATCTTCACTGGCTTCATCCGAATACCGAATACCGCCTTTTACTGGCAATTTGTGATGACTATGTTCCGCACGCCAACCTTTTATTACCTTGTAACCATTTTCAGTTTTGAGCGGAAATTTAATTGAATAGACACTATTACAAATTTTTATTTGTTGTAATAATCCCTTAGGGTGATTTGTAGCTGCCGCTGCTTTATCAAAGTAGCGATCTACACTTGCTAAGAAGTTTTGTCCTTGTTGTTCTGCACTCATAGATTTTTCCTTTTATTTTGGTTTAGTAAAACTTATATTTCCTTGATTTTAGTAATGTACTCCCCAAACCCTTGATCTACAAAAAACTTTATTTTCTAACAAAATACTGGCACATTTCGTCAGATTCACTCGATGATAACTCACCAAACACCAACTTGCTCTCATCAACAGAATGGGTTTCTTTGAAATACTGTTGAATGATTTTTTTCTTTTCTTCAAAGCTTTTTTCTTCGTCAGTGTCTGGTTTGAGCATCACTCTTAATTTCAAACTCGGATGAATTGAAAGTGTTCCACCAACTCCGACTAATGAGCTTATGGTGTCTTCTTTTATTGACTTACTATCATTATTAAAAGTTATTTTAATATTGTCAGCGGGAATTCTCGTGTAAGTAAGATTTACCTTTGGCATATTTAACAGGTCTCTGACACGATCTTGCAAAGCACTTTTACCATCAGCATCTATATCTCTATTACTTAAATAATTTATGTGTAATGTGGATGCATTATTGGAACTAGTGATTATTGAATAGTCAATCAAAGTTGCCGGCGGCGTTAAACGAAAGCGAGTTAGTGAGTTGTTGAATGATTCAACATAATCTCTTTGTCTTTGGGCTAAAGTGAGCGGTTTAGGTGTGTTTTCAACTATCGGCTGAACCTCTTCTCTTTGAGATGTTGGTATCTCAATTAACTGCAATGAGATTGTTTCAGGTTTACGTTTTAGTTCTTCAGCAACAAGATTAATATATTGTTTTCTCTCACCGATTGTGTATGGTTTATTATCAAAAACTCTTAGAAAAATCTGTATCTTATCGTCTTGCTCACTTACTCTCAATTCATCCAAATAACTTCTTATATTACCTTCGGAATCTACCTCATATTCATCTTTCCAAATATCTCTGGCTATTTTGCTTACTCTGTTTTCTTGCTGTTTTTGAGAAATCTCATTTCTAAGTTTCGAAAATGACTGACTAAGAGGAACAAATATTATCAACAAGGGTAAAAGAATCATCAAAAGTCGCAAGGAAAAACTTCGAACCTGCCGTGCTTTCTCAAGTGCTGGAATTTTATCAATTTGATTCATCCACCAAGTGCTTTCTGAATCTGTTTCACGCCAATCACGTACTTTTTCTCTAACTTCTTTTCTGTCAACCCTCAATAGTACAAAGACCAACATTGCCGTAAATGTAATAGCAACAAGGTTCGTTAAGTATAATAAACCGCCTCCGCTTGCAATCTGCCAGCCCTCTGAAGCGTCAACGCTAACAGCAAATCCAATTCCATAACCAACCACACAAAGCGGTGGCATCAACGCAACAGCAATCGCTACGCCCGGAATTGAAGTTACAACTCCTTTTACTTCTTTACAGGTTGCGATAGAACCAATAGCACCTGAAAAAAGTGCAATTACCAAATCGAGAGTATTTGGCGAAGTCCGAGCCATAATTTCAGCTGTTTGATTCTTAAAAGGAAGCAGTGCAACTAGAAAAACAGCAAATCCAATCCCTAAAAGGGTACTTAAAAATAAATTTGCTAATGACCTCAAACCAAGTGTTAAATCACCTGTAGCAAAAGCTAATCCGGCTGATAGAATTGGTGCCATCAACGGCGAAATTAACATCGCTCCGATTATTACCGCTGAACTATTTAAGACTAATCCTAATGTGGCAATACCAGCAGAGAAGAGTATCTGTAACCAGTAAACGAGATCTTTTAATGTGGCAGATTTGGAGAGGTCTAAATAGAGATTTGTTTTTCTTTCAACATCTACATTTAATGCCGATGCGAACCAAGCTCGAACACTATTCCAGCCCTTAAACAGCTTTCTAAAAAAACGGAAAGTTTGATTTGGTTTTTGTTCCATAAAAAGAGATGAATTCGCTCTAAGTTTTTTAACATTTAACTCGTTTTTTTTCAATAAAAAAGGCGAGAAAATTTCTCGCCTCGTACAAATATTTTTATTCCTAATAATTTTACTTTGTTAGAGTACCCATCAAGTATTTAATTTTGTCCATATTTTCAAGATGATTTATTGTTTCATAGACCTGTTCCTGTTTAATTTCACTTAAAATACCTTCTGCTAATATAGAAAATTTCCTTTGTAATTCTTCAGTGGAAAGTTGATCACGTGGGTCTCCTTTAGGATATGCTCGTTCCTTTTCAAAAGCTTTGCCATTTTTCATCTGAATAACAACTTTACAAGGTTGTTCAGCTGGAAATCTTGTTTCAAACTCAGGTTCCAACTTGGCTTTTACTTTTGGAACATTTTCTAAAATCTTTTCATCTTTTAAGGCTTCAGGAGAAAACTGTTTAGGAGTTAGTTCACGATTGACAACAGCCGCAGCAATGCAATATGGCAAGCTATGGTCAGCCGTTTCTCTAGAATCAATAATGTATTTTTTTTCATCAGCCAGGATCTCTGCGGCTCTTTGCAAAGTATAAATTTCTATTGTTTCTATATCATCAGGTGAAAGGTCATTATCAATGACTAAATCCAAAACAGCTGAAATTGGAGCGTGAGTTAAAGCCTCTGATGGGAATGGTTTAATCGAACAATCTACTATCTTAAAAGTTTCCCCAAGATCGTCAGTTAAAACTTCAGGCTTCCACTTCTCGCCAATTACTTCAAATAACCCTTCGCGTCCTTCAAAAATTGGCAAAGTGCCCTTGTAACCTTTCTGAGCAATCAGTGCTGCAAAGACACCTGCTTCAGTTGCCATTGGATCAACTGTATTTTTCATCATTGTGAGAGTTCCAGCTGTTACAGCACCTAATGTAATTGAATGAGAGCCTGCAATCCCAACAGCATTTGTAATTTTATCTTCATCCAACCCTAACATCATGCCAGCCACAACGGGTGCGACGAAAGAAGTCAATGTTGCATGATGAAGCCCTAATTCTCTTATACCAGGGAAAGCTGCTTCCATAATCCTCATTTCGAGTTCATAGGCAATAACTGTTGCAACTATTAAATCTTTACCGCTACGATCCTCCCTTTCGCCCACGCAGAAAGCTGCGGGTAACAAATCAGAGGGATGTGAAGGGTCTTGTTTCCAATACACATCATTGTAATCAAGGGCACGTATTGCTAACCCATTGATTAATGATGCACTGCGAACATCTGTTTTCAAATCGGAACCGATTACTGAACATTCGCCCCGACCTCCAATATCTCTAAAAGTTTCTTCTAAAATCTTAAAATCGTCTGTTTTCGCACCACCTAAAGCACAACCAACACTATCGTATAGAAACATCTTAGCTGCTTTAACAGCCTCTTCTGGAATGTCTTCAAACTTTAGATTGACAGCATACTCTGCCCATTGCTGAGAAATTGTTTTCATATTGAATAATAAAAAGCGAATAGCAAATAGATTTTTACAACCTATTTATACTATTCACTATTTTTTAGGAATTAAAAAGGACGCTTCTTTGATACTAAGTCAAAATCAATAAAATCAGCGTGATGGAATATCACAGATTCGTTAGAGCGAATCATCATTTCGCCTTCTTTCGAGTGAGTAGCGATTACATGTTGAACTTCAGGCGGGATTCCGCGTTTGTGTGCCATCGCAACGCCTATGAATGGATGTCTTAAATGATCTCCCCGACCTGCTTTTGTAATTTCTCCAGATTCAGTTTCAGTGTATTCAATTAATTTCCCTACATCGGCAAGTAATGCCCCGGAAATCAAATGATCTTTATCTAACTTTGTTCTATCGCCATATGAATCTTTCAAGACATCATGAACAGCAATACACATTTTGCAGACGGTTCTGACGTGCTCAATAAATGTGATGTTACAATTTTCTACGTGAACTGAAAACGGCATGTTCATTATCGTTTCCCAATTCCAACCACCTTCTTGAACGGCATCTTCCCAGACTTGAACCGTTTTCTCGCGTAAGTCAGTATTTTCAATTAAATCAAATTCAGGAATAGCTTCAAGCAATGTTTCTCGCATATTTTCTTTTAATTCTGGTTGCATATTTAATAATTATTCATCCTCAAAATAATAATTTTCAACATCCACAGTTCGCATAGGTGGATTATTTTTCTGCTCCTCTACAGCATGTGCAACGAGTCCTGGAACTCTTGCAATCATAAAAATTCCATTGGCAACTTTTGGAGGAAAATCCATTTCACAAAGAAGTGCGGCGATAGCACCATCTGCATTTATAGGTAATTTTTTTTCGGTTTTGTTACTTAAAACCTGTTCAATAACCTTCGCTTGTTCGACATATTTACCAGCTACATCTAAACTTTCTGCTAACTCGAAAAGCTTAACTGTGCGTGGATCGTCACCATGAAACCTATGTCCAAAGCCGGAAATCCTTAAACCTTTGGATTTGTATTCATCAACTAATTTTTCGGCAGATTGAGTTTTGTCTAACCCTTTTTCTTGTATTTTAACAGCTTCTGAAATAGCCATCATTGATTCCTCTATCGCTCCACCATGATATTCGTTAATCGCCAAAATACCTGCCGCAACCGCTGAATTCAGACTAGCACCGGTGTTAGCAACGGTAACAGCTGAAATAGTTGAAGGTGGCTTCACACCATGATCTATTACAGATATTAATATTGCCTCAAGCAATCTTGCATGGTTTTTAGAAGGTAACTTACCTAATAATAACAAATACAATATCTCACCAAAAGAGTTATTACCAATCAATTCTTCGACGCTTTTTCCGCGAATCTTTATGCTCTCTTGCTCAACCCAGGAAATAGAAGTTTTTCGTTTATAAGTCATTAACAAAAATTTAACAAAATCATTGACAAAAGTTTGTCTTTAATTTATAACAAATACATTGCCAAATATCCAAAAATACTTAAAGATATTTAAAAATTAATTTGTCTGCTAAACAAAACAAATAATTAACTAATGCAATCGTAATAAGGAGAAATGTATGTTCTTTAAATTGAGCCGAAAATACTTTTTTGCACTTGCCATAGCTATCTTTTTGAGCATCCCTGTCTTAGCCCAAAACACTGGTAGCATCAGTGGAACTGTTACCGATCAAAATGGTGCTGTTATAATCGGTGCAACGGTAAAAGCCATCAGCAAAGGTTCTAGCCGTGAATACACTGCGACCAGTGACAGTGAAGGAAAATATCAAATTATCAATCTCCCTGCGGGTACTTACAGAGTTTCAGCAACGAACGAGGGTTTTGCAGCAAATGCAGATAATATCAGATTAGGAAGAGGCGAAAGCGTATCGAGAGATTTTTCACTCGCACCGGGGACTATTCAAGATACAGTAACTGTTACGGCAGGAAAAGGAAGTGCCAGGGTTGCCTCAGAAGTTCCACAAACAGTTTCTGTAACGACTTCGGAAGATATAGAGAATTTACGCCCCCGCTCAACATTTGAAGCATACGAAAGAGCACCAAGCGTTATAACCGTCGAAACCAATCCCGCCCGTCAACGCCCAAGATTAAGAGGCTTGGATTCCAGTCGTGTCCTTGTTGTGATTGATGGTGAAAAACTAAACAATGCCAGAACCGACCTGAACACTGGACTTTCTACTTCTATTGTTGATGTATCTCAACTAGAAGCTGTTGAAGTTATTGGAGGCTCAGGCTCAAGTTTGTATGGTTCTGATTCATTAGCAGGAACAATCAATCTAGTCACTAAAGCCCCTCGTAGATCAGATGATGGAAGCCTAATTGTTGGTGGAAGATTTGATGGAAGTTATTCATCAAATGGAGCAGTCAGACGTGGAAACGCAACACTGAACATTAGTAATGACCAAGTTGCATTCAGAGCCGGAGCTACAATGTTCCGTAATGCAAATTATAATATTGGTGATGAAGCGATTACACTTGCCGATACTCGAGCAATCGGTGATTTCTATAATCAATTCCCAGGAAACAATGCTAGAGGATTTCCTATTTTTGAAGTTCCTGCAGGTGGTGAAATTCTAAATGGTGCGGCTAGTGGATTTAATAAACAGTTTGATGTTTGGTTTTACCCATCTGACAAACATAACTTCCGTGGACGTTATATTGGTAATCGGCATAGCAATTTAGGTAATGCCTTTTCAGGACCGCCATATGAAACCCAAGAACGTTTCAATTTATTTAGACATTACAGAAAATTTGGGTTGCGATATGAAGGATTAGATTTAAGTAAGTATATTCCACGTGTTGCAATTAGCTATTACAATCAAAGAACATCCTTCCCACAAGACAATTATGTTTGGTCAATCGTCTCAGGTAGTAGTTTTACAGGTACGGGAGCAGCAGGCGATCCAATCCGTTTCGTTGATCCAACAAGCCCTTCTGTTTACAGTACACCCGTTGGATTTACTTCAAATGGAAACACGATTGTCACTGATGCATTTAATGCTCAAGCTACATTTCAGCCTTTTGGTGGCTTTTTTGTAACTACCGGGTATCAGTTCTTAACAGATGACTCATCAGACAACTTTAACCGTTTTAATGTCAGTACTGCACGAGTTCCGGATTTTACTACATTAACAAGAGGTGCGAGTTCACCTGACACAACTTATGAGAATAATGCTTTATTCCTGCAAGCCGAGTTTGACCGTATCAAATGGATTAAAATCATAGGTGGTTTCAGACTTGATAATTGGCAAACTGAAGCAAGACCAACAGCTGGATTCCCTTTGGGAGTTGAGAGTTTTGAACTAGCTGCAGCAGTTCCAATTGTAACTGCTAATCCGGGACCATTTACATCTCTAGTTCCTAACTTGCAACAGTTTAGCACTCTAGCTGCTGGTGGAAGTTCTGCAACTACGGATAACACTAGCTTTACAGGTAATATCAGTGCTGTGCTTAGACTTCCATATGGAATCAATCCATATGTACGCTACGCAACCAGCTATCGTGAACCTTCGATTACAGAAAGATATTTGCTCCGTGATTTCGTTCCAAAACCAGGCGTATTTAGTGCCTTAGTTGTTGGTAATCCGGGACTAGAACCTGAAGAGGGTAAAAACTTCGACATCGGTGTCAAAGTTCAAGGAAATCGTTATAGTGGCTCATTTGCATATTTCAGAAATGATTTAGAAAACCTAATTAGGTTTGCTGACCAGACATTATCAGTTCCCGCGAATCCAGCAGTGGGACTATTACCAATTTTCCAATTTGGTCCTGTAATTGGTCCGCATTTGATTAGTTTTAATGCTCGAATCAACCAGGCGGAAAACTTAATCACTGGATATGAAGCAACAGGTCAAGTCAGTATTCCGCTCGGAGATTTCGGAAGTTTGAATCCATTCACAACTATGTCTTGGTTGTATGGAGAAAACAAATCACCTACACAAAGTGACATTGATATAATCAATTTGCTTTACAACCGAACCGACACGATTATTCCGCTTGAAGGTGCTGTAGATGATGTTCCATTAGGCGGAATTACGCCTTTCCGAACAACAACTGGAGTTCAATTTACTGATACAAGTGGCAAATTATTTCTCGAATACTTTTTTAGACACCAAGGAGAAGTAAAAAGAGCTGCCCCTGGACGATTCACAGGAGCTTCCTTGATCAATATCGGAACATTCAGAGGATTAAATTCTTTTACGACTCATTCAATTCGTGGTGGATATAACTGGAAATTTGAAAAGTACCGCTTTTCACTTAATGCAGGAATTGACAATCTTGCTGACAGTCTCTTCTGGGAACATTTTCAAACTGCTCCATCACCGGGAAGATCATTTGTGGTTGGAACAACAATTGAAATATTCAACTTTTTGAAAAAATAAATAGATCGAGTGTTAGAATTTTGGAGGAGCTAACATTCTTACTTAGAGAGAAGGGCATCTTGTTATATCATTAACAAAATACCCTTCTTTTTTTCACATAGGAGTTAATCATGAAGTCGCTTTATAGAATCACTATAATTTTTTCGCTATCTGTCTTATGTTTGGTAAATGCTTTTGCAAATTCATCAAGTAATTCGCCTTCTGAAAAAAACAACTTAAAAAACGATTTGGAGTTGATGATGAAATGGTTTGAGGGTCGTTTTGATAATTACCAACAAACTTATGCACAAAAACAAAATAAAACCGAGTATCCACACGAACACATCCATTCAATTTTTCATCGCGTAAATTTACCCAAAATTGGGAAAAACGTATTTTTTGTCCAGCAATACATGGATGGTAAACCTGAAAATGTCTATCGCCAGAGGCTTTATAACTTCACAGTTAACAAAAAAGAAAAAGCTATACAGCTGACTATTTACAGCTTCAAGGATGAAAATAAATACAAAGACTCACACAAAGATGAATCAAAAATTAAGGGTCTGACCATGGACGATTTGAGAACCATTCCTGGCTGCGAAGTTTATTGGCGTTTTGAAGATGAAAGGTTCGTTGGTTCGATGAAAGAAAATGGATGCAAAGTTAAATCACGCCGAAGCGGAAAGACGATAATTATTTCAGATGACCTATTTTTAACTAAAGACGAAATCTGGATTCGTGACAAAGCTGTTGACGAAGACGGTAATTATGTTTTTGGCAACAAAGCTAATATTCATCACAAATTAAAAAAAGTACGCTGGTTTACTGGTTGGTCTGCCATTGTAAAAACTGATGAGCCCAAAATGGCTATGCAGGATTTTCCACGCGAAGCCTACAATGGAAATCGAAATCTGATGATTCACGATCAAGGACATACCATAAAAGTAAGCGATAAATACTCAATTCAACTTGCCAAATTAAAATACTCGGAAACACTGGAAGTAATGACCTTAAAAGTAATTGATAATGCTTCTGGAAAAACTATTTCATATTCTTGGACAAACCCCGAAGCTGAGAGAATTGGTATAAACTTACGCTGGTTGCAAGCAGGTCTGACATTAAAAGAATAATCTGGCTATTTTTTCACAAGACTCCCACACAAAGTAGTTTTGTATGTACAAATTCTTTATTACAAGCTTTTATTTACTAATTATTTCAACAACGATCGTTGCTCAAACTCAAAAACCGTCCATTGAAAAAGAAATAAATAATCAATTGAATATCCTCACTCAAGCACATTTAACTAGCAATCCTAAGTTAGCTGAAAGCGTTTATCACAAAGACCTTATCTTAACCTCACAAAGCGGAAAATTATATAAAAGAAAAGAGGTATTGCTAAATATCAAAAATAAATTTGAATTTTATGAAAACTCAGATATCTTATTCTTGCATCTAATAAAAGGTGTCGTAATTACCAATTTAATCAACGAGAGAAAAATTGATACTTTTCCAAAATCAAAATACAGGGTTACGGCAGTTTGGATTAAGCGAAATAAAACTTGGAAAATTATTTCTCTCCAATCTTCAAAAATAATTAACAGAAAAAAATGAATATAAATCGTCGTCAGTTTTTATATACTTCAGGTGGACTATTTTTAGCAACAAAGCTTTCTGCACAAGATAAGAATAAACAAAAAGTAATTGTTGCAGGTGCAGGACTTTCCGGACTTTCAGCAGCATATCAACTAACTAAAAAAGGCTTTGATGTAACTATTATTGAGGCTAGAGATCGAGTTGGTGGTCGGGTATTTACTTTACGTGATCCATTCTCTGATGACCTTTACACTGAAACAGGTGGTGAATTGATCGGCGACGGTTATAAACGTCTTCTAAAATATGCCGATGAGTTTGGTATTGAATATAAAGAATTAAGAGCTGAAGCTGAAACCGGTGGCAGTGTAGCTGAACTTCAGGATGGAATTGGTAGAAATGCCTTTATGAAAGGTAATTTCTACCGGAAAGGCACGACAATTAAGAAGCACCCCTACAAACTCAAAGGTGAAGAAAAAAAGGTCTTGCCACCTACACTTTACGGTATGAAACTGCGTTTGATGTTTAATGAATTACGCAGAAAAACTAAAACTTTAGCGGATTTTGACAAACTTTCTCTTGCTCAAGCTTTGAAGCAAAAAGGAGTTTCTGATCAATCCATAAAACTTATAAATATTTCCTTAAATTATAATTCCATAAATACTGCATCCACAGGCGGCATATTATTTGACACAATCCGCCGGAGAAATGCCGGCACAATTCCTCTCAGTATCGAAGGCGGTAACGACAGAATTACTGAAGCACTTTCAAGAGCTTTGGTTCTGATGGGAGTGAAGTTTTCGATGGGATCTAAGATAAAAAAATTCTCTCAAAATGAAAAAGGAGTGAGTGTTTCATTCAAAAATATCAAAGGAAAAACTGAAACTATTGAGGCTGACAAAATAGTCTGCACGATTCCTTTTTCTGTCCTTAGAGATATTGAATTTTCCCCTGCTTTGCCAAATGAAAAAGCCCAAGCAATCAAAGAATTAAATTACACACAAAATACAAAAGTTTATTTTCAGGCAAAATATGCTGAATGGGATAAACGTGCTTTGGGTTCTAGCGTTTGGACTGACACAACTCTTGAAAGAATTTTTTCAACTACTGGAAAATCAGGCGACGAGAGAGGATTATTTACAATCTGGACTGAAGGCGAAGGCTCAAAATTTCTGGAAAATATGCCTGAAGCAAAACGCATAGACTACACCAAAAGAAGATTTGAACAAGTTATGCCATTTATGAAAGGCAATATTGAGAGAAGTCACACTCTCTCTTGGTCACAAGATGAATTTGTAAGAGGAGCTTATTCACACTTTACTGTCGGTCAACTAACCTCTATTCAACCACATATTAAAACCCCGGTTGGCAACATACATTTTGCAGGCGAACATACTGCCGAAGAATTTCCCGGAATGGAGGGAGCTTTAGAATCAGCTGACCGAGTTGTAAATGAGATTACTAAGCAAACTATTTCATTGGACGCTGTATAGATTATAAGGACTTTTATAATCGCCTCTGGTATTTATTTGAGTGTACATACTTAGGAAATCTCCTCTTGTGTCAAATCGAAAATGACCGTAGTTTGGATCGAGGAAATGAACTTTGTTATTTTTAACATGAATCGCCATTGCATGCTCTTTCGAGCAAAAAATTGCCATACCAGTTGCAGTTATTAAAGGAGTCTTCCAATTTACACTCTCATTATTGCTTAGTATCTTAAATCCCTGTGATTTTAAAGCAGCTGATGTTGAGGTTGTCTTTTTATTGCTTTCGCTATTCTTTTGTATCTGCAACGTTAAAGAAGAAACATCACTACAAAACATGTATTTATGAGCATAGTCTTTGTTATGTTTTCGTAAATCTAACCAGCGGACTGAAATGCCTAAACATATCCCTTTGCTGTAAAACTCTTGGTCTTTGGAATCCATCCCTGCAACTGTCAAATTATGAACTTGTTGCATAGCATAAACCAGTTGCTTTTTTTCAATCGCGGATTTCCAAATTGGACTTTGTTTGAGTTGTTTTAAAATATTAAGTGCTTTTGGATCAGGCTTTTCCTTTTTATTACCCCGAAGATAATTGTAAACTAATTCAAAATCATCCAAGAGCGTCTGTTCAATTTGATTCGGCAAGTGTCTTTACTCCTTATAAATTTAATTATTTGCTGTTGTAGTATTTTATCATTTTTGAAATTTTTTTCTGTTCCTGACTGCAAAGAAACCGTCAATCCATTCAAATAAATTGACGGTTAAATTAATAAATTTTTGCTCTGAACTTTATTTTCTTTAGTTATTTTTTCTTTTCCCGCTTTTTCATTTGCTTCATGTAATATGTCCAGGATGTTTCATTCTCACCATTTGGATCCACCTTGTCTGGTGCTGTTTTGTAAATTGGAAAATCTTTCTCTACACGCTTTTTAACTTTTTCGGGTAATTCATTCCAATCATAAAGCAATTCACTTCGAGCGTGATAAACCATCATCCCTTCATTTTTCTGCATTTTCATCCAAGGAAGCCAAGGTCCAACCCGTGTCCAACTAACAAAAACGTTTTTTGGCTTTTCATTGTTATACAAATATTTTTTAGGCACATAGAAATCAAAAAGTTCGGCGGCAGTATAATTTTTCTCAAAACCTTCAAGCGGATAAAACGGAAAAACATCCGAGTGCCAAACTAAATAATCACCATATTCTTCCGGTGCAGGAAGTTCCCCAAATTCCCTTTTTCCATTCTTTGTTACACCAAAGTATTTCCCATCCCGAACTCGCAGACGAAAATTCACTGGATCATTAGCAATATGAAAAACCTCATTTTTTTCCTTTGTCCAAGGATTCTCAAATTCATCAATTATCTCACCTGTTCTCAGGTCTGTGTAAAAAACAACCTCACGCGTGGCAATAAAAAATCCATCCTTTTCAGGTGTTTCTACCTTACGGCGTATGTTATAACCATCCAATCCGAAAAGTTTCATCGGTCGCTGCCCAGGTATGAGTGCGTAAGCATAACCGCGAATGGTAAAAATCATATCTTTACCATCAGCCCTCGCATAAGTCGCATCAACCCTTAATTCCGTAGGAGTCCGCTTCATCTTTTTCTGAGCGACTAAATTTATGCTAAATAGAATTGTAAAAACCAATAAAAATGTAATTTTTTTCATAATCTAAACCTCGATAAATCTGTACTTATCTGTGTTCATCTGTGGTTAATGTTTCTTTCACTATATGTGGAATATCATCGAAATTTTCAACTAATTTAACGCCGACTTCGCTAAGACGTTCAACTTTTCCCTCCCAAGTTCCGCGTCCTCCTTCGATGATCGCTCCAGCGTGGGAATAGCGTGTGCCACTTTGGGCGTTTTTGCCGCCAATGTACGCAACAATTGGTTTTGTAACTTCGCCCGATTCGATCAAATCCGCAACCCTTTCTTCCTGCGAACCGCCGATCTCGCCGAGCATTACGATTAAATCTGTCTCGTCATCTGCTTGAAATTTTTTGGCTATATCGGGAAATGTTAAACCAACAACCGAATCACCGCCGACGTGTACGATTGTTGAGATTCCGATTCCCGTCTGGCAGATATAATAACCCGTCGAAGCTGATAAACCGCCGCTTCGACTCATCACTCCAACATTACCCTTATGAAACCATTCACGAGCAGTTTCAGCACGTCCACCCATCATTCCAAGCACAGCTTTTTCAGGCGACATAACGCCAACTGTATTCGGTCCAACAAAATCCGCATCGAATTCTTCTGCTACTTCCGCTACTTCTAAGACATCATAAAGCGGAACTCTATCTGGAATAATCGCCACCAATTTTATGCCTGCTTCAATTGCTTCAATTGCGGCGTGTTTTACAAGCGGAGCGGGAACAAATGCAACGCTTATATCAATTTCGCCAAGGTTTTCAATAGTTTCCTTAACTGTATTAAAAACAGGTAAACCGTGAACTTCTTGACCGCCACGTTTCGGCGTGCAACCACCAACAATATTCGTGCCATATTCAAGCATCAAATTCGTCCGAGCCGAACCTTCTCGTCCCGTGATGCCTTGCACCATAACTCTTTTGTTTTGGTCAACAATTATAGCCATTGATTATTGATTATCGACCATTAAACATCCTTTTCCAATGCTTGATGTTTAATGGTCAATATTAAATGGAAATCGGAAACTCAATCTCAACTCCGCCAATTTTGTTTTCCCAGTCTTTAAATTCGCAAGCTAAACATTCGATACACTTTCCTTTTTGGGCTTCTTCTTCCGAAATCGCTAAAACAGGTTTGTTATTTTCGCTCGCTTTCAAAATTTTTACAGGACAAGATTCGACAATTTTTGTTGTTGAATCTTTATCGAACTTTGAATGGTTGAAATGAATCGTTCCTGTTCTAGTTTTGAAATTATACTTTTCAGTTTTGGACTTTAGATCATCGTTTAATACCGACGGCACTGACTTTTCTGTCTCTGTATCTCTGTATCTCTGTAGTGAAAAACCTTCTATCATTTCTTTCAAACGCCCAGCACAAAATTCTGCTGAGTGTCTTTTTTGATATGCTTCCATTGGGGCTGGCAAATCTACTGAGAATTTATCAACTAGCTCTTTAGCGTAATCTTCACCATTTCCACCAAGTCGCAAAACCGCTGGAATTTCGGGACGGGCTTCTCGAAATGCTTTCAAAATTGCACGAGCTAAACCAAATTGTTCTTGGCTTGCTACACCTGAACCACTCATAAAATATCCTTTTATATTCGGAATCGAAAGGATAATTTTTGCCGCTCGATAAACTTTTGAAGCAGGTGGGTTTCCGCTTGTGTCAACATAACAAGCAGGCGACAAGCCTTGTCTTTTTGCCGCATCCAAACTCGCCATCGAACCTCCTCCTCCAGCACCGTGAAAACCAATTTTTATAGAATCTTTATCTTGTTCTAGGATTTCGACGAAAAAGTATGTTCCGCGAAAGTCTGTTTTTTCAATTTCCCAAGCGATTCTTTCAAGTTTTGTTGGTGCGTGTCCGAGTTCTCGTGCGATTTCGATTCCTAAATCTTCATGGCGGAAAACGGCATAATCGTCAACCGAAATTCGAGAGTCTAAAGCGACAAGGCGACCGTCTTTTAATAACGCAAGCGGATTAATTTCTGCTGTTCTTGCTTCAGTTGCTTTGGCTACTCGGTAGAGTTTTTGAAGAATTTCAGCAATATTTTCATCGTCGTTGCAAATTGTTTTAATTTCTTCAACCGTTGGCTCTTTGCGAATTGAACAAACCAAAGTTTTCATTGAATCTGCTCGGTCTTCAATTCCGCTTCCACCTGAATCTGAAAATAAAAGCGTCGGGCGTTTTAATCGGTCATCAATAATAAAACCCAGATAAAACTCCTTTTCAATTTCAGCCTTTTCATCTACCAAAACTTTTTCGCATAAATTCCCTGCAATTGTTTTGCCAATCATTTCGGAAGCAATTACCTCAGTTTCTTCAGGCGAACTTGCGAATCTTATGCCGCCGGACGCAGCTCTTGAAGTTGAGTGTATCTGTGCTTTTACAACTACTTCTCCACCAATCTCTTGGGTAGCTTTTTTAGCTTCAAATGGAGTTTTAACAACTTTTCCTTTAGGAATAATAATTCCGTGTTTAGCTAAAATTTGTTTTGCTTGATATTCATGTAACTGAGCCATTTTGTTATAAGACTATGACAAATCTATTTTTTTGTAAATCATTCAGTATTTATTTTTTGTTTACAATTCTAAAGACTTTGTTTTCGGTTAATACTCATACAGTTTATGAATTCAAAAAGTTGTCAATTTTAATGCAATTTGTTATAAAAGTAGCACAAATCTATTTAATCAATAATCGGAGAAAATTTTATGAGTTATCGTCTTGGCATTGATGTTGGCGGAACATTTACTGACCTTTTGCTATTTAATGAAGAGACGGGTGAATTAGAACTTGAAAAAACACCTTCTACACCTGCCGATCAATCAATTGGGATCCTTAATGGAATCCATAAAATAGTTGATTCCGCTGGACTCTCACACGTTGATCTTAATTTGATACTGCACGGAACAACAGTAGCAACAAATGCCGTCTTGGAAGAAAAAGGTGCGTTAGTTGGTTTGATAACAAACGCAGGTTTTGAGCAAATTTTGCATGTGGCTCGCTCACAGACGCCAGGACCTCTTGCCGGTTGGATTATTATGCAGAAACCTGATCCGCTCGCTCCGCTTTATTTAACTCGCGGCGTTACCGCACGTATGTCTGCTAAGGGTGAAGAAATGCATCCGGTTGATGAAGCGGAAGTTCGCCAACATATTAAATATTTAGCCGACCAAGGCATCGAAGCCTTAACAATTTCGCTTATAAATTCTTTTGCAAATGGCGAACATGAAAAGCAGATTCGTGATATTGCACAAGAAATTTACCCCGATTTGCCTGTTACTATCTCCACAGACATCCTGCCTGAATTTCGTGAGTATGAGAGATGCTTAACGACCGTGATGAATTCTTATGTTCGCCCCAAAATGGCAAACTATCTTAAAGGAATTCAAGATAAACTAGCCGATGCTGATTTAACTCCGACAGTGAATATTGTTCGCTCCGATGGCGGTGTTATGTCAATTGAGTCAGCTAAAGAATCGCCCGTAAATACACTCCTTTCGGGACCT
The DNA here is from genome assembly GCA_028284415.1 of Pyrinomonadaceae bacterium. GTDB lineage: Bacteria > Acidobacteriota > Blastocatellia > Pyrinomonadales > Pyrinomonadaceae > Aridibacter. The sequence continues at coordinate 61,511 of JANQRU010000007.1, forward strand.
AGTGGCGGTGCCGTTGCAGCTGCTTACGTTGGTGAGCTTGCAGGTTTTGATAATGTCCTATCATTTGACATGGGCGGAACATCAACTGATGTTGCGGTTTCGATGGGTGGCGAGCCAAATCTCGTCAGAGAAACAAGAGTCGGTTATTATCCTGTAAAAGCGTCTTCAGTTGATGTAAGAACAGTCGGTGCAGGTGGTGGTTCAATTGCACACGTTCCAATGACAGGTGCTTTACGTGTTGGACCTGAAAGTGCCGGAGCAGACCCGGGACCTGCAGCTTACGGTAAAGGAGGTGAAGCACCAACAGTTACTGATGCAAATGTAGTTTTAGGACATCTTCCTCCATCTCTTTTAGGTGGCGAGATGAGTCTTGATGTCGAAGCTTCTAGAAAAGCCGTTAAAACTGTCGCAGACGCATTAGACCTTTCAATTGAAGAAGCCGCACAAGGAATAATTGATATTGTCAACGAGAATATGTTCGGTGCATTAAGACTTGTTTCAATTCAGAGAGGTTTAGACCCAAGAGAATTTGCACTCGTAGCATTTGGTGGTGCCGGACCTCTGCACGGAAATTATTTATCCAAACTCTCAGGTGCATTCCCGTGCATTTCCCCGCCGACTCCGGGAGTTTTATCAGCACTCGGCTTCTTACACTCAGATATTAAAAATGAATTTTCAAGAACGCTGATTCGTGAGTTAGATAAAATCGATACAGCCGAATTTGGTAAAATTTTCAGTAGTTTAGCAAAAGATGCGACAGAGTGGCTTGAAGGTGAAAACATCAGCGAAGACAAACGCAAATTAATCTATCAAGTTGATGTACGCTACTACAGACAAGGTTTTGAGTTCCCAATCACTGTTCAGCCAGATCAGTTTGAAACTGAAGAAGGCGTAAATAAATTTATTGAAGACTTCAAAGAAGTGCATGATAAATCCTACGGCTTTAACATTGACTCAACCATAGAAATTGTTAATTTGCGCGTCACGGGAGTTGGAAGAGTTAAAAAGGTTGAATTGCCAAAATTCGATGAGGGTGACGAAAATGCTGAATCTGCAATCACAGAAACACACAAAGCTTGGTTTGATGGCGAAGAACTTGATACTAAAATTTATGACCGTGACAAATTAAAAACAGGTCATACGATTAACGGACCTGCTATAGTGACTCAAAAAGATTCAACGACTGTAATCTTGCCTGAACATCACGGGAAAGTTGATGAATACTTAAATATTTTGATTTATCCGAATGAATAGAAATTTTTCTTAACGCCGAGTGATTGGATAAACAGGATTTTTTGATATGCTCATCTAAATCTTGTTTATCCATTTTTTTATAAAGTTATGAGTGAAACTCTTTCGTACAGAGCTATTGCAATGCAAGCTAAATGCTTTGCAGTAAACAAAGCCCAAAACAAAGAAGAGGCTTACGAGATTATGCGTGCAACGATCTCACGCCTCGATAAACAAATTTTTGCAAGTAAGGCATTTATCGGACAGGATACAAAACTCATTGTTCTACCTGAATATTTTCTCACGAGTTTTCCGCTTGGTGAATCTATAGAGCAATGGCGGGAAAAAGCTTGCATTGAAATAGATGGTGAAATTTATGAACTGCTTGGGAATATTGCTCAGTCAAAAGGAGTTTTTCTTTCGGGTAATGCTTATGAATTAGATGAAAATTTTCCCGAACTCTATTTCCAAACATCATTTATAATTGATCCTAGCGGTGATGCGGTTTTGCGTTATAGACGACTTAATTCAATGTTTGCACCAACACCTCATGATGTTTGGGATAAATACCTTGATATTTTTGGATTAGATGGTGTTTTTCCCGTTGCAAAAACGGAAATTGGAAACTTAGCTTGTATCGCTTCGGAGGAAATTCTTTATCCTGAAATAGCACGTTGTTTGGCTATGCGTGGAGCTGAAGTTTTTTGTCATTCTTCGTCAGAAGTTTTCGGAATGGAAAATACTCCTAAAAATGTCGCTAAACTAGCCAGAGCCTATGAAAATATGGCTTATGTTGTTTCATCAAATTCCGCAGGAATAGCTGACATTGCAATCCCCGAAAACTCTACCGATGGTGGTTCTAAAATCGTTGATTATAAAGGTTTGATCGTTGCCGAAACTGCTCAGGGAGAATCAATAAATGCTTTTGCAGAAATTGATTTGCACGCATTGCGACGCTATCGAAAGCGTTCGGGAATGGGAAACATTCTATCAAGACAAAGATTCGAACTATATGCAGAATCTTATGCAAAAAATTCTTTTTATCCCGCAAATTCACTTTCGGATAAAAAAGCGGAACGATCCCATTTTATTGAAACTCAAAAACAAGTGATAAAAAAATTAGAAGATGAAGAAATTATTTAATTCTAAAACTGTTCGGAAAATGACTTTTTGTTTAGCTTTTTTGGTTGTTTTGTCTTTTTCATTACAAGCAACGACTAAAAAAACAATAAAAATCAAAGATTATTACCCAATTGCGGATGGAAATGAATGGCGTTATACAGCCCCGCCCGAATGGAAAGATGGTGATTACATTTCTTCAATAAAACTTGTATCTGACAATTCTGAAAACAAAGATTCTGCAAAAAAATACTATCATTTTGATGCAACAAAAGCTGCCAAAATGCTTACAGTTTCAAAACAGAAAGGCATTATTTATGAAGGCGAGCTATTTAATGACGGTACAAAAGCTGAGTTTGATAAACCAATTCTTTGGTTACCTTCAAAAATCAAAATTGGTGATATATTGAAGGAAGAAAGAAATTACACGCGATTTCTGAAAGATGGTAAAAAGCTATCTGGCATATTTAGAATAGATCAAAAAATTGTTGGATTCGAAGATTTAGAAGTCTCCGCAGGAAAGTTCAAAAACACTCTGCGTATTGATTCTGAAACTTTCTGGACTTTAGGTGATGGTCGAATAGCACGTTCCATAAATGTCTATCATTACGCAAAAAATGTTGGCGTAATAAAAGCTTCTGCTCGCTTCATAATAATTAGTAAAGAAGGAAAAGAAATAATCAATCGTCTCATTGAAACTGATTTAAGAAGAGCAACAGTTAATGGCAAAAAGATCGGTTTGAAAGCTGATTGAATTTACATTAAAAAATTTTAAGGAACAAAATGAAAATCCCGGTGTCTAATTAAATGACAGCGAGATTTTTTTCTTGCTCACAATCAAATTAACTCAAACCTTAAAATATTTTGGCACCGTAATTTAGGGAGGATATCAAATATGCTAGATAAATTAGTGGTGTCAAAAAATTCCACCAAAGAAAACCGTCGAATCGGAAACTTTTTATTAACCAGCTCTTTAGCAATGGTTTCAGTCTTAACTGTTGGATTGGTTTACAGCCTCTTCACACACAACCTAGCAATGGGAACTGAAGATTTGGTTATGTCTGAATTAGTTGCTCCTGTTATTGAAACAGAAGCTAAACCTGAGCCACCAAAAGAAGAAATTAAACCCGAGAAAAGAAAGAGTAGTGTCTCAGAAAGCAAGGTGATAAAACGCAAAACCAACACACTTAGAACAAATGAAAGCCCGACAATAGTTCCTGACAAAATTTCAGTTAAACCTTCGAACGTAAAAGCAAGACCTAACGCTCCATTTGTAATTGATGATGTTGATACGCCTACTTCAGACATCTCAAGTGGGGCTAAAAATTCAAGAAATACTGACAGTTCAATAATAGGAACACCAAATACTAATAAACCTACACCTGTTGGAAAAGTAATCAAAAAACCTGAAATAGAAAAACCTCCTTTACTAAAGAAAGAAACTGTTAAGAAAGAAGAAGTTAAGAAAATCAAAAGAACAATTTCCGGCGGAGTCGTAAATGGTAAAGCTATCAGATTGGTTCAGCCAACTTATTCTGCCGCTGCTAAAACTATGAATATCCGCGGTAAAGTTACCGTGCAGGTTCTAATTGATGAAAATGGAAATGTTGTCAAAGCAACAGCTGTAAAAGGACATCCGCTTCTTAAGCAATCTGCCGTTAGAGCAGCACGAGCTTCAAAATTTAGTCCAACTTACCTTTCAAAACAAAAAGTGAAGGTATCGGGAGTAATTGTTTACAATTTCATTGGATAACTATAAAAAACGGGCGATCAATTTTATTTTTGATCGCCCGTCTCTCTTTTGATTTTATTTTACTCTTGCCTGTAATGATTTTGCTATCATTGGAGGCTTTTTGTCTTTATCCTTATCTTTTGGTTTTTTATCCTTTGGAATTATTTTAGGTGGCTTTGGTTTAGGTGTTTTCTTCTTGTCATCCTGCTTTTGTGCAGATACACCGATGGAAAAGCCGACAATCAAGGCTATCGTTAGGAAAATTTTTGTCAGATACTTTTTCATTTTGATTTGTTTCTCTCCTTAAAAAGGTTACTTGTTTTTGGGGAAAGAAAAACATTTTCAGGGAAGGCATCCGCAAACTAAACCAAATCTGAATTGATTTTTATGCGGACAAATTTTGAATAAAACTGTGGCTTCTTCCCACGTTTATTATTTTTTGGAGGTTTCTTAGGTTTTTTTGGCACAATGATTTTTGGCGGATTTTTAGGTTTCTTTGGCTTTTTTGGCTTCTTTTGTCCGAACGCAGTCATAGAAAGACCTATCGCCATTGTAACTAAGAATAAAAATTTTAAGAGGTGTTTTTTCATTTTATTTAATTTCATCTTTCTTGATTTTTTACGACTTTGGCACAAACCTGAAAGATGATTCATAGTGCCACAAATAAACTCACGCAAGAACAATGCCACTTTTATTCTGTCTAAGTTTTTTCAAAAGAATCCCCGCAAACACGGCTTCAAACCCTCTGATTCAAAAAATATGATTTACGTTTTCCGCAAATTTCATACGAAAACGTAAATAAACCTCACTTTTTAAGTAAACAATCAATAAATTTGCTTTTCAAGACAAATACTCTAGCTAAAATTATCTCGTGAATAGCCACGATAAGCAAATTTCTTACAATAAATCTTTGTGAAAGCTGCTTTTTGTATATGATTTCTGAGCAGTATAATAGAAATGTAATCAATTTGAAAAAATAATTTTGACGACAAAAGTTTAAGTAAACACATATTTATCAATGAGTGAAAAAATAAAACAGATACTCGTAATTGCGGGAACGATAAGTGTCATCTTTATAAATTATCTTGCTGGAATGGGTAAGATTGGAGGAGTAACTCCAAGTTATATTTCAGAAAAATACCCTACATTTATCACTCCGGCAGGATACGCTTTTTCTATTTGGGGATTAATATATATGGGAATGATTCTATTTTCGATATATCAAGCACTTCCCTCTAAAACAAAAGAATTTGGCAAAGTAAGACTTTTTTACATAATCACTTGTGTTGCAAATATAGGCTGGATATTTCTCTGGCATTATGGATTTATCTCAGCCAGCCTACTCGCAATGCTAACACTGCTTGCTTCACTTGCTTTGATTAATATCAATTTAATAGATGCCGATGCTTTTAAAGATTGGTTATCTATAAAAGTTCCCTTTAGCATATATTTCGGCTGGGTAACAGTTGCAACTATTCTGAACGTAACAATCTTGCTAGCTTCATTAGGAATAGAAGCTTCATATACGACTGCGATAATCTACAGTTGTGTTCTCGTTGTGATTGCCACTTTGTTGGGAATTGTGCTTCGAGAAAAATTAAATATTGTTGCTTATCCAATAACAATCGCATGGGCTGTCACAGCAATTGCAGTCGAACAAAGCGGTAAAACAGCTTTGATCGTTGTGTGTGCATTTGCAGTAATGGCACTGATCTTTTCAGCCTTTACTTTCGTTCTCAAAGACACCAAAAAACTCAAATGAACAACGGAAAACTCTGCGTTTCAGTCTGTGCCAAAACCGCCGATGAATTTATTCAAAAAATAAAAAAGGCAGGGGAAATTGCTGATGTTATTGAATTGCGTTTTGATTGTATAAACGATTTAGAAACTGGAAATTTATTCAGAGTAGTTAAAAACTCACGTAAATTTTACAACGGAAAATATTTAGTTACTTACAGATCGGAAGAACAAGGCGGCAAAAAAAAATTAAGTCTTGAAACTCGAAAAGAGTTTTGGCTAGATTCACATATTTTTGAATTTGTTGAATGGGCAGATTTAGAGGAAGACATTTCGGAAGAAACAATTAATGCTCTGTGGGGCAAAGCCTTCCAAAAAGTTATTAAATCTCATCATATCTTTTCAAATAATCATGATTTATTGCTTTCTAAATTTGAAAAGCTCTCTAGTGAAGCCAAAACAGTTAAATTAGCTGTCCAAGCCAACAAGATTACTGACTCAATTCAGATTTGGAAACTTCTCAAAAAAGCAAAATTAGAAAACAAAAAACTAATTCCAATAGCAATGGGCGAAGCGGGAAAATGGACGCGGATTCTGGGCTTAGCTTATGGTTCACCTATGACTTATGCATCTTTAGAAGAAGGAAACGAAACCGCACCGGGGCAGATTTCGGCGAAGGATTTAATCGAAGTTTATCGTGTTAAGGAATTGGATAAACAAAGCGGAATTTACGGCGTTGTCGGTAATCCCGTAATGCATTCGCTTTCGCCTTATATGCACAACGCGGCGTTTAATCATCATGGTTTGAATGCCGTTTATATTCCGTTTGAGGTCAGCAATTTAGACGAATTCATCAAGCGAATGGTGCGTGAAGAAACACGCGAAATCGAATGGAATTTGAAGGGATTTTCGGTAACAATTCCGCACAAGGAAACAATAATCAAACATCTCGATTTTGTTGACGAAGACGCAGAAGCCATTGGGGCGGTCAATACGGTTAAAATCTTTGACGGAAAACTTCACGGTTACAATACAGACGCTCACGGTTTTATCGAACCTCTCAAAACTTCTTACGGTGATTTGAAAGACGCAAACATCGGAATTATCGGCAACGGTGGTGCAGCAAGAGCCTGCATTTATGCACTCAAAAAAGAAGGTGCAAACGTAAAGATATTTGCCCGAAACCCTGAAAAAGCAGAGAGTTTTGCCAAAGAATTTGAAGCAGAATTATTTGATCTCACAACTCAAAATTCAAAGATCAAAACTCAAAACATTCTTATAAATACAACCCCGCTAGGCACAATTGGAGAACTCGAAAATGAAACTCCCGCGACCTCTGAGCAATTAAAAAATCTTCACATGGCTTACGATTTGGTTTATAATCCATTTGAGACGCTTTTTATGCGTGAAGCAAAAAGCGTTGACGTTCCAACCTTAGGAGGTTTGGCAATGTTGGTCGCACAAGGAATGAAACAGTTCGAGATCTGGACTGGATTAGAAGCACCAATGCAAGAAATGAGCCGAGCTGCCCTTCAAAGATTGAAGTAAATTTAACCGCAAAGAACGCAAAGGTCGCAAAGAAATCCGAAAACCTTTTGATCTTTTTGCACCAATTCAAGAAAAATCATTCTTACACTCCCAAATAATTTGTAATCCAAATATTATTTTTTGCCTTTGCGACCTTTGCGGTTTATCTAAATTCTTAAAAAAGTTATGAAAGTAGAAGCATTAAATTGTCCGAATTGTGGTGCATCCGTCGCCGATAAATCAGTCCATTGTAATCATTGTAATTCCCGTCTGAAAACTATGTCTTGTTCATCATGTTTTGGGACAATCTTTGAAGGTAGCAAGTTTTGTCCACTCTGCGGTTCAAAAGCCGTTGCATCAAACGTAATTGATGAAAAGAATTTGGGAGATTGTCCACGCTGCAAAGTAAAGATGCAACTCATCGAAGTTGACGAAATAAAACTTTCAGAATGCGAACGTTGTGAAGGAATATGGTCAGATGTTGATACATTTGAAGCGATATGTGCGAGCCGCGAAAATCAATCGGCGATATTAAAAAAGTTGGACGAAATTTTGCATCATCCAAAATTCGAGAGGGTGCAATACGTTCCCTGCCCAAACTGTAAACAATTAATGAATCGTAGCAATTTTGCCAGAGTTTCGGGCATAGTCATCGACACCTGCAAAGAACATGGTGTCTGGTTTGACGCTGAAGAATTACCTAGAATAATCGGATTTATCCGCAAAGGCGGAATGGAATACTCCCGTCAAAAAGAAAAAGCCAACCTCGAAGCTGAAAGAGAGAAACTTCGTGCGGAAAAATTCAAAGCTTCTGTTGATCGTTTCAAACATGAATCTCGTTCGGACATTCCAAACTCAAAAACAAGTTATGCAGTGAGGGATTTTATAGATTTTATTTTGGGTTAAATATGTTTATCTTGCTCAATTTTCCAAGTAAAAGGAATAAAATCGTGGAAAGTTTTTCTTTGCTTAAAGTGGAATCTTTTCCAAATAACCTTATTCTCAACAGAGTCATCTGAATAGCTTCCTGTGACAATTTTCATTCTTCGCGTGAGAAAATTATAGCTTCTTAGCTCCGTTTCACCAGAGTTTCTAACGTAGTAGTAATGGTCTGCACCAATCATTTTGAATCTACCATTCTGCAACCTAAATTTATATGTATTATTCCAAGCCGCCCAGCCACCAGCACTTTGCCAGTGTTCAAAATCAAATTTTATAACTCTATCTTTTAAAGAAACATTAACAAAAGGCTCTGACATTGCAGGATACTTTCTACCAATAATAAATGTCGTGCTTTTTGTTGCCAACTTATAACCATTTTTTTTCTTAAATAAAATAAGTAGCATACGTGGATTTGTGTCGAACAATTTTACTCCCAATCCCTCTTTATTGTCATTCAAAAACTCAGCATAATCCGCCTTTAGAATTAGAACCACATCTTTGGTTGAATCTTTATTAAGTTTGCCAAAAGTCTTATCAATTACTTTCCAGTTTTTTGGAATAAAATCTTTGATATTTTTCGATTGTTTTTTTATTTTTGGAAACTTGAAATTTGTTGGATAGGTAAATGAATCCTGTGCATTGATAAAATTGACGTAACACAGAATAATTATTGATATTAAAAGTGTTTTTTTCATTTGAAGAGTTTATTTAATTGCTAAATATTTCGGCAGGTGTTAAACCACAGAATTAATTTCGGATATCCACAGTATGAAAAATCGCTACAGTCGCCAGATTTTATTTCAGCAAATTGGAAAGGATGGACAGGAAAAACTCTTGAATTCCAGAGTTTTACTTGTTGGCTGTGGGGCTTTGGGTGCTTCGCATGCGGAGATGCTCGCTCGTGCGGGCGTTGGATTTTTGCGAATTGTTGACAGAGATTTTGTTGAATTTTCTAATTTGCAGAGGCAAACACTTTATTCGGAAGATGATGCAAAAGAGCGTTTACCGAAAGCGATTGCGGCGAAGAGTCGTTTGTCGAAAATTAATTCTGAAATTGAAATTGAAGCTGTTGTTGACGATGTAAATAGCTCAAATATGGAGGGTTTGGTCGAAGATGTAGATTTGGTAATTGACGGAACGGATAATTTTCAAGTTAGATATTTGGTCAACGACGCTTGCGTGAAATTAAATAAAATTTGGATTTACGGGGCGGCAGTTTCGTCTTACGGAACGACAATGACGATTATTCCAAATGAGACATCTTGTCTGCGTTGTATTTTTGAAGAAATGCCAAGTGCAGGTAGTTCTCCGACATGTGACACGGCGGGTGTGATACAACCGATTATTGCAACAATTTCAGCCGTTCAAGTCTCTGAAACGTTAAAGGTTTTAGTTGGCAAAACCGATAAACTACACAAATCCTTAATGCAATTCGATGTTTGGGAAAATGATTGGCGAAATATAAAATTGGGTAAGCCAAATGAAGCTTGCCAAACTTGCGGAAAGAGAGATTTTGAATTTCTAGAAGCTGAAGAACAAGACTTTTTTACAACGCTCTGTGGACGTGATGCCGTACAGATTCAACCTCAGAATTCGACGAAAATTGACTTATCAAAGCTAGCCGAAAAACTAAAAAACTTAGGCGAGATAAAACTCAATGAATACTTGTTGCGTCTAAAAGTTGAAGATTACGAACTGACAGTTTTCAAAGATGCTAGAGCAATCATTAAAGGAACTGATGACAAAAGTGTTGCCCGTTCAGTTTATGCAAAATATGTTGGAAACTAGTTAGAGCGATAAACCATTTCTTTTGCGTCATCAGAATTATTGAACACGAATTTTTTACCGGAGATAGATTTTAACAACAGAATTTTTGCTGCTACGGAGAGTTCAGGGTATTCAAGATATCCTAAGAGTTTTTTCACACGTTCAAAATCGGTTTCTACCAGCCTTTTGATTGATTTTGAATAAAATGTAAAAGCGTATCGGTTTCTGCTTACCAAATTCCTCAAATTGATTTCCTGATTACTTGATCTGCCAAATTTATTTACAAAATAGGTGTTCGAATCAGGCATAACTGTTTCTAAAAGTAAAAATGCACGTTCGGGATTTACTGTAGCAAATAATATAAAAACGCTTGAGAATTTATCATAACTGACAATTGATTTTGGTAATTTATCGGTGCTGTTTAAGTCCAATAAAAGTGTGATTTCGTCAGTGAGAAGAATTGCCTTTGCCATGTTGTTTTCTTCGTAATATTTACGGGCAATATATGTAAGAAAACTGGTTTGCATATCTTTTTGTTTGATTTTTCGTGCGAGTTCAAGTGCTTTATCGAGGTCGCCTTCATCAGCGGTTTTACCCGCAATATTCCTATTTATACTGTCGATTACCCAATTCTTCTCTTCGTTTTCGGGATGCTTGGTAATTTCCAGAAGAAGCGTTTCTAAAGCAGCTTTTGATTGTCTTGCTGCTTTTGTGAATGCATATCTATAAAAGGTAAATCTCTCTTTATCAGATTTATTTAACGCCATTTTTGCAATCTCGCTCGGTGAAATTTTCTTGTCAAGAGATTTTTCCTGAAGCCGTTTATATTGAGCTCTTTTGGGTTGTGAGTTTTTTATTGATTTATACTTTTTATTTATTTCAGCTTTTCGCCTTGGAAGAATTTTCAGCAACATAGTTTTTGCATTCAGAAAATAAAAACTGATTTTTTTATTGGAAGCTGTCATTGCATGATTCAACCATCTACCGGCTAATATGCGTAATTTATTTTCATTAATGCTAAGAGGGGTTGTGCAATAAATTGACTTTTTGCATTTTAATTCCCTTCCGAATGTTCCAGTTTTTTTGTCTAACTGGCGTATTAAATTTGAAGTAGCTTCTTTGGCAGCACGATCATTCTTAAAGTCTGCTTTTAATAATTTATCAATGACAATATCGGCAAACTTGTTTGCGATTTCAATATCCTTAGTTTGAAAACGACGAAGTGTGTTCAAAGCCATATGGCTATTACCCCGTTCAAGACTTTCTTTAGCTAATTTCTCTGCTTTATTTAGGTCTTTTGCTGCGACTTGAAATGCCATTTTCTGTTCTAAATCACGTTCCTTAGTTTGCAAATATCTAAGTGTAGGCTGCTGTGTGACATCCACTTTTGTTGCAGACAAAACTGTTGGTTTAGTTAAGTTTTTTAATTCATTTGCGAATTCTAAATTGTATTTGGAAATCGTTACAATAAAATCATGTCTTAGTCTGTCATATTTATAAGGAAAGTAACGCACCATTTCGCTCGCATTCTTTTTTAAGACAAGTTTTGAACGAAGGATATTTGCACTTTTTTCAGCTAATTGACGGGCAGTATTTTCATCTCTTTCCCAAAGTAGATCAATCATCAAAGTAGAAACAAATATTTGATTTTCGTCTGATTTTAACTGTGCATTTTCCAAAAAGACTTCTTTCACAAGTGAATCGAACTTTTCTTCTGTTACGGAATTTTTATTTATCTCGGCTGACTGAGGATTTTTTGCAAGCACATTTATTGATAAAAAGAGTATGGTAAAGATTATGATGATTGAGATTTTTTTCATTGTTTTTCTCCAGAATTCATCATCATCTTATAGCTTTTATCGGAAAATATGAAACTTTTTTAAGTTTTCGTTCGGTACACTATTTAGAGATATAATCCAAATCAAGCTTATTGCGTAAAAAACAAGATATAAACCAAATAGTTTGAAAACCATTATTTATTGGAAAAGATACTTTTATGAAAAAACTAAAAACCAGCTGCATACTTTTTTTTCTGATTATAACTACAATTTTATTTAGCCAAACTTCTGCTCAAACTAATGATTACGAAAAACAAGTTGATGAGATTTTTGCAAAATGGAACAGCAAAAAAACTCCTGGTGCAACTGTTGCTGTTGTTAAGGATGGAAAAATCGTTCTAAAAAAAGGCTACGGTATGGCGAATTTGGAATATGACATTCCGAATCGTCCTGACACGATCTTTCATATCGCTTCGGTTTCAAAGCAATTTACGACGTTTGCGGTGTTGCTTTTAGAAAAGGACGGCAAACTCTCGCTTAACGATGATGTTAGAAAATACGTTCCTGAAGTTCCCGATTTCGGCAAGAAAATTACGCTTCGGCATCTTGCCCATCACACAAGTGGTTTGCGGGATCAGTGGGCTTTGATCGCAATGGCTGGCGGACGGCTCGATGATGTGATTACAACCGAACACATACTCAAATTAGTTAAACGACAAAAAGCTTTAAACTTTGTCCCTGGCGATCAATATATGTATTCCAACACGGGCTACACACTTCTCGCCGAAGTCGTCGCAAGAATTTCAGGGAAATCTTTTGCAAAATTCACAAAGGAGAGAATTTTCAAGCCTCTGAAAATGAAAAATACATTTTTTTATGATGACCATGAAAAAATAGTTAGAAATAGAGCTTATTCGTATCGTCCTTTTCAAAATGGGTATAAAAAAGTCGTTTTAAGTTATGCAAATGTAGGTGCAACAAGCCTTTTTACAACGGTCGAAGATTTAAGTCTTTGGGCGATGAATTATGAAAACCCAATTGTGGGTAATCGTTCATTGATGGAAAAAATGAAACAAAAAGGTGTTCTCAATAACGGCTCAAAAATCGGCTATGCACTCGGGCAAAGTGTCGGAAATTATCGAGGTCATAATTTCATTTCACACAGCGGTGGCGATGCCGGGTATCGAACATATCTGGGACGCTTACCCGACAAAAAACTATCTGTAATTGTCTTTAGTAATGACGGTGGCTTTAACTCTTCGCAGATGGCTCGTAAAGTATTGGACATTTACCTGAAAGACAAAAGTAAGTTAAGGATGGGAACAGTCAGAATCAAAGCTCCTACACAGAAAACAAATCCAGTAAAAATTGATAATAAAACTCTGAATGAATATGTTGGAACGTATGAATTAAATCCAGCGTTTATCATTAAAATCACTCAAGAAAACGGTAAGTTATTTGGACAAGCCACAGGACAACCGAAACTTTCATTAATGCCAACAACCAGAGAAAAATTTACAGTCGTCGGCGTACCCGCGGAGGTTTCTTTTCACAAGGATAAAAACGGAAAAGTAAATCTTCTGAAACTTCACCAAGGCGGAGCAATCCAAGACGCAAAACGTATCAAAGGGTTCTCTCCCAAATCTATAAATCTTTCAGAATATACAGGAAATTTTTACAGCAAGGAACTTGCGACAAGTTACGAATTTGTTTTTGAAAAAGGAAAACTCCTTGCCAGACATTCTCGTTTGAGCGATATTCCTTTGAGATTGACAAAAAAAGATTATTTCGTCGGCAATAGTTGGTTCTTTAATCGGATTGAATTTATCAGAAACGAAAAAGGTGAGATTGTTGGCTGTAAAGTCTCAAATGGACGTGTGAGAAACCTTTCGTTTAATAAGGAATAGTATTTTTTTCTTCCAAATAAAAAGGCACGAGTTATTACTAAAACTCGTGCCAAATCCCGTAACTTTATAAATTCACTTTACTCTTTCTATCATTTCCAATGCCAGTTTACGGGAAGATTCCTCATCTCTCGATTTTGAACGTATTTCTATTTGAATAGCTTTTTTGTTTCCGAACCTTTTTCTCGCTATGTATGTAATAAATCCAAACTTTTCCTGCCCTTTTCCATATAATACTTGTATGCCGTCTTTATTGCTGATTTCCTCGTATTTGATTCCTTTTTCTCCTTTACTTAGAAAACCTGCGAATTGTTTTGCGAGGACTTCGTTATTTACTGCTTTTTCACTCTTCCAACCAAGACGCACAAGCATATTCTCTTCATCATGATTGATTGTACAGACGGAAGATCTGCGAAATTTTTCCTCATTCTTTTTAATCAATTCCTTTGTCCAGTTCATTGATTCAACAAGGTATGTATTACTCAAAACGTCACAAGGATTCATCTTGGAAAAATTGTCTAATTCAGAATTTTGTCCGAACACAAAAACACTTAAAAATAAAACTGTAATCAATATTTTCATAACTTTATATTCTTTGTTTATAACAGATAGAGTAATTTGGAATACACTTTCATATTACAAAAGTTGATTAAATTGTGCAATTTTCAACTACAGTTTCAAAATAACCACACACTGCTTAAAAAAGCTTGTGAAACTTTTCACTATCGACTTCGTAGTGTATTATGAAAATTTGAGAGAAATTTATGGCTAATACGAAAAAAAACAAACCCAAAGTTGTTATCATCGGTGGTGGTTTTGGTGGACTGGAAGCTGCTAAAAGACTTAAGAATAATAGTCTTGAAGTCACTTTAATTGACCGTAAAAATCACCATACATTCCAACCTCTCCTTTATCAGGTTGCAACGGCAGTTTTATCTCCTGGAGAAATTGCTTCACCAATTCGCAGAATCTTATATCGTGCGAAAAATGTCGAAGTTGTCTTGGGTGAAGCAATGAAGATTGATACAGAAAGGAAATTTGTAAGATTACAAGATGACTCCGAAATTCCTTTTGATTATTTGATAGTTGCTGCAGGAGCCAGGCATTCATATTTTGGAAATGATGACTGGGAAGAATCAGCACCGGGACTTAAAACAGTTGAAGACGCTTTGGAAATCAGACGTAGAGTTTTACTTGCGTTTGAATTGGCGGAGCGCGAGGCGATCCTGACAGGCGAACACGAACCACTGAGCTTTGTTGTTGTCGGCGGAGGGGCGACAGGTGTTGAATTAGCTGGAGCTATAGCAGGAATTGCCCGAAATGCTTTGGCACATGATTTCAAGGCAATCGACACCCAAAATGCACAGGTTACACTTTATGAAGGAGCAGACAGAATTCTGAATAGTTTTTCTCCTAATTTATCAGAACGAGCCAAAAAGGATTTGGAAAAGCTGGGAGTAACAGTTCATTTAAATAGTTTCGTAACTGATATTCGTCCGAGTGAAGTAAAGGTGGGAGACCAATGGGTTCATACAAGTGTAGCCGTTTGGGCAACCGGAGTTTCAGCTTCCCCACTCGGTAAGGATTTAGAGGCAGAGGTTGATAAATCAGGAAGGGTTTTGGTTGAAAAAGATTTATCTGTAAAAAAACACGACAATATATTTGTAATTGGGGATATGGCTCGTTTTGAGCAAGAGAATGGTGAATTGGTTCCGGGCGTTGCACCGGCTGCGATTCAAATGGCAAAAACTGCAAGTCGAAACATTCTAAACGATATAAATGGAAAACCCAGAGAAGAATTCAAGTATTGGGATAAAGGTTCTATGGCTACAATCGGTAAAAAGAAAGCCATAGTTGAAGCAGGTCGAATACAAATGACCGGTTTTTTGGCTTGGCTTGCTTGGCTATTCGTCCATGTAATTACATTAATCGGATTCCGCAATAAATTATCTGTGCTTGGCGATTGGTTTTGGGCTTATCTCACTAGGGAAAGAAGTGCAAGATTAATTACAGGTGACTCTGAAGAATTAGAAGAAGCTTTGAAATTTATCGAAGCTAAGCCTCATTTTGCACCATTTCAGAAAAGTAAGAGTAAAAAACAGCTTACATAAAATTATAGATTTTTCACTAACTACGCACGAAAACTTGCAATTTAACTTAGTTCTTTTGCAAGTTTTCGTGTATTTTTGTTTCTATAAATAAATTTTTTGTAAAGGATTTCTAATCAAATAATTAAATGAAAAAACTTCTCTTCTTTTCTACCTTGTTATTCATTCTTTCAAGTTTTTCTTTTGCCGGCGAGCCTTTAATTTGGTCTGTAAATTCCAGAGATGACGTAGTTAAAGGTGACGCACGCGGAGTGTCTATTAATGACAATGGCTCAGTCACCATTGCCCCAAGGCTAGATCAAGTTTATAAAACCGGACAACCTTTTATCTGGTCTAGTGCAATTGATAATGCTGGCAATATCTATCTTGGAACAGGTGGTGACGGAAAAATATTTAAGGTTGATTCAAGTGGAAAGGGTTCGCTCCTATATGATGCTGCTGAACTAAATGTTTCTGCTCTGGCAGTCTCAAACGATGGAACAATTTACGCAGGAACTTCTCCGGACGGTAAAGTTTATAGAATTAATACGAGCGGAAATGCAAGTGTTTATTTCGAGCCAAAAGAAAAATATATTTGGTCTCTAAAAGCTCTTAATAATGGAAGCTTAGCTGTTGGGACTGGCGAGAACGGAAAAATTTATAAGGTCAAATCAGCTAATGCAAATCCCCAAAACTCGCTTTTATTTGATACAAGTGAAACTCATATAATTTCGCTTGCTAAGGACAAGAATGGAAATCTGTATGCTGGAACGGACTCTGACGGTTTGGTCTTGAGGTTTTCGGCTGACGGCAAACCTTTTGCGTTATTGGATTCAACCTTAAGAGAGATTCACGAAATTTCAGTAGCTGAAGATGGCTCTGTTTATGTTTTAGCTTTGAGCGAATCTGCATCTGTAAAAGAACCTAAAACTGATACTAAAAAGAAGAAAGCTGAAACTGTTTCGGTTGAAAAGAAAAAAGGTGCAGTGCCGCCACCGACAACTAATAACAAAAGCCGATACGATTTATCATCTGCAAAATCTGCTGTTTACAGAATTTTACCTGATGGTGGAAATGACATTATTTGGAGTTCTGAAAAAATAACGGCTTTTTCAATTCTTGCTAATCCTAATAAAAGTGGCGTTTTAATCGGGACAGCAGACAAAGGGAGAGTATATTCCGTTACAAATGATGCTCGTGAAACTTTACTTTTACAAACTGATGAAGAACAAGTTTCTACGATGAATGCACGCGGAAATCAAATTTATGCAACGAGTTCTAACCAAGGAAATTTATATAATTTTGGACAACAAACTTTATCTGAAGGAATTTATGAATCGCCCGTTCTAGATGCTAAATCCGTTGCTAATTGGGGAAGAATATGGTGGCGATCTAACGGTAATGTGCAGATACAAACCCGTAGTGGAAACACAGCAAGTGCAAATGAAACCTGGAGTAGCTGGAGCAAAGCCCTAAGCAATCAAATCGGTGGACAAATCTCAAGTCCAAAAGCCCAGTTTTTCCAATGGAGAGCGGTTTTGAAAAGTTCAAATCAAGCAGCAACGGTGAATGAAGTAAATGTTTCATTCCTCACTAGAAATATTCCACCTGAGGTGCTTTCAGTCAATATTATGCCGACTAATGTTGGCTTAGCTCCAAATCCTCCTGTTCCAGTTGATCCAAATATCGAAGCACTAGGACTTGATCCGGCTGATTTTGGTATTGTTATTCCGCCAGCCGTTCCAAGAAAAGTCTTCCAAAGTGGTGCAAAATCTTTGCAATGGAAAGCAGAAGACCGCAATGGAGATGATCTAAGGTATTCAATCTATTATCGAGAAGTTGGTGAACAGAATTTTAAGCTTTTAAGAGAAAATCTGGAGACAACGTTTTTTACAATTGATGGCTTAGCTTTAGCTGATGGACGTTATGTGTTCAAGATTATCGCAAACGATTCTCCGTCAAATCCTGCTTCACAAGCATTAACAGGTGAGCGAGTTAGTGAACCTTTTGATATTGATAATACCGCTCCGACCGTTTCTGCTGTTGGAAACTCACAAATAAATGGTGAAAATGCTAGAATTGTATTTCAAGCTAGAGAAAATTCAAGCTATATCAAGCGTGCAGAATACAATATTAACGGTGGAAAATGGAAAACCGTTTATGCCGATGATGGTATCTCTGATAGTCAAAATGAACGTTTTACAGTTAATTTCAAATTAAAAGAAACAGGAGAATACTCAGTTGCTTTAAGAGTCTTTGATTCTAGCGGAAATGCGGGTAATGCAAGAGTTTTAGTTAGAAAATAGATGAGTATTTCAAGCGAAAGCATAATAGTCATAACGGGAGCTGGTTCGGGAATTGGACGAGCTTTAGCCACACGTCTCGCTGAAGAAAACATCTTAGGCATTGCACTTTCTGACATTAACAAAAATGGCTTGAATGAGACTATTGAAATACTCAAAGCAAAGGGCGTTGATGTTATAAGTTCAATCGTTGATGTTTCTAAACGTGAAGATATTGAAAGATTTTCTAATGAAAGTATAAATAAATTCGGTCGTGTAACCCATCTTATTAATAACGCAGGTGTCGGGATGGTGGGTAGAGTTTCCCAACTTTCCATCGAAGATATTGAGTGGATGATGAACATAAACTTTTGGGGAACGGTTTATCCCACAAAAACTTTTTTACCAATACTGCAAAAGGAAAAACTTGCTCATCTTGTAAATATTTCAAGCGTTTTTGGTTTTATTGCTCCGCCCGGACAATCGGCTTATTGTGCAAGTAAGTTTGCAGTTCGTGGTTTTACCGAAAGTTTGCGACACGAACTTGAAGGCTCAAATGTATTGGTTTCTGTTGTTCACCCGGGCGGAATTCAGACAAACATTGTAAAAAATGCTCGTCGTGGAAATAAAGCGACGGACGTGGATATGAAAATTGCCGACGAGATGCTTGAAAAACTTGCTAAAACAACGCCGAAAAAAGCCGCTGATACTATAGTCAATGGAATTAAAGCCAAAAACCCGCGTATATTAATCGGTATGGACGCACGACAAATAAGTATGGTTCAGCGTCTTTTTCCGAAACGATATTTTGGAATTATGGATAGATTGATGGGCGGAATGTTATCGAAATACAGATGAGTTTAATCCTTTATCCAATTTGATTTTCCTGCTGAACCAACCTATTCCAACCGTTTCACTTTTCCTTACTGCAAATAGCTTACCTATCAAACGAGCCTTTGTGAAAGTTATAGATGAAAATGGAGAACAAAGAAATGCAAGAACTAACCAATTTGGATATTACAAGTTTGAAGACTTGCAAGTTGGTCAAACATACACATTCGGAATTAAGAGCAGACGTTGCAGATTTGATACGCAAGTAGTTAATCTTGAGGAACAATTAGATAATTTTAACTTCATTGCTAATCGTTAAATTTAGCTTTTAGCAACACTTTACATACTTAATCCGACTTGATTTAGAAAATCAAGTCGGATTTTTTTTAACATTTATCTATTCAAACTAAATCTGTAACTGGCTTTTGCTTTTAACAAATTCAGTTTGGTTAGTTTTGCCTGACACACCTAATAATATTTTTTCCTTCAATTATTAAAGCTGCATCAACGTTTCCTTTTTTATCTTTTGCAAATTGCAGCTTGGGGTCAAAATCAAAAAGGAAAAATGTATCTTTTGATTCAGGATAAATTGTTAAGTTTGGCATTCCAGCCATTTTTATTAATAAACTATTTTCTTTTTTGAAAACTTTTAGAACTCTTCCGCTTGGTTGAACATAAGTTCCTACATAAGATTCTAAAGTTTTGTCGTCAACTTTTATGATTTTCGGAACTTCACTTATATCTGTGCTTTTGTAAGATTTGTGGATAATTTCTTTTCCTTCGGGCAAGATTTCACGGACAACATTGTTGCACATAATCAAACCGTTATCACCATTTGTAAATACGATGACTCCACGCTTAGACTTTGGAAGTAAAAGAAGAAGTGTTGCAACGCCTATGTCGTTTCCTCCGTGCTGAATCGCATATTCATTGTTAGGTAAATTATTCACAACACGCCAACCTAATCCTTGCTGTAAGTTTTTGTTAATTACAGATTGGGTATTAATCATCTCTTTAAATAGTTTATCGGATAAACCTGCTCCTTCGATTATACTAACACCAAATTTGGCAAGGTCTTGGACAGTAGTTATCAAATCATCTGCTGCATTATCCCTTGTGGCATAATTTGTTTTGTATTCTTTTCCATTTGAATCAAACCAACGGCTAAATCTTTCAAAGTCCTCCTTTCCATCCCAATTATTTTTTGTATCCTTCATACCGAGAGGGTTGTAAAGCTTTTCAGAAGCCAATTCCGAAAGAGTTTTATTAAACTTTTTTTCAATGGCTTTTCGCAAATATTCCATCCCTTCGCCTGAATAGTTAAATTTTGTTCCAGGCTCAAAATCAAAAGCAAGTTTTTTGGTCGGATGATTCCAACGCCAATTTACAAATCCAGATTGTTGACTTAAAACATGCCTGGTCGTCAATCTTTTATGTCTTGAGTCATCTTTCACATCAGCATCAATATGATAATGATAAAGAGGTTTGTCCAAATCCCACTTTCCCTCTTCGACAAGTTTCAAAACTAATATTGAGAACACTACTTTTGTTATGGAAGCCACATTAAAAAGCATATCGTCGGGAGCATTTTTACCATATACTTTTACACTTACAATTTTTCCATTTTCTATGATTCCAACTCCTACATTTGGAATATTTAGCTCCTTTTGCCAAATTGGGATTTTTTTGTTGAGTGTCTTTGGAATTTTTTTGTTGAATTTAGAATTGTCTGAAACATCCAACATTAAATTAGTCTTAGCATTTGCTGATGTAAGACAAATTACCAAGACTATTAAAACCGATAAGGTTATATAAATTTTCATAAAGTATGATTTAAATTGTATTTAACTTTGCAAACTAACATTTAGCTTAGCATTCTCAAATGCCGTAATATCTAATTCGAAATGATTAATCCTTTATCCAATTAGATTTACCGGCGGAGCCAACCCACTCTAAACCTTTCACTTCTCCTTTTTCGTTACGAACAAATGTGATCTCCGCATAACTCCAGAAGCTGTAATACCTGTCTTTGCCCATCGGAATTAATTTATAAGGTCCTGCGTAAAGTTTATTTTCACTTTCAAATATTTTAAATCCGCTTCCCTTTCCGTTAAATCTATATCTTCCTTCGAAGTCCTGTAGATTATTTTTCGCTTTCAGATCAATTTTTGGTTTTGGAATCTTTGCAGTTTGAATTTTTTTCCCTTCTAAAACGTTTCTAAGATGGTTAAGGATGAGATCATTGGCACCGGAGCCTAGATTAGAAACTAATATGTAACCATATTTATTGTTTGTATCAAATCTCATATTTGCTCTAAAACCATTCGTGCTTCCATTACTGCGAACAATGCCATTTCTCACAAAGTTCTGCTGAACGTTTTCTCCATATTTCCCTGATATTATTCCATTCGCATATTTATAAAGATCTCTCACCGTACTAAAAACCGAACCCGCTCCAACTAAAAATGAATAATCTTTTTTTGGTGCAGCTGCATACCCCTGAGATTCCAGTAAATAACAACTCGCTTCGTTTTTGATAATTTTTAAGCTGTCGTAATCAGTTGTATTTGCTAAGTTTGCTGGGTTAAAAACATATTTTTCTAAAAGCTCATCAAATGATTTTCCTGACGCAATTTCTAAAACTCTGGCTAAAGTTGCATACCCTGCTGAGCTATATAAATTATCTGTCCCCGGCTCAAAAGCTAACTCTGATTTTTTTACTTTTTCAACAAATTTTGCCGGGGTGTATCTTATGGTTTCTTCTTGTTCAGGCATTATGCGATGTTTTATGCCTGAACGATGTCTTCCAATCATTTGAACGGTAATTTTGTCACCATTCGGAAAATCAGGAATATATTTACTCAATTTATCATCAATTTTTATTTTTCCTTCCTCAATCAGTTTGATAAAAATAATCGAAGTCATCCCCTTAGTAATAGAAGCAATACCAAATTTTGTATTAACTTTATTAGGAACGTTATGTTCGACATTCGCTAAGCCAAAAGCTTTTTCATAGACAATCTTTCCATCTTTTGAAGCTAGAACAACACCTGAAAAATGATTTGCGTCTGCAAAAGGTTTTATAAAATCATCAATCTTTTTTGTTTCTTTCTCTAAAGCCAAAAGATTCGCAGAAAGTGTTGCGATAAAAATTACAGAAATTACTAGTTTAGATTTGTTCATTACTATTGTTACCTCTCACAAACAGTTTATTTTGTGCGTTTATTTATCGTATTGAATTGTAATAGTCTGATTGTATAAAACTAACATAAATACTTATGCGGCAAAGAAAAAAGAGATTTTAATTGCTGACAATTAAAATCTCTAAATTCAAATCTGTTTTGCTATTTAGCTGATAGGTATAAACTTAAACGGCTTTGCAGTTTCTATACGAATAGTCTTAGGTAGTTTGTTTCCACTCATGAATTTCATCATGGTTTCTTTAATTTTTGGTGACGAAAGAAATAATGGATCGCTGTGACCAGCTCCATTTATAATGAGATGCGAACTATTTTTGAATCCTTTTTGAGCAAATTCAGCATTTGAAACAGGTGTGCGCCCATCAAGAGTGCCACTAATTAACAAAACAGGCAGTTTTGATTTTACCGGTTTGCGGAAATCGCTTCCTAGTTTTGCATAATTTATGGATTTACAAACTTCAGGGAACGGAGCGTTAATAGCATTCCCAAGTAATGATTTTTCAGCTTCATCTGTGATTTGCGCATTGCGTTTTTCTGAAATGCCCGAGGCACAATCCATTGCAACTGACATGAGCGAGGATGTCCTACCTCTTCTTAACCAAAGCATCTGTTGGGCAATAAATGAATAGTCCCCATTTTGCATCAAATTAACTAAATTTGGTAAAGAAGCCAAGAAGCTGTCACGCCCAGAATAAGAGCCTAAAATTATTTGTACATCAAACTTCCCTATAGTTACTTTTGTTTTCTTTTTTGTCCTTCGATTTTCAATCTCAACTGTTACGGGCTTCTCTTCAAGATTCTTTAAAATCTTTTCTAAAGAACCAAGAAAATCAGGCATTTTTTTCCTAAGTTCTTCATTCACTTTAACACGTTTATCAATGTCAATTAGTAGTTTCTGTGTGCTACTTGGTAATTTTAGCGTTTCATTTGTTCCCTCAACGCCTGCAAGGATTGCTTTATCGATATATTTGCCGTGTTGGCGAATTGTTGCTAAAGCTAAATGAGTACCATAACTAATTCCCCACAAACTTACTTTTTTTGCTCCTAGTGCTATGCGTAAATCATTAATATCATTAGCACTTTCAACTGTGTTGAAAGATGCAGTATCAATTCCTTTTTCGTTCCAGCTCTTTTCACACTTACTGAGGTTTGTGGCTTCTTCAGAAATCAAACTCTTGCGTGTCATTGGTTGATCAAAAGACAAACTTAAACGCCCAGGACAACGCAAATTCGGTTTTGATTGTCCCGTTCCTCTCTGGTCGAGAGCAATAACATCACCAAACTCCCGCATTGCCATAAATAAATCAAAACGTCTGTATTTAGCAGATTGAATTCCTGAACCTCCGGGACCACCAGCTAAATAAATTATGGGTGAGCCGGGATTTTTTGATGTGCTTTTGAAACGTACGAAAGCAATTTCTATCGTTTTGTTTCCTTTATTGTATCTGTTCATCGGAACTTTTAATCGTCCGAACTCCGCTTGAACTTTTTCTTTTTTTGAATTTTCAAATGTGTAAGGCTCAATTGTTAAGTTGCTGTTTGTATTGTTAGCAAAAGACTCTATTGCAAGTAAAAAACAGACTGATATTAAAATGAAAACTTTTTTGTACATAAATAATTCCTTGTATTTGCTTGACTAAAAAAATAAACGAATTTTTAAGGAAATGTGTTTCCACAATTTTGTCTGAATATGAGCATATTCGTTTTAGTAATTATTTTCTTGAATGATTAAAATAAACTTAAACGAAATTAGCGAATTTTGAAAGTTTGGCGGTATTCATTTGGTGTCATTCCGATAGTATTTTTAAATGAACGAGTGAAATGAGATTGATCGGAAAAACCTGTATCTAAAGCAATTTCGACTAGAGAAGAATCTGAATACAACATTTTTTGACGAGCCTTAGCAATGCGGACTTTACGAACGTAATCTCCGGCTGTGCACTTCTCAAATTGCTTAAACACTCTCGCTAGATGTGTCGGGTGAACTTCAGCAATCTTCGCCAAATCATTTAATCCTATTGATTCAAAATAATATTCGTGAAGATATTCTTTAACTCTTTTTAACCATCTGGGCTGACTCCTTTCAGGTCTTTTAGTATTTTTTCGGGACGCAGCAATTAATAGCTCAGTAGAAATACTCTCTAATGCTAATGCAGAAAATTTATCTCTGTCAGTAAACTCTTTATACATCTTAGTTGCTAAGGCAAGTGCTTTATCCCCACCCAAAATCACTGGTTCGTTGAGTTTTACTCCATATTGCCGAACTTTTTCCAATCCCGCAGATTCGATTTCAACCAGCAAATGGCTGCCATCAGAATGATGCTCTTCAGCATGACTTACGTCAGGCGGATAATAAACTAAAGCGGTTGGGTTTCGCTCAAAATCCTTACTTCCAATTTTTTCCGCGTAATTTCCTTTTAAAACAAAACAAAAATGTGCTAGCTCGTGAGAATGTGCAGGTATATTTACATTAGAGGAATAGTATTTTTCAGTAAACTGAAAATTATTTGCTGAAAACGTATGAGACGTTTTTCCATAAAATTGACCTGCTTCAAGTTTCATATATTTGAAAATTCGATACTAAAGTGTCTTGATGGGTTGTTTCTTATTATAAAACACTGCTCGGTAAACTTTTATGACAAACCTAAGAAACTTTATCTTCTGGCAAAGTCATAGTTTGCCCTTCTGAGTCCATTTCTAAATGTCTTGTAGTATTTTCAACAACGCTAGGAGGCACAAGATCACCTGTCTGATACTCTGAGTCACCCATTGGCGAAACATATTCGGTTTGAGATGGAGGTAGTGCTTCCTGTTGTTGTGAATTTATCTGTTTTGTATCGTCAGTTAAATCTATTGAGATATCTTTTTGTGTATCTTGTTTTAGCTGAATGACCTTTGCTACGCCTGCCCCAATCATCGCAAATGCAGGAATCAACATCCAATACCACCATCTTTGACCATTTGCTGCATTTGTTACACCTAAAATGATTGAGATTGTCAAAAAAGCAACTCCCATAAAAAGACTTCCCATTGCACTTTCCCAGGTGTTTTTCTCCTTTTTATGTTTTTTGGATTCTTTGCTACTAGACAAATTGCCAGAAATGGCATCGGAGACAGTTCCTAGATCTGTTCCGCATTTTCTGCAAAATTTTCCTGTTTCTGGGTTTTTTGTTCCACATTTAGGACAAAACATAATAATTCCTCTTTCTCAAGCTGTTATTTTAGTTTGCTACTTTAATCAATTTATACAAACCACGAACAGTAAATGTAAGACTTATAGCTAAAAGTATTAAAGATATAAAGGTAAAAATAGTAACTTCCGATCTAGAATAAAACATCCATAGAGTAATAGTAAAAAAGGTGCAGGATACGACTGAGCAAACTAATTTGATGTAATCAATTCGCATTACGTATGAATGAACAAATTCTGAGCCTAGTTTATTCAAAACACTTGTTTCTCTAAATTTACCTAAAAAATTTATAACGAAAGGCTTAGCAAATGCCGCAATAAAAAATATCAGCCCTATTAAAAATGAATAAGTTACAAATTCATATGACAAAAGCTCAGAAAGTAGAAATGGGTCATTAATATATTTAATCCACAAACTGAAAAAGACAAAAGCTAACAGAAAACCTGTAAATGTAAGATAACCATATACTAGTCGGTTAATAGTAGTGATACTCTCTAATTCATTATCAGCATTTTCTAGTTCTCTTTCACACTTGCGGCAGTATTCTACAGAATCTTCGTTTTCCCCGCCGCATCGCAAGCAAGTTAATTTTTTTGATTCTTCATACACTTTAAAGATTTCTTTGTCTCAAAGCTTCAAATAATATTACGCCCGTAGCTACTGAAACGTTCAGTGATTCTATATTTCCAAGCATTGGTATTTTTATTAATGTATCACACTTTTCAGCAGTTAAACGGCTAATTCCCTTTCCTTCGCTACCCATTACGAGTGCGGTTGATTGCTTCCAATCCCAATTTGTGTAATTCATTTCTGCCTCGCCGCTTGCTCCAACTACCCATATGTTATTTTGCTTTAATTCATCAATCAATCTATTTAGGTTTGTGACCTTCGCAAGTTTTACATGCTCGCTAGCTCCGGCGGAAGACTTTGCGACTACTTCAGTTAATCCAACAGCTCTCCTCTCAGGAATAAAAACTCCATCCGCACCGACACATTCGACACTTCTTAAAATCGCACCCAAATTGTGTGGGTCTTCGACTCCATCGAGAATAACTGACAGAGAATTTGGTTTGGAGATAATTTCATCAAAAAGTTTACCTGCATCGTAATAACTTGAGGAAGAAGTAAATGCAATGACACCTTGATGATTAGAATCTCTATCTAAATACTTAGAAAAACTTTGCCTATGTGTTTTTTGAAATTTAATATTTTGTTTTCTGGCTAGTTTAATTATTTCCGAAATTCTTTTATGTTGTCTTCCTTCTGCGATCAAGATTCTTTCAATTTTTCGACTCGATGAATTCAATGACTCCAAAACAGGAGAAATTCCATAAATTATATTTTTACCCGTTGCGACAGGTTTAAATTTTGTATTTTTCTTTTTTTTCACTTGAAAAAATTGATTTTAGGCAGTTCTGAACATCACTACATTAATTCCTTATTTAATAGCAACCACTGCAACCGTGAGTATTTAGTAAATTGTCTTTGATTACTTGTCATTGTTACATTTTGACGATTAAAACTTCCGAAACTTTTTCTCTTTATTCCTTTTGAATCTTTTACCTCATCTACTTCCCAAGTATTTGTTAAAGCAGGTCTGATCTCTAGATAATTATCAATAAATTGTGCATTTACGGCTTCATTTTTTAACTTGTTGATTAGTGTTTGAATATTTTCTGAAGCTAATAATTTTTTTTCATCCCCAAGTGAGGAAAAATCGAACCCTTTAGTTGTTACCCTGAAACCATCAATTTCGTCATATATATATATATCAAAGACTATCTCATCTGTGCTTATTTCTGAGGTTTCTAGAACTTTACTCTCTTCTTTCTTTTTATATTTTTCTGTAGATTCAACCCTTTTTTCAAAAATAGCACCAACAACTATTAATGTTATTTCTTTTTTTTCTACTTTGATTACTTCATCATTATTAAAGAGTATGAATACTAAATTATCTTCGTCAAACTCTATTCTTTTCAGCCTTTTTGTTGTTTTATTAAATTCAAAGTCTTTGTCATTTATGACTACTGAATCTATTCCAAAATCTTCGAGTCTTTGAGAAACTATTTTTGTTTCTTTTTCGTTTTCCCCCAAAGCAATTGGAAGAGGCTTATTAAAACCTACTATTTGTTTCAGTTCATTTTTATTAAATCGGGTCATCTTGGCAACTTCAGAATATTGCTCTTCATCCCACTCTTTTAGGTTTGCAAGATAAATCAGATTGAAACCATCGAGATGTGTCTCAGGTTTTCTTAATACAGGTTTTAGTATTTTGAATTGGTTTTCATCAAATTCCAATTCAATACCGCAATATAAACAATCTAATCTTGTTGGTGGATTATTTCTTTGGCACTTTTGACAGGAAATCATTTCGCTTTTGTCATAGCCAGTATTTTCTGCAGTTAGCGGTAAATTTTCGAGTATTTTTTCTAATTCATTTTCTTCTGATTTTTCAGCCATATAAACCTCGCCTTTTAATTATAATCACATATGCTTTTATTCTAATAATGGAATAAAAACGCTTGACCATTTTATAAATAAAAAGGCACACTATAATCTAGCTTTTTGAGCAATAATGATTGTGTTTGAATTTTTTAACAACGTAGAGAGATAATAAGTTATTTTTATTAAGACATATATTAATTTTATTAAGTTGGTTATTTTACAAGAATTATTTTTGGTTTCAATAAATTCTCTGCATGGTCAGACACAATCTCAAATTGATACATAATTTTTTAACACAAGGATTTTAAAATGCAGTTTGACTTGAGAACAAGTTCCACATGGCAATTTGGGCATCGTGGACGTGTAGCAGTATTTATTGATGGAAACAATTTATTTCACGCCGCTAGATTTCATAATTTAGACATTGATTACAATAAACTTTTACGTGTTTTGCTTGGTGATGGAAGACTCCTACGGGCTTTCTTCTACACGGGAGTTGATGCTGGGGCAGAACGCCAACAAGGTTTTCTTTTATGGATGCGTAGAAATGGTTTCAGAGTAGTCCAGAAAGAACTTAAGACATTCTATGATGGGACACGCAAAGCAAATCTTGATGTTGAGATAGCTGTAGATATGCTTAGTCTAGCGGGTCGTTATGATACTGCAGTTTTAGTTTCTGGAGATGAAGACTTTGTTTATGCTCTGAATGCCGTAGCTTACAAAGGCTGTCGCGTAGAAGTGGCAGGCTTCCGTTCTAATACGGCACCACATTTAATTGATGTAGCTGATTTCTTCATAGACCTAGGTGATATAGCTGAACTTGTTAGTAAAGACGCTTCAGACGACTCTGAGTATGACATTCCTTCATTTTTCCCACCTGAGGAATTGCCGCCGCCTGACATAATGCGTAACCAAACTGAACAAAACAATCATTCAAACAAAGATCATCAAAATGTAGATAACAAGATTGAAAAGAATAATTTTTCAAATGATGATAACGAATTTTCATTCAGCGAAGAAAATAGTGAGAATGAGTCAAACGAATCTCCAGAACTTATAAGAGTTACTGACGACAGGTAAATATTTACGTATAATCAATTTAGAATGCTACTTGTAAATTTACTGGTAGCATTTTGTTATTCTCAGTAAAGTTTATCTTTCAGAATAGCGAATTAAATAATTTCTTGTTTCACATAAATTTACTATTGACGACTTAAAGTAATTTCTGATACTATTCTTTCAGTTTTAACCATTTCAAGAGATTTCCCAAATCTCGCTACTTTACAAATCAAATCAAGCTAAGCTACACACTATGATTTGCCCAGGATGCAATAAAGAAAGTTTTTATGATGTATCTATTTGCGTGACTTGTGGAACAATGGTTAATGATTCAATTCGAGAAGAGTTAGCTTCAAAAATAACCAGAATTGAAAATAAATTAGCCCCCCAAATTATTTTAAAAGGAAATCCTGCCGTGCAAAATAAAGCGATTCAAGCAAAAATTGAACCTAAATCAAATGAAATTTCTGTAAAAGATACTAAGACAACGGAGATTTCGGTCTCCCAAACCAGCCCAACGCTTGTTGAGTTTCAAAGCAAAAACCCACAATTACCCGAATGGCGTCTGCAACTGCAAAATGCAGTAAAACAAAGATTTAGCCAGAATGAAACAAATTCTGAGACTATCAGCCAAACTGAAACCATAAGTGCGGTAAAAAATTATCAAACTCAAGGAAACACAGCTTTGAAGGTTGAGGCTGAGGCTGTCACAAATCCAGATGAAGTAGAAAACCTGCATTTGAAAAAAGCTCTGGAAAGGATTGAGAGATCAAGAAAAACTTTCTTGAAAATAGAACCTGAAAAGCCTAAAGAAAAAGTAGAAGAAAACTCTAAAAGCAATAATCACAAATTAAGAATTGCTACAAAGGAAGACAAACCCGCACCTTTACCTAAAGAGCAAAAAAGTTCGGTTAATTTCCCAACTAAACCAAAACTTGTACCGAAGCCTGAGCAGGAAAATAAGATAAATCTTTACGATACAAGTGAGCTTGATCCGGAATTTATTCCTGCGAAAGTGTCTTCTAGTTTTGAAAAGACACCTACTGTAAATTTAGAAAAAGAAGAGCCAAAAGCTGAATCAGAAATAAAGGTAGAAACAAAGGTAGAAACAAAGGATGAAATAGTAGAAAAGAAAGAAACTACTGATATTGAATCAGCTGAAATAGAAGACATGGCACCATTTTCGTTAAGATTTAATGCTGGCTTGTTTGATATGATCATAGGCTCATTTTTGAGTCTGATTCTTCTTTCTCCTTTTATGCTTCTTGGTGGAAATTGGTTTACTATCGCCGGTTTCTTCGCCTTTCTGGCAACTTGTTCAATAGTTATGTTTATTTACCAAACAACAACCATTGGCATATTTGGTAAAACTTTTGGAATGCATCTTTTTTCATTGGAGATGATTGATATTGACGGCGAGAGCTACCCTACTTTCCATCAAGCTGCTGTAAGTTCTTCTATTTATTTACTTTCATTAGCTTTCTTTGGATTAGGTTTTATTACATCTTTCTTTGATGAAGAAAAACGCTCGATTCATGACATAGTTTCAGGAACACTCGTTGTCAAAGAAATTTAATTGCTTCATTGTCATTTATCAGTTATTCATTAAAATAAGTCTTTTGCTCTGAATAACTGATAAAATGAATGAAGTAACTTTACAAAAAATAACTGCCGAACTTAGAGATCAACTAGTTGGTCAAAAGTTCGGCAAAATTTTTCCCTTATCAAAACTCCAATTAGCAATTGATTTCCGTCTAAGAAATGGGAATTATTTATTTATCAGTGTCGAACCTAACTCACCTAGAATTTATTTAATTAAGAGAAAATTAAAAGAGCTGGAAAAGCAAAAATCCAATCAACCTTCCTTTGTTTCTTTTCTAAGAAAACGCTTAGCTAACTCAGTCTTGCAAAAAATTGAAAAAATTGAAAAAGAACGCATCTTAAAATTTTTCTTTCTTGCCAGAAATGAATTAGGAAAGCCTGAAAACTACACTTTTGTTATTCAATTAACAGGTCGTTCTTCTAATTTATTTTTGTTAGATGGAAATGATTTTGTTCTGGACTCTATGCGTGAAACTTTCGGCGAAGGTCAAGAAATAGCAAGCCGCTACAGTGATCCCCAAAGAAGTTCAGCACAAAAGCAAGGAAATGAAAAAGTATTTCCACAGAAAAATTTTGAAACCTTGTCAGCTGCTTTGGATGACTACTATAGAAAAAAAGAAGTAGAAAGAAATTTTCAAGCTAAATCACAAAGTGCAAGGAGTAATCTAAACAAAAAACTAAAAAAGAAAAAACAACTACTAAGAAAACTAAATAAAGATTTGGCAGGTCATGGAAAGGCTGAAAAGTGGAAGCATTTTGGAGATCTAATGCTAGCTAATGTGGCAAACGCTGAAAGAGTTGGAAATAAAGTAACAGTGATTGATTACTTTGATGAAAACACACCAAAAATTGAGATTGAGGTCGATGAAAATAAATCTTTAACCGAAGCGGCAGAAAACTTTTTTAAACGATACACAAAGGCACGAAATGCTAAAAAAGAGGTCTCAAAGCGGCTCAAAATAGTTGAAGTAGAAATTAATAGAATTGAAAAGAAAAAAGAACTACTTGAAAAAGCAATATCTCAAAATGATTTGCAAAGTATAGAATCTTTTATTGACGAAAAGAACAGAAAACAGAAGCATAAACAAAAAACAAAAAAAGGTGATTCAAGTTCAATTGCTAGAGAATTTATCTCTTCTGACGGTTTTGATATATTGGTTGGGAAACGCTCAAAAGATAATGATTATTTAACTTTTAGAATTGCTAAATCACTCGATACTTGGCTTCACACCGCAGATTATCCTGGCTCTCACGTTGTTATCAAAAACCCGAACCGAAAAGAAATCCCTCAAAGGACTTTAGTCGAGGCAGCCCAACTTGCAGCGTTTTACAGCAAAGCTAAAAATGAATCAAAGGTAGGCGTACATTACACACAAAAGAAATTTGTCAATAAACCAAAAGGAGCTGCTCCGGGATTAGTAAGTTTATCAAGCTTTAAGACAATTTTAGTAGCACCTAAAAAATTAGAACAAAAAAACTGACGGACAAAATACTGTCCGTCAGTTTTTTAAAATTTTAAGTTGAATTTACTCAGCCATCGTTTTATCAACGGTCTCAACCATTTGTTTTATAACTTTATCCCCACCGCCTCTAAAAACACCGGTCATATTTCCATTGCGATTGATGATTATGCTTTGTGGAATCCCTGGCAATCTAGTTATATTAAAAACTTCTTGAATAAACTTTTTATCTGCCCAACCGAGTTTATAATTCAGATTTTGTTTCTCAGCAAAGGTTTTGATTTGAGCAGGAGTTTCATCGTCTGTATTTAACCCGATTACTTTGAATCCTTTATCACCATATTTATTTTGCATAGCAATAAGTTCCGGCATTTCTTTGATACAAGGTCCACACCAAGTAGCCCATAGATTAATAAGAACAACATCGCCTTCGAAATCAGAAACTTTAAAGGTTTCTCCTTCAAGCGATTTTAAATCAGTATTCATTATTCCTTCAGGAGCTGGGGGATAACTATCTTTTTTAGCTGATTTTCCATCTGCTTTTTTATCTTTAGGAGATTTATCTACTCCCGTAGCTGAAGAATCAGTACACGCCATTAATCCAGATATAACAAAACTTAAAATTACAAACAATGCAAAATTTTTCATTAAACTTCTCATAATTCTATTAAACAAAATCTTTTAACCGTAATACAATCAACGTTGATATAAATAATACAAAAAACATAAATATCAGCACTAGTTGATTTACAATTTCATGCATCCAAGGATGTAAAAAGGTTACATAATTACTTAAATCTTCCGGTATTTTAACTGCACTATCTACCTTAGGTCTTTCAGGCAAATCAGTAAAATCAACAGGTCCACCATTTTTTGCGATTCTTTCTTTTTCATTTAATTTATCAGATAAATCTCTTTCATAATCCTTAATGCTTTTTTTTGTATCACTTATTATCTTATCATTTCGCTTCTCAACATACTTGTAAAGACCTAAACCGTCCGTTCTATCATTTGGCAAAGCCCCTTCTTCTTCTAAAGTATTCAAATTGGAAAAACGCTTCATCGTATCAAAAGACCAAGTTGCCGGCATTGTTAGCCCAACTACTTTATTAATACCAGAAGGCACTCCAATTAATCCCGAAAAAATAATTTGTGGGATTAAAATTAGTGGAATCAAGCTTGTTGCCATCTCAGAAGTTTTTACTATCGAAGATACAAACAAACCAAGAGCAACACCCACTCCAGCAGTTAGAAGCATTGTAAAGAACTGCGGGATGCCTAAAAACGCTCCAGGCATTGGCATTAACCCAACTATATCCAGAAATTTTAGCGGTAGGAATAACAAGAAACACTGTATAAACACGATCAAGCCAAGAATGAAAAGTTTTGAGCCTAAATATGGCAAAATACCTAAATTAACCATTCGCTCCCTTTCATAAATGGCTTTTTCACGAACAATTTCTCTTGCCGCTACTGATGTTCCAAACCAAATCGCACAAAGAGATAGAGCAAAATATGCAAAATCTCTGGGTTGGTTTGCTCCCATAACAAAATAGACGAGAACAGCAATTATAGGTGCTTGAGCAAACAGTATGAATAAATTGAATTTATCTTTTGCTAAAACTCTTGCGTAGCGTCCTGAAAGAGTCATCCATTGCCGAATAGAACCAAAAATTCCCAAGCGATGAGATTTTTTTCTTTTTCCTGCATCGGATTTATCTATTTCCTTGAGAGGCTCATATACATTTTGTTTGTATTGTGGAGTTTTAGTGAATTTTTGTTTCCAGTCTTCCGCAACTTTTTCGGTTATTGTAAATCTATTTGTTTCGCCTTGATTTTTGACTTCTTGCTCAGCAGGTTCTTCTAAGCGGTCATATAACTCTTTAAAGTTCGGTACATTCAAATACTTAAGTGCTTCAGATGGTTTTCCATAAAAAACCAATTTTCCACGCATCAAGATGACGATCTTGTCAAAAAGCTTAACGTTCTCCATTGCGTGAGTTGTCAAAATCACAGTCCTGCCTGATTCAGCAATTTGTCTGAAGAGTTTCATTATTTTCTCTTCAGTCCCGGGATCAAGCCCTGAAGTTGGCTCATCAAGGAAGATAACTGAAGGTTTTGTGATCAATTCAACGGCAATTGAAACACGCTTTCTTTGACCACCTGAGAGTTGATTTATGGGCACATCGCGTCTTTCAGCCAAGCCCGTAACATCTAAAACTTCATCAATTATTTGATTGATTTCTGATTTGGAAACATCGCGTGAGAGCCTCAGTTTTGCAACATAATACAGTGTTCTGTAAACGGTTAACTCTCGATGAATTATGTCATCTTGAGGAACATAACCAATTGATTGTTTTAAAGAATTGAGATGTTGATATAAATCTAAATTGTTAATTAAAACTTTTCCGCCAGTTGGTGGACGCATTCCATTCAATGCATCCATATAGGTTGATTTCCCAGCACCTGATGGACCAAGCAAACCAACAAATTCATTTGGCTGAATAGAGAGTGAAATATCATCTAACAGTCTAATCATTCCCTTTCCAGCTCTGTTTTTTACATCTTTAGTAATTCCAAGTGAGTCAATTCTGGTCTTAGAACGGGTATCAAAAATACCAACATTCTCATTTTCATCTATCTTAACTAAGAATGAGCCAATTTGAACTGAATCTTGCGGAAGAATTATCTGTCGGGAAATGCTTTTTCCGTTTACATAAACACCATTGGTAGAATTTAAGTCTTCAACAAGAATACCCTTGTTACTTTTTACAATACGGGCGTGGTTGTTTGAAATTTGTAAACCATCAAGCTGTATATCGCTATCAACTGATCGTCCAATAGTTAATCTCTGCTTATCACCAAACGTAACCTGCATTAAAAGTTGTGGCTGAGCAGATTCATCAATTTTGATTTTTTGGGACATATCTCCCATGTTGAAGACCATTGTTGCTGAACCTATCTCCTCACCACTTTGAGGTAAACTTGCCAATTGTCCAATTGCAACTGAGCGTTGCCCAGCGAGATCCGCCCCTTTAGGAGCAATTTTGTCAGGTGCGATAAATTCTAGAATGGGTCCGCTTTGTCCAAGTTGGATTTTATCCTTGTTGTAGATCGGCAGAGGTGTGGAGATTCTTTGTCCGTTTAGTAATGTGCCATTAAAGCTATTGTTATCACGAATTACATAATTTCCATTTTGTTTCTGAATTTTTGCGTGCTTTCGGGAAACCATTACCGCAGTTGATTCAAAAATAGCATCACAATTCGGATCACGCCCAAGCCAAAAAGAATCTTTTGAGATTGTATAGGGAGGCGTTCCTTTCTTATCTATTAGTTTTAACTGTGGTTTGATATCAGGAGATTTCGGCTTAGGAGATGATGGTTTCAGACTTTGAATATTGCTTGGTGTGCTTTGCTTTGGTTCAGTAGATGGTTTGTAGTTAGTCGGAATATCTTGAACTTGTTCGTAATTTCTCTTTACCTCAGTTGGATGAGAGGGTGGGGCATCAATTTGCGATTTTGATAATTCTTCAACATCCAAATAAATAACGTGCATAACGGGACCGTTAGTGCCAAACTGAATAGAATTACCGATACTTATTTGTGTAGGTTGTTTAGATACTTTTTGCCCGTTTACAAAAGTTCCATAAGTGGAATTTGCATCTCGAACTAGCCAAAAACCATTTTGACACCTAATTTCAGCGTGTTCACGCGAAACCATCGGATACTGTTTGTTATCGAAAACAATATCGCAGCTTCTAGGGTCTCTCCCGATTCTAATTAATGGCTTTTGGAATGTCCTTTCTGTCGGTTGGGTTCCGTCAGTGGATTTTTCAACCAATACGATTTTCATAAGATTTACAATCTTGAAACATCTAGTTATTTTTATTAGATAAAACTTATATAAACAATCAATTTATATAAGTTTTATCTTAATTCAACACACCAAAAATAAAAAGCGTAAGCAAGTTTCTTTTTTGCCTACGCTTACAAATGTTTTTAATAAATTCTCTTAATAATTTCTATCGGGTTCGAAAGTATATAAAATATCTCCTAAATCGCCTTTTTTGCCGACATCGTCTAAACTTTCAATTTTGTCTGATAGAGATGTTGCCAGCATTGTAATTACAAATCCGTTTTTCACACCGGGTCTGGCAGCAGGCATCCAAATGCGTCTTCCCCAAATTTCGACATTTTCTTCACCGTTTACTTTTGGAGCTTTTCCTTTGAATTTTACTTCATAAGATTTCCATCCATTGTTTACAGTTATATTGCCTTGTGAAACCACCTCATAATTTGGAATTGCTGTCTGCAAATCTTTATTGGATTTACTAACTAGATCAGGGAATTTCTTTTTATCCAGGTCAAAGGTTCCCATGCTCTCATAGTAAGTTACGATCATCTGCTCCTTAGGCAAGCCATTTTCATCTTCTTTTACAACGTCCAAAAAATTTGTGTCCGACTTTTTGGATTTCCAGGTTTCAGGATAATAAACTGAAAAACCACGATAATTTTTTGCCAATTCTTTACTTAGATTTTGCTTTGAATTCTCAAAATACTTTGAATTGGGTGGTTCGGTAATTTCTCTTTCAGGTGGTGGGACCTCAATATTATCAGCTTGATTAGCAACCGCTTTATTTTCATCAGCATTTCTGATTGTTGGGTCTTTTTCTTTTAGATTTTCAGTTTGATTTTGAGTTGAAGTAACTAATGGTTGCTCACCTCGATTACTGAAATATTGCCAAATTCCGATGACTCCGATAACTAATAGTATTAAACCTAAAATTGAAGCGATTGTAAGAATCCAGTTTCCTTCGCGGGCAGGTTCGGGAGATCTTTTTTCCCACAAAGAATCCGAAGCCGGAGATTTGACAGTATCAGACTTTTCAAGTTCTTCTTCTTTTACATCCAATACAACTTCATTGACTTCTTCTTCAGTTGAAATTTCTTCGGTAGAAGCTATATGTATATCGGATGTATCTTCATTATGCTCAATGCTAATATCTGCTTTCTCAGCTAGTGGATTTGAAGGTAAGGCAATTTTGTTAACTTCTTCATCAGCTTCAATATCTGCCTTCTCTTCTTTTTTAGCTTCACTTTTATCTTCCCAAGGAGAAGCCGTCATCAGAGAATTGTATAGTGCTTCGCCAAAATCACGAGCCTTTGGATATCTATCTGATGGATTAAATGAAAGAGCCTTGTCAATAACATCATCTACTAACGGCGGTAAATCTTGTTTAATATCAGCTATTTTAGTCGTTAAACCACTTTTCTGAGCCTTCAATAAAGCTTTCGGATTTGAAGCCTTGAAAGGAAGCTGTCCGGTTAGCATTTCATAAGCAATGACCGCTAAAGAGTAAGTATCGCTGGCAAAGGTAGGTAATTGCCCCCCAACCTGTTCAGGTGATTTATAATTAAATTCGGCTTTCGTGTCCCGCCCACTTGAAACACAAAAATCAGTAACTTTTACCTGTTCCATTCCAGCTTCCGAAACAGTTAATAAAATATGGTCTGGCTTTAAACTTCTATGTAAAATACCGTTTTGATGAACTTCACTCAAAGCATATGAGGCTTGACGCACGATGCGTGCTACTCTCATTGGATTTAACTCTTTGTTCGTATCTAGAATCTCTTTGACTGACCTACCTTCCAAATAATCAGTAACTATAAAAGGTTTACCTTCCGGAAGTTCGCCTGAATCAATCACTCGAGCGATGTTTGGATGATTTATGTGAGAAAGTGAGACTCTTTCTTCAGCAA
Source organism: Pyrinomonadaceae bacterium (assembly GCA_028284415.1). Classification (GTDB taxonomy): domain Bacteria; phylum Acidobacteriota; class Blastocatellia; order Pyrinomonadales; family Pyrinomonadaceae; genus Aridibacter. The sequence continues at coordinate 99,164 of JANQRU010000007.1, forward strand.
ATATTTTATCTTCGAGACTTTCTTTTGAATTCTCCTCCATCAAAACCCTAACAATTGCTTTTTTGCTGTGGATGATTTTATCGTCAGCTAAATAAGCAATGCTTGCGTGGTCTTTATCAAGTTGTTCCGTGATGTAATATCGCCCTTTTACTGTTTGACCAAGTAGTATTTTAGGATTATCCCAACTAAGAGCAGTACGACCGGTCGGGTTTACACGACGATCTCCAAGCTTCGCTCTATCGATCTTAACCTCATTCGGGTTAATAAGTTTCGATAAAGGTTTCGGCTCTAGCTTTGGTTTTGGTTTGGATTTGGGTCTTGGTGATTTTGGAGTAGTTTTTTTAACCTCTTCTTTCTTAACAGCTGGTTTAGAAAGGCGAGGCTTCAGTTGTTGCTCAGATTTAAATACTTTACTTTTATTGGGAGTTTGAAATTTTGGTTCTACATTTTTTGCTTTTACAAAGCGAGGTGTTTTGGCTAGTTTTTCATCCCTTTCGTTACTTGGTGCAGTTCTTCCTAATAAATTTGTAAATACCCCAGCATCTTTTTTGCTCTTTCGTTCAGTGACAGTGTATGGAAGAAGTCTTCCGCCGTCGTTATTACAGAAACGTTGGCTACCGTCTTCATATTTAGTTTTACACTTTGGACAATAAAGCATATTTTTATCAATTGTTGACACTGACATATAGCAAATAACTCTCTCTTTTAACTTTAGTTGGTAGTTTCTAATACGAAATTACTTCTGTATGTGAAAAGACTTAATTAAATGCTTTTTTCAATAAACTAGGCAAAAATCTTGTTATAAATGAATTTAATAATAAACAATTATTACATTTTCTCAGCCCTTGCGAGTTTATCTTTCAATAAATCTTTTTCTTCGTCGAGAGTTATAGCTCTCTGATAGATTCTGATTGCGTCTTTGTATCTGCCAATACCCATAAATCCATCGCCAACAGATTCAAACTCTTGAGCTAACCTTTTCTTCTCATTCTCAGAAACAACAGCTAAAGCTTTATTTAAGATTTGTTCGGCTTTAGTCCATTTTTTCTGTCTGGAATAGAGTGAGCCTAGGAGAGTATAAGAAACAAAGCTGTTAGGACTTACCTCTACACTTTTCATTAAAACATCTTCAGCTTCTTTAAAGCTTCCACGAGTTGTTAAAGCCCGTCCTAAGAAAAATAGTGCTGTTGGATGCTTTGCATCGACCCGTAAAGCTTTTCTTAACAGTTGCTCTGACTCAAGATATCTCTGTTGGGATTGTAGAACCTCTGCAACTAAAATCATTGTCGGCACATCTTTGGAAAGATCAATAGCTTTCCTATATGCTGCAGAAGATTCTTTTGTCTCACCTCTACCTCGCAAAAGTCTGCCTAAATGGGCATAAGCTAAGGCAAATGTTGGCTCAAGCTTTATTGCTGTTCGATAAGCACTTTCAGTTTCATTGGAAAGTATTCCCTGAAGCTCTTTAGAAACACCAAGCTGATCATAAGCAAACGGGTTTTTGGGATTTAATTCTATTGCTTTCTGAGCCATCTTTTCTGCTTCGGCATATCTTTCACCTATGTTTGTACCAACAACCGGTTGTGTTAATACAAAACTCAATGCAATATGAGCATTTGGATTATTCGGCTCTAATTCAATAGCTTTGCGATACGCCATTTCGGCTTCTTCCCAACGCTGTTGATCGCTAAACAAATTACCTAGACCATAAATTGCTCTTGAATCTTTCGGCTTAATCGCTTTGGCTCTGCTGTATGCATTTTCAGCTTTAACATAATCCCGTGTATTTCTGGCGAGGTTTCCTTCAATAATCGCTTCTTCAAAAAGTTCTTCAAAGTTACCTGTCGAAGGCTGTCCAACAGTAATAACAATGTTGTCATTAGGTGGAGTTTTAGATTCTTTAACTAATGGTGTTTCTTTTTTTACATTATTTTTTGAAATTTCTACTTTTTCGGGCTTTTTAGAAATTTCTTTTGTAGAACTTTTCTTAGGTTTATTGCTTTTGGCAGTAGTTCTTCTTGTCGTGCTTTTCCTTTTACTACTACTTGCTTTTTTCCTTCTGGTGGAAGAAGCTCTTTTTCTTTTAGCAGAACTGGATTTTTTTGGAGTTGTTTTTTTCCTTTTAGTTGTTTTCTTTTTAGGAGTAGTTTTCTTTTTTGTTGTTTTTTTTGAGGTTGTGCGGAAAAGTTTGCTGGAACTACCTAAATCCTGACCATACATAAATATGGGTGTGAGTATTAAGCAAAACAGTATTCCCGTAAATCTCAATCCTGTTAATTTCTTTTTCATAACTACTCTCAAAATTAATTTTTATCTCTTACCAGCCTAAAACCAACTGCTTTATCTCTATTCTTGGCAGATGTAAATGACCGAACCGTTGAATTAGCAGCAGAATCTTCGGTGCTTTTTGGAGGTAACAATCCTCTTACAACATAAGAATCTTTTTGTTTGGCAATAAAATCTTTAACTTCAGGGGCAGCTTTTGGATAAGCAGTTGCTTTTGTCGAAGTTAATTCCCAAACATTTCCTACTAGATCAAGAACTCCCCATTTATTTTTTCCTTCAGGTTTTGTCCCGACATCCTTAAAAATCAAATCTCTAATCAAGACGGCTTTATCTTTGTCCCAAACATCTCCCCAAGGATAAAGATTGTTTTCACTGCCGTTTCTAGCAGCATATTCCCATTCAGCTTCTGTTGGTAAACGATAATTCACATTATCTCTTTTTGATCGCCATTTAGTGAATGCATCAATATCTTCAATATTCACAAAACGAACGGGTTGCATTTCGGTATTTGGGACAGGTTTATTATTTATCCAATTAAGCGGAGCTCTGTAGTTCGTTTCATTAACAAAGTTTGCATATTCGGCGTTTGTTACCTCAGTTTTATCCATTAGAAACGTTCCAACCTCAACTTTATGTTCAGGTTTTGAGAAAACGTCACCATCATTTCGCCCCATTGTGAAAGTCCCACCTGGTATTTCGACCATTTCATTTTTTACAATTTTTGGTGGATCTTCATTATTATTAGCAACAGTGGGCGTAGGACTCGGTGTCGGATTTGGTTCAGTCCCTCCAAACAAACCAGACATGTAAAGTCCGACGCCACCAATAACAGTAAGTAACAATAAGCCTGAAATTCCAATTATTGCTAGAACAATTGGTGAGAATATTGAATTATTTGGGCTTGGTTGAGCAATGACGCTTTGATTGCCGGTTTCTACTTGTTGGTTAACCGTATTTTGAGGAATTGCTTGTCCTTGCTGAGTATTTATGCCATGGATAGATTGTTTATGGGTAAACTGTTCTGAAGCGACAAAAGGCATAGTTTGCTCAGGTTTGGGAATTTCTCTTTGTGTACCTCCCATACTCTGCTGCAATTCAGCAACAATTTGTTTTGGTTTTCCGTCAAGGAACAAGCTGCTTTCCCAATCTTCAAAACCATCATGACTAACTTTAAGATGATGATTTCCACTTTGAATTCCATCTAGCATTAACCATCCATCATCTTTAGTTTCTCCGATAGAAACATTATTTAAGAAAACCTTGGATTTTGGCGGACTTGAGAGAACTCTTAGTGTTGAAACGGGTAAACTGGCTTCTGTAACTTCAAATTGATCTACATTTGTTACATTTCCTTTTAAAGCAGTTTCAAATTCACTTATTAATTGGTCAACGCTAGCCGTTCTGTTTTCACGTTCTTTTTCCAAAGTGTGAAAAACAACTCTCTCAATGGCTGGATTAATATCTGTAACACCTTTTTCAGCAAATGGAGGTGGAGGATCAGTTAAATGTTTTTTCATAATTGCCGGAATTGACGAACCCTTGAAAGGAACATCACCGACTAACATTTGATAAAGCATGACACCTATAGAATAGATATCTGATCGGGCATCAAGTTCTTCATCAGACCATTGTTCAGGAGCCATGTAATAAGGTGACCCCATCAAGCCTGTAGTTTGTGCCTGAATAAATGAACCAAGTAATTCACCTGATTTTATTTTTGCTAGCCCAAAATCAAGTATTTTCACCGCTTCATTCATATCTGATTTTCCATCTAAAATCATGATATTCAACGGTTTCATGTCTCTATGTACAATCCCTTGATTATGGGCAGCACCTATCCCCTTACAAATTGCCGAAATAAGTTCAAAAGCTTTTTCAGGGTGAACTCTTTTTTCACGTGAAAGGAAATCGTGAAGGTCTTCGCCCTGAACAAATTCCATAACCAAGAATGGCATTGTCCCTTGAGCAACACCATAGTCGGTAACTTGGACAACATTCTGATGACGAATCGCCGCAGCTGCGAGAGCTTCTTGCCTAAATCTAGTAACAAGTTGTGGGTCATTACCGACTAGATCAGGTAAAATAATCTTTATTGCATGTTGAGTTTTCAGGTAAGCGTGTCTAGCCTTATAAACAACACCCATCCCGCCTTGTCCAATGCGGCTTTCCAGATGATATTTACCCTCCAATACAGGTTCGCCACTGATTGTATGCATCGTTGGCAAACCGTCATGAGGACAATTCTTTACATCATCCGTAAAGCATTTTTTACATTGTTGGCACTCTCTCATTTTATTTTAGGGTTTACTGCAGAAAATCTTTGTAGATTTCATTAATTCAATTTTGACAAAGTTCGAGCGGTAGTAAAATCTTTTACTACCTCATAATCTTAAAGCCTTTCCTAAACTCAATCAAGGTTTTAAAGATAAAAGTGCGAATCGGTTAGAATTACCAATTCACACTTTATATAGTTATTAAAGTTGCAATTATTTGAAAAAAGTCTATTGCATATGTGATTTATTTACTTTGCTTAGGATAATTAACCCTTCACAACCACATTGACCAATCTACCAGGCACGACAATTACTTTCACAATTTCCTTGCCATCTGTATAATTTTGAATCTTTCCATCAGCCAATGCTGCCCTCTCCAAATCATCTTTTGAAGCGTCAGATGATACTTTTACACGAGACCGAACCTTGCCATTTACTTGCACAACGATTTCAATCTCATCTTCTTTAGCAACATCTTCATCAGCAATTGGAAACCTTGCATCGGATTCCAAAATCCCCAAATCACGACCTGTAATTGCTTCCCACAATTCTTCTGCAACGTGTGGAGCGTATGGAGCTAACATCAAAATCAAACTTTCGCACGCCTCTCGTACAGCAAATAAATCACCATCTGAAGCGTTTTCTGGTTCAACTTTAAAGTCATACATTGCATTAGACAATTCCATCAAAGCAGCAACAGGCGTATTAAATTGCCCACTTTCAAAGTTTTCTGTAATACGCTGAATCGTCTGATGAGTCTTCTGACGCAATTTCTTCGCATCATCCGAGAAATCCAATTTTTTCAAAGTCAATTCAGCAATGGAAACCGAATTTGGATCATCATCCTCACCAATTGACCAACGTCCACTTTCAACCCATTTATGAACGTATCGCCAGACTCTCTGAATAAATCGAACTGCCCCTTCGATGCCTGATTCCTGCCAAACCAATTCGTTTTCGGCAGGTGCAGCAAACATTGAAAAGATACGAGCGGCATCCGAACCATAAACTTCAATCATTTCATTCGGGTCAACGCCGTTCAATTTCGATTTACCCATTTTTTCAACTGCAACTTTAACTTCTGAGCCATCTTCTTTTAATGTTGCACCGATAACTTTTCCACTTTCATCACGCTGAATTTCAACTTCATCAGCCGTTACATAGGATTCTTGTTTCTTGCTGTAAAATGAATCAGTTACGACCATTCCTTGTGTCAACAAACGCTCGCAGGGCTCATCAAAATTGACCATCCCCAAATCTCTTGACACTTTTGACCAGAAACGTGTGTACAACAAATGCATCACAGCATGGTCAATTCCACCTATGTATTGATCAACAGGCATCCAATAATTGGCAATCTCGGAATCAAATGGCAATTCCGAATTATGCGGATCACAATAACGGAAATAATACCAAGATGAATCGACAAACGTGTCCATAGTGTCGGTTTCACGTTTAGCATCTTCCTCGCATATCGGACATTCCACGTTCACAAACTCAGGAACTTTTGCCAAAGGTGATTCGCCAACACCTGTAAACGGTGCGGATTCAGGCAATTCAACGGGCAAATCTTCAAACTCAACAGGAACAGTTCCGCACGAGTTACAATAAACAATCGGAATCGGAGACCCCCAAAATCTTTGTCGAGAAATACCCCAATCTCTCAAACGATAAGTTGTCGCAGATTCACCAAAACCATGTGTTTCAGCGTAGCGAGTCATTTCTTTAATTGCGTCCTTACTTTTCTTGCCATTCCAAAAATCTGAATGCACCAAAATTCCCTTTTGAGTGAATGCTTGATCCAAAGCCAATGCCTGCATTGTGTGGTGTTCATGAACTAAATGTGTTTCGGAAATGACTTGGCGAATTGGCAAATCAAATTTCTTAGCAAACTCAAAATCGCGTTCATCGTGAGCGGGAACAGACATAACTGCCCCCGTTCCATAGCTCATCATTACATAATTCCCAACCCAAATCGGTACTGGCTCATTGCTAAAAGGATTTATCGCATGCAAACCTGTATCAATTCCGTCTTTTTCGATTTCTTCGTCATAATCCTTTGGCTTAGCTTGCTCAACTTTGATCTCCTCGATTTTAGCTTTTACTTCATCAGAAAAACTTTCAAATTTTTCTTCAATCAAAGGATATTCGGGAGCTACAACAATCGCATTCGCTCCATAAATCGTATCTATACGAGTTGTAAACACTCGAATTTTTTCTGAACTTTCACGAACTGAAAAATCAACAAATGTACCTTTGCTTTTGTTGATCCAGTTGCGTTGCATCGTCAAAACTCGTTCCGCCCAACCGTCTTCGATTTGCGACATATCATCCAACAATTCATCAGCATATTTGGTGATTTTCAAAAACCATTGCGGACGAGATTGTTTTTCGACCTGTGTTCCACAACGCCAGCAAATTCCGCCTGAAGCCTGTTCATTGGAAAGTGTCGTTTCACATTTCGGACACCAATTAACTTCCGAATCTTTTCGATACGCCAATCCCATTTCCAACATTTTCAAGAAAAACCACTGGTCAAATTTGTAGTATTCGGGGCGATGTGCAGCAATTTCACGCGACCAATCGTAGGAAATTCCAAGCGTTTTCAACTGCTCACGCATTTGGTCAATATTATCTTCCGTCCAATCTCTTGGATTAACACCTTTTTTAATCGCCGCTTGCTCGGCAGGTTGTCCAAAAGAATCCCATCCAATCGGATGCAAAACGTTGTAACCTTGCAGACGTTTATACCAGCTCAAAACATCACCAATCGAATAATTGCGGACGTGTCCCATGTGCAATTTTCCTGAAGGATACGGCAACATTTCCAAGCAATAAAACTTTTCTCGTTCATCATCAATTTTGGCAACAAAAGTCCCGCGTTCATCCCAACGCTTTTGCCATTTTCTCTCTATCTTCTGTGCGAAATATTTCTCATCCATAGCTTTATAAATACAGAGCCCGTAGCTAAATTCAGTTTGATTTAAATCTACGTCTCGAAAAATAACAATCTTAGCGAAAATAGATAAATCTATCCAACGCTTTTGATATGTTTATTAAATTGTTTTGATTTTTGAATTTACGGTAAGCGTCGCCACTTCGTCGAAATCTATAAAACCTTTCGGCGAGTGGCTACATAAGGATGAGAATGTTTTGATAATTTCTCATGATTTTGGATATTAAAGAATTTGTGAGAATTTGTCTAGTTTTTTACTCTGAGTATATGATTTTTCCGTCGATTTCTAAATTGAAACGACTTATCTTCAGCAGTGGTGAAACTCCAACTTTTACAACGGCGTTTTTGTTTCCAATATTGAACTCAAAACGTGGAACATACCACCAAACGCTAATTGTTCTTTTTGCAGTTTTGCTGTCAACTAAAACCTCTTCGTAACCCATTCCTCTGCCATCGTACTTTAAGTCAAAAACGCCTTCTGATGTAACAACTGACAGGTCTCTCGTCAAACGACTTTTCCCAATTAAATTCGCTAAAGCCATAGAAAATAACACTTCCTCTAATTTTAACTTTATGTTAATCTTATAAATGCACTTAAAATATAAGTTGCTGGAGATTTATATCTATTAAAGTTTTAAGAATGCAAAAAATTCAGAAACAGACGGTCAAAACATAAATTTTTGATGTTTTGCTTTGACTGTCTGCCAAAAACTAGGGAGGTTTAAGGAGATGGTCAAAAAAACAAAAAACAAAACTGCCGACGATAAAATTAAAAACAACAGGACTTCAAAAGTCTTAGACTACGCTTCACACAAAACTACCAATCCTAAAATCCATATTACTGATTCTAACTCAAGCGATGATATAATCATCTCACTTGCTGATGCTCACGAAAATAAACGTGCACGACAGGTCATTGAATGGGAATCAATGCAACGCAAAGCTTTTTATAAAGCAGCTTAGAAATATAAGTTCAAAATAAAAGTAATGGAAAAAAGGAAGCAGAAAACAACAAATTATTTATTTTTTGCTTTCCTTTTTTTTGCGTTCTCTTCAACATTGCCAAGCAGTTTTTTCTCTCAAACTCCTGAACAAGTTCAGTACTATTCAGAAAGAATTAAATTTGGCACAGAAGATGTAAAAAGAAATGCTCTTTTTGAGCTAAGAAACTTTAAAAGTGCTGATGCATCGAGAATTGCACTTCCAGCTCTCAAAGACGCGTCAGAAATAATACGCGCTACCGCAACACACACTGTTGTGTTTTTACCTAAAGATGAATCCGCCCAAGCCCTTTTGCCACTCTTAAATGAGAAATCTGATTTTATTAGAAAAGAAACCGCTTACGCTTTAGGAAAAACTCGAAATCCACAGGTTGCTAATGAACTGATACGGATTTTACAAAAAGATAAGAAACTGGAAGTTAGAAATGCCGCTGCAGTCGCTTTAGGAAAGGTTGGAAATCCAAGTGCGGTGCAACATTTAGCCAGCATACTTGCTAAAAAACCAAAGGAATCAAGAAAATTTCTCAGACGTGCTGCCGCTCGTTCGATCGGTCAAATTGCTGAAACAATCCAAAATAAAGATTTAACTTTTTCCACGCCCAATGATTTTTTGCCACCGGAGTTCAAACGGTCTGAAACACAAAATAATATGAATCTTTCAGATCAATTACCTGTTTTTCGCCAGGCTGTTCCAGTCCTACTAAATGCAATTCAAAATAAAAAAGAGTTTACCGATACTAAGCGTGAAATAGCTTTTGCATTAGGAGTTATCGGTGATAAATCTACTGTAACTATTCTTCAAGAAAAACTAAATGATGAAGATTATTATTTAGCTGAAATCGCCAAAGAAGCATTGCGGAAAATAACCAAATAAAAAAAGGGATTCTACCAATTTGGTAGAATCCCTAGCTGCCCCTGCCCGGCAACATCCGTTTTCAAACGGACATTTGTTTTCAATCAGAATTTGATTTGCGATATTATTTCAACAACATATTCGCCTCAGCTCTTTCTTTGTTAACAATCAAAGCATAGAACAATCCGCTAAAAATTATTGCCGCCCCCAAACTCAATAAGGCATATGAATCCTGATAGGTTGCCCCCGGTGTTGGCGATTGATAAATCAACGCATAAAAAACTGATAGTCCGATTGCTGCAAACGCTAATAGCAAAAGTAATATTTTTAACATTTTATTAAAGCCTCCTTGATCTTTATGTAAAATAATTTTCTCAATTCTTATCTAATCCCATAAAAAGTTTTGATTTCGTTACGCTTTTCTTCGTTCAAAAGAAAACTGCTGTGCTCCGCCGAAACTTTCCACTTTCCATTTTCTTTTATCCAAACACTCGTAAATTTCATAGGTCTATTTTCGATTTTATTTCCTATCTTTATTACAGAAGTATCCAGATATTTAACTACCGCGGCATTTCCTTTGATCTGAACATTCATGTTCTTAAACCCAGCTGAAATGTATCTAGGTGTCAAATTTTCAAACATGCCTAATGCTTCCGCTTTGCTAAAAGTCCCAAGTTCATTAGTATAGCGATAGTTTTTAGCAGACAAATCCCGACTGAGTTTCCCTAACTTAATAAAATCATTCTTACCAGCTATTTGATAATAGTTTTCAAGAATTTGACGAATCTCCTTCTCGGCAGTTGCTTTATCAACCTTGTAAGAGTTCATCGTTTCAGCCTGAGATTTGCCTACTAAGTAAGCAGTAACCGCTGTCAAGATCACTGCTAGTGCTGTGACTAAAATATAGACTCTATTCATACCTAACTCCTGTCTATTTATTTGCTAGACTAGCGTGGAAACAACCAAATAAACTCCCCACTTGATTTAGCAAATAGGATAGCCACAACCAAAAATGCAAAAACCGCAATTCCTGTTACAGATAATCTGCTAGTCATTTCTTTTTCTTCTCTATTAAAATGCATGTTTCGATGCATTTTTCGTTAGCCTCCTTTCAATTTTATTTAGTCACAAATTGCTGAATGTTTTTTATTAATTCATTCCAAGACAATTTATTTACTTAAGTTGTCAAGGGCAATAAATGTGCCACTATGGTGCCAAAATAGTTTTATCTTTGTAAACCATTAAGGAAGTTAGATTTATCTATGCATGAAAAGTGTTAATCAGAGATTATTTGATTTAGATTGGAGAGTATAAAGTCCCAAATTGCCCCGCTTTTGATGCAAAACAGAACAAAAACAATGAGGATATATTTCGGTTATTTTTGAGATCAAATTTCAAGTTCTGGATTTTGTTTTCGGTAATCGTCAAGTTTTCTGTAGAGAGTTTTTCTATCAAGTCCTAAGATTTTTGCAGCCTGAGATTTATTGCCATTTGTTTCTTCTAAAATTTGTAGGATGTATTCTTTTTCGAGTTCTGCAACAGTCATATGTTCAGTTCGAGCTTGTGAAATCAATGTATTAGAAGTTTTACTAGAACGAATTCTTTCAGGCAAATCATCAATTGTTAAAACTGCACCGTGCGTTAAAGCAACTGCCCGCTCAATAGTGTTTTCAAGTTCTCGAACATTTCCTTGCCAAGGATAAGCTGTCAGAATTGCTAAAGTGTCCGATGCGATTTCCAGATTTAAACCATCCATAGAATATTTTTCCAAAAAATGTTCTATCAACAGAGGAATATCAAAGGCTCTTTCCCGCAAAGGTGGTACTTCAAGATGAATAACATTCAATCTCCAAAATAAATCCTCTCTAAATGTATTTTCTTTTACTTCATTTTCTAAATCTTTGTTGGTCGCAGCAATTATTCGAACTTTGATCTTTTTCTCCAAGTCTGCACCAACTCTTCTGACTGTCCCTTCTTGTAATACCCTAAGTAGTTTTGGCTGAACTGTGAGGGGTAATTCAGCAATCTCATCCAGAAAAATTGTCCCGCTATCAGCTGATTCAAATAACCCTGCACGAACCCCTTTAGCCCCTGTAAAAGCCTGACCTGTGTGTCCGAACAATTCTGATTCCACAAGTTCAGAAGGTATTGCAGCACAGTTCACAGCAATGAAATTTCCATCTAGATTTGAAGCTTGGTGAATGGCTTTTGCAACCAGCTCTTTTCCCGTCCCTGATTCCCCGGTTATCAAAACGTTACTCATTGATCTTCCGGCTCTGTTTATTAAATCAAAAAGCTTTTGCATTGGTTGGGAAGCCCCAATTATTTTTGATGGGGTTTCTGTTTGCTCTCTCCTGATTCTCGCAGATGTTCTTACTTGCTCAGTTTCTTCCAATGCTTTTTTTGCAACATCCAGTAATTCATCAGTTTTAAAAGGCTTTGTTAAATACTGATAGGCTCCATTTCTGACCATTTCAACCGCATTTTCAACCGATCCGAATGCCGTAACTACAATAACTGGTGTTTCAGCTCTTTTTTCTCTTACGTTTTGTAGGACAACATCCCCCTTCATTTCGGGCATTTGGACATCAGTTACCACCAGATCGAACATTTGATTTTCATCTGACAATTTTTCTATTGCATTCCTGCCGTTTATAGCCGTTTCAACATAATAATCTTCATCTTCGAAGATTTCTTCCATTAATTCACGCAGGTCTTGATCATCCTCTACTATTAAAATCGTTTCTTTCATAAGTTAATCTTTTTTCCAGATCGGTAATGTAACTGTGAATGAGGCTCCACCATTTTCATTATTTGAAGCTTCGATTGTTCCATTATGTTCCTCTAAAATTCTGTGCGAAACTGTTAAGCCCAAACCCGTGCCCTGTCCAATGTCTTTTGTTGTATAAAACGGGTCAAATATTTTTTCCAAATGTTCGGATTCAATTCCGTCACCGCTATCTTTAAATTCTACTGAAATGAATCTACCTTCTTTTGCTTCATTTAGTTTCATTTCAAATTGTATCGAACCTTCATCATTGTTTTTTAGAATTGCTTGTTTGGCATTTTGGAGTATGTTTATCCAAACCTGTTGTAGATAATTGTTATCCGCTTTTATATAAAATGTCTCTTCAGTTAAAAAATTAATATCTATCTGATCATCTTTTGTAAATATCTGACTTATTGTTTCTTCTATATGTTTTTTTACGTCAATCTTTGTAAATTTTAAATTGAATGGTCTTGCAAGATTAAGAAGTTGTTGGACTAAGTGCGTAATTCTATCAGTCTGCCGACGAATAGTTTTGAGGTTTCGCTCTTTTTTTTCTTTACTTAATTCAGGCTTATCTAGAATTTGTCCAGCTCTTGCGTCTATAACATTCAAAGGAGTTCCTAATTCGTGAGCCACGCCTGCTGCAAGCCTCCCGACTGCTGCTAATCTTTCGCTATGCCTCAATTCTCTTTCTAAATTCAAACGATTTTGAGCTTCATCTTTAGCTTTTTGTCTTTGTTGAGCAAGATTATCTGCCATTTGGTTAAAATTGGACGCTAACACATCCAATTCATCACCATTTTTATTGATCTTAACCCGATAATCCAGATTTCCACTACCTATTTTTTCAGCCCCTTTTAATAGTTCATAAATTGGCTTTGTTAGGCTATTTTTTAAGACCAAAATTACAACGGAAAATATAACAGCTAATAGAAATAACGTAATTGCCAACCAATTTAGTCTTGCATAAAAAATCTCTTGCTCAATCAAATCCAAAGGCTTAACAATTATTAATGCTCTGGTGATTTCATCACCGATTCTAATTGGTAATATGAAAGAGATGAATTTTCTATCTTCCGCTTGATAATTAAACTCAATCGTTTTCCCTTCAGTAAAAACATCTTTCATATCAGAAGGAGTCCTGAAAGCTTTTTTAGTTTCGGGATGTGAACTCTTTACTATGTTCCGTTTTTCATCTATCAATGTGACTGAATACACTTTTGTATTCCTTCTTAAGCGATCAATCAATCTTTGTGATTCAGCTTTTCTGTTTTCTGAATAGTTTTCTTCTAGAGCAGTTTGCAGAGTTATTGCATGTGCTCTCAATTCATCTCTCAACGCATTTTCAAGCCCTGCTTCCCGTTGTAACAAGAAAAGGAAACTTGAAAATAACATCACTGCACCAACAGTAATAGTCAGTAGAAAAATTAGTTTTGAAGTTATGTTCATAGAATCAAAATTTCATCTGTGGCATAAGTAAACAACTCTGCTGAAAACTGCCCCAAATTTATCTGTTTAATACTTGAGGATTTATTCTTTTATTTTCATCTCTAACAAACTTTTTAATCACTTAAAGTCTTATTTCACAATACTTATGATTGCTTTTCACCAACATTTTTTTAAGACAACAATTTCTGGCACTTACTTTGCTATTACTATTCCACAATTCGGCAATGAAGCCGAAACATTTAATAACAAGTAAAGTTGTTCTATTGAAATTTGATTTTTCAAACTCCAAGCGTAAGAAATGATTGGTTTGGTTTTTAGGTGACAAAAACAGCACGCCAAGAATTAGTAAACGAAGGTAACACCATTTGAACATGGATGTATTGTTTTGCCGAAATCAAACCATCATTTCTTGCCAAAAATAAAATTACCCTTTTTTTGAAGTTTAAAGATATGAATACATTTATACAAAGAGGCATCAAAGAGCATATCAGACAGAACGATATTCGAAGAAAATTTGTTGAACACAACAGAATAATGACCGATGTGATACAAAATGCTGATTTTGCAGGTATAGATGTTCCTGATTATCTCAAAAATTATGAAAATCGCTGCTTGATTTTGTTATCTCCATTAATTGAAGTTGCGTGGGCTGATGGAAGTCTAAGAACTCGGGAAATGAATGCAATCTTCAAGGTAGCAGATGCGTATGGTTTAACCGAATCAGAAGAAATATATACTGAATTGATAGATTCAATGACTTCTAGAGCTATGCCGTTCAAGGTTGATATGCTTTGGCTGAAATTTCATGAGCTTTGGCGTTATTTCAAAAAGAGTGAAAGTGAAGTCGCAGGTTTTTGTTTAATGATGCAAGCAAGATACGTAGCTGAGCATTGTTCGAATGACTCGATAAATTATCTCAGAGGAGATTGCATTTCTCCTGATGAGAGTGAAGTTTTACTAAAGATTTTGGGAGAGTTGCATAAAGCCAAATCAAAAACATTTGAAACTGAGGAAAATTCAAACAAAGAAGGACAAATTCTTCAAGATACAAGTGGCACTACACCGGAAGTTACTAATATTAACCACAATTCCAAAGATAAAGACATATCAGAACTTCTGCCATTAGTGCCACTTGTGAAAGTAGCTTGGGCAGAAGGGCGGATAACAAAAAGAGAAAAAGAAATCTTGTTCAAAGCCGCTGAAGAAATAGGTATTTACCAAGGTAGTCTCTCATATCAGCGTTTATCTGATTGGCTTGAATTTCATCCTACTGATGAGTTTTATTCAGAGGCACTTGAATTACTTTACAAAGACTGGATGCAACTTCCAGAGGAAGAAAGAGTTGTACGTAGGCTTGACCTTATAACTGACTGCGTGAGCATTGCAGAAGCTTCGGGTGGTACAAGTAACTATCCGGCAGGCGGTCCAAGGATATGTGGTGAAGAAATAGAAGCAGTTAAGCGAATCTCAGAAAAAATGGATATCCGTTCGGGAATTACAGTGTGATTGGAATTCACACACAGGAGGAATATATGAATACGAAATATGGTTTACCAGCCGAATTAAATGAAAAATGGGAAAGCTTGGGCTTTTCTCCGCAAACCTTTCGCTTGCTTCTGCTTGTTCCTCCGATACAAACGGGGTGGGCGGAAGGTTACCTGCAAGCCGCTGAAAAGAGAATCATCATAGATTATGCTATGAAAGAAGTTGGATTTGGAATAACTGACAAAGAATTTAATCACCTAGAACGATGGTTAAATGTCCGTCCCGCTGACGAAAGCTTTGAGCTTATGAATGAAATCCTAAGCGAGTGGCTCGCATCTCTCCCCGAAAAAGAAAGCAAGAAATGGAGAGATACTATTTTGAGAGTATGTTTAGAGGTCGCTCAAGCATCTCCACAAATAGGTTTTTTGAGAAACAGTAAATCCTTGATACGCCGTGAGGAAAATATCCAGATCGAGAAGATCAGTCGTTTACTCAGTATGGCTCAAAGCAGTTTTTCGTGATTTTTTTTTCAACTCAGTCAGACATTTAAATTAACTGGCAACGAGTAAATTTAATTCGACAATTCTAAACCAGTGTCTTTGTCGAAAACTTTTAATAAGGAACACATAATAACTATCGAGCAAGGGGATTAATAGTAAGAAAACCATTAATTAGAATATTTCAACATTAATTAAGCGAAATCAAAACAGACAACTGAAGGAACAGGAGAAGTGTTATATGTGCCAATTCAGAAAGAGACCTTTTAAGCCGCCGTGACTGTTATAATTTAACTTTCATCAATTTGAATCCGACTGAGGGGTGATTAGTTTTCTAGTCACCCCTTGGTCTATTTTGTTTTGAAATGTAAGAAAGCTTACAGACTTAATTATTTCGCATTTGATAGTTTTTTTGTTTTAATAAAAATATGCAGGCATCAAAACCAAAAGAGCTAACAAATGAATCCTTGCGTGGTTATTATAAAGAAGTACGTGCTTATACTGAAAAACTCTGTGAACCTTTAAAGATTGAAGATTACATTCCACAACCTATAGAAGATGTTTCCCCGCCAAAGTGGAATATTGCTCATACAACATGGTTTTTTGAAGAAATGCTCCTCAAAAAATATGTTTCAAACTATCAGGAATTTAATCCAAACTACAGCTTTTTGTTTAACAGTTATTACAACACAGTCGGCGAAAGAACCTTGCGTCATAAACGGGGTGATCTTTCACGTCCAACTGTAAAAGAAGTTTTTGAGTACAGAAAATACGTTGATGATAAGATGCTTGCTTTTTTCGATCAGGATTTGCAAAAAGACATACGCGATCTTGTCATTTTGGGTTTAAACCACGAACAGCAACACCAAGAACTTTTCTTAACAGACCTAAAATACACACTATCAATCAATCCCATTTTTCCTGTTTACAAAGAAGACTTTGCACTCGTTGAAAAGATTAATGATGCACAAGAAGGTTTTATAGAGGTTGAAGGCGGAATAAAACAAATCGGATTTACAGGTGAAGGATTTCATTTTGATAATGAATTAGGTCGTCATAAAGTTTACCTTAAAGATTTTGAAATCTCGGAAAGTTTAATAACCAACTTAGATTTCATCGAATTTATCGAAGATGGAGGTTATGAAAATCATAATCTTTGGCATTCAGAAGGTTGGGATTGGGTTAATCAAAACAATATAAATTCACCACTCTACTGGCATAAGAAAGATGGCGAATGGTTCAATTTTACTTTGAGCGGTTTACACAAATTAAACCCTTCCAGTCCGCTTTGTCACATTTCTTTTTATGAAGCTTCAGCTTTTGCCGACTGGAAAGGAATGCGACTTCCAACTGAATACGAATGGGAAACAGCCGCAGATAAATTTGAATGGGGATTACGATGGGAATGGACTTCTTCTGATTATGCTCCATACCCAAATTTCAAAACTGCTGACGGTGCAGTTGGTGAATACAACGGAAAATTTATGGTCAACCAGAGGGTTTTACGCGGTGCCTCTGTGGCAACTTCGCCCGGTCACAGCCGAATGACTTATCGAAACTTCTTTCATCCACACCTACGTTGGCAATTTACAGGTTTAAGACTCGCAAAATAAACTACTTTTTTTATAACGTACAAAGGGAAAATAATGGAAAATTCTACACAAAGAAAACAAACCAATACATTCGCTGAAGATGTGTTAAATGGGCTCACTGACAATCCCAAACATCTCTCTTCAAAATATTTTTATGATGATGAAGGTTCGAGGCTTTTTCAAGAAATAATGAAATTGCCTGAATATTATCTAACCAGAAGCGAACGCGAAATTTTCAGAAATCAAACGGATGAGATTTATAAGGCATTTCACGCTGACAAAAGTGAATTCGACTTAATTGAATTAGGTGCAGGTGACGGGACGAAGACATCACTATTAGTTGATTATTTCCTAAAGAAGAATACAAAATTTAGATTCGTACCGATTGATATTTCAGAAGAAGCCTTAAATTTCTTAACCGAAAAATTTCACAAAGAATTTCCTGATTTGGATATACAAACTGAACAAGGTGATTATTTCAAAACTCTTGAAACTTTTAAGGAAAAAAGCGAAACAAGAAAAATCATTTTGTTCTTAGGATCAAATATTGGAAATTTCAGCGAAGAGCAGGCTTTAGATTTTTTCAAACATTTGCGTGAGGTTATGAATGATGATGATTTAATTTTCATCGGCTTTGATCTTCACAAAAATCCTAAAACCATTATTAACGCTTATGATGATTCCCAAAATGTCACATCCCGTTTTAATTTGAATTTGTTAAAGCGTATAAATCTTGAATTGGGAGCTGACTTTAATACAGAAGAATTCTTGCATTATGCCAGTTATCACCCGATTGAAAGAGCTGCACGATCTTTTTTAATTTCACAGAAAGAACAAACAGTCCACATTAAATCATTGAATAAATCATTCAAATTCAAACAATGGGAACCAATTTTTATGGAAGTTTCTCAAAAATACAATCTTGAAATGATCGAGAAACTAGCGAACGAAAGCGGTTTCGAAATCGCAAAGAATTTCTTTGACAAAAATCACTTTTACACGAATTCACTTTGGAAAGTTAGAATTTAGAAGCTATGAAATATATAAGCATTATTTGTTTAGTGATTGGTTTGATTTTAGCTGGGATTTGGATTGCTCAAGAAGTTTCATCTTTAAGTATTCTTGATAATCCTGCAACTGGTGCTGGTATATTCTTTTTACTCGGTTTTATTTTGAATTTTTTGTCTAAGGGAAAAGAAAATTAAACTAACAATACTAAAATACGATTCAATCAATTCAACCAACACCGAAGCTATCGAACAAGCCAAAAAGGGTGCTGATGAAGGGCTGTGTATTGTCGCCCGACAACAGACGGCGGGACACGGAAGACACGGTCGCAATTGGGTTTCTGAAAAAGATTCAGGGCTTTATTTTAGCATCGTTTTGAGACCAAAAGTTGAAACTAAATTTTTGTCTCTTATCACACTAATGACGGCTGTCGTAGTTTATGAAGTCCTCAAGGAATTATTCGGACTTGAGCCTGACATTAAATGGTCAAATGACGTTCACATCAAAGGAAAAAAAATATCAGGAATTTTAGCCGAAACTGCCGAAACCAATAAAGGCATTGCTATCATTTTAGGAATTGGATTAAATCTTAATTCCTCAAACTTTCCTGATGAAATAAAAGAAACAGCCACTTCAATTCAACAAGAAATCGGACAGAAACCTGATTATGATGAACTTCTAAACACTTTAACAAGATTTTTAATTTACTTTTACGACATTTTCCAAAGCGAAAATGGTGCAATGAAAATACGTCAAGAATGGGCTAAACGATCAAGTTATTCTGAAGGAAAAGAAGTCCGAGTAGTGATGGAAGATGAAACTATTTATGGAATTACTTCAGGTTTAGAAGAAAATGGAGCTTTACGAGTACGTTTAAAAACAGGAGAAATAAAAATCGTACAAGCCGGTGATGTTGAAAAGTTAAGACAAGTTGATAGTTAAAAACTTAGTTGGTCTATTCAGAATAATACTCATTTGTTTGTGCATACAACATTCTTGCAAACATAGCTGCCAATCCTACCATTAACCAGAAAAAGGCGAATGACATAAATCCGCCGCCATAATCTCTAAACATCATACCGACCGCAACAAAAATACATAAAAACATTAGGGGCAAGAATAACAACCATGAACCTATCAGCATTAATCTGTTGCTTTTTTTGTGGTATTTTCTTTCCAGATTTAAGTTATCAATTGAGCCGTCGTGATGATTTCCTTCAAATATGACACCACAATCATCACAAAACTCCGCGTCAAATTCATTTTCAAACAAACAAAATTCGCATACTTTCTCTTTCTGGATAAAAGGGTTTAATTCTTCTTGCTTCATATTTATTTTGTGTTCCTCTAACTAATAGACACTAGTTTTTATTAATTTTGCTCAAATATCTTTTGTTTTGTATTGATATGTGTTTCGGCTTTGTAATAGACTAGAATAGTAAAAGTTATTAAAAACTTTATAACTTGGAACTTTTAGATATGAATAACGAATACGATGATTTTGAAAAAGAACTAGACGAACTTGAACAGGAATTAGACGAGTTTGAAAGTAACTTTGATGAATTTGAAAGTGAATTTGGTGAGTTTGAAGATGATATGGATGCTCTCGAACCTCAAATTGAAACTTTTGAATTTACGGAAGTAAATACACGCACAGCTGTCTTATCAAAGAATGATATGATTGCTCTTTTGTGCTTGAAAACAGCCGATCAAGGTGGTGCTATTTGCCGGGTTGACCCGAGAGAACCCAATCCTGCGGTTCAGCTCTATGATGATCCTGATAAAGCACTCGATTGGTTTACAAAGAGCTTAAGCACAAGCAAGAAAAATGGCTGGCGAGTCGTCTATGATGGATTGCCTCTGCAAGGCTAAATTACTAAACAAATTTCACAGCGGAAAATGGATTTTTAACTACTTTTAATCATCCATTTTCCTTTTCTCACTTTAAAGCTTATGTTACTGACTATTGACATCGGCAATTCCAGCACAAAATTTGGTGTATTTGATAAAGCTAATTTAATAAATAAAATCTCAATCGAAACAAACAGAGATCAAAACGCCTTACAAATCTTCTCAGATATCGAAGATTTAATTCCCTCTAAATTTGATTCAATTGTTATTTCCACCGTCGTAAAAGAGTTAGTTAAAACCTATAAAGAATTGTGTAATAAGTTTTTTGATATAGAACCTTTCTTTGCCGACCACAATTTTGATTACGGATTTTCGATAAACTATTTCCCGCCTGAAAATTGTGGTTCAGATAGATTAGTCGATGCTTTTGCAGCAGTTAAAAATTATGAGTTTCCATGCATTGTTTGTGATTTTGGAACGGCAACTACTATTGATGCGGTAAATGAAAAAAATGAATATATCGGCGGAATCATTACTCCTGGACCAAACACACTTGGTTCTGCACTATTTGAAAAAACTTCAAAACTTCCAAAAGTAGATTTTGAAAAGCCTGATGACATTTTCGGCAATACAACTGTTTCTTCAATCCAAGCAGGAATTTTTTATGGCTATATTGGATTAGTTGATGGGATTATCGAAAGAATGCTTGAAAAGTTCGAAGATCAACCGAAAATTATTTCGACAGGTGGCTTTTCACAAATAATTTCAGAAGAATCAAAATATGTAGAGATTATTGAAGAAAATTTAATGCTTGAGGGTTTGAGATTTGTTTATGAAAAAATGAATGGGGATTGAAGCCTGTTGCAATACGATTGTTGGATTGTCCTTTCCTATTTTCTCCATATCACAAACTTTCTGATTTCCTATCAATCCCCAAACTTTTTAAGGCTTAAACTCCACAGCCTGTTTCTAAAACTTTACTTACTTTTCCGCCTTCTACCTTGTAAGCTTCAGCCCAAGCTCCTTCGTAGTAAGCCCCATAAGTAACGATTTCCATTTTACCGTCAGCGTCTAAATCCAAAATTGAAGATAATTCAAATTTATTGAATACATTAAACTCGGCATTTTTCTTATGAAAATCTCCCGTGAGTACAATGTTTTTCACTCTTCCATCAACAATCTTGCGTAAAAGAATAAATGAATAATCACCTCTTTTAATATTTGGCATTATATTCTCAGGTCTATTATTCGCTTGTATCAAAACCTCATCTTGACCGTCGCCTTCCAGATCAATTCTAAGAATTTTTTGGATATTTACTTTAGGTCTGCGAATACCTTGTGAACGTAAAAATTTACGAACGATTCCTCGGTAAACTCTGTTATTTGGACTTATCGCTTTAGGAATACGGGGGGTGGCATTCCAACGAGCGTTTGAGCTTAAAGCTACACCGGATTTTGCGTTTGAATTGGTTTCGACACTGTAATACTCAGGGCAAATATCCATTTCAGGATCATTCATTTTAGTAAGCTTGATAGCTCCATCTTCGTTTTGTGTATCAAAGCCAAAAAGAGTGTAGTCTTCACCAACCTTAACTCCTTTAGCTGAATCTTTCGCTTTGATAAACTTCCCGTTTTTATAACCACCCAATACAGCTCCGAGTTTTAACTCAATAATAACAAAATCAACATTATCAGAATTGTTTTTGTCACTGTGTTGAGCAAATGCATTTAAACTGAGAATTAAAAGTGAAAATATAACTGTTAATTTTTTCATAAGTAAATTTATTTATCGCTTGGCGTATTTCTTAAAGAAAAAGAAGAAAAATGCAGCTGCGTGTTCTTTGTCTATTCCTTTAGCGTATCCAATAGTGCGGCTTGAGCCGTCTCTTACCGTTCCATCTGATTTAATATAACCGATTGTTCGGCTAGAACTATCTCTTACTGTACCATCACTTTTTACATATCCGAGCGTGCGACTCGACCCATCACGAAAAGTTCCATCCGATTTTATATAACCCAAAGTTCGGCTTGAGCCATCGCGGACAGTGCCATCCGATCTGATGTAGCCGATCGTCCGACTTGAACTGTCCCGTACAGTTCCATCGCTTTTCAAGTAACCCAGTGTCCGACTCGAACCATCTCTAAAAGTACCTTCGCTGAAGGCTAGAACAGACGAAACTAGAAGTGTAGTGATTAAAACAATTGCAAATATTTTCTTTTTCATAGTTTTACAACCTCTATTAGAACGCATCTATTTTATTTTTTTGCCTAATGAAAAAGCAATTTTTTTATTTAAGTGTTTTAGAATTTTCAGAATTTCTTCTGTAGAAATTGTAAGCTAAATAAATAACTGCACCTATGGCAATTGCGATGAGTATTTGCCATAGGTCAGAGTAGCTTATGCTTCTCAACAACCACCCAAGTAAAACTATTGATAAAATTGAGGCAATAATACCCAAAGGTGCTTTGAATCCTGCTTCAGGTGAATCTTTTCTAAAGCGGAAAATAGGCAAAGCTATACAAGTCATTCCATAAACAATTATGCGTGTGATTGTACTGATTGTAAGAGCTTTAATAAAAGAACTTTGAACCGTAAAAATAAAGATACCGATCGAGGTTAAAATAATTGAAATATATGGCGTCTTAAATTTTGTGTGTAATTTGGCAAGAAATTGTGGAATATCTTTTTGTTCAGCCATTGCAAACATTAATCTTGTCGTTGCAAGTAAGCCAACATTTAAGTTACCAAGTATTGAAACCAATGCTCCAATCACGATAAATGTCGCTCCGTATGTTCCTACAAAATTTTGTGCGGCATCGGCAAGCGGTCTCTCAGAGTTTGCTAATTCGGGCAAAGTTCCAATCGAAACAACTTGAATCAAAATATAAAAAGCGACAATGATCCCAATCG
This sequence comes from Pyrinomonadaceae bacterium, assembly GCA_028284415.1. Lineage (GTDB taxonomy): Bacteria > Acidobacteriota > Blastocatellia > Pyrinomonadales > Pyrinomonadaceae > Aridibacter. The sequence goes on from JANQRU010000007.1 coordinate 122,096, forward strand.
CCGTCATTAATGCAAAAGGTGCATTTTTTTTCGGATCTTTCATCTCTCCTGCAGGAATTACAGCAGATTCAAATCCCACAAATGCATAGATCAACACTAGAATTGCACTGGCAAAAGCATCCATAGTTGGCGATGCCCCAAAATTAAAATTTGCTGGCTGAATGTAGAAAATTCCAACGACCACAAACAAGAATAAAGGAATTAATTTTGCCGCTGTTAAAATATTTGTCGTACGAACAGATTCTTTTACGCCAACAATATTTATGAATGTGAGACCGAAGACAACTAATCCGATCAGAAATACTCTTAAAGCACCTTGAGCAAGGGGTTCGTAAAAATAACCTAAGTAACTAATCAACACATTGCAGTTTGCTGCAAATGCAGTAAATCTTGTTATCCAAAATAGCCAGCCAACTTCAAATCCTATGAAACTTCCGTAAGCTTCTTTTGTATAGATATAAGCTCCGCCCGTATCTCGAAAACGACTTGATACTTCCGCGAAGCATAAAACAACAAAAGCAATAATTATCGAACAAATAAAAAAGGCTATGAGACTATAACTGCCGACCTCTTTCGCAACCTTTGAAGGTAACCCGAAAATACCTGCACCGATAACCGTATTGATCACAATTGCAATCAAATCCCAACGTCCGATTCCACGAACTAGTTTTTCTTCACTCATAATTGAAAGCTCTTTTTTATTTGAAAAGTGTAATTTCAGATTGCATGACGCAGTGTAACCATATTGCAAAAGTGGTTATAACGGCAAGTTTTTAGAACTTAGCTAAGTTATCACATTTAATACCTAAAGCTTGGTTTAATTTTTAACAAAGCCAAAATTCGTCTATAATTCCTATTATCAACTTTTTTTCCAACTTAGTAAGGAGTTATCTACATATGAAAAAACTGTCACCAGTTTTATTTTGTATTGCTGTCTTTATTGCCTGCTACACAAACGTAAATGCCCAACAAAATACATCTCAAAAGCAATTTATTTCAAACAATAAAATTACTCACAATATAGAATTAAAAAAATCCCCAAAATTGAAAAGCATATTAGACGAAGCTGTCGATCAAACTTTGAAAGACTTTAAGACTAGAGGATTAAAGCCTGATGAGTTCGCCGCCACAGTTATTGACATGCGAAACCCCAGAAATCTTTTGATTGCTGATTACAGAGGTGAGGTTCAAATATACCCTGCCAGTGTTGTAAAAATGTTTTATATGGCTGCCTTTTATCAACAGCTAGAAGACGGCAAAATTAAAATGACGCCTGAATTAGAACGTGGCTTAAAAAATATGATTATTGAGTCAGGTAATGAGTCAACGGGATACATTTTGGATGTTTTGACAAGCACAACCAGCGGACCTGAAATGCCTAAAGATGAATTCAAAAAATGGGCATACAAGCGTAATTCGATCAATCGTTATTATAAAAAACTCGGTTATCAAAATATAAGCATCAATCAGAAGACACATTGCGAAGATGCCTGGGGACGCGAACAACAATTTCGTGGATATGCAGGCAAAAACAGAAATATGCTGACCACAAATGCAACTGCAAAGCTTATGGCTAATATAGCTCTAGGAAAATCGGTAAACGCCAAACGCAGTCAGCAAATGATGGATTTAATGAAAAGAGATTGGGAAAAACCAGTCAAAAACCCTTTCTATCAGGAATTTACTTCTCACGCATTAAAACCTAGTTCAAAGATTTGGTCGAAAGAAGGTTGGACTTCAAAAACAAGACATGATTCAGCTTATATCGAAACTCCAGAAGGTTTGAAATTTGTTTTAGTTGTATTTACAGAAAATCATGCAAAAGAACAGGAAATTATTCCTAGTGTTGCAAGAGGTGTTATTAAAGGTTTAGGAGAAATGAAAAAATGAAAAAATTTATAAAATTTGGTCTTTTATTTACAGTATTCACACTTTGTTCAACTTTAATTTTTGCTCAGGGTTATAAAAAACCGCCAAAGGACATAATGGACATTCTAAATGCTCCTGCTAATCCTGTTACGGCGGTCAGTCCTGCAAAAGACAAAATAGCTTTGCTTGAACCTGTGCGTTATCCCCCCATTGCGGATTTAGCTGAACCGATGCTAAGACTCGCCGGTTTAAGAATTAATCCAAAGACAAATTCACCACATCGTCAGTTTTACTTTGTTAATGTAACTTTTAAAAATATTTCTAACGGCAAAGAAATGAAAGTTAAATTGCCAAAGGGAGCAAAAATAGTCTCGCCTAATTGGAGTTCGGATGGAAAATATATTGCCGCCGGAAATGTAACTCCGATGGGTGTGGAACTATGGATCATTGAAACAGCCACGGGTAAAGCTAAGTTGATTGATGGTGTCAAAGTAAATACTGCTTTTGGGGGGTTCGACTGGATGCCTAATCAAAGAAGCTTAGTTGTAAATCTGATTCCTGATAATCGCGGTAAAGCACCTAAAGTATCAGCTGTCCCGACATCTCCGAGCATTCAAGAAACATCTGGTCGTGCTGCTGCAATTCGTACTTACCAAGACCTTTTGAAATCCCCAAATGATGAGAAGCTTTTTGATTACTATGCGACTTCGCAACTAGCAATGGTTACGATAGACGGTAAAGTCAACAAAATAAATAAACCCGCTATTTTTAATCAAAATACCGCTTCACCTGATGGTAAATACATTCTCACGTCACGAATTACAAGACCTTATTCCTATCTTTTCCCATACTGGAGCTTTCCGAGTGAAGTAGAAGTTTGGGATACAAGTGGAAATATGGTTTACAAGGTTGCGAGTGTTCCAATCAGAGATAATTTACCTGTCGGAGGTGTAACAACAGCTCGTCGAAGTATCAATTGGATTCCGACCGAAAGTTCTACTTTGATGTGGGTTGAAGCTTTAGATGGTGGTAATCCACGCAACAAAGTTACGCCAAAAGATAAAATCATGATGCATAAAGTCCCTACCAAGATGATGCCAAGAGAAGTCTTAAAAATTGAGCAGAGATATTCAGGCAGGGCTTTTGGAGAAAAAGATGGAATGATGTGGTTTTACGATTATGACCGTAATAAGCAGCGTCGTCGTATTTTTATGACAAGCTACACAAATCCTTCAAAAGTTAAAACCATTTCGGATTTAAACATCAGAGACAGATACAATGCAATCGGAAATCCTGTTTTCAAGACTCTTCCAAATGGTAAAGCTGTCGTTTTACAAGATGGAAATTCAGTTTATCTCTCAGGCAGAGGTGCAACTCCTCAAGGCGACAGACCGTTCTTGCATAAGATGGACTTAGAAACATTGAAAAAACAAGAACTTTTCCGCTCCGGCACCGATGCGTATGAAACATTTGTCAGCCTGCTTGATGATAATGCTAATGCATTTATTACACGCAGAGAGAACCAACAAACTCCTCCAAATCTATTTTTGCGTGATCGAACAAACACTCCTGAAGCAAGAGCAAATGCCACTTCAATGAAACAAATAACTAATTTCAAAGACCCCGCACCACAACTTCGCGGCATAACCAAGAAATTAGTTAAATACAAACGTGCTGATGGTGTAGATTTATCTTTTACACTTTATCTGCCACCAAACTATAAGAAAGGCGATAGACTTCCCGCTTTACTTTGGGCATATCCGCGAGAATTTACGAGCAGATCTGTTGCCGGGCAAGTAACAGGTTCAACCAATCGTTTTACATCAATCGGAGGATATTCACATCTGTTCTTACTCATGCAAGGTTATGCAATCTTAAATAATGCGACTGTTCCAATCGTAGGTGATCCACAAACTGTTAATGACACATTTATCGAACAACTTGTCGCAGGTGCCAAAGCAGCCATAGATAAAGCTGATGAAATGGGTGTCATTGATCCTGAAAGAGTCGGAGTGGGCGGACATTCGTATGGTGCATTTATGACAGCACATTTGCTTGCCAACTCTGATTTATTCCGTGCAGGCATAGCTCGAAGTGGTGCTTACAACAGAACTCTTACACCTTTTGGTTTTCAATCAGAAAGACGTTCATTCTGGGAAGCACCTGAAAGTTACTTCACGCTTTCGCCATTTATGCGTGCAAATAGGATAAACGAACCAATCCTGCTTATTCACGGTCAAGCGGATAATAATTCCGGTACATATCCGATGCAATCAGAACGTATGTTTGCAGCCATTCGTGGAAATGGCGGAACGGCAAGGTTAGTCATGTTACCGCATGAATCACATGGCTATCGTGCTAAAGAATCTGTCCAACATGTTCTATGGGAACAAATCCGCTGGATGGATGCTTATGTTAAAAATGCGAAACCACGCAAAAAAGAACAAGTAGCCAAGTAATCTTAGCTTGAATACATTGTGAATCTAGTGTATTTGGTCACAACAGACCAAATACACTTTTTTTTGAAGTCAATTATCTATTTTTTCGTAAAACTAATGTTATCGAAAACAGCTTTTACCCTTGAAAAACTTGACATTTCTTACGTTGAAAGATTAGTTTATTAAATAACCTAAATCCGAACAATTAAATCCTTTTCAACTTTTGGAAGTTAGTTGTCTTTAAGATATTAGAATCTTTAATAGATAACTGCGTAAATAATTATTGAATTTTATTCTGTAGGAGGAATCAATATGAATAAAAGCACCTTCCTATCAGGAGTTGTAACGCTGTCGCTCCTGTCCCTAATCACATATTTACTGATTTGGGGAGTAGGTAGTGAAACCACAAATGAAGTTTCACAAGCCCAAACTACCCATAAAGAAAATCATACAGCTAGTCTGAAACGTTTCAGTTTGCCCGAAATGGTCAATAAATCAGGCAGTATTATTCGCGGAACTGTAATGGAAGTAAAACCTGGCACGATAAAAGCAGGCGGTTCTGATTTACCAACGGTTACTTATCGTATGAAAGTCGATGAAAGCTTCAAAGGAACCTTTGCCGAAAAAGACGGTGTTAAATATGCCGAAATCACAATGTTAGGCAACATAAAAAAAGGCGGTACAAAAGGTGCTGTAAGAAAATTCTCAGTATTACCTGACCTTCCTTTATTACAAAAAGGTGGAGATTATTTACTGATGCTAACGCCAAAAAGTTCAATTGGTCTGTCAACCACAGTTGGCTTGGGACAAGGCTGCTTTGCGATATATCAAGATGATAATGGAGTTTGGGCAAGAAATGAATTTAATAACTCTGGCTTATTTAATGGTCCGGTTAAATATAACGAGTTAGCTACAAAAATCAGAAGAGGAGGAAATTAAATGAATTTGATAAGAAAAATTAGTCTTAAAAAAATCAATATTTTGCTCGCTCTTGTTGCTGTAGCTATTTTAACGCAATTGTCATTCAGAACTCCGACAACACATGCTGGTGGACCACTGGCAGTATGTCAGAGTGGGACACCATTTGTTTGGGGGAACGGCGGAGTGAATATTCCGTTTAACCCCGATCAAGGGGATTTGGGTCCAGTGAGTAATGCGGCGGCAGTTGCACTTGTTCAACAAGCCTTCGACGTTTGGGGAGCAGTTCCAACTTCGACAGCTTCATATACAAATGCAGGCTCATTATCCGTTGACGTAGATATTACAAACTTTGGTCCTTTCTTGAATCCAACAGGACCTGATGGAATATCACCGATTGTTTTTGACGATACAGGTGAAATTTTTGACTTGTTATTTGGTCCAGGCTCCGGAATTTTAGGTTTCGCAGGTCCAGAATTCGGAAATACTGCTACCTGTACAATTACTGAGGGTTCTTCATTCTTAAACGGTCCTTCATTTACTGACTCAACAGCTGCATTTGATGTAATGGTTCATGAATTTGGTCATTACTCGAACTTAGCTCATACAAACGTAAATGGACAAATTTTCATAGGTGACCAAAGTGGTCCGTCACCTAACAACACATTTGGACCGATTCCAAATCCATTTGGAGATGATGTCGTTGAGACAATGTACCCATTCTACTTTGGACCCGGAATAGGAACACAAACGCTAGAAAAAGATGATGTGGCGGCATTATCCGAACTTTATCCTGCTCCAAATTTCTCAAGTAGCACTGCGGCAATCAGCGGAACTATTTTCGCACCGAATGGAACAACAAAATTAACAGGTGTAAACATAATCGCACGTAATGTTGCTGATCCATTCAATGATGCAGTTTCAGCTATTTCAAGTGACTTTACTGATGGAACAACACAAGATGACGCTGTTGTGGGAACTTACAAGATCGAAGGTCTTACACCTGGAGCTAATTATGCTATCTATGTAGATGAAATACTTGCAGGTGGATTTAGTACACCACCTCTTACACCTCTACCAGGTCCGGAAGAGTTCTACAATGGAAGCAATGAATCTAATAGTGCGGCAACTGATGATCCGACAGTATTTACACCTGTTGCTGTGAGTGCTGGAAACACTACCTCTGGCATAGACATTATTTTCAATGCTCCGGCTCCAAACACACCACTTCCAGTCGGAATTGATGGAAGTGTTGAGATATTCCTGCCATTCTCATTCGAAATTTGTCAGGAAACATATGATTCAGTTTGGGTAAATGCCAATGGTAATGTCACATTTGGTGCACCAAGTTCTGACTTTACTGAAAGCTCAGCAGAACTTTTAACTGGTCCGCCAAGAATTGCCGCACTTTGGGATGACTTAAATGCCACAGCAGGTGGTCAGGTCTTTTACACGGTTGGCAATAATGATAAATCAGTGACTATTCATTGGGAAAATGTTCCTGAATTCCAAGCTACGGGATCCAACACTTTCTCAATTACTCTTTTTGACTCAAGAAGACGTGGACACGGTTGGGGAAATTCTTTCTGGTGGAATTTCTTCTTTGGTAGAAGCAAGGTAGATGTTAATTATGGCGATCTTACTGCAACTGACGGCTTAGGTGGAGTTAGCTGCGGAATAGCCAGAACTTCAAGCTTTGAAGAGCCAAGTGATCTTTCAAGCTTCGGACGTCGCCGTGCGAATCTAAATCGACAAGCAGCCGTCTATGAAGTATGGAATGCTGATAATCCAGTTGATATAGCCAACAAAAAAGTTCGTTATGATGTAAAAACCAGATATAGAGACAGAAAAGAACCAAACAATAGTTTGAACAAGGCTAGATTTATTTTCTTGCCATTTAATTCTGCTCCGATTTGGCGTTATACCGAATTAAGCCCGACAGGAGAAGATGTAGATTATTACAAATTCTTCGCAAGAAAAGATAAGACTTTGATTGCAGAGGTTCAGGCAGGTGGTATTGACTCAGTGCTTGGCTTATATGATCGTCAAGGCAATCAGCTTGCATTTGATGATGATGGCGGAAGCGGTTTGTATTCAAGAATAGTATTTACTGTTCCTCAAACCGGATTCTACAAGTTAGCTGTTTCAAGCTTCCCTGATGATGACTTTACAGGTGATGGTGCAACCGGTGGCAGATATGTGCTGGATGTTAAAACTATCAATGGAACTGTCTTAGAGTTAGGTGATGATGATAGCCAAGAGGTCAACTTAGGATTTTCATTCCCATTTCAAGGACAAAGCTACAATAGCGTCTTTGTTAATTCCAATGGAAACTTAACCTTTGGCACTGGCGATACAGATTTCAGCGAAAGTGCAGCTGACTTTGTAAATGGTCCGCCTAGAATCGCCCCGCTTTGGGACGATCTGAGTCCAAATGCCGGAGGTCTCGTCATTGTTGAAAATGGTAATAACAGTGCAACAATCACATTTGATGGCGTGCCTGAATTTTTCTCGACTTCGGGAAACACTTTTAGCGTTACGCTTAATAGCAGTGGTCAAGTTGACGTAAATTATGGAGTAATCTCAGCTGTAGATGGATTAGCAGGTGTTACTGAAGGTGGAGGTGCTACCGATCCCGGAAGCACGGACATCTCAATGGCAACCGTTCTATCTGCAACTGGAACCACTTATGAACTATTTTCTTTCTCAAATGCAAATGATTTATCTGGTAAGTCTTTAAGCTACACACCTTAGATAGAAACCATTTGTTTGTGAATTAATTTTCATAGCCGTCCAATTCTTATTAGATTAGACGGCTAATTTTTCGACTTCAATATGTTCTACTGTGTCTGGTCTAAATTTATAGAAGCTGTGGTGTCAAATTCTGAAGAAAAAGCAAATGGGCTTTCAGTGTTTTCAAAATTAAAATCCAAACCTTCTTTTAATATCTTTTCTGCTTTATCCGCATCTACGGCATGTGAGAACAAAAACCCTTGTCCCAATTTACAACCCAGCGATCGTAATTGCCATAATTGATTCTGATTCTCTATTCCCTCTGCCACAATGTCTATTTCCAGATTTTGTCCAAGCATCATAATTGAGCGAACTATTCCCTCACTCCGCAAATCACTATCCATTTTTCCAATGAAGCTACGGTCTATTTTTATTCTCTCAAATGGGAATAAATGTAGATAACTTAAACTTGAGTAGCCTGTGCCAAAATCATCTGTGCTTAGTCGCACTCCGATTTGATTTAGATCATCAATAGTTTTTAGAGCGACATCTGTATTTTCCATTACGGTGCTTTCTGTTACTTCCAACTTTAACTTGTCAGGATTCATTTCTAGCTCTTTGATTACCTTTTCGATTTTGCTGACCAAAAATGGATTAGTTAATTGTTTCGCTGATAAATTTACGCTTATTTGGAGCGGAAGATCAAGACTTTTTTCCCATTTGAGAATTTGTCGGCATGATTCTTCTAAAACCCATGTACCAATTGGGATTATTAGACCTGTTTCCTCGGCAATATCAATAAAATATTCCGGATATAAGAGCCCTTTTCTCGGATGTTCCCATCTGATTAATGATTCAAATTCAGTAACCTCACCAGTGTTCAAATCAACTATTGGCTGATAATAGACTCTGAATTCTTTCTCTTTCAAAGCTCTTCTTAAGTCAGTTTCGATTTGAAGAATTTCCCTGTTTTTAGCATGCATTTTTTTGTTAAAGATTTCATATCTGGCTTTACCTGACTCTTTAGCGTGGTACATAGCCATATCCGCATCCCGTAAAAAATCTTCCGCTTTTCTCTCTTGGGTATCGGATAAAATGATTCCGACGCTTGCCGAGGTGACTACCTCAAAACCTTCAATGTTTATGGGTTTTGATATTCTTTCTTGTATTCTGTCAGCAACCATTACCGCATCATCATCTGCCTTAATTGTCACTAATATAGTGAATTCATCCCCGCCCATACGTGCAATCACATCACTGGGTCGCACACAGCTTTTAAGGATTTCAGCAACTCTGACTAATAATTTGTCACCTATGATATGACCTAAGCTGTCATTGACGATCTTGAATCTGTCGAGATCAATGAAAAGTACGGAAAATTGAAACCGAGGTTCTATCGTTGCTCTTTCAATTGCCAAATCCAGATGCTTGAGAAAATGTTTCCGATTTGGCAAACCCGTTAAAGAATCATGCAGAGCATTATACTGAAGCTGCTTTTCGGATTCTTTTCTTCCGGTAATATCTCTAGCTACTGCATAAGAAACTTTATCTTCCATTGCCGGAATTGAACCCCATTCAAACCAGCGATATTCACCGTTCTTGCAACGCATACGTATTTCAAAAGAAGCTGATGTACCATCACTTATTTTCTTCCCATATTTTTCGGCTTTTTTTCTGTCTTCAGGATGTATGAATTCTAATATAGAATGGTTTATTACATCTTTTCTTTCGTACCCAAGATTTCTCTCCCAAGTTGGGTTTATCTGTAAAATTATTCCATCAAAATCGAGCGTAGCTAAAATGTCGTATGAAAGATTATAAAACTTGTCCAGTTCTTTGCTAAGGCGATTACGTTCAGTCACATCTCTTGCAATACCTTCGATTCTGTAAGGTTTATTATCTTTTAGGATTAATCGGCTGCTTATTTCGAGTGAAATTCTTTTATTGTCTTTTCCATATACATCAATTTCGTATGGTTTGCCTGCTACCCCTGCAACCTTTTGTTTTATTCTATTTACAACGATCTCAAAATATTCAGGTACGACGAATTCCCTCATATTCATTTGCAAGGCTTCCTCTACAGTGTACCCCGCTATTCTCTCAACAGCCTGATTTATCGTCTTTATATTCCCATCAAGATCGTGTGTATAAATGATGTCGTGGGCGTATTCGATCAATTCTCTTTTTTGTTTTTCACTTTCTAAAAGAGCTATTTGAGCATTCTTTTTTTCTGTAATGTCTTGAATTATTCCTACCCACAAATCAGGTTCACCATCATCACATTTTATTAATTTCCCCCGATCATGCCACCAACGAATCTCTCCACTTTTGGTTATAAATCTATATTCGTAATCACTCTCTGTCCCAGCGTTTGCTTTTAGTTCCTTGTTCCTTGCCTGAATTCTTTTAACATCTTTCGGGTGTGTTTTTTCAAAGAAAAGTTTTGGATTTGAATACCATTCTTCATAAGAATACCCAACAGATTCAAATGCCGGACTGACATAAATTGTTCTATAATCAGGCTCCATTCTTTGCACGTAAAACATTGTAGATAGAGACTCTATAGCTATCTTATAGAGCTTTTCGTTATCTGCAATTTCATGCAAAGCGTCGCATTTCTTTTCATTGTGAGAGCTTTTGTCTGACATAGATGAGTTTTGATTTTGGGGTAAAGAAGAGGAAGTAAAATTAGCATTGTTTTCTGGGTTTAGAAAACAAACTACAAATTACATATCGGCTTTTTTTTCAAAAACTTAAATGCACAAAATGAATTAATGTTTTCAGGATTCCTAAAATGTTCAGTGATTTTTTTCGACTATTTTCAAAGTTCATCCGTCTTAATAATCGAGTCAGCCGGTTGACGCACTAAAATAAATTTTACTTGGAGGTAATGATGAAAAAATCATTAGGATTATTTATTGCGTCAATTTGCGTAATATTTGGATTATCAGTAATAGCAGCGGCACAAACTAAAACGTCTGGAGTGAATTGGAGACAAAAAAATCAGCAAAAGCGGATTTTTAAAGGCGTCCAGAACGGTAAAATTACCGGAAAAGAATACAAAAAACTTCAAAAACAACAAATCAGAACACAAAAAGCCAAAAAAAGAGCTAAATCTGATGGTGTTGTAACCAAAAAAGAGCGTTTTAGACTACACAAACGACAAAATAAAAACAGCAAGAGCATATTTCGTGCTAAAAACAACAGACGTAAACCATAAATAAATTTACGCAATAATACTCTCCTCGTTTTGGGTTAAATTTAGATTTAGATTTAACCCAATATTTTAAAAAATTTCTGCTTCTTTCTTTATATTCCTTCCTTTGCACCCGTTTTAAATAAAAATCCATCACCATTAATTCGAGTAAAAAAGTCATAGTATGTAAACTGATTTAACAGAACATTTGTGATAACTTTGTATGCGTAATCGAAAAACAACTTGGAGAGAAAATACACATATGAATTGTCGAATGTTTCTGCGTATAAACATTATCGGAATCACAATTTTTCTTTTAAGCACATTAATTTTAGGTTCGGATATGTTGAAAAAAAATAAAATAGAAATCGAAGAGATGACTGTGATGGAAATGCAAGATGCAATGAAATCCGGTAAGACTACCTCAAAACAATTAGTTGAAGCATATCTTGAAAGAATCAAGAAAATTGATAAAAAACTCAACTCCATTATTGAAGTCAATCCAGATGCTATTGCTATTGCCGAACAAATGGATAAGGAACGTGCCGCAGGTAAAATCCGCTCGATGATGCACGGAATTCCTGTAGTTATAAAGGACAATATTGATACTGCCGACAAAATGAAAACGACTGCCGGAAGCCTTGCACTTATGGATGCTCCAACTCCAAAACAGGATGCTTTTGTTGTGCAAAAATTGCGTGAAGCAGGTGCGGTTTTGATTGGTAAAACAAACTTGAGCGAATGGGCAAATTTTCGTTCTGAAAATTCTTCAAGCGGTTGGTCAGGACGCGGCGGACAAACTCGTAATCCATATATTTTAGATAGAAGCCCGTGTGGTTCTTCATCAGGTTCGGGTGTTGCGGCGGCGGCAAATTTAACGGCAGTTGCGGTTGGAACAGAAACTGATGGTTCGGTCGTTTGCCCTTCTTCGATAAATGGAATCGTCGGCATCAAACCAACTCTAGGTTTGGTTTCACGAAGCGGAATTATCCCGATTGCTCATTCACAAGACACAGCAGGACCGATGGCTAGAACGGTTTCCGATGCGGTAGTTTTGCTTAATGCAATGGTTGGAGTTGACTCAAAAGATTCAATAACTTCTCAATTTTCAAACAAAGGTGAAAAGGATTACACAAAATTCCTCAACAAAGACGGATTAAAAGGAAAACGAATCGGAGTCGTTCGCCAATACTTTGGGCGAAACTCAAGCCTTGATGCACTAATGGAAGAAAACCTCAAAAAACTGGAAAAAGCAGGTGCAATTTTAGTTGATGTTGAGTTCCCACACTTCCGAGATTTCGGCGATGATGAATATGAAGTTTTGCTTTTTGAATTCAAAGAAGACCTAAACAAATACTTGGCAGAACGTGGCGGAAAATATGACTCTCTCGAAAAATTAATCGAATTCAACAAACAAAATGCTGACAAATCAATGCCTTATTTCAAACAGGAAATCTTTGAAAAAGCCCAAGAAAAAAGTGACTTAAATGATGCCGGTTACAAACTCGCTTTGATGACCAGTAAAACTCTAACTCAAGCAAAAGGAATTGATTTGGTGATGGACAAACATAAATTAGATGCCCTCGTCGCACCATCTAATTCACAATCTTGGTTAATAGATTTGATCAGCGGAGACAACCCGAGACAATACGTAGGAAGTTCAAGCCTTGCAGCAGTTTCGGGTTACCCAAATATCACCGTTCCCTCGGGATTCTTAAACAAATTGCCGATTGGAATTTCCTTCTTCGGACGTGCATTTTCTGAACCAACTTTGATAGAAATTGCCTATTCTTGGGAACAATTATCAAAAGCTAGAAGAAAGCCAAAGTTTTTGGAAACTTATAAATAAAAATAAGGCGTTTGTGTAAAATTTATACTGAACAAACGCTTTTTTTATTTAGAAAATTAAGTATCAATTAAAAATTACTATTTGTCGCCATCAGCAGGTTTCTCTTCTTTCTTGTCATCAACTGGCTTTTCGTCTTTACTGTCATCTGCTTTATCGTCTTTGTTTTCAGCAGACTCTCCGCCTTCCATTTTGAGTTCGCAAGGCTCTAATCTAACCATTATTCCTTTATCTTTAATGTCTTTGATTTTACCTTTCATCGTAACTTCTTTACTCAAAATATCTTTTGGAACATCACCTTTTGGAACTTTACAGGTTAGAAGATTTTCAGAAGTATTCGCTTCCTTGTCATTTTTTACAGAAACAACATATCCAAATTCACCACCTGAACCGGAACTTGCATAAACTACACCTTTCACAGCAACTTCCTTATCTTTCCAAGAGTCCATATCAGCCGCCGCACTCGTAACCAAATCATTAATTGAAACAGGGCTATCGAGTTTAATTTCATCGGGGTTCAATTTTGCAGCTTCTTTTGGTTCTTCTTTATTCGCTTCGGTATTGGTATTTTCAGCAGGCTTATTTGCATTTTCATTTGCAGCTTCAGGGCATCCGCCTAGTAAAATTACTCCAAAACAAATAGTCAAAATTATAGCTAGTTTATTCATTTATATTCTCCTGTTTATTATTTGCTTTTTTGAGAAATCAAATAATAACACATATTAAATTTAGCTTTAATATCTGAGTTATAATTACCAGTTTCTAAAACACTCATTTATATTTATCAGCTAATGCTCTAACCTTTTCTAGGTTTTCACCACCACCTAAGATTTTTCCGGCGGCGATGGCGAAGTAAATTTCATCAACATTTTTATCTTTTTCCCACGAATAAAGTTTAGTTGGAACAATTTCAACTTTTCCAATTACTTCTTTTTCGTCCAAATTTGGCTTAGGAAACCATTTTTTACGGCTTCCTTGTTGATAAAATCTCTCGCCTGTAAGACCTTCACCGACGAGATCTGTTGAATAACCTTCGGAGTCCCAATGTTTCTTGAAAAGACTTTCATCTTCATTTTTGATTGCGTTTTCCAGATCAGTAAAAATTTCGTTCATACTGCTACCTTTATTACCTACATTTCCGCATCCGATGGCTGAAAAACTAATTGCGAATAGAAATAGACTCAATATTACTTTCATAGATTTTCTCCAAACTCTATTTCGCTGGCTTAAGTTTATCTCCGATAAGTTTGTAGATAATCAACCCCTTAAACTTGCCTTGTTTATTGAGTTTTTCAAAATCTTCGGCTGAAAATAATACGGAATTTGTTTCATACGGACTCGGGTTTGCTTTATATTTTTCAAAGATATAAACGGCTTGATCAAGATTATGATAATTGAAAACACCGGCAGTTTTTCTGCGGTAAGTGTTTTTTAAATCGGGGGTAACCCCAAGCCTTAAATCAGCGAGTTTTAGTCCTGGTTTGTTCACCTGCGGAACAACGACGACATACATTGAATCAGCTGTAAAATCCTTGACTAAAACGAGCTTATCACCTTCAACTTTGTAAGCGGATGCACCTTGTGCAAGAGTTTCAAGCGAATCAACATTTCGGTATTTGTAAGAAGGATTATCTTTGATTTGGAAACACATCAATTGGCAAGAACCTTTCGCATACAATTTTTCTTGTGCAGTCGAACTTATGTCGCTATACCATTGTTTAAATTTAGTCTTGAGAGGACTTTCAAAACTTCCCCCTGTGCTTTCGCAAACCTTAAAATCTTTGGTCATTTCACCATCAAGACCATCTTTTCCGACAAATAGATATTCATTTGACGAATCGCTGTTAGTTGATTTTTCAATCTTTTTTTCGGATTTATTTTTGTCTTTGACGATTTTCTTAATGCTTCCAAATTGTGCATTAACTGAAATTGCCGATAAAGCTAAAATTGCGACTAAAATTAAAAATGTATTTCGTTTCATCATGTAAATCTCCTGATATATTTCTTCTTAAACTCTACTGAATAGTTTTCGGATTTTTGTATGTTCCGACAACTTTTTTCACGCATCTTTCCTGTTTGTATTCGCTTTGCAGAGATTGCAGGCAAACCAGATTTGCCGATTCTACCGAATTACTCAAATGCAGGTTTCCGTTTGCAATCAAATCCGCTTTTGCAGATTCTTCCGCATTAACAATTTGAAAACCTAAATCTAACGGAACAAAAATTGTTTCAACACCGCATTCTGTGCAAAATTTTGTGCGAGTTTTTTGAAGTGTGTGAAATTCCCAAGATTCATTCTGCTGAATGGTAATTTCTATCTTTTCACTTTGATCGAAAAAAAACTTTCTCCAAATTTTTTGCATAAATGTCGGCATATTTATTAAACTATTCGTATAAAAATCCTTTTTGATTTCCGTTGAAACTAAGACTATCAAATCGTTATATTTTGTTTCTACCAGCAAACGGTTAATAAAAAGTTAATAATTTATCAATTCCCCTATGTCGTTGAAAGATAACAACATATACGAGTTTGAAAGTTTTAAAATCAACCTCGAAGAGAAAACTCTCTGGTACGAAGAAGAGAGAATTTCGCTCGCTCCGAGGGTTTTTGAAACGCTCGAAGTCTTAATTCAGAATCGTGGTCGCTTGATGACGAAAGATGAATTAATGGATGAGATTTGGGGCGAAACTTTCGTAGAAGAAAAGAATTTATCGCAAAATATTTTCAGACTCAGAAAGGTATTTAGGAAGCGAAAAAAAGACACAAAATTTATCGAAACAATTCCGCGTCGTGGTTATAAATTCATCGTCGATGTTCAACCTGTCGAGATTATCCAAGATGAAGAAAAATCTTTGGCTGTAAATCATAAAAAGAGTTTACAAATCACCGCCGAAGGTTCTGTTTCAAAACAAGAATTAACCGATGTCGTCAAGGAAATCACAAAAGATTTGATCTCAAACGGCAACACAAATTTAATCCAGCCCAAACAGATTGAAGCGAAAAAATCACCCTCATCTTTATTCAAATCAAAAACAACAATTGCTTTTGGCTCTTTGTCAATTTTATTGCTCGCTGGCTTGTTTTGGGCTTGGCAGAATGATTATTTCAATCTTAGAAAAACAGGCTTGGCAGGAAATATCGATGTCGCAAACTTAAAGTTTGAACGCGTAACCGATTCGGGAAACGCTTTTTTTCCTGCAGTTTCGCCTGACAGACAATTTCTTGCTTATGTAAAAAATGAAGATTCAAAATTCAGCCTGCTGCTGAAAAACATCGCTTCGGGCAGCGAAACTATTGTCATTTCGCCCAAAGACTTTGAAATCCGTTCGCTACAATTTTCAAATAACGGAAGCTATCTTTTTTATGGTGCAAGAGATGGCAAAATGGAAACGACTGTTTACAAAGTGCCGATTTTCGGAGGAACCCCTGAAGAAATAATTACCAATGTCAATCAAAATTTTTCTATTTCACCCGACGGCGAAAGACTCGCCTACTTTCGTAATGCACCCGAGGTTGGCGGAAATAAGTTAATGATTTGTGATGCTAAAGGAAAAAACGAAAAAGTAATCGCTGAGAAAAAAGATGGAAAAGTCTTTCGTGTCTGGAGTAGTGTCCCTGCTTGGTCGCCTGATGGAAAAAAACTTGCCGCTGTTGTTGTCGAAACAATTCCTCAAAATAAAGAGTTAAAACGCCCAAAACTTTTAGAAATCGAAATCGAAAGCGGAAATGAAACTCTAATCAAAACACCCGATTGGGAAAATATCTCTTATGCTCAATGGACTTCCAGCGAAAATACTCTGGTTGTGTTAGCACAGGATAAACCCGAAAACTTCTCAAGACTATACAGTCTTTCTTATCCAAATGGTGAGGCAAAACTTTTAACCAATGACACCGATAATTACAAGGAATTTGCAATTGCACCAAATGACGAATTCATATTTGCAACGGAGGAAAGAAATCCATACAACCTGCAATTGATTCCCGTCGATGAACCGCTAAACTTGCGTTCTTTAACCAACAGCACAAAACTCAAATACGGCTCACGAGGAATTGCCTGGACACCTGACGGAAAATTTCTTGTTCACACAAAAACCACAGGTAAAAGTAGTATTGAAATCTGGAA
This sequence comes from Pyrinomonadaceae bacterium, assembly GCA_028284415.1. Classification (GTDB taxonomy): domain Bacteria; phylum Acidobacteriota; class Blastocatellia; order Pyrinomonadales; family Pyrinomonadaceae; genus Aridibacter. The sequence goes on from JANQRU010000007.1 coordinate 139,220, forward strand.
AACAAATATCGAAACAAATGAACAAACTCGTCTGACCTTTGATAAAACCAAACAAAATCAATACCCTTCCATCGCCAACGATGGGAAAAAAATCTATTTTTCATCAAACCAATCAGGCGAAAACCAAATCTGGAGTATGGATTTTGACGGTTCAAATAAAAAGCAACTGACAAGAGAAAAAGGCGGAGCGTCATTTCCCAAAATCTCGCCCGACGGCAAATGGTTGCTTTTTGCAACACCTGCGTTAAAACCTAAAACTTTGTGGAAACAATCAATTGAAAGTGGCGAAAAAGTAGAATTGCTACCCTTTGCAGGCGGAAAAAGCTATGTTTCTCCCGATATGAAAACAATAATCGCAAGCTATTATGACCCAGACGAAAAAGAAAATGATCCTTGGAAATACATTTTTATACCGTTCGAAAATAAGGGAAAACCGAATCAAATAAAAAGCTTTAAACACACATACGATTTGAGTTGGAGTCCTGATGGAAGAGGAATTTACTATCTAACAATCGGTCAAAGCCACACAAATATAAACTATTTCTCGCTCAAGGATGAAACAATAACCCCAATCACAAACTACGAATCAGAGACAATTTTCCAAATCATAGTTTCGCCCGACGGCAAAACAATCGCTGCCGCCCGTGGCAAACGATCAAGCAACCTGATTAAAATTTCCGAATTCTGACACATTTTTTTTCACGGATATAAGAATTCATAAACTTGTAGAGAAAACTAAAATTATTTTATCTGGATTAATTTCTTAAAGAAGGAGAGTCTTTCTTATGTAATCTTTTCCATAAAATTGTAACTGCCTGATTTGGTTCAATCTTTTCTATACGGAATGCGACTATCACATCTATTGCCAATTTGTTTTTAAATCCATAGATACTTCTTGCCAGTAGATCATAAGTTATTAATCGAATAAGATATGTAGTATTAAGTTCAGGTTTTACAGAACTTTTATAAATTTTCCCGTTCAAATCTATACCATCTTCCAGTTCTAATTTATTTTTGGATATATCTGTTGAATTTCTTGGTATTTTGTATTTCTTTAGAGCTACCACATCTGAATTTTTTTTATCTATAGTCTCTAGGATATTTTCATCAAGACTTGTAATTAAACCGTAGATTTTTTCGTAATCATTTATAACAAGTTTATCTTCTTGATAAGATAACCATCTTAAATTCAGTAATCCCACTTGATAAGTATTTGCATAATATAAACGACCCGCTCCATAGAAAGGTGACCTATTTTCCTCTTTCAAGTCATTTACAGACACTACATTTTTATTTGATGATTTCCCCTGCAAAAATGATTTTAGAAGACCAGTTTTCTTTTTGTTTTTTAGGAAATCGGCATATTTGATAACAATGCGAGGATCGGGATCAAGAGCTTCTTTTTGTTTTTTTGTTATTGTGGGCAGATCATTTTTATTCCTATTTCTTCTGACTGGAGATGGACTGTCTGGATTAGAATTAGGTCGCCTGAAAATTGAAGTTACCCTATTGCTCCCGCCTTTACTTTCTTTCGCAATTTTTTGTTTTCTCTTAAGGTGATCATTCGGAAGAGGGTCTTGTCCATTCTTATTTGTCTGACCGAATACAAATGAGCTTAATGTAAGAAATACTATTGTTACTCCGATATTATATTTTTTTATCATTACTAAATCTCCAAGTGTAAGAATGCATGTGTGTAATCCAAATAAGCAACAATTTAAAACTTTTTGATCATAATATCATATTGAGTAACCCACTTTCTTTCGATAAGCCAGTACTGGATATGGTAGTTCCATTTTAATACAGTTCAAGAATCAATATAATCTTCTTTTTTCTCTATACTGTAACTATTTTGGAATTGAACTATTTTACTCAAAAACTCCTTCACCGAGAAAATTTTGACGAAGATACTTGATCGTGTCATTCAAAGTTTCCTGCGGATCGCGTGGTTCAAACTTTAATTCCTCTTTTGCTTTGGAAGAATCGAAATACCAAAATAATTCTGCCTGCTCAACTTCTTTTGCTTCAAACGGCGGAGTTTTGTCCCAGTTTTTGAAAAACGAGTCAATGATTCCAGCCGCAGGAACTGAAATGGCTTTTGGAACTCGCAACATCGGAGCAGAAATTCCCGATAATCTCTCTAACCGTCCGAAGAACTCCTCAAACTTCATATTTTCCGCACCGAGCAAGTATTTCTCTTGATGTCTTCCATTTTCAAGTGCGTTAATGAAAGCAGTTGCGACATCTCTTGTATCAACAAAATTCAAACCACCCGAAGGTGTAAAAGGAATTTTTCTAGCAAGAAAATCTAAAACGGGTTTTGTCGAACTCAAACGCTCATCGCCAGTTCCGAGTAATAAAGAAGGATTCAAAATAACAAGTTTCAATCCCTTGCCATTAAAATCTCTGAGTGCTGTTCGTTCTTGATAAAGTTTCGATGCGTAGTAAGAAAACCTCGAAACTAAATCAAGAGGTGGTTCATAAGATTCATCAAAAATTTCTTCGTCTTCCGAAATCGCAATCGTCCCACTCGAAGATGCCAAAACAAAAGTCTTAACACCTGCTTCCTTCGCCGCTTCGCACAAAATCCGCGTCCCTTGTACGTGAATTTTGTTCATCTGCACGGCATCATCATTATCCCGCGAAACTTTCCCCGCAAGATGATAAATCGCCGAAACACCTTTCACTGCTTCCGCAACATCCTTCTCATCCGTAACTGAACCGACACACGCTTCAACGCCTTCATCTTGCATCCAGACTGGTATACTCGAAGCCATCACTCGGAGATTATTCTCACCTGCCTCAAGAAACTGCCGAACAATATGAGTCCCTAGAAATCCAGTTCCGCCAGTGATTAGGATTTTGTTTTTTGTTTTTGCTAATGCTTTCGAATTTTTTGCCATCTAAACCTTAATTACTTTAAAAATAATAAATAACATTTCTATCTGAATCAGCACTCATATTTCTATATATCTAATACAAGTTTTTCACTTTTAGCACCTGAACAACAGATCATTATCAATGAATTGGATTCTTTTTGAGCATCAGTTAAAACTTCATCACGATGATCTGGAATTCCAGAAATTAATCTAGTTTCGCACGTTCCACAGACGCCTGCCTCACAGCCATAATCTACTTCAATCTCATTATCCAATAGCGTTTGAAGAATAGTTTTGCCTTTTTCAATCGAAAAAGTTTGTCCCTCTTGAGAAAGTTCAACTGTATATTCGCCTTCGGTTGCTACTTCTTCTTTAGCTGTGAAATATTCAATATTAACTTGCTCAGAAGGAAGATGTTTTGTATTTTCTTCAAAGTTTTCAAGCATTGGCAAAGGTCCACAACAATAAAAGCTTGCTTTATCTGATTCACTTGAAATTATCGAAGCGATATCCAAGACTCCATTACTTTCATCATCGAAATGGAATTTAACTTGTGGATATTCACTCAACTCATCATAAAACGCTGTCTCTGATTTTGTTCTATTGGCGTAATAAAGTTTCCAACTTTTTCCCAAGGCTTCCAAACGTCTAATCATTGCCATAATTGGTGTAATACCAATTCCGCCAGCAATCAAAACCGTCTCATCTGCATTTTCATCAAGTGCAAAATTATTTCTTGGATTACTAATCTTTAAAGTTTCTCCAACTTTAAAATTGTCGTGAATAAAAACTGAACCGCCTCGGCTCTCTCTATCTCTTTTAATTGCAACTGTATAACTACTTAATTCGTCACCTGCTTTGGTTAAAGAATATTGACGAATCATTCCGTTTGCTAGAAACAAATCAATATGCGAACCTGCATCAACATTCCGTAATTTTCCACCATCTATTTTTTCAAAAGAATATGTATTTGTGCCTTCCGCAACTTTTTTAATTTCGGCAATTTTAACTTCTATTTGGTTTTCATTGCCGTTTTTCTCTGCATTAACAGAATTTCCATTATTACTTCCATTTATCATTTTTTACTTCCCTCTGAACGATTTAAATATATTATTTCTTAGAAACAAATTTTTGCTCTAATTTATAGACTATCAAAATCGCCTTACTCATCAATAATCGGCTTTTTCTTTTTTGTTTTCCGCTTCTCTGCCCTCCATCTTTTGCGGACAGCTTTGACATCAAATTCGTCCCTTTTTCCATCTCTCATATTTTCAACCTCATGTTGAACTCTAGCGGCAACAAGGCGATAACTTTCGGTATTTGGAATTCCCTCGGTCATTTCGGCGAGCTCTTCATATTCTAAAAACCTTCCCACCATTGCACCGACTTTTGAGCCAACTTTTTCGTATTTTGGAACTGTCGTACCTTTCGGAAAAGCATCGAATGTTCCCGATAAATAGAGCGGCAAAATACCAACCTTCTCATTTAGTGCTAAATAGCCAATAACTGGTTTGAATTCTTCCATTTCACCAGTCAATGAACGTGTTCCTTCCGGAAAAATCAAACAGTTATAGCCTTCTTTTAGGATTTGGGTTACGTGGCGGAGCGATGTTCGCAAACTTCCCGAACGCTCGATTGGAACAAGCGTTGTAAAATTGTTCATATAAGCACGTTTATACTTTGTGTCGAACCAGTAATCAGCCGCGGCGACGGCAACTGTTTGGTCAGCAACATCATCGCCAAGCGAATACTTTATCAACCCCATATCGAGGTGAGATGCGTGGTTTGACGACACGATAAAATTCGTGTGCGGTGGGACGTTTGAACGACCTTCAATGGTTGTTTCAAGGACATTTTCATAAAGAGTTTTTTGTGCAAAACTGACGATTCGATTTCCTACGTTTTTGACAATTGAAGGAATATGAATTTCATCATCCTTTTTATTCTCTGCCTTTGGTTCGTCAACAATCTTCTTGGATTTATCAACTCTTTGGACAACCGCTAAAATTTCATTGACTGTTTGAACTTCGGTTAATTCGTCTGCCGATAAAACACGTCCGCCACTGTCTTCGATTGCACCTTGAAGTTCGACAAACATCAGCGAATCAAAATTTAAGTCAACTAGACGCGAATTTGAAGAAACTTCTGAAAGCGGACTGCTAGAAACGCTGGCGACGATTTTGCGAATCCACAAAACATTGTCATCACCTTTGATTTCGACGATTTCTTTTGTCTTTGTTTTCGAACGATTTTCTAGTGTCTCAATCATTTCGACAACTTCAGGACGCTTAACTTTTCGAGTTGCTGTTCGAGGCAATTCAAATGGAGTTGTGTGCAAAATCTGAACTCGTTTGTGAAACGGCAGAGTTGCCGAAACTTCACGAAAATGCTGTTCAACAGCTTTGTTTGTTTCTCTGCGGGTTAGAGAAATGTCTTTTTCGTAGTCTGGAACGACAAGACAAGCGACTTTTTCGCCACCACGTTCATCGGGCAAACCGACAACCGATAATTCCTTGATAAAATCACTTTTATCATATAAATCTTCAATTTCGTCTGGATAAATATTTTTACCGTTTGAATCAATGATGACGTCTTTTGAACGTCCGACAATGTATAGATTTCCATCCTCATCAAGTCTTCCCAAATCACCCGTTCTGAGCCAACGATCATCTGTCAAAGCCTCACTGCTTGCATCATCATTTTTGTAATAGCCAAGCATTACATTTTGCCCACGTGCGAGAACTTCGCCGACACCTTTGCTGTCGGGTTCGTCAATCATCACCTCAACACCTGGAAGAGGTTTTCCGACGCTTCCTTTTATCAATTCATTTTGAGGACGAGTAACGGTTAAAACGGGCGAAGATTCCGTCAAACCGTAACCTTCGAGGACGTTAAAACCGAGTCCGTGCAAATCTTTTTGGACTTTTTCTGAAAGTGCCGAACCGCCAGAAATCAGATAACGCATACGTCCGCCCATTCCTTCGTGAATTGGGAAAAAGACAACCGGACCAAGATTAAACGGCGTGTTGTCACGTAACCAAGCGTTGAAATCAATAATGTTATCGGCAATGTCAGCAATCCAATCACCACGATCTCGTAAGCGTGTTTTAATTCGACGATGCAACATTTCCCAAAGTGCTGGAACGCCAACCATTCCAGTGACGTGACCATTTTCAATTGCTCGTGCGAGTTCATCCGAAGATAATTCTTCGAGATAACGCATCTGTGTGCCATTGGTAAATGGAGTCAAAAAACCTGCTGAAAATTCAAATGTATGATGCATCGGCAGAACTGACAAAACACCATCTTCAACCGACATTTCCAATACGGATGAAAGCATCGAAACCATCGCTGTAAAATTCTTGTGGGAAAGCATTACGGCTTTTGGTGTTCCCGTTGTTCCCGAAGTAAAAATCAAAGATGCAGGCGAAGTTGCTAAAATTCGTTTTGGTAATAAAGCAAGTCGTTTTGCTTCTTCCGTTTCCGATGGCATATCGAAAACATCTTCAAAAGTGTAAATCGCAACATCCAATTTTTCCTTTTTGAATCTATCTTCAAGTTCGGGATTGTCTTCTAATAATTTCGGACTTATCACAATCGCCGAAGCCTCGCCTGCCGTTGCAAAATTGATAATTTCATCAACCGTACTCGCAGGATCAACTGGAATTGCAGTCGCTCCAGCCTTGATGATTCCGAAATAGGTCAATCCCCATTCAGGCATGTTGTGCGAGAACAAAATCACACGATCATCTTGCTTAATTCCTTTGTGAGCTAAGAAACCTGCCGCACGCAAAGCCAATTCTCGCACATCTTCGTAAGTATATTGTTCAAGGCGACCGTTTCGCTCAATTTTCATTGAAACACGAGTCGGAAAACGCTTTGTTGCTGTGTCGAACAAATCACCCAAATCTTTGTATGTATATTCTCGTCGCTCGACCGCTTTTAAGTCTTCTTCTAACTGAGGCAGAACCCACTTTCGCAAGCCTGGGAAATGTACTTTGAGCCAATAATCGTACCAATCAATTTTGTCTGGATACCAGGGAAGCAAATCTTTTTCGCTCTTTTTGATTTTCGACATCAAATCTCGCACATGGTCGGAGCGATAATTGTATTCGTTGTCCACCATAAACGGCTTGAACATCTCGAACGCATCCATTGTTTCCTGCGTTGTGCGTTCAAATTCGTCGATGCCTTTTTTTACATCAGCAACGATATCTGTTAAGCGACCTCCGCCCCATTCAGGTGTAACTCTATCAAGAGCAGAGTTCGCCGCTTTTGCCATCCTGTTAAGCATTGGAGTCGAGGTTAATTCATAACCTTTCTGTGTTGCGGGTGAAGTTTCGACTATTTTGTGAAAACGATTGACAAGCGAATTTCCCGTGTCTTTTTTCTTGTAATGTTCGCGTTTGTATAACCCTACGAGTCCGACGATTCGCTTCATATCATTTGGATTCGAATCGCCTGTTGCTGCTTGAAAAACTAACGGTGGTTCTTCATTAACCATCGCCTCCATTGCCGCTCCAAGCATTGCTCCCGCAACCATATCAACGGGAACAATATCAAGCACGAGTTTTTCATTAACAGGAATAATCGGCTGACCTCGGAGTGCAATTAAAATAAGAGGTGCGGTTGTTGTAAAACCTTCATTCCAACCAGGGAAAGGATAATTTACTGATGATTCAACAATTGAAGGACGCACGAGAGTTTTTATGATATCGTCTTGTTGGGCAACAATTTGCTCTGCGAGAGATTTTGAATAGGTATAAATATTCGTCCATCCCCAATAATCCGCACGCTCTTCGCCAAGTTCAGTCGTGCGTTCACGAATCCACATTTTTCTTTCTCGGAAAATTGCAGATTTTACAGCTCTAGCATCATCCAAATCACGTCCTTCTTCATTCAGTCTTGCTCTTGCCGCTTCACGAAACTTAGCAATATTTACAGCATCATCCGCTTCACTTCTTGCCTGTTCGGAAATCCTCGCACAATCCTTAATCTCTTGATTAACGTCAAACGTCGTTCCTTTGAGTTCGCGTTTACGTGGAAAATAACCAACAACATCTTCGTTTTCCCAAATCGCACCGCTTCGTTTTCCAGCTACAAAACAGGTCGAAACGTGAACAAGACAAGGACGCTTCATCATTCTCCCTAAACCAATTACATTATTCGTTCCCGTAACGTTCGTGCGAAGTGCCGATTCAAGCGGAGGATTAAAAGTAACATTCCCCGCCGAATTGATAATCACATCGCATTCCGACATTATTTCCTTGGCTTGTTCTTCTTCCATCCCAAGAAAATCCGCCGAAACATCGCCATTTATCGGTGTAACCTTTTCACGAATAAACTCTTCAAACTTATCGCCATGTTTTTCTCGCAAAGGGTCAAACGTCGGCGAAGGCACAACGGAATTCCAGAAACGATTCAAAGATTCCTCCTGATTCCTCGCCCGCACAATCATGTAAACTTTCCCCACATCGGGAAAATTATTAAGCAACATCGAAAGTGCGACCTTCCCAACAAAGCCCGTCCCGCCGATGAAAAAGATAGTTTTATTTTTATATATTTCGGTTGGTGATAATTTCATTATTCTATCTAAGTTAAATCTCTGATACTTAAAAATCGCTTTATTGCATTACTGTTTTTTCTAGATTTAATTTCTTCGCGACTTCAATCAATTTATTCCATTCAGTTTGAAAATCTTTCTTTATTATTCTTCGATCTCGTTTTTTCTGTTTAAATTGCCATTGAATTCGAGCCAATAGTATTTGAAATCCTAATCTTAAATTTCCTTTCGAAACAGTTTCCATCGTTAAGCCTGTTCTGATAATCTCACCGTTTTCATCGGTTCGAACCAGCCAAGGATTACCACTTGAGTCGAATTCCAAATCAGCCTTGTAATCCACTAATTCCCTCAATAACTTCCCTTTTTTTACATGTTTTATATTGGTAATAAATCTAGCAGCTTCTGCTTTTTGAAGAATGCTTTGAAAATGATTTTTTTTCTGTTTCCACCAATATTTTGAACCGAAAAAAGAATCCCTTAGTTCTCTTAATTTCCTTTCATTTAGGGTCTTGTTTGCCCCTCGACTTTTATTTTTGACAGTTAATGTTGCTGCTTCGAAATTAAAGTAAGAACGATATTTCTTTTGAATGAAAAACCGTTTTATAAATTGAAAATAAAATTTTCCAACAAGGAATACAATTGGATGAAAATAAGCAATTACTGGATAAACAAGCTTGTTTTTAAATACGCTCTCTACAACATAAAGCGGTTCATTACTTTCGGGAAAGGTTCCGGGAATTTGTGGCAAAAACTCTACCGTTACAAAAACATTTCGATCTTTAGCCATTAATTTTTTGGCAGCATTAAATGCTTCTTCAGTCATACCTTTCGGGCTTGTGAAAAAACCATCTCCCGTCCAATTATGGCTGAATCCGGCTTCCTTCATACCATCAATTTGAAACAATGATTTTTTTACCCATTTCGAACAATTTCCGGCAAAAAGAAATAATAAAGTGCTGTATTTAGGGCGATTAGAGAAGCCATTGATCGCTTTGACAAGTTCATTTTCCTTTTCACCCGTTTTGTCATTGATCCAAACGATATACATAGATCGGCGAAGTCTTGCCCCAAAGAAATTTTGCCATCGACCTATTGGAATTCGATATCCTTTTTCAAGTTTCATTCCTTTTTCGAATTCAGGATCGGAATTTACTACCATTTTTCTGAATTTCGAGTTATTAAAATAAAAATTTTCAATAAGCTTTTTCCTTATATGACTATTGATAATAAGCGGAGCTTTTTTCTCTTTTGATAAAGCAAAAAATCGAATATCAATCGGCATAGCCAGCCAATCATATTTTGCTTTTTTACTAAAACTAGCCGTTCTTTCAACAATAACTCCCCAAACCTCATCTTCGGCAGTACAAGGACGTAAACTCACAAAATCATCCGTGCAAGTCTCAGAAAGAAAAATAGCGGAATGTCCGCCCTGGGAAACATACCCGGCAGTTCCGGGTATTGATTCCATCAAGATGACTCCAATACGAGCTTGAATCGAAAGACTTAAAGAGAAGAAGATAAATCCCCCCCAAATTAAAAACTTTCCAATTTCAAAAAAACACGTTTTACATTTTGTGTTTTTTCTATTCATTTCTGTTACTAAATGTATTGCTCCCTTCGTCGGCTTTTTTTATTTTCAAAATCCCCCAAACTATCTGCGATAAACAACAGTGTTTTATTTTTATAAATTTCAGTTATTGATAATTTCATTAATTTATTTGTTCAAACTTAAATATTCTTACTTTGTACGGTCAACAATGCTTTTTGCCAAATCAATAGTTTTATCTGTCGGCGTATTTGGAGAATTTCCCCAATCAACTCCGTCCGGGGAAAGTATTCGCATTATTATTTCCAAAGAATCTTCATTTATTTCTTCATTCTTAATTGTAAATAATTCAACAGCATCTGCTCTAGCATCATAAAACGCTGAGAGTTTTGTATTATATTTATATAGTGGCACTAAAATTTTAACTAAGAAAAGTAAGAGAATAACAACTCCAAACCTTGTGACTACAGTAGAAATCAATTGAAATAATTCTGCTCTTTGCAGTTGCAGAGGTTGTTTTTGATTTTCCCGATCTTTCAACTTCTTCAAAGAACTTACCAATACATCTTTTTCTTTAATACTAATTTCCCAATTATCTGTTTTAATTTTCTTTAGTTTATCTATTTTTTCCTTAAATTCTTTTTCTGAAGTTTTATTAATAATCAAGTTATTTTTTTGTTTATCTTCGTACTCCTTCTGCATATCCGTTATTTCATTTTTTATTTCACGATTCACTTTTTCAATGTTTTCATCAATTTCTTTTCTTCTTGAATTAATTAAATTCTCTTCAATTTTCGATTCATTAGTTACTAATTGTCCTGCGTAAAGAAAAAGCGATATACCTACAAAAATCAAAAATATAATTAAAGCAAGGCAGTAGTAACTGATTCTCCTTTTATTTTCAGCTCGAGTTCTGAATCCTTTAGTTAAAGACTCAAGTTTACTTAGTTTTTTGTTTTGAGAGTTTTTCAAATCATCATTATCTAACTGATCTTTATTAACCGCGTGTTGATTTGAGAATTCATCATTTTCATTTTTTGTTGAATCATTTTTATTATTTTTATTCAAAAGCAAAAACCTCCTTTTACAATTTGATCTCTGCCCTACTGATAAACCTCACAGTGGGAGTTAATTAATTATCATACTTATTTTACTTACTAATCTGTTACCTCACACAACGCAATCACAGGTTGATGCAACATTGAAATTTCAGCGTTTCTGCCCATATAGCTTCTTGCCATGGCGATTGCTTCGGTTAAATTGTCGGCTCTTTCCCAACCCAAAATTTCAGGGATGTGTGCGTTTTCGGCTCCGGCGACGATTACTTTGCCGACGTGTTGGCGACCGTTTTCGCCCCAGTACCACATAAAGAACGGGTGTGCCGGATGATAGGCGTTGCCGCGGCGATACATTTCAATGTAAGCAGGGTTTTCGGCAAATTCGCGTTCGTATTTTTCTCGCAAATAAAAAGCATCCCGCGATTCGGGCAATAAACGATGGAAAAATTCTATGTAACTTGGATGAAAATCGTGGTCGAATTCGTCAAAACACGGATGCGTGATAATCATTACGCCGTCTTTTTTAATGAGTGGCTTGTTTTTGTACATATTGTAGTGATAACCGAGTGCCATCACCTGTACGAGCAGAGGATTCAAAGCAGAATAAACGTTATACGGCGAAATGTCGGGAATGCCCGTTATCATTATGTCGCACTGACCTTTTACGGGAACAATATACTGCTGATAGTTTTTTTCTAAAATTTTGTCGTGGACTTTTTCCGTTTCGCCCGCATAGCAAGCAATTACTTCATATTGTGCGGGAATTGCGTGGAGCATTTTGCGTCTCGCTTTGCGTGGCAATTTTGAAAAAGAGCGTTTCATCGCTTCCCATTTCATACGATCTGTAAAATCAAAATCGTCTTCGTTTTTAGTCAAAATGTCGTAACCTTCGTCAAACATTTTGTTGTTCAAAGCCGTTTCGATATGGAAAACATTCAAATTGTCATCAACCAATTTTCCGAGTCTGTGAACTTTATGATTTAACTCCGAATCGGGCGGATACATATATGAATCCGAATCAATGATCGTCTGCGGTTCGTGGTGGGCACGCAGAGATTCGTAATCGCAAAGCCCGACCGCAACCGATTTATGTCCGCCGTCCATCGGAACTAAATTGATGTTCAGATAAATCAGCAGATCAGATTCCATCGCCCGACGGTTTACACGTAGAGGCTCTTTGTGATGCTTAGTGTGTCCAAGCGTAACTAATCCTTCATCATCCTCGGCATCGTGGTTGTAATAACGGTCAGGATAAAACGCATTGTGAATCGTGTTTCCGACCATACGTTTCATTTCCCATTCGGTCATTTTGCGGTGCAAAGAGTTGGCAATAATCAAATGTATATCATCAACGCCGTTCGCATAACACATATCCAATACGACTTCGAGCATCGTCTGCCGAACATCGGGCGTAGCCATCGGCGGAAGTGGCAACGAAATATCGTCCATCGCAATCGTCACCTTCATTCCCGGCTCAAGCTGTGCGTAAAGCGGTTTTGCATCAATCGGATTATTCACCGCATAACGTATCGCCGCCTCCCGATTTGGCAAACCTTTAATCGGTGGATTCGGATAAATCACCCGCGTCCCGATAGGAATATCTTCCAAAATAAAATCCTCACCAAACGGCATAATCCTAGGTGCCGAGTCGCGGTCAATATATATAACTGATTCGTGTGTTTTTCGTCTTAGCTGTAATGCCATAAGTTATTTTGTCCGTTCTTGAAAGCCTTTGAATTCTAATTTTTCAGACCAGTTTGAATTTTCATCTGTGCTTTGCCCAACGCTTATATTTTCAAAATTTGGAAACCATCCACTGTCATTCCAATAAATATGAACGAAAGCTGATAAATCTTCGTCTTTCTTTATATTTTGAGTTGTTACAATCAGTTCTTGTTCTTCCCAAAATCCTTCAGGATGAGTATTTTCCCAACTTTTGTCTCTAGTAAATTTAAGATTCGGATCAATTTGTTTCAATTTATTCAAGATGTTATGCATTTTCTCGACAAACTCATGTTCAGTCATTCTGACTTTAATGAAATCAGAACTTTGAGCATACATAGATTTAAACTCTTTGTTTTTTAGTTGATATTCAAATTTTGCGAAAAGTCGGTCAACATTTTTTTGATAATTCACAAACATTACAAACCCAAAACATAAGGTTAATAGTATTGCGAGACCGACAATTGAGAATTTAGTTACTTTATCCATAAGAATTTTATTTTCATACTCATTCAACAAAAGAATGTATTAACCCACTTTGTAATTCTTATCTATCTCTTTGATTGCTATCACTATTGTTTCAACCGCATTTACGTAAAATTTCGGTTGAATATTCTCAAAATCATCAGTCGGCTTGTGGTAGTCTTTGTGGTCTTCAACTCCAAAATAAATAAATGCAATCTTCTTGCGATGGAACGGTCCATGGTCGGATGAAAAAGTCCAATCATCGCGTCCTAATTTTGGATCATCATGTCCGAATAGAAGTTTAATTTTTGCTTTTTTCTGAACGGGTATTAAGTATTTTTTCAGCTGGGGATAATGAAAAGTTCCGGCGGCGTAGAGTTCATTTTTGTCATTGCGGGAAATCATATCCATATTGACATTTAATACGATATCTTTTAACGGAACTGTTGGGTTATCAACAAAGTATCTTGCTCCCTGCAAGCCTTTTTCTTCGGCATCTAGTGCAATAAATAGTAAGGAGTGTTTTGGTTTCTTTTTCTTGAAATATTTGGCTATCGCAAATAAAGCGGCAGTTCCAGATGCGTTGTCATCAGCCCCGTTGTAGATTTCATTGTTGCGAACGCCGACATGGTCAAAATGAGCTGTAATCACGATGTATTTGTCTGGATTTTTTTTGCCCTTTATGTAGCCTAATACGTTTGTTGCATTATAAGATTTGCCCTGTCTGTTTTTGAATGTAAACTTTTGAAGATAGTCATTATTAAATGGCTTAATGCCTGATTCTTTAAATCTTTTAACAACGTATTCTCTGGCAATCGCATTTTCAGGGGTGTCTGCTTCTCTGCCTTTTAATTCGTCTGAAGAGAGATATTTAACGTCTTTGATAAGCTTTTCAGCATCGATTATTTTTGATTCTGGGTAACTTTTATTATCATCAGCTTTTGAAACGTTTGAAGCTGATAAAAGAACAGAAAGACAAATTACTGCTAATAATACTTTAATACTTTTCATAATTTTTTTAAGTTAAATCTAAAATTGCCCAATCGTGCTGAAGGGCTGTTTGTTTAAGTCGAAAATCGGGGCTAACCGCAACCGGATGCCCGACGATGGACAACATAGGTAAATCTGAGATGCTGTCTGAATAAGCATAAGAATCAGAAAGGTTTATGTCGTTTTCTTCAGCAAAAGTTCTAATCCACGTCGCTTTGGTTGCTGAAGCCATCACTGGAGGTAAGATTCTTCCCGTGGCAATTCCGTTTACAAATTCCAGACGATTAGCAGCAAAAACATCCATTCCTAGATAACTAGCTAGCGGTGCAACGCTAAAATCCAATGCCCCTGTAACTAAAATCTGCTTGTGTCCAAGCTTTTTTGATTTGTCAATAAGGTCTGGAGTTCCTTCAAAAATCGCTGGTTTTAAAACATCTTCAAATAATTCTTCTGCAAAATAGCGTAGTCTATCCTCTGATTCGCCTTTATAACTCTGAAAAAAGTATTCATTAAATACATTTCGGGAATAAAGATCGGTCACTGCGAACATAGGTAATTTAGCAAGTGTGCTGACGCTCTTTTTGATGGTTGAAAATAATCCTTGTTGGCGACGTGCGTAGAAACCAAGCGTATGCACGAGGTTTGTGCTGACAAGTGTTCCTTCCAGATCATAGAATGATGCCGCTTGTGATTTTTTTGTCATTATGCCTAAAATAGATAATCTTTCGTTTGAAATTAAAAATAATGAATATACCAAAGATTTAACCTTTTAGTAACTAGAAAGCAAGCAAAACTTGTCAATTTTAGAAAAAACTTCAAAATTGAAGTAAAAATGTAATTACAATGTATAAACACAAATTTCTTGTCGTCCTAACTTTTTCAATTCTTCTATCAATTTCTTGTGCTTCTTACAGTGAGGCTGATACTGAACTGGAATCACAAAAACCAAGTGTCGCTCCGGCAGAAGCAATCGCTAAAGCTGAGAAACTTTTCAAACAGCGTAAGGATTTAGATAAAGCTCGCCAAGCAATTAAAGCACTTGAACAAGCTAGAGATATGGACAATAGAAATTACGAGGTTGAATGGAAATATGCCCGTATGAGCTTTTTCCTAGGTAGTCGTAAAGCAGTTCCCGAAGCAGAAGCAGAAAAAGTTCTGAAAAAAGGTCTGTCCGCAGCTAAGATAGCTAAACGTATGGAACCGAATAAACCTGATGGACATCTTTGGTATGCGGCAATTCTCGGAGAACAAGCAAAAAGAAGTCCTATTACGGTTGGTGTAACATCCCTTGATAACATTCGTAGCTCAATGAAAAAGGTCATTGAAATAGACCCAGGCTATCAAGGTGCGAGTGCTTATGATGGACTCGGACAATTAGAAATGGGCTCACGCGGACTGGGTGGCGGAAGTGCAGAAAAGGCAATCGAATACTACGAAAAAGGGCTTGAATTAGAAAAAGAAAATGCATATCTCTATGTTCATTTGGCAGAAGCTTATTTAGTAGTTGGTAAAAAGGCTGAGGCGAAAAAGATGATTGATAAAGTCTTGAATATGAAGCCAAATCCTGATTATCTACCTGAATATGAAGAAGCTGAAGCTAACGCGAAAAAGCTTCTGAAAGAGAAATTTTAAACATCATAAAAAAATGCATTTGTCATTTATTATTTGCGGTTTAGACGATAGGTGATAAATGATAAATGAAATATGAAAAGAGCAATCTTTCCTGGTTCATTTGACCCTTTAACAATAGGACATCTTGATGTAATTGAACGAAGCATTGATTTGTTTGATGAGATAATCATCAGTGTTTTAAATAATCCCGATAAAAACCCTATGTTCTCACCAGAAGAAAGGTGTGAAATGATCGAAAAAGTCTTGACTGAAGTTGATTCAAAAGAATGCAATTTGATTGTTGATAGCTTTCAGGGATTACTTGTTGAATACGCAAAAGACAAAGAAGCAAATGCAATTATTCGTGGAATTCGTGCAGTTTCCGATTATGAATACGAACGGCGTATGGCTTTAATGAACAAACGTTTAGCTCCCAACATTGAGACAGTTTTCTTGATGGCAGCAGAAGAATACTCTTATGTTTCATCGAGACTTTTGAAACAAGTTTTCACATTAGGGGGAAAAGTCGAAGGATTAGTTCCAAGAGTAATCGAAGAAAAAATGACTGAGAGAGTTTTCAAAAATTAAAACTCATGAGAAGAAATCATATGTCGCGGATCTAAAATTTCGTCAAGTTTTTCTTTTGAAAGTAGTTCTTTTCTCAAAACAATATCATAAACACTTTCGCCTGTTTCCAATGCTTCTTTAGCAACTTTCGTGCTAGTTTTATATCCGATGTATGGATTTAAAGCCGTTACAATACCAATACTGTTTTTGACCATTTCATAGCAAACTTCTTTATTTGCAGTAATTCCATCTACGCATTTTTCACGCAAAGCTACCATTGCATTTATTAAAAGCTCGATGGATTCCAAAATGCTATGAATCATTATTGGCTCCATCACATTCAATTCTAATTGCCCTGCTTCTGATGCGAACGCAACTGTCAAATCATTGCCGATTACCTTGAAACAAACTTGATTAACAACTTCGGGAATTACAGGATTAACTTTCCCGGGCATAATTGATGAGCCGGGCTGCATTTCGGGCAGATTTATTTCGCCGAGTCCCGCCCTTGGACCGGAAGCAAGAAGACGCAAATCATTGCAAATTTTGGAAAGTTTTAGCGAAAACCTCTTCAACGCTGAGGAATAAACTACAAACGCCCCCGTATCAGGAGTTGCTTCAACTAAATTGCTTGCAAGCACAAATTTTTCACCTGTTACTTCAGCAAGTTTTTGTGTGCATAAAGATGCATAACCCGGAACTGAGTTAATTCCAGTTCCAATTGCTGTCGCTCCCATATTGATTTCCAACAGCAAATCACTCATACGATTTAGGAGCAAAACTTCTTCACTCAAAGTAACCGCATAAGCTTCAAATTCTTGCTCCAAAGTCATTGGAACAGCGTCTTGCAATTGCGTCCGTCCCATCTTTACAACATCAGAAAATTCGCTTCCCTTTTTGCGAAAAGCTTCTATCAAATTTTCCAATTCTGCAACTAATTTTTTGTTGACACTAATAATCGTTAGCCGTAGTGCCGTTGGATAAGCATCATTTGTTGATTGCGAAAGGTTAACGTGGTCGTTTGGTGAGACAATTGAATAATCACCTTTTTCATATCCGAGAATTTCTAACGCACGATTTGCAATGACTTCATTGGCGTTCATATTTACAGAAGTTCCCGCACCGCCTTGAATCATATCTACTGGAAAATGTTCATCAAATTTTCCTCCCATCACTTCTGTTGCGGCTTCAACAATTGCTGAAACAAGTTTCTCATCTTCTATGAGATTCAATTCAAAATTAGCTTGAACAGCAGCAATTTTAACCGCTCCCAAAGCACTTATAAATTCGCGTTTGTCGCTTAACTTTGAGTTTGATATTTTGAAATTCTCAATCGCACGCTGTGTTTGAACGCCATAATATGCGTCGCTTGGAACTTCTAATTCACCAAGTAGGTCACTTTCAGTTCTTGTTTTCATATTGATTTCTTTTCGAAGTTGATTTCTCTAAAATTTGTGTAAATATCCTAACATCAAGTATTTACAAATGTCTAAATAAAAATAATTTGTGCGGTATAAGTAAAACTGTTACATAATTTTATAAAGTTTCATAACTATTTAACTTAAAAATTTGTTATCTTTAGAATCTATGACAAACGCCAACCCTTTTTCCGAAAATATAAACAAAATGAAAGGTTCTTCAACGCTAAAAGCTGCTCAAGCAGCGACACGTCTGCGTGAAGAAGGACACAAAGTAATTGATTTAACCGTCGGTGAACCTGATTTTGACACTCCCGAATTCATCAAGCAATTTGCTTGGGAAGGCTTACAAAAAGGCTTGACAAAATATACGCCTGCCGGTGGGATGAAAATTTATCGGGAATCAATCGCTAATTTTTACAATGAAGAATTTGGCTCAAACATTGTCCCAAATGAAATTGCGGCTTCGTGTGGTGGGAAACAAGGGCTTTTTAATGCGATTGCGACAATTGTAAATCAAGGCGATGATGTTCTGCTTCCAAAACCATATTGGGTCACATTTCCCGAAGTTGTTAATTTTTGCGGAGCTAGAAATGTTTATATTGAAACGGAAGAAACGGATTTTATTCTCACAGCAGACCAAGTTAAGGAAGCTATCACCGACAAAACAAAGTTACTCATAGTCAATTCACCGAATAATCCGACCGGATGCGTTATTCCGGGTGATGAGATGATAAAGATTTTTGATGTGTGTATTGAGAAAGGAGTTTATGTAATCACGGATGAATGCTATCTGCTTTTTGTTTATCCTCCGGCGGAAGTCTTTTCAGGTGCGAGTTTACCAAAAGAATATCTTGAGTATGTTTGTGTAGCAGGATCATTTTCAAAAACTTATGCAATGACGGGCTGGAGAATCGGTTATACTATCACCAATGAAGCTTGGACAAAGCAAATGATCAAACTTCAAAGTCATTCGGCAACCCACCCAACTTCATTTGTTCAATACGGCTGTGCAAAGGCTTTGGAGCATAAAGAAAAATCTCTAAACGCAGTCAGAGAAATGCTCGACCAATATCAAAAACGTAGAGATTGGTTTATACCCGCTTTACAAGAAATTGAAGGGTTAAAGGTTGCAATGCCTGAAGGAGCATTTTATGCCTTTGTAGATGTCAGAGGTTTGCTCGGTGACAGATTTAAATCTTCAGCTGACTTTGGCTATCAAATTTTGAATGAATCTCATGTGGTAACAACTGATGGAGAAGGATTCGGAGCAGATGGTTTCCTACGTCTTTCTTATGCAACTTCGATGGAAAATTTAGAAACTGCGGTTGAGAAGATAAGAAACTTTATAAACTCTAAATGAAAATCAGTAAAAAACTATCAGAAAATATTCAGTTTGCAATCAATGAATATGTTTCAGATTTTGAGACTGACTCAAATGAAGTCACCCCAATTTATGACCTGAGAAAAATTTCCAAAGAATTAAATGTTTTACCTTTAGTCGGGGATTTCGGGCATATTTGGGGCTTAAATATTAGCGGTGAAACAGTGTGTTTCCCAATAGAAAATCTTGAAGAAATAGAAATTATTGATGAAACCAAACTACGTTTTCAAGGAATGCGAAGAAGAGTTTATTTTCTCGCGGCAAGAGAGTATTCAAATTTAATTGATTTAATGCCTCGTCAGTCTAACGAAGATAATGATTGTTCTGAGTGTAAAGGAACGGGAAGAAATCCTATCAATGACGAAATAGGTTTTGAGCAAAATAGAATAGGCTGTAAGTGTTTTGGTTTAGGATGGTTACCTAAACAAGAAGATGAAACTATTTGGAATAGTAAATAGTTCTCTAAATTTTACCCCACTGATTTATCTAACAATTCGCTCAATTTAGTCCACAGTCGGCTTGCTTCCTCACCTGTAAAATGTAATTGCGAGCCTCCACGTAAGGACACAATTAATTCATCGCTTGTTCTGGAATAATTGCTTGGTAGATATTGAACTCCGACAATTTCTTCCTCTAGAAATCTGCTATTTTCTGTTTTTATCCAATTCATTCTTTTAATCTCCACCTGTCATTAATAAACCAATTTCCTCAACGGTAGCTTTCTGAGGATCAACTTCGCCAACTATTTCTCCTTCACGCAATACAATTAACCTATCTGCTAGAGCTGTAACCTCTTCCAATTCGGCTGAAACAAGCAAAACTGCTGTTCCTGAATCTCGCAGTTCGATCAATTTCCGATGTATAAATTCAATTGCACCAATGTCAACGCCACGCGTTGGTTGTGAAACGAGCAGTAATTTA
Organism: Pyrinomonadaceae bacterium; assembly: GCA_028284415.1. GTDB lineage: Bacteria > Acidobacteriota > Blastocatellia > Pyrinomonadales > Pyrinomonadaceae > Aridibacter. The sequence continues at coordinate 159,344 of JANQRU010000007.1, forward strand.
GGATTTAGTTCAAATTCCCTACCGATAATTAATTTCTGTTGGTTTCCGCCCGAAAGAGATTTAGCCGTTAATTCAGGTTTTGGCGGACGTACATCAAAATCATTAATAATTTCGGTTACACGCTCTTTAATTCCGGCACTATCTAAAATTCCCAATGAAGATGTTGCCGGAGGTCTGTAGTGAACTCCTAAAATTGAATTTTCAGAAAGATCAGAATTTAAAAGAAGTCCGCGTTTGTGTCTGTCTTCGGGAATGTGTCCAATGCCTATTTCCTTTCTTTTTCTGGCAGAAAGTTTAGAAATATCATCTCCCTCAAAGTGTATTTTTCCGCTTTGGTCTTGAATAGGAATTAAGCCTGCAATAGCTTCAATCAATTCCGTTTGTCCATTCCCTTCAACCCCCGCAATACCGACAATTTCTCCTGCGTGGACATCAAATGTAATGTTATCAATTGCAAGCCCGTGTTTGCCTTTAATTTTATAATCATACATTGCCAAAACGGGTTCTTTCGGCTGAGCATCAGTTTTTTCAACCCTCAAAAGAACCTCTCTCCCAACGATCATTTTGGCAAGCTCCTCTTTACTTGTTTTTGAGGTTTCTACAAAACCGACCGATTTACCGTCTCTCATAACGGTTACTTCATCGGAAATTGCTAAAACTTCTTCGAGTTTATGCGTGATAATAACAATAGTTTTTCCCTGTGATTTCATACGTCGCAAAATTGCAAAGAAGTCTTCTACTTCTTGAGGGGTTAAAACTGCGGTCGGCTCATCCAAAATCAAAAATTCAGCATTTCGATAAAGTGCTTTGAGTAATTCAACTCTTTGTTGCTGTCCAACTGATAAATCTTCAATGTAAGCTTTTGGATTAATGCCGAGTTTTAGTTCATTTGAGAGTGCAGAAATATCTTCATTAGCTTTATCCAAGTCAAGATTAACCACACTTCCTGTTTCTGCTCCGAGAATTATGTTTTCCGCAACCGTCATCGTATCAACCAACATAAAATGCTGGTGAACCATACCGATTCCTAAATCAATTGCATCGTGTGGATTATCAATTTTGACTGGCTTCTCGTCAAAAAATATTTCGCCAGAGTCTTCGCCATAAAAACCGTAGGCGATACGCATGATCGTGGATTTACCAGCACCATTTTCTCCAACGATTGCGTGGATAGTTCCAGGTTCTACTTTGATTGAAACATTGTCGTTTGCAACAACATCCCCAAATGTTTTTGTAATGTTTTTAAGTTCGAGCATTTATTGAAAGTAAGTTGACGCGTATTTTGCAACCCAAAATAACTGATAGAAAAAAGATTATAAATCTGATTTTTCTGAGACACTATATTCTTCTTGAAAGCACATAACCAGTAACCAGCACCCCAACTATCAAAGCTGTTACCCCGACTTTTATAAAGATGCGTCCTTTTGGGCTTAAATCAGTAAATCCATTTGTTACTCCAAATAAACCATTCCCAATCCCAAGAGAAATCATTCCTGCTGCCCATGTGTAATCTCTAAAGCGATAAAAATACCATCCACCATAAGCTAATAAAAGAAATCCGATGACGATTAACAATATGGAAGTAAATGTTAAATTATTAAACAAAATTACACCTCAATTCTTGATACTAAAATTTACTGAGCCATTGCATCTGTGACTTTTATTTCACCCGCTACAATTTTTTTCTTGGCTTCTTCTACTTTTTGTAGTGTTTCCTTAGAGATCAGATTACTATTGTATTTGTCTAAAGCATAAGCGACTCCGTCTTTATCAAGACCGAATACGTGGAAGCCGCCGTTGAACTTATCCTCTCTAACCTCTTTGACCACATCGTAAACTGCATTATCAACACGTTTGACCATAGAAGTTAAAACAAATCCCGGTTTTACACCATTTTGATTTGAATCAACGCCTATCACGAATTTTTTTGCTTTTCCATCAGGATATTTTCCAGCTTGCTCAACTGCATCAAATGCCCCTAATCCTGAATTTCCGGCAGCAGTGAAGATAACGTCAGCACCTTTTTCGATTTGTGCAAGTGCAAGTTCTTTTCCCTTTCCGGGATTGTTCCAAGCGTGGTCAGTCACGCCTACGTAATTTGCAATAACTTTAACTTCGGGATTAACAGCTTTAGCACCTTCTTCATAACCTGTTTCAAATTTGTGTATGAGAGGAATATCCATTCCGCCAACGAAACCCAAAACTCCACTTTTAGATTTTGCCGCTGCGATCATTCCAACCAAATATGAGCCCTCGTGCTCTTTGAAGACCAATGAGGCAACATTTTTCTTTGGAGTTTTGCCATCTTCTTCAAAGATTACACCGTCAACAATTGCAAATTTTATATTCGGATAATCTCTTGCAACATTTTGCATGATCGGACCTTGTGCGAAGCCAACGCCAATAATCAAATCAAAATCTTTTTCTGCAAAAGCACGCATCGAGGGTTCGATTGAGGTTGGATTTCCGGGCTCTACATCATATAAACAAATGCCCATATCCTTCTCAGCTCTCTGAACACCGCTCCAAGCTGCAGCATTAAAAGAACGGTCGTTCTTACCTCCAATGTCAAAGACGATTCCAACCTTAGTCTTGCAATCTTTTCTAGCTTCTGTTCTGACACAAGAAGAAACCAAAAAAAGAGCAGTCAAAATCATTGTGAACTTGAAAACATTTTTTATGTTCATAAATTTTAAGAGATTAATTCTTTTATTAAATTTAGTTTTTCGGGTTGTTCATCAGATATTTTATACGAATTTTGCAGTTTTTCGCTAATCGAATTTACTTGTGATTCATTTCGGCAATATAAAACACCGAGAACATCCCCTTTATTCACTTTATTTCCTAACTTTAATTCGCACTGATAGCCAACTTTTGCATCAATCGAATCTTCGGCTTTGAGCCTTCCGCCACCGATTTCACAAATTGCCGAACCAATCTTGGTAGTTTGTATTTCATTAACAAATCCATCATTTAATGATTCGATTTCAAATTTTAATAATTCTTTGTCTACTAAAAGTTCAGGATCATCACAAACCTTTGTACTTCCATTTTGAAGCTCAACATTTTGCCTGAATTTTTCAAATGCTTCACCACTTGCCAACACATCTTTAATTTTAGATTTAGCTTCGTTTTCAGAATTTGCAAGCCCAGACATTAAAAGCATACGAACAATTAATTCAGTCGAAACATCCATCATTTCCTGCATTCCTTCGACACACTCGCCCCGCAAAACTTTTATGCATTCGTAAACTTCCAAAGAATTACCAACAAATTTCCCCAAAGGCTGATTCATATCCGTGATTAATGCTTCGGTTTTCACGCCACAGGAATTTCCGGTATCAACCATTGCTTTGGCTAGTCTTTGAGCGTCTTTCATTTGAGCCATAAAAGCTCCATTTCCCGTTTTTACATCCAAGACAAGCACATCCAAGCCTTCTGCAAGTTTTTTGGACATAATTGAAGCTACAATCAAAGGTATGGTAGAAACTGTTGCTGTTGCATCACGTAAGGCATAAATCTTTTTGTCAGCAGGTGCGATTTCAGCCGTTTGTCCAGCCATTGCATAACCACAAGTTCTGACAATTTCTTTAAATTCCTTAGTTGTGAGATTGACGTTAAAACCTTCAATGGATTCGAGTTTGTCTAAAGTCCCTCCTGTATGCCCAAGCCCACGCCCTGAAATCATTGGAACAGCAAGACCACATGCCGCTGCAATTGGTGCAATAATCAAAGAAGTTTTGTCACCTACTCCGCCTGTTGAATGCTTATCGGCTTTTGGTTTCTCAACATCAGAGAAGTCTAAAACATCACCGGATTCAAGCATTGCTTGCGTAATAAATGATTGTTCTTCCAAATTCAATTCGTTCAGATACATAGCCATTATTAAGGCTGTTATCTGATAATCTGCCCATGATTCATCGGTTACGCCTTCGATAAAAGAAAAAATCTCATCTTTAGACAACCTTTCGCCATCGCGTTTCTTCGTAATTATATCTTGCGGACGCATTTAAGTAATTTAATTTATAAAACTTACTTTTGCCAAAATTAATTTTCAAAAAAAGCAAAAAGTTATTTATTTTTCGTCCCCAATGTAGCATAATAGAAAAAGCAAATAGTTTTTTTACAGGAGAGTTTAATGAGGTTTTTATCAGGAATAGTCGCATTTATAGTTACATTCGGTCTTTCAGTCACAGTTGTCGGATTATTATTTGGCTTCCCGAAAGTTGAATCATCCAGTCAGGTTTATAAAGTTAGCAATTATAATAGTTCTGCAAAATATAAAATCAGAAACCTGATCAGAAGAGATGTTCGTAACGGATATTACAGAAACTTAAAAGTCAGAAAAATAGATGGTTATACATCTATGTCAGAATCTGACCTTTACAACAACAGCGAATATCGTGAAGCTATCAGTGAATATGTAAGACGTTCAAGCAACATTAGTGATGCAGGTATGCCTGAGGATTTCCAATATGCTTGGAGAAATCATATGAAAGCTTGGCAGAAACAAGCTAACTACTTAAACTCAATGGATTATGGTAATGATTACAGTAAATACTCTGATAACACCAATGAAATTAACCAAACTTGGTATCAAGTATTGAGAATTGCTCAAAGATACGGTGTAAAAATCTATCCAAGATATTACCGTTAAGATAAATTAAATTTTTCGCAATAAAATACAGGCTTCGGCTTTGATCGCTTGGCTCAAACCAATAGAATCTAAGCCCTCGCCTGTTTTTGCTTTTACGCTTACACAATCTATTTCTATCTCTAATTCCCTTGCCAGATTCTCTCGCATCGTTTGTATATGAGGTCTTAACTTCGGCTTTTCCAAATTAATAATTGAATCAACATTCTCAACTTCAAAACCTTTTTCTTTTAATAAACGTATTGCCTCTCCTAAAAAAATAAAACTGTCGGCATCTTTCCAGCGTTCATCTTTATCTGAAAAGTGAGAACCTATATCCCCTAAAGCAAGAGCACCTAAAATTGCATCCGTCACAGCATGAAGCAAAACATCCGCATCAGAATGTCCTACTGCACCAAACTCAGAAGGTATTGTCACACCTCCGATTATTAAGGGCTTACCGTCTTGTAGTTTATGAATATCGTTTCCAAAACCTATTCTCATTGTGAAAGAAACACCTCGGCAATTCTTAAATCTTGTTCGTGAGTTATTTTGATGTTTTTTGAGCTACCCTCAATTATTGCAATTTCATACCCCAATTGCTCAACTAAAAAACACTCATCAGTTGCAATTTCACTGATCTCATTTTTTTCAAAAGCTTCACAAATAATTTCGTAGCGGAATGCCTGCGGCGTTAAAGCTCTGCGTAATTTAGAGCGGTCTATAGTTTTTACAATTCTATCATTTGAAACTTCTTTGATCGTGTCTGTAACTTCTGCTACTAAACAAGCTGCTCCGCATTCTTGAGCCTTTTTAATCGTATTCGAAATTTCATCTGTGCTAACTAATGGTCTGGCACCATCGTGAATTGCAACTATATCAGTATGTTTATCTTCAGAACTAACTGAGTCTAATCCATTAAGTACTGATTCTGCTCGGGTTTTACCGCCTGTAACAATTTTTTCTAACTTACTAAAATTATAGTTTTTGAGAGTTTTTGAGAAATCGAATATTTCATCTTCTGAAAGCACAAGCGCAATTTCATCTATCGAATTACAATTTTCGAAGCGTTCGATCGCATAAATTAAAATTGGTTTGTTTTTTATTTTGAGAAATTGTTTAGGGGTTTTACTGCCAAATCTATTTCCGCTTCCAGCGGCGACAATGATTGCTGTGTTCATATTTGGCTACTTAAGAGAGGAAGTTGAGTTAGTTCTCCTCAACCATTTTTTGTTGGCGAAAATTGCTCGCTTGCTTACGCATGTTTTCGGTTTTTGTATCGTGGATATTGCCTGAATCATCTTTCTGATATTCCCCGCTCTCTTCCCAGAGTCTTCCAAAGATCATTTTACCAGCAGTTGTTTGTAAAACACTTGTAACGGCTATTTCTGCTGACTTTCCGATGAGTTTGCGGGCATTATCTACTACGACCATAGTTCCATCGTCTAGATAAGCTACACCTTGGTTGTATTCTTTTCCTTCTTTGAGAATGAATACCTTCATCGCCTCACCCGGCAAAACAACAGGTTTTAACGCGTTAGCAAGTTCATTTATATTTAAGACACTTACACCACGCAGTTCAGAAACTTTGTTGAGATTGAAATCATTTGTAACAACAACACCATCCAGTTTTTGTCCGAGTTCGATCAGTTTCAAATCAACTTCTTTGATTTTTGGGAAATCTGTTTCAACGATCTGTATATCAAGTTGATTATTGTTGCGAAGCCTCTGCAACATATCGAGTCCGCGACGTCCACGCTGGCGTTTGGAAGAATCAGGTGAATCAGCAACCTGCTGTAGTTCGGTTAAGATGAATTGGGGAATTATAATTGTTCCGCCTAAAAAACCTGTCTCGGCAACATCTGCAATGCGTCCATCTATAATTACGCTTGTATCAAGGATTTTGTAATCTTTCTTTACGTCTTTATCACCAAAAATACCGCCGAGTGCTGAGAGATCAATATATTCACCTTTTGCCGCTCCGACCATCAAACCGATATAAGCCATGAAGAAGGCAAGTGCGACGGTCAAGAATGTTTTCATTTCAGCAGGAACGGCAGTTGTTTCCTGAGTGCTGATCAACATTCCTATTAAATAAGCTCCGACGATTCCCAAAATTGAACCGATTGCCGCACCTATCAGTGTCTTTAAAGTCGCACGTCTAACACGCATTTCAAATGCGATAACTACGAGTGCGGTTAAACTACCGATTAAAGCTGAAATCAACCTTTCCGTTTCAACACTAAGTTCGAAGGGTTTTAAGGTATCAACGTTAGCTAACGGATTAAGCATAAAGCCAATCGCCGCCAGCAAAAGCACGAAACCAATTCTAATTGTAAGAATGTCGAGTCTCATTGGTAATGATTTTAACACGAATTTTACATTTATAATAATTCTTATGTATTGATATTTGAGATTAAAATAAATATAAAATTTTATTCAATTCTTATGACCTGTCCGTTTATTCCTATTGCTTCAGAAGAAAGTAGATAAGTAATAGTTCTGGCTACATCATCTACATCAATTCCCTTTTTTACCCGAAATAATTCTTCATCCATTATATCGTGTTTTGATTGAGGCTTTTCTTTTTCGCTAACTGCAACTGCATTTACTCTGAACTTATTTGGCAAAGTGCTTGCCAAAGATTTAGTCATTCCCACAATCGCCGAATTAGCTGTTACAAAAGCTATATTTTTTTCTACATCTTCCGTATCATACGCCGAAGTTACATTGACAATCTTCGGCTTTGGTCGGGGCATCATCAGACGCAAAGCTTCCTGTGTAACAAAAAAGTTTGCCTTCAAATTTGCATCAATTGTTTTGTCAAAAATTTCTTCTGTAGTATTCTCAAACTCCGAATCACCTTGAAATTTCAAACAATTTATAAGCAAGTCCAGTCTGCCGTATAAATTTTCAACTTCGGCAACTAACTTTTTCGCACCTTCGACGGTTGAAACATCTGCTTCGACAGCATTTGCCAAAGTTCCCAATGATTTCAATTCTTCTAAAGCTCTTTTGTCTTCATCAGAAGTCTTTGGAAACCCTACAATCACATAACTTCCAAACAACGCAAGTTGCATTGCAACGGCTCGACCAATTGGATTTGTTCCATCGGTTATTAAAACTACTTTTTCAGAAAATGCGTGTTGACTCGGTGCTGGCATAAATTCAGTAATCAGTGAACAGTTATCAGGTATCAGTTGATTGTAAATAATTATCTCTAAAAGTTATTATAAAGTTTCATCTAAATAATAACAGTCGGTTGGAGTGATTTTCTAACTGATAACTGCTCACTGCTGACTGCTCACTGAAAAATGGCAAAACAACCAAAAACAATCTACGTCTGCCAAGAATGTGGACACCAAGAACGCAAATGGAACGGGCAATGCCGAGAGTGTGGAAAATGGAACACATTCGTCGAAGAAAAATTCCGTCCAACTCCGCAAACAACAGGTAAAAATGTTGGCAAATCAGTTTCGACATTTCGCGACACGAAACCGCTTGCTTACAAAGAAATAAAATCTCAAGATGATGACAGAACTTCGAGCGGAATTGAAGAGTTTGACCGAGTTCTTGGCGGCGGAATTGTTGCAGGTTCACTAATTCTAATCGGCGGAAATCCCGGAATTGGAAAATCAACACTTGTTGCACAAGTTTCAAATCAACTAAGCCAAACAGGCGGAAAAGTTTTATACATTTCGGGCGAAGAATCCGAACGCCAAATAAAAATGCGTGGGGAAAGATTGGGGTTGGACGCTGATAACTTATTCCTTTTGCCAGAAACAAATCTCGAAGCGATTTTGAATGAAACTGAACGACTAAAACCTGATTTTGTAATCGTTGATTCAATCCAAACCGTTTTCAGCGAAAAACTTGAATCTGCTCCGGGTTCAGTTTCACAAGTTCGCGGTGCAGCAAGCGAATTTATGATGTTTGCAAAAGGAACTGCAACGCCCGTTTTCTTAATTGGTCACGTTACAAAAGAAGGCTCAATCGCAGGACCAAAAGCACTCGAACATATCGTTGATACGGTTCTCTATTTTGAAGGTGACCGACATCACAATCATCGGATAATTCGTGCTGTCAAAAACCGTTTTGGAGCAGCAAATGAAATCGGCGTTTTTGAAATGACTAATCAAGGTTTAGTTCCAGTCGGCAATCCTTCCGAAGTCTTTTTGCAAGAACGCCCTGAAGGTGCCAGCGGTTCAGTCGTAACAGTTTGTATGGAAGGCACACGCCCGATGCTCGTCGAAGTCCAAGCCTTAGTTTCAAGCACAAATTACGGCACAGGCAGACGTATGGCACAAGGTTTCGATTACAACAGAACTTCCCTGCTCATCGCCGTTCTCGAAAAACGACTCGGCTTCCAAATAAGTAATGACGACATTTTCATAAACATCGCAGGCGGATTAGAGGTCTCCGAACCAGCCGCCGATTTAGGCGTAATCGCTTCAATCGCTTCAAGTTTCAAAAACCTACAAATCCCACCTGAAACCGCAGTCTTCGGCGAAGTCGGCTTAACAGGCGAAGTCCGCGGAGTTTTGCAAGCACAATCAAGAGCAAGAGAGGCTCAAACACTTGGTTTTAAGAAATTAATTTTGCCCATGTCTAATAGAAAAGGTTTGGAAAAGTTATTAGGAATCAGAGTTGTCGGTGTTAGAAATCTGGAAGAGGCAATGGATGAATTGTTTTAATCCTTTTCAATTTCTAATTTCTCGGCAATCAATTTAATTATATCTTGTTCACTTAATCCCCAATCTTTTAATGAAGCAATAGCTATTTGTAAATACTTTTGGGTATATGGAACTCTTTCCGCAATCGGAATAAGAATACTTACTGTTTCCGTCATGAATTTAATAGAATTTTCTTTATAATCAAGTTCTCTATAGAAATTAGACAGATTGTAACAACATTGAGCTACATCAATTATATAAACTTGTCTGTTTTCCTCTGCTAGTTTTCTTCTTATCTCTAATGCTTCTTCATATTCTTTTAACGCATCTTCATATTCATTTTTAGCTTGGTGTAAATTTGCTAAATTATTAAGTGTCATTGCTACATCAGGCAAATATGTTGAGGGATTTTCTTCTGCTAATTTTCGATATATCCCTAATGCTTCTTCATATTCTTTTAACGCATCTTCATATTCATTTTTAGCTTGGTGTAAATTTGCTAAATTATTGAGTGTCGTTGCTACATCAGACAAACTATTATTAGCTGAAAAATCATCTAAATATCTTTGGTAATAATTTTCGGCTTTAGCGAACTGATTATGCTGCTGTAAAAAGAGAGCATATTGAAAAACATTCTCTTTTGTAGAATATGCTTCAATTGATTTTTCAAAATATGAGCAAGTGTTTTGTAACCAATTAGAATCTGAATAATCTGTTTGTTTGGAAATCGCTAAAATAAAAAATTCATCGGAACATTTTTTTAGGTTTGGTAATATCTCATTCTCAAATTTTTCCTTTTGTTGCATAAGATGACTGTATTCATCATTCATCTGTTCCAAATCACTTTCTAAAATTGCTCTAGCTTCACCAATTTCGCCTTTGTCAAAGAATTCTTTCGCTTGCTTTAGTCTTTCTGTATTGATCTCGATGTTCTGAAATTGCTCTGCTAGTTGAATTACATCTTGTTTGAATTGCTTTATTTGATCTTTGAAACCATTTATCTTATTGCTGATTTTGAGACGTTCTTCCGTTTTTTCTTCTGGTGTGAGCGAAAGAAGTTTCTCGTTTGTTTCTAGTTGGTCAAGCAAATCTTGATATTGAATTGATTTCCCTAAAATAAGGTTTACATCTACTGATGTGTCCTCATTTCCCTGAACATTAATATTTACCTTTTTTCCCAAATCCATAACTTAATCTTTGTTGAAATTAATTGGTGAGTTTTGGTTTCCTTGAATATTTATATTGGTTTCACCATCCTGATAATTGAAATTTTTAGTTTCACCTTCAAACAATTGTTTTTGCTTAATTATCAGTTCATTGATCTCCTCTGCCGTTTTAGGATTTTCTTCAAGTTTTGGTTTGAGAACATCTTTTACTTTGCCTTGCAGAAATTCATTCTTGGGGTCTTCTTCTAACAAATTCAGCATTGTTAGTTCTTCTCCAACCAACAAGCCTTTCACCTTTTCAACAATTTTCGAGCGGTTCTCAAATGCGTGTTCAGCCGACTTTTCCGTCAACTTTTCTGCACCTTTCATTGCAAGTGCCGAAATAACACCTGTAAGTATTGTTTCAATTGCAATGATTTTAGGAGTCTCCTATTTAGGATTTTTAGAGCTTGTTTTTGATGATTTGCATTTTACCATAACAATATCGGAGAATTTTTATATCTTATGAAAAGAATTGAACCAAAAGAAGGACAAGAATCTGTTTGGGATTATCCGCGTCCGCCGAAATTGGAAAAAAGCTCAAAGGAAATTATCATCATTTTTAACGGTGCAACTGTCGCAAAAACGAATAATGCATACCGCGTTCTAGAGACATCTCATCCGCCCGTGTATTACATTCCGCTGGAAGATATAAATATGGAGTTTTTGAAAAAAGAACCCGATTCTTCTTTTTGTGAATGGAAAGGGCGAGCGAGCTACTACTCTGTTAAAGTCGGCGAAAAAGAGGCGATAAAATCAGCTTGGTTTTATGAAAGTCCAACTGAAAGATTTGCTGAAATAAGGGATTATGTTGCATTTTATCCGAGCAAAATGGATGAGTGTTACGTTGACGGCGAATTAGTCCAATCACAGGAAGGTGATTTTTACGGTGGTTGGATAACAAAAGATATAGTCGGACCATTCAAAGGCGGAGCCGGAACTTGGGGCTGGTAAGTTCATTTGTCATTGAACATTTATCATTTATCAAAATATGACGAAACAAAGTTTTTCTAATCTGGATATAGATGAGTTATTTTCTGAACTTTCCGAAAAAGAAAATCCACAATCTGCAATCCATAATCCACAATCCCGAAGTCCGGTTCATGTTGTTTATGGCGGAGCGAATTTGTTTAAAGCAGATACACCGCAGAAATTAGGGCAAATTGCACTAAAGTCTCTTGAAAATTATGCTCTGAATTTTGTCGAATTCGCACAGGCAATGTGGCTCAAAGGTGCGGATAATTTACCGAAATACGAAGACACGATTCGGGATTTGGAATTTGAACTTGCAGACAATCCTGAAAAGATAAAACAAGAAAATTTTGATGCTTGGTTTGCTTGGACAATTTACAATAAAACAATTGAAAAACTAAAACGCGAACCAATCGAAGATTATCGAATAGATTTTGAAGACGGTTACGGCATACGCACCGATGAAGAGGAAGATTCACATTGTCTTTCTGCCTCCGAACAATTGGCAATCAGCAGACAGCATACGGAAAACAAAACTCCTTTCTGCGGATTTCGCATCAAATCATTCCAAAGCGAAACCAAAAAACGTGCTGTCCGCACGCTTGATCTTTTTTTGACGAATTTTCTCGAAAAAATGAATGGCAAACTGCTGGAAAACTTTGTCGTGACTTTGCCAAAAGTCAGATTTGAAGAAGAAGCAGCGATTCTCGATGAACTTCTATGCGAATTTGAAAAACAAAATGGACTGCAAACTGGTGAAATAAATATTGAAATTCTCATCGAAACTCCTGAAGCGATTCAAAATATGCAGGAAATAGTTTCTGCAGCCAAAAGTCGTTGCGTCGCCGCACATTTTGGAGCATATGACTACACTTCGAGTTTTGGAATCACTGCTAATCATCAACACCTACGCCATGAAGCTTGTAATTTTGCAAGACAAATTATGCTTGCAAAACTTACGCCCTTGGGGATTCGTCTTTCCGATTCCGTAACAACCGAAATGCCTATTCCGATTCATCGCGGTGAGAACTTATCAACCAAAGAAATCGCCGAAAACAAAAAAGCAATTAAAAAGGCATGGCGAAAGCATTTTAATAACGTTACAAATTCGATGATAAATGGCTTCTACCAAAGTTGGGACTTGCATCCTGCTCAACTTGTTGCACGCTATGCGGCTGTTTATGCTTTCTTCCTAGATGCAAAAGACGAACAAGCAAAACGCCTGCGTGGTTTTTTAGAAAAGGCTACGCAAGCGATGACGACAGGAAATTTATTTGATGATCTGGCTTCTGCGGAAGGGCTTCTGAATTTCTTTTTACGTGGAATCAGTTGTGGTGCTTTTACAAAACAAGAAGTTTTGGATGAAATAGGTTTGACTGATAGTGAATTGGAATCTGCATCTTTTGTGAAGATTATGGAAAATCGTTTCCGTAGCTAGTAACTGAAAAATTTTATTTTGTGACTTCAGCAGTTTCTACATCTTCTTGTTCAGCTGATTCTTCTTTTTCAGCTAACTCTTCCGATTCTAAGTTCTCTTCTGAAATTTCTTCTGATTCCTCCTCAACTTTATACTCAATTTCTGAAATTTTAGTTTCCGTACTATCAAAAAACTTGGGTTGTGAAAATGGATCAACCTTCATCGGAATACCTTCTTCGGCAAGTGTTTCTGACATTACCTGCACAATTAATTCCTGCTCAAATTGGCTTATATCCTGAAATTGTGCACCAATGCCATCTTCTTTCACGAGATATAAAACCTTGCATTGGAGAGGCAACCAATTTTTATTTGGCAGTTGAATCTCAAGGCGGAAAATCTCATCTTTTTTAAATCCTTCGTCCCATTCTATTAAACAACCGCCGATACTGATCTGGTACATTAATGTACTTATTTTTTCGCCCGCTTTCGAAAATCGAAATGCAGGAATATCCAGAGTTAATCTTATGTGTCTTCTTTGGTTTATTGGCATTTACTTAATCGTGGTGACGTGGGTTGTATAATGAAGCAAGGATACACACTTGCTCAAGGATATTATACTATGTTAAACATTTTTTAAGCAAGTATTTATTTATATGAGTACGAAAGCTAAAAATATACTGAATCTGTTTTTTATTGCTTTGGCGATTGAGTGTTTTGCAAATGTGTTAAGACTTTTACCCATTCAATTTATCTCGAAGCCCTCTTTAATGATTCTCTTAGCAATTTATTTGCTAAAGAGTCTGAAAAAGCCTTCAACTGACAGGAATCTTTTGCTTTTGGCATTATTTTTCTCTTGGTTGGGTGACGTAATATTGCTAATTGATAAGGTATATAAATTTGTATTTGTCTTTGGTTTAGCAAGCTTTTTGTTTGCCCATATCACTTATGTTGTATATTTCTGGAGAATCGGCAAAAGGAATATCTCTGGACTGAAGCCAAATCTTTTGTATTTCATTGGAGCTCTTATTTATTCAATATCATTTTATCTGTATATCTTTTCGAGTCTTGGAAATTTGAAACTACCCGTCCTGTTTTACACTCTCGTTATTTCTTTAATGCTAATTTTCAGCCTTCATGCATTTAATTACAAAAAACAACCATTTGGAAAAATCTGTATCGCTGGGACAATGCTTTTTGCCATTTCAGATTCAATTTTGGCTTACAACAGGTTTGTTTCACCAATTCCCTTAGGAAGTGTTTTAGTTATGCTTACTTATTCAATTAGTCAGTTGCTTATAACAGAAGGAGCTATCAGAAACATCAAACATCTTAATTTAAAGTAAAAAAGCCCGCCTTATTTCAAGACGAACTTTTTCTTCAGTAAATAATTGAGAATTAATTGTTAGCAGCTTCTGTTTTGCTACAAACTTCATCGAATGTATTTATTAACTCTTGTGCAATTAATTGCGGTGGACGACCTTCCAAATCTTTTCGCTCGTACATTTTTACGAGTTCACCATTTTTTAAGAAACCAATTGAAGGTGAAGAAGGTTGATATGGAGCAAAATGCTCACGAGCTGTGTCTGTTGCATCAATATCAGCACCTGCAAAAACAGTAATCGAACGATCAGGTTTTGCTTCAGAATTTTCTAAAGCCATAGCAATCCCGGGACGAACACCACCTGCTGCACATCCGCAAACTGAATTTACAACAACCATAAGTGTTCCTTCTGTATTTTCAATAGCTTGTTTTACTTCATCTGTAGTTTTTGTCTCTTCAATGCCGAGTTGAACCAACTCTTGTCGCATTCCACTAATCATTATTTCTGGATATGGCATACTTGTTTATATTCCTCGTTTTTAATAAGTTTGTTAGTCAATCTTGACTTTTAAGTAAAGTATTAAATTTCAAATAAAAATAGTCAAGTATTAAAGCTACTAAATTTAGCAAAAATAGAGTTTTAAGGCAGGATATTTACAGGTGTTTTTATTTCAATTACATCAAATAATTCTTTCATATCAGAATTGTGTAAAGCTATGCAGCCTTCAGTCCAATCTGTAAGATTTCCATCACCATGGATGTATATTTCGCCACCCAATTTTGTTTTCTGCAGAGGCATTTTCTTTTCATTAATAGCTTTTACTATTTCGTCATGTTCTTCTTGATTGATGAGATTATTTTCTAGTCCACGTTTTGCGTCCTCAATGTTTGGGTAACTAACGCCTAAAGATAGATAAAATCTACTTTTAGGATTTTTTGTGAAGATATAAAATTCTCCCTCTGGGGTTT
The DNA here is from genome assembly GCA_028284415.1 of Pyrinomonadaceae bacterium. Lineage (GTDB taxonomy): Bacteria > Acidobacteriota > Blastocatellia > Pyrinomonadales > Pyrinomonadaceae > Aridibacter. Next base: position 174,534 of record JANQRU010000007.1, read on the forward strand.
TTCCATCCCCTTCTATCTCTTTGTCACCGACGGGTGATGAACCAAGAGCAATTTTATACGTTTTGATTAATTTATCTCCGTCAAAAACTTCTAATTTTCTTTCTTTTTTCTTAACAATAAGTCGGGGATTTTTTAGGTCTGGCAAATCATCTCCTCCCCAGGGCATAATTAAAAATTGATTTGAGAATAATAGTTCAATAAATGCCACAAGAAAAATTGAGGATATAATAACAATTCTACGCATAAATAAAACATAGGGTTTTATGAAATCATAAAACCCTATTCCTCTTTTTTTACTCTTTACTTCCGCCAAACATGCCGCCAGCAAGTCCTGAGATACTGTCTGTAATACCGCCACCTTCGCCGCTGACATAACTATCAATTTGCCCTGCGACAGGCTCAGGCATACGTTCTTTTAAAAATCCAACAACAGCCTCAGCTGCAGATTGAGCCTGCTCTTCTGATAATCCTGTTTTCTCTGAAACTCTTTTTACTAATTCATCCATCATATCTTTTATTTACCTCTTTTAAATTAATTTTGGGGTAGTAAATCAATGATTAAATACTGTAAATCTCAAGTCAAATTTGTAATAGAAATTTCACGTCGATCATCGCCATCACCCTTTAGCCTAACCTCTATAATTTTTCTGTCTGTCTCAAACTCATTCAATTTTTCAGCCCACTCGATAATAACTACGGCATTTTCATCTTCTAAAATTTCATCTAAGCCGACGGCAAAAGCTGTATTGCCTCCGTCTTCTAATCTCCATAGATCAATATGAAAAACATTGAATTTGGCTTCATACAAATTTACCAGTGTAAAAGAAGGGGAAGTAACTTCATCAATATCAAATTCAAGAGCAAACAATATTCCCTTTGTTAATAACGTCTTACCTGCCCCTAAAGTTCCTTTTAATAAGATGATTTCTCCACCATTAAGCGAGTTCCCAATGCTCTCGCCCAAATCAAATGTATCCTCAGGAGTTTTGCAGATATAGTTTTGAGTTTTGAGTTTTGAGTTTTGAGTCATTTTTATTTGATTTCAATGCCAATTTGCGAGAACCAACTGTGTTTATCCCAATAGCCCCGTTGTAAGATTATTTTGTTGTCTTTGAATTGAAAAAAACCACAACCGCGAATCTCAAAAGACTTTCCGTTTGGTTTATTTCCATAAAATTCGCCTTCAAAAGTGCCGCCACCGAGCCATTCCCAAGCCGCCCAATCATCATCGCCGATCAAATTTTCAACCTCAGACCAAGCATCTGGAAAACCTCTAAAAAATTCAGCTGTATCAATTCGAATTTGTTCTTTTCCAACTGACGGCTCGCCCGCTGCAACCTGAAAGTTAATAGCTTCTTCAGCGTAGCAATTTACAACCCTTTCTAAATCCCTAGATTGAAACGCCTCGATCCAATTCTGCAACAGTATTTTTGATTCATCCATTCTCAATATCCTCAAATGCCTCTTTCAAGCATTCCCGCACATCGCTTGCCAACATTGTTCGTTTGCCAATTTTCTTTTCGGCTATATCGCCCGCAAGCCCAGCTACATAAACTGCCGCAACAACGGTTTCAAAAATATCAACTTTGACTTGTATAGCTTGTGCGACAAACCCTGTAATGATACCAGTCAAATTATCCCCATTTCCCGCTTTTCCAAGTCCTGAATTCCCGCTTGGATTTAATACAACTCTCCCGCTTGGTTCAGCAATTAAAACTCTTTCGCCTTTCAAAACCAAAATTACATTATGTTTCTTAGAAAACTCCCGCACTGCTTCAACTCTATCTTTGATTGCTTCTTTATCATCTGTCCCCAGCAATCTCAAAAATTCACCTTCATGTGGAGTTAGAATCAACGGAAAATCATCTGAGCCTTGTAAATTAAATGGCGACAACGAATTCAAACCATCTGCATCAATTACAATCGGAGTTTTTCTGTTTTCAACAACTTTTCTCACAAGTTTTTTAGTTGATTCTTCATCTGAACTTAAGCCGCTCCCGATAGCAATAACATCCGCTTTTTCACTTAAATCTTCAATCTTCCCAAATGCCTCGAGGCTGATCGCTCCTTTGGCTGTTTCATCAACCCCTTGCGTCATCACTTCAGCTAAAACTCTGCTTGAAACCGATTCTTGAGCAGATTGGCTCGTTGCGATTGTAACTAGCCCAACCCCACTTACCATCGCCACATTGCCTGCCAAGACTGCCGCTCCTGTGTAATTTCTTGAACCAACAATCAACAGTGCGTTTCCGCGTTTATTCTTGTAAGAATCACGAGAAAATCTCGTTTGATTCATCCAACCTTTTACATCTTCTTTTTCAGTAAGAAAAGTCTGTGATGGACAATTATCAATTAGTTCTTTTGGTGATCCAATATTTGCTACGTGCAATTCACCATTAAAACTTGAAGCAGGCGGAAGTACATTGGCAAGTTTTGGTGCTGTGAATGTTACAGTCAAATCTGCACAAAAGTTCGAACCTATTGGAACTTCTAAATCTGCATTTAATCCTGAAGGTAAGTCTATAGCAACCAGTAATGGCTTACCGTTATGGAAATCCGAAAGTTCAGCTATATGGGAAAGGAACTTATGACTTTCCCCTAAAGGTCTTGTTAAGCCAGTTCCAAACATTGCATCGACAATGAAATCATATTCATAAACGTGAAACCCCATGGTGTTTAGCCAATCTAAACTATCCAACTCTTTATGCTCATACACATAAATACCTTTTTTATCACCTTTAGCACGGCTTGGAAGTTTGTTGATAATTTCAAAATTTGTTTTTGCATCACCTTTTGTTTGTTCTACTTTCCCAAAAACTTCAACAGAAACAAAAGCTCCCAACATCCACAAAATCCTTGCTAAAGCTGCTCCATCTCCTCCGTTGTTACCTTTCCCACAAAGGATTAAAAAAGACTTTCCCTCAACAGAACCACCTAATTTTTCAGTAATTATTCTTGAGGTTACGTGAGCTGCGTTTTCCATTAGGATGATTGAGGGAATACCGTATTTTTCGGTTGTGAGACGGTCAACTTCCCGCATTTCTTCGGCTTTTAAGACTTTTTGCATAGCAAGTATAAATTGCCACAAAGTTTAGTAAAATTCTAACCTTTAAACAAAAAAATAGCCGTATTCGCTCAAAAAACACGGCTTAAACACATACATGGAGAATGTGAACAGACTCTATATGGATTAAAGGCAATCAATATAATGCCACATACGCTTGACCACCTTTTTTTCCGTTATTAATAGAAAGGTCTATTCGTGTATTTATTCCAAAAAAATCAAGAAATATTACCAAATAAAACGCTCCCGGCACGATTCGAACGTGCGACCTTCCGCTTAGGAGGCGGACGCTCTATCCAACTGAGCTACGGGAGCAATTAAATTATTCAGACTTAAACCTTAAATTTGCTTAGATTATTTAATCATCATATTGCAAAAATGCATGCACATTGTAGCCATCCAACTTCTCTCTTCCTTTTAAGAAAGTCAACTCGCATAAGAAAGCTAAACCAACGATCTCGCCGTCAAGCTTTTCTACAAGTTGAGTAACCGCTTGGGCTGTCCCTCCGGTTGCTAATAAATCATCCACAATCAAAACACGATGACCATTTCCCACCGCGTCTTTGTGAATTTCAAGTGTATCCTCGCCGTATTCCAACTGGTATGAAGCTGATTCGGTTACAAATGGTAATTTGCCGGGTTTTCGAACAGGTACAAATCCAGCCCCCAGATGCTGAGCAATCGGTGTTGCAAAAATAAATCCTCTAGATTCTATACCAATAACGGTGTCAATCTTTTCGTCCTTAAAATAATCAATCATCCCATCCAAAGTTTGTTTTAACCCGTCTGGATCTTGTAAAAGTGTTGTTATGTCATAAAAATTTATGCCCGGTTTCGGAAAATCAGGCACTTCACGAATTAATTCTTTCAAATGTTCCATATCTTAAATTGTAAAATTATCTCTCTATTAAAAATGTAGAATACGAGCCTTTAGGCTCAAAAACTATTTCTTCGATCTCTTCAACTTTTGAATAAGTCGGACCTGTTAATAAATCTTCATAGAAATCTTTCACCGCATTTTCTTGACCTTCGGCGTAGGCTTCAACCCTTCCATCTTCCAGATTTTTTACATAACCTAGAACTTGGTGACGTGCAGCTGATCTTTGGGTGAAGAATCTAAATCCGACTCCTTGAACCAACCCGCTGATGAAATATTTTCTGGCGATGATTTCCATTTATCCCAATGAATCTAAGCACTCAGAGAGGCTTCTGAGTCGGCAAGTATATATCGGCATCCCACGTAAGGTGAATTTGCTTGCGGGAGTCTGTCTTAATTCTTCTGCCAATGCAAGAAAATCTTTCGGCTCATCAGTTTCAAAACTTATCAAATATTCCTGTTCACTAAAACCGAATGCGTGAGTCATATGAATTTTTATGTTCTGGAATTTTTTTCCAACCATAAAATTCTCTTTTATCATTTTCTCTCTTTCTTCATTCGACATCTCATACCAATCGCTGTTTTTCTCGCAAGGGTATAGGAAATGATATTTTTTCTCGCCTGCTTTGACATGAAATCTATCTTCAGTGTTTTCACTCACATCGGGCGGAACAAACATCATTTTTTGCGTAACAGATAGATAATTATCTACCGTTTCAAAATAGCTACCCAAATTTGTGCGATAGAGCTTGGCAGTCATGTCCTGTATTAGATCAAGCGAATTTCCTATACGCCAAAACATCAAATCCGCTTTGGAATCAAACCCGATCAATGAATAGTTAAAAAGCAAAAGTTCTTGCTCAAAAGAATTAAAAATCTTCTGAAATTCGCTCTTAAAAACCTTTTTAGTCTCTTTATTGAGTTTTCTCCAATCGGGGCTAACCCTAAGAAACATAAAGTTTACAAATTGCTTTTCAATAACTGGAAAAGACTCCGGCTCCTTGTTATCTGCAACAAGTCTTAAACCACTATTTTCAGAATCTTCTTTGTCTAAATCTACTAGTTCCATTTGTATGTCCTGAATTTAAAACTTTTCAAGTCGGTCGCATTTAGTTGAATAAATTTGGCGTAATTTTTAACTACAGTTATGTGATTCGACGAGTTTAGAAATGTTCTTCGTCAACATTGTGCCAAGTTTTATTTGTAATGTCCAAAGAGGGATTTGGGATTCATTAAATTTACTTTTGATGTAAAATAATAATTGATGAAATTCATTCTTCTAATCTTTTCATTTTGTTTATTACTTCTATGCCTGCCAACAGCAAGCTATGGATTGAGTAAAGAATCTATTGGTAAAATAGCAAGGAAAAGATATTCGACGTACAAACTAAAAATCCACAAAAATATCAACAGGAGTATGCTAGAGAAAACTCTGTCCGAATTGAATTTGAGTTTAGAAAAGAAGAAGTTCGAGAAATGTGTTGGAAGATTGAGCCGTTCGCAATCTCTACAAGATTATCTATTGCCCTTTAGTTCGAAGGCACATTTTGACAACTGTGCCTTTCAAAAAAGTATCAATTACATAAATAGACTGATTGCTCAAAATGATTATTTTTCCAAAAAATATAAATTAAAGACATCGGAAAAAGATAAAAGACTGCTCAAAAGAAAGATTTTGTTTAACACTGGCAAAATTTTACATGCCGTACAAGATTTTTATGCTCATTCAAATTATCTGGAAATTATGCAGGTGAAGCATGCAAGGTTTGAAGATGTTCCTGTTTTAAATGTGGGGAAAAAAGAAGATCAAACTGAAGTCATAAGGTTGCGAGATGAAAAAGCCATGATTTCAGGAGTTGCTTGGTGGGTATTTCCAAAAAGATGTCCAAAAGGTACTCTGTCTCACGATAAACTAGCCAAAGATTCACCAAAACACAAATCAGGAAAAAAACTGACCGTCTGGAAAAATCCGACCTCAAATGAATACTTGACAGGATTTGAAGCTTCGATAATTCTTGCAGAAAGAGCGACAAATAAATTTCTTTTGCATACCTTTGAAAAATACCCTATGCTAAAGACACATTGTGGGACACCAAAAGGTCAATAAATCACCAGTTATGAAAGTCGTATTTTTTTCATTTTTAACAATTCTGAGTTTGAGTTTTTTAGTCTATGGACAACAGCGTCCTCTTTTAACAGACGATATTGATATAACTCCGCCAGGATCAATAGAAATTGCGGCTGGGACTGACTTTTTCCAAAATGCTAAATTCCCTCTTTCAGGCTTGAAAGGTGATCTTACAAGAGTTGGAGACATACGCGTAAAAACCGGATATGCATCTAATGTCGAAGTTCAAATCGAAGGTGTAATTCAGAACTTTTTAGCAATCAATTCTCAATCAACTAATCCCCCCATTCCTTTGACTTTAAACGGAAATTCAACAAATGATTTTGGTGATATTGAAACCTCTGTAAAGATAAAACTTCGGAACGAAACAAAAAATATTCCAGCATTGGGATTCAAATTCGGATATAAACTACCAAACAGTGACCAAGCTAAAGGAATAGGAACAAACCAAATTGATATTTACTCAAAAGTGATAGTTCAAAAAACTTTTGGAAAACAACAGGGGAAAAATCCCAAACTGAAAGTTTTCGGGAATGTTGGATTGGCAATTATGACTGCACCGTTGGATAGATTTACACAAAATGATGTTTTGCTATACGGTCTAGCAGGGGTCTATCGAGTCAATGACAGTATCAATATTGCCAGCGAAGTAAATGGAAGACTCAACACAAGAAGTGGTCCCGCTCCACTTGGGACAGAGAGCCAAGGTCAATTCAGAATCGGCACACAGATCAAAGCTTCGGGATTACGTTTTGATACAGCCGCAATTATTGGTTTAACACGATTTAGTCCGAGAACAGGTATAACTTTTGGCGTAACATACCAATCACCTAAAATTTTTACTCCGGCACAATAAGCTGATTTACAGGACTATTTCCCTTTCCAATATTTGGTGAGGTTCTGATCGCTTCTGTTACAAAACTTTTCGCACTCTGGACAGATCGAACTAAATCTTTTCCAAGAGCTAAATTGGCTGTTATCGCAGCAGCAAGTGTGCATCCTGTTCCATGAGTTGAGGTTGTTTGAATATATTCATCTTCAAAGACATGCATTTCTGCGCCTATAAATAAATAATCTTTTATACCTTTTCTTTCTGTATTTTCTTCATCAAAATGTCCGCCCTTTATTAAGACATTTTTCGCCCCTAACTCCTGCATTTTTTTTGCTGCTGTTTTTATGTCATTTAAGTTATTAATACTTGATTGCGTAATTCTCTCTGCTTCAGGCAAATTAGGAGTTATAACTTTTGAGAGTGGGAATAATTTATTAATTACTGAGTTAAGGGCTTTGTTGTTAATGAGATCAAATCCTGAAGTAGAGCGAACTACAGGATCAAGAACATAATTTATCAATTTATTTTCTTCAATAATTTTTGCTGTTTCTTCTATTATTTCTTTGGTTGGAAGCATCCCGGTTTTCAAGGCTGCAACTTCAAAATCATCTAAAATTGGCTCAGTTTGTTTTCTGACTGATTCAGCGGTCTGATGCTCTGCCCCGAAAACACCCTGAGTATTTTGAAATGTGATTGATGTAATAGCCGAAGTTGCAAAACAGCCAAAGGCTGAAAAAGTCTTTATATCTGCAATAATTCCTGCTCCACCTGATGGATCAACACCGGCAATAGTTAAACAAATTCTTGTCATATATCCAATTTTCGCAGATTCTCTAAGTTATTTAAAAAGCTGATTGAAGCGAATCCACTTGCACCTTTCTTTAAGATTTCTAAATAATTGTTCTTATTTATGCCACCCAAAGCAATAATCGGAAATGGTGCAAGTTTTTTACAAACTTCAGATAGTTTTTCAACTCCTTGAGGCTCACCGTATTTTGCCTTAGATTTGGTGTAATAAACAGGACTAAATGTTGCAAAATCTGCACTTTCCACTTTGGCTTTATTTGCTTTTTCTAAAGAGTGTGTTGAGACACCGATTACGAATTCCGACGATGTATTTTTTCTGACTTGGTTTGTAGGAATTGAAGTTGATGTAAGATGAACACCGTGAGCTTTAGCTGCTAAAGCGATATCAAATCTATCGTTTACTAAAATTTTTGTTTTCGAACCATTTGAGACAGTAAGTGCTTCCGTTGTTAATTCATAAACAAGCTTTGATGAAAGTTTTTTCTCACGAATTTGTATCAAAGATATGCCTGCCTCAACAGCCTTATTTAGGATATTAAGTGTTTTATGCTTTTTTTTGTGAAAATTTTCAGATGTGAGATTTCCTTGAGTTATCAGATATGTGATTGGCAGTTTTATGTTTGCAAACATCCAAAAAAGATTTATTGTTTTTTCTTAACTTTTTTTACTTTTACAGGCTCACCTTCGACCATTTTTACGCTTTTATTAAAATTGATGATTTCCCAAAAAGCTATGAAAAGATTTAAGACTCCTAACCCAGTAACTGCTCCACGAAACCAAGATGAGGCTACGGCTGTTTTGATTACGGGCAAACCTGTAGTTTCTACCGCCAAAGCCAGCAAATAATTATCGCCCCAATCGCCAAGTCCGCCAAAACTCATCCAAGGCAGAAGAGTCAAAGCGATTCCTGCTTCTAAGCAAACGATAATAAAAAAGATAACGGTTAATTTTGCAACCATATTGTGCAAGTATAACCGTTATCTGTAATTTATAACAAACTTATTTTTTACTTGAAAAATTTTCTATGTAACTAAAGCTTGTTTTAATTTCTCTATCCGATCGACGACATCTCTGTAATCAACATCTACAGCGTATATTTGTTCAAAGATTTTTCGAGCTTCATCCACTTCACCATTTGCTTCATGTGCGTTGGCTACTTCGTAATTTAAACCCTGTTTTTCTTCTTCTGATAAATCTTCAGTTTCAAAACCTTTTTGCAACCAGACCAGAGCAAGATGTGGCATTTGTTTTTCCATAAAACAATGTCCAAGCAAGCTGCAACATTGGAAAAATCTGCGAGTACCATCATTTACTTTCACGCAATTAGCAGCATCTTGGAATTCTCTGATTGCATCTTCCAATAGCCCCATTTCTTTGTAAGCTATTGCATGATGATAGTGATTATCATAATCATCTTCAGATTCATCATCTGAGGCATCTTCAAAACCGAGTTCGTTTTTGAAATCATCAAAATCATTATTCTCTTGGACTTCTTGCGGTGAATCTTCTTCTTCCTCAGATTCAAACTGCTCTAACGATTCCTGTATAACTTCTTCTTGAATTGGTTCAATAGAATCAGCAACCGAGAAACTCTCTTCCTCAACAACCTCTTGATCGTCTTCAAAATCTTCTTCGACGACAACTGCGTCTTCAGAAAGCTCTACAATTTCAGGTTCTTGGGCTTGAGGCTCTGCTTCCTCTTTTACCTCTTCATTAGTTTCAATAGGCTCAGGTTCAATACCCAATTGCTCCCAAAGCTCGTTAAACTGAGCCTGCTTGCCAAATTTTTTCTCGAGTTCTTTAAGAGATTTTTCTGCTAATCCTACATACCCCTGTTCTATATAGAAATTGATGCTTTCAATCTCCTCTTCTATTTCTCTCTCATCAGAAAGTGATAACTTCTCTTCACTTTTGGGCTCTGAGTTTTCTTCTGTTAATTCGCTGACAGGTTCTTCTTCTAACTCTTCAGATTGGTTTTGATATTCTTGTGCCTCTTCCGTTATATCTGAATCATCATGAGAGTAATAATCTTCTGTTGGGACACTTTCATCAGATTCTTCTAATTCTTCATCTGAATAATTGTTTGACTCAAATTCAAAGTCTTTGGATTCTTCTGTATGTTCATCACCATTCAAAGTCGCATAACTTTCAAAATCTGGGACAGAACCATTACTAGTTCCTAATAATTGTTCTCCAACTACCTCATCATCAAAATCATATTGCTCATTTATCTCTTTGAATCTATTTGCATAATCCGTATCGTGCGGAATAATCAGTAGCAACTGAGAAAGAGCATATCTTTCGTCTTCAATTGATTCATTTATACGAGAAGCTTCAACCAATCTTTCTAAAGTTCTCTGTAATTCTAATTCGTCTTTTTGCCAACCATAAAAGCGAGCCTGTAATCTTAAAGCTTCAATCTGTTCAGGATTTCTGGCTAAAACTTCATTAATATATCCACTTAATTTATCTGGCTTTCCATCAATTAATAAATGCTCAGATACCATTGAGAGAACTCTAACAGTTGATTCCAAATCATCTTTTTCAAGATAGACATCAACCAGATCAATTAACTTGGAGTAATTTGCCGGTTCACGTTCAACCAACCCTATAATGACTTTTTCAGCATTTTCAGGTTTTTCCATTTCGAAATAGCAATCTATCAAAAGATATACTATTTCTTTGTTATACGGGTCTTTTTCCTGAAGTTCTTCTAAAACCTTTGCAGCCTCTTCAGGATAACCAAGCTGTATTTGGGAATTTACGAACCCGTTTAAAGCAACTACATCATCAGGTAGAATTTCCAAAGCTCTTGAAAAAGCTGTCACAGCTGCTTCATGCTGACTAGCTTTTGAAAGCCTCAAACCACTCTCAATAAAAGCTTTAGCTGCTTCATCTTTCCTATTATCACGCCAATAAACATCAGCGATCTTCAAATATATATCTGTGTTATTAGGATCAATTTCACCAATTATTTCCCAAACTTCCAGAGCTTTTTCCCGGTAGCCTTTTTCCTCGTAGATTTTCGAAACATCTAAATAATGTTTTTTTGCCTCGGCGATTGATCCTCTAACCCTATAAAGGTCAGCCAGCTTTTCTGAAACCTCTAAAGAGTTGGGTTCTATACGGTGGATTTTGTTATATATAGAAATCGCCTTTTTTGCGAAACCTTGTTCGTGATAATGATCAGCAACCTGTTGATAACAATTCATGGCTGCTTGACTGTCATTACTCTTAGCATACAAATCCCCTAACATGTTCATTGTATTGACATCTTTAGGGTCATGCTCAACGATAGATTTATACTCGCCTATTGCTGCTTGGATCTTGCCTTGCGTTAGATAACGCTCGGCATTCCGCATTGCTTTGCTCTTATTAAAACTCATTGTAAACAAAAATGATTATCGAACCTGAAGTAGTTGTAAAATTTGTGTGATTGAAAAGGAACTTTAACGTCTTAAGAGGCTTAATTCGTATGAGAGAAAAAGACATTCTGCGGCTAGAATATACATAAAGCCCGCAAAATCTAATTTACCACGCTAAAACAAAAAGTGTCAACGCAATTTAACAATGTTTGACACTTTTTGTTTCACTATGAATGTTTATGTGAAAAAAGATTTGACAAAAACTTGATTTTTAACAATAAATACTAAGGTTTTTAAGGATTTACCCCATATAAGGTTCTATATGTTGAGTAAAATAGGAAATTCGGTCGTAATGTTGCTTTGCGGAGGCATTTTAGGTGCGTTTCTAGGTGTTTATCTTTTTAGCTCAATTCACTTCATGAGAACCTTTACATTTTACTCATTGGGAATTTTATTTCTCTCGATCATATTAAACCTTTTAAAGCTTAGAAATAGCTCAAGCCATAATAAATTTTTAGGCTTTATTTCCTCGACCATTTTCAATTTTGTGATTCTCAGTGGTATTCCCGGTTTTATCTGGCTTTTAGTTGGGGAATCAGTAGATTTTGATTTAATTGATGGAGTAATTTTTGCTTTGTTTTTTACTTTTTCCGTTTTGGGACTAGCAATTGTTATAACATTGAGAATGGTCTGGAGTGACACAAGAATCAGCCAAAGAATTGACCAAAACCTACGCGGTGCAAAAATTCTTCTCGGAATGCAAGAAACTCCTTCAAAACAAGTTCAAACAACAGATGGAAAAAATTCTTGAAGTCTTTTAATAAACAAACTGTTACTCCAGTTTGATTCAACAAACTCAATGCTATTTCGTAATTTTACAAAGTTTATACTCGTAGTGTTCTTCGCAGGCTTGATCGGCGGTGGGATTTTCGGTTTTATGTTTTCACTCTATGTACTAACTATTTATTACAATATTGAAATTAGCATCATACTTACATTCTTTGTCGGCTTATTTTACATACCCAGCATTTGGAGGCAAATACGCCAAAAAAATTGGTTTGTAATTATCAGAAAGCTTATTGAGATTGTCATAATCGGGTTGGGACTTGCTACACTTTTTACTTTGGAAGAAGAACGCATTACATTTAGTAGTTTTGATTGGTGGATTATTTATATATGCACTCCTTTGGTCTTTATTCCCTTCACACTTTATTTGGTCTTGGAAGAGTTTTACAATGAAACAAGAATATATAAAGAAATAAACCATATCGTTAAAGGAATGCAGATCTACGGTCTTCTACCGAAAGAAAAAGAAAAATAATGCCCGAATTACCTGAAGTTGAACTCGTTACCAAATCTCTAAACAAATTAGTAAAAAAAAGAAAAATTCTCACGGCAGAACTTTTAAGAGAACGCCTTGCACCTAAAAACTCACCTGAAGATTTTGAAGAAAGTCTAAAAAACGCAAAAATCAATTTTGTTCATCGCCGAGGAAAACACATCTTGTTTGACTTGGACAATAAAAAAACTCTAATGGCTCATTTGCGTATGAGTGGACGTTTTATGCTTTTGCCATTTGAGCGTGAAAACCCAAAATTCACCCATGCAGTTTTTTATTTTGAAGATGAAGAAAGACTTGTATTCTCAGATCAACGTCACTTTGGTTTTATGAGAATTATTGAAACAAACAATGTACATAACTCGAAAGAATTAGCAAAACTTGCTCCAGAACCTTTTTCAGATGAATTTTCGAAAGACTATTTTCGAAACATTCTAAGAACATCGCAACGAAATTTAAAGGAATTTTTGTTAGACCAGACAAAGGTTTGCGGACTTGGGAATATATACGCGGCAGAGGCTATGTACTTAGCTAGAATTAATCCGCAAATACCTGCTAATAAAGTTTCAGCTATTAAAGCAAATCGCTTACATAAATTCATTAAGCAAGTTCTTGGGGAATCAATTGAACATGGTTCAACTTTGAATGTTGATCCTGAAAATATTGATGGAAGTTATTATGGTGGCGGATATGAAGATCATTGGAGGGTTTATGACCGTGAAGCTGAGCCTTGTGTAAATTGCAATACAAAGATCAAACGCCTAAAACAAGGTGGACGTTCAAGTTATTACTGTCCAAAATGTCAAAGAAAATAGTTTTTCTCTATTATTTGGAAAAAACTTTGCAATCAATAACTTAAAGCAACTAATACTTTTTGACAAACTTCTCAATAGATACCACAATTGCGGTAAATCTACTGAGGAGTTTCTCTTTGTGAACATAAAAAAATCCGTTTTCTTTTCTCTTTTTTCAACAGCAATTCTAATTATTCTTTTACCGATTCACATACTTGCCTGTGCTTGTTGTGCTGATGAAGGTTATTACAGAATAAGCGTCCAAAAACCAGATGATTTTATGCTTGGAGAATTAAAAAAGCTAAAGTTTTCTGACTCCAAGTTATATGCGGATGCATCTTTTCCGGAAAATATTAAAGGCTTAAATAGTCCCAGCGATGGAAATTATAAGGTTTCCGGCTCAATTGGCGGTGATAGTTGGCAATTTAATTTCACTGATGCGAATGGTAATAAAGGCACGCTCAACTTAAAAAATCCAAAGCAAATGGTTAATTACGCAGTTGACACTCATCGCAAAGATAAAGGCGGTGCCGGAAGCGTAATTTTATATAAAGAATTGAGATTTAAGTATAAAGTTGATGACGGAACCGGAATTTTTGCAGATGGTATTAAAGGAAAAACTGAGTATTTTCTAGTTCTGCAAGGTGAAGGCAATGCTTGTACAACAGCAGATGACTTTAAAAACTGGCGACTTGAAGTTACTGGCAAAAGGGCAAATTATGCTTTTTATGGAAGTTTGAAAGGTGATACAGAAAACACTGCGGTAAATTCCAATAATTCAAACAAACAAATACCAATTTCAACAAACAGTAAGAAAAAGGATTTTGTTGTCGCTAATTTAAAAGGAAAAAATTATTACGGCTGTGGCTGTTCGGGAGTAAAATTTGAGGACATCAAAAAAGGCAATAGAACATTGTTCTTTTGGTCAGAATGGAAACAAAATCCTAAAGGGGAAACTGTAATTTTCAATATCAATGGAAAAGACACCGAATTTAAGCTTGTAAAAAAAGGAAAACGTCCCGAAAAAGAAAAAGTTGGGGATAGATTTGAAGATGAATATGAAGCAAATGGCTTAAGAGTCATACTTGATTATGAGACAACAAAACTACCCTGCGAAGAATGCGAAGGGACTGATTATAAAGTTACCACAACCATAATTGGTGAATTTGAAGGCAAGGTTATAGCACTTTCAGGTTCTTGTGGTTGTTAATTGAAACTTGACACATACGAATCAAAAAAGCATTATCTATATTTACAAATTTGTGGTGAGTTATGGCAACTTGCGACCACGTAAAACAATCAGCTAAACAGCTTAAAAAAAAGGTATTAAAAAAAGAAGCCTTGTGTTGTTTAGCACGAGGCTTCTTTAATTTGTCCGTAACACCCTTTTAGTTACTGACCAATAACAAACCAATGAAAGATTTTCGAGAAATACTAAATAATGACAGCGTATATGTTTTCGATGGTGCGATCGGAACAAGGTTTTATGACAAAGGCGTTTACATAAATAAAAGCTATGATGAGCTAAATTTAACAGTTCCTGAATTAGTCCGAGAGGTTCATGAAGAATATGTCAGAGCAGGAGCAGATGTAATCGAAACAAACACTTTCGGGGCGACGCGACATAAATTAAAACAACACAGTCTTGAAGGAAAATTACGCGAGATAAATATTACGGCAGCCAAGATTGCACAGCAGGCGGCAAGCGAAAATACATTTGTAGCTGGTGCCATCGGACCTCTTGATCTCAGAATTGAGCCATATGGTCCGACCTCTTTTGACGAAGCGAAAGAGATGTTTGCCGAACAGGTTTCTGCACTTTTGGAGGGTGGAGTTGATTTATTTGTCTTGGAAACTTTTTCTGATCTTGCCGAAATTCAACAAGCAATCAGAGCAATTAAAAATCTAACAAACATCCCGATAGTTGCCCAAATTCAGATTCAAACAGATGGAAAAACAGTTTTTGGAGCAACTCCTGAGGTTTTCACGAAAAGGCTGGACGAATGGGGTGTAGATGTTATTGGTTTGAATTGCGGAGTCGGACCTACGCATATTTTAAACGAATTGGAAAATATGCGTGAGTTAACTGATAAAAAACTCTCAGCACAACCAAACGCGGGACTACCGAGAGACGTACAAGGCAGACAATTTTATATGTGTTCACCTGAGTATATGTCCAAGTTTGCCAAGCGTTTTATCAAAGCCGGAGCAAAATTCATCGGTGGATGTTGTGGAACAACTCCAAAACACATCAAGTTAATGGCTGATTCAGTTCGTGCGATCAGCCCCAGAAAAACACAGATCGTTGTCAAAGAAACGGCAAAGGTTTCAGAAAACAAGAAAAAGGCTGATGTCGAGCCTGTTTCACCACTAGACCGTTCAAAATGGTCTAAAAAAGTTGCTCAAGGAGAATTTGTAACATCAGTTGAAGTTCTGCCGCCAAAAGGTGTTTCGGCTGAAAGAACTCTGAAATCTATAGGTTTCTTAAAGGAAGCTGGTGTTGATGCCGTAAATATTCCGGATGGACCCAGAGCACAAACACGTATGTCAGCTCAGGCAACAGCAATTTTAGTCGAGCAACAACTCGGCATTGAGGCTGTTTTACATTATTGTTGTCGGGATCGAAACTTGCTTGGAATGATGTCTGATCTACTCGGTGCAGCGGCTCTTGGATTACACAATCTTTTAATTATTACAGGTGATCCGCCAAAAATGGGACCGTACCCCGATGCAACAGCCGTTTTTGACATTGACTCAATCGGCTTAACCAATATGGTTAACAAATTAAATCACGGGCTTGATCTCGGAAATAATCCGATCGGTAAACCGACCGCTTTTTCAATTGGTGTTGGTGTAAATCCGGGGGCGATCAATCTTGATGAAGAAATCAGACGCTTTGAATGGAAAGTCGAAGCAGGTGCTGAATATGCAATTACTCAACCGGTTTATGATACAGAACAATTGCAAGTATTTTTGGATAAAATTTCACATGTGAGAATTCCAATCGTTGCGGGGATTTTTCCACTTATTTCGAGCCGTAATGCGGAATTTATGCATAATGAAGTGCCGGGAGTTCGTGTAACTCAGGATATTCTGGATCGAATGCGGATTGCGTCAGAAAAAAGCAAAGAACACGCAAGAGAAGAAGGATTAGCCATTGCCCGTGAATCCCTCGAAGAGATAAAAGATCAAATTCAAGGTGTTCAAGTTTCTGCTCCATTCGGCAAAGTTAAATATGCATTGAAAGTTTTTGATGTATTACCCCAATTTAGCGAAATAGTAACTGCCAAAGCCTGACATTTGGCAGTTACTTCCCACACACTTATTAGACAATGTTCCTCACTTGAGAAATCTTTCTCATAAAATTCCCGCAAAAAAAGAAAGAATTTTGTAATAAATAGATTATAATTAAATAATAGCTGTTTATATTTTTTTGTACTGATCTTAGCAAACGGAGTCGTTTTGGATATTGCTACAAAAGCTTTTATTTGGGGAGTTGTAAGTGCCATATCATTACCAATTGGTGCTTTGCTTGGTGTAATCTTCAAACCGAGCAAAAAAATAAACTCCGCACTTATGGCTTTTGGTGCCGGAGCTCTTTTATTTGCCCTGACAATCGAACTTTTCGGTGAATCAATCATAGAATCTGAAGAACATGGAAGAGCAGTAGTTTTCGCTGTCATGGGAGGAGCTATTTTAGGCGGTTTGCTTTTTGATATTCTCAATCAGATTCTCAATTCAAAAGGTGCTTTTGCCCGTTCACTCTCAACTGCCAAACGATATTTGATCTCTCGGAATCAGAGCAATGCAGAATTAATGATTGAAAAGCTAAGTGAGATCCCAATACTTGCCTCCCTACCACCTGAGGAAATAGCCTTATTGATTCCAAAAGTAAAAACAAAGAGATACAAAGCTGGCACAGAAATATTTCATCAAGGAGACAAAGGCGATGCTTTGTATTTTATCCTTAAAGGTAAAGTCAAAATCTTAATCGAAGAACCCAATCAACCTTCTCAGACAATTGCAACTCTTGCTAACAGTGATATTTTTGGTGAAATTGCCTTAGTAACTGACATACCACGCACGGCAACGGCTTTTTGCTTAGAAAACACTGAAGTCTTTAGACTTTCACGAAAAGATTTCCAAAGTTTGATGGAAATCTCGCCCGAAGTAAAGGAACAAATCTCAAATCTTGCTAAAGAAAGAATTGATGAATTGTATGAGAAAATTCCATCTGACACTTCCCATACATGGTCACGTGCCGTGCAAAAAAGAATGGCTGATTTAAGATTGGAAGTTACGGATGAGGACATCGAAAGTGAAACTTCAATGATAATAAAAACGGGATCAACCGCAGCGATTGCAATTTGGTTGGGAATCTTAATAGACGCAATTCCTGAATCTATGGTTATAGGAATGCTGACCAAAAGTATAACCGGTATAAGCATAGCCTTTATTGCCGGAGTCTTCCTGGCAAATCTACCCGAAGCAATGTCTAGTTCAACTACAATGCTGAAAGGCGGAATGAAAATCAGGAAAATTTTATTTATGTGGATTTCACTTGTTATTTTAACTGGGATAGGTGCATTTTTGGGAGCAGTTTTGTTTCCCCAAACCCCTGATGGTTCGCTTCTATATGTCGTAAGCGGTATCGAAGGGTTAGCGGCTGGAGCAATGCTAACGATGATCGCTCAAACTATGCTTCCAGAAGCTTTTGAACAAGGTGGTGCTATAGTCGGAATGTCCACACTTTTAGGATTTTTAGCTGCCCTTAGCGTAAAAATCTTAGTTTGATTGAGTTATTTTTCATACAACAAATTTATTAAGTATTACCTCAAATTTGCAAAAAAACTGATAATCTTTCGTCATATAAATTGAAAGCAAAGTAAAGTCTTAAAATTTAGAAAATGAACAAAACAATGAAAACAATTTTTATTCTAATAGCAATCTTAGGTTTGTCAGTATTTGCAATGGCTGGCAATGGTGAATTTCGGAGTTCTTCCGGAAATACTATTGGTTACTTAAAGGGCGAATCCGTGCGAAATTCTTCCGGAAATACGATTGGTTACTTTAAATCAAACGGTGATGTTCGCAATGCAAGTGGAAATACGATTGGCTATATCACAAGTAGTGGCGAGATTCGCGGTAGTGCCGGAAACTCAAGCGGGAAAGTAAAATCAGATGGCACAGTTGTAAACAGTAGGGGAAATACCATCGGTAAAATAACCTCCAGCGGAAGTGTTAGAAATGCCAGCGGAAACACAATCGGCTCTGTGCGTGGGGATATTACAAAAGAACAAGCCGCAGCTTTTTTCTTCTTTTTCTTTAAGGATTTGGTCTGACGAATTATTAATTCTCGGGATAATTAATAATCCGTATAATCCCTTTGGTTAGTTTATGTGGATTGGGCTTTGGTGGAGTTTCCAAAGTGAAACGGTGATTGAATTTGTCTGAAGAACCTGTGCGTGGTGCATTTTGCCATTCGTATTTGACTACAGCCCCATCCTCAAATTCATACAGTCTTTCTATTCTGCTTTCGCTGTATTTAATGGTTTCTTCATTTACAAAATGATTCTGAATATCCTGAATTATGCTGTTTACGTAAGAGTTCGTATGTTTTGATTCTTTAGCCATAACAGTTTTTTTCAAATAATAATATAGACTAATTTTTTATATTTTCAAGACAATTTTTCCAAAAGCCTTGCTTTCTATTACTTCACGATGAGCTTCGGGAGTTTGTTCAAGCGTGAATTCTTTTCCGACTACGGGACTCAAATAACCTTCGCTAAGCCCTTTATAGATTGCTTTGTGAATCTCTTCAAAGTCTCCTTCACTTGCATTAAAGAGCGACATACCGCGAATGGTCGCATCTTTAACCATCGTTAGCCTCGGGTTAAATTCCAAACTTCCACGGTTTCCAATAACAATAATTCTGCCGAACTTTGCCAATACTTCAAAATCTTTTTGCAAATTTACATTTGCAAGCATTTCCAGAATTATCTGAACACCTTTATGCTCAGTTGCTTGGTTAATTTCATCCAGATAGTTTTCAGTTGAATGATCAAAGACAAAATCTGCACCTTGTTGTTTTACAAGTCGCTTTCCCTCTTTTGAACTTGCAGTGCCGATGACATTCAATCCCAAGTTTTTTGCAAACTGAATTGAAGCAATTCCGACAGCTCCACTTGCTCCATGAATCAATACAGTTTCACCTTTTTGAGGTTTCGCTTTCTGCACTAAAGCACGATAAGCAGTCGCGTATGGAACAAAAACCCCCGCACCTTGCTCGAAAGTTGCATTTTTCGGTAATTGCCAAACTTGTTGCTCATTGCAAAGTGCATATTCTGCATAAGTTCCGGTGACAGATCCAGCTAAATACACTCGATCTCCTATTCTTACCTTAGTGATATTTTCACCAATATCTTTAACAACACCTGCCGCATCTTTTCCTGGTATGAATGGGACTGGAGGTGCAGTCGGATGATTACCTTCTCTGATATATGTATCTACTGGATTTACTCCTGCGGCTTTTATTTCCACCAAAACCTGATTTTCATTTGGAACTAAATCTGAAGCTTCTTCTACCTTTAGAACATCAGTTTTTCCATATTCTCTTACAATTATTGCTTTCATATTGTTAAATAAGAAAAACGGTGAGAAAAGCTCTAAAAACTTTCTTCTCACCGTTTTTTTCAAAAAGGTTTTTAATTTATGCGGCTACGCTTTCGTCCGATGCAACTAGCTTATCTATTGCTTGTGCGATAGCTTCTTTTGAAACAGCTCCAACGATGCGTTCTTGTTCTTCTCCACCTTTGAATAAAATCAAAGTAGGAATTCCGCGAACACCATATCTTTGTGGAACATTCATATTTTCATCAACATTCATCTTGAAGACTCCTGCTTTGCCATCATAATCTTCGGCAACTGCTTCAACAGTCGGAGCGATCATACGGCAAGGACCGCACCACTCTGCCCAAAAATCAACCAAAACCGGTTTATCAGAATTTAATACATCACTCTCAAAATTAGCGTCTGTTACTTCTTTTGCAAAATCACCCATTGTTTAATATCTCCCTAATAATAAATATCTAAAATTGCTAATTCTCGAATACTATCTAATATCCGACAACAAATCAATTGTAACAAATAAAGTTACAAATAGCAAGTGTATTAAATCAATTCAAAATCAGATATCAAAACATATTTTTATTAAGATATTCAAAAACTGTGCCTTGAGTTTAAATAACTTATTTTTTTAAGAAAATTTGCCCGCTAATCTACACGAATAAGAACTGTTTTATTCTTTATTCGCGTTCATTCGCGTAGATTCGCGGGCAAAAATCTTCTCTCACCCTAGTTCACATAACCCTTTTCAAGCGGCGTGATATCAAATTCTAAAACTGCTGTCTGTCTAATTACCCTTATTTTCTGTTTTATTCCAACGCGTTCGTCTGACAGCAACCTGTGCAGATCGTCAATTCCCTCTACTCGCTTTCCGGCAAATTCGATGATCGTATCGCCTTCACGCAAACCCGCACGTCTTGCGGGAGAATCGGCATCCATCGAAACAATCAATACGCCAGTTTCGCTCTTCAAGTCGTAATGACGAACAATCTTTCGCAGAATCGGAACATTTTGTCCCGCCATTCCTATGTAACCGCGTTTTATTTTGCCGTCGCGGATCAGACGCCCGGCGACAAACTTTGCTGTATCAACCGCAATTGCAAAACAGATTCCTTGAGCGGGCATGATCGTCGCGGTGTTTACGCCGATGACTTCGCCGCGTGAATTAACCAGCGGACCGCCCGAATTTCCCGGGTTTAGTGCCGCATCGGTTTGAATCACATCGTCTATCAAACGCCCCGAATTTGAACGCAGACTTCTGCCCAAAGCCGAAACGACTCCCGCCGTTACGGTCGTCTGAAACCCGAGCGGATTTCCGATGGCAATTGCCAACTGCCCAACCTTCAAACTGTGCGAAGTCCCCAGCCGCGTCGCACTGATTTCGGGAGCATTAATCCACACAACAGCCAGATCGGTATCGGGATCATCGCCAACCAAATCCGCCTGAAAACGTCTCCCGTCCTGCAAAACCGAATTGATCCTTTTCGCCCCGTTAACAACATGGCTGTTCGTCAAAATAAACCCATCCGGCGTAAAAACAAACCCCGAACCGCTCCCGGCAGGCTGATTCGGGACTCTCCGCCCACGTCCCTGCCGCTTCTTCCCCTCAATCTCAATCTTAACAACCGCCGGACTAACCCTCTCGCTCGCATTAACAACCGCCTTCGAATAAAAATCAAAAATCTCCGCCTCATCAAAATCTTCACCTGAATTCGACGAAATCGGAGTCTCAAATTCCCCTGCGGTTGTTGATAAAAATTCTAATTCATTTAGCATAATTTAATTGTAACAACGTGAGTTACAAAACACAATTCGTACTTACATTCGGATAGCGGAGAGACGTTATGTTCAAAATTCTGAAAGGTGTCAAAAAACTATGTCAGAAACTCTTAAATCCTCTAAATACGGCTCCAAACTGCAAAAATGAAAGGTGTCAGAAAACTTGGGTTTTCTGACACCCTGATTTTTATTATTTAGAATCCTGTAAAAATGGGTTTCTGAAAGCGGGGAAATGGCAGGTTTTTTTGACACCCAATAGAATCATAATCAACAGCCTTTGTGAAGCACACTCGTCAATCACAAGACAGCTTGAATCCCATTGTATAGATCGTCCCCATTCCTTTTTTCATTTCCTTCCGCCTCATTTTCAAACAATATGCTCTTTTTTTTTGAAGTGTCCGGTTCAGCGTGACAATATACAGGGGTTTGGCAAAATATGACCTGTTTTTGTATTATTATTTTATATCAATAATACAAGGAAAACACATGAGAAAAATAACTCTTTCGCTACAGAAATTTGTTGCATTAACCGCCATTTTGCTATTCAGTGCTGGTATTAGTCTGGCAGATGCCCTACCTAAAGTAACTTTTAACACGAGTCTGCCTCAAGACGGTTCGATCGTGTTGGGCGTGGGAGAAAATCTGACGTTGGATCGATTTGGTCGGGAGATAGATAGTGCTTCGAACTCCGGACTTACCGGAGCGATCAAGAAAGCAGATTTTAAGGGAAATAGGCTCAGCTACAAAGTAATTCCCGCACCCGCCGGAACCAATTTTGCTCAAATTCTTCTGGTTGGTCTTGGCAATACAAATGAATTGAATGCACTTGATTGGCGAAAGATAGGTGATCTGGCTGTCAGACGTTCGGTCAGATACTTTAAGAAAGCTGTGCCGATCGCCATTGATACTAATTCTGAGAACACTGCAAACATCGCTTTCGGTGCCTCCCTGGGTGCTTATGGTTTCGACAAGTATTTCACTGACAAGACGAGACACAAACGCCAGTCCGAAGTGATCGTTGTCAGTTCCAACGCGAGTTCGGCGGAAACTCTATTCAATGCCGAACACAAATCTGTTGCAGATGGGATCTGGTTTACGAGAGATGTTTCCAATGAGCCCCCGAACGTAATTTATCCTGAGAGTTTTGTCTCGTTTTGGCAAGACCGTTTTAAGGGTATAGATAACATCAAAATCACGGTTCTTGATGTGGAAGATATGTTGAAGATGAATATGGGTGCAATTTATGGAGTCGGAAGAGGTTCGAAAAGACCGCCCAGGATGCTCATCGTCGAATACATGGGTGGCAATAGCGGCGATAAACCCGTCGCCCTCGTGGGTAAAGGGATAACCTTCGATACGGGCGGTATTAGTTTGAAAAATCCGGCTGGAATGTGGGACATGAAATTTGATATGTCCGGTGCCGCCAGTGTTATGGGGGCAATGTACGGAATCGCCGGACGTGGAGCAAAGGTCAATGTCGTAGCAGTAGCGGCACTGGCAGAGAATATGCCGGGGGGGAATGCTCAGCGACCCAGCGATGTAGTCAAGACGATGTCAGGTAAGACTGTTTCCATACGCTCCACTGATGCCGAAGGACGCCTTGTTCTGGCTGATGCAGTTTATTACACGGACAGTAAGTATCAACCGAAAATCTTGATAGACCTTGCAACTCTTACAGGTTCGGCACGCCGAGCATTGGGTGAAGATTATGCAGCAATGTTCAGCCGTCATCAGGAATTGTTTCAGGGTTTCATTGATGCCGGTAAGGCGACTGGTGAAGAAGTATGGCAACTGCCGCTAAATAAGAACCATTTCAAGGCAATCCAGCATGACGTTGCTGATGTTATGAATTCTGGACCGTCTGCTCCAGGAGCAAGTGCGGGTGCTGCATTTATCGGATATTTCATTAGGGATACAACCAAGTGGGTGCACTTTGATATTGCAGGCGTTGATAACACGGCGAGGGAAATGACCTTTCAATCGACCTCCGGATCACGGAGCTTTGGCGTGCTATTGCTAAATGAATATGTGAAGAGGAATTACGAGCAGTAATGAAAATAAACTAATAGGTAGATTTTGCTTGTAATTAACGGAGGTTCCGCACCTTTCTAAAGTATTATTAAATTACATGTACATAATACCAAATGTAAATAAAATGACTCCAAAAACTCCCCTCCTTTGAAAGGAGGGGAGTTTATTCTAAATTATTACCAATCCCTGCACTGCGGCACAAAGGAGGTGTGGCAGTCGCTTCGACTGATGGGGTGGTTGTTCTTCGTTTAACTTGTTTTTGGAATAAATTTAGCCCGACCAACTCGGTCGGGCTAAGTTGCCGTAGATATTGGCTCCAAGGTTGGACTCGAAACCTGTAATTATCCTCAAGACTAAAGATTTATTCGCTAGAAGTGCCTACAACGGGGTTTTCCAGTACCGAAGCAAGTGCATTCATACGCATTTTCACGTCAGCATTTTTGCTCTTCTTGGCATTCTTACGCAAACTCTTCGCAACTTTCTTGAGTTTCTTCTTATTCTTCATTGAGGAACCTGATTTCTCAGCTTTTGCAATTGCCTTTCTGAACTTAGAGATGTCCTTTTTGGAAACTGATTCTGAGCGTGCGAGTTGGTCTACATAAGCCTTCGCGACAGCCATGTTATTCGGAATCATCAATCGCTCTTGAGTTTGAATGTTGAATGAAGACATCTTGACCGATTTGGCTGCATCGATTTCGTTTTGCGTAAGATACTTGCTAGGTACTAAATCCAAAACGTCCAGTCCTCTAGCAATTTCTGAGCTATAAATGTAACCGTTGTACCAGTAAGTTGACCACGGACCACCCGTGAACCTAAATTCCGGATCGACAGGTCCTCGGTCGAAGTAAGCGATTTCTTTAGGATTCTTAAGGTCCGTAAAATCCATAATCGAAACTCCGCCTTGATACCAAGCTTGGACTTTGATGTCCCTGCCTGGAACAGGAATCAGGGAACCATTGTGTGCAACGCAGTTTTCGGTTTTTCCTTGAGCTGCGGGGAGCTTGTGATAACTGACAAAATTCAGTTTTCTATTTTCTAAATTGAACAGTGCATTCGCCCCCCAAACTAGTGGGTCGGTTGCACGACAGCGTGCACCGCCACCACCACCCCATTCATCGGTGAAGACCACCTTGGAGCCATCATTCGAGAATGTAGCGGAGTGCCAGTAGGCAAAATTCTTGTCCTTCACGGAGTGAATACGTCTTGGTTTCTCTGGATCTGAAATGTCGATGAGGATTCCATTTCCAGAGCAAGCACCAGCGGCGAGTCCC
The DNA here is from genome assembly GCA_028284415.1 of Pyrinomonadaceae bacterium. Classification (GTDB taxonomy): domain Bacteria; phylum Acidobacteriota; class Blastocatellia; order Pyrinomonadales; family Pyrinomonadaceae; genus Aridibacter. The sequence goes on from JANQRU010000007.1 coordinate 199,445, forward strand.
AGTTCTTCATAAACGGTAATGTCATGGCAGTGGTCCGAGCTGAAGACTCTTCCTTTTCTAGCGTGCGAACCTGCATCTTTGAGAGCATCAATTTTGCCCGTTTCATCTTTGAATAGACGCGGACTTGAAATAATTCTTGATTTTTCGGGGGCTGCGAGAGGTACTTTGATTATGTCGATACTAAAACGCGAACTGTCCGGAGTGGTCGCCGGCGGACCATCTTTACATCCTGCAAGCTCCTCATTCGAACGTACATATGAGGCTCCTGATATATAGATGTAAACGTTATCTTTATCCTTCACGTTTTTAACCAATGTGTGGGTATGCGAGCCTCGACACGACTGCACAGCACCAACTTGCTTGGGTTCTCGAATGTTCGAAATGTCAAAAATCCTTACTCCTCGAAAACGTTCTTTTTCAGCGGCTAAGCGTCGATCCGCTCTTCTTGGAAATCCTTGAGCACCACAATCAAGACGACCGTTCGGTGCCTCGACTGACATAAACATCAAATTCTTATAGACCGAGACATCGCCTTGTCCGCCCGGGCATACCATCGATGTAAGCAATTTCGCCTTTCCAGCGTCTGAAATGTCATAAATATTAATGCCGAAATAGTTTCCCAGAAACAGCGTATTACCTTGAAAAGCTATATCGGTATTAGAAAAACCGATCTTTTTAGCCATTTGCGTTCTTCTTGTTTCTACTCCAGTGCTTTCGCCACTTGGAAGAAAGTTACTTGGCTTTTTGTATGAAGATGTAAGCTTGAGTCCATATGAAGCCACACCTGCGTCATGCAAACCTGCAGATAGCTTAGTCCTTGGGTCGCTTGTATCAGGACCTACCATGCCCTCGGGGAGTTTTGGGGTTTGAGCACTTGGGGCTTGAGCACCCGTAATAAGAGCGAGGCTTAAAAGTATAATCGAGGCACAGAATAATCTAGCGTTTGTTTTTCTTATTTTCATTTTCTTATTTTCCTTCTTTCTTTCTTTCTTAACATTTCCTGCATCAGTTTGATTTCGACTCTTTGGCTACTGTCGACATCCGTTGCAAAAGTAAACATCTCTGCGTCTTGTCCGGCTCCAGGTGTGCTGAATAAATCATCGACCATTACCAAGGCACCTTCGTGATGTTTAATCATCCCAACCAAGAACAAATAGTCAAACTTATCATCTCTTGCAGCCGCCAGAGCTTTCATCTCCTTCGGTGTAAGCATGCCGGGCATCAACATTTGGTGTTCTGAATGATCACCCTGCACTTTTTTTGATTTCATTTCCTTGTGCTTTTTATGCATTCCCTTATCCATTTTGTGTTGCATCTTGTCGGGCTTCTTTTTACTCCGCATCTCAAGCCAACGTTCCATAAACTCAATTTCTGAAGCCTGTGTCTGAGAAATGCGTTCACCAAATCGGAGAAGCTCTTCATTTTTCGTACGCGTTCTCATCAAATCCACCATTTCCACAGCCTGTGCATGATGATGAATCATTCCACGCATAAATTCTCTGTCCTTTTCCGTGACTGGAGGCAGCGTGCCTTTCATGTCACTAGGCAGCTTAGTAGTTTTCTGCCCCGGAGCCCCCGGTTGGACAACCGAAGGGGATTCTGGGTTACTTTGGCTGAATGACGTAGACGTAAACGCAACGGTAACCATAAGAATCGACAGGATTCTTATGACCGAAGCAGACAGAAAGGACTTATTTAATTGCATGATTTTGCAATTTTAACACGGATGGTCAGGCAGGTTTCAAGTGTGCAACCCAAAAAGGAACCCGAAGCACCTCTAGTACAACGTCACTTTCAACCTTGAATAATCAACTCGTGACCATTCGTCAAGAAACTGGGATAGTCAATCCCTTTATTACTTAAAAAGATATCGGAGGTCACTTTTTGTTCAACTCCCGGGTGTTCAGTTTCAAATCAATGAATCCAATCATTTCCGGGAAAGATAGAAAAACTCACGTTAGATTTATTATCAGACAAGTCATTTTTCAACATCTAATATCGTCTGAATTGCGTAAAGACGGTAGATGTTAACAAATCCATTTTGTAAAAGAAATTCGTAACTTGCTTTATCAAGCTCCGGTCCAGCGTTTAGATCGCCTAAAATTATCGTGTTTTCGTTTTCTTCCGACGAATAAATATCCAAAGCCTGTTTGTAAGCAAACTAATTAGATATGGTTGGGAGTGCAAGCAGGGATGCTTACACTCCCGTTCATTCGCAATTTCCTTATTAAATCTTTTTTGTTCCTTTAACTTACTAAGTTTTAAAAATCATTTTCCAAAACTATCCTGTAACGCGGTTTGCCGTTTTCCAAATGTTCAAACGCTTCATTTATTTCCGACATTTTGAAGTCTTCAGTTACGGCATTTATGTTATGTCTCGCACAGAATTCAACCATATCGCGGACAACGATCGGACTTCCTGTTGCGGTTCCGGTTACGAATTTCTGTCCCATTATCACATCAAAAGCACCAACCGGAATTGGTTCTAGAACTGCACCAACGACGTGCATTTTGCCTTTTGGGGCAAGTGCTCCAAAATATAATTCCCAATTGAGTGGGACGTTGATGGTTGAGAGGATCATATCGAATTTTCCGGTAAGTTTTTCGAGTTCTGCGTCGCTTCGTGTATCAACCAGATAATCCGCCCCCATTGATTTTGCTTCGTCTGCTTTGTCGGGCGAAGTCGAAAATGCCGTCACTTCACAGCCCCATTTGTCGGCGAATTGCAATGCGAGATGTCCGAGTCCGCCAATGCCGACGACGCCGACTTTATCGGTCGGTTTGATGTTATTTTGAACAAACGGATTAAAAACTGTAATCCCTCCGCAGAAAAGAGGTCCTGCCTTCGAAGCATCCATATTATCAGGCAATTTTACCGCCCACTCCCAATTGCAACGAACTCTATCTGCAAATCCGCCGTGCCGTTCGACAATCGTGCCTTCGAGGTTCGGACAGTTAATGTGAAATCCAGAGATGCAGTTGTTGCAATGTCCGCAAGTCGCTGAGTTCCAGCCCAAACCAACTTTATCGCCGACCTCCAAGCCTTTCGTGTTTTCTCCCAAAGCGACCACTTCGCCGACTGCTTCATGTCCACCGACAAAAGGAAATGCCGTCATCCCCCAATCGTTGTTCAACATTGAAAGGTCTGAATGACAAATCCCGCAATGCGAAACTTTGATCTCAACTTGTTCCGCACCCAATTCACCCGCATCAAATTCAAACGGTTGAAACTTCCCTGCGGCTTCTTCTGCCGCGTATGCTCGTATTTTATTGCTCATAATTTTTATTTGTTAATTTCAATTATTGAGAATCTTGGAAAATTCATTTTGTCATTTTTCTCCAAATAAATTTCCCCTTTCTCATTCCATTCAAGTCTCGGCTTTTTAATAACTGTATATCTTCTTGTCTTTATACCTTTTTCTTTCAAAGCCCTTATCACTTTGCTTATATTGCTTTTTAATTCCTTCCTTTTCGAATTATGAATTATAAATCCTTTTGAGTTTGGATTTTCAGCCAAATTATCCACAAACTTTTCAATCATTTTATCAAACTTTTTGGTCAGCAACTTATAGTTTTTACGTTTACTTTTATAGCCATCATGGTCATATTCCTCTAAGTAGTTGTTTGAATATTTTATTTTATTAACTGAAATTACTTCATCGTATTTGAACAAACTTTTATTAGGAACAACCCAATACTGATTGTAAACAAAATTATCTTTTCCAAGACATCCTGCGTATTTTGCAATATAAATTTTCTCGTATGGCACGATTTGTCGATATTGGTTGTAACCACTTACTGACAAAGGGTTCATTGATGTTTTTATAAATGCTGTAGCTAAATCATCCTTACTGCAAATTCGTATTATTAGCTTTCCATCGGGGTTATCTTCTAATAAAAGTTCTGATGCTTCCAATACACTATGCAACAAAAATTCGCTTGGATCTTCTCCAGCAATCCAATTTCCAAGATGTTTTGGTTCTGCTAATTTTTGTGCGTTTATTATTTGTAAACAGATTAATAACAACACTGAGGTTTTTATTATCTTTTCCATCATCTACGCTTCACTTTCCTAAATTATAAACCTTGTCGTCAACCAAGTACTCTTTTCTACTGAAAATGTGCGGATAATGTTTGATAAATTCGTCGATTGCCAGCTGATACGGCATATCATCAAAATCGCCGTATTCGTGCAGATAGTTCATAAAAACATTTCCCGAATTATCATATTGTTGAAAAATTGCATCTTCCGTTCCATCAAAATCAAGTGTTGCTACGTTCAAATGTTTGCACAAACGTGCATCGAAAGCAGGAGTGAGTTTTAACCATTTACCGTCTAAGTAAAATTCAGTAGCACCGTGAAAGACCAACTTATTTGTCTTTAAGACTTTTTCGATCTTTTCCGTCGCAATGTGATTTGCAACGATATAAAAACTAAGCCGAGAAGGAATTCCGACGTATCTTCCGACCGCTGCAAGCAAAACGGCTTTTTCAATGCAATAACCACTTTTCTTCTTGAGCAAACTGCTGGCTTTTAGTCCAACTTTTCGTAAATCAAGAACGTATGGATTGTACTTAAATCCATCTCGCACAGCATAATAAAGCTGAATCGCATTTTCTTTATTATTTTGATTTTTATTCGAGTTGACTTCTGCAAACGCTTGCACTTCGGCGTTATCAAAATCTAAAAAATATGTTGGTTGTAAGTATTTTTTCATTAGATAGATTGTAAAATTTCATCAATACCATTTACCAATTCGTCAGCATTTTCTTTTGTAAAACAAATTGGTGGTTTTACTTTTATCACATTAACCATCGGTCCATCTGTTCCGACCATTATATTCCTTTCTTTTAATTTATTCTGTACGTGCGAAGCTAATTTTGTGTTTGGCTCTTTGCTTTCTTCATCTGTTACAAATTCTAGACCTAGAAACAATCCTTCCCCGCGAGCATCTCCGCAAACTTCGTATTTATCAACTAAATCTTTAAATCTTTTGAGCAAATACCCACCAACTTTTTCGGCATTTTCGGGTAATTTTTCTTCTTCCAAAACATTCAAAACCGCTTGACCGATGGCACAGGAAACAGGATTTCCACCAAATGAGCTGAAAAATTCCATTCCCGTTTCAAATGATTCGGCAATTTCGTCAGTTGTAATAACCGCCGCCATCGGATGCCCGTTCCCGATCGGTTTACCCATTATAACAATATCGGGAACAACTTCTTGCATCTCAAAGCCCCAAAAGTATTTCCCCAAACGCCCGAAACCTGTTTGTACTTCGTCGGATATACAGACGCCGCTTTGCTCTTGTATAAATGGATAGATATTTTTCAAATAATCTTTCGCCAAAGGAATTTGTCCACCGCATCCAACAACAGGTTCGGCAATGAAAGCTGCGATCGGCATTGCATTTTCTTTTATTTTTTCGATGGTGCTATTCGCATATTCTTGCCCCGCAGTTCCTTCGTTATTTTGAAATCTGCCTTTGTATGTGTCAGGGATTTCAGCTTCGATGATGCTCGCGTGTTTGCCACTTCCGCCTTTGCGATTGTATTTGTAGTGGCTGATGTCAATTCCAAGTCGTGTGTTGCCGTGGTAGCCATGTTCCATCACGACTATTCCTTTGTTTTGTGTGTGAGCTAAAGCAAGACGAATCGCCAGATCACTTGCCGCACTTCCAGAGTTTACAAAGAAAACTTTTCTTAATGTTTCGGGGAATTTTGCCGCTAAATTTTGTGCATATTCATTATAGACTTCGTTCAGATAACGCGAGTTTGTATTAAGCTTTGCTATTGCTCTCTGTCCTGCTTTGACAACTTGTGGATGACAATGTCCGACTTGCGGAATGTTGTTGTAACAATCCAAATATGTTGTTCCATCAGCAGAATACATATATTGAAATGCCGACCCGACCATTTTTATCGGCTCATCAAATTGCAGTGAAAGAGCTTTACTCGTATGTTGATTTCGCTTAGCTAAATCTTTTTCTGTTTCGTCTGTAATTTTTGGTTTGAAACCAATCTCCTTGCGGATTTCATCTTCAAATTTCAAAGGATTCAAACGAATCCAACGCCTCAATAAATCCCAAGCAGGTTTGAGACTGACGATTACATATTCAGAATCAGTTTCTTCGTGAATTTTGTTTGCACCGTTGCAAACGCTTACGCAGGCTCTCGCCGCAATCAAGTAATAGAGCAATTCGATTTCTTCTTCTTCCAAAGGCAAAATTTCGTGATAGCCTTTGATTATTGGTATAGCCCATTTTGTAAAATCATCTTTACCGAAGATTGCGTAGGCTACGGCAATTGCAAGTTCATTTATCAGAGGCGAATAGGTTATGTCACCAAAATCTATAATCCCCGAAACTTTTCCATCTTCAACCAAAACATTCCAATCATTTGCATCGCCATGAATGACTCGCTTTCTCAAACTTTCCAGTTTCGGTTCAACATTTTCTTTGAACTGCAAGAAGAAATATTCAACCAATTTTTTTTCAGACGGATCATCAATAAACTTTATAAACTTTCGGTTTAACTCAAGATACTGCAAATCCCATACGAATTTTCTTGCCTCAGTTGAGATGTTTCTAAAATCCGAGATTTGTTTATTCATTTGGGCGACAAATTTGCCGAATGAATAAAAAAGCTCGGGTGTATGTTCGACATCAGCAAGCATTTCGCCTTCGATAAAAGTTAAGAGTCTGTAAAGTTTATTTTGTACTTGAGAATATGAAAGGTATTTCCCTTCTGAATCTTTTTGTGGAACTGGAAATGACGTTTTATCGTCCGTGGTTAATCGTTGCAATAAAAGGTTTTCGGCTTCCAGTATTTCTTTTGTATAAGGCTCTTCGTCAGGATTGTAAAATTTTAGGGTGAAATTTTGGTCTTCGGCTTCGACCTTGTAGTTTTCACTTCCATATCCCTCAAGTTTTTTTATGTTGAGAGCTTCTAAATCGTATTTTTGTTTAACAAATTCTTTGATTTGTTCGGACATATTTTTGAAGGGACTTTAATTAGTTTCAAGGAACTTTCTGTACGAACCGTTTTCAATGTCTTCTAAAATCGTCTTATAAGAATTGGGCGACCATTCAGTTTCACGCTCAAGTTTTTCATTTGAAAGTTGGTTATTCTTTGATAAGAATTCAAACATTTTGCCGAATTGCTCACGTCCTTCATTTTCGGAAATACTTTTTGCTTCAATGTTTAACAATCTTGCAATTGCTTCATTTAATTCTCTTAAAGAAACGCTCTCTGCCGCGACATTGTAAACTCTTTTTGCCGTACTTTTTTCCAATACGGCAAGGAATACTAAAGCAGCATCTTCAACGTGAATTGCCGAAACCATTTCAGTTCCATCACCAATATAATTTGTCGAACCTTTTTCCTTTGCCTGTCTGATCATATATGGCACAAAACCACTTCCGCCACGACCGTAAATAAACAATGGCATACGCAAAACTATTGCCCGAACGCCTTTTTGCGACATCTGTTCCATATCTCGCTCGGTTTCACCTCGAATTGCTCGGCTCGATTCGGGATCAAACGGAAAATCCTCATCGGCTTCGAGAGTTCTTGTATCTTGCAAAATTGCCGAAGTCGAAGTGATAATCAAAGGCTTATCTGTCGCTGCTAAAGCTTCGCCGAATGTGTTAACAACTTCTCGGTCAAGCTGAGCATTTTCATCATAATCCCCAGAATGATTAAATGCTGTATGAATAACCGCATCAGCTTCTGAAGCTGCCTTTTTTAAAACATCAAAATTGTTAAGACTTCCATCAACTGCCTCAATTCCTTTATCCATTAATTTAGCTTTTGATTCCGCATTTCTTGCCAAACCAAATACTTTATACCCGCGTCCTTTTAATTTTTCCGCGACCTCTGAACCAAGATAGCCGGACGCACCAGTCAAGAAGATTTTATTATTCATTACAGAGATTTTTACCAATGTATTGTGAAGAATTCAAATTGAGTTTAATCAATAAGCTTTTTGAATCTCGAATCCGATTTTAAGGGCTCAAATAAAGGATCAATTTTTAGGGTAAGTGGAGTGATGTCCATTTTTTTTGATTTTTGTTCAATTTCATCAATAGCTTCGTCATACTTTTCCAACAATATCAGAATTAGTATTTTTTCAAGCGAGTAGCGGTTTGTTAGTGAATTTGTAATGTCTGTTAGACGTTTTTCCCAATAGTTTTCCCAACCTTCATTTCGATATAAATTTTGGAGTTGAACAATCTCTTCCGGTGAAACTTTGTAAAGACCCAAAATTTGCTTATCAAACTTTACGACATCTGGGTTTTTGCTGGATTCTTGTATGCTTATATTTCTGAGAATCCTGAATGCTTGTATATGGTTCGGGTCATATTCCAAAACTTTCTCAATCTGTGCTCTTGCTTCTTTAAAGCGTTTTGCACGATACAAGCCTTCGGCTATATCGGTTTTGATAGCAATAGAAAAAGGGTCAAGCTGTTCTGCAAACCTAAGTGCTTTAAGTCCCTCATCAAAACGACCAAGCATTACCAAAAATTCACCATACCAATGATGAGCTGTAGGGTACGAATCATTGAGTTCGATCGCACGTTTGAAAAATTTTTCTGCTTTTGCCCAATCCCATTCTGATTTATAAGTTACTATTGCCAATGAAGCATGCACTTCAGCCAGATTTTTATTTAATTCGAGAGCCTTATAAGCCGCAGCTTTGGCTTTTGGAAATCTCTCCTTCGGTGGCAAACCGGATGCCGTTAACGCGTATGAATCAGCTAATCCGGCATAAGCTTCAGCAAATTTTGGATCTAATTTAACTGCTTCTTCAAATTTTTCGATTCCTTTCTGAATCATCTCTTTTGTGCGTTTATTCCAGTAATAACGTCCCTGCCAATATAATTTCAGTGCTTCGGAATTATCTGTTGGATTTGTGGAAACAAGTTTTTGTTCTTTTTCTGATAACTCCAGAGTAAGAACATCTGTCACACGACGCGTGAGAGAATCCTGCAATTCAAAAAAGTCGTTAGACTTTTCATCAAACTGATTTGACCAAAGAATTTTTCCATCACTAACGCGGATCAGTTGAACATTAAATCTTACGCGATTTTCAAACTGTTGTAGATTTCCGGTCAGAATTGTTTCAGCACCTAATCTTTTTCCCAATTCCAGTGGGTCTTTTGCTGATTTTAGATTTCGTTGAACCTGTTCAGTTGGAAAAATCTTTATTTTCTCAGTTTTTCCTAAACGGGTTATGAGAGTATCTGCCAACCCAAGACTTAAGTAACCCTCTTTATCTTCAGCCCCAATCACATTAAAAGGAATCACGGCGACAGATTTTACTGATTTTATATCAGATACTGTGTCTCCGCTTAAACTATACCCCAAAGCCAACAAACCAACTCCCAAAACAGCTAATAAGGATATAACAAGAAATTTATTCTGAATAATTTTATCTTTGAGACTGATATTTGCGGGAATTGAGGTTTCTTTTAATTCATTTGGCAGAACCGAAGTTCTTGTTTCAAAAGTCTCTTTTTCTTCTCTTTCAATGTAGATTTTTTCCTGCTTGGATTTTGTGTACCTTACAATATGAGTTGGAATTGTAGTTTCTTGTACTGGTGGAATGAATTTGTATCCACGTTTTGGGAATGTATTTATGAAAGACTCACCCTCAGGGGTTTTTCCAAGTGCTTTTCTAAGCAAGTATATTGTTTGCGTCAGGTTTGATTCTTCAACTATTGTGTCAGACCAGAGGGTACTAATTATTTCTTCTTTTTCTAAGATAACCCCCTGATTTTCTACTAATAAAACCAGCAATTCAATAGCTTTTGGTGGTAGAGAAACTACCTCTTCTCCACAAAATAAACGCTGTTTATGGACATCTAATCGAAAATTCACAAATTCGTAAACTGTTTGTTTCTCAAGCATTTAGGGGTATTGATATTTTTATTGATATTTTTTGATGAATGTATTGAAGACTTTTTTTATTCCTTTTAAGTATTGTTAGATTAAGTTTGAAAACAATAATTTCTTAACTCTTAAGGAAATACTAAATTTTAACTTACTTAAATAATTATCTTAGCAAATATAGTGTGTTAAAAAAAGAAAATTTCTTTCCCCAATAATTAAGAATTATTATGTCTAAAGGAGAAAATACATGAATAATCGAATTCAGGATTCACTCAGCGTCTTACAGGAACAGGAATGCCATAACCTTTTTAACTTTGTTAGAAACAACTTGGTGGGTGCAAATACAAATCATATCGAATCAAAACTAAGTATTGGCGGTGTTCGCGGTCCGTATTGGATGCCCGGAAATAGTGAAAATGCAGATAAAACTCTGCGTCGTCGTTTACGTCGTGCAATTATGTTGTCTTTATTCTTTGCTTACAACCAACCACTTAGCACTTCCAAACGCATCTGGAATAAAAATAAAACGGCATTGGAATTGATAACTGAATTAAGACGCCTTGAAGGGTTAGCTCCAGTCCCTCAACAGGCACAAGCCGCTACAGTTCCTCCTCCTGTAGCACCAAGACCGAATTACACACCTCATAATACTCCTCCACCAATACCAGCCAGGCAAAATATGGCACAAAATCTACCTCCCGTACCTCTACCCAAACCCGTGCAGAGTCCAAAGAAAACTGCTGAAGAATTAGTCAGAGAAGCAACCGGGGGCAGGTTAATGGGAAATGTGTGTGGCAAATGGTATTACTGGCTTAAACAAGCTACACACACAGACGAGGCTATTACCGATGCAAGTGTTGCTGAGATGCGGGGCTGGGTACCTGAAACAATTGCCGGAATCCCTACCGGGCGCTACGTTGCTGAGGATGGCGGTGATTCATGTGGTCCAACTTCAATTGCAATAGCGTATTACTACATAACCAATATGGAAATGGCTGAAGATAGAATGCGTCAAATGGCAGCCGAACACCCTGAAGGTTATCATGCTGGAGGAGTGGGAACGGGAACTTATACAAGTGCTTTAAAGTACGTTTTAGATAATATCGCTGGGGGCGTTCCAACCGGATGGATTGAAAAGCATGGAGTTATAAGTGAAAAAAATGTAAGGAGATATGTCAGAAAAAATAGACCTGTGATTTTTAACGTTGGATGGCATTTTACAGTTGGGGTCGAAATTGTTGGAAATAGTTTAGTTTGTATTGATCCTTGGTTTGGACCAACTGAGGTTCCTTTGGACAATCTTCCTGATTATCCACATCCTGGTAAAGCATTTAATGGTTGGGTAGTTTCTCTCCCCGCTACTATGTAATTACTCATTGATCTGATGAGTAATAAAAAAAGGTGATAGCAAATTTAACGGAAAAATGCTATCACCTTTTTTGGTTAAAGATATTATTTACAGTATATTCTTTAGATCATTTATCGTTTTTTCCGGCTCGGGACGTCGTGTGTAATCAGGATCATAATCCGCTGCTTTAATAATTCCATTTTGTTCGACTACATATCTCGCAGGCATTGGAAGTGTCCAGGAATCGTCTCCGTTGAATCTTTTAAAATCCGCTCCGAAGCCTTTGTAAACCTCAATCAAATAGTCAGGAAAAGCGAACTTTAAACCGAATCCCTCTGCAACTTTGTTTCCATCATCACTCAAAATATCAAATTCCAAGCTGTGCTTATTCTTGATCTGCTTTGAGTATTTTTGCTCTTGTGGCGAAATCGCAACCATTTCGGCTCCAAGCGATTTTATTTCCTCATAAACTCCTTGCAAAGCTTCCAGCTCTGCGTTGCAATAAGGTCACCAGACACCTCTATAAAATGTCACAACCAAATTACCTTGTTTGAGTAAATCAGCAGAACTGACCATCTCACCATTTGTATTTGGAAGTTCAAATGAAGGCATCTTGTCGCCAATGTTCAAAGCCTTACCTGTAATCCCTGATTCACGCAATTCTTCTGTTGCACGATGCATCTTTTCGCGTGTCTCAGCCGGAATTCGATCTTTAGAACCCTCGCGTATTTCATTTAATTTTTCTTCTAATGACATAGGTTTAATTATTAATTTAATAAACTACTCGGTCAAACTCCAGAACTTTAATTACCTTACTTATCCTTTCTAGATGCTTCAGCTTTTTCAGCTAACTCATTCCAATTTTTATCTGCGGAAGAAATAAAGTTTGGAATGTCCTTTTCCCATTTTTCCTGCACAGACTTATTGTAATTAACATAAAGCTTGCCATCTACAATTCTCCAAGCGTTCGGGTCAGAACTCGCGGTATAACCTTGGCTCACTGCGTATGCACAATAACCACCGTATTGTGGAGCGTATTTTTCAGGGTTCTTGATAAATTCATCGCGGTTTTCAGCTGATGAAAATTGCCACTTTGCACCGTTCCAATTAGTTGAAAATTCCGATTTACCTTCAACAGGTTTAGCTTCCTTAAAGTAAGCAACAGTATCATAACCGCTGATTGCCAAACCGTCCGAACTTTTATAGATAGCTGCCGTATTTTCATCCAAAGTTCCGATTCCTAAAAGGCTACAAGCCCCCGCAAACACTGCCAACATACTCAATAAACCAACCGTGATAATTTTTGAACTCTTTTTCATAATGACTTTTCCCTTTTTTTATATTTTTTATATTTATATCAAAAAAGCACTCGTTTATTTCATCGAATGCTTTTTGCTAATTTCTATTCCCATTAATTTGCAAGCGAAGCGGTTGCGAAATTAACTCCAAATTCTCTACACCAGATTGATATCGCTTGGAAAGAATTTAGGTTAACTCCTGCCGGGATTTCGTATTCTTGATTTCCGTTGTTGCTTTTCAAACGTCCGAGCGAAACATATTCAACATTTTTAAGTTCCTTAGAGTTTTTTGCATCTTTAGTTTTGTAAATGTAAACAAATAAATCAGGTCCACTCGTTGTCTTGAAATTTGTTAGGCGAAGAATCCTTCTGCCGTCTTCCGTTTTATAAACGCTTGCCGTTCCCGAACCTTTTTTGTCTGCATTATGGAAGTTTCCCTGATAAAGAAGTTTCTCTCCGCGTGTATTTTCGACTGCTGCAAAATTTGTTTTCGCAGTTAAGGTTGTTGTTAATCCGATCACCAATATGAATAAAGATATGATTGCGTATAAAGATTTGGTTTTCATTTTTTAACTCTCCATTTTTTTATTTTTTGAAAATTCCCGATTTAATCGAGTTGCTCTTTTACATTGCATCCCTTGTGCCAAAACACCCTATAGCCGATAAACCTAATGCTTACAGACACTTAAGACTTTTACTACTTATTCCATCTACACACGACATCCACTAAAACAACGAGATTTCGTTGCCTACTGCACGAGATTTCGTCAAAATTATACTCTCGACCAAATGAATAAATACTGCGTCTAAAATGGCAGGTGCAAATTTTATGTTTATAAAAATTTTTTGTGTATTTTTGATATGTGTGCTCATAACAACATCTTCAAATTGTTATGGAAATTTCAGCCCAAACGACCAAAATCTAACAAAAATAAAACAAAAAATAGCTGCAGCTCAGAAAAAACAAAATGAAAAAGAAGTTGTTTACTGGACTAATCAAGCGATTGATTTATTAGGTGAGAAAGCCGGAGTGCCCGAAACACCTGACAGAATTAGATCAGTTCCCACAAAACCTAAACTTCTATCAGATAAGAAAATAAAAAATGCCTTTGATCCATATTTGAAGGAAATAATAAAACGTAAATGGTGGGAAATTGGTTTAGATCCAACGAAAACAGAAAAGATGCCAAGAGAGGTTGCCAACATAATTACAGGCTGTACGGCTGTTATTCGCGCAAACTTGAACGGTGCTGAACAATGTCATCAAATAGCCAAATCAGGTGCGGACTATCTGATCTGGACACAAAAAGAAGCTGGTACAGGAGTTTATCCTTTCCATGCTCTTCGAAATGGCAGAGGGTTACCATTTAAGGTAGCCGAAAAAGCTCTAAAGAAAGCAGAGAAAAATGGAACAATCAAACAGATGGTCAAAAATGATTGGATCATAGAAGACTTCGATGAAGGCGGTCTGCAATTTGACAATGGCTTATGCGGAGTTGCAATGCTTGAGTTTTATAAACTTTCAAAAGACCAAAAATATCTTGACTCTGCTAAAAAAGCAGCTGGCTGGGCGATCAAGCGAGATGTTGTTCCAAACTGGAATTACAACAGCTTTAGCATCTTTCTGTTAGCTGAAACATTTCGCGTGACGAAAGATAAAAAATATATTGAATCTGCAAAGAAAAAAGCCCGTTTGGGATTGTATCCAGGACAATTTAAAAAAGGTAAATACAAAGGTTGTTGGGCTGATGGGCACAACGCACGCCCAGAATACCATTACATTATAGTGCGAGGTTTGGTCAGTTTGGTTTCACAACTTAATAAAACAGATAGAGATTACAAATTGGCATCAAATAGCCTGAAATTAGCCCTCAAAGCCAGAAACCAATATATTGCTGATGGGAAAATCTTAGCTCCTGATTCATCACTTGAAGCACTTACAAGATTGAATTTGAAATTACCTCGTTTCAAAAACTTATGTGAAGAATGTTTTGTAAATGAATCTTTTGAAAACCTCAGCAAATTTGTTGATACTGAATTTTCAAGCAACAAATTTCCAGTCAGCCCGGCAACTTGGGGGTTGTACTTGGAGGAATTAAGTAAAAATATAAACAAAAACAATTGAAGTAGCCCTTTGTGAACCTTAAATGCAAGAAAAAAATAACAGGTAGAAACATAGTATTTTTTCTACCTGTTATAAGTTCTTGTGTTTATTCTTAAACTAGTTTATTTCTATTTTTGTGTTGCTACAATTATCTATCAGGTTCTACTTTTCAACAGCCTTCGCTTCTTCCAGAGTCGGGTAATCAATGTAGCCTTCGACACCGGGCGAATAGAATGTTGATTCGTCCCATTCGTTTAGTTCCGCGTCGATTTTGAAACGCTTCGGCAGATCGGGATTAGCAAGGAAGAGTTTGCCATAAACGATTGCGTCGGCACCGTTTTCTGCTAATAAATTCTCTCCAGATTCTTTGTCAAAACCGACTCCGGCAAAATATGTACCTTCATAAGTGGGGCGCAAAACAGGATGCCAGTTTTTGTTTTGGTCGAATGTTCCGATGTGCAGATATGCGAGTTCTCGCTTGTTCAATTCTTTAATGACATAATCGTAAAGTTCTGCCGCATCGTCTTCTTTAATGTCGTTAAATTCTCCCCCCGGCGAGAGCCTTAAACCAGTTCGCTCGTTGCCGATCTCTGCGATCATCGCATCCAGGGTTTCCAACAAAAACCTTGCCCGATTTTCAATCGAACCGCCGTATTCGTCCGTGCGTCCGTTAGTGTTCGTCGCCAAAAATTGCTGAACGAGGTAGCCGTTCGCACCGTGTAATTCGACGCCGTCAAAACCCGCTTCAATCGCATTTTTCGCGGCGGTCGCAAATTTCTGAACGATCTTTTTCACTTCGTTTGTTTCCAGTTCACGGGGTTCGACAAAATTTTTCATTCCCTCGTCCGTGTAATTTTGTCCTTCGGCTTTGACCGCACTCGGAGCGACTGGTTTTTCGATCCCTTCGGGCAAAAAATCCGGCAGGGCGATTCGCCCTGTATGGAAAATTTGCATAAAAATCTTGCTGCCCTTTGCGTGAACGGCTTTGACGACTTCACGCCATGCTTCGATCTGATCTTCGGTGTAAATTCCCGGCGTGCGTATGTAGCCTTTTGCCATCGGTGAGACGTTTGTTGCCTCCGTGATTATCAACCCCGCCGATACTCTCTGACGATAATATTCCGCTGCAAATGCAGGCTGAACTCCCGCATCGTTCGCACGGCTCCGCGTCATCGGTGCATATATTATTCGATTATCTAAAGTTAAATTTCCTACCTGTAACTCATCAAAAAAATTGCTCATAATTTTTACCTTCCCTATTTTCGTTATTTTTCCTTATCAAAATTTACACGGAGATCTTTCTCTGCCATTGAAATTGTTTTCGATATTCGTTTCGCTCTGGTTTCAGAACGCTTTGCCGAATATATCCAATACAAAATGTTCCGCTTTACCGCGTCGGTAAAGTTTTCAAAATTCTCTTTCGCTCTCTTATTTTGGTTAAACGCTTTTGCTAAACCTTCCTGAATTTCCAAATTATCCGAAGCATCCAGAGCGTTCCACGAACCGTCTTTTTTCGCTCGTTCGATTTTCGCTAGACCGATCTCAGTCATCAAACCGTTTTTGATAAGTTTTGCAACCCTTTTTTTATTCGGTTTTGACCAAATGCTTTTCGGTTTACGCGGTGTAAAAAGCAGTTTTGAACGTTCTTTATCAAACTTTCGTCCAACTGAATCAATCCAACCAAAACACAGAGCCTCTTCAACCGCCTCGTCATAATCCACACGCGGTTTTCCTGTATCTTTTTTGAAAAATACAAACCAGATTCCTTCCAATTTGTCGTGATTTTCACTCAACCAATTTCGCCAATCTTCGCGTTTGAGCGGATGAAAATCACCAAACTTATCAATCTTTCCCATCGCAAAAAATTTAGTAACCCGCTCTCAAAAAGCCTTTGACTTCCCTTACTGTTAAATCTCGATTATAAATCGCCGAGCCCGGTGCTTGAGTTTTTCCGCCTTCACGCAAACCGCCCGTGTCATATGCTCCAAAACCGATTTCTTCGATCAATTCGGCAACTTCTCGTTTCGCATCCTCATCGTCTCCGCAAACAAAGATCACGCGTCTTTGTTCAACGGGCAAATCTTTATTTCCTTGCGATTTAAGGTGTTCTGACCAGATTGTGTTAAAGGCTTTGACGATGGTTGAATTTTCAAGATGTTTTGCGACCAATTCGCTTTCGGTCATCTCGCCACCTTCGATCTCTTCAAATTTCCCGTCCCGATTCGGATAATAATTTCCTGCATCAATGACGATCTTATTTGCCAGAGTATCGACGGGCAAAGTCTTGTATTTTCCAAACGGAATCGCAACCAAAACGATTTCACCAAACTTTGCTACGTCTTCGATCTCCATCGCAATCGCATCACCGCCGATTTTTTCGACCGTCTCATCCAAAGTCTCAGGACCACGAGAATTTGCAATTGCAATCTCGTGTCCTGCCTCGACAAAGAGCTTTGCCGCATTTTTTCCGATATTTCCTGCTCCGATAATTCCAATTTTCATATTATTAATTCCCCTTACTCATAAATTTTTCTCTTTCATCCAAAACCGCCGTCCTAAGTTTTCGCAAACTATGCAACCAACGATCATAATTTTCTGCTTTGTTGACGATAAATTCGCCGACTTCCTTGTGTGGCAAGATCAAAAATTCTTCTTTTTCTAAACTTCTTACAACTGCATTCGCACACTCAATAGGCGAGATCGAATCAGGCACCAAGAAGTTTTCAGGTTCGCCTTCGGGACTTGCGATCATTGCCGTTCGAACACCTTGCGGACAAAGACACGAAACGTAAATTCTCTTATCACCAAACTCAATCGCAAAATTTTCCGCTAAAGCCCGTGCCGCGTGTTTTGAAACCGAATATGGAACAGCCGTCGGATGTGTCAAAAGCCCCGCCGCAGAAGCCGTTATCATAAATGCTCCCTCACCAAACTCAATCATTTTTGGAAAAATCGCTCTCGCCAAAAAAACGTGCGACAAAACATTTATGTCATAAACTTTCTGCCAAACATCATTTTTAACTTCCAGAGAGCCTTCCGCACCGCCGATCCCAGCATTAGAACAAACAAGGTCAATTCGCTCTGCTTCGCTTAAGATTTCATTGATTACTTTTTGGCAATTTTCTTCATTTGAAACATCTAATTCAAAAGCCTTACCGCCAACTGATTCTGCAACTGCTTGAGCATTTTCAAAATCAATATCCGCAACAAAAATTTTCTCTGCTCCTTCTGCTGAAAATCTCTCACACAAAGCTTTACCGATGCCATTCGCACCGCCCGTTACAAGTATAATTTTGTCTTTGATTTCCATAACTAAAAATCTCTCAAATACTCATGAACGAACTGAACTGTCATAGAGCCTTCACCGACAGCGGAAGCAACTCGTTTAACAGAATTTGCCCGAACATCGCCCGCCGCGAAGATTCCTTGATGACTTGTTTCCAGAAAATAGGGCGGTCGTTTCAGTTTCCAAGCATTGGAATTGGCAATCGCGGTTCCAGTTTTTACAAAACCATTTTCGTCAGTCTCGATTTCCGACGGCAACCATTCGGTGCGTGGGTTTGCTCCGATAAATGAAAAAACACCAATTATCTCAAGCACGCTTTTTTCTTCTGTTTTGTTGTTAATTACATCAACTTTTTCGACATGATCTTCGCCATAGATTTTGGTAATTTCTGTGTTTTTCATTAACTCAATATTTCTTGTATCTTCAATCCTTTTTGAAAGATAACGGGACATCCCTGCATTCAGATCATCGCCGCGAATCAATAAATATACTTTGCGTGCTTTTTCCGCCAAAAAAATTGCGGCTTGTCCGGCGGAATTCCCACCACCGACCACAATTACATTTTCGCCGCCGCAAATCTGTGCCTCCATCTGAGTTGCCGCGTAATAAACTCCCGCTCCGTCAAACCTTTCGCGTCCTTCAACATCGAGTTTTCTGTATTCCGCACCACTTGAAATTAAAAGCGTTTTCGTTGAAATATTCTCACCATTTTCTAGTTGCAGAATTGGGAGTTTATTTTCTAAAGTCAGCTTTTTAACCGCCGAAGAGACGGACATCTGCGAACCAAATTTCTTTGCCTGCAAGGTTGCCCGTGAAGCCAAATCCTTTCCCGAAAGTCCTGTTGGAAACCCAAGATAATTTTCAATCTTAGAACTTGTCGCCGCTTGCCCGCCGGGTGCAGTCTTTTCCAGAACGATTGTTTTCAAGCCTTCCGAAGCACCATAAACTGCCGCCGCAAGTCCGGCGGGACCGCCGCCAACAATCGCCAGATCATAAACTTCCTGCTCGTTAAAATTGCGTTTGATATGTAACTTTTCTGCAATTTCTTCATTGGAAGGATTTTTCAATACCCAGTCTTCAGCATAGGAAACAATCGGAGTTTCTTCGGGTTTGATTTGAAAAGTTTTGAGCAACTCACCAACTTGAGAATCCGTTTCAATATCAATCCAAGTAAACAAAACCTGATTTTTCGATAAAAAATCTCTTATTCGAAAAGTGTCCTGCGAATACTGTGACCCGATGACACGCAATCCTGTCAGTTCAATTTCCTGCAGAACTTGTACGCGTGTGATAAATGTCTGTAAAACCAAATCGCTCAAAGCCGGTCGTTCGGCGATGATATTCATTAATGTGAGAGAACAAATTTCGTAAACATCTGTTTTTCCTTTTGCCCTCGCATCTGCATTTGCAGGACCGCCAGTTAAATTCGCCACATCGCCCGTAAATTCCCCCGATTGATCGTGTGTAACAAGAATTTTTTCATTTCCACCCGAACGGTCTAAAATCTCTATGCCACCAGATTTCAAAACGTGAAACATAAATTCCGTCTCGCCAGCGTGAAACAGATATTCGCCATCCTCATAAGTTTTGCATTTGGAAAATTCCTCAACGATTTTAATTTGTTTATCGCTAAGTGTAGGAAACGCTTGCGGATATTTTGCCTTTAAATCTTTTACTTCGTTCATTTTCAATACTTATCTTTACAACCCTTTGTTCATTAACAAAATATCTTTCATTGTGGAAAATCTATTTTGAAATTTCTTTGTCTAAATTATTGCCTGAGCCTCGATTTCAATCATAAAATCAGCATTTCCGAGTCTATCAACGCTCAACCAAGTGCTTGGTGGTGGATTTTCCGTTCCAAAATTATCAATCAAAACTTGAGAAATTATCGGTGCATCATCATCTTCCATTTTCACCTTGTAAATCCGCAACATAACGATGTCCTGCAAAGTGCCACCAACTTTTTCGAGAGCTATTTTCAAATTATCAATCGACTTCTGCGTTTGAATTTTCAAGTCATTTGCACCAACAATGTTTTCGTTTTCATCCCAAGCAACTTGTCCTGAGATAAAAACGTGTTTCCCGTCCTCACTAACCACAATCTGAGAGAAGCCATATTGTTTTGAATCAAATAATTCAGGCGGATTAAGAAATTCTTTACTCATATTTTTCTACGGAACTAAAACAACTTTTCCGGTCGTTTTACGACCTTCGATTGCTTCGTGGGCTTCTTTTGCTTGTTCTAACGGAAATTCCATTACTGAGATTTGTAATTTTCCTTCACCGAGATGTTGCATTAATTCGCCTGTGAATCTTTGCATATTTGCGGGAGTTTCGAGATTTAAATTATAACCCCGAACCGTCTGCATTTTGCCTAAAAGACTAAGTGCAAAGATTTGAAAATCTTCACCACTTGCCGCTCCGTAAACGATCATTTCTCCTTTTATTGCAAGACATTCAAAGTTGCGTTTACCCATTTCGCCACCGACCATCTCAATGATTATATCCGCACCGTTTCCGTCGGTCGCTTCATTTACTTTTTGAGTCCAATCATCTTCGGTGTAATTTATTCCAACATCTGCTCCAAGTCCGCGAACCTTGTCTAATTTCTCTTCCGAAGAAGCTGTTCCGATAACTTTCGCACCTTTTAATTTCGCAAGTTGCACGAGCAAAGTTCCAACCCCACCAGCGGCGGCGTGGATCAAAATGTTTTGTCCTTCCTGCAAAGTTTCCAGCAAACCAAGTGCTGTTAAACCTTGCACAAGCAAAGCCGTTGCCTCTGATGAATTCAGTTCATTTGGAATCGCGTAAGTAGTTTGTGCATCAGCTTTAACATATTCCGCATAGCATCCGCCACGTCTCATCGAAACAACTTTTGATCCAACTTGCAAATGCTCAACACCTTCGCCAACCTCTTCGATTGTTCCGGCAACTTCAAAGCCCATTGTAAAAGGTAATTCGGGTGTGAATAAATACTTATTTTGCCGCAACATCGTATCCGCGAAATTTATCCCAGCCGCTTCCATTTTGATCAAAACTTCGCCCGCTCCAGGGCTTGGTTTGTCAATCTCATCAAACTTCAACTGCTCTGCCCCACCAAATTCGTGTATTCTAATTGCTTTCATTTATTGCTCTTCCTTTTTTCGATATTCTGTTGTCAACATTCCCGCAAAGCCCCAATTTTCAAGCTCTACTTCATCAATAACAATGTGTATATGCTCCGGCTTTTTGTCTAAAACATTGACAAGCGTATTTGTCATTTCTTCAACAATTTGTTGCTTTTGTTCTTTTGTCACACCGTCTTCTGTAATTTTTACATTGATATATGGCATTTCTATTAATTCAGTCCGTAAATAAGCTCTTTAATTTCTTTTCCTCGAGCATTTGCAAAACTTTCTTCTTTCCCAATTTCTTCAAAACCACATTTACTCAGCACCTTTTTTGAACCAAAATTATCAAATGCCACACGTCCGTAAATTGGTCTAACTTTTTCAATCTCTAGAAATTGTTTTAAAGCATTGGTTGCAATCCCTTTTCCCCAAAATTCTTTTCCAATCCAGTATGTAATTTCGGGTTCTCCGTCAATTTAAAACTTCGCAATACTCCCAACAATTTTATCCTGATACAAAATAGTTTTGAGACGTATTGTTTTGTCAAAAAGCAACTTAACCCACTTCTCGATATATGCTTCTTTGTCGGTTGGATCTTTTGCAGTAAATGCAGCCAAATAATTTGCATCCTCATCAAGTTGAAATTGGAATAAAGTGTCCAAATCGCTTTCTTTTGTATCCTTTAAATAAACTTCCATCTAATGTTTATTCTCTACAAACAAAGTCAATTAAACCTGTCCAACCCAATCTTTTCCTTCGGAAATTTCCTGCCAACGCTCGCGGATTCTTTGAAAATCTTTTTCGCTAAAATCAACTTGCTCCAAATTGTCAGCATTTTCTTGCCAACGGCTCGGTTTTGTTGTGCCGACAATTGCTGTGTGAACGCCTTCGACCGAAAGCGTAAAGCTTAAAGCTTTTGCAACCGACTCAGACATATTTCCGTCCAAGAAATCGTATTGCAATTCTTCAAGCCTGTTCCAGTAATCGTGGTGATAACTGTCTTCCGGTAATGAATCGTTCCGCCAGACGGCGTTTGCAATTGGACGTTTGGCGATCACGCCCATTTCGCGTTCTTTTGCGAGTGAAATCGTCAGTTCAATCGGTTCTTGGTCAGCAATTGAAACGGAGGTTTGAAGTGTGTCAAAAAAATCTGTTTCAATTGCCGTCTTTGCATCCAAACTATCGCCAGAATATCCTGCAAATCTCGTGTAGCCTCTCTCTTTTGCTACGATTAATGCTTCAATTACTTCGCCGCGATTCAAGACTTCACTATCGCAGGAATGAAGTTGTGCAATGTCTAAATAATCAGTTTGAAGCAGTTGCAAGGAATTTTGAATCGTTTCCAAAATTCCTTTTTTTGACCAATCGCTTCTTGTGAAACCATCTAAAGCCCCACATTTAGAAATCAAAACGATGTCTTTTCGACGAGTCTTCAAAGCCTCGCCGATCATCTTTTCACTCGTCCAATATGCGGCGGCGGTGTCAACCAAATTCAAACCTGCATCAATTGCTGAATTTAGCAGTTCATTGACAGTTTCCTGAGATTCGCCGAAATAACCAATCTCTGCTCCGCCAAACCCCAAGACACTTACCTTAAGGTCAGTTTTTCCAAGTTTTCGATATTCCATAAATTAATTACTCGCACTTTCGGCTTCTTCATCAACCTTTGTACTTATTGCTGTTTCACGCCATTCGTCTATGTTTTTCAACACGGAGTTCAATTTCTCCTCCATATTTTGAACGGCATCTTCACCGAGCGGTAAGCGTAGCGGTGGTTCTTCCATTTCGGCAACATCTGCCATAACTTTTACAGCCTTCAGCGGATCGCCAGGTTGTTTTTTGTCGTATTCATCAAACGAATCGATCCTTTCGGAAGTTACATAATCTTCAATTCTGTTTGCCGGTTGACTAAAAGAACGTCCTGCAAAATCCGTGCGAAATCCACCCGGTTCAACGATTGTTACTTTAATGCCGAGATGCTCAACTTCTTTTGAAAGTGCTTCAGAAAGCGACTCGACAGCGAATTTTGTCGAGGAATAATAACCGACTGACGGAAAGGACGTGATACCGACTACTGACGAGAGATTCATAATCAAACCGCTCTTTTGCTCACGCATCAATGGCAGAACTTCTCTCATCATTCGAATCACACCATAAATATTCGTGTCGTATTGCTTTTCGATCTGCTCCATAGAAGGCTCTTCGATGCCACCGCCGAGTCCATATCCGGCGTTGTTCACCAAAATATCGATTGTCCCAAACTTTTCAACCGCCTTTTCAACAGAAGTTTTCACATCCTCAGCTTTTGTAACATCAAGTGTTATCGCCAAAGCACGTTCAGGATATTTTTCTTCCAAATCCTTCACATCATCCGTGTTCCGAGCCGTTGCCACAACTTTATGACCACGCTCCAAAGCCTCTTCTGCTAATAATCTGCCAAATCCAGTTGAACTACCCGTTATAAACCAAACCTTATTTTTTTCACTCATAATTTTTTCCCTTACTCTTTCTATTTGCTTTTCCCGTATTTTTTCTCAAAGTGCTTGACCGATTCGACAATCAATTCATTTAGAACCTCTTTATCGACATCTTCCAAACGCTTTATGTATAGACAAGATTTGCCCGTCTTGTGCTTACCGAGCTTTTTCATCAATTTTGGTCGCTTTTCAAAACCGTCCATAACGTAAAGCGTAATTGCCTGCTTTCGTGGCGAAAATCCTGTCCGAAACCAAGTTCCGCCCCCCGAACGGTTTGTGTAATCATATTTGTCATAACCGACCATAGAATCGCCCCACATCTTAGGGGTTTTACCCGTTGCTTTACGCATCATCTTGGCAATTTCTTTACAATCTTTTCGCTTTTGCCCATCTTCGATTGAATCAATAAATTCTTTAACACTTGCATTATTTTGCTTTGTTTTTAGTTCCGCCATTTAATTTTTCTCCGATAATTTATTCTTTTCTAAAATTTCAATTAGCTCATCATAAAAAACACTTACAGGAGTTATAGATGTTATAGAATTTCCATCTTTAATGACTTCTCCTTTTAAGTCAAAATTATCATCTGTTACGCCCCAAATTACACCCAACAAAATATACTCTTTTTGAGTTGTTTCAGTGTTTAGTCGTTCTTCAAAAAATGCCCCTCCGCTTCCTCCGTGTGTCGAAATACAATTTGCATCAATTCTATTTTCGGAGCTTGTTTTGGAAACTATTTTGATGTTTCGGCTAATGGTCATTGTAAAACCGCTGTCTCCGAGTCTTTTGTCACCGTTAAATCCTGCACAACCAAGACTTTTTTCTCTCAAACGCATTTTTTCTAATGTCAGTTTTTCGAATTTAATTGGTTTTATTAGATTACTTTCAATCTTTTTATTTAATTTGACGATTGCATAATCCGGCTCCATTTTGGCTTTTAATACTGTTTTGATGGATACATTTCTTATCATCCTAACTCCATCAACTCTAAAAATAACTGTTGTGAAAATTATATTTGAATTTATTGTTTTGTTTCTAGATTTCTGCTTTTCTAAAAAACAATGTCCGGCTGTAATTGCAATATCTTCAGAAACCAAAGTTAGAGTGCATTGCTTTCTTGGAAAAAAGCTTATTCTGCCGATAGCAGTAAGTGCAGGATCCTTCTTTACATTGAAAACCTCTCTTTGGACTAGTGTTTTCTTTGCTATAGGTTTTGACTTTGGCGATCCTTGTAAAAACACTAAAGATACAAAAACCAATAAAAGAAAACAGGTAAAAACTAACTTCTTCATAAATTCTTACTTAGCCTCTTTCCTCGCAATCATTAGACCATCACGAACTGCAAACAAAATGTTGCTGACTCGCTCATCGGTAGTTATTTTGATGTTGTAATCGTGCAGAGCTTGAGTTGATTTTCTAACATCTTCGCCATTTTCAGCATTCAAAACATCTCCGCTCCAAAGAACATTATCAGCAATTATGAGCCCCCCGATTCTCATCTTTGGAAAAACAAGATCGAAGTAATTTGAATAATTTGATTTGTCCGCATCAATAAAAACCAAATCAAAAGTCTCATCCAGATTTGGGATTATTTCAGTAGCCTGTCCAAGATGCGATTCAATTTTGTCGTTCAAATCTGTTCTAGCCCAGAAACTTCTGGCAATCTTGTTTGTTTCTTCTTCAACGTCCAAAGTGATGATTTTGCCATCTTCGGTTAAACCTTCCGCTAAACAAAGTGTCGAATAGCCCATATAAGTTCCAATTTCCAAAATTCGTTTTGGTTGTAGCATCTTGGAAAACATTGAGAGCAAACGCCCTTGATAAAAACCCGATAACATATTGTCATCATCACGTTCGTTATGCGTTTTATGACGAAGTTCTTGCAATACTTCGCTTTCATCGGAAGTATATTTTTCTGCGTAATTTTCTATGTCTGAATTTATAATATCCATATTTAACCGTTTAGCATTGCTTCCATATATTTCTGGTCGCCGAGTTCATTTCTTAAACCATACATTTCTTTAGCGTCTTCACCTGCAACGTATCGAAGGTTGTCTTTTCCATCCGTCGCAGCCTCGTAAATCACCTCAGCAATTTGCTCTGCTGATGAATACTTTTTCTGTCGTTCGGGATCGTCAAACATTTCCATCATACCCGCTATTAATTCGTCATATACTTTTAGTGATGAAGCATCTGCCATATCAAGCGAACGTCCTGCAAAGTCCGTTGTAATTCCACCCGGCGAAACAGTTTTTACGCCAACTCCAATTTGTTTCATCTCAAACCAAAGTGACTCCGAAAAACCTTCTAAAGCCCATTTTGTTGAGTGATAAAGCGAAAACATAGGAAACGTCGTCAAGCCCCCAATCGAAGTTACATTAATAAACAATCCGTCTTTATTTTCACGAAAGTGCTTTAGAAAAGATTTTGTAACGCGTATTACGCCAAGCAGATTCGTGTTCAATTGTCTTGTGATCTGGTCATCGGAAAGAGACTCAAGAACTCCAGCCAAACCATAACCTGCGTTATTTAAAACAACATCAATTTTGCCAAAGTCTTCTATTGCTTGTCTTGATGATTCCTCGACGTGCTCCAAATTTGTAACGTCTAATTTATAAAGTTTTACATTTTCAAGCCTGCTTAGTTCTTCTTCATTTTCAGGCTTTCTCATTGTCGCAGCAACATTCCAACCCTTTTCTTGAAAAAATTTTGCCGCAGCTTTTCCTAATCCCGATGATGCACCGGTTATAAAAATTGTTTTGCTCATATTCTTTTCCCTTTAGTCCTTATAATTAGTCAATTTGTTCTTTCATTATTGATGTCGCTTCATCTGAATTCATCACAGGAAAAACTTCAAAATCTACAATGTCATTCCAGTTTGAAATCCATTCATCAATCAGCTTTTCGTCGTTTGTTTCCATAAGTTGAAAACAGGTCTTAAAATCTTTATCAACCCAACTCGAAACATATTTCAAGCCTTTAGGAATAAGCCTACCTTTTTCTTGAAAGCGTTTATAAGTAGGCTTGGCGTCGCCATTTTTAAAATGTTCGACAATCATAAAAAGCATAGATTTATGCAAAGGTTACTTAAGAAGCACCATCAACTTTTGATTCGAAACGCAACATGATAAGCGTGTTTTGATCATCAGTTATTTCTATTGCATCTTCGCTTCCGTCAGTGTCATATTGAACTTGCACCCCGCGAACATTTGTTATGACATCACGGATTTTGTCAGCATTTTTTTCTGAGCGATCAATTCTTATAACTTCAATGTTTCTTTGATTGCCATTTTCCCTCAAAACAATATCTTCTAGGTGAGACTCTTGTCCCTCTTCTTCGACCCTTCCATTGCTCCTAAACACATCAAATCTAGCTCTTCTATTGTAATTTCGACTTGAAAATTCTTGTAAAAACTCTTTCCAATTTTCTGATCCAATTGCCGCAATTGGCTCTGGTGTTGCCATAGTTTTTTTCTCCTCTTAAAATCAAATTTTTATTACTACTTTTCCAAAATGTGAACCGCTTTCCATATATTTCATAGCCTCTTTTGCTTCTTCAAATGGAAATTCTTTATCAATCACAGGCTTCAGATAATGCACACGAATGAATTCATTCATATCTTCAAACATTTTTCTTGAGCCCACAAAAATTCCTTGCATCCTGACTGCTTTCATTAAGATCGAAATAGGATTAAAATCACCACCTCCGCTCGCCAAAATACCGATTACAGCAATGTGTCCCCCCATTCTTACAGAGTTCAATGATTTCTGTAGCGTTCCTGCTCCGCCAACCTCAACTACGTGGTCAACGCCTTTTTTACCTGTAAAAACATTTACCGAATGATCCCAATCAGGATTTTCTTTATAGTTTATTAAATGATTCGCACCAAAAACGTCTGCTTTACCAAGTTTTTCGTCACTTGAAGACGTGATGATTGTTTCAGCTCCCATATTTTTGGCAAATTGAAGAGCAAAAATCGAAACGCCACCTGTCCCAAGCAAAAGGACAGTTTCACCTTTTTGCAAATCGCCTGAAACCTTCAAAGCATTCCATGCTGTAACTGCCGCACAAGGCAAAGTAGCGGCTTCCCGATAAGTTAAATGTCCGGGAATTTTTACCAACCCGTTTTCATCGAAAGTTCCAAACTCCCGCAAACAACCATCTAAATCCCCACCAAGTGCAGTTTTAGCCTTTTCAAATGAAATATCACCGTCAATCCAACCCTGCATAAAAATCGGCATAACTCTATCGCCAACTTTCCAGCGAGTTACTTTTTCGCCAATTTCAACGACTTCGCCAGCTCCATCTGAAAGGGGAACAAGCGGCGTTTCCAATTTTGGATTGTATTTGCCCGTAACCATCATTAAATCCCGATAATTTAATGACGCGGCGTGAAACTTTACCAAAACTTCATTTTCATTCGGCTTTGGTTTTTCGCGTTCGACTAATTTTAAATTATTAATTCCAAATTCCTGTATCTCGTATGCTTTCATTTTTTATTTGCTTTTTTAACTGCTCTATCTCCTTTTCAAGTTTTTCGATGTGTTCATAAATCGGAGCATTTAATTTCTCAATCTGCTCAACCGTAAATCTTTGAGGAATGTGTTGCGGACAATTCCAATCAAATGCCTCGACGTGAAAGATCATCGCCCTTTCTATTTTTGCTTTGTAACCTTCAACCTTTAATTTTTCAATCAATTCAGGGTCATCTTTCGCGTTTTTGATTTCAGCTTCAGCTAAAATTTTCAAACGTGTTTTACTTGGATAATCTAGCAGGATTAAAGCAACTTTGTTGTTTTTGCTCAAATTCCCCACGCTTATGTATTGCAGATTTCCGCGAAAGTCTGCAAAGCCGAGAGTTTTTTCATCTAGAACTTTCAAGAAACCGTAATCACCACCGCGAAATTGTATGTATGGATGTCCTGCTTCATTGACAGTCGCCATATAAAATTGATTTTGAGAATTTATAAATTCTATTTCATTTGCAGATAAGACATTGTTCGAGTCAGTTCCATTTTCAAACTTTGCATAATGTCGCCTGGAGCCATATTGTTCCTGAGCTTTCTTTACGCTTTCAGTAAATGCAATTTCGTGAAATTTATTTGCCATCAGTATCTTAAAAACCT
The DNA here is from genome assembly GCA_028284415.1 of Pyrinomonadaceae bacterium. Lineage (GTDB taxonomy): Bacteria > Acidobacteriota > Blastocatellia > Pyrinomonadales > Pyrinomonadaceae > Aridibacter. Next base: position 228,092 of record JANQRU010000007.1, read on the forward strand.
ATTGCCTGCAAAAGTCTCGTTAAAACACATCCTTTAGACAGGAGGAAAACAGTTTGTGTTAAATATGAGCCTTTTGCAGGCAATTCTTTTATTTCTTACGCGGAGTATTTAAGTCAAGTTTAATTACCACATCATCACGAATTAAATCATCAGCTTTTCCTGCGTAAACAATTCCGAAATCCTTTCGGTTAATGGCAAATTCAGCATCAACACCAACTTTGTCATCAGCAACGGCAATCTTTGCAGGGAATGTAATGGATTTTTTCTGCCCACGCATTTCTAGATCACCTGTGACAGTGTAGGCATTTTCGCCTTTTGCCGTGTCAGAAACTATTTTTGTAGAAACAAAAGTTGATTTTGGATATTTCTCAACTTCAAAGAAATCTCCTGTTTTCAAATGCTCGGTTAAACCATCTGCATCTGAGAAAACGGATTTCATATCAATATCAACAGAAACCGAACTTTCTTCTGCTTTTTCATTTACCAAATCAATCGCACCTGAAATATTTTTGAAGCCACCTTCATGTTTACCCGTAACTTTCGAACCGACAAATTCAACTTTAGAATTTTCAGAAGTAATTGCCAATTCTGTGCCTTTAATCTCTCTCTTCTGTGTTTGTCCCTCAGTTTTTGTGGTCGTTGGTTCAGAGGTTTCAGCTTTAGGTTTATTTGCTGCAGGGTCTTCGCAAGCAGCTAAAAATAATGACAAACTCAAAATAAAAAATGATAACTTTTTCATACTTTCTAATTCTCCTATAAATACTTATTGTGCGGTAAATCCGCCATCTACTCTGACTGATGTTCCTGTAACAAAAGATGATTTGTCAGAACACAACCATAAAATTGAGTCAGCAACTTCAGAGGGTTTTCCTACTCTCCCGATCGGGTGTAATGAATTTAAATATTGCAGGGTTTCTTCATCTTTTGCAAAACGATCAACCATTGGCGTTTCAATCGCTCCGGGTAACACAACATTTACACGTATCCCGTGTTGAGCATATTCAAGTGCGATAGACTTCGTTAAACCGATAACAGCATGTTTGCTGGCAATGTAAAGCGGAATTGTTGGCATACCGATAACACCCGCAACAGATGATACGTTTACAATTGCTCCGCCTCCCGCTTCCAGCATCGCAGGTATTTCTTCTTTCATCGAAAGCCAAACACCTTTCACATTTGTGTCCATTACGAACTGATAGTCATCTTCTGTTTGGTCAGCAAGCGGTGTAAAATTTTGTTCAACTCCAGCATTATTTACCGCGATATCAAGCTTGCCAAAAGTTTCGATTGTCTTTGCAACCATATTTTTCACATCTTCGGCTATTTGAACGTCTGCTTTGAAAAAAGCCGCTTCGCCACCATCTGATTTGATTGCTTCGACTACTTCATTTCCCTTATCCTTTCGTCTTCCAGTAATTACAACCTTCGCACCCTCTCTAGCAAAAGCTCCCGCAGTTGCCGTTCCAATTCCGGATGTTCCTCCTGTAATTAAAACTACCTTCCCTTGAAATTCTGACATATTTTCTTATCACTCCTTATTCTATAAATTACACTATCGAAACTGTTTTTTTTGTTTTTGTTCTTACCCATTCGCCAAGCAAATTTTCAAATTCTTTTTGAATTTCCTGCTCTTTGTTTTTCAAATACCAACGCTGCATATTTTCCATTATTTGGGATTTTTCCATTCCGTTTTCACGCATTTCATAAAAATAATCCATAGCAATCTGTGGTCTTGGTCCCCATGTTCCCAATTCTTCAAGCGTTTCAGCATCTAAAGCGATTAATTTAGGAATTGAACGTGCATCATTTGTTAAGTATTGATCCATCAATTCCAAGTTCTCATCACGCAAAACATACCTTGTTTCAATGTCCGAATTTTCGTGGGCAATTTTTTCAATCACAGGAATACTTTGTGCCGCATCACCACACCAACCTTCGGTGATGATTAACCAAATCATTTTGCGATTTACACTTCTTGCCTTCTCAACCAATGAATCATTTAATTTAACTGTGTTGCCAAGACGTTTCATCCGCTGACGATTTAACTTTCCGTAATTGAACATCGCCTCTGATTGATTTGGTCCTGTCGTTTGTCCATCAGCCAGCAATTCATCAATCAGCTTGATATAATCTGCGAACCTCATACTTTTTTCGATATATTTTCTCATAACTTCTACTTCCCTTTTTCGACTTCCTCAAAGAACTCAATCCAAGCACCATCAGGGCTTCTGACTGCAAAAACTTTTGCCTTTCCATAGGGCTCAATCTTAATTTCTTTTATAGGAACTTCTAATTTCACGCCTTTTGCTTGAATTTGTTGTGCATATTTTTCTAAACCTTTCACAGGAAAACGCAACATCAAAATCCCTAAGTTTGGAGGAACTGCATATTCCGAAAAATCTTCGCCAGTCGCTCCTTCAAACTGCAATAATTCTATTGAACCAAAATTATTTTTCTTCGGATGAACAATATAAACTTTGCGATTTATATCACCTGCCAAATTATGTGGCATGCCAAGAACATTCGCACCGTCTTTTTTTGTCGAGCCATCACTGTAAATGTAAACTTGAAATCCCAATTTCTTAACATAAAAATCGTGCGATTTATCAATGTCTTTCACGATTTGCGTTGAGTTAAAAAAATGACTCCAATCTCGCAAATTTGGATAACCTTCAAGTGGTGGTGCAAATCTTTGGATCATCGCAACAATTACGCCATCATGTCCTTTAACCAAAACCTCTGAAACTTCAAACCTTCCGAACTTAAATTTAATTGGGTCACTGTAAGCGTTCCATCCCCAATTCTGCATCAAACGGAACTTTTCTTTGATATCTTTAACTCTTGTATTGACATTAAAAATTCCGCCTGTATCCCAAGTCCTCCCGCTTGAACGAATCTGTCTTTGCTCAACTTTATGAAACTTTATCAATCGCAAATAACCTTCATTTTTGCCTTTATTTCTCAATAAGACTTCTTCAATTCGAGGATTATTTTTCAAACTCCAAAACTTCGCTTGCCCAATGTTTGCAACCCCTCGATGAAAAACTTCCCAACCCGCAACTTCTTTGTAAAACTTCTCTGACCTTTCTAAATCGTGAACGCTAAAAACTACTTCTCGAAAACCATTCACATCTTGAGCAAACGCAGAGACTGAGAAAATTGAAATTAATAGAATTAGCGGTAGTTTTTTCATTATTTATTCTCAAACAATTCCACCAAATAACCATTCGGAGCAAGCATTGTCATTACTCTTTTCTCACCCAAAAGGGGCGATTTATAAACTTTCGGTTTGTGAATAATTTCCACATTTTTCGCTCTCGCACGTTTATAAACTTCATCTAAATCCTTCACAGGAAATGTCCACATTCCAAGCCCCCGGTTTGGAATCTTCGGCGGAACTTTCGGATCAATCGGCGTTGCATTTTTGTAATCAACAAAAAGCAAATGCCCATGTGTCGAGCCTTTTGCATAAATCAATGCAAAACGATATTGCGTTCCAGCAGGTGCTCCCAATGCTCCAGAAGTTGTCCAAACTCTGTCAGCACGAAGTTCCATTCCCAAGACATTTACATAAAAATCAATGATATCATCGGAGTTATTGACGATTTGTGCCGAATATCCGGGACCGCCCATTCCATTTTTATCAATCGGCGAAAGCTGATTCATTCCATCGCCACGAAAAATCCCAACTCCTTTTACAAAATCAGGTCCGTTAAAAATCGTTTCGTAAACATTGTATTTTGAGCCATCAGGACGATTAACTTTGTAATTTTGCAAAGGTGCCTGTGAACCGAATCCAAGTCGGCGAATCTTCTTATCAACTTCTTCTTGTTTTGTATTTGGGAAGCCTAAAGAAAATGGTCCAAGTTCTAAAGAATTCCAACTTTTATGAATTGTGGGAGTAGGTTTATTCAAAACCAACAAACGAATTTTTATCGAAGTTGGCACATCAGGACGCTCGAAAATATACAAATCCCAATCAATATCTTTTGGAATACCCCAAAGTTTTCGCTGAATCTTTTTTGTTTTTTTACTTAAAGAAATGGGACGAACGCTCAATCCCATTCCGTCCCTATAAAAAAGTAAATTTTCTTCCAAAGAGGTTGTTGCGATCGCAACAGAATGTAGTTGCTCAGTTAGAGCATCTTTCGCATTACTTTTTGGAGCAAGTGCATCGTTATTTTTTTGAGAGAAAATCAAATTACTCATAATGAGAATAACTAAAACCGTAAGAAATTTAGTTACGTTTCCTGATTCGATTACTTTCATTGATTCTCCCTCAGAATGCCAATTAAATTCTTTCAATCAATTGATCTTTCGTGAATCGGACTTTTTCAGCAGCAGCTAACCAATCGTCTTCTGACCTATATCCGATCGTACATAAAGCGGATGCTGTGTAATCATTTAATTCAAGAATCTCATCAACCTTGTCAGCCTCGAACCCTTCCATCGGACAAGCATCTATTCCTAACATTGCTGCCGTCTCAAGCAAAAATCCCAATGCGATGTAAGCTTGTCTTTGCGACCAGGAAATTTCCAGACCGTTTTCTTTTAACTGCTGCATAGTGCCTTTCATCATATTGATGTAATCTTCAAGTGCTTCTCTTTCAGTTCCTCTGATTTCCTGCAATCTTTGAATATAATTTTCGACTATCTCATCACCAAGTTCTTTCTTCGCTGCAAAAATGACAAGATGTGAACTATCAACGATTTGCGGCTGGTTAAAACACGCAGGACGCAATTTCTCTTTCATTTCCTGATCTGTAACAACGATGAATTTATATGGTTGCAGTCCATAACTTGAAGGAGCTAAGATCAAAGACTCTTCTAAGGTTGCCCAATCTTCTTCCGAAACCTTTTTAGTAGAATCGAATTTCTTAACTGCGTAACGCCAATTTAATTGTTCTAAAATTGTATCTTTACTTGGTAAACTTTTACTTTTTTCCGCTTGCATAATTTTATTTTTTGTAACATTTGTAGGTACAAATGTTTTTATAACTCTCCCTGGTTCAATTTTTAAAATCTAACTTAAAATGCCTTCGCCGGTGTTAACATATTCGATAACATCAGCCAAAGTATATCTAACTAATTTCTCTTTAATAGCTCTGTCAATATCCTTTTGCAGGTTGCATAAAACAGCTTCAATATTCTTACCAACTGGACAATCCTGATTAGGTTTTTGCCTGTGCAAAGAAAAAACCTCGCCGTGCGACACTGCTTCGTAAATATCATTTAGATTGATACTTTCAGCCTCTTTCGCAAGACGGGTTCCACCCGATGCTCCTTTGTGTGAAACAACCAAATCGGCTTCCTGCAAATTGCACAGAAGCCGCCTGATTACCACCGGATTTGTGTTTACGCTATCGGCTATTTGCTCAGACTTAACTCTTTCGTCTGAGCCTTTTGCCAGAATAGACAAGATGTGTACTGCTACTGAAAATTGACTATTTGATGCCATTTGTAACAAGTATAGTTACAAATAAAATAGATGTCAATTACGCCTTTTTGAAAACTTACAAAATGTAACTTACTCCGTCCCTTTCCCGACTCATTCCTACGAAAGCGGACTTAACTTTTTTCTTAAAGTTCTTTTTTGTTTTGCTTACTACCTTTTTAATTTTTTTTGTATTAGTCTTTTTTAATTCACTAGTCTTATTTAATTCATTTCTTTTCATATTTAACCTCATATAAAATTTGTCTGAATATAATTATCAATAAGATTAGCGACGCAACAGCTATGCCATAGTCATAACCAATAAAAATAGGCTTGTATGAACTTACTTTCAGAGACTTGTAGTAAATTTCCGCAATCGATGCGGAAATTTACTACAACCTTTTATCTTATGTAATTCTTTAGTTCTTCGATAGAAGTATCAGATATTAAATAGAATGGACGGATTCTTTGATCCTTGGGAAATTCTTTTGAAGTTAGTGAGTCACAAATTATCATCGAGGCATTTGCTAAACCTCTTTTCCAATTCGGTTCCTTTGTCGAACGCACGATCAGAGATTCGGGATCAATTTTAGCTGCAATCAAAATTGTCTTAGCCATTTGCAAAAAAGTTTCCCATCCAGAAACAATCGCTAGAAGAGAATCAGATGTTGGACGGTTTTCGCCCTGCATAGCTTCAGGGATTGATCTGGATTTAAGATAGACACAGTTTTTTTCTGTTTGAAGAATTGGCTCTAATTTTTCTTCTTCATCGCTTAAGGCAACAAAAATTTTATCTAGGTTTTTATGCTCTTTTTTGAAATCCTCGAAACTAATCGCTTTTATCTTTTTACTCACCCTTTGCTTGATTTCTTCAAGTAAAATCATTTGCAAAGAATTGTCAGACTCGATTAATAACAATTCATTTGATGAATTGCTTTGTAGATGTTTTTGAAAAGAATCCTGAATTTCTTCGTAAGAAAAACCTAATGTCTGTGCATTATTTAGGAAGCTTGCAGTGAGTGAATCAAGATTGTTTTCATTTTCACTTGAGTCAAATTTGGCTTCGGCAACAAAAAAACCGCTTCCCTGCTTAAATTTAATCAACCCCTGCTCGGTTAATTTTTTATAAGCATTAGAAACGGTGTTTGCATGTATATCAAAGCGTCTGGATATTTCGCCACGACTCGGCAATTTTTGACCGATTTCTAAATCCCCACTGGCGATTCCGAGCGTGATTTGGGTTACGAGTTGGTCACGCATTGGAACTTCTGAGTTTTTTGAAAGCCAAAGTTTCATCCCTAAATTTAAAGTTTCAATGATGCGTTTAATTCAAGAAAACTCACTGCCCAGATTTGAAACATTTAATCATTTAGAACATGGCGAAAAGCATCTTCTAGATTTGGAAAATCGAACTCAAAACCTGTATCTTCAAGCTTTTTGGGTATCACGCGATTTCCTTCTAAAAGAAGCGTTTCCCCCATTTCACCGAACAAAAGCTTAACTCCGAAAGATGGTACTGGTAAAATTGTTGGACGATGTAAAACTTTCCCTAATGTGTCCGTAAATTCCTCATTCTGAACAGGATTGGGCGAAGTAGCATTCACAGCACCTTCCAAACTTTCATTTTCAATCGCAAAAACAATGATTTTCACCAAGTCATCTATCGCAATCCAAGACATCCATTGTTCACCGCTACCGATCGTCCCTCCGACACCGAACTTAAATGGTGTCAACATCTTTTCTAAAGCTCCGCCTTTTTTCGATAAAACAACACCAATTCTCGGATGCACAACTCTTGCTCCAAAGTCTCTTGCTTTGTCGCCTTCATTTTCCCACTCTTCGCATACTTCCGGGAAAAAACCTTCGCCCGGCTTGCTTCCTTCAGTTAGAATCTCATCACCACGATTTCCATAAAATCCTATCGCTGAAGCAGAGATTAAAACCTTAGGAGGATCATCAAGCCGCTTGAGGGCATCAACCAAAGTTCTTGTTCCTTTAACCCTACTTTCTCTAATGCGACGTTTTTTTTCTTCATCCCAATTAGAATTGCCTACGCTTTCTCCTGCAAGATGAACTACTGCATCCATCCCCTTAAGTTTTGCAAATTCCTCATCTTCAAAACCTTCGTAAGCATCCCACTGAATTTCATTGTCATTTTTAGCTGGCTTTCGAGACACCTTAAATATCTCATGTCCCTTTGCTTGTAATACCGGAATAAGTTCTCCACCAACTAAACCGCTTGCACCTGTAATTAAAATTTTCATACTTCCCCCTTGTATTTATTTTTGACTGACCTTTGAATCTTCTTTTTCCCTAGCCTGCAAATCATACATTATAAAATCTACCATTCGATTAATTTCTTTTTCGGTTAATTGCCCTTCAAAAGAAGGCATAGGCAATTTTCCATGTTTGATCTGATTGTAAATTTCTTCACGGCTTCTTTTCTTGGCATCACCAAATCTTAAACTTGGAACGGGCTTTCCATCTACCTCTTTACCGTATGCTTCTTTTCCATGACAAATCGCACAATTTTGCCTGTAAAGAGATGCTTCATAGGAACTGCTGTCTGCGATTACAATCCCGTCTTTCCTAGTTCTTTGCTCAGTACAAGCTATCAAGCCGAAAACGAGAAACCCTAAAACCACAATAATCTTAATTAGCCGAATGGTTCTAACTGCTGTCCACTGACTATAAAACACTATTTTATTGCTCCTTCAATCGGACTTGATGCACTTGCATACAAACGCTTTGGCATACGTCCTGCTCGATACGCCAACCTTCCGGCTTGAACCGCAAATTTCATAGCATGCCCCATCTGCTCAGCATTTTCCGCCTCAGCAATTGCTGTATTCATTAGGATTGCATCCGCACCAAGTTCCATACAAATCGCCGCATCTGAGGCAGTTCCGACACCAGCATCAACAATTATGATTGCATCAGGCAACTGTTCCCTCATAATCCTCAAGTTGGCAGGATTTTGTACTCCTAATCCAGAACCGATCGGTGCAGCAAGAGGCATTACAGCAGGACAACCAATAGCTAAAAGCTTTTTAGCCATAATCAAATCGTCACTAAAATACGGCAGAACAATAAATCCTTCATCAACCAAAACTTTTGCAGCCTCCAAAGTTTGTTCGTTATCAGGCAAAAGTGTGGTTTGATCTCCGATTACTTCCAGTTTTATCCAATCTGTTTCCAATGCTTCTCTTGCAAGTCGTGCGGTTCTGATAGCGTGTTCGGAATCGTAACAACCGGCGGTATTAGGCAAGATCATCATATTTGGATCAAGATAATCTAAAAATGATTCAACCTTTCTATCTAGAGGGACACGATTAACCGCGACAGTAACCATCTCTGCACCTGAAGCCTTGTGTGCGTCTTGCATTTCTTTAAATGAACGGTATTTCCCAGTTCCGATAATTAAGCGTGAATCAAAGACCTTTCCGGCTAGCTCAAATAAGTCGTTTTTAAAAATATCTGTCATAAAAAATAGCTCTTAAAATATAAGTTAAATTAAACTTCTTTAATGCTTTAAATTTACTAAATTTAATAACTAAAAGGAAATGCGGATAAAAGTAAAAATTACTCCTATCCGCATATTAATTTCTTATATTTTTCCTTCTAAGTTTATAAAAAATCAACCACCACCGACAAAGTGAATTATTTCAATTTTATCTGCATCATTAATTTTTATATCTGCCCAATCTTTTTTTCTAACGACATCTTTGTTGACTTCTATAGCTATTCTCTCTTTTGGCAGTTCAAGTCTATTTAGAAGTTCTTCTAAGTTTAATTCTTCGGTTATCTCTTTTTCCTCACCATTTACTACAATATTCATCTCTTTTGACTTATTACTCTTCTTAATTCCGTTTCTTCACCTTTAATCATTGCTCTAACCAGAATTGCTGCTCTGCCCGAACGAAAACTCGGTATTTTGAGCATGATACTCGCAACTCCATTGCTATCAGTTTTAGAATGAAAAATCAAAGGACGAAAAGATGAGCCCAAGACCTTAATCATCACATTTGCATTTTCGACAGCGTTTTCTTCATTGCCACGACAAACCAAAATGTTTACGTTCTTATTTTCCCCGCTGATAAATCCTTCTTCGCCTATAAATTTTATTTTTAATTCATTACCAACCAGATTTTCGAATTGACTGAGATCACCAATAATTTCAACTGCTTCAGGTGGTAATACAATTTCTTCTTCCAGTTCTTGGACTGCATCGTAAATAGTTGGTTCTTCAATAATTTCAACGTCTTCGATTATAGGAATTTCAAAATCTAATTCTGTTGAAGGCTTAGGAATTCCAACATCAGCATCTTTCTTTTCTGTAACCTCTGGGGTTTTGGCTATAGATTTAGCAGATTTAATTTTGTCGTTAAGTTCTGAGGTGTAAGTCCTTGTTCGTTTTGGTTTAGAGTTTAATAAAGAATCGGTAGGTTTCGGAATGCTTTGGTCTGTTGGTTCTTCGGTAACTTTTGCTTCTTTTAAGACTTCTTTCTTGGCAATCAAGCCTTTTTGTTTTTGAGCGGAATCTTTCATTGTCATCCGCTTCAAGTCTTCAATTCTTCCAGCTCGGATAGCTGCACATAAAAGTTTATGCTGACGATTTAACCTTTCAGCCAAAACTTTTTCATCAAACCCTTCTTGTAAAAGATCGTCATATGGAGATCTTTTACTCGCTAAGATTGTTCCGCCCTGGTATATCAAAGACAGAATTAGTGGTGTGTCCAAACCTTTGTCTTCAGTCTGCACATGATATGTCACACCTTCATATTTTATGTCTGTATTGAAACCGGTAATCACGGTAATTTTTTGTTTTAGGAGTGGTTTATTTTGCGGTCTATATTAACAGAAAAGCCATTTAAAAAGTAACACAGCAATCAATTCACGGTCAATTATATATGACACTACATCAAGAACAAATAAATGGCATAACTTAACATTAAATTAAGTCCATCTAATAACTCTTACAGAAGCATTCCGAATACATCCTTGACACTCTTTCTACCATAACTTACGATTGAATTTGTACCATTTTTCTCAAACTATTTTGATGTAAACAAGCGTGTTTATAAGCGTTTTTTGAAAAACATAACACTTTGAAAAATTGAAGGTAAATTAATGTCTGAATTTAACTATATGGATTATGCTCCGATTGGAGTTATGTTTGTTGTCGCTGCCGGATTTGCTATCAGTCAAATCGTGGTTGCACAACTAATCGGACCACGCAAAAAAACAGCTGTAAAGTTAATGCCCTATGAATGTGGTAAAGACCCTGTTGGCTCTGCACGTGACAGATTTTCTATAAAATTTTATATGGTTGCTGTGGCTTTTTTGCTGTTTGATCTTGAAATACTTTTCATTATCCCTTTTGCAGTTGCCTTTAAATACTTATTAACAATAGAGAACTCTGCTGCAAATACTGCTGGAATTCTATTCGGAACTATCGCTTTCGTAACAATGATGTTCTTTTTGACTACTGTCGTAATCGGTCTCGTGTACGAATGGAAAAAAGGTGCATTTGATTGGAGTAAACAAGCAAAGGCTGAAGCAAGAGCTGAAGCGGCAGTATTGAAGAAAAATAGTATTAGAGAAGATTTGAAACAAGCCGCATAGTTTGATTTATTTGGAGAACGAATAATGGGATTAGAAAATAATTTATTTGAATCATTGCCTGACGTCCTTACGGTTAAGTTGGACGCAGTAGTTAATTGGGCAAGAAAATCATCATTGTGGCCAGCCACATTTGGACTTGCGTGCTGTGCTATAGAAATGATGAACAGTGTCTCTGCAAGAAATGATCTTTCTCGATTTGGGGCAGAGACTTTTCGTGCTAGTCCACGTCAGGCAGATGTGATGATTGTTTCTGGTCGAGTTTCAAGAAAGATGGCTCCCGTCTTAAGAAGGATTTATGACCAGATGCCTGAACCCAAATGGGTAATATCCATGGGTGCTTGTGCCACGTCCGGCGGGGTATTTGATAACTATGCGATTGTTCAGGGAGTTGACAAGGTAGTACCAGTTGACGTTTACATTCCCGGATGTCCACCAAGACCTGAAATGCTAGTGCACGCAATTACAATGCTCCAAGAAAAAATCATGAATGAATCGGTCAAAGAAAGACGCGATACTTTTGAAGAAGAATCACGAAAATCAATTGTTCCAGGAACATTGCCTGTTACTGAAGGAACGACTCTTGAAGCTAAATCTAAAAACGCTGAATCGAAACCATATTCTGTACCATCGAGACACGAGAAAAGACGTACCTCTTAGGTATTTTTAACTATGAACACAGAACCACTGCACAATTTTGTAGAAAAATTAAAGGCTCAAAATAGCTCATGGGTAGCTGATGTAAAAGACGCTCTTGGAGAAGTTACAATTACCGTTCCAAGAGAGGCAATAATTGACGTTTGTAACTTCTTAAAAGGTGAACAAGATTTTGATCTGCTCGCTGACCTGTGTGGATCAGACTGCGGTCCCGAAGAAGACCCAAGATTCGAGGTAAATTACCATCTTTTTTCGACAACACATTACAATAGACTAAGATTAAAAGTTTTGCTTATGGAAGACGAACCAAATGTTGAATCAGTCACATCACTTTGGAAAACTGCTAACTGGCACGAGCGCGAAACATACGACCTCTTAGGAATTGTTTTTGATAATCATCCTGATTTAAGAAGAATTTTGTTACCGAGTGACTTTGACGGGCATGCATTAAGAAAAGATTATCCATTACGTGGATACGAACCTTATAGTTTGAGTTAAAATTTTTATGAGCACAGCAGTAGAAAATTTACCGTCTGACATTGAGGTCTTAGATGAATCTTTAGATTCTCAAATGACCATTTCAATGGGTCCGCAACATCCTTCAACACATGGTGTTTTGCGACTTGAACTTATTTTAGACGGAGAAGTAGTTGTTAAAACCACTCCTGATATTGGCTATTTGCATACAGGAATGGAAAAGCTTTTTGAATACAAAAAATACCAACAAGGCATAACCATTACTGACCGAATGGATTATCTAAATCCATTGGGTAACAACTTAGCTTATGTAATGGCGGCTGAGAAACTCCTGCAAATTGAGATTCCCGAACGTGGTCAAGTTATCAGAGTTTTAATGTGTGAGTTGCAACGTATCGCATCACACATGGTTTGGCTTGGTACACACGCTCTTGATATCGGGGCGATGAGTGTATTTTTCTTTTGCTTTCGCCAACGTGAAAAAATTCTAAATCTCATCGAAGCAGCTTCAGGCGGTCGGATGACACCAAGCTATTTCCGTATTGGTGGCTTGATGATGGATCTACCGGCAGGTTTTGAAAGACGTTGTAAGCAATTTTTAGAAGATTTCCCTGCCGCAATGGATATGTTTGAAACACTTGTTTCAGGCAATACACTTTTCCAAAGCCGAACTAAAGAGATCGGTTACATGAGCAAAGAAGATTCGATTAGCTGGGGAGTTACCGGACCTTGTTTACGTGCTTGCGGTGTCGAACTTGATTTAAGAATAGCTAATCCATACACGGGATATGAAACTTATGATTTTGATATACCCACAGAAACAGGATGCGACGTTTGGGCAAGATTTAGAGTTCGTATGCGAGAACTCTATGAATCGGAAAAAATCGTCAAACAAGCATTGGAAAGGTTAAAGCCGGGACCAACAAAAGCTGATGCACCAAAAGTTGTGCTTCCTGATCGTGACGATATGAGAAAACATATGGACTCATTGATCCACCACTTCTTGATCGTTGCAGAAGGTTTCAACGTTCCTGAAGGCGAAGTTTATCACGCGATTGAGGCATCAAAAGGTGAACTTGGTGTTTACATGAAATCAAACGGTGGTCCAAAACCTGAGCGCGTCCATTTCAGAGGACCGAGTTTCGTAAATCTTTCCGCACTTCCTGACATGGTTGAAGGCGAATTGATTGCAGATGTCGTAGCGGTTATCGGTTCTTTAGATATTGTTCTGGGGGAAATTGATAGGTAGCCAATGCAAAAACGCTCATTGTTAATCTACATTTTTTTAGGCTTGAGTATATTTCTTATACCCAATAAGGTTCTTGCTCAGAATGAGATCTGCAATATCGAAATAAAGGTTAACGATTCAGACACAGGAAAAAGTATTACAGACTTTTCTCTGCAAGCAGTAAATATTGATAAACAAACTCTCTATAAACCAAGTTTTGAAAATAACAGTTTGCTGGAAAATGTATCTATCGGAAATGTGAATTTGACTGTAGAGAAAGAAGGTTACAGCACTGAATACAAACGTCTAAAACACGAATGCGATAGCGAAAACGGTCGAATAGTTGAAATCAAACTGAGTAAGCGACAATCAGGCAAAACCAAAGGTATTTTCCTTATTAGTAGCAAAGAAGGTTCTATCGAAAGCAAAGCCATTAACAGTGGAGCAGTAACTTTAGGAAGACCAACTTATCCAATTGCAGCGAGAGCGACTAAAGCTAGTGGATCAGTTGAAGTACAAGTTGTTATTGATCTAGATGGAAACGTAATATACGCAAAAGCTATAAAAGGTCATCCACTTTTGCGATCTGTTTCGGAAAAAGCTGCGGTAGAATCAAAATTTAGACCAACTTTATTGGAAGGAAAACCTGTAATGGTATCAGGAGTAATAGTTTATAATTTCACTCCTTAAATTTAATTGACAATATGGGAACAGTTGCAACTGATTATACAAATAAAGTAGTTAAAACCGATGAGATCGCGGAGTTTTCCGATGAAGTGATTGAGGAAATGAAATCTCATCTTGTGAAATATCCAGAAGGCAGACAGCGTTCGGCGTTGATTCCGCTTCTCTTTGTAATTCAAAGAGAACGCGGTTATCTAGACAATCCGGGTGTGAACTTTATTGCTAAGTTTTTGGATTTAGAAGTAACGGATGTTTGGGAAACAGCGACTTTTTATTCGATGTTTAATCTACATCCCGTCGGTAAACACCATATTCAAGTCTGCAAGACACTTTCTTGCCGAATTATGGGCGAGCCTGATATTACAGGACATATTTGTGACAAACTTGGGATTAAAGTTGGTGAAACAACTGAAGATAAAAGATTTACCGTGACGAGAGTTGAATGTTTGGGAAGTTGCGGAACTGCACCGATGATGCAGATTGGTTTTGACTATTACGAAAACTTGTCAAAAGAAAAAGTTGACGAGATATTAGATTCTTTGGATTAGTTTTGAAAATTAAATAATTTCACCTTAGAGGAGACTTCATCATGACTATTTCATATTGAAGTTTCCAAAAACGCAAAACTCATATGATTTAGCGTTCCTTTGAATAAGTCTATAAATAATAGCAAATTCAATTTTTGAGAGGTGAAACATGAAAAAAGTATTTTTCATTATAGTTTTTTTGTTCTTTGTAAATTCTTTTCTTTTTGCTCAACAGTCCGGTAATCGTATTTACGGAAATCGTGGTTTTAATACAACCATCAAGAAACTTTCCAATAATAAGGGTAATTTAGTTGGGGAATATCCCGACAACCTAAAATACTCAATTGAGGCAAGTGTTTTGGTAAATTTGAAACCCGACGAGTTTGTTGCAGTTTTTGGAGTTCAACAAGAAGCTAAAACTGCTCAACAAAGTAATACCAAAGTCAATGGGCAAATAGATAAATTTAAATTAGCCTTAAATAAACTTGGAGTTAAACCAGATAATGTTTATGTTGATTTCATAACTCAAAATCGAATTTATGATTTTAAGCCAAGCGGAGCAAATGTTATTGAGACATTAGCTGGATTTGAAACAAAAAAAACTGTGGCGATTCGTTACAAAGACAGTGATCTCTTTGAAAAACTTGTAACAGCCGCTGCAAACGAAGGAATTTTTGATTTAATTAAGGTTGATTATATTGTTTCTGATTTTGAATCAACGCAAAAACGCCTTTTTGAGGAAGCTGTAAAGATTGTCAAAAACAAAAAAGAAAAGTATGAAAAGTCCTTTGATTTGAAGCTAAAGCCACTTGGAGTTGAAAACGAAAAATATCAAGCTTTTTATCCAGCTGACAGATACGAAAAATATCAGGCTTATGAAAGCGGTCAGGCATATACAAGCTATCGCAATGGACAAAGGATTTATAAAAGAAAATCAGCAACATTTTTTTATGAGCCGCTTAACGCGAGCAAGTTTGACAAAGTTTTAACACCAATTGGCATTGAGCCTTTAGTGCAGATAACTATTTACATTCGTATGAATTATTTAACGGAATCTGCACCACAAGCTAAAAGTGCCAAGACGTAAATTTTATGAGTGCTCAATTGAAATACAGATATTTCAGCAGTTCATGGGATTCTTGGGATTCTCTGTTTCGACAAGCCAGTAATTTTGCTGAAAAAGTTGGGCGAGAAAACTTAGTCAGCATTTCTCATTCTTGCAATGGTAATAACGAAGGAGTTGTTACAGTTTGGTATTGGGAAGAGGAAAACTCTGGGGAAATGTTTGAGATCAATAAAGTAAATTTTGGTTAAAAGAAGTTTTTATGGAATTAAAAGCAATAGGATGTGAGCCTTTACAGTTAAAAATGATGCACATTGAAAATGGGCATACGTTAGAGGTTTACCAAGAACATGGTGGGTATGAAGCTCTGAAGAAGGCTATGAATATGTCTTCGGATGAGATTATTGATGAAGTAAAAGCATCGGCACTTCGCGGACGCGGAGGAGCAGGATTTCCGACCGGAATGAAATGGAGTTTTGTCCCGAGAGATTCGCCCAAACCAAAATACATCGTTTGTAATGCTGACGAGTCTGAGCCTGGGACATTCAAAGACCGTTATTTATTAGAACGGGATCCGCATGCTTTGATTGAGGGAATGTTGATCGGAGCTTTCGCTCTCGGTGTCGAAACCTGTTACATCTATTACCGGGGTGAATATCATTACTTGATAGACGTAATGGATAAAGCCATCGAAGAAGCTAAAGCAGCAAACCTCGTTGGCGAAAACATTCTTGGAAGCGATTTCACCTGTCACTTTTACACACACACTGGAGCTGGAGCTTATATTTGTGGAGAAGAAACTGCACTTTTGTCGAGCCTTGAAGGTGAACGCGGTCATCCACGTATGAAACCTCCATTCCCAGCTGTTGAAGGTGTTTATGCCTGCCCAACTGTAGTTAATAATGTTGAGACTCTGACAGCAGTTCCACAAATTATAAATATGGGCGGAGAAACCTGGCGTGATTTAGGAACAGAAAAATCAGGTGGAACAAAACTCTGGTCAGTTTCAGGTCATGTTAAAAAACCCGGTGTTTACGAGCTTCCGATGGGTTATGAGGATATGGAGAAATTCATCCTCGAAGATTGCGGCGGTATGCTTCGTGATGACAAGAAATTAAAAGCTTGTATTCCAGGCGGCTCATCTGTTTACGCAATGCGTGCCGATCAAATTATCGGTAAAAAAGTGACTTTGGATTATGAAGGTTTAGTTGAAGGCGGTTCGCTTGTCGGATCAGGAGGGTTTATCGTGATTGATGAAACTGTTGATATGGTTGATTCAACTAAAAACCTCACCGAGTTTTACAAACATGAATCCTGCGGATGGTGTACGCCTTGCCGTGAGGGAACGGATTGGTTAACCAAAATATTCAATCGTATTGCAGATGGCGGTGGTCGCCCAGAAGACGCACAGTTAATTTTGGATTTATGCGATAACATCGAAGGTAAATCTTTCTGTGCACTAGGAGATGCAGCAGCTTGGGCTATCCAAGGTGCAGTCAAGCGTTTTCCTGAAGATTTCAAGAAACATTTATTGCCAAACGGAAACGGAAACGGCAATGGCAATGCTTTATAAATGAAATTTATTTAATGCCCCCGTTTGCGTTCCTTTTCAAAGGATTTGCAAATGAAAAAACTGATTTATTCAATTGATCATAGGGTCAATTTGATTACAATTCTCTTCCTATTTTGGACTTTTTTTTGGGGATTGAATGGGTTTGATAAATTTTTTAACGGAACGAGCGAGCCGAATTTGGATCCAAATTCGGCTACATCGGCATTGGTTGATGAAAACGGAAAAGTTGTTTACACCGTTCAACCATCACAGAAAATCGGCTGGTATGGAGTTAACCGCGATGATAAATTCGCAAATTATTTCAGCCGTTTGCACTTACCTCCGATTATTGCTACCGTTTCGCTTTACTTTTTTGCGATTCTTGAAATCGTTTTAGCAATTTTATTTTTTTGGCTCTTTCTCAAGCAGTTAAGCGGCAAAGACACTACAGATGATGGTGACGGCAAAATCAGCCTCTTTGAAGACAGAACGGTGCACCGTCTAATTTTCAAAGCTAGTATCTGGATTTTCATAGCGTTTTTGACGGGCGATATTTTGTTTGGTGATCGTGCTGAAGTCTGGGAACACGGTACATTCCTATTGATGACCTTGATTACTTACGATATGTGGTATCGCACCGACCAATTTATGCTGGAAATGAAAAAACAAAAGCTTGCCGGAAATGAAGACTCTGATGTCTCCGTCCAAGCTAGTTCATACTAAAGGAGGATTTTAACGATGAAATCATTAGTTTATTTATTCGATCATCGCTTGAATTTAATTACATTGATCCTCCTATTTTTTAGCATCTGGTGGGGATTGCATGGCTTAGATAAATTTTTTAACGGCAAAAGTGAACTAAACCTAGATGGGTGGTCAACGAAAGGTCGCGTAATGGATGCCGATGGCAACGTAAAATACAAGATCAAACCATATCTACCGAAAGGTTGGTTTGGTATCAATTACGAAACCAAAATCACGAATTATTTCAAAACTTTGCATGTTCCCAAAAATGTCGCCATGGCATTGCTTTACACATTTGCGATTTTTGAGGTTTTGATCGGTATTTTGTTTTTAGCTCTTTTTATTTGGCAACTATTGCCAGAAGATTCAAGAGAAAACAAAAAAAATATGTTTTCCGACCGAACGCTACATCGTTTTGCTTTTAAGGCAAGTGTTTTTATGCTGGTTATTCTTTCAATTATGTTCCAGCTATTTGGCGATCGTGCGAGTCTTTGGGAAACGGGAACGTATTTGGCGATGACCTTAATTGCTTATGATTTGTGGTATCGCACAGATAGATTTTTCTTGGATTTAAGAAAGAAAAGACTTGAAGGAATTGACGACGAAGACGATACAAATTCTTCACAGGCATCGGCTTACAATTTAAAAACGGAAGAAGAACGAAACAAGGATTAAAAGTATTTATTTAGTAAGGAGTTAAACTTAAAAATGGGAAAAGGTGATAAGAAAACCAAACGTGGCAAAATTTTTGCAGGTAGCTATGGAAAATCACGTATCAAACCTCAAAAATTAACTAAGAAAAAAAAGGAAGCCGGAAAAAATTCCAGCGACGATAACAAAAATAAAGAAGATAAATAATAAAATTTTATAAAGACATAGTTGAATTAAAATGTCAGAAAAAAAATTAGTAAAAGTTACTATCAATGAGCAAGAATTTGAAGTCGAAGAAGGTTCGATCTTAATTGATGCTTGTAATAAAAATGGCTTTGGAGTTCCCTCTTTTTGCTATTACGCTGACCTTGAAGTGCAGGCTTCGTGCCGTATGTGCTTGGTTCGCATAGACAAAATGCCGAAACTTCAAGCATCCTGCTCAATTCCTGTTCGTGACGGCATGGTTGTTACCACACAAAGTGAGGAAATCGAAAAAGCCCAGCGTGCAATGGGTGAGTTTTTGCTTGCAAATCATCCGCTCGATTGCCCTGTTTGCGACCGTGGTGGTGAGTGTGAATTGCAAGAAATCATTTTCGATTGGGGCGATGTTGAAGAACGGTTTGTCGAACCGAAAAATGCACATCCAGAAAAATTCTTGTCGCCGATGGTTGCTAACGACCAACAGCGTTGTATCGTTTGTAAACGTTGCACAAGAGTATGTGCAGAGTGGATGGGCGAGGATGAAATCGAAGCAGGAAACCGTGGAGCAAACACAGTAATTGGAACTTACGGAGGTTGGCTTGATTGCTCACAATGTGGAAACTGTGTAGAAGTTTGTCCGACAGGAACACTTTTAGACGGAGTTTATCGTCACGCAACAAGACCTTGGGAATTAGACCAAACAATTACAACCGATACGTATAGTTCTGACGGGATGCAACTTTCAATCGGCTCCCGGGCAGGCGAAGTTCACAGAATCGTCGCAAGAGACCGTTATGTTGACGGCTTAAACGGTGAATTTTTGGATGTAAAAGCAAGATTTGCACACGAATTCATTAATCATCCGGAGCGTCTAAAAACGCCGATGATTCGCTATAAAAAAGGTGGAAAATTAATTCCTGCAACGTGGGATAGCACAATTGAATTTATTGCTGAAAAATTAAAGTCCGCAGGTGATAAAGTTGGAGTTGTTGCGAGTTCTCGGTTAACAAATGAAGCGATTTTCACTTTGAAAAGATTTGCTACAGAAGCGGTCGGAAATGACAATTATGCAGTTTCCGACTCATACGACTTAGCACCATTTTTCGATAACTTAAGTGTTCCACTTTGTACACACAAAGAAATTCGTTACGCAAAAACGATTCTGCTGATTGGCGGAGAGCCTGAAGAAGAACAGACATTTACCGCTAAGCAAATGCGTCTAGCAGTGAAAAATGGTGGTGCAAATTTAATTATCGCCAACGAAACTCCGATTCGTTTGAAGCAGTCTGCAACTCAATTTATTCACATCAATCCAGATTCATTGGATGCTTTCGCACTTGCCTTAATGAAAGGTGACAAAACAGCAATCTCCAAGCTTGGTATTGAAAAAGAAGAAATTGATGCTTTGAAAAAGACAATCGAAGAAACCGAAGGCGATTTCATAATTTCATTCGGTGGAGATTTATCAGCAAAAGCACAAGCAGTTTTAGCAAGTTCAGCTAAAGACCTCTCTGCTGATAACCGCAGAGTTTTATTGCATCCATTGCCGCTTTACAACAATTCAGTCGGTGCAAACGACATGATGCAGGGCAAAAAATCACTTGATGATGTCTTGAAAAACTCGAAAGCGTTGCTCATCGGTGGCAGTTTGCAAGATAATTCTGCACTTTCAAACAAAGACTTCGTTGTTGTTCAAGAACTTTTTGAAACAGAAACTACTGATAAAGCAGATGTTGTTCTGCCAGCAGCAAGCTTTGCAGAAGTTGACGGAACTTACACAAATAACTCAGGATTTGTCCAAAGAGTTCGCCAAGCGATTGAGCCTGTTCATCAATCAAAAACAGATTGGATGATAACTTCACTTATCGCCCGTGAAATGGGAACGGATTTCGGTTATAATTTTTCCGCTTCAGCAGTTTTCCGTAACATCGCAGAAAATGTTTCAGCTTATGAAGGCTTGCGTTATCCTGCTTTGAAGGATGAATCAAGACCTGTGCAGGCTAAACACGCAATTTCTGATGGAAATGATTTATCCGCAGAAATAGAAGCATTACAACAAAAAGTAAATGCCATGCCTGATGAAGCTGAGAAAATTACGGAAACTCCGAAAGTCGGACACAAATTATTTACATTGACAACAATGACAAGCAAAACACCACAGTTTCATTTGCTTGCCAATGGAAATCCGAAGCCCGACAATCTTTTGGTTTCACCACTTGAGCAATTTAATCTTGATGGATCATCAAAAGGGGATGAAAACGGAAACGGACACAAAGCTGAAGCAGCCGTAGCGACTGAAGCTGTCGATTCAACTGATCGCGTAAATTTGAGCGTTGATAAATAATATGGAATCTATTTTACAAACAACCTTTCCTTTTGCCGTAATTGGTATAGCGATCTTTCTAGCTTTCAACGGCGTTTTGATGATCGTTGCTTACACAGTTTTGGCAGAACGCAAAGTATTAGGTTGGATTCAGGGACGTATCGGACCAAACAGGGTGGGACCTTGGGGAGTTTTGCAGCCATTTGCTGATCTTTTGAAATTTATTTTCAAAGAAGAAATTGCTCCAGACAAATCCACTAAATTCGTCTATTTTCTGGCACCTTTTGTAGCACTAACCTGTGCTTTGATGCCGATTATTGTTTATCCATTTGGACCGCCAATAAACCTTGAAGCTGCCGGAATAGATTTAGCAGCTTTGTTGCCTTACGGCTTGGGTGAAGGTATCAAGCAAATCCCTCTGACAATTGCTCAATTAGATGTTGGAGTTTTGTACATTTTGGCAATCACCTCAGTAGGTGTTTATGGGATAGCTTTAGCTGGTTGGTCTTCTAACTCAAAGTATTCTTTGTTTGGGGGATTACGTTCTTCGGCTCAAATGATTTCATATGAATTGGCAATGGGAGCGTCGGTCATTGGTGTCGTAATGTTGGCTGGTTCTCTGAACTTAAATGAGATCATCTACGCTCAAATCCATTCACCATTTAAGTGGTTTATCATTCCACAATTCATCGGTTTTATAGTATTTCTTATTGCGGCTTTTGCAGAAACAAACCGTGTGCCCTTTGATTTGCCTGAAGCGGAAACCGAAATTGTTGCGGGCTTTCATACAGAATACTCAGCCTTAAAGTTCGCACTCTTTTTTATGGCGGAATATGTGAATATGTTCACCGTTTCCGTTATGGGAACAGTCTTATTCTTGGGCGGTTGGTACATACCCGGACTAAGTTACATTTTTGAGCCAGGTTCGATACCTTATGCAATATTCAGCCACGTTGGATTTTTATTAAAGATTTTTGGATTTTTATTCTTATATATCTGGGTACGAGGAACTTTACCACGTTTCAGATTTGACCAATTAATGACTTTCGGTTGGAAATTTCTTTTGCCACTTTCGTTAGCAAATGTGATTTTGACCGTAATCATCGTATTTTTATTAAACAGATAGAAAATGGCAACAGCACTTTTTTTCATATTTGCAGGTTTTGCAATCGCTTGTGCGATTTCTTGTGTCTATCACAAAAATCCACTTTATAGTGCGATTTCACTTATCGGAGTATTTATTGCCTTAGCTTGTGTTTATCTAACACTTGCAGCTCCTTTTATTGCCGTTGTGCAAATCTTGGTTTACGCGGGTGCAATTATGGTTTTGGTTGTATTCGTAATTATGCTTCTAAACCTTGAGGAAGAAAGCCCTCTGAACCGCTTGAGATACTTATACGGAATTGGTGGAGCTTTGGGCTTAGTTTTATTGGCACAAACATTCTTTATTTTCTATGCAGTTACCAAAAACCAAGATAAAAATCTAAAGCCAGACGATTCCGTCGGACAAACTTTGAACATCGGGGCGGCGATGTACACAGAATATCTTTTGCCTGTAGAAATTGTCGGTATTTTGCTATTGATGGCAATTATTGGAGCTATGATTATGTCGAGACGTCTAAGACGGGCAAAACTAGAATTAGTTGTAGATAATAAAGAAGAATAATTAGAAAAATAGTGAATTGTAAATAGATAAAAAGTCTTAAATTCATTTTTTATTTACAATTAACCATTCGCTATTCACTAAAAAAATGGAACCAAGTTTAGCAAGTTATTTAGCACTTTCCGGAATACTTTTTACAATCGGAGCAGTTGGCGTAATTTATAAACGCAATGCTATCGGAATGTTTATGTGTATTGAGTTAATGCTCAATGCCGTAAATCTTTCTTTTGTGGCATTTTCACGATACTACAGCGATGTCACGGGACAGCTTTTCGTCTTTGTAGTAATGAGTGTGGCAGCAGCAGAAGCAGCGGTTGGGCTGGGAATTATCATTACATTTTTCCGTAATAAACTTTCGGTTGATGTTGATGACGCAAGTATTTTGAGAAATTGATGTAACAGAACAGTATGGCGTTAGAAATGAGAAAAATTTGCGAGAAATGCGAAAGTGACCTAACGCCCGATGGTAGAGCATTTATATGCAGTTATGAATGTACTTTTTGTATAGCTTGCACCGAAAAAATGAATGCCATCTGCCCAAATTGTGGCGGTGAATTATTACGCCGTCCAAAAAGATTATCAAACAATTAGATATTAAATAGAATGACTGAAAATAACCTTTTAAGTCTAATAATTTTTGCACCTCTTTTTGGTGCGTTTGCCAACTGGGTTTACGGTGGTTGGTTCAAACAAAGAAATGAGCTTGTAAGCGGGGCGATTGCTTGCACGGCAGTTGGGATTTCAACTGTTGTAGCTTTTATGATTGCATTCGGCATTGGCACACCTCATCAGGGTGCATTGTTTGCTGATAAACCTGTTCTTGATCAAATCTGGACTTGGATCACCGTTGGTGATTTTCGTGCTGACTTTGCACTTGGAATGGACAGGCTTTCAGGGATATATGCCTGTTTTGTGACTTTTGTAGCTCTCTTTATACACATTTTTGCGACAGGTTATATGCATGGCGATAAAGGATTTTATCGCTTTTTTGCTTATTTGAACTTATTTATGTTCGCAATGCTCACACTTGTATTGGCTGACAATTATCTATTGATGTTTGTCGGTTGGGAAGGCGTCGGGCTTTGTTCTTATTTGCTCATCGGATATTACATAAATAAAGATGAGCCAAGACGTGCAGCGAAAAAGGCATTTGTAATGAACCGTATTGGAGACTGGGGCGTTCTGATGGGAATGTTCTTGATCTTCACAATGACCGGTTCAATTTCATTCTTTGATAAAACTGTTGACGGTCAACAAGTTCAAAGTGTTTTCACTTGGGTTTCTCAAAACATAATGACCGCTGAACCTTTCACTTGGGGAATTATTTTCGCTGGTGGTTTAACATCCGCAGCATTGCTACTATTTATCGGAGCAACAGGTAAATCTGCACAAATTCCATTGCTAACCTGGCTTCCCGATGCGATGGCTGGTCCAACACCTGTTTCAGCCCTTATTCACGCCGCGACAATGGTTACGGCAGGTGTCTATTTAGTTGTTCGCAGTAATATAATTTTTCAATATGCACCGACGGCGATGTGGATCGTAGCAATTATCGGTGCTGCGACGGCTATATTTGCGGCGACAATTGGTTTAGCTCAAAATGACATCAAAAAAGTCCTTGCTTATTCGACAGTTTCACAACTCGGTTACATGTTCCTTGCGTGCGGTGTCGGAGCATTTGTCATAGCGATTTTCCATGTTATGACCCACGCATTTTTCAAAGCACTTCTCTTCCTCGGTTCGGGTTCTGTAATTCACGGAATGCACCATGAACAAGATATGCGGAAGATGGGTAACTTGAAAAAATATATGCCAATAACCTGGATAACAATGATCACGGGATGGTTAGCAATTGCCGGAATTCCAATTTGGGCTGGATTCTTCTCAAAAGACGAGATTCTTTACTACACATTTTCCGGAAAAAATCTACCGAATGGATGGATTGCAGGCGATTGGAACTGGATTTTGTGGGCTGTGGGTGTAGTGACTGCTGTTTTTACAGCGGTCTATATGACGCGAATGATGGTTATGACTTTCTGGGGCAATGAGCGTTTTCACGATGAATTGCCTGAGGAAGACCATCACGATCACGCAGGTGATGATGACGACCACGATCACCATGAGATTCCGCCTGATTTCAAGCCGCATGAATCACCTTTGACAATGACAGTGCCGTTAATTGTACTTGCATTCTTTTCTACAACGATCGGACTCATCGGAGTTCCTTACGCAATGAGTAGTCTAGTAGGTTTGGGGGATGTTAATAAATTCTACGACACTTTAAAGCCTGCTATTTATAAAGTTAAAAAAGAAGACAAGGGTGAATCAAAAGAAGTCAAGAACTTCTATTTCAAAAAGAAAGCAGAGGAAGGCAAAGAAGCACACGATCCTGATGCAATTTTCACAGAGCGAGTACTTGCTGCTCTTTCCGTGCTTCTGGCTTTATTTGGAATTGGTCTTGGTTGGATGACATTTAGCAAAAATCCGCTAAAGCGTATGCCAAAACTGTTTGAGCAGAAATGGTATCTGGATGAGATATACAACAAAGGAATTGTTGATCCGATCACAAGTATTTCCCGTAACGGACTCTGGAAAGGTTTTGATGTTGGATTCATTGATGGGACAGTAAATGGAATCGGCAATTTTGTAAGTGAACTTGGCTCTTTTGTGCGCAAACTTCAAGTTGGGTTTGTACGTTCTTATGCAGCATTTATTTTGTTCGGAGCTTTGCTAGTCATCGGCTACTTTATTTATTACGCATTTAGACTTTTGAGTTAGATTTCAGATTTAGCTATCAGTTTGATAGCTAATAACTAAAAATATGGATTTTATAACAGAAAATCTGATAACAATTTTAATTTTGCTTCCGGCATTTGGAGCACTTGCCGTCCTTGGACATTCCATTTTTTGGAACGAAGTAAAACATCTGAAATGGATTACACTCGGAATCACATTCGTAATCTTTTTAGTTTCACTTTTACTTTTAGGTGACAGCACACTTTCTGCTAACGGCTATTATTTCGAGAAAAATGTTGTTTGGATAGAAGCTATCAATACCAACTATCATGTTGGTGTTGACGGGCTTTCGCTTTGGCTTGTAATTCTAACTACATTCATAATGCCGATTGCGGTTTTATCAACGTGGGATGCAGTCGAAAAAAGACACACAGCCTTTTATGTATTCTTGCTCTTGCTTCAAAGTGCAATGATCGGTGTATTTGTATCTCTCGATTTACTTGTATTTTATTTATTCTTTGAGGCTTCGCTTGTTCCGATGTTTTTCCTTATCGGAATTTGGGGTGGTTCAAATAGAATATATGCCGCAGTTAAATTCTTTATTTTCACCGCACTTGGAAGTTTGTTAATGCTCGTAGCGATTATTTCGCTGTATTATATGCATTTTCAGCAAGTTGGGTTTGGAACGTTCGATTACATAACGCTTCTCAATTCTTTACAATCAGGAAAATTGATTTATGGGGCAGGCTCAACGGGAACTCTTCTCTTCTTAGCATTTGCTTTAGCGTTTTCAATTAAAGTACCTGTTTTTCCATTCCACACATGGCTTCCCGATGCACATACCGAAGCTCCGACAGCTGGTTCAGTAATACTGGCAGCAGTTTTGTTGAAAATGGGAACATACGGATTGATGCGGTTTAATTTTACGCTCTTTCCTGAAGCATCGCGCGAATTGGCTTGGATTTTCATAATACTCGCAATTATTGGAATTATATATGGTGCTTTGGTTGCGATGGTTCAACCTGACATCAAACGCCTCGTTGCGTATTCATCAATCGCACATATGGGATTTGTCATTTTGGGAATGTTCTCTTTCACCGAATTGGGTATGCAGGGTGCTTTATACACAATGCTTGCTCATGGTGTCACAACGGGAGCGTTATTCTTGCTTGTCGGATTTATTTATGACAGGAGACACACAAGATTAATTTCCGAATATGGTGGTCTCTCAAGTATTATGCCGATTTATGCAACTTTCTTTGTCATCACGACAATGGCTTCAATCGGACTTCCATTCTTAAATGGATTTGTTGGTGAATTCCTTATAATGATTGGTATGTGGAGTGCCACCATCCTGTCAGGAAGTTGGAATAAAATCGCTGCGATGCTTGCCGGAACGGGCGTTATCTTTGCGGCAGTTTATTTACTCTGGATGGTACAGAGAGTTTTCTTTGGAAAACTGACAAATGAGAAAAATAGAAATTTAAGAGACTTAAATGCACGCGAGATTGGTTTGATGGTTCCCCTTTTATTCTTAATGGTATTTATGGGAGTTTATCCAAAGCCAATTCTTGACGCTTCAAAAAATAGCGTTGTTGCAATACAAAAAATTGTGAATGGCGAAACTAAAGGTGGAACAGTTTCAACCTTAAAGGTGAAAGAAAAATAAACCTCATTGCTTTTGGTTTCAGATATTTAGTTTAACAAAATGAACACATTGTTATTTTTTCAAAATTTAGTAAACCCTGATGTAAACGTTCCAATCGTTTTACCTGAATTTATTATTGCGATTGCAGGAATAATTGTAATGGTTTACGATAGCTTCAAACCCGCCAAGCAGCGTATTACAGGAGCGGTTTCGATAATCGGACTTATTCTTGCCACTGTTGCTACTTTTTGGTTATGGGCTACTCCGGGAAATCCTGCAAGTGCATTTAATGGGATGATGGTTACCGACAATCTCCGTTTGAGTTTTACGGTTGTCTTTCTATTAGTTTCAATCCTAACCATTTTGATCTCTAGCGTTTGGGTGGAAAATGAGAAAGTTCCAGCCGGGGAATATCATGCACTTTTATTATTCGCCACTGTCGGAATGATGTTTATGGCTTCGGGAAATGATATGGTCATAATCTTTCTCGGGCTTGAAACTCTCTCCATCGCAACTTATGTAATGGCAGGTTTACGTAAAAATGACTTGCGTTCTAACGAGTCAGCGATGAAGTATTTCATTCTCGGTTCTTATGCTTCAGCGTTTTTACTGTACGGAATGGCACTCGTTTATGGTGCGACAGGCTCAACTAATATCACCGAAATTGCTGCTGTTTTAAGTAGTGGAGAATCTGCTTTTCCAACCCTTTTCTTAGTTGGTGGTGCAATGCTCTTAATTGGATTTGGATTTAAGGTTGCGACAGTTCCTTTCCATATTTGGACACCAGATGTTTACGAAGGTGCACCAACACCAATCACAGGGTTCATGGCTGCAGGACCGAAAGCAGCTGGATTTGCTTCTTTCTTGAGGATTTTTGCAATTGGATTTCCGCTGGTTGCAACTGTTCAAGCTTCGGCACTTCTACATGAATCTTGGATAACCGCCTTAACAATGATGGCAATTTTGACAATGACAATCGGAAATATCGCTGCCATTGTTCAAAATAACGTGAAGAGAATGCTGGCATACTCTTCAATCGCACACGCAGGTTATGCATTGGTTGGATTTATCGGTGCCGGAGTAGCTACGACAGTTACAGGACGTGACGAAGCCATTGCCGCAGTTGCGTTTTATATGCTGACCTATGCGGTTACAAACCTTGGAGCGTTTGCTGTAGTAACTCTACTTGCTCAGAAAAATGACCGACGCACAGAATTTGAAGATTACAATGGCATCGGATTCAAGTCACCTGTTTTGGCATTTACACTCTCATTATTTATGCTTTCATTGCTAGGCTTGCCTTTGACTGCTGGATTCATCGGAAAAGTTTTAGTGTTCCGACCTGCATTAGAAGCGGGTAGTGCAATGCTTACTTTTCTTGTTATTGTGGCGGTTGTAAACACTGCGATCTCAGCATATTATTATTTGCGACTGATCGTAGTAATGTTCTTCAAAGAAAGAACTACAGATTGGATAGCACCTAAGATTCCGACTGCACTCGGAGCTGTTATTTTGTTAACTGTGCTTGGCGTATTCTATTTCGGGTTATTCGGAAACAGCACGATCAAATCTTTTACCAAATCACCCGCAACTACGAAACCTGCAACCACACAAAATGCACAACTTAAGTAGTCTAGAAAAACATCAAAAAAGATATGGAGAGTAAATTTCAAAAGATATTGGTTTTTACTCTTCTTTTTTTGTTGCTTAATTTCCCTGCATTTTCTCAAATCAAAAATGAATTTAATGAACCTTGGAAAAATCAGGAAGTCGCAATTGTAATTGATGCCTATCATGGTAATTCGATCAACTGGCATGAACTAAAAAAAGACAAAAGAGTTGTTGGAATTCTGCACAAAGCAACTGAAGGAATTACTTTTGTGGACTCCAAATATGATAAAAGGAAATTAATTGCCAAAGAAAAAGGATATAAATGGGGTTCTTATCATTTACTGAGAAAGGGCGACACAGTTGAACAAGCAAAAGCGTACTTGAAGAAGATTGATAAAAACTCATCTGATGAAATAATGGCTTTAGATGTTGAATGCACTGAAAACTCCTTGTGTAATATTCCCAAATATAAAGTTTCAGCCAAAGAGATAAAAACCTTCCTCAAATTTATCAAAAAAGAAACAGGTCGCCATCCGATTTTTTACGGAAATCAATCAGTTATTAAAGACCTTTCTTCAAAATATCCGAATGATGAATTGCTCTTTAAAAGTCCACTTTGGTACGCACGTTTTAGAAAAAACGTCCCTGATTTCCCAAATCAAATCTGGAAAACTTATACTTTTTGGCAATTTTCCAGCGAGATTAATTGCAAAACTACTGGAAAATGCCTCTACAATGTTCCCGGAACTTTGTTTGATATGGACGTTAATGTTTATAACGGAACAGTCAAAGAATTAATAGAAAATTGGAGTAAAATCGGGCAATAAAAAATGTTCAAAGAAATTGATTTTGAAAAATGGAATAGAAAAGCCTGCTATGAATTTTTCAAGGACTTTGAAGACCCTTTTTTCAACATGACTGCCAATTTGGATGTAACTAAGCTATACGATTTTTGTAAAGAAAATAATTTAGCCTTCTCGCTTGCTAATCTCTTTTACTCTCAACAAACTGCTAACGAAATTAAAGAATTCAAAATCCGCTTAAAAGATAAAAATCTCATTGAATACGATAAAATTGATGCTACTCAAACCATCTTACAAGATGATGAGAGTTTTTCGTTTTGTTATTTCGAAATGAAAGACGATGTTTTTGAATTTGATCAAGCCGGAAAAAAAGCTGTTCAAAAGTATAAAAAACTAAACAGCTTTGATGTTGAGACAGATCGGATCGATCTGATTTACTATTCTGTTATCCCTTGGATTTCATTTACAAGCTTCAAACACGCCAGCCGCTTTGATAATTCACAAACTGTTCCACGGATAGTTTTCGGTAAAATTTTTGATGAGAGAGACGTGAAAAAAATGCCGATTTCAGTTGAAGTAAATCATATGATTATGGATGGTTTGCACGTCGGAAAATACTTCAACTTATTGCAAGAAAAATACTCAAATCCTACATAAAATCTGGCACAAGAACAAAAAGACTAGAAATTTCAAGGCTTTACAAGTATTCTATTAGTTGGTTGTTGCTGACTAATTTATGTCTCTTGTTAATGAAATCAAAGAAAACCTAAATACTGAATGGATTCCTAGAATTTATGAAGACAAGATTCGTTCGCAAAGAACTCGCTCGCATAAATTAGATATTCCCAGAAAAGAGAATAAGGCAATAATTCAACACACGTTGCTGGGAGTTGAATTAAAAGTCGGCAACAAAAGGTTTTCTTGCCCCGATCTATCTACTGCCAGATATTTACAGGTTTTCGCTTGGCTGGGATGTCAGGAAATAGCCGTACCTTATGACATAACAAAAATTTCCAGCCTCGCCGATGAATTAGAATCCTCGTGGCACAAAATGCTTTTATTAGTGGATCGGGAAACAAGTAATAAAAGTCCTGCCGTAAGAGGTCGTCTAAGAGCTGGCTTAATTAGAGAAGCTCGCCATCAAATTGATGAGATCGGTGCAGGTGAATTAATGCCCGAATTCAAAAAAAGTACCAAGCAAAGACGAAATTAACCTTCAAAAAATAATAAGCTTTTTTTGCGTTAAATTTGCAATCTTTGTTAGGTTACATTTTCTAAAAATGTTAATATAAATTTTTATGTTGGACGCTGCACCAAACAAATTAAATCCCCCGACACTCAATTTACCATTCCCTTATAACAAGCAAAATTTCTGCCGTTATGAGCCGATCGAACAGCAAATTGAGCACGCGAGAGTATTGATCGTAAACAATCTTTTGCGTTATGAATCGGACTTATCTGATATCGCCAGAAAAGATTGGGGTAATGAAGTCGAAAAACATTTGAGACTAGAAAGAAAACTCACACAAATGGCATGCGACAATATTGCCAGCAATGTAAAGAGACTTGTAAAACAACCAAAGTCTGTTACGGTTCATTTGTCAGAAATTGCTGAAGCCACTGAAACATTCAAGCCTGATGCAATCGTGATGAGTGGGACACTTACGGATTTTGATTACTACAATCCTGCATATTTAAAATCTTTTGAAAAGTTTATTAAATCCACCAAAATTCCTGTTTTGGGTATCTGTGGTGCACATCAGCTTATTGGCATTTCATTTGGACGAAAACTGATGACACTCGACATGCGTGAACAGCACGAAATCCGCACTGGGCGAGTGGCAGAGTTTCAATATCGATATGTCAAAATCATTGATCCGGCTGATCCAATTTTTGAAGGAATAACTGATAAAGAGAGTGGCATTTGGCAGGACTACACGATTAAAGACAAAATCTTACGTGTATGGCAAAATCACGGATTGCAGGTTATCGGAATTCCCGAAGGGTTTAAGCATCTTGCTAAGTCTTATCTTTGCGAAAATCAAATGATGGTCAAGCGTTCTGATGGACAACTTATTTATTCAGTTCAATTCCACTTGGAAAAATCCTTTGAAGATTGGTCAAAAAACCCAACCCGCTGGGAACATCCAAATGAATCAAGAGATGGACGTATCCTTTTTGAAAATTTCTTAAAGCTCGCATTAGAACACAATACAAAGTAGAAAAAGGCTGTGACAATCACAGCCTTTTCAATTTGAACTGATTTTATTTCTAATCAAAACATTGTTCAGGAACATTCTCCATCGTGTTTTTAATTAATCTATCCACAACTGCTTTCAAATCTCCGTTAGTCTCTTCAAAAACCTGAAGTTGTTCATCAGCAGAAGTACCACGCTCTAAAATTGTGTGAATGTGTTCAATTTCTTTTCGTGAGCCTAATTCATCAACAACTTCATCAACAAAATCCAGCAATTCGTGAATTAAGTCTTTTACAGGAACTTCTTTTTGCTTACCTAAATCAAGTAATTTTCCATCTAATCCATACCGAATCGCACGCCATTTGTTTTCTTGGATTAAGCGACGATGATAGAGTCTAAAACCTAAATTGTTATCAATCAACAAATGCAATTTAGCAACAATCGCTTGAAAAAGTGCCGCAATTGCAACTGTGTCGTCAACTCTCGTCGGTATATCACAAACCCGAAATTCAAGGGTTGGAAACTTAGGATGCGGACGTATATCCCACCAGATTTTTGTCGCATCCTCAGCACAATTCATTTTTACAAGTAGGTCAATATAGCTCTGAAATTCTTGATATGAATTAAAATGATCGGGAATGTCAGTACGCGGAAATTTCTTGAAAACTTCAGTTCTGTATGATTTCAATCCGGTTTTAAATCCCAACCAAAATGGAGAAGAAGTTGTCATTGCAAGAACATGTGGTAAAAAATACCTTGCCGCATTCATAATGTGTATGCGACGTTCGGGTTCTTTAATTCCAACGTGAACATGCACACCAAAGATCAAAAGACTACGAGCGACCATTTGCAGCTCATCAACTAAAAGCTTATATCTATCATGCTCAAATATCTCTTGCTCTGACCATTTTGAAAAAGGATGAGTTGATGCAGCAACGATCTCCATTCCTTTTTTTCGGGCTAAACTGGAGATAATACAACGAAGTTTTGAAATATCTTCTCGTGCTTCCTGTATGTTTGCACAGACTCCTGTTCCAACCTCGATCATTGACTGAATCATCTCAGGCTTAACCTTTTCGCCAAGCATAAGTTTTCCTTCATCTAAAATTTCAGACACATGAGATTTTAATTCTCGTGTTTCAGGATCGACAATCTGAAATTCTTCCTCAATGCCGAGCGTAAACTGGTCAAACATATTTTCTCTCCTCTGATTTTTTGCCCAAATTAAAACTCTTTATGCCACAACGAGCTATTCTATTTCTAATTCTTTTTTCAGCTGAGCTTCACTCTCTGCCGATAAATCTTTGAATCGAACACCTACACCTTGTCCAGGATCGGTATATGCAACTACCCCCAATACATCAAAATCTTCACCTGCAAGACTCATATTCAGAGATATTTCATCCCCTGTTTCCAGTTTTGCGTTGGTTGTCATATACAAACCGCCTATTCCAATATCTCTTGTATTAGCGATGCCCGTTGCATCACCGCCATCAAATTTAACGTCAACAATTAATTTTTTACGATCGGATTGTCTTCTTTCTTTTGGTGAAAGAGCTTCTTTAGGTTCAATTGGTAACATTTTTTCCTCGTTTAGTTTTTAAGATTGAAAGATTTGTAGTGTAGCTTAACTCCCTTATTGTAATCTATTTTTTGAGATTTGGAAGTTTTTTTTCAAGTTAAGCTATAAACTACATACATTTATAAAGAAATTTTTAATCTAAACGTTATTTCATTTCTCTAGCTAATTGAAGAAAAACTTTTGCAGCATGAGATAAAACTCCATTTCGCTTATAAACAATATGTAGTTTTCTCTCAAGTTTCATTTCGTGTACAGAAAGTCCCAAAAGTTGCTTGTTATCTATCTCGCTTTGAGCAGTCAATTTTGGTACAAGTGCGACTCCAACACCCAATTCGACCAAACGCTTAATTGCTTCAAGTGAAGGCATCTCGACTGAAATATTTAAGTTTGTTTTGTATTTAGCAAATTTTTCAATTACTTGCTCACGATATGGCGATGGGGCATTATGTGCGATAAATGTTTCAGTCCCCAAATCCTTAACCGAAACACTTTTTTTGCCTGCTAGCTGGTGATCTAGTGAAACTATTAAAACTAATTCATCCATGCTGACCGCAAGTGATTTTACTGAAGAATCTTTTGGCTTAAACGAAATCACGCCGAGTTCGACTTCCCTTGCCATGATTTCTTTTGGAATCCGACTGGCAACCCCTCTCTGGACGTCAATTTTTATTAACGGATGTCTTTTTTTGAATTCATCAATCAACGGCAACAGATAAAAAACTGTGTGCTCATTCGCACTTATCGAAACCTTGCCATGATGCAATTCTTTTAAGTCTCGAATCGCAGTCTTAGCACTTCGACGTAGATTTAACATCTGCCTTGCAAAATCAAGCAAAACTTCCCCCGCATGAGTTAAAGTTCCGTCTTTTGATGAACGATCAAACAGTTTTTCCCCAACTTCTGATTCAAGGCGTCGAATTGCTTGACTGACAGCAGGTTGAGTCCGATGCAAGACTTTTGCAGCTCTCGAAAAACTTTTTTCTTCTGCAACAACTAACAAAACTTCTAGTTCATGAATATCCATAATTTCTACAATTTCCCATCTAAGCAAATATAAAATTATTTTATATAATTTTCAATCTCATAAATCTTGCTTTTGTGCGTACTTTAAATTACGAAACTTTTCAGATTTTCTTGTAATGTTATAAACTTATAACCAATGAAAACGCTTTACGATAAAGTTTGGGAATCTCACGTTGTCCATGAAGAACAAGGCAAGCCAGCTTTGCTTTATATTGATTTGCATCTAATCCACGAAGTTACGACTCCACAAGCATTTGAAGGCTTAAAACTCGCTGGCAGAAAAGTCCGTCGTCCCGAGTTAACAATCGGCACAATTGATCACGCCATTCCAACAATAAATCGTGATAAACCTTTTAATGATCCGATTGCTGCAAAACAGGTAGAAACCTTGCGAAAAAATGCTAAAGAATTTGGTGTGAGAGTTTATGATTTGGACAAAATCGAACAAGGAATCATACACGTTTTTGGTCCCGAACAAGGGTTAACACATCCTGGAATGACGATTGTTTGTGGCGATTCGCACACAGCAACTCACGGAGCTTTTGGTGCATTAGCTTTTGGAATTGGTACATCGGAAGTCGAGCATGTGATGGCAACGCAATGCTTGCAACAGAAAAAATCTAAAAATCTGCAAATCAAAATCAACGGCAAACTTCCCTTTGGAGTCACAGCAAAGGACTTAATTCTAGGAATCATCAATGAAATCGGAACGGATGGCGGAACAGGTTTTGTCATTGAATATACAGGCGAGGCAATCGAAAATCTTTCGATGGAAGGGCGTATGACAGTTTGCAATATGTCCATTGAAGCAGGAGCAAGAGCGGGCTTGATTGCCCCCGATCAAACAACTTTTGAATATTTGAAAGGAAGACCTTTTGCACCAAAAAACGATAAATGGAATGAAGCAGTTGATTATTGGAGTTATTTGCCAACTGCAGAAAATGCAGAATTTGATAAAACTTTTGAGATTAACGCAGAAAATCTTAAACCTTTTGTAACTTGGGGAACATCGCCCGGAATGTCTGTGAAAATTGGTGAGCGAATTCCAGATTTGTCCGATGCCAAAAACGAAAGTGAGCGTTTAGCGTTTGAGAAAGCCTTTAAATATATGGGCGTTGAGCCAACACAAAAAATAAATGAAATCAAAATTGATCGCTCATTCATAGGCAGTTGCACAAACGCACGCATCGAAGATTTACGTGAAGTTGCAAAAGTTGCAAAAGGTCATAACGTCAACAAAAAAGTTCACGCGATGATAGTTCCCGGTTCTATGCAAATCAAGAAACAAGCCGAAGAAGAAGGGCTTGCAAAAATTTTCGTCGAAGCAGGTTTTGATTGGCGAGATGCTGGTTGTTCAATGTGCCTCGGGATGAACGAAGACATTTTGCAACCCGGCGAACGCTGTGCTTCAACAAGCAACAGAAATTTCGAAGGACGGCAAGGACGTGGTGGAAGAACACATCTTGTTTCTCCTGCAATGGCAGCAGCGGCTTCAATTGCGGGGCATTTTGTGGATGTCAGAAATTGGAACTTTAAGTAACTAAAATTTTGGATATAAGAAACTTGCCCGCGAATAAATACAAAATGACGCGAAAAAAAGAAAAATAAAAAAAACGGAGTATTCTATTTTCTCGATTCGGTATGTTTTATTCATAATTTGTTTCATTCTTATTTCGTGTGTATTCGCAGTTATTCGCGAGGAAAAAAATTTTCTTTTATCTTCGATATTATGTAACTATTTATTTATGAAAAAATTTACAAAACACACAGGCAAATGCGTTCCGCTTTTTGAGCAGAATATTGACACGGATCAAATCATGCCAAAGAAATTTTTGCTAAAAATTGAGCGAACAGGTTTTGATATCGCACTTTTTCACGACCAAAGATTCGAGCAAGATGGTTCGATAAAAGCTGATTTTGTATTGAACTTTCCTAAATACAAAGATGCTTCCATTCTTCTAGCGGGAGCAAATTTCGGTTGCGGCTCATCTCGCGAACACGCACCTTGGGCACTAGCAGAATATGGTTTTCGCGTAATTATTGCTCCAAGTTTTGCCGACATTTTTTACAATAACTGTTTCAAAATCGGGCTTCTACCGATTACTTTAAGAAAAAATGCAGTTAAAGAATTAGTTAAAAAATCAGAAGAAACTGATAACTATCAATTAACTATTGATTTAATAAATCAAGCTGTCACAGATAACCAAACTTTCTCACAAAACTTTGAAGTAGATGAATACAGAAAATACTGTCTGCTAAATGGCTTAGATGATATTGATTTAACTCTTTTACACAAAAATAAAATTACAGAATTTGAAAAAACTCGCATAGATTTCCTGCCAAAATAATTATTAGATTCTCCAACAAATTTACAACCTTGTTCGTTTGCATTTTTTAATTTGCCAAGTTACCATAAATCACAACAAAATAAGCCTTTTATGTAGTTTTTTTGCCCCCTAATGTTTATAATTCAGAAAAGGCTATTTTTATTTTAAAAGCAATTATATTTGATTTATGGGTTTTTCAACCACAGCAATCCACGCAGGAAATGAACCGGATACAGCAACGGGTTCAGTCAGCGTGCCAATTTATCAAACTTCAACTTATAAACAAGATGCATTAGGCGAGCATAAAGGTTTTGAATATGCACGCACACAAAACCCTACCAGATCGGCTTTAGAACAAAATATTGCCGCACTTGAGGGTGCAAAATTCGGATACGCATTTGCCTCCGGAATGTCCGCAATAGATGCTTGTCTAAAATTAGTCAAAGCTGGTGATCATGTAATTCTTGGTGACAATACTTATGGAGGAACCTTTCGTCTTTTCGATAAGGTTTTGTCGAATTATGGCATTGAGTTTGATCTTGTTGATACAACCGAAATAACGCAAGTTGAAGAAGCATTCAAACCCAACACTAAAATGGTTTTTGTCGAAACTCCGACAAACCCAGTGATGAGTGTTACAGATTTAGAAGGTGTTTCAAACATAGCTCATGCTCACGGAGCAAAAGTTGTGTGTGACAACACTTTTATGTCGCCATATTTGCAACGACCTATTGAGCACGGAGTTGATATTGTTGTTCATTCAACAACCAAGTATCTGAATGGTCACTCTGATAGCGTTGGTGGATTTGTAGCATTAAATAATGAAAAAAACGCTGAATGGATACAATTTGTACAAAATTCTGTTGGGGCTATACTTTCTCCATTCGATTCATTCTTAGTTTTGCGTGGAACTAAAACCTTAGCAGTCCGTATGGGAAAGCATAATGAAAACGGACAGGCAGTAGCTAATTTCCTAGCTGAACATCCAAAAGTACAAAAAGTTTATTATCCGGGACTTGTTTCGCACCCACAGCATGAACTTGCTAAAAAACAGCAAGATGGTTTCGGCGGAATGGTTTCTTTTGAAACAGGTTCATTAAATAACGCAAAAAAAGTTTTAGAAAACGTCAAGATTGCAACTTTAGCAGAAAGTTTAGGTGGAGTAGAGAGTTTGATCTCGCATCCTGCAAGTATGACACACGCTTCCGTTCCATTTGAAAAACGACAAGAACTAGGCATTACAGATGGCTTAGTTCGCATTTCAGTTGGTATAGAAGATATTGAAGATATTATATTTGATTTAGACCAAGCACTTAATTAGTTGAGAGTTTTGAGGAAAGAGTTAAGAGAAATAAGAAGCAATTTTTCAAAAACTCATCGCTCGCCACTCACCGCTCTCCACTCTTTTAATTATGTTGATTGTTGAAACACATGCTACATCTCATGTTGGACGAGTCCGTAAAGGTAATGAAGATAATTATCTTTTATTACACATCTCAGAATCAGAAAAATGGACTAGTTCGCAGGATGCCAGCGAATTTAGAATAGAATCACAGCAGTTTGAAATAGACGAAAACGGTGTTGTTTTAGCTGTTTCTGATGGTATGGGCGGAGCTTTAGCTGGTGAAGTTGCCAGCCAGATGGCTGTGGATACTGTCAGCAATATTATATTGGATGAAGACCCCGAAAAGACGGTTTCACCGGATGATTTTGGTGATAGCTTGGTTGGTAAACTTTATGACGCCACAGTTTATGCCAATCACCTAATTCATCAAAGAGGTAGAACAGATGCTCAATATCAGGGAATGGGAGCTACCTTTACGGGTGTTGGAATAACTCCTGAAGCAATTGATTTAGTTCAGGTCGGAGATAGTCGAGTATATTTAATTCGCAATGCTAAAATTTATCAAATTACCAAAGACCAATCTCTTGTCCAACAACTAATTGATGCAGGTCAAATCCAACCTGAAGAAGCTGAAACTCACGCCTTAAAAAATGTAATCCTTCAAGCACTCGGAGCTCAAAATGAGATATATCCTGTGGCTGCGAGATTAGTACCTCAACGTGACGATATTCTGCTAATTTGCAGTGATGGTTTATCCAATAAGATCAATGGACCTGAAATGCAAAATATAATCTTCGAGCATTTGGATAATCTGGGAATGGCTGGAGCAGAACTTGTTAAGGAAGCTAACGAGAGGGGTGGAGAAGATAACATCACATTGATCTTGGCTAAATTGACTGGAAGCAGCTTGCCTGAGCCAACCGATGAAGAAATTCGCCTAGAAACAATTACTCAAGAGAGCATACACGATACAGCGGATCAGAACACTGCGGAAATAATTGACTAAATTTAATTTTCTCCGCGCCAGTCAGGTAATTCTTTTGTTGCTTTTCTAACATAAATAGAAGAGCCTTCAACTTTGACTACTTCCACTTTTTCACCTTCTTCAAAAGATGTCTGTTCGTCTATTGGAAAGGCTTTCCAATCACTACCGTAAACTCTTACACTGGCTTGATTTAAAGCACCTTTACTTGCTTTTTTAACTGTTCCAACCTTCCCCGGCAGAGTATCAACTCCTGTCTTTATCTCTTCTTCTCCTGTTAGTTTAAAAACATTATCGAAGATTGTCCGAGACATGATAGTCAAAACAGTAGAAACTAGTGCAAATATCAGAAATTGACCGATCACACCAATTCCGAGCATTGAAGCAAGTGCGGCAACGATTGCTCCGATCCCAAACCAGAGCAATACAAAACCAAGAGTAAATATCTCAGCAATGATTAAAAAAACTCCAAAAACAACCCACAATATCCATGCGTATTGTTCCATTTATCTCCCCTGCATAAAAACTTCTTGCATAAATAGTATCGCAAGTATTTGAGAATTTGTCATTTATTACTTTTTAGATGCTCTCTCAGTTTGCACATCTAAAACAATACGTGCTAATTTATTCTAGTTAAGTCGCTGGGGTGGCGGAATTGGTAGACGCACAGGACTTAAAATCCTGTGTCCCTTGTGGACGTGCGGGTTCGACCCCCGCCCTCAGCACCACTAGCAAAACAGATCTAAGCCTTGAGCAATCAAGGCTTTTTTCTATTTAAAAAATAAAAAAGACGGAGCAAGTGTATCCTACTCACCCCGCCTTGTATCGATTGCCGGGATCGAACCGGCATCCCTTCGATTCTAAGTCGAATGCTCTTCCATTGAGCTAAATCGCTCACAGCGTTTGAGAATCTAACGACGTTTAATTTTGACATTTAGTTCTTAGTGTCATCACTCTGCCTTTGAGCTACGTTCCCATAAATAATCTAAAAAAGA
Organism: Pyrinomonadaceae bacterium; assembly: GCA_028284415.1. GTDB lineage: Bacteria > Acidobacteriota > Blastocatellia > Pyrinomonadales > Pyrinomonadaceae > Aridibacter. The sequence goes on from JANQRU010000007.1 coordinate 268,168, forward strand.
GGGAACGACGGGACTCGAACCCGCAACAATGACCGATTTTGTCAAAAATTTGAGATAGATTCAGTCTGCGTATTTTCAACTTCTTGGAATAATTTCAACTTTAGATAGTTTCCGATGTGTGTCATCTGCGTCTGCCAATTCCGCCATCTCCACTCATTTGATTATGCGGAGAGCAGGATTCGAACCTGCACGAAACTTGTTTTCAACTTAAAGTTAAATTTCAACTTGTCCAAGATGAGCAAACAATTGCTCAGTTGAAAGATTACCTCAAAAAGATAATCTCTCAATCAACAATTATTCATTAAAAATATAATCGAGGATATCTTTCCCAACTTGTTTTTTCGGTGCTTCGATGCTGTTGGCTTCTTCTCTAGCACTCTTTACAGCGTTGAGAACAGTTTCAACTTTTTCGAGTAATTCGCGTTTATCACCGCGAGTTATAGCACCTGATTGTTTGACTTGATTCCAATATCCGACCACCTCATCTTTAGTAATAAGTTGAGTTTGTGCGGGGTGTTTATCAGTCGCATCATAAAGGACAATCGGTTTTTCAACCTTTTGTGTTCGATGAGTTTTTATCGCATCAGTTTTGAAAACGTCCAAAGCCTTGTCTTCTTTCCAATCATCGGCTTCATCCAAAATTGGAAGTTTATCAATAAAAGTTCTCAAATCAGTCAATTGCTTTTCTAAGAACAATAGATAAGGAACAGGAACTTTTTTTGCTAAAATATTGCTGCCGATTTTAATATCAGCCGCCGCTTTCATATTGGCAAAGTCCTTTGTTGCTGTGATGTCAAGGATTTCGGTCATCAATTTTTTCATTTCACCCAAAACTTCATTTGACCTAAGAATGACTTTCTTTTGTTCCGGTGGAAATGTTTCACCATCTTCATCTTTCGGTTCGTAAGTTTTATTAAAACCGTAATAAAGATCGGCTTTTTGAGCGTTTTTGTGTAGTTCTGTAATTGCCGAGTGAATACGATTTTTCACTCCTTTTTCGATTGCAATTACTTGGTTGAGTTTAGTTGCCATTTTTCTATTTCTCCTTGGCTTTTTCTATTCATTTGCTATTCAACAAAGATTTTAATTCTAATGATAAAACGAAAAAGGTCAAGATTTTTGCGAATTTTCTCTTTGAACTATCCCATATCGTTAACGTGCACACGATATTGTTTCTTAATTAAAAACTAGAAACCAACAAAAAACTTTGCGATTTTGCGTAAACAAGCGATAATAAGGGAGTTTTTCGTATTCAACCAACTATGGCACGCTCATTGCTTTTATACTTCGCAGATGTTTAAGACATCTTGCGAAGACGGAGGTCTTAAATGAAGTTAAGTAAGAACTTGACCAAATTCTTTGCACTTTTATTATTCTTGCTCTTTGCAAATTCTGTTACATCCAATGCTCAGATAGGAGATTCTGATAGTAGTTCGAGCATTTATGAACTCGAACCCGGAACTCAAATCAAAGTCAGGATGGCTAACGAGATAAATTCTAAATCTTTTGGAGTTGACGATACCTTTAGGGTAAGAGTTGACGAGCCTTTGGAAGTTCGCAATGTTGTTGTGTTACCAACAGATGCAATCATTGAAGGCAGGATCACCAAAGTACAACGGGCTTCGTACGGTGGGAAAAGCGGAGATTTGGAAGTTATATTTGAAACTCTTCGATTAAAAGATGGGACAAAGATAAACATCGAAGCAGTTTTGGTACAAAAACTCAAAGCAAAAAAATCTCAGCTAACCAACATTCTGACAATTATTGGTGGAACTGCAATTGGAGGAATACTCGGAGCAGTTTCAAATGGTGAGAACGGAGCATTGATCGGAGCAGGTCTGGGAGCAGGAGCAGGAACAGGTACTGCACTTGTTAGAAAAGGTAAAGACGTCAGCATAAAAACTGATGAAACTTTTGAGATAAAATTAACTAAGAAAGTTACTTTACCGGCAGAAGATTTTTGAACAATTTATAAAGTTTGGTCGTTGGCGAGAGAAATCTAAACGACCTTTTAAGAAAAAGTCTGGTATGAAGGGGAGAGCATATCAGACTTTTTCTTACTTTAAATCAAAATTGACAGCTATCATTACCAAACCTCATAATTAGAACAAATTTTAGTTCTAAATTTCTTAATAATTTTCATCAAAATAGCAAAAATGTAAAAGAATGAGGTTTATCCTATGACAATTTCACGTCGTGATTTCTTGAAGACTACGGCTATTGCACTTGGCATTACAACTCTCCCCTCTTGGGCTTATTCAGCGGATTTGAATTCCGAGAATCTTCCTGTTTTTGACAATGCAAACTTGGGAGATGCCGCAATGTCTTTGGCAAAAAAGCTTGGTGCTGAATATGCTGATATTCGGATAAATAAATACAGAATTGAATCAATTCGCACACGTGAGCAACAAGTTCAAAATGTCGCTAAAGGACAAAATTACGGATTTGGTGTTCGTGTGCTTTATAAAGGAACTTGGGGTTTTGCGGCGAGTCCGTTGGTAAATGGAAAAGAGGTTGAAAGAGTCGTCCGAGAAGCGTTTGAAATTGCGAAAGCTAATTCGATTTTTAATGACAAACCGATCAAATTAGTTGATGCACCGAAAGCCGTCGGTAAATGGAAAATGCCGATGAAAAAAGACCCGTTTGATGTGCCGATAAATGAGAAAACTGATTTCCTTTTGAAAATAAATGAAGCGGCACTTGCGACAAAAGGAGTTGCATTTGTAAATTCCTCAATGTCTTGGGTAAATGAGCAAAAATATCTTGCAACGACTGATGGAACGAGAGTCGAGCAATATTTAGTTCGCGGCGTTCCGAGCTTTTCAGTAACGGCGGTTGATCGTGCGAAAGGCGATTTTGCGACACGAAATTCTCTCGCACAAGGAAAAGGAATCGGCTGGGAATATACGACCGAATATGATTGGCTGGGCGAAGCAAAGCAAGCGGGTGAAGAAGCTGCGATGAAATTGAGTGCAAAATCCATCAAGCCCGGCAAATACGATTTGATTCTGCATCCATCGCATCTGTTTTTAACGATTCATGAATCCGTCGGACATTCAACTGAACTTGACCGTGCTTTGCTTTGGGAAGCAAACTATGCAGGGACATCATTTTTAACGCCGGACAAAACTAACAAATTGCAGTTCGGTTCAAAAATCGTCAATTTCTATGCCGATAGAAATCAAGAAGGTGGATTAGCAACGACAGCTTGGGATGATGAAGGAGTCGCCGCTCAACAATGGGACATAGTTAGAAACGGCAAATTTGTCGGTTGGCAAACCACCAGAGATTTAGCACCTTTAATCGGCGATAAAACCTCTCGCGGTTGTCTTTATGGCGATAATTGGAGCAGCGTTTCGTTCCCACGTATGCCGAATCTTTCGCTCGAACCAGCGGAAAAGGATGTCTCAACCGATGAATTAATTTCCGATGTGAAAAATGGAATTATGATTCACGGACGCGGAAGCTATTCGATTGACCAACAGCGTTACAATTTTCAATTTGGCGGACAGACGTTCTGGGAAATCAAAAACGGCAAAGTTACGGGAATGCTCAAAGACGTTGCGTATCAATCCCGCACAACCGATTTTTGGAATGCCTGTGACGGACTCGGTGGAAAATCAACATATGAACTGCCTGGAACTTTCCGTGACGGAAAAGGTCAACCGGGACAAATCAACGCCGTTTCGCACGGCTGTCCACCTGCAAGGTTTAGAAAGATTAATGTTTTGAATACAGCGAGTTAGTTACGGTTTTATAAATTGCCTCCAGCTTTAGCTGGTGTGATAGATTGAAAAAACAAATCGGCTTTAGCCAAAATTTAACTAAAAAGTTTAATCCTCTTGGTTTCAGTCCAATTTGTGCTAAAGCAATACGGACTTTTATTTTATTTTATTTTGGCTAAAGCCAATAATTCTAATAATTAGACATCCACTAGCTGAAGCTAGTGGCAAGTTATTAAATCTATATCTTCTGAGAGAAATAAAATGCTATTAAACGAAAAAGAAGCCAAACAAATCACCAACAAAATCCTTTCTTATGTTAAAGCTGACGATGCAACTGTTTCGGTTACAAGCAATAAATATTCAAACTTGCGTTTTGCACGAAACGGCTATTTAACAAGTGGAAACACAGTTTCGAGAGGAGCAAATATAACCGTTTGGATAAAAGGCAAACGTGGTTCTTCTTCTACCTCAAGCCTCGACGATGCAAGCCTCAAAGCAATGGTCGAACAAGCGGAAAAGGTCGCTGAAATTTCTCCTATTGATAGACAATATTTGCCAACGCTCGGAAAACAAACTTATAAATCATCGAATGGTTACGCCGAAGCTACTGCAAACATTTCCCTTTCCAAACGTGCCAAAGACATTAGTAAAATTATCAAAAACAGTGAAAAAGAAGGAGTTTTGAGTGCGGGTTTTCACGAAGCAAGAGCAATTGCAGGCGGATTTGCTACAAAAAATGGCAACTTTGGTTTTGAACGAAGAACTTATGCAAATCTTTCTATGACAGCAAGAACTCCTGACGGCACAAGTTCCGGCTATTTCAGTCGTAGCGACGTCAACGTCAAAGATTTAGACACAGAAAGAATCGCCCGCGAATCCATACGAAAAGCCGTCGAAGGAAAAAACGCAAGCACAATTGAACCAGGCGTTTACACAGTAATTTTGGAACCTCAGGCAGTTGGAGATTTAATTGGACGAGTTACATCGCAGTTTAATGCAAGACGTGCCGAAGAGGGCAGGAGTGCGTTTTCATTAAAGGGCGGAAAAACCAAACTCGGACAACAAGTTTTCGACAGTAAAATTAATATCTTAAGCGACCCTTGGAACGAAGAAATCCCCGCCTCGCCATCCGCACAAGCAGGACTTCCCGCTCAAAAAATCTATTTGATTAAAAATGGAGTTTTGGAAAATCTTACTTACTCTAGATTCTGGGCAAAAAGAAAAAATACCGTCCCAACTCCAGGTCCCGTCAACACAATCTTAGAATCAAGTGGAAAATCTTCGAGCCTTAAAGAAATAATCAAATCCACAAAAAAAGGATTATTGATCGGACGTTTCTGGTACATACGCGGAACAGATGCAAGGACAGCAAGCTATACAGGCTTAACTCGTGACGGTGTTTGGATGGTCGAGAACGGCAAAATCGCATATCCCGTTAAAAATTTGCGCTTCAACCAATCTATGATCGCAATGCTTAGTAGCGGAAATGTGGAAATGGTCGGAAAACCCGAAAGAATAGGGAGAACAAATGCTTCCCTTTTACCAGCCTTGAAACTAAAAGAATTCAATTTCACATCACAATCCGAAGCTGTTTAAGCTTCAAGAAAAGAAAAACTTCAAATAAAACATCGTTGCCGCCCGTGAGCGGTTTGAACGGTTCTGCCTTTACTTACAACGACTTAACAATCGTAGATATCTGATAAAAACAGCAAAACCGCTCACCAGTGAGCGGTTTGAGCGGTTTTAAGATTTGACTCCACCTATTCAAAGTGATAGCTTAAAAATTGTAAAGCAATAAAAAATAATATTTACAAAAGAGGTTCTGTTAATTCATACACATTTATATCATCATAATTCAGTACCTCTTACAAACAAGTTTTTAGCAAGCTTTTTCAGCTGTTAACTTGAAACCAACAAGCTCTAATTGGAGTTTGTAAAAAGAACGAATCAGGGAGATAAAAAATGCAAATAGCAATGGGATTGATCAATACCGTCGTTTTCGGCTTTGCAGTAGATGCAAACTTATTGACGGCAGATCAAATTGGCGTAATGCCAATGCTTACAAACTTTACTTTTTTCGTCGCATACATCTCGATGGGTGCGGCTTTTGTTTTTTTCTTAGCAACTAGAAATAGTGTAGCTCCGGAGTATCGGACGGCTTTGACGATTTCGGCAATCATCGTAGGTATTGCGGCTTTCCACTATTTTTACATGAAAGGACTATACACGGGCACACTGCCAATGTATGCAGAACCCGGGGCAAATTCTGCTCAGTTAGCACAGCAATCATTTCTTGGAATTATAAATTTCCGCTATATGGATTGGTTGATTACGACACCGCTACTAGTGGCTAAAATTCCTTTGGCAGTGGCTGCCGGACGCAAAGTTGGAAAGGTTATCACATACTTAATAATCGCTGACTTATTGATGATTGTTGCAGGATTCATCGGTGAACAGCAATTAACTGATACTGGCGTTGCAGTTGGTTCAAGACTACTTTGGGGATTCATTTCAACTATCGGTTATGTAGGAATCATTTATTTCCTATACACAACTGTTAGAGAAATGGCTAAAACAGCAGAACCAGAAGAGCGTTGGGCAGTTAAATGGATGTCTTTGTTTGTTTTGACAGGTTGGGGAATATATCCAATCGGTTACATGATTCCGGCACTTTTACCACAGTTTGACTTAAACATAGTCCATATTGTTTACAACATTGGTGACCAAGTTAACAAGATCGGACCGGGAATCATCGTATATCTCGCAGGTCGTCGTTTGTACTTGAAGAGAAACTTAGGAGAAAAAGGTGAAGAATCAATTCTTGCTCCTGAGATGAAAGAAGCTTCAGCTTAGTTAAATGCTGAAAAAACACGGGATCAGAACAGTGTTCCAAGTTCTGATCCCAAAATCTCTATTCAAGAAGCAACGAGGAAAGCAATGAGAGAAACTGATATAGTCATCATCGGAGCCGGATGTGCAGGAACATCTTTAGCACATCACCTTGAAAATGAAGGTTTTACAGGCAAAGTAGAAATCTACGACATACGCACAAGTTTCGACAGAGAACAGCGTTGGTGTACGTGGAGCGAATTGCCCGTTTCTCTTGAACCATTAGTTGATAGTACATGGGACAATCTACTGGTTTGCGACCGCAAATCACGACACACTAAATCAGACAAACAAAACAAATATAAACAAATTTACGCTCCGAATTTCTTTGATCATTTCCACAAAAAGTGGGAAAAAGAAAGTTCAAATATTCGGCTAAATCTCGGAAAAAAAATAACGAATATAAGACAAAAAGAGGGTTTTGCCGAGGTACAAACCGATTCGGGCACATTACGTGCCAAATACGTTTTCGATGCGAGAAACAAGGGCAGTCGGAATTTCAAAAATTTAGATAAAGATAAAAATCTATATCTTTCGCAAACGTTTATTGGCTGGAAAGTGAAATACGATAGTCCTGTATTTAATCAAGACACAGCAACATTGATGGACTTTTCGATCAGCCAATCTGATGGCTTAAGCTTTATGTATGTGCTTCCATATTCGGAAACAGAAGCGTTGGTTGAAAGCACCTGTTTTAGTGAAAAGTCACTTCCATGGCACAAACACATTTTGAACATTGAAAGCTACTTAACCGAACTTTTCGGAACAGACTACGAAATTCTAGCTGAGGAAAGTGGTGAACTACCAATGACCACGGCTGAATTTGACACAAAATTAAGTGAAAACATTTATGCAATAGGAATTGCTGGTGGTCACGTCAGACCTTCAAGCGGTTATGCATTTCACAGAATTCAAAGACATACACAGGAAATTGCAAAAGCAATCGTCGAGAACAGACCGTTGCCGAAAAATGTCTCGTCCTCGAAATTCAACTTTTTTGACTCGGTATTTTTACAAGCGATAAAGAGCAAACCACAGACAGCTTACAGATACTTTCTAAATTTATTTTCTAATGTCGAATCGGCATCACTTACACGTTTTCTTTTGGATGAAAGTAGATTTACAGATGACCTAAAAGTAATTGCCGCTTTGCCAAAATTGGAATTCTTGAGTGCTTGTATGAGAAACTTTACAGGCAAGCTTAATCCTTTGAAATATGTCAGAAGCAAAGACGACAAATCAAACAGCGATCTATGCAGTCCCGTGGATGGTTTTGCTTCTCGCACCGCTGTTCGCAACCTTCCAAGGTAGCGAGCAAAACGAATTTCTTGGTGCGTGGCTTCTGATTATAAGTGCATTCATTTTTGGCTTACCACACGGTGCTTGCGATCTTTGGATATTGCAAAACACAGCACGCCGATCTAAAAAGTCAGCCCAAACACTTTCTATACTTTTTTCAGTTTATTTACTGTTAGCACTTTTAACTATTGCAATCTGGTTCGTCGTTCCTGGCATTGCTTTGGTTGGATTTTTATTGTTAACGGCATGGCACTTCGGGAGTGGCGATTCTATCTGGAGTCGTTCAGAAACAAAACAATGGATCATAAACTCACTCGGTAGAGGATTGATAGTGATTTTCGCTCCAATAGCTTTTTATTCAGCCCTTAGCAGAAACGTCTTAGAGGGCTTAAGCGGAGCAAGCAATTTATTTTACGTCGAATTTATTTTGTCGGCAGCTCCAATTCTGGTTGGACTCGGAATCTTCTTTTTATTTGCCGAGACATTTTTCTTCGGCGAAAAAACAAAAAGCAAAAATGAATTGATCAAATGGACTGAGATTGCGATTATTCTATTCATGTTCTGGACAACTCCGCCACTTCTCGCAGTCACGGTTTACTTAATAGGCGTACATTCTTGGCGACATATCCTGAGATTGGAAACTTACGACGAAAAAGTCTTGATCGGGGAGAACCAACGAACGATCTGGCACAGCATCGTAAACTTTCACAAAAAAGCTCTGCCAATGACCGCACTTTCACTGTTCGGACTCATCGGAATCATCTGGTTCTGGAACATCAACTTAAATGATATTTTCCAACTTAGCTACGGCTATTTAATACTTCTCTCAGCTTTGACCGTTCCACACGCAACACTGATTAGCTGGATTGAAACCAGAAAAACTAATAAGTCTGTAAATGAAACTAAAACTCTTTTGTCAGTTTAGTTATTTCTGTTGATTTTTATGTTTAACTTTGATCAAAATAGTCTTTCATAAAACCTGACTTCATTACATTTCTGAGTCGAGCTTTGACTGAGGCGGATTCTGTCACCATTGCATTTTCAATCAGAACTTTTACTTCTTCTTGATACTCTGGAAAATCTTTCGATAATTCGTAAAAACCATTGTAAGCCCAGGCTTTTACAAATTTATTTTTACTTCCCAAATTTTCCCGCAAAAAGGCTTCAATTGAATCTTTTTCGTTTAGTGTCAATTCAAGAAATGGAATGCATTGAAGTATATGTAATTTTGCTTCCCAAGTTTGTAAGTTGGGAAGCTTTTGCCAGATTTTTGAAGTTTCTTCCTCGTTTATTTTGTTGCCGGTTTCAAGATGTTTCTTTAACAACCAAGTGGCTTTGGTCTGAAAAGATTCTACACTAAAATAACCTATAAGAAGTGAAACAAAATCTCCTCCTTGCCAAAAGCTAGAATAAACCTCATTTAATTCATCAACTGACTTTTCATCACATTTTTCTATAGCATCTTTAAAACTCATTTAGCTTTTGTTTTGTTTCTAGCATTCGTAACTATTTCACGGACTTCTTTAGCCAAAGTCGGAGCGTAGAAAGGGATCCAATCTTTGATCGTTTATTCGATTCCGCCGAATTCAAACATTTTTTGGATTGATCACAATCATTGATTTGAAACGCTTGAAATCACGTTCGTTGAAAGTAACAAGATTTTGTATTTTGTGAACATTCATAGAAGCGACGATTTTTGTATCATGAACTTGTAAACCTTTTACTTGATATGCGGTAACAAGTTTTTGCCATTCGTCAAAAGTGGCAAGATTGTCGGGAATTAAGCTGAAATATTTCTGTATAATTTTGACTTTTCGTTCTGTTTTCTCAACTGTTAAACCAAAACCACCTCTTGCAGATGTCGGACGTGTACAAACATTCCAAAATTCAGCGAGAATTTGTGGTGTACAATAAAGTTTTTGGTTATTTGAACGCAATTTGCGAATTGCATTTAAGACAAAGACTCTTTGAGGAGAGCTTTTGTCAACAAGCCTTAGGAAACAATTTGTATCAAATAGATAAGACATTAATCGTGGTCAAAATAAATGTCTTCGCGTGAGTATGAACCGTTGTATTCATTCTCAAAATCTTCTGCAAATTCAGTCATATCCGATTCAAACTGATCGGCGTTTTTTCCAGCATCCAAAGACAAATCATTCTCGCCTTCCGGAAGAAGACTTTTGAGATATTCATCAACCGACATACCAAAGGCTTTTGATTGCTTTTCAATCAATGCCAATGTTTCAGGTTTTATTTCTTCTAAAGTCGAATTCATAACAAAATTATTTTAGCATCTGAATTTTTCTTTTCCAACAAATTTTTACCTCTTTCCATCATTTACAAATACTTATCCATAATCATTTGCTTTTGTTCCGACGCATTATCTATCACGCTTTGTGCTTCGGCTATTTTGGATTCTAATTCTTTGATTTGATTTACTAATGTTTCTTGTTGTTTGAGGTCTGGAATTGGGATTTTGATGTTTCTCTATCCCCGCATTCCGCTTACGCTTCATACGGGGCTATTATCTGCCGTCATCTATCGATGACTTTTCATTTAGTTATATCCACAAATCTTTTGTGAGATTTTGACATAATCCTGCAAAAGAAAAAAGATTCTCTTTACATCGTCAAAGCTTTTTCTTATTAAATATTACTATTATTTACGGCTTAACTTTCTCCCTTGCTGTCTTAACCAACTCTCGAACTTCCTTCGCCAAAGTCGGAGCGTGGAATGGGATTCCGTCTTTGATTGTCCATTCTATTCCGCCGGATTTTACTATTTTGCCGTCGATCACAGTTTGTGTTCCGGTTGGATATAGAACTTTTAAGTCTTTTTGTGGATTGCCGTTGACAACGAGCAAATCTGCTTTGAAGCCAACGCGGATTCTGCCGATGCAGTCTTCTACTCCGAGAATTTTTGCGTTGTTACCTGTGGCGTGTTTGATGACCATAAGTGGATGAAAACCTGCTTCTTGATGGAGTTCTAGTTCGCGGATCAAGCCGAAGCCATACATTTTGTAAATAAAACCGGCATCTTCGCCAGCACCGATCAAGCCGCCGCGTCGGTCGAATTCTTTCAAAGCCTTCATCCAGATTCGGTAATTTTCTTTCCAGTATGCTTCGTCGGTCGAAGTCCAGCCGATGAAATAAGAACCGTGATTTGCTGGGTTTGGAATAAAGAATTTTTCGAGCGTTGGGTGTAAATAATCCTTAAATGCGGGATCGGTTTGTGCTTTTTGTAAATCGCGTGAAGCTTCGTAAATGTTGAGCGTCGGATCCCAAGCGACGTTGTTTGCAATCATCCCGTCAAAGACTTTCATTAATCTATCCCACTCGATTTCCCGCCACAAACGCCCTGCATAACGGAAGCGGTCAACTTCGTCAGAATAATTGTAATCAGCGGGATAATTTTGTCGTCCATTTGGGATTGCAGCTTCTGGAACCCCGTACCAATGCTCAATACTTCGTGTACCGAATTTTATGTCGTCCCAAGTGTTTGTTTCGGCAACTCCCGTGTGATGTGCAACGGGTAAACCTTGCTTTTTAGCCTCATCCATCAAGGCTTCCATTATGTCGCGGTCAACGGCGAAAAGTTTGATTCCATCGAAACCGTCTTGCTTGAATTTGCGGACTATTTGGCGTGCTTGTTCTTGTGTGGCTGCTCCCGGAAAAGTCGGGTAAACAAAATATCTCGGTGCGGCGATCTCATTTTTAGCGCTTTGTTCTCGCCACATCAGAGCCTTTCTTGGTGCAGCTAGTTCGCGGACGGTCGTTTGTCCCGATGCGAGCCAAAGCTTCTGGCAATACTCAACTTCCATAGGGATTCCACCGCGTCCTTCGTGTGTGTGTCCGTGGGCATTTATTAAACCCGGAATGACAAACTTCCCTGTCGCATCAATTTCAACATCACCTTTTGCAGGTCTTCTTGCAGTTCCCGCTTTTACAGCAACTGGGTTTAAGCCGACAATTTGAACAATTTTGTCATTTTCGATAACAATATCTTTTGGTCCAGTCGTTGGTGTTCCATTACCGTCAATTACGCTTGCGTTGCGAATGACGATTCTTTTATAACGCTTGCCAGAAATCTCGGGGTTTGTTTGTGGAAATGTTGTTAGTGTAAAAAGACTGATAATTGATGCGATTAGAAATATTTTTTTTAACATAAGTTTCTGAAAAGTGTTTCCCGCAAAGTCGCTAAGAAACATAAGTTTTTATTAACGAATAATTTCAAATGGATTTTCTTCTTGAGGTGGAAATTCTACATTTAAATAAATTTCAGCAAGTGATATTTCTGCATTGAAAGTTGGTGAATGAAATGTCGTTTCCATTCCTACAAAATCTCGATTTACCCAATCTCCATCATCATTTTTAAAGAATTGTGTGATGTGTGGGCGTTGGGTTGAAACTAAAATGTATTCGACAAAACTTTCGATGGATTTGTAATAGTTAAATTTGTCGCCACGGTCAAAGGCTTCGGTCGAATCGGATAAGACTTCAATTATCTTCTGCGGATTATTTAGCACATCCAATCCACTCATTTGAGTAAAATCTCCTTCGCCACAATAAACAGTTAAATCGGGATAACGATAAGGCGGATAATTAGGAACATTAACCCTCAAATTAGAACCAAATACTGAACAATTATCTCCCAATATAGTTCTCAAATGAAAAATAGCGTTTGAAACAATTCTCTCATGGTTTTGACTTGCTCCCGCCATTGCCCAAATTTTTCCGTCATAATATTCATAACGCTCTTCAGAATTTTTCTCAATCTCGAAATATTCTTCCAGCGAGTATTTCTTTCTTAATTGTGCGGTCATAATTTTTTCACCTCAAAAGAATTCTGTCCGTTTTGCCGTTTTTCGTCAACTATGACAGAATATGCTATTCGTTTTAACACAATAATTTATTAGATTAGAGAGGAAAATTTTAAAAAAATTATGGCTGGAAGAAATAAAATTACGGTCGTTGGTGCGGGAAATGTTGGTGCAACTGCGGCTCATTGGATTGCTGCAAAAGAATTAGCAGATGTTACGCTCGTTGATATTGTTGAAGGAACTCCACAAGGAAAATCACTTGATTTGGCTCAATCTGCTCCGATTGATGGATTTGATGTAAAACTTGTTGGTTCAAACGGTTACGAAGAAACAGCAGGTTCTGACGTTATCATTATCACAGCAGGGCTTCCAAGAAAACCGGGAATGAGCCGTGATGATTTATTAAATACAAATGCTGACATCGTTGGTTCAGTTACTGAGCAATGTGCAAAGCATTCTCCTGATGCTTTCATAATCATCGTTTCAAATCCACTTGATGCAATGGCTCAAGTTGCATTTAAGCGTTCAGGTTTTCCAAAAAATCGAGTTATGGGAATGGCTGGAGTTTTGGATTCAGCTCGTATGCGTTGTTTCTTGGCTGAAGCTTTGGATGTTTCGGTTGAAAACGTAACAGCATTTGTACTTGGTGGACACGGTGACACAATGGTTCCTTTACCACGCTATTCAACCTGTGCAGGAATCCCTATTCCTGAACTTCTAGACAAAGAAACAATTGATGCAATCGTTGATAGAACAGCAAACGGCGGTGCTGAAATTGTTGGATTACTCAAAACAGGTTCTGCCTTTTATGCTCCTTCGCTTGGTGCTGTTGAAATGGCTGAATCAATTTTGAAAGACAAAAAGAAAATTTTGCCGTGTGCGGTTTATCTTGAAGGCGAATATGGCGTAAACGGATTGTTTGTTGGCGTTCCTTGTAAACTTGGCAAAAATGGAGTTGAACAAATCATTGAGATTTCATTAACCAATGATGAACGTGCTGCACTTCAAAAATCTGCCGGAGCGGTTCAGGAACTTATTGATGTTCTTGGAATCTAAAAATAGCTTTAAAAAATACTAACTAAATGAGGAAAGTCTGATCCGGACTTTCCTTTTTTTCGGTCAGATTGAATTATTTTTTCTATCAACTTTCAGTCAAGTTGAATGATTCGGTCGGTCAAACTGATTGAATAAGTAGCAAAAAAGTCCTCTCAAACACCTTCTTTTCCACCCTAACATCAATAAAATCAACACTTAGCCTTTTGGCATAATCATTGCACTTAATTAACGCGGCACGAAATGTGTGCAGACTTTATAAAAAAGTTTTTAATTCAAATTGAGGTAAAACAATGAACTGCCGAAAACAAGAAAAATTTCACAAAAAAGCTATTTCGATGATGCTTTTATTTTCGATGGTGATGATCAATGTATTTGCATCACACGCTGTCGTATTTGCTCAAGATAAAAACGTCACTAAAGTAGCTAGTCAATCTAATCTGAAAAGATTTACGACTGACTTAACTCTACTTGCTAAAGAGGACAGATTAAATTCAGATGATAAATATAAATCTGAAGTTAATCGTTTGATTCAAGTTTTAGCAAGCAAAGATTTACGCCAACCTGCTCTTTTAGATGAGACGGGTGAAGCTCAAGAATTTGTAGTTGAAGGATTAGCTAAACGCATTGCTAAGGGCGATGTTCCGGCTACTTTAAAAGACAAAAAAGTTCTGATGCTTCAAATGGATGCTGTATTTGATAACGCAAAAAGTGATGCAGATGTTTCCCACAATATTTCAACAGTTTTAAATGAACTGGCATCAACAAACGGTAATGTAATTTTATTCGTAGATGAATTAGCGAATTTCGTGGGCAGTTCTGAAATCAACGAAAAAATCATTGCAGCAGTCGCAAAAGGAAATGCCAAAATCATTGGCGGAACTTCAAAAGATGCATTCGAGGAAAGAATCGTAGCGGTTGCTGAGGTTGCTGCTATTTTCACACCTTTAATGATCGGAGACAAAAACTATAAGGGTTCACGCAGTAACGATGCGAAAAACCGAAATTCAAAACTTCGCTATCGCGGTGATAACGTTTCAGCTGACATCCGCAGTATGTTAAAAGAAGACCCGACCGGTAAAAAACGTGTTGATGTGATCTTACAAGCTAAGGACATCAACAATGCTAGTTTCCGTGACATAATGGCTAAGCACAATGTTCAGATCAAAAACCGCATTGGTAAAACTGACACATTAGTTGTGAATATGCCTTTGAGTGCAGTTGAGGCTCTTTCAAAAAGAAACCTTACAAACTTTATGTCGCCTGACCGTAAAATTGCAAAACTCGGTCACTTGGAAAAAACAACTGGTGCTAAAGCAGTTCGTAATCTCGGCGGAGGTAATGGAAATAACAAACTTGAAGGAACAGGCGTAGCGATTGCGGTTGTTGACTCTGGAATGCATGTTAATCACAAAACTTTCAAACGTGGAAATTCCAGCCGAGTAGTTTACAGCCAAGATTTTACGGGCGAAGGAAACGCAGATGATAACTATGGTCACGGAACACACGTTGCGGGTATCGCGGCGGGTGGTTCAAAGAGAAATGCAAGTGCTTATCTTGGAATAGCTCCTGATGCAGACATAGTTAACTTAAAAGTTTTAGACTCAAACGGTGTCGGAAATACTTCATGGTTATTAAATGCTTTAGAGTGGATCAAGCAAAATCACGCTCAATACAACATTCGTGTTGTTAACTTGAGTCTTGGTGGAGCTGCTGTTGATTCATACACAAACGACCCTGTAAACCTCAAAGTTCAAGAATTAAATGCGGAAGGAATTTTAGTTGTTGCTGCGGCAGGTAACGATGGTAAAGCTGCTAGTGGCGAAAAAATTTACGGACATATTCATTCACCCGGTAATGACCCATCTGTTTTAACAGTAGGTGCTGTGAATACTCATGATACTGATGCAAGTTCCGATGATGGAATTACATCTTTCAGTTCAAGAGGTCCAACGAGAAGCCACTATACAGATGCTAATGGAAATCTAGTTTACGATAATGCTATCAAGCCTGATATGGTTGCTCCGGGTAACAAAATCGGTGCAGCTAAATCTAAAGTTGGAAGCTATTTACCAACAAACTATCCATCTTTGGTTGAACCGGGAATGGACATTGCAGGTGATGATGATGATGTGATGATTATGAGTGGAACATCAATGGCTGCTCCGGCTGTAGCTGGTGCTGCTGCTCTCCTTTTCCAACTCAATCCAAATCTAACACCTTCAATGGTCAAGATGATTATGCAGTACACTGCTCAACCGCTAGCAGGTTACAACATGCTTGAGCAGGGTGCCGGACAATTAAACCTTGACGGTGCTGTTCGTTTAGCAAAAGCTTACCGCACTGACATTGACTTTAATTCAATGGCTTCAGGTGGGTACATGATAGCAAGCGGTCAATCAATGCCTGCAGCTTCAACAACTATAAATGGAAACACTTTTAACTGGTCAGGTGGTATTACAACCAACCACGGTTACATAAAATCTATCTATCTCGTTTACTATTTCAATAATGTTTACAGAAATGGTATGTGGTTCCAAAAAGGTGTTAGTAATAATTCTACAACCTATAACTACTATCTTAACAACGATTTTCATTACGGAATGTATATGAATTTCATGCCAAAAGTTACGGATAGTAACGGAACTTCACTTGGCGACGGTGCTGTAAAATACGCTTATGGAGTCATAATCGGAGATGGCGTGTTGCTGGGTGACGGTGTGATAGTAAGTGACGGTGTACTGTTAGCCGATGGAACTCTAGTCAGCGATGGAGTCCTGCTCGGTGATGGTGTCTTGCTAGCTGATGGAGTCCTGCTCGGTGACAGAATGGGTGCAAATGGCGTCTTACTCGGTGACAGAATGGGTGCAAATGGCGTCCTACTCGGTGACAGAATGGGTGCTAGCACAAGTGCAAACGCAATTTTTGGAGACTAATAATCAACATAGACAAATAAGAAAGGAGGAACAAAATGATGAACTTACAAGTTGTCTCAAATGTTGATTACAATCGAAGTGTAGATGCTCAAAGTCAAACACAATTGGTTGCAGTTCCAAACCTACAAAGATTAGAAGTATTGACAGAAGCTAACAAACACGAAGCTCTTGAACTTCTCAAAGTCCGCCCGGTTCACACAGTCGTTATGACAAGCTTTATCAACGATAACGGAATCGAAAGCGAAAATAACCGCGGTAAGTTCTATGGTTATAGAAGCGAGAGCGGAAAACTCGAAGGAGTTGCGTTGATCGGACACTCAACATTAATCGAAGCTCATACTGAAGAAGCCATGATCGCATTTGCCTTGATCGCCAGAGAATCAGAAACACCGATCAAAGTAATGATGTCAGATGGTAAATCTATAGAAAAATTCTGGGATTACTACGCCGTTGAAGGTCAAACTCCAATGCATAATTTCACAGAATTGCTCTTTGAACTAAACTTCCCTTTCCTAGTGCAAAAATGCAAATGGGATGTACGCTTAGCCAAGCCTGAAGAACTTGAACAAGTTGCAGAAGCTCAAGCAGAAGTTGCATTCATCGAAAGTGGAATTAACCCGATGGAAAAAGACCGTGAAGGATTCTTAAAGCGTTGCTTAAGAAGAATCGAACAAGGACGTACTTATGTAGTATTTAAGGACGGAAAACTCATCTTCAAAGTGGATAATGTAGCTGAAACAGATAACGTAGCATATTTGGAAGGTTATTATGTTGCACCTGAGATGAGAGGAAACGGAATCGGTTCAAATTGTCTATCACAAGTCGGCTTGGAATTACTAGACAGAGTTGAGCACGTATGTGGTTTAAGTAACATTAAATTCGAAGGTGTTCATAAAAGTTTAGCGAAAGCTGGATTTAAGAATACAGATGCGTGTCAAACAATCTTTGTTTAACAAGAAAAAAGGATAGACAAAATGCTTTAAATCGTTCATAATAGTAATGTTTTGTAATTTATCGTTACAAAACATTACTATTTTTTTCTTTCCAAATCTGTACTGACACCTTACATTACTTTTTTCTCAGATAAATACCCCGTTAAATGAACATCCTCCCGGTGCATAAACTTTGATAAAGTTTATATGAAATCCAACGGAAAAATTACGGCTTATACGATAACCCTGATGGTGGCAGGGCTTTCTTTGGTTGGATATTCTTTTTTAAACTTTCCCTACGCAAAAGCTGATTTCTATTTGATAATTCTTATCGCCTTCACACTCGGTATTGGGTCTAGAGTTACGATCCAAATTCCGCGTTTCAAATCTCACATCGCGGTATCAGATAGTTTTGTATTTTTAGCACTGTTACTTTATGGCAGTCATGTTGCGATCATCCTTGCTGCCATTGAAGCGTTTGTTTCTTCTTGGCGTTTTTGTAACCGAAAGATCACAGTATTCTTAAATGCTGCTGTGATGGGCTTAAGCACCGCAGTTGTTGCAATGGTATTGAGCTACACGGGTTTATTACAAAGTGTCCAGTCTCATGGTGTCCATCAAAATTGGAATCAATTTATTATTGCTCTCTCAGTAATGGCTCTTACTCAGTTCGCAGCCAACACAACTGTGGCAGCAATCTATTCAGCAATAAAAGATCAGGAAAATCTTTGGGAAACCTGGAAAACTAAGTATATTTGGACATTTGTAACCTATCTGGTTGGCTCGGCGAGTGCAGGTGTTTTATTTATTTTAACCCACTATATCGGTTTTGGTGTAGTTATTGTTTCGTTCCCGATAATACTTCTTGTCTATTTGAGCTATAAGATGTATCTGCAAAATGTGGAAATGTCCATTTCACAAGCAGAACAAGCTGAAGAATATGCAAAAGTTCTTGAGAATCAATCAAAAGCTTTACGCGAATCTGAAGAACGATTTCGTAGTGCTTTTGACTTTGCTCCAATCGGAATCGCTTTAGTTTCCTCAACCGGAACTTGGCTCAAAGTAAATCGTGCTTTGTGCAAAATACTTGGTTATACAGAAGAAGAATTTCTAAACAGGGATTTTCAGTCAATGCTTTTGCCGGAAGACCTCGGCGATACACTTGTCAAAATTCACCAACTTTTAACAGGAAAAATTCAAACCTGCCAACTTGAACAAAGATATTTACATAAAACAGGTAACGTGGTTTGGGCATCCTGGAGTGTTTCACCGGTAACAACTGCTGATTCTTCTCAGTCAAATCTTATCTTCCAAATTCAAGACATTACCGATAAAAAACTAGCTGAAGAAAAGCTTCAGTATGAAGCAACTCACGATTCTCTAACCGGCTTGCCAAATAGAGCTATGTTTATGGACAGGCTCGAAAAAGCTTTGGAAAAAGCTCATGACAATCCTAAATATAGAGTAAGCATTTTGTTCATTGATCTGGACAGATTCAAAATCGTTAATGATAGCTTAGGACACATCATCGGTGACCAATTATTAGTTGGCATTGCTTCAAGACTAAAGCAATGTCTCCGTCCAAGAGATATTGTGTGCAGACTTGGCGGTGATGAATTTACGATCTTGGTTGAAGGAAAATATAAAGAATCTGAAATTATCAACATCGCCAATCGCGTTCAGGAAAAATTCTCTTCTCCTTTTAATTTAAATGGTAACGAAGTTTATAGTTCAGCAAGTATAGGTGTTTTACATAGCACAGAAAAACATCTCACTGCCGAGGATATGATGCGGGACGCTGACACGGCAATGTACCAAGCTAAACGTGCTGGTAAGGCAAGACACGAAGTTTTTGATCCGAATATGCACGAGGAGGCAAAACAAACTCTCCAGATCGAAACCGATCTAAGACGTGCTGTAGAAAAAGATGAACTGAAAGTCTTCTATCAACCCATCTATTCTTTATCCGATGAAACGATGGTAGGATTTGAGGCACTTGCACGTTGGGAACATCCAACGTTAGGACATATTCCACCTGATAAATTTATACCGATTGCAGAAGAAATCGGCATAATTTATTCCCTTGGAGAACACATTCTTAAAAAAGCTTGTGTTCAAATGCAGTATTTAAGGGGTTTAAATGAAGAAAATGAAAACCTGATCCTCAGCGTCAATCTCTCTTCAAAACAATTTGCACATTCATATCTTGTGAATGATATTATGCAGGTCTTGAATGAAACAGGCTTCCCGCCTAATCGTTTGAGATTGGAAATAACTGAATCAGTTTTCTTTGAGCATAAAACTCGTGCCATCGAAATGCTTCACCAACTGCGCGAATTAGAAATAGAAATAGACATTGACGATTTTGGAACTGGCTATTCTAATCTGGGTTATCTGACTCATTTGCCTATTTCAACACTTAAGATTGACAGAACTTTTGTTGATTCTATTGAGGAACAAGGTCATAATCTGGAAATTGTTCAAACTATCATTACTCTTGCTAGAGGTTTGGGAATGAAAGTAATTGCTGAAGGTGTCGAAAATGAAAATCAGCTTGAACAATTGAAAAAATTAAACTGCGAAGGTGCACAAGGCTATTTCTTCTCCAAACCCATGTGCTTTGACGAAGTTCAAGAATTTATTTCAAACTCTAACAATAATCTGCCACCACCAATGAGCGATTTTCCAATAGTTTCAACATTGCAATAAAAAAGGCAAAAAGCATATGCTCTTTGCCTTTTTCCGTTAGTTGATAATTGATTTATTTTCTAAGCCATCCGAATAATCCGTGAACGGTTACTTCACGATTGGTTTCATAGATAGCTCTGGTCAAAGGTAATCCCATCGGACAAACCTGAACACAATTTTGCGAATTACCACAATTGGCAATGCCGTCATCATCCATCAAGGCTTCTAAACGATCATCGCGTGTATTCTTTCCTGTCGGATGCATATTAAACAGTCGGACTTGAGCGATAGCTTGTGGACCGATGTAATTATCATCATGATATTGTGGACAAGCTTCCAGGCAGCATCCACATGTCATACAACGCGAATAAGCATATCTTTCGCTTTGAACTTCTTGAGAAGTTTTTGGTCCTGGACCGAGATCATAACTACCATCCAACTCAATCCAAGCATGCACTTTCTTAAGATGGTCAAACATCGGATTACGATCAACCTTGAGATCACGAACATTTGGAAATTTGGTCATTGGTTGTAGATCAATTGTGTTTCCACCTGATTCAATCAAAATATCATCAACCAAGGCTGAACAGGATTGACGGACACGACCATTTATAACCATCGTACAAATTCCGCAAACCTGCTCAAGACAATTCATATCCCAAACCGGTGGCGTTGTCTCTTTCCCATCTGCCGTGACAGGATGCTTTCGTATATCCATCAATACAGAAATAATGTTCAAATTTCTGCGATATGGAATTTCGAAAGTTTCTGTATATTGTTGTGAATCAAGATTTTCACGCCTTTTTATATTTACCTTAATTACTTGAGGCGGATTATCTAGTGTTTCTTTTTCTGCTACTGCTCCGTTGCCATTTGCTGCACTCATATTTTCTCTCTATTGATCGTGTTTTTCTTTAAATGATTCTCCGTTTGTTATTGTTTCTTTATCCTCATTAGTAATTTTGGCTCTATTTTCATCGTCTTTCTTCTGTTCATGTCCTTGCTCAGGTACTTGTTTGCTCTCAGAGCCATTTCCATTAGCTTTAGCTGCTTTGCTCTTAGAAGAGTAATCACGAAGTCTTGGCTCGATACCTGAAATATCTACATCTTCATAAGAGAATACCGGTGATTCTTCGGAAAACTCAGCAATCGTTGTTTTCAACCATTCTTCATCATTCCTGTCAGGAAACTCAGGTTTATAATGAGCACCACGTGATTCATCACGGTTTAAAGCACCAAGCGTAATAACACGTGCAAGCTTTAACATATTTTGCAATTGACGTGCTTGCGGTAATGCCATGGTTGCCCATAAATTAGAATCGTTAATCGAAGCTTTCTCCAGGCGATCTTCAAGCTCAAGGATTTTTTCATCAGTTTCTTTCAATTTGTCATTGTAGCGAATTACAGTTACGTTTTCCGTCATGATTTTGCCTAATTCTTCATGGATTTTGTACTGATTTTCTTTTCCTTCACGCTTAATTATAGAATCATTTATTTCTTGCTGACGCTTTAATTCAGCCGCATGGATTCCGTTTGTTTCTGAGCCATTACGTTCAACGTTGGTGGCATATTCAATTGCCGAAGGTGCAGCCACAAAACCACCGTAAACACAAGAAAGTAGTGAATTTGCACCGAGCCTGTTTGCTCCGTGAATCGAATAATCACATTCACCTGCGGCTAACAATCCGGGAACGTTTGTTCTTTGATCAAAATCAACCCACATACCGCCCATCGAATAATGAACGCCCGGGAAAATTCTCATCGGAACATACCGGGGATCATCACCGACGAACATTTCGTAAATTTCAAGAATTGCTCCAAGTTTGCGTGTTAGAGTTTCGGCAGGAATGTGTGTTAAATCAAGATAAACCTGATTTTCACCATTTATTCCATAGCCATCTAAACACGTTTGGAAAATCTCTCTTGTAGCAATGTCTCGCGGTACAAGATTTCCGTAAGCAGGATATTTTTCTTCAAGGAAATATAATCGTTCACCAGTTGGTATATCTTGTGGTTTGCGTGAATCGCCCGGGTTTCTTGGGACCCAAACTCTTCCGCCTTCACCGCGTGCTGATTCGGACATTAAACGGAGTTTGTCCTCTCCCGGAATTGATGTTGGGTGAACTTGAATAAATTCCCCGTTCGCATATTTTGCCCCTTGCTGATAGCAGGCTGAAACCGCACTTCCTGTACAAACCTGTGAATTGGTTGACTTACCCCAAATGAGTCCCGGACCACCGGTTGCCATTATCACAGCGTCGGCAGCAAATGCTTTTAATTCAAGCGTCTGTAAGTTCATCGCAATCAAACCGCGACAAACCTGATGGTCATCCATAACAAGCGAAAGCATTTCCCAGCCCTCATACTTATTTACTTTACCTTCAGATTCGTATCGTCTGACTTGCTCATCAAGTGCATATAGCAATTGCTGACCTGTCGAAGCTCCTGCAAAAGCAGTTCTATGATGAAGTGTTCCACCAAATCTACGAAAATCCATCAAACCTTCTTTGGTTCGTGAAAAAGGAACTCCCATACGATCAAATAAATAAATGATCTCTGGTGCCATATCACACATTTTTTCGACAGGTGGCTGATTCGCTAAGAAATCTCCACCATAGACAGTATCGTCAAAATGTTTGTAGGGTGAATCGCCTTCACCTTTTGTGTTTACGGCTCCGTTTATTCCACCTTGGGCACAAACCGAGTGTGAACGCTTTACAGGAACCACTGAAAGTAAATCTACTTCATGTCCTGCTTCAGCTATCTTCATCGCAGCGGCAAGACCTGCCAGTCCACCACCAACTACCGCAATTTTAATTCCATTATTTGTTGTTGCCATTTTTCCCTCTTGATAAATTCTTACTTAAAATTCTCTGGTTTCGACTACCTTTGTTTTACTTGCATCTTCACATAGGACTTGTGGTAACAATCCGCATGGTCTGACAAACGAAAATGCTGCATTTGTTCCGACAGCAAATAATCCGATCGCAACCGCCGCCGATGTATATAAAGCAAATTTCTGAGCTTTTTCACCAATCACCAGTCCCCAATCAACTGCAAAAAGGAATAACCCATATCCTAAATGCCATGCTGTTGCGGCAATTCCCAAAATGTAAAAGACCAATACCCAGACAGTTTGAAAATCAGCCGCTACAATTGCAAATGCTTTATCTGCATTACCCGCTACTGCTACATCAGTTAAACCGAAACTTCCAAATAATCCCCATCGGAAATGTAGTAAGTGAAAGAGCAAGAAGACAAATAGGAATACTCCGGTTGCTCTCTGAAAGAAGTAAAGCCAGTTTCTGCCATATCCATAGCTAAGGACATTTGAACGAGATTCGGCAGAAATAAAAATTCCATATACTGAATGGAACAAAAGCGGTATGAATATGCCAAAAATTTCTATAAACAGCAGAAATGGCAAATAATGTATGTCAGCGACCGCTTTGTTAAATATCTCTTCTCCGTTCATTGCTTTTGAATTCGTGAACATATGAACAAAAAAGAAAAGTCCCAGCGGAACAATACCTGTTAATTGATGTAGTTTTCTAAGCAGAAATGTTCTGCTCATTTTTATAGCCATTCGATAGCCTCACTAAAATGTTTTTTGGTAATAAAATACTGCGGATTGAAAACATTATAACTTAAGTTTGAATATTCCTAAACAAAATATATTTATATCCCCTACTAAAGCTCAACATCATCGTAAATAGTAATTATTACACTTTTACTTGATTAGATAAAATGAATTCTTTTCCACAATAGAAGTAGAAAAGCTAATAACCCGCTTGACACCTTTTTGCTTATAAAATATTGTAAACTATTAGAGAGAAGATTTTTAGAATTACTTATAACTTATGCACATTGAGACATTGAAAGTATTTTGCGATTTGGTTGAAATGCAGAGTTTTTCTCTTGCGGCAGAACGCAATTTTGTAACCCAATCAGCTGTAAGTCAGCAGATTAGAACCTTAGAAGACAAATTCAAAAGACGTTTAATTGAGAGAGTTCGCGGACGAAGGGATGTTCGTTTAACACCTTCGGGCGAAGTCTTTTATGAAGAAAGCAAAAAAGTTTTAGATGCTTATGACCAGCTGAATGAAAATATGAACAGGCTGGTTGGCAGAATTACAGGCGTTGTTAAAGTAGCAACTGTTTACAGCGTAGGTCTTCACGAACTGCCTCCGAAGGTTCGTGAATTTATGTTTAAATTTCCATCCGCAAAAATTGATTTGGAATACTCTCGAACAACTCGAGTTGTCCGAGATGTTTTGAAAGGTCATGTAGAAATAGGAGTCGTTGCATTCCCCGAACAGAGACGCGGACTGACGATCGTCCCCACTGCAAGCGATAAACTCGTTTTAATTTGCCCACCGGATCACAAGCTTGCCAAGAAAAAATCAGTAAAGGTTACAGAGCTTAAGGGTGAGAATTTTGTGTTGTTTGAAAGAGATATTCCGACACGAAAAGCAACCGACAAGATACTCAAATCATATGGAGTAAGTGTTCAAAAGGTTGCTGAATTCGATAATATTGAAACTATCAAACGAGCAGTCGAAGTTGGTTTTGGATTAGCGATTGTTCCACAACCAAGCGTTATGGACGAAGAAAAAAATGGTCAACTTTCCGTTGTTAAATTTAAAGAAAAAGATTGGGATCGTCCGGTTGGAGTCATTTACCGCAGTGATCGAGAATTATCACTCTCAGCTAAAAAATTTGTACAACTTTTAGAAGATAAATAATCATTAGGACAAATCAAAAACTACCAAACTAATCAATTAATTGACATACCCGAATTAGTTTGGTAATTTGCATTTCATACGAAAGAAAAATTCGTATTTTTCCCTCCCGTAAAAGCAATTTTTTCATATCAGACATGAGTATTATTGACGATAGATTTAGTAGCTCGGATTTCGAGTTAAACTTTGAATATCTAACCGAGTTTTTGTACACATATGTTGGCAAAGGTTACGACAGTTTAGAAGTAAGCAAAAGCTACTGGTTTAGAGCTCTGGAAGAGTGTAAATCAAAAAACTATGAAAAACTTCTGATAGAGGAAGACTTAGAAGGAAATCTATCTACGAATGAGTCATATCAACTCTCAGTTTTGTTGGCTGAATCAGAATATAAAGATATTCTAGTCGCTTTTGTTGACACCCACATCGAACATCAAGATTTAAACAGGTTTGGCGAATTGATTGTTACGAATCGGGGAGCGAGAATAAAAGTCTTTAATGATAAAAAAGAAGCCAAAGAATGGCTTCTTTCAAACTAGTGCGATGCGACGAAAGTTAATGAAGATGTAGCATCCATCCCATTTAATGCCTGTTTAAGTAAAGGAACTATTCCTTCAGCTTCCATATACTCTCTTCCAAGTAAACGTCTAAACTGTCTGTTTTTACTTTCACCTGTTAATTCTTTCAACATTCCATTGCAAAAAGCAGTTACAAGTTCGGGAGCAAATTGTTTTCCTGCATTTCGTCTCAAATCCTCAATAACTTCATTCGCAGGGCGACGACGCTTGTATGGACGATCAGTTGTCATTGCATCGAAAGAATCTGCCAAATTAACAATTTTAGCAATGTATGGAATTTCATTATCTTTCAACCCATCTGGATAACCGCGTCCATCAAGTCTTTCATGATGGTATTTTGCAGCAAGTGGAACATCCGTGTATGGATGATGAATGGGTGAAAGAATTTCAAATCCAACCGCAGGATGTTTGTTTAGTTCAGCTGATTCCTTGGCATTTATGCGATAAGGAGCATTAATAATATTTCTCTCGACGGTTAATTTCCCCACATCGTGTAAATATCCTGCGACAGCAACACCTTCTATTTCTTCATCGCTCCAACCTAATTCTTGAGCAATGATTTCTGAATACTTGCCAACACGAACTGAATGACCTTCTGTATATTTATCTTTGCAATCGATAGCAGTTGCAAAAGCCTTGACCGTATCCTGATACGTCATACGCATATCTTCGTAAAGTTTGCGGTTCTCTTCTGCACGTCGAGCTAATTCCGCCATTAGATTTCGCTGATGAATCCCGACACCGATATGTCTTGCCATAGCCTGAATTATTGCTTTATCAGAAGAATTAAAGTGCTCGCCACTTGCTTTTTCTCCTAAGAAAACCATTCCAACCAACTCATCGCGGACAATAAGTGGCATAATTAATTCAATGTTTTTTCGCTCAAGTATTCGTTGATAACGCTGGAAAAAAGCAAGCATTTTAGCCTGGCTTATTTCAATGTCACTCATTCCGGTATTTAAGAATTCTCTCTCATCCGACATTTCCAGAGATGCACTCAAAGGAAAGTCATCGCCAAGTCCACGAACTGCTAGGAAATTTAATTCGTGTCCGAAACGCGAATATCTTGCAACACCTCCACGCATAATCGCCAGAGAACCAAGCAATAAATGCAGAGATGTATGAATCATCTCCTGAAAATTATTTTTATGAGCTACTTCTTGACCAATATCAGCCAAAGCAGAAAATGTATGGACTAATTTTTGTTGTTGTGTTGTAGGCATTTTTTTGGAGTGTGAAAATAAAATCTAATTGCATTAGGGAGTTGAAGCAAGATTTATTTTCTATTCTTGAATTTTAACGTGGTTGGTTAGTCCGAGCATTTCGAAGAGTTGCTCGGTGTCTTCATTAACTTCTGAAAAGATTACCTCTGTTCCATTATTTGAAGCTGCATCAATCACACCAAGCAAAATAGAAACGCCGATGCTATTCACAATTTCGGTATCTTTGAAATTAACTACCAAAGTCGTACAACCAGCATCTATCTGACGTTTACATTCTCGCTCAATTTTTTCACCGCTGATTTTGTTCAGATAATCACTGGCAAAAACTGTAGCGATTTCTCCTTCAGAACGAACAGGTATGTCTAGGTTAGTGTTCACAGTCTAAATTTTGTATTGAATTTGAATTAAATGTCTAGAGAAAAATCGGAAGAAAAAATAATTTGTAGCTAAGGGGCAATCAAATATTCTCTAAACAACTCTTTAGATTACAAAAGCTAAAGTAATACTTTAAGAAAAGTTTGTCAACCCTTATTTTGTAAGGTTTTTAACCATTGAGATTTTTGTACCGTCATCTACCTGTTCAAATTTAACATCATCCATGAGAGTTTTCATCAGTTTCAACCCCCATCCGCGCCTTCCTTCATTGGGAACTATCTCCTTTATTTCCTTACCTTTAAAGCGTAAACCGCGGTTTGAAATTGTGATTACAAGTTTGTCATCTTGAACTTGGAATTTTTGATAAATTTTACGGTCAGGGCTGTGAGAATGTTCATTTGCATTTATAAAAGCTTCCACTAAAGCTGTTTTAATTTGGTTAATTGCTTTTGGTTCAAATGAATGACGACGGGCTATTTCTTCGACAGCATGAGCGGCGATGAGTTCGGTATCTTCGCCCATCGGAACAACCATTTCATATTCATTAGGATTAGAGTTCTCGTTGATTATGTCTTCAACATCCAAGTATTTTGCCAAAAGTTCAACTTGTTTGCGACTTGATCCGATTGCTCTTCTTGAGCGTAAAACTTCTATTGCTTCATCCTCAAAACCCTCAGGCGAAATAAGCCAAAGACGATAATTTTCAAAACCACACATAATTGCAACCATTTCTAAACGGTCACACCAGAATGTAGCCAAATCGGCTTTTGCTTCTAGTTTGGAATCAACTTCTGCTGCGATCCAAACAATTTCGTCTTCGTCCTTATAACTGGCAGATTCAAAACCTAAAGCTACAGCAGAACGTTCTTTTTCGGTAAGTTTATTAATTGGTGAATATAGCGAAACGGTATTTGCTGTATAAACTATCTGTGGCAATTGAGTTGTTTCGGCTTCTTTTTTTGCGTCACTAAGAATTTCTTCAGAGTCCTTACCTTTATGTAAATCTTTGTAAACATTGTAGTAAAGCAAACTAATCGGAATCTCTTGGCAATCAAAGACTGAAAGTAATTCCCGAAGACCAATGGCAGTTTTTTTGCGGTAGAATTTAGCCATTATTTCCGGTGCTCTTTTGAGAAATCCGGTCAACGATTCTCCAACGACTAAAGCACGTGAGTCTGCTCTAAGTTCTAATCTAAAACGTTTTGTGATGTAATCATTCAGAACTTCATCATTAACATTGGCTCCGATCATATTTGAAGTTAAATGAACAATTTCGTTTGAATTGAATAGTCTCATTGACTGATAAAACTTTGGCTTAACAAGTTCAATGTGTTTTTGCCACGATTCGATCGGAACTTTTTCTTTTTCAACAGTCAGAGAATTGTATAAAAGGCTGACAATTTGTTTTTGAATTTCTACGTTATCTGTAACTTCATTAAAAATAGAATCGTAATAAGCCTTTATTTTTCCGCCAAAAATTGACTCAGCGTAAACTTGTTCTACTTTCTGAAACGTATCCAGATCGGTTTCTTTTTCTTCGGCTGAGTTAAAGATAGCTTTAATTAATGAAATATTTCCTCTGAACTGTAGAGCTATTAAATCTCTTGTCTGCTCATTTATATTTATATCTTTCTGCGTAGCAAGATTTTCGGCTAAAAGTCCGCTATCTGTGAAGGAGAGCGGTTTGATCTCAAGATTTTCAGCTCTATTTATTTTCGTGTTACCTGTCTGCGTTGCTGAAAAGATAAAACGTCTCTTTCCGGCAAAAACAAAAGGCATTTTCGAACGACTAAAGATCTCTTTTATTTCTTCGATTAAATCAGTTTCTCCCGTCAGATAACTTATGTCTTCGAGGTTATCAAGCATGACAAATGCATTCGCATCTTGGCTTGCGGCTCTAAGTGTCGAACTAAAAGCGTTTCTGACAAATGCACTTTCATTGTTAAGTTCGCTCTCTCTTGAACAGGCTGTTATTAAACGATCAATCCAATGTCCGTCTGAAGGAATCGCAAGTTCAGAAATCTCACATATATCTGGCGAAGCATCTAAAATCTTTGTGTCGTTTCGGCGAAAAGCGACCGTTTGTTTTAGAAATGTTTGTAAAAATCTGACAGCAGCATCTTTGATGTTCTTGTCGCTTTTCTTAAATTCAAAATAAACCGGAATTATTTTATCTTGCTCATAAAATAATTGGTCGTAAACTTGTTTTAATAATTCAGATAAACCAACCCCCGGCGCGGTATAACACAACATAGCCTTCGATTCAGATTCACTTTTTGCATGGCGTAAAATCGAATCAAATTCTTCGGTTCGCCCAATAAAATTCTCGGGTTTGATTTTTGCTAGAATTCGTTTTTTTTCTGAATTATCCATTTAACTAACTTGAAGTTCCCTTTCGCTGCTTTGATAAATTTGTACGTTGTTTCTTCCTTTTTCTTTAGCTTGAAAAAGTGCTTTATCAGCCGCCAATATCAAATCATCAGGAGTATTTAAGTCCATTGAAGCACTTGCAATACCGATGCTTACCGTTACCTTTCGATTAGGAAACTCCGTGTTTTCTATGTTTTCTCTGATACGTTCGGCAATAGTGTTAGCTTCTTCCATATTTGTTTGAGGTAGTAAAATTGAAAACTCTTCTCCGCCATACCTAGCCGCCACATCAGCTCCACGTAAAGTATCTTTCAGCGTTTGCCCAACTAGTTTTAGAGCTTTATCGCCTTCCGGATGAGTGTATGTATCGTTATAAGACTTAAAATTATCTACATCAATCATCATAAAACTCATTGGATAGCCGTGACGATTAGAACGCTTTAATTCCTCATCAAGACGCTTTTCTAGATAACGTCTATTTAATAAACCTGTCAGAGCATCAGTTACGGAAAGTTGTTCAAATTCCCCTGCACGGCTCTTTAATGTTGCACGATCAATGGCAACGGCGATCTGCGGTGCGATTGAGATTAATAATTGCAAATCAAAATCATCGTATATCCCGCCATCAACCTTGTCGGTAAGATTCAGAACACCTATTTTTCTTCCACCGATAGCAAGTGGGAAACTAATAAATGATTCTGATTTATATTTCCAATCGTCCGGAGATGGTTGGATTCTTAACTTTGAAAAATCAGGCACTACTAAGGCTCGACCTCTTTTCCAAACGTTATCAACTATTCTTTTGCCAATTTTTATATCTTGACTTCTGATCAAATCAGCCTTGCTTCCAATAGCTGCTTTGGCAGTTAGTTGATTAGCTTTTTCATCATACACAAAGAGCGAGCCGCGTTCAGCTTGTAGAAGTTCTGCTGTTGTTTGCAATAACCGACTCCAAAAATCTTCTGTGTCGATCATTTTCAAACTTTCATTAAATTTATGCAGTGCGACTTGTAGCCAGGAACGTCTGGTCAACTCTTCTCGTAGTCTTAAAATTTCTAATTCAGGAGCGACTGTCTGACAAAATTTTGATATTTGACGATTGATCTTTCTATCATTTACTTTTTCGCCCAAGACCAAAGCACTTCTAATCTTTTCTCCGACAGCGATTGGAAATAGTTTGATTATTTGAGCGTCATCCTCAGAGTCAGACTTTTTACGTTCACGTAATTCAACTGAGGAATGATCCAAAACAGCATTTATCAATCTCTTGTCATTGCTTGCCATGCTAACTTGAATCTGTTGTTTTTTCAGCGCTCCAATGGCTAAAATTGTCTCTAAATGTCCATCTCTACTTTCAAGCCAAGCCAAAGATGAAATATCATAACGATCTCTTAAAAACTCTAAAATTGACTGACAAGCTTTTTTATAACTTATGTTTAGCAAAGAACTAAACAGAGAACGCCAAGCATTTATTTCCCTTAATTCCTCAGTTTTCCTCTTGGATATTTTTTCAACGAGTGCAGTATGTTCTTCCGTCTTCTTATTGAACTTTTCTATTAATTTGGAGAGTTCTTCTTTTTCAGACTCAATTTTTTTCTCAACTTTTTCGGTAGGTCGCTCTTTTTTGTCAGTCTCCGCCTCTTTTTGAGTGCTTTGTGCTTTTAGCTGTTCTTTTTCTTTAACTTTAGATAAAAGCTCTTTTTCTTCATCAGAAAGACCGGAAATTTGCTTTGCCAAATCCTCTAGGTTTTGAGTAGAACTTGTTAATAAAATATTTTCAAAAAAACTCGTAAGAGGAAAATCTTTCCAATCACCTGAAATAGCTCTATCAGTCGTGACTCTGTAATCGTCAGATTTTGTAAATGCACGCCCGGTTATTGCCACAAGTTTTTTTCCTTTTGAGTCTTCAATTGGAACAGCAATGCATTCTAAACCTGCATGACATTTATATTTAAGAGCTTTCCCTTCCTCGATCGCACTTGAATAGACCTTTCCACAAAAACGTTGGCACTCAGATGAGAATTCTTTCGATTTAGTTAAATTTCTACAAACTGAATTGTCATTAGAAGTATGAATTGGGGACAAACCCTCATCTTCAAGCAAAACAATTGCAAGTCCGTTTTGGTCAGCTAAATCATCTTGGATTTTTCGCCATCCTACACTTTTTTGGAGGTCTTTTTTCATTAAATGTGTGCGTTGCAGAGATACCTAAAAAACAGGCACACCTAACACTGCAAAGTTATTTGCACTTATTAAGCTAAATACTCTCAATTCACCAAAATTTTCAATTAAATTTACTATCACCTACTGATAAATAGACACATATATAAATTATGGCATAGAACTTGTTCTAAATACTAAGTAAATCGGAAAACCGAATTATTTTTGAATATTTAATTTTCAAAAATGAAATTACTAATTGAGGAAAAATTATGAATAACAATTTAGAAGGAAAAAAAGTAGCCATATTAGCAACCAATGGATTTGAACAATCTGAGCTTGTTGAGCCTAAAAATGCATTAGAAAATGCAGGTGTAACGGCACATATAGTTTCACCCGAGGATAAAGAAATTAAGGGTTGGAAAGATGACAATTGGGGTGATAACTTTGAAGTTGATGTAAAGCTGGATGATGCTAAAGCAGAAGATTACAATGCTTTGGTTTTGCCCGGAGGAGTCATCACCCCTGATTTATTGAGAACTGATGAAAAAGTGCTTGAATTCATTAGAGACTTTTTTAGACAAAGCAAACCTGTTGCAGCAATCTGTCATGGTCCATGGACTCTGATCAATGCAGAGGTAGTTGAAGGTAGAAAAATGACCTCTTACCATACTATAAGAAAAGACTTAGAAAATGCAGGTGCAAAATGGACTGACAGTGAGGTAGTGGTTGATAACGGACTAGTTACAAGTAGAAACCCAAATGATTTACCTATATTTTACGATAAATTAATTGATGAGATAAGAGAAAGTAAACATGAGCAGCAAAGTATTTCGACTAGTGCTTAATTTATAAATACAGATAACACAAATCGGGGATTTGATTTATTTCAAATCCCCATTTTTTTGTGTGATTTTAATACGCACATGTTTGGAATTGTTTCAGTAAATTAACAAATATTAATCAATTCACACTGATTTTACAGGCTTTTATTTTGGCACGCTTGTTGCACTCTAGTAACAACAACAGTTAATAAACAAGGAGGGAATCAAAAAATTATGACTAACGAAAACATTATTACAACACTTAACAATCTTATTGAAACTTGCAAAGACGGACAGGAAGGATTTAAGGATGCCGCTGAAGGTGTGGAAGATTCAGCAATGAAAAATGTCTTCTACAGATTTTCCCAGCAAAGGGTACAATTTGCAGGTGAATTACAGGAAGTAGTAAGAGACTTAGGTGGAGATCCGGAAAAGACAAGCAGTATTGCAGGTAGCATTCATAGAGGATGGATTAATATCAAATCAGCCATAACAGGACAAGATGAAGTAGCGATTTTGAATGAATGTATTCGTGGTGAAGAAGTAGCACTAAGTGGTTACAAAATGGCACTTGAACAAGAGTTACCTGCAAACATTCGTGAAATAGTTTCAAGTCAATATAAAGAAATTAGAAAATCATATGACCATGTAACCAATATGAACGTGAAAAGAAAAACTGCAACTGCATAACTTTTTCGCTAAATTTAAAAGTAAGAGAGGGACACTGAATGTCCCTCTCTTTTACTTTTTAAGTTCTTAACAGAAATACTAATCAATTATTTCTTCTACCTCATGTGGTTCTGCAACATCCTCAATGTATGGATTTTCCTCATTGATTCTTATGCATGCCGCATAATGATTTGGTTTTATTTGAACGAGTTGAGGCTCTGTCTTTCTACACTCGTCTATAGAATAAGGACAACGTGTATGGAAATGACAGCCAGAAGGTGGATTAATTGGCGAAGGAACATCTCCAGTCAAAATAATTCGTTCACGTTTAGCTTCTATTTCCGGGTCTGGAACAGGAACTGCTGAAATCAAAGCTTTCGAATAAGGGTGAAGCGGTTCTTCATAAATTTCTTTTCCTTCTGCAAGTTCGACAATTTCACCTAAGTACATCACTGCAACCCTATCTGCTACATGACGAACTGCCCGTAAGTCGTGGGAAATAAATAAATATGTTAAATCTTTTTCCTTTTGTAGATCATCCATCAAATTCATAATTTGAGCTTGAATAGATACATCTAAAGCAGAAATTGGCTCATCAGCAACAATAAATTCAGGATCGAGTGCTAAAGCTCTGGCAATACCAATCCTTTGTCTTTGCCCACCGGAAAACTCGTGCGGATAACGTTTTATGAACTTACGACTTAAACCGACAGTTTCCATTAACTCTTGTACCATTGTCTCAACAGATTGTCCGTTAGCTAATCCAAAAGTTCTTATCGGTTCGCCAATAATGTTACCAACAGTCATACGCGGATTTAATGAGGCATATGGGTCTTGAAAAATCATTTGAAGATTCTTTCTTTGCTCACGCATTTCAGAATCAGACATATGAGCAATGTCTTTTCCTTTGTAGATGGCTTTTCCACCTGAAATAGGAGTTAATCTCAAAAGAGCTTTTCCAAGAGTAGATTTTCCACAACCTGATTCTCCGACAAGTCCGAGTGTTTCGCCCTGCTTTATGTCGAAAGTTACACCGTCAACTGCTTTAACAACGCGCCTTTCTGTACTTCCTCCAGTTATTCTGTCTAAAAGCCCACCGCCGCCTAGGTCGTAATAAACCTTCAAATCTTCTAAAGAAATCAAATTATTTCCATTTGTTTCAGACATATATTTTATTCTCCTCCCCCAGTAGATTCAGCATAGACTTCTTTAGCAAAATGGCACAGTGAATGATGATTTTCATTGATTTGAATAAATGGTGGAAATTCCTTTGTACAAATATCTTCAGCTCGGTCACATCTCTCAGCAAAAGGACATCCATCAGGCAGATGAGCAACATCGGGAGGCAAACCCGGAATTTGATAAAGAGCCTTTCCCTCTTCGTGAGCAGGGTCAGGAACTGACTTTAAAAGCCCTTTTGTGTAAGGATTAGCAGGATTTTTAAATAGCTCTCTTGTTGGAGCGGATTCAAACACTTTTCCTGCGTACATCACAATAATTTTATCAGTCATTCCGGCAACTACGCCTAAATCGTGTGTGATGAAAATTACGCTTGTACCACGTTGTGTTTTCAAATCTTTAATAAGTTCAAGAATCTGAGCTTGAATGGTCACGTCTAACGCAGTAGTCGGCTCATCGGCAATAAGCAATTCCGGCTCACAACTTAGAGCCATAGCTATCATCACACGCTGACGCATACCACCTGAAAATTCGTGCGGATAGTTATCAACACGTTTTTCAGGTGCGGGAATCCCGACAGTGCGTAACATGTCAACAGCATGCTGATATGCTTGATCTTTCGAGTGCCCTAAATGAAGTTGAGTAACTTCCATTAATTGAGTTGAAATTTTTAGAAAAGGATTAAGAGACGTCATTGGGTCTTGGAAAATCATTGCCATCCGTTTTCCGCGTAATTTTCTTATCTCATCAATGTTTAGTTTTCTGACATCAATCCCATCAAAGATAATGTCACCGTTAACAATCTTGCCGGGCGGTTCTGGAATCAAACGCATAACAGAAAGATTTGTAACTGACTTTCCACTTCCTGATTCCCCAACAATTCCGAGTGTTTCCCCTTTCTCAAGTTCAAACGAAATTCCATCAACGGCTTTTACAAGACCGTCTTCCGTCTGAAAGTATGTTCTCAGGTCATTGACCGATAAAATTGTTCCGTTTGTTTCGCTCATCCATTATTCCTTGCATTGCCTCATACCGCTTTTTTCAACAATGTCTATAACTGTGATAACTTTCTTTCCTCTATAAGTAGTGTAATAAAACTCAATTCCTCTGAATTGCAGACCGTCATTAAGAGGCTTGCCATACTTTCTACGCAATTGTCCGACTGTACTCTTGCCTAAAACTATTCCTTTGGCAGTTTTAACCTTCGCAGGTGAACGCAATTCAATATCAAAAATTTCTTGCTTTCTATCTTTTTGGCAGTAATAAAAAGACATTCCATTTCGATACTTCATTTGAGCCGAGTACTTGCCATGTTTGACTGTCTTAAAACCTCTGCCATATTTCCTTATAACGTCTGCACGAGTTGATCTGCCGACTCTTATACCGTCAACTCCTACTCCCGCTTTTGCTACCTTAAACGAACTTCTTCTTTGTGCTTCAGCAGGGATTGATAATCCTGCCAAAAGCGTAATGATTAACGCTAAATATATTCTCCTCATTTTTCCTTTAGAATTTTCTGGTTTGCGGGTCAAGAGCATCGCGGATGCCATCACCCAAGAAATTTAATGAAAATAGTGTCAGAGCCATTGTTACGCCCGGAAAAATTAATTGCCAAGGATATATTGCAATGTTCTTAATTCCGTCAGCACATAAACTTCCCCAAGACGCATAAGGAGCTTGAACACCAATGCCTAAGAATGAAAGAAATGCTTCTGTAAGCATTACCGAGGGTATGGTTAAAGTTGCATAAACGATCACCGGACCAAGAGCATTTGGTACGAGATGTTTAAAGATAATTTTCATTGTGGAGACGCCTGTTGCTTGTGCTGCCAAAACGAATTCTTGGTTTTTCAACGACAGTATTTGTCCTCGAACAACACGAGCCATCGTTAGCCAAGAAACCAATCCTAATGCAAAGAATAACAGGAATATCTGATTTAGACCTGCTCCCCCACCAAACAAGTTAGAAATAGCAGCAATCCAATCAGGTGTGTTTTCACCACCAAAAGCTGCCATAAGAACGATTACGATCAAGATATATGGAATCGCGTAAAGAATATCAACGATACGCATCATTACATTGTCAATGCGTCCGCCCATATATCCGGCAATTGCTCCATAAGAAACACCAACTATCAACGAAACAAGCGTTGATATAATTCCTACCATTAAGGATATACGTCCACCTTGCAACACGCGTGAAAGTAAATCGCGTCCGGCTTCATCAGTTCCCATAGGGTGTTGCAAAGATGGTGGGAAAGATTTGATTAGTTTTGAATCCGAAGGAATATAATCCGGTGTAAATCCAGTCGTCCAGTAGATTATCGGTGGTCCGATGATGACTGCTACAACCATAAAGGCTATGACAATCATTCCGAATACAGCGAGTTTGTTCTTTAAAAGACGCTTCCAAGCATCTTTCCAAAGGGATGTTCCTTTAACTACTTTTTTGTTTTCAGCCATAATAATTATTCGTATCGAATTCGTGGATCTAAGAATCCATATGAAATATCAACTATCAAGTTAAAAATCATTACCAAAATTGATAAAAAGGCGACAATGCCCAAAATCAGAGGCTCATCACGATTAAATACCGATTGGATAAAAATATTGCCTAGTCCGGGGATTGCAAAAATTTTCTCGACGACAACCGTTCCTGCAAGAAGCGAAGCAAGTGCGGGACCTGTAAATGAAACAACTGGAATAATTCCACCCCGCAAAGCGTGTTTGAGTAAAACGGTCTTTTCGCTTAAACCTTTTGCTCGTGCAGTTCTGATGTAGTCCGAACGTAAAACTTCGAGCATTCCCGCACGAGTAAGGCGTGCAATGTAAGCTGCATAAACCATCGCTAGAGTTATGACCGGCATAATCAAATATGCAGGTCCTCCCCAACGGGCGGGCGGCAAAATATAAAGTCCAAGGGCAAAGAATAAGACTAGAATTGGTCCCAGAACAAAATTAGGCACAGAAAGCCCTAACATTGCTAAAGCCATCGAAAAATAATCAAAAAATGAATTTTGCTTGAGTGCAGCTATTATTCCGGCAATCAAACCAAGTATCAATGCCAAGATATATGCCAGAATACCGATGGTCGCGGAATATGGAAAATGACGAGCAATGATTTCATTAACCGATTGTCCTTCGTATTTCAGCGAATCACCAAAATCGAGCTTCAAGATGTTCCACATCATTTTTCCATATTGAACATACCAAGGCTGGTCAAGACCATATTTTTTCTTGATGTTGGCTTCAATTGCGGGTGGTAAATTTTTCTCAGTTGAATAAAAATTCCCCGGTGCGATGCGAATCAATCCCCACGTAACGGTAACAACCAGCAAAGCCATCGGGATAATAATTATCAGTCGTTTTAAGATAAATTTTAACATTTATTATTTACTCTTCTTCTGCTTTGTTTGAATCGGAATCTTTTTCAGCTTCTGGATTTTTTGACTTCTCAAATTCTATTTGAGTCTTCATCAAATCATTTATATGTGCATAAGTTTTAGGATTTTCTTCTTTGAGAATGTTATCCACATTCGAATCCCATTTGCTTTTATCTTCTTCAAAATAAATGAACTTCCACGGATGCATAGTTCCCGGATTCGGATACATTCCTTTAACGTATGGCTTCTTCATCCAACTGGTTCCATTTGTCGAAAGCGGAATAACCGGTTGGTCTTGCAACATATAAAATTCGGCTTCAGCCATTTTTTCGTACCGCTTGACCGGATCGCGTGTGTTGTTTGCTTCATCAAGCAAGTCGTCATATTTTTGATCCCACCAACCGGTCGAACTGTCATTTTTCGGTGAATAGAATTGGCTCAAAAATGTGTATGGGTCCATATAATCACCAACCCATCCGGCTCTTGCCATTCCTTTATATTCAACCGCTGAACGGAATTTCAAATATGTTTTCCATTCCATGTTTTTTAGCTGGACTTCAATACCAAGATTTTGCTTCCATTGCTGTTGAACAAATACTGCGACTTGCTTATTACTTTCTGCCGTGTTGTAACTTAGTTGAATTTCATCAGCAGGAAAATCTGTAACCTTACATTTTTCGCCTTCCATATTGACGGTATATCCGGCTTCCTTCATTAACTCACAAGCTTTTTTCGGATTGTAATAGCGTTTTTCCCATTCATCGTCAGGAATTCTGGCTTCTTTTCTAAGTTTTTCCCAAACACGCGAACGAGCTTCTTCATATTCTGGGAAAATCCCTTCGGGCGTGAAAGATACAGATTTTTTAACGGTTTTGCGATATACCTCTAAGGCTTCACGGTTAATTGCAAAACCAAATGCTTTACGAACTTTTACATCATCAACAGGTTTTTTCTTGACACTAAATGTGTAGTATTCAATCGCTACTTCCGGATGCAGTAAATACTCGTCTTTGAATGTTCTGATATATTCATTCCAAGCAGCGGGAACTGTGTGATTATAAAGTGCATCAACTCTACCCGCTTTATAAATGTTCATCATTGTCGTTTGTTCATCCATCGGATAAAAAACGATTTCATCAAGACTAACTCTGTCAGCATCCCAATAATTTGGATTTTTCTCAACGGTTAACTCATCGTAAGGTTTCCACTCTTTAACTTTATACGCACCACTGACAACCATATTCGGAGCGTTTTCAGGTTCTTGCCAACCTTCTTTTTCAACCGTCGGTTTGTGCAAAGCACTGAAGAATTGGTGTGTCAGCATTCCTACAAAATAAGGAGCTGGTTGTTTCAAAGTTATGCGAAGCGTATGGTCATCTAAAACCTCAACACCAATATCTTCTGGTTTAATCTGAACATACTCCGCACCTTCAAGTGCCTCCTTTAACCCAGGCTTTTCTTCCAAAAGCTTTTCGTGGGCTTCCATGGATTCTTTATTTTCAGGATCGGGTTTTGAGAGAGTTAAACGGGCAGGTGAATTAATATATTTTGTAAATTCGCTAACACTCTTTTCTTCGTTAGCATCAATCTTTGTGCTTGAGTCCGCACTTTCAGGCTTTTTCGCGTCATTTCCTGGAGCAGACTCTTTTACAGTTTCTTTTTTCAAAACATCTGGCTTGTCTTTTGCTATAGGCTGTTTTTGGTCATCTTTCTTTTCTTCAAAATCTTTAGCTAACAAAAATTTTCCGTCTTTTTTTACAAAAGACTTCGCAGAATTAAAGTCTTCAGCATACTT
Source organism: Pyrinomonadaceae bacterium (assembly GCA_028284415.1). Classification (GTDB taxonomy): domain Bacteria; phylum Acidobacteriota; class Blastocatellia; order Pyrinomonadales; family Pyrinomonadaceae; genus Aridibacter. The sequence goes on from JANQRU010000007.1 coordinate 307,804, forward strand.
AATTTCATAACCGATAAATGCATATCTGGAAGCAAGTTCAGGAGATAAAGCACGGCGGAATGAATATAGAAAATCATCGGCTTTTATGGGATCGCCATTTGAAAATTTAGCACCTTTGCGTAAGTGGAAAGTATAATTTACTAAGTCGTCGGAAACTTCCCAATGCGTCGCCAAAGAAGGAATCGGTTGCATAGTCTTTGGATGATACTCAACCAAACGATCAAACATACCGATCAAAATTCTGGCTTCAGGCTGTCCCGTTACAAATTGCGGATCGAGGGATTCAGGCTCAGAACCTGTGATGTAACGCATTTTGTTATCATTTGGAACCTCAACCTGTCCCCAGTATTTGCTTGTTGCTTGAGTCGTACAACTCACCAAAAAAACAGACAAAGATATTAAAGCAATTCCTATACGGATACGGCTGGTAAATATACGCGTCATAACTTACGCTCCTTTTGTGTTACTACTAATTTTCGAAAGCCTAATTTTTTATAAGCTAAGGAGAGAAGGATAATAATCCTTAGAATTATTCGTTAAACTTATCACGTAATTAGGATTTCAAGCAAGAAAACTTTTAACTAAGATAATTGGCTTACAAACCTTTGAATTTAATTCAAAATTACAAATTAATAACCAACTTTGTAGCTAATTAGTTAGGTTTTATGATTCGCCGCCTTCTCTTTTCGGTTGCCAATTATTATTTATTTTAACTTCTTTCAAAAGAGGTGCATCCAAACTATTCATCTCAAAACCTTCAACATAAGGTTTTACAAGTGAATAACTGGTCGGGAAATAAAGCGGAATGGCGGGAACTTCGATTATTGCTTCTTCTTCCGTCAAAATTATTTCTTCATCCCCTATATCAACCAACAACTCGCTATCAGAATTATTCGGGTTTTGCTCATCTATTTTAGCTGAATCTGCCTCAACTGAGTTTGTGGAAGTATTTGTACTGTTCGTTTCAGCATCTTTCCGTGAAGTATTTGTATTCTCCTCAATCGTCGGCTTATTGACTTTCTTTGCTGCCTCTTCTTTTATTATCTTTTTGATTTTCGAACTCTCTTTAGGAGCAAAAATAGCAAGCATATTAGCAGTTTCATCCGAAGTAGGCAAAACTATTCCCCGTCTGATTACATCAAAATCACCGCTTTTCTTAACCTCTTCAAGCTCATCGAATTCTTTCTCAATGATTTCTGTTTCAACATTAAGATTTTGCTTCCACATCTTAGCAACAGTTCGGGCAACTTTTTTTTGTGTATTATTACGGTTTATTACAAGTTTTATTTTTGGGAATCCTTCACCTTCAGGAAAACCTGACTTTGACAAAAGTTCTTTCGCTTTTGTTATATCTTGCTTGAATTTTATTTTGTTTTCGCCTTTTTTAAATGGCAAGAAGGTTAGTGCAGGTTTAGTCGCCCCTTCCAATTCATCTTCAGTCAAACGCTCTCTGTCAATTGAAATTGCTAATGCTTCTCTAACTCTCCTGTCATTGAACGGAGTATTTTTTCTATTAAATTCGTAAAAATTTAATGCACTGTGCGTAGTTCGTCGAAAATCGTAATATGGGGTTAAAAGCTTTAGAGCAAGCGGCTCAAACTTTGCATTTGTAACCGCATCAACTTTCCCATCTCGATAAGCTTGTAAAGCACTATCAGCATCCTTTGCAGGCACAAAATAAACCTTATCTAATTTTACTTTATCTTTATTATAGTAATTCTGTGCCTTTTCAAGCGTCACCCCTTCTTTTGAAACTTCAGCAACCTTAAAAGCACCGTTAGTAATTATTTTTGAATTTAATTTATCATCCTCAAATTCTTTCCCCGCAGCATAGACGGGTCTTAAAATTGGATGAGCTACCAATTTAGGAAAATCTTTGTCAGGCTTTATTAAAGTTACTTTTAATGCATAGTCCCCAATAGCTTCAACCCCAATTTTTTCTTTTTTCTTTTTAGGAACAGGCGTAGGTAAAGGTGGTGGTGGCGGTACTACATTTGGATCTGCTGGTTTGTTTAAGTCAGGTTTTAGGGATGGAATATTTAATCCATTATTGGGATTATCTTTAAGAATTTCTGTCTTTTTCTGTTTTAAAAATACGTCTTTGCCGGATTTTTTTGGTTCTGTTGTTTCTAGTTGTAAACCAACTATATTTTTTAGTAATTCATAATGAGAGACTTTATCCCCCATTTCACTTAAACGCTTCCAAGACCTAACAAAATCTCTGGCTGTTACCTTTTCACCATTAGACCATTTTGCATCTTTTCTCAGGTTAAATGTCCAGACTTTGTTATCCTCTAAACTTTTCCAATCTGTAGCAATTGATGGAGTGGCATTTAGTGTATTTGTATCAATTTCGGTCAAGCCATCGTAAATAGCACGAACTATATCAGTTTCAGGTGGAGCCGAAGCTAAAGCAGGATCAAATGATTTTGGCATTTTGCCATTGCTCCAACGGAATTCCTGTTTAGGTGGAGGAGTAGAATCAGAATAAAAATCTTCGGTTTTGGGTTTTTCAAGTTCCGTACAAGATGAGATTAGAATTACAGAAAGTAGAATCAAATAAACAAAGAATGTACGAGGACTAACCCAAAACTTACTTTGAATTTTGCCTATTCCGTTTCTCATTTAAATCCGAACCCTTTATTTGTTTATCTTTTCTAATTCTAAAAAAACTTTTTCAGTATTTTTGATTGATACCTCAAATCCTCCTGAGGTATCAATCAAAAAATCTGCATAGGATTTTTTTTCTTCTTGTGACATTTGAGCGTTTATTCTTTTTAAGGCTTCATTTTCGCTTAAATTATTGCGTAACATCAGCCTTTTCAATTGTATAACAGAATCGCACCAAACAACAATTAATTTATCAAACCGCTTGTAGCTTCTAGATTCTATCATTAAAGCAGCATCAATTATTGCAATTCCATCAGGCTTTTCATTTTCTTTTTGCTCAAGCCATTTATTCTGTTCTTCGATAACTAATGGATGCACAATTTCATTCAAAAGTTGTCGCTTTGTTCCATTGTTAAACACAATGCTCCCAAGCTTTACACGATCCAGCTCACCATTTTCTTGTAGAACCTCATCACCAAAGCACTCAACAATTAGACGCAACCCTTTAGTGTTTGGCTCAACAACTTGTCTCGCCGTCTGATCTGCATCCAATACAAAGCAACCAAGTCCTTCAAAAACTTCGCAAACATAAGTTTTTCCGACTGCTATAGAACCAGTTAAACCAACTTTTAACATTTTTTGAAAAATATTTCTTATTTAATCAGCTCGAAAGTAAGAATTATAAATGATTTCAGACTAAGATACAGTTATTTGTTCCAGATTTTCAGTTTGTTTTTCTGTTTCAAAGATATATTGCTTCATACCCTTAATTCCTTTTTCTTGCATAGCTTTTATTGCTTGCTCAAGATTAGGGTTTGATTTGTTTAATTCAAGATTGAGATTTGCTTTGAGTGCTTTGCGGTAGTCAATACCTGCCAATTCAATGTTACCCTGAAGTTTGTGAACTCTTGCCCGATTGATGTAAAAAAAGCATTCGGGTTCTAATTTAATAGCCCGACTATAGTATTTTATTGCCTTGGTAAAAAGTCCCTTATCCTCATAAACCAAACCGCGGGCGTTGTAATAAAATGCTCGGTCGCGTTTAGATTCTCCGTCTGTTTTTACAGAGTTGTTGTTTTCCCATAGTTTATCGAATGAAGATTTTCGAAAGGAGTCCTTTTCAGATGAGGTCAAACTTATTTGGATAGATTTTTCTTCTTCAACTTTTTCTATTTTTTGAATTTCTTCTTTGTTTAAAAGAGCCGTATTCCTTTGAGGAGGTCTAGGTTCCATATATTTGCTTTGACTAATTTCTATGTTCGTTTGAGGTTTTTCTAAAGCCGCTCTCATCTCTTTAGCTGACTGAAAACGGTTGGTTCGCTCTTTTTGCAAAGCTTTATTAATGATTGAACGCAGGTGTTTAGGATACTTGTCAGAAGCTCTTTCAGGTTCTGACATTAAAATTGCTGCTATTAAAGAAGGCTGGTCATCCTGCGGATATGGTAGCTTTCCTGTCAATAGTCTTTGCAAAATCACACCAATTGCCCAAATGTCTGTTTCTGCCGAAATCAAAGGCTTTTTGTCGAAAGCTTCCGGCGGCATATATTCAAAAGTTCCGGCAGTTCCAGTTGCTTTTGAGTGCGACTTCATTTTGCGTGAAACACTGAAATCAGCCAAACAATGCTTACCGTTCATTATAAGTATGTTGTCAGGCTTTAAATCTCTGTGAACAAAGCCTTTTTCGTGTAAGTTTTCCAGACCTGTCAGAATTTCAATAGTGATTTGCACAGCCTCTTCAATGGATTTAGCTTTCCCATTATTTTTTCTTAAATACTTTTCTAACGAACCGCCTTTGGCAAAATCGCTAACTACATAAACGTAATCTTCAAACTGATCTAATTCCGTGATGGAAATTATGTGCGGTAAACCTTTGAGTTGTTTCCAGACCCTAATTTCTTTATCAATTTTGTCAAACTCCAATCCATCGCTTTTAGGGCGAAAGAATTTTAATGCAAAATCATTTTTGTCTAACGCTGTACGCTTTTCGGCTCTCCAGACATCAGCAAATCCTCCTGAACCAACAAAGTCCAGTAAAGTGTAATCACCAATTTTTGAGCCTTTTTCGAGCATATTTAGGCTTTATGTCTCTTCGCTAATTTCCCTACGTTAAATTCTGCAATTTCTTGTAAAGTTAAACCCAATTCGTCGGCACAAGCCGAGATGTACCAAAGCACATCACCAAGTTCATCTTTTAATTTTTGTCGTATCTCGTCAGTTAATTCACCATCAAAATCTCTTTGGATTTTTTTTACAATGTTTGCGACTTCGCCTGCCTCGCCTGCCAGCCCAAGTGTCGGATACTCCAAGTTACTTAAACGCCTCGGATAGAGTGCAGTTGTACCGGCTTCTTTTTGATATTCTTCAAAATTCATATACTTTTTCTTTTTTTCGGAAGTTGACGAAGTATTAAATCCTTAAGTCAATTATCGTCAATCTTAGTTTATTGTTTCTTTACTTTAATCTTCTCATTCTGGCGGCTTTGATCGTATTTTTCATCAACATCGCCACAGTTAAAAGCCCTACCCCACCCGGAACAGGCGTAAAATAGGAGCCTTTTTCCATCGCTGCTTTTTGGTTTACGTCACCGACTAAAGTCGAACCTCTTTTCTCAATTGTTTTCAAGCGTTTCGCTAATTTATCTTCGCCAAAAAATCCTTTTGCCTCTTCTATATCAGTTAAGCGATTCATCCCGACATCAACAACGATAGCCCCTTCCTTAATGTGATTGTCTGTAATAATGCCGGTTACACCAACTGCGGCAACTAATATATCGGCATTTGAACAGACTCCTGCAAGGTCTTTTGTGCGAGAATGACAAATTGTAACGGTTGCATTTTCGTGCAAAAGCAACATTGCCATAGGTTTTCCGACAATGTTACTGCGTCCAACAACAACTGCGTTTTTGCCCGAGATTTCGATATTTGCTCGCTTGAGCATGTCTATAACTCCGGCAGGTGTGCAGGGTGTCAAAGCCTCTTGCCCCTGTGATAAACGCCCAACATTTACAGGGTGAAACCCATCAACATCCTTTTCAGGGTTGATCTTTTCTAGAATAACTTTTTCATTTATCTGCTTTGGTAATGGTAACTGGACAAGTATGCCATCAACATCATCCCTTTTGTTTAGTTCCTCAACAACTGCGAGTAAATCTTCCTGCGAAGTCTCTTCGGATAAATGTTTATGTTCAGAAATTATCCCGAGTTCTTCAGCCGTTTTTACCTTGCTGTTGACGTAAACTTCAGAAGCTGTGTCTTCTCCAACTCTGACAACTACTAAACAGGGATTAATGCCATGTTCTTCTTTTAATTTTTTTACGTCTTCCGCAACTTCTTCCTTGATTGCTTTCGCAAAGACTTTACCACTTAAAATTTCTGCTCGTTTTTCCATTTTTATTTGATAAGATTAGTAAGATTTTGAATTTCAAGTAGATTATAATCTTTTAAGAATTTTATGCCACCATATAAGCCTTTAATTTTGTTTCTTTTGTTTGTTCTCCTTCCGTTCAGCGTTTTTCCCCAAAACTTAAACGAAACTCACAAATCAATCCGTCAAAGCATTGAGCCAGGAAACTTAAAGGAAGCGATTTCTCAATTAAATAATCTTCAAAAAAACAATGCCGATATATTTAAGGCAAACAATTATGACTATCTGCTTGCAAGAATGTCAGAAAAGAATGGCGATTTTGCAAATGCGATTGCTAATTACCAAGCCGTTGTAAACAGAAATTCAATTCTAAAAGAGTATGCCTTATGGCATCTTTCTCAGATTATGCGTTCAATGGGAAACCTTCTAATGGAGAGAATTTATCTGCAAGAATTATCTTTGATTGCTGAAAAAAGCCTGTTAAAAGATGCTATCAAAAAACGCTTTGCAAGAAGTCATTTTGAAAGTGAGAATTATTCACAAACTATAAAGCTTTTGAATGGAAATTATTCTGCGTTTGCAACCCAAAAAGATGATTCACTCACACAAAAAGTAAAGGACTCGATCGAAGAATTTAACAAAAGCCAACCACGTGAAGATTTGGTTTTACTTGGCGAAGCTTATCTTTTGAATAATCAAATAGACAAAGCTAAGGAAGTTTTTAACGAATTAGTAAATAATCCACCTAGAGAAAATCAGCCCGATGATTTCGCACTTGCCGGAGCGAAAGGTTTGGACAAACTGGAAATTGGAGAAGAAAATCTCGGAAAAAAAGTTCCAAGTTTATCCGATGAAGAACATTTTAAGCGTGCTGAAATTTATCAGTTCAACCGCAACTTTGATTTAGCCAGATTGCATTACGAAGCAATTGTAAAAAATCATTCGACCAGTTCAAAAGTTCCTATTTCTATGTACCAAATCGGTCGTGGGTTTGGACAAGAACGAGACTATCAAAATGCGGTCACATGGTTTGAAAGACTTCAAAAAGAATACCCGGAAGACAAACTTTCGGCTTCTTCTCTTTACCAATCAGCTGGAAACTACGCTAATTTGGATAAAACTCAAGAAGCCGTTTCCCGCTACGAAAAATATATAACTGAAAATCCAGATGCAAGCAATTTAGAGAGAGCTTATCTAAACATAATTGACGCTTATCGTGATGCAAAAGACCTAACAAACGCTTTGAATTGGACTGCCAAAGCTCAAGAAAAGTTCCGAGGCGAAATGGGCGAAGCCGTCGCACTATTCTCACAAATCAGAATTCATATCTCACAGGAAAATTGGCAAACGGCTATTAGAGATTTAGAAAAACTAAAAGATATGCCAAACTTAGGCGGAGTCAGAATTGCGGGCGGAACAAACAAGGAAGAAGTCACATTCTTAAGAGGTTTCGTTCTTGAAAAACTCAAGCGTTTTGAAGAAGCAATCGAGGTTTATCTATCTTTAGAAGATGGTTTAAAAAATTATTATGGTTGGCGTGCGACCGAAAGACTAGAAGAGCTAGCTAAAAACAGTCAGACCTCAAACCTTATCGAACAAAAATTCAAGAAATACTCCTCCATTTCAAATGAAACATTAACTGATTCAAATGCTGAACAGATTTCCAGTGCGGCGAATAAAGCCTTTCGTCTGACTGATACTGCTGACACAAAAAAACAGCTCTTAGCAAGAATTTCGAGAGCATATTCCCTGCTCCCTGATTATGAAAAAATCCCTAATGGAAAACTTTTAGAATTTGGTCGAAAAGAAGTCTTGCAACCCCCTAAACAAAATCAAATCAAATCTCACAAAAACATCGCTGACGAGCTTTTGTTTTTGGGATTGTATGATGAAGTCACACCGGAACTCGAAACAGCTTTAAGAGAAAATCTTTCAAATAATACTGGTTCACTTTCTGATTTTCCTGCCGACACAGCTTTTACACTCGCAGTTTTTTACAAACGTGGAGATATTGCCAATCGTGCAATCGGTTATATTGAGCCTCTCTGGAAAAAAGTTCCGGGAGACTATCAAATTAATCTTATTCCAAGAACTCAGCTTGAATTACTTTATCCAAAACCGTACCAATCCTCACTTCTGAAATACGGCAAAGAAAAGCAAGTTGACCCGCGTTTTGTGCTTTCAATTATGCGTCAAGAATCCCGTTATATTGCGAATATAAAATCTGTCGCAGCGGCAAGAGGCTTGATGCAATTTATTTCAAACACCTCAAATAAAATGGCGGAAGAAATGGGAATTGATAATTTTCAGCAAGACGATTTGTATAATCCCCCAACCGCTATACGATTTGGTTCACATTACATAAATAAAATTTTCAAAGACTTTCCTAATCAACCCCCTGCTGTTGCCGCTAGTTATAATGGCGGAGAAGATCGTATGATGCGTTGGTATAAACGCTCCAACACAGAAAATCCTGACCGATACGTTCCTGAGGTGATTTTTTCTCAGACTAAAGATTATGTTTACAAAGTGATGGCAAATTATCGTGTTTACCAAATGCTGTACGATCAAAACCTCAAAGACGTAAATAAATAATCACTCAAACTCAGATAATTTCTACTAATTTCTGTGTGCTTGCCGAAAGATTTTGGATATAGGAAAATTAAGACTTAGAAATAAATTAGAGGATTTTTATGCGTTATATTTTATTACTTTTGTTTTCAGTCTTATTATTTTCAGCCTGTCAGGGTGTCGTTGAGGAAGAGACGCCTCCAGAGAAGCTCAAAAGATACGATCTTAAAGGCAAAGTTTTATCGGTTAATAAAGAAAAAAAGGAAGCATCTATCGCTCATGAAGAAATTCCGGGTTATATGGAACCGATGACGATGGATTTTCCAATTAAGGATGATGATGTTTTAAATGAATTGTCTCCGGGTGCTGAAGTAACCGGAATTTTGGTTGTTGACAATTTAAAGGGAAAATACTGGCTTGATGTTAGAGGCATCGTTGCTAAGCCTCGTGATGATCAAAAACCTCTGCCAGTAAAAGAAAATGTTGCAACTATTGGCAAGAAAATGGTTGATTTTACATTAACCAATCAAGATAACGAATCAGTTTCGCCAAAAGACTTTAAGGGGAAAGTTTGGGCGATCACATTTATATATGCCGATTGCCCTCTGCCAAACTTTTGTATTCTGATGTCAAAAAACTTTTCAGACGCGGCTAATATAATTGCTGAAGATGAAGAATTGAAAGATAAATTCCGACTTTTGAGCATTTCGTTTGACCCTAAAAGAGATACGCCTGAAAAGCTTAAAAAATATATCCTCGGTTATTTAGGTAAAGATTCAAAAGCGGCTAATACAGATATTTGGCAGGTTGCTGTCAGCGAAGATAAAAACGTCAGAAAAATAGCAGATTATATTGGGCTTGATTACAAAATTAGTGAAAGTGACAAAACCCAATTTGATCATTCTCTAAGAACCGTTGTAATTGATGCAGAAGGAAAAATTCAGAAAATCATACTTGGAAATGATTGGAAAGCTAAAGATTTAATTAATGAAATGAAAAAGGCTTTAAATAACAAATAACCTATGCCAAAATTTGTATCAGTTCATCCAGTAATTCCTGCCCGTAACGTGGGTAAAGCAATTGATTTTTATGTAAACAAATTACGATTTGAATTGATATTTCAAGACACAGAAAAAAATCCTCACTACGCTGGGATTAAAAGAGATAACATCGAATTACATTTACAATGGCACGACAAAAAGTCTTTTGAAACGGTTGATAAACTTTCATTGCGTTTTGTAATTGACGACGTTGATGCTCTTTTTGAAGAGTATCAAAATAAAAATTTAAGCGGTATCAATTCGAAGCCAGAAAAAACTTCTTGGGGAACATATGAGTTTTCGTTTTATGATTTAAATGGAAATGGCTTGTTTTTCTATTCCGATTTATAGATTTGTGTATATAATAGCAAGCGATGAATGCTATTAAACTTAATCGAAGCACCTATTTTCTTGCCTACGGAATTCCCTTTGCAATCATAGTTTTTTCCATTTCACTGGCTTTCAGTTCCCTTTTCTCTACTTATCCTGAACTAGCTATTGGAATTACTTATGATCTTACTCTGACCTCGCCGCTGATATATTTATTTTTCATACGAAAGACCAATATACCTAAAATAACAGTCGTCCCATTTTTCATTCTAGGTGTGATAATCGCTAGTTATTTGATTCCTCCTCAGCAGCAATATCATTTGGGATTGGTAAAAACTTGGATTTTGCCAATAGTTGAAATCGGCATTGTTGGTTTTATAAGTTATTCTGTCTATAAAACTGTAAAAAATTATAGGAATCTAAAAACAACTCATACTGATGTTTATAAAATAATCCAAGAAGTTTCAAAAAAAACGGCAACAATTCCTATACTTGCTAAAGCCATCGCCTTTGAAATCGCAGTTTTTTACTACGCTTTTGTCAGCTGGAAGAAGTTTACTCCATCAGAAAAAAATTTCACCTATCACAAGAAAAGTGGAAATCTAACTCTCTATGCTGCAATAATTTTACTAATTGCGGTCGAAACTTTTGTTTTTCATATGCTTATTGCTCGCTGGAATGAAATTATTGCTTGGATTTTAACTATTTCGAGTCTTTACGTTCTAATCCAAATTTTTGCTCATATCAAAGCAATGCTTCAAAGACCTATCGAGATTACAAAAGATAAGCTTTTAATACGTTACGGGCTGTTTGGAGATACCGAAATTGATCTAAATAATATCGAGAGTATTGAATTTACAAATACTTTTACTGAAGATAAAACTGATGTAAGACAAGTTGCGATTCTTAAAGAAATTGAGCAATTTAACACCAAAATAAGTTTAAAAGAAAAAGAAACATACAGAGGCTTTTACGGAATAAAAAGTAAATATAAAACACTTCTGCTTTTTGTTGATGAGCAAGAAAAGTTCAAAGGTCTGATCGAAAAAAATGACTCTAACTAAAGTCGCTGCTTTATTGCTAATTATTACTGCAATTTTCGCCCTTTTGATTTTAGGCGAAAGCCTTTTAGTGCCTTTTGTAATCGCTGTCTTAGTTTGGTATTTAATCAATGCTTTAGGACATTGGCTTGGAAGTTTCAAAGTCAGTCAAAAATATCTACCTAAATGGGCGAACCTAATGCTCTCGACCTTAGTAATTGCTCTTATATTGCTGTTTGTTGGCGGTTTAATTGCTGAAAATGCCAGAGAAATGTTCACAGAACTTCCAAAATATGAAAAAAATGTCGGCAACATCATTGAAAGATTTGGAAGAATATTTAATTTTAATACCGATCAGTATTTCAAAATATCCGGCACGGAAAGGGTTCCTGATATTTTCGGAAATCTCAATAAACTTCTCGAAAACGTAAATCTAGGCACATTTATTTCCGGTATTCTCAATACATTATCAGGTATCGCCGGAAATACTTTTTTGATAATTATCTACGTCTTATTTTTACTTTTTGAACAAGCGGTATTTCCTAAGAAAATAAAAGCTCTTTTTCCGGATGAAGAAAAATACAATCAGGTTGAACAAGTAATTAACGATATAAATGATGCCATCAGAGCCTACTTCAAAGTAAAGCTTACGGTTAGTGCACTTACAGCTTTTGCTAGTTACACATTGATGGCATTTATTGGATTGGATTTTGCAGTATTTTGGGCTTTTTTGATTTTTATTCTTAACTTTATCCCAAACATAGGTTCTTTAGTCGCCACATTATTTCCAGCTTCCCTTGCCTTAATTCAATTCGATAATTCTTTTGTCCCTTTCTTCACGATCTTAATAGGTGTCGGAGCAATTCAATTAATTGTTGGTAACTTTATTGAACCCCGTATGATGGGAAGTTCCCTAAATATTTCATCTTTAGTCGTAATTATTGCTTTAACACTTTGGGGAACACTTTGGGGAATAACAGGGATGATTTTGAGCGTTCCGATCACAGTTATTTTAATGATAATTTTTGCTCAATTTCCTAGCACAAGACCTTTCGCAATTTTATTATCTGAAAACGGAAAGCTTATGCACGGGCTGGAAAAAATCGAACAAGCTAACAACTAAATTAACACCTATGTAAAACTGTTAAACATTGTTTGCCAATTGTGTTACAATAAAAGTGGCGTTTTTTGCGTCCAGCAAATTTGAGGAATACCTAAAATGAAAAGAATTACTCTGATGCTTTTCCTTTCCTTCATTTTGCTCCCACCCGTTTTTGCACAATTCGTAATTCAAAAAGAAACAGAACTCTTTCCTTTTGTCGCAGATGGTAAATGGGGATTTATAAATAAAAGCGGAAAAATCCGAATAAAACCACAATTTGAACGAGTCGGCTATTTTACTAATGGTCTAGCAGTTGTCGCAACCGACAAAAAAAATATGACCATTATCAACACTAGTGGCAAAGCCTTATTTGAACCAAGAGAACTGACAATTTATGCATTCTCGGAAGACTTAGCCCGTGTAAAAAAAGGCGATAAATGGGGTTTTATAAATCGTCAGGGTGAAATTATAATCCCGATCAAATATGAATTTGCCAGTGACTTTTTTAATGGAATTGCTCGAATCAAGATAGATAGAAAATTTGGCTTTATCGACAAAAAAGGCAGACTTGTAACCAGGTTGTATAAGCGTGCTTACAATTTCTCCGAAGGTTTAGCCATTGTCGAAATAGATGGGAAAAGAGGATATATAGATACTTTTGACGACTTAGTTATAGCACCTATATTTGATGATTCTGATGGATTTTCTCAAGGACTTGCGGCAGTAAGACTCGGTGGTAAATTCGGCTATATTGATAGAAGCGGCAAGTTAGCTATTCCACTATTATACAGTCAAGCACGCTGGTTTTCCGATGGCTTAGCTCCGGTTGAAATAGACAGTAAATGGGGTTTTATAAATCGTAGTGGACAATTAGTTATTAAACCGAAATTTAATACTGTTCAAAACTTTTATAATGGAATGGCAGCTGTAAAAATTGGAGATAAATGGGGCTACATAAATAAGAAAGGTAATGTTGTCATAAAACCTCGTTTCGATTCCGCTTTACCTTTTAATTCAGGTATTGCTCAAGTGGGTATAGACGAGTGCCTCAATAGGATTCCCAATAAGTTATCTTTTGCACCTCCATGTGGATTTAGTTATATAAATAAAAAAGGTGAGCTAATCTGGAGTGCTTTACCTTTTCGTAGCAGGATAGCTAGAAACTAATCTGTTTTATAAGCTTCCAAACTACCTCTTCCTTCAAATCCATCACTAACAGGAAATTTTTCATTTTCAGTTGAAAAAGAAATTACTAGTTTTTTATCGTATAAAGTTGTCATTGCCTTCAATGGTGGATGTGGACTATCAATAAAACTACCGCCATTTAGATCATTAAAAATTAGTATGTCATCTTTAACTTTTCCTGACATTACTTCGTAGAAGGTTCGTTCTTTTTCCTTCCCAGTTCCTTTCAAATTTAGAATCACCGTTGCAAATTTATTCAAACGAAAAACAGTAACTGTTCCTTCAGTATCAAACTCTTTTCGTATTCCAGCTATTCCGCCGGAAAACTCAAAAGTTCCTTCTTTTACCTCGTAAACTTGAGCTTTTCTTTTCCAAGTCTTAGAAAACTCAATTTTCTTAGTTTTCCATTTTTCTAAAGGCACTGAAACTATCTTGAATGGCTGAGTTAGAGCCTGCGTTACCATTGCATCTTTAGGCGGGCTATTTAAATTTATAAATAAACTTTGTTCAGTTTCTTCAAATTCAACTGAAAAGCCGCCAGTTCTGTGTCCTCCGGCAAAGGCAGCAATTACGACATTTTTTTCAAAATCAACTTTCTTTTTGATTTCCAAATTATCAATCAGACCCGTAAGGCTACTCAAGTCATCTTTATTTTTTGCCACGAAAATAAAAGCTTCTTCGATGCCTGAATAGTTACCTTTTGCTAACACTTCCAAATTAATTTGTTTTTCCACCTTTTTATTTCTTTTAGTTAATTTTGTTTTGGAGTCTTTTTTCACATTTGTATCGGCTTGCATTTGTGCAAAACAGCCTATTGTAAATGTAATTGATAATAGAATTGCGATAATTAGAGCTCTTTGTTTCATAGCAACTTTCCAGAGATTTTTTTTACTTTTTGTAGTATTTCTGACTCATCGACTGTCAAAGATTTTCCGTTTTGATAAATTACTTCGCCTGCAACTATTGTCTGAACAACATTGCTTGCGTTTGAAGCAAAAACTAATGCGTTGTAAACATCATAGACAGGCTTTTGAGCCACACCATCAAGTGAGATGACAATTAAATCCGCTTGTTTGCCCTCTTCTAAAGTTCCTACTTTTTTATCTAAGGCTAAAGCTTTTGCTCCACCATTTGTTGCAGTTTCAATAATCTCTCTAGCTTTAATAAAACGATTATTATCAACACGACTACGAGCTAGTAATGTCGCAAATCTTCCTTCTTCTAAAATATCGCATGTATTATTACTCGCCATCGAATCGCTTCCAAAACCTGTTTTGATTCCAGCATCAAGAAATTTCTCAAATGGTGCTGCACCATGACCAAACTTAGTATTTGATTTTGGACAATGGGCTATCTTAGCATCGCTTTTTGCGATTATTTCAATATCTTGCTCCGAAACTTTAACGCAATGTGCGAGAAGGGGTTTAGCTTGCAAAACACCAATTGAATCAAGATATTCTATCGTTGAACATTTTGGGGAATCCCAATTAATATCTTGCTCTTTATAGATTTTGGCAAAAAAACCTTCTCCTTTCCGCATTAAATTGAGCTCTTGTTCAGATTCCGAAGCGTGAATCGTTATTTGGTAGTCTTCTTTAATCGCATATTCTGAAATTTTCTGAAATAGATTTTTGCTGACCGTGTAAGGAGCATGTGGAGAAATACCTACTTTTACCAAATCTGTTTCAACTTCTCTCAAGGACAAGAATTTTTCTTTTAATTGCTCAAAATCCCTTGATGCAGTTTCGTTATCTGGTGAGAATTCTGTTTCCTGGAATAAAGTTCCTCGCAATCCCATTTTCTTTAAGGCTTCCAATCCTGCTTTTCCCCAACGCCCAATATCACCAAAACAAGTGACGCCGGCTCTCATCCCTTCTAATGCACCAAAAAGAGCCGAAATTTCAATATCTTCGTCCATTAATCTCTTTGCACGTGCTTTGGTAAGAGTTATCAACCAAGAATAAAAATTGTCATCGAACTCATCTAAAAAGCCTCTGAGAACTGTAATTTCTAAATGTGAATGACAATTAACAAATCCAGGCATTATTACTGCTTCACCAAAATCTTCTACATGGCTATTTGGAAATTGCTCAACCAATTTTTCTTTCTCGTCAACAGCAACAATTTTGTCGTTTTCAAAAGCGATAGCACCTTTATTGATTGGGTCTTTTGAGATTGGTAAGAGATAATCTGCGGCAAGTATTTTCATCGGGATTTTAACTATTCTTCAAATGAGTTTTGATTTGTAACAGGTGTATTTTCTTTTGGAGGAAGTTGACGATAACGTTCTAAGATCGAACTTACGTAAGAATTAGTAGAAGCAATTCCAATACGATCTATAAAATCCTTTTCAGTCAACTTTGTTTTATCAGTATCTTTAGTCCATTCTTCAACTCTACTCGGACCTGCATTGTAGGCAGCCAGCATCATAGCTTTTTCAGCTGGTAAATCGCGGTATTTAGTGCGTAATTTTTCTAAATACCAACATCCGACTTGGATATTTCTTTCCGGGTCACTTAAAAATTCTTGCACATTTTGGGCAGTTTTCTTTTCAAACTCCTTGAGTCCTGTTTCTTTTGCCCATTCTCTTGCAACTGTGGGTGTGACTTGCATCAAACCAACTTCTTCATCATCACCTATTACAGAAGTTCTGAAATAAGTTTCTTCGTAGATCACACTCCAAACTAAATTTTGGTCAAGCTTATAGACTTTTGCTTGACGTTCGATCAAACCGTCATAACGATGAATCCAATAGTCATTAAAACGATACCCGCCGTAAACTCCAGCAATTATCAGCATCGCTAAAACCAGTATTGCAATTAAAACACGTCGCATTACACAAAAAACTAAATTGAGTTTGGGAAATTAAATCTTTTTGATTTTTTTGTCGTCCTTTTTATTTTTAACCTTATCTAAACCGAATTTCTTTTCTTTTCTCGCAATTTTTCCAGAACGAACCATTTCGGCAAATAAGTCAACATCATAATCAACATCGCGTGACATCTGCTCACGGATTTCTAATAAAATTTCTAAAAATTTTGGACGACGATACATTATAACTTGATATTAAATAGAGATGATGAATAGGTCAAACTTCGCATAAATGCCTAATCAGAGCGTATGAACAAGAAATTCAGGTGTTACGATCATTGGAACAAAAAAACCTGCTGCTGTATTAAATAGTCTGACTCTGGCTTGTTTTCTCACATTAGCGATGTGCCCGAAGTTCCACGTAACGAGATAATCTATTTTGTGAACAGAAGCTAGTGCAACGTGCAATGCATCACCAATATATTTACGATGGAAAATTCCTCTGGAAACATAGCCTTCTGCTAGAATAGCAGCTTCCTCAGGTAAATCTAATTGTTTCAAAGATTTAATTAGATTTAAATAACCGGAACGGTGCGGCTCGGTGAGGCATTCCAATTCCCTTTTTACCAAAATAGATACGAAAGCTCGATATTCATTCAATTCATGTTCCCACCAACGAATTGTTAAATCCCTTCTAAAAGGCTCACCATTATCTAGATATGCCCCAACAACAGATGTTTCCAAATACAAACTTTTTTTCATA
The DNA here is from genome assembly GCA_028284415.1 of Pyrinomonadaceae bacterium. GTDB lineage: Bacteria > Acidobacteriota > Blastocatellia > Pyrinomonadales > Pyrinomonadaceae > Aridibacter. Next base: position 324,619 of record JANQRU010000007.1, read on the forward strand.
ATAAAAGGGTTTTGGTTTTTAATTTTAGGTGCTATAAAAAACCCTAAAACTTATCCAAAACCCGAAAAACTCAATAATTTAAATTAAATCACTTCTTGCTGTTTGGAACAAATGTAACCCGTGATTCTTTAAAATCAAACGTCAAACTGTAATTTTTTAAGAAGTTACCACCTAAAATACCGGCTTGCTCAAAACCTGAAGTCTCATTTATCAAATTCAAATCCAGGGCAATAGCTTTTAATCTGTTACGTGAAAAATTACCAAATGTCACCCTCGGTAATAAAAATGATGAAACATTTTCAGTAATTCCAGCCGCCCCAATTACACGCATCTTTTCAGTTAGGATGTACTGACTCATTTCGTCCGTTCCAGCTAACTCTTCTGAAATTACTGAAACGCTTGCTCCGGTATCAACAATGAAATTCAAAGGTGATTTAATACCTTGTAATTGAACTTGTCCGCTTAAAAATCCGCTTGAAGTTAGCCTCAAAGGCAAACTCATAGAGTCTTTTTCTGCTCTAGCAACTGAATTCTCATTTTTTTCTTTTCTGACCAAAGAGAAAGTCTTATTGCCATAGTCAACAGTTGTAATAAATTTTGAAATTAATGATAAGCCAATATAACCATCAACATTTTCTTTTTTGTTATGAAATTCTCTTATGTAAACGGGAACATTTGTAACTTTTACGTCACCTATATAAATCTTTCTCAAGAATCCATAAATAATGTCAAATTTACCATCGCCGCCTAGTGCTCTGGCAACCCCGCCTTTGGTGATTGGTTTTATTCCAAGTCTTTCGGCAGTTTTGTCAGATATTACCGAAATACCTGAACCCGTATCTAAAACAAATCTTAAAACCTCACCTTTTTTCTTGAGTCTTACATTTACCACCGGGCGATTGTTTAAGAGCTGCATTTTAACTAAAGTCTGATTTTCGCCACCCACATCGTAAAGAGAAGATTTATTGCCCAAATATCTCAAGAACTTAATTAATCCCTTAATACGGTCTCTTCTTTCAATGTCATTTTTTGTGGAAACACGCAAAAACCTTTCATAAGCTTCGGCAGCTTCTTTGTACTTTTCTGCTCGGGCAGAAACCTGAGCAAGGGCAAATACAAAATCTGGTTCTCTTGAGTCGAAATGAACCGCCTCCCTTAAATTTGCAATGCTGTTGTCAATTCGATTTTCGTAAAAATCCAACATTCCCAAACCTGCCCATCCCAAAGCCTCTTTTTTGTTTAATAAAACCGCATTCATTGAGAACTTTTTAGCTTCCTCAAAGTTTCCGGCAGTTAGGTAAATAGCTCCTAGAACAGCAAAAGCGTAGGAGTTTTTTCGGTCTGCCTCTGCTACGTCATAAGCATAATTAAAAGCATCAAGCAAATGCCGTCTTTTGAGTAAGATATATGCAAGGTCTAATTTGGCTTTTGCATGTTGAGGGTTTCTGGCAAGTATCTGTTTAAGTATTTTCTCAGCTTGGACAAACTTTCTTTTCCGTGAGAGTTTTTTTGCTTCTTTGAGTAGTTTTTTCGTGTCTCTTGGTTCTACCTTCTGAACATCATCTCCTGCAAAGTTGTTTGCTGACAAACTCAACATAGTTATGACCAATAGAATAACTATATTTTTCTTTTGGAAAGGATTAAATAGTAAACTTAAACGACTAAATACTCTTTTCATAATTTCTTCTCCATTCCTGTTTCTTAACTAGATAAATTTGAATAGGCTTCATTTGAGAATCTCTCCTGTCTTCATAGACCAGAGCACTAAATCCATCTCATCGAAATCTATTCCTAATTGGTCAGCAAATTTTTTTAGAAGTTGTTCATATTTTAGATACCTTGAACGCGTATTTGGTGGCTTCGGGTCATCAATTATTTTTAATTCTGCCATACTTCTTAACACATGCTTATCTAATATCGCATAACCTTTAAAGCCAATATTTCTTAAATAGTGACTTGCTTCCTTATAACCTAATCCCTTAATACCTTTTTCCTTAACGAGCCAATCGCGTCTTTCAAGATCATCGTCAAAACTTGATAATTTCTCCCTCAGACGCATACCACAATGCTCTTGTAAAAAATCTCTGGAGGCAACAATGTAACCTGCTCTGGCATTCGGATAACGGTGTTTTCCAAGTAAGGCTTGGGTCAATTCTTCGTGAGTTCCTTTCATCAAAAGCGGTCTGACGGCTTCAATAGAATTTAACCCCATTTTTGCTGAACAACCGCCAGTGAAGAAACAGAAAACCATTTCCTCCCAAAGTTTCGAATCACTTCCAGATTTCCAAATATCATCGAACTCAGAAAGCCTCTTCTGGATTTCATCAACTCTCTCAGCGTGTGCTTTTTTTATTTTTTCAATTGTTATGGGTTGAGTTTCTTTTTTCACAAACAACTTGTCCTTAGATTTTATTGTGGCAGTACTTCACTGTCAATAATTTGTAACATTCCTGTAACATGATCACTTTTTTGAAAATACTTCTCTTTTTGACATTTATTAATCTATAAGTAAAATATATTGGTGCTATAAGTTTTTCTAAACTCAAGCATCTATAACTCAGAAAATTACATCTTATTAACGAGTATTTCTTGATTTTATACTTTTTAGATCAAGACTTGTAATGCAGTAGCCGTGATGTGCTATACTTTATGAAGCATTCCTAACTAACTACCAATGAATGCCTACCACATCACTCAATTACAAAAGAGAAATATAATGAATAGTTTTACCAATAAAAGAGCTTTTTTGTTAAGTCTTGTATTTGCTGTTTCTTTATTTTTTGTAGGAATTGAAACAAACGCCCAAACCCAGAGTAAGAAGCCTCTGTTTCAAGATATAACTATAAAATCGGGAGATAAAAGACCTCGAACAATAGCAAAGCCAACCCCAACTCCATTAGTTAAAAGAACCGGAAGTTCGAGACCAACTTCGCCGGCAAGCCGATCAACTGCAGTTTCAAGAAGAACTTCGATTCCGGCTTTGGCTTCGGTTTCAATTCCCGGCTATTCAGGAGTTTTAGTTGAGAGTGAAAATGGTAGTGTCGTAATGGAAAGCTATTCAAATCACGCATTTAACCCTGCATCAAATGTAAAGGTTGCCACCTCGTATGCAGTTCTTAAAACCTTCGGACCAAACTTTAGATTTTCAACTAAAGTCTGGACAGATGGCGACATTGACCGATCTACAAGCACTTTGAATGGAAACTTATATGTTTCAGGACGTGATCCAATATTTAATTATGAACATGCTGTAACAGTTGCAAATGAATTAAATCGTTTGGGAATTAGAAAAGTTGATGGCGACATTATCGTTACAGATAACTTTGTAATGAATTTCAGCGGGTCAGCTCAACGTTCCGGTAATTCTCTTGTAAGGACTCTCAATGGAGCAAAACGTACAAATGCAGCAAAAAGAGCTTGGCAAAAATATTTAGCCAACAATGCTGGTATATATCGTCAAGTAGATGTAATCCCAAGTGTTTTCACAACCGGAAGCTTATATGTAGAAGGTTTACCTTCTAATGTGAAATTGCTCTTCTCGCACGAATCAGCTCCTTTACGTGAAATCGTAAAAGTAATGATGAGCTATTCCAATAATTTCCTTTCAGAGAGATTAGGCGATATGCTCGGAGGAGCTTATGCAGTTGCAAGAGTTGTTCAGATGAATGCACGCGTTGCACCATTCGAATTCAGTCTCCAAACATGTAGCGGATTAGGAATAAATCGTGTAACTCCGAGAGCCCAAATGAAACTCTTAAGAACGTTCCGCAAGTTTCTCAGTAGAAATCGAATGACTTTCTCTGACGTAATGCCTGTTGCAGGTTTAGATGACGGAACTCTTAGAAGACGCTTTAACACAGGATATTATTTAGGAAGTGTAGTTGGTAAAACGGGAACTTTGCGTAGAACTGACCGTGGTGTTAGCACTCTCAGCGGAGAAATCACAACCAGACGTGGAAAATTCTTATTTGTTATATTCAATCAAAGAGGTAACGTAAATCGCTTTAGAAGCTTCCAAAACTTCTTTGTTCCATTAGTGCAGAATGAACTCGGCGGAGCTACTCCAATGCGTTATTCACCTGTTGCAATGGAAAAACGATTAGCAAAATCAAGAATTAAATATCCGCGTGGCTCAAGATATAGAGTTGAAGAATAAACAAATACTTATTTTAATAAAAAGGAAGCTGAGATAATCTTGGCTTCCTTTTTATATTTTCACTTGTCGAAACCAGCCAAATAATGCAAAATCTTTTCGGTTAAAATATTTTCTCGCATTACAAATGAGCAAACCCGAAGACATACCACAATCAAATAAAGAACCTGAAGAACTAGCTGACCCAAGTAACTTGGAAAAAATAGTCGAAGCAAAAGCTGAAGAAACTAAACCCAACAAACAAAGAAGCGTGGCAAAATCTGCTGGAATCGTTTCTGCCTTTGTGATGCTTTCACGCATCTTCGGACTAATTAGAGAAACAGTTTTTGCAGGTTATTTTGGAACTGGTCCGGCAAGGGATGCTTTTATTGTGGCATTTAGAATCCCGAATCTCCTTCGTGATTTATTCGCCGAAGGTGCTTTATCAGTCGCTTTTGTAAAGGTCTTTACAGAATATCAGGTTAATGTCAGTGAAAAAGAAGCCTGGCGACTTGCAGCTTTAGTTTTCAATCTGTTAGCGGTTGTTTTAAGTGCGATTGTTCTGATAGGTATTCTTTTTTCGCCATTTATTGTTGCTTTTATCGGAAAGGATTTCTCACCCGAAAAAGCAGAACTCGCAGTTTGGCTTACGCGAATAATGTTTCCGTTCATAATGTTCGTTTCCCTATCCGCAGTTGCGATGGGAGTTTTGAACACGAAAGGAAATTTTGCGATTCCAGCTTCTGCTTCGACTGCATTTAATATAATTTCAATTACTGCGGGACTTGGTTTTGCTTATTTTTTAAGTGGAGGAGAATGGGAAACTGCGGAAAAATTCACGATTCCAAAACCACCGGAGCAATGGGCTATAACGGGAATGGCGATTGGAACATTGTTTGGCGGGCTTGCACAATTTGCTATTCAAATCCCATCTCTTTACAGAGTTGGATTCCGCTTTAAACCGCTTTTGAGTATCACAGATAAAGGCGTTAAACGAGTTATGCGTTTAATGGGACCTGCGGTCATCGCAACTTCAGCAGTTCAAATAAAAGTTCTCGTTGATTCGATGATTGTTTCTGGCGATGACGGTGCAATGGCTATTTTGGGTTACGCATTTCGATTGATGCAATTCCCGATTGGTGTTTTTGGTGTTGCCATAGGCGTTGCAGCACTTCCAACACTTGCTAAACTTGGCTCAGAAAATAACATCGAAAAGTTTCGTTCGACTCTTTCCAATTCTGTCGGTCTAGTCTTTCTTTTAACTGTTCCTTCTGCTTGCGGTTTGATTGTTTTAGGCGAGCCAATTATTCGCTTGATCTATGAACGCGGTGCATTTGATGCCAATTCAACTGATGCAGTAACTTTAGCATTAGCCGCGTATTCATTAGGGCTTGCAGGTTACGCAGCAATCAAAGTTCTATCGCCCGCATTTTTTGCCCTCGAAGATGCTAAAACTCCAATGTACGTCAGCGTCGCATCAATAGCTGTTCATGTCGCTCTGAGCTTTACACTTTTTAATTACTTCAAAACAGTTGGCGTCACCCCAGAGACCCCACTTGGTTACGGTTTCGCAGGAGTAGCACTCGCAACAGCAACCGTCGCAACTATAAATTTTTTCGCATTAATAATCCTAATGCGTCGAAAAATCGAACGCATCCAAGCCCGAAAAATAATCACATCTTTTATCAAAATCGCCATCGCTTCCGCAATAATGTCGGTCGTTTGCTGGTTCTCGTACCAATATCTAACAAACTACTTCGGCGAAAAAACATTTCCAATCAAGTTAATCGAAACGTTCGTCCCAATTGGCTTAGGCGGAATTGTATTTCTAATCTCAGCCAAGTTACTTGGCGTTAGCGAGTTAAATCAGTTTATTGATATTTTTAAGAAAAGGTTAGGAAAAAAATAATTTTCAGTTAAGCATTTCATTTAAATCTCTTTCACTTAAAATATTGACTCCCAATTTTTCAGCTTTCGCTAATTTTGAACCAGCTTTTTCCCCTGCAACTAAATAATCGGTGTTTTTGCTGACGGATGAAGCGACTCGTCCGCCGCGTTCTTCTATGAGTTTGGCAGCTTCGGTGCGTGTGAAGTTTTCAAGTTTACCTGTTAGGACAAATGTTTTGCCGACGAATCTTTCGTCTAAATTGGCGGAGGATGCTTCGTCAACTTCCATTTTAACGTCCGATAGTTTTAATCTTTCGATTAGCTTTTGAGCTTTTTCGCCTCGAAAATAATCATAGATGCTTTGAGCGACTTTTTCACCGATTTCGGGAATTGCGTCGAGTTCTTCGACGGTTGCTTTTGATAAGTTTTCGATTGAGCGAAATTGATTGGCGAGGATTTTTGAATATCTTTCGCCGACGTGACGTATATCCAAGCCGAAAAGCAGGCGTTGCAAGCCTCTTTCTTTGCTTGCCTGAATTTGATTGATGACGTTTGTGGCAGATTTTTCTGCCATACGTTCAAAATCGGCGAGCGTTTGCATTTCCAAACTATATAAATCAGCAACGTCTTTGACCAATTCTTTATCAACCAAAGTTTCAATCAAAACACTTCCCAAACCCTCGATGTCCATTGCCTTTCGTGCTGCAAAATAAGCGATTCTTCCCTTTATTTTTGCGGGACAGTCTTCATTTGTGCAACGCGTAACGGCTTCACCTTCAGGACGCAAAACATCCGATTCGCAAATCGGGCATTGTTTTGGAAATTCATAATCTTTTTCACTACCATCTCGCTTTGATTCGACTACTTTAACAACTTGCGGAATGATTTCACCCGATTTTTCGATTAAAACCCAATCGCCGAGTTTGATATTGAGACGCTTTATCTCATCCTCATTGTGCAAAGAAGCACGCGAAACTGTTGTCCCTGCAAGCAAAACGGGTTCGAGTTCCGCAACGGGCGTTAATGCTCCTGTTCGTCCGACTTGAACGGTTATGTCATTTAGTTTTGTCGTCGCCTGCATCGCCGGATATTTGTAGGAAATTGCCCAGCGTGGAAATTTTGAAGTATTTCCAAATTCGTCTTGCAAAGCCGTTTCATTGACCTTTACAACAACACCATCAATTTCATAATCAAACGACTCCCGCAAAGTCTCAATTTTGTTGCAAAAATCAATTACCTCATCAATATTCTCGCAAACTTCCCGATTCGGATTGACGTTAAAGCCATTCTTTTCGAGCCACGAAAAATTCTCTTCGTGCGTTTCAAAAGGTTTTTGATTGCCCGCCCAAACGTCATACGGAAACATATCCAAACGCCGCGAAGCAACTATCGCCGAATCCAACTGCCGCAAAGTTCCCGATGCAAAATTTCGCGGATTGGCATAAGTTTTCTCGCCCTTTTCCGCTAAATCCTTGTTGATTTCCTCAAAAACCGAACGAGGCATGAAGACCTCGCCGCGAACTTCGATCTCGTCAGGAAAATCTTTTGACAATTTGAGAGGAATTGGACGAATCGTTTTAACATTGCTCAAAACATCGTCGCCCGTAATACCATCACCACGAGTCGCACCGGCAACTAAAATTCCCTTTTCGTAATGCAAAGAGATCGAAAGTCCGTCAATTTTTAATTCGGCGACGTATGTAAAATCTCTGCCATCAGCCAGTTTTTGGCAACGTTCGTCAAACTTACGTAATTCTTCGATATTATAAGAATTATCAAGCGACATCATCGGAACTTTGTGAGTAAAAGATTCAAAACCTTCCGCTTTTCCGCCCACTCTCTGTGTCGGTGAATCCGGTGTGACAAGGTGCGGATTTTCTTCTTCTAATTGCTTTAATTTTTCAAGCAATTTATCAAATTCATAATCCGCAATTTCAGGTTCGCTTTTTTGATAATAAAGTTCGTTGTGCCGTCTGATCTCAGCACGTAAGTTTTCGATTTCTTCTTTGATATTTTCTTCGGCGTGTTCAAAAAGATTCATAAAGATTTTGATTTATGTAAAGCATAATTTACTTTATGAATCTTATGACAATTAAGTTTTTGATTACAAATTGGTCTTCTTTTTTGTAAAAGGTGGATTACCTTTGTTTTTCTTTAAAAATGGTGATTCTCTTTCAGTTTCTTTTTGGCAGGGATAAGTGTATCTAGTTTTATTCTCCTTGGCATCATTGAGTTTTTTCTCCAAGGTCTCCAAATCCCTCTCAGGCGATCTTCCAGAAAAGTAGAAAGACTTCCTTTTGTCCTCACTATCTGCCTTTTCCTTAGCTTTTTTGTATATACTTTTAGCTTTTGCAAGTTCTACTGAAGAATTTTTAAAGTCTCCCTGAGTAAGAAAAATGTTTGCTCGCCCTAAAGAAAATCTATAATCGGCAGGAGATATTTTTTCACCTCTAGCATAGTCTTTGATCGCAGCTTCAAACATACATAGTTGGATTTGAACTTCTGCTCTTTTAAGGTAAGCAGCACTAAAATCAGCGTTTAACTTGATTGATCTAGTTAATTCGTCGTAAGCGTCCAAATATTTTTGAGCCTCAATTTTTTTTAATGCCCTTCTGTACAAAATTTTTGACTGTTCATGATTTTTGTATCTTTCTTTGGTTGAATCAGGCAGCTGATCTGATTGGGAAAAACTGACTGAAACCAAAAACAAAAACACGGTTATCCCGCATAAAAGGTTTTTAGATTGCTTTATCATATTCGGTTTATTTCAAATTTATTGATATTTTTTCTTCTGATGAGTAAGTTTTAGAAATAGTTTGTCAACAAAAAAGATAGCTGAGATTAAGATGTCAAATCTCTGCTATCTTTTTTGTTGTAATTAAACTAATTATTAAGTAATTACACCGCCATCAACGATTACAACTTCGCCATTCATATATGAATTTCTGTCGCTAACCATAAAAGCTGCGAATTCTGCTAGTTCTTCAGGCTTACCCAAACGTCCGCGAGAAACCCAGCTCTCGTGAACAGAAAGCAATCTATCAGGCAAAGTGTTTCCTAAGTCTGTATCGAAAATTCCGGCAGCGATTGCGTTTACGGCAACCTTAAATTGTGCAGCTTCGCGGGAAAGACATTTTGTAAAACCAATCATTGCAGCCTTTGAGGTTGCATAGTGAACAGAAGTTGGAAGCGAACTCATTGCACCGATTGAGGTTATATTGAGAATTGATCCTTTTCTGTTCTTAACCATTTTTTTGTAGAAAGGTTTTGTTACCGCAAAGAGAGAATTAACGTTTGTATCAATTACCCAATCCCATGATTTATCAGTTGTCGTAACAAAATAATCGGCTTTGTTAACAGCGGCGTTGTTAACTAAAATTTCAACAAAACCCCAAGCCTCAGTTAGTTCTCTGACTAGCTTTTTCATCCCGACCCGATCAGTCACTGAGACCTTAAAAGCCAAACATTTTCTACCAAATGCTTCAACTTTTGACTTAACTTCTTCTGCCAAATCGTCACGCGAATGATAATTAAAGGCGACATCCGCACCTTCGCGTGCAAAAACTTCACAAATTGCCGCACCAATTCCGCGCGTTCCACCTGAAACAAACGCACATTTTCCTTCCAATAAAAGACTCAAAACTAATATCTCCGATTTTATAAATGCAATATGAAAATAAAACTTTAAGAAAGGTTAATTAAAATGCGTGAAATAAACAAGTTGCGAGGGCTGAAATTTAAGTTAAACCGAAACCGTCTCGGCTCGTTTTTGTTGAGTGCTTTCGGGAAGTAGAGCTGTGATTTCGTTAATTATATTTTCTGTGGAATTTGGAATCGTCAAATTTGCCGAAGCTTCTTTCATCTGATCGTATTTATTGGAATCTTGAAGCAAAGTTTTGATCGTCGGCACAATATCGGTTGTTTTCTCAAGCAAGATTCCGGCACCGCGTTTTGAAACAAGATTAACTGTTCCGGCTTCTTGTGGCATCGGAGGCGTCGTAGCATCAGCAATTATCGGCAGATGACATGAAAGAGCTTCAAAGGTAGAAAGTCCGCCAAGCTTAGAAACCATAACGTTAGCCGACTGCATTATTTTCTCAACTTCATCAGAATAACCAATGACTTTGACTGGAAATTTGGCAGTTTTTGCAAGCTCTTCTGCTTCGGCTTTTAACTCGTCATTTTTACCTGCAAGAAAAATAGCTTGAACGTCCAATTCTCCTTGAACAAGCTCTTTAAATATCTGAGGTATATTTCCGCCTCCAACGTATCCGGCATTCACAAAAACCGTGAATTTTTCTTCGTCCAGACCAAACGCTTTGCGTGCGTCTTTGGCATCGGATTCATCAACAGGCGAAAACTTGGGATTGATCGGCATTCCCGAAATTTTAATTTTTTCCGCAGGAACACCGTAATCAATTAATTGTTGTTTAGCCTCTTCATTTGCCACTAAATATAGCGAAACTTCGTCACACGCCCAACCTTTCCAGAAACCATAACAAGGATCGGTGACAACTGTTACAAGTGGAATTTTACCGATCAGATTAAGCTCTTTTAGGATTCTTGCAAAAACATGCTGAGTCATAGGGTGAACGCTGACAACAACATTTGGAAACCATTTTTCAAATTGTTCTTTGCAGAAAACGATGCTTCTATCTAGAAAAAACGGGCGAGTTTCGGGCTGAAGTTTGTTAATAAACCAATAATAATACTTCATCCAATGCTGTTTGTGTTTGAGAATCCAGTTGTACAAACTCACCATTTTTCGGGTGATGCGATGCGAATCCTCGACAGCCTTAATAATCCGCACAGCAATTGATTCACCGTGCCAAAATTTCTGCACCCCTTCAGAAATAGCCTGTGCGGCAGAACGATGTCCGCCGCCCGTATCTGAAGAAATGATTAAAATTTTTGGATTATTTTGTTGCATTAAAATTAGTTACGACTAACTGCTTCTAAGAGTTCTATGCTTTTACCGCAACTCCTTCACCCTGTGGCACATTTTGTCCGAGTTTCTTGCTTGCTTTCTTCATCTGACGCTCAAGTTTTTTGATCTTTATGAGATGCTTTTTATTGAATGGCAAGCTTGGGTAGTAACAGTTTGACTCATGCGTGCAGAAACAGCCATCTTTTGCTTTTTTGCGACGTGCTTCCATTGCTTCAGAATTCCAAACTGCTTGAAAATCCCATTCATAATCTCGAAGATTAGCTACGTCTGACAAGTTTTCGCACGATGAAATCGTCCCCTCATCATAAATGACTGCTCCGGCAGAACCTGCATAGCAAGTTAATTGTGCTTCGCCAGTTTCTTTGGTTTTGGCAATCAGATCATGCATATAAATATCAACTGCTGCCTTAAAGAAACCGCCTTCACCACCATAGTTATTTTTCAACGCCGCATTTTTGGTGTCTTCCAAAATCATATGTGAAAGTTCAGCGTAGCGTTCGTGGTCAAACTCTAATTCTTTCGGATCATTTGACGGAGGGCGTATGTAATTTATGTTAATTTTGTCTGGTTTGAGATCGTATTTTAAGAAATCATACCAATCAAAAATCGTATCTTCATTTGAAGCCATCACACAGGTACAGGTTTGAACGTCCAAATTCGGATATTCTTTTTTCATATCCTGCAAAGTTCTAGCTGTGTGAATCGCTTTATCCCAACTTCCCGGCTTTTGACGAATTTTTTCATGTGCTTCTTTCATTCCGTCAATCCCGAGTGCGACCGTAACATGTAAATTTGGATTCTCTTCCAAAATTCTTGTTACATCAGGGAAAATTCTTGGATGAATTTGTCCATTCGACATCAAGTAAACTGAGCCGAGTTTGTTGTTTCGATAAAACGCATTACAAATCTCAGGTAAATCCTTGCGTGTGAAAGGTTCGCCACCAGCGAGAACCAAAACGCCTAAATTTCCGCCTAAAGTTTCGGATATTTTTTCAACTTCATGTGTCTTGATTTGTAGCTTTTTACGCGGTCTGTCGTTTAATTCATCCGTAAAAAAGCAGTGTGTGCAACGCATATCACAAACAGATGTCACCAGAATGTTTAGAAACACCGGTGAGATCGTCTGTCCGACAGCCATTTTCGCGTATCGTTTGAAAATTTCTTTAGTAGTAAAATCCATCTTAAAAGTCCTTATATAAAATAACTTACGCTCATTAAGATGCGGGGTTTTGCCGCAAAGTTATATATTATCTTATTGCAATTTTTCGGGCAAGAAGATTAGTAGAGATGTTAGGTTCTGGATGATAGTTATTAGCCCTGCGTCTAATATCCAATTTCTGTTAAAATAGAAACTATGTTTCGCAGAGTTTATCTAGACAATTCATCTACTACCCCAATCGATAAAGAAGTCGTCGAAGCAATGCTTCCATATTTGACTGAAAAATACGGAAATGCTTCGAGCATACATTTCTTTGGACAAGAAGCGAAAGGTGCGGTTGATAAAGCTCGCCATCAGGTTGCCGATTTGATAAATGCTAAGCCAAATCAAATTATTTTCACTTCCGGTGGAACGGAATCAAATAACCTAGCCATCCGTGGACTTTGCGAAATGAATGAGCAATATGGCAAACATATAATTACCTCGAAAATCGAACATCCGGCAGTTTCAAATGTCTGTGAAGAACTTAAAGAAAAAGGTTTTGAAGTTACGTATTTACCCGTTTATGAAGATGGAATAGTTCGCATTGAAGATGTTGAAAATGCAGTTCGTGAAGATACGGTTTTAATTACGATTATGACCGCAAATAATGAGATCGGCACACTTCAACCGATCAAAGAAATTGGTAATCTGGTAAAAAATCAAAGAGAAAACGGTAATAAAATGTGGTTGCATACTGATGCAGTTCAGGCGATCGGTAAAATTCCGATTGACGTTGAGGAATTGGGTTGCGATATGCTCTCTATTTCTTCACATAAGATTTATGCCCCAAAAGGTGCAGGTGCATTATTTGTAAAAAGAGGCGTCCGACTTAAATCTCAAAACTTGGGTGGACATCAAGAAAGAGAAAGACGAGGCGGGACGGAAAATGTTCCGACAATCGTAGCTTTTGGAAAAGCCTGCGAATTAGCAAAACAAAACCTAGAAAAAAATTCCGAGCATCTAAAAAATCTTCAAGATGCATTTGAAAAAGGCGTCGAAGAAAAAATCTCAGATGTAATCTTTAATGGTCAGAGAGAAAAACGTTTACCAAATATCTCGAATATCACATTTAAGTATGTCGAAGGTGAAGGCTTACTCATAAACCTCGATATGCAAGGAATTGCAGTTTCGACAGGTTCGGCTTGTTCCAGCGGTTCGCTTGAACCTTCACCAATAATTCTTGCGATTGAACAGCCCGAAGAATTAGCTCGCGGAGCAGTGCGGTTTAGTTTCGGGAAGGATAATTCGATGGAAGACGTTGAGTATATACTGGATGTATTGCCCAAGGCTGTAGAAAATTTGAGAAAACTTTCGCCTCACTATCAAGCTGTCAAAGCTTAGTAGAAAAAACACGGTGAGGAAGTGAGGTAACCGAAGACCTTGATTCCAAAAAGCAGTTTCGCGTTTTAGATCAGGTTTCTTATTTTTTTTGTTTCAACTAAATTACAGAAGGAAAAAGCAGACATAGGGTGAGAAGTTTTGGCGTAATATAAGACAAGCAAATAAAAATACTCCTATGTCTGCCTTATTAATAAATGAATGATAGAATATGCTCTAAACTTAAGTCTTTAATTCAGATTAATTGTTCTTAATCCATATTAATTAGCTAATTTCGTTCAGCATTATTAATTACGAAATAGTATTTCTCACTATTCTTAGGAGGTCGGTTTAGATGGGAGGATACTCATCAAACTCTTACAAAAACGCCCCGAAGGCAATCTATAAATTCAGTAATTTCTATCTGAATCCAATTGAGCGAAAACTCTTTAGTAACGGGACATATTTGAATTTAACCTCAAAAGCCTTTGACATTTTGTTAATGCTTGTTGAAAAAAGCGGCGAGATTATCACAAAAGAAGAAATCCTCAATACGATCTGGGAAGACAGCTTTGTTGAAGAAGGAAACCTACCTGTACATATTTCTAAACTTAGAAAAAAACTCGGTGCGACGAAATCCGAACCGTTTATCGAAACGGTTGTAAATGTTGGTTACAGATTTGTTTCGAGAGTTTCAGAAATAAGCGAAGAAGAATGGGAAAATCTCAATTCTGCAAATGACGATCCATTTAAAACGTTTCCAAAGCAAAATAATGAAACACAATCTATCGCAATCCTCCCACTTATAAATGAAAACGGTAACGATGAAATTGAATATCTCGCTGATGGTTTAACCGAAAGTCTTATAAATAATCTGTCTTATTCGTCGAATCTGAGGGTTTTATCTAGAAACGCCGTTTTCCAATACAAAAATAAAGAAATAGATATTGTTGAGATAGGTAAAAAATTAAATGTTGACACGGTTTTAACGGGACGTTTGAGAGTTATAAATAATAATCTGGTAATTGGTGTTGAGCTTACAAGAACATCTGATCGGACACAGCTTTGGGGGACACAATTAAATCAACCGTTTGAAGATATTTTTGAAATGCAGGACAAAATAACTTTTGCTATTTCGGAAAAACTCAAAACGCAGATAAATAACACAGCTCAAGATGATACATCGCAAAGATTTACCAATAATGCCGAATCTTACAAGCAATATCTCAAAGGCAGATACTTTTTTAATCGTGGTGGAATCGAAGGTTATCAAAAAGCAATCGAACATTTTCAACAATCTATCTCGCACGACCCAACCAACATTTTATCTTACACAGGTTTGGCAGATTGCTATCTTTGGCTCTATTTTTATGAGCAAATTTCCTTCGATGATGCCAAAAGTAAAATTTCGTCCCTTCTAGAAAAAACAGCGAAAATCAATCAGGATTTTTCCGAATTGTATGTCCTCAAAGGCTGCTTGAGAATGTATCTCGAATGGGATGTCGAAAACGCCGAGAAAAACTTTCGTAAGGCTTTAGTCTTAAATCCAAATAGTGCAAATACGCATTATTATTATGCAAATTTACTCGCAAACTGTGGACGGTTTTCTGAAGCTCTAGACGGAATAAAGGAGATTATGAAACTTGACCCAATCTCATCTCTGAATAATAAGAACATCGCCAAAATTTTCTATAAAATCGGACAATACGAAAACGCAATAATTCAACTGAAAGAAACTTTAGACCTTGAAGAAACCAATTATGAAGCCCTATTGTTGCTTGGAACTAATTTAATTGAAACAGGCAAATATAAAGAAGCATTGAAAGTTTTGCAAAAAACACTTGATATACAGTTTCATATAGAAACATTTTCAATGATCGGTTACGCCAATGCCCGTGCAGGAAATGAAATTGAAGCCCGAAAAGTAATTGAAAAAATTCAAAAAGAAGAAAACTCCGCCTACATACCGCCTACATACAAAGGCATAATTTATTCGGCACTCGGTGAAATTGATAAGACTTTTGAATGTTTAGAAAAAGCCTTTTACAACCGTTACCCAGATATTTTTGCCCTCAAAGTTGATCCAAGATTCAATGACATCAAAAATGATTTAAGATTTAATGAGATTTTACGAAAGATCGGTCTGCCGATTGATTGATTTTATTTAGGTGTTGGCACGTTTTCACTTTTATAACCGCCATCATTTGGTAATTCTGATTCATAATTGCAGGCTGCAACTGCCGGATAGTCTTCTGACCAAGCATAATTTAGCAATTTTGTAACCAAATTTATTGCGTTTTTCTTACCTAAAGTTCGATTCGGATTGATCAACAATTTGTAACGGTAAAATAAAAAACCATCTTCGGGGCTTTTTTTGTTTGTGCAATGATAATTTTCGTTTTTTGAAATGAGTACATCACCTTCGTGAATATGAACTGAGTCAGATTCAACGTCGGATGCGTTAATGAGAGTCGCTATATTTTGTAGGAATGTGCTTATATCGGCGTCAGCATCAATATAGAGATTACATTCATAGTCTTCTCTAAATATCTCAAACATTGTGCTTATTTCATTAAATTCTTTTTCCCCGTACATCTATTCTTAAACGACTAAAATAGCTTCGTTTATTCAACGAAGCTATTCCAGTTTTTGCGGGAGTTTGGTCCTACCCAGGGTTAGGACAATCTCGATTTCTTAGTCAGACATCATCATCCCGCAAAGAATTCCGCTTTCTGTAACTCCAATTGTTGAAAGTACATCATCAATAGTAGTTGTGATTACATCACTTTCTTCACAAGGATTAGTTGCTTGTGCTGCTGATTCTTTACTTACTAAAATTCCTGCGTTTGCTGCGATTGTTGTTAAAATAATGATTCCTGTTAATGTTGTTGCTCTTGCGATTTGTTTTAAGTTTTTCATTTTCTCTCTCCTCTCTTTAGTTTGAATTTCCATGTTGTTCTTGCCCTTTATTATTACAACCGCCGTGCCAAAACTTTTTTGGGTATTCGGACACCTGCTAAAACACTGAAAACATTGCATTTAACTATGTCCAAAACTATACAATCAAATTTGTGTATAAATTGAACATATTGGTAACAACTTATCTAAGCTAAAAAATTGAAACCGCGTTAAACCATTGATAAATATACACTTAGCAAAAACCTGCTAGTGTTACGCAAGTAATCAGTGGATACAAAGTAACCAACAGTTTGGCTTTGCACAACAATTAAATAAAAGGGGTTTATTAATATGCAGACAGGAAAATTTATGTGCAGGAATAGCAATAAGTGTGCAGATGGTCGTTTTGCACAAAAATTGATTTTTATTATGTTTAGATTTATTCTTTCGCAATATGAAATTTACGTCCGAGTTAGCCCATCGGATTTCAGAAGAATTATCAAAGCGAAAACCAATGGGCAAATGTCAGTTTTGTGGAAAAAGTCAATGGATTCTATCGGATGGCTTTGTAATTTTCCCAGTAACACACGAATTTCCAAGCACTTCAATAGTAATTGGCGGTGGTGGAATGCCAACTGTGGCACTAGTTTGTGCTCATTGTGGGAACACAGCATTTATAAATTTAATACAGCTAGGGCTCAAAGAGTTTTTGGATACACAATAAAGAAATGGATTCTGATAACAATAGTTCAACAATTATTCAACGTGAATCTGCACAAGTTCCTGTTACAGTCAAAGTGGAGCACGGGAGAGTTACGATGAAAGTGTTGTCAGAAGAGCAGATAGAAGCGTTATCAAGAAGTAACTCCACGAATTTAACGTTTTTCACATTAACTGTTGGTATTGAGGTGACTTTGTTAGTTTCAATATTGTCAGATAGCATACAAGATTTTTATACACCTTATTTTTGGATAGCATTTTTTTGTGTGCTAATTTTAATGTTGTATTTCTTAACAAGGTCTATCTTGGATTTTGTTGAAACTTCTAAGACAAAAAAATCAATAAAATCTGAAAGCAAATCTATTGAGGTAGCATCTCCACTCTTACCAGTTACAACAGACAAGGAATAACAATAGTTTCACTCCATAATAAAATCCAAATCAATATCAAACTCATAGACTGCTTTTACAACGCAACATAGATTATGACAAAGCACTTTTATTAGTAGTTCATTTATCTGTGCCTTTTCAGTTTTACTTTTTAATCTCTCTCCAAACTTTTGTTTAATCATAAAGAATGTTGTTTCAACATTGCTTCTCTTATGATAGAACTCTTTGAATTTATCATTATGCATCTTAAAGAAGTAATACATATTTTCCCAAAGTTTATCCTTAGTTTGATGGTTTGGTCTTGAGTTTCCTTTAAAAGGAATAAAAGCCACTCCACCTTTATTTTCTACTATCCTTAAATTCTCTGCGGATAAATATGCTTTGTCCGCACTTACTTCTGCAATGTCAAAATGTTTTGAAGTATCTTCAATCAATGGCTTAAATTGGTTGTAATCGTGCGAAGTTCCTTCGGTTATTTCTACGCTTGTTACAATATTAGTAGTAACTCCACAAATCAGATGACATTTAAGCCAGTCTTTCTTTTGAATGGCGTGTGGATTGGAAAACTTTTGATGCATCCAAGTTGACCGTGTTCCTTTGGAAAAGCCGGAAGCATCGACAGCAAAATCGGATTCAATTGCTTTTAATGGTAATGCACTTTTTGTAATCATATCTTTTAGAACAAAGTGCATATCTTCCAATTCTAAATAGTTGTAAAGTGAATTAAAATGCGGAACTTTCTCAATCAAACCATCTAGTTTGGCTTTTCTTAAGTCTGTTTGAAACCGTCTTGCTGAAATACCTGTGTAAGTTTTATAAACAACTGCAAAGACCATATCCTTAAAAGAAATGCGGTTTCTTCCTGCACCCTTTTTGCGTGGAATATCTTCTATTTTCTGACATAACAAATATAGAAATTCTAAAAATCTTGCTTTCTCATTTATTTGTGCTTCGTTATAAGTTTCCCAATTCTGAGGGTAAGTTTTGCGTTTCTTTTTGGGTTCGGGTGGAAGTTCGTGTTTTCTAGCTAGACGTTCAGTCAAAAACATTGTGTCATTCTCCTTGCTATCCACAGGCGAATTTTGGCACAATAAATCTTCGACGACAGGGTGCTTGCTCACTCTGTGGTTAAATAGGCACGGTTGGTTGTTACCGCAACTAATCGTGCTTTTATTTTCCTTAATTTTTGTTGCACACATAATATCATAATTCAAGTGTGAAATCAACCTCAAATAGTTGAAATTAAAGAAGTTAGCAAAAATAATTGGCTTGTATATTTTACTTCTTACGCATTGTCTTTTTTAGATTGTGGGGCTTTTTTAGGATTGACTTTTGCGGCATCTACGGTAAGACTTGTTTCAACTTCAGTTTTAACAATCCCAAACTCTTGGATTGGCACAATCGCGGCAGGCAATTGAGTGTTTGGAGAATTATCAGTATTAACATTAGCTGCTGTTAATCCAAACCTAACTTGCAACATCCAAATTCCTTCGTGAATACCTTGATATTTAATTAATGCTTCGACCACTTCTTTATGGTCAAATGCAAACTGACCTGCTTTTCCCATAATTTATGTTTTGGCTAATAATAGTTCTTTATTTTCTGACACAGGCGTTATCTCAATTTCGTTCTGCACTCCTGTTTCCGCAGTTGCTAACAAATTCTTTTCTGAAAATATAAATCTTACTGGAAGTTGTGTCTTAATAATACTATTCAGTCTTGAAAATATTTCATTTATAAAAGTGTGCGTTCCGACTCTTTCCGAAATCGCACTAACTATGAATGTATTTAAACTAACGCCGTCTTGTTCTGCCAAAACAGCCGCCCGTTTATGTAGATTCTTTGGCATTCTGAGCAAAAACTTCCCGCTCATATCATAACTTGAAAGAGGTTCAGGAACTTTTTTGCCTTTTTCAATTGTTGCCTCAAGCCAACTTTCTGCTACATCGGCTAAATTTTCTAAGGCTTCTTCTGGTGTTTCCCCATATGAAAAACAACCATCGAACTCTAAAATTTCTGCTAAATATCCCCCATCTTCATCTTGGGTTAAAACTTTAGCATAAGACTGTTGGAGATATTCATTTACTTTATCCATCATATTGTCGTCTGTGGTCAACATCATTTTTTTGGTTTAATAGAAAATTTCGCTCTTCTTCTAGTTTCTCTCTTTCCCAAAAAACATCATCATACAAAGTTGAAATGATTTTTTTCGCTAACCCTTTTCCAAACGCTTTGGTATGATGTGGGATAGGGAGTTCAGGGGCATTAGGGTTTAAACTTTCAAAAATCCGATGCTTGCTTCTTGATTTTCTTTCAGTCCTACCTAACTTGGTTGCTAAGCCTGCTAAATCCTTAAACCGTAAATTACCAAGTTTTTGTTCAGCTTTTGCAAGTTTTCTTTCAATTCTATCGAGTTTTACTAACTCGCGTTCAATTTCTTCAAGCCGTTCTTCAGACATAGTGATATTATATGCAATATCACGCCTTCTATTATACTAACAAAGTTATATGCAATATGGAAGATGGATAATGAGTTTTTCACATTATATCACGAACTTATTGTGCTTTAATTTTTGTGCAGACTACTTTATTTTTGTGCAAGTAAAATAATAATTGTGCAACAGGCTAGTAATAATGGGCAGATTTCTATTTTTGTGCAAAGCTCAACAGTTTGGCTTTGCCTAAAAACACTATTTCACTTAAAAAGGTAAGTTTTCACCCAAAAACTCACCTAATCATTCAATAACAATTTGATTCATACATTAACGACGCAGTTTTTAGGTAAAGCCATTAGGGATTTATTGAAGAACTTTGTTGAAATTGTTGCGAAAAGTGATTTTTTTGGTAGGAACAAGTTAATTTGAGGTTACAAAAATAAGAAAAAACTAGATTTTTCCTTATTCATAGTGGTAAAATTTAATTTGAGATTAATCTCCTACCACGCATCTATAAATTAAAACTTAATCTCAGTACAGCTACAGAGTATCTACCAAGAAACTTATTTGTTTCTTTCCTTATGCAAAATAAAACAACTTTTAGAATTTATGTTTACGGTATTTGTGTCTTAGGTGGCATTGCGGTTATTTACGCAATCGCTAATTTAGATTCAAACGCTTTAAGTTGGTGGACGACGTTTTTGATCGTCTCAGCTTTGCTAATAACTTCAAGGCTTTCTTTGTCTCTGCCTCATTCTAAATCTAACTTAAGCTTTGCGGACACGATGATATTTTTGTCGTTTCTGCTGTTTGGTGGTGAATTAGCGATTCTGCTTGCCACATTTGAAGCCTTAGTCAGTTGTTTATACCTAAAATACAAAAAGGTATTTTTCAGTACCTTAGCAATTCCTTTTAATATATTTAGTACCGCACTTTCTACATTTATTACTTTTATGGTGTGGAAGGCTTTGCCAAGTTTTGGAGTTTCACAAGATTTTTCACATACTCCGGCACTAATCTCAACGTTAGCTATTCTTGCGTTAGTTCAGTTTTTGGTTTTATCAAGTTTTGCTGCTGTTTTTTATACCTTGAATAATCAAGCTAATTTTGTAAGCGTTTGGAAGGACGTGTGTTTTTCTAGTTCAATGACACACATCGCCGGAGCTGGGTTAGCAGGTGTCGCTTTTAAGTTATTAAGATACGGGGATCTTCTGACTACTTTAGTTTCTGTATTGATCTTTGGTGTTGCGTATTTTACATACCGCCAAATGATTAAAAATATCAATGAATCAATTAACCAAGCAGAAGAAGCTGAAAGGGAGAAAGCTAATATTGCTCATCAAAAAGCAGTAGAAGCCGAGCAACACGCCCAACAACTTGAAGTTCTTTTAGAAAAAGAAGAACAGATCACTCACGATTTAAGACAAAGCAAGAGAGATTTAGAATATGCTGCTTTTCACGATAATCTGACGGAGCTTCCCAATCGTGCATATCTGGTTGAAAGACTCAATCTTTTAATGGAATTGGGAATAGAAGTTTCTCACAGATATTTCGTTTTATTTATAGATTTAAGCCGTTTTAAGAATATCAATGACAGCTTAGGACACACGGTAGGTGACGAAGTTCTAAAGATAGTAGCACTCCGACTGAGGCGTCTGATGCGTGATGA
The DNA here is from genome assembly GCA_028284415.1 of Pyrinomonadaceae bacterium. Taxonomy (GTDB): domain Bacteria; phylum Acidobacteriota; class Blastocatellia; order Pyrinomonadales; family Pyrinomonadaceae; genus Aridibacter. The sequence goes on from JANQRU010000007.1 coordinate 346,215, forward strand.
AGACACGATCGCCAGACTCGGCGGAGATGAATTTGCAGTAATCCTCAATGATCTTGATTCGATGGAAGCAGCTAAAAAATCCGCTCAAAAGATTTACGAAAAACTCAGCCAACCTTACGTTATCGGCGGCACAAAAGTTTTTTCTGATTTGCATATCGGAATAGCTCCATTTGATGTAGAACACGTTAAGCCAGAAGATATTTTGCGAGATGCGGATATAGCTATGCATCATGCGAAGCAGAAAAATGTCGGTTTAGAGGTATTTGATAAAGACATACGCTCATATTATCTGGAAAGAATTCGGATGGAAACCGAATTGAGATATGCCCTCGAAAGAGAAGAATTAACGATGAATTATCAACCTCTGATCTCTCTGACAGACGGAGAACTCATAGGGTTTGAAGCTCTCTTGCGTTGGCATCATCACGAGATGGGATTCATATCGCCCGCCAAATTTATTCCTGTTAGTGAAGATTCAGGATTGATTATTCCGATTACAGTCTGGATTTTGAAAGAGACCTGCTCACAATTAGCAAAATGGCAAAAAATTATGCCTGAGTATAAGGATTTAATCATTAGTGTAAACATTTCAGGCAAACACTTAGCAGATATGCGGCTTGTACAAGACGTAAAAAATGCCTTGAAACACTCCGGCTTGCCACCAACCTGTCTAAAACTTGAGATAACAGAAAGCACAGCGATGGATAATGCCGAACACACGATTGAAGTTTTAAACAAACTAAAAGAATTGGGTGTTCAAATTAGCATTGATGACTTCGGAACAGGCTATTCGTCTTTGAGCTATCTACACGAACTTCCGTTCGATACATTAAAGATTGATCGCTCATTTGTAATGAAATCCGGTGAAAATGGCGAGAATTCACAGTTGCTTCAAACAATTATTTCACTGACAAAAAACTTACAGAAAAAAGTTATTGCTGAAGGTATCGAAACAGAGGTTCAGCTATCGCTTCTCGCAGATTTGGGTTGTGATTACGGTCAGGGTTATCTATTTTCCAGACCTCTTGCACCCGACTTAATGGAAGACCTGTTGTATCAACAAACTACTTGGCTTCCAACTATCAAAGAAGAGGAATTGCCTGCCCAAGTCGAAAGAATTTCCAACGAAGAGAGTTTACCTGTTTTCTAATTAAAATGCTCCACTCCTAATCTCCAAGACAGCTTCGATAAGCTGTCTTTTTTTGTTTTCATTTCGCCTTAATGGACATCAAGTTTTAATGATCTAAATATAAAATCCAAAATTGCACATTTTTTTAACGACCAATTTCGTAGTAAAATTCAAAAATACCAATAAAATTTAAGAAAGAGGTTCTGATTAAAAAATGATTTCAAAATTTTTATCTGTATTTTTAGTTACGATCTTTATTACCGGTCTTGTTGTTGCTCAAAGCAAATTGGATTATCCAAGCACGAGAACGGTAAATCAGGTTGATAATTATCATGGCGTGAAGGTATCTGATCCGTATCGTTGGCTTGAAGATGATAATTCCGAAGAAACAAAAGCTTGGGTTAAAGCCCAAAACAAAGTGACTTTTGCATATTTGGACACAATTCCCGAACGTGAAAAAATCAAAAACCGCCTAACTGAGCTTTGGAATTACGAGAAATACTCCGCACCTTTTGAACAAGGTGGAAAATACTTCTATTACAAAAATGATGGATTGCAGAATCAATATGTTCTATATGTTGCTGATTCGATCAATGACAAAGGAAGAGTTCTGATCGATCCAAATAAATTCTCTAAAAACGGAACAGTCGCCCTGGCGGGAATCGCAATTTCCGATGATGCTAAAACTTTAGCTTATGCAATTGCGGTTGCGGGTTCTGACTGGCGTGAATATCGTTTTATGGATATTGAGACAGGCAAGCAATTACCCGATGTCTTGAAAGATATAAAATTTAGCGGAGTTTCTTGGAGCAAAGACGGCAAAGGAGTTTTCTACTCACGCTTTCCGACGACTGATGATAAATCAAAACTCACAAAAATCAATTACAATCAAAAACTCTATTACCACAAATTAGGAACTCCTCAATCTGAAGACAAAGTAATCTACGCACGACCTGATGACAAAGAAATGGGTGTTGGCGGAGGAGTAACCGAAGACGGAAAATGGTTAATCATATACGTTACCAAAGGGACTTCGCCGAAAAATATGATCTACTACAAAGATTTAACCCGAAAAAACTCAAAGGTTATGCCTTTAGTGAGTGAATTTGTGGCGGATTATACATTTGTCGGAAATGACGACTCAACATTCTATTTCAGAACGGATAATGATGCACCTTTGGCAAAAATCGTCTCAGTTGATGTTAATACAAAAGATAGAAACTGGAAGGACGTAATTCCTGAAGCAAAAGAAACTCTGCGTGGAGTTGACTTTGTCAATAACCAATTTGTACTTTCATATCTCAAAGACGCCTACACGCAAGTTAAAATTTATGACATCAACGGAAAGTTCGTCCGCAATGTCGAACTGCCGGGTATCGGTTCAGCCAGTGGTTTCAATGGTGAAAGATTTGATAAAGAGGTGTTTTACACTTTCTCAAGTTATAACCGTCCACCGACGATCTATCGCTACAATTTAGTAACCGGTAAATCAGAGAAATTCCGCGAAGCAGAGGTTAAGTTTAATCCCGATGATTATGTAGTGAAACAAGTTTTCTATCCGAGCAAAGATGGAACAAAAGTTCCGATGTTCATCGTCCATAAAAAAGGAATCAAAATGGATGGTGGCAATCCAACTCTGCTCTATGGCTACGGAGGATTTAATGTTTCGCTAACCCCTGGCTTTAGTGTTTCGCGTCTGGCTTGGATGGAAATGGGCGGAATTTATGCCGTTGCTAATTTACGTGGTGGTGGCGAATACGGTAAGAAATGGCACATGGCTGGAACGAAATTGCAGAAGCAAAATGTATTTGATGATTTCATATCCGCCGCCGAATTTCTTATCAAAGAAAAATACACACAACCTTCCAAACTTGCTATCCAAGGCGGTTCAAATGGCGGATTGCTTGTTGGTGCAGTTCTTAACCAACGCCCTGAATTATTTGGTGCGGCACTTCCGGCAGTTGGTGTAATGGATATGCTACGCTTCCATAAATTTACGATTGGTAGAGCTTGGACTTCGGATTACGGTTCATCAGAAAATGCTGATGAGTTCAAAGCTCTCTATGCTTACTCGCCTCTGCATAACATCAAAAAAGGCACGAAATATCCTGCCGTAATGGTCACAACCGCCGATCATGATGATCGAGTAGTTCCTGCTCACAGCTTCAAATATGCGGCAACGCTTCAAAAAGCTCAGGCAGGCAATGCTCCCGTAATAATCCGTATCGAAACAGATGCAGGACACGGAGCAGGAAAACCAACTTCAAAAAGAATCCAGGAGCAATCCGATATTTATGGATTCTTGATGAAAAACTTGGGAATGACTAAATAGATTTTTGTTAAGTCATCAAATTAAGAAGCCTTTGATTTTCACTTAAACTTGAAAATCAAAGGCTTCTTTTTATTGAAAAAATTATCTGTCACAAATGCTTTTTTGTTGGTGTTACTTTCATAGATACCAAAATTTAAACTTTTTCCAATAATTTGAATCAATGAAAAAACTAATTTCACTCTCATTTCTTATTCTAATTTCATTTACTGTATTTTCCTTTTCACAATCAAAAACCAAGCCTGACTTAACTCATTCTGACTTAGAAAAGCATACATATTATTTTGATATTGAAAACGGAAAGTTCATTGGCGAGGGTGTAGATTTTTTGCAAAAAGAAATTGCTCGAAATCAATATTTTCTACTTGGTGAATATCACGGCTCTTACAGAATCTCTGAATTTACCAAAGCTTTGATTCCAATTTTACATACAAATGGTTATAGATATTTTGGTTTAGAAGTTGGTCCGATAGCTGTCCAGATTATTGATGAGCTTTCAAATGACCCCAGTAAAACTATCAAGAATTTGAATAGATTCCAGACAAAATACAATTACACGCCCCGCAACAGAACTCTGCCTTCATTTCCTTTCTTCCAAAATATTTCCGATGCAGAATTTTTAGCTGAAGCTAAGAAAAGAAATTGGAAATTAATTGGTATTGACCAAGAATTTTCCTACAGTCACGAAATGTTGCTCGACCGTATGTTTGCGAATTTGAGTGAGAAGGATAAGCAAAACTTGAAAGCGAAACACAAGCAAGCGGTCGAATTTGTTAAGAGAAGCTATGTTGAAGGATATGAAAGCCGCAAAAAATATCTGATGATGCGTGATTCCGAAATCGTTAATGACTTTTTAGATTCGGCATCAAAGAATTATCCCAAAAACAAGGCGATTGCCGATGCTTTTAGAAAAACAAATCAAATTTATGCTCATGGTGCGACACGCGAATATTTTAAGCAAAACAGCGAACGAATTGATTATATGAAAGAAAACTTGAGCAAAGGCTTTGCTAAACATCAATTTGATGTCAAAAAAGACAAAATGCTCTTAAAAATCGGTGGTTTACATTCAGCCAAAGGCTTTGGAAATCTGAGCTTATACGAAGTCGGCAACACTCTGCACGAACTTGCTAAATTTAACCGCAACAAGTCCATTCACACATTCTTTTTAAGCAGATATTATACAGAAAACAATAAAGAATTTGACGCAACAAAAAGCGAAAACCAGAATAGCTATGGCTACCGCGTGAGAGCTTTAACTCAAGTTGCTAAGAAAAATCAGTGGACAATTATTGATTTACGTTCGCTCAGAAGTAACGTTTTTTATTCAAGGAAATACAAACTTGATCCGATTGTAGAAAGCATCTTTAGACAACACGATGTCATCATCGTTCCCAAAATAGAAATTGAACCAAAAAGGAATTTTAAGATAAGCAATTAACTCATTAAATCCAAACGCTTTTTAATTTGTCCTGTGTGATTATCAATATGTGCAATGCTCATTTCTATCGCCTGCTCAACATTGATTGGTCCCGAAACAGGATGTTCAAACACAGCCTTTTTCAAACCTTCCTCATCTGACCTTTCTAAATACCCACGAAACCATTCCTGATTCTCATCCCATTTCTTCCGCAAATCCTCAAACGACAATTTATTCTTCGGCAACATCTTTTTTGAAGGAACTTTGACAGGAATCCCCACTTTCAAAACAAACATCACCAAACGATACATAATTCCATTCTTAAAACTCTGCTGACGATTTTCTAGAATCTCATAATCCTTCAAACCACCCAAAACTTCCCGTTCAGCAATAACAAGATGCTCAATGATTTCTAAAACCGACCACTTCCCCCCAATCGGTCGGGCGTTGAGTTTTTCTTCGTCCAAAGATGCTATTTCATTAAGTAAAGAACTTCGCTTATTTTCAAACTCTTCAATTTTTCTCAACAATTTTTTACTCATAGAAATGAATTTGATAGTTAAGTTTCAATTGGTATAACAACTTGATTTTCTATAGGTGTGTAAATATCAATTTCAGATTCGCTTGATTTAATTGAAATAATCAAAGAATAATTGGCAATTGAATTCCATTTTTCTTGACGCTTCAACTCTTTCCACCATCCGCCTACTGGATAAATTGCTATGAAATTCTTTGTCACAAGATTTGCTGCTGTCCCTTTCCATATATCTGAGTGAATACTTCCTTTTTCTCGTAGCTGAGATCGAAGAAACCAACCTGAATTATCGCCTCCTGTTGAAGTGTATTCTTCATCGTCATCTCTTGCGTTTTTGTTTATTCTTTTTCTAAATTCATCTCTGCTTTCGTCAGATTTTATCGTGGCAAATCTAATCTGATGGGAAGAATAGCGATGTTTGTTTTTATAACCTTTGCCATTAGGGTTTGGCTCAACAAAATAAGAAAGCGTTACCCTCATTTCAACTTCCAAATCCCCCAGCTCTAATAAAACATCTCTTGCCCAAGGAATTTCATGGAGATTCATTTCATTATTTTTGGCATTCGAACGGTTTTCTTTTATAAACGGTTGAATACTATCTTCTGCTACTAATGTTACAGAATTACCGGCACTCGATAATGCTTTGTCTAAATCTGGAACTCCATAGCCATAGCATCTTAAAAGACTACGTTTATCGTCCGCAAACTCATTTAACATTTGTTCTGTCCAACTAGCTGAATGAATTATCAAACCACGAATTGTCTCAGGTCGTAAGTCTGGATATTTTGCTAAAATTAGAGCACCAATTCTTGAAGCCAAGGCAGTTGCCGCACTTGTTTCGCCAAAATCAATTAAATACCTTTGTTGCCAATCGCTATTTGTAGTTAGTAACCGTAGAGAAGGAGTCTGATACGGAGTTTGTGGATGGGAAACAAGATTTCCCCCTTCCATTACTATTTCGGGCTTATTAGCCCATTCATCTTTATAAACAAGCGAGGTGGTACTGTAAGGACACAAACCGCCTCTTGGAGCAAGTGGTTGATTTCCGAAGTCAGAAGAACTTTGGTCAATTGAAACCTTTTCTGTATATGCTCCAACTGTAATTGCGTTGAAGGCTTGAGCAGGATTGTGAACTTCATCAGATAAATTAATGTTTGGATAATTTATACAACTGTTGTGATCTACATTGCCCGCTGATATAAAAAATAGACGAGGATTCTTAACCTCTTCACTACTTGCTGATGAAATTTCATCAATTGCTGCTGACCAAGACGATGGAGTCCCTCTAAAACGATGTTGCTTAGATGTTACTGGCAAACAAATTACACGATTTCTGTTTGGTGCAAAGATTTCTGCTCTTGCTACACATTCCTTTGTTATCTCGCCATAAAGCTCATTATTGTTTTCTCCTACCGGAGGAAGAATTTTAACTGATTCTATTCTATGTTGAAGTGGAATTTGCAAATTTTCTGCCAAGACTTCAACCAAGTCGCTATGTAAACTCAGTCCAGCCATTCCAGTTCCGTGTCCATGGTGATCTGTTATCAACCATTCTGGATTATAGGCATCCATTTCATCAGGATTCATTGATTCTCTTAGTAATGGATGTTCATAGTTAACACCAGTATCAAGCAAGCACACCGCAGGAGCATCCTCGCTAGGCGGTTCTATTCTATCAACTGCATTATCAACCCATTCTTTTTCTTCCTCTCGGTCAAGGTCAAGAAAAAATTCGGCTGTATCAACTGCTTTTCTTAATTCTGAGAGAATATTAATAGGATAAAAAATTTGACTAATTTGTCTTGCCGTAGCTTTTACTAAAACAACAGTATTTTCGGGAAATAATATTTCTTTAGAACTTGTCAGGAGTTCTGCTTCACTAGCCGCAGTACGAAATAGATGAATTATTTCTTTTCTATTTTCCTCATTTTTTCCTATTCTGAGCCACACTTCCCACCGAATAATCTCATCATTACCGGGAAAGGGTATATTATCAGTCCAGAGAGAGCGAACTGACGCAAGATTTATCTTTGAGATACTTTCAACTAATGGCTTATTCTGGGGTTCCCCTTTCTTGGGAGTAACTTTGGTTTTATAATTTTCGATTTTATTTTCTAACTTAGCTAAACCACTTTCATTGAGAAAAACAGTAGCACTTTCTACATCATCCGCAGTATTATATGTAACTATTTCTCTGCCATCCGTTTCAATACTTTTCAAGTTTAAATGGTAACCTGTTTCACTATTAAATTCTGCATAAAAACCACTTTCAAAAGGAATCAGATGCTCAGGAATTTTTATGCTTTTTTTAATGTCAGATATTTGTGCTAATAAACTTTCACTATGAGAATCCCGATCTCTTTCAGGTAAATTAAAACTATCACCACCACCAGGTCTTACAAACTTTTCGGATTTTGAAGTGTTCTTGAGAATTAAATGATCTTTCATGGGAAAGTTTTTCAATCAGATTTCTTGTAATTATTGTGAAATGATATTCGTTCTTCTAATGTTTTCTGAAGTTCATTAATACTTAATGTTTTACGATTTTTCAAAATCGCCGACTTTACAGCATCCTCACAGGCAATTTCTATATCTGCAAAACTCAAGCCTAAGGCTTTAGCTGCAAGCGTTTCGATACCAGACTTCTTGATTTTATATTCTGATAACTTATTTCTTAAAAATTCAGATATTAGCTCAACCGTGGGCATTTTAAATTCTAACAACTCATCAAATCTTCTAAAAAGTGCATAATCAAGGCTTTGCGGGTGGTTTGTAGCAGCAATAATAATACTATCTGAATTATCTTCCTCTATATACATCAAAAAGCTGTTTAGTACCCGCTTAATTTCACCAACATCATTTGTAACAGAACGATGTGTCCCAATGGAATCAAATTCATCAAACAAAAAAACTGCTCTAGTATTCTGAATGGAATCAAAAATTAACCGCAATTTAGCGATACTTTCTCCCATATATTTTGTTATTAGACCGTCTAACCTAACGACAAATAAAGGCATTGATAATTCACCTGCAATAGCAGAAGCAGCCATTGTTTTACCGCATCCGGGACACCCTGTAAACAAAAGTGTCTTTCTTGGGTTCAAACCATAAGCTTTCAGCTTTTCAGCTTGTTTTTGTTCGTCAAGAAGTCTCTTTAAACGTGTAATTAATTCTGACTCCAAAGTCATATCGCTTAATCTGACTTTTGGATATGTAACGGAGAGAAGATCAGATAATTCTTTTTTGGGACGCACAATAAGCGTCGGACCTTCATTATCTGCAATCAACGATTTAGAGGTGCGAGCTTTGTTTATTAAATTGCGAATTTCCTCTGCTACTTTACCATGCCCACGCTTGGCTTCATCCGCAGCTAATTGCATAGCAGTAGCATAAAAACGCTCTTCATCTTTCTCTATATAGCTTTTAAGCAGTGCTTTAACCTGACTTGATGAAGCCATCTCATTCTCCAAATTTTATGTATTTGATTAAGAAAAATTGTGTGAACACGAAAATACTACTACCAACAATAACTGACAGATTATAGCATTATCTGTGAGAAATTTCATTAAATTGATGTCATATCAATGTAACTATTTTTCATACTTCTCCCAAAAAACTAATCCCATCAGCTATTTCTATTCCAAAATTTTCGGCGATTGTTTGTCCGATGTCGGAAAGGCTTTGGCGTGTGCCTAAATTTACACCGTTTTCTTTGGATTTTGTGTAGGTTAAAAGGACGCAATATTCGCGGGTGTGGTCTGTGCCTTTGTAGCTTGGGTCGTTGCCGTGATCGGCGGTGATTATTAATAGGTCATCGGAATTCATTGCGGACATTATTTCGGGGAGGCGTTTGTCGAAATGCTCGAGGGCGGTGGCGTAGCCTTCGACGTTGCGGCGGTGCCCATAGAGCATATCGAAATCGACGAGATTTGAGAAAATCAAGCCCGTTGAATCGTCATTTAGAGCGTTGATTGTTTGATCAATTGATTGGTCGTTGTTTTTTGCTTTGAGGTCTTGGGTTACGCCTAGACCGTCATAAATCGAAGAGATTTTTCCGATGGCAACAACGTCTAAGCCTTTTTCGGCAAGCATTGGCAGTAAGTTTTCGTTTGGTGGCGGAACGGCGTAATCGTGGCGGTTTTCTGTGCGTATGAAATCTTGTGCATTTTCGCCGATGAATGGACGGGCGATGACTCGTCCGACTTTGTGTTCGCCGTCGAGCATTTCCCTTGCGATTTCGCAGATTTCGTATTGTCTATTGATTGGAATAACTTCCTCGTGAGCGGCGATTTGAAAGACGGAATCAGCAGACGTATAAACGATTGGTTTTCCTGTTTTAACGTGTTCTTCGCCGAGTTCTTTGATTATCTCAGTTCCCGAAGCGGTTTTATTTGCAAGAACGCCGGGGACGTTTGCACGTTTAATAAATTCGGAAATAACTTCATCGGGAAAGCCTTGTGGATAAGTTGGAAAAGCCTTTTCTAAAATGATTCCAGCCATTTCCCAATGTCCTGTTGTTGTGTCTTTCCCGTTTGATTTCAGCGTGCATTTTCCGTAACTACCGATTGGATTTTCGGTAGCGGGAAGATTTTTAAACGGACGTATGTTTCCAAGTCCGAGCTTTTGCATATTCGGCAAATCTATCGGACGTGAATCAATCACATTTCCCAAAGTATCCGAACCTGCATCGCCCCATTCTGCCGCGTCGGGCATTTCGCCAATTCCGGCACTGTCTAAAACCATCAAGTTTATACGTTTGAATTTCATAAGATTATTTTATGAAAATTTGACCACAGATGCACACAGATAAAACCTTAGAAGCTGTTTAAAAACTAAAGAAATAAGAACAAATTAGAATTAGATAGAACACGGATCACGCAGATTACACGGATATTCACAGTTTTTTTTAGAATAAATCCATGTATATCTGTGTAATCTGTGAAATGCGCGTTCTATTTTTGGTAAGCTCTATAATTCAGAAGTTTTCAAACAGCTTCTTAGACAAATTAATTTGGTATGCCCGCGAAATACGCGAAAAAATTTTTGGAATTTCTTTTTCGTGTCATTTCGCGGGCAATAACCAAAAACTATTTTGCTAGAAATGGGGTTGAAACTTTTGTGTTTGGGTTGTTACTCCATTCTGAGAATGAGCCGTCATACATCACAACATCGTAGCCTAAATATCTGAGCGTAAAGTACCCGTGTGAAGCCTGCCCACCGCTTTGGCAATACACTACGATGGTTTTGTTTTTTGTAATCCCCTGTTTTTCGTATATCTTTTGCAAATCCTTTTTTGAAAGCATCACAGGCATATCTTTGTCCACAAAATGATTTTTCCAATAGACATTTTTTGATCCAGGAATATGTCCCCCGCGTTTATTGCTTTTGCTTTTTTTCTCGCCAGTAAAATATGTATTTGGGCGTGCATCAACTAAAGCAACTTTTGCATTGTTGATATTTTTCGCTTCCCAAGAAACATCTTGAACGCTGATGAGATTTGCGACTTTTCTAAATTTTACTTTAGGAGTGAATGGTGCAGATTTTCGTGCGACCATTTGGGTTGAAACTTCCCGATTTTCGGCTTTCCATTTCTCTAAACCACCATCGAGAAGCGAAACACGATTTCCGTGTCCTAAATAATCAAGAGTGAAAAACACACGTGCGGCGGCTAATCCTTTGGAATCACCATAAATTACAATTTGTTTTGAGTTGCCGATTCCAATGCTTTCAAAGACTTTTTGCAATTCTTCGACTTTAGGAAGTTCATTTGAAATTCCATCTCGTGCATTCGCAATTTCACGATACTTCACAAAAATTGCATTTGGAATGTGTCCCTTTTTATACTTTTCATCATTCCTACCGATGTGCAAAATTGCGACCTTATCTAAGTTTTTTGAAAGCCATTTGGTTGAAACTAAAAGGCTGTCCTTTTTAGCAAAAGTATTTACTGAAAAAACGATAATTACGGGTAAAATTATTAAAAACAAACGACTTAATTTATATTTTTTCATAATGAATTTTATTTTGTTGGGGCAGTGTAGCCCTCTCTCGCACGGATTTTTGTTCCTTTTGGCAAGTTTTTGGGTTGGACTTTTATACGACGATATTTGCCATCACGTTTTTCGTTGGTTGAATAATATCCAAGACTGTATTTTGTACCGATTTCATTGGCGACCTTTTGGAAAGCACTCCTTGCACCTCTTATATCAGCAACAGAAAACACTTTCCCACCTGAAGTTCTAGCCAAATTTTTCATTTCAGTTTCAGCAATTTTATAAAACTGCTTACTCATTGCAAGGCGTTCAAAATCTCCGATCTTGCAGAAATCATAAATCTTTTCGAGTCGTGAATTATTAGAAATAGTTCGATAATAACGCCTTATCTGAGCAGTGGAAAAATGTGTGGCGGTTTCACAATCCCCGAGAATGTTTTGCTCAAACTCATCGCGAGTATTAATTTGGATAAAATACGATGTGACGCCCGATTTATTCAGAGCTGCTTTTACTTCTTCGAAATCTGCAAGGCTTGTTGAATCAACACCGTCGGTTAAAGCTACCAAAGCACGTCTTCCACCATTGTTTGTCCTTTGTCTGAAAACTTTTTCAACCACTTGCAAAAGCCCATCGTAAAAGGGTGTGCCGTTGCTTGTACTAACTCTTGCTAGTGCACTTTCCAGATGTGTCCGGTTATCCGTGAGGTTTGTTAAAACTTCACTGTCAGCATAGCTGCTACCGTCTTCAATTTTAGTATTGAATGAAATTATCGAAACCTTATCTCCGGGACGCAAAGAATTTATGAACATCGCGGCTGAGCGTTTTATCAAACGAAGATCAGCACGGGTCGAACCGGATGTGTCGAGCAGGAGTGCAACCTCAAAAGGAGCATTTGTAGCAATAAATTCAGCTATCTCCTGCTTTTTTCCATCTTCAAATATGTCAAAATTTTCGCGTTTGAGATTAAGGATAGGTTTTCCTGAATTGTCTGTAACGACAATCGGAACATCAACTAATTGGGTTTCAATTTTTAAGATTTCTCCATCATCTTCCGTGACGGGCTTTACTTTTTGATCTTGGGAAAAAGTAATCGTGGAAAGTAAAAGTATGCTTAAAAATGAAATTAACAGACCTCTCATTTATAAAACCTCTTAGCTTGAAACTCGGTAATTGTTAGATTTTATCAAATTTTTCCGCTTTAAGAAAAAATTCAATATTCTGAATCTATTCAAAAAAAGAAAAATTCCCCTACCTTTCATAGTAGAGGAATTTATCCATCAATTATTTTTATAAAAGTTAAGATTGGTTTCTTATTCACTCAGTAGCGATTTAATATCTGATTCGAGTGTAGATTCCAAAACCATTCCCGTATATTTTTTGGCAAGACGACCTTGTTTGTCATATAGAAATGTAGTCGGTAATTTCATACCGCTATCTCCAACATTAGGATCATTTCCGGGCAAGAGAATTGGGTAAGAGACTTCATAATCTTTTATAAATGGCGGGACTCGCTTTAAATCTTCATCAACTGTTACACCAATAACTTCTACTTTGTTCCTATCAAATTTATTTGCAATGTTTACTAGTCCGGGAGTTTCGTAACGGCAGGGCGGACACCAAGTTGCCCAATAGTTTACAAGCAAAACTTTTCCTCTCTTATCAGCAAAGTTCCAATTTTCTCCCCCTTCCATTTGCCGCAAAGAAAAATTCTTAGTGGTTTTGCGTTCTTCTACATCATAAACTCCAAATTGCCACCAAGAAGGTGGAGCAAAGAAATACAAAACTGCCCCTATAAGGGCAATGTTCAATCCCCAACTAAGTATTTTTTGAGAAAAAGTTTTGCTGGTTTTATTTTCCATTATTTCAGATCTATCTTTTCATTCTCATTTTTTTCAGATTGATACTCAACCTTACAAGCTCCACGCATTCAAGTATTAAATCCAAGTCTTGGGAGAATCACAAGTTGTAAAAGCAACCAGAAACCTACTATTCCTATAATCCAAATCAACTCATACATTTTTAATACCTCTAAAAATTCAAGTTCTATCTATTATCCTTTTTTACATCCCAAAAACTCAATCGCCTGATGTGTGCTTAAAAATATATTCTCTTTGCCAAAATTTTCTACAAACCCGATCTTTTCCAGTCTATCCATAACAGGACCTTTTACTTCCGCTAGATAAACATTAACCCCCGTGGAGTTTAATTCTTCGACAACTCTTTCGAGGGTATCCAAAGCACTAGCATCAATAAAATTTACCGCACTACAGATCAACACAATATTTTTCAGTTTTGGTTCATCAGCTACCGCACTTAAGAGTGTTCGTTCGAGTTCCTTTGTGTTTGCGAAATAGAGACTTTCATCTATTCGCAAAGCACAAGTTTCAGGACATGTTTTTACTTCATGCCTTAAAACATTCCGAAAATGCTCTGTATCTCCAACACGTCCGACGACTGCAACATGTGGTTTACTGGTTCGGTACAAATGCAATAAAAGAGCAGTTGCAATACCAATTCCTATTCCGATTTCGATATTAAATATCAACACACCGAAAAATGTGGTAAGTAATGCCAAAGCATCAGTTTTGCTATATGCCCAGATATGTCTAAATGATTTAAAGTCGAACAAACTTGCTACTGCAACTATGACAATCGCTGCTAAAGTAGCTCGCGGTAAGTAGTAAAAAAGTGGAGTGAATAGTAAAACCGTCAGAGCAATCAAAACAGCTGTGATAATCGAAGCTAAATTTGTATTTGCTCCGGCACTAAAATTTACGACTGAACGGCTCAAACCACCTGTTACAGGATAGCCTCCCGTAACAGAAGCTCCGATATTTGCTGTTCCGAGTGCAATAAGCTCCTGATTTGCATCAATTTTTTGTCGCCTTTTACTAGCCAAAGTAGTTGCAATTGAAATGCTTTCCATAAATCCGACCAACGAAATTATCATTGCAATCGGAAAAAGTGCTGCGATTTGTGTCGCTTCAATTGATGGAATTGTTATAGGAGGTAAACCTGCGGGGATTTCCCCAACAATCTTTACTCCTGAAACAGAATCCAATCCAAATGACCAAACTAATATAGTGCTGACAAAAACTACAACAAGTGCACCTGTTTTACTAAGTGTTTCAGAAATAACATCAGAAAATTTTAAGCTTTTAAGATTTCTCTTTAGAAACTTTTTAAAGTAAGTGAGTATCAAAATACTACCTATTCCAATGCTCAAGGTGATTAAATGTGTGGCTGAAATATTATTAATTATGTTTATAAAGAGTTGGTATGGATGTTCTGCTCTCGCTACTTGAATTCCAAAGATGTGTTTGAGCTGACTAAACCCAATCACCAAAGCTGCAGCTGACGTAAAGCCAACTAAAACAGGGTGACTCAAAAAATTAACTAGAAAACCAAGTCTGGCGATTCCCATAAACAGCTGTATCACTCCTGTCATCAAAGCTAAAATTAAAGCTAAAGCAATAAATTCTGCTGTCCCTGCCTGAGCTATGGCTCCTACACCACTTAATGTAAGTAAAGAAACCATTGCAACAGGTCCAACAGCTAAGACACGGCTTGAACCGAAAATGGCATATATTATTAGAGGAAGAATACTTGCATAAAGTCCGACCTGTGGAGGCAACCCCGCTAGCATCGCATACGCCATACTTTGTGGAACAAGCATAATCGTAACGATTAAACCCGCCAATAAGTCACCAACTAAGTCTTCTTTTTTGTATTCTGAAAGCCACTGAGAAATGGGGAAGATTTTATACAGAAGATTTTTGTTTTTTCTTTTCAGAGATAGATTTTCCCCACCTCTCAATTTTGAGGTTTCTGTTGTCATTATTTATTCAAATTAATTTACTAATTGTTTCCTCTTCCGCGTCCATAACCTCTGCCGCGACCTTTTCCGTGTCCTCTTCTTTCGCTACAACGCTTAAATGCACGCAAATGATTTTCTTGTGAAGCACGCTGTAAATTTTTGTACACGAATAGAATATCTTCACGCTTCGTTGATTTGAATAACTTGTCATACAGAGCGGCATTAGCTATTTCAGCATCTATACCTGCTTTACATGCCTCTTTAACGCTTTGATATTTTTCGGTTTCACCGATCCACTTATTTTCAGGAACAGGCATTTTATATTTTTCAAATAATCCTTTTAATCTTCCAGCATGGCGAGCTTCAGCTTTTTGAATATTTATAAAAGGTCTGGGGTTATCAAAATCCTTATTGACCTGATTGTAAGTTGCCCAAGACATATACTCATCATTCAATGCCAGTAAAAGTCCCTTTATTTCTTCTTGGTTCAAATCCCCCTTGTACTTTTTATAGTCAAAATCACAAATTTTGCATTCCGTAGTTTCTTTTTCAGCTTTCACAGTAGGTGTGGGCTTAGCTTCTAATTCTTCCTTGGTGATATTTTTTGATTGAGCATTTTGTTGTCCGCATGCTGTAAATAAAAACGTGCTTATTAAAATAATTGTGTATATGCATTTCATAATAAAACCTCCATTAAAAAAGGCGACCTTTGAGCCGCCCTGTTGTTTTGAGTTTATGAATTAGCACAGGCAGTTGCCGAAACTTCGGTTTCCAAACCCTCGTCTTGCCAAGCGTTTGTTCCGCCTGTAACGTTATAAACTTCTTTGATGCCCGCATTTTCTAAAATACTTGTTCCGATGCTGGAACGATAGCCACTCTGGCAAATCACGTAAGTGGGTTTATCAGGATGAAGCTTATCTATCTCTCTAGCCAAATCATTTAGTGGCAAATTTATCGTTTCGATAGCATGTCCATTTGCATGTTCCTGCGGACGTCTTACATCTACAAACTGAACATCTTCCGATAATTTTTCGTTAACTTCTTTAACAGGAATCTGTTTAACTGTTTTTGCTTCAGCTTCAAAGTTCTCCATTAAAATGTAGCCCTCGACAGTTTCAAAGCCAACTCTTGCGAGACGCATCGTTGCTTCAGCAACTTGTTCTTGCGTATCAGCAGAAATGACTATCGGCGAGCCTATCGAAATAAGCGTTCCAGCCCATGAAGCAAATTGTCCTGCAAGTCCTATGTTTATTGCATTCGGAACATGACCATTTCCGTATTCAACCCTTTCCCGAACATCTAAGACAATTCCTTCAAAATCTAAAACTTCTTCTGTTGTAAATTCTTTTGGTGCTGACAACTCTTCTAATGCGACTGAACCCTCTAGATTCTTTGCTGCACTCTTAGGAAAATATGCCGGTACTTCCGGCTGATCGGCGGCAACAATTTTAACAAACTCCTCTTTGCTCATAGGCTTTAAGGCATAATTTGTTTCTCTTTGCTTCCCTAAAGTTGACCAAGTTTCTTCTGACAAAGATTTTCCGCACAGTGAACCTGCGCCGTGAGCAGGATAAACTTCAGTTTCATCAGGCAAAGGAAGAATTTTATCGTGAAGAGAATCGTATAGCATCGAACCCATTTGCTCAGCAGTAAAGCCTTTTGAGCCAATTAGGTCAGGTCTGCCAACGTCACCTATAAATAATGTGTCACCAGTAAACATTTTCAGCGGTTCGTCTGAATTTTCAGTATTTTCGGCTAAGATCGTGATGCCTTCAGGAGTGTGCCCAGGAGTCTCAAGAAACTTTAATTTGATCTTACCGAGCATTATTTCATCCCCATCTTTTACTTTATGTGTTGGAAACTTAGTGTCTGCTTTTTGACCATAAATTATTTCTGCTCCGCTTTTCTCTGCCAGTTCTATATGACCGCTAACAAAATCTGCATGAGAATGTGTTTCGATTATGTATTTAATTTTTTGTTCGTTGGCTTCAGCTTCATCAAGATATTGCTGAATGTCCCTCTGTGGGTCAATAATTGCTGCTTCACCTTCCGAACCCAAATAATATGAAGCATGAGCTAAACATCCTAAATAAAACTGTTTGAATTTCATTTTGACTTCTCCTAAATATCTATTTTTTTAACTATTAACTGCTGTTTGTTCGCAACTGACAGGTCTTCTGTTCCAAGGCATTTTTGCCAGTATCAACCCCATTGTGCATGTATCAGTAACTGCAGAAAACACTAATCCTGCACCGATAAATACTGATATTCCAATCAAATATGGGTGAACCAAAACACTTAAAGCAAAACCAATTAAAACGAATAATCCTGCAACAAAACGGACTTGTCTTTCCAGAGCCCATGGTGCTTTTTCGTCTTTTTCATACGGTAAATCTTCCTTTTTCCAGGCTTCAAAACCACCCTGAACATTTATGACATCTTTAAAACCTAAGTTTTTAAGTTTTTGCTGAGCCTGTCCGGAACGATTGCCTGTCCGACACATTACATAAATTGGTTTCGAATGATCGATCTCAGCATGACGTTTTTCCAAATCTCCAAGTGGTAACAACCTTGCTCCTTCAACCCTTCCACCTGCAAACTCAGCATACTCCCTAACATCTAACAGATTAATATCATCGTTATTTAATTTTTCATTCAATGTTAAAACTGTGCATTCGCTCATTATTTTTTTACCTCTTTCTCTGTATTACAATATAACTATACAGTTATATGACATAAAAGTCAAGCCTGGATTTCACTGCTGAACATACTCAAGAAATTCGAATACTGTGTAAATAAATTATGCTCGACCACGCAACATTCCGTGCCAATAAAGCTTAGGTAAAAGATAGCGTTTGACCAAATACATGCTATAGCGTTCTTTATTTTGATCTATTGGGAATGTTTCTTGTGGTTTTAGATCATAACCAAATTCAGCCATTATCAGGCTGTCATAACCTGTAACTAATGGACAAGAAGTGTAACCGTTGTATTTAGCTGAAAGAGTTTCACCTTTTATTACATGTTGTAAATTTTCTACAACAACCGGAACTTGCTTCCTTATTGCGGCTCCTGTTTTTGATGTTGGTAGGCTACTGGAATCTCCTAGTGAAAAAATATTTTCGTATTTATTATGTTGAAGTGTTTCTTTATCAACATCAACCCATCCACCTTCATTACCAAGCGAACTATTTTTAATGAAGTCAGGAGCTGACATCATTGGAGTTACGTGAAGTAAGTCATATTTCTCAATTGACTCTTCACCTGTTTCCATATGTTTAAAAACTGCTTCTTTTGTTTCGGGACGAATTTCAATTAATTCCAACTTAAACTTTGTATTTACACCTGTATCTTCACAATGTTTGGTAAGAGTCGTAGCATAATGAGGTGAGCCAAAAATAGTTGGTGTAGCTGTAACAAATGTAACATTAGCTTCGTCGCGTATTCCTACCTTACGGAAATAATCTTCTGCCAAATAACAAATCTTTTGAGGGGCACCGCCACATTTTATTGGTGTACTTGGTTGTGTAAATATTGCGTTTCCACCTTTGAAATCTTTAATAGATTCCCAAGTCTTTTCTACATATTCATAAGAGTAATTTGAACAAACACCACTCTTTCCAATAGCTTCCGGCAATCCCTTTATCTTATCCCAATCAATCTGTATGCCAGCCGCAACCACCAAATAATCATACGTAACCTTATTTCCTTTAGAAGTTACTACATGATTTTCTTCAGGATTAAATTCATCTACTTTTTCTTGAATCCATGTAGCCCCGTTCGGAATGAAATCAGCTTCATTCTTTTCAGTGACTTCTTTATTAACTACGCCCCCACCAACTAACGTCCAAAGTGGCTGATAATAGTGTTTTTTCGAGGGTTCAATTATCGCAACATCTAAGCCTTTCTTACAAAGTCTTGCCGCAACGCTGATCCCAGCTGCTCCTCCACCTACAATGACTACCTGATGTTTCTTTTTGCTCATGTCTCTCTCCTATTCTGCTTTTCAAAATGCAAATCAATAAATTCTTAATTTTTCTCAATGAAGCTTTGTATATCTGATTCAAACTATTTATTGATTCTCTTAAATATTGGGTTTCATAAAGATCTTCCAACAACAAAACTATTTAGCTATATAAATATAAAGTAATATATGCATATACAGTTATTTTGTCAAGATTTTTATTTATGCAGGTGCAAGTTTGTTGATGTTTGGATTTAAGTTAGGAAAAAGAGAACATTTCGGCTTTGCTCTTATGCTGTTCCTCTAACGAACCACATACAAGTTCACATAAAGTGAAAATACTTTTATCCGCAATTGAGTAATAAACGGTATTTCCTGCTTGTGTGCGATTTATAATGCCGCTTTTGTGGAGAATTTTGAGGTGTTTAGAAACATTTGGCTGGCTGGTAGAGACTTCTTCAGTTAATTCATTCACACTTTTCTCTCCTTCTTGAAGTGTATGAAGAATTTTTAAGCGAATTGGTTCAGACATAACCTTGAACCGTTCTGCTATTAAATCTAGTGCTTCATCTGATAAGTTTTTCGTTACCATAAAATAAGTATATGCTTAAAGAGTTATATAGTGCAAGTTTATTATTTTAACTAGCTTTAAGAAGCTGTTTGAAAACTCAAGGAATAAGAACAAATCAGATAGATAGAACACGGATTTCACGGATTCTCACAGATTTTTTTTTCAAAATAAATCCGCGAACATTCGCCTAATCCGTGAAATCCGCGTTCTATTTTTGTTAAATTTCTATGATTTATGAGTTTTTAAACGGCTTCTTAGAGTTCGAGATAAAAGGATTGGTCACAACGTGGGGCGTGTTTTTCAATTGACTCTGTAAATCCAAATTTTTTATAAAGCCCGATTGCTTCCTTAAGTACACTAGCTGTTTCTAAAACTATTTTTTCATATCCTTTTTCTTTAGCCGTTTCAATCATCCTTTTGAGAGTTACCTTCCCGAGACCTTTTCCACGAATTGGCTTTAGAAAATACATTTTTCTAAGTTCGATTCTTTTTTCATCAAGCGGATAAAGTCCAACTGTTCCATGTATGTTTCCAGATTGATCCGTCAAAACTTCAAACAGCCCACCGCGTTTTGTGTAATTTGATTCTATGTCATCTAAATCTTTATCTATACCTTCAGGTGCAGGCCTTAATCCATATTCCCGCAATACGCCAAAAACTATTTCCCTGACCTCTTCGCAATCATCATTGGTCGCTGTACGAAATATGATTTCCTCATTTATTGACATAGTAAACCTTCAAATCTTTCTCGGCTGTGATTTCCCATGCATCGCCATTTTTCTTTAGCCTTAACTGTTGTTGAACCTTCCCTGAATTGTTACTTTCCTCACTTGTAAAATTCCATTCTTTATCGAAAATTGCTGTTGCAGTCTGCCCATCAACACTGGGTTTTATATTTATGTTGCTCAATTGAACTTTCATTGAATCATATTTACCAAATGCTTTTTGTTTATCTTTTTTGACAAAACTTTTGCTTGCTCCTCTTCTGTTGTAATAATCAATTTTTGAAGCATAGTTATTCATATATGCGTCCAGATTCATCGCTTCAGCATTTGATTTCCAAATATTTATACGACTGGAAATATTTTTCTTTGTTTCTTCCGGGTTTTGGTCAGGTGTTGATTTTGGAGTAGGTTTTGGAGTTTTTTTTCTAGTAGGTTTCGGGGTTGTTTTTTCTGTTGGAATTGTATTTTGGTTTACATCCATCCCACTTTCTGTGTTTGAATTCCCCCCCTTAAATCCGGGATTTTGAGCTATTTGATTTTGATTATTGAAATAATACCAAGCTCCTATGCTAAGAAAACCAAACAAAACAAGCATAACTAAGACAGTTAATAAAACAGCTATTAGGGTGTTAGAACTTTTTTGTGCAGGTTGAATTGCAGAAGTTTGTGTAGCTTGTGAATGCTCCCAATTTCTTTGCTCAGAATCGCTTAATTCAAATGTAATTGGTTCACGTTTTTTGTTTGAGATTATGGTTTCATCACCCTCGAAGGAAACTGTTGGCATATCAGTTTTTTCACTTGATTGGCTGATTAATTGAGTTCCATCCTGCAAACAAAATTGGAGAGTTTCATCAGTATAATTATTCTGGCATTTTGGGCAATATTTCATAATAAAAATGAAGCAATTAGATTTTTTTTCAGATTATTCAACTACAAAACTTACTTCTGAAATTAATGTGTCTTCTGAATCGGCTTGACCAGCGTAGATGTCTTTGATGGTAATCATCACTGACTTAGTTTTGACGTTATCTATGTCAATTTTTTGCTCTTTCATTTGATCTTGGAATGTAAAACTATGCTTTACGCCATTAGAAAATGCCAAAACTGCTGACGCAACACGATTATTTTTTCGCCAAAGGCTTTCGGTTTTAAAGTAACCGGGTTGGATTATTATTTGTTTAAGATTCACTTCTTCCTTAAAATCAAAAGCTATCCATTGCCCTTTTCCCGCTCCTCTTACACCTTCTGCCCAAGCTGTTCTCGGGTTTCCATCAAAAGCCAATTTTGGATTATAAAAATTACCTTTTTCGGGTTTTCTTGTTGATGAAGAAGATACTTTAACAGAAGTAGAATCAGTTAGAGTTCTGGTTGTTTTGGTGTTTGTATTTGCCGTATTAGCATTCACATTAGAATTGTCATTTTTTCCTATAAACCCGGGCAAAAAAACAACTCCCAAAATGCCAATCCCAATCAGCCCAAAGAACAAAACTCCAACAATCATTCCGGTTAGAAAACTCAAACCACTTCCCTTTGATTCTTTAGTGTTTGAAACGATGGTTGGGGCAATTTGCTCTTTTTGCCTGATGACGGTTTCTTTTGATGGGTTATCAACTAATTGCTGTTGGTTGGTTGTTTTATGAGTAAATTCTTCAGTTTTTTGAGAATCATTTGGCGAGGTTTTTATAAAATTATCGGCAATAGTTTTATCATCGGATAGCGAACCCTGATCAAAAACTAAAGTCTTATCTTCGATAATTTCCTTAAGTTCAGTTCCATCTTGCAAACAGTATTTAAGAGAATTATCTGTGAATTTTGACTGACATTGTGGACAAACTTTCATAGATAAATTTGAAGAAGCTTAAACATCAGGTACCCAGAATTCACCACCTTTTTTTGTTACTTTTTTAAGCCCTAACCTAGGCAATTCGCTTTCTTGATACCCTAAATATGTAAAATGCGGCTCGTCATTCTGGACAGTTCTAAACCAACCGTGTTTAGCCATAATCTGACGCACTTTTTTGTTTCCGAATTCTGTCGCATCAAAAGCGAGCATTGAAAGATGTTGTGAAGTTCCCGGAGCAGCTACAGAATAAAGTATTGAATTGTTGAAAAAGGTGTTGAAATAAATACCCTGTTTTTCAAGTTCCAGAACTTCCTGAACCTGCTGTTTGATCGGCAAAGATTTAAGTCGTGAAATTTGTTCGTCGGTCAGACGCTTCTTTGATTTCCAATGTTTGAGTGCTGGCTCGAACCTTGAGTTCCATAGATCAAGAGTTTTTTTGTAGCTTCTTTTTGCTGCTTCAGCACCATCTCTCGGTGTGATTTTAACGCCACTTTGTTTGGCTTCAGCGATAGCTTTTTTGAGAGCTTCCATTGCAGCGGTTTGTAATTCAATAGTTGCTCCGCCGATTGATTCACTTGAACTTCCCGCTTTAGATTGAAAAGCATTGACTTCAGAATCGCTGGTAAACATTGTCTTGTCAGGCGGAGTCGCTTTAGTTAAAAATACGGCTCCGTATTCATTTAGGATTCTTTTTTCAACGGGACTTGATTCATTTGCAACCGTAGAGATAGATAATCCGTGTTGACTTAATTTTTGTTCAAGATTTGCACGAAAGCCTACTGCTGTTTTGGTTTCTGTTTTAGTAGTTTCTGTCATTGAAGTGTTTTCGGGTTCGCTGGCAGTATTAGTTTCTAGGTTTTCTGATTTATTTGTGACATCTGTTGAGGTATTTGTCTCACTGATGGTTTCAGGTGAGTCCTCACTAAAATCATCAGACGTATTTGCTACCGGCTCATAACAAGCTGAAAGTAAAACTTGTACGATAAGTAAAGTTACAAAAATTATAGATTTGTACGTCTTCATCTTGGTTAAGATAATAAACATAACTTAAAAGTTAGTAAATACTTTCAGCAATTTTTTTTAATGCACCTCTAATTTTACTTGCCAATGTAGCAAATTACTTTATATTTATTAATTTAGAAAGATGAGTAATATTAAATTAATAGATGAATTAATCAGACAATACGAAAAATTCGGTTGGGAAACTCAAAGTTTACTTCTAACTGAAGAAACCCAAAAAGGAATAACAAAAAAAACTCTAGATGACTTTGAAATAAAAACTGCAAGCTTCGATGCTATTTGGTTTTCGAGACTCTCAAAAAATCAAAAAACCGCTTGGGAACTACGCCACATTAATGAAAATCCATACGCCCTTTTCGAGCTTATAGAAGAAGAACAAGAACTTGATAAAGTTCTGAAAAATGCAGAAACCCGTATGCAGAAGTATGCATCCAATAAAAGGAAGAGCAAAAGGGCTTGATATTTGTAAATAATTTAATAAAATGGATGCCTGTTTAGCTTTACAAGAATTGCTTTAATAAACAGCGATCTTGAATTTTATTGACAATGATGATTAAAAATTTCGGTAAACAAGTCGAATCGATTTGGAATGACTTAAGACCGAGGACAAAAAATATGTTGGTCGGGGCAATGAAGACCAACAGCTTCGCCAACAAACAAAAATTCACCTACGACGCACATGCCGATTGGGAACTTAGCCGTTTGTTAAATGCACTCGATGAGCAGGCAAAAAATCCGAAATCAAAAAAAGAAGATGATTTGGATGAAATAAATCACCTTGCCGAGATTTGTGCAAATGTGCTTGAGGCTCAGACTGAATCAGCTGAAGTATTTATACAACTAGCTAAGCGTGTTTTGGCTAAGAACGATTTCCACAAGTTTGATGCACTCGGAGAAGCCTTGTTTGAAAGATTTTCAGCGGGTGAGATAGCCGAAATAATTCGGCAAACTGATATGGCACAGATTCGAGCTGTCTGCTTTGAGACTCTAGCCGTTCTGCCGGTGAGTTTGATCATGTCTCTTTTGGATGATCCGCTTTATTTTGAGATCGGGTGCAATGTACTGGAACAACAAGCAATTGAATTTAACAATGCTGAAGCCAGAGAAGCCTTAGAAAACATCGAATTTTTTGTAGTTCCTGAAGATTAAAAATTAAGAATTTTCCCTGAAAGCCAAAAACTTCCGCGAATTATTCCGCCGATTTTTGGCTCTTCTTTTATCAAATTAACATCCGCAACCACATCTACGTCGCCGCCGAAAGTTTCAATCCAGAACCAATAAAAATCTTCTTTCGTAAATTCATTTTTTCGCAACTCAAATTCTTTGATTATCCCGCTCAAAATTCCATGTGCTTGTGGCGGATTTATTTCTGTTGATTCTCCATTTTCATCGAAAGAGAATAAGCCGCTTGGAATAAATGACTTCGATGCAAACTTTGGCTCGTCTTGAGAACCTGAAAAATCCTCTTCAGATGAAAACAATTTGAAATCATTTGAGGCGAAAGCAGTTAGTTGAATATCCGCGATTTTGGGTAATTCTGTATTATCCTTAGTGCGAAAATCAGGAACATCAAAAACAAATGGATACTCACCTGTTTCTTCAAAATCCTCTGTCGTGGGATTTGTCCAAGCGTGAAAAGCTCCATCAAGCAACGAAGTATCCCGCTCTATTTTTTTAGTTAAACCAACTTTTCTTTTACTTTTGCCAGAAAAAGCAGGATTAAAGCCCATAATTTCTTGAGCTGTATTAGTTTGTAAATAAATTTCTGCTCCTGATTTATCTTCAAATTTGAAATAATAACCATGTGGCGGACAAGGAATCGTTTCCAGGTGTTTTAAAATATCCATAATCACTTGATTAACATCCTGCTCGCTTTTGACGGGAAAACCTATGTCTGAAAGATTACTCATTTATTTTTCTTTTTTTCTTGTAAACCAAATAATTGCAATAAATACCAAGATAATAATTAATGACCCAATGCAGAGCCTGTTTCCTAAAAGACGTTGAATCATTCCACCTTCGGATTCAAATTCAGGTTCCTCTCCGCCCGCTAGATCATAGGCTGTATATTTTTTTGTATCTTTTAAGACAGTAGTTAAATTATTTTCTGCCTCGCCATCAACCGCAGCACTCAGAAGTTTTCCGGTTGTTCCCGTTAAAGCACCGGCTCGTGTGTGATTTACAAAGAAAAGATACGTATCAAATTTATTTTCTGCTTTGGGAAAACTGATTATCCCCGTTAGAGATAAAGATGAATGAAAATAATGGTTAGCGTAGATTTGCTTTGACGCGATCAAACCCTGCGGAACTCCTTCGCTCTCTTTTTTATAAAAAATCCCGTGCGAATTTATTATTACATCTTTAAAGGCAACGCTGATTTTCTCCCAAGTTGCAAGGTCTTCGATTCCTTCAAGCTTTTTATTGGGAAATTCTTCGAGATATTCTCTGAATTCGGGAGCAAAATCATCAAGCCATAGTAAATTAGCTAATAAAGATTTTTGCTCCTCGGCAAGACTAAGCGGTTCGGGATCATCATTATAATCCATCAAAGCTTCTGTACCCTTTTGCAAATAATTGTTCATATGGTCAACCATTATTTGCTTGTACATTTTTTTAGCTTTTTCATTAGCATCTTGAGCTTCCCAATCAAAACCTTCCGTAAACTTTTTTATATACTCGGATGACAAACTCATATTGCAATCGCCCGGTTTGCAGTTTTGTAAACTTCTTATTTTTGAATTTTTTATTTTAAGTTTAGCGAGATCTTTAATGGTTGCGGGCTTTTTGAAAAAACCGCGTTCTTCAGCAAGTTTGCGTCTTTGCCTTTCAACAGCACGCCGAAAGGATGAAAACACAACATCACGCTGGGCTTCTAGCTTTAATGCTCCGGCAAAGGCGACTTCGCCATCTGTTTCAACATCTAATTGCCTAACTATGTATTCACCTTTTTCAAGTTTTGTAATTTCATTAGCCGAGAATCCTACTTTCTCTTTTAAAATCCTCTGAACTTTTTCGACTGTTGGTTTTTGTCCGAAAACTACATTGGTCGAAAAAATAAGGGACATCAAAAGAGTCCCTAAAATAAAAACTCGCAAAAAATGCTTTGTCATATAAAAATACGTCCTTGCTTAAATCTATTTTATCGGTCAGCAATTGTACTTTTTTAACTTGCCGTAGTCATTTCGCTCTCAGCTCTTTTATATCTTTTCGGATACATAGGAAATTTCTCAGTTAACTCTAAAACTTCCCTCTTAACTTTGGCTTTTACCTCTTCTGACTTGTGATCGTGAACAATTTCAGCAATTAATCTTGCAACCTTTCGCATTTCGTCTTCTTTCATCCCGCGAGTCGTCAAAGCAGGTGTTCCAAGTCTGATCCCTGATGCAATAAAAGGTTTGTTTTGATCAAAAGGAATTGTATTTTTATTGACGGTGAGATGAACTTCATCGAGTGCTTTTTCGGCTTTCTTGCCTGTAATTCCTTTTCCGTCCATATAAACATCAACCAAAACAAGGTGATTGTCTGTTCCGCCTGAAACCAATCTCAAATCTTGTTTTTGCAATTCATCAGCCAAAGCCTGAGCATTGTCCAAAATCTGCTGTTGATACGCAGTAAAATCTTCTTTCAAAGCTTCGCCAAATGCTACGGCTTTTGCGGCAATGATGTGAACAAGTGGTCCACCTTGAATTCCCGGAAATACATTCCTATTTACATCTTTTGCAAATTCTTCTTTGCAAAGAATCAAACCGCCTCTCGGTCCACGCAAAGTTTTATGTGTTGTCGTTGTAACAAACTCACAATGCTGAACAGGACTCGGATGTAAACCGACAGCTACCATTCCTGCAATGTGTGCTATATCAGCCATTACAACCGCACCGATAGACTTAGCGATTTCACCGATTCTTTCAAAATCAATAATTCTCGGATATGCCGAAGCACCGCAAATAATCATTTTTGGTTTTTCTTCTTCGGCGATGCGTTGCAATTCATTGTAATCAATCGTTTCGGTTTCTTTTGCAACACCATAAGAAGCAACTTCATAACTCAATCCCGAAAAATTCAAAGGATGTCCGTGAGTAAGGTGTCCTCCGTGTGCCAAGTCCATTCCAAGAATTTTGTCGCCATGTTCGATCGCTGATAAATAAACAGCTGTATTTGCCTGCGAACCCGAATGTGGCTGGACGTTAGCATGTTCCGCACCAAACAATTCTTTCGCACGATCAATCGCTAAATCCTCAACAACATCTGCAAACTCACATCCGCCGTAATAACGCTTGCCCGGATAACCTTCGGCGTACTTATTAGTAAAAACCGACCCCATCGCCTGCAAAACCGCTTCGGATACAAAGTTCTCCGAGGCAATAAGTTCCAACCCATCCGCCTGCCGACGAACCTCATTATCAATCGCATCAGCTACGACTGAATCAACTTCCGCTAAATCTGCTGTAAAAAATTTGTTCATAAATCTATTAATTTATTTTCTTATCAAGAAAAATGTGTGAAATCATATATATTACAGTTCCCAAACAAAAAGCAATAGGAATAAAAGTATAAAAATTGCTGAGACTAACCAATTTTCTTTTGTTTTCTAATACTTGTTTAGTAACTGCTTGTAAATCATTGAGTGAAATGTTGTCTAGATTAAATTATACAGGATCAGAACTTGCTATTTGCAAACCTGAAAAAATAAAAACAGTCAAAATAAAGACTGCAACCCAGCGTCCTGCTTCTACATATAAGTTCTTTTTAGATAAGTTTATATGATTCTTTATTCCTTGAAATAGCAAAATTAGTAAGATGATTGAAGAAATTATACGCAATAAAAGCATTTCAATATACATAGCAATTTCATTAAAACCGATTTAGAAAAAACCTATTCCTCTTTTTCTCAAAAACTATATTATTCTCTATTTCCTTTATTTTGCTTTGATATTCCAATGGCAATAAAAATTAAAGGAACTGTGTAAAGTCCAAATATGCAAATTAAAGCTGACTTTAATTTGAAGTTTTGATTTTCTATATGGAGTTTTAGCTTTTCAGAATAGTCTGCTAATTCTGTAACTTTAACCTCCCTTTTTTGTACGCTTTCAAAAGGTACGTTTCGGATTTCATACACTGGTATTTCACTTTCTGTAGAGAAAAGAAAAGAAAAGAATACTAAAGAATTAAAGACGATAAAGCCAACAATGATCAAAAAATCCCTTCCAAAATCAGAGGCGTTCTCTATAAATTTCTTACGGCTAATTGCAAATATAAATCCTCCATACAAGACTATCGCAATTGTAATTACCAAAAATAAAGTCATTTTATATTAATTTGACTAACTTACATTATTTATCCCTAAAAAATTCAACTTTAGCTCTGCTTTCTTACACGCAAAATGAGAAACTTAATATGAATATTAACCGAATATTAATTATTAACAAAACATTAAACCTCAATATAAACCCAAGCGAAATACAGCACCAAAATTGCCCGTAAACTCCAAGCTATTGTGCGAATCCAGTTTGTATTTACAAGTGATCTATGAGCTTTTTCGTCAAAACCTTCGGCAAGTTTGTTGTGTAACGGAATTTGAATGAAAAATGTTGATGCCCAAACGATAATTGTTAAAAGTAACCCTACATATAGAAAAATCAAATCAATATTTTTTGGAGGATATATAACGATTAAAATTGACGTAATTAGTTCGATTATCATTGCAGGAGCAACGACGGGAGTTATCCAAGTTGTGTGGGCGGCGTGGTATTTGGGAAAACTTTTTGTATCTACGTAAGAAAAAAATGGATATTGGACAAGTTGAATAATCCAAATCACCCCGAACATTGTAAGCGTTGAGAAAATTTGGAAAAGAAGAATGATTTTACTCATTTAGGAAAATTATTTATGTGTTTATTTTTTTATGACCAGACCAATTACAGTTACAATCAGACCGATTACTAAAAATATTATGGCAGACATAATGTCATTTGGAAATTCAATTCCTCTATAATCTAAGCCTAATCCAAAAAAATAATTCATAAAACAGACAATTGATGTCAAAATAAAGGCAAGTCCGCTAAGCTGTATTATCAAGACTAAATTCTTCACTTAAAAATTCCTCCTTAGAGTTTTTCAAGAAAGAACGTGCTTCTAATTTAGAATTGCAAAGTCTTAGTCCTTGGATTTATTTGAAAAAGCATATTTAAACAAAAAAAAAGAACCGTTACCTGCCCGACAACGATTCTAAATACCCCTTTACTTCCCTTGCTCGTTTTGTTTGCCTACCCTTTGTTCATTTTACATTCTTAAAATTGAATATAAACTTTGATAAAAAAATATGTTCCTAACAACTTATATTTGTTACTGCCCTTGTTCTTAAAAAACTACCTACCCTTGTTCGTTGTTACCTACCCTTGTTCGTTCTTTTGTCCTGTTCCTCCCTATAAATTAAAAAAGCTATAGATTAAAACCAAAATTCAAAACTCAAAATCCCTGCTTATAAGACATGAGCGGTTTGAGCGTTTTTAGAATATACATTTATTTATATTCTTGTCAAGCCTTTTTTTGCATAAACGATTAATTTTCCATAAAAATTGTCTTTTTGCTGAAATTTCAAGCATTTCCACTATAAAAAATCTCACTTCAAACCTTGTGCGGTTTGAGCGTTTTGTGTATTATGTTTGTAGAGTGATAAAAAGTGGATTCGCTAAGTAGTGCCTAAATATGAATTCGAAACAACTAACAACTAAAGAAGTCGCTAGACTTTGCAGAGTAAGTAACGCAACTGTTAAGCGTTGGGAAGAAGCTGGATTGATTAAGTCCGAGAGGACCAGCGGTGGTCATCGTCGATTCCGAGCAGAAGAAATAGCCAGATTTCAACGCAAACAAAAGCTTGGAATGAAACTCGAGCATGGTGATGAATCTGTCATTACAGCAAGAACACGTCGTCGCAAAAATAAAGATTTATCTGATTCCGAACTTTTTCATTCATTGATAGCAGGTCAAGAAGAAGAAGCTGCGAATATGCTCATCAATGATTATCTAAATGGACAATCAACAACAGAAATTTTTGATAGTTCAATATCAATTGCAATGAATGCGGTCGGTGAACTTTGGTTTGAAGGAAAACTGTCAGTTGCCCAAGAACACCTTGCGACACGGGCGATTATGTCCGCACTTCACAAACTTAGAAGTGTCGTTCCTGTAGCAAACCCTTGCCACAAACTAGTTATGTGTTGTGCTATCGAAGGTGATTTTCATGAGCTTACAACCCACCTTGCTCAAATGACATTTGAAAGTAAAGGCTGGGAGGTAATGAACTTTGGTGCCAACACACCATTGTATTCAATAGCTGATGAGGTTTTGCATCACAATCCTGATCTTATCTGTATATCATCAACAATTATGAATGATATTGAGAGAACTTCCCGCGATTACAAAGAATTCCTTGATAAAATAGACCGACTCGACATTCCTGTAATTCTTGGCGGACAAACTTTTGAAGACAAAAAACTCCGAAACAGATTTCCAGCGGATTATTATCCAAAATCATTTACTGAAGTTGGTGAAATTGCAGAAAATTATTCGTAGAGATTTATTAAAATTAAATAACAGTAGTAAAAAACCGCTTGATAATCCAAGCGGTTTTTTATGTACCCAACGAACCTTTCATCAACAAAATGCACCTAATAACGCAAGATTAAGCTTCTCTCCCGTTCAAATAGATAGGAGAAAAAATCTATGCAAAACAAAACCTTTCTTGTTATTTCGAGTATATTTCTGTTCTCTTTTTCAATCTTTGCAAGCTCAAATGCTGAAAATCTTGCCATTCAAGCTACTTCCGAGAACAAAGCTGAGGCTCAAAAAGCCATTGATAATCTGCGTTTGATGAAACAAGTAGGACTTGAGACACTTCTGAGAACCTACTCGACACAAATTGAAGCCTACAAAAAAACAGGTATTAAAGATGCTAATTGGCAACGAATCGCAAATGCTATTGATACTGTTGCAATGCAGAAAGACGCATATGCTTCAGGGCTTTTTTGGCACACAGATATGAGCAAAGCCTTGGCTGAATCGAAGGAAATGAGAAAGCCAATTCTCACATTGCGACTTTTAGGAAACTTAAATGAAGAATACAGTTGTGCGAACAGTCGTTTCTTCCGTTCGATACTTTATTCAAACGAAAAAATCTCAAATTACTTAAAAGAAAATTATATTCTCCACTGGAAATCTGTTCGTCCTGCTCCAAAAATCACGATTGATTTTGGCGATGGTAGAAAACTTGTCCGAACCATCACAGGAAATAGCATTCATTATATTTTGGATGAAAGAGGAAGAATACTTGATGCACTTCCAGGGCTTTATAATCCACAAACCTTTTTAGAATATCTGGTAAATGTAAATAGAGCGAAGCGAACAAAACGCAAACCGAAGCAATTTTGGAGTGATGTTTACAGAAACCAAAATCGTAATAGACTACTTGCTAAATGGCAGAGCGATTTAAATAAATTGGGCGTTGATACCAGTTCAACTTCAAAACTCGATATTCGCTTACCTGCAACACCCGCAAGAACCTCAACTGGTTCAAATAATTCAAGTGAGCCTAAAAATGAGAATGGTAAAAATCCTTCTGCATTAAGAGCAGCACCACTTGCTGTAACAAAATCGGCAGTTGAAATGCCAACTGTCAGAAGTATTACTTACGATTCGGAAGCTTTGAAAAAAAGCACGACTTTTGAGGAGTGGAAAAAACTGTCTGAATTATTTGGTAAAGCAAAAATTGACGAAAACAGCAAAAACTTCATTTTGCATAAAGCCGACAGTAAAGAGGCAATGTCAAATAAAGAATTCGCAAGTCTTATTTCAAATCTTGAAAAATATGTTTCAATTGACACAGTTCAAAATGAATATATTTTCCACACAAAAATTTACCAATGGCTCAATGAAGGATTATATCTGGACGTTGAAACTTTCAACGACAGAGTCTATTCAGAACTTTTCCTTACTCCTAAATCCGATAAATGGCTCGGACTTTATTCACCAGACATTTATTCAGCGATTGAAAACAATGGAGTAGTTAAGTAAAAATTAAGGATTAAGAATTACGGATTGAAAAACCTTATATGTTAGAATCTCAATTCATTTTAATTACTAAATGAATTGAGATTCTATTATTTTTAAATCGTAATTTTTAATTGCATTATGCGTTGGTCAAATTTTTTTATACCTACATTGAGAGAGAATCCTGCGGATGCTGAGAGTGCTTCGCATAAACTTTTACTTCGTGCCGGCTTGATACGTCAGCTTTCTGCCGGAATTTATTCGTATTTACCGCTCGCTCAGAGAGTAATCAACAAAATCAATCAGATAATCCGTGAAGAAATGGGTGCCATCGGTGGACAAGAATTTTTCTTGCCGGCTTTGAATCCACGTGAAGTGTGGGAAGAATCAGGTCGCTGGGAAGTTATGGGCGATGAGATGTTTCGCCTGAAGGATCGTAAAGGTGCTGACCTTTGCTTAGGAATGACGCACGAGGAAATTTTCACCTCAATTGCACGCAATGAGTTGAATTCTTATAAACAACTTCCCCAAATCTGGTATCAAATTCAGACCAAATTTCGTGATGAACCACGTCCTAAATCAGGAATTTTGCGGGTTCGACAGTTCATAATGAAAGATTCTTATTCCTTTGACACAAGCCAAGAGGGATTAGATGTAGCGTTTGAAAAGCACAGAGAGGCTTACAAAAAAATCTTTTCCCGTTGTGGTTTGGAATTTGAAATGGTTGAAGCCTCATCAGGTGCGATGGGTGGCTCTGCATCAACTGAATTTATGATTAAAACCGATGCGGGTGAAGATTTAATTGCCACATGTAATAACTGCGATTATGCAGCAAATATTGAAAAAGCAGTTTCAAAGGTTGAGAAAATTACTGATGAAGAGAGCTTAGATTCACCCAAAGAATTTCCCACTCCCGATATACGAACAATCGAACAACTTGCAAATTTTGAAGGTGGTGCAGATGCTAACCGACAAATAAAAACTTTGGTTTATTTAGCCAAGATTGATGATGAAGAGAAAAATATAATTGCCCTTTTGCGGGGTGATCATCAGTTGCAAGAAACAAAACTGCAAGATGCGATAGGAGCTACTGAAATCAGACCTTTGCAAGACGAAGAAATATTTGAAATTCTCGATGCTCACGCAGGTAGTCTTGGCGGCGTCAATGCTAAAGAAAAAGCTGAAAAGAATGACAAAGAAATCTTTATCATCGCCGATAATTCACTCAAAGAGCGAAAGAATATGACGACGGGAGCAAATAAAGATGACTTTCATTTTCGCGGAGTAGATGTTGAACGTGATATTCCAACCGAAAAATGGACTGATTTGCGAACGGTTAATTCAGGAGAAACTTGTACTGTTTGTGAGAACGGAATTTTAGAAGTCTCAAAATCACTCGAGATCGGACATATTTTTAAGCTTGGTACAAAATATTCCGATTCGATGGGAGCAAATGTCTTGAATGAAAATGGCAAGGCTGTCCCGATCGTAATGGGAAGTTACGGAATCGGCGTCGAAAGAATTATGGCTTCTGTAATTGAGCAAAGTCATGATGACGACGGAATAGTCTGGACAAAAGCCGTTACGCCTTTTGATGTTGTAATTTCTGTTACAAATGCAAAAAAAGTAGAATTAATGGAAATTGGCGAAAGCTTGTATGAGAGTTTACATCAATTGGGTTTTGAAGTTCTCTTAGATGATAGGAAAGAAAGACCCGGAGTAAAATTCAAGGATGCTGATCTTATCGGAATACCTTTCAGAATAAATATTGGAAAAAGAGCAAACGAAGGAATCGTAGAAATCGTCAAACGAGGAACGAAAGAAACTTTAGAAGTTAAAATTGAAGAAGTTGAATCAAAATTGAAAGAACTAATTGATAACTAAAATTTGAAGTTTCTGTAGTAAATATATTTCTATCTCTTTAGTAAATAAGTTAAAATTGCTGCGATGATGTCTGGGAAAATAATAGCTTTAAGATTATTTTTATTAGCAATGTGCTTGTCTGTAACGACTTATGCTCAAGATAATCTTCCGCAACTTGTCAGACAAATCAAACCCTCCGCAGTTGCCATCGAAACGTTTGATTCCAAAGGTAAATCAGTTGCTCGTGGTAGTGGTTTTTTTATCGCCTCAGACAAAATTATCACCAATCGCCACGTTATTGAAAAATCAAATCGCGTTGAAATTCATCTTAATAATGGCAAAAAATTTCAGGCACGCGGAATTTTAGCAATTGATGGCGAAGGCGATCTGGCTATTTTACAAGTTTCAGTTCCAAACGCATTAGCAAAACCGCTTCCAATAATTCAGACAACTCCTGAAGAAGGCGAATCAATTGTGGTAATCGGAAACCCTTTCGGTTTAGAAGGCTCGGTTTCTAACGGAATCGTTTCAGCCGTTCGGGAAATTCCAGGCTACGGAAAAATCATTCAAATCACCGCACCGATTTCTCCCGGTTCAAGCGGATCACCAGTCGTAAATATGCGTGGACAAGTAATCGGAGTAGCGACATTACAAGCCGAAGAAGGTCAAAGTCTGAATTTTGCTGTTCCCGCTAAAAGAATTTCTCAGTTGAGAATCGGGGCATTACAGACCTTTGCGAAAGTAAGCAGAGAAACATCTCAAAATAAACGCTCCGTTGCAGAAAAACTTTATTCGAAAGGCTTACAATTTCTCTCAAACGATAATTACATTAAGGCTCTTCCATACTTTGAAGAAGCCGTTAAAAGTGACCCGAATTATGCGGAAGCATGGTATCAGGTTGGTTTTAGTTACGGCATGCTCGGAAAGCACAAAGAGGCTTTAAGAGCTTCAGAAACCGCCGCCAAACTTCGCCCCGATTGGGCTGAAACTTATGTAAACATCGGTGCTTCAAATTTTGCCTTGAATAAGTTTAAAGATGCCGCAAAAGCCTACCAAAAAGCAGTCAGGCTAAATCAGAATGATCCCGAACTCTATTATTCTCTTGGATTAACTTATAATAAACTCAACAGTACAGGTGAAGAGATTCTCGCGTACAGACGTGCAATCCAACTCAAACCTGATTTTGCTGAGGCAATTGAAAAATTGGGATTAGCTTACTTCAAACAAAAAAGATTTAAGCTAGCGATCAAGGCTTTTGAAGATTTACAAAGTTATAAAAATGATGCCAAAACCTACAATTATTTGGGCGAAAGTTACTTTGAACTGAAAAAACTTCAAAAAAGTATCGAGGCACTCAATACTGCCGTGAGTATGAATCCAGAATTTGAAAAGGCTAGGTATAATTTAGGAAAAGCTTATCTAAAACATGGAAAAAGAGATATGGCTCAAATCCAATATGAAATCCTCAAAGCCAATCAATCTGACTGGGCTGACAGGCTATATATTTTGCTAAATCCCTGATCTATTTTTGCTCTGCTTCACTAATTAGAGATGTCAAAAAGTTATTTTGAATAGTTTTATTGTTTGTAATCCCGTCGTGATCTTCACAAACAAAAAGAGCAGAAGTTAAGGGAAGAGTTGAGTCAAACAAAATACTTCTACGTCTGCTATCAATCAGAGTTTCAGCTAAAGTCGAACGCCTCGTTACACGTCCATCTCCCGGTGCAAGCATTAATCTTTTTAATGTGCCGTTAGAAACTTTCTCACCATTTGATTTTCTAAAAGAATCAGGTTCTGTGAGCGTAACCCACCTATCTTTTTTACTGTCTTTGTAAATAACGATTGCATCGAGCGTTTCATCACAATCGCCACCGATTATGAATATACCAAGTGAAATTCTTTTTTTCGTAAAAACATTTATTGCCTGATGAAATTTTTTGGCTCGATTTAATACCAACTCAAAATAAGCTTCAAAACGTCCAAGTTCTGCTTCTGAAAAATCTTTAAGATACTTATTATCACTGTAAACTCCCCAGCTGTATTTTCTCCAAGTATTAATTTTATAAATATCTACTTTGAGAGATTCAAGATTTTCATCGTAAAAACGCTCTGTTCCGCTATGCGGCAACAACTGAAAAACAGCGGGCATTGTAGCAATATCAAGCGGCGTAAGATTTCTAATAAATGGTAAATCCACACCTACGCCTAAACTCGATCTCCCACGCAATAAAATTTGCAGAGCATCAGCAGACCCCTCATTTGGTGTACCGAAAAAGAATAATTTACTGAAATATTCTTCGCCTGCCCAATTCGGCTTTGGATTCCCTTTTGGCAAATCTGTTTTGCCGTACATCGCCGCATAACGTGCAATCAAACCACCCATTGAATGGGCAAGAATATTGAATTTAATTTTTGGATTATTTGTGTCTTTTCTGAGTTTTTCAATCTTCCTTAGAAGCAAGTGTGCAGTTTCGACGTTATCTCTTCGCCAGTCATATGGAAAAACAAAAAACTTGTCATTTATGTTTATCGGAGGATCATCCCAAGAAGCCTCTTTATATCCGCCATATTGTTTCAACGTGTCGATCAACCCCTGATAAACCTTTACGTCTGGCAAAAGCTTTAGATCAACCTCTCTGATTATGTCGCCGGGTTCTAATTTATCCTGACTTAGCTTTAGATCAGTAGCGATCGGAAGCTGTAAATCATCATCATCCGAGCGTGAAAATTTAAACCAAACTTTCTCATTTGTTTCTTTGTTAATGAGTTCCGAACCAAGTATGCCGGGGATAATTATGATCGGACGCTTACCTTTTCGCTCTTTCGCATCTTTATAAATTTTACCCAAATTCGGCTGACCATTTACAAAGTCTGTAGCTTGAAAAAAGAGACAAGTAAAAATAGTTAGAATAAAAAATAGTCTGCCAAATTTGTTTTCTTTCATTAATTTAATTTTCCCATTTACGATTGATTAAACTTGCAACGAACCCCGCTCCGAAACCATTATCAATATTTACGACTGTCACATTTGATGAACAGGAATTTAACATTCCCAAAAGTGCCGCCATTCCGCCAAGCGAAGCTCCATAACCAATACTTGTCGGAACTGCAATTACAGGAACTTTAACTAAGCCTCCAACAACAGATGGCAAAGCCCCCTCCATACCAGCTACGACGACAACGACTCTGGAGTTTTGTAAAATTTCCCTTTCGGACAAAATTCTGTGAATTCCGGCAACTCCCGCATCCCAAATTCTTTTTACTCGATTCCCCATCGCCTCAGCCGTCAAAGCCGCTTCTTCCGCAACAGGAATATCACTGGTTCCTGCCGTAACAACCGAAATCTCTCCTACACCAAGTTCAGTTTTATCTTGTAAAACTCTTATCAGATGAGCTTGTTCGTGCCATTCGGCATCTGTGTGTATGTTTCTGACCTCACCGTAGATTTCAGCATTCGTTCTGGTTATCAAAACATTCGGAGTCCTTGCAATCAGTTTTTCAAAAATGCCTAAAATCTGTTCTTTGGTTTTTCCTTCACCAAATATAACCTCAGGAAAGCCCTGCCTGTTTGCACGTGCATGATCTACACGTGCATAACCTATGTCTTCATAAGATAGGTTTTTAAGTTCTTCAGTTGCTTGATTTAAAGAAAGATCGCCATCAGCGTGAGATTTTAATATCCCTTCAATATCGCTCGTTTTCATAAGTTAATAATAGCTAATTTTGTGTTTATAATAATTTATATATATATCAAGAAGAATATCATTTAAAAAGAAAAATCGGCGAACAAAGTCGCCGATTTTCGTTCTGAAATTGAAGTCTAACTGATTCCAGCTAAATGAATATGGTTATGTATTTATAAGCCGCACACAATCTTATAAATGCACTTGATACATAATCATTGCCCGCCAAATTCAGCAGGACTTCACTTTCAAGGATTTTCTGAGCGTTCATCATTTTATCCATACCATGTGGTTATTCAACCGTTCATAAATAAGTGCAACCTATGTGCCAAAAGTAGTTTTTTGTGAGGTAAATCAATAAATACA
The DNA here is from genome assembly GCA_028284415.1 of Pyrinomonadaceae bacterium. Taxonomy (GTDB): domain Bacteria; phylum Acidobacteriota; class Blastocatellia; order Pyrinomonadales; family Pyrinomonadaceae; genus Aridibacter. The sequence continues at coordinate 384,518 of JANQRU010000007.1, forward strand.
AGGGTTTCGGTATTTTATAGTAATAACCTGTGAACTTTTTTGATACTTTTTGGTCTTCATTTTGACCGATTTCGTTCTATCAAAATGAATCAATTTGTTTCAATTTAAAACATGTCTTTGAATACTTTTGGTCTGGTTATTAGCAATAAAAATCTCAAAAGTGCTAAAGTTAAGAAAAAGAAACATTTATTATGGAATTAACAGTTGCTATAACAGGTGCTTCAGGCACAATTTACGCATATCGTACTCTCCAATTACTTGCTGCTAGTGGTGCGGTAAAAACAGTAAACTTAATAATGTCCAGCGTTGTTCCGATCGTTGCACAAGTCGAAATGGGAGCGAACTTAAAAGATGCTGACACAAAAAAAATTAACGAATGGCTTGGATTAGATGAAGATTCAAAATTAATCCGTTACTGGCGTTTAGATAATTTTGCAGCAAAACCTTCATCAGGATCGAACAAACAGGAAGGAATGATAATTGTGCCCTGTTCGATGGGAACGATTGGTTCAATAGCAAGTGGTGCTGGAACTAACTTGATTCATCGTGCAGCAGATGTAACTTTGAAGGAAGGTAGAAAACTTGTAATTGTTCCAAGGGAAACCCCTTTCAGTTCGATACACCTTGAAAATATGCTCAAGCTATCTCAGGCGGGTGCGAGAATTTTGCCTGCCGCACCTGGGTTCTACCATCGTCCAAAAACCATTGAAGAGTTAGTTGATCATCTATGTTTCAGAATTTTAGACCAATTTGACATACCTCATTCTAAAAAGACTCAATGGACAGGTGAAGAGGTTAAGGCAGGAGAATAAAATGAAGAAGATTATATTAGTTATTTTGTGTTTGGTTTTTAGCTTAAATGCTTTCTCCCAACAAGAGCGTTTTGTAAAACCGGTAGATGAAGCTTCGCAGGATGCTTCATTCAAAAATTTTCGTGATAGATTAATTCGAACCGTAAAAAGAAAAAACAAAGCTCAATTATTAGCCGCCACTGATAAGAATATAAAGGTTAGCTTCGGGATGGAAAGTGGCATTAAAGATTTTCAGACCTTTTGGAAAATGAATAGTCCCAACACAAAAATCTGGGAGGAATTACTCGCTGTTTTAGAAAATGGAGGAATATTTTTCAGAAACCCAAGAGGCAAAACTTTCTGTGCACCATATCTATTTACTACTTTCCCGGATGATTTAGATGCCTTTGAATACTCAGCAATATTTGGGAAAAGCGTAAATCTTCGTGAAAAACCAAATCTGTCTTCTAAAGTTCTTGCGAGTCTATCTTACAATGTCGTCAAAGTTGACATATCTAACTCTGTTACAACAACTAAGGATATCAATGATTTCATTTGGTTAAAAATTAATACTTTAGGCGGAAGATCGGGATATGTTAGTGCAAAATATGTTCGCAGTTCGATTGATTATCGAGCCTGCTTTGATAAGAAAAGAGGACGCTGGAAAATGACTGTATTTGTTGCAGGTGATTAAATGACAAAATCTACCGTTTCAAGATTTGATGATCGTGTCGATAACTACGTTAAATATCGTCCGCATTATCCAAAAGCAATGCTTGATCTGTTCAAGCAAGAGATGAATCTACAGGAAAAATCAGTGATCGCTGACATAGGCTCAGGGACAGGTATCTCCGCAAAACTTTTTCTTGAAAACGGAAACACAGTTTTTGGTATTGAACCAAATCCCTCGATGAGAGAAGCTTCTCTTAAATATTTGAAAGACTACACAAATTTCAATGTAATTGACGGAACTGCGGAAAATACAGGGTTAAAAGATAAAACCATTGACATAATTATTGCCGCTCAAGCATTTCATTGGTTCGACAATGCAAAAACGATTTTAGAATTTCGTCGGATTTTAAGAAAAAATGGACATATAGCTTTAATTTGGAATGAGCGCCAGCTTGGTACGAATAAATTTTTACACGAATATGAAAAATTCCTGATCGAATTTGGCACTGATTATGAAAAGGTCAGACACGATACTATTACTGAAAAAACATTAAGTAAGTTTTTTGAAAAATCTCTAAAATCGAAAACATTTGAAAATTCACAAACACTTGATTTTGAAGGCTTATTGGGAAGAATTTTATCTTCTTCATATATGCCTTCAGAAGGTCATTCGAGGTTTGCTGAGATGAAAAAAACTTTAAAAGACCTTTTTGCAGAACACTCTGAAAAAGGTAAAATAATGATTTTGTATAACACAAATATTTTTTACACAAATTTATAAAGAACCATATGGAAACCGCATCAGAAAAAACAGAGCCAAGAACTATAACAGTTGCACATTCGCCAGATTCGGATGATGCTTTTATGTTTTATGGTTTAGCTACCAACAAACTTGAAACAGAGGGCTTGAAATTTGAACATACGCTCAAAGATATTCAAACACTTAACGAAGACGCTGAAAACGGAGTTTATGACGTAACAGCAATTAGCTTTCACGCTTATTGCTACGTAGATGATAAATACGCACTTCTTCCACACGGAGCGAGTATCGGTGATAACTACGGACCAATCGTAGTTTCAAAAGAGCCACGCACGGTTGATGAAATCTCCGATATGAAAATTGCCGTTCCGGGAGAATTAACCAGTGCTTTTCTAGCACTCCGCATTTATAATCCCGACTTCGAATATGAAGTTGTTCCATTCGATGAAATTATCGAAGCTGTTCAAAAAGGAAAAGTTGACGCCGGACTTTTAATTCATGAAGGTCAGCTTTTTTATAAGCAAGAAGGTCTTGATAAGGTTATTGATTTAGGTGAATGGTGGCACGAAGAAACAGGTTTACCTCTGCCGATGGGCGGAAATGTTATCAAACGCGAACTTGGTGAAGACTTGATGAAAGAAGTCTCAGGTCATCTCAAACGCAGTATTGAATACTCTATGGAAAACCGCGAAGACGCTTTAGCTTATGCAATGCAATTTGCACGTGATATGCCTCCCGAATTAGCTGATAGATTCGTTGCAATGTGGGTAAATGATCTAACCCTTGATTATGGCGAACGTGGTAAAGAGGGAGTCAAACTTCTGCTAGAAAAAGGCTATGAAAAAGGTATCATTCCTCATAAGGTAGATATTCAGTTTGTTGATTAAACGGACTTAATTTATATGGATAAGGACATTAGTGGATAAAGTTATTCACCGATGTTCTTTTTTTATTTTCTCAGTCCCAAAAGTATGAATACTACAGCAGGAATAACTAATAATACCGGAATCGTGATGGGTAGATTACTCCTACCTGAGAGTATTACCCCCAATAAAACAATTACGATTATCAAATCAACTATGCCAAAAGCGATTAACAGTTTTCTTTGTGATTGTGACATTTTCCCCATATTCCACGATTATAATTTCTGAATAATCGCTATTCAAACACTGTTAAAGCTTTCTGCAAATTCCATTAAACTAAATCTGTTTTTGACGCATCTATAAATTTAGCAATACAAAAAATTTACCGAATAAATAAATTTATGAACAAGCTACGCATATTTTTTCTTGGTTTAGTAATTTTAAGTCTTTCGGCTGTTGGTATTTCAGCTCAAGAAGGCGAAATAGTTCGCAATAATCTTAATTCGATTGAGATCGAACAAATAATAAAAAAATTCGCCAAAAACGAAGATGATTTTAGATTTGCTTTGACCAATTATGTTTTTGACCGAAGTGCGACGATTCAAACTGTTGGGTTAGGCGGTTTGATTACGGGAACATATCGCCGTGATTCTTTTATGACTTTCAAAAAAAGTGGTGAAAGATTTGAGAGAATTACTTATTTTCCAATGTCCACACTCAAAGAACTTGTCATCACGCCACAAGACATTGAGGACTTAGGAGGCGTCAACCCCTTCGCAATAAACCCAAGGGATCTAAATCTTTACAATTTTACATACATTGGCAAACAAAAGATTGATGAGATAAACACACACGTTTTTGACGTTCGCCCCAAATCTGTTCCGAAAAAAGTTAAAAAAGATGGTAAAAGATTTTTCTATGGACGCATATGGGTTGATGATCGGGATTTAATGATCGTTAAATCAAAAGGAAAAGGACTTCCCGAAGATAAAAATAACAAATACCCGATTGTAGAAACTTGGAGAATAAATGTTGATGGAAAGTATTGGTTTCCTGCTTATTCTTATTCAAATGACGAATTAGTCTTCGGAAATGGAAATGTCGTCAAACTTCGTATGAAAGTCCAGTACAAAAACTACAAACAGGGACGTAGTGAAGTTATTATTCTTGATGATGACAATCCCGATGAAATAATTGAGGATAATTCCAAAGACAAAAAAGATAATAAAGATAAAACTCCACCTAAAAAAGACAATTAACCACAAAGAAAAGAGCAGATAAATTATCTGCTCTTTTCTAATTTAGAAGTTTTTTCTCACGAGCAATTAAAACATTCGCTACCGCACTTCTAGTCTCATTCAACAAATCCATCAAGTCATCCTTCGCATTTTTTCCTTTTGTTTCAATTGGTGGAAGCAAAACCATTTCAATCGTTCCGGGGTAGGTTACTCCTGTTCGCTTTCCCATCAACTTATCTGTATTTGTAAAGGCAACAGGAATTATAGGAGCCTGAGTTTGTAAGGCTAGATGAATCGCACCTTTTTTGAATGGCAAAACTTCGCCGGGCATTGCTCTTGTTCCTTCAGCAAAGACTCCGAAAGAATAACCATCATCCATAATTTGATGGGCTTTTTCCATAGATTTTCTGGCACGTTCGGGGTTTGATCGGTCAATGGCGATTACGTTTGCGATTGCCATCCCGTAACCGAAAATCGGAACTTTGAGAAGCTCCTTTTTGGCAACGAGACCGATGCGCCTTCCGGCATAAACATAGAGTGAAGCTGTATCGAGATATGAGCGATGATTGGAAATAAAAACGTATTCTCTTCCTTCTTCTAGATTTTCCATCCCTTTGACTTTTACTTGTGCTCCGCAGGATTTTAACCAAATCCTTGCTCCCCAATCACACCAAGCAAAGAATCCATCTCTTTTTTTCTTAAAGCGATAAACAATAATCAACCCCGGAGCGAAGACCAAAAGCAAAAGACTTACAACAACCCATCCCCACCAGTAACGAAGTTTGCCGATAAGCCTAGATTTGTTAGACTCTTTTACAGGAAACACAATCTTCTTATTATTCTTTACTGCCAAGGAAAAATTTTGCGAATGTTCAGAAATAGATTTCATAAATTGTCGGTCTTAAACCATTTATCTTTTACTTTTTACCTTTTACTTCTTGCTTTTGCCGTAAGTGCTGTCGGCTTACCGCTTACAGTCGAAGCTAAAAGAGTTCCAACTCCAAAGGAAGTTCTCGGCTTTCAACCAACTGATGATAGAACGATTGCCGATTGGAAACAAATCTTAGATTATTTTGCTAAGTTAGATGCGGCTAGTGATAAAGTAAAAGTCGAGGAAATTGGAAAAACGACACTCGGCAAATCTCAGATTGTTGCTTATATATCTTCGGCAGAAAACATAAAACAATTAAACTATTACAAATCTCTAAACACAGCAATTAATAATCCCAATTACAAATTATCAGCAACAGAAAGTATCAAACCAACCCTGTCCGGGAAAACAATCGTAGCAATTTCTTGTTCAATACATTCAACTGAAATAGTCGCTTCACAAATGTCTATGTTGCTTGCTCATCAATTAGCAACGGCAACTGACGAAAAAACAAAAAATATTTTAGATAACACAATTTTGCTTCTGATTCCTTCGGCAAACCCTGATGGTATTGACATTGTTGCTGATTGGTACCGCAAGACTCTTGGGACACCATACGAAGGAACAAACCCACCCGAGCTATATCATCATTACGCCGGACATGATAATAACCGAGATTGGTTTGCAATGAATTTGCAGGAAACGCGCAACATCACCAAACTCTTTTGGCAAGAATGGTTTCCGCAAATAGTTTTTGATGTTCATCAACAAGGTCAATCAGGTGCTAGATTTACGATTCCACCATTTTTTGATCCGCCGAATCCCAGAATCTCGCCTGTAATTTTGCGTGAGTTAGGATTACTTGGCTACAAAATGGCAGCTGACTTACAGCGCTTGGGACAAGCCGGAATTGTTACAAATGCAACTTACGATACTTGGTGGCATGGAGGATTTCGCTCCGCTCCTTATTATCACAATTCAATCGGTATTTTGTCCGAAGCTGCAAGTGCCAGATTGATGACTCCAATCACAATTTCAAAAGACAGGCTCAAGCGACAGCGACCTTCAAGAGGCTTAAAATCACCTCTGGAAAGATTAACGAATAATCCGAAGCCTTGGGAAGGCGGCGTTTGGCGACCTGCTGACATTGCTCGCATTGAAATGGTTTCATCCTATGCGATTTTGGAAATGGCTACTAAATTCCGTGATAGATACTTGGAAAATTCGCGTATGCTTGCGGCTGAAAATTTGAAACCTAAACCAAATGAACCAAAGGCGTTTATTGTTTACGCAGGTCAGCCAAATGAGGAACGTGTTGCGAGATTTTTAGAAACTTTGATGTGGCAAGGAATGGAAGTTCACATAATGGATCACGAACTCGAAGTTGCTACAGATGAAAATAACAAAACAAAATTTGGCGAGATTCCCGCAGGTTCATTTATCGTAATGGTGAATCAACCTCAAAGACCAAATGTTTTGAGCCTGTTTGAAAAACAAGTTTATCCAGAAAGAATTAATGCCAACGGCGAAGCGGAAGTTCCCTATGATGTTTCGGGATGGACACTTCCAATGCAGATGGATATTGAATATGTTACGGCTTGGGATATTCAGAATTTAGAAAAACATCGCAAAGACTTAAAGAAAATTGAAAATATAAATCAAGCCCGAAAACTTCTGAACTTAAAACCTAATAGTAAATCATTTGATAAATTGCCGTACCCATTGAAATCAAAACCGTCTATCGGACTCTACAAAGGTTGGGCAAACTCCATGGACGAAGGCTGGACACGCCTTGTCTTGGATAATCATCAAATAAAATATACCTCCTTGATGGACTCACATTTCCGTGCAAATGTTCTGAATTTCGACACTATCATTTTGCCATCGATAAACGAAAGATTTCTTGTAAATGGTCGAAACATAAGACAATATCCAAAAGATTACACTGGTGGAATTACTGAAAATGGCGTTGAGAATTTGAAAAAATACGTTGAAAACGGCGGTAAATTGATCTGCTTTGATGATTCTTGTGAAATGGTTATCAATAAATTTAATCTACCAATGAAAAATGTTTTGAAAGGCTTGACCAGAAAACAATTTCATTCCCCGGGAACAATTTTAGAAATTGATGTTGACACTTCTAATCCAATTGCTAAGGGGATGAAACCCAAAATGCCTGCGTATTTTATTTATAGTTCGGCATATGATATTTCGGACGATTCCAAAATAAAACCAATTGCCAAATACGGCGAAAAAGATATTTTGTTATCAGGTTGGATTTTCGGAGAGAAATACATAAACGGCAAAACGGCAATTGCTGAAGCCGATTATGGCAAAGGAAAAATCATACTCTTTGGCTTCCGTCCACAGCACCGTGGGCAAACTTATGGAACTTTTCCGTTCATATTTAACGCACTTGAAAAATAAGCGATGCATTAAATCGCTTTTGGCAATTAACTCTTTACTTAAAAAAGGAGAGGTCATGAACGAAAAAAGATTAACGCCGATATATATTCTAGCTTTGATAATAAGTCTTGTTGTATTAACAAATTCAGCTTGTACAGTATCTAAGCCAGAAAATAATGATCCGAAAGCAAGCACTAAAAAAGGAGAAAAAGACAGCAAAGCCTATAATACAAATGACTCTGAAACAAAAACATATCAAAAAATGAGCGAGGCTGAGCAAAACAAATTTGTCGCTCAAAAAGCAGATGAATTTTTGCAAAAACTTGGTTTTGATAAGAGTGAAAAATTTAATGCTAAAGGTCTTGAATCAGTTAAGCCTTTTGTAGATGCCTACGCCAAAAGATTGTATTCTTTGGCGAAAGACGAATGCGGATTCGGTGATAATTTGTCAGCAATGCTAAATCGTGGCAAAGATGTTTCAAAAGTTATTTCAGAAGAATTTAAGTCACAAGAACTTCCATCTGAAGCCGGTTTGTATTTGGCAATGGTCGAGAGTGAATTTTGTCTTTGTATTCAATCTCCAACCGGACCACTTGGAATTTTTCAGCAAACCAGAGCATCAGGTAAAAAATATGGCTTAGAGGTTAAAAGGGATGCTTCTCCAGAAAATCCCGATGAAAGATGCGAATTAAAACCTGCCGCACTCGCAGCTGCTAAAAATGTGAAATCTGACGTAAAGGAATCTGATTCAAAGCCGCTGAGTCTAGCAATGGCAATAGGAAGATACGAATTTGGCGATTTATTCAAAGGGGTAGAAATGACTGATGAAATGAAGAAATCTCCAAACTCACAAGACAATTTCTGGCTTTTGGTTGAGAATAATAAAGATGATAAAAATTTGAAATATTTACCTAAATTTGTCGCCGCAGGAATCGTCGGCGAAAACCCAAAAGTTTTTGGTGTTGATATTTCACCACTAAGCCAAGTAAAATAAATAATCTCGTTGTTTTTTTTAACGACAACTTATCTTAAATCTTTAACAACAAATAACAAATTTCCATAACAGATTTCTTATTTGTTGTTTTCTTTTTTCTTGCATTTATTTTTTTATGAAATTACGCAATTATCTTTTTTTAATTCTGTCGCTTTTTGTTTTCACTTCAATTATCTTCGCCGGCGATGAAAATAATTTTCCTGTTTATAAGCTTGAAAGAGAGCCAACTGTGCGGATCGGTTTATTAAGAAATTCTTATTCAGCGGTTATCACAACCCGTAACACCTCCTTAGTTGCAGAAGGATTAGACGGAACAAACCGTTTCTTGAACACAACTAGAATTAGAGTTTCTTCAAAACTTTATAAACCTCCTGTATTTGAATACTATCGCTTTGAAACTACAGATTTTGAAACCAAAGAAGAAGCTGAATCATTTGCCAATAGAATAAAAGCAGAAACACAAGAAGACGTTGCGGTTATGTTCGGCTCAACGGCTGATAAATGGAAAGTGAGAATTGGTGGAGAAGTAGAAACCAAACCGGAGGCAGATAATTATGTCGCATTTTTAACGGAAAAAGGCTTTGAGGGAATACAAATAATTCCAACGCAATACACTTCACCATCTGACGATGCAATCGCACTAACCAGACAAATTCTCAATACGCCAAAATCAAAAGTTCATAGCCTGACGGGTTCCCGACCAATCAATTCAAGAAATCCCCGTAATTTTGTAAAAAAAATATCATCAAGTCGTCCTACTCGCCGTAAAAATATGAACGCGGTGATAAACCCCAGACTGCGTGAAGTTGTTGCTGCAGGAAGAGGCGTTAATATATCTAGTCTTCGCCCAATTACGATAGGCTCATCAAATAGTCGTGGGATAGTTTATCTAAACGGCAAACGTTATCGTGGCAAAATGGAGGTCTTTGTAAATGCCAAGGGACGTATAACAGTTGTAAATGTTGTTCCAGTCGAAGATTATCTTCTAGGCGTTGTCCCGGCTGAATTATCTTTACCACAAATTGAAGCTCAAAAAGCCCAAGCAGTTGCCGCAAGAACATATGCATTGGGAAACAAGGATGACTATGAGGCAGAAGGCTTTGATATGGTTGACACAGTTTGGTCACAAGTTTACAAGGGAGTCCGAGCAGAAACCCGTATGGGAACAAGAGCGGTTAATGAAACTCGCGGAATGGTAGCGACCTATCAAGGCAAACCGATAAATGCGATGTTCACTTCAACGTGTGGCGGAAGAACGGAAGATTCACGCAACATTTATGATTTTGATCTGCCTTACTTAAAAGGTGTACATTGCTCTTTAGATGGTAAAAAACATTTTTCTCCTTTCCTAATTAAATCTTCAAGAGAACCTGCTCTGATCCGTAATGAAGCAAACTATGAGTTTGTTCGCTTAGCATCTAAATATGCCGTTAACAACTTTGTAATGGTCACAAATCGCTTTAGCGACGATTATTTTGAAGATGCACCGACCGAAACCGAACTTAAAAGCTGGTTAAATCAGTTGGCGGTTAAATTCAACAAACCATTTCCTCTAGTAACAGCCGAAACCTCAAAACCGCTGAGACTTGCAAGAGTTTTACACAGCTTGATCTATACACCTGATGCAGAAACAGATGCGGAAACTTTGTTGTCTGAGGCTGACATTAATTACCAATTATCATTCTTGGATGCTGGCGAAGTTCCTAAACAAGATCGCCTGATTCTAGCTACATTGATGCGGGATGGTTGGTTTTCTATATATTCGGATTTGACCATCAAACCAAATAAGCCCTATTCAAGAGGCAAGATTCTTAATTTAATTGACCACATTTATTCAAAGAAAAAATGGTCACCAAAATTTGAAAGTGGAACAGCAAAACCGACTGAAGACGGCAAACTTGTTTTGCGTGTTGGAAGAAGCGAGAGAGAAATTAAAATTAGTCAAAATGTCTTTCTATTCCGCAAATTTGGCGATGCATTTTATCAAGTTAAAGAAACTGCACTTCTTGGCGGCGAAAGAGTTCGCTACAAAACTAATTCGCTCGGCGAAATAATCTATCTAGAAATTGAACCAACACGTGAAACAACTGTAGCTGAAAAAATGTCTCCATTTACAAACTGGCGAACCCGCAAATCTGCTTCATCGGTTTTGGCAAGTTTACGAAGATACGTTAGAGGATTGAGCGGCACTCTGATTGACATAAATGTCAAAAAACGAGGCTTTTCAAAACGTGCAACTGAGTTGGAAATCATCACTACTACAGGAAAATTCACTTTAAAACGCGGGAAAATTCGTTCAGGACTTCGCCTTCGAGAACAATTATTCGTAATGGATAAACGTTATGGCACAAATGGTCGTGTCATAAGTTTTACATTCACAGGAAGAGGCTGGGGACACGGAATCGGTATGTGTCAATATGGTGCTTACGGATTTGCTAAAATGGGCTTAAACTACGATCAGATAATTAATCACTACTACACAGACATTGATCTAGTAAAGGCTTATCAATAAAGGATGATCACCATGTTTGGAAAAATAAAGATTTCTTTTTTCATATTCTTATGTTTCTTCGTATTGTCCAGCAATACCAATGCACAATTGTCTGACTACAAAGAACTACATAAATATGTTTATAAGCAAACAAATGCCCCTGATGCAATTAAAATAATTATTAAACACCTCAAACAAACCGCCACAAACGATCCTTTGGAAGAATTAATTCGTTGGGCAAATGAGGGTTTTCCTGAATTACACGATGAAAATAATGTTTGGAGAACAAGTTCCCATACACTTTTTTCAAGTGTCGTATCTTCAATAAATTATTACTACATTCACTCTCCTCCCCCAAACAAAGCGATTAGTTATCTAGAAACCATTGAGAAACTAAAACACAATAGTTATATAACCTATCGTTTAACACAGACCGCTTTTAGGATTCTCAATGAACAGGAACTTGAACAGGAATTTTACAGATTAATATATTCAGAGAATTCAGATGAAAGAGTTAGAGGATTAAACCTTGCCCGTGTCTTAGCTGACAAAAAAGATGCAATTTTTGATATTTACATACAAACTCTTAAAACTGATAAAAATGCACAAGTTAGAAATACTGCAATGCATGTTCTCGGAACCATACGCGGAAATTATCCGAGAAAAATTGCCCGAGTCGCCCTTGAACAACTACTCGTTGACCAAAATCCACACGTTAAACAAATTTCAGCAGTAATAGTTAAACAAGGAGCTGACTTTGAAAGAGGTTGGACAAAGCAAGACTCCGCATTTTTACTTTCTCACCTGTTGAAAACGAAAGATACCTCCATTCAAAGATCTATTGGTATAACCGTTGCAAAATTAACAATAGAAGATAAATCACTGAGAATTGTGGAAAAAAAGATTTCAGAAAATCATTTCGGTAAATTCATAAAACAAGTTGAACTAAGAGAAAGTAAACTAAAGAGAAATCTGGAAGACGATGAATTACTAACAATCTGGAAAAATTGGTGGACGCCGCTAATTTCTAAATACACAGTAAAACTAATGGTTCCTAAATGTGGAATTAAAGCTGTTAAAGATGTTAACTGAAAAAAAATTAACATTTATTGACTTGTTTGCCGGAATTGGCGGATTTAGATTGGCACTTGAATCATTTGGATTGAAATGTACATTTTCCAGTGAATCAAATAAATATGCTCAGCAAACCTATCAAGCGAATTTTGGTGAAACTCCTCACGGCGATATTACAAAAATAAAATCAGAAGAAATTTCCCGTCACGATGTGTTATGTGCGGGATTTCCCTGTCAGGCTTTTAGTATTTCGGGTAAAAGACTCGGCTTTGAAGACACTCGCGGAACTCTTTTTTTTGAGATAGCGAGAATCACAAAGTACCATCAACCTAAAATCTTATTTTTAGAAAACGTTAAAAATTTTGCCGGACATGACAAAGGTAAAACTCTTCAAACAGTTGAGCAAATTCTCGAAAACTTAGGATATAAAGTCTTTTATAAAGTTTTGAATGCGAGCAATTTTGAACTGCCAACAGCACGCGAACGAATTTATATTCTAGGTTTTAGAAAAGATTTGGGCATTGACAAATTTAACTTCCCCGTCGGTTCTGAAAAAAACACAGTTCTCAGAGATTTTCTAGAGCTTGAAAAACAAAACTCCAATTATGTAATAGAAAGAGATGACATTACTTTTCTAAGAAAATCTAACAATCAAATTGAAAATTATCCGCAAAAACCTGTTCGGATTGGTGTCATAAATAAAGGCGGACAAGGCGAACGCATTTATGATATTAATGGGCATGCGATAACACTATCGGCAAATGGCGGTGGAGCAGCAAGCAAAACAGGGGCATATTTAATCAACGGCAAAGTAAGAAAATTAACTCCCAGAGAATGTGCAAATATTATGGGATTTCCCAATGATTTCAAGATTCCTGTTTCCGATGCACAAGCTTACAAACAATTTGGTAACAGCGTAGCCATTCCGGTAGTTAAAGCAATTTTTAAAAGAGTTTTAGAGACAATCGGAGAGAAAAATGAACGGAAATACTTTGAGCAATCTCGGTTCGCAAATAGCTAAAAACGGATTTAGGAATGAAAAAGAAATAGTTGATAAATTTAACAAATGGCAACAAGATGCCGAAGCAAAAAATTGGTTAATGTCTTTAGGACATAATCCAACTGATGTAATCAACGTTCAAGCAATAAAAATTGAAGGAACTGTTAAAACTGACATCCAAGTTAAAATAAATTCCCGCACAAAAGGTGTTTCGGATAATAATATTTCAATTAAGCTTGTCAGCAACTTAAGCGGATCAAATCAAATTGACAAACGCTGGCTCGATACATATGTTCAGATGTGGAATATCCCTCAAAATGTCGCTTCAATACTCAAACAATTTACGGCGGAGACTCCGCATGGAAGAATGGGTACAAGAAGTCGCAAGCGAATTTATTTGAATGAGCTACCGCCTCAAGAACGAAATTTAGTAATAAGTTTTTTTACTACAAACAAACAGATAATTATTTCGGATATCTTAAAGGGACGAAATCCTTATGCTGCTGATTGGATTATGGTCGCCCAAAAACTTCCTTCAAACAATCGCTGGACGATAAAACCTATGACAACTGCGATAAATCACTTCAGCGCAGGTGCTGTACTCATTTCACCACGAGGAAACTTAAATTTAGGCAAAGTCCGCGTCCAAAGAAAAGGTGGTGACAGAGGAAGATCGACGGCTAACAAGTTGCAATTTAAGATAAATCCTGCTGAACTATTCAACGTATAAAATTTTTCCCGCCCCCCTGTCGAAACTAAATGAATAAACTTAACTCTACAAAAATATTTCTGTGCTCTATTTTCGCATTATTTGCAGTGGTGAGTCCCATATTTTCCCAAATCTCCAGTGAAAAGGGTTCAAGAATTGCGAAAGATGGATTTAGAAATGAAACGGAAATACTTGATAAATTTAATAACTGGAAAAATGATACCGAGGCTAAAAAATGGCTGGAGATAATTGGCTTTGAACTTAAAAATATCAGAGCAGTCGAAGCTATAAAACCCCACGGTAAGAAATCTGACTTACGCCTAAAAATAACAACATCAAGTGGCGTATTTACTGAAGGAATTTCAATCAAGCTTGTCAGTAACCCAAAAGGATTTAATCAAATTGATAAACGCTGGGTTTCCGATTATGAAAAAATGTGGGAAATCACTGAAGATATTGTCGAAAGCCTCAAATATTTTGTCGGGGAAAAATTACCGTACAAAAAATCTAAAAATAAAAAGCGCATGTATCTAAATGAGTTTGACAAAGAAGCTCAAGAAAAAATTATTTCTTTTTTCACCAAACACAAAATGAGAATAGTTTCTGACCTACTAAAAGGAACAAGCGATTCAAAAGCAAATTGGTTCTTAGTTGCTCAAAAAAACTCATCTAAAAACCGTTGGACTTTAGAGCATATTGAAGACGTGATCGAATTTTATAGTTTTGGAGACGTTGAAATAACCCGTCGTGGCAGTCTGAAAATTGGGGCTATTACAATGCAACGCAAAGGCGGTGACGGAGGTCGTGAAACTGCAAAAATGCTACAGTTCAAATTAAATCCCGCTTTACTTTTTGATGCATTATGAAACTCTCAAAAAATCAAATAATCGGATCAGTCATCTTAATTGGAATAATTCTACTCATTTCGCTGGTTAGATTCTATCTGTAAAATTGCTGTTTATCAGCTAAAATTTCAATCATTTCAGCAGTTATCACTTGTCTGTCTTCGAAATTCAAACCTTAGTTGTGAAAACAAACTAAGTGTATTATTTTCTAATAAATAGTTTTTACCAATTTTGCCTTTAACTTTTTCTTACCTATTGTTAAACTAACCCACATATTCAACTTGGTGAGATGATTTTTCTTACTCATTTTCATTTTTCAGTTATAATAAAAATCTAAATTTACTAACTCGTTTTGGAGAATTTTTTGGAGAAGATTTTATGACAAATTTAAATATTCCATCGAATGTTACTAACAAACAATTAATTGAATGGGTCACGAAAACAGTCGAACATTGTCAGCCAGATAATGTCTATTGGTGTGATGGGTCGCAGGAAGAGTATGACCGTCTTTGTGAAGAAATGGTTCAGAGCGGAACATTTATTCGCTTAAACCCTGAGAAACGTCCGAATTCTTTTCTCGCACGTTCACACCCATCAGACGTTGCGCGTGTGGAAGACAGAACATATATCTGCTCTTTGGCAAAAGGTGATGCCGGTCCAACAAATAACTGGATGAACCCCAAAGAAATGAAAGCAATCCTCAATGAAAAATTTGAAGGATGTATGAAAGGCAGAACGATGTATGTTATTCCGTTTTGTATGGGTCCAATTGGTTCACCGATTTCCCTCTATGGTGTAGAGATTTCAGATTCACCTTATGTTGCAGTGAATATGAGAATTATGACTCGTATGGGAACTGAGGCTTTAGAAGCAATGGGTGATGGCGAATTTGTTGAATGCTTACATTCAGTTGGAATGCCACTCGAAGAAGGTCAAGAAGACGTAGCTTGGGCTTGTTCCCCTGATCCAAAAGACAAATACATCGTTCATTTTCCTGAAGAGCGGTCAATTGTTTCTTATGGTTCTGGTTACGGTGGAAATGCACTTTTGGGTAAAAAATGTCTTGCATTGAGAATTGCTTCAACATCAGGACGTGATGAAGGCTGGCTTGCTGAACATATGCTCATCGTTGGTGTTGAATCACCTGATGGACGCAAAGATTATGTTTGTGGAGCATTCCCGAGTGCTTGCGGAAAAACAAACTTCGCAATGCTTATTCCTCCAAAACCTATTCAAGAAGAAGGCTGGAAAGTTACTGTAGTTGGTGATGACATTGCTTGGATTAAACCTAATGAAGAAGGCAAACTCCACGCAATCAATCCCGAATTTGGATTCTTTGGCGTTGCTCCGGGCACAAACTACAAGACTAATCCAAATGCAATGGAATCCATTAAAGAAAATTCTATTTTCACAAACGTTGCTTTAACAGATGACGGAGATGTTTGGTGGGAAGATATGGATGGCGATCCACCTGCACACGCTATTGACTGGCATGGAAACGATTGGACACCAGATAGCGAAACACCTGCTGCACATCCGAACGCACGCTTTACAGCACCAATTCTGCAATGCCCTGTTGCTGATGAAGAGTTTAATAATCCAGAAGGAGTTCCCGTTTCAGCATTTATTTTCGGCGGACGTAGAAATTCGGTCGTTCCTTTGATCTTACAATCATTTAACTGGTCATTCGGAGTTTATATGGCTGCAACGATGGGGTCAGAAATGACAGCTGCAGCATTCGGTAATATTGGCGAAGTCCGACGCGATCCTTTCGCAATGCTTCCATTTGCGGGTTACCACATGGGAGATTATTTCTCGCATTGGCTAAACCTCGGAAGAAGTATTCCTGAACCACCACGTATCTTCTCAGTAAACTGGTTTAGAAAAGACGAAAATGGCAAATTTATCTGGGACGGTTTCGGAGAAAACATGCGTGTACTCCAATGGATCGTCGAACGTGCCAGAGGAAAATCCAAAGGCTTTGAAACTCCGCTTGGCTGGATGCCACGTTATGAAGACATGGATTGGCGTGGAATGGAACACTTTACCAAAGAAGACTTTGAAAAAGTTATGAGCTTAGATAGAGATCTTTGGTTAAAAGAAATCGCTTCACACGACGAATTATTCTTCAAACTTTATGATCGTTTGCCTAAAGAAATGACTTACATTAGAGAGCTTCTCGTTTCAAACCTCTGGCGACAACAAGACATAGGTTTAGCAACACCAAGACCAACTGACGAAGTTGATGAACCAAAAGCCGTCGGAAAAGGCGAATAAATTAATTCAGTAAAATTACTTTAAAGACGATTCAATTAATTTGAGTCGTCTTTTTTGTTTGCCTCAATACTTAAATCTTTAATTTTTATATGCAAAGCACTGCGAGAAATTCCGATATTCTTGGCGGTTCTTGAGATATTCCATTCGTTATCTTTGAGATATTTTGAGATGAATTGTTTTTCAAACTGTTTTAATGCTTTTTTGAGATCGGAATGATTTGAGTTGAAATTAGTTATTTGATTTTCGGCTGAATCTAAAATCTTTTTTGGCAGGCTTGATTTCGTGACCTTTTCATCCTGTAAAGTAACAACTAAAAGTTCGATTAAATTTTCCAGCTCACGAACATTTCCTTCCCAAGCGTATTTTTCTAAAATTTGCCAAACCTCAGAATCTATTTCGACGTTTTTTCCTTTTTCTTGATTAAATTTGTTGAGAAAATGCTGAGTTAGTAAACGGACATCGCCATTGCGTTCTTGAAGTGGTGGAATTTCGACGGTGGCGACTGCCAAGCGATAATATAAATCCTGTCTAAATTTCCCTTCTCTTACCAATTTTTCTAAATCCTGATTTGAAGCGGCAATGAAACGAACATCGAGTGATATATTTTTTGTTCCACCGACTCTACGGATTTCGTTTTCTTCGATTGCACGCAAGAGTTTTACCTGCATTTCGATTGGCATCGAGCTTATTTCGTCGAGAAAAAGTGTTCCGCGATTGGCGGTTTCAAACAATCCTTTTTTGGTGTCTTTAGCATCAGTAAACGCTCCTTTTTCATGTCCGAATAATTCGCTTTCAAGCAGGTGTTCGGGCAACGCTCCGCAGTTGATGGCAACAAAAGGTTCTTCGGCACGTGGGCTGTTAAAGTGAACCGCGTTGGCGATTAATTCTTTTCCCGTCCCACTTTCCCCGTGCAATAAAACCGAGATGTTTCTGTCGTTTGCGAGAGGTTTTATTTGCTCGATTGTTTGAGACATAGCTGGGCTTTTGCCAATGATATTACCAAGTTGGAATTTTCCCGTGAGTTGTTTTTTGAGTCGTTTGTTTTCTTCGATTAATTCTTTTTTTGAAAGAATGTTTTCAACTTTTAGCGAAAGTTCGGCGAGTTGGAGGGGTTTAGTTAAATAGTCTGACGCACCTAATTTTATTGCTCTGACAGCGGTTTCGATACTTCCGAAAGCGGTCATTACAATTGTGTGAAGAGCGATTTTATTCTCTTTGATGTATTCGAGGAGTTCAATGCCTGAAACTTTCGGCATCTGCAAATCTGTCAGAATCAAATCGAATTTTTCTTTAGCTAAAACTTCGATTGCTTCCTGACCGTTTTTGCAAACGGTGGTTTCGTGACCATCCTTTGTTAATTGAAGTTCAATAACACGCCTGATTTGCTGTTCGTCATCAACTATTAAAATCTTTGCCATAATTTATTTGCCCACGAATCTACGCTAATTTTTGCTAATATTGAAATTTAATAAATTAGCTTTTATTCGCGTGAATTAGCGGGCAGAAAAACCTTAAATTTTGTTCCTTTTCCGACTTCGCTTTCAACTTCGATCCTGCCTTTGTGTGCGGAGATTATATTTGACGAAATTGCTAATCCCAAGCCGCTTCCGCCGGATTTTGTTGTATAGAAAGGATAAAAGATTTGTGATAAATCTTCTTGGGCAATGCCATCTCCGTTGTCAGCAATCGTTAATAAAACTTCATCAGTTTCTTCATGCGGTTCCGTTTCAATTTCGACTTTGCCTTTTTCATCAACGGCTTCGATGGCGTTTTTGATTAAGTTTAGAATTACACCTTTTAATTTTTCTTCATCGGCTGGAATTGATGGAATTAAATTTTTCAAGTTTAGATTTATCGCAACATTATTTTCTTTCGCTTCTTCTTGTACAAAGGGCAAAGTATTTTTTACGAGCAAATTCAAATCAACTTCGCTCAAATCCAAGTCGGGTGTTCGATAATAACTTTTGAGATTCGCAAGCAGTTCCGTAAAACCATTTAGACCTTGCTTCATTTCGTCCAAATAACCTTGCATCTCGCTATTGTCGCTCAACTCCGAATCTAGATACTGCACCCAAAGGCTTATTCCGCTAACGCGATTTTGGATTTCGTGAGAAATTCGGGCGGTCATTTCGCCCATTGTGGCTAGTTTGGCAGATTGCACAAGTTGTTTTTGATAGCTTTTCAAATCTAAGTTCATTTGCTGAATCGCCGCCGCAAGGTCTTCTATTTCGTCGCCACTTTTTATATCTAGATCGGGAATTGATTCGCCTCGGGCAATTTGTGTTGTTGCAAAACTTACTTTTTCAATCGGATTAGTTAGTTTTTTGGCAAAAATGTTGGCGGCGAAATATATCAAGCCAATGGCGATGGCAAGAACGGAAAAAAACAAAACCGAAAATGTATTCAGAGGTGATTTTTGTGATTCTATTTCCGACACGCCCAAAAACCATTTTTCTTTTTTTGTACTTTCTCCCGTTATGAATTGAGGAGTAAAATACACAGGAATTACTGAAAAACTTGATTTATTTGAATTAGATGTAAACTTAAATTCCTCCGAATTCGCTGAATCCAAGTCTGTTAGTTCTTTTATTATTTCAACTAATCTGTTTTTGCCGACTTCATTTTCCTTACAAACAGAAAGTCTTTGCGAGGCAAAAATATCGCCCTGATTATTAAACAAGTAAGTGCAAAGCCCTGAACTTGAAAGAGATTTCAAAGGTCTTTCAAATGCTTCGGTACTCATTTTCAATGCAACGACCCCAATAAACTTGTCTTTAACTATATTTAACGTAAAAGGTACAACAGAGTTGTTTTTATCTAACTTTTGGACGGGCAATTGTAACGTAGAAACCTGTTCCGTGAAATACCTGATACTTTTGGTAAACAACTCTTTTTCATTAGTATTTTCCGAGTTCTTTGTCTGTGGTAATTTAGTTACATTTAGAAGTAGTTCGCCATCTTTGGAAAAAAGAGATATTTCCAGATAATAAGGATTCCGATTAAAAAAGTTTTGCAAAGAATTTTCTGCCTTTTCTTTCAATGCAGATTCGCCTGAGGAACCATTTTGAACTTCCTGCAAAAAATCCGTAATTACAAGCGTTCTGGAAATAAATTTTACATCTTCTTTCGCATCTTGAATTTCTTTTTTTATCTCATATACTGCTTCGTTGATTTTACGATTATTCGCTTCTTCTTCCTGAATGTTATTTGCCCTCTCAACAAAATAATAATTCGCCAAAGCCAGTAAAATCAGTGGGAAAAGAATTAGTGGCAATGTGTACATTAAAATTTTATTGCGAAGTTTCATTCTTTAATTTTGTAAATCTCGATGTCATCAAAATATGTCGGAGCAATTTCTATCCCACCTATGCCAAATTTATTGTTTTTTAATTTTAATTTTTCTTTATGACTCAACATCAAACGTCCGTCAACATAAAAATCAATTTGCTCCGGCGTTACGACCAATCTCCATTCATACCAGACATCACTCTTATAGGGGAAAGGTGTTTGCTCTAGAAATTTTCCGCCCGATTCGTGTAAATTTCTCGCTAAATCATTATCTTTAATACTTAACCATGAACCACGTCGAAAACGGTTTCTGATCAGATAATATCGAAGGTTTGAATCATCCATCCGTATGTAAAAATCGGCAGTATAATGATGAGCAGAATCAAGTTTGAATCTTCCTTTAGCAACATATTTTTCCGGTTCGGCAAATTTTGCTGTTGTTATAAAAGATTTTTTTTCGCTGGGACTCAATCCCCTGTACGTTCCGTCAACTATTTTCCAAACCCCATAAATTTCTGTCCACTTTGAAGTAGAATCTGCTGAAAAATCATCTTCAAAAATTTTACTGCCCAACTCATACTTCAAAGGTTCAAAAATCTTAACTTTTTTAAGTGAGTTTTCATCATTCTCCGTCAGTATTTCATTTGTCGGTGTCAAAAAACCTGTCTTTTTGAACTTTTTTCCATATTCCTCTTCTTCCCAATAAATCAAAATCTTTTCAACGCTAATTGGAAATGGATAAAAAGAAATGCCGTTCATTTTTTCTTCATCAGTTAAAAGAACGGAAGGTGACCACGAGATTCCATTGTCATTTGAATAACTAAAAGCGAGCTGATTAAACAGAGTGTTTTGAGTTGTTCGCCAAAAACTATATAAATTTCCGTTGGTATCTTTTACCATTCTGGAAGCTCCCTGACGCCCGAATTTAACATCATTCAAACGCCTGTTTTCTTCCCAAGTTTCACCGTTATCGAGTGAGCGGGAATAATAAATATTCCAATCTCTGTCGTTTTCAACACCGTCTTCACGAAAATCTGAAAAAGATACTGTGATTACTCCATTTTGAACTGCAAGAGTTTGACTTAATTGCCAAACAGGTTTTTCATCATCATTTATCTTTTTGCTTTTGCTCCAGGTTTTTCCTTTGTCATCTGAATAAGAATGGCGAATATCTAATAAAGTTTTCTCATCTCTTTTATCAGTCCAAACGGCATGCAATCTGTTATTCTCACCCATCGCAATTAGTGGAGCTCCTTGTGAAGCATTTCGAAAATCAGCATCTATTTCTGAATTAACACTCCAAGTTATTCCACCGTCATTTGATGCTGAAAAATATGCCCGTTCAGTTCCCGAACGATAATCCGTCCAAGAGCAAAAAACATATTGTTTTCCGATATGAATCGGTTTACACTTAACGGAAATTTTACCGATGACATCATTTACTCTCGCAGGCTCACTCCAATTTTCAAAACTTTCATCCGTGCGGGAATAAAACATATTATTTGTATATCCGTCTTTGTTGGGATTTAGGTCGAAAATCAATGTCGCAAGTCCGCCTTCATAAAATATGAAGAAATATCTGTATTCTTCGATATCTCCATCCAAAATTTTTGGATACGGAAACTCCTTGCCGAATGTTTCTCCACCATCTTCGGAAATTCTAAAAAACCTACCAAAATCTTTCTCATCCGATTTTTGCGTTTTTCGATATGTAACCAAAACACGATTTTTGTCATTTGTAATAACGTCGTAATCAAAATCAAACTTTTCCCAATCACCTAAATCAAGTTTTGTTTCAGTTAAAACAAAGCGTTTGAACGTATTCTGTTTCGGATTTGGAGTGGCTTTTAAGGGACAGGAAACCGTTAGAAACACAAAGGCAGATATGATAAGAGAGCAAAAGGCGAGTTTGATGAACTGTTTAGAGAGCAGAAGCATTCTTCAAAATGATTGGGGTAATTGAATTTAACGCATTTTATCACAGTTCCTTTTTTCATAAAGAATTATGGAAAAGCAAAAATCTTTCTTGTGATTTTTTTGTAAATCTGAATTATCCTCAAATATATTTCAAAATTAGTATTAAAGGTGATTTTTTTTAAGCTATATTACTGCAAGCTTCGACAAGTTTTTCCATATTCAACGGTTTTTCAAATATGTCATTTGCTCCTTCATTTTTTGCTTGTAAAGCTAATTCATCCTGATAATATCCCGTCATAAGAAAAAACGGAGTAGTCTGGCTGGACTTTCTGACTTCTTTTAGAATCTCAATGCCGTTTTTCTTTGGCAGCTTATAATCACACAAAATCACATCCGGCATTTTTGATAAAAAATTTTCAAAAACAGTTTTTCCATCAGAAAATGTCGTGACTTCAAATTTATGTTTTGTAAAAACAACTCGAAGACCACGACGTAAAACATCATCATCCTCAATTATCGCTATGAGTTTTTGTTTTTCAGACATAATTCCTAACCAGTCTCACTTATATGAAATACTATAACCTTGATTACTTTTGTCTTTTTGAAATTTCGTTATGATGTTCTTGCTTGTGTAGATTCTCTCACCATTTGAACCTTCCAATTTTACATCGGTTATTTCATTGATTTTATTCTTATCTTCAAACCAAGCACTTCCTCTCAACATCATTCCCTCTTCAGGCTCTAACTCAATAATTTGGGTGTTTTTCTGTCTATCAGTTTTAACCTTTTCCTCCTTCATTGGAAAAAATTCACCGTGCTGTGGTTCGATTGAAATAATTTCAGGAAATGTTGCGTCTTCTTTGATTTTATATGTAACTTTCAATTTCTCTTCAGTTGTATTGTAAATTCTCAATTCATATTGAATCTCACAAGCCGTAAGAAAAAGACAAAGAATAAATACTGACAGTATTTTTATTTTCATTTTTTTTACTTGAGCCTTTGAAAAACTTTTATCTATTTGAAATTATCCAAAACACTTTGAGTTTGCGTGAACAAGTTTTTATACCTTATATTTGTCCACTCAAACCTTGTGAAATACATCAAAAAAAACTTAAATCACTTACTTTTATATCAACTGTCCGTATCAAAAACTTTTTTTCCGACAAGCAAATTACTTTCACGCTTCCAATCTAAAAAGTTATTTTTAAGCTGAGGCATAAACAATTCTGAAGACCCACTAGGTAATCTACCGCAAGCTCTCACAGCATCTTCCTGTTGTTTTCTTGTATATATCTTTTTAGTGTCATATTTTTTACCACGGCAGTCACAATAATAATTGCCACCTAAACCATAAACATTATTACCACCATAATATTTCCATTTGCATTGTGCAGTACGTCTAGGAGTAGTGCGTCTGGAGTTATTCTTTTTACAATTGGTTGTGTACCAGGCAGCTGATACTGAACCCCTCTGAGTTTTTGGAAATGCATAAATAACTATGTTCTGTCCATCAGAAAAAGAATTATTAACGTAAAATGTCCTTTCAAATAAATAATAGTTACTATTTCTTCCTCTTACATAGCTTGCATTTCTACCCGACTTATTCCATCTCCTGGAATTTTTTGGTTTATGATACACATCAGCATAAAAAGGAGAATTACTCGTCATAATTAGTTTGTAGGTGCCTAAATCATTGCCCAAAAAATTATTCCACTTCAGTAATTTGATCTCTCTGCCATTTGTATCCCTTTTGTTAACAAAATTATTTGGAAAATACTTTGTATCTCTCAAAGTATTTCTCTCGTTACAATATAAAACCCCTGTTTGAGCATTTGCCACGTCTGAAAAGATGAAACAAACTACTGTAATTAAAAATATTTTTGTAATGATTTTCATAATTTTCTCCTGTTTTTGAGTTTTTTTTCTGTTTTTCCTTATGCATCTTTTTATTCACCCAAGTTTGGAATTGATAAAGTTTGTAATTTTTAGAAATAAATAACTCCAAACAATTTCCTCCAACATATACTTAGCTCGTTCCAGTGAAACAATTTATGTCACACAAGTATTTATACTTCCACAAGCAGGGTTAGGAGTTGGAGCTGCCGTAATCGGAGAACCATCGCAGTTAGTCCAAATGTTGCAAGGCATACTCGCACAGAATGTTCCTCCGCTTACAGTAGAGAGAGTTACTCCCGGATTATTGACACAACACTGATTCATTCCGGTTGGAGTACCACCAGCCGGAACAAATGGTGTAACCGTCGCCCGACATATAAAACCGGGATTGCATGAGCCTTGGGTATTGACGCCTGTGCAAGCCGCCAGAGCACCTCCACCACCAGATTGTGCCATTCCTGCAGTTGGTGCTATTAAAGAGGAAATCATTGGCAATGCCACTACCGATGCAAATCCGACCTTTCTAATTACTTCCCTTCTCGAAAGTCCCATGAAACGCTGTTCAATCTCACCATCTAAAAGTCCTCCTTTAGATAATTGGTCGAGTGCAATCCATACTAATTCTTCACTCACAAGTGCTTCTAGACTTACGCTCATTTCACCACTAATCTCAGAAGCAGTACGATTTCCATCACACAAACTCCAAACAAGTGCGGATGTTTCATTTAGACAAAAAGCCTTGTTTATCTTTAGGTCATATACTAATGTTTCATTTTTCAATTCTTGAACAACAATATTGCTTTTTCTAGCTAGTGGTTTATTCATCCTTCTCCTATGTGATTTAGCCTTGAATTCCTTTAAATTTATTTGGGAAAATTACATCGCAACCTCTATGCCTATAGTTAACTGTTGTGATTGTTAGATTTATGAGAAAACGTACATATTAACAGGTGTCGAAAATACAATACATTTTTACAAAATTGCATAATCAAACCTGCTAAGTCATTCTTTTTTATACACTTAAGAGTAATGTTCTACTTTTTCGACAGTGTAGCGTTTTTTAGACAATTGGATATTCAAAAAAATCTTTGACAAATTAATTATGATTATCGTAATCTTACAAATGAAGGAGGTGATAGATATGAAAAATAATTCGATCGAAACACCGCCAGACTATTCGAGCCGATAAAAGTCGGCAATAATCTGGAAAGGTCAAAAAAAGGGGTATGATTTGATAGCCGATAGGCTTAAAAACTGACAAAGTGTCGGTGGAATAAGGCTAATAACCCATTCCGGCAATTTAGGTTATGGCGTAGCAGTTATCCAATCAAATCCAAACAAAAGTTTTTAGACGAGGCGACTCATATGAGTCGCTTTTCTTTATTGCGGGCAAAATCTGATAAAATCTGCTTTTATTGATATGAACAAGAAATTATTGAAAAAGAAAAGAAAAAAGCTGCGGCAAAAGTTGAATCGAAAAGTTATCGGTTATCACGTTTACCGCTCCGAAAATGAGAACCTACCTTTTGCATTTTGGGCGAGAATTACGGATGAGCCAATTCCTGAAGGCGATTTTAATGATCCGGCAGCATCTCTCGGAAAACGTTATTTTTATAAACTCACGCAAGTTTTTGAAAATGGTGAAGAGAGTAAACCATTTACTCCCCAAAGCAGTTTTATGGATCATGCAGGAAACACATTTAATCAGAATCCACTCAAAGATTTCGTCGGCTACAATATATATCGCTCAGCTGACAAAGATGTTCCGTTGGATCAATGGGAAAAGCGAAATAATAAGCCAATTCCAACTACTGAATATAAAGATGAGGGAGTTAAATCAGGCGAGGTTTATTTTTACTACGTTCGTGCAGTTGACTCAAAAGGAAACGAATCCGCCCCTGGCGAGATCATTAGAGTAATTAGAAAATAAATTTCAATTTGGGAAATTGATGAATCGTAAAAAACTAAAATACAAATTAAAAGCCAAAAAGCTTTATCCCCTAGTTTTTTTACTTTTGCAAAAAAATCTGGATTTTGACGAATCCACTATTAAAGAAACAAAAGATAAAGAAACGAAAGATTATCCGCATATAAGATGCCCAAAATGTAACTGGCAACCGAAAAAAGAGAGTTTGTGGTTTTGTAGTAATTGCGATGCTCCGGAATATTTTTATGAAGCTTGCGGCACGGCTTGGAATACATTTGATACAGGTGGAAAATGTCCCGGTTGCAAACATCAATGGCGTTGGACAAGCTGCCTTTCTTGTAGCCAATGGTCATTACACAATGACTGGTATCTTAAGAAAACAAAATAGTTAAAGGCTTTGGTTAATAATTTCAAATTTACATATTTATTTGCAGATAAGCTATTTGGTATAATTGCATTTACGATTAATGAAAAGTACGATTTTAGACAGATTTTTCGTTTGATTTTGCATCTTACACACAGGTTTTTGTTTTATTTGAAAAGGAGTAAAAATGAACAATACAACTTACGAAAATGCAGTTAGGGGTTACACAGCAGCAGAGGCTTTACCCGAAGAGCGAGCGGCATTTATACGCCGTACTTACGTTCATTTAGCACTCGCAATTTTAGCGTTTGGTGCTATGACATTTTATCTTGTCGGTTCAGGAGCAGGAGCTTGGATTGCTCAGACTATGTTGAGTGGACCGTATTCATGGCTCATTGTAATTGGTTTATTTATGGGAGTTTCATGGCTTGCTCAAAAATGGGCTTTGTCAGAAACATCCAAACCAATGCAATATATGGGTTTGATATTATTTACGGTCGCTGAGGCAATTGTCTTTCTACCTCTATTGTTTATGGCAACTTATTATTCCGGCGAAGGAGTAGTAACAATTGCAAAAGCAGGAGTAGTGACTCTTGGACTGTTTTTGGGCTTAACAGCAGTGGTATTTTTGACTAAGAAAGACTTTTCTTTCTTAGGACCAATTCTAGCAATTGGTGGTTTTGTAGCACTCGGATTTATTGTCTCCGGGATTTTATTTGGGTTTGGCTTAGGAAATATATTTGCTTTTGCAATGGTCGCATTTGCAGGTGGAGCAATTCTTTATGAAACATCAAATATGCTACATCGTTATAATACTAAACAGCACGTAGCAGCTTCATTAGGGCTATTTGCCAGCGTAGCATTGCTTTTCTACTACATACTGATGATTTTCTATAGCAGAGATTAGTAACTACTAAAATGCATCAAAAAACGTTGACCGAATCACAAATCGGTCAACGTTTTTGTATTGCAAATTAATTTTTAGTAATTTCAGCTTTATTGAAAAATGGATGATTTACAAGTTTGGGCTTCTCTCTTATATTTCTACCTCTTTTCAAGTATATCTCTTCCAATAAAACAGATGGAGCGACTACGCTTGCCGGTGTTCCACTGCCGTTATAACTACTCCCTATCAACAAATTGAACGGGTAAGGGTCGTTTCCTGCCGCAAGAATATTCCGTAATTCTCTAACTGACAAATCAAATATCCCTGCATCTCTGTAAAGCTCTTCGCGTCCGTCTTCTACATAAACTTTATAGACCATTACAGGGCTTGAGCCTGTAAAACTTCCAAATGTTGCATCATTTTCACGGAAAATCACACCGTAAGACAAACCCTGTTTTTTACATTCCTCTATCAATTGCTTTTTCAATTCAGCAAAACTTTTACCTTCTTTTGATTTAACAATTAAATTGCTGATATTTGCATTTGAGCCTCTTGGTCCCGAACCTCTTGCACGTCCATTTGAATTTTTGATGTATTTGTTTGGCGAGCGTGTCATCAGTAAAGTTTTTAGCGCTCCATTTTCTATTAGAGTTAGAGTCTTAGCTTTAACGCCTTCATCATCAATTTCATAGCCACCAGCAAGTTTGTGATCACCAAATTTTGCTAAAGTAGGGTCATCAATCACAGACAAAAATGAAGGTAAAACCTTTCTTCCGATTCTATCAGTAAAATCTCCACCTTTTAGATTTGGAGAAAGGAGCTGCAAGAATAGCTGAACAGAAGCTCCTTCGGTAAACAATGCAGGTCCGATATATGTATCTTTAAATGGTTTTGCCTTTTTGTGTTTCTCTAGTTTTTTTGCAAAATCTTTTAAGTCATTCGTAATTGTTTCATTTGAAGGCATCTCATCAAAAGTTGTAGCAAATTTGTGCAGGTAAGGCTCCACAACAGTATTGTCTGAAGTAACGGATTTGGCATGCACATCAATCGTAATCAATAAACTTGGCTTTAAAATTCTTGCCCCTTCACTGTTAATCAAATATCTATTTACATGACGTATGTAGAAATTAAAATTTGATTCTCTAAATTGCGGAAAAGTACGGAAGATTGATGACCATTCACGCACCTGTTTTTCCCATTTCTCTTTATCAATTTCGAGCGTTTCTGGCTTTTGTAATTGAACGATAGGTGTTTCTTTAGAAAAGGAAGGTGCTTTTTCATCATCATCTTGCGTTCTATTGCGTTTTGAAGCTTTTACGACCTCAAACATATTAATTGCCTGCTTATATGCTCTGTCGGTAACAAACCAGACGGAACGCCGAAGAGCATCATAATTATCATCAACAGGCATTGGGAAAGGAAGTCTGAAAGCAAATTGACCTATATTATCTAGTTCATAGTCGCCAACTCGAACTTGCGTATAGAGTATTCTATTGCGAATTTTTCTTGATTGCTTGATCGCTCCAAAGGTAGCTTGAATCGTAAGCTGATTGACATCTTCAACTACATATTCTAAGAAATAAGGCTTGTCGAATGAATTAAATTTCAAGTCCTTCATAGCCCTTTTCATTTCATCTTCGACCGCTCTCATCACAACAGGTTTTTCAGTATTGCTTTGCCCAAAGGCAGAACAAACTAAACTGAAAATTAAAAATGATAACGTGATAATTTTGTAAGTTTTTCTCATTTACCTGTCACCTCCTTCCACTTTTCTAAACTAACCCCGGGCGGTGGTAAAATCGGTGGAGTTTGATTGGATTTTGCACGTTTCTGGACTTCTATCTGACTTACCAGAATTCCCGGGGAAACAGCCGAAACAGGCACCCATCCACTCTCTGCTCCACAAACGCCATTGAAAACTTCAGGTGAATCATCTGCCGCAATAATTTTGCTGAACACAGTCAGAGGTGTTCCAATCAAATCAAGCCCTCTGACAAGTTCATCTGGTCTTCCATCAGGATAAACTTTGTAAACCATTACAGGAGTGACTTGAAAAGCTTGTGTAGAAAATCTGGAAGTATTCGTGAATCCTCCTGAAATATCATCAAAGAATAATCCGTAAGGTTTATTTTGACGTTTTATTTCCTCAATCAGCATACGTCTTAATTCTGCTTTACTGAATGTCTTCTTCGATTCGATTATTAAATTACCCTGTCGGCTGACTGCACCGCGTCCCGGTTGTGCTCTGCCATGTCCATTTGATTTATTAACACCTTCAATAGGTGAGCGACTCATCAAGAAAGTTTTTAGAATACCCTCCTGAACAAGCGGCACACGTTGTGCTCTTATTCCTTCGTCGTCATATCTATAATGCCCACTTAAATCTATTCGCCCTATTTTTCTGATTGTCGGATCATCAACGACTGAAAAGAAAGGTGGTAAAACTTTTTGATTTACTTTAGCGGTAAAAGTATTTCCCTCAAATTCAGATTTTTGTCTGTGACCTTCGATACGGTGACCAAAAATTTCATGAAAAAATACACCGCTTGCACGTCCTGAAAGTATTGCCGGTCCCGTATAAGGCTCTAGAGTTGGGGCTTTGCGTAGAGTTGTTAAGTCTTTAGCAACCTTTTCAGCCGCCGCCATTATCTTCTTATCATCAGGCAAACCTTTCATGTCGGTTGCTTCAAATGATTCAAAACGAAAAAGATCCATCCCATCTTCGGCTTTAGTAACGGCATATATGGCTATTCTTATTTGAGTCGAACCATGCTGAAGTGATGATCCTTCTGTGCTGACGAAGTATTTGTTCGTAGCATCTGCCGTTAGGCTAACTGAAGAGGTGTAGATCGAAGGATATTTCTGAAATATAGCGGAGACTTTTTTAATCTTTTGCTCCCAAAGATTTCGATTAATATCTAGTTTAACTAAACCATATTTGCCACTTTTAGGCTCTTCACGAGAAAAATCCGCCGCTTCAAATTCTTGTGCAACACTTGTAGCCTTTTTTTGTTTAGCTTGCCTTAATTGTTCGACAGCAGAGTTGTAAAAACTATCCATCCCAAGCCAAATTACACTTCTGATTGCAGCCGCATCATCCTCTACCGGCAATGGAATTGTTCCGCTTCCCAAACCAAGTGTTAAGCGTGTGTTATCAAATTCATAATCACCGACTCGTATATTCGTATCTAAAATTCGGCTGTGATTTACATTATTTGTGAGCAAAGCACCATGAGCAGCACTGATGGTTGTGGATTTTGTGTCTGTCACGCGATAACTGAGAAAATAAGGCGGTGGATCCCCCTTTTCTTTTAGTATCTTATATGACCTGTTCATCTCATCTGTAATTGCTTGAAGCAGAACATTTTTAGTTTGTTTAGCTTGCCCAATACTTAATGTTGTAAAGACACCTAAATTCAAAATAAGGACAAGCAACGAGCTTATGATTTTTTCTTTCATACTATTTCTATTAAATCCTACAAACTAGACCTATTTCTTGTTTAACAAAAAAGTTTGTTGTTTACATATGCGTCAAATGATAGAAAAACCTATCACTATTTTTTACCTTGATACAAAAGTTTTTTGATGTGACTTTTCCTTTTGAAACATTTTTTTACTCCAAATCTTCATCATCTATTTCCTGCAAAGTTGGATTTCCGTTTCTGTCTTTTAATAAAACCTCAATTCTTCTTTCCGCTTGATCTAAACGATCTTGGCATTCTCTAGAAAGTTTTACACCATCTTCAAAAAGTTTCAGACTTTCTTCTAGTGACAGATCTCCTTCCTCAAGTTGTGTGACTATTTCTTCCAGTTTCTTTAGAGAAGCCTCAAAAGTTTGTTTCTTTTTTGCCATCATTTATTTAAAAATATCTTCAGCTTTTTTGAGTAAATCTTTGGCATTGTCAATTCCCAGTTGCCTACCGATATTATCTATTGTTCCTTCATTTTTGCTTTTTGCTAAACTCAAAACTTCCTGTCCGATTTTGCGTGCTATTTTTTGTGCTGTTTGCTCATCTTTGATTGCGACGACCTGCCACCTATCCCCCTTTCGTTTCATTTTGAGCTCAAGCGGACGCTCTTTTATTTTACTTTTTACGATTGCTTCATCGCCATTTTGCTTAATTTCTAAATAACGACTCGCACCGATCGGAATTACCCAAAAAGGTATTTTTTCAAAAGGTTTGGTCTTTTCCCGTAAAACTTCAGGCAATTCTGCTTTTGCTCTCTGTTTTACAACTGGCAAAATCGGTGCGGCAACCTTTGCAACTTTTTTAATTATGTCGGGAGCAACACCTCGTCCATATAATTCGACTGCTTTATTTACAACTTGAGGTAGAAAGTCATCTACAATTTCATCTAAATTTATAAGATTATCAATCGTTTTTTGATCGTCCCGACGAGCAGCATCAACTATTAAAGCCAGTGAATACTGCGGAGTAGTTTTCAAATACCGCCAGTAGAAAAATCCGCTGATTAAACTGATAACTATTAAAACAACTAAAAGTATAGATAAAACTTTTAATACTTTGAAAAAAATACTCGGCTTTTGAGGTTTTTGATAATCACCAAACTGAGGAGTTGATGTATCATCTGTTTGTACTTCTTTTTTCTCTTCTAAATCTACTACTATTTTCGACATTTAATGAATCTATTCTTTTTCTATTACACGGGCTTTTACATTTCCATTTGCGAGTCTGATTTTTAATATATCATCTTTTGCAATATTTTCTGCATCTCTCAGTATTTCTCCATCTTCATTTTGCGTGATTGAATAGCCACGATTTAAGACGGATAATGGCGAAAGGGCATCTAAAGATGCCATTTCTACTTTTAAACTTTCATCACTTTTGGAAATTTTATCTTTTATCGCCGAAATACTTTTTTCTTCTAAAACGGCTAAACGGGTTTTCTTATTTCCTAAGTTGGATGCAAGTTTTACGGGAGAAAGTCGCTTGGTAAGTTTATCTAAAATTTTTGTTTGTTGAGATAATTTATCTTCCAAAGCATCTGCGATTCTTTCATCAACATCTTCAAGTTCATATTTCCAATCTTTTATACGCTGCGGGAAATCAGAAAAGATATTTGATAAAGTCAGCTCTTGTAAACACGAACGTGAATGCAAAAGTTTGTATTCGATTGTCTGAAATAAATCCTGTGTTTTTTCATTTATGAAAGTTTCAATATCGTCTTCCCTTTCTGCAACAATTTCAGCTGCTGCTGAAGGAGTTGCAGCACGCACATCGGCGACAAAATCCGTTATAGAATAATCAATTTCATGTCCAACTGCTGAAATCACAGGAATATCAGAAGCAAAAATAGTCCGGGCGAGTCTTTCTTCATTAAATGCCCATAAATCTTCAGTCGAACCGCCTCCCCGCCCAACTATTAAAACATCAATCTTATCTTTTTCATTTGCTTTTTTATTAAATTCATTTGCCAAGATAACGGCATCACGGATTTCCTCTGGAGCAGTTTCGCCTTGGACTCTTGTCGGAATTAAAACGATACTAACGGTTTTTGTGCGGCGCGATAAAACATTCAAAATATCATGAAAGGCTGCCCCATTAGGCGAGGTTACAACCCCGACTCTTTTTGGTAGATAAGGTAAAGGTCGCTTGAATTCTTCATCAAAAAGCCTGTCTTTTCCAAGCTTTAATTTGATTTGCTCAAATGCAACTTTTAATGCCCCTTCGCCGACAGGTTCAAGCGATTCAACTAAAATCTGATATTCACCGCGAGGAGCATAAAGCGATAATTTTCCGCGAACTCTCACTTGTAAACCATCGAACGGCTTAAACCGAATTCGCCAATTTGTCCCTTTGTAACAAGCTGCCTTTATCTGCGAATCTCCATCATGCAAAGAAAAGTACCAATGCCCCGAATGTGCATCGAAAAAATCTAGAATCTCACCTTCTATCCAAACCGAAGAAAAACGACGCTCCAATTCCCCTTTGACCTGTTCGTTCAATTCCGAAATCGTCAGAGGTCTTTTTTCTTCTTCATCAAAAAGTGAATCTAAAAGTGATGACATAGTTTTTAGAAAGTGGAAGAGAGTTGTTTTTCATTTACATAATTAGGTAAGTAGTTTGAAATAAAAAGCTCATTTTCTTTCTGTTTCGAATGGGGTGTTATGTTTCTCATTCCATAAGTTAAATTCCAAGTCGAAATCTCAGCAAAAGAAAAAATCTCACGAATCAAAGGAGAATCATCATAAGTTAATAACCATTTGTGGGGACATTTTTGTAAAACTTTTGCAAATCTTTCATGATCGAAACTTTTGTGCAAGTTGCCATTTTTGCCATAAAGTGCCGATTTCTTATTTTTTGAATAAGGCGGGTCAAGAAAGAGAAAAACTTTCTCCCCTTTAGCCAAAACTACCTTTTCATAATTAAAGTCTGTGATTTTCGTTCTTTCCAAAACTTTTCCGATTTTCCCTAGTCTTTCAATGCTTGAATCTGTAAATCGTTTTTGAAACGCTTGTTCAGAATACCCACCAGCTTCAGTTGTTCCTGAAAATGTAATTCTGTTGAACACAAAAAACATTGCCGCTGTTTCTATTTTATTAAACTTTTTCTTATTTTCCTTCAAAAAATAAAACAAATTCTTACCGTTAGAAAATTCACTTTTCCATTCATTTACTTGTAATAAAATGTTTTCTAAATTTTCTTGGGATTTCTGCCAAAAAATCGCCAATTCTTTATATTTATCATTTATCCAAAATTGCTTATCTGGATAAGATTGTTTTAGATAAAAAAATACCGAACCCCCACCAACGAAAGGCTCACGGAATTCTTCGAAGTCTGGAATTAGCTCTTTAATTTTCTTGACCGAACGACTTTTTCCGCCCGGATAACGTAATGGACTTACAATCATCTAGCTTCAATATTTACGGTAAAATTATTATGATTCGCTTCAACAAAAAGATTTGACATAAGTTCTGCCTGTTTCTCATTTAAACTATTGTTATTTACAAATTGTTTGATTTCTTTGACTGATGAATTTGATCTAATCTTTCCTTTTATTTTTCCTGAAGTCAGTAATAAAACAGGAGAACTTTCCATTAATACTTCATTGACTTTTAAATTCTCCAGATTAGTATATAACATCATTTTTAGTAAGCCGTCTTTGATGTCACCCAAACTTGGTAGTTTCCCGCTCTTTGTATGTTTTGCTTCTATCAGGCAAATGTTATCTTTCTCAATTACAGTTTCATCTACAGTAAAAAAGTATTTTCCGCCAAGATAATTAGTAATAGTTATTTTTGCTTTTGAAGATGTTGAGAGAATCTCTTTGGGTTGTATTGTTACAAACTCTCTTAATTGTGCAGATTCAGATTTTATTCTGGAACTTTCCATAAAATCCTCTAAACTTTTCGAGATTTTGTTTGTGAAATTCTCAAGTCCTTTAGGACTGTGAATTTTTACATCTGTGAGATCAGAAATCCTTTTATGAGATTCCTGAACTTTATTGAGAACAGACGTTATATTTCTCAATTCTTTTAAGTTCCAATGCAAAGCAGAACTGTGATAATCATTAATTTCTCTGATTTTCTCCAAAACAAAAGTATTATTAAACTTCTGTTTAGTTATTTTATTGGCTCGCGTTAGGTGTTTTTCAGCTTTATCATAATAAGCCAGCACCACAAAAATATCCAATAAACTCATTAAGGAAACCGTATCCCATTGCAAAAAATCTCTATCACCTTTTAATCCCTCATCTTTTACAACTGGAATAACTGTAATTTTCTTGGAAGCCGATAAGGTATTGTAAACACGTTCGTAAGGATAAGATCGAGTTCGTTTCGGAGAAACCCATTTGCTGACAGCAAAACGATTTTTGTTTAGTAAAATTATGCTTGATGATTTAACATCATTTATATCAAAGTTTTCAATTTCTGTTTCAGGAAGATTTGGTAGAAGAAAAGACTTGTAATTTATTCCTTCTATTATTTTTGCAGTAATATTCATTTACTTTGAAGTTTTACCCTCTTCTAAAATTATCGTGAAATCATTCGTGTTAGCTTCTTTAAATAATTTTTTCAAAAAATTTAATTGTCTTGATTTTAGCAGATTTTTTGTTGCGAAACTTTCTAAGTCAGAATCGCTCGCATTTGAACTAATTGAGCCATCAATTTTGCTTGAGGTCAAACGAATTGCGACCTTATGTTTTACATTCTTCTTGCCGAATTTTACATTTTGGAGATTTGTATAAATCATCATTTTTATCAAACCATCTTTGATGTCGTTTTTGCTGGGCATTTTTGAACGACGGGAATGTTTTGCTTCAATAAGTGAGATTATTTTTGGTTCGATGATGGTTTCATCAACGGTGAAATAGTATTTGCCAAACAGTGCATTTGTAATAGTGATTTTACCTTTGGAAAGTGTTGATAAAGCTTCGTTTGGTTGGATTGTCAAGAATTCTCTTGTTTGAGCTTTTCGGGACTTGCGACGGGAATATCCGATAAATCTTTTTGGTGTTTCAGCATATTTTATGCGTTCATCAATTTGCTTTTCACTGTGTAGATAAGTGTTTGTCTTTTTTGAGATATCCCGATAAGCGAGTTTTGCTTTTTCAAATATATTTTTTAGGTTTTTTGATTCTGTTTCATTCCAGTTTCTTGCATTACCTTCAAAATTTAAGATTTCATCTAGTTTAGCTTTAATAAATTCATTCTTGAATTTTTGTTTGGTTATTTTGTCCTCGCGTTTTGGATTTTTTATCGCGTCATCGTAATAAGCTAATACAACATGAACATCTAAGAGACTCAAAAGTGGGATTGTGTCCCATTGAATAAAATCTCTGTCACCACCTGACCCTTCATCTTTTACAACTGGAATTATAGCCACTTTTTTTCCTTTGTGAGCAAGTGTGTCATAAACCCGCTCATATGGATAAGAACGCGTTCTTTTTGGCGAAATCCAACGGCTGACTGCCATTTTTTGTCCGTCTTTCTCAAACAAAAATGCTCCTGGAGTTTTATTTACGTTGAACGTTTCAGATTTGTAAGTGCGGAGTTTATCAGCAAGAAATTGTTTGTATTTAACCTCAGAAATCTCACCCGTTATTTCGGGTAATTCATCAACTAGTATTTTTTGTTGTAAATTTGTTTTTGATGATTCTGCAAGATAGTTAATTGGTTGGAATAATCTGTAATTATTTAGTTTTTTTTCACCTTTTGTGAAACATCTTTATTTTGAACGGCAACGACTGAACCAAGTTTTACGAAGGTGTTATCCCGCTTCACTTGCACTTTTAATTTTGGCGAAGCACCTTTTCCAGTTGGTTCATTTAGAGTTGAGCGATATGTAATTGTATAAGCGGTGCGAAGTTGAGCAACAATATCATCATATGCTTTCTGCAATTCGGAGAGTCTGGAAATAGGGTAATAAACTCCGCCTGAAACTTGAGCTAGTGTTTCTCCTTCTTCATTAGCTTTTGAAGACAAAGACACATAACGACTTCGCAATGGATCAACTGTTTTACTTGGGTCAACTGATGCAGATGCAGCGATTAATTCAGATGGAACATAAAGCGGATAGATTAGTGCCCCACTTTCTTGAATTGAACCAAGGAGAGACTTGAATGGTAAAAAAGAGCGATTATCATCACCGTCAGAAAGTATGACGATTGCAGTTCTATCCCCTTTTAATGGACGGATTATGTCCGTTAAGGTGTAAGCAAGTGAATCATAATATGCTGTCCCGCCACCCGCATCAAATGAATCTAAACTGTCTGAAAGCATATTTCTATTTTTAGTGAAAACAGAAAGTGTTTTTACATCTTCATTAAATATAACGATGGCAACTTTATCTTGCGGACTAACGGTCTGTATAAAATTGCGTGCGGCTTTTCGTATGAAATCAACGTAGTTTTCAATACTTCCCGAAACATCCAAAAGCAACACTAGATTAAAAGGTGCAGTAGTTGGCTCAACTGATAAAACCTCTCTTTCTTCACCCCGCTCAGTTAAAATAAAATCGTCTTTATCTAAATTTGTGATTGCACGGTTGTTGATGTCTATAACCCGAACAGTCGCTTTCTTGATGCTTGCTACTACTCCGTTATTTGTACGTTTTGAGGTCGTCAAAGTCGGAGTTTCTTTACGTGGCGGAAGAGTTCTGGCAAATTCACCAAAGTATTTTGGCGAAGCACGTCGAATCGCATCCATTAACAAAACATCTCCACTACGAATTATCGCTTTTGCCGCTTCCGTTAAAGGTCTTTCGCGTAAATTGGTCGGAACTTCCTCAGGTGCTACATTTAATAACACGATTCCACGTGCTGTTAAAAAGTTTAGTTTTACCTGTCCTTTATCTTTAGATTTTTTCTTCTTTTTCTTTTCGTCTTCTTTAGTCTCTTCGCCATTTTCAGAATCTTCTGGTTTGCTATCTACAGGTTTTTCCTCGGGATTATCATCCTCTTCTTCATTAAAAATTTTCCCGTTAACAACAAATCTTCCGGCGGCTTTTTCTTTGACTTCTTCCAGATCTATTTCACTCAGAAAGCGTGGCTTTGAGGCAGTCCATGTAAATTTGTATCTTACATCATCAAGAGGAACGTCAGCATAAATTGTCCCTGTATTTGTTTCAGCATCAGCTTGTATAAAACTACCAACAAGACGGATTTCACCCTCGCGTGTTTCAACTTTTACCTTTGTTCGGCTCGGGACTTTGAGTTTTACATCTACTCTATTGTTTGAGCTTATCGGAACTATTTCGATGTCTATCTTTTTTGGCTTGGCGTTGATTCTTAAATCGTTCTCAGTAAAGTTTTTTTCCGCATCAATTTCTAACAGAACCTCATTTTCAAGTTCTTCATCTGTCTGCACATCAACTTTACCTGAGAGATTTTTTACTTGAATCGTTCCGAACGTGCTGATTGACAAATCTTTTTTGAAATCTTGTGCATTTACATTTAGAAAAATTCCAAATATAAAGATCAAAAATATTATGTTGGAAAAATACTTCTTCATTCTTCTACTTTTGACTTACCCGAATTTCGTGTATTTCCGGTAATTTTACCTGACTGGATAAGTCTTTCACGAACTCTCTGTTGCCATTTACTTTCGATATGTTCTGAATCATCCAGTTTGCCGAGCAATTCCTGCATTGATTCCCCGCCTGCTTGACGTGTTTTGAAATAGATTAAGGCAGTTATAACAGATGTAAATGATGCAATAAGTAAAGCAAGTGGAGTCCAAACTAATTCAAAGATTCCATCAGTCAATGACCTTTGAATTCTTCTTCTCATACTTTTTTCTTCTTTAGTTTTGCTTTTACTATCTTCACCTGTTTTTATTTCAACTCCCCTGCCGGAATTTACACTAAAGTTTATACTCTCACCTTCTTCTTTTTTATCTTCTTTTTTCTCAGCTACGACACCCTCTTTCTTCATTCGCTCAATTTCTCTGGATTTATCTATGTTGCCGATTATCGAGCCAATCGAAAATGCCATTATCATTGCGAGAAGTGCAGGGACTATATAAACTAGCAAAGCTGTCGCAAAAACAGTTCTAAAAGAACGTTGAACTAAACTAATTGACCGATTAAATGCTCGCGTTCCACTTACGTCCTCCATTATTATTGATGGAGCAATAAGCATAAATATCGTCGAAATAAAAGCACCAAAAACTATC
Source organism: Pyrinomonadaceae bacterium (assembly GCA_028284415.1). GTDB lineage: Bacteria > Acidobacteriota > Blastocatellia > Pyrinomonadales > Pyrinomonadaceae > Aridibacter. Next base: position 423,425 of record JANQRU010000007.1, read on the forward strand.
GCACCAATTACTGCCAAACTAATTCCTGCTACTATGGCTATCCCACCATTAATCAACGCTGCAAAAAAAGTTATTATATAGGCAAGACTGATAGGTAACCCAACAAAACCAACTCCCCAGCTTGCTAAAGCTAACAAAGTGCTGATCGTAACTGTTATTGTTAAAGGCTTCCAGCGTTTTTTAACCTCTACAAATGCAGCCTTTAAACTGATAGGTTTGAGAGGATATGCCAATGTTTGTGCAACCACCCAAGTTGTCATACCAACAAGAAAAGCGGCTGATACGATATGAACAAAGAAAGTTACGATACTAAATGAAAATCCTACGACAGCGGTTGAGTTACTACTCTCAATCACGCCAAATCCGACGAGAAAACTAAATGTCACTCTCATCAAAGTAATAAGTATCAACGGCAAAAAAGTAAGTGCAGCTAAACCTAAAAACTTTGGCATCCGCTCACTGTAAATAATTATCGCACGACGCAATAAAACACCGATGCCCTCTGAATTTGAACGCAATTTACTTGCAAAAGCTTCTGCTGTTTCAGGACGGCTCTCGGGTTCTTTTGCAAGAGACTGCATAACAATCTCTTTTAGTTTTGCGGGAACTTTTTTAGCCTTTAGTTGAGGAGGCTCTTCATTTTTATGCCCTTTCATTACTTTCACGTAATCACCTGTAAAAGGTAATTTTCCTGAAAGCATCTGATATGCAATAACGGCTAAAGAATATATATCTGACCGAGCTGTTAATTTCTCACCCCGACATTGTTCAGGTGACATATAGAGAGGTGTTCCCAAAACAGCACCGACACGGGTTAAATTAGTGGTGACGGGTGTACTTAACAATGATTTATCCGTTGCACCTTTTCCAGATATGACCTTTGTCCCCTTTGAATCCTCAAGATCATTTTCCGAAATTAGTCGTGTACCTTTTGCATCAGCCTCTTCATTGTCAAAAGTTTGTGTCTGATTAGTAGGTAAGATAGCAGTTCCACCTTCGGAATCAACTGATTCGGAAGAATTAGATTCGCTTGGTTGAATTACTGTTCCGGCTTCGGGGTTACTTTCTGCAACCATTGTTTTTGCTTCTTCTACAATTGCTACAGTTTCATTTTCTCCAATGACAGTGGAGCTTTTACTGTCGAGTAAGGTAGCAGGTTGATCATTTTCTGCTATGGTCTGCTTTTCATTAATTAATTCTGTCTGCTGACCGCTTTTTGAAGGGGTCTGGATAATTTCGTCTGCATCTAAAAGCTGTGATTCTTCAAGCTTTGCGATCCCAAAATCCAAAACTTTTACGGTGTAACCGCCTCTTTGATTTGGTTCAAGCCAAATGTTATCGGGCTTTAAATCACGGTGAATTATTCCTCGATTGTGAGCTTCTTCGACAGCTGAGCAAACCTGTTCTAATATGTCGATCGTAAATTGCACAGGGAGTTTTTTCTCTTCATCAAGAACCTCGCCTAAAGTACAGCCATCGAGATATTCCATTACAAGATAAGCAACATCTTCGCCGCTTTCGACAGATGAAAAGCCAAAATCAGTTACATCTACAACATTCGGATGTCGAAGTTTTCCGGCAGCTCTTGCTTCCCTTCTGAAACGCTCAACAAACTCCTCACGCTTCATAAAATCAGGAGCAATAACTTTAACGGCAACAGGTCTTCCTGTCCCGATGTGCGTCGAGAGATAAACCGTTCCCATTCCGCCCTTACCGAGCTGCTTGTCTATCTTGTATTTCCCGTCAAGAATTTGACCTAAAATTCTATCAGCCTTCATAACTTGCTACACCAAAACTCTACTCGCAATTTGAGTATTTATGCAAGTTAATACGTTGCTTTAATATTTTTGGTTTTAAATTTTGCGAAATGGAGATTTTTAATGGCGATGAGAAAATTTAACGAAAAAGTTTAGCCAAGCGTTCTTCGCCTTGCTTTCTGATACGTATTGCACCATTGAAGGATTTGAGATTGACATTTGCTTCCCCTTCTCCAACACGACCCGTTAAGAAGACGATTGAACCTGTTCGGGATTTAACCAAATCAGTTAGTGGTAATACCGATTGAAAAGCTCCGCCATAGGTTGCTGTGAGCCGGAAAGAAGAACTTGAAGGCAAGACTAAATTTATTAATCCATTAGTGGTGGAAAACCCATACTGACCATAATTTTTGATTTTGCCTATATAATTGAGAGTGCCTGAAACTGAAGATGCTTCGACTTCTTTTTGTCCGATCGATTGTAATGTAACTGCTCCGCTACGGGTTTTCGCTTTAAAGTAATCTCCTATCTCATTTGATTCAGTGTTAAACGCGATAATATTACCGGTCGTTGTTGAAACCGACATTCTACCGCCTGAATTTCTGATCGTAATACTTCCTTGATGTGTGTGAGCCTCAGTTCTTTTTTCTATGTTGTTAACTAAAATATCCCCATTTATGACAGTTAGTTTAGCAGTTTTGATTTCACCTATAGATGCATCACCTGATCTTACCTGCAATTTAACATCTGCATATTGTGGCACATCTAATTCAATATCTTTACCTGATAAACATTTATTATAGGGCTTTCTTGTTCGGCTTCTACGCTCGAATCTACTCTTTGGATTGTAGCCAACAACATCAAGCCAGACAGGCTTTTTATCTCTAGAAGACTTTTCTCTGACTCTTATGCCAAGTCCTTCGCCTCCGTTGATAAATGCTCTTACTTCTTTACGATTCCAGCCATTAACTTTAACTTTACCCTGAGTAACGCAAAGTTGGATAAAAACTTTTTTAGAATTGACCTGAATTGATTTTTCTAAAGAACCTGCTTTTGCTCTTCTGGGATAACTTACTAACCCCTTCTGATTGTTGTAATTAGATCTTGCACTAACTCCCGACCTAACTTCTTTTCCGTATTTATTTTTGTAAGTTTTATAAGTTTGCTGACCTTTGCATTTTTTAGAATTTTTACATTTTTCTTTAGTACTCTGGCTTTGACCAACGGCAGAGCCTGCCAAAACTAAAAGAATTAATAACATCTTCAAGGAGCTTTGGTGAGTTATTTGTAATAAAAATTGTTTGATAAAAATTCCCATTTGTTTCTTTGATTTTAGCAAGTCTTCCTATTGCATACTTGCCATTAATTCAGTCTTTTCAGCTACTGAATTTAACAAATCAATCTTATTTTTGTATGACGCACGTAGAACTTCTCTGGCGGCTTTATTGTTTGGATTTTTGCGAACTTCATTTTTCATTTTTTTGATCGCATCATTTACAACAGCCATATCTCTTTCAAAAGCCACTCTTTCAGCGGGACGCAAAGTCATATCTTTATTCATATCAACCGTCTTTTTCAAGGTTGCGATTGTCTGTAAATAACCACCTTCCTCAGCTAAATTTGGCGAAGCCTTAACTGCATTAGGTTTAACAGAATTTTCACTTTGTGTGATTCTTTTGTTCGGCTGAACAGCGATAGCTTTTTGAACTCTTGGTTTTCTTTGCTTACCTGTAGCTTTTTGTGGCTTGATTCTTTTTGGTGTCTTTATTACCTCATTAACTCTTTCATTAATTATCGGCTGTTCATGAGAAGGCTCTGTAACTTCACTGTCAACAGAATCTATTGAAAAATCTAGTTCCAAAGGACTGGTTGTCGGTGTATTTAACGCAACATCACTCCGATTTGGGATTGGTTCATAAAATTTAACCCCGACCGCTAACATACTGACAAATAAAACTACGCTTGCAAAAGCAACTAAACCTGGACTTTTGAAATTAAAACCATTTGCAAGACCAAGCCCCCCCGCAACTTTTTGCCACCAGTTTGTTTTCTCATTATGTTCAATCTCTCGAATTGAATCAAAAACCTTGGCTCGCAATCTTTCGGTTGGTACTAAAACATTTAACTCTTCGTCTAAAACAGAAAATGCAAAAGCACTCTCTTCTTCGGTCTCAGCAAGCCGAGTTGCACATTTATCACAAATAGCGATGTGCTTAATAACTTTTTCAGATAAATCGGAAGCAAGCTCACCATCTATATAAGCTTGAAATGTTCCTATGTCAAAGCATTTATTTTTCATACTTCGCCTCCGATTTTACCGTAATAACGTATAAATTCTTTCTTTCCACGAGCTATATATGTGCCGATACTTGTTTCAGTCAGCGATAAACTTTCGGCTATTTCCTTATATGATAAGCCTTGTTGTTTCAAAATCAAACAACTCCTCAACGGCTCTTTTACCTTTTCCAAGGCTGTGTGGACTTCACTGGCTGTTTCTTTCTGCTCAAGTTGCCTCTGGGCTGTATAATCATCCTGCGTGCCACGTTCTTTGACGTAATTTTCCTCACGGGCGTTTGCTCTTGAATTTCCACGAATTGTGTTTTTTGCCAAGTTCATCGCAACACGTATCAACCAAGGCTTGAGCATTTCTTCATCCTTTATACTATCTAAATTATCGTAGAGTTTGATAAAGGTTTCCTGCGTGATGTCCTCCGCCAAACCTGCGTCTTGCACTACCGCACACGCCGCTCTAAAGACAGTCCGATTGTGAAGCGTAAAAGCTTCATCAAATACGATTTCGTCTTTTATCGTCGAGGTTTGTTCGGACATTATGTCCACTAATGTATTCACGCCTTCGTTCATTTTAGCATCTGCCGCCGGCTTTCAATACGAATACACCGCAAAGATGCCATTTATGACAATTATTTGTGAAAAAAGTAACTTTTAATAAAAATTGTTAAAAAGTAATTATTTTTGCTCGTTGGAGAATTTCTGAAGGTATGTCCTTTTTGTTCATTGCCGTTACAAAAAACAAATGTGTATCCGTTTGATCTTCAAAGACTTCCCTGAAATTCTCATCTAGGAAATCTAACGAAAATGAATCAATAAAGTTCGGTTGAATTAAGGCAAGTTCGCGTAAGCATTTATTTAGGTGATCTTTTCCCAGTCCATGGTCGCTGTCTGAATCCTCAGTAAAAAGACTAATTTCTGCTCTTTCATCATTGAAATGTGCCAAAAAAGCCGCCGTTTTGCTGACAGCTTGCTCAAATCGTAATTCGTCTTTCGTAAGTTTTCTTGCTTTCTGCTCTTCTTCCATTTTCTGGCGTAGAGTCTTTTTCTCAATGTTTTTGCTTTTCAGCATTCGATTGTCGAAAACTACTTGAATTCTCTTTTCATCTTCTGATGCAAATTCTCTGACAATTAAGTTTCGGGTTCGAGCAGTAGCTTTCCAATCAATGTAACGCAGATCATCCATCGGTTGATAATCACGTAAAGTAAGCAAATCCTGCCCTACGCCTTTTCTGGCTGAAATCAATTTTCCTGCTTCCAATGGCAGATTAACCACATCCGTTTCCAGTTCTTCTAGTTTAGGGAAAATAATAATTTCAGCACGCTGAGCAGAAAGTCTTCTACGATGACGGAAAAAACCAAAAGGAAACTTGGTTGAAAGTTCAAAGTCTTTGATTATAAAACGCCCACGTTTGTAAAAGGTGTGTTTAACTTTATTCTCGATCGAATTCATTCGCGGCACATGAACAAAATAGTCCAGTGTATGTTTTACCAGAGGCGGACGCGAAAATTTATCAGCCCATTTTTTTGGTAAAATCTTTTCTAATTCATCCGCAATTATTGACCGCGTTCTGTCTTTACCACGAACTTCTGATGTAACTGAAAATGTCGGGAACACCCTTTTGCGATTGTGTAAGCTGACCAATATTGGCGTGGGTTCTTCAGCAAAAATTGTTTCCGGAAAACGCATTTTCACATCTAATTTCTTCAAACAAAAATTGCCGATAAAAAAACTTACAACCAAAGCTGAAGTTATGAATGAAAGAACTAAAAAAAGTAAATTGTTTCCTGTGTTCCAAGCTGCAAATGCAACGATTACCATCAACCCTAAAAAAACAGCTCCGCCACCCGTAAACTCAAATGGCAGATTCATTTGCGAGGCTTCTGCACTTGCATTTTTAGCAAGCGGAGGAATTACAAAAATTAAAATTAGGAGTACAAAAACAAGTGATGCACCTGCGGCAAATCCTGCTAACCTCAAAAGACCGTTGTAATGTGCGTAAAGAGTTAAGAAAGCTAACCCCAGTCCGCCAAGAACAACCGAAACGCCAAGAATTGCATTACGCAAATCGCTCAAACTAAAAAGCTGTAAAATCTGGCGTAACTTTTTGAACATTTTTGCTAAACGGGCACTTTTACTTTTTGCAGGATTTCATTTAAAACCTGCTCAGCTTCATTTGTGGATTGAGAAATTTTGGAATACTGGGAATTAATGATCAAACGGTGAGCAAAACATGGAACAACGAGCCGCTTAATATCATCGGCAATACAATAATCTCTACCCTCAACCAACGCCAGAGCTTGTGCAGAATTAAATAAGGATAATGTTCCTCGTGGGCTAATCCCAAGCTCAATAGAATTGTTTTTACGAGTTTTTTCAACGATTTCTAACAGATAATCTACTAAGGCATCATCAACTCTGACATTACCAGCCATTTTCTGCATTTCCAAAATGTCGTCTTCCAATAATATTGGCTCTACAAAATTGATCGGGTCTTCATTTTCCCTGTCACGCAAAATAACTCTCTCATCTTCCTTGCTCGGATAACCAATATGAAGACGCAACATAAATCTATCTAGTTGTGATTCAGGCAATGGATAAGTTCCATGATGTTCAGTTGGATTCTGTGTGGCAACAACCATAAATGGCAGTGGCAGAGGTCTTGAGATACCTTCAAATGTAACTTGATCTTCAGCCATCGCTTCTAAAAGCGAACTTTGCGTTTTCGGGGTAGCACGATTTATCTCATCGGCTAAGACTATATTTGAAAAAATTGGACCTGCATTCCATTCAAATTCACCGCTTCTCTGGTTATAAATCGAAATTCCGATAACATCTGAAGGTAAAAGATCGGACGTAAATTGAATTCTTTGAAAACTTAGATCGAGGGCTTTAGCTAAGGCATTAGCTAATGTTGTCTTTCCAATCCCCGGCACATCTTCAATTAGAAGATGTCCCTTCGCCATCAAAGCTACCAATGCCAGCTTAACGACTTCGGATTTTCCTTTGATAACTTTCCCGATAGATTCTTGAAGTAATTTCAATTTCTCGACATTATTTGAGGTGATGGCAAGATTTTCCTGTGTCGTTTGTTTTTCTTTAACTATCCAATCTCTCATTTTGTATTTTTACCAAAGGCAGGCGTGCCTTTTCTATTTTACAAGATTTGATTGCCTTTCTGCACGAAAAGTTTTCTATTGTTCAATATATTAGACTATTCAATGTAAAAAAAGTTCCGATAATTGTTCTTATCCTGTGCAACCTAAGAATACACTTTTCGTTCCAATATACATATATGCTATAAATTTATAGGTGATATTTTGCAACATTTTATAATTTAAATTCGTGGAATCACACGGAGGAAATCAAAATAAATGATTAAAGACTTACGCAACAAGATAAAAGACCAAAGAGGTTTTAACCTCATCGAACTAATGATTGTGATCGCAATTATAGCATTGCTGATCGGTGTCGGCGTTCCTGCTTGGCAGTCAATGACCCGCAGTGGAAATGAAACTGCCGCCACACAAAATCTGGATACGATCAGAAAATTACAAATTCAGTATGCCTCAAAACATCAAGGAAATTTTGCACCAACTTTTGACGAATTAATCAAGTCTGTTCAATTAGACGATAAATTCAAAGGCGAAAATCCAGTTGTAAATGGTTATATTTACACAATGAAAGTTCAGGAATCTTCGGGAACACAACCAGCTTTCTACTCAATAAACGCTGATCCGCAAGTTTCTGAGGGCTTAACCGCAACAGGCACGAGATATTTTTACTTTGATTCAACTCTTTCTACAATGAAATTTACCGAAGAAAATCGCCCAGCAACAGCAGAAGACCCATCAATCTAAGCTAGATAGATAATTTCAAGAAAAGGCTGAGTGTACCTAGAGTCACTCAGCCTTTTGACTATTGATCGAAAATATTGTTAATCAACTTTATGCTCATCAATTATAGTCAACTTTGCAAATTCACCATTTTCAAAATGCTGCCAAGTTCTACAACGATGTGTGTCTGATTCAAGCGTTATGATTTCCGAAAAGCTATTTTGTGGTTGATCTTTGTAAATCCAGGTCAAGAAAATTGTATTTTTATCAACTTCAGTGGATTCACCTTTAATTCTTTCGTTATCAAATTTTAACCAACCGTCTTTTAATTCACCCGGAAACTCTTTAACTTCTTCTTTTCCATCATCCCAAGTATAGACATTTTGCTGATGATATTCATCAATTCCGTTTGTTTTACAGGTCAGACGGCTTTTGTGATGGTCAAGTATTTCACCTGTTTTTGCATCAATTAAAGTATATGTTCCTTCCCAAATTCCATTGTGTCTTAAAAACACGGGAAATTGAACTTCTCTTGCTTCTGTTGCTTCACTCATAATTCCTCCAGTTAACAGTCAGCAGTTATCAATTATCAATCCTTTTGACTGTTAACTGATAACTGTTGACTGACCTAAGTTAGCCAAGGGTAAATTTTACCCGAATAATTAATATAAACTCCTTTCAGTTTCGTATAATTTTCTAATGCTTCAAGCCCAAAATTCTGCCCTGTTCCACTCAATTTTCTTATTCCCGCAGGCATCTGCGGTGTCATATAAGAAGGCATATTGACAAAGACTAACCCCGAATCCATCGCTCCGACAACACGATGAACTCGGTCAACATCCTTCGTCCAAAAATACGCTCCGAGTCCATATTCGGAATAGTTTGCCAATTTAATTGCCTCTTCTTCAGTTTTAAAAGTCGTGATTCCAACCACCGGACCAAAAATTTCTTCTTGAAAAATCCGCATATCAGCGGACATATTTCTGAAAACTGTTGGTTCAAGGTAATAACCTTTCTCAAATTCTTCCGAACGCTTTCCACCTGCAACTACTTCCGCACCTTCATCTTTACCGATTTCGATATAACTCATCACACGATCTAATTGCTTCTGTGAAATAATCGGACCGCAATTTGTCGTTGCATCAAAGGGATCACCAAGTTTGATTGAATTTGCCTTCGCAATCATCCCTTCTAAAACTTTGTCGGCGATTGATTCATGAACCAAAACACGCGATGCCGCAAGACAAAATTGTCCGTTGTTTCCGAAACTTGATTGCATCACGCCATTTATTGCCAAATCCAAATCAGCATCAGCAAAAACTATATTTGCGGACTTCCCACCCATCTCTACCAAAACAGGTTTTGTCTCTGCCGCACATTGTTGAGCAATCAACTTTCCGATTGTTGAACTTCCCGTAAATGCAATTTTCTTAATTTTCGGATGTTTAACTAATTCTGCTCCAGTCGTTCCATCGCCATGAATTATGTTAACAACGCCTTTCGGAAAACCCACTTCGAGTAATAATTCCCCAAGCATCGTAACGGTCGCAGGTGTTTGCTCTGCCATTTTCATCACGACCGTATTCCCTGCCGCAAGTGCCGCACACATTTTCAAACTCGCCATCACGAGCGGAAAATTCCAAGGTGCTATTCCACCAATTACGCCGTAAGGTTCTCGCACAGCATATCGATGGGTGCCATATTCATTCGCGACAACAGGCGTTCGCAATTTATCTGCCGCTCCAGCATAATATCGCCAAAAATCCGCACAAAACGGAACATCAATGTTTAGATTTGATTGAAACGTCTTGCCTGAATCTTCTGACTCAGCCCGTGCAAATTCTTCACGCTTTTCCATCAAACCATCAGCAACTTTATACAAAAGTTTGCCCCGTTCAGCAGGCGTAAACCTTGACCATTCGCCCTTAAATGCTTTATCCGCAGATTCGACAGCTGCGTTTACATCTTCCGTTCCACCAAAAGCAACTTCGGCAATATTTTCTTCCGTCGCAGGATTTTCACTGATAAAAGTTTTCCCCGATTTTGAGGAAACTTTTTCACCATTTATAATGTGCTGAATTGTTTGCATTTGTCATAAGTTTATAACAAATCTAAAATTTTGAAAAGTGCTTTAGCAAGTTGATAAGACACGTTCAGAGTTCAAACTTCAGTTTGCCAAAACATCGAGCGAAGCGATGGATGTTTTCTAACACAATAAACTGAGAAAATCGACAAAGTATGTAAACTCTCGAATCATTTTTTATTAATCAGTTGACCAACATCAGTTTCCGTTTTCGCTTCGCTGACGGAAACACAAACTGAAGTTTGAACTCTGAACGTGTATGGAAAAATTTGAATTTTTACAATGCCGTCTGTAATATCCAAATTATGAAAGCACTTTTAGTTTCGCTGATTTCTTATAGTGTCTTGTTTGTATTTGCCCTTTGCGGAACAGGTGAAAAATTTAGTGCATCAGAGCAAACACCAAACTCATTTGATTCGTTTGATTTCAGCAAAGTAGAAAATAAAAACGCAGCGACCGAATTTTTAAAGTCTCTCAATACTGAACAGAGAAAAAAAACGTTGATGCCAATTGATGATAAATCACGGGAACGCTGGCATTATTTACCTTCAACAATGTTTGACCGTGGCGGAATTCCGCTTAAAGAATTGAATGAAAAGCAAAAGAATTTAGCTTTCAAACTCCTTGAGGATCATTTGAGCAAAACGGGCTATGAAAAGGTGAGACAGATAATTACATTAGAAGAAGTTTTAGCTGAACTGAGCGGAAATTCCTCAATGCGTGACCCCGAAAAATATAGCGTGGCGATCTACGGCAATCCTGCAACTGAAAAACTTTGGGCATGGTCATTTGAAGGTCATCATATTTCGCTTAACTTCACGATTACGGACAAAAAAGTTTCTGTTGTTCCAAGATTTTTGGGAGCAAACCCAGCAACAATCCAAACTGGCAAACGCAAAGGCGAAAGAACACTCGCCGAAGAAGCAGATTTGGGAATGGAACTAATCAACTCACTAAATCACGAACAAAAACAAAAAACAATTATTCAAGATTCAACTTTTTACGACATAGTTACAAGAAACAAATCCGAAGTTTCACCTTTCGACGCTTTCGGAATAAAAATGAAAGAATTGAATGAAACACAAAAAGCTAATCTGCAAAAACTTATCGGCGTTTATCTTTCCGTAATGCCAAAAGAACTTGCGACAAAAAGATTAGAAAATCTCAAAAAAGAAGATTTTAGCGAAATCCAATTCGGCTGGGCAGGAGCAACCGAAAAAGGCAAACCGCATTACTATCGAATTCAAGGCAAATCGTTCCTCATCGAATTCGACAATTCACAAAACAGCGGCAACCATATTCATACAGTTTGGCGAGACTTTAATGGAGATTTTGGTAGAGATTTAATTAAAGAACATTATAAAAACTCAAATCATCACAAATAATTAATAAAATTTCGTGTTTATTCGCGGGCAATATTGGTTTTCGCTTTCTTTTCGATCTGTTGAGCGAATTCAGCCATTTCTTTTAGTTTTTCGTAATCAATTCCCGTTTCAATTCCCATTTTGTGAAGCATCCAAACGACCTTTTCGGTGGCGACGTTGCCGGAAGCTCCGGGTGAAAATGGACAACCACCTAATCCACCCACAGATGAATCGAAAATGTCCCACCCAGCAGTCATTGCGGCGTAGATATTGGCTAGTGCGGTAAAAAATGTATCGTGAAAATGTGCGGCGAAGTGATATTCGGGAAATTGTTCTTTGGCACGTTTGCAGAGCTCGTAAACATCATTCGGCACGGCACGTCCGACCGTGTCATTAAAAGCAATTTCGTCTGCTCCTGCTTCGGCTAATTCTTCTGTGATCTTTAAAACTCTCTCTTTCGGGACATCGCCTTCATAAGGGCAAACCCAACAAACAGCAATCGAACCGCGAACTTTTATGCCGTTTTCGTGTCCAAGTTTAATGGCTTTTTTGCACATTTCAACGCCATCAACGATTGTCGTATTCGCATTTTTTTTCGACATTGTTTCGGTTGCAGCAATGACGTAAGTTATCCAATTTACACCTGCCGCAATCGCATCATTTAAGCCACGTTCATTTAATGCTAAACCAACTTCATCAATGTCAGGATCATCGCCAATGACTTTCAAAACTTCTTTTGCATCAGCCATTTGCGGAACATGCTTTGGTGAAACAAACGAAACCGCCTCGATTCGCCGAAAACCGCAGTTTTTCAGCCTTTCAATAAGTTCTACTTTGTCAGCTGTCGGCACAAAATTCGGCAACATCTGCAAGCCATCCCGTGGACTGACATCCATTATTTCAACTTTTTTTGGTAAATCCATTAACTAAAATTATACGCTAAATTTCTTGTTCAAAAACCAACCGATTGGCGTAACGATTAAACCTAAAACTAAAAACACAATCGCAAACTCAGGTTCGGCAGGAATCTCTGAGCCTTTGTAACCAAGCCGCCAATCAAACATAAAGTTCAAAAAACTCAATAGAGCCACAAAAATAAAAGCAAATCCACAAAGTTGTATAATCAAAATAATAATGTTTTTCATCTAAATTTCCCTCCGTTTTTTCTAACAGAACGGCTTTGCTTTTATTTATTGCAAACTTTATTAAAATGTTGGATTACATATCTCTTCTCTTTTAAAAAAAGTCTTATTTTGAATTATCTCGTTTGCTACTTCCCCTAAAGTATCACTTCTGTTTTGATAGCTATTGGCAAGTCTTTTTCCTAAAGATTTATCAATAAAATAAATAGAATACAGTGCCTCACCACGAATGTAATCCATTTCGCTTTTATCTTTTACAATGTTTTCTAAAACAGGAATTGCTTGAAGATAATCTCCTGATCCTAAAAATCTGATAGCCCATCTGCGGCTTTCTAAATTTTTATCCTTTACCCTTTCTATTACCAAAGGAACGACTTTTTTGCCTGCATTGCACAATGGGACTACAACAAATGGTGCTTTAGTTTTAATTGTTAAAAACTCATTAAAAGCTTGTTCTTCCAAAGTTTGTGGGTAAAACCAATAGCCCAAAAACAAACAAATTCCTGCAATGATTAAAATAATTGTTGCTTTCTTCACTAAATAACTTCTTCCTTTCTCAACTCTTCAATTTCACTCTTACTCATTCCCAAAAGATTACCAAAAACTTCTTCGTTATGTTCTCCCAATTTAGGACCAATCCAATCAGTTCCTCCCGGCGTTTCAGAAAGTTTTGGCAAAACAGATGGAATTTTTACCGTATCACCTTCTTCAATCTCAACTTCTTCAAAAATTCCTCGGGCATTATATTGTGGGTCTTTAACTATATCGGCAATTGAATAGACGGGACCACATGGAACTTGGGCTTCAACGAGTTTTTCGTAAAGATATTCATAATCGTGCTGCATCGTCCATTCGGCAATTGCCTCGTCAATCATTTCTTCGAATTGAACTCGCCCTGCGTTATCTTTTAATTTTTCATCTTCTGCTAAATCAGGACGTTCGCATGTGTGCATCAAACGTTTATAGATAGAATCGCCGTTTCCACCGATGATTATGAATTTGTTGTCTTTTGTTGGATAAGTCGAGGTTGGCACGATACCTTCGAGTTTTGCTCCCGAACGCTCGCGAATGTGACCAAGTTTGTCATATTCTGCAAGCGTTGATTCCATCATATTGAAAATTGATTCGTAAATCGCAACATCAACAACCTGCCCTTTTCCACCGTTTACATCACGATGATAAACCGCTGTTAACGCTCCAAGTGCAGCGTGCAAACCCGCAAGAGTGTCACCAATGGAAATTCCAGCACGAACAGGTGGACGATCAGGATAACCCGAAGTATAACGAATTCCACCAACGCCTTCAGCAACATTTGCATAACCTGGACGAGATGAGTGCGGTCCAGTTTGCCCGTAACCTGAAACACGAACCATAATCACCCCCGGATTTACAGCCTTCAAGTCTTCATACCCCATTCCCCATTTTTCCATCGTGCCGGGTTTAAAGTTCTCCAAAACAATATCAACTTTTGAAGCAAGCTGTCGTGCAATTTCCTGTCCTTTTGGGTTTCTCATATCGAGCGTTACAGACTTTTTATTGCGAGCCATGGAAAGCCACCAAAGCGATGTCCCTTTATGCAATTTCCGCCAAACTCTCAACGGATCGCCCGTCTTCGTCTTTTCAATCTTTATAACTTCTGCTCCAAACCCCGCAAGAAGCGACGCACAAAATGGTCCAGCAAGAAGCTGTCCCATTTCTAAAACTTTTAATCCTTTAAGTGGTTTATCTGTCATAAGTTAAGTATCTTTTTTTCAAAACTAGATTCGTTGTCAAAATATCGGCATAGTAATATTGATACTCACCAACATATTCAAATCCCAAACTTTCGTAAAATTTCCTTGCCCTTTTATTAGCTTCCCAAGTGCCAAGCCACATTGAGTCGAAGCCTTTTTGTTTCGCTTCGTCCAAACATTTTTCAATCAAAATTTTACCAATGCCTTTTCGCCAAACTCTTTCGAGGAGATAAATTCTGTGCAACTCGATTGTGTTTTCACCTTTCAAACATTCGGGAATTGAGTTTTCTCTTAACTTTGCAAAACCAACTGCTTTTCCAGCTAATTCGGGAATGAAAAATGTCGTGTTTTCATCTTTTAATTCGCTTATGATTTTTTCAATGCTGTAATTTTCAGCAATGTAATCAGCAATGTCTTTTTGTTCGTCCGTTTCAAAATATGCTTCGTAAAACGTAACCGCACCAAGAACCGAAATCAGCTTTGCATCATCCAAATTTGCTTTGCGGATTGATAAATTCATTTTCTAAAAAGGAATTGAAACCATACTCAAATATTCTTCCGCCTCTTCCAAACTTACAACATCCGCGTATTTTGCGTCGAGGTCAAAAAGATTTGCTTTGTGGGCACTTTTTGAACGGTCGCCGACGGCTTCTTCGACGACGATTGTGCGAAAGCCATTTTGACACGAATCAACCGCCGAAGCACGAACGCACCCCGATGTTGTGCAACCCGTAATTATCAGCGTATCAACATTTTGTGCAGTTAGAGTTGCCGCCAGAGCCGTACCGAAAAATGCGGAAGCGTATTGCTTTGTCCAAATAACTTCGCCTGTTTTCGGAGCGATTCTTTTGTCAATTTTGACTGATTCCGAACCAAGTATTAGGTGAGAAAGCGAAGGAACTTTTTTGATAAAAACTCCCGCCGATGCAAAGCCTTCTTCGTAAGCCGTTGTTATAAAATGAACCGGGAAATTGTAAGCACGAAATGAATCAAGAATTTGCTTTGTAGCTTCGATTTCTTTGTCAAGATTTGAGCCGAGCGGACAAGATTCATCCGTAAAGGCATTAATAAAATCTATGATAAGCAAAGCAGGTTTTTTACCAAAACCGACACGGCTTGAAAAACCTCTCTGCTGATACATTTCTTTGTCGCTCATAAAATTAAAACGGTAAAAGTAGAAGAGTGAAAAAGGTAAAAAGTTGTGACTTCTCCTTTTTCACTCTTTCACATTTTCAAATTTTATTTCCTACACTGGCAAAGACGATGACCCTGAACCGGATTCATCAATCGGGACATTGGTTGATGTCGCCAAAGTTTCGCCGACTGCCGCACCTTTTTCGCCGCTTTTTTCACCGTTTGCGTGATACATTTCCCGCACGACTCCGATTGGCGTTGGAATTTCGCCGAAGCTGAACAAATCGGTCTCACCGCGTTCTTCACGCATCTTATTTCTCAAGGTTTCGGTTGTGGAAACTTCGATTTCAAACGTATAGGCATCGAGGATCACACCGTAATCCGATTCGGCTTTTTCGATGGAAACGAGGTCGTTTTTGACATCTTTTTGAACGAGTTCCGCCGGGCGATCAAGCGGATCTTTCCAACCGCCGCCGCCGGCTGTGTGATAGATCAAGATGTCGCCTTTTTTGACGGGAATACGCGAAATTTTCGACGGCAAATCCTGCTCACTTCCATCCGTGCGAATAAGTTTCTTGGTCGAATTTGAACCCGGCAAACCGCCCATAATTCCCCAAGGTCTCGAACGATCGCGGTCATCGTGAATAGCAATTTCGCCATCAACATCAAAACGATAAACTTTGTGAACGGCATTTCCGCCACGGTGGAAACCTGCTCCGCCAGTGTCTTTCAAACTTCCGTACTCCAAAACGGTAATAGGATAATAGCTTTCGAGATACTCTGTTGGAATATTTTCAAAAAGTGGCCACCAAGAATGTGCGTCCATTCCATCGCCCATCGGTCTGCCCGGAATTCCGCCGTAAGTTATCTCCATCAAATGGAAGAACTCGCCGTTTTCGTCGTGTCCGTTGTAGAGCAAATATGGAGAGGTTCCATAACCAGCCGCCGTTGAAAGTTCTGGAGCACCTTTACCTAAAGCACCGCCAAGAACATCAAACAAACGAGTCAATGCGTGTGTTCGACAACCAAGTGCTGCAGGAAACTCCGGATTGAGCAAAGATTTTTTTGGAATCGTTACATGAAGGAGCGGGTAAAATCCGTCGTTAAACAAAATTTGCGGGTCGAAGACCATAATCAAATAAACGCCGATGAACATTTTGAACATTTCTTCGTTCAAATAAAAATTAATTGGTCCCGGTGCTTGTGGATCAGTTCCAGACCAATCGAAATAGGCTTCATTACCTTTGCGATAAATTGACAACTTCATTTTGTATGGACCATTTCCACGTCCGTCGTCGTCAATGTAATCCTCAAAAACAAGCGGTTCTTCGGGCAAACTCATCACGATTAATTCGCTCATCGCATCGTGCGTTCTTTGCAGCAAAGCTTCCAAACCTGCAATGTAAGTTTCTTTTCCGAATCTGTCACACATCTCTTTTACACGCTTATCCGCTGTGCGACACGCCGCAACGATTGCCATAAGGTCGAAATAGTTCATTGTCGGCACACGTGAGTTTGCAAGAATTGTGTCAAGCAAATCTTCATTCAATTTCCCTTCGGCAAACAATTTGACAGGCGGAATACGCGTTCCTTCACCAAAAATTGTGTCGGCATCTGTTGGCAAACTTCCTGAAACTGGACCGCCCATATCAACTGTATGTCCAAATTGTGATCCCCAACCAACTAATTCGCCTTCGTAGAAAATCGGCAATAAAACCATCCAATCGTTGATATGTGAAATCGCTCCACCGCAACTGTACGGGTCGCTAACGAGGAAAACATCGCCTTCATTTACGCCACGTTTCCAATTTTCCAAAAAGCCGTTGATATATGAGCCAAACTGCCCGACGACCATGCGCCCGTCAGGGTGACAGATCATCGGAAAACCGTCGTGTTGTTCGCGTATCACGGGCGACATCGCCGAACGGAACAAAACTGTGTCCATTTCCTCGCGTGCATTTCGCAGTGCGTTTTCCAAAATATCAAGCGTAATCGTGTCTATCTGTGCCATATTTTTACCTCTCGGATTTTGTTGAAAATAAGAATAAGTGAAAAAATTTAATTTGAAACAACCAATGCTGCCAGTTATTATTTGACGGTATAAATCCTGTCATTAAAAAACTTATTTACACAAAGGTTGTAAATATCACTCGTCCACTTTAAAGGTTATAAGTTTATAACATTTTCTTGGTTAATTATCAATAATCTTTAGGCAATGGTTGCTTGCTTTTTGCTGGCTTTAACAAATAAATATAATTGTTGATTATTTTGACTGAAAACTTATTTATTTTTCGCTTGTTATTGTGTCGAAGATTTGTTTATAGATACTTAGAGGCTAGTGAGAATTTTTAAATTCAACGATAAATATGCAAAATATAATTGATTGTGCGTCAATTAAAATATAGGAATAAGAGTCAGAAAATGATATTATTTTTTCAAATTTTGACTTTTTATTTAAGTACCTTTCAACTTTTTACACACTTGTTAATTAACTGGTTTGGAGAAAAAATATGTTCAATCGAAAAATTTTGTTTTTGTTTACTATTTCGGTAGTTTTTCTTGCGAGCTTTCAGACTATTCTGGCACAACAATATGATGACTCTGCCACTGATATAAATGGCACATTTTCTGAAACCCCACGTCGAGTAACCAACAACAGAAATACTGGAAACAATAATTTAAGAGGAAGGTTTGTCCCCGTTTATTCACGTATTAACAACCCCAATTATCGAAACTTCAATGAAGCGATGAGACGGGAAAGGCGGCTTGAAATTATTGCTACAAACTTAAATAAAGTTCTAAGATTGCCCACTAATATAACAATTACTGCTCGGGATTGTGGTCAACCAAATGCTTTTTATGATCCTAGAAATAAGACTATAACTATGTGTTATGAATTTATGGACTTGTTTTACAACGTCTTCACAAAAGCAGGTTATAATCAAAATCAAGCTCGTTCGATGATGTATGGTGCTACGGTTTTCTTTGCATATCATGAACTCGGGCATGCCTTGATTGACGTATATGATTTACCTGCTGTCGGTCGTGAGGAAGATGCGGTTGACCAACTTTCGTTGATGATTTTGATGGAAGATATTACCGAAGAAGGAACACTTGCCGCTATTGCAGGTATCACAGTTTTTAATAAATTAGCCTCTAATGAAACTCCTGGCAAAAACACTTATGCAGGTGAGCATAGTTTGAGTAGTGTGAGGTTTTATAACCTCGCTTGCTGGATGTATGGTAGGGATCCGAATAGATTTTCTAATTTTGTGACACGGAATATTTTACCAAGAAAACGTGCAGTTAGATGTCGTTCAGAGTATTCTAAACTCTCAAGAGCTTGGATCAGGTTACTTAGACCTTATTTGAAGACCGATTTAAGCAATTTAGATAAATCCAAAGTGTAAAATTGAATATATAACAATAAGTGAAGGCTGATTAGTTGCTGTAACTAATCAGCTTTTTGTAATTCGGCTATTTCCTTCAGATCTTTTGGTGGCTTCATCCAAAGCCTTGCTTCTGATTCCAAAATTTTTCGGATTGATTCAGGCAGATTTTCATATTTATCTATTCGGTACGAGACAAGCTGAAAAACGCTATCCCCACCACCAAAGAAGGGCGGAAGACTTCCCCGACGATTCCAACTCAATTGGTATTTTGGTACGCCTCTTTTAGTTTTTTCCTGTACAAAAAAATCGTAGTTTTCATAAGCTTGGTAACCGGGAAAGTTTAAAAATAGAGGAGCAGAAAATATCTTTAATCCTCCGAAATCACGTACTAAGTTATTGCCCGTCGAAGCAATTCTTTGTATGCGAGGGGCTTTTCCCTGAACAACTCCTGAGAGCATCTTACCGTCTTTGAATTCGTAAGTAATTTGCTGATAAGGATAAGCGATCGGCTCAACCTTTTTGCCTTTGTGTTCTCGCATTACTTCGCCTGTTTCAGGATCAAGATAGAAAAATACTTTTCGTGAAAGCTGTAGTTTTTTGAAATCATTTGATTCTTCCTCAATTAATCGGGCTGTATCAACACCTTCAACTTTAGCAATTAATTTTCCACTTGGATATTCATAAACCTCTCCAATGCAGTACCAATAAACTGGTTCACCAGTTCCTACACGCATCTCTGTAAATTGGTTAAACAATTTAGGAGTAAAGTTCTTAGTTTGAGCATTTAAAACAAAACTAAAAGTTAAAATACATAAAAAAATTGCACAAAAAGATTTCATTTCATTTTTCATATTTCAAAATCAATTTCTAAATTAAATTTGTTATAAAATTATGACATTTTTGAAACAATATTCAAAAGTTTTTTTGATCTAATAAATTGCAACCCATAAACTGTGCAGGCAGAAAATTATGAAAATTTCAGATTTGGAGCGTAGGTGTAAATAACAAATTAACTCCCCTTAAAAATGAAGCATCTAAGTGCCGACTTATTGACTATTACAATTTCCACT
Organism: Pyrinomonadaceae bacterium; assembly: GCA_028284415.1. Classification (GTDB taxonomy): domain Bacteria; phylum Acidobacteriota; class Blastocatellia; order Pyrinomonadales; family Pyrinomonadaceae; genus Aridibacter. The sequence goes on from JANQRU010000007.1 coordinate 443,226, forward strand.
TTTTTTTACGCAAAATTATCACTATTAAATCGTTCAAACATTGGGTAAATTTCTAACAAGGAAAAATATAAAATATGAAACTCTTAGCTACATTAATCATACTTTTAGCGTCAATCTCAGTTTTTGGAAACGATGTCAGCCAAATTGAGAAAGAACTTGTCGAAAGCATCAAAAATATTTGGAAGGTCTCAAATTATGGTGGAAATTCTGAAATTGATAAACAAGGCGAAGCCAACAAAACCTTTGAAGAAAAGCTTCTAAAATATACCGATAAAAACTTAGCTACACTAAGATATGACTTCAAAGAACTTGGAAAACATATGACAATCAGCACTTCTCCTGATGGAAAACTCCGAACTTATTCTTGGGATAGAGGAACTGGCGGGACAATGCACTTTTTTTCAAATGTCTATCAATTCATAGGAGGTGATGGAAATGTCTATGCAATTACCGACAATAACGAAGAAGACTCATTGGGCAGCCGCTATACTGAAATATATAATCTCAAAACAAGAAAAGGAACAGTTTATTTAGTAATAGGCAATTCAAAGTTTTCTACATCATATGCCGGGCAAGCAATTAATCTATTTAAGATCGAAGGAAAAAATTTGAATGGTGATTATCAAATTTTCAAAACTCGTTCCGGGCTGACAAGTTCGATAGGGTTTTCTTATGATTTCTTTTCTGTCGTTAATCGTCCTGAAAGACCACTAAAATTGATTCGCTACAACTCAAAGCAAAAAGAGGTTCTGATTCCAGTTGTAATTGAAGACAAAAAAACACCGCAAGGCAGAGTCACCAATAGATTTATCAAATATAGATTTAATGGAAAGCACTTTGTAAAAGTTAGAGGCTAGTGGCTTTTATGTCCAAAAATAAAAGGGAGAGGAAATTTATCTCAAATAAATTTCCTCTCCCTTTTTGTTATTTTATCTCACTCTTCTTTACTCAGGCACAACCTTTTTCCACTCGTAGATTTTGTATGAATAAATACCTTCAATTACAAGCGGGTCTTTTTCGGCTAATTCTCTCGCTTCTTCTTCCGTTTCACATTGAAATCCATAAAGCCCACCGCCGAGTTCTGTTGTTTGGTCAACAAAAGGTCCTGCAAACATACATTTTCCCTGCCTACCTAATTCTTGAAAATAAGCCGTGTGTTTATGCAAAGTTTCAAGTGCAAATTCATCCGTAACTTCTGCACGTTTCGGAGTCTTGTGAATTGTAAAAAACCAGTATTTCATAATTCAAACTGCGACAGGATTTTCTTGCCGCTTATAGATTAAATTGAGCAAGACAACTAAAGCAAGTGCGATAGCAGAAACTATGATTATCCCATAAAAAGCTTGCGTAAAATCTCCTCCATTAGCATCCGCAATTCTACCTGTAATAATTGTTCCCGCTGCACCGCCAATAGTTTCGATAATGGTTATTACCCCAAGAATTTTGCCATATTCTTTCAATCCAAAGTATTCCGCAACAAGAAGTTGAAGCAAAACAAATGTCCCACCGTAATTCAAACCAAAAAAGATTGCGAAGAAATATACAGTTGAAGAATTGAAAAATAAAAACGTTAACGTTGCCAAAAACATTGTCGAAGCAGAAAGCAACATTACACGATTTGGCGGAAAACGATCAGACAACCAACCAAATAAAAACTTCCCCCCAATACTAAAAGCAAAAAGCATCGATTGAACAAAACTTGCCTGTTCAGGAGTAAAACCAATTCTATCACCTTGCAAATAAAGATTGAGTTGTTGGCTAACGACAAAGATCGCATAAAAAATCAGAGCGGCACAAAGGGAAAAAACCCAAAAAATCGGAGTTCTCAAAGCTTCCCAAAGCGTCATTCCCGATTCATAAAGGTTCTCTTTTGGCTTGGCATCATTTTCTAAACTTGGCTTTGTATTTTCGCCATCAGGCAACTCTCCTATATCTGACGGGCGGTTTTTCACAAAAAAGATTATGGCAGGAAGCAAGATAACCCAAATGATTAAACTAACTAGAATCATTGCTGTCCGCCAACCAAAATTTTGAATCAGAGGGGTTGAGATCAGTGGAATTGTAACCCCACCAAAACTAGTACCCGTTAATACAATTCCAAGAGCTGAACCACGCTTTTTCAAAAACCAATTGGAAATCAAAACTGTGTTGACCAAAACACCAACAAAACCAAGCGACATTCCCATCAATGAATGAGAAACATAGACCATAGGTGCTGAGGTCGCCTGAGAATAAATTATCAATCCAACTCCCAAGATCACACAACCAATGAGCATCATTGTTCGTGCTTTCAGACGATTGATCAAGAAACCACCAACGGGAGCGAAAATTCCTGCAAAAAGAAAAGTCAGAGCTGGTGCCAAACCATAAACAGATTGTATTTTGTCTTGTGCAACTGCTCCTGATTTAACCAAATCAGTCTGCACAAACTTGTAAAAAACGGGAATTCCACCGATTGATAAACCATTACCAATTAGTAAAGCAAGCGTAGCAATTGCAACGATTACCCAACCATAGAAAAACTTATTTTGTCCGTTTTCGGTCATCTTTTTTCTCGTCTTTTTCTTTATTTTCAGATTCGATTATTTCCGAACTTTGTAACACAATAGTTAATTCCCAAAGTTGGTTAAGTTCTTCCATTCTCTGCGTAACTGCTTCAGGCGACATATCAACTTCATTCCGCATTTTCTCACTCATCCTACTGATGCAAAGCTGTCGGACGCTTAATGAATTCTCCTTGTCTATCTTCAGTAACTTTGCCGTTATCAAACATTACTTTTCCGCGAACGATTGTTTGTGTTGACCAACCTTTTGTTAGGAAACCTTCAAATGGTGTGTGATCTTGGGCGGATAAAAGTTCTTCGGAGCGAATTGGTTTTTCGATGTTCATATCAATAATGGTTAAATCCGCATCCGCACCGATTGAGATACAACCTTTTCTTGGAAAAAGCCCAAAGTTTCTTGCTGGGTTTGCTGAAACTAATTCGGCAACTCTTGATAATGAAACACCACGTTTGTGGCAACCTTCGCTCAATAAAATTGGGTATAAAATTGAACTTCCGCCGAAACCAGGCAATGATTCCCAAACGCCGTCTTTTTTGTGTTCTTCACCGCAACAAGCATGGTCGGAAACTACTGTGTCAACGTGTCCACGCTTGATTCCTTCCCACAAAAATTCGCTGTGTTCCTTTGTGCGAATCGGTGGATTTACTTTTCCTTTCAAGCCAATTCCACTTTTATCTAATTCTTCATGGTCGAGTGCGAGATGATGTAAAGTTGTTTCGCACTTTATGTCATGATTTGGATATGAACGACGAACGTCAATTCCCGCTTGCAGAGCTTCTTTTGAGGAAAGATGCAAAAGATTAATTGGACAACCTGTTGCGTCAGCCAAAATCGCCGCTTCGTGAACCGAAAGTTTTTCCGTCAAAGGCGGACGACCTTCGGAATATGCTTTCAAACCTGTCAATCCTTCTTTCTTAACACGCTCAATAAAAACGCGAATCAATTCTGGATTTTCGCAATGTAGCGATAAAGAAATTCTCGCTTTATCTTTGTGCTTTTGAGCCATTTCATTGACCCGCACCATCAATTCATATAGATGCCCGAGATCGTAATTTTCCGCCATCGTGTAATCAGAACCTTTGGTTGAGTCGGCAGAAAGCGTCAAGGCTTTGTAGAACATATAAAACTTGAAACTTCCGATACCTGCATTTTCGACCAGCCACGAAACTTCATCAAGTTGGTCAGCCGTCATACAAGCGATGTGATAGCAATAATCGGTATAAAAATTCCCCGCAGATAAATCTAAAACCTCGGGGAAAATATCTTTGTATGAGCCTGTTTTATTTAAATAATGATGTCCTGTACGGAAATAACTGATGATTGTGCCGACTCCGCCGACAAGTGCCGTGCGAGATTCGCTTTGTGCATCTTCAGAATGGTTTCGGTAAATTCCCACATGATAATGAGAATCAACTGCCGCCGGAAAAACATATTGACCATTCGCATCCAAAACTTCTTCGGCTTGATTACTGTCAATCTCATCAACAATCGCTACAATCTTGCCATCTTTTATACCGATTTCGCATTTCACTTCGCCGTGAAATGGAAAAACAACCGTGCCGTTTTTTATAATCGAATCGTATTTCATAATATTTTACTTTAAGCAATAGCTTGTCTGGCAGATTCTACGAAGTCCTGTTCTGAGGGATTCTTAAACCAACCTTTTTTAAGAATCTTTTCTCCGTCAACCATAAGCGAAAGCTCGCCTATTCTACCTTCTACCAATTCGGTTTCAACATTGAGTTCCTGATTGATCTTCTCTGCCACACGGACAGCTTTTCTAGCAATACCTGCTCAACTTGCGCAATATCTGATTTGAATTTTACTCATCGTTCTGTTTTTTTCTATTTTTTTCTCTAATTAATTTCACTGAATAACCGTAAATATCACTTCGATAAAGAGTATGAACAAATTCAACTGGTTTTTGTTCTTCGGTATAAACCGTTCTTTCAATAGATAAAAGTGCTGTTCCGACGCGGATGTCCAATAATTTTGAAACATAAGGATCAGCTAATTCGGCGTGAATTTCTTGGCGTGCATTATCAAGATGTAAACCTAGTTTTGTTTCCATCGTGTGAAGTAAAGCTCCGCTGGAGAGTTCCTCCATTGTTAGTTTTGCACCGATTTCTTTTGGCAAATAGTTGATTATCAAACCAAACGGTTTTCCTTCGTGCATTCGCAAACGCTTCAATCGGTAAATCGGAGTTCCAACTTTTATTTCAAGTAGTTCCGCCTCATGAAAATCAGCTTCGACTTGATTCATTTCGAGAACTTTTACAGGTGTATCCATTCCCATTTCAATCAGTTCATCCAAAGAACCCGTCAAATGAATCACACCCGTAAACTTTCGCTTACGTGATTTTCGTGCAGCGATATAAGTTCCACGCCCTTGCTTGCGTTCTATCAAACCGTCCTCAGCGAGTGCCTGCAAAGCTTGCCGAACTGTGATTCGTGAAACACCGTATTCTTCAATCAATTCAATCTCAGTCGGCATACGCTCCCCCCCCTGAAATGCCCCCGAAGTTATTTTCTCCCGCAGGACATTCTCAAGTTGGTAATAAAGCGGAATACGTGAATTTGCGAATGATGCTTTTTGTTTTGCCATTTCTTTCTCATTGAACATTTAACATTTAACATTTAACATTTTTGCTCAATGATAAATGTTAAATGACAAATGAATTAGTGTTTGTGTGGAATACCTTTGTCATGCATTTCGTCGTGGATATGGCTATGGATTCTATCACTTTCGGATTCCGTCGAATATTCCCCTTCATCTGGGAACTCAAAATCTATGTGATTGTGTCCATGCGTTTCCATCCATTTATTGAGTTCGGGTTTTTGACGAATCAGACGAGCGGCGGCACGGTCTGCATTTTCTTCCGGCGTTGAGTACGGATTGTAATGAAAATGATTGTGCAATTCGCCATCAGTTCTGCCGAAGCCTAAAATTCCGTGTTCCGAATAAAACGAACCGTGATTTACATAAGCAGGTCGCCAGAAATACCCGCCCGTCGGCAGATCGCCAAACTGCATCATCCAACTTGTCCCCCAGACGTGATACGCTTCTTCGGCACAATCGTGATACGAGATATTATCCTGCTGAAATCCCGGTGTCATCGTGTATAAAAAGGTCATCGCGTGCGTTTTTTCATCAAAACGCAAGAGTTTTAATAAACAACCGCTCGCAGTTTGCGGAAACAAAGTCGGCACTTGCCAAGGCATTTCATCGTATGTCGAAAGCTGTAGCAAACCTTCGCGGTCAGCACCATCCATATCTTCATCGGATTCGATAATTTCGGGTTCGGTATCATTATACATCACGAGTGCCAGACAACCCTTTTCGGTCGAAAACGCCGGAAGCGAAACGCCTCGCGGGACAAAGAAATATTCGCCCTTGCGGCAAACCTTATCACCGACTTTCATCTCGCCTTCCATCATAAAAATTTCTAGATCGGAATACGAAACAGAAGGCGGTTGCGAATAACCCGCATCCCATTGCACGGTCATCGTGCAAGCTCCCGTATCATCATCAATCGAAAGCATTTTATAGTTATACCCGCTCGGAATTCCTTTCAGTTCCAAACGCTTAAAATCTACATCTCTATCAACAAACGGTTCGATATGTTTTCGTGCCATTAATTTTTTCTCCCTTTTTTTCTATGCTTGATAATCAGGCTCTGTTTCGCTCGGAATTCCAAACGGATAACCTGTTGCTTCCAATAAATGTAAACGCCTTAGGTCAGGCTGTTCTTGAATTTGTCTAATCTGCGAATTTTGCCGATGGATAAATTTTTCGGCATTATCTTCCGCTCCCATTTCCATATCCATCGCGGCTTGATGGTTGCGAGCAATTATTCGGTCATAAAGCGGTTTTTGCTGGTGCTGATAATTTTGCAAAACAGATTTTACTTTTTCGGGTTCGGAAATTTCCGCAGGACTTGGCAAACTTTTAATAAGTCTTGGCAAACTCGCGATTCCCATATTCAAACCTTGCCCGCGTGCAGGATGAATCGAATGTGCCGCGTCACCAATCAAAACCGTATTTCCAAAAGCATAATCAATCGAATGAATCATCCGCACAGGATAAAATCCTGCAATTTCAGCATCGATATCTTCAAAAATATTTGCCCGTTCAGCTAAAACTTTTGCTTTGTCATCCTTTGAAGCTGATTTCCACCATGGAATTCCCTCTTTTCCGACAGGCAAAGTAATTTTGATTTCATCATCCATTCTTTGCTGAATCACAAGAACTCCCGTTTTTCCCGAATATCTGAAAAAATAATCATCAGGTTTTAATTCAGTAGGACGTTTGCCAAAAAGTGCAACCATCGGATGACTATACGGATGTTCAAATGTTGCAAAATTTAGTGTCTTACGAACTATCGAACCTGTTCCATCTGCGGCAACGACTAATTTTGGCTTAATCGTGATTTCTTCATCATTAAATTCGATTTTTAATGATTTAATACCATCTTCATCCGCCTCAAAATCTTTTGCAGTCACAGGCTGAAAAAGTTGAAAATCAGAATTCTCTTCTGCACACTCCAAGAAAAACTCAGCAATCAAATCGTGATGAAAAACAGCAAAGTATGGATACGGAATCGGAATTTCAGTATATTCGGCTTGAAGCAAAACCTCTCCATCAGCCATTCGAAATTCGTGACCGATACGCTTTCCCGCTCCTTTTTCAAAAAGCTTATCCAAAACGCCCCAATCAGCCAGAGCCTCGACATTACAAGGTTGAAAATGGTCGCCACGAGCCGTATCAAGCGGTGCTTTCCTTTGATCAACCATCACGATGGAATAACCTTTGTTACGCAAAGCACACGCCAACGCCGAACCGGCAACACCCCCGCCAACAATTAAAATGTCAGTCTCTAAAGTTTTCATCAATTCACCCGATTTTTAGTAAACCACCTTATGTTCCCCATCTGGCTTCGGATAAATCTCTTCCGGCTTAATAATTTTCTTATTATCCGCATGCCAATTGAATCCTGTCGTCTGAAGCCTCTGCTCAAACTCCCGATACCATTGCTCACGAGTCTCGGTTAAATCAATGTTCATCTCCTGAGCAATCTGTGCATAACGCTCAATTTGCTCAGCGACTTCCGCATCAATCCAAGCCTGAACTTCCTCGCTTCTTTCCGCTTTTTGTTTAAGTATTTTTTTAGTCATAATTTCATTCAATTAAAAATTCAAAGTTAAAAATTAAAAAAGTATCTTCTTAATTTTGCATTTTTAATTTTTAACTTTTCATTGATTAAGCCCATTCCTCAAGCCCATAAACCCGAATCGCATTATCCCAAAGCAACTTCTGCTTCGGGGTTTCCCGTAGTTCGAGTTTGTCCAATTCTTCAATCGCACGTTCAAAACCTAAAACCGGATAATCCGTGCCGAACATAACTTTGTCCTGCCCGCGTGTGTTTATGAACTTAATCAAAGTTTCATCCCAATACTTCGGCAAATGTGCATCTGTTCCAATGAAAACATTTGGGTGTTTCCAAGCCATTGAGATCATCTGCTCCGTCCAAGGATGTCCGATGTGTATCCCGATAATTTTTAATTCGGGAAAATCTATCGCCACGCGGTCAAGCGTGATCGGTTCGGCAACCGTCCGCAAAAACCATTGTGCCGAATGCCCAACCTGTATCTGCACAGGTACGCCTAGTTCCGCACATTTCGCATAAAACGGATAATACATACGATCATCCGGCGGAGCATCAAACCAATGCGGATAAATATGTGCCCCGACAAACCCGTAATCCTTCACGGCTCGATCTAGCTTATCCACCCAAGTCATAATCTTCGACGGATTCAGCCCGATCACACCTTTGAACCGATCTGTATATTCCTCACAAACCTTCGCAATTTTCTCAAAGGGCTTCTCAAAATGTATGTTCGTCCCGACAGGTGCTCCCGTCGTCGCCACCAACAAACCCTTCTCAACCCCCGCCGCATCCATCTGAGCCAATTGATCTTCAATCGGAATCCCATTCTTGGTCATTTCCAAAATCTTCACCAAATCCCAAAACTGATCCAATTCCTCAGGATAATGCTGAGTGATTTCCTTAGTCCAAAGATTTACAACTATGTCGAATGCTTTTGTCATTTATTATTTATTCCTACCCTTTGTTCGTTTAGTATCTGTTTCCTTTGTACGCCTTTTTCCTGTAAACAAATTTCTCAAACTCAACCAAAATCATTGTGCCTGAACTGAATAAAATTTCGTGTCTGAAAATTTTTTCATCAATTTGAGTCAATTCGTCATGTCCCCAGTCTCCAATGTCGCCACCGATTCCCCAAAACAAAGGCTTTTCACTCGGAAAATCGAAAACCGCTTTAGATACTTTCTTATATTTAAGGTCATAAATTGCATCAAACCATTTAGAAATAAGCTTCATTTCAACGAGCGTTCTATCGAAACTATTTACATTGATTTTTTCATTATTTTCTAAATCTAAATGAAGTCCATCGCCAACCGTAAATGAAATCAACTGGGCATCGTGCAAACCTTTCTGAAAAAACTCAAAATTTCTTTTGCTGAGTTTTGGTTTTAGCTTTTCAAGATGTTTAGCATATTCCTTAAGTTTCTTGTCAGAATCTTCGGTAGCCCATTTATACTCCTCTTCATCATCGCTATTCCAACCTGCCCAATGTTCTTTTCTGATAAATTTCATTAAAAATCTTATTCGCGTAAATTAGCGGGCAAATTTTTCTCTCAACTCTTTCTTCAAAATTTTACCTGTCAAATTTCTCGGCAACTCCGTTACAAATTCAACCGATTTCGGTTTCTTAAATCCCGCTAATTTTCCTTCACAAAATTCAATCAATTCTCGTTCGCTCAAATTTTCACCTTTTTTCAAAACGACAACTGCTTTGACTTCTTCACCCCATTTTTCGCTCTCGATGCCGATTACCGCGACTTCATAGACCGCCGGGTGTTCGTGCAAAACTCTTTCGACTTCCGATGGATAAACGTTTAAAGCTCCCGAGACGATCATATCGTTTTTGCGGTCAACCAGATAAAAATATCCGTCTTCGTCCATCCGTGCCATATCGCCTGTTCTGAGCCAACCGTTGTGCAAAACTTTGGTGGTTGCTTCCGCATTGTTCCAATATTCTTTCATATTGGCTTCGGTGCGAACGGCAATTTCGCCGACTTCTCCAATCGGCAAAGTTTCCCAATCTTCGCCAACAATCCGCACATCAACATTCGTCTGCGGTCTGCCGCACGATTGCAGAAGGTGATTTTTTTCGGCATTCTCCAACGCCTCCCGATGCTCACGCGGTTCTAAAACCGTTCCCGCACAACCCGTTTCGGTAGTTGCAAATGTCTGCCGGAAACCACACTTTGGAAATCTTTCCATCGCATCACGCAAAACAGGTTCGGGAATCGGCGAACCGCCGTAGAGCAAAACTTCCAATGAAGTCAGATCGTGCTTTTTCGATTCTTCGCTCGCCAAGAGCATCTGAATCGTCGTCGGCACAAGATTCGTAAACGTAACCTTATCCCGCTCAATCGTTTCGCAAGCCGTTTTGACATCGTAATTGATAAGCGAAATCTGCGAACCGACATAAACCCCACAATAAATTCCGGCAATCCCTGCGGCAGAATAAAGCGGTGCGGGCAACATTACCCGATGCGTCTTCCGCGAAGCGATCGCCTGAACGTGAACCAACATTCCAACTAAAAGTGAGCCGTGTGTATAAACCACACCTTTCGGAAATCCAGTCGTTCCAGATGTATAGAGCAACATACAAGGCGTATCATATTCAATTTCAAACTGCTCTCTGCTCACCGATGACTGCTCACCATCTTCAACTAACTTTTCAAATAACAATCCATCAGAAGCCTGCGAATCAATACCAATCAGAAACTCAACGCTTTCAACGTTGTTCGTAATTTCAACAGCATTTTCCGATGTGTAATCATCAAAAATTATCGCCTTTGCCCCCGAATTTTCGGCAATAAACGCCGCTTCATTCGCCGTTAAACGATAATTGACCGTAACCGAAATCACCCCGATTTTTGCGAGTCCAAACAGAGCCTCAACCCATTGATTTGAATTCCTCGCATAAAGTGCAACTCTATCGCCAAAGCCGATTCCCAATTTTTGCAAAGAACTTACAAAACGATTCGCTCGAGCATTCATTTCCGCCCAAGTTAGACGAGTTTCGCCAAAAATCATCGCCGTTTCATTCGGAAAATTACGTGCGTTTCTCGCCAGTAAATCGCCCGCACCTGAAAGACCGCCAAAAATCATAAATTAATGGATAATGGATAGTGGAAAATTGAAAATATTCTCATCTCTTCGCATTATCTATTTTCAATTATCAATTTTTCGTTTAACAAAAATATGCCCGATCACGCCTGGTGGCGGTCCCCATTTGTGGTTGCCTTCGTCGTCAAAACCTTGGTCAAGATTTGTCCAGGTTGTCGGAGTTATCTCGCTTTCAGAATTTGTGTGCGTCGCTCCACGCAGGGTTGACTTACATTCTTTGCTTCCGCCGTTCGAGCCCTTGTATAAATTTTTGTTGATGCGTTTGTAAACCAGATCGCAACCCGTTTCGTGCGTTAATTGTTCATATTTGATATTTGCCAAAACGCTTTTGTTTTTGTGTGCATTTATCAAACTCTTCGTTTCGCTGATCCTGTAAACCTTCAAAATAATTTCGCCTTTATTATTTCTTGTTAAGTAATAAACTCTCTGCCGATAAGGTTGTTTTCTGCGTTCAGCAGCTGCGTTTTCTACGTAAAAAGTAAAACCTTTTTCGCTCATTTCAGGAATTTCAATCGGAATAACATGAAGCAAAGCCCGGATATGACGGTATTTCGTGTCATTTTCCTCGTCCCGATCCACCTGTGCAAAAGTATCAAAGCTCCCTGTCATAAACTTTTTGAGTCGCTTCAAATCTTTATCCTTCGTAGAATTTTGGGAAAACCCAAGCGAAACCATGGAAATGATTACGACGGTTAAACCCAGAATCTTTGTCAGTGACATCAATTTCATAATGTGGTTCTAAAGTTTGTTTATTTGTTATAAACTAAACGTCTTTAATTTGTGTTAAATCTAGTACAAATATTAAATTCAAAGCATCATTAAAATCGCAAATGTGTTTATTCTACCTGTTGTATATCTTACTTTTTTAGCCAATCTCCAATGCCGTATGGATTTTCTGCTGGTTGCGAGAAATGTTCATGGAAAATTCTCCATTTTCCATCCTGTTCTTTTTGTAAAACAAACGTCCCGCGAAATTTTATGGTTTTGAGTTCTTCACCAATCTTTACTTTTAATTTAACTATGCCGGCTATAACTCCACAATCACCGATGGTTTTTGCCATTGGTTCTTTTTCAATCCATTCACAAGATTGCATTGAAATTGGTGAATCAACAAAATCTCTCCAGCCCTTAGAAACATTTTCAAACCCGTACGTAACCCAACGTGGACCTTCGACAAAAACCAGCAATTCCTCAGAGCTTGTATAATGGTCAATTATGTCTTCTATTCTTTTCTCAATTACGGCTTGAAAATGGTCGTAGGAATTTTGAATAAAATTTTCCATAAACTTTGGCTGACAGTGTATTTCTTATTGTTATAACTTTATAACATTTAAATAAAATAAGAAAGAGGTTTTTGTAATAAACCCCCGAAATTTACTTTTTTGTTTAACAATAAAGTATTTTCGTGTATAATTTGTTGCAAATTTACTGCACAGTAAATTTGCAACTTGTCTGTTTCCAAATTGCATCTACCCTATTGATTGTTAGGTGTATCTTATCCAAAGCAATTCTTGATAATTATCAATTAAAGATAATCTTTCATATATAAAATTCCCGACTTTAAAAAAGCCCGCTGGAGGAAATATGTTCTTAAATTCCAAACTTTTTAGAATAGTTTCAATTTTCACATTAATACTATGTTTAGCTGTTTTCGCATTTGCTGACACAATCAAACTCAAAGATGGCAGTGTTATTAAAGGTAAAATTGTTAGCTTTGATAATGGTCAATTCGTGATTTTGATTGGCGATGGAACAAGACAGAGAGAAATGAGATTTTTCGCTGACGAAATTGAATCTATAAAATTCGATTCAAAAAGTGTTTCCGTTAAAACCCCAACATCAAATAATATTAGAAAAGAGCCTTCTTACACTAAAACTAACCAAGATGGAGACACAGTAATTACAGTTGGTTCAGCTCCGAGAACCAATAATTCACCCGCAAACACACCTGACAATAGTACAAACACTTCTAATAACACCACACAACCAAACGTAATCAATACAAACCCTAAGCCAATCCAAATCAAAGTGAAAGTTTTAGCTGACAACACTGCGAATGGTTGGACAAACGCAGGTTGGGTTGTACGTAAAGGGCAAAAAATTCGGATTATAGGAAAAGGCAGAATTTCTTTGGGTAATGGTCGCTATTCTGCCCCATCCGGTATAAGCACTTTGCCCGACACCCAAAAACTTATCAAAGATAAGCCAACTGGTGGCTTAATTGCGGTTATTGGTGATGATAATAATGATTTCATATATGTTGGCTCTGAGAATGAGTTTATAGCCGGACGTGACGGTGCATTATTCTTAGGAGTTAATGAAGGACAATTAACCGACAACAGCGGTTCTTATGAAGTAATTGTTGAAATTGACCCTATCATTACCAAATAAATTTCATCACAACTATTCAAATGCGTGTTGTCGAATTAGTAGCTTCGCAACACGCATCTTTTTTTGTTTGAATAAATTTTGAGATAGTGAAATATATTTAACTTGATTTATTCCAACCAAAACCCGACAATTTGTATCTAACATTATTAAATTTATTCGAATATTTTTAAGGGTAAAACAAAATATGAAAGCCATTTTTTCACGTCGTTTAACTGTTTTTCTGGTTCTACTTGTAGCTTTTGCATTTGGTTTATCGACGATTTCTTTTGCTCAGTCGCGTCCGCAAAGACCTAAGAAAACAGGAAATCAAAAGAAAAACCAACGTCCGCGTGCAAAAACTCCTGAAGAATTACAAAAAGAAGCCGAGCAAAAAAGACTTGAGGAAGAGATAAAAAATGCAGAGGTTGATGATGAAGTTCTGGAAATTAAGACCAATATCGTCAATGTTGATGCAGTTGTTTACGACAAGAAAAGCGGACAGATTGTAACGGGATTAACCAAAGAAAACTTTGCCGTTTTTGAAAATGGAGTTAAGCAGGACATTACAAACTTTGCTATGCCTGAAGCTCCTATTACGGTTTCTTTAGTCGTCGAATACAGCAAGTGGTCTGAAATTTTCGGACGTGCTTCAGGCGGAAGATTTGAGCGCGGACATCTTGAAGTGATACGCCCGATCGCTACCTTTGTATCAAGGTTTATCAAACCGCCGGATGATTATGCATCCGTTGTAGCATTTGATATTCGACCTACGCCGATCACGGATTTTACGAATGATCCACAACGCTTGAATGCAACTGTAAATCTGCTTTTAAGAAATCGTCCTGCATTTCGTGAAAACAATCTTTATGATGCGATCAAATTTACTCTCGTGGGCGGAAAAGCGGATTCGGTTGTTTTGGAAAGATCGAAAGAACGCAAATCTGAATATGGTGGAATGGTTGATGTAAAAGCTAAACGTCGTGCGATTATTCTAATTGCTTCAGGTATCGATACTTTTAGCAAAATCAACTATGGCGAAGCACGTAAGGTCATTCAAGAAGCCGGTATTCCAATTTATATAATCAGCACAGGAAATTTATTCTTTAAAAGATATGAACATCTTTTGGGAGCAACTGATTCAATCACGGGTTTTCCCGGCAGATTAACATTTTTGCAAGCTAAAAATGCGATGGATACTTTTGCAAAAGAATCGGGTGGACAGCATTATCAGATGACTTTTCCCGGCGAGATTCCAACTATTCTGAACTCTATAAATGCAATGCTGCGTAATCAATACAGCATTGCCTACGATGCAGGAGAAGAGAGACAAGCCGGCAAAAAATATAAATTAGAAGTAAAAGTTGACGTAAATGGCGATGGAAAATATGACAACAAAAAATTCAAAGTCCAGCATCGTCCATATTACAAAACTGAGAAAAAGAAAAAGAAAAAGAAAAAATAAAATGAGCTTTAACTCAGAAAAAAGACTCGTCAAGAAAATTGACGAGTCTTTTTTCTATGCACTATGAATTTTCAGTTTGAATTGATCATTTGTTGTGTAAAGTTCTGCACGTTTGCCTGAAAAATGTTTCGACTGTTTAAGAATCATCGGTAATCCACCACGAGGCAAGTTCAAGCCATATTCACGACGCGAAAAAATCGCAGCAATTTGCGGATTTACTCTTTGCGTAATACCGTAACGAATTGCCTTTGAGGCGGGCGGAACAAACCCTTTCGTTCGACGGGGATTTATAAATTCGATCGAATTGTCATAAATCAGGACTTGTGTAACATTGTCACGCAGAGCCAAATCTCTATGCATCAAAATATTCGCAACCGCTTCCTTTACTGAATAGAGATGATAATTTCCGCGTGCTTCAATTGGAGAATTTCCATCATCCGAACCTTTTTTGGCTTTAGACTTTTTTGATCTGTGTTTCCAAAGATCACAATATCTCTCAATAAATCGCATTATAGATTCATACAGATGCAATAAATTACCACTAAAAACTTCTTTTTCAACTACCCCAGTCTTTTTATCAGTGCCTGAAAACCTAATCACTTTTATACTTGCACGAGGAAGAAATTCTTCAACACTTTTGTTTTCCCCGAATAAGAGCAATCCGGCAACAGTTGGGAAAAAATCATCCTTGTTGCCAATTGCTAAAAGCAAATCCCGTTTAAGAAAATTGCGCGTTTCATATCCATTTTTTCCTAAGACATCTTTTTCAAAACCACCCGCAAAACTCCAAATCAATGAATCATCAAAATCCTTTTCAGTTAATCCTTGAATAGGGATGTTTTCGTAGAAAAGTGGTCGCATTTCCCCGATTAGGGTAGAAAGTTCTTCACGTGTAGCTTCGCGTTTTTCGTCTCCAATACGCAAATAAAACCTGCCATCTTTTGTGCGATACGGTCTTTGTTTTCCCTCAACATCAAGAACTACAACCCGTCTCCCATCATCAAAAGCAATCGTATCTAAAAAAGGAATTAATGGCGGATAAATTTCTTCACGACAAAGTTTTATTAACTCGTCTTGCACTCGCTCAGGGTTTCTGACACCTTCTACTCTTAACTGGTCTGTAATTCCGAAAATCATAGTCCCGCCGGCAGTGTTAGCGAGTGCAACTATCTCTTGTGCAATCCTTTCCGGGTTAGATAATTTAACTTTTAATTCGAGAAATGTATCTTCACCGCCTCGGATAAGCCTTATAAGTTCAGTTCGATTAGTGATCGGAGCAGGCTGGTTTGAAAGGTATTCTTGAAACGAACGCTCAGAATTGGATATGTATCGCCCCGTATTGCGGAATTTTTTACGTGCCATCTCAAAGAGAGAGTTATTTTCTACTGACGGAACCCTCGAAAATCCGCCCGAATGCATTAAAAGTTTGTCAACGCATTGCTGGTATAAGTTTCTATATCTATTGAAACACAAGAAACGGCAAAAAGTAAAAGAACTATAAATTTATTAGCAACAAAGAGATTGGGGCTTCTTAGAAGTTCCCGCGAAAAATGGGAATTATACGAAAAATGCTCTATTGTCCTCTTGCTTCTTTCGCGGGAACTTCTGATAACTGATAAATAATTATCCGCATTACTTATTTCAAATCTTCAATTGAAGCTCCAAAATTTATGTGAAAAGGCTGGTCAGCAACAACTAACGCCGGAACTGATTTAACACCTTTATTTACTGCTTCGCTTATTCGATCTTTGTCATCACCTAGATGAACAATTTCTACATCAAATCTCTCATTATCAATCGTATCCACAATCATTTGCTCAGCATCTACACAAACAGGACAGCCTGCGTGGTAAAATTTTGCTTCTGTTTTCATTTGTTTTTTCCTCACATTTTAATATATTGTTTTGTTTATCAAATCGATTTGAAAGAGAACCATAACAAAATAAAATTCGCTTTGTAAGTAGGTACTTTTTGGTTACTTACACACTTTTCGGTGTAAATTTATGAACGTAAAGGCGGAAAAAATTTCAAAAAAAATTCCTGTGAAAGGGATGGTTGAAAACATTGTCGGTTGTAAGTGGTCTTTGACTGTAATTGATTTGATCAAACAAGGAGTAAATCGCCCGGGAAAAATGCAAAGGACGGTTGAAGGATTAACAACCAAAGTACTAAACGAGCGTTTACGCAAACTTGTCCGTTTTGGCATCGTTGAGAAAACAATTTTCCCCGAGGTTCCTCCAAGAGTTGAATATGAATTGACTAATTTTGGTGATAAATTCATTAAAATTTTGGATGCTATCGAAGATTTAGAAAGTGAAATAGCCAAAGACTAGGCATTTTTGATATTTTTTAGGATAATTAAAAGCCCGTGGATACAGAACCTATAATTGCATACATTGGTCTCGGCTCAAATCTAGGAGATAGAGCAGGTAATCTTTTGCTTGCCGTTCGTGGATTGATGGAAGCAGGTCTTCATGTAGCAAGACTCTCCGCTATCTATGAAACAGAACCGATTGGCGTTGAGGATCATGATTCTTATCTAAATATGGTTGCAGAAATCGAAGTAACCAATATAACTCCTTCACAGATGCTGGCTCGGATGGTGCGAATCGAATATTTACTAGGACGCAGACATAAATTTCTGCAAGCTCCGCGAACAGCCGATCTAGATTTATTGATTTACGGAGATTCGGTCATAGATACTGAATTTGTCCAAGTTCCCCACAAACATATGCACACACGCCGCTTTGTGCTTGTTCCATTATCTGAACTTGATCCACATCTCATACATCCAGTCGAAAATAAAAGTATTCAGGATTTACTTGAAGAATCAGACGATTCATCCGTTGTAAAACGTTGGAATCCTAATGAAGATATTGAAACAATAGAAAATGTTTCTCCGCAATCTTTTTCTAAAATATCTAATTCTTAAACTCTTTAATCACTAGACTTACACGATATATCTCGACTATAATCGCAAAACTTAAAATCTATGGCATACCTAAAACCAGATAAACCCGAAAAAGTCTATGTTCCTGCCTTGAGAAAGGCAAAAAGAAAGGGAAAAAAATTAGTCTGTTTAACGGCTTATGATTACCCGACTGCAAGAATCGTTGACGAAGCTGGCGTAGAACTAATCCTTGTCGGCGATAGCATCGGAAATGTTATTCACGGATACGGCAACACGATTCCTGTAACCTTGGAAGAAATACTTTCAGCTACCAAAGCAGTTAAACGCGGGGCTGAAAGAGCTTTGATTATTTCCGATCTTCCCTATGGAACATATCATGTGAACGAAGATGAAACTGTACGAAATGCCTTACGTTTAATGAAAGACGGAGGTGCAGAAGCGGTTAAACTCGAAGGTGGACGAAACCGTCTAAATCTCGTCAAAAGATTGGTTAACGAAGAAATTCCAGTCGTTGCACACATCGGGTTAACTCCGCAATCTGTCCATAAATTAGGCGGTTATCGCGTTCAAGGGAAAACTACTGCGACTGCTAAAAAATTGATTGAGGACGCTAAAATGCTTGAAGATGCCGGGGCTTTTGCGATCGTTTTAGAACTCGTTCCTAAAGAGGTGGCTGAAATAATTTCCAATGAATTGAAAATTTCCACAATCGGAATTGGTGCAGGTTCGGCTTGCGATATACAAGTTTTGGTTCTTCATGATTTAGTTGGTTTAACATTTGGCAGACTTCCGCGTTTTGTTCGACAATATGCTGACATACGCGAGTTTATGACGGATGCCATTAACCGATGGTCTGATGACGTAAGAAGCGGTGATTATCCGAATGAGGATGAATCTTATGGATTACCTGAAAAGGTTGATATTGAAGCCCTCAAAAAACTAGAGAATGATTAAAACTTTTCAGATTTTTTTAATATTTTCTACTTTTCTTGGAAATGTGAATTGCTTTTCTCAAGGAAATAATATCACTAATAATCAACCGCTCTCAGATAAAAGACTTTTAGGAATAGCTTTAAATTACGCTTCAAATGAAACTTTTGATAAGGCATTTGCAGAAGCTCAGAAAGCTCAAATAAATTTTACAACTTTACCAATTAACTGGGATGATATTGAAAGTTCACCAAATAAATACAATCCCGAAACAAATTTCCTAAAAATCGCAAACATTTTTTATCCCGCTAACAAAATAAAAATAGCTTTAGAACTCAACCCCATTGATACAGTAAAAACCCGTATTCCAAAAGACTTAAAAGGAAAAAGATTTGATGACCCGAAATTTATAAGCAGGTTCAAGTCTTTTCTGGATTGGAGTTTCAAGCAAATTCCCGATTTAGAATTAATAAGTTTATCCATCGGAAATGAAATAGATATTTATCTAGCTAGTGATGAAAAAAAATGGAGGCAATTTGAGATTTTCTTCAAAGAAGTTTCTGCTCATGCCCGAAAGCTACGTCCCGGATTAAAGGTTGGAACAAAAGTTACTGTAAATGGAATGACAAAAAACACTATTGAAAATGCCAAATCCATTAATAAACTTAGCGATATAATTTTAACTACCTATTACCATTTAGATGACGATTTCACCGTTAAAAGTCCTGAAACTATTGGCGATATTTTCAAACAAGTATCGGAACTTCACAAAGATAAACCCATTTATTTTCTTGAAATTGGATATCCTTCGGGAAAACTGTGTGACAGCTCTGAAGAAAAGCAAGCTGAATTTATCAAACACAGTTTTGAAAGCTGGGATAATTATTCAAATAATATAAAAGCACTTAATTTCACTTGGCTAACAGATATTTCTAGTGATTCTGCAAGTTTTTTCACCAAGTATTACGGGGTTGAAAATAAAAGATTTAGAGAATATCTTGCAACTCTCGGTTTAAGGACAAATAAAGGCAAGGCTAAAACAAGTTTTGGACAACTTATAAAAGAAGTCAAAAAGCGAAAAATGGTAAAATAATCTTTTTTGTTCTATAAATATAAGCATAGATGGAAATTATCAACAGACGACAAAGAATGGCTTCCCTTGCACGTAAACTCAGGCGTGAACATAAGGTTATTGGTTTCGTCCCAACCATGGGGGCATTGCACAAAGGACATCTCAAACTGGTACAAAATGCCCGTCAGATGAGTGATATCGTGATTGTCTCGATTTTTGTTAATCCGACGCAATTTAATGAATCTGATGACTTTGAAACTTATCCAAGGGATTTGACCGCTGACGCCGCACTTTTAGCTGAATATAATGTTGATTATGTTTTTACACCTGATGCAAAGGATATTTATGGAGAAAATTTCTCTACCTATGTAACCGTTGATGATCTTTCTGAAAAACTAGAAGGAGCGTCGCGTCCGGGACATTTTCGTGGTGTTGCAACTGTAGTTACAATTTTATTTAACACCATTCGCCCTGATTTTGGTTATTTTGGGCAAAAAGATGCTCAGCAAGTCGCCATCATCAAACGTCTCACACAAAATCTAGGTTTTGAAACAGAAATCATTGTCGTCCCAATAGTTAGAGAAAAATCAGGTTTAGCAATGTCTTCTCGAAACGAACTCTTAACAAGTGAACAAAGAGAAGCTGCTTCGATTATTTATAAATCTTTATTGGAAGTTGAAATAGCGACTGAAAAAGGTGTACGAAATACCACAAAACTAGCCGAAATCGTGCGAAATGAAATTGAGACCGAGCCATTAGCAAATATAGATTATATCGCTGTAGTTGATAATAAAACGCTTGATCCGATTGAGAAAATCGGCGAAAACCCCGTATTAGTTGCCGTTGCCGCACGTTTCGGTGAAATTCGGCTGATAGACAACATTGTTTTGAATAAAAAGCAGTAGTTTGGAACTAAATTTGCATCTAAAATTATGAATGCCACTCTTGGCAAAAGGAGAAAACTATGAAAAGCATAAAATTTCTGACAATCACTTTAAGTCTTGTCTTTGCAATGGCTTTGGGCGTTTCCGCTCAAAACATAGTTTTTACATCACTTGGTGGAGACAAAATTGATGTCGAAGCCCAAAAAGATAAAGTTGTCGTGATGGCAATTGGTGCAAGTTGGTTACCTCTTTCCAATGACCAAGCCGAGACTGTTAATAAGCTTGCAAAAAAATATGCAGGTAATGATGAGGTGATTTTTTACTTCATCGCCACGGATTCAACTTCTTCAAAATCAAAGAATTACGCAAGCAATGACGATATACAAAAATTTGCTAAACGCAACAAATTAAACATCACCATTTTAAGAGATGCTGATGGCGAAAAGTCTGTAAAAAAATATAAACTGGATCAGCTTCCCGCGTTTATAATTCTCGACAAAACAGGAAAACCTGATGGCGATCCGATCACAGGTATTGATCCATTTGCAGAGGTTGATACAGCCGACATAATCTCGAAAAGAGTTGATAAACTGTTGTAGAAGCTTACAAAATCAAACAATAAAAAGGACGAGTCTTAACAATCTAAGATTCGTCCTTTTTATATTCTAATTTAGCTTCAGCCGATTCCTTCTTAAATTGTCTTATTGCAGGCATTATGTGAAAGAAAAATATGTACAGAGACTGTATAAAAAAGATGAAAAGAAAAATAGCTTTACCTAAGAGATAATAGTCGGTTGGAAGATTGTTCGTATAATTCCAAATTGGAAGGTTTACTATAACAACCCCAAAAATTCCACAAGCTAAATAAAATAAACTCCCCAGAATATAAATTCGTAAAGAAACGATACTCAAAGATAAACAGGCGGATGCTCCGTAAAACAAAAGTGTTCCAATAATCGAAGAAACCAAAACCGTTCCAAATGAAGGCAAATTGCGAAAAATTGAGTTAGGAACAATAAACCAAAGAACTGACGAAAAAACTATTACAAAACCAAATAAATAAAAGATAATTTCAACAGCTTCTAATTCGTTTAAAAATTCCCATTTGAGACTGAATTTTCTGTCAGGGTATATCTGTTTAGCAAAAAAGAATGTGCCACAAACAATAATCGAACCGAGAATTAATCCAGCGACTCCAAAAGGAATCTGCTTCCAAAGCCATTGAATTCCCATGCTCAAACCACCGAAGACTGCTATCAAAACAACTCCAACAAGCAGGATCAAACCCAATCCTCCGAGTCCGATCAATGTATCTTTGAATTTGCCCATTGAAAATTCTTAAAACTCTCTAAACAATCGGTAAACCAGATTTATCGGCAATCCAACCACATTCCAATAATCCCCTTCAATTTCTTCAATAAAAAGTGCAGCTTGAGCTTGGACTGCATATGCTCCGGCTTTATCGAGTGGCTCGCCTTCTTGAACCAAAAATTCAACCTCTTCATTATTTAATTTATCGAAAGTAACTTCTGTGGTTTGCAAGCCAACTCGAACATCATCATTTTTAACAAGTGCAACCCCCGTCAAAACCTCATGAGTCCGTCCCGAAAGCATTTTAATCATTCGTCGGGCATCATTTAGATCTTTAGGCTTTCCTATTATCTGGTCGTCAACAACTACGGTTGTATCTGCTCCTAGTACAAATATATCTTTATAATTTTTTGCGACCTCTTGAGCTTTTTCTTTCGCTAATCTCTGAACATAATCTGCAGGATTTTCACCTTCTTTTTCTGTTTCGTCTATATCCGCAACGTGTTTTTCAAAATCCCATCCTACAAAACCCAAGATTTCTGAACGCCTAGGACTTCCCGAGGCTAAAATTACTTTTGGTAAATTCATCTTTGAACTATATTTATTAAAGGCTTAAACTTTTATTTGCTGATAGATAATAAATTATAATCGTTTAATGTTAAATGATATATGCAGGATTTGTTCCGAACATTACCAAAGCTCTTAAATGAATTTGAAGATTCTGAAGAAGTTCGTGAAGCTGTAGTTTTTGCTGCGTGGCGTAAAGTTGCGGGAAAATCGCTCTGTGAACATTCAGCCCCTTTCAGGCTCTATGAAAAACATCTGATCGTAGCTGTAAAAGATAAAATGTGGAAAAGACATCTTGAGAAAGAATTGGCAGGACAGATGATTTTCAAACTAAATTCACTCTTGGGACAAGCCGCAGTAACCTTTATAGAGTTCCGCATTGATGAAGAAACAGTTTCTAAAATAAAAAAAACTGATCGAAGAATAAAAGTTTCCGATGAAGACTTAAAAGAAATCGCACTTGATGAAATTTCTCCAAGATTGAGACATCGTGCGGATGCTATCAAAGATGACAATTTACGCTATCAGTTTCTACTGGCGGCGGGAAGCTGTTTAGCTAGAAAGAAAAAAAACAATACCACTAAATAACAATCATTGACATAAATTGTTATAAAAATTTATCATTTCATTGGAGGTAAAATTATGAATGTGTCATTAACTAAAGAACTTGAAGAAATGATAAACAAAAAGGTGGAATCGGGTTTATACAATTCTGCAAGTGAAGTAATACGTGAAGGTTTACGACTGCTAAATGAACAAGATCAACTTCGTCAAATTCGCATTGAAGAATTACGTCGTGAAGTACAAAAAGGGATTGACCAAATTCGGGCTGGTAATTCTAAAAAGTATAACTCTGGTGAAGAGTTAGCGGATGAAATCATCAGCCGAGGTACAAAAAAAGCTGAGAAAAATAATTCTGGAGAATAAATGTCGAAAGTTATAATTTCATCTTTAGCTGAGAGTGATTTAGAAAACATTTGGGATTATTTTTCAGAATATTCAATTGAATCAGCAAAGCAGATTATTAAAGAATTCGGACAAAAATTCGACCTTTTATCAGAAAACCCTAAAATCGGAAGAAGTCACGACGAGTTCATTGTCAATTTAAGAAGTTTTCCACATAAAAAACATGTAATATTTTACTTTGAAACTGGAGAAGGAATAGAAATATTTCGCGTTTTGCACGGAGCAAGAGATATAGAAGACCTTTTTGACAGATATTTTACGGGGTTAAAACCATAATATGGATGTAAAAAAAGTTGCTAAATTAGCACATTTAGAAATTACCGAAGAAGAAATCGAACTATACACGCCACAAATGGCAAATATTGTTTCGTATGTTGAACAATTAAATGAACTTGATACGGAAAATGTTGAAGTGTCAATTGGCGGTTTAACCAAAGAGGGTGCAGAAACCAAAACCGACCGACAGGATATTCCGCAAGAATCTCTCGGACAAGAAAAAGCCCTAGACCAAGCCCCTTCAGCAGTCGAAGGACATTTTCAAGTACCTAAAGTCCTTTAAGATGAACAATGTAAAACCTAAAATTAAAGGCTTATTTTTGTCATTTTTTGCATTTTTGGTTGGTTGCTCCCAACCCGTTTTAGAGTCCCCTGAATGCATCGAATCCAGAGATTCTGTCAAAAAGTTTTATTCATATCACTTCGGCAATGATATGAAGCCAACTGCGAAAAATCTTGAGAAACGAAAAAGATTTTTGAGTGAAGAGTTGAAACAAAACTTAGAAAAAAAGACCGATAATAAAACTGATTATTTTACTCAGGCTGATCAACCACCTAAGGCTTTTCGAGTCGGGAAATGCAAAGATGTAGCAAAAGAAAAAACACAATTTGATATTTTATTATTTTGGCGAACCGAAGAAGAAAACATTGAACGCGAGATACAAGTTGAAGCAATAAAAAAAGATAATAAATGGCTTATAAATCAAGTGAAGCCAAAAAATTAATATGGAAGACAGATTAACTTTTTACCATCCGACAGAAGAAAAATTTAATGTAATATCACACGGCGTGGGCTTAATTTTAAGTGTTATCGCTCTGATTTTATTGATAACCTATGCAATCTCGGATGGAACTATTTGGCACATCATAAGTTTTAGTATTTACGGCACAAGCCTCGTGATTTTATATACAGCTTCGACGCTCTATCATTATGTTCAAGAACCAAAATTACGTTACAAATTGA
Organism: Pyrinomonadaceae bacterium; assembly: GCA_028284415.1. Lineage (GTDB taxonomy): Bacteria > Acidobacteriota > Blastocatellia > Pyrinomonadales > Pyrinomonadaceae > Aridibacter. The sequence goes on from JANQRU010000007.1 coordinate 467,786, forward strand.
ACATCTTTGATCACGCAGCTATTTACGTTTTAATCGCGGGTTCTTATACACCTTTTACGATGAACGTAATAAATGGCACGCTTGGTTGGACGCTTTTTGGAATAGTCTGGGTAATTGCGATCATAGGCGTTACACTTAAATTATTCTTTACAGGAAAATACGGAAAAATTTCAACGGTCGCATATATTTTGATGGGATGGATGGGGATTTTTGGATTGGAAACGTTAATTCTGAACCTTCCGATAGAAGCTGTTGTATGGCTCGTTGCAGGTGGAATCGCTTACACCATTGGAGCAGTTCTTTACAGCCTCAAAATGGTAAAGTTCAATCACGCGATATTTCATGTATTTGTCTTACTTGGTAGTATTTGCCATTTTATGTCCGTGTTTTTATATGTTTTGCCACATCAATCAAATATAGCCCAAAATATCGAAATAATTGTTAAATAAATTTAATGAGTGAAATTAAATCAAATATAGAAAAAACTTTAGATAATGCCGAAAAATTAAACGGCGAACTCAATTCTTTTTTATCAATTGAGAAAAATTACGCATTAAAACGTGCTGAAGAAGTCGAGAACTCTTCTGCTGAAGAGCAGCAAAGCCTGCGAGGAAAAGCAATCGCCGTTAAAGACAATATCTGCACGACCGGAATGCAAACTACTTGTGGCTCAAGAATTTTAGGTAATTATCAGCCACAGTATGATGCAACTGCGGTTACAAAACTGAAAGAAGCCGGAGCAATCATTGTCGGTAAAACAAATATGGATGAATTCGCAATGGGTTCTTCCAACGAAAACTCGGCTTTTGGGACAGTCAAAAATCCTTGGGACACAGAAAAAGTTCCGGGGGGAAGTTCGGGTGGTTCAGCAGTTGCTGTAGCATCAGGTGTTGTACGAGCTAGCCTTGGTTCAGAAACCGGCGGTTCAGTGCGGCAACCTGCGTCTTTTTGTGGAATTGTTGGTTTGAAATCTACGTATGGAAGAATTTCCCGCTTTGGTCTTGTTGCATTCGCGTCTTCATTAGATCAGATCGGTATTTTCGGACAAAAATCAAAAGATGTTGCTGAAGTTTTGGCTGTGATTTCCGGGCGTGATAAAAATGATTCAACAACGGCTGACGTATCTGTACCTGATTATTCAAGTGAGCTAGATAAAGATATTTCGGGTAAGAAGCTTGGTATTCCAAGAGCATTGTTTGGCGAAGGGTTAGACGATGAAGTTCGTGATTCGGTTGAAAGTGCTATCGCCAATTATGAGAAATTAGGAGCTGAAATTGTTGATGTTGAACTTCCCCACTCAAAATATTCAATCGCAGTTTATTACATAATCGCTACTGCCGAAGCTTCTTCGAACTTGGCGAGGTTTGATGGCGTGCGTTATGGATTTCGGGTGGAAGATACTCACGAATTGCGTAAGATGTATATGAAAACCCGCGAAGAAGGTTTTGGTGCAGAAGTTAAACGCAGAATTATGCTCGGAACTTACGTCCTTTCGAGTGGTTATTACGATGCATATTATGCTAAAGCTCAAAAGGTACGAACTCTTTTGAAACAAGACTTTTCTAAAGCGTTTGAAAAATGTGATGCAGTTTTAACCCCAACTTCACCGACAACTGCTTTCAAAATCGGCGAAAAATCAGATGATCCTTTGGCGATGTATCTGAGCGATATTTATACGGCTTCGGCAAATTTAGCAAGCATTCCGGGAATTTCCGTGCCATGCGGTTTATCTTCTGAAAAGATGCCGATTGGATTACAACTTGTTGGCAAGCCTTGGTCGGAAGATACCTTGTTAAATCTGGCAAGCGTATATGAGAATGAATATCCGCTTAAAGAAAAACCTCAGATATTTGCTGAATAAGACAAAAAAAGAGTGGAAATCAATACGTGATTTCCACTCTTTCTTTATACAACTGTTAAATTCTTTATACGTCACCAAGCTGAAGAATCGTATCGGGTTGTTTGTGTTTTAACACAGGGATGTCTGACATTGGCATAATGTTTCTCCAACGTAGTTTATCTTCAAGTATTGCTTCTGCTTCATCTAATGGCACTGGTTTTGAGAACAAGAACCCTTGTCCGTATTCTGTGCCAAGTATTCTTAATTGATGCAATTGATGAATTGTTTCGATTCCTTCGGCAATTACATTCAAACCTAAGGCTTTTGCAAGTGCAACAACCGTTCTGACGATCTCGCCGTTTTCACTTCCGCCTTCCATCGAACTTACAAAAGAACGGTCAATTTTTAATGTATCAATTGGAAAACGGTGTAAATAACTGAGCGATGAATATCCTGTACCAAAGTCATCAATACTTAGCTGAACTCCAACTCTCTTAAGTTGTTTCAGAATTGATATTGCAGCTTCTGCGTTATCCATTACAGCACTTTCGGTTATCTCCAATTTCAGAGACATTGGAGCAATGCCTGTTTCGCTTAAAATCTGCTTTACTTGAGCCACCAGATCATCTTGTGCAAAATGTTTACCGGAAAGATTTACGCTGATCATCAGATTCTGATTATCAGGTGCCATTTCTTTCCATTTAGCTAATTTTCTGCATGAATCTCTCAACATCCAGATGGTCATTGGAATAATTAATCCTGTCTTTTCGCTAACAGGAATAAATTCTCCCGGCGAAACTAATCCGCGTTTAGGATGAATCCAACGCATCAAAGCCTCGAAACCTATAACCTTCATTGTCTCAAGAGAAATTATCGGTTGATAGAATGCTACTAATTCGTTTCGCTCAAGTGCATATCTTAGGTCTGTTTCAGTCTGTAATAAATTAACGGCACGGGCATGCATAGTCTGGTCAAACAGTACAAACGGTTTTTCGCACGATTTGGCTTCGTACATCGCTATGTCCGAATCACGAATTAGATCATCAACATTTTCATAATTCTGATCACAAATGGCGACACCTATCGCAAAACTCGTAAATATGCTTTTTCCGTCTATGCTAAAGGATTTATTGAATTTACGTGTAATTATCTGAATGTAGCTGATTACTTCTTCTTTTTTAGAAATATCTTTAAGTATGATGCCAAATTCATCGCCGCTGAAGCGTGCGACCATATCATCTTCTCTTACCGAATTTAATAACCTTTCAGCCACTTCCAGAATGAGTTTGTCACCGGAGCTATGTCCCAGACTCTCATTAATAGTTTTGAAACGATTTAGGTCGAGAGAAAGTATAGTAAAACATTTATTTTTGTCAGCTTTGTATCTCTCAAGCAAAAACCCTGTTCGCTCAACGAATTGGTTGCGATTAGGAAGGTCTGTCAGAGAATCGTGATACGCGGCGTGCTTAAATTTCTCTCTACTGTCTCGAAGTGCTTTTTCGGTGATTTCCTGCTGAGCAATGTGCTTTTGAAGCTCTTCAACATGTTGTTCAGCAAGTTCGGCACGTTCTCTTTCTGCCTGTTCAGCTTTTGCAGAAGTTTTTCGAACATCGTCAATATATCGCTTGTAGGTAAAATAGATTACACCTACAACGACAATAGATACGAGGATAAATACCGTGTCAAAATTGTATAAAGCTCTTACCATTAATCCCGCAATTACGGACCCTAATATATAAATGACCAAAGCATTCAAGCTATAGTGATACCACGTTCGCCAAAAGTTTTTTTCACTTTTAAGAGAAATAAACAAAGAAGTGATTAAAGAATAAAATAAAAATTGTGAAACACCGATCAGTAGAACTAATACTGCCAAGTCAGTTACATTTGCTGATTTACTTGCATCAGTTATCGAACCGAATCCTTGAGTAGCAATCAAAGCCGTACAAAGTGTTGCAATCGCTGCGACAGCTCCATTTAACAAAATTGTCGAATTTTTTATGTTTATGCCCTTTCGCCTGAAGCTAAATGAAGTTATTACCACTTCGACCATTGCGAGCAAAACAGCAACCGCTCCCCCATAGATCAGAAGAGCGACCATAATAAGTATATCTGAAAAACTTATGTGAATTTTAGTTCTTGGAATTTGTAAATGAGAAGCAGCACTAAAAAATACTGTAGCGATGATAAGACATAGAAGATTTATGTCAGGTTTCGGAAATGAAAAACCATAAACAGAATAACCAACTGCCCCCATCGCTAAGGACAGTGTTATCCAAAATAAAAGTTTATAAGCTTTTTCTTTTCCGGTCACAATTTTATTTCTGTTATTACTAGAAGAATTGAAAAGTAGGGGTACTTGAAAAGTAAGATGTGTGAAGTGTGTTTTTAACTAAGGCTCAAAGTGATACTTTTTTGCCACTATTATTATATGTTTAATATTGTTTAATGTCTAGAAAAAAAACACCTTTTCAAGTATTTTGTGTAAAAAACTTTTCAAAAGGTGTTTTTTTCTATTTTGGTTGTGTTAGTTATCTCCCGTAACTAGTACGTTCGATGCACTTCTAACTTCATCACTCTTCAACTTTCTATCTGACATCATTATGCCGTCACTCATCATGATTCCATCTCCGAATACCGAGCCGTCAGGCATATTTATAGAGCAAAGCTGTGAGCTGTAATCTATAAACAAAGTACCGTCGGCAATAGTTCTACCATCACTCATCATGATTCCGTCTGACATCATGATTCCGTCTGACATCATCTTTCTATCTGACATCATCTTTCTATCTGACATCATGATTCCATCTGACATTACCATTCCATCGCTCATCATCATACCCATGTCATACACTTTCTGATATTTTGTGATGAGTTCTGCCCCTTTAGCATACCCTGTATTGAGCATGATACCTTGAGACCAATCAAACCATTCACCTGCAATCATGGTCTTAGGAATTGGTGGAATACAGAATGTTTCTGAGCAGAATGTCATCATTGTAGTCCCAAGTGGAGTCGGACTAGGTAAATCTTGTCTAATTCTTTGAACAAGTCTTCCTGCTCCATCCACATTCAATAATCCTGCACCCTGCTCTAATTGGTTAAATCCGGCAAGCGGCTGAGCGGTGTACATCAAGCTCATTTTAACCATATTTGGTGTAAGCTTAGGATTAGTTTGTAATAACAAAGCTACTGCACCTGAAACGATCGGTGCTGCCATTGAAGTCCCGCTTAGTTCCATCAATTCTTCATTTGGTGAAACTGCTGAAGCTAAGCTAATTTGTGGATAACTATCAACTAAGCTACTTACTCTTGATTGAGCGGCAACAACTCTGTTACCCGGTGCAACTATGTCAGGTTTAACTAAATTGTCATAGTTTTTAACACCATCATCATCTACCCAATAAGAACGTGTCGGTCCACGTGAACTGAAGGTTGTCACACCATCATCACTTCTTCCATGAGTTTGGAAAGTATTTGCGGCACCAACCGTTATAGCTGATGGCTCATTCCCAGGTGAATGGATACGACCATAAACTTTGTTTCCACTTGCATCTTTTCCGTCATTTCCGGCGGCTACTACTACTACCACTCCTGCATCTACGAGTCTTCTGACTGCTCGACACAAAGGATCGTTTCGATAGGATTCGATTGCCGGTGTTCCTAAACTTAAATTTGCTACCTTGATGTTGTATTTGTCTTTGATTTTTAAGATTTTGTTTAAGGCTTGTAATGTGCCTGAAACTGTTCCAACGCCGTTTTTGTCTAATACCCGTAAATCAATTAGATTTGCGTGTTTAGCAATACCTATGTACGGTGCGAATTTTGAAGAATAACGATCTGTACCAGCAGCAAGAGCAGCAACGTGTGTTCCGTGTCCGTAAAGATCATCTACCGTTCCTTCACCTGTAAAATCTTTGTTATAAACAACTCTGTTTGGTGCTCCATCAGTCGAACCAATAAACATTTTGTGTGAATCTGTAATACCTGAATCTAAAACAGCTATACCAATGCCATCACCGTATGTGTCTGATTCACCCCATAGTTCGCGTAAATCGGCTGCACCTGATGTTTCTTCAATATGGCTGACTATTTTTGGTGTACTTGATGATGGTTGTTTCCAAGAATCCCACCAGTTTGATGCTTGAACCGTTGAATCATTAGAAGAATTATCTGAGCTTGTTGATGGAGGTGGTGAGCTTGAGTTGTCATTTTTATTTCCATCGTTTCCCTTATCATCTTTCTTTTTCTTTTTCTTCTTCTTTTGAGTACTTTTAACTTGTTTATTTAGTGAAAGATGTTTGGCGACATTATTTCCTGCCACACTTTCGATCAATCCGACTCTCATTTCTACTTCCATCACATTGAGAGCGGACATTTTACTAATTATCTTGACTTGATTGTTTTTGAGAACACTTGCTAGCTGAGAATTATTGATGTTATCAGCCTGTAAAATAATCTTAACTTTTTCATTCGGATTCCTTGTGCCAATGATTTGTCTTAGATCAGGCGACACTTTATCACCAACAAAACTGTAGCGTTCGTCTTCCGTTTCTTTTTTGTCAGATTTATCAAAAGTGATCTTCGCAAAGTGCTTGCTAAAATCTTTATCTTGCTCTATCTGATTTTCGAAGTCTTGAGCTGTTGAAATCCCAACTACTTGAATTTTCTCTTCAGCTACGGCGTTTCTTAAAACTTTAGCTATTTCAGCTTGCTGAGGCATTTTACCCAAAGCTCCCGAAATGTTTTCGACAGCAAGGACGATCTTCCCTTTTGAATTTTCAACGTCTGAAACTACTTCGTTTAGTTTCTCAATTGCCTGCTCGGTGCTTTCGCTATCATTAAATATCTGATAAACGTTCAATTTCCAGACTTTTTTATCTGTCAATTTTGCAGCAACTTCAGCCAACAAAGTATCAAAATCCATGTTGCTGTCTTCTATCAAAACGGGGTTTTTAACAGAAGTACCTTTTAATGAATCAGCTACCTTTTTGGCTTCAGCTATATAATATGGTTCATAATTGAATTGTCCTTTGCGAACAAGTTCAGTTATATCTTGTACATATTTATTGGTAACGCTTATCGCTGATTTTTTTGAATCTTCAACACGTGGTTTCGAATCATAGGTCGTTTGCCCTATAACGAACCCTGGCATCAACAAAGATGCTATTAGAAGCATTGAAATTGTAGTGGAAGTTTTTAAGAATTTCATATTTGACCTCTTTGTATTTGACTTATTTGTGTGCATTCAAATAATTCTCGCTAATTTATAAAGCAAAGCTTGTGCCACTTTTTGACACTCTTAAAACCCCTATAAATACTGGCTTTTAAGCTACTTAGCTAGATGTTGTGTCAAATTCAGTCAGTCAATCGGTCAATCTGAATGAATCAATCATTCAATCTGACACAAAAAGAAAGACGAGCAAGAAAATCTCTTGCTCGTCTTTCTTAAATGTTTGGTTTATAGATCGAAGTTTATTTCTTAATCCCAACTTGGCTCAAAGCGTATGCATAATTAAATGCAATTTCTTTGTAGCGATCATATCTTCCGCTTGAACCGCCGTGTCCACCACCCATATTTGTTTTAAGCAGGACTTCAGCATCATTGGTCATATGATCTCGAACCTTCGCCGCAAATTTTGCTCCTTCCCAATATGGAACTTGGGAATCCCAAAGCGAAACTTCGATAAGCATATTCGGATAACCTTGTTTTGCAATATTGTCATACGGCGAATATTTACGCATATAATCGTATGCTTCTTTCTCGTTCGGATTTCCCCATTCGATCCATTCCTGGGTTGTTAAAGGAAGGGTTTCATCAAGCATCGTGTTCAAAACATCTACGAATGGAACTTGAACGATTGCCGCTTTGAAGGTTTTTGGCGACATATTTACAACTCCGCCCATCAACAATCCGCCAGCACTTCCTCCTTGAATAATTGTTCTATCAGCCGATGAATATTTGTTTTTATGCAACCATTTTGCCGAATCGATGAAATCGTAGAACGTATTTAACTTCTTAAACATACGTCCATCTTGTCGCCATTTTTCGCCCAGTTCCGAACCGCCACGAATGTGTGCGATTGCGTAAATCATACCGCGATCAACAAGACTCAGACGTGCCGATGAGAATGAAGGTGTCATCGAATAGCCGTAAGAACCATAAGCATAAAGAAGCAAAGGTGCTTTGCCGTCGAGTTTCGTTCCTTTTTTCATTACAAGCGAAATCGGAACTTTTACGCCGTCGCGTGCATCTGCCCAAACTCTTTTTGTTACATATTCGGATTTATCGTAACCGCCGAGAACTTCTTGTTGCTTCAAGATTTTGGTTTTGCCTGTTTTCAAATTGTATTCAATTGTCGAACCGGGCGTAATCATCGAAGCATAATAATAACGAATCGTGTCCGTTTCAAACTCCGCATTTCCGCCAGCCATTCCCATTGTGTAAACTTCTTCGTCGGTTTCAAGGCGTTTTGATTTGCCCGCTTCCAAATCCATCAAACGCAAATACTCCAAACCGTTTTCGAGTTCGGAAACAACTGCATAACCATCAAAGAAACTAACGCCTTCAATTTTAATTTCAGGATTGTGCGGTATAAATTCTTTCCAATTTTTCTCAGACGGGTTTTTAATCGGAGCTTTTACAACACGATTATTTTCCGCATTTTTGTTAGTTGTGATGTAAAACTCACCCTTGTAATGATCAACATCATATTCGTGATCTTTCTCACGCGGAAGAATCATTTTCAATTTTGAATTCGGTTTATCAGCAGGGATGTAATGATATTCATCCATCGTCGCCGCACCAACATTCAATAAAATCATCTTTCTATCACGCGAACGTCCTGCATAGATGTTAAACAGAACGTCCTTTTCCTGATAAAGCAATTCACTCTTATTTTTCTTAACGTCATGTCGCCAAAACTCATCCGAACGTTTGTGAACTTCGTCTTCAGCAGTTATGAAAAGGGTATTGTTATCACTTGCCCAATTAACAGTTGTTACACGCTCAATTTTATTCGGCAAAGTTTTCCCTGTTCGCAAATCTTTTATCTGCAAGGTGTATTGGCGATAACCAACCGTATCAACTAAATAAGCAAGCAAATTTCCATCATCGCTAACCGTTAACCTTCTGATCGAATAAAATTTATAGCCTTTCGCCATCTCGTTTTGATCCAAAAGAACTTCTTCGTTCTTTTTATCAAAAGTTTTGGCACGCATATAAACTGGATAGTTTTTGCCCTCAATGGTTTTTGTGTAATACCAATAATCGCCGTATTTATAAGGCACGCTGAGATCAGTCTGCTTGATGCGTCCGACAATCTCATCGTAGATTTTGTCAGTCAGCTTGTTATAAGGCTTCATCATCGCATCCGTGTAAGCATTTTCCGCTTCGAGATATTCCATGATCTCAGGGCGTTTTTTCTTATCACTACGGTCACGCATCCAATGATAATTATCAACGACCTCATAGCCGTGAATTTTTGTAACTTTCGGAACTTTTTTCGCAACAGGTGGCTTCATTTTTTCGTTATCTGATTTCGTAAAATTATTACTATTCGATTGTGCAACAATAACTGTGTTACCGATCACAATCACTATAAATACAAAGGATAAAACATAAAGTATCTCACGCATTTTGCCAACTTCTCCTTCTGATAATTTTTTGTTTAATATCAAAATTATACACAAATTCAGTTGGTTTTGTTTCATTTTAGCTGACTTTTTACTTTTATTAATTGAGGAAAGAAAATCATCAAAGACCAACTTCATTGTAAAAACCGTCTCGTTTTAGTGTAGAACCAAAACTAGACGGTTTTTCATTCAAAGTAACTGTTGCCCATTCATTCAAAGCTACACACTAAATGTGAATAATTAACTCATATTACGCACTTTTTTAGATTATCTAGTTCAATAAACTTCAGTTTGTTGAAACGCCCGCAAAGCGTGGCGTGATTTGTCTAATTTACAAAATTGTTTAGTGAATCTTTAAAGTTGCAAGTAGTAAATTTCTAACATTATTCAATAAAACTATTTGCTCATATTCAAAACTGCATTATTTTGCTAAGACTCTCAACAAACTGAAGTTTGTTGAACTTTTTGCGTAACATCAGTAATTGAATTACTGTGTCACGCCATAGCCGTATCGTGGCATAATTTTGAAACATTGTTCAAAACGACCTTCACTTTCCTATTCGTCCTATTTTCGAGAACAAGTTTGTACCTGCCTTTCTTGTTTCCGGTTTTTACTTGAACCCGACCTTTACCACTTACAATTTTTTCCCCTTTCGGATTAAAAACTGCCAAATGGACTTTTCCATAATTCGCCTTCGCAGAGATTTTAATTTCACAACCTTTCCCCCAATTATAATAGATCTTTTTGCTAGATTTTGGGGATATATCGAATTTTGAAGACTCAGGATTTGCAGCAACTTTATCAATAGTTAAAACCAGTCCTGTCCACACTATAGCTGTAAATAGAATCAATGTTATTTTTTTCATATTTATCTCCCTAATGGAACTTATTTGATGGTAAGCAGGCATGCAAAATTAGATATAATTGTATAGAGCTTGTGTTAGTAGCCCGACCGTGAGGGAGTGGCTTGAAAGTTAATTATCTAAAAGCCCTTCCTAACGGTCGGGCTACTGACACTTTACGTACTTTTTGCTTGAGTGCTTAGCGGCAATAATTCCCTTTCTACGGAACTTTCGCCTCATATCTAACTTTGCAAAACAGGGTTTGGTTGACTTCCGACATTCCTTTTGGAAACAGCAGAACCGGAAACTCTTAAAAGATTGTTGACGGCATTCAGCCCTTGCCGTAAGACGAGCGGCAAAAGGAAAAATCCGACAAATGGTACTAAGTTCAGCAATCCATATAGTATAAATAAAATCGATGACATCGGCTTAACATTCAAGTTATTTCTCTCGATATATTTATTGTATTCACTCGGATATTTTGCCCAAACTATTATTGCCCAAAAAACTCCCAAAATCGGAATAAAATGAAGTCCGACTGCCGCACTCGGACTAATAAAAGACTCCCCATCATTTATCGCTCCCCAAAGTTTTGCTATTAGATATATGTGGAAAAGAATTGAAAAAATGATGAATAGTAATAAGGCTAAAAAAGTTAATACACCTATTCTCCCGTCCATTGAAAAGGAATAGTAAATACCGGTACTGGACAAAATGCTGTAAAGAATACTATCTAATGGGAAAAGAACTATACTCAAAGGTAATATGCCTGCCAAGATTAATAAAAACCATTCAACTGAAATACGATTTTCATAACCTGTATCTTTGCGGTAATCAATAAATAACCAAACCAATCCAATTAAAAACACAACGGCAAAAAGCACTTCAATCCAGCCAACAAACCAACTGAGAGTTTCGTAATAGAGCATCCAAGTGTAATCAGTAACCTTGTAAAGCGTTGTAAATAATAAACCTATTGCTCCTAACATCAGTAATATCTTTTTCATCTTCATTCCTCCTTATTTAATTTTGTTTGAAGGCGTTGGCAACAGACTTCCTTTTGTCGGAACTCTTTTTGCCATTGCTTTTCCTTCTGCGGTTTTCCAAGGGATTCCGTAGAAAAAACCTTTTTCGGGTTGTGAGCCAAGACGATAATCGAATTCCGTTCCGCCTTCGGGAATTTCCATATCGATCATAAAAGCGTTTCGGTAAAGATTTACGTTTCCGCTTGCTTGTTCGGGATGAGGGGCGATTGCTCCGTCTATTTCTACTTTGAAACGGAAAATTCGATAAACTTCGCCGTTGTTTATATATTTGCATTCCCAATTTCCGGGTTTTGCACTCATTTCAAGACGGTCGTATTTTTTGCCGTCGCCTGCCCAAGTCATAGGTAAAACAGAAGTTATTTGACTAAACCTAAGCGGATCTTTATACATAGCTCCTCTTTTGAATTTCGGTGCGATTCGGTCTGTGTATTCAAGTGCGGTCGTTCGTAAAATCTGTACCGACATTGCATCAGTGCTGCTTCCGTTATCTGGAAACTTAACTCGGTTTCCATCAACTGTGCATCGGACATATCCCGGTCGCGGATAGTATCCGCTTTTTTCCAAAGACATACTGTAATAGATCTGCACCATAGAGCGTTGATAAGATTCTCTTTGATTTTTTGTTTGGTTGTAATAATCGTAAGTTCCCGGCGGGCGATAATGTATGAAAGCAACCGCCGTATCGGTATGTCGCATAATTGCGTATTGTGATTCAGCCGCGTAAGTATTGCTCACCGGTCCACGAACTCGTGTGATTTTTTCTACATCAATTTTGTAGGTTCTGACTAAAGTTTCTTCGTCCGTATCACCGTTAACAACACGAATCTCTACATCAAAATTTCCTGTTTGATCGATCTTGGCTTTCTTACTCCAACATCCCGTATCGTGCCACAAAAAATTGTCGCCCAAAGGAAATCGTTTCGGACGTGCATTTGCGTCATAAACATATCTTCCGCCTTGGCAACGATTTGTCGCTAAAACCTTTCCGTCTTTTAAAACCGAAATTTTAAATGCACTTCTCTTCGGAAAAGTTCCCATTACCCGCAAATAACTTTTCAAAGCCCAACCATCATCAACTTTTCTCGATTCGGTCGGATGAGGTTTTGGAAGTGCAACCGCTTCAAAATATGTGAACGCATCATCCACAACCATTTCTCTGGACTTAAAATTCATATCGGTTACAGAAGTCTTTGTATTTCCTGAAACTTCCGTTTTCGGCTTCTTAACCTTAGGCTTTTTTACTTTTGGTATTTTTATATTGAATTGCCCATATGCAATGGAAGCAATTGAAAGCACAAAAATAATTGTTAAAATATTTCTAAATTTCATAATATTTCTCCCTACTCAGATTCTCGTTTTTCTTCAAGCAATAATTTCTCTTTCAAATCAAACGCTTTTTTTAGGCTCGTAAAACAAACAAAACTTTTCTTGTTTTCCGTTTCGATAAAATGTATCTGCCCCAATTCGACAAGCTGGAAAATGATTCGTTCGCTGATTCCGAACGTGTCCGTAATAAATGAAGGCGAAAGCATTGCAGATTCTTCAACGCATAATCCACAAGAAAACTCAGCGATATTTTCCGAATTTTTCAGAAAAGTTAACTGGCGTGTTTTGGAGATAATCTCTCGCCTAAATTTTCTTTTTTTAATCATTCAAAATCTGGTCAATAAAGTGCTCAAAGAAACTGTGACCTCAACAGCCACAATTTTTTCTTTGTGTATGGACAAACCTTGTCGTAAAATTGTCATTCAAAAAAGAATTTGCTTTGACTGCCCCTAAAGTTAAATGAAGTGTTGGAATGAAGTCTTTAAGAAAAGCCTTAATTATTTCTTAATAACTTCTTAAGACTCTTATGAGCAATAAACACAACAATTTATACGAATTTGGAAATTATCTTTTAGATAGCCAAAAGCGTGTTTTATGGCGTGGCAAAGAACTGATTACATTACCACCGAAGGTTTTTGATACGCTTTGTATTTTGGTTGAACGGCAAGGAGATGTCGTTACAAAAGATGAGATTTTTGAACTCGTTTGGGAAGATACTTTTGTCGAAGAAAACAATCTTTCGCAAAATATTTTCACACTTCGCCGTACTCTCGACACGGACGAAAATGACCAAAGCATCATCGAAACAATCCCTCGAAAAGGTTTTCGTATCACGGAAAAAATTCGTGTTGTTGAAAATACCGAAAAAGGATCGAATCTCGAAAAAATTTCGGCAAAAGAAATCGAGACAAATGGCAATCAAGATGTTGTAATTGCGACCGAAACGGAAACCAGAATTGTTGAAGAAATAATTCTTGATGAAGACGACCAAACCTCAGATGTTTTGGCTTTGGAAGGAAAACAACCTAGTTTTCTCTCAAACAATAAAAAATGGCTTTTGCCTGTTTTGGGACTCGTTTTATTTTCCACTCTCGGCTTTGCAAGCTATTCTATTTACAAAAAATATCAATCCAATATTGCCAAATCCGCTTTTGAAAATCTCACTATTCAATCATTAACGAACACAGGCGATGTTGATTTACCCGCACTCTCTCCCGATGGAAAATTTGCAGTTTATTTGAAAGGTTTCGGCGAAGATGAAACTCTACAACTTCGTGATATGGAACTCGGAACTGTTACGGACTTAAAGATTGAAGGAGACATAAAACCGGGCTTTTCACGTTTTTCAAATGATGGAAAATGGATATATTTTCGCGAAGGCAAAGGCGGTGATTCATCAAGCAAAATTCACAAAGTTTCATATTTAGGCGGAATGCCCGAACTCGTTGCAGAAGATGTCTGGGGATATTTTAGTTTTTCAAATGACGGTGAACAAATCAGTTTCTTCCGTAGAACCCCAGGCGAAAATCGTTACGATGTTATCGTCAAAAACCTAAAAACCGACAAAGAACAGATAGTTCTGACACGCTTTGTTCCGCAATTACTTTTTGTTTGGAGCTATCCGAGTTTTTCACCCGATGGAAAAAAAATTGCCGTAATCGAACGTGATCAAAACAAGGTCGTTTCAAAACTAATCATTACCGATATTGAAAATAAAAAAGATGAGATTTTTAAAGTTCCGAAATTGGTAGCTTTTAGAAGAATCGAATGGATTTCGGATGATACGATTCTGGCAATTGCTCGTGCGAAAAAACAAGTTCCGCAAATTCACCAAATTTCATATCCAAGCGGAAAATCAATTCCAATTACAAGAGATTTGAAGACTTACCGCAGTTTATCAATTTCGGCGGATAGAAAAACGATTCTTTCAAAAACCGTCGAAACCAGATCAAATATTTGGGTTTTACCAAATGCCAAACTGGAAAATGCAAAAAAATTCAAGGAAGATAATTTTGGTCGAAATGGCTTTTTTGGACTTCGTTGGATGACGGATGACAAAATTGTTTACGTATCTAGAATTGATCGAAATAGAGACTTGTGGTTGCTAAACCCTGAAGATGATTCTCGCCAACAGCTAACCAAAGATAGCGGAAATGCCAACCAACTTCCCTCAATCTCAAAAGATGGAAAATTTATCTATTTCAATTCCGACCGCAGCGGCAAAATGAAAATTTGGCGAATTGATGCGAACGGTAAAAACCCAACTCAGGTTAGCCAAAATGAAAAAACACAAGAGCTTTCTCCAAATGTGTCTGCCGATGGAAAATGGCTTTATTTTATACGACGTGGCAAAAAATCTTCTACCATTTGGCGTAAATCTCTCATTGAAGAAAAAGAAGAACAAATATCAACAAAAGATTTCACTCCCGAAAATTTCATTTCTCTTTCTCCAAACGGAAAATATTTGGCTTTTACATTTTTTGAACAAAAAGATAGTAAAGAATCCCAAAACGACGAAACCGATGCAGGAGAAAAAGTCGGCATAATTGCTTTGGAAAACAAAGAAAACTTCTACACTTTTGATGTAAATGCAATGAAAAGAACCATTCGCTGGTCAAGCGATGGCGAAAGTTTCGACTACGCAGAAAACTCTCAAATTGGAAGCAAAATCTGGCGGCAAAATGCGACGAACGAAGATGCTAAACCGAAACTTCTTTTAGAACTGCCAAACGAAAATATATACAACTTTGATTGGTCTGCCGACGAAAAAAATCTCGCAATCTCCGTCGGCACAACCGAACAAGACGCAGTAATTATTAATCTCAAATAATCTTAAAAGATTTAACATATCCAAATAATACTGAATCATAATTAAAGTGACCGCTTTGTACATATTCGATATTTACAAAGCTATTGAAAATGGTGACATATCATATTCAAATGGTCAGTTTTATTTAAGCATCTTTTAATATTGTGTTGGATATTTCCATTGGTTCAGTTACTGAATTATCTGGGTTTGTAGATAGTTCTATGCAAACTTTATCTTTGCAATGTAGATAATTCTTCCCCACAAATTCGTAAATAGCAATGGCACCTATTTTAGTTTTTTTCAAACTCTTATTCTTATCTTTCAACTTCTTTACTGCATAAGCTGCAGTAACTACAGGTGAGTCAAATTTGGCGATAATAAACCTGTAACTTTTATCATCTTTTTTATATTCGGCAGTTAACCTTGCAATCTCAGGATCAGAACCATAAGGAGCGGTATATATCAGCTCGCCTTGCTCAAATTTTCCAATACTTTTATATGCTTTCATAGCATCCATTAGTTCATCTGTATTTTTTGCTTCTTTTACTGTAAATTTCGGCTCAGAATCAACATCATTAGTTTCTTCATTTTTTTTCGATTCCGATTTTTCATCCGTATTATTAGCTGATGTTGGTTTATCCATTAAATCTGCTGTTGGCTTAGTATTCGTGTTTTCATTTGTTTCTCCTGCATTGTTAAAACAACCTCCAAAACTGACTAAAAATACCAGCGTAGTTATTGCTAGTAAACCTTTTACTTGGCGGTTCGAAAATTCCGTAAATTCGTTTTTGATTATCATAGATTCTCTCCTTTTTTTAATAAATAACTTTCTGTGAGGTCTAAACTATGTCAATCATTCAAGAAAAGTCTTTAAGAAACTCTTAATTATTTCTTAGTTGTCTATCTAAACTAATTAAGAAAAGGATAAACCTTGTATTTTTAATGAGATTGGGCTTTTTTACTGATGTTCATCAAGTAGTATTTGGAATCAACAAAGTTTAATTTATTAAGAATAATTTTGCGTGTTTTCACGTTAAATCAAGGAAGTAGCAACTAATTCTCAAAAAATTCGTTATCTTTGTTAACACTTTTCAATTTCACAACATCTATATACACAGCAAGCAATTAAAAGCTGTTACCAAAATGATGTTTGGTGGGATTGGTTTTATATTTTTCATATTTGATTTCATCAAACGTCATTAAATCTTAAATGTCAGAAAGCGGAATTATACAAAACATATTTTTTCCAGCTCGACGCAAAAAGCAGTTAGCCTCTTCCCCGGCAAAGGAAAAACCAAAAGAAGAAGCAATGCTAGTAGAGCGTGTGTGTGCAGGCGATAGAAGTGCGTTTGAAGAATTTTACAAAAAATTATCCCCGATGGTTCATGGCATTATCCTTGCTCGTGTCCCACGTGATGAAGTTGATGACATCGTTCAAGAGGTTTTTATTACCGCTTACGAAAAACTCAATACGCTTCGGGATAAAAATGCCGTTAGCCCTTGGATTGCAAGGATTGCGAGGAATCGTGCAGTGGAGTTTTATCGTCGTAACAAACCGACTGTCGAACTTTCCGAAAATTTAAGCCATAACGGCAATGCCAAAAATGAGGCAAATGAAATTTTGGATACGATTAAAGAACTTCCCGAAGCGTATCGGGAAACTTTAATTTTGCGATTAGTTGAAGGAATGACAGGACCAGAAATAGCTGAGCAAACAGGATTGAAACACGAATCGGTCAGAGTAAATCTGCACAGAGGAATGAAAATGTTACGTAAGAAACTCGGCATTGAGGTGCATTAAATATGAAAGAAGATTATTTATGGGACAAATCAGGAAATGACCCGGAAATAGAAAAACTGGAAAATGCTCTAAAGGCATTTCGCCAAAAAGACACAACCCCACCCGTCGTGCCGGCAAAAACTTCTACTATTGAAGAAAAACGCAATAACCCATGGGGATTTTTTCGATTAGGCTTTGCCTCATTTGCTTGTTTTGCCTTAGCTATTATTTCACTTGGAGTGTTTCAATTTACTCAAAATGAAACTCAATCAATTGCAAAAATTGATTTAAAGAAATCTGTTATAGAACCTGTTACAAAAAAGAACGATTACATTAAACAAGACACTATTTCAAAAGAAATTTTCACTGAAGAAAAACAAAATAAACCAACTGTTGTAAAAGCTACGTTTAAGCCAACTAAAAAGAAAAAAAGAAAGATTATCAATCGCAAGAAAGTCGCTAAAAAATCAACCCATAAGACAGCAATTCGTAAAAAAGTAAAGACTAATCTGCCAGAACAAAAAGTTGAAATATCTGAGCTAACGGCTGAAGAAAAATACGCTTACAACCAGTTGATGAAAGCACTTGCGATTACAAGCTCAAAATTAAAGATTGTTAAGGATAAAGTTCAGGGATTGGACAACAAACCCGTTGGTAAAAGTTTGCGATAGAACTTTATCAGGAGAGATATAAAGTTATGAAAAAGCTTATTAATTATTCATTCAAAACCCTTTTATTATCTGCATTTATGCTGATTTCGATGGCAGCTGTAAGTGCACAAGATGCACGCCTTAATTTCGATAATCTCAAAGGTTTAGAAGATCGTGCAAGAGATGTAGTTGAAGTAAACATTGATGGCAACATCTTGAAGCTAGCCAAAAGAGTTTTGCTGAAGGTAAAAGACAAAGATGCTAAGACCGTCGGTGAAGCGATTAAAGGTTTAGAAGCCATATATGTCAGAGTTTATCGTTTTGAAAATGCAAACGAATATAACATGGCTGATGTGGATATAATTCGTTCACAACTGCAAAACCCAGGTTGGGAAAAGCTCGCCAATGTCCGCAGCAAGAAAAACAATCAAAAGGTTGATGTTTACACGATGTTTTCAGGCGATGTTATGAGCGGCGTTGCGGTCGTAATTTCTGAAGATAAGAGCATTGGTCTGGTCAACGTAATTGGTCCAATTGATATTGATCTGCTTGTCGAATTAGGAGGCAAATTAAACATTCCCGACCTTGATATCGAGATTGGTGATGACGACGAAGATAAAAAGAGAACTGATAATGACGATAACTAAGGAGTAAAAAATGCTTTTGCGAAAGAAAATCTTAATTACCCTAACTTTCCTTGCTTTGGCATTCACAATTGCCGTTCCCAATGCCGAAGCGAGAGGCAATGAATTTGACGCAGTATGTAAACATATAAAAACCAAATATAAAGCGAAAAAGGTAAAAATCCCCTTCATGTGGTTGGCACGTTTTGCCGTTGGCATTGTCCGTCCCGCCGGAGTTAAAAGTTTCAAAGTAACGATATTTAGAAATTTGCAATTCTCTCCCCAAACCCTCAATGATGAAATGAAACTCGTTATGCGAGATGCATTCAGCGACGAATGGACTCCGATTTTGCGTATTCGAAATGATAAAGGCAATCAAGTCTATATGAACATGCGTGAATCAGGTAAGAATTTAAAGGTACTGGTTGTATCAATAGAAAATAATGAAGCAGTCGTCGTCCGTGCAAAATTCAATCCCGATAAACTCGCCAAATTCATCGAAAATCCAAAAATCTTCGGAATCTCTCTTGATGGCAAGGAAAATGATGGTAGCAAAAACATCAAGATAGAAAATGATAAAAACAGCGACAAAATTATCTATGAAGATGAAGATGAAGAGGACGACGACAAACAAAACACTGATGGAAACTAAGTAAAGCCAGATATAGATTGGAGGGGCATAGAAAGTGAAAAAAATTGTTTTTATTTTGTTAGTAACTTTTAGTTTGTTTGGAATCCTATCGGCACAGACTGTTACGGAAGACTATTCAGAATCTAAGCCCTACCAACCAAATCAAGTCATTTCAAAAAATAGTTTTATTCCCACCAAAACAAAAGAAACTAAAACTGCCGATGATGATGTTATTAAAATTGACTCATCTTTAGTAACCATTCCCGTTTCGGTCTCTAATTCAAGAACAGGCAATTATGTATCTAATCTAACAAAAAAAGAATTCAAAATTTATGAAGATGGCGTTGAGCAAGAAATAGCCTACTTTGGTGAATTTGATAAACCTTTCACCGTCATACTCGTTTTAGACACAAGCCCTTCAACCGAATATCGTATCGAAGAAATTCAAGAAGCCGCAAAAACTTTCGTCAATCAATTAAAACCTCAGGATCGAGTAGAAGTAATTAAATTCAACGAAAAAATCCGCGTTTTAGCCAGAGCCACAAAAAAACGCGAGAAAATCTACAAAGCAATTGATAAAGCCAGATTTGATGGTGGCACTTCTTTGTATGATGTAGTTGATTTTGCATTGCGAGAACGCCTAAAAAAAGTTAGAGGACGAAAAGCAATTGTCCTCTTTACCGACGGGGTTGATACAACTTCAGAAGATGCTTTCTTCGACGATACAGTCCAACAAGCCGAAAAATCTGAAACAGTAATTTTCCCGATCTATTACGATACTTCCATAGATTCTCTTGGCAAAAGCAAAAAAATACGGAAGAAAAACCGAGTCCTTAGAGATTACAAATTTGGCAAAATGTATCTTGAAGAGCTTGCGACAAAAACCGGCGGACGGATAATATCCCCAGATGCAACTCCCGAAGGACTAAACACTGCATTTAAAGCAATTGCCGAAGAACTAAGTTATCAGTACAGTATCGGTTATTATCCAACCAAAGAAGGAAAGCCCGGACAGAGAAAGAAAATAAAGGTGCGAGTCTATCGTCCGGATTTAAACGTCAGGGCAAGAGATAATTACATTGTTAAGACTCAATAAGTGAGTAAAACAAAAAGCTACTACGGAATATCTCAACTTAAAAAAGTATTATACAGAGTAGAAATCAAAATGATTTTATTTATAAGTTTCCGTGAAGGTATTATCATAGCTCCTCCAAAGCACTTTAATACATAACCAATTTCACGGAAAACAAGAGGCGGTGGATTTTCGATAGCTTTCCACCGCCTTTCTTTAATCAGACAAAAAAGCAATAGTGAAACTAATTTCACTATTGCTTTTTACCTTTTTCTATTACCTTAAACTATCGTTCTTCAATCGGTGTGTATTCCAAATTCCATTCGCCAACGTATTCTGCTCTTGGACGAATTAATTTATTGTTAGCATATTGCTCTAGAATGTGTCCCGTCCAACCTGAAATACGGCTAATTGCGAAAATTGGGGTGTATAGATCCAAAGGAATTCCCATCATGTAATATGTCGAAGCTGAATAGAAATCTACATTTGGATTTAAGCCTTTCTTTTCCATCATTAGGTCTTCAAGTTTTTTAGACATTTCAAACCATTTGGTTTCACCCGTTACACCGCCCATTTGCTCTGAGAACTTACGTAACCAAGTTGCTCTCGGGTCTTCGGTTTTGTAAACAGCATGACCAATTCCCATAACTTTTTCTTTATTAGCAAGTTTGTTATCAAGCCATGACTCAACATTACCAACTTCCCCGATGTCTTTTAAGGCTCTCATAACTGCAGTATTTGCTCCGCCGTGTAAAGGTCCTGCGAGTGCAGCAATTCCGCCCGTTACAGCACCATACATATCGGCGAGTGTTCCTGAAACAACACGAGTTGTAAATGTTGAAGCGTTAAAACCATGGTCGGCGTGTAATATCAAACATGTGTCGAGCATCCTTGCCTCACTCGGATCAGGTTTTTCGCCACGCATCATGTAAAGGAAGTTTTCAGCAATATCTAAACTTGTGTCAGGTGTGACAGGTTCTTTTCCGTTGCGAATTCTTTCCCAAGCGGCAACGATTGTTGGAAACTGAGCAGTTAAACGTGTGGCTGTTTTTCTAGCACTTTCAACGTCTGTTAAGTGACTTTCATCATCATAAAAAGCAAGTGTTGAAACACATGTTCTCAAAACATCCATCGGCTGAGAATCATGCGGAAAATGTTTCATAAACACAAGAATTTCCGATGGAACTTCATAGTTCGAACGAAATTCTGTTTTGAGCATATCCAGTTCATCTTGCTTTGGAAGACGACCATTCCAAAGCAGAAAGACAGTTTCCTCAAATGTTGAATTTTCAGCTAAATCGTGAATGTTATAACCTTGATATATTAAAATTCCTTCTTCGCCATTAACTTTACTCATCGTAGATTGAGCAGCTACAACACCGCGTAATCCACCTGAGGATGACGAACTTTTTGCACTTGATTCTTTTGCAGTAGTCATTGTTTTATCCCTTTGTATAATAAATTTTGCTTATAATTGTAAGATACCAAAGACACTTATAAGAAACAAGCGAATACGTCTATTTTATTGCTTAAAAATGAGATTTTGATTGCCGTAAAATAACTTTTTCTCCGACCACAGCTTGCAGAAGTTTTTCTGCTGAATCCTGATTCGCAACTACTTCTAAAAAGCCTGTACTTCCAACAAGCATAAACAGTTCCTTTTCTTCTGCTTCAGCAAAAAAATCGTGGAAGCTTTCAATTTTTTCGTCGTTAATCAATAGATGAAAATCTTCAGGTAAATCTTCTTTGCGTAGATTGGTTATTAAATTGCCAAAGTGATCAATATGTATAATGGTTGCTTCTATTTCCTGCTCATTAGTTCTTTCGGGTTGGTTTGTTTTGTAAAACACATAGTCTTCTATGCTATCTCCAAATTCACCCGGACTGACTCCTTTAGAAAGATGTGCTGCGGAAGGTGCAAAAACATCACGTCCGTGAAAAGTTTTACTGACAGGTTTATGGAAAAAATCTTTATTTGTGATTTCAAAGCCCCGTACATTTTTCTCTCTTTCAAAAATAAAATTTAGTAAACCGTTGTCAGGAGTTATGAAATAGTAATTTTCTGTTTCTACCAAAATTGCACGTCTATCTGACCCAACACCGGGATCAACTACAGCAACAAAAACGGTTCCAGGTGGAAAATTTTCATAGCAAGCATTTAAAGTAAAGCTACCTGCTCGAACATCTTGAGGTGGAATTTCGTGGGTTATATCAATAATTTTGGCATTTTCATTTATTGATAACATTACTCCTTTCATTGCTCCTATGAAGTAATCTTTATTTCCAAAGTCAGTCAGCAAAGCAATTATGTTATTTTCCATTCCTTAAATATATTTATGTGATTCCTTTAAATCAAAAAAAGGCGAGAGATAACTGCCTCTCGCTCTCTATTAAAAAAATAGTCCACAGATTTGTTAATGAAGCCACAAAGGAGATAAAAGGCACTACACAAATCTGTGGAATTTTATGAAGGACACAACGCTCGGATTATTGTTAAATTGTGTCCAAACTTGGGAGTGAAAATAGTTTATCTGATCTGGGTTTCATAAGCAGTTTTAATACGCATTTGTTGTTGTTCTTGAAGTTTAATCCATTGTCCTCTTTCAACAACAACTGCTCCAACACCAAATGCTGCTCCAACACCAGCTCCGACTGCTGCACCGACAGGTCCTCCAACAACCGCACCGATAACTGCTCCTGTGCCGGTTGCTCCACCTACGGTGATACCGTCTTTCTTATAAGGTCTTGTACCTTGAACAAGTCCTTCTTGATCAACACGCTTAACGTTATCGCCCTTGAGCGGCAATACTTCAACGATAATCGCATTAAAATTACTCCAGCGGCTTTGCGAAAGAACTATTCTATCAAATGAAAGAAGTAATTCTGCACGTCTTTTCAATCTACCCGGACGGCGATTTTTAGCAATTCTTCCTTCGATAATTGCACCGCTAATTTCGGTTGGTGAAACTACGCGGGCTTTGAATTGATCACCTTCACGAACACGCTTTGTATCAATCTCATCGAGCAACTCAATAATCAATTCCGTTTCGGAAGGAATAATGATTATGTCACCACCGCTTGCATTAGAACGCTGTGGCTCAGTCCGATTAGAAATTGTCGGAGCCGTATTAGTGCTGACATTTGCCGGCGGTGTATAAGTGTTTGTCGAATCAGGCTCTGTTGTTTCATCAGTAGTGGTATTTTCAACAGAATTTGTATCTGTTGAATTATTTACTGTTGAATCTGTAGTATCTGTTGTTTTTGCAACTGTATTTTCCGGTGGAGTTGTAGTCTTAATTGGCTGTGAATCGGATGTACTTGTATTAACCGAATTCGTTGCTACATTATTTTCAACCGGAAGTCTTTCAGTTTTCTTAGGTTTAGTGGTTGTTTTGACCTGCGTTTTTGGAGTTTCAATAGGCTTTGTCGCATCAATTACACCACGGGTCTTCAAGGTGGATGGAATTGTTGCATCAAAACTTTGTTTCAAAAAGCCTGTATCATAGCCTTTTTCGAAACCTTGCTGATATCCGTCTTTGTAATCGGATAAATTACCGTAATCCTTATTAAAGGCACGGTCAGCATTTCTATATTCACTGTGTCTTGCGTAACTTTTTGTAGCGTTTTCGATGGCATCACGATAGCCGGACATGTATCCATCGGAGTATCCTGTGCGATATCCGCGCTGTAATGCTACTTTTGAATCTTGGGCTGAAACGCTTGGAATAGCTAAAGTTAGGAAAGATGTAAAAACGAGGGTAAAAATTAGGTTGGCAGCTAAAAAACTTCGTGTTAGCTTCATTTGTCCTCCTTATCAAAAAACAAGAAATGTAGTGTCCTCTATGGTTTATACACTAAAACTTAAGAAATTACAAGAACTATTTTATTCCTAAATTATATTTCCATTTATGACATAAATTTAAACTGCAAATTCATATATATTTCGTTCAAAAAATTGTTTTGATTATTTTATTTAACACTTCTTATTTTGATTGGTCGTAAAAAGTTAATGGGGAAAGAATTCGCGGGAGAATCCAAAATTTCAATTATTATATACCAAAGGCGGTAAATTTACCATATAAATTTTACCGCCTTCAGCGTAAGAGTTTTAACGATGATTGCTTGAAGGATATTATTTGTTAAAAACTCTTACGAAATAGATACGACATACGTATGAAAAAGGTTCTACTATTTCTTGCAAAACCATTTTCCAAATCGCCTGTGTAGGGGTTAAAACCTTTATAATTGAGATTATCGTTATAACCTACATAAAAAGCCTTCCCCGGGCTTGGAGTCCAACCAAACAAATATTGCCCGCGTATATTCGAACGCAATGTGTTGTAATCTATCCTGACACGAGTAAAAATAAATCTCGTAAATTGATAGGTCGAACGCAAACTGTAGATGTTTGTATCAAAAGCTACTCTCTTCGTGTCATTTCTGACAAGTCTTGCTTTGTCGTAGCTTAAAGAAATTCTCAACGGATCAGTTGGAGATAATTCAAGTCCAGCACCGATATTTATCCTTCTGCCTGTTCCCGGGTCTAATCCATCCTCTCCAGCAAGTGCGGCAGGGCTTACTCTCGGAAATCTTGTTCCCGCACCGAAATCAAAATCCATAGCGTTCCAGGTATGATTCATATTCATACGAAACGCCCATTTTTTGCTTGGTTGAGTTCGGAAAAAGAATCCCGTCCAAAAGGCGGTTTGGGAACGTTCAGGTTCGCCGAAAAATGCTCCGTCGCGATTTTCATTACGAACTAAACCAAATTCATCTTCATAAATTTTGCCACGCTCAACACCACCCCAGAAATTTACAAATGTGTTCTTTTGAAAACTAAAGTTCACATTGCTGTTCCAATTGGCACTAATTAAACGTCCATCAGATGCATAATTGTAATTAAAACCGTTAAAATTATTTATTCTAATGATTTTATTATTTGGCTTAGATTTTGTGCTTCTGCGAAAACCGCCAAAGACATAGTGTATGTTTGTTCTTTGAGTAAAGCCCGCGTCTATCAGAAAGTCTTTTGTTTTTCCGCCTGCCTCAAACGTATAACCAAAAGTATCAGTGCTGTGATCAAGTCCGGCACTATAACCAACTCCGTTTCCAGTCCGATAGCGACTAAAGGTATTTCCTAATTCTTGCTGACCATTTACTATCGCTCCGCCACAAATTTCTCCATTTCGCTGGGCTTGCAAAGGATTTTCAATATCGTCGAACTCAGGGTTGAAAAAGCATTTCCTTGTGTGCGTTCCAATCAACTGAAACCATGAAACGGTTTTTGGATTTAACTTAAAACGTCCATCAAAACCACCAACATAATTTTTGCGTTCGGGAAAACTTCGGGCAGTTGCAAAAAGACCGATATTGTTTTCCTTGCCTACATCCCTCTTATATCTTAAAACTGCAAATAGTGCGTTTTTGTCCACGAATTCACTGATAAATGGTAGTCGTTCAGGATTATTTATTTCATCTTGCTCAAAATTGCCTGGAGCATTGTCTGAAGCAACTAAAAGCCCAAATGAGTTTTTTCCAACCTTACCTGTTAGTTTTGCTGCGAAATCAGGATCAATGATTGATCTGGAATTAAAAACTCTCAGCGGTGATTGGAAAATTTCCGCACCTTCTAAAAAGAACGGTCTCCTTTCAGGGAAAAACACTGGGAAACGCCGATTTGCCTCAACAATTGGAGCATCAGCTTCGATCTCAGCAAAATCAGGGTTTATAGCGGCGTCCAAAGTAATATTGGGAGTAATCGTATATTTGAGGGTAACACCTATATCCTGTTTGACAGGCTCATTAACAAATCTTCCGGCAGGTACTTCATTTGCAGGTACTCTTCTGCCCCTCTCGGAAATTGTGACACTTGGAATGATTTCTAAGGTTCTTTCAGATTTAATATCATCAAGTCCTGTAATTTTACCGTGCTTAATCAAGAAACCTTGCACGTTTCTGTCATTTGGCATCCAAGAATCAAATTCATCATTCAGGCGATCAATGTTTCGTGCAACATTGAAGCCCCACATTTTCCCTTTTCCGGCTTGATAACGTAGTGATTTGAAAGGGATTTTAACTTCGACTGTCCATCCCCAATCATGAATCATTCCCTTTGATTCCATAACAATATCAATTGAGAAATCAGCACCGCGACCTTCCGTGAAAATACCATCGGCTTGGATTCCCAAAGGATTCCATCCAAGAATATAGGCACGTCTCTGGTCATTGTATGTATCAAGCCAAATCCTTACGTTGTCTTCGCCGAAAACCTGATCTCTTTTGGCAACCGTAGCACGAATTCCGTTACGATCATCCCAACACTTAAAGGCAAGATAGAGATGTTTCTCATCGTACATCATATAGGCTTCGGTTTTCTTTGAAGCAGCAATATTATTTCCTGGAGCAGTTTGGATAAAATCCTTAAATACAGCGGCTCTTTTCCAAACTGCTTCATCAGGGTTTCCATCAATGACGATTGGGGTTTCTTCGGAAAGCTTGGGGATATTGACGGGGTTTGCCTTTTCAGGCGGAACATGCAACCTCGGTTTCTCATCGTCAATAACTTTAACTTCAGTTACATCTGATTTTTCATTTTCAGAAGTAGCAGAATTGTCTTTTTTATTTTCTGCTTCTTCTTTCTGAGGAGGTTGTGCCTGTATGAATATAGATAAAAATAAAATCGCTATAAGTGCGAATGATTTATACATGACTAGCCTCTTTTTTTATGAAGTAAAAAATGTATGAATGAAAAAAAACAGATAGTTATCTTTCTGTTTCAATTGTTTAACGTATTTAAAGCGAAAGAGTTTCAAGAAAACTTAGTTTTTACAATAAATTAGATATAAATAGATTAAGTTCTTACCTGCGTTTTATAAAACTCTCCCAAAACTACCAAAAAAGGCGGCAAGAAATGAATCGCCGCCTCTTTCTAAAATAAATTAATTTGTATATATGGACTGTTTATTTCTTATGAAAACTTTGCCTTCTGCTTGGACATTAAAGTTATATTTATGAACCCCTTGTCCGATTGTCCATTTGGTTTTGCCACTATTTTCAAGGGCAGAATC
Source organism: Pyrinomonadaceae bacterium (assembly GCA_028284415.1). GTDB lineage: Bacteria > Acidobacteriota > Blastocatellia > Pyrinomonadales > Pyrinomonadaceae > Aridibacter. Next base: position 495,108 of record JANQRU010000007.1, read on the forward strand.
AAAGCCTTCTACCGATGTTTCAACATTGGCGTAAACTTTTGCATTGGTGTCTTCCGGTAATGTAACGGTGATATTTCCATCAGCAGTTCTGGAATATATTTTTTTAAAGTTTCCTTCAAGCATTGTTTCACCATCAACAGTTTCTGACCAAACTTTACCATCGAATCCAACAACGCGAATCATACCATCTTGTGATTTAACTCTTAATTCTCCGTCTGCATCACGAACATTGATCGAATTATCTTGCCCGAACAATCTCAATTGTCCTGAGACTCCTTCGAGTCTTATTTCTTTGTTCGTATGTATCCGGAGATTCGACTTTTTTGGCACAAATACCTCCACTCGAACTTTATTAGATCTATTTGGTGAAATACCGAGGGCGTCCGAGTCTTTATTCACAACTCTGATTTCTACATCAGAATTAACTTTGTTAGCTTTATCTTTTTTATTGTGTCTAACGCTTACTTGAGGCTCATCCTGACTACGGTTGCGAACAATCCGTGTGATTGAATAGCTGATCTCAGGTTTGTTCCATCCTCGAACTTGGACTGAACAATTATCCGCATCAATTTTCACATCGGGGATTCCCTTTACTTCAAAAGAATCACTTTTTTCTACAATGTAAGGTGATCTCGATAAGCGAACTGAATCTGCGATGCGTGCCAACTCTGCTGTTTGGGCTAAACGTGCCGCTTCGATCTGTTTTTCAATCTCTGCGTTATCAATTGCTTCAGCGGCTTTTTTCAAAGCTTCGGCGTTAATTCTATCAAGTTTAGGCTTAATTTTGGACATTTCCTTTTGAGCCTCTTTCATTGCCTTTTCGATCTCTTTTTTGTTTACGATTACTGCTTTATTTCGAGATTCTCTAATGATCTTATTTATATTCTTATTGACACGATTCATATTTAATTCAAGCCTCATCTCAAATGAATCATCAAAATCATCAGAATTTTTATTTGGCAATAGATTAACCGCCGGATTAGGTGTTCCACCATCGTCTTTACGCTTGATGTGTAAACCGCCATTCACACTATTGAGTTTGATCTTCACATCACCTGAACCAATTCTGCCGTAGAGGTCGCGTCCAACATATTTACCTTTGCGGACGGGCAAACCAAAATCATTGGTGATACTGCCGTTTGTAGTGTCTGCTCTGACAGTTGCATTTGCTGCCGAAGGAATCGTCAAGCGTACGCTTCCATTGACTGTGCCTAAAGAAATTATTGAGTCATTATTTAATTGGCTGAAATCAACAACAACGCTTCCATTGACCGTAGAAAGTTTAGCAGTCCCTCTCAAATTGGTTGCTCTGACTGCTCCATTCACAGCCGAAACAACCGTATAATTGGTCATATCGGAAACTTTGACCGAACCATTAACACTTTCAACCTCATCCAAAACAGCTGTTCTTGGAACTTTTAGTCTGAAATTAACTTGCAGTTTGCCATATCTTCTGTATTTACTACCGCTTCTTTTTTTCCAAGGTTTGTAGTCTGTTTCAAGTGAAAATTTACTTTGACTCTCATCAATCACAATTTCTACATCTGACAGACGCTCTTTTGAATCAGCTATTTTAATGGCTTCGAGGTAAATCTCAGGTTTGTCCCAGGCTTCTATTATGATTGAGCCATTTATATTTGAGATTTCGATCTTCCCGTCTGAATTAAATGGATAAGTTTTTTCAAAACGCTCTGTTTCATCAGCAGATTGTTTTTTTACTGTCTTTGTCTTTTTCTTCGTATAAGTATTTTGATAATTGCTAACGGGTAAATCAGTTCCGGATACAAAAACTGCTCCCATGATAAGTAAAGATGATAGCCAAGACATTATTTATATTCTCCTTTATAAACTTGTGTATGGAATAAATTTTAGGTTTATTTCCTTTATCTAGTTACAAAACACCACGAGTATTTCATTTATGACAATTTTTTTCGAAATTTCGTTTAACCGTTTTGTAATGCTGTTTAAATATGGTTTTTATGGTAAAATCTCGGTGATTAAGTGGCTCTCTCATTATTCCTATTTAATCGTTTCAGATTAATACAACATTTTCCCATCAACATTCATCTGACGCATTTACTTTATATAAACGATTTGATAATTTTATTTGTTTGATTAGGTTTTTATACGGAGAAAATGATGAATTTAAAACAAACGCAATTGCATATTTTGCACAAACCTGAAAATTTGGGCAAAAAAGCCAAAACAGGCGTTTCTCTCCATTGTCATACTCAAAATTCCAAAGAGATGTTGGACTTCGTTCCGCACTACGCTGAAAAACTTCCGGTAATCTCATATTTTTGGAAAAGAGAAAGAAAAAACTACATAGAGCGCGAAGGTAGAGGATTGGATTTTTCAACTGCTTTTTGGGAACCTCCAATGACTGCCTATGATGTATATAAAATTGAACAAAAGCAATTAAATGATGCTGGACTCGATGGAATTGTTTCCATCACTGACCACGACAGCATCAAATCCAATTGGCAAGTTCTCGAGGAAGTAGATAAAAAGAAAGCCCCTATTTCGCTCGAATGGACTGTTCCATTTGAATATGGATTTTTCCACGTAGGAGTTCACAATCTACCTAAAGAAAGAGCTGATGAGCTAACACAAATTTTACTCTCATATTCTTTTAGTGAAGACGAAGAACCTAATAAAAAAAGATTGCATGAGCTTTTTGAAATGCTCAATGAATTACCGGAAGTTCTGGTAATTCTGAATCATCCGCTCTGGGATATAGAAATTGTCGGTCAAGAACGTCACGAAATTCTTCTCAAGGGATTTATTAAAGAATATGGAAAGTGGATTCACGCTTTTGAGATCAATGGATTCCGCTCTTGGTCTGAGAACAAAGGTGTTATCGAATTAGCCGAAGCTTTGGGCTTCCCTATCGTAACAGGCGGCGATCGTCACGGCTGTAAACCTAATACAGTAATAAATATTACAAACAGCAATACTTTTGAAGAATTTGTTGAAGAAGTCCGTGTTGATAAAAAAAGTGAAGTTGTTCTGATGCCTGAACATACGCAACCGCTTCACTGGCGACAGTTACAATCATTTGCAGAAATTTTGAAATTCTACCCTGAATTTCCTAAAGGTCGTCGCCATTGGGTTAATCGCGTGCATTTTGATGTCGGAGATGAAAAAGGATTAGTTCCACTTTCCGATCACGGTTGGGTTCGTGGCGGTCCGGCTTGGCTTCGTGCTGCTGTCTGGACGCTCGGATTTATGGGCGGACATGTTGCTAAACCATTTTTCTCAGCGACACGCAAGAAAAAAGATCGTGTGCCGAAGAGTTTGGAGAAAGCAAAATTTGAGAAACCTGATGTGCAAGAGATTACAACAGGTATTCCCAATTCGCCGACAGAAGCAGGCTCGACAAGTTAGAATTTAACAATAAGTGGTAAGTGGTAAGTGGTAGATTTACATAGTTTTTGCTTACTGCTTACCGTTTTTTATTTACACTTATGAAAAATGTTCCCCGCGTAGCTTATTTTCCCGATTCTTTTCTGGAAGTTGACGGCTTAGCGATGACGAGTAACAGATTATTGGGATATGCCAAGAAAAATGGCTATCCTTTTTTGTGTATTCACGCAGGCGATAAAACAGAATCAAAAAAAGATGGATCGGTCGAATATCTTTCGCTCAAACGCTCACCAATTTCATTCCCGATGGATGACAAATTAAAGTATGATCCGTTTTTCCAAAGACACACCAATAAAGTCTTAAAAAAAATAATGGAGTTCCAGCCTGATATTTTTCATATAACAGGACTAAATGATGTGAGCATTATGGGAGCATATCTTTCATGGAAACTAAAGATGCCGATGGTTGGCTCATGGCATACCAATCTGCACGAATTTGCCGCACGTCGTCTAACCCGCATGTTTCGCTTTTTACCCAATAATGCTCTTGATAAGGTCACAGGAGTTGCAGAAAAGAAAATTATGGATGGCACTGTTCTCTACTACAAAATGCCAAAAATTCTACTTGCACCGAATCAAGAACTAAAAAGTATTCTGGAAAAGGGGACAAACCGCGAAGTACACATAATGAGCCGCGGTGTCGATACAGAAAAATTTTCACCACAAAAAAGAACTGTTAGCGATGGAACAATACGCTTTGGTTTTGTCGGAAGACTCAGAGCCGAGAAAAATGTACGGCTTCTGGAAAAACTTGAAAAAGAAATTGCCAAGAAAACTGATAAAAAGTTTGAATTTTTGATCGTTGGCGATGGAAACGAACGCGAATGGCTTGAAGAAAATATGTCTCACGCAAACTTCACGGGCTTTCTTGAAGGTGAAAAATTATCTGAAGCTTATGCAAATATGGATATTTTCATCTTTCCTTCCGAAACTGATGCTTTCGGAAACGTAGTTCAAGAAGCAAATGCTTCAGGAGTACCTTCGCTTGTAACAGACAAAGGTGGTCCTCAATACATAGTTCAAGACAAGAAAACTGGTTTTATCTGCAAAAATATTGAAGAATTCGCTAAATATTCACTTGAGCTAATGGACAATCGGGAAAAATTGTTGAAAATGAAAGAGGCTTCTCGTGAATTTGCACTTTCGCGTTCATGGGATTCAGTTTTTGATTCGGTCTATGAAACTTACAAGGAGTGCATACGACAGAAGAAAGCAGTTCAAGAAAAAAACTCTTCCCCGAATAGTAAATGAGCACGTCAATTAATGAAATTCATCAATCGGTAATAGATGCCGACAATCTCGAGTCCGTTTCGGATGAAAGGATTTCAGTTGCTGATGTGTTCATTAGCCTAATCAAACACCCATCACAAATCATCAAACGCTGGAACTGGAAATCCGCAATTCTCGGTGCTTTGATGCGATCTTTCTTCTACTTTAGTGTGTTTCTGGCAAATCGAGAAGGTATTTTTGTTACACTTGCCGCAGTTTCGGTCGAATTTAGTTTTCGCTTCTTTACATCAGGTATTTCAGGTGCATTGGTTCAATCTTTCCGTAAAGCAAAACCCATTTGGCTCGCAACTTTTATCGTTTCCGTTTCCCTGCCCGCGTTTGGTCACACGGTTGAATTCTTCTCACATTATGCCCAGGAGCAATATTTTTCAAATGTATTGCCGCCATCTGAGAACAAGTCCCGTGAAGTAGCATTTGCTGTTTCAGTCTTAGTATCCGTTATTTCAGCATTGTTCAACATATTTATGATGCGAAATGGTGTCTTGCTTGTCGGTGCGGGTGAAGAAACAAAATCACTATTAGGTGACTTTAAGAGAATCCCTCTTCTGATTTACGAATTTACGCTCTTTCTTCCCAAACAAATCATTATTTTCACCAAAAACTTGCAGTTTCACTATGCTATCGGAAGCTTCCTTGCCTTTGGGTTCGTGGTCGGCGGAATTTTAGGAATAGCCAGAGGTAAATGGTCTTGGGCTTATTCAACTGCATTTGGAGCTTGGGGAATTCTCCTAGGCTTTATTATTTTGGTTTTTGTAGTCCAACAAATTCACCGCATAGTGAAAAAGAAATAAATTCACCTAAAATTCTCCTTCCAACATCACATTAAATTTACTTTCCAGCTTTGCGAAATAAGGCTTAAAACGTGTAATCTAACTATTTTTGATTTACAAAGTTACATAAATGTAAATAGCCTCCTTGCAGTTTATTTGGAGTATTGATGGGAAATAAGCCTATAAAATCAGTTCACATAACGAATTATTATCATAAGAATTCGGGTGGCATTAGTACGTCTTATAATGCCCTAATGGCAGCGGCGGGACGACACAAGCGTCTTATGCGTTTGATTGTTCCGGGCGAAAAAGAAGAAGTTGAAATTGTTAATGATTACGCCAAAATCTATTACATTCCTGCCAAACAATCTCCTGTATTTGATAAACGCTACCGAATTTTAATGCCTTGGCAATATATGCAGGGTGGTACAAAAATCCGCGAAATTTTGATGGATGAGATGCCCGATATGGTTGAAATAACCGACAAATATACGCTCAGTATGTTTGGGGCAATGGTTCGCAGAGGAAAATTCAAACAATTAAATCGTCCGATGCTCGTTCATTTTTCCTGTGAACGTATAGATGACAACATCGCTTCATTCATTAAGGGTGGGAAAATTTCAAATTGGTTTGCCCGTGCAATTATGGGTAATTATATTTTTCCTTCATTTGATTTTCACATCGCCAACTCGCCTTACACGGTCGAAGAATTCTACCGTTCTACAAAACAAAAATATAACCAACTTCGCAGTGATGGCTGGGTAAATGTCTGCTGGCAGTTCTTTCGTGCTCCCAGAGTTCCGATCGAAGAGAGAGTTTTTGTTTGTCCGAGGGGGGTAGATGCCGAACAATTTTCACCAGACAGAAAATCTCCGGAAGTCCGCCTAGAAATGCTCGAAAAAGCTGGCATTCCCGAAGATTCGGTCATAATCCTTTATGCAGGTAGGATTTCACCGGAAAAAAATGTCGGACTCCTTCCTGATTTTATGGAAATTTTGGCAAAGGAGACCGATAAAGATTACAGACTTCTGATCGCTGGTGCGGGACCTCAAGCCGAGTGGTTGCAAGAACAAACGGATAAGCGTATGCCAGGCAAAATCGTTCAACTTGGTCATCTTGATAAGGAAACTCTCGCCAATTACTACGCGACGGCTGATGTCTTTGTCCATCCGAATCCGAAAGAACCTTTTGGGATTGCCCCTCTTGAAGCAATGGCTTCGGGCGTACCAACAGTCGTGCCAAATGCTGGCGGACTTTTATTTTACGCAACAGAAGAAAATACTTGGCTGGTCGAGCCAACTGCTGAAAATTTTGCTAATTCAGTAAAAGAAATTGTAAGTAATCCCGAGCTTCGTCAAAAGAAAGTTGTAAAGGCATTTGAAGCAGTTGAAAATAACACACGTATCAAGTCAACTGACTTTTTGATTGAAACTTACGACAAAATGTACGAGGATTTTCAGAAGCGTAACGAACTATTTACCGACCAGGAAGCATCAAAACGTTTTGATTTCGCACCTTTTCTAAAATAATTTATTATTGACCAATGCTTGAATTAGTTTTAGCAAATTTAAGAACCAGACCTTTCCGCACATTGATAAGTATTGTCGGTGTCGCGTTGGGAGTTGTTCTGGTTGTGCTTTTTACAGGTTTGGCTGACGGAATGACCAATGATATGGCAAAACGTGCGGCAAACTGGAAAGCAGAAGTCCTTTTCACACGCCCGGGAGCAATGGGGTTAACAAGCTCGAATGCTTCTGTAAGTACGACCTATGCTGAAAGATTACTGGAGGTCGAAGGTGTTAAATCCACCGTCCCAGTTATTCGCTATTTCAGCACTAAACAAGATGCACGTTGGGGCTTTCAGCAAATTGACGGAATCGAATGGAAGCCTTTTGCAGAAATGAATGATATGGAAATTCTGCAAGGGCGTGCGGCGACTGCCGACGATGAAGTAATCGTTGATGAAAGGCATCTTCGGGACGAAAATTATAAACTCGGCGATAAAATTGAGCTTTTCGGAAGAGATTATAATATAGTTGGCGTTTTCTCTCCTCCATCCGGTGCAAGAATAAAAATGTCTCTAACAGCAATGCAAAATGCTCTTCAAGCCCCTAGGAAATGCACTTATATTCTAGTTAAATTAGAAGATGGAGCTGATGCAGCGGCGGTTGCGGCAAAAATCTATGAAAAAAATCCTGGCACCAAAATTAATCTCACACGGGATTTAATTATTGATGCAGGTGATAGAATCCCTGGATTACAGACCTTCCTTCGGGTTTTGGTTGGACTTGGAGCATTTGTCAGCACAATTTTCGTACTTCTTTCGATGTACACAACCATTACTGAAAGACGCAAAGAAATCGGTATATTAAAATCGCTCGGAGCTTCCAAATCTTTTATCATGCGAGTCATTGAAGGCGAAGCATTTATGATCGGGGTTTTGGGAATAATTCTCGGACTTGCTGTTTCATTTCTAACGGCTTTTTCGATTGAAAGAATTTTTGAAATTCCTTTTGAATTCAATACGGGTTGGCTAATAGCTGCGTTCTTGATCGCAATTGGTGGAAGCCTTTTCGGAGCTTTGTACCCAGCATGGCGTGCTTCGGGCATAGACCCTGTTGAAGTAATGGTTAATGAGTAAGTTAAAACAAACTTAATTTGATAACTTTACTTTGCAAGCTTGATCTTTTTAAGCCGAAATAATCAGAAAAATTCAAACCTTAAAAAGCTTTTATGAGTAGTAACGAACAGCTTGTCCTCGGTGCAGTCCGGCAAAAAGAAGCGTCAAAAAAACAAGGTATTTTACAAAAGCTTTTTGCTGTCTGGTTTGATGCCTTTGTCTATAATCAAATCTGGGAAGACCCAAGGGTTGACCTTCAAGCCTTAAATCTAGACAAGAATTCTCGTGTTTTAACAATTTCTTCGGGCGGCTGTAACGCCTTAAATTATTTGATCGCAAATCCCGAATCTGTTACCGCAGTTGATCTAAATCGCCACCACATCTATTTGCTTAATCTAAAGATCATAGCCCTTCAATTTTTACCTACTTACGAAGATTTCTTCGCATTTTTCGGTTTTGGAAAACACGAAAAAAACAAAGAAAATTATCAGAAATATATTGCTCCAAATCTTGATACTGAAACAAGAACTTTTTGGGAATCAAACTCTCTGATCGGTAAGCTAACCAATCGCAAACGCATAAATTATTTCAAAAAAGGTGGACTGTATGAGCATTCCCGCAACGGATATTTTTTGCGTTTGTTTCATAAATTCTCACACCTTCATGGTTGTAATCCCGAAAAACTTCTCAACGCAAAAACACCTGAGGAACAGGAAAAACTTTACGAAAAACATATCGAACCTTTCTTAAATTCCTTTTTTATTAAAACTATCGGAAAACTTCCCGTAACTCTTTTTGGCTTGGGAATTCCGCCACAACAATATGAAGAATTAAAAAAGGATTTAGACAAGGACGGAAACATCATAGACATTTACCGCAAACGCACAAAAAAACTCGCGGTCGAATATCCAATCTACGAAAACTATTTCGCCTGGCAGGCTTTCGCCAGAAAATACGACACCGAAAACCGCCAAGCAATTCCCGATTACTTAAAAAAAGAAAATTACGAAACCCTAAAATCAAACGCTCACAAGTTAAACACAAAAATCGGCTCAGTTACCGAAGAAATAAAAAATAGTAATTTTGGTAATTTCAATCGTTTTGTTTTCCTCGATGCTCAAGATTGGATGAACGCTCAAACAATGACCGAACTGTGGCAAGCAATCGCCCAAAAAAGCGAAATCGGTTCACGAATAATCTTCCGAACCGCCGGAGCAAATTCCCCGATTGAAAGTAATTTACCTAATGATTTACTTGAAAGATTTGAGTATCAAAAAGAAGAATCAGAAAAGCTTTTCAAACAAGATAGAGCCTCAATCTACGGTGGATTTCATTTATACATTTTGAAATAATTTTATGGCAACAGCATTCGAGAAAATGGATAAGATGTATCGCCACCAGCGATATTTCTATGATTTTACAAGGAAGTATTACCTGCTTGGACGAGATAGACTCATTGCCGAGATGAATGTCCAAGACGGCGAAAATATTCTCGAAGTTGGTTGCGGAACGGGCAGAAATCTTGCAATTTTGGCAAAGAAATATCCTAAGACAAATTTCTACGGTTTGGATGCTTCTGCCGCAATGCTTGAAACTGCAAAAAAAAAGATTGACTCAAATAATTTGGAGAATATCCAACTTCAGAATGCTCTTGCCGATAATTTCAGTTTTAATGAAACTTTTAATCTCAAAATTCCTTTCGACACGATCTATTTTTCTTATTCGATCTCAATGATTCCAACTTGGCAGGAATCAATCCAAAACACACTCAAAAACCTAAAAAGCGGAAATTCATTCTACATCGTAGATTTTTATGACCAAAGAGATTTACCAAAATGGTTTCAGAAAATCTTGCAAGCATGGCTCAAACAATTTCACGTTAAATATCCGCGAGATTTAATTCCTTATCTCAAAAAATTAGAGCAAGAAAAAATGGGAAAACTCTCAATTAGATCCATCTACAAAAGCTATTCTTTTATAACTCAATTTCAGAAATTTTAGTTGTTTCTTCATTTTACTGACATCAAAAACTTTTCTTTTTGTTTCACAGATGATACATTATTGCATATAACAACAAAGCAGGTCGGTAGGATTTACAGCGGTAGAGGCTTGCAAAATTTATGATATTTGTTTTTTCGAAAATTACCTTCATAATTTTTTGTCTTTTGCCTTTATTACTTATGCTTGACAGAAATGCCATTGCCCTCATTGATTGCAACAATTTTTTTGTATCCTGCGAAAGAGTCTTTGATCCTTTGCTTGAAAAACGTCCCGTCGTTGTGCTCTCAAACAATGATGGATGCATTATTTCCCGAAGCGATGAAGTTAAAAAGATGGGCGTCAAAATGGCTGTCCCGCTCTTTAAGGTTAGAGATTTACTAGAGAAAAACAACACGGCGATACTTTCATCAAACATCGAACATTATTGTGAAATATCCAGACGCGTGATGAATTCGATTCGGGAAAATTTGGGACAGGAAGCCGTCGAAGTTTATTCGATTGACGAGGCATTCATAGATTTGGGAACGCCCGATAAATCCGAAGAGGTTGGAAAATATCTAAAACAAAAGGTTTGGGATGAGACAGGAATTCCAATTTCGGTCGGCATTGCAAAAACCAAAACTCTTGCAAAACTCACGAATCATATTGCTAAGAAAAGCAAAAAAACGGAAGGAGTTTTAAATTTATACGATTCACCATATTTAGAAACAGCTCTTAAGCAAACCCCCGTCGAAAAAATTTGGGGAATCGGACATCGGAATGCTAAACGACTTTATAAAATCGGAGTCAACACAGCCTTAGATTTGCGGAACTCAAAAGTTTGGAAAATACGTCGCACATTAAATGTTTTCGGAGCAAGAACCGTTTTAGAACTGCGTGGCGAAAAATGTTTTCCGTTTGAAAGAACAATCGCCGACAAAAAGACCATCGCTCACACACGCTCTTTTGGTGAACCTCTGACAACCTATAGAGAAATGCGAAACGCCGTCCTAAACTTTGCCAATCGTGCCGTTGAACGTATGCGACGCGACCGTTTAGCGGCAAAATCCGTAACAGTTTTTATCCAAACCAATCGCTTCAAAGATGATCATTTCTCGCGTTCAAGAATCTTGAATTCGATTTATCATTCCAACTTACCACACGAAATAAATGATTGGACTTTGCAATGTTTCAAGGAAATTTTTGAATCAGGCAAAGAATATAAAAAAGCGGGAGTTATTTTATCTGGTTTGATTCGTGCCGATAAAATCACCAACCGCTTATTTGAAAATGAACAATTCCGACGCTGGCAGGTTCTCGCTGACATTATGGATGAACTAAACTTTCGGTACGGACGAGATACCGTCAAACTTGCTAACATCTGGGATATGGGCAACGCCAAAAGCTTACACACTCTCATAAACGAAAAAGCCGAACTACCAACGCTTATGCCCGAAATGGACTCAAACACTTCGGAGTTTCGCAGATTTCTTTAAGATTCAATTGAATATCTCCATCCTCTTTTTCCAATTGCTCTAATGTTTTCCGCATCCTTTAATTTTTTGAGATATTCAATTAATAACTTCAGTTCTTTGTCATCTTTCTGACCTAAAAACTTCTCAACTCTGACTAAGTTTCCGTAACTACTTTTCCACTGTTCAGGACTATCATCAATCACAATAACGTGTTTTAGGTCATAACCTTTTCGGCGAATCTTCCACATTTTCTTTGTATGAATACTTTCTCTTAATTCTTCATCATAAGAAATTGTGCAACGGCTTCGAGTCCAGAAAAATGACAAATGTTGGTCTTTGGAAAAAATTTGGTTGATAATTTCAGCCGCATAAGATTCGGTTGCAGAAGTCCACACAGCGACCTCAAAATTTTCAAAGCAGAATTCCAAGAACTCCTTCAAAAATGGTCTTTTGTAAGTGTGAAATTGTCCGAAGCTAAAGTCAGGCTCATATTCGAGCAGGTTTTCCGTCGAAAAAATCAGAGTTTCGTCAATGTCCAAAATTATGAGTTTTTTCTTCATTTGTCTTTAATCAGTACAAAGAGTGATAGCGAGTAAGTTTATTAATTCTAAACTTAAATTCAGACAAACCTGCTCACTATCGTTCGCTATACTGATTTTTTCTTATCTTTTGCCAATATCACCAAACCGATTCCGCCCAAGATTAGAATGCTTGCGATTAGCAAACGCATTGAGATTAGTTCTGCCAAAAATATCAGACCGCCGACTGCGGCGATGACGGGAACAGAAAGTTGTAAGATCGCGGCACGTGTTGCGGTGTGATATTTGAGTGCGGCATACCAAACCGCGTAGCCGATTCCCGAAGCGATTGCCCCTGATAGAACAGCGAATAAAATTCCATTGGTAGATACTTTAAATTGATAGATAAATGGCAGACTAGCAAGAATAACAAACGGAATTGTGCGGACGAAATTTCCTGTCGTATCTGCCAGAGGGTTTTCGCTTCCCTTTCCGCGAAGTGTGTAAAATCCCCAGGCGATTCCAGCGAATGCCATCAAAATTGAAGAAACAATTGGCGGCGATTCGAGTCCGGGAAAGACTAGATAAACAAGTCCGCCGAGTGCAAGAATTAATCCGAGCCATTCCAAAAGTTTCGGACGTTCACCTGAAATTATCGCGGAGACGATCATCGTCGCCTGCACCATTCCGAAAAGTATTAAAGCTCCCGTTGCTGTCGTCAAACCGACGTATGCGAATGAAAAACAGATCGCATAAGCAAATAAGAAAAACGCAGAGAGCCAATTTCCCTTCTTTAAATCTGAGCCTTCTTTTCTTGAAACAATCAAAAAAACTGCCAGCAAAGTTACTGCCCCCGAAACGAGTCTGATTGAAGTAAAACTGCTTGCATCAATCGCATTTGTGCCGAGTGCGAGGCGACAAAGTATTGAATTAAATGCAAATGCAACGAGTGCGAAAGTTGTGTAAAAAAAGGCTTTCATTTATTTGGTCGGTCAGAGAAACTCTGATTCTAACATTTTTATTCAGAAAAACTTCATAAAAACATCAGACGAACTTCAAGATTTGTTGCTGATATTTTTTATATTATTCACATACGCTGAGGAGAAATTCCCGAAGCGAGATAATAATTTTAGGAGTCATAAATATGTTAGATACTACTTTTAATCAAGATACAGCAGAACAATTCGCAGATAATTTGGTTGACACTTTGAATAAAGGAGCGATTGCCTTAGCCATTAGCATCGGGCATCGCACAGGACTTTTTGATGCGTTGCAAAATATTCCGGCGTCAACTTCGGAGCAAATTGCTGATGCCGCCCAATTGGATGAAAGATATGTGCGTGAATGGTTGGGAACGATGGTTACGGGAAAAATTATCAGATATAATCCCGAAACAAAAAACTATCAATTACCTGCCGAACACGCGGCATTTTTAACCAGAGATTCTTCGCCAAACAATTTAGCGGCAATTATGCAATACATACCGCTTCTCGGCACTGTCGAAGACAAGGTTGTCGAATGTTTCAGAAACGGTGGAGGCGTTCCCTATTCGGAATTTCCAAGGTTTCACGAAGTTATGGCAGAAGATAGCGGTCAGACGGTTTTACCCGCTTTGATTGACTATATTTTGCCGCTCGTCGAAGGAATCAAAGAAAAATTAGATGAAGGAATCAAAGTTTTAGACATCGGATGCGGAAGCGGAAAGACTCTGATTCTGATGGCAAAAACATTTCCAAACAGCCAATTTACAGGCTACGATTTTTCCGAGCAGGCAATCACAAATGCTCAAACGGAAGCCGAAAATTTGGGCTTGGAGAACATTCGCTTTGGAATCAGAGACGTTGCAACATTTGATGAAGTCCAGCAGTATGATTTGATCACCGCATTTGATGCAATTCACGACCAAGCCAAACCTGCATCGGTTTTGAGCAATATTTACAATGCTTTGAAAGATGAAGGAACATTTTTAATGCAGGACATTGCCGGTTCATCGGACGTTGAAAAAAATATGGAACACCCGATCGCACCTGTGCTTTATACAATTTCGTATATGCACTGCATGACAGTTTCTTTAGCGTTAGACGGTGAAGGTCTAGGAACAATGTGGGGCGAAGAAAAAGCGGAAGAAATGCTCAATGAGGCAGGTTTTTCAAGCGTCGAAAAACACCACCTCGAACACGATTTCCAAAACTGTTATTACGTTGTTAGTAAATCTTAAAATTCTCTCTGTCTTCTCTTTTGGTTACGAATACTCTCACATACAGAGGAGCGATTCGCTTTTTCGTTCCTCTTTTTTAATTTCAAAAGAACACCGCCACAAAAATTGCAGGGGCGACGGCATGTCCCCGCCCGTGAGGCGCATGACGAAAAATTTACATTTTATCCAGTGCAGAAAAAAAACCTCAAGACAAGAGCTTTTCGAATATCAAAGAATGTTTTGGTTTACCAAATTGCTAAACCACCACCAGGCACAGCAACTACCAAACAATGTTCTTTAGGACTATCTGTGATTCCCGCTTGCCAACATTCAAAATCACTCATTCCATTTACAACAAATACTTTTTGGTTTTCAAATGTAAAAATTAGGTGCGGATGCTTACTTCCAAGTTCCACATTTATAATCGTTTTGTTCAATAAACAATCTAAAATCTTTTTTTGTTCTTCTTTTTCAGTAATTTTTGGAAAATCATCTTCAAAGTTCGGTAATTTTATGGGCAAAAAATCAAATAGTTTCCAAGTAGATTCAATATTTAAATAAATTTGTCCAACAATTCCGCTATCTTGTCTTTCCCGCTGAGTGAATATTAGATATAGATGAGTTTGGTAAACAATCTCTCTGATATGAGAACCTTCAAAAAGTCTTTTTAATTCCGAGGTCGCTAATTTTTTACCTTTCATCTACCCATTCCACAAATTGTGAAAGATTTTTCGCCGTTCGGCTAATGGGCAAGCACAAGACCATGCCCCTACAATCCTTTTTTATTCCTCTTCATCCGTTACCGTATTCTTTTCGGGACGCATATGCGGGAATAGAATTACATCACGAATCGAATGTTGGTTGGTCAGAAGCATTACGAGACGATCAATGCCGATTCCGATTCCGGCGGCGGGTGGCATTCCGTATGCCAACGCACGTATGTAATCTTCGTCCATCACCATCGCCTCTTTGTCACCGCTTTCGCGTTCTTTCATTTGATCGGCAAAGCGTTCATATTGCTCTTTTGGAGCATTTAATTCCGAGAATCCATTGGCAACTTCCATCCCATTGATAAACAATTCAAATCGCTCGGCAATCAACGGATTGCTAGGTGATGCTTTAGCAAGCGGAGAAATCAATTTTGGAAAATCTATGATAAAAGTTGGCTGGACCAAATTAGGCTCAACATATTCATCAAAAACATGAATCATTGTATCCTCTACAAATTCTTCCTTGGGAGCATATCTCTGTATAGCATCGCTCATTGAAAGTCGCTCAAAATTCTCAAAGTCAATTTCTTTTCCTTCAAATTCAATTTTCAAACTACCCATTGCTTTCAAAACTGATTTTTTAATCATTTTTTCCGCAAAATCCATCATTCCTTCTGAGTCCATATAGGCACAATAGAATTCGAGCATCGTAAATTCAGGATTGTGTTTGTGCGAAAGCCCTTCGTTTCGGAAATTTCGGTTAAGTTCAAAGACCTTTTCAAAACCGCCGACCATTAGGCGTTTAAGATAAAGTTCGGGTGCAATGCGTGCAAAAAGTGGAATGTCGAGAGCATTGTGATGAGTTTCAAAAGGCTCAGCTGCGGCACCTGTCGCTTTTGGTGTAAGCATTGGAGTTTCGACTTCGATATAACCATCATCTTCCAAGTGTCTCCGCATCAAAGAGATGATTTTCGCACGACGTTCAAAAACTTCGCGTGTCGTTAAACCTTCGTGCTCAACTTGTAAGCTCGAACCAATTAAATCTGCATAGCGATAACGCCTACGCAATTCCGGGTCAGCAATGCCGTGCATTTTGTCAGGCATCGGCAACATTGCTTTTACTAAAAACTGAATTCGCTCAACGTGAACCGATAGTTCACCCGTGTTGGTCAAAAACAAAAAACCTTCGACACCGACAAAATCTCCGTGATCTAAACGTTTGAAAAGTGAAAATCCTGTATTGCCTTCTTCTAAAACATCGCCCGTATCATTATGAATTGCTTTCGCATCTTGTTTACGAACATAAATTTGCAGACGATTTTTGCCATCGGACAAATGAACGAAACCAGCTTTTCCCATCACACGCGGTGGAGTCGCTAATCTTCCCGCAACTCTTACATTTCCCAAAGCTTTGAGTTTATCGTTCAAAGGCTGTTTTAACTCAGAATTAAGTCTTTCACCTTCCGCCAAGTTTTCAATAATTTCGGCAATTTTTTCGGTTGCTTCGATGGTTTCAGGCATCTTGACGATCTGCGTGATCGTATCTTCTTCGCCCGATATTTCCGAGCGTTCAAACTTATTCGGGTATGGATTACCGACCATTTCGGTAATCTCTTTCAAGTTATGCTCACGTGCTTCAGTTTGATCGTTCGGTTCGATTATTTCTTTGTATTCAGGAATGTTCATATTTTTATAAGTTCTCTAATTTGTTCAAATGTCAGATTATAAGCCACGCCATTCATAAACAGCAAAAGAACTCAGAATATAAACTTCTCTGGAGTTGTAAAAAATGGAATGGAAATTGCTCTTATGTGTTGTGTAAAACTTTTAACTGTGGATAGCCACAGTCCAAAAACAGTAAAAGAAACGCTGTCTTGAAATTATTTATCTTATAAATTCTAGGATAGCAGTTTTCTTTACTCTTAAGCAGGAGCATCTCTCGAAATGAAATTCAAAAATTTTCTCTTAAATCTCGCCATCGGCATATCCGCTCTCCTTTTCGGATTAGCGTGGGTTGGCATATATCAGTTCTTTAGCGGCGTATTTGAAACAAGACCAGCAACATTAAATGTTTCGCCGAAAATTGATTTTGATATAAACAACCCCGAATCCGTTTTGCCGATAGATTTTGAGGAAGATAAATTATCCGATCCAAAAGAAGATGAAGACAATCCGAAGTTTTTTGATCCTGAAGGTAGGTATTATCTACTTGAAGAATCAAAAAAATTCAAAGATTTTTACATTTTTACAATTCACAATAAGAATTTCGAGGTTGCCCCAGATGACAAAAGATACGGAGAATTTGTTCTTCCACAAGGCACTATTTTCTTAGAAGATAAGGATAAGGGTGTCAATGATAATTGTGATATGCACGACCCATTCGCTATTCCAAAAATAGATATTGAAAATGGGAAAATCAACTTCACTACTAAGAAGAGAGATGGCACAACTTATGAATTCAAAGGTGAATTTATTGTAAAGGGAAATTTCTACACTCTCGAACTTGATGAAAAAGTTTTAAAAGGGATTTTGACGAAAAAGAAGAATGGAAAAACCGTTGCTCAAGAAGAACTAACATTTGGTTGGGATAATAGCGAAACTTGTCTCCATTAGAACGTATAGTTCGCTCCTATTTAACCTCCGCCGGCTTATGAAAAAAAGCCGGCTTTTTTTATTTTGTCTTTGAAAACAGATATCAGACGTGCGAAGGTTTAAAGAGTAGAAAAGTTTACCACAGATAAATCAAATGACAGGGGGTGGTCAATTTAATTTATCTGTGGATATTTGCGTTTAAATTTGAGGAAAATATGGAACTAAAAATCGGCGATACATTTTCGGTTAAAAAGGAAATGACAGATGAATTAATAAAACAATTCGCAGATGTTTCGGGAGATTATAACCCGATTCACTTAGATGAAGATTTTGCAAAAAACACACGTTTCGGCAAACGCATTGCTCATGGAATGCTGACGGCTTCGTTTATTTCAGCGGTTCTCGGCTACAAATTAAAAGTCAGAAAAATCGTCTATCTTGGTCAAACCTTGCGTTTTACACACCCAACATTTATCGGCGACACAGTAACAGCAAAAGCGACAGTTTCAAAAATCCGCGAAGACAAACCAATTATCACAATCGAAACAATCTGCGAAAACCAAGATGGTGTAAAACTAGTCGAAGGCGAAGCAACAATTATGCTACTTGATTAAATGAGCAAGAAACCTAAAAAACCTAGTTCAAAGGAATTGCGTTGGGCAAAACACGTCGCTTCTAAACAGCATGACCCAAATCATTTGCCTCCCGGAGCAGTTCGTGCTGACCACGAAAAACTATCGCACATCAACACTTATGGTGAACTTCCAAATTACTATATTGACAGACCATTCGTTTGTAGAGATTGCGGAATTGAACAAATCTGGACGGCAAAACAGCAACAATGGTGGTATGAAGAGGCTAAAGGACATATTGATTCTTTTGCTGTCAGATGCCGTGAATGCAGACAAAAACGAAAAGAAAACAACAAAAAATGAATCCATCAACCCAAACATCAACAGAATTAAATCGTTTAATTAACGAAATAAAAAGTGGAACGAGAGTTTTAAATCTTAGCGGATTAACCTCAACTTCTGCGAAGGTATTTGTTTTAAACGAACTCCAAAAACAAACTGATAAAACTTTTGTCATTGTTACGGATTTAAATAGAGACCTCGAAACCTGGGCAAATGATTTACATTTTTTCCAAACTCATAATCAAAGCTCTGAACACCAAACTCTAAACTCTAAACTCTTGAAACTTCCCGCCTTCGAAGCTGATCCATATTCGGGAGTCTCGCCACACGCCGAAACGCAAGAAGAAAGAGCGTTAACACTTTGGAATTTAGCTAAAGATAATCCAAGTTTTTTAATACTTTCCGCCAAATCTTTGATTACTAAAACTCCTTCGCCCGAAACTTTTAGGCGTATGGGAGCAAACTTGAAACGCGATGAAGATTTTCCGCCTGACGTTTTAATCGGAAAACTTTTTGCAAGCGGTTACAAACGCGAAGAACCGATTGCTAATGTCGGCGAATTTTCGATGCGTGGCGGAATCATTGATGTCTGGTCACCCGATGCAGAAAACCCTGTTCGGGTAGAATTTTTTGGGGATACAGTTGATTCAATTCGCACGTTTGATGCTGACTCACAACTTTCGATTGAACAAATTAAGGAAATTTCAATTGCTCCGATGCGTGAATTTTCCGCAACTTCCGAAGATTTCAAACTTTGGGCAGATGCCGCAGTCGAAAAATTCTCGGATTCTTCATTCGCACGCAATTTAAAAGACCGTACCGAATTTGCCGATGAAGGCGAATCTTTTTCGGGCTGGGAATTTTTAATCTCGCTCATACACGAAAATGATTCAAGCATATTCGATTATTTAGAAAATCCGATTTTTATAATTAATGAACCAACTATAATCGAGCAAAATCTCGCCGATTTTTACGAACGTATTACAGACCATTATGAGGAAATAATCGAACACGGCGAAATTGGTTTATCACCAAATGAATTATTTTTAGAACCTGAAAACTTACGAGAAAATTTAAATCAAAAACAAAGATTGGAAATAAGAAGTCTGGGAAAATTAGCAGCAGAAACCGACGAAGAATTTTTGCTTGAAGGAAAACTTTCTGATTCTCAAGCTTCAGAATTCAAATTCCAAAATAAAAACCAAAGACCAAAAATCAAAGACCAAAGACCATTATTTTTATTTTCTACTTCAGAAAAATCCAAAGACTTTGAAATTCAATCTCGCTCAACAAGAAAATATCAAGGTGACATAAAAGGGTTTGCAGAAGAGTTTCCCGCAAAGATGCAAAGTTCGCAAAGCGAAGAAAAAAGCGAATTGCGAATTGCGAATTACGAATCACGAAACACGCTTTTTGTGTTTCAGTCGCAGGGACTCGCCGAAAGATTCAATGATATTTTGCGTGATTATGAAGTTATTTTGCCGAGTGATTTATTGAGAATTGGAGATTTATCAAGTGGATTTGAAATTCCAACACTTGATTTGAAAATTTATACCGAAACCGAACTTTTCGGCGAAAAAACTCAACTTGAATTTCGACCGCAAAAAACAACAAATAAACGACGCAAGCCCAAAACTTCAGCTTTTATTTCAGATTTTCGAGATTTAAAGCAAGGCGATTATGTGGTTCACGTTGACCACGGAATCGGACGTTTTGAAGGTTTGCAAATGATTGGAACACAAGGGGTTGAGCGAGAGTTTATGCTCCTTGTTTATGCTGATGATGCAAAACTTTTTGTTCCTGTTGAACGACTTGATTTAGTTTCTCGTTACGGCTCAAAAGAAGGTTCTCAGCCAACACTTGACCGACTCGGCGGAATGGGTTGGCAGAAAACCAAAGCTCGTGCGAAACGTGCGATGCGAGATATGGCGGACGAGCTTTTGCGGCTCTACGCCGAGCGAAAACTTGTAAAAGGTTTTGCATTTTCAGCCGATGCACCTTGGCAAAAAGAATTTGAAGAAGCTTTTCCATATACGCTCACAACTGACCAAGCAGCATCGGTTGAAGACATCAAAAAAGATATGGAAACTGCTGTTCCAATGGATAGATTAGTTGTTGGCGATGTCGGTTACGGCAAAACCGAAGTTGCAATGCGTGCGGCATTCAAAGCCGTGATGGACGGAAAACAAGTTGCGGTTTTAACACCGACCACAGTGCTTTCTTATCAACATTTTGAAACTTTCAAACAAAGATTTTCGGCATTTCCTATCCAAATTGATATGATTTCCCGTTTTCGCACACGCAAAGAGCAAAAGGAAATTGTTGCCGCTACAGAAAAAGGCGAAGTGGATATTTTGATTGGCACTCATCGAATTTTGTCGAACGATATAAAACTCCCAAAACTCGGACTGGTAATTGTTGATGAAGAACAAAGATTTGGGGTCGCTCACAAAGAAAAACTCAAACAACTCAAGAAAAAAATTGATGTTTTAACTCTCACGGCAACACCGATTCCACGAACTCTCAATATGTCTATGGTCGGAATGCGTGATATGTCTGTCATTGAAACTCCTCCGCGAGATAGGCTTGCAATCAATACACAAGTCGTACAGTTTTCCGAAGGCGTAATTAAATCGGCAATCGAATTAGAACTCTCAAGAAACGGACAAGTTTTCTTTATACATAATCGAGTTCAAACCATTGAAGCAATCGCCGCTCACGTTCAAAAAATCGTCCCGAATGCACGCATCGTCATTGGACACGGACAAATGTCTGAAAAGGAACTCGAAAGAGTTATGCTCGATTTTGTGGATTACAAATACGACGTTTTGGTCGCTACCACAATCATCGAAAATGGCATAGATATTCCTCGTGCAAACACCATGATTATTAATCGGGCAGATAATTATGGACTTTCACAACTTTATCAATTACGTGGCAGAGTCGGGCGTTCATCAAGGCGTGCTTACGCTTATTTAATGATTCCGGGCGAGCAAGAATTAACACAAATTGCACGTCGGCGTTTGTCAGCAATCCGTGAATTTTCCGATTTGGGGGCAGGATTTCGCATCGCCGCACTTGATTTGGAATTACGTGGTGCGGGAAGTATTTTAAGTGGTGAACAATCCGGACATATGGATTCGCTTGGGTTTGATTTATACACAAAAATGCTCAATCGCACGATTCAAGAATTGCGTGGAGAAGAAATCGAAGACGAAACAAGCGTTTCTTTGAATTTAGGTGTAGATGTTTCGATTCCAAACGATTATATTTCCGAAACAAGTCAGCGACTTAGGACTTATAAACGAATTTCTTCGACCGAAACTGAAGAAGAATTAAGACAAATTTATATCGAGATTCAAGACCGCTACGGCAGATTGCCCGAATCAGTTGAAAATTTATTTGAATATGCTCGTTTGCGACAAACCGCAGAATCAATACACGTTATTGCTGTGGATAAAGCCAAAGAGGGTGTGGCGATAAAACTTGGTGAGAAATCTAATGTTTCGCCAGAAAAATTAATGGGATTGGTTGAAGAGGTTGAAGGTTCAGCGTTTTCACCAAACGGAATTTTACGAGTTCCCGTAGATTCGGAACACATAATTGCAAATGCAAGACAAATCTTAGAAGAGATCGGAGACACTTAAGAAAACTTTTCAAATAATTCCTTTAAACGGTCGTGGTAATTTCGGCTGAGAGTCAGCTCGGTATCATCTTGTAAAGTCACAAGATAATCGCCACTGAAAAGCGGGTTTAGCTCTTTAATGCGATCGATATTTACAAGGCTTGAACGGTGGATTCGCAAAAACTTATCGGGAGGTAGCTTTTTTTCAATTCCCGTCATTGTTTCGCGAAGCATATGGGATTTTCCTTCGGCGTGAATTTTGACATAATTTCCGGCAGCTTCGATCCAATCTATGTCTTCCGTTTTTACAAAATAGATTTTTCCTGAAGATTTTAGGACTAAACGGTCTGGATATTCTTTTTCTTCTTTTAGGTTGTTCAAAAGTGAGATCAAACGCTCATCAATGTCGCCCTGACGTGAGTTTTCAATCTGGTTTCGGGCTTTTTGCAGAGCTATTTGTAAACGCTCGCGGTCAAAAGGTTTGGTTAGATAATCCAGTGCGTGGACGTTAAAAGCATCGAGTGCATATTGGTCATAGGCTGTCACGAAAATAATTGTCGGCATATTTTCGGGTTTGATTTTTCTGATAACTTCAAACCCATTAAACTCGGGCATTTGAATGTCCAAAAAAACTAAATCGGGATTTTTTTTGTTTATAAATTCAACCGTATCCGTTCCGCAGTTACATTCGCCGATGATGTTTATATCTTTTTCTTTGCCGAGTAAGCGGTGAAGTTTATCTCGTGCGAGTTTTTCATCATCAA
Source organism: Pyrinomonadaceae bacterium (assembly GCA_028284415.1). Lineage (GTDB taxonomy): Bacteria > Acidobacteriota > Blastocatellia > Pyrinomonadales > Pyrinomonadaceae > Aridibacter. Next base: position 517,988 of record JANQRU010000007.1, read on the forward strand.
CTATCAGGGTACGTATGCTCATTTTTAGTTATTTTCGACCAGTTTTGGATTAATTAATTCAATGCCCTCTTCATTTTTTGCTGTCTCTTTCGTAAATGGTATTTTGAGCTTAACTGTAAAACCTTTTTCCTTGCCAAAATCAATCTCAAAACTCTGTTTGTCTTTGTATAGATGAAGTAATCTTGCTTGCGTATTAGCCAAACCGATCCCTTTTACAACAAAATCTTTTTCATCTTTGGAAAGTCCGACACCATCATCGGAAACTTCAATAATTAAATCATTTGCCTTTTTGTGTGACTTTATTTTTATCGTTCCGCCTTCTCTTAATGGAGTGATTCCGTGTTTAACAGCATTCTCAATAAGCGGCTGCAAAATCATATTTGGCACGATCGCATCAAGTGTTTCGGGAGCAATATTTAAACTAAACTTGAGTCTTTCCTGAAAACGCATTTGCTCGATCTCTATATATTTTTCGACAAATTCTAATTCTTGATGAAAAAGAACTTTTTCCATATCGATTTTATCGAGAGAAATACGCAAAAGATCGCTTAGATTTGTCAACATCTTTTCCGCAGTGTCCGGGTCTTTGTGAATTAATTCAGTGATTGCATTGTGCGTATTAAACAAAAAATGCGGGTGAAGTTGCATCTGCAAAACTTGTAATCTCGCACGACTCAAATTTGCCTCTAATTTGGAACTTTGAAGTTCACGCTCCTGGTATTTTTTATAGAAAGTCAGAGTCAGGATAACTCCCAGTGAAAGCAAATACAAAGAGGCACTCAAAAGCCAGTTTGCAGTAAATATTCCTTTATAAACCATCAGAAAGGATTCTAAACCTCTCACCTTTTCATAATCTAAAATCGGTAAAACTATTGACTGAAAGGTGGTTTGAAAAAAAACAACAAAAATACCTAAGAGAATTAAATAAGTTATGTTTTTGTGTAAATTTTGACCGATCGGCAAATACTTTTTTGCTCCCCAAATAATCAGCGGTGTAAGGATCATCCAGCCCATGCAAGAAACCAATTGCATCCAGAATGTGTTTGAAAAAGAAAATGGTCTTCCGAACATTGAGGCATTCATCGAGGTTTTTACGGTAAAAATAATCGCTACAAATGTCCAAATGCAAACGATCAGAAATCCGTAAATAAAATATGTCCGCTTTTTGTCAGAATCCGGCATTTTATTATTACTTTTGGATAATAACACTAAAAATCCCCTAAACACGCAGAGGTTCGGTCAACCTCAAAATCTTTTGAAATTATTTTAAGGCTATCCGAAAATTTATTCGTTTGATATAAACGTCCAATTTAAGAAAACTTATAAAAACTGCTCAATCAAACAAAGTATGAATTTAACTACAAAAGCAACTACAAATTCGACCATAGTTTTAATTACACCTCTTCACGTAATTCAAAAAAATTTGAATTCTTTTGATAATTTGACGCACCGAATTTGAGATCGGGCGAAATACCTAAACGCTTGATCTTAGCATTCAAGGTCGTAATTCTTATTCCCAAAAGACGTGCCGCACGGGTTTGATGTCCACCGGTTTGTTTCAAAGCGGATTTGATAATTCTTGCTTCAAAATCTTGCACTTCTTTTCTCAAATTTATTCCTCTTCTAACGGAAATCGGCTGAGATATTTCCAGGTTTTCTATCTCTTCGACCAATCCGAGAGTAATTTCTTTCAAGGCTTTTATTTTTCTTTTAAGAGTTCCGGTATTACTGTCGCTATGACCATCCAAATCTCCTAATCTATTAAGTTGGCTTTTCAAATTATATATTTCTGACATTTTATAGCTCCTCACTGACAAAGCCGCTCAATATATGAAATATGTATTAATACATTTACGGCAAAACTAAGCTTTGCGTTGCAAAACTTTATTTTGAAACAAATATATATCTAATTAATTGGATTTTTATTGATTTTGTGACATTCGGTATTAAAGCGTTGATAAAGTGTTTTGATTTGGAAATGAGATTTTCAGAAAAATAGAAATTTTATATTTAGTTTAAAAAGCCTTTTATATAAGGAAATGTCACTTTTATTTCAAACGCCCGACCACGCGAAAACCTATATCTACTAAACGCTTGTTTCTCAAATTTGCTCCGCGTCCGGCAGAACGCAAGTCATCACTGACAAAATCATACCAAGAACCACCGCGTAAAACTCTTTTATTAGGATTACCTTGCGTTAAGTTTGCCGAGCCATCTGTTGGTAATCCCTCATAACTATCTTTGTAAAAATCTTCGCACCACTCCCAGACATTTCCGCTCATATCGTATAAACCAAATTTGTTTGGAAGAAATTTTCCAACTGGTGCTATTTCAGCAAACCCATCCTGACAGGGTGAAATGTATTTGAAGTTGGTGAATTTTTCTTTAGCTGATCTGTCTGCCACATTTGCATATTTACAAATATTTTTAACGTTCAGGTCATCGCCCCAATAGTAATTAGTCTGCGTTTTAGCACGAGCTGCGTACTCCCATTCGGCTTCGGTCGGCAAACTATAATTGAAATCTTTATCCATTTTATTTAAACGCCTGATGAATTCTTTCGCATCATTCCAGCTAACATAATAAATTGGATAATTCTCGCCTTGACCTCTAATCGCTTTCTCCTGCCCAGCTTTGCCTCTTTGCTGATAAATATCTTCGTTCATTACAGCTTTCCAATGTTTTTGTGCAACTTCATATTTCCCGATCCAAAACCCTTTTTTATCTTGATCTCACGTTGTGGACTCTCATCCTTCATCCAATCGGCTACAGCATTTATGTTGTATTTTCTGCTAATTGCTAAAGCTTCTTTCAGATCGGATTTATTTGAACCCATCAAGAATTTTCCCGAAGGAACATAAACAAGCTTCATTCCTACCATATTCTTGCGAATCATTCCCTGCTGTAAATTCTTGACCTTTTGACCAGTTCTATTTTTTGTTTGGGCATTTGAATTAATCTGATTACAAGAAAAAGTAAATAACAGAAACAAAAAAATCAGAGTTCCCAAAATAAAGAATCTAACTTTGATCCAAACACTAAATGACATTTATTTTTCCTTTGATTCAATTTTAATTTAGTTATGTTTAAGGAGTGAAAGCATCCCTGCTTTCACTCCTTTTAACTTATATTATTTTCACTTAGAAAATTATCAGATTGTGCTTTTTCCATGAAAGAAACTTGTGACATTCAGTAAAAAGGCAATGGTGAACTGTTTCTAAAAAGCACTAAACTTTATTGAATGTGAGATTTGGATACTCAAAAATAAGTCGAAGCAATTAATTGGCTAAGTAATTAAAAATTAAATTTTTCCCAATATCCGACATCTATCCATCTACCGAGTTTGTAACCGACTTCCTTAAAATGTGCGACCTTTTCAAAACCAAGCTTTTCGTGGAATCTAACACTTGGGTCATTTGGCAAAGAAATCCCGGCAATCAGAGCGTGTATATCTGTATCTTCGAGTTCCTCAAAAAGTTCTTCGTAAAGCATCGAGCCTATGCCTCTTTGCTTAGCATCATTTTTCACATATATCGAAACCTCTGCTGAGTGTTGGTAAGCTTCTCTAAGCTTGAATTGAGTTGCGTAAGCATAACCGAATACATCCCCATCATTTTCGGCGACCAAATATGGATAATTCTTAGTAACTTCGGCAATTCTTTCACGCATAACATCTGTACTTAAAGGTTCGGTTTCAAAAGTGTGATGCGTGTTTTGAATATAATAATTATATATTTCAGCAATTTTCTCTGCGTCATCCAATTGTACTTCTCTTATATTCATACCAAATTATTTCAACTCCATTTTAGCAATAGATTGTAGATGCACTTCATCGGGACCATCAGCAATTCTCAGCATTCTGGCAATTGTCCAAGCGAATGCAAGTGGAAAATCCTGACAAACGCCTGCTCCGCCGTGAGTTTGAATAGCACGGTCAATTACCTTCAAAGCCATCTGCGGCACAACTGCTTTTATCATTGCAATCTCTTTTCGGGCAGCCTTATTTCCGACCTCATCCATCATCCAAGCAGTTTTCAGGACTAAAAGCCTTGCCTGTTCAATTTCATTTCTGGATTCGGCAATCCAATTTCTGACTACCCCTTGGTTCGCCAAAGGCTTTCCAAAAGCAACTCTTTCTTTCGCACGTTCGCACATCATCTCTAACGAACGCTCTGCCAAACCAATCAAACGCATACAATGATGAACTCTACCGGGACCGAGCCGCCCCTGTGCGATTTCAAATCCGCGTCCTTCACCCAAGATCAAATTCCCTTTTGGCACACGAACATTCTCAAAATTAATTTCGGCATGACCATTTGGAGCATCGTCATAACCAAAAACATCCAAACATCTTTCGACCGTAACACCTTCTGCATCAAGTGGGACAAGAATCATTGATTGCTGTAGATGTCTTGGAGCGTCTTCATCGGTTTTCCCCATAAAAATTGCCACTTTACAACGCTCATCACCAGCTCCGGTTGACCACCATTTTCGTCCGTTCAAAATGTATTCGTCTCCATCCCGAACAATCGAACCCGAAATATTTGTTGCGTCAGAAGAAGCAACATCAGGCTCGGTCATCGAAAAACACGAACGAATTTCTCCTTCAAGCAGAGGTTTCAACCATTCTTCTTTCTGCTCTTCGTTGCCGTAGAGATGCAAAACCTCCATATTTCCCGTATCGGGGGCAGAACAATTAAAAGCCTCCGCCGACCAATAAACTCTACCCATTATTTCGGCTAACGGTGCATATTCGAGGTTGGATAAACCCGAAATATCAGGTAAAAATAAATTCCATAAGCCCTCTGATTTTGCCTCTTCTTTTAATTCCTCAATTAAATCAATTGGCTTCCAGCGATCACCTGAATTTATTTCTTCATGGTAGCGTTTTTCATTCGGATAAATATGTTTATCCATAAACGCATTTAATTTTTCTTGGGTTTCAATAACTTTTGGAGAGTAGTTAAAATTCATATTTAATTTACTTTTATATCAGATTTGATTCAACGTCAAAAATTTAATCCCTTTTTCGCATCTTTCTACAAATTATTTGATACTATTCATCACAAAGTCTTTAATAAATCGAAAGTTAAACAATAAAATACACAAAATCCAAAACTTAGGAGACATTCAGTAAATGAAGTATTTTTTATTAACCGCAGTTTTAATCATTTCCCTATTTTCAATCAGTTTTGCTCAGGGAAAAGATTATTCAAAAAAATATAAAAAGGCTAAAGAAGTTAGTTTCAAGTCAACGGATGGCGTAAACCTTTTTGGCGACATTTATATGTCTAAAAAGGGCAAGTCTGCCCCCTTGATAATGCTTTTTCATCAGGGAGGAGGTGATGCACGAGGCGAATATAAACCTCTAATCCCTAAGCTCCTAAAGAAAAATTACAATGTCATTGCAGTTGATCTGCGAACAGGCGGAAACCGTTTCGGGAGTGAAAACCGAACCGTCGCAAAATTAGGCGATAAAAAATACACATATTGCGATGCATATCCCGATTTGGAAGCAACTCTTAAATTCGTTAATAGCAAAGGATTCACTGGAAAGAAAATAGCTTGGGGGAGTAGTTTTAGTGCAGCTTTAGTGTTTCAGTTAGCAGCCAAACACGGAGAAGATTTAGCTGCGATCTTAGCATTTTCACCCGCTTCAGGAGGACCAATGACTCCTTGTAAACCATCTCTGTATGCTGCTGATGTAAAAATTCCCGCACTTGCACTTCGTCCGAGACGCGAAATGAGAACAGGAGAAGCACAGTTCGCTAATTTCAAGAAATACAATATAAAAACATATGTCTCTGAAAATGGTGTCCACGGTTCATCAATGCTTAACGCCGATAGAGTTGAAGGAAGCGTCAAAGAACACTGGGAAGCAGTAATGAAATTTATAAATTCAGTTCTCAAATAGCAAAAAAGTGGGCAATTCTATCCGAAGAATTGCCCACTTTTTTTACTGTGTAAATTTTATCTTTTTATTGTTTTACCCAAATAACTCCTTCGTTCAAACGTATCAATCGTCCATCCTCGGCAATATCACCAATCTTTTTCCCTTTATGATAGATAGAATTGTTTAAAACTGTTCCTTTGTCTTTTCTATTTCCGATTCCTGTATCGAAAGTAAAAATTTGTCCATCCTGAGTTATTTCCATGGGGATAGTTCCCACTTTTCCATTCTTAAAATAAACCAACCAAGTTCCGGTCAAATCAACAATTTTGCGGTTCGATACAGTTCCCGTATTTGTTTTGTTAGAACGATTACCCTTGCAGTAATTCATTGCTGTCTGCCAATTTTTATTTTGGTTTATTTGCGAATTAAAACAGGCAATCAGAGCATTTGGATTTTTTGTTCCCGCACAAAGTTTTCGTACATTTGCATCTGCCCAACGCTTACTGCCATTTTTGGTCCAGGCAACTCTTCCCTGCACCATATTGAAGCATTGTTGTTCCAGAGAAATAGTTCGCTGGGGTTTTATCGTGCGGGTTGGAGTTGTTGCACGGCGTGGCATTGTTGTCCTTTTTGGGGTTGAAGTTGGTCTCGGTTGTGTTCGAGTAGATGTCGTCTTCGGTTTTGGCTTTGGTTTTGGAGTATCTTTGGTCCAAAAACTTTTGTCAGCCCAATTAATTCGATTGCCACCATTCAGGATTGTCCCCGAGGCAGTCGAATTTCGCCAAGTGATCTTGTTACCTCGGATTACTGCCGTCACGCGACTTCCGGCAATACTGATCGTCGTAACTCCATTAATTTGAAATATCTTAACTTTATAAGAAGTGACCTTTGTCCCATTCGGTCTGTATTCAGTCCAAGTTCCCTTCAAATTAGGAACCGACTGAGCAAAAGAAATTAATGCAAATGTAAAAATCAATGTGACTGAAAAAATTAGTTTGGATTTATTCATAATAATTATTTGTATAGAAAGCTTTTATAATTTATAACACACCCATTAATTTATCTTTAAATTTCCTTGCTTATTTAGGAATCAAATTCTACAGACTAACAGTTTCATAAAGCTGATAATGCCAGAAGAAACATAGGCTTTTGGCATTATTGTTTGTGTGCTTCACATTTTTCAGAAATGAAACTCTGCAAAAAAGTAAATTCCTTAACGTCTTATAAACGGAAGACTTATGATGTTATCCCTCAATTCATAAGTAGATCATAAATAAAGGAGAGGATTTATTTTTAATGAAAAAGGTTTTTATACTAACTATTAGCACATTATTTTTGTTTAGCATGAGCGTGAATGCTCAGATGCGTAGTTTTGTTGGAAATTGGGTAAATACAAACTCAAATACAAGTGGAATGACCAGATTAGTAGTTTCAGCAAGCGGAAACAGAGCTTATATTCACGCTTGGGGACAATGCAGTCCGAGAGACTGTGACTGGGGCAGAACTAACGCAACCAAATTTTATACGGGAGTTTCATCAAATGTCGTTTCAGGATTAATGGGCAATTACTCACAATCGGGTATCCGCCGAATGATAATTTTGAAAAAATTGCGCGGAAATCTTTTGCAAGCTCAAGTTTTGAAAACATTCTCAGGTAATAGCCGCCAGAACACGATTCAGACCTACACATTCCGCAAAACCCGCAGTGCAGTATTAGGAACTCCTGTTGTCGTTTCACCAAGAAATAATGCTCGTTTTACAAACTATCCGCGTCGCACAACGCTTGATTGGCGACCTGTTCGCGGAGCAACGGCTTATGGTGTTGAAGTTGAATACTATGATCCTAGGAGCAGAAGTTGGGTTGGAAATTATAAATCCGCAACAATCCGTACAACAAATTACACGTTTAATTTTATTGGCGACCAACCAGGTAGGTGGCGTGTTTGGGCAATCAGAGGAAACACAAATAGCAGGAAATCAGCTTGGCGAACATTCAGTTACAGAACTACTTCGGCAATTTTGAGAGCACCTGTGCAGGTTTCACCAAGAAACGGAATTGTCTATAACCGCTTTCCAAGAACAACTACTGTGACTTGGCGACCAGTTGGTGGAGCCGCACATTATATGGTCGAGATTGAGTACTTTGCAAATGGACGTTGGATTGGAAACTACAAATTAGATCGTTCAAATGACACACGCCACGTTTTTCGATTCGTCGGTGCTCAACCAGGACGCTGGAGAGTTTGGGCAGTAAACTCAAGAGGCGTTGCAGGCAGAAAGTCAGGATGGCGAACATTTAGATATACTCGCTAAATTCTCACATATTTGAACAGGTAAAATGGACGAAAAGTTTACAGGACTTTTCGTCCATTTTTTTATCTTTTTACCCAAATAGTGTCATTAGACATTCTTATCAATTTGCCATCATCAGAAATTTTACCAGTTAAGCTACCGCCGAAGTAGGCAGTATTTCTTGATATTCTTGCTGTTGCTTTAGTGTCTCCAATTCCAGTATCAAATGTGAAGGTTCGACCATTTTGCACAATAGTAGATGTAACTGATGCAACTTTTCCATCGGCAAAATATACAGTCCATTCGCCAGTTAGATTAATTCTGTTATTTGTGGAAACCGGTAATCCTGTATTTGTTCGTTTAGGCGAGTTGCGTTTGCAATAATTCCTTGCAGTTGTCCAATTTTTGTTTTGGTTGATTTGAGATTTGAAACAAGCCACTAATGCACTTGGATTTTTTGTTCCCGCACAAAGACTTCTCACATTATTGTCTGCCCAACGTTTGCTTCCATTTTTTCTCCAAGCAACTTTTCCTTGCACCATATTGAAGCATCTTTGCTCAACTGAAACTCTTTTGGGTACAGGATCTATCGGTGGCAAAGTTTTTTTTGAAGTTGTTCTTTGTGGGGGTGGCGTAGTTCTTGGAGTTGGACGAGTTGATGGTCTAGTTTTCGGCTTAGGCTTTGAAGTAATTTGTTTTACCCAAAAACTTCCATCTGCCCAGTTAATTCTATTACCGTTATTTACAATCGTTCCAGAAGCATTCGAGTTTCGCCAAGTGATCTTGTTTCCTCTAATTATTGCAGTTACACGGCTTCCAGCCATGCTAATTGTCGTAACTCCATTGATTTGAAAAATTTTAACCTTGTAGGCTGTAACTTTCTTACCACCGGCTCTATATTCCGTCCAGGTTCCTTTCAAATTGGGTTTTGATTGCGAAAATACAATAATCGAAAAAGCAAAGATCAATGCGATAGATGATATTAATTTTGATTTATTCATAACTGTTTTGTATGGGGAGATTTTTAGAAAATTATCTAATTTTATAGCATATTTTTCTATTATGTATTAAATATTCATCCAATTTCAGAATTCTCTTTGCGTTTTTGCCATTCTATGCGGTTAAATCTTTATTTATGAGCGACACAAAACCGATTCGCAAAGGCGAAGAATTAGACACAAAAAAACTTGCAGATTATTTAAGTAAAAACATGCCTAAAACTGATGGAGAAATTGAAATTTCACAATTTCCCGCCGGTGCTTCAAATCTAACTTACTGCATTAAAATTGGCGGAAACGAATCTGTTTTACGCCGTCCGCCTTTTGGAAATAAAGTTAAATCTGCACATGATATGTCGCGTGAATTCAATGTTTTATCAAAACTCTCAAAAGTTTATTCGCCTGCTCCAAAGCCTTTAGTTTATTGTGACGATGAAAACATAATCGGTTCGGAGTTTTATCTTATGGAACGCCGAAAAGGTTTGATAATTCGTGGGAAATCACCGTCTGAGTTAGAAAATTCAAATGATATACAACGAAAGGTTTGTGAATCATTCATAGAAAACTTGGTTGAACTTCATTCTCTTGATTACAAAAAAGCTGGACTCGAAGATTTAGGAAAACCTGAAGGATATACAAAACGGCAAGTTGAAGGCTGGACGAAGCGTTATTACAATGCCAAGACTGACGAATGGAAAGAGTTGGAGTTTGCGATTGAATGGTTAAATGAAAACATTCCCAAAGATGATTCCGCTTCGCTGGTGCATAATGATTATAAATTCGACAACATTATGCTAAGCCCTAATGATTTGACTGAAATAACCGCGGTTCTCGATTGGGAAATGACGACAATCGGCTCGCCTTTGATGGATTTTGGCACGACGCTCGGCTATTGGATGTCAAAAGAAGTCGGCGAAGAAATGCTCTCGATGCCATTTAATCCAAGAGTTTTGATGGAAAACATAACTCGCCAAGAATTAGCCGAAATGTATGCCGAAAAATCAGGCAAAGATTTATCAAACATACTTTATTATTACGTCTTTGGAACATTCAAAATTGCCGTTATCGCTCAACAAATTTACTATCGCTTTGCAAAAGGTTTTACAAACGACAAACGCTTTGCAAACTTTAATTTGTTCGTCGCAACGCTTGGAAAAATTGCGAATGGTGCGATTTATAAGAAAGGAATTTAATAATTATTTTTCTCAAAGAAGAAACATTGAAAGTATGCCTTATATTGAAATTGAAAAAGAGAATTACACTATCACAGTTTTTGCTGGCGAAAAGAAAAAGTTAAATAAAAAAGATGATAATGTTGATGTTCAAGTTAAGTTCGATAATGGTGATTTATATACAGCTACCTTTTTTACTTTAAAGAATCTTCAAACTCTATTTAATAAATATAAAAAAACGGGTGAATGTTCATCGGGTTTATATTTTTATTGTTCAGATATGATTTTGGTTGAAAATATGACTATTGAAAATATTGAGAAGACAATCTCTGACTTAATAAATGAAGATGAATTAACATCAGCATTTGATTTTCATACTAAAGAATCTAGATTATAAAGTTTTGAAGCAATTATGAATAAACTTCTCAAAACATTACTTTCAGCATTGTCTGCTTTACCGCTTGCTTATTTGGCTACCAATACTTATCTGCATTTCAAACATCCGCAAACAAAATGGGACTGGTCTGAAATTGATACGGAAGATTCAGAATTCCCTGATGATTTTTTGTGGGGAACAGCGACGGCGGCTCATCAGGTTGAGGGCAATAATGAAAACTCAAATTGGGCAGCTTGGGAAAAGCAAAAGAACGAGAATGGCGAGCCCCGAATCAAAACTGGCGATGTTTCGGGCAAGGCGGCAAATCAATGGGAACTTTATGAAAAAGACATTGAATTGATGAAAGAATTGGGCGTTAATTCTTATAGGTTTTCACTTGCTTGGAGCAAGATCCAACCGGATAAAGATACTTTTAACGAAGACGCTTTGCAGCATTATGACGATGTGATCAATGCTCTGCTTAAAAACGGAATCGAGCCGATGATTACGCTTCATCATTTTACGCATCCTATTTGGTTTGAAGAACTTGGAGCGTTTGAAAACGAAGAAAATATCAAGTATTTTGTTGAGTTTTCCCAACGAGTTTTTGCACGCTATAAAGATCGTGTGAAATATTGGTGTACTTTTAACGAGCCGAATGTTTACATAACGGGCGGATATTTCATAACCGAATTTCCACCCGGAATTTATAGTCCCGTAACTGCCGGAATTGTTTTTGAAAATATCTTAAAAGCTCACGTTAAAACCTACAAAGAACTAAAGAAACATGAACCAACTGTTCAAATTGGGATTGTCCAAAGCACTTTTCAATTTGAACCTTTACGTCGTTGGCATCTTGGCGATTGGGCAATTGCACGAATTTCGAGCAATATTTTTAATGAAACAACTTTAAGCTTTTTCCGAACGGGAACGATGAATTATCTCTTGCCATTTGAAACTTCTCGAAGTTACACGGATTTGGAAGCACCGAATACAATTGATTTTATCGGCTTAAATTATTATTCGCACCACGCATACAAATTTGATTTTGATTTTCGTAAAGCCACACAAAGCATCGCTGTTGAAGGCGAAGAAATGACAGATATGTCATACACCATTTACCCTGAAGGAATTTATCGAGCCATCGAAGAAGTTTCAAAACTCGGCAAGCCGATTATCATTACTGAAAACGGAATCGCCGACGCCAAGGATGACCGTCGCGGAAAATTTATCAAACAAAGCCTTTATGCTGTTTCTAAAGCGATCAAAGATGGTTTTGACATACGCGGTTATTACTATTGGTCTTTGATAGATAATTTTGAATGGGCAGAAGGCTATTCGATGAAATTCGGGCTTTACGAAGTTGATTTTGAAACGCAAGAAAGAAAACTGCGTGAAGGTTCAAAGGAATATATTGAAATAATCAAAAAATTCAACTCCAAGTAGTAGGTTTCTAATTCAATTTTAGCTTTGAAATATTCTGAAAATAAAGGCAGTTATGAATAACATAGTCGCCAAACCTATATTTACAATAATCAATGAAAGAATGAACTGTAGTATCCCAAAATACCATTTTGATGGCTTAAAAAAATTATAATAAACCCAAAACCAATAAGGATATTTAAGAAATAAATCAGCAAGCAGAAAAACATTTTTATTTGTTTCAAATTCCAATATCAAACCTAGGAAAAGCAGTATCATGTCACCGATCACAAGTTGCCCGATCAGATAAGCATTTAGAACTAAATTTTCAGCGAAATTATAATTCGATCGAATGTAAGCAATACAAGTACCGATAGTCATCGGCAAAATCATTATCACAATTATAATTTTGTAATATTCCTTCTGAATATATGCTGAGAGTTTAAATATGTCCTTTGTTAATTCTTGATTTTCCGTAACTTCCAAAGCGGGATTTTGAGCAAACATACTACTCAAAACAATGTAAACTCCGCACATAACCAAAACATAGACAAATGGGTTAATCAGCAGTTTCCTCTTACCTTTTAAGTATTGACGAATAGAGATTCCCGGACGCAAAAATAGAGACTTCATTGTCCCGAAAAATCCTTTTTCGATATTGAGGAGTTTGTGTGGAATTTCCTTACTCCATTCACGCATTGTGAAACGATGGGTTGAAGAACTTTGCCCACAGAGATTGCAAAATTCTCCCTCAAATTTGTTTTCACAATTCAGACAAACAATCATAAATATAAGTAAAAAAAAGAGTTTTGTATTAATAAGTGTAAGAAATGAAAAAGAGATTAACAAATAAACAGGAACTGCTATTTGTTAATCAACTTGAATCTTCACGCTTGAATATGACACTCCGAAAAAGTATCACAGCTAATCTCTCACACACATAAAAGTTACATATTCTAAACAAGTTTTACACAATAAATCTTAATGGAGTGATAAATAAATGTTTAGAAAATTACTTTCAGTTTTAACAATTAGTTCATTTCTTTTAGTTTCGAGCAGTTTGGTTTTTGCACAATCAAAAAAAGATTGGTCAGCGGTCGAAAGTCTTGTAAATGAAGAAGTTGCAGTAAAAACAAGAAGTGGAATGAAATATGGTGTTATCAAGTCTGTAGATTCAAATAGTTTGGTTTTGAGAATAGCGGGTAAAAACTCTCTTACAAACAATGAGCAAAGATATAGTCGAAGTGATGTCAGAAAAGTTTGGCGAGCATTGCTTTTTGTAAACGGAAGAAATATTGGAAAAGGGGCTTTGATTGGAGCTGGTGTTGGTGCAGGAGCAGGATCAATTTATCTAGCATCTGATTCTGCCAAAGGCGACGGTCAAGCGGCAATAGCTCCTTTTGCATTAGCTATTTACGGAGCTGGAATTGGTGGAGTGATTGGATTTTTTGCTAAGAAAAAACATAAAAAGCTAACCTTAATTTATAAGAGATAGATTCAACCTTGTTATTCAAGAATTTAAAGGAAGCCGCAAATGACATTACTTTTTGTTTAAAGTTAATTTTATTAGTGTAGATTTGCGGCTAGTTATTTTTAGTACTTATTTTTTAACCTAAACGCAATGTTCCTTCTTCTTCAGTCTCGCCATCGTACCATTTGATTTCTACTTCCAGACTATGCTGAGTTCCTTTTGTTCCTTTGTCTTCATCTTCAACCTGAATTTCTAAAACCAAATTCTCGGGCAAGTCCAAAATAAGTTCCTCATTACCTTTTTGTAAGATAACTTGTCCGGCATCAATTTTCTCGGCAAGTTGCCGTAAAAACTCACTAACTTCTGCCTTCGTTTTTCGTTCTTCACTCTTAAATAATCTAGTTTCTATGCCCATTTTGTACCTCCTTTTTTCAAATCTATTCTTACAACAATTTTATCATATTAGGCGGCAGATTTTGACTGGCAAAAGTCTAAAATTTTTAAGGTTTTAAGTATCTTTTAAACCAAAAGTTTTGTGAATAATTAAGACCGAAATTTTTTTATTCTACACGTCCCTTGTGGTGAAAAAATGATGTAAGTTGTAAAATCTATTTCCTTATGAGCGAAAAGAAATTGGGCATAGCAATCATCGGACTCGGCGGTGCGGTTGGCACAACAATGGTGGCTGGAATTGAACTTTTGAAAAAGGGTGTAATCGGCACGGAAGGGTTACCACTTGCAGATTTCGAAGGCGATTTAGCGAAATATGAAAATATAGTTTTTGCAGGTTGGGATTTGAATGAAGCGAATTTAGCCGAAGCCGCCACCGAACATGATGTTTTGTCTCACAAACAATTTGTAAATATTGAAAAGGAATTAACCAATATAAAACCTTGGCAATCTGTTGGAAATAAGAGCTTTCTTGCAAATATCGAAGGTGAAAATTTAATAACCGAAAACTCACATCGCCAAACAATCGAACGGATAAAACAGAATTTGCAAGAATTCAAAGAAATCTGTGATGAAGCAGTTGTAATCAATCTAGCATCAACCGAAAAACTTGTTGATGAAGCAAGCGAAACTTTCGCAAATTTGGAGAACTTTGAAAAAGCACTCAACGAAAATTCAAACGAAATATCGCCTGCAATGCTTTATGCTTATGCGTCAATTTCCGAAAATGTGCCTTATGGAAATTTCACACCATCAGTTTCCGCAGACATTCCTGCATTAATTGAATTTGCTGAAAAAAATGGTGTTCCAATTGCTGGAAAAGATGGCAAAACAGGACAGACATTTATTAAAACTGTTCTCGCACCTGCTCTAAAATCCCGTGCGTTAAAAGTTGACGGTTGGTATTCAACAAACATACTTGGTAACCGTGATGGACTGGCTTTATCAAATGAAGATTCTTTGCGTTCAAAAGTGAAGACAAAAGCTTCAGTTCTCAGAAATATTTTAGGATACGAAGTTGAAGATCACATTGTTGACATACGTTATTACAAACCACGCGGCGACAACAAAGAGGCTTGGGACAACATTGACGTAACAGGTTTTCTTGGGCAATCAATGCAAATAAAAGTAAATTTCTTATGCAAAGATTCAATCCTCGCCGCACCTCTAGCAATCGAAATTGCATGCTGTCTAGATTTAGCAAAACAGCAAGGAAAATCGGGCATACAAGAACAACTTTCCGTATTTTTCAAATTACCAATTACAAAAGAAAATAATCCCGAACACGCTTTTCATAGGCAGGAAGAGATGTTTTTGGATTGGTTGAAATAAATTCATTGCAAATTCTCATATTCTTTTTTAGCTTCAACTAAAATCTCTAAATCTTTATCGGCGTCTTTCCAATATTCAAAAAACTTATCATATTCTTTTCTGTCTTTCATCGCTCTCGCTTTTCCCAATTGAGCCAAAGGATAAACAGGTGAAAGTGGTCCTCTGCCACGATTATTGAGAATCTTTTGAAATTCAGCTTTTGCCTTTTCATTCTCACCTAACTTTAAATAGGCTTGTGCCTTAACGTATTGTGGATAAAACCACGAGCCATACGCCCATTCATATTCTTTTGCATTCTCCATTAACTTTATGGCTTCTTTGGCATTGCCTTTTTCCAGTTCAATCCGAGCTTTGAACAACGGAATCCACAAACCATTTTCCAAAGTTCCATTCGGATATTTTTCTTTAAGTTTATTTATCTGTTTTTCAGCCTCAACCAATTTGCCGCAATGGGCTAATTCAAGCGGAGAAAATATTATAGGAATACTTATTATGTAAAAATCTACTGAAGACGTTTCAAGTGTTTTAGTCATTGAACAGTCACCAAATTTTGGTGCCATTGCCGCATATGCAACAGAATTGAGCATTTCCTTCTCCTTGTTATTTTCTTTTTGTGCACGAGCCAAAAGTTTTTTAAAGGACTGCTTAGACGCTTGCCATTTTCCTTTGAATGCGTCCTCGGTTGCCTGTAAAATCAAGTCATTACATTCGCCGCCATCTCGATTTTTATTCAGTTTTTTTATTTTATTTAATTCCCTTTCATCTCCTTCCATAAATGCGATAGCGTGAAGCCAGCCAAGACAGACACTCGAATTTCTTTGCTTGAAAAATTCTTTTGCTTTATCGGTTTCTCCTTGAAAAACCTTAATTATACCCATTTGAAAATTGGGATTAACCGAAAAGGCATAGCTTTGAAATTCAATTTCAGCCGACTTGGCTTCATTCAGTATTTTATTTAGGTCTTTATGTTCCTTAAAAGCGTCTTCAATTTTTCCTAATTGCAAATAATAATATGCTAGAAAAGTTCTTATCGCTGCATCACGAGGATAGTTTCTTTTAGCAACCTTTAAAATTCCCTTACTTTTATTTATGTCTCTATGTATAAAATAATAATAGGTGCTTTCAATAAGAACTCTTTCGCGGTCGCTCGCATGATCTCGCAACTCAAAAGACTTGTGAAAGGACTCATTGGCAAGTTCATATTTTTCAAGTGCGATATAATTGCCCCCAATTCTTAGATAAGCCATCGCAAAGTTAGGGTCTAACTTAATGGCTTGTTTGAAATGCGGTAATGATTCATTTTCCTTACCATTGGCGATTACATCTACTGCGTCAGAATAAGCTTCTAGTGCTTCCAAGGAGTTAGTAGTCGCTTCAAGAGGTTTGTCAAATTTCTCAATCGTCGTAAGTGATTCTCCGAGTTTTTTACGCATTTCGGTGGAGGCTGCCGAAAGTGCTTGTAAAATCTTTTCTTTATTTTGGGCTTCAACCTGGGTTATCGCAAATTTTTCGCCGTTAACGCTATTTACCGCCTCCAGAGTTAGAGCGTAAGCAGTTCCGAATTTTGAAATTGTTCCGACAACGTATGCCTTTAAACCTCGTCTTTGGCAAATTTCCCTCGCTAATTCGCGTGTAATGCGTTCATTCCTTGAACGCTTCATCAATTTGAGTGTATTTCTTGCCTGTTCATCAGGAAATATGCTCAAAAAAGGTGATTGCCAAAGTTGTTTCCAAAGTCCTTGTTTGAGAGTTCCATCAAAAATATCTTCGCTAGTTGTATTCTCAAAATCTGCCAGCAAAATGACATCTTTATTAGTCAAGGCATTTGCTTTCGAAGGATCTGAATAAAAGTAAAAACCGATTGCTAAAGCCGAAATAATTAAAACCGTTGCGATAATTGCAATTTTTGCTTTTGGAATTTTTTGAACTAAATTGGTTTGAGAAGGTTCTTTTTTCGACCGAGATTCTTCATCATTTATTTCTTTAACCTTGGCAGTAAAACGATAGCCGCGTTTTGGAACAGTTTCGATAAATGAATCCCCCAATCCATTATTCGAAAGAGTTTTTCGTAGAATTGAGATGTTTTTAGCGAGATTCGCTTCTTCGACTATTGAATCTGCCCAAACCTTTTCAAGTAATTCTTCTCTTTCAACTAAGTGACCGTTGTTTTCAATCAAAATTAAGAGGGTGTCAAAGACCTTCGGTGTTAAAGGTATAATCTCATCATCTAGTGATAGGGTGTGCTCGGCAGAATCAAGTTTGAAAGAGCCAAATTGATAGATTTTTTTACATTCGTTACTCATTTCAATTTCTCATACTCCTTTTTGGCTTCAATCAAAATCGGCAAATCTTCATCAGCATATTTCCACATCTCAAAAAACTTTTCGTATTCTAACTTGTCCTTAATCGCTCGTGCTTTGCCTAATTGAGCAAGTGGATAAAGAACTGATAAAGGGGCTTCGCCGCGATGGTCGAGTATGTTTTGGAATTCAACGACCGCCTTGTCTTTTTCGCCTAGTTGCAAATACGCCTGACCTCGCAGATACTGCGGTCGAAATCTTGCCATAAGAGAACGTTCGTAAGGTCTCGTTCTTTCCAATAAATCTATTGATTTTTCAGGATTTCTTTTTATCAGTTCGATCCATGCTTCGATAATTGGAATGGACAATCCGTTGCGAAGTGTAGATCTCGGGTATTCTATTTTCCATTCTTCAACATAGGGCTTCGCCTTTGCACTATCACCACACATTGCAAGAACTTTAACCGCCAGACCTTTGAATCCAAAATTATTTTCCTTTATTGCGTTCTTTGTTAATTTAAGAGCTTTTTCGCAGTTTCCGAGATATGCGGCTCGCTCGGCATGCCTCACAGGACCTTCAGTTCCGGCTTTATCTCTAAAAGTTTGTAGTTTTTTGAATAGCGTTTCTGATTCATTCCATCTGCCCTTGAAGGCAGCGGTTTCGTAGAGAAGCTGAATTCTTACCGCTTCTTTGTCATTTTTCGCAAGCCAATCGAGCTGTTTTTGAGCTTCCGGAAAGTCACCCTCGATTTTTGCGATGTGATAAAGGTGCGTATTCACACCGCTAACCCTTTGAAATCCTCTTTGCTTTAATAAAAATATGTACTTTTTAGACTCTTCAAAACGGTTGAGGTTTAGAAGAGCGAAAGCTAAATTTCCATAGGAACCTTCCATATTCGGGTCAAGTCTAAGCGATTCCTTTAGCTCGACGATGGCTTTTTCGTGCTGTCCCGCGACTATATAACTCCAACCCATATCAATCTTTCGACCGGCTGCCTCGCGGGGAAAAAGCTTAATTCCGAGTTTATCCAGCTCAATCGTTTTATGAAAGTCTTCATGCAAATGCCAGTAGTAGTAACTTTCGATAATAAGCCTCTCTCTTTCACTTACCCGATGCCTCAATTCAAAGGCTTTATTGATCATCTTATCCCTCAGTTCAAATTTTTGTGTGACGGAATATTGATTTGAAAGCTGGATATATGCCATTGCAAAATTCGGATCCAATTCGATGGCTCGCTTGAGCAGTGCGACTCTCTCTTTGCGTTCTTTCCAATCAGTGGAGAATGCTTTGAGAGCTTCGAGCGACGAGGTAGTGATTTTGGGAAGCGGTTTTTCAAATTTTTCGATTTGGGAAAGTGGCTCTCCAAGTTTTTCTCGCATCTTTGTTGCTACCTCAGACAACGCATCCAAAACCTCATTTTGTGATTCTGCCGATGCTTGAGCGAGGGCGATCTTTTCTCCAGTCAATGCATTGACCGCGTCGAGACTGATAATGTAAAGGTCTCCCAATTTAGAAATTGTACCGACAATATAAGCTTTGAGTCCGTTTCGCTGGCAAATTTCCCGCCCAAACTCTCTGGTAATTGGTTCTTTGGGATCGCGTTTCATTAGTTTTAGCGTTTTATGTGCCTTAGCATCGTGAAAGATACTCAAAAATGGTGACTGCTTAAGTGCTATAGTCAATCCCCGTTTTAGTGTTCCATCAAAAATTTCCTCCCCCGTCTTGTTCTCAAAATCTATTAGTAAAATAACATCCTTGTCTGTCAATACGGGTATTTTTTCCTTGTTTGAAAAAAAGTAGTAGCCAACTGCAAAAATTGAAATAAACAAGACAGCTAAAATGATGCTAATTTTTGTTTTTGATTGTTGAAATAGTTTGTTTTTTTTGTCTGTTAGTTGAGATTTTCTGCCATCAATTTCTTTTACCAGAGCAACAAAACGATAACCGTGTTTTGGAACGGTTTCGATAAAAGGTTCTTCCAATCCATTTTGGGAAAGAACTTTTCTTAAAATCGAAATATTCTTTGCTAGGTTTGCCTCTTCAACAATTGTATCCGCCCAAACCTTTTCTAGGAGTTCGTCTTTTTCGACAAGATGTCCATTATTCTCAACCAGGATAAGTAAAGTATCGAAAACTTTTGGAGTTAGGGACACGATTTTACCATCGTGCAACAGGGTATGTTCCGCGGGGTCGAGTTGGAACGAGCCGAACTCGTAAAGACATTTTTTTTGAGCGTTCATAGCACTTTTTCAAGACTTTACGAAAAAACTTTCAAGAAAAAGTAAGGTTTTTGGAAAGATTTTAAAAGCCTGAATCCATTACCTTTATTGTGCTAAACGAAGTTGAATGATAGCAACTTCATAGCTCCTCGATTGCTCCGGCATTTCAAACTCGAAAAGGAATTGTCGGGGCAATCATAACCAACTAAGTATTTAAACTTTGGAGGTCAAAATGATACGCATAGCCATTATTATAAACATTTTTCTGATTTTTGGAATATTTTTTTTGGTATCTGCACAAAATCAAAATTCACAAATTGAAAGAGCAAACGCTTTATATAATCAAGGAACGCTCTTGCATAAATCAGGGAAACACCAAAAAGCAATAAAAAATCTTGAAAACTCTATAAAATTAAACCCGCAAAACGCATGGGCTTATAACAATCTCGGTGCTGTTTACAGCGATTTGGGTTTTTATGAAAAAGCAATCGCAAACTTTAAGCAAGCAATTAATCTAAACTCTGACTTTGCCGAAGCTCACAGAAACCTAGGAACTACGTATTACCACATGAGAAAGAACAAAGAAGCTGTTGCAGAACTCAGTCTCGCAATTAGAATCAACCCAAAATATATATCTGCATACAACGATTTGGGCATGGCTTTATCAAAATTAGGCGAACACAAAAAAGCTATAAAAACACTAATCAAAGCCTCACACCTCGCACCAAAAGATGCAGTTGTTTTCAATAACTTAGGTTGTGCTCTTAGTCGTGCCGGAAAAGACAAAAAAGCCATCGCAAATTTCAAAAAAGCTCTTTTGCTAAACCCAAATTACGACGAAGCCCATTTCAATCTCGCAACTATCTATTTAGCAAAAAGAAAACGCGGTTTAGCAATCAAATCCTATTCAAGACTTAAAACTTTAAATATGAATTTAGCGAATCAACTATATAAATCCTTGTTTAGTGACAAGATAATTTCAACAAAAAAATAACTAATTTTACCTTTTCAATTCTGCTTCTGCCGTGATGAAGCCAAAGCTTGACCATTGGTTTCCGCTTGTTATTTGTTTGAAAATTTCTGTTGCTTTTTCTTTTTGACCGTTGATTAAATAATAATTTCCTAAACCATATCCCATTGAGGCGTTGTTAAGATTGTTTGTGTCTGAGCCGATTTCTTTTGCGAGAGATTCGGCTTTGATTTTGCCTTGATAGAGTTTGATTAGTTTGTAATAGCTGTCATTTTCGATTATATCGAGATTATCTTTAATTGTAGTAATCGCTTTTTTAGCTTTTTCATCTTTGCCCAAACGTCTGAGTGTAACGTAATGCCAATTCATCGTAGCGACAAGCATATCTGGGTTTTTGGAAACTTTTAAGCAGTTTTTGTAAGCTTTTGAGGCTTTTTTGAAATCACCTTTGATGTAATAAGCGAGACCTAGATGATACCAGATGTTTGATTGGAGAGTTGACGTTGGAATGTTGCGTGCATTTGGCAATCCGTCAGGTTCAACTTGGTCGGGCGTTCCTTTGATTAATTTTGCGGCTGTTTTGAAATCTTTTATTGCATCATCAAAGCAACGAATTGAAATTAAGCGATGTCCGCGATGGCGATACATACGTGCATCTTTAGGATGTTTTTCAATTCCTTTAGTATAGATTTTTATTGCTTCTTTATAATTTCCAAGGTAAGCTGTCCGCCGTCCAAGCCAGATTATCGCATCCGCGGAGTTTGGAGTTCTCTTGTAATCAACTTTCGCTTTCTCAAGATTTTCATTGTAAACCTTTTCCGCTTTTTCGGAAAGATTTGGTTTGATGACTTTTGCATTTTCAACACAATTTATTTGAGCGAGATTTGAAGATACAAAAACTAAAAGAAACAAAAAAGAAATTACCAAGTTTTTCATAAAGCGATTTTACAAGGCAATTTCTTAAAATGAAAGTTATATTCATTTTTGCTCAAGGCTTGCTGAGTTCCGCCATCCATTCAGTTGTTTTAATTGCAATTTCAGGATTGTAGTTTTGTTGCATATAGATTGGCATCTGTCCGCTGTTCATCACACCAATTATTTGTTGATAAGACTCGGCTTTCAAAAACCCGTGGTCTGCTTTGGGAATTAGCAAATACTTGCCTTTTCCGGGATTTGATTCATTAACGACTTCGGCAATACTTTTTGCGTCTCTATCGTTTATTGCTTGCACGTCAAATTCGCCGTGAGCAGCTAGAACATTGCTTTTCACTTCGCTCCAGGCTTTGCTCATACGCTTTTTGTTCATCGTGTGCCAAAAATTATAATGCCTTCCGAAAAAGTAGTTTCCTGAGTTGTTAAGCGGATTGCTTGGGGCTTCGAGAATGGCTTTTAGTTTCGGGTCTTTTTTCATTTCTTCAGGGCTTTTGCCTTCTTCGAGCCAAGCGTATAGAGCTGGAATATAATCTCTCGCACTTGCTTCCGCCGTCGGTCTTGAATTGCCAAAATAGGTTCGTTGGACACGGAAAATATCTATAAAATATTCAAACCAAGAGCGAATCAAAGCACCATAAATAATTATTCCTTTTGGATGTTGTGGCTCGGTTAAAAATGGAGCGACATTGCTTCCCAGCGAATGACCGAACAAAAATACGTTATCTTTATCAACAAAATCATATTTCAAAAGTGCTTTATATGCCGCTAGATTTCCTGCAACTTCTTCATCAAAATTAATATCTCGGCAGTCTTTTGTAGTTTGTGAGTCACCGATATTCGGGCGTTCGACTCGATACACAACGTAGCCTGCTTTGATCCAATCAACCATCAATCTTTTATCAGGAGTTTCAAAATTGGGTATGAATTCTTGAGATTGACACGGATAGCCTTGCAAGAAAAATACGGCGGGAAGCTTTCCTTTTTTGTCCTTGGGAATATGGACGATTGTTCTTAATTTTCCAAGTTCGTATTCGATTGCATCATAACGAACATCGGAATATGGCGTTGATTCTTTTGGTCTGCCTTTTGCTTTTCCGGTTTTAGTTTGTTTCTTTCCATCGGAAATTAATTCAATACTAAATTTTTCGCCATCAATTAGTTTTCCTGCTACTTGAACCATTTTTTGTGGCGAATCTATCTTTTTGTCATTGATTTTGGTAATTATGTCACCAACTTTTATTCCAAGTGCTTGAGCGGTTGAATTTGGGACAATTTGCGTGATCGAAACGCCATCGCCGATTTTTATTTTGTTCTTATCAGCTATTTCCTGTGTTAGCGGTGCCATCCCAACACCAATTAACGCTTTGCGTGGCAACGTAACTTCCTGTGCAGACGCAAAACTGGTAGCGAAAATTGCTACAAAAATAAATACGGACAATTTAAGAATTTTCATAATTTAATTTAATTTTTTTGTATTTTTTCGGGGTTATACGGAAAGATTGAAAAAAGGGTTTCCAAATTCGGAAAGTGATTTTGTGATTTGTTACAAGCTAATTTATGATTTAGAAATGCTAAATCAATCTACTTATTCACTTCCCGAAAAAATTGAAAATGCCGTACGTTTGAAGTTTGACAAATGGAAAAAACAAGACAAAATTGGACGCATCTGGAATAAAGACGCTAGCGTTTGGACAGACGATGACGAGAATAAATGGCTCGGTTGGCTGGATATTGTTGAAGATGAAATAAAGAATATCGAAGCCTATCAAGCGTTTGCCGAAGACATAAAAAATACCGGATTTTCCGACATAGTTTTATGTGGGATGGGCGGTTCTTCCCTATGTCCTGAGGTCTTAGCTGAAACTTTTGGGATCGGAAATTTTCACGTTTTGGATTCAACAGTTCCCGCTTACATCAAATCAATTGAAAATAAAATTGATGTTGCTAAAACACTTTTTATTGTTTCAAGTAAATCAGGTTCGACTCTCGAAACTAATATTTTCAAACAGTATTTTTACAAATTAACCTGCAATGCAGTCGGTGAAGATAAGGCGGGGGAAAATTTTGTTGCTGTGACTGATCCCGATTCAAAACTTGAAAAAATTGCCAAGCGTGACGGTTTTAGGAAAGTTTTTTACGGAGAACCGACCGTCGGTGGCAGATTTTCTGCTCTCTCAGCTTTTGGTATAACTCCTGCGGCAGCGATGCAACTTGATGTGAAAGAATATTTAGATAATGCAATGGAAATGGTTCACGCCTGCAAATCTCACGTTCCGAGTGAAAACCCGGGAGTTTTTCTAGGAACGATTTTAGGCGTTTGTCATAATTTAGGACGTGACAAATTAACTATTTTCACATCTCCTGAAATTTATGATCTTGGAGCATGGCTTGAACAACTGGTCGCAGAAAGCACGGGTAAAGAAGGAGTTTCAATAATCCCAGTTGACCGCGAAAAGGTACAAGATGCTGAGAATTATGGTAATGACAGAGTTTTTGTATATCTCAAATTAAAAGACAATTTTGATGAAGAACAAGCCAATAAGATTATCGAAATAGAAAAATCAGGACTGCCTCTCATAAAAATTGAATTAAACGAAAAATCAGACCTCGGACAAGAATTCTTCCGATGGGAGTTTGCAACAGCTGTTGCTGGTTCGATCATGAATATCAATCCATTTAATCAACCCGATGTTGAATCAGCAAAAGTTGAAGCAAGAAAGATAACTGAGAAATATGAAGAGACTGGCGAATTACCCAGGGAAGATGCTTTTTATGAAGAAAATGGAATTAAATTATTCACAAATCAGGGAAACTTAAATGAATTAAATGAAATTGTTGGTGAAGATAAATCACTTGCAAATTATCTCAAAGCTCACTTATCCAGAATTAAAGAAAATGATTACTTCGCATTACTCGCATATATTGAAATGAATGCAAGCAATGAAGAAGATTTACAAGATATCCGACACAAAATATTAAGTAAGTACAATGTAGCTACCTGCTTGGGTTTTGGACCTAGGTTTTTGCATTCGACAGGACAAGCTTACAAAGGCGGAGCAAATAATGGAGTTTTCCTTCAAATTACTTCAGATGATTCAGTTGATTTCGATGTTCCTGAACAAAAATACACTTTTGGCGTTGTAAAAACAGCACAAGCACGCGGTGATTTTCAAGTTTTACTTGAAAGACAGAGGCGTGCTTTGCGTTTACATTTAGGAGAAAGTAGTTCTGAATCTATTCAAAAGATTTCTGAACTTATTTGAATGAATTTATAACTTCAGTGACTTTATCTTTCGTTCCTTCCCAAACGTTTTCGATAAAGTTTTCTGAAAAACCTAGTTTCATAGCCGATTCAGAGTAATTTAGTTTTTCTTCTTCCTCACTTCGGACTCCATACCCATTTATGTTGGCTAAAATATCGGCTATGTCTATAATATGCTCAACAATTTTTGGTTGTTCGGATTGAGTGGGATTATGATGATTTAAAATCGAATAACAGACTTCATCAGGTAAATTCCAGCGTCTTGCCACTAACGAGCCAACCTCGGCGTGAGTATATCCATAAGTATCAAACTCTGCCTTGAGCATCTCAAATTCATTATTGATTTTTAAGATTTCTTCATAATCTTCCGAATCGTGATTTAAGAGTACAAATTTGCCAAAATCGTGTAATAAGCCACAAATAAATGCTTCCTCAAGTCCACGCATTTCAAGAACACCGCTTATCTCACGGGCTATGATTGCAACTGCCAATGAATGCTCCCAAACTTTTTGAGATACTTCAGTTTGATTTATGCCTTTATTAAATGTCCTTGCTGCCATTTCGACTATAACTATGTCGTAAATCGACTGATTCCCGATTGCTGTTACGGCAGTGTCAACCAGTACGATTTCTCTTTCAAGCGAGTAAATTGGCGAGTTCGCCAAACGCAAAACCCTTGCCGTTAGAATCGGGTCGTGGCTGATTGCCCGAACTATTGCACTTCTGGAAGAATTATAATCTCGAAGCAATTCAGACAAGCGCAAGAGCCCATTTGGCGATGGGGGCATTTTTTGGTCAACAAGAGAATCTATTTCAATTCTTTTTTTAGGGACGGGGATTGGATGCGAAAGCTGACCTGTATTTTGTTGTAGCATAGGGATATTTTTGTATAAATTGCCAATATGAGTTGTTGATCGGCGAAAAGCCTACCTTGCTTATCGGCAGTCCCTAAATAAAACTTTAGAAAAAAAATAAAAAAAGTGCAGTTTTTTTTCAGCACTTTTAGTCAGCTAATTTTTGGGATTTATTTTTTCTTTTTCTTTATAGTTCCAAAGTTGTAATTATTGTTTTTATCTCTTGCATCAATTCTTTTTTCTCCTTTAACTAGAGCAAAGGTTTCAGGATCTGCTTTTTCCAAAATCTTTGGAGGATTTACAACATTTACTGAAAAATAAACCTGATTTTTGTCTTTAGCATAATTATGATTTAAACCAATAAAGGTATTTACGTCAGCATCTTCGATCTTTCGATACCCCCAAAATGCATTTTTGCTGTCTTTTGCATAAGAAGCTTGTCTTTCAGAGGGAAACACTACGAAATTATCACTGTCTTCACTAATCGTTTTCTTGCTCCAATAAACATTTTTACTATCTTTGGAATACGAATTTGAGAGAATTTTGAAATTATCCGGATCATCGCTTAGAGGAGTTAGTCCAAAAAACACCTGCTTTTCATCTCTGTGATGGTATTTACCCAAGATTCTGTGAGTGTTTACATCGCAATTTTCAACTTTTAACCCATTATAAAAAACAGAGGCTTTATCTCTAGCAAAGGTTTCATTATGTTTGGAAACAACCCTAAAAGTTTCCGGATCAGCATCTTCGATTATGTTTCTTTTGTAAACATTATTCTTATCGCGGAAATACCCTGTTTTCCCAATCATTTCAAAGGTCGGAACATCAACAACTCCGGGAAGGAACTCTCTACGTCCTGAAAAAATAACTCTACCATCAGTCGAGTATATAGTTTCAAACTTGTTTAGCTTTGTCTTAAATAGAATCTTAAAATCTTTGGGATATTTACTGAGAATTTCATTCGAATAATAGACGTGATTTTTGTCTTTGGCGTAGGGTACATCAATTAGTTCAAATGTTGCTCCATGACTTTGTGCAATTTTCTTGCCCCTTAAATAGGCGTGCTTGTTATCTTTGCCATAGTTTCGATTAATTACTTTGAAAGAACTGGCATCCGCTCCTTCTACAACAAACGAATGAGTTGTTCCTAAACCTTTCATTCCTTCGTTATAGATTACCTTACCGTTTTTAACTTCATATCCGCCGACAAGTCTTTTCGGACACGCAGAAAAGCTGAAAACGATTGCTAAGATACAACCAATTCCGGAAAATTTTTGGACTCTATCTATCCACATTCCGAGTTATTTTAACATAGTATTTGTTTAACAACTCCAATCTTTGATTAAAAGATTGCAAATACGCAAACTCCGATTATGAATAAAATTATAATGAGATTAAATGCTATTCGAAACATATATTTGACTCCACTAAAAATGCTATAAAGCAGGCAGGCAAGTAAATAATGTCGAATTCTCGGATAAAATTCAATGTGGATTTCCACAGTTTGTCAATAAAAATCGGCTTAACACGTAAAAAAAGAGTAGTTTTTGACCAAAAACTACTCTTAAATTAATTCAGTTTTTCAATGTTTTACCTAAAGTTCTTCAAAACATCATAGAGACTTTCCTCTGTTTTTTCCCAAGCCATCTGTAATTGATTTGTCGTCAATCTTAAAGCTCTAACAGATTCAGACTGAGGGAGTTGGTCGGAAATTTTGTCCATCCCAAATCCTTTCTTTGTCACCAGGTCGTCCGCAACATTAATTATGTGGGAGATAACTAATGCGTGTGGTGCTTTTTTGGGTTTGTGATGATATAAAATCGCGGAACACACAGCTTCAGGTAATTCCCAATTATGTGCTACGAAAAAGCCTACTTGCATATGGTTGTAACCAAATAAAACTTCTTCCATCCTGATCGCTTTTTCCTCGCTGTTTGCTTCAAAAATCTCTTTACATTGTTTTGGATCTGTTTGGTACAACAAAGTCTGTCCTATGTCGTGTAATAATCCGCAAGTAAAAGCTTCTTCAGTACCACGAATTTGTAAGAACTGCGAAATTTCACGTGCTGAAATTGCAACTGCAACAGAATGCTCCCAAACCGACACTCCCGAATTTTTGTATCGCATAAACTTTGAGAAATTGTCTGAAGCGACGCCTAGCATTACTATGTCATAAACTGATCTGATTCCAACTGCAGAAACTGCGTGATGAATTGTAGTAACGCCTCTCTGAAGTGCATATAAAGGTGAATTAGCTAATTTCAAAACCCTGGTTGCCATTATCGGATCATAGCTTATTACATCAGCTATTTCTTTGGCTGTTACATTTACATCTCTTAATAGTTCAAGGATTCTGCTAACACTGTTTGGTAATGGAAATAATTTAGTTTTAACTAACTGTTCAATGTCTATTTTTTGTCGCTCTGAAAATTCATCTAAAAGTGTAGTTTTTGGTGCTTCGATTTCAAATGTTTTTAACATGTTATATTCTCTTTTGAATTTAGTTGGTATGGATAATTGATAGCGTGGGATTCCACCAATATTTACATTTCGGCAATTTTCAGAATTTCTTTAGCTTTAAAGTTAAAAAAAGT
Organism: Pyrinomonadaceae bacterium; assembly: GCA_028284415.1. Classification (GTDB taxonomy): domain Bacteria; phylum Acidobacteriota; class Blastocatellia; order Pyrinomonadales; family Pyrinomonadaceae; genus Aridibacter. The sequence continues at coordinate 546,526 of JANQRU010000007.1, forward strand.
CAGATTTTTTTATTAAAAAAATCTGACTTAAATTTTCTTGCAAAATAAAAGTTTAGCTTAGATAATCTGGTGATTTTCCGGCATCAATACAATTTCAGACATGACCCCCTCACCTTCCTGTGTTGCGGCAAAAAATACTGCTCTTGCAGCGGCATCCAAAGACAACATTTTGTTTCGCTGAACCTTCATCGTTACATCGTCCCAAAATGATGAATCAACGCCTCCAAAATGCATCAATGAAAATCTGATTCCAAAGCGTTTGTATTCATCTTTAAGACATTTTATCATTCCTGTAAGTGCATATTTTGCAGCACAATACGCTGATGCCTGCATCATCGGAGCTTTACCTAAAACTCCGGGTATTGCCACAACTCGACCAAATTTTTGCTCTTTCATAATTGGCAGAACTTCTTTCAAAACTAAAAATGCTGTTTTTGTGTTGGCATTAATTAATTCATCAAAGTCTTCCTCTGTTAGTTCGGCGAAAGGCTTTAAGATTCCTTTACCAGCAGAAAGAACTAAATAATCGATCGAACCAAACTGTTGAACTGTTTGTTCAACGAGTGATTTTACGTCTTCTTCTACCGATGCATCAGCAGCCAAAGCCAAAACATTCGGATTCCCTTTCGAATTAAGCTTATATTCTAACTCCATCAGCTCTGCTTCATTCCGGGAGCTTATGACTATATTAGCGTTTGCATCCGAAAAAAATTCTGCGGAACAACGTCCGATTCCGCGCCCTCCACCAATAACTAATACTGTTTTTCCATCTAGATTCATAATATGATTTCTTCCCCTTGTTCAATGTATTTTTTATAAACTTCTCTTTAATAAATTTTACGGCGTTCTCATAGCTTCCACAGGATCAAGCCTTGCAGCTCTGACAGCAGGGTAAATACCAGCTATCAAACCGACTAAAACAGAAGCAAGAAGCCCTGCAATTATTGCCCAAATTGGAACTACTGCCGGAAAACTAACAATCACACGAAAGGCAAATGCAAGTAATAATCCAACTGTTATACCAATCACTCCACCTAATCCGGTTAATGTCATTGCTTCTGATAAAAACTGTACTAAAACATCTCTTTTTGTAGCTCCTAACGCTCTTCGAATACCGATCTCTGCCGTTCGTTCTTTAACAGATACGAGCATAATGTTCATAACCCCGACACCACCCACAAAGAGGCTTGCTAAAGCAATCGGGACAACTATGACTCCAAGACCGCTGATAACATTATTTACCAAATCAAAAATTTGTTCGGCACGATTTACACCAAAGTTGTTTGGTTCACTTGGAGAAACACCTCTCCTTTGCCGTAGAAGATTTATTACGTCTTCGGTGACTTCATCAACTCTACCATTTGGTGCTCTTACAACGATCGTATTTTCTTCGATATCGGGATAAAGTTTTTGAGATGTTTCAAACGGAATGTAAACGACTCTTTCATCAATCTCATCGCTTCCGATTACACCTTCTCCTGAAGATTCACTCAACACTCCAATAACCCGAAAAAGCCTTCCATCTATCTTTATAGTTTCTCCGATAGCATTTTTATCTTCAAAGACCTGTTTCTTAATTCCCGAACCAATTACAGCAACCTGTAAACGATTTTTTCTTTCCTGCTCAACAAAAAATCTACCTTCAGCAATCGGAACATTCGCAACTTGTGGATAATTTTCCCAAACCCCTAATATCAAAGGATTTATTGCTGTTTTGCTATTAGCAGTCAATTTTGGAACATTCGCACTTGGTCCATAACTTCCGCGTATTTTTTGTGGCGAGACTTCCAGAGGAGATTCAAGCTCTGCTACAGCCTTTATATCTGCGTAAGTTAATTCTTTCCTCTGCCTTTCCTCAGCAGTCGGTCTTTGAAGCGACGGTCCGATTCTTTCTTGTTTTGTAAAATAAACTACATTCGGTGAATTTTTCTCAGTTACTTCAGCCACCCTCTGGGAAAGTCCTGTTAGAACTGCTCCAACCAAAGCGACTACTGCCGTGCCGACTATAACTCCTGTCAGAGTTAAACCTGAACGTAATTTGTGTGCAAGAATCGAATCGAATACGACCTGCCAAATGTCTTTTACAAACTGCCTGTTCATTTATTTATTCCGGCAATACAAATTCTCTAAATATATTAAAACCGATATTGAAACCAACACCTCTGGTTGCTTGCCTCAAACCATCTTTGTAACTAAATCTCTGTGGATACCAAGTTTCTGTTGCAATTATATTTGCTGTATATCGCCCTGCTAATCTAGATGGGTTAAAAACTCTCTTACCACTTGGAGTTCTAGCTGTAAAACTTGAAAGAACAGCATTTTTAACCCTTGAACCAAAATCTTTCTTTTTACTTTTGTAAAATCGGCTGTCAAGTTTCAAAGCTTCTTCCATTCCAAAAGCGACACTTTCACTTATTGCTCTCTTTCCAAAATTTGACCCAAGCCGTCTAAAAAAACCTTCAGTGTTTCTTTCCCACTCAGGCGGGTTTTCATTTATCTGTCCAATGACCGTGCTAAAACCAACCCCGATCAATCCCGTACCTGCAATGTTATTCACATAACGGTTTACCCTTTTCTTCAAACTCGGTCTGACATACGTGCTATTCTGTTTATTTTTGGCTTGCGTATTCCCTTCTTTGTCGCCGGAAATTAAAATATTCTTAGCAGACTTTCTTTCTAATTTTATTTCTTCGATTGCAAAAGATTTGATCGGCTTTAGTTCAGTTCCTTCTTTTATCGGAACTAAGCTTTTATCAATTTTGATTTCTTGCGTTTTGGAAACTTCGTTCGTTTCCAAATTTTGAACTTCAACTTGACTATATGCTGTCACAAAAGACAATAGAAATATTGTGATCAAAAAATATATTTTTTTATAAAACTTCATAATTCCCCCGTGTTTCTATCAATAATTATTCAGAGTTTAGTGCCTCAATGGGATCAAGTTTTGAAGCCTTTCTGGCAGGAACAACTCCAAAAACAATTCCCACCGAACAAGAAACTCCAATTGCTAAGAATACTGCCCAAACAGGAACAGTTAACGGTAACGAACTAAGCCAAACAACTAGTCCGATCAACCCCGAAGCAAGAATAAGACCTAGCACACCACCTATCAGTGTCAATGTCGTAGTTTCAATTAAAAACTGTGACAAAATATCACCTCTTTTTGCCCCAAGTGCCATTCTTATTCCGATTTCTTTCTTTCTTTCCGTAACGGAAGCAAGCATCATATTCATTACGACTACCCCGCCAACAAAAAGTGCGATTATAGTCAAAGGATAGATGATCGTTCCGACAATTCCCGTCAAAGTGCCTGCAAAGGCTTGTAAACTATCTGCGGTTACTATACTGAAATTATCTTCCTTGTTGGTTAAAACTAGTCCGCGACGAATTCGCATGGCTGTTCGCAAACGCTCCTCAGTCTCCAGCGGAGAGATATTTTTTGTATCGCGGGCTTTAGCTAAAATGGCTATTGACCGTGAGCGTTTGCCAAAAACTTTTTCAAATGTTCCTAACGGAATCTGAACGAAACCATCTTGTGAATTACCAAACACTGAACCGCGTGGTTCAGCAACTCCGATTACCTCATATGCAATTTGTCCTAGCTGGATTTTCCTTCCGATTGGACTTGTTCCACCAAAAAGTTCGTCAACAACATCCTGACCGATCACACAAACATTTCTGCGAAAATCTATGTCAAAACTTCTAAAATAACGTCCGCGCTCAATTTTAATATCAGTTAATTCATTAACATTTGAAGTAACGCCTTGAATAACTATTCCGACGAGCGTTTTTGAGCCACGCCTTGCGGGAAGGGATGCATCAGTTTGAGCACCGATCATAAACTCAGAACCAAGTCTGTTTTGTAGATACTTTAAGTCATCGGAAAGAATGTCCGGTCTTTTTGAACGTGCTTCTGCAAATGCCTGTCCATCTGCATTAAAATCCTGAAATGAAGCTTTTTCAATTCTAATTACATCCGGTGCAAAATCTGCTATCGCCTTAACAATAAAGTTTTGAGCCCCTTGTAAAAGTGCGGCAACAATAACGACCACCGCTACTCCAACAACGATTCCGATAATAGTCAGAATAGACCGCGTCATGTTCGCACGAATCGAATCGAATGCGATTCTTACAGACTCTATAAAACTTGTTAAAACCGAAGACATATTCAAAAAAAAATAACCCCCATTTAAACTAATGAAAGTTATCCAAAATGATGCTTTATTATCCCTCCTTGCTCGCCCCTAAATATGCTATCCTAACTAAAACAATAAATTGTCTATTACTTTATTCGACAATCTAGTAATTTTGGATTCAAAAACCAATAAATGTGAATAGCTTTTTTAACCCAAAAATAAGTTATCTAAACTATTTCAAAATAGATATTTGCTCTTGCATTTTCAATCATTACAAATATGTAAATCCCTTTCAAGCTTTTTTTGGAAACAGATAGATTTTTCTATAAATTCCTTGGGTTTAAAATGTATCTAGAAAGGCAATAAAAATAAAAACTGACGTCTTACAGTAAGTAACAACCGACTTCTAAAAGTCATGAATATTTAATCACATAAAAAAATTAACTAAGAGTAACTCTTAACTAAACAATACTAATTTGGAGGAAAAAAGATGGGAAACAAATACTGGGATGGTGATGAACATGCTGTTCTAAAAAAAGAAGATGTAAGTGCCAGCTGGGGAAGCGGACATCCGCGAAGAATTGATGCCGCAAATAGAGCATTTTGTATTTGGTATCACGGTCAAAAAACTTTATCCGAAAATGTTACAAGTAAAAGTTGGTCATTGATGTTCAAATCAATGAATGATTGCGGAAGAACCGGCTGGGGATTTGGCGTAAGCGATCTTGAAGAAGCTTTTGACCATTTAATCAAAAATAACGGTAAATGGACTGACAACAATACTGCCAATTACTACGGTGGTAAAGGAAAAAGTTATAAATGGGGATTAATAAGTGATGTTCCAGAAGGATGTGCAAATTTTCTAACAGCAGTTGATAATCAATTACCCAAATTAAAAAAAGCTATAACTGAATATCAAAAAAGCTGTCAAGCCCTTCAAACTATTAAGCTCACTAAATCACCTTCAGACTGGGAAAAAGTTAAAACGCATGTAGATAATATAAAAACCTCGATTGATTATGGAGTTAAGCCACTTACGTGGATTATGCCGGCAACTATTACTGCACATCTACCAATAAATTCCAACACTCTTCCTAGAATGAATAATATAGAAGATTTAGCAGACGGGATTTACAGCCGTGCAGGTAAAGCAGTTACTTTTCTGGATACCGTAGGAAAAATCCATGATTGTATGACCATTTACGTGGATGCCACGAAGGCTTTTGACGGAGATAGACGTGTAGGTGTTGCTTTTGCAGCTCTTTCTTATGCTTTAACATTCGTTCCTGTTTTGGGAGGTTTTTACGGGGCAATTGTTCAAAAAATTCCCGGATTAGTTATAGACTGGAAAGATTTTATGGATGATTATCATAGAACCAGACTTCATCCCGAAAGATATCTTAAAGCTCAACCAAGCAGAAAACCCGCATGGAGATGTGACATTTGCGGGTCTTCAGGTGGATATTAAAACCAAGTTTATTTTTCGAGCATCGGCTTTAATTCTTTATAAATGTTCTCCATCATAATTTTGGTGCCTTTGGCATTCGGATGAATGCCATCGGCTTGATTTAAGTCTTTGTCCAAAGCCACACCTTCCAGCAAAAATGGAACGAATTTTACTTTGTGTTTATTGGCTAGATCAGGAAATGCATTTACGTATTCTTTCTGGTATTTTTCGCCCATCGTCGGAGGAGCCAGCATTCCGCAGAACAGAACTTTTACATTTTTGGCTTTTGCTTTTAGGATAATTTTGTCGAGATTGTTTTTCATTTTTTCAACTGGAACACCTCGCAATAAATCATTAGCTCCTAATTCCAAAATCAATATCTCAACATTTTCCTGATCCAGAACCCAATCAACACGCTCTAACCCGCCGAGCGAAGTATCCCCTGAAACACCTGCATTTTTTACCTCGTAATTGTAACCTTCTTTCTCAAGTCTCTGTTGCAATAAATACGGGTAAGACTCTTTTTCACTTAAACCAAAACCAGCCGTTAAGCTATCACCAAAAGCAATAATTTTTGGCTTGTCATTATCTGTTTCGGGCTTGATAAGCGGCTTATCAATTCTCTCGGGCTTATTCTCTTCAGCGGTGGAAACATCACATGCGGAAAAGAAAATTGCCAAGACTATGAAACTTAAAACTGCTGTAGAACGAATTATATATTGCATAAGATATTTGTAATGTAATACGAATTTTTCTGAAATTTGGATGCAAAATTTACCAACTTGTTTGCGTGATTTCTGCATTATATGATTGAAAGTAATAGCTTAACTTCAATGGTTTTACAAAATTAAGATCATTGTAAATTAAAATCACGGTTTTAATAAACTTATATGATAATTCTTCAAAATGTAACAAAGGTCGTCCGTTCAGGTACGGAAGACTTAATTATTTTAGACGATGTTTCACTTGAAATTCCAAGCGGACAATTCGTTTCTATCACAGGGGCTTCGGGAAGCGGTAAATCAACTCTCCTAGGATTAATAGCAGGACTCGATGCTCCAACTTCCGGCGAAATAATAATTGACGATGAAAATATAACTTCGATGAGCGAAGATGATCTAGCCGAAACCCGCAGTAAGAAAATCGGTTTTATCTTTCAATCTTTTCATCTTATTCCATCTTTGACAGCATTTGAAAATATTCTAATTCCGATGGAAATTTTGGGGCAAAAGGAGGCAAAAGCACGTGCGAGCAGTTTACTTGGAGATGTTGAACTAACAAATCGTGGTCATCACTATCCTTCTGAGCTTTCGGGCGGTGAACAACAAAGAATAGCAATCGCTAGAGCCTTTTCTAACCGTCCGAAAATTCTCTTAGCGGATGAACCGACCGGAAATCTTGATTCAAAGAACGGGAATCATATTTTCGATTTAATGACTAATTTGCATGACAAAAGCGATGTGACACTCGTTCTCGTAACTCACGATCAAAGTCTGGCAGATCGTGCCGAAAGACAAATAGTTTTAAAGGATGGAAGAGTTATTTCCGATAACGCAATGTAATTAACTATGAATTTTATTTTTAATTTAACCAAAAGAGAGATTCGTTCTTCGTGGAAACGGCTTTTATTTTTCTTTCTATGTATAGCAATCGGCGTGGGTTCTGTTGTTGCGTTGCGTTCGCTCATACAAAATCTGAGCCAAGCAGTGGGTGGAGATGCCCGTGAATTACTGACAGCTGATCTTGTCATCCGCTCAACCAATGATTTTTCACCAAGTGACCTTACAAAAATAGAAAAAGTAATCAGCAATTCAAGTATTGTCGAAGCCAGAAATGAAACGATTGATGTATCAGCAATGGCAAGACCCAGCAAAGAGGGTAATGACAACGTTGAGTTTGTATCATTACGAGGAATCGAACCTCCATTTCCATTGGTCGGAAACTTCAACACATCGGATGGCAAAAAATTCGACTTTAAACTTTTGGAAAATAGAGGTGCGGTTGTTTCCGTAATTTTGCTTGAAGAATTAAATGTAAAAATCGGAGATAAAATTCGCATAGGTGAAGCTGAATTTACAATAAACGCAACCTTCGATGAAGAACCTGGCGGAACCGGGGCTTTTAGGCTAGGACCGAGAATTTTTGTTGAGAAGAAAGCGTTTGATGAAGCTAACATCTCCCAAAATCGTAGTCGCATTAATCGGCGAATTTTATATCGAACATCAGAAAATCCTACGCCTCTGGTAAATCAACTTCGTGAAGAATTAAAAGGCTCAACTTTGAGAGTTCAGTCTTACAGAGAAACTCAGGAAAGACTTGGACAACAATTTGAACGGACAGAAAATTATTTATCTTTGACAGGTTTATTGATCTTGGTTTTAGGCGGTGTCGGAGTTTGGAATGTGGCAAGGGTTTTTGTTGAACAAAAGCGAAAATCCGTTGCCGTTCTAAAATGCTTAGGAGCAAGTGGTAATCGCATAATTTCCGTTTATCTTTTACAAATTTTGACGCTTGGCTTTGTTGGAAGTTTATTTGGTGTTTTACTTGCTCAAATTGGTCTTTGGTATGCACAATGGAATTTTAACGACGCTTTGCCGAAAGCGATGAGTTACTCTGTGCAATTTTCAACGGCTTTCCAAGGATTGATTTTGGGAATTCTGATTTCCCTCTTATTTTCCGCACTTCCGCTTTTACAGGTCAGAAATATAAAACCCAATCTGCTTTTGCGTGATGAAAATAATTTAAATTTGAGGAAGCTTGATTGGACTAAGTGGATTTTCGGAGTTTTATGTTTAGCCGGCTTACTTGGTTTAGCAGTCTGGCAAGCAGGCTCCGTAACGGTCGGTATATTCTTTCTTGTCGGACTTGGTTTAACTTCTTTAGTCTTGTATTTCTCTGCCGTTGTACTGACATGGATTCTGAAAAGATTTCGAAAGCTAGGTTCTTTTTCCATCTCACAAGCGATCAATTCTTTGTATCGCCCCGGTAATCAAACGCGAATAATCCTCTTAGCCGTGGGGCTTGGTGCATTTGTGGTTTTGGCAGTTCAATCCTTGCAATCTAACCTTGTACGTGAATTTGATTTTACGAGAAATGAAAGATTACCAAGTATGTTTTTCATAGACGTGCAAAAAAGTCAGGTAGAAGGATTTTCAAAACTAATAGAAGGTAAAACAGGTGAAAAAGCGGAAATTATTCCAACGGTTCGTGCAAGAATTGCCTATGTAAATGGCAAACCGATTGACTATCAAAACCAACGGGTACGTGAGCAACAAGGACAAATTGGACGTGAATTTGCGGTAACATACCGTTCGGACTTGGACGATAATGAAGAAGTTATTGCAGGCGAATGGTGGGAAGGAGAAAACACAGAAGTTTTGCAAGTTTCAGTTCTTGACACGATGGCTAGCCGTCTGAACGTTGGGCTTGGTGATTCAATTACGTTTGATATTTCCGGTAGAAATGTAACTGCTCAAGTTGTAAATATTAGAAAAATTGACGCCCGTAATTCCAGAACTCTCTTTATGTTTGTTTTCCGCCCGGGAATTTTAGAAACGGCTCCACAGAGTTTTGCAGCTAACCTGCTTAAGCGAATTCCAGCGACAGAAAGACAGAGACTTCAAAGAGATATTATTGACCGCTTTCCAAACGTCCAAATCATAGACGTGGCTGAAATAATCAAGGTTGTGCAAAACCTTGTGGAAAACTTTGTTTTAGCTATTTCTTTTGTCGGAAGTTTTGTTATTTTGAGTGGGATATTAATTCTTATCGGCTCAGTCGCCCTTACAAAATCCCAGAGAATTTATGAAAATGCTATCTTAAAAACGCTTGGTGCAAAACGCGGAACTTTAACAGCCATTCTGTTTGCCGAATACGGAATTCTGGGTGTTATGGCTGGAATAATCGGAGCAGGTTTTGCAACCGCCCTTTCATTTGCTGTTTCAAGATATGTATTGGAAATCGAATGGGAATTTAACTTAACCCTAACTCTTTTAGGCGTTTTAATAACGGCAGCTCTTGTGATGATCGTCGGAGCAATCGCAAGTTTTGATGTTTTGTTTAGAAAGCCGCTTGCAACATTACGTTCACAATAAAAAAAGAGCTGTTAAAAACTAACAGCTCTTTTCAAAATCCTAATCTTATTACTTTACACAAACATTTCGTGTGCCTCTTTTTGCAGAGGGGCAAATGGATGATTTGATAAAACCGCACGCATATTTACTTGTCCTAAGAGTGTTTCCAAATATGCTCCAAAACGATGCAAAATTGGTACGAGGTCTTTATTTTCTTTTGTAATGAGAACCTCTTGAATAAATCTATCAACCGTTTCCATATCTTTGTAGAATAAATAATAAAGATTTTGGTCACGGAAAGTTACCAATTTATCGTGAAGGCTTTCCAGAGAGTATTTTTCAGGACTTTGCTCTGCGTCTTTTACCGATTGCAACATATTCCACATATTTTCGCGCAGCTCTAAGGATTGTTCCTCTTTGGTTTGTAAGTTCGGGAATATGTCAGTTGCTTCAACTGAATGATCAAGCAGCTGTGCAAAATTAACCAGAGTTAATTGCAAACTATCATTTAATAATGAGTAGGCAGTTTCTATTTTTGCGTAAATAAGTGGAGTTGGGCGTACTTCCGCTAATCCTTTTAGTTCTTGGTTATAAACTTTGCGGAGTTCGATTGACGCTGTATAAGCCGCTCCATCCAATGAACCAAACAGAGCGTTCTCTTCATCTTGAAAACGCAACAGACGATTATTGATATAACTCATCATCTCCTGCATTTGCTCATTTACACGTGCAAAAAGAAGCAGTGTTGTTTTTAGAGGCTCATCATTTTTAAGCATTTTTCCAACAACACTAAGCCACTTCAAAATCTTGGCAAAATATGGCAAAACAAGCTTAAGATCAGCGACTAACTCTGATGGTACTCCATCTTTTTCTAATAACTCTTTTAATGCTTTAGGTAAGTAATTTTCGCCTTCTTGCTCAGCGAATTTGATTAATTTATCAAGTGCATCAACGCTCTTGAGGTGATCTGCCAATGAATTACTCCACGCCCGCCACTCATTAAAATTCAATGGTGCTGCACGCAACAAGCCTTCACTTAAAAGAACTGATTCTTTAAGTGCGTGAGCCAATTCTAAAATCTCATCAAAACTAAACTTTGAAGTGTTTTTATTTAATTCTAAATTATCCAGAATTTCTATCTCATCATCTTCTGTAGCTTCACCGTTTTCGCTTTTTATGCACTTTGCTAAATCGAGTGTTAACTTTGAACACATCAGCAAGACAGAATGTGTAAGACGAAACTCTTTTGACCAATCTGATGAAGTAGGATTTTCTTCAGCCAGAGTGCTACTGCGAAGGTTTAAGAAACTTTCCAATCCGGAAAGCCACAATCCTAACTTAAAGGTTAATTCATCTAAATCAACTGTATTCTCGACAGACACAGACTCTTCCGCTATCACATTAGTTGGCGGAAAATTATTTTGGTTAATGTTCTGTGTCGAGCTTTCGACTGTATTCAAGGTATGAAGTCCTCACAAAAAGAATTTTTGTGTGCTATTTTATTTAGAATCAAGGTATGAGCGAAAAAAACCCGCTATTTAATTTATACATTTAATAAGCCTTAATTTCAACAAAATTTAAAGTTTTTTAACAAAATTTGGTCTTTTTACCCACTTTATTAAAATATCCCTCAAATTAATGCAAAATTTTATTATTAAAATTCTATGAATAAGATTGTAATTGCTACGAAAAATAAAGGAAAAATTAGAGAGCTAAAGTCACTTTTTGAAAATACATCCATAAAAATAAGAGGACTGGATGAATTTGAAAATATAAAAGAGGTTGAAGAGACCGGTCAGACCTTTGCTGAAAATGCAAAACTAAAGGCAGAAGGATATGCCAAACAATCAAACAGTTGGGCTTTAGCAGATGATTCGGGCTTGGAAATTGAAGCACTTAATAATGAACCCGGAGTTTATTCGGCTAGATACGCAGGTGAGGACTCAAGCGATACAGAAAATTTGAATAAAGTCTTAAGTAAACTTGATAAAGCTTCGAAAAAAAGCCGTAAAGCAAGATTTGTGTGTGTTATGGCTGTCTCAAATGAGCAAGGCAAAACACAGTTTATTGCTGAGGGAATTTGTAGCGGAAGAATCGTAGAAAAACCCGCTGGTTACAATGGTTTTGGTTACGATCCAATCTTCATACCAGATAATTTTGATCAAACTTTTGGGCAACTTTCAGAAGATATAAAACAAAAAATAAGTCATCGTGCTAAAGCATTAGAAAAAATTCTTCAATTTTTCAATGAAAATGTCGTTTCGTAACTTGACCAATGTCTTTTTCGCTAGTAGAATTCGGCACTTGATGTTGTTTCTTGAATGAAACGGCAATAAGACACGGGGCGTAGCACAGCCTGGTAGTGCGCACGGTTTGGGACCGTGAGGTCGCAAGTTCGAATCTTGCCGCCCCGATCAATCTATTTTACTGGATTGATTTGTTCTTCCCCCATTTTTACAGTTTGCAATAAGCAAATAAGTAATGTTACATAAGATTTAAAAATTTTTCACAGAACACAACTGGAGGTTAAAACTAAACAATATGGCTGGAAAGCGTATGACACAAACAGAAATTGTCGGACACATGGCTGACAAAACAGGCTTAACAAAAGCTCAATCAAAAGAATTTTTTAATACATTATCAGAACTTGCTACTAAAGAAGTTAAAAAGAATGGCGAATTCACAATTCCTGGATTTGGAAAGTTGGTAAAAGCTAGACGCAAAGCACGCGAAGGTCGCAACCCTGCTACTGGTGAACCAATCAAAATTCCTGCTAAAACAACCGTTAAATTCCGTGTTGGAAAAGCAATGAAAGACGCTGTTGCTGGCAGTAAGTAATCAAATTTAACAATTTTGGACTGACCGATGGATTGCAAAATTCATCGGTCTTTTTGTGTAAACTTTGTATTAACAAACCTTTACAAAACACTAAAAAAAAATTAGTGACAAACGGTTTTTAATTTGATAGAATCTTTCTTTCTGAAAGTTAATGAATTGCCGCCTTGAGCTTTCTGGCATACATTTTGAAAGATTTTTCATCTGATATTTAGACTAGAAAGTGATTTTTACTAACTAGGTAATTTAATTAGCTTTTAGTTTTGTTGGAGATTGTGAAAAAAGTCGCAAAGTATCCAACCACCCATGAACAGAGGGGTTTTCATATAACAATTAGGAAGGAGAATAGAACAAGTGGCAGCAGCAGCTAAACCAATGACATTGCAAGATAGAATTTTGCAAATAGACCATATACAAGCTCGTCGTTTTTCGAAATTAGAAGGCGACGCTTTGGAAATTGCTTCAGAAGGTATCATCAGACATCTGAGAGCGTGTGCTCGAATGGATGTAAATCCAGACGCATCAGCGGTCAGAGAAATTATAGATGATGCTCTTAATGGCAGAAGAGTATTTGCTGAAGTATCAAACGATCTTCTTGCTGCATAAGCAATCATTATATGTACTAATGAAAAAGACCGCTATATGGCGGTCTTTTTTACTTTACTCTCAGTCTTTTAGTCTTAGTCTATACAAAATATAAATTCCTATTTCTTCTCTCTCATATCGTTCGTACCATTTATCAAGGTTTGTAAAATCAATTTTTCTGTTTTTTGGATAAACCAAATATGAAAGTTTAGGATTAGTCGCCTCTTTTTTACTGTAATTTTGTATATAGTTTTTGTATCTCGTTGCCTCTTGCTTTATTTCACCATAAGTAAGAGGTTTAGACTGAGAACTAAGACGATTTGTATGCCGCCCCCAACCAAAGAGTGCAATCATCGAAACAAAATCTCCATTTCTCAAACGACTTTCAAGCCAAACCTCATCTAAGTTCTGATAATACAAAAATTGATAATACCTTTCTTTGCTTTCTTGCCATGAGAGACCTGCAAAAACGTGCTGATGTCTTGCCCAAAGAACATTTTGCGGAGCGACTGTTGGCGAATCATCAGCCTGTATATTAGTTAGAGAAAAAATAGTCTGCTGATAAGGAATTTCATCCTCTTTTGCGAGTTCTGTAAGTCTATTCGCCAAAGGCATCCCTTTGTCTCTTAAAACGTTTGCATCATCCAGAACGCGAACTGTGTAATGACATTCCACAAAACCCCAAACAATAGCTATGACCGCTAGTACACTTAGAATTGTTTTAGTAAGAACTGAGCTGTTCGTTATTTGGTCTCGAAATAATAAGCCTAAACTCACAATGAGAGCCAAACCTGCGACGTAATTTCCAATGAAAACCTGATAATGGATGGGTTGTAAAGAACGTCCTGTAATTACTTGTTGATTGAATAAAACAAACGGAACAACGGCAAACGAGAATGCAAAGATTGCTGAATGTGATTTTATTTCAATTAATTTGGTGACAAGTCCAATTATTAAAATAAAAAGAACAATAATGCTTATGTACTGGGGAAAACGCCATAAATCCAACTCTCTTGTGTAAACAAGTAGCTGAACATTATCCATCGTCGCAACACGATTAGACAGCATAAGAGCGTAAAATACGAGAGGGATAAAGCAGGCTATACCAAGTGCAATAAATCCTTGAAAATCCTTTAACCAATCTTTTGGACGAACTAACAACCAAATAACAGCTAAACTGAACAACCAAGCTGCCGCCGTTGTCCAAATATAAAAATAGGAGAAAACCAAAAACGAAAAACAGACCGATGATACAAATACCCAAAGAATCTTAAAATGTAGATCTTCACTTTTTACAAATAACCAAACTGTTCCTATAAGTGCAAAAAACACAGGAAATGGGACTGCCGGAATATAACGTCTTAAAAATGGAAAATATGGATACGAAAATCCGGTTTCAAGTATTTCGCCAATCGCTCCTTCTCCGGCAGCTAATGCCCCTCCGCATAAAACGACTAAACTCCCCATCATTGCAAATAACGAGTCTTTGGTTAACATTCCAATAACCCAAAAACAGGCAAAAGCGGTTAAAAATCCTGCCAATACCCCGGCAATTGTCATTGCCCATGTTGCGGGAATTCCTAATAATCCCGCGGGAATTGCGATCGTATATGGTGCGGCAAACTGAATTGAGAAGAGAGATTCTGGTTGAGGTTTTTCATTCGTATCATCAAGCCCTGTATATGGATCATTTTTGCGTGGTCTGCCATCTATTAAAGCCTTTAAGTAAGCCGCATAGGCAACTTCGTCAATATCGTTATATGCATAATGTCCCTGCCATTCGTCTCCCTGCAGATACCACATCTTAAATTGCGGATACGTTGCGAAAATTGCTAAAAAGATTCCCGCAATGATACCGAATTGCCAACGCAGCTTTATTGAAGATTTATCGTTTGTCATTTATTATTTATTTTCACTAAATTAATGAAGTGCTAAAGCTTTTTAACAGAAATTTGAGCCTTTATTTAATGACAAATAATAAATCATAAATGACAAATGATAAATGCTTATGAGTTTAAAAAATAAAATTACTGAAGATATGAAAACGGCTATGCGAGCCAAAGATAAAGATAAACTCTCTGTTTTGAGAATGGTCAAATCAACCATCACGAACAAAGAGATTGATAAAGGAAGTGATCTGACCGATGAAGAAATAATCAAAGTCCTTAATACACTCGTTAAACAACGCAGAGATTCTGCTGAACAATACGAAAAAGGTGGACGAGCCGAACTTGCTGAAAAAGAAACAGCAGAAATTGCTGTTATCGAAGAGTATTTACCTCAAGCAGCAACTGAAGAAGAAATTGCAAAAGCCGTTGATGAAGCTATAACCGAAACAGGAGCATCTTCAATGAAAGATATGGGTAACGTAATGAAAACTTCCCTTGCTAAATTATCCGATAAAACCGTTGATGGAAAGGCAGTTAGCCAAGTCGTTAGAGAAAAATTGCAATAAAAAAGGATGGACTGATTTGTCTAGCCTCTTGAAAGATTAATTTAACTTTGTTCATCGTCTCAACCATCCGATCAACTATCAGAAGAGAGTTCGGATGAATATATGGCATCATCGAATCCCCCGTAACTTTTATATAAAATGTCGCCAGTGGATGCTTAATAAGATCACGGTTGAGATCAATTCGCCCCTCGACATAATCTTCAGCCGGAGACGGAAACCCGGCGGCAACCTTCATCGACAGGATCGGTCGAGACAGACGAGTATTTAGATTGGGACGTGAAATTTCTGAGATTGAACAATCCATTGCTCAATTCCCCCTTTTGCTATTTTGAATCAGTAAATTTTGTTTTATCTATGAAACAATGTATAACACAAAGGAAGAGTGAGAGCAAATTTTCTAACTTTCATCTTGCTTATTCTTCGGTATTTACTAAACTGACTTTCCCTTTGATCCAAGTTTGAAAGAAATCTAGTTTATTAGGTTCATCCGCAAAGGTATCCTTTAACCAGTCAAGTCTTGTGTTCATTTTTTTCTTCAGTTTAGACAAATACAAAAATCTAAAAGTTGACTCACTATTAATTATAGTTTCATTCAAATTATCATCAGCGATATGTAATGCCGTGTCTGTATATACACACATAATTATGAGTTCTAAATAAGTGATATTTGGCACATTATAGTAGTCTGCACCAAGTAGCTCGCCAAATATTGACATCAAATATGGTTCTGTCCAAGTAAACGGTACTGAACTTTTCCAATCAATTGAAAATTCACTATTCAGTATCCCCTTCTCCTTTCCTATTCGTTTCGATAACACAGGGATATCAAAATTGGGATGCAGAAGATACAACCACTGGCGATCTCTCATTGATTCCACCAGTCTCGGAGGTTCAGAATAGAATTCACCAAGTCTTCCAAGACTAGGAAAAAAAATAGTTTTAATTCCGTGTTTTTGAATCATTTTTTTAAACGATAGCTGACCTACTCGGTAGTTTAATAAATCGGATTCAAAACACTCACCTTTTCGTTTACTTACTTCATCTATCACGACTTTATTTGTTCCCTTACTTAGATGAGTTAAATTAAATCCCATTAGTTGCATTACGCCAATAATTTCTATAAGTTTAGATAATTTTTTTTTGTCAGAATACGCTTGGATAGAATTTAAAATATGTTTATCTAAGAGACTTTTGATGAGACTAAAATTGTTGTCATTTTTTGAAATAAGAAAGTGTCCATCCAGTGGAAAAATTGTCTCTATTTGTCCGTAACTGATAGAATTTCTTTTATTTTCACCAATTGCAGACAATACCGAATGGATTGATTTTCGTACTAACACTTCCAGTGGGATTTTTGAAGGTTGTAAAAACTCTAGAGATTTACCAATAAACCTCAAAATGCTAAATTGCTCTGATACATAGAAATCATCAATGTCATTCAATAGGCTAATGATGATTTTGTCAGCCGCACCTTCGATATTTCTTGAGGTAATATGAACGAGCAACTGATTCACCACCTCCCATTCAGCATTTATAATTTTCTTCTTGATGATTCCTACAACTTCTTTTGCATCGTTGTGTTTTCTGGCTAAAAATTTTGCTGTGAAGTATTCAAGAAAAGTTTGGTGCGTAAATCTATACGTGTCATCGCCAACATCTGTAAAAACCCATGCTCTACCTTTGCAAAAGTCAACGAATTCTCGTGCGGCAGTTTCAGCTTCATTTATATTCGGATAGAAATCATCAAGATACTCTGTAGTTTTATTTATTAACTTCTCTTTCCTTACTCCGCTCTGTAATTTCTCATTGGTAAATATCCAATTAGCCAAAAACATCAAACCGTTCATCAAGTGAGGTCTGAAGGAAATTCCCACATCTATCCCCCTGCTTGAATCCCATTTCTCAAAAAGCATTTCAGAGCATCTTTCATACAATTGTGGTCTATTTTGCGGAATGTATTGTTCATATTTGTAAAGACTGCACAACAAGCCAAGCATTAAAGGATTTTGTCTAATGTCTTCAGCTGATCTGCTTTCGTGCAAAAATTTAGAAATGAGTGTTTGAGCTTCAGAGTTGCTTATGCTCTCGTCAAGCTTAAAAAACTTATTTGCATATTCTTCAACTTGCTCGTCATCAAAATCTTTTATTTGAAAAGTTCTAAATTTTTTGCCCATCGAAGCCTGTGAATATCCTACTTCTCTCGAAGTTATCAATATGCGGGTTGAAGGATAGCGAAGGCGAAATGCCTCTATGATTTCAACCATTTTGGTACGATTGCTGGTCTCAAGCAGTTCATCAAGCCCATCAAAAATCACCGTCGCCATTCCATTGTGCAGCAGATATTCAATTACACCTTTCTCCGGCTTTAAATGGTAATGGCTGTTAGAGTGTGACTCAATATATTCAATAATTGATGACTGATTTTCCTCAAGATCTATTGCATAGTTTCGTAGGGTTATAAAGAAAGGAATAGTGTTAATTGGCGAAGGACTTTTTGTTTCATGTTCATTACACAAATCAAAAAACTTTTTTTTCGCAAAGGAGGTTTTCCCACCTCCCGGATTTCCAAGAACTACAACATAAGGATTAATATTTTGAGTATTCACAGCCATTGTCGCTTCAGCGAATGACATGCTAGTTGCGAAACGGGTTATATTCCGTTTTTTATCAGAGCGGTTAGGTAATACTAGTGCATCCCCTAACGAGAGATATTTATAATTATCCTCAACTGTATCAATGGCAAACTTGAGAGTCTCCTTTAATTCTATGAGAGGTTCAACATAGATATCTTCTATTTGAAATTCTCGCGAATCATTAAGATTATTTATTCTGATTTTACCATTTATATTCTTCGCAATAGGAATATATCGACCTACATATTCCGCTACATCTTGGGTTTTTAATTCGGATGCCTCTTTTAAAAAATCTAGGTTCTTTTCAATTGATGAAATTCTTTCTTCGAGGTAAAAAAGTGAACCCATAACGAATTCGTCATTTATTGATATCTCGTCTTTATCCACAATTCGTAAAACTGCTTTCTTCAAAGTATTTACAATGTGGTCGGATAGTGTCAGAAATCTTTCACTATCTGCGTCAGACATACGGAAAAATTTTTTCTGAATAAAAGAAATAGCTCTTCACTAAGTTTTGAAGATACTTCGAGAGATTTCTTACCCCGTAGTCTTTCGTACACAACCACACAAAATATCTGTAATCCTATGTTGTTTACCTCCTTCTCTTGCAGAAACAAACAAATTTCTTCCAATTTTTCATCCCCTGTCCACTCAAAATCGTAGGATATCCCGTCTAATATCTCTTGGGTTATCTCCCTCGCAGTTTGATTATCGTCAGGCGAGTTTTTCAAGGAAGCTAAATCAGTCAAAATGTTCGCGAACATGCCCGTAAAAATTGGTAGTAAGAAAGTCTCTGCACCCGACATAAACAAAATCTCCTTCTGTAAGTTTTGTCTAATTCTAATTAATCTGTCGTATTAATCAATGGAAAGGAAAGAGATTGTGTTCGTAATAGCAATTTCTAACCAAAGATATTTCTAACTTTGTCCATAAAACCTTCTTCCTCAAAATCAATATCTTCTATCTCAGCTAATTGCTCTAAAAGTTTTCTTTGTTCACGCGAAAGAGTTTTTGGAGTTACAAGTGTAACGGCAACAAACAAATCACCTTTACCACGCCCACCCAAACTTGGCATTCCTTGGTTTTTGATACGGAAAACTGTTCCTGTTTGTGTCCCAGCAGGGATTTTTAAATCCTCTTCACCGTCAAGCGTTTTAACCTTTATGTCTGCTCCTAGCGCAGCCTGTGTGAATGAAATTGGTGCTGATGTATAAAGATTTGAGCCTTGTCTTTCAAAAGTTTCATGTTCAGCAACATGTATAAAAACATATAGGTCTCCAGTCATTCCACCATTTACACCAGATTCACCTTCTCCACCAATCCTCAGACGTGAACCTGTTTCAACTCCAGCTGGAATTTTAACTTCGAGAGTTTTCTTTTTCTCATTCCTGCCTGCACCGCTACATTTTTTACAAGGATCTTTGATTATTTGTCCTTTTCCGGAACAGTTAGGACAAGTCCTCATCACACTAAAGAAACCTTGTTGATAACGGGTCTGACCGCTACCATTACAAGTCACACAAGTTTCGGGAGAACTTCCTTCAGCAGTTCCTTTTCCTTCACACTCATCACAAGTCTCAAGGCGAGGAATTTCGATTTTAGCGTCTTTTCCTGTCGCAGCTTCTTCCAGAGTGATTTCCAGATCATAACGCAAATCTGCCCCTCTCTGTACGTTTGAACGCCTTGCACTGCCGCCAAACATATCGCCAAAGCCGAAGAGATCGAATATATCTTCGATGTTGGTGAATCCCGGATCAAAGCCGCTTCCTCCAGCTCCGCCCATCCCAGAATGACCAAAACGATCATATCTATTTCTTTTTTGGGCGTCTGACAAGACAGCATAAGCTTCTGCAGCTTCTTTAAATTTTTCTTCTGCCTCTTTATCACCCGGATTTTTATCGGGGTGATATTTTACGGCTAATCTCCTATAAGCTCTTTTTATTTCTACTTCGGTTGCTGACTTGTCAACCCCCAAAACCTCATAATAATCTCTTTTACTCATATAACTGCTTTTATAATTCCAAATGTATAAATTTATACTTCATCAATTCAAAACAAAATTAACGCCAGTCCAAATTTATCTGAACTGACGTTTTCCAATTTTGCGATAATCTTAGGATTTTCTCAAGTGTCAATCACCTATGCAACTGCCATAAGCGATTCGGTCAATTTATTTGCAACCTCTTCAACGCTTGTGTAGATAGTCGTCAGTTGCTCAATATCACTTTCAGGTATGTCTTTTTCTGCTTTACTCAATACAGCATTTATAGATTTTTGATGCTCAGGAGGAAGAACATTTCCAAACTCCTGCAAAGCCTTGCGAGTATTTTCTATCAGAGAAACAATCTTATTACTTTGAACAATTAGCTCCCTTGCATTTTTATCTGTTTCAGCAGATTTTTCTGCCTCCATGATCAGACGATCAATCTCGTCAGGAGCCAATCCTGACGAAGGCGTTATTTGCATAGCCTGCTCAAGTCCGGTCATTTTATCTTTAGCAGAAACGTTGACGATACCATTTGAATCAACTTCAAAGGCAACATCAATTTGCGGAACACCTCTGGCAGCTGGCGGAATACCAACTAATTCAAACTTTCCTAAACTACGGTTGCCGCTGGCAATTTCCCTTTCACCTTGCAGAATATGAATTTCAACAGATTGCTGATTATCAACAACAGTTGTAAAGGTCATCATATTTTTAAGCGGAATTGTTGAATTGCGTTCAATCAGTTTTACAAACAAACCGCCGCGTGTTTCCAGTCCCAAAGAAAGAGGTAATACATCCAAAAGAACAATGTCTTTAACATCGCCTGTCAGAACTCCACCTTGAACTGCTGCTCCCATAGCAACAACTTCGTCCGGATTAATTTCCGATGATGGTTCTTTTCCAAAAACTTCTGTAACGGTTTCAAGAATAATTGGTGAACGAGTTTGCCCACCGACGAGAATTACTTTGTCTATATCGTTAGGTTGCAGCTTCGCATCCCAGAGTGCTTTTTGGCACGGCTCAACTGATGATTCAGCTAAATCTTTAACTAATTCTTCAAACTTTTCTCTGGTCAGGACTGTATTGACGTGTTTCGGACCAGAAGGATCAGCAGCGATAAAAGGAAGATTTATCGTCGTCTCAGTTACAGATGAAAGTTCACATTTAGCTCTCTCAGCCGCTTCTTTCAATCTCTGTAAAGCAAGTCGGTCTTCTCTTAAATCAACGTTGTTTTCTTCTTGAAACTTTTCTACAAGCCAATCAATGATTCTTTGATCAAAGTCTTCTCCGCCGAGGAATGTATTCCCTGATGTGGATAAAACTTCAAAAACGCCGTCATTTATCTCCAAAATGGTTATATCAAACGTTCCGCCGCCAAGGTCATAAACAGCGACTCGCTCTGACTTTTGTTTATCAAAACCATAAGCAAGTGCCGCTGCCGTTGGCTCGTTGATAATTCTTTCAACTTCTAAACCAGCAATTTTTCCTGCGTCACGAGTCGCTTGACGCTGCATATCATCAAAATATGCCGGAACTGTAATAATTGCTTCGCTGATTGTGTCGCCTAAAAATTCTTCAGCAGATTGCTTCAAGCGTTGAAGCACGATAGCAGAAATTTCGGGGGGACTATAAACTTGATCCAAAACCTTTATGTGAGCATCTCCATTTGGAGCTTCAACAATCTCAAATGGAACATTTTCGCTCATTTTTTCGACTTCAGGTGAGTCAAATTTCCGTCCAATCAAACGCTTAACAGCATAAAGAGTGTTGGTTGGGTTTGTAACAGCCTGTCTTTTGGCAATTTGTCCGACAAGACGTTCGCCTTTCTCTGTAAAGCCAACCACCGACGGCATGGTTCTGCCGCCTTCTTTGTTTGGAATAATTTGCATTGCTCCGCCTTCCATTACGGAAACGCAGCAGTTGGTTGTCCCTAAGTCTAGTCCTATTACTTTGCTCATAGTTAATTACCTTTAATTGAGAATATCGGAAGGTTCTTCTTGAGTTTCTTCCGCTGAGGGTACATCGTTATTCTTTTTGGCGGATACTCTGACCATTGTGGGACGAATAACTCTTTCATCAATACAATATCCTCTTAACAATTCTTGAGTTACAGTTTCGGGTGGAAACTCATCGGTTTCTTCTCTAGCAACAGCTTCGTGAAAGTTTGGATCAAAAGGTTCACCAACTGCGGGAATCGGTTTAACCCCCATGCCCGCAAGAACTTCATTAAGTTGTTGATTTACCAAAACTATGCCATCAAGAAATTGCTTAAAATCTTTTTCGTTTTCGGTGCTTTCAGCATCTGCGGTCGTATCTAAAGCACGATTCAAATTATCAAGTACCGGCAACATCTGCGTTGCTAAACTACTAAGTACATTTTTGAAAGTTTCACTTCTTTCTCGATCAGTCCGTTTTCTATAGTTATCAAAATCAAATTGCAAACGTCTGAGCGTGTCTTTCAATTCTTTCTTTTCTTTTTCTAAGTCAGAAATTTGTTTTTCCAGCTTTTTCAATTCTTCCGAATTAGCTGGTGGATTTTGGCTTTCTATGTTTGGAATCTGACCGCTTAATGAATTTTGAAGGTTGATGCTATCGCTTGAATTATCGGGTATAAAAGATTTATGAATATTTTCGTGTTCTACATCTGAATCACCAACTTCGATAACCAAATCAGAAGAAATCTCCAAAGATTTCTCTTTTTCTTCCAGCTCTTTAATAAAATCATCCACCGTCGGCACATTGCCATCGACGTCAATTTCTTCTATAAGTTCTTCATTTGAAGGGTTATTGGGATTCATTATTTAACCTTGTTTATTTATTATTTATTTGGAATAAAATAGCGAAATGCTTAGAGGTTGGAGGAGTCTTCAAGCATAATTTTTTCGAGTATTCGAGCCATGTAGCTAACAACCGAAATCATTCTTGCATACTCGATTCTGGTTGGACCTATCACACTCAAACTCCCGACTGCTGAATCATTACCAACTCGGTAAGGAGCTGTAATAATTGCACAGTCTTGTAAGGAATCAGCGGAGTTTTCACTTCCGATAACTACCTGAACCTTATTGTCAACAGATTTATTGCCCATCACACATTCATTCAAGATTTGAACAAGTCTGGACTTTTCCTCTATTGTCCGAATAAGTTTGCGAAGTCTTTCAAGATCAGCAAAATCAGATTTAGTTAAGATATTTGATGTGCCATCAATAAAGACCTCACCATGCAAATCGTTTTCGCTTTCGATGCTCTGCGATGTAAGAATCATCGCTGTCTGCAACAAGCTATCAAAGAGTGCTTTCTCTTCGTGCATCAAAGTTAAAATTTCTGCACGAATTGCCAATAAACTCTTCCCTCCAAATTCAGCATTTAAGTAGCGTGCTGTTTTGTCGAGTTCATCTTGTGAATAGTTTTCATTGAGCCGTATCACTTTATTGTGAATAATGCTCGGTGCTGAAACCAATACAACCAAGATGCGTTTATCGGACAAATTTACAAATTCGATGTGCTGCAAACGATCGTGAGCCAGTGAAGGCGAAACGACAATACCGATGTTATTTGAAAGAGCAGATAGTAATTGTGAAGTTCGTTCCATTAATCTGTCAGGTTTTTCTTCACCATCAAAATCATTTAATCCAAGTTCTTTGTTTATAAAACTTAAATCTTCATTTGAAAGACTTAAAACCCCTAACAAATTGTCAACATAAAACCGATAGCCCTCATCGGTTGGAACTCTTCCGGCAGAAGTATGCGGTTGTTCGAGTAACCCGTAAGTTTCTAACTCACTCATTACATTGCGAATTGTCGCTGAACTTAAACCGGACTTGTTAGCAAATTTTTTTGCGATTACCTTTGAACCAACTGGCTGACCGCTTGAAAGGTGTTCGCTAACTATGACAGAGAGTATTAATTGCCCACGAGTATCGGGAAAGTCGGGCTTGTTTTTGGACTTGGAGTTATTTCCACGAGCAGGCATTTTTCTCTTTTAGTGAGTTTAAAAGCACATCTTATTTAAGATATGCTTATCTTTAAATTGAATAGCATTTTAGAACACGTTCTGTCAAGAATAAAGTGTTAAACCATGATAAACATTTTATGCATTTAACTCCTCAAAAAATCAAAAATTACTATGAAAAAGCATTTTTACATTTTGAGAAAAATATAAAAATGCCTGAGATCGAAATCATATTTTATCCATACGTTAATGTAAATAATCGAATAAAGTCCCGAAATAATAAGGTTTCCGTAAGAATCAGCGAACTTCTTGCAGACGCCCCAATTGCTGTGCATAAAGCACTTGCACAGATTCTTGTTGCAAAACTTATTGGCAAAAAAGTTCCTGTAAAATCAAAAAAGATTTACAAAGAATATTTAGACGATGAAAACTTTCAAGATATAGCAATTGCTCACAAACGTAAAAATGGACGAAAAATTCTCACATCTCCCAAAGGAGAATTTTTCGATTTAGAAAAAATATTCGGAAAATTAAATCTTGTATATTTTCAAAACAAAATTGCTAAACCAAGCTTATCCTGGTCACAGAGAAAAACTTATCGCCGTTTGGGGCATCACGATCCCGTTCATGACGCAATCATCATCAGTAGATCTTTAGATGATAAATCCGTTCCTAAATACGTCGTCGAATATGTGGTTTATCACGAGATGCTTCACATAAAGCACCCGGCAAAAAATCAAAATGGGAGACGTTGTGTTCACACGTCAATTTTCAAAAGAGATGAGGAAAAATTTGCCTACTATGAAGAAGCTGATAGATGGATAGAGGAAAACGCTTTGAAAATCAAACGAAAAGTAAAGAGAGCAAAACGTAAGTAAATACCTTAATCAATTATCAAACTGCTCAATTATTGTCCCGATAAATCCAAAATCAGACATGTATTTTCGCTCAACTCCATTTTTTCTGAAATATGTTTCCGTTAAAGTTTTAGTAGTTTTTGAATTTTTATCTTTTGGCTTCCCTATAATTTTGATAATTTTCTCAGCCGTTTCAGTGTTTTTCGCATAAGTGGCTGAAACTGCCTTAGTTTTTAGTAAGCCTCTAAACAACGAAGTTTTAGTTAAATCTTTATTTGGATCAATTGGTGAAACTTTTGGCTTTGAAGCCTGAATTGCTTTAGCAACGCTCTTCGAATCTCCAAGAATTAAAATGTCATTTATCAAAGCAATTTCTTGATCTTCAGTTTCAGTCTTCCAGATTTCTGGTTTATCTTCCTCTGTATTTTCAGAAACCCTCTTCAATTCTTCATCAAAAGAACTTTTAATTTTTTCCAAATCTTTTACTTTTACAATAGCGATGGATTGGTCGCCATCTTCATCAAACTGAGCTGTTACGAGTTCTGATTCAACCGAACTTAAAAAGGCTTCGGCATCAGCAATTCCATATGGCGACAACAAAGAATTTGCTACGATTCCGATAATTTTTCTGCCTGCTTCGTCTGTGTTTTCTGCTGTGACGAGCAAAAGACTACGAAAAGCTATCTGTGGATTTTTTAAGCTATATCTGGTTACGGAGGATGTGTAAGAAGGAATGTATTTATAGATTTCTTCAAAGTTTTTGTTTGTCGAAATAAGCGTTTCATTTAGAACATTTGAAACTTCCTTCTTGGTCTTGATAAAGATTCTATCTTCAATTCCTTTATCATTTTTTTCAGCCGTCCAGATTATTTCTTTTGTGGCGTTGTTTAAAATTTGTGGCAAAATCCTTGAAATAAAACCTCTGGCATTTTCATCTTCTGATTGTCCGACAGCAACGGAAACACCGACTAAATCGGCAATTTGTTTGATCCCTTCATTGGAGATAAATCCGAATGCCAGTTTATCTTTCGCCTTTTCATATTCAAGCGAAAGATTTTTGTTTTTGAGAAGATTTTCAACCTCTCCACGTTTTGCTAAAAGACATTTATTTATAGATTCTTCATCATTACCAAAAAAGACTTGTGTACCAGAAATAACCGCAATGGTTTTTCGACCATCACTAGCTGTCCACGTGTATCTTTCGGTATTGTTAACGCTTTTTTGCTCGAGTTTGACATCATTTCCATAAGTTTTCTTAACAAAATTATCCAGATTGTTTTCGACCAAAGAACTAATCTGCCAACTCCAAGCATGAGTTTCAGCAATTGCCGTAAATTTTGGCTTAAAGTTAAGAACCGCTTGTTCATTTGTTACCTGATTCTCACTCGTCTCAAATCCTGTTACAGCAATAGCTACCTGAAAACCATCAATAACCGAAAAATCTAATTTGCTTTGCGAATTTTCCTTGAAAAAGTCATTCTCGGTTAAAGCATTTAGAGCTTTACCCAAATCATTAGTTTCGAGATAAATAACCGTATCTTTCGGTGTGAGAGTTCTTAAATTAACCTCTGTCTTCCCACAAAAAGTAAATGAAACCGCTACAATTCCACAAACTAGAATGAACAAAATAACTGGAACAATGACACGAAATTCTGAAGATAAATATCTAAATTTCAGCTCACTAATCTTTTTCGCAACACTCGACATCTCAAAGACTTAGACTTTATGATAGGATTTAATTATTCAAAAAATTCAATTAAACAATTAAGGATATTATGAGCGATAAAATTTTTACTGACAACATTTTAGATGGGAAAGTTGCGTTTGTAACCGGCGGCGGAACAGGAATAACCGGCGGAGTTGCAAGAGCATTAGCCGAACACGGTGCAAAGGTTGCGATAACTTCACGGAAAATGGAAAATCTCGAACCACAAAAAAAACTCATTGAAGAAAACGGTGGCGAATGCTTTGCGGTAGCTTGTGATGTAAGAGATTATGAAGCAGTTGAAAATGCAATTAATGCAACGGTCGAACATTTTGGCAAAATTGACATTGTTGTTAATGGCGCAGCTGGAAATTTTTTGTGTTTTGCCAAAGAACTTTCAGCAAATGGCTTCGGAACGGTTGTTGATATTGATACAAAAGGAACTTTTAATGTTTGCCGAGCAGCCTTTGAGCAGTTGAAAGAAAATCAAGGACAGATTTTGAATATCTCGGCTACACTTCACTACTTAGCAACACCTATGCAAATTCACGTTTCAGCGGCAAAAGCAGGTGTTGATGCAATTACAAGGAATTTATCAGTTGAATGGGGACGCTATGGAATTCGCGTAAATGGAATTGCTCCGGGACCGATTGAAGACACGGAAGGAATGAAAAGACTTCTGCCACCGCAACTCAAAGAAGCCTTAACTAAGAAAATCCCTCTGCAAAGATTTGGACGAATTAAAGATATTGAGGATTCAGCACTATTTTTATGCTCTGGTGCCGCAAGTTATGTGAATGGCGTCACCTTAGTTGTTGATGGTGGACATTGGTTAACAGGAACTGGTTTAGGATAACTAATTCCTAAAATCTTCCGTTAACTCTAACTGAGCCGGATGAAAATGTTATGGAATTGCCCTGATTCGAACGTAACAAAGATTTCGCAATTATTAATCGGGTTGCAATGCGAACTTCGGGGCGTTCAAATTTATCCGATAAATCCTTTATGCGGTTAAAATCATTAGCCGCTAAATTTTTCAAAGAGTTTGATGAAAGGTTGAAATAATTGGTGAATTGGCGACTGTAATTATTCATAACCAATTCACCGTTTTCTACGACTCTTTGATTATTTGAATACTCCATATATTTAATATATCCATCAATCACACCGTTTAGACGATACGCCATATTTTCCAAAATCTGGAAAGTTTTATCAGGATCAATGCTTGCATAAGCATTTGCAAGACTTCGATTTTCGGAAAAATCATTTTTCTTTTTCGGGTCTTGATTAACAAATCGTTCTGCTTCGCTAAGAATTTCTGACGCTTTTTCGTTCTCATCAATAGATTTGGCTGTTGAAGATAACCAAATCAGATTGTTAAACATCATTCTTTCATTGGTTTGGGTCAAAATCTTGTTTTGAAGGTCGTTTATCATACTGACCTTTTCTTCCTTTGGAGTATCTTTTGATCTGATTTTCGCCATCGTTTGGCTAATTTCTTTTTGTAAATTGGCGGCATTTATTTGGTTTGAACGATTTGAATTCGGTATTGGCGGTCTATTTCTATTTCTATTTCTGCGGTTATTTATATTATTTCTTCTCTGCTCAATAACAGTTTTTACTTGAGTAGCACTCTGCGGTGCATATTTTTCTAAACCTTGAATCACCCGATTTGAAAGAGATCTATAACGACTTGTCGGACTAACGACCTGTTCAGCTAATTTTTCTCCGATGGTTCGCATTGAAGAATCTGTGAAAAGTGGTGCAGCGTTATTTTTTTCAGCATAAGAATTAGAATTTATACCCGATTGAAATAATCTGACCAACATCCATGTCATATTTCGATTGAGTTTGGTCGAAGTTATTTTGCTGACAACTTCTTCTCCAAACTCACGCCCTTTTTCCGGGTCTTTGTAATAAATTTTTTGAAGGATATTTAGAACATCATTTGAAATCCCTTTAGATAATCTTTCTTTGCCATATTCAATTGCTTTCGATACATCTTGTTCGGCAATTTTTCTTGCAAGTCTAGATTTTAATCCTCTGTTACTTTGGTCAATTCTTCGTTTGAAATTGGCATTTGTTGCCATTTGGCTGGTTTCATTTACAAATTGCATTGCCCACTCAGCATCACGATTGGAAAGACTGTTTACGATTGAAGTACGCCAAGACAAAACCTGATTAATTTTACTGTATCTGCTGTTACGTCCTCTTCTGTTGGGAAAATTACTAGTTGGAGAAGTTGAAGCAAAATTTAGTTCCGCATCGATTTGAGAAATCATTTTGCGAACATCTTCAATGGCGAGATTAAACATAGAAGTCGCTTCGTTCTTATCCAATCCCCACAGAGCATCTGCAGTCGAAACAGTAAAATTTATACGATTGCTTGGAGAATTGAGCATAACTGCCAAACTTGAAGTTTCACGCAATAATTCCGTAGCTTTCTTTCTTATCTCATCTGCCTTCTCCTCAGAATCATCATTTCCCGCAAAAAGAAAACTAGCCTGTCCTATCAGCAAGAACATTAAACTCAGGGAAACTATTTTTTTATACATAATCTCAATCCTCAAAACCATTTACGGTATTTCTGATGCTAACACAACAATCTTAAGTTGTTTTGTTTGGCATTTAAATAATTAATCATCTTATCATAGATAATTGTGCCTTTTTGTATTTCCATCAATGGCAAATGACAAATAATTAATTTCCTCTTAATATTGAATTTTATGCTCAGCTAATGTGAAAACACCTATTTATTGAACGGTTTAGCTGCCTTTATTTGCACAAACATTTATTTAGATTCTATGGAGTTAAAAATGGTCTTAAAAATTTTGACGAGTTTTTTCTGTTTAGCCTTACTTTTCTCGGTTTTTGGTTGCGGGCAACGCCCCGACGAAACCACACCGGAAATGGCACGTAATATGCTGAAATTGCGTGGCTATAAATTTAGTGAAAAAGAGTTTTTTAGAGGCATTAAAATGGAAGACGGGCAGGTGGTAACTGCCTTTTTACAAGCTGATATAAATCCAAATGCCAAAAATGAAAAAGGCGAAACAGCACTTGTCTATGCAATTCGAGAAAAAGACCCGAAGATTGCCAAAATCCTTATCGAACAAGCTGACATAAATATGCAGGATGACAATGGGAATTCTCCACTGCATACGGCAATTACCTACAATAAAGATGAGATCGTTGATCAGCTCTTGGAAAAAAATGTAGATGTAAATAAAACAGGGGCTTATAAACTCGTCAAAAATCAATCTCCACTCTATCAGGCAATTATTAAAGGCAACTTTGAATTAGCTAAAAAACTCCTTGAAAAAAAGGCTGATCCAAATATTGCCGATTCCGAAGGTTCTTTTCCACTAGCTGAAGTTGTGGTACGTTCTGATGCAGACCCTGAATTTGTTAAATTGTTGATTGAAAAAGGTGCTGACGTAAATAAAAAAGAATCCAATGGCTCAACCGCTTTGCTATATGCCGCTTCAAATGAATCTCTGAATACGGAAACACGACAAAAGATTGTTAAAATTCTGTTAGATAACAAAGCCGATAAATCCATTAAAAACAAAGAGGGACAAGACGCTCTTTATTGGGCTAAGAAAAATGGGCATGATGGAGTTGTTGAATTATTAAAATAAATTTCTGGTAAAAAAATGCTTTTGGTCATAGATAATTACGATTCATTTACATATAACCTCGTGCAATACTTGGGCGAACTTGGTGCGAATATGAAGATTTTTCGTAACGATGAAATATCTGTTGAAGAAATTGAAAATGATTTAAAGCCCGAAAAAATCCTAATTTCTCCCGGTCCGGGAACACCTGATAAAGCTGGTATAACATTGGAAGTTTTGGAAAAGTTTTCCGACAAGCTGCCAATTTTAGGAGTTTGTTTGGGACATCAGGCTATCGGACAAGTTTTTGGTGGAAAAGTTATAAGAGCACCCGAACCCGTCCACGGTAAGCCTGCAAAAATAAAACATACAAATAAAGGAATTTTCCAAGACTTAGAAAATAATTTTGAGGCAGGTCGCTATCATTCATTAGTTGTTGAAAGAGAAAGCCTGCCCGAATGCCTTGAAATTACCGCGGAAACCGATGATAAATTGATTATGGGATTACGCCATAAAGAGCTAAAAATTGAAGGAGTTCAGTTTCATCCTGAGTCAATTTTAACCTCCGAAGGAAAAAAACTCTTGCAAAACTTCCTCAATATCTGAGATAGTATAAATAGTGGGTTACCCTCTGCCCCCCCTTTTCCTAATTTGTACCTCATTTAGTGTCACCACTTTTTTTAGGAACACTCTGTCCACATTTCTGCGTTCGCAAAGTATAATTAAAGTAATATGTCTAGAACAGACTGGTTATTAGATGCCCCAATGTTCGCACCGAACAGCAAGGCTGACACACCACTTTTCGATTTCCTCGTAAGACTTATGCGTGGAGAAAATCTGTCGTTTAAAGATTCGGCAGAATTTTTTCGTGCACTGACAGATAGAAATGCAAATCCTGCTCAGATCGCGGGTTGCTTAGTGGCAATGGGAAGTAAAGGCGAAACTTTTGAAGAGCTTGCAGGAATGGCTCGCGTAATGCAGGAAAAATCCCTAAAGATATCAACACATCATAAAACTTATATAGATGTTGCCGGAACAGGCTCTAGCTCAATAAAAACTTTTAACGTATCAACTGCTGCTGCCTTTGTAATCGCCGGAGCGGGTTTAGCAGTCGCCAAAAACACTTCTCGCGGAGTAACAACCAAAATAGGGAGTGCCGACCTTTTAAATAACCTGAAAATAAATGTTTCAGGTGAACCAAATATAGCTCAAGCCTGTCTTAATGGTGCGGGAATATCATTTCTTTTTGCCCCGATATTCTATAAGTATCTAAGACAGGTTGCAGATATACGTCGAAGCTTAGGGATCAGAACAAGCCTGAATTTACTTGGTGCATTATCAAATCCATCTAAAGCTCCGATGCAATTATTGGGAGTTTGGCATGAATCTCTTGTCGAACCCATGGCTCAAGCACTTGCCTTACTTGGCACACATAGATCTTGGGTTGTTCACGGCTCAGATGGTTTAGATGAAATAACTCTGGACGGTGAAACTTACGTTGCTGAAGTTACAGGCAACAAGATCAAGACTTTTGAAATTACACCTGAAGAATTTGGTTTACAAAGTGCCAGTTTAAAGAGTCTAACGATAAAAAACTCCAAAGAAAGTGCCAATATAGTCAGCGACGTGCTTGCAAGCAAAAGACGCGATGAAGCCAGAAATTTAATCGTCATAAATGCCGCTGCTGCACTTTTAATCGGTGGAAAGAGTAAAGACCCAATGCACGCGGCACGACTCGCCGAGCAAAGCATTGACAGCGGCTCAGCAAGAATCAAACTCGATAGACTCGTTCAAACAACTAATAAAAAATAGCAAGATTAATTATAAATAGAGTAAAAGCCTATTGAGCGAAATCAATGGGCTTTTGCTCTATTTATTTGGACGAAAATCCTCATTTAGATTTGTCTGCTGAACTCGCTGAATACATAATGGCATTTATGCTTTCTCCACTTGGCTGGCTTTACGGGAAAATTATTAATCAACGAAATGAGTTCTACAATAAAGGGACGCTTAAATCTCACTCGTTGGGCGTTCCGACCATTTCTGTCGGCAACATAACTGTCGGCGGAACGGGGAAAACCCCTCTGGTCGCTTATATTGCAAAAGTTCTTGCAGATAAAGGAGAAAAAGTCTGCATAATTTCGCGTGGATATAAGCGTGAAAACGAAAAGGAAAGAGTTTTAGTTTCCGATGGCAAAGAAATTCTAGCCGATGTAAAAAAAGCGGGAGATGAGCCTTTTGAGTTAGCTAAAAACCTGCTTGGAAAAGCCATTGTTGTTTCCGATGCAAACAGAGTTGAAGCTGGTCATTGGGCAAATGATAAATTTGGAATCACAGTTTTTTTACTCGACGATGCTTTTCAACATCTCAAAGTTAAAAGAGACTTGGACATTGTTACAATTGATGCAACAAATCCTTTTGGAAATAAAAAAACATTACCCGCAGGTATTTTGAGAGAACCAATTCAAAATCTTGTAAGAGCAGATTTAATAATAATTACAAGAGCAAATCTAATAAACAACATTAACAATCTGAAATCTGAAATCAAGAAATATAATCAGACTGCTCAAATCATTTCCTCGCAAAATAAATTTGCTCAGGTTTCAGCATTTGAAGGCACGAATAGTAATTTAGTTTTGAAAAAAGACTCTACTTCTTACCTTGCTTTTTGTGCCTTGGGCAATCCGAATAATTTTTTCGAACAGTTAAGAAAAGAAAACTTTAAGTTAGCTCATACGAAAAGCTTTACTGACCATCATTTTTATACTCAAAAAGACATTGACAAGCTAGAAAACCTTGTAAGAGAAAAAAAAGCAGATGCTTTGATTACGACCGTTAAGGATGCTGTTAAATTAAAAGGACTATCTCTTAAACTTCCCTGCCATATCGCTCAAAACCAACTTATTTTCGACAAAGAAAAAGAGCTGCATGAAATTCTTCATGCGGCTCTCAAAAAGTAACTTTTGTTAAAAACTATGTATCTTGTTCCACTCCACTTTTGATATTTCGATTTTTTGTCGAAGGTGGCGGAGTTTTTTCCTTGGGTTTTTCCGCAGGCGGAGTTTTAGGCTTGGTTTCCTTAACAGGTGGTTTCTTAACAGGAGCCTTCTCAGTTGGCTTAGCCTCGGGCTTTTTACCTGTTTCAGTATTCGGATTTTTTGTATCCGTGTTGGCATTCTTCTTTTCACCTGTTGGTTTCTTCTCTTTATCAGGTGCATTTCCCTCTTTTGTCTGAGGAGCATCGCCCTCTTTTGGAACGGGCACTAAAATAATCGGATTTCCATCCTTATCATATAGTCTCTCTTCCTGCGTAAAGATACTTCCCGAATTGCCAGGAACTGTATAGACATCTCCGCCGGGACCAATAGGAGCACTCGGAGAAGAACCCATTGGCGGAAATCCACCACCACTCCAGGGATCATATCCATCCCCACCGCCAATTCCATCCATAGGTGGTAACCCATCTGTGCTTTCGTTTTCAAGCGGGTTTAAGGCAGTTTCCATTGAAATACCTTTTTCATTGATTCCCGTAGCAGGATTTAATGGCTGAACAGGCTTACCGTTGGCATCTACTTTGTATTCTGTTGTTGGGTCGGTCTGCTTCATATTGGTCATATAAATCATACCGAAAGCCAAAATAGAAATACCTGCAAGCAATATAAATGCCGTTTTCCAAAGATTACTTTGATTCGCTCCCGCCTTCGCAGCTTCTGTTTTCGGAATAACGATCGCATCATCTTCCTCAGAACCTTTTATTGCTTCGCTCAAATCTTCTGCAAAAGCAGCGGCAGTTTGATAACGCATATCGGGATTTTTCGCCAATGCACGTATAACAAGCGGCTCGATCTCTTCTGGTAAATCTTCACGAAATGCTGCGAGTGGCGGCGGCGGAACTTGAGAATGCTTGAGCATCAAATCCAACGCCGTGTCTGCTGTGAATGGAACTTCACCTGTAAGCATTTCATAAAAAATTATTCCGAGCGAATAAATATCCGAACGCTCATCAGGTTCTGATTCTTCCGAACATTGTTCAGGTGATAAGTAAGCTAAATTATCGAGTGAATGCTCCTCAAAGTCCCTTTCCTCACTAACATCGAATGAGCCTATGTCTAAAACCTTAACAAGTTCGGTTTCATTTGCCATTCGGTTTACAAGAATCTTTTCGCCTGTCAGGTTTTTATGAATGATTCCATTGGCATGGGCAGAAGACAAAGCGGCGGCAACTTGGCGTGTAATTCGGACTGCACGTTCAACTGTGAATTCGCCTTCGCGTTTGATGATTTCTTTTAATGTTTCACCTTCCGTATCTTCCATCACGATAAATACAAAATCATCATCTGAACCAAAATCAGTTACGTTCAGAATGTTTGGATGTGATAGACGTGAAATTGTGCGTGCTTCAACCGAAAATCGCTCAACTATATTTTCATCAACAGCAAGCGTTGGCGAGAGGATTTTAATAGTTACAGGCTTTTCCATTAAGAGATGCTGACCGCGATAGACATGTCCCATATCGCTCTCACGCAACAGCTCTTCTATCTTATATTTGCCTGCTAAAGTTTTTCCGATAAATTCATCAATCATTTTCTTTGCCCCGACTTATTTCTATAAACGCCTAATAACCTGTAAAGTTGCAATTTTATGATTCAAAACGTCCAATGATAGTTGTAACACAAGAATCACAAAATATAAATAAACAAATGCGGGTGAAGTCCGAAAACCTCACCCGCATTTTTTGTCTTTACAAAGGATTATAATTTAGCAAATACGATAACTAATGCGAGAAGCACGAGTGATTCGATAAGAGCCAAACCAATAATCATCATTGTTTGAACTGTTCCAGCAGCACCAGGGTTACGAGCTGCACCTTCAACTGCTGATGCACCAATTCTTCCTTGTCCTAAACCACCAAGACCAGCTGCGATACCAAAACCTAAACCTGCCGCTAATGCTTTATAAGCTGCAACGGTTGAATCATTGTCTGCTGCACCGCCACCTTGAGCAAGAGCAGGAATTGCCATTGCCAAGAGAGCAAGAGAAGCAAAGAAAATAAATTTAATTTTTCTCATTTTTTTATATCTCCTATTTATTTTTTAGGAAGATTCAAGCAATCATCGCCGTTAAAACTCGCAAAGGGTTATAAGTTCGCCTCACTTCCGGTATGCACTCGATTTCTACTCTCGTTGGAGTCGAGGCTCCTGTAGCGTGCGGGCATATCTGATATAAATTGCAAATCTTTACCCCAATAAATTGGTTTGAATCTTCAAAGAACTTTTTAAATTAAAATCTTAAAATTGCTTTTTGTTACTTCTATAAATTATTACGCTGTGGCTTCCGCAGGAGTTCCACCTGTATGTGCATGTGATTCATCATGATCGTCATGCGGAGGATGTGAAACTTCACTAATATAAATCATTGAAAGCAATGTAAACACAAGCGTTTGTACAAATCCGATAAATATCGCCAGAGGCATTGTAACTACAGGAACCAAGAACTGTGTAAATGGTGCATATAAACCAGAAATAATCACAGCAATCTGCTCATCCGCAAATAAGTTTGCAAAGAGACGAATACCCAGTGTAATCGGTCTGATCAAATTACTAAACAATTCAATTGAGAAAATAAGCGGTGCGATCCACCAAATCGGACCTGTTAAATGCCCCAAATGAGCAATGATTCCGTTTTCCTTGATTCCGACATAGTTGTAATAAACAAAGGAAGCTATACCGAGTGCAAATGTAACATTCACATGTGCCGTCGGTGGCATAAACATAGGGAAAAGCCCCATTAAGTTTGAAATTAAAATCAAAACTGCAAATGTTGCCACGACAGGAAAATACTTGTATCCGTGTTCACCGATCACGCTGACAACTAAATTTTTAAGTGCCAAAAATCCTGCTTCAAGCGTTAATTGACCATTAGAAGGATCATCTTCTGATAGTTTTCCTTTCAGAATAGCAATTATTATCATGGTTAAGATACAAGCGATGATGAACATGATCGTGTACCAAGGAATTGCATTGTCAACTGTGTACTCTCCAAAAACAGCTTCAGGAGTCGTTCCAAAATTGGATAAAATCACATCCCAAATCGGACGAGTGTAAGCAACTTGAAATTCGTGAACAGGTTTTCCAAAGTAATGATTTATAAATTCTACGATGAGCGGAGTATGATGCTCACCGCCTGCAAATAAAAACATTTGTTAAAGTTTCCTTCTTTATTTATTAAACGATGTAAATATACGTATTATACCTTCAATAATCACCGCAAAAGCAAAACTTGCTAAACCTAAAATTACAGCAACGATATCAACAGTTTTGGTCAGATAAATTGTTAAAATGACTAATCCAAAAACCAAGTAACGCAAAATATATTTGCTTCCGAGGAATCTTGTTTTCTCACCTACTACAGCTTTTTCAAAAACGTTTTTAAGCGAATACTTTAACCAGTAATAATTACCAAATGATAAAGCTCCACCTAAAAGAACGCCGATGCCAAATTGGTTCGACAAGTAAATAAAACCCAATATGCTTCCAATGATGATGACTCCAGCCATCAACAAAAGAATTCTTAAATGAGAAAGCTCTTTTATGCCTTCTTCTTGGACTTCTATAGGTTCAGCATTTTCGCCCATTGCGAAACAAGCATTTTATAAGTTTGAACAGGAATATTCAAAGGTAGAAAAGGGTTTAAAGGGGAGATTGTGCATTTTTTCTCAATTAATTTGATTTTGATCTTTCTGAGGCGGGTTTTCTGCTGTTTTTTCCAAGGTTTTATCATTCGGCACTTCTGAGGAAATCACTTCATTTTTTTCAGCTTCATCGTCTTTTTGTTCTTTATCTGAAATTTCATCTTTTGTTCCAGTTTCAATAACGGGTTTTGCTTCTTCCAAATTTGAACGCAGAGAAACCTTTTCGAAATCATTTGGTTTGGGCTTATGAATTTGCGATGTAATCCTAACAAATTGAACAAATCCCATTATTGCACCCAAGATAATACCAACAACAATTCCCCAAGGATTTGAACCTATAAGCAAATCAACAAACCAACCGAGAATCATCAAAAAGATTATAGAACCGACTAAAGCTACCGCTGCAGAATAAGCTAATCCGGTTTTCCTGATAGTCTCGCCTTTTGATTCAGGCTTAAATTCCTTTTGAGCAATGTTAACCTTTTGATTATCTTCTGTTTTAACCTCTGCACTTTTGCTTTCGATATCTTTTTCGGCAGGAATGTCGGGAGATTGTTCGACAACCTTCTCTAATTCTTTTTGTCTCTGAGCTTCTTCAATTCTCTTCTCTTCTTCTTTTATTTTCTCCTGACTTTCTTTTTCAGCTAGTAGCTCAGCTTCGATCTCAGCTAATTTTCGTTCAAGCTCTAATTCTCTATTTGATTTGGTTATAACTGCTTCGGAATTTTTAGGTTCTTCGTGATGATTATTTTCCTCTGGCTGCTT
This sequence comes from Pyrinomonadaceae bacterium, assembly GCA_028284415.1. GTDB lineage: Bacteria > Acidobacteriota > Blastocatellia > Pyrinomonadales > Pyrinomonadaceae > Aridibacter. Next base: position 584,264 of record JANQRU010000007.1, read on the forward strand.
TTCATATCCTGGCTGACCGATCGGGCGATTTATTTCAAAAGGCTTTACAGTTTCATTTTTTTGGGGAGGGAGGTTTCCTGTTTCGATCGCAGTTTTTATTTCTTCGATTGATTCAATTTCATCATCAGTTTCAATCTCAGCTTGCGAAGTTACGTCTTCTTGAGTTTTTATATCAGACTTTTCTACATCGTTTGATATCTCTTCACTTTCCCGCAAATTCTCGGAAGACACATCCAATTTTTTCTCATCAGAAGTGTTTTCGGGTTTAGATTCTTCCTTTTTTTGTTCTTCATCTTCGCCTAAAAGACTCTTGATCATACCCATTTCTCCCGTGTCAGATAATTTTTGGGGACATCAAATAATAAACCTTTTCTGGAATGTTGCAAAGAATTATGTATAAAACAAACGTGCGTACACCAACAAGATTTTCCACCGTCAATTTTTTCTAATTCATTTTGCCGTTCTTGTGCATTCCAAAGTTTTCCAAAATCGTAATCATAATCTTTCAAAGACGCAAATTTATCAAGCAGTTCACAGGCACGAACATCGCCGTTATAGTCAACAACCGCAACAGTTTCGCCTGCCGTGCATGGGAAACTCCATTCGGTTTTCTTCTCAAAATTGGAATGCTGATGGCGATAATGAGTCATAATTGTTCCGACGTAAGCAACCGATTTTATAAAACGCTTTGAAGAATCATCTTCTGCAAACATACGTTCGGAATATCTTTTTGTAATATCCGCTGCCTGTTTATAAATTGCCGGCAAAGCGTCATTCGGAACTTCCTTTATTTCATCGCCAACTTTTGTTTCACCGCGAATTATATTGAAATATTGTCCATCTAGCTTATATTTTTTCCACAAAAATTCCGAAAGTTTCTCGATTTCCGTGTAATTATCTGCACAAACAACGGTGTTCACATTCAAACGAAAACGGTCTTTAAATTTTTCTTTTAATGGGTAAAGATGCTCTATGCAATCGAGAGTTTTTTCCCAATTTTTCGGTACACCGCGAATTTTGTCATGAGTTTCACCGTAACCATCAAGAGCAATATTCAGATAAAGCGAATTTAATTTTTCGTGAGTTCCAAGTGAGTGTTCGACTGTCTCATAAACACGATTTTTGATTAGTGCGTTTGTAGGAATTATTAGGCGTGTGACGCCATTATTTTCAACGAATAGATCAACAATTTTGTTTATATCTTTTCTTAATGTCGGTTCGCCGCCCGAAAGCCATAAGTCAGTAATATTGGACATTGTGTTTGAAACTTTTTCAATCTGCTCAAAGGTTAGATCACCTCTTTGATTCAATTCCTCGTGATAAAAACAAGTTTCGCACGCCGCATTACAACGCGAAGTTATAAAAAAAATCACCGTCCCAAGTCGCTTTTCGCGTTTTGTAGAACGGATTAGATTTAAGAATTGTGAAACCTTATTTTTCATGTAAATCTTACTTCAAATACTCCCTGTTATTTATATAAATTTCAATATTATCAAGTATTTGACTTACATAAGCTATAACCTGTTTTTTGATTTTCAACAAATCTTTCTCAGTATAATTTTTACCAACTTCCTGAAAAGAAAAAACGCCATGAGCTAAATCATTTCTTTGATCTTTAACTGTCTTCAGTTCTCTGCCTCCTCTAGTTTTTCTATTGTCTGTTCTTGAAGAGAAGCCATATTTTTCAGAAGTTTTTCTGACCTTTCTTGCATCAATATTTCCTGAAAAAAGAGTTTCACTTGAGAAGCATTGTTCAATAATATCTTCTGCAATTACATTTACAGAAGATACAAATGTATCTGGATTATTTCTATTTTTTAGATGAAGTATTAAATCCCTCTTTATGCCCTCTTTTATATCGTCATAAGTCACCTTTTCACTCTTCATCCTAATATAAATCTCTTCTATTGCTTTTGTGATTGAAGATTCCACTAAATTGTAAAGAATAATAAAACCATTTGCTTTCAAGGTTTTAGTTAGGTCACGTTCGATTTTTTCGGACTTTCCATTTAAGAAAGAAATCTTACTACCTCTTTTAGCTACTTTTTCAACAAATGAAAAGTAGAGGTCTATTTCATCACATCTTTCTTGAAAATCTAGTTTTACGTTTTTCATTATTTGAGGAGTTTATCTTTTACAAATTTAATCCTGCCTAATACTTTCTTTCTATTATTTGCAGCGTCTGACCTAGTATGTTTCTTAAATTCTTCTGATCCTAACCACTCTGTTACATCTTTTGGAACAAGATCAGGCTTTTCTTCTAATGCTAATTGAGTACCAACAGAAATTGCTTCAAATCGAACTCTAGGGGTAGATTTAGCATTTTTACTTTTTCTGAAACCATACGGAAAGTGTGTATCAACAAAATCAAGCATATTCCTAAATTTTTTATCCAGTTCATTCGCAAAGTCTTCGGTAAAATCCGTTTGGCGATCCTCCATATAATTATCAAGAAAATCTTTCACTATATGAACAAATTGTTCGTGTCTTTCCGAATAAGCAAAGAACCTTAAAACCATTTCCGCTCCTTCTTCTCTATCCGCTCTTGCTTTTGGAATGGGACAAAGTCTATTAAATTTTTCATTTTCGGCACATTTTTCAAGAAAATAGTAAAAATCTCCTTCATACACGCCTTTTCGGCTCTCCATATCTGACAGTGTAGTAGGAGTTGAATTAATTCTCTCAAACATCTCTTTTCTAACTTCTCTGGTTGCCTTGTCAGTTAAAGCAATTAGTCTTACAGTTTTTCGTTTGAAGCGTCTTTGTCTGGATAGAGGAAAATCTTCAAATTTAAAGCCATTCAATTTATCAAGTTTTTTTAATCCAGTAAGCACAAATTTATTGTTCAAAAATGCTTCAAGAGTCCGAATTCGTTGCGAGCCATCTACTATTTCGAGTCTTCCTTCATTTTCTTTAGAATCAGCCGCAAAAATATAAGGAACAGGCAATCCTAAAATTAAAGACTCAATAAATTTCGATTGTTGAAAAATCGTCCAAACAAACTTTCTTTGATATTTAGGTATGAATAAATCATTAGTATTATTTTCTAATCCCTCAAGAAAAAGTTTGACCAAAACTTCAACAGGATATTCGTGAATGTCATAGTCAACGATCTTTTGCTCTTGAATAATTTGCTTTTCTGCTATCTGTTGGTCGTTTTCGGTAACTCTTGGAAAAAGTCTAATTTGATATGTCATTATTTTACACTTCCTCTGTGAAATGTTTTTTGAGATGAACTCTTATGCTTTTTGCTATCACTTGTCCCAGCGTTACGGGAACAGCATTCCCAATGTGAGTTGAAAGCGTCTTGACCTTGAATGGCTCTCCATCTTTTACAAATTTATAATTTGGAGGAAATGTTTGGAAAACTGAGGCTTCTCTTAAAGTAATTGCTCGATCTTGTTCGGGATGTCCAAATCTACCATTACCGATTCCTGTGCAATGTGTTGTCATAGTAGGTGCTGGCTCATCCCATTTCATTCTTCCATATACACTTACATAAGTTTTTCCCGTTTTTTTCTTATGACACTCAAGTTGAAGTTCTTCGTCCCAATCTTTCCAACTTCCGCCTTGTTTAGATTGCTTTATCCTCTTCAAATTTAGCTCTGATAACTTTGAAGCTCTATGAATTGGATCTTTTTCAGAAACTTGTCCACTTTCCAGTGGCTCAAAATTTCCAATTACATCTTTAACTGTTAGATAACTATCTTTTGTATGAGTTTCGGAAATCAGTTCAATTTCTCCTAGTTTAGAAGCAATTAAAACCAATCTTTTTCTACGCTGGGGAATTCCATAATCGGGACAGTTAACTATTTTGTAAAAAGTTTTATAATCGTTATTTTTTAGAGTGTTAAGAAAGTCAGTAAAAACTGGCGACTTATCAAAGTCCGCGAGTCGAGGGACATTTTCCATTGAAATGATGTCTGGCTGAACTTCTTTAATCAAACGAGAAAATTGATAAAGTAAGTTCCACTTCTTCTTATCTTGACTTTTGTACGAATAAGTTGAGAAAGGCTGGCACGGACTACATCCAACCAAAATTTTTATATCAGAATCATTAAAATGTGCCAAGATTTCACTTGCATCCACTTCGCCAATATCTTTATGGACAAATAATGCATTATTGTTAGATTCATATGCAAACCTACAACTTACATCAAAATCATACCCCGCAACAACATTAAATTTTTCTTTGACAAATCCATGCGTGAGTCCACCTATCCCACAAAATAAATCGACTACTTTTATAGATTTCTGCCTTTTATCTTGTTCCATATAAACTAGATAAATATATTTTAATAAAATTAATATTATTCTTTATAATTGAAATCTTCTGCAGGAAATTTTAACTCATATTGAGTTTAAGACCAAATCTTTTATCGCATCAGTTTATCAATTTCTTCTTGTGAAACTTTATTTGGCATCTCAAGAATATCTACTGACCATAAATCCAAAGAAAATAAAGATTCCAATGTATTGAATCAGAGTGCTAAGCAAATACTGATTTATATATTTATCGGGCAGATTTAGTTTTTTAAGTCTTGCAAAAGAAAATAAACTGCTGACCAGCAAATATAAAACTAAAGCACCGACAAAAACTTGAATTGTTGCAAAATAGCTGTTCGGAGCTACGGAAAGCAATACATAATGAATTATTACTAGAACGACGACTCCAAGCAGACTAAAAATTCTGTATTTTGAAAAACCTTGAAGCAAACGCCCTTTTTCTTCGTCGGTCAAAATTTTTAAGGCTCGTTCGCTGACCAGTCTTCCGGCAATGTATGCAATTATGAAAATGATTAATCCAAATATGCTGTTATCCATCGGCTTTCTCAATAATTGTTTTATTAGCTGATTTTAAATTATATCGAATCCCACGCCAAGTTATTTTTCGAGAAAATAGAGCTGCAATGTCGTTGTAGAGAAATAAAACTGGCGAAATTGTCCAGAGTAAAATCTGAGGAAGAAACTGTTTTCTAAGCTCTTTTTCGTATTCTTTTAGAACCAATTTAACTGCATTGAGTCGAATCCAGGCTTTACCAACACCTAGTATGAAAACCAGCAAAACAAAAGCCAAAGTTATCCAAAAATAAATTCCTGAGAGAAAAAATAGCAAGAGCATTCCTGTCCAAAATGTAAAAACAAAAAGAACCGAACCGATTATTGAAATCAAGAAGTGATTCGGGGAGTAAACTCTCGTGATTTTCATTTGGCGGGTTGTGAATTCAATCAATTCACGAAAATTACAATTTTCAACCGTGGCAGTAAGACATTGAGGAACAAAATAAATTGGCATCTTTACTTCTTTCAAAGCATTAGATAAAGCAAAATCATCGGATAAAGTTCCCTTCCATTTTTCTCTGATATTTAATTTTTCAAAAGTCTCTCGCCGAATCGCTGTTGAGCCTCCCCAGCAAAAATTCCCGTCCATGTTTTTGCCTAAAGCGGAAGCAATCGAAGCATTCCAGACAGAACGCAAATGAGTTGAAAAACTAAAAGATTTTTGAATAAACCAACGATAACCCGTTGTACACCCGATCTCTGAATCTTCAAGCGGTGTGACCAGATTCTTTAACCAATTTTTAGCAGGTCTGGCATCTGAATCAACAAAAACAAACACCTCGCTTTTATCCGAAACCTCCAAAATCGCCTTTCTTAAATTATGAACTTTTTGTCCACTTTCAAAAGCCTTACCAGCAATAACTATTTTTGTGTCTTTCGATTGATTTTCGACAACTTTTTTTATGACTGAAAGAGCTTCATCTTTTTCATCATCAACTACAAAGATTAATTCATAATTTGGATAATTTTGCAGAAAAAGTTTTTCCAGATTTTTTTCTAAATCCTTATCAATTCCGCGACAAGGAATAATTATTGAAATGAATGGTTGGTAAGAAGATTTCGGTTTGGAGATTTCTTTTTTGAAGTAGTTAAGGTAATCAATGCCGCCCCGCAGAGATTTGTAAGCAAAATAACTTTGAATCAATGCGAAAAAGTAAAAGATAAACATATTATGAGAGTTTTTTGCAGATAATTTTCAGATAAAAGAAAATCATCTGCGGGCTGCCAGAGTTTTTACATTCTCTTCTTTTTTATTTTCCTCTGGAACTCTTTTTTTTTGGTCGCTCATAAAATTTTGAACCTGTAGATAAGAACTCAGATACTTAAGGGTTTTATCAGTTGCCCCGCGATTTTTCTTCAAAACGGTAAAAGCATTTGCGGCAAGATGATTTCTTAGTTTTTCTTTAACGAGTAGTTCGCTAAAGACTTCCGCTAATTTATCGGGTATTTGTTTTTCCTTAAGCTTTGGAATTTGTATGAAAGCTCCGTGTCTAGCAAATTCTTTTGCCATCGCTTCAAAATTCATCATGTAACTGCCTGTGACGATCGCTTTTTTGGCGTAAGCAGGCTCTAAAATATTTTGCCCACCATGAGGAATTAGACTTCCGCCGACAAATACAACCTCCGCCAGTGGATAAATTGATAAAAGTTCACCAATAGAATCAAGCAAAATTATGTCTGCGGACTCATCATCCAAGCCTAAGGGTGAAGTTCTCTTGACCCAACTAAACTCAGTTTTTTTGATCAAACCCTCAACTTCCGAAAATCTCTCGGGATGTCTCGGAACTAACATTAAACGTGGAGAATTAGAAAGTTTTAATTCACGTATTTTCTTAAAAGCTTCCAAAACCCATTTTTCTTCGTCCGCATGTGTACTAGCTGCTAGAATTAACGGACGTCCATTCGAAAGCCCGAATCTTTCTTTGAAATAAGCTGTTAAATTTTGTTCACTTTCAGTCGGGTTCTGATCAAATTTAAAATTCCCTGTAACTTTGACTTTGCTTGCACGAATTCCAAGATTGATAATTCTTTTTGCATCTTCAGGAGTTTGCATCAAAGCTGCCTCTATTGACCTCAAAACCCGACGCATACTGCGTTTTACCCACAAATAACGCTTAGCACTTTTTTCAGATAACCTGCCATTAACTATGAAAACCTGAGCGTGATTTTTTGTCGCTTCACGAATAAAATTAAACCAAATCTCAGTTTCCATTATAAGAACTACATTTGGTCGTATTTGTCGTAAGACTCTTTGAACTGTAAATTTCCAATCAAAAGGAAAATAAAAAACCATATCTGCATCATCAGCAAAAAGCTTCTGTGCTAAATCTTGCCCTGTTTTAGTCGTTGTAGAAACAACTAAACGATAATTGGGATATTTTTTAAGTATTTTGTTTATAAGCGGACGGGCAGCATTAGTTTCACCGACAGAAACACAGTGAATCCATATAATGGGTCTAGTGCTTTTCTTGAATTTAGGCAGAAATCCGAGCCTTTGCTTGAAGCCAGACGCATATTTTTTGCGACGTAGCAAAAAAAGTGGCGAAATCAAAACAAAAGCAACCGTATAAAAGAAGCTATATAATGAAAACATTGATAAGTCTTTGGGAGACTTAATTTCTGTTTGTGTTTTTTGTTTGGAGCTAAACATTATCCAACCTAAAGTTGTGTTGGGACCCTGTAATTATTTAACTCGTTCGATGTATTTCTCTTCAGCAGGATTAACTCGAATTTTTTCTCCTTCAGTCATAAAAGGAGGGACATAAAGTGTAACGCCATTTTCGAGTGTGGCAGGTTTGTTTGAATTAGAAGCTGTAGCACCTTTTAGTACAGGTTCAGTTTCTGTAATTACAAGTTCCATTGATTGCGGAAGTTCAACTCCTATCGGAGTTCCCTCATAAAACTCAATTTGAATCTTCAATCCTGCCATTAACCATTTCGCAGCATCGCCAAGGTCTTCTTCGCTCATTGCAATCTGTTCATAATTTTCCGTATTCATAAAATGATGCATTTCACCATCTGAGTACAGATATTCCATTTCATGTTGGTCTAAAATTGCTCTTTCAACATTTTCATTTGAACGGAAACGATGATCGAATGAATTTCCGGTAACGAGATTTCTAAGACGGGTTTGCACAATTGCACCGCCTTTGCCGGGTTGGTTACGATCAAATGTCATAACCCTACAAGGAACACTATCAAGAATAATTATATTCCCTTTGCGTAAATCATTAGCTGTTTTTCCCATAAGTTGTTGTGTTTTTTAAATAAAACTACGCCTTCCAAACTTATATTAAACACACTGCGATTTGGTCTTTATATGGTTGTTAGGAAAGCTGTCTCATATTCTATGATTTTTTGCCTTTAAATTCCAATGGTTTTGGTTCTTCACCTTCTTTTGGAACTTCGCGGTTCATAGATTTGTAGATATTTGTGATTGTTCCGATCCATTTTTTGGCTTCAGCATTGTCCGAGTCATACTTCAAAGCCTTGCGATAATCACCAATAGCTGCTGCATATTGTCTTGCTTCTGTTAAAGCAACGCCGCGTTTTGTATAAGCTTCCGATAGATTTTTCTTGGTAGTTTCATCGTTTGGTTTTGCCTTCAATTCTTTTTCAGCTTTTTCTACGTCAGCATCAAACTTTGTTGTATCAATCGGATCACCACTTCGAGTCCAACTGGTTTTCTCATTGGACTTCTTAACCATCGGAGGCTTGTTTGGATCACTTGTTGGTATTGCTTTGGCATCTTTTTCCTTATCAAGCGTATGTGCCGCAACTGTTTCGGGTTTATCCTTTGAAGCAATGGTTGTATTTTTCTTATCAATCGGCTGTTCAGAAACCTCCGGAGCCGAATTCCCACACCCAATCAAAAATGCACTTAAAATTGCTAAAATAAAAATCTTTTTCATAACTTAAAAATATCAAACTCAAACACCAAAATAAAAATCGCTTTGTCATTTATTTATACAAATGACAAAGCGATAGCTTAGTGGATGTTTCAGTCTAATTTATGTAAGGACGAGATTGTAAAATGAAAATTGTACCGTTTTTATACCCCCATTCAATATCCTGGTCTTTCTTATTTCCGAAAAGACGCTTGATTTTTGTAGCTATTGAAACTAATGCCCTTGCTTTTCGGTCGTTTAAAACTCGTTTTTCTTTTGGTAACTCGGCTGTTTTCAAACCACCCTTTTCATCAAACTTTAGAATCGTCTCTTGATTTGAACGAGTTAGCACTTGAACAGCATTTGAGGTTTTACTATATAAGATTTGCTCAGGGATTCGGTCTTTTTTCTCACATTCATCACCGCCAACGATGCACAGATTATGTCCCCAGTTTGCGGCGATATAAACTGCACCCTTGTTTTCTTTATCAAATGGATCGGTAGTAATCATAACGCCACCATTGTCCATATCAACCCCGACCTGAATCAAAACCCCCATATAAGTTTCATTGTGGTCGATAAAATTTCGCTCCCTTGCTTCATAAGCCTCGAAATTCCAAAGTGAAGCCCAGACAGTCTTAACTCCTTCGATAATTTTTTCAGGGTCTTTTACATTTTTCACTGTGTCGTAAAGACCTGCACCGCTGAAATCTTCCAAATCTTCGGCATTTGAAGAACTTCTAATGAAAACTCCCTGTCCTCTTGTAACAGTTCTCCAAGCACGTAAAATTCTTCTTTCCAACGCCTTATCAAACTCTGCTTTCTGAATGCTTTGGCGAAATTCTTTTAATTTTTGGCGACGATAGCGTGGATTGTGAACGAAATCTAAATCATCTTGAAATTCTAAGATTTTTTCATCAAACCCATGCTTTTTCATAAACTCTTTGTAGTAGATGAGCGGAATACCAAAACCTTTTGGAACAACGATATTTGGAATTCTGGCACTTGCTACTTCCCCAAGATTGCCAGTTTTAGCACCATATGAAATGCTGTCTTTTGCTCTTATTTGTCGTAATGTAGAAAGCCTTTTTACATTCAAATTTGAAGGCGGTGCTTTGATATTTGCAGGCTGAGGCATACGGTCGTCAGAATTAACTCTTCTAATTTTATATTCAGTAAGATTCGTTTCAAACTTAACCCACCAAGTATCTAATTCTTTGAAAAGTTTATCAGCGTCTTTTATGTAAGCATTGGGAACCCCCCAACCTTTTGCTAATAAATTTATATGCGAAAGTGGTGTTGTAGGTTTTGTAATGATGATTCCACGAACGGGTGGAAGACTTAAAGGAACTTCCTTTAGAACTATGATTTCGTTGTAACCAATCTCAACCGTATCGTCCAATTTATCAATAATATGCAAACGTCCGATTGATGAAGCAGTGTTCAATGCCAGATACTCTTGATTTTTTGAAATTTCATCAGAGGTTACACGCTCAATTCCTAAATTTGCTGATAATTCATCGTGGCGAATGGAGTTTGGCTTAAAGTGTACTTTTTCGTAAAAAGTTTTATTTATAGCATTGTAAGTATCTTTGATTTGTTGAGCAGGAAGCATATCACCTTCCCAAAATTCAAATGTAAATTTATCAACTGTCTTCTGCCAAGCGATTGTTCCGACAATGTAGCGACGATTCTCTTTAATATATATGTCTTCAAAAAGATTCCCTCCGCGCAAAACCTTATAAGTCGCTCTTAAATAATCTTTATGAAAACGGTATTTTTGAGAATTCACATAGTAAATCTTATTCTTATTTTTTCGGTCTATTACAAACATTGCATGAGGCAGAGCATATGGAGTTTTTTGATGATAAACTCTTGCAATCAAGTCAAAATCTTTGCGTGATGCTATTTTGGGCAAATCATCTCTGATCGTATCTGGTTTTTTGTTCATGACTCCCTTCGGTTCCCTTGTAGGCGAAGGTTTACGAGTCATTTGTGCAGATAAGAAACTCGTTGTGAGTAAGATAAAAATGAGTGATAGAGCGAAATTCTTTTTCATAGAAAAACTCCTTTTATTTCTATTCAGTTTTGCTAAATTTTCGATAGAACGAAATCATCCAAATTATAACAAATGCCAAATAACCGAAGAAAACGGTTAAAAACACTTTCAAATTTAAGACGGGTTCTGGTTGCAGATTTGCCTCAAATGTAAGTTGTATTGCGGTAATTAACAAAATCAAAGTTGCCGCACCAAACCATTGGAATGAGTGTTCAAAATAATCATAAAAAATATCTATTCTTTCAGGTGCTAACCAATAATCTTTGTTAGGTAAGTTTATTGAATTTTTGACCTTATATTTTCTGAAAAACCGAGGCATCCCGATAAATGAAATAACCATAATCAAAAAGATTATTCCTAATAAAATAAAAAACCCATTTTTCGACATTTCGCTGTCACCTTTCCCACTAAAACCAAAATGCGAAACCATCGGATCGGGCATAACAGGGTAGTAAAAGGCAAACTGAGCTACTGCCACGCCGATTAAAAATACAAAGATGTAAAATGATAAAGTTTTCATTATTCGTTCAGGATTTTTTCTATTGCATCGCAAGCCGTCTGCGTGCCGTTTTCAGACTCTATGATGCGTCGAGCCTCGTCTGCTTTTGCCTTGTAAGTTAAATCCCCCAATAATTTACCTAATTCTTCAGCAGCATTTTTAGCGTTGTAATTTTCACGCGAGATAGTTCTGGCTACTCCCAGACGCTCGCAACGGGCAGCATTATCTGGTTGATCGTGTGAATAAGGCATAATCAAATGCGGAACTCCTGCCCGCAAAACCTGTGCGGTCGTCCCGACACCTGCCTGATGAACTACGCACGCCGCACGCGGAAAAATCTGGCTGTATGGAGCATAATCAAAACCAACCCGATCTTTGTCCAAACCTTTTGGCGGCTGATTAAAAATACCGTAAAGCATTACCGCCCTTTTGTTCAATATTTTTGCGGCTTCAATACTCTGTTCAAAAAAATCTCTCGAATCCATTACTGCCGCACTACCCAATGTAAAAACAATTGGAGGCTCGCCTTTATTCAGAAAACTTTCTAAATCTTCAGGCATTTTTCCCATGTCTTTTTGACCGTCATAAAAGCAAAATCCGGTCTGCAAAGTTGGTTTGTGCCAATCAGGTTGGGGCGTTCCTAAGACTTTAGAAAACATTGCTAAATGCAGGTATTCGGAGTGTTTATCCTTAATCAAAGGATTATGGTTTTCATTTTGTCCGAGACTTCTTCGGAATTCTTTATAGGGATTTAACCAACTACCTATAACCCTCTTCATCGCCCAAAATACTACATTATGATATGGTCTGCCGAGAAAATTTAGGCTTTTTAACCATTGTGCATTCGGATAAACATTTGGTTCATAAGCGGAAAGCATCGAAAGAGGAGCAAGCGTGGTTGAAACCCATTTGAGATTCCTTTTTTCTACAACTGAGTGTGCGGCAAAGACTATTTCTCCGGGAATAAGTAAATCTATCCCTTCTGTAGCAATCATAAGGTCTTCATACATATCTTCTATACTCGGAAGTAGATATTTTGTCAGAAGTACCTCAGTTCCTGTTTTTGTATCCATTACTTCACGGGCAATTTCCTTGTCTTCAGGATCAAATTCAGGACGCATAGGAAAAAAATCAAAATCAAGCATTTCAATCTTTTCACGATAAGGTTCGAGGGTTGTAATGATTACTTCGTGACCGCGCTCACGCATTTCTATCGCCAACGCCAAAAACGGATGTAAATCGCCAAGAGAGCCATATGGTGCGAATACAATTTTTGCCATAAATGATTATTTTTCTACAGGAACTTTCTCTTTTTGATTATCTAATTCTAAATCTTCTATTTCAAACTCACTCTCTTCACCCTCAAATAAATCACCTTTGTAATTTTCTCTTGCCAATTCACGTTCTAAACGCTCGGCTTCTCGGACATCCAATCTTTCTTTCACCCGAAATCTAAAACTCAAGAAAAAACTTACACACCCTAAAACGGCAGAGACAAAAACACCATCATAATTTCCCTGCCACAAAAAAAATGCGGCGACTCCGATAAGAATCACCGCCATAATTTGAAAAAATATCTCTAAAGTTCTATTCGACATCTAATTCTTCTTCAACAATTTTCTTTGCTATTCTTTTATTTTTATATTTTCTCCAAAAATATCTCAATAGCAAGAAGATAGGCAATACTACCAACAACAAGAAAGGAATTAGAGCTATAACGACTTGAACCAGAATCAACACAAAACTTAAAGCCGCATCAAATCCATTACTTACAGCTTCTCTCAATTCATAGAAAAACCCTGTCGAACTACCCGAAATTGCAGCTGGAGTTTGAATTGTAATTTTTATGGTTGAAAGACTTGCTTGATTTTCTAAGAAACGCTTTCTTCCCTCAATTCTTTCAATTTCACCTCTGACATTCGCAAGTTCTCTCTGAACGTTTAGAGCTTCTTGAACCGTTTTTGAACGATTCATAATTTCTATGAATTTTTGTTCGAGAGCTTTTTTAGTTTTAAGACGAGCCTCAATATCAATGAACTCTTCCGTTACATCGCGCCCCGTAACAGATTCCATTATTACGCGACCGGCTGTTTTACGAATCTCATCTAAAGCTTCATTAAATTTTTCAGCCGGAACGCGAATTGTCATCTGAACGGTATCGCGTCCACGTGCTTTTATGTTGCTACTTCTTTGAGTTGATTGAATTACGAAGCCTTTTTTGCTTTCGGCAATCGTCGTAATCTTTTGCTGAACGTCTTCCGGGGAATCAGCTTCAAGTCGCAAATCTGCATTACGTATGATTTTCCGCTCGGTGACAGTTACAGGTTTATCCTGACTTTTATCAGCTTTGTCCAGAGAAACTTGACTTCGTGAAGATTCAGAAACTTTCTTTGAGCCGGTTTCCCCTGAACTCGTACCATCGTCAGCATCAGTCTTTGATTCTTCGACAATATCTTGTTCAGCCATAGGAGTTGCCTGTTCGTTAGGCATTGTCTCCGTCTGGGTTGAAAAACCACCACCAGTTCCTGAGCAAGCAGTAATAATGATTATTGAGAATAAAAATACCGCAATAAATTTTAATTTTTGCATAACGTCCTCCGTGCCGTTTTTTTTCGGCAAGTGTAGAACGTGAGGGTAAAAGTTATTTGCATTTAACTTTTGAAAAGCTAAGGGGCTTCTTTAGCAACTTCTTTTATCCCCGCCCCGCTTAATAAGGCTTTGGTCGCTCTAAAAATCCGTCGGATTGCTCTAAATACTTTAGGAGCAAACCAAATAAAGAAAATTCCAAAAACAATCAAGACAATCGCAATCAGAATAGGAGCAATAACAGATAAAATTGCACCGACAAAAGCAATTATGTCTTCAACTATTGATAAAACCCAATTTGAAACAGGTTCAGGAGAAAGATTTGCTCCGGCACGCAATGCTGCTTTTGTACCGTGAGAGGAAAGTGCTAATCCGCCGCCCAGCATCGTTGCAACCACGACGACAGCTGAATTCATTTCAGTCGTTGCTGAATAAGCCATAACGGCACCTGCGGGAACTCTTATAAAGGTATGAATAACATCCCAGACGCTATCCACATAAGGAACTTTATCTGCAATAAATTCAACAATATAAAGTCCTCCTGCAATTCCTATGATCCACCAATTATCAAGAACTTCCAGTCCGCCCGGCAATTTTATTGCACTAAATTTCTGCAATAATCCCAAAACTGAAACCGTCGCATATAAATTAATACCCGAAGTCCAAGCAGAACCAAGTGCCAAAGTTAAAGTTGAAAACCATTCCATAAATTATAGCCTCCAATTTGGAAAAAACATCTAAAGGTTACCATAAACTCAAACAGAACTTTTTAAAGAACCAAATCCCTATTGTTTGATGCTCAAAATCAGTTAAATCAAACACATTATTTTTTACGAAAAATAACTTGTCCGAGTTTTGTCATAATTCTGTAAAGACTTTTAACCCCCCAAATATCTAAACTCCAATAGAAGTTAAGGAAAATATAAATCAAATCTTAACTAAAACCAAAATTTTTAACAGATTATTTTTTGATGGATGTTTTACTTTGATTTCGCTTACTTAATTGGAAAGGAAAAATTTATGAAGATCATAAGGTTTTGGTTTTCGTTGTAATTAAAATTAAAAACATAATTTATGAGGAAAGATATGAGCAAGAAATTTTCAATATTAACCCCCGTCCTAATTTTCATTTTACTTCTAAGCTTATCTGCTGACAGTTTTGCACAAAAAAATAGTAATTTAGCCACAAAAGGAAGCTATACACTTACGGAAGATAATGTGCAGTTTTATGTAAATCTGGTGCAATTTGTGGTCGGACAAAAAATCAAAAAATCCGAGCAAGGAGAAATCAGAACTCAGGCGATTAATGAATTTAACAAAAATCCCCAAGCGTTTTTTACTGAACTCAATCAATTTAATACTTTGATGAATCAGCTTTACCAATTAACCGATCCGATCAAGATAGCTCAAGGTAGAATGTATTTCGTCACACAATTTTACAAAGTTACTCAGATGACGCCCAAACAAAATCTTCCTTCATTAATAAAAATAGTTAATCGCTATGTAAAGGTTCTGCATTACAATCCTCAAACCCAGCTCATTTTAACGAACAAAGATATTGATGCCTTTTTAAATTATTTAGATTTTTCGCGTCAACTCGGCGGAATGCCTGCGATGAACTATGTTGAGAAAAGAAACTTCAAACAATATCTTCCTGCGTATTACGCTCAAATGCCTGCACAATATCAAGCAATGTTCCCATTGATGCCAATCGTTTGGAAAAACATTGAGGGACAATGGAAACGATTAACCTATACTCAAAAACAACAGGTAATTGCACAATTCAGAGCACGTTTGCAACAACAGCAACAACAACAGCAAACTCAACCTCAATATCAAAACTATCCAAATAAAAACACTTATTCCCAAAACTCAAATAACCGAAATAGTTCAAAAACTCTGGCTCAAAAACGGCGAGAATTTCAGGCTCAACAGCAACTTTTCAAAACGATGACAAACATAAATAATATGAGCCATGTTACAACTATGAACATTATTGAAAATATTGGTGGCACCGGTAATTACTGGACTTTAGGAGATAACTATTAGACTTTTAGTCCGTAGGTTAATCTTTCTATGACCTGCGGACTTACTTTACTTTAATTTTTTCCAAATAGGATTGTGCCTTGTTAAATCAAGTATTAAAGCTTTTTTATGAGCTGATGTATCATTTCGCCAAAGGTTCTGATTTTGCTTTCAAAAGAAAATTTACAAATACATAAAATATTTTTTTGGTCTTTTAGACTAGCTTAGTTTTTATCAATTCCAATTGGGACTCTAAGTATTGCAACCTTGCTTCCATATCCTGACTTCTTTGTTCCATTCTCTTGGTGTTTCGAACATCAGCCCGCCACCTAAAAATAAGTGTAGAAAATGTTCCAATTACTGAAACCAGCAATGAAATGGTCGGTAAATCCCAATCAAAAACTGTAGGAAACAATTGGAGGGTCGGATCAAATTTTGCTGTCAGAAAATACAATAATGAAAAGATGAGTGAACCAAAAACAGTTAGCTGAAAAACATTGACAATATGATAATACTTCATTAAAAACCCCCGATAATCTTGTGTAAACTTATATTTTTTATTATCGAAGAAAAACTAGAAAAATCCAAAGACGAAAGATTTACTAAGGCTTAAATGTTTCAAAAACAGGCGTGTCACTTCGGGAAAGTAAATCCAAAGCAAACTTAATGACCTTGTGTTGCAATTCCGAATTGTTTGGCTCGCCAAGTGGATAGCCCAATTTGTAGGGCACAAATAATGCTCGTGGTGGTTTGATGATTGTTGTAATTTCTTCGAGAAGTGAAATTGAGGTAGTTGAAATTCCTTGTCTTTCAATTTCCGCCGCGATCAGACCGACCGTCTGCACGCAAAACGGTCAGACCGGAACGAGTAAAACCGCTTCGACACCATCTTCTTTCAAAAGCTTCGCTGCTTTCGGTGCAGTTTCAGTTATCAAACTTCTTGGGGAAATTATCGACCCCATAAAAGAAAAGTGACGATGGTTTAATAAGCCAATGTTTCCATTTTTTTGCAGTTTCTTAAATCTATCAAGCGGGAATGCAAGGTTTTTATCCGCCTCAATTCCATCGTGTTTGAACGAATCACTATCGTGGTCTTCAATTAAATCTTGAACAGGAAAATCATTCGGAATTTCCCGAAAAGATGTATCGCCCATTTTGATTAGATTGTTAAACCTTTCATCATCGGGACGCATAAACCCTGCAGAAGTTACAAGTGCAAACTTAGTTTCTGACAAAGGCTTTTCTAATTTTGCAACAGGATTATCTTCCACCGCCCAGCGATGAAAAGGATAGTTTTTTGTAAAAACTCGATGCGTAAATTTTAGATCATCAAAAGTTGCCATTATTTACTTGAGTGTTATGTTCAGATTTCCGTCTGATTTTAATATCCAACCTTGCTTGTCAGTAATCAAATTAGTATCACCATTCATTTTTACCTTTGCTTTGCCATTCTTCATAACGATACGTTTTGTTTGTCCATTTATTTCCATATCTACAGGCATTGGAAAAGGTAAATTATTTGGAGTTTCCCAAGTTAATTGGATTTCATCATTGACTATTGGAGAACTCACCAATAAAGGTAATTGTGGTTGTCGCAAATAAACCTCAAAGAACCAATCTAAATCCATTTTTGATTCTTCTTCAAAAATTTGTTTTACGTCATCGGTTGTAGCAAAACGATTTTGTCCGCCGTCTTTAATTTTTTCCATTTTCTTGTCAGGATAAGCCATTCGGCGTAAACCTCTGAAAAACGCATCGTCGCCGATCAAATATCGCAAGGTGTGTAAAATCAAAGCCCCTTTTCCGTAAATATCGCCGTCGCTTTGAGTGTAATCGGGCGGGAGATAATAGATTTGATAGGCAAATTGTGGTTCACGCGGAGCCGTTGGTTTTTTGTTTTTAAGGTTTTTGACTCGATTTTTCATTGCGGCAAAGTATGCATCTTTGCCTTTTGTTTCTTCAACATAGAGCGTATCCATAAATGCCTGAAAACCTTCGTGAATCCACATATCCCGCCAGTCTGAAGCCGTAACCATATTACCCCACCATTCGTGTCCAAGTTCGTGAAGCATCAACCAATCAAAGCCCGAATTGTCTTTTCTGAATTTATTTCCATAGGCAATAATCGTCGAATGCTCCATTCCAAGATGCGGAGTTTCGGCAATTCCAAGTTTTTCGGCACGATATGGATATGGACCGAGATATTTTTCATAAAACGCTAAGAATTTTTCGGTTTGATCTACAATATCTTTGGCTTTTTCGACACTCTCGGGCAAAGCATAAAATTGTATTGGAAAAGTCGTACCATCAATACTTGTGTATTTTCTCTCAATAATTTTGTAAGGTGCGATATTCAGAACAACATTGTAATTGTTGATGGATTGCGACATTTTCCAATGAAAAGTCTTCGTTTTATCAGAATTGTTTTCAACATCCTGCAATCTTCCGACCGTTGCGACATACAAATTTTCGGGAACAGTTATGTGCAAATAAACCTCGTTCGGTTCATCGGAAGGGTGATCTTTTATCGGATACCAAAGGTCAGCACCATCATTTTGGTTTGCATTTACAATCCAATCCGAACCATCCGCAGTTTTCTTCCACATAAAACCTCCAACCCAAGGTGGATTTGGAGCGATTCTTGGTTTGCCGGAATATGAAATTTTGATGCTGATGTCCTCGCCAGTCTGTTTTGTCAACGGAAATTTTGCCCAAATCTTTTCGCCGTCGCGTTTGAATTCGAGTTTTTTTATCTCATCCGCTTCCATCGAACGAACGCTCGAAATTTCATACGGCGTATCGAGATCGAAAACAAACCAATTCGTCGGCGAAATCATTTTCGCTTTGATGATCGTTTCGCCTTTCAAAGATTTCGATTCGGGAAAAATCTGTGCCGTGATGTCATAACTTTGCACATCATAAGCTGCCTGTTCATACATCAAAACTCCACCCGAAGGAGTCGGACGTTTTGGATGTTGGCGTTGGGCAAAAATTGGGACTGTTAATAAAAAAACAAAAGAAAAGAATAGTAGAGTCTTGATTGAATTTTTCATATTTTCTCCGATTGCTTGGATTGGATGAGATTAATTTATCACAAATTATTCTAAACTCAGCTATTTCAGCAAAATAATGTCCGTCCAATCCAAAGGAAGTTCTAAACTTAAAACGCCTTTGGATTGTTTTAGAATTTTCACCCTTTTGCCTTCGACACTTATTGCATTTTTAACTGGTTTGTCAATTTTGACATCGAGTTTCAGAGATTTTATCGGCTGATATGTATAATTTGCTAAAACTATTGCAGAGCCTTGTGAGCCTGATAAAAGATTGGTTTCAACAACTGGAGTATCTGATTTTATAATTGGATTAATGTTTGATAATTTGAGTGTTTTCTCAATAATTTTGCGGGGTTCAGGTTGCCATTTTTCTTCAAGTGTTTTGGGCTTAAAGTTCGCCAGTTTTCCATAAGCGAGCATCGGCATAAAACCGACCGCAATTATTTTTCCTTTACCGTAAGAAATAATTGCACCTGCATTTTTTCCATCTGTAAACTTTGCGAATGAATTTAGATTTGATTTTAGATTAAGCCGAGTTCCAATAGCATGTAAATCAAATGTTTGGTTATCAATTTGAATTTTATTTGTGGTCAAAGGTTTTATTTTTGGCAGAACAGTTCGTTCATTAAATGTACTGTTTTGATTCGTGAGTTTACTTGTCGGATTCTCCACCCAAATCTTTTTAGCAAAATTCGGCGTAAATGGTTCATTGAATTCATCACGGGTTGCTGCACCTGCCGACAGATAAAGTGTTCCACCATTTTTTACCCATTCGTCAATTTTTTCTGAAGCTTTCCGAGTTATGTTCCAATCCGTAATAAAAAGAACTTTATATTTCTCTAACTTCCCTTCTTCAATATCATCTTCACGTAAAAAATTTGGCTGAATATGCAAATGTCGCAAGGCGTGCCAAAGCAATCTTTTTTCAACAAAAGCAGACTGATTTTTGTTGTTCCAAATGTCGTGGCTAACAGAATAAAGTATGCCCACATCTTCATCCGAAACTGTTTTAGCTTCATAAAGAGTATCTTCAGCTTTTTGCAAAGAACGATTTAATTTTGCCAATCCAAAATACTGACTTTTCAAATCAGACCAGTAATTTTCTGTACTTACATAAGTCGGACCAAAAGACCAGAAATAAAAGGATTTTGCTCCCTGTCCAAGACTCGAATGGGCTTTTAATCGTAGATATTTATCGTCACTTGGGGTAATCAACCCTTGAATTTTCATCGGTTCGCTATCAATTGCTGAACGAACAAGAGCGTTGTAAAAACCAAATGTTTGTCCTCCTGTCCAAGTATAGTCGGGACCGTACATGTGATTTAGTCCCATCCAATCTTCTACGGCTAACTGCTTGACCGACTTTTGCTTCACTAACTCGAAGATGTCAAGCATTCCATAACTCATACCGATTTTTGAAGGTCCCCAAGCATTACCCAAAAAACCGTGCGAAGGTAAAAGAGTAGAGGTATTCACGCCCGGTTGAATTTCTTGAATAAGATTATTTATTTGACTCAGTTGTTTTGCTGACCACCATTGCCCAAATTTTGCAGCGTGATAATAAAGCTTTCGTTTTTCCAATGAAACATTTTGAGGCAATTCCTCGGTTAAAATTTCTTTTAATGGATATTCGACTGTTCCTTGATTTTTGAGTTCATAGCCTTTTTTTATCAAGTAATCCTTGAACCAAGAATTTAACCTTGTTTTTTCAATAGACTTAAAGTTTAAAACACTTACTTCATCTGAAATTTCCCAGAATCCAACTGTGTTGAAGAGTTCTTTACCTTCCTCTGTTTCTAGAGATTTGCGTATCCTGTTCGCATCTTGTTGCCAGCGTTTTGATACAACATCAGGGGCAGGATGATAAAGCCAAGTTTTTCTGTAAGTTTTTAATCTGTATTTTTGTAGCGATTGCCTATCGGCGTTTGCAATTAAATTAAATCCTAAAGATTGAAGTGAAAATGTACTTTTTTCCTTTAATGAAGGACTTTTCATTCCCCAAATATTGGTAATAACTTCAAACTTATTTAATTTAATCGGTTTCCCGTTAATCGCCTCATTTGCCCACCTCGCCTGCCGATTAACCATCTGTGAAGCAGTTTCAAAATCTTTAGCATTTTCTTTTAGAGGGTATGGAGCTAAGAAAATCAGTGTGTCAGAGTCTATCTTTTCCGTAAATGAAATTAAAATATTTTTATCTGATGGTTTATCAGATAACTGAACCTCAAACTTACTGTTCTTCGGCTTTTTTTTATTTGCTAAATCTCGGACGGACAGACTAATTGAGGGATATTCAGCGATTCCGCCGCTTCTGAATATCTTTCCATGCCAATCCCAGGCACTTAAATCTATCCATTCGCTCCATGTATCTGAACCAAGTTTTTTTTGAATTCTTGGAAAATACCAATTTGGATGAAGATGGCGATAGCCGCTAATCGTAACTTGAAGATTTTGTGAAACAGGCTCAGTTACTTTGAATCTTATGTAAACAGATGACTTATTTTGAGATTGAGCCGATAAATTTATTAAAAGTATGGCGACTAAAACCTGCAAATAAAAAAAGGTTCTATGTTTTATAAACTGCATAAAGTTTGGGATTTGGAGATCTTTAAAATTCAATCGCTATAATCAAATTCGAGTGTTTGACGATAATCCTCAGCCATTGTCGGATGTCCATTTGCTAATGAGACTTCGATGCCTTTTTCATAAGAAGACTTTGCTTTTTCACTTTCACCGGTAGCTTCATAAGCCTTAGCAAGCATTCCGTAAGCCGCGCCTTCATCTGTTCCAAACTTTAGATACTTTTCCAGTGTTTCAATACCGTCGGAGTAGTTTTCTGCCTTAAGATATTCATTCGCTAAACCGAACATAACCATCGTATTTTCGGGATCGGCTGCGAGCATTTGTTTAAAAACTTCTATTCTGTCTGACATATTTTTAAAATTTATTTTTATCTTCTGTTGTTAAGTAATCGAAAGCAAAACCTGCCATTTCTAAGGTGACCTCTTCACTTTCCATTTGATTACCCCATTCTAAAGAAACTTCTGAAAAAAGTCCTTTTTCAATAAGTATTGAATTAAAAAAGTAAAAAGTCATCTCCTCCGCTCTATCAAGATCAGCACGCCTAATTTCTTTTTTATAATAGTCGTGCAAAGTCTTGGTTTCGCTTAATGCACTCTCTTCAAGCTTGTTCCAATCTTTTGTAAGTTTGGATGAGAATTGGCAAACAAATAATTAGCAAAACAAGCGACAAAAGCGGAAGATTGATCAAAGTTCTTTCAGCATCAAATCATCCGTCTGCATCGAACCTGCGAGGTCGAAAAGATGTTCTCCGACCTTGCGAAAGTCGAATTTTTTATAAAAATTAATCGCTCTTTTATTGTGTTGCCAAACACTAAGCCAAATCACATCTGAGTTATGTTTAATAGCCTCTTCAATTGATCTTTCCATCAATTCAGAACCGAGTTTCTTACCCCAAAATTTCTTTCGCAAATAGATTCTCGAAATTTGAAAAGGCTTTCTACCCGAAACATTTTCTCTCGTGCTATTCGGCAAAAGTCTTAAAAACCCGCAAACTTCACTTTCGATTTCGGGGATTATGTAAATGATCTCTTCATCCGCCAATTCTTCGGCAATTACTTCTTCTGAAAATGTTTTGGCGATATACGCCTTGATAAAATCTTGGTCAAGAATGGATTCCGTGTTGTAGGCATCCCAAAAAGTTTCGGCACTCACATCAGCAAGTAATCCAGCATCAACTTTTTCGGCGTATCGGAAATTCATTGTTTGAAATTTTAATTACAGAAAAGCGAAAACACAATTTTGTCCACGAATTACACAAATGAATACGAATAAAACGATAAATCATTCATGTGGATTCGTGCTATTCGTAGGCAAAACAAAATTAAAATAATTTCTGTTGAACAGGTAGAACTCTTTTTTTCTCAACTTTTTCTTTTCTTGAAAAACTTTCAAACCCAAGACGCTTGAAATGCAGATCGAATAAATTTCTTGCCATTTCCCATTGTTCTGTTTTTCCTTGGTTTCTTTCATTAAAACTTTGATGTTGCAGAGTGCCGCTTTTCTCACGTTTGATGTGATTTAGAATCCTACTTTTTTTCGTGGGGATTTTTTCTTCGATCTTTTGAATAAAATATTCTTCAATTGAAGGTGTATCAATGTGTATTAGGCTCATAAATGCTTTTGTTGCACCGCTTTTTCTGGCTTTTTCGAGTAAAAGTGGAATATCGGAATCGTTGTAGCCAGGGATGACCGGAGCAATGCCGATTCCAGTTCTAATGCCAGTATCACTTAGTTTTTTCATAGCCCGAAACCTTGCGTCAGGTATTGGCGTAAAAGGCTCAAATGGGTTTGATTTTTCCGTGGTTAAGAATGGAATTGAGAACAACACTGTTGCATTTAACTTTTTGAGCAAGTCCAAATCTCTTGTAATTAAAGGCGATTTTGTAATTATCGCAACGGGCATCCGAAATTCGTAGCAAACTTCGAGGCATCTTTGCGTTAATTTGTAATTTACTTCGAGTGGCAAATACGGATCAGTTGCAAATGAAAATTCTAGATAAGGAATTTTTTGTTTCGTGCGTTTTAATTCATTTCGTAAGACTTCGGGTGCATTTATTTTAGCAACGATTTTAGTTTCAAAATCTGTTCCCGCCCCATAACCGAGGTATTCGTGATATTGTCTTGCAAAGCAATATGTGCAGGCGTGTATGCAACCGCGATAGCAATTGACAATAAAACGAGATCCCATATCGCTTGTCCAGCTTTTCGAGATCATAGATTTTGTGTTGGTTTCCTCAAAAACCTCTAATTTAGTTTCAGGAGGTTCGCCGATAAACTCAGAAGAGTATTTTAAGTAAGGATTTGGTGGATTCTTAACTTGTCGCACACATAAAACATACACTCAAACACGAAACAAGTCAATTTTTTCTGGAAGGAGTAGATTAAATGAGCATTCTTAAAAAAGTTATAATTGCATCAGTCGCTTTGGTTTTAGTTTTAAGTTTAATTTTTATTGGTTTGGGACTTTTTTTACCTGATGAGATTGTTGTTGAAAATCAGATTGATATAAATGCCTCGCCAGAGGAAATTTGGCAGGTGATTGAAGAACGCGAGAAGTTTCCTGAATGGGCTCCGAATATAGAAAAAGTCGTAGTCATAAATGAAAATCAATGGAAAGAATTTCCGAGGGGTTCTGATCTACCCATCATATTTGAAAATGTAAAACTCGAAAAACCTTCAAGATATGAGCTGAAGTATGAAATGGAAAATATTATGAATGGTGAATGGATCGGCACATTTGAAAAAACTTCATATGGAACTATTTTGAAAACGAAAGACAAATTAATTCACAAAACTTGGATGGGAAAGATATTTATGCCTTTGTTTTTTGATATAGATATTTTTGCCAAAGAATTCAACCAGAAATTAAAAGAAAAGGTCGAAAGTAAAAAGTAATTGATTTGAGTTTGTTAGCCCAAGATATTGAAATCTCTAAAATCTGAATACTCACAACTTTGTTTAAGTTCTTAAATATATAACCAAGCATTAAAAATGAACTTCACAAAGTAACGATTCGTTGTATAATTAGAGCGAATTAAATGGTCTGACTCTAAGTTTAATCGCAACAAAATATTCTTGTCATAAAACCGTGGCTGGAAGTGTCTTTAAACTATAGAACCCGGAAGGCTTTGAAGTAAAAATGCTTGAACAGATTTCATATTACAAAATCAAGAGAAAATTAGGCGAAGGTGGAATGGGCGAGGTTTATTTTGCCGAAGACGAGCGTTTGAGTCGAAAAGTGGCTCTAAAAATCCTGCCTGATTCAATAAAAAAAGACCGTAAGACCTTAAATCGCTTTTTGCAGGAAGCAAGGCTTGCCGCCAATTTAAATCACCCGAACATCTGCACGATCTATGAGGTTTCTGACTCAGAAGAAACTCCTCTGCTTGCGATGGAGCTAATTGAGGGCGAGACGCTTGCAGAAAAAATCAAGTCAGATGAATTAGAACTCTTCGACACACTAAAAATAGCTTCACAGGTTGCCGATGCTCTGGATGAAGCTCACGTAAATGGCGTTATACATCGTGATATTAAGGCTTCAAACATAATCATAAACAAACGCGGACAGGTAAAAGTTCTGGATTTTGGCTTGGCAAAAACAATTTCTACAGAGGTTTCAGAAGACGATATAACCCGTGCCAAGACAGAAGAAGGAATGCTCGTTGGCACAGTCCAATATATGTCACCCGAACAGGCTTTGGGTAGAAAACTTGATGGACGAACCGACCTCTGGAGTTTGGGTGTTTTATTGTATGAAATGGTTTGTGGCGAAGTGCCTTTCAAAGCTTCAACCCACGCAGGAGTTTTTGATGAAATCTTGCACAAAGAACCAACACCACCGAGCGAGATCAACAAAGAGATTCCGGAAGAATTAGAAAAAATTATTCTCAAACTGCTCGAAAAAGATGCAGATATGCGGTATCAAACGGCTTCTGACTTATTGGCAGATTTGAAACGCCTGCGTAGAAACTTAGGTGAGAGTTTTGAATCAAGCGAATCAATCGGTTTGTCTTCGTCATCAACCTCAGGATTCCGCAGAAGTCAGATAATTGCAAAAAAACATAACTCTTTGAAAATAGCAGCTTATGCAGCTCTGGTAATCGCAGTTTTAAGCGGAGTCGTCTTTGCAATTTACAAAATGATGCCCACTGGAGGTTCTGATTTTTCATTTGAAAATGCAAAACCTACCCGCGTAACTAATTTGGGAAATGTTAGTGATGCGACCGTTTCCAAGGATGGAAAATATATTGCTTATATCTTAGATGAAGGTGAAAAACAAAGCCTTTGGTTAAAGCAAACAGGCAATGGTGGAATTAGCCAAATTATCCCTTCGGAAAATGTCATTTATCAAGGAATTGAAGTTTCCCCCGATGGCAACTGGGTTTATTACAATGTTTGGGATAAAAAATCGGTCGGACAAATTTATCGTGTTCCCGTTTTAGGCGGCAAACCCGAAAAAGTAATCCACGATTGTATGCCAAATCTTACAATTTCCCCCGACAGCAATAATATTGTGTTTGTCCGTTCGGTCAACGAAACAGGAACAGCACAATTGATCTCGGCTAATCTTACTACAAAAAAAGAAACTGTAATCTATGAAACCGCCCCCAGAAAAGGTGGACTTTATTCAGCTTCGTTTGCTCCTGACGGTAAAACACTTGCCGTTATTGGTGATTTTCCTGATGAAAGTGGTGAGTATTCTCGAAAAGCTCAAATCGTCGAGTTAGCAGCTGATGGAAGCCAAAGAAAAACTATTTGGGAAAGTGACGAGGAAAATACAGGGTTTGCTTCAAACCCGCAGTGGCTTCCCAACAAAAGCGGTTTACTTATTTCTCTAAATAACGGTGAAATAGGTAATAGGCTGTGGAAAATCAATTATCCAGAAGGAACTCAAATCCCTATTGATACTGACTTGAATAGCTATGACTCTTTGAGTATTACAGCAGACGGACAAAGTTTTGTCGGTGTAAATAGAGAATTCACACTTTCAGTTTGGACATTCCCAATCAATGATATCTCAAAAATAAAGCGTCTAACTGATGGAAAAACCGAAGGAACAGGAATAGATTGGAGTCCCGATGGTAAAATTGTTTATTCGTCGAATGTCAGCGGCTCATTTAATTTATGGATGATGAACGCTGATGGTAGTGAGAAAAAACAACTTACAAATGACAATAAATCTAATGTGGGTCCTTGTGTTACATTAGACGGAAAAACCATTTTGTTTTATTCAAGAAGAAGCGGTGTAAGGGTTGTTGATATTGAAGGAAAAGAAGTAGATTTGGATGAATGGAGAGATGATGTGATCGGCAATGGATTTAATTGCCTGAGAAGCGAAAATGGCTTGATATATTATTCGGGTAGAGATAAAAAAGATACGGGCATTTCTAAGATAAATATTGATACAAAAAAAGAAGAATTATTGCTTGCCAAGCAAAATATTCAACAAATGCTTTTATCACCCAATGGTAAAAGACTTTTCTTTTCATATTGGGACAATGATGCTAAAAAGATTGGGAACAAGGTTTTAAATTTAGAAACTGAAAAAGAAAAAGAAATTGAACTTCCAGCATCTGCAATTAACAACACGGGAATGTATTCGCACTATAATTTCAACTGGACGAATGATAGCAGAGGGCTTGCTTTTATTGATGAGCGAAATGGCGTTTCAAACATCTGGGTTTACGATGTTGATACTGACAAAACCAAGAAGCTAACTAATTTCCAAGATCAGAAAATCATTGATTTTTCAATTTCACACGATGGAAAGCAGATTGCCGTTTCAAGAGGTTCTTCTCTGAGTGATGTTGTCCTTTTCAAGTCTAAAAGTTGAATGAAACAACGCAAGATTCCATATTGGAATCTTGCGTTGTGCTTGCTACTTCAATAGAGAGGTCTGACTTTCTACTATTGAGCAGAACTTATTAAAACTCGTTCAGGTTTGGATTTGTTCTGTGCTAGTTTCGGATTATTTTTGTTGTTTTTGCGAATTTTTCTTTCGGACTTTGATTCACCGAGTTCGCTTCCGACCGTTGCACTTCTTGCATAGATTTCTCGAAGGAAATATGTGTTTCCATAGCGATTGAATGCCAAGCTTTCAGTTTTTACTGTTCTTTCATCTCCGACCTGTGCATCAGCTATTAAAAACATAGATTTATTAGTTTCGACATTTTTTAGGATGTATTTTTTGGCATCCATCTGTCTGATTTGATATTTCCCTGCATCCATCTGTTTTTTACCAATTTGGAAATCAAAAGGAATTTCAAAATTTACGTTTGTTTGTGCGAAAGCTGATGTAACTGTTGCGATACCGATAACCAATGTTGCGATGAATAATTTGAATGATTGCGTTTTCATAATGTTTAGCTCCTGTATAAAATTTCTCAATGTCGCTATTAAGTTAGTGCGAGATGCGTGCCAAAACCGCACATTTGTGGGAAACCATTGCAGATAAAAGAGATGCGAGAAATTGCATTTTTGAGTAAAATTATTGGGAAAACCAAATCACTATCCAAAAGGATAGTCCTTGAGGACAAAAGGATAGCTATATGGATTTATTTGATTGTGAAATACGCGAAATAGCACAAAACTTTTTTGTTATTTTCCTTTTTACCGTTTTTTGCAGTAACAAAATAAGAATTCAATGAATGAAAAATTAACAATTATCTCAGGTCACTTAAAAGGTGAAAGTTTCGATCTGAAAGATGACAAAATCGGGGTTGGAAGAATTTCTTCTAATGAGATTGTCCTTAAAGATGCTTCAATTTCACGGGAGCATTGTTTTATTGAGAAGAAGAACGGACAATTTTTTATAACCGATCTCCAAAGCCTTAATGGTACTTTTGTTAACGGTGCAAAAGCCGAAAATACTCAATTACGACACGGCGATAAAATTCATCTTGGTGATTTTGCTTTTCGTTTTCAGACGAAAGAATTTGTTGAACCCTCTGATGAAGTTTTGCTTGATAAAACAGAATTTCGCCTGCCCAAAACTTCTGTTCAAATCAAGTTTGACGAAGTTTTTGGTGAGATGGCTAGAGATTTAACAGCGATTCTTAAACTCTCTAACAAAATAAATACGCTTCGAGATACTGAAGAATTACAGAGCGAAATACTAAGACAAGTTTTTGAGGTAATTCCTGCCGAAAATGGTGCGATCCTTTTGATTGATGATGAAAATGAATTTATCGAAATGGTCGGCTTAAATAAAGATAATGAAGAAGATTCGACCTTTGTTAGCCAAACGATTGTAAGTAAAGTTTTAAAAGATCAGAAAGTTATCTTAGTCACAGATTTTGCTTCGGACGAAAACATTAGAAAATCCGAAAGTCTTGTCATTTCAAAAATTTCAACTCTTCTTTGCGTTCCGATAATTCTTTTTGAAAAAACACTTGGCGTGATTTATTTGAGTGGTTCGCATGTCAATTTTGATGATTCGCACTTGCGATTTCTTTCTGCTGTTTCGGGAATTGCTGCCATCGCTATCGAAAACGCACGTAACTTTGCATTCCTTGAAAACGAAAACAAACGCTTGCGTGGTGAAACTTTTGAACAAAATATGCTTGGTGACAGCGAGCCAATGCAGAAGATTTTTAGCATTATCAAAAAAGTTGCACCAACCGATTCAAACGTCTTGATAAATGGCGAAAGCGGAACGGGAAAAGAACTTGCCGCTCAGAGCATACACTTAAACAGCAAGCGAAAAGATAAACCTTTCATCGCTATCAACTGTGCCGCATTAACCGAAAACTTACTTGAATCAGAACTTTTCGGACATGAGAAAGGAGCTTTTACAGGAGCAACTGCTACAAAAAAAGGTAAGATTGAAATGGCTAATGGCGGGACGCTTTTCTTGGATGAGATTGGCGAAATGGCTTTAACTTTGCAAGCAAAAATCCTTCGCGTTTTACAAGAAAGAGAATTTGAACGAGTCGGTGGACTGCAATCAATTAAAGCAAATATACGCCTCATTGCCGCAACAAACCGTGATCTACAAGAAGAGGTTAAAAAAGGAAATTTCCGCGAAGACCTTTTTTATCGGCTAAACGTCGTCAAATTCACGATGCCTGCATTGCGTGAAAGACAAGATGATATTTTGCTCCTCGCAGAAAGTTTTATTGAAGAATACGCAAAAAAAGTAAACAGAAAAATCCGCGGACTTTCTGCCAACTCTAAGAAAATCTTACTCAAATACGATTTTCAAGGAAATGTCCGCGAACTCAAAAATATAATTGAACGTGCCGTTGTTCTCGGTGAAAACGAATGGATTTTACCTGAAGATTTACCCGAAGATTTATTAACGATAAAGGTCGAAATAGAACAAACTGACGAATTAAATTATCAGGATGCAATTCGTGAAAAGAAAAAGGACTTGATTTTCGAAGCGTTTGAAAAAGCAGGTGGTAACTATGTTGAAACTGCTAAATTTTTGGGAATTAACTCAAATTATTTGCATCGTTTGATTCGGAATTTAGAAATAAAAGAAGAGTTGGAGGATTCGATATAATCCGACAAACATTTATCTGCATGCTCACAGTTACAATCTCTTAAATCTCCTATATACTTAGCAGTTTCAATATTAAGAGAGAATTATTTAATGAATATCAATACAGAAACAGCGGAGGATAATTCCTTTGCACAATTTCCTTTACAGTCAAAAATCCTGCAAGCGATTGACGAACTAGGCTACGAAACACCCTCAGCCATTCAAAAGCAAACAATTCCTATACTTTTGGAAGGAAAAGATTTAGTTGGACAAGCACAGACCGGAACAGGTAAGACAGCAGCTTTTTCTTTGCCGATGCTTGAGCAAATCAATCCTAAAAGCAAAAAGGTGCAGGCTTTGATCTTAACTCCTACTAGAGAACTTGCGATACAAGTTGCCGAGGCGGTTCATTCTTACGCCAAACATCTAGGCAAAGTCAAAATACTGCCCGTCTATGGTGGACAATCTATCAGTCAACAAATTCGTCATCTAAAAAAAGGCGTTCAAATTGTTGTTGGAACACCCGGACGTGTGATGGATCACTTGCGACGTGAAACTACCGACATATCTGATCTAAAAATGATGATTTTAGATGAAGCAGATGAAATGTTGCGAATGGGCTTTATCGAGGATGTCGAATGGATTTTGAGCCATACGCCGGAAACTCGTCAGACGGCACTTTTTTCAGCGACGATGCCGAAACAGATTCGGCGAATTGCAGAGAAATATCTGACCAATCCCGTTGATATACATATAAAACAGAAAACTTTAACCGTTCCTGCAATTGAACAATATTTCATAAACTTATCCGCACGAAACAAGACTGACGCTTTAACAAAGTTGCTTGAAATTTGGTCAACACCTGATGAGGCAATTCTGATTTTCTTACGAACAAAATTAGACACCGAACGCTTAACCAACAAACTTCAAGCGAGAGGTTATGCCGCAGAAACTTTGAATGGAGACATGAATCAAACCCAGCGTGAAAATGTCATCAAACGCCTAAAAAGCAAACGGATTGAAATTGTCGTCGCAACGGATGTTGCCGCACGCGGGCTTGATGTTGAACATATCACAACAGTTATAAATTATGACATGCCCTCGGATACTGAATCTTATGTCCATCGAATCGGACGGACAGGACGTGCGGGAAGAAAAGGAAAAACCGTTTTGTTTGTAACGCAACGTCAAAGGCGTATGATGCGCGACATAGAACATTACACAAAACAGAAAATTGAAAAGTTGAATTTGCCAACGCAAGCCGACGTTATCGAAAAAAGGTCTGAAAGATTAAAAGATAAAATTAAACAGACGCTTCAAACTCAAGACTTAGAACTTTATCAAGAATTAATAATTGAACTTATCGAAGAAGAGAAATTAGATATTTTAGATTTAGCAGCAGCAGCAACATATCTTTCAGCGAGTGATAAAAAACTCGAAGTTGTTAAAACTCCTCAAAAGATGAATTTTTCTTTTTCTGAAGAAGGAATGGTTCAATTATTTATCAACGTTGGGCGAAAACATAGAGTTAGCCCCGGTGATATTGTTGGTGCGATTGCAAATGAAGGAGATATTTCCGGGAAAGCAATAGGAGCAATTGATGTTAATGAGACTTATACTTTAGTTGACGTCCCGCAACAATACGTTGAACAAATCTTGTTAAATATGCGAAAGAGCCGGGTTCGAAAACGCAACATGAACATTCGCATTGCTTCCGATTTTGAAACTAATAAATCCAGCAATCATAAATCCCTGACTAAAAAGAAAAAACGCAGAAGAAAGCCAAAAAGAAGAAAAAATAAGTCTCCCGGTCCATTTGATAAATTTATGAAACGCAAAAGACGTAAAAAATAATTGTTTTGATTATAATAAATAGACTAAAATCCCTTTTGTTATATCCTTAAAACTTAAAAAACTTTTTTCCATAAAACTATGGCTGATACAATTTACGACCCACAAGAAATAATTTTTACTAAAGGCGACCCGAGTGACTTTGCTTACGTTATCAAATCGGGGGATGTCGAAATTCTCGACAATTACCCGGAAGACCCTGTAAAGCTTGCCCACCTAAATGATGGTGAGATTTTCGGGGAAATGGGATTAGTTGATGAGCGTCCACGGTCACTTACGGCAAGGGCTGTTTCTGAAACCCGTGTTTCAAAAATCTCCAGAGATGAATTTGTTGATCTAATTTTAAAGAAGCCTGAAGAATCTTTCCGTTATTTACGTATGTTTTTCGAACGTCTGCGGGCAATGAATACAAGAGTCGCTCACAGTGATGAAGTTCCTAAACCAAAAGTTGGAAAAACTACAGATTTTACTGTAACTCTAATTCCTAAAACACCTTCTGCCGCAAGTGTAGTTTCTCAGGAAGGTACAGAGATCACAAGCTTCCCTTTCCGCATCGGAAGACGCTCAACCCGAAATGAAGACCCACTGGAAATTAACGATTTGGTTTTACCAGATGCCAGACCATTTAATGTTTCCCGAAATCATTTCGCTATCGAAAAAAACTCCGACGGTGCTATCATTCATGACCGTGGAAGTTATCTGGGGACAATCGTCAACGGAAAATCCATCGGCGGACACCACAGAGGAGCGTGGACATCTTTGAATGTAGGCAAAAATGAAGTAATTGTTGGTTCTCAACATTCGCCTTTTCGATTTCAAATAAACGTTACAGAAAAATAAAAAAGATTGACTCATAAAAAATATGAGTCAATCTTTTTTTGTAAAATTCTTTATTACTTTCCGCTTGTAATAAGTTTAGCAATCGTCTGCAATTGCATATTGCTTGTGCCTTCGTAGATCGCACCGATTTTGGAGTCTCGCCAGTATTTTTCGACCGGATAGTCTTTAACATAGCCGTAACCGCCGAAGAGTTCGATTGCTTTTGAGGAGATTTTTTCGGCGACTTTTGACGTGTAGTATTTGGCGATTGCCGCTTCTTTTAGGAAAGATTTTCCGGCATCTTTTAGTCGTGCAGCGTTGTAAGTTAAAAGTCTCGCGGCTTCGAGTTCGGTTGCCATTTCAGCGAGTTGAAACTGTATGCCTTGAAATTTATTGATTGAACGTCCGAATTGTTCGCGTTCAGATGTGTAATTCAAAGCGGCTTCGTAAGCACCTTGAGCGATTCCAACCATTTGTGCAGCGATTCCGATTCTGCCTTCATTCAAGGTTTCAATCGAAACTTTATAACCTTTGCCGACTTCGCCGAGGACGTTTTCTTTTGGCACTTTGCAACTGTCGAGAAGGATTTCCGTCGTTGAACTAGCACGAATGCCGAGTTTGTCTTCTTTTTCACCGACCGCAAAACCTTCAAAATCTTTTTCAACAATAAACGCTGTGATACCTTTGTAACCTGCTTCAGGATCAACCGTTGCGAAAACTATAAAAATATCAGCTTCGTTTCCGTTCGTGATCCAGAGTTTTTGCCCTGTAATTTCCCAATGATCGCCTTTATCTTCGGCACGCGTTTTTAGTGCGAACGCATCCGAACCGCTTCCGGCTTCGCTCAAAGCGTAAGCACCGACTTTTTCAGTCGCCATTTGTGGCAGATATTTTTTCTTTTGATCTTCATTCGCCCAATTCAAAAATGCATTTGTAACAAGCGTATTCTGCACGTCAACAAAAACCGATGTTGAAGCGTCAACTCTGGCAAGTTCTTCAATTGCCAAAATAGCGTTGAAAAATGACGAACCCGCACCGCCATATTCTTCGGGCGTTTCGATTGACATCAAGCCAATCCCAAAACATTGTTTGATAAGTTCCGGATCGAGTTTACTCGCCTTTTCCATTTCTTCGACACGTGGGCGAACTTCGCCTTCCGCAAATTCACGGAAACTCGCACGGAACATTTCTTCTTCTTCAGATAACTGCGTTAATGCAGGTCTTAAATCTTCTCTTTCTAAAGCTGTTGCATCCATATTTTTATATCCTTATTAAATAAATTTATTTTATACATATATAATAAAAAATGTCTGACCCTCGTGCAATTTGTGGAAAGGCAGTATTGATCGCTGTAGTGAAAGGCTCTCGCTTTTATTTCACTTCTTTTAACTTGCCATTCCAATGCCTTCGCAGGATTTTCCATTGTTTATTTCGTTTAACATAAATCGCCAAAAAATGTCGCTCGGCAGTGAATTTTCGCACTTCTGGTTTTCCTTTTTCTTTTGAATCCCATTCAATCTGATTTGTACCGATGGCATATGCAAGATTTCTATCTCCATAAACTTCATCAAGTTTCGTGTTATATTTGGTCAAAGTATGAATTCTATCTGAAGGTGTGAACCAAACCCGTTTTATTTCTGCTATTCCTTTAACGGGTTTTCTGCCGTTAGCATAAAGCATCGCATCATCCCAAAAGAGTGATAAAACTCCCTTTTCGTCATTATTTATCCAAGCTTTCGCAAAATCCTGTTCGATCTTTTCAATGTTTTTAACATCTTTTTCCGATAGTTTCCCTTGCGAATGAATATTTGCAGAGCCAAATAATAATAAAATAATTAACATTGAAATAATTTTGTAACTTTTGGGCTTCATATTTTTAGACTTCCTTTTTTTTCGTAACAAACTATAAACTTTTGTGGAGTTTTTCAATCAGAGTTTGTAATTACAACAATATGTAGTTATTTTTTTGGTAGAAGAATTTTAACAAACTAATCAACTTAACCTGTGAACTCCGAAGTAACAACCCCAAATCAAGATTCAAGACCAAAGCTTTCTAAAAAGAAAAGTGTCAAGAGATTAAAAACTCTCGGCTTAATTTTTACGGTTTTTGGAATCAGCTTATTTGCGTATTTTGTCTATTCGGTTGGACTTAATTCAATTCTCGACGGCATTGCGAAAATTGGCTTTGGCGGGTTCGCAATAATTCTTTTGATCTATTTAACTCGTCTGACTGTGAGAGCAACCGCATGGCGACTTTCTGTTCATGAGCCTAATAATTTGAGTGTAAAAGATACGCTTCCGGCAGTAATCATCGGCGAAGCTTTGAGCAGTATGATCCCTTTGGGAATTCTGGTAAGCGGAACGGCGAAAGCTGTAGCGGTCAGAAAAAAAGTTCCCCTAGTTGTTGGTCTTTCATCCGTCGCAACAGAAAATCTTTTTTATTCGCTTATAACAGGACTTTTCATAAGTATCGGTGCGTTTGCTTTTTTGAGGAATTTTGAGCTTGAGAGCAGCTGGATTTATTTAATTGACTTTATAATTGGTTTCATCTTTTTCTGCATTGCAGTTGGAGCTTTTATTGTTGTTCGCCAATGGACTTGGCTAAGCGATATTTGCGATTGGATCTATGAAAAAGGTGTCCTGCCCAAAATTCTTGAAAAAGGTCGGTTTCAAGTCAGACTTTTTGAAAACTTGATTTTCAGTTTTTACCGAAAATACCCAAAAAGATTTTTCCCGCTTTGTTTCTTGCAAGTCTTATTTCATTCGCTAGGAATCCTTGAGGTTTGGTTTATAATTTCGCGGATCAGCGAATCTTTGCCTGCTTTTTCCACCGCATTTTTCCTCGAATCAATGAGCCGACTCGTAACGATTGTTTTCAAATTAATCCCGTTTCTAGTTGGAGTTGATGAAGCAGGAGCAGAACTCATCGTTGAAACTCTTGCCGTAGGTACGGGAATTGGTGTAACAATGGCAATTATCCGAAAAGGACGCACAA
The DNA here is from genome assembly GCA_028284415.1 of Pyrinomonadaceae bacterium. Lineage (GTDB taxonomy): Bacteria > Acidobacteriota > Blastocatellia > Pyrinomonadales > Pyrinomonadaceae > Aridibacter. The sequence goes on from JANQRU010000007.1 coordinate 619,948, forward strand.
TATTTTTTGCAGGAGTCGGTGTGCTTTTGATAGTAAAACGCGGACTAACATTCAAAGAAATCAGAGAAATCAGTAAAGAAGAATATGGACATTAAGGTCGAAGTTCGGGACATTCCTGTTGAAAGCTATAGAAATTTACGAGTTAAAACAGGTCTGTCACCAAAATCCGAAGAAGCTGCAAAAATTGGTTTAACCAATACCCTTTTCTCAGTTTTGGTTACAAATGATAAAGATGAACACATCGGAATGGGCAGAATAGTTGGAGATGGCGGTTGTTCCTGTCAGGTGGTTGATATTTGCGTATTACCTAATTATCAAGGATGCGGAATCGGTAGAATGATTATGCAAAAGATTAAAGAATACATTGACAATGACTTACCCGAAACCTGCTATGTAAGTCTTATCGCTGACGGAGATGCGAGCTATCTTTATGAGAAATTTGGTTTCAAAGACACAATGCCTATTTCAAAAGGTATGTTCCTAAGAAGGTAATAACTGCGATGAATTCAAATACTTTCATAAAAAACCACAAAGTGAAATCAAAAAAAGACCTTTTGAACTTTTTGAAAAGTGTTTCAAAGGACGCAAACATCAGAGTTCTGACTATAAGCTTTGATGAAGAAAATACTTTTGAAAATGAAAATGATTTGGATAAGCAAATTTTCTCCTATCTTGAAAATCTAACGACACCGGTAATTACAACAATCAATCAGGATGTATCCGAATTTTTATTAAAGATAGTTTTGCTCTCTCATATCTGCATCGCAGTTGATTCAATCAATTTTGATGTCAAAGGTGTAAAAAAACAAGAATTGGCTTTAGGCAAAAAGACTCAAGAAAATCCAAAGCTATTACAAAAAACCTTTAATGCCGAAACTGCTTATTCTCTCGGATTAATCAATCAAATCTCAACCTCTGAAACCATTGAAAAAGATGCTTCTGAAATGGCTGAAAAAATTTCAAAACTTGCCCCAATTGCAATTAGCTCTTGTCTAAAAGCAATTGACTACGGGTTAAAAAATGATCTGGAAGATGGTTTAAGGTTTGAAACAGAGCTTTTCAGTAAAATCTTTGGAACTAAAGATATGCGAGAAGGCACGAGTGCATTTTTAGAAAAAAGAAAGCCTTATTTTCAGGGAAAATGAGTCGAACTAATAGTTATACTTTGCCTTTTTTAGTTTGCAACCTTATACTGAAACTTAACGATTTTTACTGCATATAGGGAGAGAAATTTTGCAACCAAAAGTTCACAAAGGACTACTAAAAGCACAAGGTTTTCGATTTGCGATCGTTGTTTCTGAATGGAATTCTTTTCTTACTTCGAAACTAACCGAAGGTGCGTTGGATACACTTGAGAAACTCGGAGCAGCGGAAAAAAATGTAGAGATTTTTAAAGTTCCGGGTTCGTATGAGTTGCCGGTTGTCGCCCAGAGAGTAGCTGAAGCTGAAAAGTTTGATGCAATAATTTGTCTCGGTGTCGTTATTAGAGGAGAAACTCCTCATTTTGATTATGTTGCAGGCGAAGCGGCAAAAGGAATCGCACAAGTTTCGATGGAAACAGGTATTCCTGTTTTATTCGGAGTAATTACAACCGATACGGTTGAACAGGCAATGAATCGTTCGGGAGTAAAATCCGGTAATAAAGGCGTTGAGGCAGCAATGTCAGCAGTTGAAATTGTAAATTTATTTAAAGGTATGGGCGGTGGAAAAAAAACTAGAGGCGGCAAAAAAGCCTTTCCACACGCAGTTTGAAAATAGCCAAGGACTATGGGAGCAAGACGTAAAGCACGCGAATGTGCATTGCAGATGTTATTTGCGGCAGATGTTGCCAAGGTAAATAAATCTAATCTGACACGAGATTTTTGGAACGAACTCAGCGACTTTGACGCCGATGAGGCTACTCGTGATTTCTCAAACAATCTAGCTCTCGGAACGCTTCGTAACCTCAAATCAATTGATAATAAGATTCGCACTCGTGCGGAACATTGGCGAATTGAGCGGATGGCAATAGTTGACAGGAACATTTTGCGTCTTGCGGTTAATGAATTTCTTTATGAAGACACACCGCATACAGTTGTAATTAACGAAGCATTAGAAATTGCTCGACGCTTTTCGACCTATGAAGCAACACAATTTATCAACGGAATCTTGGATGCAATCAAGCATGATCTGGAAAAAGAAAAAAAAACAACCTCAAAAAATGACGAAGAACCTAAAGTGAGCGAAAAAACAAATGCTTCATCGCTTTAATTTTTTTGAAAATTTCATTCTAAAAACTTCCCTTCTCTGCACAGTTTTCCTGTCTTTATTTGTTCCCGTTCAATCACAAGAATTACCCAACAAAATCCGTGGTTACAAAGTCCACAAAGCAAAAATTTCCGTAACCAGCGAATCTGAGAAAAATCAGGACACAAAAGAACTCGGTGTTGAAGTTGACTTTGAAGAACCTGAATTAGCTTCAGTTGGTTTACTTGGAATAACACTAGAACTCGAAACAAAAGTTACCGTTTTCGGACAAAGCGGAACTGTAGATTTTATTTCGTTTAAGGATTTCAAGGTAAATGGATTAAAGGTCAACATCGAAGAATATGAGGAAAGTTTTGATTTCAAGAAAGGCGAATCAATCCAATTAAATAAGCCTGTCGAAATTTTTATCAGCACCAGCCAAACAATTCGCGGAGCCTTAAATGAAGTTAAAGATTCAAAGGATAAATGGCGGGTTACGGGAAGAGTTTTTGTATTTGGAAAATTCAGAAAATTCGGCTTCAAATTTAAGCGCGTTATCCCCGTAGATATTGATTTATTGATTAATAACCCTTTGAAAAAAGAAGAAGATTCCAATTAAATTTTAAGTATTTATATTTCAGACTAATTGAGCTAAAATTACATTTACACAAGCAAATTGTAAAAGAGGAACTTAAAACGTGAGCGAACAAGTTACAAATATAGACGAGTTTATTGAAGATAATTTTGGTGCAAACGCAAGTTATGTGCAGGGTTTGTATGACCGTTACAAGAGTGATCCTAATCTTGTTGATGAATCATGGCGTGAATACTTTGATGGAGTCGTCCACGGAGAAAACGGACAAACTGCAACTAGAACGACTGCCTCAACCCCTAGCACAAGTCAAGGAAACGGTGCATCAAGTCAGCAAACAGAAACACAAACTCCAACTCAACCAGCTCAAGCAAATGTTGCTACCAGCACATTAACTGAATCTAAACCACAGAAGGAAACCAAAGTTCAGGAAGGCGTTGAAGCAAAACCCCTGACTGGAGTTGCAAAAGTTATTGTCGAAAATATGGACGAAAGTTTGACCGTACCGACGGCAACTTCTGTCCGTCGTGTTCCGGTTAAGCTTTTGGAAGAAAACCGCAAGGTCATAAACGAAAGTCTTCTTTCCCGTTCGCTCGGTAAAGTTTCATTCACACATCTAATCGGCTGGGCAATCATCAAAGCCACTTCGGAATTTCCTTCGATGAATAATGGTTATGGAATCGTTGACGGAAAACCTTCAAGGCTTGAAAGCAAGAGTATAAATCTTGGGATTGCCATTGATATTGAGAAAAAAGACGGTTCGAGAAATTTACTTGTTCCAAACATTAAAGATTCGGGAAATAATACTTTCTGGACATTTTTCCAAGCGTTTAACAATACGATCAAACGTGCGAGAGGTGGTCAATTAACACTTGATGATTTTCAAGGCACAACAATTTCACTCACCAATCCGGGAATGATCGGAACAGTTGCGTCAACTCCACGCCTTATGGCTGGACAAAGTGCGATAATCGCAACCGGTTCAATTCAATATCCTGCTGAATATCAGGGAATGACCTCCGAATCTTTATCTCTACTCGGCATTAGCAAGATCATGACCATTACGAGCACTTACGATCATCGTGTAATCCAAGGTGCGGAAAGCGGTCATTTCTTGAAAAAAATCCATGAATATCTAGTTGGTCAGCATGGATTTTATGATGAGATTTTTGAAAGTTTGGAAATCACTTATCCACCTTTACGCTGGGCAGAAGATTACAACCCTTCGCTTTTGGGAAGTGAAAATGTTCATAAACAAACGGTTAAACAAGCAAAGGTCTTGCAACTCATCAATGCATATCGCAAACGCGGTCATATTTTAGCGGATATTGATCCGCTAAATATGACGACACATTATTCACCCGATCTGGAACTAGAAAATTTTAGTCTGACAATATGGGACTTAGACCGCGAATTTATAACGGACGGTTTACACGGTAAAGACCGTGCAACTTTGCGTGAGATTTTGTGGGTTCTGAGACGTGCTTATTGCGGAAAGGTCGGCATCGAATATCGCCATATTCAAAGCAAGGAAGAAATTGGTTGGTTACGTGAAAAAATCAGACAAGAGTTTGTTGATAATGTTCCGCTAACACCTGAGACACAAAAAGAACTGTTGCTGAAACTAATTGAAGCCGAACAGTTTGAGCAATTTTTACACAGAAAATATTTGGGTCAAAAGCGTTTTTCGTTAGAAGGAATTGAAACTCTTATTCCTCTACTCGATCAACTGGTTGATCTTTCTTCCGCTCAGGGCGTCGAAGAGATTTTTATGGGAATGGCACATCGTGGTCGTTTGAATGTTTTGGCTAATATTGTTGGGAATCCCGAAACTGGCGAGATGGCAGAAAGAATTTTTACCTCATTTGAAGGAACTGCTCACCCGAGCTTCCCTGCCGATGAAGGTGATGTGAAATATCATCAGGGAGCAATTGGAGAAAAGACAACTCGCAGTGGTAATAACATCAAAATTCAACTTGCCTGTAACCCTTCGCACCTAGAATTCGTTGATCCTGTTGTCGAAGGAATGACTCGTGCCAGACAAGATGAAATGCTTGAGGGCGACTATGATAAGAAGGAAGAAGTGATTGATAAAGCTATGCCAATCCTGCTTCATGGCGATGCCGCATTTGCCGGACAAGGAATTGTCATGGAAACCTTACAATTGGCGAGTCTTCGAGGCTATCGGGTAGGCGGAACAATTCACGTTGTTGTAAATAACCAGATTGGATTTACAACTTCTCCTGAAGCGAGTCGTAGTTCAATCTACTCAACCGATGCAGCTCAAATCACACAGCTACCGATTTTCCACATCAATGGAGATTCACCAGAAGCTGCTTATCGTGTTGCGAAAATCGCACTCGAATATCGTCAAGAATTCAACAAAGATGTTGCACTCGATCTGGTCGGTTTTCGTAAACTTGGACATAATGAAGGTGATGAACCAAGTTACACACAACCTCTTATGTATCAGAGAGTTAAAGCCCATCCCGGAGTTCGTCATGTTTATGCACAAAAATTGATGCGTGAAGAAATCCTTACTGAAGATGAGCTTAAAGAAATGACTGATATGGTCGTTGCCAAGTATGAAGAAATATTGAAAAATGCAAAAGATATTGCTTCCAAAGAGAAAAAAATTAAAGAACTTGCTCATCCCGTTCAAGATGAAGATGGCTCAAATATTCTGGAAACTCCAGTTACAAAAGAAACTTTAGAACAAATTACAACAAAAATCTCTCTTGTCCCTGATGGATTTAATATCAACCCCAAAATGGTAGGGCAACTTGGACGACGTGCGAAAATGGGTTCTGGTGAAACTTCGATGGATTGGGGTTTTGCAGAGGCGATTGCCTTTGGCTCACTTGTGTTGGATGGAATTGATGTTCGTTTGAGTGGACAAGATTCTGGACGCGGAACGTTCTCACATCGTCATTCTTTGATGTATGACACACAAAACGGTTCTGTTTGGTGTCCACTTGCAGAATTACGTAGTGAAAAAACTCCCGAGGCACGTTTTCATGTCTTCGATAGTTCGCTTTCTGAAACTGGGGTATTGGGATTTGAATATGGTTATGCAAACGTCGCCAAGGATTCGCTCGTGATGTGGGAAGCCCAATTTGGAGATTTTTCAAATGGTGCTCAGGTAATCATTGATCAATATATTTCAGCTTCTGAAGATAAATGGGGAGAAAAATGTCGGCTCGTGATGCTCTTGCCACACGGCTATGAAGGTCAAGGTCCCGAACATTCATCAGCAAGACTTGAAAGATATTTACAACTTTGTGCAGAAAATAATTTGCAGGTCTGTAATCCGACAACTCCTGCACAGTATTTCCATATGTTGAGGCGGCAGGTAAAACAAGATATTGTTCGTCCATTAGTAGTAATGACGCCAAAGAGCCTTTTAAGAGCACCTGCGGCAACTTCAAGTGTTGATGATTTGACAAACGGAGGTTTCCAACCAGTTATTGACGATGCATCAGTTACTGATGCATCAAAGGTTAAACGAGTTATTTTGTGTAGCGGAAAAGTCTTTTATGATCTGGACTCAACTCGTGAAGATACCAAAAACGATTCGGTTGCAATCATCAGATTAGAACAATTCTATCCGTTCCCGGGCGAAGCTTTGAAAGAAATCTTTGCAAAATATTCAAATGTCAAAGAAATCATCTGGGCACAGGAAGAACCGAAAAATATGGGTGGTTGGACTTTTGTTGAGCCAAGAATTGAAGCTATCAGACCTGAAGATACGAGTTTAGAGTATGTTGGCAGAGAGGCTTCGGCTTCACCGGCAACAGGCTCTTATGTAATTCACGGTCTAGAGCAAGAACAACTTGTAAACAAAGCACTCGGAGCGAGCGAAAAATCTGCTCCGGCAGGTTAATAGAAATTAATAAAACGAATTAAATCTCAATTGCATCTCAAAAAAGGGATTACCTAAAATTATGTCAAAATTACAAACCTTAACCATCGCCGTCGCTTTAACATTCGGAGTTTTTATAGCTTTAGCTTGCCAAACAGGTTTGGTAAATAGCGAAGAAACCTTAAAAAGCTCAAAAACTGAAAAGGTTGAGCCAACACCTGAAAAGGTAAAAAACACCGAGAACATAACAATTGCCGCTGGCGGAGATATGATGATGGGTTCGCCATTTCCAAACGCTTCACGAATGCCACCAAATGATGGTAAAGATTTACTCAAACCTGTCGCACCTATTTTTCAGAAAGCAGATATTGGTTTTGGTAATTTAGAAGGTCCGCTTGCTGATGGTGGGGTTTCTCCAAAATGTGGAAGAGGGCGTCCAAATTGCTTCGCCTTCCGTATGCCAACACGTTATGCAAATTATTTGAAAGAAGCGGGATTTGACATTATGAGTGTTGCTAACAATCACGCCGGAGATTTTGGTGCCAGAGGACGAATAACAACTCGTCAGACTCTAGACAGACTTGGTATCAAACACGCCGGAAGCGATAAAGGCAGATATTCGACAGCTTACTTAGATGTGAAGGGCAAAAAAGTTGCTTTCGTTGCATTTGCAACTAACAGTATTTCATTAAATGTAAATAATTTAGCTGAAGCCAGAAGAGCTGTTCGACAAGCTGATCAGAAAGCTGACATCGTTGTTGTTTCTTTCCACGGCGGAGCAGAAGGATTAAAAGCTATCAGAACTCCTAAAAGAACAGAGATTTTCTTTGGTGAAAGACGCGGAAATCTGCCTTTATTTTCCAAAGCCGTTGTTGATGCTGGGGCAGATTTGGTTCTAGGACACGGACCGCACGTTTTGCGTGGAATGGAAGTTTATAAAGACCGTCTGATCGCTTATTCGCTTGGTAACTTTGCAACTTATGGTTGGTTTAATTTACGTGGACCAAAAGGAGAATCGCTCGTCTTGGAAGTCGAAATTGATAGCGAGGGTAAATTTGTGAAAGGAAAAATTCATCCGTTTGTCTTGAAAGCACGAGGAATTTTAACACCTGACAAAACTAATTCTGCAATAAATACCATTCGCAGATTATCACTTCTAGACTTCCCTAAAACAGCACCAAAAGTAGACGCTGATGGAATAATTACTCCTCAATAAATTCAGGTAAAATAAATTGAAAAAGGTCAGATTTTACTGACCTTTTTCTTTTATCTCTTTATCTTTATTTTCTTTTTCTTCCTTTTCTTCTTTTTTCTTTTTATCCTTTGAGATTTTTTTCATCAGACGCTCGGCGTGGTTTCGAGCGATCAAGGGCATCCGCTCGTCTTCACTTAATTCTTTAAGAAAAGGAATCATTTGAAAAGGGTCAGAAATAGCGTTTCTTCTTAAATGCGAATCCAAAGCTCTAACAATTTTCGGAGATTCCAAAGGCTGATTCTGCCTCGCAACATTTATTTCAAATATCCAAATAAATTGATTGCTGATCTTGCGATACTCGCTTGCCAAATCTCTAGCTAATAAATTACTTGTCCAATTAAATTCAGCTGATCGCTCTCTGGAATCTTTGCTCATCTTTAGTTTTACAGTTCCAAGATGACCATAGTCTCTTTCTTGCGATTGATAAACTTCATCAGATTCCAAAAAATTTAGCTCCGACCAGTTATTTTTTAGTTTTTCTAAAGTTATTGGCGAGAGCTTGAGCGGCTCAACTATATCTTCATCAAAATCTTTTTTTAGAAAAGTAATTTTGCCCAAACCATTTTCATCATGCTCAATCTGAATTTTTTTAATGACAAATTCATCTTTTGCAAATTCATAAAAATAAACGGGCTTTTGAATCTCTGTTTTTACAACTTTCGGTGAATCATTACCAGGACGGGAGTTTTTCTTGGACTGAGCTAAAATTGATAAAGAAAATAATAAAATAATTGCTAAAAATAAAAATATAACAGAACTTTTAATCTTCATAATTTTATTCAAATCTGACTGAAACTATTTTTGAAATGCCCGCTTCTTGCATTGTCACACCATAAAGAGCCTTTGCTGCTTCCATCGTTCGTTTATTGTGTGTTATCACGATAAACTGTGTGTTTTCAGACATATCAGCAATGCGATTAACAAAGCGTCCGACGTTAGCATCGTCAAGCGGTGCATCAACCTCATCAAGCAGGCAGAATGGCGACGGACGATATTTGAAAATTGCTAAAACCAACGCAATTGCCGTCATAGCCTTTTCGCCACCTGACAAAAGCAACATATTTTGAAGACGTTTACCAGGAGGCTGTGCAACGATCTCAATCCCTGCTTCTAAAACATCCTCGGCTTCCAGCAAGATCATTTCGCCTCTTCCGCCACCAAAAAGTTCTTGAAAAAACTCTGTAAAGTTTTCATTGATGGCTTCGAAAGCTTCGCGGAATTTCTGTCTGGAACGACGCTTGATCTCTCGCAGGGCTTCTTCTGCCGCTGAGATGCTGTCAATAATGTCCGTGCGTTGCGAAGATAAAAATTCGAGTCGTTCTTCGGTTTCAGCTAGTTCTTCAAGAGCAAGCATATTGATCGCACCGAAGTTTTCTAGCTTTCTTCTCAAGAATTCAACTCTTTTTTTCGATTCTTCAAACTCAAATTCGTCTTCTAACTCTGTATTTTCAACTAACTCGACAAGCGATGTATTCAAATCTTGCGAACAATTTTCATTTAGATTTTTTAATCTTGTAACGAGTTCCGTTCGCTTAATTTCTAATCCTGCACGCTCATCTCTGGCTTCTGCCGAACGCTTGTTCAAATCCGCCAACTCCGTTGACATTGAATCTGAACTTTCACGAGCAGTCTTAAGATGCTCGATTGCCTCTTTGAGTTCGTTTTCCTCTTCCTCTAATTCTACTTCAGCAGCAGAAACCTGTAACTTTAAGCGTTTACTGCTTTTAAGGAGTTCGACAACACGGTTTTCGTTCTCTTCAATTTCAGTATTTTGCCTCGTCAGACGGTCTTCTAGATCCGTCTTTTCGTTTTTTATACGTTCGAGTGCATTTTTTGCCGAACGCTGACGCTCAGAAGCAACTTCAGCCAAAGTTCTTTTTTCATTTACTAAGATATTTTCAGCTTCGGCATTTTGTCGTGCGGTGTTTAACTTTTCAATGATATTTTCTATCTTTTCATTGGAAAGGCTTCTGGCTTTTTCAGCAGTTTTTGCATTACTTTGAGCCTCTTTACGTTTTTTCTTGATTTGCTTTATTTCATTTTCAATTTGTGAAGTTTCATCTGCAACAACTTTTTTATGACGTTCGGCTCTTTCAATCTCCTGCGAAAGCGATTTTGCCTGAATTTCCCGCGATAAAAGTTCCCTTTCAACTTGGACAATAAAAGATTGCAGATCAAGTATCTTTTCCTCTTTTTCAGCTAATTCATTTCTTGCCGTTTCGACCTTTTTCTCTAATTTTTCAATCTCTTTAGCTGATTTCTTTGAATCTTTTTCCAGCTGACGCAGTTCTCTCTTAAGGGCTAAAAGAGAGGTATTTTTCTCATTTGCTTTGGTTTTTCCACTGACAAAAAGCTTACCGCCTATAACCAAATCCCCATCCAAAGTCACAAGAATTTCATCTTTTTTAGCCTTGGCTTTGTCAATATCTTCGATAACTTTTGCAGACATCTCTTTTGGAAAGACTTTTTTTAAGGAATCAGTAATTTTTCTAGAGATACCCAAGTAATCAGAGATTGTAGATTTTTTTGCACTGGCTTTACTTTTTTCTTTCCAACTTCCATTTTCTACTAAAATCGGAATTCGCCCTAAACCATTTTCATTGAGATATTTAACTACCTTTTTCGCATCTTTTTCTGTTTTGACTAAAACGGTTTGAAGATAACCGCCGAAAAGATTTTCAACTGCTTTTTCAACCTTTTCATCAACATCAAAAACATCTGCTAATGTTCCTTGAAACTCAACGCCGACTTTTTTCTGTTCCGCAAAAAGCTTTTGGACACTTGGAGCATAAATCGCACGATTTTCTTCAAGTTCTTCTAGAGTTTCGAGACGATGTTTTTGGCGTGAAAACTCACGATTTAGATTTTTTAAGCTTTCTTCTTCTTTTTCGAGTTTTTCTCTGGCTATTCCGGCATCTTTGAGAATAGTTTGTTTTTCTTTGTGAAGCTTTTCGAGCTTTTTGCGTTCAGAATCTAAATCTTTTTCGAGTTTTTTAGATTCTTTTCTGCGTTCGGAGTAAGTTTCTTCAGCACGCTCGCCTTCGCGCTGTAAACCTTCGATTCGTTCAGTTAATCTTTCGAGCGTGTTTTCAAATTGTCTTTCAATTTCAGCAAGACGCTCAACCGCCGCAGTATGCTGAATTTGTTCGTTTCTTTCTTCTTCGAGAGCTTTTTCTACCTGTCTTAAATCAGAAAGTTTTTGGCGATAAATATCTTCGGCTTTTTGTAATTTTAGTTTTTCTTTCTCCGCCTCATTCCTTTCTTTTTCCTCGGATTTTTCAAGGCGTTTTATTTCGTTCTCTAGCAGGCGAATTCTTTCGGTCGTTACTTTTATCTCGCCTTTTAGTCCTGACACACGCGATTTTAGTTCTTCGATCTGCTCTTCTTGATAACGCTGTTCTCTTTCAGCCCGATCTCTACGAAGTGCATTTTCAGCGTGTTTAGCACGAATTTCCGTGAGTTCTTCTTCGGCGATTCTTGCCGTTTGGGTAGCAGTGCGAAAAGCCTCATCCTTTTCAGCGACTTTTTCAAATAATTCCCTTTCGCTTTTTGTGGCTGTTTCTAATTTTCTATCTAAAGCTTCAACAGCTTCGTATAAATTTTTTCCTTCAGCCGCGTAGGTTTGTTTTAGAAGTCCTCGTAATTCATCCCGTAAAACTTTGTAACGCTTAGTTTTATTTGCTTGGCGACGGAGACTTCTTGTTTGTTTTTCAACCTCAGCAACTATATCTGTGATTCGTCCAAGGTTTGTTTTCGCTGATTCTAAACGGGACTCAGCCGCTCTCTGGCGTGTGCGGAATTTTGAAATGCCTGCGGCTTCTTCGATCAAGCTACGGCGATTTGAGGGTTTTGATGAAAGAATTTGTCCGATACGACCTTGCTCAATAATCGCGTAATGAGCCCCGGAAAGACCAGTTCCTGCAAATAAATCCTGTATGTCCCGAAGACGACAAGTTTTATCATTGAGTAAGTATTCGCTTTCGCCCGAAAGATATAAACGGCGTGCAACGGTTACAGCTTCGCCGGGAGCAAAATCAAGGGCAAAATTTCTTGGTCGCCAACGTCTTTTTGCCTTTGTTTTGGTTTGAATGGTCTGCACAGAGCCGACTTGTGCAGCTTGAACTTTTTCAACTCCTTCAGATTCTTCTTCAACTATGTCTTCTTGAGTTTCAGTTTCTAAGGTTTCGAGATGTTCGGATTCAATTTCATCAACATCAACTGCTGCCTCATCAATATCACCGAGTTTTTCATCTATATCCTCAAGTTCATTTTCATCAGATATATATTCCGTTTCATCTCGAACAAGATGCAAAACAACCTCTGCCATTCCGCTCGGATTGCGTTTGCTAGTACCTTGAAAGATGACATCCTTCATCTCCTGCCCACGCAGAGATTTTGCACGCTGTTCACCTAAAACCCAGGAGATCGCATCTGAAACATTCGATTTTCCACACCCATTCGGTCCAACAACCGCAGTAATACCTTTGCCCGTGAAAATTATCTCGGTGTAATCGGCAAAAGATTTGAATCCTGTGATTTCTAAGCGTTGAAGTTTGAACATTTTATAGTGCGTGTCTGGGGGAATTAGCACTATATTTTGTGTTTTTAGTTCAATAAAATCAAGTATGGATTGCAAATAGTAAAAGGTCGCTCATATAAATTACAAGCGACCTTTTAATTTCATAAATTTAGTTTTGGCTAAATATCTAATTCTTCCGTGCTAAGACTTCTCATTCCTTGTTTTTCGGCTTTTTCAGTCTCAAGTGAAGTAAGCGTATCGAGCAAGAAATTTGTGTTACTGGAAATTTCGATAATAACCGGAAATTCTTTTTCGGCGAGTGAAAATTCAAATGTCCCGCTATTGATTTCAATTATGACGCGGAAGGCTTTTTTACCGTTTACTCCGTCTGCTTCAGCATCCACGATTTTACCTTCGTTAAATGAAACACTTGCAAGATGTTCATCTGATTTCAGTTTTAGAAGTCCGGTCATACGTGAATTTTCAATCACCTGAACAGCATCGAATAGACTTACCATTCCTAAGTTTCCGGCAAGCGTTACGTCAGTGCGAACTTTTTGTGGTGATTTATCACGATTAAGTGCAAAATCGGGTCTTCTGGCTCGACGGATCGCTTCCAACCCCGGAGCAACGGAAATTCTAGGATCAAGTAATTTTGCTTCCTGCAAACGGTCGTATGCTAAATCAAATTCTTCTCTTCCAATGTAAAGACTCACCAAAGCAAGACATTGACGGGCGGCTTCCGTTGCGTTTTTATGGGCAATACAAACCTCTCTGAGTTTTTCCCGCAATGGAATCGAACGCGGACTTCGCTTGATGGAATCTCGTAACAGCTTAAATGCTTTTTCGGGTGATTTGTATTTCACAAAAAGGTCAGCATCAAGCAAAACCGATTCGATAGATACTTCTGTGACTAATTCTTGTTCTTTTTCTAAAAGTTGACTCATAGAATTTGGGGATAATTTAGAAGTTATTTCCTGATGGTTGATTGCCGGAGAGTAAGGTTTGCAAATCAACCCGTTACTTTAAATAAATACTTAATGAACAAAAATGTTCAACATTTATAAATTTACCATAATCCAACGAATTAAGTCATTTATTTTTTAAGTTAATGGATAAAGTTAGATTTCTAAATAAACATTTTCATTATCAAGACCGAATCTAAAAGCATTGACACAAATGTTAGTATAATTATATACCTATTCAAACAAATCTATTAACTCCCATAAAGAGCCAAAAAATATTACTACTCCCAAAGAGTTAATAATTTAGCCCAATTAATGTCTTCAGAATACCTGAAGTTTTCAAGCATAATATTGATTATTGCTTTTAAGGAAGGAAATTATGAAAGGATTAACTTTAAATATCAAGACTGTTTTATATTTAACAATTCTAATTATATTATGGTCAGTAAATACTTTTGGTCAAACACCTCAAACGCCACAAAAAATTGTTGCCCCTGATGGAAATGCTAATGATTATTTTGGTTTTAATGTGGCTATCGATGGTAATCGAGCGATTGTTGGAGCTCATGGTGCGGGTGACGTTGGAACAAATAAGGATCAAGGTTTTGCATATATATTTGTAAAAACATCAACGGGATGGATATTGGAGGATAAATTAACACCACCTAACTCCTCCATTCATAAAAATTTCGGTGTCAGAGTTTCAATTTCTGGCGATACTGTAGCTGTTAGTAGTTATAGAAGAGCAAATCAATACCAAGATGGCATTCACATATACGTTCGAGACGGTTCACAATGGACCCACCAAAAAACTATTTCAGCCCCGCAACATGCTACTACCAGCTTAGAAACACAAGTGCATAACGATACTCTAGTAGTTAATTTTGGTATCGGAGTATATATCTATACTAGAGATGGAGTTGAATGGACACACCAGCAAACGATATTAGCTAATGACGGAAATGATCCTGATGGAGAACCATATAGCCTTAATCTTTGGGGCGAAACATTGATTATTGGAGCAAGAGGTTCTAGCGTAGGCGAACCAACTGCTTATATTTACAAACGGAGTGGAACAAATTGGAATCGGCAAGCTAAAATTAAGTCAAATAGCGGTTTAGTTAATGATCGATTCGCTTATAGTGTCAGTATTGAAGATGATTTAGCGGTAGTTAGTGCAGAGAATGATGTTGTAGGCTCAAATGACAAACAAGGTTCTGTATATATTTATAAAAGATTAGCCAATGAATGGTTATTTCAACAGAAGTTAACAGCATCAGATGGAACATCCAATAATTATTTTGGGAGAGATGTAAAAATTTTCAACGGAAAACTCTATATTTCCTCTGCTGATATTGTAAACAACTCTCAAAATGAAGGAAAAATATATGTTTATAAGGAAAATCAAAATATATGGACTGAGGACACAAGATATGAAGCTCCAATGGAAGTATCTGGCGTTCCGTACTTTGGGTCTTCAATTGATCTAGATAACAGTTTACTTTTAGTAGGTAATTATGCCAATCCAGTTAATGGGAATTTTTATCAAGGAGCGGCATATCTATATTCAATCGACAGTAATCCTACTAACTGCAACTATCAAATTAGTCCTTCTTCAATTAACTTAAATAATTCATCCCAAAATTCTTCTTTTAATATAACAACTACCTCTGAATGCTCTTGGACAGCTACTTCAAATGAAAGTTGGATTACAACTACCTCCACAGGAAATGGAAATGGCACTATTACCTTCTCAGTTGCTCCAAATTCAGGTCAGTCCAGAATTGGTTCAATTAGTGTTGGTGGACAAACTTTTACAGTAAATCAAAGTGGTGACAGCACAATTGATGGTTCTAATATTACAAATATAAATGCAGATAATATTACTTCTGGAACATTGGCTGATGAGCGTCTTTCATCAAATGTTGCGACACTTTCAGGTAGTCAAACATTTACTGGGGCAAAAACATTCAATGGAGGTATTTTTGGAGATGGTTCAGGATTAACCAATCTGAATGCTTCAAATATAACATCAGGAATACTTGATAATTCTCGCTTGGGGTTAATTCCAACGGCTAATATTGCTGATAGTGCAATAACATCTTCAAAAATTGCCAATAATCAGGTTGTTAGAAGTTTTAATGGACTAACAGACAATGTGAATTTAGTAGCTGGAAGCAATATTACTATTACGCCCTCTGGTAATGATTTAACAATCTCATCCGTCATTAATAACGGAAACTTTATTCAGAACACATCCACACAACAGGCAAATAGTAACTTCAATATTTCAGGTAATGGAACTGTTGGAGGAGTATTTTCCAGTAGTGTGGTAAATGCCACAACACAGTTTAACTTAGGAGGTTCTCGCATATTAACTTCCAATCCTAGTAATTTTAATTTGTTTGTTGGCACATCTGGTTATAGCAATACTAGTGGAATAAATAATTCATTCTTCGGAACAATTTCAGGAAACAATAACACTACTGGTTCTTATAATTCATTTCTTGGAGTGGCATCTGGTTATAGTAATACAAGTGGCGAAAGAAATGTATTTATTGGATCGCACGCTGGATATAAGAATACAACGGGCAGTGCTAATTCTTTTATTGGCTTTGAATCAGGTTACGAAAATATAAGTAGTACAGGTAACACCTTTATGGGAAGCTATTCAGGCAGACAAAATACTACGGGTAACTACAATTCGTTTTTCGGTTTAAATTCAGGTAGAAGCAATACAATAGGAACTGCTAATTCATTTTTAGGAGTTAATGCTGGATTTTCTAATACAACGGGAAACTCTAATACTTTTGTTGGATTTCAATCAGGTTTTGGAAATACAACGGGAATTAACAATTCATTCTTAGGTCAAGATTCGGGGAAAGGTAATACGACAGGGAGTCACAATTCATTTTTTGGCTTCCAAGCAGGTGCAAGTAATGAAAGCGGTATTGGTAATACCTTTATGGGAGAAAATTCTGGTTATTATAATGTAGCAGGAAATTACAATTCATTTTACGGAGTGAGTTCAGGCATTAATAATACTACTGGTGTCAGTAATTCTTTCTTTGGTGTCAATGCAGGTCGAGATAACACTACTGGTTATTATAATACCTTTGTAGGGTTAAACTCTGGTTTGACTAATACTGAGGGATATTTCAACTCTTTCATTGGAATGCATTCAGGCTATCAAAATACAAGTGGGTTCTACAATTCATTTTTCGGTTTTCAGGCTGGCTATACTAATACTACTGGTAATAACAATACCATCATTGGAACATATGCAAATGTAAGTTCAAACAATCTCACTTTTGCTACAGCAATTGGAGCATATTCAACTGTAAATACAAACAATACTATTGCTTTAGGACGAGCAGACGGTAGCGATAAAGTAGTTGTTTATGGTTTAGGGAGCGGTGGAATTACACAACTTTGCCGTAATGCTGCTAATCAAATTTCTAATTGTTCCTCTTCTTTAAGATATAAAACAAATATCAAACCTTTCAATTTTGGTTTACAAGTTGTCAATCAATTGCAACCTATAACATTTAATTGGAAAGGTAACGGATTATTAGATTTAGGTTTTGCAGCAGAAGAGCTCGCTAAAATTAATCCTTTGCTGGTTAATTACAATAAAAATGGAGAGATTGAAGGAGTAAAATATGACCGTATTTCTACTGTTCTTGTAAATGCAGTAAAAGAGCAACAAGCAGAAATAGAGAAATTGGAACAAAAGGTTAAAAGTCAACAAGAAACAATTGAAGCGATGAAAGAAGTATTATGTCAAATAAAATCAGATGCAAAATTGTGTAAATAAATGTCATTTTTAGGATGACTATTTTTGTGAGATATTGAATTTATTAAAATAAAAATTTCAATTCATAAGTTAACTTATCATTTTCACAAAAAATGGAGTTGTCCTTATTTGGACAACTCCATAAATCAATGAAATATTTCCAACACTAGAAATATACTCTTAATCCCAGCTGAATCCTGCGTTGACGGAGAGTTCTGGAAGGAGTTAAAAACCCTTGTTCAAACTCAGGTGTTCCGGCAGTTGCTAAGTTGATAAAATCCGAACCGAAACTGAAAATAGTTGCGTTAAAGATATTATCAAAAGAAGCCTGCGGTCTGATTCTGAAACGATCCGTAAATCTAAATTCACGACTAAAATTCACATCAAAGATAAAAAGTGCGGGTCCTTTACCAGCATTTCTTGGTAAGTTCCCACTTCGACTTCCGATCGGAGCAAGTGAAAATTGACTGGCAAGATTTGTTAAAGGCGGATCGTTCGGATGTCTGTAAACAATATCGCTCAAATTCCCGTTAAAATTTGGACGATCTGTTCCGACATCATCTAAATTTCTATCACTACCACCGATCGAAACATTAAATGGTCTGCCTGATTCGATTCTCAAAATCGGTGACATACGCAGTTTTCCAAACCATTTTGGCAATTCGGTCGTGCTGGAAAAACGGAATCTGTGACGACGATCTATCAAACTTCTTGCAAACTCAGAATCAAAATCCCCCTGAACCTGTGCTGAACTTGTATCAACAAATCCATCATCTCTTGTTCTTGATAAAACATAAGAAAAACGCATTGAAGAGCGGAATCCATAACCCAAGTCACGGAAACGTCTGCGAAGTTCGATAGTTAATCCTTCATAGACACTTTGTCCTCTTGAGCCAACTTCTTCGATTTGCTCTATGTCATCATCAATCGGTCTTCCTAAGGTTGCTTGCAAGACTCTCTGAGCAATTCCAATTGGTTCTAAAGTTGAGGTTGAGCCATTCAAAGTATTTAAGTTAACTACACAAATCGGGGTACTGCTTCGGCAATCTGCTCCTGTTACTGAATCGGCATCACCGTTTGTATCGGTCGGATCACCTAGAACAAATCTATATATGTCAGTCCCGCTTGATGTTCCGGGAATCGTTATATCTCCAAGAGACAGTAAATAATCTGTAAAGCTATCAAACCCAGCAGGTAATTGAAATGCATTTATGTTTTGCTCGCGCCATAAACGAACTGCTTTGTTATAGGTAAAATTAGCTTCAAATGCGAAGCCTTTTCCTAAGTCCCTTTCAAACCCGACATTAAACTGATAGCTTTCAGGAATTTTAATGTTATCTTCGAGTCGGCGTGTAAAAACGTCAGTGGAAAATCCACGTTCGATGTCATTGATGCCGGGAATGTTTCGTATTTCATCGAGAGTAAGTGGAGTTGGAAAATTTTGAGTAGCAAAAAGCAAAAAGACACATTCATCTCTTGTTGCGGCAAATGCTGCGTCGGTAAAGCATCTTGGCTCATCAGATGTTCCACTCAAACGATTACTGTCAAAACGCTCTTGATTTTGGTCAATTACAAAATCATCAACTGTTCTAAGCAAAACGCGGTTGTAGAAAATTCCGCCGCCGATACGAATTACCGATTTACCATCTGAACCAGGTGAATAGGCAACAGCTGCACGAGGTCCAAAATTATTTTTATCATCAACTAAGGTTTCCCTTTCGTATCTTAACCCCAAGCTAATGGTTACATTGGGGCGAAAACGCCAATCACTCTGACCAAAAAATCCATAATAAGTGTTTGTTAAAGACGAAACAGAATTTGCATTTCTGCGATACCTAACAACCTGATTTGCAACGAATCCGTTTGCATCTTCAAAGTTGAAAGTTCCTGTTGTATCACGAAGTTCATTGGTGGTTGAATCAATGTGCTGTATATCTGCACCAAACCTTAAATTAAAATCCCCAATAACAAAATTTGCTGTTTCCTGGATTTGATAACGCTTTTCATTTCTTAGATTTGAAAAATTCCCAGTTGAATTACCAATTACAACCGTCCCGTTAATACGGTCGTCGCCAACCGTTGTTTCATCACGAAGTCGAAGAAGTACGACCGGGTCAAGTGGATTGTCAGTTGCAAAATCAGGTCTGTAATTAGAAAACTGGAAGCGAATCTGATTTACAAAATTAGAATTGATTACATAGTTATCTGTTATGTAAAAAGAATCGTTGTTGCGAATTCGCCCTTGTAAAGTTTCTTCCAAAAATCTGGTTGTTTCACGATATTGCCTGAAGCCATCGCTTCTACCCAACTGATAGTTAAAAGTTATGTTGTGAGTATCAGTGAAATTATGATCAATTCGTTGAGTAAAACGATGTCTTCTAGCGGGAGTATCTGCCTGAATGATGTATGGAGCTATCAAAACGCTGCCAGGATCATTCAAATCCGGTCTGGACTCACTGGGGTTTGTTGGCTGAGGAAGTGGAAATCTAGGATTTTGATCAATCGGCAAAGCTGTAAAAATCTGTGTGGTCGCATCTCTGTCACGATATGAATATGACGAAAAGAAATATGTTCGATTCTTAAAATAACCAAAAGGAATCGGTCCGCTTATGTTTCCACCGGGTTCATATTGTGTGTAAGGCAATCTGGAAAGCCCTCGACGATTATTGTTGTATGTATTCGCATTTAAATTATCGTCTTCAAAAAACAGCGAAAATTGTCCACGAAACCTTCTTGCTCCAGCTTTGGTTCTGATGTTGATGCGTCCACCCGAAGCACGTCCATACTCAGCCGAAAATTGATTTGTTATAACCTGAACCTCGGCGATAGAATCTATTGGTGGCTGGAATCTGACATCAGCTTCGCGGTCATCGTTATTATCTAAACCATCAATTGTAATGTTTGTAGAATAAGCCGCTCCGCCTGCCAACGAAATACTTCCTGCACCTAAAACTTCTGAAGGCTGGTCTCTCTCACTACCGCTTCCGATGCGGTCATCACTTGCAAGATTACGGATGGAAAGAGGCTCTTCAGCAGTTCCACCTAAAGTGTAAACCAAATCTAAAATATCATTTGAAGTATTAGGAAGCTCCTGTATTTCTCTTCCCGTAACGGTTCCCCCAACAACAGTTCTTGTAACATCAATCACAGGAGCATCCGTATCATCTATTGAAATCGTCTGTTCAGCCCTAACATTTGCCGGCACGAGTGAAAAATCTAATTTTATGCTTTGCCCTGAGATCGTATCTATATCAGTTTTTTCGCTCGTTCCGAATCCTCCAGCAGAAACTTTCACCGAATATTTGCCGGGACTTAATTCAATAATTCGATACCGCCCGTCTTCATTCGTTATGACTGTCCTTTTTATTCCGGTATCAACGAGCGTTGCTGTTACAGTAGCTCCAACTACGATTGCATTATTTTGATCCACTACTTTTCCGCTTATAACAACGTCATCAAGGTCTTGAGCAAAGTTGTAATTAGCTGAAAATAAACACAAAGATAGAGTGATAAATGAAAGCAAAAGCCTTCCAAATACTTTTTTCATCAATTTTCTCCTAAACAAACTGTTGGGGACTTATAACTGAATAAAAAGTATTTTGGCTTAATTTTTTTTGGAATGCAAAAGTGTTTAGATAAACTTAACAGAAAATTTACTCGTCATCGTCTAACTCAATAACATCCTGTCTGTTCACGCGGGAAATTGGAATCAAGGCTTCTGAATCTGAAAAATTATTTACTTGGCTGGAAATTTCATCTGCGTGGTTTCTCAGATATTCAAAAAAGCGTTCAAATTCAAGCTGCATAGCTTCCATTTTGGCACGCATATTTAAAATTATTTCAACGCCCGCAAGATTTACACCGAGTTCTCTTGTTAAGGATAAAATAACTTCAAGGCGTTCGAGATCTTTGTCAGTAAAAAGTCGCGTATTTCCCTTTGAGCGTGATGGCTCAATCAAACCTTCTCGTTCGTACAAACGCAAAGTTTGAGGGTGTACGTCGTAAAGTCTTGATACCACGCTAATCGTGTATGTTTTAACTTTCTTTTTACTCATCTCTTCATTTATCATTCAGCATCTGTCATCTAAGAGTTTTTTCATAAATCAGATAAATGACAAATGATAAATGTTCAATGCTATTCTAACCCCATAACCTTTCGAGGATTTTCACTATTTATTTTATCGAATTGCCTTAACAACTCTTTCGTCTCTTCGCTGATAACTTTTGGTAAAGTTATTTTAACCTCAACAAATTGATCTCCACGAACATTTTTGTTTCTTAAACTGGGCACACCTTTTTCACGAAGTCTAATTTTTTGTCCCGATTGAGTTCCAGGCGGAATTTTCAATCTGGTTTTGCCATCAACAGTCGGAACTTCGATTTTTGCTCCGAGAGCCGCTTCGGAAATCGTAATTGGAACAGTCACATATATATTATTTCCTTTACGTTTGAAATATTTATGTTTTCCAACATTCGTAACAATATACAAATCCCCCGGTGGTGCTCCTAAACGCCCACCATGTCCCTTTTTCGGAATTCGGACACGTGATCCAGTGTCAACTCCGGCAGGAATACGAACTTTAACTTGTTCTTTTTTTGGCGTTACGCCTTTTCCTTTACAAAGCGAACAAGGCTGTCTTCGGCGACCTGTGCCTTCACAATCCTGACAAGGTTGTGAAAATTGTAAGCGTCCGCCTGTTTTTTGAACTTGTCCTGAACCATTACAAGTTGTACAAACAACCAACGGTCCCCCCATGTCGCCTGCACCTTGGCAACGCGAACATTGTTCAGAACGATTAACGGTCAGATTCGTCGTTAATCCTGTGACTGACTCTTCAAAACTCAGAGCAAGCGGAATTTCAATGTCTCTTCCTTTTTTCGGGAGAGGTTTAGCAGGTTCTGCCTGAGTTTTAGTACCAGTGCTTCCGCCGCCGCTACCAAAAAGATCAGAGAAAATATCCCTAAATGATGATCCACCTGATGAACTTGTTGAACTCTCGCTAGTTGTTCCTGTGTCCCAGGAAAAACCTGAAAAATCAAATCCTCCGGTTCCTGCTCCGGCACCTGCTCCAAATGGCGAATTTATGTCTAAGTTATCGTCATAATAACCAAACTTATCAAAAACCTTACGCTTCTTCTCATCAGAGAGAACATCATAAGCTTCTTGAATTTCTTTAAATTTTTCTTCGGCGGCTTTGTCACCCGGATTTACATCAGGATGATACTTACGAGCCAAACGACGATAGGCTTTCTTGATTTCCTTTGCGTCCGAACTCTTTTTTACGCCGAGTAATTTGTAATAATCTTTCTTTTTCGCCATTTTTTAGCTTTAAGCTGATAATCGTAAACTGCTAATTTTATAATTTACCTTTCTTGCATATTTTTTGAGGGCAATAAAAATTGCTAACTTTATTGCCCTCAAAGTTGTCAAAATTCAAAGACTTCTTCTAGTCTTTGTTTTCTTCATCAGTTGACTCTTCTTCAACATCAACATATTCGGCATCAATTACATCATCATCCGAACCTGCTGTTGTTGTGTCGTCGCCGTCTCCACCTGCAGTTGCGGAAGAAGCTTGTTCTTCTGTCTCACCTGCATCTGCGGTTTGAGATTGTTGCTGATAAAGAACTTCTGCTAGTTTGTGCGAAGCTGTTTGCAAACTCTCAAAAGAGTTGTTCATTGCATCAACATCACCATCTTTTAGAGCTGATTTAGCATCTGAGATAGCTGCTTCAATTTCGCTCGCGTCGGAATCGCTAAGTTTGTCCTTGCTTTCGCTGAATGATTTTTCAACGTTATATACAAGCCCATCTAAGCGGTTGCGGGCTTCGATCTCGGATTTTTTCGCTTCGTCATCGGCAGAATGCGACTCGGCATCTTTCATCATCTTGTCGATTTCATCTTTTGACAAGCCCGAAGAAGCTGTAATCGTGATCTTCTGCTCGCGTCCAGTTCCAACATCTTTTGCCGAAACATTGACGATTCCGTTCGCGTCTATATCGAAGGTAACTTCGACTTGCGGAACACCACGTGGTGCGGGCGGAATACCGACAAGATGGAATTTACCGAGCGTTTTGTTATCACCCGCCATCGGTCTTTCACCTTGCAGAACATGAACTTCTACAGAAGTTTGGTTGTCTGCCGCAGTCGAAAAGATTTCCGATTTGCGTGTCGGTATGGTTGTATTTCGCGGAATCATTTCCGTGAAAACTCCGCCCAAAGTTTCGATACCGAGTGTCAAAGGTGTTACGTCGAGCAAGAGTATGTCTTTTTTCTCGCCTGAGAGAACACCAGCTTGAACTGCGGCACCAACACCGACAACCTCATCAGGGTTAACAGACTTATTCGGTTCTTTACCAAAAAATTCCTTAACCATTTCTTGAACTTTCGGAATACGTGTCGAACCGCCGACAAGAACCAATTCATCAATATCCGATGGTTTCAAACCTGCGTCTTCAATAGCCTTTTCAACTGGCGGCATCAAACGCTTCAAAATCGGATCAGCTAACGCTTCGAATTTTGAGCGTGTGAGCTTCATCACCAAGTGTTTTGGACCTGTTTGGTCAGCGGTAATAAACGGTAAGTTGATTTCCGTTTCCATCGCCGAAGACAATTCGATTTTCGCTTTCTCAGCCGCTTCTTTTAAACGCTGGAGAGCCATCTTGTCTTGTGTCAGATCAATACCTTGGTCTTTCTTGAATTCTTCAATAATCCAATCAATCAAAACATCATCAACGTCATCACCACCTAAGTGTGTGTCACCATTAGTTGATTTAACTTCAACAACACCTTCACCAACTTCGAGAACCGAAATATCAAATGTTCCACCACCGAAGTCAAATACAGCGATTGTTTCGTCTGATTTTTTGTCCAAACCGTAGGCAAGTGCTGCTGCTGTGGGTTCGTTAACGATTCGCATTACTTCCAAGCCTGCAATTTTACCTGCATCTTTGGTTGCTTGACGTTGAGCATCGTTAAAATAAGCCGGAACTGTAATTACAGCCTTATCAACACCTTGCCCCAGATAATCTTCCGCCGCTTGCTTTAATTTTTGCAGAACCATTGCTGCAATTTCGGGCGGAGAATATTCTTTATCATCAACTTTTACACGAACATCGCCGTTTGAAGCTTTCACAACATTGTATGGAACTTGTGAAATCTCTTCTTTAACTTCATCGAACTTTCGTCCCATAAAACGCTTAATCGAATAAAGCGTATTCTCAGGGTTTGTAACCGCTTGACGTTTGGCAACCTGCCCGACAAGTCTGTCACCATCTTTTGTAAACGCTACAACCGAAGGAGTAGTACGTCCACCCTCTGAGTTTGTGATAACTTCAGGTTCGCCACCTTCCATTACCGCTACAACCGAGTTAGTTGTACCTAAATCAATACCTATAATTTTACTCATTTAATAATCTCCACTATCTAAAAAATCTCTTGTTTCAACCTAATATAAATTTAAACATTTTTGGTCTTACTTGAGCCTTTTGCGATTATAAGACCTGAGTGCATCATTGTCAAGTTTATATGAGCACAACACTAGCAACCTTATTTTAGGTTATTTGGTTGAATATCTTCTGTTGAAATAAGCCTTATCAAAACTTCTTTTTCCTTTGGAAAATGCATAAAAAAATGCGAAAATTGCGACTTATGAAAAAAGTAGCTCTATTTACATTACTTAGCTTGATTTTTTCTACATCCTTATTCGCACAAAAGGTCACAATTAATCGAACTTTTTCGAAGTACAGGGTTAAGGTAACAAAATTAAAGCCTAGACGGGTAAACTTAAGAAGTCATAAACAAGCAAGAACCTTTCGAACCCGCTTGAGAAATGCTAACAAAGCAGGTGTAAATTTCGCCGGGAAATATGCTTTGGCAACTTGGGGATGCGGTACGGGTTGTTTATATGGAGCAATAATCAACACACGCACAGGTCAAGTCTTTTTCCCCAAAGAATTAAGAGGAATGGGCGTAGGGTTTGGTGAACTTTCTGATACAGACCTTCTGCAGTATAGAAAAAATTCACGCTTGCTGATTTTGAGCGGATACGAAGGCGGAACATCTGCAAGCAAGATCCCTAAATATGGAGTTTCATACCTTGTTTGGCAGGGAACAAAATTTAGACGTGTAAAATTTGTTAAGAAAAACGAAAACCCTCAATGAACTTAGAAGAATTAAAGGAAAAACTATTTCAAGGAAATCCGCGAGCAATTGCACGTGCTATTTCTAAAGCTGAAGATGGAGCAAGCGATGCATCCGAATTGATGAAGGCTGTTTTTCCGAAAACAGGCAATGCAACAATTATCGGAATAACGGGCTCTCCAGGAGCAGGAAAATCTTCATTGGTTGATAAATTAGCTTTATTTTACCGTGAAAAAGACGAAAAGGTTGGCATTGTTGCAGTTGATCCTTCAAGCCCATTTTCCGGCGGAGCGATACTAGGTGACCGCATACGTATGCAAACCTTGGGATTAGACCCAAAAGTTTTTATACGTTCAATGGCAACACGCGGAAAACTGGGCGGACTGGCACGTGCAACCGTTGACGCTGTTGCGATCTTGGATGCGGCAGGTTTTGACAAAGTAATTGTCGAAACTGTCGGAGTTGGACAAGACGAGGTTGAAATTGTTAAAACAGCGGATGTTTCAGTCGTTGTTTTAGTTCCAGGAATGGGTGATGATATTCAAGCAATAAAAGCCGGAATTATGGAAATCGGTGATGTTTTCGTTATTAACAAATCCGACCGTGAAGGCGTTATCCGAACAGAAAAAGAACTCGAAGCACTTCTCTCTTTAGCACACCGTCACGATTTTTGGGATCCCCCAATCGTTAAAACAATAGCTACTGAAAATAAAGGCATCGAAGAATTATCAGAAGCCATCCAAAGCTACAAAGAATTTCAGGAAAAAGGCGAAAAAAGCCTCGAACGAAGAAAAGCAATTGCTAAATGGCGACTCGTTGAACTTTTACAAGAGAAATTACTTGCTGATGTACTAAATAAAAACGGGACGAGCGAAAAGCTCGAAGATTTTGCATTAGAAATCGCTGAAAAGAAAAGAGACCCATATTCAGCCGTTGAAGAGTTATTAAAATAAACAATGAAAATTAATCATTTAGGAATAGCAACAAAAGAAATAAATGAAGCCCTAAAATTTTGGGAAGACGCTTTGGGGTTAGAAAATGTTCATACCGAGGAGGTCGAAGATCAAAAGGTGCGTGTTGCGATGTTGCCGATTGGCGAAACCAACATTGAACTTTTAGAACCAACCTCTGAAGATTCGCCGATTTCTAAGTTTTTGGAAAAACGTGGTGGTGGGATTCATCATATTGCCGTTGAGGTTGAAGATATTGAAAAATCTTTGGAAAAATTAAAATCCGAAGGAATGAGGCTCATTGATGAAAAGCCCAGAATTGGTACGGAAGGTTGCTTAATTGCCTTCGTTCATCCAAAATCTACCAATGGAGTTTTGTTGGAATTAGTTCAACATAAATAAGTTTAGCAATAATTTGAAATATTTATTTAAGAAGATAAGGAGTTATTACCTTGAAGATTTTACCTAAAATATTAATTGTCCTAGTGATTGTATTATCAATCGGTGCCGGACTTGTTTTCTGGAAAAGCCAAGTCGGCGGACATAGCGGAAATGAAGTTACAAAGATTACCAAAGAAGATTTTCAGCTTTTGATTAAAGATTTTAATCCGATGCAATTAAAAACGCTTTCGGAAAATCCTGAGCAGAAGAAAAAATTAGCTGAAGAGCTGGAAGAAATTTTAGCCATTGCTCAACAAGCCAGAAAAGAAGGGCTTGATAAAGAACCATACATAAAAAACGAATTAAAAAGTCTGGAAAAAGCCATCTTAGCAATAAATTATGACCAAAAAATAAATAAAGAAAAAGGTCAAAATCTTCCTCCATTGAGCTTCATAAAACAAGAGCAAATTAATGATTTCTGGGCTGGTAAAGATGCCAAAGGAGCTTTGGGCGGACTTTTTGCTAAAGGTGCTGCTGCCCGCAGAGAGGCTCAGTTCAAGGAATTTATTGATGCTAAACTCAAACTAGCGAGTAAACGCGGACAATTACAACCCGGACAAAAACCTTCCGAAGAAGAATTGAAACAAGCTAAAGAAGCTTTTGCTAAAACACGTATTTATTACAATGAAGCAAAAGATAAACTAGACAATATTGATTCAATGAAACCGGAAGAGCAAAAAGAGTGGAAAACATTCAAAGAATCCGTTGAATTGCAGACTAAGCTTCAGCAAGCACAATTTCTAACCCGAACCTATGTTCAGGATGTTTTAGCCAAAAAGCTTCAAGTAACTGACGAAGATATTGAGAAATACGTTAAGGAAGATAAAGAACTTTCTAAAATCATCAATGAAAAGAAAGGAAAAGCTGATGAAGTTATCAAAAAACTAAAATCCGGCGGTGACTTTGCTGAACTTGCTAAAGAATACTCTGAAGACCCTGGAAGTAAAGATAAAGGCGGTCTATATGAAGGTGTTGGTCCAGGACAATTCGACCCCGCTTTTGAGACTGCGGCAATGAATCTTAAACCGGGCGAATACACACAAGAACCCGTCAAGACAAAATTTGGTTTTCACGTCATCAAACTGATCAAAAAAGGCGAAGGTGAAACCCCTGATGGTAAAAAACAGCCTACTTACGATGTTCGTCACATCTTGATCTCAACGATGAAAAAAGACCCTGAAAATCCACTTGCAAGGGACACACCGATCGAAGATTTTGTCAGACAAAAGCTCGGACAGAAAAAACAAGAAGAAGCTCTTGCAAAGATCAAAAAGGAAAACAAGGTCGAAGTAGCAAAAGATTTTGAGATTCCAAAAGTAAGCGAAGAGGAACTCAAGAAGATTCAAGAGCAACAACAAAAACAGCTTCAACAACAAATTGAGCAGATGCAAAAACAACAAGGCAATGCTCCACCTCCGCCTCCACCTACAACGGAAGAAGCTGCACCTAAAAAAGAAGAAAAATAATGACTAATGGCTAGAGGATAACGGATAATTATTTTGAAATTATCCGTTATCCTCTTTCTATTTTTCCATTATGCAATTTGGTGATTATCGAATAGAAATAATTCCTGATACGGAGTTCAGACTTGATGGCGGGGCAATGTTTGGCGTTGTCCCGCGTGTTTTATGGGAGAAGAAATGTCCGCCCGATGAATTAAACCGCATCAAGATGAATATGAATTGTTTATTCATCGAAACACCAAATGAAAAAATTCTTATCGAAACAGGAATAGGCGAAAAATGGTCGGAACGGGAGACAAAAATGTATGGAGTTTTCCGCGAAAAGCCATTTACTCAAACTCTTTTTGAAAAAACAGGCTACGCACCTGAAGACATTACAATTGTCGTCAACACTCACCTGCATTTCGACCATGCAGGCGGAAATACTATTAGTAGTCAGCAGTCAGTTAAACCTCAATTTCCAAATGCATGCTATTTTGTTTCAAAATCAGAATTAGAACACGCCGAAAATCCACATGAACGAGACCGTGCTAGTTATTTGCCCGAGAATTGGCGACCTTTGCAAGAAAGCGGTCAACTTGAAGTAAAACCTGATAACTACGAAGTTGTCGAAGGTTTGAAGCTGCAAACTGTTCGCGGGCATTCGGAAACTATGCAAACCGTAAAATTAGAGCGTGGCGGAAAAAAGCTTTACGGTTTCGCCGATCTGATTCCAATGAGAGCACATCTTTCGCTACCTTGGATTGCGGGCTTTGATCTTTATCCAACGGAAACTTTGGAAGCAAAGAGACGATTATTAAAACAGGCACTTGAAGAAGATTGGATTTGTCTTTTTTATCATGAAACAGAAAACCCACTTTGCCGTCTGGAAAAAATTGATGGAAAAATTAAAAGCATCCCGGTTTAAGGCAAAAATCAACTAAATGCTTCGTAATAAATATAGTTTGCATAAAAATCCACAAAAATTTCAAAGAGGTATTAAATGAAATATTTACTCAAACTAGATAGAAATGTATTCACATTGCTCTTAGCAGTTATAATTATCGGAGGAACTCAAACAAATCTTTTTGGACAGGTCAGAACTTCACCGACATACGAAAAACCTGACAAACGCAAAGTTTTATTTCCAAAGACCAAATTTAATGCACAAGCCGCCAAAAAAGCACTTGAAAGAGGCAACGGGAAAATCATTGGTAAAGCCTGTGTTTATATGAACAAAAGGTTTTATCGTCCTCGCGGCGTGAGGGTGAGTTTGTATCCCGCAACTCCTTATATAAGAGAATTTTTTGAACTACGTAAGAAACATTCAAGCAAAAAAACTATAGTCAAATTCTCTGACAGAGCCTACAAAACAAGAATTGATACTCGCACCAACAATAGAGGCGAATTTCAGTTCACTGATATGAAACCCGGTAATTACATAGTTTATATGGCTTTTGATTTTAATGAGATCAGATACCGCAGAGAAAAAGCTGGTTCGGCAGTAGGAGTTTATGGTCGGACAAATGTCTATCGAAACAAAAAATACACAATTCCCAGACGAAGAGTTTTCGAGGAAAACGTCCAACTTAAAAAAGACGGTGAAACGAAAAAAATTACTCTGAAAAGAGGTTACAGCGGAGTTTTTAAAACAGGTTGCTAGAATTTAAGAGAAGCAAATAGCTATAACTACGAAAACAGGCTGAAATTAACTTTTCAGCCTGTTTGCCGTTTTAAAGTATTTGTTGGAAAATTGTAACTTAAATCAATAAGCGTTACTTGCTTAACAAATGCAAAATAGAAATATTGGATGGCACTAACCTGAATTTGAATTAGGATTTCTCATGACCAAATTCTTTTCAACCTCCATAACTGTTACGATTTTGCCACACTTTTGAATGTTTCGATTTTACATAAAAACTGAATACAAAAGATAAGGAGAAGAAGTTATGAGAAAGTTTATAGCGTTAGCAGTTAATTTATTATTACTTGTCACCATCACATTTATAAATGTATCAGCACAAAATAAAAATGTTGAAGTTAAAACAGGACTCGTAACTTTGTATGCAAAAGATCCGCTCGCACAAACTTTTTGCTTTAAAGACGGAAAATACGGAACAGTACTACAAGAAAACGAAGTGCGAAATCGTTGTAGCGATATTAGTTTTAACTCTTATATAAATAATTCATTTAGTGTTGGGATAGAAGGTGCAAGAAAAGGTAGAATCATCAATTTAGGAACAGCCGATGAACTTCAACAAAGATACAAATACAAGGAAACAATTGGAAAAGGACAAGGCTTTGCCTCCATTCAATTTCAGAATGGGAAAGTTTATATATTAAAAGAACGAAATCGTCGTCAACCTAATAAGCTTCAAGAACTATCTGAAGCTAATGAATTATTTAAGAATGATGGAAAAAGCAATGATAATATCTCTGCAAAACTTGGAGAGATTTATCTTCTAAGATTAAAAGACGGATACGAAAAAGGTTTTGAGAAAATAGTTAAGTTTATAGTCACAGATTATCAACCGGATAAGTTGGTTACGATACGTTGGCAAGTTATTTTAGATATGGAAGATAACAACAAAGGAAAATAATTTTATTATATGGAAAAAGTAAATATTGGAATAATTGGGGGCAGTGGTTTGTACCAGATGCCGGAACTCAAAAATGTTAGAGAGCAAGAGGTTGAAACGCCGTTTGGTAAACCTTCGGATGCTTTTATTATTGGTGAATTGGAAGGCGTTACGGTGGCGTTTTTGCCGAGACACGGGCGTGGACATAAAATTACGCCGACGGAACTTCCCTTTCGGGCAAACATCTATGCGATGAAAATGCTTGGTGTGGATTATATTTTGTCGGTTTCGGCAGTTGGAAGTCTGCGTGAAGATTTTGCACCGACGGATTTTTGTATTCCTGACCAGTTCTTTGATAGAACTCGCGGACGCACGGAAGAATCAACATTTTTCGGCGAAGGAATCGTCGGACACATTACGTTTTCACATCCCGTTTGCGAAGAATTAGGCGATATTTTAGAAGCATCTTGCAAAACGGTTGAAGACTTAAAAGTCCATCGCGGTGGAACGTATATCTGTATGGAAGGTCCCGCATTTTCGACAAAAGCGGAATCAAACGTTTATCGAAGTTGGGGAATGGACATTATCGGTATGACCAATTTGCAGGAAGCCAAACTCGCACGCGAAGCCGAGATTGCTTATGCAACGCTTGCCCTCGTAACAGATTACGATTGCTGGCATGAAGACCACGATTCAGTTTCAGTTGATATGGTTGTTGAATATCTAACAAAAAATGTTCGCAACGCTCAATTAGTCTTGAAAGAAGCGGTAAAACGAGTTGATGCAAAAGAAACCCCGAACCCGTTTGAAGGCGGAACGCAAAGTGCAATCTTCACTCAACCCGAACATTGGAATCCCGAAACAGCGAAGAAACTTGATGCTATAATTGGTAAGTATAAATAAGTAACAGGTGACATCAGTTGTTATCTAACAAAATTTGGAGGAAAAATGAGCAAATATTCGATAAATGCATTTTTGAATGAAACGGCACAGGATGATTCGGCACGCGAGCCGTTTGAACTCGAAAATCCGTATCTTTTAGAAGTCAATCTCAATGGTCGCGTCTGGGCAAAACTTGGTTCGATGATCGGCTATACGGGCAATGTAAAATTTGAACGTATGGGAATGGCAGAAGGCGGTTTGGGCAAAATGTTTAAGCGTGCGGTAACGGGCGAAGCAAACCCTATGATGAAAGCCGATGGGCAAGGGCGTGTCTATTTTGCTGACAGCGGAAAAAAAGTTCGCATTTTGTCTTTAGAAAATGAAATGCTTTATGTGAATGGAAACAATATTTTGGCGTTTGATGATTCGATAAAATGGGACATCAAAATGATGAAACGTATGGCTGGAATGGCAGCCGGCGGTTTGTTTAACGTTGAGATTCAAGGCACTGGAAATGTTGCTATCACAACTCATTTCGATCCAATCACATTAGCAGTTCATCCAAATCAACCTGTTTATACTGATCCAAATGCAACGATTGCCTGGTCGAGTTCTTTGCAACCGGAAATTAAAACAGATATTTCTTTGAAAACGCTGTTCGGGCGAGGAAGTGGTGAATCATTTCAATTGGCATTTAATGGACAAGGTTGGGTTGTTTTACAACCATATGAAGAAGTTTATTATGCTCAAGCAGGCTAATATTGCTTAATTTTTAAAGATAAAAAAGACCATCAAATTTTCATTGATGGTCTTTTTTATTTTCGTTTTTTTATTCTTTCGGTTTTCTTTCTTCAGATTCAGAACCCTCTTTTGGCGAAACGGTTTCCTTTTGTTTAGCGGAAGTGCTTGTTCCGCTTACGGATATTTTGGGCTTTCCGCCACCAATTCCCGATTCATAAGTAACTTTATTGCTGATGCCGCGAACGATTATTTGCCCGACCTTTTCGACAAAAACTTTGTTTGAAACACCATCAACCG
This sequence comes from Pyrinomonadaceae bacterium, assembly GCA_028284415.1. Lineage (GTDB taxonomy): Bacteria > Acidobacteriota > Blastocatellia > Pyrinomonadales > Pyrinomonadaceae > Aridibacter. The sequence continues at coordinate 652,635 of JANQRU010000007.1, forward strand.
TAATTTTTTTGCATTCGCCGGTCAGAGTAATCACATTTGCCGTCGAATCTTTATCAAACTCAACCTCTCTTTTTTTGCAAGGGTATGAATTGCTAACTCCCGTGTCAGAAAAAAGAAGCGTGCCACCTTCAACGCCATCATCTTCAACAGGTTTGTCAGAAGTCGTGGTATCTTTTGTTTCCGATTTATCTGATGTTGTGTTCGATTGTGAACTGCTAGTGTTTTCTTTTGACTTAGGAATTTCTCTTAATTCGTAATTACAACCAAATGAAAATAAAGCTAAAGCTAAAATAAATATAAATACTTTCAAAGTTAAAAATCTCCTTGTAAATGCTTAGTTTTTCAAAATTATTTGTTATGATAACACTATATTTTACTAACTCAATAAAAATAGCTGTTTGGAAAATTCAAACCTTTATTTTTTTGCAGGCATCTTAGATTGAGTTAATTTAGATAAAAATATTTCCATTATATTTAGTTATGAAAAAAGCATTGTTAGTTTTTAGTTTTATATTTTTGATATTTTCGGTTTCAGCTTTTGCTCAAAAGGATAAAGACAAACAAATTCCGATTGATATTCTTTTAGAGCAGGACGCAAAGCATAATCTGAAAGTCGCTTGGCAATATTTTAGACTGAAAAAAGCTTACAAAGCTTCTCTAATGCGAACCGAAGAAACAATTGCCGCTCATCCAACTTTTTCAAAAATGGATGAAGTTCTGTATCTTGCGGGTATGAGCAGCTACTATCTTTCTGAAGGTAAAGGCAAACAAAAAATAAATCTTGCGATGCTGAACAAGGATGACCAAAAAAGGTATGCCCCGAAGAGACTACGTGAAGATGCCATCGCACTTTTAAATCAACTAATTACAGATCACCCCGACAGCAAGTATGCCAAGAAAGCGAAGAAAACGTTGAAAAAAATAGATCCTAAAGAATGAACTTAAACCAAGTTACAGTTTATTCAAAAGACGTAAAAAAAGCAGTCGAGTTTTATCAAAAACTTGGACTGCTTTTGATTGTGGACTCAATTCCCCGCTACGCCCGCTTTGAATGTCCCGTTGGAGATTCTACATTTTCCCTTCATGAAACCGATAAAGAAACAATTAATCAAAATACCGTTCTTTATTTTGAATGCGAAAACTTAGATGAAAAAGTTTCTGAACTAAAACAAAAAGGAATCATATTTGAACAAGAACCGACCGACCAAACATGGCTTTGGCGAGAAGCATATTTGAGAGATTTAGATGGTAACAAAATAATCCTTTTCCACGCCGGAGAAAATCGTAAAAATCCGCCTTGGCGACTGGAGTGATATATTGCATACATTCCTATAAACACTGAGCCATCTTTGCATCAATTACATTCAGACTTTATAATTTCAAACTTTGATTAAATAATTATCTAGGAGCAAATTTTAATACATGTCTTTAACAGTAGTAGGTTCAGTTGCGTTTGATGCGTTGGAAACACCATTTGGTAAGCGTGACAAAATTTTAGGTGGTGCGGCGACGCATTTTTCGCTTTCAGCTGGTTATTTTACAGATGTAAATGCGGTTGGTGTTGTTGGGAATGATTTTGGTGAGGATGAATGGGCGGTTTTTGAGCGTCATAATATAAACACCGATGATATACAGGTTGTCGAAGATGGTGAGACTTTCTTTTGGAGTGGGCGTTATGAATACGATATGAATGTGGCTCACACGCTAGACACACAGCTTAATGTTTTTGAAACGTTTGATCCACAGCTATCTGAAAACTCAAAAAACACACGACTTCTCTTTTTGGCAAATATTGTCCCAATGCTTCAAAAAGGCGTCCGCGAACAATCAAATGCGGAATTTGTGGCGATGGACACGATGAATTTCTGGATTGATTCAATGAAAGATGCCGTGATCGATACGATGAAAGTCGTTGATTGCATAATCATTAATGATGCGGAAGCACGCCAATTAGCTGATGAACCAAATATTCACAAAGCTGCCAGAAAATTGATGGAAACGGGCGGTTTGAAAGCTGTTGTAATCAAGCAGGGCGAATACGGTGCGGCATTATTTACCGAAAATTCCTTCTTTGCACTTCCGGCTTACCCACTCGAATCAGTTTTTGATCCTACCGGAGCAGGGGATACATTTGCAGGCGGATTTATGGGCTATCTGGCAAGTCACGACAAAATTGATGAGGATACAATGCGTCGTGCAATGGTTTATGGAACGGTTATGTCTTCATTTAATGTTGAAGAATTTGGAACTGAAAGAGTTGATCGTTTAACACACGAAGAAATAAACCAGCGCTTTTCAGATTTCAAACGATTCACGCATTTCGAAGAAATTCTTTTTGAAAGAGCAACTTCTGCCTAATTTCGCAGATAATATATTGTGTAAAGTTATAGCCGACATTTAAGGTTGTTTAAAATGTCGGCTATAATTTGGTTGATTATCGGATTTTATAATCTATTAGAAATTTTATCCCATCAATAAACGTAAATTCCCACAAATAATTTATATCTTTGTATTTTTGTATTTAGAATGGCACAAACAAAAGCTGAAGTAACTACTAATTCATCATTTTTTATCAAAAATTATCTGACTTTAATCATAGTTTTGATAGTTTTGGTCTGTATCTCAATTGGAATTGCACTAGCTTTTTCAGCTCAATATCTTGACGCTTCACAAAAATGGTTTCTGATCTCAACCCTCATAATTTTTGCATTTTTTAGTGTTTCAATTTCGACTTGGCTGATATTACGCCATTCACGAAAGTTAATTGTCAGCGAAAAAGATGATGAACTTGATTGGACGGTTTCTTCCCCTGAACTTCAAAAACGAAATATTAACAATGAAGTCAAGGAATTATCCCGAATTATGGAGATTCCTTCGGAACAGATGAGCGATCTACGTTCTGCGTATATCGTTGCCGAAGATTTGGCTCTCAGAAAAGTTCAGGACGAAGCCCAAGTGCCACTAAAGAGACATGTAAACATTGGAAATACTGGTTTTAATGCCATCTATTTCAAGGATGACCTAGCCACCTGTGTTGATGTAACATTTCTCGTTACACCCGAAGTTCCACAAGATAAAATTAATCTCATCTTAAGGAAAATCTCTTCTGCAAAAGCAACCTTTAATCGTATCCGCGAAGGTTCAAAAATGCGTTTATTGCTTGTTCTTGTAACCCAACTCGACCAAGAATCAGAAGCAAAACTACGCTCAACAATTGTTAGTAAGTTTTCCTCAACTCCTGTAGATGTGGACATACGATTGCTTGATTTCCAAACCTTACAAAAGGTTTATGCAGAAAATTAAATGCTAAATTCTTGTAAAACATCACCTATCGAATAGAATTTTCTATTTTCTTGCGATAATCTATTCAAGTTATAAAAATACTACCTAAATTAACTAGATACTTATGTTAGAAAACAAAGTCGGAATGATTTTCGGCGTGGCGAACAAACGTTCGATTGCCTGGGCTTGTGCTGAAGCCTGTCGTGAACATGGAGCAGAATTGGCTTTTACATATCAAGGCGAAAGACTGGAAAGAAACATAACCAGATTGACCAAAGATATGGAAAACACATTGGTCGTGCCGTGTGACGTAACTAATCAATCAGAGGTTGATGCTGCGTTTGAAGCAGTTGATAAAAAATACGGTCGGCTGGATTTTTTGATACATTCGATTGCTTTTGCTCCGCGCGAAGCACTCGAAGGTGAGTTTTTAGATACCTCCCGCGATGCTTTTTTGACCGCTCTGGAAATCAGTGCTTACTCATTGCCCCAACTTGCTCTTTCAGCAAAGCCACTTATGAAAGACGGTGGAAGCATTGTGACAATGAGCTATTACGGGGCTGAAAAAGTGGTTCAAAATTACAATGTTATGGGAGTTGCTAAATCAGCTTTGGAATCCTCCACGCGCTATCTAGCCAATGACCTTGGCAAAGATAACATCAGGGTTAATGCCATTAGTGCGGGACCGATCAAAACTCTTTCTGCACGAGGCGTTAAAGATATGAGCACATTTTTAACTCATATTGAAGAACGCTCTCCGCTTAAAAGAAATGTAACAGCAAGAGAAGTCGGCAATACTGCTTTATTCCTTGTTAGTGATTTATCATCTGCCATCACAGGCGAAACCATCTATGTAGACTGCGGTTTCAATATCATGGGAATCTAACATCTCGCAAAATTATGTCTGAAGAAAATAAAAAAACTATTCAAGAAGAACCTGTCTTACGACACAAAACAAAAATAGAGCCTGAAACTGTTGCTGAAGCAAAGAAGGAACAGCAGAGAGCCTTAGTCTGGGATTTTACGGAAGATGAAGCTCTATTACGTTCGCCCGAACCTGACGATGTTTTCAAAAGCTCGGATTCATGGCGTGTTTTCCGAATTATGAGCGAATGCGTTAATGGATTTGATGCACTCGCAACAATCACAAGTGGGGTTTCGATATTTGGCTCGGCAAGAACTCCCGAAGATCATAAATACTATATTGCTGCCCGCGAAACGGGTAAACTTCTAGCTGAGGCTGGATTTGAAGTCATAACAGGTGGTGGTCCAGGCATTATGGAAGCTGGAAATCGAGGTGCTTTTGAGGCTGGCGGTGTTTCGGTCGGATGCAATATCGAATTACCTTTTGAACAAGAACCAAACCCATATCAAACTCACGAATTATCTTTTAAGTATTTTATGATTCGCAAAACAATGTTCATAAAATACAGTAATGCCTACATAATTTTCCCCGGTGGATTCGGTACGATGGATGAGTTATTTGAAGCACTTACACTTATCCAAACCCGCAAGATAAGAAACTTCCCTGTCGTACTTTTTGATTCTGCATATTGGAAAGGTTTACTCGCATGGCTTACTTCAACGATGCTTTCCGAAAAAAATATCAGCCCAGAAGATTTAGGCTTGATGTATTTAACAGATTCTCCGCAGGATGCAGTTGATTTTATAAAAGAATGCTGTATTGAAAATGGAGAGATGAAAAATAAAAATAGATAGATCAAAGAATCCCTTTTATCTGAAAAATAAGAGTTTTTTTATTCTCTATTTTTCAGATAATCGTTCATCCAACCTAAATAATCATCTGACACAGCTTCTGATTTTACGGCGACAATTTCGGGCACATCATAAGAATGATTTTCTTTGATGAAAGATTCTAAATTTGAATAATTTTCTTCAAGCGTTTTAATCAAAAGCAGATTTTCCGAGTCATTCTGCACTTCATCATCCCAGAAATAAAAAGATTTCATTTGAGGTAGAACCTGTACGCAAGCGGCAAGTTTTGCCTCGACTATTTTTTTCGCTAAATTTTCAGCTTCTTCGCTGTTTGGAGTTGTTGTAAAAACTACAATCATAATTTTAATCTAAAAAGGCAAAAATCAAGATAAATCTCAACTTTTGCCTGTCATTTTTTTGTTATCTAATCTGAGAATTATTTCGCCATCAAGTCTGCATATTGACCACTATCAACCCATTCTAAAATTTCTGAAACGCGCCAGATCGGGAATGGATGCGTTTGTCCTGCGTTGATGATGTCAGCCCAGAATTTATCAAGCTTGTTTTCATCGTAATTCTTTTGGAATTCTTTGGCTTGCTCTAAAAATTGCTCATAGTCAATTTTTGAAGCCATTGTTCCACCACCGAGCTTCATCATTGTTTTGCCGATTACGTGCGGGTCTTGTGTCACAAGAAGAGCAGCCCTGTCGCACGAAAGTTCTGCACGTCTTGCCCAAGCAAGCAATGCACTGCTGATCCCTGCTGAGATCAAGAATTTGATAATTTCTGAACCCGGAACAACTGTCAAAGTGCCTTTTGCAAGTGCTTCAAAAAGTCTTGCCGCCGTCAGATAAAGAACGTGTTCGGCGTGAATATGACCAACTTCATGAGCAATAACAGCGAGTGTTTCTTCATCATTCAAACGCTCTAAAAGTCCCGAATGTAAAACAATGACATGTTTTTCAACCCCTGTCGTAAACGCATTTACAATCGGATTTTGTTGAATAAACAAATCAGGCATATCAACACCAAGGGTTGTACAAGCAACTTGTAACTTGGCGTGTAAATCGGGACATTGCTTTGGAGTTACCTTAACAGCACTTGCCATCAAAGAAACACGAACTGCCGATTCACCTGTTACCTGTATCAATTTACGCAAAGCTGTATCAACTCCCGGAATCGCACGCAAAGCTGCGAGTGCTTTACTGTCAGCGGGATGCACATATTCGTGTTTGGTTAAATCAGCAAACTTCTTATGATATTCATCTGAAAGAGGTAATTTACATTTACCACAATTTGCTCGACCATTTTTGTAATTCGCACGGACACTATTTTTCTGTCCGCAATAACGACATCGGACGTTTTTGCCTCTTGCGGCTGCCGATGAACTACTTGAATCTGTTTTTTTACTTGCCATAATTAAATTTTAGTGAGTTAGGAATTTTATTTCAAACTCTGTTTGTTCATAAGATTTAAACGAACGTAAGCGGAAAAAGTTTAATTATTAGAATTGTTTTTAGAAGTTTCCCCTGCAGTGTTATCAAGAAGCCAGATATTTGATTCGGATTTGTATTCTACAAAGTGCAGAAGTTTACCGTCGGGACTGAGGCTTGCGTTATTGATGTTTTTTCCGGGAAGCTCAAATATGTCTCTGTTTTCTCCCGTTTCAATATCGATAAAATGAACTTTTTCTCCCCACGAATAAACCAGTTGCTTGCTATTTGGCAACCAAAAAGGAAAACCTATCGCAGGATGTAGCTTCTCATATTTTTCTGTTTCAAATGAATAGTAGCCAATCCCTGACCAACCATCAGTTCTGTGATAAATTCCCGTAAGTTTTTTTCCGTCAGGAGACCAATCCCAAGCAATAAAACCTCTTTTTTCGGAAGATTCTGCCAATTGTGCGGGCTTTTGGTTTTGAATATCTTTTGTAAGATCAATCAAATAGGTTTGAGAATTTAGCGTGTAAGCTATCTTTTTACCGTCGGATGACCATATAGGAAATGATGCAGCTTCAGATTTGCTAAAGGTCATTTGCTGAAGATTTGCTCCATCTTTTTGCATTACCCAGATGTTATAAACTCCACTTCGGTCAGAGGTAAAAGCTAACTTTTTGCCGTCAGGCGACCAACGCGGGTAACGATCAAAATACCTATCGTCTGTCAGATCACGCCGATTTTTACCTTCACGATCTAAAACAACAATGTCATCCTGTGTCAGTTTCTTTTGAACAAAAACCAATTGATCGTTTTTGGAAGAAAATATCGGTCGTATAAATTCGTAATCGCCACTTGTAATGGCAAACGGCTCACCTTTAACCTTGCCTGCATTTTCATCAAATTCTATGGCTTTTATATTTGATTGAGTGTTTGTCTGAACATATACAATTTTTTTTCCATCTTTTGAAAATGACAAATGACTATTGAACTTTGCAGGAGTTGGGACAATTTCGGCATCACCGATAGTCTGCCCTGTTTTTTGGTTGATCTGAATTCGCCAAAAAGCCATATTTCCGCTTCTGTCGCTGGCAAAATACAGATGCTTTCCATCAGGTGACCAAACGGGATTCCAATTAGTATTAGCAGAATCAGTTACAATATTTGGCTCTCCACCTTCGACCGATATAGTTGCTACATCTCTTCTCCCGCCACTTCCGATAAACCAATAAGCGATACGTTTTCCATTAGGTGACCAACTTGGCTGATATGCATAGTTATCAATTAATTTGCGTTTTTCTCCGCTCGCAATATCAATTATCCAAATCGCACTTTTTCTTCTCGTGTCAGGTCTTTCATTTCCTTTCTCGGAAACTGCGATCTGCTTTCCATCAGGTGACCAAGCCGGGTGAAACCCAAAATCTGAGATACGTTTGGGATTTTCTCCTGTGACTTCCATTATGTAAATTCCCAAAGGTTCGCGGTTTGAACGAAAAGCTATAAAATTTCCATCAGCAGAAAAACTGGGTTGATTATCATTTGCTTCCGAGTTAGCAGTTAAATTAATGCTTTTTTTGCTTCCAATTCTTCTGGAATATATGTCGAACTTGCCGTTTTCGTTTGAAGCATAAACAAATGTTTTCCCGTCGGGTGAAATTGAAGAAAAATATTCTTTACCTGTTTCCTCTGTTAATTGAATTACTTTGGCAGTTTCCCACTTCTCAGCTTCCACAGTTTCGTTTTGAAAAATGAAAAACCAAATCCCAAAAGCAGCTAATATCAAAGCTAATCCACCGATCAGATAGGGTAAAAAACTTCTACGATTCTCAACTTCTGTTGTGACATGACCACCGTTGAGAGAGTTTGTTCTCCAGGAAGATGAAGAATCTATTTCCCGCTTGACTCTTTTTACATCTGCTTGGAAATCCGAGGCTGTCTGATAACTCAGATCAGCATCTTTTTCTAAAGCCTTATTTAAAATTCCATCCAGTTCAGTCGAGATTTCGGGATTCGCTTCGCTTATTGGAGGAACTTCCTTTGATAAAATTGCCTGAATGGTTTCTTTATGATTTTTTTGCTTAAAAGGATTTTTTCCGGCAAGCATTTCGTAAAAAACCAAACCGATACTCCAGAGATCAGTCCGGTGATCTACCTTTTCGCCGCTGGCTTGTTCGGGAGACATATACGCCGGAGTGCCGATAACAACATCTTCTAAAGTCTTTGCAAACATTCCCGATTCAAAATGATCTTGCTCAGTTAATTTCACTAAACCAAAATCAAGAATTTTCACATAACCGTCTTCCCGAACCATTATATTTTCGGGCTTTATGTCTCTATGAATAATTCCTGCTCCGTGTGCAGACGAGAGTGCATCAAGTGATTGTAAAATTATTGAAAGAACTTTTTTTAATGGTGGCTTTTCATCAATTATCTCACGAACAGTTTTTCCCTCAACAAACTCTGTAGCTATGTAATTTACGCCTTCGTCTTTTCCAAAATCATGAATCGTAACAATATTGGGATGATTCAAAGTGGCAATTGCCTTGGCTTCTGTTTCAAATCTCTTTACTCTTTCATCGTTTGCATGAAATTCTCTTGGTAAAATTTTTAGTGCGACATTTCGATTCAATTTTTCATCTTGTGCAAGATACACCTCGCCCATTCCGCCTGCACCAAGCAAGCTTTGAATCTTATAATTGCCAATTTTTTTGTTGTATAGAGAATTTGTAAATACGTTCGTCGAATCTTCAGCAATTTCTCTTGCCATCAGATTCATTGCTGAATCAGCCATGAAATTATCCGAAGCCTTTTCAGCTTCCAATAAAGCTAAAACCTGCTCTTTCAAATCTAGATCGCCGAAACTTTCGTCAGACACAAACTTTTCGCGTTCGGCTTCGGGTAATTCCAAAGCCCTTTCGACTAAATCATCTATTTGTTTCCAGCGTTCTTTATCCATTGAAAAAAAATTTAGGTTTTATTTAGTTCCAAATACAGCCAGGCTTTTGCTCTTTGCCATTCCCGCTTGATGGTAATTGGGGCGACACCCAAAACTTCAGCAATTTCATCAACCTTTAGCCCACCAAAAAACTTCATCTCAACGACTTTTGCTTTTCGCTCGTCAAAGTCCGCAAGCTTCGTAAGTGCCTCATCTAAAGCTACCAAATCCGAATCTCTTTCTTTTTCAACAAGAAATACTTTATCCAACTCGACTTTGTGAATTTCTTTTCCTTCGGATTTTGGACGCTTGCGGGCGAAATCAACCAAAATTCGACGCATCAACTGAGCTGAAACCCCGAAAAAATGTGCTCGGCTTTTCCACCTTGCAGTTTTCCAATCTATCAAGCGTATGTAAGCTTCATTAACTAGTGCGGTTGTTTGTAAGGTGTGTCCTTCCTTTTCTTTGCTCATATATCTGCGAGCAATTTTGTAGAGTTCTGCATAAATTATCGGAGTCAACTCTTCCAGAGCCTGTGCATCACCACCGCTCCATTTTTTTAGGAGTCCCGTAATTTCCTGCGTGCTTTTTTGGGGCATTTTTATTGTTTAGCAACTGTCTGAATTCAGAACAAATTTATCATATCTAAAAAAGATTTTGTAAATAACTTTTTGCTTCCCTAGCACTAATTTCTTATTGATATGCCTAGGGCTTGAAGAAAACAGTCCAAATATTTATCAAAAATTATGCGAAAAATCATTGTGGATTCTTTTCGAGGGATGCGATTGTTTCTACATGATGTGTTTGTGGAAATAAATCTAAAGCCGTAATTTTTTGAATTCTATAATTTTGCTCTATCAGAATCTGTAAATCCCTGGCGAGGGTAGAAGGATTGCAGGAAACGTAGGTAACTTTGTTGGCTTTTAATCTAGATATTTTTTCTAGAGTTCCTCTTTTCACACCGCTTCGAGGCGGATCAAGTAATAAAAAATCTACATTTTCCAGTTCATAATCTTTAAGAAAAGCTTTAACTCTTTCATCGTAAAATTCTACATTTGAAATACGGGAAACTTCTGCATTTTTTTTGGCAAAATCAATCGCTGTCTGATTAGCTTCCACGCCAATAACTTTTTTAAACTTCTTCGCTAAAGCTAAAGAAAAAAGTCCGACACCACAATATAGATCAAGAGCAAATTTCCCTTCAGCACCTTGAATAGAAGTTTCAACCAAATCTCGAATTAAAAATTTATTGCCTTGAAAAAAGCTCTTCGCATTAAAGAAATACTTATTGCCATTAAGTTCATAAAAAATCTCATTTGTAGGTTCGATAAGTTCATCTGAATAAACTGAAACTTCACTTTTTCCGCTGGCAGTTTCAATATTTACAATATTTTCAGAAAAGTCTTCCCAATCAAGATTGTGCCTCAAATCATTCAATTTATTCTCTAATTCAGGGACTAAAATCGGGCAGGACTTTGCATCTATGACTTTATGTGATTGACGCCTAAAAAATCCTATCTTTTTATTATTTGTATCGGCATGAAACTGTGTTCTGAGGCGATAGCTGTATTGCTCAGGACTCGGAATTATTTCTATTACATCTTCATAATTAATTTTTCCAATTCGCTTCAAGCAATCTTTTATAATCTCAACCTTTGCTTTAAGTTGAGCCTCATAAGACATTTGTTGAAAGTCACAACCGCCACATTTGCCAAAATAGACACACTTTGGCTCAACTCGGTCTTTTGAAGATTCAATAACTTCTATGATTTTTGCGAATGCAGTTTTACCTTGAATCTTGCGGATTTCTACGCGGAGTTTATCGCCTTTTACAGAAAGCGGAACAAAAATGGTTAGGTTCGTTGCAAAGCATAAACCTAACCCGTTTGGAATGATTTTTTCGACCGTAACCTCTAGAGTCTCGCCGATTTTGTATTTTTTACTCAATTAACGTTTTCCACCTCGATCTCAATTCCGCCAACTAATCCTGCAAATATATTATAAATTAATGCTGCAAGAATTCCTGCTATAAAGCCCAATACAGCATAAAATATAGGTATTCCGATTATCACAACTATTCCGATAACTATGCCACCTCCGCCAACTGTTAGTCCGGCAATTCCATCTTGGCTACCCGCTGCCGCACCACTAAAGAGTGAGATGATAATTATAAACAGTCCATAAGGAACAGCAATTAACAAGCTAAAAACAAACGACATCACCGCATATATTTTCCCAACGGACAATAAGCCAAGATTTTTAATTCTAAGTTTACTCATATTCTAATTTCCTCTTTTCTAAAGTTTGTGGAAAAGCCAAAAACAAATTAATAATCAAAGGTAAAACAAGCTGAAACTTGGAATTTCGAACTCTTCACGCAAAGCCTTTGCCAGCATCAAATCAAAGGTTCTTTTATAAACGTCCTTTTCCATTCTACCCTTATGCTTTGCCAGACTTTCTTCGATTTCTTTTTTCAATCGGTCAATTAATTTTTTATTTGAAGTTTTGAAAAGTGTCTCATCAATTTTTTTCTCAAAATGATTGAGTCTGTCTTCCAAACTTTCTGTATCTTTGTAATTTTTCTGATATTTATTCAAGTTGCTTTTGACTTCTTCTAAAACTTGACGCATCTCGACATTTGATTTTGCCTTTGACCGATCTAATGAATTTATAATGTTGTGCAAATGATTTTCTATCGTTTCTTTGGAAAAAAGAGAGGACTCTTTCTCGTCTTTTTTAGTTTCCCTAACCATGTTTTTTTCTGACTTTTCTTTTTCAACTTGCGAAGCTCTTTTTTGACCTTTGCCAACTTGTGTCTCAAGCCATTCGGCATATTGTGCTTCGATCTCTTCTTTACAGTACATCAAGGATTTAATTGTCCGCACACGATTTGGATTTTTTTCAACACCGTCAAAAACGTTGTCAATTCCGCGCAAAACTATTTTTAGCGGAACACCACGCTCCTGCCACGATTCGATCAAAGCCCAATCCAGAGGACTTAAGAGAAGGTGTTTCCCGCGTCGGCGAATAAAAGTTTCTTCTATGTCAGTAAAATAATTGAAGTGATTCAAGGTTGGTTAAGATAGTTTTTGATGCCTATTCATCAAGTTTGATTTTCATCCTCTGCAAAGTTCGCAAATCGTCGTCGGTTAAATGAAGTTTACCCTCTTCGGAAAATTCTTTATTTGAACCAAGAATTTCTTGTAAATCTATTTCCAGTTTCAGACTTATATTTGGTTCATACCCCATTCGACGCAGATCATCCATTGCCGCTGCTACAATCGGAGATTGCTCTACAGCAGCATTAACTGCATCGCCCAATTCCTGCAAAGCCTTTTTTCCTTTTCCGTCTAACTCCATTTGTGTAATAAGAATTTACTTGAGACACGCAAATTAGTCAAAAGTTTTACATAACTCAAGACTTAAGACTCAAGACTTTTTCTGATAAATTAAGGAAATGCAAAGACGAGAAAAATTTGAAACTTCATCAGGTATCGAATTACCGAGTGAATTTAATCCAGAAAATACTGAAGCGATTGATTACGACGAAGATTTAGGAAAATCAGGCGAATTTCCTTTTACACGTGGCGTTTATCCCGGAATGTATCGTGGACGTTTTTGGACGATGCGACAATATGCGGGTTTTGCGACTGCGGAAGAATCCAATGAGCGTTACAAATATCTTTTGGCAAACGGCACGACTGGATTGAGCGTTGCGTTTGATTTGCCGACGCAAATTGGTTTGGATTCGGATGATCCGCTTGCGTCGGGCGAAGTCGGAAAGGTCGGTGTGGCGATTGATTCTTTGGAAGATATGCTCACGCTTTTTGATGACATTCCGCTTGATAAAGTTTCAACTTCGATGACAATAAACGCGACGGCTTCAACACTTCTCTGTCTTTATTTAGCCGTAGCGAAAAAGCAAAATGTCAGCTTCGATAAAGTAAACGGCACGATTCAAAATGATATTTTGAAGGAATATATCGCTCGCGGAACTTACATTTATCCACCAAAACCTTCGATGCGACTTATTACCGACACATTCGCTTTTTGTGCAAAAGAAGTGCCGAAATGGAACACAATTTCGATTTCGGGTTATCACATCAGAGAAGCTGGTTCGACTGCCGCTCAAGAAGTTGCGTTCACGCTTGCCGATGCAATTTGCTATGTCGAAGCCGCCATCGAAGCAGGTTTAGAAGTTGACCAATTCGCACCTCGTCTTTCATTTTTCTTCAACGCACACAACAATCTTTTGGAAGAAATCGCCAAATTCCGTGCCGCTCGTAGAATTTGGGCAAGAACGATGAAAGAACGTTTCGGTGCAAAAAACAAAAAATCTTTGATGCTGCGTTTTCACACGCAAACGGCGGGTTCGACTTTGACCGCACAGCAACCAGAAGTAAATGTTGTGCGAACAACAATTCAGGCACTCGCCGCAGTTCTAGGTGGTACGCAAAGCTTGCACACAAACGGAATGGATGAAGCCTTATCTTTGCCAACCAGACAAGCCGCCAGAATCGCACTTCGCACGCAGCAAGTCATTGCTCACGAATCAGGGGTTGCCGACACAGCCGATCCCTTCGGTGGAAGTTACGCCATCGAAGAATTAACCAACCAACTCGAAACAAAAGCCCTCGATTACATCCAAAAAATTGATGACCTTGGCGGAATGCTCAAATCAATCGAAGAAGGCTACGTCCAAAGAGAAATCCAAGAAGCCGCCTATCAATATCAAAAGGGTATCGAAACCCAAGATGAAATCGTCGTCGGTGTAAATAAATTCAGCATCGAAGAAGATGAAACAATTCCAATCCTAAAAGTTGATGAAGAGATCGAACGCGGACAAACCGAAAGAGTTAAAGCAGTTAGAGAAAAACGAAATGCCGAAAATGCCGAAAATGCCTTGGCAAAATTAGAAGAAGCCGCAAAAGGCAATGAAAATCTTCTGCCGAAAATTTTAGATTGTGTTGAAAACTATGTAACCGTCGGCGAAATATCACATCGCTTGCGAAAAGTCTGGGGTGAGTACCAAGAAGCAATTACTATTTAGAGGATTTTGAAACGCTCGTGAGCTGCTTTTTCCAGTTTCTCACGATGATTCGGGTGTGCAATTTTGATTAATGCTTTAGCACGTTCGCGTAGTGTTTTTCCGTAAAGATTTACTGCACCAAATTCAGTGACAACGTAATGCGTGTGTGCTCTTGTTGTGACAACACCGGCTCCTTTTTTCAAAATGGGAACAATTTTTGACTCACCTCTTCTGGTTGTCGAAGCCAAGGTAATTACAGGTTTGCCACCTTCCGAAATTGCCGCTCCACGCATAAAATCCATCTGTCCACCAACACCCGAGTAAAGTCTTTCGCCAATTGAGTCGGCACAAACCTGTCCGGTTAAATCAACTTCAATTGCACTATTAATCGCAACGACTTTGGGATTTCTGCAAATAACTTGAGGATTATTAACATATTCAGCCCCGAGCATCATAAACTCGGGATTGTCATCTATGTAGTCATAAAGTTTTCTTGTCCCTAAAACAAAACTTGCGACTACCTTGTTTTTATGAACTTTCTTAAATTTTCCATTAACAACGCCTCTTTCCAACAAATCAATTAATCTATTTGAAAACATCTCAGAATGTATGCCCAAATCTTTGTGGTTTTTCAATGCAACCAAGACTGCATTGGGAATTGCCCCAATTCCCATTTGCAAGGTTGAACCGTCTTCGATTAATTCTGCACAATGTTTGCCAATTGCAATTTCAGCATCCGTTAATTGAATCCATTTATTCTCAGGTAATTCGTCTTTTACAGTTACTCCATAATCAATTTCATCTATATGAATAAGTCCGTCGCCATGCGTTCGCGGCATATTTCGATTTATTTGTGCAACAACGCACTCTGCCATCTGAACTCCAGCTAATGTAATATCAATTGAAGTTCCAAGCGAACAATAACCATGTTTATCCGGCGGTGAAACATGAACTAAAGCAACATCAATTGGTATTATCTCCCGTCTAAAAAGCGTCGGGATTTCGCTCAGAAATGTTGGAATATAATCTGCCATCCCTGTTTCAATTGCTTTACGAATGTTTGAACCTATAAAAAAAGCATTCGTATGAAAACTCTCATTAAATTCAGGTCTAACATAATCCGCGTCACCTTCCGTGTGGAGATGGTATATCTCTACGCCTTTTAACTCGGAAGCCCTTTCAGTCATTGCTCTTACAAGAGTTTGCGGATATGCGGCAACGCCTTGGATAAAAACTCTGTCACCCGATTTAATTACACTGATGGCTTCTTCTGCACTGACTAATTTCATAAACAACGATTTTTGAGTAAATCTCAGAGACTAGAAATTTTAATTTGAATCAATAATCTCAGAAAATCCAGTCGAGACCAAACTTGCTAAGTCTGCGGGTTCTAAAATCGGAGGGCTTTCTTTACCGAAACCATTAAATACAAAAGCTAAATCATGTTTGGAAAAAGCAAATTTACTTCTGCAATCTGATTTGATTTCAAAGTTCTTTAATGCTATTGTTTCATCTGTGAAACAATCATTTTAGACACTCGGAGAAAATTATGGCAGAAGCATCGGTAGCCACGGAGAATATAGAAGAAATTGAAGAACAAATGCCAGCCCAAGAAGATGGCAAATTGCGTTCGATTCGGGATATCGTTAAAGATTTATCTAAACCCGTTGCAAAAAGACATTTGCGAGTTCGCAGACAAGGCGGCAAAGAAATTGGCTATATCGCTTGGCATGATGCAATCAAATATCTAGACCATTATGCTCCGGGCTGGAATTATGAAGTTCGCTCAATGGATTCAATCGGTGGAAAACTAATTCTCACAATCCGTCTTTCGATCCCTTGCTTGGAAGGAGTTGTTTTTAGAGAAGCAACAGGACAAGAAGATGAATCAAAAGATACTTATGGGGATTCTTCCAGCAATGCTGAATCAATGGCTCTAAGACGAGCTGCTGCAAAATTTGGTTTGGGTTTATATCTTTACGATCAATAATTTCCTTCACAAAAACCTAGTGACAAACATTGTTTAACTGTGTTATTATTTACTTGAGCTATATTCAGAGCTCATTTTGAAGTACACAATCAAAACTTTTTCTACCCCAACGGAACTCCCATAATCCACAAAACCCAACCTACTAAATAAGAAAATGGAAAAGCTTAACTTTTATTTGAGACAATTAATGTCTGTAAACGGGCAAGAACTCCGTCTTGAACCAAACAAAAAACCATATGTTGTCAGTTCTAATGGGAACTCTGACTTAGGAAACTCGCCTTTACTGGGTTCACACATCAATTCAATGGTATTTTCATTGATACCGAATGATGTTAAACAAGAATTGCCTAATCAATCTGAGGTCGAATTTGTCCATCCGCATATGCTTGGCAAATTTAAGTTTTTGGTCAAGAAATCGCCTTCTGGTTTCAACGTAACTGTTTGTCCTGATGGAGCATCATCAGTCTCCGAAGCACCTTCTGTTTCGGAACAGGAAGCAGCTCCAACGGTTTCAAGTCCGGTTGTTGAGGAAGTTCCTTCACAAACGGTTAATTCTGTAAATGAATCAGCTGAGCAAACTGCTCAAGAAACACCTTCAGGACTAGATAGCTTCAATTTTGAAAGCAATAATGCTGCTCCGGCAGAAGATGCTTCTCTAGATAATTTACAATCAAATATGGAGTCTCAGATTCCGCAAATTGAGCAGATCGAAGTTGAAAGCGTAGAAACAAATTCAAGCTTTGAACAAAATACACCATCATCCGAAAATGATCCTTTCCAAATTGATTACGAGCAAGACATTCAAATAGAAGTTGAGCAAGAAGAACCTGCAGTTGCTAATTCTTTTGAAGTTAGTAATCTGCAAACTCAAGCACAAGATTCTCAGCCGGAAGTAATTCAAGCATCAGTTCCACAAGTAGAGATGCCTGTTTCCGAGCCTACTCAAACAGCTGAAGTTTCTGCACCAGCCCAATCAAATCCGCAAGCTCGCTCACAGATGGATACTTTGTTCAAGAAAATGGCAGAAATTGGTGCATCCGATCTTCATCTAAGCGTTTCAGTTCCGCCAATGGTTCGCAAAGACGGTAAAATGCAAGCTTTGGTGGAAGGTCAACCAGCTTTAACGCCAGATATGATGAAGCAACTTCTGACCTCGATAATGCCTGACAAAAACATAAAGGAATTTGATGAGCGAAACGATACTGACTTCGCTTATGAAATAAAGGGACTTGCAAGATTCCGTGCAAATATCTTTATGGACAGAAAAGGAATGGGCGGTGTTTTCCGCATAATTCCATCAGACATTATGACAGCGGAAGATTTGAATCTTTCAAAACACATAATGGAGTTGTGCGAACTATCCAAAGGTCTTGTCGTCGTAACAGGTCCGACTGGTTCGGGTAAATCAACAACGCTTTGTGCAATGATTGATGCAATTAATAAACGCCGCGAAGATCATATCATCACCATCGAAGACCCGATCGAATTTACTCATGAAAACCAAAAATGTCTCGTAAATCAACGCGAAGTTCATAACCATACAGATTCTTTTAAGGACGCCTTGCGTGCTGCCCTTCGTGAAGACCCTGATATTTTACTCGTTGGTGAGATGCGTGACCTTGAAACTATCTCAATCGCTATTGAAACAGCCGAAACAGGACACTTAGTTTTCGGAACACTTCACACAACGACGGCAGCTTCGACGGTTGATAGAATCATTGACCAATTTCCTGCTGACCGTCAGCAACAAGTTCGCGTGATGCTTTCAGAATCTTTACGCGGAGTAATTGCTCAAACACTTTTGCCGAAAAAAGGTGGCGGAAGAATAGCAGCTCTAGAAGTCCTAATTGTAACGCCTGCTATTTCAAACCTTATCCGCGAAGGAAAAACCTTCCAAATCCCATCTGCAATGCAAACGGGTAAAAATAAAGGAATGGTTATGCTTAATGATGCCCTGATGGAATTAGTCAACAAAGACTTGGTTGAGCCAAAAGATGCATATATAAAAGCCGTAGATAAAACAGGTTTTGAAATGCTTTTACAAAGAAGTGGTAAAAGAATCTAACTAACAAAAAATTGTTACTTTTAGAAGTAGGGATAGCAAATGTTATCCCTACTTTCTTTTTTAAATTTGGACAATAAATTTTATTGATAATACAATTCCTTCAAACTATTTTTTTACCAAAAATCAAAATACAAAGTTATGACAAAATCCTTAGTTTTAGATTTGAGCGAAGTTAGTGCCGACGATGTAGATATTGTCGGCGGAAAATGTGCGAGTTTGGGTGAATTGTTTCGGGAACTCACGTCGAGAGGTGTACACGCAGTAGATGGATTTACCACAACAAGCCATGCATACAATGAATTTATTAAAACCGATGGACTAAGACAGAAATTACAAAAGCTGTTAAAAAACCTGGATGTTGAGAACTTGGATGAACTGGAAAGAGTCGGTAATGAAGCACGCGAATTGATGCTTGAAACACCTTTTCCCGATGATCTGCGTCACGCAATTTTGGACGCACACAAAAGACTCGGTGAACGCATGGGTGTTAAGAATTTTACTGTTGCAGTTCGTTCTTCGGCGACGGCGGAAGACTTGCCGGACGCATCTTTTGCAGGACAGCAAGATACGATTTTGAACGTCAAAGGTGAACGAAGTTTGATTGAAGCTTGCCACGAATGTCTTGCGTCACTTTGGACTGATCGTGCGATTTCTTATCGGCAAAATAAGGGTTTTGACCATTTTGATGTCGCACTTTCGATCGGTGTCCAGCCGATGATCCGTTCGGATGCGGCGTGTTCAGGCGTTATGTTTACGCTCGATACCGAAAGTGGTTTTCGTGATGCGGTCGTCATAAACGGTGCTTGGGGATTGGGTGAAGCGGTCGTGCAAGGAATGGCAACACCTGACGAATGGATCGTTTTTAAGCCAACTTTGAAAGAAGGTCATCGCCCGATCATCACAAGAAAAATGGGCGTTAAAGAAGTAAAAATGGTTTTCGCAGATGACGGTACAGGCACCCAAATTCGTGATGTTGTTGATTCGCAGAGAAACCGTTTTTGCCTCGCGGGATTTGAAGTTTTACAACTCGCCGAATGGGCTTGTGCAATTGAAGACCACTATTCAAAACGTGCCGGGAAGCATCAACCGATGGACATCGAATGGGCAAAAGATGGCGAAACAGGAAAGTTATTTGTTCTGCAAGCACGCCCCGAAACCGTCCATGCACAAAAAACTGAAAATTTTATTGAGACCTATAAACTGTCCGAAAACCACGGTACACCGCTTGTCACTGGTGTAGCTGTCGGTGAAAAGATCGGCACAGGAAAAGTTCACGTTATACTCGATCCCGACAAAATCAAAGATTTCAAAGCAGGTGATATTTTGGTCACTTCGATGACCGACCCTGCTTGGGAACCGATTATGAAACGTGCTTCGGCAATCGTAACCGACCGTGGTGGAAGAACTTGCCATAGTGCAATCATCAGCCGCGAACTCGGACTTCCGTGCATTGTCGGAACTGAAGACGCAACGAAAGTCTTGCGTTCAGGAACAAACGCAACCGTTTCCTGTGCAGAAGGTGCGGTTGGAAATGTCTATTACGGCAACATTGACTTTGAAGTTACAAAAACGATCATCGAGGAAGGAAAAGAACGTCCTAATACACAAGTTATGATGAACGTCGGTGATCCTGACCGAGCTTTTGTTGCTTCAATGTATCCGAATGATGGCGTCGGTTTGGCACGCTTAGAATTTATCATTAACAATCACATCGGGATTCACCCAATGGCTTTGATAAATTATCCTAATTTAGAAAAACAAGTTGATATAGACACGATTAAACGTATGATCGGTGAAGAAGATCCGAAAGAATACTTCGTCCGCCGACTAGCCGAAGGAATCGCCCGAATCGCGGCAGCATTTTATCCAAAGCCGGTCATTGTTCGGATGTCGGATTTCAAATCAAATGAATACGCGAGGCTTATCGGCGGAGCAGAATACGAACCCGACGAAGAAAATCCTATGCTCGGATTTCGCGGTGCTTCAAGATATTATGACGAACGCTACAAAGCAGGTTTCCGCCTTGAATGTTTAGCTCTGCAAAGAGTCCGCGAAGATATGGGTTTAACGAATGTGAAAGCGATGATTCCATTTGTGAGAACTGTTGAAGAAGGTAAAAAAGTTATTGACTTAATGGCAGAATTCGACGTTCCACAAGGCGAAAATGACCTCGAAATCTACGCAATGTGTGAACTTCCCGCCAATGTAGTTTTTGCCGATGAATTCTTAAAAGTTTTCGACGGCTATTCAATTGGTTCAAACGATCTGACACAATTGGCTTTGGGATTAGACCGAGATTCCGAAATGGTCGCCCATCTATTCGATGAACGAAACGGTGCGGTCGAAAAAATGGTCGCAATGGCAATCGAAGCCGCCATCCGCAACAACAAAAAAATCGGAATCTGCGGACAAGCACCTTCCGATTATCCCGAATTTGCAGAATTCCTAGTCAAAAAAGGAATCAATTCGATTTCATTAAATCCTGACACAGTCGTCCAAACTACACAGACGATTTTGGAGATGGAAAAGGATTTAGCAAAGAAAAACAAGGCGGCGAAGAAATAGTTTTTTTTTCACCACAGAGGGCACGGGAAGCACAGAGGTTTTTGTGGCAAATAGAAAATAAGTGTTTTCATCTTTTGCTAAAAAATTCACTTTTTTCCTCTCCTGTTTCCTCTGTGTTCTCTGTGGTAAAATCTTAAAAATCATGAAAGAAATTACAGTTCAAGAATTAAAAGAAAAAATGGATGCGGGCGAAGATTTTCAGCTTATTGATGTTCGTCAGCCGAATGAGTGGGAAATTGCCAAGATCGAAGGTGCGAAGTTAATTCCGCTTGGCGAGATCATTCAGCGAATGGATGAATTAGACGATTCAAAAGAGATTGTCATGCAATGCAAAAGCGGCGGACGAAGTGCAAGGGCGATTATGATGTTGCAACAAGCGGGTTTTAAAGGCGACATGGCAAATCTCATCGGCGGAATCGGTGCGTGGTCAGCGGAAATTGATCCTGATGTTCCGCAGTATCATTTGCATTAATTAATGAATAATTGAAAGTGGAAAACGGACAATCAAAATTTAAGCGTTGGACTCACTCTTTGATTATCCGTTTTCCGTTAATTTAATCTCATCAGCCATCCGCACGATTTCCATTCCTTCTTCAACCTTCGCTCGACAGGTCATCAGAGGCTTTTCCTTATCGCCGTTTTTTATCCAAACTTGGCAATTTAAGCAGTCTCCGTTCCAGCAAAATTCGCCCATAGAGATGGATTGCAAACTAAGATACTGAAAGCAACGCAAAAGTGTATTGTTTTCAGGGACTTTGTATGTTTTGCCGAGAATCTCAATTTCGATCAGTTTATCGAATGGCTCAAATATATCTTTGTAATCTTCAATGTTCATTTATTTGTCGGATTTATAAATTTAATTCCTTGCATCTCTTTCTCTAACAGAAAAGCCATTAAAGCATTTATTTTCTTTGAATCTGACTCAGGCTTCCAGATCAAATTCAATTGAAAACTCAGCCTGAGTCCTTCTACTTCGACTGCTTTCATTCTGTCATTTGCTATGTCTTCAAAAACTCCCCACTCAGGTAAAAGTGCTATTTTCTTACCGCTTGAAACTATTGTCCTGATAAGCGAACCATCATTAGTTTCATAGATACTTTTTGGCAAAATGTTTATTTCTTTGAAAAATTTCTTGGTAAGAATTGTTAACCGATGGCTTGTCTCAAACATTACCCAATCCTGGTTTTGAAGATCGACAATTGATACTTTTTTCTTGTTTACCAAATGATGGTCGTTTGCAACAACTAAAATGAAATCAAAAAACCCATAAGGAAGTTTCTTCAAGCCACGAACATCTACATCATTGGAAACAAAACCTATGTCAATCTCACCTTTTCTAACGCTTTCAGCAATTCCCTCAAACACATATTCATTATGATAATACAATTCGATGTCAGGATATTTTTTTTTGAAATCATTGTAAAAAATAAAAAAGGGATTATTTAGACCTCTGGTGACTCCGCCGATTTTTAAACTGCCGGTTAAGAAGTCATCTTCTTCTTTAATTTCTATCTCTAATTCTTCTGCAATGTCTAAGATTTTTGTGGCGTGTTCGTAAATTTTTTCTCCTATCTTGGTTAATTCAATTCCTTCTTTATCACGCAAAAATAGCTTCTCTCCAATGTTTTCTTCGAGAGATTTGATCTGATGGCTAACGGCAGGTTGGCTTAAATTCAACTCTTCCGCCGCCCTCGTAAAATGCAGGTTTTTTGCAACCGCCTTAAATGTTCTCAGTTGCCATAATTCCATAACTTCAAAAACGACTTTATTCTATGATTCCATCCGATTTTCCTTTTTTTGTGTTTTTTTATACAGATGGATTCCAGAAACCTGCCTCTCCAATAGATAATCAACAAACAAACTAACTAATTTTGAATGTTTTTCTTGGGAAATAACCATATTTAGAGGGATTTTTGTCCTCAATCCCACGATTTCAATATCAATGAGCCGCCCCAATTCTAAACTTTCAAATATTCCCCAAGACGGTAAGAAACCAACTCCTGCCCCATTTTTGATAAGCTCACGTATAATCGCCCCATCGTTAGATTCAGAAGTTTTTTGTGGGACAAAACCTTTTTGCGAAAAAATCTTATCAGTTTTTTCCCTGAGCCAACTATCTTTTTCAAAAAGAATCCATTCCTCGTCTTTTAAGTCTTCTAAGCTGACCTTGCTCATTTTACTTAAAGAATGGTCTTTGCCAACGACAAACAGCATTTCAAATTCACCATAAGGTATTGCTAAAAGATCTCCGAAATTATCAGTTTGAGTTGTAAAACCAATATCAAAACTCCCTCTTCTCACTCTTTCAAGTACAGTTTCAGAATTCTGAACCGTTTCGAGAGTTAGTTCTATATCCTTATATTTTTTCCTAAAATCCAATTTTATTTTGGGGAATGGGCTATTTAGTGACCGAGTTATGGCAATGAGCTTTATTTTTCCTTTCAGGGAATCTTTATTATCTTCGATATCCCGCTTCATTACTTCAATTTGCTGAAAAATTTTGCTAGCGTAAGCTAAAACGACTTTTCCCTTATTTGTAAGAGAAATTTTTCCTTTCTCACGCACAAATAATTTTTCACCAACTTCCTCTTCTAAAGACTTAATTTGATAACTTACAGCAGACTGGGTCAAATTTAATTCTTTTGAGGCATTTGTGAAGTGTAATTTCTTTGCCACGACACTAAAAGTTCTGAGCTGGGAAATCTCCATAGTAAAACACAATACTATCGCAAATGCTTTTGGGGGTAACAAACAATAGTGAACCATTCAAATCGTAGCATTTTGTTACAGCAATCCCAATATTTTTCTTTCTCAGAGCTGTGAATCTAATTTAATTATCTGAGTTTATTTCCTATCAAATCTGTTTATTACGCCTATGAAAAATTAGAATCAAACAATTCTGGTCTTAAGCTTGTTTCAAATCTATAGTTAATATTTTGATGCTTGAGTTGAGTTGTTTTAGTACCTCCATCCCCCTAGAAATCTAAGCAACATAAAATCTATTTGAATTTTCCCCTCGTGTTTTCCGAACGGTAAAACTTCGGAAAAGTATGTAGTCTCCCACACTCCCGCACCGCAAAAGCGAAGTGAGTACAGGGCTTATCCTCACTTCGCTTTTAATTTAGGCTTGATAATTTTTGTAAGTTCTCTAATTATTATTATTTCCAAAGAAAATATAGTAATATTTCAAAAAGTGTAGTTGAAATTACAGCTACTGCTTTTTTACTTTTAAATTAGATTTTAGTTTAATAATAGAATCACTAAACAACATTCAAAAAGGAAAAATACTACATTATGTCTTTAGTCGTTTATACTAAACCGGGATGTCCTTATTGTGACAAAGCCCGTAACTATTATAATGAAAATGGTATCGAATTTACTGAATACGATGCCCAAAATGATAAAGAACGCCAAAAAGAAATGCTTGAGATTTCAGGCGGAAATATAGTTGTTCCCTGCATCGTCGAAAATGGAGAATATATCCAATCAGGATGGGGCGAACAGCTTCGTGGCTGAACGATCACAGTTTCATAGTCGGCAGTTTGCCGGCTTCTTTATTTTTAAACTTGCACAAATAGAAAATTTAGCACAAACTTATTCAATTGTATCCAACCAAGAGCAATAAAATTAAATCAAAAATATGAGTATGGTTGGCTCTAAAATTCACCATTACGAAATCATCAAAAAACTCGGTGCAGGCGGGCAAGGAACAGTTTATAAGGCTCGTGACACTAAGCTTGACCGAGAAGTTGTCATTAAAGTTCTGCCAGCGGAACTAACTGCTAAAACAGCTAATTTTAAGCGTTTTGAACGCGAAGCAAAACTCTGCTCCCAGCTTGACCATGCAAATATCTGCACAATTTATGATTACCACGAAGATGATGGAACATACTATATTGCAATGCAGTATGTTGATGGTAAAAATGTACGCCAACTCGTAGATGGAAAACCGCTTGAATTAAAAAGTGCTTTACAAATTGCCATACAGGTTTGCGATGCTCTCGCTTACGCTCATTCAAAAAACATCATTCACCGTGACATCAAAGCCGGAAATGTGATGGTTACTAATTCAGGACATGTAAAAATTCTAGATTTTGGCTTAGCTAAACTCGTCCAAGATGAGGTCAACCCGCAAGCCAAAAGCGTCGATCAGACAGATTTAACCGAACTTGGAATTCCTTACGGGACAGCAACTTACGCAGCTCCCGAACAAGCCAAGGGAGAAAAAACCGATCATCGTGCGGATATTTTTTCGACAGGCGTTTTGGTTTATGAATTACTAACTGGAATCTGGGCATTTCAAGGTAAAACAGTTATTGACGTTCGTCATCAGGTTTTGCACGGAACTCCAACACCATTAGCAGAAATGCGTCCGGAACCAATTCCACCAAGACTACAGGCAATCGTTGATAAAGCCTTGTCGAAAGAACCTTCGAACCGTTATCAAAATATCTCGAAAATGCGTGACGATCTCCGCGAAGTTTTACAGGAAATTTCCGGTGGAGTACCGATAATTCAAGGAGATACATTTCAACCCAAACATCTTGAAACCGAAAACCCTGTAAAACGTGCGTGGAATTGGCTAACCGGAAAATCGAATTCTAGCGACTCGGTTCAAAATACGCCCTCTTCAACACAAATTACTCCAACTTACTCCCCAGATACAACCTATACAACGACAGGTGTTGAGAAAAAAAGCGTAGCGATTTTGCCATTTAAGAATTTGAGCCAAGACCCTTCGACAGATTTTTATGAATTTGCTTTGGCTGATGCCGTCATTACTGAATTAGCTCAGCTAAAATCCCTTATTGTTCGCCCAAGTTCTGTAATCGCTAAATATCAAGGAAAAGAATTTGATGCACGCGAAGTTGGACGTGAATTACAAGTTCATGCAGTTTTAACAGCCGGCTTTATTCGTGCGGGTGAAAGAATTCGCGTAACGCCACAACTCCTTGATGTTGTTAGCGGTGAGATACTTTGGAGTGACAGAATTGATGTTCAGGGCGAAGATATTCTGGCTTTACAAGACAATATTGCTCAAAGAATCTTGGAAGGTTTGAAACTAGAACTTTCAGATCAAGAACAAGAAATTTTGGGTCGTCGTCCGACGGAAAATGCGGAAGCTTACGAACAATATCTGCGTGGGCGGGATAATTTTGGAAGGTTTATTTTCAGAACCGTAGCTAATGAAGATTGCGAAGAGGCAATTTCAAATTTCAAGAGTGCGATCGAATTAGACCCCGAATTTGCCCTTGCCTACAGTGGATTGGGAGCTTGTTATGCAAACCGCGTCTTTAAAGGAATGGGCGAGGCTGAAGATTATACATTGGCTGAGGACGCCTTTCGTAAATCTGCACAATTTGACCCGAATGTTTCCGAAGCACGTGTTTTGATGGTGATGATTCACATGGCACGAGGCGATAAACAAAAAGCACGAGAAGAAATCCAGCTTTTAAGAGATCAATTCCCGAATGAAGCTCCGATTTATTTTGTTAAAGGCGTTATTGACCGTCTCGATGGAAACTATGAAGAATCTCTAAGAAGCTACAGAAAACTCGTAAAACTCGATCCAGCAGCAAAGGTTGTAGCAAGCTATAATCGTGCGAGAATCTACAATTACAAAGGCGATTTTGACAGAGCTTTAAGAGAATTGGACAAGGGTTCAAAGGTAGAACCTAATCATCCAATGATTCGAATCTTCCGTTCCGCGACACTTTATTATAAAGGCGAAATAGAAGAAGCCATTGAAATGATGGGGGATGTTCTCGAAAAAAATCCGAAAATGGAAGGAATTCGTCCGCTCTACGCGATTTTCCTAGCTAGAAATGGGCAGACAGAAGATGCTCGTGAACAATTAAATCCTGAATCTCTAAGCATTTCAAAAGCCGATCATGATATGGCTTATTGGGTTGGAGCAGCGTATGCAATTTTAGGTGAGAAAGACTTAGCTTTTAAGTGGCTAAACCGTGCCGTCAAGCTTGGTAATGAGAACAAACCTCTCTATGAAAAAGATAAGAGCCTTGATTCCTTGCGTGATGACGAAAGATTCAAAGCTCTGTTAGATAGTATTAACGTTTAGGCTATTTTGTCATTTCTATAACTTTTACACTCGCATAATAATCCAAGAACCCTATACTTTGTAACAACTTTTTATCTAACTCTACAGATCTGTCATACAATTTATCTGATAAGCCTAAGACTTCAACTAAATTAACAAATGGTAATGAAAAAGGACGAGATTTGTAACTCGAAAAATCTTTTGCAAACTCTTCCAGCTCTTTATCAGTTAACGGTCTTTCAAATGGAGATAAGTCAAGTTGTTCATAAGGGATGAGATTTCTGACGAATTTGATTAGTTTTGAATTACGCACCGGTTCCTGAAAAATTGCCCGTCCGCCTTTCTTCAAAACCCGAAATACTTCTTTTGATGCAGTTTCTAGCTCTAAATGATGCATAATTGCCATTCCAAAAACCACATCAACAGACTCATCCTTTAAAGGTAGCTCATGTGCCGAACCTACTCTAAATTCAGCCTTATTTTTATATTTATGTGCTTCAAGTCTTTTTTCAGCTAAAACCAACAAATCAGGTGAAATATCAACCCCTATGACTTTTGCACCACGATTAGCTAGTAAAACGCTATTGTCTCCAGTTCCACATCCGTAATCTAAAACTATTTTATCTTCAACGTCTCCTAAAACATGATAAGAGTATTCCAAGTAATAAGGCGTATCAGCAGGAGGATTTGAGTATCTTTCGATTATTTCATCCTTTATTAATAAATCCTCTTTTGATTTTTTTTCTGCTTCACTTGCACTTCTTTGAACTTCGACATTTTCCCAAGTCTTAATTTCTTTTGCTTTGGCTGTAGCCACTCCCATTTTTCAATCTCCTCCCACATTTGCAAGGTTTAAATCTGCTCCAATTGTTTTGCCGTTCAATCCGCGTTTCCTGTAAGGACTGTCAGCCTTTAATTCATAATTTACAAAGTCCTTAAATCCTATTTGTCTAATAGATGATGGATAGTAATTATTTCTTCCATACAAAGATGAATCCGCTCCAATGATTATATTTTTTTCGACCACTGCATTTGGAAAAAATTTGCTTAAGGTTGGTTTTCCTGGACTCACACTGTCGCCAATAAATCCATATTCATTGTTGTAAATTATGTTATTGCGAAACACGAAATCTCTAATCGGCTTTCCGTATGCATTTGTGACATTGCCTCTTTGAATAATTGTGTTGTTCTCTATCTTTAGACCGTTCCAATCATTAGAAATTAAAAAATGTCCGCGACCTTTCCATTTTTCACCACCAATATCTGCAAACAAATTATTGCGAATTGTTAAACGATGTCCACCACTTCCTTCTTCACCGTAAACATTTATTGCATTTCCACTTCCGCGAACAATATTTCCTGTAAATTCTATATCTTCAATAGTTGAGGCTTTTCCATTATCTTCACGGACAGTAAATAAAATAGCAGTTCCATCTTGCCCCATCGCCCAATTATTTGTCATAAGGTTATTTTCAACCTTTATGCGTCTGCCATTTTTTATCTCAAATAAATTCTTGACAACCCAACCTTCATTTTTCCATTTAATCGGTTTATTCAAATGATTATCACGAACAATACAATCTGATGGAACCAGCTTTAGACTAGAACCTGCTCCGCCGAAAAGTATGTTTTCTGCCGCAGCTTCTAAGTAATTATTGATAATTTCAATCGGTCCATCACCAGCCCAGACAGCGATTGCCTGACTTTCATCACCTTTACGTCGAATACCCGAGATATGACTGTTTTTGATAACAATATGCTTTCCATTTGCGGCAATTCCGCGTCTTTGTCCTTTTGAGGAAGTCGCGTGAATATAAACTCTGTCAAATTCTATGTGATGCGGAATATCTTCAATTCTTCTTTCTTCAGTTGAACCAATTTGGATTATGTTATTTTCACCATTCTTCGTTCCACCAAATTCAACCGCAATGAAACGATAGTGATGCGACCCATCAACAGTTTTAATAACAGCTTCAGCAGTCGGCGAACTTAATTTTGGCAGGGCAGGTGAATATCTTTTTGGATCAATGCGTTTCCCCTCAGGCGGAATCTGTGAATCCATTGCAGAAGTTCTAATTGTTATGAATTCTTTCCCTTGCTTTTTGGGCAATGTAAAACTTCCCTTAAATTCAGCTCCTGCTTGCAGAAGAATCATGTCGCCCGGTTTAGCTTTATTCAAAGCTGCCTGAAAATCGCCACCCGCCCGGACAATGATCTTATTACCATTTGCTAATACATTTGTTTCTGTAAAAATGAGATTGTTAAAAAAATTAACAACACCAAATAATAAAGGAATGGCAAATATTGCTCCGATGATGCCAAGCAATATAAATTTCTTATGATCTTTTTTCCTCTGCCAATTTGGCTTTTCCAGACGTCTCATTTTTTCTAACCTTTGTAACTAATAATACAACCAATAATAAAAACTTTTCAGATATTCACCACCTACCAAACTCCACCCCCTTCTCGTCAACCACCAAGTCCAAGAGGGCGGAGTTTGCTGTCCTGTCGGTGAAGAAACTATTCCGATTTTTATATTTTTGTCATTAATAACCTCCTCAATCGTCCACAACGAACGCTTTGTGTGATAAGCCGAGGTTACAACTAAAACTGATTTCCAATGGTTTTCTTCAATTATTTTTTGCAGGGCTTGGGCTTCGTAGATAGTTCCTGTAACTTGCGGTTCTAAAGTTTCAATGTCTTCTTCAGCAACTCCCTGAGCAATCAATTCTCGTTTAGCAAGTTCTACAAATTTTGGATTTTTCTGTTCTTTTTGTGACCAACCTGCGTGTCCTCCATCATCAGTCAGCAGAACTTTATCCGCAATACCCTCTTTATAAACCTGAGCTGCTTTTTGTGTTCTTTCAATGTAAACAGAAGAACCACTCAAAACCAATATTGCATCGGCTTTTTCGAGTGGCTTTTCAACAATTAATCTGTTAGCTAAAAAAGGGGCAACTAAAATCCAAGTAAGAAAAAGAAACAAAAATGAGATTAAGACTTTGAACTTCCAACTCATTCTTTCTCCCCTTCTCTCCCTCTCTTTATAATCTCTTTAAGTTCATCAACCTTCGCATCCCAACTTTCATGTTGAATCGCATTGCTTATTATTTCCTTTTCTATCGGATGATTTAAAGCATGTTCAATCTGTTCAATAAAATGTTCGTGATTTTCCCCAACTAAGCAATGCTCTAAAATCCTCACTTCAGGAATATCAGTCGAGACCACCTGCAAACCTGCCGCCAAATATTCACGAACCTTCAAAGGATTCGCTGCAAGTGTTAGTTCATTAATAACAAATGGATTAAGTGCTACATCAAAACCTTTACAATAATTTGGTAGAGTTTCATAAGGTTTACGACCTAAGAAATGAACATTCTTTATACCATCCAAAACTTTTACTTTTTCTTCCGCATCAACCGCGATTTTCCCGATTAAAACAACCGAACCATGACTATATTTTTCGGCAATTTTCTTTATCAATTCATAATTAACCCAATCTGCCAAAAGCCCATGAAAACCAATAATTGGCTTGGGCAAATCTTTTATTTCATCAGGAATTTTCGTTGCTTCATCAAGTGATTTCCTGAAATGACGCCAATCAGTTCCGTGCCGAATTATAAATGTATTTCTGTTATATTTTTGCTTGTCATCAAAGAGCTTTTCAGCCGAAACTATGACCATATCGGACTTGCGGAATAGTTCTTCTTCAATCTCTTTCAATCCGCTCGCAACGCCTGTAAACTCAGTATAATCATCCACGCAATAATAAATTATTTCGCTTTCATTTAATTTTCCTGCAAGCAATCCTGCGGCGGGATTGAAAACCATATTTAAGGGGTTTTCAAAACCCAATTTCCGCATCGCTTTTTTAACTTGAGAGAGCAAAAACTTCTGATTAAATCCTCGAACTAACGAACTTCCATAAGTAGGAATCGCCAAAGGATTCAATACAAAAATGTTTGGCTCTACTTCTTTGATGGGTTCTGTAAACCTTTTGAGCTTTGAAAAGATTCGCTTAACATCTTTTGTAGAAGCCGTCGGCATACGATTAGCGATTGCATTGATCCAAAGAATTCTATTATCTTTCGACAAAACACGCATCAAGTGAGTCTTGGACAATGGATCACCAGTCCAATCATGCGAAAAACATAAGATATTACGCCCATGCAAAATTTCTTGAGTATTTTGAAATTTCATCTCCTTTTTATTATGCACTAACAGCATTTGTTTTTACTCCAATATCCTTGTTATTCAACACTTTCGCTTCAAACTCTTTCATCACCTTTTCTTCCAAAAGCAATGTGTCAGCGTGAAACTTCGCTGCCCAGTTCGGAAAAATAAATGGTGTGTATCTTCTTTTAATTGGATGCGAACCCTTTATTCCTCCACGAATTCCTTTGTTCAAAGTTGAAAGATTTTGCGTTGATTTTGTGTAATCATTTAATTTTAAAGCAGCATTCAAATAACGAACATCGTTGTTTATTTGGAAAAGTTTTAGCCAAACTCCGGCTATTTGGGCGTTACCTGTTAAGCAACTGTATTTGCTCGAAGATTTCCATTTTTCGTTAAAATCTCCCGCCATAAATCGTCGCAATTCGAAAATCCGCATCAATTTTTTGGCTGTTTTTTCGTATGCTTCGAAGTACCCTTCGTTGCCCAAAATTCTGTGTGATTCTTGCAAACCTTCCATCACATAAGCGATTGTGTGAGTAAATGGAGCAGTCCATTTTTCTTCGGAAGTAAAAAACGCATTGTTTTCAAACCAACCATTTTTTCGCTGTTGAGCAATTGTCCAATCTATATTTTTTTCGGCTGATTCACGATATTTTTCTTCGCCTGTTATGTCGTAAACTTCCAATAAACTCCAAGCCGTTCGCACATCGTAGGCGTGAACATCAGTTTCTGTTTCCTGACTCTCAAAACGCCATGCACCGTCTTTGGCTTGAACGGAAATTAACCAATCGCCAGCACGTTTTGCGGCATCAAGATATTTTTCATTTTGTGCTTCCGTATAGGCACGACACCAACCTAAAATTACTTGACCTGTATTAAATACGGCGGGAATTTGCTCTTTGTCTTTTTCATAAAGTCCAGCCTGCACAGCACCATTTGGCATTTGAACTTCAATTTCCCAATCCGCCATTTTTTCCGCACGCTGCCACCAATCATCAACGCCCGTCCATTCGGCATAATCGTAAAAAGTTGGGATTATATAGCCCGTCGTTTCGGGATAAGGAGCAAGCCAACCGTCAATCACTGAATATCCACCCGAAACTCCGCGTCCACCGCTGGCATCGTGAGCATTCTTGAGCCAATCAAAAGTTTCCCGCAAATGAACTGCTGTTAAATTCACCTTCTTGCGTCGGTCAAGCAAGTCTTTCCGCCACAAGTTCAAATGCGAAGGACGCACATTGCGAACCGCCGCACCGACAAGCCGTTTGGCAGGAATTTTTTGCAACTTGTTTAACATTCTAAACTAATTCTGAATCTCAAGATTTGCTTTAACTTTTGCATTGTTTTCAGAGATTTTTCCTGTTTGCTCTGAAAATAATTGCAGACGCTGATTTGCTAAATCCTTCAAACGTGGATGCATTTTGAAAAACTGTCTTCCACCTTCATTCATTTGGTTTTCAGGAAATTCTTTTCCTTCACGCAAATCAACTAAAGCCTCTTTCAATAATTTCACCGCCAGAGTTGCGGATTTATCACGCAGACTTCCAACTGTATCTTCCGCAGTTGGCTCAATCGTTTCCGATTTCAAAACTGTTCCCGTGTCAACACCTTTGTTGACTGAATGAACGCTGACAGCAATCGGTTCACCGTGCAATGCTGACCATTCCGTTACATCCATTCCGCGAAAATCAGGCAACAGAGCATAATGCGGATTGATAACCCCAATTTTCGGAACATCAAGCATCGCCGGTTTGATGATTCCGCAACCACGCAAAACTATTACGTCCGGTGATAATTCCTTGACTTTTTCAATACATTCAGGCGAATTATGAGAAGCAAAATTATAAACGTCTGGCGAAGTTGGAACTTTCGAAAATCGTATTTCTTGATTTTGTTTTTCGTCGCTTGAAATGTTTTTCTTTCCCGTCAATCTTTGTCCAACTTTTTTTGCGAAAACTCCGAAACCCAACTTCTTTGTCCATTCCCGCAAAGCTTGAACCGTCGGCACTTCTTCGACTACTACACCAACGACTTCAAAACCTTCCGCCGACAAGTGCGAAGCTAGACGCTCATTTTTGAACGAATACCAACGCGGGACTCTAGAAAACAGGACAATCTTCATTTTTGATAATTGGTGTTTAGTGATTGATAAATAGTTTTCAGATTTTCTTAACTTATCACCTGTTACCCATCATTAATCACTTAATCTCAACTTCTTCACCCTCAAGAATTTGCCTTTGCCAAATCTCGAAGTTCAGTAAGAATAAAAGTCTTAAATCGTGGTTTTCGCCAGAAAAATGTCGATTCGCTAATTCTTTAACAAAATCCGAGTTAAAAATTCCTCGTGATAAAGCTCTTTCACTTAAGACAAATTCTTCAATTAAGTAGCGAAATTCATTTCTGAGCCACGAACCTATCGGAACGGGAAAACCCATTTTCTCACGAGATAAAATCTCTTTTGGCAAAATTCCTTTCATCGCTTCACGCAAAATCCATTTTGTGTCTTTGCCCCGAAGTTTTAGATTGAGTGGCATCTTCGCTGTGAACTCAACCAACTCGTGATCCAAAAACGGCACACGAGATTCAAGTGAAGCCGCCATCGACATCTGATCCTGCTTCATCAAAAGCTCGTGCATATATGTTTTTGTATCAACATATAGAAGTTTGTCGAGCAATTCTTGAGCGTTATCTTTTTCAAACCAATGATTGATGTATTTGTATGGATTTCTATCGGCGATTTTTGCTTTTGTTTCGTCGCTTAAAAGCTGGTCTTGGCGAGCTTTATTGAAAATTGCAAAGTTATCAAAATACAAACTCTCAACGTCCGAATCCAAACTCAAAAACGTTCGACTCAACTTTTTATTCAATTTATTCGGCAAAGTCGCAACGCCACTTCGAACTGCATTTCGAACAAATGAAGGCGTTAAACTTTCATATTTTTTTCCATATTCCAAAAGTTTTAAAGCTTTGTAATAACGTGCGTAACCCGCCATCATTTCGTCACTTCCTTCGCCTGTCAACACAACTTTCACATGCTTTTGAGCAAGTTCGGAAACAAAATAAAGTGGAACAGATGCGACAAAGCCGAGCGGTTCATCTTCATGCCAAATAAGCTTAGGAAGTTTTGCAAAAAATTGTTCGGGTGTGATGGTTATTTCGTGATGCTCTGTTCCGAAGTTTTCAGAAACCATTCGAGCGTATTTGAATTCATTCGCTTCACGCTCTTTAAAACCAACGGAAAAAGTTTTAATCGGCTCGGAAACCATTTCCGACATCATCGCCGCAATCGCACTTGAGTCAATTCCACCTGACAAAAACATTCCAAGTGGCACATCTGCCATCAGACGCATCTCGACAGATTTTCTAAACTCTTCTTTCCATTGCTCGACAAACTTTCTGTCTGAAACCTCAATATGCTTTGGTTCATATTCCAAATTCCAATACTTTGTAATTGAAATTTCACCATCTTTCCAAACCAAAAAATGTCCGGGCATCAATCGTTTTACATCTTTGTAAAGCGTCTCATTATAGGAAGTTCCGTGATTAGCAAGTTGATCAGGCAAGGCATCATAATTAATTTCGGGTTTGACAGCTTTTGCAGCAATGAGTGATTTTATTTCTGATGCAAAAAATAGATTTCCCTGTTCATCATGAACATAATAAAGTGGTTTAATTCCAACTCTGTCACGAGCAATAAAAAGTTGATTTTCGCGTTCGTCCCAAATTGCAAATGCAAACATTCCGCGAAGTTTATCAACGCACTCAAAACCATATTCTTCGTAAAGATAAAGAATAGTTTCTGTATCAGAAGTAGTCTGATATCTGTAGCCTTTTGATTTTAATTCATCACGATAATCGCCGTGATTATAGACTTCGCCGTTAAAGACGAGAATTTTTGTTTTGTCGGAATTAAACATCGGTTGATGTCCGTGAGCAACATCAACGATGCTCAAACGACGATGCCCCAAACCGATATTTGCTTTGATATAAATCCCTCGGTCATCGGGACCTCTGTGAGTTATTTCATCCCGCATCGCACACAAAACCCGCTCGTCAACCTGACGACCGCTTCTGCTTGAAAATGCTATTCCGTTAATTCCGCACATATTTTTCTGACTGGAACGCAAGCGGCTCGCTTGCGTTCCAGTCTTGTTAAAGGTGAATCTTCTGCCTCATCTGTTCAAATCCACTGACGCTTTGGGCAAAATTTGCAATATTCGGCGAAGCATCAATTCTTTTCAGCATAAACATATCCGAACGCCCGTTGTTAAAACCGTATTCAGTTGTAGTAGCGGATTTGTAACCTACTTTCTCAACGGCTTCGACAACCTTTTCGTTCAAACTTCCGTTTGGGTAACAAAAATGTCCAACTTCTCGCTCCAAGATTTTTTCCAATCTTTGTTTTGATTGTGATAATTCAAATTCGAGTTGTTCAGTTTCGACATTTGGCAGAATCGGATGCGTAACCGTATGGGATTCGACGCTGACAACGCTTGAGTCCATTTCTCTCGCTTGCTCCCAATTTATCGGGAAAAAACTCCGCGTAGGCTTTTCAGGAATCTCAACTTCCAAACTTTCAGCAATCTCTTTGATTCGAAACTCTTTTTCTCTGTCGGGCAATTTCTTTAAGATTGAATTAACACTTCCCGCAACCTGCAACTTCTGGAAGTCATCTTCTAATTCTGCCTCAACCCGCTCGCCATTCGGATGCTCATACGAGAAAAAACCCGCTTCGCTCTGCATCAAAATATAACGCATCAGATCAGTCCAAAGCCATATTTTCCCGTCAATAAAATCCGTAATCGCATAAAGCGTCGCGGGCATATTGTATTTTTTAAGGAGCGGAAAGGCGATGTCATAGACGTCCGAATATCCATCATCGATTGTAATAACCGTCGGATTTGCGGGCAATTCTTCGCCCAAAATTTTTGCTTCGACAACCTCATCTAAACTTAAGACATTATTGTGTTTAACCAAATATGCAAGATGCGATTCAAACTCATCTTCAGAGATTTTATAAGGATGTGACTCTTCAGAAAAACGATGATACATCAATATCAAAACCTTTCGGCGATTGATCTCGTGAAACGGCGTGAAACCGCCGAAATTGTATATGGTTTTTAGTATCTGCTTTTTCATTTCACGGAACGCCGGCAGCTTGCCGGCAACCAATGCGTTTTACAGCATTGGAAAAAAGCTTCTAGCCTTTAAGCTTTCATTTTATTTTTAAAGTTCGCCGAATTTGTTTTCGTCTTATTGGATTCATTGCCAACAAGCTGGCGGCGTTCCAAACGCTTCTTCAAAATTCTCGCTAACTCATCCTTTTCCTTCTTCGTAGGGATTCGGTAACGCTTGCCGATCGAAATATCCTGCTTTGTTCTCTGCTCTTCTCCTTTGGCAATTTGCTCGACCGCTTCTGCCATCATTTGTGATGAAGGCTCTTTTAGAGTCGTTCGGAAATCAGACAGAAAATCATCATAATTCAAACCGTATTTCTCAAAGTCATATTCAAGAGGCAGAGTCTTCTGTAAAATCAGATCACCTGTGTCAACCTTTGGTGCAACAAAATGCACCGTGATGCCGATCTCTTTTTCGCCATTAAATAATTCCCAAAAAACCGTCGGACCACCACGATAAAGCGGTGCTAAACCTTGATGAATATTTATCGAACCAAGTCTTGGAATTTCAAAGACAGATTTTCTGATTATGTTCGTGCCGTATAAAATTCCCAGATCGGCGTTCAGATTTTTTAGTGTTTCTTTCGTAACTTTTGAATGGTATTTATCAACGTGATAAAGCGGTATTTCCAGTTTTTCTGCCAAACTATCAAGTGATTTCTGCT
The DNA here is from genome assembly GCA_028284415.1 of Pyrinomonadaceae bacterium. Taxonomy (GTDB): domain Bacteria; phylum Acidobacteriota; class Blastocatellia; order Pyrinomonadales; family Pyrinomonadaceae; genus Aridibacter. The sequence goes on from JANQRU010000007.1 coordinate 689,729, forward strand.
TATCCTGAACCGCTTTTAGCTCCTTTTCTCCATCAGATTGTTTCCCAAAAACTTTCCCAAAAAACTTTTTGAAAGTTTCAAAATACCCATCATATTTTATCGAACGCACAATTTTTTGCTTAAAAGAACGCTGTGGCGTGCGAGCCTTTTCAACATAAACACCGACAATTTCTACTAAATCGCTTTCAGACAAAAGTTCAAGCAATCGTCCTGCATCGCCGCGAGTTAAAATAAAAATTTTTAGTCGGTCTTTTTGCATTAAAAAACTACTAAAGTTGGAATAGAAAAAAGGTATGATTTATAGGAAAAAATAGCGGGGTACTTTAGACAAAAATACCAATCTAACGATTAGCAATTCCGAGGAAAAACTCTTTCCATTGGGATCGTACGTGTTCCCATCTATATTTTACACACTCACGGCGTGCATTTTCAATTATTTTTTGACCTAATTCGTCATTTTTCAATAATTTAATCGCATTTTCCGCTAAAGCTTCACAATTGTTTGTTGGCGATAGAAGCCCTGTTTCACCATCTGTGATTAGATACCGAATTCCACCTGCGTTGCTTGAAACTACTGGTAATCCACAAGAAAAAGCCTCAATTATCGAAAGTGGCATATTATCAATGATTGAAGAATTTAAGTAAATATCGGCTGCATCATAGGTTTTCGGCATTTCATCCTGCGAAATCCGACCTATGAAATTGACATTTTCTAAAGATAATTCTTGAGCCATAGTTTTTAAATCCTCTTCTAGGCTTCCAAATCCGGCAACGATGAGTTCTGCTGCAGGAAATTCTTTTTGTATTTTATGAAAAGCTTTTAGCGTGCACTCAACATTATAGTGCTTTTCAAATGTTCGATTGGATAAAAATTTGGGCTTGAGAGGTTTTCTTTCCCGAAAGGTAAAATTCTTTGAATCTACAAAGTTAAATATTGCTTGTGCTTCGAGTCCAAATTTTGCAAAAACATCAACTAAAAATTGAGATGGAACAACAATTTCATCAAATTCCTGCATCGTTGATTTTACAAACCAACCACCTTTTTTCAGATGCTCTTCCGCTTCGCCTGTATGATAATTTAAAATTACTTTTTTTCCGTAGAATTTAGAAACAAAAAGTGGTGGAAGTGTTGAAATCACATAACTTGTCGTACCTGATGAAAAAACCTGCACGACGTCAAATCTTAGTAATTGTGTAATTAAAATCCACCAAAATTTGATTGATGTGACGATTGTTCTGACTACTTTTATTTTCTGAAGGAAACCTAAAACTTTTAAGGTAGGATTGTTTGGAATCAGGGAAAGCTCTATTTCTTCATCGTCCTTGAAAGAATCAATCAAACGCTTTGCTTGAATTGACTGCCCTCCCAAAATTTTTGTTGAAGGGGCAACAATTGCAACTTTATTTTTTTTACTTTTCTGATTCATTTATGCAGTTCTGATAGAATTTAGTTATCTCTTCAAGTTGAATCTCGGTAGAGAATTTTTCTTCAACTCTTTTTCTGCCTAAATATCCCATTTCAGTAGCTTTGGCTGGATTTTTTAGGAGAACTTCCAGACTGTTTGCCATTGCTTCGTCGTCATTTGATTCAACTAAATAACCTGTTTCACCATCTACAATGGCTTCTCTCGCACCACCGACATCTGTTGCGACGACGGGTTTCGATGCTGACATATATTCTAAGATCGAATTTGAAAATCCTTCCGCCGTTGAACTTAAAACACAGGCGTAAGAAATAGAGAGAAGTTCAGGAATGATTTTGCACCGATCTATAAAGTGAGTTTTATCGCTAACTTCCAAACGCTTTGCCATATCCTGTAGATAGTTTTTTCTTTCTCCTTCACCGGCAAAAACAAAATTTGCTTCCGGAAAATTATCTTTCAAGTGCTTTGCTGCTCTCAGAAGCATCGGTTGATTTTTTACACTGTGGCGAAGATTTGCGACTAATGTGATGAACTTTATATTTTCCTCAAGAGGCAGCCCTAAAGTTTTACAGATTTTGTTTCGATCGTTTTCTTTGGGTTTCAATCTTTCTAGATCAAGCCCGTTGTAAATAACTTTTATTTTATTTTCTTCAACTTCCCTTTTTATCAAGTATTTTTTTACAGCTTCTGAATTGACTGTAATTGAATTTGATAACCCGAAAATATGCTTTTCAATGCGATTTTGCATATTCGAACGCATACCGCTCGTCTCTCTTTTGGAAGAAATTTTTACGGGAATTTTTGCGTATCTGGCTGACAAGATGCCGAAGATATTCGTATAGAAATCATGTGTGTGGACTATATCTATTTTGTTTTCTTTTAGAAATTTTGCACAGTTTCGAACTTGTTTGAGAAAATTTAGATTAAAAAAACTCGATAAATTGTATTCGGGAATATCTGTAAAACCGATATTTTCTATTTCTTCAAGTAAAATCCCTCTTTTTTTCAGAGTGGCAACAAAAACGTTGAAGGTTTTATCTCCGTGCAGAAGCTTTGTTAACTGCACAGCTTGTCTTTCGGAACCGCCTTGATGAAAACTTCCGATAAATTGTAAGACATTTTTTTTCATTGAAATTTGAAAAGAATGAAAATTTAGACTTAACGAATTAAAGATTATTATTGAAGGTTATTTTTTTCAATGAGATTTGATAGGCAAATCTATAATTTGGGTGATTTTTGACTATTCAGATTCCAAAATTAAATTTCCGGAGTGGTTTTCAGAATATACGTTTTAGAATGTTTCTGCGGTAATGAAACACTAAAAACGCTCTCGGATGTTCGGACATTAAGTTTATTTCCAAAGCGTCTGGCGATGGCGAACCCTAAATTCTTAGGATAATTAACTATATCACGACCTGACATTGAAAAGTTCTTTCCATTGATCAGCACAAACTCTTCCGGTAGCTTTTCTCCTGCACTCAGTCTTGCCCAAAGGAAACTAAAGTCTGTGTTAAATAGTTCAGTGCGGACAAGCTGTTCGCCATCGGCGTAAACAAATATATCTTGGTATTCGCGGTAATTTACGACGAAAGCACGCCCGTTATCCACTTTAGTTTCAAACACCTCGGGTTTATAGAATCCTAATTCGGCTGGAACCATAAAAGTTATAAACTCTTGCGGTCCAATCCCTTTTGAAACATATCGCAGAAAAGGAGAATTAACTCTTTCTCCATAGCAATTGGAAATCCAGCTTTCTTTTCTCTGCCAACTACCATTATCACCGAATGTATAAATTCTTACGCCAACATTATTTTCAGGCGACTCGGTAACACACCACGTACCATTTTCTATATTCTCAATGTGTGGATTTGTTTTTGCGTTGAAATGAAAATTTTGCTGATAATCGTGCTCGCCCGCTGTTTTAACAAAATCACGCATAATCCAATAATCATTCTTCAAGAAAAGAATGCTGCGCGTGTGTTCGGCAGAAGAATTTTCCAAATTTTTATAACCGTTGTGCGAAGCTTCAAGAAAATCGAAACGATCTTGCGAAATCCATGATTTGACGTTTGCTTCAGCCATCGATTCCCAAGAAAATTTTTCACCGAAATCAGATGAAGATTTTTCATCAATTGTCAGAGTATTGTGGGCAAGGCTTGAGCGGAAATAATCGCGTAATTCTTTGGATTTATGGTATGTATAAGTTCCTGAATCCACCAACAAAGTCCTGCCGCCAACAGCTAATTCAAAACTCAGAGTATCTGCATGCCCGTGTCCACCATTTAATGAACCGATCTCACCTGCATCAACTAACAGATAATTATCGCTCGACGTCCATCCATCACGCATTACAAAATATCCGCCGTCTTTGAAAACAGCCGATTTATTCGTAGGTGTGTGAGAACGAATCAGGTCAAAAGCCTTCATTCCTTCCAAGCCTAAAAGCCACAACAATTCCTGTGATTTTTCTTGAGTGACAAATTTATAATCACCACGATTGAAAACAACCGAACCGACTGCTAGAGTTCCGCGAAAATCAATTGAACGATTGCTTGTCAAAGGCAAAGACCTTCCGCCATCATCATCGCCGATTAGCGGAGTAGTTCCATCAGGACGGGTAATTTTCATCAAAAAATCTAACGCTGATTGGACTTTTGTAGAAAGTTTTTCTTGTAAGCCGCTATCGGGATTATCTCCGATCAGCTTTTGCAGAATTATGAAATGCAGATAAAAATCAGCTGTATAGCGTTGATACCAAGTTGTTTGCTCAAAATAAACGCCGTCGCTTAAAATCTGCCTATCTAATTCTGAATAAAGAATTTCTTCAGCAATTTTTTTCCAATGCTTTGAACGCTTCAGGAAAGATAATTGAGTTCCAAGATAATAAAGCCCCAAAGCCTCACCTGTTAAATGCGTATTCGGACTGTAATATGTCGAAAGGTATTTTTCGAGATGTCTTCCGTGAATAAATAAATATTTGAGAGCTTTTTGAAATATAGCCGGTGTAAAGCTATTTGAATCTTTGAATAGGTGAAAAGCCCATATCCAAGAGATTAAACGAAACGAAACTTCTAAACTGCTAAACCAATTTATCCCCATGCCAGGAGCATTCTGATCCATCCAGCTATCAATATGCCTGACAAAAGTAGCAGCGTATCTCTCATCATCAGTTAATAAATACGCAACTCCAAGAGTGAAAAAATATTGGTGGCGATTAAGCTCCCAGATTATCTTTTTGTCACCCGTTTCTTTTGTGTCTAACTCATCAAATTGCTTCCAATGTTTTAAGGGTGAACTTTTATCGGAAATGGGTTCATAGTGCCAATCAACAGGCTCTCCGAAGTCGAGATTCAGATAACCAAGCAAATCGAATTTCCCGTCTAAAATTTTGTTTGCTTTTTCAACGAAGTGACTTTTGGCATCTTCACCAAAATTATTTATAAAAGATTCTTTAATTTTTTCTTTATTAGAAAATGAGGGGAAAAAGTTAGTTTTTGATGTTTCATAAAACTTGTCAAAAAACATCTGAGGCGTGAAAGCTCTGCTGTCAAAATAGTCAGAATCCATTAGTTGAGAGAGTTCTTTATCAGTCGGAAGTTTGCCGCTAATTCCGATCTGGTCAGAATAAGCAGAGAAAACCTGCCCGCCTCTTGTACGCAGTTCTTCTAAACTTTTTCCTTTTAGTTTTTTAATTTTATCCAAAGGATTTACCATTCTGTTTTAGCTACCAATCTATCAGACAAAAACTTTTTCTTTCAAACTTATTTCTTCTGATTTTTCTTGTTTTTGCTCTTGCATAATAGATTTTAAGCGATAATCCCTAAAATCATCCGGCTCGCCTTCCTGTCCATCAATCGCAGCGAAAACCATATTGGTTGCTTCTCTAGCCGATGCAAAATGAACTTTATAATCACCAGTTTTTTCGCCGTTCTCAATGATTTTACTAAAAAATCTCACTGCATCTTCGCCAATGCAGGCTGATTGATCATGCTCAAAAAATCCGTGACAATAAAGTTTTACAAAAACCCACTCAGATTTACCCTTAACGGTAATATTGGCATTCTGCCAACGTCTGAATCGAGCTAAATCCATTGGTTGATTATACACCAATGCACCGTCCTCTATTCGCGGGACAGGAAAACCCTTGATTCTCCTTGTCCAATTAAAAATAAGTGGTCCTGTAAATATTAGTGGTAATTGAGGCAGTTTTCCATTTATTCTGACTGATTTTCCTTTTCTATGTGGAACAGCTTCATTCAAAGGTAATCCGCATTCGTAGATTTTATTTATCATCGGAACTTGTGATTGATCGGGTGCTGAGGCTAAGGTCATATCCGCATAACAGCCTGTGTCTGCAAGGATTTGCATCTCCTCATCTACACCACAGAATCTTCCGCCACAAGAATTAGCCAAAGCTAAATTCCCATGAACAAATGCATACATTGGCTGTCCAACCCCATCCATACGTGAAAGACATTTATGATCTTCAGCTAAAATATCCCGAAATTCTACAAGCTGTTTTCTCAAATTTTCAGCTGTATCAGGTTTTTCAACTCCATGATGCAAGTGAATTTCAACCTCACCCAAACCTTCTGCCTGCATTTCAGCCATCGTGTCCAAAAGCTGTCTGTCGTATTGTTCAGCAGGATAAAAATTTGTGTGGCGGAACTTTGTTCCATCAGCATCAATTAATGCTTCGCCCGTTTTTCTTGCAAGCTTATGATATTTATCTAAAACTTTTCTTTGCTTATCAATCGGCAACAAACCATCCGATTTCCACGACGGCTCAAAGTGATTAGCAACAGTAAAAATTACGTGCTTTTTTTCAAATGCTGTCCTTCCAAAAAAAGCTTTTGTTCTCTCAAACGGATAGCGTACGAGCCATGGAAGGTTCCATTTGAGTTTTGTTATTAAGTTTGTTTCTGTGGCACTCATTTAAATCAAGTTTTTTTTACTCTTTGATAACAAAAGATTTACCAACTAAAAAGTCTAAATCGGCTTAATTATCCAAAAAAAATAGGTATAAATTCTTTTACTAATCTGAATATCCCTACCATTCTTCTGGCTCAGGAAACTTTAAATCGTAAGCTTTTTTGTCAGGCAAATTTGCATAAAATTTAGATAATGAAACTACATATTCTTCTCCAAACCCCATTCTCCAAAACATATCTGTTCTACCAATGTCAGGAAATGCTATCCAAGTTGGTAAGTAGGTATTTGGATCGTCACAAATTTGTCTTATTTCTTCTCGAACCTCCATCAGTAGTTGTCCAAGTCTATTTTTTCCACTTCCGTCTCCGCCATCCGCCCAATAAGTATCATTAGAAGTGTGTTCAACTAAAATGGCGTCATCAGTATTTAACAGATTTTTCTTTAATTGATGATGTTGTAGGAATTTAGCCCTTAGAGCTTTTTTCATAACTTTATCCTTAACCTGTTCCCAATCTTCTCTTAAAGGATTTTTTCTGTTTCTTCCTTCTTTCGCCACCTCCATTGGTGATTCAATTTCCCTGATTCTATCCTGTATCCTAAAATCGTTAAATTTATTAGCTTGAAAATAATGCTCTACTGTTCGCCACATAAAACAATCTAAAAAGATTACATAAGGAGCAAAATTTGATAAATAGCCGTATTCATCATCGGTTCTATAGAATTTAATTACTTTCATATAATTCTTAGGCATCCAAAAATTTACGATGCCATAATTCCAGCATCCATAAAACCCAGAGCGGATGCGAATGATCACGTCTGTTTTTGGAATGCTCATCTAAAAGTAATTTGATGTATTTCGACTCAAAATATCCGCGTTCCAAAGTTTTCTTTTCAATTAAAGTATCGTGAATTTTTTCTTTTAGTTGCGAATTTATCCACTCGCCAATGGGGACACCGAAACCTTGTTTTTCGCGGTATAGAATTTCTTCTGGGACAATTCCTTCCAGTGACTTTTTGAAAATGTATTTTGTTTCGACGCCTTTTAGCTTCAAAGAAGTCGGGATATTTTGCGTCACGAAATCAATTAAATCTTGATCGAGAAGCGGAACTCTTGCTTCCAAAGAAGTTGCCATACTCATTCGGTCAACTTTGGTTAAAATATCGCTTGGCAGATAGGTTTTTGAATCGAGATAAAGCAAATTGTCAATTGGGTTTCCAGTTGAAATACTGTTGGCAATTTGCTGATAGATTGCTTCAGCAGAATTTTTGTTTCCGTTTAGACTTGCTCTAAAATTTTCGGCGTAAAGGGATTTTTTCTTGAGTTTTCCAAATTGCGAAATGCTATCTATATAACGGTCAATCGCATCCAAAGATGTGTTGTAAAGAAAGTTTTTGCCTTTTGCTCCGTGCGGAAGTGCTTCGCTGATCGGTTGCATCAAGCCTTTCCGTAAAGCTTTTGGCAAACTTCCCAAACCACTGCGTTTTTTGTCGATCAAATATCTTGTGTAACCCGCAAAAAGTTCGTCGCCGCCGTCGCCTGATAAAACGACCGTAACATAATCGCGTGCCATTTTTGAAACCATATAGGTTGGCATCGAAGACGGATCGGAAAACGGTTCATCAAAATGCCAGACAAGTTCATCGATTGTTTCAACTAGATCGGGCGTAACAATGAATTCATGATGCTCGGTATTAAAATGTTTGGCGGCAATTCGTGCGTATTTTAGTTCGCTGAAGGTGTCTTCATTAAAGCCGATGGAAAATGTCTTTACAGGTTTATCGAGAATCTGTGACATCATCCCGACAACCGCTGAAGAATCAACTCCGCCCGATAAAAATGCTCCAAGCGGAACCTCGGAAATCAAGCGAACTTTAACAGCTTCTTTGATTTTTTTGCGTAATTCTTCCGCCAATTCTTCTTCGGATCTCGCTTCAGAAATTTCTTTGTATTTGAAATCCCAATAACGCTCGGACTCAACTTTGCCATCCTTAAAAATCAGAAAATGTCCGGGTTGGAGTTTCTCGACTCCGCGAAAAATGCAGAATTCTTCGGGCACGTAACCGAAAGTTAGATATGCATTCAATGCCGAATAATCGATTTCTTTTTTGATCTCACCGTGAGTCGAAAGTGATTTCAGTTCCGAACCGAAAACAAAATTTCCGTTTGGCAGAAGTGAATAGAAAAATGGTTTTAGTCCGACCCTGTCCCTTGCAATGAAAAGCGACTCGTCTTTCTCATCCCAAATTGCAAAGGCAAACATTCCGCGTAGTTTGTGAACGCAATCTGTTCCGAATTCGTCGTAGGCGTGAATGATAGTTTCTGTGTCGGAATTGGTTTTAAATTTGTAGCCGAGTGAAATAAGTTCTTTTCTTAGTTCTCGATAGTTGTAAATTTCGCCGTTGAAAACTATGAATTTTGAGCCGTCATTTGAAAAAATCGGTTGTTGCCCGCCACTAAGGTCAATTATCGAAAGCCGACGCATTCCAAGTGCTGCACGCCCCTTTACAATCGTACCTTGTTCATCAGGACCGCGATGCGTAATGATCTTGCACATTTTATCGAGCAAAATTTCACGCGTCTTTTGCGGTTTGTCTATATTTTTGTTGATAAATCCGGTGATTCCACACATAGATCAATGGATAGAAGGGCAGTTATAATTTGACAATAATAAAGGGCGTGGTTTGAAGAATTATTTGCGTATGGTTTTCTTGACTACATCTTTGAAGCCTTGATACCACTCAAGTATTTTAACAGATTTTGGAATAAATTCTATATACATTAGTTTTGGATAAAAAACATAGTCTTTGGTGAAGCCATCTTTGAATCTATTTATGTTATAAACTTGGTCTTCTTTTCCGACCATATGATTGTAGCCACCAAAGTCAAATTGTTTCAATCCTTTCTCTTGTAAAAATTCTAAAACTGATACGATCGCTAAATGCTGAATTGGAAGTTTTCTTCTTTTTGGATCAGTTGCCGCGTGATAATAAAACCCCGTCTCACCCTGAATAATTATGGCGATTCCACCAATCATCTCATCATCTCTAAAAGCACCATAGAAAAATCCATTTTCGCTTTTATCAAAGAAATCCGACATCTTTTTGTAGAGCTTTAAATTCGCCTTCTTTCTAATTTTACGTCCCCTTGACTCATACATTCTTACATATATATCGTTGAATTTCTCAATTTCTTTTTCATCTTCGATAACTCTCGCGGTAATTCCGAGTTTTTTAGCCTTTTTAAGAGAACGTTTATGATTTGTAGATAGGTTTTTTGTTATTGAATCAATATCTTTTTCTAGGTCAATGATGCTGGTACTCCAGTTTCGGCGGTCGAAAAAATACTTAACATCATAGTCTTTATTCAATTTGTACTCGGCAAATTCTGACGTGCTACCGACAGGACCGAATAGCTGTATAGTCATAAAAAAGAATTTCTTTTCTCTGAAGTGTTCGATAATTATTTTTAAGGAATCAACAGCTTTTCTTACGGATTTTGCGATAGGACCAAAAGGAATATGAGCTACCTTTGGCTGAGGAAACTGTATGACGGCGTAGGAAATTACTTTATTATCTTTCTTAAGCAAAAAATATTTTATCTTTTCTTTTTTGTTAACGATCGTATTCCAATCTATATTCTGCTCAAAAGAAACAGATTTTTGCTCTTGATAAAGTTTTTTACACTCTTCTTTTTCTTCTTTCGATAACTTGTTTTTAAATGAATAATCCATCTTTAAATAGCTTCAAATCCGCAAACTTTAAACAGAGGTCTGCGAACTGGGGTTCTGAATTTCTTTTCTAAAGATTTTCCGTAATATATAGAAAAGTTTTAATACCGTCTGTTTTTCATTTTCGTCAATTACGCCCCAAAAATTTGAAGTTATAAGATAGATAAATGTGTAAACTGTAAAACAAATACCTAGAGTTAAACTGCCTGAAATAAAATCAATTATTCCATCTTTAGCTGAAGAATAAATTGATTTGACTAAATACTCACCAACACTTGGCATCACATGTCGGATACCATAATAAACTGCAAAGGTAAAAATCCCTGCGAAGACACTTAAAATGGCTGTTTTTCCAATATCTTTGAGCAGATAAATATCGCTGAACTTCACACCGATCTTGCGAAAGACCACCGTTTCGGCAAAAATCATTTCCGCTATTCTGACTCCTACAACGATAGCGATTATTCCTTCTAATCCTAAGTATTGAATTCCTAAATAAAGCCCGATTATTAAAACAACAAAAGTAAATAAACGGAGTTTGAGCAAAAATCTTCCGAGATTTTCATAAGCTCTAACAATCGGATCAGAAAGCAATATGTGAAAAGGCAAAAGTATCAAGAAAATCATGAAAACCGGAACGCTTCCAACGTAGTCTTTTGTAAAAAGTGTGATGATAAAAGTTTCGGCAGTGATCGTTAGAAAAACATAAATTGGAAAGTAAAAAAATGCGAGCTTTTGCATCGCCCTTGCCGTTATGCGAATCATTTCCCTGCGATCATCACCCAATTGTAATTCGCTCATTTTTGGAATCAATACAGAAGTAACCGATTCTGCAAGCATCGTTACTAAAGGAAGTTGAAAACAACCGACTGCATAAATTGCGAGCATTGCTTCACCAAAACGATTGCCAACAAAATAATAATGAATATCAGTTTGAGCAGTCCATAAAATGCCTGCTAAGCCAAACGGAACTGCATAAATTATGTGCTCGCGGAAAAACCCCAAATCAAACTTGAGCCAAAACTTCGGAAATCTATATCCGAGATAAATTAATAAGATTAAAGTTTGGATTCCGCCTTGAATCACTGCCGCATAAATAATCGCTTCAACAGTTTTAAATAAATAAACCGCTCCGACCATCAGAGCCGTCTTGCTAAATTGTGCAAAAACTATAAAGAGTGTAGCTAATTTAGATTCTTGATTCGCAACAGCAACCGTTTCCAAAAACATCGAAAAAAGCCACAGCCAAACCGCCAAACCAATAATCGGAGCAAGGCGTGTCATTTGTTCGCTATCAAAGATACTTCCGAGTATTTGTGGAAAGAAAAAGAGTGCGATGAAGGTTAGAAGCCCTGCGACAAAATGAACTAATAAAATATTAAAAACTGCCGAGGCTCTTTTTTCCTCATCTCTCGAAAGATAATAAAAAGCACTCATTGCAAAACCGAGCGGCAAAATTGCGGCAGCATTGGTTAAAACAATAAAAGATTGTCTGTAAAGACCAAACTCTTCTTGATTGAGAAGACGAACAACAATTAAAGGCAAAATAAACGAAAAAGAAAACCCGACAACCTTTGCAAACAAAAGCCATGCACTCTGGCTTTGCAAAGATGGAGTTTTCCTTTTTTTTTCTTCGCTCATTTTTTTTAGACTTTTGGTAATTTTGAAAAGGTAATGCTTTCTGAAATTTATCCCGTAGGAATTGTTTGAAAATAGCCTCGCAATTTATTGCGGGGTTTAATTAAAAAATAACATAAAGTCCCGTGAGGGACGGCTGAATCAATCGTCCCTAAGATTCCGAATTGACCTTAGTTGGCTTATCCAAAACTTCCCGACACCATAACTCTAAAATCATGAGAGTCCAGAGTTTCAATGCTTCGAGACTACCACCTTCAAATTCATCTTTGATTCTTGAAACTTCTGGGACTTCTAAAATGCCGCGTTCTTTTACTTGTCTCTCGGAAAGCGTATCAAGATAAACTTCTTTCAGTGAGCCTCGAAGCCAAGCCTCAAAAGGCATTCCAAATCCACGTTTCGGCTTTTTATCAAAATCGGGGGGAAGCATTTTTTTACCGATATCGAGTAAAATACGCTTTGCTCCCGTGTCATGGTAAGAAAGATTTTTTTCAAAACTAAGTTCTCCTTTGGTTCTTAACTTTGCATCATCGGGTATTGAAAAAGCTGTATCAGCCACAACAGGATCAAGAAATGGAACACGCAATTCGAGCGAATGTATCATCGAAACTGTGTCACTATCATGCAAAAGCTGATTGTTATTGTAACCTCTCAATGAAAGTGCCGAAACTCTTTCTAAAGTTGACCCATTCGGAACTTCATCCATCTCATGCAAATCCAGATGGAGTGATTGTCCAGCTTGTGCAGAATCCCGCATATCTTTTGCAATCAAACGCGAGGAACTTCTAACTCCAAAAAGTTGCCAACTGTTATCACCAAATCTATTTAGAAAACCTCCACCATTTCGTAGTCTATGAATTATTTGCCCAGCTTTTCCAGGTATAAAATTATCAAATGCACCCTGCTGAAAAATCGCCGAAGCGAACGAACGCATTTTGGCGGACAGAGGATTTGCTAAACTCTTTTCAAATTCCCTCTGCATAAAAATAAACCAAGGATAACCCGCAAATAGTTCATCACCGCCATTCCCCGAAATCGCAACAGTTACAGCTTCTCTTGCTGCTTTCGATACAAAATATGTATTTATTCCGTCGTTGGATGGTTGGTCGAGTCCAAAGGTAAATTTTTCTATATGGTCACGGACATCTTGCGGGCTGATTACAACTCTTGAATGGTCTGTTCCAATATATTTTGCTGTTGCTTCCGCCTCTATGCTTTCATCAATATCCGTTCCTTCCCTCCCAAAACCAACAGAGAAGGTTTTCATACGTTTATTTGAAGCGGCAGACATCATCGCAACCATCAAAGAAGAATCAATCCCGCCAGAAAGAAATGCTCCTATCGGAACATCACTAACCATCTGTAACTGAACAGATTCCTCCAGAACCTCACGAACTTCTTCAATTAATTCCTCATACGGCAAATCTCGAAGTTCGGGACGTCGATTTATATCGAATGACCAGAATCTTTCGATTCTCTTTTCTCCATTTTCAACAATCATTTTATGAGCTGGAGGAAGCATTTTTACACCTTTAATTATTGAATAGGGATAACAAACAGAGCCAAATGTAAGCAGATGTCTTAATCCAACCGGATCAATTTCAGGTTTTACCAAACCGCTGGCTAAAATTGTCTTTATTTCCGAGGCAAAAATAATTTGGTTATTTACAGAGGCGTATAAAAGAGGTTTTATTCCAAAATGATCGCGTGCGAGGAGTAACCTTTCTTTACCAAAACCACCACGTTTATCATAAATGGCGATAGCGAACATTCCTCGCAATCTTTTCAAAAAATCATCGCCATATTCTTCATACATTTTCAAGATTACTTCCGTATCTGATGAAGAATTAAATTTATAACCCTTAGATTCGAGTATTTCTCGCTCTGTTTTGAAATTATAAGTTTCCCCGTTATAAACAATCCAAATTAGACCATCTGCCGTTGACATTGGCTGGTGCCCGGCTTCTGAGACATCAAGAATCGCAAGGCGTGTCATTCCAAGCGAAACTTTAGAGTCAAAATAAGTGCCGTTATCATCAGGTCCACGATGATACATCGCGTCCACCATCGCATTAACGGCGGGCTTATCTGTTTTCCCCCAAATTCCACAAATTCCACACATATTTTTTGATTTTAGTTCGAGATTGTTTTTGTTTAATGATGAGTATTAAATAAGATTTGGTGTATTTATTTTACACTTTTCCGTGAGAGATAAAAGAGAATTCCTGCGGACGGAATTTCTTAAATAGTTTTAAAGTTAAACTGGGCGAAAACTTTATAAGGAATTTTAGAAATGCTAATTTGGGCTTTCGGTAATAAGCGTTGGCTTTAGCAATATGTTCTTCAGCCTCAGCATAATTTCCATTAACTAAGCTAAACTTCCCTCTTTCTAATTCAGCCTCAGCTTCACAAAGAATAATTTGATTATCTAAAACTTTTTGCTCTTCAAGTGTAAACTCATACTTTTTATTAACAAAGTTCAGAATTGTAATATTCCTTTCCGCACGCTGGACATTTGTTCCTGATAAGCTGTCAGAACTTACTCGATATTTAATCAAAACATCCTTTTGATAATCAATTTTCGCACCACTTTTAGCAAGTCTTAACCACAAGTCAAAATCTTGAGCTCTCGGTGCTCCGTGGTCAAATAATCCAACTTCAGCAAGTTTGGCTTTTCTGACCATCGTACCGGAAGTTATGACATTACATTTGGTGTTGATGAGGCTTATCGGATTTACTTCACCATTAGAAGGCGTTGTTTCCATATAGGTTTTGCCTTTGTAAAAGTTGTCGCCAAAAAGCTCGGCATCGCAATAAACCATGTCGAGATTATTTTTTTCAAGGAAATCGACCTGTTTTTCTAAAAAATTTGGATACCAGAAATCATCACCATCCAAAAATGCCATTAATTCTCCACGCGAAAGACAAATCGCTAAATTCCTCGCACTTGATGCACCACCGTTTTTTTGTCTCCCGTAAACTATCTTGTCGAAATATGGTTCTAGAACTTCTTCTAACTTTTCAGTATCTTTTGAACCATCATTGATAATTATCACCTCGAAACTTTCAAATGTTTGAGCAAATATGGAATCAAGCGTATCAGCAATCGTTTCAGAAACATTGTACGCAGGAATAATTACACTTACCTTCGGCTCTTTATATTGAATTTCTTTGCCGATTCTTTTTTCTTTTAATCTTTCTAAAATTTGTTTTTTTTCAGATAATTTTTCTTCCATAGATTTGCTTAAATCTCCCAATGAGATTTTGAGGTTAAGTTTTTACATTTTCAGTTTCACGAATCGGCTCCCAAGTCGCGTATCTTTCTCCGATTAGGAATTTATAGAAACCAATAATTGAGGCAAAATTTGTTAAAACAAAATAAAGCGGAATCGCAATAATCCCCAAACGCATACCTGTTTTTTCTAGAATCCAAGTGATAAATGCTAAACCATAAAATGCTATTTGAAGTGTAAGTATTACAGCAAAAATGAAACTATTAAAGGCTAAAAAGGTTGAGGTTATTAAAATTAGTACTAGAAAAATCGGAACTGAATAACGAAGCAATTTATGAGAAAAAAGTTCGACTGCGTAAAAACCACTTTTGAAAGGATTCATCATTCCGCGATTTCGCCAGAGGTCTGTAAAAGTTTGCGAAATCACGCGAACACGCATCTTCATTTCCTTATCGGTTCTTTTATTTGTTTCTTCAATGCAAACTGCTTCAGGTTCAAATACTGAACGTAAACCTTGCTTGTAAACTACGGTACAAATTAAAAAATCTGAACATGCTTCAGGATACATTGGCTGATAAGCAGACTTTCTAACAGCATAAAGACAACCTGAAGCCCCTATCAGAGAACACGCACGGCTTTCGCTTTGTTTTATAAAAGTTTCGTAATTCCAATAACTTTTTGCTCCTTTGCCAACGTCAGAATCTGATTTGTCAACATAAATTAATTTTCCCGCAACACAACCAATTTTTTCATCAGCGAAGTTTGGCAAAACTTTTCTCAAAACATCCGATTGATAATCGGTGGTCGCATCAGAAAAAAGTATGATCTCACCCGTCGCTTGTTCAACGGCTTTATTTTGTGTGTAGGTTTTGCCTTTTCTACCCGCTTGATGAAAAAGCCGAACACCTTGGTCGGCAAATTCTTTGACAATTTCGTCAGTTTTATCATCTGAGCCATCGGAAGCTACCAGAATTTCTAATTTGTCTTCTGGATAATCTATTTGAAAAGTATTTCCGAGTTTTGAACGAATTGCTTTTTCTTCGTTATAGGCTGTTATTAAAATCGTTACTTTGGGTTCAAAATCTTCTTTCTTAACTGATTTGGGAAAAATCAAACTAACTAGATAAACCAATAAAGGGTAGCCAAAATATGTATAAAACAAAGCGACCACCGCTAAAATAAAAATTATTTGTGCTGTTAATTCCAAAACCATCTAAGCTGATTTCTTTCGCCAGTTAAATATATTCTCCGTTAATGAATCAGCTTTTACCTCTTCTTTCAAGCCTTTTTCTATTTGATAAATCCTTCTAAAAGCAACGGCATAAGCTATCAAATAGTATATGAACCAATTGTATGCAACCGATATAAAGAAACTCGAAACCATATATCCGATGATGCTTGCCTGTAACCCGACGGACAAATAATAGAACCATCCATAAGGTTCATCTCTATGGAAAAGAGTCCTTTCTATTGCTCCAAGTTTTCTAAAAGGACTTACCATAAATACAAGGTAAGCGAGCAAACCTAAAACCCCGATCTCAGCAGAAACCTGTGTGTAAGCATTGTGTGAAACTAAGTTTCTTATTCCTACTATAGGAAAATTACCTATTCCTATTCCCCAAGGGTTTCTAATACTCACGATTATCGAACGTTTTAGTAACTCGGTTCTTTGGTCACTTGACCCAACTGCATCTGGTGCAAGTCCAAAAATCGAAAGTATCCGCATTCCATAATTGCCAGGAGCAAATAAAACAACTAGTGTCCCTGCGACAACAGAAGCTATCGTTACATTCAGGCGATTCTTCCTGCCAAACTTCCAGATCAAAACCCCCATAGCGGCGACTAACCCTAAAAATCCACCACGTGAATAAGTTACCATACAGCCAGCCATCATAAATATGGTTGCTGTCAGATACACAAGCCGCATTAAAACATTTTTGCTGGCTAACCCTAGACAAAGGGCAATTGGAATCATCGTAACAAGGTGTAGAGCTAAGTCGTTCGGGTTAGCATAAATGCCACCTATATCTACGACAACACGGTAGCCTTCCGCTGTTACTTCTCCCCGCCAATACATCCCCATCGCCATATAGCCAAGTATTAATCCAATTCCGATTGACAACCAAAGCATAGTCATCAATCTAGTGCGAGTTCTGATTACATTTACCATAACGATAAACATCAGAACAGCTTTGATAAATGTACCGTTAAACTCTTCCCAAGCCATTGCCGGGTCTTTAGCTATTCCAATTGAAATCAGAGCCAAAAGAGCAAGAGCTGTAATAGCTTTTACCTCGGTAGAAAATATGGAGATTCTTCCTTCGGCTGAAAGTTGTGTTGGAATAAAAATGGCGAGTGTCGCTGCGGCAAAATAAAATGCGGTGGATTTAAGAAAACCTAAGCCCGGAATTAATTCATAAGGTCTGAAAAGCGTAACAAAAGAAAATAAAAACAATCCGACAAAAGTTATATTATGTCCATTTCGAGCTATCCAGCTTTCATTGCTTAAAAGCTCATAATCTTTTTCTTTTCTCTTTTCTTCTTTTTCCCGCTTAACTTTTTGAGCGTAATGCTCGTCCAAGTTTTCTTTTGAATCTATTTTATCAATCTTCTGAGATTTTTCCTTTTCTATTCTCTTTGGAGATTTTTTGGGCTTTAAAACAATTTTCTCCGCATCATTTTCAGCCTCTAAAACGGGTTCCATATAATGCGAAGATATTTTTTGTTCTTGGTCTTTATTGTAATTTACAAGATTGTTCCCACCATTTTCATTGGTGTTTAATCTTTCTTTTTCTCTATTTTTTTTTGATTTTAGAGTTTTTAAATCAGAGTTGTCTGTTTCACCATTTTTCTTTGATGAGCCTAAAGATTTGTAATCGCCGTTTTGGTTTCTGTTGACAGGCATCTGATAGTTTTTGCGTCATTTTTCGGGGTTGGAATAATCCGCAAATTGGAGGGTTTTATTACAAACAGTTTTATCACTGAAATTTCTTGTAACCTATCTTAAACCATTGAGAAGGTTTATTGCTAATTTCCGTTGCACTGAAAGATTTTATTTTGTGGGGATTTCACGGTCAAAGGAATAAATGGAAGTTTGTCAAAGTAATCGAGACTACCCATTTAAGATAGAGGAAATCGCTCTAGTTTTTTTTTAAGCAACAATTTCCTCTTCTTCAACAGTTATAAGTTCTTTAACTTGAATTTTCAGCACTTTCTCAAACTGTCTCGCTTCATTTACTCCACCAAAAGAAAGGTCTTGCAAATTAGCTTCGATGCGTTTTCGATAGTCGGAAACCAAGGAATCCGAAACACCAAGTTTGTCTGCTACTTCTAACTGTGTTCCACCATCAGATATGAGATAGCAATGCCACAAAATATTTATCATTCGATTATATTGCTTGGCTTTACCACGTACTGATTTATGTAAACTCTTTAAGAAATTTTCTACAAAGCCTCTTGCTTCAGTTTCTGCTTCCTGCCGCAAATAATTTTCTTCCGGGTCTTCACGAATATCTACCGGATCAAGGTCATATGTCTCATCATCTTTTTTACCGTTATTACTAATTGGTACAAGATATATGTCCATAATCGGCAGACGTGACATTACAAGACCTCGAAGACTTCTGACATTTACAGGTGAATCTACCGCTTTGAAGACTCTAACGATAAGTTTTTCAAGCTCGACGTTACTGATAACTATCTGAGCGTCGCCTGTGCAACCAACCATCCGGGTGTCACGGTTATGAAATGAAACCTTCTTGACTCTTTGTTCCAGCTCTTGTTGAGTCCGCGTGGATTTGTTATTTTTCCAGTTTTTCAGTCCATAAACTCTGTCAGCCAGACGTCTGTGGACTTCAGGATTATCTATGTTGTCAAATCGCTTGAAAGTTTCACTTGTTTGAATCAACGTAGATACTCTTCGTGCCAAACGATAAGATTCCGGGTGTCGTTTTCGTAGCTGTGCAGTTAATAAATTAGTTAATTCGATCTGACTAATTTCGGCTTCTATCTCGGTGTCAGACATTTTTTCATCCAGATAATGCTGAAATCTTTCCTTGCTCAAAAGTGCAACGAAAAGTTCCTGTGTCATATCTGTGTAAACATTATATTTGCCTTCTTCGACTAAAAAACCTGCTTTTTTAGAAGCTCTAACCAGAGGATGAGAAGAAACAATTCTGTGTAATTCTGCCCAAATTTGATTTACGTCCGAATTTTTGAGGCTTTTGTTCCATTTACCGACATTAATGCGTTTGCCGTTTCGCATTCTTTTTGACGGACGTGCCTTTTGCTTAATTGAACTCATATGAAACCATTCCGATTTTTTTGTAGTGTGAATTTAATCGCCCTGCTCATTTGCCTGCAATAATCTCTCTCCCGATAGAGATATATTTACAAATAATCTGCCTGGAATCTTTGTCTGAAAGGAGCAAAAAATAGGTAGAAAAAAACTTTGTAAATCAATTGCTGAGCATCACAATTAATTTGGAGGGTTGTCAGTTAAACAATAGTTTTACTGACCATTTTTGATATTACCAGTTATTTCAAAAATGAGCAACTATTTTTTACATTTTTTAATAATGTTTAACATTTTACTTAATTGTTATAATAAATAGCTTTATTTATCGGGTGAGAAAAATTATATTAAAAAAAATTCTAATTTATTGAAATTAGTTTTGGAAGCTTTGGGGCATTATTGGTTTATTTTGATAGTAACAAGTAATGAAACTTCCGAAAGTTCTTTTGCCCTGAATAATAGGAAGCGTATAAATTTCCGATTTTATGTTTTTAGTGAAAATGATAGATTTCTGCAAAAGAGTAACATGCCCTTCTTCAGAGGAATTATTGGCTTATCAAATAGGTAACGCCAAAAAGAGTTTGGCAAAAGAAATTTTTGACCACATAGATAAGTGTGAGTTTTGTGAGGCTGAAGTGGAATTTTATAAAAAGTATCCGCAAAGCGAAGATGATATAAAAACCGAAGAAATCCCAAGTCCTCTATTTGAGTTGGCTGAGGCTCTATTAAACAATAAGCACAAAGATAATTCTTTTCTTAATAAACTTTTAAATGACAAAGAAGGTCTAACCTTAAAAAAAGCTTAGACCTTCTATGCTAAATATGTCCTGAAACCTAAAGTTTTTTAACTTCCACAAATTTCATCTATTGCTTCTGAATACTTTTCATCAATAACGCTTCGCTTAATTTTCAAAGTTGGAGTCATCTCTCCCTTATCTATTGAAAATTCTCTCGGCAAAAGATAAACCCTTTTGACTCGTTCAAAATCATTGGTTTCCTTCGTAAATCGAATTGCATCATTCTGAATTCGTTTTACCACGTATCTATTTTCGCAAAGTTCTTCACGAGTTCCCTTCGCGTCTATTCCTTCGTCTTTGATAGCCTGCTTAACAGATTCCCAATCAGGAACGATCAAAGCACCTACTTGTTTTCTGCCATTACCCACGACAACAGCCTGACCAACTAACGGAGATTGTTTGAGCAGAGCTTCGACCTGCTGTGGAGCAACGTATTTACCGTTGGAGAGTTTGAATAAATCTTTAATACGATCTGTTATATAAAAATGACCGTCTTCATCTCTGTAGCCAACGTCTCCTGTGTGATACCAACCTTCTGTATCTAAGGCTTTAGTGGTTTCTTCATCTTTATTGAAATACCCCTGCATCACATTTTTTCCGCGAATGAGAACTTCTCCTTCTTTCTCATCAATCTTCATTTCAATTCCTTCAAAAGGAACACCAATTGATCCAACTTTGTTATCTTCGGGGCGATTTGCACAAACGATACAGGCTTCTGTCATTCCATAACCTTGCAAAATGGGAATTCCAGCCGCCCAAAAAGCATAGGACAACTTCTTTGAAAGTGGAGCTCCGCCCGAAACAAAAAATCTTAACTCACCACCGACACCTTCACGCCATTTTGAGAAAACCAACTTGCTTGCCAAAGCGTGTTTCGCTTTAAGCGAGGGCGATATAAATTGACGGTTTTCTTTTTTACTCCAGTATTCTTGTCCAACTTGTAACGCCCAATTAAACAGTTTGGTTTTGACTCCTCCGGCAGCCCGTCCTTTTTTAACGATCTTGTGATAAACCTGCTCAAACAGACGCGGAACAGCTGTCATAATAGTAGGCTTAACAGCTTGTAAACTTGGAGCAAGTTGATCGAAGGATGCACAATAATGAACTGCTACTCCATTTGAACAAAGCACGTAAAACACCGTACGCTCAAAAATATGAGAAAGAGGTAAGACTGCTAACGAACGATCTGTCGGTTTGATTGGCAGACCTTTCGAAATTGATTCAATATTGGAAACAAAGTTTTCATGCGTGAGCATGACACCCTTTGGTTCGCCCGTTGTGCCGGAGGTATATATGATTGTCGCTAAATCTTCAGGTTTGATCTGTTCGAGATGTCTTTCAAAGGTTTTCTCGTCGATCTGCTCAATTTCTTTTCCACGTTTTTCTATATCTGCAAGAGTTATCGCACGGTTGTCATTTTCGGGTTTGGCATCTTCATCGAAGAAAACTAGCTTTTCTAAACGCTCGACACTTTGAATTGCATTCTCAGCATGTTTCCAGAGTTTTTTACCAGAAACAAAAAGCATCTTTGAGCCGGAATCCTCCAAAATATAGCGTATTTGCTCAACAGCTTGCGTAGTGTAAATCGGAACATTAACAGCACTCAAGGACAAAATTGCCAAGTCCGTAAGTGACCATTCGGGACGATTTTCAGAAATAATCGCAACTTTATCACCAGCCTTCACTCCTAATTCTGAAAGCCCCAAAGCAATATGTTTTATTTTTTCAATAACGGTTTCGCCCGAAATGTTTATCCACGAACCATTACTTTTATAATTAAGTGCATCCGGCTTATTGTGTCTGCGAAATGACTCAATACAATAATGTGGAAGCGTTTGCGGAATACTCTCAAACCCGATTAAATTTTCAGCAATCATAAATAGCCTCTTAAAGGTATCTTAAATATTAATAGCTCAAATTTACTGATTATAAACTTTTGCTGACTTTTTTTCATCTTGCCGTTCTTACAAAAATATTACATTTGATATATTTAAATATAAACTGTTAATTATTAGTTAAATGATAGCCAAAACTTTTAGATCATATGCCTGTTTCAAAAGAAGAATTTAAGAACGCCCTAAGCAAATTTGCCAGTGGCGTAACTGTAGTAACAACGAAAGATGCAGATGGAAATCTACACGGTATAACTGTCTCTGCCTTTTGCTCTGTTTCACTCGAACCGCCACTAATTTTGATTTGCATCGACAAAAAAGCAGGAAGCCATGACGTCTTTGAAGAGAAAGGCTCTTTCGTTGTCAATATTTTAAACGAGGATCAGCACAGCATCTCAAACCAATTTGCCTCACCAATTCCAGATAAGTTTCTTGGAGTCGAATATCACACAAATGGTAACGAAATTCCCATACTCAAAAATGCACTCGTCAACCTTGAATGCAATCTAAAGAATGCTTTCGACGGCGGCGACCATACTATTTTCATTGGCGAAATCGAAAAATCTCACATTTCTGAAGGCAAGCCACTGGTTTATTGCGATGGGGATTATAGAGAAATAAATGATTAGATATGAGTTTTAGATGTACGACCTGCGAAGAAACACATGAAAATCTGCCTGACATAGGCGTGGACAAACCTGACTACTGGTGGGGAATTCCGGAAGATGAACGTGCAAAAAGGATAGATTTAACAGAAGACACCTGCATAATTGATAATAAACACTTTTTCATTCGTGCAGTTATTGAAATTCCGGTTTTAGATTATCAAGAAAGATTTGGTTTCGGCGTTTGGGTATCTCAAAAAGACGAAAATTTCTATAAATATGTTGAGAATCCTGATTCTGATGAAATTGGTCCCTTCTTTGGTTGGCTTTCTACAAATATAGATTTCTACGAAAAAGATACTATTTCGCTGAAGACAATGGCTTATTTTCAAGGAGATGGTAAACGTCCAGTAATTGAAGTTGAGCCAAGTGAGCACCCTTTATCAATTGACCAAAATAATGGAATAACCTTAGAAAAGGCATGGAAGATTGTGCATTTCTACATGGGCGGATAACTTGTGAAACTATTCCTTTTTAATCTCAACTTGTGCCTGAGTTTTTCTGAAAATATATTCCTGCCCTTTTGGTACTTTTAGGTTTAGAACTGAAATTAAACTCGCCGCAAAAACCAAAATCCAGATCAAGATCACTGCAGGCATTGCTTGATCCATTTTTGATTTGATCTCCCTATTTAGTTCATCTACATTTTCTGCCCCGGCTTCAATTGCCTTTAAGTTCCTTAAAGCCGTCCCGGAAATAGGTATTAGATAAAGAGCGTCAACTATGATTATTCCGTATAAAAGATGTTTCCAGGATAACCATTCAGTAGAAAAGATAGGCGTATCTGTTATATAGCAAAGTATAATTCCCGAAGGTAACATTAAAAGAAAGATATATGCAACGACTGTATCTATACCATGCATAACTCTTGCCCTTTCAAGTCTTTCAGTGGTTGGAGCATTAGCATCTTTGACCTTAAAATGCAGCCAAAAGACTATAAAATCAAATAAAAGCCAAGCCGCCGCCATTAGAGCGTGAATACCTCGGAAGCTTATGTCAATTATATCTACTCCGTACAATTCCATAATTAGGTAAAATTATTTCCTGTTGAAAATGAACTTTATAAATTTTGGCAAACCATAAAATGCACAACCAAGATAAATTAATGCATTTAAGGCTAATGGAATATCATAATCTTTTTGATAAGAACCAATTGCCGAGCCAATTCCCATATAGAATCCCCCAATAACAACTGTTATCCATAAAAGCCAAACTATGAACATAATCTTTTTTAACCTTAAACCGTTAGCTAGGAATACTCGATGAAAAATCCAAACTAAGATTTTCGTCCGATCATATCAAGTCCAACTGCTGCGACTAAGATCGAACCTTTGATTAACTCTTGCGTGTAGTCAGCATAATTCAAGAGTGACATTCCATTGTCCAAACTTGCCATAATTAATGCTCCAAGACACGCACCGAAAACTGTTCCGCGTCCACCCATTAAAGAAGTTCCGCCGATAACACAAGCGGCGATGGCATCAAGTTCGAGTAGAGTTCCCGCATCTGGTGTAGCGGCAGCAACTCGTGCAGTGTTTATGAGCGAAGCGATCCCGACAAAAACACCTAAGATAGCAAAAACTTTCAACACAACCATTTTGTTGTTGATGCCTGAAAGTCTCGCTGCTTCTGCATTTCCTCCGATGGCATAAATGTATCGTCCGAAAGTTGTGTTGTTTGTAATGAAAAATCCTAAAAATGCGATCGCCAAGAAAATTAATACGGGAATCGGAATTCCAGCATAAGAAATCATAACGTATGTAAAGAGAACTATACCTACAATCGGTATCATTGAATTTAATAACTCTTTACCAAGATTGCTTTCACCAACATCATAATCTTTTTGGGCTTTGGCTTTTCTAAATGCAAAATAAAGCACTGCCAATATGGCAATAGCAGCTAAAACGGAACTAACCCGCCAGTCAATATATTGCTGACCGATTGCCTTAAAACCTTCGTCGGCAATCGGTATCGTCTCACTCCCCGAAATCCCTTTTATTGCCCCTCGCCAAGCCAGCAAACCTCCTAAAGTTACGATAAATGCAGGGATATTTCCGTATGCTGTTAGAAAACCTTGAAACAAGCCTATTAGAACTCCGACAGCGACTGCCGCCAAAATTGCTGGTACTAATCCGTAGCCCATTTTTGTTAAAACGATTGCGGCAACTCCACCAGCGAGTGCCAGAAGAGAACCGACCGACAGATCAATATTTCCCGAAACAATTACCATCAACATTCCAATTGCAATAATTCCCGTAACAGAAGTTTGCAACATCAAGTTGGAAAGATTTCTGGGCGTTAAAAAAATCGCTTCCGTCTGCCAATGAAAGAACAGCCAAATAACAACCAAGGCACCGAGCATCGTATATGCCCGCAAGGAAGATGTTTGTAATTTTATTTTGTTTGATTTATCGGTTTCTGCCATAGATTAAATATCCTTTACAAAGTTCCTGTTGCTGCCGCCATAACCTTTTCGGGTGTGGCTTCTTCTTTTGTAAATTCGCCCGTCAAATGCCCTTCGTGCAAAACCAAAATTCTATCCGAGAGTCCGAGAACTTCGGGTAATTCCGAAGAAACCATCACGATTGCCAAACCTTCTTCGGCAAGTTTATTGATCTCGGCGTAAATTTCCTGTTTTGCACCAACGTCAATTCCGCGAGTCGGTTCGTCCAAAAATAAGACTTTCGGGTTAGTCAAAAGCCATTTTCCTAAAACAACCTTCTGTTGATTTCCGCCTGAGAGAGTTCCCGCAACGGTCATAGGTGAATTCGCTTTTACTTTAAGAGAACTCATCGCGTTTTTTGTAGCCACTAGTTCCCGCGAACGATGCGTCAAAAAGTTACCTGAAATTTGTTTCAGTCCGGCGAGCGTCGAATTATCCATAATCGTCTGATCCAAGATCAAACCGTAACGCTTGCGATCTTCCGTAACAAACCCAATTCCAGCCGCAATCGCATCTTTCGGCGAACTAATCGAAACTTTCTGACCTTCAACAAAAACCTCGCCTGAGGATTTCCCTTTCCAAGCTCCAAAAATCACTGTTAAAAGTTCGCTTCGCCCAGCTCCCATTAATCCCGAAATGCCTAAAACTTCGCCTTTGCGAACGTTAAACGAAATATTATCAACTAATTTTTTATCAGGATGCTCAGCCTCGAAGGCATTTAAGTTTTTAACTTCTAAAGCAACTTTGCCAAATTCATGTGTCGTCTCAGGGAAAATATCACCAACCTCACGACCGACCATAAGGGCAATAACTTTGTCTTTGTCGAGTTCGCTCGCGTCATGTGTTGCAACAGTTTGACCATCACGCAGAACGGTTATGCGGTCAGACATTTCAAAAACCTCGTCGAGTTTGTGCGAAATGTAAATCATCCCAACGCCACGTTTTTTTAGGTTTCGCAAAATGTCGAAAAGTATCTCGACCTCACTTTCCGTCAAAGCTGCCGTCGGTTCATCCAAAACCAGAATCTTCGCGTCTTGAGATAAAGCTTTGGCGATTTCGACAAGTTGTTGCTGACCGATTCCCAAATTTCCGACCTCAGTTCTAGGATTAATATCAAGATTTAATTCTTTGAGAAGTTCTGCTGATTTTTGGTAAATCTCTGTCCAGTTGATAACGCCAAATTTTGAAGGTTCACGTCCTAAAAAGATGTTCTCTCCGACAGTTAGTTCCTTAACCAGCGAAAGCTCTTGAAAAATTATCGCAATCCCTGCATCTTCGGCTTCACGTATCGTGTAAAAGCGTTTTTCATCACCACTTATAAAAAACTCACCCTCGTATTCGCCATACGGATAAACGCCCGAAAGGACTTTCATCAAGGTTGATTTTCCCGCGCCGTTTTCTCCTACGAGCGAATGAAATTCACCCTCAATCAAATCCATATTTACATCATCTAAGGCTTTCACACCCGGAAATTCTTTAGTGATGTTTTTCATTTCTAAAAGTCTTTTCATAAATTGTGTGAACTCAGGTCATTAGATATTTTTACTAACGACAGGAACTAGGTGTGGACGTTTAAGATGAGAGATATACTATAATATCTTAGTTCAGTGACACAACTAAGTTGGAAATATATTCGTATTGAGTTTGTACAAATATGACTGCATTTTAAGCCCTAAATCAATTGAGTGTTAAAAATAATGATAATTATTTCTTGTAAACTTATCCCCAACTTAACCTAAAAATTGATTTAATTACTTTGCGAAATCCGATAAATTTATAACTGCGAATAATTCTTTATGAACGAAATCCTAAAATTCATAGCTCAATATGGCTATTTGGTCATATTTTTCGGAGTATTCATTGAACAGGTCGGAATTCCCTTGCCGTCAAATTTCCTACTCATATCAGCAGGTGTTTTGATCGGACTCGGCGAACTTGATCTTTTGTTCGTGATCTTCCTGACCGTTTTCGCTGCCATTCTTGGCGATACGATGTGGTTTTATATTGGTCGGAAAACGGGTTATAGAATTTTAGGCTTTTTGTGCAAAATCTCGCTCGAACCGGATATTTGCGTTAATAATGCGAAAATCATCTTCGCCAGACACGGCGAACGCTCTTTGCTTGTCGCCAAATTCGTTCCCGGCTTTAGCACGTTCGCACAGCCCGTTGCAGGTGCAAGCAAAATGAGTCTGCCAAGATTTTTGATTTTTGATGGATTAGGCTCGCTTTTGTGGGCAGTAGTTTTCGTTGGATTGGGCTACATTTTTGCCGATCAATTCGAACAAGTCGCCGAATACGTAGCGAGTTTTGGCTGGTGGTTCGGAGCATTGATTATATTCGCTCTGGGAACTTATTTCGGCTACAAACTTGTCAAACGCCAATACATTCTGCGGAATCTACGCACCGCCCGCATCGAACCAGAAACAGTCAAAGAACATTTAGACAACGGTAAAGAATTAACGATCATAGACTTACGCGACGAATTGGATTTCAGCCTAAACCCGCAAATAATCCCAAACGCCCTGCGTATGTCACCCGATGAGATCGAACACCGTCATGAAGAATTACCTAAAGACAAGGAAATAATCCTGTATTGCACCTGACCGAACGAAGCCAAAAGTGCCAGTGTGGCACTTAAACTAAAACGAAAAGGAATAACAAAAGTCAGACCGCTTTACGGAGGTTTGCAGAGATGGAAAGATTTGGAATTTCCAACTCACAACAGCGATTAGTTCTAACGGTTTCCATAAAAATGTAAGGGACAATATTATCTTCGCGGATTTGTGTATCTTATTTTTTTTGCTTCAAATTAAATTAGCAATCGCTTTCGAAACTTTCATACCTCTATCTTAATCAACAAACTAAAATTCTTCTGTATTCAATCCATTTACCTCGAACAGATGTGAAAGTTTTCTCAGTAGATAATGAAATTTTTCGCACGAATTGTATCTAAATTCATCTAGAACCTTGTTTATTATTGGATTTATTTGATGGCACGCTGCTTGCCCAACAATCTATTAAATGAACTTTTTGGTGATTGATACATTTGGGTAACCATTTTTTCAGCTACCCCCAAAACAAATTCATTTCATCAAGAACTTTTAACTAAATTCATGGAGGTATCAGAATGAATGACGAAATGAGAATTTTAGTAGCCTTTGATGGGTCAGTTTATGCTGAAAACGCAATTGATGAAATGTCTCGGGCAGGTTTACCACGTAATGCCCAAGCTTTGCTTGTTTATGTGCAAGAAAGATGGCTGCCAATGCCAAAGTCAGCAAGGTTAAAGACGGATGACAAAGCCGTCAATTCATCTACAGCTGTTGCTGCTCAAATGGCACGTGCTGACGAAGATTTGGAAGTAATAATCAGTTCAGAACAGTTAGAGGGATTGGAGCAAGGCAAAAAGCAACTTCAAACTCATTTCCCGAACTGGAAAATCGAAACTCTAATTTTAGAAGGTTCTCCTTCTTCGCAAATTAATCAAAAGGCAAAAGAATGGAACGCAGATTTAATCGTCGTAGGTTGTCAGGGGCAAACGGAAAATAAGCTTCACACTGTCGGTTCAATTTCGCAAAAAATTGCCAATGAAGCACCTTGTTCGGTACGAATTGTTCGCGGGCAGGTTTGGAAACAAGGCTCGCCAAATCGGATTCTAATTGGTCTCGATGGAACAGAAGCAACAGAAGTAGTAGTTCAAGACGTGGCTGAGCGTATGTGGCTTATGGGGAGCGAAGTTCGTTTGGTGATGGCAACAGACAGACGTCCTAATCAAGAAGAAACCCAAGCAAGAGAAGAGGAACAGATTTGGATTGAAAACTGCATTGCAAAAGCCAGAAAAATTTTGGAAGACACAGAACTCAACGTTACAGAATTAGTTGAAGAAGGTAATCCGAAAGAAGTCATTGTAAATGCAGCGGATGAATGGGGAGCTGATTGTATATTTATCGGTGCGAATAAGAGATTGAACTATTTTGAAAATCTTTTACTTGGAAGTGTATCGACTGCTGTTGTAGCTCGTGCAAATTGCACAGTTGAAGTTGTGCGATAAAAAAAAATAATTGAAAATATGTTTAAGTTTCTGGATTCTACTAGGTTAAGAAAAAACAATAAAACTTCAAAAAGTGAAGATGAATCTCCGCTTAGGGCTGAGGTTTTTAGTTTAGAGCATCTTCAGGCTCATGCAAAAAGATTATCTGATACACACGAAATTGAAACTGAAAAGGTAAAAGGTTTTGATTTATTAGCTCGACTCAAAGACAACAAAAAAGAGCTTATTAATGTTTATCAAACCCTGACTGACATTAGCCATCCAATACAATCTTCAACACCGTCCGCCGAATGGTTAATGGACAATTTTCATATTGTCGAAGAACAACTCCGCGAAGTGGAGCAAGACTTACCTCCGAAATATTACAAAGAACTTCCTAAATTGAAAAAAGGCGAATACGCAAACTATCCGCGTGTCTATCATCTCGCCATAGAGATTGTTAAACACACAGACAATCGCCTCGAAATGCCTGCATTAAAAGCCTTTATCGAATCCTATCAGGAACAAAATCCTCTATCCATCGGTGAATTATGGGCATTTCCAATTTCGTTGCGACTTTCGTTAATCGAGAATCTGCGACGATTTGCAATTCAAACTTTGCAGGTTGCTCAAGATTTCGAAGCGGCAAATGAATTTGCCAACACTCTGCAAAAACTTGCGGATAAAGAGTTTTCGGTTAAGTCTTTTGAATTGCTTTCGGAGACTTTTGACAAAGAACGGATAACAACGAAATTCTCTGATGCTTTTCTCGTTCAGTTAGCCACACGGCTTCGTGGGCAAGGTGATGATATTCCGAGTTTTGCACTTGAGAAATTAGAACACCGCTTACGCCCGGAAGGAGAAACGATTGAACATCTTGCTCATCGTGAACATAACCGTCAAGCTGCTGCTCAGGTTTCGGTCGCAAACATCATTACTAGTATGCGGCTTCTTTCGGTTTTTGACTGGCAAGATTTTTTTGAAAGTGTCAGTTTAGTTGACCAGATATTAGTTAAAGATCCAGCAAATGCTTATAAGCAGATGGATTTTGGCACACGGGATCATTACCGCAATAATATTGAGCGAATTTCAAAACGTACTAAAACTGATGAACGTGAAGTTGCTCGAAAAGCAGTTGAATTAGCAGAAGAGGCTTCAAAAGATTCTGATGATAAAGATAAACGACAAACTCACGTCGGCTATTTTCTTTATACCGATAAAGGTCTGATTAAACTTGAAAAGAGTTTTAAATATCGCCAGACCATAAGAGAAAGATTACGACGATTTTTGCATCGCTATCCGACGGCTTTTTATCTTTCAGGAATTGCTTCTTTAACATTTATCTTAGTTTCTGCTTTCTTTTTCTTAGCACCATTTAGAAATGGTTTATTTAGTTTAAGTCGTTTCTTAATTGTACTTTTGGTTTTAATTCCGGCGAGTGAATTAGCGATAACTTTAATAAATCGGTTTGTTAATGCAGTTTTCAATCCGCAACAACTTCCGAAGATGGATTACGAAAAAGGAATTCCATCTACGGCTCGGACACTTGTGGTTATTCCGACGCTTTTAACCGACCCAAGAACCATTGAAGACTTGTGCAGTAATTTGGAAATTTTCCATCTAGCCAATCGTGACAAAGAATTATATTTTGCGTTGCTTGGAGACTTAAAAGATGCGGATAAGGAAACTGTTGAATCAGACAAAGATTTCTGTAGAGTTGCACGTCAGCAAATCGCAGAACTTAATAAGAAACATCAGACCGAAGAATCCCAACCGAGGTTTTTATTCTTCACAAGAAAACGCGAATGGAATGAAGGAGAAAATAAATGGATTTGCAGGGAACGTAAACGCGGAAACCTACACGAATTTAATCAATTAATCCGAGGTAATGAGGAAACGAGTTTTGACTTATCTTCGCAGATAGATTTGGAATTTCTTAAGACTATCCGGTATATAATCACTCTCGATGCTGATACGCAATTACCACGCGATACAGCACGCAAACTCGTCGGTACTATTGAACACCCTTTGAATCGTCCTTTTTACGATGAAAAAGCTGAGCGTGTAACAAAAGGTTACGCTATTTTGCAGCCTCGGATTGAGATTAACTTAACGAGTGCGATGCGGTCGCGTTTCGCCAGACTTTATTCGGCTTGCAAAGGATTTGACCCATATACAACCGCTGTTTCAGATGTTTACCAAGATTTATTCGGACAGGGAAGTTATGTAGGAAAAGGACTATATGATGTTGATGCTTTTGAAGCAGCACTCGACAAACGAATTCCTGCTAACAAACTTTTAAGCCATGATCTTTTTGAAGGTTTATATGCCCGCGTTGCTCTTTTGACCGATACAGTTCTTTACGATGATTACCCATCAAGTTATGAATCATACGCAAAACGTCTTCATCGTTGGACACGAGGCGATTGGCAGATTGCTCGTTGGCTTTTGCCTTTTGTTCCGGATGCAGATGGGAACACAGTTAGAAACCGTTTACCAATAATTGCTCGTTGGAAGATTTTTGACAATTTACGCCGTAGTTTGATTGCTCCAGCGATTCTACTCTGGTTAATTACAGCGTGGTTTTTTACACCTCTATCGGCTTTTGCCGCAACCATTTTTGCATTGGTTGTATTAACCGCACCGCTTTATATTCATATCGCTTCAACATCTGTTGCCGCAGTTGAGAATGCGGAAAAGATGACTTTCTCAATTTATTTGTCGAACCTCTGGAGTGACTTGAAAACCAGTCTCGTTCAGATGTTTCTGCGTCTAACATTTTTGGTAAATGAAGCCTTAATGTCGCTTGATGCAATTTTGCGTGTTGTTTACCGAAAATTTATTTCGAGAAAAAAATTATTGGAATGGGTTACAGCCGCACAAAGTGATCGTTCGAGCAAACGAAGTTTTAGTCGTTACTTGCGATTTATGTTTGCTTCGCCTGTAATTGCAATTGTTGTTTTTGCGTGTTTAATTCCGTATCACCAACGAAATTTGCCGGTTGCCATATCATTTCTAATTCTTTGGACAATTGCACCATTTATCGCGTTTCAATTAAGTAAACTCAGGGTTGTTACTGAATCGAAACTTGAACTTGAAAAAGAAGAAATCAATTGGCTTCGAATAGTTGCCAGACGAACTTGGCGTTATTTTGAAACTTATGTTGGCGAACGCGAACATTGGTTGCCTCCAGATAATTTTCAGCAAGACCCTTTTCCAGTCATTGCACATCGCACATCACCAACTAATATTGGCTTGCTGTTTCTATCAACTCTTGCTGCACGTGATTTTGGTTACACAGGTACGCTCGAAACGATTGAACGTATCGAATTAACTTGTATGACACTTGAACGTCTGGAGCGTTATAACGGGCATTTTTATAATTGGTATGACACACGCTCGCTCGAACCTCTGCATCCGCAATACATTTCGACTGTGGATAGCGGAAATCTCGCTGGACATTTAATCGCTGTCGCACAAGGTTGTCGTGAACTCACTAGCTTATCCCTTTTTGATAACAAAACAATAAACGGTTTTTCGGATACGTTGGCATGCATGAAAACCGAAATTGAACAGCTTGAGAAAAAATCACCACAAGAAAATATAGATTGGCTAAAACAGATAAAACCTATCGTTACGGAATGCATTATTGAGGTTAGCCAGCCTCAACCGGAAGGCAATGGTGATTGGAAAAAACTATTTGAATTTTTAACCCAAAAAGGCAAAGAAATCAGAGCAATTTTGTCAAAATTTAGTCATCTGCAAAGAACAGAAGGATTTTCAGACATTTCATTCTGGGTAAATTCTCTCGTTAATTTAGCGAAGAATTACAACCGTGATTTGCATACTCTTTTCCTTTCTGATGGTTCAAAAGAATCAAGAGAAAAGCTGGAAATTGCGAGAGAAAATTTCCGAAAACGAGTGGAAAGTGTCGCTGATTTTTGTCGAAAACTCGCTGATGAAATGGACTTCGCTTTTCTTTATGACAACGAACGCAAAGTTTTGACAATTGGTTATCGTCCAGCGGAAGGCGTACGTGATGAATCTTTCTATGATTTGTTTGCTTCTGAAGCACGCCTCGCAAGTTTTATGGCAATTGCTTCTGGTGATGTTGAGCAAGAGCATTGGTTTCGCTTGGGACGCGGGTTAGTTAAAACAAATGGAAGCAGAGCATTAATTTCTTGGACGGGAACGATGTTTGAATATTTGATGCCGCTTCTTGTAATGAAAAATTATGAAAATACTCTGTTTGATGAAACTTATAGGGCGATTATCAATAAGCAAATAAAATATGGGTTACAACATAATTTAGCTTGGGGTGTTTCTGAATCTGCTTATAATGCAAGGGATTTACAACTTAACTATCAATACGGTCCATTTGGCGTTCCCGGTCTTGGCTTAAAACGTGGGTTGAGCGAAGATTTTGTCGTTTCGCCTTATTCTACAGCAATAGCTTTGCCTCTTTCTCCGGTTTCATCAACCAATAACCTTAAGCGTTTAGCACATGAAGGAATGTTTTCGCAGTACGGCTTTTTTGAAGCGGTCGATTACACAAAAAACCGACTTCCACCCGAACAAAATTTTGCACGAATCGAAGCCTATATGTCCCATCATCAGGGAATGATTTTTGTTGCATTAGATAATTTCCTAAATGATGATGTGATGGTTCAGCGTTTTCATAGAGAGCCTTTGATTGAATCAGCTGAATTGCTTTTGCAAGAACGCGTTCCGCATCTGAGTAAAGAGGGCAAATTACCGCGAGCAACAGACGTTTTGGCAAATCGTCCGGCGGAGGCTTTGGTTGCTCCAGTGCCACGTCGTTATACATCGCCCAATCAGACTTCGCCACACGTTTGTTTCTTATCAAATGGCAAATATACGGTTATGTTAACCGCTGCAGGAAGTGGTTTTTCAACCTGCGAAGGAAAAGCAGTGAACCGTTGGCGTGAGGACGTTACGTGCGATAACTACGGAAGTTTTATATATCTGCACGACGTCCGAAGCGATGCAATTTGGTCAAGCGGATTTCAACCGACTTTACGCGAATCAAGAGATTACGAAGTAGTTTTTTCAGAAAACAAAGCCGATTTTTTAAGGCGTGATGTCGGAATCCACACACACACGGAAGTAATTGTTTCAACCGAAGATAATGCCGAACTCAGACGCGTTACTTTAACGAATGAATCCAAGCGAGTTCGTGAAGTTCAAGTATCTAGTTATCAGGAAATTGTCCTTAATGACCAAAATGCAGATGAAGCTCATCCTGCTTTTAGCAATCTCTTTGTTGAAACAGACTTTTCAGAATCTAATCAAACTTTGCTTGCCCATCGCCGACCGCGTTCAACAGAAGAATCTGAAAAATCCTCTTGGGCTGCACATACAATAGCAGTCAAGGGCGAAACTCTTGGTGAAATTGAATACGAAACAGACCGTGCGAAATTTCTCGGACGCGGAAATACTACTCAAAAACCTTCGGTTATAACTTACAATAAACCTTTATCTGGAACAGTCGGGGCAACACTTGACCCGATATTTAGCCTGCAAACGAAGGTTCGTATTCAACCGGGAGAATCTGCTGTTGTAATGTTCACGACAATGGTTGCTGATACAAAAAAAGATGCACTCGAACTCGTCGATAAATATCGTGAAACGCAAATATTTGAACGGGAAGAAAACCTTGCATGGACACGTTCGCAGGTTGAACTTAGGCATCTGGGTATCACAACCGATGAAGCTAATCTTTATCAACGTCTTGCAGAACATCTTGTTTACACAAATCCAACCATGCGTCCGAGTAAGGAAATCCTCGAACAAAATAAAGGGATGCAAAAGGATTTATGGCAATACGGTATTAGTGGTGATTTACCGATAATGATTGTGCGTATAACTCAAAGCCAAGATACACATCACAGCGTCCGACAAGTGCTAAGAGCCCATGAGTATCTACGCACCAAGAATTTAATTTTTGACTTGGTGATTCTAAATGATCAACCGACAAGTTACGCTGAATCATTTAATGAAGATGTGCAGGCTTTGATTCGAGCTGATGGATTACAAACTCAGATAAACACTTCGGGCGGTTTGTTTCTTTTGCAGGTAGATACAATGTCTGAAGAAGATTTAATTACTTTGGATAGTGCTGCTCAGGTTTGCTTTTTGCCTGACCGAGGTTCTCTTGAAGATCAATTAGTCTGGCAAGGCAAAGAAGAAAAACTTCCGCCGCCCTTTATTCCTGAAAAATCCTTGCAGAGATATTCTGAAAAAGAAGACATTCCAATCGAACTCGAATTGGCAAATGATTTAGGTGGATTTACCAAAGACGGAAGCGAATACTGCATCACACTCGAAGGCGAAGAATCAACGCCTGCTCCTTGGTCAAACATTATTTCCAACCAGCGAAATTTCGGATTTTTGGCAACTGAAAGTGGAATGGGAGTTACTTGGTCGGAAAACAGTCGTGAAAATCGTCTGACAAATTGGTCAAATGATGCCGTAAGCAATCAGCCAACAGAATGCATATATTTGCGTGATGAAGAAACGGGAAGTTTCTGGACGCCAACCGCTCTTCCGATACGCGAAAAATTGCCTTATACAACTAAACACGGTAACGGCTATACGATTTTTGAACACACAAATCACGGTATAAAACAAGAATTACTCGTTTTCGCACCGATTAATGAAACCATAAAAATTTCGCGTCTGCGAGTAAAAAATCTTTCTGACCACACACGAAAACTCTCTGCAACTTATTTTACCGAACTCGTAATGGGAGTAAATCGTTCTCAATCTGCTCCATTTATTATCACTGATATTGATGCAAACACGGGAGCAATTATCGCTCATAATCCGCATAATGATGATTTTTCTGAAAGAGTTTTGTTTGTTGCTACGAATGCTGAAAAACGTACTTGGACTTGTAACCGAAAAGAATTCATCGGGCGTAATGGAAACCTAGCCCGTCCGGCGGCAATGCTTCAAACTCATCTCTCCGGCACACACGGTGCGGGACTTGATCCATGTGCGGCATTACAAACCGAATTTGAAATTGCCGCAGGTGATACTCACGAAATAATTTTCCTTTTAGGCGAAGAAGCAAACATTGAATATAGCAGACATTTAATCAACAAGTTCCGTTCAATTGCTGAAGTAACAGATGAATTTAAACGTGTAGTCAAATTTTGGAATGAAACGACTAATGCAATTGAAGTAAAAACCCCCAATGAATCGATGAATTTGATATTAAATCGTTGGCTTGTTTATCAAACGCTTGCCTGTCGTCTTTGGGCAAGAACCGCCTTTTATCAATCAAGCGGTGCTTTTGGTTTCCGAGACCAATTGCAAGATGTGATGGCTTTGGTTTACACACGACCTGACTTAACGCGAAAACAAATTTTGCACGCTGCTTCGCACCAATTTAAAGAAGGTGATGTCTTACATTGGTGGCATGAACCTTCCAATAAAGGCACACGTACAAAATTTTCAGACGATTTATTGTGGCTTGTTTTTGTTACCTGCTTTTACATTGAAAAAACGGGTGACGCAGATATTTTGAATGAAGATATTCCATTTATTGAGGCTCCACTTTTAGCTGAAGATGAAATGGAAGTTTATTTGCAAACGGTTGCTTGGTCAGAAGAAAGCGGAACGCTTTATGAACATTGCATACGAGCTATCGAAAGAAGTTTACGGCTTGGAGAACGCGGACTGCCTTTAATCGGTGCGGGCGATTGGAACGACGGAATGAACAGTATCGGCGATGAAGGCAAAGGCGAAAGCGTCTGGATGGGGTGGTTCTTGGCAAAGATTTTAGAAGATTTTGCCGAAATCTGCGTTGACCGTGACGAATCAGAACGAGCGACGAAATATCGCAAACACGCGAAGCTTTTGAAGAAAAGTATCAATGCCAATGCATGGGATGGCGATTGGTATCTGCGGGCATTTTTTGACGATGGAACACCGCTCGGTTCAAAACAAAATGAAGAATGTATGATTGATTCACTCGCTCAAAGCTGGAGTGTAATTTCCGGTATGAGCAATAAAAAACGCTCGCAAAAAGCAATGCGTTCAGTCGAAAAATATTTAATAAAAGAAGATGACAAAATGGCTCTTTTGCTAACTCCGGCGTTTGATAAAAGTAATCTTGAACCAGGTTACATTAAAGCCTACACACCTGGAATCCGAGAAAATGGTGCTCAATATACGCATGCCGCTACTTGGGCAATTATCGCATTTGCACTTTTGGGCAAAGGTGAAAAAGCCGAGAATTTATTTTCTCTATTAAATCCAATTAATCACACGCTTAACTCTACCGACATTGAAACTTATAAAACCGAACCATACGTTGTTGCAGCAGATGTCTATTCAAATCCGCAACACACGGGACGTGGAGGATGGACCTGGTACACGGGAGCGGCGAGTTGGATGTATCGAGCAGCCATCGAATACATTCTTGGATTCAAAAAACAAGGCGATACTTTGTTGATTGAGCCTTGTATTCCAAATGATTGGCAGAAATTCGAAATAATTTATCGTCATCAAAAAACTAAATATCACATCAAAGTAGAAAATCCACAAAAGGTCTGCGGAGATGTGGTTAGCGTTACGCTTGATGGTGAGAACTTGGAGGATAATGGGATTCCGCTTGTTGATGATGAAGCAGAACATTTTGTGCGGATTATTTTAGGTGAATCAGAAGACAAAACCAAGGCAGCAAAAAAAGCAATAAAGCAATAATTCCTAATTTTTGAAACTATAGTAAACCGCGAAAAAATACGCAACTATTTGTGTTTTTTTCACGGATTTATATTTTTCATGTTCGAATATATACAAAAAACATTGAAGAAAAGGTTAGGTATATAAATTGCGTTCTTAAATTTTTGAGCTTAAAGAAATGAAGATTCTTGCTTTCCATTTCGTATTTTTTAAGGAAGGGTCCTATGAAAATTGAAGAATTAAATAAAGAAAAATGTAAGGAAGTGTTAACTCGAATAAGGCTTGGCAGATTAGCTTGCTCATTAAATAATCAACCATTTATTGTGCCTTTGTATTTTGCTTTTGACGGCAAACGACATCTTTACTCTTTTTCAACAGTCGGTAAAAAAATTGACTGGATGAGACAAAATCCGCTTGTCTGTTTAGAGGTTGATGAAGTCAAAAATCAAAATGATTGGACAACTATAATTATTTCAGGTCGTTATGAAGAACTGCTTGACACACCTGAGTTTGAAGAAAAAAGAGTCACAGCACATGAATTACTTTCAAAACATCCTATGTGGTGGCAGCCTGCTTATGATGCTGGAAACTTCCGAGAAAGAACACATGAGAAGGCAATTTATTTTCGAATACTTATAGAAAAAATTAGCGGACGACACAATTTTAGTGAAGAACAAGAAATGTATATAGAACCAACAAAATCAGGGACTTTTAGAAAAAGTTGGTTGTTGGGGCGTAGATAATACATGTGTCAAATGTAAAAGTTTTTCTTGATCAAAAAATAATTAGAGCTTAATAGGAGGCTAAATACAGCTTCTGGATGAAAAAATAAAAAGAAATGAAAATTTTATTTGCAACAGATGGATCAGAATTTGCACATGTAGCAATTCAAAAAAGTACTGAGATATTAAAGACCACGGATAGTGTAAAAATAAAAATTATTTCAGTTGTAGAATTAATAAACCCATTTGGAGGAGGTCCAATTGGGTCACAAAATGAAATTTATCGAGATGCGAACTTGAATCTTGAAAAACGAGCAAAAAAAGCAATTGCAGATGCTGTAAATTTATTGGAAGAGTTTACTAAAAATAAAATAAAGATTGAATCAGAAATTTTTAACGGAAATCCCAAAAAGACAATCGTTGAGGAAGCCGAAAACTGGGAAGCAAATTTAGTTGTTTTAGGGTCGCATGGATATGGTTTTTGGGAAAGAATGTTGATTGGTTCAGTCTCTGAGCATGTTTTACATCACGCCCATTGTTCGGTTCTGATTATCCGAAAAAGCTAAACTAAAACACAAATGAAGAGTAAAAGGAGAATTAGAATATGGCAAACATTTTGATTTTAGGCGGCGGTTTCGGAGGTTTAGTCGCGGCTGAGCAGCTCTCGGATTCACTTGGTGAGGAACATCGAATTACGTTAGTTTCACCTAGTGAGAGATTTGTCTTTTATCCCGCGTTAGTTAGACTTGCCTTTGGTGAATGTGAACCCGACGATATTAGTTTTAGCTTAATTGAAAAATTAAACAAAATGAATGTTCGCTTTGTTCAGGGAGAAGTAATAGGGATAAATTTTGATTCCAAGCGAGTAGAAATTACAGGTAAAGATTTTAAGGGGGAGATTTTTTACGATTATTTAATAATTGCGATGGGAAGAAGACTCGCAACAGAAAAAATCAGAGGGTATTATGAAAATGCCAATCATTTGCTTAATGTAGAAACAGCATTGGATTTCGGTGAAGATATTAGGGCTTTTAGAGAGGGAAATATCGTTATCGGAATGTCTCCTCAATCTTTTTTACCGGTTCCGGCTTGTGAAGTCGCTTTTACATTTGCAAACAAATACAAATCTGAAATTAAAAAAGGTAATGTTTCTATAAACGTTGTATTTCCTGAAAGTGTTCAGAACGCCTTCGCTGGTGCTGATTTGCACAGTGAATTAATACAAGCATTCGTTAAACACAATATATATGTAACAACTGATTTTCCAACAAGCGAAATTACAGAAGCAGAAATAATTAGTGAAAACGGACGAAAAGTTCCATACGATTTACTAATGCTTGTACCGCCCTTTCGTGGGCATTCATTCTTTGATAAAAAGCTTGAAATTACAAATGAACTTGACTTTATAAAGATAGATGAGGCGATGCGTGTTTACAAATTTAAGGGAGTTTATGCAGTTGGGGACATCGTTAATTTCTCAGGTCCAAAACTTGCTCAGATGGCTGTTCGACAAGCTCGAATTGCCGCAGCAAACATTGTTTCAGAGATAAAAGGAAAAGAACCAAAAGAATCCTATTATCATGAAATTGCAACCGTAATTGATCAAGGTGGAGCTGATTCAATTTATCTGTACTATGGAATTTGGAATGAAAGTCTTTACAGTCTAAAAAAAGGAAAACTTTGGAGTTTGACTAAAAGAATCCATGACAAACTTTGGAGAGCAGCTCACTATACTTAAGGCATTAAGTATCATATATATTATTGACTTATTTAATCGAAACTTTAACTCCAATAATTTCTATCAAGCGAACGATAATTTATTGCTTCGCTGATGTGTGTAGCTTCGATATTTTCGCTTCCTTCAAGATCGGCGATTGTTCTTGCAACTTTCAAAATTCTGTCGTGAGCACGTGCGGATAAACCTTGTTTGAGCATTGCACGTTCGAGGAGAGTTTCGCTGTCTGTGCCGAGTTCGCAGTATTTTCGTATGTGGCGGGTTTGCATGGCGGAGTTTGAGAAAATTCCTTCGCCAGCAAATCTTTCGAGTTGGATTTTTCTTGCTTGCATAACTCGTTTTCTGATCGTTTTGGATGAATCGCCTTCCGGTGTGCCGCGTCCGCGTAATTCTTTGAATTCGACCGCCGGAACGTCTATGTGTATGTCAATTCTGTCCATAAGTGGTCCTGAAATTTTGCCGACGTATCTTTGAATTTGGAACGGCGAACATTTGCATTCTCTCGAACTTCCGAAATATCCGCACGGGCAGGGGTTCATCGAAGCCACCATGGTGAAGCTCGCTGGAAAAGTTAAGCTCAGAGCCGCACGGGAAATCGTAACTTCCTTATCTTCCAAAGGCTGTCGCAAAACCTCCAAAGCACTTCGGTCAAATTCTGGGAGTTCATCCAAAAATAAAACGCCGAGATGTGCGAGAGAAACTTCGCCCGGTTTTGGAATCGAACCGCCACCAATTAAACCTGCTTGCGAAATTGTATGATGCGGATTGCGAAATTGGCGAGCTTTGACCAAACCACTTTTGTCGGTCAATCCCGCGACTGAATGAATCTTTGTGATTTCCAGAGATTCTTCAAATTCTAGCGGTGGCAAAATTGTCGGAAGCCTTTTCGCAAGCATTGTCTTGCCCGAACCCGGTGGTCCGATGAGTAGAATATTATGCCCGCCCGCCGAAGCAACTTCCAACGCACGTTTTGCCGAAGTCTGTCCACGAACTTCGTTAAAATCCAGAGAGTATTTATTCTCGTCCTGTTTTAATAATTCGATGTCTAATTCAAGCGGTTTAACTTGCGGTGCTTGCTTTTTGATTATATCTTGGCAAATCTCTACCGCTTCCCGTAAATCCCTTATCGGATAAACATTTAACTCTTTTACAACCGCCGCTTCGGGTGCATTTTCTTCGGGAATGAGCAGATTTTTAATGCCTTCTTCTCTCGCTCGAAGTGCAATTGACAGAGCACCGCGAACGGAACGCACGCGACCATCGAGTGATAATTCGCCAATGCTCAGAACATCGGTCAAATGCTCGGTGTTTCCAAGGTCGCCGTTTGCTCCCAAAATTCCGAGTGCGATCGGCAGATCAAAACTCGCACCTTCTTTGCGAACGTCCGCAGGTGCAAGATTTATAGTTGTTTTGTGAAATGGAAAAAAGTAGGAACTATTCGTGATCGCCGCTCGAATTCTTTCGCGTGATTCACGTACGGCAGTGTCGGGCAAACCAACAATTATTACGGGTGGTGCAATGTCCGCTTCGCCGGGAACGGGTTGTAAATTAACTTCTATGTCAACAATTAATGCATCAATGCCAAAGACTGCGGAAGATTGAGTAAGGAAAAGCATATTTTATCTGTTATATTTTTTGGATTTTGGGGGTTGAACAAAAGAATTTATACCAAAATTCAAACAAAATGTCAGATAAGCTTTTCT
This sequence comes from Pyrinomonadaceae bacterium, assembly GCA_028284415.1. Classification (GTDB taxonomy): domain Bacteria; phylum Acidobacteriota; class Blastocatellia; order Pyrinomonadales; family Pyrinomonadaceae; genus Aridibacter. The sequence continues at coordinate 731,674 of JANQRU010000007.1, forward strand.
TAATCTTGTCCTTAATCTAAATTAATTGCCGAGCGATGGAATCTTTGGATTGTGTTTGGATCGGGAATCAGACAGGTAACTGCTTCGTCTTTTCCTTCGTAATCAACTCTCGAAAGTACGTAGCGAATGCTTTCCAGCCGTGCGGTTTTCTTTGTGTTGGCACGAACGATGATCCAAGGGCTGAAAGTTGTGTGAGTGCGGCTAAACATTAATTCTTTATAATGTGTATATTTATCCCACATCTCTTGTGCTTTTTGATCGATCGGGCTCAATTTCCATTGTTTGAGCGGATTGACCTTACGTGATTCAAAACGCTTTAATTGTTCATCCTTGGAAATTGAGAACCAAAATTTTATTAGCGTTATGCCATCTTCATAAAGCATATGCTCAAATTCGGGAACCTGTCGCAAAAAACGTTTGTATTGTTTCTTCGTGCAAAATCCCATAACGGGTTCAACCACCGCACGGTTATACCAGCTTCTGTCAAAGAATACGATTTCGCCTTCATTTGGAAGTTGCTTGGCATACCGCTGAAAATACCATTGACCTTTTTCTTCTTCGGTTGGTTTTGGCAATGCCACAACACGTAACGCACGCGGATTCATATGTTCGATAAAGCGACGAATTGCTCCACCTTTCCCAGCAGCATCGCGCCCTTCAAAAACTATCGCCACACGCTGTTTTGTTTCTTGCACCCAACGCTGGAGCTTGACTAATTCGATTTGGAGTTTTTCCAGCTCAGATTCGTATTCGAGAATTTTAGAAATCTTTTTTGTACTGACATTCTTGCTTTGGAGTTTTTCCAAAAACTTTTTTTGAGATTTGATTTTTAACAAATCATTGAGGCTTAAAACTTTTTCGTCTTTGCTTGTAGAGTCATTTGTTGAGTGATTTGAACCATTTGTTGATTCCTTTAAAATTGCGTCGTTCACATTAATTTCCATAAATATTTAATACCTTATTAGATTTTAGTAATTTCTAGATTTTTGGGGATTTTCTGAGGAGAAAATTGAGCTAAATCTAACAGCTTTTATAAGTATAAAACAGAAAGACAAATTTGTTAATATTTTTCCTACACAAACATTATGAAAACTTATATAACTTCGCAAAAGAAAAGCTAATATATTTATAAATCACGAGCAATTCCAAATACTAAGTTCTTTTATAGGTGTCAGTAGCCCGACCGTGAGGGAGCGGCTTTTGCTATCAAGTTAAGAGATTAGATCAAATATTCAGATATTGATCTTGGAAGCCCTTCCTGACGGTCGGGCTACTGACAAGATTTGTTATTATCAACTGCACAAGGTATAGGGATTTAAAACGTAACAATCCAATTTTCGGGCACTTGTTTAATTCTAAAACACAGCTTAGACGCCATTAAGTTTTGAAAATCCAAGCCTGATTCGTGCTTGTTGGTTCACCGCCATGCACAAATTCATAACCGCCGAGAATTAAGGCTCTTCCATCTTTTAGAAGCGTGACTGTTGAATAGTGCAGAGATTTTCCCAGATTTCCCGAAACTATTTCAAAAGATTTTTTCTTCGGGTCATAAAACTCGGCTTTTTCACTTCCACCTGCAATCAGAACTTTTCCGTTTTTCAAAACTGTTGCCGTTTGGCTAATTTTGAAACGTGCGAAATTCATATCTTTTGTCGGTGTAAATGTTTGTTTTTCGGGATTGAAAATCTCGGCACTTTTTAATTTTCCGCCCCAGTCTCTATCGTCGGAACCGCCAAATATCAGAACATTTCCATCCGTTAACAAAACTGAATCGTGTTTGTACCGAATTGCATTCATTTTCGTGGAAATGTTTGTGAATTCATTTGTTTCGGGGTTAAAAATTTCGGCAGTAGAAATAACTTTTCCGCGTCTCAATTCACCACCTGTTATCAAAACTTTGCCGTCTTTTAATTTCGTTGCAGAATGGACATTACGAGCCGTTTGCATTTTTTTTATTGACTCAAAGCGATTTGTCTTTGGATTGAAAAGCTCGGCTTCGCTTAAGTTTCTTTCGCCATCATAACCACCTGCAATTAAAACCTTGCCATTTTCGAGAAGCGTCGAACCATGCCCCGAACGTGCAAATTTTGTGTTACCAACAGCAACAAATTTTTGCGTTTTAGGATCGTAGATTTCTGCTGACCTTTCGGGAGCATTTCGATTTGACCAACCACCAACGATTAATACTCTGCCGTCTTTAAGAAGCGTTGCTGTATGGCTAACACGCTTTTTGGTCATTTTGTGTTTTGGCTTTGTAAAAGAGTTTTTTTGGGGATCGAAAAGTTCGGCTTCATCAAAAAACACACCATTTTTTTGCATTCCACCGAGAATTAAAACCTTGCCATCCAAAAGCCTAGTCGCCGTATGAGCGGCTCTTGCATTTTCGAGTTTTGCGATCTTTTTGATGTTTTCAGCAGAAGTCTTTTGAGCGGAACAGCCAATTGAAAAAGTTAAAAGAAATGCGATGAGTAAGATGATTTGAATTTGCATAATTTTCTCCCTGTATAAAGAAAACACCGCAAATCAAAAATTTGTGACGTCGCAACCATTGTAGGGGCAGTGCCTTGTGCCTGCCCAATGAGCCGAACGGCGAACGACCGTTTATAAATTGAATTGCGTGCTAACCAACGTTTTCGCGTCATTCAACGCGTCGGGCAAGGACAAGCCGTTGCCTCTACAATAATCATCGAGTTATTTTTATTTTCTCTGAAACTTCTTCTCTAGCAATGGTTTCTTGCTCACCTGTTTTCATATTTTTGAGCGAAACGGTGTTTTCGGCTAATTCGTTATCGCCCAAAACGCAGACATATTCGACATTTATTTGGTCTGCATATTTAAATTGTTTGCCAAGTTTGTCAGCTTGTGGATAAACGAAAACTCGCAAACCATTTTGGCGTAATTCATTGGCGAGTTTGAGCGATTCGCCTGCGGATTCTTCATTCCAGACTGTAACCAAAACATCCACCAAATTAGTTCGCAAATTATCGGGAAACATTCCGCGTTCTTCCATCACATAAAGAATCCGCTCAAGCCCAAGCGAAAAACCGACAGCAGGAACTTCTTCCTTGCCAAACATTCCAATCAAACCATCATAACGTCCGCCACCACCGATGCTTCCTGCAAAATCGCCTTTTGTTAAAACAATTTCAAAAATCGCTCCTGTGTAATAAGACAAACCACGAGCAAGTCTTAAATCAATTTCTGTTGGAGGCGAGTCCTTTTCATATCCCAATAGTTCAACAATTTTTTCTAACTCGCTAATGCCTCTGGTTAGTTGGTCATTACTTTTCAGACTTGCGTGAGTTAATTGCATACCATTATGTATTTTTCTAACATTTGGTTCAGCTCTATGAGAACCCGGCATACGTGGTAATTTCTCCGGTCCAACCATTATGTCAAAGTATTTTATTATATCTTTACTCGCTTGCTGATCTACTTCCCTTTCTTGCAATTCATCTCTGACACCATCAACTCCAATTTTGTCGAGCTTATCTAGGGAAGTTAAGACATCAGCATATTTTTCTGTCGTGAAATTAAAAGCTTTTAACAAACCAATTAAAATTTCTCGGTGATTGATTCTTATAGCAAAGTCTTTAAATCCCAATCGCTCTAAAATTTCACTAACTGCTGAAATTAGTTCCGCTTCGACAAGCATTGATTTTGAACCAATTGCGTCAACATCGCATTGGTAGAATTCTCTGTAACGTCCTTTTGCAGGTCTGTCAGCACGCCAGACGGGTTGGATTTGGTAGCGTTTGAAAAATCTTGGTAATTCGTGGCGATAGTTGGCGATTACTCTTGCAAGCGGAACTGTTAAATCATAACGAAGTGCGAGGTCAGTCAGGTCGTTTTCTTTTGCATCTTCACGTTTTAATTGTTTCTCTAATTTTTGACCACGTTTGAGGATTTTGAACATCAATTGGTCACCTTCTTCGCCATATTTATTTGTTAGCGTCGAAAGGTTTTCAATCGAAGGTGTTTCCAAAGGCTCGAAGCCATATTTTTCGTAAACTTCGCGTATAATGCCAATAACATAATTGCGTTTGCGAACCGCATCAGGCAAAAAATCACGCATTCCGCGGGCTGGATTTGTGTTTGTTGTCATAAGTCTAATTTCAAATAAATTAACAGGATAGACAGATTTTGCAGAACTTATATTTTCCACAAATCTTTACTACCCTGTTTAGATAGTTTTCTTAACAATTCAAACACAAATTTTACACGAAAAATGTTATTTATTGAAAAAGGTGTAGCCTAAATAAATCACATTATTATCAAATCCAGGATTAAACCGCCCTCGAAATGCGTTGGAAACGTGCTGTAATTTATAGCCAATTGTAATAGCTTTATTTTTCTCCACGCCAATTTCAACACCACCGCCGGCTTCAATTATGAAATTAAGACGCTTGCCAAATTCATTAGGAATTTTCTTGTTAAAATATAAGATTCCTAATCCTCCACGCACAAAAGGTTTTATTTTTTTACGAGGTCGGAAGTTAGCCTGAATTCCAATGGGCATAACTCCGAAACCGTAAGCTGTTCGCTTAGTTTTGACTGTCTTATCTGGTTGAATTACCGGGTTTATTGGGAAATTTATAACTGCCAGCGGGATAGCATCAAAAGTATATTTCATATTTACTTTGTCACTATTATTAAAACGCCGTGCATAACCCACTCCAACAATTCCATAACGAGCATCTCTTGTTCGCCCCCACTTTAAGAATGTGATTGAATCAGGTGAAAACCCTCCCCACACGGAAATTTCATTTTTCCCTCGGGAATCAGCGGTGTTAGGTGCTATATCCTCTTTGCTTTCATCTAATTGTTTTAATTTAGAAGGCTTTTTTTCTTTAGGAATTATTTCGTGTAATAGCTTCGGCTTATCTTCTTTTTTTACAAATGGATTGGACTTTGTTTGCGAAAATACCATCGTACACAAACAAAATAATAAAAGAAATATCTTGACTAATTGAAAAGTTTGTACAGAAGAAATAAACATAATGTCCTCAAGTGTTAATGTTAAAAAAATTTTGGTTACATTATGTTATGTATTTTCCTCCAAAATATTACACCCTATTATCTCCCACTGCTAAAATCTTGAACTAAAGGCTCGCTATCCCAGGCTTCGTCAACCATTTGCTGTTCTTTGTGGCTCATTTCGTATTCCATGACCTCTTCCTGATATTGAATTCTCGCACGGGCTTCGGAGATATACTGCTCCTTGTCGTGGCGATGTTCGGCGAGTTCCCACATTGCTTTTTCATCATTTTTGAGGAAAGTTAAACCTGCCCGACGCGATGTGTAAGCACGCCGTCCAAGTTTTTTAAGAACGTCAACGCCCATACGAACGGATGTATCGAGTGAATCGCGGTAGATGTTTTCCAGTCCCATTTCGATAAATTCGTAAGCGTCGTAGCGGTTTTGGGCACGCATCATAATCGTTAAATGCGGATAGAATTTTTCGAGAGTTTCGACGAGTTGATAATTTTCATCGGGGTCGGTCAAAGTTGAGATGAAAACCTTCGCATCGTCCGCTCCTGCTGAAAGTAGGAAATCAGGGCGGGTGGCATCGCCGTAATAGACTTTAAAGCCTAATCTTCTTAAAAGATTAACTTGATCGGGATCGTTATCAATAAATGTCGCTTCGATTCCATTCGCACGTAAAAATCTTCCGACCGTGCTGCCAAAATGTCCAAATCCTGCGATGATAACTTTGTTATTTTCCTCGACCGAATCCATTTCTCTCTCTTCTTCTTTTGGATTTCCATCACAAAGTCTCGGCTGAATTAATTTCTCATCAATGATGAATAGCAAGGGGGTTAAGGTCATACTCAAAGCAACAATAACCGTTCCGATACTTAAAGTTTCGTTGGTTGAAATTCCCAATTGTCTGACAAATGAGAAAATCACAAAACCAAATTCACCCGCTTGTGCGAGTGAGAAGGCGAATAGAAAATTTTGATTTAAGGAAAGCTTGAAAATCTTGCCGATGACAAAAAGAACAGCGAATTTGACTGCTAAAAGTCCGAGCGTCAAAGCAATTATCAGGATGGGATTTTCAGCAATTAATTTGAAATCTATTGAGGCACCAACGGCGATAAAAAATAGCCCCAAAAGCAAACCTTTGATCGGTTCGAGATCAGCTTCGAGTTCGTGGCGATATTCACTGTTTGCTAAGATTACTCCCGCGAGAAATGTCCCGAGTGCCGCACTTAGACCAACTTGTTGCATTAGATATGCGATCGAAACAACAATCAGAATCGCCGCTCCCGTAAACAATTCGCGGACACGGCTTTTGGCGATAACTGTCAAAATCGGAGCAATCAAAAACTTCCCTGCCAAAATTATTGCAACGACTGCTCCTAAAACAACGAGAGTTTGCAATCCCATCGGCAGATCGCTAATTAGAGTTTTCGAACCAGTCGTAACTTCGCGAACTGCTAAAAGCGGCAACAAAGCCAAAATTGGAATGACAGCAATATCCTGAAAAAGAAGAACGGAGAAAGAACTCTGTCCGCCCTCGCTCTGCATCAAACCTTTTTCGCTCAAAGTCTGCAAAACAATCGCCGTTGAAGAAAGAGCCAAGGCGAGTGCGACTGCCAAAGCACTCTGCCAGATCAATCCGAGAGCCAAACCGACACCAAAAATTATTGCAGCGGTAACAAGAACTTGCGTCATTCCGACGCCAAGAATTTGTTTGCGGAGTCGCCAAAGTTTCTCGGGTTCAAGCTCTAACCCAATCAGAAACAGCATTATCACTACGCCAAATTCGGCAAAGTGCATTATGTCCTCGCCATCCTCGCCGATAAACCCGATAACAAATGGTCCAATCAACATCCCTGCGATCAAATAACCGAGAACTGATCCTAACCCGACACGCTTAGCGATCGGCACGCATACTACCGCCGCGCCGAGAAAAACTGTCGCCTGCAATAAAAAATCTGATCCTGCTCCTGCTGCTGCCATAATTTGATTTTGGGTTTTAGATTTTGGACTTTAGAATATTTGTAACTAAAGAATTTCGTTTAAGTATGTTCCTGATTTTGCTCTCTCAATATCGAAATCGCCGTTGCTCAAGACCTTTAATAATCTGCCATAATTTGTTGCGGCTCGATTGATTTGTTCTTCACTCATATTATGCGTTCCCATCACGGTAAATGGTGGAAGATATTGCATCAAACAAAGTTTCGCTGTCTGCTCAAACGGCTGCATGAATTGATTGATCGAATAAGTATTGTAACCTTTTTCGCAATAAGCTTCCTCTCCGCCGCCCGTTGTGATTGCATTGAAGATTATTTTGCCTTCCAATTTATCGCCCGTTGAGCCATAAGCCCAACCGTATTCCAAAACCATATCAATCCATTGTTTCAATAAGGGCGGTGCAGAATACCAGTAAAAGGGATGGTGGAAAATGATAATTTCGTGCTCCAAGAGCCTTTTTTGCTCATATTCAATATCCACATTAAAATCGGGATATTTTTCGTATAGATCATGGAAAGTTATGTTTTCCTCATCGGGAATTTCCCGAATCAAACGTGCATTTATCCTTGAACTCTCCAATCTCGGATGTGCAAATAAAATTAAAATCTTTTTCATATTTCTCTTAGCGACCTTTGTGAAAACCTCCGCGTTTCTTTACCGCAAAGAAACGCAAAGTTGAAGACACTGAGATTCGCAAAGTTTCTAGTTTCTATAAATTCCGTTCAGTTCCACATAACCACGCCAAAATCTCTCTAAATCTTGAATTTCTTCATCGTTTAATTCTTTTCTGACTTTTGCGGGGCTTCCCATCACAAGCGACTTTTCGGGAATTTGTGTATTTGGCGTAACGAGACTTCCCGCCGCAATCAAAGAATTTTTGCCGATTCTCACACCATCTAAAATTATTGCACCGATGCCGATAAGGCTTCCCGTTTCAATATAGCAACCGTGAATCGTCGCTGAATGCCCGACAGTTACTTCATGTTCGATAATAGTTGAGTATTCCTCTTTGCGAGAAACATGAATTATTGTTCCATCTTGAATGTTAGTTTTTTCACCGATGCGTATAAAATTCACATCACCACGAAGAACACAGTTGTACCAAATACTTGCATCCTTTTCGATCTCGACATCGCCAATGACTACTGCATTTTCCGCCAGAAAAACACTTTCATGGATTTTAGGAATTGTGTCTTGAAAATCTCTGATCATAGTTTGTTTAAGCGACCAATGGAAAGAACAATAAAAATGTAATTGCCCCTGCAATAAAACCAATTGCTGCCAACCAGGTTATATTTTTAAGATACCAGCCGAAGTCTATGTTTTCCATTCCCATTGCCGTAACTCCCGCGGCAGAACCGATTATCAACATACTTCCTCCTGTTCCCGCAGCATAGGCAATGAAGTGCCAAAGTTTTGTGTCAATCGCCTGTGAATACATGGCAATCGAAGCAGCAACGAGCGGGACATTATCAATAATTGCTGAAAAGACTCCAAGCATCATTATGACTATGTCCTGATTCGGGATTCTTTGTTGGAGAATTTCGGCGAGATACCTCAATGTCCCGACTTCTTGACCATTAATTGTTCCATAAACAAGTGTTTCGAGAGCTGCAACCGACATCAAAATGCCTAAGAAAAATAAGATGCTGGACATTTCGATATGTCGCAAAGCTCTTTTGCATGAATATATCTGGCGACGTTCATGGGAGATGTGTTTTTCGGGACGTATGTATTCAGAAATTAACCAAACAACCCCCAATGCCAGAATCATACCTAAATATGGCGGTAGATGCGTTACTGTCTTAAAAATAGGAACGGACACGATTGCTCCTATTCCCAAAAACAGCATCTTTTTACTGCTTAATAATTCGTGGGTTTCGGTGTCCTCATTAGTTTTAAACTCTTTGAAACCCCGGAATATGGGTAAAAAGGAGGCAATTGCAAAAGGCACTAAAAAACAAACAAAAGAAGGTATTATCAGATACTTTACAAGACCTATTGCAGAAACCTTTTCAGATATCCAAAGCATAGTCGTTGTAACATCTCCTATCGGTGACCATGCTCCTCCGGCATTTGCCGCAATAATTGCTAATCCAACATACCACCAACGCCTGGTATCATCATCAATCAAAATCCGCAGAAGAGTTACGATGACAATCGTAGCTGTTAAATTATCGATCGTCGCCGAAAGAAAAAATGATAAAACCCCTATGATCCAAAGTAATTTCGTGCGGCTTCTTGTAAAAACCCAGCTTCTGACAACGGAAAATCCTTTGTGTAAATCGATCAATTCAACGATCGTCATCGCACAAATGAGAAATATCAAAATTTCAGCCGTTTTTGCTAGATGATGCAACAAAGCATTCTTAAAACCATCCTCGGCTTCCACACCATTAGCTATAAAACTATGTGCATGTTGATGGGCATCAACGATATTAAACCAACCATTATGAAAGCCAACGGCAAGCAAAGCCCAAAGTGCTGCCGCCATAATCAGAGCAGGCACTGTCTTATCAAGTTTTAGCGGATGCTCCAGAGTTATGACCAAATATCCCAGTGCAAAAACGACAATTACTATGGCTTCCATTTTATTTCCTTTATGTCTTTTGGGTTATGCAACTCAAGCGAGTTACGGTTTCACTTCTTTACACTTTCTATTTCATAAATCATACGGGTTTTGACAGCATCGCCAAATATGCAAAGTCCTGCATTAAAAATTACGAGACTTAAAGTTCCCCATAGAAACCATTTTTTAATGGATTCACCTTTCGATTTGTAAATAACGCTCTGACCGAAAAGGCTCAAACCAAAGCCGATCAGAATTAGACCGAGAACGGCTTCTATAATCCACTTGTAAAAAAGATTTTCCATAAAATTAAAAGTTTGCAAAACGCGTTCAGAGTTCAAACTTCAGTTTGTATTTTCGCAAACGAAGCGAATGCGAAAATCTCAAGTTGAATTTTTGAGAATGTAACTGTCCTTTGGCAACGTAGACAAACATCTTTGCTTCGCTCGACGTTTGTGCAAACTGAAGTTTGAACTCTGAACATGTTTGGTTTACTTCATTTCTTTGTAAATGTATCCGTTTTTCATCACAAAGCCGACATTTTGCAATAATTTAATATCATTCAAAGGATTTCCTTTTACAGCTACAATATCGGCGTGTTTTCCAACTTCTAGTGAGCCTGTCATTTTATCAACACCCAGTAATTTTGCACCATTGGAAGTTCCTGCCGTGATTGCGTCGAGCGGTTTCATTCCGCCCCATTCGACCATTAAATAAAATTCGCGTCCGTTCGTGCCGTGCGGAATCACACCGGAATCTGTGCCGAGTGCGACGGGAACATCGTATTGCACAGCAAGTTTGATCGCGTTCCGCATAGCTTTTGCGGCGGCGAGTGCTTTTTCCTTACGCAATCCGGTTAAGAAATTTTGGTTAGCGAGAATTTCAACCGCTTCGCCCGCCATTAAGGTCGGGACAAGATACGTTCCCTTCTCACGCATTAATTTTGCACCTGCTTCATCGAGAAACGAACCGTGTTCGATGGAAGCAACGCCTGCACGAGTTGCAACCTTTATGCCTTCCGTGCCGTGTGCGTGGGCGGCGACCTTGCGTCCTTGCTGTTTTGCTTGGTCAACCATCGCTTTTAATTCTTCAAAAGAATATTGCTGAACTCCAACTGGTGCCACACCTTCTGATAAAACGCCTGCCGTCGCACAAGTTTTTATCACGTCAGCACCGTATTTGATCTGATAGCGAACCGCCGCACGAACTTGGTCAACACCATCGGCAATTCCCGTTTTGACGTTTCCGTCTGCCATTCCGGGTTTGTAACCGTTTTCGTCACAATGTCCGCCCGTGATTCCAAGAGAGTGTCCAGCAGTAAGCATACGTGGTCCGACTATCCAACCTTCATTAATAGCTTTTTTGATCGCCAGATCATCAAATTTACCTGCCCCAACATTGCGGATTGTCGTAAAACCGCTCATTAAAGTTTTGTGTGCATTTTCAACTGCGAGGATCGCTCCGAAAGAATCATAATCTCGAAAACGTGCGTTGCCACCTTCGGGATCACCCAAAACTCTGCCGATGATGTGAGTGTGTGCATCAATAAATCCGGGCATCAAAGTGGCGTCACCAAGATTAATAACCTTTGCACCACTTGGAATATTTATATTTGTTCCGACGGCTGTAATTTTGTTATCGGTTACAACAATCAAACCGTTATTTGTTGGCTGTTTTCCCGTTCCGTCAATTATTCTTGCCGCTTTCAAAACAACCGTTCCTTTCCCCATTTTCTCGCCCGGTTTGCCAAACTGCTGGGCACTTACTTGCAATGTCAATATAAACAGAGACAGGGCAAAAATTAATGTAAATTTAACCTTCGACATTTAGTATCCTCTTTAAGTTTTGAATTTAATTTGCTTCGCCGATTATAAGCGTGAGTGGCAGACAAATCCAAATAAATTATATTTGCTTTATTTTTCATCAACCCGCGTGGCACAATAAAGTTATAATTTTATGGCAAGATACTTGCCCACAAATAGCACAGATGAACACGAATAAAATTTCAAAACATTATTCGTGAAGATTCGTCTAATTCGTGGGCAAAACAAGATTTATGGAAAACTGCAAACATATCGAAGAAATAAAAGAAGTAACGCCGAGTGCTGATGGTTGTGAGGACTGTCTGAAAATCGGCGGGCGTTGGGTTCACCTGCGTATGTGTCGTATGTGCGGGCACGTTGGCTGTTGTGATTCTTCACCAAATAAACATGCGACGAAACATTTTCACGAAACGACTCACGCGGTCGTCGAGTCATTTGAAAAAGGCGAAGACTGGGGATATTGCTACGTTGACGAATTGTTTTACAAAAAATTACCAAGCTAGAATTTTGAACAAGGGAAGGATTTTATGAGCAAGACTAGAATTTTATTGCAAACAACGATTCCATACACGGAAGATGATTGGCACATCGGGCGTTTTTCACTTTTGCAAGGGCATTTGGAATCTTTGACTGATGAAAATAATGAAAGTTTATACGAAGTCTCAGCACGCAACCGAAAAACGGATGATGCCGGGAATGATTTTGTTTTGAGCAATCTGCATAATTCGGATTTTGATGAGCTTTGGCTTTTTGCACTCGATACGGGCGGAGGACTTTCAAAATCAGATTGCCAAGGCATCACCAAATTTCGTCAACGAGGCGGTGGGATTTTAACAACCCGCGACCACCACGATATGGGAACTTCGCTCTGTTCACTTGGCGGAGTTGGCAAAGCACATTATTTTAATTCCAAACAACAAGACCCACGCGAAGAACGCAATCAAAGAGACGATGTAAACACAACTTACATTGATTACCCAAATTATCATTCGGGAGCAAACGGCGACTTTCAAAAAATTGAAGTTACCGAACCCGTTCACGATTTATTGAAGAGATTTGACGGTAGCAAAATTGAATACTTCCCGGCTCATCCACATGAAGGTGGAATTGGCGTTCCCGAAGGTGACGATTCAGCGAAAGTCATTGCTAAAAGCAAGAGTTTGATAACCAACAACGATTTCAATTTGCTCATAGCATTTGAGAAAAGCGAAGATAAACACGGAAATAAATGCGGAAGAGCAATCGCGGAATCAAGTTTTCACCACCTTGTTGATTATAATTGGGACATCGAAATGGGATGCCCGACATTTTTAGAAGAACCGCCCGGCGATGAATACAAAACGCATCCCGAAAGACTTGAAGATATAAAAACCTATGTCGCCAACTTGGCAAAATGGTTAAATGGGTAAGAAGAATTAGCCCGCGAAAGACGCGAAAAGACGCGAAATTAATTTTACTTAAGGTAGATAACAATTCACTTTAAAACTGTTAAATATTTTTAGCGTGTTTCGCAGGCAAAAAAATAAAAAAATCATGAATAACTTTATTAATAAAACAGAAGCATTTCCCGAATTGCCTTTGGCGGAATGGAAAGATACCAAAAACACTCTGCATCTATATTTACAGATTATCGGAAAGATTCGTCTTGAAAATCATCCTTTGATAAATCATTGGTGGAATGTTCCTTTTTATGTAACGCCACTTGGTTTGACGACGGCAACTATTCCGTATGGTTTCGGGAGTTTTGAGATCGAGTTTGATTTTATCAACCACAAATTAAAGATGAGAACCAGTAAAGGTGAAGATCGTGAGTTTAATTTGCACGATGGAATGACCATTGCAAAGTTCTATGAAGAAGTTTTTGCCAATCTTGAATCGCTCGGAATTGAAACCGAGATTAACACAAATCCGTATGAAGCACCGAGTGAAATTCTATTTCCCGAAAACACGGAATTTAAATCTTACGACAAAGAATACATCGAAAAATTTCATCAAGTCTTAACTTCGGTCAATAACGTCTTCACAGAATTTCGTGGACACTTTATTGGCAAATCAACTCCCGTACATCTTTTCTGGCATAGCTTTGATCTTGCAGTTACAAGATTTTCAGGCAAAAAAGCTCCTGAAAAAGAAAATGCAGGAATCGTTGAACGACGTGCTTATTCACATGAGGTTATAAGTTTCGGTTTTTGGGCAGGCGACGAGAATGTTCCCGCTCCTGCTTTTTATTCATACACCGCTCCCGAACCAAAAGGTTTACCAAACAAACCTCTTAAACCAAGTTCCGCCGAATGGAATACCGACAATGGTTCTATGGCAATCTTGATGTATGACGAAGTAAGAAACGCTGAAAATCCAAGACAAGCAATTCTCGACTTTCTCGAAAGTTCATACCTCGCAGGAGCAAAATCTGCTGATTGGGATATTGAAGAATTTAAGCTGAGGTAAATTTACGAAGTTTTGTAATTTAACCATCTTTTTGTACCTGTTTATCAGTTTTTTGATTCAATCTATCACAATTATATTGAGTCAATTATTTTTTCACCTTAGACTGATACTATGAAAAAGATTTTTTTGCTCAGGTTATTTTCTTTTATTCCTTGCATATTTTTGCTTTTTAGCTTTTCCTATGCTGAAACTAACAAAAACAAAATTGATTCATTAGATAAACTCTTTTCGGAATCAATCGAAGCTGTCGGTAGCAAAAATGCGATTGATAAAATTAAAAACATTGAAGCATTTGCCGAATGCATTGGACCGAAAGGAAAATACACGACGCATATAACTTCTTTCCGCTCAAACAAAACTCATTTTAAGCAAGATTTTTCTTACAAAGAAGATTCTTCAAATATCTTTATCAACAAGGATGTGGCTTGGGCTGCATCGAATAATTCGGTCGGTTTTGAGATGGTTTCACCATTTCAAAGACTCGTCGTTCATCTGCACGAATATCAGAAAATGGCATTCGATTTTCAAAAGATGTTTACGGATTTTGAGATCTTGGGCGATGAAATTTTCAACGGAAACTTGAATGTAAAAGTAAAGGCTAAAAATGCTTTGGGCGGAACGATTTTCTTGTTTTTTGATAAGCAAACAAAACACCTCTCGGGCTATATTCTGCCGATTTCGGGTTCAGAAGAATCGGTCAAAAATGTCTTCAACGAATGGAAAGAAATTGGCGGAGTAAAATTGCCTTCAAAAGTTACGGCAACCGATAGTTTTGGTGATTGGGTTTTGAATTTCAAAGAAATCAAACTCAACAAGGTGGACGAAAAAATGCTTGAAGTCCCGCCGCGTGTAAAAGACTTATCTAAACTATTGCGTCTTCACAAACAACACCAAACCGCACATTTAACTTACAACGCCGAACTTTTCGTTGAAACATTTGTGGAAAATTTGGTTACTGTTCAGAGAGGAGCTGTCATTTCCCGAAACAAAGATGAGAATCGAAAACGCCTTAAAAGCTATTTCGATTCATTCAAATTCAAAAAATGGGAAGATGTAAAACCACCCGTTATAAAAATCTCAAAAGACGGCACGCTCGCTACGATCATTGTTGAGAAAATAGTTGAGGGAACTTACAAAAACGAAAATGGCGAAACAGTCGAATCCGTAACAGAATTTGCGTGGCTCGAAGTTTGGGAAAAAATTGACGGCAAATGGAAGGTTACGACCGTTGCTTCAACCAGAAAAAATGATGGGAAATAGCAATGGTCGCAGCCATCCGTTATAAAATTTCTTAAAAATTAATAGGTCAGTGATACAATTTCTCTTTCGTATTTATTTTCCTCACTTTCGTTGAGCAGAAAATACGCTAAATCCTTGCGTGAAAGTCTGTCATCATCTTCAAATTTATCACCGACTCTGATTTCAAAATCTTTTGTTAAGTCACCATTACTAAGCCAAGGTGCTCTTACGATTGTGTAATTTAAATCGGAACTTCGAATGTCAGTTTCCATCGAATCCATTTCTTCATACATTTCTTTCATCAAAATCGGTTTGATAATTTTCAAATACCACCAAGGGTCGCCTTCTTTGTCTTTTATTCCCGACGAAGAAACGAAAATACCTCGGTCAATACCAACTTCTTTCATCGCTTTGATCGTATTTTTTCCGCCTTCTTCATAGACTCCGCCGGGTTTTCTCGCCTTTAGCATACTCGAAACACCAACGCTGAAAACTACTGCATCGCTTCCATCAATAACTTTTTTTATTGACTCAGTATCAAATATATTGCTTGGAATTTTTTCCAAATTTTCATTTTCAATTTCTAATTCCTGCGGATTCCTTGAACTTGCAACAACCTTATGACCTTTTTCTAATGCCTGTTCAACAAGACTTTTCCCCGTTCCGCCCGTTGCTCCTAAAACTGCTATTTTCACTTTTTAATACTTCCCCCTTGATAAAATTTGTTTTTGTCTTTCTTTATTGTTTTCGCAAACTGGTTTTCTTCGGATTCATTCTGTTCTCAAAAAGCTGTCACCAATGATTTATTATTGGATTTGCGATATATTTATCTTTAAGAATGAGTGAAGAGAGCAAAATAGAATTTCCAACCAATTTCTGGTACGCGGCGATGCCTGCGGAAGATTTGAAAAGCGGCGAAATGAAGCGTCAGATGCTTACCAATCGTCCGTTTTTGATTCTCAGAGATCAAAATGGTGAAGTTGCCGCACTTGACGATCATTGTCCGCATCGAGGGATTCCGCTTTCGGATGGCAGGTTTGACGGCAAAGAAGTCGAATGTTGTTATCACGGTTGGAAATTTAACTGTGAAGGAACTTGTACGGAAATTCCGTCGCTGATGCCCGATTCTCCCGTTAAACCTGAAAGAATTCGCACGAAGAATTTTCCTTGCGAGGAGCGTGACGGACTTATTTGGGTTTATATTTCCGATGATAAAAATAGCGAAATAAAGGAAGTTCCAAAACTAGAAACTTTCAGCGAAAAATATAAATCTCACGTAATTTCAAGCGAGTTAAAATGCAATATGGATCACGGAATTATCGGATTGATGGATCCGGCACACGGACCTTTCGTTCATCAAGCTTGGTGGTGGCGAAAGCAAACCAGTATCCACGAAAAAGCCAAGAAATTTGAGCCAATTCCAAACGGTTTCCGTATGAGTTCGCATACGCCTTCGACAAATAGTGCAGCTTATAAACTCCTTAATATTTACAACGAACCAATTACAACAACAATCGAATTTGTCTTACCAAACCGACGCTTAGAACAAATTCATTGCGGAAAATACTGGTTCAGTTCGCAAGCTGTCGTAACACCAATAACAGACAAAGAATCACGCCTAGATTTCGTCGCCGCTTGGAACATCTTAAACGGCGTTCCATTTATAAAAAACATCTACAAAATCTTTGCCAAAAAATTCATCGGACAAGACCAGCGAATAATGGAAAAACAATCCGTCGGCTTGCGTGACAATCCAAAACTAATTTTAATCGACGACGCCGACACACAGGCAAAATGGTATTTTCAGCTAAAAAAAGCTTATCAAAAAGCCCAAGAAAACGGTGACGAAATGGAACATCCGATCAAGGAACCTATTACGCTGAGATGGCGAAGTTAACTCAAGGAGAAGAATTATGAACTTAAATCCATTTATTCTTGGTATTTTTCCACCACCTATATTCGAAGTATTACTACCGATTATTTTCAGCGGCGTTCTAGGTTTTCTTTTGTGTTATTTCCACAGATTTTCAGTTATTGCCGTTTTGCCTCTACTACTGTTTTACTATATTTACCAAATCAATGACCTTGAATTCTTCGTAGGTTATTGGTCAAACTATATGTTTATCATCTATACGACAATACTTCTATCTCTAATGGCTGTCATTTTTGGAGCAAAGACGAGTTGGAAACGACACAAAAACCTATCTGAACTAACATGATTGATCTAAGAAGCGACACAGTTACAAAACCTACTCCGGCGATGCGGAAGGCGATGGCGGAGGCGGAAGTTGGGGATGATGTTTATTCGGAAGACCCGACCGTTATTAAATTGCAGGAAAAAGCGGCTGAGGTTTTTGAGAAGGAGGCGGCACTTTTTATGCCAACGGGTTCGATGGGAAATCAAGTTGCCGTTAAATTACATACGCAGCAAGGTGACGAAATTGTTATCGAAGAACGTGGGCATATTTTCAATTATGAAATGGGAACGCCCTCCGTAGTTTCAGGCGTTTTGATTCGTCCTGTTAAAAGCGAAAATGGAACAGGAATTTTAACTTGGCAAGAAATTAATTCTGCTCTACATGTAAATCAACCATACTATGCCTGCCCAACTGGTTTAATCTGTCTGGAAAATTCGCATAATCTCGCAGGTGGAAGCGTTATGACCGCAAATCAATGTGAGTACATTTGCGATAATGCTCATCAACTTAAAATTCCGGTTCACCTTGATGGTGCGAGAATATTTAATGCTTCAGTGGCATTAAATACAACTGTTGCAGATTTATCCAAAAGATGTGATTCGGTTCAATTTTGCTTATCAAAAGGTTTAGGAGCACCTGTCGGCTCAATTTTGCTTGGAAAAAAAGATTTCATTGAAGAAGCAAGAGTCTGGAGAAAGCGTCTTGGCGGTGGAATGCGGCAAGTTGGTGTCCTAGCGGCAGCAGGTTTAGTTGCTTTAGAAGAATCCCGCTTTACGCTTTTCAACGACCACGAACACGCAAAACAACTTGCAGAAGGTGTGGCGAATTTAAAAGGTGTAAAAATTGATCTTGAAGGTGTTCAGACCAACATCGTGATTTTTGACGTTTCAGAGGCAAATCTTTCATCAATCGAAATCTGTGAAAAGTTGGAAGAAAACGACATTCTAGCAATTCCATTCGGAACTCAAATTCGAATGGTTACACACTATGATGTATCGCAAGAAGATATTGAAACTGCTTTGTCTGAGTTAAATAAAATTTTGAGCTGAGTTTATGCAGGAAATAAAACTTTATAATTCAATCGGGAAAAACCTTCTATATTTGCTTGGTTGTTCGATATTTGTAGCTATCGGAATTTGGATGGTTTTATCTTCAGATGAAACTTTTAAGTTTGTAATTGGAATCGTGTCAATTTTGTTTTTCGGAATCGGTGTCGTTGTAATTCCGTTTCGCCTCTTTGATCGCAGCCCCCGTGTGATAATCAATGATGAAGGCATCTTTGATCGAACTTTAGACATTGGCACGATCAAATGGCGAGATATAAAAGATGCATACCTCCAATCGGTTCACGGCACAGAGTTTATCTCGCTTGATTTAGAAGACAATAACAAATATCTGCAAAGAACTTCTAAAACAAAAGTCAAAATTGCTTCTTACAACGAATTCTTCGGTTTTGAAACGATAAACGTGAATTTGGGAGGTATGAACAGACCAGGCAAAGAAGTCCTCGAAATAATTGGAAGAGAAATCTCTGAGCGACAGACTCATCAAAAATTTAAGGATTATGTTTCAAAGTATCAATGAACTACGAAACCCGCTGTGTAAAAATCAAACTAAAACAGAATTCGCTTGAAAAGGTTCGAGAATGGCAAAGGACAATAAACGAGCGAAAGGCGGAAGCCTTGGCAACCCTGCGGGATGAAGGTGTAATTTTGGAAACGGTTTTTCTTGACCAAACGAGCGAAGGCGATTTTTTGATCTATGTGATGAAAGCCGAAAACTTTGAAAAAGCAAAAGAAACTTTCGTGAAATCAGTTCATACGATTGATGAATATCACCAAAAATTCAAAGAAGAAACTTGGGAAGATGGGCAAAAACTCGAACTTTTAATTGATTTGGAGAATTATGAATAAATGGATATTGAAGAAATTTGCAAGTTTTGTCTTTCACTTTCTGGTGTGACTGAAGATGTGAAATGGAAAAAAATCTGACATTAGTTGGCTTACGAATTGGTCTTGGAAAAGCTGTCCAAAAAGGTCAGGGAAAATCTTTCAAAATAAATATTTCAAACAAATCATTTGAAACCGCTTCTTAAAATCGAGCGAAAGCAAAAGACAAGGAGACTTGGAAAAATGAAAAATCTTTTGCTTTTGACCGCATTTATAACTTTCACATTTTGGACAAATTGCCAAACGGCGAATACTCAAAATAAACCTAACGAAAATAAAATCAACCAGCTTGATCCACCGCAGACAGCGGAAGTTTTTGAGCCGAACGCTATTTCAAAATTTGATCGTTGGTCTTTTACACCGACATTCTCTAAAGATATGCAGACGCTTGTTTTTACCGCTTGGGATAATCCAAATCTCAGCAATCCGAATAATATTCAAAAACTTTACAAAAGCAAAAAGATTGACGGTAAATGGACTGAGCCTTCTGAAATAGAAGAAACAAAAGGTTTTCGCGTTGACTGGGCACATTTTTCACCTGATGGAAAATATTTCCTTCTGTCCTACACCAAACCGCACAAAGGGCATTACAACTTCCCTGCTAAAGAAGGTTTTGACGATTTTGATATTTGGATCGCTCCAACAAATGAAAGCGGAGAAATCGACTGGAAAAACTTCAAGCCTATCAAAGGTGCGGACATAAATCGGCAAAAAACACCCGAAAATAAATCAATCGGCTATGTTCACAACGAAACCGCTCCGCGTATGGATTTGAATGGAAATCTGTATTTTTGGACGGAGCGTTTGGATGACGGCGGTGGGCGTAGAGATATTTATTCGGCTTCGGTTAAAGACTTAAGTAAACTCGAATGGAACGAAGCGAAACTTCTGCCGACGCCGATAAATTCCAGATTTAATGAATCGGGAGCGGCTATTTCGCCCAACGGAAATTGGATGATATTTGCTTCGGAAAGAAAAGGTGGGTTAGGCGGAAGCGATTTGTATTTTTCTAAGAAAATAAATAATGAAGAATGGTCTAAACCGATAAATCTCGGAGAAAAAGTAAACACCTCAAAAGATGAAGGTGCTCCACACATAACACCCGACGGAAAATCTCTTTTCTTCACAAGTAATCGTCCCGTCAAAGGAAAATCAGCGATAAAAGATGGTGAAGGCGGCGAAACCTTGTGGGTGATTTATTGGGTTTCAATTGATGCTTTAGAAATAAAATAAGGTTGGCAAAATCTCACCAACCTTTTAATGACTTAATATTTGTCTTAATTAAATACAGTTTTTATCTATTTTTTTGACAGTTTTTCTCTAAAATATATCGTCCAAGAAATTTATCCAGACTGCTTCTGTCTTGCCTGCTGTTTCTGTCAATGTATCGTGCTGAGAATCAAAATCTCTTGCTCCCGCAAAAGCGTTTTGGAAAAGTCTCTGAACGATTTCCTGCATATTTTTAGCTTCGGCTTTCAAATCGCCGTTAAGCAAATCTGAGAATAGATTAGTTACGATATTTTCAGCCTGACTTTTAGCTATGCTTCCGACCGTTCCGCCAGCTTTAAGTGGTTTTGAAGCTAATCCAACCAGAGTTTTTACTAACGCTTCATTAGCTTTTTGGTCGTTGCCATTTTGCTTAACAGCTCTTCCGTATCCGACAGCAATCGAGCCAAGCATATCACCTAAAACTTTTGCATAGCGTTCGTTATCGAATGTGTCGCTATTTAAGTTATCAGGATTTAACATTTCTGCTCTTAGATCACCCATTATGTCAGAAACTGTCGAAACAAATGGGTCTTTCGGATCGGGATTGCCAAATAATGCATCACGGAAGAAATATGATAAAGCCTGTCCCGTTTGGTCGAATGGAGATCCAGGTAATCCTGTGTTGTTGAAAAGACTGTCAACTAATTCTCTCGGATTAGATTCAAAAAGAGTTTTTAAGTTATTCAAAAGAGGCTCGGTCAAACTGCTTCCCGCTCTGTATTTGCCTAAGGCATTTGAACCATCACGAAATACTCTGCCGCGAAAATCTGCAAAGGCTTCACCGCGTAGATCAGCTGTCATTCCAACCAATCTTTCTATTCCTTCGGCTCTAAATAGATCCCATTCGGGACGCATACTGTCGCCGATTGGCGGAGTGCTCAAACCATTAGTAAATAGTTTTGTAACTTCATCCGCTGACCACTTCGGAGGTTGGAAGCCATAACTGGTTTCTCTACCTGATAGATACTCTCTGAAAAGTCCCGGGTTGGAAGATAAAACTTCGGCTGCCATTCGTGCATGAAAATCTGCATCGTAACTATCGCCCAAGGCGGAATCTTTAATGCCGTCCAAAAATCCGCGTTGTGAGGCGATTCCGGCTTCTGGCTGGCTTAAAATCAACCCGGCGTTTGGATTACCTTCGGTAGCAGCGGCTTTACCAACTTCATACTCAAATGAATAAGGCATTGCTTCTAAAGCCGAAGCCATTGTTCCGTAAGCATCACGCATTGATTGTTCAGTTGGAAAATTATCCCAGTCGCGTCGCAGAGCATTGACCGAATCATTCATCAATTCCGCAACTTTTTCGGGACCTAATGCGTTATACATTTCCTGTAAAAACTCAGGATCGTTTTTCCGTAATTCTACTGTTTGATAAAAGTCATTCGCCTTTATCAAATTAGCTTCGGCGGTAAAATAATTATCATCGTTAAGCAAACGTGCGGCGGCTTCTTCCCCGCTTCTGGCATCGACTGCACGCCCTGTGTCAATTACTTCATCAGTCGGAATCGCACGCAAAAGCCTTGCAGCCTGATCTCTTTCAGCACCGCTTACATTACCTTGCAAAAGATGGCTGTGCATTCTTTCTAAAAGTGCTTTGCCATCCGCAGTTTTTCCTATTTCAAACAATTGATCGTCAGTTAAATTATCAACCAAGCCGCTGGAAAAATTATCTGATTTACTAGTTGTTTGGAGTCTGTCCAAAATTCTGTCAGCAGTTTCTACGGCAAATTGTTGATCGGTAGCAGCGATTTCAGCAACTTCCCTACCCATATCGTAGGCTTCACTATTATTAATCCTACTGCCTTGTTTACTAATAATTTCGTCGGCTTTTTGAGTTGGGGTAGTGTTATTTGTTTGTGCATTAAAATTAGCGGCTTGCAGACGATACTTTGTCATCGAACCTGTATAATTTACACTGCTCAATTTACTGTTTGCATATTGATTAGACGAAGCACTTGTAACTTTCGGTTCAGGTTTAACAATGGGGGTAATTTTCTTTTCCGGAACTCTAAACCCTTTTTTAATACTATCAACTGCCATAACTTTCTCCTTGCCCAACTTTAATTAATGTACAATTTACCTTATAAATAATTATCGCTTACTTCTAATATTTGTTTCTTACTTTCAGAAAATTTAACTTAAAATGATTATTGCCATAGACGGACCATCCGGGGCGGGAAAATCCACACTCGGAAAAATGTTAGCTAAACAATTAAATTTGCTGTATCTCGATACAGGTGCAATGTATCGAGCTGTCGGGTTAGCCGTTTCCAGAGCCAATGTTGATTTACAAGATGACGCAAAAATTATAGAAATTGCTGAAAAAGCAGAGATCCAATTATTAGGTGAACCCGATAATTTAAAAGTTTTATTAGATGGAAATGAGGTTTCAAAAGAAATCCGCACCAACGAGATAAGTCAAATGGCTTCAATAGTTTCAGGAATATCCGAAGTACGAAAAAACTTGGTAAAACGTCAAAGAGATTTAGGAGAATCTGCTCCAAACGGTGCAGTCTTGGATGGGAGAGATATTGGAACGGTGGTTTTCCCTAATGCTGACATTAAATTCTTTTTAACAGCCAAGCCTGAAGCCCGTGCGGAAAGAAGATATGAGGAAGATTTAGAAAAAGGCAGAGCAGAAAGTTTCGAAAAAACTCTCAAAGAAATAAATAAGCGTGATGAAAGAGACGTCAGCCGGGAGGATTCTCCCTTGAAAATTGCCGATGATGCCGTTGTAATAGATACAAGCGAAATGAATGCAACAGAAGTATTTGAGAAAATGCTTGAGGAAATCAAAAATTTACAGGAGGCGTAAAAAATGGTTGATTTAAAAAAATTTGCAAATTTTTCATTCAAAAATGAATCAGTCTGGATGCTCATAGTTGGTTTGTTGCCATTGATTATCGGAATTTTGGTATTTTTGGTGTTAATGTTGCTCAATGAGGTTTGACTAAATTAAATGTAATCGCTAACATTTTCTTTGCTTTGCTCTCGTAGCTCAGCTGGATAGAGCATCGGTCTTCTAAACCGAGGGTCGCACGTTCGAGTCGTGCCGAGAGCGTTAAAAAAAGGATTGAAAGTAACATTTTGCTTTCAATCCTTTTTACTTTTCGGAGACTTGCAATCGTATATCTCAAATCTTTTGTTGCGTTTGACTAGATTTACTTCGTCAAAAAGCTTTATCAGATGAGTTTTGTAATTGAGATGCCGATTGGCAACGACGTGAAAACTCCCATCTTTGTTTAGACATCTTTTTGCTTGATGGAACAAACCAATAGCGACCTCTATGTTGTTTTCAAACTCAAAATGAAACGGCGGATTGCAGACGATCAAGTCGAAAAATCCGCCCTCAAATTTATCCAGGGAATCAGCAAAATGAAAATGCACATTTTTATCATTTTCAAAATTCATTTTCGATGATTCCAACGCTAACCAGTCATCTTCAAGCAGATGAATTTCGCAATTCGGATTTTTAAGCTGTACAAACTTTGCTAAAACACCATTTCCCGAAGCCAAATCCAAGACTCTTTGTTGATTTTGATCTACGTTTAAATTCCTAATCAAAAACTGACTCGCATAATCAATGTGCTTTGAAGAAAACACACCGAAATACTGCTTGAAAGTTTGATCTTTAAATGTGATTTCTTTAATTATCTTCTGCTCGACACTTTTTTTCGGCTTCTTCAAAATCAACAAACGCGATTTTTTCCACGCGAGACTTTGTTCGACATCTTCGAAGAATTTCTCTGCAACGGTGAGCATCTGTTTCGTAAAATGCCTCGTCATAAATCCGCAGATGACGATTCCGTTTTCGTTCAAAGATTCTGCAATTTGTTTTAACAGTAAGCGAAATAAATCCATAGATTTTGGAATTTTGAGTAGGGCGAGTTCGGTCTTTTCCGAAATATATTTTAAAGGGTTTATAAAACTTAAATTTTCCTTTGAAAGATTGTTCGCTTCAAAATTTTTGAGAATTGCTTTTTTCTGACTTGCAAAATTGATGATTGTTTTTGGTGAGAATTCATTTAAGTAAGTCGTTAGAAAACCAAATCGATCGTTGTTAACAGCAATAGAATCTGGCTTATCATCCAAATCTACGAAGTATCTCAAGATATATTCATCAGCCGCGTTCCAAGCTTTTAAGGATTTATTTTCGGTCGGCGGATAGCGTTTGATTTTGTACTCTTTATTTCCAAAAATGAATTTATTCTGCATTTTATATGCTCAAATGTAGCACGAATCTGTGTTAGGATTGAAAACCGAAAAGGAGATAAAACAATGAATGATTTCCAACCGTTTGTGATGGAACGGATGATGTCGAAATTTGAGCAAAAGGTTGATTACAACCTGTCCGAAAGCGGCGTTCATCCCGTTTTGTTGAGCGAACTGCTTGCTGACAATCCTGATTACATAAATGAGCTTCTGGCAACTGATTTGAATTATCCGCACGTCAACGGAATTCCCGAATTGCGTGAAAATATCGCAAGGCTTTATGAAAATGCGACACCCGAAAATATCCTCGTCACGGTCGGTGCGATTGAAGCAAATTATCTGACCGTCAGAACTCTGCTCAATGCGGGTGATGAAATCGTCATAATGAAACCAAATTATATGCAAATTTGGGGAATTGCCAAAAATCATGGTTTGAAAATAAAGGAATTTCATCTGCGTGAAGAAAACGGTTGGTCGCCAAATTTGGATGAACTTGAATCTGTTGTTTCCGACAAAACCAAGATGATAGCCGTTTGCAATCCGAATAATCCGACGGGTTATATTTTAAGCGAAGATGAAATGGATTTAATCGTCGCGATTGCAGAAAACGTCGGAGCTTGGATTTTGGCAGACGAGGTTTATCGTGGTGCGGAAAGATTGACAGACGAAGAAACAAAGTCTTTTTTCGGACGCTACGATAAAGTCGTTGCAATGGGAAGTATGAGTAAGGCTTACGGACTTCCTGGCTTGCGTGTAGGTTGGACAGTTGCTCCCGAAAAAACTATTGATGAAATCTGGGCAAGACACGAATATGTGGCAATCTCTGCAACGATGCTTTCCAACAAACTAACCGCTCTCGCACTCTCACCCGAAGTCCGCCCACGTTTAATCGAACGCACAAGGAACTATATCCGCAAAGGATTTCCCGTTTTACAAAATTGGATGAATGAACATAAAGGAGTTTTCAAATTAACACCCCCACAAGCCGCTGCAATCGCCTTTTTACGTTATGACATGGACATAAATTCAACCGATTTCATAAACGAATTAATGAACAACAAAAGTGTCTTGATAGTTCCAGGCGACCATTTCGGAATGGATAAATTCATCCGCATAAGTTTCGGCTTGCCGGAAGAATATTTAACCAACGCCTTGGACACAATCCACGAATCCATCGTCGAAATAAAATCGCGTTGTTTCTTTACATCAGCCTGATGAATATTGAAAACGAAGTACCTGAAGCACACGAAAGAGTCAAATCGCACATTCGAGAAACTTATCTCGAAAAATCCGTTTTTTACAGCGAAAAAGGCGATGCGAATGTTTATCTCAAATGTGAGAATTTACAACACACAGGCTCTTTCAAAGTTCGCGGTGCTTTGAATAAAATCTTGTCGCTCTCGGATAAAGAATTGGAGCGTGGTGTGATTACCGCTTCGACTGGAAATCACGGTGCAGCTGTTGCGTTTGCCCTTAGACAAATCGGTGCGAAAGGGACTGTTTTTGTTTCGCCGAAAGCGTCAGCTTCAAAAATCGAAGCGATAAAACGACTCGGTGCGGAAGTTCGTGAATATGGCGACGACCCAATCGAAGCGGAAAATTTTGCTAGAAAATATGCTGTCGAAAATGGCTTAGTTTATGTTCCTCCTTACAACGACATAAAAATCATCGGTGGACAAGGAACTATCGGCTTTGAAATCGAAAGGCAGTTGGACAAAATTGATGTTGTTTTTGTATCGGTCGGTGGTGGCGGTTTGATTGCGGGAATCGGTGGATACTTAAAATCGATTGATCCTGAAATCAAAATTATCGGTTGCTCACCCGAAAATTCAAACGTGATGCACCAATCAATCGAAATGGGCAAACTCGTCGGCGATTTGCCATCACTTCCGACACTTTCGGATGGAACAGCAGGAGGAATTGAAAACGATTCGATAACCTTTGAACTCTGCCAAAGATTTGTTGATGAATGGGTAACTGTTTCGGAAGATGAAATTGCCAAAAACCTCCTTGAATTTACAGACACACATCATCAACTGATCGAAGGGTCGGCGGCTGTGGCGATTGCCTCTTATCTAAAAACAAAAGAAAAGTACACCAACAAAAATGTCGTGATTGTCTTGTGTGGTGCAAACATAGGAATTCAAACTTTAAAGGAAATTTTCTAATTGAAAACATAACTCACAAAAATTAGTGTGAACAATATTTTCTAAAATCTCGTAACTTTTTCTTGTGTTACCAATTCAAACTTTCAGACGCAAAATAATGTACTATGAAAATAATCAGCCTAACTCTAACTATTGCACTAATTGTTACTACTTTTACATTTCCAACTTTTGCCGAAAAGAACTTTTCAAGTCAAACAATACAAACTCAAACACAAGATACTGAATACGATGAATTAGTCGGAAAATATCTTGTTTCGCAATTAGGCGAATTCGTAATTGTGAAAAAAAATGGCAAGCTTTTTGGCGGTCCTGCGGGACAAGAATTAGAGTTTATACCAGTAAAAAATGAGAAGTTAAAATTCGAGATATATCGAAACAGTTCTCTTTTTGCACGTGTAAAATTCGTCAAACGGGGCGAAAAAATCATTCTCGAATTGCTGATGCAAGGTTTTACGAGACGTGGTGAAAAACAGACTGTTAATAAATTTAAGAAACTCAAAGTCCTAAAAAATGTAACGTTAATTGACGGAACAGGTGGAAGTCCGATTCCAAATTCTTCAATTTTCATACAGGAAAATAAGATTACAAAAATAGCTAAGGGAAATGCTGATATTCCCAAAGATGCCAAAGTGATTGATCTGAGTGGAAAGTTTGTAATCCCTGGTTTAATTGATGCCCACACGCACGTGGCGACCGATCCGAGTGGGTCGAACACACGCCCGAATACCGAAGCAATGCTCAAACATAATTTGTATGGCGGAGTTGTGGCAATGCGGGATATGGCTGGCGATGCACGCACTTTGGCTGATTTATCGAGAGTTGCAAATTTAGATGAGATCGAAGCACCGAATCTTTATTACTCGGCAGTTTTTGCGGGACCGAGATTTTTTAATGACCGCAGGACAAAGGCTTCAGGCAAAGGCGTAACGCCCGGCGATGCCCCTTGGCTACGAGGAGTTACGAAGGATACGAACATTCCTCTCGCAGTCGCTATGGCAAAAGGAACGGGAGCAACGGGAATTAAAATTTACGCTTCGCTTCCCGCTGAAGAAATAAAAAGAATTGCCGAAGAAGCACGCAAACAAAATATGCAAGTCTGGGCACATTTTGCCATTATGCCGGGACTTCCGTTAGACAATATAGATGCCGGAGTAAATGTTGTTTCACACGCAAATATGTTCGTAATGCAACAGATCGGTGGACGTCCCAATAAGACTCAACGAGAGCAACTTATGAAAGGAGAATTTGAAATTGATGAAGCAGTTTTGAACAAAATCATCAACAAAATGGTTGAAAAAGATGTAATCTTAGATGCGACTCTGCTTGTCTATTCCAAAAATCAGAGATTAAACGGAGTCTTCAAATTAGCAAAAGAATTTGTCCGAAAAGCCAACAAAGCAGGTGTCCCGATTGCCGCCGGAACAGATGCCTTTGCAAACCCTCAAACCGACAAATTGCCACCGATTCACGAGGAAATAAAGTTGCTCACGGAAAATGGCTTATCACTGCTTGAAGCAATAAAATCCGCCACGTTTGTAAGTGCCAAAGCCATCGGAATCGAAAAAACACATGGGACGATAAAAGAAGGAAAAACCGCGAATCTTGTCATATTAAATAAAAACCCAACGCAAGATGTAAGTAATCTTGGTTCTATTCAGACGGTCATTAAGAATGGAAAATTTTATAATAGAGAAAAATATGCAAAAGAGATGAAATATAAAAATTGATTTTTTGTTGCGGCGTTTTCAGATTAATTTTGGTTTTCTTTTTCCTCACTTTTATTGTCGGGAGATGTTACTTCTGAGGATTCTATCTCGACAGTAAAGTGTTGATAGTTAGTGAAAATAAAGTCTATTTTGACTTCTAGACCATTAAATTCTTCCGGAAATTCCATAAAATTAAGGGTTACTTGTTTTGGAAACCAAAAACCTTCTCTGACTTTGATTTGCTGAAAGTGAAACACACGAAATTTTTCTCTCTCTTCTCCGGCTAAATCTTTGTAGAGTTCTTTCTTTGCTTTTGGATAACCCTCGATTTCGACAATCCTTTTATCAAAAGAATCAATCAAAATTCTTCCCTCAATAGAGGAAAGATAAAATAAACTTTTTTCTAGAGATTGCTCAGGACTTGAAACAAAGTCCAATGAAATCAAATTCTTTCCGTATTTCTCTACCTGTTTTGGATTACTAAAGGCTGAATTTTTTAATAATCTTGTTATATCAATTTTTAGAGGCTGTTTACCGATGGCAAATTTGTTCGCTCCGAGAGTTATGTAACCGCCTGTATCCTTTTTTTGCCAATCTGTGTTTTCTATCTCAGAAGGATTCTCTATTTTTTCCAGTTCTTTGACGATGCGGTTACGATTTTCAACAATAGCTTTCGGCGTTATATTTTTACTGCTGTCATAGACAAGTAAAAGTGGGTGTTTATAAAAATGGTCTTGAGGAATTTTTGAGGGCAGAATTGCTTGATAACGCTTTATCAATTTACGAGTGCCAAAGAAATTTGCCTTTTTATGTCTGGTAAATTCCATCTGATATGAATAGCCAGACATTGCAAATTCCTGATTATAAGATAAAACCTCCTTGATAAGATCATCAACATTTACAGGCTCTTGAGCATTGATGAATGAGGCTAGAAAAAGAATCAGAAACAAAGATTTTATTAAGAGATTTTTCATTTTAAATACTCAGAATAATAGAAAACAAACAATTTTTTATAAACTCGGATAAGACATATTAACCAAACATTGGAAATATTGCCAAAATTTATATCACTTGAGAATATTTTCGCCTTAAATTTTTTCAGATAGATGACAATTATATGGAAATAATTACTTTACAAAAAATCAAGCAAATACTCCCGAAAATCAACCTGATCTCGGAAATTGAAAAAGGTTTTATCTCATATTCAGAAAACCAAACAGTTGTTCCCCCAGTTGGCGAGCTATTACTTGAAAAAGGTGAGGTTCATATCAAATATGGTTACATTAAAGATGACGGTTATTATGTAATAAAAATTGCTTCCGGATTTTATGAAAATGCCAAATACGGGATTTCGTCATCAAACGGTTTGATGCTTCTCTTCAAACAAGAAACCGGTGAATTAGCAAGTATCTTGCTTGATGAAGGATATTTAACCGATGTTCGCACAGCAATTGCGGGTGCGATCTCCGCAAAATATCTGGCACCTAAAAATGTAAATAAAATCGGAATTGTCGGCACAGGTATTCAAGCCCGTCTGCAACTTCGATATTTGAAGGATGTGACAGATTGCCGAAAAGTCTTAGTTTGGGGACGAAGCGAGGAAAAACTAGTAAATTATAAGACTGAAATGGAATTGGAAGATTTTGAAGTAGAAACAACTCAAAATGCGAGTAACATTCTTCAACCTTGCAATTTAATAGTCACAACAACACCTTCAAAAGAGGCGATTCTTTCTGCCAAAAATTTACAAAAAGGCACACACATTACTGCTGTCGGTTCTGATACACCACACAAACAAGAGTTGGATTCCGAAATTCTTAAAATGGCAGATTTAGTAGTTGCTGATTCAATCTCACAATGCCTTGAGCGTGGAGAAATTTACAAAGCTATTTATGCTAGTAAAATTACTGAAAATGAATTAGTTGAATTGGGAGATATTATTTCGGGCAAACAATCTGGAAGAACTTCTGATGAACAAATCACGATTGCTGACTTAACAGGAGTTGCAGTACAGGATATACAAATTGCGAAAGCTGTTTTTAAGGCTTTAGCTTAACTGCAGTTCCATAAGCGAGAATTTCGGAGGCGTTTTTCATAATTCCGCTGGTTGTGAAACGCAGATTTACAACCGCATCAGCATTTAATTCCAAAGCTGCTTGAACCATACGGCTGATTGCTTTGTGGCGGGCTTCGGTGAGCATTTCTGTGTAACCCGAAATTTCCCCGCCGACGATGGTTTTAAAACTCGCAACGATATCTTTCCCGACATGTTTTGTCTGTACGACATTCCCTGTCACAATTCCAAGCACTTGTTCAATTTCTCTACCAGGAACATCCGGCGTATTTGTGTAAATCATCTGTTTTTGCATAAAATTGTTCCTCTATTTGTTATCCACGACTGCCAAATATTTTCCGTCTGGACTGGCAACCATTCTTGTAATGCTTTTGATTCCAAATGATTGTAAATTAGCTATCAACATCCAGCTTTTATCCTTTTTCTCATCAAAACGATAAAGCTCCATTCCGCTTGCCATTAAGATGCTTCCGTCGGGCATCCAGCAATAATCTCTTTTGCCATCTTTGCTTGTGATAATCGGTCGAACTGCTTGGTTTTCCGGATTGAATTCTTTTATCCAGAGCGAATCGTCGGGATGACGTTGCATAAAGCTGAATTTATTTGTATTTGGAATAAGATGCGGAACACTCGGTTGGGCATAGTTTGCAACGAATCGGTTGATGTTTTTTTCTGTGTTGATAAAGTGCATAAAAAACGCATACCGAACCCAAACGAGTGCGTCTTTGCTTTTGTTAAAGGCGTAATATGCAATCGGTTCATTTACTTTGAATGCGGGTTTTTCTTTTTTTGTGTTTTTATCAAACTCAAAGACGGTCATTAATTGATTTTTCCCCTCGCGGACGAAGTGTAACGTATCTTTATCAAAATCCTTTGCTGAATACTCATTTGCCTCAGAGGTTACGACGGGCGAAGTTTCATTTCCTGTCAAAGAATATTTGTAAATGTCGAAATTATTCCCCGTTCGATTCGTTGTGAAATAAATCGTTTTGCTATCCTTAGAAAAATATGGTTGGTTATCATAGCCCTTTCTATTGGTAATATTTCTGCCATTAGAAAAGAGATATTTTCCGTCTTTTTTCTGAATTGAAATAAGATAAATTTCGGTATCGGGAATTTGAGCAGAAGCTATTTGACTTAATAAAAATAGTGCTACAAAGAGCATCGTTAAAAATTTCATAATTTTATTATTTGCAGTTTTCACGTTTCCATTTCTCACAGTTTTCTTTTGTGTCGGGTCCATAAACAACTGTGTGTGTTGCCATAATCATTGAGCCTTCGGGTGCAACGATGCATCCTTTGTATTTTGTATCAACTTCTGCCGCAACTATATATTTTTCTTCGTTTGCCATATTTTTTTTCGCTCCAAATTTCTATTTATATTTAGTTATTACAATTTCCTACTATCTAACCTTGAAATAATCTGTTTTCCAGATATTTTCTCCTGTGCTTGTGTTTATCTTCAAAATCTCAGCAGGATAGTTATTAAAAATAAGCTCATTTTTTTTGAAGCTAACTAAGCTAGGACTATCTCCAGCAGCAAATTCTTTTAGTTCTTTTCCAGTCTGTATGTCATAAATCCTAATAGAATATTGAATGCTATCCTGTTTTCTTTCCAAAGAATATTTTATAGTAACTGCTATCCTTTCCCCTTTTTCATCAAGTAAAATATCAACAACCTCTTCTCCCTCAAAAAACTTTTTTCTGAAAATCTCCTTATCATTTTCCATTTCGAAAACAGCTATTGTGTCATCAGTGTAAACGGCACTTGATAAAGCAATTATTTTCCCGTCGGATGTTGCTGAGCGTTTAGGAGGAACAAATAAATTAATCTCTGAATCTCCCATTTTGGTTTTTCCAAATGGAACGACCTCATTATTTTCAGGATTTATTTTGAAAAAACCCCAAGGATCTGGCTGAATTTCAAAATTCCCCTTTTCGTTATATTCTTCTGGCAATCTACCCGCAATTACTAAAAGCTCCCCCTTCTCAAGTAATCTAATTGGAAGAATCCAATAGTAAAAAGCATCTTTTTTTACGCCTTCAAACTTTGTGAGCGGAAAAGAAGTTGGTTTATTTTTATTGTTTTGCTGACTTAGATTTTCAAGATAAAGCTCAAGCGGCTCTCCTTTATAATAATCGCTTGGTCGGATTGGTGCACCTGGGGCTTTACTTCCACTTGCGTACCGTTCCATTTCTCCACCTGAATAGCTTAGCAACTTATCTTCACCGATTTTGCCAATTGGTTTTCCGCCACTACGTCTTATTTTTGAACCATTAACGAGATTTACGATAGCTTTAGGGTAAATAGCTAAGACTTCATTATTATCAGAACATAAAATATGACCTGGACTACCTATTCTCCCTTCACCTTCTTCTTTGCTTTTTTCCCTCTTAATAATTTTACCTGTTTTAGCATCGAGAAGGATTCGTGAGGGGTCACGAACGATAATCCCAATTTTTAAACCATCAGGCGTAACGCAAGAATTATCATAAGAAGAGAAATAAGAATCATCACTAGTACAACCAAGCAATATTAAAACTAAGATAATGCATGGGAAAGCTAGCCTACGACCAATTCTATTAATCTTATTTGTATTTTCTTTAATGATATTCTGACTCAAGATTTTCTCTTCCCCATTTTAAAGCTCGGCTCATCCAAACGAGTTCGTCCAAAAAACCTTCTACTCTATTGTTATACGCATCATCTAGTAAATTTCCCTCTTCATCAAACTTCTTTTGCACTTGTGGAAAATTTAAATCAGTAAAAGTAACTGCTAGTCCTAATTCACGAACCATCGGAACACAAGCCTCAATCACACGAGTCCCACCAAAAACTCCAGCCGACACTCCAACAAACGCAACCGCTTTGTGTATGTATTCTTTCAAAAGTAAATCCAAAACAGACTTCATAACACCGGGATAACCATGATTGTATTCGGGCATGACAATAACTAAACCGTCGGCTTTGATGATTGCATCTCGCCATTCAGGAAATTGATCTTTCAACTCTGTTCCGTAATGATCTTTTGGCAAATCAAAATCCCGCACATCAAAAAGTTTAGTTTCAATCTCTTCACGCTCTTCCATTTTTGAATGAACCCAACGAGCGACATGTTCGCTTTGTCTGTTTTTACGATTTGTCCCCAATAAAATTGGTAAAAATACTTTTTCATTTTTCATAATTATTTTTAGGCATTATGACAAAAAGAAAAGCGAAACCAAAATTTAATCAGGTTTCAGTTAAATCATCTAGCTTTTATTGCTACATAAGTTAAAATCTAGTCAATAGTTTTGCGAGACATAATTATGATTAACAGAAAAATTGACTTCAGTGACATGGAATGGGAATCTCCTTTGTCTGGACTAAAATCTAAAGCTTTTAAGAAAGATAATAAGCAGATCCGTTTGCTTGAGCTTTCAATAGAACTTGAACACCCTGAATGGTGCGAAACCGGTCACATCGGATACGTTGTCGAGGGTGAAATTGAGATTATATTCGACGATGAATCAGTTAAATATCAAAAGGGAGATTCCATATATATTTCAGCTGGCAAGGAAGAAAGACATATTCCCAAGCCAATAACTGAAAAGGTCATTTTATTTATGGTTGAAGAAGTTTAAAAATTCCAACGCATCAGAGTGCACGAATGAGGTTTGACTAGTCATTTTTTCTCCATCAAAAACTATCTTACTACCAAAAATATCTACTCTGAAAGTTCAATGAATTAACCTTTTTTATCATCCAACGGATGAACCCATTGAAAAGTAACGCATTCATCCATAACTGCCGGAATACCTTCATGAATTGTCGGATATTTTGGTTCAAGATCGATCTCATTCCATAGAACGCCTTTTTCGACAGGTAAATTATCATTCCAAGTCTTGGCGGCATCGGGTGTGTAGAGAGATGGATAGCGACCAAACCAACGTGCGGGTGCGAGCATATATGTGCCGAGAATGGAGAGAGTTTCGGGGACTTTTATTGTGCGGAAACGAGGATAATACTGCTTTATAACATCAAAAAATTCATGCCAACTCGCTGGCAAATAATCTGCCACGGGTGAGATCCCTTCCCATCCAACTTCTGCAACGCGTATCATCACGCGAGCCGCATCTTCAATGTGCAGGTGAGCGTATAAATTTTCACCTCTGCCAGGAAACATTGCGATTCCCTTGCGAACTTCTTTAAACATTAAGTCTCTTGCACCATAAACATGCGGGAGTCTAATTGCTGCAAATTTTATCTCATTCTGATTGGCAATTTCTTTGAGTTTAATTTCAGCTTCTTTCTTGGCTTTACCATAGCCCGATTGCGGTTCGGCGGGAGTTTCTTGGTCAACGGGTTCATCCTGTTCATCATAAACAAGCAAACTGCTGGCATGGACAAAGCTTTTGACACCAGCTTCAATGGCACAATTTAATAGGTCAACTGAGCCGTCAACTATTGTCGGTTTAACGATTTTATAAGCTTCAAAACTTGCTCTTGCTCCGAGATGAATTACTGTATCAACGCCTTCGACCGCACGTTTTAAACTATCTTTTTCGAGCAGATCAGCTTGGACGATCTCAACATTTTTACGTGCAAAAAGTGAACCGCGTAAGGGTCTTCTGACCATCGCACGCGGTTTCAAATCCAATTTAATCAACTGGTTTATGACCTCATAGCCGATAAAACCGGTTGCCCCCGTGACCAAAACTTTTTCCATAAATTTAATCTTATACTTTAGACTGAGACTTTGTCGAAGTTTTTATATATTAGGCTTATTTTAATTATTGTTTAAGAATTGCCACGTAAAGCCTGTCCCGGCATTTCATCTGTCATTTTTTCTCCGTCGAATACCAACTTTCCATTTACAATTACAGCTTTAAAACCTTCTGCATATTGATGTGGCTTTTCAAAGGTTGCTTTATCAGTAACTGTTTTTTCGTCAAAAATTATGATGTCGGCAGCGAAGTTTTCTTTGAGCAAACCTCTGTCTTTTAGTTTGAAAGTTTGGGCAGGCAAGGATGTCATTTTTCGAATCGCATCTTCTAATGTAATGATTTTCAGTTCGCGGACGTATCTTCCTAAAACTCGTGCATTGTTGCCATAACCTCTTGGATGGGGAACGCCTACATTAAATTGTCGAACTCCCGAATCGGCGGCAATCATTGTAAATGGTTGTTGCATAATGTTTTTGACATCACGCTCATCCATCATTCGATAAACCATCTGCACGCGACCTGTTTTATACATCTCAAAAACTTGTTCAATCTGCTTATCTAATTTTGCCGAGCCTTTTGTAATTTTTGTGATCTCTGCAATATTTTTACCGTTGAATTCGGGATTTGCCCTGTAATCGGCGACGTATGCGTAGCTAAAATCTTTGAAACCTCTTTTCTTGAGTGATGCTTTTAAGTCCTTGATGATTTTTTTGCGTGTTTCGGGTTTTTCGATGCGTTTTGTTCCTTCTTCGCGTCCGCCCGCAATTGCCCAGCTCGGCAGACGTGCATCAAGTGAAGTTGAAGAAGCAGTATAAGAGTATTGGTCAATCGTCACCTGTTGTCCACGCTCTCTAGCTGATTTTACAATTCCGATTGTTTGGTCGCTACCGCCCCACATATTTTTCGCAGCAATCTTAAAATGTGAAATGTGAACAGGCATATTTGCTTTTTCACCGATGTTGATAGCTTCATTAATTGCAGGAACTACATCTACACCTTCATCACGTATGTGGCTTGCGTAAACTCCACCATATTTTGATGCGGCTTTAGCAAGTTCAACGACCTCTTGAGTTTTAGAATAAGTTCCCGGAACATAAATTAAACCTGTCGATAAACCAACTGCTCCGCCTTTCATTGCATTTTCAACGACTTTGTTCATTTCCGCTTGTTGCTCAGCGGTTGGTTGAACATCATCCAAACCAAGAACTTTTTTACGCACCGCGTTATGTCCGATCAAAGTTCCGATATTGATTGCCAGCGGTTCATCTTTTACGCGACTTAAAAACTTTCCTGAAAAGACAACTGAATTTCCGCAGTTTCCCGTTATAATGGAGGTTACTCCCATCCGAATAAAATTTTCAGCTTTCGGTCTTTTGTAGATATGTTCTGTATGAGCATGAACGTCAATAAAACCCGGTGAAACAATATTATTTTTTGCATCAATTATCTGGCTAGTGTCGTCTGTTTTCACTTGTCCGATTTTGGCAATTTTTCCGTCTTTGATTGCAATCGAGCCGTAAAACCAAGGATTCCCCGTGCCGTCAATAACGCGAGCATTTGTAATGACCAAATCAAAAGATTCTGTAATGTGAGAAAAAATTGTGTTAGGCGTGATCAATAAAAAAATGATTAATAAAAATGAAAGATATTTGTTCATAATTTTTTCCCGATTTACAGTTTTAAAAATTTGTTTTCCGATCTGTTAATTGCTACTGATTATTCTTATTAATTATTCCCAAAACGACTTGAGCCGCTGCAGCCATCCCCTTCTGGCTGTGCCCAATTCTTGGAGCATCAATCAAACGCCAAGTTGTATTTGGATTAAGTTCTACAATTTTTTTGTACATAAACTCGGCTCTTTTATATCTATTCTCTCCCTGAGCATCTGCTTCTTCGGTTTGTCTTAAATTGGAAGTCCGTCTGGTATCCTCAGTTCCTCGTAAAATAAACACATTGCGTTTCGTATAATTTAGCAAATCCTCTTTTGTAAAAGAAAATTTCTTATGCTTGTAGCCATATGGATATTTAACATTTAAGTCGGGTAACGTGTACCAACCGGAATTCGCTGTTAGTGCTACCCGAACAGGAGCTTCTACCATCAAAAACATAAATCTATGAACGAACTGTCCGCCCGCCGAATGTCCAAAAATATCAAAATAATCCTTTTCTAAACCAAAACCTTTTTTGACTTCTTTTTGAATGTCCGCCACGACTTGAAATGACCATTTTGCCCGGCGTTTGAGCAATTGTTTACTGGTAAGAATATTTCCCAGATTATACATCCTTGAGCCTTTCCAATTTTTATCATCAAAATGTGGAGCAATAACTATATAGTCATTTTTTTCTGCCCATCTTTCCCATGAAAGTATATAAACATCAGGATTCCGACTCAGACCATGCATAACCAATATAATTCTTGTTTTGGCACCAAGCGTTTTTGGAACATACATATATGTCCGAACATCAGGATTGAGCTCACTTTTATACCAAAATGAAGACGTTCTGCCGGGTTTAAAAACTCTGATTTCGTATTTTTGGCTAAAGTTTTCTCCAGTAGCATTAATATGATAAATCGTTTCTTTGCCTCCAACTTTTGGCAAATCGACAGTAATTTCTTTACCTTTTGCTGAAGCGAAATTTTCTTTTAGTTTAGACTTTCCGCTGGTTTCATCAATTTTTTCTTGAATGACAGACCAAGAATCAGCTTTTTCATTTTGAAAGGTATGCGTTCCAGTAAGCTTAAATTGCTCAATAGTTTCAGCTTGAACAGTTGTTAAACTAATAAAAAACAAACAACAAACTAACGAAATATATTTAATCTTTTTCATAGCTATTTGCTTAATCCTCTCAAAACTTCCGGAAATGGTGTTGTGTCAAAATTCCATAAATAAGGGAGCAAGAAATATACGATCATTGATAACAGTAAAATTGATAAAATATTCATCCAAATTCCCGTTTTGACCATATTGGGAATTTTCAAATATCCTGAACCAAAAACAACAGCATTCGGCGGAGTTGCAACAGGCAACATAAATGCACAGGAGGCAGCAACGGTCGCGGCGACCATCAATAAAAATGGATGAACATCAATCGTTAAAGCCATCGGAGCTAAAATCGGCAAAAGCATAGCCGTCGTTGCTAAATTGGAGGTGATTTCAGTCAAGAAATTTACAGCGGCAATCAAAATAAAGACAAGCAAAATTATCGAAACTCCCTGCAAAAGTGTGATTTGCGTACCGATCCATTGGGCTAAACCGCTTGATTGAAAACCTGCCGCTAAAGCCATTCCGCCGCCGAACAAAAGCAAAATCCCCCAAGGTAATTTAACGGCTTCATTCCAATTAATTATCCGCTTTCCATTTTCTTTTGCAGGAAGCAAAAACAAAATAACCGCTGAAATCATTGCGATTATCGTGTCATCTATTGCGGGTACAAATTGTTTAATTAAAAATGATCGAGAAATCCAAGCAACTGCTGTGAAAACAAAAACTGTTAAGACGAGTTTTTCTTCAAACGATATTTTTCCGAGCTCACTCAATTGCTTTTTGATCTCAGCTTTTCCGCCCGGAAATTCTTTTTGTTTGAATTTGAACGCAAAACGAGTTAGATAAACCCAGCAAATTGCCAAAAGCAAAATCGAAATGGGCAAGCCGAACATAAACCATTTTGAGAATGTGATTTCAATTCCGTAAGTTTCTTGGACAACACCTGCCAAAACCAAATTTGGTGGAGTTCCAATCAAAGTCGAGATTCCACCGATCGAAGCACTGTAAGCGATTGCGAGCATCAAGGCTTTTCCGAAAATTAAATTTTCATTTTCCTCCGTGGCAGGATTATCTTGAAGTTGTGCAACAATCGCCATTCCGATCGGGAGCATCATAACGGTTGTTGCCGTATTGGAAATCCACATAGACATAAACGCCGTTGCGATCATAAATCCAAGAATGATTTTGACAACGTCCGTGCCGACGAAATTGATGATTGATAGGGCAATACGTTTATGTAAATTCCACTTTTCAATCGCAATCGCCAAGATAAAACCGCCAATGTACAGAAATATGTATTTATGCCCAAATGAAGCTGTTGTTTCTGTAAGATTTAGTCCGCCTGTGAGTGGAAACAAAACAATGGGTAACAGTGCTGTAACTGCAATCGGTAAGGCTTCGGTAATCCACCAAATTGCAATCCAAGCAGTTGACGCAAGAATCGCATTGGCTTCTTTCGATAGACCTTCAGGATGAAAGAAAAACAGAATCAATAAAAATGCAATTGGACCTGCGATCAAACCAATTTTTTTTGTATCAATACT
Organism: Pyrinomonadaceae bacterium; assembly: GCA_028284415.1. Taxonomy (GTDB): domain Bacteria; phylum Acidobacteriota; class Blastocatellia; order Pyrinomonadales; family Pyrinomonadaceae; genus Aridibacter. The sequence continues at coordinate 771,326 of JANQRU010000007.1, forward strand.
CATTTATAATGTTTTGATAAAGGGTGCTTTAAACTCCCCTCTTTGCAAAGGAGGGGTGCCCGATAGGGCGCGGGGTGATTGTTATTGTTTAATCTATTGAACTGATTATGTTTGTCCAACCACCTCGCCGACAAAAAATGTCGGCACTCCTCCTTCACTAAGGAGGAGTGCTTTTTTATTCGTTATTTAATCATTCTGTTTTTTTTCTTGTTCCTTTTTCAGCTTTTCCAAATATGTATTTTCATAGTGCTTGATTTTTTCTTTGTAACCTTCAGTGTCAACGAATCTTTGCGGATCGTATTTATCGCCGGGTTTGTATTTTTCATGTAGATTGAAATGACCTGCATGCGAAGAAACCCAAATATCAAATTTCAATTCTTTTTGTCTGGCAAAAGTCTTTGCATATGCTTCGGCAATGTTTGGGAAAAGCGGCATTCCGGTTAATTTCACACCACGGCTTGTATTGACACTGCCCATATTTACGATCAGAACTCGATAATTTTTGCCGTTATCAAATGTGTCAAAGGTAAAACTACTCGCTCCTTTCGTGTGTCCCGGATGATGATGAAGTTTGAGAGTAGTTTTGCCTAATTTTATCTTGCTTCCGTGTTTTAAATGCCTGTCAACTTTAACGGGTTCGAAGACAGCCCCACAAAACATTTTTGAGAACTTAAATGGGTCAGAATTAAAGAATTGATGAATTCCACCGCTTTCCAAAACAGAAACATCGTCCTTATGAGCAAAAAGTTTTGCGTTTGTAAGTCTTTTGATTTCAGCCAATTCCGCAACGTGATCCCAATGAGCTTGCATTGTCAGCAGGGTCTTTATGTCGGAAAAGTTAAACCCAAGTGATTCGACGCTTTTCTTAATTTCTTTTGTCGAATCATAAACGCCTGTATTGATCAAGATATGTCCTTCGTCAGTTGTGATTAGATAAACCGCCAGATCATAACCACCGACATAATACAAATTCCCAACAACTCGAAAAGCCGGAAATGTTTTTGTCCAGTTTTCTCTAGTTATCGGAAGACGTGCGTAGTTTTGACTTTGGGAAAAGATGGTTAAATTCAACAAAAATAGGCAGAAGATCATTGTTAAAATCGATCTTTGCAAAATATTTTTCACTCTTGAGATATTTTTTCTCAAATTATTTAACCCCAACTATTCCCAAAGTAATTAACAACGCTCTCTGACTTCCGATGTGGCTGTCCTTTGAATCCCATTGCTCATCCAGAGAATGAGCACCTTTTCCAATTCCGCCTCCGCCAATTGTGATTGCGGGAATTCCAATACTAATCGGTAAGTTTGAATCAGTGCTGGAAAAACCAAAATTATTCTGCACATTCTTAAATTTATTTGCAGCCGAAGCAATTTGGATAATTGGAGAATCTTGCGATTGAGTCCCAGTTGGACGATCGCCGATGAGCTTTATATCAAGTTTCAAGGGTTTGTTGTTATTCCAACGATCATTTTCTTCTTTGAGTGCAATTTCAGCGTCGAATTTAAATCTTTTGACTATTTTTTCGAGTTCATAAGGATCACGCGAACGCATATCAATATCAAATGATGCTTCGCGGGCGATAGAGTTTACACTTGTGCCACCGCGAATCATTCCGACGCTAAAAGTTGTTTTTGGAGTTACGGGAGTTTGAAACTCGGAGATTTTTGCAATCAAACGTCCAACTGCGTGAATCGGATTTGCCATTCCAAAAGCACTGTAGGAATGTCCGCCAGGACCCGAGAAAGTGACGCGAAATCTTTTACTACCAACTGCTCCCGTCGTAATTCTCAAACCTCCTCCGTCAATTGAGATAAAATGTGTGATTTTATCTTTTAGTTCGACATTGAAAAGATGTTTAACGCCCTTCAGATCACCTAATCCTTCTTCACCGACATTGGCAACAAAAATAATGTTTCCGATTGTTTCGACATTGTGCTTTTCGAGTGACTTTGCGATTGCCAGCAAAAGTGTTAAGCCTCGGCTGTCATCACCGATCCCGGGGATTTTGATTACTGTGCCTTCGCGTTTGGTTTCAAGTTTTGTATCCATCGCAAAGACCGTATCGAGATGAGCGGCTAAAACAAGTGTCGGAGCATCCTTTCCACCCGTTCCCATACGTTCGCCGAGAACATTTCCGACAGCATCAACTCTTACATTTTTCAAACCAATTTCTTCAAAACGTTTTTTGAAATATAATCCACGTTTCTGCTCTTGAAAGGTTGGTGCTGGAATCTCGGTGATTTTCACCTGCTCTTCAATGGTTTCAGGCTCAATTTCTTTTATGTAATCAAATGCTTTCTTAATATTTGACCTTTTCATCAAAGATTCCATATCTGTATCAAGTTGTGCTAGACCTGCCCCTGCTTGTAAACCTGCCAAAGTAATTATCAGTAAAATCTTCCTTAATCTAAAATTCATAAATTTGTTATTTCCAAAAACCCTTTCTTCTAAAAAATTATCGGTTCTATCTTATGCTGAAACCGCATTTGATAAAACCGATAAACATACAGAAAATTTAGTGTGACGGGAAATTAACACCGAAGAACATTGCTTTAGCAATAAAACCCGAGCTAATTTCCCAAATCGAAACTAGAAGTTTAATTTCAACGCAAATTGCATCAATCTTGGATTTGTAATTGTGCAAGTAGTCTGACCAAAGCTAGCACTCAAAATATTTGTAGTCGGTGTACAGAAGTTTACATTATTAAGAGCATTGAAAACTTCCCAACGAAATTCCAAATTCGTACTTTCGGTAATTTGTGTGCGCTTTGATAAATTGAAATCAACTTTCAGACGTGACGGACCAAAGATTGGTGTTTGATCCAACTCACCAAGTTCGCCAACATTTGGTAATTGGAACAAGCCTTGTACCGCATTTGGATCTGTACAGTTTGCTCCGGAATTAAATGACAAACAGGGATCAAACCAAAAGATATTACCAGCGATGTCTTGTCTTCCGGTCAAACCCTGAAGTTCACTTGATGTAAACGGCTGTGATAAATTTACAGTGTTGTCATCAGAAATAGATGCACGATGAAATGTACCAATACCGGAAACAATCGAAAGTGGACGACCACTACGCCAGTTTACGATTCCGCCAAACTGCCAACCACTTATTAACGTCCCGATGATACCTTTTCCAGTGCCGAAAGACTTGCCTTTACCAAATGGTAGTTCGTAAATCCAATTTGCCTTGAACAAATGTCTCGGCATAATTTCTTGTTCGCTGTAATCTGGGTTATTGACTGAACTTGCCCTCGTGTCATTAGTTAAAATACTGTTATCACCATCAAAATCCGAAAGCGCTCTTCCATAAGTGTAGTTAGCCTGTACCGTCAAACCACGCGAGAACCGCCTTCGCACTTCGAGTTGGAGTGCATGATATGTCGAAAAACTAGTGTTCGTAAGTCGTCGTGAACTTGCAACAAATGGATTTACCGAGAAGAAATTAAGCGGTAAGCGACCTGACAGAACCGCTCCCCAAAATACTCCCCCGCGAATACGACTCTGACCTGATGAAGGTCTTGATGAGCGGTCAATCAACAATTCATCCAAAAACTCACCCGGTGAGTTACGTTCTAAAGCTACGCGTAGCCCTGAAGTACTTCTTGCCAGTCGAGTTTGATCAGGAGCAATCAACTCATCTATAAACGGATTGGGAACGCTACAAGAATAACTACGTTCGTCAAATCTAGTCTCACCGTTGGCACGATTACACGCCAAATTCTGTTGTGCTAGTAAAAATGAATCTAAAAACGTCAGTCCGGAAACAGGATCAAGTGCGTTGATATTATACTCATTGTAATCTTCTACGCGTCGAAGATTATTACCTCGATTTCCTAAGTAGCGAACTTCAATAGCTAAGTCACGAAAAATTTCACGCTGAATTCCGACCGTCCACTCTGTATAGTATGGTGTTCCTAAATCCTTCTTGAATGTGCGATGATCTTGTGTGGTGCTATCCAAGATAGAACGAGAAGACGGAACTGCAAATGTTGGCACAGGAGGAACCGGAATGTTCCCGTTCAAATCCCTTAAGAACAAAACATTATTAACGCAATTGTTGTCATCTGGAACACAATCTTGATTTACTGTAAGACCTTCATTGTCATCAGCATTTCCATCAACAATATTGAAGTTATTTTGTGCGTAACTAATGCGGAATCCTGCACGAACAGATGTTTTTCCATCCTTAAACGGATCCCAAGCGACACCTAATACAGGAGCAAAATTATTAAAATCCCTATCCCAAAGTGGTCGCCCATTGTTTGAACCGCCAAGTGCATATTTCACAGTGCAAGCATCAATTAAATCTCTCGCATTAGCAGTAGTTGGGGCTAATGGTAATTGATTCAAAGTTGGGCATGGTGTGCCATTAAATACACCTGGATTGAAGAAGCCATCACTACCTGAAACACCAAAAACTGAATCTTCTCCGCCTTCAGGTAAAAGTAATAACCCCGATGTTTCAATTGGTACACCTGCATATTCCCAACGTATTCCAAGATTGAGCGTAAGATTTGGTATTAAGTTCCAATTATCCTGAACAAACCAATCAAACTCTCGAACACGGTATCTTCTTCTCTCAGGAGCTCCCAAAACAAAACCTGAATCAGCTGATGTTGCGTTGTAACGAATCTCAACCCCGCTGATTGCCCCTACGAGATTATTCATCAAATCTCTAGCTCGCTCATAATCAGCACTTTCGATATCACTTCCGCCTGATAAATTGCGTAAATCGGTTTCACTAAAACCCGGTGGGAAATCATTATCGTCAAGCAGCAATTCAGGTTGACTGTTAAAGAAGCTATAGTTATCTACCCATCTATGTCGAAACTCACCACCAAATTTCAGTTGGTGATTGCCAGTTACCCAAGTAAGAGTATTACGTAAATTGACTGTTACATTATCACGAACAGAATCCCCTCCGCCCGGCTCATAAGGGTCGGTTATTGTATTTAGATTTATCGTGTATGGAGTCCCGAAAGGTTGCTTACGTTGAAAAGCATTTTCACCGCCAAGAAACCCAAAACGAAACTCGTTGAAAATTGTAGATGTAAGACTTGATCTAAGACCGACACCAAATGCACGTGAATGAGTTAAGCGTGCTCCGAGTGGACCAAGATCAGGAAATCTTGGCTCCCGATCATTGATAAAATCACCATCAATTTCTCTGTCAGTATAATTAATTGTTCCAAAGAAACTATGTTTATCGTTGAATTTGTGGTCAATTCGAAATGATGGTAAGTGCTGATACAAAAGCGAAGACGCATTAAAGCGATAGCCGCCAGTGTTTAGTCCATCACCGATAATGAAGTTATTCGGCAAAGGAATTGACGGAAAAATTGTTCCTGAGATAAATGGGTCAAGACTTGTAGGATTTGCCACGTTAAAACGACTATCAACACAATCTTCACCAATTGTCACTTGGACATTCGCCCCGCACTCCAAAAGATTCACACTACGAATTAATCCCGGGTTTGCCGCTACATTTTCAGGGGTTGTCAATACATTATCCAAGTATCGGAAAATCCCCTGTCTTGCTTGAGCTGTATAAACTACACGGTTTACAGCAATTCCTCTTGATTGACGTTGTTGCTCATAACCAAAGAAGAAAAAGGTTTTGTCTTTCCAAATCGGTCCACCTATGCGTCCACCAAATTGGTTACGAATGAGTTTAGGTTTTTCGACTCCTGCTGAATTGTTGAAAAAGTCATTAGCATTAAAAATCGTGTTTCGGTGAAACCAAAAAAGTGATCCGCGAAACTTATTTGTCCCTGAGCGAGTCACAGCCGAAATTTGTGAGCCACCTCGACTATATTCTGCCGACGAAATTCCTGTAACTACCTTAAATTCCTGAACGTTTTCTGCGGAAAGTGCAAGCAATGGCTGATCGAGCATAATTGTCGAGGTGCGAATTAAATTATCCTGCGTATCTATGCCATCTAAAGTAATATTAACCGAGCTATGTCTTTGTCCATTAACCAACAATTTATTTCCCTGTCCATCAGGACTTCGCTCGAAATAAACTCCTGCTTGCTGCCGTGCTAAAAGTGCGACATTTCGTCCATTTAATGGGAGTTCCAAAACACGCCGCTCATCAACTACTGTGCTTATTTCTGAGTTTGTTGTATTAACTATTTCTTGTGCCTGTGATGCATCTACAGTTACTTCTTCTTGAAAATTACCAACCTGCATTGTGATATTCACGCTAGCAGTTTTACCAACCTCTACTAAAACATCTTGAACTAACGTTCGACGAAAGTTAGAGGCTTCGACGACAATTTGATAAAGCCCAAGACGAACATTTGGAATAGTAAATTTACCATTAGCTGATGTTGTTGCACTATATACCGTATTTGTCGCTATATGCGTTGCCTTAACGCTTGCTCCCGGAAGTGCCGCTTTAGCTTCATCAAATACAGAACCTGAAAGCTGTCCCGTCACTTGTTGTGCTACGACTGAACCAGCCATTAAAAGTGTCATTAAAACAAGACTTACCACAATTTGTCTGGTTGAAATTCGACGGTAGTTTGAATGTTTTTTTCCACACAAGAACAATTTCATAGTTGATTTCCTCCTCATCAAGGCAAGACCTTAGAGTAATTACGCTCTTTCTAAATATTCAAAAAACAAACTGCAACTTGTAATTAACTCTTTCCGTTATTTCCTAAACCTTTAGAAAATAGATAACTTCCCCATTTTCAAAATATGGAAGTAAAGTTCTGAAACTTATGGGGATTTTCTACTTGTTAATTAGTAAAAGGCTTAATTTTATTGGTAATTCTTAGTGAGATAACATTAACATAGAATAGAAATTTGTGTCTATAAAATTTGTAACAAATATGTAACAAATTTGCCTACTAATCTACTGAAAGCTTAAAAATATAAGCATCTTCCGTTGGATTTTGGTAGTAATTTTTTCTAACAAACTGCTTTGAGAATCTATTTTTTTTATAGAATTTTATAGCCTGTGAATTTGATTTTCTAACCTCCAACCAGACTTCAGCAACTTTTTTACTTCTTAACTCTCTTAAAACTTCGTCGAATAAGCTTTGTCCAATTCCTATGCTTTGAAAAGATTTATCTACAGCAATATTGTAGATTTCGGCTGAATTATTTTCGTCATTACCGACTAATATGCGAACAACTGCAAAACCTACTACTTGATTGTTTTCAAGCTTGGCTACCTTGCAGATCGAACTGTCTCTTTCGAGTTCCTTAACGTAATCATTATATTTCCAAGAACTCAAATTATTGTCAGTTTGAATTCTCAAAACCTCTTCCAAATCCCTTTTTTTCATCTGGGAAATTTTAACTTTTGGTTTCATTGGGAATTTGATTTTCTTGGATATTGGCACGGGCTTCAGGTTTCCCTTCCAAATGATTTATGTAATATCTTTGAGTCGGGTATGCAAAATCTATGTCGTCATGTTTGGCAAATTCACGTAAGATGTCTTCCCAAATTTCCTGCTCAGTACCACGACGACGACGAGGATTGCATATAAATCGAATCGTCAACATAACACCGCTGTCTTTGACTGTCGTATAAACAATTGGAGTGATTTTCCCTACATAGATCATCATTTTTCCGGCGGCTTGACGAATCTGATTTTCCACTGTTTTTGTCATTTCCTCACCATGTTTTGCAATAACTTCAAACAAAATTTCTTTAGCTTTCTCCCAGTTGCTTTCAAAAGTTACAAGCACAGGAACTTCATTCCAAATATATTGAAAACCATCCATATAATTAGCAAGTGGCTTTGAAAAAACTTCACCGTTCGGAATGTGTATGACTCGTCCCGTACTTTGTTCGGCATCAACCCAGTTACCAATTTCCATCAACGTAAACATAAAAATCCGCTGATCTATCACATCTCCGCGAACATCACCAATCTGTATTCGATCACCAACTTGAAAAGGCTTTCTCCACAAGATAAATCCCCACCCTGCAAGATTTACGAGCGGTGATTGAAGTGCTATCGCAATTCCTGCGGAAAGCAATCCCAAGTAGGTTGAAAGAGACTGAAATCCACGAAACCAAACACTTCCAACAACAAAAACGATTAGCCCGAAACTTACATAACTCGATGTCTTACGCCAACGATAACGAATAGCAACGTCTTTCGTACGTCGGTAAACAAGCAACAAGATTATTCGTCGAATAATTATGAGAATTAGAATAGCAATGAGAGAAGTGAGTATTCTAGTCTGGATTTCAGGAGTCAATCCTAGATTACTTTGTATCCATTGGGCTATTTCTTGCATTTTTATTCCTTGCTAATTTAATAAAAACCTGATTTTTACGCTTGCTTCAACCTTGATTGCTCCAGGGGCAAATGTCGCCATACTTTCACTTCTAGAAAAATTACCCGATGTAGAAACAACATTCATCTGACTATTAGAATCTATACCACTCAAAGTATATCCACGATTGACCAGTGTTCCTTCTACAACTGAAATTGCCTTACCAATAGTTTGCCCAATTGCTCCTGTCATTGCTTTTGCTTTTTCATAAGCTGCCTTCATTGCTAACTCACGTGCTTTATCTTTTAATTCACGCAGTTTTGAAGTCTGAAATCTTACACTATTAATTTCAGTGATTCCCACATTTAGAACTTCTGAAAAGAAACGCTCAAACTTTGAAATATCTCTGAGTGTCACGATTACAGTTTTTGAAATTTCATATCCCTTAAATTTCTTCTGACTAATTTCATCTCCGTCCTCATCAAAGATCTTATTATCCTCATCACGATAATATTCGTATTTTTTATCAAATGAGATGTAATCGGTCTTCACATCTTTCGGCTCAATGGAATATTTTTTAGTTAGCATTAAAACCTTAGAAACTGTTTCGTCATTCGCCTCTTTTGCCTTTTGCAAATTCATATCAATATTTGATACGTCAAGTGAAAAAACAACCTCATCAGGTGCAACAAAAACCTCTGCTTTACCACTAACATCAATTGTATTCGGCTCTGAGGTTTTATCTTGTGCAGATACACTCATGCACAAAAATATCATAAATATAGGAAATAGTTTTTTCATCTTTTTTTTTCCTCTCAAATAATTATAGAGTAGATTTTACTTATTTTTCTTAAGTAACCACAAGGCAACCTCTAATTTACTTGAGCATAGCTTTTAAGGTTAACCCTGCCAAATAATTTCCGATGGATTTAGTAGATTATTAGCCAATTAATAATTGCTTGGAATTCAGAATTTGGAAAATATGTTCTTCATTCAAAACTTTTCCACAAAGAAATAATCGAGTATGCACTGCAAAGTCTGCATACTCGAAATTTACTTTAAAAAATTTACCCTTTATTCTCTGTTTTACAACGTAAACGCCTTAAACTAAATCTATTGTAATCTAGTTTCACAACCAAATTTTATAAGATGTTTGTACAACAGACCATATCCTTACAAATTCGTAAAAAACGCATAGTCAGTTATGGTCAAATGAACAATAAATGTTCCCTTATAAAGTTAATGTCTTGCGTGAGTGTCACAGCGATGAGGACCCGTGTGTCCCCAATCTCTTGTACAATTGTTTATACATTCATCACACATGCTGTCGCATTGGCTAACTTTTAATTCTTCTTTTTCTGTGTTCATCTAATTTATCTCTAAATTAACAAGTAAGTTTTGTTTAAAGTCATATATTTTCTATTCAGAAACAATTTTTATCTCATCCGATGCTGCCCTTGTAAACCTTGCTTTCCTACTAGAGTTTTCAATTGAGGCAGGTCGGACATTATCAAAGGCAACATAGAATGTATTATCATCAGGAAATTTTATGAGTCCCTGCGTGCGACGTTGCGTTCCATTATATACATAAATCAAATCAATCCATGCTGGATCCTTTGAATATTCAATGACATATGTGCCTCGAAATCTCACTTTCCATGTATTTTTATCTGGAATTTCTGGTACGGGCTGCCCAAGTTGGGGGGCAGGATCTGGACGATATAAATACAGCATTTCAAAAGTTCCATCTTCGTGAAATATCATTGCTTCACTCACGTTTCCATTAACCCATTTACCGACGTGGGTTGGTGGAAAACACCCAACTTGAAATATCGCCAATAAAATTAACAAAGTATAAATAACTATTCTGCTTCTCATCATTCGCCTCCTTTCTAAGGAAATTTTGATTATGCAGAGCTGTTGATTGCGAAATATAACCCTCAACTACTCTCAAACAGGATTCTGCATAATGCACTAAGAATTCTTAGTGCATTAATCGTTCCAATTTGGATTTTCGAGTTAAATAGTGAAAATGTTGAAGTTTACAGAGTTCGCCAAGTCCTATAGTTTGAAATATATATGTACATACGTGAGTTTTTCCACAATAAATTAGAAAATTTCCGCATTCTGAATCGTTCGTACCGTAAATGTTCGATTACTATATGAAGGTTTTTTTATTTAGTTTCTAAAACCTGCGTCACCGTTTCTTTCTTCAAACGTCCGCCACCGTTTCGTTTGTCGTAATCGGATGGAGAGATTTGTTTATCACGCCAAGCGTCGAGGTGTCCGACTTGGTGGACGCATTGGATTGTGCAGGTTGGGGCACACCATTTTTCGGTGATGTATTCTCGTTCCATATGTTCGCGTGTGTATTCATGAATGGAGATTCCGGGAGTGCCGCGTTGTTGTGAACACCAATGGACTAAGCCATCTTCGCAGACATATAAATATCTCGCTCCGGCACGGCAACGCCATTCGTATTCTTCGCCTTCGACGAGTTTATCCTGAAACCAATTCCAACGGGCATAACTTCTCGCTCCTTTTGACTTGATCTCTTTGTAAACTTCTTTTTCGCGGTCGGTCAAACCTTTGTTCAAACCCATTTCGTCGTGAATTACGCCGACGGTTGAAGAAAATCCGAGTTCAATCGCACGATTGGCAATTGTTAAAGCCTCTTCGGGATTTTTTACGCCGCCGCCGACTACGGAGTTTATGTTGACCTTAAATTTTGCGTATTCGGAAAGATTTTGGAGTTTTTTATCGAGGACTTTCAGACTCTTTTTGGAAACATCGTCGGGTTGAACATTATCAATCGAAATTTGCAGATAATCGAGTCCCGCTTCGTTTAATTTCTCAATTCTTTTTGGTTGAAAATAATAGCCATTTGAAATTAAACCAGCAATCATTCCATGATGACGTATGCGAGCGATTATTTCAAAAATTTCGGGGTGCAACATCGGTTCGCCACCAGAAATTGTTACTACTGATGTTCCGAATTCAGCAAGTCTATCAATTCGTTTGAGCATTTCTTCGATCGGCACCGGATCGCTTGTTTTGTCGTATTCGTTGCAATACGTACACGACAAATTACAACGCCGCATCGGGACGATGTGAACAAGAACCGGATGCTTCGTTGAAGCAAACGCTTTGACTGTATGTTTTACTCCACGCGTAAAACGCGAGAAACTACTTGCTTTTGGCATATACTAAGAAATTTGAACGTTGGTCAAATTTGTAATTATACGGACTGTTTAATGTCTTTTCAAACTCACAGAAAAGGCTTTGATTCAACCCATCAAAGCCTTTTCCTATAAATGCTTTTTGAAAACTATCCTTTCAAAATCTTAGTTCCTTTTGGAACAGTATAAACATCAAAGATTTTTAAGTTTATTTGAGAATTTTTAACAATATTATAAAGAGTAATTACAGTAGAATCATTATTCTTCTCAATCACTTTTGCTTTAAGCAACATTCCGTCATCATCAACATAAATATCTACTGATTTATATTTTGATCTTTTCTTCGGTTTAAGATAAATATGAGAGACTTCTTTTCCTTTTACCCTAGACCTTCCTACGTACTGACGAATATAGTTAGCTTTCAAAGACTTTCGAGGCATACTCAAAATGTCCAAACCACCCGTTACCTCATCAACTCCATTAACCCTGTTAATTTCACCTCTAATTGCTTGCTTTAGGCGTGGTCTGTAAATAAGGTATTTACCTTTAGCAACAACTAACAACTCATTAACCGGTTTTATCCATTCGATTCGCACTAAGTCATTTTGTCCTGATTTTGGAATATATGACAAATACCCCACTGTTATATCGGTTTCGTCTAATAAAGAATCAGTTTTTGCCATTTCGACATTAGATTTCAAAGTGTCCAAAACATTTCGATGCTTTTCCATCCTATTTAGAATCTCTGTGAGAGGTCCTTGTGCATTTACGTCAAAACTACCAAAAACTCCGAAAAAGATTGCGAAAAATAATATACCAAATCCCAATTTTTTTATTTGTGACATTATAATTTCTCCGGCAAATGATTATTGTTAAAATGAAAGGGGGGCTTGATTTATTTTAGCCAAGCCCCCTCATTACTAGACAGAACAAATTATTTTACCCTTTGGTACATTTCACACCTTTGGGTAGGTTAATTTTAAAGTCACTGCCATTTACCTTCACGTTTTTGCTGATTTTTGAAAGCTGGATTGTTGTTGAATCATCATTATCTTCGACAACTTTTGCTTGCACAGGCATTCCATCTGCATCCACCCAAACTTCAGCAGATTTATATCTGTTTTTCTTCTTAGGACTGAGTTTAATATGTGCTACTTCTGAACCGTTGATTTTAGTAACTCCCAAATATTGACGATTATATGTAGCTTTTAGCTGAGCTTTTGACATGCCCAAAAAACCTAGTGGTCCGCTTACTCTTGAATTATCTTTTTGAACTTTTTCCGTTTCACCACAAATCGCCTGCTTCAAACGGGGTCTATAAATTATATACTTACCATTAACGACAGCCATCGACTCTTCGACAGGCTTTGACCAGTTAATGCGAACGTAATCGTCCCTATTTTCAACTGGTAAATATATAACAGTTCCAAATGTAATATCAGTTTCTTTCAATAGTGCGTCGGTTTTTGCCATTTTCACATCAGCTTTTAATGAGCTAAGTGAATTTCGATGCTTTTCCATTCTATTTAGGATTTCTGTTAAAGGTCCTTGTGCATTTACATCAGAAACAGCAAATATACTGAAAGCAAATGTGAATGCGATTGAAAATAAACCTAACCTGATAATTTTTTGCATAAATATGACTCCTATAAAAAGATGTTAGAGGCTAGATGTCAAAATTCGTATAGTTTCCAAATTCTGACATCTACTCTCTAACATCAAGACACAGCATCTGTCAATTAAATAATGACTTATATTAGAGTTTTTATTGATTATTTTTTGAGATAGACGCTCTGAGTTTTCAATTTATTTTGCTTTTCGACAGACGAAAAATCTTGACGTTGGACGGTTGAAAGTGCTTTGGGGGTTGCATCCATTTCTTTACCATCAAACCACGTTTTTGGAGTTAGGAAAATGAATGCGACGATCAAGAGACAAAAAATATCATATTGCCAAGTTCCGCGTTCGTAATCCCACAAAATTAATCTTTTCATCGTTTTCAGATAAGCAAAAAAAGGTTTTAATCATCAACAATCAAACCGTCTCGCATTTGGATGATTCTACCACAATGTTCAGCCGCTTCCGGATTATGCGTAATCATTAAAATCGTTTGCCCAAAACGTTTATTGAGTTTGTTGAACATATTCAGAACGATTTCGGAATTTTCCGTATCGAGATTTCCTGTTGGTTCATCCGCTAAAATAATTGCAGGACTGTTAATAACCGCACGAGCCAACGCAACTCTCTGTTGCTCACCACCGGAAAGTTCGATCGGCTTATTGTTCATTTTGTTTTCCAGCTTCAAAAGACTTAAAATCTCGCGGCGTTTCTCCGGATTACCGTTTCCATTGCCAAGATGAATTCTCTCAGCAAGCCGCAAATTCCCATCTGCTGTTAACGTTGGAAAGAGGTTAAATCTCTGGAAAACAAAACCGATTTTTCGGCGACGTATATCAGTTCTCTTGGCATCTGATACTTTAGAAACATCTTCTCCATCGATCAGAATTTTTCCGCTTGTTGGTGAAAGCAATCCACCGAGAAGATGCAAAAGAGTTGATTTACCACACCCCGATTGTCCCATTATGGCGACAAATTCGCCTTTTTCAATAGATAAAGAAACGCCCCGCAAAGCGTGCGTTTCTACTTTTCCAACCTTATAAACTTTGGTTAAATCTTCGGTCTCTAAAATGATATTGCTCATTGAACAGTTATGTTAATTATCATTCCCAGCTTGCGTTTTGGGGCTTTCACCTGTTGAATTCTTTTGATTTTTGATTTCAGCAAGTTTCTCGTCTAAGTTAACAACTTCCAAGTTCCAACGGTTCTCTAAAACAAATGCCCTGTCAGGATAATCTTTACCAATTGATACTGACTTAGGAGATTGATATTTTAGCCGCATTTTATATTTTTCTTTAGGACGAGTAAGGATAACTTGTTGTGGTAATCTATATTGACCATTTTGCGTAAACTGACCTTCTAACCCATAAATAATGTCGGATTCAATTTCTCCTTTATCATCATATATTTGTTGACGAGCAAGACGGACATTTCCTACTCTATCAAACCAAAATCGACGCTTGAGAACTAATTTTCCATCCTCTTTATTTTCAAATTCATCAAGAAGATAATATCCCCGTAAAACCCATCCAAGAGGAGATTTCTTTTTCAACAAATCAAAATCCACCTCCTCCTGTGTAAATGTACTAACTAAATATACAAATTTAGCTGTATTGGTGGGGCGAACAAGCATCGCATCTGTAAAATGTTGCGGACGCAGTTTTGAAAAAGCATTTACATTTTGTTTAAGCTCTTTCGCATCGCCATTACCAATTTCATCCACTTTTTCTTGCAAAAGATCATAGTTGACTGAATTAGTTCCGATGATAAATTTCTTGTACTTTCCACCAGCTCCATCTTCTAATATCGCAACTCTAAATTTACTTCCATCAGAAGTCATTTGAACGATATCACTTTTTATGATTGGTACTTCAACCTTCAAACGAATTTTATCAGGACGTTCGACAACAATTTCACCAGGTACTTTTTTATATCTTTCAGAAAGCCCAGAACTCGCATAAGAATTATCAATGAATTTCATATCCATTTTGGCTCTCAAAGAGTTAACTTTTGCGAAATAATCAACTTGCTTAATCAAATCATCTTGTGAAGCATTTTCAACTTCTAAAAGAGTTGCGACTTTTTGTTTTGATTTGGGACTAAACGGATTTTTACAACCACTCAAAAACAGAGCAGATAAAATAATTATAAGTGCGTATATTTTAACAAGGGGGATTTGGTTTAACATCAGTCGTTTTTGATGTGTAAATGTATATGTTTGTTGTATTAAAAATGCTTTCACAAGTATCTTTTTTTAACAATAAAATATGTGTCTATGACACTAAACCGACAATAATACCACGTATAAAACCCTATTACCTAACACACAAAGACGCGGTACGATTTAGCTCAAGGCATTTTCGCACCGCGTTCAATTTCCTAAGAGTGTGATTATCTTCCGATAATCGAACGTGTCAGATAATCCTGCATTGTGTATGCAAACATGATCGCCAACCAAAAGAACCCTGAAACCGCTGAGAGCCAAACTAATTTAGAACTCCAGCGAACGTGCATAAAATAAAGCACAACAAAGGTCATTTTAGTAAAAGCAATTAATAATGCTACTAAGGTGTTAGCTCCCGGGAATATCCATTCCAAATCAAACAAAGCAACGTAATAGGTAATAATGGTTCCAACCACTAATATGGCAAAAACACCAAAATATCCAGGTAAACCGATGTGTGTATCTCCGTGTTCACTCATAATTTAATGACCTCCGCCTCCTGCCAAAAAGTGTTTACCAAGCAAATAAAGTAATGGGAATAGGAAAATCCAGACTATATCAACAAAGTGCCAATATAATCCTGAAATTTCTACTGGTGCAAAATACTCAGCTGAAAATGTTCCTATCCAAGCTTTGTATAAAAGCCATAACATGATGCCCAGACCCGCGATCATGTGTAGAGCGTGTAATCCAGTCATTACAAAATAAATCCAGAAAAACAAGCGAATTTTGTCTTTCAGCTTTTCTCTATTTAGCTCACCAAAAGATACAACATTACCATTCCTATCGGTTATTACATCGTCAAAATATCCGATTTTTTCACTGTCAGTTAAAATTTTCTTGTGGCTCAAAACCAATTCTATATCATCGTCGGTGATTTGAAAGGCACCTGTTGGATTTGGTATTTTCTCTTTACCTTCACTTGCCGCAGAAGCCTTAGTCTCAAAAGGAAGTGTAAATGCTTCAGCTTTTTCTACCTCACCTTCTTTGATGACTTTGTTCCAACCATCAACAGGAATTTGTCCCTTTTGATATTTTCCAGTGTATTCGACAACCTTTACACCCAAAAAGACTGAACCGAAAACCATTGTCAAAATAATCATTATGACCTGTAGATTTCGGTTTCCTTTTTGAGCGTAAAATACAGCTAGAGCCATCGTTAAACTACTAACAATGAGGACTAGTGTATTGAGTCCACCCCAGAAAGCGTCTAGATGATTACTCCCTGCAGCGAAAGCCATAGGAAATTTATTACGAAAGACAAGATATGCTGTAAACAATCCGCCGAAGAACATTATCTCCTGTACGAGAAATGCCCACATTCCGATTGTTACAGAATCCATCTGCTGATCCATGTCGTCAAACTGATGTTGAAGACCTGGTGCATGATAATGATCGTCGTGTGTGTGTTCTGCCATATTAGATTTCTAATTTCTAAATTTAAGACTACAGAATTACTCCATTTTTCATTTCCCGAATACTGCTTAGGCTGCTGGTGAAACTTCTGCTTCTCTCCTTGCTTCGTCTATGTCTAAACCACTCTCTTCGCCAAACTCGTAAGCTTCCCAAGTTACGATTGGTGTTTCATCAAAGTTGAAAGTTGGAGGTGGTGAAGATGTTCTCCATTCCAACCCCGAAAGCATCCAAGGATTGTCTTCTGCCTTCTCGCCCCAAATCAGCGAGTGAACTAAATAAACTACTGGCATTGTTAAACCAACTCCCAAGACAGATGCTCCCGCTGTGGAGAAAATATTCAAAACTTGCAACTCCTCTGGGTAAGCCGCATATCGTCTAGGCATTCCTTGATACCCTAAAATGAACTGAGGGAAGAAAGTCAGGTTGAAGCCGATAAAGATTAACATAGCTGAGATTTTGCCCCAAAACTCTGAATAGTGTCTTCCGGTCATTTTTGACCACCAGAAATGGAGACCACCCAAATATCCCATCACTGTTCCGCCAACCATTACGTAATGGAAATGGGCAACGATAAAGTATGTATCAGTTAAGTGAACTGTAAGTCCAACCGAACCAAGGAAAAGCCCTGTCAACCCACCAATTAGGAAAAGTCCCAAAAACCCAAATGCGTAGAGCATCGGTGTTTCATAAGAAATTGAGCCTTTATAAAGTGTCGCGGTCCAATTGAATACCTTGATCGCCGATGGAACCGCAACAACCATCGTCAAGAAAGAAAATACTAATCCTGCATAAATAGATTGTCCGCTAACAAACATGTGGTGTCCCCAAACGAGGAAACCAAAAACAGCGATCGCAATTGATGAAAATGCAATAAATTCGTATCCAAAAATCTTCTTACGAGAGAAACTGGAAATTAGCTCTGAAATTACTCCCATCGCTGGCAGAATCATAATGTAAACTGCCGGATGTGAATAAAACCAGAACAAGTGTTGAAATAGAATCGGGTCTCCACCTATTGCCGGATCAAAAACGCCAACTTGAGTAACTCTCTCAATAGCTAACAACAAGATTGTTATTGCAACTACTGGTGTTCCTAAAATCATTACCAAACTCGTCGCATAATGTGCCCAAACGAATAGAGGCAAACGGAACCAAGTCATCCCCGGTGCTCTCATTGTGTGAGTGGACACGATAAAGTTAAGTCCGGTTAAAATAGAGGAAAAACCGTTAATAAATATGCCTAATCCCACTGCCATCACAAAAGAATTAGAAAACGTAGTTGAATAAGGTGTATAAAATGTCCAACCAGTATCAACACCACCTTGCATTAATGCATAGAGCGTTAAAATACCACCTATCCAATATAAATATAGGCTTAAAAGGTTAATACGAGGGAACGCAAGATCTTTTGCCCCGATCATCAAAGGTAGCAAAAAGTTTCCTAAAATCGCCGGAATTGCCGGAATCAAGTAGAAGAAAACCATTAAAACGCCATGTTGAGTGAAGACCTTGTTATAAGTACCTGACTCCATTAGGTCGCTTGCCGGTGTCAACAATTCAAGGCGAATAGCTGCCGCATATAGACCTCCCATCAGGAAGAATACGGAAACACTGATCAGATACATAATCGCAATGCGTTTATGATCTTTCGTCAACAACCAAGATTTTAGGCTGAAACCATTTGTTAGATAGTTCACTTTTGGTTCTTTTTTAGCACCATCAAGTTTCATTGCATCTACATTTTCCATAACTACTTACTTTCTCCCTCTTTGTCCTCAGATGGTTTCTTTGGTTCACTTTCTTTCGGTTGATTCATCGTCGAATCTTCCTGAGTTGAACTACTATTTGACGTAGAAGTTCCAGTTGCACTGGTATCACCACTTAAAGATTTAATATATGCAACTAAAGAAACGAGCTGTTCCTCTGTTACTTGCCCTTTGAATGTTGGCATTATCGGTTGATAGCCTTCTACAATTTGGCTACCCGGATTCAAAATTGAGTTGCGGATATATTGTTCATCTCTGACTGCTGTATTTCCATCAACAAACTTGACTTCTTTTCCAAAGATATTTTCAAGTTTAGCACCTCGCTGAGAATCCCCACCGGCATGACAAGATGCACATCCTAATTTGTTTGTGAATAAATCCTCACCTGCTTGTACAGGGGTCTGATCAGAAGCGTTTCCGGCAAGCCAATTATCAAAATCCTTCTGCTCCATTACATAAACCCAGCCCCCCATACCTGCATGGTTAAGCCCGCAGTATTCTGCACAATAGAGCCTGTATTTGCCGGGCTTGGTTGCTTCAAACCACATCGTCGTGTAGCGTCCCGGAACAACATCTGCTTTGGTTCTGAAAGCCGGAATGAAAAAATCATGCAAGACATCTTCTGTCGTCATGGTCAGTTTAACTTTTCTTCCAACCGGCACGTGCAATTCGTTAATCTCTCTTTGTCCCGTGCGATGTTGAACTTTCCACATCCATTGTTTACCAACCACATATATTTCCATTGCATCAGCAGGAATTTTATATTGATTGTAGTAAACAACCGCCCCACCCAAGAAAATTGTCATCGAAATCACAAATGGCACAAAGGACCAGAATAACTCCAAAGGAATTGATCCATGTATCTCATCAGGCGTAGCAAACTTCTCTTTTGCACGATATTTAATTGCAAAAAAGAAAATTGCAATTACAACGCCGATTGCAAAAAAGCCACTTACAGCTATTAAGTAAAAGTATAAATAATCCACTTGCCATGCGAAAGAGGATGCGTCTTCCGGAAATAGTGGAACCCACGATGTATCTTGCATTATCATCATCTGATTTATTTAGTCCAAAAAATAATTTTAACTGAAATTATTTAATCAATTTAACCAAGCTTTTTTGCTTTACCTCTTCGCCAAAAGACAAAGAACATAACAGCAAGTCCGATTAAAGTTGCAACTCCTGCAAGTCGCAAAACATTAAATATTGCAAACCCATATTTTCCTGTTGATGGATCATAGTGGTAGCAATATAGATAAAGTTGTTCAACAGGATTTCCTATCTTGTTTTTTGATGACTCCATAATGCCAAATTTGACATCTTTCGGAGAATAATCAATTCCATAAAAATATCTGGAGAGCTTACCCTCAGGAGTTATGACCATAATTCCTCCCGCGTGGGCAAATTGATTGGTCTTTTCATCAAAAGTATATGTAAAACCGACTGCTTCGGTTACTTTGTCAATTTCGCTTTGTTTCCCCGTTAGAAAATGCCAACCATTTTCTGAACCGGGACGATTGTAGCGTTCTAAATATCCTTCTTTCTTGTTTTTAGCTAAGTTCGGTTTTTCATTTTCTCTTGCGTCAAAACTAATTGCCACAACATCAAACTCTTTTCCGACGTCAAAAGAAATTCCCTTCAGAGAGCCTGTCAAACCATTTAGAACTTCATTACAAAGCATTGGGCATTCATAATAAACGAGTGCTAAAATAACTGGCTTTCCTTTTCCGAAATAATCACCGAGCTTAACCTCTTCTCCTTTGGCATTTTTGAATTTTGCATCAAATGGAACTTTTGAGTTTAGCTTTTGCTCAATTCCAACCTTCTTTAAAGTTTTAGGAATTCCATTGCTGGAAGCCTGACTCGGATCGTATTTTCTGGGCGAATATAGTGGCGAAGTGTAATGCTCGGGACTTTGAGCATAAATAGCACTTGCCAAAACAAATAAAACGCACAAACCTGTCAAAAGCTTCAGTTTCAAAACTACAGAATTTTCTGAGCCTTTTTTCATTTCAAACTACCTTATTGTATCCGAAGCTGTGCGTCCTGCACTTGAAGCAGAAACCAACTTTTTGGAATTTTCCAGTGTTTTCTTAGCTTCTTCTCCGGTCTTAGCTTTAACACTTGAGTCTTTTAAGAGTCTTTCTTTAGCTTCTTCAATTGGCAGTGCAATGACGGTTCCCGTCTTCTCATCTTTGCGTCCCTCTTCCCAGAGTTTTTTCCACTGTTTTTCCAGTTCCCAATACTCTGACTGAGGAGCAGTCAATTCAAGGTTAATTCGTCCCCCGTTCGGGTCTTCTACTCCGAATCCTGGAGCCGATTGTAAACGTGGCTCGGGCGGAAGCTTCTCTTCTTCACTCAATGCTAAAGGTTCCTGATTTTGTCTATCCGCTTCTTCAGCCTGCGGTTGCAGAACTTGGTATTGTAATACCCACATCAAACCGAAGGTCACAACGATCAACAAAAACAAACCAACTCCGAAATATATGATTCCGCGCAACCCGATGATGTTCTGTTCATAAGGCTGATCGAAATCTACATTTGTCTTTTCATGTTCTGCCATAATTCTATTCTAAGCTTTACGGATTGGATTATGAACCCGAAAAAATATCAAAAGATTACCTAAATTTATTAATTAAACTTATTTAGTGCCCCTTACCGTGCTTAATTGCGTTTTCAAAAAATGGATCTTTGTGCGGCACTAAAGGACGCTTACTTAACTCACGGAAAAACCACCAGAGCCATAGCCCACCGACTGCAATCGGAGCAACAAAATCCCAAGGTGTTACTGAAAATGCAACTTCCAATTTATGAAGCTTCAATTCTCCAATTCGAGGGCTGGGACCGATGATGTAGTACATATCAACCAATCTCATAAATAAAATGAAGATTGCCAAAGCCGCCAGCCATTTCGCCTTGCGTTTGAAATCTTGCATAAGCAAGATCAAGAATGGAAAAGCGAAGTGGAAAATAATTAACAGAAGCCCCATCACTCCCCAGCCGCCCTTTGAGCGAACTAAATAATAGGGAGTTTCCTCGGTTAAGTTACCTGAATAAATAATTAGATATTGTGAAAAATTAAAGTATGCCCAAACCATCACAAGAGCGAGCATCAATTTCCCAATGTCGTGGAAATGTCTTTTTCCCAGAACTCTGTCTAAAGGTGCTTTATCATGTAAATATGCCAAGATTGCAACTGAAAAACAGAAACAACTTAATCCCCATCCAGCGACAAAAAGGAATCCCCACATAGTTGAAAACCAGTGCGGTTCCAGTGTCATCGTCCAATCCACTGAAAGAAATGTAACAAGCAACACGAAGATAACCATTGTCGGACCTGAGAAACGCGTCGCCGTTCCGAGATGCATTGCCGCTTCTTCATAACTTGCCGCATTATCTTGTTGACGTGACCATTTGTTGAGCAAATAAGCCATAAGCCCGAATAACAAGAAGTAGAGTACAGCTCGACCGCCCCACCAAGGAATTTCTAAATAAATTCCTCTTGCCGCTACAAATTTGTCGTCAGGTAGATTTGCCCATTCGTAAATGTATTTAACTCCCACACCTATCGGAATGAATAAAAGGGCTAAAAGTGGAATCGTTCTCGAACAAGCTTCTACAACTCTTCTTATAACAACTCCCCAAGCACCGCCGGTCAGATATTGAAGAAGTAAAATTCCCAAGCCACCAAAACCAATTCCTGCCCAAAAAATGTAACCCAAGAGCCATCCGCGTAGTGCATTTTCAGTATCAGTGTAACAACCAACTGCCCAAATTAAAGTGAATATGCCACCTACACCTAAAAATAGGTTTGATAAACGGCTGATAGATTCAGGAGCCTTGAAGGTGTCATTAGCCATTATTTTTCACCTCCGTCTGCATCTTTATTTTCACTTGATTCAGCTTTATCTGAATCTTTTTCAGTTTCTGCATTATCTGCATTATCTTTATTATCCGTATTGCCTGCTGAATCGGTGGAGGACTTATCCATAGTCATTTTGCTATTCGGGTCTTGGCTGATTTGCAAAGCTCTTATATATGCAACAATTGCCCAACGATCAGCGACCGGAATTTGTGATGCGTATCCGTTCATTTTGCCCCAACCATTTGTAATCACATCGTAAAAATGTCCAACAGGTGCATTTCTCAAACGATCATTATGATAGGTTGAAGGTTTTGGATACCCACGTCTAACAATCATTCCATCTCCTGCTCCGACAGGACCATGGCAAACCATACAAAAGATTTTGTATCTCTGCTCACCTCTATCAAGCAATTCTTTAGTAACAGGTATTGGAAATTCCTCAATTGCATTTGGAAAACTTGAAACTACCGTGTTTCCGTCTTCATCCATTGTGGTTTCAACTTGAACATTCGGATCTGCATTTTCCTTTTTACCTGTGTAAAAAGCTTTATTTTCTCTTAAGTTTCCACGTGCAACTGTATTTTCAGGCAGATCACGCATTGCTTTTTCATCGCTGAAAAAGTCGCTTTCCTTAAAAGGTTTATAACGCGGCTGATCCTGCATGTCATAACGACATCCGATTGCCGAAATACAGAAAGCCGCAATCAATAAAGAATAAATAAGCTTTTTACTCATACGCAGTTTTGAACTTTGATTAATTAATTTACTCATCTACGTCAAAAACCTCCTGCGGATCAAGGCTTTCCAAAAATGCTTTTGTTTCCTCATAATCATATTTCGGATCATCAGCTTTGATTAACAAGAAAAACTTCTCTCTTGTTGCTAAATTAAATCTCGGGACATTAAAAACCGGATGATAAGGTTTCGGTAAACCATTCATAAACAGCATCCCGAAAACAGCAGCAAACCCAGCTAATAGAATTGTCATTTCGTAAGCAGGTGGAACAAAAGCAGGTAAACTAAAATGGGGACGCCCACCAACAATTATCGGGTAATCAATAACATGGGTGTAATATTGCAGCCCTAGACCAAGTATCAACCCGGCGATACCACCAGCGAAAACAACATATGGCAAGATGCTACGTTTTATACCGAGGGCTTCATCCATTTCGTGAATCGGAAATGGTGAAAAAGCATCGGTTTCAGTAAATCCTGCATCACGCACTTTCTCTGCCGCCACAACTATTTCCGTAGTTGTATCGAATTCTGCTAATAATCCGTAAATTTTATTTTCCATAAACTTTTATAGTTTTGGTTGCCCGTAATCAGTTTTGCTGGCAAATGATTTTGACATGGGTGAGTTGTCTTAGCATCATTGTGCGGACAAAATTTTTCTGATTACGGACAAATATCAATTAATTCGTCAAAAACTAAATACTTAGTTTCCGACACTTCCTTGTCCCGAATGTTCATGGTCATGCCCATGATGCTCAACCTTGGCATCGGGTAAAAGAGTTCTAACCTCAAATATAGAGATCACAGGGAGCATTCTTACAAATAGGAATATCAAGGCAAAGAAGAAACCGATCGTTCCGATATACATTGACCAATCAAAGATTGTCGGAGCAAACATTCCCCAAGATCCCGGCAAGAAATCTCTGTGCAAACTCGTAACAATAATCACAAAACGCTCAAGCCACATTCCAACACTTACAACGACTGAGATTACAAATAGCCAAAACGGACTTTCCCTAAAACGTTTGAACCACAAGAACTGTATCGAAATACCATTACAAAGAATCAGAAGCCAATACGACCACCAATAAGGTCCGCTGAACATACGGTTGTACATCATATAACGCTCATAAGGAGCGGCTGAGTACCAAGCAAAAAATGCTTCCATCGCGTACCCGTAAACAACAATAAGACCAGTCGCAAGCATCACCTTACCCATATAAATAAGGTGTGTGTCTGTAATTAAATCCTTCATGTTGTACCAAACACGAAGCGGAATACAGAGAATCAACACCATTGCAAAACCTGCAAAAATAGCACCTGCCACAAAGTATGGCGGGAAGATTGTTGCGTGCCAGCCCGGTAATTGCGAAACCGAGAAGTCGAAACTTACGATTGAGTGAACGGATAGAACTAGTGGTGTTGAAAGTCCTGCAAGTAAAAGATATGCGATCTCGTAACGATGCCAGTGTCTGGCTGATCCTCTCCATCCCCAAGACAACAGACCGTAGGCAACTTTGAAATACTTATTTTTAGCTCTGTCTCTAAGTGTAGCAATATCAGGAATCAATCCGACATACCAAAACAGTAGCGAAATCGTTGCATAGGTCGTAACCGCGAAAACGTCCCACATCAGCGGACTACGGAAGTTTTGCCACATCGCCATGGTATTTGGATATGGCAACATCCAATATGCAAGCCATGGACGACCCGTGTGCAAAATCGGAAATAGCCCCGCACAAGCAACAGCAAAAAGCGTCATTGCCTCAGCAAAACGGTTAATCGAAGTCCGCCATTTCTGGTTCAAGAGCAATAGAATTGCCGAAATCAGCGTCCCTGCGTGTCCAATACCAATCCACCAAACGAAGTTGATGATTGGAAATGCCCAGCCGACAGGTTGGTTATTACCCCAAATTCCAACCCCCTGCACAAAAAGCAGTGTAACGGTCAACAATAAAAGTTGTGCGACAATAAATGATATTCCGAAACCGATAAACCAACCATAAGGCGTTCGTTTTTTCAGCGTGATATCACTGATTTTATCCGTTACTGTGCCATAATCGTACACACCTTCCACCATTGGTGGATAGATTTTCTCTTGAATTTCTTGTAAGTCTCTTGCGTCTTGCATAGCTTCTCGTAGCTTATATTTTGTCTAAAATGACTGGAGCTTAATGATCGCCTTCCTTTTTCTTCTCGGGTTTAACATAATCCGGCATTGCTTTATTTTGATTTTTAACGCCTGCCAGATATGTTGTCCTCGGCTGTGTATTGAGTTCGTAATTTAAGAGAGCATAATTACGTTTGTCTTTCTTACTCTTCGTTATCTGACTATCTTTGTCATTCAGATTTCCAAAGACTATCGCATCTGCCGGGCAAGCCGACTGACAAGCAGTTACGACTTCGCCATCTCTGATCTCACGTCCATCCTTTTCAGCCTCAATTCTTGCAGCAGAAATTCTTTGCGTACAATATGTACATTTTTCCATCACACCACGACTACGAATGCTAACCTCCGGGTTACGCATCATTTTGTATTGTGGTGTATCCCAATCTTGGTAAAGTAGAAAATTAAATCTGCGAACCTTGTATGGACAGTTGTTTGAACAATAACGTGTTCCGATACAACGGTTGTAAACCATATCATTCAAACCTTCTGCACTGTGAACGGTTGCGTGAACGGGACATACAACTTCACAAGGAGCTTGCTCACACTGCTGACATAAGACAGGTTGGAAATGTGGTCCTTCAACTTTGCTTGCATCTGTAATGTCATCGCCTTTGTAATATGCATCAATTCTCATCCAATGCATTTCACGGCTGCGTTCGACCTGTTCTTTTCCTACAACAGGAATATTATTTTCAGACTGACATGCAACCACACAGGAATTACAACCCACACAAGAATTCAAATCAATGGTCATCGCCCAACGATTATGTTCTTTATAAACATCGTCGAACTCATTTCCATACAGCGATTTTTTATATTGCTTCTCCGGTTTTTCATACTCTCCGGGATTTTCGAACTTATCCATATCCCAGACTCTAACGAGGTCACGATTACCTACTTCGCTTTCAGATATATTGAAGTGAATTTGCGTTGAAGCGATTGTGGTTTGAACATTTGTGTTTGTTACAGAACCTTTTCCGAACCACAATGAATCCGACTTCTGAACATCGAAGACACTATAACCAAGTGAATTTGCTTCAGTATTTGTAGCTCCATAAATATCCAGCTTCATACCGGCAATCCGACCTGCACGGGTTCTCCCATATCCCATAGAGAGAGTAATCACGTCATCGGGCTGTCCCGGTGCAATCCAAGCAGGAACTTTTTCTTTAATCTTCCCGCCATTGTATGTGACCTCAAGAAGATCGGAATTCATATTTCCACCTTTGGTTGTAATGAAGGATCTTCCTAATTCCCCACCAGCGTAATCGTTGTATTCCTTACTTTGATTAATGCCTAATCTCTGGGCTGTGTTTGGACTTATCAAAGCCACATTTTCCCAAGTTATCTTGTTCAAAGGTTTGGGTAACTCTTGTAGCCAGCCGTTATTTGCAAACCGACCATCATAAACTGATGGGTCAGGCAAAATGGCAATCTCTAGGTCTCCATCACCTTTTAATTCTTCCGTTGATTCACTTAGAAAGTCTGTGCTAACGGAAACAGTCTTAGTTGCCGCCTGTGAATTAGGAATAATTCCGTCGTGAACGACCTTTCTCCAATTATCTTCAAAAGTTTTCGGAGCGGCTGCACCATTTGTAGAGGCAGTCGTTGCTTGTGGAGCGGCTTCCGGCGTTGCCACAGGAGCAGGTGTTGGAGTAGTCTGCGCTTTTTCCTCCGTGGTATCTGCTTCCTTGTTCTCTTCGTCAGAAGACTCCTTGCTGGAAGAACCAAGAGTGGTTGCTGCGGTTGAAGGTGCCGCTTTTAATCCTTGTGTTTGCCAGAATTCTTGAACTACATTGTAACTTTTCTTTTCATAGTTTTCTTTGAAGAAAAGCTGCACTACCTCGTAAATTGACCGACCATCATAAAGCGGTTCAATCAGAGGTTGGGCTATCGAAACTGTTCCATCAAAGGCTCTCGTATCAGCCCAAGATTCTAAATAATGAGTTCCCGCAACGTGCCATTGGCAGAGAACACCGGTTTCATCTCTGTATTCACCCAAATGAACTCTAAAAGGAACTTTTTCCAATCTCTTTAGGTCTAGCTTGAGATCAACAGGTGTGTTGTAAGAGGGGTTACCTCCCAAAACAACAAGCATTTTTACCTTGTTGTCATCAATATCTTTAACTAATTCGGCAAGTTGCTCTCTTTGCAACTTATTCGGATTTGGTCTCAAAGGCTCAATGTAATCAACTGTTTGCCCAACTGCTCCTAAGGCATCATTCATTGCGTAAGCAAGTGCATGAACCATTGGCGGTTGATTTTCGCCAACAACGACAAGAGATTTACCTTTGTTTGATTGTAAATCTTTAGCCATCTCTTCGATCCACTTGGCATTTTCGCTGTAGCTTGAGCTAGCCCCTGAAACACCCATAGCTTTAGCAATTGCTTTAGCTATCTCCACCATTTGGCTTGGCTTAACGGCTAAACGGTGATCCGCTTTTGCCCCAGTTAAACTCAAGGTTGTTTCAACCGCATACAAACGATTCATCTCTTTCTTGCCATTAGCTAATGAACGACTTTTTGAGAAATCTTTTATGTACCGAACATTGAATTTAGAAAATAGGTCAGCATCTAGAGATAGAATTCGATCGGCTTTGTCATACTTATAAACAGGTTGAGCAGGTGAACCGAAAGCCATCTTTGAACCAGCAATGGCATTATCATCATTGATTGGCTCATATTGAACAAGTTTTGCATTTGGCAATTCTTCTAAAAGACGCTTGAATTGGTCAATTAAAGCAGGAGATGTGACAGTTTCTGTCAAAAATCTAATTCCTGCACCGCCGTTGCTACGATTTTCCTCAACCTTTGTTCTTAATTCATTTATGAATAATTGCCATGTTTTAGGAGCACCGCGGAACGAAATTTCCTTGGAACGGTCAGGATCATACAGATTCAAAATTGAAGCTTGAGCTAGTGCATCCGTTGCACCCAAACTTCCCGGATGTTCCGGATTACCTTCAACTTTAGTTGGTTTACCTTCGCTTGAACGTCCTAAAACCCCTGTAGCTACACCACCAAGTGACATTGCTGTAGCAAAAAACAAAGGCTTACCCGGAACTATTTCTTCAGGCTGAATAACATACGGAACAATTTTCTCAGCAGGCTGGATAACACATCCACTAAGCCCTGCGAACGCCAATGACGCCCCCATAACTTTGATGAAGTTACGGCGACTCAAAGAACTGTCCCATTCTTCTGCTTGTTCCGGATATTCGTATTTAACGTATTCCTCAAATTCAGGTGCATCAACAAATTCTTCAACACTACGCCAGTATTTTTTACCGCTTTGTTGGAGAATTTTATTTTTTAGTAATGCAAAGTTAGCTTTACTGTCTTTGCTTGCCATTCGTTTTCCTCAATTAAAAGTGCAAAATTAAATGAAGTCGATTGTAGAAGTAATTTTGCAATTAGAATTTTTGATTTATTTCCCTTTTTATCTGTGACAGGTTGAACAACTTGTCAACAACTCTTTACTGCGAATCTTATAGTCTGCCTTCAGCTTTAATCTCTGCTCAGCAGTTAGATTGCTGTCCTTCCACTGCATATTGTAGATTTCAGATTTCGGTCGGATAAAATCCTCCGGCTGTCGGTGACAGGACAAACACCATTCCATTTGAAGTGTATTTTCCTGATAAACCGCCGGCATATTATCTATCTGTCCGTGACAGGTTGAGCAACCGACACCTTTTGCTACATGAATACTGTGGTTGAAATACGCATAACCGGGCAAATCGTGAACTCTTTCCCATTTGATAGGTTTGTTATCACGATAGCTTGCCCGAACAGGTTCTAAGTATTCTTGATCTGCATAAAGCTGATTATGACAATTCATACAAGTCTGTGTCGGTGGAATCCCTGCCGAGGCAGAGGTTTCTACCGATGTATGACAATAGCGACAGTCAATACCATCATCACCGACGTGGTGTTTATGACTAAATTGAACTGGCTGTTGTTTTTCTAAATAGCGACCGGTCAAATATGACGAACGTGCGAGCTGAGTGTAAGCGTAAAATGCAACACCAGCTAGAAGTACCGCTATAACAAGACTTGCCTTAGCTATGTTATTCGCTCCACGATGAAAGAGTTGAGCCATCTTTATTTATCTCTTATTTTTAGTGTTTTTAAAGAAAATAGTTCACCCTAATCTTAGATTTAAAGTGATTATCCAAGATTGAAAATCAGACGAACCAAATTGTTAATTTATTAAGACCTACTGCAAAACTTACTTGTTGATTTTACCTAATCTTATAAATTCCGCAAATTCTACTACAAAATAATTTCTTTATGGTTTTTGTGCAAGTTTTCACATAATTAGATTAGCTGATTAACATTATTAAGTTTTTTTTATTTAATCAATTAAAAAAGCTTGTATTTATAATTCCATATCGGAAATTAATGCCACGCCTATAGCACTTGCGTTTTCACCAAGCTCTCCTTCAACCATTTCAACCGTTTCAAAGCTTGGTGCAAATGCGAGTTCTTTACATCTTTGGACAATTGCGTCTAATACTAAATGTCCCGCTGTCATTATCTCGCCGCCAACAATAACTTTCTCAATATTTAAGAGATTAATTACTCCGGCAATTGCCGTCCCTACATAAGTTCCTGTTCTCTCTAACATTAATTGAGCAAAATCATCTTCCTCATTAGCAGCTCTGACAACATCAGAAATAGTTATGTTATCTTCACCAACCAAATTTAAAGATGAAGTTGGATCTTGATGAAACCAATTTTTAACGCGACGAATTATATTGGCTGAAGAAGCTACATCTTCAAGCTTCATACCTTCGGAGTTAATAGTCATATGTCCGAATTCTCCCGCAAATCCGGAGACTCCGTGCCAGAGTTTGCCATGAAAAATCAAAGCACCACCGATTCCCATTCCGAGTGTTACATAAAATATATCTTTATTTCCGCGTCCGGCTCCGAGAAAATACTCTCCATAAGCAGCCGCATTAGCATCGTTTTCGATATAAATGCTTAATTTAGTGGCATTTTCAAGTTCATTCAACAGATCAATCTCTGCATGCTCAGGTATATGCTTTGAGTAAACTACCTTTTTTGTCAAACGATTAAAAAGTCCTGGTACAGCAACACCTAATTTCTTAAAGTCTCCAAATTTATTTCTCGCTTGATCTATAAACTCTATAAGTTGGGGAGCGGTTTCTTCTTCAATAACTAAAGGGGTTCTTAATGAATCAACTATTTTGCCACTTTTTTCTAGACAAACAGCAACCATTTCAGAATTTTTGACTTCAACCCCAACGAGCCTTACATTTTGTGTGGTATTTTCATCCATTATTTACAAACTTTTAGCAACAATCTATAAGGAAGGAAACTATGGCGATTTTATTCGCAACTATCGCCAGTGTCAAACAAATTTACCATATAGCGAAAGGTTTGACTCAAACCTTTGATAAAGTTACTCTTTTATATTCTGTCATTTGGTAAAAACCCCTAGAATTTGGCTTTATGGAACAACAATTTTACCAATTATTTGAGCAATACGGTATTTATGCAGTTTTTGCACTTTGCACTGTTGAAGGTGATATAACACTCTTACTTGCCGGGGTTTTAGCTCACAATGGATATTTCGGACCATACAGTTTTTTGAAGGTTTATATCTTCGGAACACTTGGCGGTATGGTGGGCGATACCTTCGGTTATACAATTGGACGATTGTTTCGAAAATCTGTTGAGAATTACAGTTTTTACAAAATGGCTCAGCCCCGAATCGAACGTCTCATCGAAAAATTTGGTGGATTCTCATTAATTGTTTCAAAATATATCTATGGCATCAGAACCGCGATGTGTCTGTTTAACGGAGTCGGAAGAATGCCATTCCGAAAATTTATAATTCTGGATTTCATAAGCTGTTCGATTTGGGTTCTGATGCTTTCAAGCGTCGGATATTTTTTCAGCGGGGCGATCACAACCATTATCGGAGACGTCAAACAAATCGGTGTCGCATTATTCTTTATTGCACTCGTTGGAATAATTTCTTTTTATCTGATAGAAAAATTCCTTCTTTCGCAAAAAATTGAGGATGCTGATCCTGAAACGATTCATAAGATCGAAGAAAAATTGCATGATATAGAAGAAAAACTTCACATAGGTCATTCACAAAGTCCCGATAGAGACAGAAAAAAAGAGTCTGAAAATCTTGGGCAAACTGTTAAAAAAAAAGCTAAAGTCGTCGGCGAATAACCCGCCAATGTGAAAATCCACTCCCTCAACTGCATTTTTTATTATTTTGAAGTAATATCTTTTCGAGTAATCTTAAATTCTTATTCTTTAATATTTTAGAGGAAAACAATCTGTGATAATCGAATCATCTGCCCCGACAAGAGTTGATTTAGCTGGTGGGACTATTGATATTCCGCCAATTTTCTTGTTTCACGAAGGTGCAGCAACTGTAAACTTTGCGGTTAGCCTCCTAGCCAAATGTAAAATAGAAACACGAAATGACAGCAAAATTGTCATTGAATCCATTGACCGACGTGCAAAATTTGAAACTTCTGTCGAAAACATTGGTAGTTTAAAAGATGAACGTCGCCTTGAATTGCTTTCTAAACTGATTTATTTCTTCAAACCCGAGGTTGGTTTCAATATGACGACGGAATCGCAAGCCCCCGCCGGAGCAGGACTTGCAGGTTCTTCGACTCTAAATATTGCCTGCATCGGGGCACTAAACAAACTCGTCGGAAATCGTTATTCACCCGAAAGATTTATTCCCATCGCGGCTAATGTTGAAACGACGGTAATTAAAGTTCCTGCTGGTTATCAGGATTATTATTCTGCTCAATACGGAGGTGTCGCTTGCATACATTTTCGAGCAGATGGAATGGAACGGGAAGCACTAGAAGTTGATACAAAAACCTTGGAAGATAGAATCGTTGTAATTTACACAGGTGAACCTAGAAACTCAGGAACTAATAACTGGGAAATTACCAAACGTCATATAGATGGTGATAAAGAACTATTTGAAATATTTGATGGAATACGAGATGGCTCACTTGAATTAAGAGAAGCACTGCTTGAAAAAGACTGGGAAAAAACAGGTGAAATCTTAAAAAAAGGACATCCGCTAAGAAAACGTCTTTCACCGAATATCACCACCCCCTGGATGGATGAAATCATTGAAAAAGCTGAATCAAATGGGGCGATAGCAACTAAAGTCTGTGGTGCTGGCGGCGGCGGATGTATTGCATTTTTCTGCGAAGAAGGTCGTAAAAATGAAGTTGAAGAAGTTTTAGACGCCGAGCAGGAAGTCAAAGTTTTAGACTGGAAGCTTTCCGAAGAGGGCTTAGTAATTAAAGAGTATTAAAACCAAATAAAATTTTAGGCAAATTCATCCATTCTTTTATCCTCAAACTTTTAAGACAACGAGATTTTTATTGAGGGAATTATTCTATGAAAAGATTTACATTTATCTTCTTAATTTTGCTTTTTGCATTGAATATACAAGCACAAAACTTCTCGCGTTTGGAAGAATTGGCTGACCAGTTAAAAAATCAAACTGACAAATTGATAGAATTGACCTCAAAAAAAATTAAAAAGAGAAGCGAAAATTCGCGTGATGATCTCGAACAAGCTTTCTTGGCTGAACAGATGTATGTGAGTGCAAAACTCATAGAAAATTTAATTGATCGCAAACGCTCTGCAGAAGAACTTCGTATGTCAGGGAAAATTCTTTCAAATATGACTCGTCGAACTGCAAGGTTTAGGTCGAACCAATCTGAGTGGCAAAGTGTCACGGAAACCATAAGCAATTTGAATAACGAATTTAGACTCTACGAAGGCAATAAAAAAGATGATGACGATGAGATCGAAGAGGATGAAAATCGCTTAATCGTCGGAAGAGTTTTTTGGCGTGGGAAAGTTGATAACGAAGTCCAGCTGGTTATTAGAGATTTAAATCTTCAGGTTAAGACCATCTCAGGTCAAAGCTATCCTCCGGGAACATTTAGCTTCACATCCAGACTTCAGAAAGACAATAGCTTAAGGGTTGATGTGAAAAAAGATGAGGGTCGTGGAAATGCTCGGGTTATTCAACAACCAAACATACAAAATAATTACACAACTATCATCCAAATTTTAGATACAGACAAAGGTGCCAGAGATTATGCTTTAGAAATTTTTTGGTACAAGCAATAGAAAAATATAAATTTTAGCTAACCAAAGTAGCGATTGAGTTTGAAATAGAACGGAATATTTCCCTTCCATCATTTGAACCCAATAGTTCCTCACAGGCTCTTTCGGGATGAGGCATCATTCCTAAAACATTTCTATCTAAATTACAGATACCCGCAATATTTGAACGTGAACCATTGGGATTTGAATCTTCGCTTACTCCACCATCTTCTTCACAATAGCGAAAGACTATCTGATTGTTTTCCTCTAGTTGATGAAAAGTTTCATCATCACAAACATAATTTCCTTCTGCGTGAGCGATCGGTATTGAGAGCACTTTTTCTTCTTCAATCTCATTTGTATATGGGGTTTCATTGTTTTCCACTCTGATATTTACGTGCTTACAAATAAAATGTAGTCCCTCGTTTCGCATCAAAGCTCCGGGTAACAATCCCGCTTCGCATAAAATCTGAAATCCATTGCAAATCCCGAAAACAAATTTCCCTTCAGCAGCAAAATCTTTTACCGCATTCATCACGGGCGAAAATCTAGCTAAAGCTCCTGCACGCAAATAATCTCCGTAGGAAAATCCGCCGGGGACAATAATCGCATCATACTGACTTAAATCCGTCTCCTTATGCCAAATAAAATCTACGGGTTGACCGACATGTTTGCTGATTACATGATAAGCATCATGATCACAATTTGAACCGGGAAAAACTATAACTCCAAATTTCATAATAGTATTTGTTAAATAGATGTTTGTTAGTTGTTAATGTAATGAAACAGGTTTGTTAGAAACAATTATAAATCAATGTACAATTTGAAATTAGCCGGTTACTAACTCGACCCTGTAATCTTCAATAACGGGGTTTGCAAGCACATCTTTAGCAATTTTTTCTGCTGTATTTTTTGCTTCCTCTTCTGACATATCAGCACTTAATGCGATTTCAAAATACTTACCTTGTCGCACATCGCCAATATTCTCAAAACCGAGTAATTCAGCCGAGTGATGAATTGCTTTTCCTTGCGGATCAAGAACGCTTGGTTTTAATGTTACATAAACTTTAGCTTTCATAAATTTCTCCAATAAAAAAATAAAATTTTACGCAAATTCTTGAGATATGCAACGTCTTTATGTTAAATTCACGGTAATTTCAAACTTTATTGCAAGAAAGCCGACATTAATCGTTTACTAATTTGAGGAAAAAACAAACATCCAAATAAATTTGAATGAGTGGTAGCTAAACTTGAAAAACTCCCTATTCAAAGGAAAAAAGTTTGCAAAGCGTGCAATAATAAATCTAATTTAATTAAAAACAAGAGGAAAAAATAAAACTATGGAAAATGAAAAATCTGCACTTGGGCTTGATGGAAATGTTACAGCATTGATCGGCTACATTATTGGAATCGTAGCATTAGTTCTCATTTTTATTGAGAAAGACAATAAATTTGTTCGTTTCCACGCTCTCCAGTCTGTTCTATGGGCAGTTGCTTATATCGCTACGGTAATCGTTTTAACAATTTTAGGTGCAATTCTTGGAATCGCACTCGGAGCAGTTTCAGAAGGTCTCGGAGCTATTGTTGCATTATTAATGACCTTGATTTCGCTTGGAGCAGTTTTAGTCTTTTTAGGCGGCTTGATCTTCGCTGCGATCAAAGCTTTTGGCGGAAACGAATTCAAACTCCCAGTCGTCGGAAACTTAGCTCAAAAATGGGTTTAATCAAAAACTCTCTTGAACACCTTATCTACATTTCGTAGATAGTGTTTCACATCAAATACGCGGGCAATTTCTTCGCTTGATAAATGTGAAGAAATGTCCGCATCATTTTGTACTAAATCTTTATATTCGCCTCCCTCATCCCAAACTTTCATCGCATTTCTCTGTGTCCATTTATATGCTTCTTCCCGCGAAATTCCCTTTTGAGTTAAGGCAAGCATCAATTGTCCACTGAAAATCAAACCGCGTGTTAGATTCAAATTCTTGAGCATATTTTCAGGATAAACAACTAAACCATCGAGCAATGACGTCGTTTTTGCTAGCAGATAATCAAGCGTTACGGATGAATCAGGAAAAACAACTCTCTCCGCCGAAGAATGAGAAATGTCCCGCTCGTGCCAAAGAGCTACGTTTTCCATTCCAACAATCGCATTTGCCCGAACAGTTCTTGCCAAACCACAAATCTTCTCCGACAAAATCGGATTGCGTTTGTGCGGCATTGCTGACGAACCTTTTTGTCCAGTCTTAAATTTTTCTTGAGCTTCGCGGACTTCCGTGCGTTGCCAATGGCGGACGTTTAAGCCCATCTTTTCTAAAGAAGATGCAATAATTCCAAGCGTTGAAAGGTATTCTGCATAACGGTCTCTTTGAATAACTTGCGTCGAGATCGGTGCGGGTTTTAACCCCAAACGCTCGCAAACTCTTTCTTCAACATCAGGGTTCAAATGTGCAAACGCTCCAACTGCACCTGAGATATTTCCAACGGAAACTATTTCCTTTGCTTTTTCAAGACGCTCTTTGTTGCGTTGCATTTCCGCATACCAAAGGGCGAAAGTCATTCCGAATGAAGTAGGTTCAGCGTGAATTCCATGAGTTCGCCCAATTTGCGGTGTGTCTTTGAATTCATAAGCACGACGTTTCAAAACCTCAAGTAAACCATCAACTTTTTCAAGCAAAAGCTCACATGCTTCTTTAAGTAACAAGCCATTCGCCGTGTCCACAACGTCTGAAGAAGTTAAACCATAATGAACAAAACGTGCCGAATCACCGATGTTTTCAGCTAAATTTGTCGTAAATGCAATTACGTCGTGATCGGTAACTTTTTCAATTTCGTTAATTCTCTCAACTGTAAAAGCCGCTTTGGATTTTATGTTTTCTAAATCTTCCTGTGGAATTGTTCCGTCTTCAGCGTGAACTTCACAGACAGCGATTTCCACATCCAACCATTTTTGAAACTTATTTTGAAGCGTCCAGATCGCCCCCATTTCGGGCAATGTATATCTTTCAATCATTATAATGTTTTATCCAGGCTTTTTTGCTCACGAATCACACTAATCTACACAAATAATTGATTTTTCGTTCGTATTATTCGTGCTATTCGCGGGCAAACTCTTTTTTCTAGATTAATTTCTTATCAATCAATAATTCTGCATTCAAAACTGCTGCTCCGGCAGCTCCTCGAACTGTGTTGTGACTTAAAGCCACAAAACGATAATCAAAAATATTATCGGGGAATAAACGTCCGACTGTAACGGTCATTCCATTTCCGTTATCTCTATCTAAGCGAGGCTGTGGACGTGAAGGTTCATCACATACAGAAATAAATTGGTCAGGCGAAGAATGTAAATTCAATGAAGGAAAATCAATCATTGCCTGCTTTACATCTTCTAATGTTGCACTGCGCTGTAGATTTACGCGAACAGAAGCCGTATGTCCATCAATCACCCCAACCCTGAAACACTGAGCTGAAACTGTAAAATCCGCTTTTTCAATTATTTCATCTTCTAATTTACCAAGAATTTTTTGAGCTTCGGTTTCGGCTTTTGGTTCTTCTCCTGCAATGTATGGCAGAACGTTGTCAAAAATATCTAGGCTTGCAACCCCCGGATAACCTGCTCCGGAGACGGCTTGCATAGTCGTAACAATAACTGATTCCACTCCAAATGCTCGATCCAAAGCTGCCAACGGCGGGGCAAAACTAATTACTGCACAATTAGGATTAGTTATGATAAATCCGCGATCAAACCCTCGTTTCTCTTGTTGTTTTTCAATTAGACCTAGATGATCAGGATTAATTTCAGGAATCAGAAGCGGAACATCTTCTTCCATTCGATATGAAGATGAATTACTAATCACGGGATAACCTGCTCTTGCAAATGCCTCTTCTGTTTCTCTTGCAACCGACGATGGCAAGCTTGAAAACACAAAATCACAATCAAGCGGAGGTGCAATTGGTACAACCTCTATATCTTTCACATTTTCAGGCATTGGCGTCGAAAGTTTCCACGCACAAGCTTCTTGATATGGTTTCCCAACCGATCTCTCAGAAGCCGCCAAAGCAGTAATCTCAAACTGCGGATGATTTTCCAAAAGCTGGCAAAATCTCTGTCCGACAGTTCCCGTCGCTCCTAAAATTCCTACACGATATTTATTACTCATTTATCATTCCTCATTTATCATTTATCATTCAGCAAAAAGACAAATGATAAATGATAAATGTTAAATGCTCAAAGCTTGTTTCATTCTCTTGATACCTTCGCGTATGTCATCTTCACTTGCACAGAATGAAATCCTCAAAAATCCTTTTGCTTCGTCGCCAAATCCCAAGCCGTTGACGGTAATTACGCGATTTTCTAAAAACTTATTGACGATATCCATTTCTTCGCCGATCTCAGAAATATCAACCATCGAGTAAAATGCTCCTTCGGGTGAAACGGCTTTTAATCCCAACTCTTCATCAATCAATTTCACGAGCAAATCACGGCGACTT
The DNA here is from genome assembly GCA_028284415.1 of Pyrinomonadaceae bacterium. GTDB lineage: Bacteria > Acidobacteriota > Blastocatellia > Pyrinomonadales > Pyrinomonadaceae > Aridibacter. Next base: position 809,176 of record JANQRU010000007.1, read on the forward strand.
TTGTAGATTTCTCTTGCCTCGGCTTCTTCGCGTTTCCCGTCTTCCGTCCAGTATGCAAGCGAAGCCTTTTGTGTAATCGTCGAAGCACAAACTGTGTTGTAGCCGTGAACGACGAGTGCCTTTTTCATCGCTTCCGGCACGCCTAAAAGCCATCCCATACGCCAACCCGTCATCGACATATTTTTTGACAAACCACCGACAACCAAAGTTTTTTCATAAAATTCCGAGATCGAAGCAGGACGCTCGTCCGTAAAATAAAGTTCGCGGTAAATCTCGTCCGAAACAGCATAAATTCCCGTTCCTTCCAAAATTTTTGCAATAGTCTGGAGGTCTTCTTTTGAAAGCGTTCTGCCCGTGGGATTTGAAGGACTCAAAACAATCACCGCACGGGTTTTATCTGTGATAACTTTTTCAAATTCATTTGCGTCAAACCCAAAACCTTTTTCCTTCGGCAAACGATACAAAACCGTCTCCGCATCCGCCAAATTATTGATTGCCGGATATGCTGGAAACGCAGGATTCGGCACCATTACCTCATCACCCTCTTCACAAAGCGTCATCAAAGCACAAAACAGAGCTTCATTTGAACCGACCGTGATAATACAATCATCTGCTGTAATGTCCAGATGCGGATATTCACCAACAATCTTCTCACGCAACTGCGGCAAACCGGCGTGTGATGTATATCCAAGCGGCTCTTCATTTATGACGCGAATCGCCTCATTACGAATACATTCCGCCGTCCGCAGATCAGGTTGTCCGAGTCCAAAATTAATACTTCCCGGCAAAGCACTATCAAAAATTTGCCGTATATTCGATTTCTGCATCCCTTGCAGACGCTTCGGCACTCGAAATTCATCTTGTTTTTCGCTTGGAATCATAGCTTTTGATAATAACTTTGTATTGGTTCTCTGTAAAATACTTATCGCTATTACAATTGATTTTATATGTTTGAATTAGTGTTGAATTAGTTTAGAAACAGGCACTGAGAGGAAGAATGTTGGAAAATTGCGACTATTTGAGTTGATGAGTGAAAAAAACCAAGTCTTTTTTATTTGAATTTTTTGATAGTTTTATTTTTATATTCAAATTCATTAAATCATTGGGAAGCTTAAACTTAATATATTTTTGGTTTCGCATACTCGGAATTATCTTATCAGCAAAGTCATTGATATTTTCACTCTTTTTGGGAAAAACAGCTACCCCACCACTTGCCTCAACAATGCTTCTGATAAACTTTTCTGCTTTTTTTCTAGGACTATACCTAAATCCAAATCGTCGCTTCTGCAGATCTTGTAATAAACCTATGAAGAAAACTTGAACGTTTTCCTTCTCTAATAATTTAATTAATTCTCTATTGCTTTTTAGACTCATTCTATCTTCACCATCTGAAATAACAATCACAAATCGACGATAATTTTTACCTATACCTTTTTGACCAGCAACTATCTCAACACTTTTATAAATAGCGTCAACCAATGCGGTTTTTCCACCTTGAACGTAAAAACTATCTAAAATTTTACTAAGATAATTAGTATCAGAAGTAAACCTGTCTGTAACTTGTATTTTCTTCAAATCCACAAAACGCATTAAAACAGTTCCATCCTGAGGACTGTTTTGATTTATAATTCTCTTTGAAGAATCAATCACATCGTTCAACAAAAATCGCATAGACCCCGAATTATCCATTGATAAAGCATAAAGCAAGGGTGCCGTTTCGGTTTCCAACGTAAAATCAGTTATTTCTATGTTATTTACCCGTAAACGTAGATCTTTTCTATCTATATCAGTAATTAAATTTCCATTTTTATCTGTAATAAAAAGTCTTAACTTCTGATATTTTTGGTTCTTTGATTTCTTATCTTGAGAGAACGTAATGCTGCTTGCCAAGAGGCATATGAAAATAATGATACTAAAATTTTTAGTCAATTTTTTCAGCAGTAAATTCATAATTTAATAAGATTCTATCTTAAATAATCTTCTAACTGTGTCGAAGAATCCGTTTTTTCATCGCGGTATTTGACGATGATTGGTGCATAAAGTGATAAACCATTTTCTTTACCAAAACCGCTTGTAATATTGCGAGAACCTTGTACGACAACTGCATTTGCAGGAACTTCAAGAGGATTTTCACCATCGCTTTTAATAATTTTATTGTTCGGTAAGTCGAAAACGGGAGTCGAACGAGTCAAGATTACGCCTGAGGCTAAAACTGCTCGTGTCCGAACAATTGTTCCTTCATAAACCCCCGTATTTCCTCCCACCAAAACATCATCCTCAATAACAACTGGCATCGCTCCGATTGGTTCTAAAACGCCACCAATTTGAGCGGCGGCAGAAAGATGCACATTTTTACCGATTTGAGCACAACTTCCGACGAGTGCGTGCGAATCAACCATCGTGCCTTCATCAACATAAGCACCAACATTTATATACATCGGCGGCATACAAACGACGCTTTTTGCAACATAACTTCCATCCCGAATTGTTGAACCCCCCGGAACAATTCTAACGCCGTCTTCCAAACTCATCGGATGCAATGGATAAGTTTCTTTATCAAAAAACTTGAATGATTCCGTGCCTTTCGACATCTCGATCATTCCGCCCATCTTAAACCCGAGCAAAATTCCCTGCTTCACCCACGCATTCGTCCGCCAATTTCCTTCCGAATCTTTCTCTGCCGCACGAATCTCGCCTTTCCGTAAAGCCTCCTTAAAAGATTCAAAAATCTCTCGATCATTTGCTGTAAAATCTGATTTTTCAGTTAACTCTTTTATTTCTTCTTGTAAACTCATTGTTTTATATAATTTCTATCTTATTTATTTTTTCTTTAGTGAATCGTATTTTTCAGCCAAAGCATCCGAACGAGCTGCGTAGATTGAAGTTATCACGGAGCGGTCGGATGGTCGAAAGGCACGTAGCATTGTGCGTCTCGAACGGATTATTCCTTTTGCATCAATGATAACCACCGCTCGCATAAAAGCGGTCGGAAAAATCCAATGAAAGCTGTATTATTCTGTAATACTTCGATCATCGTCAGCCAACAATATCAGAGGTAGTCTATGTTTTCCTGAAAACTCCGAATGCTCTTCTACCGTCCCGGGCGAAACACCTACGATTGTAGCTTTTGTTTCCAAATAATCATTCCAATTGTCACGCACGGAACACATTTGTTTTGTGCAAATAAGCGTTTCATTTTTCGGATAAAAAAGCAATGCAATAATTTTCCCCAAATGATCGGAAAGCCGCCAGGTATTTCCTTTTGAGGTTTTGAGTTCGAAATCAGGTGCTTTACTACCTATTTGAACAGAAAAGTTCTTTTCTGTTTCATTCTCGTAAAGTAGGTTTTTCATTTATTTATTTGGAAGTATGGCTGATTTTACTCATAAATTATTGAGTAATCGCTGTTTTCTTGTTTCTTAAATGCTCTTTGAGCTTGCTTGCCTACATAATCCATGCTGCCACCACTCATAATTTTTATGCTTTCAATATTTATTTCGTCTTTATCATGCCCTGAATAATTTACTTCAGCAGCAACTATCACAGCTTTCCCTGACGGCAATTTTATCTTGATAGTTCTGGTAGCTTCATCGATTTCCAGATTATCTTTTTCTATCTGTTGCCAACCTTTTGACATACCCGTTGTCTTTTCCGCCGAGGTGATTCTAGGCTTTTCATAATTAGCAATATTTTTGACCTTGTATTCAATTTCAATAACCGAACCTGATTTATTGATAATCATAAACTCGCTCAGCGTTGAACAAGATGTTAAAAATACAGATAGACAGATAATTAAAGATAAATAAAATGTTTGTTTAATCATTTTCATTTTGGCTAATGTAAAAATCTGTTTTTATTTTCCCGTAATTTTCATTCAACTGCGGTTCGAGTAAAAGAGTAGCAGAAATTCGACGATTCATATCTCTTACTTCGTCAACTTATTCAAGTTTCAAAGTCCAACCAAGTAATAAGTTTCAATTTCTTCCATGAGTAATTTTTAGGTGCTTAAATTACTTTATTTGTAAAACATCACGTAAGAGTTATTTTCCTGTTTTTTAAATTGCGTTTGAGCTTCTTTACCAACGAAATTTCTTTCGCCGCTTCCGCCCTTAATCTTAATGCTTTCGATGTTAATGCTTCCTTCATCGTGTCCGCCGTAATCAACCTTTGACTCAATAACAACCGCTCGATTCACAGGTAATTTTACGTTGACAATTCCCGATGCTTTATCAACCTGCAATCTGTCCTCAGCAATGGGTTTCCAATCTTGGTTCATTCCTCCCAACTTGTCAGGAGAAGTGGTTCTGACGGACTCCATAAGATTCATATCTTTAACTTTATATTCAATCTCGATCTCCGAATTTGATTCATTAACGATGATAAATTCAGAAAGCGTCGTGCAAGACGTCAAAAACATCGTCAAACCAATAATCAACAAAATAGTTTTTAGTTTCATAATCTTTAACCCAAATCATCTAAAATTTCTTTTAATTTCTTCTCGCTTGCTTTTGAAACCGTCCCTGAAAGGGACAGATTTAATAGCGTCGGGTGCAACCCGACGTTGATTGTCAACATTCGAGCCGTCCCTGTAGGGGACGAACATCAATCCCAGACATAAAGCTCATCATATTCCATTTCATATTTTCGCAAAAACCCGCGAAATTCGTTCTTAAAATCTGTTTCCTTGTGTTTGATTTTCTGATTGGCAATATAATTTTTCACATTTTTAATCTGCGAATGTCCGATTGAAAACGCTCCGTAACCGTCCTGCCAATAAAATTTATCAAATTGCGAATCTTGCTTCTTTATCCAAACCGAACTGTCGCGTTTTATATCGCCGACAAGTTCGCTTAAACCCAGATTTTTATAAAGCGAGACCAGCAAATGTATGTGGTCGGCAGTTCCGTTCGCGGCAAGCAGTTTTGATTTATTGTTGTTCAAAATTCCGCCGATGTATGAGAACAAATCCGGTTCGATTTCCGGCGTAATCAAATTTGCACGATTTTTTGTCGAAAAAATTACGTGAACGTATAAACTGACCAATGTTTGTGCCATAACCTGTTCGTCCCCTACAGGGACGGATTTTGCGTTGTTACAATTCGTCGGGATTCTCCCGACGCTATTGAATCTGTCCCTTTCAGGGACGATATTATTTTTTCAAATTTCCTATTTCAATTCTTCCAAAATAGCCTTCAATTTTTTCTGACTCGCTCTTGAAACAGGCACAAGTGGCAAACGTAAGTTGTTTTCGAGTAAGCCCATTTCTTTCATCACAAATTTTGCCGGAGCGGGATTCGCTTCGATGAAATTTGTTTCCGTCAAATCAAGGATCTTGTAATGAATTCGGCGAGCTTTTGAGAAATTTCCTTTTAATCCTGCTTCAACCATTTGGGAAGTTTCTTTTGGAATTTCATTTGAACAAACCGAGACCAAACCGTCTATGCCGATCGAGAGCATTGGGACTGTAATCGCATCGTCACCTGAAAATACACGGAAGTTTGTCGGACGATTCTGAACAATCTGCATAATTTGTGAAAAATCACCGGATGCTTCTTTTGTTGCGACGATGTTGGGACATTCTTCAGCAATACGGACTTGGGTTTCCGCAGTGATGTTTGAAGCAGTTCGCCCTGGAACGTTGTAAAGCATTATTGGAAATTTCTTTACGGAATTGGCGATTTCTTTGAAGTGTCTAAAATATCCTTCTTGCGTCGGTTTGTTGTAATAAGGTCCGACGACAAGTGCCATATTCGCACCGATTCGGCGAACTTTTCTTGTGAAATCAATCGTCGCGGCGGTGTTGTTACTTCCCGTTCCAGCGATAACTTTTGCGTCTTTATGCTTTTTTGCAACTTCAACCGTCATCTTGATAACGTGCAAACGTTCGTCTTCGCTCATCGTAACGCTTTCGCCAGTTGTTCCGCACGGAACGAGCAATTTCACGCCGTTTTTTATTTGTCTCTCAACTAATGCCTTAAAACATTCATCATCAATCGAACCGTCTTTCTTAAACGGCGTAACAAGTGCCGTCGCACATCCTTTTAACCAATTTAATCTCATTGTCATAGTTTTTTATTTTGCCCGCGAATCTACGCGAATTGGCACGAATAATAAGAAAAGAAATTCTAACCAATAGCGGACAAATATTCATTTAAATATAATTTATCTTCTATTCGTATCCATTCGTGTTATTCGTGGGCAAACTCTCTTGTAAATCTCTAACCATTTTAACCAAATCTCAAAAAAGTTAAATCCAAGCGATGCAGTTTATCTCTGATTTCGGACAGTTCATCCGAAAGTCTTGCAGTTCGTCGGAAAGTGAAAACAAACTTCTACAAAATGACGTTAGACTTTGCATAACATCAAAAGGAGATAAAATTTATGCAATTTTCAAGACGTGATTTTTCAAAAATGTTGCTCGGTGCAGGTGCTTTGGGATTATTGGATTTAGATGTCTTTGGAAGATTTTTGGGTGATTCCAAAAAATCTATGCGTTATCTGGCAACACAGAATGCAAGCGGTGAAGGCGTTTGGACAAAGCTCAAAATCGATGGAAAAGTTCCAAAATCTTTGAACGGAAATCTTTTCCGAACTGCCCCGGGACAATCGAGTCGTTTTGGAGTTACGTTGCGACATCTCTTTGATGGCGATGCTTATGGAGCGGCTTGGCGTTTTCGCAACGGCAAAGTTACCTTGCAGGGTCGCTACATTCCGACGCCGGGACGCATAAAAGAACAAAAAGCAGGCAAGATGATCTACGGCGAATATGGTACGTCAATCCCCAATCAACAAGGCGGAAAAAACCAACCGAGCGTAAACATAATCGAATGGCGTGGCGGATTACTTGGATTGTCCGAAGGTGGTCTGCCAACGAAAATTAACCCCGAAAATTTTGATTTTGAAGGTTATGAGAATTTCGGTGGCGTTGTGCCAAATTATCTGACCTTTACCGCACATCCGCGTTTTGACGCGAAAACAAACGATATGTACGCGTGGGGATTTGAAAAACGCCCGCCGGGAACGATGCATATAATCCACGTCAATAATAAAACGGGCAAAGCCGAAACGCTCTATAAAATGCCGCAACAGGGTTTTAACATGGTTCATGATGCGATGCTCACGGAAAATTATTTTGTCATCCTTATCCTGCCAACTGCTTACGATTTACCGATGCTTATGAGCGGAAAACCAATGGGCGATGCTCTGAAATTTGCCGAAAAACAACCGACGATGCTTTATGCTTTCCCGCGTGATAACAAAGGCGGAAAAGCAAAACCAATCGCAATCGAGCTTCCGCCACAGATTATTTTCCATTACGGAAACGCTTACGAATCAAAACCGAATCGCATAACTTTTGAAACGATCTCAAGCGACAGTGACCAGATTTTTGAAGTATTGAGAAATTGGCGTGAAGACAATGTTCCAAAACTTGCTAAACCGCCAGTCTTAAAACAAGTTACAGTTGATCTCGGCAAAAAGTTAGTCGTCAGCACAAATGATCTCGCCAAAGATGTCGAGTTTCCACGATACGATATGCGTCTGACAGGACAGAAAGCAAGATATTTATATGTCGCCGAAAAACTTTATGACAAAGACGCTTCAATCATGCGGATTGACTTGAAAACACGAAAAGTGCAAAAAGCGGGAGTCGGAAAAACACGCACTGTTGCCGAACCCGTCTTTGTTCCGAAAACCAAAAAGATAAACGAAGATCGCGGCTGGATTCTTGCACAAGGTTACGATGCCGAAAAGAATGAAAACTTCCTTGAAATCAGAGACGCTCAAACATTAGACTTTGCCGCAAGAGTCTGGGCAAATGGTCAACACTTCCCACTTGGTTTTCACGGAAATTATTATTCAATCTAATTAAAAACAAATGAAAAAATTTATCGTTATTTTTCTATTGGTTTTATTTAACCTAAACACTATAAATGCTCAAGAAAGGCTTTCAAACTCCGCACTTGAAAGCCTTCTAAATCTAGCCGAGGAGCAATCTCAAAAATACGAAAAAGTTTTCAGAAATCTTTCAGCTGAAGAGACTAAAACTAAACTTTATTACAAAAAAGATGGAAGTTTGGATGAAAAGCGTGTGATTAAATCAAACTTTATCGTCTATCAAACGCCAGATGGCAAGCGTGTACAAGAATACAGAAATGTTCTTGAATACAACGGCAAAAACGTTCAGCGAAGTGATAAGAAAATTGGTAAATTCTTTGAGAACTTATTAAAAACAAAGAATCCCGAAAAAGAATATAATCGCATCAAAAAAGAAGGAACAAGATTTGATGGTAGGACTACCGAATGGGGTTTAACACTCGGGCAAAGAAGACCTTTTAGAAGTTACTTGCGGGAACATTTTGACTTTAAAGTTATCGCAGGAGAAGAAATTGATAATCGGAAGGTTTGGAAAATTTCTTATAGACAAAAGAAACCAATTCCGCAAATTGCTCTTAATCCAACAAAGGCTGAAGAAAAAATTCGACAGCAACAAAAGCAACGCGGAATCAGATTTAGAACAAATTATTCAGGTGATTTGCGTCCAACAAAAGCTTTAATGAAAGGAACTATTTGGATTGATGCTGAAACTGCTCAGATTTGGCGAAATGAATTTGATCTAACAGCGAATCCAGCGGCAGTTTCCAGACCAATCACGGCAGTTAAGGTCTTATTCGAATACCAACAAAGCGATTTCGGAATTTTGATTCCAAAGAAGTTCAAATTCACATTTTTTACTGTAAAAGGTAAAAATGACGAGACTTTGAAGGTTCGTTTAAACTCCGAAAGTATTTATCAATACTCAAAATTCAGAGAATTCCAAATAGAGGTTAAAGACTACAAACAAGATTCAATCAGTAAATAACTTTTTGAATAAGAAAAAATAAGTAAAATAGATAAAGTGGAAAAAACATCTTTCAAAATTGAAACGTGGCAGGTGCTTTTCGTCGTCGTGGCGTCAGCATTTGCCGTCGTCTTTTTGAACGCTTTGGCTTACGGAGTATCTTCCGAAACAGTTGCTGATTCTTTGACTCATACTTTTTTTATCGCAACTTGTGTCACTTTGGGAGTTGTTTATTCATCAAATCCGATCTTCGAACTTTCCCTTGCCAAAAGAGTCTTGATAATTTCGATAGTTATCTTCGTTGCGACGATCATCGGAGTCTATCTAACAAAATTTTTCCTAGCAATGTTTAACAATTACGGAATCGAAAACTATCAAACGCCAAGCTACCGAACCATAATTTTCTCGCTCATAATTTCATACACATTCGGTCTCAGCACATATTTCTATCAGCATTCGCAAAACAGACTTCGACGAACAAAAAAACTTTTGCAAAAAAAAGAATTAGACGAAGCCAAAGCAAAATCGCTCGCCATTTCCGCCCAATTAGCCTCGCTCGAATCAAAAATCCACCCGCATTTTTTGTTCAACACTTTGAATTCAATCGCTGCCTTGATAAAAGAAGACCCCGATCTAGCAGAAAAAACGGTTGAAAAATTATCGGCTCTTTTAAGATATTCGCTCGATTTCGAACAAAACAAACTCGTTACATTGAAGGAAGAATTAAAGATCACTAAAGATTATCTGGAAATCGAATCAACCAGATTTGCCGATAAATTGGATTATAATTTTGAAATCGAAGAAAATTTACACAGCGAAAAAATCCCAGCGTTTTCACTGCAAACGTTGGTTGAAAATTCCATAAAACACACTGCTTCAAAGCGTTCAAAACCAACCAAAATAGATATTTCGGCATTTAACAGCAACAACAGTTTGAAGATAGAAGTTAAAGACAATGGAAAGGGATTTTCCGAAAAAGATTTAAAGTCGGGACACGGTTTGGATATTTTACGAAAGCGTTTGGAAAATATCTTTGGTAATGAAGCAAAACTGAAAATTATGGATGGCGGAAAAGTCCGTTTAGAATTTCGAGTTTAACAAACACGTTTAGAGTTCAAACTTCAGTTTGCCAATTTCTGCCAGCGAAGCGATGCAGAAATAATGCGTAAACTTTTAGGACTTGGATAAACAACTCAGTAATCCAACTTTTGCAAACTTTTTGCTTCGCTCAAGTTTGTCACAAACTGAAGTTTGAACTCTGAACGTGTAAGATAAAATTTATGGGCAAACTCAAAGTTTTCTTAGTTGACGATGAACCGCTGGCGATCAAGCGACTTTCACGTTTGCTCAGTGAAACCGAAAAAGTCGAAATAATCGGACAAACAAACGAACCTCTCGATGCACTCAAGATCATCCCAAACTTAAATATTGACGCCATTTTTCTAGACATACAAATGCCCGAATTAACAGGCTTTGAACTTCTACAAAAACTTGAAAATTATCCACCCGTGATTTTTACGACCGCCTATGACGAATTTGCCTTAAAAGCCTTCGAGGTTCATTCGGTTGATTATTTATTAAAACCAATTGAATCCGAAAGACTCGATCTAGCTTTGGAAAAACTCGAAAATCTAGTCACAAACAATAATTCGAATTCAAACATCGAAAAACTTCTCGAAAATCTAACACAAAAAAAAGACGAAACCATAGCACGAATCGCTTCTCGCATCGGCGGAAAAGTGCAAATTTTGAATATAGATGAGATCACGCACTTTTTTGCTCAAGACAAAGTGACATTTGCTAAAACACTCAAAGGCAAAGAATTTCCACTTGATGATTCGCTTAATAAATTGGAAGAAAAGCTTGATGAGAAAACTTTTTTACGTGTGCATCGTAGTTCAATTGTGAACTTAAATTTTATAGAAGAAGTTCACGGTTGGTTTTCAGGAAAGGTTTTGGTTCGTTTGAAAGATAAGGGAAAAACTGAAATAACTGTCGCCAGAAACCGTGTTAAAATTCTCAAAGACAAACTCGGGATGTGATTATGAAAAAACTAAAGACATTTTTGAAAATCTCGCTCCCAATCATCGGGATTTTCATAGTAATCTGTCTGACGATTTTCATATTTCCGCAGATTTTATTTGCACATCAAGCCGAATATAAACAGTTCATTGTCTATTCCGACCGACCGCTTAATAAAGATATTGAACCCGTTTTAGATGAAGCTATCAAAAGGCTCTCTAAATCTGATCTGTATGATTCCGAACAAAAATTTAGAGTTTTCGTCTGCAATGATATTTGGCGTCTAATGATATTCAGCCGTGGAAATGATAACGTCGGAGGCTTGGCATTCGCTGATCTAACGCAGGATATATTCCTGCGTCCAGTTGATTTTAAGAAAAATAAAATCATTCCACCTGATTCCTGGAAATTTGCGAAAAACCCTTGGACATTTGATGACCGACCGCTTAGTTATTACATCGCCCATGAATCAACCCACGTCTTACAATACCGACATACTAGACGCTTTTTATGGCGTTATCCAACTTGGTTAATCGAGGGTTATGCTGATTATATCGGCAAAGGTAATGATTTTGATTTTGAAGAAAACTTAAGGCTTTTCAAGAAAAATGCTCCCGAACTCGACCCGAAAAAAGGACTCTATCGCCGTTACCATTTAATGGTCGCCTATTTGTTAGAATTCAAAAAAATGGATATTAAAGATGTCTTTGCAAATCCACCGAATGAAGAAAAGATTTTAGAGGAACTGAAAAACTTAAACTCATGATTAAAAAACCTTTATTTCTTATTTTGCTACTTTTGTCTTGCATCTTCTTATCCTGTTCAAAATCCAGTAAACAAAATACCTCTGAAACTCAAAGCGAATCTGAAAAACCTAAAATTATTGCGAAGAGTTTTGCTTATCCGATCGGCGAAAAAGAATTCATCACAGAAGCAAAAGATAAGAAAGACAAATGGTATAACGCACAGGATTTCGGTGAAAACAGACACCTCGGCGAAGATTGGAATATAAATTCGGGCGGAAATACCGACTGTGGAGAGCCAGTTTTTGCGGCGGCGGACGGAATCGTAACTTATGCCGACGATGCCGGAACGGGCTGGGGAAATGTCATAATCATCACGCACAATTTACCGAACGGTGAAAAAGTTCAAACGCTTTATGGACATCTTGAGAAAATTTTGAAATCCTCGGGAGAAGTCAAAAAACGCGAAAAGATCGGAACGATTGGAAACGCTGATGGGAAATATCTATGCCACCTGCATTTTGAGTTGAGAGATGAAAGTTGTCTTTTGTGGAATAAAGTTTTTATCGGTTACAGTCCCGTGAGAAAAGGCTGGCTTGATCCGTCGGATTTTATTGATAAGAACAGTTAATGCTTATTTGAATAAATTCTCGTAAATACTCAAACCGACCAATGCCGAAATGCTTACCACAGCTACATTTATAATTGTCGTTACAAGTGAATAAACGAGAGCGATGGGTAATCTACCAAGTTTAAAGAGTAAGAAAAGAACTGTGCGAACGGCAAATATTAAGATCGGTATCAAAATGAGAGCCAAGATCATTAAGTAAAAATACTTTTCGCCTTCATTAAACCCTGCTCCAAAAGCAACTATAAATCCGATCGCAAACAAAACAATGGCGATGAGCACGATTGTTATTATTATCACTAGCCCGAGAATATTTGCAGAAATCGGAAACCAAACAAACTTCGGCGAATCGACCTTTTTTGATAATTTTAAGCCGAAAATTTCTGTAACAGTCAAAATAGCAACCGCAAAAACAATCCCGAAAATTGGCAAAAATGAAGCGATCTCTTTCATAAGCTTTCTACAAATTCGGGTTAATACTTGAAAGAATAAATATCACCAAAGACCATAACGCAATCATTACAACCAAAACCCCTATGGTACTCAGCAATGAATAAATCAGACTAAATTTTGTCTCAGCAAGCCCCAAAATCTTAAAGAGTAAAAACCTGACAACAAAAATCAGAATCGGTATCAGAAGCAAGAGAACTATAATTCCAACAATTGAGCCAAGGGCAACCGAACCAACTCCACCCAAAGCTGCTGCAAAAAATGCAAGAAACAAAAACACCATAAGTGATGAAACAAAAATGGTTATGACGAAGCCCGAGATATTTGCAGCAAGAACATAATATAGGTTTTTCGGTGCTTCCAAACGTTTAAATGCTCGTAAAACAAAAACTTCAATGATTGCTGTAATTAAAAAAATTGCGAATGTAATGCCGCAGGAGATCAAGAAAAATCTAAGTTCTTCACTCATATTTTTTTTCCTGTCAAATGGATTTGAACTACTAAAACTTAAAGAATAGGTAGGTAATATATTGCGATTCTCTTTTATTAGCAAATTTTCAGCTAAACTTTTTCGACCTCTGAAAAGAAACTTTCGAGTTTTCTCAAATCCAATTTCCCGTATGTTCTAACACCCGAACACAGATCCAAACCGAATGGCTGAACTGTTTCGATTGCTTCACGGACATTTTCAGGTTTCAAACCACCCGCTAAAAAAACAGGCTTTTCGCATTGCTCGACGATTTTTCGACTCAAATCCCAATTGTGCGTTCTGCCCGTTCCGCCGAGTTCTTTTACTTCCAAATTCGGATTGCCCGAATCAAGCAAAATCGAATCGACTTGTTCGCTCAATCCCAGAGCCTTCTCAATCGAACTCTCGTCCAAAACATGTACGACCTGCACAAGTTTTGTATTCGGCAAAACCTCACGGATTTCGTAATAAGTTTTATCTTCCAGTTCATCAACAATTTGAATCGTATTGGTATGCACTTTCTTATGATGTTCAATTATATCCTGTGCTTTTGTCTCACTCGTCAACAAAAATGTAGCGATCGGCGGCGGCACATTAGATGCAATTTCCAAAATCTCTTTATCCGAAATAACACCGGGTCCCGAAGGCATTTCGCCGACAAGTCCCAAAGCCGCCGCACCAAACTTAATTGCGTCAAACGCCTCTTGCTTACTCGAAATACAACAAATTTTCACACGTGGTTTGTTCATATAATTTCTCATTCGTGTCAGTACCGTCGGTGTGAGCCGATGCCTTCAAGTTTAGGCATCGGCTCACACCGACGGTACTGACCTTTAATAATATTGCCTAAAGCATAAATGTTTTATAGAATCTTGCCAAAACCCCGATGAATAAACACAAAAAAACATTTTCTCTGGTGCTGATAAAACCATCGCATTACGATGACGATGGTTATGTCATTCAATGGTTTCGTTCAGCAATTCCCTCAAATTCTTTAGCCTGTCTTTATGGCTTATCACTGGAGTGCAAAGAAGAAAAAGTGCTTGGCGAAAATGTCAAAATCGAAATTCACGCATTTGACGAAACCAACACAAATATCAAACCTAAGAAGATTATCTCTCTGATTGAAAATGCCGATGACGGAATGGTTATGCTCGTAGGTGTGCAGTCAAATCAATTTCCGCGTGCATTGGATATTGCGAAACCTTTGCGTGAGGAAAATATAAAGGTTGCGATCGGCGGTTTTCACATTTCGGGAACAATGGCGATGCTCAAAGAAAGAGATTCACATGTTCAAAAAGCGATAGATTTGGGGATCACTCTTTTTGCAGGTGAAGCGGAAGGGCGTCTGAGCCAAGTTTTAGTTGATGCTTATGAAGGCAATCTAAAATCCATTTACAATTTTATGGATGATCTGCCGAATATAGAAGGCGTTGCATCACCGATCTTGCCCGCCGAAAGAGTTCATCGCACAGCCGGAGCAAATACGAGTTTTGATGCCGGACGCGGTTGTCCTTTTTCTTGCTCTTTCTGCACGATCATCAACGTGCAAGGCAGAAAATCCCGCCGCCGTTCTCCCGAAGACATCGCCGAGATCATACGCAAAAACGTCGCTCAAGGAATCTACACATTTTTCATAACCGACGATAATTTCGCCCGCAACAGCGATTGGGAAGCGATTCTTGATAAAATTATCGAACTCCGCGAAACGGAAGATATAAACGTACGCTTCACGATTCAGGTTGATACACTTTGTCATAAATTGCCTAACTTCATCGAAAAATCAAAACGTGCAGGGGTCAAACGCGTTTTCATAGGCTTAGAAAATATCAACCCGGATTCCCTACTCGGAGCAAGCAAACGCCAAAACAAGATCACCGATTACCGCGAAATGCTTCTTGCTTGGAAAAAGGTCGGCATCGTTACATATTGCGGTTATATCTTGGGTTTTCCAAACGACACACAGGAATCAATTCTCCGTGACATTGAAATTATCAAAAAAGAATTGCCGGTTGATCTGCTCGAATTCTTTTATTTAACGCCACTTCCCGGTTCACAGGATCACAAGAAATTGTTTGAAGATGAAATTCCGATGGATGAGGATTTAAATAAATATGACCTAAATCACGCCGTCACCGCTCATCCGAAAATGTCTAAGGAAAATTGGGAAGAAACTTACCGTAAGGCTTGGGAAACTTATTACACATACGAACATATCGAAACAATTCTGCGACGTGCAATCGCCACCGGAACAAGTCCGGGCAAGACTATGTTTTTTATAAACTGGTTTATGGGTTGCATAAACATCGAAGGAATCCACCCGCTCGAAGGCGGTTTCCTGCGTATGAAATTCCGCAAATCCCGCCGTTCGGAAATGCCGCTCGAAAATCCTCTCGTCTTTTATCCGAAAACTTATTTTCAAATTCTCTGGAAACAAATCAAATGGATTTCACTTTATTCTAGATTGCGTCTGATTTACCGAAAAGTCCGCAAAGATCCAACTAAACACAAATATATGGATACAGCTATAACACCTGTAACCAAAGATGAAGTTAAGAAGCTTGAGCTTTTCCAAACCGAAGCTGCACACAAGTTTATTGATAAAATAAATCGTAATAAGAAATTAAGACATGGGGAAAGGGTTTAATAATGATTTTTTAGAGTTTATTGTTTTTTTCAAAACCTACTTCAACAACCTTATTCCAAACTTCATTTTCTGTTTCACATTTCGCCTCAATCCAACTATTTTCACAATTTTCGCACCAAGTATCAATAACAAAATTTTTTGGTAACCTTCTCTTATTTAGAGTACCACTATCACTTGCAAACCCCTTATTTTCAATAGGATATTGGAAGCCTTGTCTCCAAAGGATATTGGAAGCCTTGTCTCCAAACAAATAATCCACAATCTGCATCTTTACCCTGCCAACCTTCAAGAGGTGTATCACAATTAGGACGATTTATATCAGGAACAGGAATATAATAATCAAACATTCTCATATTTTTCACTTCTATTCGTCGCTTATTTCGATAATTGTAAATCCAAAAGATTTAACCAATGCTTGCATACAACCAGTTCCGCCATAAGGATGAGAATATGGAGCAAAAAACAATCTAGCCTTTTTATCTGATTTTTTTTCGCAAGAAACAAGTTCATATTCGCCATCTTCAAAACTAGCAATCATAGACTCAAAATCCCATTTTCTCTTTAAAGATTTATCTTTCCATCTTATGTCCAAAGGCGTGGATTCCCACTTTTTAAGCCAGTCGGTATTTTCTTCTTCAGAATACCAACCAAAATATGATTTTGCCTCTTCATCAAAATATTCTAAATATATTTTCCAATCCTCAAATGATCTACTTTCTTTATCAATTTTAAGTTTATGAAATATCTTTTGAAACGATCTAAATCTAGCAAAATCATTAATCTCAAATTCGATATACTCAACCATTTTACCTTTTCACTTTTTTACTTGATTATCTCATCCATAACTTCCGTAAATTCCCAAAAGCCTTTTTTACCCGCAACCCATTCCGCCGCTAGAATTGCCCCCGAAGCAAAGCCTTCCCGCGAACGTGCAAAATGTTCGAGCAAGATTTGATCGGCATTACCGTCAAAACCAACGCGATGCGTTCCGGGAATATTTCCCGCACGAGTTGCCGAAACACTGAAATCTTTCTTAATGTGTTCAGCAACAATATCCTGTAATTTCAAAGCTGTCCCCGAAGGTGCATCAACTTTCCGTGAATGATGTTGTTCTTCGATAAATGTTTCGTAATCTTCAAACTTCGCAAAAAGCTCCGAAGCGTAATCGACCACACGGTAAAACAAGTTCACACCGATAGAAAAATTCGCCCCGAAAACAAACGAACCATTATTTTCGCCGACAAATTCTTTGATACTTTCAAGTTCCGAATTCCAACCCGTCGCACCTTCGACAAGAGAAATATCAGCCAAACAACACGCCTCGACATTTTTCTTCACCGCTTCCGCAACACTAAAATCAATCGCCACATCCGCCGATTTCAATTTCTCCGCTAAATCTTTTACGGATAATTCAGCAGATTCTTCATCAATAATTTCGACAATTTCGTGTCCTTTATTTTTTGCTAAAGTCTCAATGAGTTTTCCCATCGCACCGTAGCCGATTATTGCTATTTTCATATTTTTTTACCGCAAAGGTCGCAAAAAACGCAAAGTTTAAAATGTCTTTAAAAATTCTTAGCGTCCATTGCGACCTTTGTGGTTAAATGTTTTACCAAATTTTCATAAAGCTCAACAGCCTTTTCCAAATCCTTCTTCAAAACAAACTCGTGCTTCGTATGAGCATCAAGAATCGAACCGGCACCAAGGAGCAGAGGTGTTCCCCACTTTGTTAAATATGGAATATCGGTTGTAAAACGGACAACTTTTTGTTTGAAACCCTCTACCTCCAACATTTTGACGGGGAGACTGCACGACATTGTTTCTAATTCCGCTCTTCCTGCAATCGCTTTTTCCAACGCTTCAACAACTGGCTCTAAATCTGAAACCATACGAATATGCAACCCCGCTTCGGCAAAAGGCGGAACGACGTTTGTTTTCAAACCACCTTTTATCGTGCCGATGTTAAGAGTCGTCTCGCCAAAGAATTCATCCTTCGGCAGATCGGCTTTTAGAATATCTTGCAAAACATCCAAAATCTTTTCGATCGCCGAATCGCCCATTTCAGGATACGCTGAATGTGCTGCTTTTCCGTTTGTCTTGAGTGCCATCCGTAGAGAGCCTTTTGAACCTATAGCCAAATCTAAATCTGTCGGCTCACCATTTATCAAAAACTTACATTTTTCTGCGATTCTGTGTTCATTCGCAACTCTTGCACCCGCTCCCGATTCTTCTTCATCAACCGTATAAAGCAAACCGATATTCTCAAATCCTTCTTTTCGTAAATTCTCCGCCGCAATTATTTGCGAAGCGATAATTCCTTTCGCATCGCACGAACCCCGTCCGTAAATTTTCTCATCATCTTCGGTTGGCGGAATAAATGGCGGCACTGTGTCCATATGAGTCGAAAGAAAAACCTGCGGATCATCCGAAGCCCAAGCGATCACATTTTTGCGTCCGTCAACGACTTCTTGCAATTCAACTTCATAACCAAGCGACTCCAAATATTCGCCCAAAAATTTCCCGACAGCTTGCTCATTTCCCGAAATTGATTCGATCTTCATCAATTCGGTTGTTAATTCAAATACATTCATAATTATTTATGAATAATTTAACCACAGATGAACACAGATTTGCACAGATGTTTTTTGATTTTATTTATCAAACATCTCTTTATTATCTGTTTTTTATCCTTGTTCATCTGTGGTTAAATAAAAAAGTGCTTACAGCCGATTTAGCAATTAGTTTCAAGCGAAAGGGCAAAATTCATCCACGCCTAATTAAGACAAGTGCCGCAAATTATCTGCGAGACGCGGAAAATCTGATCGCAATTTTTGAGGAACACGAAGGCAAATCTCGCGGCAAACTGGAAAGTGAACTCGAAAATTACGTCGGCACGGGAACGAATTATCGGATTTTGCGTGGGTTTATAAAATTGCTGACAGACCGTTGCGAATTTGAGACCGTGAGCATTGCCGAGCCATTTGAGATACGGCAAAAAGTTTTCCTCGAAGCTAAGAATTTTCAACCCGTTTTGCCCGGTTCAAAGAAACGTGAAGAAGTTCTGGAAATAGCGGCGGAAGAATTCCAAACCGATGCGGAAACAATTTTCGGAACTCTCTACGCCGATTTGCCAAATCAACAGAACCTTACTTTTTTTGAAGAAATCTCAGCTGAGGATTTACTAGACCGATACAATCTCGCTCAAGCCCAAGCTTTGCTTTACAAATGCGTCGAAATGAAAATCAAAGTTTCGCCATCCAACACGGCAAATTATCGTGCGATCTTCGGTGCGATCAAACATTTTGGTTTGATTCATTCAATTTCAGGCGATACAAAAAACGGCTATCAAATAACAATCACGGGAGCGGCTTCGCTCTTTCACCGTTCACAAAAATACGGTATCCAAATGGCGGTTTTTCTACCCGCTTTGCTGCTTACCAAAGATTGGGAAATGACCGCCGAAATTCACGACAAAAAATACGGTAATGCCATCTTTGAACTTTCCAGCGAACAAGATGTTTTAAGTTCTTGCTATTTTGACGAACCCGAATTTGAAAATCCGCTTTTTGAAAAATTAAAACAAGATTGGGAAAAATCTTCTACGACGTGGAGTTTGGAAGAAAACAAAGAAGTTTTAGACTTAGGCAAAACCGCTTTCATCCCTGATTTTGTTTTGATCTCCCCCGACAAGAAGAAAAAAGCCTATCTCGACATCTTAGGCTTCTGGACACCAAAACTTATTAAAAAACGTCTCGAACAATTTGAAGGAACAAACTTTCAAAACTTCATCCTCGCCGCATCTCAAGAACTACGCGGAACTCGTGATGAAGAACATTTACAAAATAAAAACATAGTCTTTTTCAAATCCGTAATTCGTCCGCTTTTGTTAGAAGAAACTGCTGAAAAGCTTTGTTTAGAAAATTAAGATGCAGCTATTGTCGAAAAGTTTTATAATTCCTGTAAAATACAAAAATGATTGAAAGAAAACCCTTTCAAGGAGTTCTAAACATACTGGACTTTAATCGGCATTTTTATTATTTCGGACTAACGTTTCTTCTAATTTTGTTTTTAATCAAATTTATCTTTGGTTGGAGCGGATTCACTTTTTGGATAGTTATCGCCGGATTTGCCTATGGTCTAATAATGCCTTTGTTGGTTTCCGCTTATGTTTATGATTTTTCGGGCTATTACAAATTCAATTGGCTAGAACCCTTGGTAAATAATCCAAATAAAGTTTCAAAGCTTGTAAACATAAACGCAGGTTTTGATGAAACAAGTTATATTCTGGAATCCAAATTTCCAAACGCAAAAATATCTGTATTTGATTTCTACGATGAAGAACACCATACGGAAGCGGCAATTAAGCGTGCCAGAAAGGTCAGCCTTGTTTATCCCGATACATCTTCAATCCAAACAGACAAAATACCCTTGGAAGATGATTCCGTTGATGCGATTTTCCTCTTATCGTCAGCACACGAAATAAGAGATGTTGATGAAAAAGTGCAACTTTTCAAAGAGTGTAAAAGAATACTAAATCCAGACGGTCAGATCATACTCGTTGAACATTTAAGAGATTTCCCAAATTTTGTAGCTTTCACAATAGGATTCACGCATTTCTTTTCAAGTAACACTTGGAAAAAGGCTTTTAAGTCCGCTGGTTTTGAATCCATAAATGAAACTAAATTTACTCCTTTTATGTCAGTTTTTAGTGTTAAATAAATTGGCTTAGAAGTCTTAAAAATCTATTGATTAAATCATTTTGCTATTAGCGAAAATCCTTTCCATTATTCAAAAACCACAAAAATTCTGTTACGCTTTTTTAACATAATAAGAATCAACAAATTTTAGCTCTCTCACGCTAGGAGACTGGGTATGAACCTTTTTGGCGATGAAGAATTCCCCGAAAAAAATGAAATAAAGCTCGGCGGAAAGACTCAAACAACATCTATTATTGCGGCGGAAATCCTTTTATCTATGGATATGGGTTTCCACATTCCGACTCGCACACAAAAGAAAAATATGCTCATCGCTTTTGCCGAAAGAGGTTTTTCTCTCAACAGAAAAGCTTTTGACATCGTTCGATTAGAAGAAGGTGACACTCTCAAATCTCTAAATGAAATCAGGCGTTGCTTTGAGAGAATCACGCTCTACGAAATAAAATCTACGGGCAAAGAAAATGTAAAAGAGGATTTTACGGGTTATTTCTTCTCAATCTCAATGGCTGAAATTTTAATGGCTCAAAACTTACACGAAAAATACCGATTCGCCTTCGTCAATACACTTACAAAAGAATGGAGGGATTTTACTTTGCAAGAAATATACTCAAAAGCAAAAGGCATCTATCCAACTTGGAGTATTCAGTTTTAATAAATTCTTGGAATAATAAAAGATTGACCACTTAAACAACAACCTACTTCCTAATTCTACGGACAAACTGACTTTGCCAAAACTGCGAGAAGAATTTTACTCCGCATAAGTTATTCTTCTTATTTCTAAACTCAGAGGCTTGTCGTTTTGAATCAAAATCCTGGATGTCCAGTTTTTGTGTTTGTCAAATGAAGTGTATTTGTATTTATACTCAACTCTTCGCGAACCGTCTTTTCTCTCGTAAACATATCCTGTTTGATTTCCGTTTTCGTCATAACTAACCTTGTCCGTCGCTCGAAATTCTCCTTTGGGATTGCCGTAACGTCTTTCCAGTTCGTTCCCATTTTCATCAAGCACAAATTCATTTATTGCAGTAATTTTACCTGCCGCATTCGTGTAAGTTACACGCCTGAGTTTTCCATCACTTTTATATTCAAAATTTTCAAGGTTCGGATCAAGATCGCCTTCAAAATAAACCGCTCCGTAAGGTTTATCGCTTTCTTTATAAAGTTCCATAAACGCCAGCGTTACTTCACCCTCAGCATTATGCCATTCGACACGCAAACGTCGCCCTAAAACATCAAATGTTTCATACTCAGTTCTACTGAGATTTCCAACGGCAGAACCTTCACTATTCTTCTTCTCTTTAAGATTAAAAACCTGCTTTACAGTGTTCTGAATTTTCTTTTTCGATTGTGCTTGAACGAATGTTGCGGCAAATGTGATTAGTAAAAAAAGACTTAACGTAAATACAAAATATCTCTGCATATTTCCCCCTTGATATAAATGTGTTTTTTATTTGCTGTCTGAATTATTAAATTCGTAAACTTTTGAAAAATGGTTTTAAAGAAGAAACTGAGGAATCAAAAAATTATGAGATTTGCTAAAATTGTGATTTTTATTTGTTATCTCTTTGTTCCGTTAGGAACATTCGATAATAGTCCGTCGATTTATCGTCGGATTTGATTACAAAAAATAAAGAAGTCCCGCGAGGGACGACAAACACTCAATAAGAGAAGACTGAATGAAATAAAATGACTCTTTGATCATTATCCCAAAATCTACCTAACAATGATATCCAGCTATCCTTATCCATAATCATCAACTTTTATTTGTGAGCTGTTAACACCATTTGGAAGAAGCAACTCCCCCATTCCGTTTACGAAAGATGAAGTTCCAACAATGTAATAGTTATATTCTTTCAAATCACCAAGATGCTCTTTGAGGAAAGCTTCATTAATCCTTTTATCTGTTTTGGTATGAACATTAATTAATGTGAAATTGTCAGAATAATTCGTTTCAATCTCGTTTAAATACGCGGCTGTTGATTTTTCTTTGTTTGAGTAAAATAAATAGACTTTGCCTTTGTGATTTTTTCTTTTAAGTTCTTTTAGCATTGGAATGATGGGTGTAATTCCAATTCCTCCAATAAGAAAAACTATATTCTCTTCAGAACCTTCCGACAAAGCAAAATCGCCCATCGGACCAAATACCAATGCTTCGTCTCCGACTTTTAGAAGATCACAGCTTTTCTTAAAACTGCTTTTGCCGAGCCGCATAGCAAATCTTAAAACAGATTCTTCAGGATGGGAAACGATTGAGAGCGAACGGAAAGGCATATCCAATTCATTCGTTGCAGGATTCATCAATTTTAAGACGACATACTGACCTGCCTCGTGTGTGAATCCGTTCGGTTTTTCAAAGATTAGCTCAATGGTATTTTCAGCAATATTTTTCTTTTCAATCAGCTTAACTATTCTTTCATCGGGCATTTCAATAACAGAACTTTGAGACCATTCCGCCTCATCATTCATTTTCAAACCAGTTAAAAATCCACCTGCGATTGCTCCTGAGAATCCTCCGCCGGGAAATGCCCAGGCAGAAGCGAAATATAAATTGGGAATCAAGAAATTATCCCGGAGTCGATTGAATCCTACTTTTTCAGGTGTTTGAGCATAGCCATAGGCGGTCCCTTCGGGATTGAGCGTATATTCTTTAATAGTTTTGGGCGTACCGACTTCAAAGTATTCGATATGATCTCTTATTCCGGGGAAACGGTTTTCCAGTCGCTGAAATAAAATTTCAGCTACCTCATCTTTCTTAGATTTATAATCGTCCTCGCTTAACCCTTCCCAGTCATTCAAATAATCCGCCGCACAAATCACCGCAACATTTTTTCCTTCTGGAGCCAGTTCTGCGTCTATTTTGCTGTAATCTACAAAAGCGAAACCACGTTTCGACCAATCTCCTCTATTGCTTGGATAAACATCTTTGAGTTCTTTGACATCGTCACCCGAAAAAATGGTCGAGTAGTGTTTAACACCAACATCGCTCAAATCTCCGTTTACACCAATATAAATTGATATAAGCGAGCAAGCCTCTTCAAATGAAGATGTTTTTTCTTTCAATGAACTGGAATGAGGTTCTTCGAGCATTTCGCTCACCAAAGGCATAGCACAATTCGCAACTACATTGTCGCAATCCACCGTTACAGAACTTAGATTAGAATTGAAGCTGTCGGCATAAGTAACTCCGGTTACGTGATTGTTTGTAGAATTAATTTTCTGTGCCTTTTTGCCTAGCAGAACGGTGCCGCCATTTTGCTCAATAAAGGATGCCAGATAATCCGATAGCTTTTGCGAGCCACCTTTAATAAAGTGTCCGCCGCCACCAATAAAACTGCTCTGAGCCAAGCTGTAATAATACATCGAGAGAGTGTATGGATCATCCCCCCAGTAAACTATCCAAGACGTTAAATCTAACTTTAAATCCTCATTTGTAATATATTTATCAAGCCACGAACCGACGCTGTGGCTGGAAGCCTCAATCGTGTTGGGATAAAGAAAAGGCATTAGCGGATAAAAAAGAATCTGTTTCCATTTCTTTTGCGGTAATTTGCCCATTTCAAGTGGTATTCCTTTAATCAAATCAATAAATCTGCTAATTCCCTCTGCATCTTCAGGATACCTTTTGGTCAGAGTTTCTCTCACCTCTTCGTAACCGTGCGGGAAAACAAACTCACCGTTTTTTGAAAGGATATGATGGAGTTCAGGTATTTGCTCAAACTGAATATTCTTATCAACTTCCAACATCTTGAAAATCTGGACTTTGCCGTCATTTTCATACAACCCATCCATTTCGTGAAGCCCGACTTCCATAACAAAATCACGCCTCTTAAAAGTGGTCGCACAACCGCCCGGAATATAATGCTGTTCAAGCAAAAGCACCTTTTTCCCAAACTTCGAAAGCAAAGCTCCCGCCATTAATCCACCCAGTCCACCGCCAATAACAACCGTATTAAATTTCATAATACGGTCATACAAAGCAAGTAATGTTCCGTTTGATAAAAGTGGGATATTGGCAGGCAATGATTTATCTATTGTGAAATTTTTCGCACTCTTTCTCTTTCGGTGCGAGATTTCTCACGCACCGAATTTCTAGTCAAATAAATTTTTAACAAATTGTCTTAACAAAACTCTCTGTCAGAAACTCAATTATCCCAATCCTTGCAAAAAATCAATTTTTTCTACTAGGTCGGGAAAATCTATGAGTGGATTACGATTGCCTTGCTTTTCGTAAATGGCTGCATTCCTATGTTTTTCATAACGACTGACCGTGTCACCTTTATGCCAATCAATTAAGATTTCGATACGGTCTCGGGTGTATTCTTTTCCTGTTTCATCAATTTCACCTGGGTAGCGTATAAGAAAATATAGTGTCGCACGAGCAACGGCTCCTTTTCCAGCTGATGGTTCAAACTTGTTTGAAACTCTTTTTCCACAGTCATCACGAACACTTTCTTCAAAGTCTGGAAAATCATAGTAAGGAATATTGCTACGAAAGCTATTACAACGAGATTCACATGCAAATAAGTGATGTAAATCCCCACGCATAGGTTCTCTTTTGCGATACCAACTCTGTGGAACGACATGCTCACAATTGTAAGGAAAACGTGCTTCAAGCGAATCAATCCATTCCTCTGAACTAAATTCATCAAAATCAGACTCCCTTAATAACAACTCTTTAAATTGCTCACGTTTATATTCTTTTGCAAAATCTGCTTCAATGAACTCTCTCGGATTGAAACTTTCTCCTGAATAAACACTCTTCAAAATAAATCTTCCATCATCTTCATGTAAATCTACCCATGGATAAACATGTTTAGCAGGCTTATATCTAAATTTATTTTTATGAGTATCTTTCAAAAGTTCGTGAAGACTTGTATAAACTTCTCTCGAATTAGAATTATCAAAATCTATCTCGCTGTAATATGTTTTGCGGTCTTCTAAATCAGCAGTTTCATCGTAATAAATTCTATTTCTTGCACTTTCTAATTCTTGCAAGGCACCTGTAAGTTCTTCTGAGTCAATATTAACAGATGATGCAATGGGCACTTCATCTAAATTAGTTTGAGGTGGTTTTTCTAAATCATCCACATCTTTTCTACTAAAAGCAGTGTTATTTTGTTCTGTTTTACTACCAGATACCCCTAATGACTGTGTTTGCGATTGTCCTCCACCTAAACTTAGATCTATTTGTAGTGGAACCGTAAAACTTACTCCGCCCTTTGAATTCGAACTTATATTATTTTTTTTATTTGATTCAGAACAATTTTCATTGTCACTTTTTGGTTTATAAGTGTGCTTGGGATATTTTTTTTCCTCTGCTTCTCTCATTATTGCCACCTCAATCGGATTAGGTGGTTCAAGATCAAGCATATCCCTTTTTAAGGATTCTTCATCCGAAGACATATTTTTGTTAATAATAAATTTAACAATCCGACTTATACGAATTCCTTCATTAGCAATCCAAAGTATATCTTCTGGATCATCAGTTCGTCGCCAAACAGAACCATCCTTTTTAATAATTTGTCCATTTTCAACCTTAGGAACTCCGCTATGATGTAATGCAACAACTTCCCATTCATCATTGTAAACAGGTGAACCAGATGATCCTTGTTCAGTATCTGTCCCATAATGTGCGAACTTGTCTAATAGATTTGTTAAAGGATTTGAACGAAATGCAATCTGTTTAGTTCGTCCACGCGGGTGCTGAATAATATTTAATGCTTCACCTTTAATTGCTTTGCCCTCTTCACCTATGAGTCGACTCCAACCATAGGTATCTATACTCGCTTTACCATTTACTGATTTATCGCTAACAGCAACAATTGTAAAATCTAATGTTTTGTCAGTCATAAAGAACTTATGTGGTTCAAATCTAAAATTATTTACAGTCCTCAATCTCCCAAAACGATCATACTGGTAATCAAATTCAATCTCGCTAAACTTAGCATCTGCAACTGACGAAAGAACATGATTGTTTGTAATCATCAACTTTGGAGAAACCATAAATCCCGTCCCATGCCCGATTCGTACAGTTGAACTCCTTTTTATTGCAACGCGTCCAACAAATCTTGATACTGCTAAGGCTTTTTCTAAAAAATTTATGTCCATTAAATCAGATTTATCAATTATCCTTTCAAGTAAAGTTTGACCTAACAAATCTGCCGCTCGAGCTTTTCCACGGACAGTTTTTCTGACAGTTTCAATCGCCGCTTCTGCGAAAACCTCAGGCTCTTCCACTCTGTTTTGCACATATCTTTCTAACCTTTTTTTTAACCTTTCATCTGTTTCAATTTCCTGTATATCATTTCTTTCGATGGATTCTATATTTCTTATTACCTCTCGCTCGTTGCTTAACCATCTTTCACCAGCTTGCTTTGCTATCTCAATGTTAATATCCATTTTTATTTCCTTTGTTTTAATTTTTTTCTAAAATTCCATCAAAAACGTTTAACTTGATTCTTACTGGTTTTAGAAAAACCAGTAAGCCTTTTCAGTTTCTTTTATATTTTCAATTTCGTCATTCATTAGTTTTGCTAACTTACGAAGTTTTCCATTTTCGCCTGTCACTTTTTCAGTTTCATCAGTATATTTCTTGATTTGATAATATAGTTCTGATTTTTCTTTTAGATTTTTATTCTTTATTTCTTTGTTTTCTTTTTTATACTTTTTGATTATAGCGAGCGTCTTTTCATCAAGGTTGTTCATTAAACGAAGAGTATAGTTTCCAACATACCTTCTGTCATCAATTATCTCAGTAAGAAGTTTACAAATATTAGGGTCTTTAAAGTTTGCAGTGATTTCTGAGAAAAGTTTTTTTGAGTTAACTCTCCATTCTCGGCTTGTCTTACGCCAAAACTTCCTACGTTCTTTTTCTTCTTCGAGCTTATGTTGTTTGCTAGCATTTTGAAACAGTTGCAATATATCTTCTACGGCAGTAAAAGTTTTTGCCGTCTCTACAGTAATTTCATCTGTAAGCTCATAATTCCTTTCAATTTTCTTTTGATTTTTCGTATAGACTTGTTGCTCTGCCCATTGTTTACTTTGCCAACAAGAACTTAACCATGTTCCTATGACTCCTGTTAAAATAAAACCAGCAATAAATCGTCCTAAAGTACCTTCACCTAAAAAAGACTTCTTGTTTTCTTTTGGTTTGATTTCACCAATTATTTCCCCCTTTAAAATCTCACTAATTATTTGCTTCTTAATTTCTTTAATTTCTCTGCTTTTCATAAGACTTATTTTGATACTTATCAGAAAATTAATTATGATTTATATTTTAATTTCTCCAATTTCAGTAACTTTCCCATTTTTTACTATAACGCCATTTGCAACAACAATTGTGTAATCGTCAAATTCTACTTTTATAGTGTATGTTCCAGATTTTAAGCCTGTAATTCTAAATCTTCCTGAAGAATTCGTAACAGTTCTGCCATTAACGCAACACTTACATTTTCTAGGTTTCTTACATTGGTCACATTTACAGGACTCAACATTTGCTCTAATTGTAAGTCCAACAACTGGATATTTTTGGGAAGTTGAAACAATCTTCCCTGTAATCCCGCCTAACTCTTTAGTAATAGCTGATGCTTGATAACAAAAAAACAATAAAACAAAAAGTGTTACTAAGGTATGTTTTTTCATGCAATTCAATTTATAATTTGCCACCCTATATTCTCCACTTAAAAATGATTTATTTCTTTACCTAATTATATATGAAAAAAAGTTGAAAAATATTACAAAAACTTGCAAAACACACGTATTTACTTCACTTATGTGCCATAATACATATTTAAGTATTTCACTTTCTATCTCTAATCTTTACTAAACTTTCTAAATACTTTATTTTCATTACAATTTATTGAGGTTTTATTCTTGTCCTTTTTTTGCATCTTTGAATTGTCGAACATCAGAGCGTTTTTGGGATGTGTATTCTTCGGTTGTGTCTTTGGCGATTACTTCGTAGAGGATGGCTTGTTTGTTGTCTTTTTTTCGTAGGATTCGCCCCAAGCGTTGGATGTGTTCGCGGGTTGAGCCGGAGCCGGAGAGGATTATGGCGACGGATGCGTCGGGGATGTTGACGCCTTCGTTGAGGACTTTTGAAGTTGCGAGAGCGAGGACATCGCCTTGGTTAAAGGCTTTGAGCCAGAAGCGGCGTTCTTTGATGTTGGTTTGGTGGGTGATGGCGGGGATTAAATAATCGTTGGAGATTTGATAAACGGTTTCGTTTTCCTGGGTGAAGATTATGCACTTGTCGCGTTTGTGGCGTTTTAATAATTCCTGCAAAACACGCATTTTTGAATCTGTGCCGAGGGCGATTTTTTTGTAGTTGCGGTAGGCTTTCATCGCACGTCTGCCGTCTTCGCTTCTTGCACTTTGGATGAGGAACATACGCCAGCCATCTTGTCCGTATGGCAAGTTCATTTTGCGACGGAAATTGAGATAAATTTGTCGCTCGGTTTGATACATCATTCGCTCTTCTTTTGAGAGTTCGACCTCAATTCTTTCAACTATGTAATCCGCTAAATATTCGCCCGCAAGTTCCTGTGCTTCGAGGCGATAGACGAAATTTCCAATAAGCCGCGTTAAATCTTCTTCCGCTCCGTCGGTGCGTTCGGGAGTGGCGGAAAGTCCAAGACGAAAAGGTGCGATAGCAAATTCTGCTCCGTATTTGTAGCCTTCGCTTGGAAGATGATGGCATTCATCAAAAATAACCAAACCAAACTGATTACCGATGCGTTCCTGATGTCGAAACGCCGATGAATAGGTCGTAACAGTAATCGCTCCAATCTCATAAAAACCACCGCCAATCAAACCGATTTCCGCATCGAAAGTTTCCAGAAGTGTGTCATACCATTGATTCATCAAATCAATCGTCGGAACAACCACCAAAGTTTGCCGTCCACACATCTCAATCGCCATCGTCGCAACGTGAGTCTTCCCCGCTCCCGTCGGTAAAACAACAACTCCACAACGCGAATTATTTTTCCATTCATTTATAGATTCAGTTTGATAAGGTCTCGGAGTCAGTGGAATCTTCTGCTTAAAATCAAACTTATGATATTTCTTGGCAAGGTCTTCGTAAGGGGTTTTGTTGCGAACAAAATCAATGATTATTTCACGATATTTATATGCAGGTGAACGAAACTGTTTTGTCCGCGTATCCCAAACAAAGGCATTTGGCATATCGTCTGCTTGATTCGCACCTTCTAAAATTAGAGTTCCTTGTTCAAATTTAAGTTTGAGCATTTGCGAAGATTCTAGCAGTTAGTTTTGTTCTTCAGAAATGATTTTGAGGTCAGTAACGTTTATAAAATCTCTACTGTTGTGAGTTACAAGTGGAATATCAAAAAGTAATGCAGTTGAAGCAATCCAAGCATCTGCTACATCAAGGGGTCTGCCTTTTTTGTGAGCTTCGCTTCGTATTTTAGCCCAGATTTTGCAAAGTTTTTCATCTGAATAAATTACTCCATATTTGTTAGACACATATTTTTCTAAATCATTCTTTCGACGGTTTCCCCAGTTATTTTGTAAAGTCCATTTATGTAATTCTGCCAAAGTCATAAATAAGATGAGTTTAGTAACACTACGCAAATGGGAATCATATAACTTTGCTCTTGAATCACGCTTAAACAGAAATGAAATGACATTTGTATCAACAACAACTGCCATCAATCAAGACTCCTTTCTTTCCTGTCCTTTCGCCACTCATTTAACATTCCCAAAAATTCATCAACTTCTTCATGGATTTCTTCTTGAGTTTGATTAGTTTCAGGTCCGAGCAAATCTTCAAAAGTCTCAGCAACTTCGATCTTATGAGTCGCAAGATATTTTTCGAGTCTTTCCTTTGCTAAAGTTTTATCAATTACTGTTTCCGCCATTTTCTTAAACTTCTTTTATGAAATAATACATTATTCTACTGTTTTTCCGCCAAAAACCACTTCTTTAATTTCATCATTACTAACAAAATCTGGTCTTCCAATGCTTTCTTTCCTCATCAAATTAATCAATTCAGAAAACTCATCTTTAGCTTTTTCCGAATTAACCCCCTCATGTTCCCGAAAAAGTTTTGCAATTTTCTTTATTACATCTTCACTTCCGTAAATTGAAACTCTTAATCTTGCTTCTGCAGCCAATATTATAAATTCTTTTTCTTTCTCTTTATCATTTAAAAATTGTGCCTTTCCACTACCTGATATTCCCTTTATAAAGTCAATATATGATTGTGTTTGCAGTAAGTTAAATTGTCTAGAAGTTTCAAATCTCTTATTAAACAAGTATTGAACAAATGCACCTGTCACAATTCCTAAAATTCCAACAATGGCTACAATAATTGGTGTTTCCATTTTCACATCTTAACTAAAAAAAAGATTCGTGCAATCTTTTTATGACTTCACTAGTTTTTTCTCTTTTTACGACAAGGTTTAGATTTACACTTGTGGCTCCGTGTAAGATTAGAGTTTTTTTTCGATTTTTACAGATGATGTACGGTAAACCCGATGTTTTTGGCAACTTTTAGCAGCTTTGCATCGCCTGAAACAAAATCTTTATTTTTCGGAATTTCATTGCACCAAACCAAAGCTGATGCAAGTTGAAGGCTATCAGCGGCTTTTAGTCCGTGATTTGCAGGAAATGTTTTGGCAAGTTCCTTGACTCTTGGTTCGGGTTCAATTTCATTCCAAACTCTTTCAAGAATTTCAAGACGTTTTTCGGCTTTTAATCTCTTCTTTTCAGAGATTTTGCTTTCTCTTTCTAGTCTTGCGAGAGCGGAACAAATTTCAACACTTGTTTCCCACCAAACGACTTTTGTGGAAAATTGTTTCCACAATCTTCCTGCAAGAATTGAGCGAGGTTCATTTGTGCAGAGAGGAACTAATGCACTGCTATCCCAAAATGACATCAAACATTCGACTCCTCGCGTTCATTGATTACTGCCCGAATTGTTTCGCCATCGGGTAAATCAGTTTCTTCGGAAAACAAATCTTCAAAAAAATCTTCTGGCAAATCGTTTCTTTTTATATTTTTCTGTTCAAAGTTTTTTATTGTTATGTCCAAAGCAATTTCAATTGCTTCACTTTCAGTATTAGCACCAAGTAAATCCTTCGCTTTTTTGAGTTTCTCTTTGTCTGATATTTCTACAACAGTTGACATATTCTTACCTCGAAACAATTCTAGCACAATTATTTATCTACATTTTAGAAAAACGATTCGTGCAATCTTTTTATGACTTCGCCGACCTTTTCTTCCTTTACAACAAACGTCAGGTTTACGCTAGAAGCTCCGTGGGAGATTAGGGAAATGTTTATGTCTTCGATGGTTGAGAATATTTTTGAGGCGAGTCCTGAAGATGCTCGCAAGCCTTCGCCGACAACACAAATAACTGCATTTTCGTGTTCGATTTCAATATCGCCAAGCCTTTCTAACTCCTTTACAACTTTATCGAGTGAATCAGTATTATCAAGTGTCAAAGCGACCGAAACTTCGGATGTGGAAATGACGTCTATAACGGTTCGGAATCTGTCAAAAACTTGGAAAAGTGCGGACATAAAACCGTAACTTCCGAGCATACGTGCGGATGAGATGCGTAGGATCGTGATACCTGTTTTGTGGGCGATAGATTTGATTCGATTAGGAGCGATTTCACTTTCTGCCAAGACCATTGTTCCACGTTCGGCGGGTTGATGTGAATTGCAAACACGGACAGGGATTTCGTAATCGACGGCAGGTTGAATCGTTTTTGGATGTAAAACTTTTGCACCGAAATAAGCTAACTCTGCCGCCTCATCATAAGACAAAACATCAATCGTTCGGGCATCAGAACAAATTCGTGGATCACAGGTTAAAACCCCAGTTACGTCCGTCCAAATTTGAATTTCTTTAGCTCTTAAGGCAGCTCCAACGAGTGCAGCTGAATAATCCGAACCACCACGCCCTAAAGTCGTTGTCTCACCACTACGATTTGAAGCAATAAAACCGCCCATTATCGGAATTTCATTTGCTTCGAGTAAAGTATTTAATTCAAGCTGAATAAACTTTTCAGTCTCGTCCCAAATCGGTTTTGCCGAACCATATTCATCATCCGTTACAATTACACGCCGTGAATCAACCTGTCTTGCATTCAATCCTTTCGCCTTGCAAACTTCTGCAAGCAAACGTGAAGCTAGCTGTTCGCCGTAAGAAACAATCGCATCTTTTAACATCTGCAATGGCAAACTGCGACGTTCGACCCGTAAAAGCAAACCCGACAGTTCTTCTTTCGCTAAGTCGAGTTCAGCAAGGAAAGCCGTTTGACGTGGTTTATCAAATAATTCTTCCGCAACAGCTTTGTGCCTTTCAAAATGTTCTTCCAAAGACGAAAAGGCATCACCTGAATTTCCATTTTTAGCAATTTCAAAAGCATCCAACAAAGCGTCTGTAACTTTTGCCATTGCCGAAGTTACAACAATCGGTATATCATCTTTTTGATTACTGACAATTCCTGCCACACGCGAAAACGCCTCCGCATCTTTTACGGAAGTCCCGCCGAATTTCATTACTGTTGGATGATAATTACTCACGGTTAAATTGATAAATTAAATCAAAACCGCGAACTACGCAAAGGAAGGAAGAAAATTTCACCACAGAGGACACCAGGAAATTTAAAGGGTGATTAACTAAAATCACCCACATAAAACAGCCCCACCGTTTACATTGACGATTTCGCCTGTGATGTGTTGTGACCAAGGTGAGAGCAGAAAACAAATGGAAAGTGCGACATCATCGGTTAGAGCCATACGTTTTAGAGGAATCGCATCGAGGACGCTTTTTTTATAATTTTCATCTTCAAAAACAGGACGAACCATTGCCGTTTCTATCCAACCGGGAGCGACACAATTGACGCGAATCTTGGGGCATAATTCGGAAGCTAAAGCTTTTGTAAAGGAAATTTGTCCACCTTTCGAAGCGGCATAGTTTGAATAATTTGCTTCACCGCGTTGTCCTGCGGTTGAGGAAACAAGAACGATTGCACCGTCATCCTGTTTTTTCATTGCAGGGACGCAAGCCTTTGTCATCGCCCAAGCCGATTTTAAGTTTGTGTTCAAGACTTTGTTCCAAACCTCTTCCGACATTTTCTCAATTGGCGAACCTTCCCAAATTCCTGCGTTTAGGACAAGCAAATCAATCCGTCCAAATTTTTCTTGAGCCTTTTCAGAAATATTTCTCGCATCAAGCCAATTTGAAACATCACCTTGAACCGCAATCGCCCCGACGCCTTTTTTCTTACAAATCTCGACAACCTCATTCGCCGAATCTTCACGCGATAAATAATTAATAACCACATTCGCACCCGCTTCCGCCAAACGCAATGCCGTCGCACGCCCAACCCCACGCGATGCCCCCGTAATTATCGCCGTCTTTCCCTCAAACAGATTCTTCGGCAATCCGATGTATTTCTTTTCCATAAATTTGTTGATTGAAGACTAAATTTATAATATTTGGTGAAATAAGAAAAGCCCGGACAAATTGCCGGACTTTTTAAATTTGAGTTAATGTTTTTATTAATCAGAATTTCTATCAACTAAAAATTTCGCTAAAAATGGAGCTGTGAGTGCTAAAGGCATAAAAGAGAAGATAATTTTTTCAACTGTTCTAAAGTCACCATATTCAGTAAAGCAATATGCTAGAAAACCAGCAATACTTCCAACCAAAACAATTGAACCGGAAATTACTAAATGCTTTGATTTTCTTATGTCACCAATTCCCAAAATAACTAGAAGAGAAGAAATCAAACCGATAAGTAATACATTCCAAGTTAGCGGTTTCCAAGAAAGTCCCGCCTCAACCAACCAAAAATAAACTAAGCTACCAGCAAGAAAATTTAATAAAAATGTCCCGGGCAAAAATAGGAATATTTGTCTAAGAGCTCTAAACGCTATCTTAACCTCGCTAGGAAACTCTTTATCTTCTTCAATTCTATCAATGCCGCCTTCATATGCGAACGATAACTTTTGTTCAGGTACTACCTCATCGACTGCAACATATTTATCATAAAATTTTCTAAACTTTTCCTTTACCTTCATTTCAGCCATCTTAAAGTTGCAACTTGCGGATTTTTGTAAAACTTTAAGCATTCTACGTCGAAAATCTACATTTGTTTCAATCTTCTAAAAGTTCTTTAACAACTACCGGCAACATGAATGCAATTGGAAATAAGTAAATTGAATAGTTAGCTAAAAAGTTCCAACTCATTTCGCTTCCAAAAAGAGAAGAGACTAAAAATATAAATAATGAAAACGCCACAACTGAAATTGGTAAAGCTAGATACTTTGGATTTTTCACATCACCGATTCCGAACATTACCATAAACCCGAAAAGGAAAAGCCACAGCATCCCCAAACTCACTCGCAAAAAATTAGATTGTCCTGTAAAAAAAGTATTTATCAAAAATAAACTGCACGGAAAGAGAAATGTAACGCCGGGTAGGTATAGAAATAAACCTTTAATTATTTTCAACCACTGGTCACCAAATGATTCAATCGTTAATTCTTCACCAACTGCAAGTTCAGAGTTATTGATACTTAGTAAAGAATCTTCCGTCTTGATTGATTCCCCAAGATGGTCTTGCCAAAAGCTATTTAACGATTCAAATGTTTTTTCTTTAGTTTCCATAATTATCACCAAAACAATTTTAACAAAGTTAAACACTTTCATTCAATACATTTTGGAAATAAACAAACATTAAAAAAAGCCTTTACAACTTTTGTGTAAAGGCTTAAAGAAATGATCTTTTGAATTATCAAAACTTACTCTTCAACGCCATCTAGCCAAAATTTAACAGTAAAAGGTAAAACTAACGCCAAAGGAAAAAACAAGATTCCAAAATTATTTAGTTTTAAGTAAGGTGAGCCTGTAACCCAAGCCAAAAATGCTACCAAACTACCAACAGCCATTACCGAAATCGGCATTAGATAGTCCTTTGGTTTTCTTACATCTCCTATTCCAAACAAAGTAAAAAAGAAAGCAGCAATTAAAATAACATAAGTAATTGTTGGGTTCTCACCTGCATCCATCAAAAATCTATAAGCAAATTCCGCACTCATTACCCACAAAACAAAAACTCCGGGGAAATATAAAAACACTTGTCTAAAAATTGTGAATATCTTGCTATAAGAACTACTTTTTGATTCTTCGATGTTAGATTTATTAATACTAACTTTCTCCGAAAATACTACTTTTCCAGATTCTTGATTTTTGTCATCAAAAAGTGCTTTGATTGGATTTTTAATCCTGTCTTTTGATTCTTCTTTTTTCATTTGAAATTCTCTCAGGCTATTATTTTAGGAATTACGCAAACAAAATAAGCTTAACATGCTCAAAAAAACAATCAAAAAAACCTCTGGACTTTGTTGATTTTATTAGCTGTTATAGACTTCCAAGTATTCAATTTTCTATAAATCGCATTAGTGAAAAATTAAATTTCTATGAACGAATCAAACACATTTGAAAATCTACCAATCGCTTGGAATCCAACCGAAGAGGTTATCGAAAAAGCTCAACTAACAAAATTTATGAAACAAATCGGTGTTTCAAGTTGGGACGAACTTTATCAAAAATCTGTCGAAGATGTTGAAGTTTTTACAAAAGAAGTCTTGAAATTCCTCAATATAAAATTCAACCCACCTTACGAAAAACTTCTTGATACATCAGAAGGAATCGAATGGTCAAAATGGTGCGTTGGTGGCGGTTTGAACATAACCGAAATGTGTCTTGACCGTTGGATTGGAACAGAAATCGAAAATCAGCCTGCAATAATTTGGGAAGGTGAAGACGGCAAAGTTGAAGAAGTTTCATATAAAAAATTACTTCAACAAGTTGATTTTTGTGCCGCAGGTTTACGTGCAAATCATTTAGGAAAAGGGGATGCAATTGGCATCCATCTTCCGATGATGGTTGAAACTGTTGTCGCTCTATTGGCAATAAATAGAATTGGAGCAATTGCTGTCCCTGTTTTTTCCGGTTATGGAGTCGAAGCAATTGCGAGCCGTTTGAATGCTGTCAAAGCAAAAGCCTTTTTTACCTGCGATGGATTTCCAAGACGCGGTAAGAAAATTAATGCTTTCAAAGTTGCATTTCAAGCCGTTGAAAAATGCTCAACAATAGAGCATTTGTTTATTGTAAACGATATTGTTAAAGGGCTACCTGATTCATTTGTAAACTCAGAACATAATTATTCCTACACATTCTATGATGAACTTCTCGATGAAGGTGAGTTTGGTTTTGAAGTTGATGATTCTGATGAAAATTTAACTGCTACCGACATAAACAAACAATTTGAGGAAGCAAGCAAACGAGATAAAGAAGAAGTTGAAAAAAATTTCTATGCAGAGCCAACCTCTGCAAACGACCCAGCGATAATTCTTTACAGTTCAGGCACTACGGGCAAACCCAAAGGTATTGCTCATGTTCATTGCGGGTTTCCGATAAAGGCAGCTCAGGATATGGCTTTTGGAACTGATGTTGGCAAAGGCACGCGGATTTCTTGGGTAACTGATATCGGTTGGATGATGGGACCTTGGTTGATTTATGGGGCGTTGATAAACGGTGCAACAATGGTGCTTTATGACGGTTCGCCTGATTATCCACGATCCGATCGTATGTGGGAATTTTGTGCGAAACACAAGGTCGAGATTTTGGGAATTTCGCCAACATTGATTCGTGTGCTTTCAACCAAAGGCGACGATTTGCCGAAAAATCACGACCTTTCATCGCTTCGAGCGTTTGCTTCGACGGGCGAACCTTGGAATCCAGAACCTTGGCGTTGGCTATTTGAAAAAGTCGGCGATTCCAAATTGCCGATTATCAACTATTCAGGCGGAACAGAAATTTCAGGCGGAATCCTGATGGGAAATCCTTTGCTTCCACAAAAACCCGGCTCATTTCCCGCACCCTGTCCCGGAATGAATGTTGATATTTTAGATGAATCTGGCGAATCGGTTGAAAAAGGTGAAGTTGGCGAACTATCCATCAAAGACACTTGGATTGGAATGGCGAGAGGCTTTTGGGAAGAAAAAGAGCGTTACCTCGAAACTTACTGGAATCGCTTCGATAAAATATGGGTTCATGGTGACTTCGCAATGCAAGATAAGGATGGACATTGGTACATTTTGGGGCGTTCCGACGACACTCTAAACGTAGCAGGAAAACGAGTTGGACCAGCCGAAATTGAAAGTCTTTTAGTTGCTGATGAAAGAGTTGCTGAAGCTGCTGTCATCGGAATTCCCGACAAAATAAAAGGAACAGCCATGGTCGCATTTTGTGTTTTGGCAGAAGGGAACGCAGGCAGCCTGCCTGCAAGTAATGAGCAGAATGAAAGTTCCGACGAGGATTCACACGCAGGCAAGCTGTCTGCGTTCCAATTAGAAAAGGATTTAAAATCCGTCATCGCCAAAGATATGGGAAAACCCCTCACACCAAAACATATTCACTTCGTTTCAGCTTTGTGTAAAACAAGAAATGGAAAAGTTATGCGTCGCATCATTCGTTCGGCATATTTAGGCGAAGATGCGGGTGACTTATCTGCCTTGGAAGATCCGAAGACGGTTGAAGAAATCACCCAGCTGGAAATGTAAATATGATCGCACCTGAACTCCTTTTTCTTTTAATCGCTGTCATTGCCGTCATAGTCTTTTTTGTGTTTATAGTGCTTTTGGTTGGTGGGATAATCCTCTATGCAAAAGGCACTGCTAAAGAAAACTTGAAAGTTTGGGAAGAATTATCGGAAAAGCTAAATCTGCAAATGCCCGATCCAGAAGATTTTCGTTTAGCCGGAACATACAATGATCTCGAAGTCGAAGTTAAAACCTACGTAAAAATGGTCAGTATGTATGGACAAACGGAATCCTATCAATTCACAAACTGCACGGTGAAATTTCCACAATCGCTGAATTTATCTTTGAAGCTAAAACATCCGAAAGAATCCGATTCACCTAGTTTACTGGTTGGGCAAACCGAATTTGATTCAAACTTTAGTGCGACATGTTCTAGTCAAGAAACTTTGCAGAAATTTCTTCAGTCTGAATCGGTAAAAAATAACAATTTACTGAGTGATATTTTGCAAACAAAAAGCTATATAGAAACGACGAGTCATAATCCTGCACTTGTAAAAGTTAAGCACGAAAAAACCAATCCTACCTTTCTGATTACAGACGATTCTGTATTTATAGAATTTAGAACAAAATTCGGCAATGAATCAGAGCAGGTAAAACAACTTCTAGATGTAACAACCCATTTGGCTAAACAAATTTACACAGCACGACTTAATTTAAGTTGATGTTCAAAATAGTTTTTTTTGTTTAGACTCGACAATTTTTGCAATCTCATCGTTAGTGATTTGGATGTGCGGATTCAAAATGAAATCGGCATCAAGCGAAAATCCGTTGCAATTTGCTTTTGAATAACCATATTCGGTTTTCCAAAATTCTTGTGGAAAGTTTTGGTTTGAGGAATATTCAGATAAGAAGTTCTCTAGTGTCTGCCAGCGGTATTCTTTTTTATAAAAGACCTCTATTTGATAAAGTTTGCCGTCGTAAAATCTTAAAAATAGTGCACGGATACCTGCCAAACTTCCCTTTGCATCTTTCTTGATGTAGTTTTTGAAAAATGTTCGTTGCCCTTCTGTTTTAGCTTTTACTTTTATTGGTAAAACACTTGAGGCTTGATTTGGTGTTATTCCAAGTTTCAGATTTAATAGTCTCGGCGATTGCTCCAAAGTCAATTCACACTTTTGTTGTGCATAAGTAAAAACTGCGAAGATAAAAATAATAATTGTTATGAACAAAAATCTCATTGGTTAAGAATTATACAACAAAAATCAGTATAGCGAACGATAGTGAGCCAGATAGACATCTATAAAGATCATATTTGTTGTACAGGTCGATTCTGTATATTTGCATTTCCAAAAGACAAACCTGCTCACTAACATTCGCTATACTGATTTAAAAAATTATGCAAAAAATATCCGAAAAAAACTTACCCGAATTTTGTGAGAAACTTGCAAAGAAAGACAAAGATCTCAAATTTATTTATCAAACTTATGGAACCCCACCGCTTTGGGCGAGAGAGGAAAGTTTTGCGACTTTGATTCACATTATTTTAGAACAACAAGTTTCGCTTGCTTCCGCACTTTCTGCGTTTAATAAATTGAAGGAAAAAATCGGTGAGATCACACCTGAAAAAGTTTTAGAGTTAAATGATAAAGAAATGAAATCCGTTTATTTTTCACGACAAAAAATGGGCTATGCGAGAAATCTGGCTCATGCGATTTTGGATGAAAGTCTGGTTTTGGATGATTTGGAAAAGTTATCAGATAACGAAGTGCGTGAAGAATTAATAAAAATAAAAGGCATCGGGCGTTGGACGGCTGATATTTATTTGATGATGGCTCTTTTGCGTCCCGATGTTATGCCGCGTGGCGATCTGGCTTTGCATGTAGCTTATAAAAATCTGAAAGGCTTGAAAAAACGTCCCACGTCTGATGAATTTATTGAATTAACAAAAGTCTGGAAACCTTATCGCTCAGTAGTGGCAAGATTGCTTTGGCATTTTTATCTTTGTGAAAAGAATTCAAAAGAATAAAAAACTTTGTAAAAACAAAAAAACGTAATAAAATCCGTTGTCATGCTGAGCTTGGTTCTACTTTTGTCTGTGGGAGAAACACTTTTATTACTGCTTTTTTTCTTTGTAATAGGCTTCATACTGTTGGTTGGGGTATGCGTAATCATCTATAAGTTATTGAAAAATAGACAAAACGTTTCAGCTTTTCAAAAACTTTCTCAACAGACAGGTTTGCAGATGACAAATCCTAAAAAGCCTTTTCTAAAAGGTGTTTATAATGATTGTGAAGTAGAGCTGGCAATAAGTTTTCGCCGAGTTGGAACGGGAGAAGATAGCTATACCGAACACTTTACTTATTGTGAATCCTACTTCCCATATTCTTTAAGATTCCTACTTGATATAAGCTGTCCTCAAGGCTGGTT
Organism: Pyrinomonadaceae bacterium; assembly: GCA_028284415.1. Classification (GTDB taxonomy): domain Bacteria; phylum Acidobacteriota; class Blastocatellia; order Pyrinomonadales; family Pyrinomonadaceae; genus Aridibacter. Next base: position 849,701 of record JANQRU010000007.1, read on the forward strand.
TTCGAGAGCTTTGGGTTCAAATGATGTAAAACTCGGACATACAGCTTTTGATAACAAATTCACTCTCAAATGCTACGATGCAAATGTTGCCCGAAGGCTTCTGCTATCAGACTTTCCTTCAGATAATTCGCAAAACTTAATGGGTGATTTGATGTTAGCCGGTTCAAAAATTACATACATTGACGTTACAGACCACGAAGTTTATACCGAAGAGACCGGACAAATTGCCAATATTGAACAGCTTAAACAAATGCTCAACACAACTACTCACTTAGCAAAAAGGTTTCGTGTCGCCCGTGAGAAATTTCCTTTAGCTGACTGGGAAAAACAGCTTTTTCATAGTTGGCAGAAGATCGCAAAAGAAAACAATCTCAGAGTAGATACAAATCATTTACAAATGCAGGGGTTTTATAAGAATTTTCCAATTCTGGTTTCAATTGATACCAAAGGTGGAAGATGGCAGACAAACATAAAACTCAAATTTCCGGAAAGTTTGATGGTCGGATTAAAACTTATGCCCGAAAATTCAATCCACAAAGCACTGAGTTGGTTCGGAGTTCAGGATATTCAAATCGGTATTAAAAAATTCGATGATGCTTTTATCGTTAAAGGAAAAAACGTCCAAATGGCAAAATATAAACTGCAACCAAATGTCTGTAATCAACTGCTTGCACTAAGCAAACAAACTAATAATTTCCTTATTGATGATACCTCAATGTCTTTTACTTACAATTCTGTTTTGGGTAGTGAAAAAATGCTTAAGAGTCAAATCGAAGGGATGATTTCAACCGCCAAATTACTTTTAGATTAATCTGTATAATATGGTTCTAACACACGTCTTTTAACAGGCGATGAGAGAACAATAGCCGTTGTCGTAATTCCGTAAGGCGTAAGTTTGTCTATGATCGTTTGCAGATGCTCTACATCGCTGACTGCAACTTTAATTATAAAAGAATCCCCACCCGTGCCACGATGACATTCGAGAACTTCGTTTGATTCTTTGACCGTCTCGATTATGTGCGAATAATCAACGCCCGTTATGCTCATCCGTATAAAAGCCGTGACGGGCAAACCAACTTTTGCTGTGTCAATTTCGACGCGATAACCTGTGATGATTCCCGCGTCTTCCATCTTCCGAATGCGTTCAATAATTGCGGGCGTTGTTAAACCGATTCGTCTTCCCAATTCCGCATAGCTAGTTCGTGCATCATCTTGAAGTTCGACAAGTATTTTCCAATCTATTTCATCTATCATTTAAATTTTAAAGTAAACGTTTATTTTTTCTTTAAAACTTAAAATAAACTACACTCAAAAACAAATCTTCCCTATTCAAAAAAGTCTCTGAATCATTTAAAATAGAAAGTTACGAGATAATCAAAGATTAAACCGTTTCTGATATTTACATTTTAAGGAGATATTCGACAATGTTGACTGATACAACTTCGCCCATAGAGCCTGCTTTTGAAGTTCAAAATTTTGAGGTTACGAAAGAAGAACTTCCTGCTTTTGAAGATATGCCTTTCGAGGACATCGAGGAATTACCACTTGAACATCCAGGGGCAAGAGACCCTGAATACCGAAAAAGACGCGATTATATTGCAAGCCTTGCCAAGAAATTCCGCGAAACAGGCGAAATCACAGATGTTGAATACACGAAAGAAGAACAGAGCGTCTGGCAACACGTCGCCGGCGAACTGGAAGAACTCCACCAAGAAAAAGCTTCCCCATCATATTTACAAGCAAAGAAAATACTAGGCATCAGCAATGACCGAATTCCACAGTTGTCAGAAATGAATAAGCGTCTGGGCGAGACTACGGGCTATCGTCTTGCACCGATTGAAGGACTTGTAAACACACGAGCATTCTTGAGTTGGCTATCGTGGCGGACGATGCTTTCAACCCAATACATACGCCATCATTCGCGTCCGGGTTATACGCCCGAACCAGACATCGTTCACGAAGCGATGGGACATATACCAATGTTCACCAACCCGAATTTTGCAGACTTTTCACAATTCATCGGACATGGTGCAAGAATGGCAAACGATGAGCAATTAGAAGGATTAGGCAGAATTTATTGGTTCACAATCGAATTCGGTTTGGTCGAAGCAGAAGGCGATATAAAGGCTTACGGTGCGGGAATACTTTCTTCATTCAAAGAAATGAAAAATGCATTCTCCGACAACGTTGAACGCCGCCCATTTGTTTTAGAAGAAGTCATTGAACACGAATATACTTACTCTGATTTGCAACCGATCTTGTATGTTGCTCATTCATACAAAGAATTAAAAGAAGATGTCAGACGATATATCGAGAGTTTTGGGAAATAGAATGCAGTGAGCAGTGAGCAGTGAGCAGTAATAAAACAAAGCATCGAAGATGCGATATCAGGTAGCCAGAGGTTCGCTTCGCTCACCACTGGCTACCACATTGATGCTCTTTTCGGAGCGGAAAGAGAATAATTTATGAAATACCTTTCATATTCAATTTTGCTTTTGATTTTCTTTTTGGTCATATCCAACCCTGTATTCGCCTGCCCGATTTGTCCGAAGATGAGTCTCGGGGAAGAAGTTAAAAAGACTGACTTTATATTTGTCGGAGAAGTAGTAGAAATCGCAGAAGATAAAAATTACGCCCCGCCAAAAATCGAAATTGGGTCTGAATTACTACAAAAAATGGTGGATTTGAGAAAACGTTATTTTGTGAAATTTAAAGTTATAAAGAAAGTCAAAAACATTGAAAGCGATGAAATTATTCTTATTGATTATAAGGCAGAAAATATAATTTCCTGTTCTGACTATCCGCTTTATAAAAAAGGCAAAACGTATTTGATTTATGCAAATAAGAGAAAAAGTGCTGAAGGAGTAGAAGAGATAACTGATAACGGTATGTGTTCACGGACTCGACTATTAGATCAAGAATCAAAAGATAATAAAGAGTCAAAGAAGTTATTAAAAAGTAAAGATAAGAAAAAGAGATCATAAATATATTGAGGCAATTATATGACAAACGAAAAAAATCCATTAGGTTTAAAAAAGATACATCATGTAGAGTTTTATGTTGGCAATGCGAAGCAAGCGGAGTTTTATTATCGAAATGCGTTTGGTTTTTCGCGTGTGGCTTATTCGGGATTAGAGACAGAGAATCGTGAAACGACTTCTTATGTATTGCGACAGAATCGTGTGAATTTTGTCTTCACGACTCCTTTGAATGAGAACCACGAAGCAGCCGACCATATCAGATTACACGGCGATGGTGTTAAAGACATTGCCTTTCAAGTCGAAGATGCTGATTACGCTTTTAACGAAGCGGTCAAACGGGGAGCAAAAGTTGCGATTGAGCCGTATGATTGGAAAGACGAACACGGTTCGGTCAGACGTGCGGCGGTGAAAACTTACGGTGATACGATTCATTCATTTATCTCGTATAACACAAACAACGGACACAATTATTCTGGACCATTTTTGCCCGGATTTACTGAGCAAAATGTTGCGGGTGATGATGTCGGAATCGTTTTAGTTGATCACATCGTTGGAAACGTCGAACTTGGCAAGATGAATTATTGGTGTGATTATTACCGTGATGTGATGGGCTTTGAACGCTACATAACTTTTGATGACAAAGATATTTCGACCGAATATTCAGCTTTGATGTCAATCGTAATGTCAGATGGCGGACATAATATCAAATTCCCTATCAATGAACCGGCGGAAGGAAAAGGCGGTAAGTCACAAATCCAAGAATACATTGATTACTATAAATCCGCAGGCGTACAACACGTTGCATTGCTTTGCAAGGACGTTATGCATACGGTTCAAAAACTGCAAGACAACGGCGTTGAGTTCTTAAGAGTTCCCGACGCATATTATGAAGAATTACCAAGCCGTGTCGGTCCGATTGATGAAGACATAGACGAACTAAAACGCCTCGGCATCTTAGTTGACCGTGACGATGAAGGTTATCTATTACAGATTTTTACTAAACCTGTCGAAGATCGTCCGACCGTTTTCTACGAGATTTTGCAGAGAAAAGGCTGCAAAGGTTTTGGGAAAGGAAACTTCAAAGCTCTTTTTGTTTCGATCGAAGAAGAACAAAGACGACGTGGGAATTTGTAGGAATTAGACACGAACAAACACGAAATTTCACAAAACGGGTTGAATTGAATTTAACTTTAAATTGAAACTGGCAATAAAAAGTTTCAAACAACTTTTACAAAACTTTCGTGCTTTTTCGTGTTTGTTCGTGGCTAAAAATTATTTTTAGAACATGAGAAATTAGTATTTTAGACCTTTCGTGTCTTTTCGTGTTTGTTCGTGGCTAATTATGAAAGACTTAAAATATCAAACGGGATTTGGCAATGAATTTGCGACCGAAGCGGTTGAAGGAGCACTGCCAATCGGCAAAAACTCACCGCAGAAAGCTCCGCTTGGGCTTTATGCAGAACAGTTTTCTGGAACGGCTTTTACTGTTCCGAGAGTTTTTAACAAACGCACTTGGGAATACCGAATTCGCCCGAGCGTCTTGCATAAACCATTTCAGCAAATTGAAAACGGAAATTGGCAAAGTAAGTTTGATGAATTGCCAACAACGCCAAACCAACTCCGTTGGAATGCTCTGCCGATGCCAACTGAATCAAAGGATTTTATTGAAGGCATTCAATCAATTGCAGGAAATGGTGATGTGTTTTCTCAAGTCGGTATTGCCGTTCATATCTACGCCTGCAATAAAGATATGACGGATAGATTTTTCTACAATTCTGATGGCGAAATGCTCATTGTTGCAGAGAAAAATCGCGTTCGTTTTTTGACTGAATTGGGAATTATCGAAATCGGTTCGGGAGAAATTGCCGTTTTGCCGAGAGGTCTGAAATTCCGTGTTGAATTACCCGATGGTGAAGCTCGCGGTTATATTTGTGAAAACTATGGTTCGCAGTTTCGAATTCCTGATTTAGGTCCAATTGGAGCAAACGGTTTAGCAAATCCAAGAGATTTTGAAACGCCTGTCGCTTGGTTTGAAGACCGCGAAGGTGAATTTGAAATAGTAACAAAATTCGGTGGAAATCTCTGGAGTTGCGAAATTGGTCATTCTCCACTTGATGTAGTTGGTTGGCATGGAAACTATGCTCCTTATAAATATGATTTGCGAAGATTTAACACAATCGGTTCAATTTCCTTTGACCATCCCGACCCTTCAATTTTCACAGTTTTGACTTCACCTTCTGCTGAAACAGGCGTTGCTAATTGTGATTTTGTAATTTTCCCAGACCGTTGGCTCGTTATGGAAGATACATTCCGTCCGCCTTGGTATCATCGCAATACAATGTCGGAGTATATGGGCTTGGTTTATGGTCAGTACGATGCAAAAGAAGAAGGTTTTGTCCAAGGTGGTGGCTCGCTTCACAACCAAATGTCAGCTCATGGTCCTGATTTAGATGGTTTTGAAAAAGCAACAAATGCAGAACTTAAGCCACAAAAATTGAGTGATACTTTGGCATTTATGTTTGAATCGCGGTATATCATTCGCCCGACAAAATTTGCGATGGAAACCGATGCTTTGCAAGCAAATTATTATGAATGCTGGCAGGGTTTGAAAAAGAATTTCGGAAATGGATAATTGAAGACGTAAATGGATACAAGAAGTTCCGTAAATCCACCATTTGCCCCAAACAAATAATGAGTGAACAAATAAAAGAATCCGTTAGAGTTTTACTTTCCGAAATTGTTGATTACGCAGGACTTTTTCCTCCTTCTAAGCTTTCAATGCCCGAAGCCGTGATTAATTATGCTACCTACAAAAATAGTAATTACAGCTGGATGCTCGGGCGGTTTGTTTGCCCTGTGGGTCGGCTTGATGAATTTATCGAAACGGCAAAAGATTTTTTCTCAAGAGATGAAAAAGGAGCTTGGAAACTCAGCGTTATTGCCAGTGACAATGTATTTGACACGATTCGGCATGTCGAAGAATTCAATGCTCAGAATGCTCCGGGAGTTATTTGTGACGCTTTAGAAATACGGGCAAACACCGCAGAAAAAATTGAAAAATGTGCGAAGGAAATACCCGATAGTTTCTCGACCTATTTTGAACTTCCGCTCAATGAAAACTTAGCTGACTTAGTTTCTGCCTTAGCAGTTACCAAACAACGTGCCAAAATCCGCACGGGCGGAATCACAACGGATTTATTTCCCGACAGCAAAGAAATTATACGTTTTGTAAGAACTTGCCTAGCGGCGAACATCGCTTTCAAAGCAACCGCCGGATTACATCATCCGATACGCTGCTTTAAGCCTCTAACCTACGAACCAAATTCTCCGAAGGGCACGATGCACGGCTTTCTAAATCTTTTTCTCGCAACAGGTTTTGCCCGCGAAGGCTATAAGCCCGAAATCCTCGAAGAGATTATGGAAGAAGAATTTGAAGAGGTTTTTGAATTTGATAACAACGGGGCTTATTGGCAAAAAGAGCATTTTTTAAACAATTCAAAACTAGAAAATTTAAGAGAAAAACACATAATCTCATTCGGTTCTTGCTCATTTGATGAGCCGATCGAAGATTTACAAAATATAGGACTTTTATAACATTTATCATTCAACATTTATCATTTATCAGATTTTTAGATGTTGAGTGATTTTTTTTGATAAACGGTAATTTATAAATGACAAATATAAACGAAACACACGACCAAAACTTAAAAAGCTGGGTAGAATCAGCAAACGATCCCGACACGGATTTTCCAATTCAAAATTTGCCAGTATGTAAATTTGTCGAAAATGGCGAAGCAAGAATCGGAGTTGTAATTGGTGATTATCTTCTTGATTTTGAAGGATATTTCAATGCGACTCTCTCTGAAGGTTTTGAGAAAATGAGCATCGAACTTGCCTCAAATTCCCAAGTAAGAAATCAGATGCAAAAAGATTTAGGTAAAAGTGCGAGCAAAGAAACTCAAAATCTAATAAAAGAGAATTTTTTGATTGATAGGAATAAAGTTGAATTTACTTCTCCTTTTAAAACAGCCGATTACACAGACTTTTACTGCTCAATCTATCATGCAACGAATGTTGGAAAACTTTTCCGTCCTGATAATCCTTTGATGCCGAATTATAAATGGATTCCGATCGGTTATCATGGTCGTGCTTCTTCAATTATTCCTTCGGGGCAGGATATCAAACGTCCAAAGGGGCAAAACCGAAGTGATGCAGAAAAGCCGCCGATTTATATTCCGTCGAAGGCTCTGGATTATGAAATGGAAGTTGGTTTTTATGTCAGCAAAGGAAATGAACTCGGCGAAACAATTGACATAAAAGATGCCGAGGATCATATTTTCGGACTTTCTCTAGTAAATGACTGGTCAGCACGTGACATACAAGGTTGGGAATATCAACCGCTTGGACCTTTTTTGGGTAAGAGTTTTGCAACAACTGTTTCGCCTTTTGTCGTTACGATGGAAGCACTCGCACCTTTCCGTGTTCCCGCTTTTAAACGCGAAGAAGGCGATCCAAAACCACTTCCATATTTGCAAGACGATGGAAACGAAACTCATGGTGGAATTGATATAAATCTGGATGTTTATATTACAACCAAGAAAATGCGTGAGATGGATTTAGAACCGCATTTATTGTCGCGTTCAAATCTAAAAGATTTGTATTGGACGATCGGACAAATGCTTACGCATCACGCTTCAAATGGTTGTAATTTGCAAGTCGGTGATCTAATGGCAACGGGAACTGTTTCGGGTAAAGAAGATTCTGAAAGAGGCTGTTTGCTTGAAATCACAAGACGCGGTGCTGAACCCGTCGAATTACCTTCAGGCGAAACACGCAAATTTCTCGAAGATTATGACGAGATAATTATGAAAGGATTCTGCGAAAAAGAAGGTTTCCGCCGAATCGGTTTTGGTGAATGTCGCGGAATGGTTTTACCAGCTGATGAATAATTAATAGATAGAAACGCGACCGTTAGGAAGCGTGTATTTCAGGTTGATAATATACGCTTCCTGACGGGCGCGTTTCTACAATATTCCCTCCGATGGGTAAATACTCAAAACAAGATCGTGGTGATATTTCAGCCTACGAAAGTTATTTCGCAGGAATGAATGCCTCAATGCAACAGAAAATTGCACTCACAACTGCACATTTTCCGCCGTATGGAAGGATTGCCGATATGGGCAGCGGTTCGGGAAGTGGAACATTTGATTTAGCAAGGCTTTATGAAAATTTGGAGGTTGTCGGGATTGATATAAATCCAAAAACAGTTGAATACTCAAACAATAAATATAAAGCGGAAAACTTAAAATATATCGTTGGGGATATTGCCGAAAAAGTTCTCGAAAACAATTCGCTTGAAGGTATTCTGAATTCTTCCGTCTTGCATCACGTCACGAGTTTCAACGGGTATGACAAGCAACAAATTGTCAAAACTCTAAAGAATCAAACCGCACAATTGAAACAAGGTGGAGTTTTAATAATCCGTGACTTTGTTGTCCCTGATAATGCAGACCGCGAGGTCGCACTTGGTCTTCCTCAAAATGATGGTCAAGAAGAAGGTGAAATACCCGAGCTATCAACTGCCACTCTTTTTGAAATATTCGCAAGAGATTTCCGAAGCAGTTTAAATTTAGATAAAAGTGTTCCATACAAAAGACTCGATCTTTCGATTGAACATTTCGTATTTTTTGAAACAACTCTGCGTTATGCGGCTGAGTTTGTTTTGCGAAAAGACTACCGCAAAGATTGGGCGACCGAGTTAATCGAAGAATACACATATTTTTCGCAAGAAGATTTTGAAAATGCCTTTCGTAATGAAAATTTACGCATTGTTGTTTCAATGCCACTTTGGAATCCTTGGATAGTTTCAAATCGCTTTGTCGGAAAATTCCATTTATCAGATTTAGAAGGAAATTCGCTGACTTTCCCACCTACTAACTTTTTGGTCGTTGGTGAAAAAGTTAACGAAAATGATGGCGTTCAGATTGCTGAAAAAACCAGAGAAAATGCTGAGTTTCAATTCCTGAAGCTCAAAGCATATCGTCACAAAAAAACTAATCAGATTTTTGAACTTGCCGAACGTCCTAATCAGACAATCGACCTTTTGCCTTGGTTTGAAAATAAAAAAGGACAGATTTTTGTGCTTGCTAAAAAAGATTTCCCGCGTCCGATCGTCAATGCTCAAATGCAACGTAAAAATCTGAATCGTGCGAATTATTCGGGATATTTGACCGAACCGATTTCTGCAATAGTTCAAAGTTCGGAGACTAATACCCAAATTTCGATCAAAGAAATTCTTTCAAAACGCGGGAATTTAACAGCAGATGAGATTTTAGAAATTAGCGAACCGCAATTTTATTTTACATCGCCCGGCGGAATTGATGAACGAGTTGAATCCTATTTGGTTGAGATAAAAGATTGGGAAAAACCTCCACAGGAAATTGAAAATTATACACAGTTTGCATCAGCCGGATTTGTGCGTGAACTGGATGCTTTGCAGGTTTTGCGTTCATGTGCCGTTGGTGGGATGTTTGATGCAAGGTTAGAGATAAACATTTATAGGCTTTTGCGAAAACTGGAACGCTCAGCAAGCAGTTGGATCGGTGCAGAAATAAAGCCAACCACTCAAAACTTAGAAAAAGACTTTGTTACTTTACAAGTTAAAGACTTAAATCTTGTAAAACGTAAAGTATTCGATGAAATTGAATTTACGCAAAATAGCTTCTTGAAGCTAAAACGCTCCGAATTCATTGAAGAAACCTCCGATAAAAAGCAGATCGCAAAAGCTGAGTTTGAATATGTCGTCCCGAAAAATTTCAGCAAAAATACAGTTGCAGCAATTCCTTTTTTTCAAACGGAACATAAAACTTTTGTAGGTATAGAATTTAGGAGTTTACCCGCACCACAAAGATTTTCTGGCAGTTCGCATCTGGCTTGCGTTCCCGCTTGGCGACTTCCCTTTTCGGTTGAACATAAGTTTGATTTAGAACCTTTTTTATGTGAAAGATTTCCTATAGACTTTCGTGCTGAAATTAATCAAGTTTGGGAACTTGGTGGAAGCTATTTCACATCCGCCGGAGTTACGCCTGAAGTTGTTTATCCGTTGGCGGTTGAATTAAAAATGGGTAACCTAATAAATGCCGATTTGCATTATTTTGAGATTGAAGAACTTTTAGAAAATTCAGATAAAATTGACGATGCTCATCTACTTATTTTGTTAAATCGTCTGGCACATGCTTTGGGCAAATTAACTTATTTTAATTAATTTTGAGCTGTTTAGTTTATTGCTCAATACCATAATTTGTTAAACTACCCGTTACCGTTTGCAATAATGATTTCTATGCAGAAAAAAACTGTGTTAATCTGCTTAAGTTCAAACAGACTTTTCAATCAGACAACTTAAAAATGACTGACTTTCTTTCAGATAAATTCAGAGAAGAATGCGGAGTTTTCGGCATTTTTGGACATGAGGAAGCCTCAACCCTAACTCAGCTTGGACTATTTGCACTTCAACATAGAGGACAAGAGGCTTGTGGAATTGTCTCCGCAGAAGGCAACAGCTTTACGCAAATCCGAAGGCTTGGACTCGTTGCAGATAATTTCGATGCAAAAACGTTAGAACGTTTGAAAGGAACTGCTGCTATCGGACACACAAGATACTCAACTGCCGGAAGAAAATCAGTCCGCGAAGCTCAGCCTTTTTCTGTAACTTGTCAACACGGAAAAATTGCTATTTGTCACAATGGCAATTTACCATTTGCAAAGCAAAAACGCAGAGAACTAGAAAAACAAGGGGCGATTTTTAATTCAACTTCTGATACGGAAACAATCTTACATTCAGTTGCTAGAACAGAAGCAAAAAATGCGATCGAAGCAATTGCAAAAGTTTTGAAGGAAACAGAAGGAGCGTTTTCGCTTTTGTTTTTAACTCCCGAAGCAATGATCGCAGTGCGTGATCCACGTGGATTTCGACCGTTGGTTTTAGGAAAATATAAAGATGCTTGGGCGGTTGGTTCAGAAACCTGTGCATTTGATTTAATAGATGCCGAATACGTTCGGGAGATCGAGCCAGGTGAAATGCTTGTAATTGATAAGAATGGGCTTCATCCCTATTATCCATTTGCTGAAAAACCAAAGTCAGTCTGCACCTTTGAACACGTATATTTTTCGCGTCCCGATTCATATATTTTTGGGCGTTCGATAAATCAATCCAGACACTTAATGGGGAGACATCTCGCTCTGGAACATCCCGTTGAGGCGGATATTGTCGTTCCTGTGCCGGATTCAGGGGTTGCGGCGGCGATTGGTTATTCAGCAGAATCAGGAATTGCATTTCGGCAAGGAATCATCAGAAATCATTACATTGGCAGAACTTTTATAGAACCAACTCAATCCATACGTTCATTTGGAGTGCGTCTAAAGCTCAATCCAATTCAGGATTTAATAAAAGATCAAAGAGTAATTTTAGTTGATGATTCAATCGTTCGCGGAACGACATCAAAAAAAGTTGTTGCTCTTGTGCGAGAGGCTGGTGCGAAAGAAGTGCATGTAAGGATTTCTTGTCCGCCGACCATTTCACCCTGTTATTATGGCGTGAACACACCGCGAAAGGCAGAATTAATTGCGGCTCAAATGTCGGTTGATGAGGTTTGCAAATACATCGAAGCAGACTCGCTCGGCTATTTGTCTTTGGAAGGAATGCTGGAAGCAACGGGTATGGAAGTTGGCACTGTTTGCGTCGCTTGTTGGAACGGAAATTATCCAACCGAGATTGGTAACGGCTCAAAAGATATTAGATAACATTTAATATTTTTCATTAATCATTTATCATTTAATAGTAATTAGTTTTTCAAAAAACCATTTGGCAATGAAAATAATCTGATATGTGGTTTATGAAAAATGACAAATGAACTTGGAGGTTTAAAATGCGTTTTATTTTATCTTTATTGATGATTTATGCTTTGGCAGCCTTTACCGCTTGCCAAGGTGCTTCTTCAACAACTGTAGAATCTGAAAAGAAGACTACAAATGAAAAGAAAGTAGAAGAATCTGTAGAAAAAATAGAAAAAAAAGAGGAAAAAGCTGAGAGCCAAGACAATCAGGAAAGTGATGATGAGGCTCCGCGAATTTCTTTAGAAGATGCCAAAAAGGCTTTTGATAAAGGTGAAGTTGTTTTTATAGATACACGCTCGGCTTTATCCTATCAAAACGAACATATTGAGGGAGCAGTCAATCTTCCGGCTGGTGATTTTGAAAAGGAATATAACAAGATTCCCAAAGGCAAGAAAATAATTGCCTATTGTTCCTGACCGGCTGAAAATACAAGTGCCCGTGTGGTACAAATGCTGATGAAAAAAGGATATAAAAATGCTTATGCATTAGTCGGCGGAACAGCCGCTTGGAAAAACGCAGGTTATCCGATGGAAAGTTCAAGTAAATAAAATAAAAACAGGCGAAGGTTACATTTAATCTTCGCCTCATTTTTTTGAAAACTTATGCTCAATGATGAGATAAAAAAGTACATAGAAAAAAGCGTTTTGTGTTGGTTAGCAACATCCGATGCTGAGAATATCCCAAACGTATCTCCCAAAGAAATCTTCACACATTTAGGCGATGAGATTCTTTTGATCGCCAACATCGCATCGCCTCAATCAGTCCGAAATATCAAACAAAATGAAAATGTTTGCGTAAGTTTTGTAGATGTATTCGTGCAGAAAGGTTTTCAACTTAAAGGAAAAGCGAAGATTATCGAAAAATCCGACAAAGATTTTGATGAGTTGGAAAAACCTCTACTCAAAATGACGGGTGGAAATTTTCCAATCAGATCAATAATTAAAATTAAAATTGAAAAATCAAAACGCATTCTCGCACCGAGATATTTTTTGTATCCCGACACGACGGAAGAACAACAAATTGAAAGTGCTTTAGAAACTTATGGCGTGTGTTCAAAAGACTCTAACTAGTTTCTATCAAAGCATCACAAATTCTTTCAGCAGTTTTTCCATCCCAAAGCGGGGGATTTTTTGCATCTTTAGCAAAATCTTCAGTTTCTAAGATTTTGAATGCTTCTTGTTTAATTTTTTCGGGATTTGTTCCGACCAAAACATTTGTTCCCATTTCGATTGTGATTGGTCTTTCTGTATTTTCGCGTAAAGTTAAACACGGAATTTTTAGAGCTGTTGTTTCTTCCTGTAAACCGCCAGAGTCAGTTAAAACCAACTTTGAGTTACTCATCAAATTCAAAAAATCTAGATAACCGAGTGGTTCGACAATCTTTATATTTGAGTTTGCAATTCTGTCTGAAAAACCAAATTCTTTGATGCGTGAAGCAGTTCGCGGATGTGCCGGGAAAATAATTGGAATCTTTTGGCTGATTTCAGAAAGAGCATCAAGTAAGCCTTCAAAAGTTTCTCTTTCGTCAACATTTGAAGGTCGGTGAAGTGTCATTGCCGCGTAATCCTTATCGATTAAACCCAACTCTTCTCGAATATTTGATTTTTTCGCAAATTCCAGATTTCTAAAAAGCGAATCAATCATTACATTTCCGACTAATTTTACTTTTTCATCAGGAATTCCCTCTTTCTTCAAATTTTCATTGCCGTCGGGTGAAGGCGTCAGAAGCAGATCGGAAATCGAATCTGTTAAAATACGATTTATTTCTTCGGGCATGTCTCTATCCCATGAACGAAGTCCAGCTTCAACGTGTGCAATCTTTACGCCGAGTTTTGAACAAACTAGAGCACAGGCAATCGTTGAATTTACATCGCCAACAACCAAAACCCAATCAGGCTTTTCTTTCAAAACAATCGGTTCAAATTCGAGCATAATTTTCGCCGTCTGAACCGCGTGCGAGGCTGAACCAATTCCTAGATAAACATCAGGCTTCAGCATTCCGAGATCATTGAAAAATGCGTCGGACATTTTCTCGTCATAATGCTGCCCCGTGTGGACAATTAAAGGCAAAAACTCCGATTCACGCCGTTTCATTTCGGCATAAATCGGAGCGATTTTCATAAAGTTCGGTCGAGCACCGACGATGTTCAAAACCTTAATCATTTATCATTTATCATTTATCATTTAACAAATATCAAAGATAAAACTAATAAATATTGAATGATAAACGCTGAATTTTACAAACGTATTATTTTCGAATTGCTGTTTTCACGCACTTCTTTGTTAAGAGCATTTCTTGTATCGACGATTAGATTTGAAAGTTCAGTAACTTTTGCATAATCAACATCGCTGTGGTCAGCACAGATGACTACGCAATCTGCATCTTTGATCAAATCATCGGAAAAATCTTTACTGTAGAGGGGCTCGCCGTCACCAATTGTGTAGGCGTGATCAAACGTAACTTCTGGCACAAATGGATCGTGGTAAGCAACCTCTGCACCTTTAGAGCGAAGTAAATCAATTACTGAAAGTGCAGGCGATTCACGCATATCATCAATATCTTTTTTATATGCGACTCCCAAAATTAAAACTTTTGAACCATTTACAGCTTTTTTATTTTCGTTTAGAGCATCTGCAACGAGCTTTACAACATATTCAGGCATCCCTGAATTTATCTCTTCGGCAAGAGTAATAAACTGTGAATCAAATCCATGTTGGCGAGCTTTCCAACTTAAATAATGCGGATCAAGCGGAATACAATGTCCGCCGAGACCCGGACCTGGATAAAAAGCCATAAATCCAAATGGTTTTGTGTCAGCTGCTTTAACTACTTCCCAAGTATCTATGCCCAGAGTATTACAGAGTTTTGCCATTTCATTCGCCATTCCGATATTGATAGCACGAAATGTGTTTTCCCAAAGCTTACAAGCTTCAGCAACTCTCGAAGATGTAACGGAATGTACCTCATTGACGATTTTTGAATAAAGAAGCGAAGCAACTTCGGTTGAATCTTCGCCAACGCCTCCAACAACTTTTGGAATATTATGCGTTTGAAATTGGGCATTACCAGGATCAACTCTTTCAGGTGAAAATGCCAATAAGAAATCTTCATTTAGTTTGAATCCGGCTTTCTCAAAAATCGGTTGTAGTATTTCATCCGTCGTTCCCGGGTAGGTTGTTGATTCTAGAATTACAAGCTGTCCTGGACGCATATATTTTTGAATTTCGTCGCCCGCCGCCAAAATGTATGACATATCAGGGTCTTTCGTTTTGCGAAGGGGTGTCGGAACACAAATAATTATCACATCGCATTTTTCAAGTTGTGAAAAATCAGTTGTAGCCGTCATCTTTCCGCTGTCAATGCATTTTTGAACGTCTTCATCGGAAACGTCAACTATGTAAGAATCCCCATTATTTATTGAATCTACTTTTTTCTGATCAACTTCAAATCCAATCCCCTGAAAGCCTTTTGATGTGAATTCAACGATCAAAGGCAATCCAACGTAACCGAGTCCGATCACGCCTATACACGCACTTTTTTCCTCAATAAGATTTTTAATCTGGTCTTTTATCATTATTTTAATTTTATAAACTATTTATTTTGCAAAGAAGGTTTTATGGAATGAGGCGAAGAATTAATTCTTGCCACAAATAAGATTAAAGTAAGCATACTTGTTAGTCAAGACACTTTTTCTTCTTTAAAACCCGCATTTTGTGATAGAATGTTAAAAGAGTTTTAAACTCTGCATACCTAAATATCCTCGTATCTTTAAGTTTTTTTCAAAACAATTTCTTTTCCATATGAATCTCGAAGTAATTTCAACTAATTCCGTCGTCAAAGCAATAGCTGAAGGTAAAGCTCCGCGCCCGGCTCAATTAGCAGCCGCCAAAGGAATACTGCCTTTGCCCCAGAACGATTTGCTGGAAGCACTTGTAGTTTTAAGCAAAGCAGGAGATAAAGAATTATCATCTGCAGCAGAAAAAACTCTTAAATCTCAAGATGCAGTTCAATTAAAAACAGTCATTGCTTCCGAAGAAGTATCTCCGTTGGTATTGGATTATTTCGCAACGCAAGAAACACTTTCACAAGACGTTTATGAAGCCGTAATTGCTAATCCGAATACTCCTAGCGAATCAGTAGCAAAATTTGCCCAACACGCTTCAAATGGCGAATTACTTGAAGTTCTTTCTTTCAATCAGCAACTTCTCATTAAAACCCCAAATATCTTAGACGCGATTTTAGCTAATCCGAATCGAACGGCAGAAGCAGAAAGGCGTGCAAAAGAAATCAAGCGTGAGTTTTTTGAGAAAGAACGCGGAGCTGAACAAATTGCCAATGAATTAAGAGCACAAGGAAAAGATGCTGCGGCTGAATTCATTGAAGAAGCCGAATTTACCGATAATTTATCTGAAGAATCTTCTGATTCAGACACTGATCTGGATTTTGAAGATGCAATTTTGCTTGCTGAGCTCATTGAAGTTTCTAACACGGATGCCGATGATAGCTGGCTTTCGCTTGAATACATCGAAGAAATTTATGAAGAAACTGAAGAACAGAGGCAAGCCGCACTTAATAAGATTTTAGGTGAAGTAAAAGCCGAGAACGATGGCGAAATTTCAAATGAGAGAGTCTCAATGATCAGTAAGATTATGGGAATGAATATGAAAGATCGCATCAAGATGGCAATGAAAGGAAACCGTGAGGCTCGCACTATTCTGATACGTGATCCAAACCGTGTTGTTGCTCAGGGAGTTATTAACAATCCGAAAATAACCGAGCAGGAGGTTGAAAAAATTGCGAAGATGAAAACTGTTCCTGATGATGTTTTAAGGCAGGTTGCTATGAACAGACAATGGGCAAGAAACTATATAATTATGCATAGCCTCGCAACTAACCCAAGAACTCCGATCGGTAATGCAATGACGATTCTAGCACGTTTACAGCTTCGGGATTTACTAGCAATCTCTAAAAATAAAAACGTTCCCGATGCTATCCGCAAACACGCAATGCGTCTAGCAAAAGCCAGATCAGGAAGGCATTAGATGTAAGATATAGATGAGAAAAGCGTTTGGTTAGAGCTCTAACCAAACGCTTTTTAATATTGTTTTCAAAATAACTTATTACAAAAATTCGCCCAATCTTCCTGTTTTTATGAATGAACCTGCCATATCGGTTATTGTGTGGCTCGCGGCACCTACCCACAAACCAACAAAGATCGAATAGAAAAAATACTCACCAAAATTATTGCGTCCAAATTCACCGATCTGCTGCCAGTTTTTCGTGAATTCGAACAAATGCGGAATTTCGCCACCCATATAGATTGTCGCAATAAAAGTTACGAGAAAAGATAAAAGCGTCAGAACACCTATAAAATAAACAACCCGCAAAAATGTTCCGAAAATAAGTCCGTGCGACCAACGCGAACGATGTTTGAAAAAAGCTTGATACGGATACCAAAGCGATTTGAAAATTCCCCAGCGCGTGTATTGTTTTGAGAGTGTATCGAGATCAGGACCAAACATTAATCCGCCGAATAAAAAAGTTGCTGTTACGGTTGTTGCAATAGCAACGCTGCCGGTCAATTTCCAAGCCGCCGCCCAAACAGGTGCGGTAAAGAGAAATGTAACTGCGTCGTGCGTTTTTCCTGATGGCATAAAGAGTATTTTTTCTATTGGCTAAACTTAAAATCGGCGACAAGCGGGATATGATCGGAGGCAACGAGTGCTTTTCGGCTGCGATGTATAAAAACATCAACGAGCTTTAAGTGATTATCATAATAGATATGATCAAGATGTAAAAGTGGTAAAACACCGGGGTAGGTTCTTTTTCTGGCAAGAATTTTTCGGATATCATCCGGATGAAAATGTGTTTTGAGAAGTTTTGAAGTTAAGCCCTTTGTCCATTCATTAAAATCTCCTAACAAAATTCGCGGTGCAAAATGGTTTCTGTTGAGGATTTCCTTATCTAGAAGACGCTTTATCTGTCGGCGGCGTTCAAAAAATGCCGTGCCGAGATGTATGTTGTAGATGTGCAGAAAACTTGTCGAGCCAATGTCTATATCCGCATGCAAACACCCACGCGGTTCTCTGCCTCTTATGCTGATGTCAAAATTTTTGGTTTCAGCTATCGGAAAATGTGACAAGATTACATTGCCGTATGCTCCGCCACGATGTTTACGGTTTTCGCCGATCGTATATTCAAATCCCAACTCTTCAGCGATAAATTGGGCTTGGTCTTCTTCTGCACGGTCATTTTTTACCGAAACAACTTCCTGCAAAGCGATAATATCCGCATCGATTTCGCTTAAAACTTCAGCAATTCGCATAGGGCTTGTCTTCAAATCCAAACCTTTGCATTTGTGTATATTGTATGTAGCGATGCGAAAATTCTTTTTCATTTTTCAAGTTTTCTCATTTCAATAGATGCTTCTTCCAAGTCATTTCGTTTTCTTTCTCTTTTCAGTTTTAAGAGTAATCTGACTGAATTAATAAAAAGTGAAGCGGTAAACCATAAACCAATTACTCCTAGAGGTATTGCAATAATTTTCGACCAAAAGATAGCCAAAATGCTAAGAATCAAGAGTAAAATACCACCCGTAAAAGCTATTTTCGCTTCGGTTGCACCAAGTTCACGTCGATTCTTTGATGTAAAAGATTTTCCAAATGCACTTCCAATAGCAACTGCAGAAGGAGCTATGCGAGCAGCACTCCCGGCAGAAGTTTTAAGACTTCTTTTTCTTCGTCGACGTTTTTTTATTGGTCTTGCAGTATGTTTTTTGCTCAAAACAATTTCAGTAGCGTTTTCGAGATCAGTTAAATACATCTCCTGCATTTGCCTACCGAATTCCCTATCTTCAACCAAAACATCCAATTCGCAGTTGCTTACCCAACTTGCTAAGTTCAGATTGGTTGAACCCACACGCGACCAAAACCCATCTATTACAGCTGTTTTTGCATGAAGCATTGTTCCATTCCACTCAAAAATTTTCACTCCAGCCTCAAGCAAAGAACGATAACCAACTCGCGAAATGGCTTGCATCACAGCAATATCGGTCGTCGCCGGAACTAGAAGCCTGACATCCACACCATCTTGTGCAGCAGAAGTAAGAGTTTCGGTGTAAACACTCGTTGCGGCAAAATACGCGTCAGTTAACCACAGGGTTTCTTGTGCAATAGAGCCGAGTATCTGATCAAGTCTGTAAATACGTGCGTCTCCGGGCATACCTGCAACTACATGCAAACTTACGTCGCCAGCGTCTTCCAATAAATCTTCTCTCGCTAAATCACTTTCAGGAATCGCTTCGCCAATAGAAGCCCAAATTTCCGCAAAAGAATAATCAATATCGACAACTGCTTTTCCGCGAACCTCTACGCCTGTATCACGCCAAGCCTCAATTTCTTTTTCTGGATAACCGACCCACATCTGCCCGACGCACAATCCCGTTACAAAACCAACTTTTCCGTCAACAATTAAAACTTTTCGGTGATCCCGATTAATCCAGCCAAGGGGTGAATCAAAACGAAAAGGATTGTAGCAACGCACTTCGATGCCGTTTTCACGCAAACGCCGCCAGTATCTTTTTGATGTCTTCCCAAACCCGCCAACCCAATCGTATATCAAACGAACTTTGACACCCTCTTTCGCCTTAGCAATCAAAGCATCGGCGAAGATTTTTCCCTGCTTATCTTCGTGAATTATGTAGCTTTCAAAATGTATGGTCTTTTCCGCGTTTTTAATCGCGGAAAGCCAAGCGGGATAATTTTCTTCTGCATCCTTTAATATCTTGACTTGATTTCCTTTAACTAATGGAGTTTCGGCAATCCTCGAAAAAGCTTCTTGTGATAAGCCGATTTTCGCAGGGTTTTCCCGAACATCGAGACGTAAATCTTTTTTCTTAGTTAAAGTAATCTCTTTCATCTGATGAAATTCCGTAAATCAAATTTATACGAAAAACCTTTATTTACAAAGCATTTTTATGTCCAATGCATTTTGCAATCATCGTTTACAGCATTTTTGCAACTTGCCAAGCGAACAAGACTCAAAACCCCGATTTTGCTACACTTTTTGTTTGGCATTCTCTTTGCTTAATCTTAATTTTAGAAAATTTTCACATCCTTTCGCGTTTTTCGCGGGCAAAAAAATGAGAAACTTTTGGCAAAAACTAAAAACCACTCTGGAGATGATAAAGTTCGAGCATACTATCTTTGCTCTGCCTTTTGCATTTCTGGGTGCGGTTCTAGCAGCAAATGGACTCCCAACTTGGTCTCAAATTTTGTGGATAACCGTCGCAATGGTCGGAGCTAGAAGTGCGGCGATGAGTTTTAATCGAATCGCTGATCGAAAAATTGACGGAGAAAATCCACGCACAGCCAATCGTGAACTCCCAAGCGGAAAATTATCCGTCGAATTCGCTTGGGCATTTATGATCGCATCGTGTCTTTTGTTTTTCCTCGCCGCATTCATGCTCAATCGTCTGACGCTCTATTTATCACCAATTGCTCTGATAAGCGTTCTCGGTTATTCCTATGCAAAGAGATTTACGTCGTTCGCACACGTTATTTTGGGTTGGGCTTTGGCGATTTCTCCGACAGGTGCGTGGATTGCTGTACGCGGTGAAATAGACTCACCTGTTCCGATTCTTTTATCACTTCTTGTGATGATGTGGACGGCAGGTTTTGATGTTCTATATTCATGTCAAGATTATGAATATGACAAGCAAAAAGGCTTGCGTTCGATTCCTGCACGCTTTGGCATCAAAGGTGCTTTATGGATCGCTAAGCTCTTTCATTTCCAAGCGTTTATAGTTTTGCTTTTGCTCTATTTAATAACAGGCTTAGGCTGGCTCGCGTTAATCGGTGTCTTCGCAACAGGAGCTTTGATGATCTATCAGCACACACTCGTTAAACCAAACGATTTATCAAAAATGAACGCAGCATTTTTCACCGCAAATGCATTCGTCAGTGTGATTTTATTTATAACTTTCGGCGGTGCAGTTTTCGTAAACAATTTAACTCAATAATTTTTCCGATTCTTCCAAATTAATCGCTAGTAATTAACCACATGAAACTTCCGACAATTCAAGGAATAATCAAACGTAGAGTTTTGGTAAACTATCATGCTGAACCTGAGATTATCCAAAACATTCTGCCCCAACACTTCCGACCAACACTGCATAAAGGAAAAGCAATTGCCGGAATTTGCTTGATTAAACTTGAGCAGATTCGTCCCAAGCACACGCCCGAATTCATCGGTCTTTCGAGCGAAAATGCCGCTCATCGAATTGCTGTCGAATGGGATAAAAATGGTGAAAGCAAAGAAGGTGTTTTTGTGCCGAGACGGGATACAGATTCGACCTTAAATCATCTAGCGGGCGGAAGATTGTTTCCTAGTGAGCATCACAAAGCTACTTTTGAAATTATAGAAGATGAGACAGAGATTAATTATTCAATGCGTTCAAATGATGGTGAAGTTAAATTAAGTTTTACTGGTGATTTAACAACTCAATTTCCTTCCAATTCTATCTTTGATTCTTTGCAGAAAGCATCTAATTTTTTTGAAAGAGGTTCGCTTGGATATTCTTCCAATACCAAGAACAAAGACCTTGACGGAATCTTCTTGAAAATCGATAATTGGAAAGTTTCACCGCTCCAAATACATTCTGTCCGATCGAGCTTTTATGACAATGAAGAAATCTTCCCTAAAGGTTCAATTGAATTTGACCATGCACTTTTAATGCAAAATATTGAACACGAATGGCATTCGAGAGAAAGTTTTGAGGTCTCAGTTTAGAAAATAGAGTTTTCGTTTAACCTCGCAATTTCTTCAAAAGTTCTTCCAGAGAAAATCCCCGTGATGATTTCTATACAATCATTGTCAGTTGCAAATCTCTGTTTCGCCGTCATAGTCTGCATATCAGGTATATCAACCAACCATTTATTCTGATCTTCCCAAGCAAATTGGAGTATTTTTCCTGCGTTATTTTCCAAACCCAAAAATGAACTTCTGTCAGCTGGTAAATTCCTGAATGCATTTAAAACTGTTTCAAGATCAGCTTCGACTGGCGTATCTATTGACTCGCCTGTTTTCTCATTGTTAAAAAAATATTTCATATAAATTAATCTGCAAACTCAATTAAATCCCACAAGTTTCCGTACAAATCTTCAAAAACCGCAACCGTTCCATAATCTTCTGCTTTTGGTTCTCGAACAAATTTGATTTCTCTTTCAAGCATTTTTTCATAATCTCGCCAAAAATCATCCGTTTGTAGAAACAGAAAAACACGTCCGCCCGTCTGATTCCCAATTCGGCTTTTTTGCTTATCTCCGACGGCTTTCGCAAGCAAAACCGAGCAGCTATCGTTTCCCTTCGGAGCCACCAAAACCCAGCGTTTGTCTTGCTCAGGCTGATATTCATCTGCGAGCAATTCAAAATCGAGTTTCTTTGTATAGAAATCAATCGCTTCGTCATAATCCTCAACGACCAAGGCAATGTGTGCAATTTTTTGTTTCATCTTTGTTTTAGGAAAAACTAAATCTCTCTATTAATTCACAAAATCATCTAGTAATTTTGTATTTCTTGTTAAAATACGTTAGGTGATTTAAATGATTTCGACAAGTAATAAAAACTCAACGAAAGTTTCTCCCCTTTCCTCAATGCCAGTCGAATTTACACTCGGCGAATTTCTCAAACCGATTGGAAATGACGAGTTTCTGTGTTTAAGCCGTGATAATCAAGACATTAAAATTGAAATGAACAAGGATGAGAGTTCAATAATAATATTATAATAAGGAGGTCTAACTGGAAATAGAAACTAATGAGCCATTGTAAGATTAACTATTTGGGAAGAAGAAGATGGAAATGGATTAATTTTTGATTCAGATACAATCTTTCAACTTCCAAACATTGCTCGCCGAATTCCTGATGCTTCTTGGGTAACAAACGAAAAATGGAATTCGCTAACCGATGAAGAAAAAGAAAAGATACTTCCTTTCTCACCCGATTTTGCTTTAGAAATCTGTTCATCCACCGACTCGTTCAAAGATATACAAAACAAAATGCAAGAATACATCGAAAACAGTGCATCACTAGGATGGTTGATTTATCCAAAATCCAAACAAGTTTTTGTATATCGCCCAAATAAAGAGGTTGAAACATTAGAAACCCCTTCAGAAATTTCAGATGATTTGATTTTGCAAAGCTTTACACTTAATTTAGAAGCAATTTTGAAATAAGAAACATAATTTTCAATCTAATCTTCGAATAATTATGTACTTTTTCAAAATACAGCAATAATGAATAGCTAAGATATTTTCAACTTTTTGAAACTAAGAACTACTTTGAGACAAAACGTTTTTCATCTTGGCTGTATTCCATTTTATGAATGTCCCATTTTCCATAAGTTGCTTTTCTTTCCAATTTTTGAGCGATAATCATTTTATTTCCATCAGTCCTTACATTAATCATTCCATATTTGGTCAAAAATGAGTTTATCTTTATATTCACTTCGGTAATTTTCTTTTTAACGTCGGCAATTTTTTGCACATTGTCTCCGCTAGGGTCATTACTTTCTTCGAGAGTTTTTAGTTCCTCTTTAAGTTCCTTGAGTTTTTTATTATTCTCTGCAATTTCTTCCAAACTACCTCTTGTTATTTCCTTATTTGATCTTGCAAGTTCGGTACTAAAAACTAAAGGAGAGTTTCCGAAGCCACATTTCCCTAAAGCCCCAATTGTGTCTGGACGTGGATGTGAATAACTCTCATTGTCTCCACTAGAAATAACCGTTACCGGAGAATTTAAGAACTTCACAAAATCATAATAAAAATGATTGCTTCCGTGATGACAGGCTTTTGCTACATCAACTTCTAGAATATTCTTATTATCAACTTCCACAATACTTCCGTTGTTTTTGTAATAATCAACCAGCATTTCACCTGCCTCTTCATTTAAATCTCCACCAAGCAAAATTCTCACCTTTCCATAAACCAACTTAAAGATAACCGAATGCCCATTTTTAGTTTTGCCCTGATCTGTAATATATTTCAGAACTTCCTGCCCGTTTATTTCTTCAGTAACAGGACCCAACAATTCCATGGTAAATGGTTTTTCATTAACTACATTGCCATCAGCAAAGTTTTCTATATAAACATCTTTTCTTGCTAATCTTTTAAAAACCACGTTTGGATTATTTGTCAAAACTTCATGTAACACTTTTGGATATTTTGAATTTGTTCCTGTTCTTTTTGCAGGATTAT
The DNA here is from genome assembly GCA_028284415.1 of Pyrinomonadaceae bacterium. Taxonomy (GTDB): domain Bacteria; phylum Acidobacteriota; class Blastocatellia; order Pyrinomonadales; family Pyrinomonadaceae; genus Aridibacter. Next base: position 873,826 of record JANQRU010000007.1, read on the forward strand.
TAATAATCGCCTTCATATCATCCGAGGTATCAACTAAAGTAGTTATAAAACCATCTTCGACTTTTCCGAATTCATTTTCTTCACCTGGTCTTTGAACGAGTCCATTGTGATAAATCTTAGAGATTGGAATTCTAGATTCCTCAAAAATATACTCAAATCCTCCGTAATGATCATCATCTGCATGAGTAACAATTACCTTAAATGGAAATGGCAAAGGATTTTCTTTGTTGTAAAGGTAAAACCGCCAGAAAAGATAACGAATCATATTATCCGTTTTTCCTGCATCAACGAGAATTTGTTGATCGTCAGGCGTAACAATATGACATCCATCTCCTTGTCCAATATCAACAAAATTAACTTCTAAAACTCTTTCAGGTTGTAAATCCTTAGTATTCATCCAACCCTCTGTATTTCGACTTCGAACTTTTACACGGTTATTTTCAATTTCAAGGTCAAGGATTGTTATATAATCACCAAAAATCAGATGTTGTCTCCAACTTCCTCCAGTTGCCTCTTTATAAATTTTAGCTGAAGGATATTCGGCAAATGTGTAGTTTCGATTTCCGCTAGTTTGATACTTTTCATTAGATAGTTGTGGCATTTTTCTACTCCATAAAAAGGCACTTAATTTTTTCCGTTAGTTTGAAAATTCAATTTAAATCTTTTTTCATTTTCAAGTAGTATAATTTCTCTTACAAACTAATATGTGATTTACAGTTCATTTAGTAATGACATTTACCTAAAAAAGATTACAAAATCTAGTTATTTACTTTTGAAGATTCTTATAAACCTTCCCACCCTTCATTACAAAACTTACATTCTCTAAAACCTTAACATCTTTTAAAGGATCGTTTTCAACCGCAATAATATCTGCATATTTTTCTGCTTTTATTGAGCCGACTTTATCTTTCCAACCAAACAAATCGGCAGCGTTTATTGTTGCGGCTTGGATTGATTGCATAGGTGTCATTCCCCATTTTGTCATAAAGGAAAATTGGCGAGCATTTAATCCGTGCGGGAAAATGCCTGCATCTGTTCCGAAAGCGATTTTTACACCTGCTTTGACGGCTTTTTGAAAATTCTCGCGTTGAGTTTTGCCAACGATTCTTTCTTTTGCGAGAGATTGCTCGGATATACCGATTTTTTTGCCTTGTGACAAAATGAAGTCACTAACATATATATCGGCGACAAGGTAAACGCCATTTTCTTTCATCAGACGGATGCCTTCATTGTCAATCAAACTTCCGTGTTCGATGGAATCAACGCCTGCTTTTATTGCCATTTTTATTGCTTCCGTGCCGTGAGCGTGGGCGGTAACTTTGCGTTCCAAACGGTGGGCTTCTTGGACGATTGCATTCATTTCTTCCTGCGAATATTGCGGTGCGGCGACGCTGTCTCCAACGCTCAAAACTCCCGCACTTGCTCCCATTTTGATAACTCCCGCTCCCATTTTCACGAGATAACGAACTTTTTTACGAACTTCATCAACACCATCCGCAACCCCCGTATATTCAGGCGGACGCTTTGAATCAACCCAAGGATTTCGTGGTGAAGTGTCGCCGTGTCCGCCTGTTGAGCTAATGTAAAAAGAAGCGGGCTGGATTCTCGGACCATCCAATAAACCACGTTCAATCGCACGTTTTAATGAAACATCGTCAAAAGAATTTGAACCCAATGAACGGATGCTTGTAAATCCTGCTTTCAAGGTCGGCATCAAATATAAATGTGCCACGACAGACGGATTGATATACCCACCTCGCCCGAAAACCCGATTTCCCGATTGTCCTGTTATATGCGTATGACAATCAATTAAACCAGGCAAAACAGTCGCATTTGAAAGGTCTATAACTTTCGCACCTTCGGGAATTTTTACATCCGCACCGACGGCTTTAATCTTTTCACCTTCAATCAAAATTATTTGATTATTTAAGACTCTTCCGGTTTCGGTATCGATCAATTTTCCCGCTTTGATTGCTTTAATTTCAGGCTTTTTGCTCTGTGAAAATAGAATGGAGGTGAACAAAAATGTGATTGATAAAATACTTATTATTTGTTTGGTTATTTTTTTCATTTTTTTACTTTTGGGGTTGTTTCTTCAAAATTGCTTTTTGCACTACTCCAATCGGATAAGTTGTTACAACGAGAATTCTTTTTTCAACAATTCCACCAGTCTGTTTTTTGTTGGCAGTTCTGACCATTGTTATTTCAAAAATCATCTGATTTTTCGAAAATGTATATGCTGAATAAATCAAGTTTGATTGAACTTCATAAATAGAGGTTAGTTTGCCTCCTGCAAATGTTGCAGGTAATAAAATTCCATTATTTTCGTCAATTGTAAATTCGCCTTTTTCTTCATTTTTGATGATGCTGTATTTACGCTCTTGCCTTTTACCATCAGCAATATAGACAATCATCCAATTAAACTTTTCCTTCTCTTTAGTTGCCTTTATGTGCAATTCCATTTTTATTTTTTGCACACCTCTTTTTGAGAAGATTTGCAAATCGCCCTTATAAATTCCAACAACATTTGCAGGGAATTCGTCTGATTGAGAAAACACAGAATTGCTCGCAATTAGCAAAGTGAAAGTTACAAGTAGAATCTTCAAAATTTGATTTTTCATAATATGTATCTAAAGCATTTTGCCCAAAATCTCTTTCAAAATTTTCGCAGCTAAAATGCCCGTCATATTTCGAATGTCTTGTTTCGGATTATATTCTACAATATCTGCACCAATAATTTTCTGATCAATATTTTGAATTATTTCGATAACTTGCCGAGATGTTAGCCCACCCGGTTCTTGATGCGAAACTCCTGGGGCAAAGGCTGGGTCAATGCCATCCATATCAAGCGAAATGTAAACAGGATTTTCAAATTTTGGGATGTTTGAAATGTCCAGATTTTTCATTTCATGAATTTCTACATCGAACTTTTCTGCTTGTTCTTTTTGATGCGAATTTAGCGTTCTAATACCCACTTGAACGAGTCTTTCTGCTAGACCATTTTCCATAATTCTTGCAAATGGACAAGCGTGTGAATGCTTGTCTTCAAGCAATTCATCATACAAATCAGGATGAGCATCGAAATGCAAAATGTCTATTTTCGGATAGAATTTGGCTAAGGCTTTTATTACTGGAAAAGTTATCGAATGGTCTCCGCCGAGTGTTATCAGTTTTGTATTTTCATCTAGATTATTCGCGGTAATATCTTCAATTTCTAAATAACCTGTAATTTTATAATCACCTTTATCAATTGCTTTTTCCGAATTTGTATCAACCCCATTTTCAGCAAAATAGTTTGATGCAAATGAATGATAAAACTTGCGAATCAAAGGCGGAGCTTTCGCTGTTCCTTTCATAAATGAAGATTTTTCATCGTAAGGAATTCCTTGAATTATGATTTTTTCCGTCATTACACTTTTGGGAAATACTTTTTGTACTTATCTTTCAAATCTTCTGCTTTCTTGTAGTCACAACCGATTGCGTGAACATAATATCTAAAGTTTTTGTTATCGTAATTAATTTTTCCAACTTGAAATTCAATTTCTCGCTTTTCTAATTCTTGGCAGAGTTCGTCCATTAAGTCTTCGCTTTCAAATCCGGCAATCAGATGAGTTCGAGCAGATTTGTCGTTTTTCATTTGCTCAAAAGCATATTGACAAGCTTTTTCTTCATCATCGAAAGTTTCTAAAACTTTAATAATTCCGCGTTCCGTATAATACCACTCAAAAATATCGCCTTTTGGATTTAAGACAAAACCTTCAAACGGAGCAGGTTTTCCGCCGATTGAATAAGAAGTTTCATTGAAGCATTCGCTTTTCATCCATTCTTCTAATTCCCTGATATTCATTTATATTTGTCGTTTAAACCGACCTTATCTAAAATCATCGGCTTAATTTTTTCGAGGCGTTTTTGTTTTGTCGCGTCGCGTTTGGCTGCCGAAATGTAATCGGCATATTCGCGTCTGCAAGAAAGAGTTAAATCTTCAAAAGCTTCGGCGAGCGTGCCATCTGATGCAAGTTCTTCTTTTAGCTCTTCGGGAATTACAAGCGGTTTCTTTTCGGGTTTTAGTTCTTTGCCTTTTTTTTGGTTTTCGATTGCCTCTTCTAAGTATTGCAAAATCAATTCCTTATCCATTTCGTCTAGCGAAGTAAAACGCCATTGACGCATTGCTTTTGTTTTGCCATCTTGTGCATTGACTAACTTTTTCGCTCTGTCTTTTAAGAAAACACCTTGAAAAAACCATATTCCGAAATAATCTTTAAATGAACCGATTCCAACAACATTTTTCCCATTGACTGTATAAACAGGAAAATTCCACTTAAATGCCTCAAACATTTCTGTTTCGCAAATTATATTCCGCAACTCAACAACTTCATCTTTCCAACGCTCTTGTTTTTCAATGAAATCTTTAACTGATTTATATCTTTCCATAATGCTACAAAGTTAAATGCAAAAGAAAAAAGCGTCAAACTTTATGACGCTTTTGAAAAATAAAAGTTTAGTAGTTTACTTAATTCCGAATTCTTTTTTTACTTTTTGAATCGTTTGTCTATCGGCAATTTCAACCCCACCTTGTGAGCCGAAAATTTGATGTTTGTATTTAGCCGCATAAATTCTATCGATCAACATTTTCAAGGGCGTTACGTGCAAATCGCCATCTTTGACGGCTTGATGAACAACAGGCAGAAACTTCTCCATCATTGCTAAATTTGAATGCTGAATAACTGCCCACATCGCTGATTCATACTTTTTGCCAACTAAACTTTTGCCAATGTATTTACCGTATTTAGCATAGAGTTTTTCGATTGTTTCTTGATTTTCTTTGTCCAGCTTATTTTGTTTTTTAAGCCGAACAGGATCGTCATAATAATTTCCTTTTCCCTTTCGATGTCTTTGATCTTTTTCAGAAATTTCGGCAACGGTTTTAACCAATTCCAGATCAAAACTATTCTCTTTGGCATACTTTGCCAAATCAGTATTTTCTTTCTTTGAAGGTTTCAGCGAACCGCATTTTTTATAAAACTCCGAATATGTTTCGGGCATTGATTTATAAAACGCATGCTTTTCAAGCGGTTTGTCACCATAAAAACTCTTTACGATTGCACAAACCGACTCAAGACTGGATTCGACTGCTTTTTTGAATGCTAATTCGACATATTCATCTTTGACTCCCATGTAAGAAAAGCCGACTGCTATGTTCCAATAATCGGCGTAAACAAAACCTTTATCGCTCGATTTGATGGCGGAATAAGTGTTTTCGAGGATGTATTTTCCCTTGTTGTATTTTTTCTCGTCAAAACCAACGGGCATCGGCGGATAATAATCAACAACTGTTTCTTCTAAGTTTTCGTTTGTAAATGATTTTTCTTGGGCATTTGCGGATTGAATTAAAATTATTGCGAATAAAATAGAAACCCAAGTAATCATCAGTTTACCTTTAATCATAAAATTTACCTCCATTTTTGAATTCTATTTAAAGAACACCGAAAAGATAAATTTTATGACAATGAGATAAATTACTTTTTCAGCTAACCAGCCTTTTCATAAGCTTCATTTATCCACTCTAGTAATTCCTTATCAACTTGTGAAATATCCGTTATTTGCACTCGGTGTGTGCACATCGACCCGAAAGGTCCTGAGCCTTCCAATCTACCTGTTGTGTCTTTCCCTTTTAGCTTTAATCCCAAATCAATTCTAGTTTTTGTCGAAGGCTGAATTAATACAAATTGGTATTTTCTTTTTACGCTGACACTTGCTTTTTTAGGTATAAACTCGATGTCTTTACCAAATTTGCTGATTTCTTTTTTGAGTTTTTCGTAAATAGGTTTGAGGTGTTCTTTTTTTGCGTATTGATTTTTTAATAATTCGTTAGCATCGTGTGAAGCGGCATCAGATTTTCTGGCTTTGTGTGCGACAAAGTTTGCAAAACCATGTGTAAAGCCGTGTTCGGATTTTAAGAATTTTATGATTTCTCCATGCTTTTCAAAATTCTCTTTTTTAACAATTTTCACCCATTCCTCAAGTGTTTTTCCAGTTTTCTCCAACAATCCTTTTTCCATAAATTATGTCTCCAAATAAATTTTCTGAAACGAGATTATATTCAACAAAATATTTTTAATTGTAAAAAATTTACCTTAATCAACAGGAAAAAAATTAACCCTTTCATTTATCAAAGGGGTGTCGAGATGAGCCTGCGGATTGTAACCACAAAAATGTTGAAATTCTCTTATAAAATGTGCTTGGTCGTAAAAACCACAGTCTTGGCTAATTCGTGTCCAAGAGAGTTTTTCGCTGTTTTGGATTTTTTGCAAGATTTCATTAAAACGGACTATTCTTTGAAAGTATTTAGGCGTGATGCCGACATATTTTTTGAAGATTTTTATAAATTGTTTTTTTGAGTAGCCTGTTTCGGCAATCAAATCTTTTAAGTTATATTCTTGAAATTGTGGGTCTTCGATTATTTTTTTGATACTTTCAAAAACCCTTTTTCTTGATATTCGATTTCCATCAAACTTCTGATTTAACCATTCAAAACCAATATCTCTTTTCTGATTTATGTCTTCAGCTTTGAGCAAGGCTTCTCTAAACTCAAAAATTTCTTCACCAAATACATTTTCCGCAGGTTGAACTTTATCGGTAAAATCGCGGATGGTTTGTTTAATAAATGGATATGCTCCGCCGGGTTTAAATCTAATTACATACATTTCCGAATCTTTATGGGCAGAAATCGAAATGTATTGTTTTTGAACACCCGAAAGCCAAACCTTTGTAAATTCTTGTTTAGGCTCAAGAGTCTCATTATCAAAAACGTTTCGTGTAAAACCATCCAACTCAAAAACCAAGTTAATAGTGCCATCGGGAATTACTTTTTCTATCGAATGTTCAGGTGTGTAGCCTTTGTAATAGATCAAAGATTCTATGTAATCTTCAAACTTTTTCTCAGGCGGAAATTGATTAAAAAACATAAATTTAAAGTGTTAATTTTTGAGTATCATTTCAATTTCTTTATCAGTTAATTTCACACGAGTTTTAAGAATATTTAAATATTCTTCGGCAGAATAAAGTGGATAATCTGTTCCAAAAACAATCTTGTCAAAACCGATTTTTCTTGCATAAACCGCCAATTCCGCAAATTGCTCATCAGTTAGTTTCGGAACGCCTTCACTGTTTTTATCAAGAGCGACAGCGGAAATATCGAACATAATTTCATGCTTTTTGATATTAGGATTTGTTTCAAACTGCTTGATAAAAGCATCTATGACACGTTTCGTTTTTGCATTAAAACCGCCCGATGTTCCAAAATGAGCTATGTGAAAAGTTGCAGGATTTATATCCGTCAAGATTTTATCTACAAAAAGTTTTATGTCAGGTTCACCAAATTTCGGATGTGAATTGTCAAAATGCAAAAGAATCGGTAAATTGTTTTCCGCAGCGTATTTATAAATCGGCTTGATCTTGGCAAGATGTGCAGGTTCGGTTAAATACAGTTGATTGGCATTTGAATGAATTTTGATTCCATCAATTTTTAGTTTACGACATCTTTTGACTTCATCTAAAGCATAATCTTTCAAAGGGTTTACACCACAAAAAGCTTTTATATTTTTCGGTGATTTTTCTCTTGCTTTTAGAACATAATCATTTTCAGCTTTTACGGTTTCATACTCATTTTCAAGTTTTCCAAATTCAGGATGACCAAAAAGATATGCCATCGAAATGAGTGTCATTTGATTTGTTTTTGATTTCTTAATGATCGTATCAATGTCCGAATAAGCCGCGTCAGGTCTTGAGAAAGGAATGCCGACATCTTTGAAATACTTAATCAATCGCGGACTCATTAAATGTACGTGATGATCGTAAACTTGTTTGGCTTTACCAAAAACTTTTTTGTTGTAAAACTTCTTAAAGGCATTATAAACCGCTGTATGCAAAATGGTGCCGTGATCTTCTTCGGGAAAATACTGAAAATGGCTTTTCAATCCCTCCGGCTTTCTTTTCTCAAGCAATGCATAAAGGTCTTTTGCTCCCTGGACCATTACCGCATCCTCATTTCCAACCGAAACGTAAACTTCAGTTTTTTTATTTACCTTCATCGGTTTAACTTTCAGAAGCGACCCGTTATCCCACCAAAAACTCGGACTGACGAGCACATATCGACCAAACAACTCTGGTTTCTTAAATAAAATCTCTGTTGCCAGCAATCCGCCAAATGATTGCCCAATCAATGTTTTCTCTTTATTCGTACGGTAGTTTTTATCGATAAAAGGCTGCAATTCTTTCTCGATATAAGACATAAATTTTGCCGAACCGCCATTGGTCGGAAAGTCTTTTTTGTCCTGTTCGATCGTCGTCGGATATAAAAAATCTCTTCTTCGGTCTGTATTCCCAATCCCAACCAAAATGGATTTGGGCAAATATTTAACCCAGGGAAAACTTGCAAACTGCACCAAACCCGCCATATGTATAAAGTCCTGATCTGCTGAACCATCAAGCAAATAAATCACTGGATAAGATTTTTTTGTATCTTTGGCGTAGCCTTCTGGCATATATATATTCAGCGTCCGATTTTCGCCAAGTTCTTCAGACTTGATCGTCAGGGCTTCACCTAATACAAAAGGCTTTTTTTCTATTTCAGGTGGGGTTTGTGAAAAAGTGATGCCGTAAAGTAAATTTAAAGAGAATGCCAATAAGACTAAAAACTTTAGGTTTTTCATGATGTTATTGTAGTTTTGTTAGAATTTGATTGCTAGTTAAATCTAATTTTTTCTATATCTTTTCCAGCTAAACGCTACGAGCAAAAGCAACGCGGGGATTATTAAAAAATACATCCAATTTAACGTAAATTCATTCTGCGAATTTGTGCTAACACTCAATTTATTGGCGACAGGCTCTTTATATTTACTGTAATTAAAAATTGTTGTCTTCTTACCATTCTTGTCAATTTTAACAACTTGCGGACCGGCATTGTTTACAAAATTATTGCTGAATTCAAGAATGTATGCTTCGTCTTCAAAAAATGTAATCCCTGTCGGCAAATAATTTTCTTCTGATGTGTAAAAAGTCTCCGCTTTGCCATCTTTTGAAATTTTAATAATCCTTCTTCCGGCAGTTTCACCAATATATATGAAGCCATTTTTGTCTTTGCCGATTCCGAGCAAAACGTCATTGTGTTTATCAGCTGGACGGTCAAGTTTTGAGATTAAATTTTCTGCAATTTTTTCGGCTTTGCCGTCAGTTGTCAGTTTAAAAACACTACCGCCGCCAACGGCTTTGTCGGGAACATATATGTTTTCTTCTTCATCAACAAAAACAGTCTGATTCCATTCGAGTTTGTGCGGATTGAATTTTATAGGATTGCCCTTTTTCTGATATTTCCAAATATATTTGCGAGTTCCGAAATAGATATTTCCATTAGGCGAAACAGTTGTATTTCCGCCGTAAAATTTCGTGTCATTCGGTTCATTGATTAGCGTTTCAGTATTTTTTCCATTCGCTGAAACCTTTACAAGACGATGATTTCCCTCGCCGTGGGCTGTGTAAAGATTTCCGTCTTTATCAAGGCTGACATTATGTGAATGAAAATCTTTGAACAAAGCAATGAGTTTTCCCTCATTGGTTAACTTCCAAACCGTTCCGCGTCCATTATGAAAAATATCTGCAAAATAGATATTTTTGTTTTTATCTACTGCAATGCCCCACGGCGGATGTGCTTTTAGTTGGAGAACTAAAAGTATAAAAATCAAACTTAACAAAACTATTTTTTTCATACCTAAAGATTTATAGCTTAGTTTTCACTCTACTTTTTCCAAGTTGAATCTTCTTTGGTAAACAAAACCTGTAACTTTACCATCAGCATTTTTCTTAAATTCGTATTGACTTCCATCAGATAAGTCAATTAATTCTAACTTGCTTGCAGGTGTTAACAAGACTTCATTACCGTTATCCAAATTCTTAAAATATATCTTGCCATCTTTAGCAAATACTTTTGTTACTGTTGTTCTTCTCGCCCTTTTGTAATGATATGTCCCAACGATTGCGTCAATTTCTTTTTGGGTTAATTTAACATTATCAATTACTCTTGAACCATAAAGATTCCACTTATAAAGTGATGAAATTCCTCTTTGAGTTTCCGAATTTAAAGCTCCACCACGATCTGCATTTGTCATAACAATTAACGCATCACCTTTATAAGCAAAGGCTCGCATATTGTTTGTAAACCCAGCGTTTTTTCCGCCATGTCCGAATGTTAAGTTTTTACCTTCGCCTCCTAAACTTGGTCCAAGTCCCCAACCGTTTTTATCTTTGGTGAGCATTTTTTTAACTATTTTTGTTGATAAAATTTTATTTGATTTACCAGCAAAGGCTTTTTGGATTTCAATAGCATATTTGGCAAGATCGGTCGGTGTCGTCCATAAACCTGCGGCGGCTTGTTCCGGATAATTATGCCAAAGTCCTTTATATAATTTTCCGTTGCCGTTATAAGCTGCACTCGCATTTTTATGCCATTTTTTCGACAAAGGCTGAGCATAAGTGCTGTTTTTCATCCCCAAAGGTTTTAAGATTTTTTTCTCTAAATAAACATCAAACGGCATCCCCGAAACATCTTCAACCAATTGTTCCATTACCGTATAGCCGCCACCCGAATAACGCCAAATTGTTCCTGGAACTGTATCAACAAATATCTTCGGTGTGTTTCCTTTTCCATTCAAAACCTTAATGTCATTGGGAAAATCTTTATCTTGCGAATAACCTGGAAATCCGTGAACAGTCATTCCGGCAGTATGCGTAAGAAGTCTTCTAAGCGTAACTTTCTCATTTTTCGTAAATTTATTTTCAGCAACTTTCCATTTCTTCAGATAAAAATTCACATCTTTATCCAAATCAACTTCTCCTTCATCGACCAATTTCAAAGCCGCCAGAGCCGCAACGGGTTTGCTAATCGAACCTGCTTGGAAAAGTGTGTTTACATCAACTTTTTTGCCTGTGTTTGTGTTTGCAATTCCATAACCTTTTGCAAAACGAAGTTTGCCATTTCTTACAACAGCAATGCTCATCCCTGGAACATTGTAGTATTTCATTCGCTCCAAAAGCTGAAAACTTTTTTTCACTTTTCCTTTCACTATAACTGCTGGCAGCAATCCATTTTCAATAGCCTTTATTTCTTCTTTGACGGAAGTGTTTCCAAAAACTACGGTCGTTGAAAAAGTTAATAGAAGTAAAAAAATGATTAAATGAATGCGACTTACTAGTACTTTTTTCATAAATATAATTCTCTTGAATAATTAAAGTTTTGAATGTTTTATAGTTTGTAATTCTACACTTCTTTAAATTTCACAAAAAAGTTTGCAGAATTGAATATGGTATCTACAAACTTTTCTACGCACTATATTTTCTTTTGGTTTCCTAAACTTTAGTGATAATACGAAATTATGAAGTTAGATTAACGACTATCGGATCATAAAAAACTCCATAGCCTGACTCTTTAACCTGCACTTTGAGATTAACTAAAACCTGTACTTCACACTTTTGATGTGTATGTCCACATAAAACCGTCAGATTATTCTCAGGGTTTTCCAACATAATTTCTTTGATGACATCACCAACCGCTTTGCAAGAATAAAATGTGAGTTTCTGGTCATCGCAGATTCGCAAATCCTTGCCAAGGCTCGCCTCTTGAAAAGGCGGAACGTGAGTAACTAAAAAGATATTTTCATAATCTTTAACTGCTTCTCGCAAAACTCTTCCAATATGTTCAGCAGAAATATCGCCCAGTTTGTTAAGCTTTTCAACATATTGCACGCGTTTTAATTTAACCAAATCATCAATCAACATAAAGTCTCTTGGGACAGGTCCGTTAACCGTAAAGTTCCCATAACGAGCATCGCCCCAACCCTCATGACCAATCATCGCTGTTAAATTATTAAGTTCAATAATTTCCAAATCCGAAAGCCACTTGAGATTTTCATTTTTTTCAACAACATCTCTAATATCATCTCTAACTTGTTTATAACTGCCTTTATAAAAATCGTGATTTCCTAAAACAAAATATATTTTGCGTTGAATTGTTGCTTCCAAATCAAGCAAATAATCCACAACACTATCTGCTTCGGCAATATCTCCTGCCAAAACGAGTGCATCTGCATCTTTTTCAACAATCCATTCTTTTAATTCTTTGTATTCAATATCATCCATACGATCAAGATGAATATCACTCGTCCAAACAAAACTTTCCATAACTAAATTTTCAGGAGTGCAAGCATCCCTGCTTGCAAGTTTGCTGTTTTTTAGCAAACTCCTTTACCTCAATCTTTTCAAATATTAAAATTCATTCAATTGCTAAAATACGCAATTGTGCAAGCAAGGATGCTTACACTCCAATCGCTTAAATAACATCAGAAATTGTGATTTTGCAAAAACATATTCGCTTCTATTTCTCTAAAAAACATCAAACGAACTTCTTCCACTTTTTCATCATTTGCCAAAAATTCATTAATGGCTGTCGAAGAAATTTCCGCCGCCAAATCTTTCGGATAAGCATAGATCCCCGTTGAAATTGCAGGAAAGGCTATAGTTTTACAATCCCTTGAAACCGCTAACTCCAATGACTTTCGATAACAACCTGCAAGCTGTGTTGCTTCGTTTTCAACATCAATCCCTTTAATCGGTCCAACCGTATGAATCACAAACTTCGCAGGTAATTTTCCTGCGTTTGTAATTACAACCTCACCAGTCGGTAACCCCTTAGGATATTCCGTCTCACGAATTTTTTCGCATTCCGCTAAAATCTCATCTCCGCCCGCTGCGTGAATCGCACCATCAACGCCGCCACCACCAAGCAAAGTCGAATTTGCTGCATTTACAATTACATCAACTTCTTCTTCCACAATATTTCCAACGACAACTTTTACCTTGCCATCAAGAAATTCTGCTTTTTCCACATTCATTTAGTTCTCTCCTAATTTGTGTAAACTTTGACGCTAATAAATTTCGTTTTTTGCAAAATGCCAGAATAAAGGATTTGTAAAAATCCATCAAAACTCTATAAGTAGAGCTAAAGCGTTGATTCTATATGGTTTTTTCAAGATAAACGTTCCAGTCACAATCTGTTAAAATTTAGGTATAGAAGCTACACGTTCTTTTACAAAATGAGGATTTTTATGATTACGGAACTTTTTCCAACATTTACACTACAGCTTGGCAAACTGAAAGATAAAATCAGCGATGATGAATATTTTGAACTTTGCCAAATAAATGAATGCCTAGTAATCGAACGCAACAAAGACGGCGATTTTGAGATCAAAACCCTCAATGGCGGAAACGACAGTTTGCGAAATAGCGAAATCAGTTTTCAAATCGCAAATTGGGCAAAGGAAACGGGAAACGGCTTTTGTTTTTCGGCTTTTATAGGTTTCACTTTACCAAATGGAGCAACTCGTGCCGCCGATTTTGCTTGGCTTTCAAACGAGAAATGGGAGAATCTTAAAGATGAAAAAAAAGAAAAATTCGCTCCCGTTTGTCCTGATTTTGTCGTCGAAGTCAAAGGCTGGCAAGAAGACTTGAAAACCTTACAAAACAAAATGCTGGAATACATCGAAAACGGCGTTTCACTCGGCTGGCTAATAAGTCCGCAAACAAAAGAAGTTTATGTTTATCGCCCAAATAAGCAAGTTGAGATTTTAGAAAATCCAGCAGGAATTTCGGGCGAATCGGTTCTGGAAGATTTTACTCTGGATTTGAAAGAGATTTGGGATTAATATCTTATTCTATTCTGCTAATGCAATCATTAATTTACTAAGAATATCTTCTCGCTCGATTACCCCTTTTAGTTTTCCTTCACTATCACAAACAATTAGTTCGTCAACGCTATTTTCTTCCATTTTTTTAAGAGCCTCTATATTCTTTGTATCCTCTGTTATTTTAACTGTTATCAATCCTGGGAAAATATTTAAACTCTCAGATTTCCCTTTGTTAATTACCTTAATAAATTCGTTTCCTAAATTATTATTCTCCAAGATTTTGGACATTTTATCTTTGCTTATGAACGCGATTACCTCTTTATTATTATTTACAATAACCACAAACCTAAAGTTTCTAAATGCTGATAGTGCCTTAATATACTGTTTTACTGCCCAAACATCATAATAGTTTTCTCCTTTGCCTAACTCTAACGTAACAATTTTTTTGCCTCGTTCAGATTTGTCTTTAAGTTCCTCAAGTTTACCCCGCAAACTATTAACAGAACCTTTTTCGATTACCTCTAGTTTATTGTCTTTTGGTAATTCATCAATTAAGCTAGAATCAGTTTTAACCTTCTCATTAGCAATTTCCTTAAAAGTTGCCTCAACTCCGCCAGCCTTAAATGAAGCAATTTTTTCTGCAAAAATTAGATAAACCAAAATTGGAGAAAGGAGAATAAATGGATAGGTAATGCCTTCTTCTATCTTAATCCATTTTAATACCCAATAAATTCCTATGGAAACTAAGATAAATATAAATGCTCCCAAAATTGCTTTAGTTTCTTTTGTCATTTTATTATTTGCCACCTTAATCAATACCTCTTAGCTAAAAACATTTTGCGATTTGCAAATTAAATTTGTTTATTTCCGAAACTTCTTGCTTTAACTATGAATGAGATTTTCACCAAATATATTACACATTACACAAAAATCTAAATAATAAAATGATTCTATAGGGCATAAACATTCCTTCCTATTTCTGATAAACTTTAGGCATAAGAATTGCTTTTAACATAAAATAGATATGAACTTTTCATTTGATAAAAACTTAAACGAGATAGCGGAAAAAGTCGAACGGGATGTGCGTCTGACCTTTGATGAGGGGATGGCTTTGTTTGAAACTCAAGATTTAAACGGTCTTGGCAAACTGGCTGATTTTGTGCGACGTGAGAAGCACGGGAAAGATACTTATTACAATGTAAATCGACATTTTAATCATACGAATATTTGTATTGCGGATTGTAAATTCTGTGGTTTTTACAGGCGTGCAAGACAAGATGATGCTTATACGCATTCGATTGATGAAGGTGTCGAAATTGCTCGAACAGCCGTAAATGAAGGTGCGACTGAACTGCATATTGTCGGTGGTTTGAACACAAAATTGCCGTTTGAGTATTACACGGATTTGTTTTCGTCTTTGAAACGAGAATTTCCAAAACTTCATTTGAAAGCCTTGACGATGGTTGAACTTGATTTCTTTGCAAGATTTTACAAGATGTCGGACGAAGAAGTTATCGAAAAACTAATCGAATCAGGAATGGACTCGTGCCCAGGCGGAGGTGCAGAGATTTTTGCTGAGCCGACTCGTTCGAGAATTTGCGACCATAAATGTGACGGCGATAGATGGCTTGAACTTGCAGGCAAAGTTCACAAAGCGGGAATCAAAACAAATGCGACGATGCTTTATGGACACATCGAGACTATGGAAGACCGCATTGACCATTTGATAAAACTTCGTGAACAACAAGACGATACAGGCGGTTTCCAATGCTTTATTCCGTTAGCTTTTTATCCGCCGGGAACAGCACTTTCAAATCTGCCCGGACCTGACGCAATTGATAATTTGAAAACAATCGCCATCTCGCGTTTGATGCTGGATAACTTTGACCACATCAAAGCATATTGGGTAATGCTCGGCAAAGACATCGCTCAAACAGCACTTCACTTCGGGGCAAACGACCTCGATGGAACGATCACCGATGGCGGCGAATTAACGCACGCTTATGCAGATGAAGGCGATGTTAAAATGAGCAAAACAGAACTCATTACTTTAATAGAAAACGCAGGTTTTGAAGCAGTCGAACGAGACACAGTTTATAATCGAGTCGAAAAAGCAACGGTGTAATTAGGTAAAGTCGTTATACAAAGCAATACGAGGAGAAAGTAATGAAATCTATAGTCATTTTAAGTCTGCTTTTTTCTACATTTTTTGTTTTTGATATTTCGGCACAGACTTTACTTATAAAAAATGAAATTCCCGATGACCTTTTGATTACGCTTACAAAGGATCACTATCGAAATAGAAACTACTTTGAAATGTCAATAAATTCTAACGGCGAATTTACTTTTCCAAAGAATCCGAAGTTTCTTGCCAATCTGCCTAGAGAAGTTTATGTACTTGGAAAACCAATTAAAAATCCTAAATACTTAAAGCCCAAATTATCTAGTGAAAAATTGAAGCAATTAGTAGCAGAATTTGAGAAAGTAGATTTTTTCAGCTTAACTGAAGATACCGCCTTTAAAACCGGGAAAATTCCATGCAGTACTCACGCAACAACAGATATTATTTCGATTACGATAAATGGACAAACTAAAGAAGTTTCCAATTATCTTGGTTGTTCCAGTAAACGCAATCGCTTGCTTCGAAACTTAGCAGAAAGAATTCACGGTGCGAGCATTTGGAATTATGAAAACAATGAGATTCCGGAAGTTTTTGAAATCTGGTATAGAGTTACTGATGCCAGTAAAATTGAGCAAGATTTTACAATCAATGGCGAAGGTAAAATTGTCAAGAAATTTTTCTGGGAAATAGATGCTAAATCTGGACAAAAACTTTACGCATCATACCCTTTGAAAACCAAAACCGTAGGCAAACTCTCCAAAATACAAATAAAAGAATTAATGGACGAATTCGAAAAAGCTGTCTTTTCAACATTCAGATATTCACTATTAACTAAGTACAGCGGTTGCATAAATGAAGCAGGATTAAATGAACATAAAAGGGCTCACATTAATGTACAGATGAATCATATTGCACAAATGTACGCGTCACTATACAAGGATTGCAAACCAAAACCCGAAACCGATGCAGCGAAATTTGAATATATAAACACGGTAATCAAGAAGTTATTGAAAGACAATAAACTTATATGAACGCAATACTGTTTACAGTTGAGTCGAAAAAGCAACAGTATAGAGTTATTTTGGAAAATGATTATCATTCGCAACGAAAAACCTTCTGATTACAAAGATGTTTATAGCGTCAACAAATTAGCTTTTGAACAAGAAGGTGAAGCTGATTTGGTTAAACGGCTTCGCAAAATAAAACCTCACATTTCTTTAGTTGCGGAAAAAAATAATGAAATCATTGGACATATTTTCTTTTCACCAGTTACGATTGAGCCGACAGATGAAAACTTCAACGCTGTAGGGCTTGCACCGATGGCTGTTTTGCCTGAATTCCAGAATCAGAGCGTTGGTTCGGCATTGGTCAAATGCGGATTGGAAGAATGTAAAAATCAAAACTTTGACGCTTGTTTTGTTCTCGGACATCCCGAATATTACCCACGTTTTGGTTTTCAGACGGCTAAAGAAAATGGCTTTGATTGCGAATATGAAGTGCCTAATGAAGTTTTTATGGTTTTGGAATTAAAACCGAATTCATTAAAAGACCGAACTGGCACAGTTAAATATGACGTTGAATTTGCGAAAGTGTAAAATAAGCGACGCTGTGAGGAATAAATAAAATGAGAAAATCTGCACTTGTAATTTTGTTTGTAAGTTTGGTTTTTCTGCTTGCGTGTGAAAGTAATAATCCAAATCAAACCGACATTTCGATAAGTCCCGATTCGATTGAGGATGTTTTTCCGACAGACGATAGTATTCCCGAAGACTTGATTATTCGTTTGCAAAGAACCCCTTGTTATGGGGAATGTCCCGCTTATATGATGACAGTCAAAGCTGATGGAAAAGTTAGTTTTTTCGGACAAAATCATGTCAAATACAAAGGTCAGACCGAAGATAAAATAAACAAAGAAAAAATCAAGCAATTAATTCAAGAGTTTAAGAAAGCGGACTTTTTTAACCTTGAAGATAATTACACGTCAAAAAATTGTGCGACGGACAATCCAACTGTTCGCACAACTCTCTTCATCAATGGTAAAACAAAAAAAATCGAACATGACAAAGGTTGCGAGGCACCGAAAGAATTGATTGCTTTGGAAGACAAAATTGATAAAATTGTGGGTACTGAAAAATGGGTAAATAAGTAGAAAGAGTCGTAATCTTGAAAAATGCTAAAGAAGGATAAACTAACTCAAAAAATCAAGATTAAATCAAAAATTGAGGAAAATGGTTGGAAAATTTACCAACTAGACAACTCCGAATGGTGGGAAAATGAAGTTTGGGAAATGGAATCTACTTGGTCACCACT
Organism: Pyrinomonadaceae bacterium; assembly: GCA_028284415.1. GTDB lineage: Bacteria > Acidobacteriota > Blastocatellia > Pyrinomonadales > Pyrinomonadaceae > Aridibacter. The sequence goes on from JANQRU010000007.1 coordinate 891,991, forward strand.
TGGTAAAAGAGCATTTGTAGTATTTGAAAATGATCCTATGTCTTATGACGATAAAATTTTAGAGCCTTGGGCAGTCACAACTTCTCCAAAACGCTTAAAACATCGCAACGGTGAATCTGGTGATTTTCAAATTAGTTTGACAAGCAACTGGCAAAAAGACTTACCAAAACTTATCGAATATCTTTCAACACTCCGTAATAAATAAATGGCAAAAACTGCTCGCCAAAAGCTAATTCGTATCCTACAAAATGCTCATGCAGGTGAACTTGCCGCCGCTTATGCTTATCGAGGACATTGGAAATCTGTCCGAAACTCTGACGAAAAAACAAATATAAAAAGAATCGAAAAAGAAGAATGGGAACATCGAGAATGTGTCCGCAAATGGTTAACGGAATTAGAAGCAGAACCAAGAAAATTTCGTGAAGCTATATTTTGGACTATCGGCAGAAGTTTGGGAGTTTTGTGTTTTGTTTCAGGTTGGTTTTTCCCTATGTATTTTGCAGGAAGGCTCGAAAGTCAAAACACACAGGAATATGAAGACGCAGCGAGTTTTGCAAAAGAATTGAAAATGCAGGAGTGCTTTGATGATATGAAACATATGTCTGCAAAAGAACTCGAACACGAAGAATACTTTCGCAAAGTCGTCGCCAAACATCGCCTCTTGCCTTTGATGGTAAAATTCTTCAGATGGAGTTAAATTAAATATTACGCCTTCTGTTATTTTTCTTAAACTATCTGCTCTTGCAAATGGTTTTGACTTATTGAGCAAATGAACAAACTTAACAAATTCGGTATTTTATTTTTTGCCTTCACATTGATTTTTGCTGTTTTTGCACAGGATAGTAAAACGCCTGTTTTTCAAGGGCAAACTCCCATCCGCGAAGTTGATACAACAACTAAACCTATTGAAAACCAAGTTCGGCAAGTTTTTCCATTTGAAGAAGACGGCGTTTATTTTTCTAACGATTTTGATGGTGCTAGATTAAATCAAATTGAAAAGACGGGCGAAAACGAATACACGATTCTAATCACACCCGAAAATGCTCCGATAAATATGAGTCCTTGGTATGCTTTCAAAGTCTGGTCAAACAAGAAAAGCGAAATCAATGTCCGGCTAAAATACCCCGATTTTGCAAAGCATCGTTACTCACCGCAGATCAGCAAAGATGGCAGAAAATGGAAATTACTCAAATCAAAATACATCACCCAAGAGGAAAAAGGTGAGGGTGACACAATTGCGGCGACACGTCCAAAAAGAATCGTGATGCGACTCAAGGTCAGCCAAAAGCCGCTATGGGTTTCCGCTCAAGAACTTCAAACTTCAAAACATGTTTTTGCTTGGATGGATAAAATTGCCAAAAAGCGAAACCTCAAAATAACCGAAATCGGCAAAAGCAAATTGGGTCGTCCAATAAAAATGCTAACCATCGGTAAAAAAGATTCAAAAAATATGATGCTTGTTATTTCCCGACAGCATCCACCGGAAGTTACGGGATATTTAGCGATGCAAGCTTTTGTTGAAAAAATTGCTGATAAATCAAAACTCTCCAAAAAATTCCGCAAAGACTGGGCAATTTATGTCATTCCTTTAATGAATCCCGATGGCGTTGATAATGGACATTGGCGACATAATGCGGGCGGGATTGATCTTAATCGCGATTGGACTAAATTTAATCAACCAGAAGGAAAATTGGTTAGCGAATTCTTAAAAAAACGCCAAGAGGAAACGGGCGGAAAATTTTATTTCGGCATAGATTTTCATTCAACCTGGGATGATATTTATTATCCGATGGGCAAAGATCAAACCAATAGCCATATGCCGAATCTTGTTCATGATTGGCTGGATAAAATCAAAGAAGCTATTCCCAATTACGAACCGAACATCAGACCAACACAGCGTCTAAAACCCGCCATGGTTTCGCGGAATTATTTTTATTTTTCACACAAAATGGAAGCCATCGTTTATGAGATCGGCGATAATACCCCACGAAAATTTATTAAGAAAAAAGGGAAAGTTGCGGCAGTTGAATTAATGAAAATAATGCTCGCAAGACAGAATGCAAAAGCAACTTCGGCAAGTGCGAAAAGCTACTAAGTTTATTAAAATCTAAAACGCTTTTATAAATTGAGTAATTCTCTTTTCCCTTAAATGCCGAAAAAACGTAGTAAATTCAGACTAAAAATTGAAGAACTCGCCGTCCGTGTAGTTATCGGCTCAATAGGAATTTTCCCTTATAAAACCTCTCTGAACATCGGCAAATTTATAGGTAGAACAGTTGTCAGACTTTTTCCGAAACTTGCTAAAACCGCCTATCGAAACCTCGAAATTGCTTACCCTGACATCAGCAAAGAAGAGAAAAAGCGTATTGTTACAGGAACTTTTGAATCGCTTGGAAGACATCTCGGATTTATTTCCAAATTTAGAAAATTAGAACTCGAAGATATACACGAACGCTTTGAAGTTGTCGGTAAAGAAGAATATTTTGATCCCGCCGATAAAACGGGAAAAGGTATATTGTTTTTTACAGGGCATTTCGGAAGTTGGGAGGTTTTTAATCTTTTGCCGCCCGCATTTGGTTATCGGATAAATATCTTGGTACGTCGAATTGATAATGCATTAGTTGAAAAATACGTCGATTCGATGCGTACAAAATTTGGTTCGGTAACTTTAGGTAAGAGAGAAGCACCTCGTAGAATGTTTAAGGTTCTGGAAGAAGGCGGAATGCTGGGAATTCTTGCTGATTTGAATGCACAGCGCCATGATGGTGTTTTTGTAGATTTTTTCGGAGTCCCTGCCGCAACAACAAAAAGTATCGCCAAGATCGCACTCAAAACTGGTGCGATTATTCTGCCCGCTTTTGCCGTCTGGGAAAAGGAAAAACAAAAGTATGTTGTTTATTTAGAACCACCGATTGACTATGAAAATACGGGAAATGCTGAAAAAGATATTCTGAATATTACGAAAGAGGTCACAAAATCAGTTGAAAAATATGTACGAAAATATCCTGAACAATGGCTTTGGATTCACAAACGCTGGAATACAAGACCAAAAGGGGAAAAGGGATTATATTAAAATTATCAATAATTAAAGGCTTACCGCTGACTCTCTAAAAACCACTCGACAAACTTTTCAATTCCCTCTTCAATTTTTGTTTGCGGATTGTAGTCTAATAATTTCTTGGCTTTAGAAATATTTGCGTAGGTTTGCGGAACATCACCCGCTTGCATCGGATGGCGTTCGATAATTGCTTTTTTGCCAAGCTTTTCTTCTAATACCGAAATAAGCTTATGAAGTTCAACCGTTTGTGATTCACCTAAGTTAATAATTTCATACATTGATTTATCGTAATCAATGGCTGCACGTACACCCTGAATTATGTCATCAATATAGGTGTAGTCACGTCTAGTTGTACCATCACCAAAAACAGGAATTGGTTTTCCTTCTGTAATGAGTCGGGCGAATTTATGGATTGCCAGATCAGGACGCTGGCACGCTCCATAAACGGTGAAAAACCTGAGACAGATTGTTCTGATATTGTATAGATGAGAATAGGCATAACATAAAACTTCGCCAGCGATTTTTGTTGCAGCATAAGGTGAAATAGGCTTTGCGGTTTTATCTTCTTCATTGAAAGGAACTTCACATCTCGCTCCGTAAATACTTGAAGATGAACCAAAGACAAATTGCTTTACATTAAATTCTTTTGCCAACTCCAGTAAATTTAGAGTTCCATTCACATTGGTTTCTGCATAAAGCTGAGGCTTTTTTAATGAAGGACGAACACCTGCTCGGGCGGCGAGATGGACAATTACGTCAAAATTGTTTTCGTCAAAAATCTTTCTTAGATTCTCTTCATCGCAAATGTCATTTTCGTATAGTTTAAAGCTTGAATTGTCAGCAAAAGCGGCGAGATTACGGCGTTTGCATTCGGGTGAGTAAAAATTATTAAAATTATCAATGACAGAAACGTTCCACGCACCTTCATTGAGCAAAGCTTTTACAAGATGCGAGCCGATAAAACCTGCTCCGCCTGTTACTAAGATGTTTTTATTCACGAGTGTTTGAAATTTGGGAAGAGTTTTAGTTTATTTCAAATCAAAAGAAAAACTACACTTTTTTTCGCAGTTTGGCAAAGGAATTCAGTTTAAAAATCTGCGACGGGTATTAAATTGATGTAAAAGTTCTTCCAAAAAACCTTCATAGGTGAAATTATTCATATCGTAACTTGGTTTGATTTTGTACATGATCGGTAAGGCTACACGCCAAGCCATCCAGAGTCTTTGCCTTTCAGATAAATCCCAACGTCTTCTTAAAAAACTCTCGACCACTTCAATCTCATTTTCAGAAAGTACACCAATATCCGCTTGAAATTCAGTTTTTTTCTGTACGCGTCGAAAAGCCAAATCTCTCGCAAAACTTTCAGTTGAAAATGTTTCTTCAAAAGTTGGTGCTTCATCAGCACGCTCCCTGATAACTACTGTCCCTGCAAAAATATCCCCGACTCTCTGATCTCTTTTATTCAGAAAAATTGTGATAAGTCCGATTGAGTAAATCGGGACGACAAATCCGGGAATTGCGTCAAATATTCTCAATAGATTTCTTGCAATCGCCTCCCAAAGTGTAATCGGTCTGCCATCCTCTCTGATCACACGCAATTTGAGCAAACGCTTTCCAGGCGTTTGCCCATTCCAGAGCCACTCAAAGAAGATGAAGAACCCCGAAAACAGCAAAAATAAAAGCAGAATCATTATTGCAATAGTCCATTTAGGCATCTCCGACATAACCGCACTTGTTGAAGAACCAGCCGTATCTATGCCCGAAATGCTCACAAAAAACCATGCGATCAAAAACATTGAAAGAAACTGTATGAAATGATCAATCGCCACTGCCAAAAAGCGATTGCCGATCGAAGCCAAAGCAAACTCTAAAGGAACACGCTCCGGCGTTTCAATGATTAGAGTTTCTTCTGTTTCAATGATTTGCGACATCCAACATTAGTTTAATACATATCCTGAAAATCTCATATTTCAGTTAGTTTTAAAAAGTTGATATAATTCCCGCAAAATCCACAACTTCGGATATTTTCCGAAGAATTAAATGTATTATGAAAAAAACTTACAAAATTATTTCAACACTAATTGTTTCTATTCTTTTTTTCTCAGCTATTCAAAGCGTTTCAGCACAAAAACTAGACAGGATTGCCAGAGACAGGGCAAAAAATATGTTGAAGATCGTTGTCAATCAGGTTGAGGATAAATATTATGACCAGAATTTTAAGGGTATAAACCTCAAAGAAAAAGAAAAGGCGGCGATGAAAAAAATTGACAAAGCCAATTCCTTGGGGCAAGCACTTAGCATCATTGCTCAAGTCTTACTGGATTTTGATGATTCACACACATTTTTCATTCCGCCAGCCCGTCCGGCAAAAATTGAGTACGGTTGGAAAATGAAAATGATTGGCGATAATGCTTATATCTACGCGGTCAAGCCAAAAAGCGATGCTCACAAAAAAGGGCTCAAAGCCGGAGATAAGGTTTTGATGGTAAACAATTTTCGTCTGAGCAGAAGAGATTTGTGGAAACTTAATTATTACTATTATTCAATTAACCCACAGACCAAAATGAAATTGGTCGTTCAGAGTCCAAATTCTCAACCAAGAGAAGTAATTATTAACACCAAAATAAAAAGAACAAAAAGAGTTGTTGACCTAACCAATTCAAATGGATTCTCAGATTTTTTGCGCGAATTAAGCGAAGATAATGAAAGTCTGGATCATCGTTTTATCAAAACCAATAATGTGGTCGTTTGGAAAATGCCAACCTTCGCTATTAATCCAGATCAAATCGGAGAAATTATGGACGAGCACATCAAAGGCAGTTCAGCTCTGATTTTAGATTTGAGAGGAAACGGCGGCGGTTATGTTAAAACACTAGAGCAACTTGCGGGATTTATGTTTGATAAGAAGGTAAAAATTGCTGACACCAAAACCAGAAAAAAATCTGAAGCAAGTTTTGCTGACTCAGAGAATAAAGAAACTTATAAGGGCAAAGTTATCGTTTTGGTTGATAGCGACTCTGGCTCGGCTTCGGAAGTTTTTGCAAGACTTATGCAGATCGAAGAGAGAGGAAAAGTTTTGGGTGACGTTTCAGCCGGGGCAGTTATGCAATCTACGCAAGAAACAGTCTCAATGGGAGTAAATACGGTTATATTGTATGGTGCCAGCGTAACGAATTCCGACGTTATCATGACCGATGGCAAAAGCCTCGAAAAAGTTGGTGTTATTCCCGATGAAAAGGTCTTGAAAACAGGAGCTGATCTTGCCAATGAAAAAGACCCTGTGATGGCTCGTGCTTTAGAAATGCTTGGGGTAAAAATTACGCCTGATGCAGCCGGCAAATTCTTCCCATTCTATTGGGCAGATGGTAAAAAGGGTAACGTCACAGCAGTAAACCCTTAAATTTTACTACTTAATTTTATTTAGGAGAGTTATTTCAATTGAATTAACTCTCTCTTTTTATTTTGCTATTACTTTCAGGAATTTTCTTTTCCCAACTTGAAGTAAAGTTCCGATTGAAGAATTAACAATAACGTAAATTCCTGCGTGTGCTACTTTTTCTTCATTTACCTTTACGCCGCCTTGTTTTATCAAACGCTTTGCTTCACCTTTTGATTCAACCATCTGGGTTTTTAGTAAAAGATCAGCAATTTTATAGTCGCCGGAAGTAATTTTCATTTCTTCAATTTCATCGGGCAAATTTCCCTTTGAGAACTGATTGATAAAGTTTAGCTCCGCTTGATTTGCGCCTTCTTCGGAATAAAAATCTTTGATAATAAGCTTCGCTAAATAAATTTTTACATTGCGCGGATTTAACTCTTCCGATTGGCATTTTTGTTTTAATTCGCCAATTTCATCAATGCTTAAATCTGTAAGTAATCCGTAATACCTCCACATTAACTCATCAGAAATTGACATAATTTTGCCAAACATTTCGTCAGCGGGCTCATCAATACCTATATAATTCCCTAGAGATTTTGACATTTTATCTACGCCATCTGTTCCTTCGAGAAGTGGGGTTGTGATAATAACTTGAGGTTCTTGTTCATATTCTCTCTGTAGAGAACGACCGACAAGTAAATTAAATGTTTGATCCGTTCCGCCAAGTTCGACGTCTGACTCAAGTGCAACCGAATCATAGCCCTGCACTAGCGGGTATAGTAATTCGTGCATAGAAATCGGTCTTTCTTCACGCATACGTTTCTTAAAATCATCGCGTTCGAGAATTTGTGAAACGGTGATTCTTGAAGTCAATTTAACAAAATCTGCTGCATCGAATTCGTCCATCCATTCTGAATTGAATCGAATCTCTGTTTTTTCGGGATCGAGAAGTTTAAATATCTGAGCTTTATAAGTTTCTGCATTTGCATCAATTTCTTGACGCGAAAGCGGTGGACGAGTAGCATTTTTTCCCGAAGGGTCGCCAATCATTCCTGTAAATGAACCAATGAGGAATATAACTGTGTGTCCGAGTTCCTGAAATGCTTTGAGTTTGCGAATTACAACTGTGTGCCCGAGATGTATATCCGGTGCGGTCGGGTCAGCCCCAAGTTTAATTCTCAAAGGTTTCCCCGTTTTCTGTGATCTTTCAAGTTTTGCTTTTAGGTCTTCTTCACGGATAAAATCAACCGTGCCCTTTTTTAAAAATTCTATTTGTTCTTCGATTGTCATATTTAATTGCTTTCGTTCAATTATTTAATTTGATTATTTTGCAATAACTATTAACATTTCACAATTAACTATTTATAAAATCATGGAAAATAATTTACTAAAAACAAAACTTGCATTTATCGGCTGTGGTGTAATGGCTGAATCAATAATTAAAGGTTTACTCCGAAAAGACTTAGTTCAACCAACACAAATTTGTGCAAGCCATCCGCGTCAAAACAGACGGGATAAATTAAATGAAAAATATAAAATAAATGTCTTTAGCGGAAATGCCAATGCCGTTGAAAGTGTAAAAAATGCAGATAATTCGATCATAGTTTTATGTGTAAAACCACAAAGATTAGAAGGCGTTTTAGATGATCTAAAAGAAGTCGTTTCGCCTGAGCAATTAATTTTGTCAATCGTTGCTGGAGCAACAATCGAAACAATTTCTACTGCACTTTCAAATAACAAAGTCGCTCGCACCATGCCAAATACTCCTTCACAAATTGGTCACGGGATAACAGCTTGGACTTGCACAGATGAAGTGTCTGAAGCCGAAAAAGAACAAATCAAATCGCTTCTGTCTGCTTTGGGACGTGAGCTTCATGTCGAAAATGAAAATATGATCGATATGGCAACTTCCCTTTCAGCAACTGGTCCAACTTTTGTTTTCTTAGTCATGGAAGCCCTGACCGATGCCGGAGTTCATATGGGATTTTCGCGGGATATGTCCAAAGAGTTGGTACAAGAAATGATGCTTGGTTCTGTGCTTTTTGCGATGGAATCACATTTACACCCGGCAGAACTCAGAAATATGGTAACGAGTCCGGGTGGGACTTCAGCTGATGCGATTTATCAAATGGAAAAAGGCGGCTTGCGAACTGTTCTTTCAAAAGCAGTTTTTGCGGCGTATCAAAAGGCTGTGGCATTGGGAGAAAACGATAAGCAATTATAATCTTCTATACATTATGTAAGCGTTGGTTAAGCCTTTTTCCTTGTGGTTAAAGGCTTCGGGAATCTCACCAATTATTTCAAACCCAAGTTTTTTCCAAAGTTTAATTGCCCCGACATTGCTTTTAACGACGAAATTAAATTGCATTGCTTTAAAGCATAATTTCTTCGCCTCAGCAATTGAAAATTCAGCCATTTTTCTACCAACGCTTTTCCCTCTTGCACTTTCTGCAACCATGTAACCTGCATTACACACATGAGAACCTAAATCGGGCTGATTTTCTTTAAGAAAAAATGTCCCAACAACTTCTTCATTCAAGACAGCAACATAAGTTCTCTTATCATTTCCACACCAAAAATTGAGCATTTTTTCCTTAGATGAGGATAGAGAAAAAACATAAGTATCTCCCTTTGAAATAACTTCTTTGATGATTTTCCAGATTTGAGAATAATCTTCTTTTTTAACTCTTCTGATTTCCAGCATCTTTAAACTCTTTTAAGAACAAAGCTCCAGACATTTCGTTCATGTTTCTCTTCATAAATGTATTCAGAATCAATAACTTGCCAGTAACCCATAAATTTCCATTGATTGACAGCCATTTTTAAAAAAAGCGGAACTACTGTTTCATTTTTTATCGCATTTATCATCGCTTGATTTCTAACATCAAGCTTTTGATCGCCTCGTCTGCCTGCTCCTGTATAAAAGATTGTATCAGGATTTTCTCCTTCAAAATCAGGATAGCAAGGATTAATCTTTCCAAAATCAGTTAAAAGGGAAATTAATCTTCCTTTGCGTTGATAAATTCCGTTGTAAGTCTTGTGAACGGTGCTAACCTCACTCCAGCTGCAAACCTTTCCTACATCTTCTTCTGTAAACTCAATCATAAAAAACCAAATAGACTAAAGACTATTATACTTAAACATTTTATAATGTTTCAGATGACTAAAAAGCTCCTTCAAGAAATATGGAAGATTACCCCACCCATCGTCCGCTTGCGTGTGATACGCTCAATGCAGAAAAAATTTACCGCCTCGGTAGTTGCAATTGTTCTCAATGAAAAAAAGGAGGTTTTGGTCTTAAATCACTTCTTTCGTCCAAGAGCCAGCTGGGGATTACCCGGTGGTTTCATTGATCCAGACGAAGATTCCGAATTGGCGATTAAACGGGAACTTCAAGAAGAAACAGGATTGGAGCTGGAAAATGTAGAATTGATAAAGGTAAGAACCATCAAAAAACATCTTGAAATACTCTTCCTTGCCAAAGGAATCGGTGAAGCCAGAGTCAATAGCCCTGAAATCAAAGAAGTTGGCTGGTTTCAGCTGGATGATTTACCTGATGAAATGAGCAAAGTTCAGAAAGAAATTGTAAGAAATATCCTTAATCATAATTCGTAAACTGTTCTCTTAAGTTTCTTTTTGATTTCTTCTCAAATACTTCTACTATTAATGCAAATCATATAGTCTCTTTCCGTCTGTGTTTTATTGGTTAATTAGTATTTAACTATGAAGCAATTGCATTAAGTAACCTTTAGAAATGAAATTTATCAAAATTATTTAATTAGAAATTAGGATTTATTAGAGTTTTTAGTCTGTAACTCCTTCGCTCTCCTCATTCCTTAAGAGAGTTACGCAACTCATTACTCGATAAATGAGAACAAACAACAAAGGAGGAACATATGACTTTAGTTATGAAGAAAAAGGTAGATATATACCTACAACACCCTGAAAGGTTTCAATTAGACCTTCTTAATCAAAAAAGTATTTGGATGGATAATGTCGTCCGCCCGCTTGGTAGTCATTATGAATCTAGTCAAAAACAAATTGAATCCGTTATTAAACTTGCCGAACAAAGAAAAAGAGAACAGATGGCAAGGCTAAAAAAAATAGAACTTATTCATAGCATCATAATGGGAGTGCTTTTTTTTGGTATAGACGTAATAGCTGCAGGAGCAATGTCAAATGTAACGGTTCTTTCAAAGAAATTTAGTGCAAAAAAGGATTTAGATCATTTTCTTAAAACAAAACCTAACTTTGAAGAAGCATTTAAAGCATTCAGTTCCCAATCTAGTTCTATTACAGACGCAATCGTTGCTGACTTCGATAACAAGATAAAAGGCTTAGTATCTACTGGAACAGTTACATCCGGCATTTCAACTGCTAAGTCTTTAGCCGCTGATATTAAGACAAAAGTCCCTCAAACTGCTAATGTGAAATGGTCTGGACCACAAAAATTCCAAAATGAACTGGAAACTTTCTATTCCACAACTTGCCGATTAATCAATGAAACCTTTGTAAACTTAGTGCGTGATTCAAAGGACTCAGCTGAAAATAAAAAGAAAGTTCTTAATCTCTTAGTAAATTTGCCATTCGTTATGCCGCCTACCTTAAGCTTAAAACCTTTCGCTTCATTTTTTATAGACTTTTTTGAGCTATGCTATTGGATTAACTTTGTTTCAGCTACCTCAAAACTGAAGGGTTCTTTTGGCATGGCAGAAGGTTACCTCGCAGACGTAATAAATGAGCGTATTTTAGCTATTTCGGGACATTATTTTACCCATGTAAGTGGAGTAAAAGTTGGTACCGGAGGAATGTATCTCAAACGAGGAGGAATAAATTTAGGCAAACTTACAAAAGGTGATATACGAATGAAATGGGACGGTTGGTGCTCGCTTTCCCAAGTCAAATATGCAAATCAATATATGTTGCCAGACGGCAGAAAAGCAACTATAGAATCTTTCTTAATTGCACAGGGTATTAGTTGTAAACAAGCATATGCTTAGTCAAATATCTAGATAGAAGCCTCGAACACTACCTGAGCGTCTGAGGCTTCTATCTTGTATATAAGCATTTTCAATCTTTATTTAATGCTTTGTACAAAGCACGTCTTTCCATCAATAACTCTAGAAACAAACTTCGCTTTGTGTAAAAAACCCAGACGGCTCCAAACCAACCCCTTAAATCTTCATATTCTTCCCAAGAACGCAAAGCCATGTATCCGCAAAAAAAAGAAAAAGGAATCGAAGCAAGAGCAATTTGCCAATCCCAATAAAAATAAATTCCAACCGCTAAAATGATCCAAGTCACGGGCATAAAGACTATTCCCGAAAGAATTTTGACGGTTGAGATAATGTCATCAACTCCATGATTGGTATAACGGGAAGCAAGAAATTTACTCAACTGATACGGAGGAAAATGTATGATTGATCCAATTATTGTAAATGGCAAGAAGAAGAATAAAATTATTGTGCGAACGATAAATCTCTGAAATACATACCAAAATGGCTGCTCGGATAGCGAAAGGTTTTCAGGCTCTAGTCCTAATTTTCTTAGCTTTTTCTTATACTCAGAAACCCTTTTCGTAACTTTTGAAACTTCTAAATGGTTTTCTGAATCGGCTTCTTCATCCGCAAGATAATCTTTCACAAACTCAAACCTTGCCGAAAGTGTTTCTTCTAAATCGAAAGTTTCTGAAACAGATAAAAATAAATTTGCTGCTTCATTTGCCGTTTCAATTTCAGCATCGCTTTCGGCATTAACTGTAACTTCTCTCAAAGATTCTTCAATTCTTTCCGTTAATTCCTTGACCTTTTCTCTGGGCACATCTCCATCTTCTTCCAGCTCAACAGGTTTGACTGAAAATGGCTTACCAAAATGCAATAAAGCTTCGCTCCGAAAGCTTGTTTTATTCGTGTAAAAAAGTCCGACAGGAACAATTTGTAAATCTACTTTTTTTCCCCTGTCATAACCCGAAATTGCCCCTAGGGCGATGCGTGCTGCACCGGTTTTTATTGGTAGAAGTTTCGGAGAATTGTGAGAAATTCCTTCGGGGAAAAGTGCGATTGCACCGCTTTTTTGCAAAAGTTCATGCGAAGCCCGAAAGGTCTTTGTGTTTTTCGTAACATCCGCCGCATCAACCCGCCGATAAACCGGCAAAGCCTCCATCACACGCAATATGTATGAAAGCACAGGAATTGAAAAAAGTGTTGACTTGGCGAGAAAAGAAACTTTTCGCGGAAGAGCAACAAAAACGAGTGCAGGATCAATCAACCCATTCGGATGATTCATAACGAATATCAAAGCATCTTTGTAAGGAACTCCCGCCGAATTAACCGTTTCTATCCGCCGAAAAAACAAACGCAAAGACAAACTCACTATCGAATGTAAAATTCGCCGAACAAAACCGCCCCGACGATTGAAAACCATATCACCGAGGCGTAATTCTTTTATTTCATTTGGCATTTTTTCAGTAAGCGGTTGGCGGTGGCAGTAGGCAGTTTGCATTTTGAACTAACTGCTTCCTGCCTACTGCTACTGCCTACTAAATTTCATGTCTGTTTGCTAGAGCCTTGTCCATTGTAACTTCGTCCACAAACTCCAGATCAGAACCGACCGGCATTCCCATGGCGATTCTGGTTGTGCGAACACCGAGTGGTTTTAGAAGACGAGCAATGTAATTCGCCGTTGCTTCGCCTTCAGTCGTCGGATTCGTAGCGATGATAACTTCCTTTACTTCGGTATCGTCATTATTCTCGGGTGACAAACGCGGAAAAAGATTAGCGAGCATCAATTCATCGGGACCGATGCCGCGTATTGGTGAAAGCGAACCGTGTAAAATATGATATAAGCCTTTGTATGAACGTGTCTTTTCAATCGCCACCAAATTGTAAGGCTCTTCAACGACACAAATCTGTGTCCTGTCCCGCGTTGTCGAACTGCAAAACATACACGGATCGGTGTCGGTCAAATTATTGCAAACGGAACAAAAAACAATTTTTTCTTTGACTTCCTGTAAAGCACCAACGAGATTATTAACCTTTTCTTCAGGCAGACGAAGAATGTGAAACGCCATACGCTGAGCAGATTTATTACCGATTCCCGGCAGGCGTTTGAATTCGTCGATGAGTTTGGCGACGGGTTCTGAGTATTCTAACATTTGGTGATTTGCAATTTACGATTTGCGATTTGATTCAAATTAAAAAAATCGCAAATCGCAAATCTAAAATTGAAAATTCCTAAAATCCCATTCCCGGAGGAAGCATTCCGCCGAGTTTTCCTTTGAGTGATTCTTCAACTTTGCGGCGTGCTTCATTAAGTGCGGCAACGGTCAAATCTTGGATCATTTCCGTGTCGCCATCTTTTACCAAATCGTCGGAAATTTTAAGTTCCAAAACCTCAAAATCACCACGCATTTTTACGGCAACAGCGCCACCACCGGCTGAAGCATCTACGGTCATTTCCTTCATCTCTTTGCCCATCTGCTCCTGCATTTGTTGAGCTTGTTGCATCATTGAATTTAAATCAAAACCACCTGGCATTTTCATAATAAATTAATTCCTCTTTAATAGATTTTTTCGTTACTTAATCGTAACTTTACAGGCTTATAAATGCAATTCAGCAATAAAGAAAGGATGAGCATCAAAACTCATCCTTCATCTCTAATCTCGCTTTGTAAAAATCACATTTTCTTGAGCCAAATTGCCCTTCCGCCACCTTCGATAAATCTGAGAGGATCTGCACTTTCGCGTACCTGACGACCACTGACGGGGATTTCACCGTTTTTGATCTCGAATTTGTACTGACGAATCGTTTTACCATCAACTTTCAAACTCAAGGTGTATTTTCCATTTTTACTTTTCAGAGTTTCCATCTTGAAAGGAATCCCTTTTGGATCGAAGGTAGCTGTAAAAGAAAGGTCGTGTCTATGCCAATGTAGCGATGGGTTGACTGTGTTTGAAGCACGTGCGATTTTTGCTCCGTCGGAATCTCTTGAAATTTCTGCCGTAATCAAGGCTGAACCGCCATTCCCAAACCCTCTGAGCCAATATACAAATCTTAATTTTTCTGCTCGTGTTCCCTTTTCATCAAAGATCAAATAGGCGTAATTTTCCCAATCACCTTCGAGTTTCCAAGTCGCATACGGATCGTATGAATTACCGCCACCTTTTTTCATCATTTTAAAAGGAAATTTATAAAAAGGAGTTCCGTTAGCTAAACGATATTCGATTTCATAATCTCCGCCCGAAGTGATAATGAGACCAAGCGGGTGCTTTTTACCCTTTACAAGCTGAAATTGAATCATTTGTGTATAAAGCGGATCACGCGGCAGTGCAAGCCAAGAGAAAACACCGATTTCTTTCCCGTTAAGACGAACCACGGCTGTTCCGTTTCGATTACTGGCAGGCATATTTGTAGCATACAAATTTTTATGAACGAAAATTCCGCCCTCTGTATGACGCATAATCTCAAATGCATTCCAAAGCATTGAATTAAACTGAACTGAAGGCTTATATTTTTGAGCAAAACTAGAACTTGCGAGACCTAAAACAAGCAAAAATAATACAACGAACTTAAACTTTTTCACACTTTACTCCTTTTTAGAAATTTGGGTATTTATGGATTTGGGAGTTATTTGAAGAAAATAACTTTTGGATTTATATCGTAACTTTCAAATAATCTATTTGCAATATTTATGACGTGAGCCAAGTTATTTTTTGCTTTGTAAACTCTTACAATTAATTCATTTACAAAACACTACCTGTGGAAAAATAGCATTTTAATCAATGTAAAATGTGTACTTTCTAGAATCCACTTATTCTTAAGATATTACTTCTCGAATCTCCGCGTGAAACAGCGACCGTTTCTCCGTCTGGTGAAATACTTAAATTTGTGATTTTTTGGGTGGTAAAATTTGTAAATTGTTCGGCTTTATTATCAGTAATTGACAAAAACCATAGATTATTTTGATTCTCCGATTTGAAAGGAAAATACACACCTTTGCTGTCTTTGCTCCATTCATAAGAGTGGTTTTCGGCGTCGAAGTTTAATTTTTGGAGTTTGTCTTGGGACTCGTGCGACAAGAGCATATATTTCCAGGGGTTTTCTTTTTCGCTTCGGTCAAAATGATACGAGATTACTTTGCTTTGGTCGCTTGGAGAAACCCTGTTTTGTCCACCTGTTACGCCTAAAATTCTCTCGTATTTTCCACCTGCCATAGACACCTTCCAAAATTTGCTTGCTCCAACGGCGGGCGTTGTATAGAAAAGCGTCTTGCCATCTTTGGAAAGTTCGGGATTATTCGCACCGATTCCTCGATTGGTTATTTGCTTTAGGTTTTGTCCGTCTAGATCAATCTGCCAAATTTGTGAGTTCCCTTCGCGGGTTGAAGCAAAAATGACAGATTTTCCATCTGGAGTTGTGTTTGGAAAACGATTCAAAAATTCTTTATCAAAAGTTATCTGTTTTGTTTCGAGAGTTTCAAGATTTATTTTCCACAAATCTCCATCAAGACTTCCCTCGCTTTTTACAAAAACGAGTTCCTTGCCGTCCTGCGTCCAATCAAGTCCCTTATGCCCATAAATTGCTGAGTTCTGTTTGGTTATCTGCTTTACTTCATCTTTATTTTCAAGCGAAATTGTGTAGAGATTGCTAAATTGAGTTTCGATCGTCGTGATGATTGAATTTGTGTCATCAGAGAGTTTGAAATACTCGTAATTGTTCGTATCGTTCGTAATTCTCGAAACTTTGCTATCGGGGTAGGAAATATGCCAGAGTTGTTTGTGAAATTTATCAGTTGCTAAAACTATCAAGCCGCTTCCATCTTTCAAATAAAACGCTTGGTAAGGAATTTTCCATTCTTCCGAACGCAGGACTTTTTCTTCGCCTGTTTCGATGTCGTATTCCAAAAGGAAATGACTGTTTTTGGTTTTGTCTTTGTTTGGACTGATATATGCAGAGGTTACAAGCCTTTTCCCATCGGGCGACCAAGCAGGATATACATCCCAGACCTTGTAATAATTAGGATATTTACGACTTGCAACGAGTTTTTCGTTCGAGCCATCTATGTCGCTGACAAGTAAATCCGTGCGGCGTTTTTCCGAGTTCAAACGATAATAAGCAAACTGTTTTCCATCGGGCGAAAGCGTAAACAGATCACGCACATTTGTAACCAAACTGCGACGAGTTCCTCCGTAAATGGGGATTTGATGAATTGTTGATTCACGGCTGTTCGGCTCTCTCGTTACATAAAATAAATAGTTTCCATCGGCGGAAAAATTCAAGGAGCGAATTCTGAATTCTTGTGGTTCGATTACGACCGTTTCGCTTTTTGTCGGAAGGTGCTGAAGAATTAACGCATATTTATTATTCTCGTTGCGTATATACGCGAGATGCTGATTATCTCTTGAAACTGCTGGAAAATATGCAGTTCCCGATTCGGTTAGACGCTCAATTTCTAAATTGTCTTTTATCAAGCTGAAATTTTTGCGATTTGAGTTCGGCGATTTCCAAAACCAAACTCCCGCACCGATTACGGAAAACGATAAAAGAATTAAGCCGAGATACGCTAGATTTTTTTTATTAAATAAAGAAGTTTGAGGTTGTATAGTAGCCTGTCTGTCGTAGGTTTCGGCAGAGATTTGACCGTCTGTTTCAACGTGCGAAAAGTCTTCGTCGGGTGTAATTCTTTCGGCAACGAATTTCTTTTCAAAAGTAGAGCGTTCGATAGAAATTTCTTCTTCGATTATTTCGCTTAACTCTGCTGTGAAGCGATATCCACGACTCGGAATTGTTTCGATGAAATTGTTTTCACTTCCATATTTTTTGAAGATCTTTCTGAGACGATAGATGTTCTGCGGAAGAACTCCTTCTTCAACAAAAGAATCTTGCCAAACTGCATTCAATAAATCTTCTTTAGAAAGAACCTTACCAGTGTTTTCAATTAAGACACAAAGTACCTCAACCGCCTTTAAGGGTAGTTTCAATGGCTCTTCTTCACACCAAACAATCTTTTTTTTCGTATCAACAGTAAAATTATCGAACCCTACTAAACTATTGAATTCATTGGTCATAACGGCGTTTCAAAAATTAGTGAAAAAGATTTCAAAAAGATAAAAAGACTTTTTCTGCCTCTTTCGCTTAAAACAAATACATCAGCGAAAAAAATCGCAAAATTAGGGAAAGTTGAAGTTGATTATAACCGAATAAAGAGAATGAAAAAAGAAATTTTCTCGATTCAAGAAAAGCACGAACGAATCACGATTCGTTACAGACGAAAGCGATTGATAAAGATCTGCAATAAATGCGGAAAAGAATTTGAATCGCTGACGGTTGAAGAAGCCGCTGACTTGATAGGAAAAGATGCGGAATATGTTCGACAAAACTTAAAACTTTTAAGGAGTAAAAATAAATGAAATTAAATTTAAGGATATTTACGATCATAAATCTCATTTTGGTTGTTGCTATTTTGTCAACGAGTTTGACCGCACAGCGAAGACGCGGCGGAGCAAGTTCCGCAAAAGTTATCAAAACCAACATAGATGTTCATTATCAATCCCGCATTGATGTAAGTGACGAAGTAATCGCTTTCGGGACAGGTTTTAATAACGGAGTTTCTTACCTAAAACTGGGCGAAACGAATGCTACCCCCGTTCCAAATAGCAACAACTATTCATCGAGCTTCTTTGCCGTGATCGGGACAAAAATAGTTTTAGCCAAACTTGATTTCACGATGGCAATTTTTGATACGGCGACAAAGAAAATGACGGAAATCCCTGAAAACAAACTAAAACTGCGTAGCATCGGCGGAAATATGTTCACGGGTGGCTCGATTCAAAAAAGCGGAGATTATGCTGTCGTTATAACCGACTTAAACAGCGGTGATAATTCGGTAATTAAAGTCATAGACGTTTCGGGGAATGAGCCAAGCATCATACGTTTTGAGGGTTCGGGCGTTGCACCAAACAGATCAAAAGCACTCGTTCGACAAGTTGCAATTGATGCGAAATCGGGAATGGTCGCGGTTGTCAGCGGAAGAGAATATGAGATGAAGATTTATGACATAAACAATACCAACAAAACACCAAAAGTTTTTGACCTTACAACATACAGAGGCGTCGGAAAAAATCAAATGGCTTTTGATAACGGCAAAATTCTCTTTTTGACAGGTGAATCAAAAGCAAAAGCCGTGATGCTTGATGTGGCGAGTGGCAAATTCACGGAAATGTCTCTGGCTTATCACAACGTCGCATTGGCAGGCGGAAAATTCGTCTATTTCGCCAATCGTGGAACAAATGATTACAAAGGAAATGTCTCCCGTGCCGTCGTCGGAAATGTCGGAACTCAGCCAAGATTATCAACCACAAAAAGTCCGATTGGCGGCTCACAAAATAATGGAATCATCGGTTTCGGTGCAACGGCTGCAATTACTCCCGACGGTAAAAACATATTCATCGCCGGTTGGAGAGATATAGGACAAACCGAAAGATTTCAATCCTACCGAGGTGGAAGATTCATAACGCAACGCGATGCAACCGCAAGACCTGCTATTTTGCAAGGTTCGGACATTGTCGCCAGTTCAAAAATCGTTGCCTTAAAAGTCGGCAGAAACAACAGCACAAAACTCGGATATATCAAGTTGAAGTAAGGAGAAAAAAAATGAAAGTAAAAATCATATTGCTAATAGCAATTTTTAGTTTGGCTTATTCAGCCCAAGCACAGATTAATCTTGGAAGCATAAAAAACAAAATTAAAAAACCAACTAAAACTAAACAAAAAGATAAAACCACTAAATCAACAAGTTCAAAAAAGATAGGTTCAAGCGTAAGTTCAGTCAACGTCAATTCAGATGCAGTGATGCTTGAAGAAACGCTTTTGGCTAGACGTGAATTTACATTTGGCTACACAAATGGACGCTTGCGACTCGGAAACATTAGGGCAATGAATTTGCCAAAATCGATTGATAAAACGCATGATAAGTTCTTCGTCACATACCGAAATGCGGATGGTAAAAGATTGGCGGCATTTCGAGGTTATGCACAAGCCCCTGTTACCAAACGCTCTTGGCTGATAACAAATCTCATCGGTGTTGACGAAGCCAGCAAAGACTTTGTGTTTAACAAAGAAGGAAACTATTATCTGGAATTCTCTGTCGGCAATCAACCCTTTGATAGATTCGATTTTTCGGTCAAAAGACATATTAATCCCGAAGGAAAAACGACATATCTGATAAACGGTGGCTGGCAAGACTTAGCATATCTCAAATACGACCCCAAAATCCGTCGTCCATTCATACAATTCAATGTGTTTCTCAGAGATTTGAATGCAGACACAGGTTCAAGACCAGCTGGAACTGGAACATACAAAGCTACAATTGTTCGTGTAAAAGACAAAAAAGTTATCGGTATAGACCACAGAAAAGGTGCGACAATTGGACTGCATCGCTTCTGGGATTCACCAGAAATAATGTTTCAGAATGCCAACAAACCCGAGCAATTAAAACCCGAAACTCTCCTATCGCAAGACGGAAAATACTACGTCGAATTTATTTACAGTGGTAAACTTTACGGCAAATATTATTTCGATGTTGTAAATGGAAAATTTAAAGGATTAACCGAATACAAAGGCGAAAAGATCGGAACGGACGGCACAGCAACTTGGATGTTAAGACAAAAATAAGAGGAGAGAAAAATGACGAAAAAACTGTTACCGCTATTTATATTATTTGCACTCATTTTAACGGCTTGCGGCAACGCTGGTGAGCAAACAGCGACAACCGATGAAGGCAAAAAAACTGAAGAAAAGACCGAAGAAAAAACTGAAAATAAGACTTCGGAATTTAGCTTAAAACTAGACGGCAAAGAGCAAAACTTTTCACCAAGTTCATCTTGGGCGACTCATTGGGAAAAGACTTTTTCCTATCCAGTTGACGGCGAAACCAAAACAGACAAAGCCTCGCATACCGAAATCATTTTGGCGAATTATGAGTTAGACACTAAGGACGGAAAATACGGTCTAGCCAAGCAAAAAATTGAAAAGCCCGAACAAATAAAAGTCGAATTTGCTTTTAACGGCGAGAAAGATACTGATTCAGAAACGCCCATAAAAGTCGGAAAATATGAGATAAATCCAGGAGATTATTTTGAAGCAAGCAAAATGATGGGCAAAATTGATGATGTTGAAGTGTTTCATTTTGTTGACGGAAAAGAAAAAGAAACTTCATTTATGGGTAACAAAATGAAAGGAACTTTGAAAATTACAGAAGTAAACGACAACACGATCAAAGGAACTATTGACGTAACCGACGGAAAACATTCGATCAAAGGAAGTTTTATCGCCAAAGGTGATAATACAGTTAAGTAGTTGTTTGAAAATAGTTTATAGAAAAAAACACGAGGCAATTTATTTACATTATTTGCTTCGTGCTTTTTTTCGGAATATGAAATTTATTAAATAATTTCACATGGTTTTAGAACGACCTCACCGAGAATATTCTTTTCTTCGGCGACCATTCCTTTTATTTTTATCTCCGATAAAGATTCATAATTCTTCGGCTCTTGATTTAATTCACAAGTAACTCCTGCCTTACCATCTTTATCACCAATCGAAATCTTTACAGTTTTTTTACCGGCAGATTCAACAACAGATTTATTGCTTGTGATTCCCTCTAATTTGAAAGTTTTACCAACAACTTCGGATTTATTTTTGTCAAAACTTTCGTTTAGTTTAACGATATCTATTTCTGTTACTTCGCTATTTTTAGAAACAGAGTCATATTGTGAACAACCACTCAAGCCGAAAATTAAAAACGTAAGTATTAAAATTAGTCCTTTCATAATTTTTCAAGTAATTATTGTTTCTTTAACCAATAAGTCGTTCCGCCACCCTCTATAAAATCAACAGAAGTTTCCGCACCACGAATCTGTCTGCCTTGCGGCTGGATTTCGTTGTCTTTGACAGTGAATTTATAGGTCGCATGGAGTTTGCCGTTTAGCTTGTGTTCGATTGTGTATGTTCCATCTTTGAACACATAATTGTTTGCTTCAAAACGGTCTGTTTTCCAATTACTTCCGGGAGATTCAGGGCGTTCGGTTGGAGACTTAAAAAGTTGGTCAGTTCTTTTCCAAACAGGACTTCGAGAGCAAGAAACACTTCCAGTTTTTGCGATTAATTTGTTGTCTGCATCTCGCTTTAAGAAAACTTGCGAGGTGCAATCATTTGTAAAAACATCGCTTCGAACATAATACTTGAAATACCATTTTCCGCGTCCGTCTTTGTCTTTCAAAAGATAAACATAATCATCCCAATCGCCATCTTTTTGCCAAGAATATTTCGGCTTATATTTTGTGCCGACGTTTTTCTTTGTAAGGTTAAACTTAAACCGCTGAAAGGCTTTGCCATTTACATCAAAAACAAACTCGTAATTTCCACCTTTTGTTAATTTCAACCCGCGTGGGTCTTGGTCTCCGCTAATAAATTCAAAAAGCGGAATCTGAAAAAATGGCTTATTTCTCTCATATGCAGTCCATTCGTATTTACCGATCTCGTTTCCATCAAGCAAAACCCGCATATGCCCTTTCGTATCAGGCAAAAACGCTCCAAACATTGGCAGAATTTTCAAACGTCCATCATCCTGAACTTTTATATTTCCCATCAAATTACTATAAAAAATCGCAGGTTGATATTTTTCCTGAGCCAAAACACTTGCCGCCAAAGCAACGACAATTAATGCAAATAATGTGATAAATCTTTTCATTTCAATAGTTTCCCTTTTTTACTTTTTACTTTTGCCTTTTTCCTTCTAAACTCTCTTAACCCAAAATGCTTCACCGCCACCTTCGATGTATCGAAGCGGATTAGTTCCCTCTTTCTGACGATCTTGCATTTGAATTTCACCACCTTTCATTTCGAGTTTGTAAGTGCCGTGAAGTTTTCCGTCCAACGTAAATTTGATTGTGTACATACCATCTTTTAACGTTGCAAAGTTAAGAGCACCGCCACCTCTGCGTTTTCTGCTAAAGGTGCTGTCTTTATTGAGAATCACAATCGGATTTTTAATTCCGAATTCAAAACGCTTCCATTCTTTATTAACAGTTAGTGGCATTTTGCCCGTATCACTTTCGGCAACTTTTTTACCGTCTTTGAAAATTTCAACAACACCAAATTTTCTTTTATAGACATCATTTCTAAGCCATAATTTGAGTTTCCATTCGCTACCGTTTTTAATCAAATAAGCGTAATTTTCAATGTCGCCACGAACAACAAATTCGGATTTCGGGTTGTAAGGATCAGATTTTGATTTTTCCAACACGAAGGCGTGTTTATAAAACGGTTTTCCGTTTGCTTCGTAAACCAATTCGTATTTTCCACCTGATTTCAAAGGCATCCCACGCGGATCAATCCCGTTGCCAGTCCAATCAAATCCTGAGATTTTGAAAAGTTTCCCACTGTTGTCACCCGGCGTTGCCGTCCAAGTGTAAACGCCGAGTTCATTGCCTTCGTGCATTACCTTAAGTTTGCCTTTATCACTCGGCAAAAAATAGACAAAAACAGGATTAAAATTAAGTTCGCCCTGCCTGTTTATCTCCACTGTTTGCAACACATTGCTAAAAAGTGGAGCAGGCGGATATTCAAAATTTCTCTGTGCAAAAGTCTGCACCGAAATTGCTAAAACAAAAATAAAAACTGCGATAAAATTCTTTCTCATAAACATAATTTTCTCCAATAAAATTAACCCTTCCATATATACACGCGGAAAAATTTCGCAAATATACCCAAAAAATAATTTGAGTTCTTTTTTAAGTCTTTAAACTAAGTCCAGATAAGAATTTTAAAGGAATAAAAGTAAAGCTAATCCTTATTGACAAATTCTGTAATTTTTGAGAGATTTGACAGCATTCAGAAAAGAATTTGAATAATAAACGGAGGGGTTGACTTGTCATATCTGCAAGAATCGTCAGTAAATCAGTTAAGAACCTTACTATCGTTATTTCCCATAAAACACATAAAGAAAGAATGGGACGACTTAAATGGAAATAAGTCAGATATAATAATAGAAATAGCGGGAAAAAGAGACTTTGAGCGTTATTCAGCTTTCTTCCACGAAAATATTGGTGTATGTAAACAACATATTTATTTGTTTAATACTGATATTGATGTAAAAACTTTTTCTAAAGCTGAATTTGATTCTATTATGAAATTAAACTCCTCACTGAGTGATGATAGTTTTAAAATAACTTATTTAGCTAAGTTTGCTATTGAAATAATTGTAAGTGAACCACTTCAAAAAATTCCAACCGAATATTTAATTCCGCTACAAATTGAGTTATTTAATAATTATCTCATCGTTAAGTTTATAAAATTTGAGAGGAATCTAGGTCTTAGTGGTTTTGATTCTTCAAAAATATTTTTGAAGCGTCAAAACCATGAAGCAAACTTTCTCAAATCAATTGAGCAAGTTTTTCAGCAAGCTAATGTTGAATTACGCACATCGGATCTTCACAAAGGTATTAAACATCTTTGGGACATAGATTATTTTGATGCTTCTGTAGCTTCTTTCAAAACACAGACTTCGACAGATAAAAAAACGATGGACGAGAAGAAAGGATTAAAAAAACATAATCAAAAAGCGTATGAAGAAAATATAAAAGATGCCCCCTTGTTCGGATGTTTATTTGAAACCGTTGTTTCAGATGGTGAAAAACCAATAACTTTTACATGCGATTCCTCAAAAGGTTTTATTTCATTCAATAGGTATTTAGATAGTACACAGGAGTCAGAAGATGTGGTTAAGAAAATTATTCAAAACAACTGATAAATCTGATATTAATCCGCCTCAAGAATTTTTCATAGAACTTTCAAAAGTCAATCCAAAAAAGTTCTATGTCGAAAATGTCAGAAGTGTGTTAGATATAACCTTTGATGAAGCATCCAAAATTTGTGAGGAAGGAGTATCTGCTGGGGCATTCGTGCGAGGCTTTGAAATTCTTTGTCCTGATAATACTGTAGCAAAAGCTATTGACGAAGGTGAGGATATTCCTGAAATTGTTGAATGTTGGGAAGAAATTGATGGAGACTTAGAACCAATTGAGTATGAGTCAGAAAAACTTAACCGAAGAACGTATTACCGATATAAATAAATTTGTCGAACTAGGCATAACTTCTGAACAAATTGAACTATACGGTAAGCTACAAGAGATTTATACAAAAGGCGACAGAGTGAAGGAAGCTAAAAAAGTTTTTTACATTTCCATTGGACTTTTAGCATTTGGCATATTTCTCACAATGATTAGTATTGCTGTGTCAATAGTATTCCAAGAAACTTGGAGTTATGTTACCTCAACAATTATGTCCATCGTTCACGGAATCTTCTTAATAGGATTTAAGCAAATACTTCAACATTATTATCCAGTTATAAAGGGAGAATAGTTATCATATTCTTAGTTTTTCGGCTTTCTCTAAAACTCCCTTTACCTTCTTCGTCCTTTTGTGATTTTCGCCGTATTTTTCTTCGATCTTTTCAAGCGAAGCATTTAGAACTTTTTCGGCTTCGGCAAATTTATTTAGTTTAACCAAACAAAAACCCAATTCGGCTTGTGCGTCGGCAAAATACCAAGTGTTTTTGAAAAACGAATTTTCTAAAATTCCAACACCTTTTCGTAAAATCGCTTCGGCATTTTTTGCTTGTCCGTCGGCAGTCATTGATTTGCCTAAACCGATTAAAGAGAAACCAATTTGATAGTCGGTTTCTTTCATCGTTTCGCGTTGGATTTCAAGTGAACTTTCAAAAGTTTCAGTCGCTTTTTTATATTCGCCTTTTTCAAAACTTACTAAACCCAAATTACTCAAAATTTCAGTGACGGAAGGGTGTTTTTCGCCAAGCGTTTCCTTACGCATTTTTAGTGCATCTTGCCAAAATTTTTCGGCTTCGTCCCAATCTTCTTTGCGAAAATAAAACGACGCTTTGCGGTTAATGGCAGATGCAATCAGCGAATGTTTTTCGCCGTAGAGTTTTTTCTGCAAATCAATAATTTCGTTAGTAATTTCGATTGCATCGTCATACTTTTTTTGTTCTTCGGAATGAAACGCTTGATTCGTCAAAATCCAAATCATCTGCGGATGCGTTTCGCCGTAAAATTCTTTGCCTAATTTTTGCGATTTATTGAGCAGTTTTTTCGACTCTTCAAACTCACGTTTTTTGAAAAACAGAAGCCTCGCCAGCAAGATATTTGAATCAATAACTTCTTCACTCAAATTTTCAAGCGAATCGCCAATCTTTACTGCTTCACGGATATTTTTCTCGGCGTTTTCAAGCTCATTTAAATTCATTTGAACATCACCCAAATCCCGCAAACTTCCTACAGTTTCTTTGTGATTATCACCAAAATTTGCACGACTGATTTCAAGTCTTTCTTTCGCCAAACTTTCCGCCGTTTTAAAGTCTTTTTTGTCGAAATTCATTGAAACTAAACCATAAAGTGCGGGAATAACTTCTTTACTTTTCTCGCCAAACAAATTTCGTCTTATTTCTAAAGATTTCTTAAGATTTTTCTCCGCATCATCAAACTTTGCACGGACTCTCTGGACATCGCCTAAATGCAACAAAGTTTGTGCAATTTCTTTGCTGTTTTCACCGAAGAAATCTCGCCGAATCTGAAGAGATTTTTCTAACAAAGTTTCAGCTTTTTCATATTCGCCCAAGCTTTGATAAACTTGTCCAACCGTATCAAACAACTCGGCTTGAACGTCAGGCTCATTTTTCAATTCCGATTCAATTTTCAAGACTCCACGGTCTAAAATTTCACGTGCCGAAACATCATTTTTGCCCGCGTTCGCCGGATCATTTCCTTTGAAAATATCCTTCATAAACACAAGGACTTTTTCCGAACGCTTCTGCTCTTTTGCGATTCGATTTGCTTGCACCTGTGAATTTATCAAAAACCCGATTAAAAAAACTGAAAAAATCCCCGCGACCGCAACTGCAATTGCATTTCGTCGCACAAATTTTGTCGCCCGATAAACAAAGGTATTTTTGCGTGCGATGACAGGCAAGCCTTTCAAATATCGTCCGATATCGGAGGAAAATTCACCCACATTTTGATAGCGTTTCGATGGCTCTTTTTCCAAAGCCATTAGTGCGATGTTATCCAAATCACCCTTTAGCGACTTTGGATTTTGGATTTCGGATTTTGGATTAATTTCTTTACTCGGAAGAGTCGGTTCTTTTTCAGAAATTATTTCTTCGATTTGCTTTGGCGATGCCGATTCGATTTTGTATGGAAGCGTCCCAGTTAAGAGTTCGTAGAGTAAAACGCCGAGAGAATACACGTCCGTTGCGGTTGTGATCGGCTCGCCTTTGACCTGTTCAGGCGAAGCGTATTTTGGCGTCATCAAGCGTTCACCAGCGACGGTTAAATTTGTTGTGTCGGAATCAGTTTGCAAGACTTTAGCAATTCCGAAATCGAGTAACTTTGGAACGCCTTCTTTGTTTACTAAAATGTTATTTGGTTTGATGTCGCGGTGGACGATCAAATTTTGATGAGCGTAACTGATCGCATCGCAGACTTGCCGAAATAACTTTAATCTTTCAGTTAATTCAAGTTTTTTCTGTTCGCAATATTCTGTAATTGGAACACCTTCGATGTATTCGAGAACGAAATACGGCAAACCGTTTTTAGTCGTTCCGCCATCGAGAAGCCTTGCAATATTTGGATGATTTAATTCGGCTAGAATCTGTCGTTCGTAGCGAAAACGCAGAATGATCGCGTCCGTATCCATTCCGCGTTTGAGAAGTTTTATCGCAACTTTTTGGTCAAACTCTTTGTCAGAACGAGTGGCGAGAAAAACCGTTCCCATTCCGCCGTGTCCGATCTCTTTTTCGATTTTGTAAACGCCAATCGTTTTTCCAATGCTAGATCTATTGCCATTTTCAAAAACTTCCGCAGCGAGTTCAGAAGGCGGTTCTTCGATAAAATCTTCGGATTCTTCGTGAGATGAGAGTAATTCCAAAACTTCCTGCAAAGCATCTTCGTCTTCGCCATTCATCTGCATTTCGACAAACGCCCGTCTTTCCGACTCCTTTTCATCAAGAGCAGAATTAAAAACCTCTATGATTTTTTCCCATTTTTCGTTTTGCATTTCTAAATGGAGTGCAAGCATCCCTGCTTGCAAGCCTGCGTTTTATGAGCAGGCTAAAACTTTTTGGAGATAAACGTGTTAACGCTTTTCAAATGCTATCGCATTTATGCAAGCAAGGATGCTTGCACTCCTACAATCAATTATCTTTTTTAATCTGCCGATAAAGCCAAGCTTTTGCAAAGTTCCAATCTCTTACAACTGTGTTTTTTGAAACGTCTAAAACCTCTGCAGTCTCTTCAAAAGTTAATCCACCAAAAAATCTCAGTTCGACAACCTTTTGCCGACGCTCATCAATTTTTGCAAGAGACTTTAAGGCTTCATCAAGTGCGATTATCTCGCTTGATTTTTCACGTTTGAAAATAACTGCATCATCAAGCGAGATTGTTTCTGCATTACCACCACGTTTTTCGGCTAAATTTCGGCGAGCATAATCAACTAAAATTCTACGCATAACTTGCGAGGCGATGCCGAAAAAATGTGAACGGTTTTGCCAATTCACACGGGTTTGATCAACAAGTTTCAAATAAGCTTCGTTTACCAAAGCTGTTGACTGCAAAGTATGTTCGGAACTTTCCCGTCTCATATAGCTTGTAGCAAGGCGATATAATTCGTCGTAAACAAGTGGCATCAATTTATCAACCGCTTGCTTATCGCCATCACTCCAATTTAATAAGAGTTGAGTAACCTCTGATGTTGAAGACATAGTAAAACTTCTTATTTCATTAAAGAAAATATTACCATTTAGATTGTTTAAGTTACAAAAAGGAAATTGATGCTATTCGGTATTAAAACCAGTAATTTGTAAGATATTTCCTGTTGAAACACCTTTGGAAAGGGCAATTGTTTTGTCATCAGGTGAAACGCTTAAATTAACTATTTTTTCATCATTGAAATTTGTTATTTGTCGAGTTTCGTTATCTTTTATTGAATAAAACCAAAGATTGTTTTGATTTCTTGATTTGTTAGGATAATAAATACCTGTGCCGTCTTTTTTCCATTCAAATGAATGGGCTTCGGGGTCAATATTCAATCTACGCAGATCTAATTCTCTATCATGTGAAAAAAGCATATATTTCCAAGGTCTCTTTTCTTTTTCCTGCGTATCAAAATAGTGTGCGATTGCTTGGTTAGAATCTGCCGGTGAGATTCTGCTTTCTCCGCCGGCACTATCTAAAACTTTTTTTGACTTTCCGCTTGCAAGATTCATTTTCCAGATTTCTCTGCGACTATCCGTGCGTGTGCAATAAAATAGCCATTTTCCATCGGCGGAAACTTCCGGGTAATCCTCCCAACTTTTTCCATTAGTGATTTGTCGTGAATTTTTACCGTCCAGATCAATTTGCCAAATATGCTTATTGCCCGAACGATTGGAGGTGTAAATAATTGTCTTATTATCGGGCAAGATTTGAGGCGAACGGTTGCTGACGTTTTTATCGAATGTAATTTGTTCATCTTTCAGAGTTTCAAGATCGAGTTTCCAGAGATTTCCATCCGTCCGACCTTCGCCTTTAACATAAACCAAATACTTACCATCTTTTGTCCAATCAATTCCCCAATATCCATAAGTTGTATTTGTTTGGGAAGTTAATTTTTTAACCTGTTCGGGGGGTTCAGTCGAAACCGTATATAAATTGAAAACGGAATTAATTTTCTGAGCCAAAATTGTATTTGAGTCGTTTGAAAGTTTGAACTCCGTGTAATTATTCGTATCGTTTGTGATTCGGTTAGCTTTTCCTTCGGGATAAGAAAGATACCAAAGCTGACGATAGTCCCCAGCTTTTTCTTCTGCTGAAACTATTAATCCACTTCCATCATTTATCCAATATGCTTGAAATGCCAATTTCCAATTCGGATGTTTCAAAGCATTTTCTTTCCCTGTTTCAACATCTACCTCAACAAAATAACTTTTACTTCCCCCTTCCATTTCAGAAATTGCTGAGACAACCAAAGTTTTTCCATCAGGCGACCAACTTGGATAAGTTCCCCAGGTTTGAAAAAATTCGGGTGATTTACGAGTAGTGATGACTTTCTCATTTTCTCCGACTGTGTTTGTTGTTATTAGATAAGTTTCATCTTTGATTGGATCATAACGAAAAAAAGCAAGTTTCTTTCCGTCCGGTGAAATAGAAAAATAATCTCTTACATTGTCAACAATCTTTCTTCTGTTCCCACCGTAAATCGGAATCTGGTAAATAGTTGATTCGTGGTTTTTCCTTTCTCTTGTTGTGTAATAAATGTAATTTCCGTCAGCTGAAAAATTCAAAGAACGAATAATATATTCTTTTGGTTCGATAACAACCGTTTCGCTTCCGGTTGCTGTGTGTCGAAGAATTAAACTATAGGTGTTTTTTTCATTTCTGACATAAGCTAAGTTTTGATTATCTCGGGATATTGCCGGATAAAAAGCTTTGCCGGATTCGGTTAAGCGGGAAATAGTTAAATTATCATTAATTAGGCTTAGATTTCTTTGATTTGAATTTTTAGATTTCCAAAACCAAACCCCGGCACCAATAACAGAAAAAGACAATAAAATTATTGCAAAATAGGCGAGAGGGCTTTTCCCAATTGATTTATTTAGAGTTTGGCTAGGAATTTGTTTTGCGGAAACATCTTTTGTTAAATTCCCATTTGCTGGAGCAAAACCTTCATCAGAAGTGTATTTTTCAGTAACAAATTTCTTTTCATAGGTCGAACGCTCAATAGAAATTTGCTGTTCGATAACTTCATTTATTTCTCCTGAAAAGCGATATCCTCGCCCCGGAATTGTTTGAATTAAATCAGTCTCATCTGCATATTTCTTAAAGGCTTGTCTCAGGCGATAGACATTCTGCGAAAGAATTCCTTCTTCCACAAATGAATCTTGCCAAACTTCATCCAATAAATCTGCTTTTGAAACTATTTCGCCTTCTCTTTCGATTAAAACACAGAGCAGTTCAACTGCCTTGAGCGGAAGTTTAACGATCGTCTCTTCATGCCACAAGACCTTTTGATGCGTATCAACAATAAATTTACCAAATCCTCTTAAATTGTTGATTTCATTTTGCATAAAACAATATTTATTAACGAAAAATACACATCGCTCAGGTAACTATTTTGCAGGATTTACTGTTACTCGCAAAACATTGCTAGTTCTGTTTTCACCTGCGATAGCTACTGTTTTTCCATCTGGAGAAACACTTAAGTTTACAATCCGCAGATCTTTTAATTTTGTAATTTCTTTGGTTTCTTCTTTATCCAAAGGCAGATACATCAAACGGCTCAAGCTTGGAAAATAGATGCCTTTGCCATCACTTGCCCAATCGAATGTTGGTTGAATTTTGACGAAACCCAAATCTTTTGTAATACGTTTTTCATTGATTGAAAAAACGATACATTTCCAAGGATTTTTTTCTTCGTTTGGATCATAATATCCGGCAACTGCTACGTCGGAATCGGTCGGTGAGGTTTCGATAACCGTGGCGATATTCTTCATTACAAATTCTTTTTCGCCTCCGTTCAATAAAACTTTTTTCAATCCATTTTGGGGTTCGGCAACCCTTCTGTAAAGCAAAAACCTATTGTCGGCAGTTATCTCAGGACGCATAACGGAATTTTCATCCAAATACTTTTTTAGGTTTCTACCGTCCAAATCCATTTGCCAGATGTGCCAATTTCCCTCGCGGTCTGAATCAAATAACATAGATTTTCCGTCCGGCATCATTTCGATTTTTCCGACAGTAACTCCCTTGTCGAAAGTCAATTGTTGTTGTTCTTTCGATTCAAGATTTAACTTCCAAATCTCTGCATTGGTTGAACTTTCGGATTTTACATAAACCAGATTTTCACCGTCTTTCGTCCAACTCAGACCAAGATAACCATTCGCGAGCGTGGTTTCTTTTGTTAATTGCTCAATTTTTTCGGAGTTTTCTAAATTAATCAGAAATAGATTTGCGGGAGTTTTGCGATTCATTACGATAATTTCTTCAAAATCAAATGTCGGTTTAAATTCGTAATAATGATTCGTGTCGTTCGTAATGCGTGTTGCTTTTCCGCTCGGATATTCTAGATGCCAAAGCTGACGTATATTGCTTGAATTTTCTTTGACTGAAACGATGAACCCCTTGCCATTCTTCTGCCAAAATGCTTGAAACGGCTTTTCCCAATCGGGAGTTTTTATCTTTTTCTCCCTGCCTGTCTCGACATCTATTTCCAGAAAATAATCTTCGTCAAAAGTTTTGTTATCTTTGGAATTTCTTGAGTAAGCCGTTACGACCAGTTTTTTGTCATCATACGACCAATCAGGGTATCTTCCCCAAACTCTAAAATACTCACTCGGCTTGCGTGTATTTATGATCTTCTCATTTGTTCCGTCAATGTTCGCTACAATTAAATGAGTTTCATTTGTTTTCGTATCAAAACGAAAATATGCCATTTTTTCGCCGCTTTTAGAAATCGAAAAATGATGTCGGACACGGGTTTGAATCTTGCGTTTTGTCCCGCCGTAAATTGGAATTTGATAGATGGTTGATTCTGGATTTTCTTCTTCTCTTGCAGCGTAATAAATATAATTTCCGTCAGCAGAAAAATTTAGTGAGCGAAGTTCGTATTTCTGTGGCTTGACGATAACTGTTTCGCTTTTTGTCGGAATGTGCTGCAAGACAACAGACCATTTTTCGTCATCAAATTTTACATACGCCAGATTTTGTTTATCTCTCGAAATGGATGGGAAAAAGGCTTTTCCCGAATTTGTCAGACGCGAGAAATCTATTGATTCAGGACTGAACTTAAATTTTTTGTCAGAACTTTGGTTATCACCATTTGGCTTCCAGTACCAGACGGTTGCTCCGATAGCAGTTAAAGATAAGAGTACGATGGCAAGAAAGGCTAGTGCGTTTTTTCTAAAATTGTAAGATGGTAAAGTATTGCGAGGTTGTGTCTGAACTTTTCGAATCTCTGCATTTTCTTCATCAAAAGTTATCTTTTCAGCGATTATTTTTTTCTCAAGAGTCGTTCTTTCTATGGAAATTTCTTCTTCAAAAATCTCATTGATCTCCCCTGAAAAACGATAACCGCGACGCGGAACAGTCTGAATCAAATCGTCTTCATTTCCATACTTCTTAAAAGCTTTCCTCAAGCGATAAATATTCTGTGAAAGAATCCCTTCTTCTACGAATGAATCTTGCCAAACCTTATCAAGCAATTCTTCTTTCGAAACCACCTCGCCTCTGTGTTCAATTAGTACGCAGAGCAATTCAACTGCCTTTAAAGGCAACTTCACAGGTTCATTTTCATACCACAAAAGCTTTTTATCTGTATCAACTACAAATTCACCAAAGGCTTTTAAGTTGTTGATTTCATTACCCATATGAAGATTTCAGAAATTAGTCAGAAACATTTCAGATTTGATAAAGGACTTTTTTCGCATTTTTCAATTACAAATATATCCGACGGGAAAATGTTTAGCAGATCATATTTTTCGAAAGTAATTATAACCCAACAAACCAAATGAAAAAAGAAATTTTATCGGTCAGCGAAAAACACGAGCTAATAAAGATTCGTTACCGGCGCATACAAAAAAAAGAAATTATCATCTGCGAAAACTGCGGAAGCGAAATCAAACGAAAAAAATTAGGAGAAAAGAAAATGAAAGAAATAGCACAGAAGTTATTGGCAATTTTGATGATGACAACATTGATTTTAGTGTCTAACACGGTAGCAAATGACAAAAGACTCCGTTTGAAAAACGGCAAATCTAAAGAATCTGTTTCGCTTAACCCAAGCCGTACGTACAGACTTTTAATAAGCTCAAAGCAATTCAATAAATTACTCGTCGAATTGCAAACTAAAGGAAAGATAAAAGTTACAATCAAATCCCCGAGCGGAAAAACTCTTTCAAGCGGCACGGGCAAGAGCTTCACAATTCGAAAAGCAAAGAAAATAGAAAAAGGCGATTACCAAATTATCTTAAAAAATGTTGGTGATTCTTTGGCTGCGGTTGGTATTAAAGTTGGTGATATTAAAGGGGAATCCTAAAAAAATTTGAGGTGAAAGAATGAAAAAAATAAAAAGTATTGGAATTCTGTTTTTAGTTATAATACTCGGGACACAAACATTTGCTCAAAAAAATTATCCGCTACCCCCAGCCCCTATTTTTAGTGATCTGCTTTTAAGAACAATTCTTTATGAAGATGGAAGATTTAAGCCGCCCGAAGCCTATGGTTATTTTTTCTCCGATGACAAAGGTAAATTAAAAGTTATTCACGAAGGAAATGAAATTGCTGAATACGACTGGCGAGCGTCACCTGCTTTTCCGCCGAAGTATGTAATTGATGGTTTCGACATTACTAAAGGTAAAAATAATGCTCTTGGTCTATATTTGAAAAAAGCCGGAAACTACGAATTACACTTTCAAAACTCTGATGGTTCGACTTTTTACATTTTCCCTTTCAAAGTTTCGGCAAGTGGCGGTGATGATCCATATAATCCACAGAAAAAGCTTAGACGCGAAGGTGCTTGGAATGATTATGCTTACCTTTATAAAACTACTAAAAATGAGCAAGCCCGTTGGGATTTTAGAGTTTGGGTTCGGAGTAAAGATAGTAAAATGCGACAAGCAAAAAGCTACCTACGTTTATACCGCGATAGCGATAATCAGCTTGTAGCTATCGGTAATAGCAATTTCCGTCTGGAAGGTGATTGGAAACGTCAGTATTTAGAACTCAAAAAACCAGGCAAGAAAAATGCAAAAGGCGAATACTATGACAATCGCACAATCTACGCTAAGGATAAATTACAAGACGGTGGCTACAGCCTAAAATTTTATATAGACGAAAATTTGTACGGAACCTACAAATTCCAAGTTAAAGGTGGCGAAATTCAGCATCAAGATAGACAGGTCAGAAGTTCCACCGATCCGAAGAATTATATTGAGGGCGGGAAACGTGAGTTCTGGCTAAAAAGGCAATAAAAAAAGTGGGAAATGTTTGATAGATTTTTCTATTACTTCAAAGAAACTTTGTGGACGATTCTCGTCACTTTTATAGGTGGCTTCGTTCTTGGGCTGACCTTGTTAATCGGAATTATGTTCATATATGACGGGTTCTTTTGGATACTGTGTTTTATGGGGTTCATAAGTCTATTTCACTTGGCTGATCTATTTACATTTCTCGTTGAATTAAATTTTATTGCTCTTTTCGGGAGACTATTTTGCCTATATTCAATATCTGCATTTATCAGCGGCTACGTTGGATACAGCATAGGTTACAGAATGACCGATAACACTTTTACTTTTTATGTAATTATTTTTTCTTTCACAGTTTCAACTATTTTCAGTTTTCTATATTGGATTACATTTCAATATCAACAATACGGTCCACTTGCGAACTTTTTTGATAACTCGATGAAGTGGTTGAAAGAAAAACAGATTTTTTGGTTTTAACTTTTAATGCTCGAAAACTTTTATATTTAATAGAAATGATCTACAGAAATCTAACTTTGCTTTTGATCTTGATCTCAATGCTCGGCTGTAACTTGTCGGGTGATGATATAAGCATCCCAAATTCTTCTGATGGAGAAATTGAAAATGTCCCAAGTATGACTACAGGCGATGCAGTCGTCGCACTCTGGTCGGGCAATTCTTTTTATGAAGGCGTAGTGGGAGATATTAGCGGAGATCAATACACGATCAAATGGTCGGACGGTTCAAACCCGACGGAAGTTTATAAATCACACATTTACAAAATCCCTACTGAAGGCACAAAACACAATATTTCCGCAGGTGACATTGTTTTAGCAAAACTTAGGACAGATACACTTTGGGACGCAGCAAAAGTAATTAAAGTTAATGAAAATAGTTATGAGATTAAATCTATTAGGGATGAAAAGACAGATATTCTAACCGAAGATAAAATTATCAAAATCACCTCGGCAACTGCTATTCTCCTCAAATCCAAATCCAGCACCCCAGCTCCACCTGAAAACTACGAACCAAAAGTAAATGACAAAGTTCTCGCACTTTGGTCAACAAACTCTTGGTGGTCAGCCAAAATTACAGATGTTAAAAATGGCAAAATCACGGTCGCTTGGGATGATGATTCCCCTCCAAAAGAACTTGATAAAGAAAATGTCTATCCTCTGCCAAATGAAGAAAAAATATCTACTGACCAATTCATTTTAGCTAAACCCGAATCGGGAACAAAGTGGGTTTACGCTCAAGTCGTAAGCACCGATAGCGACCAATTAAACATTAAAGAAACTAATGGCAAAAGCCGAACGGTCAAAAATGAAAATGCTGTTCCGCTCAAATAAAACATTTTAGGAGATTAAAGATGGGATTTAGAAAAATTCAAAAAAACTATGGAAAAACAATAATTGATGTTGTTGATACGGTTGATAGTTCTTTGAAAGATTATGAAGTAGCTTGGATAAAATTCCGACGTGGAAAACTCGTAACTATGTCAAAAGGCGAATCCGTTCCGATTATGGTCAGAAAAGTTTTAACACAGGCTGATTCGGGAATATCTCATTTACGTTTTCACGGACATGGTTATCCGGGGTGTCAAGGAATTGCGATGGGAAACAGACCAAGTTCAAACCCTTATGATTGCATTTCAAACAAAAATTTTGACATTGTTCGTTCTATGTTGAAACTTCTGACTGAAAAATTTGCAATTGATGCAAAGGTTAATCTGATGGGATGTAATGTTGCACAAGGTCAAGCGGGCTCAAACCTTCTTACAAGATTAGCAAAACTTTGGGGCGTCCCGGTTACGGCAGGCATAAATACGCAATTTGCCGGAACTCCAAAAGTCAGCCTAGAAAAATACAGCGAAAATGCAGTTCTAACCCACGAAGGTCCGACAAGAACTTTTTACCCATAAAATGTGGTTTTATTCCCACAATCTCCCAATTTCTTAATAAGAAGAGAAAATTATGTCTAATATCTACTGGAATGGAGAAAAACACGCAGAACTAAAAAGAGAAGATGTAACCGCAGATTGGATTAATCAAGGTGGCTCCAGTACCAGAGGTTTAGAAGCTACTAACAAAGCTTTTTGCATTTGGTATAACGGTGTCCAAACTCTGCAATCAGCTTATTCCTCTGAAATGGAGGAATCAATGACCGAATGTGCTACCAGCGGTTGGGGTATGGGCGTTGATGACTTAGAAGAAGCATTTGAACATCTTGTTACAGAAGGGGGTAAATGGACGGACGACACTTCAAGTTCTCAAACCTATAATGGAAGAGGTATATATGTATCGAACAAGGCAATTCCACCAAGTGCCACAAATTTTCTTAAGGCAGTAGATAAACTCACCGAAGAATTATCTCCAGCATTGCAGGTTTATTCACGGCTCAGTGAATCCATAAAATTTCTAGCAAATGATTTATTTGATAATGGATTATCAACTGATAATTCCAAAATGAATATGATTAAAATGCATATTGAATCAATAAATAATGAAGCAAAGAAAATAAAGCCCCATATGTGGATCACACAACCCCTGATTGATCCTATTCCGCTTGCTCCAAAGAAACTTCCAAATTTTGCTAAGATGAGTAAATTTGCCGACAGAATTGATCCAAGCGACGCTGTCATACACAGAATGGCAAAACCCGTCAAATTTATTGATGCCGTGGATAAAATTGATAAATCCTTAAAAATGTATATAAAAGCCTCTACTACCTTTGGTGATGAAAAGGTTGGTATGGCTTTTGCGGGTATTACATTCGCTCTGACTTATGTACCTATTTTGGGCGGGTTTTACGGAAGAATGGTTAGTGAAATCCCGGGATTGGCAGATAATTTCAAACAATTTATGTTTGATTATACAGGCGGATATTTGAGACCTTCTGAGGCTGTCACAAAACAATCTGTTAAAAAAGAAGTAGAAAAGTGTTCAGTTTGCAAAAAATCACTTGGCTATAAAATTAAAGTTTAATTTGAGGCAAACAGAAATCAGCGAAAAAACCTAAAAAGTTAAGAATTAATCTATTTTCATTCTTAAAAGTTATCTTTATTTCAAATAATGAAACCCATCTCAGCACTTTTGTGTAATAATAGTAATTAATTACGCAATCCAAACTTTGTATTTACAATCAAATAAAATATATGCCAAACAGAAAATTTTTTGTTGAGATAGGTTTCGTTTTTGTTTTAACTCTTACTTTTACTTTTCAAGCTTTTGCTCAGAATGCCATTCCATATCTGACTGAGCCTGCTATGTCGCCTGACAATAAAGAAATCGCGTTTGTTTCAGGTGGGGATATCTGGACAGTTCCAAGCAAAGGCGGTACTGCACAGATTCTTGTTTCTCATCCTGCAACGGAAGGTCGCCCGGTCTTTTCTCCCGATGGAAAAAAGCTTGCTTTTATGTCAAACCGTACGGGAAATGGTGACATATATGTTTTGGATTTTGCGACGAATAATCTTACGCGAATAACCTATAACGACACTTCTGACAATCTCGATGCTTGGTCAAGGGATGGACAGTGGCTATATTTTTATTCGTCAAATCAAGATATTTCGGGGATGAATGATATTTTCCGCGTGCGTGCGACAGGCGGAACTCCGATGGCTGTCAGCAATGACCGCTACACAAATGAATTTCATTCAAAACCTTCGCCTGATGGAAATAAATTAGCTTTTTCAGCAAGAGGAATTTCACACGGTCAATGGTGGCGAAACGGTAGAAGCCACATAGATGAAACAGAACTTTGGGTAAAAAACGGAACACAATACCAACAGATTGCCGAACGCGGAGCAAAACAACATTGGACTATGTGGAGTCCCGACGGCTCGAGAATGTATTACGTTTCTGACCGTGACGGCACACAAAATATCTGGACAAAAACTCTTAATGGAAGAGAAAGAAAGTTAACCAATTTTAGGAATGGTAGAGCTTTGTGGGCGAAGATCTCTTATGATGGCAAGGAAATTGTTTTTGAAAGGGATTTTAAGATTTGGAAAATGAAAACATCGGGCGGAAATGCTTCACCTGTTCCGATCACATTGCGTGGAAGTGCGGCTTCTCCGCTTTCGACCAACATAAATTTATCCTCACGAATCAGCGAATTTGATCTATCGCCCGATGGCAAAAAAGTTGTTGCTGTTTCACGCGGCGAAGTATTTGCAGCCACTTCAACTGACGGTGGCGATGCTGTCCGCGTTACAAGAACAGCCGCCCCCGAATCATTTGCAACTTGGTCGAGTGACAGCAAAAGGGTTGCTTATTCATCTGAGAGAAATGGAAAGTTTCAAATTTTTGAATATGATTTCGGAAGCGAAAAAGAAACTCAAATCACAACAACCGGCAATGATGTTTCGCCTGTTTACTCAAGCGATGGAAAATACATTGCGTTTATGCGAAACGCCCGTGAGATTTGGCTTTATGACATCAAGAAAAAGACCGAAAAGAAAGTCGCTAATCTCTATGCAGATTTACCACCGCTAATCGGCAAACGTACTTTCACATTTTCGCCTGATAATAAACACATCGCATTTTTAACTCTTTCTCCCGAAAACCGTTCTTACACAAATGCAGCAATCGCTTCGATCGAAACGGGCGAAGTAAAACCCGTAAGTTTTATCGCCAATTCATTTAGCGGAACCATCTCTTGGAGTCCTGATGGTGAATATCTTTTGTTCGACACACAACAAAGGACCGAAACACCCGCACTTGCAAGAGTCGGATTAAAACTTCGCACACCGAAATTCAGAGAAGATAAATTCAGAGGTTTCTTTGAGCAAGAAAATCCGCAGGAAAAGCCAAAACCATCTCCAAACCCGAAAGCCTCACCTGCTCCAGACTTGGAAAAAGATGTGGTCAAACCAAATCCCAAACAGGCTCCGAAAGGAAAATTAGCTTCTAAAAAGAAAGACGAGAAAAAGGTAGAAATAGATTTTGGAGAAATCCGTAAGCGTCTGAGTCTTGTTCGTCCGGGAATCTCCATCAATGAACACGTCATCAGCCCTGATGGAAAAACACTTCTCGTAACAGCTTCAGCGGAAGGTAGTTTTAATTTATACACAATAAATTTAGATGAACTTGCAAGAAACCGATCGGCAAGACAGGTTACATCAACGCCGTCTTTCAAATTTGACGCACAATTTTCGCCGAGAGGAAATGAAGTTTATTACATAGATGGCGGACGCATCCGTATCGTCAATCTTGCTCGCCGAAATATCCGCACACTTTCACTAAACCTAAATATGAAGGTGAATTTCCACGAAGAAAAAATGGAAATTTTCAAACAAGGCTGGCGGTATATGCGGGATCATTTCTACGATGCCAATTTCCACGGCAAAAACTGGAACACCGTCGGACAAACCTACGAACCACTGATTCGCGGTTCAAGAAATATCACAGAGATGCGTCGCTTAATGGCAATGATGGTTGGTGAATTAAACGCTTCACACTTGGGAGTTTCGGGAAGCTCAGGTTTTCGCTCAACACCGATCGGCAGACTCGGACTACGATTTGACCGCAATGAATACGAAACAAACGGACGCTTAAAAATCACAGAAGTAATCGAATTAAGTCCCGCTGCTGTTTCAAAGAATATAAAAGTCGGCGAATATCTTCTGAGCGTTGATAAAACGAAGATTGACCGAAATACAAACTTAAATGAATTACTCGAAAACAAAGTCGGCAGGCGTGTCGAACTGGAAATTGCGGCAAATGCAAGCGGCTCAAACAAACGCACAGTCGTTCTTAAGCCGATCAGCACAGGTGCGGAAAAACGCTTGCTTTATCGCCAATGGGTTGAGCAAAACCGTGCTTATGTTGACCGTATAAGCGGAGGCAAACTCGGTTATATACATCTTCCTGATATGGGTTCAGGAACGCTCGCTCAAGTTTACATAGACCTAGACGTTATCAATCAACGCAAACAAGGTGTAGTCGTTGACGTTCGTAACAACAATGGCGGATTTATCAATCCCTATGTGATAGATATTTTTGCTCGTCAAGGTTATCTAACAATGCAAGAACGCGGACTCTGGAAATATCCTGCCAGAAGTGCTTTAGGTCAGAGAGCCTTAGAACGTCCAACAATTTTAATTACAAATCAGCATTCGCTGTCTGATGCAGAAGATTTAACCGAAGGCTATAGAGAATTAAAACTCGGTAAAGTCGTCGGTGAAAAAACCTCAGGCTGGATAATCTTCACTTGGAGTCCGAGCTTATTTGAAGGAACAAGATTCCGTCTGCCACGTTCAAAAATCACAGACAATCGCGGACAAAATATGGAACTAAATCCGCGCCCCGTTGATATTCAAGTAACCAGACCAATCGGTGAAACCTTCACAGGCAAAGACAGCCAACTAGATGCCGCAGTCAAAGAATTGTTGGGAGGAATCCGAACACCGTAACAAAATTTGTAAGGGCAATCCCTTGTGGTTGCCCGTGAGTCGAATGGCGAAAGATACGTTGGCATTTCAAAATGTTTGGACGATGAAGCTTTACGAGCAGGGACAAGCCGCTGCCCCTATATTTTCCCCTCAACTCGCTTTAAATCTTCTTCCGTATCAATATCAAATCTTGCTTCGGGAAAGGTCACACCTGCTAAATCTTTTTTTGAGTATTTTTTAATGATAGATTTTGCACCGATTTCTGCGTTCAAACTTAATAATTCATCAAATACATTTTTAGTAAAAAGTGCGGGAACTCCAGATGTGTTTTCATATTGGCTTGCGATGATTGATTTGCCTGTTGACCTTTGAGTTTTGACGAGTTTGAGAATTGTATCTTTTGTAATAAACGGTTGGTCGCAAAGGAGAACTACAACTGCTGATAGGCTATTTTTCATTTCCAGCAAACGCTCCAAACCTGCAACTATTGAGGAACTCATCCCGCTTTGCCAATTTTTATTTTGAACTATTTTGATTGGTAGGTTTTTGATTTTAGGTAGCATCTTTTCGGCATTTGCTCCTAAAACTACGACAGTTTGAAATTCTGTCTCTAAAGCAGTTTCAGCAATTCTTTCGATTAGAGTTTTATGTTGAAATTTAAGGAGTTGTTTTGGTCGCCCTAGGCGTTTTGATTGCCCGGCGGCTAAAATTATGATTCCGATGTTTTCTGTCTGCATCTCAGATTTTTCAGTTTTTGTTTAGAGGAAATGCAAAATGAATCACATCATCTTCAGGCAAACCGCCGATTTTGGTGTAAAAATCCACAGCGTATTTATCTACTTTGTCAGCCTGCAAAAATACTTCATCAAAACCCAACTTGCGGGAATAGTCTTTAATTTTTTCCATCAATTTTGTTCCAACTCCCTGCCTTTGGAACTCCCCTTTTACCGCTAAATCATAAACATAAACATAAGCCGATTCGAAATATGTAGAATGAAGAATATGAGCAGTCATTCCGCCGATAATTTTGCCATCTTTTTCAGCAATGAAAACAATTACGGAACTTTCTGAAAGCATCTTTTCAAAGTAATCCAAAGATGGCTTTTTAAATTTTTCCATCTCGAAAACATCCTCATATAGATCAACTAATTCGCTCAATTTATGAGCATCAGTGCTTTCGAGTTTTCTTATTTCTATATTCATATCTGGTAAAAAAATACCGCTCATTATTGTTCATCATGTTAATCAATTTCGTCCATAAATTGAACCTTCCCGATTTCGTAAAAATCCGCCCTTTCTATCTTTTAGAACCGCTTGAATCTCCGCTAAAATCGCAATTGCGATCGTTTCAGGAGTGTCGGCACCGATGTCTAAACCGACGGGCGAGTAGAGTTTTTCTAATTCGATCTCGGATAATTCCAACCCTTCTTCCTGAAACTCCCGTAACATATTTTCCGAACGTCTTTTCGGTCCCAAAGCACCTATATATTTGGCTTCAGACTTTAACAGGGATTTTAAGATTGTTTTATCGTGTTCGTAATTGTGAGTCATTAAAACCACAACTGAATCTTCACCAAAAATAACTTTTTCTGCTACATCTTCAGGGCGTGAAATTATGATTTCATCAGCACTCGGATATCTTTCTTTGGTAACAACCTCTTCTCTATGGTCAACAATGCTTACACGCCAACCTAAGTTTTTCGCAAATTCTGTTACGGGAATAGTGTCAGCTCCAGCACCAAAAATGGTTAATTCTGTCGGAGGAGATAGATATTCAATAAAAAACTCTCCGAATTCATAAGTTTCGACAAACGAGGATTTATCTTCCCATCTTTCGTAAATTTCTTTTTGTAAAAATTGATAATCTTCCTCTTCCAATTCCGTAGAACCATCGCCTCTCGCATCAAAACTTGCTCTCGTACAAATTGGATATTTTCCATCTTCGCTTATTGATGTTGCGATAAATTCTTCCGCAGAAGTTTTGTAATGATGAATTCCCAGATGCCACATCTTGTTGCCGACCACTTCAAGCAAAATCCGTATCACTCCGCGACAACCCATGTTCAATGAGAATATAGAATCTTGGTCATTAGTCGTGTCATAAACAAAAACTTGCGGTTCGCCTGTTTCCAAAACTTGTTTTGCACGCTCTAAAACATCAGCTTCTAGACAGCCTCCCGAAACAGTTCCGAAAGTTTCGCCATTCTTAAGAATTAGCATCTTTGCCCCGGGCAGGCGGTAGCTTGAACCTTGAACATCTACGACGGTTGCAAGAATAGCTTTTTCATCGGGTTGTAGTGAATCAATTTTTTTGAGAATTTCTTGGATTTCTTTCATACAAAAATGTACTCAGTAAATAGTAATGGGTGATAGGAAATGAGACTTCAATAATCCTATCACCCATCACCTATCGCCTATAACTTAAATTAACTTATCAGGTGTAATTGGTAAATCGCGGATGCGTTTTCCTGTTGCGTTGAAAATTGCGTTGGCGATCGCGGCGGGAGCACCCACCAAACACAATTCGCCCATTCCTTTTACACCAAGCGGGTTGACTATTTTGTCTTCCTCTTCGACAAATTCAGTATTTATGTAACCAACATCGGCATTTGAAGGAATATGATAATCAGCAAAATTGGTCGTCATCATTCTGCCATAGCGATGGTCAATTTCGGTATGTTCATGCAGAGCCATTCCGATTCCCCAGATCATTCCACCCATTTCTTGCGAGTGAGCTGTCAGAGGATTTATGACACGTCCGCAAGCGGTCGCTTCAATAACTTTTGTTACCTTGACGATACCTAAATCTTCGTCCACCTTAACTTCGGCAAACTGAATTCCATGTCCCATCGTCGTGTAATTTGCACGCTCTTTAGAAGGCATCGCTTGATAGGTTTCGACAATTTCCGTCATATTATTTTTCTTCAAGAGTTCGGCAACCGAAACGGATTTTGACGAATCATTTTTCAAACGTAGCATTCCGTTCATTAATTCAGTATCTTCGACTCTTCTTTCAATAAACGGTGAATTTTCTATCTTCAGAGCCATATCGAACAGCTTTTTCCTGATATTCATCGAAGCCCCGTAAATTGCCGA
Source organism: Pyrinomonadaceae bacterium (assembly GCA_028284415.1). Lineage (GTDB taxonomy): Bacteria > Acidobacteriota > Blastocatellia > Pyrinomonadales > Pyrinomonadaceae > Aridibacter. The sequence goes on from JANQRU010000007.1 coordinate 935,984, forward strand.
ACCGACTGAAGCTGTCGTTATCGAACCGCCCTGCGAAGGTGCTCTCGGAAATTCTGTTTTACCAAGTTCAAATTTAACTTGATTAGGTTTTATACCCAAAAACTCAGATGCAATCATCGTCATTGTCGTATAAGTCCCGGGACCGATGTCTGCGGTTGCACTTCCGATGTGGACAGTTCCATCAGCCCGAAGTGTGACTTTTGCCCCCGCAGGAGCTTGCCACGCCCCCCAGGTTCCGATGCCACATCCCATTCCGACAAGCCAATTTCCGTCTTTGTTAGAACGCGGTTCAAGCTTTCGTTTCTTCCAGCCGAATGTTTTAGCACCTACATCAAAACATTTCATTAATTCCTTACTAGAATAGGGTTTTCCTGTTTCGGGGTCTTTTTCGGCGTAGTTGATTTTCCGCATTTCGAGCGGATCAATCTTTAGTTTGTAAGCCAATTCATCAATGGCTGATTCAATTGCAAATGCTCCTGAAACTGCTCCCGGTGCTCGCATCCAAACAGGTGTTGGTAAATCAGTTTTGACGAGATTATATTTTGAATCGTAGTTGGGAACTTTATAAAGTGTTCGTCCAAAACCACTTGAGTTTTCTTGAAAGTTTTCATAGGAAGCCGTATTTCCGACCGACTCATGAACAACCGCTTGTAGTTTTCCATCTTTGGTCGCTCCCATCTGAATTTTTTGATAAGTAAATGGGCGATAGCCGTGTCCTTGAAACATCTGACGGCGTGTGTAATTTATTTTGACAGGACGCTTTAAATCTCTCGCTGCCATCGCTGTCATAAAGGGATAATAATTTGGTTTCAACGAAGCCCCGAAAGCACCGCCGACAAAAAGCGAAACGACTTTTACGTTTTCAGCAGGGATTCCAAAACTCTGGGCGAGATGCCCACGAACCCCATAAACACCTTGCGATTTGTCGAACATCATCAACTTATCGCCTTCCCAAAAAGCAATCGCTCCGTGCATTTCCATCGGATTATGATGCTCAATCGGAATCGTGTATTCAGCTTCAATTTTTACATCGGAGTTAGTTAAGCCTGTCTGGGTATTTCCGCGTGTATTCGGTGTTCGGCGTGTAACTTTATTGGTAGCAACTTTATTGGCTTCAAGCGTATCGGTTTGCGGTTTTTCCTTATTATATTCAGCTTTTACAAGACTCGCCGCATATCTAGCTTGCTCATAAGTTTCTGCTACAACGAGTGCTATCGGTTGATTACTAAAAGCGATCTTTGGAGATTGCAAAGCCGTATAAGCATTCCCCTTAGCCTGTGATTTTGTAGCGTTTTGATGCGTATAAACCTTCAAAACTCCCGCCGCTTTCATTGCCATTTCGGTATTGATTGATTTAATCGACCCCTTAGCAATCTCACTCGTTACAATAAATCCATAAGCAGGATTTTTAACAGGAAATTCCGCCACATATCTAGCCTTCCCCGTAACCTTCGCCACGCCGTCCACACGACTCGTTTCTTTTCCGATGTATCTCATAGTTTCTCCGATTCTTTATTCATTGTTCAGTTGGTAAAGAATTCAAATATATATATTTAACTCGTTTTCTCAAACATAGTTTCTCTATCATTTCTAAAAAGTTCTACAAAAAAAACCAAAAGTATGGTTGTGCAAATTCAAAATATAGAAAAACGGGGACAATTCCATTCACGATTAACCCAAGAATGGCGAATTTACGATTCGGTGTCCACAATCCAATTACTCCAAACAAAAGCCCTAATGAATAACTTACTATTGGTAGAATAATTAAAAAAACACCAAGAAGTATCCATTGTTCGCTTACGCCAGATTCTAAAATGTTGTTCAACGTATCCCAAATAACCCCATCTAGATAATTTCTATCTACCTTTACAAGCCCCATGGAGCTCCAAAACAAAACACCAATCAAAAATGAACACAAGCCAAATTTCTGTAAAATTGAATCTTTTCGATTTTTATCAGATTTTTCTCCTTTCATATGACGAAACTTAAATATTTTTAAGCACTTGCCATCTTCAAAGCTCTAACAATCGCACGCTCCCCCAAAGTTACCTTGTATTTATTATGCTCAAGTGGTTTTGCCCTTTCCATCTCCATTTTCGCTGCCCGCTCAAATAATTTTTGCGAAGGCTTTTTGCCGATCAATTCTTTTTCGGCGATCATTGCTCGCCACGGCTTGTGTGCCACTCCGCCCATTGCGATTCTGGATTTTCTAATGATGCCATTTTTTATTTCCAACCCTGTGGCAACGGAAACTAATGCAAACGCATAACTTGCACGGTCTCTGACCTTCAAATAATAAGAATTATTCGCAAATTTATTTTTTGGAATTTCTATGGAGGTTATCAATTCACCGTGTTTCAGATTGTTGTCCTTTTCTGGAGTATCGCCCGGCAGACGGTGATATGCTCCGAAGAGAATTTTTCTTTTATTACCTTTTTCATCTTCAACGTGAACGACTGCATCCAGAGCCGCAAGTGCAATACACATATCCGAAGGATGTGTTGCTACGCATTTATCAGAATAGCCAAAAATTGCGTGCATACGGTTTAAGCCTTCTGCCGCCCCACAACCTGTGCCGGGTTCGCGTTTGTTGCAAGGAGTTGCCGTATCGTAAAAATAAACGCAACGGGTTCGCTGATTAAGATTTCCACCGTTTGTTGCCATATTGCGAATTTGTGCGGAAGCACCTGATAAAATCGCTTGCGTAAGAAGTGGAAAATTCTGCTTGATGAGCGGATGATTTGCCGTATCTTTATTTTTTGCCAAAGCACCGATGGAAATATTACTTCCCATTGATTTTATTTGCTTTAATTCCAAGTTGTTGACATCAACCAAAGCATCAGGACGCTCGACATTTTCTTTCATCAAATCAACAATATTCGTCCCGCCCGCAAGAAATTTTGCGTTTTTGTTTGACGCAACCATTTTGGTCGCATCATTTGATTTTTTCGCTCGGTCATACTTAAACGGTCTCATCGTTTGCGTCCTCCTGTTCGTAATTTTCGGCTATGTCATCAAGCCTTTCTGAAAAATTCCAAGTTTGGGCAACAGCTTTTCCTGTGTGAACTTCCTTGATGGCTTTTAAGATGTTTGGATAAGCACCGCAACGGCATAAATTCCCGCTCATACGCTCGCGGATTTCGTCATCTGACAATTGCACGGGACGTGTTTTTGCTGAAATATTTTCGGTTTCATAACTGACTTCGCCTTTTTTAGCCTCGTCGAGGAGCGCAACGGCTGAACAGATTTGACCGGGTGTGCAATAACCGCATTGGAAAGCATCATATTTAACAAAAGCCGCTTGCATCGGATGCAAATTTTTCTCATCGCCAATTCCTTCGATTGTTTTAATATCTTTGTCTTCGCAAGTCGCCGCAAGAGTTAAACATGAAAGATGTCTTTCGCCGTCAACGTGAACTGTGCAAGCACCGCATTGACCGTGATCGCAACCTTTTTTAGAACCTGTCAGTCCGAGTCTTTCACGCAAAGCGTCAAGCAAAGTCATACGCGAATCAACCTTGAGCGATTTACGAACGCCGTTGATTCTCATATTTACATTGACTGCGTTTTCGATAGAAACAGGCTCAGATTTTGTTAAATCAACAAGTCCTTCCGCCGCCAATGTATCTTGCTGAGCGAGAACCTGCATTGCCAGCATTCCGAAGCCTGCCGCTCCGACCTGCCCTAAAAATTTTCGCCTTGATGCACCGTGTATGCCCAATTCATCAAGCAATTTTTCTTCGTCTTCGGTCAATTCTTCGCACAAAAACATCTCGTCTTCGTGCATAACCAAATCGTAAGACTCAAAACCTTCATTAAGTTCTTTCATTAAATTATTACTCCCTGACATTGTTAGTTTGATTTAGCAAAAGGTATGAAAAATCAAAACAGTTCAAGTTTGTTGGAAATGGAATTTTTCAATATATGTGTCTTAAAACTATAACCTTTTACGTATTTGTAAGACAAGAAGTTTTTGAAAATACGTTTAAAAAAGATAGGCGTAAATTAATAAATGTGATATTTTCTTATCCAAAAAAAGAAGCGGACATTGTAAGAAGCATGAAAAATTCTACGATGAAAAAAATTGCCAATAGATTTGGTTGGATATTAGGTGGCTTTTTTATACTTTCGTATTTTGCTCCTAGTTTAATAGATAGAATTTTTCCGTCTTCGCCGCTAGCTTCGGCACTTCTCAACATTTCTTGGGTTCTTTTGTTTCTACTCGCAGGTTTTGTCGGTGTAATTTTCTTTTTAGTTTATTCCCTCGGACAAAACGCCAGACGCGGAAATGAACATAAAGAATTTGCTGAAAAGATTGGTTGGAATTTTCAAAAAGAAGCTAACCTAGAGTTCTTACGAAATGACGCAAGCCGTCTGCAATTAGGCGAATACCTTCAGTTTCATCCCTTACACGGAGAAACCCACAATCTTATTTCGGGAAATGTTCATAATGTTGATGGCATTATCAAATACGGAGACTTATCCGAAGAAGATAAAAAATATTCCGATGACAAAATACAAAGTTTTGAAGCGATGATCTTTGATCAAACAATTACTCATGATGTTTGGAAACATGGTTTCAAATTAGAGAGTTTTACAAGCGGAAGCAATCAGAAAGGAACAAAATCCAAAAGTCAGACAATATTTTTAGTTCGTTCAAAAGATTTTTGGTTTCCCCCTTTCTGCGTCGAGCCGGAAGGCTTTTGGCAAAAACTTCACGCAAAACTCGAAAATAACGACGTAGATTTTACTGAGTTCCCTGTCTTCTCGCACAAATACAAATTTTTTGGCGGATTCTTCGAAGATGAAATTCGCAATATTTTCAACGATGATGTTTTAAGGTTTTATGAAAAACAAGAACCTTCTTTTATCACTATCGGACATGAAGACAGACTGCTCATATATGAACCCGAAGGTTTAACAGACCCCGAAAAGCTTCATAACAACGTGACTTTTTTAATAAAACTCGCCAACCATTTCTTAAAAAGCAAAGAGCATATGCTCCCAAACGCTTTGAAAAAGAAAAAACTCAGAAAAACTAACAATGAATCTATTCCAAAAGAGAGTGTGAAATTAAATAATCCTGACCGCGTTCACCCTTCTAAAAGAAAGAAAAAAGACACTGCTAAAGGCAAGACTAATTATTGGTAACGTTTGTTTAAATGCTAATGACACTTTGGAGAAAAAAATGAATAAGATATTTGCTTTTGTTTTAATAAACCTTTTTATAACTGTTTCAACCATTCAAGCTCAAGAACCTTCGAACTCAAACTGTAACGAAGAAACTGAAGAAAAAAACAAAGCTCTTGCCAAAGAGTTTTATGAAAAAGTCTGGTTCTCAAATAACCCCGAAACAGTTGATAAGTTAGTCGCCAAAGAATACACGCTGCACGACATCGGCGATGATAAGAACATCAAAGAAACTCCTCAAGATCAAAAAGACGTTGCCCAATTTTTCTGGGATAACGGAAAAATGTCAGGCAGTATTGATTATCAAATAGCCGAATGCGATTTGGTCGCAACTCGTTGGCAATGGAAATTTGAGCCTGAATCTTTTCTATTCAAAATAATGGGCGGAAAAAACCAAATCCCGATAATAAATGTCTTCCGCTTCAAAGATGGCAAGATTGTCGAAATTTGGAATCACCGCCATGACATAGATACCGCACAAGGCAATATTCTATTTATTCAAGGCTTGCTCATCGCTTTAATGCCGTGCATTATTTTTCTACTTTTAAGCTTTGTTTTATGGCGTAAACTTCGCAAATTAAAAGCAGAGATTTAAATAATGAATTTTCGATGTTCATCCTAATTTGTATTTTTAGCATCTAATTTTCAAATGTGGTAAATTGTTTTAGAGGTAAAATTATGGCAGTTCAAAATATAGAAGTTTCCACCGAAAGCATTTTGAGTGCAGTTGTTCGTTTACCTGAAAAGGAAGTTGATAAACTATTTAAAGATGCCAAAAAATTAAAAAAACGTGAGGCGGAATTGGTAAAAAAATTAAAAGAGATTGATCTTTCCGCAAAAGAACAGAAGGAATATGGAAACCTTCTAGAGAAATTTCGTGCTGAAAATATTACACCAAAAGAACACGAAAAACTATGTAATTTTAACGACAAATTAGAAAGTATCGCCGCACAACGACTTGAATGGCTTATTGAAATTTCACAAATTCGCGGGCAATCTGTTGAAGAAATAATGAAAGAACTGGAAATCAAGCCGAAAAACTATGGCTAAAAAACTCTCACTTGCCGAAATCAAGAAAAGAGTTTCCAAACGTGCAAAACACCTTTGTGAATACTGTCTTTTACCCGAAAGTTATTCCGTCTCAACCTTCGAACTCGAACATATTTCACCAAGATCAAAAGGTGGAAAAAAGAACCTCAAGAATCTCGCGTGGTCGTGTTCAGGATGCAACAAATACAAATACAATCGAGTTTCCATAATTGACTCAGAAAGTGGTGATGAGATTCCACTTTTTAATCCAAGAAAAGATGTTTGGAATGAGCATTTTTCTTGGAGCGAAGATTTTATGGAAATTATCCACTTAACTCCAAAAGGCAAAGTTACAGTTCGAGCACTAAAGTTGAATCGCGAAGGATTGAGAAATTTACGCAAACTCTTACACCTTGTCGGTGAGCATCCGCCAAAGTAAAATAACCTCAATGAAAAAATACTTCATCAAAAGAGATAAACGGAGCTTACCCGAACGCCTCACGCGTTATCGTGAAGAATTAAATGAAGAACAATTTAAAGTTGTAACCTCAAAGCCTTTGCCGACGCTTGTCATTGCGGGTGCGGGGACGGGAAAGACTCGGACGATAACTTATCGGGTGGCGTATCTTTTGGAGCAAGGCGTTTCGCCGAATCGGATTTTGTTGGCGACTTTTACTAATCGGGCGGCGAGGGAGATGTTGAAACGTGTGGAATCTTTGACGGGGACGCAGAATGTTCACAGAGTTTGGGGCGGGACGTTTCATCGGATTGCGAATTTGATTTTGCGGAAACACGCTGTTTCCATCGGGTTTGATTCAAATTATTCGATTCTGGATTCGGAAGATGCGAGAGATTTTATCAGCGTTTGCATTGATGAATCGGCGATTGATACAAAGTCGAAACGCTTTCCGAAACCGCAAGTTGTTCAAAACATAATTTCTTACGCCAACAATACAGACCAACCGATTGATGATGTAATTGTTAGAAAATATCCATATTTTGAAATGCTTACACAACAAATTAAGCGTGTGGATTTTAATTACACGGAGCGAAAGCGTGAACGAAATGTGATGGATTATGACGACTTATTGCTCAATTGGAAACGCCTTTTGCTTGAAAAACCGAAAATTGCAGAAGTTTATGCCGAACAATTCCAACACATTTTGGTTGACGAATATCAAGATACAAACCGTTTGCAAGCCGAGATAATTGACCTTCTCGCCGTCAAACATAGAAACGTAATGGTCGTTGGCGATGATGCTCAAAGCATTTTTGCTTGGCGTGGTGCAGAATTTACAAACATATACGAATTTCCCGAACGCTATCCAAATACGCAAGAATATAAATTAGAGAAAAATTACCGCTCAACACCGGAAATTCTAGGGCTTGCGAATGTTTCAATTGCTAATAACAAAAAGCAATTCCCGAAGACTTTGGAAGCAATAAAGCAATCGCAAGATTTCAAACCCGCTCTAATTCCCTGCTCTGATGTCGAACAACAATCGGCGTTTATCGCTTCGAGGATTTTGGAATTACGCGACGAAGGGACTTCGCTTGAAGACATAGCGATTTTGTATCGTTCACATTATCATTCCATCGAATTACAACTCGAATTAACCAAACGCAATATCCCTTATCGAGTCCAAAGTGGTGTTAGATTTTTTGAACAAGCACATATCAAAGATGTTGTTTCATATCTTAAAATCATCGTTAATCCAAGAGACGAACTGGCTTGGAAAAGAATCTTAAAAATGATTCCGAGCGTTGGAAATGTTACGGCAAATAAAATCTTTGAACACATTTCAAATCGAATTCGTGTTGCCGAAAATAATCCAAAACTGCTTTTACAAGAAGGTGAATCAACTGCAATGGCAAGCCAATTTACCAAAGCTGTTTTTGAAGATATTCCGCAACCACGCAGTAAAAAATCTTGGGAAAGTTTCGTCAAACTTCTCGAAAGATTAACCTCCGATGAAAACCGAAATAGTCCCGGCAAGCAAATCGAATTAGTTTTAACGAGTTTTTATGAACAACATTTAACCGAAAATTATGAAAACGCTGAAGCAAGGCTTGAAGACTTACAAGGCTTGGCAATGTATGCAAGCAAATACGACACCACCGAAGATTTCTTAAGCGAACTCGCTTTGCTTTCCACCGAACGCTTTGCCGAACCAAGTGGAGTTGCGGGCGAAGATGTCGTAATGGGTGGTGAAGAAGATGAACTCCTAACGCTCTCAAGCATCCACCAAGCCAAAGGTTTAGAATGGAACGCCGTCTTCCTAATCTGGACAGCCGAAGGAAAATTCCCTTCTCCAAGAAGCCTAAAAGAAATCGACTCCGAAGAAGAAGAACGCCGCCTCTGGTATGTCGCCCTCACACGAGCAAAAGACGAACTCTATCTAACATATCCGCTTATGATTGTTGACTACCAACGTCAAACTGTAATCCAAAAACCTTCACGTTTTATAACCGAATGCCCACCCGCACTTTTTGAAATTTGGAATTTGGAAGAAGAAGTTCCACAGTTCGACGCACCTGTTGAAATTAAAGATAAAGGACAGGAATTTTTGAATTAATCAAATTAAAACTTGAAAAAAGTGTGATTATACGGTAGATAATTAATTCTAATATAATAAATTAGTGTCTCTAGTCTTGTCTTACTCTCAGACTTCCACTAAAGGAGAAAAATTATGAATAAATGTGTTTACTGTGAAACCTTGCTATCTGATAGAGGCTTTTTTTGTAAAAATTGTTTAAAACAAGTCAAGTGTAAAAACTGTGATGAGTTAATAGAAAAAGATGCAATTGGTTGTGTGATGTGTGGAGAATCTTTGAATAAACAAAAAAATGTAACAAACGGTTCACCCAAGAAGATATCTTCGGAAACCATTAATACTTTTGAATTAACTGAGACTACAAAAAGTAGAAAAGTTGTTGCAAAACTAACAGACGAATCAGTTAGCAATTTAAGTGAAACTTTGAGTCGTCTAGCTGGAAATAGAATTGCTCCTCCAAAAAACACAGTCAGTCATACAATTGAGTCAGTTCCACAACTACCTTTTGGGGAAGAAAATAATAAAATAATTGAAACTGTTGATGCAGAAATAAATTCTAACCAATTTAAAAAAGATACAAGCTACCAAGAGGGTTTAAAAGATGTGTTTTACAAAGATGAATCAAAAATAGTGTTAGATATACCAGACATTAAAGCATCTGGACAATTAGACTATGGCAAGAGACTTGTTTATCTAAGACTTTTATATTCAAGTGAAATTGAAGGAAAAACTTTTACTGACAGAGACTGTCTTAACGATACAATTAAAGACGCAGTTAAACTTGATGGCAACATCTCCAATTGGATAAGTAATAGCAATGATTTGATGCTCAAGGAAAAAGATGGAAAAACTTTAATTAGATTAAAAAGTAGTGGCAAAAAACTTGCCACTGAAATTTTACATGAAGTTTTAGATTCAGATAAAACAGGGGAATTTCTGCCAAATGAGCGTTCAAATTCGCACACTGTTAATAAAGATGAATCTTCCAAGAATAAATCTAAACCCAAAAAATCTAGTAAAATCAATAAGAACGCTAAAGAATGGGCAGATAAATGGAAGAATGAGAAATTAAATATTGATGGATATACTGCAATAAAAGACAAGACTGCCAAAGACAAGGGAGTGTTTGGGCTTTGGGCAATTCGTCAAGTTAGCTCTGATGCAAGAATCTTATCTAGTACTCAAATTTCTGCTTTTCTTTATGAAGCTTTTACTCTAAAAACCCCTGAAAGCAGCATTAGAAAGTCTTTAAATAATGATAAAGATAGCTTAGTAATAAAAGTTAAAGGTGGTTATGAAATTACTCCAGATGGAATTAATCATGCTGAAAAATTGTGCAATGCAACAAATTCGAACTCTAAAACTAAAAAGAAAAAATGAAACTAACAACACCTCAACTCATCAAAGAATTATCAACAATTATTGATGCTGATTTAGCAAGACTTGTAGTAGAAAATTATGTTGAAATGCAAAATCGTTTTTTAATTGGAGATTGGAAGCCATCAGAACTTAATGGCGGAGCATTATGCGAAGGCGTTTCAAGATGCTTGTATCAATTAGATACTGGAAGAGTTAGTCACAAAAAATCAGTTGGACAAATCAGAGCTTATTTATTGGATTTGAAAAGTCCAAATTCTCATAATTTAAATTCAAAAGACAGAAACCATATTTCTAAAGCTATCGAACTAGTTTATAAATTTCGATCTGCTAGAGGTGTTGCTCATATTTCCAAAGAATATAATGCCAATTACATGGACTCAATGATGATTGTGCACACCTGTAAATGGATTTTTTCCGAATTTCTTCGACTTGCTTGGGACAAAGATGAAAAAATAATTGCTGAAACTATTGAGCAAATTGTTCAAATAGAACACTCTCTAATCCATGAGTTAGAAGGTAAACCTTTAGTCTTAGTTAAGAAGATTTCTGCAAGAAATGAAATTCCTTTACTATTAAATCACGCTTCAAACAACGCTCTGAGTAGATCTAATATTCATAAGCAAGTGGCTTTTCATTCCAAATCCAATATAAACACAACTTTATCAAACATGCTAAAAAACAAAGAAATTAGAACTAGCGTAGATGGCGAAATTGTTTTAACCCCAATTGGTCAAAAAGTTGTAATTGAGCAAATAATGCCTGAATTAAACCCTTACAATTAACCTAATATGCAAATTTCTCAATTCTCCCTCTAAAAGACAGAAGCTTTTGAATTCATCAGTAACCTTTGCAAATAAAGAATAAATCATCGTCAACTGCATAGGGGTTTTTGGATTTTAAACTAACCCTTTATTAGCAACAAACATAATATATCAAGTTTCTTGGACTCTATTTGAAATTTGGATATTTTTGTTCTCTGATTTTTGCAAACTTTTGTTTTGCAAAGAAGTTGTATTACCATATTCAAAATGTCATAAATAATCTGTTTTCTATTCAAAATCTATAGGAGAATAAATGAAAAAATACCCCTTGTTGATTGCCGTATTTGTCGGAATCATTCTTACTTTTGCAACTTTTAGTGAGTTAAAAGCTCAAAATGGAATTGATTTTTCTAAATTGCTACGCATTTCCGGGACTGCAACCGGTGTTCCGAGTCAAGGATTTAGTTCGATTCCTTTTCATAGAGTTGAATTTAATAAATTTCGGTCAACTTTCGAGAAACCATCCTTTGTTGTGCGAGGTTCAGAATGCCGTTTTGATAAAGGCTGTGATGTGGCTCTGGTAGTTATTTTTCCTGAAACTCAAAAATACGTTTTTGTTGACAATTATCATGGTGATTACACTCCGTTAGGTGAAGGCGGTTTATACAAACATTCTGAACCAGTTGAAGTTAGTCAAAAAACAATATCCGAAGTTTTGGTTGGAATAATTATGGTCAATGGCGGATATGGAGGCGAATATGAAATTCAAGCAACGAGTCCTGCTATTACCAAAATTCACCAAAGAACTGTTTATGACAATACTCGCTGGTTTGATTTTACTGTTGCAGGATTAAGCGAAGAATGGAACAGCCGTATGGACAATGCAAAAATAAATAGCAAATGCCAACTTTACGGTCAAGAAGCAAAAGGTTGCCGAAATAGCTTACAATCCTTCAAAAACATTTTTGTTGATCCTCGAAAAGGTTGGCAAAAAGGATATTATACTGCGAACGCAACTCACTTTAGACAGTATTTCTCTAAACCACAAAAACTCCAAAAATCTACTTGGATAGAACCGAATATGGTTGCGGTTCACAGAATTGACGCTCGTCAAAATCACGTTTATCGTATCGCCGCAGTTGGTCATATGAACAAGAATCTGAATCTTACATTTATTTTCCCCGAGAGGAAACAGTATTTCGTTGTTGGAAGAAAAACACCTCAAATGGCTTATACATTTACATATCAATCGCCTGTAAATGAATCAATTTTCGTTGCCGTTAGTTCTACAGATCAAGCAAATACCAAATACGCTTTGAATTTAAGAACAACTCATCAAAGTGCTGAAATGCCGGAACCTATAATGTTCAAAGCTCAAGACCTCTCAGCAAGATTTGCCAATGAAAATTTCAAAGCAGTTTCCGCACCTCAATCGTTTACTACAAATAATGTTGCTCTAAATAATTTTCTGTATAACAACGAATATGCAAAAGAGCTGAAAATGGTTAATGATGCACGAGCAAAATACTTAAAACACAGAGCAGGACGCTACAGCATTGTTTACAAATTATTCTCTCCAACAGGTTATTCAAATGAAGGATTAGATCCGGATTTTGCTCTGACTTATTTTGATGTTGTTATAAACAGCCAAAGTTCTGACAAAGAAGCTATTAAAGAACTTGCTGAATATACAAAAGGAGCTGTAGACCAAAGTAATAGTGTTCTTGAAGAACGCGGAGATGCCAATAATTATTTTTGGTTAGCTGAGGACTTTCCAAAAACCGTTCAATCCTACAAACAAAGCATTGAACGTAATAAGAATACGGTGTATCGCAACCAAGAATTATATTTAGCTAAATCTAACCAGATAAATGGCTTCCTCGACCAACTTTCAAATGAAGTCAGAAAGTTTATGAGCAATGTAAATAACCAACTATCAAAAAACACCTTAACCAGAGCAGAAAAGCTTAAGTTAATTCAAGATATGACAAATACTCAATTTACAGCTCAAAATACTCTTGATGGCGTAAAAAAACAGATTAACACCTGTCTGCTCCAACAGCTGTTGAGTAATGAAATATGCAAACAGCCTCCGAAAATCATTACTAATCCGTCCAACTAAACTAAACAGGAAAAAAGGATGCGTGAAGAATTAAATCCTCACACATCCTAAATTTATTTCCTTAAATCAAATTCAAAGTTTACGGAAATATCTCTTTTGGTGCGTTGTATTCTTTGTCCCAACCAAGATAGCAAACATCCGTGCATCCGATGTAGTATTTTACGACCTTCCATCTGCCACCTGTTTTTCTTAGGAGTGCAAAAAAGTTGTTATCGAACATATCCGCTTCGACATCTTGCTGATATATCGTTCCTTTGTAATCGGGCTTTTTGCCTGATCTTGTTAGCGGTTCTCCACCAACAAATGCCCATCCATTATAGACTTTGAAATTGCTTGGGGCGAAAACGATGCTTTGTTTTAATTGCTTTTCTACCGGAACACGCAAAGCATTGAAGATCGCCTTTCGCTCGGCTGAGCCTCTTTTCGGTGTATAAACCTTTCCTCTATTTGAAGCGATTTCTTCTTTTTCTTCTACTTCTATTTTCGGCTCATCTGTGGTTTCTGCTTCTTCGTATTCTCCATTTTCGCCGTCTTCTTTCTCTTTATCTTTGCTCCGCTCCAGTTCTTTTTCTTTTATAGCAATTTCTCTTTCTTTAAGTTCCAGTTCCTTTTCCTTTGTGCTGTTTGTAAAAAAACAGCCTGATACAACGAGAGTTAGAACAAACAAGGGCAAAATTACAGTCTTTTTCATTTCTTTTTGATCTCCTGATTTGATAAATGTTCCTTTCTAAAAAAAAACTCCTGAAATTCTTGGGCGAAAATGTACGCAAAACTTACCGAATATTTAGCTTTTTTACAATCAATCCGATACTAGAATCTTATGTGAAGATTGTAAATTTGTTTGATTCACTTTAAGCACTTACTCCGTGGGTGCTCCTGCATTTTTGTCATATCATACCTTGATCATCTGCAAGATTTCCCATCCAAAATAGTTCTATAACTCGAAAGGGTTGGTAATTTTACCAATAAGGAGAGTTATAAAAAATGAAGAAAGAGGAATTAACAGCAGAAAGTATAAGTATCGAAAATCCTTGTTCGGAAAAATGGGATGAGATGACCGGAAATGAGAAAACGCGGGCTTGTTCTCATTGCGAATTGAATGTGAATGATATTTCGATGATGACGGAAGATGAAGCATTTGAATTAATCGAGAAATCAAATGGAGATTTATGTGTGCGTTATGAAGCTCATCCTGTTACTCATGCCCCGATTTTTGCCAACAAACTTTATCAGATCACGCGAACGACTGGAGTTACGGCAGGAGTTTTAGGAGCAACCTTGGCTGTTTCAAATTCCGTTAATGCACAAGAATCTGTGAGCAAAGGAAGCCCCTTAAAACCTCTAACTCCGATTGTAGTTCAAAAGAATAGCAGTTCTAATGCAAAAACAACCTCGCCAAAAGTTTCACCAACTCCACCCAAAAAACCAAGACAGCCGAAAATTATGGGGAAAATTGCTATCCGTCGTTGGATTAAAAACCCTCTGATGAAAGCGGTTAATCAAGGTAAATATTTGAAAGCACGTCTGATGATTGCAAAAGGTGCAAATGTAAATGCAATTGACAAAAACTATTACTCACGCACAGCTTTGCACGTTGCGGTCGAGAGGAATAATTTGAAAATGGCTCAGATGCTTTTGAATTCAGGAGCAAAGTTAGAATTACAAGACCAATATAAAAACACTCCTCTGATGAACCTGCGTTGGTCAACCACTACGGAAATAATTTACCTCTTTGCTCAATACGGTGCTGATCTCAACGCCAAAAATTACAGTGGACAAACCGCCCTAATGAATGCCGCCCGTTCAGGAAATGCAAAAGCCGTCCAAGCAATGCTTGAATCTGGTGCAGATGTTACAATTCGTGACAATTTCAAAAATTCAGCTTTGGATTACACACATTCGCCAGAGATTAAACAAATTTTGATAAGCTACGGTGCAGTAAGAAAAGCAAAAAGCTAATAAAATCTCTAAAATTTGTAGTTTTTTAAAAGAACCATCTTTTATAATTAGATGGCTCTTTTTTATTACGAAAAAGCGTAATATGTTAAACTCTAACTCAGCGATAATACAAAAAATGGATTATCGCTTTTTTCCTAAATTGTTTATATTTCTTATTTCCAAATCACGTACAAACCCCCAACAACATCATATAAATGAAAGATAAAGTCTTAGCTGTATTAAACGAGCCAAGTGTGCAAACTATTAACTTTGCTTTACCGAAAACTTTTCCAATGAATGGAATTGATTTTAAGTTAGTTATAAAAGCAATAGAAAACGGCACGATTAGGGTAGAGGAAGGCGGAGTTCCGGCAGGTATGGCGAAATATACTGCTCAAGATGATGGTGACAGCAAAGCCAACACGATGTACTTAGGACAAAATAATACTTCTGAAATAGTTTTCAAAAGCTTAATGGTGCATGAAGCTGTTCATGCAATTTATGACTTAAAGCGAATGACTATTCCCTGGTTGGATAATGAAGTTATCGCTTATGTGTCGCAAGGGTTTTATCTCAATAAACATGGCTATTCAGGTGGGCTCTCGCAAGAAGCTAAACTAGGTCAGGAAATAGCCACAAATATAAATGAGCAAGCAAAAGATCCATTTTGGTTGGATGCTTTGATAGATTATCTGCGAAATGATGATGTTTATAAGCTCTACATCTGTAAAACTTTTGTTGGCGATGGGTAGTTAATTTTGTTTGTTTAAAATCAAATCACAAGCCATCTTGCCTGACAATAAAACAAGTGGCATTCCACCTCCCGGATGAGTCGTCCCGCCGACGAAATATAGATTTTCAATATCTTTTGCCATATTCGGCACACGCATAAATGCCGAGAAAATTCCGTTCGACGAAACACCGTAGATCGAACCTTTATTCGCACGGTATTTTGTCTCGAAATCTTCGGGTGTGATGATGTGTTGAAATTCGATCGAATCTCGCAGATCTTTCAGACCGGAATCTTCTAATTTATCAATCACCTTATTTGCATAGTCTTCTTTGATCTCTTGCCAATTAACAGCATCGCTCGTGTATGGAGCGTTGATCAAAATAAATAGATTCTCACTATTTTGCGGAGCTTGTGTGTCGTCGGTTCGTGAGGTGGCACAGATGTAAATAGTCGGATTTTCCGCGGGAGTTTTCGTTTCAAATAAAGATTTAAATTCAGCAGCATAATCGTCGGAGAAAAATATATTGTGATGTGCGAGTTGGTCAAATTTCTTGTTTGTCCCGAGTAGTAAAACAAATCCGCCACACGATGGCTCAATTTTTTCCAGCTTTTTATCCGTGTAAATTCTGCGTTTTTCTTTATCAATTAAATTTCGATAAGTTTCGATCGCGTCAGTGTTTGTAACGACAACATCGCTTGTTAACATTTCACCGCTTTTGAGGCGAACTCCTTTGGTTTTACCGTTTTCAATAATTATTTTTTCAACTTCTGTTTCGTAGTAAAAGTTCGCTCCGAATTCTTTAGCGAGTTTCTCTAAAGCTTTCGGAATTTGGTAAATTCCACCCTTTGCATACCAAGCACCCAAACCGAATTCGACAAACGGAATTAAGGCGAAAGTTGCGGGTGTTTTGTAAGGCGAAGAACCATTGTAAGTTGCAAAACGATTAAAAAGTTGTTGCAATTTTTCTGATTTGAAAAACTTCTTATTGTGTTTGTCGAGCGTGTTTAATGTTGAGATTTTTAGCAGATCGGGCAAATAGCTTGGACGCAATAAGCTCGGTAGTTCATTCAAACTTTTTGCAAGGAATGTTCGTTCTGCAATTTCGTATTTTTGTTTGGAATCGGCAAGATATTTGTTAAAAGTTTCGACATCATTCGGCTCAAGTTTTTTGATCTCACTGATCGTTTTATCCAAATCATCCGAAGCATCAAACTCCGTCCCATCCGACCAAAAATATCGGCAAATCGGTTCGAGTTGAACAAAGTCCAAATAATCATTTATATCCCGTTCGCAAAATTCAAAAAGGTCTTCAAAAACGTGCTTCATCGTGATAAGCGAAGCACCCGTATCAAATTTGTAACCGTCTGAATGGATTGAATTTACCTTTCCGCCAACAATTTCGTTTTTTTCCAAAACGGTAACGTCAAAACCCGATCTTGCCAAACGACAAGCGGCTGACAATCCGCCCAAACCAGCACCGATGATGATTATTTCTTTCACTAATTTTATTTAATCAAACAAGAAGCGTAGGACGCAAAGAGAGGAAAAGATATTTACCAATGGAATTTTTCAAACGTTAACGATTATTGATTAAGTTGAAACTTTCTTATCGAAAAAATTGTAATTAGCATTATGCAGACACCTGATAAAAGCCCGAAGAGATAAGTTGAACCTTGCGATAATGCTCCAAAATAATCAGCTATCCAAACTGCGTTAATGTTTGCGTACGTGATTAGGAAAAACAATATTTCAAACAACTTTTTCCCTTTGGTCAGAATGCCCAATAACGATGCAAAAGAAACTATAAATACTCCGCCGAGTATGATAGATATAGCAGTTAATAAATCAGCTTGAAGTAGATATCGAATTATCAAAGGCGAAGCCAAAACCAACATTAAACCAACTGCTGCAATTATTTGAGAGAGTAATAAACGACTTAAAGGTTTGTAGGATGAAAATGCAAAATAATGAACATTGTTTTCTGTTTCTTTAGTCGTTAATGAAGATAGCCTTCCGACCTGCAAAAACCATAGGATTGGCAGAACAAACTGATGTGCAGATTTTAACGAAACAAATACGAGAAGCAAAAACCCTAACAAATTGAAAATCCACATCCATTTTCGCCCGCTTCTAAATAATAATTTAGCCTCGGTCTTAATTAACGAAAGAATGCCATAGTTAATTTTTGGAGCTGGGATATCTGATAAAACGATGTCTTTAAGTTCTTTATATTCAAAATCTTCTTTCTTAGATTTTTTCAATAGAATACGGCGTTTAATATCAAAACGATGGAAAATTGGAGAAATTACAATGAGCAAAACTAAACCAGATAACATCCAAATCAGGCGGCTAATCAAAAAGGTTGTTGGAAAATCTACACCATTGAAGAGAAATTTCTTAGTTTCTCTGTTTCCATTGATTACAAAACCAATTGCAAGGCTCGCCTCTTTATCCTTTGGCAAGGTTTCTTGGACTGATTTCTCCATCTGGCTTGTAACAATTTTGCCTCCGAAAACATCATAATTAAAATTAGCTTCAGAATTAGTTGTTGACACTAACAAAACCATAAATGCGAAGAAGTAGATTATGTTTTGAATTATTGAATGTCTTCTAAAGATGACCTCAAAAAACACTGCTAATGCCGACACGAAAAACATCGTTGGAACTGTAATTATTAAGTATGGTTTTATAAATTGAATCGGCTCGAATGAATAGCCATCGTTATATAAAACAAACAGTAGAATGCTTACAAAAAAGACAACTAAAATAATAGTCATCAAGACAGCGAAATTACTGACTGCTTTTGCTAAAAGATAGCTGAAATTTTTAATTGGAGTTGATGCGATTATTTGCCCTATATTTGTGTCAAGGTCTTTTTTGATTCCGCTGTTTACGAGATAAAAACCTGTGATTGACAGGAAAACACTTGTCATAATCGCCGTGACATAGCCAAACCAAGCTGAATTATAATAACCAACATAATTGCTGATTCTAATTGTCGAATAACTTGCGTTCGGTTCTGGAACTAAAGTATATGCAAACGCCAAACTTATACATATAGTGACGAGAAAAGCATAACTCCTCGTCCGTTGTAAATAATCCGATTTTACGATTGTATAAAATGTTTTCATTTAGTTTTTGTTATGTATAAATAAGCGTCTTCCAAATTTGCTTCGTTGCTGGTTGAGTTTTCGATTGGTTTGTCGGAAATGTATCTAACTTTCAAATTTCCATCTTTGCGGGCAGTGCTGACGACTAGATAATTTGCCTTAAAATCGCTGAGACTTTCTCTGGGGATTGTCGTTTCAAAAACTTTATCTTTAACTAATTCGACAACCTCAGATTGATTACCTTTTGAAAGTAAATTTCCATTTTTCATAATGGCAACTTCATCGGCAATCGTGTCTATATCCGAAACAATATGCGACGACAAAATCACGATGCATTCATCTGCCAAATCAGAAATCAAATTTCTAAACCGCACGCGTTCTTCAGGGTCAAGTCCAACCGTCGGCTCATCAAAAATTACGATTTTGGGATCATTGAGAAGTGCTTGAGCAATTCCGATGCGTTGTTTCATTCCGCCCGAATAAGTTCCAATTGGCTTATTGGCTGATTCCATTAAATTCAAGCCTTCGAGCAAGCCTTCGATTCTAGGACGCAAATTTTCTCCACCGACGCCTTTAAGTGCCGCCATATATTCCAAAAATTCAAACGCGTTCAAATTTGGATAAACACCAAAATCCTGCGGCAAAAAACCAAGCTGGTTTCGCATATAATTGGCATTTTTGGCTACGTCATTTCCATTCAAAGTAATAACTCCATTCGTTGGTTTACTGACCGTAGCAATCATTTTCAGTAGCGTGGATTTTCCTGCTCCATTTGGTCCAAGGAGCCCAAGAATCCCCTTTTCTACTGTCAAAGAATAATCCCGAACTCCGTATTTATCTTTGCCATATTTTTTGGATACATTTTGAATTTCAAGTTTCATTATGAAAAAAAAATACGTCATAAAACGAATTTTCGTTCCAAATTTATTTTTATGAATTCGACGAGGAAATAAAAAAGGCAAAAGTTTAAATAACTTTTTGCCTTACTGAGGCTGTAAAATTTTAGAAGTTTGTAAGGAAAAATATCTCTAAATACTGTTCACAAATTCTCGCATTCTTTCTAAAGCAATTTCGATTTCTTTATAAGATTTGCAATAAGCAATGCGAACATGATTTTTTCCACCAAGTCCGAAACCACTTCCGGGGACGACGGCGATGTTTTTTTCTAGTAGAAGCTTTTCAGCAAATTCGTCACCGTCCATTCCTGTTGAAGAAACGTCTGGGAATGCATAAAAAGCACCTTTTGGTTCGAAGCAATCTAAGCCCATTTCGTTTAGAGATGAAACTAGGAATTTACGACGACGATTGTATTTTGCGTACATTTCTTGGACGAATGGTTCACCAATTTCAAGTGCGGCAAGTGCGGCGAATTGCGAAATCGTCGGAGCGGACATAATTGCGTATTGATGAACTTTTAAGAAGGCTTCCATCAATTCGGGATTTGCACACATATAACCGACACGCCAACCCGGCATTGCATAATCTTTGGAAAATCCGCCAAGCAAAACTGTTATATCTTTGGCATTTGGCAAAGCTGACATGCAAATGTGATCAACACCATAATTTAAACGATCATAGATTTCATCAGAAACTATTAGAAAATTGTGTTTGCGAGCAAGTTCGACAATTTTAATTGCATTTTCCCTAGTTAAAACTCCGCCTGTTGGATTATTTGGAAATCCTAAGAAAATCGCTTTGGTTTTATCCGTTATTTTTTCTTCGATTTGTTCTGCCAAAGGTTCAAAATCATTTTCTGCAAGGCATTCTACGGGAACGGGGACTCCGCCTGCAAACATAACTTCGGGTTCATAAGAAACGAAACAAGGCTCTGGAATAATAACTTCATCGCTCGGGTTTGTAATCGCTGTAAAAACACATTTTACGGCTTCGCTAACTCCGACCGTAACGACAATTTCGTTGTCAAGATTGTAAGAAACCCCATAAAGTGTTTCGAGATGTTCAGAAAGTTTAGCACGTAGTTCAATTAACCCCTTATTATCCGTATAACCGATTGGTTTTTCGTAAACTGCATCAAATCCTGCTTTGGCAATTGGTGCGGGTGTCGGAAAATCAGGTTCGCCAATACAAAGTGAAATTGCATCGGGCATTTTGGCAGCGATTCCAAAAAATCTACGGATTCCGGATTCGGGGATTTGATGAATGCGTTGGGCAATAAAATGATTGTTGGTTGTCATATTATTACAAATTATTTCTGATTAAAGAGAATAAGTGCTAAAATCTTGGCAAATTTTGCCGAAAGCTAAAGGTAGCAAAGTCTAATATCTTTGAAAAGGAGATCAAATGAAAACTTGTCCGAAGTGCCAAAAAGAGTATGAAGATATTTATAACTTTTGTCTAGCTGATGGAACTCCGCTGGCTAGCCCTGAGGTTGAAATGGATTCAGAAATTGATCAGGAAACCCTTGTCAATGCAGAGCCGCCTTCAATGGGTGAAGAGACGATGGTGATGGATGAAAAACCATCCTTAGGCGAAGAGACCGTAGTAATGGACGAAAAGCCTTCGTCTGAAAATGTCACACCTGAAACAAATGAAGACTCTCCAATTGGTGATGAAACGGCTGTAATGGACAAAGCGGCTTTGACTGAAGAAGAACTTCATTCCATCAATAGAGAAACTCAAGCACAACAGCAACAACCGACTATATCTACTGAAGAATGGCAAGAACAAACGGACTCAAGCTCAAACATAAAACAGGTTATTGAAATACCTACGGGCGAAAGCGAAGAAGAAAGATCTGAATCATCTAAACAACCTTTTGCCGCAGAACAAGTTCTCATAAATCAAGAAATCCCTTCTGAAAAACCTCCCCAACAGGAACGAGAAGAAAAAACGAACAACCGATATTTAGGCTTGATACTCGGAGCTTTGGGATTATTTTTTCTACTCCTGATCGGTGTTGTGGCAGGCGGTGCTTATTTGTATTTTCAAAACCAAGGTTCTTCGACCGAGATTGCCACGACAAATACAAACCAAGATACGAATGAAGAGACAAACACTTTAGATGAAAACTCAAACTTAGATGATGCTAACGCAGAAAATGCGAATGAAAACTCTGAAAATACCAATGAAAACTCTGCTCTAGAATCAAATTCAAGCACGAAAAACAGCAACAAAGAAAACGAAGCTAAACCTACTCCAACCAAAACTAAAACGCCGACACCTAAACCGACTAAGACTAAAACGCCGACACCTAAACCAACAGCTACAAGAACCCCAACCCCGAGACCAACAAGACCCCCCACACCAAGACCAACCAGAACTCCTACACCAAGACCTATTCCGGATAACATATCAAAAGGAGTAGTTAATGGTAGTGCTGTAAGATTGCCGAGACCTTCATACCCGGCAGCGGCTAGAGCAGTCGGGGCAAGGGGAGCTGTAAATGTTCAGGTTGTGATCAATAAGAGAGGCAGAGTTATTTCAGCCAGAGCAGTGAGCGGGCATCCGTTGTTAAGAAGATCAGCCGAACAAGCCGCCCGCCGAGCAAGATTTAGACCGACACTTTTAAGCGGTCAACCCGTTAATGTCACAGGCGTAATTGTTTATAACTTTGTTCCTTAACAAAAAACTAAGCCTAATTCGCCGATTTATTGTCAATAGTGTTAAAATGCGTGCTTAGAAGCTGTTTGAAGACTCAAGAAATAAGAATAAATAAGATAGATAGAACACGGATTATGCAGATTACACGGATTCTCACAGATTTATTCTAAAAAAAATCTGCGAACATCCGTCTAATCCGTGAAATCCGCGTTCTATTTTTGTTAAATTTCTATGATTTATGAGTCTTCAAACAGCTTCTTGGATATTTTTAATTAATAAAATTTTATAAAATCCGCACTTTTTATACTTTGAATATGAAATACTGCCCTACTTGCCAAACCGAATACGATGAAGAAATAATGCGTTTCTGCACAAAAGATGGAACGCCTCTCATCGATAAAGATGCCCCCAAATTCACCGAAATTCCCAGCGAAACGTCTAAAGATGATGAAGATGATGGTGAATTTCAGACAATTATCCGCCGAAAAAAACCAGCCTCTTCAGGAACAGAAAAATTAACTCCCGCAAGTCTCCCTGAATCCGAAAAAGAAGAAGAATCTCAGCGTATAGTCATATCAACTAAGGACGACAAAAAAGAGCAAAACGTACGCTCGAAAAAAGCTGTCCCGCCACCGCCTGAGAAAAAATCAAATACGGCTTTAGTTGTTTTATTGACCATGTTCGGAACGGTTGTGCTTTTGGCAGGTGCAGTAGGCGTTTATTGGTTTTTGAGTAGTCAGACCACAGATAACACTAATGCAAATCAAAATATAAATATCAATTCAGATTCAAATCAGAATATGGATGATAACTTTAATGCCGATGATTTGCTGGATAACTTAAATCTAAATTCAAATATGGATGACAATCTGAATTTGAACACTAATACCAACCTCAATACAAACATCAAAACACCAACTCCGACTCCGACGAAAACTCCTACACCAACTCCGACTCCTGATGCAAATTCTAATGTAAATGCAAACGCAAATACATCGAATACAAATGCAACTGCAACACCGACTCCAACAACGCAGACACCAACAAGAACTCCAACTCCAACAGCTACGCCTGTTAAAACCCCGACGCCGACTCCAACTCCGGCAAACACAAACACGAATAGACCTGTAAATGTCGGAACAATAAATGGGCGAGCGGTTAGACTACCCACACCTTCTTATCCACCTGCAGCAAGAAGTGCCAGAGCATCGGGTAGGGTTACGGTTAGTGTAACAGTTGACGAAAGAGGAAATGTCACATCGGCACGTGCAACAGGCGGTCATCCGCTTTTACGACGTGCCGCTGAAAATGCTGCCCGTCGCTCAAAGTTCAGACCTGTAAGTGTAAATGGGAAAAACAGAAAGGCAGTCGGTACAGTCGTTTATAATTTTGTGAATTAATCTTTTCCGAAAGAAATTGCTAACTCAACCGCCTTACGCGGATCAATCACTCCCCAACCCTGTCTATCAACTTCATAATGCGGAAGTCTTTCTGATGTACTGATAAGAATTCTTTTAACTTGCTGTGCGGTTAAATACGGATTTGCTTCAAGCATCTGGGCAATCACACTCGAAACTATCGGAGCGGAAAATGAGGTTCCATCAACATATTTGTAATGCTTTGTGATTACATTTTCTTGACGGAGTTTTAGAGAAATAATCTGGCGGATCGAATGGCAGGGTCTGTCCATTGCCGCGTCAAGTTCTGCATCGACGCCCTGATTTTCTTCAATTATATCGTGCAAGTCATCATCGGCGGCTTTATCTAAAGATTTCAGTAAGTTAACTTGCTTGGCGGTTGGAGTTCCGGGCAAGATCGGTGCAGGAACCCAAATTGAAGGAGCTATAACTTCAGGTTTTTGCAGACCATCAAGCGTCGGTCCATAAGATGAACGGTACATTCCACGTTTCGCACGATTAATAGAATTTTTGTCATCAAGCCCACCAACAGAAATACACGATGGAGCACTTGCAGGTGGAAAGACAGGATGGTTTGGAAGATGACCTGCATTTCCGACTGCACAGACAATTACCAACCCTTGATTTACGCAAGCCTCAACTGTCTGTGAAAGAGAATCATGTAAATAGCTATTTTCAAAATCACCACCTGCCGAGATATTTACAACTTTTATTCCATATTTCGTGCGGTTTTCTAAAACCCACTCTAAACCATCTTGGATATTTTGTTCGGTGATCCGTCCTGTTTTAGCAAGCTTTACTAAAACAACATTTGCGTCAGGTGCTATGCCCCGATAAAAACCATTTGATAGCGAACCATTCCCTGCCGCAACAACCGATGTCATCATTCCGTGCCAGCTTGCAACGTCCAGTTCGTAAAGTTGAGAATCATCACCTTCTTTATGGAGTAAACTTCTATAACCGATTATTCTGTTAGTCGGGCTAGTTAAATCAGGATGCGGGTAGAATCCCGAATCGAGGAAAGCAATCGTTATATCTCTTCCCGTAAAACTTTGAATAGCATCCAGCCGCAAGGGCGTTGAAAGTACATGCGAGCCATCTTTTTGCATCGCGGCATCTTGGATTATATCCTCTTTTGCTCGCTCAAAAAGTCTTACACATCTCGCACAAATCGCTTCAAACTCCTGTGTATCGGGTGCGTTCGCCCGTATAAGTTTATCCATCCCTTCTTCGAGAGCCATCAGTGGAACAAACTCTTCTTTTGCTTCACGCGAACAAACCGGACAGACATTTCCGCCTGCGGCAATATCCGCCGATGTTTTATCTCTAAAAAATGAAATGGTTTCCTGTGGAGTCATATCTCTAATCTTGAGTAGCGTTTAAGTTTTCCATAAATCTTGGTAAATTGTAAATTGTTAAATGTTAATTGTCAGTTATTAGTAGTAAATTACTTTTGTTTAAGAATTGACCTTTAAAGACTAAAAACAACGAATAACGAACGGTTAACTACTAATTAATATGTGAAAAAGGTAGGTTTAGCATTATCGGGCGGAGCGGCGAGAGGGTTTTCACATCTCGGTGTTATAAAAGTCCTCAAAGAACACGGCATTCCGATTGACTATATCGCCGGAACATCCGCCGGATCATTCGCGGGCGGAGCGGTTGCTGCCGGAATGTCGATTGAAAATATAATTGAAATGGGCAAAAAACTTAGCTGGTATCGTGTCAGCAAATTGTCTTTTTCCACCAAAGGTCTCATTTCCAATGCACCGATTGCTAAATTGATTCATGACGAATTCCCTTTCAATAAATTTGAAGATCTGATGATTCCTTTTTCAGCTGTTGCAACAAATCTTGAAACGGGTGACGAAGTAGTTTTCAAGGAAAAGGGCGATATAGGCTTTGCAATTTGTTCAAGTTGTGCAATTCCGGGAATTTTTGCACCACTTGTGGACTCGGAAGGAAATCGTTTTGTTGATGGCGGAGTTGTTGCTCCAGTTCCAACCAAAGCTGTCAGAGAAATGGGTGCTGACATAATTATCGCCGTTGATGTAATTTCTTCTGGAGCAGATTATTGGGGTTCGCCCTCAACACTCGTCGGCATAATTTTTCAATCAGCTTTGATGCTTCTACAAACTGCCTCGAAACATCAACATTACCACGCCGATTCCGTAATTATCCCACCGATTTCACACCTGAGACCCGATGAAATCGGCAAAATGGAAGAATTTATCGAACTCGGCGAAAA
Organism: Pyrinomonadaceae bacterium; assembly: GCA_028284415.1. GTDB lineage: Bacteria > Acidobacteriota > Blastocatellia > Pyrinomonadales > Pyrinomonadaceae > Aridibacter. The sequence goes on from JANQRU010000007.1 coordinate 962,030, forward strand.
AGCCGCACTAGCTCAAATTGATGATATAAAACGCCTTCTTGATTAAGAATATGAGATAGAACACGGATTACACAGATTACGCAGATTTTCAAAGATTTATAAAAATGAATCTGTGCGAATCCGTACCATCCGCGTTATCCGTGTTCTATTCTTCTCTTTGAGTCACTAAACTCACCAAAATCGTCACGACAATGCTCGCCAAAAATGCTGGAATTAACTCATAGATATTCCAGATATTCTCTTTGAAAAACGGCACGAGTTTCCATAGAAAAACTAATGCTCCACCTGTCAAGATTCCGGCAATGACACCCGCTTTCGTTGTGCCTTTCCAAAACAGAACGGGCAAAATTGTTGAGCCGATTGTTGCACCGAGCCCACCCCACGCAAAAAGCACCAGCCAAAAGACGAGATCGCTTGCAAAGAACCCGAAAAGCAGTGCGAGAAGGACTAAAACCAAAACTGTTATGCGACTGTAAATGACGAGTTTTTGCTCATCTAATTCTTCATCTTTTGAAATTAATTTTTGATATAAATCCCTGATTATCGCGGAGGCAGCGACAAGTAATTGTGAGTCTGCCGAAGACATAATTGCCGAGAAAATTGCGGCGATGATAAAACCGAAAAGCAAAGGGTGGAGCAAAAATTCTGCGAGATGCGGAAAGGCTTGTTCGGCGTCGCCCGCTGGTAAAGTTGCAACATCAGGAAAATATGCACGAGCGGCAAAGCCTGCGAGAACTGCTCCGAGTCCCAGAATTATGTTCCAAAAAGTTCCTATGAAAGCAACAAAACGTAGTTCCGAAGGCTCTTTGATGGACATATAACGCACCAAAATATGCGGGTTTCCGGGTGAGCCTAAACCGATTCCCAAATAGCCGAGCATCACGCCCCATGTGACTGCTTCAAGATCAAAAAATGCCGTGTCAGACTGCAAAACGGCTTGTGAAATTTCATTCCAACCGCCGAAGTTTGCAATCGCAAAAACGGGAACGAAAACCAACGCAAGCAACATAAAAAATGCTTGGACAAGATCGGTTTTGCTGACGGCAACAAACCCTCCGAGAAGTGTGTAAATTAAAATGATTATCGCCGTTAAAATTACGCCCGTTGTTTGGTTTATCTCAAAACTGCTGAAAAATGCCTTGCCACCCGCGACGAATTGTGCAGAAACATAAGCGACCATAAAAATTGCGATAACGAAAACGAGCAAACCGCGGAGCATTCCGTTTTTATCGCCGAGCTGGGAGGCGTAAAAATCGGGAATCGTTATATCGCCATTTTCTTCTGTTATCTTCCGCAATTTCGGAGCGAGAAAAAAGAACATTAAACATTCGACAAATATATAACCTGCCGCCGCCCAGATCGCCGCGATGCCTTTTGCATAAGCAATTCCGACCAATCCCAAAAGCAACCAAGCACTTCTCCCCGAAGCGACCGCCGAAACCGCAACGACGAATTTATTCAAATTTCGTCCGGCAAGAAAATATTCACCGACGCCTTTTGAAGATTTACGAGCAGAAAAAATGCCGATGGCGACCAATGTAGCAAGATAGACGATAAAACCGACAACGGAAAGATTCATAGATTTATAATTTTCCTGATTTGGTTTGAGTAAAATCTTTTGAGGTTTTCCATTCTAACAATAATTTCTCGGTTTTACCCAAAAACATTAAAAAGCTATTATATTTGCTGAAAATATTTTCCCTTGAGTTTTTATGTATTACATCGGTTTAGCGGTATTTTTGATCTTCGTGATTTGCGGTATTTACATACATTATCGCGGAAAGGTGCGTTTTTCATTCCAACGCCAGATCACCGATCATTCCGTTTTTCTTGCACCGATGAATTGTCTTTTTTATCTCTTTTCTAAATACCCGAACAAGCCTTACATCGAAGTTGATAAGTTCAAGGAATTAAATGTCCTAAAAGAAAATTGGCAAACGATACGTGATGAAGCCTTAGCTTTAGATGAAGCCGCAAAAATTCAAGCCTCAGACAGATTAGATGATGTCGGGTTTCAATCGCTTTTTCGCACGGGTTGGAAAAGATTTTACTTGAAATGGTACGGAACTTCCTTGCCTTCGGCGAATAAAATGTGTCCGAAAACAGTCGAACTTCTGCAATCAATTCCAAGTGTTCGCGGCGGAATGTTTGCACTTCTTCCACCCGAAGGAAGACTCGGCGGACACCGCGATCCATATGCCGGTTCGCTTCGTTATCATCTAGGTTTACGGACGCCGAATTCAGAGGATTGTTACATAAAAGTTGATGGTGAAAAATACTTTTGGAAAGACGGCGAAGCAGTCATATTCGACGAAACTTTTATACACTCAGCCGAAAATAAAACCGACGTAAACCGCATAATTCTATTTCTGGACATCAAACGCCCCGTCAATTTTTTCTTGATGGATTGGCTCGACAAGATTTTCTCAAGCGTCTTTATGTCCGCTGCCGCGACAAAAAATATGGATGGCGATAAGGTTGGATTTTTGAACAGATTGTTTCCCGCTGTCTATTCAACCAGAAAGATCGGACAGACAATTAAAGGCTACAACCGCACTCTCTATTACACCTTAAAATACTTGGTTATCGCCCTACTTGTTTATTTTTTGTTTATCCACTGGATAATTTTTTAAGACATTCTTTGCCCGCTAATTTGCGCGAATCTTCACGAATAAGAGTAAAAAAATATTTAAATACGCAAGCTTTTTAACGAATTTTTTCTTTCTTATTAACAAAAACAATTAGCGTTGATTCGCGCAAATTAGCGGGCAAAAAAAACCGTGACTGATTCGCCACGGTTATGTTCAAAGTGTTTTTTCTAAGAATTATCTTGATGTAACCTGCACTTTCAAAGTAAAGTCGCCCTCCTTAAGACCATTCGCACCTGCTACGCCGATGAGTATGCTGTAAGGGCTTCTTACTGAAATATATTCAACTTTTCTCGTACCATCATCTTTGTTGCGAATCGTTCTGCCACCGCGTCGGACATAGATCGGATAACTCGCTTCACAAGAAATTGCGGAAGTAATATTTGGCGGATTTTGTTGGCGACGCATTCCCTGTCTTAAAGCATATAAGTTTATAGCTTTACCATTTTTTGGTGTAACCGTAATCGTCATACGAGCCGCTGCAGGCATTGTTATTCTGTAAAGAACGTGATTTCCGTTAAACATTTCAAATCTTGTTCCGGGGAAACAAGCTACAGAACTTCTCTCTGCCCAACGCAACGAAGCCAATTTGCCTCCATCTTTCAAATTTCCCGTCACCTGTCCTGCGTTGTAACCTTCCGGTAATGTTAGAGGAATAACTTTAACAGGCTTAATTTTTTCAGCCGCCTTTTTATCTTTTTTCTCACCAACCGGAGTCATTTGCCCAAAAGCAAAACTGCTCAATGCAAATACCAATACGAGTAAGCTAACTAGTGATTTCATCTTCATTTTCTGTCTCCTTATATTAAGTTTAATTAGCATAAATTGCCGAATAATTATTTTCAATATTTTATCCAAAAATCTAATGGACTTATCTATAGTGTTTTTTCTTTGAAAAACATTTCACTTTTTTTGAAAAAATTTTAATTTCATATCAATCACCTTAATTTGTCTCGAATAAATTGCCCGCGAATTTACGCGAATAACCGCGAATATAAGAATTTAGCTTTTGCACAAAAATCAAGAATTTTAGAATATTCCCAATAAACATTTCTTCTACAGTTTCCTTATCCCGTTAGGAACGACAAAAAAATTATGAAAACCAGCATTTTTCTTGATTTCAGTGTAAAGCCAAGAATTCATTAACCACAGATGAACACGGATAAATTCAGATAAAATCTCAAAAATTTTTATCAGTTTTTATCCACATTTATCTGTCACTATTTTTTTGCTTTTTCTTATTCGTGCAGATCCGTGCAGATTCGCTGACAAAACCTTTCCCTCATTGCACAACCATAACCCAATTTCATATCATTAAATTTAAGCAATCAATAGTTCTTAACTCAAAATATGAAATCTGAAAATGAATACGATGTCGCCGTCATTGGCGGCGGACATAATGGTTTGACTTGTGCTTGTTACCTTGCGAAAGCGGGGTTAAAAGTCGTTGTTCTCGAACGCCGTCATATCATCGGCGGAGCGGTTTGCACCGAAGAGGATCTAATCGAGGGTTATAAAATTGATGTCGGCTCATCGGCACATATAATGATCCATCTCACGCCCGTCGTCCAAGACCTAGAACTCGAAAAATTCGGACTTGAATACATTGATTGCGACCCGTTTGCGTTTGCACCTTTGGCGGATGGAAGCGGAGCGATTCATTTTTGGAAAGACGTTGATAAAACCTGTGAATCTATAGCGAAAATCTCGCCCGAAGACGCGGACAGATATAGAGATTTCATCGAAGAATGGCAGAAATTAAACGAAGGAGTTTTTGAAGCGTTTTTGAAACCGCCGACGCTTGTAAATCTGATGCGTTATATGATTCTCAAACGCAACAAAAACCCTGCCGATATGGTTCGCAAACTGATGACTTCCTACGGTTCACTCATCAAAGAAACTTTCAAACACGAAGGCGTGCGAGCGGCGATGGCTTGGATGGCGGCACAATCGGGACCACCGCCAACTGCAATGGCTTCGGGCGATTTCGTCGGCTGGCATTCGATGATGCACAAAAGCGGTATTAAGCGTCCAAAGGGCGGCTCGGGAATGCTCACACAAGCAATGGCAAAATGCTTCGAGCATCATGGTGGAGATATTTTGCTTGATGCGGAAGTCGAAAAGATCGAAGTCGAAGGCAAACAAACAAAAGGAATTTTATTAAAAGACGGCAGACGCATCGAAGCTAAACGCATCGTCTCAAACGCCCATGTTTACACGACATTTCTAAAACTCATCGGCAAAGAAAATCTGCCTTCGAAATTTGCCGAACGCATCGAAAACATACGAATCGGCAACGGTTTCGGAATGATTGTCCGCTGTGCTGTTTCCGAATTACCCGACTACACTGCCGCACCAAATGGCGGAAATCCAGCCGATTGTCATCACGGCTTACAACTTCTCTGCCCGACGATGCAATATCTCGACGACTCCTACGCCGATTATCTGCGAGGAATTCCATCGCAAAAACCGGGAGCATTGGCAATGACCTTCTCATCCATTGATCCAACGCTCGCACCAAAAGACAAACACACCCTTTTCATCTGGGGACAATACTACCCGTTCGACCTCTCGACAGGCGAATCTTGGGACGACATCGAAAACCGCGAAGCCGACAAACTAATCGAAGTAGTCAACAATTATGCTCCCAACGTCAAAAACTCCATCATAGACCGCTTCATCCAATCCCCACTCGATCTCGAACGCCGCATCGGACTCCTCAAAGGCAACGTAATGCACGTAGAAATGGAATTCGACCAAATGTTCTACTTCCGCCCTCTACCCGAAATCTCGCACTACAAAACACCATTCAAAAACCTATATTTAACTGGTGCTTCAACCCATCCCGGCGGCGGCGTCTTCGCCGCAAGCGGACACAATACAGCCAAAGTTGTTTTGAAGGATGTGAAGGGTTGGTTCTAAACCATCTTTCCTTGTAGCCATGTCGTTTACGGCATGGCTTTTTGGTTTGAGATGAGTAGGGCGTTTCAACGTCCTTATCTTATGCTTTAGCAGGAGAATCAAAGGACGTTGAAACGCCCTAAAAAGAAATCTCAACATTTGACCACGCCGTAAACGACATGGCTAAAGGAAGATTATTTACTGAAACTTAAGCATTTTCACTTTCATAAAAAGCAAAAACCCGTTTTAATTCTTCATCATGTTCGTAAATCTCATCAAGATTTTCAATTGGAATCCGAGTTTCTTCTCTTTCTTCATTGAAAACACCTAGATATTTCTGCTCACGATTAAAATGCAATCTTGCTAAAGGTTTGCGATTGTTATCATCAAGCAAAATTCCCATATAACTTTGCGTATCTCGGTGAACAATTCTTTTTGATTCAACCATTCCGCGTAAAATCGCTTTAACAATAAAGAAGCCTTCAAGTTCTTCCTCTGTTGTTTCAATTAAATCTTCTCGGCTTAGCGTTTTTTCTTCTTTCGCAGGTTCAAATGATTCCGTTTCTTCCAAAGCTGAAAAGTCAAAATCACCGCTTCCTGCTTCTGACATTGCAGATTTAAGTCTTTTGTTTATTTTTTCATTAATCAACTGATTAAATGCTTTTTTGGCGATTCCTGAGAAATACTCTCTACGATTTTCTGTTAGAACTCCTCCGAAAACTTTCGACGCAACAAATCTGACAAATTCTTCAGACGGATTTTCCAACTGTTCCGAGAGCAATCTTTTTATCTGTCGTGTGTACTTGAGTTCTCCGGCAGAGGTCATCAAATTGTCTATATCAAAAGAGTCTTTAGTGAGTTTTTTAAGTTCATTAACTTGTGAATTTTGAAGTTCTAAAAGATTGACCTCAAGAAATGGCTTCTCATCCATTTTATTTTGGGCTTCCAAATCTGTATAAAACTGATAAACAATTCCATTCGTTAAAACTGCAACTCTCGCATCTGTTACAGCGAAATAACGAAATAATTGTGAAGCGTGTCCAACATTCAAATCACTTCCGCAATGCTTACACTCAAAAAGCATAATCATTTCGTCATCTTTTTTAATTGCGTAATCAACTTTTTCACCTTTTTTTATTCCTACATCAGCCGTGAATTCGGGAATTACTTCCAAAGGATTAAAAATATCGTATCCCAAAATACTGATAAAAGGCATAACCAGAGCATTTTTCGTCGCTTCTTCAGTTTGAAGCACATCACGCATCTTCGGAATTTTCGCTGATAATTCTTGCAGTTCATCAATGAAGTCCATAAGTATCGCTCCTGTTTACTAACGAGATTATCTTCTGAAATGCTAGGAGATAAATTGTTTGAGTTTGATTGTGAAATAATAATCCAAAATAAAATAAAATACTAGGGGACTTCGAACTCGCGTAGGATGCCGTTTCTTTGGTCGCTTTACCCTACGCTATTATATTTGTCGCTTTCAGCGACGGAATCATCTTTTGCATTAGCCATTGAAAATGGCGTTAGCGTAGAGCCTAGTGTGAAGCGATAGCGAAACGCTAGGTCATTGATAAAAAAGATTTTAGAGCCATCAAAGATGGCGACAGCGTATGAAAATGGGATTTTGCTGTCGCCCTTTTTCAAGGGCTTTATCGCTTATTGATTTTTTAACCTAGCTCTTGCGAACTAGGCTTTACGCTGGTCGCCCATTTTCATGGGCTGAAATCAGGAGAACTACTACTTTGCCAAGCTATACCAAGTTGCACGAGCCTTACCGTGTTGTTCGATGTGTTTGTCGGCGACGAGTTCGCGGAGGCGGACTTTTATTGTGTTGCGGTTGGCTTTGGTGAGAGTTTCTATCTCAGAGATGTTTAGGCGTTCGTGTTCACGCAAAAGTTTGAGGATTTTGGCGGAGAGTTTAGGGAGTTTTTGAGCGAGTAATCTTTCGCGTTCCAGTTTTCGGGCGAGATTGTCCTTTTGTTTTTTGAGACATTTTAGGAAAAATTCGATCCATGCCGCCCAATCGGGTTTGTCTTCTCTGAAACTTCTTTGAGTTTTTCGCAAGGCTTCGTAATAAAGGTCTTTGTTTTCTTCGATGATACTTTCGAGTGATGAATAAGGAACATATTCGTAACCGAAGCGAAGGAGCAAAAGCGTCGTCAAAATCCTTGAGATTCTGCCGTTGCCGTCTTGAAACGGATGAACGGCTAAAAATGACACAATGAAAATTGCTACGATTAAAAGCGGATGGAGTATTTCCTCTTCGTTTGTCCAAGCAATGAGTCTTTCCATTTCAAACGGGGTCTGAAATGGTGTTGCAGTTTCAAAAACGATGCCAATCTCTTTACCGTCTGCATCAAACGCAACGACATTATTTGGTGATTTCTTATAGTTCCCTCGATGGGACTTATCTTTTGTGCTGAATTTTAAGAGAGATGAATGAAGTTGCTTGATGTGATTTTCGGTTAAATCCAATTCTTGCCAAGATTCAAAAATCAAATCCATCGTTTCTGCATATCCGGCAACTTCCTGTTCATCTCTAGATTTAAATGAATAGGTTTTCAGATTAGCAAGCAAGGTTTCAACTTCTCTGTCAGAAAGTTTTACGCCTTCGATCCGTGTCGAAGAACCAACGCTTTCAATTGTTGCCACACGCCTTAATGACGAAAGTCTGTCAGGTGAAAGATTAGAAAAAACCTCCCATTTCCCTTTAAATTCATCAATTTCAGAAATAAGCTTTATGACTTCATGGGAAGGCTTATAATCTTTTGAAACATTAACAATTGCATCAAGCATACCCAATAATATACCCGATTACACCCAATTTGGAAACCTGACAAGATTAACCTTTTTTCATCTTCTAACGTGTCTTGATGGTCTTTGAAAACACCTTCGGAATACCGCAATGAAACATTGTGCTAAAGCAATAAGGAATTTTGCTTTTTGCTAATTTGGCTAAAGCCAATAGTTTCTTCATAAAGTATCCTCCAACTGAAGTTGGAGGCAAGTTATAAGAAAAGAGAATTTCCACTTTATAACTTGCCACTAGCTTGAGCTAGTGGATAGCTAAAACAAGAAAACACAAGGCTTTAGCCGAAAATCAAATAAAAGTAAATTCCTTACAGCTTTAGCTAAATTTATTACGGCTTTATCTTTTCAAAGACCATAAAGGCACGCCTAAATTTACGAAGGTTGCTGACGCGACTTGAAATGTGTTGTTTATACATTTTGAAACATTCTCTTCTATCAAAATCAAAGAAGGAATGTTATATTAAATTTATAAAAGCTGACCAATTTAATCCTTTTACATAGAAATTTCGCTTGATGATTTTTAAATAAATCAAGCCTAAATTTTTGTGTGTTTTATTAAAATATTTGGAGGCTTTTATGAATAGATTTATTGTTTCGATTTTGCTGTTATTTGTCTTTCTTTGTTCGGGAGTTAAAACGAATGCAGAGGATAATTTACCGACTTATGCTTTTGTTAACGGGAATTGGTTTAATGGCAAAAGTTTTGAGAAGAAAGACTTTTTTTCCGTTAAGGGAATCCTTACCAACAGCAAGCCTCAGAAAATTGATTATGTAATTGATCTTAAAGATAATTATGTAATTCCGCCCTATGGTGAGGCTCACAATCATAATTTGGACCAGCCGAGAGGGATTCAAAATCAAATCCGTATGTATCTGCGGGATGGAGTTTTTTATTCAAAGAATCAGAGCCACGTTCCTTTGCAAACCAATAAAATTCGGGATTTAGTTAATAAACGTTCGAGCGTTGATGTGTCTTACGCAAATGGCGGTTTGGGTGCGAGCGGCGGACACATTGTTGAAATCTATGAGAGATTTTTAAGGAGAGGATTTTTCAGAAACATAGCTCCCAATTGGCAAAATAAAGATTTGGATACAAAGGCTTTTTTCCTGATCAATAATGAAAAGGATTTACTGGAAAAATGGGAATTAGTTCTTAAAGATAAACCCGATTTTATCAAAACTTTTCTCGAATACTCCGAAGAATACGAAAAACGAAAAGATGATCCTGCCTTTTATGGAGCAAAGGGTATAAAACCCGAGATTTTACGCCAGATTGTTGAAAAAGCTCACAAAGCAAATTTGCGTGTTTCTACGCATATTGAAACAGCCACAGATTTTCGCAACGCAGTTCTCGCCGGTGCCGATGAAATTGCTCATATGCCCGGTTATAAAATCCCAGAAAATGCAGATATTTCTAAATTTCAGCTTACCAAAGAAGATGCAAAATTAGCCGCCGAAAAAGGAACGGTAGTTTTAACAACGACGCATTTGAGTAACAATCTGTTTAGAAATAATCCGAAACAGCTTAAGGTAGTAAAAAAGAATTACATACGGAATCTGAAATTGCTTTACGAAAACGGTGTCAAAATCGCTCTCGGTAGCGATGATTATGGTACAACTTCTTTAAGTGAAGCGTTAAACCTCTATGAATTTAAGGTATTTGATAATTTATCACTTCTGAAATACTGGTGTGAAGAAACGGCGAAAACTATTTTCCCGAAACGGAAAATAGGACATTTGAAAGAAGGTTTTGAAGCAAGTTTTATAACTCTAAAAGGCAATCCACTTGAAGATTTTATGAATGTCAGACGAATTAATTTGCGATTCAAACAAGGAATGCCGTTAAATCTGAAACTCACCGAAGAAGAAAATTTTACAAATTTAATTTTTACCGAAGGGACAAAAAAGGCAATCTCAATTTATGAACAAAAGAGAAAGAATAATCCTTATATATATTCTTTCAGTGAAAGAAGTTTCAACCGCCTCGGTTATCAATTTATCAGAGAAAGAAAAATTAAGGACGCTCTGGAAATTTTTAAGCTAATCGTCAAAGAATATCCAAACTCAGCAAATGCCTACGACAGCTTAGCCGAAGCCTATCAGCTGAACGGAAGTAAAGAATTGGCAATTAGGAATTATCAAATATCTTTGAAATTAAATCCCGAGAATGAAAATGCAAGAGATAAATTAAAGGAACTTCGGACTAAATAAAATACTGTAAAAGTTTAGATATTTAATCTGTCCAAACTGTAAAAGCTATGATTTAACTGTTTGAAATCGGCTTTTTATCTTTGAGATGCCTTGTCGTATTTTCGGTAACGGATGAAAATTCTGTTTGTGCAGAGGGCGGCATCAGTAGTTCATTGGTAGTTGCGTTTATACTATTCGATTGAGGAACAGCTTCGTTTTCGGGAGATGATAACTCGCCACCCCGTTTTTTGGGTACGGTGAAAAACATACCGTTTATGATTATGGCAAAGCCGATGAACATCGTGATCAATCCCATTGCAGAAACGACGACTATTTCGGGGTCAACTAAAATACTAGCGACAAGAAAACCTACGGCGACGCCTAAGCCGACAAAAGAAACGGTGCTACCGATTCGCAGGCGACGCAATTTTCTCTGTTCGGGAGATTCAAGAAATTTTTCGATTTCGGGGAGAACCTCTTCAGCAAATTGACTGAGTTGGGAGGAATCATTTGTTTGCTGAATTTTTGCAGCGACAGCTCTGCCGATCTCATCGTGTGCTGAAACTTTCGAAGTAGCAAAGCTATCAGGCGTTTCCATCATCACACGGACGCTGCTTAAATTTGTTCCGCAAGCACGACAAAACTGATTTTGATTATCTTCGTTTGAACCGCAGTTTGGACAAAACATCTCTTTATAGAATCTCCTGTTTTATTTTTCCTATCTATTATACGCTAAAACGCAAAACAGAGTTCAAGGAGTCAAACCAATTCTAGGTTCTTGCAAAGGCAGATCAATCAACAAAGGGCGATGATCGGAAAGCCTGTCTTCGATCGCTTCATTTACATCCTGAAGGGTTCTGCCAAAATGCGGTGCAAAACGATACGGCTCATCGTCTTCATCAGGTTCATTGAGTTTGTAGGGCTTTACGAAAAACCAATCAAGTTTGTATTTTCCAATAAATCCGATCGGTCTTTTTACCTGATAAGTTGTTTCAAACCCCTTTTCAGCCCTTTGATTAGAATTTGCAAAATCACTATCGCGTCCGTTTGAAGAGCGTAATTTATCACCGCGAAAATCAAAGGAGTTCCCATCAGAAAAGCGGAAATCCTCTAATCTGTTAAAAAACTTTCTTGCCGGATTTGGTGAGAAAAACGGAATATGTCTGACGGTCGGGTCACCCTGCGTTCTCCCAAATGTAATTCCGCCAATAAAAATATCCTCGACCAAACCAAATCCAAGTGCGTAAGAGATTCCTTTTTTTAACCAAAATTTTGTGCTTCCGAATCGTTTAGCTAATTCCCTCTGAATTGATGTCGGACGCAAATCTTTTCCCGAAGTGTTCATATCGCCCGCAAGTATCACAGGATTTTTAATGTCTTTAATATCTCCGAGTATTTCTTCCAATTGCTTAACTCTTCCCTTCGATTTAGTTCTGTTTTCCAGATGAGTTCCAACAATTGTTACACGTCCCTCCGGAAATCTTTCATCAACGATGTCTGCATAAAGCGTGGTACGTCCGCCGCGTCTGACCTCACGCAAAGTTTTCTCTAGAAAAACTTCTTCCGTTATCTTTCTTTTTCCTTGTTCTAAAATGCTCGGACCATCTTTTTCTGATTCGTACCAGTTATAAGGCTGATGCTCAAATGGCACAAGGCGGACATTTTCTAATGGAAAACGGCTTAAAATAGCTACGCCATGAAGTCCTTTGTAGCGTTCAGGCTTGACCCTTATTATTTCCAGAGCTTCATTTTCTTCTGCTTTTTCGCTCTTCTTTTCGCGGCTTAAATTAACTGCACTTAACTCTACAAACTGAACTCCGAACGCATAATTCATCTTCAAACTTTTTGCGAGATCAGCCGTGACATTTCTATAATCCGAACGCTTCATTCCCCAATCAACTTCATTAAGAATTATCACATCCGCTTTTTGCAAAGCTTCTACCTGCTCAAGAATATTGCTTCTCTTTTTGCTCCCTTTTGGAAATTTCGTTTCATCTAAGAGAGTTATGAATTTCTCCATATCGGAAAATGCTGCTTCAATAGCTTCATACTCCAAGCCGCGTTCGATGTTCCAAAGAGCTACCCGCAAATGTTCGCCGAGTTCGGGTGAAGTTTCCAGTTTGATTGATTTATTTGAAGCGTAGGAATTATCAACAAAAGGTGTCGTTAACAAACGATTCAATTTATTTTCGAGTGGTTCGGGAAGCTCTTTTTTGTCATAAAGTGTGGTTAGTTCTTCATAAGACAAAGTTGGTGGAGAGTTTTCTGGCTTTGCGATTACGAAAGAAGAGACCAATAAAATCAAAATAAAACTTTTGATTATCAATTTGCCGAACGTTTTTACCTTGTACATAGACCCATATTTTTTCTAATCGGGAAGAAGATTAGACGGTTTTCTGATTTTGTGATTTTTTATTCAAGGGGATTCTAGCAAATATATCTGATTTACAGTAAGTTTTTCAACGTCGGCTTTGTTCTACTTTCAAAACTTTTGCGATAAATTGCTTTTCTCCTTCCGATAAATTGATATTTTCGGGCTTAAGTTTTTTATCAGGTTTATACCAGAAAAATTGCGAATAGAAGTTTTTGATCTGTTTATCCTTGAAATCATATCCGCGAACGGCAAAGAAATAATTTCGGATATAACGCAATTGCAACGGTGATAATTCTGCAAGTTCTTCTTCCGTATGCCCTTCCCAAGGAGACAAATCAAAATAAGGCACAACTTTTTTCAGATTTTGTGGCTCAGTGCATTCCTTTGCAAAATCGCACCAACGGGAAACCCAGCCTGCCGCCCAATTATATTCTCCTATCAAAATGTCATTGTCAGGCTTAAATTTTTTCTCCCTTAATTTTAGATAACCGTGATTAAGATGTGCCATTCTGATCTTTGGATTATCTTCACCAAACCAAGCTCTGGGCGTTGGCGAAATTACTCCATCTCCAACGATTTTCCAGTCGGCGAGTTTTTCATCTTTCCGAAAAGATGCAGGAATAAAGTAAACACCATTATCAAGATGCACCTGCAACTCAAAATCATCTATCTGTTTATTTGCCCAACGCTTTCCGGTCGTGATCTGATAATCAAAATTTCGCTGTGTCTCAACTGACATTCCGCCTAAAAATCTATATGTGTGGCGGATTTTGTTTGTTCCCCGTTTGAATGTAACAGGAAAGTAATAAACAAAATCATTACCTCTCACGGACATATCGCCCATTTTGAAGGATGTATCTTTCATTTTTTTTATTTTGTAAGGGATATTTTTACCATTTACCAATACTGTAAAACCTGAAATTTTCGGATGCTTCTGCTCTTCTTCGGTTACATCCCCATCAGCTGGCGGAGTTACAAAACCGACAGTTACGGTCTTAGCCTTGCCGGGATTATAAAACTCAAAATCTATTTCGACATCCATATATTTGAAGTCCCGAACATAAAACTTGAGCAATTCTTTCTTCAGCGAAACTTGTGTTTCCTGAAGCGGAATCAGAGTGTTTCCCTTTGCATAAAAAACACCATCATTTGCCATTGAGAAACTACTTAAAAATAAAAGGCTGATAATAAATCCCAAAATAAGTTTTTTCATAATTGATCTCCTAAAAATATGTCTGCAAATAAAATAACTTCTTATTAAATTTTCAAATTATATTTCTTCTATTATTATAACTTTTTTCTTAAGATTTCTTGCATCTTTTCGTATCTGCTTATATAAAAAAAAGACTGTAAAAGAAACAGATAAACTCATTTCTTTTACAGTCTTTTTTCTCTTTCTAATTATTCAAACTTTCTTAACGGTATCACCGACCTTTACTGTTCCAGCTTCAATGACCTTTGCGTTTATACCTCTTAAATGCAATTCCTTTCCAATCGGTGAATTTACGAATTTTACTGCATCAATACCAAAACGTTCTGTAAATTTTTTACAACCGTTGTGGGGAATTTCAGTTACTTCAACAATTGCAGAGCCGATTTTCATGCGGCTTCCGGGCGGTAGGTTTTTATCGCTCAAATTCATATCAATATAAAGTTGATCCCCTGCAAGTTTCCAGCGATCTTTGTCTTGAGCGACGAGTGCAGCAGAGCGTGAATTCATAATGTTCAATTGCATATCAGGATGCCCGAAACCATCGTTTGTTCTCGAACTTCCGCGAGTTTTCCAGTTATCACCGATCAAACCAAGCTCCAGATCGAGTTTACCTTCCTCTAAAACTTCTCTTTCGTTTTCTGCGGGACGACAAACAATCATTTCCAAAATCCCTTCATCCAAAGGTGATTTTTTGATTTCATCAACTCCTGCCTCAAGTTCGTTCATAGTCAAATGTCTGACTTCTGCCATCTAAATTGCTCTCTCCTTTTTGTAAAAGATAATTCCTCAACCGGAACTATTCGGAAGATTTTATCATCGCCCTGTTTTGTGTCACCACGCCCATCCCGATTTGAAGTTGAAAAATATATATGACCAGCGGGGCTTACCGCAACCTCACGAATTCTTCCATACTTTTTCTTAAACAAATACTCTTGTGCGATGACCTTTCGCCCTTCGATTACAAGACGAACCACAGCTTGCCCTTTTAACGCACCGAAAAAGAAATTGTTTCGATATGCTGGAAAAGCTTCGCCACGATAAAATGCTCCGCTCGCAGGTGCGACTGCGGGAGAATACTCAACCAGAGGCGTTTCCATACCCTTCTTTGTCATCTTATGCGAAATCTTTGCCCAGCCATAATTTTTCCCACGTTTGACCAAATTTATTTCATCACCCCCAGTGCGTTTTTTAAACCACGAAACGCCATCAATAAAGCTCGGTCCGTGTTCGGTCTGAAACATCTCTTTTGTCTCGGGATGCCAATCCATACCTTGAGCATTTCGATGCCCGTAAGACCAAATTTCAGGACGTGCGTTTTTAGTTTTGATAAAGGGATTATCTTCGGGAATCGTTCCATCGTCATTGAGTCGTAAAGTTTTCCCATTTATCGAACTCAATTTTTGAGCCGTCTTCTGCTTGGTTGCATCGCCTGTCGTTATGTAAAGTTTTTTATCAACAGGCGAAAAACCCAAACGTGTCCCCGCATGAAATTTTGCAGCAGGAATTCCTTCGATAATTGTCTTAGGATTTTCTAAGGCAGTGCCTGCTTCTTCATAACGGCTGACACGAACAAATTTATCGCCGTCCTTCTCGTAAACATAGGCAAAATAAAGCCAACGGTTTTCTGTAAACTCAGGATGCAAGACCATGCCCATTAATCCCGTTTCGCTTGAAAGACGAACATCAGGCAAGGTATGAAGAGGCTTTTCCCTTAACTTCCCGTCTTTTTCTATCACACGAATTCTGCCCGGACGTTCGGTAAAGAAAACCCTTCCGTCGGGAGCAAAAGCAATTGACCAAGGAACTTCCAAATTTGTTGCTACCGTTTCAACCCTAAATTTCGGAGATTCTTTCGGCAAAGGCAAATCCTTATCATCTGCCGTCTGGCAGTTCACTAAAACAGGTAGTAAAGATAATAAAACAAAACTCAAAATCTTTTTTTTCATAATTTCTCTGTGTATTTGGGGGGAGTAAACATTATTTCAAACTTGCGTAAACCTTCCCTAAAAACTCATCAATCTTGTTGTTTGAAATCCAACGGGCAACGATCACCAAGTCATTTTTTCGGTCAATGTAAACCATATTTGTCCCATTTCCTAAAAAAGCAATCGTGCCTTCGGGTGCACTCGGGTACATTTTTTTGTCCGTGTTTACGAAGAAATTCATAAACCCATAAGTTGGCTGCGGAACACTTGGAGTTTCTGCCATTTTTAAGAATTTCTTTGAAAGAATCCGTTTGTTTCTCCAAGTTCCTTCACGTTCAACTAATAAACCGAAACGAGCCATATCTCTGGCATTGATAAACATTCCGCCCCCCCAATGTCCGCCACCACTGACTGACTGCATTATCTGCCCGTCAATCAAAACATAGGAATTTTCATACCCGTGCCAACGCCATGTCTGTGATGCACCAATCTCGTCCATCAGATGTTTCTTTAAAACCTGTGGAAGTGGTTTTCGCCAAACATTCAAAGCAGTCAGAGCAAGTAAATTAACCCGAACATCATTGTATTCATAGACAGTTCCCGGATTATTTCTTTCGCGTGTCAGCCAAGTTCTGCGATCACGCGAAGGTCTGTCTGCCCAGTCGGGTTTGTTCCAGAGAGTTCCTTCCCAATCGCTGTTCTGTTGCAAAAGGTGTATCCAAGTAATTTTTTTGTTGTGTTCGCTTTCAAAGAGTTTGAGAAATTTTGATTTGCCAAATTTTTCAGCATCATCAAATCTTTGCATTGGATTATAAGCTGATACGGGAGCCATTTCTTTGTAAACAGGCACATCAAGATTTGGAATTAACTTGCGATCATAAGCCAAACCAACCGTTGCGGTTAAGAAACTTTTCGTAACCGAATGAGTCATATCAACCCGCATTGGCTCGCCCCATTCGGCAATGATATAACCATTGCGAATAATTATCCCGGTCATATCACCACGAAACTTAAACGGTCCGATGGCTTCGCCAAACGGCTCGCGTCCGAATGTCTGTGCTTGTCCAAGTTCTTGATCTCGCGGTGCTGTTGATTCATTTGCTTTAGCAAAATCAATCGCTTCTTTTAGTTTTTCTGCATCAAACTTTGCACTTTCGGGTGTCTTTGTTTCCCATTTTTCTTTGGCTGGAAAATATGTGTTTTGAGCAAAAGCTGAAAAAGAAAAAGTTACAAAAACTAAAAGAATATAATAAATGTTTTTTGGAAAATTCAATCTTTGCATACTTTAAAATGGATTTATTTATTGAAATTAGTACCAATCATAATACAGCTAAATACCTTTATTATAATCAACTGTTATATTAAAATATCTTAACAAAGCAAGGAGCTAGATTATGAATAAAACTTTCTTCTCATTTATCTCAATAATTTTGTTTAGTCTCTGCATATTCGGGCAAAAAACCAGTACGATATATGACTTCAGCGGAACTTGGGAACTAGATGAAAAAGCAAGTTTACTTACTAAAAAGCAAAGAGAAAAGACAAAAGACTACAAACTAATTATTAATGATAAAGGCAATAAAATACTAATTAATGTTAGTTATCTCTTGGAAAATGACAACTACGAAAAAAAGATTGTGTTAAATGCCGATAATAGCGATGAAAAAAGTTTTGATTTTAAAAACGGAAAGCAAATACGCGAAATAAATTCAACAACTTACAGAAAAAAAAACGTTATTTACCGAAGTTATATTAGGAAAATGCCTTTTGGAAAAAAAAACACTCTAAACTTTAAAGTTACAGAAAAATACAAGCTCTCAAAAAAAGAAGATAAAATCACCCTAACTATAAACGGCAAATTGATTTCCACATCCGATATTAGACTTTCTGAAGTCTTTTCTGGTAGCCAAATGTATACCAAAGAAAAATATGTTTTCCGCAAACAAAAATAATCTACTTCTGGAGTCTAGTTATATTTTTATTCGATCTTAAACTCTTTGCTTTCCTTTAATTTACCGTTCAAAAATACATCTACGCGATAATCTCCAGTTGCCCAAATGCTTTTTGGCGAAGCTGTAAAAGCTACTCCGCTTTCGCCTTTTTTAGTTTTATATGAAGCTACGACCATCTTTGTATTAGGACGCAGACCTTTTGCTTTGACGGCGATAAAATTCATTTTGACTAACGTGGGTTTTTCAGAATTTAAATCAATATAGCAATAAATCGGAATATCTTTTGTTCCGAAGACCTCTAAATCTTCGATTATATTCCCTTGAGAATCTTTTTTGGCGAGTGATAATTTTGTTATCTTTACTTCTTCGTCATTTTTGTTTGGTGCGGTTTGTGCTTGAAAGCTGAAGCTTAATAAAAGACACAGCGATACTATTAAGACAATCTTCATTACTTTGCCTCCGTGAAAATTTTTATTTTTTGGAATTAAGGTTAAAAAAAGGTGTCAGAACGATTTGCAGTAATTGATGGTTTAATTCAAATATGAATCAGCTATCTTCAACCAAGTAATTACGGCGAAAGGTTCTGACTTGTTTTGTGGTTATTGCAACAACTAACTTAAAAGGTGCGGCAACTCTGGAATAGGTTGCATTTGAGCGAAAGATTTTACCTTATTTTCTTAAATATGGTGTGAAATGCAGCAATTGTAAAAGGCTTGAGCGGAACGGTTTTCATTACACTAAAATCTTCTGTTAGAGAGGTGTCTTCGTTAAGAAATTTGAGAACCCTAGAGGCTTTGTTCTTTTTAAAAAGACATGTAAAAACATCGTCAATAGAATGTTTTTTATCTTGCATAACATTCAATAAAACACTATCGAGATACAATTTCCAATTCCTATGTTTGAGTTTCGGCTCTTGTCTTTTCTCTAAATCCTCTACCAATTTTTTCAGCTTTCTTTGAGTGCTTTTGAAGCTATACCCCGTCGAAGGTTTTACAAAACCACCTGATGTACCGATTCTGATTATTTTTGAATCTTTAGTTTGCGTGTGAGGCTCATCAGACATAGGAATTATGCCGAATTCCGTTTCTTGGACTGTGTAATTTTCAATTTGTAGGTTTTTGGAAACGTATATTCTTAAATTTTCCTCGTATTCTTCTCTTTCAATCAAATTATCCGAAAAAATCGTAAATTCAATCAGTGCTTTGTTTTCCGAAAAGGGCAAAATGTAAATAAAACGGCACTCATCCATTTGTTCGATTCGAAAATCAAAAAGTGTCATTTCATCAGAATCAAAAACAGCATCTTCTGTTTCAATCACCCAACCTAAAAAATGTTGCCAAAGATTATGATATTTCGGATTATCATATTCTTTTCGTGAGAAGCTATCGAAAATATATTCATTTGCGGTAAATTCGCCTTTATCAGTTTTTACCGTTTTGTTTTCTACGGAAGAAATATCAGCCTGCAAGAATTTGAAGTTTGAATTTTGCTCGAGTTTTGATTTTACAAATTCATAAAAATCTATCGCTCGAATCATTTTGTATTGATATTCATCAAAATCCAAAAGTTCACTAAAATCTTGTGTTCCATGAAACCAAAACTTATCCCAGCAACGAAAAATTATTTCTTCAAAATCGGATTTTCCATTTTCCCAAAAACACCAGGTGTGATCGTTTGAAGTTTTCTCATCGCGGTCAATTATGAGAATTTTTTTACTTTTGAGTGAGCTTTCATTCAAATAAAATCCAAGCGAAAGCCCTGCCATACCTCCACCTGCGATGATGTAGTCAAAAGATTTATCTTGCACAATTTAGAGTTTTGCAAAAAATGAGAGTTATTTCAAAGCTAAGTGAATTTGTTCTGCTAAAACTAAGTCAGTGCTTATAATTAAAAATTGCGATCAAAGAAATTTTTCTCTGACCGCAAAAAGTAAAACACTATAGAAAAGATGGAAACTGGTGTTTTACGCACTTGTTTAACTAAACAATAAAGGAGTTAAATTAAAAGTCCCTTAAGCTTTTCATTTATCAATACCCATGTTCAGAAACTTTTATTGATGACCTGCCAAGAATACATCAAAAAATTTGCTTCTACTTACTAATGCGTAAATTCTCCTAAAAAAGTGTCACTGATAATGAAAAAAAAAATTTCAACCCTCTCAAATTTTCCGAAAAATTGTTTTACGTGATACTTTAGTCAAGCTATGAAAAACACATCTCTTTTAATTTTATTTTTTCTAATTTTTATCAGTATGACTTTTGCCCAATCTGACAAAACAAAAATCGAAAATGCCGTAAAAAAGGTTTTAACTGACCAAACCGAAGCTTGGAATAAATGTGATATTGAAGACTTTATGCAAGGTTACTGGAAGTCGAAAGATTTGAGCTTCACTTCGGGAAATAAGAACACACGCGGTTGGCAGGCAACTTTTGATAATTATAAGAAAGGTTATGATTCCTGCGAAAAGATGGGCAAACTTTCTTTCTCGGAATTAGATGTAACTGTCTTAAGCAAAAAATCTGCGATGGTTCGCGGAAGATTCTTGCTTGAGAGAAAAAATGATAAGCCGACAGGATTATTTACGCTCATTTTCCGCAAATTCAAAGATGGATGGAAAGTCATACACGATCACACATCGGTATGAACTTGAACGGAACGCTTCTTGCTTCTTCTTAATTATATAAAAGGCTTTATTAGCCAAAAGCTATAGAACAAGGGGAATTAAAAAAATTTATGAATGACAACAGACAAGAAGCAGTAGATAAACTTAGAGATTTGATACAAGACGTTGAAACAGCAATGCTTACGACAATTGATGGCGGAGTTTTACGTTCCCGTCCAATGGTAACTCAGCAAACAGAATACGATGGTGACTTATGGTTTTTCACTAGCTTGGAGACTGAAAAGGTAAGCGAAATAATGAAAGATAATCGTGTAAATGTTTCATACGCTTCGCCCGAAAACAATACATACATTTCGATCTCAGGGACAGTAACATTTTCAACCGACCGTGATAAAATCGCCGAGCTTTGGAAACCGAGACAAATCGTATGGTTTCCCGAAGGAATAGATGATCCGAATCTGGTCTTGCTAAAAGTTAATGTTGAACAAGCTGAATATTGGGATTCAAATTCAAACACTTTTGTAGAAATTGCCGGATTCTTAAAAGCAATGGCAACAGGCGAGGTTCCTGATTACAGTGAGAACGAGAAAATAAACTTCTAAACAATTAAATACACAAAAAATGACTGCTCTGACGATATGGAAATTTTCCGTATCGTCTTTTTTTTTGAACCTGCAAGTTACAGACATCGTTAAGTCTGTGTTAACAAGCTAGAAAAGGGTTAAGGAATATATTAAAAAGATTTTGGAATTAATGATTTATAGACTAAAGTAGCTGGTAAAAAAATATGTCGAAAAGGCTTATACGAAACGTCAAAACGGGTGTCACGAAGACTTTGAAATCCAAAAAGATTGTAAAGAAATCACAGTCGCCATATATATTTCAAAACATTCCGCCCATAAACTTTTCCGACAAACGCTTTACCGTAAAAATTGCAGAGAACGCGGAAGAAGTAGAAGCAGCCTTACGACTTCGATACAAAGTATTCAATATTGAGTTTGGTGAAGAAAAAGATACACCTTTCGGGATGGATGTTGATAAATACGACTACACGTCCCATCATCTGATCGTCAGAAAAAATGATACAAAAGAGGTAGTTGGAGTTTACCGTTTAAGAACATTAGAACTTGCCCAAACTGCCGATCAATTTTATTCAAATCAAGAGTTTACATTAGAAGATTTGTCCGTTGATGTTCTTAAAGATGCGATAGAAATCGGAAGAGCCTCAATTGCTAAAAACTATCGCCACAAAAATGTTCTGTTTCTGCTCTGGAAAGGTTTAGCCGAATATATCAAAGCCACAAACAAGCGTTATGTTTTCGGTTGTTGCTCATTATTTTCGCAAGACTACTCCGAAGGTTTAAGCACATTTCATAAGCTTAAAAATGAAAATTACTTGTGCAATGACAATTTTGTTGAGGGGCAAAAAGAATTTGATTTTACAGATGAAGAAAAACTCTCCGCTAAAATAAATGAAGAAATAGAACTTCCACAACTTTTTCGGCTTTATCTAAGAATCGGAGCAAAAGTTTGCAGTCCACCCGTCATCGACAGAAAATTTGGAACGATAGATTTCTTTGTAATCTTCGACATAGATAATCTCGACAGACGCTACCGAATGCTATTTTTTGGATTGTAATGTCAGAACCGTCTGCGGTAGTCATTAGTATCTACACATCTTTGAAAACTCAATGTCTATTGACTTGTATTCAAGTTTTCTGAGTCGCCAACGGCGACAAACATTATAGCCTATGGTGCAGGCTAAAAGCCGAAACCATAGGAATTATTAATCAGTCAGTTGTGTCGCTGAAAGCGACAAACATCATTGAACATAGGTTGTTCGTCGCCTACAGCGACGCTATGTTTATTACATTTCACCTAGCGATTCTCGCTAGGCTTTAGTGTTTGTCGCCGTTGGCGATAGACAACACAAAGCATCATGTCAAACTTGTGTAGATACTAATAGCGGTAGCGAATGGTTTGAGTTAGTAAACTTGATACTTGATACTTAAAGTTCGAGTTCTCAAAGTTAAACTGCTCACAACCAAAAGCCATTCAGAAAGATCAATGAAAAGTTTTCTCCTTGAAAGTAATCTCGCCATTCTCATCAATCAAAAGAATTGTTGAAGAGCGTGTTCCGTAAATAGGTGTTTCGATAAATATTGGGGAAAGAATTCTCTCTTTTTCCAATCCAATTCCCGTGTCGGGTAAATCTTTATCTTCAGCAAGAGTTTTATCGGCGAGGACTTCAAAAAACTTTTCTTCTTCAAATTTATCTTGTGAAAGCATCTGAGTTAGAGCTTTTTTGCCACGAAGAACTTTTTGCCAAGGAGTATCTAACAAATGATTGCTTAGTCCATAAACTCCGCTTGAGAGCATTTTGATTTTCTCACTACAATTTGAGTAATACGCAATCTCTTGTTTTTCATCATTTAATTCGCCAACCAACAAATTAAATCCGGAAAATTTATCTTTGTTAGATTCAATTTCTTTCAAATAATCTTTGCTTGAATCATTTCCTTTTAAGAAATTACTGACAAGATCGCCACGCGAAACTGTGCCTTTTGGTGAGTTTGGTTGGCGATAGTTTGTAACGGCGGCAAAACGTCCCGTGTCGGTCACACCTAACCAAGTTCCGCCACGAACCAAATCTCTACCTGCCAAAATGTTTGGAAAGTCCTGCCATTTCTGAGCGGCGGCAGTTGGTCTTTCATAAAATTCATCTCGATTCGCCAACAAAATCAGCGGATACTTCGGATGTTCTTGAAATGCAAAAAAGATTACGCACATCTTAATTCTCAATCTGCTCGACGAGTCTTTTTTTCTCTTGTTTTTTTGAAGAATCCTTTTTCCAAAGATTTGAAAAAGTTATTCTTACCAGCTCACTAAATTTCAAAGGTTTAGCTCCACTTTTGATATTTTCTACACCGATTTCAAAGGCAATCCGCCACTGGTCAAAAAGAATTCTGTAAGCACCTAAAAGATTATGTTTCGGATCATAAATGTTTGTTGATTCCGAACTTACGCCATTTAATTCAATTATTTTGAAATTTTCACCTCGCTTAAAATCTTCGACGGAGGTTGTTCGAACATCAAATCTCCCAAAATAAAAACCTTCAAAACCACCACATATCCCGTCAATTTTTTCTTCCAATTCTTTAGTATAAATCCATCCACCATCAAGAAAAATTGCTCCTCTTGAATGAGTTCCGATATTGATAATTTTTCTTTTTTCACCGTTTTTCAGGACTAATTCTAAGTCCTCCTCGTTTTGACTTAAATAATTTTCTGCCAAACAAACCGCTCGCTTATCATTTAGGATCAATTTCTCTAAAGTTGATTCTCCATCTCCTGTAACTTCGGGAAATTGCTTTTCCGTGATAGAAAAAATTTTGCCTTTTTCTCTGCTCGGATAGCGATAGTAAAAAACGCTGAACTCTTCTCCTTCAGCAAATTCCTGCAAGATCATATCCTGATTTAGTTCAGAAACCCGCTCCTCTAATTCTTCTAAACTGCTGACAAATCCTGCGTCTTTTCCGCGTTCGCCAATGTCAGGTTTCAAAGCAATTGGAAATAACAGATCGTTTTCTTCAATAAACTTTTTAGCTTTTTCAAAGTTTGTTTTTGCTGACAAGTCCGATTTTAGAAGAGTGTGACTGAGCAAATATGGCTGAGCAGATTCCGAATCTCCTAAGCCCTGTAAAATTTCCTCTTTTGATTCTCCGATAAATCCACTCGCAAAAATTGCAGGATTTGTCGCTGTAAAAACGGTGATTCCTCTATGTTTAATCGAAAGCCAAAGAACATATAATGCAACGGGAAAATAAAAAACTTTTAGCGACCAGAATTCCCAATAAAAACGCTTTTTTATCTGTCCCCAAAAGATTCTACGGCTTCGCCAATTTGTCAACTTAAGCCCGACTTTAATAATCAAAAACAAAGCTAAAACAAAAACGATCAAGCCGAAAAGAAAATGACTCTGGAAAAAAGGAATCTCAAAAAACTCCCTCCCAAGCCAAGCCGAACCACCAACTAAAATTGGTGTCCAAAAAGCCGTAGCTAAGAAGAAGAAAAGAGTAAATTTGATAAAGCTTGTTTGTAAAATCCCAGCTAAAACATAGGTTGGCAAACGCAAACCCGGTGTAAAACGGCTTAAAAAGACTGCCCACAGTCCGTACTTTTCAAGAAATCTTTTTGCCCTCTCAAGAGTTTTATCACTGATGAATCGTTTCACTATTTTTGAACGTAAAATTGCTGTTCCGCCAATTCGTCCGAAAAGATATAACAAAACATCTCCGACAAAAATCCCGACAAAACAAGCTCCTATTCCTAAAGCTAAACTGATGCGACCTTGAGCGGCGAGTGTTCCAGCTGTAAGGCAAGCAATGTCTTCGCTAAAAAATGTTGAAATAGCAAGAATTATAAAAATAGCGAGGGGACTAAATCTTTCGGTGGAAAGACTGTCTAAATTATTTAAAGAACTAAAAAGTTCGGGATTGTAAAAATACAATCCCGAACACGTAAATACAATAATTATAATTCCCAGCCCGTAGGCTATTTTTTGAAAACTTCGCATTAAAAAAAACTTAGAGCGAATCTCCGATAATTGGTAACTCCTGACGATTAATATAAAGCAAGATAGCACTTGAAACAAATACGGTCACCGCCAAGCCGAAAAGGGCACCACCATCGCCTGCGTGGGAGATTCCGAGTGTTGTAAAGTGGCTCATAATTGCTCCTGCCATTGTTCCCAGAGCTATCAGAGCTCCGAGCCAAGTTGTTTTCGGAATTAAAACTAGAATAATTGCAATTAGTTCAACAACCCCGGTTCCTATTCTCATCAGAGCCTCGTTTTCACCCGCCAATGTTGTAAAAAGTTCTACAGATTCAGAAGCCCCTGTAAATTTAAAAAATAAAGTTTGTCCTAAAATTACTGCTATTAAAATCCTCAATACCCAAGCAAATATTTTCATTTGGTTAGCCCTTCCCTTTAGTTCAATAAATTGGATTCCGTTCCGTGGGATTTATTTCCCAAAGAACCTTGTTTTTGTTCATTTTCCGCCCAATACTGCAAGGTCGAAGGGGCAACTCCGAAACCTTTTCCGACATTAAAACCCAGCAATGCAAGCTTATCAGCAATCAAAGCGTAATGATGTAAAGTATGACTATGCAAAAATTCAAGCTCCCTCAAAACACTCGAATCACACCATTGTTCGGATATTTCAGGATTATCAGGAGATTCCTCTAATCTCACAGAAACCTTTTTGCAACCAATATCTACTGGTAAATTACATAACTCTTCAATGACAAAATCGAAACGCGAAATGGCATATCTTCGGTCTTCTTCAACCCGCAAATCTCTTTCGCGGCGGTTGTAATCAATTTTTCCGCTTGCCAATCCTCGTAAAAAGTTTAAAACAAAATCCAGATTGTGCCTGAAATGACTTCCAACACAGGCTTTTCCCTCAGCTTCGGGAGTTACATAAAGCTCCTCATCTATTTCATTGATAAGCTTTACGCCCTGTCGCAAGATTGCTATGCAACGTGCCGTCAAAGGATTTTGTAATTCTGTTTTTGCTTTAACTTCTCGCAATTTTTCGCTCTCAAACATTTATAATTTGCGTTTGCTGATTCTATCATTCCAAAAGACTTCATACTTATTCCAAGATGTTAAAGGAATTTTTTATGTAGTTTTAGGAATTGGTTAAATAGATTACGTCAAATCGTTAGAATAGTTCAATTATGAAGAAATTTGTAGTTACAATTTTGTTAATTATTTGTTTTTTGACTGGGTTTGTTTTTGGAAAGCAGGATGCAGTCGAAAAAACTAGAGCTTTAGTTAATGAAATTGTGACTAAATCTTATCCCGAAATTAAACTTGAAAAAATCAGAATCAAAACTTTTAAGAGCAATTCAAATTATTTCAAAGCACGTTTTTCCTACACGAGGTTTTTTACTTTTCAAAAAATGCGTCATCTTCTTTACGTCAATCCTTCTGTCTTTGAAAAAGGTGCTCCAGGAGAAGGAATACGCGGGATTGTAGCTCATGAACTTGCACACATTTTATATTACACAGAGAAAAATAGGTTTGAATTGCTTGGTTTAGCGAGTCTTGCTTCAAAAAGCTTTACAACAAAGTTTGAACGCAGAGCCGACCTTGAAGCAATTGCCAGAGGCTATGGCGAAGGGCTTATAAAATATAGAGAATGGCTCTACAAAAATGTACCTGCTAGTAAATTAGATAACAAAAAACGGGATTATTTTACGCCCGAAGAAATTAGACTTTTAATTCCTGCGTTAAATAAAAACCCGGATTTGCTTGATAAATTAAAAGATGATGTGCCATTGAATCTGGCAGAAACTGAAAGAGCTGTGCAGTAATTTATACCATTTCTACTACACAACCTTTTTCGTCAGATTCCCGTGCGGCATCTAGAACTTTTTGAACAGCTAAACCATCTTCAAAAGTTGCGGCGTGTTCAACTTTAGATTCTCCTTCTAAAATTGCGGAAGTTATTTTATCGGCAATGTTTACAAATCCACGCGACCAACCATTTACTGCCATCCCAGAAGCAACTTTACCCAAATCAAAATCTATTTTTTCCCAAGTATTTTCTTTTGTGTCTGTGAGGAAAATCTCTCCGCCATCTTCAATGCGAATTGCACCTTTTTCTCCAAAAAATTCAACCGCATTGCGATAACTTCCTGCTTCGACCATTGAAATTGAAACACTTGCAGTAGCATCTTCAATTAAACTGCTTTCAGAAAATCGCAAAATCAGTAAAGTCTCATCATCAGTTGTAACTTCTCTTTGTTCATTGGAGTTTTTAACAGGTCTTTCTTTAATGTGAGTGTGGAGCTGGCAAAAAACACTCTTAGTACGTGCCCCCAAAAACCAGTGAAAAGTATCAATTACGTGAGAACCGATCGCTCCCAAAGCTCCGCCACCTTGTTCTTCATCTGACCACCAATTCCAAGGCAGGTCTTTATTTCCTCTTGCCGCGTTATTAAAGTGATATTTAGCATGGCGGATTTTCCCTAGTTTGCCTTCCCGAATCATTTCAAAGGCTTTCATTCTGCCATTTGTAAATCGGAGTTCATGGTCAATTATTGTGAGAAGATCACTTTTCTCTTTTGCTTTAACTGTCATCTCTGCAGCTTCAGTAACATTCATTGCCATTGGCTTTTCGCATAAGATATGCTTGCTATTTTCTAAGGCAAAAAGCGTCATTTCAAGGTGCAAATTTGGCGGAGTTGTTATGCAAATTAAATCAACATCAGCTCTTTTAACTGTTTCCTTCCAGTCATTTGTCCAGTGCTCAATCCCAAATTCTTTTGCAGTGCTTTCAGCATTTTCTAGGCTGCCGCTGGCTACTGATTTAATTTCTGCTTTCTCTAAAGCTATAAATGCAGGTATCTGTGTTCTGCGAGCGAAACCTGTTCCGATAATTCCAATTCCGATCTTTTCTTTCATAGCGAAAATTAAAACACGATTTCAAACAAAAAGAAAAAGTGCCAGATTTTAAGTTTCTGACACTTTTTACTCACTTTAATAATTTCTTAATTTTTAGCTTTCATCAACTAATTTAAGAGCTCCTGCCTTGTGTTTTTTGGTTTTCAGAAATTCTTTGTAAGCCTCTTTATCTGCGTTGGACATATTGGTGATCTTAGCACCTATTAAGTATTGAGTAGTAGAAATATGTTTTCCTATCTGTTCGTATCTTGTTCCCAAAACCTGCATTCTCACCTTGCCATTTGGCAGGTCAACCTCTGCATTTAAAGTATGTCCATCACCAACCAAATAATATTCCTGCAAACGTATCGAGGAAACAATAAAAGCAATACCGCTACTACTTAGGTCTTTAGTTTCACCCCTGATTGATAGATTGCTGACAGGCATCTGTAAACTGCCGGTGTTTCTATTTAGTTCAAAGGCAATTTTAATTGGAAAATGGTGTTTATAACGGCGAGCGACTACACGCTTATTCACCGATTTGCTGAATTTTGAAGCTAATTTGCGAATCATTTTTTCTCTAATTGTCGTCCGAGTCGTGCTGGGGGTTTTGACGAATTGTATTGTATTTCTAATTAAAATACAACAATCAAGAAAAAATTTAAACCCCTGTAACCTTTTATTTACAAAGTTTTAAAGAGATTTGCCGCGAACATCTTTGCTAATTAGTTCAGGTTGTTTGTCTGAAGTGATTTTCAAAGCAAACGAAAGTTTCCCTGTTTTTCCGTAAACAGCAGGTGTTGCCGTTGCCGTATATTGTGTTTGATCTGTGGCTAATTTGATGTCGTAATTATAGCCTGTTGTCTTAGAATCTCCTGCATCTTGCGGCACAAACCCTTTCTTTATAAGAGTTTGCAAATCTCCGAATTTACCTTCATTTTGCATCGAATAGATCAATTGAGCCTTGCCGATCCTATCCAACATCGCCTTCGCCTCTTTGTGATGAACGTCTATCCGAAGTGCGAAGAAATAATTTTTCCCTTCTTTTTTAACCTGTTTTTCTGCCTTTTCATCAACAGTTAAAATCACCCAATTATTTTTTTCTTTGCGTAAATTTATTTTCTGTAATTTTAATTTATCAGTTTCGTTATCGGGCAATTCGACCGTTACAGTTGCAGTATCACCTGTAACGATTTCACCATTGATAGGAATTTTTGCCGGAATTTTTTGAGCAAGAAAACCAAAATCAACTCCTAGGTCTTTCATTTCATTTTCAGTTAAACCTTCGACCGCAGGACGTAGATTGGTTAGCAAAATCGCATCCCGAAAACGCTGTTCACGCAATCTTGAATAAAAGGTTAAAACCGTGTCGGCAGGTGAATCTTTTTTGATAGCTATTTTTGCTCCACTTCGAGCTTCTTCTAGCTTTTCTGCTTCAGTTTTTTTAGCTGATTTTAGTTCGGTGGCTTCAGGTTTAGATTTGTCATTATTTGCTTTGGCTTTAGTCGGGGTACTACTTGAACATCCTGAAAAGAATTTAAGCACAAAAAGAATCAAGCCTATCACTATAAGCAAATCAAGACGAATTTCACTTTTACGCATTTTGGGCTCCTCTAATTTCGGAAAGCTGGGGGGATTCATTTTGAAAGAAAGTTTTGATTTAGTACAAAATGTGGTTGTTTTTGTAGGGAGTGTGTATAAGGAAACCGTAACACACTGAAAACATTATAGCGTGTTATGGATAAAAACGTAAGAGCGGAAGTTTAATTCATTTAATTTTCTTCCGAAACTGTATTTATTGTGATTGTTTCCGTTTTGCCCGACTCTATTTTTACTTTTTTCGCATCTTTTGTTGCCTCATCCAGCCATTTATCAAAATTTGCTTTTTCAGAGTTTGCCTTTTCAAA
Organism: Pyrinomonadaceae bacterium; assembly: GCA_028284415.1. Taxonomy (GTDB): domain Bacteria; phylum Acidobacteriota; class Blastocatellia; order Pyrinomonadales; family Pyrinomonadaceae; genus Aridibacter. Next base: position 992,033 of record JANQRU010000007.1, read on the forward strand.
GAAAACGACAGCATATTCAAGTGGAGCAAGATTAGTTTCAAATTCTCCATTTGAGTTGGTCGTGACTGATTTGTAAAAACTGGGATTTTTTCTTTTGACTGCATCGGTTGGTACAAGTGCAAAATCTTCGTTTTTCAGAGGCTTTCCATCTTCGTCGAGCAACTTACCTTTTAAGGTTCCAACATCATTCCCGAGGATAATTTTGACACCTTTCAGATCATCACCTTCTTTTAATTCAAATTTTTGAGCGAGAAGGTCTTTTCCTTTGTATGTAGCACTTTTCAAATAAAATCCATCATCTGTAGTATCAACCATAAGTGTATTTTTTCCATGAGGAATATTTTCTATTTGGAACTTATGACTTTTTGTTTCGGATTGTCTTCTAGCCCTACTTTTAGAATCTCTGTAAGCGTAATTTGAGACATATTCGCGTGTAATCAATTCACCATTTTCATTCACTACATTAACATTTACTCTCTGGGGCATATCTTTACTATTTTCCGTATAAACAGTGCCGGACATTTTTGCTCCGTAAGTCATCTCAATCACGATTTCGTTGAGACTCTGATCTTCAATGGTTATTTCTTTTACTTGTTTTGAAAATTGCGGAGTTGGAACAGAATTGTTTGCATTATTTATCTTTGCTACACGATTTGCATTGATGGCATCTCCTTTAATAGCAAAGTAGTTTTGGTTATCAATTGGTTCTACGATTAGTTTGTATTTACCTTTTGGCAATTCCTTAAACTTCCAATTGCCATTTTCGTCTGTTAGTTCACTTCCTTGCCCTCTTGCAAACTCACTAAAAAAAGAAAATAAATTCTGTTCATTTACCCTTTTAATAGCAATTCGTCCCTTAACGGGCGATTTATCTTTCTTGGAAATTAACTTTCCTTCAATTTGATAGAGACTTCGGCTTGGGATAATGATGTTTGCTTCGCTGAATTCCTGACCAAGTTGAACATTGATAGTTTCAGCAGATTCAGAATCAAACACGTTTGGGAAAAATATCGAAAGAAATGAATTTCCCGCAAACAACAAAGCTTCAGGTGAGCGATAAGGCGTCACTTTGGAGTTTGTGTGAGATGCACTTTCTGTAACTTTGATTATATAGTCACCAGCCGGAAGTCCTGAGAAACGATACATTCCGCGATCATCTGTTCGAAATCCCATTCCTGAGAACATCGAAATTATGGTTGAGAAGTTTGATATGACCGGAACGAATTTTTCGTCAACTTTTCTTAGAACTTCGACCTTTACACCAATGGCGGGATCACCATCATCATACATAACACGTCCGCCGATTGCTCCTCCGCGTATTGCCCGAATCTGCACATCAACATCCGAAATTCCGTCAACAACTATCTTTTCAAACCCTTCAAATGCTTTTTTAATATCTTGCTGTTGTCTGCCTCTGTTCGCACGCGAAAGGTTTGTATAGGCAAGCGGTGAAACAACTCCCGGAGCATTGACCATGGCATAATAAGTTCCTGCTTTTACTTTTTTTATCTCAACATAGCCTTGTTCATCCGTTACACCGCTACTTGAGCTACTCGGTCCGCCCGAACCATCTTCAGCCATCAACATAACCACAGTTCGCTTCACAGCTCTGCCCGTTTCCGCATAAAAAATTCTTGCACGGACAGTAGAATTGGAAGGGATTTTAGGTTTTGAATACACATCATTTGTGCGAACTGATGGAGGTGGTGGTGGCGGTGTAGGAGGTGGCGGTGCCTGAGCGTTAATTACTTCGATTGAAAATATTAAAACTAAAATTGAAATGAGAACTTTGAACTTATTCATTTGGAAGAACCTCAATAAAGATTTATCTGATTTGGAATAAACTACACAAAAGTGAAATTTAATGCAGAAAAAGTAGATGATTTTCAAAAACTTACTTTTCTCTTATACTGTAAAAAACAAAAAAAACAAAAAAATTATGAATAAAATTTCGTATCGTGCAATTATTAGCTTCTTTTTATTGATCTTAGTATTTTCAGTTTTTTCGTTCGGTAAAAATCCGCCTGAACCGAAAAGTGTTCTTGGATTTACGCCCGGCGATGATTATAAACTCGCACATTGGGCAAAGATCGTTGAGTATTTTAAGAAACTTGATACCTCTTCAGACCGTTTGATCTTCAAGGAAATTGGCAAAACGACAATGGGTAAACCATTTACCTATGCGATTATTTCTTCGCCTGAAAACTTAAAGAAGTTGGATTATTACAAAGAAATCAACGACAAGCTTGCTGATCCGAGATTAATAAAACGAAATGACAAAGAAGCACAAAATCTAATCAAAAAAGGTAAAACATTTGTGTTAATAACTTACGGAATACACTCAACTGAAGTCGGTTCGACAATTGCTTCAACACTTGCTGCACACAAATTGGTTTCTTCAAATGATGCGAAAATTAAAAAGATTTTGGATGAAACGATCGTCGTTTTAGTGCCGAGTTTAAATCCCGATGGCGTTGACATAATTAAAGATTGGTACGACAAAACGCTCGGGACAAAGTTTGAGGGAACCCGCCCGCCTGAGCTTTATCACAAATACGTGGGACACGATAACAACCGCGATTGGTATGCTTTCACACAAGTCGAAACTCAATTAACGGTCGAAAAAATTCACAATGTCTATCATCCACAAATTGTCCATGATGTTCATCAACAAGGCTCTCGCGGTGCTAGATACTTTGTTCCGCCGTACCTTGATCCAGTCGAACCAAATGTGCCAAAAGAAATTGTTGAAGGCTACACAGAGATCGGAAATTACATCGCCAATCAAATGCGAAAAGAAGGTTTCAAAGGAATCACAACAGGCACAACATACGACGCTTGGACTCCTGCCCGTGCCTATTCACACTATCACGGCGGAGCAAGAATTTTATCCGAAACCGCATCTGCCAATCTCGCCTCTCCAATCGAAGTAAAAAAAGAAGATTTAAGAAGCCGCAGAGGATTTGATGTAACAAAAGAATCCAAAAATTATTCACCACTCTGGAAAGGCGGAAAATGGACTCTCCGAGACATCACAAACAATATGACAACAGGTGCTCTCCACCTAATGACTCACGCCGCCGAAAATCGTGAATCTTGGCTCAAAAGATTTTACAAAATTGGAAAAGATGCAACACGCCCTCGAAAAAAAGGCGAGGTTTTTGCATACATTCTTGACGAAGAAAATAGTGAAAATGATTATTACCTTCTGAAAGCTTTAAAAACTGCAGGAGTAGAAATTACTGAAGTTGGTGAGTTTGAATACAATGGAAGAAAATTTGATTATGATCGAAAAATCATCAGATTAGATCAACCCTACGGTGCATTTGCAAAAGCTATGATCGAACCTGTAATTTACCCAAACTTATTAGATAATAAAAATCAACCAATTCCGCCATATGATGTAACGGCTCATAATCTTGCCCTTTTATTTGGAACAAAGCTCGTTGCTATTAATACTCCGCTTGAATTTTCAAAGCCCAATCGAAAAAGAAGCGGAGGTAGTTCTACTCTTAGTAGCTATACGTGTAACGGTGACTTTTTGTATGGAGTTTATAAATCATCAGTTCCATCAAAAGATGAAGGTTGGACTAGATGGGTTTTAGAAGATAATGATTCAAGTATTTCTCATCTACTACGTTCGTCACTCAAGTCTTGCTCAGTTGAAAATCGTTCAATAAATAACAAAAACATCATACGAAAATTTCCAAGTGAATATAACGTAATAATCTTCCCAGACCAATCGCCAAATCAAATCTTAAATGGTTACAGGGAAGGCTCTATGCCGAAAGAATATGTTGGCGGGCTTAGAGGAAAAGGCGTTGAAAATTTGAAGAAATTTGTCGAGGACGGCGGGACACTTGTTTTTATGAATCGTTCATCTAATTTTGCGATTGAGCAATTTGATTTGCCAATTAAAAATATTGCTAAAGACTGGAAGCAAAGAGACTTTTTTATTCCAGGCTCGATTTTGCGAACTGAATTAGATACTTCTCATCCAGTCACAAAAGGAATGAATAAAAAGTCAATTGCCTGGTTCGAACGCTCGCCTGTTTTTGAATCAACAGATAACTCCCGCGTTAAAGTCATTGCTAAATATCCAGAAAAGCCCGAAGAAATTTTGCTCTCTGGCTGGGCTTTAGGCAAGGAAAAACTTGCCGGAAAAGCGGCATTAGTCGAAGTTGGGTATGGAAAAGGAAAGATAATTTTATTTGGATTCCGTCCGCAATACCGTGGACAATCTTTAGCAACATTCCCATTGCTTTTTAATTCAATTGCCCGTTAAACAATTCTTGCAAGACACGAAACTTTTACCGAAAAACTCTGATAACTGATACAAAGGCAGAGTTTTTCGGTAATTTTATTTAGCGAAAAATTCTCTGGAAAAATCTAGTGAGGAATAAGCAGTAATGGCAAAAATTGATCAGGGGAATCAGGTTCGCAGAGCAAGGATTAGAAGAAATGTTCAACCTCCGCCACCAAAGCCAAGAGTTCAAAAAACACAGGTTCAGCAAGAAAAACCTTTGGCTAAAAATGCAAATACAGTCAGAAACGACGCACAAAATTATGGCGATCAGCAAAAGGCTCGCCTCAATAGTCAACTAAATCAAAATGAACAAAACAATTCCGCTTTAATCGGCGGAACATCGGGAAGCACTTCGGGACAATTTGCCCAAAGCGAATCAAATGTTCGCAACACGGGAAGAATCACAATTCCTAATGATCCGAATATGCCGAATGATTTTGTTGATAATGTTCGCACAGACCTGAATGCGATCGCTCCCGGCACGCGAGTTAATACCAGACCGAATGATCCGATTGGTGGATTTATCTGGGATAATTGGGTTGGTAAAAATACTGCGGCTGTTGTAAAACCAGCTGATTCTTTTAGTCGCGTTCAGGGGCATGAAACAGGCTATCGCTTAGTTGATCAACTTCAAAATAATCCAAATGAAGTGACATTAAATTATCAGGCTAATGATGCTTATGCTGCTCCACGAACACTAGATGGCATCGGTAGTGTTACAAATCCGGGAAGCGGTTCGGCAGTTGATGTTCACTACGATCCCAAATTAAATGTCGGTTTACCCGTGCAAGATACAAATGGTAATTTGACCAATGCACCTTCAAATTCCGCCATTATACTTGGACACGAACTCAGTCACGCCTCGCATATGCAACGCGGAACACAACAAAATGTTCGTCCAATCACGTCCATGAACGAACTTGGTTCGATTTGGGGAACACAAGGTAAGGAAAATGTTTTTTCAAGTAATGGTAAGAGTTATGTAGAGGCAGATAATCCGCAAATTGGCTTGAGAGAAGAATATAGAAATGTCGGATTTGAGGGACACACATATGGAAACGAACCTTCTGAAAACTCTTTGCGTCGTGAATTGAATATTCCTGAAAGAAGAGTTTCCTATCAGTTTGATAACAGTTACCAGCAGATTACCAATACCCAAGCCAATTTACTTAGAACGCAAAATCGTTTGATGACTACTACCGACGCAGTTGTTGACGGGGTTCGTGGCTCTCGCAACAGTGCTTTGATAAGTGCCGGATTCAGCACGGTCACAGCAATTGCACAAGGAAAAGATTTGCAGGGCGTTACGACTGATGCTGTCATCGGGGCAACTACTGGTGTTACGGAAGAGGTTATCGAAAGAGTCGTTAACGGACCACGTGCGGCAACAACTGGGATGACTAACAACGCCAGCCAAGTTGCACGTTCAACGATGAAAGGGGCAGCGGTTGCAGGAGCGGTTGTTAACACAGCATTTGCGGTTCACGATCAATGGGATAATTTGCAAAATGACGCAACCCTTTCACAAGCGATCGGAACAATCGCAGGTGAAGCAGTTGTCGGTGCAGCTTCGGGGGCAGCTGGTGCTTATGCAGGGGCAATGGCAGGGGCAGCGATCGGTAGTGTTGTTCCCGGTGTCGGAACGGTTATTGGCGGAGTGGTCGGATTTGCGGTCGGTGCCGGAGCAGGCTATCTAGCTGATAGAGGCTTACGCGGGATAGGCGTTGACAGAATGGTTTCAAGTGCAGTTACCGCAACTTATGATGCAGTTTCAAATGTTGCTTCAAACGTCAGCGATGCGGTTTCAAATACTGTCAGCGAAATCGGTGAGGGGGCAAGAAATATGTTCGGAGGTGCAGTCAATCGGCTGTCATCCATTTTCGGCGGATAGCAAACTTATGTGCTTCCCTTTTATTTATATCCTCCGCTTGAATTATTTTCTGCGGAGGATATTTGTTTGTTGTAAAATAAGAACTTCAGATGTCCAACACCGAAAGTAAAAAGTATTTGCAAGATAATCTCTTTGCTCTTGGATTGAATTTTAATTCTTTAGACGAAGAAACCCGCAAAGCTTACAAAACTTTTGAACCGCCCGAATTGCAAGAAGTTTTGGACTACAAAAGCCAAAGCGATTCTGTTCATCCTGTTTTATCTGAAATGCTCGTAAGTAAAGATTTAGCTAAAAAATTGTATGGGGCGATTTTACTTTTTGAGATTGATGAACAGAAAGCCGTAGATATTTTGAAAGGATTTACGGATGATGAGACTATAATCAAAGTCCAAAACCAAATCGGACACGGTTCAAACAATGTGGCTGTAAAATATCTTGCACAGAGTTTTCTGGAAACAAGCAGTATTCGAAAGGGTTTTTTAGAGACAAAAACGGTGAATGACCGTTGGCGAATTTCAATTTCTCAAGAACTAAAAAAAAATAATGCTAAGGAATCTGAAAGCCTGCTTCTTCCAAACTTTGAGAATGTTTGGGAAGCTAAAGACACCGCAGACAAACGGGAAAAATTGATTAAAGAAATTACAAAACTCTCCGAGGATAGAATAATTTCCAAGAGGTTTTACGCGGCTTTTTTGCTTGGTGTCTTAGATTCTCCAAAAGGTATGGACATTTTGAAAACTCTTCTGGATTCCGAAGCTACAATTCCAATTTTATTGGGTGATTTGGTGCAGGACTTTCCCGCAAAACAGATTGCAAGCGAGATACTGTCAGAAAAGCCAATCGGCTCAGACAATTATGATAATGAAAAGCATTTAGAAATGCATGAAAAGATTATTGGCAAAATATTTAATCTTTTTCAGAAAAAATAAATATGAAATTACATCACAACGAATTTACAACTGAGTTTCCAAATGATTGGGAAGATCGAACTATGATTACGATAATGGCTCCTGTAAAGCCCGGCGAATTCGCCGCAAACGTTGTCATTACGAATCACCCTGTCGAGCCAACCCAAAGCCTAGAAGAGTTTGTTGCAAAACAGTCTGAAATGCTCCGACAAGCACTCCCAAAGTTTGAAATACTGGATTACAGAGTAAATCAAGTCAATGGAAATCCCGCCTGCCAACAACTCCACCGATTCCAGACCGAAAACGGTATGGTCCAGCAAGTTCAAACATTCGTGCTTGCAAATAATTCAATTTATGCCATCACAGGCAGTTCCATCTTAGAAAAATTTGATGAAAATCTCAGTGCATTTCGGCAGATAGTTGAGAATTTTGAAGTATCTAAAAAGCAATAAAGCTTTGCCTTTACTCAAAATCCGATTTTTTGAACTTACGATATATTCATTTTCGTAATATATTATAAGCACACATTATTCCAAGCGGTTTCCAAAAAGTTTTCTTTATTTAACGGAGGCACACATTAAATGTCCACACTTCTTATAATTTTCCTGACTTTAGGCGGAATCGGATTTCTGTTTCTTATGATTTCTTTAATTCTCGGCGATATTTTTGATGCGTTGGATTTTGATTTTGACTTTGATGCTGATGTAGATGCAAGCGGCGGAAGCGGGTTTGGAATTTTAGATAGTCGTGTAATAAGTATGTTCCTCGTGGCGTTCGGGTTTATCGGTGCAATCGCTTTACAATTAGGTTCTGGCGGAGTTTTAGGGATTATTGTAGGAATCATAAGCGGCATCGTTCTTGGTGGGTTAGTCTTTGCGTTTGGGGCTTATTTGGTTTCAAATGAAGGTGATCCGCCTGTTACAAACCGCGAGTTGGTTGGACACGCCGCAAAAGTTATTGTTGATATTAAGCCTGACAGCATCGGTCAAATTTCATTCAATGTCCGTCACCAAAGAATTGATAAACTCGCTAGAACACGCGACGGAAAAGAAATTAAAGCAGGTGAAACGGTTTTTATTGAAGAAATCGCCGGAAATGAATTTATTGTTAGTTCAATCGACATGACAAACTATGAAATGTTGTCGGAGTAAAGTTTATGATAGGAAAAGCGTAGAAAGTAATGGGATGAAATTTTCTACCTAGAGGTTTAAGCCTTGCCGAAACGCAAGTTTATTTTGAGGTAAATAAAATGTTTGAAGGATCAATTATATTTATAGCTCTCTTAGCTGTTGGAGTCATCATAGCACTTTTTGTCGTTCTCTGGATACTCAGCGGTTTTTACATAAAGGTCTCGCCGAACAAAGCCGCAGTAATTTCTGGGGGAAGTCAAAGATTGGATGACGGCACGAAAGTCGGTTATCGAATCGTCCGCGGTAATGCAACACTGGTAAAACCTTTTCTGGAGAAGGTTGAATACTTAGATTTAAATGTTTTGACCGTTCCGCTTTCGACATCGCGGGCTTATACAGTCGAAGGTGTTCCCGTTTCTGTTAAAGCTGTGGCGAACATTAAAATTAAAAGCGATGATGCATCATTGCGTTCAGCAGCAGAGCGTTTCCTAGGAATGAGCGATCAGGAATTTCACCAACTTGTTTTTCAAACTCTCGAAGGACACTTGCGGGCAATCTTGGGTAATTTGACGGTTGAGGAAATTAACAATGACCGTCAAACATTTGCTCAAAAACTATTGACGGAAGCGGCGGGTGATCTTGAAAAAATGGGTATCGGACTCGACGCATTAACGATTCAAGAAATTGCTGATGAAGAAGGTTATCTTGATGCCTTAGGTAAGAAGCGAACTGCTGAGGTTAAGCGTGACGCAGAAATTGGTGAAGCTGAAGCGAAACGTGATTCAAAAATTAAGGCTTCATTAGCTTTGCAGGAAGGTGAAAAAGTTCGCCTTGCAACTGAAGCACAAATTGCTCAATCAAATCGTGAGACTGAGATTCAAAAAGCACAGGTTGCGGCAGAAATCGAAAAAGAACGTGCGAGAGCAAGACAAGCCGGACCATTATCCGAAGCACAGGCGAAGCAAGATGTTGTTGCAGAAGAAGTTCGCATCGAAAAACGCCGAACTGAAGAGCAAATTTCCGTGCAGGAACAGGAAGTCTTGCGTAAGGAAAAAGAACTTGAAGCAACGGTCGTAAAACAAGCAGAAGCCGAAAGAAAAGCTTCTGTTTTGAGAGCTCAAGGTGAGCAAGAATCACAAATCCTCGAAGCAGAAGGTCGCAAGCAAGCGGAAATTGCTCAAGCCGAAGCCGAAGCACAAAAACTTCAACGCGAAGGTGAAGGGCGTGCAAAAGCGGTCGAAGCAGAAGGTTTGGCAGAAGCAGCGAAAATCAGTGCTTTGGGTAAAGCTGAAGCTGAAAAACTTCAGGCTGCCGGACTTGCAGAAGCGACCGCAACCGAAGCTCAAGGTCTTGCAGAAGCGAAAGCCATCTTAGAGAAAGCTGCGGCTTGGAGAGAATTTAATGACGCGGCTAAACTGCAAACAATTCTCGAAAAATTACCCGAAATTATCGAATCTTCCGCACCTGTATTTGAAGCGGTTGCCGAACCGCTCGGCTCAATTGATAAGGTTGTAATGATTGACAATGGAAACGGAAATGGAAATGGTTCCGGATTAAATAAATTCGCCGATACGAGTCCGAATCTGATCTTTAATTTATTGCAAAAAATGCAAGCATTAGGTTTAAGTCTTCCCGAAATACTGTCGCAACTCGGTGTTGAGACAGATGATGATGGAAACTATAAACTCACCTCAAACGGTGATTCTAAAAAAGGAGAACCGAAAAAGGTAAATTCTTCGAATGACAAAAAGGAAGAACTGAAAAAAATCAATCCGACGCCTGAAAGAATGAAGGAATCGGAACTTAAAATCGACAACGGCGACCAAAGCTAGAGGCTAGTTTTGAGGTAGGTATTAAAAGGCTGTTCGTTAATTCGAACAGCCTTTTTTGGAAGATCAGTTTCGGAGCATATGCAGGTAAACGCTGGCTTGCTTTGTCTGCAACTTATCCTTTGACAAAAGAAAATTAACAAACTTATGTAGAAGGAGAGAAGATAGCTTAAATAGACATCTTCTCTTTCAAGACTCTTTTTACTGATTTTTAGGATCAGGAAAGTCAATAATTAGAGGATAGATAACCTCAAACTCTCCATGAGCAACATAGATTTCTTTATTATCTACATTATCTACTACTAAAACTCGATAGTGTGCATAACCATTTGTTTGATTAGTGTCGGGCATCTCGAATGTAAAACTTCTGCCTCCATTAATGATACTAGAAACAGGTTTCTCATCAATCAATTCATAATCTTCAGAACTTCCCTGTTGCTTATAATATTGTACAGTCAAATTTTGAGATGCAGATAATAAAGATATATCTTTGTGAACTTCTGACAATAAATAATCTGGAGGAGTTGACCCTGGTTCAGCCAAGTTTACTAAACTTGGTTGAACTAAAAAATCAATTGTAATGTTTGCTCGACACCTAAAATTATATTTTTTACCCGCTATTGCATTATAGGTAGTGGGGCTAGAGCTATCACAAAGAGCTTGGTTAGGTGCAGCCTTAACTATCCAAGGTGCAGGAAGAACCGCTCCACCAAAAGTATCAAAATTGGCATTAAGTCCAGTGTTTACGAATTGTCCTCCTGGATTATATTCGGTTCGCGTGCCTGTTGTATTTGGAGAACCCGGCATTGTATTTGTTTTCAGGTTAATACTTACAAAAGGTAACTTTGTGCTAAATGGCAATGGAATACCAAAAAGATGAAACTTCTTTCTTGTTTGTATTCTAAATTCATTCTGTGGCACAGGACTGCTACAACCGCTTGAAATAATTCCCGTAAGAACTAAAAAGGTCATTATAATAATTGTCTTTTTCATTATTTTTTCTCCGTTGAATCTCTAATTAATTCCAATTGAATTCAAAATATCTTCTGAAGAAGCAAGGTTTTTGGAATTTGCATACGCCGTAATAACATTAACCATTTCTTCCATTTTTGGAGTTGCTTGAACTACTTCTATGTTTACAATTCCAGCCTCAGAACTTCCCGGAAAAGGTTGTGAAATATTCTGGTTCATACTTGCTGTAAACTCCGCAGGCGTAACCATAAATGCCTCATTATCAACTTTTTGTGAAACTGTAGCTACGAAAACTGCAAAAGCCTCCAAATCATTCATGTCTCCTTCCGTTTTAACTAAATCAGGAATTAAACGATTTAAGAAAGTTCTAACTACTTTTACTTGTTCTTCATTTGTATGTGCGTAGCTTGGTGCAGAAGCTTGTGTTGCAAGATTATTTGCAGCAGAAACTATGCTGGCATTGTTAATTAGTGATGTGCCATTCAAATGAGCAAGTGCGACATCATTAGTAAGTGAGCTTTTAACTGGGCTGGGAACTTCTAAAACAGACAGATTGGTAAATAAGTCATTAGCGATCTTTGCTGATAAATCATACGAGGGGTTAGAATTATTTTCTTTGATATCTGCATTAATATCATCAAAGCTCCTTGGTGAATTTTGTTGAGCTTCTGTAGTAATTGGGGCAAAAAACAAATCATTTGAAATGCCAACTAGAACCGCTAATGTAAGAATAGAAAAAACTGCGAGAACAAACATCTTCTTTTTCATAAGTAACTTCTCCTATTTAAATTTTACATACTGAACTTTTTGTAATTGCCCAAGGAAGTATTGTTCTATGCAATTGCAATTGGTAATCTGCATTTATTTGATAGCCTAACTTAATGCAAAATTTAAGTATGTGTAGAGATTTTACTCTAAAGAAAAAGTGAAAATCTTAAAAATTTCTAAAAATTTCTAAAAATTCAGGATGTAGGAAAATTAATCGATAAGGTTTTTAACCTTCTCAAGACTATTTAAATTTGAAAAGCGTCTGTCATTCTTTATGTATTTCAAGTATTTTTTCTCTTGTTTCGCCTTGTACAAATACTCAATAGCTGTTTCTTTTTCATTTAGAGCAGCATAGGCGGCAGCAATTTCCCTTGAGTCAACATTCGAAAAACTTGGGTTTTGAGAAATATATTCTAGAATATTGAAAGCCTCTTCTCTTTTATCAAACAAAGCATATATATATGCTTTGTTTGATAAAAATGTAGCATTTTCTCTTAAACTTATTGCCTTATCAATATACTCTAGTGCTTTATCTAAAAGACTTAAATGGGCGTAATTAAGAGCCAAAAATAAATATCCTGAAGGATTTTTATTGTCAAATTCTAACAATTCTTCAGCTTGAATAATAGATTTTTTATAGTTCCCCGCATGAAAAAAAATTCTCATCAAGCCTCCATTAAATCTAGTAGATGTAGGATCAAGCCTAGTTGCTATACCTTCTAGTAAAAGGGCTTTATCGTATTCGCCCAAAAGCATACAGGCTAACCCCTTCCAGTGATAAGCATCTGGATTGTTTGAGTTTAATTTTATTGCTCTATCAAACGAGTTTTTTGCTTTGGACAAGTTATCCTCAAACATAATCTCCATCGATCCTTTTAGTACATATGCTTCTGAAAGCTCATTATTAGCCCTTAAAGCTTTATTTAAAGCTCTCTTGGCTTTTTCATAGGGTTTATTAACCCCCAAGTCTAAGTTATAAAGTGAAACATTAACCGTACCAATGCCTACTTGAGCAAGTGCATAATTAGGATCTATTTCAACAGCTTTATTAAAAAAATCTAGAGCGGAGAGCAAATAATCTTTTGGTTCTTTTTTGGTGGTGCGAGCTTCTAATATGAATTTTCCTCGATAATAGAGCTTTTGTGCTTCGGCATTTATTTCATTTACAGGGCTTGGATGATTGAGTTTTAATTTTAATTTATCTGCAATTACTTGTGATATCTCTTTTTTGACTTTGAAAATGTCATCTGATTCAAAAACATATTCATTTCCCCAAACACAACTTCTGTCACTTGCATTAATCAATTCAACTACAATTGACAACCTATTATCATATTCGTATATCGACCCCGTAAATAATTTATCTGCATCAAGTAAGAAGCCTATTTCTTGTAACTCTAACTCAGAATTCTTGTATGATTTAACTGCACTATATGACAAGACTCGAAGATTCTTGATCTGTGATAAATCACTTATAAGGCTTTGAGTAATTCCATTTGCTAAATATTCATTTTTATTTCCTTTTTCTTCAAAAATAATTGGTAAAATCGCTAGTGAAGCACTTGGACTTTCTTCAATTGTAGAAGAATTAAAAGATAGGCTTTCAACCTTTGTCAAATTGTCTTTGGAAGCAATTTCCTCAACTTCCGATATAAAACTATATCCACGTCCTGAAATAGTTTTAATGTATTTAGTTTCTCCTTTTCTCTCTCTTAAAACTCTACGAATTGCCGAAATATGTACAGCCAAATTTGCCTCTTCGACAAAACTATCTGCCCAAACTTTATCCAAAAGTTCATCCTTAGTTACGACTGTGCCTTTGTTTTGAAGTAGATAATATAGTATGTCGAAAGCCCTTGAACTCAAGCGAACAGGCTCTTTCTTGTAGAAAAGTTCCCTTTTACTAATATCAAGAGTAAACTCATCAATTTTAAAGTTCTTTTCGAGCATTTTAGTATAATAAAATACATAATTCGTGTAAGAATCCGATTTATATGTGCCCTAATTGTAACAAAATTTGATGCTTCAATACATTTATAAGAAGCCTTTAAGGATTTAATTTATCTAGTAAACGAAACAGTATTTTTTTTGTATTTATCAGTTTTCTAGAGAATCAAAACACTTGAAAAAGTCGTTCAACATAATCTTATGAAAAATAAAAAGTATTTAATGTTAATCATCCTAATCATAATTTTTACTATGAATTGCCAAAACTCCCCCCAAGACTCCAATTTAGTTGATGAAAAATTATCTGAGAACAAAATGACTGAAATCCCCAAATTTGACCAAGCCAAAGCTGAATACTTATACAAGTTTGCATTCGAATGTATCCAAAAAGAATATCCGAATAAACTCAGTCAGGTTCTTGGTGATGAATCGTATTTGAAATCTCCGAAAGAATTGCATCCTGCATTTTACGGATGTTTTGATTGGCATTCATCGGTTCATGGACACTGGACACTTGTTCAGGTATTTGAAAGATTTCCCGATTTTGAGAAAAACGACGAAATTATCGAAAAGCTAAAAACTAATCTAACCAAAGAAAATATAGAAACAGAAGTTAAATATTTTGACGATCAATTCAACAAAAATTATGAGCGAACTTACGGTTGGGCTTGGGCTTTGAAGTTGGCGGAAAGCTTGAAAGATTCGAAAAATCCCAACTTAAAACAATTAGCCAAAAACCTAGAACCACTCACCAAATTGATGTCAGAAAAATACATTGAATTCTTACCAAAACTAACTTATCCAATTCGCGTCGGCGAACATACAAACACGGCTTTCGGTTTATCGTTCGCACTCGATTATGCAAAGAAATACGACAAAAACCTCGAAGAAATTATTATCAAACGCTCAAAAGATTATTATCAAGACGATAAAAACTGCCCTTTGACATGGGAACCAAGCGGCTTTGATTTTATTTCACCGTGCTTACAAGAAGCATCTCTAATGCTAAAAGTTTTGCCAAAAGAAGATTATGAAAAATGGCTTGATGAATTTTTGCCCGATTTTCGCAATAATCCAGAAAAGTTCATCGAACCTGCAAAAGTGAGTGACCGTGGCGACGGCAAACTAGCACACCTCGACGGTTTAAATTTCAGCCGTGCATGGTGCCTATACCAAATTGGAAAATCACTTGAAAATAAAAAAATAATAGCTGTCGCAAACGAACATTTTAGCTTCAGCTACGATAAAATTGATTCGGGAGAATACGCAGGTGAACATTGGCTCGCATCATTCGCAACTTACGCTTTGATAAAAGGTCACTGAAAGTCAAAAAAGCAACAACTATTTTTTTCATCTCATTATAAAGGTAATGAATAAAGCAATTTATAGTTTCTTCTTGCTGTTGACCATCATAGCTTTTAGTCAACAAATATTTGCCTGCACATGTGAAATTGAGCCAATCCGAAAAGCTTTTCGCAAATCTAAAGCGGTTTTTATCGGCAAAGCAATTAGCATTGATGATAAATCTTTAGACAAAAATAACTTTTATCCGTTTGAAGTCACATTCAAAGTGAAAAAGAGCTGGAAAGGAGCTAAAGAGGATAAGATAACTGTCAAAGCTGCTTATCCAAATAGTTTTGAAAATCAGTGCATAAGTTTCAAAATTGAAAAAGGAAATGAATATATGATTTTTGCAAGAACTGATAAATTGTTAGTTAAAACAGAATGCTCAAATTCTTACATTATTGAACGGGACGATAAATTCCATCAAAAAAATGTAAAGAAGCTAGACAGCTTTTGGTTTCGCTTATGGACTAAAATCTACCCTTTTTAGTTTGACTAAAATAGGGCACATCCATATAATTTATGGTTTCGACTTGTGAAAGAGAATTCACTTGATACGAAGGAGATTATTCATAAAATGAGTTACGCAATTATCAAAACAGGCGGAAAACAGTACAACGTCGAAGCGGGCGAGACCCTTCGTGTGCCAACGATTGATGAAAAAGAAGGTGCAAAAATTGAACTCGATGCACTTTTGATCGGGGACGGTAAAAAAACCAACCTTGATGGTGGTAAGGTGAAGGCAACCGTAGTTGGGCACGGACGTGGTGAGAAAATTATTGTTTTTAAGAAAAAACGCCGTAAGCAATACAAACGCAAATACGGACATCGCCAAGGATATACGGAAATTAAGATAGACAAGATTTAGGAGGATAAAGAGTTTAGAGTTTGGAGTTTGGAGTTTTTTCTGAAATCTGAAATCTGGAATCTGAAATAAACAAATGGCTCATAAGAAAGGTGTAGGTTCATCAAGAAATGGACGTGATTCAAACCCGAAAATGCTCGGGATCAAAAAATATGGTGGAGAAAAAGTTCTCGGCGGTAATATCTTAGCTCGCCAACGTGGAACAAAATGGAAGCCGGGCAGCAACGTAGGCAAAGGAAAAGATGACACTCTGTACTCTTTGATTGATGGCGTTGTAAAATTTGAAACAAGAGGTCGCAAAGGTAAATTTATCAGCGTTTATGCTGAAGGTTCGCCGGAACTCGAAAAAGCCGCCGCGTAAATACTTACAAAATTTTTATAAGAAAGATGGTGATACTTTTAGCTATCGCCATCTTTTTTGTATTTATTTAGATATTTCAAACTAAAATTTACAATAAAAATATTTTTTTTAGACTTCTTTTGGGGGAGTTTTCCACAGCTTTGTTGACATTTCAAAAATAATTTGAGTTTTCTTAAACCTAATACTTCATTGATTTTGTAAAGTTTTCCACAGAGTTTTCCACAGGCACTTGCATATTTTTTGTGCAAAAGGTGGAAATTTTATGCTCAAAAAATGCAAATACTTAAAGCATTTTCTACTTGACTTTGGGAAAAACGGGTGTATTATACCTCTCACAGTCAACAATGCTTACGGGCTTTTGACCGATACAAGGATAGGCAAATAGAGCGGTGACGCATTATTTGAGAACAATGAAAAGCGGAAAGTAGTTGTTATAACACCTTGAATCGAAACCGAAAGGTTTTGCTAGGAAAGGTTGATAAACTTTTCTGAGTTATTTGAATAAAAACAAGTAACACCTTTTTGGCAAGGAACCACCAAAAGGAGCTAAAAGTCGCTTATTACTTTATGTAGTAAGCCTCGTTGCCGGGAACGTAACCGGAGGTGGAGGTAAAGCCACCGAAATAAAAACCTAACGGCACTGACAATCTTCGGAATGTAGAAAATGTGCAAACATTTTAAGTGCTGACCGGAAAAATTCTCCGCAAGAATTTGATTTCGGAATACAAAATTCGGCGATTGATGCGTGTACATGCTCAATCGCCAACATTATCCAGAATACCTTGAGTATTCGATAATTCACGGAAAATACTGTTTTGACATTCTTGTTAAAACAGTATTTTCCTTTTTGTGCGTAAATATAAAGAAATAGAGCTTTTTGCTAACCAGTCACCAAATCCTTACAATTAAATTTAATGTTCATAGATCGTGTAAAAATTCGTGTTACCGCAGGCGATGGTGGAAATGGAGTAACGGCTTTTCGGCGTGAAAAGTTCGTTGCGAGAGGTGGTCCTTCGGGTGGAAATGGCGGAAAAGGTGGTGATATTTGGCTTGAAGCAGATGAAAATCTCAATACCCTTCTGCATCTTCGCTACAATCCGGAACACAAAGCCGGAAGAGGAAGACACGGGGAAGGTTCTATGAAATACGGAAAAGATGGTGAAGATAAAACCGTCAAAGTTCCGATTGGAACAGAGGTTTACGATACCGAAACAAATGATTTGCTTTTTGATTTTACGGAAGATGGTCAAAAATTTTTGGCAGCAGAAGGTGGTCGAGGTGGATTTGGTAATGCACATTTCAAAAGTTCAACCAATCAAGCCCCACGCTACCATCAAAATGGTGGTGAAGGCGAGTATCGAGAATTGCAGCTCGAATTAAAACTTATTGCTGATGTCGGACTTTTAGGCTTTCCAAACGCAGGAAAATCAACCCTAATTTCTGTCATTTCTGCCGCTAAGCCTAAAATCGCCGATTACCCTTTCACAACACTTGAACCCAATCTAGGTGTTGTAAATGTGAGCGATTATAAGACCTTTGTTATGGCAGATATTCCCGGTTTGATTGAAGGAGCTTCAGAAGGTGCCGGACTTGGAGATAGGTTTCTGCGGCACGTCGAACGGACAAAACTTTTGCTACATCTAGTTGATGTTTCCTCAATTTCAGGGCGAGACCCAGTTGAAGATTACGAGGCAATAAATCATGAGCTAAAAAACTATGATGAGAATTTAGCTAAACGCCCCCAAATAGTTGTAGCAACAAAACTGGATGCATTGGATGAACCCGAAAGATTAGAAACACTAAAAGAAAAAGCTAAAGAAGATGGACGTGAGTTTTTTGAGATTTCTGCCGTTACAAGACAAGGAACTCAAGAATTGATTTTTGCTGTTTCAGAAAAGCTGGACAGAATTTCAAAAACTGAAATTGATTTAGAGGAATCTTCCAATTAATGACTAAAGAAGAACTTGAAAAATGGGCGACAGTCCGCAAACAAGGAAAAGCGAAGTTTGTTAAAAGATACCGAATTATTTACACCCTGCTAACAACAATTTTAATAGCTATTTTTACTCTTCTTATGCTCTTGCTTTCTAATTTGTTCGATTTCGGTATTTCTGGAACTAATATTTTTTTGGCGGGAATGGGGCTAATCGTTATCTATTCAATATTTGCAATGATTATTCCCGCTAAAGTTTGGGAGAGAAAAGAAAAAGAGTTTTCAAGAAAATTTGAAAAATAAGGGATTAATGTTGATTGAAGAATTAAAAGATAAATTTACTAAAAACGCACGGCATTTTGTGGATTTCCCTGAAGTTATTTTCTTTGATGATTTTGCCGATCATGTGGAAAAACTTTTTGGTGCGGAAATAATCAGATTTGAAGCCGATGGCACAATCGCAATGTGGCTGGAATTCACTTACAGCGAAAACAGATTTTTTGTGACAAATCACTTTGGCGATTACCAGTTTTACGTGGAAGACGAAAAATGTCCTGAATATATTTTGTTGGAAATTGCCGATCATTTCAGACAGTTGTTAGAAAAAGATGAGTCTGAACAAATAAACTCAGAACAGTTTGAGGGAAATCATTAACCTAATCTGAGAAATATGGAACGAATTGCATTTTATGGTGGAAGTTTTGATCCTGTTCATAATGGACATCTGACAATTGCAGAAAAACTGACTGATATTTTTAAGCTGGACGAATTTGTTCTGATTCCGGCTTTTCATGCTCCACATAAATCACGCTTGAAGCCAACTTCTGCTTATCATAGATTTGCGATGCTGTGTTTGACGACTAATGATGAAAAGAAAATTAAAGTTTCAAAAATGGAACTGGAAGTTCCCGAAAAGCCTTATACAATCGAGACTCTAACGAAAATCAAGAAAGAACTACCGAACGATGAAATTTTCTTTGTAATGGGGGCAGATTCCTGGCAAGAGATTACAACCTGGCGGGATTGGGAAAAGGTCTTAACAATCGTAAATATAATTGTTGTTACACGTCCGAATTATGAAATCGGATTTTCACATGTCACGGATGAGATTCGAGAAAGAATTGTTGATTTGAGAGGACAGAACGAATTCCCTGTTACGGATTGCAAAGGAAAAGAAAAAATTTTCATAACAGACGCTGTGCAGTTGGATATTTCTGCAACAAGAATTCGTAAGATGATTCGAGAAAATGTAGGAGATTGGAAAGATTCTGTGGCAAATGAGGTTATTAAGCATATCGAAAAATATGATTTGTATGAATAAGGTGACAGAACAATTTATGCTTAAATATTTACAAATACCGATAAATGTTCGATTATATAAAACTCAATGAATATGGAAGAAGTAACAAAAAATAAATCTCTTGAGCGGGAAACGGCTTCTGAAACTATAGAAATCGTAGCTAAGACAACCCCGTTTGAAGAAATAGATGAAGAAGTTAAACTCGCCACGCATTCTACCTCAGAGAAAAAGGCAGTTGATACAGTTGTGCTCGATTTGCGTGAACTCACGAGTTTTACGGAATTTTTCGTTATTACGAGCGGAACAAACCAAAGACAAGTTCAGGCAATTGCTGATGAAGTCTCCGACCAACTAAAAAAACAGATGAAGTACAAGCCAAGCCGAATCGAGGGGTATGACTCTGCCGAGTGGGTTTTGCTTGATTACGGTGATTTCATCGTTCATATCTTCAATGAAAAATCACGGCAGTTTTACGACTTGGAAAGACTTTGGCGAGACGCTAAAAGAGTAGAACTACCTGAAAATATTTAATTTTAATGGATAACGGATAATGAAAAATGGATGATATGACAATTTTCCATTATCCGTTGTCCATTTTTCATTAACTTATGAAATTCCATTTTATTTGGGTTGGGAAAACTAAAAATAAACATTGGCGAGCGTTGCAGGAAAATTATCTGCAGCGCCTTTCGCATTTTGTAAAGTATTCAATTACAGAGATTAAGGACAAAGCAAAACACGAAAGTTTGGAAATTGAGGGCAACCGTATATTACAAAAAGTGAATCCAAATAGCTTCGTTTGTTTATTGGACGTGAAGGGACGCTCGCTTGGTTCGAGAAAGCTTGCCAAAGAGGTAGAAAAATGGCAAATTCGCGGGCTAAAAGAGATTACTTTTATAATCGGTGGATTTGAAGGAGTGTCTTCTGCGGTTGTCAAAAGGGCTAACTTTAGTCTATCCTTATCCGTTCTAACATTTACACACGAAATGGCTCGTGTGATTCTAATTGAACAGCTATATCGAGCTTATTCTATTATCAAGGGGTATCCATATCAGAAATGAGTGAATTAAACTTAGAAGAAATTAAAGAAAAACTAATCACCGAACGCGACGTTATCATCGGTAAATTAAGTAGCAAGGATTTATCCATAGATGACTCGGAAATGCCCGATCCGGTTGATCTGGCAGTAAAAAACTATTCCAAAAATGTAATGCTTTCTGTTTCTGAAAATGAATCAAAACAGTTAGTTTTAATTAATGAAGCTTTGGAAAGACTTGAAGATGATGAATATGGTTTATGTCAAAATTGTGAAGAAGAGGTAAACCCTAAACGCCTTAATGCAATTCCATGGGCTAGATATTGTTTAAATTGTCAAGAACTTCAAGAAAAAGGCTTACTTGAAGAAAATTAAATTTTAGTAAAAAGGCAAAAGTTTATTACTCTAAAGATAGAGTTCTTTAGCTTTTGCCTTTGTTTTAAATGATAAGCAAATTTTACGACTCCCTTCTAACTCTCGCCTATCCTCAGTCCTGTCATATCTGTGAAAAAAGCGTTGAAAGTTCTAATGATGGCGTAGTCTGCCAAAAATGCTGGAGCAAAACACATATTTTTGATAACACTGAAACGATCTGCCATAAATGCGGTAGATTTTTGAGTGATAAACCTACTGATTTCGAAACTTTCTGTCACCAATGTGATGAACACTTTTATGATACAGCAAGGGCGGCTGGCAAGTATGAAAAAGGACTCTCTGCCTCAATCCTAAATCTAAAAAAAGAACCTTTCATTTCTAAAAGACTAAAAAAGCTATTCATCGAATCTTATTTTGAAAAACCTTTCCAAGATGTAAATCGAATTATTCCTATACCATTATCTAAACAAAGATTACTGGAACGTGGCTTCAACCAAGCATCCGTTCTAGCAAAAGTTTTGGCAAGAGAGACAAATTTAACTTTAGATGAATATAGCCTCATTCGCACAAAGCATACTCAAGTTCATCGGGCAGGAATGGACAAAAAAGGAAGAGAATTAAGTGTGCAAAAAGCTTTTGAGGTAAAACGCGAGAAATTAATAAAGAATGAAAATATATTGCTCATTGATGATGTTTTTACATCAGGTGCAACAGCTTCTATATGTGCAAAAGTCCTTAAGAAAAAAGGTGCGAACAAAGTGTATGTCTATACAATTGCTCGCACTGTCTGATTTTTCCAATTTTTCTAACCTTCCAAATCTATACAGGTCTTTCCTTTTCCAAGCTTTTTCAAATCATCTTTTAGGAAGGGTGAAAATCCGTTCATATCTTTTGAGCGGGAACACCTGCCATCCCGCAAACCGCCTTCTTCATCATCTTTTGCAAAAACCACATGAGTTTCGCCCTCATCAAAAGGTGACTGGAATCTAGGGTTCTCATAAACTGTTACTTTTACCTTGGTTTCTTTAATTCCCTTCCAGTATTTTTTTACCTTAAATTCAGTAATTTTTTTGTTGCCATCTTTTTCTACGTTAATGACTTCTCCGATAAAAACCGCTTTTGAGTTTTTATATTCCTTTTCAAAATTCGGTGTAGCACATCTTAAAATTACATTTTCCTCATTTACAAAACCGTAAAAATCTGATGAATAGACCAAACAAATACCGATTAGCAAAAATACTGAAATAAACTTTTTCATTGATAGATCTCCTATTTATTCTTGGGGAAAGAAAAAATTCTAACAGACATACTAACTTTCAAAAGATAAGATTTGCAAGATTTTACAGGCGATAACGAACTTTTTTCTTTCTTAAGTCGGCGTCTTCAAGTTCAATATTTTGCAGACGCATCGTTACATCTGCGGTTATATCCAAATCTGACCTTTCACCTCTTTCAAGATGAAAATTCCCTGCCGCCGCTATCATTGCTGCATTATCTGTTGAAAGATGTTTTGAAGGAAAATATACAGGTAGATTCAGCCTTTCACCGATCTTTTCGGAAGCCTCACGCAAAGCCTGATTACAAGCTACTCCGCCTGCAACAATTAAAGTTTTTGGATTGTATTCTTTCGCCTGTTTTTCCATTGTCCTCGTCAAAGCAAGAACGACAGTATATTGAAAACTTGCACAGATGTCTTTGATATGTTGACTTGGTTCTCGTCCCTCTTTAACAGGCTCAACTTCATTTTCCCGCAAGTAACGCATTACGGCTGTTTTAAGCCCGCTAAAGCTGAAATCAGGACGACCATCAGAGATTTTTGCGATCGGAAACTTGATAGCTTTTGGATTTCCCTCTTTTGCGTATTTTTCGATTATCGGACCGCCCGGATAACCAAGTCCCAACATTTTCGAAACCTTATCAAAAGCTTCCCCCGCCGCATCATCTCTTGTGCGAGAAACAATTTTATATTTCCCCTTCTCAGGGGCGTAAAAAAGATTTGTATGACCACCTGAAACTATCAGAGCCATCGCCGGATACTCAGTCGGCAGATTATCAAATTCAACTGAGAAAAAATGTCCTTCAATGTGATTTACACCAATTATTGGAACATCTAAACCAAAAGCTAAAGCCTTTGCATAACAGACACCGACCAATAAAGAGCCGACCAATCCCGGACCTTGCGTGACGGCGATCGCATCTATGTCCTGTAATGATACATTCGCTTTTTCGAGAGCCTCTTCTACGATCGGATCAATTTTAATAAGGTGTTCACGCGAAGCAAGCTCGGGAACAACTCCACCCCATTCCTTATGAATATCGATTTGTGAAGAAATCACAGATGAGAGCATTTCTCTGCCATCACGCACAACTGCCGCCGCCGTTTCATCACAAGAGCTTTCTATTCCTAATACCAACATATTTTAAGTTTAATTTGATAATCCTTAACTAACAAGCAGAAAAATATCTTGACTCAACATAAAAACTTACATATTGTAAGGGTGCTTTCTAAAATTCTGCTGATTGAGGACAAAATAATGAAAAACAACGAATTTCCAAGTCTTTCAGGTAAAGAGTTTTTAATTATGGAAATGCTCTTAAATGAAGGTGATATGTTTGGACTTGAAATGGTTGATGAATCAGGAGGCAGACTAAAAAAAGGAACTATCTACGTGACTTTACAAAGAATGATGGATAAAAAGTTGCTCGAATCCTGGGAAGAAGAGAGAAATGAGGCTGAAAATGGCATTGCCCGCAAGCTTTATACTCCAACTGATTACGGTGAAAGAGTCTTCAAAGCTCAAGAACTTGCTTTGAAATATCTAAATATGGGCAGTTGGTAGAAAAGTTAAAAATTGCTAGTCCATATTTTTTATTAAATAGCTAAAATTATATAAAATCATCCTTATTTTTTTTATCTTTTTTTGATAGAGTGATTTCTTCTAATAACAGAGGCTTTTGTGGAAACAGCTTTACTCCAGAATTCCTTAAAGTCCGATTTATAACTGTTGAAGCTTCATCAAACAATTTTAGAGGGCTACTCAATTCAGGATTTATCCAAAAATAAACCGTCAGATTTATTCCCTCGGCGGCTAAATTTGTAACATAAATAGACGGACTCGGATCTTCTAAAACTCCTTCAATTTTTCCAAGTGCTTCAAGTAATTTTTCTTTTGATTGTTCAACCTTGGACTGATAATCAACATTTACACTTACCTTCATTCTACGGGCATCTCCCGCCGCTCTGATTATCAAAGCAGTGGAATACATAATGCTATTTGGAATCAAAATCTTTTCGCCATCAACCATCTTCAAATTTGTCGCTCGAATTCCTATATGTTCAACCTCACCTTCATTGTCTTCGACAAAAACATAATCGCCAATCTTAAATGGCTGTTCCCACAAAATTAAAATACCTGAAAATAAATTATTTAGAATATCCTTTGTTGCAAATCCAACAATAAATGAAGAAAATCCTAAACCTGCTATCAAATTACCAAATGTAAAATTAGGAATAATAACGGTTAAAGCAGCAAAAAAACCTATCACAAAAACAAGTAATCCTAATAAACGGCTAAACAAAATTCGCAATCGCAAATCCATTTTCGTCCGTTTTGATGTTGACAAAAATATCTTTTTAGCAATTCTCCCAATAATCCAAAAGACTATTAAAACAATTAGTCCCGCTACGATATATGGCATTTGAGATACTATGCTAGTAAAGATATTTTCAATTGATTTGTAAGCAACACTTGAAATGTATTCGGCTGTATTTGTGTTTGTATTATTATCTTGAAAAAACATATATTCTTAAAACAAGTTTACTTGTTTGAAATGCAAGCTACGAAAGGAGACAGTTTACCTTAACTTTTCTTTAAATACATCATATAGGACTATTAAAAAACATTAAGTGTAGCTAATTCTTTTAGATTAGCTACACTTAATTTCTTTATAAATACTTAATTTTTAAAGCTTTGTTCCTGTTCTAGTTTCGGGAGTGTTTAACTCTCCATCGCTCACTGCTCCTATGAAACCGCCGAACAATAAAAATGCTGTGATTGCAACAATCATTAATAAAGTTCCCAAAAACCACTTAACGCCTCGGTATGCCTTAGCTGTATCTTCTCTAACAACAACTTCTTTTCCATCAATTTCTAAAACTTCTTTTGCCATAATTTACTTACTCCTCCTTGTTCTCTAATAATGATTGATTCAATTAAACCACTGAATGATTTTCATACAACATCTAAAAAACTTATGTTAAAACTGTTCTGTGTTTTCGCAACTTTGAATTATTTCAATACATAATCATCGTTAATCTATTCAAGGTATGTAAATTGCAAATGCTATGCCTTAGATAAGATTCTGATCTTTAACTTAAGATTATTTCAGTTTGACTTTTAACATATTTAGAATTAGAATAATTCTAAATTGGAGGAATAAAATATATATTATGCACAGTACAAAAATTGATATTGATAAAGAAACAAGAGAAAAAATGATAGGACACTTAAATGCCAGACTTGCAGATTCACTTGATCTGAAATCACAATCTAAGCAAGCCCATTGGAATGTAAAGGGAATGAACTTTATTGCCTTACATGAATTATTTGACCAAGTGGCAGAAGAAGTTGAAGGCTACACGGACACGATTGCAGAAAGAGTTACGACCCTAGGCGGAACAGCAGAAGGAACAGTTCGAGTATCGGCAGAAAAATCAACTCTAAATCAATACCCGATGGAGATTACAAGCGGGCGCGATCATGTAGATGCACTTTCTACTGCTCTTGCAGATTTTGGTAAAAAGGTGCGTGCGAACATAGAAGATGCAGCAGAAGCGGGAGACGCTGATACCGAAGATCTATTTACAGAAGTTTCACGCGGAATTGACAAACTCTTGTGGTTCGTCGAAGCACATATTCAAGACTAAACTAAATTTCAAATTGCTAAAGAAAAAGAGCACTTGTCTTAATCACAAGTGCTCTTTTTTATTCCCCACTGTTATTTTGGAGAATCTCAAAAACCTCTATAATCGTTCGCCCCAAAGGTCTTCCAATATCTCTAGGTACACTTGAATTTACCTGAACAGCAATTGCGATCTTTTCTTTTGGGAAATACATCATTTCTGTAAAGTACCCGGGAAAAAATCCACTATGCCCATAAGTTAAACCTTTTGATGTTGGGCGGATTATGACTCCAAGACCATATTTTGCATTGCGACCAAGTTGCGGAGATTCAACGCCTTCGAGCATTTCTTTGAGGGCGTATTTTGAAAAAGCTCTGCCTTCATACATAGCTTTTGCCCAACGCGATAAATCTTCCGCCGTCGAAACCATTCCACCACCCGTCCATTCAAATTGCGGATTGAAAACAAATTTACCGTTTTTCAAAACTTCATCTTCACCACCAAAAGGATTTCCCTTTCCGGCATAACCTTGAATCAAACCTTTTATATCAGGACTCATTTGAGGTTTTGTTCGTTTTAACTGAAGCGGTTTTAAGACTCGCTTTTTCGCCAATTCGTAATAACTTTTGCCCGAAACTTTTTCAATAATCATTCCCAAAACAATGTAATTCGTATCGGAATAATTCCAACCTTTCCCTGCTTCAAATGGTGCTTTTGAGCCAAAAAGATATGCGACCTGTTCTTCGGGCTTCCACTGCTTGTAAGGATTTGCAAGTAAATCTTTTACAAACTGCGGATTGAATTCATACCGAACCAAGCCGCTTGTATGATTCATCAACATTCGAACAGTTATATCTTTTGCATTCGGCAATTCTGCAAACCACTTTTCTTTTTCAAGATATTTTTCGATCTTTGCATCGAGATTAATCTTGCCTTCTGCCACAAGTTGCAAAGCGACTGCCGCAACATAAGTTTTCCCGACACTTCCCGCCAACATATAATCATCGGGTTTCATAGGCGTTTTCTTCACGCGGTCAGAATAACCTGTTGCAATACCAAAAGATTTGCCGTTTGCTAAAGTTACACCAACAGTAGCTCCTGAGAATTTTGCATTTTTATGCCATTCATCAAGCTTTTTTTGTATATTCTCTTTTAGTTTTTCATAGTCCGCTTTTGATTTTTCAGCCGCAAAAGCACTACTTACTAAACTCAAAAACAAAAAACTGAAAATTAAAAGTTTTCCTGATAAAAAACCTTTTTTGGTTGTCATACTTTTCTCCTCTCAAGGCTTTTACGGAAGTTTTAGCAATAAAGTTTTCGTCTTTATAAATTCTCATTTTTAATTCAAATTTGCAGACAAAAAAAAGATGCGTAAGCAATGTAATCTCACGCATCTTTTATACAAAAAGTCTTTTTCTCAAGGCTAAAAGGTCAGAGGTGGGTCATGAAATTTACTCAGACTCTTCAAATTCTTTTGCAGGAAGGGTTTAACAAAATCAGTTCCTGCAAAAAATTGGTTTTTCTCGTTAATTTTTTTCATCTTTTCCTTATCCTGCATCACGCGGAATTTTATTGACGTATTTTTGACCACTATCGAGTTTTCAACCTCAGCAACACTATCTTTTACAGTAATTTTTATTATCTGATTCGGCTCTAGATTCATACTAAAACGCTTATGTTTTGGTAGTGAGATAATTAAATTTGTTTTCAAGTTTTCCCCTGAAAAAATGTATATCTCACCTTCATCTCGTTTGAAGCTGTATTTCAACTTTCCATCTCCAACTAAAACTGAGCTTTTTATTTCAGTAAGTTCAGCAGGAATTTTTGGTTCGATGGTAATTTTGTTTTCGAGCATATCTGGACGGATTCCGAAAAACTGCTGATAAAGAACTCTTATGTGTTCGGCGTTTGACCAAGCCTGCAGGAAAGTTCCCGAAAGTTTTCCGCGTTTCTTTCCATCTCTCGGCAAAGCATCAGCGTTCTCGCTCAAACTTCCAACCGCACCTTCCTTAAATGCTTGATAGTTCATATTTTCAAAGAGTTTATAAGCAATTTCTTTCTGTCCTTGCTCAATCATACGTTGCATTGCCATTCCATTATTCCAAAGCCAAACTGTTCCGTTGTGATAAGCGGAGTCTTTGTGATAGTAATTCCAATTTTCGTGATATGGGTGAAAATCCTTGTCCATTTGGCTCAAAGACGCAACGCCCCATGGATAAACCAGAGATTCCCAAACCTTCTTAGTTATTTTCATTTTTTTCTCTTCGGAATTAACCAACTCGTAAGCATAAAGCTGATTTGGACGAAGTTTGAAATCTTTTCTGTTTCTAGCAGTTATGCGGTCTGCCATATATTCGTATTTGGAATTAAAGAAATCTCTTGCAAAATTCTTTTTGACCTTTCTGGCAATCCTACGCCATTTTTTAGCATTTGCAGGTTCGCCCATAAATTCCGCCATTATTGCAGATGCTTCCAATTGCTGAACCCAAAGCGATTGAATATCATTGGCACGATTTCCTCTCGGCGAATACGGAATTCTATTTTTGATTTTCGCATCCATCCAAGTGTCGGCATCTTCGTGAGTCAAATAACCTTTGCGGTCAACCCAATTTTTGAGCGAACCGTTTACCGCTCTTTTTACGTTTGGATATAAATCTTTGATTATCGAAGTGTCGCCCGAATACTTCACATAATCCAAAATTTGAATCACAAAACGCGGCGTTCCGTCGGTTGTGTTATAAAGAATTCCATCTGGATTTGCACGATTTGGAACTCGCCCGTAATACTTTGATTTTCTGTTAGTGTTTTGAAATTTTGCGAAGGATTTTAAGACATCTTTTGCCGTATCAAACTGTCCCGTAACAAGACAAGCACCGGGCATCGTGATGAACATATCGCGTCCCCAATAATCCGTAAACCAAGGTAAACCCGCATAGATTCCGCGTCCCATTTGGTTCGTTATGAGTTGGTCAGTCGTCAAAATCAGCCAAGGAATCACCTTGTTCATCTTTTCATCATTCGTCTCAAGCGGATTATTTTTGTTTATCAAATCGCTCATCCGATTCATTCTTTCCTGATACCAACGCCCATTATTCGCACGAAAATCCGCTAGCATTTTCACGGCATCATCTTTTTTTGAAGCATATAAAAAAACAAAACCGCCAGCGTCTTTACTTGCCGAAATGACCTCATTTTGAACCTTAAACTGCATATCCTTCCAAGGTGCGACCAAAATGAAATCTTTATCGGCTTCTTTCGGAATGACAAAAAAGCCTTTTTCACTAACTGATTCAAATTTATGCAAATCGCCCGCAAGTTTCAGAGAAATATTTTCACCCATTACATTTTCGAGTTTGATTCCGACAATGTTTCTATTATCAAACATCAAAAGAGTTTCCTTTGAATTCGAATAAATTCGTTTCATTCGATTCGGATAAACCGTAACTTCCGACTTCATACGGTCGAGTTTTTTACCGTCAATCAGCAGTTCATAATCCTTCAAAACCTTACGCGTATTTACATTCCACCCCGCAAACCATTCCTCATTAAAATTAGAATGCGTCCGTGCGTAATAATAGGCATTCTTTTTATCCGTGTAAGAAAATTCCCGATTCTCGTCCGCCGAAACCTTCATTCCGAGGCTATCTAATTTAATTGGATATTGGGCAAAAATTGAGGTTGAAGAAAAAAGAAATAGAAAAGCAAAAACAACTAAAAACTTCATAATTTATAAATCAAAAATATACCTGCGAAACACACGAAACATATTTCTTTTATTCGTGAAAATTCGCGTTCATCTGCAGGCAGAAAATCTTATTTTGAGTAATCAAAAACGATATTAGCAAACGCCTTTATTCCAACGTCCAAACGACTATCATCCAAATAAAAGTCAGGCGTGTGATGTCCTGCCGCTTCCAAAGGATTTTTGCCTTTTGGCATTCCACCAACGAAGAAATAAAATGCTGGTGCTTTTGTACCGAAATATGAAAAATCTTCCGCACCAGTCGTCCATTCGGATTCAATTAAACGGTCTTTTCCAACAACTTTTTCGAGCGATGGAAGCATTTTCTCAACTAATTCTGGCGTGTTAAATGTAACAAGCGTTTTCGTATCAATTTCAACTGTTGCAGTTGCTCCCTGACTTTCAGCAATTGTTTTAACAGTTTTCTTAATTCTCTCGTGAACATCCTTTTGCATACGCGAATCAAGCGTGCGAATCGTTCCAGCCATTTCGAGAGTTTCGGGAATTATATTTTCACGAACTCCAGCGTTTATTTTGCCGACTGTAATAACGACAGGTGCAGTCGTTAAACGAGATTGACGGGAAACAATCGTTTGCAAACCTTGAATAATTTGTGATGCGGTAACAATCGGGTCAACTCCCGCCCAAGGTGCTGAACCGTGTGCTTGTTTACCTTTTATCTTGATTTTGAACCAATCTGAAGAAGCCATCGTCGCACCTTTTTTGTAACGTATTGTGCCGATCTCAGTCTGGGAATTGATATGAAGTCCAAAAATTGCATCAATTTTCGGATTGTCCATCACGCCTTCTTTAACCATTAATTCCGCTCCCCCCTCTTCGCCTTCAGGTGGACCTTCTTCGGCAGGCTGATAGATAAACACGACCGTTCCTTTAATTTTATCCTTCATTTTCGCAAGAACTTCCGCCGTTCCCATCAGAATCGCAACGTGCGTATCATGTCCGCAAGCGTGCATTACAGGAACTTGCTTGCCCTGATAATCTGTAACGACTTTAGACGCAAATGGAATATTAACTCTTTCCTTTACAGGCAGAGCATCCATATCTGCACGTAGCCCAATCGTTGGTCCCGGCTGTTTACCTTTCAAAATCCCGACAACGCCCGTTTTTGCAATTCCCGTTTTAACTTCAAATCCAAGACCACGCATATGGTCAGCAACCATTTTCGCTGTTTTAAATTCACGATTTGAAAGCTCAGGATTCTGATGAATATGCCGACGCCACTTAATAACCTGCGGCATAATTTTCTCAGTTGCGGCATTGATCTCTTTGCTCATATCTTTTGCACTTGCAAAAGTTACGAGTGAGAAAAGAACAAATAGAACACAGAAAATGCTGATAGTTTTCTTCAACATAAATTTCTCCAAATTATCTGATTTTAATGGATTTGATTAGATTATTATCGCAGATTGTTCTGATTTGAACAAAAAAGATGCGTAGTGGAAGTTTTTTGTAATTTATTCAGCTTCTTTTTGATGCCATTTTTGCAGTAAATCTTTTTCTCTTTGTTCAGAAATTCCGGCTTTCATTTCGGTATCAATGTCTTTTCGCCAATTTAAGGTGTCAAAAACGGTTTCGCTTAATGGACGAAATTTTAATCCTTTTTCTAAAGCCTTATCAATATTTGCCGCTCGCATATTTGCAAGCGACTTGGGAAGATGAAGAGGCATATCTGACCAAGGAGCAACTTCATTTTCCTGCATAAATTCTTCGCTTACCCAAGTAAATTTTGCATCGCTTTGGCTAACATTTTTTATCTCTTCGAGCATTTTGCCAAAAGTTATTTCAAAAGGTTTATTAACTGCATTGAATATGCCCGTTTCATCATTTTCTAACAAATGAATTAACCAACGCATTAAATCCTTTGCGTCAATAAATTGAACAAAAGCATCGGGATTGCCTGGAGTTAAAACTTCACCGCCTTTTGCCACACGCATAACCCAATAAGTGAAACGATCTGTAAAATCTTGTTCACCAACGATCAAACCGGGACGGATTATTAGGTTATTCTCGGGGAAAGTTTTTAAGACGATTTCTTCGCAAAGAACTTTTAATGCCCCATACATATCGCCTAAATCAACGGCATTAAAATCCTTTGTTGTATCAACCTCTGCAAATCTTTTTTCTTGTTCGGGGTTGAGTTGTGCAAGTTTTGTGTTTTCGTCAAAATCAGCTTCGCTTAAATCGCTGTAGGCAGAAATTGAGGAAATAAAAACGTATTTTTTAACTGAATCTTTTAATGCTTTTGCGGAACTCTCTACCCATTGCGGTAAATACCCGCACATATCAACACAAACATCCCAATTTCGATTTGCGAGTTTTTCCAGATCAAAATTTCTATCACCAATGATTTCTTCGACATCGCCTAAATCGTCAGTCGAATGATTTCCACGATGAAAAATCGTCACCTCATGATTATTCGCCAAAGCTGATTTTACAAGATGACGACCGGAAAATTTTGTTCCGCCGATAATTAAGATTTTCATGTAAATAGTTTAGCCACGAATGAACACAAAAGAGTCACGAAAAAAAATTATTAATTTTTGTGAAACTTCGTGTTTGTTCGTGGCTGATTTTAATTCTTGATTTGATAAAAAGATTTGCGTCCCAAATATTTTGCTGAAGTGTCCAAATCTTCTTCGATTCGTAATAATTGATTGTATTTCGCTATGCGGTCAGACCGTGAAAGACTTCCTGTTTTAATTTGCCCTGCATTTGTTGCAACGGCTAGATCAGCAATAAATGTGTCTTCCGTTTCACCTGAACGATGCGAGATAACTGCCGTCATATTGTTTGTTTTGGCAAGCTCAATCGCATCAAGAGTTTCGGTCAAAGTTCCGATTTGATTTACTTTGATAAGAATTGAATTTGCTGCACCAATATCAATTCCCTTTTGCAAGAATTTTGTGTTTGTTACGAACAGATCATCGCCGACGAGTTGGACTTTTTTACCGACCTTTTCGGTCAGATATTTCCAACCATCCCAGTCGTTTTCGTCCATTCCGTCTTCAATGGAAATAATCGGATATTTTTCAGTCCAATCTATCCAATAATCCGCCATTTCTTGCGAAGATAGTTCACGATTGTCTGATTTATGAAAAACATACTTTCCATCCTGATAAAATTCGCTTGAGGCAGGATCGAGTGCAATTAAAATGTCTTCGCCTGCTTTGTAACCGGCATTTTCAATTGCTTCGAGAATTGTTTCGACTGCTTCTTCATTTGACTTTAAGTTCGGTGCAAAACCGCCTTCATCACCGACTGTTGTTAAATATCCGTGTCCTTTTAGAACTTTTGCAAGGTTGTGAAAAATTTCTGCTCCTGCCCGAAGTGCCTCCTTAAAACTTTCAAAACCAACAGGCATAACCATAAATTCCTGAAAATCCACATTGTTATCTGCGTGCGAACCGCCGTTGATAATGTTCATCATTGGCGTTGGTAAAACTTTTGCGTTTGATCCACCGATGTATTTATAAAGCGGTACATCCAAGAAATTAGCTGCGGCTCGTGCGGTCGCAAGCGAAACTCCCAAGAGTGCATTAGCACCTAATTTTCCTTTGTTATCTGTGCCGTCGAGAGCAATCAATGTTTCATCAATAACAGTTTGATCCAAGGCATCTAAACCTTCCAATTCGTAGCTGATTTTGTCGTTTACGTTGGCAACGGCATTGGAAACCCCTTTGCCTAAATATCTTTCTTTGTCGCCATCACGCAATTCGACGGCTTCATTCTCTCCCGTTGAAGCACCGGACGGAACTGCCGCACGTCCAACTTGTCCACTTTCCAAAGTCACTTCCGCTTCCAAGGTTGGATTTCCGCGTGAATCTAAAATCTCTCTTGCCCAAACATCTACTATTAAACTCATTTTTATTAAAAACTCCGTAATTAAATTTTGAAAATCTTATGACAGTAAATTTAACGTGAATATCAGAAAGGGACAAGTGAAATACTAAAATTCACTCGTCCCTTCACCTTAAATAAATGTTAACTGTTTTTTTAGTTAAGCGTCACATCTACAACATTAGAATTTATTTCTTTGTAAATGGGTGTTTTTTTAACAACAACTCTAATCAATTTCCCGTTGCTATCATACAAAGGTCCTTTATTCTTTTTTTTGTAGCCGTCCAATGTTTTTGTTCCCGCGTAGAAATAAATATTATCTTTTGGAATCACACTAAAATTCTTTTTATTTTCTGCTGAAAAATGGCTGATACTTCCTTCCATCCAAAACAAATCTGCCAAGTTCACGGTAAATTCAAAACTCTTATCTTCTCTGATCTTTTTGAAAGGAATTTGTGCAGATGCAGTATAAATATCACCGCTTTTTTTACAAACGGTTTCAATCGGACATTTTGAAAAGTGAAAATAAAGCCTCTGCAAACGCGAGGTTAACAAAGTTTCTTCTGCTTTGTTTTTGATGATTACTCTTGCGTTTATCTCACTGGAAGATTTTTCAATTGCGGTGTCTTCGAGATAAGTTTCAATTTCGTAATTCATCTCCTGTGGAAAAACTGAAACTGAAAAAACAAAGATAAATAAAACTAACAATTTGAATTTCATTTTTTACTTTTCTCCATACGAACCTTCAAAATGCGACGCTTATCAACCTCTTCGATTTTGAAAATGTGTCCATTAAATTTTACGCTTTCGCCTTTTTCTAAAACTTGTCCTGCCTCACTCATTAAAAATCCGGCGATCGTAGTATATCCATCGGAAACGGGCACGTTTAAACCAAGTTGGCGGTTCAAATCCCGCACAGCAAGTCCGCCATCTAAAACAAAACTGCCATCATCTTGTCTGTGAATTTGTTCAGCAACTTCCTCATCAAATTCATCGTCAATCTCACCAACAATTTCCTCAAGCAAATCTTCCAAGGTTATAATCCCTTCGATTCCGCCATGTTCATCTACTACAAATCCGAAGTGGAATTTCTCTGCTTGCATCTGCCGTAAAACATCTTCGAGCCGTGCAGTATCAACAACATAAACAGGCTTTCGCAGGACTTTTTCAATGCGGAATTTATCAGGAGTTAAGAGGTTTATCATTATGTCCTTGCTGTGAACCGTTCCGGCAATGTCATCCATTGATTCGCGGTAAACAGGAAGACGCGAATATCCGCATTCGCGGAAAGTTGCGGCAATTTCTTCAATTGGCATCGTAACGGGAATTGCAATAATTTCCGTCCGTGGAATCATCGCTTCACGAACAGTTGTTTCCGAAAATTCAAAAACCTGGTGAATGAGTTTTCGCTCTTCTTCATTAAGATGACCACTTTTTTCGGAAATATTAATGAGTTGGCGTATTTCTTCTTCCGTGTAAATCGAACCGTGTTCGCCCGAAGGTTTCAAACCAAAAAGCCTTACGGTCTTAATTCCCGTCCAATCTAGGGCACGAATCGGATAATAAAAAACCCTGTAAAAAATCTTGAGCGGAAGAGCGATAATTAACGCAACTCTTTCGGATAATTCGAGAGCCACCGTTTTCGGAGCAAGTTCACCAAAAACTATGTGCAGAAAAGTTATGGTTGAAAAAGCAATAGCAAATGAAATAGTTGCGACAATCGTCGGGCTTGCGAGAAAAGTTATTCCAGTTGCCGCTCCCAATTTCATCAATGCCGGACCAATAAAATCAGCAATAGCAGGCTCAGCAATATAACCTAAGCCAAGTGAAAAAAGCGTTATACCCAGCTGGGTGGCAGAAATGTATGCATTGAGATTGTTGAGCAATTCTAACAATCTGTTAGCCGCCTTGCTTCCTTCTCTAGCAAGTGATTCAATGCGAGATTTTCTAACCGCAACAAGGGCGAATTCCGATGCCACAAAAAATCCGTTCCCCAAAACCAAAAGGAATACGATGAGCAAACTAAATAAGAATGAAACTATGCTTAAAGGTTCATCGCCGGTAGGAATCTCGGCAAGAAAGAGTAAGAATAAACTAAAGGGATCGTCCATTTTTTAATAACTAGATTTTCGATTTGCAATTTTGGATAAGCAAATCTTTTTAATTAATCTCCTTAAAATACATTAGTAAAGTCAGACTCTAAGATTATACACTAACGAAATTTAGTGTAAAAGCCTTTTTGTTCCATTAAAGGCTCTAAATATTTAAAATAGAGAACTATATTTTTAATTAATCAAAACCTTGCGAATCTAGAATATCCTGAATTAAAGGCTGGCACGAACCGCACCCTGTTCCAGCATTGCAGATTTCGCCAACTTCTTCGACGGTTTCGAGATTGCTTTGCTCAATTTCAGCTTCAATTTTTTCTTCTGAAACCCCGAAACAAGTGCAGATAAGAGCCTTTTCACCCATCCATTCTTCGATTTGAGAAGTTCTGTATTTGGCGAGTGCATTTTGCAGAGCATCAAAACAAGTATCTAAACAATGTCGGCGATTATCAGGGAAATCGTTAAATTCTTTGATAACTTCGACTTCCAGATCGTCTAAACCGTGCAGTTCTGTGAGTTTTTGTCCGATGATATTTTCGCATAGGAAATCAGCGGTTGCGACGACATATCCGCATCCATTTGTTTTAAATTTAGCATCCTTTATCTCTTTAGTTTTGTCGTCTATCAATAGAAAAAAGCTAACTGAAATACCGCAAACGAAACTCGCCCACTTTGCCTGAGCATTAGTTTCCTCAAGTATTCCAATATGCTTTGGTGAGTTAAATCTTTCATTTACTTTTTTTGGATAAAACCCCATTTCCTTAAATGGTAAATGCTAAATGGCAAATGGCAAATGTTTAGTTTAAAATTTACTTTTTACAAACAAATTTTGACTATCTAAAATTTATAAATATGCGAGTTATTTACCTTTGTATTCTGATTTTTTCTTTTCTGGTTGCAAGTGCCTGTAATCCTGCCAGACCAGTTTCGGTTTCAAATACCCCAATTGATCGAAACCGTATGCCGAGAACTAATTTGCCGATGCCACCAAGCAAACCTGTTGAGCAATTAGGCTGGAAAATTTTTGATAGTGAAAAAGAAGAAAAATTCGGTGACTTGAAAGGAAAGGTCGTGATTTTAGACTTTTGGGCAACATATTGTCCACCATGTATCAAAGCAATTCCGCATCTCAAAGAACTGCAAGCAAAATATGAAGATAAAGGTTTACAGGTCATCGGCTTGCACGTTGGCGGCAAAGAAGATGCTCCAAGAGTTCCCGATTTTATTGAGCGTCTGAAGATTGATTATCCGATTGCTACGCCCGAAGATGAATTAACATATTCTCTGCTCGGAACAGACAATCGCATCCCGCAAACCTTAATTTTTGACCGAAATGGAAAACTCGTAAAACAATTTGTTTCTTATGATGATGAGATAAAAAAACAGATAGACGAAACAGTAGAAAAAACAGTTAACAATGAATAGTGGATAATAATAACTTGTCCAGACTTTATGAATTAAATTATCCATTTTCCACTAATCGAATATGTCTCAGCGTAGATTTTTTGCACTCGGAACTGCCAGCCAAGTTCCAACCCGAAGCCGTAATCACAACGGCTATTTTTTGCGTTGGGATGCGGAGGGGTTTTTGTTTGATCCGGGCGAAGGAACGCAACGTCAGATGATTCATTCGGGAATTGCGGCTTCTGACATCACAAAAATTTTCATTACACATTTTCACGGCGATCATTGCCTCGGATTAGCAGGCGTTTTACAGAGACTTTCGCTTGATAATGTTCCGCACAAAATTCAGATTTTTTATCCGAAAAGCGGGCAGGAATATTTCGATAATCTGAAAAATGCTTCGATCTATCATCAAAAAGCTATTATCGAAGAGATTCCGATTGAAGAAGACAGTGTAATTTTTGAGGATAAAAATTTAACGATTGAAACAAAACAGCTTGAACATTCCGCCGAATCTTGGGGCTATCGCGTCAATGAAAAAGATTCCGTAACGATGCTTCCCGACAAATTGAAAGAAGCAGGTATAAAAGGAAAAAATATCGGCAAATTACAAAAGGAAGCCAAGCTAACCATTGATGATAAAACCTTTGAATTAAAAGATTTTAGTGTTGAAAAGAAAGGACAAAGCTTTGCATTCGTAATGGACACAAGGCTTTGTGATAATGCTTATAAATTGGCAAAAGATGCGGATATGTTGGTCTGCGAATCAACCTATCTCAAATCTGAAACAAATGAAGCCCACGCTCACGGACATCTAACGGCAACCCAAGCCGCAGAAATCGCCCAAAAATCTAACTCAAATATGTTAGTATTAACCCACTTTTCCCAAAGATATCCGAGAATAAAAGATTTCTTAGTCGAAGCAAAAGAAATTTACAAAGATGTTGTTGCGGTTAAAGATGGTGATTTTGTAGATTTGCCGAAAGGAAAATAGAGAGCTTTGATTAACACATTCAGATAAAAATTAATGGCTATCAGTAAGAAAGGAAAACGTAAAATCACAGTCGGTAAACATATTTATTACTGGGTTTATAAATATCTTGATGATGGATTACGCTTAACGGTAATGACTGATGAAAAAACTCATTCCAATCTGATTTGTGATTTTACTTATAAGGAACTTAATATTTATTTTCGAAAACTGGTTGAAGACGATGATAAATATAAAGATTTACTTCTTTGGATTACCCCTGGAGTTTTGACTCCGTATGTTGTTCATCAAGTGATTGATTATAGTTTAGAAAATGGTTGGAAACCTTTTAGAAAAGATAAAGACTTTGTAATAAAAGGAATCGAGCATCAACTTGATATAAACTTTTGGACAGAATCAAATAAAGAAGATAGAAAAAAGTGGAAATCCAAAATCCACAATCAAAAATCTAAAATATGAGAGATATTCCCGTTGGCAATGGCTCATTGCTGGTAACATTTGATGACAAATATCAGATTCGTGATATTTACTATCCGCACATCGGACAGGAGAATCATACGGAAGGTTTTCCATTCCGATTCGGTGTCTGGGTAGATGGAAAATTTTCGTGGGTATTTGAAGATAGCTGGAAGCGGTCGCTTAAATATGTTTCGGATACGCTCGTTACGGATGTTCACTTAATCAATGAAGAGCTGGGCATTGAAATAACTTGTCACGATACGGTTGCAAGTCATGACAATATTTTTATGCGAAAAGCCTACGTCAGTAATTTGCTGGATACGGAACGGGACGTTCGCATATTTCTGCATCAAGATTTTAGGATTTACGAAAATAATGTTGGCGACACGGCTTATTACGACCCTGAAAGTTCCGCATTAATTCACTACAAAAAGCATCGTTATTTTTTGATCAATTCTGAGCCTCATTTTGATAATTTTGCGACGGGCAGAAAAGCTTTCGGTGATATGGAAGGAACTTGGCGAGATGCTGAGAATGGAACATTGGATGGAGGAGAGAAAACAGAAGGCTCGGTGGATTCAACCATTCAATTAAATTTCAAGTTATTACCACAAAGCACACAAGAATTTTTCTACTGGATAGTCGCAGGAAAATCTCATGCAGAAGTTTTTCGGATAAACAACGGAATTATTGCATTGAGTCCCGGATATTCTTTAGATTATACGAGAAATTATTGGCGTGTGTGGGTAAATAAGAATGAGAGGGATTTTGGTGATCTATCAGATGAAGTGATTGATCTATTTAAACGTTCTCTTTTGATCGCTCGAACTCAAATTGACAACTGCGGTTCGATCCTCGCGGCAAATGATTCGGATGTAACCGAACGGGCAACCGATCATTACAGT
Source organism: Pyrinomonadaceae bacterium (assembly GCA_028284415.1). Taxonomy (GTDB): domain Bacteria; phylum Acidobacteriota; class Blastocatellia; order Pyrinomonadales; family Pyrinomonadaceae; genus Aridibacter. Next base: position 1,031,368 of record JANQRU010000007.1, read on the forward strand.
TATTTATGGACTCGTGACGGTGCTTTTGTTGCCAATGCTCTTGACCTTGCCAACTATCCGTATTTAACCCGCAATTTCTTTTTGTTTTGCTCACACATAGTTCATGACGAAGGTTATTATCTACAAAAATATAATGCTGACGGGACAGTCGCATCGGGTTGGCACGCTTCTTGGGATAAATGGTCAAAAAGAAAGCTAATACCAATCCAAGAAGATGAAACTGCACTCGTTCTATGGGCTTTATGGGAACATTATGACAAATTCCGGGAAATCGAATTTTCACATCGAATCTATCGCCCGATAGTCACAAAATGTGCCGACTTTCTAATTGATTTCCGTGACGAAAAAACAAAACTTCCGAAACCAAGTTGGAACCTTTGGGAAGATCGTCGAGGTGTGCACACATTTACCTGTGCGACGGTCGTTGCAGGACTGCGAGCAGCAGCAAACTTTGCCAGACTTTTTAATGAAAATATTTATGCAGAAATGTATGATAACGCCGCCAACGAAATAGTTGAGGCTATGCGGGAGCATTTGTACAGTGAGAAACATGGTCGTTTTCTGCGTGCATTAAATTCAAATGATGACATTCATTTTGAACCTGATGCAACTATTGACGCTTCGTTATTTGGCATTTTTTATTTCGGAGCATTTGATGTAGATGATGAATTGGTTGAAAACACGATGAAAGCCATCGAGAAACACCTTTGGATAAATAACGGCATTGGCGGCGTAGCACGTTTTAATAACGATGGCTATATGCGTATCTCCGAAGACTTCACAGGTAATCCTTGGTTTATTTGCACACTTTGGTTAGCAGATTACAGAATCGCTGTTGCTAAGAAAAAAGGAGACTTAAAAGGAGTTGTTGAAATACTCGAATGGACAGCTAAAAATGCTCTTCCCTCTGGGGTTTTAGCCGAACAAATTAGTCCTGGCGACGGCTCGCCCGTTTCAGTTTCACCTTTAACTTGGTCACATTCAACTTTTGTAGCAACGGTCATAAATTACGTAAAAAAATTAAACGAACTTTCGTAAATCTATTTATCTTCATCATATTAAATCTTATTGTTTATCTTTTAAGTTAACTAATGCCTAAATCTTGGACGGAAAACAGAATCCAGAATTTAATTGAAAATGAGATCGAAGAATCTTTGACAGTTGAATACAAATCGGCTGAAGCTCTCGGTAAAAGTGATTATCAAAAAAAGGAGATAACAAAAGATGTCTCGGCTCTGGCAAATTCAGCCGGAGGTTTTTTGATTTATGGCATACGCGAATTTTCCGACCCAAAGAAGCGTCACTTGCCTGAAAAGGTCGTTCCCGTTGACAGAACCAACTTTCCGAGAGAATGGCTCGAACAGGTTATTAACAGCATACGTCCGCGAATTGATGGAATTATTATTCATTCTGTTCAGCTTTCGAGTGGTGAAAATGATGTCGTTTACATTGTCGAAGTTCCGCAAAGTAATACAGCTCATCAAGCAAATAATCGCCGATATTATAAGCGTTTTAATTTTCAGTCTGTCCCGATGGAAGATTATGAAATCCGTGATGTAATTTTCCGCGAGCAGATGCCTGATGTTGAAACAAAATTTCTGATCGAGTTGAAAGACACGGAACAAAACCTGATCGTTCACGCTAAAAATTACGGCTCAGCTTATGCCAGATATGTAGCTTGTTTTGTAGATGTTCCGATTGAAACTCTGGTAAACATCGAAAACAAAAGAAGCATAAAAGATGGTGGAAGATATTACCGCCATCGCCTGACAAACTTAAATCAGGAATACGCCGACGAAACTTTCAAAGCCAATTTCCCGCTTTTGCGGAGTATGACGATGAGTTGGAAAATTCCACTCAAAGATATTTTTAACGAATTAAAAGAATCAAAATGGATAATAAAATGGAAAAGCTACGCCGATAATGCCTTGCCAAAACGCGGAAAAATATCGTTTGATGAAATCGAAATAATTGACTTACGAAAAAAACGCCGTAACTTGTAACATCTTGTTCATTTTACGATACTTATAATTATAATCTATGAGAAGAGCTAAAATTTTAGTCACACTAGGTCCTGCTTCCAATACACAAGAAAAAATCGAAAAACTTATTAAAGCAGGAGCAAACGCCGTGCGTATAAATATGTCGCATGGAGAACGAAAAGAACATCTAGCATTGATTCAAAATGCTAGAGCCGCTGCCGAAAAACTCGGCTCGCCTTTATCAATTTTGATAGATCTTGCCGGTCCCAAAATTCGTACCCGCTCTTTGAAGGACAAAGAACCAGTTCTTTTGCATGTCGGTGACAAATTTACTCTTACGACTCGTCATATTATCGGAAATGACAAAGAAGTTTCGACAACATTCTCAGAATTGCCCTCCAGCGTTAAGATCGGTGAGCCAATTTTGCTTGATGACGGTTCGCTTGAATTAAAGGTCATAGACAAAAATAAAACTGATGTCATCTGCGAAATTGTCGCGGGTGGTCTTTTATATGAAAGCAAAGGAATAAATCTGCCAAACACACATCTACCGATTCCCAGCCTGACTGAAAAAGACCGCACTGATCTGGATTGGGCTTTAGATCAGGACATAGATTACATCGCACTTTCTTTCGTCAGAAAAGCGGAAGATTGTCATGAAGTTAAAAGGATAATTAAAAGTAAAAACACCAGAAAATTTGGTAGGGCTTTGCTGGTCGCAAAGATCGAAAAAGCAGAAGCCATCGAAAATTTAGACGACATTATAGAAGCAACGGACGGGTTAATGGTCGCACGCGGAGATTTAGGAGTTGAGACGAGTGTTGATCTTGTGCCCGTCTATCAAAAAGAAATCATCCAAAAATCAATCGCAAATGATAAATTTGTCATTACGGCAACTCAAATGTTGCAGACTATGATTGATAATCCAAGACCGACAAGGGCTGAAGCTTCTGATGTAGCGAATGCCGTCTGGGACGGAACAGATGCCGTAATGCTTTCGGCGGAAACCGCTGCCGGAAATTATCCGATCGAAAGCGTTCTGACGATGAATAAGATCATTAACTCAGCCGAAAAACTAAGGGCTGGTGAGATAAAAAGGTCTATAAAATTTGAGCAAGCCCCTTCGGGGCGAACCTCGCAGGCTCTTTGTAACGCTGCCGGATATTGTGCAAAAGAGAAAAAGACACAAAAAATAGCAGTTTTTACCGAATCAGGCTTGATGGCAAGACGTCTATCAGCTTTTCGTTCGGGATTACTGACATTTGCTCTAACAACCTCAAGGCGTGCCAGACATCAGCTTTCACTTGTTTGGGGAGTCTCGCCCTTTTATCAGGAACAACCGGAAACAACCGAACTCATGTTGAGAAGAGGTGAACAAACTCTGCTTGATAATGATGCAGTAGAAAATGGCGAAACGATCGTAATGATGGCTGGACGGCTCTCAGGTTTAGGTTTATCGAGTTCAGTAGTTGTTTGGACAATCGGCGAAGATGTTCCTCGAAGATAAACTTGTTTGTTTTTGGAATTTAATTCGTTCTCTCACTGTATCTTATGGCTCAAGAAATTACACAAATTCTTGATGACTGGAAAAATGGTGATGAATCAGCCGTTGACCGCCTATTTCCATTTGTTTACGACGAATTAAAAAAAAGAGCGAAAGCATATCTCCAAAATGAACGCAATAATCATACCTTGCAACCGACCGCTCTCGTTAATGAAGCCTACCTGCGTCTGGTTGATGTTAACAATATAGATTGGCAAAACAGAGTTCACTTCTTTGCAGTCGCTTCAAACATTATGCGACGAATACTCGTCGAACATGCCAGAGCCTTAAATGCCCAAAAACGCGGAGGAAATCATGCTAAAATTCCGCTGGATGACATTCAAATTTCTATCAAGAAAAATGCAAATGAACTCTTAAATATCGACGAAGCATTAAAAAAACTTTCTGAAATTGATGAACGCAAAAGTTTGGTCGTAGAAATGAAATTCTTCGGCGGGATGAATCAAAAAGAAATAGCCTCTTATCTTGATGTTGCTCCGAGAACCATTCAGCGTGATTGGAAATTTGCAAAACTTTGGCTTTACCGTGAACTGACCAAAGAAACTATTTGACTATTTACGAAAACCTCTTTTTTATGGCTTAAAACTTACATAATTTTCGCCTTTAAAGTAAAAGAGATTAATGAAAAAAGAAGATTGGCAAAAGATAGAAAAGATTGTCGATGAGGCTTTGCAGTTAAAGTCTGAAAACCGCAAAGCTTTTATCAAGAAAAAATGCAAGAATTCCCCTAAGTTACTTTCAGAAGTTGAATCTCTTTTGGCAAACGAAGGAATTGTTGATGATTTTTTTGATTCAACTGCCGTTTCTAAATATGCAAACCTCATCGAAGAAGAAATTCCCACAAAATCCGAAGCACTTATAAATAAAAAAATTGAAAATTATAAAATCCTCAAAGAACTTGGCTCGGGCGGAATGGGTGCTGTCTTTTTGGCAGAGAGAACCTTTGAAAATTACACACAAAAGGTCGCTCTCAAACTCATTCGTAATTCCTTTATTGATTCGCATCTGGAAAATAGATTTCTACGCGAACAGCAAATCCTAGCTTCTCTAAACCATCCTCATATTGCAAAGCTAATTGACGGTGGGTTTACCGAAAATGGCGAGCCTTATCTAGCAATGGAATACATTGAGGGCAGACCGCTTCTGGAGTTTGCAAAAGAAAAAAGCCTTGCAATAAGAGAAAGACTAGAGTTGTTCTTAAAAATATGCTCAGCCGTTTCTTACGCACATCAAAATTTGGTTATACACCGTGATATCAAACCATCAAACATCATTGTAACTGATGATGGTGAACCGATTTTACTGGATTTTGGAGTAGGTAAAATATTAGAAGATGAATTTGACTCTAAAAAAACTCAAACCAATGTAGTTGCTTTGACTCCAGCCTATGCAAGCCCTGAACAACTTAAGAACATTTCTGTCACAACTTCTTCAGATATCTACAGTCTAGGCGTAGTTTTGTACGAATTACTAACAAATAATTTACCCTTTGAAACCAAAGCAAAGACGCTTTCAGAAATAATTGAGACTATTTCCAAAAACCCTCCGCAAAAACCAAGTGAAAATTATGACCAAAGTTCATCATTACTAAAAGCCAAATATCTCAAGGGTGATTTGGAAACTATAATTCTTAAGAGTCTTAGAAAAGAACCTGCACGAAGATATTCAAGCGTTGAACAATTTGCCGAAGACATCAGACGATATCTTCAAGAACTCCCAATCAATGCCCGTCCGACAACTTTTTCTTACAAAACCAAAAAATTCTATCAACGAAATAGAATCCCCGTTTTAGCAGGCTTGTTAACTTTTGTTGGATTAATTTCAGGAACAACTGTGGCGATCTGGCAGGCATATGAAGCTAGAAATCAAGCTGTCATCGCCAATCAAGCCAAAACTAAAGCTGAGGCTGAAACTAGAAAAGCAAAACAGGAAGAAGAAAAAGCAAAAAAAGTAAATGAATTCATGAAAAAGATTATCTCCTATGCAAATCCCATAGGAGATAATACTGGCGTAAAATACAAAGGACAGGCAAAAGTAATAGATGCTCTTAATGAGATGAGTGACAAGATTGATATTGAATTTTCCAATCAACCTGATATTCAATCAGAATTACACCACAAATTTGCGGAAATCTATAACATTCACAGAGGATATGAAACTAACTCTAAAAAGTATGATGAATTCAACTCAAAAACTAAATTTCATGCCCAAAGTGCTATTAGGCTCAGAAAAAAATATTATGGAGAAAAACATGAATTAGTAGCAAAGGATATGTTTTATTTATGGGTTTCTTCACTAGATAAAAATGAAACTCCTGAACAAGCAAAACTCCTAGCTAATGCAATCAATATGATGCGAGAAACTAATCCTAAAAATCTAAATCTCCCCCATATGCTAACGGCATATGCAAATAGATTGTGGAGTCCTACTGTTGATTATGTAAAAAAAACACAAGAAATTTACTATCAAAACGCTATTTCAAAACCAAAAGCAGAAAGATTACAATTAGCAGAAAATTATTATCAAGAAGCTGTAAAAATATTTGAAGAGATACTTCCCAAAAACCATGGTTCTATTGTTCTTAGTAAATGTTATTTAGCTCAACTCCAGATAGATAGAAAAAAATTTAAGGAAGCACAAGTATTATTCCCGAAATGCTCTGAAAGAATAAAATACATACCTAAAAATAAAACAGAGACTGAAAGAAACAAAAAATACAAAAAATTATTGGAAGAAGGTTTGAAAAAATGATCAAATAAGTCCTCATTTAAAAAATGGTTTCTTACATACTCTATTTATTGTGAAGTCTAATTCTTAACACGCAAAAATATTCCTATGATTCCGAAGGTAATCCCGAAGATAATTACCAGAACTCTCGTTAGAGTTATATCTTCTCCTAAAAAAAATGCCATCACCGCAAGTAAAGCAAACATAAAACCTAAAAAGATTAACAATCTTCCTAATAAATTTATAAGCCAACTCTTCATAGTTTCAATTTTTAGTGATTTATCAATTTGAGAGATTCCCTCTGTTCATAACAAAAATTTTATTTTCTTTTTGATAGAATCTTTTCTAATATTCTTATCTCTTCTTCCGCATTTTTTAGTTTTATAGCTTTATTAAATTTATTATAAGAATTTGCAAATATTAAATACTTCTTATCTTCTTCAAATCTAAAACTTTTCCAACTCCTTTGAGTGTGAGTTCTGGGATAAACACGCTTCCGTTTCATACCTTTAAGGTTTCTTTCAACAACCACTCGGTTAATAAAATGTATCGTTTTGTTAAAATCATCTCTAATTCCTATCCTGTCATGTTTGGTTTTTATCCTATGCTTTTTGAAGGAAGCTGTGTAATCTTTGCAACTCTTCCTACATAGATGTAACGGTACTTTTTAAAATCTTGTCTAATCTGCCCATCTTTTTCTGAATTTCCACTCGATGAGGTGTTTTCGTTAGATTCCAGCTTTTCAAAACGCACCTTGCCCGATTCCTCATATTTTTCAATTCCAGGTTGGTATTTTTTCCAATGAGTTAGAATTTGAGATTTATCATGAGATTTCTTTGCTTCTAAAACTAGAAGCAAATCATTTTTCTTTAAATAACTTCCCATTGAGTTTGAATCGCCCTTTTTTTGAAAGAAAATTGAAAGTTTATTACCTTCAATTTTCACATAAGCCCAAAGATCAAAATATGTCATGTATCCATTGGCAGAAAGGTTTGCTTTTAGGCTTCCATCTCCATCTTTCTCAATTTCAAGCTCATGACTAATAAAAATTTTTGTTCCACCTGCTGTCTTACCACCATCTTCATAAAATTCGTATTTGCCAATCCAGTTAAATTCATTTTGAGCTGTTAATCTTTTGCTGTGACCTGTACCTGAAAACGAAACAAGTATTAAGAATATAATCAATGCAGTTTCTGTTAATTTCATAATTTCATCTCTCACCAATGCTTAAATTAAAGCCTCTTAATTACCTAAAGCGTTATTGAATTCTTATAAAAGACATTTTTGTAGCGAAGATTTATTTTTCATCAAAAGAAATTTTAAGTTTGAATGCTGATTGTTACTTGAATAAATATCCTGTTTATAGTAAAAATGGAAATTCGTTTATTCAGTATTCATACTGAATGCATATGGCGGTTATAGTTCAGTTGGTTAGAACGCCTGATTGTGGTTCAGGAGGTCGAGGGTTCGAATCCCTCTAGCCGCCCTTTTTAATTTCAAAGAGTTTAAGGTAACCAAATCGGTTACCTTTTTTGTTTCATTACCAAATATCTCAAAACGTGCAAATTTTCCTTCTTTACGGCGGTGTTATAATTAGGCAGGCATATAACATCAAACCCAAACCATAGGTAAAACTGGATATGAACAAATCTTCCATAAAAACTGTAACTCGCACCTTTGTCCTATCAGCCCTGCTGATCTTTACATATTCAATCAACGCTCAAGATTCTTGGATTGGAGAATACACTCTCGGCGAGCTAAATGATAAACAAATCAGCGGACCCGAAATTTATGTTCCAGTTAGAATAAATATCACAAAACAAGATGGAAAGCTGATTGCTCACCTTTATGGTAAAAGTGGCAATATCGCCATTGATATTTATGCAAATGTAGTAAATAAAGGGAATAAGATAAACCTTTTGTATCGGAAAGTCGGTAAATATCATACTTGGAGAAAAAAGTTTAAAAAGACCGATCTGTTGCTCAGCCTCGAACGCACCAATTCAACTGTGCCGAACAATATCCTTACCTATTGGGGCAAATTTACTCCCATCACAGAAGACAAAGTCGAGTCGGGGAAGCCTTATTTCAGAAGACTTCTTCCGGAAAATGAATGGGTCAGGATTGAAACGGATGATAAAAGGCTTTCACTTCTCTTTCCCAAAAACTTTTTGGTAAACACAGAAAAATTTCATACACATTGGTTGTCAGTTTACGGTTTTAAGGGAGGGGTAAGCATGAGACTTACTCCCAATAGCAAGATACCCATGCAAGTAGTAGCAAAGGGATTTACAAGAGTGTTTGGCGGAGAGATGCGAAGATTCAAGTTAGGCGGATTCGACCTAATTTGGACAACGATGTATTCTAAGTTTGAAGAAAATCATGTGAATATTTTCTATCTTCAAAACAAGAAAAGAGCTTATAATATAACGGTCTCAGCCGACTCACCCCACAAACCTGCTCTGAAAACATTCATATCTGGAATACTAATAGATGGAAAACCTTTGGTTAAAAATATCCCCCTTACTTTTAAGGTCACAGAAAAACACCTAATTTCCGAACTGCAAACGAGTCCCGAAGTGCTTGAGGCATTAAATCAAAAGTACAAAAAAATAAATCGAAAAGTCACCTATAAACGACTTGGCAAATCTGTCTTTGGAGACTCTCTTGACTGGTTTTCACAGGGTGCTTTAATTGTTGGGTTCCCGAGTGGAAGACTCGGTGTGCAGGTGAATTCGCCGGCAAAGGTTTTTGTACAGATGGAATTGCGTGCAGACGGACAGGTCGGGGATATGACTGTACATTACTCGGGAAGCAAAAGTTATGCCCGAGGATGTGCTAATGCTTACAAGAAGATAAAGTTTATTCCTGCAAAGGTGAATGGCAGACCAGTGAATTCTGTTTACGTGAGCGGGTGCGGATGGAATTGGGAGGGTACGTTTTTTAACTAAAGAGCGGCTGAATTTGAGAATACTTCTCGGCTATTTTCTATAATTAGTCTGAAATATCAGGAATACACTATATATGAACAAATTTCCCATGAACACTTTAATTTACACCTTGGTCATTGCAAACTTGTTGATGTTTACGCATTCAATCAACGCTCAGAACTCTTCTTGGGTTGGAGAATACTCCCTCGGTGAGTCCAACGATAAACAAATCAGCGGACCAGAAATCTATGTTCCTGTTAGAATAAATATCGCAGAACAAGACGGAAATCTGACTGCTCACCTTTACGGCAAAAGCAGTAATATCGCCATTGATATTTATGCAAATGTAGTAAACGAAGGGAATAAGATAAATCTGTTTTACAAAGAGGTAGGCAGGTATCACACCTGGAAGAAAAAATTCAACAAAAATGATCTACTGCTGAGCCTCGAACGTAACAATTCAACCGTGCCGAATAATATCCTCACTTATTGGGGCGAATTCAGTCCAATCACAGAAGATAGAGTTGAATCCGGGAAGCCTTATTTCAGGAAATTGATTCCCAAGAATGATGAGTGGGTTAGGATCGAAACGAAAGATAAAAAGTTTTCAGTGCTCTTTCCAAAAAACTTTTTGGTACACGAGGTAAGTAAACGTAATGAGTGGTTAAGAGCTTACGGCTTTAAAGACGGGGTTGATATGCAATTTAGTGTCGTAAAGAGAAAGCTAGATCTGCGACGTTTAGCGAATCCTGCCGCACAAGCTTTATTCGGAAAAACGCGATTATTTAAGATTGGTGATTTGGAAGTAATGTGGACAAATGTCAAATTCGGGGCAAAATACCGTGATGCAATTACCCTTCAAGACAAAAATCGAAGTTATACTGTTTCGGTCTCAGCCGATACCCCCCAAAAACCTGCTCTCAGAACCTTCATCTCAGGAATACTAATAAACGGAAAGCCTTTGGTTAAAAATATGCCTGTTCCTTTCGAGGTCAAAAAACGACATTTAATTTCCGAACTGAGGACAAGTCCTGAAGTGAAAGAGGGATTAAATCGGAAGCGAGTAAAAATAGAACGAAAAATCACCTATAAGCCACTTGGCGAATTTTCTGTCTATGGAGATTCCCCTAACTTGTTTTCGCGTGGTTCTTTTCCGCTCGTATTTCAGGCAAACGGTTTCAGAGTATATGTGAACCGTCCGGAGAAAGTTTATATACAAATGGAGTTACGTGCAGACGGACAGGTTGGAGATATGACCGTATATTATTCAGGAAACCAAAAGTATGCCCGAGACTGTGCAAAATCTTTCTCTACCATGAAATTTGTTCCCGCACAGGTAAATGGCAGACCTGTAAATTCCGTTCGCGTAGGTGTGTGTGGAGAGTCTGGATGGGCTCGGTGAAGTGTGTAATAACGCACTACAATGAATAACTATGAGTAATTGCACACGGCGTAAAGTGTTGATTTAATTACTAATATACTATACTTGTCATTAATCTAAATTTTCTCAAAGCCTGATTGTGGTTCAAGAGGTCAAGGGTTCGAATCCCTCTAGCCGCACCTTTTAATTTCAATAGCTTATTGCAACCAAAGATTCACCAAAACTCTTAACAATTATTAAGAAATTGAATTTAAGAGAAATAATGTTTACGGAGACAATTTCAATTGGTATATGACAAACAAGATAGGCAGCACTGCCACTTTCTCATCTGGATGTTATCCCATTGCTAAAGTTGTTTTTGACTGTGAAGAAAAATGTTCGCTTTTAGAAGGCAGGAAAGTACTTGAGTCGAGCCGGATGAAATCAAAATTCGCTTTTACAGCAAAAATACGGCAATAGCCGTCGGTCAGACGACAATTGACGAAACGGTTTATCGCTGGACAGTTGTTTATGTTAAAAGTGAAAAGAATTGGCAGATAGCGGCAAGCCAGATAAGTTAAAAATTGTGAAAAGGAACTTCTTTAAAAATATAATTTTAGTTATTTTCGGCAGTCTGATTTTTTGGTCATGTGCGAAATCTCCGAACAATTCCATTGATGATAAACTTCTTAGAATTGCAACATCATTCAAAATTCAGACACTCGCTCCACAGGAGTCGGCAAGTTATTTTTTGATCGAATACGGTATTGCTGAAACTCTGCTTTTTCTCGATGATGAAGCTAATCTGAAACCACAAATTTTGGAATCTTACGAGCAGATTGACGAGCGAAACTGGAAACTCATCGTCCGCGATAAGATTTTTTTTCACAGCGGAAAACCTTTGACGGCAGAAAACTTGGCAGAGGCGATGAAGTTTCAATTGAAGAATTCGCCTGCCACACAGAGTCTTTTGCAAAACGCTTCGGTTAAGACAAACGGCGAAAGAGAAATAGTTTTAACAACCGAAGTACCTAATCCGAATATTCCGAACATTTTGGCTGACGAAAGTGGATTTCCGGTTTTTGATGTTGAATGCACAGAAAAAGCTAATGAAAATTTGTCTGAAATTATAAAAAACGGATGTTACACGGGTGCATACAAATTAAAAAATTTGGACGACCGCGAGATGGTTTTGGAGCGTTTTGAAAAGTATTGGCAAGGAAAGCCGCCACTTGAAAAAGTCGTTGTCAAATTCGTCCCGGACGCACAGGTGAGAATTCTTGCGGTTCAATCGGGCGAAGCCGACATCGCACTTTATCCGCCGTCGGAAGCAAAAAGAATTTTGGAAAATCAAACGAATGCCAACTTCAAAATGAGCGAAAACGCGAGCGGCGGACCACGTCTTTTTTTTAACACTCGCCGCCCGCCTTTTGATGATACAAATGTTCGCCGTGCCGTGAGTTTGGGAATCAAATACGATTCATTAGCAAACGAGTTTTTCGACGGTGTTTATCAAACCGCTGATGGATTTTATCCACCGATCTATAAATTTGCCGTCCAAAATCAGAAAACCGATCTGCCAAATGCAAAAAAACTGCTTGACGAATCCGGCTGGAAGTTAAACGAAAATAATTTGCGGACAAAAGACGGAAAAACTTTAACGGCTGTTTTGCTGACGTATCCGCAACAACCCGATTGGGTAACCTTGGCAACGGTGATTCAGGCAAATCTGCGGGAAATTGGTTTCGATGTAAAAATCCGGCAGGTTGAAGACATAAATGCAGCTTTTAAAAAAGATGACTGGAATTTCGGAATCATTTCCCCCGGAATTACAACGAACGGTGGCACGCCTGAACCGCTTTTGCGGGAATTTTTGACAAGTAACGGCGAAAAAAATTACGGCGGAATTTCTGATGATGAACTCGATAAATTAGTAGAAACTTTAAGCCAAACATTTGATCAGGCAAAGCGAAAAGAGATTTTGCAAAGAATTCAAGCCATCGTTATTGAGGAAAAAGCATACGAAATTCGCCCGCTTTTCACTCGCTCGAAGGTAGTTGTTGGAAACAGATTCAAAAATTATAAACCGTCTCCGCAACTCCGCCACGTAACGTTTGAAACAAAACCAGATTGATGAAAAAAGACTTTGGAAAATCCAACACCACATACTTTTTGCGTGTGATTGCCGGGCGAATCGGGCAGGCTGTTTTGGCAATTTTTGGCGTCAGTATTCTCGTTTGGGCATTGCTTCCATTAGCGAGCGGCGATACTGCCGAGCGAGTTCTGAATGCTCGCGGCGTAGAAAATCCGACAACGCTTGAGATCGAAGCCGTTAGAAAAGAATTCGGTTTGAATCGTCCACTCGTTGTGCAATATTTTGCGTGGATTTCTAAAGCGGTTCAGGGTGATTTTTCCGTGTCATATCAGTCCAAGCGTCCGGTTTTACAGGAAATTTCCGAAAGGCTTCCGGCGACGATTCTGCTGGCGGCAATCGCTCTTTTGATGTCATTCGTTCTTTCGATTTCTGCGGCGATGATAAGTGCCACATTTCACGAGAAATTTCCTGATCGCATCATTCAATTTCTAACGCAGACAAGTTCCGCAGTTCCGTCTTTCTTGCTAGGTTTGCTGATATTGCAATTCGTTGTTGTCAGTTATGGAATCGGCAGTGTCGTTACGGAAGTTTCGATTGCGGGAGCGGTTTTTCCTGCTTTTTGTTTGGCGTGGGCGAGATTTGGAACCTGGACACAGATTTTGCGAGCTAATCTTTTGGAGGCAGCTGAATCGCGTTATGCATTCGTTGCCAAAGCACGCGGTGCGAGTAAAAGTCGGATTTTGTGGCGTTACGCTTTACCGAACGCACTTTTGCCGTTTTTAACCGTCGTCGGTGTCGGTATCGGTTCGCTTCTGGGCGGAGCCGCGATCATCGAAACAGTTTTTTCGTGGAACGGAATCGGCAGTTACGCCGTTCAAGCGGTTGCGGCTCGTGATTTACCAGTGGTGCAAGGATTTGTAATTTTCGCCACGCTTATTTATATCGTTTCAAATCTCGCAGTTGATCTAATTGCCCTGCGACTAAATCCGCAGATGCGGGCGATGAAAACTAATGCGAATTTTATTTAGCATCAATAGAATAAGAAATTTGAATAATTAAATGTCAGAATAAACTACGAAAACCACGAAAAGATACGAAATTTTACGAAAAAAGCTTTAATGTATTCTTTCTTTCGAAAGTTTTGTGAAAATTTCGTGTCTTTTCGTAGTTATAAATAGTTTTGTATTCCGAATTTTTCAAAAATAAATCGGCACTCGTCGGACTTACGCTCGGCACACTTTTGTTATTGTTCGTCGTGTTTGTTCCAATTTTCTCCACACATTATCCGAACGAGCAAAAGCCTTCGCGGAAACTACTCGCACCGAGTGTAGAAAATCTGCTCGGCACAGATCAATTCGGACGTGACGTTTTGGTAAGAACTGCTGTTGGCGGCAGACGTTCGCTCGGTGCGACTTTGATCGTCATCGGTCTGACGCTCGCAGTGAGTATTTTAATCGGAATTTCCATAGGTCTTGTCGGCGGAATTGTTGACTCGTTTTTTTCACGGATCATAGACATCTTGCTCGCTGTTCCGACATTGGTGTTGGCTTTGGCGATCGTCGGCGTTCTCGGAGTTGGTTTTGAAAACTTATTGATTGCACTCGTCATTTCTTTTCTCGCTTTTTATACAAGACTCGTCCGCAGTTACGCTTTGTCCATAAAGCAGAGACCAGATGTTATCACGGCACGACTCGCTGGAATCAGCTGGACACGAATAATTTTAACGCACATCGTGCCTGACATTTTTCGCCAAATGCTGATTGTCGCCACGCTCGATCTCGGCGGAATAATTATCAGCATTGCCGGACTTTCTTTTCTAGGATTGGGTTCGCAGCCTCCCGATGCCGAATGGGGAGCGATGCTCGGCGAAGCCAGATTTTATTTTTCAAACGCACCGCATCTGCTTTTCGCTCCGGCAGTGGCAATACTTTTATCGATCGTTTCCGCTAATCTGATCGGCAATGCTTTACGCGATGTGCAGGAATTGGAATGACAAAAACGATTCTAAAATTTCAAAATGTGAGCATCACCTACGCCAATGGTTTTCGTGCCGTTCGTAAGGTGAGTTTCGCCGTCCGTTCTAGTGAATGTCTTGCGATTGTCGGTGAATCGGGAAGCGGAAAAACGACTCTAGTGAAATCAGCACTCGGAATTTTGCCGAAAAATACAAAAGTTTCGGGTTCGATAAAAATAAATGAAACGGAAATCGTCGGTGCAAAAGAAAAAACTCTGCGGAAAATTCGAGGGCTTTTTGCGGGGTTTGTTGCTCAAGAACCCTTTTCAGCATTTAATCCTGTGTTTAGTGTCTTTGACCATATTGCCGAAGCGTGGCGAGTTCATAAGCTGCAACCGAAAAAATCGGAAATTTTTGATTCACTTGAAAGATCAGGCATCGAAAATGCGGCGGAAAATTTAAAAAAATTTCCTTTCGAGTGGAGCGGCGGAATGCTGCAACGAGCAGGGATTGTAGCAGTGGCAGCACACAAACCAGAAATTATCATCGCTGACGAACCGACTTCCGCACTCGACGCAGATCGTGCCGACTCAATCTTAAAAGCATTACGTAAAACCGATGCGGCGATTTTGCTTATCTCACACGACATAAATTTAGTTCAGCGTTTTGCAGATAGAATTGCTGTTTTCAAAAACGGAGAAATCGTTGAAATGAGCGAAACCGAAAGTATTTTCGAGAATCCAAATCACGAATATACAAAGCTTTTGCTTTCCGATAATGTTCATGAAAAATACGCAACTGATAAATCGAACCCCAAAATTATTCTGGAAGCAAAAAAACTGAGTAAATTTTACAGTTCAAATGGAAATAAAATTCACGCCGTTAAGCGAGCCGATCTAACTGTTCAAACAGGCGAAATTGTCGGTATTTACGGTGCTTCGGGAAGTGGAAAATCTACGCTTTTGCGAATGCTGGCGACGATTGAACTACCTTCTAATGGTGAAATTTTTATGCAGAATGAATTGGCGACAAGTTTCGAATCAAACAAACTTTTTTTCAAAGAAGCCCGCAAAGGATTCGTGATGCCAATCTTTCAAAATCCTTTGAGCAGTTTGAATAAGAATTGGGTGATTTGGCGAATTATCACCGAACCACTTGAGGCAAAACATCGAACGGAAAAACTTTCTAAAGTAGAAAAACTTGAAATCGCCCGCAAAATTTTAGCGGAAGTGGGTTTAAGCGAAATTGATCTAAATACAAAACCTGCGAAACTTTCCGTCGGACAATGTCAAAGGGTTTCGATTGCGAGGGCTTTGACAGCAAATCCGAAACTGATCGCAGCGGATGAACCGACTTCAGCTCTTGATGCAAGGTCGGCAAATATCGTTATGAAACTTTTCAGCAAAATCGCCGAAAAAGGAACAGCGATTATCATCGTCAGCCACAACGAACCGCTTCTGAAAACATATTGCCACCGCCTTTTACAAATGCACGACGGCATTCTCGAAAACGAATAAAAATTATGGAAATGCAGAATCAAACCTTTTTTGAAATCATTATTTACGCAATTTCGGCGTTTTCTACGCTAATTTTCGGTCATAATTTGTGGCTTGTCGCCAAAGATCAGCAAAACGAAATAGAGATCGAAATTGTTACGAGCGATAAATTTCCCGAATCGGATATGGGGATTAAACCCGAAAGAGTCAAGGATTTTCGAGTTTTTTCAGAGAACGATTCGTTTGAAATAGCAGATTTTCAAACCTCAGAAAACTCGCTTATCTCTAAAATTGATAAGATCAAAAATACGGAACTTGCTGCACTCGAAATTTATCCGCATCCAATTGTTTTGGAAGCGGATAAATTCGTTAGATACATTAAAAGTGAAGAAGCAGAAAATTTTGTCGCACCTGATTTTATCGAAGGCGAAACGCTTGAACCGCAACGAGAATCTTACGCAAAGTTTGCTAAAGTCATGTTTGATAATCAATCATTTGCACGAAATGTCGGGCATCAGTTTGAAATTGTTTTACAAGAAAATCCTTCGGAAATCGGCGAAGACGGTGTGATTCCAGTTAAAGTTTTGTTTGATGGTAAACCGATAGAAAATCTGCGGGTTTCGAGCGGCTCGGAAAATTTAAAGGGAGGAAAATACTCAGCACATTCCCGAACGGATGAAAACGGAGTGGCGAAAATTAAGATTTCAGGTAAAGGTTTGTGGTTTATCAGAACGCATTATATTCGCTCACATTTGAAAAGAAACGAATTTGATTGGGAAAGTTTCTGGGCTTCGATCACCTTTCGGATTTAAACATTTGAATTAGAAAAGAGTTTTATAACGAACTAATAACTTTGTATTTGATTTGAGGAGAATGTTTTATGTGCCGCTGGCGTGGATGTTGGTAAGGTTATTGAGATTTCTCCTACCTCCTAATGTCAAAAGTTATTAATAAATAAGTGCAGAACCTTCATCTCAGGAATACTAATAAACGGAAAGCCTTTGGTTAAAAATATGCCAGAAATTTCTTCAACAAGTATTAATTTATAAAATAGTGAAGTTTTTACAATTAGAATAATTGCTCAATTTTTAATGCCTGATTATGGTTCAGAAGGTCTAAGACTCGCCCCCCTTTAGCCATATCTTTTAATCTCAATAGTTTATTGCAACCAACGATTCACTAACATTCTTAACAATTAATTTAGAAATGGAATTTAAGAGAGAAAATTTTTACGGAGACAATTTCAATTGGTATATGACAGATAAGAAAGGCAATATTGCTACTTTCTTATCTGGATATGGTCATATTCCTAAGGTTGTTTTTGATAATGAGGAAAAATACTATCTGACGATAGAGTATTTCACTAACTTGCCTGTCTTGTCTGATACTTTTCTATCAAGATATAACTCCATAATAAAACCTGACTATAAGGATGAACGTTTTATAGAAGTTCAATCAGCTAAAAGGGGAATATTCGCATATGATAACCAAGAATATTCCAGCATATACAAACTGTTGTGTGTTCCTCAGATAAAATTTAATTTAATAAATTTAGATAATGACATAAGAAATATCTTAGAACCTTTCAACTTTAGCAACCTTGATTTTGATATGGTCAAAAATATAGATATTGAAAGACACTTTGAATGTTACTAGACTCCCTACATAATAATTGAGGAAAGCACTTATTAATTAACTTTGTGAAATATATTTTGCAGATTTACCTATATTAATTGCAGGCTTAAATATAAGAGTTTCAAAAACGATATATTGATATGTGAAAACCATGATTAATTACTCATCTAATTACTCTTTTATCCATAATAAATTCTCATACCTTTGCTAAATCTTCTGTTTGTAGTAATTTGTTCAATGAATGGATAAATTGATCGAACAAATAGAAAGAGGTTTTCCTCAAAAGAAAATAGTTATTGTCGGTGATCTGGTTGCTGACCAGTTTTTGCGTGGGACGATCAATCGGGTTTCGCGTGAAGCTCCTGTTTTTATTTTGCGACATGATAATACTCAGACGCTTGCTGGAGGTGCTGGAAATGCAGCAGTAAATGTTGCTTCATTGAGGGGAAAAGCTTTTTTGGTGGGGTTGATTGGAAAAGATTCAAATGGAACAAATTTGAAACAGGTTTTGAGCGATTCAAATGTTGTTTGTGATTACTTGGTCGAATCCGAAAAAATCGAAACAACGACTAAAGTTCGCGTGTTAGCAGGTCAAAATTATGCACCGCGTCAGCAAGTTATAAGAATTGATTACGAAAACCCATCCGAGATAGACGCAAATTTAATCGCAAAATTAAAAGAAAATATAGTTTCGGCAGCAAATGATGCAGATGCAATTATTCTGTCTGATTATGACTATGGCGTGGCAAACTCCGAAATTGCCAACCTCTGCTCAGAGATCGCTCAAAAGAAAAACATTCCACTTTTGGTTGATTCGCGTTTCCGCCTAAAAGAGTTTGCGGGAGCGACTACGGCAACGCCAAATCAAGAAGAAGTTGAACAGATTTTGGGCAAGAATTTTACTGAAAAAGATTGCGTAAATTTGAGAGAAAACCTTGATTTACAAGCCCTACTTATCACACGTGGAAATCAAGGAATGCTTTTAATTGAAAAAGACCAAGAACTAAAGGAGATTGAAGCCGTCGGATCAAAAGAACCGATTGACGTGACAGGTGCGGGCGATACTGTTATCGCAACTTATGCTCTGGGTTTGGCGAGTGGTTTAAGTTTTTACGAATCCGCAAACCTTGCTAACCACGCAGGCGGAATCGTCGTAATGAAAAAAGGTACGGCTTCGGTTAGCAAAGATGAATTAATCAAATCAATACGAAGTCTTGAGTCAAAAGTATTAGGTCAAAAGCATTGAAAAATTTAGACCTAATGTGCGTCACAGATAGCCTATTACTTCCTAACCTTTGATTCTTATCTCAAAATTTTCTAATCTCAAATTAATGTCAGAAATAAATAATTACTTCGCACTGATTTTAGAACGCAATCGGCTGGCGGCAAGAGTAGCAATAGAACGACGCAAAAAGAAAAGAATCGTTTTAGCAAATGGATGTTTTGATCTTTTTCACGTCGGACACATACGCTATCTTGCAGGAGCTAAAGAACTTGGCGAATGTCTGATCGTTGGAATTAACTCCGATGAACAAGTCCGAAAATTAAAGGGAGAAAATCGCCCTTTTACTCCTGAAAATGAACGTGCAGAAATTATTTCTGCCTTGAAATGTGTGGATTTTGTAACAATCTTTCCTGAGCCAACGGTCGAGGAATTAATCCGTGCGATTCGCCCTGATTTTCACGCAAAAGGAACTGACTATACGGTTGATACAGTTCCCGAAAGAGAAATTGTTAAAGAATACGGTGGACAGGTTGCTATCGTTGGCGACCCGAAAGATCATTCATCAACAGAGATTTTTAGGTTAGTGAGCGGTAAGCAGTAAGCAGATTTATCTCTGTCAAACTGCTCACTGCTCACTGCTCACTAAACTATGTGGCTTTCTAAAACAAAACAAGATTTGATCATTGAAGTTTGGGAAAAGCTTGATTGTGAAAGTGTCGGAGCTAAGGAAATTGAAGCCATAGAGGTTGTCGTGCGGGACGTGTTCGGTGCAAACGCTGTTGAAAGCCCTATGATTATTGCCCGCCAGCTTGCCGATGAAGGAGCAGAACTTCGCCATGCAGAGATTTTGAAACTGGATGTTTTGCGACGTATGGAATCTCCTTATGCTCCGATGTTTCGCAACATTCTAAAATTTTCAGATTTCAATCAAACCTTAAATTCAATCCGACAACTCGAAAATCTGCGACAAAAATTCCTCAAGGAAAATGATAAGGAGGGATTAAGATTAGTTCATGAAACAGGGATCAAGGGAAAAAATCGTGCGAGAATGATCTCAAAAAACACAAAAGTTGACGAGAAAAAACGCGTTGAAAAAGCTGAGATTGCCGAATGGTTCAAGCTCTATCTGCAATCGCCCGAACTTTTTGAAAATTGGGTTAAGTTACGTCAAAACTCCAAAGACTTCAAAGAAAAATTTGCTACGGAAGATTCTTAAAAAATGAGAAGATTTTACGCTCCGATGGAAAATTTCGACCACAACAAAATATCTCTGGACTCTGAGCAATCCAGACATTTACGAAATGTTTTACGTTTGCAGCCCGGAGATGAAATTTTAGTTTTTGACGGTGTCGGAAATGAATTCCGCTGTTTAGTTCAAGAATTTTCTTCAAACAAAAAAACCTGCTTTGTAAAAAGTCTGGAAAAAATAGAGCCTACGAAACCTGAGTCTAATTTAGATTCGACCTTAGCGGTTTCACTCCTAAAAGGAGATAAATTCGATCTGGCAATTCAAAAGGCGGTCGAACTCGGCGTAACCAAATTTGTTCCGATCATTACGAAAAGATGTGATGTTAAATTGCGTAATGAAGAAAAGAAGCTCGAGCGCTGGAAAAAAATTATAATCGAAGCCTCAAAACAATGCGGGCGTGCCAAGTTGATGGAAATTACAAAACCTTTTGAGTTTGAAGAATTAGTTGAAACGGCTCAAGGCTCTAAGGTTTTATTTTCAGAACGAAACGGCGTAAGTTTTTCGGAAATAAATCCTGCTGAAAAAGTAACAGCTATTATCGGATCAGAAGGTGGTTGGGAAGATTCAGAACTTGAATTTGCAGAGAAGAATAGCTGTCAGATCGTAACTCTTGGCGGAAGGATTTTGCGGGCGGAAACGGCTGTAATCAGTATTGCAAGTATTTTACAAAACTGTTTTGGTGATATGAATTAAGAGAACAAAGATAATTTGTTCTCTTAATTCATAGAAAATAGTTAAAACTCATTTTGCTTGCGGATATATGCATCTCCGCGTTGTCTCATTTTTGCTTTCTGTCCCAAAGAATTAATCGCCGATGCAAGTAATTCCTCAGTATCTAACAAAAAATTTACCGTTCCTTCAGCGTCAACATCTGGATCATCAAAACGGATTATCATATAGTTTTTGCGTTTTTTGATAAGCGAACCAAGAATGCCCGAACCGGGAACCGGAACTGCTCCAACAGCACGTCCCGAACCAGCTTGAACCTTTTTCTGACTCGGATAGATCACCTGCATTGCTTTATAAGGAATTGAGAATTTTTCTTTCCCGTCTTTCCCGAAAAAGACCAGACGCTCATTGATGTCATCGAACTTTATCGTTCCGTTTTGTTTTTTGCTGAACCCAAACAAGCCCCCTTGATATTTAACTTTGTAAGATGTGGGAGCTGGTTTTGTTTTTTTCGGTTTAACTTTTACCTTCTCTTCTTTTTTAGTATCTTCATTGCTTTCTGCCGGACGAATCTGAGCAAAAAGGCTTGTGGTTGAGAAAAACAAACCTAATACGAGTAAAATAATCAATTTTTTCATAGTTACCTCTTTTGGTTTTGGGGAAAACTTCAAGTTTTATTTGAAATGTTACGTACTTAAGTTTATAGACGCATCATCCCGATGGTTCGTTGCCAAGCGAGCGTTTGTTTTAATACATCGAGTCTTTTTTTATCGTCTTCAGAACACCCCGAAGATGTAAGTTCGTCAATTATAGCTTCAAGTAACGGAACAGCAAAAAGTCCAGCATGAGCAATTACCTGAGAATAATAATGTATCTGCAGAGAATTATTTTCGTCAGTATGAAATTTCTTAACAGCTTCCCTGTCTATCTTAAAAACCTCTTGCCCAGCCGGCACAACTCTATGTGGAACACCTTGAGAAATTTTGCCGCTTTGAAGCTTTGTACCGAGCAATAAAATACCGATCAAAAACCCCTGTTCATTTAAGTAATCGGGACTAAAATTTCCGAGTTCTGGCTTTGGTGAAAGTCTGGGTCCGAAGTTGGCGTATTCGGGATTTATCAACATCGAATTATAAATTACACCAATTATTTCCGAATCATTTTCAAGCGGTAATGAGACAAAATTTGCAAATCCAAAATCTTCTGATGAAGGCGGATCAGCTACGTCGAGTTCATCAATTACACGACCGATATAATCTATATGAGAATTCGATTTGACGATTTTTGCGATTTTCATCTAAATTTTCCCGGAGAGTTCGGGGATAATGTACAGAAGCCACCAGAGAAAAATTTGTATTCCCAACACAAAGAAGCTTAAACCAATACTCATCAATGAGAGTTTTTTGCCACCTGCTTTTGGATGACGGATTGCGACTCCAACACCATATGTGCCAACTATTAATGTGAAAGGAATAAACAAAACACCTATATATGGCACCATTGAATAGACGAATGATGCCCAAGCCATTTCGGAAACTGTGTTTCTATTTACTTCAAACAAATCAGTAATTTCCTCGGTTTCAGCATTTTCAACTAAAAATGCTTTTCCCTGTAAATGCTGCGAAGAACGTAAAGTATCAAGCGGTTGGTAATCCTCACTTAAAGTTTTTCCGCAAACAAGACAATATTTTGCATTGTCACGTTCGGCTTGTGTTCCACAGGCAACACAGGTCAAAGATGGTGCGAAAGGGCGAGAATATGAAGTTATCGTATCTCTCGGTATTCTGTTTTCTTGCTCCCTCGCTCTTTGTCGTTTCATCTTCTGCGTCCTTTGCTCGAACTTTTGTGCGAAATGCTAAAGTTTAGTTTTTCACGATTGGCAAACTCTTGTAAAGCTCTAAGAAAAATTTGTCGGTCTTGATTACTAATAACGGCAGTAACATCTGCGGTTTCAAGTGCATATGGATAACCTAAGCCAATTACGCATTCAGCACGCACAACGTCAATTATTTCTTCAAGTAACCCCTCGTCAAAAATCCATGTTGGAATATCAATTCGTGCGGGGTTTGAATCGAAGGTTGTTTGCAGATACGAAAAACCAACGATTGATTTGCCTGTCTGTTCGTCAATAAATGCACTTAAGCCTTTTCGTTTTGAATAGCAATAACAAGTTCTGTCGCCCCAGTTTTTTAAGACCCGTTTGTCTTTTGAAGTCTGGGCAGAAAGAATAGTTGCATCGTAAAGAGTCTGTTTTTTCGCGGTTTGCCGATTGCGGAAGGCATCTGCCAAGTTAACCAAATCCTTAGCAAAACTTCTTGCAACATAACCGATGATAGGGACTTTAGTTAAATGTGAATAATTGACGAGTTCGAGTAATTTACTTGTAAATTTCTCATCTACTTCAGATTTAGGCAGTGAGGTCTGTAATAAAAGTGTGCCGTCATAGAACGCAACGGGCATTCTTTCACCTCTTTCCTGCCAACCTTTTTTCTTGTCTAAGAATTCAATTGCCTTTTCGATTTCTTTTTCAAAACGTATCTGTCCAACCAAATTTTCGGGACGTAAAGGTTCTTCCTGATTTTCAAGCAATCTCTGTGGTGAAATTATTTCAAAGTCCGCATTTTTTTCGTACGATTGGCTTTTGTCATGAGGATTTTCAAACCAACCGATCTGAATTGCCCCAACAGGCAAAGACGTTTCTTTTTCGGCATACAGCTGGCTCCCGTCCGCCGCAAAAATTGTGCGATCTTCTAAAATTTCATTCGCCCAACTTCTTGCATCTTCGTGATTTGTCCAACTTGTTCCAAACTCTATCGAAAAAGAATCATGTAAATCTAATTCAACTGATGGGATCGCCCCGACATTTTCAGATTGATCTACTTTTTTCAAAATCTCTCTGCTCGAAAAAGTGCTGATTTCGCGTAAAACTGCAAGATAATCATCTAAATCCGAACTCTGCAAATCGGCGAATTTCTTGAACTCGGCACGTTGCAAATTTAATTGTTCTTTTAATAATTCGAGATAGAGCATTTGGGTTAAAAAGTTTTGGCTTTGAAAAGAAAAAGCGTTTGTAAAATAATATCACCAAATTACGATGCACAAAAATTTTCAGAGAATTTACTATCGATTTTTTGCAAATACTTTTATAAAAACCGTCATCAAAATATAATTATTTATGATGAAAAAGTGCCCAAAATGTAACAACACCTACGCGAACGGTTCTCTAAACTTCTGTTTGGAAGATGGAACTACCTTGATTTTAGTTAATGATGATTTTGAAACAGAAGTTCTTCCGAAGAAGAAAAGCTATGCGAAAATAATTATTGCATTGGCTTCTTTAGCAATCCTTTTTGTCTTCTCTCTGGTAGCCCTCATCGGCATTTATCAATTCAGAAATGAAATCGCGTCGCTTTTTAAATCAGATACGGAGATAACAAATCCTAAACCCTCGCCTACGCCAGAAATTTCGACGGAATTAAATGACGAGGAACAAATTTTAGATCTTTTTAAAAGATTGCGAAAAGCTTATGTTGAAGACGATTTTGATGAGTTAGATAAAATTATGGCTGATGGCTATATTGAAAAAAATTCGTTCGGACAGAGATTAACTAAGAAACAGATCCTTTCCCCAGTCCAAGTTGGAAAGAAAATCTCGCTTGAGCATTCTGATTTGGATGTAGAGGTTAACGGCAAAAAAGCAACTGTTACCGGTAAAGGAATTCAGAGAGCAGAATTTGGCGGAGTAGAGGTATCGGTCAGATTTACATTTGAAACTAAACTTAGAAAGAAAGATAACAGATGGCAAGCAACTTACTCAGACGTAAAAATAAAAAGTTAAAATCAATCTTTTTTTGGAGGTTTTATATCGCTGTAACCATCAACCTGAAAACGCCACTTTTTATCTTTTCCTTTGACAGCAACAACAACAAACTTTCCTTTGTGTTCGCTGAGCATCTTGCCGTCTTTGTAATAATTTAAGGTATAAACTCCAACATCGTAACCAAGATTTTTTTCAACCTTACGTTGAAAGATTTGGAATTTAATCGTCATATTCCGATCAGTTTCTTTTACATTTGTAAAAAATCTTGTAAAACTTTTCAGAATTTCATCCCGACTAAATCTAATTTCTCCACCTGGCGAAAGATATGCAGCATCCACAGTGTAAAGATTTGCAACTAGTTCGGGCTTCAAAGTTCGATAACCTGCACTAAAGGTTTTGTAAATTTCATCAATTCCGCTATGTTGCTTAACTCCTTTTTCCAGAATCAATTCAGAATTCTGTGCAGATACGAAAAGACTTGATAAAGATACAATCAAAGAAACAAGAAATATTTTTTTCATAAAGGCTGTTTTTTATGCTTTCGGTAGGTAAAACTATTCGCCCGATTTAGCATTTTTAGTTAGCTTAATGTTAAACGATTTTCCTGATTCTATCATTATATTTTTTCCTTCCAAAGATAATGTTGTGATACTGAGATTCTTATCTGAATTTTCATACTTAACATTTTCCGGCATTCCTTCAACTGAAGTAATTATGCCATTAAGCATTACGAATTCTTCTCCAAACTTACAAAAATCAATTATTATTCCTACTACCGAGTGATTTTTTTTCGCAGAAACTTTTTGTATCTCAACAACTCTGCCTGAAACAACAGAACCTTTAGGAATTGTGCCACCTTCACCTTTTAGATCGGCAAGCAATTTGAAAGAAAGATCAGAACCAACTTTGGTTTTGGTTACATCAATCGGAGTTTCCAGTTTTACTGAAAATTCCATTCCGGCTTTTAAGTTTATTTGGGTTTGGGTTGTGTCATCACCTTGTGCGAAACAAAGTGTGAATCCTGTCAACAAAATACTGAGTGCTAAAATAATCCTAAACATGTCTCTTACCTCCTTTTTATTTTCAATTGAACTTCCCTTGGTTCGTTTTCAAATTTTATAAAGAAGAAATGATTGCCTTGAAGAATTACTTTGGCTAAATTATAGCACAAAATTGTATAATTCACACTTATATTTTATTTTAAATAGATTTTTGTCAGTAAGTCGTTATTTCTTAAATATTTATGATTAGATAAGTTTTACTTTACGCGACTTGTGCGTCGTTTTAAGAAATCCATCAAAACAAATTGAGTCAGATTGTTCGGGTTGGCAAAGTATGCTTTTCCGCGTGTCATGGCAGTCATTTGTTTGACGAAATCAACTAGATAATAATCGCTGGCGAGCATAAATGTATTTATCATTATATTCGATTTACGGCAGGCTTGAACTTCTTTGAAAGTTTCCGCCATGACGAACGGGTCATTGCCCATAGAATTTTTGTAAAGCATACGTTTTGAATCTTCTTGCATTTGGGAATAGCGACGGTAATTCAAATATGAAGGGTTTTCTTTGTCAATGAAAGCCGCAGTCGGTTTTCCGTCTGTAACCATCACAATCTGCTTCATCTCCTTTCTTTCAGCCGTTAAAATTCTTCTTGCTAATTTCAAACCTTCTGCTGTGTTCGTGTGATATGGACCAACCTGTGTTGTTGCGAGTTTTGCAAGAGGTAATTCTTCGGCATCATCGTGAAAAAGGACAATTTTCAAAGAATCGCCAGGATACTGTGTGCGAATAAGATGTGCCAATGCCAGAGCAACTTTTTTGGCTGGTGTGAAACGGTCTTCCCCATAGAGAATCATCGAATGCGAGCAATCGAGCATTACGACTGTTGCACAGGAGGATTGATAATCTTGCTGATGTACGTGCAAATCTTTGTATTCGAGATTAAGCGGAGTGCCTAAACCTTCGCGCTGAATCGCAGACATCAAAGTTCTATTCACATCTAAATTTATCGTGTCGCCAAATTCGTACTGCTTAGAACTCATCGCCGCTTCAACACCCGTATCAAGATGCGGAGTTTCATGCCGACCGACGGAAGATTTTCCAACTGAACCAAGCAATTTTTGCAAAGTCTTAAAACCGAGAAAATCCAACCCTTTTTCGGTCAAATTAAAACGTATATCTCTCGGCATTGGTTCGCTGACTTCGCCTTCACCACCACCCTGACCTTGTTCCATTTGTTGTTGTGTTTGTTCTACTTCTTTGAGGTCTAAATATCCCTCTTCGACCAATCTTTCGATGAGATTATTTATCAATTCTTCAAGCAGAGAGCCTTTGAATTTGCCGTCATTGTCAGCCAGCATTTTTTCAACATCAACAGGGTCAACAATTCCCTTTTCTAAAAGGGCTTTCAACAACGCTTGGCGAAGTCCGTCAAGCGTGTCATCCATCTGATTTTTTTGGCGTGTGTACCAATAATCTTCATTAAATCCCGAATCCAAGACCATTTCGGACAAAGCATCCATCAAATCGCCTAAATTAACACCAAAAACATCGAACCCCTTGAATTTTGAATAGCGAATAAACTTCATAACGCCTGCTAAAACTCCTCGCAAGTAAAATGCATAAACTTGCTATATTAATTTCCTTTGGTTATAGTCTTAACTATCAACCGACTCTCCATTTAAGTTTTTTACTCTTCCCAAAACTTAACATTTCTCTCTCCATTTTGAAATATTCTAACTAAGGAAGGTAAACAAAATGAAAAAGTTTTTAGTAGTTTTGATGAGCTTTTTTGTCTTTGCAGTAGGTATGCCGATTGCCGCACCTGCAAGTGCTTATGACGGAAGAAGCTATAAGAAGTATAATTACGGAAAAAAATATAAAAAGCGTTATAGACAAAAACGCTATCGTCGCTCAAAAAGGTATTGCCGAACACGCCGAAACTATCGCAGAAATTATCGTCGGAGCAAATATAGACGCAGTTACAGAAGCAACCGCTACAGACGCTCAAACCGCAGATATTACAGAACACGCGGATATTCGTACACACGCAGACCACGCAGAAGTTTCTATCGCCGTCACAGAAATGCCGTTAACGTCGGTGTCGGTGCTGGCGTCGGTGCAATCGTCGGCGGAATCTTAGGCGGAAGACGCGGTGCTTTGATCGGTGCTGGCGTCGGAGCCGGCTCAGGTGCTGCTTACACTTACGGCATCCGTCCAAAGAAAAAACGACGATATCGAAGCAAGCGTTATCGAAGAAGATAAATAATTCTAGTTTAATCTTAATAGAGGCTGTGGAGGGTTTAGTTGCCTTTCACAGCCTTCATTTTCTAAACTTCATCACGACTTCTTTCAGATTTGCAACTGGCGGTAAAGTTGAACGCATCACAATGGACAAAACTGTTAGGTTTAAGACGTTACGATAAAAACATCTTACATTTATCAAGTAAGTATCACTAAGGTTTTGATATTACCTCGACAGTTCACAAAGTTTCATAAAACTTTTTAACAATTCTTCGTTAGAAATTTCTTTAATTGCTTCACCGACATAAATCTCAGTATAGCTCGAATTTGGCGTATCGCTCGCTTTAAAATCACGTGCAAGCCAAAGCTTATCCCGTTCCGCAATTTTATCTCTAGCACTATTCAACTTTTCGGGTGTGAAATCAACATGTAGATGAAACATATTGACTTGTGGAAGCGACGGTCGAAACGAAATTTCGGGAATGTCTTTCAGCAAATTGAAGATTTCGTGAGTTCGTTTCATATACTTTGGCATCTGTGAAATGGCTTTATCAAAACGCATTGCTGCCGAAGCAACAAATGGATGCATTTGATATAAGTTACCGCCAAAACGTCTTAACCAAATTCTTGATTCTTCAATAAAATCTGAACTACCAAGCAACATCGCTCCCGTTAAGTTTCCAATTCCTTTATAAAAAGAAACGTAAACCGAATCGAAACCTTTACAGATTTCTTTATAACTCTTTTTGTAAAAAGCCTTCGTTTCCCAGAGTCTCGCACCATCCATATGCAGAAATATGTTTTTTCGCTTTGCGACTTTTTTGATTTTATTGAGTTCCTTCCAAGTCGGAAGTTGACCGCCAATCTCTCTTGCCGGAAGTTCAATTATCAAAGTCGAAACAGGCACAGTAATTGAATCAATATCGTCAGCGTTTAGCTGTCTGTTTTTATCTCCGATAATGACTGATTTCAAATTACAAAGATGCGAATATCCGTGTTGTTCATGAAGTTCTAAATGGCTCGTCGGGTGAATTGCAAAACTATAATTTTTTGCTTGTTGTGAATAAATCTTTAAAGCGATCTGCTGTGCCATTGTCCCGCTAGGCATAAAACAACTACTCTCAAATCCAAGCAGATCAGCAACTTTTTGTTCAAACGATTCAATCAAACTACCTTTACCATAGTAATCTTGCTCAAAGCCGTTCTTCTTGCACCAGTCGGCAATCAAAGCAAATTCTTCACCAGCTTTCAGAGGTAAATGTCCGCTGACAAACTTTTCACATTGTAATCTCAAATCTTTGCTCATATTTAATGGATTTTACTAAAAATTCTGCCCACGAATAACACAAATGTCACGAATTATTTTAGAATTAGAAAACCATTATTCGTGTAAATCTGTGCTATTCGTGGGCAAGCATTCTTACTTTTTTGTCTTTAGTTAAAACTATCTAAATCAGTTAAATCTTCATAAATCATTCCACGCCTGTCTCGTTTTGCTTTTGTTGTTGCTTCAAAGCCTCCGTCCTCACTGCGTGAAATTTTGTTTTGAGCGTACAAGCCTTCTAAAACAAATTCGCAGGCGGAAACGACATTTGCCTTATCGTCACGGTCTAAGGCGAGCGGAATCAGGGTTGACTCGATCAATTCAGGGACGGACTCAAGAAGCATCATACATTCTTCGGCTGAAGCTGTTTCGGATAATAAAATTTTATTTCCTTCATCAAACCAGCGAACGGTTGGGTCAAAATCAATCCCCAAAAAGAAACCTTCAAAAATTACACCTGCGGCACGTTTTATTAATTCTTTAGCTAATTTTTCCGCACCGATTTGCTCGCCTTCGTATTCGAGTTCCATCTTTCCTGTCATTGCCGGAAGTGCTGCGTAAACATCAGAAATTCTTGGAACTAATTTTGTTTCTCCTGTTATTAAACCACGTCTTTCGGCATTGGAAACTATTGCTTCCAAAACGGTTATCGGAAATCTCTGCGAAACGCCCGAACGCTTATCAACTCTTTGATCGTCACGTGCTTCAAAAGCTATCTGCTCAATTATTTCCGAGATAAATTCGGGAACTTCCAAAAAGAAATCTTCAAAACCTTCGCGTTCAACCCAAGCCTCTTGATTTGTGATCGAAACACCGAGTTGTAAATCTTTCGGATAATGAGTCTGAATTTCCGCACCGATTCTGTCTTTTAATGGCGTAATAATTTTTCCGCGTGCTGTGTAATCTTCGGGGTTTGCCGAGAAAACCAGCATTACGTCCAATGGAAGTCGAACGGGATAACCCTTTATCTGCACATCGCCTTCCTGCATTATGTTAAAAAGTCCGACCTGAATTTTGCCTGCGAGATCGGGCAACTCGTTCATTGCAAAAATCCCTCGGTTCGCACGTGGCAATAAACCAAAGTGCATAGTAAGTTCATCCGAGAGAAGGTGTCCTCCTTTTGCAGCTTTGATTGGATCAACATCTCCAATTATGTCTGCGATCGTCACGTCGGGCGTAGCAAGTTTTTCAACGAAGCGATTATCTCTCGTTACCCAATCAATTTTGGTTTCATCACCGTGAAGTTCGACCTGCTGTTTGCCATAAGCTGAAAGTGGTTCAAACGGATTATCGTTTACTTCTGAGCCTGCGATTATAGGCATTTCATCATCGAGAAGTTCAGTTAATTGCCTAATAATACGACTTTTAGCTTGTCCACGCAGTCCAAGTAAAATAAGATTATGCTTTGCCAAAATTGCATTGATTATTTGAGGAATAACGGATTCTTCATAACCTAAAATTCCATCGAAAAGTTTCTCACCCGACTTTAGCTTCTTAATCAAATTTGCCCGCATTTCATCCTTAACAGAAAGAAATTGATACCCATCCTTTTTTAACTCACCTAATGTTTTTGCCTTGCTCATAACTACTTTTGCATTTCCCCTTATTCAAAAACTAAACTTTTGCTCCAATTAAATAAACAACTGATTCATCACTAATAACTCTAGCCGAATGCCTTGTATTTGCAGGCATAAAATCTCTGTCACCTGCCTCTAGATTTACAATTCCATATCCCTGAACATCTAATTCCAACTCACCTGAAATTATCCAATGTGATTGGTCTTCGCCATGAGAATGAATTTCATAAGTTCTTCCTGGGCTGTCACTCCACTGAAAAACGTTGTATCCTTCATGCTCCATCTGTAACCGTAGTTCACCTGCGTTCGGGGCAATATCTTTATTCCATTTTTCGACCTTATAACCAGAGTTCATACTCAAAATCAGCGTGCTGAGATTTTTTGATTTTGAAATCTCAAATCCGAAATTTGTTTTGTTATAACTCTATATTACAATTTTTTTATGACTCAAACACATCTTGATTCGGTAAAAAAGTTTGAAAACACCATCGGTATAAATTTTCAGCTTTATAATAGCTTGTTTTTATCACTAGACTTTCACGGCATTGAAAAAACGGGCGTTTTACTTTCACTTTTTAATCAAAATTGCGAAGAAGGTTTTGAAGAAGGGAATAATCCGATAGAAATAATCGAAGATTTTTTTGCAACTAACACATCGCTCAAAACAGAAAAAGAAAAAATTGATCTACTCTTTCGTTTTGTCCAATATGCCGAACGCCAGGTCGTTTTGTTTGATGCACTTGAAGACGCAAGTTTCAGCGAACTGCACAATATGAACGGACCGGGAACGCTCACACATCTTGAAAATGCCGTATTGCAAAACGGTAAACAAAAAGAACTCGCCAAACGCATAAAAGATTTCAGCGTCCGCCTTGTTTTAACTGCCCATCCCACACAATTTTATCCAGGTTGGGTTTTGGGAATTATCAACGATTTATCCAAAGCGATCGACGAAAACGATGCGAATCAAATCAAATTATTGCTCCAACAACTCGGACGAACACCTTTTTTCAAAAAGAAAAAACCAACACCTTTTGACGAAGCCCAAAGCCTTATTTGGTATCTCGAAAATGTCTTCTATCATGCCATCGGCAAAATTATTTCCGACATTAAAAACACTTTTCCCAATGAAGAAATTGATATTTCAAACTTAGTAAAAATGGGCTTTTGGTCAGGCGGAGACCGAGACGGAAATCCTTTTGTAACATATCAAACAACTGAAAAAGTCGCGGATAGTTTACGCCGTGCAATTTTACGTAGTTATTACAATGATACCAGAAACCTCCAACGTCGTCTGACATTTTCAGGAGTTGAAAAACCGCTCGCAAATTTTGTTAAAAAACTCTACGAAAACGCATTTCAAGATAAGCCCGAAAAACTTCTTACAAAAGAAAGTATCCTCGAATCACTCGAACAAATTAGAGTAACTTTGGTTACCAAACACAACGGACTATTTGTCGAAATGCTCGAAGATTTAATCTACAAAGTTGAACTTTTCGGACTTCACCTTGCCTCTCTCGATGTCCGACAAGATAGTTCAGTTCATCAAAAAATCTATGAGCAAGTTGTTGAGAAAACTGACATTTTGCCAAAGAATTTTCCTGAACTAAGTGAAGACGAAAAAATCGAAATTATTCTAAATTTAGAAACACAGATTGATGAAAATGTATTTGAAGACACACTAACTTTTGATACCTTCAAAAACATCAAAACTGTAGAAAAAACACAATCCCAAAACGGTGAAAATGCCTGCCATCGCTATATTATTTCTCATTCGCAAAATGCCCTGAATGTTATCGAAGTTTTCGGTCTATTCTTGCTTTCCGGTTGGAAAAAAGAAAACTTGAGTATTGATATTGCACCGCTTTTTGAAACTGTCGAAGACTTAAACGAAGCCGCTAACACTATGCGTAAACTCTATGAAAACGAGACTTACCGCGAACATCTAAAACGTCGAGGCAATACACAAACGATTATGCTTGGATTTTCTGATGGAACAAAAGACGGCGGTTATTTGATGGCAAACTACGGAATTTACAAAGCCAAAGATGAATTAACAAAAGTCTCGAGAGAATTCGGAATTAATGTAATTTTCTTCGATGGACGAGGAGGACCGCCGGCACGCGGTGGTGGAAAAACCCACAAATTCTTTGCTTCAATGGGCGAAAATATTTCCAACAAAGCAATCGAATTAACCGTTCAAGGACAAACTGTTTCGTCAAATTTTGGCACAATTGATGCAGCTCAATACAACATCGAACAGCTAATCAACGCAGGAATTTACAACACAATCTTGAGCAAAAAGTCAGAAACTTTCACCGAATCTGAAGAAGATTTAATGAAAGACTTAGCCAAAATCAGTTTTGATGCCTATTCAGAATTAAAAAACAATCCTGCATTTTTGGAATACCTCGAAAACGTCAGCCCTTTGAAATTCTACGCTAAAACAAACATCGGTTCGCGTCCTGCTAAACGCGGAGGAGAAAAAACAAAACTCACCCTGAATTCACTTCGAGCAATTCCTTTCGTTGGTGCGTGGAGTCAAATGAAACAAAACGTTCCCGGTTTTTACGGAGTCGGAACTGCCTTAAAGTCAATGGAAAATCAAGGCAAATTAGATAAAGTTACAGAGCTTTATGCAGAAAACAATTTCTTTAAAGCACTAATAGACAACTGCGAAATGGCGATGCAGAAAACACTCTTTCCACTTACAAAACACCTAAAAGACGATGAAACTTACGGTGAATTGTGGCAAAAAATTCATGACGAATATAAACTCTGCCACAAATATCTCGGCATTATCACCCAAAATGAAACCTTTATGACCAACTTTCCTGTCGCCCAATCATCAGTCCAAATGCGTGAAAAGGTCGTTTTGCCTCTCACAACAATTCAGCAATTCGCACTCGCAAAAATTCGTGAAAATGATGCGGACTTGAAAGAGTCTTACGAAAAACTAATTGTCCGGTGTTCATTCGGAATTATCAACGCGGGGAGAAATTCGGCATAATTCTTACTTATTCTGGAGATTAGAGCAAGAATTTAAACGACGTTTATGTTGTTTTAGAGTCCAAAAGTATGTAACAAGTTAAAAAAACTTAGGGATTTTATAACTATAAGCTAACAATGAAAATAGTTTA
Source organism: Pyrinomonadaceae bacterium (assembly GCA_028284415.1). Classification (GTDB taxonomy): domain Bacteria; phylum Acidobacteriota; class Blastocatellia; order Pyrinomonadales; family Pyrinomonadaceae; genus Aridibacter. The sequence continues at coordinate 1,065,360 of JANQRU010000007.1, forward strand.
ATCAACTTTTCTATCCATCTAAGTAGAAATTCAAAATGTATCGAAAAATTTATTAACTTAATGTTGCTTACAATAATATATTTGACAAATAATTTATAATCTAGAATAAAAAACTTAGTAAAACTTTTAAAAAAATTTATAAATATCTTTCTCGAATCTACGATAGGAGGTTTTTAGTGCGATTTATTTATGTTTTGTTAATAACAATATTAATTCCATCACTGTTATGTGCTCAACAAGTATTACCATCTCACTATCTAGCATTGAAAATAAAACGTAATGGAATACAGGATAACACTTGGAATGGAGGTCATGGTTTAGCATTAACTTTGCCTTCTCCTCCTTTTGACAAAGAAATCTCAGACTCAATAATGGATGAGAGACGCAGACTTATAAACGCTAGCAGCAATCCATTTGGTGTTATTGGGTTTAATAATAATGGCACTTATGATTCTGACTATTCTGGTTTTATGTCTTCAAATATCATCCATGAAAACTTAAAAACTATCGAGAATACCCATGTGGCTTTAGGAGCAAGTAAATCTGGACAAAGAAGGGAAATATTTATAGCGGGTACTGCTGTAAATACTGCTGACAATAGGATCGGAATCATTGTTGCCCGTTTATATTCAACTGAAGATCCATCTAATCGACATTTGTTTGGAGAAAATGGTTTAGTTCTACTTCGATCAGATCAAATTGCCCCTACAGCCAATAGATTAAAGTTGCTAGGACTTTATGCAACACCTACTAATCCAACAAACAAACTAAGATTAGTAATTTTGGCTAAGACAAATAATGCAACAAGAGCATATATAGTTGCACTTCTAAGTAATGGTTTAATTGATACTTCATTTGGTCAAAATGGAATTCAACTATTAGATACTAGAGGAAATGTAGATTTTGATACTGCCAGACTTACTCGCAGTCAGCATCAAGTAGTCTCTAGAAGAGATTTTTATCTTTCTTGGACTACAACTATTGGCTTTTCATCAATAATTAACGTGCGTAAGTTTTTCTTCCCGGATGGCAATCTAGACCCTAATTCTAGACCTATATCTCTTAGAGTCGAGATAGGAAAAGTTGACAAGCATTATGTTTCTATAAATAACTCCCGCATGGCAATCGTTTCATCAATACCACAAGCTAAGAAATCCGCTTATCACATAGGCATTTTCAGTAGTTCTGATGGTTCACCAGATATAGCATTCAGTGGTGATGGTAGAAGATACTTTGTAAGAAATTTTCCTACTCAACTAAAGTTGAGAGCAATTGCATTTGCAAATGATCAAAAACTTTACTTTATAGAACGTTCTAACAGACAACCAGATAATGAGATAGTAATTTCAAGAAGACTTATGGATAATTCAAATCAGGGTGCTTTAGATAATACTTATGGAATAAATTCACAAATACAAGTTAACAAAAATATGATTCGCACGCCCAATGGCAATATACTTAACACGCCTGTTAAATTAAATGCAACTAATGCTTTTATAGAAGAATTAACAAACGACCACATCCTCGTCATAACTGGAAGCGTTGGAGCAATATACGAACCTTAATTATATTTTAGATTGAAAATGTTTGCTTAAAAGAGTATTCTCCCCAATAGTTTTCAAATATTAACAAAACAAAAAAGGACAAATAGACTTGAACTTTGTCTATCTTTTTCTATTCCTATCGAAATTACTCATAAAATTTAGAAGCTGTAGATATATTTAATAATCTTTCAACCAAATACTTTTGGTTGAAAGATTATTTTGTTATTTAGAATGATTTTTCAGATTAGCAACTAATATTCTGCCTTCTATCCAGTTTAAATAAATGCAATAAATGGCTATTTATTAGCTTTAGAGTTATTAGTATAAGAAAAGATTCAATTTACAAACTATTTAATTTTCTCTATAAAAATATTCTTCTAAAAAATCTTGAACTTACAAAAAACAATATAAAGCCTGAGAGAATCGTTAAAATTCCGAGAATCGAAAATGCACGCAAAATATAATTATTAATGTCATCCCGACCGTAAAAGTCCATTGTATGAAGCATCCAAAGCAAATCAAAAACACGCCATTTATCTGTGCGAAATGCTCCTATTTGTCCGTTTTCTGCTGATACATAAACGGTCAAATTATTTTCATAAGTTACTGCCCAAGCTGGCAAAGGTTTTTCGCGATATTCGTGATGACTGCTGACATTTTTCTTTGTTAAATACTGTGTTTCTTTTACTTTCAGCGGCTTGATAAGTGCATCCGATGCTATCTTTTTTGCCGCCTCTTCTCCAAAATTATCTATAGCTCTGCCATCAATAGCGTTTATGAGACTAAACCTACGTTTTTTTGCATCAACTTCAATTTCATAATAGATAACATTATCAACTTCTGTAAGTTTTACACTTTTGATTTTCTCGTCAAAGCCAAACGCTCTTATAGTTTTGATTGCCCTAGTCGGTGAAATAAAATCTCTATCAAAATTAATTTCAGCTTTTTTACTTCGCAAATGTTCACCACGGATTTCTTTGATGTTTGTCCACGAAAAATAAAGCCCGCCGAGTGTCCAAAGCAAAAACTGTATGCCAATAAAGATTCCCAAATAACGATGTGTTTTGCGTATGTAAAATTTGTAATTTCGTCTTTTCATTTTTTCTAATGTTTGTGTCCACCGTTTTCTTTTTTGTCGGCTTTGCTCTGGATTTCGTTGCGAACGTATCTGACAACTTCCTTAATTTCTTCTTCAGATAATTTGTCTTTGAACGCGGGCATTTCATCTTTTTTGCCGTTGGTAACTTGCTTGATAAAATCTTCTTCCGAATGATGCAGGGCGTGTCCTTTTACTAAGGAAATTCCCTTATCTTCGACACCTTCGCCTCTTTTACCATGACACTCTGCACAGTTAGTTTTATAAATCGCGAAGGCTTTTACGGCTTTGTCTTCGCCGATTTTTTCGATTTTTGTAATGATGGGTTTTGAACCCGTTCGCTCAATTTCAAAGTTGACTTTATCGCCAATTTTCACACCTTCCAGTAACTTTTTATCAGCAACAGGTTCGGTCATTTCCATCGCAGACATATAACCCGGAATGTCTTCGTGGTCTATTGTGATAGTTCCTTTTTCTGCATCAATTTCTTTGATAATTCCGACGGATTTATATATCTGCTTTTCTGATATTTCACTATCTTTCACAGACAGTTTGTGTTCTTCGGAATTTGTGGAATTGCAGGAAACTCCAGCGATTGAGATTGATAGAACGAGTAAGATTATTGATTTTAACTTCATACTTTTCACCTCATTAATAAAAAAGAGAGACAAATTGAATTGCCTCTCAAATAAATTTATTAAAAGAAAAACTCCAAACCAACACGGAAATTGCGTCCGATTTCGGGAACTCTTCTACCTGTAAACGGGTTTAGTGCGTTGAGGTGATTTGAGTAAAAACGGTCGCCGATGTTTTCTAAACCTGCTGTAAAACTTGCGTATTTTGAAAAACGATAACCGCCACGAATGTCAAAAACTGCGTAACCGGGCGTTCTTCTTTCAAATCTTGAGATGGCAATTCGGTCTTGTTCATCAGCAAAATTTCCACTCAAATCAACGTACAAATTTTCGACAAATGAATGAAAGCGAAGCCCAATAATTCCTTGCAAAGGCGGAATTCCGATGACGGGTTCATTCAAAAAATCATCATCGCCCCGAACATAACTAAGCGTTGCACGAGCATCGACATATTTGCCTAGACCTTGTGTTGCTTTTATATCAAAGCCAAAAAAGTTTGCCTGTGTTCCATTGATATAGCGAAAAACTGTCAGCGGACTCAACGGCAAACGTCTCGGTACTGTTGGGTCAGCAACAATCGTTATGTAATCGTCAATTCTGCGGAAAAATAAATCGGCTTGAAGGGATGTTTTTTGAAAGTTTAATGCTCCGCCAAAATTAAACTCTAAACTCGCTTCGGGATTTAATTCGGGATTGCCTAAAAATTCTGCCGAGGTTTGAAATTTTGTCGCTGGAAAACGGTCGGAATATCTCTCTAAAGTCAGAGGCGTTCGCACCGCACGCCCAACTCCTGCTGATAAAGAGACATATTCATTCACACGAAATCTTGTACTAAATGCCGCACTAAAATTGACTTCACTTTGATTCAAATCCCCAACTGTATTCGCCAAGAAAAAATCGGATGCTCTTTCTGCATCTGATTGAACAAAGTCAAGCCGAACTGTTCCGCCGAGTGAGACTCTTTCGCCACGTCTTGTTGCACTAAAATAAAAGCCTTGGTCGTTGATATTTGAGTCGCCCCAAACAATGTCGTTAAAAATCAAAAAACCATTATCACGCCTTGAAACAAAACGATTTGCATTCTGGTCCAAATTGAAAAAATCTCCACCAAACTTTAAATCATATTGCTTGTAATTCATTGCAACGTAGTAATTTCCACCGAAAGCTTTAGATTGAGTCGGCAAATCCACTCGCAATGCAAAAGGCGGAATTCTTCCAGCCATCGGTTGAGCAGTCGGCTTTTCGTCATTGTTCATGAGATGGCTTTTGTTATTCACATAAAACTGCCCAAAAACCTGCGTAATGAGTCCACTTAAAGGCGTGTAATCAAATTTTAAAGCGTGTGAGCGTGTGATGAAATATGTCGCATCTAGAAGCCGTCCTTCATAATCAACATCTTCCTGTTGCTGAAAGCCGAATTTGTATTCAATAAAAGTTTCTTTTGTTGGTTTGAAACCAAATGTTGCTCGCGTATCGTTTGATTCAAAATCACCACGTACATTTGAAACATCGCCTGCCGTGTAATCATTTCCAAGCCTTAAATTGTGCGATAAACTCCCACGAAACTTGTCATTTCCAGCCCAAACAGTTCCGAAACCATCACGGAAAACGCCATTTTCACCGTAGTTAAAACCACCTCGCCCGTGAACCTCAAAATCATCCGAATAAAACGGTGGAGAAAAAGTTCTGACCTGAATCGCACTCATCGTTCCCGCACCTTCGGTCAGAGCATACGGACCTTTTGTTACGAGAATTTCTTGAACGTCGTGAAAAGAAATATGGCTTAAATCTGAATCCATACGGGCAGGACCGGCAGCAAAAGTTCTTGTTCCGTCAACAAACATCCCGACTTGATTTTCCGAAAGTCCACGAATCTGTGGCTCAAGATTTATCTGCCCACGACGAACGGCAAAAACGCCCGGCTCATCACGCAAAGTCTGAGCCAAATCTCTTGGTGATTTTTCTTCCAACTCTCTTCCCGAAACGCTCTGTTCGGTTGTAAAATCATTCTGCGTTGCGGTAACTTGAACAACCTGTGAAAGCGGCTCAACATTCAAGCGAATCGCCAAATTATCTACTGAATTTGAAATATTTTGCTCAATCTCGTAACTTTCAAAACCGCGACTTTGAACTCGTAAAATGTAATTCCCGTTTGTGACATTTTTGAATTCAAAACGCCCGCGAATATTTGTGTTTGTCGTGCGAAATACTTGATTATTTTCTGCCCTTATTAATGAAACTACCGCACCGCTCACAGATGCATCATTTTGGTCTGTAACTCTGCCCGAAACTGTGTTTTCTGTTGTCTGTGAAAAGACAGAAACAGAGACAACAATACTTATAAAAAATGTAAAAAATAATTGCTTATACATTTGGAAAACTCTCCTAAATAAATTGAAAAATGGATAATGGAAAACGGAAAATACAAAAATGAATAAACCTATCCATTCTTGATCTTCGTCATATAATTTTTGGTTATTTTTAAACTAGGAAAGTTCAAATGGTGGAGGGCGTGCGAGAATTTTATGTGAGATTTTCGATAGTTTTTGAACTGTGGGAAATTCAAATTTAGCGACTGCATCAAAAGTCGGCGGACGGGCAAAATTTGTTTCAATTAAAGCAACACTTTGCTTTTTGACCAATTCATTTTTGTAAATGCCCGAAGCCTTTTGAAAAGATTCAAAAGCTATTGATTTTCTCTGCGGAAAATCTTGTTGAAGATTTATTTCGGAAAAAACCCTTTCACCTCTTTCGGCATACTCAAAATATAAATCTTCCGTTGTTAAATTATTTGCAATACTCGAAAGAGAGATAAAGTTGTTTAATAAACCCTGTGTAAAGGCAGCCTTTCTATCATTGGTCGAGCAAATCTCATCCAAAGGATTTCTAACAAACATCGGTTCATCATTTCCCTTCACCCATTTTTTCTGCAAAGGACAATAAACCAGTCTGTCAGAATTTTTCGCTTCGCTTTTGTGCAAAACAATTCCCGAAAACCAAACACACAAAAGCAAACCGCAAAGAATTAAATGCGATAGGAGTTTTGCTTTTTTAGTATTTAAATCCATTTTTTCGAGAAACTTGATTATAGAAAATTAAACCTAAAATCTGAATTGAAAAAAGAATTAATCTTGCTAATTTAGAATTAAAATTAAGTTGAGGATGTTATTCAAAATCGTATTTTATATCTTTATATTTACTAACAAAATCTTTTCCATCTTCATATTCAGCAGGATTTATATATGAAATAACTCCAACTTCTGAATCCAGAAATTTCTTTAGTTTCAAATAATATTTAGCTTCTGTTTTGTGATTTCCGTCTAAAGTTAAACTAATTATCAGTTGGTCATCGTCTGTTATATTAGCTCCGACGGCTATGTTGTCTGGGTTATCATCTCTCTGATTCCAGTAAAATGTTTGATGTAAATTTGGTGTATCAATGAAATACCTAACTATCTCATCTTCTGATTTAAAGACATAATCTTTATCATCTGGCTTAAACGTATAGTCAAGATTTATTGTTTCGTAGTTTGGAATAAATTCATTCAAAACTGAGAAAATCACTTCCTTTGATTTCCGACCAGCGTAAACATTACAAACAATATCTCGAATAAGTTCTTCTGCCATTTGTTAATGTTTCTCTTCACGAATTAATCTTTTAAGCATCAAAATTTGCCCTTTGTGTTGTGCCTCGTGGTCAATTAAATGATGCAGAATCCAACGCAAAGAAACTTCATAAGTGTTACCATCTTGTCCTGAAAAGCTAAAAAGTTTTTCTAAATCTTCATCATTGAATTTTTTCAAAACTTCAAAGCACTTTTCGCGGACTTCATTTGCTCCATTAATGCAAAATTCGGCGGAATAGTTTCTTGATGCAAAATCTTCATCAAGCAAAATATCCCAAAAGGCTTCGCGTGTTGCTTCTTCTTTATCCAAATCTTTTTCCGCCGCAACGCATTTTAGCCACCACCATTCGGCTTCGGCGTTGTGTAAAACTAATTGTCCAATTGAATGAGATGTCGGCGTAAATTTTGCAGAGATTTCTTCGTTTGATAAATCTTTGACAGCATTGCTTAATTGCTCACGAACTTCTGCCATTCCGCTTACATAAAAGCCGATTTGTTCGGAAAACTCCGGATTTGATTTTATTTCTGATTTTCTTTTCATAGCTGGCATTTTGCCACAGGAAAACAAATCAGTATAGCGAGCCATAGTGAGCAAGATTAGTTACTCTCAACTTGATTATTATTAAACTCGCTCACTATCGTTCGCTATACTGATGAATTAAAGAAAAAATGGACAAGAATTAAAATAATCCCTGCCCATTCTGTCTATGTCTGTTAATTTTATTGATTTACCAAATCGCACCTTTTCCTAAATCGAAGAGAGTTTTGTTCATTGCGGGAATGTCTTTTGTCATAATTTCATTTGCCCTTGATTTTAAGGTTGCCCATTCTCCATTCATTTTTTTCATTAAATCTAGCGATGGTTGATTAACTCTTGGAATATCACTTTCGGTTTGGTTCATCATAAACATATAATTTGCCGTGAATTTGTTTTCAAAATTTTCAACATCATCATAAGCTTGTGTTTTTCGCTGAACCATATCTTCGTCCCACACCTTCATTTTCTTGAGCAACGCTTCACCTTGCCGTTTGGCATTGGCAAACCTTGAATCATTTGGCATTGCTTTTAGAACGGCTTCGAGTTTCTTCTGCCTTTTATTAAGAATGTTAACGAGGTTGTGCATCTCGGTAACTTCCCGTTCCATCGAAGTCATAACGCTGTCATATTCGGCATATTGTACAGGAGTCGTCAAATACATCGGATTAGCTACGATTGACGCATTTGTTGAAGCGTTCTGACTTCCTGATTTCAGCGTAAAAGTATATTTTCCCGGAGGAGCTTTATGTCCACGATAACTTCCTTCTATATAAACATTGGGTACGCCCGGCATAATCGGATAACGCATATCCCAAACAAAACGATTTAAACCTGCATTTTTTGAAAGTGTTGGTTCAGGCGGCGGTCCACCTGCCCAACGTCTGTAAGTTTTATCTCTTTCCGATGAAAATGTGCGAATTACGTTTCCTTTTGAGTCTTTGACTTCCAAAACGACTTCGCTTTTCTTATCCATTTTCGGCAATGTGTAATATAAAACAATACCGTTTGCGGGGTTTACTCCGACGAAGGGATGACTTCCATCAAAGTTTGGATTTGATGAATTTAATTGACTGAAATGATTAGAAAGATAAGCACTTCTCGGTTGTAAAATGTCAAATGAATTGGTATTTCCACCAAACTGATGCAAAACACTTAAATCATCCAAAACCCAAAATGATCTACCGGAAGTTGCTGCAATCAAATTCCCTTTGTGGACGATCATATCTGTGATCGGTGTGATCGGTAGATTTAGTTGTAATGAAGACCAATTTTGTCCATCGTTGAATGAAACAAACACACCCAGTTCTGTTCCTGCATAGAGCAAACCTTGTCGGTTTTTGTCTTCACGGACAACTCTTGTAAAAGCATTTGAAGGAATTCCTTTGTCAATTTTTGTCCAGCTTTGCCCGTAATTTGTCGTCTTGTAGAGTCCCGGACGATGGTCATTGAATTTATAACGAGTTGTCGCAATATAGGCTGTTCCATTAGCAAATGTTGAAATATCAATAGCGTTTACAAGCGTTTCAGGCAGTCCGTTTGGTGTTACATTTTTCCAAGTTTTGCCATTGTCTCTCGTAATGTGAACAAGTCCGTCATCGCTTCCAACCCAAATTACACCTTTTTCAATTGGCGATTCGGCAACATAAGAAATTGTCCCATAATTTTCCGCACCCACCGCTTCATTTGTGAATGGAACACCAGGTTTGCCCTGTTTTGATTTGTCATTTTTAGTTAAATCCGGCGAAACTTCTGTCCAAGTTTTGCCCATATCCTGAGTTTTTAATAGAACTTGGGCAGCGTGATAATAAGTATTAGGCTCGTGTTTACTCCAAATAATCGGGGCATTCCAATTATAGCGATACTTCATATCTTTGGCTGACACGCCGAGATATTGAAGCGGTGCCGCCATAATTTTTGTGCGAGCTTTTGCTTTTACGTCCAAGATGTTGATTGTGCCTTGATAGCTTCCACCCAATACATAATCGGGCTTGTCAGGATTAAACGCCAAAAATGCACTTTCGCCACCTGCTGAAGCCGACCAACTATCGGTTGTGATACCACCGCTTGCGAATTCCATTGTTGCAATTTTTACAGAAGAATTATCTTGTTGACCACCGTAAACACTGTAAGGAAACAAATTATCAGCGTTGATGCGATAAAACTGTGCGGTCGGCATATTGTTCTGCACGCTCCAACTTCTACCTTCATTAAAAGTTATCGCCGCTCCACCATCGTTTGCTACGACGAAGTTTTTCGGATTGTCAGGATTTATCCACATATCGTGAAAATCGCCGTGCGTTCCGCCGATTCTTCCCCAAGTTCTTCCGCCATCTTTTGAACGTAAAAACGGTGCGGAATGAACATAAACCGTGTTTTCATCTTTCGGATCAATAAATAATTCGATGTAATACCAAGCTCTCTGCGTTAGGCGATTATCTGTAGAAATCTTGCTCCAACTTTTTCCGCCGTTGTTGGAAACAAACAATCCGCCCAAATCTTTTTCTGTGTCGCTTTCGACGAGTGCGTAAACTTTATCGGAATTTGAAGGAGCAACAGCAACCGCCATTTTACCTAATTCTTTCGGCAAACCTTTTTCTATTTTTTTCCAAGTCTCACCTGAATCAACTGATTTATATAAACCGCTTCCAGGTCCACCGCTGATAACTTGCCAAGGTCTGCGACCGTATTCCCACATTGCCGCATACATAATCCGCGGATTATTCGCATCCATCGAAAGTTCTGAAGAACCAGTTTTTTCATCTACATACAAAACATTTCGCCAAGTCTTTCCGCCATCAGTTGATTTAAATAATCCGCGTTCTTTCGAATTGCTATACAAAGCACCTTGAGCCGCAACGAAAACGACATCGGGATTCTCTGGATGAACGATTATCCTTGCGATATGCTGGGTTTTCTCTAAGCCAATTTTTTTCCAAGTTTTTCCCGCGTCAGTCGATTTATAAACGCCATCGCCATGATGCGTCATCACACCGCGAACCGCGTGTTCGCCCATTCCGACGTAAACGACATTAGAATCAGAAGGAGCCACCGCAATCGCCCCAACCGAACCAGTCGTAAAATATCCATCCGAGATATTTGTCCAAGTAACTCCCGCATCAACCGTCTTCCAAAGTCCACCGCCAGTCGTTCCCATATAATATGTGTTCGGCTGACCAATAACCCCATGAGCCGCCACCGAACGTCCACCACGAAACGGTCCAATCGAACGCCATTTCATAGGCTTAAACATTTTGTTGTAATCATTTGCGGCAGAAGAATTCCCCGCAGTTTGTGCAAATATTGAAAGGGTGAAAAGACAAAAAATTGAAATTAAAAGTAGGGTTTTACGCATAGAAGTATCCTCGAAATTTTTACAGTTTTGTATCTTTGCAAACTGAGATTTTTGCAAAAGGAAAAGTTTTTAATACTGCTTGGCTTTTTCTTTCGGAATTATACTTTTATGTTCAATTTTTCGCAATAAATTGAATTTATTAGAGTTGTAAATTTGAAAATTAATTCTTTTATAAATTATGCTACAATGATTTTCGAGGTTGAAAGAATTATGATTACTATTAAATTTCTAGACCGCGAAACTGAAAAAAAAGCCTTAGGTTTTTTGCTTGGACGCTTTTCTGGAAAAGTCTTAAAATCTGGTGAACACATCGTCCCCGAAGCCGCTTTAGAAGCCTTAGCCAACGAAAATATACCCTTCACCGTTGTAGGAAAAACCAGTTATGAACAACAAGTTACGGCGTTTCGAGATATTACTTCCTCTACAATTTAATGACGGACGTGACATTCCTTCCGAAATTTTAGCCGAAGCAGTTTTGGAAATTGTTGATAAATTTGATGCCGCAAGTTATGAAACTCAAAAAGTAGAAGGGCATTGGCGTTTTCAAGGAGTTTTATACCGTGATAATTTAACCAAAATCGTCGTTGATATAGCCGATACTGAAGAAAACCGTGAATGGATGAGAGAATTCAAGAGACGCTGGAAAGTTAAATTAGACCAACTCGAATTGTGGCTTGTTAGCTACGTTATTGAAATTGAATAAATTAAAAGTCCGAAGTTCAAAAACTTCGGACTTTTAATTTCCTAGTCTAAAATCTAAATTTAGAAATTATAAGTATTCGCACTAATCAAACCATCTGCAATTCTCTGACGAGCGGCAATTGTGTTGATTGGTGAATTGTTTTTTGTGAAACGCTTTAATGCTACGAGCATCATTTTCATTTCGTCGCCTTCGGCAAAGCCTGCAACTGTATTTTTTGCAGTTGCTTCGATGCGTTGGATTGCGTCGTTGCAGAAAACTCCTGCGGCATCAATGTATTTTGCGGCGGCTTCTTCGCCATCGCGTTCAGCTAATTTTGTCGCACGCAAAACTGCTGTTTCCATTGCGTAGGCTTCCATAATTATGTCAGCACAATTAATTAAGATTTCCTGTTGCTTTTGAATGCCAGCCATATATTTTTGAGCGGCACTTCCAAGAACCATCAATGCAACTTTTTTGGCGTTGCGAGCAAGTTTTAATTCGGTTTCGAGCAAACCTGTTTCTTCATCAAATGATAAAACAGGATTAAGAATTTCTTCTTGCAAAGCGGTTGCGGCTTTCAATAAACCAAGTTCGCCTTTCATGGCTTTTTTGAGAAGCATTCCCGGAATGAGCATACGGTTGATTTCGTTTGTTCCTTCAAAAATGCGGTTGATGCGTGCGTCACGATAAGCTTTTTCCGCAGGGTAATCTGCCGAATATCCTGCACCACCGTAAATTTGAACCATTTCATCAACGACATAATCTAAAACTTCTGAGCAATAAACTTTATTGATTGAAGATTCGACTGCATATTCTTCGATGGATTTGAGTTTTTTCTTTGAATCAGTTCCGTCACCGATAAGCGAATCAATCATTCCGACTGTGCGGTATGTAATGCTTTCCGCAACCCAAGTTTTAATTGCCATCTCAGCCAATTTATGTTTGATAGCACCGAATTTTGCAATTGGAGTTTTGAATTGCTCACGCTCGTTTGCATATTGAACTGCATGTGCAATCGCTTGTTTTGCTCCGCCAGTTACAGATGCACCGAGTTTGAAACGACCGACATTCAAAACATTCAAAGCAATTTTTGCACCATCGCCAATCTCACCGATCAAATTTCCGACAGGAGTTCTTGCATCAGACAAAATAAGCGGTGTTGTTGAGGAAGATTTGATTCCCATTTTGTGTTCTTCCGCACCCGGACGGCAGTTTTCGCTACGTTCCATCATAAACGCTGAGAATTTGTCATCTTCGCCGTCAACTTTTGCAAACACGATGTAAAAATCTGCAAAACTTCCGTTGGAGATCCACATCTTCTCACCATTCAAGATCCACTCGTTGCCGTCTTCAGAAAGTTTAGCTGAGCACTTTGCTCCCAAAGCATCCGAACCGCTTCCCGCTTCTGACAAGCAATAAGCCGAAACTTTTTCACCCGAAACGATTTGTGGAACATATTTTTTCTTTAATTCTTCCGAACCGAAATAAACGATTGGTAATAGACCGATTGATGAATGTGCACCAAATGTTGTTCCGAATCCGCCACCGCGTCCAGTCATTTCCGCAATGACAGTTCCGGTAACTTGATCCATATCCATTCCGCCGTATTCTTCAGGAATATTCGCTCCGAAGAGTCCCAAATCACCAATTTTGTTGACAAGTTCTTTAGCAACTTCCCACTCGTGATTTTCCATTCTCTCTAAGTTCGGCACGACTTCGTTATCAATAAATTCACGTGTCGTTTCACTGATCATCTTGTGTTCTTCGGTAAAATCTTCCGGCGTAAAAATCTCGCTCGCCTCACGGTCTTCTATCAAAAACGATCCGCCCTTTACATATTCCTTTTCCATTTGTGCATCCATATTTTTAAAATCCTCTTTTTCTACTAAATTTTGCTTCTGTTATTATAACTGAATGAACATTCATTCAGCAAGGAAAAATATTGATAACGTTTATATGTAACCGATTCTAGGTTGTTCCGCTCAAGTTATGCTAAAGCAGACAAAATGGTTATCAAAAAATGTTATTCCCTTATTAGTTTATTTTTTGTTTTCTTGACCAAGAGTTTGAAAAAAACTTCCAAATCTCGTCACAAGCATTTATTTCTCGGCTTGTTTTTCCTAGCAATCTCTCACTTAAAATTTCTAATCCGCCAGCCCAAGTGTGTCCGCCGCCTTTTATTTTATATAGCACAACGTCTCCGCCTTTTTTGCATTTATTAAAGGTTTGTTTAGAAACGGTCGTGCCGTCGTCTTCTTTATCTGGTAAGTCAACTATAGTTTTTTTTGAATCACACCCGTTGTGTTTTCTCCAAAACTCTAAATAATCATCGGTGGAAATAACCTTGCCCCTTTTTGACCATAAAACTTGTGCCTCTCCACCATCGTAGGGAACCATTGGGTCATCCGTTCCATTCATTACAAGAATTCCGACTTTATTTTTAGGCTTACAATTCGGAAAATAATCCTCGGAAATTGTTGCCGTTACGATTGCACCACCTTTAAAAACATCCGAACGGTCGCAGAGTAATCTCGTGGACATAAATCCACCGTTCGAGATACCTGAAGTAAAAACTTTTTCGGAATCAATGCTATATTTCTTTTTCAAGGAGTTAACGATCTCAACTAAAAACCCAACATCATCTACGTTTTCTCGCCAAGATTTCGTTTTGTTACTTTTTCTTCCGTCATTCCAATGTCTTCCAACACCTTGCGGATAAACAACGATAAAATTATTCTCATCTGCTAATTCATTAAATCTGCCGTAGGTAAAACCCGACATTCCTTTAGCTGTTCCGCTTCCACCGTGCAGTACAAAGAGAACCGCTAAGTCTTTGGCTTTTTCTACATTTGGAGGAAGATGAAGCCAGTAAGTGCGTTCATACTTTCCCCATTGCAAGGTCGATTTCTGAATATCTTTTTGATACTTCCTAAATTGAAAAGCATTACAATTTACAAAAAAAATCAGTATAAAGAGAAGAATTGTAATTTTCATAAAATATGTCCTCAATTTATACTGACGTTTTTGCTTTTGATTTTGTTTACATTATTTACTAGATACTGTCAAAAACCTTTTCCAAAGCCCCTAAAGTTATGGTTTCACTTATTTTTTCGACAAACTCTTTGTGACTTTCTTCAACACTGGCAATTCCGTCTTTCAAAATAATTGGGAAATAATCCAAATCGCCCGCACCTCTGTAGGTTGATAAAACGCAGTATTCAGCACAAAAACCTGTCAACAAAACTGTGTCTATATCGTTTTCTTGCAAGATTTTGTCGCAATCAGTTTTGTTAAAACTATTGCCATAATGTTTATGAATTTTGATGTCGTTTTCAGAGGGCTTTAGTGAATCAATAAATTCAAAACCTTCCGAACCTTCAACGACTCCGTCTTCTTCATCAACATTGTAAACCCAAATGATTGGAAGCTTTTTGTCCTTAAAAATTGGAATGACGGCGTTAATATATTCCGAGGCACTATCCATTTGAGAGACAGTCTTGCCTGCGTAATATTCTTTCTGCATATCAATTATCATTAATGCCGTTTTCATGATTTTTGAATTTCTTTGAGGGCAATCTCCCGATTTGTATAAACTGCTAGCTTGCTTTTATCAATTGCCACTAGCTTCAGCTAGTGGAATATTTCTGAAAGGAAGATTGGGCTTTAGCCCAAATCTATTAAATTAAATTCTTATTGGCTTCAGCCTAATCGAAATGTTCGGCTAAAGCCAAGAAGAAAGAGAGAAAAAACCAGCCCACTAGCTAAAGCTAGTGGCAAGTTATAAAAAGCAATTACAAAATCAAAGCTTTTATAACTTGCTAAAAATTTAATCCAATAACTCAAAAATTCCAGCCGCTCCCATTCCGCCGCCGACGCACATTGTAACCATTCCGTATTTGTGGTTTTCTCGTCGCATTTCTTGCAGAATTGTTGCGGTTAATTTTGCTCCTGTGCAACCCAAAGGATGTCCGAGTGCGATTGCTCCTCCGTTGACATTTACTTTGTCGGGATTCATTTCGAGGAGTTTCATTACTGACAAACCTTGAGCGGCAAACGCTTCATTAAGTTCAAAAACGCCGATGTCGTCCATTTCTAAACCAGCCATTTTCAAAGCCTTCGGAATTGCATAAACTGGTCCAATTCCCATTTCTTCGGGCAAACATCCGGCAGTTGCATAACTCACAAAACGTGCCATTGGTTTTAGTCCCATTTCTTCCGCTTTGTCCGCAGACATCACGACCGTTGCCGCCGCACCATCAGACATTTGCGAAGATGTTCCTGCCGTTACTGTTCCTTTTGCGTGAAACACAGGACGCAACTTTTGCAAACCTTCGATCGTGGCATCATAGCGAACGCCTTCGTCTGTATCGAACACAACTTCTTTACGACGCACACGACCTTTTTCATCTGCTTCATCAACAAAAACCGTATGCGGAACAATCTCATCTTTGAACTTCCCGCTTTTAATCGCTGCCGCTGCTTTTTGATGGGATTTTAATGAAAATTCATCCTGCTCTTCGCGAGAAATCTCATATTTATTCGCCAAGTTCTCCGCCGTCAATCCCATATTCAAATAATAATCCGGATACGTTTCAACAATCTGCGGATTCGGACGAAACGCATTTCCACCCATCGGAATCATCGACATCGTTTCTAATCCGCCTGCAACGATAACTTCCGCACCGCCAGTGCGAATTCTATCCGCCGCCAAAGCAATCGTTTGCAAACCGCTTGAGCAATAACGATTAACCGTCATCGCCGAAGTCTCCACAGGCAAACCAGCCGCAATCATCGCCGTCCGTGCAATGTTCATCCCCTGCTCAGCTTCGGGAAACGCACACCCCATAATCACATCTTCAACCTGCGAACCTTCAAGCCCTTCAACCTGCTCAACCGCCGCCTTAATCGCCGTCGCCCCCAAATCATCAGGACGTGTATTCTTCAAAGTCCCCTTCGGAGCCTTCCCAACCGCCGTTCTAACCGACGAAACTATAACTGCATCTTTCATAATTTTTCCTTTGCTCACTTACAAAATATTATAATGAGTGAATGTTCATTCATTTTTAATATAATATACAAATATGTTGAGTTTTGCTAATAAAAAACTGCATCTCTCTTATTATTTGGGAAACCCTTCTACGTTCTTTTGTCTTTGTGTTTATTATCCTTTATATTTCTTAAAATAAATGCCTTAGATTTTATTAGTTTAATTAAATTATGGATTTTGTCGAAAAATATAAAAAACTCAAGCCAACTTATGACAACTACACTGTCAGATTAAAATTACTTATAGAATCACTGCTTATTGCAGAAAATATTAACTATCACTTGATTGAAGGCAGAGCAAAAGATGTAGAAAGTTTTCGAGAGAAAATTAGAAGAAAAACTTCGAAATACTCCAATCCACTTAAAGAAATAACTGACTTATGTGGATTAAGAATTATCGTATATTATCAGAAAGACATTGAAATTATTGACAGAATCATAAAGAGTAATTTTAAAGTGGATGCTGAAAATAGCGTTGATAAAAGTAAAATATTAAATAGTAATGAATTTGGATACTTATCTAACCATTATGTAGTTGAATTAAACGATGATAGATGCAACTTAACTGAGTGGAAACCATATGAAAGTATGTGGGCTGAAATTCAATTAAGAACAGTACTACAACATTCTTGGGCAGCAATTTCTCACGAACTTGAATACAAAAGCAAGTACGATATTCCTGATTTGCTTAAAAGAAAACTTTACAGACTCGCTGGTTTATTTGAATTAGCAGATGAACAATTTGGAGAGGTTAAAGAAGAGCAATTTCTATTAGCCCAAGCAATAGAGAATAAAGAAAGTATTGACAACAAAGAAGTCTATAATGAAATAAATTATGAAACAATAAAAAACTTATTTGAATCAGAAAATGATGTGATAAAGAAATATCTTTCAGCCGGAACTGCTGCTGGATTTATAGACAACCCCGATAATGATCTTAGTAGTGAAGTTGATTATTCAAGAATAGTTGAATTACTCTCGATGCTCAAAATAGTTTCAATTGAACAACTTGATAAATTGCTTAAATTAAATTTAAGCAAAGCTGAAGATTATTTCGCTTTTCAGTTCAAATTACATAAATCTGAAAAAGACGCTTCAGGTATTTGGATAATAACTGCTAGTTTCTTAGTATATATATACCTCATGTCATTTTTAAGTAAAAAACAATTAAAATCTTATGCCCCTCCAAATTGGTCATCAGAAATTCTAGATAGCGTAAAAGATGGAATTTTAAAATGGAAAGATTCTAAAAATAGTATTAAATAGAATATCTGATTTATTCCCAAGTTATTTACGGCTACGCCGTCCAATGTGCAGAAATGTTGAGCTTTTCCGACAATCTCACCACCCAACAAAGAGGCTACGCCTGACGCCATTCGATTTTTTCAGCATCAATTTCTAAAGGTTCATTTTCCAAATACCTCCGATGCCAAATCCGCACGCTTGAATTGTGATTTAATCAATTTGATAAATCTGAAAGAATTCTTTCTTCAACTCTCACCGAGTTGTTTAATTGCAGAAGGAAAATAGTTGCTCTTGCGTTTGAGGTTAATCCTGTAAGAATTCCATTCTCAGTTTGAAAATGTTCGTTCCAAATATCATTTCGAGGATTAAAAAGTGGAACAATTTCACCTGTTTCATTATCAATTGAGGCAATATCGCTTCCTTTATGTTTATTGCAAAGGGTGCAAGATAAAGCGAGGTTATCTTCAACTGTTTGTCCACCATGTTTTTCGGCAATGATATGGTCAATTTGATGTTTTGCAAAAGTTTCTTCTTCGGAAATAAGGCAGTATTCGCAAAGACCTTTTGCACGTTTGTGGACTAAATCTCTGAGTGCTTTTGGGATATATGTAACACTCATTGTTGTAATTGTTGTCTAGCTTTTGCTTTAGCAATTCGGACAAGATGTTCGACAAACTCATAACTCGCCCATTTCTGTTCTTCCGATTCGGTCAAACCTTCATTTCGATTTTTCTCAAGTAATTCATTAATCTCATTTTGCAAATCTTCGGAAGGACGCAAAGCGATAATTTCTTCCGCCGTCGGCAAACCTGCAAGAAATTCTAAAACAGCTGCAAGACTTTTGTAACCGACCAGAGAACTGGCTCGAAACTCACGCAAACCAAGTTCAACAATTTTTTCTAATTGTTCTGTATTTGACCGCAAGCGAATCGCTAAACTTTCGGGAATATCAATTGTTACCTGCATAATTTAATCCTCATTTTGATTCTTTTATGATTATAACAAAGTTTCGTTTTTTTACGTTCATAAAGTTAGATTTTGACTTCATATTTATGTATTGTCTTAACTAGATTAAGGATTATGAACCATCTTTCTCTCAAAACGCATATTAGCTTGTTTATAATGAGTTTTGTTACTTGGGCATTATTCGTGATTATCGGATTACCCGATTACTATCAAAGTTGGAGTAACAACGCTAAAGTCATTGTCTGTTTTATTGTTACAGTAGCTTACGTCCCGCTATGCTCTTTTTTGATAAGAAAAATGTTTCCTGACAAAGAGTATTTCAAAAATTCTCTATGGCTTGCACTTTACCTGACTGTTCCGCTGTTTATTTTTGACGTTATTTATATTATGGGTTTTTTGGGAGAAAAAGACCTTTTATTCGTGGCTAAGTATTGGTATTTAACATTTTTTTATTTTTCTTTTTGGTTACAATTTCCAATCATTGGTCTGCTTATGGAAAAGAATGAAGAATAATTCCAAATTACCATTGCTTTTTCACACTAAGAAAAATCAGTCAAAATCCATTTCAATTATTGGCATTTTATTTAATAGCCGTGTCATAAACTAAGTTTTTTTGGTGTTTTATTATTGAAAGCTGAAAAACTCCAAAAAATTAAATGAAAAATTACAAAATCCAAAATAAATTCAATCAATTAGTTTTATCAACCTTCTTCTTTTTATTAGCTACCTGCCAAATAACCTTTGCCAAAACGCCCGATGAAATCATTGAAGGTGAATTAGGAAGCAAGTTAGAAACAAAATTAACACCGTTTATCGAAAAGATTATGAAAGACCATGATGCAGTTGGTCTTTCAATTGGAGTAACAAAAGATAATGAAATTATTTATGCGAAAGGGTTTGGGTTTGAAAGTATCAAAACTAAGAAAAAGGCTTCGATAAATACGATTTATCATATGGCATCGGTTTCAAAACCTTTAGTTGCAACGGCTTTGGTTAAACTTCAAGAGCAAGGTAAATTGGATTTGGATGACCCGATTGTTAATTACCTTCCCTATTTCAAATTAGCTGATAAAAACTCAAGCAAAATAACAATTAAACAAATCCTAACGCACACTTCGGGAATGCCTCGAAATATCGGAAGCGATGAATGGGAAAATCCAAGTTATAGCGATGATTCATTGGAAAAATATGTGCGTGGAATTAAAGATGCCAAGATGAGATTTCCACCTGGAAGTGAATTTTCATACAGCAATGCGGGTTTTGATGTTTTGGGTGATGTGATCGCCAAGGCTTCAGGGATGACGTTTGAAGCATATATGCAAAAGTATGTTTTGGATGCGAGCGGAATGAAGGAAAGCACATATTTGAAGCCAAACTATTTGCCGAAAAATTGGGCGGCACCGCATGTTTTAAGACTCACTACCGAGCTTTGGGACTATTATCCATACAATAGAAAACACGCTCCGAGTTCCGCACTTCATTCAAATGTCGTTGATATGTGCAAATGGGGAATTATCAATCTCAATGGTGGTAAATTTAAGAATCGAAAGGTTTTGAAAAAGTCTTCACACGAACTTTTGCTAAAACCTCATTTTGATACACCTTGGAAAGAAAAAATCGGCTTGAGTTGGTTTTTGCAATCTTACGAGGGAAAGAAAACAATTCTGCACACGGGCGAAGATACGGGATTTGAAACTCAATTTATAATGTATCCGGAAGAAAACGTCAGCATCGTCGTGATGGCAAATCGAAATGTTTCCCGCACGGCAAGAATCGCAAATGCAGCAGCGGAAGCAATGTTTGATCTCAAAATAAAAGACTACAAAATTTCGGGCAGATTCCCTTTCGGAAAGGAAATGCAGAAAAACGGAATCGAATCGGCTAAAAAGTTATGGCAAAAACTAAAAGAAGATAAATCGGGAAAATACGTAGTCAACGAATGGCAAATCAACATCGTCGGACACAGCTTGATTGAAGCGAAAAGATACAAGGAAGCCAAGCAAGTTTTTCAATTTAATATCGAAGAATATCCGAAATCTCCAAACGTTTACGACAGCTATGGTGACGCTTTACTTGCAGAAGGTGATAAAGTTAACGCCATAAAATATTTCAAAAAAGCTCTTGAGATTGATCCCAAATTTCCAGATCCAAAACCGAAATTGGAAAAACTTAATGCTTTGGATAAATAGATTTAATGGAAAAGTAAGAACTATAATAAATATGATTGCAAGAATTTGGCACGGGACTACAAAATTAGAACATTACGAAGAATACACAGAATTTATGAAATCAAGAGCTATTCCTGATTATAGAAAAACAGATGGCTTCAAAAAATTAACTTTTCTAAGAAGAATCAAGGAGAATATCGGACACTTCACACTAATTACATATTGGGAAAATCTAGATGTGATTAAAAACTTTGCAGGAGATGATTTTGAAAAAGCCAAATATTATCCTGAAGATAAAAATTATCTACTTGAGTTTGAAGAAAAAGTTACCCATTATGAAGTGTTTGCCGAATAAAAAAACGACACAAACAATATCTATTTTTAAGAAGATAAATAAAACAAAGATTGGCATCAAATAAACCAATAAATATGCTCAATTGGCTAAAACAAACCAAACTCATCGGCAAAAATGTTGAGTTAGTTCCAATGGAAAAATCTCATCGAGGTTCGCTTTTGGAAGCGGCAAATGACGGAGATTTGTGGAAATTGTGGTTTACAAATGTACCGTCCGAAGATTTGATTGATGCGTATATAGATTTTGCACTTGATGAGTTGGAAAAGGGTTTAGCTTTACCATTCGTAGTTGTAAATAAAGCAGATGGGAAAATAATTGGTTCAACCCGTTATTGCAATGTTGAAAGCCAAAATAAACGACTTGAAATTGGCTACACATTTTATGCAAAATCTTTTCAGCGAACTGGCGTTAATACCGAATGCAAATATCTTTTATTAAAAAATGCGTTTGAAGATTTGGATGCAATTGCCGTTGAATTTAGAACACATTGGCACAATCAAAAATCCCGTCAAGCAATCGCAAGACTCGGTGCAAAACAGGACGGCGTTTTGCGAAATCACAGAATTGATAAAGATGGATGCTTTCGAGATACAGTAGTGTTTTCGATAATCCGCTCTGAATGGGCAACAGTAAAAAAGTCACTTGAATTTGAAATGAATAAATACAACAAATAGAATCGAAAACTTAAAACTTTCGTCATTTACAGACTTTTCATCTCAGACATTTCTTATAAATCTTCTCTTGCCTTTTCACGTTTTAATCCATATATTTCGTAATGTAAATACAACAGAATGCTACTTGTTTGTAAGCTCATATAAGTAGCGATAATATTTGGAATTGATAAAAAAATATGATTAAAAAATTACTACTTCTAGTTTTCGCAAGTTTGTTGATCGCTTCTTGCACGACGAGTGAACAAAGCAACGATTCAACATCGAAAGATAAGGAAATCACGCTTTATACGCATCGGCATTATGATACCGATAAAGAGATCATCGCAAAGTTTGAAAAAGATACGGGTATCAAGGTAAATGTCGTCAAGGCAAATGCCGATGAACTTATCCAAAAGATGGAAAGCGAAGGTGCTCAATCGCCTGCTGATTTATTGATTTCAGTTGATGCAGGAAGATTAGTTCGTGCCAAAGAAAAAGGACTTTTGCAGGCAACAGATTCGGAAGTTTTGAAAAAAACAGTTCCCGAAAATCTGCGTGACGCAGACAATCAATGGTTTGCTTTGACCAAAAGAGCGAGAATCATTGCTTACGATAAGGAAAAGGTAAAAGCTGAAGATTTATCGACTTACGAAGCTTTGACCGATGAAAAATGGAAGGGCAAAATCCTTATTCGCCCATCGAGTAACATTTATAACCAATCGCTTTTAGCTTCGATTATTGCCAATACCGATAAAGAAAAAGCCAAAACTTGGGCGGAAGGCATAACCAAAAATATGGCACGCACGCCGAAAGGAAATGACCGCGATCAAGTCAAAGCGGTTCTTGCCGGAGAAGGTGAATTGGCAATTATCAACACATATTATTTGGGCAAATTGCTCAATTCCGAAGACGAAAACGAAGTCAAAGCAGGAAAATCCGTAAGCATATTTTTCCCAAACCAAGACGACCGCGGAACACACATAAATGTAAGCGGAATCGGCATTGCGAAAAATGCTCCGAATAGAGAAGCGGCGGTTAAATTCATCGAATATTTGGCTGGCATTGAAGCACAGGAAAAATTTGCTGAAGCGAATTACGAATATCCTGTAAATCCTGAAGCGAAAGTTTCCGAACTCCTAAAATCATGGGGTGAATTCAAAGAAGACAAACTCGCTTTAACCAAACTTGGCGAATTAAATAAAGACGCTGTTATTATTTTCGACGAAGTGAAATGGGATAAAAAGGGCGAGTGAATAAAAGATTCAGACATCTCATAAGAGATTTAAACCGATGGTCATTTTTAACAATGATTGTCGGTTTATTTATATCCATTCCGGTATTTGCGATTGTCATATATCTATTTGCCGGAACAGGTGAAATGTGGAGTCATATCGTTAAGAATTTTTTATTCGACTACATCAAAAACTCACTTTTCTTAATCCTCGGAACAGGCATTTTATGCTTTCTTTTTGGAACTTCGACGGCTTGGATTGTTTGCAATTACGAATTCCCTTTCTGCAAATATATTGAGTGGTTGTTGTTTTTGCCGCTCGCAATTCCCTCTTACATCGTCGCATACGCATACGTTGGAATGCTCGGAAACGGCGGTTCGTTGATGCTCTTTTTGCAATCGCTCGGTTTCTCCATTCAAAAGATCGAAATGATGAACATTTTTGGCTTGATTTGGGTTATGAGTTGTTCTCTTTATCCATATGTTTATGCAGGAACACGAGCGATGTTTAAGAGTTTTCCAAAAAGCATACGCGAATCGAGTCAACTTTTAGGTGTATCAAATCGACGTTACTTTTTCTCCGTTGCTTTACCTTTAGCTTCGCCTGCAATTATCGGCGGATTGTTCTTGGTTTTCATGGAAGTTCTAAACGATTACGGAGCGGCAAAGTATTATGGAATAAACACTTTTACGACAGGAATTTTCAGAACCTGGACGGCATTGGAAGATTTGCAATCAGCGATTTATTTGTCGGCAATTTTGGTCATATTAGTTTTGGCTATCAATGGGTTAGTTCATTGGCAAAGAGGTAAAAAATCTTATGCGTTAAAGCTAAATAAGTCACAGCAAAATCAAAAACAACGAAAGAAATTAAAAGGCTTTAAGAAACTTGGCTATTTGTCAGTTATTGCAGTTCCGATTCTGTTTGGTTTTATTCTACCTGTTGCTCAATTGCTTTATTGGGCGTTTTTAACTTACGAAAAAATGCTCAATGCCGAACTTTTTTGGATTGCCTTGCAGAGTTTCGGCGTCGCTTTGACTGCGGCATTTTTTATAATTATCACGGCTTTAAGTTTGATTTATTTTTCTAGATGGAATCATCTAAATGGTTTTCATTTTTTCAAGAAAATTTCGACAATCGGCTATGTTTTGCCCGGAGCAATAATCGGAATCGGAATCATCCGTAGTAGCCAATCAATTATTGATTTTTTTAGCAATAATTTTTCACTAAGCATCGGATATTTATTCTACGGAAGCAGTATTGTTTTGATTTACGCTTATGTATTTCGCTTTCTAGCAGTCTCATTTAATCCGCTTGAGGCAAACAGTTTGAAGCTCGGCAAAAACTTGTCCGAATCTTCATATTTATTGGGAATCAGCAAAATCAAAACGCTTTTCAAAATAGAATTACCTTTGCTAAAAAACACTTTGATAAGTGCTTTTTTGTTAGTATTCATCGACACATTAAAAGAACTTCCTCTTACGCTTATCTTGAAACCTTACAACCTGCAAACACTCGCGGTAAAAGCCTATGAATATGCTGATGACGAACGAGTTGCCGAAGCGGCTTTGCCAGCTTTGGTGTTAATTTTTGTTATAATTTTGTTAATGATTTTCTTAAATTTTTGGGATAAAGAATCGGCAAATTTAGAAGAATGAAAATACTAGAAATTGAAAACCTTTCAAAATCCTATGACGGCAAAAAGTTTGCACTCAAAGATTGCAGTTTTTCGCTTGAAGCGGGAAATATCTGTGCTGTCGTTGGAGAGAGTGGAAGCGGAAAATCTACTTTGCTGCGGCTCATTTCAGGTTTAGAAAGACCAAATAGCGGTTTCATAAAAATAGAAGGGAAAACTGTCAGTGATGACAATCAAATCATTCCACCACAGGAGCGAAACACAGGATTTGTATTTCAAGATTACGCATTATTTCCACATTTAACCGTCGAACAAAACATTGCTTTTGGATTAAAAAACAACAAAAAAGAAAGAGTCCGAGAATTACTCGAACTTATAAAAATGGAAGGTTACGAAAATTCCTATCCATCCCAATTAAGTGGCGGGCAAGAACAAAGAGTTGCGATTGCGAGAACCTTGGCGTTAAAACCAAATTTACTTTTATTGGACGAGCCTTTTAGCAATTTAGATTCAAACTTGAAAACCGAATTACGTCAAGAAATACGTCAAATTGTTAAACAAATCGGAATGTCTATGATTTTTATAACTCACGATTTACTCGATGCAATCGACATTTCTGACGAAATTATTTTCTTAAAAGAAGGCGAAATGCTCCAACACAGTTCGATTTCTGAATTTTCAAACAATATCCAAAGCGAAGAAGTCAGAAACATAATTTCCGACTTAAAATCCAACGCAAATCGCATATTGGAAATGGTTAATTAATCACCTCTTTTTTAGGCTCTTGAGTCTCTCCAAATACTACGCCAGTGCTTGAATATGTTGTGCCATAATTTTTCACCAAATTATAAACTTGATTTAGAGCATCCTTGAATTGATTTTCGGTTAATTCGCCTAGAGGATGTGCATAACTAGACCAAAGTACTTTTTGATAAATGGAGTATTTTGCATCCAATGCCCTGCTAAAATTTGCTTCCATTAGTTTTACCAAATCCGCAGGAGCCAACTTATTATCTTCAACAATCGGAGAAATTATTCGCATACGATTTGCTTTTACATCAGTAATGACAATAAACGGAAGTCCCTTATATTCTACTTGCCAATTCCCCAATTGACCTCCTACTTTTTTTGACTCATTTTTGAGAATCTTATCCATTTTTTCAACGGTCATCTTGTTTGAAGTTTCTTTTTTGTTTGATTTTTCTACTTTCTTTGTGGCTTCTTGCTTAGTAGTTTCTTCTTTTATTGCTTCTTCCAATTTTTCAGACGCTATTTGTCCGAAAGTTGATGTGGTAAAAAGAAATACAAATAAGAATAAAAAACTGGATAATAAAATAAGCTTATTGCTCAAAGTGCGGTATTTATTAATTGTCATAGTTTTCTCCGTTGGAACTTTTACATTTGTTTCTAATCTAAATTCTATTTGCTGACTTTTTTATTCCCAATTTAAATCAATAACTATGATATTCACTTTAAACCTAATCGAAAATTTAACGTAAACTACTTTGAAACTTTCTTAGTTTTCATTGTTTGGCAAAATTCCTTGCACAACATTATTGGCAAATCTAAATTCATTAAACAAAAAGGAGAAAAATTGAAAGGCTTAAAACTTATTGAAAAATATAGTTCATGGAAATCAATTATTTCCACAATAGCAATCGTCTTTTTATTCGTAAATCTATATGGATGTCAGCAAGGTTCTGCAAAAGTTGAACTGCAAACCTCAAAACAGACTGCGAATAATGTTTCTTCAAAAATTGATGATAAAGTTACTGAATTAATGAAAAAACACAATGTTCCGGGCGTGAGCATTGCGATTATCAAACAAGGAAAACTTGATTCAACCAAGACTTTTGGAGTTATTCAAAAAGGAAAAAGCGAAACAATTAATAAAGACACAATGTTTTCCGTTGGGTCAATAAGCAAGGTTGTAAACGCAGTTGTAACTTTGAAATTGGTTGACGATGATAAATTAAAATTAGACGAAGACATCAACAAATATTTGACGAAATGGAAGGTTGAGGAGAATGAATTTACCAAAGATAACCCTGTTACGCTCAGACATATTTTGTCACACACCGCTGGATTTACTGTTCATGGATTTGCTGACTATCTACCAGAAGAATCTATTCCAAACACGCTTCAGATACTTCAAGGAACTTCGCCTGCTAAAAGCGGTCGCGTCTATGTAAATTTCCCCGTTGGAAGCAGGTTCAGATATTCGGGCGGAGGCTCAACGGTTGGACAATTGATTATTGAGGAAACTACACGTTTGCCATATCACAAAGCGACTAATCAGATATTATTTGAACCGCTAAAATTGAAACGAACAAGCTACGAAAATCCTCTTCCCAAATCTTTTAAGAACATTGCAAAAGCACACAACTCAAGCGGAAAACCCGTTGCACTTCCAAGAGGTTATCAAGCAATGCCCGAAGCCGCCGCATCAGGTTTATGGACAACTCCAAGTGATTTGGCAGAAATTTTAATCTCATTACTCAATTCCCAAAATCGTAAAAAAGCAGGATTTTTGTCTTCCGAAATCGTAAAAGATATGATGACCGCCGAAGCAAACAGCGAATATGGTTTAGGTCCAAGAATTAGAAGCGAAAACGGAAAAACAATCGCCCAACACGGCGGAGCAAATGACTCCTACAGAGCACATTTCAGTTTGCTCTTGGATGAAGACGCAGGATTTGTAATCTTCACCAATGGAACAAATGGGAATAGATTAATTAATGAATTAAATCCTCTAATGTTCAAGCAAGTGCGAAACAAATGAAAAGAATAGAAACCATAAAAGAAAAACTAGATGAATTGCGAAATCTCGATAAAGGATTTTCGATTTTCGGTTCAAGTAGTCATAAATATAAATTCAATAAAACATTGAGCGAAGATGAAATAGATCAAATCGAAAATGATAATCAAATAGTTTTTTCAAGCCAATACAAAGAGATTCTTACAAATTTAGGTAACGGCGGTGCAGGCTGTGGATATGGATTGGAAAAACTGAATTTAAACCATATAAATCCTCCATACATCGGAACAAAAGAACTTCTTCGCAACTGGGAAGACCAGAGTAAAATAGAAGAAGATATGGTCGATATAGATGAAATCTCAGGTTATATCAAATTATTCGATCACGGTTGTGGAATGGAATACTGCCTAATTATAAATGGCGAAGAAAAAGAAGAAATAATCTTTTTTGACTGTGATGGCAGATTTGAAAAAATCAAAAATAAAACACTTTTTGATTTTTATGATGAATGGCTAGATGAAAGCCTAAAAACTTTGAAAAGAGTTAAACGGAAATTAGAAGAAATGCCTCTTGAAGAAGTTGTCGATTCTGAATGGAAATTAAATAACTTTTCGATCAAAGAAATAATTCTAAGTCTAATAAATGCAAAACAAATATCAGGAGGATATTCAGGTAATGATATGAATAACCATCTAAAAAAGGAATATGATAAATGGAAGACAAAAACGAAGTCCCCATTGAATTCTCTTTTCGATATATTTAGAAAAAACAATAACTGAGCATAAAAATATATGTGATTTGGCGAGTCGGACATTAATAGAAATTATTGTTTTATGCAAAATCAACATTAAAAGTTTTTGAAAAACCAACATAATATGAAATTTAAAATCTGCGTTTTACTAATAATTCTATTTGCGACTTTGGGATTGACACCCAAGAAAGAGTCTAAACTTAAAACCACTACAGATAAATATTTTGATGTAGTTCGTAAAGATTTTACGGGGGACACGGCTTATGAAACTACAGCCTTTGCAGAAAAATACTGGAGAGTCGTAGGAAATACAGGGTTTAACAAAACTGTATATCGAATTGCAGATAATTTGGAGAAATCTGGATTTGTTTTACAGGATAAGGCAACGTCGAAAGATAGATTAACTTATAGAATTGAGAAGAGACCTCTAAGACATGACACTTGGGAGCCTGTTGATGCTTCTTTGAGCATAGTTGGAGAAGAAAAACCTCTATTGCGATATGCCACCAATCGCAACATGATCTATCTAAATTCTTTTTCGACTCCGAAAGAAGGAGTTGAAGGCGAAGTGATTTATATAAAAAACGCTGCAGAGCTAAAGACTAAAAATATTAAGGGAAAAATAGTATTTACCGATGCGAGAATTAGAAGATTATATCAAACAATAATCGTAAAAGGTGGTGCTTTGGGAATGCTCACTTATAACAATCCCGCATATCTGCAACCCGAAAAAAATGTAACCTCTATACAATTTAGAAGCCTTCCTTTTGACTCGAAAAGAAAACCTTGGGCGATGGCACTTTCTTATGAAGCCAAGGAAAAACTCAAAGCTAAATTGGCAAAAGGAAAAGTCAAAATAAAAGCAAATGTAACCACTAAAGTTTACCCTTCGGAAGAACTAACGATTATTGCAGATATTCGTGGAAGCGAGTTGCCAAAGGAAAGTTTGGTTTTTAGTGCTCACATTCAAGAACCCGGGGCAAATGATAATGCTTCCGGCGTGGGTGTTCAGCTAGAAATGGCTATGCTTGCCGGAAAACTGGTTGCCAATAAAACCGTAGAAGCGAAACGAACTCTTACCTTTCTTTGGGGAGATGAAATTGGTTCAACGAGAAACTACATAAAAGACAAGGACAGACGCATTCCGGATATTAACTGGGGAATTAGTTTAGATATGGTTGGACAAAACACGGCTATAACCGGCGGATCTTTTTTAATTGAAAAGATGCCCGATCCAAGTGCCATTTGGACTAGAGGAAATGATAAACATTCGGAATGGGGCGGACGCGTCTTAAAATTAGAAGAGATGAAACCTCACTATCTGAACGATTTCATTATAAATATTTTTAAGAAACAAGGAGAGTTTGCCAACTGGGAAGTAAATACCAATCCCTATGAGGGCGGAAGCGATCACATTCCGTTTTTGCGTGCAAATATTCCAGGTCTTTTGCTATGGCATTTTACAGATCAGTTTTACCACACCGACAATGACCGAATAGACAAAGTATCTAAAGAAACACTTAAAAACGTCGGCACAGGTTCTTTAGTGAGTGCGTTTATTTTAATTAATTCTGATAAAGATATTGCCGTCGGTCTAATCGATGACACTCTAAAAGCTGCCAAAACTAGACTTCAAACCGAATTTGACCTAAGTAAAAAAGCTATAGAAAAAGGAGATTCCAAAGAAAAAGAAATCCTAATACTAAAGACTTGGAACGATTGGTATCTTAAATCTTTAGCATCAATTAACGATATGGTTTCTAAGAAAAACATATTAAAAACTGAGATCGCCGACGCACAATCTCAACTGCAAAAGCAGACCGATGATTTTATAAAACAATTAGAAAAATAATAGAGAGTTCCTAAAAAGAGAAAAGATTGACTTGGTATAGATGTGATAGCTTTCTTAATTCAACTACAAATTGGCTTAAGAAGCTAGATAAACAGTCTCCAAAATAAGTCTTTGTTCAGCCTATGTATTAATTCCAACTTCAACCTCTTCAAGTTTCAAAGTATCTTTCAAAACTTTCGGCTCAATTTCAACCAAAAAACCACGCTTTCCACCGTTTATGTAAATTTTTTCTAGATCAAAAATTGTTTTTTCAGCATAGATCGGTAAATTCTTTTTTGTGCCGAATGGAGATGTTCCGCCGAAGATATATCCCGTTAATTTGGTAGCTTTTTCTGCCGATGCGGATGAAACCGATTTTACTTTCAAATGTCTTGCAAGATTCTTTTCCGAAACTTCCCTGTCGCCGTGTTGCAAAACAATCAAAGGCTTTTTCTCATTCGTTTCGAACACAAGCGTTTTGACAACCGCGTGTTCATTCACACCCAAAACCTCCGCCGAATGAGTCGTTCCGCCTTTTTCGACATACTCAAAAAGATGCGGTTTGAAATCAACCTTTTTCTGTCGTAAAAATCTAATCGCTAGTGTTATCGGATAAGACATTTATAGCTCCGTATTTATGAAAAAAACTAAGTTCTTGAGTAAACTCATATTTCTTGCCTTTTCGCCTTTAACTTTATACATTACCGCAAGAAACTAGAAAAAAATATAACATATAGTCATGCTAAACGAATGTTCGCCTAGCATGATTTGTCAGCAATTAAAAACAAGAATAATTTAGATTTATCAAGATATGGAAGATTCAAATCAAAAAGTTATGCCAAAAATAGAACTCAACAATTATCCACAAGATAGTTGGACACCGCAAGAAACGGATAATGTGAAGGTGGTTGTAGATTTCTTTCAACGTTTAATGAATGAACATGACTTCGAATACACGCTTGAAAAGTATGGAAATGGCTCATATACACAACACAATAGAGCAATACCAAATGAAATTTCCGGACTTGTAAGCTATGTGAAACAACTTACCAAAAGGTTTCCGGAATATTCCTTTGATGTAAAACGGATAATTGCTGACGGAGATTTTGTTGTTTTACACAGTCATTGCACTATGAAAGCAAAACACAGAGGTAATGAGAAAAAAGGATTTATCATTACAGATACTTTTAGATTAGAAAATGGTCAATTGGCTGAACATTGGGATGCTATTCAACCGATTGATACTTATACGCGTTTCTTGTTTTTGCTAATTGGAGGGAAAGTAGAAAATGACAATCCAACTTTTTAGTATAAAGTGTTTTTGTATATTAGAGTTCACTTTCAGATAGCCCGAATATTACTTTTTTGGATAAATTAGTTTACCTATTTTTAAATCCCACTGGTCAAAAATAATTTACAGATGAACATTGAATTTAAGAGACTAACAGAAATTGAAAAATCAGAGATTATCAATTTAATGAACGACCCGTTAGTAAGACGACAAATGCCTTTATTGAAAGGTGATTTTACTGAAAGTGATTGTGAAAAATTTGTAGCCTCTAAAGAACAGCTTTGGAACGAACATGGCTATGGTCCATGGGCTTTTGTCATAAATGACCAATTTGCCGGTTGGGGTGGAATACAGCCAGAAGATGGAGAAGCCGATCTGGCTTTGGTGTTACATCCTGATTTTTGGGGCAAAGGCAAAATCTTGTATAAACAGATTATAGACAGAGCCTTCGGTGAATTGGGATTAGAATCCGTACAGGTTTTGTTTCCGCTTACGAGGACGCGAATAAAAGGTTTATTACAACTCGGTTTTAAGAAGGAAAAAGAATTAGAAATTGGGAATGAACAGTTCATCAGATATAGATTAGAGAAATCTGTTAAGAATGAAAATGATTTTGAAAGCGAGAAATAAACCTGCTAATACTACGAAAATGCATTAAAAGAATAATAATGTGGAAGTTAGATTAAAATATTATCTCTTTTAGCAATTGTAACGCCAGTCGATTTGCTAACTTCTTGTGGTAACTCTCCATTTTTACTTGGCTTTGTCCTTTTAACTCTTTATCTTATCGTAATAAACGAATAAAAACGCAACATATAAGCCTGCTATACGTACCTTCACTTAACAAGATATAGCAATAATTGTAAAACTATGAGAAAAGCATATTCAATCTTGATTTTAATCCTTTGCTTCATAATAAGTTCTTATGGACAAACCAAGAAAATTAGTGTCGATACTATTCAGCAGTATTTTAATGAAACTAAAGTAGCTACAAATAAATACAAAAAATTGTGGGATTTTGATTTATATGGTCCGATGCTTATTGTCAATCCGTTTAACAGAATGGTATATGCGAACTACCCTGATAATTTAGGTGTGCTAAAAAAAGAAGGAGGTTTATATGTTGGCACTTTGCCGAAAGGTATTTTACTCGGAAATGTTGCGACAAAATGGGGTGGTAGAACTTGGGCGATGGTGTTAACGATTTTTATTAAGGATGAAAAAGAAGACCGAATTGAGCTTTTTACCCACGAACTTTTCCATAGGGTTCAACCGAAACTCGGCTTTAAAAAAGTGAATGATGGCAATAACCAACATTTAGATAGCAAAGATGGTCGAATATATCTTCGCTTAGAATTAAAGGCTTTGGTTAACGCGTTAAAAGCAAGTAGTCCCAAAGAAACAACCAAGCACGTTTCAAACGCCCTTAAATTTAGAAAATATCGTTATCAATTATTCCCTAATGCACACGCAAGTGAGGCAACCATTGAAATAAATGAAGGCATCGCTTCCTATACCGGAAAAGTGCATCGTGGGTTAAAAGGTCAGGATTTATCTAACTTTATGGAATTCAAAATACAAGAATTTCTAAAACAACCCAGCTATGTTCAGTTGTTTGCCTACCAAACCATTCCTGTCTATGGATTTATACTGTCAGATAAAAATAGGTTTTGGAATAAAGAAGTAAATTCTAATACAAACTTGACCGATTACCTTTACCAAACTTTTTCGTTTAAATCTAAGGATTTAAGTAAGATAAACATTGAATCTGTTGGCAAACAATATGATATGGATACCATAGTTTCCCAAGAAACCGAAAGAGAAAAAAAGATACAAAAACAGATAGCTGAATACAAACAAAAATTTGTTGAACAACCACACTTTACAATTCCCTTTAAGAAAAAAAGAGTTGCCTACGATACTCGATATATTACTACAATTAAGGGTATCGGGTTTGTATATCCTACTTTTACTGCAAGAGATGTTTGGGGTGTACTCGAAGTAAAAAAAGTCGGAGGACTCTTAAATCAAAAGAAAACCTCAGTCACTATTACAGTGCCAACATCGGTAAAAGGACGCATTATCAAAGGAAATGGATGGACACTTAAGCTAAATGAAGGTTATGAATTAGTAAAGGATGAAAATTCAGGAAACTTCACGTTAAGAGAAAACTAACGAAGCCTATTCGGATTAAAATATAACATTATGAAAGTCTTTTTTTATGGTCTATTTATGGATGAGGACATTTTATTAAAAAATGGAATAAACCCATCTATTCCTCAAAAAGGATATTTAAATAATTACGCCTTAAAAATTGGAAATCGAGCCTCCTTAATTCCGTGTAAAGATGAAAAAGCTTACGGAATTTTGATGGATGTAAACGATGAAAAAATAAGCAAATTATATGCTGAAGAAAGCGTCGCAGATTATGTTCCCGAAACTGTAAAAGTTATCACCGAATCAAATGAGGAAGTAACAGCGACTTGCTATAATTTACCGCTTGAATTATTGACGGGAACAAATGAATCTTATGCAAAATCTCTTTATGAATTGGCTAAACAGAAAGGCTTTCCGAAGGACTATTTAGCGAAGATTAAAATATTTTACAAAAGGTAATTAGATAATTGATGAACAAAACAGTTGAAAATTATTTACTTGAAGGTTGTGGACGTTGCCCGCTTGGAGGTACACCTGATTGTAAAGTCCATAAATGGATTCAGGAATTGAAATTATTGAGAAAGATAGTTCTCGAATGTGGATTAACAGAAGAATGCAAATGGGGAATTCCTTGTTATACCTTTCAAAACAGTAATGTACTTTTAGTTAGTGCATTTAAGGATTATTGTGCAATCAGTTTTTTCAAAGGGTCTTTATTAAATGACACCGAGGAGATATTAGAAAAACCCGGAAAAAACTCGCAGGCTACTCGATTGATAAAGTTCAAGAACATTGAAAAAGTTAAGGAAATCGAAGCCGAAATAAAAACCTTTATCTATGAAGCCATCGAGGTAGAAAAAGCAGGATTAAAAGTAAATTTCAAAAAGAACCCCGAACCTATTCCCGAAGAATTAAAAAAGAAATTCGCGGGAGATCAAATGTTAAAATCCGCTTTTGAAGCTTTAACACCGGGACGACAACGGGGATACATTATCCATTTTTCAGCTCCCAAACAATCCAAGACACGAGAATCAAGGATTGAAAAAAGTGTTGGGAAAATCTTAAATGGAGAAGGACTACACGATAAATATACCCGTAAAAATAAAACCAGCCCATAACAGCGTAAAAACTCTCTTTTGGAAATACGATATGAAAATAGCTTTAACAATCGTAATACTTATTTTTTCCGTCATTAATTCTCAGGCTCAAATTAAAAAGGAAATCTTTGAATTTGGATTTGAGGGAGTTGTCTTAAATGGCGTGCTGAATATGCCTGAGAACAATAATCCCAAGGGAATTGTTCTTATCATTCACGGTTCGGGTAGAACGAATGCCGTAGCTCAAGAATGGCATAAAGATGTGCGGGAAACATTTGTAAATGCAGGTTATGCAACTTACATGTGGGACAAAATGGGATGTGGCAAAAGTGGAGGAAAATTTGACTATAATCAAACAGTTCAAAGTAGTGCCTCGGAAGCCATTGCGGCGATAAATACTTTAAAGAAAAAACGTGTAAAAGGTTCGGATAAAATCGGTTTGTGGGGAATTAGCAGGGCAGGATGGATAAACCCTTTAGTTATTAATCAATACAAAGATATTAAATTTTGGATCTCGGCGAGTGGCGTTGATGATAAAGAGAGTTTTAATTACCTGTTTGAAGAAAATTTGAGAATAAACGGGCATTCGGAAAAAAAGATTCGCCTATTATTGAGCGAACTAAAAGAAAGCGTCCGTTTAACACATTCGGGAGCAAGTTTTGAAGAGTACATGGAAGCGACCAAAAACCTCCGAAAAAATAAGTTTTTAAGGAGATTCAATAATAACTCTGAAACCACGAAAAAAGGCTTTTATGATTTCCAAGAAACTTTTATGAAACAGAAATTGGATAAAGAAACCGGTTTGATAGTTTATGTAGAGAATTTTGACAAAACTTTATCAAATATAAAAATCCCTGTTTTAGCTCTTTTCGGAGAAAAAGATAAGCATGTAGATTGGAAGAAAACCAAATCCCTTTATAAAAGAACACTTGGCAAAAATACTGATCTGACCATCAAAACATTTCCCGATTGCAACCACAATATGTATAAGGCGAAAACGGGAGGGTTTTATGAATTTCAAGATGACAAATTGCCTTGGAATAGATGTGATGGTTTTCTTCGCTCAATGTCAGATTGGCTCAAAAAATTAGATAAGCAATAAGAAATTAATGATCAAAAATGGAGAACTATAATTATTTTCTTTTAGATACATTTACAAGCGAGGCTTTCAAAGGTAATCCAACTCCAGTATGCATTTTGGAAAAGCCCATTCGGGAAGAAAAATTAAATTTATTAGCTAAAGAATTCAATTGTCCGGTAACTGTCTTCATATTAAATAGTGATAAACGGGACACTTACCAAATACGATATTTCACCGTAACAGGTGAGATTCCTGCTTGTGGTCACGGCACTCTTGGTGGTGCTCATATTTTGTTTAGAAAAAACCAGCGAACTGATTCAATTAGATTCGAAACTATCGAAGGAATAGAACTTAATGCTTCAAAAGAAGATGAAACAATCTTTATTGATTATCCAAAGTTTGGAAAAGCAGATATCAAACCCAATGCCAAGATCATCGAAGCTTTAGGACTCAAATCTACCAAAGCATATTTCATTTGCGAGGAACTTGAATCCTTATTTATTGAATTAGAAAGTGATGAAGAAATAAGAAAGGTAACGCCGGATTTTGAGAAACTAATTCAATGCACCGATAAAATTAAAGAAGTGGTAATTATGAGTGAATCGAAAGCTGAAGAATTTGATTTCACGCTTCGATCTTTTTGCCCCTGGATAGGAATAAATGAAGACCCCGTAACCGGTTCGATTCATTCGGTTTTAGGGCATTACTGGAAAAACAGATTAGACAAAGACGTATTAACTGTAAATCAAGCTTCCGAAAGAGGTGGAAAAATAATCGTAAAACCTTTAGAGAATGCGGTCAAAATTGGCGGGAATTGTAAGATTATAGTTAAAGGAAAAATAGATTATTAATACTGCCCTCTAAATTTCTACTCTTTGTATAGATGAACTCCTAAAACAAACGCCAGAGCGATCATCGCCCCAACATCAATCCAAGCTACTTTGTTTAATTCGGTTGCATAATTCGTCGAAGTCCAAACCAGAAAAATAAAAGTAACTTTACTTATAAACGCCAAAGCTATCGCCAAAATTCGATAATCTGCTTTGAACGCCGCCACGATTAAAGCAATCCCGACAATGCTCAAAAGCACGCCACGATGCCGCATTAAGATCGAAAGAGTTTCGCCTTCGAGATTTATACCATAAAGACTTTTCGTTCGCGTCGGGCTAAAAAACACAATCACGGGCAAGATGTTTATAATCCCGATGAGAAACAAAATAATTGATGAGATTTTGTCTAACATTTTCAATCAAACTCTATCATACAGAAAACACGAAACAATGTGGTCATTAACCATCCCTGTCGCTTGCATAAAAGCATAGCAGATTGTTGAACCGACGAAATTAAATCCACGCTTTTTCAAGTCCTTGCTCATTGTGTCGGAGATTTCAGTTTTGGCGGGAACATCTTCAAGTTTCTTGAATTTATTTACGATTGGTTTGCCATCCACAAAACTCCAGATGTATTTATCGAATGTGCCAAATTCTTCTTTTACTCTGAGATATGCATTTGCGTTTTGAATTGCGGACTTTATCTTCAAACGGTTGCGAATGATTCCTGAATTTTGGAGTAATTCCTCTTTCTTTTTATCGTCATATTTAGCAATTTTCTTCGCATCGAAATTATCAAAGGCTTCCCGATAATTTTCGCGTTTAGCCAAAACCGTATCCCAAGACAAACCTGCTTGAGCACCTTCTAAAATTAGGAACTCAAATAGAAGCCGATCATCATGAAGCGGAACGCCCCATTCTTTGTCATGATATTCAATCGCTAAATCATTTCTCGCCCATTCGCATCTTTTCATAACTATTGTTCGATTTTATAAACTTTCGTGTGGCAAACAACATTTTTGGAAACTGAGTCTGTCGTGCTGCGGACTTTGCCCGTAACTTTAACTTTTTTGGTTAAATCAATTTTGTTTCCGTCATTGCCCCTTATGTTAATCGTGTCTAATGTGTAGCCTCTTTCAAGTTTGTCCATCGCATTTGCACCGCTGGCAATGGCTATGTCAACTTTGTTGCCATCTTCGTCTTTTGAATCTTTCTTCAGTTTGAAACCGCACTCCATACGACCGCTTGTGTTGGAACAATAAACGCCGGTTCCGGGGTCTAAAAACCCTTCAACTTCGACGGTTTTGCCATCAGTTGAGGCATCGCACATTTTGGCATATTCAATCGGCTCACCTTTTGGTGGTTCGCAAGCGGTTAAAAAGAAAAGGGTTGAAATTATCGTTAAAAATAGAATCTTTTTCATAGTTTTATTTGGCAGAAACACGACCGTTAGGAAGTGTGTAAAACACGCTCCTTTACAGTCGCGTTTCTGTCTTAGTTTAAATATTTTTCAATCAAACGAGTTGGCGTCCAACTCGTAAAATCTTTCCTGGCATCGACAACATCCGGCAATTCTAAAATCATTTCTTTCGAATTCACAGTTGTTATTCCAACTGATTTCATTCCTGCCCGACGTGCCGCTTCAAATCCGTTTATCGCATCTTCAAAAACCAAGCAATTTACAGGTTTAACCTTTAGTTTCTCTGCCGAAATTAAAAAGCTTTCAGGATGCGGTTTACCACTCTGAACGTCAGTGGCGTCTGTAATTGCAGAAAAATATTTGCGTAATTTTAAGCCATCTAGAATAAATTCTACATTCTCGATAGGTGCGGCTGTTGCAACCGCCATTTTTACGCCAATTTCTTGTGATTTTTTCAAAAAATGAGTAACACCTTCAATTGCTTTTAATTTTAGTTTAAAAAGTTCCCTGTAAAGCTCTTCTTTACGATTTCCGAGTCTTAAAATGTCTTCTTCTGTCGCATTTTCAAAGAATATCGGAATAATTTCACGGTTTGTTTTTCCGGCAGTTTCAACTAGAAAATCTTGCCCATCATTTTCAATTCCGTTTTCAGCAAGCATTGTTGTCCAAGCCTTTGTGTGAAAACGCATATTGTCAACGAGCGTTCCATCCATATCAAATATGAACCCGTAATTTGTATAATCTGTTGTCATTTTTTTGCTTTCAAGTTTTGCGATTAGTTTCGGTTGAAAGAAATTGTCACTTTCCTAAAATATAAAAAGTATTTTTTCAATAAATTGCACCTTTATACAGTCAACGAAACACGCCGAACATCCTTTTTCGCAATTCAAATGTTCGGCGTGTTTTATTGTAAGTTAATCAATTACTTTGTAAAAATCCTTAAAGGTTTTTAATATCTTTGATTTAAGCACTAGCAGATGCTTGATAAGCTCGCTTCATTGCAGCAGTGTCGAATAACTCAAGGAAGTCTGTAACCTTACCATCATTAAGTGTAAAAATATGTACCCAATCTGTTTCGAGCTTTCTTTCAGTAGCTTTTATACCTATTATTCCATGCCCAACAACTACGACTTTATTGTTTTCAGAAATAAACTCTTTGGGCTCGAAACTAAGAAAATCTTGGTGTTCACTGACCAAATCAAAAAATTCACAAACACTTTCTCGTCCCTTTCTTTTTCCATCAAAAATGGTTCCATTTATTTCTTGAGTTTTCCAATCAACGTTTTCATCAAAAGCTGCAAAAAAGTCTTCAAAATTGCCATTTTTAAAATCTTCATAACATTTTGTAACTATTTGTTTATTATCCATATCGCATCTCCTTTTCAACTGTGCAAAAGTTGAGTTTAAAACCTAAAAAGTGAGCAGACTTTAGTTTGTAAACAGAATTTTAATATACCACAGTATGATTCTTTGCGTTTGATTTTATTATCTAAAACTTCCCCTTCCAAATAGAAGATAAACCCATAATTTGTGTAATTAATTTTCATTAATTTACTCTAGACTTTTCTAATATTGACAGGCACATATTTATGAAAGGGCGTTTTGGTGAATGCATCACAATTATCACTAGCGGTTAGTAAATTTAATTGTGGTCCGATTGGTTTGTTGTCTTTAAATTTCATTCCGTAACCATTTGGAAGAGTTACGACTTTGTGACGAACACTTTCATCAATTTCGACAAAGGCGTTTAAGCTTCCAACTTTCGATTCACAAATAACCTCCGAGCCATTTGTTAAATCCAATTCTTCTGCGTCTTTTGGGTGCATACGCATTGTGCCTTGTGGGTCTATTCTTCGCCATTCGGGGTTTCGATAAATCTGGTTAGCATTGTAGCTACGCCTTTCGCCAGCCATCAAGATAAATGAATACTCATCGTTTGATAAATCTTCTTTGGATAATTCAGATAATTCATCAAACATTTCGGGAATTGTGAGGTTGATTCGTTTATCTTTATTTTTGATTAATGACCAGACTTCTTGATATTCGTGATTACAAATTATCACGCCGGATTTTGCACTTAATATTGCTTCAAAAAGGGTATTTCCGAGTGTTCTTTTGCTACCTTGATGACCTGCACGTTTAACCGCTTTGAAATATTTATTGGCGTAAAACGTTGCTAAACCTAGCAAAGGTGCGGCAGATTCTAAACCTTTCGGTAAGGTCTTACCAAGAGTTCGATACATAATTGAACTAGCGAACTTTTGTAAATTTGGTTTTCGTGAAAACAGCGTCTGCAAGGCGGTTAAATATCCCAAACGTGCCGATAATTTTGGCTCAAAAGATGCAATTTTTTCTAAAATAGGAAATTTCTTTGGAATCACATCCATTTTTTCCAAAAGGCGTGTGTAGATTTCGGGTTCGGGCAGGGTTTCTCCTAAGGGTTCAAAAAGAGCGTGTCTGAAATGAAAATAGTTTTCGGGAAATTCGAGTGTAAAACCCGTTGCTTCAGGTTTTTCAAATTGTGAAGCGGCGGGCAAAATATAATCTGCCATTCTAGCCGTCTCAGTCATTGCCACGTCAACAACAACAAGAAGTTCAAGTTTATTAAATGCTTCTTCATAAGCCTTTGAGTTAGCATAGGTCAAAACAGGATTTGCACTATCGACAAAAACGGCTCTAGTTCTGTCATCCCCTTCGTGCATTATTTCATCGGGCAAAATGTTTGGCGGATAAATTCCGGCAATGGGAAACATTTTGTGTTTAGCAGTTCGAACACAATCTTTTCGCTCATCGGAATTCGCTAACAGAGGCAACAAATATGAGTGAAGGTTATTTACCCCTTTCCTTCCAAAATTTCCCGTTAAAAGATACAAAAGTTTTTCAAGATATGCGTTGAGAGTCGTGTGAAGTGTCTGCTGTGTTCCTAAATCAACTCTGACACAACCACGCTTAGCCTTTGCAAAATCCCTCGCAACTTGTTTAACCACTTCCAAAGACACATCGGCTTTTTTTACAAACCTTTCAACATCAATTTCTAAAAACTCACTTTCTACTTTTTCAAAACCATTGCAATGTTGGCTCAAAAATTCTCTATCATGCATTCCCTCTTGCAAAATTAAAGAAATCATTGCGGAAAGTAGAAAGGCATCAGTCCCAGGCTTTAATTTAAGATGAATATTAGCCAATTTTGCAGTCTCGGAAACACGTGGATCAATGACAACCATCGTGCGTTCTTCATCTTTTTGTAGTTCTCTTAAAGTATTGCGAGCATTAACAATGCCGTGAGCTTGATAAGGATTTGTGCCTATAAATAAAACATAATCGCTGTTTTCAACGTCTTCGGTCATGTGGCAAGCCTGGCTACCGAATAAGCGTCCGTTCACCCAAAAATCACCAGTCTTTTCCTGTGCCAAAGCTGTATAGACAAATTTGCTTCCCATTGCGTAAGGCAACTGGCGACTATAAACTCCGCCCCAATGATTTCCCTGTCCACCGCCACCAACAAATGCGAAGGCTTTTCCGCCGTGTTGTTTTTTTAATGTGAGCAGCTTTTCGGCAATTTCATCTAAGGCTTCATCCCACAAAATTCTTTTGAATTTTCCATCTGTTTGTTTTTTTAACGGATAACGCAAACGGTCATCGTGGTTTTGGTAATAATCAAGGCGGGCTGCTTTTTGACAAATATAACCTTTGCTAATCGGATGATTTTCATCACCTTTGATCTTCACAAATTTTCCATTTTCAATTTCAACATCCAATCCGCAGTTGCGTGAACACAAAATACAAGCAGTTTTTTTCGATGACATATTTGCTCCTTTTATTTCTTGGCAATATATAAGGTTTTTTCAACTAAACAATGAACTTTTCCCGCCTTGTTTTTTAATTCAACCGTGTAATTTTTATCAAAAGATTTTTGATTTTCGAGTGTGGATTTTATTTCTTCGAGGTCTTCATCTGTAACGACAAATTTAGCGTATAAAGTTTCTTTCCCCGGACGCTTAAAATGAATTTTTGCGGATTTATCCCAGACTATATAATCTCTGCCCAAAATGTTTATAAGCATCACCATATAAATCGGATCAACTCCCGAATACATACTTCCACCATAAATTGTGCCAACGTAATTTCGTGTCCGCCAGTTTAGAGGAATTTTGATATGTATTTCACGATAATCGTCCGAAATATATTGGATTCTTGCACCTGTTCCGCGATATGCAGGAAACAAATTGAACTTAAATCTATCTAATCTTGAAGCAAAACTTTCGGGCATAAGAAATAAAGAGTTGTCAGTACCGTTTGCGTGAGCAAATGCTTAATAGACAAACTTACTCACTCCGCTGCTAAGAACTTTTTAGTAAAACAAAGGCACAAAATAAATTCCTGCACCAAACAAAAATGTTATGAAAAATGCTATGGAAATTGAGTTATTTAACCCAAAGAAAAGAGGCTGCATAATCGCACGCAAAAACCATAAACTTCCGATTCCAAACAAAATTGTACTTCCTAAAGATGTTGTTAAAAGTTCATCAACGTGGAAAATCGAAACATATGAAAAAATTAGGAAACAAATCATCAAGCACGAATTCAAAACCTGCATTACACCGCGATTTATAGAAGTCAACGATTTCAAATCCTTTTTCCATTCAAACAACTGCCAAAAGAATATGTGGAAAATAAAAAATCCCAAACCGAAAAAACCGCCGATGATTATTAATGTTTTCATTTTGGAAATTCCTTTGCTTCTAAAACTCTTTTCGCCTGATTAAAATGTCTTCTTTCATGCAAAATCGTAACTTCAAAAGCATCTTTGAGGGTTATGTTTACAGCCTTGCCAATCGGTTCGGGAATTTTAATCTTGTCCCAATCCAAATCTTTTGTCGTGTCCATAAATGAAATTAGTTTTTCTTGGTTTTCGCTAAAATCTTCGATGATCGTTCCGCTTATGTCGCTTGTTGCCGGCTCAAAAATTTTGAAAGTCTTCATCTTCCGAGCCGTTTCGGGACTGACTAGTTTTTTGAGGATTAATCCGTTTAAGGTCGGAAGCAAAGGCACGAGGCTATACCAATTATTAACGTGCGTGCCGTCGGCAACTTTTTGAATCGGCTCGTAATATAAGTTATTT
The DNA here is from genome assembly GCA_028284415.1 of Pyrinomonadaceae bacterium. Lineage (GTDB taxonomy): Bacteria > Acidobacteriota > Blastocatellia > Pyrinomonadales > Pyrinomonadaceae > Aridibacter. The sequence goes on from JANQRU010000007.1 coordinate 1,108,472, forward strand.
GTAGTAATCAAATGATCGAAGCATTGCCCAATGCTCCATTCGTTTGCATTCGGCTTCCAATTTAATTGCTCGCCCGATAAATTACCGAATGTTTCTTTTGTTTCTTCAATTATTTTTTCTGCTTCAGAAATCATTTAATTATTTTGGAAAAGCTTCCGAATCCATAACTCTTTTTGCTTGATTAAAATGCCTACGCTCGTGCATCACTATGACTTCCAATGCGTCAGGAAGTTTTATATTTACGGCTGGACTAAGCGGTGTCGGGATTTTGATTTTCCTAATTTCCATATTTTTTACGGCTTCCATAAGCGAAATGAAAGTTTCTTGATTTGTTTGAAAATCCTCAATAATCGTATCGGGAATTTCGCTGTAAGAAGCTTCAAAAATTGGAAATGTTTTAATCTTCTTTGGAGAATCGGGACTGACAGCTTTTTTAAGTTGTTGTCCAACGATGTTTGGGAAGAGCGGAATAATGCTGAACCAATTATTGACATGCGTGCCATCGGCGACTTTTTGGATATTTGCGATGTATAGATTGTTTGTCGTGATTAGATGGTCAAAATTTTGCCCAACGCTCCATTCGCTTCCGTTTGGCTTCCAATTTAATTGTTCAGTAGATAGATTGCCAAAGATTTCTTTCACTTCATCCGAAAACATTCTGGCATTTGAAATAAGTCCGTTTACGATATTGCTCATTTATAAAAACTCCTTGTGTTATATATATAAAACGAATGAATTTTAGTTTGAGTTCAACTTTTTCTTATCTCCTAAAACACTTTCAAAACAATCATTTAAGGCAAGAACAGTCACCATTTCATAAGAAAACATTCTCGAATCCATAGGATTGAAACCCCCGCCTACAACTTCTATTTTTAGCCCCTTAATTTTGTTTTTATTTGCCCAACGCTTAATGCCTTTTCTTACGCCTTCATGAAATTCGTAAGGAATCGTTTCGTTTGAAACTTCCCAAACCATTCGAAAATCGTGTTTATCAATAAATTTGGAAACTTTTATTTCAATAACTCCGACATCCGCAGGACAACGAGTTTGAATAACAAATCTGGCTTTTCCTTTTAAGGTGTCATCAAAGTCCAAAGTCTCGAAGTCTTTCGAGTCTTCATCGCAATTAAAATCAAAAACTTTTTCCCGCATCTCAACAAAAATTATTCGCCCTTAAAATTCCCTTCGCGTCTTTCAAGAAATGATTGCACGCCTTCTTGAGCATCTTCACTTTGGAAAAGTTTTAAGATTTGTGGTTTCAGATGCTTCTTCGCCGCTTCAAAACCTTCACTTTGCATTTTTCGAGCAGATTCGATAGTTGCCTGAACGCCCAAAGGTGCTTGTTTCGAAATCGTTTCAGCAATTTCGATAGCCTTATCTAAAACTTCTTCTGTTTTCACAACTTCCTGTACAAGTCCGATTCGCAAAGCCTCATCTGCATCAAATTCGTCACCTGTTAAAAGCCAACGCATCGCATTTCCCCAACCCGCAGTTTCCGGAAAACGCATCGTTCCGCCACCAAACGGAAAAATTCCACGTTTGACTTCAATCTGTGCAAATCTAGCATCTTCTGCAGCAATACAAATATCCGCCGCCAAAATCAATTCAATGCCAATAGTCAAACACAATCCGTTTACCGCAACAACCAAAGGCTTCGTTCGTTTGCGTTCGCTGTAAATATCAAGCGGATCAATTGCATTTTCCTCAAATTCAAGAATACCTTTTTCAACAACCTTCGGAGCAACATCTGCTAAATCTAAACCAGCTGTAAACATTTCGCCTTGTGCAAATAAAACTCCGCAACGCAAATTTTCATTGTCTTCAAGCTGTGCATAAGCATCTGCAAGTTCCGCCAGCATTTGATTATCAAAAGCATTGCGTTTTTTCGGACGGTTTAAGCCAATGAGCAAAACGTGTCCACGTTCTTCAACCGAAATTTTTGATTTTTCTTGTAGTGTTTTCATTTTTGTAAACTTTCTCGGCGAACACTTTACGGAAAAAGAATTCCTAACCGCAAAGGTCGCTGAGATTAAGACGCAAAGGTTCGCAAAGGCTTTCTAAAGATTATTTACGACTCGGCGAATTCCATGTTTTAATCTTTCGACATTGAAATTTATAAGCAATCCAAGTCTGCAATCAGATAGTTTTAGATAAGTTAATACCTGTGCTAAATGAACTGCATTTGTTGCTTCAACTGCTTTGATCTCAACTATCAATTTATTTTCTATAAACAAATCAACTCTATAACCGCATTCGAGCTTTACTTCCTCATAAACTAACGGCAAAGGCTTTTCCTTTTCAACTTTTATTCCCGCCTGTTGAATTTCATAGTAAAGACATTCTTGATAAGAAGATTCAAGTAAGCCTGGACCAAGTGCCGTATGTACTTTCATCGCGAGTCCAATTACTGTTTTTGAGAGTTCATTTTCTGTCATATTAATGAAGTTAACCGCAAAGGACGCAAAGTTTAAGACGCAAAGATTCGCAAAGTTTTTAAAAATACTCAGCGACCTTTGCGAAAACCTTTGCGTCCTTTGCGGTTAAATCTTCTCTTGCTTTGCCCTAATTTCTCAAAGGCTTACCAGTTTTCAGCATATGTGCAATTCGTTGCTGTGTTTTCGGTTGTCCGCACAAACTCAAAAACGCTTCACGTTCCAGATCAATCAAATGTTGCTCGGAAACGTAAGTCGTGTGATTTAAGTTTCCACCACACATTACATTGGCGATTTTTCTGCCAATCAACTCATCATGGTCAGAAATATAACCACCACGTTTCATCATGTGAAGTGCAACTTTTAATGCAGACTGACCTTGTTCACCAAGTGCCAGAATATCTGTTCTTTCAACGGGTTGAACATAGCCCGAAGCCGCCAAATTCAGGACTTCCTGTTTTGCATCGGCAATTAAGCGGTCACCATTCATTGAAATTGAATCAGAGTCTTTCAAGATTCCCCAAGCTTTTGCTTCCTGTGCGGAAGTTGCAACTTTGCCCATTCCGATTAATTCAAATGTGCCTTTCAAGAATGCAAGCGGGTCAGCATCGGGCGTTGCTTTTGCTCTGTCCATTGCACGCATTGTCAATTCTTTTGTTCCGCAACCAGCAGGCAATAAACCAACTCCAACTTCAACCAAACCAATATAAGTTTCCGCCGCCGCCCGAACTTTGTTTCCGTGCATAGTTGTTTCGCAACCACCGCCTAGTGCTAAACCATAAGGTGCTGTAACGACAGGTTTTGCCGAATAGCGAATCCGCATCACGGCTTTTTGGAATTGGGCAATCATAATGTTTATGTCGTCCCATTCTTCCTCTTGAGCCGCGAGCAAAAGCATCATAATATTCGCACCTGCCGAGAAGTTTCCACCTTGGTTTCCGATAACTAAACCTTCAAAGTTCTTCTCAACTTCATCAAAAGCGAAGTTCATCATTTGAACCGTATCGCCACCGATTGCGTTCATTTTTGAGTGGAATTCCAAACAAGCAACACCATCACCCAAATCAATCAGTGAAGCACCTGAATTCGATTTAATAACGCCTGTTTTCTCTTTAACCGAATCAAGAATAATGATTCCATCTTGAACTGATACCTCTTTGTATTCTCCATTTACGAGGTCGTAATAATACTTTGTACCGTTTTCGTTTTTGTAGAAAGTTTCTGCTCCCGAATCGAGCATTTTTTGGACATTTTCCGGAATCTCGTGCCCTTCTTCTTTCATACGCTCAACGGATTCACGTACTCCGACTGCATCCCATGCTTCAAACACACCAACATCCCAGCCGAAGCCCCATTTAATCGCATTATCAACTTCAACAATTGTGTCAGCAATTTCAGGAATTCGTTCTGCTGAATATCTCGAAACGTGTCCACTTGTTTTACGCAAGAATTCACCAACTTTGTCATCGTACCAATAAAGTTTTTTGATACGCTTTAAAGCGTCTTCGATTTGCCGTCCTTCGCCTATGCTCTTAAATTTTGTTTTGACTTGTGGTTTGTATTCAAAAGTATCAAGGTCTAATTCTAAAATGATTCGATTGCCTTCTTCGTCGCGTGATTTCTTAAAAAATCCGCCGCCTGTCTTGTCGCCCAAGATATTTTTCTCAAGCATTGTTTCAATCAATTCAGGCATTTTGAAAATTTCACGGTCTTTGTCTTCTGGAATTGCTGGATAAAGGTTTCTTGTAACGTGTGCGGTTACATCCAAACCAACTAAATCGGAAGTTCTAAATGTCGCAGACTTTGCGTGTCCGATTGCCTTTCCTGTAATTTGGTCAACTTCGGTTGGAGTTAAGCCCATTTCAATCATCGCATGAATCGTGGACATCATCCCGAAAACACCGATTCTATTTGCAATAAAGTTCGGACGGTCTTTCGCGGGAACAACGCCTTTGCCCAAGCGTCTGTCCATAAATCCATGAACCTTGCAAGCAACTTCTCCATCTGTCCATTCCGTCGGAATAACCTCAACCAACTTCATATATCTCGGTGGATTAAAAAAGTGTGTCCCAAGAAAATGCTTCTTAAAATCATCCGAAAATGGCTCGGCAATATCTTTAATGGGAATCCCCGAAGTATTCGAAGCAATCACCGCTCCCTCTTTGCGATATTTTTCAACCTCGGCAAAAATCTTATGTTTTATATCAAGCTTTTCAACAACCGCTTCGATAACCAAATCGCTATCTTTCAGCTTCTCCATATCGTCCTCAAAATTCCCGAGTTCGATAAGATTTGCATTATCTTTCAACATAAACGGTGCCGGCTTTAATTTCTTCGCCGCCGCAAACATTGATTTTACGATTTCATTTTTATCAGTTGTCCCTTCATCCGTCTTTGCAATATCAAGCAAAATAGTTGGAATTCCCGCATTCGATAAATGTGCAGCAATCGCCGCCCCCATTGTTCCCGCTCCCAAAACAGCGGCTTTTTCGACTTTTAACATAGATTTTTATACTTCCTTTTATAGACTGTTTCTAATAGATTTTTATTGCAGACAATTATACTGAATGAACATTCATTCAGCAAGAGTGTCAAACACACTAGTCTTCTACATTAATAAATTTATCTTTTGAAAAAGCTTAATGAGGACTAAGGTTAGCGGACTTCTACCTTTACTCTTTTTCTCCCACATGGCGAATTAAAATCAACTGTAAATTCTCCTTTATTTTTACTCACTGATTTGATTATATAAAACGCCTTATTCAAGTCCAGTCTAATTTCGGGTTCCAAAACTACTTTAATATCTTTGGGACTATTAGATTTAGCATTGACTTTAATAGTATTTCTGCTTCCTTCATATCCAATAATTAGCCCCAAAGAACCTCCATTATTCAATAAAGATACCGAGTCTTGGCTAGAAATTATTTTACAAGTTTTATCTTTGATTTTGTTTTCAGCAATAATAGAGTTTGAATTACTATTCTTAGATAATTTCGCAGACTCTTCATTGCTTTTCTCGGTGGTAGTTTCATTTTCTAAGGGTTCATTTCTTTTAGGTGCATTCTTTGCCGTTTCAATTGGTTCACTTTCTGTTTCATCTTGAGAAGATTTTTTATCTATATTATTTTTGTTACTTGAAGTATTTGGACTATCTAATAAACTGTTTCCAGTTTTTGGAGAAATTGCGGAAGTATTTTCTATACTATTTTTCCAATAAACACTAATTAAAAAACCAACAACAATTATTCCTAAAAAAATAAGCAATCTAATGTTTTTGAATAAAAAATTACGGAACTCTTTAAAAGGTTTTTTCTTGATTTCATTTATTATTTCCTTAAAGCCTTCAAAGCCTTTCTTTTCTTTTTCATCTAAATAAACTCCAATTCTAATTGCCAAAAGCATCATAACTGTCATGAAAATCACTAACGTAGTAAGTAAAAAAAGTTCAAAATAGTTATTTACATAATTATATATAGAAACAAAAAGGGAAAAAACCGACATTGTTCCGAATACTAATTCCATCCAAAATGTTTCTGAATTATATTCAAATGCAGATTTAGGATATTTTATTTTCGAATCAACCTTCGAATATGTGTTTTTTTTCAAATTAGATTTTATTCTGTCATCTTCATTATTAGATGATCTAATATCTGCCAAACCTTGAAAACCTTTTGGTGTCTTTGGCAAAATATCTTTTTCTTTTATGTTTACTACTACAGTATCGGAAGGTGAAAATTGTTTAAGTTGGTTAAAAATTTGATTAAATGCTATTGCTTTATATGTAGCTATTTGTTCCGTTGATCTTAACTGAGTCAATATTTCCTGCTTTTCTAATGATAATTTTTCGATTGTTTTTTTCTGATTATCCGAAATGTTTGATAGATTGGATACTCTGTTCTTTTCGTCTTTAATTTTGTATTCCTGATTTCCTATCTGCTCTTCTAATTCATTGACTTTGTTCTGTAATATTGTTTTTTCTTCATTAATCAGTTTTTCTTTTTTAATTGTCTTTAAGTTTAACTCACTATTTTCCTTTGCTAATTTAGTTATTTCTAACTGATGCTTTTTTAAGATTGAAACCTTTTCTTTTTCATATTTTTTTTGAAGTTGGATTCGCTCATTTTCGATTTTTTCATAAATTTCTTTCTCATTAATTGTATTTACAACGCTATTTAATTCTTTTCTCATTTCAGTAGCAGATGCAAATCTTTCATCTCTCTCAAGAGATAAAGCCTTTAAAATAACCTCTGCTATTTCTTTAGGAACATTGCTATTTTTGATAGGTTTAATTGGGTCAGGTTGATTTTTCCACACCTCAGTTGCTCTTTCATCTGCTGGAAGTGGACGTTCATTCGTTACAATTTCATATAAAGTTGCACCTAGAGAAAATATATCATCTACATCATGCGATTGTAGCATCCTTATCTTCGCAACTTTCTCTTGATGTTTTGTTGAAAATCTGGCAATAACTCTTGCTAACGTATTATCTTTTAATACTTGTTCAATTGAAGCATATGGGGCAGATTTTGCAACTAAAGTTTTTGAATCAATATCTGTATTATCATCATCAATATTACCTTTTGCGATACCAAAATCTATAAGTTTAAGTCTATCTCCACCAGACACTAACATAATATTTAGCGGTTTTATATCACGATGAATGACTTTCTTGCTATGTATATATTCTAATATATCTAGTAGTTGATCCGCCCAGCCTAAGAATCTATTTAAGTCAAAAGGCTTTTTTGATTTTACTAAACTAACTTCCAACTCTTCCTTAAGAGTTATTCCATATATTTTCTCCATCACTAAAAGATATTCTTCTTCAAAATCAAAAAAATCTTTAATTTGCGGAATTCCGTCATGTTGAAGTAATGCTTGAATCCTTGCTTCTTTTTTGAAATTGTTAAATATACTTTCGCTTTGGTTATCTGGTCTAACCACCTTGATGATAACTTCAATTCCTAGTTTTATATCTTTTGCAAGCCAAATTTTGCCCATACCACCGCTCGTATGTGAGTCGATAAGAAAATATCGTTCATTAATTTTTTGTTTGGCTTTGAGCATTTATTGTTTTTGTTTAACAACAATTGTAAATCCTTGTATTTGAATTTGTTGGTTTAGTTTTACGATTGTTTCAGCCAAAGGTTTACACTTTATACTTTCAATTGTTGTTGGTAATTTTCCTTTGTGCTTTAACCAAATATATTCTCCATCAATGATTAACTCTGCATGGTCACGGCTTATGGACTTATTATTAAGTATTATATCCGCTTGGGTTAGATAAGTGTCTTTAGCTGCTCTTCCTATTTTAATAATTTGTTTGTTTATTTCGTAGGTTTCTATTAACTCTTCACCATTGAAAACTTCTAAGTAATAATTATGTTGGTTTGCTTTGTTTTCAGTTTCTATCACTGTTGCATCATCATCCACTAAAATTGTTGCATCATTATCCTTAACTTCAGTTTCTATCTCATCATTAATAACAACATGTTTATTAAACTTTTCATCTTCCTTAATATTATTTTGAAATGTTCTGACGTTACTTTTAACAATTGGAATAATTTCTTGGGATTGATAATTAGATTGAGCATCATTAGCAATAACAACTTTAAATAAGTTACTGAATCTAGATTTATGATTAAGTCTAGTTTGGTTTTCTGTATTAAAACTTAAATTTTCATCATAGCCAATATTAATCTCTATCTTTGGTGGCTCTATAGAGTAACTACTAATTAATTTACGGGCGTGAGAATTACATTTTTCCTCTAAAGATTTTTTCAATTTATTTCTACGAGATTCCCCTCTAGTATTAAATTCTTTTTCAGAGATATAAACTATAAATTTGTGGTTCTCTAAATCTCCTTCAGCCCTGCCATCTTCAATTTTCTTTGAAATATTTTGAAGTATTTCAGCTCTAAATAATTCTTCAACACTTTCAGCTTTTTCAATAAACACTTCCAAATCACTTAAGTTCTGTTGAGATTCAAGACTTACTTTTACTTCTTTTTTGAAAACCTCAACCACTCCTTTTCTTAACTTCTCTAATATACTCATAATTGAACCATCACTAAATTATTTAATCAATCTAGACACTTTGACTTAAATGCAAAAGTATTTGCAAGTATTTTTTTGTATTTGGCTAAAAGTATACCAAGTAATTATCAATAGGTTAAGATATTTTAGATTCATAAAGAATAAGTTTGAAAAGAATTTGAGTCATTGCAAATTCATCTTAATTTTTTACTAATAAAACTTGCTATAAATACAACATGTTTTTTTCTTTGAGTACAAAATTTAAAAACTTTTAGTGATAATTATTTCTAAGATATTTTAAAGTATGGATGTTCATACCAAATTACCAACAAGCAAATTAAAACCTTTTGTCCGTGAATTTTATTTTATGTCGATTGATAAAGATGTAGAAGAAAATTCGGGGTTGGTGGCGGATGATGGTTGTTATGAATTGATGTTTGTGAAGGAAAATGATGTTTGTTTGATTTATGGTGAAACGACCTCTGAACTGATTCCGAATTCTTATACGATTAACAATATCAAACCGCCTTTTAAGTTTAGTTTTAATGAAACGCTCACCACCTTTTGTATAAAGCTTCAACCATTTGCGAATACTTTGTTTATCCCGAATGGATTTCCGCGTGGAATTCTAAATTTGCATGAGATATTTGGTAATGGAATTTCTCGTTTGCAAAAGCAGATTTTCAAAACGGATTCGTTTGATAAACAGGTGAAAGTGTCGGAAGAATTTTTGTTAAACCTTGAATTAAATCCAGATAAAGAATTTTTTCTTGTAAAAGATATTGTTGAGAAGATTTTGGAAGAGCAAGGAACGATTACGATTTACGAATTGTCTGAGCAATTTAAGGTAAGCAGACAGAAATTAAACAAAGTCTTTTCAAAATATGTAAAACATACACTCAAAGAATTTTCTGTGATGGTCAGAACGCGGGCTTCGATTGAATATAAACTCAAAAACCCGCACAAATCCCTAACCGAAATTGCCTATCATTTCGGCTATTTTGACCAAGCACATTTTATACGTGATTTTAAGAAAGTCTGCGGGGTTCCGCCATCTTCATTTGTCAAAAACGTATCATATTCCTGCAATAGTTTAAGAAATTAATAGCCCGCACCATTTTTACAATTTTTGATTAATTGAATTGTGTTTAATAGTCGGTAGCGTTGGCGTAAACCTGTGAGTTTATTGCCAGCCAATACTGTAAAACATCGGCTCACGCCGACGGTACTGACTTTAAAACAAGGGGTTAATTATTATGTTAAACACAAAGACAATCGCATTTATTTTATTACTAATCGGGCTTTTAAATTATTCATTTTTTGCAAACCAAAAAGATAAAGATGTGCTTAAAAATGGACAATCAATTACCAAATCAATCAGCAAAACTGACACGCATAAATATTCTCTCAACCTGCAAAAAGGTCAGCTTGTTTTGCTGAATATGGCGAAGTATGACATTGGGCTTTCGCTAACCGTAATTGATTCTGAGAACTACATAATCGAACAAACGAATACAAACGAAGTTGCTGATTTTTTAATTTTTTATGCTCATAAAAATGATGTTTATAAATTTATCGTTAAGACAATTGAGGGCGAAGAAAAAGCAAAGGGCAAATACACTTTGCAAAGCAATATTTACACTTCTAAAAAAGGCTCGAAGGTCGAAGTAATTGACAAGATGTTAAACGGAATTTACCGCAAAGATTTTCCCGGTGCTTCCGTAACGATTTTGGATAAAGGCAAGGCTGTTTATGAAAAGAGTTTTGGGCTGGCAAGTCTTGAGCATTCTGTTCCGAATACAAACAAAACCGTTTATGAACTAGCTTCTGTTTCCAAACAATTTACAGCTTTTGCAATTGCGATGCTGGCGGAAAAAGGTTCGCTCAAACTCGATGATGACGTTAGAAAATACATTCCCGAACTTCCCATCTATAAAAAGAAAATCACGATTCGCCAACTCGTTCATCACACAAGCGGTTTAATGGATACGGAAAGTTTAGCCGATTTAGTAGGTTACGAATCTTCAAATGCATATATGCCAGATGATGTCGGTATGCGACTTATTAAACGCCAGAAAAAACTACTTTTTACGCCGGGCGAACAGTTTCAATATAGCAACATCGGCTATTCGCTACTTGCCGAAATCGTCAAACGAGTTACTGGAAAACCTTTTTCAACCTGGACAAAAGAAAATTTGTTTTTGCCACTTGGAATGAAAGATACTTACATCCGCGATAATGTTAGAAAGGTTGTCAAAAATCAATCAACTTCTTATGTAAAATTCTCAGGCAGTCAAAAACACATCATTTCTCCCGTAAATTTTGCCGCGACAGGTGCTTGCTGCATACGAAGTTCGACCGAAGATATGCTCAAGTGGATTGAAAATCTTAAGACGGGCAAAGTCGGTGGCAAAAAAGTCTTGAAAATGGTTGCCGAACGAGGTGTCCTAAATAATGGTTCAAAATCAGAATATGCCTTCGGAAATTTTCACACTGAACACCGAGGAATAAAAAGAATTAGCCATTTAGGTTTAACCGGCGGTTTCAGAACTTCACTCGCAAGATTTCCCAAAAAAGATGTTTCATTCCTATATCTCGCCAATGACGGAGAGTGGAAATCGTATTACATCGCCCGCAAACTCTATGACATTTACTTGGCTGATTCTTTGAAAAAGAAAACGAAAAAATATGTAGAGAAAAAGCCTGTAAAAACTGAAAATAAAGCACCTGCTAAAAAAGATGGTTTCGATAAAAATAAAGTCAAACTAACCGAATTTACAGGCGTTTTCTACGCCAAAGAAATCATCACCGCATACGAATTAAACATTCGCAAAGGCAAACTTTTCATCGAAAGCATCCGCTACAAACCAATTTCTTTAAAACCGACTAAAAAGGACGTTTTCAATGGAAGTGAAGACTTTTTTGAACGAGTCGAATTTATGCGAAACAAGAAAAATAAAATCATCGGCTTTAAGGCATTTAATGATGAAGGTTCGCCAAGTGTTTATTTCGAGAAATTGAATTGATTTTAAGAGACTTTCTTGCGAATCAAAACCTCAAAAATCTAATTAACTGATGTTGTGCAATTTTTGATTACGCATTATTTGCTTCGGAGGAAAGAGACTGAAAAATTTTTATGCAGCATAAGTAACTGCAAAAAAGGAAAATTTATGAAAAGATTCTTAGTTATTTTCGGAGTTTTGTATCTGCTGGCTTCGATTGGGTTCTCACAGCAATCCCGGAAAAAAATTGTTATCAAGCCAAAGCCATCCGACATAAAATTGCGAACTGAATATGGTTCAAAAAATGTTGATTTAGCAAGCGTTCTTTATTTTGAAGACTTAGCTCTCAACAAGTTGATATTTTCTGGTGAAGAGTTGGTTAATAGAGACTTTCAAATTAACATAAAAAAACTTGTAAAAGGAAAACTTGTAAAGAGTGAAATTGTTTTCGATTCAAAAACAGAAGGAGACTATTTCAAAATACGAAGCAATAAATTCATTTTTCGTGTTTTAAGTAAAATTACTGAGAAAGGTACAGCAAAATTTCAATTTCAATTTAACGGATTTACAGTACAAAAGAAATATAAGGTCGGCAAAAATGAGACGGAATTCGCTCAAAAAGACTTTCTGGGAGCGAATTCAGAAATTGCGATCCCTTTGAATAAAAAAACTTATATACTTACCTATATGATGCCGTATCTGAAAAAAGATGGCTCAAAACAATACTGTGAAGTTGTTCAAACTGGTGTAAGTCCAGAAAAATTAGGGCGAAAATATTCAATTCCAACTTACTTTTTGATTGACATCATATTTATTTAGACATCAACTCAGACGAAAACCTATGACATACATTTTTCGAGGTCAAAAGTTAAAGTCACAGGTTTTGAGTCATTTGAGTGTTTTGCCAAGTATTTATTTTAAGAATTTGAATTGATTTTAAGAAATTTTACTATGAATCAAGATCTCAATAATTTTATTAAAAATCATCTTCTCGTTCTTTTTAAACATTGCAATAATCACAAGCGGAAGATTATTTGAGCCGGGATGAAAATATATGTTAAAAATCTCGCCACGTCTTCCCTTTTGATGCCATTCTAATTTTCTGATTCCACCGAAGTTTTCGATTTGTTTTCCTGATTTTGGATTTGCAGAGAGAAAAGCCACAATCTTTTCTCTCTCTTCTTCACCAAATTGCTTATCGGCTTTTTGAATAAACTCTACAAACTCAATTACCGTTCGCGGAGGTCTGTAATTTTCATCTCCATATAATTTCATAATCAATCCCCACGTTCTTCTTCACCGACATTCTTGTTGCCTTTTTGGATAATTTCTTGAAGTTCAATAAAAGTTCTTATAAAAAATTACTCCAATTAGCTCAATCGATCTTAAACTTAATAGATGGTAATTTATCCGCACAACTACTTTTAGGTTTTTGATTCGGATTGTCAAAAAACTCATCGGCGAGTGTTACTGCACAGTTGCTACCGAAAGTTGGAGCATGACTCATATCAGAGAGTTCATAAAAAAAGCTGTTGGGTAGATTTTTTGAAACATTCTTTCCCCATTTCGAAGGAGTGTTCGGGTCGTATTTTCCTGCAATTATCAGAGTCGGAATGCTACTTTTAACAGCTTTATTTTCAATTTTCTCCTTTGGTTTCACATTCCAAGTTTTACATACATTTTGCAGAACGGGTTGTGTTTGAAAACCTTTGAAACCTTTGTATTTTCTCGATTGAGCGATAATTTTTGCACTACTCTGAAAAGGCATTTCTTCGCTACACCAATGTGAATAACGCATTCCCCAAGCAAGACCGGATGTGCTGAATTTTCCTTCCGCCATTTTTTGTAAAATAGCTTTGTTTCCTTTTGCGAGTTCACTGATCTGATAAGGGATTGAGCCGAGTTTGTACCCTGTGTTGAGCGAGCCATATAAATTACTAGCTATGTCAATTCCATCTATTTCAATATCATATCGCTCATTGGTTTTGTCATTTTTCACCTCTACTACAAAAGGTTTCTCATTCGCTTTTTCGACCAATTTGTAAAAAGTTTTTTCGATATTTGGATAAGCCTTTTCGCAATTTGCGTCTTTCTCGCAGGTTTTGAAAAGTTTTTTCGCGGACTCATAAACGCTCCGGACACTTGTTTCATCGTAGTTGATAGAGAGAGGAAAAACCGAATCAAGCAAAACACTACGAATACCTTCGGGGTAATCTCGCATTACAGTCAGCATCAATCGTGTGCTGTATGAAACGCCGTAGAGATTCCACTTTTTATATCCCAAGACCTTCCTCAAATCCTCAATGTCAGCGGCACTTTCCGCACTATTATAGGCAGATAAATCTATTCCTTTTTCGGTTAACCTATCACGACATTTTTTAGCGGCTTCCATACCTTTTTTGACAGACCTTTCAGAATCCCAATTGGCTTTAACGCCCTCCAGATACGCATCATTTATTTCAGGGCATTCCAAAGCGAGTTGAGCATATTTCGTGCCTCTTTGCTCAAAAAGTATGTAATCTCGTTTTTTCAAATAAGGAATATATCGCCTTGCATTTACCTGCCTTAAAGAACTTGCACCGGGTCCACCTGCTGTATAAAGAATCGGATCAGGTTCGGGGTTTGGCGAAGACGCTTTCATAATGATAATCGGTAAGCGAATCGTTTTTTTACTGTCTTGTTTTTGACGATTCTCAAGAACGACCAAATATCCACAATCTACATTTTCATCTTTCGGAATCTTTACGGCACATTCAGCTTTTTCAAAGCGTGGAATCTCTTGAGATTTTTGCTGTCCCAATACGTAAGTTATCAAAAGTAAGCTTATAAAAAGGCTAATGCTGAGTTTTTTTGAAAAATTCATATAGGATGTGTTTCGCGGAATAAGGTCAGGTGGTTTCAATACAATTTGAGGAACAGTTTTATATATAGTCTCAGTGAGTTTTAATCATTCAACTCCTTAAAAGTTTTTAGAAATAAACGCTTGTGTTTATACATATAGGTCGTCCAAAGTTCTGTGTCCCAAAATTCGTCGAAAGTGAGTTCGTTGTTGTGAATGTTTATCGCCCAATGGTAATTCTTGATTGGTCTAACACTGTTATCATAATATTTACTGTTCTGATTACTGTTTCTTGCATTTTTTGAAACTATGAGTTCTTTTTCAAAATCTCATTGAATGGTTTTGCGGGTATATATCCGCCTATTTCATACGTTTGAATGCCTTTCGATGAAAAAAGCATAATAAATGGAACGCCTTTTCTGCCTCTAGCATATGTAAATTCTTTAAGGATTTTTGGATACTTATCTACATCAACATTAATGACTTCAAAGTTTGCGAGTGTCTTTTTAACTTCCGCATCTTTCATTGTTATCGTGTTGAGTTTACGACAGTAACCACACCAGACAGCATCAAAAATTAGCAGAACATTTTTATTATTTGCCTTTGCAGTTGCAAAAGTCTTTAGAACCTTAGCATCTTGAATATTAAGCGAATTAAAATCAACTCCGCCTGTCATAGTTTTTACAGATGAAGTTTTACAACTTGCAAATAAGATTATTGCGAGCAAAAGTATTACATAAAGAAAGTATTTTGTGCGGATTTTTCTCATTTTTTATTCTCCCAATTGTTATGAATTTTCTCACATTTTCTGCTCTTTTCAAATCATTTTCTATCGTCTTTGAAATCTTTAAAAATTGATTCGGTTACATCAATGAGTGTTCTTTTATGACTCATGTAATCGGGTAGATGCTTTTCTAAATATGGCATATAAGCAGAAAAAACCTTGTTACGAACCATGTATAATTTGTAGTTTTCTATTCCTTGAGATTTTAAGGCTTCTTGCGTAACTTTGCCCGAAAAATAAAACAAATAAGCGTGCCAGAGTTGTCGCAAACTTCTCTGCTTTGAGGTTACAAGGAAATCCACAATCGTCCCGCCAACAAAGCCCGAACGTGTGCCAATCAAATGATGACTTGATTCGTGATAGAGCAATTCCAACCAATTTCCGACTGGCTGATTTTTATCCCAAGAATCCATAACAATATGAGTTGGATTTGTCGAAGTATATGGACGAGTGCTGTTTATATATCGAGGAGCAGATTTTGCGTATAGAACAATGTCAACACGGATTTTTTCCTTTTGCCATCTCGCTCTAGTCAATTCCGAAAGTTTTTTAGCTACATTCACTTCTGTATTTTTGACCAATTTCAAATTCTCATTCAAAATCTGCTTATTTGATGAAAGATGTTCTTTCCAAAAAGTTTCTTTATAAATTTGCCTGACCGATTGAAGTTGGGAAATATGAGCTTTAAATCTGCCTGGAATTTTTGAAAACTTATCTTCATTTTGAGTAATAATCCAAAGCCTGAAATCCGACATATAATCGCTTGTTCTCAAATCTTTATTAATCATATTTTCTTGATAAAAGGCAATTATTTTATCAAGCTTTTCTTTGTCTGACTTTGACAAACCATCCCGAACTTTTTGAGATATTTTGCTTTTCTTCAAAACCTTTTGATTTAATGCCTCATATTGAAAAAAATGGTGCATATTAAACCAAAAATGACTGTAAAACTCGAAACTTTCACTTTCTCCAATTAATGCTGTTTGGTTTGATTTTGTCGGAACATTGCCAAATGAAAATGTTGTAATTACAAGCAATAAAATTAATGATAAACACTTCATAACTTTCCTTTTGAAATCCAATAACTTATTTGGTTAGCTACGTAATCTTAGAATTGAAAGAGGTTTCGCTCAAATAAATCTATTAATTACAGTTACGCCAGTTCCTTTGAATTCGTTCATATTCATTAATTCTTCAATTGAATCTTCCAATGAAACTTTTTTGCCGATGAGTTTTTGCGGTTCGAGTTTTCCCGTGCGAATCATTTCAAACATTTCCGCGTATTTGTAGGCTTGCATTCCGTGGCTTCCGATTATTTCGAGTTCGTTGGCAATAACTAAATTTATTGGGATTGCTGTGTTTTGGTCTTCGGCTTCTAGCAAACCGACTTGGATGTGTTTGCCAAGTTTAGCGAGTGATGAAATTGAATTGAATGTAACTTTCGGATTTCCGAGTGCTTCGATGGAAACGTTTGCACCACCTTTGGTGATTTCCTTTATTGCTTCAACGGTGTTTTCAGTTTTTGCGTTGACGGTCGCTGTTGCACCGATTGATTTGGCGAAATCGAGTTTTTCGTCTGAAATATCAACCGCGATCGTGTTTGCTCCGAGTGCATTCGCAATCATAATTGCGGAAAGTCCGACTCCGCCGCAACCGTGCACGGCAACCCATTCTCCGCCAGTTACTTTTCCTTGATGAACAACAGCTCGAAACGATGTGATAAAACGGCAGCCCAAACTCGATGCAGTTACAAAATCAATCTCGTCTGGCAAACGAACTAAATTTAAATCTGCATAATCAATCGCAACGTATTCAGCAAACGCCCCCCAAGCAATAAAACCGGGCTGAAACTGAAAATCACAAACTTGCTGATTGCCCGAAAAGCACTGCGGACAATTTCCGCACCCACCGACAAAAGGAACGGTAGCTCGGTCACCTTTTTTCCAGTTTTTTATGTCGCTTCCCGTTTCTTCGACAATGCCTGCAAGTTCGTGTCCCGGAACGTGTGGCAAAGTAATGTCGGGATCATTTCCCATCCAACCATGCCAATCGCTACGACAAATTCCGCACGCTTCGACTTTTAGAACTACTCCATCTTTATTTGGCTTTGGTTCCGGGACATTTCGAATGCTCAAAGGTTCTTTGAATTGTTCGTAAATTGCAGCTTTCATTATTTTTTTACTTTATGAGTCCAATCAGCAATGTCTGTAATTACCTGCTCCGAAACGTGACCAACCCTTGAATACTCAGAAGGGCTTGGAGTTCCCTCACCTGCCATAAAGATATGATTTAATTTTGGATAGGATTTGAATTTAACATTATCTTTGCCTTTCAAAGCTTTTTTCCAATTGGAGAAATCTTCCATCGTAACCTGATAATCGCGTTCACCTTGTAGAATCAAAAACGGTTTAATTATTGATTTTGCATCGTGGGTAGGATTGTATTTTTGTAAGTCGAGCCAATAAGCTGGATACGCCCCGATATATACTTTTGATGAATCTAAATCTTCTTTTTTCAAAGCCTTTATTTTTTTCACTATGGATTTAATTTCATCAAGTCCTTTTTGTTCGGCTTCTGAGACTTTGCCGTCGAGATTTACAAAATACTCATTTTGCTCAAGATACGCATCCTCTAAATGCTTTGTCGCTCCCGCTAAACTTATAAAACCTGAAATTTGGTTGCTACGTTTATTAATACGAGGAATCAAATATCCTCCCAGACTATGTCCAAGAACATAAATTTTGTTTGCATCAATTTGCTGATCCTTTCTGAGCAAATCAACTGCAAAAAAAACATCGTCAATAACCTCTTCTTTAACAGTCAGTTTTTTGAATGCAGCTAATTTTCTGCTGTGTTCTTTTGTTCTTTTTTTATAACGCAAAACTGCAACACCTTTTGATGCTAACCCCAAAGCCAAATCTTTATAAGGTTTATTTGCAGGATTTACGTGAGTGCCATCTCGGTCATTTGGTCCCGAACCATGAACTACTATAACGGCAGGATGCTTTCTTTTTTCTTTTGGGACTGTCAGCGTTCCGGGTAATTTCCATTCTCCTGAACCCACGATTACTTCTTTTTCAGTGAATAATTTTGGATTTGCATAATCAGGAGCCTTGTAATTTTCAGATGATTTGCTTTTAGAATTAGTAGAAGGTCTCATAAAAAAACCATCAATTTTCCCCTTCTTATTAAAAGTAATCTCCAAATCAAGATTTGTTTTTTCAAATTCACCTAAAATTACAATGACTTCATACTGACCTTTTGTAACACTTTTTGATTTACCTAAACCTTTAAATTTTCCGACTTGCGAAGGAAGTGAATTCCAAACCTCAGCGAGCTTTTGCTCAGGAAGTTGGGACTTGACTGCATCAGAAAAATAACTTGTAGCCTGTGAGAATTTTTTCTGATTTAGCAATTCAATAAATGCTTTTGCTTTAGATGTATTATCCATTTTTTCTTGAGAAAATATTGTTGAAAAAGAAAATATAATTAATAGACTTGCATAAAATAAATGCTTCATTCTAACTTCTCTCTTTTTAATAAATTTCTGGGTTTTTAAACGGAATCAAAGCCATAATCACAGCTTCGGAATAGAGTTTTGCACGGTCAATTACATTTTCAGTCAAAATCCCGACCGCACCTGCTTTTTGTTTTGAGTTTTTTCTTCCGAAAACAATATCATCGGCTTCGCCTAACTCAATTCCTTGATTGATTAAATCACAAACTTTTCTCGGCAAGAAAAATTCTGCTGTCCGACCTTTTCCTTGCATTTTATTTGATTTAACAACAATCCAAGCAAAAGCTGACATATCGTTTCCGCTTTTCTCGATTCCGCCTTCGACTCCTACCCAATAATCAGCATAATTTATTTTAGCAAAGGCATTTTCCGCTCGATTTATCGCACCTTGTAGAGTTTCTTCATTCGTCATCGGTTGGTCATTTACGCCCGACGGAACGGAGATTCCTTCAAATTCAAACTCATCTTCGGGAAAAATTTTCTCAAAACCAATCTTCACAGCTTCGATTTTTACAGGATTTTTTGATGCGACAATTATTTTTTTCATTCGATACGTTAGACTAACTTTCTTGAACTTCCAACACTAGGTGAACTACTCAAATAGGCTTTGCTGACTGACATACACACTCAATTGATTGAAATCATCTGAGCTGAAATTTGCTGAGATGATTTCCTGAAAACGTAAGAGCCCTGACAAAGTAAAATTCTAAATTGATTTAATACAAGAGACACTATCCTGATAATTCCCCCAACCCCTGTCTGTGTATTCCAGCAGTTCTAGTCTTTCTATTTTATTTATTTGTTTTTTTACCCATTCGGGAGTAGAAACCGATATACCATATTTATCCTGTCCATAATAATCACCATATCCAAATCCAGTCGTGTTATAAGATGACAAGATTTCTTGTTTTGTTTCTTCATCTATTCCTAAATCCAATTTTCCCTTGCGAAACTCATCTGTCATAAAATCCCCATGAGTAGTGAATATCAAGATTGCATTTGGATTTAAATGTTCTGCAAAAAAGGTTAGAAATTTCTGCCAATCTTCTGAATCTAAATGAGTCAACAGTGAACCACACCAAATAAAATCAAAACTATCCCCGATATTTACTTTTATCGGATCCTTGTTTGAAAAAACTCCTTTTACTCCAAAAGTCTCTACACAGAAATCAACGCCATCTTTATCAATATCACAAGCTGTAATATCAGCTCCAGGAAAGGCAACTTTAAAAAAACGAAGTTCTCTTCCATGTCCACTAGGAAGAATCAGAATCCTTTTTATTTCTGTTTGTCCATATTTCCCTAAAGTAATATTAGTACGCTTAAGAGCTTCGTTTCCCCACCAAAAGTAATGATTAGGAGCAGCTTTATACATCATGTCGTTTGGTGAAATTTGTTTAATGATTCCCTTATATTCCTTAGTTGAATACCAATCTAGTATTTTTTTGAACATACTTTTCTCTATTCCCAATAAGTCTCTAATTCCACACCCAAACCATCAGCGAGACGATTGACGAAAGCGTAATATCCGGCGACCTGGCAGATGTCTAAAATAGCTTCATCTGAAAAGCCTTTTTCGCGTAATTTTTTCACGTCGTCTTCGGACATATTCCAAGGTTCTAGCGTTAATTTTGCAACGTATTCGAGCATCGCCATATCTTTTTCATCAATTTCAGCTTCACGAAAATTTTTCTTTAATTGCCCGACCAAAACTTCATCGTTTATCAACTTACGGAGTCCCGCCCCGTGATGCTTCATTCAGTAAACGCAGTGATTTAAAGCCGAAACCGTTACAGCGATCATCTCGCGTTTTGCTTTTGGTAAATCCTTACTTCCAGTCATCAAAACCTTGTAAAACTCGTAGTGCCCATCAAGAGATTTTGGGTTCAAACTATGAATTTTTAAGATGTTGTCAACTCCTCCCCAAGGTGCTGTGAATCTATTGTAGGTTTCCTTTAATCTCCCCTCAGCTTCATCCTCGTTGATAACCTTTATCCAAGCCATAAATACTCCCGTTTTAGTATCTTGTTATCCTACAATAACTTGACAATTGTTTTTAACAAAGTTAATTTGTTCTCAACCCAGAATAAATTAAGACTTTCTCCCATAGATTGGTTGAAAAAAATCAGTATTAATCCCCCGATAGATTCCTTACCAATCCCGGATAAAGTCAAAAAATAATAATTAAAAAATTTAGGAGTAGAATATTATGAAAAAGCTAATATTTATTATTTTTGCGTGCTTGATTTTTACAGCAACTTCATTTGCACAGGGCACAAATGATCCGACCACTAATGGCGAAACAATAACTGAATCAAAGAAAAAGCGTGTTATTTTCAGGGCAACGAAAGAACAAATTATTCAAGTCCAAACAATGCTCAAGGAGAAAGACTCTTATAAGGGTGATGCAGATGGCAAATTCAACAAGGATTTTCGCGGTGCGATAAAAGGTTTTCAAGGTGAGAATGGTTTAAAGAAAACCGGAACTTTGAATCGTGCGACGCTCGAAAAAATGGGCATAGAATTGACTGAGAAGCAAAAGACAATTCCTGTTAATCCTAATTCTTATGCCTCAGCTGATAATAAAAAAGAGAAAAAACCACGCAAAAAATCTTTTCGACCAACTAAGACTCAAATCAAAGAGGCTCAAACTAAATTAAAAGAAGCTAATAAATTTGAAGGCGAAGTAACTGGAAAATATAGCAAAGATTTTCGAGCTGTTTTGAAAACTTATCAAGAAGAAAATGGACTTGATAAAACCGGGAAGTTGGATGAAGCAACACTTGCAAAAATGGAAATTGAGCTAACTGATAAGCAAAAAGGTATTGAAACTGGTGACAGTTCAAAACCTAAACGCAGAAGTTTCCGCGTAAATAAAGATCAAATTACTCAAGCACAAAAACTTCTGAAAGAAAAAGGCTTATTTGTCGGAGAAGAAACAGGTAAATACAGCAAAGAATTCCGTTCGGCAATCAAAGATTTTCAGTCGGGAAATGGGTTGAAACGAAAAGGTTCACTTAATCGTGCAACTTTAGAGAAAATGGGAATTGAGTTAACCGATTCACAAAAGGAAATTCCAGTAAATCCAAATGATATTGCAACTCCAAAAACTGTATCAGCTGATAAACCCAAGAGAAAAATTTTCCGTGCGACCAAAGATCAGATTATGAAGGTTCAAACGATGCTGAAGGAAAAAGGGCTTTACAATGGTGATAAAACAGGAAAATTAAACCCCGCAACCCGTTCAGCAATCCGCGAATGGCAAGCTCAAAATAATGTTAAAAAAACAGGAACTTTGAATAAAGTAACTTTGGAAGCAATGGGGATTGAATTGACTGACAAACAACACGGAATGTAAGTTTTCGTTTTTGGCGAATAAAGAAAAATGCGTTTAGGATTATATAAATTCTAAACGCATTTTTTATCTTCTTCTTTTATTTCTTTCGATCAAAATAGTTAGATTTAATTCTTTTTCGCTTAACTCTTTTTCTAGTTTCACCTTAAGCTTTTTATCTTCGCACTCCTTGATTTTTTTCCTTAAAATACCAACGTCCTTTAAAATCTCAACCTCTTCAGGAACAAATTTGTTGGCTTTCAAAAGTGAATGACCGACGCGAAACTCTGAAGGCGTGTTGAAATATGAAGTCAAATCGATCTTTTCACCTCGCCCTTTGAGATCATCAAACTCTCCCTTGGCGATAGCTTCCTGAATCAATTCTTCAACTATTTTATGAAAAGACATATCAGACCAAATTATAGTTCATTTCCAATTGAAAATCGCATATAATAAAAATAAGAAGGGTTAATATAATGGAGGTCAAAGTTATGAGAAAAATTTGTTTAATATTAGCTTTTACATTGCTACTTGGATCACAAGCGTTAGCCCAAAATTCTGGACCATCTAGAGGATTTATCAAAGGTGATCTAATCTATCCAAGCGACGAAATTCCGCAAGGTTTGATTCTTTGTGCAACGAGAGTTTTGAAAGTAAGTTATACCGTTTGTTCAACTTCCAGCAATAAGCGAGGTCTTTCTTTCTTCATAAATCGGGCAAGACAGAACTACACAATCGGTGTACCTGCAGGAACTTATTATGTCTATGCAACTTTCCCGAAAGGAAGAGCCCCCACAGCAGATATGGAAGAGTATAAGGCTTACTATACAGAATTTGTCCGATGCGGAATGAGTGTCAAATGTAAGTCACACAGAAGGATAAAAATTCGGGTTAAAAGGAGACAAGTCAAGTCAGGAATAACAATCGGAGATTGGTATAACTAAAGGAAATTAATCAAAAAATGGAAACGGTGAGAAATAATTTTTCACCGTTTTTTTATATTTCTACATTCTTTATCGAAGCACGAAATCCAGGCATTATGAGTTGGTGAAATGTATCGTCCATTTCTCTTGCTGAATATGGCATATTGTTATCAAGCCACCATTTTAGCTGTGAGAAAATTTCTTCTGCTAAATAGTTGGATAGAATCGGTAACGGCACGGACAAACTTGTTTTATCAATAATGTGAGAATCCAGCTCTTTTTCGATAATTTCTGCAAAATATCTCTTTCCATTATTGAAAAGCCTTTCAATTTTGCTTGATTTAACCAAAGCTCTATAAAAAGGATGAAAATCTTTGAGGTGAGCAAATAATTCGGCAATTGGAACAAATCTTCCTGATTTTAGATTTTCCCACTTAAATTGTTTGAGAAAAAAATCGAGAGCCTTTTTCCAATCACCCATCAGCAAATCCTCTTTATCGCGAAAATGTGTGTAAAAGGTCGAACGCCCGACATTTGCACGATCAATTACGTCCTGCACAGTAATCGAATCGTAATGCTTTTCTTGGATCAACTCGATTAAAGCCTTGCTCAAAGAATGCTTTGTCTTTAAAACTCTTCGGTCAATTGTTTTAGCTTGTGCTGACATTAATTTAAATTATCGAACAAAATCAAACAATTTGTCCATTACTGAACATTTCGGCTTTCCTTATCTATTGTTTTTTTCGACTACTTTCATAAAATTTTCAATTTATAAAATCAAGGAGAAACGAATGAAACATTCAAGAATTTACGGAATCGCCTTTATCGTTGGAGCATTAGGAATGGTTATAACAATGATTTTTCATCCGACGGGAAGCGATTTATTACATCAAAATAGAGAAATGGCTCAAAGAGGCGAGATGATCGCGGTCGCCACGCATTCACTTGCACTTTTTTGTATTCCGCTTTTATTTTACGGATTTTGGGGGGTTTATAAAAAATTCGGCAAAGATTCTCCACTTGCATCTGCTGCATTAGTCTCATATTTATTCGCCGCATTCGCCGTAATGTGTGCCGGAATTTTTAGTGGTTTAATTGCACCAAACGTAACAAATCAAATGCTCTCAGCCGATGAATCTACAAGAAAATTGTTGAGTGAGTTTTTGCATTACAACTTTCTTATAAATCAAGGGTTTACAAAAGTTTTTGTTGTCGGTTCATCCATTTCAATAATCCTTTGGTCTGTTTTGATATTTAAGAAAAGCAAATTCGCAAAAGCCATCGGAATTATTGGGTTTATTATTTCAGGAATAAGTCTTTTAGCGTTTTTTGCAGGACATTTGAAATTAGACGTTCACGGATTTGGATTATTTGCATTTGCACAATCTATTTGGACTATATTGCTTGGTATATTTTTATTTACACAGCAAAAGTTAAAGGCTTAAAATTGATACCAATATTTGTAAAATCAGTCAGTAGGGATTATTTCACTTTCGCTGTTTGTAAAATAATCCTTTTTTCTAGTTTGATAAAAATACGCTAAATATCCAATCACCATTGTTGCGATTCCTGCTAATGCCGCAAACGGTTGCATAAAAATGCTCCAAACAGTTGTCCATAGAGCAAAGATTATAAAGATAATTGGGGTGACGGGGTAGCCAATACAAACTTGATGTTTACTAATTCCTTCTTTTCTCAAACGAAATAGGCTAACAACTGTTAGAGCAGCGAATATATTCAGTGTAAAACCTATGTAAATCAAAAGTGTTCCGAAAGATGATGTTAGAGCAAACAACGAAGCTAAAACTGCTTGGAGCAGTACTGCACTCGCAGGAACTTTTCTTTGATTTAATTTGCCGAGTCTTTTTGGAAGAAATCCATCGCGTGACATTGCTTCAGCGACTCTAGGACCGATTATCATCATCGCACTAATCGGAACAATTTGCCCCAAACCAATTAAAAGCGAGATAAAAAACCCAGCCGAATCTCCCCATTGTTTTGTTCCTACCAAATACGCTACTTCTTCGACTCCTGCTAATTCTTTTAATGGCACGACACTTAAAAAAGCTAGATTTACGAGTAGATAAACGACGGTGACAATTCCTGTTCCTGCTAATAATGAACGCGGGAGATTTTTTTCTGGTTTACGAATTTCTGCCCCAATGTATGCAGAAGCATTCCAACCGCTATAAGCAAATGAAACGAAAATTAACACGACAGCAAAAGAGGATGAAAACCAAAATGCAGAATTTATTTCTGTTAGAGAATCGACTGCAAAACTAAAATTGAAGGGCAAAATAAAAAAGATAAAACCGCAAAGAAGCAAAATTTTTATTGCAATTAATGCCGTTTGAACCTTGCTTCCAAGTCGTATGTCATACGCATGCAAAAGTGAAACAACGAAAATGGTCAAAACTGCCATCAACTGCACATTCCAACCAGGAAAGGCTTTTCCGATAAAAAGGTGCATTGCTATTGCCGCTGCTGCAACAGGAGCAGCAAACCCTACAACTAATGAAACCCAACCGGAAATAAAACCAAGCGACGGATGAATAAGGCGACTTAAATAGTGGTATTCACCACCCGATTCGGGAAGTGATGCTCCGATTTCGCCGTAACACAAAGCCCCACACAACGCCACAATTCCGCCAATCAACCAAGCTAAAATTATATCTCCACCGCTCGCATTCATTTCTGCCATCAGTCCGGTAGTCGTAAAAATTCCCGTTCCAATCATGCTTGAAATGACGATTGCCGAAGCTGAGACAAACGAAATCACCCTGCGTTTTGAACCATTTTTTGCTTGCTGTTTCATCAAATTATTTCTCGTATCTCAAGTTTGCTCAAATTATTTTCTTATTTAATTTGCCACTTCAAACTCAAGAAAATAATCTTTGGGAAGCAATACGTCATGTTCTTTAATTAGTTTGTATCCAGCTTGTTTTAATTCATCAACCAACTGCTTTTTGGTTACTAAATCTTCAGTAGATCTGTGAAAGCTTTCGCTCGTTTCAGAAAAATCAACAATTATGAGTCGTCCACCTGATTTTAGTGCTGATTTAACATTGGAAAAATACGGAATTCTGTTGCTAATGTGGTGATAAGCGTGTTTTAGGAAAATAACATCGGTTGAATTTGCTTCGAGTTTTGGATCGTCTGTCGGGACAAGTTTCGCTTCGTAATTTGGAAGATTTCTATCTTTAGCATCTTCATTCATACGTTCAACTAAACTTTCACGAACTTCTATTCCAATGGCTTTACCACCTGAACCGACAGCTTTTGCAAATCGCCAAGTCATAATTCCGCGTCCCGCCCCGATATCTGCAACTACTTGATTTGGCTTTAAGTTCATTTTTTTAGCTATCAAATCAAGACGCTCATTACGACTCATTGCTCTATTCGAACGGAATTTTTGTTTTGAATCCCGAATATCAGAATCTTTGCTTTCTTTGTTTTTTGAATAGTTCTTCTTTTTTGATTTCTTGCAAGCTTTTTTCTCCATGTTGGAAGTTTCTTGTGCAACTGCATTTGATGGCGAAGCACAACCAGATACAAATGCACAAACTATAAGCATTAAAATTTTGATAACTATTAAATTCATTTTTTGTCTCCTTAATAAACTTTTTGAACTAATTTCGGTAGGCAAAATATATGAAATGAAAGAATGGGAAATCTTCTTTTTGACGTGAAAAGATGTCTTAAAATATCTGATGATGTAAAAAGTTGTAATTAGGAGACAACTTTTTACAACTTTTTACGTGAACAATAAGTATTTAAAACCGTATTCAATATAATTAAGAAAAATTTATACTTATGCAAAAAGAGTTGAAACTATCTACTCAACAAAAACTACTGGCTTCAGCGGTGGTGTTTGTTGTTTTGCTGACGGGAATTCTTTCTTTTCTGCAATATCAATCTTTGGTTGAATTACGCGAGAAAAGTAAGGCGGCGGCAAAGGAAAACATGCGGCAGAATCTTCAAGCCATCAAACGCGAAACTAAAGAAAAATTTGAAAAAATTGCTAACGATTCTCTGCTTCCTTTTACGGAAAAGAACATAACCCGAAAAAATCCGAAAAAGATAAAAACCAAATTTGCCGAAATTAAAACTCAAAATGAAGGAGTCGAACAACTTTTTCTGATTTATGATTGTAGTCAACAAGAGGATAACTTCGCTGCAATTCAGAAAGGCGATGAACCCACAATCATCAAAGGAATAGACACCAATGAAAACCACGACATATTACATGCAAGAAACGCTTACAAGGAAGCAAAACGTCAGTTAAAAAACAAAAATTCTCAACAAGACTTTTTGTTTTCACAATCGGTTTTTCATCAAGGTAAATCGAATGAAGAAGAATTGATTTACATTTTTCGCAAAGTAAAAGGTCGAATGACCAATGGTTCGATAGGATTTGCAGGATTAGCTCTGTCTCCGAAGTATGTCAAAAAATTTATTACTGATGAATTCGCCCAAAAACTTAGTCAAACCACACTAAATGAAGATGCAAATAGCGGCTTTGTTGTCGGAGTTTTTGATAACAAAGGTGAGGAAATCTATTCAAACGGAGACAAAGACGCAAAAAATTATGAAGCCCAAATTTCCCTTTCACCGATTTTATCGAATTGGGATATAGCAGCAAGATTTAAAGGAAAAACCGTCGAAACTCTAGCTGAAGGACATTTTCGTCAGAGCCTTTTGCTAACCGGAATTATTCTAGTTGGATGGTTTTTGGGACTGTTTTTAATTTTACGAACGATTGCGAAAGAAATGAGATTAGTTCAGGCAAAATCTGATTTTGTTTCAAATGTCTCGCACGAATTAAAAACTCCGCTCGCATTAATTCGTCTTTTTGCTGAAACACTCGAATTAGGAAGAGTCAAAAGTAAAGAGAAAAAACAAAACTACTACCAAACCATCAATGCTGAAAGCCGACGCTTGACGCAGTTAATTAATAACATTTTAGATTTCTCGAAAATTGAAGCAGGTAAGAAAGAATACGAATTTACAAATGCCAAAATCAGAACAGTTGTAACCGAAGTTTTGGAAAGCTATGAACATCAATTAAAATCTGTCGGATTTGATTTAAACTTAAACGTCGAACCAAATTTACCAGAAGTTTCAATTGACCGAAACGCACTTTCGCAAGCAATATTAAATCTTCTTAACAATGCCGTTAAATATTCTGAAGATGATAAAAAAATTGAGATTAGTCTTTTCAAAAAAGATGAATTCGTCGCTATCGAAATAGCCGACCACGGAATTGGAATTCCGCGTTCCGAACAAGAAAAAATCTTTGAGAAATTCTATCGCGTCGGTACAAGCTTAGTTCACAACACAAAAGGAACAGGACTCGGACTCGCACTAGTTAAACACATTGTTGAAGCACATCGCGGACACATAACTCTCGAAAGCAATACAGGCAAAGGAAGCCGTTTTACAATCTATATTCCGATATCGAAAAGCAAATTAATAGGAGAAACCAACGACCAAATTGGAAATTATGAGCTTGCAGAAAATACTCATCGTTGAAGACGAACCTGATATGGCGTTAGGTTTGCAGGACAATTTCGAATATGAAGGTTACGAAGTTGTCGTCGCCCGTGATGGCGAAGAAGGCGTCCAATTTGCCAATGCAGAAAAACCCGACATAATTATCCTCGATGTGATGTTACCCAAAATGAGTGGTCTCGATGTCTGTCGTCATCTGAGAGGCGAAGGATTAAAAACGCCAATCATAATGCTCACAGCAAGAAGTCAAGAAATGGATAAAGTCATCGGCTTGGAAATCGGTGCGGATGATTACGTTACAAAACCTTTCGGCATCAGAGAACTTCTAGCCAGAATCCGAGCCAGACTAAGAAACACATCTCAAACTAATTCGGAAATCGAAAGTTATTCATTCGCAGATATATCAATCAACTTCAAAAAATACCAAGCAACAAAAAGCGGAAGTCCACTCGACCTATCAACCCGCGAATTTGAATTGCTCAAATATCTTGTTAAACATCGTGGCGAAGCCGTTACACGCGACCAGTTATTAGACGATATTTGGGGCATCGAAGACTATCCTTTCACTAGAACGGTAGATAATCACATCTCAAAACTTCGGCAGAAAATCGAAGGTGATTCATCCAACCCAAAATACATTATCACCGTCCACCGCATAGGTTATAAATTTCTCGGTTAAATTATCCTCATGTGAATTTTAAGTTTTCAGGTAAATGAACTTATCATTAAATCTTCAAAATAAAACTAGATTTTGCTATATTTTCTGAAAATGCGGCAAACAAATATCTATGCTTACATAACTCCGATTGCACTTTTGTTTATCATTTTAGAAATTTTCTTTTGTTGGTATTACAAAAAAAATTACATCTCTTGTTAGTACAATAGTATTTTCAATGTGATTATAGATTCCAAAATGTATGTAAAATGCAAAAAATGTGAATTCAATGTTCTAGATTCTGATGAAGCCTGTCCGAACTGCGGCAGTAATATGTCGGTTTCATCTCTCATTTCGAATCGCACGGAAGATAAACAAATTCTCAATCTGCCATTACAAAACCACAATGAAGTCGAAAAATATAGTAATAATCTGCCCGAACGTAATGTGGAAAATTCAGATATATTTTTTCTAAGCCCTTTAACTACTGGATTGGTTTTCGCATTAGTTACATTCGTTGTCGCTACTTTCTTTAGTTTCGATGGTCCTGGTTTTTTCTTTTTCTTCATTTCCGGATTTGTCTTTTTTATGTCGTTTCTCACTAAAATCATAACAGGAAGACCGTTGTCGGATTACATAAATATAGGGGAAAACAAGTTATTCCCAACCAAGAAAAAGCCTCAGCTTATAAAAATGGAGAAAATTAAACCGCTCGTAGGTATCGGAAAAAACAAGTCACTAATGATAAAAAACGCTCCGAAATGGTCTTTGCAGGGAAAAAACGAAACTGCTCAGCTACGTATTAAAGAATTAAGCGAACGCAAGGACAGAATCAATTACATCTCAAAAAAGATGAAAGCGACAAAGAGTGAGAATCTGAAATCTGTTCAAGAAAAATTAAGCGAGGCAAATGAGGTTATTGACACTCACATCGGGCGATACCGTCTGCAAAAGTTGAAAGTCCAACTTGCACTTATTCAAAACGAGATGGTTCCCTTTATGGACAGGCTCTCCGAACTTACCGAACGCGAAGCTAAAGATGCCTTGAAAATCTGCCAAAAAGCGATGCAAAACCTAAAGAATTTTAGCAAAAAGTTACGCTCGGTAGATAGAATTCTGTTGCCCAAACATCCCGAGATAAAAGAGTTCAGATCGCAGATAAAAGAAACCATTGACACGATTGGCAAACTTGAAGAAGCTCTCCTAAACAGAAAAGCAATGATTGCTATTCAGGGAATAAAATCAATCGAAGATAGCTTCGATAGTTCTGATTTTGGTGATCTGGCACACCGAATAGAAACTTTTACAACCAAGTCTTCGCTGATAGATTTCTCCAAATCATTTGAAGAACTCGAATCTGAATACAAACGCTTGCGAACCGAAAATGAAGCAAGCCGTAAACTTCTTAAAGAATAAAAAATTATAAAACTGGTCAATGCAAGATGTTACAGACTGGTTATTTTAAACTGACGTTAGCAAAGTGTTTTATGACAATTTTTTAAATTTTTGCTATATTTTCGAGTAATGCAGGAAACAAATGTCTATGCTTACATAACTCCGATTGCGTTAGCTTTTATTCTGCTGGAAATGTTTTTTAGCTGGTATTACCGCAAGAATTACATAACATTTTCAGAGTCAGTCGCAAACTTCGGAACAGCCCTCGGGAATCAGACCATGAATGTTCTGGTTGCGGCGGGTGTTTATGTAACCTACGGATATTTATATGAAAACTTTCGGCTTTTTACAATTGAAATAAATTGGTGGACAGCGATTCTTTTATTGCTTGGTGTAGATTTTGTTTTCTACTGGGTGCATCGCTGGGGACACGCGATAAATATTATGTGGGCGGCACATTCACCACACCATTCGGCGGAAGAGATGAATTTCTTTGTCGCGTTAAGGGCAAGCGTTACGCAACGTCTGACATCGTTCTTATTCTTTTGGGTTCTTGTCATTATCGGTTTTTCGCCACTCGCAATTTATACAACCGTCGGAATCCATTTATTTATCGCATTTCTGCATCACACAGAATTCATCCCAAAGCTCTGGCGACCAATCGAATTTATATTTACGACACCTTCACACCATCGTGTTCACCACGGGGTAAACAAACAATATCTGGATAAAAACTTCGGTGAATTTTTAATCATCTGGGACAGAATGTTCGGCTCTTTTGAAGAGGAAAATGAAAAGGTCATTTATGGAATTTACGATCATCCGAAGTCATGGAATCCGATCTCAATAAACTTTCATTTTTACAAAATTCTCTGGAAATTTGCCCGTGCAACACCTTTTTGGTGGGACAAGATCAGAATTTGGTTTATGCCTGCAGGTTGGCGACCGAGAGGTGTTCCCGAAAAAGAATTTGTTGAAATAACCCAAGAAAATCAAGTTAAGTTCCGCCCGCCAATGTTTGCAAATGCCAGACTTTATCTCGTTTTACAAGTAATTTTAGGAATCGCTTTGATGATGGGTGTCATATCTAATCTTTATGGATGGAGCATTTCTGCCAAATGGTTCGGGGCGTTTCTTTTGTGGTGGAAAATTATAAATTGGAGTGGAATTTTAGAAGCTAAAAAATGGCTCTGGAGTTCTGAGTTATTGCGTATTCCCGTAACTGCTTTTTCAGTTATGCTTTTTAGTGGAATTGCAGAACCTTCCGCCTCAATGTTTGGAATCATTGCCGTTTCAATTTTTTCTGTCTTTTGGACACTTTGGTACTTCCGACCAAACAGCCCCAAATTAGCAACTGCCTAGGAATATTTCATCACCCTTTCGAGTAAATCTTTTCTGCCCCATAATTCTGAAACAAACATACTCAAGTAACCAAAGCCTATCCAGTAGCTCTCTTCGATTTCTTCATCCTCGTTTATTGGATTGAAAATAACAACGCTAAGTATTCCAAAAATTAATTGCTGAGGAATTAAAATCTTTTCATTTACAAGTTCAAACTTTGTAAACTTCTGAAACTCAAACCCCATCGGTAATCCTTTTGTGGTTAGGTTCTTTAAGATTATGAAAAGGAGCACATCTTCAATTGAAAATGATGCCCCCTGTTTATAAATTTTCTTCTTCGATTCTTCAATAATATCTTTGGTTACAGGAAGTGCTTTTGGTAAACCGACAAAGTTTATGATCCACCAATTCTCGTTAAAAAATTCTCTCTGCTCATTCTCTGTTACATTCTTTTTATCAAAATACTTTTTAACTGTTTCATTATAAGCTGCACAAGCTTTTGTAAAAGCCAAGCTCGGCACGTTTCTATTTGATAATTCAATAGCTTCCTTAACTAAACTCCCTATTTGACTCATAGTAAAATTCCCCTATCTGAATTTTTTAGCTTGTTACAAATTATTCTGACGCCTTATGAATATAAAAATTGCACTAATTATATACATACTTTTCTTACTATGTATTTATGCAATCGAAAATTATAATTTTTTCTACAATTGAACCTACTGTATAATTCTTCCCAAATTATGCGATTTGTTTTCTCACGTAGATTCTATATTTTGTTGGCATTAGGATTGATTCCGCTTTCGCTTTCGTGGAACTTCCCCGTTCTGCGTTACATAGTTTTGGCTTACGACATACTGCTTATTTCACTAGCTATTTTCGATTATTTTTTCAGCCGTAAACTCCCTGAAGACTTTCAAATCACAAGAAACTTTTCAAAAAGATTTGCGATCGGTAGCAAAACTGAAATTCATCTGAACATAGAAAATGCGACTGAAAGAGATTTCTACATAAAACTCAAAGATGAATACCCACCCGAAATGATTTTAAATGAAAAGAGGGAGGAGGAATTCAACGTCGAAGCTCAAACTATTGCTGATTTTTATTATGTATTAACTCCGCCAAAACGTGGAAAGTATGAATTTGGCAAAACTTCTGTCCGCTTCTTTTCAAAGCTCGGCTTGGTTTGGTGTCAGACAGATTTAGGCGAAGAGCAATCAGTTAAAGTTTATCCAAATATGCAGAGGGCAAGAGAGATGGAACTCAAAGCTCTCGGAGCTAATAATTTTCTGGCAGTCCAACGAAAATCTGTCCGACGCGGTGAAGGTCGTGAATTTGAATCAATGCGCGATTACGTTCGAGGGGATGAACTCAGGCATATTTCCTGGACTACAACCGCAAAACGCTCAAAACTCACTACTCGTCAATATCAAATCGAACGCGATCAAACTATTATTATCGCACTTGATGCAGGACGTTTGATGACGGGACGAATAGATGACGAAACAAAATTCGACACGGCAATTCACGCCTCCCTCGCTTTAATGTCAGCCGCAGCAAAAGGTGGAGATAATTGTGGTTTAGTGGTTTTCGGACGCAAAATCAAAAAATACCTTCCCCCTAAAAAAGGAATCGCCCAAATGGATGCCGTCCTCGAAGCCCTACATGATCTCGAACCCGAATTAATTGAGCCTTCATATTCTCGTGCGTTTCAATATCTTTCTTCAAACCTAAAAAAACGTGCTTTCGTCGTGATCTTAACGGATTTGGTTGATAAAGAATCCTCCAAAGAATTAATAAATTCGCTAAAACTCCTCCGCCCGAGACACTTGCCGCTCGTTGTCACAATTGGTGATCGAGACTTAAACGCAACTGTTAGTGAAATTCCCAAAAATGTTAAAGAAGTTTTCACGCAATCCGCCGCCGAAGAAATAATCCTCCAAAGAGAAGCTGCCCTCCGACAAGTAGAAACGCTTGGTGGTTTAGCTTTAGACGTAACAACTCAAACTCTTGCACCACAGTTGTTGGAGACATATTTAAGAGTTAAGGAAAGAGGACTGCTCTAGATTTATGGATAGAGATTATATTGAACACTTTTGGAGTCAAGAAGTTTATGAATGTTTTAATTGTGAATACATAGGCTATTATTCATTTCGCTATTGTCCAATGTGTGCTAGTGAACAAAATACTGAAGAAGGAATTGAGCAATTAACAAAACATGAAGCAATCTCTGATTTCAATACAATTCAAGAGTTCTTGAATGAAACCAAAGGACTTCGCATTAGATTTTGGGACTATTGCATTTCACATTGCATAACTCAACTAAGAATTTATATACCTGCCGAAAAATATGAAGACAAAACAAATGCCGTTATTTTACTTGGCGGCACAAAAGATGTCAGTGTTTCCACAGAAGCATGGGATGCAAATTTAAGTTTAGAGTGTAAGAGCAAAGGAGGAATAAAGCGTTATATTCTCACTGATGAGAAAGCAAAAATCCAGTCAGAATGTGGAGTTATTGGTATTTATAAAAATATGCCCGCAGTCTTTTTTGGTACGTAAGGTTTATGTAAAGGCTTAAATCAATCAAGGCGGAAACGCGACCGTTAGGAAGCGTGTTTTCTCGAAGTGGCGGACACGCTCGTTCACACTCGCGTTCCTACCATTCACTTTAACTTATTTGTGCTTAGGTACTTACCTGTTTTTAGATATGTAAATCATATTGAAATGGATAACAACTTTTGAAATGAATAACAATTTAAAAAATTTAGGCTTCGATAGTTGGTTTCAAGATCAATTAAATAAATCAAAACTGGAACAATTTCAGATTGCGAGGATAACTTCAGTTCATAAAGAAAGTTATTCAGTCACAAATGGCGATCACGAAATTTATGCTGAAGTTACAGGAAAATTGATGTTTTCGGCAGATTCTCCGATGGACTTTCCAACTGTCGGAGATTTTTGTTTTGTGCAAATTTTGGATGACAATTCTTTGGCGATAATTCACGAAATCTTACCACGCAAATCCATTTTGAAAAGAAAAACCGCGGGCAAAAAGGTTGAATTTCAAGCAATCGGAGCAAATATTGATTTTGCGTTTATTGTTCAATCCTTGAATGCTGATTTTAATTTGCGGCGGCTCGAACGCTATCTGGTGATGGTTAGGGAAGGAAACATTGAACCTGTTTTTCTTTTAAGCAAGTGCGATTTGCTTGACGAAAATGAAGTTCATCAAAAGATAAATGAGATTTACAGGGAAATTCCTGACGCTCAAGTTTTTGCATTTAGTAATGAAACGAATGATGGTTTAGCCGAAATTAAAAATCTTTTAGCAACAGGAAAAACTTTTTGCTTGTTAGGCTCTTCGGGAGTTGGGAAAACGACGCTTCTCAATAATCTACTTGGTAAAGAACTACTCGCAACAAAAGAAATCCGAGAAAAAGACGATAAAGGAAAGCACACAACAACGAATCGTCAGCTTTTGATCCTGGAGAACGGTTCAATGATTATTGATACTCCCGGAATGCGTGAACTTGGAAATATCGGTGTCGAATCAGGAATCAACGAAGTCTTTGAAGATATCGCCGAACTTGAAACTCAGTGCAAATTCAATGATTGTTCTCACGCACAAGAAATAGGCTGTGCAATTTTAGAAGCATTAGAAAATGGCGAATTAAGCGAGGAGCGTTATCAAAATTACGTCAAAATGCAAAAAGAATCCGAGCATTATGAAATGTCTTATCTTGAGAAGAAGAAAAAATACAAAGAACTCGGTAAACTATATAAATCTGTACAAAAACATAATCGAAAAAACAAAGGGTTGTAGGAACACGCTTCTTGAAAGATTTTTTGACGTTTCCTCACAAATCGCTCAAAGATCATATGAAACAACAAAATGAAACTGCTCTAGAACACCAACTCGATTATGATTACTGTCTTAATTGTGGAGAAGATGTAAAAGGCGATAAATTCTGCTCAAACTGCGGACAGAAAAGAACTCCACCCGAACATTTAACGGTTAAATATTTTCTAAAAAATACTCTAAAAGAAGCCGCTAGTTTAGATTCAAAGTTTCTCAAAACATTCATCAATCTATTTTTCAATCCCGGCAGCTTAACCAAAGAATATCTCAATGGACACAAGCAAAAATTTATCTCGCCCGTAAAAATCTATCTGATCGCCAGTGCTATTTTCTTTTTCTCCATTTGGGGAATTATGTTTGAAGCCAATGATATTGAAGCACAAATGGCGAATCCGCAAAATGTCAGAGTCATCGAGATGACAATGCTCGACAAGGAAACTTTTGTTGAAAAATATACAAACATAACCAGACAATCGCAGGGTTATATTCAATTTTTGAGCGTTACGGCATTAGCACTTGTAATTTTCGGATTATATTTTAGAAAACAAAATTTCTATATTGAACACCTTGTGTTTGCCTTTCATTACAAATCATTTACTTATCTTTCAACAACCATTTATGTTCTGGCAGTGAAAATCATCACGTTGATTGCCGAAATTCCAATCACACAATGGATGCTTTTTCTTTTTATGCCAATTTATTTTATCTATTTTATTTATTGCTTTGAGAAAAGTGTATGAAGAATCAAAAGGTAAAACGGTTCTGAAAACACTAGGAGTTTTTATCGCCGATTTGCTGATAAGCTCAATTTCAGGCTTGATCTCAGGCATAATCGCATTTTCGATAATCGTATTTGGCAATCTAAAGTAACTATTTTTTTAATTAGTTTGTTAAGAAAAATGCAAATAAAATCAGACAAAATTGTAATTCTCTTTCTAATAATCGGAGTTTCTATTCCAACTATTGTTGTCGGCAAAATGCTCTATAACCAATATTCATTTAGCTCTGATAAGGGATTGCGAAACCAACTTATTGAAAAAGTTAGTAAAGCTGAAAAGGTATCGCCCAAAGATATAAAAATTGAGAAGATAGAGTCCCATGGAAAAGAGAAAATTACTTATGTTGTAATCTACTACAAAATCAATAACAGTAAACAAAAATCAAAAACTTACATATATAATCAAGCTGTTTTTGGAGATATTGTTGTTGGGAAAGAAGTTAAGTAAATAATCATTAAATAATGGAAAGCGTTCTTTTAGCTCTGTTTTTAATTGTAGTCATCTCATTGTTGCTATTTCTTGCAACGATATCCTATGACGAAGATATAATTTATACAGATGAAGAGTTATCAAAAAATCCACCAAAAACACACTGGAAATTAATTAATCAACATAAACACCTTTTTTCTGGATTTAAACGTAAGAAAAAGAAAAAAGTTGAAAAAATCCATGATAAAGAAATCTTAAAAGTTTT
Source organism: Pyrinomonadaceae bacterium (assembly GCA_028284415.1). Lineage (GTDB taxonomy): Bacteria > Acidobacteriota > Blastocatellia > Pyrinomonadales > Pyrinomonadaceae > Aridibacter. The sequence continues at coordinate 1,145,576 of JANQRU010000007.1, forward strand.
ACTCGGGTTTGATGATGAGAAGTTAAATGAATTATTTCAACTTTACAAAAAGCATTTCGGAAAAGGTGCCGCAAGATATGCTCGAAAAACTTATCAAAAGTGGGAATCCGGCGAAGTTAAACCCATTTCAAGAACATTCACGAGATTTCTTCTACTTCTTCCAAGCGTTATGAGTTTTGATATGAAAACGGAGCTTTTACGGCGTTTGATGGAAGCGTATTGTAAAAAAGATAGTTATGATTTGACCATTTATACTGATAATTGGGAAAAAACTTTAGAACCTCTCGTAAAACAAGTTATTGATAAACCTTACAATGCAATGCTTCCTAAACAAATTGAAGACCGACTCATTTGGCTTGCACATGATGATATGGATGCGGCACGAAAAATTTTAGCTGAATCAAAAGTGCAGGAAGGGAAAATTGCGGTTTCGATGCTTCGTGAAGAATTTGAAAATATCGAGCATCTACTTGAAAATACAAAAGGCAAACGCAAAGTTATGCATAAATTGAAATTTCCCTACGGAACAATTAACCTTAAAATCAAAAAAAGATATTTTTCAAACAAAAGGTAAAAGTAAAAATGGCTGATGATGAAAAAAATGAATTAGTCCCGAAAAAACAATCCCTGTTCCCGCTTACGCCAGATGACATTGTTGACAATGCCCTGCAAAATTTGGATGAAAAGCAAGCCCGTGAAGTGACACAAAAAGCGGCTGATGAGGTTGTTCAGATCGCTGTTGAAAAACGGCGTGCGGAATATCGAAATAGTGCTGCCCGTGAAGAAATGCGAAACGTTGTTGATAATGCGAATATCTTAGATGAACGCGGCGGAGAATATAAAATCAACAGCACTTTTGAAACAGCATCAGGTACAACCAGTGTCGAAATCCAAAATTCTAAAAAATCCAATTCAAACCCCGCATTAATTATTGCATTTACCGTTTTTGCAATTGCCATAATTATGCTTCTCGTATTTATCTTTACAGGTAGAATTTAGCCCCCTTACTAAATTATATTTATAAAATGGCAAATTCTTTTTTTGCTATCGTCTGCTATCTAGATATAAAAATCATTTATCAAATCCCAAGTACTAACCTCGTAAAAATTAACTTTAGGTAAGGAGAAAACTATCTATGTCCCAACAAATCATTAATCAATTAGACCCATTACAACAGGAATCCGGCAAACGGATAGCGAATTCTGTAATTACCGGAATGACCAGAAGTTTAACGCGTGCAAGATACCAGTTAATGAATTCGCAAATGAATCCGAGCGGAGGTGGAGCGATTTACGTACCAACTCGCGGAACTCAATCTCTTTCACAAGCCACAAATAGGCAAAACATTAGAAAATTAATGACCTTGCCGGCTGAGAGAGAAGATAATTTTACGCATTCTTTAAACACAGAATTGTTAGGCGGCGAACAATATCCGGTTTTGACAGCGGTTTTGGGAACGGGAGTTGGTTTAGTAACTGCCGGTGGAGGAATTCTTTTTACCGCAGCTACTACTGCTTTAAGTTTAGCCAATACTGCACAAAGGGTTTTGGCTAGATTAGGTGATGAATTATGGCAGATCGAAGAAATAGGAAAATCCAACTCAAGTCGTTGGTTTGATGGAAACACCCAATCTGCTTTTCACGTCGGTTCATACTTTTTGGTTGATCCACATCGGGCGGGGGGAAATGTGCGCTCAAAAGGCTGGTTGATCCACGAAGAAAGAACAGAACTTACGCTTTTGTAATTTAATTGCTTTGAAAAAACTGATTCGATCAGTTGCTTTAGTTCCCAATAGCGTTTTTTCAATTTTTATTTTCTATGCAAATTCAGTTTGTTTTTTGCGTCTATAGAACTGAAACATTATAGAAAAGGAGAAATTATATATATGCTATTGTCGCCACGTTTTACTACCAGTGATCGTTTGAAAAGAGTAGCCACAGGTAGTAGGACAATTAGTAAAGGCTCGGGAAGAAGATCAAGAGCCGTTCATCTAGTACAAATGGCATTGGTTGACCTCGGTTATCCAATGCCCAGATCAACCAGAAGCAGAAGATACAGTCCGGATGGAAGGTTCGGAAATGAAACTGAAACCAAACTGAAAGAATTTCAAAATCGCAATAATATAACTGAAACGGGTAAAATTGATAAGGACACAATATTGGCTTTGGATCACTTTGCCAGAAACTACAGGCATAGCATCAGACTACATTTCAAAAGTATATCGTTAACCCGAGTCCCCTTCGAAGATGCACTAAAAGCCGCACAAGACATTTTTGGACAATACGCAATAAAAATTGAGTATGCTTCAGGACAATCTTTATTATTGAGTGAGCCTCAGGAAAGAAGATTTAACCGAATCAGCGGTGAATGCAATTGGGAAATCAACACGGGTGAATATAACGAACTTCATGGTTTAGGCATTCCCGTACCCAACAATGAAATATCAGTTTATTACGTAAAGAGATTCGACGAGAGAAACCTTTTAGGTTGTGGCGGACACGCAGCGAACCGACCTGCTTGTACAGTTGGCTCAAGAGCTTCTAAATTTGATACCGCTCACGAGGTTTGTCATGTTTTATTAACATCTTCTTTTTCTCCTGTGCATATCAACCACCGCAGAAACTTAATGCATCCACATTCTTCTAATTCCAGAAGAATGCGCGTTTTAACTGATAAACAAGTTACTCAAATTAGAAGAAGTGTTTGCTCTGTAGCTATTTAGTTTTCCCCTTCTAACTTGAAAATAAAAAGTGTCTGCTCATTTTTATTTGCGGACACTTTTTACAAAAGGTTTGAATAGAAATTAGCTGGGCGGCGGAATATAGTTTTAATTGAATCAATTTTTTACACTGAATTTCTCAATAATTGACTCTCTTCTGATGTTTTTTCTCTTTTTCTACCGACTAAAATTAGATAAGAATACATTGCGACACCCGTTAAAATTCCCGTTCCGTATTTAAATACAGCGGGAATATTTGCAGGAGACAAGAAACCTTCAATTATGCCTGCAATCACTAAAAAAAAAGCACAACCGATGGCAAGCTGAACGGCTTTTATTCCATTTTTCTTTAGTGCTTGTGAACGCGAAAGATCACCGGGATTGATTATTGAATAACCAATTAGCATTCCTGCTCCACCCGCGATAAAAATGCAGGAAAGTTCAATAACACCGTGTCCAACAATAAAAGTCACCAAAGCATTTCCAAACGCGGGATTTACCTTGTAACAAACTCCCAAAACACCACCGATGCTCAAACCGTTTATTACCAAAATATAAATCGTTCCTAAACCGAAAAATGCCCCTAAAGCAAAAGCTAAAAATGAAACTCTTATGTTGTTGGTCAAAATTTGGCTCGAACCTATCTGATTTGCTTCGTTGAGGCTCAGCCACCATTGTTGATTATTTTGAGCAGCTGTTCTAACTGATGCCAAACCGAGCGTATCTGCAAAATTAAAATCAATATAGCAAAGCAAAAAAGAAGCGATACCAAATCCTGTAAAGACGGCAAAGGCTAAAAATGTATATCGCCAGGTTTCCCGAAAAACTCTCGGAAAATCTTTTGCGAAGAACTGCCAAATGACATTAATTCCCTGCCCATCTGCTCGGTAGATTTTGCCGTGTGAGCGTATAACTAAATTGTTTAGATAATTTATGAGCTTTGCATCTTTGGTTTCCGCGCGGGCGATTGCAAGATCAGTTGCCGCACGACGATATAGATCACCAAGTTCACGCACCTCTGCTCTTGGAAGTCCACGTAAACCTGTTACGCCATCAGTTTTTGCAAGTAATTCTTCTAAACGTTTCCAATTACTTTTGCGTTCATTTATAAAACGGCTCATCTTGATTTTGGATTTTAGGTTTTGGATTTTGGATTGTAAAGCTTTATGCAAAAAAAAGATTCGGACAAAACCACAAACCTCTTTGCCAATACAAAATCTAAAACCTAAAATCAGTAAAAGTAAATGTCCAACGAAGCGAAAAAATATCACGAAGAAGAAGCCATAAAAAAATCTTACGATTTTCGCACGACCAAAAGGCTTTTCAGTTATCTAAGACCTTACTGGAAGATGATGGCTTTGGCATTGGTTTTGACTGTTATAACCAATGTTTTGATAAGTCTTCAGCCATATTTTACAAAAATGGCGGTTGATGATTTTATCGTTCCGAAAGAAACAGACGGAATTTGGCTTTTTGCTTTGGCTTATTTCTGTTTGTTCTTATTCCGATTTCTCTTTTCCTACATCCAAGAAATTCTTTTAAATGTTGTTGGTCAAAAGGTTATGTATGATCTGCGTTCGCAGATTTTTACTAAACTTCAGACTTTGCAAATTTCATACTATGACAAAAACCCTGTCGGCAGAATTATTACCCGTCTAACTTCCGACGTTGATTCTTTGAATGAGCTTTTCACATCCGGCGTAATTGAAGGTCTGGGTGATCTGGTCGTGATTTTTGCAATCATCGGCATAATGTTTTGGCTTGATTGGAAACTGGCGATCGTTTCGTTAATTGTTGTTCCGCTTTTATTTATTGCCACGAATTGGTTTCGCAAGCGTGCGAGAATTGGCTTCGATAAAGTCCGCACACGTATGGCAAAGATCAACGCATTTTTGCAGGAACACATCTCAGGTGCTCAAACCGTCCAACTCTTTAATGCGGAAGAAAAAGTCCGTACACGCTTTGGAAAGATTAATAATGAATACCGCGAAGCGAATATCGAAACCATTTATTATTACGCGATTTTTTATCCGATGGTTGAGTTTATCGGAATTATAGGGATTGCGGTCATAATTTGGTTCGGCGGTTATCAAATTTTAACTGCCAATTCGGCGAGCGGAACTGCCTTAACAATTGGAACGGTCATTGCTTTTATTCAGTATTCACAACAACTTTTTCAGCCGATTAGGAATCTTTCAGATAAATTCAACGTCCTGCAAGCGGCAATCGTCGCATCACATCGCGTTTTTCTTTTGCTTGATGAAGATATTGAGATTACATCGCCAAACGACCCGAAAAAGCTCGATAAAGCAAAGGGTAAAATCGAATTTAGAAATATTTGGTTTGCTTACAATGAAGATGAATGGGTAATGAAAAATGTTTCATTTACAGTAAATCCAGGTGAATCCGTAGCACTCGTCGGACACACAGGCTCCGGAAAAACAACAGTTACAAATCTTCTGATGCGCTTCTATGACGTTCAAAAAGGAAAAATTTTACTCGATGATGTATATGTCCGTGATTGGGATTTGAAAACTCTGCGAGAAAATTTTGCGGTTGTTCTGCAAGATGTATTTCTTTTTAGCGGTTCAATTGAAAACAACATACGCTTGGGCAATAAGGAAATTTCCGAAGAAAAAGTGCATTGGGCGGCAGAAGAAGTTCACGCCGATGATTTTATTGAGCGTCTTGAAAATTCTTATAAATCCGAATTAAAAGAAAGAGGCGGCGGTCTTTCAGTTGGGCAAAAACAACTTATTTCTTTCGCCAGAGCATTAGCTTTTGATCCTTCAATTTTGATTCTTGATGAAGCGACAAGTTCGATTGATACTGAAACTGAACAATTGATTCAACAAGCCGTAAATAGAATTATGGAAGAACGTACATCTTTGGTCGTTGCTCACAGACTTTCAACTATCCAGAGATGTGACAGAATTTTGGTATTTCACCACGGTGAACTGAGAGAGCAAGGCACTCATAATGAATTGATAAAACAAAAGGGTTTGTATTGGAGACTCTTTCAACTTCAATATGGTGATGAATTTGCTGAACAAAATGATACTTCGATCAATTTTAATCCAAACTCAACTCTTGCAACCGAAAATTAATAGATAAGCTGAAATAAAAAAATGATACTTTTCAACCATTTTTTTCGCTTATTATTAATAGATAGTAAAAAATACAAATTTAATCCAAGATAAGCATAAAATATTATGAAATTTTGATATTTTTGTTTATAATGCTTATTTGCAATGTCCCCAGATAGTGTGATCGAACAAGAGAAGATAGTAAAAGAGTGTGAGAGTTTGATGAAACAGCTCTACACGGAGTGTTTTGAAAATGCACCAAATTTTGGTGTGCGTGAAGAATGTTTTAAAAATTCCCTGACTACCAGCATCAAAAAATATCTTTATCGAAGCCCTGACGATAATCCAACCCTTGAGGAAGCTCAAAAGTTTCTAAAATCCATTCAGCTTGATGATTTATTTCTAGCACTAGCTTGTGCAAATGGAAATGAACGTGCATGGTGGGAATTTGATCAACAGCATCGTTCATATTTAGAAAGAGTTTCCCGCCATCTCGCAAGCTCCGATCTGAATGCCCAAGAGGTTGTAGATTTAGTTTATGTTGAGCTTTACGGCACTCGCGTCGTTGAGGGGGAGAGAGTTTCTAAATTTGCCACATACAGTGGAAAAGGCTCAATTCGCGGTTGGTTAAGAACAGTTATTTGGCATTCTTTAGTTGACTTACACAGAGCAAGTCACGATTCGGTTTCACTTGATGAAATGACTGAGAACGTTGGCGAAGGTCACGCTCATTCAAATTTTGCAGAAATGGATTTGGGTGGCGAAGACCAAATGATGGATCAGGTAACGAAAGATCGTTATCGAAACGCTACCGTCTCAGCAATTCAAAGTGCTTTTACAGAACTTGATAGCCATGAAAAACTTCTCTTGCTTTATTATCACGTAGAAAATTTAAAGCTTAGAGAAATTGCAAGGCTTGTTGAAGTACCAACTTCTCCTCTGCGAGCTTGGTTTCAAAGAAAATCCGCCGCACGTGAGAAAAACCCCCGTAGTAAAATTCATGAATCAACCATAATGCGTTGGTTGGAAAAGACTTATAAGAAAGTTTTAAAGTCTTTTCAAGAAGAATTGAATTCAAAACACAACTTAAAAGGGGAGGAAATTGATATTTGTATTGAATTAGCAACTCAAGACCTTGCTAATCCAAATCTTTATCAAAATTTAGCGACCAATTAAATAAAATAACAACCCCAAATCTCCTAAACACATCAAAGGAACTTATTTTTTTTGCCCCCAACTAAAATTTTTATGCAAATATTACAAAACTGTTTCGTCTTGTGTGTGGAGGCTGGAACAGATTATGAACAATAAGGGGCGGATGAATTCCAACGAAATAAAAATACAAGGCTTGCTAGATGTCTTTTTGCGAGCAGACTCAAAAACCAACAGTTTTGAAACAACTTCGGAGCATTTAGATGAAGATACTCTGACATCTTTTGTCGAAGGTAACTTAAGTGAAAAAGAAGCTTACCCGATTACAAACCATTTGGTCAGTTGCTCATTTTGCCGACATATAACGGCAGAACTTATCAAACTTGACTATGCCTTTGCCGAGGATACTCAAATGGCAACGGTTTCAGAAGCAGAGCCGACAAAAGTGGCGGACGTTTTAAGCGGCATTCTATCTAGAATATTCGGTAATAGTGATAGTGCAGTTTTTGCTCACCAAGAACCCGAAGAAAATAACCCCTCCGATTCTAAAAAAGACGAGGAAAAATAATAATCCATTTTAATCAGAGGAGAAAAAAGAAACGATCGTCAGATTCAAACGGTCGTTTCTTTTTTGTTTGAAAACTCGAATTATTATTCCCGTAGCAAAATCATACTAACCTACAATTTATAAGCTTTTGGGGTTATAATACACAAACATCAATCAAAATAATTTGTGGAGTTCTAGTATTGCTGGAAAAAAATAATAATTGTCCTTCAGAAAAATCTATTTCCGTAGAAAAGATTGCGGTTGCCAGTCTGCCCACACAAATGGGTAACTTTAAGATTGCGGGCTATCGCTCAAAAACAAGTTCTGAAGAATTTATAGTCTTATTTAAAGGTGATCTGCAAAGAAATGTCCCTACTTTGGTTCGCATTCATTCACAGTGTTTAACCGGTGACGTTTTTGGCTCTATAAAATGCGATTGCGGACCACAATTACGTAGAGCGATGGAAATGATCGAAGAAGAAGGAAGAGGGGCAATTGTTTATCAACAACAAGAAGGTCGTGGAATAGGAATCGTCAATAAAATTCGGGCGTATGCTCTTCAAGATGAAGGTGCAGACACGATCGAAGCCAATGAAAAGTTAGGTTTTGCGATAGACGCCCGAAACTATCAGCAATGTGCTGAGATTTTATTTGATCTAGGACTTTGTAAAGTCCGCGTAATGACCAACAATCCAGATAAGTTAAAGGCTCTGAAAAACGCAGGTTTGCAAATTATTGAACGTGTCCCGATAGAAGTTAAAGCTCAAGAACCCGCCGCACATTATCTTCGAATAAAGAAGGAAAAAATGGGACATTTACTAGAATTTGACGATTAATTTCAGTTTTACAGCTGAAATTCCAAGGAGGTTAAATGTGAAATTTATAGTTCTTAAATCTATTTTCGTCGCTCTATTTCTCGGGATTTTAGCAGTCTTTTCAGTTACATCCATCAACGCACAAAACTCGATAAGCGGAATGATATTTGATGACAATCGAAAGCCTGTCCAAAATATTGAGGTTGAATTGCTTGATGCTCTGGAGCGTTTGATCGGTACAAGAAAAACTAGAGGTAGCGGCTTTTACACATTTCAAAGACTGAACCGTGGCATTTACTACATCAAAGTAAGAATTGCAGGTACTAACTTCAAAGAAAAAAAGGTGCGGATTGATCTTGGTGACTTGAATGCAATTGGAGGAGTAGATGTAAAGCAGGTTGATATTTATCTTGAAGTAAATACAAAAGGTAGAAACGAAAGACCGGTAAATAATTCAGTCATATTTGCACAAAATGTTCCTGAAGAATCGAGGAAACTTTACAAATCAGGATTGGAAAACGTTAAGAAGAAAAAAAATGCGGAAGCAATTACAAACTTCAAAGATGCCATTCGTATTTTTCCGGAGTATTTTGATGCATTGGATAGTCTAGGGAATTTATACCTAGCTGATAATAAATACTTGGAAGCCGAAAACATTTTCAAAAAAGCGTCTGAAATAAATCCGAAAAGTTTCAGAAGCTTTTTTAATCTAGCAGTAGCTCAAAATAAATTGAAGAAAAGAGATTCGGCTATTGAAAATTTGAAAAAGGCTAACGCATTAGATTCCGGTTCTATCAATTCCCATCTTTTGCTTGGAATAATTCAGAGGGATGTAAAAAAATCTAAAGCCGCTGAGAAGAGCCTCTTAAAAGCTAAGGAACTAAGTAAAAACAAAGTTTCTGACGTTCATTGGAATTTAGCTTTGTTATATTACTATGATTTCAAACGCTACAATTTGGCAGCAGATGAACTGGAATTGTACTTAAAGGCTATTCCCGAAAATGAGAAAAAAAAAGCTAAGGGAAAAATTTCCGAGGTGAAAGGATTGATCCAAAAAATCAGAAAGAAAGCCAAAGAATCTTCCTGATCTCTTTATTCAAAGAGAAATATTTTAAGCAATGTGCTATATTTGCTTTACAGTCTTTTCTAAACCGATTTATCCAAAATCGTGGATTATTTACAATTTCTTGTAGATTTGTTTAAAACACCTTCCAAAAACAACTTACACAACCAGCAATCCACCACCTATTAAGCTTTTGTTTACATAGATTTAAAGCAAAAACTTCCCCTCAAGTTCGGTATTGGCTCTCAAATTGCATTCTTTTATGTCGCTATGTTTAAAAAACATAGTTTCATCTTTTCAACTAAAAATTAAAAAACATAATTGAAAAATTTGAAACTAAAACAGTTTTTAGAAACAACCCTGCTTAGGAGTGAAAATATGTTAAAAAATTTTAGATTTATATCTGTGGCTTTGACCATAGTGCTTTGCTTTTCAGCAATCGCATTTGGACAAGGTACATCAGGTTCAATTGAGGGAACTGTTAAGGATTCAACCGGAGCAGTAATTCCTGGTGCAACCGTTAAGGTTGAAAGCACAGGATCTACAGCCGGATTTAATCGAACAGTTACAGCTGATGATGAAGGTTACTACATTATAGCAAGAGTTCCACCGGGAACTTACAAAGTTACAATCAATGTTGATAACTTTGAGCCTTTTTCACAAAACGTTACGGTAGTTGTGGATAGATCACAAAATGTTAGCCCAAATCTTAGTGCTGCCGGAACAACGACAACAGTTGATGTTGTAGCAGATAGTGCGGTAACAATTGACACTACTGATACAAAGATTGACACAAACATTACAAAAGAAATTATTGAATCATTACCGAAAGGAACAACATTCACAAGCATTTTGAAAATTGCACCGAATGTTCGCCCGGAAGCTATCGGTGGTGGTTTACAGATTGACGGAGCTTCAGGTTCTGAGAACGTATTCGTTATTGACGGACAGGAAGTAACCAACTTCGCAACTGGAACACTTAACTCAAACAACAACTTACCATTTGAACTTCTTCAAGAAGTACAAGTTAAGTCAACTGGTTTTGAAGCCGAATATGGTGGAGCTACCGGTGGTGTTATCAACGCTGTAACAGCAGGCGGTAACAACCAATGGCGCGGTAACTTTGGAATTTCTTTCCGTCCAAGCCAACTTCAAGCTAGCCCAAACCGACGATTAAACGATTTTGGTAATGCCGGTGATCCGGGCGGCGGATTTGATTATTTCACACCTCGTAAAGATGGTGGCACAGACTTCTTCCCTGTAGCTTCTGTAAGTGGACCGATTCTTAAAGATAGAATTTGGGGATTAGTATCATATGCTCCACAGATTTTTGAAACTTCAAGAACAAAAGACTTCTTCAATACAGATGATCCGGGACGTCAGGTAGTTTTCACTGATAGATATGATTCGAAAACTAGAATTGAGCAAGCTTTCTCAAGAATTGATGCTCAACCATTCTCAAGTCTTCGTGTTTATGGAACATTCCTTTGGAATCCAAGAATTGATGAAGGTGAAGTTCCTGGTTTAGGTCTTTCACAAAACTTAGACCCGGTAACACGTGAAGAGTATGCAGCTCGTGGTGGTCGTGTTAACTCAAATGCATTCAACACTCAAGCTACCTGGACTCCATTAAACTGGATGGTTGTCAACTTCCGTGCTGGACGAAGCTTCCTCAATGAGAAACTTTTCTCATATGGACGTGTTGCTGGACAAAGAATCGCGGTTTCAAGTTTTTCACCACTTGATCCTTGTGATGTTATTCCAGGTAGAACCGATCAATGTAGAGGGTTCAATACAGGTTCTAATGAACTGACAGCTTTTGACGTTTCAACCCGTACTACTTATGACGCTGACGTGAGTTTCGTCGGAGTTAACGCTTTTGGACGTCACAATATCAAAGCCGGTTATCAACTAAACCAACTCTACAACAACGTAGATAGAGGTTACACAAGTACAGGTTACATCCTTCTTTATTACGGAAGACCAACTTCTTTCTATACAGGAATTAACGGTCTCCCAATCTGTCCGGATCTTGCTAACGGTAATTTCCCGAATGACGACAGTTGTTCGCTCGGAACAGCTCGTATGGTTCGAATCGGAACACGTGGTGAAGCAAGCAGTGACAACACAGCACTCTATGCTCAAGATTCATGGCAGATCAATAATCGTTTTACGATTAACTTTGGTTTGAGAGCTGAAAGAGAAGTAGTTCCAAGTTTTGGTGATCCGGCTACAACAACAGACATCGAATTTGATTGGACTGACAAACTTGCTCCAAGATTCGGTGCTGCAGTTGATCTCTTCGGAGATGGAAAAACCAAGATCTTTGGTAGTTATGGTTGGTTCTATGACCGCTTTAAGTATGAATTACCTAGAGGGTTATTTGGTGCTGAAGCATTCTTAGATGCATTCGGAGAAATTCTACCTTCCCGTGGGTTATCACCTTTTGATTATACACTTCAAGCAATGCTTGCAGGACGTACAGTTACTGAAAGTATTGGCGGTTCTTGCCCAATTACGGGTACAACCGGATGGGCAACCTGTGAACTAGATAGACGTGTTCCATCGAATGCAGTTGGAGCTAATCCATTTGCTGGTGCCGGTGCTGTTGATCCTGACCTTAAAGCAATGCGTCAAAGTGAATACACATTTGGTGTTGAGCAATTGCTCGGTGACAACTTCGTACTCGCTGCTCGTTATACACACAAACAATTAGACCGTGCAATTGAAGACATTGGTTCTTTCAACGATCAAGGTTCTGAAGCATATGTAATCGGAAACCCAGGTCGCGGACTAGCTTGTGAAGTAGCAACACAGGGTGGATTCCCTTGTACCGAAGCAGAACGTATTTATGATGGTGTTGAAGTTCGCGTTGATAAGCGTGCTGCTAATTACTTCTTCAATGCTAGTTATACATACAGTCGCTTATTCGGTAATTATTCAGGATTAGCAAGTTCAGACGAACTTGGACGTAACTCTCCAAACGTTAACCGTTTCTTCGACCTTCCGATGCTCGGCTACAATGCTAACGGTGAACCTGATAACGGTCGTCTCGCTACGGATCGTCCACACGTATTCAAAGCATATGGTGGATATTCATATAACTGGGACAGAGTTAACAGAACTAACTTCTCTGGTTTCACAACCATTCAATCCGGAACCCCGCTTACAACTGTTTATTCATTGTATGGCGTAGGTACTTCAATTTTGTTCGGTCGTGGAGACTTAGGAAGAACAGAAGCATTTACTGAAACTGATTTTGCTGTTAGCCATCAATATAGATTTGGTCGTGACAACAAATGGACATTCGAAGCATTCATGGAAATTCGCAATATATTTGACGAAAGAAATGAACTCGGTGTTCAAAGAGCTTTCAGTACCGGAAGTATTACAGGAATCCAGCTTGAAGAAGGTGGTTGTACAACCTGTGTTGTGAGAAACGCAGATGGATCAGTTAATAATGGATTAACTGAATCTGCTTCACTTCAAAGAATATTCAATGGTGGTATTCAACAGTTTGTAGTTAACTTCTTTAACGCTAATCCAGGTCAAACTGAAAATGATTTCAATCAAGTAAACTCCTTCCAAGGTGGTCGTGATGTTCGCTTCGGATTCAAATTCAGATTCTAATCTAACCTAAATAGATTACTTTCGAGGTTGTTCTATATGAACAACCTCTTTTTTTGTTTGTAATTGAAATTATCCAAAAGAGCTTAACTTATTGTTTAGCAGAAGTTTACTGTTCTGTTTTTCTAAATGATTTTTCTTAGTCTGCGACAGGCAGGCAATAGCGTAAAGCCCCAAGCAAGGCAGAATTGCGGGACTTGGGGCTTTTAATATAAAGTTCGTGAATTAGAGCAACAGCATTCTGTCACAGTCTTCGACAGCTAAGAAAACAAATTAAAACAATTTCTATGGTTTGTACCATAAACTGTACTTCAACTTCATCTTTACTGAGGAGATGCGTTAATTTTTGATAGGTGTCAGTAGCCCGACCGTCAGGAAGGGCTTCCAAGATTTATATCTTGAGTATTTGATCTGATCTCTTAACTTGATAGCAAAATCCACTCCCTCACGGTCGGGCTACTGACACAATTTATGAATGCAAAAAAATGAGTCCGCTAAAATATTTTAGCGGACTCATTTTTTTATTGGATTGAGATTATTAAGTCTTCTTTGCTTTGCTTCTGAGATCAACAATCTTTTTCTTTATCTTGTCATCTTTCTTTTTACTGGCTTTCATATAAAGCTCCAGTTCATCTGCTGCTTTGCCGTACTGCTTGAGGTCGTTGCCGTAAAGCTGTGCTAGTTCAATATGAATATCAGGAACTCTAAAATCAGCTAGTTTTTTCGACCTTAAAAGATGTTTTTCAGCGGAGGTATAGTTTCCCTCCTGCCTTTCAATTTTTCCAATCAAATAAGCTACTTCCCAAGATGTCGAAGCCAAAGTAGAAGCCCTTGCCAAGGCTTTTAGAGCCGATTTATTAAATTTCTTGCCCAATTTGTTTAGGGCAAACCCCATATAATAAAAAGCCCTCGAACTTTTCGGGTTGACTTCAACTGCTCGCATAAAGAGTCTAGCAGATTCCATATATTGTTTGGTTCTTAATAATTCAACTCCTAAACGCAGCGATGCGGCATAATAACTCGGAAAAACTTTTATCGCAGCCAGCAGTTTTTTCATTCCATCGGAAGTTTTCTTATCTGACAAATCTTTTTCTGCTTGTTTATATAACTTTTCTGCTTCTTTAGGTACTTCCTGAGCGAAAATTACTCCGGTAGCTGTATCCCCCAAGCCTCCTTTTTTAGCAGCTAAATGAAAATCTTGAGTAAAAAATCCACTACCCGATCCGGAGAAGCTCACCGTTTGAACCACAACTTCAGCAGACTGATCTTGAAGATTAAATCTGAAAGGCAAAACTTTTATTGTGTATCTTCCATCCGGAATATTAGTGAATTGGTATCTTCCAACATCGTCCGTCCATGTTCTAAGGCTTGTAGAACCGCCGATGGCTGCATTCAATAATTCAACATCAACACGCGGAAGTGGGTTGTTATTTTGATCATAAACAACACCTGAAATTGTACTTGCACGAACAATGACATTGCTGCTGGGATTAGCAGCTAATGAAATTTGGCTTAAAACTAAAATAGAAGCTACTAGCAAAAAAGAAGCATAAACACGAAAACGACTCAAAGCGTTTAAATAAAACATAAATCTCTCCAAATTTTGGTTAAACAAAGAATTTAGGGTGTATTGAAATGACTAGAATTATATCATTTAAAGCTGTTTTCGTTAAGCTTTTTCTGACTTTTAGACTTGATAAACATTGGGTTAAACGCCAAAATTGATGCAAAAGATTGAAATTGGAAAAAGAAAGATTTGTCTGAAAGAATTTACAGGGATTCAGTTCATAACATAATTCGCCTCAAAACAGATAGTGAAGAAGGAAAATTGCTTGTTCGCTTGATAGATACGGCGGAGTTTCAGCGTTTGAGACGGATACGACAACTTGGACTTGCACATTTTGCTTACCAAGGAGCTGAGCATTCCCGCTTTACTCATTCTTTGGGAGTTTTACATCTTGCTACACGCATTTTAGCCAAGCTCCAAATCACATATAAGCTTGATAAAAATGATGTTACCGCAGTCCGTGTCGCCGCACTTCTGCACGATATTGGTCATGGAGCTTTTTCTCATGTTATTGAGCCTATTCAGAATTTTCATCACGAGACATTTACAATCGAAGCTGTTTTGAGCAAAGAAACTGAGATTGGAAAATTGTTGAATGCATATTCGTCTGAAGTGTCTGAAAAAGTTGCCAGCATAATTCGCGGGGATTTTCAGCCGATGGCTTTGGCTCAACTTGTTTCTTCTCAGTTGGATGTTGACCGTATGGATTATCTTTTGAGAGATTCTCTGATGACGGGAGCAAAATATGGCATCTACGATCTGGAATGGATAATCAAATCTCTTGAAATTGATGAAGAAAATGATCGTTTGTACGTTTCGGCAAGAGGGATGTATGCGGTGGAGGATTATTTACAAGCCCGTTATTACATGTTCCGGCAGGTTTATTTTCACAGAACTCTACGTTCGGCTGAGGTGATTTTACGTTCGATCTTAAAGCGTGCTTTAGAGCTTTTTGAAATGGGACAAGATATTTGGTTTGCGAAAGGTACTGCGTTTGAGAAATTTCTTGGCGGGAAAGAATTAGATTTATATGAACACTTACAGCTCGATGATACAGATATTTTATTTCATATAAAACAATGGCAAAATTCAGAAGATAAAATTTTGGCTGATCTATCAAAACGCTTTTTACACAGACGTTTATTCAAAGTATTTGATCTGGATATGCCTGAAAACGAACGCGATGAATTCTTAAATGCGGCAAAAAAAATAGTGGAGGACGACGGTTTTGATCTTGAATACTACTTCATTGAAGACAAAGCAGGTGACATCACCTATTATTTTTATACAAAAGATGTCGAACCCAAAAATTTAATTTATGTCGAAGAAGGATTTTCGCAATCAACTATAAAAGAGATTTCAGAAGTAAGTTCAGCAGTCAGAGGGTTACAGCAAAATTACCAAATTCATCGGGTTTGTTTCCCGCCCGAAGTCAAAGAGAAAATTTCCTCGCTTTATCATCGAAAAATGTAAAAATGCAGTTGAATTATCTAAAAACTTTATTCGAGTCCACATATATAAAAGGCAAAAAACAATTCAAAACACCTTTTATGTTGGGAGCATTTTTAGTTCTTTTTAACTGCTTAGCAATAACCGCTTTATCTCAGCCCAAAATCGCAATTCTCACGCCTGAAAAGAATGAACAGGTAATAGAAACAAGGGAAAAACTTGCTCAATTTTTATCCAATAAAGCGAGCGTTTTTGATTTCTCATTAAGTGAAGCGGTCTTGAAATCAAAAGCCTTTGAAAATCCATTTAATTTATCACTTGAAGAATCCCGAAACTTAGGAACTGCTATTGGTTGTGATTTCTTCGTTTTATTAAAATCAGATTCTCTGAGAAGATTTTCGCTGGATAGAGATTCTTACAATGAATCTTATGCCGCTTTTTACCTTGTGAGTTCAAAAACAGGAAGGCTTGTTCATTGGAAATTGCTTAGTCTTGAGGGTAAAAATCTTAATGAATCAAAAACAAAACTTTTTAATTCCGTTAATAAATTTTCTGTTGAATTAATAAAAAAAATAAAAACCATACAGAAAAAAGAGTTAAGCGAAGATGAATCAAAAATAGAAGAACTACCAAATGAAGATTCTCCCGAAGCTAAAGGCTTTCGCCCACCTCTTCCCTTCAAACGGATTCGACCTAAATATACACAAACGGCATACTTATACAATATTGCTGCAACGGTTGATATAAATGTTGATATTTCTGAGGAAGGGAAAATACTAAACACTGAAGTTTCTCGCTGGGCGGGTTTTGGACTTGATGAATCAGCGGTTGAAACAATCAAAAAAATGAACTGGCGACCTGCTGAAAGAAATGGAAAATTTCTCCCGATGAGAATTTTGCTCAGATATAACTTCAAAAAGATTGAAACAGACGAATAATTTTTTTAAGATTTTAAGTATATGAAATACCTCCGTGCTTTAGTAAAAATGTTTTTGTTTTTTGGCTCCACCTTCGGACTTTATGGAGCTTGGTTCGTTGCGGATTTTATTATTCCCAACAAACAATATTGGCGACAGTTAATATTTAGAACCTGGTCAAGATGGTTCGTACAAATTTCAGGCATTAAAGTTGACGTAATCGGAGAAACACCAAAAGCCCCTTTCTTTTTAGTATCAAACCACCTGAGTTATACAGATATTCCCGTTTTAAGATCAATTATCGAAAGTGTATTTGTTGCTAAAGGCGATATTGAAAGTTGGCTTTTCGCAGGAAAAATAGTCCGTGATATGGGGAATATATATATTGACCGTGAAAACAGACGTGATATACCGCGTGCAGGTTCAAAAATTCTCAGCAAATTACATGATGGCGAAGGCGTAATAATTTTTCCGGAAGGAACAAGTACAAAAGGCGAAGAAGTGCTTCCTTTCAATTCTTCATTTTTTGAGTTTGCGGCTCAGACTGATCTTCCCATTCACTATGCCTCCATTTCTTATCAGGTTGAGGGTTCAGATGAAAAAGCAAGCGAAGCCATTTGTTGGTGGGATGATATAAGCTTTATCGAACATCTATGGAAATTCTTCCAACTTAAAGAATGCAGGGCAATCATTTCTTTCGGATACGAATCCGTAGTTAAACCGGATCGCAAAGAATTAGCAAAAGAATTGTGGAATCGTGTCAACGAAAAATTTATTCCTGTCATCTGAGTTTTTGAAACATATTTTTTATAAACACGTAATTAACCCTAATTAAATTCATACCTAAATAGTTTTTTAAGGAGAACAAAATGCGTAATTTTTATTTTAGGTTTATGGGTATTCTGACGCTAATTTTGTCCATTTCCATGATTGGATTTGGACAAGATACTGGTTTTGATACCAAGCGTATGGATAAATCCGTAAGCCCGTGTACAGACTTTTTCCAGTATGCAAATGGAACTTGGCTCAAGGAAACTGAAATCCCCGGAGACCAATCATCTTGGGGAAGTTTTAACATTTTGGCGGAAAATAACCGCAAGATTTTAAGAGAAATTGTCGAAGAAGCGGCTGCCAAAAAAGATTCAGCTAAAGGAAGCGACACCCAATTAATCGGCGATTTTTATTTTTCTTGCATGGACGAAGCAGGAATTGAATCAGCAGGTGCAAAACCTCTTAATCCATATTTAAATGAAATAAAAAGTGTTGGTAGCAAGAAAGATTTACAAAAAGTAATCGCCAAAATGCACGACTGGGGAGTACCTGTCTTGTTTGGTTTTGGCGGTGGGACTGATCTAAAGAACAGCAAAATGGTTATAGCCAATGCCGGTCAAGGTGGTTTGAGTATGCCTAACCGTGATTACTACATCAACGGCAGCCCGAAATTTCAGGAAACGCGAAACAAATTCAGAGAATATGTTTACACGATGTTCAGAAACTTAGGCGACAGTGAAGAAAACGCACGTAAAAATATGTTTACAGTTATGCGTATTCAAATGCGTATTGCTTATGCTTCCCTTTCCCGCGTTGAAATGCGAAATCCCGATAACCGCTACAAAAAAGTCAGCTTATCCGAAGCAAATGCCATTACACCAAACTTCAGTTGGAGTGATTATATGGCTCTGCGTGGAATCAACGGAGTTGAAAGTTTTAACATAGGACAGCCTAATTTTTTCAAAGAAATTAATTCAATGATGGATGATTTTTCTATAGGTGAATGGAAAACATATCTGCGTTGGATGACAATAAACGGTGCGGCACCACTTCTATCGAAAAAGTTTGCTGATGAAAACTTTGAATTTTACGGTAAGCATCTGCAAGGAAGAAAACAGCAACAGCCACGTGAACGAATTTGTGTTCGTGCAGTAGATGGTAATGTTGGCGAAGCACTCGGTCAGGCTTACGTTGCAAGAGCTTTCAAACCGAAAGCGAAAAAGCGTATGAACGAATTGATAGATAATCTTTTCGTAGCAATGCGTAAAAGAATCGATAACCTCGAATGGATGTCAGATGAAACGAAAGTTCAGGCTTTGACAAAACTTTCTACGTTTAAACGGAAAATTGGTTATCCCGATAAGTTACGTGGTTACAAAGGTTTGGACATTAACCGAAAGTCATATTTAATGAATTCGATGCGTTCGGGGCAATTCCAAATCAAACGAAACTTAGATGATATTGGAAAACCAGTTGACCGCAGTCGTTTTGGTATGACACCGCCAACTGTTAATGCGTATTACAGCCCACTTCTGAATGAAATCGTTTTCCCCGCCGGAATTCTGCAACCTCCATTCTTTAACATGGAAGCTGACGACGCCATTAATTATGGAGCTATCGGCGGTGTGATCGGACACGAAATCACACATGGTTTCGACGATCAAGGAAGTCGTTTCGATGCAGAAGGAAATCTGAAAATGTGGTGGACACAAGATGACCGTAAGAAATTTAATGATCGTGCCGCTTGTATCATTGACCAGTTCAGTAATTATGAAGTGCTTCCGAAATTATTTATGAACGGTAGGCTTACTCTTGGTGAGAGTATTGCTGATCTAGGCGGATTAACCGTTTCTTACGACGCTTTCCAAAAATCTATGGTAGGTGATTCCCGCCCGGAAAATATTGATGGGTTTACACCTGAACAGAGATTTTTCTTGGGATGGGCACAAGTCTGGGCTTATAAAGCAACAGAGCAAAATCTACGACTTAGAGTTGCTAATGGACCACACGCGATTCCACGTTTCCGTGTTAATGGACCACTATCAAATATGCCACAATTTGCAGAAGCATTTAACTGCAAAAAATCAGACCCAATGGTCAGAAAAGATATGTGCCAAATTTGGTAAAATAATTTATCGAATAATTTTAAGGTGCAAGAGTCGCATTAACTCTTGCACCTTTTTTTATAAAAAAAGGCTGAGCGGAACACTCAGCCTTCAAAAAAATATAGTTCTTACAAATTAATCTTCACTAGCGGCATCAGCTTTACCTGTTTCGACAGCTGTTTCAACTGCCTTTTTATCAGTGCTTGCTTCTTTGCCGTTTCCTGAAGATTTACTCGCTTTAACTAGTGGAATATCAGCAGGTTTCTTCTTAACATCAACCCCGCCTCTTATTCCGAATTCATCGAATTCTTCGGGAACTTTGATCTCAATTGTCGGATCATCATCTACCTTAATATTTCGGTAGTATCTCATACCCGTTCCAGCCGGAATCAAGCGTCCCATAATTACATTCTCTTTCAAACCGCGCAGATAATCTACTCGACCTGAAATAGCAGCTTCTGTTAAAACACGAGTGGTTTCTTGGAAACTTGCCGCCGAAATAAATGAATCGGTTGAAAGTGAAGCTTTAGTAATACCAAGCAATAGCGGTTCTGCACTAGCAACCTCGCCACCTTCTTCTCTGACTCGTCGGTTTTCATCTTCATAACGGAATCTGTCAACCTGTTCTTCGAGCAAGAATTCGGTATCACCAACATCTTTGATCTTAACCCAACGAAGCATCTGTCTAACGATAACTTCAATGTGTTTGTCGTTGATGTTTACACCTTGCAGACGATAAACCTCTTGAATTTCATTCACAAGATATTCTTGCAAAGCTTCCATACCGAGAACGTGCAGAATATCGTGTGGATTCAAAGGACCGTCCATCAAAGGCTCACCGGCTTTAACGAAATCCCCTTCTTGCACGTTAATGTGTGTCCCGCGTGGAATATCGTATGTGTGTTCTGCACCGTCTTCACTTTCGATGATAATCTTACGTTTACCTTTAGCAATTGGTCCAAATTTAACTGTTCCGTCAATCTCACTCATAACGGCAGTTTCTTTCGGACGACGTGCTTCAAAGAGTTCAACAATCCTCGGCAAACCACCAACAATGTCTTTGTTTTTTGTGGTTTCGCGAGGAATTTTGGCGATAATATCACCAGCTTGAACAGCTTCTCCATCTTCAACCAAAAGATTTGCACGAATTGGCATCTGATATGTTTTCAGAACCTTATTGCCATCACGTATTTCCAAGCGTGGCTGGTTTTTGCCATCGGAATCTTTAACAACCAAACGCTTCTGTCCGCTAACTTTATCAATATCTTCTTCGACCGTTTTTCCTTCGACCAAATCTTGATATCTAATAGTTCCGGGAACTTCACTCAAAATCGCAAATGTGAAAGGATCCCAAGTTGCGAGAACAGCATCTTCTTTAACTTTTTGACCGTCTTTCACATGAATATGAGCTCCGTAAACGATTGAGTAACGAGCAACTTCCCTGCCGCGTTCATCAATCAAAGCCAGCTCTGCATTCTGACGCTTAATGTTAATTATCTCTTTCTCGCGGTTAACAATTGTATTTAGATCAATGTACTTAACCGTTCCTTCCATTGCGGCGATGTGTTTGGTTTCTTGTTCGAGACGAGCTGTACCACCAACGTGGAAAGTTCTCATCGTTAACTGAGTTCCGGGTTCACCAATCGATTGAGCAGCGATAACTCCGACAGCTTCACCAATTTCAACGGTTCTTCCCATCGCCAAGTTACGTCCGTAACACTTGACACAAATTCCGCGTCTTGCTTCACAAGTAAGTGGTGAACGGATTTTCACTCTTTGCAGACCTGAAAGCTGAACTTGGTTAGCTAAGTCTTCGTCAATTTCTACATTAGCCTCAACAATCACATTTCCATCAACAGGATCAATGATGTCGTCTAACGCTGTACAACCAACAATCCTGTCTCGCAAGGATTCAACTTCTTCACCGTTTCGAATAATTGCCTCTGACCAAATGCCTCTTAGTGTTCCACAATCAATCTCGGAAACAATTACATCTTGTGCGACGTCAACAAGACGGCGTGTTAAGTAGCCTGAATCCGCCGTTTTAAGAGCCGTATCAGCAAGACCTTTCCTCGCCCCATGAGTTGAAATAAAATACTGAAGCACGTTCAAACCTTCACGGAAATTAGCGGTAATCGGTGTTTCAATAATTTCACCTGATGGCTTCGCCATAAGTCCGCGCATTCCTGCCAACTGTCTGATTTGTGCTTCCGAACCCCTCGCACCGGAATCAGCCATGACGAGAATCGGGTTGAGTTCGTTACGGTCTTTTTCACGAACGTCCATTGCTCTAAACATCTCTTTAGCAACTTTATCCGTAACTTCTGACCAAATCGCCGTAACCTTATTTGTACGCTCAAGGTCAGTCATTGTCGCATCTTCATATTGCTGTTGAAGTTTATCGACTTCTCTACGTGCGTCTTCGATGATCTGTTGCTTACTTGGTGGTGTAACCATATCGTCAATGCCGATTGAAACACCTGCTTTAGTAGCATATAAAAACCCAAGAGCCTTCAAATCATCAAGCATCGCAACTGTTTGATCGTGACCGATTCTCAAATGAGCAAAGTTCACGAGTGATTGCAGACCTTTTTTCTTCAATGTTCCGTTTACAAACGGTAAGCCTTCACGAGTTAAGCGATCGTTAAAAATAACACGTCCAACTGTTGTATCAATCGTTTCGTTAACATCACGTCGAATTCTCGCACGCATGACGTCTTGCGGATTGTGCTCCATTGTCAGGTCTATCAGATCACCTTTCCAACGAAGTTTGATACGTGCCTGTGTATCAACTGTTTTAGCATCTACTGCAAGTAATACTTCTTCGACCGAACCAAATATTTTGTTTTCGCCGACCATATTGTCTCTGTCCAAAGTCAAATAATAACTTCCGAGAACAATATCTTGAGAAGGTACTGTGATAGGTTGACCACTTGCCGGACTCAAAAGGTTGTTTGAAGCCAACATTAGAAGTGAAGCTTCAATTTGTGCCTCAGCAGAAAGCGGAATGTGAACAGCCATTTGGTCACCATCAAAATCAGCATTAAATGCTGTACATACGAGCGGGTGAATTTTAATAGCCTTACCTTCAACTAAAACGGGTTCAAAGGCTTGAATTCCAAGCCTGTGAAGCGTTGGTGCACGGTTTAGAAGAACCGGATGGTCTCGAATTACTTCTTCAAGAATATCCCAAACGATTGGTTCTTGGCGTTCAACCATTTCACGTGCCTGCTTGATCGTCGCCGCGTGTAAATCTTTTTCTAGTTTGTTGTAAATAAATGGCTTAAATAGTTCGAGAGCCATTTTCTTCGGCAATCCGCATTGATGCAATTTGAGCTCAGGACCAACAACGATAACTGAACGTCCTGAATAGTCAACACGTTTCCCAAGCAAGTTTTGACGGAAACGACCTTGTTTTCCTTTTAGGGTTCCTGAAAGGGATTTCAAAGGACGATTGTTTGCCCCGCGCAAAACTCTTCCGCGACGTCCATTATCAAACAAAGCATCTACCGCTTCTTGCAACATACGTTTTTCATTGCGGACAATAACCTCAGGAGCACGAAGTTCCATAAGTTTTTTCAAACGGTTATTACGGTTAATAACGCGACGATAAAGGTCGTTTAAATCCGAAGTTGCAAAGCGTCCGCCATCGAGCGGAACAAGCGGACGAAGCTCAGGTGGAATAACCGGAATGATATCCAAAATCATCCACTCAGGTTTGTTACCTGAACGCAAGAAAGAACTTGCTACTTTCAAACGCTTTGAGAATTTTAATTTCTTTTGCTGCGAAGTTTCTTCTTTCATTGAAGTTCGCAATTCAGAAACTAGCTCAGGAATATCAATTTGCATTAGAAGCTCTTTAATTGCTTCAGCTCCCATTTTTGCTACAAATTGATTTGGATATTCCTGCATTAATTCACGGTATCTTTCATCCGTTAACAAATCTTTTTCTTTTAATTCAGGAACGTCACCCGGATCAATTACAATATAAAGCTCGAAATACAAAATCTTTTCGAGATCACGGAGTGTTATGTCCAAAAGATGTCCGATACGTGATGGTAATCCCTTAAAGAACCATACGTGCGAACAAGGACTTGCAAGGTCTATGTGTCCGAGCCTTTCACGTCGAACTTTAGATTGTGTAACTTCAACGCCACACTTATCGCAGATAACACCGCGATGTTTCATACGTTTGTATTTTCCGCACAGACATTCCCAGTCAGAAACCGGACCGAAAATCCTTGCACAGAAAAGCCCATCACGTTCGGGCTTAAAAGTCCGATAGTTAATCGTTTCGGGTTTGGTTACCTCACCATGTGACCAAGAACGAATTTTTTCGGGCGATGCAAGCGAAATACGGATCGCCTCAAAATTAGGACTTAATTGTGTTTTTTCGTTTTGAAATCGAAACATTTATTTCTCCTAAAAAATGCTGAGTTAAGGGAGTTCTTTTCCCTAACTCTCTTTAACAAATTAACCACCAACCAATTCTTCAACACCTGCGTCTTTGGCTTCCTCATCAACTTCATCTTCAGTGATGAGTTCGACATCCAAGCAGAGAGATTGCAACTCACGAACAAGAACATTAAATGACTCGGGAATTCCGGGTCTGAAATCTGCCGCTCCTTTTACAATTGCCTCATAAATTTTTGAACGTCCGGCAACGTCGTCAGACTTACAAGTCAAAAGTTCTTGTAAAATATGTGCCGCACCATAAGCTTCCAAAGCCCAAACTTCCATCTCACCAAAACGCTGTCCGCCAAATTGTGCTTTACCACCAAGCGGCTGTTGTGTAATCAGAGAATATGGACCAATCGAACGTGCGTGAATCTTGTCATCAACCAAGTGTGACAATTTAAGCATATATATATATCCAACTGTTACTTTCTGCTCAAATTGCTCACCTGTTAATCCATCATAGAGTCTTGTTTTACCTGATGGTCCAACTGATGGCGGAAGTCCAAGTTCATCGTAGCGATTATTCGCCTGCTTGATGAATTGCTTGATCTCTTCTTCGCCTGCACCATCGAAAACAGGTGTTGCAAAGTGTAGCCCGAGAACACGAGCTGCCCATCCCAAGTGGGTTTCAAGAATTTGCCCAACGTTCATACGAGAAGGCACACCAAGTGGATTGAGAACAATATCAACAGGTGTTCCATCCGGTAGATATGGCATATCTTCTTCAGGTAAGATACGTGCAATAACGCCTTTGTTACCGTGTCTTCCAGCCATCTTGTCACCGACGGAGAGTTTACGCTTCATTGCCACGAAAACTTTAACCATTTTGATGACGCCCGGAGGCAATTCATCACCTTGTTTGATCTTGGCTATTTTCTCTTCGTAAATATCACTCAAGATACTGATCTGACGCTCAGTTCTTTGGATGTAATCGTTGATTTCGGATTCAATATCAACTGTTCCGGCTGAAACACTTGCTTTACGCAGAACTTTTACAGGAACATCCTTTAGATTTTCTTTAGTTAAATCTGTTCCTTTCTTCAGAATGACTTCTTTACCTTCGGTCAGATCTTTGTTTAATTTACGACCTTCAAAAAGCTCATAAATTCTTTCATTTCTCTGCTCGGTCAAGATACGGATTTCATCTTCGAGGTCACGACGTAAAGCGTCTTCTTCCAATGCCTCAATGTCTAAAGAACGCTCGTCTTTATCTTGTCCTTTGCGGGTAAAGACCTGAACATCTACAACCGTCCCGTCAATTCCCGGAGGTGCTGTCAAACTCGCGTCTTTCACATCACCTGCTTTTTCACCGAAGATCGCACGGAGAAGTTTTTCTTCTGCCGTTAATTGTGTTTCACCTTTTGGTGTAACTTTTCCGACCAAGATGGAACCTGGTTTAACGTGTGCACCGATGCGAATGATTCCTGATTCATCCAAATCACGAAGCATATTCTCCCCGATATTTGGAATATCACGGGTAATTTCTTCAGGACCAAGTTTCGTATCACGAGCCTCAACTTCTAGTTCTTCAATGTGAATAGAAGTGTAATAGTCTTCTTTGACGAGACGTTCGGAAACAAGAATCGCATCCTCAAAGTTATACCCACGCCAAGGCATAAACGATACGAGAACGTTTCTACCAAGTGCGAGTTCACCTTTATCAGTACAAGGTCCGTCAGCAATTACTTGCCCTTTTGTAACTCTCTCGCCTACCTGAACGATTGGACGTTGGTTGATGCAGGTATTTTGATTTGAACGCTTAAACTTAACAAGCGAATAAATATCTGCTGTAACCTCACGCGAGATCGTTCCGCCAACCTGATGATCGGCTTTAACAATGATACGTTCGGAATCAACGTAATCAACGATTCCATTACGCTTTGCAACTACAACCGCACCGGAATCTCTCGCTGCAATACGCTCCATTCCAGTTCCAACATACGGAGCATCCGCACGAAGCAGAGGAACAGATTGACGTTGCATGTTTGAACCCATCAAAGCACGGTTTGCATCATCATTTTCGAGAAAAGGAATAAGTGAAGCCGCAACCGAAACAAGCTGTTTCGGCGAAACGTCCATATATTGAATTTCATCACGTGAAGCAGTGATAAACTCACCTTTTTCACGAGCAGCGTTTCTTTCGTTGACAAGATTTCCTTTCTCATTTAATTCGATATTTGCCTGTCCGATGACATATCTGTCTTCATCCCAAGCAGTTAAATAAAACGGATATGGCTCAAAATCAGCTTGACGCTGATCCTTCTTGAGTTTTTTGTTTGCCGCTTCTACATCTTCAAGTGGAACGTGTGTTTTCGGTTTAAACTCCGTGTCTCCACCGTTAATGATCTTCACGTATTCGATTACTCGTCCGTCTTCAACCTTTCTGTATGGTGACTCGATAAATCCAAAGTCGTTGATTCGTGCAAAACTCGCCAAAGACGAAATTAAACCGATGTTTGGACCTTCAGGCGTTTCGATTGGACAAATACGACCATAGTGAGTCGGGTGTACGTCGCGGACTTCAAAGCCAGCACGTTCACGTGACAAACCGCCGGGACCAAGTGCCGATAGACGACGCTTGTGCGTAATTTCCGAAAGCGGGTTTGTTTGATCCATAAACTGTGAAAGTTGTGATGAACCGAAGAACTCACGAACCGCCGCCGTAACAGGCTTCGCATTAACCAAATCACGCGGCATCGTCGTGAACATATCTTGCTGAATGGACATTTTTTCTTTAATTGCCCTCTCCATACGTTCGAGACCGATGCGGAATTGATTTTCAAGTAATTCCCCAACCGCACGTACGCGACGATTTCCTAAATGGTCAATGTCATCTTGGAAGAAATTAGCCGAATCTCTCTTCATATGAAGAACATAATTAACAACTTCCAAGAAATCCTTGGCTTCGAGAAGACGCTCATCAATTTTGTCCTGCTCAGGTCTGCCCATTTTGATGTTAAATTTCAAGCGACCTACACGGGATAAATCAAAACGTCTGTCATCAAAGAACATACCTTCAAGTAAACGATATGCTGTTGGAACAGTCGGAGGGTCACCCGGACGCATTTTTCTGTAAATTTCAAGAAGTGCATCAACGGGTTTTTCTATAGTGTCTTTCACTAAAGTATTAGAAAGAACAGGACCAATAACATCTTTGTCAGGGAAGAAAATTGAAAAGCTTTCAACTTCTTGCTCAATAATTTCCTGTAATTTTGCAGAAGTTATTTCTTCATTTGATTCAACAATAACTTCACCTGTTTCTGTGTTTACTATGTCACTTAATGCAAACGCTCCGGCAAATTCTCCTTGTCCTATTTCAACTTCTTTTACACCCGCTTCTCTTAAATCCCGAAGGGCGAGTTTGGAAACTTTTCTACCTGCTTTAACAAAAGTTTTCTTTCCTTCCTTGATTTCGTCATCAGCCCGCATTCCAGTGAGACTGGTGTCACCTTCTTCTTTGATTTGGAAAAGAAGTCTTCCCTTTTCCACACGAATCTCATCGGTTGTATAAAACTCACCAAGAATATCTGCGTTTGTGTATTCAGCATTTTTAACAACTTCTTCCAAAATGCTGTCAGAAACGCTCTTCATATCAATTTGTGGTCTAAGCCAAAGCCCCAAAGCACGCAAGAAAATTGAAGCTAAAATTTTACGTTTACCGAGTCTGGAATGAAGAATGACTTTGTGATCATACTCAAATTCTATCCAAGACCCCCTGTATGGAATTACCTTAGCTGAAAAAGCTTCTTTATCTTGCTTAAAGAAGACACCCGGGCTTCTATGTAATTGAGAAACGATGACACGCTCGGTTCCATTAATAATGAAAGTACCGTTATCTGTCATCAAAGGAATTTCACCAAAAAATACTTCTTCTTCCTTGATGTCTCTGATAGTTGAGACCCCTGTATCAGCATCTTTGTCAAAAACGGTTAGGCGTATCTTCACCTTTAATGGGACACTAAAAGAAACGCCTCGCTCCTGACATTCTTGCTGATCGTGTTTGTGCTTTAATCCAACTGGCTCACCACAGTTTGGACATAAGTTCGGACGAACCAAATTAAAAGTGCTACAGTTATTACAGAGAACTTCAGCAGTGCTGAAAGGATCAACTTTTATCTTGGCACCACATTCTTTACAATTGCTACGTAAATGCTCTAATCCTTCCAAATTACCGCATTTACATTGCCAGTTACCGATTTGGTATTCAACAAATTCAAGAGTCGCTGTTTCACGAAAATCTGAAACAGGAAAAATTGATTGAAAAACGGATTGAAGCCCGACAGGCTCACGTTCCTCAGGAATCAAATCCATTTGCAAAAAGCGATTGTAGGATTCGCGTTGCACTTCGATTAGATTTGGAATGCGAGCAGAAGTTACAATTTTTGAAAAATCTACACGTTCAGGTGCTTGACTTGTTCTAAGTCCCAGCCCATTTGTATTATCTTGAAGCGGATTGGAAATCATAATTTTTTAATATGTAATAAGGTCAGAATTTTTTTGTTGATTTAATCCTTTTGAATTGATAGGATGTCTTCAACAAATTATAAAATTACAGTCTTTTTTAAAGACGGCAAATGCGGTCAAGGGTATAGTATGCCCCGACCGCTTTTTGTTAGCAGTTCGCTCTTCTAAATAAAATTTTCGAGAGTGTCATTAAGGACAATTACTCTCCAATTCAGCGTAAAAAAACTTTACTTTTGCCCAAAACCCGACAATAACTTCGAGTTAACTAAATTTCGTAAATACGGCAAGCGTGAAAGTTTTCACAACTTTTTTCGCTTACCGTATAGTCTAACAACTAAACTACTTGAGTTCAACCGTAGCTCCAGCTTCTTCGAGTTTAGCTTTAATTTCTTCGGCTTCCTCTTTAGAAGCACCTTCTTTGATTACTTTCGGTGCTGAATCAACCAATTCTTTGGCTTCTTTCAAACCAAGACCGGAAACGATTCCGCGTACAGCTTTAATAACATTGATTTTGCTTCCGCCAGGAGATGTCAATTCTACATCAAATGAATCTTTCTCTTCTGCCGCTGCTGCTCCACCACCGTCTGTAGCTGCTACAGGTGCTGCTGCAACTGCTGCCGCCGCTGCTGAAACACCAAATGATTCTTCAATATCTTTAACCAAGTTTGCTACTTCCATAAGAGGCATTTCTTTTAAAGCCTCAACAATTTTTTCTCTATCCATTTTTAATAATTTCCTCCAAAAGGGTTCTTAGTTTATTTGTTTAGTTTGTCAGCCGATAGAACCCAACGGAATGCTGATTTATTTTTGCATCGGAATAAATCTCGCATCCGAGCCGCTTAAGCGACCTGACTTATCACTTCGCCCGTTTTACCTTGAGTACGGCTTTATTAGAAAAACTTTTTTTCAATTAATCGTTCAGAAGTTTTTTTTCTTAAAACCTCATAAACCTAAAATCTTAAAATATTACTCTTCAGAATCATCTGTTTTTTCTTCAGCAGATTCTTCATTTTTCTGCTCATTAGATTTTTCTTCAGAGGTTCCTTCTTTTTTCTCTTCTGTTTCTGTTGCTTCTTCTTTTGTTTCAACACTTTCATCAGAAGTTTTTTCTTCTGCTTTTGCTTCTTCGTTTGAAGATTCGTCTTTAGCCTCAGTTTTCTCTTCCTTTGGTTCATCAGCCTTTGCTGTTTCACCCGGAAGATTATCCGTTCTTTCGCTAGCTTGTTTGACTACAATAGCCAAATCTCGCGGAATAGCATTAAGAACTGTTGCAAGACGTTGAGCAGGTGCATTAAGTAAGAACAGCAGTTTACCAATAAGCTCTTCTTTAGACGGTAAGCTAGCAATTGTTTCAACTTCACTGAAATCTATAACCCTACCATCAACAACACCTGTCTTGAACTCAAATACATCTTTATTTTCTTTGACGTATTTAGAGATAACCTTCGACATATCAACTGGCTCATCATTTGTTGTAGCAATTGACGTTACGCCTTTGAAATGCTCTTTTGCTTCTTCAAATGGCGTTCCTTCAACCGCGAGACGTGCCAATGTGTTTTTAACTACTCTGTATGTTGCCCCTGTTTGACGCAGTTCATTACGAAATTCTTGATCTTTTGCAACGGTTAGCTTGTTGAAACTTAAAACCATAGCCGAACTTGAATTCTGCAACTGCTCAGTGAGGACTTTTAAATCTTCTTGTTTTCTTGCTTTTGATTTCATCTTTTTACTTACTCCTCACTTTTTTACGATAAACTCATTTCATCAAGTAAAATTCCCGGACTCATCGTTGAGGCAAGATTTACTTTCTTAACATAACGACCTTTTGCAGTTGCAGGCTTTGCCTTCATAACCGCGTTGATTAAGGCTCTTGTGTTTTCTTCAATTTTATCCTCGTCAAAAGAAACTTTGCCAACACCACAGTGAATAACTCCCGTTTTATCAACGCGGTACTCAACTTTACCTGCTTTTGTTTCCTCAACAGCTTTAGCAACATCCATTGTTACCGTGCCCGTCTTTGGATTTGGCATAAGCCCTCTTGGTCCTAAAATCCTACCTATTGGACCAATTTTCGACATCATATCCGGTGTTGCGATCAATGCATCAAAATCAAGCCATCCGCCTTTGATTTTATCTATAATGTCATCTGTACCAACAAAATCTGCACCAGCATCTTCAGCTTCTTTGGCTTTGTCACCCTGTGCTACTACTACTACTGTTTTTTGTTTCCCTAAACCGTTTGGTAGAACAATTGTTCCACGAACCAACTGATCGGCTTTTCTAGGATCAACTCCAAGCCACATCGTAAGTTCAACAGTTTCATCAAAATTAGCAAAAGCAATTTCTTTTAATAAAGCAACTGCATCTGCCAATGCATATCGTTTTTCAGGTTCGACCTTTTCAGCCGCCGCACGATATTTTTTTCCTCTTTTAGCCATTTTTACCTCCAAGGTTCAAACGAAGCTTTTTTAATTTCACTTCTCCCTTTGTAAGTTTTATTAAGATTTATCCTTCAACAATAAGCCCCATACTCTTAGCCGAGCCTTCAATAGTTCGCATAGCAGATTCGATATTTGTTGTATTCAAATCAGGCATTTTTAATTCAGCGATTTCTCTGATCTTGTCACGAGAAATTGTTCCAACTTTTTCCCTGTTGGGTTCACCTGAGCCTTTTGGAATGCCTGCTGCTTTACGAAGCAAATCACCTGCCGGCGGAGTTTTGGTTTCAAATGTAAATGAACGGTCTGCATAAACTGTGATAACGACCGGAACTTTTAGATCAGGGTCACCATCTTGAGTTTTTGCATTAAACGCTTTACAAAATTCCATTATATTCACACCGTGTTGACCGAGTGCCGGACCAATTGGCGGAGCAGGACTGGCTTTACCAGCCGGAATTTGCAATTTTATATATCCTTCAATTTTTTTTGCCATATTTCGATTTACGATTTTGAGTTCGTATAAACTTTCACAAACTCAAAAATGTCCTCACCTATGTTTAATTGTTAGTTGCAAATAGCTAATTACCCAGAACAAGCAATTAACCATTAGCAATCAACAATTATTCTTCTTCAGCAAACGTAACTTTTTCTACGTCTAAGAAATTGAGTTCGACTGGAGTTGAGCGTCCAAAAATTGTAACCGTAACTTTCAGTGTTGTCTTCTCTTCGTTTACTTCCTCTACTTTCCCTGTGAAGCTTGCAAATGGTCCAGATTTTATTCTTACTACCTCGCCGACTCTGTATGTAAATTTCGGCTTTGGTTTTTCCATTGCAACTTCTACATTATGAACAATTTGATCAACTTCTTCTTGTGTCAGAGGCGTCGGATTTTTTCCCCCTAAAAATCCTGTAACTTTTGGAGTTGATTTAATTACATGAAATACATTGTCAGGTATTCTTCCTTGATCCGTACATTCGATTTCTACCAAAACGTATCCGGGATAGAACATACGCGTAGATTCAACTCGCTTGTTGCCACGCATTTCAACTACAGTTTCTTTCGGCAGTAAAACTTCCGTGATTAATTCGCTTAACTCCATATCACGAATGCGAGCATTTAGACTCTCGACCACCTTATTTTCGTGTCCCGAATATGTATGTATAAAGTACCATTGCCTCATAATTAAAAGTTCCTTTAGATTTAGGTTATGTAGTTAACTAAACTTTTGAGCTGCTCTAATAGAAATACCCAACCCAAATCTACTAAGTACAAATAGATGGCAAAGAATATAACGCTGATAATTACGATAACTGTCGTATTTCTAACGTCTTCCGAAGATGGAAAAGTAGTCTTGTCCCATTCGGCACGAGTCTTACGAAGAAATTCACCTACTCCTTCTGACTTCTCCTCGTCTTTCTTTTTGATAGCGTCAGATGCTGATGACACTTTTTTAACTCCTTAAAATTATTATCTGGCAGGGGTACCAGGACTCGAACCCGGACTTTCGGTTTTGGAGACCGACGTGCTAGCCATTGACACCATACCCCTAAAGTAAATTTTCGATTTTAGATTTTGGATTTGTGATTTTAGTTGGATATTAAATTTGAATCCAAGACTTAAATCGCAAATCGGCAATCGCAAATCGAAAATTGCGTTATTTGTTTTCCTTGTGCAAAGTATGGCAACGACAACGCTTACAGAATTTCTTAAACTCCAATCTGTCAGGAGATTTTTTCTTGTTTTTCGTCGTCACGTAATTTCGCTCTTTGCACTCCGTGCATTGTAAAATTATGTTATCACGCGGCATAACTTCTATCCTCGTTAAAAACTATTCAATGATTTCAGTAACTGTTCCGGCTCCCACCGTTCTGCCACCTTCTCTGATCGCAAATCGTAGCCCCTTCTCCATTGCAATCGGGGCAAT
>JANQRU010000004.1 GCA_028284415.1 Pyrinomonadaceae bacterium
ATCAAAACGGGCAATGTGCGTATTCTGAGAAATAGTTGTAGGAGCATTAAATCTGAAACCACCGGTATTGATTCCATCCCCAACCGATGTGTCATTTGATGGGTATCTATTTGCAGCATTTGAGAGTATTGTTAGTGCAGCGGGGCTAATTCCTACTTCTGAATAAATTTGATTCAACTCAGTTAATTGAATCGCACAGTTACTGGCGGCATCACAGCTTGGTCCTGTTCCTTGGAATCTAATCTCACCTTGCCGTAAATGTGCGAGTGGAACAGTCCTAGTTACTGATTGTCCTAGTGTCTGACGCTGACCTTCGTAGTTATAGAAAAAGAACAATTTGTCCTTAAAGATCGGTCCACCCAATCTTCCGCCAAATACATCTCTTGCCAAACTTGGTCTTTCTACTCCAGACAAATTGTTAAAGAAATCATTGGCTGAAAATTCTGTTGGACGATAAAAGTAAAATCCCGCACCATGGAACTCATTTGTCCCACTTCTTGTAACAAGCGATATCTGTGCTCCTGATGATCTTCCTTGATTCGCATTCGCATTTACTGTCGTTATACGAAATTCTTCGACTGATTCCGTTGTTGCACGGAGTACTGAACCTTGTGTCGTTTGAAATTGAGACGTTCTACCACCATTTTCTTGGTCGTTGACATCAATTCCATCAAGTGTAATGTTTGATTGGTCACTTCTTCCACCTGCTACATAACCCTGTCTGGTTACTCCTGGCTGCAAACTGAGAAGATCGTTAACCTGTCTTAGATTTGTAGGTAATTGCGTAATCTGCTGTGGAACAAAAGTATTCCCAATACTTGCGTCTTGGGTATTCACAACTGATTCAATTGTGTTTGATGTCACATCAACTACTGCTGTTACATCTCCCGGTTCTAATGAAACATTGATCTCGGCAATTGAATCCACAGCCGCAACCACATTGTTGTTGACTGCTTTCTTAAAATTACCCGCTTCTACTTCTAATCTGTAAGTTGCCGGTGGGATGCCCGGAAACTTATAGTTCCCGTCATCATTTGTTACTACTGTTCTGGTAAATCCAGTGTTAGGATTTGTAATTTTAACAGTAGCTCCCGGCACGGCTGCTCCGGTTTGGTCGGTAACGGTACCTGTGATGGTTGATGTTCCCGACTGAGCATTTAAGTTTCCAACTAACATAACACTAAACAACAATGTCATCATAGTTAGAAATGTCTTAAATCTTAGAATGCTAATTCTCATAGCTCCTCCTTAAAAAGTCTGTATAAAAATTTTATTGTTAGAAAACAATAGCTACGATCTTTTCAGGCATTTAGCATTCCTTGTTTTGCACAAAATCGGGAGTTTTATTTGTAGATAATCTTAAGTTTAACTTGAAATCAAATTGATTTGATGCTGTTTATTTGATTACCCCATATTTCTCTTTAGATTATTAAAGAACGGCTTGCAAAATCTTTTTCTTTAAAGTTTCTTGTATAAAGAAAATTTCAACTGGATTTGATTTGTTTAAGAATTTGTTAACCCTGAACTTGATGAATCATATTCAATATTTTGTAGGAGTTTTTATTCTGTCGAATATTAATAATCTAGTTTAAAGAGTTCGAGTTTTGAAGAAGCATTACTATGAATGTTTACATATTATTTTTTTAGTTTGGCATATATTCAACAGGCTTAGCTTTATCTATAAAAAAGAAAGCATCTATAATATTTGACCAACTTGCTTTATTCTCAAGTTTTCCTAAGGCTACTGATATAAACTTTCCTCTTAACCAATGCTTATCATTAACACTTCTTAGGTTCACAAAAAGATATGGATTATTTAACTTATGAGCTATCGCCTCAAAGCTATTTTCTGGAGGAGACTTTAGCTTCTTAACTTGAGAACTTATTTTTGAGTCTTTTGGGAAGACTTCGCCACTCTCCCCTTCATAAGATGTAAAAGCTATCGTATAAAGGTCTTTGCCCAATTCAGGATATATCTTGTGTCCCATATGATGTGAAGTCTTATACCAACCCTCGTTTTTTATATTTTCTATCGAATCACCGTTTCGAATCAAATGAGCAGTGGCTGCCCAAATAATTATTTTTCTATTCGGATAAAGATTTTTCATTGACCAAAGAAATGTATCTGCCATGAATTTATCTCTGGCAATGTTCCAGGCTTCACCACCTTTGGTTTTTAAAATGTGCCTTAATTCCTCTGAAACTAATGAATCGTAAATAAATCTATCCGCAAGTTTTAACTCTTTTTTTGAAAAAGTTTTGAGCAACTTATCATGATTTGTTTTTATAATTTTTGTAAGAGTTTCTAAAACTTGTCTTTCAGAAACTCTTACATCTTCTGCAACTTTTTTATTTGAAATGAATCCATACCCTCTGCTTTGTAGGCTTTTTATCCTCTTCCAGTCTTCTTCATTTATTGAGAGTAAAGAATTTCTCTTTCCTAAGTCTTCAAAAAACTTTTTAAAGAATCTCGCTGAAGCATGAGGTTTTCCGGCATCAAAACCTGACATCTCCAAAGGTCTGTCAGTTTTCCATGAAGCACGAATGTATTCAAACAAATTATTGGTTTGTTTCTCATTAGCCCATCCGCCCAGCATTAAATTATACTTAGCTCGTTTCAGAGGAATATCTGCATCCCGCAAAGCAGAATTCATGGCTAATGTTTGGAATAAACCAGATTCCCAGGCTAAAACGTCAAACCCCATTTCTTTATGTAAAAAACGAACCATTCGAGATTTAGCCGCACTGGTAGAACCTTCAGAATGCGTCGCCTCTCCAAGAACTACAACCTTTGCCTTACCTATTTTTTTAACTAATGGCTTTAGATCTGAGAAATCATCATCAATTGGATTAATAGAACTTATGGGAATTGCATATTTCTCCAGCGACTTAGCATCTGATAAACCTTTTTCTACATTCGTATCTGATTGAGCATAAATGAAACTAATGCATAAGGTAATTATTAATAATGCAAAATAACTTCTGATGAAAAAATAGTGTTTACTCATTGATTTTTCCTTTTATAAATTAACTATGTATTAAAAGAAATTGCTTTAACTTTTAATCTAACCATCACAAAACCCGCCATCACAAATTCCACCTTCACAACAATCTAAAGTCGTCGTACAAGGAGAATTAACAGGTGGACAACAAGCAATATTTCCAAATTGGTCAAAGCCACATCGTCCGTTACAACACTGTGCAGGTGAAGAGCAAGCTCCGCTAAAATCAGCCACTTGCGAAATCTGCGGAGCAACTATAGATACAACCAAAGGCATAAGAATGGTAGGCAATTCATACTTACATAAAATCTTTCTTCTTGAAATTTTTTCATGGTCAAAATTCAAACTTTTGGAAAATAGTTCTGCCTTTTCTAATTCACTAATAGCCAAGATAATAAAGTCTTCATTTATTTTCATTTTCAATTTGTCACTTAAAATATTCGATAAATCTATAACTGATGTCTCCCTATCACAATGTTTCCAAATAATTGTAAGAGTTTCGCTTAATTTATGTGCTTTATTACTAACCAAATCATAAACCAACGTTTCTTCATCTACTTCTTGCATTACTATCTCATTGGTTCTAAATTTAGGGGCTTTATATAATAAATCTTTATTTGATTGTCTTTCTTGAATCATCATTCTGCTCCCTAATGTATCTTGAATAAACACAGTTATTTCCAAGCAAACAATATTCCTTTTATCACTTTATAAATAAGGAAATGTCTCAGAATAAAAATGAGATAAAGTTTTAATCAAATTTAGTAAATCGCTTATCAGAATTTCGTTTTGTATAAGTTTAGTGAACAACCGCAAATCAAATATTACAAAATTCCGTTATTGCTTTAGTCATAAAAAAAGATTTCATCTATATTTAATTTAGTTAATGAAAAATTCATAAAGACTGAAAACTTTAAATCCAATCTTTCGTTAAATTCTTTATTCATTCGTAGGCTTTGAGTATAATGAGGAAAGTAGATTGTTTCTTTACCTTGAGTGATTTTCATCCAAAATAAAAAGTTTCTGAAGTATTAAAATTACTTAGAAACTTTTTATTTTAGGTTATATTTAATTATTACTTACTTTTGTTGATGCCCTCGGGAGGATTCGAACCTCCAACCAACAGATT
The DNA here is from genome assembly GCA_028284415.1 of Pyrinomonadaceae bacterium. Classification (GTDB taxonomy): domain Bacteria; phylum Acidobacteriota; class Blastocatellia; order Pyrinomonadales; family Pyrinomonadaceae; genus Aridibacter. The sequence continues at coordinate 4,132 of JANQRU010000004.1, forward strand.
ATGCTTACCAACTACGCTTTTCAACGCCCTTTTCAAGTTTGTGGTCTGGACTTTCTCTTCTCTTTACGAGTCTGCTGTCAAGTCTCTACACATTCCGATAAAAATTATCGGCTTTGCTCGGGATTACCGTATTTTCTTAAAATAAAAACTTAGGCTTCCCCGAATTTAACAGATTCTACTAAAATGCTTTTAATAGCAAATTAGCAACCCATTTCTTTCAAAAACCTTATGAATAAAAAATGTGTTATATGCAAAAAGCTTCTTAAAGGCAGACAAAGAAAATTTTGCTCTGCCAAATGTAAAAACGCGGATACAAATAACAAACATCAAAACTACGTTGCACAACAACGCAGGGGTTATAAACGCAAAGCCAAGTTGCTAGTATTGAAAGGTGGTAAATGTGAAATATGCAATTATAACAAGAACACAGCTGCTCTTTGTTTTCATCACATAAACCCCAAAACCAAAGCTTTTCAAATAGACATTAGGCATTGTTCTAATACTTCTTGGGACAATCTGCTGAAAGAAGTTAAAAAGTGTCAACTTCTTTGTCTTAATTGTCATGCCGAAGTTCATAACCCAAGTTTTTTCACTTAGATTTTCTGTTTTTGAGTCTGCTGCTCTAACCGTTGAGCTACAAGGGCAAAAACTATAATAGTTTAGATGAAACTTTTTTGCTTATCAACTGAAAAAGTGTAGTTTCAAATTAAATCATTTGTTTGGCTAAATTAAGAAAAGCTTCCTCAACCCGTTCGCCTGTCTTTGCACTTGTTTTGAAAGTCTTTTCACTACTAGCAATAGTTCGAATTTCGGTATTCTCTATCTCAAAATCTTCGATTAGGTCGTTTTTGTTAAAGAGGATCAGATGCGGAACTTCACCGACTTCTCTTTCAATCATTTTTTGAATAGAAAATCCTGTAACGAGAGTTTCATGGCGGGTTAAATCAACAACTAATAAGTAACCTGATGCTCCTTTCAAGAATGATGGTCGGATTTTGAAATCTTCATCTTCGCCTTGCAGATCCCAAAGCATCAGTATTACATCATTTTCCTCGACAGAGATCACTTTTTTATCAATTTTTACACCGATGGTTGAGTGGTATTTTTCTGAAAAAATGCTTTGGACAAATTGCCTTACAAGACTGGTTTTACCAACCCCGGTCGCTCCAAGCATACATATTTTTTTCTGAATCATTTTTATTTGAGATTAATTTTTAATTTTGCCTTACAATCTTTATTGCCCTGTTCTGCTCCCTCTGCAATAACTTTTAGACGACCTGAATTTGATGCATTCAAGGTTTTTATCTTTTCGGAGCTATTAATTAATTCTACCTTAATTTTCTCTGCCCTTTCTTTACTCAGTTCATCATTTATTTCTTCTGAACCGCTTGTGCTTGCATAACCATGAATTTCAATTGACAGCTTATCAGAATTTGCTACTAAACTTTCAAGATTTTCCCTAATATTCTCAATTTTTTCTTTTTGATTTTCAAGCAAATCGGTCGTATTACAAACGAATAGAATATCTTCTGATTCGATACGATTTTTTAGAGATTGTAATCCCTCATCTGACAACCTAAATTCATCAACCCCGGCAATTGCTATTGCAAGATTTTTTGCATTTGAGAACCAATTATTTGAAACGTCTCCTGCAACGCTCAATACACCATTTTCTAATTTTAGCTGAACATTTTTTGGTGTTTGGAGAATTTTTTTTGCCCGCATCAGGACGATTTCCGAACTCATATCTTGATAAGGTTTCCAAGTTTGTTCGACATCTCCTTCATCATAGCTGTATTCAGAAAGTATCTTATTCGGGTCGTTTGCCAAAGGGTCTTTCAAACCATTGATCGAATGCGTGAACCAACCTCTTTCTGCTTCTGTTACGACAATTCCATTTTCTTTTTCAAATCTCTCTAACAACCCAGACCAACGCCAATAGTCACGAATATAAAAGAATCCGCCAACCAATATCAGAAGCCCAAGAATTCCAACAAGAATATTTGAGGGTTTGAGAAAACCCTGTTTTTTTTCTGCTTCTTCGCTTGCCTGAAATTTCAAACACTCCTCTAAAATTGGATGTGCTTCATCAAAAACACTCGAATCACCTTTGAAATTTTCTAGATTTTCTTCGTACTTGAATTGAATTTCTTCAATTGCCTGCGAGAAGGTTTCTCTCAAACGCAAAGGAGGATTTCCGCGTATAACCCCTGCAATGATTGCATCGGGACTACTTTCTATCCAAACTGAAAGTTCCTTTATTTTAAGCGAATCAAGTGTTGCATCATCAGAAGATTTAAAGGAATCATGCACAAAATCTTCGATTGCTGTGAGCATTGCCGAAACCATGTCAGCATCCTGCACATCCTTCGGATTCGCAGCGACGTGTTGCAAAAGTAATCCTGCCTCTCGGTGAATTAAAAAAACCTGCTCAACCCGATAAAGTAACGTTTTCAACATCACAATCTCACCAAAAGATTTTCCTGTCTGCAACGCTTCCAAGCGCCAACGTAAACCTTTCGGTGAAACGCTATACTCTAAAGTTTGGTTCAGAGATTGCACCATTGAACCTAGAGCTTCCGATATTGCTTTACGAATTGCAGGACCAATCACAGGAAAAAGTGCTTCAGCTAAAACTTTGGGGTTTCGAAGAACGGACTGCCGTATATTTTCTTCAACGATTGGCAGAGTTGCCTCAGAGAGTTGATCTGTTTTTTGAGAACTCTGTTTGACCGCGGTTGGTAAAACATCACCAACCTCTTCGGGCTGAACGAGAATCCGCCGAAGTTCTTGTATTTGATCGGGAGTATTTGAGTTTTTTGGATTTGAATCATCGACGTCAGGAGCATTTTCAGATGTAGTTGTCTCTACATCTGAAACATTTCGGTTTTCTTCTTCTTTCAAAACGCTCGATGACATATTTTTTCAGAACGGCAAAATAATGGATGTTAAACAGATAAAAATATATCTGTGTTTTCAGACCAATAAATTAATTCTATTTACCACTCGGAATCTTGAAATCATTGGTCAGACGCATAGCCATTTCGGTAAATAATTCTGCCATAGCTGTGCGGTCAGCTTTATCTTCGCGTAGTTCTGAAGATTCTCTTTCAAGTTTGCCTAAAATATCTTCTTGGCGTTTTTGTAGCTCGCCAGTAAGCTTTTTGGATTGCTCTAGAATTTTTTGGCGCAGTTCCGATTCATTTTTTGCTGTCTGCTCACTCATCTGTGTAATCTTTTTATCAAAATCGTGAGAATTATCTTTTAGCTCACCTGACAATTTTTTGACATCATCTTGGCGTGAATGCTGTTCAACTGTAATTCTTTCAATTAGTGAACTAACTTCGCGGTTGATGAATTCTTCAAGTTCATCCAGCTTTTTGCGGGTTTCTTCTCTGGTATCGAGGATTTCACGCTCGAATCTCTCTTCTAACTTTGAAAATCGGCGTTCAAAATCACGAACCTGAACGCCAAATAAAATATCCCGAATTTTATCTATGTTTCCATCTTCCGGAAGTTGTTCTGCTACCTTCTTCGCTTTCTTTTTTTCAACTTTCATTTTGGGGAACCTCTAATTTTTTTCTAATACTATATTCTTAATCTTTGTTAAATCTGTTGATATTTCTTCTATTTGTTTGCCAATTGTGTTCCAATCTTCTGTTTTGAGTTTGTCCTCTAATTCGGCAAAACCATTTGATAAATTACTCAACCCGGTATTTGCACTGCTACCTTTCAAATTATGAGCAAGCTGTTTGATCTGCTCTTTGTCTTTTTGTGAAAAAGCTTCTCTTAATTCTGCAAACTTTTCTTCTGAATGATCTAAAAAAACATTTAAGATTTCAGAAATAAAGCCTTCTTGTCCATTAGCTTCTATCTCTAAAAAATTTTGTAAAACCTCTGGAGCAATTATGTTTTTAAGAGAATGTTGAATGATATTTGTTTCCAAGTCAAGATTTAAATCGTCTGACTGAAAATCAAAATACTTTTCTATGATGTTTGCTAAGTCATTTTTTGTGAAAGGCTTACTCAGATAATCATCCATTCCGACCTCAAAACACCTTTTTCTTTCTTCAACCGTAGCACTCGCCGTTAAAGCTATGATTTTTTGATCTTGCAAGTTTTTATTTTGATGGCGGATTTTTTCCGTAGCCTCAAAACCATCCATTACAGGCATCTGACAATCCATCAAAACCAAATGAAAATCTTTTTCACCACAAGTCTCCAAAGCTTCTAAACCATTTCCGACACTTTCTGCTTTCAATCCAATTTGTTCAAGTATTTTTTGTGTTACTTGTTGATTAATCGGATTGTCTTCAACAATTAAAATCTTTAAATCTGATTTTTTAATGGCTCGCTTACCAACATTTTTATCTGACGAAATAGAAACTTGAGAAATATCTTGTGTTTTTCCCGTAGATACCTCTACAAAGTTTGCTGTAAACCAAAATGTTGAGCCTTCATTCGGAACACTATTCACTCCAATCTTGCCTTCCATCATATCTACAAGATTTCTACAAATAGCTAATCCCAAGCCGGTTCCACCAAAGCGTCTGGTAGTTGAAACATCTGCTTGTGTAAACGGCTGAAAAAGTCTTTGTTGAGTTTCCTCATCAATTCCAATTCCTGAATCTTGAATACTAAAATGCAATTCAATCTCTGAGTTTTGTTTCTCCTGCTCTTCGACCCTTAACAACACTCTTCCCCTGTCTGTAAACTTAATCGCATTACTTAAAAAGTTGTTAAGAATTTGTTTGATCTTATTTGAATCGCCTTGCAGAATTTGCGGAATGCTTTCTTGAATTTCAAAATCTAATTTAATTTCTCTTTCTTTAACGATCGGCAAGAAAACATTTATAACCTCTTGAATTAGTTCATAAATATCGAACTCAACTTCTTCAATTTGATATTTCCCTGCTTCTATTTTGGAAAAATCCAAAATGTCATTGACTATGTGAAGCAAAAGATCAGTGCTTGTTCGAAGCATTTTTATATAATTTTTTTGTTCGTCATTGAGAGGTGTGTCGAGAAGCAAGCTGGTCGTTCCGATAATTCCATTTAGAGGAGTACGAATTTCGTGGCTCATATTCGCCAGAAAAGAGGTTTTTGCCTGTGTCGCTTCTAAAGCTTTATCACGGGCATTCGTCAAAGCAATCTCAATGTCACGTCTTTCCGTTACATCATCAAAAGAAATTACTGCACCGATTATTTCTTCTCCTTCTTTGATTGGTACGCAAATGTATTCAACCAAAAACTGGCGACCATCTTGCTTATAAAAAGTTTCAGTATTGACGTGAGAAGTTTCGCCTGTGTCTAAAGCAAATTGGACAGGATCAAAAACATCTTCAGAGTCTTCAAGTTCAGTTTTGTTGAAAAATACTTTGCCGTAATGTTTGCCGATTATTTCTGAAGAATTATCAACACCAAGCATACGCGTCGCTGAAGCATTTACAAAAGTTATGTTGCCTTGAACATTGATACGACAGATACCTTCGCTCAATGACTGCAGGATCAATTCGGTTTGATTACTGCTCAAACTTTCTTGTTCGGATTTATTTTCTTCACTTACGTGAGACATATCTTTTACTAACATAAAGATACAGATATTTGTTTTCCTTTGTCCATAAAAAAAACGAGGTTTTGACAACCTCGTTTTTCTTAAAAGTGTGAAGCTCAGTCTCGAAGGGTCCGTATCAAGACTGAGCCCGCAAGAAAGAGGGCTACCCCCGTCCCCACTTTCTCACATCTAATCTTTAGTTACGGACTATTTTTTAATTTAGTCCGTAAACTAAGGTCTTATAAGTAATCCCCCCAGATTTAATACTCACAAGACCTCAGTTTAAGATTAAGAAAGTTTTTCATATGCTTTGCATAAAGACGTTTCCTGTTGTCAATTACCTTGCCCCCAATTTAAGGTTTTTGTCTGTCGGAAACGCCTTCCGCACTTTTATTTAATTACAACCTGCGTGCCAAAGTTTTTTAATTTTGAGAAATATCTGCAAACCTTGTATTTACAACACTTCATTAAAATATATACAGAATTTATCAAAGGTGAAAGATCAGGGTACTGACATTTTGTCATACCATTTTTTTCATCTTGTGACATCTTGTCAGATATTATGATTTATATTCTTTAAGCTTTCGGTAGAGGGTGCGGGAAGTTATACCTAGAATTGATGCAGCCTTTTCCCTGTTTCCATCAACAGTAGAAAGAACCTTGAGAATATGTTTTTTTTCTAGCTCAGCCAATGTGATTGGCTCAAACTTAGGAGAATCACCATTTTGGATAATATCTATATTTTGACTTGCCAGTCCATAAATCTCATCAATCAAATCATCTATGGATAGAGCAACACTCCTTTCAAGCGTATTTTTGAGCTCACGTATGTTTCCATGCCATTTGTGAGAAAGCAATTGTTTTATAGCTTGATCGGTTAATTGTAGGTTCGGACGATTATATTTTTGTGCCAATTTCTCTAGGAAAAACTCTGACAAATTGGGAATATCTTCAGGTCTCTCACGCAAAGATGGAAGATGAAAACTTATGACATTCAAGCGATAAAACAAATCTGCACGAAAATTTTTGTTGGCGACTTCCTCAGGCAAAACTTTGTTGGTAGCGGCGATGACGCGAACATCTATTTTTATGTCACGGGTTGAACCGACCCTTCTGAAAGTTGAGTTTTCCAGAAAATGCAGAAGTTTAACCTGCATCGTCAGAGGCATTTCTCCAATTTCATCCAGAAAAAGAGTCGAACCATCTGCGGCTTCTATTAAACCAACTTTCTGTTTGCTTGCTCCTGTAAATGCTCCTTTTTCATAACCAAAAAACTCTGACTCAAAAAGATTTTCGGGTAAAGCACCGCAGTTAACGGAAATAAGTGGTAAATCAGCTCTGGGGCTTTGGGAATGAATCCAACGCGAAAGCACGTCTTTACCAGTTCCCGATTCACCTGTTATTAAAAGTGTCGTATCTAATTGAGCGACTCTTTCAGCTTGAGCAAAAAGTTCATCCAAAGCTGGGCTTTTGTAAACGCCTTGACTTCCAGAAGCCTCATTTTGCTGTCGAACTGCAACTCTTAATCTCTCATTTTGTTTTACTAAATTATATTTTTCAGCGGCTTTGCGAATCAGAGTTTCGATATGCTCGGGATCAGCAGGTTTTGTAATGTAATCATATGCCCCGCGCCGCATAGACATAACGCCTGTTTCCAGAGATTTGTCAGCGGTAAGCATTATTACCTCAGGAGCGTTTTCCGTCTGCCTGATTTTTGCTAAAACATCTACACCGGAAATGTCCGGAAGATTTACATCAAGCAAGACCACATCATAATCATCTTTTTGCAAAGCGTTTATAACAGATTGTCCATTATTAGTAGTAGAGATTTGCAAATCATCAGACGCAAGTTGCGTAGGTAAGAGCCTAAGCAAAACCGGGTCATCATCAGCTAACAAAATTTTTAACTTAGAAGTCATTATTGGTTAGACAAGATTCTTTTAATTTGATTCGTGTGTCGTATTTCGTGAACTCCAATAAGTGCCAGCCAGTCCTGTGCGGTTAGGTTTCCGAAAGCAGGATGTGGAAAAGCATATTCTGTCCCATCTATTTCCTCAAACTTAGAACGCAGATTATTGAGATATTCTCTGTTTGTTTCCATTTTCTTGAGAGATTCAGCAACCGTCTGTTGCCCTTGTGGATGAACTCTCTCTGGAGCTACAAATTTTTGATCTTCTTCATCGGCTTTTTTGATACTTTCGACAAAATTTTCAGAAAGCCTTATAGTTCCATCCGATGTTTTTCCATCTGTCTCAGCTTTTGAAAGAAGCTTTGCAGAAATTTTGGTCATTCCCTCTTCAACCGTTGCAAGATGCTCCATAACAGAAGCAATATGCCACTTTTCTCCTTCCGGTAAAAAATTTGCCTGTTCTTCAGTTAATTCGCTTACGATTGTTTTTAACTTTTCCCGAATTCTGTCATTTGCCTCATAAACATCGGCAATAGTCTTATAATTCATACCGTTTTTTAATTAATTCTGATTTGTTTTATTTATCGTTTTAACCTGTGAACTTAAAATGAGACGATGCCAACGCAAATAACTTCTAACACTTTCGGCTTCAATCTGCATATCTCTAACAAAACCCGTCTGTAGATAAAGTAAATCAGCTTGCAACCAGTCAAGATTGATAATCGGGTTAAAAGAAACCAAAGTGTTTGGATTAGGCAAAGCACTTTCCGGCTGATTTACTGGCAAATTTGCGTTCGCATTTTGAGAATTCGCATTGTTCTCTTTCGGAGTTTCCGTATTGCTATTCTCTGTATTGGTATTACTTGATTCTTCAGTCTTTAGCTTTTCATCATATTTTCTTGAAGCAAGTAATAAATCATTTCTCAAAGGGATTGCCGCTTGCGTTGGTCTTGCGGCAACCGCATCGTAAATCCTGACTTGTTTGTTATAAGCAACCGCGACCTTTGCTGAATCGGGCGACCAGACGGGATGAACGTAAGTTCCAAAATCATCAAGAAGACGCTCGCGTCCATTTTTTTCAACAAGTCTTGGTCTGCCCATCGGAACAAATAAATATCCCGCATTCCCCATTCGTTGTTTTCTAATTCTCCATTCGGTAATAGGAGTTGCCAACGCCGCCAAAGCTGAACTATTCGGTGCCCATGTAAAATAGAAATAAATTAGTCCTTCATTTTGTGTAAGAGGCTTTACATCTCCTCCATCTGCATTACAGATATAAATTTGTTCTGTCCTAAAGGTTATTACATCTTTTGGCGGTTCCAGTGAATCTCCTGTGTCGGAGTTAGTAGCTTCTGTATTCGTATTTGATTCGGTATTAGTTTCCGTATTTGTGTTTGTATTTCCGTCCGCTGTTTCGACAACTTCAGCTTTTGTATTTGTGTTGGAATTTTTGTTCTCACCTTCCTTCTTGGGGTCTTCAATTCCTGATAGCGGATCAGTTCTGCCACGCACCATAGCAACAAACGCAACATTTTGAGAATCAGGTGCCCAAACGATTGTATCTGGAAAATGAACAGCCATTTCTTCATGAGTGATCTTACTCAAAAGCTTGCCTTCAGCAGAATACATATCTAAACGAAACTCTGTCTGAAGATCGCCGATTTTATGATAAACCGCTAAAACTCTTTTGCTATCAGGCGAAATCAAAGCTTTATCCAACATTTCCTGCGGACGATTGTTATCAAAATCCAACCGAACGGCTTCGTTTATCTGATCAGCATTCTGTTTCTTCTCATCAGACGGTGCGGGAACATCCGCTTCAAAACGATAGTTGAGAAGTTGTGCCGGAATTTCACTCAAAGGAGCTTTAGGCTTTTCTTCTTCTTTTTTGACTGCATTTTCGGGACAAGCTGTCGCCAATAAAGCAAGTACAACCAAAATAAGTTTTGCAGAAGTTTTGTAGAACATAGTTTCTCAAAATAAAATAAAACAGGATAAACAAGAAAGCAGAATAAATAATTCTCCTAATCTTGCAGACCCTGTTTATTTTATGTAAAGAGTTTAATTTAAGCTAGCCCCTAAATATGATTGATATAAACTCTTCTGTTGTTCGGAAGGATTTGCAACAGGAATGATCGCATACCCCGAAGCAGGAGTTTTTCCAAGCGTCACTTCCATCTCACGTAACTTATTGTGTCTGAATAGCGTCACTTTGATCTTATCTCCAGCTTTTTTCCTGTTTATGTGAAAATTCATTGCTTGCGGACTTGTCACTTGATAACCATCCAGAGCGACAATTAAATCACCCGAATTTAACCCCCATTCTGAGGCAGGCGTTCCGGCTGGAATAGATGTAATGTTCATTCCTCCCTGCCCCGAACGAACATTTGCTCCAAAGTAAGGTCTGTCATTTTCAGGTCGGAGTTTAACCATCTGTAAGCCAATATCATTCAAAATAGAATTGTAATCAATTTCTTCTTTACCACTAACGTACTTTTTGAAGAAACTATCTAAACTCGTTCCTGCCATCTGTTCACAAACTCTTTGAAAATCTTCGGATGTAAAAGTCTTATTTCGCTTCTTGTAAAAATCGTCATACATAGTCCGTATTACATTATCCAAAGATTTTGCTCCTTTGGATTCGGTACGAATTTTAATATCTAACAAGAAATTAACTAATTCGCCCTTGCTGTAATAAGAAATCTGACGATTTACCGAATGCTCATCGGGACGATAACCTTTTATCCAAGCATCAAAACTAGCTTCTTCCAGACTTGTTTGAAATCTGCCCGGTTGCCTTTCCAGACTTTGGGCGATTCTTGCGTAGTTTGCCAAAACAGATTTGGGGTTATGTATTCCCGCACGATTCATCAAAACCCATTCATAATATGAAGTCGTTCCTTCCGCTACCCAAAGCAATTTTGAATAGTTTTCATTTTCATAATCGAAAGGTCCAAGCGGATCAGGACGTAATCTTTTGACATTGTACAAATGGAAAAACTCATGCACCACGAGATTTAAGAAAGCCTTGTATCTGCCTTCAGGCTGAAAACCCCAACGATTCCATTGCAGAGCAGTTGAGTTAAGATGTTCTAACCCGCCGCCACCGCGTAAATTCAATATGAAGGTATAATCCTCATACGGTAACTCACCAAACATCTTATAATGTTCTTCGACGATTTTTTTTGTATCTTCAACTATTCTGTCGAGGTCATAATTTCCTTCACCCGTTACAACATAACGATGAGACTTACCTCGAACCGTAAACTTTTTCTCTTTGAAATCACTTACTTCAATTGGTGAATCATATAAAATATCGAAATTTGCTGCCCTGAATGTGTTCGCTTGTCCGACAACCGGTCTCAATCCCGTTGCAACTCTCCAATTCCCGTATGGATTAACTTTTACTGTAGAAGGTGCTTTTATCTGCCCTTTCGGAAACATCAAAGTTGCCGGAGGTGTTATAAAAGCATGCTCATAATTCAATTCGTTTGTACGAACGGTTAAGTCATTGGAATAGACTCTATAACCGACCCGAACACCTTTTGCTCCTTTTGTATCAATCTGCCATGTATTTTTATTGATCTTACGCCAATCCAGAGCATTTCCATTTGCATCCAGAACTGTAAAATCCTGAACATGACGTGCATATTCCCTAACCAGATAACTTCCCGGCGTCCACACAGGCATTTTCACTTCCAGTTGTGCTGGCATCTGTGCCCAATTAACATCCATCTGAACTTCCAAAAGATGAGTCCAGGGTTTTGACATTGAGATCGTGAAATCTATGTCGGGTGTCGTTTGTGCTTTAGAAGCTTTTGCCACAGCATTTGAGCTCTCACTTTTAGCGTAAATTTCGCCACTTACACCAACAAAAGCCAAAGCAAAGATCAACAAAAATAAAACTTTAGTTTTAAACACATTCCGCATAAGTAATTTATGACATCTCCAAATTTTGTATTTTATTTGCCTGTTATCTTACAAAAGTTTCCGCCAAAAATCACTTGGCGATTGAGCGGGAAGAGAGCATTTGAGCAATTTTGAGTTTATTAGGTAACTTTGCAATTTCAGTTTCTTTGATTCGATTTTGAGCCAAAATGTTTTATATTTTTTTTCAAATGAATCCGCTCGCAAATAAAATCCGCCCGAAAGATCTGTCTGAATTTGTCGGACAAAAACATCTCGTCGGCGAAGGAAAACCACTACGTTTGGCAATTGAAAACGGTCATATATTTTCTTTCATCCTATGGGGCACACCCGGCGTCGGAAAAACGACTCTTGCAAGAATTTACGCCGATGCGATTAATGCGGATTTTTACGAGCTATCCGCTGTTTCCGCAAGCAAAAACGACATACGAAAAATCGTCGAAAAGGGAAAAGACACTGCACGCCCGAAAGTTTTATTTCTCGATGAAATTCATCGTTTTAACAAAGCCCAACAGGATTTCTTGTTGCCGTTTGTCGAAAGCGGCGAGCTAACACTAATCGGTGCAACAACCGAAAATCCAAGTTTTGAAGTCATCTCCGCACTTTTATCACGTCTCAGAGTTTTTGTTTTGGAAGAACTGAAATCAGAAGAAATGAAAACAATAATTAATCGGACAGGCTTTGATCTTGACGGTGAAGCAAGAGATTGGCTTGTTACAATGGCGGATGGCGACGCACGTCAAGCATTAACAATGCTTGATAATACCGCCCAGCTTCACAAAGACAAAATCACACCCGAAACGCTCAAAAACACACTCCAAGCAAAATTCTTACGCTACGACAAAAAAGGGGAAGAGCATTACAATACAATCAGTGCGTTCATAAAATCGATGCGTGCCAGCGATGCTGATGCGGCAATGTATTATCTCGCACGTATGATCGAAGCCGGCGAAGACCCGAAATTCATCGCCCGCCGAATGGTAATTTTCGCCTCCGAAGACATCGGTCTCGCCGTTCCAACCGCACTCGTCGTCGCCAACGAAGTTTTCCGTGCAGTAGAAACTATCGGTTTGCCCGAAGCGGGAATAAATTTAGCCCACGGAGTCGCATATCTTTCAAACTGTAAAAAAGACCGCTCGGCTTATGATGCTTACAAATCCGCTCTCGAAGACGCAAAAAAATTCGGCAATCTGCCGATTCCTTTGAAACTCCGAAACGCTCCGACAAAATTGATGAAAGAATTAGGTTACGGCAAAGACGATGGTGAGAAAGGATTACTACCCGATGAATTAAAGGGAAAGAAATATTTGAAATAGACTTAGGAGACATGAAAAGACTTTTAGCAATTTCTTAATCTTCATCTGAACTTTCTACAAATTCAAAATCAGGAAATTCCCCTCCGATTATCTTTTTCCCATTTGTCCATATTGCAAAGCTAAGATTTACTCCGTTAAGATTTGTTCCGATAAGATTTGCAAAGCTAAGACGTGCTTCGTTAAGATTTGCTCCGCTAAGATTTGCTTCGCTAAGATTTGCTTCGCTAAGATTTGCTTCGCTAAGATTTATTTTTGAGAGAGGTAAATGTAAAAAAGAATCTCTGGAGATAGAAGTATGAACCCATCGTAACCAGTCATTTAACAAAGCAGAATTTTCGTTGTTAGAAGCTTTGAAAATATCTTCATCAGTAATTTTACCTATTTTCATTGAACAAGCATTTAACGTAACAAGAAGCGTTTCCTCTGCATTTTTCGCTAACTGAACATCCTCTTTAAAAGTTTTTCGCATTTCAGGGTCAATTCTTTCTATCGGCATCGAATGACGCAGAACTTGAGCAAATAGTTCGGCAATTCTGTTTTGCCAAATTGCAACTTCCTTTTCAGATTTCTTGTATTCCGAAGCCACTTCATTGTTGATAAAATTCCGCAAGTATCCGTCAATCTGTGTTTTCCCGCAAAGTTCTGTCCAGTATTTAAGTGCATCTACTTTATCCCAACCCGATTCGTAAGATTCTTCACGGCGTTTTATCTCATCGCACATTCGCTTTATTCCTTTGACAATCTTTCGTGCAATAAGATATTCGCCGAAACTCTTATGCGTAAATTCAAAAGTTTTTTCCATTTCTTCCGAACGCATGCCTGATTCCTTAAAGTAAAAAGCCAGCAAAAGCGATGAAACTCCGTCTTCCGCCATTTTCTTAAATTTATCTAAAAGCGGTTTTAAGCCACTTCGCTCACAAACTTTCTCAATTTCTCTGACCGTAACTCTTCTTGCTTCTCCCGTGTACCAGGCGGCAATTGCAATATCTTCAAAAATTCTGAAAAAGTCCTCTTCTCTGACTCCCATTGTCATTGGATGATCGTTTTCATCCCAATCTCGGTCATAAACCGACTTCATCAAATCGTAATAAATCTCATTAAGATTCGGCTCTTTTGTAAAATCAATCTTGCCATGGTCATAGCTTTGAGCTATCAGGAAATTGAGCAAGGGCAAAGAATTTATCTCGGTTAAATTATCCTGACTTAATTCATCGGGAAGTTTTTTGTAATTTTCCTTGGTTACCTTGCCGTATTTTTTCCACCAATCATTTCTCTGATCTTTTTCAAGTAAATTATCAGGATCACTAAATTCTTTTCTTTTATCCTCAGTAATGTAATAAGGCAAAAGGTGCAGGATTTTTGTTTTGTTGCTGAGGCTTTCTTCACCTGCTTGAACAGCGATGTCTCGACCGCAGATCAGAACCTTAAAGCGAGGTTCTTTTTCGCTCGAAGCATTTGCACTCTCAACAAAATTACGAACTTCCCTTGCAAACTTTTTAGCAACTTCATTGCCGACTTTGCCTTGCATTGTCAGTTCATCCAATCCGTCGAAAATCAACAAAAACTTTTCATCATTTTCATATTCTAGTAAATCGTGTCTTGAGAAAAAGCCTTGATTTTTAATAAATTCTTTCAGTGCGTCCTGCAAATCTTCTTTTGGTTTAAAGAGATGAAGTGCAATAAATAAAACACGGCGACTTCCCGTTTCGCTCTGAGTTGCCGCAAACATTTTAGAAACCGAAGATTTCCCGTAACCCGGACCGCCCCGCAAAACTCTGATCGAGTCTCGTTTATTATTATTCTTTACCCATTTTTCCAGTTCACTTTGCAGATCAACGACTATCTTTTTCTTTTCTCGACCGTATCGAAAATCTTGTCCCTGTATATCCACTTGTCTCGAATCTTTATCACTTTTTTCTTCGTGATAAGCACGCAATGGAACAAAAACTTGCCGAAGACCAAAAGTTTGTCCAAAAACAGGTTCATCAATCTTTTTGCGTAAATAAACGTAATAACGCCAAAAGTCGGATTCAGTTTCGGCAGCTTCTGTCGCGGGTGTAAAGAGTTGCTCGACAATCAAACGATAATCGTGATCATTTTTGTAACCGTCACGTAATTCGTCATCAAGAGCGGCAGGAAAATATGAAGGCAATCTTTCGGAAATAGTTTTGGCTTGGACTTTATCCAAACCAAAATGCTCCAACCATTCTGCAAGCGGTTTCTTGAGGTCTTCAAGAACGGGAAAATTTCTTGGATTGTTGAAAAACTTACTGTCTAAAACAATTTTCTTTGCAGAAATGTTGTAATCAAGCTGCTCCGCAATTTTTTTAGTATTCGTCTTATTTATCTTGGTTTTGTTAGCAAGAAATGTAAATCCTTTTGTGGCACTTCTAATTCGATCTTCATTTTCTTTTACGAGCATAATTATCGCCCGACAGGTAGAGCGATAGACTAGCGTCCAAGCTAGCTGATTTACATCGTCTTTGATTTTGAAGGATTTAATCGAACTAAGAACATTTCCAAGTGCCGAACCATATCCGCCACCGCTTGCATCCAATACAGCTTTTCCTAAAGCAATAAATAATTCTTTAAAATCTACATTTATTTCCTTAAACAGGATCGAAACAGCTTTTTCAATCTTTATACCGTGAGAGCGTCTCATAGGAGTATCTCCATTTAATTTATTCTAAGATGGCGAAATAATATGTTAGTTAAAAAAGTATTTCAAATATGACTCTTCTCAAATTGCAATTCAAACCTCAAAGTTCTAACTTTAAATTCAGATGAACAAAGGGAATTTCAACCAACCAAAAGAAGACAAATTCTTCACCAAACCGATTGCGATAATTTTTATAACAGTCTTTATAGACCTGATCGGTTTCGGCATCGTCATTCCCGCACTTCCCTTTTACGTTGAAGGTGAATTGTTTCAAGCGACGCCATTTGAAATTGGGATGCTTTTTGCTTCATATTCTGCAATGCAGTTTGTTTTTGCTCCAATTTTAGGCGGACTTTCAGATAAATATGGTCGTCGTCCGATTCTTTTCTTTTCGCTTTTAGGTTCAGCCGTCGGGTATCTTTTCATAGGTTTTGCGACGGCACTTTGGATGGTGTTTTTTGGGCGAATTGTCGCAGGGATAACAGGCGGAAATATCTCGACTGCACAAGCCTATATCGCCGATGTAACAACCCGCGAAAATCGTGCAAAAGGAATGGGTTTGTTCGGTGCGGCGTTCGGTTTAGGATTTATTTTCGGTCCCGCAATCGGCGGAATTTTAAGCCGTTGGGGAATTCATGTTCCGTTTCTTTTTGCCGCAATTTTGACAACCGTAAATGCCATCGCACTCTATTTCATATTGCCTGAATCTCTTAAGGAAGAAGACCGCGAATCAGCCAAGGGAAATAAACAAAATCGCTTTGCTGAACTTTTTGAATCACTTAGGGACTCGCGTTTTTCGATTCTCACGGGACTTTATTTCCTGCTCATCACGGCATTTTCGATAATGACTGCCACCTTCGCACTCTATACGCTTTTTCGCTTCGGTTATGATGCCGAAGCAAATGGTTATCTTTTCGCATACATAGGAATTTTAGCTGTAATTATGCAGGGATTTTTATTCGGCAGACTCGCCGAAAGATTTGGCGAATCGTGGCTTGTTGTCGTCGGAAGTCTTATCTTGGTTGGAGCATTTTTTATTGTGCCATATGTCGGTCCCAATTATGGCGGATTGCCCGCATTGCTTGTCGGAATCGCATTTTTCTCGCTCGGAAATTCGCTCTCTTCACCTGCTTTAACAAGTCTTGCATCAAAAATTGCCAGTGAACGAGAACAAGGGAAAGCTCTCGGCGTAATGCAATCAGGAGCATCACTCGCACGTGCTATCGGTCCCGCAATCGCAGGAGTTTTACTCAATAACGCTTTTGGTGAAATTGATGATTACACAATTTTCCGCACATTCTGGACAGCTTCTGCATTAATGCTCGTAACATTTTTAGTCGCACTATATTTCGCCAAAATTGTGCGTCGAAGATTGGCTTTGAGTTGACTTAGATTTTCTTGGGTTTGATAGTGTCCTAAAAACAACGCTTAAAAATTTATCCCGTAGGGATTATCCGAAAATAGCCTCGCAATAAATTGCGAGGCTATTTTCAGTTGGAGACTAACAGAGCAAAAGAAGACGACATTACTTTTAGGAAACTACTCCTTGGGTTTAAAGGTTTAATCCACATCTTGGAAAATCCCAAAATATAAAAATCAAGTCAAAAAAGTTTTAGCTAGACTTGCAACGCTGACAATTAGAATGATACCGTTGTTTCATTGATGCAACACAATATCTTAAATAGGAGTAACTAATAATATGAAAAGAGTAACAGGAATCGGCGGAGCATTTTTCAAAGCAAAAGACCCAAAAAGTCTGGCAGCTTGGTACGAAAAACATCTTGGAATCCCTTTTAACGGACAAGTCTATGCGAGTTTTACAAGCGAAGGATCGGGTGAAACGGCTGTGTTCTCAATGTTCCCTGAAGACACAGATTATTACGAGCCTTCGAAAAAAGATTTTATGTTCAACTTACGGGTTGATGACCTTCATGCACTTCTGAAAGTTTTGAAAGAAGAAGGCGTTGAAGTTATGGAAAAGACCGAAGAATACGAATACGGTAAATTTGGCTGGATAGTTGACCCCGAAGGAAACAAAATCGAACTTTGGGAACCGATTGACAGCGGTTTTGAAGAGTAAGAAAATTAACAAATGGCATCCTGGCAATCAAAAGTCGTTGATTTTATTTCACGAAAAACCATTCGGACGCGAAAATGGGGCGATAACGAATTTGAAACAGCCAAACGTGCGAGGAAAAAGTTTGGCTCTCCCAAACCGCTTAACTGGTTACACACGAGAAGTTTAGATCTAGATGTAGTTGATGAAAACGGCGTTCGCGGCGAATGGCTTGAGAATGGAAAACCTTCAGACAGAGTAATTTTTTACATACACGGCGGTGGATTTGTCGCTTGCTCCGCCGAAACTCATCGTCCAATCACTGCCACGCTTGCTAAAAAAACAAACTTTCGCGTTTTCAGCACAGATTACAGACTCGCTCCGGAACACAGATTCCCAGCCGCCTTGGATGATTGCGAAAAGGCTTATAAGTGGCTTTTGGAACAAGGAGTTTCTGCAAGTAAAATCGCCATCGCAGGAGATTCGGCAGGCGGCGGTTTAGTTTTATCTACGCTTTTAAGGCTTCGTGAAAACGGAATTGAGATGCCATCTTGCGGAGTTTGTCTTTCGCCTTTGACAGACTTAAAAGGTACGGGTAAATCCAGGTTTGAAAACGAGGGAAAAGATATGATGTTTTTCCCCGAAAACATAGATGAATTTGCTCCGATATATCTTGAAGATGAATCCCCCGAAAACCCTTTCTGTTCACCAATTTATGCAGAATTAAACAATCTTCCGCCAATGCTTTTTCAAGTCAGTTCATCCGAACTATTGCTCGACGATTCAAAAAGAACACACGAAAATATTTTAGAAAACAAAGGCAAATCCAAACTCACAATTTACGAAAATTTAACTCACGATTGGCATATGATGAAAGGCTTTATGCCCGAGGCTAACGAGGCATTGAATGAAATTGCAAACTTTATGAAAAAGCATATTCCAAACTAAAATCACTTAATATCTTCAACATAAATCTCATTGTTGCGGTCTTTACCGCTACCAACATAAACTATTTTCTTGCTATCAGGCGAAAAACTCGGCTCCGTAACTCTCCCAAAACCCAAACCTCTGCGAGCAATTATTTTGCCGTTCAAATCTATGATGTTTATGCTTCGTCCCAATTTTTCATCAACTGCCGATACAGCTAAATATTTTCCGTCATTGGAAAAACTCGGACAAAAGTCGTGTCCTTTTCGATTTGTAATTCTCTTAACTTTACCATTTGGAAAATCCATCACATAAATTTCATCATCTTTATCTTCCGTATCTCTCCTTGAAAAAAACGTCGCCATCTTTCCATCCAAAGACCAACGCATCCAAACATCTCGAAAGTCCGTAGAAGCAAATTTCTTTATTTCGGAATTGGAAGTATCAAGCAAAAACAAATCTAGCTTTGACGTAAACGAAATATGTTTCCCATCAGGCGACCAAGCCGGAAAATTTTCTGCACCTTCTTTGTTTGTCCAACGTTTCAAATCAGAACCATCCAATTTCATTGAATAGATTTCTGAATCGCCGCTTCTATCGCTTGTAAAAACAATGTGAGTTCCCGTTTTGTTAAACATAGGAAAGCGTTCATTGGAAGGATTGCTTGTAATTGGTCGAACATTTATACCATCGGAATTCATCACAAAAATATCCCAATTCCCGTTTCGGTTAGATTCAAACAAAATCTTCTTTCCATCAGGTGAAAAACTTGGATAACGGTCTAGTGCTTTATGATTTGTTAGTTTCAGAGGAATGATATCGCTCCATCCCCAAGGTGCTTCCGGCGTTTCGATTTCCTTTGTTAAATCAAATTTAATACTAAAAAATCTGTCTGTTCCGACACGTCTTAGATTATAAGTAAAACTCGTTTTATCAACATCAATCCACCAAACATTTGAAGCAGCGGCAGGAATTAATTTTGCGGTTTCTTCATCTGCAGGAAAGGCTTGTCGAGTTGTCGAACCACTATTCGCCGTTGTTCCTCCATACATCGTAACTTCGTCAGGTTTTCCATCTTTGTGCCGATGGTCATGCTTTAGCTGAATCCTGTTTTCTCGTTTTGTTAAAACCCAAGTTCTCGACTTATCTTCACCAACAAAAAACGGAATCCGTATGCGATTTTTCTCACAAGCACGAACGTGCATTACCAGCTTTTTGCCACGAAATGAATCATTTTCAGGTGCGTGAATGATTTCTCCCGCAAAAGCTTTTCTACACAATTTCTCTAAAGATTTCCAAAACTTCTCGCTGTTACTTTCTTGAGCAGAAAAATTGACGGTCAATAACAAAATTCCAAAAACTAAATAAATAAGATTTTTCATAAATGTTTGAACGTGTAAAATGATTGCTACATTTTATTTTTAGATTTAAAAAAGTAGTTTAGCAGATATGGAACATTTTGATGTATTAATTGTTGGTGCAGGACTTTCTGGAATCGGTGCGGGAGCACATCTTAGAATGGAATGCCCGAATAAGAGTTTTGCAATTTTGGAAGGACGCGAAGCGATGGGCGGAACTTGGGATTTATTTCGCTATCCGGGAATTCGCTCTGATTCAGACATGTACACGCTCGGTTATAGATTCAAACCTTGGGACGATCCGAAAGCCATTGCTGACGGTCCGGCAATCCTAAAATACATCAACGAAACAGCGAAAGAATTTGAACTGGACAATAAAATTCGCTACAACCACAAAGTTTCCAAAGCCGAATGGTCAACCGACGATGCCCATTGGAAAGTAACGGCAAAAGTCGGTGACGAAGAAAAGCATTTAAGCTGCAATTTCTTATATCTCTGCACAGGTTATTACGATTATGACGAAGGCTATACACCTGATTTTTCAGGAATGAATGACTTCAAGGGGCAAATCGTTCATCCACAAAAATGGACTGAAGATATTGATTACGAAAACAAAAAAGTAATCGTAATTGGAAGCGGTGCAACTGCTGTAACGCTTGTCCCTGCATTATCAGAAAAAGCCAAACATGTAACGATGCTTCAACGTTCGCCAAGTTATATTTTGTCCGTCCCCGCAAAAGATTTTATTGCCAACACACTTCGCAAAATTTTGCCAAATCGTGCGGCTTATACAATTTCTCGTTGGAAAAACGTCTTGATGGGATTGGGAATTTTCACTCTTTCCCGCAAAACCCCGTCTTTTATGAAAAGTCTTTTGAAAAAAGGAGTTAAAAAAGAAATCGGCGAAGAACTAGCAGAAGAACATTTCACACCACATTACAATCCCTGGGATCAGAGACTTTGCCTTGTTCCCGATTCCGACCTTTTCAAATCAATCAATGAAGGAAAAGCAGATGTCGTAACCGACCACATCGAAACGTTTACTGAAAAAGGCTTAAAACTTAAATCGGGCAAAGAATTGGAAGCCGACATAATCGTTACGGCAACGGGCTTAAAGATGAAAATTATGGCAGGTTTGCAATTAGTCGTTGATGAAAAACCCGTCGAATTATCTGAAACAATTACATACAAAGGAATGATGTACAGCGATGTTCCAAATGCAGTTTCCGCCTTCGGTTATACAAACGCATCTTGGACGCTAAAGGCTGACCTAACCGCCCAATATATCTGCCGTATGCTGAATTTTATGGACGAAAAAAGCTACGCCATCGCCACGCCACGTCTAAAAGACTCAAACGTAAAAGCCGAACCACCCGTAGATTTTTCGTCAGGCTACATCCAAAGAGCTTTAAAAGAAATGCCCAAACAAGGCTCAGAATTCCCTTGGCGTGTAAACCAAAATTACATCAAAGACATAAAAATGTTTCGCTACGGACAAATAGATGATGGAACGATGGAATTCAAGGCAAAACCTGCGAAGAAAAAGGTAAAGGAAAAAGCAAGCATTGCGAAACAATCAAGCTAATTTTGATACTTCCCAGAAAAAAAGCAATTTGCAAAAATAATTTTAGAATTATTCATTTTATCTTTCTATAACTTGCCACTAGCTTCAGCTAGTGGACTGCAAATGCAAAAACTATGGGCTTTAGCCCAACTTATCAAACTAATCAATCATCCTTATTGCTTCAGCACAAATTAGGCTAAAGCCAAAAACTTTTGATAAATCTGTCCCACTAGCTGAAGCTAGTGGCAAGTTATAAAAGAGATCCAAGATTAAAAATTATGAGCCTAACAAAAGAAAGCGTCGTGGTTATAACAGGTGCAGCATCGGGAATCGGTCGTGCGTTAGCTGTTCATCTTGCCCAAGAATCAATTGCAGGAATTGCCATTGCCGATGTCAATGAAAAAGAATTAAAAGAAACTGAAAAACTCGTCAACGACCAAAACCTAAAACTAACAACTCACATCGTAAATGTCGGTAACGAAGATGAAATGCGTAAGTTTGCCGAAGATGTCATTAACCAACACGAACGAGCCACACACATTATCAACAACGCAGGTGTAGCACTCGGCGGTTCGGTAGCAGAAGTTTCCATCGAAGACATACGCTGGTTGATGGACGTAAACTTCTGGGGCGTAGTTTACGGCTCAAAATTCTTTTTGCCCCATCTCGAAAAAGAAAAATCCGCCCACATCGTCAATATCTCAAGCCTTTTCGGCTTCATCGCACCGCCCGGACAAGCGACCTATTGTGCCAGCAAATTTGCCGTCCGCGGCTTCACTGAATCCCTACGCCACGAACTAGAAGGCACAAAAATCTCAGTCTCCGTAGTCCACCCAGGCGGAGTCAGTACAAACATCGCCAACACCGCCCGCATCGGCAAAAACGTTCTGCTCTCAAAAGAACAAATTGCCCAAAGACGTGCCCTTGAAAACGAAAACCTCGCCCGCACCTCGCCCGCCCAAGCCGCCGAAATAATCCTCAAAGGCATAAAAACCAAAAACCCACGCATAATAGTCGGCTTCGATTCCCGCTTATTAAGTTTCATCAACAGAAACTTCCCGAAACGCTATTTTTCTATCATTGATTTTATTAGTGGCGGAAGACTTAGAAGTGATTAGTTCTATTTACAATAGTTAAAGCCTTCCTGTCGCTGAAAGCGACAAATATAATAGCGTAGGGTTGAGTGAAGTATGAACGAAACCCTACGTTATATAAAAATTAAAATCCGACGCTGAAAGTGTCGAACAATCTGCGTTTATTGTTGCTCACTTACAGCGAGCAAATCCCTTAACTTCAAAGACGTAGGGTTTCGGCAGAAAACGCCTTCACCCTACGCTATTATGTTAGTCGCCTTTGGCGACAAAATTGTCTAATTCTCTAAATCTGGATATTCTCTAGTAAATTTATCTCCTGAAAACTTTGTCTTTCTTGGACTAGCGAAATAACCTAGTTCTTTTTGTATCAAATCCATTTTCTGTTGCCACTCCTCATTCCATTCATCTATTTCTAGAAAACAAAGCGATGTAGCACTTCCTTTCTCGAGTTCTGAAAACTCTGTCATTATGCCAATTATTTTCGTCTTATCAGTATTTAATCCTTTGGCGACAATACATCTCATTTGAAGTTCATCAAAACTCATCTGTCTATTTCCATCGTATTTTGATGCTTGGAATACATATAACACCTCATTTTTGCAACTTGAATTAGGACTTATCCTTGCTTTTATATTTTGATTTTCAAAATTTTGTAAAAAATCTACTAAACTCATAGATATTCGCCTTCGTGCAAATCTATCTTCTCTAGCCATTACCCTTAACGCTTTTTCTAAATCTGTGAGTTCATTGGTAAAAGAGTCCCCTGTTATAAAATTAGAACTTAAATAAGTTTGGTAAATTTCCTCTATAACTTGATCCCAAATGTAACTAATTTTATCTGCTTCTTTTTTATCCAAAACAGTTGAATCATTTATATAATTGTTCCAAAGGTTTCCATCTAAAACAATCATAGAAGGCTCATCAGGAAAAGTTCGGTTATTTGATAAATAAAATGCCAGTAAATCTTCTTCTCCGCCATTAACAATGGTAGGAATACCTTTATTTAAGAATTCTTCTTTATCTGTCAAATATTTGATGAAGTCAGATATTGTATCTAGTTCACCAAGAATAGTTCCTAAAGAAATTTCGTCTAGAACATGAACAAATCCTTTACCAAAATCCGCTGAACTCATCGGAACTTTGCCTTTACTACCTAATGAAACTGAAACTCTGTGAACCTGCCGATCAGATTTTGTTGGAAAAGAAATATTGTTTTCTCCATCTTTGGTAAGAATGCTGGTATTTGAATTTATCCACCTTTCGGCTCCATAAATCTGTTTACAAGATTTTTCAATAGCATTCTTTCTCCATCTATTTACACCTATTTCATCTCCTGTATCTTTATACTCAATTTCTTTAACCGAAATAATAATAATGTCAGGCTCACAAACTACGAGAATGTCACAGAGTTCTTTATTTTTCTTACCTTTAGGATTTGGAAAACTCCATAAGGATAAAAAGGATTTTTTACACAATTTATAAGTTAGCTCTTCTGATGGGGTCATAAATAATTCTATCTAAACAAACATTTTCCCTGGATTCAAAATGCCGTTTGGGTCGAAGACTTTTTTGATGGACTTCATTATTTCGAGAGTTGAGCGATCTATGGCGATGTCTAGGTATTGGGATTTGACGTAACCGATTCCGTGTTCGCCTGAGATTGTTCCGCCCAGTTTTACTGATAGTTCGAAGGTTTCTTTGACGGCTTTGCGGGCGTTGTTTAGGGATTCGGGATCGTGGCGATCGCACATGAAGTTGACGTGGATGTTGCCGTCGCCGGCGTGTCCGAAGTTGGCGACGAATGTTGAGTGCTTTTTGCCGATCTCTTCGACGCGGCGGATGAGTTCGGGGACTTTTGAGCGTGGGACGACGACGTCTTCGTTGATTTTTAGGTTGTTGTATTTCATCAAAGATGGCGAGATTGCACGGCGTGCGTCCCAGAGTTTGTTTTCGTCTTCTTTGCTTCGGGAACGCAAAATATCGAAACCGCCGTTGTCTTGCAGAATCTTTTCGATGAGTTTTGATTCACATTCGACCTGCGATTTTTCGCCGTCAACTGAAACGAGCAGAAGTGCTTCGGTTTCAGGTGAAAATCCGAAGGCATAGTTTTTTTCAATCGCACCGATCGAGTTGCGGTCAATGACTTCCATCGCCATTGGAAGCAAGCCTTCGGGTGTGAATTTTGTCAGGACTTCGCAAGCCTCTTCCATTGATTTGAAAGACGCACGAACAGTCGCCGTCGCTTCGGGCATTGGAAGCAATTTCAAAGTCGCTTCGGTGATAATCCCGAGCATACCTTCCGAACCGCACATCAATCCTGTCAGATCAAAACCGACGACATTTTTAACGGTCTTCCCGCCCGTGCGGATAATCTCGCCCGTTGCCGTGACGACTTCCAACCCCAAAACAGACATCTTCGTATTCCCATATTTCGGAGTCCGCATCCCGCCCGCATTTTCGGCAATGTTGCCACCAATAAACGAATCTTTATAACTCGCCGGATCAGGCGGAAAAATCAATCCAAACTTTTCAACTTCCTGTTGCAATTCAAAGGTCGTAATCCCAGGCTGACAGATCGCATAAAGATTTTCCTCTGAAATCTCAATGATTTTATTCATCCTATCCGTGCCGATAACAATTCCGCCATCAACAGGCACAGCACCGCCCGTGTAACCAACGCCACCACCACGTGCCGTAACGGGAAAAATCTCTTCATTGGCAAGTTTCAAAATCTCGGAAACTTCTTCCGCCGTTTCAGGAAACAAAACCGCTTCCGGCGGAAACTTTTCCTTCACAGCATCTGCACCATAAGGCTCAACCTTTTCGGGTTCAATTAAGATATTTTCGCCACCGACAATTTTAGATAATTTCTCTAAAACTTCGGGCTTGGAAGCGTTCGTCGTCGCACGACCTTTTGACTCAAAATGAATTGATTTGAACATGTGGATATTTCATCACAGAGACACAGAGAACACAAAGAGAGAGTTTCCCTAAACAAAAAAAACTGCCGAAATCCATCAGCAGTTTTTTTACAGAATTTATATTCGAAAGATTATTTCTTTGTATCTTTAATTCTTTTCATTTTAATCTCTTCCATCCAATTTTCTTTTCCGTTTTGATACCAAGTCCATTGTGATGTGAAATTACTTTCGTCGGTAAATTTTAAGATTAATTTATCCATGTGTCCTTTATTGCGTGACAGGATGTTGGTTGCGTCTTTGAATGTGAAGGTGATTGTATTTCCGTCTTCGCTGAAAGATGTGGCGACGAGGCGAGGTTGATTTTTGGCGACGCAGTAATGTGTAAGCATTAATTTATCGCCATCCATATGATACATCGTCATCATCGTTTCATTTGGATGTGCGTCGAATGAATTTGAGACGACTACAGAACCTGCGGCGATTACTCTGTAACTAACTTCTTCTTCCCAGCCTTTCGTACTTTTTCCCTTCCATTTTCCTTCGAGTTTTTTTAATCTCTCAAAAGTTTTCATTGCCATTTTTGCATTATGGTTTGAAACATTTTTGGAATTGTTTTTTGTTAAACTTTTATGATGCTCGTGTTGAGCCTGCACATTTGTAAACATTATGCCGAAGCAAAAAATCAAAAATAAAAGTGTTTTTAAGTTACGCATTTTTCTTTTTCTCCTTATTTGCATTTAGAATTTATTGCCCTTTGTCTATTTCCCGAACTTCGACTCTGCCGCCATATTTTAAGTGCGGAGAATCTTTTGCGACAGACTTTGCCTTTTCATAATTTTCAGCTTTGATGACGAAAAAACCGACAACTGCATCATCGTTAGCACTCAAACTTGTCTCCGCATTTTTATCTAAAATTTCTGTTTTTGACTTGAGTTTTTCGGCACTTATGAGCGTTCCTTTTTCACTTAATTCATTTGCCCAAGACGTGTATTCTTTTACTCTTCTTGTAATTTCGTCGTTTGATAATTTTGTTGCCTGCGGAGAAGAATCAGAACGCAAGAGCAAAATATATTGAGGATTTTTGTTCTCCGCCAAAGTATTTGTATCAGTGTTTAACCAAAAACCAATCGCAATGCCAAACGCCAAAATCAGAAAAGCAGTTGCAAATGCTGTCGCTAACTTGAAAAAGCTCCAAGTACCTTGTTGTTCATTTGTGTGTATAAGATTTTCTTTTTTTAAATTCTTCATAATAGCTTCCTCCAGAAAATTCGGCGGACTTTTCTCCCGTGGCAAATTCGCAAATTGACTTTTTTCTTGTTCGCTCAAAAAATCTTCAAATTCTTCTTTCATCTTTCTATCTCTTGCCCTTTTGATAATGAATTTCTGACTGATTTACGTGCATGATAGAGTTGGCTTTTAGAAGTACCTATGCTGATTTCTAAAAAATTACTTGTCTCTTCATGCGTGTATCCTTCTATGTCATGCAACACCAAAACTTTTCGATAACCTGATGGCAAATTCTGAATTATCTTTTCCAAATCAAAGTCTTTGTTTGTTTGATAACCGTTCCTTGAAAAGACAGAATCTACCAGTTCTGTTTCATTTTTCTTTCTATCTTTTTTATAAATTTCACGAACACAATTAATCAAAATTCCCGATAGCCAAGTCCTTAATTTTGAGTTCCAATTAAAGTCTGCAAACTTACGACACGCCCGAATCCATGTTTCTTGGAGTGCATCTTGTGCATCGCTTTCCGCTCCGCCATTTAAGCGTAAAGCAAGTAGATAAAGTGCCGATGTATGCCGACGATAAATTTGTTTAAAGGTATTCTCATCTCTTGTTTCCAAGAAATGTTCAACCAATTCTCTATCCGTCATTAAATAAAGTTTTGATTTATAAATCAGTATTTCGCTTATGAGTGGTGATTAATTGGCGGATGGTTGTATTGAGGCAAAATTAATCTTAAAAGCTTCACTGCACCGATATCATTCGACTCAACCTTTTTCGATGCAATTAAGATATTTTCATCGCCGACAGTTTTAGACAATTTTTCTAAGACTTAGGGCTTAGAAGCATTCATTGTTGCACGACCTTAATATGAAGAGAACAAAGAAAAGTGCTCAGCTTACTATTTCATTACTTTGTGAGACATTTATATTTACTTTAATAATATTCTGCTTTTGAAATTTTTAATAAAAGCTTTGCTTCCGACAAAAACACAAGTGAAAAGTGCAAGCAAGATTGGTAGGTTTATTATTGATTCTTTTCTTGAAACCAATACATCCCCAAAATTTATTTCTATCGAATGATGAAGATAAACAACGAAGACTTGTATAAAAATAGATAGAATCGAAGACAGAACAATAATAAATGACCATTTTAACGCAATTGTTTTTTTACTTTTTTGAAAAAATAATAATCCCAAAAATGTTGCAATCCCAATTCCCAAAAGTAAAGGTCCAAGCCCAAAACCATGCCTAGCTGTGTAAAAAATAAGTCCTGATTCTTTAATGCTTTTATATCTGAAGTATTCCTGTAATTCTGTCGCAACAACTACAAAACTAGCTGCTAGTAAAGTATAAATAATTACTTCCAAAATCAGATATTTCTTTTCTTTTTCCATTTTTGTTGAAATTTGAAATTTACTCAAACAAACTCGGCTGTTTATTGTCTTCAGGAATTTTGCTCTCAAAATCTTCAGGATACCAGCGATATTCGTCTAGCTTGCACCGTCCTTTTTCGTTGAATTCGATACCTTCTTCTTCGAGGATTTTTTGTTGGATGTTGTAGGGGAGTAAGATTTTTCCGGTCGAGCAACCGCCTTGTGAATTGATGACTCTTTGCCAAGGGACGATTTCAGTGTTGGCGGCGTGCATGACATAGCCGATTGTGCGTGCGGTGTAGCCTTCACCGAGAATTTCAGCGATTTGCCCGTATGTCATAACGCGACCTACGGGGATTTGGCGGACTATTTCGTAAACTCTTTCGCGGTAGATTTTTTCATCGGTTTTCATAGGAGATACCTCCAATTTCTTATTTTGGGGGTTTGTGTTTTTCACCAACTTCAAAACTTCCTAAACGCTTTTTGAACTTATTTTTTCGTTCCTGCCACCAATTATACCACGATTCTATTGCCTTTTCTCTTTCCTCCTCCGAACTCGCAGGTTGAAAGTCCAGTCAAGTCCCACTCAAATCTCGCAAAGCCATTTCGGCAAAAAATCTTGTTTGAAGCTTTTCACTTGAAAGAAGTTTGAGTAATTCCTCAACACTTTTCTGGCGAAATTCGTTTCTTTTTTGCGAAAACTCATTTTTTTGCATGGGTTTTAAATGTACATATTTTTTAAGAATTTTATAACATACAAAAAATGCCCGCCAACCTATGAATTGGGTTGACGGGTATTGCTTTATAAATGAATTCCCTATTTGGCTCTTAAAAAAACCTGTTTTCTCTCGCCTTCTTTGACTGAAAAAGTGACATCTTCATAGTTTCCTTTTTGTCTCCAACCTTTTACAAAGTATTTTCCAGACGTAAGCGGAATTGGTTTTCCTGAAACTTTGAATGTAGTTCGTCTTCCTTCTGAGCGTCCAACAAATACGCGAGCATCTTTATCGCGTGAGCCATCTGACTTTTGGTAAATAAAAGTTACAAACCCAACAGGAACTTCGTATTCAAAAGTCTGTTTTGCCTGATTTGTGATGACGACATTTTTCTTTTCAAATGGCGTAAGAGAATTTGGATAAACAAGTGTGTAAGTTCCGGGATAAACCGATCTGCTTGTATTTACGGTGTATTTTTTCTCACCATTTTGCCAAAGTTCAAGCAGTCCGGGCATACGCTCATTTGTTCCTTTAGCTTTCAGCCTTAAAGTTACACGAACGGCTCTCGCAAATTTGAAAACTATCTTTTTGCGATCACCTATTGAAAAACTTTCTTTGACGGATACCTGACTTGATTTCGGAGGATTCACACCAAAACCAGTTGGAAATGCACGGAACTCAAAAGTTCCTTCATCAATGAAAACCTCATCGATCTGGCGAAATCTAGCGATATTTTTACCATTTTTCCAAACTGTAACAACGCCCCCAGTTTTTTTATCGCCTTCGGAATCTACATATTCTGCCTTAACTCTTGGGGGAACAGGGACAGTAACCTTAACAGAGGTTTCGCCAGTGGCTTTAACATTTACTTTTTTCGTAACAGGTTTATAAATGTTGCCGTTTATTGTTGGAACTCCCGCTTGCAATTCGTATTCGCCTTCTTCAATCTGAAATCGTCCGTTGCTGGAAACTTTGTAACGAATTTTCCCATTTTGAGAAAGCGTACCTTGTACGCGAATCGGATTTCCGGCAGGGTCAAATCCCTTTAAACCAAATCCGCTTGAAGTAGCTTTGTCTTTAATTTTCTTTAAGGCATCAGCTAAAGATTCCGCCGATTGAGCATCGTAATATTCAGTTCCCGCCGCATCGGAAATACATTTTAAGGTGCTTTTTGATTTTTCATCCAAGCCAAACCCAACGACGTGAACTTTAATTTTCACATTGCTCTTTCTCCATTCACGAATCAAAGCACAAGGGTCGGCATTGCAGGATTCTATGCCATCACTTATCAAAATTATTTCACCCGAACGATCACCAAAGTCTTTTAAAGCCTGCCGTAAACTATATGTGATCGGCGTGCGTCCAAGCGGATTTACTTTCCCGACAAAATTCTTCATCGGTGAGATCGCCTCGTCGGGTTTTCCAAAAGGAACTATTAATTCCGTGTCTTCGCAATCATCTTTGTGTCTGTGACCATACGCTCTAAAAGCCAATTCATATCCCGAAAAATCTCCGCCGACAAAATCAATCAAAACGTTTTTTGCTACATCAATCTTGCGGGATTTATTTTTCAAAAGCCCCCACATCGAACCCGATGCGTCAAAAATTATGTAGATGGCATCTGATTTTACTTCTGATGTTTCGTCTGTCGAAGTATCTGTTAAATCGTCTTCGGGTAAATCACTTTCAGCAGATAAATCTATCGTATTTTTATTTTCCGAAGCGAATTGATTACCATCCGTTTGTGTCTGAAAATAAGAACAACTACACAATGTTAAAACTACCAACAGCGATAAAACGATTTTTAGTCTAATTTGTATCTGGTTCATCTAAAATTATAATCCTTGGATCAATTAATATTGCACAGGCAATTGAAACTCTCTGTGACATTCCGCCCGAAAGTCTGATCATTCTTCTTCTGAGAGCCTCCTCAGGATTACAGCGAAACCGAAGTTCATGTTCTCCCTCAACGACTTTTTTTCTGAACGGATCAAATACATTATTTGCTTGAAAAAAGATTTTCTTGCCCTTTTCCGAAATTTTGTAACCATTTTTACGAGCATCTTTCTCAAGCTCAATTTTATCTTTATTCATTACAGATCTATCTGCCTGAGCGTTAGATTCCGATGTGCTAAAGGTTACGATTAAAAGTAACGCGAAAATCGAAAATATTAGTTTATTCATCATAATTATTTATCCTTAGAAGCTGTTTGAAAACTCTTGAGTTACAGAATTACCAAAAATAGAACGCGAATTTCACGGATCAGGCGGATGTTCGCAGATTTATTCTGAAAAAATTATCTGCGAGAATCCGTGTAATCTTCGTTATCCGTGTTCTATTCATTTCTGATTTATTCTAATTCTCTAGTTTTCAGACACTTTCTTAGACAAAACTCCTTAAATTCATTAGTGTTTCTTTCCAAAATTACTGCATTTTAGCAACAAAAATATTTGTATAACCTACTTGAGCCAGTTTTATGTTTTCAAACCCGATTTGATTACCGAGATACGTACCGATAACAACTGTCTCTTTACCATTTGTTGCAATTCCATTTCCCTGATTTACGCCAGTATAACCACTTTTTGTTCCGATTGCCCAAAGCGGGTTTCCATTTGTATCATATTCGGCTGTGAACATCCCCGTGATCCCCGAACCTGACATAGCAAGTTTCCCGAATTTGGCTTTACCTCTAACCTTTCCGGTTATCATCACACCTTTGTTCGTTAAAGCAATCGCATTGGAATTATCGTCTTCCGTTCCGCCGATTTTTTGTTGCCAGAGCGGGCTTCCGTCTTGGTGAAATTTAGCTAGAAACACATCGTAATTGTATGTATTTTTATTTCTTGAAGGCGTGGCTCTAAATTTAGTTTCGCCAAAATGCAAAATGCTTGGGAAATGCCCTGTTACAAAACTACTCCCCTGATGGTCCACTACTATATCTTTGATGACAGCTGGACTGCTACGATTGACCTGAGTTACACCAATGCTTGTCGTCCAAACCTCTCTGGCGTCATCGGCATGAAACTTTGAAACAAATAAATTTCTTTGTCCGCCGAATACTTTCGGATCTCTGAAATTATTGCTAGTGATAGTGCTTGCTTCGCCGAATTTCACATAACCGCGAAACCAACCTGCCACGTATATAAAACGTGAATCCTTTGTAGCAAAAATTGCTTCCCCACTTTGTTGACTTCGCTGTCCCCCACCACTTTTGCCGTGAATATGGTGAACCCATTGCAAATAACCATTGAGCTTATATTTGGCGATAAAAGCCGTCGGGATATTTTTCTTTTTTGGTCCTTTTTCCTGATCCGTAAATTTTGTACGGAAATTTGATGTTCCCGTAATAAAAAATTCTCCGTCAGATCCTGTTGTAACAGCTTTAACATTGGCACTTCCGGTTTCATTTTTAACCCAATTTATTTTGCCAATGTTATTTACACGCAAAATAAAGGTTGATCGTGAATTTTCCCTCGGGTTGGTAATTTCTTTTGTGCCGAAAGTTGCTTTTTTGCCTTTGAAAGAGCCAACCACAATGATGTGCCCTGTTGTATCGCAAGCAATATCGACTGCTCTTTCTTCACCTAAACCTTTGGATTGAATTGCCCAAGCGACCTTTCCTGTTTTATCGAGTTTGGCAACAAACATATCCATTGTCGGTTTGTATGAAGGCTTTGAGGTATTTGTAAATGAAAAACCACCGAGCTTAAACGGACGGCTTGAAAAAGAACCCGTAATATAGCTATTTCCAACCGAATCCATACAGACGGATGTGCCTTCATCGACACTTTTTCCACCTGCTGAAATCGCCCAATCATACTTTTGTGCGTAGGTTGAGGTTGATAATAAAAGTATTTTTATTGCTAAAATAATTATTAAATTTCGCATCCTTTCAGTTCTCCTTTGGCTTTGAAAAGCTTTGTTTTTTTTCAAAGTAATCCGCATTTTACAAGTGCTATTGATTTATATTTTCTTGTGTTACTATCGCTAAAATTTTTTGTATTTCTCTACTCCGACAAGGAGTTAAAATTCTCCCTGCTCCGCCATTATCAAATAAGGCATCTACCGATGCTTGCAATTGTCTTTTTTCATCACAAATGATTCTCAATTTCCCTTCGCCTTCCACGCGCTTTTTCTCTATCGGGTCTAGAACATTTATTGCTTGAACATAAATTTTCTGCCTTTCTTCGATAACTTTGTAACCATTACTACGAGCATTTAGAGCAAGCTCTATTTTGGTGTTTTCAAATTTCTTTATGTGCGAGGAAACATCATTTGAGGAAGAGCCCATAATTAAAGAACTAAAAAATACAGTAAATAAAATAAGTGCAGTTTTTTTCATATGTATTCTCCTTTCCCAAAACAAAAATCAGCCTGCAAATTCAATTCGAATAAAAATACTCATTATGAATTCGCAGACTTTTCCTAATTAATAAAGATGTAAATCTAGTATTCCGTGACTACCGCTTGCTTGTGTTTCAAGTTCAAGCGATACATGTTCACCTTTTTTGGGTTTGTCTTCGCCTGTAAATTTTATCGTTGGTCTTGAAGTTCCCTTTCCACCGACATATTTCCACTCAACCTCTCTTTCCCGACCAAATTTATCTGTAACAATCGCTTTTTTGACGTAAACTTTGCCAAGGCGTGTTTTGCTTTTGCCGACTCTTGCAAAAATTTGACTATCTCTTTTTAATGTTCCCGTTGCTGAAGCATCTCCGGTTGGAACGTATGCTAAAACCGCCGTTGTGCTCAAAATCAACATTCCTATAAGACTAAATATCAAAGACGTTTTTCTCTTCCTCATAAACTTTTCTCAAACTCCTTCAGTAAAATATGAACCTGCTATAAAAGCCGTTCATATCTATTCAACAGACAATTTATCTTGGATGGAGAAATTGAGTATTTATTTATTGATCAGTTCCGATGAGGACAAAGTTCGCCCAGTATTTTGGGTGTGTGAATTTTGAATCTATTCCGCCATTGAGCATTTCGCGTTGGGCATTGGCGAGTGAGGTTGCTTTATCTTTTTCAAGGAGATTTGTGTAGAAACTTGTCATTAAATCTTTAGTTGCCTTATCGCTGGCAGGCGAAAGGCTTGCGAGGACACTTTTTGAACCACCATGGAGAAAGGCTTCGGTTAGACCGATGCGGTCAATTTCGATTAAACCCTCTTGATCTGCTGAGAAACTTTTTGCCCCTTCGCAGGCGGCAATCGTTACAAGCTCAGCATCAATTCCGAGTTCAAAAATTTCCCGAACAGTTAAATTTCCATCGTCATCTTGCGTGGATTTCAAAAGCATACGGGAAAACAGAGGCATCTCTGGTTCAGCAATGGCGTGGGTTGAAATGTGTAGATGATTTGCTTTTGGAGCAATTTTTTTAAACTCAGTTTCGTTTGCTTTGTCTTCAATTTTTGATTCACCTGCGAAAATTTCTGTGACAGACTTGGATTCCTCTACGGCGAATTTTAGATCAGGTAAATTTTCAGTCTTATTAATTCCAAAACTGTAAAACTTTTCAGCAGTTTTGTTTTTGAATTCTTTCTGTAAAAAGGTTGCTGAAGGCGGATAAAACAAAACATAATCTTCGACTAAAAAACGCCCCTGTTTATTGGGTAAAACCGCAAAAGGCAGATCATGTAAAAATGCAAAAGGTACGATTGCTAAACGGGTTTTATCCTCTAAAACCTTTGCATCTTCGATTGGTTTAATCAGACCTTCACGCAAACTTTCAGCAATCGGCTGCCAATCCTCTGTTTCTTTTTTTGCAACAAGCGAAGACTGCAAAATTTTTACTTTATTCTTAACATTTGAGCGTGTAACTGGCAGAAGAAAACTACGCAAACTTTCTTTTGTTAGAACAAGAGCGAATGTCTTTTCCTCAACAAAAATGTATTCGATCAAAGCAGTTTCTTCATCCAAGTTTTCTTGTGCAGTTTTTATTTTTACGGGGCGTGCAGTTTTGATCGCATTTTGAATATTGTTTGAAAACTGCTCTTTCATAACAATGTTTTCATATCGGCTATAAGCATCCCGCAAATTCTTTACCAGTGTAAGATTATTGTTTGTTTTTAATTGCTCATTAAGTCTTTCAATTCCTGCCAAAGATGCTTTCTCGTTTTCGCTGCCTTGAGTTGTTGAAATATTTTTACTGCTCGAACGGACAATAAAATTTCTCAAAGAGCGATAACGCCTCTGCTCCAAAAAGCGAAAAGCTAATTCTTCCGCAGCATTATTTTCACCACTTTTTGCCGGAATTTCTTTATTTAATTTTTCAAGCAAAAGCGAAAAAATCCATGCATAATCCTCGGGAAATGGACTATTCACAAGATTTGTTCCGCTCGAAGCAAAAAGAGTTAGTTCATCATCAGCGGCTTCTTTTAAAAACTTTAGGGATTTCTGAAAATTGCCTTTTCGAAAATTTAATTCAGCTTGAGCGATATTGTAAGAAGGAAGTCCCCGAATCGCTGCATCCTTATTTTTTTCACGCATTTTCGTAGCATTATTTAATGATTCTTCCGCTTTTTCGAGGTTGCCTAACTTCACATAAGTCATTCCCAGATAGGTGTAAGTTGCAATCCAAGAGCGAACATCCGTTACATCCTCTTTGCGATGCATTTCTAAAATTTCCTTATGATATTCGAGTGCTTTTTCCAAATCTCCTTTGAGATAATAACAGTTGGCAATTCCCCCCAAACGGCTAAGCGCCAAGATCGGGTTGTCTTTTTCACGTTCGTATAACTTTTTGAAAATAGCAACCGCTTCATCATATTCTCCAAGATTGGTAAGAACTGCTCCAAGATAAGTTTCCGATTCATTTTGACTTAAGCGAAACCCAATCTTTTTTGCTAATTCAATGGATCTGAGTAAATAATCACGTCCTTTGCGAAGATTTCTGGCAGCAAGATATATATTCCCCAAAACTCTATAGGATTCACTCATTCCAGCCTTGTCGCCAATTTTTTCTCTAATCGCTAAGCTTTCATTTTGAAATTTACGCTGTCCAAAACCATCGCCTTTGAAAGAATGAATAAAACTTATATTGCTGAGCATCATCGCTTCGCTTCTGCGATCATTATTTTTTCTGTAAAGCTTAAGTGCAGGTTTGTAAAACTCTTCAAGCGGACGATCTAATTCACCCTTTCCCCACCATAAAATAACGCCTATGTGCCGCAAAGAATGGGCAATTATCAATTCATCATTTATTTCACGACCGATCTTCAGAGATTTTTCAAGATTAGTTTTTGCTTCATCAAATTTTCCCTTTGTGTGATAGAGAACACGACTTAAACCGATTAAATTTTCGGCTTCGAGTTTTTTGTTATTAATTAAACGGGAAACTTTTATACCTTCCTGATGGCTTTCCAAAGCCTTATCAGATTTGTTTTGATTAAACAGGTTTTGACCATTTATATTGAGGATTTTTGCTTTTAGCTCTTGGTTGATAATTGAACTAGCGAGAAGTTTTTCGAGTTGTGCTTGAGATTTTATAAATTCACCTTGAAGTTGGTAACAAACTGCTTTTTCAAAATTTGCCTCATCGGTCTTATTTCCAACTCTTGCTGACCAAGCAAAATAATTAACAGCCTCTTCAAGCTTCCATTCTGCTTTGGCTTCCAATCCTTTTTCAAAAAGCCAATTGCCAAATGGAACTCGCACGTAAAAAGCTGTAATTGCCAAAAGACAAATGGCAATAATAAAGAAGATAAAAACTTTTTGTATTCGGGGGGACATACAAACTTTTTTTACATTTTTAGCTTATTTTTCTGTAGTCGAAAACTTTCTGGTTTCGCTTTCCGAACTCAAACCATCTTTTAATTTAGCCTTTACCTGCCAGAAATAATTTCTTCCTTGTGATATTCCAATTTCAGAAAATGATTTCTCGATGCTCGGAGCATCTGTTTTGATCTCTTTGATAATGTCGCCCTTTTCATCTGACAAAACTAACGTATAATTTTTGGCTTCATCTATTTCTGACCAAGTAAATTTAATCTCTTCAGCTGAAATTTCCGCGTTATTTTCGGGTATTAAGAGTTGGATAATGGATTTATTTGTTGAGCCGTTTCTTAAAACGTCATCCGATGGCGAATTATTTTGAAACTGCAAGACATAAACTCCGATTATTCCTGCAAATATGAGCAAACTCGCGGCAAAAGCAATCTGCAAAAGGTTTCTCCGATACCAAGGCACGGAATTGTTTTTATTTGACTCGGTTTTTCCGTTTTGACTCAAATTTAGGTTTTTATTTGGAAGCTCTTTTACCTGTTCAACCAATTTTTTCGGAGCTTTAACATCCTGCAACTCCGAAAAGCTTTCGGAAAAGGTAAATGAAAGATTCTGCCGACAATTCGCACATTTCGCTAAATGCAGCTCTATTTCGTCTCTTTGCTCTGTGGAAGTTTCTTCCTTGAGAAAAAGATATAATTCATCTTTACTTGGACAATTTTGTTCTGACATATCCCCCATTTATATATAACAGATAAATCCTCTCATTTGGCGAAACTATTTTAATATTTTTCTTAATTTGTAAATTGCTGACTTGTGCAGATTTACTGCTTCACGCTTTTCCCAACCGAGCATTTGAGCAATTTCGCTTAAGGTCATCGCCTCTTCATAACGAAATTGCACAACCAATTTTTCCCGTACAGAAAGATGTTCGAGTGCTTCATTTATCTGCCCTGAAGCTTGTTTTTTCTGCAATGTAATCTCGGGATTATCATTTTTTATATCTACAGGTTCGATTTTCAAACCCATTTCTTCATCCTCATAATCAAGAGAAAAATTTTGCTGAGCCTTACTTAAACCGCTGATCAAACGCCAAAGTTTCTTTTGACTTAAATGCTCTGTAATTTTCTCCAAAGCATCAAAAACATCTCCGATCTCTACGTCAGAATGATGCTCAAGTTTCAAAATTTCATAGATTTCAAAAGGTGTTTTTCCCTGCCAAAAATGAATCTGAAAAATACGTTGTTCGCGTTCGGGCATTTCTTTGACAAAACCCAGAAGTCTCTTCCGACCATTTTCCGACCAAGCCCAGTTTACGCATAAATTTTTAACGACCTGCCTTAGCCAAGGAGCTAAATCTCCACTATCACCCGCATATTTTACTGATTTCAAACGACGAAAATCATCTTCACACAGTTTTTCAAAAACATACACGAAACGTTCCATCGCTTCATCATAATCAAATCCCATCCGCCGCAAGACCATAAAGATAAAATCCGAATGTTTTTCGCAGAACAAATTCCAGGCATACTTCGGCTCTTGTTGAAATAGCTTCAACAAATCCACGTCTGCTATTTTTTGGCTTTCGGGGGGGTTATTCATTATCAAAAGAGTTTGTCAGATAATTAACTACAAATACTCTTTTCTAAACTACAAAGTTTCCAATCTAAACTACAAAGTTTCCAAAAATTTTGGCGGAACTTCATCCACCAACCAAACTCCATTTGCCGAAACAAAAAATTTAAATCCTTCGGCAATCATTTTCTCTGTATCAATCTTAAAAATTACAGGCTTTCCATATCTTGTTCCCACATTTCGGGCAGTTTCGATATCAGCCGAAAGATGGACGTGATGTCGCTTCATTTTTTGCAAACCGCTCTTTAAAATCAAATTGAGATTCCGTTCTGCTGTTCCATGATAGAGGAATTTCGGCGGAATTTGCTCCTCTAATCCAAGCTCAATATCAAGCGAGTGTCCCTGATTCGCACGAATTTGGGTTTTATCTTCATTGAAAGAAAAACGCTTCTTATCATTTGTCTCGACGACCTCTTCTAATTCTGCTTTTGTAAAAATCCTTCCATTTGCTTTACTTCCTTTAATCAGTTTATCGACATCTATCCAACCGTTTTCATTTAAAAAAACACCAGCCGCCTCGGGTTTGTGACGTAAAACGAGGCTTAAAAACTTACTTATCTTCTTTTTGCGTTTTTCGTTTATCATTTACTATCTAACGAATTTCCAAAGTGTCATCACTTAGATTTTTCTTAAAGTAGTCGAGTATTTCACTATTTGTCTTCGTTTTGTCTATGTATGTATTTAATTGCTCAACATATGCATTCCAATTTTTATCTAATCTGATTACAAATAAATTTCCTTCTTGTAATTCATATTTTTGCTGTTTAATTTTCAAAGTCCTTTCTATCGCATTATGCTCTACAATAAATTCTTTCTTTGATTTTGATTTGTCATTTAAAAAGTTCCATTTTATTCCATAACGAGAAATTGGATCATCGCCTCTGCTACAGCATCCCGCACCACCAACAATGAATCCCTCTTCATATAAAATCAAAGCATAGAAAATCGGGGCTTTTACACGTTCTTTCTCTATAATTGGTGAATGAAAACCATTCAAGAACATCAATATTCCATTGCTATTTTTTAACCTAGTCCATCCATTTCCTGTTGGAATCAGTATGTTTGGAAGTTCTTGCCATTTACCATATTTTGCCAGCAAGCGTCTTCCTTCTGCTTCAGATTGTTCTATATATTCTTTCTCTGCTTTCTTAAAGGCTATGTTTAATCTATCTAGTACCTCTCGTATTTCTTGAGGAAGATCACCTAAAAAGTTTAAGCGGATGAATCTATCTTTATTTTGAAAGACAAAAGCAGAATAAGATTCACCTTCCTTCGGTTCAATCTCTATAGCAGCCCGAGATAAACTGAAGTCAGCAAGTTTTTGTTTGATTTTTTTTAATTCTTCTTTATCTAGGGCTGCCCCTCTACTTGCCTGAGTAGCAAATTGCACACGTCGAAATGTAACAGCAACTCCATCTTTGTTAATTTCCGTATATCGATACCCTCCACGATATTTTCCACGAAATTGAAAAAGTCTGAATAAGTATTTTTCAGAACGGTGGTTTATTGTTTTATTAAGATCAGAAAAAGTCTGGACGAAAGGATCATTTTGCGGCTCTGATTGTGCAAAAGTGTTTAGGGGAAAAACAAATACAGTCAGAAAAATAAAAGAGACAAATTTTGAGATAATTTTTAGCATATTGATTTTTCTAATTTATTCTATTTCACGCAAAACTGTTCTGGAAGGTGAACCATCACCCGCACCATCGGCAATTTTTATCGGCAGACAGATTAGTTCATAATCGCCCACTGTAACTTCTCTTAAATCTAACCCCTCCAAAATTATCACTTCATCCTGCAATAAAATTATATGAGTTTCCGGCGATTTGGCATCAAATGCCTCGACGGATAAATAATCAATTCCGACAAGTTTGATTTTTTTCTCCACTAAAACCTTCGCGGCTTCTGGTGTGATGTACGTAAAATCTTTGCGAAAACCTTGGTCAAAATCCGTCCAAAATTCAGAGTTTCTTGTTTTGAATAAAACTCTTTCGACATTTTCTAAATCCTCAACGTGCTTCGGCTCGATCGCCATCACATCATCTGCCAGTTCGACAACGCGACACTTGCCGATGAGCGTATGCAGATCAAGATCAATGATCTTTTTTGTACCTTCGATAAAATGATTCGGCGAATCAACGTGAGTTCCTGTATGAACACCCATGCAAATTTGAGAAACATTTGCGTTATCTCCCTTTTCCAACGAAAGTTTCAAATCAATCTGCACATTTGGGTCTCCTTCATAAACCGGAGTTTTCTCTGAAATTGGAACAGTTACATCATAAATTTTCATAATTTGTAGATTGTAAATCGTAAATCGTAAATTGTCAGTATTTTGTTGAATTTGTTAAAAATGATTTATGGAAATAAAACACGAAGAAAATGAAAGAAAAGGAGCATTTTTTGTCGAACGCGATGGCGAGCGTTTGGCAGAAATGACTTATTCAAAGGCAGGAAAAAGCCGTATAATCATTGACCACACGGAAGTTGACGATTCTTTGCGTGGCGAAGGAATCGGTAAACAGCTTGTCGAAAAAGGTGTAAATTTTGCACGGGAAAATGAACTGACAGTCTTACCACTTTGTCCTTTTGCAAAAGCTATAATTGATAAAACTCCCGAATATCAAGATGTTTTGAAGTAAAACATTATGTCCGAACAGAGAATCTCAGCATCAAGTTATTCAAATACTGCACCGCTTATTTGGTCATTTCTCTACGGATCAAAGCGTGGAAAATATGAGGTAATTTTGGATACCGCCCCCGCACGTTCGGCTGAATTGTTAGCTCAAAATCGTGTTGATGCTGCACTCGTTCCCGTTATTGCTTATCAACTAATTGAGGATGTTCGATTGATTCCCGATGTCTGCGTCGGTGCAAAAAAACAGGTCAGAAGTGTTTGTCTCGTAACAAAAGGAAAAGACTTAGAAAACGTTAAATCGGTTTCGCTCGATATTTCATCAAAAACATCCGTCGCTCTCACAAAAATAATCTTCCGCGAATTTTTAGGTTTTGAACCAAAATGGATTGATGCAAAACCCGACATAGACAAAATGCTCGAAGAATCTGATTGTGCCCTTTTAATCGGTGATCCGGCACTGCTTATTAATTACAAGTTACGAATTACGAATTACGAATTGCATGTTTTTGATTTAGTCGAGCTTTGGCGAAAATTTACGGGCTTTGGATTTGTCTTTGCAATGTGGATGACGCGAAATGAAACTTGCGAAATTGATTTTGCTGAAGCACGCGATGAAGGTTTGCAACATTTGGATGAAATTATTGCGAATTATGAAGATGAAATAAAATTATCATATGAAGATTTTACAAAATATTTAATGGAAAACATTTCATTTTCAGTTGATGAATCAATGCAGAAAGGTTTGGAGCTTTACTTTAAACTTGCCCATAAACATAAACTTATAGAATCTCAAAAACCTCTGCAATTTATTGCAAGTACAAAAAGCTGATAACGATTGCGGCAATTCCTGTAAACCAAAGTGGGAATACTATGAACTGTCCGCCTCCATCGGCATAAACCCAACGTTCGACAGGTGTTACATCTTTTTGAATCGCACGAAAAATTACGTCAAAACCCAATATAAAACCGCCAAACATACTCCAAAAAATCAAGTCACTTTCCGTTCCTAAAACCCAATCGGTAATACAAGCGGTTAATGCCCCGCTCAGTAAATACATAATTATTCCGACAATATTGAATCTAAACATTTTACATTCACCTCAAAATTAAATTCTGTTGAAGTGAACGCAAATGTTTTGAATAACTTGCAGGAAATTATTTTTCGCCCTTTTTAACGAGAACGACTGTTTTGAGAGATTCTTTGGCGATGACTTCAGGGATGCTTCCGAAGAGGATTTGTTTGAAGCGGTGTTCTGTTGCACCAAGCATAATTGCGTCGTGATTTTTGGATTCTTCGAGGATTCCTTGAGCGACGGATTTATTGCGGATTATTTCAGTCTTTATCTCTAAGCCGTTTTCGCTTGAAACTCTTTCGACGGCTTTATTGAGAATTTTGCTTGTTCCCTCAACAATTGATTCACCCGAATTTGGCGGCACAATACTGCAAAATGTCATCGAGCCTTCTCTTGAGCGAATGATCGAAGCGGCGTATTGTTCGGCTTGAATAGCGTGTTTTCCGCCCGCTGTTGGTAAAAGCCAATTTTTCAAATCACTTCCGGCAACGACTTTGGCGAGCAGTATGTCTGTTCTAGCACTGCTGACGACCGTATCAGCAACCTCACCCAAAATTCGCTCTGATGTTGTTGTAAATCCTTTCCATCCCATAATTATTAAATCGCATTCGAGTTGCTGTGCGGATTCGATGATCGAACGGGCGGCATCGTGAGCAACATCAATTTGTGACTTGAAAGGAATGTTATTTTCGTCCGCGTATTTATTCGCCATCTCCAGAATCGGACGCTCTTTCGTTACATAAAAATCATTGCTGAAATTTTCGCGGTTTGGTGATAACTGTTCGGGAACGACAGCGATTCGCAAGCCGATAATTTCACCGTCGCGTTCTTTGGCAATGGCGTGAGCGATTTCAAGAAGTTGCGGAACATTCGCGGGATTTGAGAGCGTAACGAGAATCCTGTATTTAACTTTTTCGGGCAGTTGCGATGAATGAATCGAAACAGGTTCGTAAAAAGCATCTTCCAGAGTCTCGACTTCTTCGGGTTCTTTTCCTTTGATAAGTAAAAACGCAACCAGACCGATTGCCAAAGAGCCTGCTGCTAAAATTACAGGTAAAATCCCGTAAAAACCTTGCGTATCCCAAAGTTGTAAGGAACTCTGAATAAGCAAATAGAGATTGGATAAAATCCCTAAAATCGGCAGAAGCGGAACAAGCGGAACGCGAAAAGGTCTTTCGATATGCGGATATTTTCGGCGGTGAACAATCAAAGCCGCGTTGACCATAATCAATGCGAGCAGTAAAACAGCGTTTGCAAAATCCGCCAAACCTTTTAAAGATAAGCCGATTATGAAAGCAAAAATTGTCGCACCAACAAGAACAGTTGCGGGAATTGGCGTTTTTGTTTTTTGATTGACACGGCTAAAAAATTCGGGAAAATGTCCGAGTTGGCTCATTGCAAAAGACACGCGCGAGCCAGCCATTATTGAAGCATTTGTTGCTGAAACCATCGAAAATAATCCACCCGCTACGATAACCATTCCGCCGATGCTTCCCAAAAATAATTTTGCCGCTTCCCCCATCGCAGCTTCATCGTATTCGGTTAGATTCGCCGCGATTATTACGAGTACAACGAGCGTATAAAGCACCGTGACGATTCCCATCGAAAGAAATATCGAACGCGGAATTGTTTTGACGGGATTGATGATTTCTCCGGCAGAAGCAGCGATTGCCGAAAAACCGAAAAAGGTTATAAAAACAAGGGTCGCCGTGCTTCCGATTTTTACAATGTCGGTGCTGAATTTATTGTAAACGTCATTGAGATCAACACTTCCAAGTCCACCAACAACAAACCACATCAACAAAACGACCTTTGCAATTGTTACGACAATTTGGAAACTTCCCGATTCCTTTGTTCCCTTTACATTAAGAAGTGTGAGCAAAACGAGAGCGATAATTCCCGTGATCGACTCGATCGGTGCGTGCCAGATAAATTCGGCAAAATAGCTTGAAAATGTTGCTAGATAAAAACCGCAGGAAGATGTGTAACCGAGAAAAAGTGCGAATCCGACGAGAAATGCCATCGGTGCTGAGAAAGTTTTGCGTGCGTATAGATAACCTTCGCCCGAGTTCGGATAGATCGAAACAAACTCACAATAAGTTAAAGCTGTAAAAAGTGCGACGACCGCCGCTAAAAGGAATGAAACTATCGCCGCCGAACCGACATTTTGGATTGCCAATCCCGAGAGAGAGAAAATCCCCGCTGCGATCATTGTCCCCACGCCGATCGCCATTGCCGAAATCAAACCCAAATCGCGGCTTAATTCGGTTTCGATATTTATATGCTTGTTTTCCGCCACACTAAAAACTTCTGGTGATACTACTTGCCGAAAAATATCTTGAGAAATTAACACAAAATAAAAACGGCTTCAAAAAGGGGCATTTTTTGAAAGATATAATTATAGTCCTCTAAATATTTTCGTCAATGGAAGGTCAGCAAATATCTTACTTCAAAAAAATAGCCTTCCGTTTTTTCAACGAAAGGCTTTCAAGTTTTGATTTTTCAAAAGAAAAATGGGGAGAGCTTGCTGGGGGAATCGG
Organism: Pyrinomonadaceae bacterium; assembly: GCA_028284415.1. Lineage (GTDB taxonomy): Bacteria > Acidobacteriota > Blastocatellia > Pyrinomonadales > Pyrinomonadaceae > Aridibacter. Next base: position 48,346 of record JANQRU010000004.1, read on the forward strand.
GGGTTAAAACAATCCTGACACAAACATCAGAAACCATCCTGCTATCACTATAAATGCCAACAATGCTATATCATCAATAATTGCGTTTTGTTCTGATTTTTCCATTTTTCTCTATCTCTCTTTTATAAAAATATGTATTTGAAATTAAATTTTTCACCCTTGAAATCAAGGACTCAAATAATAGACGCGAGAAAATATTTTTTTGGCGTAATTTTTTTGAAAATTTTTAGCTTTTAATAATTTGTGGGCTTTTTTGACACGGAAAAATCAATCAATCTGAACGAAATTTGAACAGATTTATGCCAATATGACTTAGCATTTTAGCTATGTCATAGGTGTTTTTTAGTTTTTACAATCTAACTTTTGTGCTCAGAGGTTCAGAGTGAGTTTCTTTCTACCGGAAGATATTTGAATGGAATAAAAGTAGCCAAATCGCCGTAAATACAAAGACGATCAAGCCAATGTCACTTCCTCGAAATTGTTGTTCTTGTTCTCTCATTTTATGAAATTTTCCGTTTGTTTTTATCTTTTTTCGACCAATTTGGGAGATGAGTGTAAAAACACTAAACTCTTTGGTATAAGATTTGTAATACAATCATTGTGCCATGATAGAAATTCGCCAATGCCATAAAAACGGATTCATATGAAGATTGGCTTTTGCAAACTGCAATTCGGCTTGGCAAAATGGGAAATTAATTACGATTTATCAATTACGAATTACGAAAAAATGAGCAACATTCAACCAATTTTAGATAAAGTTTTAGACGGCGAACGTATGACCGCCGAGGAATGCACAACGCTTTTGGAATCAAACGATTTTGTACGCATCGGTTTAGCGGCGGACGAAATTCGCATGCGAAAGAATCCGAAAGACATCGTTACATATATCATTGACCGCAACATCAATTACACAAATGTCTGCAATGTCGTCTGCACATTCTGTGCATTTTACCGACGACAAGGAAAACCCGACACATACGTTCATTCAATCGGAGAAATTTGTAAACGAATTGACGAAACAATCGCCCTCGGCGGAACAGGCGTTTTGATGCAAGGCGGTTTGCATCCCGATTTTAATATCGAATGGTATGAAGATTTGCTCTCGACCTTGCACGAAAAATATCCCAACTTTCAATTGCATTGTTTCTCACCGCCTGAAATTCATAACATACATTTAATTTCAGGTTTGGATTACGAGACAATTATGCAACGTCTCAAAGATGCTGGATTAAACTCTATGCCCGGCGGCGGTGGCGAAATCCTCGACGATGAAGTTCGCAAAAGAGTTTCGACAAAATGTACAACGCAAGAATGGCTCGACGTAATGCGTGCCACACACAAAGTCGGATTGCGTTCGACAGGAACAATGATGTTTGGCATCGGTGATAAAATCGAACATCGTGTCCGACACCTTCAAAGAATTCGTGACGTTCAAGACGAAACGGGTGGTTTCACAGCGTTTATTCCTTGGACTTTCCAAAGAGAAAACACCGCGTTGGGACGCAAAATTACCGAAGAACCAACAGGAATTGATTATCTAAAAATGCTCTCAGTTTCGCGTCTGTTTTTAGACAACATACAACACATCCAATCTTCTTGGCTAACGCAAGGCTTACGTTTGGGACAAACCGCACTTCGCTTCGGTGCTGACGATATGGGCTCGATCATGATCGAAGAAAACGTTGTTTCCGCCGCCGGTGCAAACACCCACGCCAACGAAAAAGAACTCCGCTACCAAATCCGCGAAGCAAGCTTCAAACCGCAACAGAGAGATATTTTATTCAATTATGTTGACCGCGAAGATATTCAAAAAGTTGATAAAAGCGATTCAATGAAATTAAAAGAATTGAGTGTGGCATTTGCTGATTAATTTAAGCCACGAATAAACACGAAAATGCACGAATGAGATTGATTTCTTGTTCGTGTTTTTTTGTGTCTGTTCGTGGCTAATTCCATCTATTACAAAACTCTTACAATTCTCTACCCGAAAACCTGTTAGGATTGAAATTGACGCACAATCCCCTTTTTTCCTTGCGTTGAAATTTATAGCAATTATAAGAGGTTTTATTTAATGGATAATGTTTTAGAATTTCGACAGTCACAGTCGAAGAAGATTCAGTTGCATACGATTATTGCAGTTTCGATTTTTCATATTTTGGCGGTTGTCGCTTTGTTTTTCTTTAGTTGGCAGAATGTATTGGCGGCAGCGATAACTTGGTGGATTTCGGGAAGTTTGGGAATCGGTTTAGGTTATCACAGGCTTTTGACACATCGTGGGTTTAAGACTCCGAAGTGGATGGAGTATTTTTTAACGGTTTGCGGAACGCTTGCTTTGCAAGGTGGTCCACTTTCTTGGGTTACAACTCATCGCATTCATCACGCTTTTACCGAAACTGATAAAGACCCCCATTCTCCAAGACACGGAACGTATTGGGCACACATAGGTTGGATTTTTAAAGGTGGTGCTCAGACGCATCCGATGTCAACACACGAACGCTATTCGCCGAATCTGTCGAAGGACAAAGTTCAGCTTTTCTTAAATGATTGGTATTGGCTCTCGAATGTCTTTGTCGGATTAGTTTTGCTGGCAATCGGCGGTTGGACGATGGTTCTTTGGGGAGTTGCTTTCCGAACGGTTTGGGGATGGCACTCGACTTGGCTTGTAAATTCAGCGACTCATCTCTGGGGAACAAAGCGTTTTGAAACACGCGACGATTCCCGTAACAATCCGCTTATCGCCCTTTTGACTTGGGGCGAAGGGTGGCACAACAATCACCACGCTTATCCGCGTTCGGCTCGCCATGGTTTGAAATGGTATGAATTCGATGTCAACTGGATTCAAATTTCCCTACTCGAAAAACTTGGCTTAGCAAAAGACGTTTATGCAATTGATCTAAACGAAACAAAGCACAGTGCAAAAACTCTGAAAAAGGCAGCGTAATATTTAGTGTAAAACGGAAAGTGGTAAGTGGTAAGTGACTTTTTTCATTTACCACTTACCACTTTCCGTTTACCATTGAAACCGTGCGTCGCAGAAAATCTACAATTTTTTTCGTTGTGCTTGGCGTGAGCCTTATCGCTCTGGCGATTGCTCTGAACGTCGGCTGGATTTTGTTGAATTTGCAACAGATCGCTCTGCTTGTATTCGGGATAATTTTCTTCGCTTTGATAATTACGGGATTAGTTCTAAATACGACGTTTCTTGTCCGTGAAATCAAGAAAAACGAACAGCAGGATGCTTTCTTAAATGCTGTAACTCACGAACTCAAAACGCCGATCGCTTCGATCAAACTTTATCTTGAAACCTTGAAAACGAGAGATGTAGAAGAAGCAAAACGAAAAGAATTTTATGACGTTATGCTTGCCGATAGTGACAGGCTTTTATCAACCGTTGAACAAGTTCTGCTTGCAAGCAAGAGTCGGGAAAAATCCCGTGAACTCAATGTTTCAAAGATTGATGTCGGCAAAATGCTCAAGGAATGTGCTGGACTGATTCGCACCCGTTACAAATTGGAAGACGAAGCAATAAAGGTCAGCGAAGTTCAGGAAGAAACGTACATTTCGGGTGACATTAACGAACTCCGAACGGTTTTTGAAAACCTGCTTGATAACGCCGTCAAATACTCAAAAGACAAAATAGACATCGCTATCAAAACCCGCGTCCGCCAAGCAAAACTTGTCGAAATTCACATCAAAGACAAAGGCATAGGCATTGCTGAAAACGAACTAAAAAGAATTTTTAAGAGATTTTACCGCGTTCCGAATGATTCCGCTCAAACTAAAAAAGGGACAGGCTTAGGTTTATACATCGTCCGCGAACTCCTCAAGAAATATAATGGAAAGATTTTTGTCCGAAGCCGAGGTGAAGGTTTCGGAAGCACGTTTATCGTTCGCTTACCAAAGTTTTCAGATTAAAAGAGACAGAACTTACAAAAATCACTGCCGGAGGCTGGAACAATTTAGGGGTCGTGATATTCTGCAAATTCTGTCTTAGCTTAAAAAAAGTAATTTTCTCTTACGGTTTTGCTTCTAAAATAATGTTGAAAGGTGTTTCGGTCGCACGTCTAAGAGAACTGAAACCGCCTTCCGTAACAACTTTTCTGAGTTGTTCTTCACCAGCTTGTGCTCCGAGTGCAAGACCGACTTCCTGATCGAGTGAAGCGGGTGTGCAAATCAAGGTAGAAGCTGAATAAAAAATGCGTCCGATCGGATTATGATTACTTTCAGGCTTGTCCCCCGCAAATGGCTCAACGATCAACCAACTTCCATCTTCATTCATAGACTTTCTGATGTATTCAGAAGCCCCAACGGGATCGCCCATGTCATGTAAACAATCAAAAGTTGCAACTAGATCGTAATCTTCACCCGGATAATTTTTAGAATTCGCAACTGCAAACGTAACTCTGTCAGCAACTCCTGCTTCGACTGCTTTTCTTCGTGCCGTTTCGATTGATTTATCATGATAATCAAAGCCATAAAACTCGGAATTTGGGAAGGCTTTTGCCATCAAAATTGTTGAAGCCCCATGTCCGCAACCGACATCTGCGACTTTTCCACCTGCCTTAAGTTTTTCTTCGATGCCTGTCAGAGCCGGAATCCAATCACTGACAAGATGTGCTCCGTAACCCGGACGGAAAAATAATTCCGTTCCGCAGAAAAGTCCCGCATCGTGTTCATGCCAGCCCAATCCTTCGCCCGTTTTGAATCTTTCGGTAACTTTCGGTGTCGCTTGTAAAGCCGATGTCGCTAAAATAAAAGCTCCCGGAAGATATGCCGCACTCGATTCATCAGTCATAACGAAAGTTTGCTCATCGGTCATATAATAGCTTTTGCTTTCTGCATCATACTCAACATAACCGCTCGCTGCCTGTGTGTTTAACCACTCACGTATATAGCGTTCGTTAGTGTCCGTTTTCTCTGCAAGTTCGGCGGATGTAACTGCTCTGCCCGCATCTCTCATCGCCTTATAAAGCCCAAGTTTTTCACCGATAACGATCGTACCTGCCGACATCGTTGCTCCGAGATCGCCTACGAATTTGCCCAATAAATTGTGTAATTTTTCTTCATTAATATTCATGATAATTTCTCCTGCTATAAATCTTTTATAAGTTTTATGAAAGTTATTTTTGCTCTCATTTATTAAGACGGATTAACTTTGAAAAAGCGGTCATAAGAAAATATTTATTTTTATAAGACACAAAAAAACCGCGAAGTTTTAAGTAAAAACTCCACGGTATAAAGCTTCGTTAAAGAAAAATAAATTTAACAAATTATTCCAAAGCCAAATTTAGTGTTCCAACTGCTGTTCCATTTAGGATTGCATTAACCTGCGGAAACATATTTCGAATTCCTTGAATGTAATCTCCACTTCCGCCCTTATTGAAAAGCAGACTCATTTCCAAAGCATCACCATTTAATTGGATAATTGTCCAGAAAAGCTTTCTTCTGTCTTTTACATACAAACCTTTTGATGGGTCTATGCGACCATCGACGGAAACTTTTACGTCCCGCTTTAATCTCAGATATCTCTGGTATTTTTCAATTAGTCTCAAGGTATTAGCGTCCATCATTCCGGTCGGCAAAGGAAAAACATCTCCCTTAAAATAATCTCTTCCTTCCAAAGCAAATTTCAACATTGCCTGAATTACTAATACATCTTGTTTATTATTTACTCCGCCCCTTCCGACGGAAGCGTCTATATTTATCTCGTTCCAATCCATTACTTTTACTATCTTAGGCATATTATTACTCCTTTATTATTTTGGTATAAATTTTCAAATCCCTTTTGAAAAAATAATTTTGGGATTCGCTTGACGAACGCAGATTTTCTTCACTTCTTGCAAATGATATTTGTATGATTAGTTTTGAAATTTCCCGTCCTTCATTTACTAAGACGGAAATCGAGAAAAAAAGAGGACATGCAATTTAAAAAAATCTTAGTCTTTTATAAAAAAGGAGTGTAAGCATCCCTGCTTATACTCCTGAATACAAGTTAATTTGTTTTCATAATTAATTTACATTTGTTTGAATTGAAACGTCGGAAATTAAAGTCTGCAAATTAACACAACTGTGCTCAGCAGCCGCCAGTATTTTTTGTAAAACTTTCTCAGCCGTTCCTTCCTCAGCTCGAATGTTTATCTGGCTTTTTATAGATTGAAATCCAACGGGAACATTTCTATCTACAAGTAAAGTTCCCCGCACATCCACTTCGCCTTTTACTTCAACTTCCAAATGCATAAGCTTTACGTTAAACCTGTCGGAAATAATTCTGATGGTTGAATCAATACAAGCGGCAATAGCGGCACAGAGCAAATCTCCGGGATTCGGTGCATCGCTATATCCACCTACTGCTTTATGAATTCCAAATGGTAAAACAACACCAAATTCGTTTTTTCCGATGGCAACATTTCCATGAAACGGATCAGTATAAACTCCGCCCTTGGTTCTTGCCCGATCAGTAATTAAAGCTTTTTCGGGATTTTCTTTGTAATCTTTACGTAAATGATCTTGTCTCTGTCGGGTACCTGCTCGAACTATTTCATCTAACATATTTATTATTCCTCCGTACTTTTTATAAATGTTTGAAACGAATAATTTCTATCAGCCTCATTACCTAAGACGGAATTTTCCCTGCAAATAGGACAACAAATTATTTATTTGATTTCTAAAGTTTGTGATAGAATCCTTACCAATATAAATTCCCGTAAATAAGGCTTTTCTCTGCGGAGATACCAAAATGAGCCAAAATACAACACAAGAAATTACACAGCTTCTACTTGCTTGGGGTGATGGAGACAAACAAGCTCTTGATAGATTAATGCCTTTTGTCTATGAGGAATTGCGTCGGCTTGCCAAGAACTATATGCGAAATCAACGCTCTGACCACACATTGCAAACGACAGCATTGGTAAATGAAGCATATTTGAGGTTAATTGATTCCAGCCAAGTCCGCTGGCAAAATCGCACGCATTTTTTTGCAATTTCAGCACAGCTTATGCGAAGAGTTTTGGTTGATTTTGCCAGGAAGAAAAAAGCCATAAAAAGAGGCGGCGAAGAACAAAAAATAACATTTGATGAAGCACTTCCCGTTTCTTCACAAAAAGAATCAGAACTAATCGCCCTTGATGAAGCGTTAAATGAATTAGCGAAGATGAATGAGAGACAAAGCCAGATCGTCGAAATGCGTTATTTTGGTGGTATGAACGAAAAAGAAATAGCTGAAGCTTTAAATATTTCTGCGAGAACCGTGCGACGCGATTGGTCAGTCGCACGAGCCTGGCTATACCGCGAGTTGAATAAGAATTAGGTTGTTAGGTTTTATACGGTTAAAGTTTGTAAGATTTTTTAATCAAAAAACCTTACAACAGAGTAAAAATCATGTCCCCCGAACGTTGGCAAAAAGTTAATGAGGTTTTTCAATCTGTTATAGAACTTGATCCAGATGAACAGAAAGCTTATTTGGATAAGGCTTGTGCAGAAGATAAATCCCTGCGTCAGCAGGTTGAATCGCTTATTGTCGCTGATAATGAAGCGGAAAACTTCATCTCAGGCAATGCAGCAGAAGATATAGCTCACCTCTTGACACATAAAGATTTACCGACCTTAACGGGCGAAAAGCTTGGGCATTATGAAATAATTTCCGAGCTCGGGGCGGGCGGAATGGGTAAAGTTTACCTTGCCAAAGATTCTAAATTAAATCGTCCAATCGCAGTAAAAACTCTTCCCATTTCTTATTCAAGTCATTCTGACTATGTAAAAAGATTTCAGACCGAAGCTAAAGCCGCCGCTAATCTTAATCATCCAAATGTCGCTACCGTCTATTCCGTCGAAGAAACAGATGACAAACGCTTTTTCATCACGATGGAATATGTCGAGGGAAAATCTTTAGGAAAATCAATCCCTGAAAATGGTTTAGATTTGCGAACTTTTCTCGAATGGTTTTCTGCTCTCGCAGATGCCCTCGCACATGCTCATGAAAAGGGCATCATTCACAGAGATATAAAACCGAACAATATTTTAATTACGCCTTCCGGCAATCCAAAAATTCTTGATTTTGGTTTAGCAAGAATTAATAGAACCAATCTAACTGACAAAGAAGAATCAACTTTGAGCTTAACGAAACCGGGACAGGTTTTGGGAACACCTACATATATGTCTCCCGAACAAGCCGAAGGAAAATCAACAGATCACCGCACAGACATTTTCAGTTTCGGTATTGTGATGTATGAAGCCATCTCAGGCGAGAAACCATTTAAGGGTGATAGTTATGCCTCAATAGTCAGTAAATTAATTACCGAAGAACCAAAACATATAGAAAGCTTAAAATCCAATATTCCACAAATTCTCTCTCGTCTCATAATGAAATGCCTGAATAAAGACCCTCGCTACCGTTATCAATCAATGACGGAAGTGCGTGTGCTTCTAAATGAAATGAAGTCTGCTCTAAATTCAGGAGCTTCCCTTTCTAAAGCAAGTTTAATTTCATCTACAGAAAAAGAATCAAATTATTTTCGCCCTTTGGCATATATTGCGTTCGGGCTTTTGGGAGTATTGGGAATCTTCACTTTATGGACTTGGTTTTACCCAAACACTAATAACTCCAAAGAGATTCTAAAATTCTCCATTACAAGTGAAAAAGGCAACAATGTCAGTATTGTTAACACAAAAATTTCCCCTGACGGGAAAAAATTGCTTTTCCGAAGTACCCAAAAGAAAGATGCAAGGCTCTTCTTGCGTTCATTAGATAATTTTGAAGTAAAACCAATTTCCGAAACCAAAGAAGCAGAATCCGCATTCTTTTCAGCCGATGGAGAATGGATCGGATTCGCTACAGATACAGACAAAATTCAGAAAGTGCCGATCAAAGGTGGTGACCCGATAACTGTTTGTGATTCTTGTCCATCAAACAGGGTAAGCTTTTGGGGAACCGATGGGTACATATATTTTAGTTCTGATGATGGACTTTATCGCGTTTCGGCAAATGTCGGAAAACCTGAGAAACTAACCTCCGTAGATAAAGATAAAAATGAAGTGCGTCATTACCAACCATTCTTACTACCTAGCGAAAAGCACGTTATTTTTACTGTTTCAAAAATTGACGGTTTAGAACTTGGGGTTTTATCTCTGGATGAGGAAAAATGGGATTACATAAAAGAAGCAGGTGAAGGTTGGTATCCTCAATATGTCTCGACAGGTCACTTAATATTTGTCAGAGACAAACAATTAATGGCGATGCCCTTTGATTTATCAACTGCAAAACCTACAGATAAACCAAAGCTTATTATTCCCGGATTATTTTCATTTGCCCCAAATCTCAGAATTTCTCAAAACGGTACGTTAATCTACATCCCGACTATTTTGCGTACCCAAAATCAACTTGTTTGGGTTGATAGAACAGGTAAAACAACACCTGCTTTTGAGCAAAAAGGTGACTTCTTCGCCCCGAGAATTTCACCCGATGGAAATCGTGTAGCAGTTGTCTATAACAAAGATATATGGGTTTACAATATAGAAGATGGTGGTAGAGCCCGTTTAACTGACAGTGGCAATAATGAAATTCCTATTTGGTCTGTTGATGGAAAATCGGTTTTATATATAACCAAAAATGATAATGGCTATGGTCTTTACAAAAAAAATGCTGATGGAACGGGAAAAGCAGAAGAAATTCATAAAGAAAAGTATAGATTCGCTGCGTTTTCAATTCATCCGACAGAAGATGAGATATTGATAGCTACCCGTCAAAACACATCCGATATTTTGTTAAAGCCTCCACAAGGAAATTCTTTGAAAGAGCTTTTTGTAAGCAAATTCAATGAGGATACGCCACGCTTTTCACCAGATGGAAAATGGATTGCTTATTTCTCAACAGACACAGGAAAACCTAATATATATGTACATCCTTGGGATGATTTGAGTAGAAAAATTCCCATCACAAAGGAGGCAGGGATGTTTCCGGTTTGGTCACGCGATGGAAAAGAATTATTTTATCGTTCGGGGAGGAAATTTTATTCTGTCGATATTAATGCTTCACAAGGATTTTCAGCCTCTCCGAAGAAGTTTCTTTTTGAAGGCAAGTTTTTGACGAGTTTTGATGTTTCCTCTGATGGAAAAAAATTCTTGTTGGTTCGGGATGAACACGGAACTCTACCGACAAAATTAAATATCATCCTCAATTGGACGGAAGAGCTAAAAAGAAAAATGAGCGATTCCGACTAATACAAAAATAATACAATCCTAAGCTTCCCTTTCTTGAACTCAATTCGATAAAATTAATTGTAATGCAAAAGATTTTAATCGTTGAAGATGAAGAACATATCGCTGAAGGCTTGCGTTTTAATTTAGAGGCTGAGGGGTTTGAAGCTGAGATTGCTCCTGACGGCGAAATTGCTTTGAATCTTTTAACTACTGAAGGAAAAACTTTTGACCTGATTGTTTTGGATGTGATGTTGCCGAAAGTTGGTGGATTCGAGGTTGCCAGAACTTTGCGTAAGTCGAAAAATTTTGTTCCGATCTTAATGCTAACTGCTCGTTCCCGTCCCGAAGATGTTTTGATGGGTTTTGAAGCAGGGACGGATGATTATCTGCCTAAACCTTTTGATCTTTCCATTTTTCTTGCCCGCTTAAAAAGTCTCCTGAGACGACAAAAATGGACAAATAATAATTCATTTATTGAAAGCGATATTTTTGAAATAAATGGAAAAACTATAGATTTTACAAACCTCGAATTAAAAACACAGAACGAAACAATTCAGCTAACCTTAATGGAAGTTAAACTTCTCAAATACCTAATTGAAAAAGTTGGAACTCCCGTTGCAAGAAAAGAAATACTCGAAAATGTCTGGGATTTAAGCGAAGACACAGACACACGTGCGATTGATAATTTTATTGTCCGTTTGAGAAAATATCTAGAAGAAGACCCTTCAAAACCACAGATTTTACAGACAGTTCGAGGAATCGGATATAAATTTGTGAAGGGATGAGTTAGCCGAGTAATTTATCTAAATATTTTTCCTTCCCAAAACTTTCAAATCCTCTCGCCATTTTTCATTTAAATCAAAACGGTAAATTTCTATTTCTTCTGAAATTGTCTTTGCCAGAAAATTAAAGCTTGGGTGAAAACTTAAAGTTGGAGCGACTAGGTAAATAATCGTTGGTTTATCGGCAATTTCTTTATCACCAAAGATTTTAGCTTTGTTTAAGATTCCTTTTTGGCGTTGTAATTCAATTTTTCGCCAGTAATCAACAGCTTGAAAGATCATTTCGCGGTCTTGTGAAACTTTTAACTCAATGATGACAAGTCGCCCGTCTTTGCGAAGTGCAAGTAAATCTATCTTATCTCTTGAAGTACGAAATTGATTGTAAATCGGTGATAAAATCAGGTTTGAATCTAGAGCTTTTATGTTTTCCTGCAGAATGCTTTCGAGCCACGCTTCGGGGGAGTCCCGATAAAATATATGCTGTTTGTTTGGTGAATCGAAGCGTCTGTATTTTTTAATGTTTTCAAAAAACTCATAAAAACCCTCGTAAGAATCTTCATTTAAAATCCGCCGAGTTTTATCGACTCCAAACCAAGCTTTTTCTTCGTCAAAAACTTTTCGCACACGCAAAAAAGGTAATCCGAGGTAACGTAAGGTTTCACCGTTTTTTGTAAAAAGATAATCAATTTCTTTCGGAGCGAGTTTGATTATTTCTTTTGAAATTCCGCCCAATTCTAATTTTTCGGCAAGTTTTAATTTCGTTGGCTTCTGTTTCCACAAATCTTTTATTTGCAGTGACTTTGCATCAATTATTTTGACATCTTTTTCTCCCTTTGCAGCTTTTTGAGAAATTTCTTTGAGTTTTATTTTCTGCTTCCAGACATCTCGAAAACAAGCGTGAAGTTTTCGTAAATTTCCAAATACTCTCTTCTCGCTAAGAATACAAACTTCATTGATCGGATTTCGTTTTCTTTGTTGTAGATTTCTCAGCCAAATGATGGCAGATGAAAGTAGAATTTCGGGAGTGAGCGAATCGGAAACATCTGACAAAACAGCAGTTTGCTTACCCAGTTTATTTTCTAAAATTATTTGTGCAAAACGTCCGTTTTCTTTATTTAGCTCAACTCTTTTTAATTTTGTATTTTTAGTTTCCAAAACGAGAAACTGCGCGATCTTATTAGCTTTCTCCAATCTGGCAAGCTCGACCGCTTCACCAAGCATTTCAGCTTTTGTTCGAGGAATTAATTCAATGAAAGTTTCTTCTTTGCCAAAGTTGCGGGTTAGTTTAAGAGATACTTTTTCGGCTTTGAATTCTGCTTCGACGATTCGCCAGGTCTGAAATCCTTTTTCGTCCAAAAAGCTAAAGAGAATTTTGTCCCGATTCTGCTCAACTTCTATTTCATTTTTTTGCAACGAAAAAGTTTTTCCCGTTTGATGAATCAAAAGCCATTCATTGTGTGCGTTGAGTAAATCTGTGAGTTTGTCGAGAATTTCTATCTCATCAATCATTGTTTAATTTGAGAAGTTTGCAGATTTTCGCAAGAAAGAATTGACCATTTCCTCTGACCATAGATCATAACCAACTGCCGAAGGATGTATCCCATCGCTGAAAAATTCTTCATTTACTTTTTTAACATCATCAAAATAATAGACATTTTCTAAATCCGAAACGAGGTCTATCGCATTGAAATGATGGAGTTTCGCGAGCTGTGCTAAGACATACTTAAGCGGATGCGGCAGAGCTATAAAATCTCTGACCATCGGAACATTTGCTAAAAATATCTCGGCATTTTTATTTTTCTCTCGCAAAATACTTATCAGATCGCTCATATCACGACGAAAATTCTGCGGACTGTTAAGCGTAAAAACGTCATTGCCGCCGAGTGCGATGACGATTATGTCAAAATCCTCTTTTGGAACATTCGGAACAAGTTCGGCAAGTGTTCTCTTTATGGTTATTCCGCTTTCGCCAAGTGCATGCCAATGAACCGTTTTACCTGTCTGCTTGTTAAAATGTTTGGCAAATTGTCCCGTCAGAGCTTCTCTGTGATTTTCCGCACCGATACCTGCCACAGTTGATTCACCGATGGCTAAGAACTTCACAATCTCACCATTACCTTCAAAAATTCCTGAGGTTTTACCGCTCGCATCAGGAAGTCGCCCGACCTTCCAGCGTGTGTATTGTCCTTGCAAATACAAAAATGGTGCAAATGGTAAAAAAGCCGCTGCATTGAGTAAATATTTTTTTTGGAATTCATTTACGCTCATTTGTTTTGATTTTAAGGCTTATAAAAGCAATAAATCAACAAGCCTCTAAAACGTGCGAGGAGTTTTTAGATTTGATGTGTTAAAATTTCGCCTTGCGTTTGAGAAATTCAAAACCAATAATACTTTTCGTGTTGTCAATCTTTATTTTGGCAAACGTCTCTTCCTGTAGTTTGTGGAATAGAATTAGCAATTCTGATTCCGATAAAAACCCGAAAAATAATTCCAAAGCGTCAGCAAATATTCCATTCTCAACCAAAGAACCTGAATCTTTTCAAGCTGAAATAATTGTCAACACTTTTATCAATGGTGAAAAGAATGAACAGAAATACTTTATTGCCCGAAAGAATGGAAATTCATTACAAAAATTTTACGCGGGAAGCCAAAATGAGCGTTCGATCTTGAGAACCGCCGAGAACAAAACTTTCTTAATTAATTATCAAGCTAAAAACTACAGAGAAATTGATTCTGCAAAAGCTCCAACTTTTTCCGAAGAGAAATTTATTAAAAACTTAACTTCCAAATGGCTCAATGAAAAAGCCTCAACGACATTTGAAAAGTTTGGAGCTGAGAACAATCTGACGAAATACCTTGTAAAATTTGAGGATGCGAAAAAATCTGAAGTATTTATTTTTGTTGACGAAAAATTAAAGCTTCCCGTCAAACAAGAATTTTACAGCATAACAGAAAATAAAAAGACTCTGACTTTTTTGTTAGAAATGAAAAACTTCAAAACTGAGGTTGATGAAAACCTTTTTGAATTACCGAAAGATTTTGAAGCGGTAAAATAGAAATTCATGCTCGATCCATCCCGTGAAAAATTTATTCGTGAAGTATTTGATTCCGTTCCTTTTATTAAACATATTGGAATGAAATTGGTTGAATTAAAAGAGGGCGAGGCGACAGTTTGTTTAGAGATACGGGATGAACTTCGTCAACCGCAAGGACTTTTGCATGGTGGAGCAACGGCTTCTCTGATTGATACGGCGACAGCTTTTGCAAACGTGACTGTCCTGAAAGAAGGTGAAACGGCTGTAACAATAGACCTGAATATCCATTATCTTCGCCCGGTTTTTGAAGGCAAAGTTAAATGCACCGCCAAAATAATAAAAGCAGGTAAACGAATTTCTACTATCTCAGCCGAAGTAACCGACGAAAAAGGTAAATTAGTGGCAACGGCTCTCTCAACTTACACAAAGGTCTGAAAATACATTAAATTCTTACTTTGCCAAAATGTTTATTGGCGTGATGTAATGTAATAAAATCTTGAAAAAGTAAGCAGGTAAATTGATAAATTAAGGTGATGGCTTAATTTTCTGACCAACCTAATGCACTTCTCAATTTTTCTTGATTTCTAAAATCACCGATGATTTTCTTTTTTGGATAAGAATTATCAACAACAAGGGTCGGAGACGCAAGGATATTTTCCTCTTCCGCTAATTCGGGATTTTGAAGAACGTCTATTACTTTTATCTCATACTCGTCCTTGATTCTTGAATCAAATACTTGTCTCAAATTTTGAATGGCTCTCTGATAATGGGAGGGAAAACCTGTTACATACAAACTAAATTCATGTTTCATAATTGTAATTGGTTTTAACCCGAATAGGTTTTATTTATTTTTTCTCTTCCTTGGGGGAAAGGAAGTAATATACTACATCATAACTTTATAATTTGCAATTACTTACGTAATAATTGTTAATGCATTAGATTAAGTGCTTTTTTATCATTATTTAGAAGCCATTTTTGAATAATTCTCAACTAAGATTTACTCTATAAATTCTGCAAAAAGCTATGTTCGATTCTAGATATTAAATGGAAGAGCTAAAAAAATTCGCAAGGTATTTTAATCCTTATAAAACTCAAATCATTCTCGGAGTTTTGTTCATTCTCTTTGGGATGATTTTCAATCTGCTCGTACCTTATCTGATAGGTATGGCTATTGATGATTTGAGTAAAGAAATCACTTGGGACACTGTAGTCTATTATCCATTGGTGATTTTGGGTGTAAGTCTGTGCGGAGGAATCTTTCTATTTTGGCAAAGGAGGCTTTTGATAGATACCTCAAGGCATATCGAATTTGATATGCGGCAGAGTTTTTATAACGCACTTATTGACCAACCTCTTGAGTATTTTCAGAACAATCGCGTCGGCGACCTAATGGCACGTGCGACCAATGATCTTGCAGCGATCAGGCAGATCGTCGGTCCGATGATTCTCTATTCATTCCAAGCCGTTTTTGCACTCGCTGTGGTCTTGCCGATTATGCTTAGCATCTCTGTAAAACTCACGCTTTTTTTGCTAATTCCGCTTCCACTCGTTTCTTTAACGGTTAAATTCTTGGGTCAACAAATTCATGTACGATTTGAGAAAATTCAGGAATTCTTTTCAGGTATCACGGCAAGAGCACAAGAAAACTTAACGGGTGCAAGGGTTATACGTGCTTATGCTCAAGAAAATTCTGAAATTGAAGAATTTGAAAAACTAAATATTGAATACGCCAAGAAGAATATCTCGCTCGTAAAATTTGCGGCGGCAATGCGTCCGCTTTTGTTTTTCTTTATCGGGATAAGTTTTGTAATTATTGTTGCAGTTGGCGTTCCAATGGCGGTTCGCGGTGAAATTACAGCGGGTGAATTTACCGCTTTTGTTCTCTATCTCCAACGGATGATCTGGTATCTGATTGCCCTTGGTTATGTCGTCAATTTATATCAAAGAGGAACGGCAAGCCTGAAAAGATTCAACGCGATCTTAGAAACCGAACCGACGATCAAAGATTCTCCCGATGCCAGACAACAACCAAAAATCAAAGGCAAAATTGAATTTCGTAATCTAAACTTTGCCTACGATGGAACACCTGTCCTTAAAGACATAAATCTAACCATCGAACCCGGTCAGACAGTAGCCTTCGTCGGCAAAACAGGAAGCGGAAAATCAACTCTTGTCAGTCTTGTCCCAAGACTTATGAACGCTCCCGAAAATACTGTTCTGATTGATAACATTCCCGTCCGCAAATTCCCACTCGAACAACTCCGCCGCTCCGTCGGATTTGTCCAACAAGAGACCTTTCTTTTTAGTAACACCTTAGAAAGCAATATTCGCTTTGGAATAAAAGAACATCTGCAAGAAAATGGAGCGAAAACAGCAAAATTATTAGAAGAAAAGACAAACTCAAATATAAAAGAAATCCAACCGATTTCTGCTGCCCCGCTTCTCCGTGGTGAAATAACTGTCGAAAAAGCGGCAGCAATCGCCGGAATGACCGACGACATACGAGGCTTTCCAAATGGCTATAAACAACTCGTCGGCGAACGCGGAATAACCCTCTCAGGCGGACAAAAACAACGCACTGCCATCGCTCGTGCTGTGATGCGAAACCCTCGAATTTTAATCCTCGATGATTCCCTCTCAGCAGTTGACACTCTAACCGAAGAAAAAATCCTCCAAGGCTTACGGGAAGTCCGCACAAACAGAACCACCCTGATAGTTTCTCACCGAATCTCCACCATCAAAGATGCCGACCTAATCTGCGTCATGCACGAAGGCAAAATCATCGAACGCGGAACACATGAAGAATTATTAGAATTAAACGGAGAATACGCTGACTTGTATCAAAGACAACTTCTTGAAGAAGAGATTGAGGCTACTGATTGAAAGTTAAAAGAGGGTGCAATTTATTTTGTATAAATTCCCAAATTTACAACCCTGTGAAAAAGTGGTTAACACATTACTAAATCAATATCTTACGGAAATAATAAGAATCATCTTAAAAATAGGTTTACACAGAATTTTTACAGCCTCGGCGGGTCAAAAATAAAAGAGTGATAATGGGTCATTTTTTCACACTTGTTGACAATTATTGAATTTAAGTCTTTTTCTTGTTCCCAAAATTAAGAGCTAGAAAATGGAAGAAAAATGGGAATAAAATATTCAAACCAATCTACTAAATACAATAGATAGCTAAAATCCTATGAAACATTTTGCCCCTTCTTTCCTATCCACCCAAAATTTCTGACACCGTCGGTCAAAACTATCTGCCCGCTACTGGGGTATTTAATCTGCTGGTTGACACCTTGTATCTAATACTTCGAGAAAAGTTACTAATTCGCACGAGTCAATTCGTAAGCCGTTTTGGACTTAGTCTTATTATTTTCGAACATCTCTATCTGGACAATCAAATTGTCACCTTTTTTCTTGAATTGGTAGCTATGCATATGGAGTTGCCCATGTGCTTTTGTTTTAACAAAAGCACCATTACATAAAAAATAGAGATCAGCATCATTTTTGGGAATTATGCTAATGAGTCGAAACGGATGTGGACCTCCCGACGCGTCAAAGTGGTCAGCAACAAGTTTTTTACCTTCAACTTGATAGTTAGTCGACATCTCTTCCGGACTGTCATACTTGGGTATTTCGACAACCATGTTTAATTTTGTAGAGTAATCAAATGCCCACTTTAATCGCTGTTTTTTTTCCTCTTTTTCAACCCAGATTCCTTTCAGCGTTTTCAAATAATTAAAACCGGCTTGACCGTTTTGAGAAACGTCTGAAGATTGCGGAAAATTACAGCTACCAAGCGAAAGAAATATCGCCACTCCAAACAATACCAGTAAATTATAGATTTTTGTTTTTCTCATGGTAACCCCCATCTTCTATTTTATATACTTCCGAAGACTGACCCATGCTAGTCTCCAGAAAACCACAGACATCAATTGTAAATCTAACGAAATGTTTTGCTGTTGAGTTATAGTCCACGATCCATAGCTTTTCTTTTTTATCAAAACTTATATCAGGCGGCTCTGAAAAAAGTGAGATGTTAATTCCTTCCTCTTTACTTATGACTTCTAATTTCTCCCTAGTTCGTATAAAAATTTCCTGCTCGTTTCGGGATTTAACCACACAACTAGGATGCAGTAGTTGATTCAAATTATCTCTTGTCATCTCTTTCAGTCTTTTCAGCGGTTGAAGCCAAATAGAAAGAAAAATTACCATCAACACAATTCCAACAAATATAAACTTACTTATTCCTTTGAACATATATACCTAGAAGATGTGTCTGTAAGCTTTTTTTAATGACCTGCTTGTTCAGGTTTAAACTTAACACCCGTATTTTCCACAAAAATGCGTAAAGCCGTTCTTTTTTCACCTTCAACAGAATAGTTGAACCTTCCGACAAATTTTTTGCCATTCGCAAACTCCCCGTCTATTCCACAAAAGTTGTTTGGCTCTCCCTTTACTCCGATTTTGGAATTCTGCTTAATGTCGAACATTACATACTCAGTACGCATATATGCATCAGGAAGTGACATTATCAAATACTTGATTTTAACGTTAGTAGAATTATGAATCTCAATAAGTCCACCTTGGCGCTCTCCGAAAGTTCCCAGTCTGAGAATGTTCGGAGCTAACCAATGAAAATTCGGATAGTAGCCACGATAACCTGTTTCCATCCATTCGGATGAAAGAATAAGAGACTTATCGAAAACTACTTCATCGGAATCAGCAGTAGTAGCATCAATATAAAAGTCTCTCCCGCCATGTAAAGCACGTTCTTGAGATATATTCACTATGTATTTACCATCGGGCGATTCCATTACATGTACAACTGAAGGCGAACAAAAAGTCAGATAGAGAACCCCACTAATCCCAAAACTCCAAAACAAAATTTTTATAAATATGTTTTTCATAGTTTTTCGACTGTATCCTTCCTAAATTGCAGAAACACATATCAAATATAAATTCCAAAAAAGATATTGAAGTCGCTGACTAGCACCATCACATTTTTGTTGGTGAATAAGTCTAATCTATTTTCGCTAGGTCAATACCAAACTCATAATTGAGTCGTTTGAAAACTTTTTTAACCAATCCATTACCTTTACTTTCTATTATCCCTTCTGTAAATCCCCGAAAATCGTATTCATCGCCTTCCTTTATTTCCAATGTATCTGTAAATGCATCAGTCGCTAAACCTTCATAATTATTTGATAGTGATTTCTTTATCGGTAATTTCACATCATTTTCTTCTAAAAACTTCCAAAGTCTATCCCAACCTGATAAGGGAGGTTTTAGAGTAAATTTTCTTGTATTTTCAACATCATTTTCACGTACTCTTGTAATATAGTAAGCAGAATAATTTGATTTGTTCTTGCTTATTATCCATAGTTGTGGAGAAGCAAGTCCTCCTGCTGAACCCAATCTAATCTCCATTTCGTCAGAAGCTAATCTTTTAGTTTCTAATTTTTCAACATTTGAAATCCAATTAATATATTCAATTCTCTCTTTCGCAACTCTATCAACTTCTTCCTTTTCAGGTCTTTTTTTGTTTGCGTATGCAGGTCTAATAACTTCTATACGTCTTTTATTATCTTTCTCTATTATTATCTGGTCTGAATTAACAACTTCTTTATTTGCTGTATCTTCATTTTTATTAATTGCACAATATATCGAAAATACTACTTGCACAACGATCAATGCGGAGAAAAAGATGCTTCTGTAACTCATAATTTAATTCTACTTTTTTATACCATTATTACGATATTCATACTAAATAATAAGCATTCGGATTCCCTTCCCAAATGCAATCTCGAACGTATGGAAATCTCAAGTCCTCTTCGGAAGCGAAGCCTGCGGGGTAATTTGCGTTTTTTGTTATGTAGGGTTCTTTTCTAAACCATGTTTCGATGATTAAGGCTTGTTGTTCGACGTTGAATTCGTTGAAGTCTTTGCCGATCTCGCTTATTTCAAAATGATAGGCTTTGCCGCGATGGTAGTCCCATTCTTTAGCAAAACCTTTTGTAATCATTTCGCCGACTCTTCCAAAACCTTTTGAATAGCTTTCCTTGAAAATATCTTTGACGCCATATTGAATTTGCTTCCGGGCGGATTCTCGCATATATGAGATCGCACTCTCTTTGCTATGTTGGCTTTGCCAGACGTGGCAGAGTTCGTGAATGAATGTACTGCTCAAACTGTGTTTGGTTGTCACATCTGTTTCAAAAACATTACTCCAGAGAAAGATATAATTTGCTTTTTTTCTATTACGTCGGGTTGCTAATGTTATGCCTTGCGTATGAGTTTTATAGTTGCAGATAAAAATTCTTTCGTAGGGAATCGTATCTCTGTAAACCGTTTTGGCTAAAGCTATTTCGGTATCGAATAATCCACGATAGCGTTCTTTTTTGCTTTTGGAAAAAGGCATAGTTTGAAGATATTTTGATTCTGTTATTTAATCAGCAATCAATATTATAGATATTTTGGGAGAACGAAGGTAATGAATCAAGAAAACAAATCAGTTTCGGTTGAAGCTTTTTATAAAACTTCCATGCTTTTGTGGTTAGCTCTGTTAATATCGCAGTTAATTTTTGTCGTTGTTCTTTTCGTCGCCAAACCCGAAGTTTTCAAATTCGACTTTGCAAAACCTCTTCTTCCTGCCGATAACGGAATGTTTATCACCATTTTATTTTTTGTTGCAGTTATGAATGTAATTATTTCAGTTGTTTTAAGAAGCACTTTTATAAACAAAGCCATTAACTCACAAAAAATCCTACTAGTTCAGACTGCGATGATAGTCGGTTGTGCTCTGGCAGAATCAGCCTCGATACTCGGTTTTGTTTCTGCTTTTGTCTTTTCCTATCAATACTTTTTCTTATTCTTCATCGTCGGAATATCCGGAACTCTCATACATTTCCCCCAACGCAAAAACTTTATTAACGCAAGCTTTAAGCAATTCCAATAGATATTTTTTTCACCTCGGGGAACTTTTTTGCAAGTTGCGGTGTCTAAATAAAAAATCGGACTTAAACCCTTTTACAGTTAAACCCCAACTTGTCTTAGGAGAATTTCAAGAGATTTAATAATGAGAAGTGCAAGCATCCCTGCTTGCACTTCTCATTAATGAAGCCTGCCTGCAACTCTCTTTAGTTGCAGGCAGGCTCCTTTTTCTCTAACATAAATTGCTTATGCTCAAACGCTGGATGCACAAACGGGAAAGATATTTTGCGATGCTTAATGATAATCGTATTGTGCGTCCGTTTGAGTGGGGGACAGAATTTATTGTTGAAAATCCGAACGGAACGAATCCTTTAAATGTTTTCCAAAAACATGCCAAAGAGGCAATTGAAAACAGCAATGAATATTTTGAACTTCCGCAAATTACTGATTACGAATTAGAGACTGCGAACGAAAATCCGAAATCTAAAGTCCAAAATCTAAAATGGACAAGTGCTATTAAAACTCCTTCTACCGAAAACAACACGGCTTTTGCACAGTTTTTTCCACACGAAGATGACAAAAAAGCGGCAGTCGTTGTGCTTCCGCATTGGAATGCTCAGGCGGGAAGCTATTTTGATTTATGCAAGTTCTTTAATCGCGTTGGAGTTTCAGCTCTGCGTTTGACACTTCCCTATCACGAAGAGCGTATGCCTGCTGATTTAGAGCGTGCGGATTTTCTCGTTTCGCCAAATATCGGACGGACGATTCAATCGGTTAGACAATCGGTTTTAGATACAAAGGCTGCTGTAAAGTGGCTTTATAAACAAGGTTATGAAAATGTCGGCATCGTTGGTACAAGCATCGGTTCGTGTGTTGCATTTCTTGCATTCGTTCATGATGAAACAATCCGTTCAGCCGTTTTTAATCACGTTTCGGGTTATGTCGCCGATGTCGTCTGGCGTGGGCTTTCTACATACCACGTCCGCGAAGGTTTGGAGGATAAAATTGCTCTAGAAGACTTACGCGAATGCTGGTCACCGATCTCGCCTATGAACTACATGCAAAAAATGAAATCCCTCCCCGAACGTCCACAACGCTACATCTATACCCTTTATGATCTATCTTTTCCAGTTGATCTTTCCCGCGACACTATGAATGCTCTCAACGAACACGGCATAAACCACAGCGAAGTTTCAATCCCGTGCGGACATTACACTTTAGGCGAAAAACCCTGGGTTTATATTGATGGTTATAAAATAATTTCTTTCTTGAGGAAAAGCTTGCGGTAAGCTAAGGAACAAAATGATAGACGAGCGTACTGTAAACTTTTACAGGTTTACAACCGATTTTATGAGGTTTAAACTTTGTCATTTTTGCAGCTTTCAGAGATTCGAGCCGAAGCAATGCATGTCCTGAAACAACTTTGGCTTCTTCTACATTTCCTTTTTCATCAACCAAAATGTTAATAACAACTTCACCCGAAACATTCATTATTCTTGCAGCTTTTGGATATTTAGGGGCAGGTTTAATTGTTGGTTTTGAATTCGGTGGGTAGTGTCCAACAGTTAAAGGTTTTTTATTACTGCTAGCTAGTTTATCTTCGGTTTTTAAATACTTTTTTAATTCATAAGAATAAAAGTAAATAATGTTTACAGGTATTGTATAAGAGTTGTCTAAATTCTTTGTGTATTCCCATAAATAGGTGTAATTTATTTTGATCTTCAGGTTATCAGCGAGGTGATTTCTTGGAACACTAAAGACGATTGATTTGCCCGATTTTAATTCAGAATCTGGAGAGCGTGCCCCCAAAGGTCTATAACCTGTTGGAATTTCTTTCTTTGAGTAGTCCTTTATTATTTCTTCAACTTCATAATGAATCCCTATTTCATTATTTCCAACACCAAATAAAGATAAATGTAATGACCATTTAGTATTGTTAACAAATCTTAACCAAACTCTTTTTTCGCTATCTCCGATACGAATTGGCTCGCCTTTGCCAATTCGCACAAAGTCTATGTAAACAGAAGGTTTGGAAGAATCAATCTTGACTTTTTCTTGAGGAAAAACTTGTGTAATACAAAGAAATAGTAGAATTATAATGAAATTAGCTTTTCTCATATTTACCTTTAGACAACGATTTGTTGGATTTGTTCCAAAACTCTAATGATTAATTTCTTTCTTTCGGAAAAG
Source organism: Pyrinomonadaceae bacterium (assembly GCA_028284415.1). Taxonomy (GTDB): domain Bacteria; phylum Acidobacteriota; class Blastocatellia; order Pyrinomonadales; family Pyrinomonadaceae; genus Aridibacter. The sequence goes on from JANQRU010000004.1 coordinate 71,486, forward strand.
TTTAAGCTAGATTAAAAAATAAGCGGATAAAACTTCTAAACATTGCTTTGAAAACTTTGTCGAATCTAATCAGCAATCTTTAACATTTAAAGTTAAAAACCAAATTATATCTGACTTTTACCGGAGTTCGTCCCAGTTTTTGTGGCGGAAATATAGTTGCTTTTGCAGCTTTAATTGAACTTTTATGAAACAACGGATGTCCTGAAACGATGTTTGCCTTTTCTACTTTTCCATCTATATCAACAAGAATTTGCATAACGACTTTTCCTGATAAATTTATGGCTCTTGCTGCTTCGGGATAAAAAGGTTGAGGAGCAAACAAAGCTAATTTTCCTGATGGAAAATGATTGAGAATAATCGGCTCTTCAACCTTTATTGATTCCAAAGCAACATTAATGTTTGATTTCTTTTCATCCGAAAACTCATATTTAATAACTGCAATGGAGTTAACAAGAATTCCACCTTTCAATGTCGGAGAAAACCTTGAAAGTTTTGTGGCTTTGAGGCTTGCTTTGTATAAGGCTTTATTTCCCTTAATCGTTTTTGCAGAAATAACTCTGCCCGTATTATCTATTTCAACCTCTACTAAAACATATTTTGTTTTTCCAATTTTTCGCTGAATACTCTTAGATACATTTGGCTTTCGTAAATTTACAGCCTTGCCTAATTTGACCAATCCTAAGTTCGGCTTTTTAGGTATAACTTTTACGTTTTCTATCTTGTAATAGATTCCACAATTGACTTCAACAGGCTCGCCTGAAAGTTTTGTAACTTTAAATTTTGCTCTGTATGCGGCTTTTACTGCTTGTGCATTTAATAAAGGTGATTCCGTGTGTGCTTCTGCTGAGTTTACGTTTCCTTCTTTATCAATTCTAACTTTTACATAAACCACACTACGATTTACATATCTGATTGCTTCTTGTGAAAAAACAGGTTGAGGCAGATATGTCGCCAAACTGTTACAAACTCCTCCGCCATTTTTGTTTATTTGATTCCTACATTGAGCCGAAATGTGCAGAGTAGTCAAGGAAAAAATCACTAATACCATTAAGCCAACTTTCTTCATAATCAGATTAGACAACGATTCATTGAATTTGTTCCAAAAATCCAACGAATCGTATTTTGTTCGCGTCAAATTCATTTGTAAATGAATTAATGATAGAATTTTCTCTGATTTTTAATGACTTCGCTTGCCCCAAAATTTAATTCGACAGTTGAAGAATGTGTTGCGAGATTATTGTCTCGTGCGGAGGATTCGCGTGGATTAAAAGCAGAAGATATTTCGCCACGTGTCGTTGCATCGGTTGAGAAATATATCTTGCGTAATGATGAAAATGCAGGGCATCCTGAGATAAAAGAATTTGTTGATTCTTTAAGAGCCGACGATCTTTGTTTGATAATTGCTTGCGAAAGAGGCGATGAAAATGCTTGGGGCGATATGGTTTTGAATTTTGATTCGAGCGTTAAATCCGCCGCCTATAAATTTGCGAAGAACAAAGAGGATGCTGAAGATTTAGCGAGTTCGATCTGGGCGGAGTTACACGGATTAAAGCTTGATACGGAAGGAAATAAAAAGAGTAAGCTTGCATATTATTCAGGAAAAGGGAGTCTTGCAGGTTGGCTTCGGGCGGTCACAAATCAATTAGCAATTGACCAATTCCGCAAAATGAAACGCCTTGTGCAGACGGAAGATGATCGTGAATTTGAAGTTCTTGCACAAGATTCATCCGAAAAAACGGACAACAAAATTGTCGTTTCAGCAACGGAAAACCCCGAAGATATTTACAGCGAGGCAGAAGCTCAAAAGGATATTGTCGAAGCTCTGCAAGCGGCAATTGCAGAGCTGAAAGATGAAGATCGTTTGATGATGAAACTTTATTATTTTGATGATCTGAAATTAAAAGATATTGCCGCAACATTTGGTTTTCATGAAGCGACTGCGAGCCGGAAACTTGTCAGGATTCAAGGTGCGATTCGGAAATCGGTTGAAAAAACTTTAAGTCAGAAACACGGCTGGAATGAATCGGAGGTCAAAAAATATTTAACCGAAACGGCAGAAAAATTGGGGATGAACATCGAAAAAATGTTTTCTGCAATTTTATTTTTAATTTTTGTGCAAGAAATTTTAACGCCGTTCGTTCAATAATTGCTTGGGGCGGTTTTCAACCAAACCAAAGGGACGTAAAAACCGTATAGTTTTTGCGTAACTTTTTTGAAAAAAGAATATAGAACAAAAGATTTTGCGGATCTTTGAGGATTGACCAAATTTTTCGTCAGCGTATTTTTTTCTCCTTAGGTTCGGCTAAATCAAAGGTGGACGATAAAACCCGCAGTATCTGCAAAATCTGCGTTCTATTTTTTTAGATTATGGATTTTGAATTCGACAAAGAAATGGATTCTCTCTTGCGTCAGACGGCGAAAGGCGATTTGTTTGCTACAACAACGCCCGCTGGACACATCGACGCAGACGAAATCTCAATGTTTGCCGAGAATGCTTTACCTGAAAAAGGTCGTCCGCGAGTGATGAAGCATTTGGCAGACTGCGACAAGTGTCGAACAATTCTTTCAAACGTGATCGCCCTAAATGCAGAAGCAGAAAATGAAGCGGTTGCAGCAGTTCCCGTCCAAGAAACAAAAGCGGAAACAGCTATAAGTTCAACTGAACCATCCTGGTTTCAAAAAATTTTCTCGACTAAAAATTTAGCTTTTGGTATGGGAGCATTGGCTTTAATTTTCGCCGTCAGCATAGGGTTTATCGTTATCCAAAATGCTCTAAATCAAGGTGATTCTCAACTTGCTCAAGCAAATACTGCATCGGCTGAAAAACAAGCACCAAATGAGGTTGAAGAGTCTGCCGATCAGGACGTTACCAATGCCAACACATCTTCAGACACAAATGCTGAAACAGCAGATGCTGAGGCGACTCCGACAGATAGTAATCAGGCTGATTCCGCCGATGGAGTAACAGAAAATGATGGGTTAACGGAAAATAAAGAACCGTTGAAAGATTCTGAGAATAAGCAAAAACCCAAAACTGTTTCTAAAAACAAACCTGTTGACCTATTGCCCGAAAGGGATGATGTAAAAACTGACTCAATAAAAGAAGAATCGCCTGCCTTACGAGATAAAGATGAGAGCGATGATTTTAGAAAGAAAAGGAACGAAGTAACCTCAACAGAGGAATCAAGCCCTCCGCCTGTTGAAAAAGAATCAAGACCAACTGCTGCTCAACCGACAAAACCTAAATCACCGATAACCAGCCGTAGCGGAACGAGAGTGAACAGAGCAGGAGCATCAGATTCAGCAAAAAGAAAAGAAAAGAAACTTGCAAACCAAATTTCTACCGGAAGACAGAAGGTTGGTGGCAAAACCTTCACACAGAAAAATGGTGTCTGGATAGACTCCGCCTACAAGGGGCAAAAAACAACTACCGTCAAGCGAGGTTCAACCCAATATAAAAATCTCGATTCGGGCTTAAGTTCGGTCACTGATAAGATAAAAGGCACAGTAATTGTAGTCTGGAAATCAAAAGCATATAGAATTCAATAAAATCTTCTCTTTTACAAAATTTCCAAGTAAAATAAAGAATATGAAAGCGTTTTTTCTTTTGTGTTCTTTATTTCTTTTTGTTGGACTAACCTCCGCCCAACCCATCTGGCAATCGAATTTAGATTCTAGAATTCAATTTTACCAAACAACCGATTTCGGCATTTTGCTTGTTGGAACGAACAATTCGCTCTACGGAATTGACGGAAAAACAGGTCAGCGTTTGTGGCGGCGTTCACATCGCGGATTGGATGAAACCTCTATAACACCTGTTCCTGCAACTGATCTGATTTTATTCACTCTGGATGAAGGTAAAAAATCAAGACTCGAAGCAGTTGATCTTTTGACGGGAAATTCGATTTGGCGTAGCGAAAAGGTAAAAGGCGACGTTTTACAACTCGCTGTTGAGCCATCTAAGGATTTGCTGGCAGTAGTAATGGTCAAAAAGCCTCGTGGTGAATTCGGAAAAGAATTAAGACGCAGACCAAAGACTCACGTTTTTAGGCTTTCGGATGGTGATAAGCTTTGGGATAGAAACTTTGTAAACGATGTCGAATTAATGCCTTCCCGTTTTGATAAACAGGGCGAAATCGCATTCACACTTGATAATTATCGTCCGCCTCTAATTTTGGATGGACGACTTTTTATGTTCTACGAAGGCGTAACTTCTTATGATGCTCGCACCGGAAAATCACGCGAACGTGAAAAATTTGGCATCAATGAAGATGGCTTAGCACTTACCGATGCCGATCCCGTTTTTGATGAAAAGCACATATACATTTCGGGACGCGGAAAAGTTCGTGCCGTTGATAGACGCACGGGAAATGTCGTCTGGAAAGCAAACGATTTGGGTGTAACTCCTGAAATCGCGGTTGTCGGAGACATTTTATATGTTCGCACTGGTGGACAATTTACACGAATTCGAGACGGTGAGATCAAAAAACACGGACCATTTGGAGTTTCGGCGATTGATACAAAAACGGGCAAACGTTTGTGGCGTTATAAAGGTGCTGATAAAGGACTAACAAATTTTGTTTTCGCCGATAGAAACACGATTTTAATTGCGGATAGTGACGATTTGATCTCAATTGATGCACGTAATGGCAAACGGATCAGAAAATCAGAACACAAGGTAAAAGACGCACAGTTTGTCTTGTTTAATGAAAAACGCGAGGCGGTTGTCGGCGGACGAGACAGACTTTCGGCTTTTCGTATGGCAGACTTGAAAACGAAAAATGGGAAATTGCGTCCTGTTTGGACAGCAAGACACAAGCCACCTTCACGCGGCATTTTTCGAGTTGTTGCAGGAATCGCCCTTCGTGCAACCGCACTTTATTTTCGTTACGGCGGTTTAGCAACTTCGGCGATCAATGTTTTTCGGGGTGCAAGTATCGCACGTTCCGCACTTTCATTTCGTTGGTCAGGATTAAAAACCAGATTTTCCGCCTTTGATTTAACAACTTTGGCAAGTAATGCAGGACGCGACTATATCGGCAATCAAATTAGAGTTTTCGGAATTGCATCACGAAACCCAAGTTTTCTAAATCGAATACGTGGATTGCAAATAATCACACCAAATTCCCTAAATCCAAGGCGAAGAATAATAGGCGGAATTGCACGCCGTGCAACACCATCCCGTGCTGATGTTCGTGAAAGTTTACTTGAAAGACTCGATCCTGTTCGCCGTGTTGAAAAACTTTCCGATTATTTCTTGAGACGACAAAGGCTCACCGCATTTCGCGGAAATTATATGTATTTTTATACCGATTTACCGCGACCCTTTCGCAAAAAGGGCTTAGTCGGCGTAAACGTTCACACAGGCGAAGATGCTAGATTCATTCTCGTCGAAAAGCCGGACGCCAGATTCATCACCGACGAAATAAACAGTTTATTTTATTCTGCAAACGGTCGGCGTTTACTGGCTTATGATGTTTTGAATAGATAAATCGGCGTTTTGTGTTAATCTATTGAAAAATTCTTTTCCAACAAAACTTTATGAAATTAAAAATAACCGTCTTTCTGTCTTTGTGCCTTTGCGTCTCTGTGATAAATGCCTTTGCTCAAAAGGTCGATAAACCAAATAAAGATGTTCAAAAGATTCTAAAAAAAGTCTCTGCGAAAAAAATTGAAGAATATAATCGCAAACTCGTTTCTTTTGGTACACGCAATACGAATTCCGCACAGGATGATCCGAAACGCGGGATTGGTGCGGCACGGGATTGGATTTATGAGGAATTTAAGAGAATCTCGGCGGATTGTAATGGGTGTTTGGAAGTTGAAAAACAAACATATTTGCAGGAAAAAGCACGGCGAATTCCTGAGCCGATAAATATCACGAATGTTATTGCGACACTTAAAGGAACAAAAAATCCCGATAGAATTTATATTGTTTCAGCACATTATGATTCAATGTGTGGTGATTCGCGTGACGGCGAATGCGATGCACCGGGAGCGAATGATGATGGTTCGGGAACTGCAGCTGTGATTGAAATGGCTCGCATTATGACGAAATATAAATTTGATGCAACGATTATGTTTATGACTGTTGCGGGCGAAGAACAAGGTTTGTACGGGGCAAGACATTTTGTTAAAGAAGCGGTCAAAAATAAAATGGACATTGAGGCGATGTTCACCAATGACATTATCGGTGGTGCAATGAAATTCAAAGATCGTCCCGATAGAAATATAGTCCGCGTTTTTGCCGAAGGAGTTCCTTCAAATGAAACGGAAAGACAAGCCAGACTTCGCCGAAGCGTCGGTGGCGAAAATGATTCTGACACACGGCAACTCGGTCGTTACATCTACCAGATCGCCCGACAATACTCACCCAAATTCGGTGTCCGCGTAATTTACCGACGCGACAGATATTTGCGTGGTGGCGATCACATTCCATTCTTAGAAAACGGTTTTGCCGCCGTGCGTTTTACCGAACCACATGAAGATTATGACCGTCAGCATCAAAATGTCCGTACCGAAAACGGTAAGGATTACGGCGATCTGCCTGATTTTATTGATTTCAAATATATTGCAAACGTGACAAAAATCAATGTTGCCACACTTGCTTCTTTGGCAAATGCACCTGCTAAGCCAAAGCGAGTTGGGATTGATATTACAAGACTTACAAATGACACGGACTTGAAATGGCAGGCTAACACTGAAGTAGATTTAGCAGGCTACGAAATAGTCTGGCGTCGCACAACCGAACCTTTCTGGACAGATTCAAAATTCGTTGGGAACGTTACAAAATACACAATGCCGGATATGTCGAAAGATAATTATTTCTTCGGGGTTCGGGCGGTTGATAAAAATGGATTTAAGAGTCCCGTAGTTTTTCCACGACCGACAAGATAAATTATTTGCCCGCGAATAAACGCGAAAAGACGCGAAAATAAGAATTGTCCACAGATGAACACGGATTAACACAGATAAGAGAGAAAAATAAAAAATATCTGTGTCCATCTGTGTTTATCTATGGATGAAAAAAACTTTCGGATTTTATTCAAAAAATTGCACTTCTTAAAACAATTCATTAAAATTCTACGTAAAAGAAACACTACCAAATATTCAAAAGGAAAAATTTATATGCCCAAAATGTTTTCGTCTAAGATGCGAAAAGTTAACTTACTGTTGACTTTCGCCACCCTGCTTGTCTTTTCAGCTTTTATCAATGCACAAACTTCCGGCACAGCAACAAGTGCAAAAAAAGTTGATCCGCTCAAAAACTTTCAGTATCGCCAGATAGGTCCTTACAGAGGCGGTCGTGTGACGGCAGTTGCCGGAATTCCTAACAATAAAAATGTTTACTATTTTGGAGCGACGGGTGGCGGCGTTTGGAAAACTACGGATGCGGGAGTTAATTGGACACCGGTTTCGGATAAGTATTTCAAGACGGGTTCGGTTGGTGCGATCGCCGTTTCGGAATCAAATCCGAATGTCGTTTACGTGGGAATGGGCGAATCGGCAGTTCGCGGAAATGTTTCGCACGGAGACGGAGTTTATAAATCTATCGACGGCGGAAAGACTTGGAAACACGTTGGATTAAAAGACACACAGCAAATTGGGCGTGTCAGAATTCATCCGAAAAACCCCGACATCGTTTATGTTGCGGCGATCGGACACCTTTGGGGAGCAAATGAGGAGCGTGGTGTTTTTCGCACGATGGATGGCGGCAAAACTTGGAAGAAAATTCTTTACAAAAGTAAAGACGCAGGGGCATTTGACCTAATTTTTGATCCTTCAAATCCGAATGTAATTTATACAACTTTTTGGCAAGTTCGCCGAACGCCTTACAGTCTGAGTAGCGGTGGTTCGGGCAGTGGAATCTACAAATCTTTCGACGGTGGTGACACTTGGCAAGAAATTTCTGGAAACAAGGGTTTGCCAAAAGGTGTTATGGGAAAAATCGGGATTACCGTTTCGCCTGTAAATACGAACAGAGTTTGGGCAATGATTGAATCGAAACAAGGCGGACTTTATCGTTCGGAAGATGCGGGTGAAACTTGGCGTAGAGTCAGCAACAATCCGCAAACGATGCAGAGACCTTGGTATTATTACCGCGTGTATGCGGATACACAGGATGTCAATACCGTCTATGTCTTGAACGTGCGTTTTCATAAATCTATTGACGGTGGAAGAACTTTTAATTCGATCAGAGTTCCGCACAGTGATAATCATGACCTTTGGATCGATCCAAATGATAATAAACGAATGATCGAAGGAAACGACGGTGGTGCGAATGTATCTTTCGACGGCGGAAAAACTTGGACTGAACAGGATCAACCAACTGCCCAGTTTTATCGTCTTCATATTGATAATGATTTTCCATACAATATCTATGGAGCACAGCAAGATAATTCGACAGTGAAAATTCCTTCGCGGACGGCTTCTTTTGGAATAAATGAATCACATTGGCATTCGGTCGGTGGCGGTGAATCAGGTTGGATCGCCCCACACCCAGAGAATTCCGACATAGTTTTTGCGGGTAGTTACGGCGGTTTTTTAACTCATTATAATCATCGCACCAAACAACGTCGGATTATCAATGTTTATCCTGATAATCCTATGGGAGCAGGAGTTGAAGCGATGAAATACCGCTTTAACTGGAATTTTCCGATTATCTTTTCAAATTATAAAACCAACGGAAAATATCCACTCTATGCCGCAGGACATATACTTTTCCGTTCGATGGATGAAGGACAGAGTTGGCAACCGATCTCGCCTGATCTAACTCGTAATGAAAAATCAAAACAAGGAACATCAGGTGGACCGATCACGCAGGATAATACGAGCGTTGAATACTACAACACGATTTTTGCACTTGCCGAATCAACCTTACAAAAAGGCGTGATTTGGGCAGGAAGCGATGACGGCTTGGTTCACATAACCCGCGATGGCGGAAAGAATTGGTCAAATGTTACGCCAAGAGGTTTGCCCAGAGATATTCAGATAAATTCGATTGATGCTTCGAGAATTGATGCAGGAACAGCATACGTTGCTGCCACCGCTTATAAATCGGATGACTTCAAACCGTATCTGTATAAAACAAACGATTATGGAAAGACTTGGAAAAAAATAGTAAATGGCATTCCCGATGACGCTTTTACGAGAGTAGTTCGAGAAGATCCGAATCGCCGCGGATTTTTGTATGCGGGAACGGAAACGGGAATGTATTATTCATCAAATGACGGTGAAACTTGGCAATCTCTACAATTAAATCTTCCAGTCGTTCCGATTACGGATTTAGCTGTTCACAAAGGAATGAAAGACTTGGTCGTTGCTACACAAGGGCGTTCTTTTTGGATTTTGGATGATTTGACGCTTTTATATCAAATGCCAAATGCTCAGAATTCAAACGCATTTTTATTTAAGCCCGAAGACGCATATCGAACGCCCGGATTTGGCAGAAGACTTCCGCCAACTGTAACAATTGGTGAAAATCCACCGAACGGAGCCGTTGTTCATTATTACTTGAAATCAAAACCTGCAAAAGAAATTTCGCTGGAATTTCTCGATTCAAATGGAAAAGTTTTAAGAAAATTTGCTGGCAAAATGAAAAAAGACGGGACACCCGCACCAACGCGACCGGGACAACCCGCACCGCCGATGGAAATTGGTTTGAATGAATTCGTTTGGAATTTCCGCCTGCCGAATGCAACGGGAATTCCCCGTATGATCTTGTGGGGCGGAAGTCTTGCGGGACCCAAAGTAGCTCCGGGAAATTATTCGGTTCGTATGACGGTTGACGGCAAAGCAATTTCGACAGAAAGCTTCGCTATCAAACCTGACCCGAGAGTTCCAACAACTCAAGCACAATATAAAGAGCAGTTTGATTTCTTGTTAAAAGCACGTGATAAACTGACCGAAACCCACAAAGCAATCTTAGAAATTCGCAGTATGAGAAATCAGCTTCGAACTATCTCGTCGAAACTGAAACCCGAGCATAAAGACCTAAAAACAAAGGCGTCCGACATTATTAAAAAAATCACAAATGTTGAAGAAACCTTAATGCAAACTAAGATCAAGAGTTCGCAAGATGCTTTGAATTATCCGATAAAACTAAACAACAAACTCGCCGCTCTAGCTTCGACGGTCGGTGCAGCTGATTATCCGCCAACGGCTCAAAGCTACGATGTTTACAATGATTTAGTCGGAAAGATTGATGCTCAATTAGCAATCTTTAGAAAGGTAAAAGTGGAAGACGTGAAAGAATTTAATGAAATGTATAATCGCAAGAAATTGCCTATAATCACGGCAGGAAGGTAAACAATTTTCTGCCCGCGAATAAACGCGAAAAGACGCTAAAAAATTCTGTGTCTATCTGTGAACAATTCTTTCTTTCGCGTTTATTCGCGGGCAAATTCTTTTCTTACTTTTTCTTTCGGCGACTGCGAACCCAATAAGGCAGAATAAACATATAAATTCCCGTCAACCATAACAGAAGCAAAACAATTGCGGATGGCAGAAAGAGCCAGAGTTTGGCGTAATCATGAAAAAATGAGCCATCGTGAATTGATTCGATTAAATCCGAACGCCGATAAGCCGTCTGCAAAACCTTTCCTGTTTTTAGATCAATCTGCACTTCCCAACTGTTTTTTGTACGCACCTTGACCATTCCTTTTGTCGGGCGTACATCAAGGCGGTCAATGTCTTGCCAGCTTTGGATTTCTGCAACTTCAACACCTTTGCTGATTTCTAGAATTTTATCGAGAGAAAGTTCGGGAGATTTGCTGACGCCTTTGATAGTTTCCGGCTGAATCCAAGCTACATCTTTTTTAAGCTGCAAAATCAGTCCTGTAACAATAATAATTAAAACAGGCAAAGCAAAAATTGCCGATGCCCAATAATGAACTTTACGATTTAATAGATTAAATTTCACTAATTTTTCTTGTTTGATTAACTTACGGGTTTATTAAAAGTAAATTATACAATATGAAAATAGGACTACTAAGCTCAGTTTATTCAATTGAATACCAATCAGACTAAATAAAGACTGCTAAATTGAATCATAAAAATGTTATAATCACGTCTGCCTCGGTCAAGTTAGGAGCGAATGGACAACACGCGAAATCCCAAATCGGGTCAGATTGCCTATCTGAAAATTCGTCCTCCACATCAGCATTGACTACGGGGTATATCAAAAAAGGGCAGGATGCTAAACCTGCCCATAAACTTACTAAATATGCCAAAAGAAGAAATCATCATTAAAAATACTCACCGTGGATTAAAGTATGAAGATGGCGTACTGGTCAATGTTTTAGAAGCTGGAAGATACGAGCTTCCGCCTGAAGAAGAGGGATTTTGGATATTTAAAACCCGTCGTCCAAAAATCGAAATTCAACTTGTTGACATACGCGAACGCGATCTTACCATTAGAGGACAAGAAATTCTCACATCCGACAAAGTAGCGATTCGTGTCAGCATAATCGTGCAGTTTCGCGTGACTGATCCACAAGCCGCAATTCATGAGGTCGAAAATTATGAAGAAAGGTTATATAGCGATGTCCAACTCGCCGCTCGACGTTCGCTCGCTTCAATGACCTTAGAAGAAATCTTAAAAAACCGTAATCGCTTGAGTGAAGAAATTTTAACTGATGTAAAAGAATCTGCTAGTAGTTATGGCGTTGCAATCCTCAGAGCGGATGTAAAAGATCTAATATTTCCGGGTAATTTACAGGAAATTATGAACCGTGTTTTGACTGCCGAACGTTTAAGCGAAGCACAATTGGTTGAGGCAAAGACAAAAGCCGAAGTGCAGAAAATTAATGCTCAAACACAGACGGAAATTGACCGCTTAGAGGCTGAACAAAGAGCAGAAGCAGAAAGAAAAAATGCGAAAATTAAAACTGAGATAGAAAAAGCGGAAGCGGAAACGCAAGCAGAAATAGAACGTCTTAAGAACGAAGCTGAGATCAAATCTTTACAAGAACTTGCCGAATCAGCAAAAGAATTGTCTGATAATCCCGCTTTGTTACGTTTGCGTGAACTTGAAACACTCAAAGAGTTATCAAAATCCGCAAATGCCAGAATTTATATCGGGTTCGATAAGCACATGGCTTCGGATGAAGATTAACTTTTTTCAACCAAATAAGTTTGTTTGTGTCCGCGATTTTCAAAGTCTTTCACAGCCTTGAATGCATCGGCTTTGCACGGAAAAGTATCAATTACAAACTTATGTCCATTATCATCTTGCCGCCAAAGTTCGTGGGGAGTTAAACCCAAAGAATTATAAAACTTTGAAATATCGACTCTTTCAGGCAAACCCGCAACTTGTGCATCACCGAGTTCAACAATTAACCATTCACCTTCTGTTTTCTGAGCAATATCCATTGTGAAAAAATTGCTTCGAACATTCTTTGCAACATCCAAAAATAAATCTTTTGGAAAATCTTCTTGCTCGTAAATCCCCTCTTCCCAATACTCTGAAATAAAAACCAATTCGCCATTTAGAAAAAATAGACGAAATTCTTTGGTCAGAGGCATTCCACTTTTTGAATGGTTTGTGAGCGGTTGAAATTCGACGAATTCACGAAATACCAAGCCCTCATTTAAATCTTCTCCTTGTCTTTCAATAAAAGTTTTAACAACTCTTTCGATGTCCTCACGATTTGTAGCTTCGGGAATAAAACACGCTTCTTCCCATTCGTGTTTACGGGATTTCACATAGTCTTTCAAAATCAACGATTTATCACCAAACGCTGATAATTTCTCCATTAAATCATCAAAATTAAAACTCTCATCATACGGCAAGAAAACACTTTTTGGTGTGTGACTCTCGATAATTTCGTAAGACTCAGGCAAATAATGACAATGTTTATATTCTTCAGGAGAGTTGATTAATTTTAAGTTTCGGGATTTTAGCTCGTTGTACAAAATTTCATAAACATCTGGCTTTAACATCCATCCCCGATAAACTGCTGTTTGTTCTTTTTCGGAACTTTTTACAAACCTAACCGCACTCGAAACTTTGTTTTCTGTTAAACCTTCAAAGCTGAAAAGCTCGTATTCAAAGCCTTTTTCTACAACGGTTTCAGCTTCTGTTTTGTAGGCGTAATCAACTTCGTTTGGATAAAAAGGTTCTGAGCAAAATATAAATTTCATAATAATTATTTCACTTTATTACGAACCGTTTGTAAGATAAAGCGATGAAAAATTTTATTAGATTTATAAGTGCCGCTTTTATACTCTCCATTTTTAGTTTTTCCATACATTCACAAATACGAACCGATTTTGACCGCAATATGAATCAGCCGTTTGAGCCGTTCAAAATCCTCGAAAACATATATTATGTCGGAGCTTCGGATGTCGCTTCTTACTTGATTACTACTAATAAAGGTCACATCTTAATTGATGCGGGATTTGAAGAAACTGTTCCGATGATCGAAGCGAATGTTAAAAAACTCGGCTTCGATTTGAAAGACGTGAAAATCATTTTGAATAACCACGCACACTATGACCACGCGGGCGGTTTGAAGATTTTGAAAGAGAAAACAGACGCGAAACTTTATTCGGTCAAGGAACAAGCTGAAGTTTTGGAAAATGGTGCTAAAAATGATTTCAGATTTGGTGATGAATTGTCTTTCTCACCTGTTAAAGTTGATAAAATTATCAGAGATAAACAAAAGATAAAACTTGGCAAAGTGAAGCTAAAAACTCATCTAACTCCCGGTCATACAAGGGGCTGCACGACGTTCACAACCAAGATCAAACACAAAAAACAGAAACTTAACGTAATTTTTCTTTGCAGTTTGAGTGCTTTGGATTATAATCTCGTTGATAATCCGAAGTACCCAAACCTCTCCCAAGATTTTACAAATACCTTCAACAAATTAAAGCAGATGAAAGTAGATGTCTTTCTCGGCTCACATGCACAGTTTTTCAAAATGAGCAGAAAGGTTGCGTTAATGAAAAAAGACAGAAGTACGAATCCATTTATTGATTCCAAAGGTTTTATAGATTTCGTCAACCGAAATGAGAAAGCGTTTTACCGAAAGCTAAATAAACAAAAAGCAGAGAGGAAAAATAAATGAATCCAATTGTTCAAAATATTTTAGCAGTTATAGGTGGCATAATAGGCGGCGGCGTTGTGAATATGGGACTGCTTATTATCGGCAGTTTTCTGATCCCCGTTCCGGAAGGCATAAACGCTTGGGATCCCGAAAGTCTTGCCAACGGTATGAGCAAACTTCAAGCCTACCACTTCATTACCCCCTTTTTAGCCCACGCCCTTGGAACTCTTGCAGGAAGCTTTATAGTTGCTAAATTTACCACAACCAAACATCTTGTTTTTGCATTATTTATTGGAGCATTTTTCATTCTTGGCGGAATTATAAACGTCATAAATCTGCCCGCACCACTTTGGTTTGAGGCACTCGATTTGGTTGCGGCATATTTCCCAATGGCGTTTTTAGGTTGGAAATTAAGCGGTCAAAATTAAAAAAATTAAATTTGATGTCCATTTTTTAATTCTTCATTCGTTTAGTATGTGAAACTTGAAAAAAGTTTTAATTACAAAACCAGGAGATTTTGCCATGAACCAATATATGCTTTTATTACATGACTCAACGGAAGATTTTGCTGATGTTTCGGCAGAAGAAATTCAGGCTGTTATCAGCGAATACGTCGGCTGGAGAAACGATATTGAAGAACAAGGAAAATTAATCGGCGGTGAAAAATTAGCTGATGAAGGCGGAAAACATCTTTCGATGCAGAATGGTGAAATTCGTGTAACGGACGGACCTTATGCCGAGATCAAAGAAGTCCTCGGCGGATATTTTGCAATCAAAGCCAGCGATTATGATGAAGCCGTCGAGATTTCCAAAACCTGTCCGCACTTAAAATATGGCGGGCGAATTGAATTAAGAAAAATTGAAACTGTTCATTAAATAATTTTTGCGAAATTTAAGATGAACTCTTCAAAGAAAAATTCGGTAAATGAAATGGTTGACCATCTGTTCCGACATAATTCGGGGCAGATGGTTTCTGTTTTAACGAGGATTTTTGGTTTTGAAAATATTGATTTGGTTGAAGATGCAATTCAGGAATCGCTCATCAAAGCACTCAATCAATGGCAATTTAAAGGCATACCCGAAAATGCAAATGCTTGGATGATCCAAGTTGCTAAAAACCACATTCTCGACCAATTCCGCAAGAAACAAAAACTTGACTCCAATGGCGAAGAACTTTTGAAAACCCTCGAAATTTCTTCAAACGAAAACATCGAAACAAAACTTCGTTACCCGAAAGAATTAAATGAAGATTTGCTCTGTATGATGTTTGCGACCTGTCATCCGCTTCTTAAACCCGATAGCCAAATTGCTTTAACCTTAAAAACGGTTAGCGGTTTTAGTGTTTCGGAAATAGCAAGGGCATTTTTAAGTAAAAAAGAAGCCGTTGCGAAAATGATTACTCGTGCGAAGAAAACGCTTCAAAAAAACAAAATAAAACTGCAAATTCCGCCACCCAATCAATTGCAGAAAAGACTAGATGCAGTTCTCAAAGTTTTATATTTAATGTTCAATGAAGGTTATAGTTCGGCTCAAAGCAAAGAATTGATCCGCGAAGATTTGTGCTATGAAGCAATTCGTCTTGCCCAAAAATTATCCGACCATCCCGTAACCACTTCGCCAAAAATTCAGGCGTTGCTCGCACTATTTTTCTTTCAAGCCGCACGCCTAAAAACCCGTCATAACGAATCAAAAGATTTCTTGCCGCTAGCGGAACAAGAGCGAGAACTCTGGGACAAAAAACTTATAAATGTAGGACTTTATCATTTCAAACAATCGGCAAAAGGTACAGAGCTTAGCGACTATCATCTAGAGGCGGAAATTGCTTCGTGTCATATTTTTACGGATGATTTTGATTCAACCGATTGGCAACAGATATTGAATTGTTACGAAGAACTTTTGCGTAGGAAATACTCACCTGTTATCGAACTCAATAAAATTATCGTTTTATCAAAAGTAAAAGGAGCCGAAATTGCCCTCGAAGAATTAAACAAATTCAAAGCATCAAAACAGCTCGAAAATTACTTTCCGATGTATGTTGCTACTGCTCAGATACAGTTTGAAAATGGAATGTTTCAAGAATCATCCGATTCTTACAAACAAGCTATAAAACTCACCGAAAATGATTCAATCAAAAGATTTTTGGAAAAGAAGATTGAAAATTTAACTGTCTCTTATCTCCAATAAATTACAATTTAATCTCTCCGCCAAACCTTCGCCGCCCCAACGCATTGAAACGGTGTGATTCCATCTGAAAAACGGTTTGGCAATCGGAGCGAGCAAATTCATCCAAGATTTTTCTGTAGTTACAACCCAATCATATTGGACATAAGTTTTATCTTCACCCTGCGATTCCATCTGCCAGAGTCCTTTGCCATCGAGTTCACCAAAAGCTCTAACCTCGATCAATTTCAACTTTTCAACTCGCATAATTTCCGAATCAAATGACAATTTATAAGGCAAAACACTTCGCCAAGTCGAACGAACTATTTTGCCAACGCCGTTTTCATCGCCCGCTTTTAATTCTTCAACTTTCAAAACAGCTTTCCACCAATTGCTCCATTCTTCGGAATTTTCTATCTCTGCCCAGACCTTTTCAATCGGCGCGTCAAAAACCCAAACCGTTGTAAATTCATAATCTTGTACCATTTCCCTCTCCAAAAAAAATTGACTTAAGTTGTTGAAAGTTTTAACTTTAATGCATACCCCAAAGAATTTTTAGAAATAGCTTATAACAAAAGCTAAAGCTATTGGATTATCTGCGATAGTAAAAATTATAAGTAACAAATCTTTCTTATAGTTCGGCTAAAGTATGTGATGCGATTTAAATTATTTTGAATAGTCTTTTAGTAATTTTTGTATAGGAGAAGAATATTTATGTGGAATGACTTTAAAGAGTTTTTAAAGCGAGGAAATGTTTTAGATTTAGCGATCGGTTTAGTAATCGGTGCAGCATTTGGAAAAATTGTCACAACTGTTGTAGAGGGACTGTTAATGCCTGTTGTGGGTATGCTTACAGGCGGAGTTAATTTTGCCGAAAAATGTTTTAACCTTACCGACCAACAAATCGCAAGTTGTGCAGAGGCAAAAGAAAAAGGCTTGGCTGTTTTGCAATATGGATCGGTGATATCAGTAGTAATTGAGTTTTTAATAATCGCCCTCTTCGTATTTTTAATTGCTCGCTGGGCAGTTAAAATGTTCAAAGGACTCGAAGCAGATTCAGGTCCAAGCGATGAAGTGGTATTGCTTACAGAAATTCGTGACAACTTGAAAAAATAGATAAAAAATCTTTATCAGTATAGCGAACGATAGTGAGCAAGTTTCTTTACCGCCAGGTTGAGACTTACAAAATTACTCGCTATTGCTCGTTATACCGATTAAGAAAATTCCAAACTCTTTCGGGCGTGATGCAATAATCTAACTTCACATCAAAATTATTCACATCTTCAATTTCTTCAATCGGCTCAAAAAAACTCAAACCAATTTTCAAACAATCTCCTCTACATTTAGCTAAACACTTATCGTAAAAACCTTTTCCATATCCAACTCGAAAGCCTCGTTTATCAAAGCACAACAACGGAACTAAAACCAAATCAATTTCCCTTTCATCAACCAATTCATCCTCAAAAGGCTCGTCAATTCCCCAACGATTTTTTACGAGCGTAGTTTCGGAATCTAAATCAAGATGCTCCAAAACATCTTTCTCAAAATTAACACGCGGGACGATTGTTTTGATGTTCGGATAAGTTTCTCGAACTTCATCCAAAACAAATGAAGTATCAATTTCGCCATTCTCTTTTATCGAAAGAAATAAATGCAACAACTTCACATCTTCCAAATCAAAGTTGCTAAAAAATCGCTCTTTAATTCGCAAACTTTTCTCTTCTCTTGCTTGTTCTGTTAAAGATTTTTGCCTGACGAGATATATTTTGCGGACTTGATATTTAGTCATTAAGATAAATTTTGACTTTTTTTGTAAATAAAACTTACAAACTTAAATTTTTTTGTAATATTTTTGCTGAATTTCTCATATTATAAGTAGGAAAAAAAAAACTTTATAAAAAAAAATCTTTATAACATTATTATAGCTAAATTCAAGGTCTAAGAAAGTCGCCCTCCGAGTCTTATTGGTACTTTCATAACAAATAGTTTAGCTAAACAATTTTGGAGAAATTATGAAAATTGAACGTCGGACTTTTTTTGCTCAATCTCTTCTCTTGGGTTTGGGAACTACAACTGTTTTTGGATCATCTCCCAATAATCATAAAGAAAATGAGTGTTTGGCAGATGAAGATAATATATGTGTGGCTAAACCATCTCCTGCGGATGCCTTGAATACATATATTTTATTAATTCCCAAAGTACGAGGTGAGATTCTTTCAAAAATTGTTGTTATGTTAACAACTATTTGTCGAAGATACAGAGATATTCTAGATGAGTTAAAAGAAAAAGTATCACTACTTGAAAAAGAAATTGATAAATCCAAGAAAACTACAACTCAAAATTTAAAAAGACTATTAGACGCGGGGGAAAAGCAGACCAGATTTATAAATTCGTCAACAAATAACAGTAGTGCAAATGTACTCGCGTTTGCGGTGATAAATGATCAAATTCAAAAAAATGTTGATGACTTACTTCCAAAAGGTGAAAATACTTTAAGTCCTAAAGCCTCAGAACTTGTTAATGACATTGTCAAAATAATCAAGGATTCAAGTCAAATTCAAAAAGAGATTGAAACTGAACAAAGAAAGGTGAATAAAAATGTGGAATCTCTTAATGATAATATAGAAAAAATTAATAAATTAGTTGAAAGTGCCACAAGGCATATTGATACTGCTAATCACTCAAAATCAACTCAGTCACAGATAGCAGAAGCAAAGTCCATTACTAAAAAAGATGTTAATGAGATTATTAAAATAGTAGAGAGAGAGTTAAAGCCGCTAGCTTCTAATATAGAAAAGGCTCTTGATATGATTGAAACTCTAATTCTTGCTTTGAGAGGAGTGCATTCCTGGGTCATAACTATTGATCAAGACATTCCGTTTCAAGAAAAATCAAAAAATCAGAACACGCAGTTTATAAAAACAAACTTTTCGGGTCTTTATATTACTAATAGAAAAGACCTTCCAAGAAGGATGCTTATTGAAATCTCAAGGGCAATAGAAGAAACTTGCGGTAGAGTCACAATGCTGGAACAAGCACATATAGTTACAAATTATGTAGAACTAGTCGGACGTCAAATATATTCTGATGTTGTTTCATGTAATAGAGAAGAGATATTCCGAAGAATATTAAGATTAATTAAGAATGGGCTAGGATATCTTGATTGGTGGCTTGACAAAATTGTCCGTTGCGAATCAGAAACAGCAAAGAGGAACTTAGCCAGTAAACTTACTGATATCATTATGAAGTATTATTGTCGTTAATGATAATGATGAATAAATTTAGAACAAACTAAAAGTTATGACACTAAAAAATTTTCAAGATGAAGATGAATCATTGCAAAATAGTCCTTCAAAAGAAGAAGAACCAATTAGGAGTCAAATTGTAAAGTTCTTTAACTTTTCTTGGATATCATTTGCTACATATTTAGTTGTATTTGTATTTCCTTTAATATTATTTTTTCTTTTTTATGGAAATGCATTTGATAATGATGAATGGATGAAGATAATTCCTGCATATTTTATTACTGTTATTTTTTTATATTTTTGTTCTCAAATTATTTCTACATTAGCCAATCGAATGTGGCAAAGAAAAGTCATAGAAAACGATATCAGTAGTCTTTACGAAAAACTTGAAGATGATAACTTTTTCACAACTCTAATAAGAATCAACTTTAAATATATAGATAAGTATTACTTGCAAACACAAGTTCAAGCTAATAAAAGTTTCTATGTTTCAACAATAGCTGCTATTGTTTCCCTAATTATCATTATTGTTGGTATCGTTATGTTGTATGTAGATTTAGGTGGGGCTAATAAAGAATTTGCATCCTATATAACAATAGGAGCCGGAGCACTTGGCGAGTTCATTGCTACTATATTTTTTTACCTCTACAACCGAACCGTAATAGAAATGTCTAGCTATCATCAAAAACTGGTATTGACCCAAAACATCAGTTTAGCTTTGAGAATTGCCGATCAACTCGAAAACAAAGAAGCTAAAGCTACAGCTCAAACAGCACTTATTACAGCTTTGTCCAAGGATATAAATATGTATCTCACTATGCAGGTTTCAAAAGCCTTAAACGAAGAAACAAATAATAATACTCAAACCTAAAGTTTACTAATTTTTCTCAATCCAACCGCCACCGACAACTTCTTCGCCGTCGTAGAAGACGGTTGCTTGTCCGGGTGTGATTGCCGCTGTCGGGTTATCGAAGACGATTTTTGCACGATTATCGGGTAGAGCGGTTATAGTTGCAGATTCGGGTTTGTGGCGGTAGCGTATGCGGACTTCGGCACGGACTGGTTCCGAGGGTTCGTCAAATGCCACCCAGTTTACGCCTTTTGCGGTGAATTCTGTGTCGTCTAATTCTTCTTTTTCGCCGACGATTATTTGATTTTTGGCACGCTCTATTTGGACGACGTAGAGCGGTTTTTCGTGGGCGATTCCTAAACCACGGCGTTGTCCGATTGTGTAGCGATGGATTCCCTTGTGTTCGTTTAGAACTTCGCCTTTTTTGTTGATGATTTCACCTTTTTCAGGAATTTCATCTTCTCTGCCTTCATGTTCGAGATAGCGGTCAATGAATTCAGAGTATTTGCCGTCAGGTACGAAACAGATTTCCTGTGATTCGGCTTTTTCTGCGGTGTAAAGTCCGGCGTCGCGGGCGATTCCGCGAACTTCAGATTTTTCCATTTCTCCCAAAGGAAAAAGCGAACGAGAAAGCTGATCTTGGTTTAATTCCCATAGGAAATAGCTTTGATCTTTCCAATGATTTCTGCCACGAAAAAGTCTGTAACGATCTTTTTCTTCGTCGTATTTAACGCGTGCAAAATGTCCCGTCGCAACTTTATCGCAACCGAGACTTAAAGCCATTCTGTCCAAAGATTCAAATTTCAGACGTGAATTACAAGCTACACACGGAATTGGCGTTTCGCCTGATAAATAGCTGTCAATAAAAGGATTAACGACATCGCGTTCAAAATCTTTTTCGAGATTTAAAACATAAAATGGAAATCCGAGCGATTCGGCAACACGCCTTGCATCATAGACATCATCAAGCGAACAACAACGCGACGGCAAAGGATCGCCGTTTTCGTCCGTGTTGATATTGCGGTTCTGATTCCACAATTGCATCGTGAAGCCAACTAATTCGTTTCCTTCTTCTTTAAGAATCGCCGCAGCGGTCGAAGAGTCAACGCCGCCACTCATTGCTACTGCTATTTTCATTTTCCTTTTTCTAACCAAAATCAAACAAATTTGATAACATTTAAGTATAGCAAAATTGCTGAAGGGTTTAGAGTTTAGCAAACCATGAAAAGATGTCCACAATGTAATACGGTTTTTGAGGATGAAATGACTTACTGCAAAGAGGATGGAACTCCTCTGGTGAATGATAGTATGTCCCTACCATCAGATTTTGTACCCGAAGATCATGATGATGATGAACAAGAAACTGTCTTGCGACACACACCAATAAATTTTGACATTTCAAATCCGAGTGTTCCGCCGAATCAACCTCAAACTTCCCAGTCAATGCCTCAGCAACCACAAGTAAATCCGTATGCTCCAAATCATGGCAATTCAATTCCGCCAACTCCGCCAAAATCGAATCGCGGGTGCTTAAAGTATTCACTTTTTTTGTTTATCGGATTATTGCTTGGCGGCGGAGCTGTTTTGGTAATTATGGGCGTTGGTTTTGTCTATATGAATGTTTCCTCAAACAATAATCGCCCACCAAAAATCGAAAAGGTTGAAAAGAGAAAAAGTGAGAATAATTCAAATAGAAATACCAGACGAAGGTCTTCAAAAAAACATTCCGAGCCAAATACTGAAGTTGATGATTCTAAACTAAATGGGCGCATCATCAGAAATAGAGCCTCACTAAAATCTACGCCAAGATACCGTTCGAGAACAATTGACCGCTTGCCTAAAAATGACCGCATAGAAATTATCCGTCGCCGAACTCCAACAAGCAGTTGGTACGAAGTCCGTTGTGAACACGGCTCACGCGGATGGATCAGCGGTTATGCAATTGAATTTACAGATTGAGAAAAGAAATAGAAAATTGTTACGGGTTAATTGATTTGTTTTTGTGAAGAAGCAGATAGCAATTTACTGCCCATTAGAGATTTACGAATCTCCTCAGCATAGGCTTTTGAACCTTCTATATTTGGATGCCCGATGCCCGAAAGTTCACAAAATCTTGTTTTAAATTTGAGTTCAACATCTTTCATTGTTTTAATCGTTTCGCCGCAAACTTTTTTTCTCTCATCATACAAAAAATCTTCCGAACGTCCCTTTTTAGCCATACCAAAAAGCAGGGAGTTTTTTGTACCAAAACTTCGATTTTCCGGAATTGGAGATTTTACGAAAATAGCTTTTTGTTCACCTCTTTTTTCATTTAAACGATTAACTGCTTTTTGCAAAGCCTTTGTTGAATCTTCAAACCAGACTTTTGAACGCTTCGCCATTTTTTTGTGAATTGGTTTGATGAATTGCTTGGTGAAGATATTGTTCATAATCGGTTTTGCCGGACGCGGAAACTCGTAGAGTTCTAGAATTGCATTGTAGATTTTTCCTGTTGAGGATTTTTTAGAAACCATCGGAAAATATCCGATGACGGTTATGAGGGCATTTGGAAAGGTCTGATTGGCGTGTTCTAAAAATCTGAACATCATATCGTTACAGTATTTATCAATCTTTTCACGCAATTTTTTATTTTTCTTAAATGGATTGATTATGTAAGAGCTGTTCAAGTTTGTCAGTCCGCCTGAAACCATTATTAGATTTATATATTCCAACTTTTTGCCTTCTCTTTTGTATTCTTCCGCCGCAACATCAATCTGAGTTTTTGCACTTGGAAATGAAAAATTTATTTCGGGATGATAAAACTTATCCAAATCCTTCTCAGCATCCTGCATTGCTTTGATCTCTTTCTCGGATAAAAAAAGCCTTGAACCTGAATGTGATTTATTTTTGAGATTTACTTTTCTTTCATTCTTGAAAACTTCTGCTTCCAACCAATTTTTTGTGAGTGTTGTAAACTTATCTTTTTCCCGTAAGCCCTGCCCTGCAATCAAAGAATCTCCAACGACAAGCATTTCAAAATCTTTGTTTGAATTAACAAATTCAGAAAAAGAAAAAGCGTTTCGGCTGGTTAAAAGTAAAGCCGAAAACGCTCCGATCTGTTTCAAAAAATTTCTGCGTGAATAATTATCCATTGCAATTACCCTACGCCAAAATTATTACAAAATTACTTCAGATTGTCATACTTTTTTTGAGTATCACACTAAAAAGCCATTTGAAAACTCACAAATCATAAAAATTTAACAAAAATAGAACGCGGATTTCACGGATTAGGCGGATGCTCGCGGATTTACTCTAAAAAAAATCTGTGAGAATCCGTATAATCAGCGTAATCCGTGTTCTATCCTGTCTGATTTATCCTGATTTCTTGAGTTTTTAAACAGCTTCTAAGACTTATCTAGGGACTTCAACGGTTTTCAGAATATCTGAAATTACCGCATCGGTTGTAGCCCCATCTAATTCGGCTTCCGCACGGAGCGAAAGTCTGTGTCGCAGAACGGGCTTGGCGATGTCCTTAACATCATCGGGCGTTGGGAAATCTCTGCCGCGAATTGCCGCAAGAGCTTTAGAACAAAGTAAAAGTGCGACAGAAGCTCTCGGACTTGCACCATAAAGAATGGTCGGATGATTTCGGGTTTTATGAACGATCTCAACAATGTATTTCTGAATTCCCTCTTCTGTATTCATTTGTCGGACTTCCTCACGACAAATTTTAATTATTTGCGGATTTTGGAGCGGTTCAATTTTTATCTGTTCGAGCTGACGCGAATTAAAGCCTTTGTCCCAACGGGAAACTACCTCTAGTTCTTCTTCTTTTTCGGGGTAATCAATCAAAATTTTCAGTAAAAAGCGATCGAGTTGAGCTTCGGGAAGAGGATATGTTCCTTCGTATTCAATCGGGTTTTCCGTTGCCAAAACAGTAAAAAGTGGCGAGAGTTTGTAACGCTTTCCGTCAATTGTCGCTTGGCGTTCTTCCATCGCTTCGAGCAGAGCGGACTGAGTTTTCGGCGGTGTGCGATTAATTTCATCGGCTAGCAGAATACTCGAAAAAATCGGTCCGGGACGTAGAGTAAATTCCGATTTCTGCATATTGAAAACATTTGTCCCCGTAATGTCAGAAGGCATCAGATCGGGCGTAAACTGAATCCGTGAGAACTTAACTTTTATAATTCTTGCGAGAGTTTTAACGATCAGAGTTTTAGCTGTTCCGGGAACACCTTCAATGAGTGCATGACCTTCAGCCAGAAGTGCGACCAGAATCTGTTCGATGACATCATCCTGTCCAACTACAATTTTGCCAAGTTCATTACGTATATGTGCGATAGTTTGTGGAGTATTATTCAGCATCTATTTTTTTCGCCCACGAATAACACGAATCTGCACAAATAAGAGAAGAAATTATTATATGCTTCTCAATATATTCGTGTTAATTTGTGCTATACATGGGCAAATTCTTATTTTAAAGTAAAATCAAAAATCGTCTTTACAGCCAGTAAAAATACAACTGCAAGAAAAATTCTCTTGAGCCAGATGTCATTTAGTTTCGTTACGGTTTTCGCTCCGATGTAAGCGGCGATGAACATCGTAATGGCTAGGATAATGCCGAGTTTGTAATCAATCAAACCCTGCCAAGCGAAAATCACCGTTGCGATCAAAGAGGAAAAAACATTGATAAACTTTGTTCCCGCAACAGCTTCAGTAAAAGTCATTCCGAAAAAAGCAACATAAACAGCTGTCAAAATTGTTACGTATCCGCCACTATAAAGACCGCCATAAATTCCCAATAAAAAAGTCAAAATAAAAGTTATGATCTTAGCTTTTTGTGAAATATCCGTAACTTTTTCAATCCCTGCGTCACGTTTTACCAATGTAAAGACTGCAACTAAAATCATTGAAACCGAAACAATTACAGGTATCGCCTCGCTTGTTATCAAACCAATCAAAATCGCACCAAGTGCCGATGAGATCAGAGTTAAAATCACGAGTGGAGAAAGCTTCTTATAATCAATTAATCCTTCTTTTACAAAAGGTAATGTCGCACCGATATTCAAGAAAGTCAGCCCAAACATATTTGTTGCTACCGCAACTTTCGGCTCAATCCCAAATTGAAACATTACAGGAACTGTTACAAGCGAATTACTTCCCGTAACCACACCAATCATACTCATTACGAAAAACACAATAATCAGCAAAATTAGTGATGATAGCGTCATAATCTGAACTGCTGGAAGGAAAAAATGTGAGAATTAGAGCTAATGAAACTAAGAGAAAAAAAATATCTAGAAAATGATTTTCTCTATCCCTCACTCATTCTCACTCCCTCTTTTTACCTCTCCTCAATCCCAAATCTTCCTCAATTTTTCTCAGGCGACTGGTTAGATCAACAATTGTTTTTTTGCTCGTCGGTTCACCGTGCATTATGTCTTCACATTTATAAAGCAAATCCTCGAGTTCTTTGACTTTATGTTTTGTACGCTCGGCAATCTTTGCCGCCAAATCTTCGCGTGAAGTCGTTTTGTTATCTACGCCAACCAGCCTCGAAACCCGGCGGCGAAAATCACCATAAATATTTTCTAATGCGAGATCATAAGCCTTTGTACGTTGCTGAATTTGAGCCATTGCGGAAACGTATTCGAGTTTTGAAAGACGATTTGGATCATCGGCAGGCAAAGCTCTTGCAAAACGCCTGCTCTGTGAATAAAAAATTAGTCCGATCAACAAAAATATCTGCAAAAAGATTGCCACCAGAGGCGTTCCCTCAAAGTATGCAAGCAAGCGATTTTCATTATTTCCATATCCTTGGTGATACTCGTCAAAAGCAATTTTTCCTATTCGACTATCAACAATATTTATTCCGATCTGTGCATTATCAACTAAGCTAATCCCATTATTTGAAACTATATAAGGATCACTCAAATAGATTATTCTCCCTGCTTCAAACGGAAAATCCACCAATAGATTTTGTTTATCGTTGGCAAGATGAATAACCGGAGCAAGCAGAGCTGTATCCGTATCTTTTTTAACTTCAACTACGGGAGTTGGTGTAATCACGGGTTTTATGGGTGTCGGTGTTGGAGTCGCAAAAAGCTCATCATTTTCTGTTTTTACATTACCGATTTCATCTTCACTGTTTTCTTTTGGAGGCGGTGGCGAAGATGAAGTATTTGCAGGAGCAGTCTGAACAATTTCCGGAGCTTCGCCAACCCCATCCTTTTCTTCCTCATTTTTCGAGTCAAGCAATCTTGCGACCTTTATTGACGAAGCAAACTTTGATGGTTGTACGGCGTTTACATTGCTTGTAAAAATGCTTGGAAAAGTCGGTTTTACAGCCTCAGCATCCCCGACCATCTGATTTTGATTTGAAGGATCGACAGTAAAATTTGAGTCGTCTGAGAAATTTTGATAAATGCTCCAGCTCGCTGTTGTTGAAAGCAATTCTTCGGGTGGATTTCTGTCAATAATTACCAAAGTTCCACCGGCAGAAACCCAATCCAAAATAGCTGTGATTTCTTTATCTTTTATCTTGCGTCTCGTTTTTCCAATGATTACAAAAGTAGAAATTTTTTCTGTACTAAAAACCCCATTCGTCGGAAAAGGTTCTTGCCAGCGAATTACATCTCTCCCTGTTTCTGCTAACAAATCATAAAACGCACGAGTTCCTGTCGCCCCTGTATTGTAGGTCGAACGATTCGGCATTTGTTCTGAATCAGGAATTTTTTCCTTTTGAACATACGACGCGGCATTAAGCCCTATGAGTATCGTCAAAAGGAAAATCAGTGCTACAAATATGAAAAGTTTTTGTTTCATCCATCATTTATCATTTATCAAAAATTTCAAAAGAGAGATAAATGGCTAATTCTTATTCAACGCTTTTTTGTAATCTATTTTGAATTCTTCCCAATCTTCTTCATCTGCATCCTCAAAACCGTACCAATGGCGTTCGTAATTAAGAGTTAAGTCGTTCATATTTTCATGCAGTTCGCGTTTTTTGCGAATGGAGCGTAAGTAGTCTCTGTTGGTTTTGTGTTTTGCCAGACCGATTAATTTCCGTTCGCTAAGTTCAAATAAAAGTGCGATGTAACCTTTCCGAATTGCTTCGCGTAAGTTACCGTCAATGGCAAGCTTTTCTGCTTGGTTGAAAAGATTTTCGGTAGTTTCGTCGGCTGAAAGTTTTTCGCCCAAAATAAAACGCTCTTTCTTTTTGTTTCGCCTTTCTCTTTCGCGGTATTTTTTAATGAAAAATGGTGCAAACTTGTAGATAAGAAAAGCGATTAATCCAAAAATCACAACATAGAGTACCCATTGCATTACATAAGCTACTGTGCCGAAACTACTTGCAGGCAAAGGCTCTCTTCTTTGCGGACGAAAATTCTTTTTCATCCATTCATCAAACCAACGCCAGATTCTTTGAAGCAAACTCTCTTCTTCAACCTCAGGCTTTTTGAATTCTTCCCGTTTTAGTATTTCTGATAATTTTCTTTTTTCCTCATCTTTGCTCGTCTCGGAAGCTTTTGCTTTTTCAAATTCCTTTAGTTTTGCTTCTATTGCTTCCAACCTCTCGGAAATTGATATTAAAATCAGGCGTTTGTCTTCGGCAGTTTTTTTCTCGTCTTTGTATTCTTCAATTTTGTCTGAAATCCATTTATTGTTTACTTCAAACGTAGTTCCATCAAACTCTATTTTTTCTTCAGCAGGCAATATTTCTTTTGCTTTTTCAAAGGTGTTCTCAATTCTTTCTTCATTTTCTTCGGCTGAAACATTTTCTGAAGGGAGAGTGAGTGCGGCGAATTCTATTTTGAGCTGATTTACATTTTTTTTGTATTCTTCAAAAGTTTTGGAAAGTGAAATATCAGGAAAAACCAAAAACACAAAAACCAAACAAACCATCAGCAGTTTGATCTTGTGTTTTTTAAGCAGACTTTTTCCTTTTATTTTTTTCATTTTTTAATCCAAACCAAGAACGGAGTTTGATTTTTTTTGACTCTTTAAATTCGCTTCATTGGGTAGTTGATTAAATTGTTGATTTGTCTGTGGCGAAGTCTGATTTGATAGAGCCGGTTGGAGCGGATTTACATATTTTTGCGGAACAGAAGGAATATCTCCCAGACGCCTCGCTGCCATAAGTTCTATATCATAACCTTCGCTTTGCACTCTTTCATCAACATAAAGCAAACACAAACCGATCATCAAAATCGGTGTCAACAAAATCAAACTTAATTCAGTAATAACTTGGGTAGCAATTTCGTACCAAGCAGGTAACATATCGGCGGCGTCAAACGAGAAAAAATCTATCCCATTTGCCCAAGCGTACCAACCGAGCGGAACATAAAAAAGCGATAGAGCGGAATAAATTGCCAGAAGTGTAAAGATAAAAAGTGCCCCAACTCTTTTTACATTTTTGCTTGCTAAACTCGCACTACGCCCTATTGCAGAAAATGCCCCCTGCCCTTCTACAAGCATAACTTGCGGGACATAAATAAATCTGGAAACAACCAGAAAGAACAACCACAAACTTCCAAATATTATTACTAAAGTAACAGCTAAAGAAGCGAGAAAGGCAAGGATTTGAACATATTGCAAAACCACCGCGACGAGCGCAATTCCGATAACTGCAACTATTATTGCAATATAAAAAATAATTAAGCCGAAAAAGCCAAGCAGAAATACTAAAAGTGTAGAAGTTCCCGTCAATCCCCAAAATCTGCTCTTAACATTTTTGTATGTTTCTCGAAATGTTATCGGCTCGCCAAATAGCAGATGTCGCACAAAATTTCTAGATGCTCCTCCCATCACAACAAAAACTGCAATTAGCTGAATGAACCAAATAAAAAAGCTTCCTAGAGATAAAAAGAATTGATAAAAGGTAGCTTCTGTCGGATTAGCCGCACTTACCGAAAAGAGATTTTTTGCTAAGATCATCCAACAGATCAGAAAGATCGCTCCCATCACGATCGGCGGAGAAGCGATAAGAATAAAAGTCCAAAAATTCTTCCTGTAAAATCTAACCGAACGGTCAATTAAATCTCCCGCTCCGAGAGGAGTTAGTGCTAATTGAGAGTTGGAAGCATCTGAGCGATTCATTACATTAAAATTCCCACAAGTAAAGTTTCATTGCAAGGCTAATTATGGTTTTCAAATTATTTCGATTAGCAATTTTTTTTTGAAAATTTGCGATTTATTGCGTTCAAGAAATGTTTCAGACATTTTTATTGAATAATATGACTTGATAAATCCCATTTCTCGGATTAAATTCATATACACAGCAATTAATGCAATATTCTAAATAAAATCCAGAAAATCGAAATATTTTCACTACTTTAAAAGATTTATAAAACACTATAAGTCTGTGATTTTATTATAATTAGCAGAATATCCGAATTAATGGAATAAATTTTGCTTTGTAAATAGATATCGTTCCTTCATAAATATTTTAGTCATTTTACAATAAATTAATATTTATTTGATGGTTGGTCTGTTAGCCCTAACACCAACCTGATAAGGAATCTAACCTAAAAAAAAACAGAAGGAGTAAAGAATGAAACGATTTATATTAGCTACGTTTGTGTTGTGTTTATTTACAGCACTGGCTATAGCTCAATCTACATCCGGCGTTCTCGTTGGTACTGTTTCAGGTCCTGATGGTTTGTTACCGGGTGCGACAGTCACATTAACTGATAATCAGACTGGTCGTGTCCTAACAACCACAACCAATGACAGTGGAGGATTCCGTTTCAGTCAAATTTCTTTCGGTACTTATACCGTAAGAGTTAGTGCTGACGGATTCAAAACTTACGTTGCGACCGAACTTAAGATTGACGCTAACCAAACGTACACGCTTAATCCAAAACTAGAGCTTGGTGATGTAGCAGCTGAAGTTACGGTTTCTGCAGGTGCTGAAATTGTTAACTCATCAAATGCTGAGTTGAGTACGACAGTAAGTCCTAAACAAGTTTTAGATTTACCAATCAATGGTCGTAACCCGCTCGCCCTGCTTAACCTTCAAGCTGGTGTTAATGCAACAAGTAGTTCAATTAACGGACAACGTTCATCATCAGTAAACTACACTCGTGATGGAATTAACGTTCAGGATAACTTCATCAGAACCGGTGGATTTGTACAAGACAGACCAACCGTAGATGACACAGGTGAATTTACAGTTGTAACCCAAAACTCAGGTGCTGAACTTGGAAACGGTGGTTCAACTCAAGTATTGCTTGTAACACCTCGTGGTGGTAGTGAATTCAGTGGTGCGG
Source organism: Pyrinomonadaceae bacterium (assembly GCA_028284415.1). Taxonomy (GTDB): domain Bacteria; phylum Acidobacteriota; class Blastocatellia; order Pyrinomonadales; family Pyrinomonadaceae; genus Aridibacter. Next base: position 102,042 of record JANQRU010000004.1, read on the forward strand.
CTTATATCTATAACCGTAACTCGGCTTTTGCTGCTAACGAATTTGGTAACAATGCATTAGGAGTTGAAAAACCATTCCTAAATCGTAACCAATTCGGCGGAAAACTCTCAGGACCTATTCCTATTCCGGGAGTAGGACAAGGAACACCTATTTTCTTCAAAGATAAAGGTTTCTTCTTTGTAAACTATGAGCGTTTCTTACTACGCCAAACAAACTCTGTAACAACCAGCACATTGTTGCCACAGTTCCGCGATGGAACATTCACATATACGGCAAACGATGGAACTACACAAACAGTTAACATTTTAACTGGTGCAGGTTTATTAGCACCAATTCCTGCTGCTGCAAATGGTCCCGGATCGGCAAACCCTGTTACAGGAGTTGATCCTATTATTCAACAACGCATTTTGAGCAGACTACCTAACTCAGGTAATGGTCCAATTCAGAATGGTGGTTTGACACAACAGAATCTTTTCAATGTAAGTGATAACACGACACGTGATACATTCATTACCAGAATTGACGTTGAAATCACCGACAAACACAACATTTATGGTGTTTATCGTTTTGTTGATAACCAAGACCAACGCCCAGACGTTGAATTTGGTTTTGAAGATCCTTTTGTAAATGTAACTTCTTACAATCGATTCTTCGTTGCAGCTTGGAGATCAGTTTGGGGATCTAATTTTTCAAATGAATTAAGGGTTTCTTATACAGATAACAATCCTTTCTTCGCAGAATCAGAGAACTTCCCAACAGACTATATTATCGGTGGGTTACCATTTATTACTGACCCCAATCCTAGTTTCCAAGATCAAGGTCGCGTAACTAATCAATATACATTCCAAAACAATGCAACATTCACTTTCGGAAATCACACATTCCGATTTGGTGGTGAGCATGTAAGACAAATTATTGATACACAAACCAACTTTAACAGAGTTCCAGTTTACAATCTTTCTACAGGTGGCGGCGCTACGCCATTTGATGCACTTGAGTCAAATCTGTTCCCGGGTGGTATTGGTGGAACGGCACTTGGAAGAGCAAATTCACTTAGAGCGTTGCTTGGTGGTGTAATTGGAAGCGGAACGGTTGCAGCTAACTATCAAGGACCGAATATTGGTCCGGTAATCGGCTCAACTCAACAACAAAACTTCCGTTATTCAACAACTGGTTTATACATCAGTGACCAATGGAGAGTTAGACCTAATTTAACTCTTACCTTAGGTTTGCGTTATGATTTCTTCTCACCACTCGAAAATCCGGAGCAAGTTTATCTTGAACCTGATCTAGAAGGTGCTGAAACTTTTGATGCAATCAGAACAGCTCTTATTGATTCTACAGGTCAATACGACATTATCGGAACAAACACAGGTACTCCGGGTAGATTCTTCAACCCTGATTACAATAACTTTGGTCCAAACATTGCGGTTGCCTGGTCACCAAACTTTGAAAGCGGTCCGTTAGGATGGTTCTTTGGTAAAAATAGAGAATCTACAATCCGTGGTGGTTTCAGAATCGGATACATTAACGACGAATTTATTCGTGGTTCTGACAATGCTTTAGGTGGAAATGATGGTTTGAACTTCACAGTTGATGCATTGCAAAATGGTTCAGCTTTGTTCAATGCCCGATTAAATAACCTTCCTGGGTTTACATTGCCAAATTTCCAAAATCCGCCAATTAGCTTTGCAACCAATAACGCTAATGATCCATTTACATTCAATACTGTTTTTGCCGTTGATCCCAACTTGGAAATACAGCAAAACTTCGAATGGAATATTGGCTACCAAAGAGAAATCGGATTTGATACGGCTATTGAATTTCGTTATGTAGGTGGTATGAGTAATAACATGCACCAAGCATTCGACTTCAACCAAGTACGTATCAATGAAGATAACTTCTACAATGACTTCTTAACTATAAGAAACAACTGTAGATCATACATTGCAGCAAACAATGCTAATCCTGCTAATCCTACACGTTATCTTGATGGACGATGCTCTTTCACAGAGTACTTAGGGCTTGCAGGTGCAGCTCCGGGAGTTGTTGCAATCACAACCCCTTCTGCATTGCTAAATGCTCGATTCCTACCAACAAGTACGGCACAAGGTATTGTTGGACAAGCTGCTGTTGTTTGGGTACAAAACAGAAACCTTGCACGTACATTCTTCGTAGATGGATTTGAGCCAACAGTTCTGCTCAATAATGCTAACGCTGGTGTTGTAGATTTACTTACAAATGCAGGTAAATACAGATACAACGCTCTTCAAGCAGAAATTCGCAGAAGATTTACGGATGGTTTACAGTTCCAAGCTAACTACACCTTCCAGAAAACTCTGACTGACTCAGGTACTGACAACCAATCAAGATTTAATCCATATCTTGACTTTGCAAGACCTGAATTAGAATATGCGAGAGCTGACTATGACAGAACCCACACGATCAATATCAACGCTAACTATGAATTACCGTTTGGTAAAGGAAAACCATTCCTAAACCAAGGTGGCATTGTTGATAAGATCTTTGGTGGATTCCAGTTGACGACAATTATGAACATCAGTTCTGGTGCTCCAATTTCTATTAAAGATATTAACGGAACACTCAACAGAACAGGTCGTTCTAACCGCCAAACAGCTAACTCCAGCTTAACTCCTGATCAAATCGCAGACTTGATTGGAATTAACTTTGTAGATGGTCGAGTTTACTTCATTGACCCGTCAGTAATCGGACCGGATGGTTCTGCTACAAACGGTAATGTAGAGCCTTTTGCAGATGATAGATTCCCAGGTCAAGTATTCTTCAGAGTTCAGCCTGGATTTACAGGAAATCTTCCAAGAGCGTTCTTGAATGGTCCTTGGTATTACAATGTTGACGCTGGTTTGATCAAAAACATCAGATTTGGTGAAAGATTTAGAGTTCAGTTACGTGCGGAAGCATTTAACCTCCTAAACAAAACCAACTGGTTTATCGGTCAAAACACAGGTACATTTGATATTGATGACGCTGCCGGAACAACCTTCGGTGAAGTTCCGGTACAAAACACTTTCAGTCCACGTATTATGCAATTTGCATTCAGATTTGAATTCTAATCGCATATATGTCGGATAGACTTGATGGACGTTGTTTCTTAATAAGAAGCAACGTCCGTTTTTCTGATAACATCAAAACAGTCTTTTATACGATTTTCTGTAAAATATTTAAGAATTTGGAGCATATTATGAACAGCATTTTAAGAAAGGCTTTCGCTGTATTTTCAATCTTTTTTGTTGCCTTGTTTCTGGTAAATTCAGAATCTTTGGCAAAGACAAAAAAAGATAAAATTAAACCTGAAGAATTAATAACAAAACATTTAGAATCAATCGGGACGTCAGAAGCCCGCAACGCCATAACATCAATGATGAGCGTTGGTAGATCAAAAGTAGTATTTAAAGGGCGCGGAACAGGAACCACAGAAGGCTTGGTAGTTATTGCTTCTCAGGCTGAAAAGAATATGATCGGAATGAAGTTTCGCAATCCCGACTATCAATATGAAGCAATGGGATACGACGGGGAAGATTTTTCTGTCGGGTACGCCAAAGCAGGTGTCCGCTCAACGCTTGGAGGTTTTCTAAGATTAAATGAAAAAACCTTTAAATCAGGAATTCTTGGTGGAGTTCTTTCTACCTCTTGGGAACTACTCAAATACGATAAAAAACGTGGAAGGATCAAATATAAAGGCACAGAAACAATTGATGGAGTGGAACTTGTTAAGTTCGAGTACAATCCAAGAAAAGGCTCTGATTTAGACGTAATGATGTTTTTTGACGCTCAGAATTTCAGACATATGAGAACTGAATATAAGAGAGTTATTTCATCAGGGTTAGGGCGCTCGGTCGGTGCTAACGGTCGGGTAAACTCAAGAGTTGATAATTCCGCCCAACAAAGCGAAACCCGTTACAAAATGGTAGAAAATTTTGGAGATTTCAAAGTTGTGAACGGTCTGAATCTACCTCATCAATACAATTTGTATTTGGAGATACTAACGGGAAATGGTTCAACTGCTTATGATTGGAAAATGAGTTTGCAACAGTTTTATTTCAATCAGGAATTAGGAGCTGAACAATTTCGAGTAGATAATGTTCAATAATTGTTTCTTCAAATTAACTTGAAACAGACAGCCTGATTTTACAAGCTGTCTGTTTTTTTGTGATCTATGAACGCGGCATTATGTTATAGCTTTTAATTTTTGAGTTTAAGGTTGTTGCGTTCAATCCTAAAAGCCTTGCCGCACGTGATTGATGTCCACCTGTTTGTTCCAAAGCTCTCTGAATCAAATCAATCTCAAACTTTTTAACTTCATCGTAAAATGTCACGCCTTGTGAAATATCTATCTGCCCTGATTTGCCATCACTGTCTTTCATCATTTCCTTAGCAAGCTCCGGATTAAGAACTTCGGGACGCAAGCAATCTGCCGTTATCTCATCGGTCGGTGCAATAACGACAGCTCTTTCAATAATATTCTCAAGTTCACGGACGTTACCGGGATAGTAGTAACTTTCAAGCAAAGATAGAACACTTGGAGAAATGCTTTCGCTGATCTGACGAGCATTTTCTTCGTTATATTTACGTATAAAAAACTGTGCAAGTGGCAGAACATCTTCCTTGCGATCTCTCAGAGGAGGTAATTCAATCGGTACAACTGAGAGCCTGTAATATAAATCTTCCCGAAATACGCCATTTTTAACAGCTTCTTTCAAATCAACGTTTGTCGCGGCAATAATGCGAACATCAATCTGCACAGACTTAGTTTCTCCAAGCGGGGTAAACTCTCTCTCCTGAATTACACGCAGAAGACGAACCTGCGTTTCAGGACGTAAATCTCCGATCTCATCAAGGAAAATCGTTCCTGTATCAGCAACTTCGAATAATCCTTTTTTTGCGGCTACCGCACCTGTAAATGCTCCTTTCGTATGACCGAATAGTTCACTTTCCAAAAGATCAGAAGGAATATTTGAACAATTCACAGGGACAAATGGGTTTTCTGCACGTTGGCTGGAGTTATGTATGGCTTTGGCAATTAGTTCTTTTCCTGTTCCGCTCTCGCCCTGTATTAAAACTGTCGAACGTGCGGGAGCAATTCTTTCAACCAAGCGGAAAATCTCGTCCATTTTTTCTGAGCGTCCGATGATTGAATCTCTTTTAACCGAACTTGCCATTGCCTGCCGTAAGGTCACACGCTCTTCCTCATTGCGACGGGATTTTATTCCTTTCGCAACCATCGCTAGTATTTGCTCATTCTTAAAAGGCTTTCTGATACAGCCCTTTGCTCCTTTTTCCCAAGCGGAAATCGCCGTATCAAAAGTTGCAAATGCCGTAACCATCAGAACTACAGCATCTTCATCCATTTTTATGATTTCTTCAAGAGTTGTGAGTCCACCGATGCCGGGCATTGAAACGTCCATTAAAACCACATCGTAAGGTTTGTGTTCATAAGCTTCTAAAGCCTCTTCACCTGTCTTTGCTAAATCAACTTTATACCCCGCCCCGGAAAGCACAGTTTCCAGAACATCACGCATAATCTCTTCGTCATCACAAACTAGAATTGAACCCTTTTTCGCCATAAGCTTTTGAATATAAATGGTAAATAGTAAATAGTAAATGGCAGATAGCTAATACCTTTTTACTTAACAAAAAATGATCTACGATAAACTCGCCAAAGGCTACGATAAAGCACTTGCTCCATTTGAAAAATGGTTTCTCGACAAATGGCGTGCGGAAACTTTATCTTACCTGCCTCAAAACGCCAAAATTCTGGAGATCGGAGCAGGAACAGGACTTAATTTCAAACATTACCCCAAATGCCAGAATGCTGTCGCTGGGGAAATTTCCGTAAAAATGCTTGAAATCGCAAGAAAAAAAACCAATTCAATTAATTTAATTCAAGCAAATGCCGAAAAACTTCCCTTGTCAGATAATTCCTTTGATGCTGCTTTCGCAACGCTTGTTTTTTGCTCAATCTCTAAACCAGAAAAAGCCTTTGCCGAACTCCAAAGAATTCTAAAAGCAAAGGACAAAATAGTACTGCTGGAGCATGTTCGTCCAAACGGTTTGTTTGGATATTTATTTGATGTATTTAATATATTTACAGTTGCTTTATTTGAAGACTACTTTAACCGCGAAACCGCGAAACTTGCTGAAGAAGCAGGGTTAAAAATCCTCGAGGTTAAGCAAAAGGCTTTCGGCATCGTAAATCTTATAATCTGTGAAGTTGATAAATAAAAAAGGCTGCTGGTTTAAAGTAACCAACAGCCCAATAAATGATTTCTCAATCTCAATTAATCTAGAAAGTTAATCTTAATCCAAGTTGGATAATACGTGATTCTCTTGTATCTGTGTATCTTCCAAAAGTAGTTCTTTCTAAATCAACACCGCTTGTCGGGTCACCCGGCGTGTTATAAACGAGATTGTTCAAGTTAGTATTGATCGTTGTGAATTGAGTCTTGTTTAGGGCATTAAATGCTTCAATTCTAAACTCCAAGATATTTCTTTCATTGAATAGTCTTGTTTTCTTAACAATCGCTATATCAAAGTTATTGAGCGGATTATCAAGTCTGAATGCTAACCCGGTAGCTGTTCCGCGTCTAAAGCCTATCGGACCACAATCAGCAACATTGTTGAAAGTTTGTCCACAGTCTAAATTACGAAACGCAGCAGGATTAAATCCAAAACGATCATTACTTTGCGGATCTAAGGTTCTGAAAGGCTCATTCCCTAAATCTGCTCCACTAACAATACCGCCACCAGTTCCAGTAGTATCATCTACATTCGCTATTGTAACGATATTACCTGATTGGTAGGTATAAATCCCATTGATTCCCCAACCATCAACCAGTCTGTTCCATAGTCCGGTAGTGTTTTTGAAGAATGGTAGTTCATAAATGAAACTTGCTACAAATCTGTTTGGGAAATCATCAGTAGAAAGTCCTCGACCGATGCTTCTATCCAAAATATCAAGTCCGCCTCTTTGTGTATCAGCATCGTTGATTGATTTTGAGAAGGTATAGGCGACCTGATAACTCAGTCCATCTGTTCCGAATCTCTTTTGGAAATTGAGTTGGAGTGAATCGTAAGCTGAATTTCCTGCTGTTGTCAGTAAATTCAGTCCTAACGCATAATCCAGATTCAATCTGCGACTGTTAGTATTGGATGTTGTCGGAGCAGGATAACCTACAGGTGCTGGTAAGAATGTTCCTAAAGCAGGGTTTATCTGCTCACGAACATATTGCTTTCTACCTCTGTTACCTACGTAACTTACACCAAATACATAGTCATCAAATAACCCTCTTTCCATTGTAAGATTCCATTGCATTGTGTATGGAGTCTTCAAGAAAGGATCAATCGGCTGTGCAGATTGGTTCAAGGTTGAACCAATTACAATGTCAGCACCCGACGTAAATGGATTTGGTCTAGTTGCTTGCACACCATCAAAAGCTGGGAATGGGTCAGGAGCAAAAGGATCTGCTAAAGTCCCACCATTTGGAAAATAGAATGTATTCGTTCCATTGTATCCCGGTGCAGTCAATTGTTGGAGAGCTGTATCTCCAATAATTGCACCATAGTAAACTCCGAAAGCTCCGCGTAAAACAGTTTTGTTATCACCTAATACTTTACCCAAGAAACCATCCTGCTCTTGGAAAGAATAAGCAAAACCAAGTCTCGGTGCCCAGTTATTTTTATCTGGTGCAACTCCGCCTCTCGGAACTGTTCCACCTAATACATTGTCTGGATCGCCAACATAAGCCAGTCCATTCGGTAAATTATTAGGATCAGCCGCAACTATATTTCTGCCTTCAAATACTAATGTTCCGGCAGCTAGTTGTGGAGAAGTTGAACCTGGGCGGTAGTAAGCAACTCTGTCTAACAAATCTTTCAAAGGTGACGTATATTCATAACGCACCCCGTAAGTAAGAGTTAAGCCTCTAGTTACATTCCAGGTATCTTGTGCAAAACCTGCAAAAGCTAGTTGACGGAAATCTCTTCTTCCCGCCGCACCATATTGAGCTGCGATAGGTGAATTTCCAATAATCAAATCAGCTAAATCGTCACCCGTTGTATTACCACCAAATCTTCCGGAGAATGTCAGGAAACCTTGGTTAATAAATACAAAGTCCTGTCCCTGCTTATATTTGGTAGCATCTACACCAAACTTCATTCGGTGAGAACCAAGAACCCATGTAAAAGAATCTTGAATCTGATAGTTTTCACTGACTCTCGATTGAGGTCCTTGTATTGAGTTTCCGATTCTCAGACCTAAGCGATCAAATAAGCGAATTGCCGGCGGTCCCGCAAATTCATCGTTTGCAACAAAATTTGCTGTAAAACCGATCTCAGCAGGAGTGGTTGTGTTTACAGGAGCAACCCCCGGTTGTTTATTTTTAGAAACACTAACAAGAAGATAATTCACCATATTTGGATTAATCACATATGTATATCTTCCAATATGGTTTCTTGATTTTCTTCTGTCAGCTGAACCAAATCCGGGAACAGCCGAACCTCCGAAAGCAAACGGATCATTGTCATCGGAGTCTGTATAGTTAAATGTAAAATTCAAAATGTGATTCGGATTGATATTGTGATCGAATCTCATTGTCAACCAATTGTTTTCCGTTAGCTGGTCAGCCCCAACTTGAGCTTGTCCGCTAACATTACCTGTTGGCAAGAAACCTAAATAATACTGAGCAATTGGTGAGAATCTGTCCTGCGGGATAATTCCGCCCGGGAATGGCGATCCCGTCAAAGGATCACAAATTCCGGTTCCGCCATTCGGGCAAGTACGCCCTGCATCTCCACTGAAATCTCCACCTCTTTCAGCTGCTGTCGGTAAGCCGGAAATTGTCTGAGTGTTTCCAACATTTTGCCAGCGTCTTTCAAAATCAACAAAGAAGAAACTTCTGTCTCTTCCGTCATAAATGAAATCACCACCTTGTCCAGGTTGTAAGAAATATATTGGTCCACCAATGTTGAAACCATATTCTTTTCTTTCAAACTTTCTTCTGAAGTCCTCGCCCGGAGTTGAATCTGCCGGAGGTAGAGCTTTATCTAAAAACCTGGCAGCAGAAAGATTAGTCGGACGATAGAAAAATCTACCATTTCCATGAAATTCATTTGTGCCTGATTTGGTAACAACGTTAATAATCGAACCGGTATTTCTTCCGAACTCAGCTTCAAAGTTTGAAGTTAATAGTCTGAATTCTTGAACAGCGTCAGGTCTCGGTTGATCTCCTATTGATCCTCCAACTGCTACTTCATTATTGTTTCCACCGTCAAGGGTTATATTATTCTCAACCCCGCGGCTACCGTTAACACGAATACCTAACCCCGAACCAAATCCTCCGCCTGCCGGAACTGTCCCTGGTTGTAGAAGCGTCAAGTTCAAAACATTACGACCATTTAGAGGTAATCCTTCAACCCTTCTGTTTTCGACTGTTGTTCCTAAAGTGGAAGACTCTCGATCAACTAATTCTTCAGCAGCTGTTACTGTTACTTCAACATTCTGCCCGCCGACGCTTAAGCCAGCATCTACTTTCAAATTACGATTAGGTTCAACTTTAATATTGACCTTTCTAAACTCTGCAAAATTGGGTGCCGTAACAATCAAATTATATGTCGCTGGCTCAATTTCAATCATCACATATGCACCATTATCATCGGTTTGAACTGTTCGAACCTCAGTTCCTCTAGCTACATCAACCAATTTAACGGTGGCGTTAGGAATAACAGCACCACTTTGGTCTGTTACAACTCCACTAATAGTTCCACGAGTTCCCTGTGCAAAAGCTACTTGCCCTATCATCAAAATAAAGGCAAACACGCTAAATAGCACAAGTCGTGAAGACTTAAACGACTTATGAAATTTCTGTTGTTTTGTTTTCATTTTTTCCCTCTTGTTGAATTAGTCTTTGGCATTCTTGTTTATCTGGATTGGCAAAGACTAAAATTTAAGAATTTATATTTAGGTTCGGTAACTTTTTAATCAGCAACTTTTATTCCCTCAAAAAATTGACTTATATTCTTGAAGGTCCTAAATCAACGTATCTGATTCATTTACAATTACTTAACATCATTTCAAAAGACACACTAGCCAAAACTTAAACTCCTCAAACATACATTTTTTCGTTGGTTATCCATTTTTTTGAAGATTTATTAATTCTCCTACTAAGGGCGGAAATACTGATATTTCTCATATATACTCAATTAAAGTTACATTTATGAGTTCCGAAAATACTAGAAAAAAAGAGAGCAAACCTGCATATTATGTCGGTTGCCAAGGCTGGAATTACTCTGATTGGATTTCAGAGGCGGGTGGTGACACGATCTTCTTTCCACGCGGAACAAAATCGAATGAGATGCTCAAATTGTATTCAAAAATTTTTGATACGATCGAAGTTGATTCTACCTTTTATGCAATTCCTCCGAGTTCGACAATTGAAGGTTGGTATGAAAAGACACCTGATAATTTCACATTTTCTCTAAAAATGCCGCAGGAGATAACTCACCAAAAAGAGCTTCGTGAGGAATCTTATGAAGTTTTGTATGAATTCTGCGAAAGGATAAAAGATTTAAAGGAAAAACTTGCGACAGTTTTAATTCAGATGCCACCAAATTTTGATGGTAGTAAGTGGAATGCCCAAAGTTTGAGGCAATTTTTAAAACAACTTCCGAAAGACATAAAATTTGCGATTGAATTTCGCAATCGAGATTGGATGATCGATTGGACATTTCAAGAATTGGAAAAAAATAATGTAGCACTCTGTCTATGCGAAGGCTCTTGGATACCGCGAGAACTTATGTTTTCAGCTAAAAATAAGATTCAAACAGATTTCGGATACGTACGATTTATGGGCGAAAGAGATTTAACCAAATTTGATAAAATCTACCGAAATGAAGACACGATTTTGGAAATTTGGTTTGAACAGATCAAAAAATTAGAAGCAAAAAATGTTTATATTTACTTCAGTAATTTTTTTGAAGGTCATGCCCCGATTAGTTCAAATAAACTGAAAAAGCTCCTGAAACAAAAAATTATTCATCCAAGCACTTTGGAAAATCAAGGCTCACTTTTTTAGAATAAATACTAGAGAAGCTTGGAAGTAAGCAGTATTTACTTACATTTTATACTGCTTACTTTTTTGGACTTTATAAACTTTTTTGCATTTTTTACGTAAAATAGAACTGGGTTTGATAAACTATCTAAACCATTTAAGTATTATTTGGAGATTTATTTATAAAATATGGCAACATCTAAAACAGCAAAAACACTTCTCATTATCGGTGGTATTGTTATCGCTTTTGTGCTTATATCAATCATCGGCTTGGTTTTAATAGCCGAATCAATTGGTAAAACAAGCGTGCCTGAAAACAGCGTTTTGGTTCTGAAAGTTTCAGGCGAACTCCCCGATCACGTTCCTCAAGACCCACTTGCAAATCTATTTGGTATTGAACAACAACAATCATTCTCTAGCCTCTTGATGCAGTTGCGTAAAGCTAAAGTCGATACAAGAATCGGAGCAGTCCTATTAGACATAGAATTTTCCAGTTTTGGCTGGGGAAAAGCGGATGAACTCCGCAGGGCTATTAAGGATTTTCGCAAATCAGGAAAACCTATTTATGCCTACACAGAGCTTGGAATGAATAAAGAGTATTACGTCGCATCTGCTGCTGAAAAAGTATTTATGCCGCCGACGGGGGATATTTATGTAAATGGTTTTGCGGCAAATGTTATGTTCTATCGAGGTTCTTTAGACAAACTCGGAATTGAGCCAGAAGTGATTCAAATCGGTAAATATAAAAATGCTCCCGACCAATACACCCGCAAAGAAATGTCCGAGGGACAAAGAGAAGTTATCAATGCAATTTTAGATGACCTCTACGGTCGGCTTGTTGATAACATTGCCAAAGACAGAAAACTTTCTGCTGAAACTGTGAAAGAAATAATTGATACCGCACCGCATCGCGGAACCGAGGCTAAAAAACTCGGCTTGATTGACGGAGCAAAATATCGTGATGAAATTTATGCTGAGTTAAAGAAAAAACTCGGTTACAAAGAAGAAGATAAAATAAGAAAAATCAGTGCTTCCCGATATAAGGAAGTCCGCTCAGACTCACTTGGATTAAACACAGGCGAAAGAGTTGCCGTTATATATGCCTCCGGAGCAATCAACACAGGACGCTCTAACTCAAGTCCGTTCGGCGGAAAAACTCTCGGATCTGACACGATAGTTCAGGCAGTTGACCGAGCAGCTGAGGACGAATCTATTAAGGCAATTGTCTTGAGAGTTGATAGTCCGGGTGGTTCTGCACTTGCTTCTGACTTGATGTGGCATTCGATTGAAAATGCCAAAAAGAAAAAACCTGTCGTTGTTTCGATGGCAGATGTCGCGGCTTCGGGTGGATATTATATTTCAACGAACGCAAACAAGATCGTTGCGGAACCTTCAACACTGACAGGTTCAATCGGCGTATTTTTAGGCAAACCTGTTGTAAAAGGGTTCTATGATTGGGTTGGCGTTACAAATGAATATGTAATGCGCGGGAAAAATGCTGGGCTTTTCCGCGAGACAGAAAAATGGACAGAAGAAGAGCGTGCTAAATTTCAAGAACAAGCAAATTACATATACTATTCTGATTTTGTTCCTAAAGTCGCCAAAGGAAGAAATATGTCCGAAGAGAAGGTCAATTCACTCGGGCAAGGTCGCGTCTGGACAGGCAAACAAGCTAAAGTAAATGGCTTGATTGATGAATTTGGCGGATTGGAAAAAGCTATTGAGATAGCTAAAAATTTAGCCAAACTTCCAGCTGATAAAGATGTTAAAAGAGTCGTTATGCCGCAGGGGCAATCGCTTTTTGATCAATTCTTAGGAAGAGGTGAGGATACGACTTTCACAAAAACTGAAGAACAAAAAGCTAAAGAAGCTGTCATCAAAGCACTACCCGAAGACGTCCGTCGTTCGCTTCGTTATGCAAACCTCTTCGATCGTATGAAAAGAGGCGAAGCAATGATGATGCTTCCATATGAACTAGAAATTAAATAATCTAAAAAATCAAACTTTTTGCAACTTAGAGCGATGTGTAGAGTGAAATACATATCGCTCTACTTTTCGTTTTAAATCCAAAGAAAAATTACACAATCCAAATTTTCAAGCTAAGTTGTTGAATAAATTATTTTTACGACAGACTTTTTGATAACTTAGATAGAAAGTTTTGCTTTGTGTCTTTTATCTTTGGCTAAAACAAAAATTTAGACATTGTTTAGGAGGTTAGAGAAACAATGAAAAAGATATTTAATTTGAGCATAGCTTTGATATTTACATTAACGTTTTTTACTTTCACATCGGCACAAGACACAACTTCGATGCCTGAAACCAAACCAAAAGAAGTTCCCATCAAAAGACCTACATCTGAAACTAAACTTCCACCCGCAAAAGCAATCATTCCCAAGGAGCAGGAAGACTACGATGTTCCGATCATAAAAGTTAGTGAACTAAAATCGGATAAAACCGAATTATCTCTCGAACTCGAAGGCTTAAAAGGAAAAGCATATCTCAAGCCTAACAAAGATGGAGCAACACAAATTGAAATGATGTTTGATGATTTGAAAGATGTTCCAAAAGACAAACTTTTTCATCTTTGGATGGTTTCATCTGAAGGCAAGTACACAAAGATCGGTAAAGTCGTCAATACTGGAAAAGACTCAAAAGCCGAAGTCAGCGGAGGAACTTCCCTTAAAGATTTTGGACTTTTCATAACAGTCGAAGAAAGCGAGGTTGAAACGCCTAAAGGCAAAACCTATGCGGCTTTTAAACAAGAGTCTGATGAATAATACGAACTCGGCTTAAGTCTTAGTGTTTTAACAATCTAAAACTTAAATAGAACGCGGATTTCATAGATTTCACGGATTAATATGGATATTTTTCTTAATTAAAATCTGTGTGTATTTGTATCCTCGGTGAAATCCGTGTTCTATTGTTTCCAATCATTTCAATTTCAGAATTATCAAATAATTTCCCAATAGAGCCTGCCCATAAAATAAGGGTGAAATGATTTTCCGATTCTCAACATTTCGCCCTTACCCAAATTTTTCTGTTTGAGGCATAATACTTTTTATGCCAAATAAAGAATACATTCTCGGTTCATCCGAACGCGAAATCGAAAGGCTCGCATACCAAAATGAAGTTTGGTCTGATGCAACGACTGATTTATGGAAATCAGCAGGAATTTCCTATGGAAAAAAGGTTGTTGATTTAGGATGCGGACCGGGATTTTGCACCTTTCCACTCTCAAGACTTGTCGGTTCGGAAGGACAAATCTTTGCGATTGATTCATCCGATAAATTCGCTAATCTTTTACAAGAAAAAATTAGAACAAATACTGCTAATAACATTTCTTTTCATCAAAATGATGCGAGCAAATTAGATTTAGAAAATGATTCTGCTGATTTTGTTTTTGCACGTTGGCTTTTTTGTTTTCTGGAGAACCCGAGTAAAACGATTGCTGAGGTAAAAAGAATTCTAAAACCAAATGGAAAGCTAATAATCCTTGATTATTTTAACTATTTGGCAGTAAATGTATTCCCAAGAAACGATGCTATCTCAGAAATTTTTAAGGCATATCAAAAAACTGTTACTACACACAAAGGAAATTACAACATCGGTGAAGAACTTCCCTCCTTAATAATTGAAAACGGTTTAGAAATTGAATCTTTGACACCGATTTGTCGAATTGCCCGCCCAAACACAAGAATTTGGAAATGGGTAGAGCTATTTAATCAAGTTTCTGTTCCAAGTTTGGTCGAGCAAGGAATTTGGAACGAACAACAAAAAGCGGACTTTGAAACAGAATGGGCAAAAGCGAAAAATAATCCATCAGCATTCTTTTTCGCTCCACCAATGATTGGAATAATTGCTCGGAAATAATTTACCAAGCGATTCCGTAATCATCACCGTGATGGCTCGAACCGCCCCACATTGTTCCGTGTTTTCTGTCAAAATAAATTGCGTTTATGGGTCCTGAGGTTCTTTCGGCAAAGGTCAAATCGTAACCAGCCTTTCTAAGTTCGGCACGAATCCAAGGCGAAACTTTATCGGCTAAAAGCAAACGTCCCGGACGGGATTCGTGTTTTCCAAATGAACTTTTCATCTGAAAACTGTTGATGTTTGATGCTTCTGCCGCTTGCTGAACATTCATTCCAAATTCAACCATGTTCAAGAAAAACTGCAACAAATTTTGATCTTGGCTATCGCCGCCCTGAACAGAAAAAGATAGAAAAGGCTTCCCATCTTTCAATGCCATCGAAGGAGTTAGAGTTACTCGAGGTTGTTTTCCGGGTTCGATTACATTGTATGGATTTTCAGCTTTGTCCAAATTAAAACTCTGTGCCCTCTGGCTTAAACCGATTCCCGTTTTTCCTGCTATAACCGCTGGCACCCAACCGCCGCTCGGTGTTGCTGAAACAACCCAACCTTCTTTGTCTGCCGCTTGAATTGTCGTTGTTCCAGCATAGAAAGTGTCTTGAAATTTCTTTTCAGATAAAAGCGTTGCTGTTTCTTTTTTCGGCGGTGCGGATTCCCATTTTTCTAACAAATTAAGAAAAGGGTTTTTGCCGTTTTGAAACGGATATGGATCGCCCGGTTTTATTTTCGGGTCGTTTTTTTCGGCATTCATCTGTTTCATACGCTCTTTAGCATATTCTTTTGAGAGCAAGCCTTGAATCGGTTCAGCAGGCGGAAAATACGGATCGCCATAATAAAAATCACGGTCGGCAAATGACAAGTTCATCGCCTGATAAAGCGTGTGGATATAACGCCCACTGTTATATCCCATCGCCTTGAGATTGTAATTTTCTAAGATGTTTAGTGTTTGTAATAAAACAGGTCCTTGTGTCCAATGAGTTAATTTATAAACGTCAATCCCTTTGTAATTTGTCTTAACGGGTTCTTCAATTCTGACTTTCCACTTCGCCAAATCTTCAAGCGTAATTAATCCGCCTTCTTCTTGTGTTCCCCTAACAAATTCTTTCGCAATATCGCCTTTGTAAAACCTTTCATACGCCGCATAAATTGCTTCTTTTCGGCTTTTTCCTTCTTTGAGAGCTTCCGCTTCTGCTTCAACTAATTTCTTTAAAGTTTCAGCTAAATCGGGCTGTCGGAAAATCTCACCTGCAACGGGTCCTTCACTTTCCTTACCCAAATTTGGAAGCATAATCCCTTTTGAGTATTTCCATTTTTTTAGGCGTTTTTTATGCTGTTCAATTCGGCGTGCGGTATCTGCTTCCATCGGATAGCCTTCTGCCATCTGAATCGAAGGTTCTAAAATATCTTTCAGACTTAGCTTGCCATATTCTGCCAGCATCACCATAATTCCGCCCGGCGTTCCCGGCGTAACGGCTGAAAGAACTCCATATTGTGGCGGATATTTTTCGTGTCCTTTTGATTTGTAATAATCAACCGTTGCTCCCGTCGGTGCTACACCGAGAGCATTTATGCCGATAACTTTCTTCGTTTTTGGATTGTAAATAAGAACCTGCGTTTCACCGCCCCAACTCAAAACATCCCACATCGTCGAGGTCGCCGCAATCATCGCACAAGCCGCATCAACGGCGTTGCCACCCTTCTGAAATGTCATTGCTCCCGCAGTCGCCGCCAGAGGCTTACCTGTAATTCCAACCCAATGTCTTCCATGCAAAACGGGTTTTGCTGTCCGCTGACTGTAAACCTGTATCGGGACAATCAACATCACCGTTAAAACGACAATCAAAGCCGGAACTTTTTTACCGTCCATAGAAACATTTATGACCTGCAGAGCCGTAGACTTTTTTGAATCCATATTGTTTTTTTATCCGAATTTTTTTGAAGAATGAAACTAATTCTATAATTGTAAATTGTTTACCGCAATATTTTTATCTGCAAAATGTCCAAAAAACATATTACCGAAAAAATAAAAAAACTTGATGCCGTTAAGGATCATCAAGAAATTTTTTATCTGCTTAATTGCCATATTTTCCCTTGGGACATTGAAAGAGCTTTAGAATTTGCACTTTTCCGCACCTATGCCGCCCCCTCAATATCCAAACTTCTTTCACAAACAGGAGAATTCACAAGGCGAACCCGCAAACGCTATGACGATACGGAATTGATCATGTACACAATTACGGAAAATGGTTATGACAGTCCCGAAGCAAGACGTGCTTTCCGACGTATGAATCAAATGCACGGATGTTTTCCGATCAGTAATGATGATTTTCTATATGTTTTGACAACATTTGTTTTTGAACCGATTCGCTGGATTGAAAAGTATGGCTGGCGACCTTTAGAAGAAAATGAAAAATTATCTTACTTTTATTTTTACAGAGAAGTTGGTAAGCGTATGAACATCAAAGATATTCCCGATGATATGTATGAGTTTGAGCAGTTCAACATAGACTACGAACACAAAAACTTTCATTACTCCGAAACCAACCGCGAAATTGGCAATGTAACAAGAGATTTAGTTCTCGGATTTTATCTCCCCAAATTCCTATTCTCCTTAGGCAGACCTTTTCTCTACGCACTTATGGACGAACCGCTACTCCGAGCTTTTAATTATCCAAAACCTTCGAACTTTATGAGAAAAATAACAACTGGAATTCTTAAATTAAGAGCCAAAATTCTAAGATACTTCCCCGAAAGAAAAGAGCCTCTTTTAGGAACAAAACGTAACCGCCCGACTTATCCCGAAGGGTACGAAATTGAAGAACTCGGAACCTTTAAAAAATAACCAAATTACACTCATTTATCTTTTTTTCCTAATCTTTTAGCCTTACGTTCTTCTTTTTCGGCGAGTTTGGCGAGCGGGTCTGTGTATTGGCGGTAGAGTTTAAATAGGAATTCAAGTCTTTGCAGGTCGGTTGTAAAATTTCTTGTGCTGTAACAAGTCTCGACCGCTTTGTCATTGGCACGGTGTGCGTCGAGCAATTCTTTCGGCATTGCCAGCGGATCGTATAAATCCGCCAACGATGCTTCGGGAAATTTCAAACGTGCGTCCAAAATCGCTTGTGCCGTTTTTTCAACTCTTTCTTTTTGTTTATTCGACGGATTTTTCGGAAACGGATAATTGTTATAAACAAGATTATTTGAATAGCGATAACGACTTTCTAAACGACCACAAACCTGACGCATCCAAGCCATGTGCATCGCCGATGTCAGAACGCCGAAAAGATAAAGTGTTGCATCGGGAACAATTGAAACAAGATTGTTTACGCAAATTTCTTTCGGAAAAAATCCAATTGGAATATATACACGATTTTCTGACGAAACTAGAGGAATTATCAAAAAATCATTTTCAGGTTGACGAATTTCGGCAAAAAGATAAGGAACATCAGCGAGTTTTACGGTAGCCTGCTTTTTGCTTTTCGAGCGAAAATCCCGCACGGCTTGAACTCTGTTTTTTACTTCCGTTAAATTTCTCCATTCGCTCGGAATCGCATCTTTGAGCCAAATGCAATATCTTTCTTTTCCATTTATAAACTCTTGAGAGCCATAAATTCGTCTGATAAATTTTTCAGCTTTCGGTTCTTTATCTAAAAACTCATTGAGTTCTTCTCTGCTGTTGATGAATAGATTTCCGCCGTCAACTGGCTTATTTCCATAAATCAAATTTGGAATATCCGAAATTGGTTCTCTACGAGTTGGGATTATTAAATCATCATAATCAATCAAATACGGATTGATATTTTTGCAGATTATCTCGTGTGGTTCGGAAGTCGGAGTTTCATAATCAAAAAGTCTTTTTCTCTTTATATCAAGCAAACCGAAACCGATAATCACACAATGAACGGCGGCTTTTCCGCGTGCTTCATTGTTCCACTTGAATGTGCGGTGAGCAAAATGAATTTTCGCTTGCTTTTGCAAAAGCCATTCCCACAATATCCCGACCTGTTCGCCCTGCGTGATTGAATTGGTCGAAACAAAACCAACTTTGATTTTCGTGTTTTCAATAAATTTTGCCGCTTTGATATACCACGCACAGACGTAATCAAGCGTTTTGAATTTCGGCACATCCGAGCAAGCAAATTCCATATCTGCTGTTTGTTCTTTGCTTCGTTTGTCTTTCCCGACAAACGGCGGATTTCCTAAGATGACGAGTTCATCTCCTTCGGCATTGACGATTTCCGACCAATCGAGCCGCAGGGCATTGCCGTGAACAATTTGCGGCGACTTTTTGAGCGGCAAACGATTAAAGGCTTGTCCGAATTCGGTCGAATAGAGATTGTTCATCAGATGGTCGGTTATCCAGAGAGCAATGCTGGCGATCTGTGCGGGAAATTCCTCGACCTCGATTCCGTAAAAAGCATCAACATCCATATATGAAAATACAGAGAAGAAAACGTTTTGTCCTTCACGCCCTTCTAATTTCCGTTTCTGCTTCAAAACTTCGAGTTCGAGCAGACGCATCTCGCGGTATGTGATAACCAGAAAATTTCCGCACCCGCAAGCCGGATCGAAAAAACGCATTTCACCGATTCGCTCGTGAAATTCATTCAAATCTTTCCTATTGTTTTTAACTTTTTCAAATTCTGTGTAAAGTTCATCAAGGAAAAGTCCCTGCACGAGTTTTAAGATATTTTGCTCTGATGTGTAATGTGCTCCGAGGTTACGGCGTTCTTCGGCATCCATCACCGATTGAAAAAGTGAACCGAAAATCGCGGGCGAAACTTTTCCCCAATCAAAACGACAAGCCTCAATCAAAGTTTCCCGCATCTTGCGGTTAAAATGCGGAATTTTTATCGATTCTTCAAAGAGTTTTCCGTTGACATACGGCAATTGAGCTAGTTCTTCACCGATATTAGTCTGCCGTTCATCTTGGGGCGTATTCAAAACCTGAAAAAGCAGGCTAAGCATTGCCCCGACATTTGCACCGTTTTCATCGGTTTGCTCTTCAAGGAAAAATAAAAAACTGTCTTTCGGAAAAATATGTGTGTTGTCGGCAAAAAGACAATAGACAATTCGCACGAGAAAAACTTCTAAGTCGTGTCCCGTGTAGCCGTTTCCGAGAAGTTCATCATGAAGTTCTCCCATCTTTTCGGCAACCTTTATATTTACGGGGTCTTGATCTTTATAAACACGCTTTTCCCATCCCGAAATAAAACCGAAAAGATGCGTTTTATCGGGCAATTCTTCGATCGTAAATTTGTGTTCTTTATCTTTTTCTAAATCGTAAAGCGTGAAGTTTGCAAAATCGGAAACGATAACGAAACGCGGACGCTCTTCATCTTTGACCGTCTGCATATAATCAAACGCTTGCACCGATGCTTTATCAAGACTTTGCCCGCGAGATTTATGCTCGACCAGCAATACACCTTTCCAAAACAAATCGATCGCTCCGGTCGTGCCTTTAATTTTCGGAACGGACTTTTCAAACACAGCAACCTTTCGTCGCGTTACGCCGAAAATGTCAAAAAACTCATTCCAAAAGGTTTGTGATTCGGCACTCTCGCTCGTTTCATCTTTCCATTCATGAACAAACGAAACCGCATTATCTCTAATTTCTTTTTGTGAGAGCTTAGACATTAATTTTCTCCCTATGAGTTAAGGTTACATCTCAAACATTTCTTGTAAGACATCCAAAATTTTTCGTTTGGTATTTCCCTTTATGTCACCAATTTTTTGTACAAGGCGGTTTTTATCAACGGTGCGGATTTGGTCTAGAACAATTTCTCTTTTTTTGTTTAAGAATTCAAAATGCACTCGAGTTGGATAGTGCTTTCCGGTTGAAGAAAGCGGTGCAATTATTGCGGATTCGAGGTATTTATTCATCTCATTCGGCGAAATAACAACGCACGGACGTGTGTTTTTGGCTTCGTCAGGAGAAGATGATTCATCAAGATTGAAAAGATAAATTTCAAAGCGTTTTACCATTGCCAATCCTCCTTTTCAAATTTATTGGCAGAATCATCAATAATCATTTCATCCCCGTCATTTTCTGACATTTCCTTAAATGCATCTGCCCATTTGTGTCGTGGCTTGCTCGAAGATTTTATCAATAAACCTTCATCGGTGACCTCTAAGATAACTTCGCCATTCAAATTGCTTTGTTCAAGCAAGGGTTTTGGTATGCGTATGCCTTTTGAATTACCAATTTTGATAATTTGAGTTTTCATAAAAACAGTGTAACTACATCGTAATTACTTCGTCAATTTGAGAGGAACCTTTTTTGACATAAAAGTTTTGTTGACGTTACTGGTATCAAATTGTTACTGTCGAATAATTAAGCAACACACAAAAATATAAAAGCCACAAGCTCATATATGGCAAACAATGAATCAAACGGAAAGCTAGGTTTGGGAACTGCCCCGGTCTTTTTAACGGCAATTTCTACAATTTTAGGTGCAGTTCTCTTCTTACGTTTTGGCTATGCGGTCGGAAGCGTTGGGTTTTTAGGTGCGGTTGGGATAATCATTATCGGGCATCTCGTTACGATTCCGACCTCAATGGCAATTGCCGAAATCGCTACGAACCAAAAGGTTGAAGGCGGCGGCGAGTATTTTATTATTTCCCGTTCATTTGGTTTAACCATCGGTGGAACGATCGGTGTCGCACTCTATTTATCACAAGCTTTGAGTGTTGCCTTTTACATAATCGCATTCGCGGAAGCATTTTCTCCTGTTCTTGAATGGGCACAAACAACCTACGGACTTGCCCCAATTGATAAACGATTAGTGAGTATTCCAACGATGGCTCTATTCACGATCTTAATGCTGACACGCGGAGCTGGTGCCGGCGTAAAACTTCTATATATAGTCGTTGCTGTTTTATTCATCGCACTAGCCATGTTTTTTATGGGAAGCACAGGATATATTCCGCCTGAAGGCAAAAATGTTTTGCTTAATACGGTCGAGAATCCAGACCCGTTTTTCATAGTTTTTGCAATCATATTTCCCGCATTTACTGGAATGACCGCAGGAGTCGGTTTATCAGGTGATTTGCGAGAACCGGGAAAATCTATCCCTTTGGGAACAATTGGCGGAACGATAGCAGGGATGATTATGTATGTTTTTATCGCATACAAACTCGCCGTTTCTGCTTCGCCTGAGCAACTCGTTGAAGATCAATTGATAATGAGTTATATCGCCCTTTGGGGACCAATAATTCCGATTGGTTTGGCGTGTGCAACAATTTCATCCGCTCTCGGCTCCATTATGGTTGCACCAAGAACTTTACAAGCACTTGGAAAAGACCAGATACTTCCGATCGGCACACTCAATAAATGGTTTTCCTATGGTCGTGAAGGTTCAAACGAACCAATAAATGCTTCGATAATTACCTGTGTTCTGTCATTCGCAATTATCTCGCTGGGCGATATAAACTTCGTTGCACAGATAATCTCTATGTTCTTTATGATCACATACGGTTCTTTGTGCTTGATTTCATTTCTAGAACATTTTGCAGGGAATCCTTCATATCGTCCGACTTTCCGTTCGCGTTGGTATATATCGCTCCTCGGTGCGGCTATGTGTATCTTTTTGATGTTCCAAATGAACACCCCGTACGCGATTGTTTCCATCGTGATAATTTTCTTACTTTACTGGACAATTAGCCGATTTCAGGAAGGTGGAAGCGGACTGGCAAATTTATTCAGCGGTGTAATTTTTCAACTGAGTCGTTGGTTACAAGTCTTCCTGCAAAAGCGTGAAAGCCAAAAAGGAACTTCGCAATGGCGACCTTCGATCGTAATTATTACCGATAAATCTTTTGAAAATCATGATGCTTTTAATTTACTTTGCTGGGTCTCTGAAAAATATGGCTTCGGAACATTTATTCATTTAATTATCGGGTATCTCTCAACTAAAACAGCCGAGCAAGCCAATCAAGCAATGAAACGACTTGTAACGATGGTCGAAGCCACAGATAGTAATGTCTATCTTGATACGCTCGTTAGTCCTTCATTTAAGACCGCAATTGCTCAAGCCGTTCAGTTACCGGGAATTTCAGGTAAAGCCAACAATATGGTTATGTTTTCGTGTTCGAGGGAAAAACGCGAGAATCTTTCAGAATTTGTCGAAACAATCCCACTCGTAAAATGCCAGAAATTTGATGTTGGAATACTTGCAACGACTGACCGTTCATTCGGTTTGCACAGAGAAATTCATATTTGGATGAACCCAACTGATTTTAACAATGAAAATTTGATGATTCTTTTCGGGTACATAATCAAAGGACACAAAGAATGGCGTAATGCCAAATTCAAGATCAATGCGATCTATCCCGAAGCTAAAATCGAAGAAAAACGCAAGGAATTACTCGAAAGAATAAAATCGGGAAGAATACCGATTTCAGTTAAAAACATAAATATAATTGCTAAAAAAGAAGGCTCAAGCACAAAAGAAATTATTAATGAGTATTCAAAAACCAGCGATCTAACCATTATCGGATTTTCTTCGAGAGCAGCAACAAAAGACCCGAGTTTAATCCTCGATGGATATGATCAACTCGGTAATATTTTATTTATAAATGCTTCTTCAGAAATTATTATTCAGTAGGAATAAAATTTAAGCTTTTGGATATTGTATAAAAAATTGCTCAAATTAAATTGCAATTCAGATTAAGCAAAACAAAAACTAACAACATCAAAAATCGTAATTTCTCATTTATTTGAGAAGATTGATTTTTGTTATGATTATTAATTACAAACAAAACGATTTTAAAATCAGAGGGATTATCATTATGAAATACACAATTTTTCTACTACTATTTGCATTCCTTTTTGTCGGTGGTTTGGAAACCGTAAATGCACAAGACAAAAAACAAATTAGATTTCCGGGCATTCAAAAAAGCCCAACAGACATTTCCTACATGCGTGAAGGAAGACGCGGACCTGTTACTGCAAAGGTTGTTTACAGCCGCCCGTATAAAAAAGACCGCGAAATTTTTGGCGGTTTAGTGCCGTTTGGAAAAGTCTGGAGAACAGGTGCGGACGAAGCAACTGAAATCACTTTCTACAAAGACGTTATGTTCGGCGGCAAAGAAGTAAAAGCAGGAAGTTATGCACTCTTTACCGTTCCAAACAAAGATATGTGGGAAGTTCGCCTAAATAGCGATCTGCATCAATGGGGTTCATATGGATATGATGAATCAAAAGATGTGGCTAAAACAATGGCAAAAGTCCAATCAATGGAAAATTCACTTGAAAATTTCACAATTGTATTTGCTGACGGAAATATGGTCTTGGCTTGGGACAAAACAATGGTCGCAGTTCCAATCAAAGCTAAATAATAAAAAACTTGTATAACAAAATTGAGTTGAGCAAGGTAGAGTTTTGAAGACTAACTATTCAAAATCCTACCTTGCTCTTTCGCATTTTTGAATTTGTTAAGCTGCTACTAGCTACATCAATAAAGATTAAGCCTCAATTTTCTCCAAACCATCCATATATGGTCTCAGAGCCTCTGGAATTACAACGCTTCCATCTTCCTGCTGATAATTCTCCAAAATTGCGATCCAGGTTCTGCCGACGGCTAATCCCGAACCATTTAATGTGTGCACAAATTCAGGTTTTGCATCGCCGCTTCGTTTGAAACGCAAGTTCATACGGCGGGCTTGGAAATCACCAAAGTTTGAACAACTTGAAATCTCGCGGTAAGTGTTTTGCGAAGGAATCCAAGCTTCCAAGTCATAAGTTTTATGAGAACCAAAACTAAGATCACCTGTCGAAAGAATTACTTTGCGATATGGTATTTCAAGCAGTTGCAAAATCTTCTCAGCGTCAGCCGTTAGTTTTTCATGTTCTTCTTCAGAATTTTCGGGCAGACAGTATTTTACAAGCTCAACCTTTTCAAACTGATGCTGACGAATTAAGCCTCTCGTATCGCGTCCATAACTTCCTGCTTCAGAACGAAAACAGGGCGTATAAGCCGTGAAATTCATTGGCAAATCACTTGCTTCAAGCATTTCGCCTGCGTAGTAATTTGTTACGGGAACTTCCGCAGTCGGAATTAAATAAAAGTTTCTATCATCCTGCAATTTGAATAGGTCTTCTTCAAATTTTGGTAAGTTTGAAGTTCCAAACAGAGATTTGTCATTGACGATGAATGGAGGCAGAGTCTCTTGATAACCGTGCTGAGTCGTTTGAACTTCAAGCATAAAATTAATCAATGCACGCTCCATTCTTGCTCCGACGCCATTTAAAATGGCGAATCTTGCTCCGGCAATTTTTGCCGCTCGCTCCAAGTCCAGAATTCCAAGTGCTTCGCCAAGATCAACATGATCTTTGATTTCAAAATCAAATTCACGCGGCTTGCCCCATTTTGAGATTTCCTCGTTGTCAGACTCATCCGTTCCAATCGGAACATCATCCGCAGGGATATTTGGCAAACCTACGAGGAGTTCATGCATTTGAGCCTCGACCTCTGAGCGTCTTTGTTCGAGTTCTTTTTGCTTATCTTTTAACTTTGAAACCTCTGCTTTCTTTTCTTCTGCTTCATCGCGTTTCCCGGTTTGCATCAACTGACCGATTTCTCTACTTGAAGCGTTCCTTTGTTGATTTACGCGATCTGATTCACTAATAACTTCGCGGCGGGTTTTATCCAATTCGACAAAAGTTTCCAATGCGTCCGTTTCATAATGGCGTTTCTCAAATGCCTCACGCACTTTTTCTAAATTTTCTCTGACAAAAACTAAATCAAGCATTATAAATAAAATTCCTCTTTTGTTCTTATAAGCAAACTTTTAAAAACAACTAAAAAAAGCGGTCAAAGACCGTCTAATTAACTTAAATGTTTTTCCAGCGAAGAGCAAGCAGTTATGCGAAGCAAAAATGAGAAATTAACTGCTGAGATCAGCAACGTTTATCTCATCAAATTCTGTAAATTCGGATGGTTCTCTACTTAATATCTCTTCAGGAATATTTTCAACCATCAAGTTAAATTTTTCTGCATCCAAAGACATTATAAAATCGGCAAATTCATCTGACATTTCGTTTCGTGGAAAATATTTTCGATACATTTTCACAATTGCTTGAAGCATCGGCAGATATGGTTGCAGATCAGTAGTTGTGGAAGCAAGATCACTATCAATCCAGGCGATTGGGATTTTGACAACAGAATTCTTCTCAACCAATTCGGCTTTTAAAAGAAGTTCTATATCAAAAGCAAATTTCTTTTCGATCATATCTCCAATTATTCGCGATATTATTTCCTTCCGAAACGCCTTAAAACCGCACTGAGTATCTATAATATCCCCCAGATTTGGTATCAATCTCTTCCATAAATAGATAAACAATTTCCCACGGTCGTTTCTAGTTCCAACTTTTATAACGACCGATTCAGGCTCTCGACGTGAGGCGATTGAAACAGATTTTTGCTCGGACAAAAGCGGTTCGATCAATAAACCCGTTTGACCCAAATGAGTCGAAAGATCCGCATCGGTGTAAATAATTATGTGATTATCAGCTTTACTTCGTTGAGAAGCTTCCCACGTTCCATAAGTTATCGCACCGCCTTTTTGACTATCGCTAGTATTAGTTAAATTTTCAGTAGTTGGTAAATTATTTTTGATTGCCTCTTCAAGAAAAAACACCTTTATCTTGTCATTTAAATTATTTTCATTGACAATTTGTTGAGCAATTTTGCCGCTGTCTTCAGGACAACCATCATCTACAACAATTAACTCCCAATTAAAATTAGGAAATTCGTCAAATAACCATTCAAGTTGCAAAACCTTCCTACGCAAAAAATCTTCTCCGTGCGGATGTTCGGACTTTGGTTTGATGCGGTTGTGTTCTTTGTAAACGGCGAAAACTACCGAGATAAACACATCCTCTTTTATCTTAGTAATAGCCAGTTTGGATTTAGCAAGCTTTAATACGAGCAGTGTAAAAATCAGCGACATATCATCCCTACCGATCAAATCTTTTTCGATCGAGATAATTTCGCTGAGCTCGTACTTTGCCAGAACTTTTCCGACGGCTTCTTTTAATAAATCAAGATGTTTTGTGTTTGTCAGATCAACAAACTTCGGACTCACTGCAATAATTTCTTTCATAATCTAAAAGTATTTTTCTACCAAAAAACTTAGCTGTTTGTTAGTATTAATGTTTTCGCCTAGAATTCGTTAAACTAAGAACTTATCAGATAAAGCTATTATGACAAAAAAAATTCGCAAAGCCGTATTTCCCGCTGCAGGTCTGGGAACAAGATTTTTACCTGCCACAAAATCATCTCCAAAAGAGATGCTTCCACTAGTTGATAAACCTTTGATTCAGTATTCAATTGAAGAAGCTGTCAATTCAGGAATCAGTTCAATTCTGGTTATAACCGGTCGGGAAAAATCTGTAATCG
Source organism: Pyrinomonadaceae bacterium (assembly GCA_028284415.1). Taxonomy (GTDB): domain Bacteria; phylum Acidobacteriota; class Blastocatellia; order Pyrinomonadales; family Pyrinomonadaceae; genus Aridibacter. Next base: position 129,391 of record JANQRU010000004.1, read on the forward strand.
CCAATCATTTTGATGTCTCTTTTGAACTTGAACAAATCTTAAAAGAAAAAAATAAAGATGAGATGTTTGAGATGGTTCGCGGAATTGCCAATATTGCCCGTATTAGCTACACACGCCAGCATCTTGCACTCGGGCTTGGACACGCAATTTATCAGGCGATAGACTTTGCCGAAAATGAACCTTTTGCAGTTTTGCTTGCCGATGACATCATCGATGCAGAAAAACCTGCTTTGAAACAAATGATCGAGGTTTATGAAAAATACGAAGCTCCAATTATCGCCACAATGCAAGTCGAAGGTGAAGCAATCTCACGCTTCGGCGTAATTGATGCAGAAGAAGTAGAAGAAAATGTCTTTAAGATCAACGATATGGTTGAAAAACCCGCCTTTGAAGACGCCCCTTCGGATTTAGCAATTATCGGCAGATATATTCTAACGCCGGATGTGTTTGATGCGATTAAGAGAACTAAACGCGGAGCGGGTGGCGAAATTCAAATTACTGATGCGATGCGTCTTATGCTGGATGAAGGAAAGCCTTTTTATGCCGTAAAACTCGAAGGAGTCCGCCATGATGCGGGTGATAAGCTCGGCTTTTTGATAGCAACGGTTGAATATGCATTAAAGCGCGATGATTTGGGTGGAGCATTTCGTGAATATTTGAAATCGCTTGATTTAAGCTAATTATTCTCTGGATAATTTTGCAATATTGTTTTCAGTCTAACGATATTTCTTTCTATTTCGGTTTGGCTGATTCCTGTATAGCCAAGCAGTAGGCTATCACGAATTTTTTCGGAGATACAATAATGAGAAATTGGCGCGACATAAATGCCGTTTTCTAAAACAAATTCGGCAACCTTTCTGTCATTCCAACCTTTTTTTAGCCAAGCGACAATGTGCATTCCAGCATTGTCTTTTTTCACCTCTAAAAATTCATTTAGCTCAGTGTTAATAGCATCAATTAAACATTTTTGTCGCTTTGCGTAAATCCCACGCATACGGCGTATGTGGCTGCTGAAATGTCCTTGATTGATGAATTCGGCGAGAGCGATTTGCTCAAATTGCGAAGAATGTGCAGTGGTTAAAGCTAAAGCTGACTCAAATTTCTCAATCAAATCTTGTGGAACAATTAAATATCCGAGTCGAATTGACGGAAACAGAATTTTGCTGAATGTACCAATGTATATGACACGATTGTTATTATCCAGTCCCTGTAGAGCCGCAAGCGGTCTGCCGTCATAGCGAAATTCACTGTCGTAATCGTCTTCAATAACCCAAGCTGAGTTTCTGTCTGCCCATTCGAGGATTTCCAAGCGACGTGAAAGGCTCATCACAACGCCCGTTGGAAATTGATGCGAAGGAGTTACATAAACGGCACGGGCATTTTTTGAGCGTTTATCAAATTCATTTATATCAATTCCTTCGGAATCAATCGGAATTGGAACCGGATTTATTCCCGTTCCTAAAAATGCCCCTCTTGCACCCAGATAGCCAGGGTCTTCAATTAATGCTTCATCTCCCTCATCAAGTAAGATTCGCATTGCCAAATCCATGCCTTGCTGTGAGCCGCTGACAATCAAAACCTGTTCGGCAGCGCAACGAACTCCTCGCAAGCTACCCAAATAAGCTGCAATTGCCCGCCGAAGTGGCATATAACCCTTTGTATTTCCGTAATCAAGATTTACTCGCGGCATTTTCCGCATGCATTTGGAAAAATTCCTGATCCAGAGCTCTAAAGGAAATTCATCAATTGCTGAAAAGCCTGTTTTAAAAGCCCTTGCTTTCACACTATCAGATCCAAATGCATCTGGTGACTGCAAAACTAATTCACTCCGCTTGGAAGTGATTCTCAATGATTCGCTTTTTGATTTAGCTCGGTGAAAAAACTTTCTTGCTTCCAGTAAATCATCAGGCAATTGATTTGCGACAAAAGTTCCTGAACCTGATCTCGTTATCAAATAACCTTCTGCAATGAGTTGGTCAAAGGCATTCATAACAGTATTTCGAGAGATTTTTAGGTCTTTTGAAATAAATCTTGTCGAAGGCAATTTTGTTCCTGCTTTTAATTGCCCATCCAAAATTGCCGTACGGATTGCCTCGTAAACTTGTTTGTAAATTGGTGTTTTTCTATTTCTTTTAGTTGATTGATTCAGAAAAATTTTTAGTTCTAACATACTCTATAAAGTGGCACTATGCATTTTACAATAATGGCTCTTTTTACTATACCGATTTTATTTATATTTAGCTATGTTCTGTTGATATTTAGGTTAAATGAGGTTCGGAGTTTTGCGATTTTTAGTCAGATCATTGCTCCAACTTTACCCTTAATTTAGGTAAAAATTACGCATCCTGAATATCAACAGAGCTAGATTCTACAAGCAAAACAGGATTAAAAAATGAAATTTTTATTCGTAATAATAAGTGTCCTTTTTTTAGCCACAAATATATTTAGTCAACCTGCTAAACCTCTTAAAACAGTTAAAGCAGAGAATAAAAAAGAAGAGAAAAACTTGAAGAGTTATTTGGATTCAGCTAAGTATTCTGAGAAACGAACTCCAGTGAAGATTCCCAAAATTGATGCTGACAGTTCTCTTGCTATTGATGGCAATCTGGATGAAGCAGTTTGGGCTAGTGCGGTAGTGTTTAAGGATTTTATCCAAACGGATCCGGGCGATAATGTTCCTCCTTCTAAACCGACTCAAACCTTGATGTTTTATGATGAGAAGAATCTTTACATTGCCTTTAAGTGCTGGGACGAAAAAGATAAGATTCGCTCAACCGTTGCCAAACGGGATGAAATCTTTGCTGATGATAATGTCAGGGTTTATCTGGATACTTATGATGACCAACGCAGGGCTTATCTTTTGGGGTGGAATCCTTTGGGAATTCAAGCTGATGGTATCTTGATCGAAGGGCAGAATGCTGATTTTTCCGTTGATATTGTCATGGAATCTAAGGGGAAGATTCATGAGTGGGGTTGGACGGTTGAAGTCAAGATTCCCTTTAAGTCTCTTCGCTACAAAGCCGGAAAAGGAAAGTTTTGGGGATTTAATGCGACAAGGAGTATTGTTCGTAATAATAATGAATTCAATTCCTGGATGCCGCAGGATAGAAACATTCAAGGCTTTCTTATTCAAAGCGGAAAGATCACGGGGCTCGAAGGCATCAGCAAAGAAAGAACTCTTGAGATCATTCCAAGTGTAACTATCTCAGAAACTGGCAGAAGAGTTTCAGATAATCAGATTCCTGAAGGACGCTTTGTAAATGAACCCGTCAAAACCGATTTAAGTTTGAATCTGAAATACAACATCACACCAAATATAACTTTGGACGCGGCGATTAATCCAGATTTTGCAGAAGTTGAAGCCGATGCTCCGGTCGTAACTGCCAATCAGAGATTTCCCATCTTCTTTCCCGAGAGAAGACCTTTCTTTTTGGAAGGAACAGAAATATTTCAATCGCCTCTGCAAGTATTTAATTCGAGAACGATTGTTGATCCTGATGTGGCGACCAAATTAACAGGAAAGGTTGGAAAGAATTCATTTGGATTCTTAGTAGCTTCAGATAATGCACCGGGAAATTTTTCAGAGAATGAGATCAATAATTCCAATATCAGACCTTTTATAGATGAATTTATCGATAAGAACGCAACCTTTGCAATTCTCAGATTAAAGCGAGATTTCGGGAAGGAAAATGACATCGGATTCTTTGGAACAGCAAGAACATTTCCAGAAAACAAAAACTTCGTTGGCGGAATTGATGGAAATATCAAGGTAAATCCGAGTACAACATTTAACTTTCAGGCAGTTGCAACCACATCGAAAAAGTGTTTCTTTGAGCCATTTTTTGATGATCTAAACAATCCTAATCAAGCGACAAGAAACGCTGAAATTTGCAACGGTAACAGATTTCAGCAATACAGAACGGGAAACGGCTTCGGCTATATTGCGACTTACAGCGACCAAAAAGAAACTTTCGGATATTGGATTCAAGCATTTGGTAGAAGTGAAGACTATCGTGCCGATTCAGGTTTCACACGCCGAACTGATAATCATTTAATCGGCGGCGTAATACGAAAAACATCAAAATCCAGACCAAACGCCAAACTCATTCGCACGAGTTTTAGTACGTTTATAGGAACCGCTTTTTCAGGTAAGGGGCGAAGACAAGCAAGTGAATGGAATGCGACGACAACCTTCAATTTGCAGAAAAACACTGCAATAAACGTCTGGGGAGGAATCGCTCCCCAGACGATTTATGAAGATGAATTCGGTTTAGCGAGAAATGAAAATCGAAGTGGAAGATTTTTCGGCGATGATTCACGAAGTATTTTTATACGTTGGGTAGGTGGCTCTTTTATTACTAATCCCAACAAGTTATTGGCTTTTAATTTTAGTATCACACAGGCTTGGGATGTTTGGGATTTTGATTTTGGAGCAGGTCGCAGATTTCCAAGAGTCAGTCCTGCCGCACTTCAGGGAGATTTCAGATTAGACCCGGGCGGTGGAGATCGTCTGACATCAACGGTTGGTATTGATCTGACTCCAACTGACCCCTTGAGGATTTCTTTCACATATAACAAAGCAAAACTCGTTCGCAGAGATACGAAAAGAACAGCTTTTGATTCAAACATTTTCAGCTTGAAAACAACCTACAATTTTTCAAGATTCATATTTACAAGAGTGCGTATGGATTACGATACTTTAGAGACTAGTTTTAGAGGACAATATCTCTTTGGCTGGACACCGAGCCCCGGTAAAGCTTTCTATATCGGCTATAACGATGATTTAAGTTATAACGGATTTAATCCATACACGGGAATTCGTGAAAATGGCTTCCAACGAAATGAGAGGACATTTTTTATTCGCATGTCATATTTATTCAGGAAGAGTTTTTAAATTGAAAGAAAGGTTAAAAGTTTCAATTTATAACTTTTAACCTTTCTTACTTTAAATTGGCAGAAAAAATCTTTCTTTTGATTTTGAGTATGCACCGATACGTTTATAAAAATTTATCGCCCTCTTATTGAAAATTGGCGTTTGCCATTGGATTAATGTGCATCCAAGTTCCTCAGCTCGTTCCTGAATTTTGCTCATTAAAAGTTCACCAATACCCATATTTCTTGCTTTCTCTATTAAAAATAAACAATCTAGATATACATATTCTTCAGCTTCCCACGTTGAAAACTGTTTCATATAGGTCACATAACCAACAACTTGCCCATCAATTTCTGCTAATATGCAATTAAGTTTTGGTGATTCGGAAAACAATGCATTTTCAAGTTTTTCACTTTTTCCAAAAGTATTGTATTTAACCTGTTCAAACTCTGAATGTGCATTGCAGAGCTCGACTATTATTTCTATATCTTGAGGTTTTGCGGGGCGTATCTTCACTGACTTTTTCATATCAAACCTTCGATTACATCAGATAAATACCCATCAAAATTCGGTGAATCAGCATTTTTCAGAATGTGTTTTATCCACGCATTTCTTTCGTGACAAATAACGCTTAATTCCCAGACACAAGCCATCGAACCTTCTTTGGGTAAAAGTTCAAATTTATTTGGTTCTTCATATCTAGTATAAAATGTAAGTTTCTGTAACATTTCTCCGCCAATCCACCAGTGCGGCAAAACCCAGACGCCATCTTTACCTTCATGAATGACAAGAAATGCCATGTTATATGTTTGCAGTTGTAAAGACTTAGATTTGTTTAACCAATCTCCCAAAGAATTTATTGCGTTACTTAATATCTCTTCAGAGTTAAATTCGTCATTGTAAGTAATTGTATAAACCTTTACTTTCCATTTATTAATTTCAAAAATCTGTTCAAATCTAAAATTTCTTGGAGTATATCTCTTAAGCATATTTTCTTTGTGTATGTCCTTTTGCATAATTTAATTCTTCCTATTTTTAACATCATCAATAAATCGCTTTCTATATTGTTTTACTGCCTGCAGTACACTTTTATTAAATCTTTCTTTCTTATTACCTGTTGGCTGGATCAATATTTTTGTATTTCTCAATAATCTGTTTTACATTTTCTAAATCTTTTGGCTTAAAAACTCTAGCTGTAGAAGGCGGATATTTTTTGACTTCATCTTTTGGTCTGATTGGTCGCTTTGTAAAATTCCCATGACAACTTGGGCAAACGTTCTTGAATAAATTCAAAGCACAATATTCACAATACGTGCATTCAAAACTACAAATCATTGCCTCTGTAGATTCATTTGGAAGTTCCTTTCCACAATGCTCACAATTTGGTCTAATTTCCAACATAATTTTTCTTATAAATATCTTTCTTCAATAATTTTTTGATGATAGATTTCGTGACCAATGATTATAAATCCTGCCGCTCTTGCGGACATTGGTGTTTCGTACAAAATCCCTTTGCTAAGGAGCATTTCGCTGCTAAATGATTTAAACAAAGAAAGCGTAGTACCTCCTAAAGCTTCATATTCATTGGTTAATTGTTCAATTGTTTTAGAATTTGCATTCGAGGCATTCACATAATCATCCTGTGTAAATCCGGGCAGGGGCGATTTATCACCTCTTGCAAAATGGAAGGCTCGAAATGAAAAGATTCGCTCTGAATCGATGAGATGTTGAATAACTTCTTTTATCGTCCATTTCCCTTTTTCATAGCGATATTCTAACTTTTCTTGAGGAATAGACTTAATAAATTCGATGAATTTATTTCCACCATTTTCCAGACCTGCATTCAAATCAACGTCAGGGGCTTTGCTTATGTATATACCGTAATAATCCCTGTATTCATCATCCTTTAGATCAGAAGATTTCATACGTTTATCTCCTATTTTATTTTTAATAAGACCTTCAAATATAAACGATACAAACACAAAAAAAAGTGCCAATAAATGAAATAATATGGTGCCACTTTTTTTTGTAAATTCGGGCTTTGTAGATATCGATTTATTGGCTAAACTGTAAAAATTAAAACCCAAAATCAAGGAGCGATTACATTGTCAAACTTTCCGAAAACCGAGCGAAATGAAGTTCGGCGTGTTGCCAAAAATAGTAAATATGACCGTCAAACAATTTATGAAATTTTGGACGAAAACTTTGTTTGTCATGTAGGTTTTTCAATTGGTGAACAACCCTTCATCATCCCTACGCTCTACGCACGAATTGATGATTCAATCGTGATTCACGGTTCACATATTAGCCGTATGCTCAAAAACTTAAGCAAGGGAATAAATGTCTGCATCACTGTGACAATGGTTGACGGAATTGTTTTAGCACGTTCTGCTTTTCATCATTCGATGAACTATCGCTCAGTTGTAGCTTTTGGAACGGGTGAATTGGTTGAAAACGAAGATGAAAGACTGCACGCACTCTACGCAATTTCAGAAAATATCTTAAAAGACAGATGGAATGATTGCCGCGAACCAAATGACAAGGAACTAAATGTCACATCAGTTCTGAAAATTAAAATTGAGGAAGCTTCCGCCAAAATCCGCGAAGGCGATCCAATTGATGATGCAAAAGATTATGATTTATCTTATTGGGCGGGAGTTTTGCCGATTGAAACTAATTTTGACAAACCGATCCCTGATGCAAAGTTGGATGAAGGTATTAAATTGCCCGACTATTTGAAAAAATACTAAATCAAGTAATTTTTAGCTGTTTTTTCAAATGCTTTAAGTTGATTGTCGATCCATTTATCATCCTTTCCCATCTCATTCGCCATAATTTCAGCAATTTCTTTCGAAACTTCAATTGCAACTTTTGCATCAAGGAACAAAAACCGTGTCCTTCTCGCCAGAACATCTTCGATCGTTCGAGCCATTTCCTCACGAACAGCATAAATTACTTCAGCCTTTTGATAAGAAAATTCTTCGTGAAGATAATCCGCCGAATTCGCATCTTTTTCAATGATTTCGGCAACTTTTTTAGAACTTGAGTCATTAATTTTCAAGTTTTTTGTAAAACATCTTCGATGCGGCAAATCGGCAAGAGCAATCGCTTTATTGATCGCATCTTCTGCCATATTTCGATAAGTCGTCCATTTTCCACCTGTTAAAGTCAAGAGATTTGCGTCATTAATTTCGATTGTGTGGTCGCGTGAAAGTTCAGCTGTGTTATCGGTATCATTGGATTTTACAAGCGGACGAATTCCAACGAATGTGCTCAGAACATCTTCCCGTTTTGGAACTTTTGCCAAATAATCTTTGCAGGCTTCGAGTATAAATTTGATTTCTTCCTCAAGCGGTTTTGGTTCTACTTCTGCTTTTTCGATCGGTGTATCGGTTGTGCCGACAACGGTTTGTCCGTTCCAGGGAATTGCAAATAAAACTCGTCCGTCAGAGGTTTTTGGAATCATAATAGCATCTTCACCACCTAAAAATGATTGAGCAAAAACGAGATGAATTCCTTGGCTTTGTGAGATTATTTTCTTTGATTTTTTATTGGATAATTGGCGAATTTCATCGGTAAATGCTCCCGTTGCGTTAATAACAACCTTGGCTTTGACACTAAACAATTCGCCTAACTCTGTTTCCTCAAACTCAACGCCGTTAATTTTATTTTCAGCATTTTTAGTCAATCCGAAAACTCTTGAATAATTCAGCAAAACCGCTCCATTTTCATCTGCCGTTTTCGCTAAATCGATCAGCAATCGAGCGTCATCAAATTGTCCATCAAAGTAAACTATTCCGCCAGATAAATTATCTTTTTTAATGTTTGGAAGTCTTTCAAGCGTTTCTTCTTTCGAAAGTTTTTTTGACTTTCCAAAACTGTATTTCCCCGAAAGCCAATCGTAAACTTTTAATCCAACACCATAATAAACTTTTTGCCATAAACTATAACAAGGAACAATAAATGCTTGCTTTTCAACTAGATGCGGAGCATTTCTTCTTAAAATCCCGCGTTCTTTCAAAGCCTCTCGAACAAGCGAAATATTTCCCTGCTCAAGATAACGAACACCACCGTGAACCAACTTTGTCGAACGGCTTGAAGTTCCCTTTCCAAAATCGTTTTGTTCGAGAAGAAGAACGCTAAATCCGCGAGAAGCTGCATCAACTGCACATCCGATGCCGCTCGCTCCCCCGCCAATTATTATTATGTCGAACGGTTCTTTGCGATAGCGGATTTGGTTTATTGTTTCTTCTCGATTCATTCTAGATAAAAAAATAGAACGCAGATTTTACGAATCTGGCAATTTTTCACAGATTCATTAATTTCAAAACCTGCGAAAATCTGCTTTATCCACGTAATCCGCGTTCTATTTGGTTTTCAGTAAATTATCTTTCGCCGCGTGCCATTTCAGTTTCAGTTTCTAGTTTTACTACGAGTTTTCTTGCAGTCGGCTGATCGAAAGTTTCAATCCAACGCAAGGATTCATCTAAAACACGCAATTGATGTTGTTTCCAATTCGGTTTTCCGGCGACAGAACCAAACTCACCTGCATAATATGCTGTTCGCGGAGGACGAATCCGATCGGTCATTTTTCTGTCAACAGAAATCATCATTGTCGGAATATTTTGCATTTCTATCGCACGAGCGATAATTCCCATTGTTTGATGGCATAAACGCGACGCAGGAATAAGCAAAGCGGCTTGAACTTCATAACGAATCAATCTTTCTGCAATTTTTGGTGCAAGCTCATCTGCTACCAAAGCGGCATTTTGAATATGTCCTGCCAAAGACCACCAAACGTGATTCAGTCTGCCTATGACGGCGTTTTCTTCATATTCAAGAAGGCGTTCGATCGGAATTTGGGAATTCATATCTTCCTGAACAGCTGTCGGATCATAGCCTCTGGCTGAATACTTTAAGTCTTCGGCTTCAATCTCAATCGGAATTTCCCGATAGCTTACATCACCATCCCAAATCTCAGTGTCAAAAGGCTGTGTGCCATCAATATAAGCTCCGGCAGATGAGATTAACGCAAGATTTAACATCGGCAGAGATCTTCTTGCAGGTGTAAAAGGTGCGTAAGTATTTTCGACGAAAGGGTAATTTTCTAACTTTTCGCTACCGTGCCATTTTCCAAAACGACCTTCAAATTCGCTCTTTTTTTCGATTAGTTCCATAAGAAATTTTAAAATTTTAAATCATCAGGTAAATTGAACTCAGGCATTATATCGTCTTTTTTCTTTTTAGCTGTCGAACCTGAAGAATTACTCCTGGACATTATAAAAAATGCTAAGAGTGCTGCAATCATTCCGGCAATCAAAACCCAAACTGAATATTGATGCCACATATCAAACTGCATTTTAATTGGGTTATCAGCCGGAAGTTTGCTTATTGGAATCTCACTTGATTTTCGTAAATATTCCAAATAAAGCCCGATTATTAACTGTCCGGCACCGCAAGCTAATGCAACGATAAAAAGAAGAATTCTCTGTATCCAAGCCCAAACCTTTTTTGCTTCGCCTCTGGGGATAAATGAGACTGCAAGCAGAATCAAACTGATAATCAAACCGCTAAAGTTTATGATTGTCAGAGTTCGATTTACAACAAAACCAGCCCATTCTCTCGAAGGTAAAACTGCAAAAACGCTCGGAGCAACAGCCAAGCTAAAAAAACAGGCTGCTCCAAGCCACAAAGCTATTAAAAGAAGTTCAATTTTCGAGACGATTTTCATTGATAAAAAATGCTTAAAATAGTTTAGTTATTATGAATTCTTTTCGTAAAAAGGGCAAAAGTAGTAAACATTAAATTCCCGTAATAGTTTGTAAAGCAAATATTTGTAGTGAATTACAAAACAAATACTGATAAAACACTTGATTTTATTGAGTAATCTGTTGCATAATTTAATTGATAAACAATGTTTATCACATATCTCCCTGCTTTCTTCCCCCAAATCCCTACTTATTTTAATCTTCCTAAATGTATCCTCCAAAAAATAAAAATATTTTTTCTACTATTGCGATAGCTGTAATCGTTGCTTTGGGTGCGACTATATTTTGGCTGTTTGGCGATAAGTTTGTTCATTTTATTACAGAATTGGTTTCACCACAGGAAGCGACTTTTGCATGGTGGAAGCTTTTGGTCGTGATTGCAGCAGGGGCAATTTTTGGTTTATTGGCAGAATTTAGAGGCTTCAAAAAAACCTTGCCGTTTTTTACCGTTTTTGCAATAGCCTGTCTTTTGGCAAGTCTGCTTTTCGCCAAATACTTAAACATTGATCTTTTGGCGATCCCAATAATTTTAACCTCGCTTTTATCGCTTATATTAGTACACCTTAAAAAGCTCTGGCATATGGACACAGGCTTAACAGACAAACTTGTTTCACTTGCTTCTTCAGGACATCTTCTGGAAGGAAAATCAGCTGACCTACGGATCGAAAGCGGTCTGAAATTACTAGAAACAATTTTTCCTGTTTCAGAAATAATAGTTTTTCATTATGACCACAACGATGAATTAAGACCTATTGGAAGAGCCAGAAAAAACAAAGCTGACAATTCCCCTTCAAACCGTCACGACTCGTGGCGAAAATGTGTCGAACTCTGTGAACAAGCTTTAGGAAGCCGCTCAACAGTTATCCAAAATCATAAAACAAGCCAGGACGCTGCACAGGTCGCATTGCCATTGATCTGTGATGAAATCGCAATCGGAGTTTTATTTATTGACGTAAAACAGGATTTCGAAAAAGAAGATCAACACTTGCTTGAATCATTTAGCGGACAGCTCGCCCGCAACCTTCAAAGAAAAGAACTTCGCAGTAAAAAATTACCGCACAATTCCTGGTTTAATTCTCTCTCGACATATTCTCTTGAAAATCGCATAGATATAACAAGTCTTGTTCAAGGGATTATTAAAGAGCAATCTTTTAGTGCAGTTGCGAGTTCTTACTTAAAAGAGGCTCATGCAATAGCGTACTTGGACGGAACGCTTGCCTATGCAAATCGGCTTATGAAAGATTTGGCTGATCTTAAGCAACAGGATTTGGCTGATCTTGATGTATTTAAGCTTCTTGAAAGATTTAAGACCGATGTTTTTAATGAACCGACTTTGGCAATTCGTCGCGTAATGCAAACGGGAGATTCGTTCAGGTGCGAATTGGATTTTCCCGAAGAGATGAAAACACTTTCATTTCAAATAACTCTTGTCAAAATTCCGGTAGATAACCAATCAATTCACGAAACAGATGTTCCAAAAGTTCCTGCGTGTTTTTTAATTACATTTAGAGATATCACCGCAAACAAAGAAAATGAAAAACTGCGAAGTGACATGGCTCATCTGATGTCGCATGAACTTCGCACACCAATCACAAGTATTCAAGGGTTTGCTGAGATGCTTATGCTTGAAGATGGTATTCCTGAAGATTCCAAAGATTTCTTAAAAACCATTGCAGACGAATCAAATCGGGCGTCAAAAATACTTTCAAATTTCCTTTCAGTCGCAAATCTCGAGCAAGCTGACAAAAAAGAGGTTTCAAAGTCTCCTGTCCGTGTCAACAAAGTTGTAAGAGATGTCGTTCAAGATTACGAGAAAAAAGCAAAAGGCAAGCGAATAAGACTGGTTGAGCAACAGAGTAAATATGTCGCACCAATTGCAGCTGATCGTGGTTTGCTTACCAAAGCAATTGCACATCTTGTAGATAACGCAATCCGCTATTCACCAGAAAGAACCTCAGTAATAATTTCAACAATTTTAGAGACAGACTTTTTGAAAGTTGTGGTCGAAGACAGAGGTTACGGAATCCCACGAGATGAACAAGAAAAAATTTGGCAGAAATTCTACCGCGTGGCACATGATGGACAAGCCAAACAGGAAGAAACTACAGGTCTGGGTTTGTCTTTGGTAAAAGAAATCATCGAACAGCATAATGGCGATATTTCAGTTCGATCTGAAGTAGGTCGTGGTTCGAGGTTTGTATTCAGATTACCACGTTTGTAGCCTGAGCAAGATGCTTTTATAAAATGGCGGGATTAAACTCGCCATTTTTTATTTTAAATCAAGGTTTGTGTTACTCTTTGCTTTTTCACACAGATGTCCACAAACTTTAAAACAATTTATCAAGAGCTTTTCGATTATTGTGAGTCGGAAAATTTTGCGGGCTTTGATCCATTTGATGGACTCAACAGTAAAATTTTTCAGGCTACGCCCTTAAAAGTTTTCACTATTCCAAGACTGGTTTGGCTTCAGATGGTCAAGCGTTCGCCTAAGAATTTACGTCCTTTTCTAAAAATTGAAAAAGGTATAAATGCAAAAGGAATAGCACTCTTTGTATCAGCTGAGCTTTCTAGATTTCGTGTAACACAAAATGAAAAACATAAAGAAAGTGCGAAAAATCTTTTAGATATTTTGGATAAACAGAAATTCAATCTATCAAAAACCAAAAATCAAAAATCAAAATCTGCCTTTGGCTACAATTTTGACTGGCAATCAAGAGCTTTTTTTGCTCCGAAAGGAACTCCGACAATTGTTCCAACGGCTTTTGCAAGTTTTGCCTATTTGGAAGCTTATGAAGTTTTTGAAGACGAAAGTTATTTAGAAACCGTCAAAGAAATTTGTTGTTTTATTGTCGAAGATCTAAATCGTCCGATTGATACTGAAACTGAACTTTGCTTTAGCTATACCCCGATTGATAAAAGTGTAATTTTCAACGCATCACTTCTGGCTGGTGAAGTCTTGGCAAGCGTCGGAGAAATTACAAAAAATGAAAGCTATCTCAATCTCGCTGAAAAGACCGCTAACTTCGTTCTTCGACATCAAAAAGAAAACGGAAGCTGGGCTTATGGTTCAAAACTTCGCCACGCATGGATTGACAATTTTCACACCGCGTACATTTTGCTATCGCTTTTTCGCTTACAAAAAATTAATCCATCATTAAGAGATAAAACAAAAGTAGTAATCGAAACTGGACTAAACTTTTGGCTCGAAAATCTCTTTCTTGAAGACGGAACACCGAAGTATTTCGACAAACAAACCTTTCCGATTGATATACATTCAGCTGCCGCCGCAATTGTTGCTCTTTCTGAACTAAGTGAATTCGAAAAAAGATGCTTACCGCAAGCCGAAAAGGTTGCGAATTGGACAATTGAAAATATGCGAGATGAAAGAGGATTTTTTTATTATCAAAAAACAAAATCCCGCACGATAAAGACCTCGTTTATACGTTGGTCAAACGCCTGGATGGCTTTTGCTATAGCCAAATTGCTTGAATGTAAAACTGAAAAATAAGAATGCGTGTTTGTTAATTTTTGATTTTTAACTTTTAATTTCTAACTGACTATGCGTATCTGGATTGATCTGGGAAATTCTCCGCATGTTCCGTTTTTTAAAGCCCTGTCAGAAGAGTTTGAAAAACGTGGGCACACTATTTTGTGGACGGCGAGAGACTATGCCCAGACGGTAGAGCTTGCTGAGAAAGCAGGTTTAAATCCAAAAGTTTTCGGAACACACGGCGGTAAAAGTGTGCTACAAAAGGGCATAAAATTTGGCGGAAGAATTCTTTCCCTGACAAATTGGGCAAGAGGAAAAAAGATAGATTTGGCAGTTTCGCACAATTCTCACGAACCTCTGTCAGTTGCTAAAATCCTCCGAATCAAAAGCGTAAATTTGATGGATTACGAACATCATCCTGCTAATAAATTATCTTTTCGCCTCGCCAGTAAAATAATAGTCCCCGAAAGCTTTCCCGATGAGTTTTTAGAAAAATTTGGTGCATTGGAAAAAACCGTAAAATTCAAAGGAATCAAAGAAGACATTTATTTAAGTGATTTTGTGCCTGATAAAAACTTTAGAAATGAATTGGAAAGTTTTGAAGTTTTTTCCGAAGATATTTTGGTCGTCGTTCGCCCACATGCTTCGGAAGCTCTCTATCATCGGCAATTTTCCAATGAGATGTTGGATAAAATGCTCGATGAATTTTCTTCTAAAGAAAATGTCAAAATAGTTTTGCTTCCACGCAAAAAATATCAGGGTGAAGAATTGCGAAAAAAACATCCGCAAGAAAATATAATCATTCCCAAAAGAGTTTTGGATGGTGCAAATTTGCTTGCTTCGGCTGATTTGGTTGTTTCAGGTGGCGGAACAATGAATCGGGAGGCGGCGGCTTTGGGTATTCCGACAGCAACAATTTTTGCGGGACATTGGGCGGCGGTTGATGAATACCTGCGACAGGAAAACCTTCTGCAAAGGATTGAAACTTACGAAGATTTAGCGAAAATAAAACTGGTCAAAAAAGAAAAAAGAAACGCAAGAAAAAATTTGGAAACAAAATCCAAAGTAGCCGATTTAATTTTAGAGTGATTGCTGAAACAAAATTAGAGAAAAAACTGATTCGTGAACCAAACCGCGTTCCACGTTGGGTTATGCCTTTGGCTAAATCGGGAATTTTGATTTTCGACGCTTTTTTAGCGGCAGGCTGTTTCTTTCTAGCTTTTTATTTACGCGAAGGAGATGCGATTCTTTCCACAGCGGCTTGGGCTTGGTCAAAGGGATTTGCACCTTATGTAGGAGTAGTTTTTTTTGTCATTCCAATCCGAATTTTGATGCTTGCCTATCAAAGAGTTTTTCGCCTGCAAGGTGCTTTTTCTTACATTGTTGAATTTATAAAAGTATTTAAGGCTGTTTCGGTCAGCTCACTTTTGATAATTGCCTTTACATTTCTATTCCGTGGCGGATTTGCATTTCGTGAGTTCTCATATTCCCGAGGAGTTTTTCTGCTTGATTTTGCCTTTGCTTTAATTGCTTTTTCGGTTTTTCATTTGGGCTTGCGGTATGTTCAAACTTTAATTAGGAAACGAGATATAAATCTCATTCCGACCTTAATTGTCGGAACAAATGCGGAAGCCGAGCAGACCGTCAAAGAACTTAAAGAAAGACGCGATTTGGGTTATCGAGTAGTGGGAATTGTGAAAACTGATAGAGAAAATAAGAGAAAAAGGGAGGGAGAGATTTTTGAAACTTCAATTGTTGGACATTTGAACAATCTGCCGGAAATCATAAGAGAATTAGCGATTCAGGAAGTGATTATTACCGATGGCGATGTCCCGACCGAAAAGTTCTTTGAATCAATGATGGAATTGGGGCGTGAGCACAAGGTCGAATTTCGGCTTGCCCCTTCGCTTTTTAATTTTTTGCCACAAAAAACAAGCGTTGAACAGATCGGTGTTTTGCCGATGGTCAGACTCTTTCGGGAACCTCTTTCCGATGCAGAAAGATTTATAAAAAGAGTCTCAGACATATTTATTTCTTCCATCTCCTTACTGATTATTTCGCCTCTTTGGTTAGTAATTTCGATATTTATCAAGATTGACTCAAAAGGTGAAATTCTTTTTAAACAGGAACGAGTCGGAATGGATGGACGTAAATTCTTATGCTACAAGTTCCGCACTATGCGTACCGATGCAGACGATTCAATTCACCGAGAAGCTTATCGAAAAAATATCGAAGGAAAAGCCAAAGAAGCTAATGCAGGTGATGATGAAAAACCTGTTTTTGGAAAGGTAAAAAATGATCCAAGAGTTACGAAAATAGGACGTTTTTTGCGACGTTCGAGTCTTGATGAATTACCACAGCTTTTGAATGTTTTGAAAGGCGATATGAGCATAATCGGTCCGCGCCCGCCGATTCCATATGAAGTAGAAGAATACGAAATCTGGCACCGCAAGCGCCTAGATATGAAACCAGGTATCACAGGTCTCTGGCAAGTTTCCGGTAGAAATCGTCTGACTTTTGAGGAGATGGTTAAAATTGATTTGTATTACATAGAAAACTGGTCTCTGTGGTTGGATCTAAAAATCATCCTTCTGACATTTCCCGCAATAGTCCGAGGTGATGGAGCCAAATAAAAAAGATCAACCATTCAAGTTGATCTTTTTCCTTTCTGTATTTCTACTTAATTTACTGAATCGTAACTAAATTCTGCTGTCCTAAATTTGCTTCGGAGTGATCGAATACAGCATCAAGTTCTTTTTCTACGCTTCCGTGTCCCGCCGGAATTTGTTTGATAATCGGTTCAAAATCCTTGAAATTGTAAAGGTCTGTATCTAAAAGATGCGACCCCGTCACATTTGATA
Source organism: Pyrinomonadaceae bacterium (assembly GCA_028284415.1). GTDB lineage: Bacteria > Acidobacteriota > Blastocatellia > Pyrinomonadales > Pyrinomonadaceae > Aridibacter. The sequence continues at coordinate 146,383 of JANQRU010000004.1, forward strand.
AAGCTGTCATCATCGAATTGCGAATAAAAGGAATTTCTTTTGACAATTCTTCGATGAGTTTCTTCATTCTTGCACGCTTTAAGTTTGGTTGTGAACCGCACAAATTGCAAGGAATTATCGGGAATTTTTTCTCTTCAGCATATTTGGCAATGTCTTTTTCAAAACAGTATGCAAGCGGACGTATCACCGTGTTATTACCCGCATCCGAACGCAGTTTTGGCGGCATTGCTTTTAATTGTCCAACGTAAAACATATTCAACAAAAATGTATTAATAACATCGTCGGCGTGATGCCCGAGTGCGATTTTCGTGCATTTTTCTTCTACTGCGGTGGAATACAAAATTCCGCGTCGGAGTCTTGAACAAAGAGAGCAAAATGTCTTGCCTTCAGGAATTTTTTCTTTGACGACCGAATACGTATCTTCTTCGATTATTCGATAATTAACTCCTGCTTCCTCTAAATAATTGGGTAGAATCTCTTCGGGAAATCCGGGTTGTTTTTGGTCAAGATTAACAGCAAGCAATTCAAACTTAACGGGCGAACGCTTTTGAACGTCTATCAAAAGATCAAGCATAGTATAGCTGTCTTTTCCACCCGAAAGACAGACCATAATCTTGTCACCATCTTCAATCATCGAAAAGTCTTCGATGGCTTTACCCATTTTCTTGAGTAACTTTGTTTTTAATTTACTTTCTACAAACAATGTCTTCTTATTTTTCCTTACAACTAAAAATCAAACTAATAACATCTCATAAAATCTGTAAAGTTTGCAACCGATTTTTGTTAAGAGTCTTGACTTTTAATACGATAAACAAAATAATTTACGTATATTCGAAAACTAAGAATAACCCCTTTTTTATTTAAAAAAACTGAATATTTATTTTTTTAAGGATAGAAGTATGAAAGCTAAGAGATTTTTTGTCGTTTTTTCCATCATCACTTTTGCGTTTTCTTATGCCTTGGCACAAGACCCAACTCCGCAACCAAGTGAAACTCCGAGAGTTGTTGGTGAAGTAACCGTTCAAGCCAAAACTGCTAACTCAGAACCCATTTATGTTGGATTCCGCAAAGCATCCGAAGACAGCAATGCCTTTAGCGGAAAATATGCAACGGTAAATAATTTAGTTCTGAAAAGAGACCGAGCTATTTTCACCCTCCGCAGTGGAGAAATTTATTTCTTGAAAGAAACAGAAGGTATGCGAACCGGTGCAGTCTTTATTGGAGATGGAAATCTTTCGCTTGAGCCACCGATTGACATCGAAAAAAGAATGCTCAAATTCTTTACCGAGTCGGAAAAAGTAAATGAAGATTTTACACAACTTGTAATGTTCTTTACCGATGAAACTTTCAAAGAAGTAGAAAACTCCCCCAACGCAAAAATCTCTACAAACGGTTCACAAGCAGGTAAAGCCAGAGATGCTTATAGAGGAAAAGAATCTGCAATGAAGGGCATCGGCAGACTCCGCTATAATATGCCGACAAGAATTTTGATGGACAAATATGGTCCCGAAAGACGCGGCTTTTTCTGGAGCTATATTGACGGCAAGAAATACAATAGCCTTCTTTTTAAGCTTGATCCGCTGGGAGTTACTGAATCTTCTCCTGAACAAGTGACATTAACTAATTACGATCGAAATAGTTATGGAAGATGGTTATCATTTCATTTAGATGAAGAATATAAAAAAGGAACCGGAAACAGTAATCAAGACCGTAGAGTCTTCGATATTAAACATCACAATATAGAAGTTACTTTACGTGGTTTGAGAATGATCGCTTCCGACGAAATGACTCTTCAAACCAGAGTTAAAGGACAAAGAGTTTTACCTTTTAATCTCTATCGTCACATGAGGGTTAAAAGGGTTTTGGATGAAAACGGTGAAGAAGTCAATTACATACAAGAAGACAAAAGTAAAGATTTTGGTTTAGCGGTAATCCTCCCTAAAGCTCCAGAGGCAGGTAAACCTTTCAAACTTCTCTTTGAATATGATGGAGTGGAATCTTTAAGAAACGCAGGAACCGGAAATTACGTACTTGTATCCAGAACAAACTGGTATCCAAATAATCAAAGTTCAGCATTTCTCGATAGAGCAACCTTCGATCTCAAATTTAGATACCCCAAACAATATATGTTGGTTGGCGTTGGCGAGTTAGTCGAAGAAAAAGAGGATGAAGGCAATTTGAAATATTCTCATTGGTCAACTAAAGGAGTTGAAATGGCAACAGCTGGATTCAACTATGGCGATTTCAAAATGAGTGAGTTTAATGACAAAATTACCGGCTATGAACTTTCCGTATATAACAATAAAGATTTACCTGGACCTCTGAAAAACTATATTGCTCAAATAGAAAATATTGAAGCTAGGCGTGCTAATCGCGGACAATCTGCTCTAGCAATAAATGTTGGCGGAATAAACACTTCTTCGATGGCAAAAACTGTACTTGATGAAGCGTTAAACTCTGTCCGGCTTTTCGACTATTACTTTGGCAAACTACCACACAAGAGAATCGCCATGACACAACAACCGAGTGTTGGCTCAGGACAGGCTTGGGCAACTCTCGTGTTCATGCCTTATATGTCTTTTGTCAGTGATACGCATAGAAAAGAGATATTTGGAATTCGTAGTGCAAATGCCGGTTTTTGGCGTGAAGTTGGTCCTCACGAAGTAGCACATCAATGGTGGGGACACGCAGTTGGTTGGACAAGCTATCGTGACCAATGGATGAGTGAAGGATTTGCCGAACTTTCTGCATCTCTTTATGTTCAATATGTATATAAAGACACCGAAAGATTCATTAAATACTGGGAAGATCAAAGAGACTTGATCGTAAACTCAACTCCTGGCACAAGAGGTTATAAACCCTATGAAGTAGGTCCGCTTACGCAGGGAGTTAGATTATTTAACAGTAAAGCTCCAGGAGCATATCGTCGTCTGGTTTATCCAAAAGGAGCATTTGTTCTGCATATGCTGAGGATGATGATGATTGATCCGAAAAAACAAGGAATTAATAAAGATGACAGATTCCGTGCAATGATGAAGGACTTTATCAAAACGCATTACAATCAGGATGTTTCTACGGAAGATTTTAAACGCATTGTTGAAAAACACGCGACTCCACAAATGGCTCGTTATCAAAACGGACGTATGGATTGGTTCTTTAATCAATGGGTTTACGGAACTGATGTACCTAAGTATGAATTTGAATACAAACTCGACAAAGTTAAAGGACAAACTATCTTGAACGCCAAGATCACGCAATCGAACGTTTCTGATAATTTTGTGATGCCTGTTCCTGTTTATGTAAATTACGGTAAAGGTTGGGTAGAGTTAGGAAAAGCCGATCTTTTAGGAAACCGAACCTACGAGCTTAAAAATGTTCCTTTGCAGAGAAAACCTAAGAAGGTTGCTATTCTTGCGTATCAGGACATTCTGGCAACTAGTGTTAAAAACAAAAAAATGAGATAAGGTTGATTTTTACTACCATCTAAAGAATTCGGGATTCAAATTAAAACTTGATAATTTGAATCCCTTTTTTTGCGAAAAGAAAAGCTTATTTCAGAAAAAATTACTGAAACTAGACATATCTCTAAAGTTTCTTTTATTATTAAGGCTCCAAACTGGAAAAATTCAACCGTTAATAATTTTAAATATATACAACATTATTTTGGCTCACGCTTGATTGCTCTCTGAATTTTAAAGCGTCGGCTCAAATTAAAATTAATTTATGCGGAGGTATCTAACACAATGATTAGAATGGGAAGAAGTTCTAAAAAAGAAAATAGTACTACAGCTAACGAAACAACAGAACTTCACGAGCAATCATCAACTACAACATTTCCTTTTTCAGGAGAAAACAATCTAGCACCACAGGGTGCTGTCAGCGAAAGCGAATCAATGGCACGCGACATCAAAGAGGGTCGTTTGAGCGGCTTTGTCGGTGCAGGAACAGTTTTAACAGGCGAAACTAATTTCCAGACAATGTTGCGAGTTGACGGACATTTAACCGGCACGGTTTCCTCAGATGAAGGAACTTTAATAATCGGTTCGACTGGACAGGTTGATGCCAATATAACTGTTGCTTCAGCAGTCGTTAATGGAACTGTTAATGGCGATATCAATTCTTCTGAAAAATTAAAGCTTGGACGCACGGCAAGAGTAGTCGGTAATATCCAAACTCCGCGCTTAATTATGGAAGACGGTGCAATTCTTGAAGGAAACTGCACAATGCTCAAATCTAAAGAGACTTTAGAACAAAAGATCGCCGAGCAACAACAAAAATTATCTACAAACGAATTGCCTTCTTACACAACTGCGGTTGCAGAAGACGATGATGAAGATGAAACTTCCGAAACTGAACTCACGGATGACACCGATACTTCTCTTGAAACTAATGAAGATGAAGAAACAGAAGAAACCGCAGAAGCTGCTTCCAATTAAATATAGAGCTTAAAAATCAAAAAGCAGGAAAATTTGCCAAGTCAATTTTCCTGCTTTTTTTGTTTTTTTCTTCTGCACCTATCGGAACAATATTTAACCTCGTCCCAGACCTTTTCCCAGCGTTTTCGCCATTCCATAGGTCTTTTGCACACCACACAAATTTTCTTCGGCAGATTGGATTTGGTATATTTTTTCTTAACGGATTTTTTCATCAGAAAAGTTTTACGAAAATGAATTTAGCTGAATTTAATCTCATCAATGAAGAATTTTACACTTCCGAGATAACTCCAATCCAACTCGATTTGCTTTTAGCCGATGGCTGGCGACACTTTGGGCAACATTTCTATCGTTATAATTTGGGTTTTCTGAAAGGAGAATTTCGTTTTGTGATTCCTTTGCGGATTCGTCTTGCAGATTTTAAGTTTTCTAGAAGCCAGCGGAGAATCTTAAATAAAAACAAAAACTTGCAAACCGTGATCCGTCCCGTCGAATTTACGGATGAAAAGCATGAACTCTTCGAGCGTCACAAAGTCCGTTTTGATCACGGAATACCCGAATCAATTTATGGATTTTTAGATGAAAATGCTGCGACCATTCCTTGCCAAACTCTAGAATTTTGCGTGTACGAAAAAGACAAACTACTTGCTGTGAGTTTCCTAGATATTGGCGAAAAAAGCGTTTCGAGTGTTTATGCAATGTTTGAGCCGGAAGAAGCCAAACGCAGTCTCGGAATCTATACAATGCTTCTCGAAATCCAATACGCCATCGAAAACAAAAAGACCTTCTATTATCAAGGCTATGCCTACGAAGGTGAATCCTTCTACGACTACAAAAAACGTTTTTCTGCACTCGAAAAATTTGATTGGTTTGGAGATTGGACTGATTATTCTACATAACAAAAAATCAATATCTGAATAGAACGCAAATCGCACCAATTACGCGGATTTCCGCAAATTGAAAAAAACCTGTAAAAATTCGTGCTATCCGCGTAATCCGTGTTCTATTTATTTTGTATCGGGTAACTTCGGATTATCTTTCAAGCTTTTTGTCCATTCAATGTATTTTTTTGAACCGAATTTTTTACCTGTTGATTTCGAGGTCATATAACGCATCTTGCCGAAGATTTCGCGTTCCATCCAAGGGCGGTCGTGTTTGCCGAAACACCAGAGAATTCCCGCGTAAGAATTTGGATTTCTCCCGTCGAGACAATATTTGTTGTTGAGATGCTCTAAAATTACAAATGCATCCTCATAATTTTCCGTCCATTGAATAACGAGCTTTCCCCAGAGCATACGCACATAATTATGAACTTCCCCCGTTTCATTCATTTCGCGTTGCGTAGCGTTCCAAAGTTCATCGTAAGTTTCACAGTTTTCCAGTTGTTCCAATGAATAAATTTCTTCACGTTCGTCATCAACGTGTTCCCGCATTGTCTCCTGAACCCAGTTCGGCAGAGCTTCTAGTGAATCGTATTTGTCGTTAAATTTTGTGAAGTTGTACGAAAGTTCGCGGCGAACGATCAATTCTTCTAAATAGGCTTCTTTTGAATCTTCGGATGCGTCAGAATCTTTGACAGCAAGTGCGACTTCTAACGCTGATAAAAAGCCAAAATGTAAATAGGAACTCAAACGTGATGAACCATCTACTTCGGGTTTGTTTCGTGTTTCATCATAATTTGGCAAGATTTCTTCAATGAATTTCTTCAAACGCTTACGACCATTTTTGGTTCCGCCGTGATAGATCGGTGAAGGTTTTACATCGTGGTCAATATCGCATTCGGCAACAAGGTCGGCAATATTATCTGAAGTAACTTTCGTATCAGGACAATCAACTTCTATATTAGTTTTCTTATTTTCAAGCTCGACATCTTCAAATGGAACTAAATAATCATCCAGAATTTTCTTGATTTTCGGACGAATTGTGTAGGCAGCATATTCTTCTTTTTCAAATTTCGACATCGGAATAATCCCATTTGAATCAACTGCATAAACAGGAATATCTGCTTTTTCGACAATAGCTTGATTGTGCTTCGGGATAATAAAACACGGAAAATCATCCGTTACGATCAATGCCGCATCCTCAGCGATTTTTTTTACCGTTTGTTTTGGCGAATCATCATCTTTCTGCAAATAAAAAAGATATGTCGCACCGATTTTTTCAAATTCTTTCCGCTTTTCCTCAACGCCTTCAAGAATAAACGTGTGAATTCTGTCCGATGCCCACGGATAATAGAACTTCAATCCTTCATAAACAACAAGCGGCAAATCCAGCTCATTAGCTTTTTCAATTGCAAATTTTAATGCGTGATTATCGTGCGTGCGTTTGAAAATCTGCATCCAATACATAACGTATTTGGCATCTTCTCTGATCTCTTTGTCGTTTAGAAGTTGAGTCCTTTCGTTAATTTGTTCCATATTATTGATAATTTTCACGTTTTGAATTTGAAAAATCAAAGGTTAATCGCAAAGAACCTATAAAAAAGTAAACAAAAAAATATTTGCCACGTAAATTCAAAACAAACCAAACTTTATTTCGAGGAAATCATTATGAATTTATTCAACGGCAATTATTTCAACAAATTTTCACTTACGATTTTATTTGTAATTACTTTAACCATTCTGGGTTATTCCAAGCTTGATTCAGTTTATTCTTCTAAAGCCAACAACTTACCATTTCAAAATGTTTCAAGCTCAAACTTAAAGAGCGAAAACCTTGGGAACAATTCAATGGATGGAGAAGCCATTGATATAGATAAAGACGGCGATTTGGATATGATTATCGCTATGGAATTTCGTCCAAATATAATTTTGATTAACGACGGAAAAGGAAATTTGATTGACGAAAGTTCAAAAAGATTCCCATCTAACCGTCATGATTCAGAAGACATAGCAATTGCTGATTTTGATAAAGATGGCGATGATGACATTGTTTTTGTAAGCGAAGATGATAAAACCAATGAATACTACGAAAATAATGGAAAAGCCGTATTTAAATCTGTTAAAGATAAAATTCCTGTAAGCGGAACTTCAAATGCCGTTAAAACTTCTGATATAGATGATGATGGCGATTATGATTTGCTTATCGGAAATCAAGGTCAAAATTTTATCTTAATTAACAACAAAGGTGTTTTTTCTGATGAAACATCAAAGCGTCTTCCTAAGAATGAATTCACGACACAAGATTTAGAACTTGCAGACATAGATGGTGACGGTGATTTAGATTTGTTGGAAGCAAATGAAACATTTAATCAAGTTTTGATAAATGTTGGAAAAGGATTTTTCAAATACGAAAAAGACAGATTGCCTGAAGTTGATGACCAAACACGCGATGCAGATTTCGGCGATGTTGATAATGATGGCGATTTGGATATATTCTTTTCAAATGTTTCGTTTGGCGGATTCGGAAATCCACAAAATAGACTTCTTCTTAATGATGGAAAAGGATATTTTAAAGAAGCAAAAGAAGGAAGTATTCCGAAAAGAGGATTCCAAACTGTAGATGCAGATTTCGTTGATATTGATAATGACAAAGATTTGGATATTTTGACAGGAAATCGCAATGGCGGAAATTCAATGATTGTTTTAATCAACGACGGAAAAGGAAAATTTACTGACGAAACGGAGGATTTTTTCCCAAATGTAAATTTCTTCGCGGTTGATTTTCAAATTGCAGATTTTAACAAAGACGGCAAAAGAGACTTATACGTTTGCAGTTTCCGAAGTCAAGACATTTTGCTGTTTGGAACAAAATATTAAGATTCATTGAAAATTTTTGGTTAAATCTGCGAATTATAAAATTATCATTTATACACATTATTTCAACCCAAAATCTGTTGCGGAGAGATATTTCAAAGGTCGCCCGCAGTATCACTCGTTTGTGATTGAAAAGATTAAGAAATCACTCAAACTAAAAAACACGGTAAAATTTGCCTTAGATGTCGGTTGTGGAACGGGGTTTTCGAGTAAGGCTTTAGATGAGATTTCTGAGCGAGTTGTCGGTGTTGATATTTCTTTTGAAATGTTGAAATTTGCTGAGAAGAAATCGCACATTGATTATTATGTTGCAAGTGCTGAAAATTTACCTTTAGCAGATAAAACATTTGATTTAGTTACGATCTCTCAAGCAATTCATTGGATTGATCGTAAAAGCTTTTTTGCAGAGGCGGACAGAGTTTTAAAACCAAGAAGGTTTGTGGTCGCTTACGATAATTATTTTCGCGGAAGAATGTTTGGCAATGAAGATTATGCTAAATGGTACAAGGATGTTTTTTTGAACAACTTCCCAATTCCACCGCGAGAAAGAAAGCCTTTCAAAACAGAAAGTGAAAACCCCGAAGATTTTGTTTTGGTAAAGGAAGAATGGCACGAGAACGAAATCAAATTTACAAAAAGAACCTTAATTGATTACCTTGTTACGATTACGAATGTGATAAATTCGGTTGAAAACGGTCTGCAAACTATCGAAGAAGTTTTGATTTGGCTTGATTCGGAATTAGAACAATTTTTTACAGATTATGAAACCAAAAGTTTTGAATTCATCGCACCGATTTGGTACTTCAAACAAAGTTATTAAATTATGAAAGACATCGTAGAATACAACAGCAAAGCTTGGGATTCGGAAGTTTCAAGCGGCGAAAATGAATGGACGCAACCTGTTTCAAGCGAAGAAATTGAAAAAGCTCAAAATGGAGAATTTTCAATCGTTTTGACTCCTAATCTAGCTGTGCCGAGAGATTGGTTTCCAGATGAATTTGAAGGAGTTGATTTATTGGGTTTGGCTTCGGGAGGCGGTCAGCAGATGCCGATCCTAGCGGCTTTGGGTGCAAATGTTACGTCATTTGATAATTCACAAAAGCAACTCGAACAAGATTTATTCGTTGCGGAAAGGGATGGTTTAGAAATTAAGACAGAACAAGGTGATGCGGCAGATCTATCACGCTTTGCAGATGAGAGTTTTGATTTTATCTGGCATCCTTGCTCAAATTGTTTTATGCCTGAATTACAGCCTGTTTGGGACGAAGCTTATCGTGTCTTAAGAAAAGGCGGAACGCTTGTTTCGGGCTTTCATAATCCAATATTGTATATTTTTGACCGAAAAAAAGACTATGAAGAAAAGATTTTAGAAGTTCGCTATTCACTTCCATATTCAGACCTTGAACATTTACCCGAAAATGAAAAACAGGAATATGTTGATAGAAATGAGCCTCTAGATTTCGGACACACACTCGAACAACAAATCGGTGGACAAATCAAAGCAGGATTTGTAATCACAGGTTTTTTCGAAGATTATTGGTCAGATGAAGCAACCGCTTTAAATAAACATAGTCCTACATTTATCGCTACAAAAGCCGAGAAATTTTAAACCATTTCTATGATTACAATTTCTAAAGTAATTCAAGATTCAGCTGAGACTCTCAAAAGAAACTCAATTGTAGAACCTATGCGGGAGGCAAAATCTCTTTTGGCTTTGGCTTTGGAAAAAGACATGGCTTTCCTAATTGCTCATCCCGAATATGAATTAAAAGAAGATGAGTTAAATATCTTTCAAAGCTACATAAAACGGCGTTCTAATCATGAACCTTTTCAGTATATTGCGGGAAAACAAGAATTTTGGCGATTGGATTTTATTGTTACACCGGATGTAATGATTCCGCGTCCGGAAACTGAATTAATCGTCGAGGCAGGCGTTAAAATCCTCGAAAATATTGAAAATCCTTACTTTTGCGAAGTTGGGATTGGTTCCGGATGCATCACAGTTTCGATTTTGCACGAAATCAAAAAAGCCAAAGCAATCGGACTGGACATATCAGAAAAAGCCTTGAAAGTTGCTAAGCTAAACGCAGAAAAGAACAAGGTTTCAGACAGGTTAGAGTTAGCAAAGTCAGACGTTTTTGAAAATTTAACCGAAGATAAAAACTTTGATTTAATCGTTTCAAATCCACCTTACGTCCCGAGTGAAGATGTTCCCGGTCTTCAAGCTGAGGTTAGAGATTTTGATCCTTATGTTGCTTTAACCGATGGCAAAGATGGACTTTCAATTATCAAGAAACTAATCAATGAATCACCAAACCATCTGAAATCAGGTGGTTTCCTATTGATGGAAATGGGATTTAATCAATCGAATAAAGTCCGTGAAATGTTTGATTTAGAGGTTTGGAAGGAGATTGAATTCTTTGCAGACTTGCAAGGAATTCCCCGTATGGTCAAGGCTCAGCTATTTTAATTCGAAAATTCTCATCTAAAAATTAATATTTATTGCCGTTCGTGATGGCTTTCTGTTATATTCAATGTATCAAAAAATTTAATATCATTTTATCGTAAAAGTTTTTTACAGACGGGAGAAATATTATGAACTACGAATATGAAAAGGAAGAAGAAGCAAGTGCTAGCACTAAATTAACTTACCTTCTGATCGGAGGTGGGATTGGTGCAATCCTCGCATTGCTTTTTGCTCCAAAATCAGGGCAAGAGCTGCGTGAAGATATTGCAGTTGCGACCAAAAAAGGAATCGAGAAGGGTAAAGAAACCGCAGGTCATCTGCAAGATGCCGCCGGCGAATACTACGAAGTGACCCGAGAGAGAGCAAATGAGCTTTATCATACAGCCCAAGAAAGAGCGGGTGACATAAGTGAAAGAGCAAGGTCTGCAGCAGAAGACATTGGTGAAAAAGCAAAATCCGCAGCGGCTCAAAGTGCGAATCCGATTTCGGCAGCAATCGAAGCCGGAAAGGAAGCTTACAAAGAAGAAAAACGCAAAAATGAAGCTAAGGCAATCGCTGATGGGCGCCCAAGCTATCCTGTTAAAGAAGGAGCGGAAGAAGAGGTTTTAGAAGTTCCTGAAGGTGAAGGCGAAGAAACTAAAGAAGAAAAAGAATAAATTATGAATGCAAGTGACCCACAATTTTGGATGATGATTGCTTCAATCATAATTGCGATTTGCTTTATTGTAATGGCAATCGCACTGGTTGCCATCGCAATCATAGTTAAAAGAGTTATTGGAACAGTCACACGTCTTGAAGAAAAAGTAAATCCGTTGATCATTCAAGTAAATCAAATCAGCGAACAAGGCAAAGAGATCTCTGTCCAGTTCAATGAGATGTCTGGCAATCTTTCAACCGCTACTAAATACTTTGCTGATTCGGCAGCACTTGTTAAAGAAGAAGTCAAAGAATTAAAAATGCTGGTCGGAGAAACGGCGGACACTGCAAAAGATAAGGTCGCACTTGTTAGTCAAACGATTGACCGGACACAAGTACAAGTTACGACTACGGCTGATTTTATACAGGATAAGGTCGTTCAACCTGCGGCGGAAATCGCGGCGATTATGGCTGGCGTGCGAAAAGGATTAGAAGTCTTATTCGCACCTTCACCAAAACGTATTGATCGTGCATATCACGAAGACGAAATGTTCATCGGTTAAATCTTCAATAACTTTTTTGAATCAAATCGGGCGATTTCTGATGTCGCCCTTTTTTATTTTCTTATGAAATATATACTCGCTCTTGACCAAGGTACGACTTCGAGCCGTGCGATTATTTTTGATCACTCAAGCAAAATCGTTTCCGTCGCACAAAAAGAATACGAACAGATTTTCCCCAAAAGTGGGTGGGTTGAACATAATCCAAAAGAGATTTGGGAATCACAGATCGGAACTGCAATTGAGGCTTTACAAAAAGCTGACTTGCGAGCTGAAGATATTGCCGCTATCGGAATTACAAATCAACGCGAAACAACTTTAATTTGGGACAGAAAAACGGGTGAGCCGATCTATAATGCAATTGTTTGGCAAGACCGTCGAACCTCAAGTTTTTGCAATGAAATAAAAGCAAAACACGGCGATTTGATTCGTGCCAAAACAGGCTTGGAAGTTGATGCATATTTTTCGGCGAGCAAGATAAACTGGATTTTAGATAATATCGTAGATGCGAGAGAAAAAGCTGAAAATGGCGAACTTTGTTTCGGAACAGTTGATACTTGGTTAGTCTGGAATTTGACGAACGGCGAGCAACATTTAACCGATGTTTCCAATGTTTCTCGCACGATGCTTTTTAATATTAATGATTTAACTTGGGATGATGAATTACTTGAGATTTTCAGTGTACCAAAAGCAATTTTGCCTGAAGTTCGCACATCTTCGGAAATTTATAGTGAAGTTCAAAATCCCGATGAATTGAGCAGAATAAAGATTTCGGGAATCGCTGGCGATCAACAGGCAGCACTCTTCGGGCAGATCTGTTTTGATGAAGGTTCGACCAAAAGTACTTATGGAACAGGCTGTTTTTTACTGCAAAACACGGGCGGAAAGGCGGTTGAATCAAAAAATCATTTGCTCACAACAATTGCTTGGCAAATCGGTGATGAAACAGAATACGCACTTGAAGGAAGTGTTTTTATCGGTGGTGCAGTTGTGCAATGGTTGCGTGATTCTTTAGAGATCATCGGTGAATCCAGCGAAGTCGAAGACCTTGCAAATTCGGTTGAAGACAGCGCCGGAGTTTACTTTGTTCCCGCTTTTGTAGGACTCGGAACACCACATTGGAATCAGGAAGCAAGAGGTTTAATCATTGGTTTAACACGCGGAACAGGCAAAGCCCACATTGCCCGTGCAGCACTCGAATCAATCGCCTTTCAAACCGCTGATCTACTTTCCGCAATGCAAAAAGATTCGGGAATAAAACTGCAAGAGCTTCGTGTTGACGGTGGTGCAACAAAAAATGATTCGCTTCTGCAATTTCAAGCCGACATCCTGCAAATTCCAGTTGTCCGTTCAAAAATCCTCGAAACAACCGCTCTCGGTGCAGGATATTTGGCAGGTCTGGCAGTTGGATTTTGGGATTCAAAAGAAGATTTGAAAAATCATTGGCAGGAAGACAAACGATTTGAACCGAAGATGTCGAAAGAAAAAGCCGATGAATTGCGAAACAAATGGAATGAAGCAGTTAAAAGAAGTTTGAATTGGGAAAACTTAAATGATTAAAACAATTATTTTCGATCTAGGAAATGTGATCGTTCCCTTTGATATTGAGATCGGACTCGGAAACTTAGCGAAAGCCTGTGATTTTTCAAGCATTGAAATCCGCGAAAAACTTGTTGGTGAAAAGCACAGTGAGCTTTTTCATACAGGGGAAATTTCTGCAGATGAACTTTTTAAGAGGATTAAAAATTCTTTGAATCTTCAAATGAATTTTGAGGAATTTGTTGATGTTTGGAATAGCATTTTTTGGTTTGAGCCGATTGTTTCTGAAAAACTGATTGAAAAACTTTCCCGAGAATATCGTCTATTGACCTTGTCCGATACAAATGAATTACATTTTAATTTTATCAAACCTAAGTTTCCTCTTCTGAGATTCTTCGATGATTTTGTCTTATCTCACGAAGTCGGTGCAATAAAACCTTCTCCAAAGATTTATGAAGCGGCAATTGAAAAAGCAAACTGTTTACCTGAAGAGTGTTTTTTCACAGATGATAAAATCGAAAATATCGAAGGGGCAAAGAAATTTGGTATAAAAGCTGTTCAGTTTATCTCTACGGGACAGTTAGAAAAAGACTTAAAAAAATTTGATTTATTAAGTTCCTAACCCAATTTTGTTATTTAATGCTATAATCTCTCGCAAATGCTGACTGCAAACTCTCCTCTTTAGGCGATAATAAGTCGCCTTGTAGTAAAACAAAACTTTGTAAAAAACTCTTCCCAAGGAGAAAATTGTATGAAAAAGTTATTTTTACTTTTAGTTATTTTGATCGTTTCGGCAGCAAATTTCCTCGCACAATCTAAAAATAAAGAATTAGAAGCACTACGAGAAGAAACCAATCTTCCCGATAAAGAAATAATCCGCGTTAACAAAAAAATCAAATTCCCTAATAAAAAGCCTCTGAAAATCTATCTCGCAATCAATCAAAGTGAAAAAGATGCTAAAAAGTTTGAGAAATGGATCGGGAAATGGAATAAAAAGAATGCTACAAAATACGGTCAAGTCGAACTTGTCAGCGATAATTCCAAAGCTGATGTAATAGTTGCACAATACAGAGTTCCAAGAAGTAAATATGTCAAAGAATCAAAAGTTACCGTCGGAAATGTTTCCGAAACGGGCAAAATTCTTCCAAAGGCAGAGGTTGATTCAGAATACAGCTATCGCCGGTTAGACCTGCCTATATATTCATATTTGCTGGTTCGCTCAAATGGTTTTTGGACGATAGTTTTTCAGAATGTCGAGCCAGTTTTTGTTGAGGAACAATATGTAAATCCCTATGCAAGACTAAGAGGAGCTTTAAAAAAGCGTTTGAAGAAAAGGTAAAACCCCGAATGTAAAATAAAAAAAGCAGATAGGCATATTTTATTAACCTACCTGCTTTTTCTTTATGATTGTCTAATTGTTTAGTTTTCTTCTTTTTCTTGTTGAGTTTTGCTCTTTTCTGTTCCGACAGCAGCTTCCGGTAGAGGTAATCCGACAGCGTCAGATTTTGTTTCAGGCTCATCGTCCTCAACAATTTTTTCTTCTTCAGTCACGATCATTTTGCCTGCTTCTTTTGAAAAAGTAAGTTTTTCTCCTTTTTCATCGAAATTAACAGAAACAAGATCACCCGTCTCAACCTGCTGTGTTGCCACAAGGTTTGAAAGCGGATAGACAAGGAATCTTTCGATTGAGCGTTTGAGATGTCTCGCACCGTACTTCAGATCAATTCCTTCTTGCAACAAGAATTCTTTTGCACTATCCGAACACTCGAAAATAAATTTCGTTCCGGCTGATTCCGTAATTCTGTCTTGGACAGCCGCCAATTCGATCTCAAGAATTTTTCTCAAATGACGTTCTTTTAAGCTTCTGAAAACGACAACTTTATCAATACGATTCATAAATTCAGGTGAGAATTTACGTTTAGCTGCTTCCAAGGCTGTGCGATAGATTTTGGTATCGAGTTCGGTGTCTTCAGGGTTTTTGGAAGCACTTGTCGGTGCAAAACCGATACCGCCAGAGATCATTTCGGACATTTCCCTCGCCCCAAGATTAGAAGTCATTATGACAATTGTGTTAGAAAAATCTACATTGCGATTATCGCCAAGTGTTAGAGTTGCTTTATCTAAAATCCCTAAAAGTAATTGCCATAGTGAATCAGACGCTTTTTCGATCTCATCAAAGAGTACGAAGGTAAGCTTTGTGTCTTCCGTATGATTTTTGTCCAGATTTTCTTGCGTAAGCATCGGTGAAGTTTCGCGGTGTCCCAAATATCCCGGAGGTGAACCGATAAGCTTGGCAATCTCGTGCGAATGTTGAAATTCAGCACAATCAATCTTCACAACAGCGTGTTCATCACCGAAGAGGACTCCTGCAGAAGCTTCGACAACGCGGGTTTTACCTGAACCGGTTGGTCCCAAGAAAAGCATTGTCCCGATAGGACGCATAGGATTTTGCATTCCTGCAAGATAAATTTGGTAGAGTCCGCTCATTCGTCTAACAGCACGCTCTTGTCCAACGATGAGAGCTGAAAGCTTATCTTCAAAATCCTTGGCTCGCGGACTTTTTTTGTCAGGGTTAAGTAAGACTGGTTTTGATTTTGTTTTTTTCTTTTTTGCTGTTTCGTTTTTCATTAAAATTTCTCCTCATCTAGGTAAAAAAAACGCCGAAAATCATAAGCGTTACTGCTATTAAATAGACGAAATTTCAAAGCTGACTTTGCCGAATTATTCGGTTAAGTCTCTGTCACTAATGATGATTTCAAAAGATTTTTCGTTCGCTGGACTTTAGAATAGGAAGGCTAGCCCAAAGAGGTTTCAGAGTAATTTCCGAGCGAAATTTGACTCTAAATTATTGTTTAACACAAACATTTATATAGTGCAAGTCGGATTTTTATTTGCCTTTGCTATCAAACGCGGACAATTTGTAAAATTTTGTAAAGAAGTTGGAATAAACCAATCAAGAAAAAGTATTACATATTCGACAGGCAAAATTTGTCTGTAAAAGTAAAACTTGAGGAACCAGAAAGTGTTCAAAACATTAAAAGGAAAATCAAAAGAAGAACAACTTTGGGAAAATTTTGAACAAGAAGCGATGGTGCATTCTGCTGACTTGTTTCGCGTAGCAATGTTTTTAAAACGAAACCGCGATGCGGCGGAAGACCTTTTGCAGGAAACAATGATGCAGGGATTAAAATCCTTTCATCGCTATAAACTGGGAACAAACTGTAAGGCTTGGCTGACGACGATTATGTATAACACACATTACAAACAGCTTAGAAAACAGACAAATCTGCAACTTGTCGAAGACAAAGAAGAGATGATTGCCCAGACGGTTCCCTTTGAAGCATCCATCCCGCAACACATTACGGATGAGGATGTTTTACAGGCGATAGAAAAAGTTCCCGCAACTTTTAAAGAAATTGTCGTCTTATGTGATGTGGAAGGATTTTCATATAAGGAAATTTCAGCAATTATGGATATTCCGATCGGAACTGTAATGTCCCGTCTGCACCGCGGAAGAAAAGTTTTACGAAATGAATTAGCTGTCTATGCCAGAAACTACGGCATCGGCAGAGAAGATGAAGATGAAAGTAACAACGAAATGTTTAAACAACAAGGAGGGAAATCTGTATGAATTGTAAAGATTTCCGAGAAATGATTGATTCTTATTTGAGTGATGAACTTTTGACTGAAACAAATCACGATGTTTTGCGTCACATGGAGAACTGTGCCGATTGTAGAAGTGTTATCGAAGCAAGACGCGAGATACGAAGCCGTTTGAAGTCTGCTGTTACAAATGCTCCTCAGTATCAGCTCAACAAAAATTTTGAACACAATCTTCGCACGCAATTGCGACACGCGGCATTTGAAACTACAGAAACTCAAACAGTTTCATGGTTTGGCTTTAAATCTTTGATAGCTGTTGCCGCTGGATTGATTTTAACCATTACATTAGGGCTTTTCTTAATAAACAATCTTGGTGGTGAACAACCGAATGTTGCTGGTGAAACTGACAAAGAAGTAAAGGAATATACTGTTCCGACATTACCAACAAATCATATCGTAAACATTGCATCGGGCGATCATGAACATTGTGCAATTCGTCATAAATTAGAGGAAGCACCGATTTCTTTAGCCAAAGCTTCTGCTCAGTATGACGGGATTGAAAAAGTGATTACAAAACCTTTGGCGAATGCTCTAACCAACTATGAATTGGTCGAAGCCCATGCTTGCAAATACAAAAAAACAAGATTTGCACATATGGTTCTGCAAAATGCTAAAGAAACTCTTTCAGTTTTAATTACTGATAAGAATGATAGCGATGATCTTCAAAACTCAGGAATTTTGAATTACTCGACGAAGAAATACGAAATCGCGCGTTTTGATGTGAAAGATAAAGCTATTTTTGTAGTTTCTAACTTAAATAAACAGAAAAATTCAAAAGCCGCCGAAGCATTATATCAACCTCTGCGTAACCATTTCGCGGATAAAGAAATAATCCAAACGGCAATTTTGATGGTTTATTAAAAAATTAACCGGTAAAGATAAAAAAAGAACTGCTTACAGGATTAAAAACCATTCCTTCTGCAAACTGCATTAATCCTGTTGTTTCTTCTCCAAATTCATTTATCTTTATCGGTTAATCATTTACGGGAAAAGATTCCTTCTTATTCAAAACAAAAAGCAAACCTTTTACACCTAAAATAATAAGTAATATCCAAAAAGCGTAACGTAATCTGTAAATTGCACCAACATTTATTACCGTTAAACCAAATGCCAAAAACGCAGTGAAAATAGATAAACTGACAAAAATTATCGGTTCACTCAAGTTTTTTATAAAAGCAATGCAAGCTAATAAAATGAAAAGATACATTATCAAAGTTTCTAGCCCTGCAATGATTCTTCCAGTTTTACCGTACATAGCTCCTTCTTGAAACCACATATTCGGAAATGGTGCAAAAAAGCCTATCGCAAATGCTTTTGGCAAATAAAAAATGAGTGATTGCGTATCTTCAAACAAATAATCTTTATCAATATTCGATCCTACATTTTTATAAGAATTTGAAAAACCAAATCTAACGGTATTTATTTTTCGCAAATAGATTGGTTTCCTCTGCCTTATTTTGTTATTTACTTTATCTTCAACTTCTCGCTCTTTGAAAATTTTGTTTTTTGCTGAGACCTTAATTTTTCCTTGTTTTCTCTTTTCCCATGCAATCAATTGAAAACTTTTAAGAGGTAAATAATTTGACAGATATTTTGGAACTAAAAATGCAGAAATTAATAAAAAAAGTATTGGGATAAGATTATATTTTAATTCCCATTTCTGTCGAAAATTTTTGACTATTATCAAAACCAAAGCCAACACGATAATACCTAAATAAACTAAAAACATTGCATCCCGAACAAACCAAAGTGAGATAAATGTTAAAGATATAATTAAAGCAGAAATTAAAGCCTGAAAAACGCTCAATTTTTTGCTGAATAAGCTTAATAATTGCCAAATCAGAAATAGAAATATAGCTACAAACAAATTATTCCGTAAAGGCTGAGTGGTATGTAATATAAAGGTTGGGAAAAAAATAATGATGTAAGCCGAAACGAATCCTACCTTTGAGTCAAAAAGATTTTCACCTATCTTGTAAACCAAAAATAAAATGCACAGAAAAAGAGGTAGATTAATAATCTCAAAAGTTAAAACATTGCTTCCTAAAATCCCTGATTGTAAATGATAAGCTAACGTATAAAAACGTAGATGGATTTGATCAATATGTGCAAGTAAAAAATCAAGATTCCCTTCTGAAAGTCTTTGACTCAAAAGCTCTGCTCTGGAAATATAACTTTCAGCATCTCCTTTTAGAATCCCGTTTGTAGAAATAAAATTTGGGAGAATTTGAAATTTTCCTATAAGAAAAACAGAGATAGTGTAGAAAATATGAATAAGGCTTCCCAATACTAACAAAGTTCTTACTTGAAATAGTTGGTTTGGGAAGCCTAAGTCGTTGTTTTTTTCCGATAAACTACTCGTCATCGTAATATTCTAACCCAAGATGTGTAATCAAATCCTCTCCTTTCAAATACCGCAAAGTATTTTTGAGTTTCTTGAGTTGAATAAAAATGTCATGTTCGGGATAAAGTTCCGGTGCGGTCTGCGGAGCTTTGAAGTAAAATGAAAGCCATTCCTGTACGCCCTTTAAATTTGAGCGTTGAGCCAAGTCCAAAAACAATGCCAAATCCAAAACAAGCGGTGCGGCTAGAATCGAATCGCGACAAAGGAAATCAACCTTTATCTGCATTTTATAGCCGAGCCAACCGAAAATATCTATGTTATCCCAACCCTCTTTGTTATCACCACGCGGCGGATAATAGTTGATGCGAACAACGTGTGAAAAATCCTTGTATAAATCTGGATAAACATCAGGTTGCAGAATCGTTTCCAAAACGGAAAGCTTCGATTCTTCTTTCGTTTTGAAATTTTCAGGATCATCCAAAACTTCGCCATCACGATTTCCTAAAATGTTCGTCGAATACCAACCATCAAGTCCGAGCATTCGGGATTTGAAACCGGGAGCAAGAATTGTTTTCATTAAGGTTTGCCCCGTCTTGAAATCTTTACCACAAATCGGTACATTTTCGTCTTCTGATAATTTCGTCAAAGCAGGAATATCAACCGTCAAATTCGGTGCTCCATTCGCAAACGGAACGCCCGATTTAATTGCCGCATAAGCGTAAATCATCGAAGGTGCGATTCTGTCATCATCGTCATACAGAGCCTTTTCAAAAGCTTCGATTGAATCGTGTATGTCAGATGGCTCAAGAAAAATCTCCGTCGAAGCCGCCCAAACCATAACTACTCTGTCACAACCGTTATTTTGTTTGAAATCAACGATGTCTTGCATCAACTGCTCGGCAAGTTCCATCTTATTCTTGCCTTCCTTGACGTTGCTTCCTTCAAGACGTTTTACATAACGCTTATCAAACACAGCCTTCATAGGCTTCAAAGACGAAAGCTGTTCGGAAACTTGATTAAGCAAATCTTTCTCCAAAACACCCGCATCCAAAGCCGCTTCGTAAGCATTTTCGCTAAAAATATCCCACGCCCCAAAAACAAGGTCATCCAAATCTGCCAGTGGCACAAAATCCTTAATCATTGGGACATTGTTGTCAGTTCGTTTTCCGAGACGAATAGTTCCCATCTGTGTCAAAGAACCGATCGGCTTAGAAATATCACGTTTAATCGCCTCAACTCCAGCCACAAACGTAGTGCTAACCGCACCAAGTCCAACCAACAAAATACCCAACTTCCCTTCTGCGGGAGCAATCTCCACGCCTTTTTCACTCATTTAATAAATCTCCTAGAAATAAATAGACAGAAAATAATAACTTTACAGAAATCTTAAGGCAACCGCCGATAAATTATTTACTTAAAATTTTCTGTCTGATAGCATGATAAAAATTCGAATCAAAAGGCATCTTATATGAGAAACAAAAAACCACTCTCGCTATTGATTATTTATTCACTTTTGCTTTTTTCTTTTGCCCCTCTCAAAACTATTGGACAAACTCAAAATTCTCTGTCCGATAAAACTATCTCTGTGCCTAAAAAAATAGGCTTAAAAAAAGAAAAGCTTGAAATAATCCCAGACATTGTTCCAGTGAAAAACTCAGCTGAATTAAATTCCTCTGAAATTCTCAAAAATGAAAAACCGATTAGGAAAATTTCTAAACTCAAAAAAGAATCTAAACTCAAGAGACCGAAAATCAAGGTAAATTTTGAGGAAATAAACAAAATTCCCTACAAACAAACCTCAAAACAAAAGAAGAAAGGCTGGAGCACTAGCGATAAGGTTATACTAGCTACATTTATCGCAGGGTTAACCGTTCTATTAGTATTTTTGATTAAATATGGAAAAGTCCCAAATTGCGATGATGTCGCTTGCGATCCATTTATTGATGAAAACTGTATCTGCGAAAATTAACTTCGATAAATCCGGTAATCAATCTCTTGAAAAATTGTGTCTCGGCTTTCGATTTCTCTTAATAAATCTTCATTGACCTCATATCTTTCTAAGCCTTCGGCTAAAAGATTAAAGCGATGAATGTGTGAACGGAAGCGCTTTGAAGAGTATTCTACTGTTGTACCCTGATAGATTTGGAAAGCCCAGTCGGAGGATTGGGCGAGAAGTAATTCTCTCGCACATTGGTTTAATGCCCGATATTCAATTTCATTTGGATGCTCAAAATGATTAGCTAATTCGGTCATTTTCTTTTCGGCTTCGTGGGCATATTGATACATCCAAGAAGTTCCTTCATTGAGCCAAACTTTGTAATAACCATTTTCGCCCCAACTTGAAGCGGTCGGTTGTTGAATTTGAATCGGTATATTTGAATCAAGAAAATCGCCGGGTGTAACGGCTTCAACTTTGTCTTGGTCAAAGTGGATTTGGCGGAAAAGATAATCAATAAATTGTGGTCCCTCAAACCACCAATGCCCGTAAAGTTCGGCATCATAAGGCGAAACGACAAGCGGCGAACGACCTTCATAAACATCTCTTAATTGATAAGCTTGTTCTAAGCGTTTTCCTAAAAAATCCCCTGCATCTTCAGCGGCACGCATCGTGGCAGCTTTTGGCTTGTACGGAAGCTTTTTGTTCTGCGGAGTTTTGCGCCCCGTAATGCGATAGTATTTTAAGCCTAAGTGACGGCGGTTTCCGTCTTTATGCAAATGTGGTTTGAGATAATCTATCGGCAAATCCCAACCGATGTCGCGGTAAAACTCCCGATAAATTTCATTGCCGGGATAACCAGCCTCAGCACTCCAAACTTGCTGTGAAGTTTCGACGTCTCTTGCAAAAACAGCGACTCCATTCGGACAACGGACGGGAGCATGAACACCATAACGCGGACGCGGGTCACCGTAGAGAATTGCATGTGAATCCCCGACAAAATACTCAATTCCTGCATCTTTTAAGAGGTTCTCAACCCCGGGCTCATACGCACATTCTGCCAGCCAAATTCCACGAGGCTGACGACCAAAATGTTTCCAATAATTTTTAACGGCGATCTCAATCTGAGCTTTGCGTGCCTCGTGGGTTGAAATCAAAGGCATAAATCCGTGAGTTGCACAGCAAGTAATGATTTCCAGAACACCTTTGTCCTGAAGTTCACGAAAAGCGTTGATAAGATTGCGGTTATATTTGTTATTCCATAAATCCAGAGACGCTTCGAGCATTTCGACATACATCTCAACCACATCATAAAACTCTACGTCTTCCTTTTTTACTCGCTCAAATTCTTTATGAGCAAGTTCGATCAGATTTTCGAGATGTGCTGTGTAGCGTTCCTGCAAAAGATTATCCGCCAGCATTTCGCAGAGTGGTGGTGAGATGTTCATTGCCAACCGTGGTTTTGCGTCTGCTTCGTGAAGACGTTCGAAGATGAATATTAGCGGAATATAGACTTCTGTGATAGCTTCATAGAGCCAGTCTTCTTCCAAAAACTCGGGATATTCGGGATGTCGCACAAACGGCAAATGTGCGTGCAAAATCAGACTAAAGTAACCAACGGGCATAGTTTTCATTTAACATCTGTCATTTATCATTTATCAAAAACGACTGAACATATACGACGTTAAATCATTCGCAAAGAAAGAATAAACTTCTCATAAAATGATTGATGTTCAATGATAAATGAAAAATGAAAAAAAGGATTTACAAGATAAATGTTAAATTATCCTGTCAATCCTGTCTATCTTATTTACTTTGTTTTACTTTTTTGTTTACTTAAAGTTACCTGAACCGACTGAGCTCAAAGGTAATAATCCAGCAGATTCTGAATCGGGAAAGTCAGAAAGTTTCGGTAGAAGGGTTTTTGGAACAGTGCGTTTGCGGATACGTCTTGGGAAATTAACAAGACTTGCTCCGAATACTGCCGAACCGATTTCTTCCTCTTCCCAGATTTCTTCTGAGAACACATCAAAATGTTCTTTCAAAGAAGCCATTGCATTTTCAGATTTGACCTTATCTTTTTTCGTACTCAAAAAGGCAAAAAGCTTTTCAGAAATATGCTCGCGTAACTCATCCAATGAATATCCGGAGGCAATTGCAAGAAGTGCAAAGCGAATTTCTTCTGAACTGAAATCAAAAGTTTCTTCTTTCGTTTCGCCGATAAATGTACGCAAAGCTTTTCTTGTTGCATTGGTTGAGACTTCTATATCGTCGCCGGCGATTGCTACGTCAAAAGCATCACGCTTAAATCCTGTTGCACTTAAGGTTTTCGCAAAATCATTTGCTGAAACACTCCAATCCGATGCTAAAGCTCTACGCGGCGAAGGACTTTTTCGTGGTGTTTGCAAAGTGTTTGAATAAATTATGCGAATGTATGGGCGATTTGGTGCGTAAAATCCGACCTCTGCACGATAGCTCGAATCCGATTCAACATTAAACCACCAGTCTCCTTCCGCTTCGACCGGAAATAATTCCTCTGTGCCTTTTGTTTGGTTAACAAGTTTTGCAACGAGGCGATAGCTTCCCATATTTCCAAAAGCACGTCCCAGAGTCTGATACGGATTATTTTTCATCGACCAATAGAAATGAATCCGATTTGGTGATTGCATCATCAGCTTTGCCCGATTATCTTTTCTTAATCCGGGCAACTTTGGTTCTGCTAATTCACGAAAAATTGGATCTTTCATTTTCTCATCTATTTCATCTTCGATAGCCTCAGCTTCTCCTGCCTTGGCAATCGCTTTTGCATCAAATTCTTTTTCTTGGATAAACTCGTCTGAAAATGCCAAGATCATATCGAGTTCTTCAAAATCTAACTCAAAGCCTTCATTTTCCTCGATTGGTTCGATATCTAGTAATTCGTCTTTTTTGTTTTCTTTACTCATAGTAAACACCTGTAAATTCCGACTTCTTTTTCGGAATACGTGATTATGTGCATTTTTTCACAAAGTATCAAGTAAAAATCGGATTATTTGGCTTTAAAATGTAAAAAATGCCAAGTTTTTTGGCATTTTTATCAGAAGCTTTAGATTAAATCAAAGTCTTTTAGTTTTTATTCATTGCTTTATTTTTTTCATCGGGTGCTTTGAGCGTTGCTTTGTTCATTCTTTTAAGCTTTATTCTTACATCACCAAGCCTTGTTTCAAGCTCTGCTCTGACAGGGATTCTTTCTTCATCATCCGTGACCCAGATCGTTAGACTTCCCTTCTGCTCAATAAACTTTCCTTCACCGAAAACATCAGGTTCTATTCGCCAACACCACTTTTTACCAAGAATACTTTTAATTCTTTCACGGGCGGTTATTCTGACGGGTACATCATAAACTAAGCCGGAATCACTGACCGGAACCATTATAGTTTTACCAACCGACAAAGGCACGCTTCTTAATAAATAAACTCCAGAAACAATATCTTGTGTGTTGGTTTCAATTGTTGATGCGACAACTCTCGGTGGACGTGTAGCATCTTTCGGATCGGTTTCTACGTAGGTGACTTTTTTGTTTTCGTAATTAAATTCTGCTTTGCTGTCTCTTATGCGTTCGCCCTGTTCATCACGCTTTGTCGTTTCTAAAATCTGTAATTTGTCAGGATCAACCGTTGATTTATAAAGCTGAAAGAATTTGAAATTAAAGAGTTTTGTGAGTGTTCCTTTTGAGCGAGCTTCTGATTTTACAAAATAATTTTCGTTTTCAGGCAATTTTGAAACGGTGAAGGTCATTTCAGCAATGCTAAATGAAAAACCAAAACGCTTATATTTTCCTTCATAGGTGAGAGATTCTCCTTCCTTGTATGGATTTTTTAGCTTCGGTGTACGATCAATGTCCGGCTGTGCTAAACCTACCGAAATAGATACAAACAGAAGAAGCAAAAATGAAAGGAAGATATTCTTTTTCATATAAATCTCAGAAAAAATATGCTTTTGCCATCAAAACGGCACAAATCGCTAAAAATCCAAGTCCTGCCTGATATTCACGGTAACGCATATAGAGTTCTTTTTCAAATTTTTTTCCGTCAGATTCATAGTTTGAAAACCAAGGAAAAAACAACGAAACTTTTTTTGCATACTCTTTGTATTTGTCACCAAATATCGCCGTTAACTCATCTGCTTCGACGCTCATAACAGGAAAATAGATGCCTAAATACAAAATTATAAAGAGCAAAATGAGCCACCAGACCCCCGACGCAATCATAAATCCCAAACCTAACAAAAAACTTCCGAGGTAAAGCGGATTTCGCGTGTATTTGTAAGGTCCCGAAACAGCTAAATCCTGATTCTTGCGGATATGTCCCGAAGACCAAGCCCGAATTAATAAACCTATAAAAGCAAGCGAAATCCCAACCACCATAAAAATCGGAGTTGGTTTTGCAAAAATCAAAAAAACCGCCGCAAAGACAAAACCCAACGGCACACGAAATTTTTGTAGTAATTTTTTGTTTTTGGAACTCAATTTTTCTCAATCAAAAACAAGAACTCTTGATTTTTCTTCTCCGTTTCTTTTACCCAATCATTTGTCCAACGCATTGATGCCATTACGTTTTGTTTGTAATCGACTTTTACGAAATCAATAATTTTTCCGGCGTTTTCCAAAATTTCAAAAAGATTTTCCGCAGTCGCACGTCCGCCGGAACTGTATGACAAAATTATATGTTTTGCGTTTGTTTTAGCAAGCAGTTTTTCAATCGCTTCCGTTGCGATAAATTTGCCGTTTTCGTTTTGACGAAATTCCTCGAAGATCGAACCTGCTTTTGTATCGCTCGTATCTTTTCGACGCTTTGCTTTGCCAAAAGTTTCGGGCTTGTCATTCAAAATTATGCTCGTCCAAAGATGATAATACGAAGCGTAACGCACACGAGATGGTGGCATTTTCTCATTATTTGAGCCATATGGCGGATCGAAATATGCTAGATCAACTTCGACCTTTTCGATCGTTTCAAAAATATCACCCTGAAAAACTTCGTGTTCTTTTTTCGTTTCAAAAAGTTGCGGAACTTTTAATTCCAAATTCTTATAGGAGCGTGGCGACCATTCATTCAAATATGAAGCATAATGCCCGAGTGTGCTGTCAACTTTGTCCAACGCCAAAATCAAACTCGTAAGTAAAACAGATGTTTCGATCTCATTCAAATTCAAATTATCAATTTCATCCCGAATCGCATCGAGTTTTCGTGTGTTATGAATCTGAAAAGGCTTTTTCAAACCATCCAATTTTGCTGAGCTTATATCATCATTTGAACCACCGTAATGCTCCGTAAACCAACCATCTTTTGGTTCTAAATTATTGAGATGTTCTATTATTTCCGAATAAAATTTTTTGCTTCGTTTATTTTTCAAATAACAAATCCCAAATGTCTTTGACCAAACGGAAATGTCGTTTGAAATAACCCGACAACCTGTTTGAGCAAACGCCTGTGAAACTCTCGTCGTTCCGGCAAATCCATCGAAGACCGTTTCCGCCTTTGTTTTGCTTGCAAGTTCTAAAATATAAGGCAAAAGTTTGAGTTTTGAACCCGCATATTTTATGCCTTCGGTTTTTGGAATTTTAGAGATTTTTTTGCCCACGAATTAAACGAATAACACAAATAGAAGAAATTAACCACAGATGACTACTGATGAAAACAAATGGCGAAATGGTCTTGAATTTCTTCTTATCACAATTTATCTGTGTAAATCTGTGGTTAAATTTCTTTTCTCATTCGTGCAGATTCATTTAATTCGTGGCTAACCTTTTCTTAACAGCATCGAAAACCATTTCAACCGAGATGTCCATACAAATCCATTTGTCGCAAGTTCGGCGGTGGCAATCGATTCGGCAATCTATGTCGTTTCTGCCGACTTCGATGTCGTTTGGGTTAATGCTTCCGTTTCGCCACCATTCGGTTGGTCCGAAGATTCCGACGGTTGGACAATTTGCGGCGACGGCTAAATGTGTCGGTGCTGTGTCTCCACCAACATAAAATTTTGCACGCTTGGCGAGTTCGTAAAAGCCTTTCAAACTCGGCGTTGCGGAAATCGTTTTTCCCGATTCGCTCGCACTTATTGCCCTTTCTGCCAATTCTGTTTCATTCGGTGCAGTTGAAATTACGGAAGTTATTCCCGACTCGTCAAAGAGTTTATCAGCCAATTCGCCATATTTTTCAGCATGCCAGAGTTTTGTCCACCAACCGCCTGCGGGATTAAGGATTGCAAAGTTTTCGCCTGTTTGTTTGATAATTTCGTCAGCTTCTGCCTTGTGTTTTTTTTCGGTTGCGATTGGAAATTCTATATTTTCGCGGTCAAGTTTGAAATTTTTGTTATCAAGAAAATGCTGCAAGGATTTTTCAGCAAGTTCGATGTTTTTATGAATTATGTTTTGGTTTGGCTCGACATCTATGGCTTTCGAGAGGAAAACTCTCGATGCAGGCTCGCGTAGATTTTGTTTTGAAAAACCGTAGCGTTTTTTGGCTTTTGTAAGTTTTGCGATGGAGGCGGATTTGAAAAGTCCTTGAAAATCTATCGAAAGATCAAACTCTGAGGCACGAAGTCCGCGTAATTGCCTTTTGGCAATTTTTAGTGTCTTCCCAAGTATGCTTTCACGCCTCAGAGATTTGGTATCTACTTCGATGAGACGATTTAGCATTGGGTTGTGTCTGAGAATTTCCGCAGCACGTTTCTCTACAACCCAAGAAACCTCCGCCTCTGGAAGAGCTTTTTTAACTGCATAAAGCGTTGGCAAAGTGTGAACAACATCACCTATACTGCTGAGTTTTACAATAAGAATTCGCATATTCTCAAAAGGAAAATATGAATTATCTGATGCGGATTATCAACTCTCAGTGTTTTTTTGTTCAAACATGTTAAAAAATACTAGCAAAACATCTATTAAATGCGGTATCATTATAAATGGGTTACCTACATAATTACCCTACCTGATAGAACATAATTCAATTGTTCAAAAGCACACACAAAACAGATATGTTTGATTCGAAACGTCCAAAACGCGATTTGCGTCCTGCTTTGGTTTTCCTGAACGGTGATTTACTTGCCGTCCCGATACCACTTGAGCGGGAAGAAGTAATATTAGGACGTGCTTTAGAAGCAGGCGTTAGAATCAATGACATACATGTTTCACGTTTACACGCTAAAATTACGGTTGTTCAAGAATCTAAACAGTCCGCTCCGCAATATGTGCTAACCGATCTAAGTTCTAAAACAGGTACTTATCTCAACGGTCAGCAAATTTTCCAAGAAGTTCTACATAATGGAGATAAGATAACTCTCGGCGAACATATTTTGCGTTTTGAATTGCTCGACGAAATTGATCGGGAATATCAGCATCAGATCAGAAGACTTCTGGCACATGATGATTTAACCGGTTTGCTTTCGAGTCGTTCTTTCTTTTCCGAACTTCGTCGTGAAGCCGCCAGAGCATCAGCTGAAAAACGTCCTTTCTGTGTTTTGATGATGGACTTGGATCATTTCAAAAGTGTAAATGATACTTACGGACATCTGACTGGTAGTAAAAATTTGGAAGAGGTCGGACTATGCATTACAAAAACTTTGCGTACTGGCGATGTTGCTGCTCGATTTGGCGGTGAAGAATTTGCCGCCTTTTTGCTTGATGCTGAACTGCCACAAGCAATTGTTGCGGCAGAGAGAATTCGTTCAGTGATTGAATCTCACGATTTTACAGTCATACGCCATGGTAAACCTGCTGACAAACACAGAATAACTGTCAGTGTCGGAATAGCTGCTTTTCCGGGTGATTCAAGAGATCCGATCGAGCTGGTCGAAATGGCAGATTCCGCTCTTTACAAAGCTAAAAGATTAGGACGCAACCGCGTCTGTGCATACAAAGATTTAACCGAAGAGGAAATGAAAAAACCTCTCCCCTCCAGATACACATAAATTTTTGCAACTAATATATTTTATTTACGTGAAAACAAACGGTTAAGGCTTTTGCTTTTTTGCCGTTTTTTATTTGAACAATTAATTATTTTGGACAAATTATTTTAAGCTGTTAAAAGAAATTTTATCGTGCTAGAATTTTAGTCAGTTTTGATAAGAGTTTTTTGTCTTTATCCCAAAAGGGTTTTGCAACCCATATATTGTTTTAGGACTCTCAAATAAGTAGTGATTACCAAACTTAATCTTTCCAGCCATCCTTTTCGCAATCGTACTTTGCCATATTTGATTGCCCTTTTGCTATTGGCATTTGCCATAGCTGGGATGATCTTGAGCTTTGCTCAATGGCGGGAAGCGGCTTCACGCAATGAAATCGTCAGAAGCGACATTCAAGAAATGGAAGGTAAGCTGAAAGATTTCAAAGACAAAGAAACAAAAGTTCAGCAAAATCTCTCTCCTGCTCAAAAAGAATTGCTTATTGCCGGACACAAACTCGTTGCGAATAAAAGCTTTGGTTGGTCACGTCTTTTTGCGGATTTAGAGGGTGTTTTACCAGCGGGCGTAAGTGCTTCACGAATCAATGTAGAAAATGTCTATAAAGATGGCGATCGCATAAAAGCTGAGTTGGATTTTTCTGTCTTAAGTAGAAATTATCAAAATGTAATGCAAATGATTCAGCGTATGAATCAATCAGGAATATTCAGAGCCGAGTTGCGTGGGCAAGACCTACAAAAAGATGATCGTTTTACGTATTCGGAATTTACATTAAAACTCACATACACACCTCGTTTCGGTTATTCAAACAAGCCTGACATAAACGTTGCGGCAAATTCTACGGAAGGAGGTAATCAATAATGGAA
This sequence comes from Pyrinomonadaceae bacterium, assembly GCA_028284415.1. Classification (GTDB taxonomy): domain Bacteria; phylum Acidobacteriota; class Blastocatellia; order Pyrinomonadales; family Pyrinomonadaceae; genus Aridibacter. The sequence continues at coordinate 176,517 of JANQRU010000004.1, forward strand.
GATAAAAATCTTCAGGATTTAGAAAACGAAAACTCCGACCGTGAAACCGAAATCATCCGTAATGAAGAATACGGTGATGTAAAAGATTCCGCAGTAGTTATTGAAGAAGAAGACCGCACGGTTCTTTTAACGGAAGATGAAACAATTGTCATTGAGAAAGAAGAACCCGTCATCATTGCTCCAAAAAACAGACCTCGCAAAGTTTATTCGGGAATGTGGGGCAAGGCAGAGATTTTAACCGTCGGCTTGGCAATGCTGGCAATTCTCTCAGTAATCGTTCTCTACTTATTTTTTGTTTTACCCGAAAAACAATCGCTCGAACAAAACAGAACCAAACGCGACACGATCGAACAAGAATTGCTCGCCGCAGAAAAAAAATATAAAGGCATTACAAATACTGAAACTTACGTTGCCAAACTTATCAACAGCGTTGATGATTTTGAAGCAAGATTTCTGCCCGTTGAGGTAGTTGGCAGAACTGCTCTTTATCAGAGACTCAATGCTCTAATTGGGGCTTATCGCCTGACAAATTCAACAGGTCCTGATTATAGACCTTTGGAGGTTTCCGAAGAGGAAAGACGACGCGGGCAAGAAGAATCAACTGGCAGAGCAAAACTTAAGAGCATTTTTCCGGGAGTTTTTGTAACCGTAACGGTCGAAGGTTCTTATCAAAATTTACGAGGATTTATAAGAGAGATCGAAACGAGCAACCAGTTTATAATTATCAATGCTGTCGAATTAGAACCTGCTGAAAATGAAGAAAAAGGAAACCAACCCGCTCCGACTACGATTAATACTCAAGCAAATCCAAATGACCCGAATGCTGTTGCAACACCAACCCCAGTTGTCAGAAGAAATCGTGGCAGAGTTCGCGGGCAGACGGTGAGCTTAAGAATCGAAATGGCAGCGTATTTTCGCCGTCAATCAGATGAAACTATTGAGCCTTTGGGCACGAATGATTCTAACGAACCGACAGAGGGACAATAACAAAACGCGAAACTTATAAGAAATGGGAATTTTTGAAGGAAAAACTCCAGCCGAAAGAAACAAGCTGATCGCTGTGATAGTGCTTGGCACATTGGCTATAATTTCGCTTACATATACTTTTGGCGGATTGCTTTGGGGCGGAAGCAAAACAAAAGTAACAAAAAGTTCTACGCCTACACCAAGTCCAAACGCAACAGTTTCGGCACAAAATAATCAACCAAATCCAAATTTTCCGAGCCAAGACGAAATTTATTCGGAATATACAAATATTCCTATCGCATACAATCCCAGTTCATTTTTTGCTCCACAGCCGGGAAGAAATATCTTCGCATTTTATGAACCACCCGAACCAACACCTGTTCCATCTTTTACACCGATTGAAAAAACTCCGACACCTTTTCCGACTCCGACACCTACGCCGACTCCACCGCTTTTCTTGAGTTTTGTGAATCCTTCAAGCACTTATGCAGGGTTGAAAGCTTTTCAATTAAATGTAAATGGAGATAAATTTACACCCGAAACACAGATTTATTTTAACGCTGTCCCGTTACAAACAACTTATATAAACCCACAAAGAATTTCTGCTCAAGTTCCTGCAAATTTGATTGCAAATGCAGGAGCAGCAAGAATCTATGTCGCAACTCCTGACGGGAAGCTTTATTCAAACGAAGGAAGTTTTAATATCCAAGCTCCACCCAAACCACAATTCAAATATATAGGCTTGATCGCCCGCAGACATAACAATAACGACACGGCATTTTTCCAAGAGCAAAGTAAACGTGAGCCAACCGATGCAAGATTAAATGATGTTGTCGGCGGACGCTTTCGGGTAGTCAGCATTTCAGTTGAGGAAGTCGAACTTCAAGACACACGCTTAGGATTTCGTCATAAATTAAAACTTGAAAGACCTAAACCGGGTCAACGAACTTTTACAAGACCGACGCCTAGAAGAACAAGGCGAAGACCAATTCGACGTTCCCGTTCAAATTAATTTTTAAGATGACCAAGGCTAAAAAGGTAAAAATTAGAAAAGAAGAAAGCGGAATGTCTTTAATTGCGATCATGGCAATTATGACACTTCTGGCGATTGCTCTTTTAGCCGTTGCACCAAGCATTCAACAGGGTGTTCAAAGAGAAAAAGAACTTGAATCAATCAGACGCGGTGAAGAAATTGCCGAAGCGATCAGGCAATATGTCGAATTTAATCGTGGAAGAAAACTTCCCGATTCGATTGATGAACTTCTTGAAGGCTTGCCACAAGGGACAAAAAAACGTCAGATTTTAAGACCTTCAGCCGCAGTTGATCCACTCAGCGAAGATGGAAAATGGCGTTTGATAAAAGTTGATAGTCAGGAAATGATTAGTTTTGGGAAAAGAGTCCGAGCCTATAACAACGGTACATTACCACCTAATCCAAGTCGTACATTCAATCGTTTCGCCGCAGCGATAGTTAATGCAGTAAATGCTGACAATACAGAAATTACAGATGTTTCGGATATAGACGATGATGATTTTGAAGTTTCCACATCAAATACACCTTTTATAGGCGTTGCCAGCCAAAGTCGTAATAATTCTGTTATCGCTTACTACGGAATAGAAAAACATTCACAATGGATTTTTACTCCTCTTTTCAGAGGTTCCGGCAACACCAACAACATCAGAAGAAACACAAATGCAAATCGAGCTACAAACACCCGCTAAATAGTTGTAAACTGTCTGACTATGAGGGAAAGACAGAAATATTCATCGGGACAAAAGTGGGAATCTATTGTCGGTTATTCGAGAGCCGTTAAGGTCGGAGATAGAATTTACGTTACAGGAACTACAGCGACTGATGAAGATGGAAACATCGTTGGTGAAAATGATGCTTACGCTCAAACTGTCCAAGTAATCAAAAATATCAAAAAAGCCCTAAAAGCTTTAGACGTATCGCTTGAAAATATTGTACGGACACGTATGTTTGTAACGGACATTTCACTTTGGGAGGAATACGGTAAAGCCCACGGCGAATTTTTTAGCGAAATAATGCCCGCAACAACGATGGTTGAAGTTTCAAATTTGATCGACCCCAAGATGCTCATCGAGATAGAAGCTGATGCTGAATTGTGATTTTAGTCTGTGAAATAAACCAAAAAACGCGAGAATTATTTCTATATTTTTTCGCGTTTTTTTGCGTATTTTATCAGCAATTCCAAATAACCTTTCAAAATCAGCAACTTGAGTTATATACTTATGAAATTCAAATTAATCTGAAATAGATCAATCTATATAAAAACCCGAAAAATATGGAAAAAGAAACTAATCAAGAAGTCAAGAAATCTTCGTTTTTAAATCGTGCATTAAATGCCATTGAAGTCATCGGAAATAAACTTCCCGATCCGGCAATTTTGTTTTTTATCTTGCTCATCGTCGTATGGATTTTATCAGCACTTCTCTCCAATGTGACGTTCAGCGAAATTGATCCACGGACTGGTAAAGCTATCGTCATAAACAATCAACTGACGGGAACTTCGATTGCTAACTTTTTGTCGAATATGGTCACGACATTTACGAGTTTCCATCCGCTCGGAGTGGTTCTTGTCGCATTGCTTGGCGTAGGTGTTGCAGAACACACGGGATTTATCAACGCATCTCTGAAAGGACTTTTGAGCTTTACATCGCCGAAGATTTTAACACCGATGCTGATCTTGGTCGGCGTCATCAGTAACCTCGCGGCTGATGCAGGTTATGTTTTGGTTATTCCGCTTGGTGCGGTTATTTTTTATTCGGCTGGCAGACATCCACTCGCGGGAATTGCAGCGACATTTGCGGGAGTTTCGGGTGGTTTCAGTGCGAACTTTATTCCGAATTCACTTGACCCTCTGATTTCGGGTTTAACCCAACAAGCCGCACAAATTCTCGATCCGGCACGTCTTGTTAATCCGCTTTCTAACTGGTTTTTTATGTCGGCTTCGTGTCTTTTGATCGTGGCAATTGGTTGGTACATCACGGATAAAATCATCGAACCGCGTCTGAAAGATGTTGAAGTGGATGGCGACGCGAGCGATATTCCAAAAATGGAATCGCTTGGTGCAAATGAAAAACGCGGACTCTGGGCTGGTGGAATCACGGCACTTTTGGGTTTGATTATTTTGGCAGCTGTTTCAATCCCTATGAGTTCACCGATGCGTTCGCCTATTAGCTACAATCTCAAGAGCGAATCCTTTGATAAACTGAAAACTCAGAACGTCCCGGAAGATGTTTTGAAAAAAGTAAACTCGATAAAAGACCGCGAGATTTTTACTAAAAAAGGATTTGAAGACGCTCTAAAAACAAATCTAACGGAAGAAGAATTTACAAAATACTCACCAGCATTTGTTTCAAATGCAGTTCAAACTCCGCCGCAGTTAACAGCTTCCGCCGCACCTTTGATGCAATCAATCGTGCCACTCATATTTTTGCTCTTTATACTTCCCGGAATCGCTTACGGTTACGCAGCAAAAACGGTTGACAACCACAGAGATATTGTTGAAGGAATGACAAAATCTATGAGTTCGATGGGATATTACATCGTTCTTGCATTCTTCGCCGCCTTGTTTATCGCCGCATTTGCACAATCAAACATGGGGGCTTTGCTAGCCTTAAAAGGTGCGAATTTCCTAAAAGATTTGGGAATGCCCGGACAAGTTACAATCATAGGGATTATGCTCTTGGCAGGTTTTGTGAATCTGCTCGTCGGTTCGGCTTCGGCAAAATGGGCTTTGCTCGCACCAATCTTCGTTCCGATGCTTATGCAACTCGGCATTTCACCCGAATTAACACAAGCCGCATACAGAGTCGCTGATTCGACAACGAACATAATCACGCCGCTAATGCCGTACTTCCCACTTGTGGTCGTTTTCGCTCAAAAATATGTGAAGAACACTGGAATCGGAACGCTTGTATCTCTAATGCTTCCATATTCAATCGGATTTTTAGTCTTCTGGGTGATTTTCTTATTAGCTTATTGGGCTTTGGGAATTCCGCTCGGATTGCAAGCTCCTTACACATACCCGTAAAAATATAGGTCAGAAGCTTTGGTTGAAATCAAAGCTTCTGACAATGACCAAATGAGTTTACAAATTTGCGTAAATTGCAACGAGCTGGGAATGACTTGGTATCAGGACGAAAAAGACCGTACTTGGTGGACTTGCTCAGAGTGTGAATTTGAGATTGAAGAAGATGAAAGTAAAGAATGCGGTTGTAAAAAATGTAGTTCTGCATTATCCGTTTCTTGGCTAATGGATAAAGATGGTGGTTTCTATTGGTGTTTTTCCTGTGATAGCAAAACGGATCAAATTATGAATTCACCAAATGAAAAATAGACTCTATAAACATTCAAAAAACAAAAAATGACAAACCCCGCTAAAAACCAATTGCCTTCAAAAATGAAACAATGGGTTTTAGCAAGTCGTCCTGAAGGTCTAGCTACCGTCGAAAATTTCTCTCTCCAAACCGTCCCTGTTCCAAAAATTAAAGAAGGCGAACTTCTTGTCAAAACGCTTTATCTAGGCGTCGCTCCCGTGATGCTTCGTTATATGACTAACGAAACTGAGTTTGAAAAACCGCTTGAAATTGGCGATGTGATGCACGGTCGCGGCGTTGGAAAAGTTGTCGAAAGCAAACATCCTGATTATGAAGTTGGTGACATACTCCAAGTAAAACTTCGTTGGCGGGAATACGCTGTCGTTGATGGTGATGATCCGTATTTTATGATCTATAAAATGAAAAATACGGATTTACCACTTTCACATGGAATCAGCAGCCTTGCAATGAGCGGTTTCACGGCACTCATCGGAATGCGTGAAATCTGCAACGTCAAAAAAGGCGACCAAGTTCTTGTATCAGGTGCGGCAGGAGGAGTCGGTAGCCAAGCAGGTTTTGTTGCTCGGAGTTTGGGAGGAGAGAGAGTTGTAGGAATTGCGGGTGGAGAGAGAAAATGCAAAGTTTTAACCGAACGTCTCGGATATGATTACGCAATTGATTATAAAAATGATGACATTGCCGAAAAGTTGAATGAATATTTTCCAAATGGAATTGACGTTTATTTTGATAATGTTTTCGGCGAAATTTTAGATGAAGTCTTATTGCGAATTAATCGCCGTGCAAGAATTGCTCTTTGTGGGAGAATTTCCGAATACCTTAAATCGCCTGACGAATACCATCGCTTCAAAAATCTCTGGCGTCTAGGACTACAAGACGCAAAACTCGAAGCATTTTTTGTTTATGATTGTGAAAAGTATTTCTCCGAATATGAAGAACAACTTGCTATCTGGATTCGTGAAGGAAAACTAAAACCGCTTGAACATATTCTCGAAGGCATTGAAAAAATGCCCGAAGCTTTGATTAGTTTGTATGAAGGAAAAAATACTGGTGTTTTGATGGTTAGAATATAACTTTGTATTTATGAAACCAAGAGAATTAATTAAAGAGTGTCTTAAAAAAGAAATAGAACCTGCTTTATCGGAATTAGATTTCAAATTTTCAAAGTCTGGACTAAAATTTCAGAGAAAAAATGTCGAATTTTTACAAGTAATAACTACTCATTTAAATAGATACAACCGCGAAAACTTGTCAGCAGAATTTTACTTTTCTTTTTCCGTCACTTCTCCCAAATACTCACAGTGGTATTTATTAGAATACAATCGAAAACCTTCCAACAATGCTTTGGCTGGCGAAATGTATTGGAATCTTGAAGGTTGGAAACATCCCCGACCAGACATTGCCTCCGAAAAGAACAGAAAGAAAAAGATGCAACTTTTGCTCGAAGATATATTATCCATTGGTTTACCTTTTTTGGAGAAGTACTCTGATTGGGAAAATGCAGCGGACTTATTATTAGAAAAAAATTGGCTTCATGATAAAGCCTGTGATTTCTATTTAATTGCTGGAAAGAGATCAAAAGCTCAAAAAGCTCTAAATAAGGGATTAAAATATTGGGAAAAACAGTTTCATAGCAATTCCTTTAATTGTGATGTTAATGAAATTACTTTGAGATTAAGAAAGCATTTTGACGAAAATACTAAGATTAGAAATTAGACATTCATCACTCAGATTTCTTCGATTATTTCTCTCAGATCATCCTCACTCAATCTATATTGTTCATTGCAAAAGCCGCAATCCATAACTGCTCCTTTATCTTTTTCGAGCATATCTTGGACTTCTTCTTTGCCGAGTGATGAAACTAGAGTTATTGCTCTTTCTCTTGAGCAATTACATTTGAATTCGACTTCTTTTTCTTCCAAGACATCAAAAGGAATTTCGCCGAGTGCCAGTTCTAATAAATCCTGCGGTGCAGCCCCTTCATTTATGATGGAAGTTAAGTGTGGAGCATGGCGAATAGTGTCTTCGATCATCGTGATGATATGTTCATTTGCACCAGGCATCATCTGGATCATAACGCCTCCCGAAGCCGAAACATATGGTTCGGAATTTTGAAGCAGGACACCTAACATAACAGCAGATGGAATTTGCTCGGAATTTGCCAGATAATAAGCAAAATCTTCCGCAATTTCACCCGAAACGATCGGAACAGAACCGACATAAGGATCACGATGAAGTCCCAAATCAAATCCCGATTCGCGGATCACATAAAAGGTACCTTCTCCGACGATTCCGCTAACATCAAATTTTCCGTTATTTTTGTTTGGCGATGTTGCATTTGGGTTGCGAACGTACCCGCGGACTCGCCCGTTCGGAGTTGTTTCAGCAACGATTCCGCCGATGTCCCCCTTTGCATCTATACGAACTGTTAAACGGTCAAAATCCTTCAAACTCGTTCCAAGTAAAAGGCTTCCCGTTAAAGTTCTTCCCAGAGCGGCTGAGGCTGTCGGTGTAGTTTGGTGTCTGCGAACTGCTTCAGTTACTGTTTGTGTAGTAATCGCTGACATCAAACGAATTGTTCCATCAGCAGCTATCCCATGTATTAACTTATCCATATATTTTTAGTTACTCAAACGGATGTTCAAAAGTCAAATTTAAGCGTGCTTAAAATTTTTTATTTTTTTTGTGAAAAAAGTTTTCCACAAGCCAAGTTAATGTATTACTTTAACTTACGGATTAAGCAGTTGTTTTTTTCCACAAGAACCACAAGATATTGTGCCTATTTTCGGTTGACACCCAATCTGTTTTGGTAGTATAGTTTTTGAACTTGAGAGAAATACTTCTCGGTTGTTCAAGAAAGGTCTAAAAATATTACCTTCAAAAACTCGCAATAAAAATTGCAAAAATATCAAAATAAAAATATGAATTTGAAGCATTAGCTGTCTTTAAATTTATTACTATGAGGAGCGTATATGAGTGCAGTCTTTGAGCCTGTTGTGTCGGGCAAATTTGTCGCCAAAAACGGCAAAACAAATGGAAACGGAACGGGAACTTCCAGAAAGCGTGACGTAGTTCCTGTTGGCGTAAATGCTGAAAAAGTAATCAGCAAAAGATATTCTTTAAAGGATGAACATGGCAATCCTTTAGAAAAATGGGATGACATCGTGCGTCGTGTCGTTGGTCACGTTGGCAAAGCGGAAACTGATCCGGCGATGCGTGATTTCTTTTATAATGCGATGTTGGATATTATGCTCAATCGTGAGTTTGTTCCAAATACACCGTGTCTAGTTAACGCTGGCAAACCAAAAGGTCAATTAGCCGCTTGTTTTGTTTTAAATGTTCCTGATTCAATCAACGGAATTATGGAACACGCACAAAATGTAGCGATTATTCACCAAACGGGTGGCGGAACAGGGATGACTTATGAATTCTTGAGACCACATGGTTCGATGGTTAATTCAACACGCGGTGTCGCTTCAGGTCCCGTATCTTTTATGAACATCGTTAATGGCACAACCGAAGTCGTCAAACAAGGTGGTGTCCGACGCGGTGCAAATATGGGAATTTTGAGCATCAAGCACCCTGATGTTTTAAGATTTATTCACGCTAAAAATGACCAAGATTCATTAACCAATTTCAACATTTCCGTAACTGTTAGTGATGATTTTATGGATGCGGTTGATAATAAAGAATGGTTCCAAACTGAATTTGAAGGAAAGTCTTGGGATCAACCTATTTATGATGCGGCAACTGGAAGTGAGTATGTCGTTTATAGACGTGAAGATGGAACAACCATAACTTTTGCCGACAAACAAGCCTTTGAAAATGCGGATCTATCCGACTGCACAATTGAACAACCCCCGCAAGCAGGCTTAGTTTACGCCCCCGACATCTGGAATCGCATTATTGCTTCGGCACACAAATATGCTGAACCAGGAATTATTTTTATTGACGAAGTTAATCGCCACAATCACATGATGAATACAATGGGTCCAATTCACGCATGTAACCCTTGTGGTGAGCAAATGCTCCACTTTAACAACTCTTGTAATTTAGGCTCGATTGATTTAGCGAAGTTTTATCAAGAAGCCGGCGACGGCATGAATGCCGATGAATGCATTAACTGGGAAAAACTTGCCCACGTTACACATCTCTGCACGCGCTTCTTGGATAATGTTGTTGATGCCGGGTACTTCCCGCTTCCTGAAATTGACGATGTTGTAAAAAGAACACGTCCCGTAGGTCTTGGGATTATGGGATTTGCCGACCTTTGCTTAAAACTCAAAGTTACATACGGCGAAGATGATTCAATTGAATTAATGGAAAAAGTTATGGGATTTGTTCGTCGTGAAGCTTGGAAAGCTTCTCTGGAACTCGGTGCAGAAAAAGGCACATTCCCTGAACTTGAAGGAAACCGCGATGCTTATGCAGATTTTATCTATGACGAACTCGGTATTTCCCGTGATGTTCCTTTAACTCCAAGAAACTATGAAGTTACAACGATTGCTCCGACTGGAACAATTTCACTTGTTGCAGAAACATCTTCGGGTATTGAACCAAATTTCTCTTGGGCTTATGTCCGTAGAGATACACTTGGCGAAAGATTCTACGTCAACACAATGGCAGCAGAAGCTCTCGGCGTAAAAGTTGATCAGTCTGATCCTGAATCAATCAAAAAAGCGGCTGAATTCGTTGTTGAAAATGAAGACAAACTTCCATCACATTTTATCTCGGCGATGGATATCACTTCTCATCAGCACGTTAGAGTTTTAGCAGCAGCTCAAAAACACGTTGATAATTCAATTTCTAAAACCTGTAATGGTGCGAAAGATGACACAGTTGAATCGGTTGATAAACTTTACCGAATGGCGAAAGACTTAGGCTGTAAGGCAGTCAGCTATTACCGTGACGGAAGCCGTGACGGTCAGGTTCTAACCTCGATGAAAACAGATGAGAAAAAACCTGAGGAAACAACCGAAACTGCTGATACTGTCGGACAAAGTGGAGAATTTGTTGTAACCAATACTGAAACTGATACACAACAAAGAATCACGCGTCCGAGAGAATTAAAAGGTTCAACTTGGAGAATTCCCTTTGATGGCGTAAATCTTTATGTAACAGTTAATCACGATGGTGAAAATGTTTTGGAAGTCTTCGCAACAGGACCAATTTCCGAAGGTGTCGGACTGCTCGCTTCGCGTATGCTTCGCGGTGGGTTTGATGTCAAAGAAGTTGCCAGAAGCTTGAATAAAGTAACCGGAACACATGCGGTTTGGTTTAATGAAAGACTTCTGACATCCCCTGAACAGGCGATTGCCGAAACCCTTCTTTTAACCGACAGACGATTAAAAGGCGGTCCAACATCTGAAAGACAAATCCAAAAAGCTGTATCTGAAGAAACTGAAATTTCAACGGAAAGCGATTCTAACATGTCCAGCATGATTGGCACCTGCCCTGAGTGTAAAGGACAACTTGAACACGCTTCGGGATGCGATTTCTGCCGAGATTGCGGATACTCAAAATGCAAATAAATGTCATTTAACTTTAACTCCTTAAAGTCTATTCGCCTGCTGTTCTTCTTGACAGCAGGCTTTTTTTTGTTTTTAAGCTAAGTTGGAAATATCAGGTTTGCTAACATTTTTGGGCGGATGTTAGAATTAATCTTTGTGAAATTTCACACAAGAAATATTTGAATACGTAATCGTTTTATTTGTAAGAAAATCGCTTACCAATAGACGCTTATCGCTAACTAAATTATGGAATTAGCCGTTGAAAAATATAAGGTTGAAAACGAACCTTACTACTTACCAATTAATCAAGAGGTTGAATTATTTGAAGCCGCATACGAAGCTAAATTACCCGCAATGCTCAAAGGTCCGACGGGGTGCGGAAAAACCCGCTTCGTAGAATATATGGCTTATAAATTAAACCGTCCTCTAATAACAGTTGCGTGCCATGAGGATTTATCTGCAACAGATTTAGTCGGGCGTTTTTTGCTCGAAGGTGAAGAGACAATTTGGCACGATGGACCTCTCACAACTGCCGTTCGTGAAGGTGCAATCTGTTATTTGGATGAAGTTGTTGAAGCAAGAAAAGATACGGTCGTAATTATTCACCCTTTGACTGATGACCGACGCAGACTTCCAATTGAAAAACGCGGAACCATTGTCGAAGCCCCGCCTGAGTTTATGCTTGTTGTTTCTTACAATCCCGGCTATCAATCGGTTTTGAAAGACTTAAAACAATCAACCAGACAAAGATTTGTTGGAATGGAATTTGATTACCCGACTCCTGAACTTGAAACCGAGATCGTAGCAAGAGAAGGTGGAATTGAAGAATCAATCGCCAAAGATTTGGTAACAATTGGGCAAAAAGTGCGTAATTTGCGTGGACACGGACTGGAAGAAGGTGTTTCGACAAGGCTTTTGATTTATGCTGCCCAGCTTATCGCTAAAGGCATTTCGCCGGTTGCGGCAGCGGAAGTTACGATGGTTTCACCGATCACTGACGACAAAGAATTACAAAGAAGTATCCGCGAGATCGTTACAACAATTATTTAATTTCTATAATTATTATGAAAGCTAAAGAGGATGATATCTTTGGCTTTCTTTTTCTTTAAATCTCCTAAAATTTTTATCAAATCTTCACTATTTTTCTGAATTTTCTTGATTTAAGACGAAAATCTTCATAAACTTTTTTATTAACGAACCCGTAAAATTTCATAATGTTTTCCTAAGATTAAAATCCGTTTAAAGAAAAGGAGTGTTGTAATTTGATGAAAAACAACGGCTTTAATCTTTCTATGCAAAGATTTTCTGTTTCTTCCCTATTAATTATTTTTCTGCTTTTTGCCTCGAATGGCTTGGTCTATTCGCAGACTCAAGAAGAGCTTTCACCTAAAGACAAAGCTGAAGTATTTCAAAAAGTCTGGAATTTAATAAATGACCGCTATTATGATTCAAACTTAAATGGAGTTGATTGGCTGGGCGTTAAAAAAAGATACGAACCACAAATTTTAAAAGCCAAAGACGACAGAAAATTCTACAGCACCATAAAAAAAATGGTGGCTGAAATGAACGATGCTCACACAAGGTTTCTGACTCCGAGAGAATCCTTAGAATTCAAAAAACTGCAAGGAACTACAACTGGAATAGTCCTTGAAAAGATAGGTGAGCAATCTGTGATTGTTGCAGTTGTGCCAAATTCTTCAGCGGACAGAATCGGATTAAAACCAGGAATGGTCGTTAAAGAAATAAATGGCAAATCTATTGAAAAAAGATTTGCCAAAACGCAAAAAGAAATTGGTAGTTCTTCTTCTGAGAGAGTTTCTGAATTTTTGACTTACAGAAAAATGCTCAGCGGAGAGCCGGGAACATTCATTACTCTCGAAGTAGTGGATAAAAAAGGAAAAGAATTCAAAGCGACTTTGCTACAAGAAGTTGTAACCTTAAAGCCGAGAGCTACGCCTCAGATTCTTCCTTCGGGAATAGGCTATATTTCGGTAAATAGCTTCAAACGCCCAATTTCTGCCAGATTTCGTCAAGCCCTCTTACAAGTAAAAGACACACCGGGATTAATTATTGACTTACGGTTCAATGGTGGTGGCGATCTGAATGAGACGTTGCGGATGGCAAGTTTTTTATTGAATGAGAGACGTTCTTTTGGAAAAGTTATTCGTCGCTCAAGAAATCTGAGAAATTTCTCCCGAAAAATCTCCGTCGGTAGAAGAGGTAATCAAATCTATTCAGCACCTGTCATAGTTTTAACTAACAAATTTTCGGCGAGCGGCTCGGAGCTTTTTGCAAGCGGATTGCAGGAAGTCGGACGAGTTAAGGTAGTCGGCAGACAAACTTGCGGATGCCTGCTCGGAATATCCAAAAGGCACAAACTAAAAGGTGGTGGTGAATTACACGTAAGTGATACAGGATTTCTCTCTTCACAGGGGAAAATATATGAAAAGAATGGAATCACGCCCGACAAAATTGTTGAGTTAAAAATTGAAGATTTGAGAAGCGGATTTGATAGAGGAATTGCCGAAGCTGAAAATCTCCTAAATCAAAAAATGGCTAAAAAATAAGTTCCATAAAATTTTAATTATTCTTACAAAAAACTTCCTTTCTTAAAAAAGTTTGGGAGTTTTTTGTTTGCTTAAAATAAACCAAATTATGGTAATAATATACTTGGCTCACCTTTTCAAAATGTATCTAGCGGCTGTATCACGACCTAGTTTTTTGACCTTATTTTTACTATGAGTGCTTGTTAAAATACCTCGGTCAACTAACCCTTTTAATAAGTCTCTTGCAGAGTGCCAAGTTCTTTGAGTAAGCCGCTGTAAATTGCTTACACTAATTTCTCCATGTTCGGCAATAAAGTTTATAGCACGTTTTTCGTCTTGAGTAAGAGTAGTAAATAGGGCTTCCCCAACAACTGTAATTGCGTCGGAATCAAGCCAAACTTTTCTGTGTTTATACTCATTTCGTAATCGAACGACAACTGTATGATGGTTTCCTTTCATTTGAACAAATTCTGGTGGTGGCAATTCCATTGCTTCCATAGATTCTTTCATTCGCCGTGTTCCTTCACGAACACCTTTAACAAAACCAAGATAATACATTGCTTCAAACAAGTGAGGATTTCTTGGATAATGTGTGGTGTAAATATTTTCAGCATTCACAACCCCAGGAAAACCGCCAGGACTCTCAATCTCAAGCCTGTCATCGAACATTTTGATATAAATATTCATATTTCTTAAACCATATGAACGATGAACACATGCATTCACTAAGGCTTCATACCAAGCGTATGGGGGATATTCGGGAGCAGTATGAAACTTCCCATCATCTTTACCTAGCCGCGTAAAAGAACGTAATTGTGATTCGATAACCTGTTGGGCTTCTTTTACTTGATGTGGAATACTGCCTGCGTCAATCCAAATATCTTTTTGTGCGTTCCATCTATCGCCCGTCCCTTCCTCTTCGCCTTCGAACCGAAGGAATCTAATATGACAACCCGAAATTATTTCTCTTGGGTCTTTTGCAAAGACAATTGCACAAGCATTATTTGGAATAAACCGTTTGTTCTTAATTTTACCTAAACGAGTAATTTCTAAAATGTCTTCGTTTGTATATGAAAGTGTTGTATTTCTGTGTTTTCTAAATGCATCTGCGTAGTCTTGAATCAAGTTTAGGTCAAATTTATGTGGATAAGGAAGATTACAGTGTTCGTTTTCAAAAGACAGTTCACCTTTGCTTATTTGTAATTCTCTTATTTCTATTGCTTTTAACTGACGTTTGTTATCTCCTTTTCGGTCAAATGCTTCGCCTTTATTATTAAGGACAACTTTATTCCCTATATATTGACATCGAAATAGCAAAATAAAATCTTGGTTTCCATTCTCATGGGTAAAAGCTACTCTTTTTGATTCATACCTTGAATCGGGACAAAAATCTAGTGAAACACTTTCAAGTTTATTCACACGTTTAATGCCTTTACTTGTTAAACCTTCAAGAGTGCCATCATCTTGAATCCCCACTACAAGTAAACCGCCATTTGGTGGAGTGTTTGACCACATAACTATATAATCAGCAACGTGCTGTGGCTGGAAGCTCGCGGGTTTGCGTTCAATTCGACGGTCTTCTTGAATTTGTTTAATTAAATCAACATCGGCTAGTTCAAAGATTTCATCTTCTGTTAGAAGTATCTTAGGTTTTTCTTTTTCTAGTTCTTCAAGTAAATCAAATAATGACCCTTGCTTGTAATCGCTCATATATTTAGACTTAACTACGCCTTCGAAGGCAATTCGTTCTTATCAGAACTGCCTTTTTCTTCAGGCTGTTTATTTTCGTCGCAAGTATCTTCTGTTTTAATAGTAAATAACTGCTTAGCGAGTGCTTAGAAGGCTTCAAATTCTTCACTTTCTACATTAGAATCTTCCTTGTCTTTCATCTCTTTTCCCTCGATTTTCACGGTTAGTTTTACGCTTTTTATTATACGGAAAGGCAATCACCGATTAACTCTTCGTATGTTAATCTTTTTCCACTTACATTTCCAATAACTTTAGAAAATCGAGTTTGATTGTCATTCTTACGCTCATTAAAACGAAACGATTGTTCGTCTAAATAACTATCAAGATGAAACGGCTCTACCGAAACATACGTTCCTTTGATTGTTCGTTTCAAAAGCGTCCAATAATTTTCAATGCTGTTAGTGTGAACGTGTCCGCGAACGTACTGCTCTATTGAATAGTTAATAAACTCATGAACATATTCCTCATCTAAGCCACGATATGAACGCCATTCGTCTGTATAAAGTTTTGAACCACTTTCTACCGTTTCCAAACCTTACGAGTCTATAGAAAGTAATACTCTGTATGTTCACAGCGTGGACAAATCGGTTCTCCATTTTCCCAACGCAAAGATGCAACGCCTTTATACAAGTCATTTCATCAGCAAAGTATTTAATAGCTTCAAAAAGTGTTTTCGGTAGTTGTTCTGACACAATGTTTAACCTCTCTTAACTTACTTAGTAAGTATATTACTGCAAGGTATATTATTTGTAATTATGATTAGGGAAATTACTGTTAAGGAATGTTCTTGCGAAAGATGTCCACACGTATGGATTCCACGCAATCAAAAGGATGAGCCGAAAGTTTGTCCAAAGTGTAAAGGTCCGTACTGGAATACCCCAAGAAAAAAGAAAAAGGCTAAAAATAGCCTTTTATATTTGAGTTGGATAAAATAGCACTTATTGATTTGGCAAGTCAAAGGAAAAGTCGTTAGTTAAAGACTTTTCCTTTTATCTTTGGTGAGCCAAGTATATTATTACCCAAATTATTTCATCAACTTACAGCCAAGCCGTTCAAAAAATTCTACCTTTTTGTAATACTCATCTTAACTGCTTATTAAATCAACTTTTTATGTAACACTTCTTTTACAGATTTTTCACGCTTATTTAATTTTCATTTCACTATTATTTAATCCCTCTTGCTTATCCTATCGTTTGAAAAATCCTAAATATAAAGAGATTCAATTACATATTGCAATTATCAAGCGGTCATACAGCTTTCCCTAAGACTGTGTGAATGACCGTATCTATATTTTATTTCAGTATTTACAAGGAGATGGATATGTATTCCAAATATACTTTGAAAGTTTTTACTTTCGCAATATGTTTTGCGTTTTTAGGCATGCAAAACATATTTGCTCAAGCAACAGGTAGCTTGAGCGGAACGGTTTTCGACCCAAACACAGCGATTGTTCAGGGAGCAACTGTGACAGTTACAAATAAAGATACTAATTTAACCAGAACCACAGTTACTAATGAAGAAGGACGCTGGACTCTAACCTCGTTACCAGTTGGTAGATATTCAGTTACTATTGAAAAAGCAGGTTTCAAAAAAACAGTTAGTGAAAATGTTGAGGTTGAAGCATCAGTACCAAGAAAAGTTGACATTTCTTTAGAAGTAGGTGGCACAGAAAACATCGTAACCATTACTTCTGAACAACCACTCGTACAGAGTGAATCAGCAGCAATTGCCAGACAAATCACCGGGGAGGAAGTTACAAAAATTCCAACTTCTACAAGAAGTTTTACAGGCTTGCTCTCATCTGAAGCCGGAGTCTCAGCTGAGCTTTCGCCCGTAGGAGTTGCCGGAAACGGAAACATCTCACCTTCGGTAAATGGAACGAGAACAACTTCCACCAGTCTTTTCTTTAATGGAATTGACGCTACAAATATAACGAGCAATGAGGGATCTCTAACCGACAACATCGCTCCTGCTCCTGAAACTTTAGAAGAAGTTAAGCTTCAGACAAGCCTTTACGATGCTTCAACAGGTCGTAGCGGCGGCGGAAACTTTCAACTAGTTACCAAAGGTGGTGGAAATAGTTTCAGAGGATCGGCTTATTATTATCTGCAAAATAAGGCTTTTAACTCCAATGAATTTTTCTTGGATCAAGCTGGTTTTGACAAACCAAAGGCTGACCGAACGGAGACAGGATTTACAATTGGTGGTCCGATAGTAGCGGATAGATTCTTTTTCTTTGGCGGATACCAATACACAGATGCTGATACAGGTCTAGTTCCAACCGCTCGCTCAAGAACTGTCCTTCCTATGGCTGTAACAGCTCTTGGAAATGATCGTTCAAGGCAAGCGATTGCTGATGCTTTCAACCAATTCAACGGTTGTGCGGGAACGACCTGCTTGACAGCTAATGACATCAGTGATGTAGCATTTAATTTATTCAATCTGCAAAATCCTGTAACAGGTGGTTTTGTTATTCAAACACCAACGAACTTTAGAGATTTGGGAGTTGTTGATGAAAGCGGAACAGAAACATTTACATATAATTTCTTCCCGAATACATTTACAAGAACACTTCAAAGAAACAACCCGCTCATTGAAATTCTAAATGTAGAACCATCGAGGTTTAAGCAACATCAATTTACAACCCGTCTTGATGGTCAGTTAAGTTCAAACAACAATCTTACGGGAACATTTTTCTTTGCTAATTATCCCAGTTTTGATTCCTTCCCAGACCCAAGCAGTTTAGTTTCTCCATTTACGCTTCGCCGTAATGACCGTAACCGAACTCTTTCAATTGCTGACACACACATTTTTTCACCAAATTTAGTAAATGAAGTTCGCTTTGGATACTTTTATTTGAATAATACGAGAAGACTCGATGATCCATTCATCACAGACGAATTTACAAATAATGCAGTTGGAATTATCAATCCGGCAGAAGTTTTCGATAACAGCATTGGAACACGCCGTTTAGGACACTTTGTAGGACGAAGAAATTTATCAAACTTCTCTCTCGGTGGTCCAAACGACTCATTCAACAGACGCAAACAAACCACCTTTAGCATTGCCAACAATGTAACTTATATTACCGGCAATCACACAATTAAATTCGGTGGCGAATTCAAACGGCATCAATTTGATACAAATTTACCGGAAGAACAAGCAACTGAATTTGAAAAATTCGACAATTTCACACAACTTCTATCTGGTAATGCTAACGAAGCCGATACTCAATATGGATTAACAGACAAAGAATTTCGATTCAATGATCTAGGCTTCTATATCACAGACGACTGGAAAGTAAATGATCGGCTGACTTTAAATATAGGTTTACGCTATGAACTCTTCATGCTGCCAACCGAAAAAAATGGTCGCATCGGAAATTTTGACTTAGAACCATTCCAGTCATGTTTTACTGGCGGCGGAACTGTTGCTCTCTGCGATAATCCTATTTCAGGGTTTATCGTTCCAAACAATGTCCAAAACACAGGACTTTCCGTTGTAGATGGTGCAATTGCGGCAACTAGAGTTGTTAACAACAAGCATACTTTGAATGGACAAGATCTGAATAACTTTGCACCGCGTTTCGGTATTGCTTACAAACTATCCGATAATATCGTTCTTCGTGGTGGTTACGGACTTTTCTATGATCGTCCATCAGCGGCATTTATTAACACAGTATTCAGTAACTACCCATTCTTACGCGAGGTTGAAATTACCCGTCCGAGTGGTAACGTTCCGATTGCAGATGCCTGGGCTAGCACACCGACTAATATTTCGCTTGACCAATGGCTACCATTCCGTGTTCTTTACAGCGGAGGTTCAGGAACATACTCAATTCGTGATAGCACGCCTGTTTTCACAGATGCACGTTTGAATCCCTTAGCTCCAGGTATTTTTGGAAACAGGGCAGAAACATTTGAATTCCGTGCAATTGATCGAGATCTAAAGACTCCTTTTGTTCATCAGTGGAATGCAGGTGTTCAGTTTGAACTTAGCCAAGACTTCCTCTTTGAGGCACGTTATGTCGGAACAGCCGGAAGAAGCTTGCTTCAATCTTTGGCACTTAATCAGAGTTTTGATATGAATGATCCGAACACACCAGATCACGTTTTTGACAGGTTCAACCAAGCTTATGTTGCGGCAGGCTCGCCGAATGGTCCGTTAAATGCAGGATCAACCGCTCGTGAAAGAGGTCTTGGAGTGGCATTTGGATTCTTCAACCCGTTAACAGGTGGAGTTGATCTCAATCTTTCAAACGCAGGTGGAGACATCATAAGTTTTGAAGCCCGTGTTCCAATTCTCGGATTCAACGTGCCGGAAGCTTTACTTCTGCAGTCAAACGGATATTCAAACTATCACGGTGCTCAGTTCAGTTTAACTAAGCGTTTGTCGGATAGATTGCAATTTAACATCGCTTACACCTTCTCAAAATCGCTCGATACAATGTCAGCTGATCCCGGAAGTACCGCAGGTGGCGGAAAACCTGATGTTCCAAATACAGGCTTTATCGCTCAAGGTGACGCAAGAAACCCTGATAATAACTATGGTCTTTCGGACTTTGATAGAACACATCGTTTCAGTTTGAATTTCCTTTATGAAATTCCAACGGGCGGTTCAAACAATCGTTTTGCAACAGGCTGGCAAGTTTCAGGATTTTTCCAAGCTCAATCAGGAACGCCTTTCACAGTATTTGCTTCTGAGCCTTCAGCAGGAGATACAGGTGATTTGGCAGATGTAGTTGATGGAGCAGGTGGCTTATTTAGACCCGGATTTGGTCGCCCGAATATAGTTTGTACAGCAGATCAAGCTATTACAGACTTTAATGGAACAACACCTGTCATTGATACAAATTGCTTTACATCAGCACTTGGACAATTTGGAAACTTGGGAAGAAACACATTCCGTGGTCCTTCTCAGAGACGCTTTGACATAGGCTTTGCGAAAAACACAAGAATTTCGGAAAGTATGAGTTTTGAAATCGGATTCGATATTTTCAACCTGTTCAACACCGTAAACTTCGTAAATCCAAACAATGACCTCCAAGATAGTGGTGATTTTGGACGTATCACTTCTACACAGGGTGGTCCGAGAGTAGGACAATTTAGAGCGAAGTTCCGCTTCTAAAATTGTTTGAATTAACTAGCAAAAAAGCGTGTCTTTCTCGAAGACACGCTTTTTTATTGAACAAAAATTTGATTTCAATGGTCATCATGACTGTCTGCATCACCATCAATTTTATCCATCATACGTGGTTTTTTATCACTTTTAATTCGTTTTATGTAATCTTCGATTCTACTGTTCATTCCCTGTTCAGCATTTTTAAGTTTTTCTGCATCGAGACCTCTTTCTGCGTATATAGTTTTCAGTGCTTTTTGTAAATCCTCAATTGCTCCTTTGTCATCATTCAAAAAATGTTTCATCGAAGCTGAAACGTATAAAAGCAATTTTTTCGGAGCATTGCTTTTTTCTTTTCTTAATTCTGTTTGAATCATTTTAAGAGACTTCTCTCTGGCTTCAGCGGCTTTTTTGGGTTTACTCTCTTTGCCGTAGTGATAGCCTTTGACGCGATGAAATGTTTCCCACCAATCTTCATCTTTGTCTAAAACCTTATAAACCTTTTCCATAATTTCAAGCCGCTCGGAAACAGGAATTTCGGTATATTTTTTGAACTTTTTAGAAACTTTAACATCAGTTAGAGCTTTTCGAATAGCTGGAAGCTTTTCTTTTGGTAACTTATCGAAATCCCACATATAAGTTACTAAATGACATTTTTTGCAAAGATAGTATGTCGGGGTAGCTGTCTGCGGAAAAAACAGCCATTGGTATTTGGAAGGATATGAATAGATGTAACTTCCGTAACTTCCAACAACTAAAAATGTATTTTTCTGATTATCTATCGGACAGGTAAATTCTTTTGGATACCAGGTTATTGCGAAGGCACTACTATACAATCCTGCGATGAGTATGAGTAAGCCTGTGAGTTTGAGAATGCTTTTCATTATTTTTTCTACCTCCAAGTAAATTTAAAATAAAAAAGCAGAACGAATTTGAATCGTCCTGCTTGCTTTTTTTTCGTAAGTTTAGCGAACTGCCGTTGTGTCCTGCCGTTTTGGATCGTATGGATTGGCAAGAAATCTCTCAACCGCATCCTGTGCATTATCGTAAGTATCTCCGATCTGTTCAGCACGTTTGTAAGCGGCTACGGCACGTGTTCTATCCCCTTTTGCATCATAAGCATTGCCCATCTTGATTTCCGACCAGACGTATAACCAAGTCGGACTGGCTTGTCCTCTTGCTCCCAAATTACGAACAGCTTTGAAATTATCAATCGCCAGATCATAATTTCTCTGTTGCAAGAATAAAAGTCCCAAATGATAGTAAACCCAAGCATTCGAGCGGTCTAATTTAAGTGCCGCTTCAAATTGCTGTTGTGCTTCGACATAATTGCCTTCCTTGAATTGCTCAATGCCTCTGCGGGCAATAGACGAAATACGCAAATCATCGGAAATTCTTAAGATTTTGTACCTTGGATCAATGACAAGCTCAACGGGTTTTCCATCTGATTCGATGTTAAAATCTGCACTTGAATCTTGGATATAAACTCTTTCGGCAGCAACTCTTCCCTGTCCTTCTGCACGAAGCTGTATTTCAAGTGGAAGCTGCAAATTATCATAATTTTGCTTAACTGTTCCGCGAGTTATAAACTTTCCGGCTCTGGTTCTTAAAATTTCATAGTCTGCCTGAAATTCAGGAACTCCCGTTCCTTCAACCCAACGTGCGAAGAAATATCGCATATTTCTTCCTGTTACCTGACTGGTATATTTTTCAAAATCATCAATCGAAACATTCTTGCCACGATTTTGTTGCAAGAAATTTCTTACTAACTGATTAAATTTCTGTTCGCCGATAGTGTCTCTCAAAAGCTTATATACAAAAGCTCCTTTCGCATACATTATGTATTGATAAGCGACTGATTGATCGTCTAAGGCAGAAGGAACTCTCGCCAAAGAAGCGGTTTGCTCAAAGGTCAAAGATTTTTCCAAAAGTTCGCGTCTGAGACTATCAAGCTGTGCTCCCGTTAATTGACTTTCACGTAAAGAAAAAGCACTAAATTCGGCAAGTCCCTGTGATAGCCAAGCATCATCAAAGGATTTTAATCCGACGGTCAACCCCCACCATTGATAGGCTATTTCTCTTTGCAGACGCTCTTTTATATTTTGCCTTGAACCATTAAACAAGCGGTTTGCCATAAAGAGCATCCCCTCTTGTGAATAATAATCAAGACTTTCGTCATCAATTTGGGCAATGATCAATTTTTTGCCCATCGCGGGAGTGCCATATTTTCTCGTATAAAAATCTAGGGCTTTTCCGATGGTTTCGCCATATTCAGCAATAATTTTGTCGTTACCGGCTTTTGTATGAAACTGAAGTTCATAATCAGCAAATCTCAGAGTTTTATTTGCGTAAACGCCATAAGTGAAGTTTCCAACCAATCCCGGCTGACTGCGGACAAATCTGTATTTTCCACCTGTTTCTAAAACAGGAATATCACTGTGTCCGACAACCTTAAAAGTGTTTGGAATATTTATAGTGATGTCTGATGTAGCCTTGTCTGCGGCATAATCGTGGAATGGAAACCAGCGTGCCGCATACATCAAATAACCATTGTTTGCACCAATATATGCAAGACGTTTTGTAAGAAGAGGACCACCTTCAGGCGTAACCATGACGCCACCGTATTTAAATCTGAGTGTTACAGGAACATTAGCAGGAACATTTTCGCCCAAATCTACCCTTACGCTAGGTCCCAAATCGCTAACACCAACTCTATCTTGTACAAATGTAACCGTGCTTGCAGGTGTCGGAGTGGGCTTGGGTGCTCGTGATCTTTTTCCGCGTGTAGCTGTGGTAACTGCTGCATTTGGTTGCTCTACGGAATTGGTGATTCCTTTGCTCACCATTGTTATACTTTCGATTTTCAATGCCCCATTGAGTTCAAATGTAACTACCCTTGTTTCTTGCTTTGGAACAAAACGGACATCAACTGTCGAATCCATTCTGTTCAAAGAAGGATCAAGCTTCACATCCATCACATAGTGCTGAACATCAAATGGAGTTCTTTGAACCTGTTGAGCAAAAACGCCTGTGAGAAGCAAAAAAATTGCCGAACTCAAGACGCTAAAACTAAATATACTCTTCTTAATATCTTTCATTCTATACTTTGAAAACCTGCTTACTATTTAATTATTTGCTTGTTGCTAAAATATGATGTCTTAAATATTTAATTCGTTGGCTTGCTGCAAAATTGTTGTGAGTTCATCAATCGGTATTACCTAACATAAATAGGATTAGAAATTATCCAAGGCATTTTATCAAACGGACTTCCTAAAGAATCTAAATAAACCTCAATTCGATATGCACCTTTTTCTTTAACTTTGAAATTTATCTCGGTAGTTTTACCCGATTCAAAAACCTTTTCGCCGTTCTTAAAAAGTAAAAATCTTGAAACTTGGGGAGCATTGGCTTTTAAGTTAATCTCTCCATCCTCTAGCAATATCTCTTCGCCTATTATTTTTGTTTCATCTTGATTTTGAGCTGAAAACCAAAACCCGCTTGTGTCACTCAAAACATCAAACCCAATGAAAGTATTTCCGTTTTTTAATGCTTTGAGAAGACTATCTTTGTTAAAGTTCTCGTTTTGAGGAAGCAGTATGTGAGTCTGTACAAGTCGAAAAACCATTTCGTAACGGTCAAATTTTAAGTTAATAAATTTATTATTCGCATCATCGCCAAAAAGATGAAAACCAAGATTTGAATGGGCGTCACTTCCCGCAAAAAGGGTCAACCGTCGTGTTTTGGATAATTCGTCAAACTTTTTCAGACTTTTTTCGGGACGACTAAAATGTCTCGCCAGAGTCAATCCCGGATAAGCCCTGTATGACCAAAGTGCGTCAGGCAAAAATGTAAAAGGATTCATCCCTTTTGAATTTGTATGCAGGCTGAAAACTTCTATCCCGTCAATCTTTTCATCCCAGGATTTAAATCTGCTTGGATACGTAACAAAAGCCAGACGATTACGGGATTTTATTTCGTATAAAAATTCTTTCGTATCCAGCTTATTTACGACCGTTAATTTGGGAAATCCATCTAAGATCAAAAATCTATCATCTGATTTGGTGCTTGTTTCGCTTCCACCAACAAAAAGTGTGTCTTTATAAAAACCCCGCAAGGTTAGGGCTGAAGTATCATAAAATTCTGAGACATGCTCGGTCATCACCACAAAATCAAGCTGATTTTTTTCAGCCCCGACAAGCAACTCATCAAAATTCCCTGTGCTGTGTCCGCCCAGAGATGTGTGGACATGGATAATACCTCTGTAATCTTTATATTCTTGATTGGTTGATTTTGCTTTTTGAGATTTGAGTGAAGAAATTTTTTCGGCGAGATTTCCCGTTTGCCAACGGTTATATATAAATGGAATCTGTAGCAAAACTACTACACCAATTAATCCAAGACAGATTTTTTTCCAAAGTTTCATCTAGCTTATAAAATCAACAGAAACAACGTGAGCCGCAATCTCTTTCCCCATATTTGCCACTTCCTGATGAGTCTCGTGAACTGTGTAAGCATCTAAAGCTTCTTTATCAGGAAAAATAGCAACTAACCCCGTATCATAAGATCTATCCAAATGAAGCATATCCGCACCAACTGAAAAACTTTCTATGTTGGGAATCTCATTGGGCAAATTCTTCAATTTATTGCGATGCTCTTCGCGTGTTTCTTCGGAAGTTTCTTCTTTGTATTTCCAAACGACTATGTGTGTCAGCATACTTCAATGTTTTTTCTAAATTATTTGTCAGAAATCTTCAGTATAAAGTGTATTTGTTATTATAGAATGAAATAAAATTAAGTTTTTTGTGAATGTATCATAAAAGAACTTGCTGACCAATCTTTTCAAAAAAATAAAATACTGAGGTAAACAATTTATGAAATTGATTGCGATAGCAGTGACTTTAATTCTAAGTGTTCTCACAATTAATGCACAGGAAAAACTTCCCGTTCTTAAATCTAAACAACCTGTTTTAAGCATTAATGATGGCGGGAAATTGAGAAAAAACTCTTGGACACTCAACCCAGATATTAAACCTGACGTTTATCAAGCTCGTCTGATCAATGGGAAACCACACAAAGTAACTTTTATATCCGATATTGATTCAATCAGTTTTATGGTTGAAGAAAATAAAAAATACGACTTTATCGTCGAATACAATGGCAAAAAGCATTATCAACAAATCATCGGCAAAAAATTCGTTCCTGCTGCCATATTTGATGCCGAATATCGCCAAACTCATAAAGGTAAAACTTTTGTAGAAATCCCGGAAGTCTATGAGTTAGTAAACATCGCTTTTGTAATTCTGCCTTCGCAGTTAGAAAAGAATACACTCAGTGCTAATCACACCGAATATTACAGGTCAGTACGTAAACATTTTGAAAAACATTCAAATCATCCATTCATTTTGGCGTTGGACAAAGAACTGAAAGAAAATCGTTTTCAATATGCATTTTTGAAGATGAATGCCTACACATTTGAATTCAATGGAAAAGACAAAATTGTGCCAAGCAAAATCTATGATCGGGCGGTTACAAATATTTTAGAAAACCAACTCAGACTGTACAAAGACCTGATGCAATCATTTTCAGACGACACAAATTTCCGTAAGTTTTATCAAAAGCACTACAAGTTCTATCAGAATCAGATAGAATTTTTCAGAAAGAATCTAGACACAGATGAAATGGTCAGATGGTTAAACAAAAAATTTCCAAATTCTTCAGATTTTGATACTTTCAAAATAATTTTCTCACCACTGGTTCGTGGCAATCAATCTGTCGTGTGGTTTGAAAGCAACGGATTCAAAGAACTTCAACCCCATGTCGAATTTCCCTATCGAAAATACAGAAACTTTGATGGCGTTTCAGATAAAGCTAACGAATTGTTTCGGGGAAATATCGTTTTCACTGAAATAAATCATGGATTCTTAAATCCTCTGACCGCAAAATACTCAAATGAAATCGCCAAAGCTATATCCAACCGAAACTTTTGGGTAGCCAAAGAAAAAGGTCCGAGATATTACAGGGGCAATAATTTGTTTGATGAATATATGAATTGGGTTCTGGTAAATTTGCGCTACATTGATTACATTTCTGATGCAAAAGAGCAGGAAAAATTAATTAAAGACACAGAAAAAATGATGGTCGAAAGACGCGGTTTTCTACAATTCGATAAATTTAGTCAATTTTTAGTCCCCATTTACCGCAAACGAAAACCAAATCAAACTGTTGCTGACCTATATCCACAAATTATCAAATGGTTTGCCGAGCAAAATAAAAAGTAATAAAACTATGCGAAATAAAACCAATCAATCAAAATAATATCTGACTTCTTCCAACGAACCCAACCTACCCTCATCTCACTTTCTTTTTCTGGATTCTCCCATGTAATCTTCAGCCAATCATCATTTATCTCGACAGGTTCAAATCTTTCAACGTTCTTACTCGCTATTTTTATTTCTTTCCCCTTTGGAGATTCATAAACGGGAGTTTTCTTTTTATTGATATCGATAGAGAAGGCTTCTTTTATATGAGCTTGCCAGCTTTGAAGTTTAAATATTTTGTCGCTTTTCCTAATGTATTTTTCTATTCCCTTCTCTTCATTGACGACAACTCTGTAATTCTTTTTATCTTCACCGACGCATTTTAGCCCTAACAAAAAATAATCCGAGTGAAATGCAAATGGTCTGAAATTATCATTCTGAAATTCAAACTTGCCATCGCTATCATCATAATAGTAAGTGAATTCATACCAAAGACTTTCGTCTTTATTATAAATTTTCACATAATCCCTTTTGTCTTCAGCGTCTTCATCATCCGAAGGATAATCATCACTCAAGGTGATAACTCCCAAAGAATTCTTAATTGAGATAGGGTTCTTATTTCTGTCAGGCGATTCTGCGTCCTCAGTATCTTTAACCTTAATTTGCTTATCTTTTGCAGTTTGCAAATCTATCACTGAGTCAGCACTCATTTCTTTGGTTGAGCCACAAGAAAAGTTGAAAAACGTTAAAATTAGAAATAGGATATTTTTTTTCACTCTTCTTTTTCACACCATTCTTTTGTGACTTTGTGACGATAATCAAACATCTTCTGAATCTTTGGTGTAACCAAAAGTGGAGCCATAGCTGCTCCTATGAATGACATCGGCGGTTCAAATTCTATTTCATCTCTTAGAATTGCTCCATCCTCATGAGGCTTGACAATGTGCTGATGTTGCCAGCTTTTGAATGGTCCCGAGATCTGAATATCCTCAAACATTTTCGGCGGATCATAAGCTGTATGTTCTGCAACCCAACGGGACGGTATTAAACCAAATATTTTCTGCTCAATTATTGCCTGAGAACCAACCTTAGAAATATCCGCCCGCTGGATAATTTTTGCGTTTTCCCATGGCGGAATCAGCCTCTCAATCGCATCAGGCAATTCATGAAACCCAAAAACTCTTTCGGGAGTCGCTTTAATTACTGTTTCTTTTACAAATTTCATGTTCTATCCTTCCCTTGTCCAAAAAATAAAAAAGTGCTTTTGTTTAGAATAAATGATTGGTAGGCTTATTTCACCTTTTCATTCAATAAATCCCAAACCTTTCGCAAATGCCTTTCTTCGACTCGAATACTTCCAACCGAAAGACGCAAAGTGAATTTTTCGTTTAGTTTTGTATGCGATAAATATGCTTCGCCCGAAGCGTTTATTTCGTTCATCAATTTTTCGTTGAAAGCATCCAAATCTTCAACATTTTTCGGACACGCACGGAAGCAAACGAGGGCGAAAGTTGTGTCTGCCATAATCTCGAAGTTTTCGGACATTTCAACCCACATTGTAAAAAGCTGTGCGAGGCGTATATGTTCGCGGATTCGGTTTCGCAATCCTTCTTGTCCGAAATAACGCATTACGAACCAGAGTTTTAAAGAGCGAAAACGCCGTCCGAGTTGGATGCCGTAATCCATCTGGTTTGTGACTTCTTCAGCAACTTTCAAGTATTCGGCGACGAGCGAAAATGTCTGTTTGAGCAAATCCAAATCTTTGACATAAAGAACCGACAAATCAAACGGCGTGAAAAACCACTTGTGCGGATTGGTGACAATCGAATCAACTTTTTCGATGCCTTTTAAGTGATGTTGTAATTCGGGCAAAACCAAAGCCGAACCTGCATAAGCCATATCAACGTGTAAGAAAATATCATTTCGTTCACAAATCTCGGCAGTTTTTTTAACGTTATCAACCGCAGTAGTCGAAGTCGTCCCGATTGTCGCTACAACACAAAACGGTTTGTGTCCGGCGGAAATATCATCGCTGATCGCTTCACGAAGTTTTTCCGTGTCCATCTCAAACCTTTCATTGACAGGAACTTTGACGATTGCGTCTGTGCCAAGTCCTAAAAGCAAAACGGCTTTGTCTATTGAAGAATGAGTTTGTTCGGAGCAATAAATTCGGAGAAGAGGTAAATCAGTTCTTCCGCTCATTCCTTTTGTCCGTATGTCAAGATTTAATTTCTCGCGTGCCATGGCGATGGCGTGAAGTGTTGAAACGGAAGCCGTATCATAAATTATTCCTTTAAAGTCTTCGGGCAAATTCATCATTTGCCGTAACCAATCAAGCACAATGGGTTCGAGTTCGGTCGAAGCGGGCGAAGTTCGCCAAAGCATCGCTTTTTGGTCAAATGCAGCGGTTAGCATTTCGCCGAAAACCCCGACGGAACTTGTCGAAGTCGAAAAAAGCCCGTGAAAATTCGGATGATTCCAATGCGTAACGGCGGGCAAAATTAGTTCATCTACGTCTTTTATAACATCGCCGAAATCTTCACCTAATTCGGGAGCGTTTTTTGGTAAAGCATTTGCCAAATCATTTGGCTCATTTTGTGAAAGCACAGGAAGATTTTCCATTTCCTCAAAATAATCAGCAATCCAATCAATTATTTCATAACCATATTTGCGAAAATCCTCTTTTGGCATATCACCAAATTTTTCAGACACTTTGCTTCCCGTATTTTGATCCATAATTTCAGATTAATTCTAAAAAATCTTTTGTTTTGAGCATTTTAATAAATAAAAACTCGACATACTAACTGAAATAGGTATAATTCGTGTTTATATTATTCTTTTCGCCAGACCTATAGACTGTTTCGATTAAAACTTTCCCTGATTAGAGATTCTCTGTAAGAGTCTGAATACAGATGCGAAAAATCTTGCTGACCACGCAATAATAAAATTTTGAGAGGTAACTTTATGAATCGAAAGATTTTCGGATACTTGCTTTCCCTTCTAACAACTTTAGTTGTTCCAGCAGTAATATTTGCACAGGAAAAAGCTGATGAAGCTAAAAAGGCTACTGAGGCAACAGGTCTGGATAAGCAAATTAATGATGCATTTTCTCCAATAGCAGATGCTTGGGATGCACTAATTTTTACTTCTATCCCTTTTACAGAAACTATAAGTGTTCCGATCGTACTGATTCTTTTGGTTTTTGGTGCTTTGTTTTTCACACTAGCGTTTAAGTTCGTAAACATCGCTAAATTTCCACTGGCAATTAACGTCGTTCGCGGAAAATATGACGAAATTGAGGAAGGTGGTGCTCCTGTTACAACAGACACGGTTAATGTTGTCGAAGGGGACTTACCTGACACTATTCGTCAAGAAGGCGTGCAAGGCGAGGTTAGTCACTTCCAAGCACTTGCAACTGCAGTTTCGGGAACAGTCGGACTTGGAAACATTGCAGGTGTTGCCGTAGCAATTGCGGTAGGTGGTCCCGGTGCAACATTTTGGATGATCGTCTGCGGTTTGCTTGGAATGTCCACGAAGTTTGTTGAATGTACTCTGGGTGTTAAATATCGTGACATTGATGAGAATGGAACCGTTTACGGCGGTCCAATGTATTATCTTTCAAGAGGATTTAAAGACATCGGTTATGGTGCGGTTGGGAAAGTTCTCGGTGTAATTTTTGCGATTATGTGTATTGGTGGTTCATTTGGTGGTGGAAATATGTTCCAGTCAAACCAAGCAACTGTCCAAATTACCTCAATGACCGGTTGGGAAGGCGGAGCAATAAAAACAGTTATCGGTATCGTTATGGCAATCTTAGTTGGAATAGTCATCATTGGCGGAATCAAAAGAATTGCAAGCGTTACTGAAAAGATCGTCCCATTCATGGCAGGAATTTATATAATCGCATCCTTAGTGATTATTTTTTACAACATTGGTTATGTTCCAAAAGCTGTCAGTCAAATAGTTACAGGAGCTTTCACTCCTACAGCTGGTTTAGGTGGATTGATTGGTGTTCTTTTAACAGGATTTACGCGGGCAGCATTCTCTAATGAAGCGGGTGCGGGTTCAGCGGCAATCGCTCACTCGGCTGTAAACACCAAATATCCTGCAAGTGAGGGAATCGTTGCATTGCTCGAACCTTTTATTGATACAGTTGTTATTTGTACAATGACTGCTTTGGTTATCGTAATGTTCAACAGTGGAGATATTTTCCCGTATGGTGATGTTGTTAACAAAGAGGTTCTGATCGAAGGAGCAAGAGTCGGTGGAGTTGATTTAACATCTAGGGCTTATGATTCGGTATTACCGGGCTTTAGGTATATTTTAACGTTTGCAATTATCTTGTTTGCGTTCTCGACAATGATTTCTTGGTCATATTATGGACTGCAAGCATGGAAATATTTGTTCGGACGCTCAGGGGCATCGGATATCACCTACAAAATTCTCTTCTTAATCTTTGTAGTTATTGGTGCAGCAGCAACTTTGGACGCAGTTGTTAAATTCTCCGACGCAATGATTTTCGCAATGGTCTTCCCGAATATGCTTGGACTATTCTTCTTATTCCCTAAAGTTAGAGAAGAATTGGCTAAATATATCGAAGCAATCAAAGGAAATTAACTTTTAACTTAGTTTTTAGGCAAAATAATTTTGAAAGTCAGTCTTAGAAAAAAGGCTGACTTTTTTTGTTTTTAAAATAACCTACCTATTTATGTAGCTTAGATGACACTTGTAATTAGTATAATGCACAAGAAATTTACCTTGACTTAGCTATGTTTTGAAAAAAATTGCGGCTTTGTTGACAAGTGCTTATATAATAGCAAGTCATCATAGTAGAAAAAGTTTTGTAGATTCCTTAAATAAAAGATTCTAAGAGGTGAAAGATGAGAAATTTTGTTTTGGCGATAACAGTTATTTTCTCCCTTCTGTTCGTTTCCAATTGTGTTCAAAAAGGCGGAAACGGTGGAAACGATTCGGGTGATACGGTCAAGGTTGGCGTTTATCTTGACTTAAGCGGGGCTACTTCTAGTTACGGTAAATCAACCAAGAACGGCATTGAACTTGCGGTTGATGAAATTAATAAGAACGGCGGAGTCAATGGCAAACAAATCAAATTAATTGTCGAAGACGACCAAGGCAGACCGGAACAAGCCAAAACGGTTATCTCAAAATTGATAAACCAAGATAAAGTTCATGTTGTTCTGGGTGAAGTCGCTTCAACCAACTCGCTTGCTGCCGCACCTGTTGCACAAGAAGCAAAAATCCCTATGATTACACCTTCTTCAACCAATCCGAAAGTTACCGAAATTGGCGATCATATTTTCCGCGTGTGCTTTATTGACCCATTCCAAGGCGGAGTGATGGCAAAATTTGCGGCGAATGAATTAAAAGCAAAAACGGCAGCGATTTTCGGTGACGTGCAAGCCGATTACAGTAAAGGTTTGGAAAAATTCTTTACAGAAGAATTTACAAAACTTGGCGGTAAGGTCGTTAGCACACAAGCCTACACGCAAAACGACACGGACTTTAAGAGCCAGCTAACCTCGATTCGTCAAGCAAATCCCGATGTAATCTATGTTCCTGGTTATTACGGTGAAGTTGGAATTATTGTTAAGCAAGCTCGTGAACTTGGTATGAAGCAACCAATCTTAGGCGGTGACGGTTGGGATGCTCCCGAACTTTGGAACTTAGCTGGAAATGCTCTGGAAAACACATATATTTCTAATCATTATTCTATCGAAAATCCGACACCGGAAATCAAAAAATTCGTTGATGCTTACAAAGCTAAATACAATGAAGACCCTGATGCACTCGCAGCTTTGGCTTATGATGCGGCAAACATTATGGCTGATTCTTTGAAACGAGCAGGAACAACGGAATCACAAAAATTGCGTGATGCAATTGCTTCGACCAAAGATTTCAAAGGCGTTACAGGAAGCATAACAATCAACGACAAACGCAATGCAGTCAAGCCCGCGGTTATCTTGTCGCTTGATCCCGAATCAAAAAGCTTTAAGTTCAAAACAACCATCGCTCCCGAAGGTTCGGAATCATCGGAAGAAAAACCAAAAGATGAAAAAGCTGATGCAAAAGCTGCAAATGCGAATTCTTCTGAATCTGCAGATGAAAAGAAAGACGAAGATAAATAACTATTTGAATGGCAAGGTTTTTAATAAAATCTTGCCATTTTTTTCTTAAACTCAAGAACCCCTAATTTATGGACACATTTGTTCAACAACTTATCAACGGTCTAACTATCGGCTCAATTTATGCGTTGATTGCACTTGGTTATACGCTCGTTTACGGGATTTTGAAACTCATAAACTTTGCACACGGCGATGTTTATATGGTTGGTGCGTATATGGGTTTCTTGATTGCTGTATATGTTTTCGGTTCGCAAGCATCAATCTTTAATTTCGTAGTCGTCTTGCTTGGTGCAATGGCGATTGCGGCTATTATAGGGATGGCAATAGAGCGTTTTGCATATCGCCCTGTGCGGAAGTTTTCGCGTATGACAACGCTCATAACGGCGATGGGAATGTCTCTGTTTTTGGAGTATCTGTTCACATTTATTTTCTCTGGTGTGCCAAAAACATTTCCGCTCTTAATTCAAAACGATAATTACAATCTGTTCGGTGAAGTAACAATTTCAACAACGCAGATTTTGATTTTCATGATTGCAATAATTTTGATGCTTGGGCTTGAATGGATTATTCACAAAACCAAAATCGGCAAGGCGATGCGAGCAACTTCGCATAATTTGAATTCAGCAAAATTGATGGGAATCAACACAGATTTCGTTATTGCCTTCACATTCGCACTCGGTTCGGCACTTGCAGCGGCGGGTGGTGTTTTGGTCGCACAATATCAACCAAAAATCTTTCCTCTGATGGGATTGATGGCTGGTCTGAAAGCGTTTGTTGCGGCGGTTCTTGGCGGAATCGGAAATGTTATGGGAGCAGTTCTTGGCGGTTTGCTTATTGGTATGGCGGAGACTTTTGTTGTTGGCTATGGTCATTACGTTGGAATTCCTTCAACCTACAGAGATGCAGTCGCTTTCGCAATTTTGATTTTAGTTCTATTGATACGACCTGCGGGTTTATTAGGCTCGAACGTACAGGAGAAAGTTTAGAATGAATAACACATGGATAAAAAGTTTAATCGGTGGCGTTATTATGTTCGGACTTCTGTATGTTGTTAGCCTGATGATGAGCAAAGCCGGTTTGTTTGGATTTGGAATTGACGATTATTCATCTCGTCTGCTTCATTTCATCATCATCAACATAATTCTCGCCACATCACTCAATTTAATAAACGGTTACACAGGACAATTTTCCATTGGACACGCCGGATTTATGGCAATCGGAGCTTATGCTTCGGCATATTTTACGGTTACTTACGGCACAGCTATTGAAACGGCAATTTCAGGTGAAACTGGCGGACTCCTTTCAACCAGCATTGTTTTGCTTATTGCTGTGGCAATCGGAGCTTTGGCGGCTGCAATTGCAGGTTTGATTGTCGGAATTCCATCTTTGCGTTTGAAAGGTGATTATCTGGCGATTGCCACGCTCGGATTTGCCGAAATCATACGCATCGTTATCTTAAATATTGATGCAGTTGGCGGTGCGACAGGTTATCAAGTTCCGGGTTATGCGAATTTCCTTTGGATAGGATTTTTCGCAGTCGCAACAGTTGTAATCATACACAACATCGTTCGTTCAGATATGGGACGAGCCTTGATTTCGATACGCGAAGACGAACTAGCCGCGGAAGCAATGGGCGTAAACACAACCCGTTACAAAGTTATTTCTTTCGTGATAAGTTCGGCTTTTGCAGGTGTTGCGGGCGTTCTGTTTGCACATTACAACAAGTTTCTAAGCACCAACGATTTTCAGTTCATTAAATCTTTTGAAGTGATAATTATGATTGTCATCGGCGGAATGGGTTCGATGACAGGGGCAATTCTCGGGGCAATTATTGTAACTCTTCTGCCAGAACTCTTACGGCAACTTCCCGATATAACCGTTCCGGGTTTAGGCGTTGTAAAATTTGCCGATTTAAGGCTTGTAATTTTTGCTTTGATTTTGATTCTAACAATGATTTTCAGACCTCAAGGTTTGTTTGGCAATAGAGAGTTTGGATTGAGTTGGATTATGCGTCCACGAACCGCACCGGAAGGAACAGAAGCCGTTGGTGGTGTCGAAGGCGTACCGATTGCCGAAGACATAAAAGCAAAGCATTTAGCTAGTGAGGAGGACGAAAAGAAATGAGCGAAGACGTCCAAAAAACTGACAATGCAAAAGGTAAATATGTACTAAAAACCGATAGAGCAACGATGCAGTTTGGCGGCTTGAAAGCCGTTGATGGATTAGATTTAGCAATTGAACAAGGCGAAATTTTCGGTTTAATCGGTCCGAACGGTGCGGGAAAAACAACGGTTTTCAATATCTTAACTGGCGTTTATGAACCGACAGAAGGCGATATATTTGTTGATGATAAACTAATCAATGGCTTAAAGCCATATCAAATATCACGCCTCGGAGTTTCAAGAACTTTCCAAAATATAAGGCTCTTCCCTTCGATGAGCGTTTTGGAAAATGTCGTTACCGCTTGCCATCGTCACGCCAATCAAAATATGTTCGATGCGATTTTTCGTCTGCCGAAGTATTTCAGAGATGAAGAAGAACACAAAGAATTTGCTCTCGAACTTTTAGAAATTTTCGGATTGAAAAAATACGCCGAAACAGGCGGAACAAGCTTGCCTTACGGAAAACAAAGACGGCTAGAGATTGTTCGTGCATTAGCAACAAAACCGCGAATTCTTCTTTTGGACGAACCAGCGGCGGGGATGAATCCGTCCGAGCAGGAAGATCTAACTGATTTAATTCGAGAAATTCGAGACAAATTTGATTTAACAATCTTGCTCGTCGAACACAATATGCGTGTAGTTATGGGCGTTTGCGAAAGAATTCGTGTAGTTGATTACGGCAAATCAATCGCTATGGGAACGCCTGACCAAATTAAAAATGATCCGAAAGTAATAGAGGCTTATCTTGGCGATTAAACAGTTATCAGTCAACAGTTAACAGTCAACAAAAACTGATAACGGATAACTGATAACGGATAACTGAATTATGTTAAAGTTAGAAAATGTTTCAGTCAGTTACGGTGCAATTGAGGCTTTGACCGATATTAATTTGCACGTTGAAAAAGGCGAAGTTGTAACTCTCATCGGTGCAAACGGTGCGGGAAAAACAACAACCTTAAGAACGATTACAGGTTTGCTCGAACCTCGTGAAGGTCGTGTCGTTTACGAAGGTGAAGATATTTCTGCTGCTCCCACTCATACGCTTGTTCCCAAAGGAATCGCGATGTCGCCCGAAGGTCGTGGTGTTTTTGCCAATATGACCATTCAGGAAAACCTCGAAATGGGTGCTTACACACGCAAAGATAAAAAGGAAGTCGCTAAAGATATGAGACACGCCTTTGAACTATTTCCGCGTCTGGCGGAACGCAAAACTCAAAAAGCAGGAACAATGTCAGGTGGTGAACAACAGATGCTTGCCATCGGTAGGGCTTTAATGTCCGAACCACGTTTGCTACTTCTTGATGAACCATCATTGGGACTCGCTCCAATTCTTGTTCACACAATTTTTGAATCAATCGAAAACATCAGAAGCGAAGGTACAACAATTTTGCTCGTCGAACAAAACGCAAACGCTGCCCTCCATCACTCCGACCGTGCTTATGTTCTAGAAACGGGAAGAATTGTAATGGAAGGAGATTCAAAAGAACTCGCCGCTGATCCGAAAGTTAAAGAAGCTTATCTAGGTGAATAAATATCTGGAACAAAAAAGAAACGGCGGATGATAATTCTATCGTCCGCCGTTTTTTCTCCTTTGTTAAAATTTAGTTCCCCGATGGTGCAGGTGGAGCCTGCTGAGGAGGAATCGGAATTTGTTGTTGTGGCAATTGCGGAACTTGTGGTCTATTTTGTTGTGCTTGAGCATCTATTTTTGCGATAGCATCTTTAAATATTTTTATCTGACCTTGAGATTCCATATTTTGCCGAATTGAAGCTAAATAATCTGAGAAAACTCGATTTTGTTTTTGCGTTAACATTTGTTGAAGTAACTGATCTCTTTGTTTGGAGAATTCATCCATATTAGCTTCTTGACGCTCTTTTACTCCAACAACATACCAATTATCCCCAATTTTTACAGGTTTAGTTACTTCTCCTTCTTTCAAATCGAAAATTGCATCTTCGAGTGCTTCATTAGTTGTAGCTGAAGGTCCTTCACCAAGCGGTGAA
This sequence comes from Pyrinomonadaceae bacterium, assembly GCA_028284415.1. Classification (GTDB taxonomy): domain Bacteria; phylum Acidobacteriota; class Blastocatellia; order Pyrinomonadales; family Pyrinomonadaceae; genus Aridibacter. The sequence continues at coordinate 213,334 of JANQRU010000004.1, forward strand.
CCCAAAATGAAATCTTTTGCTTCCAAAGCTTTGAGTTTTTGCCCTTCAGCAGCTGAATTCAAACCGCTTGCAGAATCTGCGTTTTCGGCGATTGTTTTTGCAATTTCATCAATTTTCTTTCTTGCTTGTTCTGCTTTTACAGCTTCTTTAACTTTGTCTTCAACCTCATCAAAAGTCGCATCGCGCGGTTCTTTTTTATCAACCAAAAGCGGTATTGCAAAACCATTCGGAATCGGAATTTTATCACCGACATCATTTGCCTTGTCTAAAGAAATAATACCTTGTTCAAAATCCTGTGAAACACCAATTTTATCAACCTCATCTCCGGGCTTGATGTAATCTGTTTCACGAATCATTTCATCAACGCTCATATTTGCTTCAGACGCAAATTTTTCCGCAATCGCTTGTACGTCTTTTTCTTTTTTTAGTGCTTCGGCAACCTTGCCTGCTAATGCTGCATTAGCTGTGTAAGCTTTGCGGTTTCTTGCACTCACTTCCAGTTCTTTTTTAGCATCTTCAAAAGTTTTTGGTGTAGCTTTTCCGCGTCGCAGAACATAGTAACTTGAGCCATATTTAAGTGGTTCGGTGATTTCACCTTCCTTCATATTTAAGATTCTCTGATACGGATCATCTTGTTTTGTAGGATCGGTCGCAGGACGAACTAATCCCGGAACTTTACCACCACTTTGTGCAGTTGATGGTCTTTCAGATTGTCCTCTGGCAATTTCTGAAAATTTTTCTTCAGAAACTGTATCACCATCTTTTTTAAGGTTTTCAGCAATCTCATTGGCTTTAGCTAAAACCTGCGAGTCTTGTTTCGGATCAGGAACTTGCAAAACAATTTCCTGTACAGCAACACCAGCTTGCTTTCTATCTTCAGGAAGTTTGTCATATTCCTCTTTCAAAGATTCATCTGAAATTTCAAGCTTTTCGCCAACCTTTGAAGTCTCCAAAAAGATATAACGAATTTTCTTTTGTGGAGAATTGATATAATAGTTTTTCTTATTTTTCTCAAAATACTCTTTTAATTCTTCATCGCTTGGGTCGAGATTTTCGGCTATATCAGAGGTTGTGATCGGAACATAGGTTAAATTAAATTTGGTATTAAGGCGTTTGTAATTACTCAGAACTTCCTCTTCAGCAACTGTCACTCCTGATGTAACAAAAGCCTGCACTTTTTGTGTGCTTATTTGGTCACGAACACCCTGCTCAAATGCAGCAACGCTTCCAGCCTGACGCACAGCATTTTGTTCATATCTCGATTGATCGAAAGGTCTGCCGTCAGGTGTGGTAAATATCTCACGGATCGTTTTAGCAACCTCCGCATCAGACGTAGTTAGCCCAAAACGATCAGCTTCTAGTCTTACCAAGCGTTGTCTAATCAAACCATTTAACAAAAGATTAGCAGGAAGAGGTTGTTGCAAATTTTGTTGTTGAGTGACGATTTCTCCAACGGTTATCACCTCACTCCCAACTTGTGCTGCTTTTTCCTTACTTCTTGCCAAATCTCCTGCATTTTCGTCACCGAGCGAGGCTCCGAAAACGATCATGCTTACTACTAAAACTACTGCAAAAAGAATGAGAAGAAAATTTCTCGTTCTTTCCATACGCTTGAAAAACTTTAACATCTGCTTAAATTACCTTTGTTGTATATATTAAATATTGTTTACAAATTAATTAATAATTTGGACAAACCGTGATTTTATCAATGAAATATCTAATTGTAAATTGTTCATTGTTATTGATTGATGGTTGAAAATCACCAGAATGTTGCCCCTGAAAAACTTATATGTCCATTTACTATCGACTATCAAAGATTTACTATTTGCCTTTTACTTTTTCCTTGATAAAACTGTATCTTATTTAGCGTATGAATGGTATCGAATATCCGCTGTGGCTTTGGATTACATTTTTCTCTGTAGTACTTGTTGCATTATTTGTCGACATTGGCATAGTTAATCGCAAGGCTCACATTCCTTCTCGAAAAGAAACATTTTTTTGGAGTATCGTCTGGGTTTCTCTCGCACTGGGCTTCAATGTATTTGTTTATTTTGCACTCAATAATATATTTGGTGCGGAAGTCGCTGCCTTCAAAGCCAAAGAATTCTTCACAGGTTATTTAATAGAACTCTCACTTTCGGTCGATAATTTATTCGTCTTCCTTCTTATATTTAGTTATTTTAATGTCCCCCGAAAATACCAGCATCGTGTCCTTTTTTGGGGAATTATGGGTGCTTTGGTAATGCGCATGACGATGATTTTCGCTGGTGCGGAACTCGTCGAACGTTTTCATTGGATAATCTATGTCTTTGGTGCATTTTTAATCTACACAGGGATAAAAATGTTTTCTAATGATGAGGATGCTTTCAATCCTGAGGAAAGTAAACTCGTATCATTAGCCACCAGATACATACGAATTAAGAAAGAATACGTCGAAGGAAAATTTATAGTTATTGAAGATGGCAAACGTGTCGGCACGCTACTTTTGCTTGTCTTGATTGTAGTCGAACTCTCCGATGTAATCTTTGCTGTTGATTCAATCCCCGCAATCTTCGGTATTACAACTGATAGATTCATTGTTTATACATCGAATATTTTTGCCATCTTAGGCTTAAGAACATTTTTCTTCCTACTCGCCAATATGGCAGACAGATTCCATTATCTGAAATTCGGTTTAGCCTTTGTTTTAACCTTTATCGGAGTGAAGATGCTCTTTCCTCTCATTGCCGAAGGTTTATTGCTTGGGTTTAGCGAAAACAGTCAAAATGCCTTCGCACACTTCCTGCATAGTTTCTTAAAAGGTGACTTCAAACAAGAGGTTATAAATATATCTCTCGGGGTAGTTGCCGGAACAATTGCACTTTCAATAATTCTCTCTCTATTGTTTCCTGCTAAAACTGATACACCTAAAGAAGAAATAGTTGAAACGCTAAAGCAAGAAATAGATGAAGAATAATATTTATTTTTATTGCCAAATAGTCTAAAATATAAAGTTGGGTTTATCCTGCACCTTTCTCTAAAGCCTCAAAGTCCCAAGATACCTCTTAGATAATGGCAGAACAGAAATACCGCAAATTCTACGTTGATTGGTGGGAAATCAAGAAAAGTACTATTTATGGTGCGGTGCTAATGGTGTGTCTTATCGTCGGAATCGGTGCCGGAGGCTGGTGGGTATGGAAAAGCAATTGGTTAATCGACAAATTAAACGATAACAAAATACCTAAAGATGCCGCACAAATAATTTCATTTGAAGGAGACGTAAGAATAATTCGTCTCACTACACGTGCGACCGAAAGGGTTACAAAAGCAACTTACGTTCAAGCTGGAGATACGATTCAAACTCAATCTGATGGAAGAGCTCAAATCAGAATGATTGATGGCTCTATGCTCTCTATTCGTCCAAATAGTACAGTTGTTATCAGAGATAGTTCTTCCCTATTGGGTGGTACAAGCGTTCGCGTAAAACTTGATGATGGACAAATCCGCGTTAAAACGGAAGATCAACCTGACAACTCCAATAATGTAGTCGAAGTAAAAGAAACCGAAAACCGTCTTCTCGCTCAAACAGAAGCAAGCTTCAATATCAATGAAAAAAATAATAGCGGTGAGATAAGAATCAACCGCGGTGGAGTTGAATCAAATATAGGTGGCGAGAAAAAGGTTATCAAAAAAGATGAATACGTAGCCTTTTCTAAAAACAAAATAAACACACGCGAAAAACTTCTAAAACCGCCGAGTCTTCGTGAACCATCATCTGCAGCTCAGATATTATCGAGAGGCGGCAATGCTGATGTTTCATTCCGTTGGCAGAGGTCTGATGCAAGTTCCAGTTCTTATCATCTCCAAATCGCTAAATCACCGTTCTTTGTTTCGAATGGAATAGTAATTGAACGCGAATCCTTAAGTAGTCTTAGCTTTACCCTCGGAAACATTTCTCCTGGAACATATTTTTGGAGAGTTAAAGCTTCTTCAAATGCCGGACAGAGTAGCGATTGGAGTGAGCCATCTAAATTCACAGTTGTTAAAAATCAGAAAGGTGACAGAATTACTGCTAGTGACTGGAATGTCGAAAATGTCGCAGGTAAAGTTTATATAATCAGCGGAAGCACAAAAGCTGGAGCAACTGTAAGAGTTTTAGGACGCGAAACATTTGCATCGGCTGATGGCACTTTTAGAATACAAATTTCATCTCCTTCATCTTCTGTTCCTGTAGAAATTTACGACGATAAAGGAAACAGAAGTCGGTTTGTTATATCTCTGAAATCCGGAAAAGTGATCAGGTAAATTTTCAAGAATTGTTAAGGCAAAATCTCTTCGTCTGCCAAATAAGTTACTGACATTAAAATAAATGCGATCCAGACGGCATCAGCCAAAAGTAAATGTATAAGTTGCATAACGATTGGTGCACCGGTCACAAGTGTTAGTCCACCAAAAATAATTTGGATAATAACTAACAAAGACAAAATCCCCGTCCAGCGTGTTACTTGCAAATTCCCTTCAGCTTTTGCCTTTAACCAACCCGCAACAAAAATCAACAAAACACTAACTAACACAGAAGAAAAAGGATGAAAGATTCTGAGCCTCAAAAGTATGTGCGAATCGGCTGAAAAATCTTTCTGTAAGCCTTCCATCAAACTTCCCGAAGGCTCAAAGAGCATATTGCTTAAAGCTGCTATTGCCCCTGTTATCCCAACAAATAAAATTCCTGCAACAGACAAAGCTAAAAGTGCTGTAACTTTCGGATGTTTTCTCAAATTCGGAGGCTTGCCACCGCTTGCAAACCATGCTGTTAAGGTTAGTCCCGCAAGCAAAATAAAAGTATTTATAAGATGTCCGATTGCCCAGTATGGACGATAAGGTGTGATTGCTTCAGCTGTATTTCCCGTCAAAACCAAGCCTGCTCCGACGAGTGCTTCCGTAATTATGAAGAAGAATGAAATAACGGCTGCCTTGCGTAGATAATGTCCTTTTGCAAACTTTCGAAAAGCCCAAATCACTAACACTAAAACAATTAAGAAAGCCAAACCGCTTGTCAGACGATGAGAGAATTCAATTACAGTTTTAAATTCCGGTGCGGAAGGAATAACCTCGCCGTGACAAGTTAGCCAGTGTTGTCCGCATCCGTCACCTGACTTTGAAGCACGCAAAAATACACCCCAAAGAATTACCAAAATATTGTAACCCAAAGTAAACCAAGCATATTTTGCAAATTTCGACAGTTTTGTTTTTGCTTCCATTTTGATAAATTTTATCATTAGAGATACAAAACAATAAAGCGGCAAGCTATTAGCAGAACTTAATGGAAATCGAACACTTTTTTATCTGTCCATACTGTTGGCAAAACATCTCGATGATCTTGGATTTGTCAGTTTCTGATCAAACTTACATCGAAGATTGCGAAGTTTGTTGTCGTCCGATCCAAATCAGCTATACAGCCGAAAACGAAGAATTAAAATCGTTTGAAGCTGACAGCATCGAACAATAATCATCCTAAAATGAATAACTTGATTAAATATTTTTTATTCGTAACGATAATTTTGGCGACTGTCATCCTCGCTCAAGCAAAATCTCCTTACGTTTTGATTTTAGGAACAGCTCAAGACGCAGGTGCTCCACAAATGGGTTGTATGTCGGAATTTTGCAAAAAAGCCTGGAAAGATAAAAAATTGCGAAAAATGGTTTCTTCAATTGCACTCGTGAATCCTAAAACCAAACAGCGTTGGATTTTTGATGCGACGCCTGATCTTCCTTCACAGTTCCAATTACTTAGAGAATCAACAAAGGATTTTTCGAATAAGCTCGATGGTATCTTTCTAACTCACGCACATATCGGTCATTATACAGGTTTAATGTATCTCGGAAGAGAGTCCATGGGAACAAAAGGTGTAAAAGTTTATGCGATGCCGCGTATGAAAAAGATGCTTTCAGAAAATGCTCCGTGGTCACAACTTGTAAGTCTCAACAATATATCTTTACAAAATTTAGAAAATAAAAAGGAAATTGAATTGACCAAAAACTTAAAGGTCGAGCCTTTTTTAGTTCCACATCGTGATGAATTTTCAGAAACAGTCGGTTATAAAATTTCATCTGCAAATAAAAGTCTGATTTTCATTCCTGACATTGATAAATGGCAAAAGTGGAATACAAAGCTCTTAGATTTAGTTCGGGAAAATGATTATCTTTTTCTTGATGCAACGTTTTTCGCCGATGGTGAAATTCCACGCCCCATGAGCGAAGTTCCACATCCATTTGTCTCGGAAACAATGGATTTATTAAAAAACTTATCGTTGAAAGAAAAAAATAAAGTCCATTTTATACATTTCAACCACTCCAACCCTTTAATTCAGGGAAACAAAGAAAAAATAAAAGAAGTTAGAGAAAAAGGATTTAATATTGCATACGAAAAGCAGAAGGTATATCTGTAGTGTTCTTCTTTTAACCATGACCAATGAATACAAAAAAACAACGTATTGATAAACTATTAGTTGAGCAAGGATTCGCACATTCCCGCACAAAAGCTCAGGCAATGGTTATGGCTGGCGTCGTTTTAGTTGATGAAAAAAGAGTAGAAAAACCTTCAGAAACATTTTTAGCTGATCAAAACATACGCATCAAAGGAAAGTCTCAAGAAATAAAATACGTCGGACGCGGAGGATTAAAATTAGAAAAGGCTCTATCTCACTTTCAAATATGCCCAAACGAATATGTATGTTTAGACATAGGTTCCTCAACCGGTGGGTTTACCGACTGTCTTCTGCAAAGCGAAGCAAAAAAGATTTATGCGGTAGATGTCGGAACAAATCAACTTGCTTGGAAAATTAGAAATGATGAAAGAGTAGAAGTAAGAGAAAATACAAATGCCCGCTATCTAGCTGAGGGAGACTTTGAGGAAAAATTTGATCTAGTTGTTATGGATGTCTCATTTATTTCCGTTACAAAAATTTTACCTTCTTTAATTTCGCTTTTGAATGAGGATGGCAAAATTATTACACTAATAAAACCACAGTTTGAAGTTGGACGAGGTGAAGTTGGAAAAGGCGGCATTGTCAAAGACTCTCGCAAACACGAACAGGTAATTAACGATGTAAATGACTTTGCTGAAAGTGTCGGATTGAAAACTTTAGGTGTTATAGAATCACCAATTTTGGGTGCAGAAGGAAATAAAGAGTTTCTTGCTTTATATGAAAGAAGTTAAAGAGAAAAGAAAAGAAAAGAAATCGCAAAAATTTGTCGAAGGAGTTGATTATTACTTTGACAAAGGATTTATGGTTCTAACTGAACATTATCTTAAAAAACGCGGTTATTGTTGCGGAAACGGTTGCCGTCACTGTCCTTATCCAACTGCTCAAAAGTCCAATTTACAATAAAAAAGTTTCCAATTCTTCTTTTTCATGAACAGGTTTATTTGATTCAACAATTGTTTCAGGCTTTGGTGCTTTTGAGATAGTTACGGGAACATTTAATGAGCAACAGGCTTCAACCAAATTCTCATATTCTACTTCCATCTCATCTTGTGATTTGAGCCATTCCAAAGTGTCATACAATATTTCCCTCGCAAATGGATTTTCCGGAAACTTTATACGGTAGTGCATCCATTTTCCTTCTCTGCGAGCTTCTACTAAGTCGGCTTTTCTCAAATATGCAAGATGCCTCGAAATCTTCGGCTGGCTCTCTCCAAGTGCCTCGGTAAAAAAGCACACACAAATTTCATCCTCACGCATTAGATTCAGAAGTCTTAAACGAGTCTGATCGGATAAAGCTGTGTAAAGATTTTCCATTTCTGAAAGGTCAATTTTGCTTTTCATAAGTCATATTCTATCAAAAAAACTAAAAAAAGTCTTGACATTTATTAAATTTGAGAATATATTCGCCCTAACATATATGTTTAACCGTATATGAAATCATTCGGAGGTTATAATATGAAAACACATATTTCACTAAATGTAAGTAATGTAGAGAAAAGTATTGAATTTTATACAAAAATGTTAGGGATTGATCCAGTTAAAATCAAACCTGATTACGCAAAATTTGATGTAGCCAATCCACCTTTAAATTTAACGATGAATCAAACAGAGTTTGAAAAAGGTGGATCATTATCACACCTAGGCGTTCAGGTTCGCTCAACCAAAGACGTAGAAACAATTAGTAAGCGCTGGGAAGAGACAGGGCTTTTGACTTTACCCGAAATGGGAACTGATTGCTGTTATGCACTACAAGATAAAGTTTGGGTTTCTGATCCTGACGGAAACAGCTGGGAGGTTTTCACAGTTTTGGAAGATACTGAAGGCGAGATAAATGAAGCATCCAGTTGTTGCACACCTATGCCTGAAAAAGTTTCGATTGAGGGTTCGCAAAAAGAAACAGTTTGTTGTTAAATTATCCGCATGAGCGAAAAATCTTTTTTGACAAAAGTTGTTCACGCAGGCGAAGACACAACTAAACACGAAGGGGCATTGTCAGTTCCCATTTACAATGCCTCAACTTTTGCATTTACTGATGCAGATGAAGGACGGGCAATCCACAATTATGAAAAACCCGGCTATTTTTACGGACGTCTTGGAAATCCAACTCAAGAGGCTCTGGAAAATGCCGTCGCCGAATTAGAAAATGGCGAATCTGGAATTGCTTTTGCTTCGGGAATGGCAGCAATCTCTGCTGCGGTTTTAAGTCTTATCAAAACAGGTGAACACATTGTTGCTCTTAGTTCGATGTATTCGACAAGTTCTATGCTCTTTCAGCAAATCTCTGAAGATCTAAGAATTTTCGTAACCTTTATTGATGCAACTGATTCAGAAAACTACAAAAATGCAATCCGCCCTGAAACCCGCATGTTTTGGGTTGAAACACCTTCTAATCCCGGATTAAATATTACAGACATATCTGCCGTAACGGATATTGCAAAAGAAAATAAGATCACAACAGTCGCAGATAACACTTTTGCGACACCTTTTAACCAAAACCCGCTTGATCTAGGGACTGATTTGGTCATTCATTCTGCGACGAAATATCTCGGAGGACATAGCGATTTAACTGCTGGTGTTTTGATTGGTAAATCAACAGAACTTGTTGATAGAGTTTATAAAAAAGGCGTTAAGCTTCTTGGCGGAGGAATCGCCCCGCAAGTTGCGTGGCTTGTTTTACGGGGAATCAAGACTTTAGCATTACGAATGAAACAAGACAACGAGAATGCATATGCTATAGCGAATATGTTACAATCTCATCCGAAAGTAAAAGAGGTCTTTTATCCCGGTTTAGAAACACATGAAAATCATGAGATTGCCAAGAAACAAATGCGTGGATTTGGCGGGATGGTTTCGTTTGATGTCGGTGGAATTGAGGAAGGCAAACGTCTCATAAACAATACCAAACTTTGTTCGATTGCCACGTCTCTTGGCGGAGTGGAAACAATATTGCAGCATTCAGCTTCGATGACACATTCAACACTTTCAAAAGAAGAAAGAGAAAAAGCCGGAATCTCAGACGGTTTAATCAGGCTTTCTGTCGGGATTGAAGATAAAAAAGACTTAATAAGAGATTTGGAGCAAGCTTTAGAAAAGGTTTAATGAATTTAGCCAGAAAATTTACGGCAGAGTTTATCGGAACAGCAGGGCTTTTAGCGGTCGTTGTTGGTTCAGGAATAATGGGCGAAAATTTAGCGGACGGAAATGTCGCTATTGCTCTGCTTGCAAATACAATCGCAACCGGAGCAGGACTTGCCTTTTTAATCTGGAGTTTTATAGATATATCAGGAGCACATTTTAATCCTGCTGTAACTCTAACGGAAATGGCTCGTGGCGGTTTAAGTTGGAAAGATGGAATTTACTATTTGGTTGCACAAATCACAGGAGGCTTTTTTGGTGTTGGTTTGGCAAATTTAATGTTTGAACTTCCCGTCTATTCAGCTTCGACTAAAATTCGCACAGGTGGTTCGCAGTTTTTAGCAGAGGTTGTCGCAACCTTTGGTTTAATTGCGGTTATACACTGTGGAGTCAGATTCCGTCCGAATAAGATTGCGTTGATGGTAGCCTTGTACATTACTGCGGCTTATTGGTTTACAAGTTCTACGTCATTTGCAAATCCAGCAGTAACCTTAGCCCGTTCCGCGTCAAATACATTTGCAGGGATTATGCCGCAAAATGTACCTTTATTTTTACTGGCTCAAATTATTGGAGCATTTTTGGCTCTCTTTGTATTTACATGGTTATTGAAAGAAGAAAAGGAAGAGGAAATATCAAATGCCTAAGAAAAGTATTTTAATTTTATGCACAGGAAATTCTGCACGTTCCCAAATGACGGAAGGACTCTTAAAACATATCGCTTCAAACGAATATGATATTTACAGTGCCGGAACAGAACCAAGTATTGTTCGCCCCGAAGCGATTGAAGCACTGAAAGAATTGGCTTTAGACATTTCAGATTACCGCTCAAAGTCCGTTGATGAATTTGAAGGTAAAGAAATCGACTATGTCTTGACCGTTTGTGATAATGCCCGTCGAATTTGTCCACATTTTCCTGCCAAAACTAATGTAATTCATAAATCATTTGAAGACCCCGCAGCAATTGAAGGTGATGAAGCCACGAGATTAAAAGCATTTAGAAAAGTTAGAGATGAAATTAATATGTATCTATCGACTTTTTTGGAAGGAATCAAAAATAACTAATCAGTTTCTCAATATTTCAGTCAATTTTCTGTAGGTAGAAACACCTACACTTATTTTCGAAATCTTCTTTTACAATTCAACATTATTCTCAAATAGTTAAGGGGTGAAGATATTAATTATTGAAGATGATCAGGAGATACAGCAAATGATTCATATGTTTTTGCCTGATATTTATCCTAAAACCTTTCAAAAACCCCTCAAATGGGGGTAGAATTACCCAAACAAAATGGGTGGAAACACGCATTTTTAAAAGCCACTTTTTTTGTAAACTCAGAAACCATTTTTTATGAAGTATCAGAAGTCTAATTTTATTTACTTGGAGAAAATATTATGAAAACTAGATTTTTCAGAGTTTTTTTGATTCTAATTACTATTACGTTATCTTTTGGGTCGATCTTAGCTCAGGATGAAAAAGAAAATTACATTGGCGTAAAAGGTGGCATAAGCATACCTCAGTTAAGTGGTGGCGATGACAATATTCTGAGCCGTGACTTCAAATCCCGCATTGCACCTAATTTCGGAGCTTTTGTCGAAATCGGTGTAACCGAAAAATTTTCTATCCAGCCAGAAGTTAATTTTGCCGGACAGGGTGGAAAACGCACTGGAGTTCAGCCAATTACGCAAAATCCTCCGGGGCTACCCCAACTTCCTCCGGGAAATTTCTTCTTCGGTGATTTTGAAAATACTGCTGAATTAAATTATTTGGAAGTCCCTGTTTTGGCTAAATATAAATTCGGCAAGAAAGACAAACCGAGAGTTTATGTAAATGGCGGTTTATTTTATGGACGTTTGCTCACGGCAAAAACTAAAACAAAAGGAACAAGCACAATTTTCCTTGATGAAGCAGGTCAAGTGCCTCTGCTTTTACCGCCAAACGGAACGCCTGTCCCAGACATAGATTTTACTGCTACAACTGATATAAAAGATGATGTCAACAAAAATAATCTTGGTGTTACAGGTGGCGGAGGAATCGAAATTCCTGTCGGTAAAAACTATATTTTGATTGATGCGAGAGTTTCGAGAGGTTTCAAAAATATCCAGAAAGACACAATCAGAAACGGTGCGAGCAAAACAGGAAATCTCGTAATTTCATTTGGTTATGCCTTTAACTTGGACTAATTTTTGAATGATTTTTAGAAAAAGAACTTTTTTCTTAAAAGATTCAAACCAAAAAAGAGCGTGAAATTAATCACACTCTTTTTTGCTCTAACTAAGGAGAAGATCAACTAACTTTTTTGCCGATAAAACTTAGTTGTCTTGTGGTTGGGAGTTTTGTCGCCGTTCTTGCCAGCGTTTCTTGCGTTCTTCCATACGTTTTTTACGCTCAGCTCTTTGAGTTTCGAGTTGTTGGCGTTGTTCGTCTGTCAGAACAGCGAGAATAGAATCTCTTAATTGTTTGTTAGAAGCCTTTGCTTGCTCTCTCATTTCGCTTAATCTTGCTTGGTCAGCTTCTGTAAGCGAACCTTCGCGTCTTTTCATCATTAATGAGCGGAATTCTTCACGATTGCCTTGATTTCCTGCTTTGTGAGCTTCTCTCAATGATTTAATCTGTGATTTTTGGTCATCAGTCAAATTCAATTGGCTAAGACCGCGCATTCCTCTCATTCCACGCTTCCCACGCATTCCGCGTTTGCCACGTTTACCAAACTTCCCACGTTTTTTTTCTACGGGAGAAACTTGACTGTTGTCATCACTTGGAGGTGTTTCCTGTGCTGAAACAAATGTGCTGAAAGCAAAGAATGCAAATGCAACTGTTAGTACCGATAAAAACTTTCGTCCGTATGACATATTTTTTAATTCCCTCTCAAATATAAGTTTAGATTTTTGAACTATCTGCCTACTTAGACGTTACAAACTCTCGTTTGGTCGAAAAAAATTTGAATAAAAGTTCTATTTATCATTTAACATTTAAGAAACAGAGCGATAAAATGCGAAGACGAAGGGAAAATTTATAGATTTTATGAGATTTTTATCAGAAATAGATTCACCTGCCGACCTGCGTCAGCTTAAAGTTGAAGACTTACAAGAGGTGGCAGATGAAGTTAGACATTTTTTACTGGAGACTTGTTCACGAATCGGGGGACATACAGGGGCTTCGTTAGGAGCGGTTGAATTGGCAGTAGCGATGCATTATGCATTTGAAACTCCAAAAGACCGATTGGTTTGGGACGTAGGACATCAAGCTTACGCACACAAAATATTGACGGGTCGAAAAGACCTTATGAATACCATCAAGCAGTATGGTGGCTTAAGTCCTTTTTTAAAAAGGGACGAATCCGAATATGACACTTTCGGAGCAGGGCATGCTTCAACTTCAATTTCCGCTGCACTTGGAATGGCAATCGCCCGTGACAAGCTTGATGAAGATTTTCATGTTTGTGCATTGATTGGAGATTCTTCTTTGGCTGGCGGAATGGCGATGGAAGCCATAAACCAAGCAGGACATCTAAAATCGCGTCTGATCGTTATCTTAAATGATAATGAAATGTCTATTGCTCCTGCTGTTGGAGCTCTGACCGGATATTTAAATAGAATTAAGGAAGCTCAAAGTTATCAACACTTAAAAGAAGAAATTGGCGATACGCTCGACTCAGTTCCGGGAGTCGGACATAGTTTGAGAAAAGCCGCTAAGTCATTTAAGGATGCAATTGCGGCGGCAGTTCTTCCAGGGGCTTTGGTCAATGAACTTGGATTTAAGTATATAGGTTACGTTGATGGACACAATGTTCCTGCAATGGTCAAAGCCTTGGAAGAAGCTAAACAAATTAAAGATGGTCCAGTCATCGTTCATGCATTAACCAAGAAAGGAAAAGGCTATCCATCACTCGAAGATAATTATTATGCTTGGCACGCAACAGGTCCTTTCGATCTTGAAACAGGAAAGGCTGTCAAAAAAACGAGCAGTAAACCTTCTCCGCCAACCTACACAAAAGTTTTTGGACAAACCATGTGCGAAATAATGGAGAAAGATGAAAAAGTTGTTGCATTAACAGCCGCGATGCCTGATGGGACTGGTGTTGACCAAGTTCTCGAACAATTTCCTGAAAGGTCTTTTGACGTTGGAATTGCTGAACAACATGCCGTTACATTCTGTGCGGGAATGGCAACAGAAGGTTTAAAACCTGTTGCGGCAATTTATTCTACATTTTTACAAAGAGGTTTTGACCAAGTAATTCACGATGTTGCTCTACAAGATTTAGATGTAACTTTTGCAATGGACAGAGCAGGAATCGTCGGTGCGGATGGACCCACCCACCACGGTTTATTGGATATTGCTTATTTCCGAGGCTATCCAAATATGACTCTGATGGCTCCGAAAGATGAAGCCGAAATGCGGGATATGCTTTTGACTTCAATCGAACACAAAGGTCCTGTAGCAATCAGATACCCAAGAGGAGCAGGCGTAGGAGCTGATATTTCAAACGAACCAAAAGTGCTCGAAATCGGAAAATCGGAAATCCTCAAAGAAGGAAACGGAATTGCTATACTTGCTTATGGTTCGATGGTTTATCCTGCACTTGAGGCAGCTGATGAACTTGAAAAAGATGGGATTGATGCAAGTGTAATCAACGCACGTTTTGTAAAACCGCTTGATTCAGAGTTGATTTTAACTTTGGCTCAAACCAATCATCTGCTCGTAACAGTAGAAGAAGCGTATCTAGCCGCAGGTTTCGGTTCTGCCGTGATGGAGCTTTTAGAAGAAAACTTAATGCAAGACACTATTAAAGTTGTCCGTATGGGAGTTCCTGATAGAATCATTACTCATGGTGATCCGAACCTTCTGCGTGCGAAGTATGGACTGGATGCGGATGGCATTTACACCAAAGTAAAAGAAACCATTGAAATTTTAGAGGAACGAAAGATCGGTAAAAAGCGTCGAAAGGTTATCGGATAAAATTATAAATTTACAGAGAGTATTAAATTAAGTAAATGGCAAACGAAGAAACAAAAAAAGAAACAGGTAGCGGTGTTGTTCCGTTTTTGATCATCGGTGGAATTTTTCTTGCTACGGTTGTAGGAATTTGGTGGATTTCACAATCGGATGACAGCAGTACTGCCCAGAGCAACACTGCTAACAACAACTCTACACAACCAAAGGATAATCGAATAGCAAATTACAATAATGCCCCTGCGGGAGCAACACCTGCACACTTCAAGGGTTCGGCAACTTCCCCTGTTGTAATTGAGGAATTCGCAGATTTTCAATGCCCGACTTGTGCGGTTGTTCATCCTAAGATGAATGAAATAAATGCCAAATATGGAAGTCGCGTTAAATTTATATTCCGTAACTTCCCTCTGACAAACATTCATCCAAATGCATATGGTGCAGCGGTTGCGTCAGAAGCAGCGGGATTGCAGGGAAAATTCTGGCAGATGCAGGATATTTTATTCAGAAATCAAAGCCAATGGTCAAATTCTCAAAATGCTAAGCAGCAATTTGAAGATTATGCTCAGAAAATCGGTCTCGATGTTGAAAGATTCAGTAATGATATGTTGGCAATGAATACAAAACAGCGCGTTGATTTCGATATTCAGAGAGCCAGAGCTTTAAATATAACCTCAACTCCAACGGTTTTGATCAATGGTGCACCAGTTCCATTCCAACAAATGGAAGTTGATCAAATGAGTACATTGATTGACGCTGAGCTGGCAAAGTTCGATTCTCAAAAAGATTCACAAACCAAATCTGAAAATGACTCATCAGAGAAGAAAGATGAATCTTCAGATGAGAAAAAAGACGAAGAGAAATCTGAAGAGAAAAAAGAAGACGAACCTAAAAAAGAAACTGAAGAAAAATAGATGAGTGTTAAGAGAAAAGAAAATAAAACCAATCCGGTCGCAAAATACGCGATCTTTGCGACCATTTTTTCTTTGGTCGGATTAGCTGATTCTGCTTATCTGACAGCAAAACACTTTACGGATAAAAATGTTCCCTGCAATCTGATCACGGGCTGCGAGCAGGTTTTGAAAAGTTCCTACGCGGAATTTTTCGGGATTCCGACAGCTGCTTTTGGTGCATTAGCTTATTTTTTAGTCTTTAGTTTAGCGATCTTAACTTTTTACGGAAATACAAAGCTTTGGGCGTTGCTAGGCGGGATTGTTGCTATAATGTCAGTTTTCACAATTTGGCTTATTTATCTACAAGCATTTGTCATTGGAGCATTCTGCCAATTCTGTTTAATATCTGCCGGAACAACTTTTAGCCTCTTAATTACATATCTCCTCTCAAAATATTTTATTAAACCTACATTAAAATAACTCCAGCCTTTTCAACATTTACACTTCACTTATGTAAGTTCTCCTAAAAAAACAATAATTTTTTTTCATTTTTTGAATCTAATCGAGAAATATCTCCGAATATCAATAACACAAGGCGAAAAACAAAATATACAGCCTTAGAATAACTAAATTTAGAACGAACATAGGGAGAATAAAATGAAAAAATTTATTTTTAGCTTAATCGCTGTTTTAGCAATTACACCATTAGCAATTTTTGCACAGTCACACACTACAAACAGTAACAATTTCAGAAAAGCCAGTCACACAAAAAATTCAAAAGACATCGTTGATACCGCTGCATCAGCAAAAGTATTTAATACATTAGTAGCAGCAGTTAAAGCAGCTGGCTTAGTTGACACATTGAAAGGTGACGGACCTTTTACAGTTTTTGCTCCGACAGACAAAGCGTTCAGCAAGCTTCCAAAAGGAACAGTTGAAAACCTCTTGAAGCCTGAAAACAAAGATATGTTGGTTAAGATTCTTACCTATCATGTAGTTCCAGGTAAGGTTATGGCTAAGGATGTAGTTCAGCTTAACAAGGCTAAAACAGTTCAAGGTCAAAAGGTAAAAATCAAAGTTAAGAATGGTAAAGTTTTCTTGAATGGTTCAACACAAGTGGTGCAAACTGACATCGCAACATCAAATGGCGTGATTCACGTAATTGACAGCGTATTAATGCCTTCAATGCAGAAAGACATCGTTGACACAGCAGTTTCAACAAACATGTTCAACACATTGGTAGCAGCAGTTAAAGCAGCTGGCTTAGTTGACACACTAAAAGGTGACGGACCTTTTACAGTTCTTGCACCAACAGACAAAGCTTTTAGCAAGCTTCCAAAAGGAACAGTTGAAAGTCTATTAAAGCCTGAAAACAGAGATAAGTTGACAAGCATACTTACTTATCACGTAATTCCAGGCAAAGTTAAAGCAGCACAGGTTGTAAAACTTAACAAGGCTAAAACCGTAAATGGCAAGAAAGTAAAAATCAAAGCTAGAAACGGTAAAGTTATGATTAACAACGCAAACGTTATCAAAACTGACGTAGCTGCAAGCAATGGAGTTATCCACGTAATTGACACGGTATTGTTGCCCTAACTAAGAACTTGAATTTTGACATATTCAAAATTCGTAGTTCCTCCGTCCCGTGTATGGAATATTCCATACACGGGATTAAAAAACCCTAAATTGCAGTAAAACAGGTAAAAAATGGAGAATTTCGATGAAAATGAAGACTACAATTTTACTGATAACTTTGCTGATTGGGTTTGGTTCGGCAATTGGACAGACGGATAAAACCAAGAAAGGCATAAAGGAAATTATCATTCATTACTACTCAGTAAAAATGGTTGACGGAATGCCTGTAAAGAATAAATTGAAAGATTGTTTTTCTTGTAATCAAGGACGCGTTTTTGACAAAAATGGAAAGGAATTAGAGCTTCGTTTTTACAAAGCTGATATGAAAAACGTTTATGGAATCGACAAATATGTTTACAACAAACAAGGAAAGAAAATCGGCTCCGAATACTTTGATGAAAAGGGAAAACACACAACGGATTATAAATACCAATATGATGCTCTGGGTCGCTTAAAATTCTCAAGAGCATACAGTAAAGAAACGGGTAAAATGCTTTATGGAAGTGAATACGATTATGACAATCGAGGCAATCAATACGAGACTGCATCACTCAATAAAGACGGTGAAATAAATGATTATTACCGACGTGAATATAACATTTACGGCTTACCTGTCTTAGAAAACATTGTTGATAAAAACAATAAACCGACTTTCAAGGTTCGCTATGAGTATATGCCTTGTGGAACAAAGGATTGGGTTGACCAAATTACTTACTACAATGGCAAGCTCAGCGAGATAAGAAATCGGGAAGTAATTTATTACGAGTCTGAGAAAAATAAACAAGACTCATAACTGTAAAGGGCTATTTATAAATGTTTTTCGAGCAGTCAAATTTCCATCAAACTACTTCATGGTTTAAAATAAAGCCATATTCAGTTACTGGAAATTTAGAATTAAAAGAAGAAGAATACGTGGCTCAGACAATATTACAACGTATAGCTGCCGGTGATAAATCAGCAGTTCAAGAATGTTTAGATACCTACGGAGGGCTGATCTGGTCTCTAGCCAGACGCATGTTGCCCAACGTAAATGAAGCTGAAGATGCAGTTCAAGAAATCTTTATAGATGTTTGGAAAACGGCTGAAAGATTTGATGAATCTAAATCTTCAGAAACAACTTATGTGGCGATGATCGCCCGCCGACGCTTAATTGATCGTTTGAGAAAAACGACTCGCCAACCAAATGTTGACTCTTTTGAAGACATATTGGTTGAGCCTTCGAAGAACGAAGACAAGCAGATTCAGACAAGCATCGAAGCGAAACAAGCCGCAAAAGTTTTGCAGGACTTACGTCCTGAACAGCAAAAAGTTTTACAACTTTCGATCGTACAGGGGTATTCGCATCAGGAAATCTCGGACGCTTTGGAGATGCCGTTAGGAACGGTAAAAACACACGCCCGACGTGGATTGATGCAAGTTAGGGAAATCTTAGAAGAAAGAAATTTAAATAGAGGAAGGGAGGTTTCAGCATGAGTGAAAACTTAAGTA
The DNA here is from genome assembly GCA_028284415.1 of Pyrinomonadaceae bacterium. Taxonomy (GTDB): domain Bacteria; phylum Acidobacteriota; class Blastocatellia; order Pyrinomonadales; family Pyrinomonadaceae; genus Aridibacter. Next base: position 231,897 of record JANQRU010000004.1, read on the forward strand.
AAGAAAAAATGCTCGAACTCCTGGCTGACCAAGCAGTTTTTGGTTTAAGCGAGAAAGAATTACAAGAGTTAAGAAACCTAGAAAAAGAATATCCAAAATTAAAAGAAGATAAATCATTTGAAGTAGCCGCCGCAGCGATAAATTTATCAAGCGTCAAGATAGATAAGGCTATACCACAAAGCTTACAGGCAAAAATTCTGGCTGATGCCGATGATTTTGTCGGGTCAAAAGAAATTGCCGAAGAAGAAGAACAACAAAATGCTGTGTCAACGGCTGGGGTTGTATCACAGGCGGTTGAATCAAACATTAGACAAGTTCAGTTTGAAGAACCAAAACGTCCTTTTTGGCAATGGTTAACACCGATTTTTGCAGGAATAGGCTGTGTCGCTCTTCTCTTAAATATATGGCTTACATACGGTAATCAAAATGAAGTTGCTGAAAAGCCGGAGAAACCAGTAGTCGAAGAGCCGAAGGAACTTAGCCCGACTGAAAAACGGGAACAACTTATCGCCTCGGCAAAGGATGTGGTCAAAACGTCTTGGACTTCCCCGCTGAAGGATGAAAATCTGAAAGGTGAGGTGGTCTGGAGCGACGAAAAGCAAGAAGGTTATATGACTTTCAAAGGTTTAGCTCAAAACGACATTGACAAAGAAACCTATCAGCTTTGGATTTTCGATGAAACACAAGACGAGAAAACTCCGATAGATGGTGGTGTCTTTGATATCAAGAAGAATGGCGAAATTGTTGTTCCAATTGACGCTAAGTTGAAAGTTAAAAATCCAGCTGCTTTTGCAGTGACCGTCGAAAAACCCGGTGGGGTTGTTGTATCAGACCGCGAGAAAGTAGTCGCATTAGCAAAAGTTTAACTTTTATTTTTCACAAACTCTTAGGGGAGATGAGATTGTAAAAATCTTGTCTCCTTTTCTAATTTAAACAATTCAAAAACCAATTAATGTATAAAAATCCTACGTAGTAAATTAGTCTAAATTATAATATTCTTGTATCAAATTAATACCTTACTAATATTCACTTTACCCTTCCGAAAATGCCCTGAATTATGTAACCCCCTTTCCTATCAATCACTTAACTTTTTTGGCACGTAACTTGTTTGTATTAAAATTAAGAAGTTAAGAAAAAAACAATTCTATTTATCAAGGAGGGAAAAAATGATTTGGACAATTATCGCAATTTTATTACTTATGTGGTTGGTAGGTTTAGTTACAGCTAACACATTCGGTGGAATCTTACATGTTTTATTAGTTATTGCTTTGGCAGTGTTCATCTTTAGATTGGCAACCGGAAGACGAGTAACATAACTGATTTACTAATCAACTTTGACCAGCAAACAAAAAAGAATCTCTGGCAAATTGCTAGAGATTCTTTTTATTGTTGAACGACAGAAACGCGAGTGTTAGAAGGTATGTCCAGCACTTCGAGAAAACACGCTTCCTAACGGTCGCGTTCCCGCCTTATTTGATTTAACTTGTATTAGTTATTTATCAAGCTCAGAAAAAGGAATGTCGTAAATTTCGTATTGATCCCAATCTTTATGGTCAAAATGCCACCATTCTTTTGGATTGATTGTAAAACCCTCGGATTCCATAGTCTTGCGTAGTAAATCTCGGTTTGATCTTTCTTTATCACTTCCACCTTGATAATCGGGAGAAGCTTTTTCATTGAATTCATCAAAATCCGAAGGCATTTCAACAAGATTTCCCGTTTCCAAATAAAACATACTCAAATCAACCGCACAGCCACGATTGTGTTTCGAGCCTTCCTCAGGATCAGCCACAAATTGTTTTTGGTCTTCGCGGACTACTTCCCAAAAAAGCTCTGTAACAGACCAAGGGCGATAACCATCAAAAACCACTAATCCAAAGCCATCAGTTTTAAGCTTTCGATGAACTCGAACAAGCGCTTCTGCTGCGACGGGTTGAAGAAAAGCCCTTGCCTCTTCATAGACAGGACGACCAACGAAATTATCATTTCGGGCATAACGTATATCGAGTTTTATTGTTTTGTCGAGTTTTATTAGTTCCAGCAAGGTTTTCTTTTTTTATGCTCTTAAATCATAGATTTTTTTAGTGAATAACTTAAGAAATCTTATAATCCAAAAGCTTGCAAAAGCAATGACAAAAGGCTATTTTCTTTATATGCAAAAAGCAGAAAGCGGTGAAAAAAAAGGAACTTTTGCCAAATGGATCAAACGCTTTGGATTCTGGGGCTTTATGTTTTTCTTTATCAAAGGTTTGCTTTGGCTAATCGTTCCTGCTCTTTTAATTTGGCTTGGATATTCCTACTAGATTTTAGCTTGGCTGATTATCCTCTTCTGTATCAGGTTTAGTTGTGGTCGTATCCTCAGGTATTTCTTCGTCATCATCATCCAAAATAATAACTTCTGACCCAAACTTCTGATAATTTTTGAACTGAATCAAGTTACGGGATTCAAATAAATTTTTGCCCTGACGAAATGTTAGACGCACATCTGACAAAGATGGTAAAAGATATATCTGCTCGCTAATTTTCACCCAGTTATAGTTAATTACACGACTAGCAGAACGTATCGGAAAACTTGCAGGTATTTCTGTGGCAGTGCTTTCAATTCTGAGAACCCTAAATTTTTCCCGATCAATCCAAATTCTGCCACTCATTCCTGTAATAGTTGAATCGGAAATGTATCGGCGGGCTGTGATGGTCTGATTCGCTTTGTCTTTCTCAACTGAGAAGTTAAAAATAACGGTTGGTCTATTTAGTAAAGTATCAGTATCTACTACTTCAAACTTCGTATTGCTTTCACGCTTAAAGATAGTTGCCAAAACAGTCACAAATTCTCCGGTTGAGGTAGTTCCGTCAACTTCTTCATAACTGCCTTTTGCTTTTGGATTATTCTGTAAAACGCCATTTTTTGAAAGCAGTTTATATTCTTCCTGCCCGCTGGCACGATAACTTACAGCAACAATTAATCTGTCCAAGCTTCTAAAATTATTTGTGCCGGCGAAAGCCGCTGAGCGTTTAATTCTTTGCTTGACGACAAAATCAGGCATTTCTTCAACTGCTGCCAATGTATTTTGACGTGTCTGATCAATTAATTTTTTGACCTCTTCGGGTTTTGGAATTTGTCCAACGCTTGGATTTTCGCGTCTTCGATTTGCTTCTTCGAGCGTGCGTTTCAATTCCGAATCATTGCGACTTTTTGTTGAAGTCAAACTTCTCAAACCGCTGGTTAATACAAAACCGATTCCTCTTTTGCGAATGGCATCTATTAACTCGCTCTTTTTGCTCTCATCAAGCTCCGAAGCGTAAAGCATTCTGACATATTCTGCTTGTGTCAGAGGATTCTTGCCCTGTGCGAAATTTGAAACACACAAAGCCAATAAAATAAATGATAGGATAAATACTTTTTTCATCGTCTATAAAGATGCTTTTGACTAAAATATCGTTTGCTTACACGAAAGAACATTATTAAACAAAAAAGCGGAGAAAGTTTCAAACTTTGCTCCGCCGCAGTATTTACTTATTAACAAAAAAACTAGTTTAACCAACCATCATCAACATAATTGGTCTGAATGTCTCTTGTAACCCAATCTTGAGCTGCCGTTACAGCTCTGTTTCTCCACTTCTTGATGTTTTCAACTATTGAAAGAGCAGCCTGCGGACTGCTTGGATCTCTCTCAACTCTAATAACTTTTGCAAAGGTTTCTATAATAGTTCGCCCTTCATCCATCAAGCGAATTTTTACGTCACTACCTACTTTTGGAAGAACTTCCAGGTTTACCAAAGCAGTTGACTCTCCAACATTTTCGGTTTCTCCCAAAATTGAAACATTCTCTTTGCTGTCTTCATCCATCCAACTGATGCGAGCCTGCAATTTAGCTAAAACACGTTGATTAAATGGATTTCTCTCTGTAACCCCTGAATATGCTATTTGTCCCATTTTCTTACCTTCCCTTTTTCCTTTGTATAAATTAAAAAAATCTGTTCTATCCCTTGATCGTGGTAATAACTTAACCTAAAACGCTCGCCATGTCAACTGAAAAACGCTCAAACCGTTCATCTAAAAACTAAAACCGCTCACATCTGTAACTTTTCAACCTTACTGAAACGCCCAAACCGTTCACAGTATCTATTTTTCAACAACTCTAAAATAAATAAATAAAAGAGTTATAGATAGTTGCCAAAAATCTCTAAAAGGTTTGCTCTTATTGACGTTGCCTAAAAATGAAAAATATTTATTTCCATATTAATTGGGTCTAATAAATAAGTTTCAGGTATTTTGCTGAAAGATTTGCATCAATTAAGGCTTTTTAGCTATTGATTAAGTAAACAGAAGAAATTTTGGTTCATTTAGCTCAATACGTTTTGTATTTTTATTTTGTTAAAAATACATTTATTAACATTCTATTAATCCCTAAATGTAATAATTTCCTATTCGCTAAGAAAACATCAGTTGAAAAGAATTTAAGGAACTTAAATTGCGTGAATTAACAGGTACTCAGATTTACCTTTTATAAGCAGAAGTACGTAAAGTTGTTTTGAAAAACAATTTGATCGGTTAAACGTGTGTAATATCACTGTTTAGCCATTTGAAAGATTTTATTTACTGATTGATTTTATTTCAGATAAATAATTATTTATTTGGAAAAAAATCCAAAATTCAAAAGAATTTTCATAATCCTGAGCATCTTTAATAAATGTCTTAATTAGAAATGCTCAAAATGTTATTAAAGAACTAGAAAAAAGAGGTATAAGAAAACCAAATGATTAATAAAATTTCAACAAAAATATTTATGTTGACAATTTTATGTCTGACTCTTGGGATTGGACAAGTATTTGCACAATCACAGGCTAGTACAGGACAAATTACAGGGGTTGTAAAAGACTCTAATGATGCTGTTGTTCCAAATGCAACAGTAAAAATTGTTAACAAAAACACTGGTGCAACAAGAACCGCTACCACAAATGAAAACGGTTCATATCAATTCGTTTTGCTGTTGCCCGGTGTATATACGGTTTCCGCTAATGCCAGCGGATTTGCCGAGCAATCATTAGAAGCGACCGTAAATGTAGGTCGTATAGTTAAAGTAGATTTTGCATTGGGTGTCGGAGATGTTTCGGCTGTTGTAAATGTGACAGGTGATGAAGTTCAAACAACTGTTAGTCAGCCTGACTCTGTTTTGGACAACGACGAAATTTCTAAGCTTCCGCTTAACGGAAGACGCTTCCAAGACCTAGCGACACTTACACCTAACGTAGAGATTGACCCTCAACGTGGTCAACTTTCCATCGGTGGTCAAAAAGGTATTGACTTGGCTATTAACGTTGATGGTGGAGATTTCACGCAACCGTTCTTTGGTGGTATCCGTGGTGGTGAGAGATCAAACTTCTCTTTCACACTTCCGCAAGAAGCAGTTCGTGAATTCCAAGTAGTTTCTGCCGGTTATTCAGCTGAGTTTGGACGTGCGACAGGTGGTGTCATTAACGTTGCAACAAAAGGTGGTACAAACAATTTTTCAGGTAGTGCATTTTACAATGTTCGTGCTGATTCGCTTTCAAGAACAAATGAATTTGCTGATGCATTGATCGCTTCTTCAGGTGTAGTAGATCCGGAAGTTGCTCCTACGAGACATCAATTTGGTGGTTCATTCGGTGGTCCGATTGTAAAAGACAAATTCTTTTTCTTTGGAACTTATGAGCAACAAAACCTTGAGGTTACCAGAATTGCAACTGACAGCGATTTACAGGACAACACAATTGTGAACCCGGGTGTTCCACTTCGTCCTGAAGAGCAAGCAGTTCTTGATTTCTTCAGAACACAAGAAGAAGAATTCATTTTAACTAATGATGTTTACGCCGGTTCAATTAGAATTGACGGAAACTTAAATGATAAAAATAATGCTAACTTTAGATTCAACTTCAGCCGTAACGATGCAAACAATGCTGTAAATACGGGTGAAACTGAAACTGATCCAAGAACAGACAATGCATTATCCAATGACGGAATTGAAGGAAGCAGAACCTATACTTTTGTAGGACAATGGACATCCTTCCTTAATTCAGTATTTACAAATGAATTTCGTGGACAATACTCAAGAGGAGAAAGACCTCGTCTTTCTAACTCGTTGATTCCTAATGTCGAATCGAATTTGCTTGACTTTGGTCAAAGATCGTTCTTACCTACAACCCAATTCGATACACGTTTACAATTATCAAACAATGTAATTGCAATTTGGGGTGATCACACTGCAAAGTTTGGTGTTGACTACCAAAGAATCCGTGCTGAACAAACCTTCGGCTTTGGTCAAAATGGTAGATTCTTCATATTTCCAACTTCAGGAACTCTTGAAACAGATAGAAATGGTAATCCTCTTAGAGTTGGAGGATATTTCTTAGGTGGTGATAGAAACATCTTAACTGCAATGTCAACTTTGCGGTTAATTGATGCGATGGATAGAAATCGAAGCTACTTCGGTAGATTTGATGATGTCCGTTCAGATAATAATAACTACACAAGACAGATCGGGAACCTTGAAGCGGCATTTACAATGCAAGAACTTGCATTATTTGCTCAAGATTCATGGAAAATAGCTCCGAACTTTACGCTTAACTATGGCTTGAGACTTTCAAAACAATATAACCCTCAACCTGAATTAGGAAACACTGCTTTGATCAATGCTATTCAAGGCGTCAATTTCCCATTGGTCGGCGGAACAGTTGATCCAACAACAATTCCTGATAGCCCATGGCAAATCGGTCCGAGACTTGGTTTTGCTTGGGATGTTGATAATGATGGTAAAAGTGTTATTAGAGGATACGCCGGAATGTTCTATTCCAGAACTCCTCTGCTTCTTTTCGCCGGAGCATTTAACAACTATCGAACCACCCCGGGTGACTTAGGTGCTACATTCGTTAGATTTACAGGCTTTACTGCAGCACAACAAGCTGCTTTTGATGCCGCTAACCCACAGTACACTGCGATAGTCGGTAATGGAGTAGCTCCTACTACCGTTTATCGTTTATTTGCAGTTGCAGGTATTGACTTGAACACGTTTGCATTGGATAACCTTCCAATCTTAAGCGTTGACCAATTGACAGCAGTTAACCAAGCACTTATCAATGCCGGTGGAGCTGCACCAAGTGCCTTAGGTGCATTTACGGGTTCAAGACCATTTGCAATTGCAGATGACTATGAAAACCCAACATCAGTTCAATTGGGTATCGGTTATGAACGTCAGATCACCAAAGATTTCTTCATTGGCTTTGATTACGCTAATGTAAATGCTTATAACCGTCAGTTGAACCAAAACATAAATCTTCCTGTTGCAAATATTGTCACAGCAAATTCCCGACGTCCTGACTATCAGGATCGCAGAGTAATTAATGAACTTGGAGATATTACTTTAAGAACGTCAAATGGAAGATCGCTTTATCAAGCGTTTACAATTCGCACACGCTTCCAAAGCAGATGGTTCAGATTCCAGGCAAATTATGTATTGTCCAGAAACCTTTCGGATGATGATAATGAAAGAAGTGCTACAGGATTTAATGCCGATGATCCATATAATCGAACAGCGGATTATAACTATTCGAACCTTGATCGTCGCCATAGATTCACAGCTAGTCCTATTTTCTTCTTGCCTTACGGATTTGAGGTATCAAGTGCAATTAGATTACGTTCAGGTCGTCCGGTTGATGCAATCATTGACCAAGATGTGAACAACGATGGAACTAACTTCCCGGATCGTCCATACTTAGCACCTGGAATTCCTATTGAAAGAAATGCTTTCAGAGATCGTCCAATTTATGACGTTGACTTGAGAGTTCAAAAAGGATTTAACTTTGATGAGCGTAAGCGTCTTATCTTAACGGCTGAATTCTTTAACGTATTCAACTTAGCGAATATCCAGATCAATAATCCGGACAATAACAATAACCGACGCTTCTGCTTGGCTCGTAATGAGGCTTGCGGATTGAACGGTCCTACAAATCCGAACTTCTTGCAAATCCGTGATGGAAATGGAAACTTCATTCTCGGTAATGCATTAGGTTCACCAATCTTCCAATCACAATTAGGTGTTAGATTCGAATTCTAAACCTTCTTTGTAAAATAGAAGATTTTTGCGGTGCATTTTCCTAGGAAAGTGCACCATTTTTTTGACCTAAAACAACTTTTCCTAAATCTACTTTTGCATTAATTATTATTTTTACGGTTTAATTTTTCTCTAATGCGAATTCTTCAAGTCAGTTCAGCAAAAACTTTCGGTGGTGGAGAAAAACACCTCGTTGATCTGTGCAAAGGACTATTTGATAAAAACCATGATGTTTTTGTTGCAATTCGCAAGGAATGCCATTGGAAAAACTGGCTTGATTTTTTACCGAAAGAAAACATTTTTACCGTGCCGCTTAAAAATTCCTTAGATTTTTTCTCTTCAAAAAGACTTGCAAGACTTATTCGTGAAAAAAACATCGAAATTATTCACGCACATCTTGCCAGAGATTATCCAATAGCAAGTCTTGCCGTTCGTTTTGAACCAAAAGCAAAACTTATACTGACTCGCCATGTACTTTTTCCGATGAAAGGAATTCATAAAATCTCGCTCAAAAATGTTTCAAAAGTAATTGCCGTTTCCAAAGCTGCTGAGAAAAACCTAAAGAGGACATTTCCATCTGAAAAAATCATCCACGTTCCAAACGGAATTAAAATTGAAAAATTTGCAGACGTAAACAGAGCTGAATTAGGTAAAGACTTTCGTTTCAAACACAATATTTCTTTTGACACAAAACTCGTCGGAACAGTCGGCGAGCTAAAAGAATTAAAAGGACAGAAAGATTTTATTCTTGCGGCAAATGAAATTACTCGAAAAAAGCCAGACACACATTTTATAGTTGTTGGTAAAGATAATTCTTCTGATAAAATTTTTTATAAAGAATTAACTAGTTTAATAAAAAACTTTAATCTTGAAGAAAAATTTACATTTTTAGACTGGGTTGACGACACTGTTCCGCTTCTATCATCCTTAGATGTTTTTGTTTCGCCCTCATATTCAGAAAGCTTTGGGTTAGCAATTTTGGAAGCTATGGCAAATGGTTGTGCAATCGTTTCAACTGAAACAGAAGGAGCAAAAGAATTGATTCGAGACGACTTTTCAGGAAAATTAGTACCAATTGAGAATTCTAATGAACTAGCAAATGCAATATATACAATACTGAAAAACCGCAGTAATTTTGGTAAAAATGCACAAAGCTCCGCCAGAGAAAATTTTAGCCTCGAAAAGATGATTGAAAAGACTGAAAAACTCTATGAGAAAATACTTTGAAAATTTTCCTTTATCCAATCAAAAGTTTTTGATGCTCGCCTACGTGAATTTTCGTTATGAAATAATTCGTTTCCTAATTTTTCCAAATCTCTCGGTTCATCTATATCGTACCAGCTTGGAACTTCCCGTAAATGAAGCCCCAAATCCATAATATTTTGCCATACTTGCTCAAAGGTATCGGTTGAGCTCCATTCGACATTTTCAAAAATCCGCTCATCCATTTTCCTTAGACCGATTAAATAGAAACCACCATCTGTTGTTTTTCCCAAAACAACATCGGTTTCAATTTCAAGAAATTCGAACGCTTGTTCCAGATAATCAGTCGGAAAAGTCGGGCTATCTGTTCCGATCATTAAAATTGCATCTGTTCCTTTTTCAAAAACGAATTTTAAAGCGTTGAGCATTTTTTCGCCCAAGTTTTCACCTTTTTGTTCGATAAGCGTCGGATTATGTTGTAAAATCGTATCTAATCTACTCTTTTCAACAAAAGGTGAAACAGCTATAAATAGATTTTCCGTTATTGTATATGCTTTATTCTCAGCATCTTGCAAAAATGCTGTTGAAATTCGTGCGGATTGCTCTGGGCTTAGTTTCGGTTGAAGACGGGTTTTAACTTTTCCCGCCTCAGGAACTTTAGCCATTATGATGATTGCTTTTTTCATATTGGAATAATTTCAGTATTTGTTGACATTTATAATAAGAATTCTATAGGAGAAAATACAAATAATTTATGCCACCATATGATTTAGATGTCGAAGCGGCAGTAAAAGAACGCTATGGCGAAGCGGCAAAAGCTGTCGAACCTGCACTTTGTTGCCCCGTTGAATATGATCCTCAATTTCTTAAAATTTTACCCGACGAAATCGTCGAACGCGACTATGGATGCGGCGATCCTTCGGCGTATGTAAAAGAAGGGGAAACCGTTTTGGATTTAGGTTCAGGCGGCGGAAAGATTTGCTACATCGCTTCGCAAATAGTTGGAAAAAAGGGCAGAGTTATCGGTGTTGATACAAACACTGAAATGCTCGGCTTAGCGAACAAATACCGTGATGAATTAGCAGAAAAGATCGGTTACGGAAACGTCGAATTTCGCTATGGCAAGATTCAGGATTTAAAGTTGAATCTGGATTTGGTAAACGATTACTTAAAAGATAATCCGATAAGTTCAGCCGAAGATTTTGCCAATTACGAATCATTCGTGCAGAAATCTAAAGCGGAAAATTCGCTAATCGAAAGCGATTCGATTGATGTTATTTTATCGAATTGCGTTTTGAACTTAGTTAAACCTGAATTTAAGGAACAAATGTTTGAAGAGATGTTTCGTGTGCTCAAACGCGGTGGACGAGTTGCAATTTCTGACATCGTAGCAGACGAAGACGTTCCGCAACATTTGCAAGATGACCCAGAACTTTGGAGCGGTTGTATTTCGGGAGCATTCCGCGAAGATAAATTTATCGAAGCATTTGAAAAAGCAGGTTTCTACGGAATGGAAATCGTCAAACGTGACGAAAAACCTTGGCAAACCGTTGAGGGAATTGAATTTCGCTCCGTAACGGTCGTCGCCTACAAAGGCAAGCAGGGCGAATGTCTGGAGCGAAACCAAGCCGTAATTTACAAAGGACCGTGGAAAAAAGTTCTTGATGATGACGGGCATATGCTCGAACGTGGAGCTCGAATGGCGGTTTGTGATAAGACTTTCAAAATCTACGGCAAAGAACCTTATGCTTCGCAGATCGAACTCATCGAACCGCTCGAAGAGATTGCCCTCGAAAACGCAGAAGAATTCGATTGCAAACGAACCGCCAAACGCCATCCGCGAGAAACAAAAGGAATGGATTACAACCTAACCGCAGAAGGTGAGAATTGTGGAATTGATGGAGATTGCTGTTAGTCATTTATCATTGAACATTAATCATTTATCAAAAAATGACAACAAATGTTCAATGATAAATGGTAGATGATAAATGATATGAGTTATTACGAAGAAGAAGATTTAGAAAGATTCGGTGAGGTTGGGAAACACGCTCCCGAATTGTTTGAAAAATTTATGGATTGGTATCAAGCGTGCCAAGAAGAAGGTGCTTTATCCAAACGCGAAAAAGCACTAATCGGCTTAGCCGTCGCCGTTACAATCCAATGCCCGTATTGCATAGACGCTTACACCAACAGCAGTCTCGAAAACGGCTCAAATATGGAGCAAATGACCGAAGCAATGCACCTCGCATCAGCCATTCGTGGCGGTGCTTCACTAATACACGGCGTTCAATCTCATAACGCTCACGATAAGATTTCGATGTAAAGACTTTATGTTAAAGCATTAGGAGAAAACAAATGTTGAGGAAAAGCCTTTTTATCTTACTTGCGTCAGTCTTGTTTCTTTCATGTAAAGCATCAGGCGTTAAAGAAACCGTTTCAATCAATAGTCTGCAAATCACAACTCCTTTGACCTTAAAAGAAGTTCTGAAGATGAAAGATGGCGGAACCGTCGGCGTAAAAATGTCTGACAGCAACGGAAATAATTTTTCTTTTTGCATTGATGGAAGAGTTGAAGTTAAACCACCTCGCAAAATCTTTTTCGGTGCAATACATCCGAGCGAAGAAGGAGCTAAAGAATTAGCTATTTCCGGACAAGACGAGAAAAATCTATTGAAGATATTGAAAATTTGGCGGGCAGAAAACTCCAACGAAAAAGCGAGAAACCTTGCAGAGATTGACAGAATTATAAAAACACTCGAAAAAAGATGATTCCAAAAACAGAAAAGACAAGACCATTTCCACAGACAACTATTAGTTTTGATAAAAAATTGCGAGAAAATGATTTAAGTTTAAAGGCTATTGCTGTCGAAATTCTTCAAGTTAATGTTGGTAAGTTATGTAATCAGGCTTGCAAACATTGTCATGTTGATGCCAGTCCAAAACGGACAGAGATAATGCAACGCGAGACGATTGATGCTTGTCTAAAAGTTTTGCGTGAACACAAAATTCCAACGCTTGATATGACAGGCGGTGCTCCCGAGATGATTCCCGATTTTCGCTATTTTGTAACTGAAGCAAGAAAAATGGGAACAAACGTTATGGTCAGGCATAATTTGACCGTGATGTTTGAGGAAGGTAGAGAAGATTTAGCGGAATTTTTTGCGGAAAATGAGGTTGAGGTTGTGTGCAGTTTGCCGTATTTCATGCAACAGCAAACCGATGCTCAACGGGGCAAAGGTGTATTTGATAAATCAGTTGAGGCATTGAAAAAACTAAATACAGTTGGTTATGGAAAAGATGAGAGCGGATTGATCTTAAATCTCGTTTATAATCCTGTCGGAGCATTTTTGCCGCCCGAACAATCTGCTATCGAAGCTGACTTCAAACGCGAATTAAAAAACCGTTATGACATTGTTTTCAATAATCTATACACCATCACAAATATGCCGATCGCAAGATATTTAGATTGGTTAAGGCGTTCGGGAAACGAAAAAAGCTATATGCAAAAGCTCGTTAACGCGTTTAATCCGACAACGGTTGATGGACTGATGTGCCGCAACACTTTGAGTGTTGATTGGCTTGGTAATCTCTACGATTGCGATTTTAATCAAATGCTCGAAATTCCTGTTTCACTAGAAGTTGGACAAACGATTCAAGACTTTAATCCCGAGACATTTTTTGGACGTGAAATTATGACAAATTCACATTGCTTCGGATGCACAGCAGGTTCAGGCTCAAGTTGTGGCGGAACTGTTGCTTAGTTTTTTGTTTATTGCATTCGTTAAATCGTGTAGGTCACTTTTAAATTTAATTTCTCTTTCAAAATTGGAAACCTGCACAACATTTATGCCTGAAGATGTTAAAAATAAATACTCTACATCCCTAAATAATTCGTTTATTTCTTTTTCAACTTCATCAACTTTATAGCTTTCCAACAAAAATTCTCTGGTTGTTCCAGCGAGACATCCTGTTTTTAGACTTGGCGTAAAAAGCATTTCTTTGTCGTATTCATACCAAAAAATGTTTGCCATGCATGCAGAAACTATTTGATTTTTTTCATTGATTCGAATTGCTTCATCAAAGCCATTTTTTTTAGCATCTTCCAAAGCCAATATATTTTCCAGATAATTGCAAGATTTAGTACCTGCGAGCGGTGAATTTGAATTTACTGTAAAAGGCGAAAGCGTAAGGGAAATGTTCTGTTTTACCTTTCGAGAATCAGCGGTTTGAATTACGAGACTTGTCCTGTCTAAATTTGATGCTTCCCAGATTTTACTTGATGATTCGTCAAAAAAAGTCATTCGACATCTGCCGTTTTTGACACTATTTTTCTTGATAATTTCAGCTAAAGATTTCTTTACTTTTTTCTCTGTAAACTCTGATAAATCAATATTTAATTTTTCAGAACTATCATTTAATCGGCTCCAATGTTTTTCCCAGAGAAAAGGCTTTGAATTATAAATTGCAATGGTTGTAAAAACACCTTTTCCATAAAGTGCGGCAGATGAAATAGCATTTATTTTTGTATCTTGAGCAGGAAAAAGTTTGTGATTTAAGGACACAAATTTGTGCATTGAAAAATTTTTTAATTAAATCAGCTGGCGATTCTTTGGGGTTTTTGTTTTTGAGCAATTGGGAAAATTAATTTGAAGTTTGTACCTTTTCCAACCTCGCTCTCGGCTTCGATCGTTCCTGAATGTTCTTGAACTATTCCATATGAAACAGCCATTCCAAGCCCTGTACCACTACCGACTGCTTTGGTTGTAAAGAACGGATCAAAAATCTTATTTAGGTTTTCCGATTCGATGCCAACTCCTGTGTCAGAAACTTCAATGATGACCTCATTTTCATCTTTATACTCAGTCTTCAAGGTTATTTTTCCAACATCAAAAATTGCATCTTTCGCATTGATGATAAGATTGGTGAAAACCTGTTGCAACTTCCCTGCATCGCCGTAAATTTTGGGTGGAATATCAGTGTATTCTTTAACCACCTCAATATTTGATTTACGCATTTGTGGTTCGAGAAGTTGAAGTGTGTCATCGAGTAATTTATTGATGTCTATTTCGCCAAACTCAGTAGCGTTTCCTGTGCGTGAGAAGTTCAATAAATTTCCAGCGATGTTTGAAGCACGTTCAGTTTGTTTCTGAACTTTTTCCAGAAGTGCATGTTTTGGGTCATCCTGCGGAATCATATCAAGTAACATCTGTGTGTAACTTGAAACTCCGGTCAGAGGTGTATTTACTTCGTGAGCAACACCAGCCGCCAACAGACCGATACTAGAAAGCTTTTCGGTTTGTTGCAGTGATTCTTCAAGTTGAACCCGTTCAGTTACATTTTCAAGCACGACAATCGCACCTTTTTGTTCGTTAGAATTTGAGCGGAGTGGAGCGATAGCAAGGTTTAAGATCAAAGATTCACCATTTATATCAGTCGTCTGAATCTTATATGCATTACGGATTTCCGTGAGATGCCAGCTTGATTTGCCTAAGATATTTTCGAGATTCAAGGCAAAATTATCATCGAAAATTTCTTTAACAGATTTTCCGACTGCTTCTTCATGGCTATAGCCGAGTATATCTTCAAATGTCGAATTACAGCGGGTTATACAGCCATTTTCATCAACAGCGATTAAACCAACATTTACTGATTCAACGATTGATTCATTAAACTCTTTGAGCAATGAAAGTTCCGACGCACGTTTTTCTTGCTCTTGGTAAAGCAAGCTATTTTCGATCGCAACAGCTACGTAACCTGAAACAGTTTGCAAAATCCCTATGTCTTCCGAAGAAAGAAGTGAGCCATCTTTAGCACGTCCTAAACCAATTACCGCAACCATTTTTCCGCGAACAACGCATGGAACGAAATAATGTAATTCCTGACGTATTACAAATTTTCCGTTTCCGTTAGCGTTTCCGTTTGTAGAGTCTTCATCACCATTGGCTTCCGTGTTTTCAATTTCAAATAAAGCAAATTCATCTGCTCTGACAATACCTTTCTGAGCGGATTTTTGCCGTATCATATTACGGAAATCATTTGGAATTTCGTAATCGTCGCTAAGCCCTACGGATTTTGCGATTCTATAAAACTCAGGAGATTGCTCATCTTCTACGAAGATAGCGACTTTTTCTACTTCTAAGACCTGCTGCAACCTTTCGGTCAAAGCATTTAGCAGAGGTTCAATTGCAGTAGTTGCAGAGATTGTGCGCCCAAAATCCAAAAGCCCACGCCTCAAATCATATCTTTCGCCGTAAAAATAACGATCAGTTCTTTCTTGTAAAAAGTTTTTGAGCGGTTCGGATAAAAGAATGATTGCTCCCATTGCTACGATAGCAATAACTCCACGGAGGGCAATTTCCGTGTTTGATAAATTATCTCCGATAGCCAGAAAGACTAAGCCGAGTGCGACTGCTCCGATCATCATCGCAATTGCAACAGTTGTAAGTGCGTAAACGAATGCTCGGCGAACTACAACATCAACGTCCATCAAGCGATAACGAACAACAGAATGACCAAAGCTGAGAGGTATCAAGGAGAGCGGTAAGATCGTCACAGCAGCGGTCAAGCTATCTTCCGACAGGTATATAAAGCGTTTAGCAATCTGGAAAACAATTACCGGGAGAATAGCGATAATTGTTCCCCACATTGCCCATTTTAAACGCTGTCTCACAAGGGGCTTTTTATTTTTAATAAATCTCCAAAGAAGAATTCCTGCCCCTGCAGCAACACCTGCTACAAAATGATAGTAGTTCGTAAAGTTAAGAGTCGTGAATAAATCGTAACGAAGAATGAAATCATAAAAAGCATCACTTACTGCCTGACTCGGTATTAAGTGATAAGCCAGAGACATCACAAGAAAAGTAACTGAAATAAGCGTTGCCGGAATATATAAAACATACGTCTTCCAGCGTGGCTCATCAAAAACTTCGCTACGCACGGGATAACGCAAACAGAAATGCAAGAATAAGGGTATGAAAAAGGCAAAGGCAATGTTATCGAGCAGTTCTACTGCCAAGTCAAAATCTTCACCAAATCCAAGTGGCTTATAAACGTGAAAAACAAACGCGAATAAACATAGGGTTGCAAAATGCAAAACAAAAGGAGAGCGACTTCCCTGTTTGAATAAGACAAAAACTCCTACCGCCAGCCAAATTATGCCAACCAGAGCAAGCAAGATTAAATTTGGCGTCCAACGCGGGTAGGAATCAATTTTTTGTAAATCCGCGTAATAGTAATTATTTGCAAACGAATATGATGGTCTTTGGTAAAAGTATGTCAGTTTCCCGCCGACACCAGCTGTCTCCAAATACAAAATCACATCCCCTCGAGATGTGATTTCCTGTACCTTTTCACCTTCAAAACCTATTCCTAAAAGTCTATCCCCGACCGCAATCCCTGCACGGGAGGCAGCTAGTCCTGGTTTGACCTTTTCTGCGGAGATTCCGTCATCTTTCTGAACCCAAACAACTCCATCAGTCGGAGGTAATTCTTTGTAGGCTCTTTGCGAAAGGTTTAATGCACCGCCAGCAATCAGCAAAACTGTTGCCAGTAGCCAAATTAAACTCCAACTTGTCAGCACTTTCCCTTTCATTTAGTGAAGATAGACTCCTCCAAAGTTTGTTTTACGCAAAATGTGTTCCACCCCTTTGATAATTAGGCTATGGGCTGAAACCCTTGCAAACAAAGCCTATCTATCTATATAAATTGCTAATTACGTGAAAATTCATCCAGAAATTTTATTTAAAATCCAAGATTTTGGAAAAAAATAACCGCAGATACTTACAGATAAACGAGAGATATATTGGTGTTAATCCCTACGAATACCCGCGTTTATCTGCGGTTATTTCTGATATTTTAATTTTTCAATCTCTAGAATCTAACTAAGATTCCGCCGCGTAAAATTCTTCTTTGTGATGCTAGAGTCAGAACACCTTCGTCTGTATTGACACCATTTTGAAAATCAAAAATATTTCTGGCATCTACTATAGCTTCGGCGTCAATCGGAAGTCCCCAAACCGGTAACTCCTGCGTGACCATCACACTTAAACTCGGATCATAAATCGCTAGTCTTCCTTGGAACGGATCAATTGCAAAAACAGTCGCCTGTGGTGAAAGGCGAAAAATTGTTTTAACACTTGTCCCTGTTTTCAAATCAGCATTAAATTGTGCAAAAAGAGTTTGGAATAAATCATTCTCAAAAATATTTGCAGGATTGGTTAAAGCCTCATTTGAAATTTTTTGTCCATTTCCAAATGCGTATCCAATCGCACCGCTGAAAGTTCCATTAAGACGGCGGTTGTAAACCACTCTCATCCCTTGAGTTTTCCCTTGTTGGTTAACAACTAAATCATCAAATCCATTTGGACTGAGTGTGCTAAATGGAAGATTAGCCAGACCGACTCCGCGACTTAAAACCGTATCGAAAAAGACATTTGCTTCGATGGTTGATTTGTTATCCAAAACACGCTCGATACCAAACTCCAAGCGACTGCTTTTGTTCATTCGAGGCTTGTTATCTTCAATGAAAACATCTTCGATAGCAACAGGTTCTCTAAATAAGACCTGATTTCCCTCAAGTTCTATTACTCTTTGCCAGGTTCTTTCTTCTGTTTGTGTTGTGTAAGCAGAGCGGAAACGGGTTCTTGAATCCAGATCATACTGAAAGCCGATTCTCGGACTAAGTGATGAATCATCTCCCGCTCCAATAAAGCGCGAATAATCAACCCCTACGACGACGACGACGCCTTCACGCACACGCCATTGATCCAAAGCCTGAATTGAAATTTGTCCGAGGTCTTCTTTTTGCTCATCAACGGTTACTTCACCAAGATTAGCAACTGCACCTTTCAGGCTTATTTTGTGTCTTCTATTCGGTCGAAAACTAAATGTAGTCTCAAAGCGTTTTGGTGATTTTTTACCAGTTCCAATCTGTCCCGCAAAAATTATTTCGGAATCTTTGTTTATTGGTTTAAGAGTTGCAAAATTTACACCGACGTAATTTCCACGCTTGCTGGTTGCAGTAAAAGTTTCAACTGCTGTTTGGCTTTTTCGCGTGAAAGATTTTTCGTCTATATCTTTACCTAGTTTAGCAACGCCCGTTTCTACGGAAATTGGATTCTCGCTTTCGTTCGCTTGGTAAATTGAGCGTCTTGAAGCACGAATCGCAGTACGAGGACTTTTTCTGTCTGCTCTTTTTTCAGGCAAAGTGTTCCCGCGTCCGGCACGCTCTAAATTAAATCCATAACTTAATTCGGAAGCACGTCCCACCCTTACTTTTTTCAAAGTAACGGGATTAAATCCCTGAGCAACTGCTAAAATTGTGTAGGTGCCGGGAATTAGTTTTGCGAAGAACTTACCGCTCTTAGTTGATGTAACCTGTTTTAGAAGTTTTGATGTGCCAACACGGAAAACAGCAACCGTTGCTTTTGAGATTGGTTTGCCCGATTTATCACGCACTACGCCTTTAATAACACCAAACTTTTTGATCCCTTTCTTTTCAACAACGACTTCGGCACGTATTTCACCAACAAGAGCGAAGGTCGCAAACAAAGCGGTCAGCAAAGTTATTGAAAGCGTTACGATATTTTTTCGGGGCATTGAAACCATTTTTAAAAGCAAAATCCTCCTTTCAAACAAGTCTGGGGAGAACCTATCTATGGAGTTTTGAAGAAACTTCTTAAGCGTAATTGTGCGGACAGATTTCGCACAATGGATTATTTTCTGCTGTTTATCAACCTATGTCAAGCATAAATCTAACTATGTATGCGGTATTTGATGCTTGATAACTTGACAAAGTTTGCCCAAAGGCTAGAATAATTCTTGCGTCTTATGAGCAAATAAATTGCACATTTAAGACGCAATTAAAATTTGGTTACGGAGATATGGCTGAGTGGCTGAAAGCGGCGGTTTGCTAAATCGTTAAGGGTGTAATAGCCCTTCGCAGGTTCGAATCCTGCTATCTCCGCCATATTTGATTTTGGATTTTCATTGGCTATCAAATTAACTTTTTGATAGCTTTTCGTGTTTTTAGATGTATATTCCAAAGTTTTTTCGTGAAGAAGATGAAACTAAAATTCTCGCATTTATGCGTGAGTTTAACTTTGCGGCGATTATTACAGCCGAAAATGAATACCCTTTTGCGACTCATATTCCTGTCATAATCGAAAAACGAAAGCAAAAAATAATAATTTCGGGACATATTGCCAAAGCAAATGAGCATTGGAAACAATTTGACAAAGAAGTTCTTGTGATTTTCCATGGTCCGCACGCATATGTTTCTCCTGTAATTTATAAAGAACCGGGAAATGTTCCGACTTGGAATTACATCGCTGTTCACGCTTATGGAAAAGCTAAAATGTTTGATGAATCGGAAAATCTTGCTTTAATTGAAAAACAGATAAAAGTTTTTGATCCCGAATATTTTAAAACAATGTGGCGGGAAATTCCCTTTGAATATAAAACGAATTTAGCTAAAGGCGTTGTCGCGTTTGAAATTGAAGTTACAGATTTGCAGGCAAAGTCGAAATTAAATCAAAATAAGAAAGGACAAACAGGCAAAAACGTTATCAAAGCATTTGAAAAGAGCGAACGAGAAAACGAAAGATTGATCGCAGAACATATGAAAGAGGTTCATAACAAAATATAGGTAAACTTTTTTTGGGCACAAGAGTTAGTTTTTCACAATCACCGACGAAGTATTTACACAGTCAGTTCTGTTCAAACCAAACTTTTTAGCCATCTTCTTTAGACTTTGTTTTTTGCCAGTTATCAAACTTTGATTTGATAGCTATTTTAGTTTTTACAACTTTGTAAACAATCCGCACGTATCAGCAATAACAAAAAATGCACAAGGAGAAATTTACTATGAAATCCAAAGTCGAATTTCGCATTTCAAAAGGAGAGCCAATTATTTTAGTTCCGGTTTCGGTTAATGATAAGGGACATTTTGATTTTATTTTGGACACGGGAGCGGAAATGTCTCTGCTTTCAACCGAAACCGCCCAAAATGCAGGAATTCCAATTTCTCAAACTACAACTGCTTTGGGGGCTGGTGGAGAAATTTCCCTTTCTTTCGGTAAAGTGGATTCTTTAATGATTGGCAAAGCCAAAGTTGAAGATTTAACAGTCGGAATTTCGGATATGAAAGAGCTTGAAGCGGTCGTCGAAGATAAAATTGACGGCAATATCGGTTATAATTTTTTGAAAGATTTTCGCACAACGATTAATTATGCAGAGAATACTTTCTCGCTTGCCAAAGGGTATTTTGAACAAATCGGTGAAACGGCACTTGGCGAAATTGATTTTCGGCTGGCGAATATTCACAGACCGCTGATCGTCGTTAAAGTTCTTATAAACGATAAAGCCGTTTACGATTTTGCACTTGATACGGGTGCTTCAAATTCTATGATTTCGCCCGAATTGACCCGAAACTTTAAAATAAAAACATCTCCAACCGAACCGATCACTGCAGCAGGTGGTTTAAAGATAGACGCTCTGGAAGGAAACCTTGATTCATTGAGCATTGGCAAAGCCAAAAAGCAAAATGCTAAAGTTATAATCTCCGATTTTTTCACAATGCTGAATCAGGCTTTGGGAACTAAGCTTTACGGAATTATCGGTTATGATTTTTTGAAGGATTACAAAGTAACTATTGATTACCCGAATAACAAACTTTTTTTAGACTAAATTTATGACAACCCGCGTAAGATTTGCACCCAGCCCGACCGGCTATTTACATATCGGTTCTGCCCGAACCGCACTTTTTAATTATCTATTCGCACGACATACGGGCGGAAAGTTTTTGATTCGCGTTGAAGATACGGATATGGAACGCTCGACGGAAGAATCAGTTCAGTCAATTCTCGAAGGCTTGAAATGGCTTGGATTTGCTCCCGATGAAGAGATCGTTTTTCAATCAAACAATGCCGACAAGCATCGTGCGGCGGCTCTGAAACTCTTGGCAGAAGGTAAAGCGTATCGGGATTTTACGCCGAAGGAAGACCGTTCGGACAAAGATATTAAAAAAGAAATCGCCGAAAAAGCCCGTCAACAAGGCGATAAAAAAGATATGCGGGATAATCCGTATCGAGATTTATCAAAAGAAGAATCCGACCAACGTGCAGAAGCGGGTGAACCTTTTGCGATTCGTTTGAAAGTTGCCGAAGAAGGCAAAACTTCATTTGAAGATGCGGTTTACGGTTTGCAGGAAAGAGATTATTCCGAGATCGAAGACTTGGTTTTGCTACGCTCGGACGGACATCCGCTTTATAATTTGGCAGTCGTTTGCGATGACATCGAAATGCAGATCACACACGTCATTCGCGGGCAAGATCATCTTACAAACACGCATAAGCAAATCTTAATTTACGAAGCACTCGGAGAAGAAAAACCCGAATTCGCACATCTTCCGCTTATACTCGCACCAGGCGGAAAGAAACTTTCCAAACGTGTCCACGGCGAGATTGTTTCGATGGATTTGTATCAAGACAAAGGCTTTATCGCCGATGCTTTTCGTAATTTCCTAGCACTTCTCGGCTGGAATCCGAAAGACGAAAACGAAATTTTAAATCATGACGAACTCATCGAAGCGTTCTCACTCGAAGGCATCAACCGTTCTAACGCCGCGTTTAATTTCGATGCCAATAATCCAAAGCGTTGGACGGACGACAAAGCCCTCTGGATGAACGCCGAATACATACGCACAATGCCGCTCGACGAACTTATCCCGCTCGTCCGTGAAGAATTACGCAGCGAAAAACTATGGCGTGAAGAATATGATGAAGACGAAAAAGATTGGTTTAGAAATACAGTTGATCTAATCCGCGAACGCTTCTACACACTCAAAGATTTCTCCAACCAAGGACGTGCATTTTTCAGCGAAGATTTCGACTACGACGAAAAAGCCATCAACAAGAATCTCAAAAAACACGAAGACTTGCGTCAATGGCTACCCGAACTCGCCGAGAAGTTAGAAGCTTTGGAAGATTTCTCGCATGATGAAATTTTCGCCGTCGTCAAAGAATTCTGCAATGAAAAAGGCACAAAAGTCGGCGTAATCCTAAACGGTGCAAGAGTCCTCCTAACAGGTCAAGCCGTCGGACCATCAATGGTTTCCACTATTGAACAACTCGGGAAAGAAAAAACGGTTATGCGTCTCAAAAGCCAAATTGCTTGGAATGAGTGAACATATTTTTTGCTTCGGGTATAATTTAAGTTATAATCTGAATTAGCAGATTAGGAGATTATTATGAGTTTTTCAGATGAACTAGGTGAAATGAATTCAGCCAAAGCGATTGGTAAAGTCAAAAAGATTTTTACGATTTTATTTCTTTTCTTCTTCTTAGGATATTGTACTGGAGAGGATATTCCTGATTTTAACCGATAAGCATCTATAATTTTATAAATTATCGCGTTTAGACTGAGAAGTTATCTCTCAACTATCATTATATCGCTTTCGATTCTGTCAATCTTTGAAAATAATATGCTTTTTCCATCGTTTGAAATAGTCATTCCTGATCGAAGCAAAAAGCTATCAACTTCTCCAAATTGTTCAGTTTTCTTGGAAATAATGTCATAACTTTTTAATACTGCTTTTGTAGAAATTGGGCGACCAATAAAATAAATTTTGTCGTCCAGAATCGCCCAGTTGGTGCGATCCATTGGTTTGAGTTCATCTGTTAAAATCGTTTCATCACCGCCGTCTGTGGAAACTTGCCAAATTCCTTTTCTTTGTGGGTGCGTAAAGTAAACGTATTTTCCATTGGCAGATTCTTTTCCGATTACCCCACCGTTTTTTGTAACTTGAATCGGTTCGCCTTTATCGGTTGAAACTTTCCAAATTTGCCATTCTCCGCTTTTGTTTGAGCTGAAATATATCCATCGTCCATCATTTGAAAATGTTGGAGCGATTTCTTCGGATGAATCTTTTGTTATGCGGTGTGGGCTTTTTTTATCTCTATCTACAATCCAAATATCGGCATTGCCGTCAACGCGGGCATCGAAAACGATTTCTTTTTTATTTGGCGAAAAGTTTGGAAAACCAAGCATTGTTCCTTCAAACGAAGTTAATTGCGAAAGATTTTTGCCTGTCTTATCAGATGTCCAAACTTCGGGAAAACCTGAGCGGTCGGAGAGAAAAGTTATTTGAGAGGTATCCTTTGAATAAGCAGGATTCCAATCCCAACGAGTGGAAACTACAAGTTTTTCGGGAGGATCTGTTGATTTGGTCAAATCAATTTCGTATATGTTTGCTTCGACCTGCCATTGTTCATAAGCAACTTTTTCTCCGCTGGCAGAAACAGTTGGATTGTCTGCTTCGCCGTTGCTAATTTCTATCCATTTCAAATTTTCACCTTTTGCAGATATTTGCCAAAGGCTAAAGATTCCGCTTCGATTTGACGAGAAAACTAAATTCTTACCGTCCGGAGTCCAATCAACACCGTGAATTTTTAAGTTATCTTTGGTTACACGAAGAGGCTTTCCGCCTTCGATTCCGACTGTCCAAATATCTTCCACACCCAAAATCGGAACTCTTAAAAAAGCTATGGAGTTTTCAATCGGCGAAAAAGCAACACTTACATCACCAAAGAGGCTTTCCGAGGGCATTGTCAAAACTTTTGTTTCAGATGTTTCAAATGAAAATAGTCTGATATGAAAAGGTTTGTCGAGGCTTTCTCGATGAGGAAATGCTAACCATTTTCCATCAAAAGACCAAGAAAGCGAAGGTGTTTCGGGAAATGAACAATCAGTTAGTTTTTTTTCTGCTCCTCCAAGTGCTGGAATTTGCCGAATCTCGCATTTTTCGTCTTTAATTCTCGTAAAAGCAATAAAACGATTGTCGGGCGACCAAACGGGATTATCGTCCGAACCTTCATCACTTGTTAAACGCATAGGCTTTTCCATTCCTACCGTTTGAACATAAATATCCCAATTATCATTATTTTCGCCCTGCCAAGCGAAAGCAATTCTCTCATCATTTTCCCCACGCGAAAAAGCAGGTTTTTTCTCAATGCCTTTATATGAAGTCAAAGGCAAAATTCGTTTGGGCTTTATGTTTTCAGTAGTTTCATTTTGTGGAGAAAATATAACCCAAAAAGCATATATTGAAAAAGCAACTATCAATAGAATAAAAATGGAAAACACCAAAATGTTTTTGCGTGAATAATTAGATTTCCTTTCAGAAACATTTTCTTTAACCGTTTGTTGCGAGATGTCTTGAGTTTTTGATTTATTTTCTGCTACCAGCGAGGCAGAATCTTCAGTTTGTCCATTAAAATCAACTGGCATTATCAGGCGATAACCAACCTTGGGAATTGTTTCAATGTATTTCTTTTCTTTTCCCGTATCACCTAAGATTTTTCGCAATCTGGAAATAGAGCTATTTAAAGTTTCGAGACTAACATTGCAATCTTCCCAGACAGTATCCAAAAGATTTTCTCTTGTGAGCGTCTCACCTTGATTCTCCGCTAAATAAACGAGCAAACTCATCAATCGTGGTTCTATCCGAATTTCCTCGTCAGATGTTTTTAGATGGTTCGATGACGGCTCAACTTTCCATCCATTAATCTGAAATGTTTTGTTGTTGCCATTTATTTTAGGTGTATTTTCTTCTCGTGTCATTTTAACTCAAAACCGCTAAACACTTTGATTACTGATATTTAAAATCAGCTATCTTTTATTCCCAAGAAAATTTAAAGGAAAATGCAAGGTTTTCATCAAGTATTTTCCGACAATTATAGCATTATTGAAACTTCGCAAGGTAACAAAGAATTTCTACTAATTACTTGCGTTGCAAAATAATTCATTCTGGAGAAATCATATAAATATGTTTAACAAAATCACAATTTTTACTTTATTTATTTTACTTACAGGGTTTTCAACAATCTCCGCTCAAAAAAATGTCTCAACGAAAAGTGATGCAAAGGCACAAGCCAAAGTCGAGCAAATGATGAAAGCTCTCGGGGGACGAAAAAACTGGTCGGAAATAGAGAGTTTATACATTCGAGCAATTCATAAGGAAGAAGCCTTTAAAAAACCATACCAAAATGAAATTTTACGAAACCTAGACTCTCCGCAATTTAAAATCATCCAACAAGATGACAAGTTTTTCAGAATCGCCTACGTCAATGGCAAAAAAGGTTGGATAATTCGTAGTCGGAATGGCAAGGCAACAAAAATGTCCGAAAAAAGTCTCGCCGGATTTCTTCATTGGAACAAACATCTCGTTTATGGAATCTTCCGCAAAATCGCTAAACGCTCGCCCGATTTAAACTTTAAAATTGATGAAAAAGAAAGACTTGTTGTTTATGAAAACGGCGAGAAACTTGCCGCCTTCGAATTCAATGAAAAGAATCTGCCATACAAATTCTATACTCCAAAAGCAGATGGAAGCGGCGAAAGTTTAAACATCTTCACATCTTGGAGCGAAGGCAACGGATTAGTTTATCCTACGACCAGCGAACCGCAGGAAAATAAAGCGATCTATGTCGCTCTGGAATGGAAACCAAGCAAGAAAAAAGTATATGTAAAATTTCCCGACTAATTAAATTATCCCATTTATGAAACGACGTGTTTTTGGTAAAATATAAATATGCCGTTTGAACTCAAACCAAGCCAAGCCAAGAATGCTCTTTCCTCGACTTATGGGAAGAATATCGCCATTAATCCGTATCAAGGATGCGTCTTTGCGTGTGAATTTTGTTCGGCGATCAAGATGAATTATTTTACGGGGCGGGTTGAGGAAAAGTGGGATGCGACGGGTTGGGGTGAATGGATTGATTATAAGACTAATTTGGTTGAGCTTCTGCATAAAGAGCGGGAGAAAGTTCGGCGTTCGAAGATCTATTTTGGCAATGCGACGGATATTTATATGCCGATCGAGCGAAAGTTGAAACTTGTGCCGCCGATCTTAGAGTTTTTCTTGGAGAATCCGCCACTTGAATTGGAAGTGCAGACTCGCGGGACTTCGAGGGATGTGAAACGCGATATTCCGTTGTTGCAGGAGCTCTCGAAAAAGACGAGCGTTTTGGTGAGTTATTCGATTCATACAGATCGGGATGATGTGAAAAAAGTCTTTGAACCGAAAGCACCGAGCCTTATCGAACGCAAACGTGGTTTGAAATTGTATTTTGAAGCGGGAATTGAAACGCGTTTGTCATGTATGCCGATTCTGCCTTTGAATCCTGAAAATTACGCCGAGCGGTTTGCGAAATATATTACGAAATGGGTTTGGATCGCTTCGATGAATCATAAGCAATTGACACAAGGCTTATTTAGAAAACATTTCCCCGAATGGCTCGATGAAAGAGTTGTCGAAAAGGCGATGAAGCGGACGCAGAAAGAATTTCAAAAACGTGGCGTTGACTGCCGTTACAGATCAATTGAACCAAAAGCAAAACGCAAACGTTGGGTAAAGCGACAGAGTAAAATTAAAAACCGTAAAGCGAAATCTGCAAAAAATTCCAATCTTCCAAACAACCAGCCAACTCTTTTTTAGAATCAAAACCGCTTGCAACTTTCTTATTAAATTTTCAATAATAATTGTTTAGAGAAGTTACTCCGCTCCTTTTTTACTCATTTTTATATGAAGACTTTTTTTCTGATAAAGCCAAGTGTTTTGATACTGGTGTTTTTGCTTTTTTTGATCGTTCCGCACACTTTCGGACAGCCGAACGCTTTGGATAAGAAGGTTCAAGCTGATGCGACTTTGAAGGAAGCACGCCGTTTAGTGCGAGTTAAGAAAAGAGAGAATATCGAAAAAGCATTACTGAAATACGAGGAAGCAGGCGAACTTTATAAAGAAGCCAAGAACAAAAAAGGTCTTGCTGCAACTTTGCTCGGGCGTGGATTTGCCTCATCTCTGCTCAATAAAAACTCTGATACCGTCAGTTTTTTTGAACAGGCTTTGAAACTTTTTGTAGAAGTATCAGACAAGTCGGGGCAATCAACGGTGCTGAACAATCTAGGAATGTTTCACTACAATGCGGGCGATTATCAGAAGGCTTTGGATTATTTGCAGAAAGCTCTACCGCTTAGACGCGAAACGGGCAACAAGAACGGCGAAGTTTTAACTTTAATCTCAATTGGCAGCGTTTACAATAGCTTGGGGGAAAGAGAAAAAGCACTTGGATTATATAAAGAAGGACTCGCAAAACTCGACGCAATCGAAGGAAACGGTACTTTTAAAGTTAGAAACACTGCCTCAACACACAGCAATATCGGCAGAACTTACGACGAACTTGGTGATTATCAGAAAGCGATTAATTATCACTTAAAAGCAATCGCTTTGTACCGTCAGATCGGCGACAAAATCGGTGAAGCGATAAATTTGGTAAATGTTGGTGTAGCTCAAAAGAGTCTTGGGAACAGAGAAGAAGCGATCAAGCTTTACACGCAATCTTTGCAAATTCAGAAAGAAGCCGGAATCGAGATGTTTCAAGCAGCGACTTTGAGCAACTTTGGTACTTTATATCTGGAGATCGGAAAAAACGAGAAAGCGATTGAAAATTTTGAGACAGCTCTCGCTTTGCAAAGAAAATTACGGATTCCGGTCGGCGAAATGGCTTCACTTAGCAATCTCGGGAAAGTTCATATTAATAAAAATGAACCTCAGAAAGCGATCGAGTATCTAAATAAAGCTTTCCTTATTTCAAACAAAGTTAAAAATAAAGCATACGGAGCGTTTGTCCTGCGAAATTTGAGAATGGCTTGGAAAAAGAAAGGTAACAACCGAGTCGCTGTTTTTTACGGGAAGCAGGAAGTTAACAAATTTCAAGAGTTACGACGTTCGATTTTGGGTTTGAGCCGTTCGGTCAGAAAAAAATATCTAGAATCAGTAGCAGATTCATATCGTGAATTAGCGGATTTGCTGATCGAAACAAAAGATTATGCCGCCGCCGAACAAGTTTTGCGAATGCTCAAAGAGGAAGAGTTTTTTGAATTCGTCCGCCGCAGTTCGAGCGTTACAGAGGATTTTGCATCGAAGCTTTCTTTTAACGAAAAAGAAAAAAAGATGCTCGAACGTTTTGAAAGTCTATTAACAAGAAATCAAGAAAGCGAATTGAATAAATTTTTGAACGAAGAAATAGTTGCAAAGCTCAAGCAGAAAAATTCGGAAAAACCTGTTTACGATTATGATTTGCTCGAAAAGGTCAAACAATGGGGAGCGGACACGGTAGTTCTGCACACGGTTTTATCCGAAAATCGTTATCGCGTAATCTTGACGACTTCCGAAAAGCAAACCGATGCAAAAACAGAAATTTCTGCCGATGAATTAGACAAAAAAATTTATATATACCGCAAGGCTTTGCAGGACATACAAACCGATCCGCGTCCTCTCGGAAAGGAGCTTTACGATATTTTAATAAAGCCGATCGAAAAAGAGTTGGTAAAAGCAAACGCCAAAACGCTCGTCTGGTCTTTAGATGGAACGCTTCGTTATCTTCCGATCTCGACACTTTCGCCCGATGGCAAAACTTATCTGGTTGAGAAATACCAGAACGTCAGCATCACACCAAAAACACGCGATGATATTTCAAACATTGACAATGAATGGCGTGCGTTGGGCGTCGGCGTTTCGGAAAAACAGACGGTTGAAAGCCCGGACGACCCGCAAAGCTTGATCGAGTTTTCGGCAATTCCCGGAACAAAAAAAGAACTTGCCAAAATTGTTCGAGATGAAAAAAATCCTCAGGACGAAGGAATTTTTCAGGGCGAGAGATTTTTGGATGCTGAGTTTACGAAACAAAATTTTGCCAAAACTCTCGGTAACAAAAATAAATTTTCAGTCGTTCATATTGCCAGTCATTTTCAACTTGGGAGCAACTGGTCAAATTCATTTTTGCTCTTGGGAAATGGGCAAATCTTAACGCTCAAGGAAATGATAAACTCTCCCGATTTAGATTTTACGGGCACCGAACTCGTTACTCTTTCGGCTTGCGATACGGCTTCGGTTGCAAACTCAAATGGAAAAGAGGTTGATTCTCTAGCCAATGTCATTCAAGCCAAAAACGGCAAAGCCGTCCTCGCCGCCCTTTGGGAAGTTGTTGACGAAAGCACGCCGCTTTTAATGTCGGAGTTTTATAGCCTCAGAAAAGAAAACCCGCAAATGACAAAGGCGGAAGCTATTCAAAAAGTCCAAAGGGATTTTGTAAAAGGTAAAATTAAACCAACCAATGATTACACTGAAAAGTTAGCTCAATTTTACGATTCTCAAAGTAAAGCCGGTTCATACAAATTCGATAAAAATGCTCCTTTTGCACACCCGTATTTTTGGTCTCCGTTTGTATTAATCGGCAACTGGAGATAGAAATACCCGCAATTTGTTTGTCAATCTTTGTCCTAATACATTCGGGATAATTTTTTCTGTATCTTTTGCTAAAAATATCAATCAGAATCAATTTTTACTGTCGAGTAGCCTTCTTCACCGAAATCATCATTCCACATAGCATTTTGACCTACAGATCCAATTACATTGAAAACACTCAAGTCTGATTTAATCTCAGAGCGTTTTATCCCTAGAAAATATGAGTTCATTTGTACATCATAGAAAAATGTAGCATTCCCTTTTTTTACATTCACCCAGTTTTGACTACGGACTCCCATCTCATTAGTTATTCCGTTATAACCGAAATAGTCTTTTTCTCTTTTTCTTATAGGACCAACCGAAACCATTTTATCAAACTTGAATGTAGAATTTTTCCCATACCAATTTATTCCATTATTTTGATTAGCATCAACATCAAATGAGACACTTACAGCAGGAGCATTGATGCTAATCTGATTATGCAGGTCGAATCTAAACCAAAGCATATCTTTTTCCTTTTGATATGAATAATAAAATGCCTTTCCATCCGCTGAATTTTTATTCCGCCCATCATTCAAACTATCTTTTCGCAGTTCTATCCACTTTAAGTTCTTTATATTGTCAGGCACAGGGAGAATTTCAAAGGTTGACATATTTAACATTGATTTAGCCCTTGCCAACCAAAATTTTATCCAATGTTCATTCCAATATGTAATATCTGCAGGGCTTCTATCTTTAATTTTTTGAAAATCTTCTTTTGCCTTTTCAAGTAACGATACAGTTGAGATAGCTTGACTAAAATTACCTCTATTAGCCGTTATTTGTTGAGTTGCAGCCAAAACCATCAAAACAGGATTATTAGGACTAATTTCTAATCCTTTTTCTACATCTTGCCGAGATTTTTCTTGATAGGTAGTGAATTTCTCCATATCATTTCTAGCCGCAAATTGTGTTCCTTTAAAAGTTTCAATAAGCGACCTGAGAGCAAAGAAATATGGCTTTGCAGAATCAACGGGCTTCTTGTTAAATGATTCGTAGGATTTATCAAAAAAAATTTGAGCTTTATCAAGATAATCTTTATTTTGAGTACCTGAACGAAAAATTTGTGTTGAAATATATGCAATCCAATATGAGGCAACCCAATTATCCGAATCTTTTTGAATTATCTCTTCAAGCAATTTTACAGCTTTTTTAGGGTCTTCTTTGGACTTCGGATTCCAATAAAAATTTACTGCTCTTTCAACATCGCTCAGCTGAGACTTGTCTAAAACTGACCTGACACTAAATTTATTCTGCGAAAAAACTAATGTACATAAGATAAGAACAAACAAAATTCCCAATAAGGTTTTTCTTAGGATTGTTAACATTAACTTTAATCTCCCGCGTTTATTGAATTTAAATTTGATTATTTGAGCCGTATTTTTTTAGTACTTAAAAGTGTCCAGATTATTCCCGCTTACCAAACACCAAATTGTGACTTCCTCTTTTTTACTTTCAAAAGCATTAATACAACCAAAATTGATTTCATCAATTTTGGTTAAAACTTCAATAAGATATTGGTGTCTTCAATTATTTTTTTCATTAGCTTCAAATTCCATTCTTCTTCCCTTTATCAGGAAGCGTTTCTTCCAAGTTCTTCCTTTATCTTGCGAGATTTCCAAACGCCATTTGAAAGAATCTCGCTCCAAACCATAAAAAATCATTCTTACGGATAATCGGCTTTCAGTATTTCTAGGTGACATAATTATTTCGCTATCTTTTTTTATTGCGGTGAATGTTGCGAAGTTACTGCCACCTGACTCTTTTCCGCCATTTGAAATTCGAGCGATATTCCATATCTTATTCTTAGGATCGAACACTCGAATAAGCGTCAAATTTGTATCTCGTTTGATAGCTCTTGGCGGTGGTGGAAAATCTTCCTTTTTTTGAACGTAATAGTCTTGAATACCAAATCCGTCAACTGTATATTTAAATGCCCAAACCCCACTCCAACAACATTTCCATTCTCCATTAACCCAAACTGTATCTTCTGCTTTCCAAAGTCCTACGAGTTTTCCAAATTGTTTGGTTTCGATAGGTGCATCCGGGTGCATATTCCCGAAAGGATTTTTTCTATCTCCCAAGAAAGAAAGGATTTGCGGATATTCTTCCAAATTTATTTTTCCCGAATGTCTGTTTTCGAACTTTGATTTTAAGAAGACTTTTGGTGGCTCTTTATTTAGCCAAATGCGGAGAACCCTATTCACCTCTTCATTTTCCTTTTTGATGAAATCAATTGATTCTATTTTCTGCTGTTTATTTTCTTTCGCATTTTCATCAAACAAGTTCTGAGCAAATGTGAGATTAACCATAATGAAACTTATTACTAAGCAAAATACCAAAACTCCATTTATCAAATTTAAATGCACAAGATGTTCTCCTTCTTATTACTAGTAGATTAGTTATCCACAGGCACATTCGCATTCTTGAATTGTACTGTTCAGCGGTCTGCAATTGACTGTAGTTGGAGCTGTCAAACCACTGCAACAGGAGCTTGCCGCTGTGCTTTGACAAATCCCAACGATGGAACACGGAGGTCCAATTGGACAAGTAACCGTATCAATATCGGCTGTTCCGGGGGATGAGTTACCTATTCTAGTGGCACAACATTCAGGTCCCCGAACGGTATTGGCACAAATGCCCGAACAGCATTCGGAATCTAATGAGCAAGTATTTGTATTTTGAGTACAGACAGATTGAGCCATAATTGCTTCGGGAGCAACTATTGATGAAAGCATAGGTAGTGCAATAAGCGAAGTAAAACCTACTTTTTTAATAATTGCCCGTCTATTTAATCCTTCTATGGGGTTTTTCATTCGATTGTCGTAAGAAATGAGGTTTGCCTTTTTTAATTGATCTATAGCCAACCAAACTAGATTCTGATCAACTGGCTTATTTAATCCCCTACTCAAATTTAGTGTTATTTCATCAATATCTGCCTTCCCATCACATAACTCCCAAATCTGTCTTAGTGTCTCATTTAAGCAGAATGCCTTGTTCACATTTAGATCATAAATCAAAGTTTCATCCGAAAATTTTTGAACAACAATATTATCTTTCCTACTGATCGGGGGCTTTTCCATTTGCATACCTCCATTTATTGCTTAAGTAACTTGTAGGAAAAGCTATTATCGTTCCCATCTGTAAGATGCACAGTCATTTCTACATCAGATAATTTTCTAAAGAGAATTTTTTTGAGAATTTTACCTTCAGCATTTTCAAAAGAGAATTCATTTGCTTTCATTCCCGTGAACGCAAGTTTTATCGGTTTACCACTTCCCTGTTCAAGTAATGTAGCGATGAAATAAACTTTACCGTCAACGGATTTGATTTCCATTTTTTCGGTAGTTTTCTCTTTGCCGTTAGCTAATTTGTAGCCTCTGCCGTTGAATTCCATTCCGCCAGCTCTTTCCCATTTTTCAAAACCTTCCATCCCTTCTCTTTTCCAGGTTCCGGCAAAAAAAGCGAGAGGATCGCTACTTGTTTTCTTTGAATTTACGCCGACCGATTTATTAGAAACAGCTTTAGAAGAGTTGCTTTCAACAGATTCATTTACCATCCAAGCTCCCCAGTTTCCGCCTGTTTCCATTTTGACAGCAAAAGGTTCTGTCCTACTGATCCAGATCGTTTTGTCTTTTATTCCCTTCGAACGCACCTTCCAAGTGTCGTAAGTTTTACCATTGGACTCAATCTTTTCCTTACCGAGAACTTCAATATTTGCCCACCAAATCTCTGAACCGTTATTGAGATCAATCGTTGGCACTGATGCCTTATAGCCCTCTTTTAGGGGTAACGCGGCGATAAAATAATTAACAATGGCAGGCTCAAAGAAAGTGTGTGAATAGGCTTTATTGTATTTTCGTGGATTAAAATTCGAGTCTTTAGCAGGAATCAGATCACCCGTGAATTTTCCATTGGAATATTTGACATCAATCGTATAGTTCTTTAATTCCAAACGTCTGCCGATGTAAGCTAAAGTTTTCGTATCAAAATAAATCTTATCGGGTGTTGAACTTTCATCCCCAAAGTAAATACGCATTTCGTAAACTTTCTTGCCATCTTTTTCGATTTTTTGAAGATCATAAATCATTGATCCCCCGCCTTTTTCATATTTGACCTTGTGAGGCTTGATACGACTTGCATCAACAACTTTATCGCCCGGCATAATTTTCTGGAACATTGCTTCGGTCGGCTTTCTTTGGGCATTGCCACAAGCAAATAAAGCAAAAATTAGCGACAAACTAAACAAAAACGATAAACCTTTTCTCTTTTTCTGAAACATAAATAAATCCTTAATAAATACTTGAATTAAATTAAGAAAGAGCCTGGATCATCTATATGTCCCAAAACTTTGGGAAGAGTTCATGAAAGATGATTCATGCTCTTGTCTTTCCTGCACACATAGCTAAATTAAATGTGACTTAGCCGATATTAAAAAGTGTGTTTTGTTTAGGAAATAGTTATGTTACAAGTCAGCTGTTGGGTGTAATGAAATGGTTATTTTACGTAATGAATAAATATCTATGATGAAGTTTGAATTCTATTGTTCAATTTAATTTTTGAGAATTTTTTCTATTTGATCTCGATAACCTCTGGAAAGTTTTAGTTTTTTTCCATTGCTTAGTATGACAATGTAATCGCCATGAGAATAAGGCTGTAATTCGGTTATGCATGATATGTTGACAATGGTTGAGCGGTGAATTCTAAGAAACTTGTTAGGATCGAGGTTTTGTTCAAGGTTTTTAAGGCTTTCTCGCATAAGATGAGCTTTGTTCTTTATGTTTAGGCTAACATAAGGTCCTTCAGCTCCGATCCATTCGACATCATCTACGCTTAGAAATGATATTTTTCCTGTGGATTTAATTATGAAGCGGGTTTGATATATTTTCTCTTCACTTTGAGATTCTATTTGTTGTTCTTTTTGAATTCCGCCTTGGTAACTGATTAATAAATTAGTTAATTTTCCGCTTAAACTTTCAATTTCACCTTTTCCATAAACTTTTTTGAAATGGTCAATTACTTCCTTAAATCTTGAATCTTTAAATGGCTTTAGAAGATAATCAACGGCGTGAATTTCGAATGCTCTCAAAGCATATTTGTCATAAGCAGTTACAAAGATCACACTGGGCAGATTCTCATTTTTAAGGTTTTCTAAAACTTCAAAACCATCCATATCCGGCATCTGTATATCTAAAAACAAGAGATCAGCTGGTTTATCCAAAATCGCTTGCACTGCTTCCATTCCATTTGAACATTCACCAATGATCTCAAAATCCTTTTCATCACCTAACAAATCTTTCACACGCTTTCTTGCAAAGGGTTCGTCATCAACAATTAAAACTTTAATTTTTTCATTTTTAGTTATCATCAAATACTTTTTCTTTCACGTATGGAATAACAATTCGAATAACCC
Source organism: Pyrinomonadaceae bacterium (assembly GCA_028284415.1). Classification (GTDB taxonomy): domain Bacteria; phylum Acidobacteriota; class Blastocatellia; order Pyrinomonadales; family Pyrinomonadaceae; genus Aridibacter. The sequence goes on from JANQRU010000004.1 coordinate 266,941, forward strand.
CTCCGCCTTCTTTTGAATTCTCGATTATAAGTTTATGCTTACTTCCATATAGTTGCTCAAGCCTTGATTTTGTGTTGTTTAAGCCGATTCCTTTGCTTACTTTTTCAACCTGCTGCTCGAAAAATCCTTTTCCATTATCTGCAACTAATATCTCAAGATCGTCATTTATTCTTGAAGCTTTTATTTCAATTTTAGCTGTTTCCTTTTTTCCCGTTATACCATGCTTGATTGCATTTTCTACTAAAGGTTGAAGGATAAAACTTGGTACAGAAGCTGCCAAATCTTCGGCACTAATGTGGAAATCGACTTTTAGTTTTTCTTTAAACCTTAATTGTTCAATATCCAAGTATAATTTCGTAATTTCTATTTCTTTTTTGAGAGTAACTGTCTGTCTTTCAACTGCATCTAGAGTAAATCTCAAAAGTTCACTCAAGTCAGCAATCATATCCCTGGCAATTTTCGGATTGTCCTGTATTAAAGCGGAAATTGTATGAAGTGTATTAAAAAGAAAATGCGGATGAAGTTGCATCTTTAATGAGTCAAGTTGGGCTTTGACGAGTTGAGTTTCCAATTTTGAAGAGCGTAGCTCAAATTTAGCCGCCTGAGTTTTACGTTCGTGGTATTTGCTGTAAAAATTGATTGCATAACCTGCACCTAAAATTGCCCAGTATGAAGTTACAATTAAATGAAAAGCTACCTTGAGGCGATTTGTGTACGTGCCCCAAAACAACTCGAAATTAATGGGGACACCCGTTATCAATCTGGCTAAAAGTGATTCAAGTGCTAAATATAAAACTGCAAAGATGAAACTAATTGACAAATGTATTAAAAAGGTAGTCAATTTGTTGCGTTCATCTTCGAACGAGTATAACTTACCAAGTTTGAATATGGCGGGAGTTGAAAAAGCTAAAATATACCAACCGGGAACATTTCTTAAAGCCCACTGAAACCAAGAAATCTTTTGTCCCTCAACAAAAATGTCATACTCATCAGGTAAAAACCTAAGATAGATTTGAAAGGTTTCAAGCATTGCAATCAATGTCCAAAACCCAATGATTATGAGCCAGCTAAACCAAAATCGATCAGTAAATTTGATTGTGGAGTCCATATTTTAAAAGTGCTTTTGTCATTAGCAAACATAAATTGACTAATTGAGAATTTAACCATTATCCAGACTTTATAAACTATAATCTTTAAATAATTTCCAAAATCTTGGAAGATTAAATCCGAACTGTGCAAAACAAAAGCACTTTGTAATAAATGGGTACAATTAATTTATAAAATGGAACTTGGAAAGCATAGACTGTTTCCCAGCTCTTTTCTTTTCCAGCTTCCAACGTAAAAATTTACGTTTACCAAAACTATCAAAAAATCTGATTTGGATTGTGTTTTTTAATGAGCGAAGTTTACCTCTATATTTTTTACCAAAGGCAGATTTTTTATCTCTTAAAATCAATCCAAGCTCATTTCTGACAATATTTGTATTTTCAATGACACCTCGTACATTTTTTTTAGATTTATCAGGACGGAAGCCCTTTTCGGGAATTGGGTCGTCGGGGTCGTAACTTACCTTGTGATCTATTTCATGGAAAATCATTATTCCCAAACTGAAAGATTCGAGAGATTCCTTTGATGAATACTTTTTGGCGTTTTCAAAATCAGAAAAATCGAATCTAATGTCATAAAAAACCATCCCCATTTCTAAATCTAAAGTCCCTTGATCTGTTTTGCTAAAATGAACTGTTTTAGATTTTGGAGAGTTTGAAATTTGAAAAGTATTATTGTTGTCGTCTATAGCTCCTAAAATTAGCTGACGCATTTTTTCCGAACCACCAATCGGAGCTTCGGAAATGTCGTAGCCTAAAATTCCGCTTTCATCTATTTCGATACTGTTTAAGCCGGTTTTTTCACGTAAATCATCTATGATTGCTTGAGTTCGGGAATATGAAATTTGATTTTCTGATAAAAGGTCTGAACTCGTTGTAATTTGAATTTTGGCTGAAACAGTTTGAGCGGAAAGTATTAATAGGAGTAAAAGGATAAAAACGAACAATATATTTTCAAATCCAGCGATAAATGCAGTAATTGAAAAATATCTCATAATTATCTAAAAACCCACAGAATTTATTACCTATTAAATGAGCGTAAGTTACTATTCTGTGTAGCTTTGGAGGAGCTATGGTTAGAAGTAACTTACGCTCTCGTATTTAATTAGAATAAATACGTTATGGGAGTATCTTAGGAATCTATGAACTGATAGAAAACCTTTATGTTTTATGTTGGCTGTTTTTTGTTACGAAACGGCTTATTCGTGTTTTTTGATATTTTTTAGAATTCACCTCCAAGCAATTGTTCCGCACTTTCTCTATAACTCCTCGAAAGCTTTAGGCGTTTTCCATTTTTTAGGATAACTACATATTCTCCATGGAAATGCGGTTTTAGCTCCTGAACAGCAGAAACATTGATGATCGTTGAGCGATGAATTCTCAAAAATTGTTCAGGATTTAGCATTTCTTCCAATTTTTTCAGAGTTCCACGCATTAAATGAGACTTACCATTAATATTTAGACTTACGTAAGAACCTTCAGCACCTATCCAATCAATATCTTCAATTTCGATGAAAGATATCTTTCCTGTGGATTTTATGACGAGGCGTTTTTGGTATGTTTGAGTCTTATTTTTGTTAGCTTTTTCCGATTCTTTTTTGTCTTTAGACTTATTAAAATCAGATAAAAGAGAAGCAAGTTTTTCGCTCAAACCTTCAATTTGGTCTTTCTTTATTTGCTTATGCACGTGATTGAGCGTTTCTTCAAAACGTTCATCATCAAAGGGTTTTAATAAATAATCAACGGCGTGAACTTCAAAGGCTCTCAAAGCATATTTATCGTAAGCAGTAGCAAAAATTATTGTTGGCAATGAATCGGTTTCGAGTTTTTCCAAAACCTCAAAGCCATCCATATCCTGCATTTGAATGTCTAGAAAGACTAGATCAGCGACATTCTTTTCAATCTCTTTGATGGCATTTTTTCCATTTGAGCATTCGCCGATGATCTCGAATTCATCACGTTCAGCGAGCAAATCCCTGATGCGTTTTCTTGCTAAAGGTTCATCATCAACTATCAAAACTCTAATGCTTTCGCTTTCGCTCGAATTATTCATTTTCATCGGTAGTTCTCGCTTTTTTACAAGGAAGTATGATTTCGATTAATGCTCCGCCTTTTTCTGAATTTCCAATATTAAATTCGTGTTCACTGCCATAAAGCTGTTCAAGTCGAGCTTTTGTATTGCTCAAACCGATGCCATCTTGCATCTCCATTGTTTGATTTTCAGAAAATCCCGGTCCATTATCCCCTACGAAGATATGTAGTTTCTTGTTCCTTTTTACCGCCTTAATTTCAATTACAGCATTTTTTTCTTCATCTGTGATCCCATGTTTGATTGCGTTTTCGACCAATGGCTGGAGTATCAAGCTCGGGACTAAACAGTCTAAATCCTCTTTGGGAAAATCCATTTTCACTTTAAGCTTGTCTTGAAATCTTTCCTGTTCAATTTCGAGATATAATTTGGTTAAAGTTAATTCTTTTTCCAATGGAATAGTCTGCTTTTCGGATATGTCCAAAGTCGAACGTAAAAGTTCTCCGAGCCTTGCGATCATTCGCCTCGCACTCTTCGGACTATCTTCCATCAAAGCGGAAATTGCGTGAAGTGTATTAAAAAGAAAATGCGGATGAAGTTGCATCTTCAAGGCATCTAGCTGGGCTTTTGCAAGTTGTGATTCTAGAGATGTTGAACGTAAGAGTAATCTTGAAGCTTCTCTTTCTCTTTCGCGGAATTTCTTGTAGTTTTCAAATGAAATATAAACACCTAAAATTGCCCAATAAACAATAAATTGGAAATGCCCAACCATATATACACGTTTATTAAAAATAGCCGCAAAATTCTCAAATTCAGATGCTTTACCTGCAACCCAAGAAGTAATAAAAGAAGTAATAGCAAGGTAAATTGCTACAGTTAGTACCCCCAAAAAGGTATGAATTATGACATTTCTTAAGTTCTTTTCTTTTTCGCCAAAACGAAACTTTTCGCCAAGCCAAAACACTAAGGGAGTTAAAGCAAACCATGAATAATAATATGGAAATGAATTAAATAATAGTGCCGCCCAACCTTCAAATTTTTCAGGAGCTTCAATCCATATAAATAAATCTTGGATAGTTAAAACAGTTGAAAACACTGTCCAAAAACCAAACATCAGAACCCAAACAAACCAAGACTTTTCTACTAAAATATCTTGCCTTTGTTTCTCTGTATGATTCTTATTTGGAACGCTTTTATCAATCGCCATAATTTAATTATTTATATAAAGCAGAAAAATTATAGCACTAAGATTTTGCTACGGTGTGGGTTTAAAGTGTAAGAGGTTTATATTACCTGCTATTTTTCAAACAAATGAACACTTTTGTTGTGAAACGGCTTTTTTGTGTTGTGAAACGGCTTTTTACCAACGTCAGAAATGGAAATTTTTCATCCTTACTAATTTTTTATTCAACTTGTATAATTTTTTTTGCAAGTTTTTCTTAAAAATTTGTTCTAAATGGTAAGGAATTTTGTATCTATGCAACAAGGCATTCTAAAAAAATCACGAAACCGGCTTATGTTTTTGGTCGTTGCTCTGATTTTCGGCTTATCGCTGAACGTATTTGCTCAACCAGATCAAAAGTTAATGCAAGCCAACCAAGCTTACCTTGAAGGAGAACGATTAGCCGAAGAAAAAAACATAGATTCCTACAATAAAGCCCTCTTAAAATTTCGGACGGCAAAAAATCTTTACAAAGAGACAAATAATATAAATGGCGAGGGCAAAGCTTCGCTTGAAATGGGTGTGGTACTACAAACTTTAGGCAAATATGCGGAAGCTTTGGAGGAACACAAAACAGCTTACAAACTTTTTGGCAAAATCCAGCGCAAAATTCAGCAAGCACAAGCCGCAAATTATATAGGCGTAATTTACTCTACTCTCGGACAAAAAAAACTTGCCTTTCAGCTTTATAATCACGCGGTCAGACTTTTCTTTGAAACAAAGAATTACGAACCAAATTCTTTTTATTATGCGATAGAAGCTATCAATAACGTCGGTGATATGTACCTTGCATTTGGTGATAAGAAGAATGCAAAGTTTTATTATGAGTTAGGTTTGCCTCATGTGCGTGCAGAAAATGATAAAAATCGTGAAGCGATGATTTTACAAAATTTGGGGCAATTGTATCTCAAGTTTGGAGAACCACAAAAAGCCTTCGAATACTACAAACAAGCTCTTACACTTCTGGAAAGTACCGACTTTGAAGAAGGTAGAGTTCGGGCTTTAAATAATATCGGGCTTAATGCATTTAGAATTGAAAAGAAACAAGATTCGGTGAACTATTTTAATCGTGCATTAAGTTTAAACAGCTCACGCTTTAAGGGTGAAGAAGCTCTAACCTTGCATTATCTATTGTCTGTCTGGAAAGAGATAGGCAATCAGAATTTAGCTATTTTTTACGGAAAACAAGCTGTTAACAGATATCAGGAGTTGCGAAAATCTATTCGCACACTAGACCCAAAAGTTCAAAAATTTTATTTATCAACAATCGAAAACACCTATCGCCAACTCGCAGATCTTTTGATTGAACAAGAAAATTTTGCCCAGGCTGAGCAGGTTTTGCGGATGCTCAAGGAAGAAGAATATTTTGATTTCGTCCGTCGTGATAGAAGCGAATCAAGCACTTTGGATGTCAGAGTTAAATTAAACGAAACGGAAAAAAACCTACTTAAGAAATACACACAACTTTCAAACCAAACTTCAGAAATTGAAAGACAAATAGCCGAAATAAAAAAAGGAAAAAGAAGACTTTCAGACCTTGAAAAAGACCGTATTGAAACTCTCAAACTCCAACTGGAAAAAGCCAAAGCTAAACTCAATAAATTTTTAGAGAATGACTTGGTTATTGCCCTCGGGAAAAAGACGAAAGAAGGAATTACCTATGATCGTTCGCTTCAAGCTAAACTTAAAAAATGGGGTGAAGGAACAGTCACACTTTACACAGTTTTAGCCAAAGACCGCTATCGCGTGATCTTAACAACGCCCGATAAACAAATTGACGGCAAAACAGAAATATCTGCCGTCGAACTGAACAAAAAAGTCTTTGAATACCGCAAAGCTTTGCAGAATATCGAAGTTGACCCGCGTCCTCTCGGAAAGGAGCTTTATGATATTTTGATAAAACCGATTGAAAAAGAGTTGGTTAAAGCAAACGCCAAAACGCTCGTCTGGTCCCTGGATGGAACGCTTCGTTACATCCCGATTGCGACCCTTTCGCCCGATGGGGAAACTTATTTGGTTGAAAAGTATCGAAATGTAGTTACAACACCAAAAACACGAGATGATGTTTCTGATTCTAATACTGAATGGCTTGCTTTGGGCGTTGGTGTTTCCGAACCTCAAACGGTCAAAAGTCCTGAAAACCCGCAGGAAGCAATTCAATTCGATCCGATCCCAGGGACAAAACGGGAATTGATGACGATCATTAGAGACGAAAATCAACAAAACGAAAACGGCATTTTAAGAGGAAGAAGATTCTTGGACAGAGATTTTACACTTAACAGTCTCTCGGAATCTCTCAGAACAAAAAATACAAAAGGAAAAAGGAAATTCACAGCGGTTCACATTGCCAGCCATTTTCAGCTTGGAAGCAATTGGGCAAATTCATTTTTACTCTTGGGCAACGGACAAATTTTGACTCTCAAAGACCTAAAAAACTCTCCCGAAATGGATTTTGGAGACGTTGAACTTGTCACGCTTTCGGCTTGCGACACGGCTTTTACAAGTGACTCTAATGGAAAAGAAGTAGATTCTCTCGCCAGCGTCATTCAAGCCAAAAATGGTAAAGCTGTCCTTGCTGCTCTCTGGGCTGTTGCCGACGAAAGCACTCCGCTTTTGATGAGCGAATTTTATCGTTTCAGAAAAGAAAACCCGAAGATGACAAAAGCAGAAGCAATGCAAAAAGTTCAGCAGAATTTCGTTTCGGGAACATTTAAGCCGAGTCGTGAATACATCCAAAAACTAGACACTTATTACAAAGAACTAAATAAAACCTCAACCAAATCTACGTTTAAGTTTGATAAAAATGCACCTTTTGCACATCCGTATTTCTGGTCGCCGTTTGTATTGATCGGAAACTGGAGATAGATCAGAATGGTTTGAATTAGTAATTTTTAAAACCTCCAAAATATAACCTTTTATTACAATTTCAAACTATTCTGATTTATCATCTTAAAATGCCAAATCCGTCTATCCGAATTCAGAAAACCACCCCCAAAGACATTTCTGCAACTCTCAATTTAATGCAGGAATTTGCCGAATATACAGATTTACTTGAATATCTCGAAGTTACTGAAAAAGATTTGCAGGAAGTAATTTTTGGCGAAAATGCATTTGTGCAAAGCCTGATTGCTTTTGATAACAAAAAACCAATCGCCTACGCATTTTTCTACCCGACATTTTCAAGTTTCCGTGGGCAGAAAAGCATCTATCTGGAGGACATTTTTATTACCAAAGATTACCGAAAATACGGTGTCGGCGAAAAAATGTTAAGAGAAATCGCTCGAATCGGAAAGAACTTCGGAGCTGTCAGAATGGACTTTCAAGTTCTAAAGCAGAACGAACCCGCTATTAATTTCTACAAAAAACATGGAGCAGTTATGGATGAGGATGAAAGACACTTTAAATTTGTAGATGAAGCTTTTGAAGGATTAACCAAAGACTCATATTAAATCAAAATAAGATAGAACACGGATTACGCAGATTGCACGGATTGACACAGATATTTTTCAAAGAAACATCGGTAAAAATCTGCCTAATCTGCGTAATCCGTGTTCTATTATTCGCTAATGATCTAAAAATATTGTCATAAACTCATTTTTAGCGGTGTTCTTCTTATGTAACAAGAATTTCAAACCCATAAGGAGTCTTTTCATAATGAATAAAGCTATCAAAACTTTATCGCGTTTTCTTGCTTGTGTCGGAATTATCGTTGTTGGTTCATACGTAATTGCTGCTCAGGAAACTATTACGGGAACGTGGCAGGCAAATGATAATAATTGGAATTATAAATATAAGAATAAAGACAAAGAAAAAGATGAAAATAAGATCAATCTGAATTTTAGCTATAAAAGCGAGAAAGGAGGAAATAGCACTCACGGCTCAAATTTCTCCTTTGATGAAATTGATGGTTTGACCAAAGCACAAACCGAAGGCGAAAATTCAACAGTAAATTTCCGTCTCGTCAGACAAGCCGGAACGATTGAATGCACAGGTGTTTTCCGAAATGGTCGGGGAATCGGAGAATTTCGTTTCATACCAAACAAGGATTTTGCTAACGCGATGCAAGACCGCAAGTTTGAATTTTCAACCAGCAAAATGCTTTCGGCAACAACTCTGGATTTAACTATTGCTGACGTTGATGATTTATTATCAGCAGGCTTTCAAAACTTAACAACAAGTGACCTCTTTAAAGGCAAGATATTCAAAGTAAATGCTGCCTTTAGAGAAGAAATGACCGCAGCTGGTTTTGCCAATCTACCAATGAAAGATTTGGTTAAAGCAAGAATTTTCAAAATTGATTCAAACTTTGTCCGTGAAGTCGTCGGAATGGGATTTCCAACCGATTCATTCCAAAGAATTGTTAAGCTACGAATTCACAAAGTTACACCTGAATTCCTGCGTGAAATGAAATCTTTAGGATTTTCCAACTTAACGCTAAACGAAGCTGTTAAATTAAGAATCCATAAAATTACGCCCGAATATATGCGTGAAATGAAATCTGCCGGATTTAATGATCTTTCTTCAAAAGATGCCGTCCGACTAAAAATTCACAAAGTTACACCTGAATTTATCAAAGATATGCAAAGCGTCGGACTAAACAATCTTTCCGTTCGGGATGCAACAAAATTGAGAATTCATAAAGTTGATAAAGACTTTGTTCTAAGAGCTCAAAGTCAAGAAAATTCTAATCTAACAGTTAATGAGATTGTGAGATTGAAGATTCATAGGAAAGTAAAATAATTCCTCTTTCCAAATTTAGAGAGGTATGCAGAAAACTTTCCGCATACCTTTTCTTTTATTCAAATTGCTTCTTAAACTCTTCAAAATTTTCTTTTAATTGGTTTAATTCACTTTCTAAACTTTCAACCTTTTGGTCTAACTTTTCTACTCTGTCATCTTTTATCTGAACGCTTGGAGTTTGAACGGTCGGAGCAACCGTTGTTGTATCAATTTCGCCTGATAAAAGATGTGCATAGCGGACTTCTTTTTGTCCGGGTTGTTTTGAAAGTTTTATGACAAGCGGGTCGTCGCGGCGTGTGAGTTCTTGAATAGTTTGATTGACTTCATCCAAACCTACGAATTCATATATGCGTGTCGTGCGTTGGTTGAGTTCGCCGAGAGTTTGCGAACCTCTTAAAAGCAAAACGCAGAGGATAGCGATCTGGTGAAGTTCGACATCAAAAAATCTTTCCGTCAGATGTTTGTATTTCGGTGTACGACTTCCCGAACCGTAAAAAACATAGACAAGATTTTTTTCCTGTAAACTCTCCAATCCCTGTTCGACAGTTTCCTCAGAATAGTTAACGACAGGATTGCGATTGGATTTTTGATTACAAGCGTTTATCAAAGCATTGAGTGTTAAAGGGTAATAATCGGGGGTTGTGTTTTCCTTTTCAATCAAACAACCGAGGATGCGACATTCGACTTCGTTTAATTCAACATTCATATTGCCAATAAATATAACTCATTTTTAAGTTTGTGTTTAGTGATTTATAATTTTTTAGGAGAAAACTTTGCACGCATTAATCACAAGAACCCAAGCAGAAATCAACGCCGCTTATGAAAAATTATCGAGGGCGAATGTTTTAGGCTGTGATACGGAAACGGGCGGCTTGAACCCACGCAAAGCAAAGCTTTTTAGCGTACAATTTTCTGATGGTGATTTTAATGTTCTAGTTCCAACATCGGAAAATATTCCGCTTGGAAAACTATCAGAAATTCTTGAAAATGAACAAATCGTAAAAATCTTTCACAACGCAAAATTTGACCTCGGATTCTTGAATGAAAATGGCTACCAAACAAATAATGTCTTCGACACGATGATCGCCGAAAAAATCCTCACCAAAGGTGCAAACCAATCCGTCTCTCTAGCCGAAACTCTCTATCGCTATTTCGCCGTTGATTTAGACAAATCGCAACGCAAAAAATTCGGCAGAAATTGGGACAGAGTTTGGACTAAAGAATTAGTCGAATACGCGATGAACGACGTTACATATCTGCCCAAATTAATGGAAGAGCAGATTTTATGGATGGAAAGATTAGGCTTGCGGGATGATTTTGAGAAACAAATGAAAAAAATAATTTAAGAAAGATGCTGCCCGCAAAATACGCGAAAAGACACGAAAAAAAGAGAAGAGATGATTTTCGCGTTCTTTCGTGTCATTTCGCGGGTAATAAATTCTTTTAATCCATCTTCCTTGGTGGGCGACCTTCAAAGAAACTTAAATGCAGATACTCATAAGCTTCGTCACGATATTTTTTCTTAATCTCTAAATATCTTTCGTCACCTAAAAACTTTTCGAGCGTTTCTTTATCCGCAACTTTCATAATGGCATTATGTTCGTGAAAATCTGTCTGATATTCACTCTCTATTCCGCCACCAACAAGTTCAACCTCAACGCTGTATTCTTTCATCAGAGGTGCAACTCCCTTTAAATATTCTGTGTAAATATCCTCTGCACCTTCTTTAATTTTTCCCTGTACGACTAAATAAATCATAACTATTGAATTTTGATCTCCTTTCCTTTTACTTTTGCTTTTTCGAGTTCGGCATTTATCTTAAAAGTTCGCGTGCGATTTCCCTTTTCATCATTCCAATATAGAGTTCCAGTGACTTTTATGGCACCCACTCTTTTTACATGCCATTCTCTTAGCTCATAGCCTTTCTGAGTTCCGCCCGAATCTGTTCGCAGGGCTTTGGTCGTAAAAACTAATGTATCTTTGAAAGTTTTTTCACCAATTTTAATATCTTCTGTGCCGATGATCTCAACTTCATAAGTTTGTAGCCCTGTTTCTTTAACTTCATCTTTAACGAGGTATTTGTAGGGAGAACTGCTTTTATAGATTTCACCAACTTTTAATTTCGCAGGCATTAACCGAACAGGTTTTTCATATTCGATAACTCTGCCACCTTTGAAATAAAGCCAATAAACGGTTAAGCCTTTTTTATCAAGTGTTTGCAGGCGATAATCGCCATTATTTTCATCGCGTTTGAATGTCGAAACACTTTTGAAATCACGTTTTTCCGAAACGCCAACAACAATCGGCGAAAGTCCATCGGGAGCGAGATTCTTGTATTGCCATTCATCGCCCACATTGCTTAAAACATAATTTTTTAACTTGAAAGTTTTCTGAGCTGATGCAGAAATGCAAAGTGCCGAAATTAATATTGAAATTACAAGTATTTTGGTTTTCATAGTTTTCTTTATTTTAAGAATAGAACGCAGATTTCACGGATTCTTTTCAATAATAGCAAAATAATTTGCTCCATCATTTTTTACGATTTCGCTAATTCGCCAGTTGGTATCATTAACAATTTCTTGCATCTCTTCAGGCGAAACGAATAAATAATCAAACCATTCGCCGATGTACATTTTATAACGAATACGCAGACGGATTTGCCCTGCCATTCTGCCAAGTTTTCTATTTCGCTCGTGATACCTTAAATGAACTTCATCATCAGTCATGTAAGGATTCAGACTTTGAGCAATAATTTTGGCATTCGGAGTTGTGATTCGATACATTTTTGCTAATATCTGCTTTGCATTCTCTGCACTGCCAAACAAACCAAAATTGTTGCCAAACATTATAATCGTGTCAAAAGTGTTGGGTTCAAACTCATCAATTTCTTCAATTGGTCGAACCAAAGCTTCTTCTAAACCTCTTAGCTTACTGACTTCAATTGCGCCAGAAGACTTGTCAATTCCCGTAATGTCTAGACCTTTTCCCTGTAAATAAAGCGAATGGCGACCTGCTCCGCAACCGATGTCGAGAATTTTTCCTTCTGCTCTGTCAATCAAGTCTTGCTCTAATTCCGACCATTCATTATATTCACTAAAATACAATCTCGACATTGAGCCGAGATCAATATATTGGTCATCACGTTCGACGATTTCCGCCGTTATCGGCTCTCCTTTCAGGAGTTTACAGTATTGAGCCAAAAGATGTTTTCCAAAAGCATCTTGATTTTGATTCATAAATCTTTACCAACGATGATATGCGGGATGCCCTTCCGTTACGGCGACGAATAAGCCTTCGCAGGTCGCACAAACTTTATCATTTGCTATTAATTCTGCTTCGACCGTCGCTCTATCCTCGCTTGATTCAGTAACTCTTGCTTTCAGATAAATGGTCGCATCGCTTGGTGTCGGACGAAGTAATTTGATCGAATAATTTGCCGTGACGGTGCAATCGGGTTGATCCTTATCGTTTTTCTTCATCAGAAAATGTGCCGCTGCCCAATTTGAATGACAATCAAGAAGCGAGCCGATGATTCCACCGTTGAGCATTCCCGGAAACGCTTCGTGATGAGATTCTGATTCCCACTCCGCAACATATTCTCCGTTCTCTTCAAAACTTCTTATTTGTAAGCCTTTTTCATTTGCAGGACCGCAACCAAAACAAATGCTATTTAATGCATAAGTTTCCTGAATAGATTTTTCTGTATTCATTTTTTTATTTTAGACTAAGTTTTGTTGATTTATAAAAACATTTTTAATTTCTCTTTCAAAATATATGAACAAAATAAATTATGATGGCAAGACTTTTACTTCCATCCAAAACTCTGAAACTGGTGAAGTCTCAGATGAAACCATTTTTCAATACCATCAAAATGAAAATTTGGTCTGGGCGGAATATTCAGGTGGTGAAATTGTCTTCGGTAATCTGATTGCAAAGGTAGATGAAAACGGGAATTTAGATATGCGTTATCAGCATTTGAATAAAAAAGGTGAGCTAATGACGGGAATCTGTAAATCAATTCCCGAAATATTAAATGATGGCAGAATCAGATTGCATGAAAAATGGAAATGGACAAGCGGAGACTTTTCGGAAGGTACATCTGTTGTGGAAGAGGTAGATTCTACCAAAGTGTAACTATTTAAACTTCTGTAAATAATTATATTTACAAATTTTCGTTAAACTTATATAATTAAATTTATCCACACTCCAGCAAATTGAAGTATATCACTAGAAATCACTCAATATCGGTGTCCTTATATAAGGCTGAGAAACGCAAAAATATTAAGTTTTAAGTTACCCCCAACGTAAAAAAAGTTTTCTCCTGCACCGTACGAAGTCTAGGCTGTCGTTTGCTTAGACATTTCCCATCAAAAAAGTGTCAAATATGTAGTTGGTTATTTGGCGCTTTTTTTAATTTTTAAAAGCCTTCCGAAAAGTGTTTTCAAGATCAACTATGTCTTTTTCTTCGTTAACTGATTCATTGCTCAGATCAGTTTCTGTGATCGTTGTAATCTTCTTGATCATTTTTCCGTTCGCAAAATATAGCCTTTTTTCTTCTTTTTTTACGACCTTTGGATTCATCCCGATCTGTGTGTCATAGCGGTTTTCTTGAGAGTAAATAAAGATCAGTTCACCTCTATCCGAATAGTAATAATCGGCTTTAGCATAAAAAGTTTCGCCTGCAATCTCTGCTTGAATCTTTTTCAGACCTGCCGTAGAAGAATAAAAAGTAGCTTCTGTTCCTTCGGTCGAAACTCCCTCGACAAACTTTTTTGTTTTCTTGAAAGTTTTGATTAGTTTGTTGGTTCGCAAAACACTCGAACGAATCTTCGAGACTTCTTTTTCCGTCTCTGTTTTCTGTGCAAACGCGGTCTGTAAACTAATTCCCCAAATAATTATCAGCAGTAAAAATGTTTTTCTTTTCATAACTTCTCTATAGACGCTTGTATCTTAATAGTTTTGCATTCCTGTTCGTGTTAAAATTTTCCTTTATTTTACTGGTATTTATTTAATTAATTATGAAAGGTAGCGAAATTAGACAAAAATTTATTGAGTATTTTGAAAAAAACGGACATAAAGCCGTTTATTCAGCACCGCTTTTACCCGCAAATGATCCGACACTTTTATTTGTAAATGCGGGGATGAATCAGTTTAAAGATGTGTTTCTAGGCAACGAGAAACGCAATTATACACGAGCCGCTTCATCACAAAAATGCATCCGTGCAGGCGGAAAGCACAACGATCTCGACGAAGTTGGAAAAACTGCACGGCATCATACTTTTTTTGAAATGCTCGGCAATTTCTCATTCGGCGATTATTTCAAAGAAGACGCAATTCGTTTCGCTTGGGATTTTTTAACTGGAAGCGTCGAAGAAGGAAAACTTGGACTCGACCCGAAATACCTTTGGTTCACATATTTTGAGGGTGACGAAAATGTTCCTGCTGATGAAGAAGCGAGAGATTTGTGGATAAAAATGGGAGCCGACCCTTCGCGTGTTTTGCCTTTCGATGCAAAAGATAACTTCTGGCAAATGGGCGACACGGGACCTTGCGGACCTTGTTCGGAAATCCATTATTATATGGGCGACGACCCCGACACCCCCGAAAAAAACCGTGCCGAATTTGTCAATGCCGAAACAGGCGACGACACAATCGAAATTTGGAATCTTGTCTTTATGCAATTCGATAAAGACGCGGACGGAAATCTAAACAACTTACCTGCACCATCCGTTGACACAGGTGCAGGTTTGGAAAGATTAGCGGCAGTAATGCAAGGCGTTGACACGAATTATCATACAGATTTGATAAAGCCGATAATAGATGTTGTTTCCGAATTGTCCAGCAAAGATTACTCATACGATTCACAAGAAGGTTTTGCAATGCGAGTCGTTGCCGACCATGCCAGAACAACTGCATTTTCGATTGCTGATGGAATTTTGCCTGGTAATGAAGGCAGAAATTATGTCCTCCGCAAAATTATGCGGCGGGCAATTTATCACGGACGTGAGCATCTCGGTTTTGACGGTTTATTTTTCCACAAAGTCTGCGATGTCGTCGTCGAAAATATGAAAGAAGCTTTTCCCGAACTCGCTGTCCAAAAAGATTTCATTGGCAAAATGGTGAAACTTGAGGAAGAAAGATTTGGAAATACTTTGACGGTTGGACTCAAAAAACTTAATGAAGTTTTATCGGAAATAAGTAGTAAATACAAAAGCAATATATTCGGCTCATTTCCTACTGACGGTGAAGCAATAGAGGGAGTTAAGGAGCTTTTACAAGAACCCGAAAAAATCATTGAGATGATGAAATCGCCTGAAATGGCGAAAAATTTTGAATCTGCACCAATGAAGAAAATGTTGGAACAGCTAGGCGGAATGGAAGGCTGGACTAAACAAATGGAAGAAATCTATGCAGATGAGAAAAATATCGAAGGGGCAATGAAGATGTTTGATTCTCCACCGCCCGCTTTGATTGATGATTTGGCAAAACTTTATGACACTTATGGAGTTCCTAAAGACTTAATCTTTCTAAAATTGAACGAAGAGACTAAAGTTGAAATTCCATTAGAAATGTTTGACCGAAATTTTGACAAAGCTTTAGAAAGGCTTCAAGCACAAGGAAATATTGGCAAAACTCAGCAAAATGAGAAAATAAACCCGATTTATAAATCATTAGAAGATGAAGGAATCGCATCAAATTTTCACGGTTATGAAAAGACGAAAGTTGAAGACGCGAAAATTATTTCAATTGTTAAAGGAGATGAGAAGGTTGATGAATTAGCGTCAGGTGATGAAGGTTTAATCGTTTTGGATGAAACGCCTTTTTATGCAGAAGCGGGTGGACAAGTTGGAGATCGCGGAACTCTTATTGGTAAGCCGTTAGCAGTAAGCAGTGAGCAGAAAGAAAAAACTGCTGACCGCTCACCGCTTACTGCTCACGTTCTTGACACTTTTGCACCGATTGCTGGAATTACTTTGCATAAATCGAAAGTTAAGAGTGGTTCGATAAAAGTTGGTGATGTTGTAACAGCCGAAGTTGATGTTGAGAAACGTGATGCGACGCGACGGAATCATACGGCGACTCATCTTGTTCATGCGGCTTTGAAAGAAGTTTTGGGAACACATGTGAAGCAAGCGGGTTCAATTGTTGCACCGAATTATTTGCGATTTGATTTTACGCATTATCAAGCGATGTCTGATGCAGAAGTTAAGGAAATTGAGGATTTGGTCAATCATTATATCTTGCAAAATGAACCTGTAAATACTGATTTAATGGCAATTGAAGAAGCGATGCGTTCTGGTGCAGTGGCAATGTTTGGCGAAAAATATGGTTCGGACGTAAGGGTTTTGAGCGTCGGTGATGGCGAATTTTCAAAAGAACTCTGCGGTGGAACTCACGTTCGTGCAACAGGCGACATTGGTTCATTCAAAATTACTGCGGATGAAGCAATCGCTTCGGGTGTTCGTCGAATCCGTGCGATTACAGGTTTTGATTCGTTCAAGCGTTTTCGTGATGATGAGATTTTGATTGATGAATCTTTGAATGTTTTGAACACGCAAAGAGATAATTTGCCGAACGCAATCAAAAAATTGCAAGACGAATTAAAGCAAAAACGCAAGGAAGTTGACGAACTAAAACTAAAAATTGCGAGCGGTGCGATTAGTTCAGGTTCTTCAAATGGTGACGAAGCAAAGGATGTAAACGGCGTAAAAGTTATGGCAAAATCTGTCGAAGATTTAGACAAAGGTGGAATGCGTCATCTATCCGATAGTTTGATGGAAAAAGTTAAATCAGGCGTAGTTATAATCGGCAACAAAGGCGAAAACAAAGTTTCTTTTATCGTGAGAGTTTCCGAAGATTTGACCAACAAAATAAGAGCCGGAAACATCATCAAAGAAATTGCTCCAATTGTCGGCGGACGCGGCGGAGGTCGTCCCGACATGGCAGAAGGCGGCGGCTCGCAGCCCGAAAAATTATCGGAAGCATTGGATGCAAGCTATGGCGTGGTTGAGAAGATGCTGGGATAGATGAAAGGATTTGGATGAAACGCGTTCAGAGTTCAAACTTTAGTTTGCCACGCCAGCGAAGCGAGGCGTGTGAAACGCAATATAATTGAACTATTGAAAATCTTCAAAAGTTTAATTTACGAATTCAAACCAGTTCAAAACCCCTGAGTTTATGACGCTAGAAAACGCTTCGCTAATGCTTGCGTTTTCATAAACTGAAGTTTGAACTCTGAACGCGTTTTATCATGGAGAAAATTATGAGTGCAGTTGTAGAAGTTCCCGTTAAAGAAAACGATTTGGTTTCATATAATCCCGCAAATAGCAAAGAAGTCGGGCGTGTAAAAGTTTCTTCTGAAAAAGACGTTCAAGAAGCGGTTGAAAGATCGCGGAAGGCTTTCAAGATTTGGCAGAAAACTTCTTTTGCTGAAAGGAAGCGAATTGTAATGCGTGCGAGAGAAGTTATTTTAGCGGAGATGGATGAAATTGCACGAACTATTTCTGACGAAATGGGCAAACCTGTCGCTGAGGCTCTCTCCGCTGAAATCACACCTGTTTTGGATTTAATGCAGTATTTTGCAAAGAATACCGAGAAAATGCTTCGCCCTGAGAAACGCGGTATCGGCTTGCTTGGTTTAATGGGGCGTTCTTCAAAAATTATCTACAAACCCGTCGGCGTTGTCGGAATTATTCCCGCGTGGAACTTCCCTTTTTCGATTCCGCTTGGCGAAGTCGTGATGGCAATAATGGCTGGCAATACAGTTGTTTTGAAGCCTTCCGAACTAACGCCTCTGACAGGTAAAAAAATCGGTGAGATATTTGAAATTGCCAACTTACCAAAAGACGTTTTACAAATTGTTCAAGGTGCAGGCGAAACGGGAGCGGCTTTGGTTGATTCGGGCGTGAACAAAATTATGTTCACGGGAAGCGTCGCAACGGGCAAGAAAATCGCCGAAAATGCCGCCAAACATTTAACATCAGTCGTACTTGAACTAGGCGGAAAAGATCCGATGGTCGTTTTTGCAGATGCAAATCTTGAAAAGGCTTCAAGTGCTGCTGTCTGGGGCGGATTTACAAATTCGGGACAAGCCTGTTCATCGGTTGAGAGGCTCTACGTCGAAGAAAAAGTCGCTGATAAATTCACCAAAATGGTTGTCGAAAAAACAAAAAAGCTTCGACAAGGTTTTGGAAACGATGCGAATACAGACGTCGGCTCAATGTCGAGCGAAAGACAAACTAAAATTGTCGAAGACCACATTCAAGCATTCAAAGACAGCGGTGCGGAAATTTTAACAGGCGGAAAAAGAAATGAAGAATTAGGCGAAATTTTCTTTGAGCCAACTGTTATAAAAAACGCCACAAACAAAATGCGTCCAATGCAGGAGGAAACTTTTGGTCCAACACTTCCAATCGCTACATTTAAAACCGAAGATGAAGCCATCGAACTTGCCAATGACACAGACTTTGGTTTAACTGCAAGCGTCTGGACAAGTGATTTGTCGAGAGGCAAAAGAATCGCCGAAAAAATTCTTGCAGGGACTGTAAATGTCAATGAAGTTTTATACACGCACGGAATCGGTCAGACGCCTTGGGGCGGTTTCAAAGATTCTGGTTATGGAAGGACTCACGGAAGAGAAGGCTTGATGGAATTAGTCGTTCCGCAACACATACATGTCAACCGCTTTTTATTCACGCCCGATGTCTGGTGGTTTGGCTATTCACAAAACGCAATTGACACATTCAAAGAAATGGCACGAACGTTCGCTAGTGGGTCTTTAGTAAAAACTGTCGGACTATTACCACAAATGTGGAAACGCATTAAAGAATTAAACAAAAAAGATGAGTAAAACCGAAACAGGACAAGTCAATACCAGTGCAGCAGAGGTTTACGAAAATCTTTTTGTTCCGGCACTTTTCGGCGAGTGGTCGGAAAGGGCAGTCCACGAAACCAATATTCGACGAGGTCAAAAAGTTTTAGACGTTGCCTGCGGAACAGGGATTTTGGCTTGTGAAGTTGCCAAGATGGTTGGCTCAGAAGGTTCAGTTACGGGTTTGGATTTAAATGAAGGAATGTTGGCAGTTGCTGAAAAAAAATACCCACATATTAATTGGAAACATGGTGAAGCAGAATCCCTCCCCTTTGAGGATGAAACCTTTAATGCGGTCGTATGCCAATTCGGTCTTATGTTTTTTCCAAAAAAAACATTGGCGATCAGAGAGATGTTTAGGGTTCTGAAAGGAAATGGAAAATTAGTTATTGCCGTTTGGGACACATTAGAAAATTGTGTCGGATTTAAAGCGATTGTTGATCTTTTGGACAGACTTTTCGGTAAAGAAATGGCTACTTCACTTCACCCGCCATTTGATTTAGGCGATAAAGAGAAACTGAAATCTATATTTGGCGAAGCAGGTGTTTCGGACATAAATATAAAAACGATTAATGGAAAAGGAAAATTTCCTTCAATCAAATCCTGGATGTTTACACAAATAAAGGGTTGGACTCTTGCCGACTTAATAGATGATAAACAGTTTCAACAGATACTAAACGAAGCCGAAAAAGATTTTAAGAAGTTTGTAATTGAAGATGGAAGTGTCGAGTTTAAACAACCTGCTCACATCATTACAGCCGAAAAACCATGAACCTTTTTTGAATCTGACTAAACGAACATTTTTTTGAGATATAATCTTGAAATCTGAATTTGGAGGACAAGAAAAAATGAGCAAAGCTGAAACGGGACAAGTAAATACGAGTGCGGCTGAGATCTATGATGAGTTTTTTGTCCCTGCACTTTTTCAAATGTGGGCGGCAAAGGCTGCGGATGCAGCAGATGTCCAAGCAGGACAGAAAGTGTTGGATGTTGCCTGCGGAACAGGGGTGTTGACTCGTGAAATTTCAAACAGAGTTGGTTCGGAAGGCTCTGCAATTGGTCTGGATATAAATGAAGGGATGCTCGCGGTGGCTAAAAACAAGTCGCCTGAAATTGATTGGCAAAATGGTTCGGCAGAATCAATTCCCTTTAAGGATGCAACCTTTGATGCCGTTGTAAGCCAATTCGGTCTTATGTTTTTTCCCAAGAAAATTACCGCTCTCAAAGAAATGTTTCGCGTTTTGAAAAAGGATGGCAAACTGGCAGTTGCTGTCTGGGACTCGCTCGAAAATACAGTCGGATATAGAACCGTTGTTGAAATGCTCAAAAATCTATTTGATGAAGAAACTGCAAACGCACTTCGTCCGCCTTTTTCTCTCGGTAATGTTGAGGAGTTTGAATCACTATTCAGAGAATCAGGAATTTCCAATGTAGAAATCAAAACGGTAGAAGGAAAAGTTCGCTTTCCTTCCATTGAATCTTGGATGTTTACAGAAATAAAGGGCTGGACTCTTGCTGATATGATAAATGAAGAACAATTTCAGCAAGTATTAGATGAAGCCGAAAAAGTTCTTCAACAATTTGTGCTAGAAGATGGAACAGTAGAATTTGATCAATCCGCCCACATAGCAATCGCTGTCAAATCCTAATCTTGCGGAGTCATTTCAGGTTTCTTTAATTGGACTATAAAGGATTCTACCGCACTTGTTTCTTCATGGTCAGGCATATCGCGTAAAAATCTTTCATAAACCGCAATAGCTTTTTTCTTATCGCCCGTTTCTTCGTAGATTTTTCCTAAAAAGAGATAGACGACCGCTTCTGTTCCCGAGAGCTGATTAATTGCTTTTTCAAGGGATTTTGCTGCCAAACCGTAATAATACTCTTCATCTTCGGCATCATTATCTGCTTTGGCACTTTCGGCTTCATCTTTGAATAACAATCCAAGCCCCGTATGAGCCTCAGGCTGAAAACCTCTTCCCTCTCTAATCGCTCGGTCGTAAGAATCAATCGCTTTGTCATATTCACCGATCTCGTTATAAATTCTTCCTTCAACCGCCGAAGCCTCAGGATAAGTTCGCCGATAAAGACGAGCTTTTTTTACCATCTTGAGAGCTTCTTCATGAGCATCCATAGCAGATAAAGCCCTCGCCAATCCGACATAAGCTTGCGGAAAACGCGGACGGAGTTTGATGGCTCTTTCATATGATTCAATCGCTTTAGTTTTACTCGTCGCCATCAACTTTTCTGCTTCCTGAAAAGCTAATACAGCCTGGTCGTTTGTCTTAACCAGATTAACTTTAACTGTACCTTTCTGTCTCGGAAGCAAATTTCTCCGAACCTCTTTAAATCCATTTGCCCGAACGCGTAGTTTTCTTGTTCCACGCATTACAGGCTTGATCTCAAGTTTTCCGCTGTCATCGGTTTCCCCACGCAAAACTCCATCAACCCAAATGCTCGCTTTGGGTTCGGTAATAACCGTAATTGTTCTTGTGACTTGGTTTAAACTGCTTCGTCTTTGAGAATATAAATTATCAGCAGCAAGTAAAAAGCTAAAAATAAATACAAAAACAAAAAACTTTTGACGCATTATAATAAAACTCCTTTTCCGTCAAATTTAGATTAAAAGCTATATAAATTTAGTTGCTTATTATAGTTTTCGGCAAATGTAAAAGATAATTTCCCCAAAACAGATTTTAATTTATAAAAACACGCATTTTTACAAGTTTTTCTTACAATCTTACTTGACCTTTTTGCATCAAAATCTATAATCTGTTTTTTACGGCAGGGTAGCTCAACCGGTTAGAGCGCAGGATTCATAACCCTGAGGTTGGGAGTTCAAGTCTCCCCCCCGCCATTAAGAAAAATTTTAAAAGCGAACCCTTTATACTTAAAAGAGTTCGCTTTTTCTTTTGGAACAGAGTTTTTCGTAGAATTGATGGTGTCCTAAACTGTGGTGCTGAATCAAACTTATGCTCAAAATGGATTTTTATGTTTTATGTTCCGTAGGGACTTCGAGACAACTTTTTAGATATTTTAGTAACGATACAAATTAAGCTACTGTAGAATTGAAGAACTTGACGGAATCACAGAACTCAGAAAAATCCATCTTCAAACGCAAGCTATTTTGGCTTGTTTTTATTTATGTTTCTCTTCTAATTTGGTCAGGAATTTATCGTTACAATACACCTGAATCACCGGTTCCAAACACAAAGAAAAGCATCCAACTTCGCGCATACGATAATGATAAAAAACTGGAGCGGAAAATCAGGTTTGCTTACATCGAAAAGGAATCTAAAATTGAGAAAGACAACCTACCCGTTGTTTTAATTCACGGAAGCCCAGGGAGTGCGGAAGTTTTTGATGGTCTTTCAAAACTTATTGAGAATCGGCATTTGATTTCAGTTGATTTGCCCGGGTTTGGTGATTCGCAAAAAGATGTTCCCGATTATTCGATTTATGCTCATGCAAAATATTTGCAGGAATTTCTCGAAAATAAAAATATTGAAAAGGCACACTTTGTCGGATTTAGTTTGGGGGGCGGAGTAATTTTGCACTTAGCGGAAGTGTCGCCTGAAACTGTTGCATCAGTTTCATTTATTTCATCCATCGGCGTGCAGGAATACGAACTTCTCGGTGATTATCACGCTAATCACATTGCCCACAGCGTCCAGCTGGGCTTGGTTTGGATATTGCAAAATCTCACACCACACTTCGGAATCTTTGACGGAATTCCCTACACGTATTCGAGAAATTTTTACGACACAGATCAGAGACCTTTGCGGAAAGTTCTCAAAAACTTTGAAAAATCTTTCCAAATCATCCATGGCAAAGATGATCCGCTCGTTCCAATTGAGGCAGCACGCGAACACAAGCGAATTATTCCACAAAGCGAATATCACGAACTCGATGATAATCATTTCTTTATTTTTATGCGTCCTGAAAAGGTTGATGAATTACTCAAAAGCTTTTGGAAAGATGTTGAAAACGGAACAGCAAAAACTCGTATCAGTGCAAACTCTGACAGAATTTCCAAAGCCAATCAGCCTTTTGAATATCAAATTATCCCTGTCAAGGGTGCGACTCTTTTCGTATTTTTTATCATCTTAGCTTTGGTCGCTTTTATCAATGAAGATTTCGCATTTTTGCTCGCAGGAATTTTTGTTTTTCAAGGCAGGTTTGGTTTTGCATTTGCAATTGTTGTCTGTCTTTTCAGCATAATCTTGAGCATCACGCTCTGGCTTTTGCTTGGAAGATTTTTTCGCAAAAAGACTTCACTTTTTGATAAATTTGTAGCGTCAAATATTTTCACAGATCGCAATTTTGGTTTCCGTTTCCCGATTTATTTTGCTGTCGGAAAAACCGAGCACGGCTTTTGGAATTATCTATTCAAATTAGTTTTATCGGCAATAATTTGGACATTTATTATAATTTTCGCATCATATTTTTCAGCAAATACTTTTATTTGGCTCTCGATTTTGAGTTTGCAAAATACTTTTGGACTAATTTTGGGAGTTTATATTTTGTATTTATTGATTTCTTTTATTAGTAAAAAATTTATTTTTCCTGCGAAGTCCACAAAATAATGCGAAAGAAAATACGAAAGTAATTTTTCGCGTTCTTTAGCGTGTTTCGCGGGCATAATCTATTTGAACAAAACCGCAAACCGTTTTATCTTTAGTTTTATGAAATTTGCTCTACTGATTCTTTCTACCCTTTTAATTTTTTCAATGACAAAAATCACAGACGCACAAAGTCCTAAAGAATTCGCCGAAGTTTGGGACAAAAACCATATTTCCAACAAGCCTGCTTCAAATAATCGTCACAAAGACGTTCAAGATTATCTCGAAAAACTAAAAACATTGGGCATAAAGGTTGAAGAAGTCGGTAAATCCTATGAAGAACGGGAGATTTATCAAGTCGAATGGGGAAAGGGCAAAACAAAAGTTTTTATGTGGTCGCAGATGCATGGTGATGAACCGACAGCAACGCCTGCTTTGATGGATATGTTTGCGTTTTTGCAGACGAACCTTAAAAAGAAAAAATGGGTGCGTGAACTCGAAAAAACTTTGACGATTCGTGCCATACCAATGCTAAATCCCGACGGTGCTGAAAAATTCAAACGCCGTAACGCTCAAAACATAGACATCAACCGCGACACCGTAAATCTCGAAACTCCCGAAGGAAGACTTTTATTAAAACTACGCAACGAATGGCAACCCGACATAGGTTTTAACTTGCACAATCAGCAAGAATTAACTACTGTTGGCAACACAACAAATCAAGCATCAATTTCAGTTTTAGCCGTCGCCGCCAATCCCGAAACTCCTCTGTCCGAAGACCAATATCGCAATCGCCGCATCTGTTCCCTGATCGTCCAAGCCTTAAACCAATTCATCAAAGGCAACATCGCCAAATATGATGACGGTTACACACCAAACGCTTTCGGCGACACATTTTCCGACCTAGGTACGGCAACAATCCTTATCGAAACAGGCGGTCTGCACGGCAAAGATGAAATGTATCTCATCAAACTAAATTTCATCGCCTTTTTAACCGCCCTGCAATCGCTTGTGGACGGAAGCGAAAAAACTGCTGACATTAAAATCTATGAGAATCTCCCCGAAAACAGCGGCGGCAGACTCCACAATTATATTTTCCGAAACGCAAGCGTTGTCCGACTCGTCGAAGCCAAAAAAGATTTTGAGGAAGATGAAAGCGAAACAGATAAAACCGAACCCGAGAAAGTTTACAAAACAACCATCGCCGATGTTGCCATCAACCGCCGTCGAAGACGTGCCGAAATCACTAATCCACCGATCTACGTCAGACGTTTCGGCGACCTCTCCAACCACAAAGGCTTAACCGAATTCAACGTAAAAGGCTATTACATAATCTCCACCTACGGCTTGATCCAAAACGGACGCGGCGGAGATTTCCTGTTCTACAAAACCACAAGAAAATTAGACTGGTCAGCCGAAAATTTCACAACTAAATACAAACCCGACGCTGTTTTTTCAAGAGGAAAATGGACAAAACCTTTACCGAAGTAACTTGAAATGTTTCGTTTTTGTTAGATAATAAATTTCAATGATTGATTCAAAAGAAATTTTCACAGTCAAAGAGGCGAGCGTTTGGGCAAGCGAACACATTGGCAAAAACGTTACGCCATCAAACATTTCCTATCTGATAAATTATGGTAGAGTAAAAAAACGCGGTAAAAATGGAAACACTGTTGTTGCTAAACAAGATTTAATTGATTACTACAAAACAATTCCCAACGAAAAAGATTGGAAGAAGAAACTTGGCGATGATTTAAACTGGGCTCTATCTTTCGATGGATATAAAGAATCGCAAACAACAAAGCATGTTCACCGTTTGCATCCATACAAAGGAAAATTTATTCCGCAACTGGTTGAATACTTTCTAGACGATCACACAGACAAATTTAAAACCGAAACTTTTTTCAAAAAGGGCGATATTGTGCTTGACCCATTTTGTGGAAGTGGAACAACACTCGTGCAATCAAATGAACTAGGAATTCACGCAATCGGAATTGATATTTCCGAATTTAACGCTCTGATTTCAAACATCAAAGTTAGAAAAATTAGCCTTGTCGAATTACAAACTCAAGTAAATTCCATCACTGATTGGCTACGTTCATTTACTGCCGAACAATATAACATCGAATTTGAAGAAAAACTCAATAATTATCTTGGCAGATACAACAGCAAATACTTTCCTTCGCCAGAGTTCAAAGTAAAAGTTCGCAACAAGGAAATTGATGAAAAAAGCTACGTTGCCAAACATGAAAAAATTGTTCTAAAAAAATATAAAGAAGTTATTGAACTTTATGATGTTAAACTTCGCCAGGATAGAAATGAAACCTTTTTAGACAAATGGTTTATTGAATCAATCCGAGAAGAAATTGACTTTGTTTCCGAGCAAATAAAGAAAATCAGAAACAAAGAAATCCGTGAAATTTTAACTGTAGTTTTAAGCCGAACAGTCCGCAGTTGCCGTGCAACAACACACGCTGATTTAGCAACCTTGAAAGAACCTGTAACACAAGTTTATTACTGTAAAAAGCATGGTAAAATCTGCAAGCCACTTTTCACAATTGTTTCGTGGTGGGAACGCTACGCCAAAGACACAATTAAACGCCTTGCTCAATTTGATAAGTTGCGAACCGATACAAATCAAACTTGCTTAAATGGCAATTCCGAAAATATTGATATTTTCTCCGCTTTAGAAAAGCAAAACCACGAATTTGCAGAACTTGCCAAAAAACAAAAGATTCGCGGAATTTTTTCAAGTCCGCCGTATGTTGGTTTAATTGACTACCACGAACAACACGCCTACGCTTATGACCTTTTCGGTTTTGAGCGAAAAGACGAGCAAGAAATCGGATCAAAATCAAAAAGACAAAGCAAAGAAGCTAGAGAAAATTATGCAGAAGGAATTTCAAATGTATTGAGAAATTCTCGTAGATTTATGATTGATGACTTCGATGTTTTTCTTGTTGCAAATGACAAATTCAATCTTTACGAACAAATTGCCGAAGACGCAGAAATGCAAATTGTCAATCAATACAAAAGACCTGTCTTAAATCGTTCGGAAGATGACAAAAACCCCTATTCTGAGATAATTTTTCATCTAAAAAGGCAACGAAGCAACGCTTTCAGTTTCTACAACTTTTGAGGGGCAACGACATTCTTTTCCTTTTTCGTTAAGTTTAATCCTCTTAAAATCTATTTCTTTTATATTAGATGGAATAGAATAAAATTCTTCTATACTTTCCCAATCCTTTTCGCGTAAAGTTACAACTTTATCTAAATGAAAACTAACCCAATACTCACCAATTCTTGAGTTCGGTTTTTCTTGAGATAATTTATTTAGGGATGCCTCTACATATTCCTCGTCGAGTTCGAATCCAACAAACTTCCTTCCCAATTTTTTAGAGGCAATGGCTGTTGTCCCTGTTCCTGAAAAAGGATCAAGCACAACATCATTTTCGTCTGTTGACATCAAAACAATTCTTTCTAAAAGATGGATTGGTAATTGGCACGGATGTTTATCTCTGTATTTGTTGTGTCTGAGACGATGAATGTCAGTCCAAACGTCAGTAACTAACGGACCGAACGGATGAAGCAAGTGTTTTTTTCCACCGTAATCTTTGAGCAAATAGTTGCATTTTCGACACCTTTTATGTGGATAACGAATTTCATTGAATTTATTTTGTTTAGCATTTTTAGCATAAAACAAAATTCCGTAATGAGTTGGTTGTAAAGTTTTTCCCATAGGAGCAGTTGGTGCTTCCCACGAAATCCAATGCCGAAAGTCTGCATTTTTGTTTAGCAATGACGCATAATAAGTTAACCATCTTGGAATGTTATGTAAGAAAATCGAACCTGTTGGCTTTATCACTCTCAAACATTCTAAAATCCATTCTTCGCACCAATCAAGATATTCTTGAAATTCTAAATCGTCGTGATGAGTTCGATATTTCTTTTTGAGATTAAATGGTGGGTCTGCAAATACAACATCTACGCTTTCATCAGGAATTTGTTTAAACAATTTCAGACAATCACCTTGTCTAATTTGGTTTATGTAATCACTCATAATTATTTTAAAGTTTCATTTAACATTTTTGAAAATCTAAACATTTCTGTTTCGTGAAAAGTAAAAACATCGTCGAAAGCCGTGACCATTCTTTGTAAGTCCTGTTTTCTCACATACCAGCCAATCCCATCAACGAAACCTATAAACTTAGCATCTGGATAGTGTTTTTTAATTAACGCCGCAACTGAGATTTCCGTTTTAGCTTTATCTCCTTGCCCCGAAGAAGTTGTTGCCAAAAACGAACTTTCAATAATAATCTGAGGATTAGCTCTATTAGGAATAATAAAGTCCATAGTCCGTTTTTTATCAAACTCATTATTAACTAACTCGTTTAAGTCCCCTGTTTCAAAGTCCATTTCCAACTTATTTAAAAGTTTTGCAATAACAGTTTCTGCATTATTTTCTTTATTTCCAGAGTAAGAACCTTTTTCTTTATAACGAATTAAAGTGTCAATCAAGGAGTTTTCATCAAACTGCAATTTCGAAATACTCAATTTTTTAAGTTCAAAAAGTGGGATTGTTCTCCTTAAAAAAGGAATTGTTGCCCCTTCAAAAAAAATATTAACAAGTCCTTTTCTAAAACTTTCATTGGTGCGAATCAGGGTTTGAATTTTACTATCTCCCCATTCACTAACATTTTTGTTGGCTTTTATTTGACTCCATTCGGATTTGTAAGTCAGCTTTGAAAGTTTTTCATCATCAACTACACGAATTACAGTAATCAGACGCTTAAAGAACTCATTTGATAATCCGGTTAATGCTAATAAAGCCGCCAGACCATCTTCATTTTCGACAATTAAATTTGAAATTATTTCTTTTCGTAGTCCATCAGTAACTATTTCGTTTTTTAAATTAAGAAGAGTTTCTTTTACGGAATTAATATAACCCTCGTATTTTTCTTCAAATTCAGGATTATGAAAGTAAAAAGTATTTTTAGAAATTATTGTTTGGAATTTTTTTTCATTGCTTCTCATTTTGTCAGTTCAGTTTAACTTAAAATAAAATTTGCTACAAAATTAACTGAATAGACTTTACAATCCAAACGTTACATCCGAAAATCTAAATTCTAAATGCTTTCATTGCTTAAAATTAAAAACATTGCGTTGATTGATGAGCTTTCGGTAGAGTTTGCGGCGGGGCTTAATCTTTTGACAGGTGAGACGGGTTCGGGGAAATCTATAATTGTTGATTCGCTTGGAGCTTTGACGGGTGAGCGTGTGTCTTCGGATTTGATAAAGGAAGGCGAAGAAAAGGCTCGGATTGAAGGGCTTTTTTTGATAAAGGCGAGTGCAGATTTGCACGAATTGTTTTATGAAAGCGGCGTTGAATTAGAAGATGCGGACGAAATTGATTTAATTGTGCGTCGGGATTTATCAAGCACGGGACGGAATCGGATTTTTGTTAATAATCAACTCGTTACACAAACCTTTTTGAAAAAAATTGGCGTGATTTTAGGAGAAATTCACGGGCAGGGCGAACAGGCTCTTTTGTTTAATCCTGCAAATCATTTAGTGATTTTAGATTCTTACTCACGAACTCAAACATTGCGAGAAAAAATTGCGAAAAAATACCGTGAAATGAAAAACGTTCGCAAAGAATTAGAAGATTTGCGAGAAGATGAATCGCAGAAGTTGGAACTGATGGATTATATGCAGTTTCAGATTGATGAGATTAAAAAAGCAAATGTTGAGATCGGCGAAGATGAGGCTTTAGAAGAAGAAAAGAAACGCCTTAACAATGTCGAAAAACTCTCAAAACTAACGGATGAATCTTACGCAATTCTTTATGAAAATGAAGATGCAATCGTTGGGAATCTAGAGAAAATTATCCGCCGAATTGATGAATTATCTGAATACGATTCAAGTTTTGCAGAATACAAAGAAGGGTTAGATACAGCACAGGCGGTTTTAGAAGATTTGGCGTTTGCCGTCAGAGATTTTGGTGGTTCGGTTGAATTTTCACCCGAGCGTCTTGAGGAAATCGAAACTCGTTTGGCAGAACTTTCGCGTCTCAAACGAAAATATGGGGGATCCTTACAAAATGTCGTTTGGAATTTGGAAGAATCAATCGAACGCATTGAGAGATATTCGACGGCAGAAGAGCGTGAAAAAGAATTAGCTGAAAAACTGGAAAAACTTCGTCAAGAATACATCCAAATCGCTCAAAAATTACACCACAAACGTGCAAAATCTGCGAAGAAGTTTGAAAAGGAAATCGAGAAAAACTTAAAAGCCGTTGCACTCGAAAAAGCAAAATTCGTAGTTAAATTTGAAACACCTTCAAGTAGCGAATTAAAAAATGCTGAAAGCGATAAATCATTTACTTCTAAAGGTATTGATAAAGTGGAATTTTACTTTTCAGCCAATCCGGGACAATCTCCAAAACCGCTGGCAAAAGTCGCTTCGGGTGGCGAAGCATCGCGTTTGATGTTGATTTTGAAAACAGTTGCGGGAATAAATTATCCCGAAAAATCAGTTGTTTTTGATGAAGTGGACGCAGGAATCGGCGGACGTGTTGCCGAAGCAGTCGGATTAAAATTAAAAGAACTTTCTAAAACTCAACAAGTTCTATGCGTTACGCATCAACCTCAAGTTGCATCGCTTGCCGATCATCATTTCACCGTCGAAAAAATTTCCAAAGGCAAAAAAACAATCGTTAATGTTCGTGAGCTAAATGAGGCAGAACAAATTGAAGAAATAGCACGAATGTTAGCAGGTGAGAAAATCACTGATGCGGCGAGGCAAAATGCACGGGAGATGTTAGGAATGACGGGGTGATGTAGGGACGCGGGGACGCGGAGAGTTTCACCGTGTCCCCGCGTCTCCTTTTCTCCGCGTCGTCGAAAGTTATGTCAGAAATTTTAGCAAAAGTTTATCGTGGCAAAACACTCGAATCGGTACATCGTGGTAATCTGCTTGTTATTGAGGGCGACGGCAAAAAGGTTGCGGAAATTGGTGATTCTTCGATCGTAACTTTTTGGCGTTCGGCGGCGAAAGCTTTGCAAGCAGTTCCGTTCATTATGAGCGGAGCGGCTGATGAATTTGGTTTTACGGATAAGGAAATCGCACTCGCTTGTGCTTCACATTCGGGTGAGAGTTTTCACGTTGAACTCACACAACAAATGCTTAAAAGGAGCGGTTTGAATGAATCGAATTTGCGTTGTGGTTCACATTTACCAATGCATGAAGAATCTGCTCACGAATTGATTAAATCAGGCGAAAAAGAAAATCAACTTCACAACAATTGTTCGGGTAAACACTCAGCAATGCTAGCTTTTGCAAAACACATAGGGGCGGATTTGGAAACTTATTTACATCAAGATAATCCTGTTCAAAAAGCGATTTTGGAAATAGTTTCGCTCTTTACCGAAGTTCCACAAGACGAAATAAAAATCGGAATCGATGGATGCTCAGCACCGAACTTTGCTGTACCTCTGAATTCGATGGCTTTGGCTTATGCAAAATTGATGAATCCGAGAGAATTTTTTGCCCGCGAAATACGCGAAAATATGCGAAAGGAAAATGCTGTTGGTTTGGTCGAGGCGTGTAAAAGAATTGTTTCGGCGAAGATGAAATATCCCGAATTTGTTGGTGGAAGCGTTCGGCTGGATACAAAAATTATGAAGGCTTTGCCAAATAAAATCGTCTGCAAAGTCGGAGCAGAAGGTGTTTGGTCAGCGGGAATTTTGCCGTGTGAGAAATGGGAAAAGGGTTTAGCGATTGCTCTAAAAATTGAAGATGGAAATGATTATCGTGCGAGACCTGTCGTAACTTATAAATTACTAGACCAACTTGGAATTTTAGATGAAAAAGCGAAGGAAGATTTGAAGGAGTTTTCTCCGATGGTTTTGAAAAATCGTATGGAAAAAGAAGTGGGTGAGGTCGTTGCTGATTTTGATATTCGTTAAGTTTTGATCTACCAAACGCCACCACTGGCAAATTGTGGTTGATTATTGTTATTTATCGGTAAGCTGACTTTTTCTGTCGATGAAAAGTCTAATTTTTCTTCTAAAGCTAACTTAATAAATTCTTTCGTATCTATCCCGATTGATTTAGCTTTTGTTTCTAATTTATTTTCCAGTTCGTTTGAAAGTTCAATTTTTAAAGTCATATTTTTTTACCTCAAATTAGATTAAACTGCTTTTGCTTCCTGCAAAGGTGTTGAAGATTCATATTTTCTGGCTTGGTTTAGATAACTCTTATTCATAAACGGTCGCTCGAAAAGTCTGTGGAAACAGTAGGCAATAACGATTGTTAAAACCGCACGTAAAGCCCAATGTGTTTCGGGTGAAATTCGCACGACAAATTCGCACATTAAATAAATTGAATAAGAGAAAATTCCAAACCACGCACCAATTTTTAGAAGCTTTTTCTGCCAGTTTTTCAAAGTCCGATTTTCTAAAGATACAAACCAACACATTATGAAAAAGAACGTAATTCCCCACATCGGTTGTGCCGTAAACCACCAGAATTTGCTCATTATTCCCGGATTATTAACGAGTGCAACAAAGCCATAAACATACCAAAATGCGGAGATAATCAAGAAAATCAAACCGAGACGAAAGTTCGTCGTCCATTTTGGTAATTTTATTAAACCGTAAGCATATTCGACCGCTAGAGCACCCGCCGCCCACAAAAACCAAGTCCCAACCGAAGATTCGACCGTCGGAATCGTGTGTCCTGTTAGTTTGAAAACAATTGGTGTGAGGATAAACCATCCAACTCTTGCAATGAGTGTCAATGCAATCGCAGCTTTCCATCCCCATTTGATCCGTACGAAAATCAATAGAAAGTACGCTAAATAGAGTTGTTCTTCGATGGCTAAAGTCCAGAATTGACCGTTAAAACTATAAACCGTGTTCGCATCAAAATTGTGAATCATAAAGATATGTGCGAACAAATCCCATAAGAAAAACCTGTCAAAAATGAGCTTTCCTAAGAAAAATTCGAGCAAAATGTAAATTGTAAGAGCAATTAAATAAGGCGGGTACAAACGCCAAAATCTACGTTTCCAGAAAGGAACAAATGCTAGTGCTTCCTTTTCATCTTTTTCGGGATTAGTTTTGGCTTTTACCCAACGCAGATGGATACAAAAGCCCGAAATTAGGAAGAATAGATAAACCCGTGCGATGCCGACCGTGAATGGAAAAAACAAAATATTGAGTAAAGAATCGCTCATCTGCTCGAATGTCATCACAATGTTTCCGCTAACGTGTGCAACTGCAATACTTAGAGCTGCAATCCCACGCATTGCGTCAATCGTTATTAAGCGTCCTTTTGTCTGAATATTTTCCAAGGGTAACGACATACGCCAATAAAAAAGACGGAATTCCGCTAAATTTCCTATTTTGGCTTTTGATTATTGGCGGAAATTACGATTTGGGCAGTATTTGCAATTGTTTTATAATTTCAAACCTTTATAGAGCTTAAACAGAATATAGAACGCAGATTACACTGATTTCGCAGATTTTCGCAGATTCTTTTTAAAAATCCGTGAAAATTCGTGCAATTCGCGTAATCTGTGTTCTATTCTTATGCTCTTCCAAAATTCTTTAGTATTCTTACTTGCCCAATTGTCATTACAATTAAAAAGAGATTATCATTTGAGAATATAGAGTTTATAAGTTAGAGACTCTTGCACTCCATTTTTAGTTATGAGCCAAGCAACACAACCGACCGAACCGCCAAAACTGAGAAAAAATGCCGATGGCGAAGTGGAAACAAATTCTTTAGCAGACTTATTGGAATTTTTCTTAAACTACGACCAAAGAGTCGCGTTAGTCCGCCATCCGCATGTTGAAGAACTTTTCCAATGGAAACAAAATGAAGACCGTGCAAATGGTATTGAAAGCTATCCCTTTGAAAACGCCGAAGCACGTTTCGCCATTGGCACAATTCAAGCCGTTGCAGAAAATAATACAGAAGAAAAATTACAGGTTTGGATAACCGAAGTCTTACAAGCCCTTGGGCAAGCAAAAGAAACTAACGAAGACATTGCCAAAAACTACGGTTTAGAACAAGGCGAATCTCATATCCTGCAAGCACAAAAAATCCCTTCCGAAATGGAAAGGAAAATTTATTTAACAAGTTGTTGGATAGAATCTCTCTGCACAGCGGAAGTTAGATTTTTAGGCTGGGTTTATCAAGAACTTTACGGACAGCCTTTTGAACCGATTACGGGATAAACTTATTCTTCATCAACATCTCTAGCTTCATACTCAAAAACAAATTCACCCTTTGTATTTATGTATGCGTATTTTCCTTCCCAATCTTCAGCATCCTCATCCTTGTTTTTTTGAAATAATTTGACATGAGCAAGCCCTTTAAAAAAATGACTAGCTAATTGAAATTTACCTTTGAAAGCTTGTTCGCCTTTTTTATTTATGAAAATATAATTTTCGTATTCAGAATTCTCCTCATTCCACTCTCCAATTGGAGCAAGTCCATCAGAAAAATCATCTGCATCCTCAAATTTTGGAGGAATAATTACATTTCCCTGCTTATCAATATAGCCCCAAAGTTTATTTTGCTTAAAACGAGCAAGACCGTCGGAAAAAGAGCCGATTTCATAAAAATATGAACCATCTCCAAATTGAGGACTTATAACAATCTTTCCTTGTTTATTGATAAACCCCCATTTGCTACCAATTTGAACAGCGGCTAAACCTTCGGAAAAATTCTTTACCCTTTCAAATTTTCTTGAAGTAATCAATTTGCCTGTCTTATCAATAAAAGAGTATTTACAACTTTTATAAGTTTTCTGTTCATTAATCTTCTTACCAACAACCCTAACATTACTGCAAGGTTCTTGAGGAATAAAAGCACAAGGACCTTCCATAATGACTGCTGTTAAACCTTCAACAAAATCTCTTGCCTCTAAAAGTTTCGGCTCAATAACATATTTTCCCGCCTGATTAATGAAACCGTATTTATCCCTTACTTTAATCATTGCTAATCCATCGGAAAATGAATAAACATAACCGCTTGGATAAGAATCGAACTGTGGCTTTATGATGAACTTTCCGGTCTTATCAATGTATCCCCATTTGCCATTATCTTCTTTCATAGCTACAGCAAGACCTTCGGAAAAATCCCAATTGCGGTCATATTTTGTATCTAAAACAACTTTTCCCGTTTTATCAATATAAGCACCATCTGCAATCCCAGTTAATAATAAACCGTCAAAAAATTGGTCTCCGCCATTACTGCCGTAAAAATCCAATATTGGTTCAACAACAATTTTCCCTTCTTGATTTATATATCCCCTTTTTCCATCTTTTACAAAGCGATATAAAGGGTCGGCATTTTTACTGCGAACTTGCCAAATAGGATAATCCCAACTACAAGCGAAGATTGGTTGAGTTGCAAGTAAAAAGGTAACTAACAAACAAAAAATCAATGTGAATTTTTGTAAGAAAAGCTTTTTCATAAATACATTTTGAGATACATGGTAAGAATTATGAGTTTTTTTACTCAAAAATTCTACATTGCTTCACATCACCTGATTTGAATCCTCTTGTAAACCATTCGACTCTCTCTCTTGCTGAGCCGTGCGTGAAAGATTCAGGAACGACGTAGCCTTGTGTGCGTTTTTGAATCATATCGTCGCCGACGGCTGCCGCTGCACGAATTGCTTCTTCGGCATCGCCAGCTTCGACTAAACCTTTACGGTTTGCATCAGCTGCCCAAATTCCTGCAAAGCAATCGGCTTGTAATTCCAAAGCAACTGAAAGACGATTTGCCTGTGTTTTACTGCTACGTCTCTGAGCAGCAGTAACTTTATCCATCGTGCCGAGTAGGTTTTGAACATGATGTCCGACTTCGTGAGCGATAACATAGGCTTGGGCGAAGTCTCCGGGGGCTTTGAATTCGCGTCTTAATTCATTAAAGAATGCAAAATCAAGATAGAGTTTATCGTCACCGGGACAGTAAAAAGGTCCCATCGCCGATCTCGCAAAACCGCAGGCAGAGCGAACTTGATTAGTAAAAAGAACGAGTTTCGGTTCTTTATACCGCGAATTATTTTCGCGGAAAATTCTATTCCAAGTATCTTCTGTGCTGGCGAGGACTACCGAAACAAACTCTTTGTTTTGATCAGGCTTAGCATTATTTTTATTTCGCGGCTGTTGTTGCTGTGGTTGATTTTGTTGCAAAGCAGATGAATCGAGAAACTGTCTTGGATCAACTCCAAAAATACAGGCAGCAATAACTGCTATGATGACTATTAATCCGCTTCCACCGAGTGCGATCGTTCTTCCTCCGCCCCCACCACGTCTATCTTCTATATTCGTACTTCTTCGCTGATCTCTCCAACGCATAAGTTTTCCCCCGAAACTTTTTAATTTATGATAAGTGCAAAAATTTTAACATTTTGTGAAGATATACAAAAATTAAATTATGAATGCAAACGATTGGCAAAAAAGCGGGAACTACTTTGACTTTGAAGGTCATAAAATTTTTTACCAAACTCAAGAGTGCGAAAAACCGATCTTGCTTTGTCTGCACGGATTTCCGACATCTTCGTATGATTATCACAAAATTTGGAATGAACTTAGCGAGAGGTTTTCGCTTGTTGCATACGATATGATCGGGTACGGGTTTTCTGATAAGCCGAAAGATTTTGATTACACAACTTTTGCTCAGGTTGATGTTTTGCAGGCACTTATCGAAAACCTCAAGATCAAAAAGCTACACATTCTTGCCCACGATTATGGAAATACAATTACGCAAGAATTACTTGCCAGAGACAAAGAAAATCGTCTGAATTTTGAAATCGAAACGATTGTTTTTATGAATGGGGCTTTATTTCCCGAGACGCATCGCCCAATCTTAGCTCAGAAAATCTTGATTTCACCGATCGGTTTTTTATTTGGAAAATTAATTCCTAACTCAAAATTTCGTGAATCTCTTGCATCTGTTTTTGGAGACAATACGCAACCGACCAAAGAAGAATTTGATGATTTTATGTACTTGTTTCAGTACAACGGTGGGCGAAATATCTCACATAAATTAATTCAATATATGCGTGAGCGGGAAAAATACAGAGAGCGTTGGGTTGGAGCTTTGGAGCAGATGAAACAGCCTTTTAGATTTATAAATGGATTAGATGACAGGGTTTCAGGAAGGCATCTTGTGGCAAGATTTCGGGAAGTCTTGCCTCATCAAAAAGATATTATAGAACTTGAAGGTGTCGGTCATTTTCCGCATTTTGAAGTTCCTGAAACTCTTTTGAAACATTTTTTCGATTTTCATGATAGACAAATAGCGAAAACCTGAATAAAAACTGCAAATTTTGACATTATTAGCTTTAACGGGTGTTAAATTTTTGCAGAAATATTGACAGAACTGCATATTAATCTCTATCATCGTTAAATCCCTTAAAGTTATTTGTTTCAATAATTTTCAGAAAAAGGAACTGATTATGATTAAAATCGACATCGTAAATCGCGTAGCAGACAAAACCGGCGTGCCGAAACAAAAAGCGGAACAGGTCGTAGATGCACTTTTTGATGCAATGAAAGACGCCTTGGCAGACGGTAAAAGAATAGAACTTCGCGGATTTGGGGTTTTTGTTGTTAAGCCACGCAAACGCGGAATCGGACGCAATCCACGCACAGGAGAAGAAGTTCCGATCCCGGCAGGTAAAACAATTCGCTTCAAACCCGGAAAGGATTTACAAGCAAAAGCAGTTAAGTAAATACGAAATTTTTTGTTAATCTATAAATCGTAAATCGCAAGATTGTATAACTTTAAAATTTTGCGGTTTGCGATTTTTGATTTTGTAATAGTTTTAATGTCAGATATAAATTCCTTATCTAATCAATTATTTGAAAAAAAGCACGCGATGCGTCCCACCGCACGAACTTGGATCAAACACACACTCTTACTTTTTTTAACTTTTTTAACCTGTACTGTTGCAGGTGTTATCCAGCCTTTTGGAATAATCCCATTTTTACCAAGCTTAAATCCAGAAACTTTGACAGAATTATTGTATGCTCTTCCGACTATTCCATTTCAGTATGTCCAGATGATTTTTGATGTTTGTTATTTGTTGATTACTGATTTCAGATATTTAGAGTATGGACTTAGTTTTTCTTTATCAATTCTTTTTATATTGATTTGTCATGAAATGGGACACTACATTGCCTGTCGTATTTACGGCGTAGATGCTACCTTGCCTTACTTTATTCCAACTCCGCCTCTTGTCGGTCCCGCCGGGACTCTTGGGGCGTTTATAAAAATAGTTTCGCCAATGCCCTCACGAAAAGCTGTTTTCGATATTGGCGTAGCAGGTCCAATCGCTGGATTTATTGCCTTGATTCCCATTGCGTTTTTAGCAATTGTGACAACTCAATATGCAGAGAATGTTCCTGTGTCGTCAGATGAATTTCAAATTATCTTTTCTGACCCTCTGTTTTATAGAATTCTCACATCTTTAGTCGGCATTGACTTAAATCAACCAATTTATTCAAATCCTTTTTACTTTGCGACTTGGCTAGGATTGCTTGTAACGGCTTTGAATTTAATTCCTTCGGGACAGCTTGATGGAGGACACGCTATTTTCGCAGTCTTTGGCAGAAGAGTTCACTACTGGACAGGTCGTATAGCTTTTGTATTGATGGCTGTATTTTCCATTCTGGGAATGTATTTTTATGGAAGTCCGAGCGGACTTTTGTTTGCGGTTATTTTGGCTGTGATGATGCGTGTCAAACATCCCGAACCGATTGATGATACACCTCTCGATTTCAAACGTAAGTTAATTGCTTTTGCAACTCTGATAATTTTTATTCTTTGTTTTGTTCCGTTCCCGATACAGCTTAAATAAAGCTCTATCCTTCTTCAGCCTGCTGAATTTTAGGCAACATCCCTTTTACTTCTTTAACCATTTTTTGCACATCTTCATGATCTTCTAATGAAATCATAAAAAAGTCATAACTGGTCTTGAAACAAACCATTCCGTTGCCAAAAAACCAAACGCCTTCGAGCAGTGGGTTTCCACCAATAAGCCATTCAAGCGGAGCACCTGTAATCGTTTTCGGATTGACTATGTTAGTCATCATTACAGCACCCGAAGCAAATGAAAAAGCACCAAGAAGCGGAGCTCCGACATATTTCGTGATGTCACGTTCAAACTGTAATTTTTCAGCTTCGGCTTTTGATAATTCCCCTTTTTTAATTAATTCGTCTTGAGATTTTAGTTGTTTATTAAATTGATCGGCAGCTAACTTTACAGCCGAGGCGGGGATCGCCGAATTAAAAAACCAATGTGAGCTTAAGCCCGTAAAGACAACCCCGAGTCCGGCACCGACCGCAACTGAAGCACCTGTTGCTGCAGCCTGCAGAGGTTTTTCCGTAACCCACTCGGTAGTCTGATTTAGAGTTTTAAACGCAGAATCTATTGTTCTTGTCCAGC
This sequence comes from Pyrinomonadaceae bacterium, assembly GCA_028284415.1. Classification (GTDB taxonomy): domain Bacteria; phylum Acidobacteriota; class Blastocatellia; order Pyrinomonadales; family Pyrinomonadaceae; genus Aridibacter. The sequence goes on from JANQRU010000004.1 coordinate 305,940, forward strand.
TTGCACCTAAACCAAGAACCTTAGAAACTGTTCTTGCGGTTGATTCGACAGACTTTTTTGTTTCACCTAAAACCTCGCCTGCTTTTTCGCCCGCAACGTTTATAACTTCGCCCGCTTTTTTACTCGCGGTTTTCAGGACATCTCCGGCACCTTTTGTTGCAGATTCAAAAACGTCTTCCGCATTTTCACGAGCATCGTCAGCGACTTCTCTAACCGGTTCACTTGCATCCCAAGCTCTCTTGGCGGTATTTTTTGCCGTTTCTTCAACGCTCTCATATGCATCTTCAGCTGTTTCATAAACGTCTTCTGCAACCTCAACAGCCTTTTTGCCAACAGTGGTTTTTTCAGCTTCTTTTTTTATCTTTTCAGCATTTTCACGAACAGCCTCTGCTCCCTTCCGAGCCGTTTCTCTGGCGGTTTTTACACCTTCTTCCAATTTATCGGAGAGACCCAACTGCTCATCAATTTTTTCAAATCTTTCTCTTGCTTCACGCTGTAGTTTTTCAAAACGCTCTTTATAATCTGCCATCTTTTTATCCTTTATCTATGTTCTTCAGTAAATTACGGTTTTTAAAGATAATTTGTTCGTTTTTGATGCTAAATGACACCTCAACTTTGTATAATTGCACCGAAACATAAAACATTCAACTGTTTTCGTATATTTTCAATTAATTTTTTATCTAACGAAAACTTGTGTTAATCTGTTTTCACAATAAAAGTTATGCCAAAAATTAAGTGCCCAAATTGTAAAAAAGAAACCGAATATAAAGGCAATGAATTTCGCCCTTTCTGCTCAGAACGTTGTAAATTAATAGATTTTGGAGCGTGGGCTGATGAAGAATATTCTCTGCCTGCTCAAACTACCTCTCTAACTGAAGAAGACATAAATGAAATAGAAAATGCACTCACCCAAAATGGAGCAAATTAAATTATGGAAATAGCTGCAATTATCTTTATATTGGTGATGGCTGCCATCGCATATGTTGTTTTTCGCCTACTAAAAAAAGCTGTAAAGATGGCTATTCGTGCCATTGTTGTTATGGTTATTTTGTTGATAGCGATCGTTGGTGGAATCGCACTTTGGAGTATGGATGGTAATAATTCAAGCAGTAAACGTCCCATTAAAACAAAAAATATACGATGATGAAAACCTGACTACCTTTAACAAATGCCTCTCAAAATTAAACGCTATCTCCAACGCTACAAAAACCTCTCCGGCAATGTATTTGCCCTCAGCGTCGTAAGTCTTCTCAACGATACATCCAGCGAAATAATCTATCCTTTGCTACCTGCTTTTCTTGCAATAACTTTGAGTGCTTCACCTTTTGCAATCGGTATTATCGAAGGATTTGCCGAATCGGTAGCGAGCCTCTTGAAGCTTTTTTCGGGCTATCTAAGCGATAAATTTGATAAACGCAAACTTCCTGTTTTTGCAGGTTATTCACTTGCAAGCGTTGTTCGTCCACTCCTTGCTTTTGTAACAAGCTGGCAACAGGTTTTATTTGTTCGCTTAGCCGATCGTGTAGGAAAAGGAATTCGTGTGGCTCCACGCGATGCCCTTCTTGCAGCAAGTGTTTCCGAAAAAAAGAGAGGTTTGGCTTTTGGGCTAAATCGTGCTTTTGACCATCTTGGAGCTGTCTTAGGTCCAATTATCGCCTTCGTCATATTGTATTTTTTGGCAGAAAATTATAAATCTCCATCTGCCGATGAGTATCGCCAACTGTTTCTTCTTGCTTCCATTCCGATAGTTTTGGGACTTTTCGTAATAATTTTCTTTGTTAATGAAGAAAAAATTAGAAAGCCAAAAACAAAACTATATGAACCAAAATTCAAATTCTCACTCAAAGATTTTGATGGTAATTTTAAGCGATTTTTACTTGTTATAGCTCTTTTCACGCTTTCTAATTCGACTGATGCTTTTTTGCTTTTGCGGGCTGAACAAGCAGGCATTCCCATTCTTTTAATACCGCTTTTATGGATGGCTCTTAATTTATCGAAGGTTTTTAGTTCTCTTATATTTGGCGATCTCTCTGACAAAATCGGGCGAAAAAAACTTATCTTCACGGGTTGGATTTTATATGCTTTAGTTTATTGTGGATTCGCATTTGTTTCAGATGCTTGGCAAGCTTTATTTCTATTTTTAATCTATGGAGTTTATTTCGGTCTAACCGAAGGTGTAGAAAAAGCCCTCGTTGCAGATTTAGTTCCTGAGAATAAACGCGGAACAGCTTACGGACTTTATAATTTAGCATTTGGGATAACAGTTTTCCCTGCTTCGCTATGGTTCGGTTATCTTTGGACAACCTATAACGCAACCGCCGCCTTTTTGATAAGTGCGGGGATTTCTCTGATTTCAGCCGTTCTTTTACTAACAATCAAAAATCCTAAATTTCAGAAGTAAATCTTTTCAGCTTGACTTTGCTCCAGCGAAATTAGAAATTATGATTTTAGGTATTTAGAATTATGTTAGACGAAATGAATTTACCACCGACCAATCAGCAGAATCTTGATATTCGTTCAACTCCGCGAGAGGAAATGAATCTCTTCCCACTTGATACATTTGAATATGAATATGTGGGGAGTGAAATTTGGATTGACTTTGAGATTCCCGAATTTACAGCAATTTGTCCTTTTTCAGATTTTCCTGATTTTGCAACGATCAAATTAAAATACGTTCCGAATAAACGTTGTATTGAATTAAAAAGCTTAAAACTTTACATAAACTCCTTTCGGGACGTAAAGATCTTTCATGAACACGTTGTAAATGTTATCAGAGATGATTTTGTAGAAGCCTGTGACCCATTAAAACTTGAGATAGAAGGTGACTTCAATGTGCGTGGAAATATCAAAACGGTTGTTAGAACAAGCTACACAAAAGAATAGAAAGTAACAATTAGCAAATAAACGTTATACAAAAAAAAGAGGTTCTCAGCAAAATTACTGAGAACCTCTTTACTCTAAATAAACTTTTTATCTGCCTTCTGCTTTTCTTTAGTGGCTAGTTGCTGTCAAAGCAGCTTCGGCAATATCTTCTTCTTCCTCAACGTGATGATTGCAACAAGCATCTTCGACGAGCTTATCAATCTTCCTTTCAAGCTTTTTCTCATTTCCCAACTCAGCACTTCTAAGCTCTGAAACAATCAAGAACTTTGCCTTTTCGAGGAGACTCTGTTCGCGGAAAGATAATTTTTTCTCACCGCTTAAAAATGTCAATTTCTTCAAAACATCTGCTGCTTCAAAAATATCACCTGATTGAAGTTTTTCATTGAACTCACGCGAGCGTACCTTCCAATCATCTGACACATCTTCAAAATCGGATGACAAATGATTCAAAAGATTTTCATATTGCCTGTCCCCAATTATGGGTCTGAGTCCTACCGCTTCAGCATTTGCCATCGGCACGAAAATCGTTGAATTATCGCTTAAAACTCTCAGCGCATAAAATTTCATTTGATTATCGCCAATCGTTTTCTTTTCGATATCTTCAATCATACAAACCCCTTGATTCGGATAAGCAACTTTTTGCCCAACACTAAGTTCCATATATATTCCTCCAAATTGATTTTTGGCTAAAAAATGAGGGCGACAAATCAGACGGTGTTTGATTTGCTGATTTCATTTAACCTTTTAGATACGGGTATTATAACACAAGTAAGGTGAGATTGAAAATTTTTCTTATAAACAATGTTAAACACTGCTTTCTAAGTGTGGTGATTGCTTTGGAAGTTCGATTTTGAAGGTGGAACCCTCTCCTAAAAAAGAGGTTATGCTGATTTCGCCACCGTGAAGTCTGGCAAGATGTTTAACAATGGCTAATCCAAGTCCTGTGCCGCCGACCTCTCTGCTTCTGGCACGATCAACACGATAGAATCTTTCAAAAATCCTCTGTTGATGTTCTTTCATTATGCCCTCACCTGTGTCAGAAACTGTAATAATGTCCATTTTGGTGCTTTGTTCATAACCGATCGAAACTATGCCATCTTGTCTATTGAATTTGATCGCATTATCAACCAGATTAGTGAGCATCTGCTCCAATCTGATTATGTCAGCTGTTACAAAGGTTTCTTCGGGAACTTCATTTTGTAGAATAATATTTCTGTCGTTTGCTTGAGCCGAAAGTGTAGCAAAAACCTCTCTTACCAAAACGAAGAGGTTCAATTTTTTTACCTCGACTTTTACTTTGCCTGCTTCGATTGAAGAAAGCTCTGAAATATCATCTATTAGATGGTGCATCCGCTCGGCATTTTTTTGGATAACGCTCAAAAACCGTCGGTTGTTTTTCTCATCATCAATCGCACCATCTTCCAGGGTTTCGACAAAAGCTAAGATAGACGTAAGTGGAGTTCTAAGCTCATGAGAAATGTTGGAAAGAAACTCTTGTCTTACTCTTTCAAGATGTTCGACCTGAGTTACATCGTAAAAAACACCTATTGCCTGCATTTTTTCATCTAGCTCAATTGGAGTGACGCGAACGTCAAAAATACGTGTATTCGTATTTATAATTTCAATTCTGACCCGGGAAGAATTATTGGATTCAATGGCTTTACTAAAAGCTTGGTGTAATGAAAGATCTCTGATGATTTCGCTCAGACGCTTCTGATTTAAACTTTCATTATTTCTGGCAAATGCTACATGGGCAGCTGAGTTGGAAGCAACTACGCGCATATCTTCCCCAACAATCAAAATGCCTTCACGCATTGTTTCAAGGATATCTGAAAGATTTTGACCTGAAGATTCTTCCATGATTATATTAGATTTTGCAAAAAAGGGACTTAGAAGACTCATTTGGAGAAATTAGAGAGCTGAAAGTTAACAATTAGTATTTACATCGTTCTTACCTATTCCCAACGAATCGGTAGCCAACACCAACAACTGTCTCAATACAGTTTCCGCACTCACCTAATTTTTGACGCAAACGGCGTATGTGAACATCAAGCGTTCTTGTATCACCAAAATAACTATATCCCCACACGTTATCAAGAAGATTTTGTCGCGTAGCAACTCTGCCGGAATTTTTGGTCAAGTAGGTAAGCAGTGCAAACTCTTTTCTGGTTAATTTTATCTCATCTTCCTCGCAATAAACCCTCATATCGGTAAAATCAACTGAGAGTTTGTCATCTTCATATTTCTGGACAGTTTCGGAATCCACACGACGCAAAACTGCTCTTATTCTTGCGACAACTTCTTTGATTGAAAAAGGTTTTGTAATATAATCATCCGCACCAATTTCGAGACCTCTTATCTTGTCTGTCTCAGACGCCTTAGCGGTTAACATTATCACAGGAATTTTCTTCGTTGTAGGTTCGCGGCGTAGCCTTCTGCAGAGCTCAATTCCGCTCATTCCGGGGAGCATTAAATCTAAAAGAATTAAAGAAGGGGGTCTGTTTTCATCTAAAGCAAGCCTTAAGCCTTTTTCACCAGATTCGGCAATCAGTGTTCTAAAGCCTTCTCTTTCAAAGTTATACCTTAAGCTCTCAGCAATATCTGCTTCGTCTTCAACAATTAAAATGTACTGCCTCATATATGTTCGTTATTTGTTTGTTTTTAAGGGGTTTTTATATTTTTATGTACGGAATTTAAAGTCTAAAAACTTTTATTAAAATAAGTAACAGAATATTTCGTAAATTTTAATTGTATATCACCAAAGCGTTAACAAAATGTTAACTTTCTCAAAGTTTCCATGATTTCAATCTTTGTTGAGAAGCTTCATTTGTTCCTTTGGACGAAAAACTCCTCTCAAGTTTCCGTTGTCAGCAGAAATATCTTTCCATCCTTGAATATTTAAATCTATTACTGCTAAAGCCGCTGTCGGTATTCTTTGATATTCTCCACCCAAAATTCCCACCAAATTCTCAAATCCGGGATTATGCCCAACAATCATCGCTGTCTTAAATTCATCTTTTATTTCGCTAACCACATAAAACAAACTTTGTGATCCCGCTTCATAAATTCTTTGATCAAATTTAACTTCCGCATCGAAACCAGCCGCTTCTTTAATTAGAAAAGCCGTCTGTTTTGCTCGCTCCGCAGGTGAACTGACAATCAAATCGGGAATAAAATCTTTTTTATTCATGAATTCCCCCATAAAAGGAGCAGCTTTTTTTCCTCTTTTGTTCAAAGGTCTTTCAAAATCGGAAAGTTCGGGATACTCCCAACTGGATTTTGCATGTCGTAACACGAAAAGTGTTTTCATATTGATTTCCTCCCAAAGCAATGTACCCTGATTCTATCCTTGCACGGCTTTCAAAACAATTGGATGTGGTTTGCTTATAGCTTCAAGCGTTTTGAAAACCCTCTTTCGCAAGGATTTCTTTTTTCGGGCAAATAATAAAATGTCTGCGATTGAAATAATTCCAACCAATTTGCCATTCTTGTTGGTAACAGGAAGCCTTTTTATCTGTTTTTTACGCATCTTTTTCAATACGCTTTTAATGTTGTCTTTTTCAGAACAAGTAACAATCTTTCCATTAATAACCTCTTTAACTAAGATTTCTGCCGGCGGTTTGTTTTGGAGAAAAGCTGAAACCGTAACGTCTCTATCTGTAATCATCCCGACAACTTTTTGTTTTTCGTCAACCACGGGCACGACTCCACAGTCTTTCTGCCACATAATCTCAACTGCTTTTGCCAAATTTTCATCTGTTTGGCAAAACCCTACTGACTTTGTCATTATTTTATTTACTTTCATATCTATTAAAAATATCTATTAATACAAATTATCTATTTATCTGACTTAAAATTTTTAAGTTTAAATTTTACTATAACAAAAAGATGAACACACAAAGAATAGCCGCTATCGATATTGGTTCTAACTCTCTGAAACTGGCTGTCATTGAAGCCGCTGCAAGTGATTCTTTTACAATCGTTTCGCAGGATCGTGAAAGAGTCCGACTCGGGCATGATACCCTTCGCAAAAAATATCTATCCGATGAAGCGATACAACTTTCAATAGATGCTATCGGTAGATTTGCGTCAATTGCCGCTAATCGTGAAGCCGATACGATTATTGCTGTTGCTACAGCGTCTGTCCGTGAAGCTAAAAATGCAAACCAATTTGTTGAAGAAGTCGAAAAACATACGGGTGTTCACGTTCAGATTCTGCCTTCGCTTGAAGAAGCACGACTAATCGGTATTGCAACTGCTCAATACTTTGGCAAAGAAGATTCGACTCTTTTGAACATAGACATAGGTGGCGGTTCGACTGAGATTTCTTTGATGGAAAATGGTGAGCCTGAAAAGCTTTTTTCTATGAAACTCGGGGCAGTCGGATTAACTGAGAAGTTTCTTTTCGACAATCCTCCAAGCAAAAAAGAAATTAGAAAATTAAAAAATGAAATTCAGTTTGCTCTGGCTCAACCCAAAAGAAAAATTAAAGATGATAAATGGCAATTAACCAGCGGGACTTCAGGAACAATTTTGAGTATTGCCTCTCTGCTAAATTTTCAATCGGCAAATGATCTAACTGAAAAACCGACAATTCGCATAGAGCGGCTCAAAGCATTAAACAAGCTTTTAGCGAAGATGACTTTGGAACAGCGAACCAATATTCCTGTTATCAATGAAAGAAGAGCAGAAGTAATTATTGCTGGTGGACATATTCTCGAAGGTGTTATGGAAACCCTAGGCATTGATTCGCTTGAACCTTGTGAATACGCTCTGCGTGAGGGTGTGATTATTGATTATTTGCAGAAAACAGAAACAGAATCTCTGCCGCCTGTTCCCGATGTTGAAGACATAAAGCTCCGCGATGTATTTGCCGTTGGCAGGCGTTTTGGCTACGAAGAAGGGCATGCTCTTCAAGTTGCTACAATGGCAGAAAAGATTTTTGATCGTCTAATGCCGATTTATGATTTAAAACGTCATGACAGAACACTGCTTTCCGCCGCCGCCCTTCTACACGATGTCGGCTACCACATCTCACATGAAGCACACCATAAGCATTCTTTGTATCTGATAAAACATTCAAAGTTGACAGGTTTTAACGAATCCGAAAAGTCAATCATTGCAAACATCGCACGCTATCATCGTAAAGCTTTACCTAAAGAATCACACACGGAATTTACATCTCTCAGCGATGAAGAACAAAAAACTGTTCAACAACTAAGTTCAATCCTAAGACTTGCCGATGGTTTAGATAGAGGCTACGAAGGTCGTGTTGAAGATATAAAATTTGAAAAAGACAATGATAAAGTAACCCTCACACTCATCAGCAACAAAGATTGTGCACACGAAATTTACGCAATAAAAATGAAAAAAGAATCGTTTGAAAAAACTTTCGATTGTAAATTGATAGTTAAACAAACTTTTCAAAAAGATAAACCTAAAAAAGTTGGAATATTGGGTTAGATAACCATGGAAAAATTAATCAGGGCATCTATCAAAATATCAGTTATTGTCTTATTAACTGTTGTTTTGAACTTTCACGTTTTAGGTCAAACGGAAAGTACAGCAAAAACTTTCCCACCAGAAGACTACGAATACTATATTGGAAATAAAGTTTATTATGCTTTATCGAAAGGCTGTTCAATGCTGCTCGGGAAAATAACCGATATAGAGAATTCTGAGATTACAATTTCTATTGAGGAGAAATATTCAAAAAATAAATTACCAAATATTATAAAGGTTAAATACAAATCTCCAAATTTGGCAATAGCTTTTAGAAAGTTGCATCAGTCTCCTTGGAGGTTGGTTGATGTAAAACTTGGAAACAAACTTATTCTCTCTAATTGTAATTCTCCAAATAATAACCAAAGATCACGAAATTTGTTTGTTAGCTCTGACACAAAACTTTTTCCGTCAATAAAAAAAGCCACTCTTCATTACATGAAGTTCAAAGAGAATCCAGCGATAATCTTAGATAGTCTAGATCAGATAAATTCCATTAAAGATAAAGTGTTTTTTGGTTATTTATCCTCTTTTATTTCCAGAGGAGGTGCGATAAGATATCCTGATTTTACTGTATTGAGTCTTAGTGAACTACTAAAAAATAAAAACGTTCCTGATTCTGCAATGTCTATGTTAAGGATGCAGTTGTCAGGATTGATAACTGAAAATTTTGTTTTCCCAATAACTGACGAAACACGTAAAAAATCATTAATTACTTTATTTACTTTGGGCAGTAGTGAAAGTCAGAGGGCTAAACAAGCAGTCATAATACTTACAAAAATACCAAACACGGAAAGAGTTGATTTAAGTATATATTCAAATCAATTTAATAAAATGAACCTTATAAAAAATCTTCACAGCGTGCCGAGCAACCTACTGAGTAATGCAGAAAAAAACAAATTTTTGTTAGTATTAGCAGGTCAATAAGAAAGCCCTACAAAGTCAGAAGTTAAAATGAACTAGTCCTTGTAGATTAACTTCATAAGGTTAGAAAGTCTTACTTACTTTCTTTCCTTATTCTGCCATTTTTCTTTCACGATCTACATCTATTTCAGGATTTTCTTTAGCAAACTGTTCGGCTGGTTTTGTGTCTATCTGTCCGCGTAATGCTCTTGAGCCGACGTTTGGTTTAAAACTTCCGTTTAGATCATATAACCGGCGATACTGGGCTGAATTTCTGATAACACCCTTAACATAGCCTCTTGTTTCGCGGAAAGGAATTGCCTCGACGAATTCATCCATTTGGAGAGGAAGTCGATTTCGCCAACGAACGACTCTGGCAGGACCTGCATTGTAAGCAACAGACATGTATTCGATACGCCCATATTTGGTTAAATTTTCACGCATATACGCCGTACCTAATTCGATATTCAGACGCGGATTAGATCGTAATGTATATGACGTGATGCTACGTGAATTTGTACTACTGTATTTACGAGCCATGATTCGTGCGGTCGGCACTAACAGTTGCATAAGACCGTAAGCTCTTGCAGACGAAGCAGCTTCGGGATTGAAGACGGATTCTTGACGTATCAAACCTGCTACTTGATATGGATCAAGACTTCGTTTATTTGCAAAAAACCTAATGTCATTCCAATGAATCAAAGGATAGAAAATGTCCCATTCTTCAGGTCCCATCTCTTCAGGAAACATTTGTGAGTAATCAGGATAACTTTTTCTCAAAGCGAGAAAAGCGAGCACATTTTCATTTCTTTTACGATGATATTTGGCTAAAGCAAGATTTATTTTCGGTGAATTGTCGGCTGTCTTTTTGGCTTCTTTTAGCTCTTCCATCGCCCAATCAAATAAACCGATCGTGCTTAATTCTTCACTCTTTTCAGCTCTTTCGAGTTCTTTGGCAGTTGCTGTTTCTGCTGCAACTGTGACGATTTTCAAATTTGCAACTGCTTTTGAAACAAGCGAATTTGCAGGAAAACGTGGTGGCGTCTGACATTTTCCCCGTCGTCTTAATTGCATCAATCTATCCAAAGCCAAATAGCCATACCAATTAGAGCCATAACGATAAACCGTTCCATCATACAAAGCACAAGCTGCATCTATTTTGCCTGCTTTCTCAGAATCTCTCGCCGCCCAATAGCCAGTCTGTCCGCGAAAAGATGTATCTCTATCAACGTAGCGTGCGAGATGCTCCGTAAGCATTTTCGATGAAAGCTGATAATTTTTTAATTCGTGTTGTCGCCAAGCCAAACTAAACTGAGCTTTAGCAACCTCAATAGCTTCAGGGTAACTCCTTAAAGCAGATTGTAAAAAGAAATTTTCGTCTAATTTACGCCGCTGTTTCCCTGCCTCTTCTCCAACTGCAACCATTGCCCGTGGTGTCCATTCACTACGGGGGAATCTCTGACGCATATCATTTATGGTGTTGCGTACATCATTCCAAAGTCTTGCTTTTGCATAACCAAGAGCTAGCTGATAGAAACCTTTTTGTTTCTCTATTGCTGAGGTTGGGATCGCACTAAACGCCGCATTTGCTGAAGGCATCTGACGAGACTTTGCATGAGAGGTTAGACGTTTGTATTGAATTTCAGGCGTAACATTTCGGAAAAATTTGCTGACATATTCATCAAAAGATTTTGCCGCTTCTTTGTATTGATTTTTCTTGTACAGATCATTTGCCCGAGCGAGAAGTTCTTCAGCATTTCGCGGATTTATTTCTTCATCAACTTCAGCTAGGACTGATTCAGCTTCACGGCTTGCTTTTGTCCCCGCACCATAAAAATAAACTTTTCTGTAATATTCAATTGCCTTTAGCTGATTGCCTGACTTTTCGTAGGATTTTCCTGTTAAAAGAAGTGCATCGGGATCATTATTGGCATTTAGCTGACTAAGAACATTCGGTACTTGAGAAGCTTGTCCGTTTTCGTAAAGACTAAGTGCCCACATAAGTTTGGCTTCTCGCACACGCATCGAAGTTGGATACTTTTGGACTAATTCCGCAAACACTCTCTGTGCCGCTGGCTGATTATTTGCTTTTTGAAAAGCCTTTCCGCGTAGCCATAAAGCATAATCAGCAAGTTCTGTTTTCTGTGCGAAAATGTCTGAATTAAGCATCTGTGCGGCACCGTTCGGATCACCATTTTCAAGTTTTATTCTCGCTCGTAAGAGTTTTGCTAATGCTCCTGTTTTAGTACCGGCATAACGCCTTTCAATATTTGCAACAACCGATTCGGCAGGCAGTTTTCCATCTTTGGTCATATTCCTTAAAAGCTTAAGTGTTGCATCCTGAGTAGGCGGCTGTGCATTACAACTGATCGTAAATGGAATTGAAAATCCCAATACAATAAGTAATAAACCAAACAACTTTTTGTATTTCACGTGGAAATTCTTGAAAACAAACATCTTAACTATTTCTCCATTTTTTTGATGCGAAATTATTCAGGTGATTTGTCTAGGACTTTAAAGAGAAAACCGATTTCAAACTTCAAACGTCTATATTATAAGATATAAGTAATTTATTCAGATTTTGAGGGCTATAATGAAAAAAATAATTCTTACACTCGTTATTTCTTTTTTACATATTTTTACGACTTATTCTCAAACACCAGAGCCAACGCCAACTCCCGTCGTAAATGATGATATTGTAAAGATAACCACCACATTAATTCAAGTTGACGTTACAGTTACTGATAAAAAAGGAAAACCCGTCAAAGACCTAAAACCTCAAGAGTTCGAAATTCTTGAAAATGGTAAAAAGCAAAAAATCACAAACGTTACATTTGTTTCATCGGTAAGAGAGTCCGAAACTAACACAAATAAACAACCTAAAAATGAAGGTTTAGATATTCCAGCTCCCGTAAAAGAACTAAAACCTAATGAAGTCCGCCGCACGATCGCACTCGTCATAGATGACTTGTCATTGTCTTTTGAAAGCACTCATTACGTAAGAAAGTCATTAAGAAACTTTGTTGATAAACAAATGCAACCCGGTGATTTAATAGCAATAATCAGAACAAGTGGCGGAGTGGGAGCATTACAACAATTTACATCCGATAAACGCCTTTTATATGCTGCAATAAATAAAATTAAGTGGGATTTTCGTAGCACTGGTGAAGCGACAGCCTTTAAATCATTTAATATTGCCGTAGGAGATTTAGACCCAAGCGGTCAAAATCGGGGCAACAGTGAACCAAGTATGAGTCGTGGTGTTCCCATTTCTGAAGAAGACTTTGACAGTTTTCGCAAAAGCACTTTCGCCGTAGGAACTCTTGGAGCTTTACAGTATGTTGTTGATGGAATGAGTAAATTGCCGGGGCGTAAGTCAATTATGCTTATGTCAGATGGTTTTCAAATGTTTTCTCGCGGTAAAAGCAGTTTCTTTAGTTCTCCTCTTGTGTATGACAATCTCACGAGATTAGTAGATGCTGCAAATCGGGCAGCTGTCTTAATTTACACAATGGATGCAAGAGGGTTACAACCCTTAGGATTTACGGCAGCAGATAGTTTAGGTGGTCCCATCAGATTAGCCGATGGTGGTTCTCGCAAGGTTAGACCGACCGATCTTCAAAGACTTGCCTCGCAAAGAAGAGAAGAATTTAGGGCTTCACAAGATGGAATTGACTTTTTAGCTAAAGAAACTGGTGGATTAGCCATTCGTAATACAAATGACCTACGTGGTGGTATTAAGAAAATGCTTGACGACCAAAGTTATTACTTAATAAGTTATGAGCCTGATGAGAAATCCTTTGACCCACAAAAAAGACGCTTTAACAAACTAGACATAAAAGTTAAACGCGATGATGTAAATGTTCGCTATCGAAGTGGTTTCTTTAATATTAGTGACAGAGAAATAAAGAAACCGACGGTAAATCTTACGGGTAATCAGTTACTTGTTGATGCTTTAGTTTCTCCGTTTTCGATCAATGAGATTGATTTGAATCTTTCAACGATCTTTCGGGGCAATAATCAAAATGAGTTATTTATCAAATCTTATCTTCACATTGCCACAAAGGATTTGAAATTCACCAAGACTGAAGAAGGAACCCAAAAGGCTTCATTTGATGTGATAGTAGCAAACTTTGGCGACAATGGAACTCCAACGGATGAGTTTAGTAAAACTTTTACCATCAACACTAAAGGAGAAACCTATCAAAGAATATTAAGGGATGGAATTATATACTTTTTTGACGTTCCGATTAAAAAATCCGGTGCATATCAGATGCGTGTGGCAATACGCGATCATTCTACCAACAAAGTGGGCTCGGCAAGCCGGTTTATACAAGTTCCAAAGCTAGAAAAGAAAAGATTGACTTTATCAGGAATGGTTTTGGACAATGTTTCCTACAAACAATGGAACGCCATCACCAACTCTTCGGACATCAAATTTTCAACCAATGAAAACCAAGTAGATAATAACCTGTCACCTATGAGCGACACTGCCCTGCTCAAGTTCAAACGTGGCTCCGTCCTGCGTTACGCTCTGGAGGTTTATAATGCTAAAAAAGATACGAGAGGCAATAATCAAATACTTATGAGAAGTCGTCTTTTCCGTGGTAATAAGCTTGTCTTTGAAGGAAAAGATAAAGCGGTTGATTTGGTTAAAGTCCCCAATCAAGCTACTCAAACAGCTCAAGGTGCTATAAATCTCGGAACTGAAATACAATTAGGAGATTATATCCTGCAAATTGTCATTACAGATAAACTCGCTAAGAAAAAAAGACAAATCGCTACTCAATTTGTTCAATTTGAGGTTGTCGAATAAAAAAGACCGCTTGTTTTTACTCAAGCGGTCTTTCTAAATTTGTTTGTAACTTAATTAAATCGCTGCACCTGGATAACTACCACCAAGCTTACCTTCTTCGCCTTCGGCTAAGGTATTGACTAACTCATAATGGAAATAATCAAACTTGGCTGCTACAGGTGGTTGAACCCGTTTATCATACATTTCGCGTGAGCGATCAATAGCTTCGCGTAAGCGTTCATAAAGATCACTCGATTCACGCCCTTCTTTTACTTTTTGCTCGTTATAGAGTTTAATTTCAGAAACAAGCAATCTTGCAAAGCGTCGGGCATCGTTATGTAAACGTCTTTCATCTTCAGCTACTTCAATCGGTAAATCTACATTCCGATCACCAAAACGAGGTCTAACCGAAGCAGCCGGAGATGTCTCAGCAGGTGCTGGCTCTTCACTTACTTCTTCTGCTACTTCAACTGACTCTTCAGCAGGACTTTCATCAACTGCTGTGTACTCATTATCTGTGTATTCCTCTGAAACAGGAGCTTCAAATTCATATTCAGCAGGCTGTTCCTGATAATCAGTTTCAGGTGCTTTAACCTCTTCTGTTGAATCCTCAAACTCCACAGGAGACTCTGCTTCATAGGATTCAACGGGTTCTGCTTGGTAATCTTCCACCGCAGGAACTGAGTATTCATCTTCAACAGAGGATGTCTCTTCAACCTTAGATCCGTCAGAAAATTCTTGAACCTCTTCTGCACTTTCCGAAGACTGATCCCAAGAATAATCGTTATAAGAAGGCTGAGGTTCTTCAGAAACCTCTTCACTAACTTCTTCTTCAGCAGGTTGAAAATCATATTCATAAGTAGCTTCTTCTTCCGCTACTTCAACCTCTTCAACCGAATCTTCTTGTGGTGCAAAGTATTCTTCTTCTGCAACTTCAGCTTCTTCCTGTGCTTCTTCTACTTCAGGCTCAGCTTGAAATTCTTGTGCTGGCTCTGTTTCAAAACTGTCTTGATAAGAATAACTTTCTTTTTCGGAAGCTTCTTCAGCATCAGGAGAATAACTTTCTTCCGCTGGTTCTTCTGTGACAGGAGTGTAGTCTTCCAGCGAATAACTCTCCGGAACTTCTTCGCTTATGTCGCTTGTTTCTGCACCTGTGTCTGCAAAAGAATAAGTTTCAGGGGCTTCTGTTTCAACATTTTCAGCTTCCTGTTCTTCAACTTCTTGAACTTCTTCTGCTTGATACTCTTCTCTTTGCTCATGCTGTGGCTTAGCACCTTTTGTGGAAGCCAAAACCTCAACAGTTAATCCTGCAACACGAACTAATGATTCTAATGCTTCAACATTTACACTATCACCATCTGTTCCGGCATCAGCATAAAGAACTGCGACTCCGCGACCTCTTGCAATCAAAGGAATTGCATACATTTTTTCAGGCTGTCCAAATTCCAGCTGATTCAGATAGATAGAATCATTTTCATATGAACCATATGAACTTTCTACGGTTGCAAGAGATTTTATGGATTCGCCTAAAGATGTCTGTGTAGCTACAGGAAAGAAAACTTCTCTTATTGAATGCGGGTTTTCATGCTCTTGAGTGCCAAAAACACGCCAACCGACTAGATGTTCATTTTTAACGATAAAAAATGATCCTCGCGGTGTGTATTGCGAAGCGTGATGAACCAAAGATTTTAATATTTCCGATTGTGAATCTTTGGAACTTATTTCATCTATGGCATCCCGCAAATCTGAGAAATTGACGGCAGGCGGGGCTTGTTCTTTTTCTAGTTCTTCTGCTTCCGCAATTGCCGTAGCCGTTATTCTTGCACCCTCATCGCGTGCAAGTTTTAAGTGTTCAGCGACTGTTTCTGTAAAACTATCTTCGAGCTCTTTATCTTCCTTGATTTTGCCTGAAAAGTCTTTGAAAACATTGTCAAGATTAGCTTTGTGCTGATCTAGTTCCGCTTCAAATTTTTCTTGAAAATCCGAAACCTCTTGCTTCATATCAGCAAGGGCATTCTTTAGATAGTTCTCGAATTCAGTTCGTAAACTTAGCTCGAGTTCTTCACTATTCACTATTTAATTTCCTCCGTTTAAAAAACACAGCACTTACAAGGAATGAATCAAGGCTGGCGGTTTTGAGTGATTATTGAACCCTAAAAAGAAGATGCGGCATTTGGACAAATAAATGCCACCTATAAGGATTATGACTAATTTGACCTTTTTATGTCAAGAAATAGTTTTAAAAATTGTTAAAAGAAAAAAGTTTTATCTGTATATTTTGCAAAAAGATATGTCGTGAGGATACAAAAATGGATTGTATTAGAACTAAAATATAGAATGAATATGGTTATACAGCTTCTACTTCGATATCAGGATTAATTTCATCTTTAATCATATTTTCAATCGCCATAAGCGTTCCGGTTAATGAACTGGGGCAACTTCCACAAGCTCCCTGATAACGGATTTTCAAGAGATTGTCTTCTAAGCTTAAAACTTCTAGCCAACCACCATCGCTTGCCAGATACGGACGAATCCTGTCATCCAATAATTCATTGATTTCAGCTATGACAGGATCATCGCTTGCCGCTGCTGCGATCGCACCACCAACTGCGGCGGCGGCATTTCCATTACCGTTGCCGTTCATAACTGATTCAGCTGCTCTGATTGGAACAGCTAATTCGGGTAATACTTCATCCCAATCTGAAATATCAGTCTTTTCAATGGTAATCATCTTATCCATGTAGAAGACTGAAACCACATTACCAACATCAAATATAGATTTTGCCAGTTGATCATCTTTTGCTTCTTCGATGGAATCAAAAGAATGCGATGTGCCATGGCTAACAGGCTCACGCAAAATAAATTTCACAGCGTTCGGATTTGGCGTTTCTTGTATATCTGCAATTTTCGGCATTTTCTTTATTAAAACCCCTTGTTCTTAAAGTCAAAATGTAAATTTTAAGAATCTTTACATTTTTGTCAACATTATAACCAAATTTCAAGAAAATTGCTAAGTGGACACCAAAATTTAAACTTAGACCAGTTTCAATTCACAAAGTAATATTTTGCATGATCTTCTCTAATTTGAAACTAGCTTTTTTAGGAAATTTTTCGCAAACCACTGCGTATTTTCTCGCAGTTAAATATATTGACGTTCACTACTTTGGCTCAAACACTCTATTTTGCAGGCAGTATTGTCTCCAGCCCTTAAACAGGCACAGTTTGTGCTAAATGTTCTTAATAAATGGCATAAAACGATAAATTATAATATTTGGAAACCCTTTTTTATACTAAAACAACAACCCAACAAATGCTTTCGGAAAAAATTAAAGATTTAACTGAAATCAAATCTGCTCCACATGCCTTCTCATCTTCATTGGTGGCAGAGGTATTTAATGTTAAGCCTGATAAAGGCTTGTCTGAAGTTGATGCCAATCGCAAGTTCGAGACAGAAGGGCTTAATGCCATTGAGGAAAAACAGCCGAGTCGCTTTTTGAGTTTTTTGAGAAGCCAATTTTTAAATGTGGTCGTTTGGCTACTTGGTTTTGCCGCTTTTATTGCCTGGATTACAGGCAGTGAAATAGAGGCTTTGGCAATATTAGTTGTGTTGGTTTTGAATGCTGTTATTGGCTTTGCAATCGAATGGCAAGCTGGACGAGCTTTAGATGCACTACGAAAGTCAACTCAGACAAAAGCAAGAGTTAGACGCGACGGAGAAGAAAAAATCATTGATGCTTCCCGTTTGGTTGTCGGAGATATAGTCGCTCTTACAGCAGGTGACCGTACACCTGCTGACTCCAGAATTATTGAATCTTTCAACCTGCGGGCAGACGAATCTACATTAACCGGAGAAAGTGTTCCAGTTGAAAAAAATGTCACCTCCATCGAAAAATCATCTCCTCTTGCCGAACGCTATTCGATGCTTTATTTAGGCACCACAATCGTTGCAGGACACGCACTGGCAATTGTTACTGCAACCGGCAAAAACACCGAAATCGGTCGAATCGGACAACTCGTTTCTCAAGCAGAACATTCTCAGACTCCACTCGAAAGAAAACTAGCTAACTTAGGAAAAAGATTAGTTTATGCTGTTTTAGGAATTGCTCTTATTGTATTGCTGGCAGGTGTTTTGCGAGGTGATGAAATATGGCTGATGATGGAAGTTGCAATCAGTCTTGCGGTAGCGGCTGTCCCTGAAGGTCTCCCGGCTGTAACTACTTTGATATTAGCTCTCGGAGTTTTGCGTATGGCTCGTCGTAATGCAATTGTCCGAAGGCTTTCAGCAGTCGAAACGCTTGGCAGTTCGACAGTTATTTGCACAGATAAAACCGGAACTCTTACGGAAAATCGTATGACGGTCAAGGAGTTTTATTTAGCAAGCAATGAAATCGTAAAAATATCCGCTGAATCCATAAATTTCGACTCGCAGATATCCGAGAGTTTGAAAAATGAAAACCTTAAAAACATTTTATTGGTCAGTATTCTTTGTAACGAAGCAACATTTGATGCAAATTCCAACGGTGATAAAGAAGCAATTGGCGATCCGACAGAAACTGCCCTTTTGGTTGCAGCACGAAAATTTGGTCTAAATCCTCAAGAAAAACGCTCAAAATACAAAATTCTTTTTGAACAACCGTTTGAGGCGGCAACAAAACGCATGACTGTAGTTTTACAAGATGCTGAAAAGCGAAAATTTGCTGCGATGAAAGGAGCTCCGGCTGTCGTCTTGAAAACTTGCCAGAGTTTCATTGATAGTCAGGGAAATGAAATTCCGTTTGACGAGAAATCGAGAGAACATTTTTTAGAAATTAACCGAGAGATGGCTAACCGAGCCTTGCGAGTCTTGGCTTTAGCTAAGAAAACTATTGAAACTGATTCAGAATTAGAGAATGAAGTTGAAGGCGATTATGTTTTTCTGGGATTTGCCGGAATGAGCGATCCACCACGCGTTGGAGCAGCTGATGCTGTTAAAAAAGCACAAGATGCAGGCATACGGGTTGTTATGCTGACGGGTGATCAAATCAATACTGCACGTGCAATTGCACGCGAATTACACCTTGATAGGGACTCGGAACTAGTCGCTTTACATTCAAGTGACCTAGCCAAATCTGATGATAAAAGAATAGCCGAAATGGCTCGTCAAGCACAGGTTTTTGCACGTGTCACCCCTGAAGATAAACTCAGTATTGTCAAGGCTTTGCAAGCAACAGGCGAAATTGTTGCCGTAACGGGCGATGGCGTTAATGATGCACCTGCATTAAAACATGCCAACATTGGTGTTGCGATGGGAGAACGCGGAACAGAAGTGGCTAAAGAATCCTCCGACATTGTTTTGACCGATGATAATTTTGCAACAATTGTTAAGGCAATCGAAGGAGGGAGAACAATTTATGCCAATATCACAAAATTTGTGCATTTAATGTTTTCGCATAATCTTGGTGAAGTTTTAGTTATTTTTGCGGCAATAACTCTTGGATTACCTTTGCCACTCTTACCTTTGCAAATTCTCTGGATAAATCTTGTAACAGACGTTTTCCCTGCTTTGGCATTAGCCGTTGAGCCGCCTTCGCCGAATACAATGAACCAACCTCCGCAATCTCCAAGTAAAGCCTTACTTTCAAATAACTTTATGCTGTTGATTTTGTGGCAGGGATTAATGCTCGCAGCGATTTCATTGGGTGCATATCTTTGGGCGTTAAATCAATACGGCGAAGGAACGCAAGCTCGCACAGTTGCTTTGTTTTCATTGATTGGAGTCCAACTCGGACACTTATTTAACTGTCGTTCACGAGTCCGTTCGGCTTTCAATAACTTTTTTAGTAATCCTTACATCTTTGTTGCTGCGGCAATCGTCATCTTGCTACAGCTTTTAGCTGTATTCATAACGCCCCTTCGAGAAATTCTTGATGTATCTCAACCAACAACTAATGATTGGTTAGTAATTAGTTTTTGCACACTTCTGCCGCTTTTTATTGTTGAAATAACTAAATTAATCAAAAACTGGAGAGGTTTAAGTGAAGAGTTATAAAAGTCCCGTAAAAACTATATTTTATTAACCACCTAAAGACCAAAAATAGGGAATCAGCAAAAGTGCAATTAAAGCTAATAAAATATCAAGAGGAACTCCCATTTTTATGAAATCTCTGACGTTGTATCCGCCAGGTCCATATATCATTAAACTTGTCTGATAACCTATGGGCATTGCAAAAGCAGCCGATGAACCAAAGGTTACGGCGGCAAGCAAAGTCATCGGATTAATGCCCATCTGTGTTGCACTGGAAATCGCCACAGGACCGAGTAAGGCGACTGTTCCGCTGTTTGACATCAATTCCGAAAGAAGAACTGCAATAAAGAAAAATCCAATCATCACAACAACTGGACCTGTAACTCCCGTAATTCCCATAAGGCTTTGAGCAATCAATCCCGTTATTCCAGTCTTTTCCAAAGCTACTCCCAAAGCAAGAGAGCCTGCTAGCAAAAAGACAAGACTCAAATCAATTGCCTCATAGACTTCACGGGGTTTCAAACATCCGCTTAAGATCAAAACGGCACAACCACCAATGGCAGCAGTAACGATTGGCATCAACCCGAATGAAACAATTATAATAACGGTCGCTAAGGTCAGGAGGGTTATAAGCATCTTTCCTGATTTCTCTTCAGGCATTTCAATGTCGCTTAAAACCAAAAAGCCTGGTGATTGTCCCAAAGCGTCCAAAGCATATTCTCTTCCTTCAACAATTAGCATATCGCCTGCCTTAAGCGGAGTTGTTGAAGGTCTTTCGCTAACAAACCCTCTCCGTCTTAAAGCTAAAACAACAGTGTCAAATCGTTCGGCAAAGCCAATTTCTTTTAAGGTTCTTCCAATAAGTCCCGACGGCGTTAAAACAACTACTTCAGCAAGTTTGAATATATCGCTTTCAGCTTTTTCTTTTGATGAAACTTCACTTTTATTTTTCTGTAACTCCTTCTTTGGGATAGAACCATCTGTTTTGAGATATGATTTTTTAGTCTCGCTTTTCTTCCGTTTAGCAGTTTCCGGTCGGTGCAATAAAAGTTTCTGATTTGTTGCTAACTTTAAGATTTTCTTCCACTGACCTCTAACTAACAAAGAATCGCCTGCCAGCAAAATAAGGTGTTTCTGCTTAAGACTTAAAACCTGCCCTTTTCTGACGATACCAACAAGTTCCAAATCGTAATCAAGATTAAAATTATCAATGTACAAACCTTTTTCTATCCAAGCAGAATCCTCTTGAACAATTAATTCAGCGAGATAACGAATTTCTCTCGTTTCAGGTTTTTTGCTTTGTCTTGTATCGGGTAGAAATCGCCTGCCAATAAGAAGAATATAAGCACTTCCGAGTAAAAACATCGGAATGCCAATTTTCCCCAACTCGAACATTGAAAACCCTTCTAACCCTTGTTTTAATGCAAATTCGTGGGTTACGAGATTCGTTGAGGTGCCAATTAATGTGCACATTCCGCCAAATGTTGCTGCATGAGACATCGGCATTAGAATTTTACCCGGACTCAAATTATGACGACTGCAAACTTCCAGAACAACAGGAATAAATATTGCTACTGCCGCAGTATTGTTCACAAATGCCGAGATAACACCGATAACTCCCATTATTATAGCGGTAAAAAGCAATTCAGAATTAACAAATGGAGTTAAGAGATGGCGTGCAACATATGATAATGCTCCGGTTCTTTCAATCGCTGCTGACAAAACCAAAACAGAGGCAACAGTAACTGTTGCCGGATGACTAAATCCTGAAAATGCTTCAATTGGGGTTAAAATCCCTGTAATAAGTAAGGCTAGGATTGCAAGCAGTGCTGTGACATCAGGCGATATTCTCTCACTCACAAAACTGTAAATCGCTGATACAGTGATTAGCAGAGTCAACCCAATCCTGAGAGTTTCAGTATTGAAAGACACCTCAAACATAATTTACTTTTTGCCAATCATTTCCAAGCTAAAATGTTTTTTTATTCTGTTAATTTATCTAACCATTTACCGCTTTCTGTTTTTCCTCATTTTGGAATTTAGCCCGCAACCAGTTCGCAGCTTTTCGACAGTTTGTTAATAAATCCTTTTCCGTATTAATAACCAAATGTTTGTCTTTACCTATTTTAATTGGTTCAAAATCTATTTTTTGCTGTTGATATATCTGCCAGTTTGACTCGGAGAGTCCGTCTTTTTTTTCAGCCCTTAGGTCAAGACGTTTTTGAACTTTTTCGGGAGAAAGACAACATTCAACCAAACGGTATTTTGCACCGATTGACTTCGCCAATTGTTTTACATTTTCTCGGTCAGAGTTTCGGATAAAAGTTGCATCAAGAACCACGCCACCATCTTTTTTTAATAACTCTGCTCCCATTTCGAGCATTTTTTGATAAGTAAGCTGATTTGATTGCTTGTCGTATTTTCCTTTTCCATACCCGAATTGTTTTTCTTTGTCACCAAAAAGTTTTTTGCGAATTGCATCAGTTGAAACAACACGCAATCCCAGCTCTCCTGCGATTCCCCTCGCAACAGAAGTCTTTCCGGTTCCCGAAAGTCCTGCAACCATAATTATGGTTAATTCTTGCAATTGTCTGACAGAATCCGTGGCAATCCTGAAATAGTTTTTGGCTCTTTGCTTTGCCGCTTTATGAGCTTCATCGCCTAATTCTTTTTCATCAAGCTGAAAACTCAAAACCTTTCCACGAATGTATGCTCGGTAACAACGATAAAACGGATATAATTTGAAGAGTTGTTCATCATTCGCTTTTTGAGCGTAAGTTTCGAAAAAGAAGTAACCAAGGTCGGGACGACCGTAAGCAATTAAATCCATTGCTAGAAAAGCCACCTCGTTCGCTACATCTGCACAGCGAAAACGTTTGTTAAATTCAATACAGTCAAAGATGGAAATATCGTCCGCCACACAAATACTTTCACATCTGAGATCGCCATGCCCATCGCAAATATGTCCTTGATTTACTCGTGTCTTCAGTAAATCTTCATTTTCTTCAAGCCAGCGGTAAACCCATGCATGAATTAGTTCGAAATCGGCTTTTGAGATTGTTCGATCAATGTAAGATTCAGTCTGCTTGAAATTCTCTTCCCAGTTATAACGAATGGTTTCCAAACTCCCGAAAGTATCAACTTCCGAACCACGTTGTGCGTTCTTGTGAAATTTACTAAGTTTTTCGGCGATACGTTCAACTATTGCTTCGGTGATAGTGTTATCAGTAACCATTCGATCAAGCATAAACTCTTCGGGCAGACGCTTCATCAACACACCATAATCAACAATATTTCCATTATCAGAAAAGCAAAAGCCACGCTCATCCTCAACAATCGGTTGTGTTTTGAGATAAACTTCAGGACACAGCCGACGATTTAATTCAATTTCTTTGTCACAAGCATTTCGACGTTTCTCAAGTGTTGTGTAATCAAGAAAACCGAAATCTCTTGGTTTCTTTAACTTCAAAACATGATCTTTGCCAAGTAAAATGACTGAGATATGGGTTTGAATGATTTCAACGGGCAGGTCGTCTTTTGCCCAAACCGTATCTGCACACCGCAACCGTTCGACCATTTCAAACCATTTATCTAAATTGTTGTCCATACTACTTTTTACCGGATTCAAATTTGCTTTAATTGCTCAACACAACTATTTAAGCTCATAAATTTTGTGTAATCAGATTCAGGAATTTCAGCCTCAAACTCTTCATCCAAAGCAATCACAAAGTTCAAATAATCCATCGAATCAATGTCCATCTGTTCACGAAAACTGACTTTGGGGTCAACGTTTTCTAGATCAACTTCGGGTGCAATTTCACCCAAAAGGTTTAGTACTTTTTCTTTAATTTCTTTTTCATTCATAATTTTTCAGGCTCTTGTAAAAGTTTATCTATTTTGGCGAGTAACATTGCTCCGCGGCTTCCATCCGAAGCACGGTGGTCAGCCGCAAGGCTTGCATTGATTTTGTGGCATCCTTTGATTCTTCCATTAATAACTGAAACATCTTCATAAATTTTGCCAAATCCAACGAGTGCAACCTGCGGTGGATAAATAACACCGAAAACAGTTTCGACGCTTTGTTCACCAAGATTTGTGACGGTGATCGTTGAATCTGATAATTCCGAACTGCGGAGAGTTCCGGCACGTGTCCGGCTAACCAAATCACGAAGATTTTTCATTAGATCCCCAAGACTTTGTTTGTTTGTATCGTGCAATGCGGGTGCCACTAGTCCTCCCTGTCTGAGAGAGATTGCTGTACCAACATTTATTTTTTCGATCAACTTTAATTCATCATTTTCCCAAACTGCATTGAATTCAGGCATTTGCTGTAAAGCTAAAGCAACGGCTTTGATCAGTAAAACGCTGTATATAATTCGTTCTTTTATTGAACGGTTTGCATTTTCTTCGGCAAGCCAGTCCAGCGCTCGGCTCATATCAATTTTTGTCCCGAGGTAATAGTGCGGAATTTCATGTTTAGAACGTGCCATCGCCGCCGCAATTGCCTGTCTCATTCTTGTAAAAGACTCTTTTTCAAGTGCTTTATCCTTCGGCTTCGTTTTTACCTCTGCTACGGCTGATTTTTCTTGAGCGGCAAGTTCAACATCTTTCCGCTGAATTCGTCCGCCGTGCCCACTTCCATTTACATTTTGCAAATCAATTCCAAGTTTCTCAGCAAGTTTCCGGGCGGACGGTGAAACTCGTAAACGCTTTTCTTTTATCGGTTTTTTAGTTTCTGTTTTTTGCAGGGCAGTAACCTTTTCCGCAGACTTTCCGTTTTCATTAATAATTGCCAAAGTTGTTCCGACTGGAACTTCTGCACCTGTTTCAATGAGTAATTTTTCGACAACTCCATCTACAAAAACCTCGACTTCGATAACGCCCTTGTCAGTATCAACTTCGGCGATTATGTCTCCACGGTTTACTTGATCGCCAGGCTCTTTTAGCCATCCAATTAAAGTTCCGGCGGTCATATCCGCTCCAAGTGTGGGCATCTTAAATTCAGCCATTTTCTAAAACATCTCCTTTACTGCATCAATAATTTCATTTGCCTGTGGCAGAGCAAGTTTTTCTAAATGTTCGGCATAAGGTATCGGAACTTCATAACTGCACACACGCTGAACAGGATAATCAAGCTCGTCAAACGCCTTTTCCATAATTTGTGCAGAAATCTCCCCTGCAAAACTCCCTGTTTTCCAGCCTTCATCGACAATCACCGCCCGATGTGTCTTCGTAATAGAATTAATAATTGTTTCGGTATCAAGAGGTCGCAAAATGCGTAAGTCTATGACTTCGGCTTCAATGCCTTCACTACTTAAACTCTCTGCCGCTTCTAAAGCTTTTGAAAGCGAACCACCGAAAGTTATCAGCGAAATGTCACTGCCTTCACGGCAAATCTCAGCTCGCTCAACATTAAAACCGTTTCCATTTTCTTTAATTTTGCCTTTTGTGGGATAAAGCATTGCGTGTTCAAAAATGAAAACCGGATCGGGGTCTTTGATAGCTTCTGCAAGCATATAGCGTGCATCAGTTACGGTTGCCGGAGTGAAAACTTTTATTCCGGGAATATGTGCATACCAGTTTTCGAGGCTGTGCGAATGCTGTGCGGCGAGTTGGCGACCACCGCCTGTTGCCATTCTGACAACCAATGGAACACTAAATTGTCCACCTGACATATGTCTTAGAGTTGCCGCACTATTAACGATTTGATCGAGTGCAAGCAAACTGAAATTAACTGTCATAACTTCAACTATAGGAAGCATTCCACCGAGTGCCGCCCCGATTCCCGCCCCGACAAAACCTGATTCCGAAAGCGGTGTGTCGCGGACTCTTTCCTCACCGAACTCTTTCAAAAGCCCATGACTACAAGCATAAGAACCACCGTAACGCCCAACATCTTCACCCATCAAAAAAACTCTCTCATCTTCCAAAAGAGCTTCTTGAAGTGCACGTCTCACGGCTTCTCGATAGGTAATTTCTTTTCCGTTTTTCATATTCTGAATTCCTTTTTATTTTTCTTTTAACGGGTAATAAAAAATAGATACCCGGTTGCATAAAGGATCAACATAAAACTTCCCGTCCAACGATTGTGTTCTCCTTTAACAGAAATCATCAAAACCGCCAACGAAGTAAAAATCATAGCAATAAACGCTCCCTGAATTGCTAAGGCGGATGTTACGAATGTTGGAGAAAACAGCGGTCCCGCTCCAATAGATAGCGTTGCATCAACCAAGCAAGCACCGATGATTCCGCCGATTGCAATATCGCGTTTACCGCTCATCAAAGCGGTTAAGTCAACCGCCAGTTCCGGCAGAGATGTTCCTAAAGAAGCTCCGAAAAAACTTATAAGATATTCGGGAACTCCAAGTGTTGCTGATATTTCGATAAGAGCTTTGACAAAAGCCCCCGCCCCGACTGCTACCAACACCAAGAAGAACAAAACCAAAAAAGCATCCCAAACTTTCTGACGCGAAGGCATCGGCATTACCGGTTCGGAAAGATTTGGGGCAAAATGCCAAGAAAGTCCCATAAAAACCGCCCAAGCAGTAATTAACAGCATTGCATCCGTTCTGGATAAAAATCCGTCCCAAACAAAAAACGCACCCAAACCGAGACCCAGAACTGTAAATGAACCGATCATCAAAACGCGTCCGCGATCAACCGAAAACGGTTTACTAAAAAAAGGCAATAGTCCGAAAACAAGAGTTATCTGTGTCATCACTGAACCAATCGAATCGCCGACATTGAGGTCTCCGTGTCCGGCGGCAGAAGCGATTATCGAATTGGCAATTTCAGGGATGTCCGTCCCAATTGAAACCAATGTAACTCCGACAATAAAAGGCGGTATTGATAACCCTTGTGCTAAAGCCGAAGCATAGTGAACCGCTTTACGACTCGCTACAAATGTAATTCCAATTCCTGCAATTGCTATAACAATCCAAACCAACATCTATTCAAACATCTAGGGGTGTATAAACATCCTTTAATAAATCACTAAGAGGCTCTAATTCTCCGGCTTCGGCAAAAGCAACCGCTTCTTCGATTTCCGCTTTGATTTTCTCCTCCATCTGTGCAATTTCACTCTCGGAAATTTCATTCTTTTCTAATAATTCCGATTGAAAACTTTCAATCGGACCGCGATCTTTCCAATCCTCAACTTCATCTTTACTGCGATAAAGCTCCGGGTCATACATCGAATGGGCACGAAAGCGATAGGTGTGGGCTTCGAGCAAGAAAGGCTCACTTTTTTCTCTGACAAATTCAATTGCTCTTTCAGCTGCGTCCCGAACTTCCATTACGTTCATTCCATCGATCGCTTCACTTTTCATTCCATAACTTTCGGCTTTTTTGGTAATGTCCGTTTGCGAGTGGCTTCTCGACAAGGCTGTTCCCATTGCATATAGATTGTTTTCACAGATAAATAGAACGGGAAGCTTCCACAAAGCCGCCAAATTCATTGATTCGTGAAATTCACCTTCGGCAACTGCACCTTCGCCAAAAAAACAAACTGTGACAAATGGATTTCTCTGCATTTTGTCAGCCAAAGCAAGTCCAACTGCTAATGGCATTCCGCCTCCGACAATTGCATTTCCGCCATAAAACCTCTTTTCAGCGTCAAAAAGATGCATTGAGCCACCACGACCTTTACTGCACCCGTTTGACTTGCCAAACATCTCTGCCATAATTGCCCCCGATGAAATTCCACGTGCCAAAGCATGTCCGTGTTCACGGTAAGTTGCCACGATCCGATCTTCTGCTTTTAGCAGAGGCATAATTCCGACGGCAACCGCTTCTTCACCGATGTAAAGATGTAAAAAACCACGTATTTTTCCGGCACTATAAAGTTCTACACATTTTTCTTCAAAACGCCTGATAAGTAACATTTGCCGAAGCAATTCTATTTTTTGTTCGGAAGAAATTCGTGTTTTTTTAGCTTTAATAGCCTTTGTTTTATTCATCAATTACTCCTTTTTCTCAAATAAATGATCCAACAGATTTATTTTCTTGGCGTCTTTTGCTAATTTTTCTCCAATGTAGAAATATCCCCTTCGGGTAAGCCCAGTTCGTGTGCTTTTAAGAGTCTTCGCATAATTTTTCCGCTTCTTGTTTTGGGCAAAGTTGGTAAAAAATCTATTTCCTTTGGAGCAACGACCGCTCCCAGTCTTTTTCGTGCATGCCCTAAAATTCCGCGTTTTAATTTATTACTTGGCTCAAATCCTTTATTTAAAGAAACGAATGCTTTGATAATCTGCCCCGCGACTGGGTGCGGTTTACCGATGACGCCTGCTTCTGCCACGGCTTCATGTTCGAGTAATGCACTTTCAACCTCAAAAGGTCCGACAAGATGACCGGAAGTTTTTATCAAATCATCTTTTCTTCCAACAAAACGGAAATAGCCATCTTCATCTTTTTGAGCTAAATCGCCGGTCAAATAAAAGCCGTTAGCAAAACATTTTTGGTATCGCTCCAATTGATTAAGATAGCCGCGAAATAGCGAGGGGAACTCTGTTCGTAAGGCGAGTTCGCCTGCCTGATTTGGTTCTTTAACAATTTCAATTTCGCCATCCTCATTTTCCTCAACAATTTCTGCTTCAATTCCCGGTAAAGGCTTACCCATTGAGCCGGGCTTGACATCAACTGATGCGAAATTTGCGATCATAATTCCGCCTGTTTCGCTTTGCCACCAATTGTCGTGAAATGGTTTACCAAAGGCTTTTTCACTCCAGACAACCGCCTCAGGATTAAGCGGTTCACCAACGCTCGCCAAAAATCTTAAATTGGATAAGTCATAATTTTTGATTATTTCCGTGCCTGCCTTCATAAGCATCCGAATCGCGGTTGGAGCTGTGTACCAAACATTTACTTTTTGGTCTTGTAGGATTCTGTACCAGCGAGCCGCATCAAACTCTTCCTCATCAATAATGCTCGTAACACCGTTTGTTAAAGGAGCGATGATGCCGTAAGAAGTTCCCGTAACCCAACCCGGGTCGGCTGTGCACCAAAAAATATCTTCCTTGTGAAGATCAAGAGCAAGTTTTCCCGTAATATGATGAGCAACAACGGCTTCATGAACGTGAACAACACCTTTCGGCTTTCCAGTCGTTCCGCTCGTAAAATGAAGTAAAGCCATATCTTCCGAGTCGGTCGGTTCGATAGTAAATTCATCGCTCGCCTCATCCATCAAAGTTTGGAAATGAAGCGTATCGGTTAGGGTTTTGTGCTCTTCTGTATCACCAACTATAAGAATGTTTTCGAGTTCAGGAAGTTCCGAGCGAATCCCTTCGACCTTCATTTTGTAAAGCTTTGCATTCGTAACAAGAACTTTTGCACCACCGATTTCAGCTCGTGATTTTATTGGCTCGGGACCAAAAGCCGAAAAGAGAGGACAAAATACGCTTTGGTTTTTAAGAGTTCCAAGTGCTGTTAAATAAAGCTCAGGAACACGCCCCAAAAGAGTGAAAACCTTGTCACCTTTTCCAACTCCAAGCTTTTTCAAAAGATTTGCAAACTTGCTAGTTTCACGGGACAAATCAGCATATGTAAAATCCTTTACCTCGTCGTTTTTTCCAAGCCAACGAATGGCTAGATGATTTGCACGCTCACTTTTGGCATGTCGCTCAATTGCCTCATGAGCGATATTTAACCCCTTTCCATTGGGCAAGCCATCCAATTCATTCCGAGCCTCTTGCCAAGAAAAATTTTCCCGATACTGCTCATAATTCCTTAAATTAGGTTCAGTTTTCACTTCGTCATATCTTTTATGTATTGCTTTAAATCCCATAAACTTTCCAGTTAAATCACTCCGTTTTGATTGCTACTTAAATGAAGAAAAGTGCAACGGCTGTGCCAAAAGAGTTTTTGAGTTATAGACTGTAAAAATAAGCCTGTTACGGAGAAACGTCTTTATTTTTAAGACTAAAAAGCGGAAACTTTCGC
Organism: Pyrinomonadaceae bacterium; assembly: GCA_028284415.1. Classification (GTDB taxonomy): domain Bacteria; phylum Acidobacteriota; class Blastocatellia; order Pyrinomonadales; family Pyrinomonadaceae; genus Aridibacter. The sequence goes on from JANQRU010000004.1 coordinate 335,963, forward strand.
ACCTTTGTATGAAAGTTTCCGCAGTCAAGTATGAAGTTTTTTAGTTGTAATATTTTAGTTAAAACCACGCATTCCGGGAGCATCAGAGCAGAGTGTGGCAGAATTATTTCCGTATTTACCGACAGTTATGATGCCTTCGATTATGTTGTTACTTTCAACTAGTTCATCAACATCATTATTTTTATCTACGGTTAAACGAAACCGATGGCTTTTGACTCTTATCCAATAGACTCTGCGTTGAACGCCCTTGTATTCCTGACCTGGAGCGAGTGGCGGAATGTTATAAGTTTTTACTCCGTCATCTTTTATCCAAAATCTTAATTTTGAACGGGCGGATGTTGCATAGCCTATGTTTTTCACAACAGGTGGATAATAAGCATTACGATGCGGTTTATTGTGATTGTATTTCTTAAAGCAAACAACCAAGTCAGGCTTTCCGCCAACCCAAACGGTTTTCTTGTTGTTGAATCGCCTATTATCCAAAATTGCCTCGTTGTAATCTAAATTTACTTCGACTTTGTGTTGCAGATTTGGCGGTAATGTAAAACCTGATTCTCCGGTAGATTTCCAAATGTAATTATGTCTTATGGGAATACCCAGCACACCGCGTTTTTTTTCAAGTTGTAAGGTTTTCTTAGCCGCTTTTTCGAGTGGTATCTTATATGTCCCCGAAGGAGTTTTAACGCTAATTCCCGATGCCTGAAAATGCTCGTCGGGAATTGTTGCTCCGGCATTATACATACGCAAAACAAGTCTTCCCTGATGAGTTAAGCCAACACTTTCCAAAACAAGATCAGCCGGACGGCTTACATAAAACAGTTTCTTGTTTTCACCTTCAACAACCCTCAACTGATTTAAAGTGTATCCCTCACTTAAAATTACTGCCGAGACTGTATGATAACCTTCTTTATTTAGCCTTACAGATTTTGAAATTACTTGTGAAGCATTTGGCGGCAAAGAATTAATGTTATTTGTGTACCAAGGAATTATCTTCACATTATCGCCCGCAATACGGACTCCATTCTTTTTACAACTGTAAATTTCCGCACCAAGTGAAGTTCGTCCAGGAACGGCTCTGTCGCCAATATTTTTAACAGTAAATTTAGCCATTACATATCCGCCAGGCTGAGGAAAATCAGGAACAATCTCAATCTTCGTAATTGTTAAGACCGCTTCTGCTCTTATGGGAATTGATGCTATTAATAAAACAGTTGCTAAAAAAAGAAACAATATTAAATTCCTCTTCATCGTAAAGCCTCCTAACGTCAAAATTAATGCGTGAGTTCTCTAATTATCTACTGATAAAAAAAGCAAAGTCTATGCCAATCTTCTTAGATTGGTAAGTTATGTATTTAGTTCATTTAACAAATGTTAGCCTGACAAAAATCTTCTATTGCTTAGAAATAATTCGCACACAACCGTGAAATATTTAGTTCTTTTAATGAGCTAAAATAGCCAAGCCAAACGTATTTGTCCCCAAAGGATGTGCCAGATCAAATAATAGAAAAGTCTAACTAAATACATCGAAATGAAATCATATTTTTTGAAGACGAAAAGCTGTGCCAAATTAAAGAGAAAAAGATTTAACCAAACAATAATTACCGTCCACTCTGGAGATGCGTTCATATAGACGACTTGATAAGTTGGCTCAAGAGTTGCCGTTATCAAAAAACAGAACCAAATTATTTTTTCTGTGCTTATATTTTGTAATAAAAAAGTTGAAGTAAAAATCAGTAATGAGAGCGGCAAAAGATGGAAAAGAATTTCAACTAAAAACCCCATAGCCGGATAAAAAAGCAGAGACATGGGGAAATTAATATTTGTATCAGACGGGAAAACTATTATTAAATCAACTAAAATTGCAATTAGCGTAAATGGAAAGGCGATTTTAAAAAAATATAGTAATTCTCTATAGTTTCGTTTTTCATAAATTGAAAACCAACCTTTAGAAACTAAAACTGATAACAGCACTAAACCCAGAACAGAGCTGAGGAGAAATATGAGGATAGGATTTATATTTCCAAAAAATCTTTGAAAAATCGTGTTATTGAAGTAGTTTATTATCGTAACCAGTATCAAAACACCGATAGCCAGCCACATAAAAACTTTGTATCGCAGTCTTTTCAAGACCTTATTTCGTTTATTTTGTATCCTTTTATTAAGAGCCAAAACATTAATAATAGCTCTCCCCATCCTAAGTATGTGGCAGCATTTAATTCGTAAGCTGGAAAGAGGAACTTGCTGAAATAATCTGCCAGATAAGCTATTCCAACGAGGATTAAAATGATTCCCAGAACTTTAGGAATGTAATCGGATTTTAAGATCAAAAAGCCAATAAGGGCGATATGAAGTCCAAAAAATATAAATCCGATAGCCCAACCGTCATTAAACACATTAATGGACATCAAAACTTGAGCAGACAATTGTTCTTGTTCAAACGCATTTGAAAATTCAGCACTATTTACAAAACGCAAAGCACCAAAATAACCGATTAAGGCAATTGCAAAAATTGTCGAATAAACTAATCTGAACCAAGCCATAAGCAAAGAGAGAGATTTGTTTACCGGTTTGAGAAAAACAAAAAGTCCCCAAGCCACGACAACATCACATATAATCACAATCAATAAACTGCAAATACCGACGCGAAACAGCAATTCGTGATCTTTGATATTTTGGACAGTAGCAGCAAGATCTCCCGCGACAATAACCGGTGAAAAAACAAAATTAAATGCGAAAATTGCAAAGACAGTCATAATCAGCAAGCCCAATCCTGCAGCTATTGCCGCCTGACTAATTGATATTTCCGTGACATTTTCTTCACCTGAGCTCATTATTTTTTAGCTGCTTCTTGAAATTATCGAAGTCATCATCAACCCAATTCCCAATCCAATAATGATGCAACCAACAAATGCCAACGCTGATGTTTGCAGGAAGAAAAAACCCGCCCCAATTCCGATCATCACTCCGCCGCCAATTGCCCAAGAACTTTTATCAACATTGCTCTCTGTTTTTTCCATTTAATTTATCTCCTGTATTTTCAAACGCCCCAGCTATTTTGTATTTAACCTTTCCACTCATTTATTTTTTCTTTTGGGATTTTTTCAATTTGCACCGCTGTAACTTTGTATTCTGGAGCTTGAACAAAACGGTCACGGCGAAAGCTCGTAAGGCGATTTAGGAAAACCTTCGGGTCGTGAAAAGTAGCGAATAATTCGCCTGATTTAACATTATTTTTGATCCTCACGGGCATTTTAATTTCACCGTACTTACTTTTAACTTTGATTATCTCTTTATTGGAAATCTTTAAGCATTCTGCATCACGCGTAGAAATGTATAAAAAGTCAGTTGGCAAAAGTTCTTTATTTTTCGTTCGTCCGGTCATTGTCCCGGCATTGAACTGATACAAGGCTCTGCCTGTGTTGAGTAAAAAAGGAAATTCCTTGTTCGTAGTTTCTTTCGTGGGGATATATTTTATAGGGCGAAGTGCGGCTGTTTTTTTGTTGCTGAACTTTTCATCGTGTAAAACTTGAGTTCCGGGATGATTTTCATCTGGACAATCCCATTGCAAACCACCTTTTTCAATGCGTTCGTAAGTTATGCCATAACTTCCTCTCCAAAGCGTACGAATTTCATCCCAAATCTCTTCGGCTGAATTAAAATTAAAGTATTCGCCTTTATCCATTGCCTTTGCCAACCCACAAATTATTTCCCAGTCCGATTTGGATTTTCCTAAAGGCTCAATCGCTTTTCTGACACGCGAAACTCTCCTTTCGCCATTCATAAAAGTTCCATCTTTTTCAAAGCTGGAGGCTGCGGGAAGAAAAACATGGGCGAATTTTTTTGCCGTTTCGTTCAGGAACATGTCCTGGACAATAAGAAGTTCCAAATTTTCAAAAGACTTTTCTGTTTCATTAGCATTGGCGAGCGTTAAAAATACATCATAACCAATTGACCAAAGAGCTTTGACATTGCCTTTTTTCGCTTCATCAAACATCTGCATAAGATGCAATCCCTTATTTGTCGGTATCTTTGCTCCCCAGATTTTTTCAAAATGTTCGCGTCCCTCTTCAATCGGAATACTTCCTGTTAAAACACCAACATCACAACCCATATGTCCTGCTCCCTGGACATTATTTTGTCCACGAAGTGGATTTACTCCCGCCCCACGTTTCCCTAAATTTCCCGTAATCAAAGCGAGGTTTATCAGATTCATAACTCCTTCCGTGCCTTGTATGTGCTCAGTCATACCGAGTCCATGAACACACATTGAAGGTTTTTCCCCAGCATAAATTCTCGCGGCTTGGCGAATTAAGTGAGCTTCAACATTACAGATTTCCGCAACCTTTTCCGGCGAATAATCATTAATGAATTTGCTAAATTTATCAAATTTTTCGACCCTTTCTTCGATAAACTCACTGTCAAATAAATTTTCTTCAATTATGGTGTAAGCGATTGCATTTAGTAGGGCGATATTTGTACCGAGTTTGAGCTGCAAATGAACATCTGCATACTTTGTTAATTCAATTTTTCGCGGGTCTATAACAATTAGTTTTGTTTTATTATTCAGAACAGCCTGTTTGATACGAGAGCCGAGAACCGGATGATTTTCCGTCGGATTTGCCCCGCAAACCATAATCGTTCTAGCCATTTCTATGTCTTCAAAAGAATTGGTCGCCGCCCCCGCTCCGAGCATTATTTTCAAAGCCGCCGCTGAAGGTGTGTGACAAACTCTTGCACAATTATCGACATTATTAGTGCCTAAAACTACGCGGGCAAACTTCTGAGCAAGATGATTTTCTTCATTTGCTGCTCTTGCTGAACCCAAAACAGCGGTACTATCTGCTCCATATTTTTCTTTAATACTTGTTAGTTTTTCTGCCGTGAATTTGAAAACTTCGTCCCAACTAACTTTTTTCCATTCACCATTTTGTCGAATCAAAGGCTCAGTTATTCTGTCTTCAGAATGAACAAAATCATAAGCGTAGGCTCCCTTGACGCAGAGATGCCCGTGATTAACAGGAGATTCCTGCACGGGTTTTATCTGTACAAGTTTTTCTTCCCGCACACCGGCATTTATTTCACAACCTGTTCCACAATAAGGACAGACGGTTTTTGTCCAGTCGGTCGGAACACCTCTTTCCAAAATTGATTTATCTTCCAAAGCACCTGTCGGACAAGTGTCAACGCAGGCACCACAACTAACACAATTGCTATCTCTCAAACTTGTTCCGGAATCAACGACAATCTGTGTTTCTCGTCCCCTTCCGAAAATCTGCCAAACAAACTGTCCCTCAACCTCCTCGCATATCCGCACGCAACGAAAACAATCAATGCAACGCGACATATCAACTTGTATATAAGGATGCGTTGAATCAATTTTGTTGCCATTTGTCTTAGATGAAAAATCTTTACTGGTGAGTCCGTATTTTCGGGCAAGTTTATGAAAATGCTTCTCAGGAAACTTCTTAAAAGCATCAACCGGATATTTTCGGGCAAGCATACGCAGATTCATACGTCTGGCGTCTTCGAGTTCCGCCGTATGAGTTTCGATTTTCATTCCATCGGACAAATTATTTTCGCAGGCTACCAATGGCTCGGCTAATCCTTTAATTTCAACCAAACAAAGTCGGCAAGCACCACACGGTTTTAGGCGTTTGTCATTACAAAGTGTCGGTACGTTGAATCCTACTTTTCGTAATGCTTTTAAAATTGAAGTTCTCTCATCAAAATCATAGTCTTTTCCGTTAATCTTAACTTCCGGCATAATTAGTTTTTACCTTTACTGATGTTTTATTTTTATGGTTTACAAAAAAACTTTCTTAAGCTGAAACTGCTGAATAAATTCACCGAATCCTTCACAATTCAACCACTTAATTCTCAAAGCGTAAAAAGGTTGTGTTTCCTTCTTCATCTTTTATTTCTAAACCATCATCAATGCCTCCGTTACTCAAGATGATGTTGGCTGATTGTGCCCCCCTAACAACATGTGTCATTGTTCGTGAGTCGGGTGCTCCACTTTTACCAAGCATAATTTCAATCGTCGGTGCAGTTGCGTTATGATCATCAACATCAATACCTGCAAGCGGTAAACCATCTTCAAGCCAATAATCCCTCATCTCGCCCGGTTCACCTTCAAAAACCCCAAGACGAGTTGGACGAAATCGGTTTTTCTCGCTGAACAGTTTCATAAATTCATTCCAATTGCTTCTTTTTACTTCAGTATTCATTTTTTCTCCTCAATGTCATTTTTCAAACAGTTTGCACAGATTTTTTTTGTTTCTCAGACTCAGCGTCAGCAATGACAAATGTGGTATTTATTGCTGAATCAGGGGTTAAAGAAATTGAATCAATTCCCTGATTAACAAGCCATGCGGCAAAATTCGGTTTATCCGAAGGTGCTTGTCCACAAATCCCAATTGGCTTCCCAGCTTCTTTGGCGGCTTTGATTGCGGCGGAAATCATATCTTTTACTGCCATATCTTCTTCATCAAAAGATTCGGCAATTGCTTGTGAATCACGATCAATTCCTAAAACAAGTTGTGTTAGATCGTTTGAACCAATTGAATAGCCATCAAAAACCTCTAAGAAATCTTTTGCTCTGATAATATTAGATGGCAATTCACACATGCCGTATATCTCCAAACCATTTTCCCCTTGAGATAAACCATTTTTTGCCATTTCATCTAAAACTTTTCGAGCTTCTTTTATCGTTCGGCAAAATGGGATCATCACCTTAACATTGGCAAATCCCATCTCATCACGCACACGTTTTAATGCTTCACATTCAAGAGCAAAGCCCTCACGATAGCGTTCATTTGTATAACGGGAAGCACCGCGAAATCCAAGCATTGGATTCTCTTCATGCAATTCAAACTCATCGCCGCCCAGAAGCCTTGCATACTCATTTGTTTTGAAATCACTTGTGCGGACAATAACGGGTTTTGGATAAAATACAGATGCTATTTTCCCAATTGCCTCGGCTAGTGTGTGAACAAAGAATTCTTTCGGATCAGTTTCGCCTAACCTCGAAAGCTTTTTCTCAATCGCATATTTTTCCTGTCCGTTTCTAAGTTCGGAAAGTCTGGCGATAGCCATCGGGTGAATGCCTATGTGATTGATAATAAATTCGATTCGGGCTAAACCAACTCCGTCGTTTGGTAGATTTGCAAGCGAAAAAACATTTTCAGGATTAGCAACATTAAACATCACTTTGGTTTTGGTTTCCGGCAAATTAGAAAAATCAGTTTTCTCGACTGTAAAATCGAGTTTTCCCTGATAGACGCGTCCCGTAGAACCCTCTGCACAAGAGACAGTTACCTCATCTCCATCTAACAATAATGCTGTTGCATTCCCGCAACCGACAATACATGGTAAACCCAATTCGCGTGATACGATCGCTGCATGAGCCGTTCGTCCTCCCTGATCCGTGACAATCGCCGCGACACGTTTCATTACCGGCTCCCAATCCGGATTTGTATGGGTCGCAACTAAAATATCCCCCTCTTCTACTTTTGAAAGATCATATATATTGAAAACTTTGCGGATTCGCCCCGTGGCGACTTTATCTCCGATGGCTTGCCCCGTAATGAGTGGCTTTGGAGGAGTTTCTTTCAATTTGTAACTTTGACTGAAAGTTTCTTTTTTACGCATTGAGTGAACGGTTTCAGGACGGGCTTGAACGATAAATAATTCTCCAGTCACACCATCTTTTGCCCATTCGATATCCATCGGCTGATGTTTCCCTGCGAGCTCTGAATAATGCTCTTCAATCAAACAAGCCCATTCAGCAAGTTTTAATACTTCTTCGTCATTTAATGAGTATTTTTGCCTTTCGGATAAAGCGACTGTTTGGCTTTTTGTCATCTTTGTCCCACCAGCATAAACAAGACGAACTTCCTTCGTACCCAAAGTCCGATTGATAATTGCATTGTGCCCTTTGAGTAAGGTTGGCTTGAAAACTGTCCACTCATCGGGAATAACGATACCCTGTACAACCGTTTCACCTAATCCATAAGAACTTGTCACACCAACAACGTCCCGAAAACCACTTTCAGTATCGAGCGTAAAAATCACTCCAGCTGAAGCTAAATCAGACCTCACCATCGGTTGAACTCCCACGGATAAAGCCACTTTCAAATGGTCAAACCCCATCTTTTCACGGTAACTGATCGCACGGTCTGTAAAGAGTGATGCAAAACATTTATGAATCGCCTCCAAGAGTGATTTTCCCCCACGGACATTCAAAAAAGTTTCTGCTGCTCCCGCAAAAGATGCTTCGGGTAAGTCTTCGGCTGTTGCTGAAGAACGTACGGCAAGTTCCACCTTGTGTCCGGCTCTGAGAAACAGTTTTTCATAAGCTTCTAGAAAAACCTGCTTTAGGTCTTTAGGCAAAGGAGTTTCCAAAATGGCTTGTCGAGCATCGTTCCCTCTTTCTTGCAAATTTCGTGTGTCATTTACATCTAGATCAGACATTATATCTTTCAGTTTTTCTTCAAGTCCGCCTTCTTCCAAAAAACGCCAAAAGGCATCAGCCGTTGTTGTAAAACCGTCCAGAACATTTACACCTTTCGGTTTGAGAGAATTGTAAAGTTCCCCCAAAGAGGCGTTTTTACCACCCACTTTTGGTAAATCTTTTAATGTAATTTCTGAAAAATTTAACGTGTAAACTGTATCGCTTGCCATTGTTTTACTCCTTTCTCCATCTCATAAAATTTTATTAGCTATTATGAAGGTGCAAAACTTGTGCCTTGAAAGGAAATTTCACAAAAGACTCATTCTATTAAGGATATGTTTATTGTGTTGAAATTAGGCGTGGCATACCTATGGAAATTTTCACACTTTTTTGCGAAAGATTTCACAGTAGAATAATCTTTTTTATGTAGGCGAATTAAAGAATTTATTTGGAAAAGAATTCTGCTACCGCGTTGAAGTTTTCTACATTTTATGGAAATAAAGAACGTTGAATATATTTACTTATCAAAGCTCCAAAAAACAGGAATTAAAAAGGTCGCAGTGAGCCAAAAGATTATGTTTAGAGGTGTGCCAACCTTTAGAAAGTCTGCAAATTTATACTGACCGGGACCGTAAATAAGCGTGTTGGTTTGATAACCGACAGGTGTCATAAAGCTTGCTGATGCAGCAAACATAACAGCCACCAAAAAAGGTCTCGGACTAACGCCAAGTGAATTTGCGGTGGCAATCGCAATCGGTGCTAGCAATGCCCCTGTTGCATTGTTTGACATAACCTCTGTCAAAACCGAGGTCATTAAATAAAACACTGACACAAGAGCGACTAGTCCAAGCCAAGCTTCAACATTTGAAAAAACAGACTTGGAGATCAATTCGGCACCACCCGTTTTTTCCAAAGCCACACCAAGAGTTAAAATACCCGCCAGCAAGAAAATAATACGCCATTCGATTGCTTGATAAGCCTCTTCCATTGTCAGACTTCCGACTAAAATTAACAAAACAGCACCGATCACAGCACTTGCCACAATAGGCAATATATTAAAAGTAGCCACTAGAATTACGCCTAAAACAATTAAAAGTGCGGGAATTAATTTTGATTTACGGTAGCGGGGTTGTTCAATTTCAGAAATGACGACAAAAGCCTGATTTTTACGAAGTTGGTTATAACGGGTGGTGCGAACTTCTAAAAGCAAAGCATCGCCTGCATCTAGTTTTGTATCCGAAATTTTTTCGATCAGAAGTCTGCCGCGATGTCTTAGAGCAAGAACTGTCGCCCCAAATCTTTCTCGAAAACTTAATTGTTGAAGTGATTTACCAACAAATTCCGTATTCGGGGCAATCACGACCTCTACTAACTTCATCTCATCAGTATCAAAATCTGAATCCCGCCATTTATACTGAGGCTTGAACATTACCCCCTCTTGTTCTTGGATTTTATTTAGCTTCTCCAAATCGCACCTGACACGCAAAACATCTCCGGCTTTCAAAACAAAATCAGGCGATGGAACAGCCTTAAAATCTTCTCCCCTTTGAATTTCAATAATCGTGATATCTATATCTTTAACCAGCGGTGCATCTTTGATAGTTTTGCCGGCTGATTTGGAATCTTCGAGTAGAACAATTTCCGTTATATATTCCCGCAGACGAAAAGTGCTGATCAAACCACCTTCTGACCTTCGATCCGGAATAAGCCGAATTCCGATCGTCAACATATAGGTTGTACCTATCGCAAACATTATTAATCCCAAAGGTGCAAACTCAAACATTGAAAAGGCTGGTTGTTTGAGATCCACCGCAATAGAGCTAACTAGAATATTTGTTGATGAACCAAGTAGAGTACAAACCCCACCAAACATCGAAGCAAATGACAGCGGCATCAAAAGCTTTGAGGGACTTGCGTGAATATCATTTGCAACACCAAGTAATATTGGAATAAAGATAGCAACAACGGGCGTATTATTTATAAATGCTGAGAAAAATCCGACCGCGATCATCACTGTTACAAGTCCAAACCAGTAATTTTTCTTGAATACATCGGAAGTAATTTTGCCGAGGTAATTAACCGCACCAGTTTTGAATAAAGCTGCACTAATTACGAACATTGCTGCGACAGTGACAGTCGCTTGATTACTAAAACCTGAGATTGCTTCAGTTGGAGTAATGATTCCGAGCGTGAGTAAAGTCGCCATTACCGTTATAGCTACTAAATCGACAGAGAGTTTCTCCGTTGCAAATAATACGACCGCACAGAGAATAACTATGAAGACTAGAACTATTGAAAGAGTCATAAGTAATAAAAGGCTTTAGCTAAGTTTTAAGTGATATTCGCTTGAACTAGATTTTATTAAAATTCCCAAAAATATGGAATTAAGAAAGTTGCCGCGATCCATAAAATAATATTTAGAGGTGTCCCAACTTTCAAAAAATCGGCAAATCTGTATTGACCCGGACCATAAATAAGCGTGTTGGTTTGATAGCCAACAGGTGTCATAAAGCTTGCTGATGCAGCGATCATAACGGCTACTAAAAATGGTCTCGGACTAACTCCCAAAGTATTAGCGGTGGCAATGGCAATCGGTGCAAGCAAAGCAGCGGTTGCGTTGTTAGACATTACACCCGTTAGAAGTGAAGTTAATAAGAAAAATGCCGAAACTATTGCAATCGGTCCTCCCCAACTTTCGACACTTGAAACAATCGTAGAAGACAAAAGCTTTGCCGCACCCGTATTTTCCAAAGCAATTCCAAGAGTTAAAACCCCCGCCAACAGAAAAATAATTCGCCATTCGATTGCTTTGTAGGCTTCCTCCATCCTTATGCAGCCAACTAAAACCATTAAAATCGAACCGATTATAGAGCTGACAACGATTGGCATTATTCCTAAAGTTGCTGTGATAACAACCCCGAAAACAATTGCCAATGCCGGAATAAGTTTTCGTTTACGGAATTTTTCCGTCTTAATCTCGGATGTGATAACAAAGGAAGGATTTGAAGCTAACTGATTATAACGATTAGCCTTAACCTCTAAAAGCAAAGCATCACCTGCGTTTAGCTTTGTGTGTGAAAGTTTCTCACGCATCAACTTTCCGCGATGTCTAAGTGCCAGAACCGAAGCACCAAACTTTTCTCGAAATTCCAATTCAACTAAAGTTTTGTTTATAAAGTAAGAATTGAGAGCTACGACTGCTTCAACCAATTTTGTGTCTTCGGACTCAACATCTTCATCGCTCCATTTGAATTGCGGTTTAAATAAAATGCCTTTGCGAGCCTGAATTTTCTTAAATTTATCCAGATCACAACGAATCCGTAAAACATCACCGATCTGCAAAATCGTATCTGGAGAAGGAACAGGCATAACTTCTCCTTCTCTTATGATTTCGATGATCGCAATATCTACTTCTTTAACTAGCGGAGCATCTTTGAGCTTATACCCAATTGATGAAGAATTCGGCAGCAGAACTACTTCAGTGATATACTCCTGCAAACGAAAACTCTCTAACAAATCCCCTTCAACCCGCCTTTCCGGAATAAGACGAATTCCAATCGTCAACATATATACTGTGCCGATAACAAATAGAATTATGCCTATTGGAGCAAATTCAAACATTGTAAAAGCTTTTTCACCTGATTTTTCGGCAATTGAGCTAACGAGTATATTCGTTGATGTTCCAATAAGTGTACAAATACCACCAAACATCGAAGCAAAAGACATCGGCATCAAAAGCTTTGAACGACTGACTTTTATCTCTTTTGCAACACCGAGCAAGATTGGAATAAAAATGGCGACAACGGGTGTGTTATTTATAAAAGCCGAGAAAAAGCCGACTGCGATCATCACCGTAATGAGTCCCAGCCAATAACTACGACTAAAAACATCTGAGGTAATTTTTCCTAAATATCTAACTGCCCCCGTCTTAAAAAGTCCTTCACTGATAATGAACATTGCGGCAACAGTCACAGTTGCCTTGTTACTAAACCCTGAGATTCCTTCTTCGGGAGATATAATGTTAAACGCCAGCAATGTGGACATCACAACAATTGCTACCACATCAACCGAAAGTTTCTCAGTAGCAAAAAGGATGACCGCAACTATTGCCACGGCAAAAACTAAAATAATCTCAGGAGTCATAAAAACTACTTACTTGCTTAATGTAAAGACACTTCACCAATGAATTTATTAGAAACTCATAATTCTGTAAAAAAAAACTGCTGTCCTGGCTAAATCTTCTTTTGGATGAGGTCGGGAAAATGCAGAAAAAACAAGAGCATATTCCAGCTATCCTGCAAATGCTTTTTGGAAAGAAAATCTATTGAATAAAACCTAAAATATAAAGAATGCAAATAGAATTTGCCTACTAGATAAGTTGCTTAAGCTAAAAACCACACAAGCGATAAATTTTCTTTGAAAAACGACTAGCTTAAATTTATCGCCTGCTTATTAATGGTTTTTGTAATTTGATACTTACTCTATTCGGTAATATGTATGTCCTCAGATTTGTTAACTCTCTTTGATAAGAACATCACACCGCAAACAACCGTCAGAACTACAAATAATGCTCCGAGGATCATATACAACATTCCTGCATCCTCATTAGCCTGAAAGCTGTAGAAAAAGAAAGCGGCTGCTATGGCAAAAACCAAAGCTAAAATTGCAAATAAAACATCTTTCATAAATTCATTCCTCCAATCTTTATGAAAAGTCTATCTATTGTAATGAAACCAATCCCCAAAAATTACAAAACCACTTAATCAGTTTTACTTTGTAATTCTTCAAAATTGAACTGCTTTTCTAGATTTCACCTTATGTTACTCTTTTTTTGGAAAAAAAGGCAAGATTTTTTTCCGATAACTATACAAAAGTCTGTAAATTCTTGTAAATATGTGCTTTAAATTAAACAAACACACAGTATTTGATCTTTTTCGATACTTGAATTACCTGCTTAACACTCAAGAAAAGAATAATGAAATAATTTAGAAAAGATGAATTAGTATTTATTGATCAAATTCACGAACCAATTGGCTAATTGATTCCTTTGCATCACCAAAAAGCATACGCACATTTTCTTTGAAAAAGAGTGGATTTTCGACTCCTGCAAACCCCGAAGCCATTGAACGCTTGAGAACAAAAACTGTGCGAGCAAGATCAGCGTTAACGATCGGCATTCCATACAGAGGGCTTGATTCATCTTCGCGGGCAGCAGGATTTACAACGTCATTTGCACCGATGACAATGGCAACGTCAAAATTTTCAATGCGCGGATTAACTGCCTCCATTTCCAACAAAACATCATAAGAAACATCCGCCTCAGCAAGCAAAACATTCATATGTCCGGGCATACGTCCTGCGACAGGATGGACTCCATAAACAACTTCCGCTCCATTTGCTTCGAGTAGTTCTTGCAATTCTTTTACGATATGCTGTGCTTGAGCGACTGCCATTCCATAGCCCGGAATTATTAAAACGCTTGAAGCCGCTTCCAAAATATAAAATGCGTCTTCGGCAATAATTGGTTTGACCGTTCCTTCGATCTCCCCTTTGGCAGTTTTGGGCGACCCGAAACCGCTGAACAAGACATTTGAAAGCGAACGGTTCATTGCCTTGCACATAATTTGAGTCAGAATTATTCCGCTTGCTCCAACCAGAGAACCTGCAACGATCAAAAGTAAATTGTTTATCGCAAAGCCGGCTGCACAAGCTGCTAGTCCTGAATAACTGTTTAAAAGTGAGATAACTACCGGCATATCGCCGCCGCCGATCGGAATGACAAACATTATTCCAAGCAACAAAGAAAGCACAATGACTATCCATAGATAATCATTGTTCAAAGAAGGATTTGAAATCAACAACACTCCCGCTGCCAACAAACCTAACAATAAAATTGCGTTTACAATTTGCTGACCTGTAAACATTATTGGATTACTCGTAATTTTTTCACTCAGTTTCCCCCATGCTATGAAGCTTCCGGTAAAAGTTACTCCGCCGATAAAAACTGAGAGAAAAATCGCGGCAGCAGAAAATTGCGAAACTATTTTCGGATCAAATGCCGCCAAACCAACCAATAAACTTGCTAACCCGCCAAAGCCATTAAAGAGTGCCACCATTTCAGGCATTGCTGTCATTGCAACCATTCGTGCTGCCAAAGCACCGATGATTCCTCCGACGACAACTCCTAATAAAATCCACTGATATTCAATAATTCCCTGACTAAATAGCGTTACAACGACAGCAATAAACATCCCCAACGAAGATATAAAATTTCCTCGTCTCGCCGTCGCGGGCGAACTCAATTCTTTCAGCCCGTATATGAATAATATAGCTGAAAAAACATAGGTAATGTTTATGATTATTGCCGTGTTCATTTATTTTTTGCCTTTTAATTCTTTCTTTTTGAACATCTCCAGCATACGGTCTGTGACAAGATAACCACCGATAACATTTATCGTTGCGAAAACCACTGCGGCTGTTCCAAGAATTGTTGCAATTTGTGATTGCCCCGCCCCCGCCGAAGCCAAAGCACCAATTAGAGTTATTCCTGAAATCGCATTCGATCCTGACATCAAAGGAGTATGCAGAGTTGCGGGGACTTTGTTTATAAGTTCAAAGCCCAGAAAGATAGAAAGAATTAAAATAAATGCTAAAAATACGATTTCCATAATTTTCCCATATTACAACTCTCTAATTATTTGACCATCGTGCGTTATCATACACCCCTTCAAGATTTCATTTTCAAAATCCAACTTGAAGATTTTCGATTCCTCATCCCAAAATTCATCAATCAAATTATAAAGATTTGATGAATACATCGTGCCTGCATCTTTTGCCACGAAATTTGTCCAATTACCATCACCAATAATGGTTACGCCTTCAAAATCAACTGTTTCACCCGCAACCGAACCCTCAACATTCCCGCCTGTTTCCGCCGCCATATCAACTATGACACTTCCCTTTTTCATTCCCGCGAGCATATCTTTTGTGATTATTCGCGGCGGTTTACGACCGAAAACCTGAGCGGTTGTGATAACTATATCTGACTCTGCAATTTGTTTTTTTTGTCCTTGTTTTTGTAGTTCTATTTGCTCAGGCGTAAGCTCGACTGCATATCCATCTTTTGTTTGTGCCGTCTCTCCCAAATCAATGTCTAAAAATTTCGCTCCTAAAGATTGTACTTGCTCGGCAACGACTGCTCGGGTATCAAATGCAACAACCTTTGCACCGAGTCTTTTTGCTGTCGCAATTGCCTGCAAACCCGCAACCCCTGCACCGATCACAAAAACCGTCGCAGGCTTCAGAGTTCCGGCAGGCGTCATCATCATCGGTAAAATGCTTGGCAATTTCTGTGAAGCCAAAATCACCATTACATAACCCGCAAGATTTGCCTGCGAGCTTAAAGCATCCATCTTTTGGGCAAGCGTCGTACGAGGAATCATTTCCATACTGATTGCCGTGATTTCATTCTTGCTAAATTCCTCAATCAATTCTTTTTCATTGAATGGATCAAGAAAACTTATATGAATGCTTCCTTTTTTTAGTTTTGGAATTTCTTCTAAGGCAGGTTTGCGAATACGTAAAATTATATCTGAGGTTTGCAGGATTTTATCTCGCTCAGTAGATATTTTTGCCCCTGCTTCTTCATATTCTTCATTGGAGAATTCGCTTCTTTCTCCCAAATCTTTCTCAACTAAAACCTCTGCTCCCAAACGCAAGAATCTTTTTACGTCTTTTGGAATTACCGCAACACGCTTTTCATCAAGATAAGATTCTTTCGGAACACCGACTAGCATTGAATCAAGCTTCTCCAATTTTTACTTTGTCAACTAATGTAACTCATAAACTCCTTTTTTATCAACAAATTCTGGGAAGTTGCTCGCCAAGTTGCATATCTACGACTCTCGTTCCGCCAATTCCCGTTTTGGCAACGACCATTCCGGAGTTTTGTTCGACGACTTCGCCGATGATCGCGGATTCTTTGCCGAACTCGTTTTTTTGCATTGTTTCGAGCATTTCTTCCGACTTTTCTCTTGGGACGATAGCGAGAAGTTTGCCTTCGTTGGCGACGTAGAATGGATCGAGTCCGAGCAATTCGCAGGCTGAACGGACGGTTTGTGGAACTGGGATTTTGCTGTCTTCGAGGACGATACCGACGTTTGAGGATTTGGCAATTTCATTTAGTGCCGAAGCGATTCCGCCGCGTGTCGGATCACGTATAACGCGGATTTCTTTTGTAACTTCGAGCATTTCTTCGATTAGGAAGTTCAAATTTGCACAATCGGATTCGACGGGTGCATCAAACTCCAAGCCTTCGCGTTCTGACATAATTGCAATACCGTGCAAACCGATTTCGCCTGAAACAATGACGACATCGCCCGGCTGTGCCAAGTTTGGAGCTAAATTTACATCTTTTGGAATAACACCGATTCCCGAAGTGTTGATGAAAAGCCCATCGCCTTTGCCTTTGTCAACAACCTTTGTGTCGCCCGTTACGATCTGCACTTCAGCAAGCCTCGCCTGTTCGCCCATTGTGTTGACGATTTTTCCTAGCGATTCGACCTCAAAACCTTCTTCGATGATAAAACCGCAACTCAAATAAACAGGCTTCGCACCAGCCATCGCCACATCATTGACCGTTCCATTCACCGCCAAATTGCCTATATTTCCACCCCGAAAAAAAAGTGGTTGAACAACAAAAGAATCCGTCGAATAAGAAAGTCTTCCGCCGTCTTTCAAAAGTTCTGCAACATCCAACGAAGCCGAATCGCTCAATTTATCTAGCGTTTCATTAGAAAACGCCGGAACAAAAAGATTCTCAACAAGTTCATTCGACAATTTCCCACCACCACCGTGTCCGAGAACAATTTTCGGATAATCACGCAATGGCAAAGGACAAACCCAACTTTCAAAATCTAAATCATTCATAGGTGCTGAATCAAAAATACAGTGTTTATATGCTTCTGTCAGTCAAATTTCTTAATAAGTAGTACTCAACTTGTAAAACTTTAAAAGACTTGAAATTAAAGGCAAGGCAAGAATTGCCCCCACAAGAGAATTCAGTGGATATGGGAAAAGTCCGCTAATCAAAGCTAAGGCAACGCTTATCATGGTAATGCGGTTTCTAATGTTATCTAACTCTTCTTGTCGCTCATACTTGGGAACAAGTTTATCAATTATAACCTTTTCTATGGAGGGATCAATAATTCCACCCGATGGGCTATTTTCCATTTCATCTTGTAAGCGTTTCCATTCAAGGAAGTGTTTCGATGTTGCATTAGCATGGGCTTCTGATTGCTCTTGCAATACTGCTGCTCTTGCAAGAGCAGGAATATTTTGACTTACTTGCTCTTGCATAGATTCTTGCTGTTGTTCAAGTTCTTTTATTCTTTCTTCAGAAATATCTTTTGCAACGTGTCGATCAACGAACTCAAGAAGGTTTTCTTGTTTTTTATTGTTTCGCCTTTGATCAAGATAAGCTAAAAGAGTAATAATCCCAAAGATTAAAGAACCTGCGGTTGCCCAATCCTGTAATGTCAAACTTTTTACTGAGTCAATAATAGATTGCATGGCTATTTCATAGGAGTTGATTAAACAAAATGATATTGATGTTACTTAGGGATATGTGAACTATCAAACCAAATTTTGAAAGTAGTATAGCAAACTATTTCGCAGTCGCCGCAAACCGTCCGTAATTATAATAGGCAGCACAGGCTCCTTCGCTTGAAACCATTGTTGCTCCCAAAGGTTTTCGTGGGGTGCATTCTTTGCCGAAAGCGGGACATTCGTGGGGTTTGATTGTGCCTTGGAGAACTTCGCCACTTTTGCAAAGTGGAGATTCATGGGTTTCGATGTCAGTTACGTTGAATTTATATTCGGCATCGAAATCTCTGTAGTTTTCCGAGAGACTCCAACCGCTTTCGGGGATTACGCCGATGCCACGCCACGCCCGGTCTTTTGTTTCAAAAACACTTTCAAGCATCTTTTGGGCTGCCGTGTTGCCTTCTGATGTAACAATTCTTTGATAGGCATTTTCGGTTTCAAATTTGCCGTTTTCGAGTTGAATAACGGCTCGGCGAATTCCTTCTAAAACGTCCAGAGGCTCGAATCCCGTAACGATTATCGGCACTTTGTATTTTTCGCTTAAAGGTGGATATTGTTCGTAGCCCATAATCGAACAGACGTGTCCGGCGGCTAAAAATGCCTGCACGCGATTGGTTGGTGATTCCATAATTGCGGCGATTGCGGGCGGAACGAGAACGTGCGATACGAGCATCGAAAAATTCTCAATTCCTTGTTCTTTCGCCTGAAAAACAGCCATCGCATTTGCAGGTGCTGTCGTTTCAAATCCAACTCCGAAAAATACAACTTCCTTGTCGGGATTTTCCCTCGCAAATTTCAAAGCATCGAGCGGAGAATAAACTGTCCGTATGTCGCCACCTTCGCTCTTGATGCGGAATAAATCTTTGTCACTCCCAGGAACACGTAGCATATCGCCAAAAGAGCAAAAAATTACATTAGGCGTTGCAGCGATTGCTAGAGCTTTGTCAATTAATTCAAGAGGCGTAACGCAAACGGGACATCCAGGACCGTGAATCAATTCAATTTCATCGGGAAGAAGTTGGTCAATTCCATTACGTATAATCGAATGAGTTTGCCCGCCGCAAACTTCCATAATCGCCCAATCTTTCGTCGTAACTGCTTTTATTTCATCAAGTAATTTTTTCGCCAATTCAGGATCACGGAATTCTTCTAAGTATTTCATTTCTTCACCTCTTTTTTTGCCCACGAATCACACTAATGAACACGAATCAAAGAAGATTCGTGCTATTCGTGGGCAAATGAATCTCTAACTTGCCGTTGCTACATCACTGTAATCTTCGATGCCTAATTCTTCTTCTAAAAGTCCTAAATCCCGAAACGTCTGCAAAGTCTCAAGGGCAGACTTTTCATCAAGTTTCTGAATCGCAAAACCGACGTGGACAATCGCATAATCGCCAACTGTTATGTCTGGCAAATATGCGAGGCAAATCTCTTTCGTTATGCCGTCAAAATCAATTTTGCCCATCGTCGTATTATTCGCTTCATAAACTTCCAAAACCTTTCCCGGAACTGCTAAACACATAAAATTTTACTCCGTATTTTCTTAATCAGTATAACGAGCGATAGCGAGTAACTTAATTTGCTATTAAGTTGATTTTTTATGAACCTGCTCACTATAGTTCGCTATACTGATTTTTTTCTCGATTTATAACCTGCAATAATTGCTTGTCCTAATGCCAAACCACCATCATTTGGTGGAACTTTGCTGTGTGTGAAAACTTCAAAATTGTTTTGGTTTAATAAATGCAAAGTCTTTTTCAGCAATGCGACATTTTGAAAACATCCGCCACTCAAAGCGACTTTGTTTATATCAAAGCGTTTTTCCATTTCAACACTCAAATCCAAAATCAAATTTGCGACTGCATTGTGAAACTTTGCCGAGATTGTCAAAACTGAATAGCCTTCTAAAACATCTCTGACAATTTCACGCACTAAATTTTTCCAATTAATTAAAATTGTATCACCATCTACCAAATCAAATTCGTATGATTCAGTTAAATCTTCATTCACTAAAGCCTCGAATTCAATCGCCGCTTGAGCTTCGTAAGTTATTTCCTGCCGAACATTCGTAATTGAAGCAATGGCATCGAAAAGCCTCCCGAAACTGCTTGTTGGAATTGTATTCAGATTATTTTCAAGTTGCTTTGCTAAAACATTTCGCTCGGTTTCGCTTGCTGTATTTACACAAGCTAAATCTTCGTCCCAATTGACTCCTGCTTCCCGCAATAAACTCAAAGCGATTCGATACGGTCTCTTCACAGCCGAATCACCACCTGCCAGAGGAAAATATTCAAGATGAGCGATGCGTTCAAAACTTCCATAATCAGCAAGTAAAACTTCTCCGCCCCAAATTGCTTTATCATCACCAAATCCAGTTCCATCAAATGCAAAACCAATTACCTTTTCATTCTGCAAACCGTTTTCCGCCATCACCGAAGCAATATGTGCGTGATGATGTTGGACTTCGATTAGTTCTGCATCGAACTTTTCAGCGTTTTTTCTCGCCCAGTTTGATGAGAGATAATTTGGATGTTTGTCGCAAGCAATAATCTTCGGTTCAACTCGAAACAGTGATTTCATTTGCTCAAACGATTTTTCAAAAGATTCCAGTGTTTCCAAGTTTTCCATATCGCCAATGTGTTGCGACATAAAAGCAAAGTTTTCTTTCGTCAAACAAAAAGTCGCTTTGAGTTCTCCACCGACAGCTAAAATATTTGGAACCTCAAAAGGCAATTCAACAGGAAAAGGGGCATAGCCACGTGAACGCCTAATTGGCAGAACGCTATTCGTAATTCGTAATTCGTAATTCGTAATTGACCTAACTACCGAGTCATCGCATTGAACATAGATTTCTCGGTCGTGTAACAAAAATGAATCTGCCAAGTTTGATAACTTTTCCAATGCTTCGTCGTTATCTTTTACAATAGGTTCGTTTGAAAAATTGCCCGAAGTCATTACCAAAACATCTAAATCTTTTTCAAACAGCAAATAATGAAGCGGTGAATATGGAAGCATTACACCTAAGTATTGATTATTCGGTGCAACCAACTTGGAAAGTTCTTTTGTGTCTTTCTTTTTCAAAAGAACAATTGGGCGTTCCTTGCTCGTCAAAAGTTCTTGTTCGGAATTGCTCATTTCAATGAAACGTTTCGCCATTTCCAAATCTTTACACATCACAGCAAAGGGTTTATCAACTCTTCCCTTTCTAGTTCGCAAATTTTGCAAGGCGTCTTCATTTTTTGCATCGCAAGCAAGATGAAAACCACCGATGCCTTTAATTGCAACTATTTTTCCATAAAGTAATTCTTCTGTCGTTTTTTTAATCGCTTCAAAATTCTCTGTGTCTCCGTGTTTCCGTGTCTCCGTGTCAACAAAAAAAACACGAGGTCCACATTTTTCGCAAGCATTTGGTTGAGCATGAAAACGCCTGTCCAGTGGATTATCATATTCGCTCTGACAATCCGTACACATCTTAAATTCCCGCATTGTCGTGTTCGGGCGGTCATATGGAATTTCTTTCGTGATCGTAAAACGCGGTCCGCAATTTGTGCAGTTGATGAATGGATAGCGAAAGCGTCGGTCATTTTCATCAAAAAGCTCACGCAGACAATCTTCGCAAACCGAAATATCAGGCGAGATCAAAGTAAAATCTGCGTCTTCGGTTTCACTTTCAAAAATCTCAAACCTTTCGGAATTTTTAACTCCGATTTCAAATGAATTTATCTTCGTAACATGAGAAAGCGGCGGAGCATTTTCACGCAGATAGTTTTGAAAATCTCTCAAACTATTTTCTTCGCCCTCAATCTCTATAAAAACGCCTCGACTTTCATTCCCAACAAAGCCCTTCAAACCAAACTTTTCCGCCGCACCAAAAACAAACGGACGAAAGCCAACGCCCTGCACAATGCCCGAAATATCAAGGCGAAGACGTTTGATCTTTGTTTTATTGACAACAGCAGTTTGCATATTTTTTACCGCAAAGATCGTTAAGGACGCGAAGGAATTAAAATAAAAACTTTGCGTCCTTAGCAACCTTTGCGGTTATATTTCCTTTTCAATTTGCCAAATCATTACGCGATTATTTCCCGAATCGGCAACAGCCAATGTTCCTTTGTGCAGATGGATTCCGTAAACCCAGCAGAGCGTATCGCGTTCGACCATTTTCCAACGGTTTTCTCCATTTTCGTCGAAGTTTGGCTGTCCGATGACAGCATCGGCAGGGCGAAACGCTCCGCTTGTCGGTAAACCTTTATAAAATAAAACTCGATTGTTTGCCGTGTCGGCAACTGCTAATAAATCATCTTCAACAGCAATTGAATACGGAAAACGAAAACGCGAAGCACCTTGTTTTATGTATGGAAATTCGCCGTTTTTTATAAAATCTTCCTGCCCTAAAACGACTTCTGCTTTGCGGTCGGAATTTAATTCGCCATTCCAACCTAAAACGCGATGGTTTCCGGCATCGGCGAAATATATGTGTTTTTCATTTCCAGCAAGTTCGTGAACCCAACGGAAACTCTTCTCATCGGATTTTTGCTCTAAACCACGATTTTCTAAACTCGTTTCAAAATCATCTTGCCCGATCACAAAATCAGCGGGTTGATTAGCGTCGGGAATTCCAAACCATCCCAAAACGCGGCGATTTCCCGTGTCAGCGACATAAAATTTTCCGTCAATGTAATTTAATCCATAGCACCAGTAAAGCGATTCGGCGGAGCATTTTTCGTTGCCGCGATTTTTTTCGATTCCGTTCAAATCCGCTTGTCCGATGGCGTAATCGGGTTTTTGAAAATTCTCGGTTGGCATCTCATTCCAAACCAAAATTCGATGATGCCAACTGTCGGCTAAGAAAAGTTTTCCTTCGATAATCTTTACACCTGTTGGAAGATGAAAACCTCTTTCGGAGTCTGTGTTTTTGGCTCTCGCTCCTTCGGTTTCAAAATCTTTTTGCCCAAGCACAATGTCAGCGGGAGTTTCGTCCGTTTCGGGAATGCCTTTCCAGATCAAAACACGATGATTTCCCGAATCCGACGCAACCAGATAATCGTCATTCAAAAAAACTCCACGCGGAGCATACAACGTTGTTTTGGAAGGCTTTGCTTCGGGCAGAGCGATACCGAATGGGGATTTTGCCCCAAGCCAAGTTTTTGGCTGGAATTTCAAATTCAAAATTTCAGATTCTGGATTTTGTTTTGTTGCTGTCATTGTTCCGTAACAGAAGCCCGCACGTAAGTAAGGGCGGAGAATCTTATATTTTCAATTTCACCCTTCCTCACGGTCGGGTTTCTGCCACTAATTCGGTCTTACTAAAATTTTTCCATCTTCGACTCTAAGCGGAAAAACTTCGAGTTGTGCCTGCGGAGCAGTAATACATTCACCACTCGTTGCATCGAATTTGAAACCGTGTCCGGCACAAGTGATTAGGTTTTCGTCCGAATCGAACATTCCCGTATCGAGTGGCAAGCCTTGATGCGGGCATTCATTGCGATAAGCACTCAAGTTGTTATTAATATTGATAAGCAAAATGTTCGCTTCGTCGGTCTGGAAACATTTCATTTTGCCTTCGGGCAATTCTTCGGTGCTCAATGTTTCGATCCAGCCCTTTGATTTGCTTTTGTCTAACGATTCGATCTGAATCAAGCCGGGCGAAGGTTCGTTTGGCACGACCTCGACGTTTGTTACTTCGGGAATGTTTTCGACGAGTGCTTCTTCGACCCCTTCACGCAGAGTTACGGCGGATTGCGAACAGCCATTGCAAGAGCCTAAAAGTCGCACGAATGCTGTGCCTTCTTCAAATTTTACAAACTCGACATCGCCACCGTGCGATTGCATATAGGGTTTTACAAAATCAAGCACTTGCAGAATTTTTGAGCCGATGTCTTGCTTGATAATGCCGTGAACTGTAAATAGCGAACGAACGCTTTGCTCTTCCAGCAATTCAAACAAAAGTTCTTTGCCGCGTTCGTCGGCTTTGAGTTTTTGGACGATCTTGACGAGTCCGAATTTATTAAAATCTTCAATGGCGGTTTTCAAACCCAACGCGTGCATCTTGGCATCAGCATCTTCTAATTTGTTGACATTTTCCAGAGCCTTATCAATTCTGGCGGCAATGTCTTCGAAAGATTCTTCCTTTAATTCTGTTTTGGTTGTCATAATATTTGCCAAGTATTTTTATCAATTGTCACTAGCTTTAGCTAGTGGTCTAAGTTATGTGATCTGCTGACTTTAGTCGAATAAAATTATTTGGCTTTAATCCTTATCTAGCTTGAGTTAAAAGCTATTTGGATGATTGATTATTTTAAAGATTTCGGCTAAAGCCGATTGTCTTTTTCAAACGTAATCCACTAGCTGAAGCTAGTGGCAAGCTATACTAATATTGCTTTTAAACCCCAAATCCAACCGAACGATCAAGCGATTCGATTGTTTTATTTTTCAACAAATCAGCGAAAGCTTTGTGTGCCATTTTTTGCAAAACCTGCTCGACCTTTCCGTTTTCTTCTATTTCAATATCACGTTTTTCGAGTGCCGAAAGTATAAAACACGCTCCGCCTGTGTTGTTGAAAAGAAAATCTTCAAATAAATGCTCGACGTATTGATCGAGCCAGATTCCTTCGCCGTTTGCATCTTCTTTTAATTGCTTCAGAGCGTTTTCCGCTCCGGCACATCTTTGCACAATTCGTTCGGAGAAACGCTCGACGGCAGTCGCTAAAAAGAAATCAAATTGTTGTCTTGCGTAAAGTTCCATTATTTTTGCCTGCCCACGAATAGTACGAATCTGCACGAATAAAAGAAAATAAATATCCCACTAGATAAAAACAGATTACAAAAATGCTTTTTATTATTCGTGCTCATTTGTGTTATTCGTGGGCAAAAACTCTTTCCTTCCATTTTTAAGTTCCCGCCGCTTTTTCTTTGTTCTCTTTTTGTTGTGATTCTATTTCATTTAAAACATCATCAATTGATTTAGCGGATTCCGTTTCTCCGTTTTTTTCAAATAATTCTTTTGCCTCAATTAGTTTTGGCAGAGCGTGCTCGAAAATTCCCAAGTGTGCTAATGCGTTTCCTTGGTTTGATAAAAGTCTGGCGTAGCCGATCGGGTTTTTGCTCTTTTTTCGCACCTGCAAAATTTCCTCGTATAATTCCACAGCTTCCATCAGATTTTCTTCAATGTGCTTGGAAGGCAAGTATTGCAATGCGTTGGCTAAATTTAGCTGGGCGGATTGCCAACCCTCGGGATTGGTTTCGAGTGTCCAAATCTTCAAAACCTCACGCAAAGATTGGACGGCAATTCCGACGCGAAGTTGATCGCTTGCTTCCTGCATCGGCATCGAAAGGTAGCCTAAAGCCAAGTTGTTTTGTGTCAGAGCAAATTGCTGTGGAAATTGTTCGGGTTTGAAATAATTTAAGGATTCCTGATAACAACGCACGGCTTCGAGAATTGCTCCGCGTTGTCCGTTTGAAAGTTCCTGAAAGCAGATTCCTAAATTCAAATTTGTCGAAGCTTTTTCAAATTCAAGCTCACTGTTTTTCAAACCATCAATCGCACGCTTGTAGAACATCAAAGCATTCGCACTCGCACCTTGGTGTTGATGGAGTGTTTCACCCAAATTCATATTTATTTGAGCAGCAAGAACAGGCGAAGAATTTTTCGCCGCATCCGCCGCCTTTTGCATCGTTTCGACCGCTTTCTGTGGTTGACCTGTTTCCATATGATATGTCGCTTGCGTTAACAAAACCGTTGCGGCAATTTCTTCCGTGCAGTTTTCTTCGCTCGGCGGTTTGGAAAGCAAATTTAAGGTAAAGGCAACAACATCGAGAAGCACTTCCAGTTCACCCGAAAATTCTTGTTTTAATTCTTTATAAACATTTGAATTTGGTTCTAGCACGAAGCGATTGAATTTGGTTTCGGCGGAATCATCGTTTGGCAAATTTTCCAATGCCGTTTCCGTATCTTCTTCGATGGCGGCAACATAAAACTTTAATGCGTCAACTTCTCTCGCAGTTGAATAAATGCCCTTCACCAAATCTTTGTAAGCTGTTGTGTCTTTTACACTTTCAGGCAAAAGCAAATAATTTGCAGGGTGCGGGAAAATTCCGATTGGTTGTGGTCTTAATCTAATCATATTTTTCTTGTTTATATTGATTCATCTAAATGCTCATCCCAAATTTTTGCACCTTGTTCGTGTTCACTAACACCTTTAAAAAAAGTTCTCAACATTTCCGATAAATTAAAATCTTCACAATTATCCCATTGTAATAATTTAGGTTTGTGGACTTTGAATTCGCCCGAATCTTTTGGAGAAAATGGCAGTGCCAATAAAACCTTTGATTGTGGTGAAAAATAAGCTTTGATTTGAATTACAATTGTATCCGTCTTTTTTTCGTTTATTGGAATTAATCCTTCATAAAGCAATACTGCATCATTTGCATCCATCTCATTTGATTCAAGCTTTTTCTTTCCAAAATTAACTGATTCTTCAAGGTCATCATTTATGGTCAAACGCTCCATATGTTTTTCACTTGAATTATTTATATAAGCTAATATAGGAACTAATATTTCATCATCATAAACACACCAAATAGCATGTGCGGCAAAGAAACCTGCCAACTTAAATGCGTTTAACATAAATTTTAATCTAATCTAAAATTCTTAAAATTGTCTTCTCTTTCGGCAGCACGTTTTATTAAACCGGCGGCGATTTCGGCTTTTCGTTTTGATGAATATTCTTGGATTCGATGCTCTACCGAACTTTCCGTGTCGCCAACTTCGAGATAAACCACCCAGCGTCCGCTTTCGTTTTTGACTTCGGTGCGAACGTATTTTTCCTCGATGATCGTTTTTCGTTCGTCATTCATCTGTCGGGTTTTGAAAATCTATCCGCATCGCACCGTTTTCGGCATCCCAATTTGCGTTAAAGGTTCCCGATTTATGGTCATCGGGCAATGCTTCCCAAACCAAAACACTTCTGTCGCCTTGCAGATTTCTCTGTTTCATCATCAAACCGCCCGAAGCCGAACTCATAATCGGCAAAATCCAAAGTTCTTCTTCCCGAACCATCGCAACGCAGGCGTCTTCGGGGAAATATTCAGCGGCTATCTCCGATGGCAAAATCAAATAACCGCGTGATGTTATTTCAAGTTGCATTTGCTTTTACACTCGTTGTATTTTCACCCAATTCTTTGATCAAACGATGAGCTAGTTTTTCCATTGATTCTTTAACCTTCGGCGATAAATTTTCGCCAAAATCGGTATTTTCCGCTTCAATCAAATAAACCGTTATGTCATTTGGGTATTCGTCTTTCAAAAGCCAACGCCCGAAAGAAAGTGCATTATCCCAACGGAAATTGTGCGTGTGTATATCAGTCAAAGGTGGTAAATCTTCTAATTCTTCACCGGGAACTTTGTAAACTGTTCCCGCTTCTTCACCCGTTTTGCAAGCATCAATGATTATAACTCTATCTTTCCCACGCATCTGAAACGCCACGTCCATTCCGGCAGTCCCGCCATCCACGCAAAAGACATTTTCAGGCAAGCCAATCTCCCACATACGACGAATCAAGATCGGTCCGACCGCATCATCCGCTCTAAGCAGATTTCCGCAACCGATTATCAAAGTTTTTTCGTTTTCAGCCATTATAAACTATTTTGAAGACTAAATTGCGACTGGAAAGTTCTGTTAAATAACCCCCTTGAACTTTCCAATCGCAAATTGGAGACAAAATTTATGGTTTCATGTTTATTACATTCCGCCCATCTTGAATTTAGCGAGTTCGCGTCCGGTTTTGCCGTCATAAGCGTGAACCGTGCAAACTAAGCAAGAATCGAAACTGCGTGCAACGTGTCCGAGTTCGACCGGGTCTTCCGCATCAACGATCGGCGAACCAATGAGAGCTTTTTCAATCGGACCATGTTGCGATTGATCATCACGAGGTCCAACATTCCAGGCAGTCGGTGTAACGACCTGATAATTTTCAATCTTGCCGTCTTCGATGACAATCCAATCAGACAAAGAACCACGTATGGCTTCGGTTGAGCCGAATCCTTTGCCGCTTTCATGTTCGACAGGTTTCGTGTAAAAACTGCCGTGCAGATCAATATCGGAAAGCCATTTCATCGTGTTTTTGTAAAGCTTCGCTGATTCGTGCATACGTGCCATTTGGCGAACGAATATGCTCGGTCCGAGTTTGTCCATCATATCCATAATCAACGGATCATAATCGGCGTGGTCGGGAGCACCTTCCCTTCCGGCAATAACTTGACGTGCTAGTGGTCCAGCTTCAAGCGGAATGTAGCCGTGCCCTTCAACTTCATAACGCGGTGATTTTGCCCATGAATACTTATCTTTTTTCTTACCTTCTTCCGGTGTGATTGGTTCGGTGCGACCTTCCCACGGATGAAGCAGACCGTAATCCTTGAAGAATGAATGCGAAGTGTCTTCCTTCACACGCATGTGATCAAAATCATGATATTCTCCGCCTGCGTAAACTCCTGCACGGCTTATCAAAGCATCGTTTCTGCCTTCAACCGTCGGATTTTCATAAAGCGAAGGTTCAAAAAATGTTCCCGTCGCCAGATAATTCCCAACGCCACCACCATATTTGTGCAAGCCGATTTCCTGTGCGTAACGAACAAAAAATGCACAATCGGAATTATGTTGGCTTTCATTTTCATCGCACCAAGCTTGAACATCATCCCAAGTTTTATTTTCGAGCCATCGATCAACCGAACTGCCGAGCCATATTTTCTCAAGCCATTCATCTCGCCAAAATTCGAGAATTGCAATCGAACGAGTTATATCCGAAAGTGTCGGACCACACATAACTCCGCCCGGCACCATAAAGCTTGAATGTGGCCACTGTCCGCCGAAGATCGCGTAAACTTCAACTGGTTTGTTGGAAAGCGTTACGCCAGGCTCATAACTTTCGCCTACAAATGGTGCAAAACGGCGAACTGCCTCGTCATAGCCTTCTGCTTTTGCGTAATTTTTGTTAACTAAATCAATTGCAAAAATCGCGTAGAAATAACGCGGATTTGATTGCATTGATTCACACGCTTGAGCGATATTACGAACTAAAGTCGCATTTTGTGGAACGTGTGTTGCCCAGGCGGTATCGAGTGCATAAGCCGATTTATATAAATGACTTCCACCACAGATTCCACAGATTCTCGGCGTAACAATCAAGCCAGCTTGCGGATCTTTGCCTTTCAAGATCATTTCAAAGCCGCGAAACATCGCCGCTTCCGTCCAAGCTTCGGTTACTACGCCGTCCGTAATCTTGACACGCACATCCAAATCGCCCTCAACTCTTCCCAGAGGCGAGACATGCATATCAAGCGTATTTCCTTCTTGTGTTGCTGTAACTGCCATAATTTTATCTCCTCAAATTAAACAACGAAAATGTCTTCTTTCGACCACTTCGGAGCCGCAATTCGTGCCGCTGCTGCCATCGTCGTATAGGTTAAATGGTCTGTGCCTTCTGGTAATTCTTTTGGAATCGCACCGCTAACTTTTTGTGTCTTAAAGACTGTTCCAGGTGCTAAGTCAAAGAATGGGAATTCTGGTTCGGTACAACCTGTGCAAGGCATTCCAGCACGGGTTTTCGAAGATTGACGATTCCACAAGATGCGGTTGCAAGGAGAATGAGTCATTGGTCCACGACACCCGAATTCGAAAAATAGACAGCCTTGGCGTGTGCCTTCTCCAAAACTCGTCGTTGCTTGCTTGTATTCAAACATTTGGACACGTGTGCAACCGGTCTGTGTAAATGTTTTGAAGAATGTCTGCGGACGCTGTAAATCATCTAAGGCAATATCACCAGCCCTTCCTGAGGCGACTGCAACTAGAATTTGCGTCACCCAATCAGGGTGTGCAGGACAGCCCGGGATATTGATAACCGGTAAACCCATTTTTGATTTGAAATCTGTCCCCAAGAATCCACCTTGTTCACGTTTCAGATACTGCATCCCGTTTGAATCTGTAGGATTTGGCTTTGTTGCAGGAATTCCACCCCAACAAGCACAATCACCAATTGCCACAACGATTTGTGCGACATCGGACAATTCTCTCACCCAATCTTTCATAGGGCGATCTGCAAACATATTGTATTCACCTGTTCCGTCAGGACCTTCGATTACCGAACCTTCAAAAACGAATATGTCCAGAGGTTTTTCACCGCTCACACAATCGTTAAAAATCTTCTTCGCATTGTCACCCAGTTCCATTCCAAGCGTCGGATGCCACAGAACATCTATGCCGAAATCCGTTACCAAATCAACCGCTGTGGGCTCTTCGGCATTCAGAAACGACATCGTGTTTCCACTACACGCACCGCCTTGTAACCACAAAAGACTTGCCATTTATTTGCCTCCTAAAATTATTTACTAAACTTCTGCTACTGTCGCTTTTTTGTTCACTTTACTTTCTAAAAACGAAATCCATTCATCCATTCCGATTTCTTTTTTCGCTGAAACTTCTAAAATCGGAATACCCGGACGGACTGAATGAATACTCTCGACCGCCGTTTGCCTATCAAATTCAACCGCTTCCGCCAAATCAATTTTTGTAATGATGGCGACATCCGAACTGTTGTAGATTGTCGGATATTTGAGCGGTTTGTCTTCACCTTCCGTAACTGCCAAAAACACAACCCGAAAATCTTCGCCTAGATCATAACTAGATGGACAGACGAGATTTCCGACATTCTCAATAAATAAAAAATCTAATTTTGATAAATCCCAATCTCTTAAATGATTATCAACCATCTCAGCTTCGAGATGACAGATTCCGTGAGTTTCGATCTGCCGAACGGGAACGCCGCTTCTCGCAAGGCGATTTGCATCATTTTCCGTTTCTAAATCACCGACAAGAGCCGCTACTTCATAGCCCTTGTCGGATAATTTTTCCAAAGTTTTCTCAAGTAATTCGGTCTTTCCCGCCCCCGGACTCGATACCAGATCAACGACGCAAACACCTGCTGACTGAAATTTGTCTCGCAGATCGCCTGCGAGCATGTCATTCTTCTTCAGAATGTTTTTTCTGACTTCAAGTATTCGTGTCATTTCTTAAGTAAAAAGCCCGCTTAAAATTGAGGGCGTGATTATTGATCCGAGCTAAAAGGACTTCCCTGATTCGTCAATTTATTCATCCTTCCTGCTGGTTAGACTACTTTTTATTTTTTAGCTCAACTGAAACAATTTCCAGTTCCTTCCCCTGCTCGATCTTAGGAGTCGCTTCACCGCAATTTTCACAACGGAAAATCGGCGGATCACCGAGTTCCAAACTCATTTCGCAACTATCACAAAAAACGATGACAGGTAATTCTTCGATTTCTACAACAGCGTTTTCCATTTGCGAATCTTTCGCGGCGATTTCAAAGCTAAATAGCAATGCATCCTTAACAACGCCCGAAAGTTTGCCTATTTTCAAAAAAACTTTTTCAACCTTTTCCTCTTTTGAAGGAAGATTCTCTTCAACCGTTTCGACGATAATGACGGCAATTGATAATTCGTGCATTTATTCGTTCAAAGCCTTTTTATCATCCATTCCCGAGAGTTTGGGTGATGAATCTTTTTCGTTAAGCATCTGCCCAAAATTCTTCGCCAATGCCATCAAAAATCCTAAACCTCTCTGCACATCATCATCACCAGATTTCTTTATCAACCCCCACATTCCAACCTTTTCGGGATTTCTCTGAAACTCTTCTTTCGTATTAACAGCAAGTTTTCCCGTATCGCCCAAGAATGTAACGAGTTCAGGCGTCAACATATCTGAATGCAAAAACACCTGAACACCCTCGGATTCAGCAATCTCCCCGAGCTTTGCCCCTGTTTTAATCAAAGACGGTGACTGCTCAATCAGAGGCGGTAAGTTTTTAGCAACTTCAGGCAAACTTTTCATCAACGACGGAAGTACTTGCGACATCTGCCCAAGTGCTTCGCCAACTTCCCCCGAACCGCTTTCGCTAACCTGCGAAGTAACCTCGCGGAGACTTTCGCCAATGTTGTCGGTGATTTCCTCACCGCGTCGCAAAAAGCCATCGAGTGCCTCCATCAAAAATATAAGCATCGGCGTGTATTCAATAACTTTTGCGAGAGAATTAAGTGTTTCTGGATTGGCTAGGTGGTCGGTCAAAGTTTTAAGAACTTTTATCGTTTCCGGTTTAAGAAGTTCATTAAATTCATCAGTTTCTGCAACTGCTGAAAGTTTATTTCCTGTTTTCGCAAGTGTTGGAAGGTTGTTCAATAATTCTGGAACTTCTTCCATCAATTCAGGTTTATGTCCATTTCCGTTTCCGTTTGAAGATGGTGCAAATTCACGTATGCTCTCGCCAATGTTGTCGCTGATTTCTTCACCTCTTCGCAAGAAACCATCGAGACTTTCAACAAGCAAATCCAAAACCTGTGCATTCTTCGCAAGGTTCTTCAAAGCGGAAGCCGTCTGTGGGTCATTCAGTTGATGAATCACATCTTTTAAGGAATCAGAAATTTCGATTGTGCCGTTTGTCTCTTGCATCACACGCCTCTTTTAATCTGCTTGGAAATGAACTTGAATCTCTGTCTTTAGGTTTAAAGACGCGAAAGCCTCTGAAATAAAAACTTATCTCAGTTTTCGTTAGTTACTTGTAATTGGGAATAATTCTTTTTCAATAATGCCTGTAATTATTTACGAAAAGAGTTTTTTTGTATATTCGCATACCTACGCAAGCCTTTACGGACTTCTACGTAATTTCAGAAAAAAATCTACGTAGAAAAATTATTCAGTTTCAAGTGATTTCGTTTCTTTAGATTTCATATATGTAACTTCAGAATGTTGTGGAAATAATGAGAAATTATTGTAAACGTATGTTAAACCGATGCTTAAAATGAGTGCAGAAACTCCCAAACCAACGTTAAAGAATGGCGGTGCGGTCAGTGCAAGGCGAATAATTACAGTTGCCACAGCAAAGCCGGAATTACGGAAAACAATACTGTAAGTTGAGTTATAACGCAGAGAAATTAGGACGATCAGAATATCACTAAAAATCAGAACAGTATAAAAAACTTCAAAGAATTTAAATGTTTTCTGCTCAGTTGCCCACAACCAAACATCGAAAAAACCAATCGTAATAAATGCTAAAAGCAAAAAGAGTGCGAGAACCTTTTTGGCTGCAACAAAACTTGCCAATTCTTTTGCGTCTTCGGTAATTTTTCTGTGCCTTTGCATTGCATAATAGACACTTACAAGACCAAAGATCAGCAATGCTCCGAGCGAATCGGAAAGTATGTATAAAACCGAATCTTGAATTTGCTCCCAAGCAATCGGTTCTTCAAAATTAACAAACTCTTTGAAGGATTGACGCAATAAGATTAATGAAAGAATCTCAAATTGCTTTCCCATCGAGTTTGCGACTGAATCCGCCAAATTAAAAATTAATCCCAAAACCTCAAGCATCAAAAGCAGATCGAACGCCAGTTTTACTGCATAAAAATGATTTTTCGGAATTCCAACCCAATCTGGAAAGACATTCCAACGAGCAAGTTCAATCACAAAAAGTGCCAGCACAAAAACAGACACAAGCAAATTTGCCTGCAAACGCTGGGAAACTGAACCTTCCCAATGATTAAAAAGAAAATCGTAGAATTCCCCGATCTTTAACAAAGTTTTATGAATAACTTTTCGCATCTTTGAAAATGGAAAAGACGTTTGTTTTACCTCCAAACGTCTTTTCCATTTGAAGAAATTTTATCTTTCAAGAAGACTTCTCCTAGCAATTATCAATAGATCGAAAAATAAATCTATTCGTAACTCTACGGACGTTTGTGAAAATTTTCACGTAATATAATAAAAATTTTTACTTAAATGGATATTTAGAGAGTTTTAGCCATCCATCGGGATGATTTTGCGTTTGATAGCGTAACGTATGAGGTCAGCCTGCGAATGAATTTTGAGTTTTTTCATTAAATTTGCACGGTGGGTTTCGGCAGTGCGGACACTGATTCCGAGAGTCTGTGCAATCTCGCCGTGTGTGTGTCCTTCGACAGTCAATTGCAAAACTTCGCGTTCACGTGTAGTAAGAGTGTCGTATTTATCAAACGTTCCCGATTTTGCAAACTGTTGATAAGCATCTATCGCCCGGTCAGAAAGCGGCGGACTTAAATAACGTCTTCCGGCAATAACTTCATTGATTGCCAAAACTAAATCTTTCGAGGTCGAATCTTTCAAAACATAACCTGAAGCTCCGTTTCCAAGTGCTTCTAAAACAAATCCTTCTTCGTCATACATTGAAAGAATTATGATTTTCGTTCGCGGATATTGTTTTGTGAGTTGGCGTGCAGTTTCCAAACCATTCAAGTTCGGCATCATAACATCTAAAACAACAACATCGGGTTTCAGCTTTTTCACTAAATCCAAAGCCTCTAAACCGTCACCCGCTTCGGCAACAACTTTGAATTTCTCTTCCGACTCAAGCAAAGCCCGCAACCCATGTCTAACTAGGGCGTGGTCATCAGCTAATAAAATTTGTATCTCTCTCGGTATCATTCAAATGCTTTTTTTATTGCTAACAGAATTTTGCTCAAAATGCCAACTCGCCGAAATTTTTGTGCCTTTTTCAGAAGAACTCTCTATTTCAAAATCACCGTCCAAAAACAAAACTCTTTCCCGCATTCCGGCAACTCCTGTCGAATCTCCTTTGGCTAAAACTTGTTCTAAATCAAAGCCTTTTCCTTCATCTTCAATCGTCAAATTTAAAGTTTTTTCATCAACCCAAACACGAATTTTTGCAGCTTTTACTTTTGCGTGACGTGCGATGTTTGTCAGAGCTTCTTGTACGACTCGATAAGCAGAGGTTTCAATTTCGGTAGGAAAACGTTTACTTTCTAACCCTTCATGATTAAAATCAACCTCAATATTGGTTTGGTTTGTATAATTTCTGATGAGCCACAAAATCGCTGAAAGTAAGCCAAGATGATCAAGCGTTGGCGGACGCAAATCAAGCGAGAGTTTCCGCACTTTTGCCATAACTTCATTAACAAGATTCTGTGCTTCGGTTATCGAATCATTCTCAACGCTTTTTTGAGCCGCAACTTCTAATTGTAATTTCAACCCCGTTAAAATCTGACCAATTTCATCATGCAATTCAAGAGCGATTTGACGTCGCTCTGCTTCCTGAACCTCCAAAAGCCGACGAGAAATAATCTTTTGTTGTTCAGCATATCCGCGAAGTGCTTCTTCGTCATTTTTGCGGCGTGTAATATCTCTGATTACAGCAATTACAAGTGTTTCGCCCTCCATTCGGACAGGGCTTAAAATTATGTCAACGGGAAGTTCCGTTCCGTCTTTTCTTTGAGCAAAAAGTTCTACACCTCGTCCCATTTCTCGAAGACGCGGCTCTTTCATAAAATCTTGCTGATGAATTGCGTGAATTTCGCGAAAGCGTTTGGGCATCAGTTCTAAAATTGGTTTTCCGACGAGTTCTTCGGGTGTATAACCGAACATCTTTTCGACCTGTGAATTAACGCGATGAATTTCACCTCTACGATTGACGATAATCATCGAATCGGGAGCAAATTCGAAAACGCTCCTCTGCATTTTTTCGCTATGACTCAAAGCGTTCAGAGCATCTTGTCGTTCGTTTTCTTTTTGCTTTAACTCTGTAACATCAAACGCAACACCGTGTATAAACCAGGGTCTGCCATCTTTCCGACGCACCATTTTCGCTTCACAATGAAACCAGATGACACGCCCGTCTTTCGCACGTACTCGATACGTCGAACGAAGCGGATTACCAGTCATAAACATCTGTGCCGCCTCGACACTCCAACGAGTTTTGTCCTCCTCGTGAAGTTGCTCAAACCAACGCACCGGATCATTGAGCCATTCCGCTTGCGTAAATCCAAGCATTGTTTCGATCTGCGGCGAAATATATGCTTCGGAAATGCCTTTATCCAAAAAAGACATAAAAACAATCGCCGGAATCTGTTCGACCAAAATACGATAACGCGAACTCAAATCGGGCAATTCCTCTTCGCGTATCTCCAGCGGTTCGTCATCCCA
Organism: Pyrinomonadaceae bacterium; assembly: GCA_028284415.1. GTDB lineage: Bacteria > Acidobacteriota > Blastocatellia > Pyrinomonadales > Pyrinomonadaceae > Aridibacter. Next base: position 372,053 of record JANQRU010000004.1, read on the forward strand.
AACCTTCGATTCATTCCGCAAAGCCTGCAAAGGCAAAAAGATATTCGCTAAACTTCCCAAAGTATCTTCCGCCTGAAACAAATCTTTCAACACACCTTCATCATTGACGAATCCGATTAATTCATCATTTAAGAATGTGTTTTGCGTTCTTTCAGACATCTTTTCAGTTATCAATTCTCAGTTTTTAGTCATCAGTTTTTACGTCATCTGATGATTGATGACTTTTGACAGTTGACTGTCTTTCGATTTGATAAAGTTTACGGTGCGGTTCTGTTTTTTGCCGCCAAGCGGGTTCTTCTTTCATCGAAGCAAGCGTATATTGCCGCAAAGAATTTATCGCTTTGCCATAAGTTGCTATTGCCTGCGATGACAGAAGACTTCCCGGCGGTTGATTCATAAACGACATAAATTTTTCGGGGAAAGACGGCATCGTGCAACCGATGCAGACTCCGCCATAATTTGCACATCCGCCAACGCCGTTTTGCCAACCGCGTTTGCCGACGTTACAATTTACGACCGGTCCCCAACAGCCGAGTTTGACGATGCATTCTTTCTCGCCGTAATTTTCCGCAAACTTCGCTTCTTCATACAAACCGCCACGGTCGCAACCTTCGTGCAAAGTTTCCCCAAATAAAAATTTTGGACGCAAGACTTCGTCCAATTCAATCATTGGTGAAGTTCCGTTAAACTGTTGCAATAAATAAAGCAAAGTCTGTGTGATATTATCCGGCAAAGTCGGACAGCCCGAAATATTTACGATCGGAATTTCCGCTTTCGATTTCCAATCCCAACCGAGATAATCCGCCAAACCCATCGCTCCTGTCGGATTCCCCGGCATCGCGTGAACCCCGCCAAATGTCGCACAAGTCCCGACCGCCACGACCGCCCAAGCCTGTTCGACCAATCTGTCAATCCAATCGCAAACCTTGATTGGCTCTCCGTTTTCCGCGTCCGTTCCAAACGAAGCAAAATAACCGTTCTCCGCCAAACTCTCGTCGGGAATCGAACCTTCGATCACGAGTATAAAATCTTCAATTTCACCATCCGCCGCTCGCCGAAAAACTTCCAAAAAATCATCGCCTGTCTCAAAAGCCAAGATCGGATGATGAAAATTAACCTTCGGAAGATTTGGAATCACGCCGCCGATCAAATCCTCAATACTCGGTTGGGTTGCCCCAGTCAAGGCAACCGATTCACCATCACAACTAAGTGCGGCATTAAGCCATAAAACTGAAATTTCTTTAGACATATTTGGCAGAAACCCGACCGTTAGGGAGGGTGTTCTTAAATATCCGATCCGCCCTTACTTATGTGTGGGCTTCTGTTTCACCAATAATTTCCAAAACCTTTTCAACGGCAATTCCAACCGCTTTTTTAACCGCTTCGCTCATTTCATCATTAAACTCTAAATTAACAGGCTTACAAGCAACGAGCAACATCTTTTTAGGCTTCGCTTTTAAATTCTGTGCCAACTGCAAAGCCTTTGCAGGAGTTAGATCATGAGAAATTTCCTCGTTATTTTGACCATCAAGTTTTGGCTCCAATACAAAAACGCTTCCACTTTTCGCCCCAACTTTCATCGTGTCAACCAAAATCACAAGTTCGTAATCTTCCGCCAATTCAAACGCCAGATCAACACCGCGAATCCCAAAATCTTTGACCGTCACATTCTCTAGCAAATCCTTTTTGAGTAACTCTTTAGCGACCTCGACACCAAACCCATCATCGCCATAAAAAATGTTTCCCAAACAAGCTACCAAGATTTTTTTCATAGATTATTTGCCCACGAATTACACAAATCTGCACGAATAAGAGAAGAGATTTAACAGGGATGAAGGGGGTGAGAAGGGATATTTTTTATTTTTTAGGTTCAAAAAATTAAACTTAAATAATCCCCTTCATCTCCTCCATCCCTGTTAAAAATAATCCGTATTCATCCGTGTCCATCTGTGGCTAAAAATTCTTCTTATTCGTGTCCATTCGTGCTATTCGTGGGCAAAACCTCAATCTCATCTAGATCAAAAAAGAACCGATGCCCGACGCTTTTTGCAAAACCCAAATCCCGTCCTTCATCTTCTTCTAAGACGACTGCGACATAAACTCTGTCTTCAAAATCCTGCTCGACCGATTCGACGATTCCAGTTTTTCCATCCAAAAACATATCAAACGCATCGCGGGATTTTTTAGGTTTGAGGATAACTTTTTTGCCGATCAAATCTTTCATTTTTGAGTCATCGAAGCGTGAAGTTTTAATAAATCCTGAGCATCTGCTTTTTCGAGTTTTTCCAAAATCTTCGCCGCTTTTTCGTCCGTTTTTTTGATCTCTTCTTTTTCTGCATCGGACAAAGCCAAAATGCTCAGAACCATCAACTCATCAATCTCAGTTCCATCAAAAAAATTATCAAAACTGCTTTCCGAAACTTCGGGGAAATCGTAAAGGATTATCGGTGAAGACAGCATCGCATTTTGCTTTTCTTTATCACCAACCAAAACGGGGAATACGCCGATGTTCTCTAAACTTTTCGCGTATTTTTCCAACTCTTTTTTAGTTTCAAGCAGAGAGATAAACCTACCGTTTTCAATCTGCAAAATGGAGTGTGTGGAAACAAAAGAACTCGGCAAGATATTTTCTTCAAAGTGATTTTCCAAATCAGTTTTGTTCGATAGATTAAGATTTAATTTAAACGGATTTTCTTCAGGTTTTTCGGCAAAAATCTCAATTTCCCCACTTATTTCCCGAAAATTTTCCTCAGTTGAAAACTCAAAATCAAAAGCCGATTTTTCTTTCAAAACTTCCGCAGAATTAAATTTCCTCTCAACCGTTCTCGGCAAAACTTTTTGCCAATCATCATTTTGATTCTCAATCTGTAAAAAACGAACTTTTACAGAAATTTCAAAATCTTCTTTTTCGCTAAAAATCAAAGCTTCAGTCTGCTGAAAATACGTTTCATTCTCTCTATTTTCTGCCCAACTTTGTGGTGAAACAATCCCAAAATTAAACCGCTTCCGATTCTTCAAAGCAGACTTCCGAAAAGGAAACAAGTTGTAACCTTCATAAAGAATCGCATCAGCAATTTTCTCAATTTTGTTCATATTTATTGCCCGCGAAAGAACGCGAAAATTTGATAGATGATAACTGTTGACTGATAACTGCTAACTGCCATGCCCCATCATCGAAGAATGCACCGTTTCTAAAATTTTCGTCTTGCCATTAAAGGCATGAACACCGCATGGCATACACGGATCAAATGAACGAACGACACGCATTATGTCTATGCCTTTGAAATTTTCCGGCGAGTTTTCTTCAAAGAGTGGCGTGCCTTCGACAGAATCTTCAAACGCACCTTTTGTGCCGTATTCATCTCGCGGAGAAGCGTTCCAAGGAGTTGGCGGATATGGATGATAATTGGCGATTTTGCCTTCTTTGATGACGGAATGATGCGAGATCAAACCGCGAACTGCTTCGTGAAAACCGCAACTTATTGCTTCATCGGGGACATCAAATTTTGTCCAAGTTTCGAGATTCCCGCCATGGACTTCCTTTAAGCCTTGCTCAATAAAATAGAGAGCGGAAACGGCGGCGTAGGCTTGAAAATAACTTCTCGCACGATTGCGTTCGAGGGCGTTGTTGTATTTTGGAATTTTCCAGTAGAGTTCGGTTTCGTTGTGATTAGCAGTTTTCGGCATCGTGATTTTTATGCCATCGCCCATTGCTTCGATTCCGCCGAATTTTACCTTTTTGGCAAGTCCCGTTATCCAAAGTCTTGCCAGACCGCCGCCGCCCGTGTCGAGTGCGATGTGTTTTCCCGAACGCTTATCAAACCAACGCGGGGCGACAACCCAAGTGTATTTATTTTCAAAATTACGCTTTTGTGGATTCGGTTTTGTCGTCTGATTCCAAGGGTGTCGAATATCTATTTCGTTTCCAAGTGAATCTTTTTCGACAAAAATTTCATCGTCCGTCCAGTCTTCATAAAACGACCCACCGAGCAAAATGCGTATGCCCAAGTTTATTTCGAGTAAATCATCTGTAATTAGTTCGCCATCCAAAACAATTCCGGGTGTTACATACATCTCGCGTCCCCACTCGGACATCGTTTTGTAGCGATAATCGCAATGTTCGGGATTATTAAATGTTCCCCAGCAACCAAGCTGAATCGGACGATTTCCAACCATTTCGTAACCCGGCAGAGCTTCGTAGAAAAAATTAAAAAGGTCTTCGTGCAAGGGAATCGAGCGTTTGAGATAATCAATATATTTCATCAAACGCACTGTGTAATCATTGAAAAGTTGAACGCTCGGAACAGTACCAACACCGCCCGGATAAAGTGTCGAAGGGTGAACGTGGCGACCTTCCATCAAGCAAAACATCTCGCGTGCCAGACGCGAAATCTGCAGAGCCTCTTTGTAAAAATTACCTTCAAAGGGATTCAAAGCCCGCATTATGTCAGAGATTTTTGAGTAACCGTGAATTTCCGCATTTGGAGCATCAGTTTTCTGTGCTTTTTCCCAAACCGATGGATTCGTTTCCTTGACCATTTGTTCGCAATAATCAACGCCGACGAGATTATCTTGATACAAACTGTGATCAAACATATACTCCGCCGCTTCACCCAAATTCACAATCCATTCGGCAATCGCCGGCGGCTTTACTCCAAAAGCCATATTTTGAGAATACATAGCACAAACCGCATGATTGTCCCCGCAAATCCCGCAAATTCTTGAAGTTATCTGGTGCACATCCCGCGGATCTTTGCCACGAAGAAAAACGCTGTAACCTCTAAAAATAGAAGATGTCGAATAGCATTCAGCCACTTCCATATTCGCAAAATCAATTTGCGTATAAATTCCAAGGCTCCCGACAATTCGCGTAATCGGATCCCAGTACATTTCGACTAAATTAGATGTTTTTTTTGACATAGGCTTAAATAGTTAATCTTATGTCAACAAAGTCTTTTCTTACAATATTTACCTTTAAAATAAAAAAAGCGACTCATAGTGAATTGCTTTCAGAGTTTATGAAACTGCATGTCATCAGACAATAAAGTTGGTAACTAACTTGCTAGTAATTTGTTGAAACTACTTAGCATTTTTTTCTGAACTCTTAAAATTTGATACTTTGTTTAACAAACCTTAAACTCACTTTAATTTTTATGTTCATTAACTTAGTCCCTAAAGTCACTAAGTTTTAACAATACTTGTCTAAAAAGAACTTATAACAAAGCTATTCTTTAAAGACTTTTACGAAAAAGATATGACAAGCGAATAAAAAAAGTTTTACTATTCCTTTTAAATTTTGGCTCATGATTTTTAGTAAAAGGATTAAATCCTCCATAGTTGAAATTGTCATTGTATCCAAAATAAATCGCAGTTCCGGGATTTGGATTCCAACCAAAGAGCATTTGTCCGCGAGCATTTCTAGTTAGAGTGTCATAGTCCCATCGTACTCTTGTAAAAACAAAACGTGTAAATTGATATGCTGAATGAAAGGTATAAATTTGTGAATCAAATGCGGTTGACTTTGTATCATTTCTAATTAGATTTCTTCTGCTATATTTGAAAAATAAGTTTAGTCTGTCCGTGGGTTTTAATTCAATCGAACCGCCATAACTCAAACGTCTTCCCGAACCCGGATCAAGAGGAGAATTTGGATTTTTGAGAGCTACAGGACTAACCCTTGGAAAACGACTTCCTGCTCCAAAATCAAAGTCAAAGGCATTAAAACTAACATCTATATCCATTGAAAATGACAGTTTTTTATTTGGTTGGGAGCGATATGAACCGCCAAACCAAGCTTGATTTACAGTTCTATCAGGCTCACCAAAAAATTCCCCCTGTCTATTATCTAATCGACCTAAGCCAAACTCGTCTTCATATATTTGCTGTCGGGTCAATCCTCCCCAAAAATTAATCCTATTATTTTTTTGCAAAGTGATATTACCATTACTCCACCATTCGCCTAGCTGAAATCGCCTATCCCAGTCATATCGGTATATGAAACCATTTGTCCAGTTAAGTCTAACAAATGATGACTTAGGTTTTGACTTAGTGCTTACTCTAATAGTTCCAGCTAAATCGTTAGTATTGGTTCGACGATTGAATCCAACATCCGTTTGATAGTCTTTTGATTGTCCATTAGCTCTAAATGAGTATTCAAAAGTGTCTTTTGAATATCGGTATTCAAATCTGTAGGCGATTCCATTTCCAGTTCTGTACTCGCTGTACATATCACCAAGCCGTTGCTCGCCATTAACTATTGCTCCACCGCAAATTTCTCCGTTTCTTTCAGCTTTCTGTGGATTCCTAATATCATCAAAAAATGGATTAAAGAAACATTTTCTCGTGTGAGAAATAATTGTTTGAAATGAAAAAGTCGTCTTTGAATTAAACTTAAAGCGACCATCAAAACCGCCTGCAAAGTTGCGTTGTTCAGGAAATAATCTAGCCGTTCCAAAAAAGCCTAGATTATTTTCATTTCCAATATCTCTCTTTAGTCTAATAACAGAAAAAAAGGCATTTTTGTCTAAGAATTCATCAATGAAAGGACGAACTTCGGGATCGTTGCGGGAGTCTTCTTCATAATTTCCGGCGGATTTGTCTGAGGCAATTAAAAACCCCAAAGATGTTTTTTTTATTTTACCCGTTAATTTAACTGCAAAATCCGGATCGACTATTGTTCGTGAATGAAAAATTCTAATTGGTGATTGAAATATCTCTGTTCCTTCGAGGAAAAAGGGGCGTTTCTCAGAAAAGAAAATTGGAAATCTTTGATTAGCGGTAACCACGGGTTCATCTGCATCAATTTCAGCAAAATCCGGGTTTATAGCAACATCCAATACAACATTTGAAGAAATATTATATTTAAGATTAAGCCCTAAATCCTTTTTAACTGGTTGGTTAATAAATCGTCCCTCGGGTATTTCATTTGCGGGAACTCTTTTTCCCGTTTCAGATAAAGTGATGCTCGGTATTATTTCCAGAGTCTTTTCTGAATTAATGCCCTCAAATCCGGTTATTTTGCCATGTTGAATTAGACGTCCTTGAATATTTCTGTCAAGCGGCATCCAATCATCTGATTCATTGTTAAATCGAGCAATATTGCGGGAAGCATTAAACCCCCACATTTTGTCTTTCCCTGATTGATATCGTAACGATTTAAAGGGAATTTTGGCTTCTACTATCCATCCCCAATCAGTTATTGCCCCTTTAGATTCCATAACAATATCTACCGAATAATCAAACCCTTGTCCTTCTGTATATATTGCGTCGCTTTGAATACCTAAAGGATTCCAACCTAACACATAAGCCCGTCTTTGATCATTGTATGTATCAAGCCAAATACGAACATTGTCCTCGTCAGATATTTCATCCCGCTTGGCAATAGTGGCTCGAATTTTTCCCTTTTCGTCCCAACACTTAAAAGCGACATATAGATTTTCTTCGTCGTAAATTAAATAGGCTTCAGTTTTCTGAGAAGGTGGAACATTGTTTCCAGGATTAGTTTGAATAAAATCCGTAAAAGCCGTTGCCTCTTTCCAAGCCGACTCATCCATATTTCCATCAAGGACAATACCACTTTTTGATTCAATACTTGGAACTGTTACAGGAACAATTTTTTTATTAGAAAGATCCTCATTTGGTTGGGCTAAAATGCAAAACTGAGTACAAAAAGACATAGCAGCTAAATAAGAAAAGAATTGAGAACATTTAAATAGATGGGGCATAAAGTTTATTTTTTTAGGCAAGCAAGCCTTGAATCTAATTTACATATTTACGGCTTTTTTTAATCCTTAGTGATTAGCTTAATTTGTTAGTAATTCTTCTGTTTTATGCCTTTATTCCTCTAGATCTTTTTCCGCCTGATCCATCATTTTGTTCATCCGGCGGTACAAGGCTTCGTATGTTTTTTCCTTTGAAACATCGATCCCAACCTCTTTAAAAAGATGCCATGTCAAATCCATTTCGCTTCTTCCTAAGACTTTCCACATCGCTTTTTTGGCATTTTCATCCCCATTTTGAATCCCTTCAGCCAACAGACTTCCAACAGCGATTGCCGGAGACCATAGTTGCCCCTCATAAGTCCAAAAACCTATGCGATTCTGAATCCAATCGGTCGCATAAACTTCTTCAATCGTTATATCTTTGTTTCCATAAAATTCGCGTAGCAATGCAAGGTGAAGTTTTGAAATTCTCTCTCCATCTACCGTTTCGCCTTTTTTTATAAGTTCTTGAATTTGATCGTCGAGTGCTAAGTAAATCGCATTGTGAAAAAAATGATTCCAAATCAAATTTAGATTATGAAGAGTAAAGTACAACCGCTCTTGCTTCGATTTCGCATTTCGAATCATATATTCATCATGAAGAATTCTACCGACATATCCCATTGCATTGGCATAAATTCCGGGATCGTCACGAGTTTCGGGAAAACGATTCTTAGGCATACTCGTAAATGCAACAGTTAAAGCTGCTGTTCCTGCTATTCTGCCCGAACTCGGATTATTCCCCCAAAACGACATGATTGTGTATGAGGCATAACTTCCGGAGATAGCTGGATAAACACCATACATGCCTCTCTTGTTTTCGGTTCGAGCTAGATGTATCCATTTTCTATTGAGCCTATCCAAAAGGATTTTCTGATAATCTTCGCCCATCGGCTCAAATGCCTTTACAGCTACATTCATAGATTCATCAATGTTGAATTCCTTTTGAAATGAGGTCATTGGTGCATAAACATCCGGATAATAAAACTTATCTAGTTTGAGAAGCTTTTTTTTCAGGCGAACAAATCTTTGTAAAGTTGCTTTATTTTTCCTTGCCGAAGCAATTGTAGTTTTATAGCTTCCGAGCGGCATTCCGTCTCTCAGATACCAAAGTGCATCAATTCCATCATTGAAATTACGTTTTTTTGCAAGGTCTAATGAATGGGCAATTCGTCGTGAGTAAAGCAATCCAAAAACATTTTGCCAGTGTGATAACCGCCCAAAGTAGGCTCTACCGGCAGAATTCCTCTGCTGTGTTGAATCTGAAAGCATTAATCCAAAAAAGTTAGAATCATTAACCTTTATCGATTTTCCATCTTTATTTTGGATTGTCTGCCAGCCAAGATCACTGCTGATAAGAGAATTATAGAAATCTGAGGTGTTGCGTGAAAAACTTGCCCCCATCTCTTCTAAAACCTTTTGCACATCATCACTTGCAGAGTATTCAAGCTCAAAGAAAATTCGATTTACCCGCCGGGCGTGTCTTTGAAGACGCGGCTCTTGTGAAAGCCATTTTTGGAAACGGACACGACCAATTGCCTTTATTCGGCTTCGCAAAAATACTATAGCCCCTTCAATTTCTGCTTCAAGTTTCAAACCCGTTTCATATTTTTGACCAGCATCCAAATCTTTGGTGTTAATATTTCTTCGTAAAGCTCCGTATATATACATTCTTGCCCCGCGACTGCGTAGTTTATGAATTGCGTCTAGAGCATCTGCTAAATCTTTAGCACTGCGAGTCATCGTTTCTTTAAATGAGTGGATTCTCTTGATTTCATTTTCAATAGCTGTCTTATCTTTTTCCCAGGCGGTATCATTCGGATAGAGTTCGGATAAGTCCCAAACATATTTGTTAATATCTTTCTCAAATTCGATTTTGTTTGAATTATTTGAGATATTTTGCGGACTCTGAGTGAAGGAATTAGTAAAACTAAAAGCAATAAAAATAATACAAAAAAGAGTTAATAAAAAAGTTTTTCTCATACTATGGAGAAACCTAGCATAGAAAAGATATGTATCTACAAAAATCAATATCAGAAGTACACTTCTGATATTGAAAGTTCCTGATTTGATAAGTTTTTACTAATTTCCAGCGTGGTGTTTTTTATATTCGGTAGGTGTCATTGCTGTCTGTTTTTTAAAGGTTGTATTAAATGCCGAGAGAGTCCCATAACCACATTCAAAAGCAATTGCAACAATTTTTTTATCAAAGTTACTTTTGTCTTTTAGCATCCTTTGGGCTTCCTTTAAACGATACGAATTTACATATTCTGTAAAACTCATTTTGAACCTTCGATTTATTACTTCTGAGATGGTGTTTTTAGGTATCTGTATAGTTTTTGCTAACTTTGGAAGTGTTAAATGAGAATCCCGAAAACCCTGCTTATTTTTTACAAATTTCTCAATTTCTATCGCATAGCTTTCTATTTGTTTGGCAGTGAGCTTTGAGTTTTTATATCTCGCGTCTTTAATCTCTCCCTTAAAGAACATTTTGTGTTGAATAAGAATAAAAAAAGAAATCGGGTAAATCACAAAAGAAAAGGCAAGAGGTGCAGTAATATAAGAAACCATTCCGAAGAGGAAATTAGCAGAATATGCTGCCCAAACGATATTTATTCCAATCACAAGTAGAAAAAGCCAAGCTTTTTCATTTTTTGCCAATCTTCTGCTTTCACTAAAAAGATTCTTGAAAAGCAAATAATAAATGAAAGGAAAGTAGATACCAAAATAGTATAGAGAGAAAAAATAACCACCAAAATTTCCAAGCCAAAATGTATCGTTCAAAAAAAGTGAAAAGGCTACGACTAACAAAGCAGGTAAGAAATGAAACCAATAATATCTTTTAAAAACAAAATCTTTTTCGACAAAACTTTTTACATAAAGAAATAAAAGAGGAGCGATAGCTATATGAGCGGAATAACCTATATTTTCAATAAATTGAGGCAAGGAATCGTTTGAAAAGTAATAACCAACAGATTTTGCCATTCGAATGGATAAGGCAAAAAGAATAAGCCCCAAAAACCTTCTGTTAATTTCTGTTCTTTTGGAGGTTGATAAAAAATAAAAGCTAAAAAAGCCACTTTGAACCGCTCCTAAACTACTAGAAATTAAAATAAATTCCATTGGAATATTCATATCAAGAACACTTTCCCCATAAATAAATTAAATCAGATATTACATTAGCAATATCTGATTTAGAAACTAAATAATGTTTTAATCTATATAAAATACAAACTAACTACAGGTGCATTCTGTTTCTGCTGGTGCACAAAAACTAAAACCAGCAGTGTTGGCAGCTGTTCCGCTACAACAAAATGTCAATGCAGCATTAGAACAATTAGTCGGTGTTGAATTACAAAAAAGAAAAGTCCCTGCAGCATTAGAGCTAGTTGAAGTTGACGAACAACAAGTTGAATTCACGCAGTTATTGGAAAGACATTGTCCTGATGTCCCACAAGCATCACCAATTGCTCCGCCGGACTGTGACAAAGCAGCTTCAGGAGCAATAATAGATGAAACTATTGGTAAAGCCACCATTGAAGCAAATCCGATTTTCTTAATAACCTCTCGTCTTGAAAAGTTTGAGATTTGTCTCTCAATTTCGGTATTAAACTCTAGAAGTCTTTCTTTATAAAGTTGGTTTATTGCTAACCAAATTAGCTCCTCACTAATTTTTGCTTTCATTTGATTACTAAATTGGTCATTTATTTCTGTGACACTTAGTTTGCCATCACATAATTGCCAAACTAAAGCTGAGGTTTTATTTAGACAGTATGCTTGATTAGTTTTTAAATTGTAAATAAGTAGTTCCTCTTTGATGTTTTGAACAACAATGTCCCTTTTTATTGCATTTGGTTTTGACATACTTTCTCCTAACAAATTAAGTATGAGCGTATTTTTTGTGGACATAGAGACTTTCAAGAAAAGTTCACTATTTACACTCAAGTTTGTTTTATTATCGAAGCAAAATGAGTTCCTAAAAATAGTGAAAACGAATCAATAAACCATCTAAATACTTATATTCAAAGACTTAAAAAAGCTTTTGTTATAACAATGTTAGAAAAAGGTTAGAAACTAAGTGAAAATCAAGCAAACTTTTTAATACTTTTTTGCGGGAAAGTTATTTGTTATTTATATTATTGAAGATTTTTCCAAAATTCTATTAATTAAGTCTTTCTATAAAGTCATTATCTTTCATAAATAACTTTATCCAAGACTCTATTTTAAGTTGACTTAATTTGCTAGTTAAAGAACTTTTAGAATTTATGAAATTTAAGCTTAGTTGCTTTTTTTATTTAATTTCTTTGAAAGCAACCATTCCTAAAAGCCTTTTTCTGTGTAAGCTTCGCCGTAAACAAAGTGACGGTTTCCCTTGTATTCTGTGTATTTTGCCTTGGGGTTAATTTCTTTAACAGCTTTTACTATTTCCCTTGAATCGTTTATTGGAACTTGATTATCTTTTTCCCCATGAAAAATCCAAGTGGGTGTTTTTCCAACTGCTTTTGCAAAACTTTTATATAGATTAGAAGATTCATAAAGCGGTAACATATTTGGGTGCATTGCATCTTTTAACATAGGAGGCATTTTCATCGGAACTTTCAAAAATGCAGGAACTATATGCCCACCAATAGGAACAATAGCAGCGAATTTTTTGGGATATTTTGCCGCCAGATACCAAGTTCCATAACCTCCCATCGAAAATCCTGTCAGGTAAATTCTTTTTGAGTCGCCATTAAATTCCTCGATTGTTTTTTCAAGTGCTTTTATAGCTTGATCGGCATTCTCGCCAATCCAAAAGTTATTTTCAGGGCACTGCGGAAACACGCCGATAAACGATGAAAACTCTTTATTTCCGAGTCTTGAGCCAATGCGTATTACTTGTGGCAAACCGGATTCGATCTGGATCTCATTTTCTTTTCCGCGTTCATTACTTCCATGCCAATATAAAATGATTGGATATTTCTTTTCCGGATTATAGTCTTGTGGAATATATACCCGATAGTTATAAGTTTTTTTATTTAAGATGATGCTACGTTTAAGAAACTCACCTTCTCTTGAGTCGGCAAAAGTTTCAATTATTAACAAACTAGATACTATTAATAGAAAAATCCCTTTAGCTTTTAATTTCATATACTATTTTAAAGTTTGATTTATTTGCCTATGAACCAATTTTTGTCGTTCTTACTTTTCTAGTTCTTCCCAAATTCTCTTTTCTGTTTTGCGTCTGACCAAAGCATAATCCAAATTGTTCATCTCCAATTTGGTGGAAACTTTTCCGAACCAAAGATCGGCGTTCTTTTTATCACCCTTTAGTTTATATATTTCGCCTAGCCAATAAATATTGTATGGATTGTCCAAGTCACTGGTTTTAATGGTTTTAAGAGCCAAATCATATTTATTGTCTTTCAACAAAATAAATGTTTTCAGGAGTTTCGAATCATTGTTAGCTGAACCATTTTCAGCCTCAAATTTTTTGAGATTATTCTTTGCTGAGACTAACTCACCATTTAAATAATTTGCATAGGCTTCGTAGTAATTTTTAAGAATGACAATTCTTTTTTTTGTTTTTTCGTTGGTTATTTTCGATTGAGAAAAATCATTAAATCTTCTATATGCCTGCAAGCCTTCGGATGGCTTTTTATTCTCAAAATGAAGTCTTACAATTCTGCTCAAACTCAGATATTGCATAGTCAGATTTTCACGCTTTATCGAATCTTGATATTGCTCTTCCAAAACTTTGATTGCTTGATCTAGCTTTCCCTCATCAATGTAAGAAACAACCCTCGCACGCCATTTGTGCCGATATTCATAATCGCTCAATTTCAAATCATTGAGTTTTGGCAAAATCCGACGTGCCTCTTTATGTCTATCCAAAAAGTTTAGATTTGCGGCTTTCCCAATAATTGCCCAGGGATATTTAGGGTTTATGCTCAAAACCTTGTCATACATTTTGATTGATTTTGCATACTGCCCGTTTCGCATCAACATTTCGGCATATGTATCGTAAGGATTTGCGGCGTTCGGCAAAAGATTTATGTATTTCTGAATAATTCTCTCAGAGTTTTTGAAATCATTTGCTTTCATATAAGCGTAAGCTAAATCATTGTAAGGAAGTGCATAATTTGGGTTGAGTTTAATTGCTTTTTCGAGATGCAAGATCGCTTTTGGTAAATTATTTCCGCCGTGATGATGATTTAGATAACCATATATGTAATTTGCCTGTTCATCTTCCGGATAAAGCTTGACCAATTGCTCAAAGAATTTATATTCATTTTCATCTTTTCCCATCCCGTAAAAAGCATTTCTGCCTAAAATCCAGAGTTTTTCTCCTTCTGAAACTGAATCTATATGCTTAATTGCCTCGGCAATAAATTTGCGTCGAACATCAAAATTATCCCGCAACATAGCAAGCCTTACGTAAGCTAATGCAAATTTTGAGTCCAAATTGATTGCTTGTTTATAACTGATCTCCGCCTTATCAATTTGCAGTTTGTTTTCAAAATCGAAGCCTTTTTTATAAAGCTCAAGTGCTTTTTTTGAGCTTGTTGTGACAGTAATTTTCCTGTTCTCCGTTTGCCCAAAAAGGTTTATAGCAAAAGCACAAACTATAAATAAAATGAGAATTCTTAAAAACATTTTCATGGTAATTTTATTTCCTTAAACGCATAGCATCAGCCATCACGTAAAAAATCCAGTTTTGCTCCATGAGCCCGTGGATCATCCAAGAATTTACACCGTCAGCGTAAATTGCAACGTCTTCACCTGCATGGGTTTCATTATCTTTTGGAATAGCAGCTTCTTGTTTGTAGTTAGGTTTTGTTACATCTTCTTGGGTTAATTGTTTTCTTTCTTCTACAAATCCAGGACCATTGGCATATCCCAGTGTTGTAAAGGGTTTTCCATTTTTATCAACAGTTGCTTTTTCGTTTGGCTTTCCATCCGAATTTAATTGTCTGACAAGACCTAAAATATTGTTTCCGCGAGCAGGATAGCCAGCCATTGTGAAAACATGGCTATGATCAGCAGTCACAATAATCAAGGTATCTTTTAGATTAACTTTATTTTTTGCCGCCCGAACAGCATTAGAAAGTTCAATGGTCTCGGTTAATGCTCCGTAAGCATTTGCTCCATGATGAGCGTGATCTATTCTCCCGCTTTCAACCATCAAAAAGTATCCTTTTTTATTTTTTGACAAAATATCAATTGCCTTTGAAGTCATTGCAGAAAGAGAAGGCTCGCCCGCTTTGTCATTGGAACGCCGGGTCTCTAATTGCAAATGTGAAGGTTGAAAAAGCCCTAAAATATGGTCGGTATTTTTAACATCAATTGCGTCAAACTGCTTTTTGTTCCAAACGTAAGAAGAATTTTTGTACTTAGCTTTCCATTCTTCGGTTAAATTTCTTCCATCAAGTCTTCGACCTTTTTGGTCAGGATACTCTACATCCTGCATATCTTTTGGGATGAAATTCCTACGACCGCCCCCCATTGCTACTTCTAAGCCGTTGCCGTAGGAAAATTCAATAAGCTGTCGAGCGATGTCAGGATATTTTGCTTCATAAGCCCTTTTATCAGAATTAAAAATGTCCGCATCTGATTCCCAACCCCTTTTGGGTGTGTGGGCGTAGCAAGCCGCTGGAGTTGCATGTGTGATCCTTGCGGTTGAGACAACTCCTGTCGATTTGCCTTTTTCTTCAGCCATCTCCAGAAGCGTTTTAACATGGTGTTTTTTATCTAGTTTATTTCCATCTAAAATGTTTTGGTTTACGGAAACCGCACTTCCAACAGTTTTTATACCTGTCATAATTGCAGACATTGTTGGGGCTGAATCTGATGTTTGCTGATTGACACTATAGGTTTTTGAAAAGGCAGAGAATGGAAAGTATTCAAAACTGAGGCGATTTTCTTCTCCGCTCTCACCTCTCATTTGTCCCTCAAGAATCCTTGCGGCAGTCAAAGTTGAAACTCCCATACCATCGCCAATAAAAAGAATTACGTTTTTGGCTTTTCGTCTTTTGAATTTCAGTTTTCTAGTTTGGTTAAGTCTGTTCCAGCCGTTTTGTTCCCACGTTTTCGGGGTTTCATTTCGCTTTACAGGAAACCTGTTTGTCTCAGATTGCGGAAATACAACTGAGACAAAAAAACAACCAGTCAAAATTACCGAAATAGTTTTAATCAAATATATTTTCATAGTCATAAATTACTTATACCTAGTAAATTGCTTAGAAAAGGTGCTATTTTTCTTTTGGAAGTCTCAAATATCCATATCCGGGTGGAACTAAACCACATAACCTCATATAAAGATTGGCTTTCGCCCGATGATTTGTAATGTGATCAAATACAGATAAGACACCAAATTTCTTCTTTAACTTGCCTCCCGTTGTAAAAAAAGACACAAACTCCTCTAGTTCGGATTTGCTCAAAGATTTAATATTTTTCCGCCCTCTCTCAAACGCCTGTCTCAAGTAAGCAATTATTTCCTTTTTAGACATCTTGGTTACATCCAGACTTTTCGTTTTTCCAGATTTTTTCTGTAGTACAACATGCTCATACATCCAATCTATTGTGTGAGCAATGTGCCCCATTTGCTCCGCAAAGGTTTTCATTTCAGGCGTAGGTTTAAATTTGTAGTATTTACTTGGCATTGCTTCTGCTAGTTCAATCGTTAATCTTTCCTGTGAATCCCATATCGGCAGAAAATCTTTGACGAATTGAGCCGCTTCGATTTGACTTTTATTGGAACTGGTTCTCTTAGGAATGGGTTTATTGTTTTGGGCATAAAGCGTGCTAGCCATAAATGCAAACATTAACGTTATAAATATTGTGTTTGTGATCTTCATTTCTTCTCCTGATAATCAAACTTATAATAAAAATGTGGAATATTCCGATTTAAGATTTTCCAAACTGACAATTAAAAATAAAGCTTATTTTCTCACTTCTTAGTTCTGTTTTTGCCAATTAAAACCAGCTTTATCTTTTTCATTCACCAATTGCCATTCACCATTTCTTTTTGTTTGGAAAATATCGTGTAAGCCATTCTTACCTTTGGCGGTCCAAATTTGTCTGTATTCAACTTTTTTTCCGCCTTTCGGAGCAACTGAACCGTCTTTGAATTTTTTACCTGCCGGATAAAATAGTGTGAAATAATGAATCAATTTTCCTTTACCGGTGATTTCGAAATAAGCTTCTGCAGGAGTTCCAACATTTGCTGTAGAAGTAAAGGCACTTAGTTCAATAATCTTTCTTTTCTTCGGATGCCAAACAATAATACCTTCGTGTTCGATAGTGCCTCCGGGATTGTAGCCAACGTACTTTATGTAACTTTTATTTGCTCCCCATTCAAATGTCATCTTTACCTGTCCTTGTGGTATTTCAAGATGCCAATTGCCAATCAACCATTCAATATCTAAGTATGGTGTGTTACCCCTGGTTTGATTTTGTGCGATTAGGTTAATTGTAGAAAAAGAACACAGAAATAAAATAAAGGCTTTTTTTATCAAAAAATGTCTTGAATGTTTTTTTATAAACGTTTTTGTAGTAATCATCGGAATTCTCTTACTTGTCATATTTTGAAAATGAAACAAGTTATTGATTCAATTTAGTCCGCACTTCTGACGAACAAATCTAGTCGGTTTAGCACGCTTTGTCTCATTTACAAAAATCATCACGTCATAGTGTTTTGGTATTTCGATTAATTCATAATAATTATCGGGTTTGTCTGGATTAAAGGAATTGCCAATAGATCTAACGTAGTGCTTTTGAGTAAACCATTTATGTACTACCCCCTTTTTAGGTAGTTTTCTAAAATCTATAATGAATATGGGGTGGCTAACTTGTGCCATCAGCCTTTCAATTGAATTTTTCTTTGCATCACCTACTTTAAACTCACGAATTTTGCTGGTATCAGCATTTGTTTGACGAACACTATATGAAGCCTGAAAATTTCCTTTGTTAAAAGTTGTTCCGATAATTACGATATTGTCTTTGTACCAATTTTTAAGAAGCGTTCCCATCATGTCTGTCTCAGAGTTACCTTTTTTTGAGACATGACCATTGTGTGCCCATACAATCATTCGGCTATTTGTAAAATTTTGTATCCATTTAACATTTTCAGCTAAACCTATTTCTCGCTCATTTGTTGATAAGGCGGGCTTCGCCAAATAATTTTTGTAGATTTCAAAAATATCCAATACTGTCTTTAGCTCACTTTTTATTTCATCAAGCCTGTTTTCATCCACACTTTTAAGATAAAGATATTTTCTAACTTCTAGACGAGAAATTGATGAAATAATAGACTCAAGTAACTTTCCTCTTTCTTTTATGGATAAATTTCTATATTTTCGATTGCCTCTATATGGGTTTGATATAAGTTCTAAAACAGGCTGAATAATTTTGTATTGAGCAAAATCATTTTCTTTATAAAAATTTTCCAGACTCTTTGAAGTACTTCCAGCTTTACTATAAATTTCACTTTGTTTTTGTCGACCAAAAGTTAAAAATATATTATTCATATTCCATTGCAATAAATGCCGCGATTTTTGCAATGCTGTATAAGCTATTTGCCTGTTAATACTCCAGTCTTTACCAGAGCTTTGCGAAATAATTTTGTCTTTATGCAAATCAAATATATCGACCAAAAGAGAGGTGATTTCCTTAAATCGATAGTTATTTTCTAATGGGACGTCTCCAGATAAATTGGTATAGAAATCATTTCCAGAGTTTTCAAATTCATATACCTCTTTGCCAATGAGTTCTTTCAATTGTCTCTCAATTTCTAAAACTTCCTTAATTTTGTGTGATTTGAGATGTTTTAATGAATACAAAAGAGATGGCACTATTCGCAACATATCTATTCCAAAATAGCTAACCTTTTCTTTGTTTTGTTGATTATGTTTTCTCAGCCATTTAACCATTTCCAGGGTTTCTTCATTATTCCAAACCCATCCCCTTTGCTCATTTAATGCTTCCTCAACTGAACCTTTACCAGAATCCACATATGTTTTGACAGCCATTCCATTAACAAAATCATATTCAATTCCAACTGTACGAAAGTTTTCTTTTTCAATTAGATAGCGTCCAATTTTGTCTCGTATCTGGTAAAACTCTTTTGTTCCATGAGTCCCTTCACCCAATAAAACCAAATCAGCATTTCCGACTATCTCAGATAAAAATGATAAATCTTCTTTTACTTCTGGCGAGGCAGATTTTATTGGGACTGCATTTTTTTGCAGCCATTTTATTACTTCCTGTTCAGCTTTTTCATTTTCAACATTTTGTGCATTACAAATAAATGAACTGAAAATAATAATAAAAATGAACTTTAATCGTATTAAATCCATTGGTAACTTCTTTACAAACACTGGACTCCATCACAACTAAAGAAACCACAACAATCAGCATTAGTAGCACAAGGTGATCCAACTCCATTACAACAAACCGAAGATTGACAAGCATCAATTCCCGGACAGCAATTACCTGCTCCAGCTCCTGAGCATGTTCCTTGGAGCATTACACAACTTTGGGCTTCAACTGTAGTAGGAGCAACCAAGGATAAAACTACCGGCATTGCTAAAGTTGGCAGAGCATATTTAAACAACACTTTTCTTCTCGAAACAGAAGCTTTATTAGCTAACAACATTTCTCCCAAAAGTAGATTTGTTTTATCTAGTTCTTTTATAGCCAGCCAAATAAAATCTTCATCAATTTCTACTTCTAGCTTCTTCATAAGAATAGTAATTACTTCATGAAGAGATGTTTTTCCGTCACACTTCTGCCAAATTAAAGCCATTGTGCTATTTAAATTATGTGCTTTATTAGTTTTTAGGTCATAAACAAGTATTTCGTCATTTATTTCTTGAACAACAATATTTTCAGTTCTTGAAACTGGCATTCGCCAATTAGCATAATTATTTTTTTGCATAATTATTTTTTCTCCTTAATTTTTAACTTAAATACAGTGACTTGGGGAGATTTAGCCTAGCCACAAAAGGCGAAAAAATAACCCCCTTAAATTAAATTATGTAAATCCTATAAACTTGATAATCAGGTAGATTTCTTTTGAGGTGGATTTAGTCTTTTCAACCAAAACTTTATCCAATGTTCATTCCAATAAGTTATGTCAGCTGGACTTCTATCATTTATTTTCCTGAATTTAACCTGAGCTTTTTCGAGCAAAGCAATCGAAGCAATTATTTTTCCAAAATCTCCTTTAGGATTACTTCCCATTTCTGTAGCTGTTAAAACCATCAAAACTGGATTATCTGGACTTACTTTTATTCCTTTATTTAATTCTTGAAGCGATTTTTCTTTATAAATATCAAAGTTCTTTTTGTCTTTAAGACCTGCATACTTAAAACTTTGAAATCTATAAATTAATGCTTGAAGTGCATGAAAGTAAGGCTGAGCGTTTTTATGAGGCTTTTTGGCAAAAGCAGAATTAGCTTTGTCCATAAAAACTTGAGCCTTATCTAAATAGCCTGCATATTTTTTGTTGGAGTTTATTAGTTGAGTAGAAATATAAGCTGCCCAATAAGGAGCAACCCAATTATCAGCCTCTTGATTAGAAATCTTTTCAAGCAATTTAACAGCTTTGACAGGTTCTTCATCTTTATCCCATTTCCAATACAACTTTGTTGCTTCTTCAACTTTATTCAGCTGGATCTTGTCCAATGTTTGACTAACTTTGAAATTTTCCTGAGCATTTACAGAAAATATTCCGCTTAAAATAATAAAAAGTAAAAGTGCTGTGGCTTTCATTAATTTCTCCTTAATTATTTTGCTACGCGTTTCCAGATATAGCTTCTTTGTTTGTTCCACGTACTATTTTTTAGAACAAAAGATGTTGTTTGGTGTTCATTTTCATCTTCAAAAATTTTATGTAAATCTTTCCAGCTCTTCCCATCAGGTGTAAAAAATGTCATCTGAGACATTCTTTCTGTTTTCCCGCCGGACTCAACATTGATTATTTCCCCAACTCCTAAAATTCCGTTTCCGCTTATTTGCTGAATAATTACCTTTTGCTTTTGCGGATGCCAAAAAAGGTAAAATTCCCAAAACTCCGCAGTCTCTTTTTCTCTTTGTATGCCGAACAAACGTCCTTTGATACTCTGTTTTCCAATGCCCCATTTCCATTCAACACAATATTTATCGTAAGGTTCATTTGCACTCTTGAATTCGGAATTGTCAGCTATCCATCTTCCGGTTCCTTCTGTCATGTAACTCATGTGTTTTTTTACCCAATCGGGCATTTTTTTAGTTTCTTTAGGAGTTTGCTGAGCAATATTTAGCTGACTAACAGAAGCTATTATTAGTATTAAAAAGGTAAGTTTAGGTATTCTTAATCTATTCATATTGTTTTTCATTCCCTCTTAAAACATTAGTTAAATGTGTGTGATGAGATTGTTAAATGGTGTAAGCGTTTTCCAAATATCCTTTATTTTTGTTTACGAAATATTAAATGTTGGAAATTGCCTCCCTTAGTTTCTGAAGAGTCAACAAAATCAAAACCCAAATCGTCCATCCTGTTTAACATTTCTGTCATGGTATTTGTTTTTTCAAGTATTTTTTCAAGTTTTAAAAGCTCATCATTAAATTTAAAGCTTGAATTTTCTTTGACCTTGATGTCTGACTTAAAATTGTCAAAGAAACCTCCGTCAATTACTCCTACGACCACATATTTTGGTAATTTATTTACATCAATCGTTTGAGCAGACACGCTTATTGTTAAAACCATTAAAACGATTAGTAAAAAAAATATAAGCCTAATTTTTTTCATGTTTTCTCCTTGTTTATTATTTCTTTGGAAATCAGGACTATATCTTTCAAGTTTGATCCGATTTCAAAATCCAACTTGCCATAAAATCAAGCAAATCTTCTCGATAGGCTCCGTGTCCTTCGTTACTGAAAAACATAATTGTGTAATTAAAGTCAGACTTGCCGAACGTTTTTTCTATTCGATAAATATTTTTGTAAGAACGGATTAATCTATCTTTACCGCCATAAATAAAGAGAGATGGAACTTTTACTTTTTTCCAATAGACAATTGGGTCAACGTCCTTAATTAACCGAATGAACTGAATTAAACCGGGATTAGGTTCACTTGGAAATTCTTTAACTATCGGTGAATTCTTTAACTCTGTTTTCTTGGCATTGTTAAGTGCCGTCAAATATGCATTTAATCCCTTTCCTGTTATGGCATAGTGAATTCCCTTTCGGTTAATATCTGTTACAGTTTTTTTCTGCTCAAGAGTTAATCCAGTTAATTCAGCGGCTATTTCAACCTCGTCTATAAGAGCTTCAAGCATTGGTACAGTTGAACCTGCAATATTTGTCACAAAAGCCACCTTTTCAGAGCGTGAAGCAGTAATTGGAGCAATAATTCCGCCCTGACTAAATCCAATAACACCGATTTTGTTTTGGTTAATTTTCCGCGTCTTATGAAGTACCTCAACTCCCGCAATCGCGTCTTCAGCCAAATCAACAAAACTCGCATCATGCCAATTTCCCTCTGATTTTCCTTGCCCACGCTTGTCAGGATATAGAACAGCAATTCCACGTTTAACCAAAGCTTTAACAAATGGTGTTACTCCTTTATGATTACGATTATTTATTTCCCCCCCAGAGCCGTGAATTATGACGGCAGCTGGAAATGGACCTTTTCCTTTAGGGGTTAATATGCTTCCGACCAGTTTTACATTTCCGTTATGAAAGGTTACTTCCTTTTCATCATATAAAGCACTTGTCTTTGACTCATTGATTTGTGAATACACATCTATTTGGAAGGTTATAAATATCAAAGTTATAAATGCTAAAAATGCTTTGACATTGAAAATGTTTCTCATCATTTACTCCTTAATTAGTTAACTTCCCATGTTTATTCATATTGAGTAATCTCAATCCAAAGCCAATAAAAATGTCTTCAAAATTCCTGTTGGCTGTTTGTCTGGCATAAAAAAGATAACCCTCCACCTTTACTACTAGTAGAGGGTTATTAGTAAAAACCAAATGAGTACACCTAAAGAAATATTTATTTTTTCTTAAACTTTCTTTCATTACTTATGTTGTTTAACTAATGAGGCAACATAAGTTCCTTTAAAACTATGCTCAGCTATGCCGTATGCGTGTAAACTATTGTAAGTACACATATTTGGCTAATAGCAGGTTATTAAAATGTTATTGAAATGATAGAAATTTAGTAGATGGAAATTATTAATGAGACTATATTAGACTTTTAATTGATAAATATTCCAAAAGACTGAAAGATTTTCCAAAATTAAGGTTCAAAAAAATGAATTTAAAGTCTTTATAATTTTGATTCAACTTGTTTTACATAGTCTTCAAACTTTGAACTTCTTCTTATTGAATCAAGGTTATAATCATTCTTGAGATACAGTAGATGTAGTAAATTTACAGAATCTTTTTTGAGGAATGAAATTGTCTTATCTTCATCTTTGAGATTTGCAAAAATTGAGGCGATGGCGTAATTGTAACCTTGGCAGGCTTCTATTTTCAGAATACCATTTAACACTTCACGAGCTTTATCAACTTTAGATGTTTTACTGTAAATTCTGCTTAACACAAGCGATGCTACACAATTTTCAGAATCCTTTTCTAGAAGAGAGTTTAGTTCTTGGATGGATTTTCCGTATTCTTGTTTCTGTTCATAAATCTCAGCTAGAAAAATGCTTATTTCATTTGAGGGTGGAAAAATCTCCATAATTCTTTGCGAAAGAGCAAATGCTTCCTCAGGCTTTCTTGCCAAAATCAAATAAGATGCAAGCGTTTTATTTATTAATTCGGAGTGTGGTTCAATTTTATGAGCCGACTTCATTTCATTTATAGCCTGTTCTAAGTTTCCTTCTAGTGCAGATAACCAAGCCAATCTTAAGTAAGCTGTTATATTATTAGGCTTCAAACTGATGGCTTTATTTAATTGACTTTTTGCAGCCTGAAAATTTTTCTTTTGAGTGTTGACTAATGCAAGAGTAGTTAATGCTTCTGATGAATTTGCATCCAATTCTAGTGCTTTATTGGCAAAAGTTTGAGCTTTTTCCATAGTATCTTTTTCAGACATCAGATCATATTTGTTATAACCAACTAGAGAATATGTATCTGCCAATAAAGCGTATGCTTTTACAAATTGAGCATCTTTATCAATTGCATTTTGAAAATGCTTGATAGCTTGAGCCAAACCTTCTGGAGTTCGCTTAGACCAATAAAACAATCCTTTTGAATACTCTTTGTAAGCTTCAATATTTTTTGTGCTTTTAGCTTTTAATAAAGCCTCCCCATTGTTCTCCAAATCTAATGAAAGTTTTTGGGCAATCTGCCTAGAAACTTCATCCTGCAGAGAAAAAACATCTGAAAAACTTGAATCGAATTTACTTGACCAAAGAGTTTTTTTATCTTCAATTCCAATTAACTGAACATTTACTCTTGCAGTACCATTTTCCTTCTGAATTGTTCCAGCTAAAACAGCATCTACGCCTAGTTTCTTACCCAAATCAATTGGATTTTCACTTTCTTTTCCTGTCAGCTTAATAATGGTAGAAGTTGGCGTAATACTAATTTTTTTCTGATTACTCAATTGAGAAATTAAGGTATCAGCTATACCCAAACTAACTTTCCCATCTTTTTCTTGACCAATCTGTTGAAATGGCAAAATCGCCATTGATTTAATATTTGAATCTGCAACATTTTGAGGTTTTAAGAAAAAAACATAAGATGCAACTAAAATAATTGCTACCAAAATTCCTATTGCAGTTAATGATTTAGTGAACTTTCTTCTTTTAATTGGAGCTGTAATTAGTGTTGGATCTCTATCTACTTCAAGCTTTGTGTTTTTTAGTGAATTCAATTTACCACTGTCACTTTCTGAAAGATGAGGTTTTCTTGTTAGAAATTCCTGTTTTTCATTACCAGGAACTTCCAAATCTTCTAATGTTTTTTTGACATCAGCAATAAATCTATATCCCGATTTTGACAAAGTTTCTATATATTTGTCTTCGCTTCCACCATTTTTGAGTATCTTTCGTATTCGATAAATATGTTGGACTAAATTTGATTCTTCAACATAGCTTTCCTCCCAAAACTGCTCTAATAGTTCTTTCTTGCTAACTACTCGCTCTGAGTTTTCAATTAGAAATAAAAGAATAGAATAACTCTTTTTGGCAAGAGGAATTACTTTATCTTCATATAGTAATTGTCGTTTCTTTAAATCTAAGCGAAACTGTCCAAACTCATAAAACTTAACTTTCAAATCTTTCATTTTAATTCAAAACAACTAAATAATTTTGCAAAATTATAACAACCTACTTTGCTAGTAACAAGAATTCTAAAATTTTGGTCAGAACTCATTGTAAAATGGAAGTTTTACCGTCTTCGACGATAGTTCCAACATTTGAGACTTCGGCAATTTCATTTTCCAAAGGGTCTTTTTCAACAACATTAGCCTCCTTACAAAGTCTTTTCTTACAATATCTACCTTTAAAATAAAAAAAGCGACTCAAAATGAGTCGCTTTGAGAAACTTAAAATTATTTTGTATTTAAGTTTAGTTTGCTCCGCCTGCTAGTTTTCCGATGAGTGTGAATAGCGGCAAATACATTGAAATAACAATTGAACCAATGGTTACCCCTAGAAAGGCGATCAATGCAGGCTCAATCATTGCGAGTAAGTCAGCGATTGCTGAATCAACTTCATCTTCATAAAAATCAGCAATTTTTCCGAGCATTGCATCCATCGCACCTGTCTGTTCACCTACCCCGATCATTTGGCTTACCATTTCAGGAAAAACTTCCGTAGCTTTTAGCGGATCAACAAAGTTTTCACCACGTTCAACTCCGGCACGAACTGCTAAAACAGCCTCTTCGATAATTACGTTTCCGGCTGTTTTTGCAGTAATTTCAAGAGATTGCAAAATAGGAACACCTGACGAAAGGAGCGTTGAAAGAATTCTTGAAAATCTTGCAACTGCAATTTTTCTCAAGATCGAACCAAAAATAGGAAGTTTGAGCATTAAAGCATCAATTTGATGGCGTCCTTTAGGAGTCTTATAGTAAAAACTTATACCGACAGAACTTCCAATAAGCACTATCAATAAGGCTAAACCTCCCCAGCCAGCCAAGAAACCACTTATTGCCATAACAATTCTGGTTGGTAAAGGAAGAGCCTCTCCCGGTCCTAACAATCCTAAAAAGATTTGTTGGAACTGCGGAATAACTACAATCATGATAATTGCAACTGCGGCGATTGCCACAAAAATAACAGCTGCCGGATATATTGAAGCCGAAATAATGCTTCTTTTTAATTTCACAACTTTTTCAATAAGCGTTGCTAAACGTTGTAAAATCAGATCAAGCACACCACCAGTTTCACCAGCCTCAACCATATGAGTGTATAGACCGTCGAAAACCTTCGGATGCTTGGAGAGTGCTGAAGCTAATGTTGCACCTTCTTCTACATCTTGTCTTACCTGAAACAGAACATCTTTGAAAAAAGCATTCGGCTGTTGTTGTGCCAAAATCTCAATACATTGAACAAGCGGCAATCCCGCGTCAATCATTACTGAAAATTGACGTGTAAAAACAGCTAATTCTTTAGCTTTGACCTTTTTATTTCGCCCAAGTTTCGGAATTTTTATCTCGCGCCCTTTTTCAGAGGCTTGAGTCATTACGATCTGTTCTTTTTTAAGAATCTCTCGTAGTTCTTCTTGACTGGCGGCTTCTCTTTCGCCTGAAACTATTTCGTTTAGGCGATTTCTTCCTTTGTATGTGAATGTAGCCATTTATTTTGGTAACTCCTAAATTTTTGAAAAATGTTTATGAACGAACCGGTGGACGTTTTCCGATTGGTCTTCCTTTCATATATGGACTTGGGTGTTCTCCCGGCGGAACTTTTTTACCCGGAGGCATAGGTCTTCCGCCACCGTAAGCGTCATTAACGCCCGAACCACGTTCGATTAAATCTTTCAACTCATCTGGGTTTGAAGAGCGTTGCATAGCAACATCGAGGGTTATTGAGCGTTTGTGATAGAGCGATGCAAGTGCCTGATTAAAGGTCTGCATACCATATTTATCCTGTCCGGTCTGCATCATTGAATAAATCTGGTGAATTTTATCTTCACGAACGAGATTGCGAATAGCTGAATTCGGGATCAAAACTTCCATTGCCATTGCACGTCCGTCACCGGATGCTTTCGGCAACAAGGCTTGACACATGATTCCTTCTAAAACCAAAGAAAGCTGTGTTCGAATCTGAGATTGTTGCCCGGCAGGAAATACATCAATAATACGGTTAATTGTTGAAGCAGCTGAGTTTGTGTGAAGTGTTGCAAATGTTAAGTGACCCGTTTCAGCAATTCTGAGAGCCATCTCAATTGTTTCCAAGTCACGCATCTCACCAACGAGTACAACATCGGGGTCTTGACGAAGAGCTGTTCGGAGTGCGTCAGCAAATCCGTGTGTATCAGAATTAACTTCTCTCTGATTAACAACACAATTTTTATGATTGTGCAAAAATTCGATTGGGTCTTCGATAGTTAAAATATGTTCACTACGATCTTGATTGATCTTATCAACCATTGCAGCCAAAGTTGTTGATTTACCCGAACCGGTCGGACCTGTTACGAGAATTAATCCGCGAGGTTTTTTACATAAATCTTTAACAACCGGAGGCAATCCTAGTTTCTCAAAAGATAAAATTTCGTAAGGAATCGCACGAAAGACTGCTCCGACCGCACCTTTTTGGTTAAATAGATTGGCACGAAAGCGGGACATTCCCTTTAATCCAAATGAAAAATCAAGCTCTAGTTTTTCTTCAAATCTGTGTTTTTGAGCATCAGTTAAAACCGAATATGCAAGACGTTTTGTTTCAGCCGGTGTGAATGGCTGATAACCCTCAATCGGTTTTAAGTGTCCATGAACGCGAACTTGTGGTGGACTTTTTGTTGTAATATGCAAGTCAGAACCGCCCATGTCAGTCATTTTCTTGAGCAGTTCCGGTAAAGTAACTTGTGTTTCAGCATTAAGCTGTTCTTGTAAACTCATTTGGCATCCTCATACATTATTTATTTCTGAGTATGTGTGCGAAGAGAAAAAAGTGAGGACTTTTTTCTCAGTTTGTTTTGTACTTTTCTAATCCTTCTTAGCACTCTGAACCGCACCTTTTGAAGCCTTAAGGGATTTAACTAACTTCTGTGAACGGTTTGCGATTTGTGATGAAGAATCATCTGGAGCAACTGTTGAAAGACCGTATATCTGACCTTTTGATTCAGTAAAGTAGAAAATTCTGGATTTGACAGCACCACTTTGACTTGGTGATTTTGCTACAACTACATAGACTTTCTTGCCGTCAATGTGTTTTTCAAAATCATTAACTACCCATCCTTTTTCACGAATCATCTGGTCAATAACAGTTCTGCGAAGTTCTGTTGTTGAAACTCCACCGACATTTTTTCTGCCTGAAGTAGAACTTGTAGCATTTGCTACGACCATCAAAGAATCAGAGCCTGCTTGTACCTTTCTTGGAGCTTGCTCTCTCGAAACAAAATCGTTGCGGTTTGGTTTAACTCTTTTGACAGCCTTTCTGTTATATCTTCTTTTGTTTTTACGAGCAGCTTTTTGCTTAGCTAATCTTATACGTCTCAGGCGTAAGTTGCGTTTGCGTTTGGCAATTGCTTTACGACGATTAACTTTCGCACGATAAGCACGCCACCACTTCTTAGAATACTTTCTAACACGTCGCTGCTTTCTAGCTTTTCTATATCTTTTTGAACTTCTGTAACGCTTGCTGCTTCTATAGCGTTTGCTACTTCTTCTGTATCTTTTTGACTTTCTATAGCGTTTAGAGCTTCTATATCTACGAGATTTTCTATATCTCTTGGACTTTCTATAACGTTTAGAGCTTCGTCTATATCTTTTTGATTTTCTATAGCGCTTAGAACTTCTATATCTACGAGATTTTCTGTATCTTTTTGATTTTCTATAGCGTTTGGAACTTCTATATCTACGAGATTTTCTATATCTCTTGGACTTTCTATAACGTTTAGAGCTTCGTCTGTACTTGCGATATTTTCTGTACTTACGATATTTTTTGTATCTTTTTTTCTTTTTCTTTTTACGCCATTGCTGTTTTTCAGCCCCGGCTTCTGCATAATCTGTCGCAATCGGAACTACTGTTCCAAGTGAAACAAATAAAACCAGTACCAGAATAATTGCTCGTAACATACTTCCTCCAAAATCTCTATATAACCGTTTCTTTAACTACTTCTTCTATCGTCGTAATTCCTTGACGTATCTTGCAAAGTCCTGATTCACGGAGAGTTACCATTCCCAGCTCAATTGCTTTTTTCCTGATTTCAATTGAACTTGCTCCAATTATGATAAGTTCGCGCAACTCATCATTAATCTCCATGACCTCAAATAAACCGACCCGACCTTTGTAACCCGTGCCGTTACATCGGTCACAACCTTGTCCTTTATAAATCTCTAATTCCTCAGCTACTTCCTCGGTAAAACCTATTTCGACTAGCCCTTCTAAAGGAACATCTTGTTTTTCTTTACACTCACTACAAACACGGCGAATAAGTCTTTGAGCCTGAATTATGTTGACACTCGTTGCGACCAAAAATGGTTCGATACCCATATTGACCATACGATTTACCGTCGAAGGAGCATCGTTAGTGTGAAGTGTTGATAAAACCAAGTGACCCGTAAGTGCTGCTTTGATGGCAATTTCTGCTGTTTCAAAGTCACGAATCTCACCGACGAGTACAATGTTCGGATCCTGACGTAAGAAAGAACGTAGAGCGGCGGCAAAGTTCAAACCGATCTGTTCTTTCATCTGAACTTGATTGATTCCCTCAAGGTTAAATTCAACCGGGTCTTCAGCCGTCATAATATTGGTTTCAGGTGTATTTAATGATTGTAGTGCGGAATAAAGTGTGTTCGTTTTACCCGAACCCGTCGGTCCTGTAACAAGAACCATTCCATAAGGCTTGGCAATATTTCTTTGAAACTTTTCTAAGCTTTCCGGCTCAAAACCAAGCTTGGTCATATCAAGCATTAGTTTTTCTTTGTCTAAAAGACGAAGCACGACCTTTTCGCCAAAAAGTGTCGGTAAGGTTGACACACGGAAATCGAGTTCACGTGAGCGATTATCAATTTTTACTTTAATCTTGATGCGTCCATCTTGCGGAAGGCGTTTTTCCGAAATGTCGAGTTTCGACATAATTTTCAGACGCGAAATAAGTGCATCCCGCATCTTCATCGGCGGATGCATTACATCATACAAAATACCGTCAATTCTAAAGCGTATGCGAAAATCTTTTTCGTAAGGTTCTATGTGAATATCAGAAGCACCGCGTCTTAATGAATCAACTAATAAAACATTTACAAGACGAACAACTGGAGCGTCTTCGCTTGCTTTGGCAAGTTCTGCCAAATCAATTTCATCGTTTTCTTCGACTACTTCGAGTTCTTCACTAGCATTTGCTCCAAACTCGAATTCATCAAGAGAAACCCCTAAATCAGAATCGGATATTTTCTGTTTGTTATCTACTTCATTGACAACAACATTTCCGTTTCTGGCTAATTTTGCACTAATCTCATCAAATTCATTTTGAATGTTTGCACCTGCCACATCCATTTCTTTTGATGAACCGTAATATTCGCCAATTGCAGATTGAATCGAAGCCTCTGAAGCGATTACGGGTTCGACATTTAATCCTGTCATGAACTTTATGTCGTCCATTGCAAAGACATTAGTCGGGTCTGCCATAGCCATCGTCAACGTTGCACCAACTTTGGAAATAGGCAGAACAGTGTATTTCATTGCAACTTCCTGCGAGATTAGTTTGACGGTCGCCTCTTCAATCTCAAAAAGTTCTAAATTGATTGAAGGCACACCATACTGGCGTGACAAAACCGATGTGATGACCTCATCAGAAATAATGCCAAGTTTTATTAGGTTTGAACCTAAACGTCCACCATTTGTACGCTGATAATCCAACGCTTCGCGCAATTGTTGCGACGTAATCAAATTTTCGCGGACGAGAATTTCTCCGAGTTTAGCTGACATTTTATTTTAGATTGAAACTTCGAAAAATTGTTTGTGAATGAGGAATTCTATATGAAGCTTTTTTGAAGTTTTGTTTGCAATAAAATAACAATGATTAACATTGTTAAATACAATGATATAGATTTACATAATACCTGTCAAGATATCTTTTGAAAAAAAAATAGGCGAAATTTTTCATATTTTGCAATTGCAAACAATATATTTTCAAAAATAAAACAAAAATGCGTCCAACTTCAGTTAGACGCATTCAAGCAAATCGAAATTTTTAATTTCAATTCATTATTTAATTTTTTGTGGCTTTAGCTTTTCTTCTGTTTTCAGATATGTTGCCAAACCATCAATATCCTGTCGTAACCTATGATTTTTTGGAGCTACTTTTAGGTATTTTTCCATATAGTTTAAGCTTTCCTGTTTCATAGGCTTGCTTTGTTTGTCTTCTGCAGCAGTATATAAAGCTAAGCTAAATCCTGCTAAAACATCAGGATCGTCAGGAGTAAACTCAATTGCTTTTCTGTATTCAGCAACCGCTCCATCGTAGTCGTTAGAATCCATTAGATAAGAAGCTAGAGCAGCTTGAGCTTTACCTTTCTTATTTTTATCTGACTCATTTTCCATATAAGCCTTAACAACTCTGTTAGCTGCCTCTGCTTGATTTGGATCAACAAGTTTAATCAAAGCCATAATGCGAACAGCATCTCTACCACCATCTGCTGCATTAAAAATGTTTTTCTTGTGTGCAGCTTGGTCACTAACAGAACCTGCCGGAGCATTAGTTAAGAGCATATATGACTTGTTGTAAGATTCTAATGAACCTGCCAAATCTTTCTTAGCTGTGTTTTTAGCTTCATTGATTTTTGCACTATCCCTTGATTTTACAGCTGCGTTGTACATTTCTACCGCACGTTTCTTTAGTGCAGAACCTTTATTGTTTAAGAAAACAGGAGCACTTCCGATAAATTCAGGATCAGCATTTATACCTTCATCGTACTTAGCAATTGCAGTTGCATAATCGCCACTATTGTAGGCAGCATTACCATCTTTTAAGGATTGAGTAATAATTGCATTTTTCTTCTCAACATTACCTTTTTTGTTCTCATAATCTTCAAGCATCTTCTTCTGAGCATCATTCAAAGTGCCTGATTCTTTTAAAGAAGTAAGAACTGAAAGGCGAACCTGCTCTTCGCTCCAGCGCTTGCTGTCACCCGCGGTAACAGGAATTTCAAAGTTATTCGTTCCCGGCTTAACATCAGGAATGATTTCAGGTTTGATACCTGAACCGCTTACCGAAATTGCATAAGTCGCTCCGGGCGTAACTTCCGTTATTGAAAAAGCTCCGGTTTCATCTGTTTTCGTTTCGACCGTCTTGGCTACTGCATCAACGCGAACTAATTCAATTAAAACGTCTTTTACGGGTGTTTTTTCTCCACCCTCTTTTTTCATTACTACTTTTCCGGCGATTGTATTTGTCTGAGCAAAAATGCTTACGCCTGCGAAAAGAAGCATTGCTACTAAAAATAAAGAAGTAAATAGATTTTTACGAATCATTAAATCCTCCAAGCAAACTATGTTAAATATTTGTATTAATAAACCCGACATCTACGATGTAAAACACAGATATTTAGTTGTTAATATTTTCTTAATCTTACCCTATTTTTATCTATTTTTAAAAGAAATACTCATTATCTAAAAGCTTCTGAAATTATCAAATGCCATTGCATGATTCACAAATAATTTAACATTAAACAAAGCTATGCTATTCTTGCGTTTTGTTTAACCAAGATATATCTATTTGAGGATTAATAATGACCGAAAGAATTTATAACTTTAGTGCCGGTCCGGCGACGTTGCCTTTGCCTGTTTTGGAAAAAGCTCAGAGCGAACTTTTATCTTTTAACGGAATTGGGATGAGTGTTATGGAAATCAGTCATCGCTCTACACATTTTGATGAAGTTATCGAACGGGCTAAAGCAGGAATCAGAAAACATCTGAATGTCCCTGACAACTATCAAATCTTATTTTTACAAGGTGGAGCTACTCTGCAATTTTCTATGATCCCGCTTAATTTTTTAGGTAAAAATGAGACAGCCGATTATATCGTGACGGGTGCTTGGGGTAAAAAAGCAATTAAAGAAGCAAAAAGAGAAGGAAATGCGGTTGCAATCTATAACTCTGAAGAAAGCGGTTTCAAATCTGTTCCGAGTGACGACGAATTAACTTTTAGCGAAAATGCCAATTACATTCATTACACATCGAATGAAACTATCGAAGGTGTTGAATTTAAAAGAGATTTAGACGGTAGTGGAATTCCGGTTATCTGCGATATGTCCTCGAATATCTTGTCGCGCCCGATGGATGTTGAAAAATACGCCTTGATCTATGCAGGTGCTCAGAAAAATATCGGTCCAAGCGGTGTAACGCTTGTAATAATCAGAGATGATTTGCTCGAAAAAGTTCCTGAAAATCAACATACATTACTTGATTATCATGCGATTGCCAATAAAGGCTCAATGCTCAACACACCAAACACTTGGGGGATTTATATAATTGATCTCGTTTGCCAATGGCTTGATGAACAAGGTGGCGTTAGTGCGATGTATGAGAAAAATAAAGACAAAGCAAAAATTCTCTATGACGCAATTGATTCAAGCGATGGATTTTATCGCGGACACGCCGAAAAGGACGCACGCTCAATAATGAATGTTACTTTTAATTTGCCAAATGAAGAACTTGAAAAACAATTCGCCACAAAAGCAAGCTCAGAGGGTTTAGATGGCTTAAAAGGACATCGAAGCGTCGGCGGAATCCGTGCTTCGATCTACAATGCATTTCCTAAAGAAGGAGTTGAAGCATTGATTGATTTTATGGATGACTTTGCTCAGAAAAACGGATAAATAAATTCAGATTAGATAATTCGCAGAAGGTGTTGATTCAAATATCAGCACCTTCTTCTTTATCTTCGACGCTTGCAGGATGATTTCCAGAAAGTATTTGCCTTGCCCTTTCTCATAGACTCGCCAACCCATTCAAAACCATCCTTTGTAATTCCTGAAAATGTCAGACGCGAACCCTGCTCATCATTTCCCTGTCGCATTACAAGATTTTCACCTTCTTTCATTCCCGACCAAACTCCCGAATTGTATCCCGGCATCTGGAAAAAAGTAATTTTCCATTTTTTCTCTTTTGTATCAAAAACTCTTATGTTTGATGTTGAAAAACGCGGACTCCAGTATTGATCTTGAATTCCGTGACCATTCAAGAAATATTTGGCATTCCAAATCGCAGGAAATTTTACCCATTTTCCCGTCTGCGGATTGATTATTTGATCAACACAATCAAATTCACCGATCATAAATGAAAATTGTTTTGTTTCGGGCGGAGCTTTTGGATTCAAACGACCGTAGGGAAAAGCAGGACTTGGCTCATGATCGGTTGGAACTTTAGGAACTTCATTTTGTGCAAACATTGAAATAGAAAAACAAGAAAGTATTACCAATAAAAACAGGCTTTTCTTAAACATAATTTTCTCCCGTGATTATTAAGGCTTGGCTGATGAGAAAAATACTAAAACATCCAAAGGCTCTTCGATCGAATGAAATTTGTGCGGAATACCTCTTTTTACAAAAATTAAAGAACCTTTCTGAACTTTTCGCTCTTCATTTCCGATACGAAGCATCGCCTTACCGTTCTCAATCAAATAAACTTCATCTTCGCCATGAGCAGGCTGTCTATCATCTGCTCCTTTTGGCAGAGAATAAAGCCCCATACTTAAAGTGTCACGCTTTAGAAAAGACAAATACCAACGATTGTTTGATCTCTGTTTTTTTATTAAATCTGAAACCTCAAAAGCTTCCCAAACTTTTTCATCTATCTTTTCTTGCTGCTTCTGGGCAAAAACCTCAGAAGTATTTCTATCAATAATCCAGCCAGTTGTAAGACAAACTACAAATAACCAAGGAACAATGTTTTTTATATTCATTTTCTATCTTCTACGTTTGCATGTGAATTGCCAATTCATCGTTGTTTTGCCATCAGTTATGCTTTCCGCTTTCCAGCTATAACTGTTTTTGCTTATATCATAAAAGGTCAGACGGCTTTCTGTTTTACCTGTGGTTTGCCGAAAAACCATATTCTCTCCTTCTTTTCCACCCTTCCAAACTGCAGATGAATACGGCTGAGTTCTAAAATAAGTAATGTGCCATTGTTTTGTTTTCGAATCATACACGCGGATATTTGAGCTGTTTAAGATCGGAGTCCAGTTCTTATCCTGAATTGCAAAACCATTTAAAACATATTCGGCTTTTCTGACCACATCCATTCTAAACCATTTTTTATCTCTCGCACTGTAAATGCGATCGTCACAGTCAAATTCACCGATCATAAACTCAAGCTGTTTCGTTTCAGGCGGAGCTTTCGGGTTTAAACGTCCGAATGGATAAGCCGGACTTGATTCATAGTTAACAGGAACAGGTGGAATCGTCTGCAAATTATCTGCTTTTGTGTTGCTATTGCTTTGAGCAAATGTATTTCCCGTTGTAAAAACTAAAATAATTGATGCGATCGAACTTAAGAATTTTTTCATATATCTTTCTACCTTAAAATTGTTTACCTTCTACGTTCGCAGGAAATTATCCAAAATGGATTAGCTTTTCCATCTTTTGTAACTAATTCACCGATCCAGTCAAAACCATCTTTTGTGATTTTATGAAAAGTCAGGCGGCTTTCATTTTCCCCTCTTTTCTGTCGCATAATCATTTTTTCGCCTTCCTTTTTTCCCTCCCAAACACCTGCAAAATAACTCGGAAAAGTTTGAAAATAATTGACGATCCACTTTCCTTTGTTTTTATCAAAAATTCTTGTTCCCGAAGCAACTACCTGATTGCTCCAATATCTGTCTTGAATTCCACCACCATTTACAAAGTAGGTTGAATTCCAGACAGTTTTTGACTCAACCCATTTTCCATCTCGCTGTCTGATTTTGTCATCACAATCGAATTCGCCGATCATAAACGAAAACTGTGCTGTTTCTGGCGGAGCGTTTGGATTTAATTTACCAAACCGATGAGATGGACTTGGCTCATATTTCATGGGCACATCCTTCTCAGCAACATCTTTTTTTTTCTTTGTTTCATTCTGAGCATTTATTATTTGCACTGAAACACACGTAAATATTGTTGCTATAAAAACTGATAAAAATATTCTTCTGTTCAAGCTAGTTCTCCTTACTTTTTAATCTGTTGAGCATACTTTTATCACGGGATTAAAACTATAGTCTTGAAAGACATTTGAAATTTCTTTCAAAGTTTCCTCTAATCCAATAAAAAAGGCGTTCTGGTTATTAATCCAAAACGCCTTAAGTCTAAAAAACAATTTTCGATTTACATTCCAACCAAAACAACTCCATCTGGAACACTTCCCGTTTTCGCTTTGCTAACGACTTTAAATGTCTGCAAATCAATTTTATAAACTAGAGCATCTCTTGCCGCTGTGACATATGCGAATTTAGAATCCTTCGAGAAAATTATTCCCCAAGCCTCACTCTCCATTGGAATCCGTCGTGCTATTTCATGAGTTTTTGCATCAATTACAACAATTTCTTTTTTGCCCAAAATTAGTGTCGCAAAAACGTATTTTCCGTCGGGCGTAAATTTCACACGATAAGGTCTAGCACCTACATCAATTTTCTTTACAGATTTTTTTTGAGCTGTATCAACAACCTCAACTTTTCCCTCTGCATTCAATCCAACCCAAACCTCTTTTCCGTCAGGCGAAAGATCGATCGCTTCAGGTTGTTTGCCAACAGGAATTTGCGTAACTCTCGAACGCTGTGTCGGTGGAGCTTCGCCCAGTTCAATCATAGTCACATTGTCAGAACCAATATTCGCCGTGTAAAAAAATTTTTCATCCGCTGAGCCAACAACCATATGCGAGGCAGTTTGTCCCGTTCCCATGACCCAATCAACTTTGTTTAGTTTAGGATTGAAACGTGCGATTGCCCGATTTGTTTCGGCTGAAAAATAAATTTTACCGTTAATTTCTTGAACTCCATGCGGACGCATAAAAGGCATTAAATCTACTCGCTTTGTTTCTTTCATCGTCTTAAGGTCAATAACCGAAATCGAGCTTCCGGGAGTCCGTCCACCATAATTTGCGACAAAAGCAGTTTTACCATCCGCAGACACAACAAGTTCGTGCGGTCCGTCTCCAACTCCTACTTTTCCCACTTGTTCCATCGAATTGGCATCATAAGCCATCATCGATGCCTCATTTTTATTCAATACAAGTAAAAGCGGTTTATCCGATGTTTTCTGGGCAAAACAACCCAAAACAGAAAACGCAAAAACTAAAACTAGACACAAAAAAATTTGTAACTGACGCATACCAATCGCTCCTCAAAAATTTTTATATGCGTTTTACGGATTAAAATTAAATAATGTTTCCAACTATCAAATCATTTTTTAATTCTTTTTCCAACACCTCATACGCCAGCGAAGTCTCATCGGATGATTGAAAATACCTACTCAAGAAACTGATAAACAAGGTCTTTTCGATCAAGAAGGATTTAGCCGAAAAACAAAGCTTTGAAAAAGGCAACAAAATCTGTAAAAATTGCATAATTAAATATGAAAATAATTCTAGCAACAGACGGTTCAGAATTCAGTGTTGAAGCAGCCAAAAAACTCGGTGAAATGATTACTTGCGATGATAAAACTGTAATCAGAATCATCAACGCAGTCGAGGTTATAGCACCACCAATGATGCCTTTTGGCAGGGAAAAATACTTGAATCAGGAAAAAGCCTTACAAGAAGCGGCGGTCAAAACTTTAGATGAAACTAGCTTGATATTGAGCGAAGCTCTTAACGAAAAGTCAGCGAGTATCGAAACCAAAAGTGTTAAAGGTAGTGCAAAAGAGGTAATTCTTAAAGAAGCCGAAGAATGGGAAACAGATCTAATAGTCGTCGGTTCGCACGGACATGGATTTTGGGATCGCATGTTTCTTGGCTCGGTATCAAACGCAGTTGTTCAACACGCACATTGCACGGTTTTGGTGGTTCGTAAAACCACAAAATGAATGTCCCGTAATTGTGTCCGTGATAGAAAGTTTATGTGCTGTAGCTTTCTTTGAGAACCAATTCCTTTTCTTCAATTTGAGATTCCTGATCCCAAACCTGCCATTTTTTCACGAAGCCGAAACGGGTTTCCTTGAAAAGACTTCCTTCATATTTGAAGCCGAGTTTTTCTATTACGTGGCGGGATGGCTCATTATCAGCTAAAACACCTATAAAAACTTGTTCTGTTTCAGGAATCTTTGCGGCATCATGAAGCCCTTGCAGAATTGCCTTTTGATAAAGCTTTTGTCCACGAGCCTTAGGATGAGTGTAATAATCAAACAAAACAGCTGTGTTTTTTGGAAGATTAAATGACTGTTCAACTTCATAAACGCCCGAAACCTCTTGTCTTTCAATCAACCAACCGTAATGCAAAAGAATCTCGTCATCAGCAAAACTGTATGAATGAACACCTTCTTCAAATCTTCGCAAAACTTTCTGATGAAACTGGCTTGTCGTATCTTGCCAAGCTTCAACAGGTCTGTATTTAAGCAAATCGACAACCGAATCCACTTTCATTACATTCGGATTTTCAAGACTAGAAATTCTTCGGACATCAAAAGAATACATACGGCATTCTTTGTGTTCATAAACTCGATTTTTGATATTTTTGAAAATAGTTCGTGGAATTGTTTGAATCTTAACCCGTTTCAACTTATGAACTAATTTGTCCGCCAATTTGAAAAACCTTGTTCTTTTAATATTAACTTTCTCTAAAGTTTCCCTGCCGAATTTAACTGCTTTTCTTTTAGCAGTGTAACTTAAAAAATCCGTTTTATTGAAAAATATTGTTAATGAATATGATTCTTTTGTTTCAGTCGCAAATCTTTGCTTGTAACCATTTCCCGGCGATAGATCAAAATTCTTATAATCTGTATCTTTTAATTCTTTCCCCAGCATTAAAAGATGAATTTTGCTTGGAGATTGTTTTGCAAAAAATGGTGACATTGAAGTAATCGAAAGAAGCATTTCATCCCTGTTTTGCAAACAAACTTGAGCGGATGAAATCTTGTTACCCACCTTTAAAAGTGTCGAATAAAGCCAATCCGTTTCTTTCATTAAATCAAGATGAAAAGGTTTGCGATTTTTATCAACATCCAGCTGAACATTGTGAATTCCGCTAACTCTCAAACGCGAATACCCTTCAATCTCATCAAAAACCCTACTAAACTCGGTCGGGCATTTTACCTCTTCAAATTTCAATTCACCTTGCTTTTTGAGCTGGCGGATGCGAGTTTTATTCCCGCGTTTTCTCAAAGATTTTTCAGATGTATTTTTTTCTCCCAGATTAACAAGTGGTCTGGGAATTGTTTGTAATCTCGTCTGTTTCCCCCATTTTTCTTCGAGCCATTCGAGTGGTGTATTTGGAGCAAGAAACATCAATTGCAATCTGTGTTTTGGAAATTCCGTGCTTAATAGATCAATTGCTTTTTCTGCAAACTCATTGCCGTTTTCTTCCGTTGCTAACCAGGTTTGATACTCGGAATGATAATCTCCAGCAATAAATAATTTGTCCGATTTTCTGCATCTTGCAAGTGGAAATAAACCAATCAGGTTTTCGTTTTCATCAAGTTCGTAAACAAAGAAAACCTCACAAACATCTTTGTAATGTCTGTTCCAGATTTTCAGATATTGAATATCTTGAAAAACAGTCGCCCACGCACATTTTTCATACAGATTTATCCATTTGCGATTAAAATCCGCATCCTCAAGAAATTCCTGTGCTTTTTCAGATTTAGCAAGGTTAAGGCTCATCGTTAACTATAAATGAATAAAGATAGGAAATTTTTAGTAAAATATTAAGGTAAACTCATTTTAAGGCACTCTCAGCAAAAAATTTTCTTACTTTGTTGACTATCATTAAATAATCAGAATAATATATGAGAAAGTCTGACCAACCATATTACTAAGAAATTTTAGTCTTCCATTTGTTTTTCAATAAACTTCCAAAACCTTAGTAATCAAAAAACTTAAGGAGAAAATAATCATTTATGCAACCTAAAAGTCGCACGTGTAATATTGTTGTTCAGGATTTAGAAAATGAAATTCTGATTTATGATTTACAAACCAATAAAGCCAATTGTTTAAATAAAACTTTAGCAACTGTCTGGAAATTCTGTGATGGGAAAAGAACTATCCCTGAAATAATAGCTGAGGTTAGTAAAGAACTTAAGAAACCTGTTTTAGAGGATTTAGTTTATCTATCTATAAAACAATTAAAAGAAGTAAATTTATTAGAGCATTCAGAAAAATTAGAACTTAGACTAGAAAACACAAGCAGAAGAGAGGTAATAAAAAAGATTGGGATGACATCAATGGTTGCCTTACCAATAATCTCGTCAATTACTGTGCCTAAAGCAGTTGATGCACAAAGTGGAAGCTGTCAACCAGTGCTGTGTATTGCACAAGGTCAGGATGTTTGTGCTGGATGCGTAGGACAAACTATAAGCGTTACGCAGTTTAATTCAAATAATGGTACATGCACACTAGGGGCTTTCACTACATTCAATATTAATTGTACCGGTTTCCAAACTGTTCCTAGTGACGTTCAAAGAAATTAATATCCAAAAGTTTTAGCATTCTTTTCGGATAAATTATATGAATTCATCTCTCAGAATTGACGACTAACCAAAATAAAACAAAGCCCAAAATAAAACTTGGTTTTGGGCTTTGTTTTGTTAAGTAATAGAAATTATTTATAAGACTTATCGTTTTAATCTATCGGCAAAAGTTTTTCTAAATTTTGAGACCTTCGGTGAAACAACCGCAGCACAATATGGTTGATTTGGATTATTTTCAAAATAATTTTGATGATAATCTTCGGCAGGATAGAAATTTGTAAACTCAGTAACTTCCGTCACAATATCGTCATCAAAAACTCCATTTTCAGTAATTTCTTCAATTACTTTATCAGCGGTTTCTTTCTGTTCATCAGAATGATAAAAAATCGCCGAACGGTATGATTCACCAATATCATTTCCTTGCCGATTCAAAGTTGTCGGATCATGCGTCGCAAAAAAGATTCCCAAAATCTCTTTGAATGAAATCTCTTCGGGATTAAACTTTAATTGAATAACCTCAGCGTGTCCCGTCGTTTCCGAACAAACCTCCTGATAAGTCGGATTTTCCTTATGTCCGCCTGCATATCCCGACACAACATCTTCAACCCCAATCACCGAATCAAAAACCGCTTCCGTACACCAAAAGCAACCTCCACCAAGAGTTGCTGTTTCTAACATTTTTTCCATAATTTTATTTCAGCAAATTGGAAAGAATTTATCAATTGGAGAAGAAGCTTGCCCGCGAAATACGCAAAATGACACGAAAAAGAAATCTAGAAAACTTTCGCGTTCTTTCGCGGGCAAAAACTTATTTTTATTTTATCCTTTCTTTTACTTTTTCCAATTCTCTATCAAAATTATTTCCGACATCTTCCGAGTTTCTCTCGACCAAAATGTCAGGCTGAATCCCTTCGTCTTTTTGTTCGCCTTCTGTGTAATAACCAAAAATCGGAATATCGAATTCAAAATTCGAGTTTGGCAAGTAAGTGAAAAGATACGAACCGCCATTAAAGCCGCGTTTATTTCCGCCTGTTGCTTGTCCAACCAATGTTGCTAAATTGTTTTGTTTGGCAAGTCGCGACATCGTAAAAGCCGCAGAAGAATTTGCTGAATTTATCATCAAATATGTTTTGCCTTTGAAGCCATTTTCAAAAGGCTTATATGATTTGCAACTTTCCGTATTAAACAAAAATTCCAACAAACCGTTATCGGCTTTTTTGTAGAAATTTTGCGGAACACCGTTTTTCAAACCTGCTTCGATTTGTTTGTCGTAAGTTTCAAAATACTTGAAAAGCGTCGAATCAACTTTTGCAGTTTTTATATAAGTTTTTATTGGCGACCCGCAGGAAATTTCTTCTTTGGCAATATAACGCAAAATCTCAATCGGTGCATCGCCATCGCCACCGCCGTTTCCACGTATGTCTATGATTAAATTTTTGACATTTTTTGCGTTGATTTCGTCGAACGCTTTTTTCAAGAAATCTTTGTATTTGAAACTCAGTTTCCAAGTGATGAAATTTGAAACTTGTAAATAAGCTGTATTGTCTTCCCAGATTTCAAACTTCCAACCTTCATCGTAAGAAGGCGTTTTGCCGTAACGCTTTTGCATTTCTGCCACCCGTTCGGCTTTGGTCATCGCCGGCACCTCAAATTTCGTGCGTTTTTTTGTTTTGAAATCCATTGCCTCGATTTTGTAAGCACCTTTTTTCGGCGGGTAAAAAAGTGGAAACATTATATCGAAAGGTGCAAAACTCGCTCCTAAAAACATGTCTAATTCCAAGGATTTAATGCGATTTTCGACTGTTCCGTTTCCGTCTGCGAAAGTTACGGTCAAAAGATTTTCAATGATTTTATCAACTTTTACGCCATTTATTTTCGTGATTTCGCTACCCTTCGAAAGTTTCTTAGACGAGGCGTTTTCCGTAACAATCATTTTTCTATTAACGATTCGAAAATAAAACGGAAAATAATTTTTGCGATTGAACAATCCTTCTTTGATTTCCTTTCGCTGATTAAAAGGATTCGGGTATGTGTGGTAACACTTGATTTCACTCAACGCCTGCGAAATAAGCTTGAAAAACTCGCTGTCCGCTAAAGGTTTATTCATTTTTGCTTCAATTGCATTAAATTTTGCGTCCAATTCTTCTGGGGTATTATCACGGTAAAGCCCGGGATGAACTGCTTTAAGCGTTTTTTGCAAAACATCAAAATCTTCTTTCATTTGCTGTGGTGAAAAAGTTCTCGGTGTAAAACTCGTTTTTGCGACACGCTTAAATTTGTATTCGTTGCGAAACTGAAAAGGTGTACGAGTTTCCTTTAGCATACTCAAATTTTCGCCATCAAAACTAATTGTAATTCGGTATGGTTCTTTCTTTCCATTTTCAATTCCACTTCCAAGCAAAATCAATTTCCCATCTGCTTCCTGCGTAAACGAAAACTTGTCACCATCCAGAATGTATTGTTTCTTTTTATAGTTAATTTTGTGCGTTGCTTTATCACGATAAATTTTGCCAAAGTCATCATAGACAAATTTCAAGTTTGCCGAGTTTCCATTATTTGAAGATTCAATCTCAAGTCTTGTATTCATCTTTACTCGTTTATCGTTTTTATAATCTGCATATTCGAGCGTTCCTTTCCAATCTCCTTCAATTGGTTTGAATGAAAATTGTTCCTGACCGAAAGCTGAATTTATAAAAAAAGTATGACTGCGATTGTTAAAGTTGCTAATTGTATTAAATGCATAATAGTTTCCCTCTGATCTGTAAAATTTTGTAAAACTACCCTTAAGTTATTGCATTTACAAAAGAAAGTCGCTTCAAATTATCATTTGAAACGACTTATTTATGATTTGAAACCAAATAAATTAAATTGAAACGAGCAATTATTGTTGATGACGCCAAAAAACTCTCCTCCTTAGAAAAGGAGGAGTGGCAGTCGCTTCGACTGACGAGGTGGTTGGATAAAATTTCATCTTCTCAATATGTTAAATCGAAACAGACCACCCCACCCTACGCACCCCTCCTATCTTAGGAGGGGAGTTTTCTTGTGCTTTATTTATTTTTTGCTCTTCTTAATTAACTCTTTCGCCTTCGCAAGTTCACGGTCAAAATTATTGCCGACATCTTCTGGCTTTTGTTCGACGTAAACATCTGGCATTACTCCTGAGTCTTCACCTTGCGGAACGATGAAACTAGCAACTAAAGCTATATCGAACTCAAAGTTTGAATTTGGCATATAAACCGACAAATATCTTGAGCCATTAAAACCTTTTAGGTTTCCACCCGTTTCCTGTCCGATGATTGTTGCTAAGTTGTATTTCTTCACGTAGTAAGGAAGCGTAAATGCGGCGGACGCATTTTTTGAACTGACAAGCAAATAAGTTTTGCCTTGAAAATTATTTTTATATGGCTTAATCGGTTCACAATTCGGCGAATCATCAATCATTTCCAATAAACCGTTATCGGCTTTT
Organism: Pyrinomonadaceae bacterium; assembly: GCA_028284415.1. Taxonomy (GTDB): domain Bacteria; phylum Acidobacteriota; class Blastocatellia; order Pyrinomonadales; family Pyrinomonadaceae; genus Aridibacter. Next base: position 416,022 of record JANQRU010000004.1, read on the forward strand.
CGATACGTATCAGGCGAATAACCTTTTGCTAGATTTTCTTTAAATTTCGGATCCCAACTACTTGTGAATTTGAGAAGTTTCGGGTCAGCTTTTGCTGTTCTCAAATAGTATTTAGAAGAATGCCTACAAGGAAAAGGCTCTTTGAAAAGATATTTGAAAGTTTCTCTATAAACGCCATCAAAACCGCCGCCTGCACCGCGTATGTCTATGATTAAATTTTGAACATTTTTCTCACGCATTTCGGCGTAGGATTTTGCCAAAAACGGCTCGATCTTAAAACTCAAACGCCATGATAAGAAGTTATCCATTTTCAAATAAGCTGTGCTTTCGTCTTCCCAAATCTCAAATTTCCAATCGTCATCGTAAGATGGAGCTTTGCCATAACGCTTTTCCATTTCTGCGATACGCTCAGCTTTTGTCATTGCCAAAACTTCAAATTCGGTTTTCTTTTTCGTCTTAAAATCGATTGCTTCAAATTTATACACCTTGTCTTTCGGCGGAAAAAACAGTGGGAAAATCATATCGAAAATATTTGGTTGAGTTCCTGAAAATCTGTCTAATTCCAAAGTCTGCAAGCGATGTTCAACTGTTCCCTTTCCATCCGTAAAAGTAGCCGTTAAAAGTTTTTCAATAACTTCTTCCATCGGCACATTGTTGATTTTTGTAATTTCGCTCCCTCTTGCAAGATTCTTTGAAGTAGCATTTTCGGTAATAATCATCTTGCGTCCGATGATTTGAAAATAAAATGGAAAATAATTTCGACGATTAAAAAGTCTGTCTTTTACATCTTGCGGTTGAGCAATCGGATTCGGATATGTGTGATAGCATTTCACATCACTGAGCATCTGTGCGAAGAGTTTGAAAAATTCAGCTTCGGGCAGAGGTTTCTGCAATTTTACTTCGAGAACATCGAACTTTTGCTCAATTTCTTTGGGTGTGTGATAACGATAAAGTCCCGGAAATAATTCTTTCAACGCTCGTTTTAAGACAACAAAGTCTTCATTCAATTCTTTAACGCTCAAAACTTTTGTTTCAGGAATTTTTGGCAGACGTTTCAGCGTATATTTATGACGAAACTTAAAAGGCGTGCGAGTTTCGCGTAACATCGAAAAATTATCTTTATCAAAATCAATTGTGTAGCGATACGGTTCTTTTTTGCCGTTTTCAGTTCCGCTTCCAAGAAGTACAAATTTACCGTCTTTTTCTTCCAATGAAAATTCGCTGTTGCCGATAAAATACTTCTTAGCTTCTAAATTGACTTTATGTGTTTCGCTCCCCCGATAAATTTTTCCAAAATCATCATAAATCAATTTCATTTTGGCAGATTTGCCATCTTCATTTGGAACAAACTCCGCCAAAACATTCATTTTCACACGAGAGTCATCAGAAAAGTTTGCATATTCAAGAGTTCCACGCCATTCGCCTTCTAAAGATTTGAATGAAAAATCTTTTTGTCCAAAAGCTAAATTTGTAAACACTAAAATTATAATTGCGAGAAATAAAAGTTTTGTTTTAGTCATAATTTTTTGTATGTAGTTTGAGTTGGTAGAAAATTTCAGAACCATCTGCCGTAGAAAACTCTTTTTTATGATAAGCCCAATTTTTTGAATTAAAAGTGCCAATTGAAAAAAAGTAAGTAGTCCGCTTTTGCAAATGATTCTGATTTTAGTTCAATTAATTGTCTTCATATCCCACTGACAATCCTGTATCACCATTTAAGGAAATTCCGATAACAGCCGTTTTTGAACCTAAATTCTTGAAAATTGCTGTCGTATTTTCTTGAATCTTAAAACTTCCCTTTTGACTTGGCTTCAAAACTCCGAGTGATTTTTGGTTTTGACCTTCTCGTTTTATAAAAACCTGAATATCAACTTTTCCTTTGTTCTTCAGGTTCGCCCGGTAACCGTTATGCTTATTTTTGCCTAAAACAAATGATTCATTTGGCTTGATATAGGTTGTGGATTTCAGCGAATTGAAAGCCAAAATCATTCCAACTAATGCAAAAATAACAACGCTACTTAATATTAATTTTTTCATTTTTATAATTACTCCCTTTGTTCGTATTTTTGATTAAAGCGTTGTCAGAATAGTAGTTTTGCAATAAACAAATCGCCTCAAATCGTATTTTGAAGCGATTTATTATGATTTGAAACGTATTTTTTCTAACTTTTAATTAAATCTCGAATTAATTCTAAAATATTTTTCGACCAAAGCATTTTGAAATGTCCCGTGTTTGCGATTTCGATGAGTTTTGAATCTTTCCAATTCTCATGAATTTGCCGAGACCATTCGATAGGAACTGCTTTGTCAGCTTTGTCGTGAATGAAAGTTACTTTCTCAGCATTTATTTTTTTGCAAAACTCATCTGCATTGAGTTTTAAAGGGTCGTAACCTGTTTTTCGTTTGAAAAGTTTGATAAATGCGTTTTTGGTTCGGTCGGTTAATCCTAAATAATCTATGACCATTTGGACGCGGTCTTCAAATCTGTTTGGAGAAGTCAGCAAGATATAATTTTGGACATTTTTTCCTGATTCACTCAAAGCAAAAATTGTCGCAACGCTTCCGAAAGAATGTGAAATGATTAATTCATATTCATCTTTCTCAATAAACTGTTTTACGACCTCGACATAATCCATAATCGAAGTGTTGCCCTTGCTGCTATTGCCGTGGCTCGGAGCATCGAAACTTTCAACTCGAAAACCTTCCTCAACCAAAACAGGAACAATTGCTCCAAAGTTCCCTGCCTGACCTTCCCAACCGTGAACCACAAGTGCTTTTTTCTCTGAGTTTCTATTCCATAAGTAAGTTTGCAAATCGAAATCTTTGTATTTGTAAACTCCTTTCTCAGCTTCGTCCAAAGTCGCTTGCTCAAACTTTCTGAGTTTTCTTTTCTGCGGATTTGATAAAAACCAATATGCAATCCTCGCACTCAAACTCGGTGCGACAAAATCCAAAGTTTTGGCAATTGGTAAAAATGCTTTCATATAAACACAAAAAGAGCGTTACCAATCATTTTCAGAATTCAGATTGCTAACGCACAAATTTTTCTACAACATCATTCCACCCGAAACTTCGATTCTTTGAGCGTTCACCCATTTCGCATCGTCTGTGCAAAGAAAGGCGACGACACTACCTATATCATCAGGCAATCCGACTCTTCCCAATGCAGTTACCGAAGCGATGTAAGCATTCAATTCGTCATTATCCCGAACGACTCCACCGCCGAAATCAGTCTCAATTGCTCCTGGTGCGACAGCATTTGCCCTGATTTTTCTTTCGCCTAATTCTTTTGCCAAATAGTTCGTAAATGTTTCAATTGCTCCCTTCATCGAAGCATAAGCCGAATAGCCGGGGAATGAAAAACGTGATAAACCGCTGGAAATATTTATGATTCCGCCATCATCGTTCATCAAGTTCAAGGCTTTTTGAGTTAGGAAAAAAGCTCCTTTGAAATGTATTTTCACCAACATATCAAATTGTTCTTCTGTCGTCTCAGCAATCGGTGCGTGAGCTCCAACACCTGCGTTATTGATGAGAAAATCAAACTTTTCCGCTCCAAAAGTTTCACTTAGAGCGTTTGTTACCTCTTCAAAAAACGAGTCAAATGTTTCTACCTTTCCAACATCTAATTGCAAGCCCACGGCTTTTTGTCCTTTACCTTCAATTTCTTCAACAACACTTCGTGCTTCGTCTTCTTTGCTGTGAAAAGTCAAAATCACATCAAGACCTTTTTCAGCCAAACTCAAAGCCATATCCTTCCCAAGTCCGCGGCTTCCGCCCGTAACTAAAGCAATTTTATTTTCTGCCATTTTTTACTCCTTGTTCATTTTTGTTTTTGATAATTGATTATTCTGCTAACATTTCCGCAACTTCACGTCCCGATTTCATTGCACCATTAAGCGATGGATAAGCCGTATAATCTCCGCAACGATAAGTGTATTCGTTTATCTTTAAATCTTCATTAACTTCTGAATATTTTAGGTACTGTGGCAAAGCTTCAGGGATTTTGTATGTTTTTAAGTGTTGCCAATTCTTTCCACTACCAAACCATTTGCCCAATTCGTTTTTTATATCATCCTCTGAAAACTCCTTATTACCGACAATATTTACGGAAATTAAAGTTTTACCATTTGGAGAATAACTCGGTACGGCATCTGATGCGGGGAAAATGTGATCAATCAATTCATCTTTGTTTGAGTTAATAATGAGATACGCTTCGTCTTCAAAATCTAATGAGGAATCACTTTCAAAATACATACAAGTCGTGCCATTAAATTCGGTTACCGTAACTTCGTCAAGCAATTCAGCGGCTGTATTGGCATCGGTTGCAACAACTATTTTTTCCGCTTCAATTGTCTCGCCATTTTCTAAATAAACTGTGTTTCCGGCAATTTTTTTCACGGGGGTGTTCAAACGAATTTGCTCCGAAGATAAATTGCTTGCAATCTGTTCGGGAATTGCCTGCATTCCATTTTCGGGAACGACGACATCGCCTTTGGAGAATTGTCCATATAAAAATTTGAAAAAGTCGGCTCGCGTTTCTAAATCTCTTTCAAGGAAAACACCCCGAAAAAATGGTACGAAGAAGCGTTCAATCATCTTGTCGGAATAGCCAAAATACTCTAAAAATTCGTGCGTCGTGCGTCGCTCTTTTGACTGTGCAGGATCGGTCAAAGTCCGTGTATCCATATTCATTTGAAAAACATGAATTTTATCAAGCAAACTTCCAACAGGTGCGGTCAAAGCCTGCGGTGTTGTCCAAATATTTTTAAGCGGATTCGGCATCACAAAAAATTCATCACCGTTGCGGATTCTCGCCCCAGAAGGGATTTCCTTAAAATTTAATTCGTCGTAATTCAAAAGTTTTTCGGCTTCAGGATAAGAGGTCAGAAAAACTTGAAACCCGCGATCGAGTTTAAAATCATCAACTTCATCTGTTCGCACACGCCCACCAACCGCATCTGATGCTTCCAAGACGGTCGCTTCAATGCCTTTGTCTTTTAGATATTTAGCACAGGTCAAACCTGCGATTCCTGCTCCGATTATTACGATCATAATTTTTTGTTTTTCACCACAGAGTGTACAGAGAAACACAGAGATTTTTATTGCTTAATATGTCTTTTGATTAATATTAGAAAATTGAAATTAGCTTCCGCAAAATGTCTTTTATAAATTTTCTCAGTACCCTCTGTGTTATCTGTAGTTAAATTCCTTTTCAAAATGTCCTATCTCGATGTCTTTATTGGTCGGACTTGAATCTATCCACTTTGGGACTGGCTTTGGCTTTGTGTTTGGTTTTTCGTCCGTGAACTCGTTTCCGCCACATCTCAAAACTCGAACGCTTCATATTTTTTCGCATCAATTTTATGACCTCTGATTCATTTAAACCAAACTGTGCTTCGATTACATCAAAAGTCGTGCGATCTTCCCAAGCCATTCCAATGACTCTATCAACCTCCGCTTCGGTTAAATCTTTGTATTTTAGCTTTTTCATAATGCTTAAAATTTCGGTGTATTTTTGGGTTTTGCGTATGGAAATGAAGTTATTTCTTTTACTTCGTGATATGTATCAAGCCCAGTAATGGCAACATCTTCAGCCAAATTCAAATCAATATTCCCATTTTCTTTGATATATTCTTCAGGCAAAATTATATGTTGAATTTCGCCAATAACTAAAATCGTGCCGTTTTGTTTTATCAGCATTTCATCAACATATTTAACACCCATTTTTATTTTACTTTCTTTGACAAAAGGTGCTTTGAAATCTTCGATAAATTCTTCTGTTAGACCGCACGAATCAAACTCTGAAATTTCCTGATCGAATTTTGCTGCCGTGAAATGTGCGTTTTCAATGAAAAATTTATGAATATGATTGATTGTGTAAAATCCATTTTCTATGATGTTTTCATAAGTGTGTCGCGGGACTTCACCAACAGGACGCAAAATAAATCCAATGAGCGGCGGATTTGCCCCTAGATGCACACACGAACTGAAAATTGCGAGATTTGTGTTGCCTTTTTCGGAAACAGAGCCGATCAAATTCGCAGGTTTATAACCCGTTATCGAATTGATCAAATTCGCACGCTTGCGTCTTTGTAAATTATCTAAATCTTCTCTTGTGAAATGTTTCATAACTTTTCCAAGTCAGTATAGCGAGCGATGGCGAGTATCTTTATTTACATTCAAATTGATAAATAATTATCCTGCTCACTATCGCTATACTGACTTATTATCAATCAAACAAAGTTTCCCGCTTCATAAACTTTTTACCTTGTTTCCAGAATTTGAAGAACGACGGAAAGTAGCCTTTTACTTCGGGAAACATCCAATCTCTTTCTTCTTGAATTCCTTCATAATGTCTCACCGTCGGATGCTCTTTGTAATAAATATCGTTTAATTCAAATTCTTTTTTAAGCGACGAAAACTCTCCGACGTAAACCTGCATATTTTCGATATTTTTTGCTAAATCCAAAGTGAATTGAACTGAATGTTCGGCAATCGGGTATTTTTGAAAATGCGAAGGTTCAAGTAATAAAACTCGGTTTGCATCTTGGTCTTTTTTCCAGAATGGGTCGAGATTATAAAAATTGTAAATTAAAGTCGGCTTTGAATTATCAATCTCAATTTTTTCTTTATCCGGCAGAGGTGTTCTTAAAACAGGGGTTTCTGTTTGTTTTAAGATTTCGGGCTGTTTTATGTCGGGAAATTCGCTGTAATCTACGTCAAGAAAAGTTCCGCGTTGGTCAGTTCGGCAGAATTTATTGATGTTGTCCTGGTTAGCAAAATATTTTTTGTTGCTAAACGCTCCGGCTGTCCATTGCCAACTCAAGGCGTTGCTCGCCCAATCGGCATCGAGCAAATGATAGTAAAACCATTTTGCGGGAACTTTCCAATGGCTTTTGCCGACGTTGCAGACAATTGAAGCTATATACATACGGACGTGGTTGTGTATGTAACCGTTTTCATAAAGACCTTCGATTGCTTCATCAATCGCTTCAATTTCGGTTTCCGCATCCAAAACCGCTTTTGGCATGCTCGTGTTTTGAACATCTTCTTGCGGTCGCTTTAAATCCTTATCGATTGCATCACCTTTTGCTAGCCACACATTCTGAAAATAATCTCGCCAAGCTAATTCTTGTATGAATTTTTCGATTTTGTATGGTTTAAATCCACGTTTCAAAACCGATTTCAAAACATAGTCGGTCGAGATAACTCCCCGACTTATGTAAGGCGAAAGCTTTGTAACCGCACCGTCAATATAATTTCGGGTCTTACCATATTTTATCGGCTCAATATCCTCAACTTTTTCGAGGATTTTATCAATTTTTGTTTCAAACATATTTTCCCTTGCTCGTTCTTTTGCTTATACAAATAGCATACAAACTCAGTAAGATGTTTGCACGTATGACTTTTATTTTACTAAGTTCTCCCGAAATTCTTTCGGCGAAACACCTGTAAATTTTTTGAAGGCACGATTAAATGTGGCTTTTGAGTTGAAACCGCTATCGTAAGCGATGTTTAGAAATGTTTCATCATTTGCATTATCACTTTGAAGAATTGTCTTGACCTCTTCAATGCGATATTCGTTGATAAAGTCATTAAAATTTTTGCCAAATCCTTTGTTGATAGTGTGTGATAAAACGGTCGTGTTCACACCGAGTTTTTTGGAGAGTTCTTTCAAAGTTAAATTTGAATTCAGATAAGTTTTTTCTGTTTCAATTAAATTTAGAAGTTTTGATTTTGAGGATTCGAGCTCTTCATCTTCCAGTAAAGATTTTGATTTTTCTTTCTCTTCAGTCTCAACTTCCGCCAGTGAAAAATCCACCTCAATTGTTTCCGAACGCATATATCCTGCGATTGCTAAATAATAAGTAATTAAAGCAACCGTCAGTTTCAAATAATAAGCCTGTATGTATGTGAAATCGTAAAAAATTGAAGCACCATCAAAGAGTGTTTCAATCAAGAACAGGACTGCGAAAATGTACAGAAAATTCTTGAGCCAATTAAATTTTATTAATTCCGTGTCGGAGAAATTTTCATCAAGCCAAACCCTATATTTTCGGTAATGCTTGATTGAAAGATACAGTAATATGAAATTCCAGATGAATAAGCTGATGTCTGAAAAATATGTTACGTAACTACTATAATTTTTACCGTAAAAACCTTTGAACTCCATACTCTGCATAAAAAGTATGAAATAAAATGTCCAATAAATTATTGCAGGAACAAATAGCAATAAATCTTTAGATTGAAACTTACGTTTTGCATTCGTAAGGGTTTGAACGTAGAGATAAATTACGGGAGCGAGAGCAAATGTCAACTCAAAAGGAAAATATGTAAGCCACTGATTATTATCATAAACATTTGCAAAACCTATGAAATGTGTAATCAGGCTCGAACACATTACCAAAAGTAAAATTCCCAGCCAAAAATCCGAAAGAGTTTTTTGACGAAGGCTACGAACAAACAATAGACACGCAAAAATAACGCCTTGCAAAATGCAGACGAACAACAAAATGCTTCGCGGATTGTAGAAGTTTATCTCTGGTGGCACTTGTTAAATTTTACCTTAAGCGATTTTAAATTATGAGTTCGTAAGAAATGTAATTTGGGTTTTAAAATCTCAGCCACCGATAAAACTCATTGTTCTGGAGGGTTGAATAAAATCTTCTTTATTAATTTGATGGCTGGCTTCTTTTTTCAAAACGACCTGTTTTATAAATTCGATTATCTCTTTGTCATTTGTACCACTTCGCAAAACATCCCTTAAATTGTGTTCAGTATCTGAAAAAAGGCAGGTTCTGATCTGCCCATCTGCTGTCAAACGAATCCTTGAACACGCACCGCAAAACATTTCTGTAACAGGAGCAATAATTCCTATCTCACCCTTATCTGTGTCAGCAAATTTGTAATTCCAGGCTGTTTCCGCCCCACGAGATTTTTGTTTTAATTCGAGCGGAAAAACCTCATTTATTTTCTCTTGAATTTCCTTACCTGATACGACCTTTTCGCGTTTCCAATCATGTCCTGAATCAAGTGGCATAAATTCTATAAAACGCATCGAAATATCGTATTCGCGTGCGAACTTTGCGAAATCTACGATTTCTTCATCATTAACGCCGCGAACTATTACAGCGTTTATTTTAATTGGATCTAAACTGGCTTTTTTTGCGGTTTTGATGGAGTTTAAGACGTTTTCCAATTCATCTTTTCCTGTGATTTCTTTAAATTTTGCAGGTTTTAGGGAATCAAGTGAAAGTGTTAAACGGTCGAGTCCTAAATCTTTTAACTTTTGAGCTTTTTCAGGAATGGAAAAACCATTAGTTGTTAAAGCTAAATCTTTTAATTGATGATTATTAGAATTTTCTGCTTTTAGCGAGGCGATTTTTTCGATCAAAGTTTCGATATCGCGCCTCAGCATCGGTTCGCCGCCCGTCAAACGGATTTTTTCGATGCCTAATGAAACAAAGATTTTTGAGATTTTATAAATTTCTTCAAACGTCAAAATTGTATCTTTGCGAGCAAGCGGGGGCTCGCCATTTGGCAAACAGTAAAAACAACGAAAATTACAGCGATCAGTTAAACTAATCCGCAGATCGCGTATCTGTCTGCCATAGGAGTCAAAAAGTTTGTTCTTGTTCGTATCCACTTAAAAATAAAGTTAGCTTTTGTTAGATAGTTTTTGCAAGTCTTCAGTTGAATACAAAAAATAAAAAAGACGCAAAATCTAAAAGATTTGCGTCTTCAAAATTGTTTTTTCCGGTTTAGTATTTAGTCATTCACACGCTGGAAACCTGTAAATGAAATTGAGTAAATGTAAGGAGTTCCCGGTGGTAAACGACTGGCATTGAGAAATGTTGTATCAAATGTCCAATCTCGGATGGGCGGCGTATAGACTGTCGTACAACATTTCCAAAAACCATTATTGGTTTGTGAATTATATAAGTTTATAAGCGAACCCGAATAATTTAGACGTCTTCCTGACCAAGTTTCCAAATATCTCTTGAAGTTATGAAGTCCACCATTTAATTGTCCAAAACCGCTTGGCGAATAGCCAATTGATGTATTTCCCGTAACAGCATCACCGGAAATCATTGCAAAGCGGACTTGTGTATTTGAAGCTGTTCTATAAGACGTATAAAAAGGATTTATAAAACTATTTGCATCAGTCCAAGCATTCGACAAAATCATAACGGCATCGCCAACAATTGCCGCCGGAATATGATTAGCTGAATTCTGTGGATAATAATTTTCAGGAGGCGTCACCGATGTACCGCTGCTTACGGTTACACTTGTAGTATTGTAATTTCCTTTTACGTAAATTCCGTTTTCTGAGGCAAATGTAAAACCCCTCGTATTTTCAGCCGCTGCCGAATCATAAACACCTGGAATAGTTGTGCCATTTATAAGTCTTACACCACGCCGATAATATGCGTGATCTGCTGTTGCAGCTCTGTCTCTCGGAACAGAATCGGTAAATTCTGCTGCTTCATTTGTGTAATCTACGTCTAAAACTCCATTGCCATTTACGTCTTCATTATAGTCAAGCGAGCCATTCGGAAATACGTCCTCCATGTCATACAAACCATCGAAGTCATAATCTCCGCGCCGATCAGAGAAATACACAACCCATCCGGCATTTTCGGGAATGTCCGAACTCGTCAAACCAGAACCTTTGCTGAGTGCATAAGGTGTATTCGTTGGCATTATTGAATCAAAATTACCCATCAAAAATTTTCTCAAATTGGCGACATCTATATCTACAAGGCTCATCGCACCAGCTTCAGGAACATATCCGTTACCGAAATAATTTTGAGCGTTTGAATAGCTATCTTCTGCAAGTCCTTCGCGGCTATCAAACATCTTTATCGGAAACGGAACAATCGCATATTGATAACCCCAACTATAAAAGTTTGCCCATTTAAGATGTGCCACATCCTCTTTCGCAGCAGTAGCATTCGTTGAAGCTTTGGAACTTGGCGAAGGAGGTGCAAAAGTGTCAAATGTCGAACATCCGCTACATCCTGTTGTTGGATTTGAGGAAACATTTGAATATCTGATGGCAAAATTTTGCGTCTTACCATTTACACTTGTGCTGGTCGTATATGAGGTCGAACCATTGTTGGGAATAGTTCCGCCCTCGATCGCAAATCTTTGTAATTTGATTATTGATCTTGAATCGGTCGTCGAAGTATATCCATAAATCTGCAAATCACTGCCGATCGGTGCTGGTTCTGTAACGCCGAGACTTAAAATATCTTCCGTGATGTCATTCGTAACGGGGGCAGTGTCGTTTATGCCGTATGAAACCATTTCGACTTTAATCCAAATCTCTCTTCCGTTGATTGCCATACGAGTAGCATTTAGAGCTGTTGCTGTGTAACCATCCACCATCGCTTTAGGTTGATAGCCGATCGAACTTCCGAGAGTCCCATCAAGACGCACTCCACAACTCTGTCCTGCAACGACCGAAACACAGCCCGGAAGTTTGTTTTGAGCATCTGCTAGAGAAATTCTTATGCCAGGCTTGTTAGCAAATCGTTCTCTAGAAAGAGTTTCTGAATCCTGTGTCGTACTACTGACAGCCACAACGCTTCCTCCAACATTGGCTAGATCACCAACATTTTTTCCGCGTTTAACAACCTCAATTAAATTCAAGCCTATCTTCGAAAGAGGTAAATTTAATGGTGATACATTACTTTCTAAATTGCCTTGAAATTTTGCTTTTTGAGTCGTCCAGCTTGAGTTTTTACTGCAATAAGGCAATTCGGGTCTTGAAGCAAAGACATTTGTTCCCGAAGGATTTTTACAAATTACGCTTGATTCTCCGGTTTTTAATTCTTGAGAAATCCCCGAAGCGTCTTTTACATAGACCTGCCCTTGATCATCTACACCTGAGTATAAAGAACTTCCTGTTTTCCATATATCGTTAACTATTTCACCAACTGCCGTGACTTTTGAATCAAAATAAATTCCGCTTCCATTGTATGAACTTACAAAGAAATTTCCGTTGGTATGAACTCTTCCACCAATAGTAAAAAGCGGAGGACGATTTAGTTCCAAGTCATCTTCATAAAAAACTCCGAACTGAAAGACCGGAATCCTGTCACTAAAAAATCTCCGTTTAACCTCAACCTTTACATCCGTAAAATTATCAACTGCTAAGGTTTTGATTTCCCAGGAATCTCTTAGTGCATACAGCCCACCATAACTTCCTCCTGTTAAAATAACCGGTGCCGGTGATTTAATTTTGGTTATATCTTTAGTAAATGTGTAATCGCCAAAACCCGGAACAGGTTTATTTTCCACAGTTGTGACATCACCATCATTAGGAGCTAGTTTTGATTCAAAAACATCCACGAAATCCCGCGTAGTATTTTCCAAAGCTGCCTGACTTGCAGCAAACGTTTTAGATTCGGAGACATCATTATTTGTAACGATTGTTTCCGTTGAAGTTCTTGAGATAGCCAGAGCTACAAAGCCCATCAGCAGTAGCAAAATAAATAGAGTAACTATCAGAGAGGCTCCTCTTTCCGACTCTTTATTTGATATTGTTTTTTTCTGAGTGTTTTTGTCTGGAGTGTGTAGGCTTTTCATATTTCCCCTCGCTTTATTATTCATTATCGTATCGGAGATTACGTGTGCTGAATGTGGATGTGAGATTGATTAACTTGGTAGTTGAAACACCATCTTCATTATTTTCAGCTTGAATTGTAATCGTGATCTCAACTTGTACAACCTCATTCATTTTTGACTGCTCGGTGTTTCCGTTTGAAGGATCGTCGGAGATGGTTCCATCTTGCATCAAGTATTTAACTTGAAAATTTTGAACATTGTATGCCAGCGGATGTTCTTGAATTTGTTTGTTGGAAGGTTCTCCTGTGTTATTTCCATATGTAGTTCTAATCAAAGTTCCATCATTATTGACTCTATAACTTATTAAATATACCTTCTTAATTGTTGCTTGAGGGTCATAGTTAAAACAGTTCGAAGTCCCTGTGGTACAGGGCGTTAAAATACTTCTTTCATCTTCATTACCATTTGTTTTTTTATTTAACCCAAGCGGATCATTGTCATTGAAATATATGTATTTGCTAAATGTTATGTCTGTTGCTAAACCGAGAGCTTTGTTACCATCTGCTGATTCTACTAAATAGAGATCGTATTTTTTACAATTAACACATCCATTCGTTTCAGTTTCCATGTAAGGGGAATTAAAAAATGTTCCTGCGTCAGTTACGATTACAGGCTCGCCATCATTAAAATATAAATCTCTATAAACAAAGGCGATAACATCGTTCTTTTGACCGTTTTTAGACAACTTACTTGAATTAATATTGTTTCCTGCCATCACTCCGGTAAACAAATCTCGTTCATTACCTGAATCTTTTGGAATTTTTAGCAGGTCATAGGCAAAATCATCCGCAACGATACTTCCTGTTCTAGAATATCCCAATCCGGCATTGACCGCTTCACGCCCAACAGAGTTTATTGCAGTACGTGCATTGCTGACTGTTTCAGAACGATTGTTGATCGAATTTCGGACAATTATTCCTGTTCTTAAAACTCCAAAAACTGCCGCCATCACCGTTAAAAAAATCACTACTGCGATCAATAGCTCAATCAACGAGAAACCTTGTTCTCGCTTTTGATCACAATATTCTTTGCTCGTTTCTTTGTACATAGTTGATTATTTGTAAAACGGTAAATCTGCAAGCAGAGTAGATAAGGTTTCTTCGCGTCTTAATTGTCCAACGTAGTACCTCATTTTCACTTCAATTCGCCTTTTTTTAACTTTTATAACACCCGTTTCATTTACGTCTATAATTTCTATTTTTCTTTCAAAACCATCTATAATCGCACTGTCATTTGTATATCCACCAGCCTGACAGGTCGCATTGTATCCACAAGCATCGTCGGCTGTTCCATGAATTCCGTCTTGTCCTGCACTTTCCCTAATCGGATGCCAGCCTGATTTGAAAATTCCATTGCTGTTGACGCTATCCAAATTTACAGCGTCCCAATTATTTATACCGTTCGCATTTCCTAAATCGCGTGCTGCAAAAATTGATTCAATGGTTGAACTGGCAATTTGTCGAGCGGTGTTTCTTTTTTCTGCTTCGCTGGCTCTTAACATACTTAAGCTGAGAGCAGATAGTTGTGCCATGATGCCAACCGTCAAGATAACTACCGAGATCATCACTTCCATGTATGTGAAACCATCTTGTTCAGTTATTTTTTTCTTCATTTAATATGCTCCCCCTTTGTGATTTTTTTATTTTTTCCAACTTGAACATTGATCGTTTTCGACAGGACATTTCCAGTAATTTGAATTGCCCGAACTACCAAGCACTGTAACTGCTCTGATAACTTCTCCGTTATCTGAAATTGCTCCATCGTCGGAAACCTTTGGTTTCCAAAAATAAATGGTCGCTCCAGTAACAGCTGAGTTATCTCCGATTGCATTTGATCCTGCATTAACGACATTGCTATTTTTCAGAAATCGGAGAGTAGCTACTTTTTCAGATTGGCTTAAAGGATGAACGCTGGTTTTGAATTCTATGGTAGGGACGGGGGTTGGTTCTTCTGGTGTAGCACCAATATTATCAGGTGCTGCATTAAAAGTAAGATCGCTTGAATTTGCTAAAGTTATAACTTTAAAAACAACATCATCACTTACATCCCCCGCTTCATTTTCATTTATTAAGCGAATTTGCCTTTTATCTTCGCTTATTTCTAGACGAATGGTTTCTCTTTGAGTTATAGCTCGTTGGCGGGCTTCTTTGATGGCGTCCATCAAAAGATACGCCTGATGGTCGGCATAATACAATGCTCTACTGCTAAAACTAACGATTGCCAGAGTTGCCACGATAAATACAATTGCGACAACGACAAGTAGCTCAACAAGTGAAAAACCTTTATTTTTTGTTGAATAATTAAGGAATGTTTTGGGAGAATTGTGGACCATAAATTGATAGATACGACACACTTTGTGCCAATTTTATATTATTTCCCACAATAACACTCATTATAACAACATTGTTTAATTTTGTGCAACAATTATTTACACAGTAATTTTAGTTACTCGATTTATGATGTATTCAAACTAAAGCAAAAGAAGCGATTGACCTCTCAGTCAATCGCTTCTTTTGCTTTAGTTTTTTCGTAATTACCTGTGCCCTTCTGCAATTAAGCTAATTTGCTTGAGAATTTTTTGCTTTTCAATGTATGGAGTATTAGAAATAATTTTTCTAAGTTCAGATAACATTCGGTTGAATTCTGCTCTATCAGTTATATCACTTGTTGTGTAATAGACGGTTTTGGTTTGAAGATCAGCGACTATCGGCTGCAAGAGATTATTTACATCTAATAGAGCTTTTCGGCTATATTTTCCATTCGGATAAAAATTCAGATATTCACCATCCGTTACTCTCAGCATATAAAGATAACAATTTATATAACCCTCGCACTCACCCGGAATTGGATTTCCCGCAGCTTGCCAAGCTATATCTTCACCTATCTTGTATTTTTTATAACGCTCATGGAGTTGCCAGAATTTATCTGAACGAACGTACCATTCTCCCGCAGGTTCGCTGTAAACAATGTCGTTTTTATACTTCGCTAAAAACTCCTTGTATGGTGATTTGTCTTGTTTGTTGACTGGAACTGCTTTCAAAACAGATGACAAAGCTAGCAAGTGCTTAAGACGCAAATCTCCACCTGTTTCAAACGTCTTTGCCTCATCCGCAGCTCTTGGTAGAAATTCAAATATTTCTCTGGCGGTGTTAAATGTTATGGACTTGCGTTTGAAATATTTGCCTACAACATCCTGATAAAGTTTTCCCGGTTTTGAACCATCATACTTTTTAGTTATGGATTTAGAAATCCAACCTGTCTCTCCTTCTTCGTCTTCATTTTCGCTCTTAGAAAGTTCAACCCTGTACCAACCGTTCTTTTCTTCTAAGACAGTAAAGCGTGTCCCGATTGTGGATTGTTTGAGTATTTCGGATTTTGTAGTAGGTTCACTACGGACTCTTCCGCCCGTAACCGCAACAATTATTTCGGACGTTTCATCCGGTTTTATGTTATTTTCCGAATTGCGAATAATTTCGCTTGATCGGACTAAACTTACGAAACTAAGTACAACTAAAAAAACTAAAAAGTGTCGTAAATATCTCATTTATTTCTTTTCTCCATACTGCAAAAAGTTTGAGATTATTTTTTTGCATTAATTAACGCCTTGGCATTTCTTTTCAGACCATTTAACTTGGTGCGTTTCATAGCACTACGGCGAAATCTTCGAGTGTATTCTTCGGGAGTTAACGAAAGTATTTCACTTAAATCAGCGGTTACATTTTGGGGACGTGGTTCAAATCTAATTTCTTCCGTTGGCTTCTGGAAACGATTCCATGGGCAGACATCCTGACAAATATCACAACCGTAAAGCCAACTTTCTAAATTTTCAGTAATTTCATCTGGGAGTTCCGGGGAACGTAATTCAATAGTAGCGTAAGATATACAAGCGTTTGAGTCAACTAAAAAAGGTTGAACAATTGCGTTTGTCGGGCAAGCATCAAGACAAGCCGTGCAAGTTCCGCAATGATCTTCGATCAAATCAGTTTCATATTCTAATTCCAGATCAAGCAAAACCTCACCAATAAAAATCCATGAACCATACTCTTTAGTAATTACATTTGAATGCTTTCCCAGCCAACCGAGTCCTGCTCGAACTGCCCAAGCCTTATCCATAATCGGTGCTGTGTCAACGCAAACTTTCCCTTTTGCATCAGGAATTGTTTCTCGAATCCACCCATACAATTCCCAAAGTTTTTCTTTGACCACATCGTGATAATCGTCCCCCCATGCATAACGGGAAATTTTTCCTTTTGAATCATCTTCCTCGTGCTCGTGTGGAGTATAGTAATTCATTGCTAAGACAATGATTGACTTTGTTCCCGGCAATAGAACTTTAGGATTAGAACGCTTTTCAGGTTCGCGTTCTATCCAACGCATTTCTCCATGATAACCTCTTTCCAGCCACTCTTTGAGACGCTCACCTTCGATTTCAAGGTTCTCAGCCTTAGCAATGCCAACCTTATGAAATCCTATTTCCAGAGCTTTCTGTTTAATTAATTTAGTAAGTTTTGATTTATCCAATTTTATTTATTTGGAGATAAAAAGTTTTCGGCAATCATACAGCGAACTGAGCCACCACCACATTTTTCGATGATGTCTATATCAAAAGATAAAAGTTTCGCGTGTGATTTAAGTTTTTTGATTTGGTATTTATCTAGAGATTCAAAAGCAGTTTGGCTCATTACAAGAATATTTTCTGTATTTTTATTTTGTAAAAGAAGCATATTTCCGGCAAATTTGTTCATCTGCTCGAAGGAAATTTCGATGATTTCCCTGTTTGTCTGATGCAAACTATGTACAAACTGTTCCCTTTCATTTTCATTAGTTATGCTTTCCAGACAAGCAACAGCAAATTTATCTCCCAAGCACATCATCACATTCGTGTGATAGACGGCTTTTCCATTTTCATCAAAACTATGAAATTTAATAACCTCAAAATCCAAAGCTTTCGCCCAATAATTCAAAACCTCTTCATTTGTGCGTGAAGATATGCAAGCATAAGCAATTTTGTTTCCGTGATCTAAAATTAAACTGCCTGTTCCCTCCAGAAATTTATTTTCCTTTTCGTGATGAGAAAAATCTAAAACCTTAGCTACAGCAAAATTCTCTTTTATTTCAGATATAATTTTGGGATTTCTTTCAAAACGTCTTGCTTCTGCTTCCATCGGATAAAGACAGAGTGTTCCATCAGAATGAGTTGAAAACCAGTTATTCGGAAAAACAGAATCGGGTGTGTAAGGCTCAATTGTGTCTTCAAAAACTAAAACCTCGATTCCATTTTCTTTTAATTGAGTCACCATCGAATCAAATTCTCGTAATGTATTTGCTTGAATTTCTTCATCGCTCAAATCAACTTCGACCTGAAATGCGTTGCTCTCAGCAGTTTGTGGGTTATAGCCAAAACTTGCCGGACGAACCATCAAGATTTTATTTGCAATGTAGCTCATAGAAAGCAAATCTTAACACAAAAAAGGCTGAACAGCTTTGAGCCATTCAGCCAAGTAAATAGTTTAAGTTAACTTCTCTGAATTAGAAGCTAAATTTCGCACCGAATTGGAACTGACGCGGATCAAATGCAGCTGTCGGACGACTGAAAAAGCGTCCGCCGCTATCGCGTCGTCCAAAGGCGTTTACATCATCAATAAATGGTGACGCTGATGCTTCATTGAATTTATTGAAAAGGTTGAAGACCTCTCCAATCAAGTCAAGTTTGAAGCGTTCACCAAAGCGGAAAGAACGAGTTAAACGTAAATCCACATTTGCAAAATAATTTGTGATTCCACGGTTACGTCCGAGGTTACCGATTTGGAATGGTGCCGGAACTGTTAAGACACCATTTGCATCAACATTTGGTCTATCAGTTTGTGTCGCTTGGTCATTGTTTGTGTCTTGGTTAGTAATGATATTAAACGGACGACCTGATGAAATTTCGATAATTGGTGCAACTGTAAAGTCTGCAAAAATCTTCTTCCAAGTCGCGTCAGATGTTCTCCAACCTTGTGGCGACGCTAAAACACCACTAAACACAAAGCGATGACGCTGGTCGAACAATGAATCAGCTCTTTCCAAATCAAAACGAGTAACATCCTGCGGAAGTAAAAGTGTTTGCAAATCAGATGAATCATCAATCGAATGAGCCCAAGTGTAAGAAGCTAAAAATGTGAAGTTATTAGCAAAACGACGCTTGAGTTCAACATTCATAGCATTGTAGCTTGAATTACCATCAGAAACCTGAGTATTAACAGCACCAAACGGAGTAAGAACTCCAGGAGTTCTCACAGTATTTGCACCAACTAAAGCGGCGTCTAAAGCCGTTTGTGTTACCAATCCTCCACTTAATGCACTTGCTAAGAAATAGTTAGGAGCATTTGGACGGAAGAAATTAGCAATTGCCGGAGCAACAAATCCTAATCCCGTTGCATTATTAACAGCAACCATTCCCGGAATAACAACAGTAAAAGCAGCACTGCTAGCCATTGGAACTGAGAAGGCAACTGCTTCAGTTGTACTTACAGGATCGCGTCCTGCAAAACGACGGAAGTTTTCTATTTGTAATGCTGTATTTGGTGTATTTGAATCTGTCGGATGCGGAAGATGCCTTCCAAAGACGCCAATGTATCCAACAGAAAGAGACATATCATTAGTTAATTGACGCTCAACCGTAAAGTTAGCTTGGGTTGCATATGCATACTCAAAATCTTGTGAAATCGGAAGAGAGAACGGAAGAACTGCACCAAAACCTGTATAGGTTTGGTCATCAAAACGTTGTCTGCCGAACTGATAATTTGCTGTTGGTGCAACGCCCGGTGTAAATACTGCCGGACCTTGTGCCGCACAGACAGGTGTTTGCGGTGCTCCCGGAACACAAACTGTTCCTTGGAAAACCTGTGCTGCATTCAAAAGTGATGTTGAAGCAGGACTACCCGCTGTCAATACAGATTGTTGCTGTTGAGCTGCATCAGCAACGTCAGAGTTTGTTGCAATAGCTAACAATGGATGGTCGTAGAATAATCCTAAAGCACCACGAATTACAGTTTTACCATCATTGTTGATATCATAGGCAAAACCAAAACGCGGAGCCCAGTTGTTTTTATCAACCGGAATACCTTGTTGAACATTTACAGCATTCTGTGCCGCTAAAACATCTGCGGCAGAAAGACTAATACCTGAAAGCGGATCCGTAATACCAACCGGATCAATTTGTTTTGTGTATTCAACGTCATAACGAACACCATAATTGATTGTTAAATTAGGTATAACCTTCCATGTATCCTGAGCAAAAAAGGCTATAGGAGTATTACTAAAATCTCCTGTTGGATCACCAAAACCCTGAATATAAGTCGATGGAAAACCAAGTCCGTATGATTGGACAGGCGTGAAACTAGGTGCAGTGGCAGTTGCCGCTTGGCATGCCGCTAAAGCTGCTCCTGTTTGACCTGAACATAACAGGTTGCTAGCTACGGTAGGACCGAAATTAAATAATCCTGCAAAGTTAAGTTCAAATTCAAAACTTGGTATTCGAACGAAACTAATATCTCCACCAAACTTGAAAATATGATCGCCATAAACCCAGTTCACGTTATCAGCAAACTGATAACGGTTTTCTGTGCGAACAACAGGTGAAAATAATTCACGACCAATAAAAGCTGAACCTGAAATGTTAAACGCAACAGCTTCACCATTTTGTGAACGGAAAGAAGTTTCGCGCCTTCCAAAACTAAACTTAAATTCATTTGCCCAATTGGCACTCAAAATCGAGTTTAATCCGGTAGAAAATGAATAGTCGGTTAAGTCTTGAACACCCGTTCTGGAAAAGTCATTTTGTCCGATTGATTGGTTTTGTGATTCAACCTGAATACCTGTTACATCGTTTGTATTCCAACCAAAACGCATTGTTAATTGGTTATTTGCATTTATATTGTGGTCGCCACGAATTGAGAAAAAGTTTGTGTCTTCTGTTACAGGGAAAATTCGCTGCAAATCATTGAGCGGACGGAATGCGATTGGCAAACCATTTGCTCCTGTTGTTCCAGATGGAACAGGTGCACCTGAAAGAGCAAATCTTGGTCCAACTTGCTGCCCTGCCATAATTGTGCCACCAACACTCAACAGCGGGTTAACGCCGTTCAAAGCGGTATTAGTTCCGCTTGAGGCAAGATACAAATACTGAATACCAAGATTAGCAGTTTGAGCATTTCCGAGCAGTCCTTGTGCAAACTGTGCTTGCTCAGCAGTCAATCCGCCAAATGTTTGACTAAACGGCAAGAAAGGTGCTCCTACAGTAACCGAACTATTTAAGTTGCCACCAACGTCAGTTGTAAAAAAGCCCGATTCATCTCTATCACGTCTTTCGTAAGAAGCGAAGAAAAATGTTTTGTCTTTAACAATTGGTCCGCCAAAAGTGCCGCCCCATTGAGTTCTACGAAAATCTGCATTATCTATAGGTGCGAAAGGATTGTTAGCTTGGATACTTTTATCACGTATAAAACCGAATACGTTTCCACTAAATTCATTTGTCCCGCGTTTTGTAACTACATTAACGATTCCGCCTGTTGCACGTCCAAATTCGGGAGCATATGAGTTTGTCGTAACTTGGTATTCTTGAACAGCTTCTTGTGAAACGGTTGTGCGTGCTGCATTTACTGAGTTATCGGTAAAGTCTGCACCGTCAACTTGCACAAGCGTCGAACGTCCTCTTTGTCCACCAACGTTAATTCCTGATGTCGGTGCAGGACCGATCGGACGACCGTTATCACGACCAACCGTTGAAATTGTCAACGCAAATCCCGTCGCACTTCTTTCATTGATTGGCAGGTTCTCAATACGTTGTTGTTCAATCGTATTTGAAACGGTAGAACTTGTAGTTTCAACCAGCTCGACAGAACTTATATCAACATTAACGACTGCACCGGCATCACCGATTTCAAGCGGAATTTTCAATTCCGCACGCTGTCCAACTGTTATTTTTACATCGCCGATAACAACCTTCTTAAAGGTTGGAGCTTCCGCAGAAACTTCATATGTTCCCGGAGGAAGTCCGATGAATTGATATACACCTTCATCATTGGTTGTAACAGTTCTATTTAAACCTGTTGAACTATTTTTTACTGTTACGGTTGCTCCGGGAATCACAGCACCGCTTGGGTCAACAACCGTGCCAACCAAGTCCGCCGTGCTTGCCTGTGCCTGAGCAAATGCCGCACTAACACTTAAAAATACAATTACTGCTAACATCAAGGTTTTTTGAACCAAAGCAGTAAGTTGCCAAGGAAATGCTTTCATTAGTTTTTATCTCCTTACTAATATTAGAAACTTTTTTTGAAATTTTCATCAGCTTTCTAAACTATAGTTTTACAGAAGTTTTACAGAAAGTTGGGGTTCTTTGTGCATTTCTACAAGCAGGGTAAATCTACAATTTAACTGACAAAATAATTATTTACTTAGATTTGATAGCTTTGGAATTTTAACGGGAAAAAACCCCTAAAGGCAAGCAAAATGTAACATTTTTGTGAATTTTGTGTGTAGGAAGTTATTTTCCAACCTCAGCTTTTCTTGTTGAATGTACCAAAATCTCTCTTGATTTTCTGCTCAAACTCAGTAAAGAAATAGCAATTTTGGCAAAATTGGGAGTAAAAGATAAACGCCTCATAACACTGCAAACACGCAATCTTTTTTGGAATTTTGATTTGTGTAGAGTTTTATAAACTTTCGGAATTTCATTTAGTGAAAAATGGTTTTCTGTAATAATTTCCGACAGGATATCTGCACTTTCAAGTGCCATGAGCATTCCGCTTCCTGTAAAAGGGTCAATAAAAGCCGAAGCATCTCCAACCGTCAAAAGGTTTTCTGCGGGATTCAAATCTTTTGTTCCAAATCCATCAACCGAAACTGCGAGCCAATCAAAAACATTTTCCGAGCTTTCCATCATTGCTCTGGCACGTTCGTTTTTAAAAATCACCTTGTTCAGAATTTTATTCACATCGCCTTTAAATTCTTTTACAATCTCAGCTTTTATCAAAAAGCAATGATTGGCTACTCCATCTTCAACATAACTCAAACCACCATATCCGCCTCGAAAAAAATAAATTTCACAACGCCCCTTCGGCATTTCAACATTTCTCAAATGAGCCTTAAATCCGACCAATGAATTTCGAGTCCCGGCTTTCGGAGATTTAATAATTCCCCTTTTCTCTCGTATTCTCTCCTTCTCTTTACCCGCCATTTTTGACAAAACTTTGGCACGCCCCGTCGCATCAATTGTTAAGTCCGAATAAATTTCTTTATTTTCCCCGTTTGAGTTTTTCAACCTTATTCCGCAAACTTTCTCATTTTCAAATAAAAGACCAACAACCTGATTCTCTTCAAGAACTTCAACACCTAAACTCTTCGCTTTTTTCATCAAGCGAAAGTCCATTTCGGCACGGCTTAATCCCAAAGCTCCTTTTCTGCTTCCGCCAAACCATTCGCTCGGAACACTTACATTTTTGCCATTTTCTGAATAAAAAATTGTTTGCGAAATTCTGTCCCCCCCGCGAATCAACATTTCGTCTAAAACGCCTAATTCACGAAAATGCTCTAAGCATTCAGGTGATATAAATTCGCCACATAGCTTATGACGCGGAAATTTTTCACGTTCGACGAGTGTGACTGCAAAGTTATTTTTAGCAAGGCGTATTGCCAGGCTTGTTCCAGCAGGTCCCGCACCGACAATTGCGATCTTGAGTTTTGGTTTATCTTTGTGCATCTATGTTAATCTGTGGTTTCTTATAATTTAACATATCTGGTTTATATGAAAATTATTCCCATCTCAATTCCAACTCCTTTCTATGTCGGCGACGTAAATGTCTATCTAATAAAAGAAGATCCGCTGACTCTGATTGATGCCGGACCAAAAACTGCGGAAGCTGCTGAAACACTGCAGAAAAAACTTCGTCAGAACGGTGTTCAAATGAAAGATATACGCCGAATCGTTTTAACTCACGCGCACGAAGACCATTGCGGTTTGGCAAAACAAATCCGCGATGAAGCTAAAAATGCAGAAATTTTTGTGCATAAATGGGAAACGGGACATCTTTTTGGAAGACTCTCGCAGGAAAATCATAAAATAATTATGCACAAAGCGGGCGTCCCCACAGAAGTTTTCCGTGAGATGCAGGAAACTTACGAAAAAATAAGTCTTCTCACCGATTCACTCAGCGAAACCGAATACACAGAGCTTTATGATGGACAAGATTTGGATTTTGAGAGCGGTATGCTAAAAGTTTTGCACACACCCGGACACACGCCCGGGAGTTGTTCGTTTGTACGAGAAGCCGACCGAACTCTAATTTGCGGAGACTGTGTCTTAAAAAGAATTACACCAAATCCGATTGTTTCCCCTGACCCTATAAATTTTAACGAAAGATTTCGCTCGCTCGGCGAATATCTCGTCAGCCTCGCTAGGATACGTTCTTTTTCACCGACACTTGTTTACGGCGGACATGGTGAACCAATCATTGATTTTGAAGAAATTTTTAATCGCTATGTGCGGGCGATTGATGAGAGACAAAAAAAAGTTATTTCGCTCGTACCAAAAGATGGAATCACAGCTTGGGATTTAGCGAAGAGACTATTTCCAGATGCGATCAATGAAAATGTTCACAGATTTTTAGCGATTTCAGAATCAATCGCTCATCTCGACTATGCCGAATCGGAAGCCAAAATCGGCGTTGAAATTGCTGATGGTGTTGAATTTTATCGAAAATAATCTACTCTGCTTTTATTGAACTCAAAGTATCCACAAGAATTGGCTCTTCATCTTCCGCAACGGTTCGCAAATCTATCAAAACTCTGTCTTCCAGAATTCTTGTTACAACTGGTGGCTTTGAATGGCGAAGTCTTTCTTCTAATTGACTCGTAGATAAATCTTTGTGCTTGATAGTAAAAAGTGTAGTTTGAGGCTGAACCGCAGGAGCTGAACCTCCACCAATTACCGACTTGCCATCCATAATTTCAAACTTTAAATCTGCATCTTCGCCAATTTTTTCTCTAAGCTTATGTGCGAAAGCCCACGTTCTTTGTTTTAATTCGGCTTTCGTCATCGCAAGCATTTTCAGAGTCGGGACATCTTGCATAACCGTTTCTTTACGAAAAGCTTCGAGTGCTGTTTCTAAAACGGCGTAAACTAATTTGCTAACACGTAATGCACGATAAAGAGGATTTTTTCTGATGTGTTCGATTACTTCACCGCGTCCGACAATTAAACCCGACTGAATTCCGCCAAGAAGTTTATCGCCGCTAAAGGTTACAACGTCAGCCCCATCTCTGACCGAGTCAGGAATTATCGGTTCGTCTTTTAAGCCATACTTTGACATATCAAACATCGCTCCCGAACCCGCATCTTCATAAAGTAAAACATCATTTCGCTTCGCAATCTGTGCAAGCTCAGCAATGCTTGGTTTAGCTGTAAAACCAATTATTCGATAATTAGATGGATGAACTTTAACAAGCATTCGTGTGTTTTCGGTGATTGCTTTTTCATAATCTGAAGCACGGGTTTTATTGGTAGTTCCGACTTCGACCAATTCCGCCCCCGATTGAATCATCACGTCAGGAACGCGAAAATCTCCGCCGATCTCGACCATTTCTCCGCGTGAGATGATGGCTTCGCCGCCTTTACAAAGTGCCGTTAAAACCAAAATAGTTGCTGCGGCACAATTATTTACGATCAAAGCTGATTCTGCCTCGACGAGTTCGGCTAAAAGGTGTTCTGCTCTCGCACCTCTTTTTCCACGTTTACCTGTTTCGATGTTGTATTCAAGATTGCAATATCCCGAAACATCCAACATAGCTTTTTTCGCTAGATCCGAAAGTGGAGAGCGACCGAGGTTTGTGTGAATTACGACTCCGCTTGCATTGATAACTTTCTGCAAGCTTGTATTTTGCTCTTGTCGCCAAGAATCTTCGAGCCTTAACTCAGCTTCTTTAAGCAGAATCTCCCGCGAATATTTTTCTGCGTCTATTTCGTTATTTTTCTCAGTAATCTCTTCTAACAGTTCCTGACGCAGAGAATCTGTCACTAACCTTGCTAAACCTGCAAGATGTTTTGCTCCTACTTCACCAACTAATTTAGCTGAAGTTTCAGTTCGTAAAAGCGTATCTATTGAGGGCAGATTTCGTAAAACTTCCGCCGAATTCTTTTTTTCTTGATTTTCCATAAAGTTAAGTAAATCTAAACTATTAATTCACAGCAAATTTTATTTTAACTAAAAGGCTTAAAATGCGGAAAAAGCCTTCTGTTATGAATTTAATATTAATAAGAGGTTATTAAATACCTCATCCCCCCTGACAAGAGAGAAAAAACACATTATGGCACTAGTTAGAAACACAATTTCCCGCAAAAACCAATCCAAGCAAGACAAAATTTTAGAAATAGAAGAACAATTGGAAAGATTGGAAGATGATATTCGCCGACTTAAAATTGATTTCGATATTTATTTTAATGGCGGAACTAAAAAAGCCCCGCACAGACAAAGAGCAAGTCTTGAAGCACGCATCAAACGCATTAATGGTAACAGAGATTTATCTTATGCTACCCGCTATAGATTAAACGGTCTGATTTCCAGATACACATCATTCCGCGAACTTTGGCGTCGTAAGTTAAAGGCAAAAGGTGAAGAAATCTATTAATTTTTACAAATGTATCAAACGAAAAAAGATGAGCCATTTCTAAATTTATTAGAAATGGCTCATCTTTTTCTTGATAATTTAACTTTTTGCCTAGACTTTCATCACGTTTTCCGCTTGCGGTCCCTTAGGACCGTTTGTAACTTCGAACTTGACTTCTTGCCCTTGAATTAAAGTCTTGTAACCTTCGCCTTCAATCGCACTGTAATGTACGAATATATCTTGCTCACCAGGTTGTTCAATAAAACCATATCCCTTCGCGTTGTTAAACCATTTAACAGTGCCTAATTCTTTCGACATATTTGTTGTAATTCCTCCTACAAACTTCAGTGAATTTAATTTTGAACCTCTCTATAAAGATGTTCACCTAAAAAGTAATTTTTCCAGCTGACATTTCAGCCAAAATAATAAAGTCCACGTTAAGCGGAGCCCAAAGACCTAGGCTCTAAATAACGCAGACAAAAAGAAATGTTTTAAAACTCATTCCAAATAAGTAACTATCTTAAACTGCAAGATTTTTTGGGGGCATTTAACTTCTGTTGTGTAGTATTATTTGACAGATTGACCGAAAATTTACATAAATTTAAGCCTCGTGTCAAGGTTTTTTTTTCCGCAGGAGAGATTTATATGAAAAATTGACATAAAAAGAGTTATCAATGATGATGTTTGTAAATCATTTTAGCATTCTTATTTATAAACGAAATCATGACTGAATACGGCGAAAATCCTAAGCTTTCTTACAACGAATATCTTAAAGTTCCGGAATTAATTATTCTGCAGGAAACTCTTTCTGAACCGACCAGCCACGATGAGCTTCTGTTTATAATCATTCACCAAACTTACGAACTCTGGTTCAAACAGGTCTTGCATGAGGTTGATGCTTCGATCCAGTGGATGAACGAAGGTCGAAAGTTTCGCACTAATCATTCGTTAAAAGCCGTGAATGCGATCGAGAAGATTATGGTTTCGCAAATACACGTTCTCGAATCAATGGCTCAAATAGGATTTTTGGAATTTCGAGACAAATTAAACCCCGCCAGTGGTTTTCAATCAATGCAATTCCGCGAACTGGAATTTGTTTCAGGTGCAAAAGATCAAAAAATTCTAGACTTTTTTGAATTTGATGAATTTGCTCACGAGCGTTTGACCAAAAGATTTAATTCGCCGAGCCTTCCGGATACTTTTTGGGATTTGCTTAAAAGAGAAGGGTTTGAAGTATCTGATAAAGATGGGAAGATCAAAACCATCGTCGAAATTTTAACTCATCCTGAAGATCATCATGAATTATTCATAATGCAGGATTTACTTATCGAACACGATGAAAACATAGCTCTTTGGCGATACCATCACGTTTTGATGGTCGAACGTATGCTTGGAATGAAACGAGGAACAGGCGGTTCAGCAGGTGCAGGTTATCTTCGCACAACCTTATCAAAAAAATTCTTCCCTGAATTTTGGGAAGCCAGAACTTACTTAGAAGTAGTTAAATAAGTTCTTCAATATTTTACAGTAAGATATTTTAATAATCGTAAACTGTTCCTAAACTTGGATTTAATCCAATAAAACCCTCTGTTCTAAAACCACACACATTCCCTCGACACTCAAAAACCACAGAACACCTTCAAGCCAATAAACACCCCATTTGCAGATACTTACAAGCAAAAAGAGTAAAATGGCACGAATATTGCTCTTTAGCAATTCTGTAAATTATATATAACGAACAAGGGAAAGAGGTAAAAAATTAATGTTTGAAAAATACAAAGCAATTTATTCAGTAATCATAACAAGTTTATTTTTCATTCTATCTACATCAGCTTTTGCTCAGAGCAAAACCACAAAATCCAATCCAATTCTTTGGGAACCTGTAAATGTAAGTGAGATGAACCTTTATTACGGTCCGGGTGGCAAAAATATGTTACCTGACACCAACAAAGTTACTTTTATAAAGGAAAAGAAAGGAGGTTCTTCTAAAAAGTTTCTTATCAAAGACGCAAATGGACGCGAATGGGTAGCGAAAGTAAATAATGAAGCACAAGCAGAAACAGCTGCAGTTAGATTGATCTGGGCTTTAGGCTACAAAACGGAGATCAACTATCTGGTACCAAAACTGGTGATTCCGGGGGTTGGAACTTTTGAAAATGCAAGACTGGAAGCTCGTCCCAAAAATGTTGATAGAGAAGGACGTTGGAATTGGAAAGATAATCCTTTTAAAGGAACTGATGAATTAATCGGTCTTAAAATTATGATGGCGATGCTTAATAATTGGGATTTAAAAACCGAAAGTAACAACATAATTTTAGAGGTGCAAAAAGGAAATAAAAAAGAAGTTCAATACGTCATCAGTGATCTAGGAGCAACTTTTGGCAGAACAGGATATGTAAATTTTCCAGTCATCTGGAGATTTGGAAGACACAAAAATAAACCTGGTGAATTTGTTGAATCAAAGTTCATAGACAGAGTTAACAACGGTCGTGTCGAATTTTCCTACGCGGGTAGAAATCCTGATCTTTTTGACGAAATAAAGGTTGAAGATACGATGTGGATCACTAATCTTTTATCACAGCTCAGTGATGAACAGATCAAAGATGCTTTCCGTGCAGCTAATTACACAGCAGATGAAATTCGATCTTTGACACAAGCAATTAAAAGAAAAATTGGTGAACTTGAAAGAATAAATAACAGAAACTTAGCGAAAAAATGAGTATTAAGAAGACAAAATTAGTAATAATTTTATACTTAGTAGCAGTTGTCGGCTTACTAACATTTTCCGCTATAACACTATTTTCGGATATAAGTGCAACCTCGGCTTCAAATACTGAAATTGCAACTTTAAATTCCCAAAATGAAATTAAATCTCCCGCTAGCGGGAATGGAGAAAACGGATTTCATATATTTTCAGAAATCTTGAATTCTTCAGCTATTTACACAAATACAACTTTTTCAAACACGGGTTTGGAAATATTCTCGCGGCTGTTCTTTGCAGTGTTGCTCTCGACAATGCTTGCATTCAGACCAAAGAGAGATCTGCCTCTGTTTCAGAGAAACTTTCACGTTATCCAAACGCAAATTTTGTTAGCAGTCGTAGCAGCGTCGTTAATGATGATAGTTGGAAACAATGCTGCTCGTGCATTTGCGATATTTGCAGCGGTTTCATTAGTCCGTTTTAGAACTAACATTAAAAACCCGAAAGAGATAACGATTCTTTTGGTAAGTCTGGCTATCGGTCTAGCCGCAGGTGTCGGTTACTGGCAACTAGGAATGATTTTAACTTTCTTTGTGGTTGGTTTATTGTGGTTTCTTGAATATAAAGAAGATGAAAAAACTTTCCGTTCAATGGAGCTAACCGTCAAGACAGAAGATGTTAACAAATCTCAGCATACTTTGAAAGATACTTTTGAAAAGTATGCTTTAGAATCGGAACTGAGAAGAATTGATTTACCGAAAGAAGAAAAAAGTATCGGTAAAATAACATATTTTTTAAATATTCCATTGGGCTTGAGAACTGATTCTCTAACCGAGCAAATCTTGTTCTCTGATTCGGAAAACATACAGGATATTCAATGGAGTCACAAACGAAAAGCACTCCAAATTTATGAGTAAAGTAAAAAAGAGTTCTGCTGATTTAAGGCAGAACTCTTTTTCTTTTGTTTATTGAAGATAATTTAATTTACCGTCTTTTCAGTTGAAGCTACATTTTTTTCAGCTTTCATTTTCTCACCATAATCTCTGACAAATCTTTTGATAACCTTAAATTTTCCAAAAAATGTATAGAATTTATAATCCTTCATTTCTTTGAAAACCTTATCGAAATCCCAACCATATTTTTGATAACGATAAACGGCACCCATCGCTCCGGCTCTGTGTTTACCACCTTTGCAATGCACGAAGAATTTTCCAGTGGAAGGATCATCAACAATAGCTAAAAATTTCTCAATCGCTTCGGCAGGCGGATATTTGTTGTCATTCATCGGGATGTTTATGTACTTCATCCCGAGAGATTCTACCATTCCTCTTTCAAACTTTCGTTCTCCATCCCGCAGATTTATTACTGTATCAATTCCTAAATCTGCTAATTGCTTGAACTGACGCTTTTTGGGTTGTGCACCTCTAAAAAAACGCTCATCCATTTGTCCAAAGTTTTTTATATCAACTTTTGAAATATCGAGTTTTGATTCGCTTTGAGCAAAACTCAAAACCGAAAGACCCAAAATAGCAACAACCGCCCCTAAAAACGGACGCAAAAATCTTGTATTCACTTTTTTTTACCTCTTGGAGTAAATTTTAATTTTTTTGAAGGGGGTTAGGTTGTTATAATGATTTATAACGATTATTTGGCTATAAGAATACAAACTTTAAGGTTTGGTTGCAATTTTTTTTCATCCATAGAAAAACGTGTTTTAGTGTAATATTTCAAAACACTTTTAACCCCTAAAATCAATAAATTCTGAGGAGAATATGTATAAAATAAGTTCATTTTTTCTAGTGCTTTTACTGTCAATTGGAATCTTTGCCCAAGATAAGAATCCTGATGCCCCAATCAAAGTTACTTTTTTGCATGTTAATGATGTCTATCAATTTATGCCGGTTGACGGAGGAAAACGCGGAGGATTGGCAAGACTTTTAACTCTGCGAAAGCAGGCGATGAAGGAAAACCCAAATGTTATTTTCACGATGGGTGGCGATACGCTTTCACCTTCGGTTGAAACTCTCACATACAAAGGGGCACAAATGATTGATGCCTGGAATGCGATCGGTCTAGATTATGCCGCCTTCGGAAACCACGAGTTTGACATAAAAACACCTGACTTATTGAAACGGCTCAAAGAATCAAAATTCAAATGGTTAGGAGCAAATATTGTCGAAGTCAAAACAGGAAAAATATTTGCTGACACCCCCGAATTTGAGATACGGGAATTTGACGGTGTAAAGGTTGGAATATTTGGATTGATCTTACCCGAAACAAAAGAGACTTCATCAATGGATGACACTCTCAAAGTAACCGATTACTGCTTAACAGCAAATATGATTGTAAGTCGCTTACGTATGGTCGAAAAGGTTGATGCGGTCGTGGCTTTAACTCATCTTTTTATGCCGCAGGACAAAAAACTTGCGACCTGTGCCGATATTGATTTGATCTTAGGCGGTCATGAACATTCGCTTTTACAATCATCTTCTAACGGAACGCCTATTTTTAAGATGACCGCTGATGCGAGAGAAATGGGCAAATTCAATCTTAATTTTGACCGCAAAACAAAGAAATTAATGAATATGGATTGGGAAATAATTCCTGTAACGGATGAAATTCCCGACGCTCCTGAATTTGCTCCAATCGTTGCGAAGTACAAAGATTTGCTTGAAAAGTTAGCCGAACCGATTGGCAGAACGGCGGTCGTATTGGATGCTGGTTCTGTCACTAATCGCACAAAAGAAACCAATGTAGGAAATTTTATTGCCGATGCTTTTAGAAATTCAACAGGAGCTGATATAGGTTTCTTAAATGGTGGTTCAATTCGTGCAGACAACTCTTATAATCCGGGAATCTTAACGAAACGGGCGGTTCTTTCGATGCTACCTTTTAACAATGACATTGTAAAAGTTGAGCTGACGGGAAAAACTTTGCGTGAGATTGTTGAACATGGCGTAGCGAGAAGTGCTGAAGACCCCGAACCGGGAAGGTTTCCTCAAGTTTCAGGAATGAGTTATAAATTTGATGCCTCAAAACCTGCCGGAAAACGCGTGACCGAAATTTTGGTTGGGGGGAAACCGCTCGATGAAAATAAAAACTACACTGTAGCAACTTCTGACTTTCTCGTCTCAGCAGGTGGCGATGGCTACACAATGTTCAAAGACGCGAAAATTTTAACCGAAAAAGGAACTGCCAAAAAAGATGCTGCAATAGTTCAGATGGCAATCGATAATTCACCAAACAAAACTATTTCTCCTAAACTGGAAGGCAGAATTGTCAGAATTAACTAAATCTAAATCAGGATAGACAAATGCTTTACCTTAATCATCTGTCTATCCTTATTTTGGTTAAAAGTATGTTTTCCAAACAAGAAATTACAAATCCAACGAAACTTGAAGCTGTGGAGATTTTCGATCAAGCTTATGAAACTCAGATGGCAGGTAATTACGATAAAGCTATCGAACTTTATAAAGAATCCATTGAAATCTACCCTACGGCTGAAGCCTATACATTTTTGGGTTGGGCATACAGTTTTAAGGGAGATTATGATATTGCAATTGCCGAATGTTTAGCGGCAATTTCCGTTGATCCGTCTTTCGGAAACCCATACAACGACATTGGAAGTTATTTAATTGCAAAAGGAAATTACTTTGACTGCAAACGTTGGTTCAAACTTGCTATGAAAGCCCCACGCTACGAAGCCCGTGCCTTTCCGCACTTTAATCTCGCGACTGTTTATGAAAAACAAGGAAAACTGATCGAAGCCGCTAAGCATTATGGCTTGGCACTTGAAGAACAGCCAAACTATGCACAAGCGTATAAAGCCTTGCGTAATATTCAAGGTAAATTAAATTGATTTTTTATCTAACGGATTTTAACAATAAAACTCACACTTCCAGTATTATTGGGTGACGCAAAAGAAAGGGTTCCTGCCGTGACACGCCAGCGAATCGCTCTCACATTTCTATCAAAACCTGCGTCTGCTCCACCGGCTCCGCTGGTCGGAATATATCCCCAAGTTGCCGCCGGAGGATTGGAAGGATTGTAATCATCAGAAAACTCAATCACAAAGGTCATTCCTGTTGTGCCCGCGTTTGTATTTGCCGAACCAAGTTTGTAATCGGTATTAGCAGGAACTCCATCAATAATAGTCAAGCCTGAGGCGTTCGCACCGCCCGTGTTTGTAAAATCTATCTGATAGGTCAATTCCGTATCGGGTAATTGTGGTGCGGTCGTGCAATCTGCAGGAACAGGACAACTTTTCACCAAACCAACATTCGGTGGGCTTACGACAGTTACATCTTCATTTGTTGAAGATGCAGAATCGTAGCTTGCCGAAGTAGTCCCATTTGAAGTTGTCCGAGTCGGGTCTAAATATGTTGCTGTGGCGGGATTCTGAAAAGTTCCTGAGGATATTCCCGAATCAATTAGAACATTGAAGTTTATAACTACGCTTCCGCCTCCCGGAATCGTAAATTGACTCCAAAGCGGATTGGTCACACCGCTTGAAGGATTCGTAGTTGAAGGACGAGTTGCTCCGCCATTTAATGTAACCGAAACTGTATTTTGATAAGTAAATCCATTCGCAATAGGTTGCGGCAGTGCATCGGAAATATTTAATTGAGTTGCTGCCGCACGATTAGCTGCATTTGAAACTGTAACTGAATAATTGGCAGTAACTCCGCTCGGTGTGTTAGTCACATTCGGAGTTGAAGTAGATTTTGTAACGGTCAGATCAGGAATACATTCTGAACCTGAAGAAGTTCCCGGAGCGGAAGGTAAATTAATAAGCGGATTTATTGTTCCACTTGAACCGGGCTGAGATCCGTAAGGATTACTGCTTGAGGTAGTAGTTCCATTAATTCCGTTAGATACGTTCGTTGAGCCTAAAGAGCCGTTGGAAAAAATGATGCCACCGCCGCCACCGCCACCCGGACCGTGTGGAGATGTGGCTACAAGCGTGTCACCACCATCACCGCCTCTTGCTAAAGCATTTATTCCTGATAATCCTGCGGTGTTATTGGCTAAAACGATTATCGAGCCACCTGCACCACCGCCACCGGCACCATCACCACAACAGCTTGGATTAGAATCTTGTGCATCTCCACCATCAGCATTAATTGTCCCGCTTCCTGAAACAGAACCTGTACGGATCAACACGATTCCACCACCAAGTCCGCCACTTGCAGACGAAGTTGCACCATTATTGGTAGTTCCGGCACCACCGCCGCCACCCATAATTACACGATTTGCAGCCGCAGAAAATGCCGCTCCACCGCGTCCACCGACAGGCAGATTAGAATTCCAACTGTTTCCGCCGCGTCCTCCGGCACCACCGTTTCCGCCTCCGCCACCACCGGAGTTTTCATCATTATTGGATGGACGTCCGTCGTTTCCACCACCACCTGCATTACCCGGAGCACCGCGATAGTAGCTGCCATTTGGATAACCTTCTACACCTGTATCTATACCTAAACTTCCATTCCAAATATGACGGGGAGTTCCAACAATTCCTTCACCTTTTGAAGCTCCATTGTTATTCGTTGACATCCCTCTGAAGTCACTGTTACTGCCTGATCCTCCAGTGTGAGTTTGCCCCAAACCACCGCGAAAACCTCTGCTTGCAGCAGTAACCGTTCCGCTATTCATATTTAGATTT
This sequence comes from Pyrinomonadaceae bacterium, assembly GCA_028284415.1. Classification (GTDB taxonomy): domain Bacteria; phylum Acidobacteriota; class Blastocatellia; order Pyrinomonadales; family Pyrinomonadaceae; genus Aridibacter. Next base: position 450,668 of record JANQRU010000004.1, read on the forward strand.
CCAGCAACATCAAATGCGACAACGCCACCAGATGTTCCGTCCCAAGAAGCAGCACGAATCGTACCTGAGACAGTTAACGAAGAATACTGTGGAATCCGAACTACCTGATAAGTTCTTTTTCCGCGTGAGCTAGTGACGTTATTTGCACTTCGGTATGTTCTGGATAAAGAGCCTGCGATTGTTATAGTTCCACCAGTCGTTGAAACAGAATTTGTGGCGACAACGTATTCATAAAATCCTGCTCTTCCGCTTGTAAATCCACTTCCAGTGCCCGTTCCATCTCCGTAATTGCTATTATTTGACGAATTAATACTGGCATCCTGCATTTGGATTATCAGCAATAAATCACCCGTTGAGATCGGAGTTGAAGCACTTTCAATATTTGTAACTGCTCCAACAGGAATTGTGCTTCCCGAAGCATTCGCAGACGTAGGAGATGGGTAATATGTGTTTATGACCCCGCTTGCAGTGTTTGGACCGTCATTGCCGGGAATCGCACAAACTTGAGCCTTAACGAAGGATGAAAAGATTAACGAGAATGTTGTTAGAAGGGCTAAATTAAGAAATCTTCGAGCAAAAGTGCGCTTTGCCTGCCAAATTACGGCAAAAGTTTTATATGATTGATTCTGATTTTTTCTTGTAAAAAAAATCATTGTGCTTTCTTTCTTAGATCAACGTATTTTAGCGATGAAGCCAACGTTACCGCTATTATTGGGGGAATTAAATGGAAGCGAGCCAGCGGTAACTCTCCAACGAACCGCTCTCACATTTCTGTCAAAACCCGCATCTGCTCCACCGGCTCCGCTGGTCGGAATATATCCCCAAGTCGCTGCCGGAGGGTTGGATGAATTGTAATCATCAGAGAACTCAATCACAAATGTCATTCCTGTTGTGCCCGCGTTTGTATTTGCCGAACCAAGTTTGTAATCGGTATTAGCAGGGACTCCATCAACAATAGCCAAGCCCGAAGCGTTTGAGCCACCCGTGTTTGTGAAATCTATCTGGTAAGTCAATTCTGTATCAGGCAACTGTGGAGCGGATGTGCAGTTGGCAGGTAGTGGACAACTTTTGACCAAACCAACATTTGGCGGAACAATTATCGTCGTAATAATTGTTGCTGAAGTGTTGTTGCCTGTATTCGGGTCATTTCCACCACTAGGCGGAGCAATAGTTGCAGTATTTGTTATTGTTCCAGCAGTTGAAGCTGTTCCGATTATAGTAAATGTAAGTGTCCCATTTACAGGTAGTGCTGTTACATAAACGTTACTAAGCGTCGTCAAGCCTGTGGTTGAAGGACAAACAGCTCCGTTTGCAGCACTACAGGTTATTGTTACATTCGTTAGACTCGGAGGAACTGCGTCATTAATGATCGCACCATTGGCACTTGTTGCTCCGAAGTTTTGTGCCACAAGTGTATAAGTAACTGTACCGTTAAGAGGAACTGTTGAAGGACCTGCTTTAGTTATAGAAACATCAGTATTTGGCGGAGGTTGATTAGATGATCCCGGATCAAACGCATAAGAATTTTGACGGTTACAAGAGCTTCCCGAACAACCTGAACTTCCAGTTATGTTCCCGCCGACAATTGTAAAAGTATGATTACTTCCTAAAATTGTCGTGTACATTTCATATCTGTCATCCGTTCCGATTCCGGGTTGGATGTTTGAGGAACTGACTTGATTGTAACGTTGCCCTCCGGCAACAGCAGTTCCTGCGACCAAAGTAGTTGGAGAACCTGTGGTCGCTACTGTCGTTCCAACAAACTCTACCCATTCACGAATTGTATTTGTTCCACCATTACCATCTATGTCTTGAGCAGAAATATAAACTTCAGGAACTATCTTTGGAGTTGAAGTTCCCGATTCGACGATCTGAAAGTCAAACCTGACATAACCCTGTCGATTACTTCCTGTAGTTCTGATAACTGGTTGAAACCTATCAGGGAAACTGCTGTTATCATCCAAATTTATTAATGTTGCACGATTGGTGATTGTCGTTAGAGTAACTAAAGCATCTGCTCCCGGAGCAACATTCGGAAATCTGTAAACTGCTCCCTGAGACAGAGCCGAGCCTGATACAAGCGTTGGAGCATTGTTAAACCTGATCGTAGATTGAGCATTTGATGTTTCTACGGAAACAAACAAGAAGAGAAAAATAATAGATAAACTAAGTAATACAATTCTCCCTTTGCTCCTTAATGCATAACAAATCTTAGAATTGTCTTGATGAGCTAAATTCAGATTTTTTTCTCTTTTTTTTCCGAATATCATTTTTTGAGTTATTCAATCTTCAGACTTTTTAACTTTTTTGTATCAAAACTTATTTCTTAGTTCTTTTCTTAGCTAATTTTCTTAAACGTTCTTGAGTTTCGTAATCATCTTTATGTTTTAACCCAGTTTCGGAAGTTCCGAATAGATTGAAAAGGTTTGAGACTTTGGTTGAGAGGACGAAATAGAAACCTTTTTTGTTGAAAACACTATCATTCTTAAATCCAAACGGTTCTTTTGCCAGAGAGAAATTGTATCCTCCACCGATTCGAACATCAGGTGTTGCCCAGAACCCGCCTTCAATTCCAAACCATTGTTTTTGCGAACCGCTGGAAGGTTGATATAAATATCGTCCCTCACCGGCAACATCAAAATGTCTTGTTAAGCGATACTGAGCTCTTCCCTGCATCAGGTAAGTTAAGTTGCTTGCGTAAGGTAAATCGGTATTTCCATCAGCACTAAATTTCAAGCCAAAGCGTCCGTAAAGTTCTAATCTTCGCGTAGTCTGATGGAAACCATCAACCGAAATTATGTCGGAACGTAATTTGGTTGGTAGATCATTTGTCTCGGTATTTGCAAAGAAAGAATTGCGATGCTGATAGCTGAAAAGCAATCCGTATTTATCTGTATCCTGCGGGCGGATAGCCATAGCAATTTGCCCGTTGGTAACGCGATTTTGGCGACCGTCAAATTTGATATTTCCGTATTGGAAACGTCCAAGTGTCGTCCACCCCGGCTTGAGCTGTCCTGCCGCACCGAATGAGAAAAGCTGTCCGAATCCATCTCTGTCACGCATTTCGTAGCGGAAAGATGAACGGAAGCTGTCGCTTGGAAGCCAATTTGCTCCGAGAGTTACATTGTTATAACTTTCGCCTTCACCAGCCAGATGGAATGCACGCTCGTATCCAACCTCAAGCGAGAGAGTTTTTTGTATCGGCAGACGATTTTTCAATCCGATGATAGCAAAACTATCAGTTCCATTGATACCGTTTTCGAGCTGATAACGACCGCTCATGCTTGTGAATTTTCCAAACTGAGTTTCGACACCGATAGCCGTTTCATTTCTAGCATTTGAACTTCCAAATCCGGTTCCTGAGACATCCGAAATTGGAGCAATTGCAGCGGATGAGAGTCTCTGCGTAAAGAAGACTTTTGCGTCACTACTGACTTTATAATCCGCTGAGATCAAAGTTTGATTTGGGAATGTCGGATCAGCTTCGCCTAAATTTTGCTCGCGTTTGATTGAGATATTAAGTTTATCAATTGGCTGTATGTCTGCACCGACTGATATTAGGTTTGAAATAATATCTCTTTCCGTCAAATTATCAGAATACTTACGGAAATCGTAACCGAAATTAAAATGTAATTTTTCGTTTATTGTTTGTGACCATTCGACTCCAGCGGTGATGCGATTATTATCAACGTTTTCAGTTTCGTTTTTCTCACCAACCAAATTCACACGCACGTTAGCGTTTTTAACAGGTTGAGTTTCGACTGAAAGAGCACCTCTCGTGTTGCCTGGCGTAACGGTCGCACCAAATGGATTGTAGAAACCTCTCGAAGCACTTACACCATCAAATCTCAAAACACTTTGATTAAATGGCAGAGGCTGAACAAGCGTAACAGCAAAAGCATTTCCATTAAATTCGCCATTGTTGTTTGGATTATTTCCGAAGAAGCTAAAGCCTGTATTCAAACTTCCACGACTCATCGCCCATTCAAAATCCAGCTTTCCTTTGTTCGGCAAATCAAGCGAAGCATCCAATCCGCCGAGATTAAACGGCGAAGAATCAGCCTGCTGTTGGTTGACGAACGAAAAGCCGAGTCGTAAACCGATGCGTCTGAAATTCTTACTTGCACGAGCTGTGTAAACTGTTGATTCAAACGAATTTGATCGATATTCGTAAGTTGCGACAATCTGTATCAAATTCAAATCGCGGTCGAATGTTGGAATTGGTCGTAAAAAGAAAATTGTTCCAGTTGAAGTGTCTATATTGTAATCAAGCGAACGGGTTAGAACCTCTCTCGAAAGAATAATCTCAGGATTTCTGCGGTCGCGGACTTCTAAACTTAAAACATCCGAACCGATCAAAATATCACTGTAAGCGAGTTGGACTAATCCGAGACTTCCGCCCGGGATAACCTGCCTTGCGAAAGATGTGTCAGGTCTTGCTCCTGTAACACTCACAAAATCATCATTGTCATTTTCAAGATGAAGTTTTACGCCCGTCAAACGTCGTCCGTAGCTTAAGAGACGACTGTTTTCCATATCTGCATCAAAATCGCCGAACATCGCATAATTTCTGCCGCGATCGAGGCGTGCATAAACTTTGCTGTTTGATTCGGTTTCTTGGAATTGTGTCGAAGAATCTCCAAAGATCGGATAGGTTCTGTCGAGCGGATTTAGTTGGAAAAGTCTGTCTTGTCCATTAACGCGGTTGAGCGGTTGCTGTGAATCATAAGCAAGCGTTAAAAGATTCTTATCACCGAAGAAACTTCCCCGATAGAAAAATTGAACGTGACTGCGAACATCTTCGTCAACCTGACGGTTTTGCATATCAGGAGCAGCATTTCCGATCGTAACCTCCGCTAAACCAACGAGAATTCTCGGTCGCATCTCGGGAACAAATCTGATATCAGTTTCAGCTTTAGTTGTTCCGCTGACAACCTCAATTTTGGCAGCACCGACACGATTATCTGAAACGAGTTTGATAACTCCGACACCACCGACAAGATTAATTTTTTCTTGTTGGACAACTTCATTAACCTGTTCGGCTGAAATCCCCTTGGAGCTTTCTGCACCTGCGGCAACGATTGAGTTAGCTTTTTCTAAAACCTCTTTTTTCTTGACGTTTTCTTCAAGACTTACAAACCTTCCCGCTGATGTCTGAATAGAGATTGAACCATCTTGGGCAGGATTTTCCCATTGGTCAAAAGCTTGAATAACAATGTTCGTGGAATCTCTTCCCGAAGCCTGTAATTCCTTGCGTTCAGGCAAAATTCTAAATCTCTTAACAGGTCCTCGTCCGAAAAGAATCATTTCGGAACTTTCGCCTTTTTCACCATTTGCACCAACCGCTGTCACACGGAATTTATTCGGTCCTGGTTTTAGTCCCAAACCGATAAATGTGTAGGTTACAATTTTGTTTTTAGGGTCTTTTCTGGTTGTTCCGATACTTTGTTGACTAACAACTTTACCGTTTATTAAAACTTCTGTTTTCCAATCTTTGGCAACGCTTACATCAAAGTTAAACGCAGGGCTTAAAATAACCTGTTTATCTTTTAATGAATGTACCAACACTCCACCCGGAGCAACCTTTTTGTAAACTTTTTTCGGAGCTTTGGCTTCTTTTTCCTTATTAGCTTTATCTTCTGAAACTACTTCTTTTGTTTTAACAAAATTTTTGTCTTCTAAGTTTTTGTTTATATCAGGATTGCTTGATTCAACCAACGCAAAATTTTGTCGGAGAAGACCTCCACCTCCAAGGGGAGTTCTTAGAAGTCTTGTCCAATCTTTTCCTGAGCGTGAGCGATTGTCAGTTAAAACATATCCGTTTGGAAGTGTAATCGGGTCAATCGCAACGACCTGTGCTCCGGAAGAAACAGCCGGAATGTTATACATCCCTTGTGAATCAGTTATCGCAGAATTTCCGTTAGCTAAATAAACTCTTGCTCCTGCAACCGGCTTTTCACCTTTATCAAAAACATTATTAGCATTGTCATCAACGTAAACTCTTCCGATGATGACCTGTCTCATTGAAAAGACACCTTGATTGATTCTGACCAAAGCCCGAGATCTATCCGTTTGAATAATTTCTCCTGATGTAAAACGCCCCGCAGCAACAGCTGAGTTATAGTTATCACCTTGTCTGGCGTTAACACCGATTCTGACACGATAAATCAGGGTGATTCTTTCACCACTGCCTAAACGTCCGACTCGGAAGCGTAATAGATTATCAATAATTTCGGGTTCAATTTTGGTTCTTGTTCCGCCACGCTCGATTCGGGCTGAATCTTTAACAAAATTGAATGAATTCGGCAGAGTATCTCTGACAACAGTATCAAATAGAGGTGCTACGCTGGAATTTCCGATTTCAATTCGATAGGTAATTAAATCTCCAACTTCTGCCTGAACACGATCCGCTGTTTTATTTATTTCCAATGTCGAATTCTCAAACATCGGAATGTTCATAGCAATGTCGGCAATACTGGCAATTTCAACCTCATTTTCGGTCAGAGCAAAACCATCTGCGACAGCAATCGGCATTCCGTCAGCTGAACGAACGAGCATTCTGAACAATCCATTTCCATTCGGGCTGATGCTAATTCTTATTAAACGCGGTCGGAAACCATCTGCCGTAACGGTCACAAAATATGTTGCAGGCATTAAAAGGCTACCGAGTTGGTCAGGACGCAAAGCAAAACTAAAACGACCTTGTGAATTAGTCAGATAAGGGTTTTCATTATCAAAGTTCGGTTCAAAACCGTTTCCCTGCGGAATCTGCAAAGGAGTTCTTAAACTCTGATCGGTGATAATCGTAACTGTTGCTCCCGGAATTGGTGAGCCTTCACCACCTCTTGCTGCATAAACGGTTCCGAAAGGATCAATAACAACAATTGCCTGTGAAGTATCAACTGCCTGTGCATTGCTTGAGGTGATATTAGCAATATTAACGATACCCTGACCGGGGTTGTCATTTTTAATAACTATTGCCTTGAAATTTATACGAACTTCTTCACCTGCTTGAACAGGGTCATTCAGACGAATAACAAGCCGGTTATCAATGACTTCTCCTTCGTCAGCATCTCTTACATCAGTTACGTCATTTCCATTTACACGCAAGGTGTTTGGAACATATTCAATTTGCTCGGGGAAATCATCGGTAATAACAACATCACGAGCTTCTACCTCGCCACTATTACGAAAAGCTATCAGATAATCTAAAGGTTGATTTTTGCCCGTCGTAAAAGTTGGTTGATTTTCCACTAATTTGAGTGGAATTAATGTCGGGTCATTTGGATTCGTAAATACAGCACCTTTTCCTGCTGTGTTTATTATTCGACCTGAATCTTCAACTGCACCATTTGCTGTGCTTGTATTTCCCGAACGTGCATTGATGCTAACTTCCAGTCTTTCAGTAGGTGTAATACTTTTTGTATCTATAAGAACTAGAACTTTGATACACGAACCGGGTGCGATATTCGGGCTTTGGGTGTTATTTAGAGAAATCTGAATATCACCTGATGAAACATCGCCGCTGTTATCAACATCAAAATATAGAGCAGTAATTTCTGCAGGGGAACTTACGCTTGCCTGAGTTAAAGTATAAAAATCTGTAATATTGCTGGTGTTGCAAACATCAAATTCCCTAATGATCTGTTCATTTGGTCCGACAACCTTTGAAGCTTGTGTTTCGTCGGGCGTAACTACGATCGAAGAAATTGCCTGAACTGTAAAGTTTACAATCTGAGAAACTGTGTCATATTTATCTCCTGCATCATCTTCATACGAAGCTTTGGCTATATTAAAAACAGTTTCGCCTGCTGAAGTTAAATTTTGACCGAAAGAAATTATTCCTCCCGAAATTAATGTATATAAAATTATGAAAACTATTAAAGCTTTTTTAATCGTATTCAGGCTCTTCATATTCAAGACAGAATTGTGAAAGAAAGACACACAATTTTATTGAGAAAATTAAAAGTGTATAGGCATCGCGTTTTTATCGGATGCCCATACTTTTAAGGCATCAAGTTATTTACCTGATTGTTCGTTGGAAACTAAACGTACCGCCCTGTCCCGCCGGAAGCGAGGCAATTGTGTCGGTCAGGAGATTTGAATTAGCAACGTCTCCTGTTATAGTTCCACCTCTTGAATCACTTGCACTACTTGGAACATGATCGGTAAATGTCGCCCAGTTATTTGGAGCAGCATTTCCGTCCTCCGTGATAACCAAGTTTTGAGCCGTCAATGTTACGTTTCCGGCACCGCCACCTGTACTGGAGATGTTTGTGTAAGCAATTGTGTAAGTGATAACCGCACCCGGCACAGCATCAGTCGCTCCACCAACGCCCGTTCCATTTGCAACGGTACGTGATTTCACAAGTCTGACGAATCCTGTATAGAGTCGGTCAATTGTGTCGTTTGAATTGGTATTAGTAATACTCGAAGTAGCGCGAATTACTGTTTCAAATCCTGTCAAAACTGCTTGTCCTGTAGGAGCACTAACTCGAACGAGTATGTTCGCACTATTACCAAATGCAATCGGTAAAGTTGTGCTACCACCACCGCTAACTGTCGTAAAGCTTGTTCCGCCGTTAGTTGAAATTTCAACCGTAAATCCAGCCGGAACTGTCGGAGCAGTTAAGGTGTATGTATCATCGGCATTACCTGTGTTTTGAACAGTGTTTTGGAATACAATCTGTCCTGATGCTGTTGTGTTACCACCCGGAGCAACATTTGCAATACCCGTGTTTACACTCATATTCGTGTAATCATCGTTATTGTCAGTTGGTCCGACAGCATTTGCAGCGTTAAGTGGTCCGATCAATACGTTACCAACTTGTGTTAGTAATGTAGGTTGTTGGAAACCTTGCGTAGAGCTAACTGATCCACCTTGAAGCGGTTCATCAAAGTTAGCGTTTCCATCACCTTTTCCAGCAACGCTGTCACCTGATTGATCTGTAACAACTGTGCCGATTGAATTAGCACCAAATACATCAACGATTTCATAAATTGGTGTATTGGCATTACTCGTTGTGATCGTAACTTCAAAACTAACTGAAGCCACACAAGTTCCGGTAGCAACTGAAGCACCAACAGGAATTCTTACTCTCGTTACATTTGAAATAGGTGAAGGAACTGAACCCACCCATGTTGCTGAACGAGGTGCTGTGCTTAAAGCTGATGTCGTAAATTGTGTTCCCGGAGCAAATGTTTGACCTGATCTCAAAACTGTTCCCACCGGAATCGGTGCATAAACGTAAACTTGCGTTTCAGGTGCAATAGCATTCAAAGGACGCTGACCATCGTTACAAACTTCCATTGAGTATGAAAGGTCTGAACCAAGCGGAACAGGTCCTGCCGGAACTGTTAAATTCACTCTTGGTTGAGCATCATTATCAACCGTAACGCTTATGTCACCACGAGCTTCACGAGTACCATTAACTGATCCTCCCGGAGACCCGCTGACTGCTCCATCAGAAACTGTTCTGACTTCATTAGCAGAACTGTCCGAAGCGACGTTATCAAAGTTAGTTCCTGTGGTAGCATCACCAAGGAAAACCTGAACTGAGCTTCCTGCTGAAGCACTTGCGTTAATGTTCAAACGAACTTCGACATTAACTGACCCGTTCTGAGCCAAAGTCTGTAGAACGTCTGAACCATTAGTTAAAATGTCAATGTTTGGTGAACCGACGATAACAGCTGAAGCAACTGTTGCTCCGCCTGTTACGCGAACGCTTGCACCGCTTGCTAAAAATCTGACTTGATCGGTAAAGTTACCAACGTTTCTGACAGTAAATGTAAATGGAACATTCGTTTGTCCCGGAACTACATTTGCGTTTGTCTGTCCGTCAGGTGTGATTACTAAACCTGCAACTTTTGCAACGTTTACAACTACTTCATTTGAGACTGTGTTGTAAGTATTGCTTCCATCTGAGTATGTAGCACTCGCTGTATTTCTTATGGGTGTACCAGCGGCTGTTTGAGCCAACCCCTGAAAAGACAGCAAAAGCACCGCACCAAGTGCCATCATGTATTTGAATACAACACTTGATAAAAAGGTATTAAACTTTGTCTTCATTATAAATTCCTCACTAATCTGGTTAGCGTTTTCGGACGGAATTTAGACGAAACTCCGCCATTAACTCTCTTTTTAGGTAGGAGTCTAAAAATAGAAAACAAACACTAATTATTCTGGGTTTATATTTGGGGTTGGTTATTTAACGCGAACCTTATAAGAAGCAACACGTTCTTCATTTGAGCTAAGAGGTTTCGCCCATTCAAAACGTACTTCCGTGTACATATCAACCGGAGCCGGAACCATTTTCATAGAACCGTCTGCCTGTTTTTCTTCGATCATTGGTTTTTTAGAAAAGCTTTTTCCGCCATCTATGCTGAATTTAACCAAAGCTGAATCTTCCGCATCTTCACTTCCGGCAACGTAAACTGTGCCTTGCGGAATTTTCCCGACAGCTTTGTAATCCTTTGCTTCACCATTGCCTTCGTTTTTAGAAACGATAGACCACTTTAATATTTCATTAGGCTTAACAACTTTAGCTTGCTCTAAGGACATTTTCTCGCCACCGCGATCAACTACTCCCGATAAGTTGACCTTAACTAACGGACCGGCTGAACCTGCTGATGATTTGCCGTCTTTTCCGGCAAGAACACCAACTACGCCCAATAACGCAACGGTTAAAACAAGTGTCGAAACGATACTTGTCCAACGTGCTCTAGCATTGCTCTTATTGAAGCCTACTTTTTTTTGTTTTTTATCCATTCTTCAATAATTCTCCATACCAAAAAGTTTCCGCTTAGAGGGGGGCGAAAAAAATCTGGAATTTAGTCTAAATTTAAATAAAATTCGAGCAGGGGGTTTGTAATTGTAGGAGAGATTACACCCTCATTGATGCAAATATTGTACCAACATTGTTTAATTTTAGTAAATAATGTTTATAGCCAAGTATTGTAATAGCGGGAGTTAGGTAAGCTTAGAAATAAGACTAGAAGAAAAATGTAAAATAAGTACACATTTGACACTTTATGTAAAACCCCTTGTGACAAATTTTGTCAGAATCCAAACAAAAAAATCGCCCCTTTCAGGACGATCAAAAAGACCTTAAATTACACAAGCCAATTATCACAATGTAGGGGCAGCGGCTTGTCCCTGCCCGTGAGCTGAATGGGAAAAAATACTGTACTACTGTTTTTGTTTTCTTCCTAAATTATCTTTTTCTTTTTATATAAATATGGCTGTAGGAATTATAATAATTGCAGGACCTTCTATTTCAAATTCGAGCAGACTTCTGCTTTCCCTAGGTATATTCTTAACACTTTGCGAATTTCCGCCCAATTTCATTAAGTTCTGAATTTCTGGAACTAAACTAAAAACAGTATCTTTTTGATTTATTCTCAAAATTCTTTGAACTTTTCCAATTACTGTAATTTCTTCATCATTGCTATCTAAATCAGTTACATTACACCTGAGATATTTTCTATCCAATTTTGTAAAGAAAATATGTCCGTCAAGTGAAGTTTTGAGTATCAGAGGAACTGGCTTTTCGTTAATTTTATTTATTGATGAAGTAAAATATTTCATTGCCATGGCTTCATCATTAGACTCAGGATTTTGTATCATTGTAGGTAGCAAATCAGTGATAACTGGCAGATTATTTAATTCTCCGAGTGAAGAATACTGATCTGGCATTTTAGTCCTAGCAATTAACTCAATGATTTCCCTACGTTTTATTTGATTCCAAATTTCTTCGTCAAAATTTTCCAAGTATTGGATTGAATTGTTTTCCTCTAAAATATCACACAGCTTTTGAAATTTAGCTTCATCTGTAGTAGCTAATATGCGTTTCGTTGATGAAGAATCATCTCTTCCTATTTCTCCGCCAATACCAGAAAAACCGCCTTTTAGTCCTTTCTTTTTTTGATTGTTTGATGTTTCATCAATTGTGATTTCATTATAACCCTCAAGTTGAGATAGATAACTCGTAACCGCATCTGTATTTAAATATAAAAAGTCTCGTAGCATAATTTATTTTCCTAGTTCCCTTCATTAACCTTCAAAACAGCCAAGAATGCTTCTTGTGGAATCTCTACGCGTCCGACTTTTTTCATACGCTTTTTCCCTTCTTTTTGCTTTTCGAGGAGTTTGCGTTTACGTGTGATGTCGCCGCCGTAGCATTTGGCAGTTACGTTTTTACCCATTGCTTTGACATTGACACGGGAAATCACTTTATTGCCGATGGCGGCTTGGATTGGGACGGAGAACATTTGGCGTGGGATTAGTTCTTTCATTTTTCTAACAAGCTCACGTCCTGTCCTGTCGGCAGAACTGCGGTGCAAGATCAATGAAAGTGCATCGACGGGTTCTCCGAGAACGAGAATGTCGAGTTTAACGAGGTCACCTTCTTTGTAGCCCGAAAGATGATAATCGAGCGATGCATAGCCGCGTGAAACGCTCTTTAAACGGTCATAAAAATCAAGAACTATTTCATTAAGTGGCAATTCATAAACGAGCATCACGCGACTTTGTGTAACGTATTCAAATTTTTTCTGGATACCGCGTTTTTCGTCTAAGAGCGGAAGAATTCCGCCGAGATATTCATCGGAAGTTAAAATCGTTGCTTCGATGTATGGCTCTTCAATCTTGGCAATTTTGACAGGTTCAGGCATACGTGCGGGCGAATCAACTTCGACAGATGTTCCATCCGTTTGCGTGATCTTATAACGCACGCCCGGTGCGGTTGTTATTAAGCTTAAGTCAAATTCGCGTTCGAGACGTTCTTGGATAATTTCCATGTGAAGCAAACCTAAAAATCCACAACGAAAACCGAATCCGAGTGCGGCGGAAGTTTCGGGTTCGTAGAAAAATGATGCGTCATTGAGTCGCAATTTATCCATCGCATCACGGAGTTCTTCATACTGTGCAGATTCGGTCGGATAAAGTCCCGAAAAGACCATCGGTTTGACTTCTTGGAATCCCGGGAAAGGTTCTTCGGTTGGTCGTGCGGCTTCGGTGATAGTGTCTCCGATTTGCACATCGGCAACAGTTTTGATCGAAGCAGTTAAAAAGCCAACTTCGCCCGCACTCAGTTCGTCCATCTGCGTCGGGGCGGGACAATTTGCTCCGAGAGTTTCGATCTGATATTCGCGTCCCGTGTTAAAAAGACGAACCTTCATTTTCTTCTTGATTGTCCCTTCAATCACACGGAAAAGAACAACCACGCCGCGATAAGAATCGTACCAACTATCAAAAATCAGAGCTTTCAAGGGAGCATCTTTGTCACCCGTTGGCGGCGGAATATCCCGAATTACTGCTTCCAAAATATCTTCCGCACCTTCGCCCGTTTTCGCAGACGCAAGCACGGCATTGTCTGTCTCTAAACCGATAATGTTTTCAATTTGGTCTAAAATCCTTTCAGGTTCGGCGGATGGCAGATCAATTTTGTTGAGAACAGGAATTAATTCGAGATCGTTATCTATCGCCAAATATGTATTTGCAAGCGTTTGAGCCTCAACGCCCTGCGAAGCGTCAACCACCAACAAAGCACCTTCGCAAGCCGAAAGCGACCGTGAAACTTCATATGAAAAATCCACATGACCGGGCGTATCAATTAAGTTTAAGACATATTCTTCGCCGTTCTTCGCTTTGTAATTAAGTCGCACGGCTTGTGATTTAATTGTGATACCGCGTTCACGCTCAATATCCATATTGTCCAGCAATTGGTCTTCCATATCACGATCTGAAACGGCTCCCGTTTTATGCAAAATACGGTCAGCCAGTGTAGATTTACCGTGGTCAATGTGAGCAATGATTGAAAAATTTCTGATGTTCTTCGGATTCATAAAATACTTTTAATTAATGTGTAAAATATAACAGTTTAGAATACCAAAACGCCTATCTTTTCGCACTAAGAAAAAGTTATCAGTATAGCGAACGATAGTGAGTATGATTAATCATTTTCTAAGATGAAGAAGGACAAACCTGCTCACTATCGTTCGCTATACTGATTTCTCAATCTGAACAATTTCCTGTAAATTAGCGTAGAATAATCAAGTTCCAATTTTTTACAATTCCAAAGTTTCTGAGGTTTCTATGATTAAACGAATTATTTCGTCTTTTTTCCTTTTGTCATTATTTGTTTTTGCAATTTCTGCACAAGTTCCATTTGAACGTGAGCAGTATAAGATCAAGCATAAAAAGTTTGTCTTAAAAAACGGCTTAACACTTATTGTTCACGAAGATAAAAGTAATCCAATTGTTGCTGTGAATATGTGGTATCACGTCGGTTCGCGGAATGAAAAACGCGGGAAAACGGGCTTTGCACATCTTTTTGAGCATTTCTTTTTTAACGGTTCGGAAAATCATCCATTCGGTTTTCGTGAAGCAATGGACGATTTAGGTGCAAATAATCGTAACGGCACAACCAACGGCGACCGCACGAATTTCTTTGAAGACGTTCCCGTTTCAGCACTCGAAAAAACTCTTTTTCTCGAAGCTGATCGAATGGGTTTTCTAGAAAACTACATTTCACAAGAAATGCTCGACCGCGAAAAAGGGGTTGTAAAAAATGAAAAACGTCAGGGTGAAAACAGACCTTACGGGCGAGTTTTCAACGAAGTTTTTGGCAAAGTTTATCCATATTCGCATCCATATTCATGGTCAACAATTGGTAAGATGGAAGATTTGAACGCGGCAACTTTAGACTACATCAAAGAATGGTATCGAACATTTTATGGTCCGAATAATGCTGTTATTTCGCTGGCAGGTGATATTTCTCCCGAAAAGGCTTTGAAACTCGTAACTAAATACTTTGGCGACATCAAACCGGGACCGCCACTGCCACGAGCTCAAAAATGGATTCCGACCTTAGATAAAAATATACGCGATCAGATGGAAGATAGAGTTCCGCAACATCGTATCTATCGCGTTTATCACGCACCGATCTGGCGGGATAAAGAAATTGAACATCTCAAACTTTTTGCCAATGTCTTATCAGGTTCAAAAAGTGCGAGATTAGACCGCCGACTCGTTTATGAAAAGAAATTGGCAACGAATGTCTCCGCAGGAGTTTTCGAACGCGAATTGAGTAGTATGTTTATCGTGCAAGTTACGGTCAGACGCAGTGTTGACCCAGCGGAAGCCGAACGCGAAATGGACAATGTTATCAACACATTGTTACGCGAAGGTACGACTCAAAAAGTCTTGCAACGCTATCAAAATCGCAACCTCGCAGGATTTTTGCGTGGAAGTGAACGCTTAGGCGGATTTGGCGGACGCTCGGACATACTCGCCGCGAGTCAAACCTACGGAAGAAACACCGAAGCCTATCTCGACAAAATGGAAGAAATGGCAAAAACGAGTCCGCGTATGATGAAAGAGACCGCAAATAAATGGCTCACTAAAAATCACTACACAATGCTCGTCAAACCCGCACCACGTTTAGGAGCAGAAAAAACTGCCATTGACCGTTCAAAAGTTCCTGAAATTGGCGAAGCACCAACAATTAAATTCCCGAAAATCCAACGTGCGAAATTGAAAAATGGTTTGAACGTAATGTTGCTTGAACGCCATTCCGCACCAATCGTAAATGTGGCGTTAGCCGTTGATGCAGGTTTTGCTTCGGACACTTTGGAAAAAGCAGGAATGGCTTCGCTCACGCTTGATTTAATGGACGAAGGAACAAAAACCCGCAATGCTTTCCAGATCGCTGATGAACTTGATTCACTCGGAGCAAACCTTTCCACAGGAAATTCACCCGATATGTCATTTGTGCGTCTGCGTGGAACGTCTGCAAATTTGAAACCTTCGCTCGAAATTATGGCGGATGTCGTTTTGAATCCATCCTTTCCCGAAGATCAATTTGCGATTCAAAAACAAAGAAGACTGGCAGGAATTGCCCAACAAAAAGCTAACCCAAGAGTCTTGGCAACAAGGCTTTTGCCAACGCTTCTTTATGGCAAAGAACACGCTTACGGAAAACCTTCAAACGGTTTCGTCAATTCTGTTCAAAAAATCACACGAGATGATTTAATGAACTGGCATTCGAGTTGGTTCAAGCCAAATGCTTCAACAATTATCGTTACGGGCGATACGACAATGGCAAAATTAATGCCGATGCTCGAACAAACTTTCGGAAGTTGGGAATCTGGAACAACGCCGAAGAAAAATTTAACAACAGTTCCAAGAACTTCGGGCAAGAAAATCTATTTGGTCGATAAACCAAACGCACCGCAATCTGTAATCGTTGCCGCTCATATTTCCGAACCAAGCGGACAAGCTGAAGATTTAGCAAGCGAACCCGTTTTCCGAAACTTCGGCGGAATGTCCACGTCTCGTTTGAATCGTAATTTACGACTCGACAAACATTGGAGTTACGGAACACGCGGAGGAATTCAGAATTTACGCGGACAAAGACCGTTTACCGTCATTGCTCCTGTGCAAACAGACAAAACCAAAGAATCAATGGTTGAAGTCAAAAAAGAAATCCGAGACATCGCCGGAAACCGTCCAATTACAGGAGTCGAATTCAAAAACATTATGAGAAATATGACTTCTCGCTTGCCAGGACGCTTTGAAACACTTGCATCTTTAGAAGGTGCGGCAATCAATGTTGTCAACTTCAATCTTCCCGATGATTTCTGGGCAAACTACGGCGAAAACATGCGGAAATTAAGTGAATCTGACTTAGCCAACGCAGGTAAAAAATTCGTCAAACCTGATGAAATTATTTGGATAGTCGTGGGCGATTTGAAAAAGGTTGAAAAAGGAATTCGTGAATTAAATTATGGTCAAGTTATAAAGCTCGATGCCGACGGAAATCCGATTGGTGTGGCTAAATAATTAGTTAAACGGTTAGGGATATTCTATCCGCGAAATACGCGAAACATACGAAAAGAAGAGAAAGAAATTTATTTACTATGTCTTTTTTTCGCGTTCTTTTGTGTATTTCGCGGGCAAAACCTTTTCTTCAAAATCTAGCTCTCTTTCCTAAAATCCCTGTTTTTGTGATATTTTTGTATAACTCATTCTAGTGCAACAAATTATTTATCAAATGATTAAATTTGAAGGGGAAATTTGTAAAGACTTTGAAAGATCGAGCCAATTGGAATGGCTTGAGACTAATGGTATCGGTGGCTTTGCTTGCGGAACGGTTTCGGGTGCGAATACACGGCGTTATCACGGAGTTTTGACAGCGGCGACTCGTCCACCGCTTGGTCGTGTGACGATGCTCTCGAAATTTGAAGAGGTTTTAACGATTGATGGTGAAGTTTTTGAAACGTCTGCGAATCAATATCCGAATACTGTTCATCCGAAAGGCTTTCAATATCTCAAATCATTTAAATTAAAACCTTTCCCTATATGGACTTTTGAAATTAATGGCATTGAGATTGAACGCAAGATTTTTATGGTTCACGGAGCGAACACAACAGTTTGCCAGTGGCGTGTGAAATCAAAAGTTGCCGGTAAAGATGCTGACATACGGCTTGAGATCAAACCGCTTCTATCATTTGTTGACTATCATCATTTGCAACACGAAACTTATGAAATAAATGGCGAGTATGTCGCTTCGGAAAATTGCGTTTTAGTCAATCCTTTTACTCAAACTCCCGAATTATTTTTCAATCACAACGCTCTCGAATTGACGGGAACAGGACATTGGTATCGCAACCTGGAATACCCAATAGAAAAAGCGAGAGGCTTTGATTTCCGCGAAGATTTATTTCAACCCTTTACATTGATATTCGATTTGAGAAACACGGCGACCGTCATCGTTTCAACCGAACAGCAAAATTACACAAACGCTGAAGAATTTGAACAAAAAGAAATCGAACGTCGTGAAGAACTTATCGAAATTGCCGAAGCGGAAGATGATTTCACCAAACAACTTGTGCTTGCCGCTGATCAATTTATTGTTAAACGCGGCGAAGGCGAAACGATTCTCGCGGGTTATCCTTGGTTTTCCGATTGGGGCAGAGATACGATGATTGCTCTCGGCGGTTTAACCCTTGCGACAAATCGTGAAGGCATCGCCAAAAATATCCTGCGTGAGTATTCAAAACATATCTCCGATGGGATGATTCCGAATCGTTTCCCCGACGAAGGTGAAACGCCCGAATACAACACAGTTGATGCAACACTCTGGTATTTTGAAGCAATTCGTGCTTTTGTCGAAAAAACAGGTGATTTAGATTTTGTCCGCCACGAGCTTTATGAAAAACTCGTCGAGATAATTTACTGGCACGAAAGAGGAACTCGTTTCAACATAAAAGTTGATGACGACGGACTCTTATACGCGGGCGAAAAGGGCTGGCAACTGACTTGGATGGATGCGAAGATCGGCGACACGGTTTTCACTCCACGCATCGGCAACCCCGTCGAGATTCAAGCTCTCTGGTACAACGCTCTAAAAATTATGGAAAAATTTGCCAAAGAGTTCCGCGACAAAGACGGCAAACATCAATATAAAGAATTAGCTGACAAAGCAAAAAAATCTTTCAACAAAGAATTCTGGAACAAAGATGGTGAATATCTCTACGACTTTATAAACGGCGACGAGAAAAATACAGATTTACGCCCAAATCAGATATTTGCCGTGAGCTTAAAGCATTCGATGCTCAGTATGTTCCGTGCGAAAAAGGTCGTGCAAAAGGTTGAAAAAGAATTATTTACGCCCGTCGGTTTGCGTTCCCTTTCAAAAGATAATCCACAGTATCAGGGAATCTACATCGGCGATCCATACAAACGCGATTCCTCATATCATCAAGGCACGGTCTGGGCTTGGCTGATGGGAGCATTTATAACCTCGCTTGAAAGAACCTATCCGAAAGGACGTAAATATAAGCAATATGTCAACAAAATTTTAGAAGGTTTTGAAAATCATCTACACGACGAAGGTGTCGGACAATTTTCAGAAATATTTGATGGTAACGAACCGCATGAACCACGCGGATGTTTCGCACAGGCTTGGAGCGTTGCGGAAATTTTACGGGTAATTAAATAAATCTATTCTACATGAGTTACCATTTCCGGCTCCTGAACTCTCATCTGAAAACTTGTAAGTATCGCCGAACCTTGTGGAAATCCCCCTCCTCCGTGACAGAATCCACTACTAAAATTTGTTAATACGGGATTTCCTTTTACAAACAATTTATTCGAAGGCATCATCCATCTAACTTCAAAACAAGGACAAGGCATAAGCGACATCTTAAATGGGACAGCAAACGGGCATCCTGCAATTGTGTATATGTCGTTCACAAGCATGGGAAGTTCTCCATCAACCCGATACTCGGACTGGGTCATGGGAATGTGAGTTACGATTCCGCCATGTGGACACACAATTAAGCTACTATTGGTCAAAATATATGCCATTTCAAATCCTCCGTTTTTTGTAAAACCATAGTCTATATCTACCTAATGACGCAATCATATATAAATTTTGCAAGAAACTGATTTTCTCTGCGTTCCTAAATTCAAAATTGGCGAAAAGCCCTAATAAAGAGGAAATCAGAAAAATGAAAAAAATAAGTATAATTTTGTTAAGCGTCTGTGCGTTGTTCTTTGCGGCGTGCGAAGCAACTAAAACAGATGATGTGAACACCCCAGCTAATTCCTCCGAAACAAATAAGGAAGAATCCAAAACTGAGATCCCACCGACGACTCGTGTAAAAGACGGCTATGTAGTTCCCGAAGAAGGAACGGCGAAAGAAAAACCCGAATCAGGCAAAGCTAATGTGCAGGGAAAAGTTTTATTTAATGGCGAACCCGCTAAAGGAGTTGAGGTCAGACTTTGTGAAAATTTCTCAACGATCTCAGGTTGTACCGGAGAAGAATATAAAACGAAAACTGATGAAAATGGTGAGTATTTGATTAAAAACGTAGAGCCGAAAGACTATTCAGGATTGCTGGCAAAAGTTTTCAAAACGCCGATGTATATTTTTGCGGCTCAAAGCTTAGGAATCGTTGCGGCTAAATACAAAATCGAACCTGACACGACATTTTTTGCTCCGGCGACAAATCTTTATAAAGCAGACCTAAAAGTTCAAAATCTAAGACCAAATGCGAAGGTTGAAGCGAAAGACTTTGAATTAAAATGGGACAAATATGAAGATGCAGCTTATTATAAATTTAGTCTGTATCCAAAAGATTCTTCAATTACGACTCCTTACTACAATGAAAAGGTTGAAGGAGAAAGCTTCAAAATAGAAAAAGATTTGCCGAATGGCGAATATCGCCTAAAAATGGAAGCTTTCAATGCAAATGATGTAAAGCTTTCGCAATTAAAAGATGACATTAAATTCA
Organism: Pyrinomonadaceae bacterium; assembly: GCA_028284415.1. Lineage (GTDB taxonomy): Bacteria > Acidobacteriota > Blastocatellia > Pyrinomonadales > Pyrinomonadaceae > Aridibacter. The sequence continues at coordinate 470,970 of JANQRU010000004.1, forward strand.
ATGTTACGGGTGGTGAAGAGAAAAAAGAAGAAGAAACAGAAACCACCAACTAAAATAGCTTAAATTATTATCGAAAACAGTATTTTGAATAGGTTTCAAAATGCTGTTTTTTCTTTGGACATTTATATTTAGCAAAAAATATAGATAATAGTTCTCAAAGAATTTAATTGGAGAATTTTTCTATGGATGAAAACTTTAATTTGCTGATTGCCTATGATGGCTCTGAATCTTCCGATGCCGCTTTGGATGACCTTAAAAAACTGGGTTTACCCGAAAATGAAGTAAATGCAATGATTTTAAGTATTGCCGAAGTTTGGCTTCCTCCACAAAACAAAGAAGCTGAAAAGATAGAATTTGCAACAGAAAAACTTCGTAAAAAATACGAAGAAAAGCTTGAAAAATTAAAAGAGGCAGGTAAATTTGCAAAGAATGCTGAAGAAAGAGTTCGCTTAATGTTTCCAAACTGGAACATTAAATCAGAAGCAACTTACGGCTCTCCCGCTTGGGAGATTCTAGCCTACGCAGACAAATTAAAAGCAGAATTAATAGTTGCGGGAGCAAAGGGACGTTCGGCGATTGAGAGAGTTCTGATTGGAAGTATTTCGCAAAAGGTTTTAACGGAAGCAGAATGCTCAGTTCGTGTCGCCCGTGGGAAAGTTGAAGTTGACGAATCTCCAACCCGAATTATTATCGGATATGATGGCACAGACGGAGCAAATGAAGTAATTAAAGAAGTTACGGGAAGAAACTGGAAAGGGAATACTCAATTTAAGATCGTAATTGTTGAAGATTCAATGTTTGTCCGCAGCACTTTGGAAATTGAAGAAAAGAAAATTATCGAAGTGGGTAATCAGATTGTTCAAAACTTGAATGATGCAGGTTTTGAAACTGAGCTAGTCGTTGATGAAGGAAATCCCAAAGAAATATTGGTTAATGAAGCCGATAAATGGGATGCAGATTGTATCTTTATAGGAGCAACTCAGCATAATGATATCCTCTCAAAATATCTATTGGGAAGTGTTGCTTCAGCAGTTGCTACAAGAGCCAATTGTTCAGTTGAAGTGATCAGACCGATGAGTTACTCAAATGGAGATGAATAAAAAAGTCCCGGTATTATGTAAAACACATAATACCGGGAAAACTCTTAGCAAAATCGTTAAACTCTCACTTATTATTTCTTATTCCTCTTAGGGGTTTTTGCAAAATAACCTTCACGGTGAGTTAACCTTACTTTTTGTTTGGAAAGTTGTTGGTTGGTTAATTGGATATTAATTTTTCGGTATGAACCATCACGCTCTTGATTAGTCGGTTCATAAGCAATTAAGTATTGCGAACGCATTTCTTCTTGAATTTGTCGAAACGCACCTCTAAGTTCTCTCTCATCCTTTGGGAAAAAGGCTCTTCCGCCCGTATTTTCAGAGATTTTTTTCAAAGCACCTTTGTTGATACCACCATAATATCTATCACCAATTCCGATTGAGTAAATGACCGCTTCGGATTTCAAAGCTGCTTGGACAGCATCTTTCAATTTTTTAATTCCCGAGGTATTTACACCGTCCGTCAAAAGAATAATTGCTCGGCGGGTTTTGTCAGGGGACGGTCCCAAAACTTCTTCAGATGTAACATAGACCGCATCCCAGATTGCTGTCGAACCGGCAGTAGCCCGATTACCTCCTGAAATCGGAGGTGTGCCGACAACCACTCCGCCGCCAATAAAACCTGAAGGAGGCGTAAACTGAACACGGTCAATTGCTCGACGCAAACGGTTCATATTGCTGGTCATTCCCTGCTCAAGCGTCGCTTCGCCCGTGAAAGAGATTATCGCAACCTCGTCTTTTCTCGGTCTGACAACCGATTCCAGAAAAGATTTTGCCGCTTCTTTTTCTGCCGGAAGAGTTCTCTCTTGAGATGCACTCGTATCAATCAAAATCGTTAGAGACAACGGCAGATCAACCTTTCTGGAAAAAGCAATTATTTCTTGAGGTTGACCATTTTCAAAAAGCTTTATGTCGCCTTGCTGAAGACTGGTTAAAAGTCTTCGTTTTTTGTCCTGTGCTGTAAATAGAACATTTACAACCTCTGTGTCAATATTGATGATTTCGTCATCCTCTTCAGGAATATCATCAGGAGGTGTCGGCACAGGAGTTGGATTGGTGTTAGTGGTTGGATTAGGAGGCATCTGTTGAGCACTTGAGGAATTTAGTCCCCAAAATGAAACACTCAAAAACAACAAACAAATTGTTAAAATTATCAGATTTTTTTTACGTTTCATTCCAAATACTTCCATCCTTAAATAAATATTTTTACTGTCTCAAACTGTCTTTGATTGCACGGTATTTTGATTTTGTGCGAATTCTGTATTTTTTCTCTTTTGAACTATCGGTAAATCGAACTTCGATATCTCTTTCTTTACCGTCATAATTCTGATTAGCAGGACGATATGTAATTATATATTGCGAACGCAATTCTTTAGAAATTTTTGTAAAAGACCTTTCTAAGGCAAGCATATCACCTGTAAAAAATGCTCTTCCGCCGGTTTCTTCGCAAAGTCTTGTTAGATACTTATCACCTTTGTCTTTGATCGTTCCTGCTTCTACGCCCGGAACCGTTCCCAGAAAACCTGCTTTTGTTGAGATGCCGAAAATCGTTGTTTCAGTTCGCTGAGCAATATCAATCGCGTCTTCTATCTCCGCACGGCTGAATGTATCATCACCATCTGTGATCAAGACAATTACGCGTCTGCCCGGAGCATTTCTCATTTTCTCGTCAGAAAATTGCCAAATCGCATCATAAAGTGCTGTTTGTGAACCTGTGTTTTTTATTCTATCTACGGCTCTATCCAATAAATCGAGTTTGTCAGTAAAATCCTGATGAAGCTTAACCCTATGATCAAATGTCATAAACGCCGCTTTATCTTTACGAAGTCTTGTAACTGTATAAATAAAATCTTTTGCCGCTCGCTTAGAAAATTTCAATTTGCCCGATGTTGAAGCTGATGTATCCATCAAAACCCCTACGTACACGGGCGGATTGTTGCTTTCATCTGTAAAGAAAGTAACTTCCTGTCGGACACCATTTTCGAAAACGGCAAAATCCCCTTTTCTAAGTCCCGTTACAAGATTTTTCTTCTTTTTCTTTTCTGTCACGGTTACCGGAAGACGAACCTCAAATGTCGAAACAGGATCATCATCATCTTGTGCCAATGCCGTGATTGAAAAAAGTGAAATCAGAACCGCAAATATTGTAAAACGTAACAAACTCTTCATATCTATTTTGTATTTTTATTTGATAACTTAGTAACTCAATATTCGATGCTTGTTTTAATTGGACTGTTGCCCAACTTCAAAACATTTGATTATATCAAAAAAGGCAAAAAGTGATAGGTGATAAGTGAAAAGAGGAATAAATATAAATCCGCATATTTTTAGAGAATACGATATACGAGGAATTGTCGGGAAAGATTTAACTACCACAACCGTCACGACAATTGCCAAAGCCATCGGAACATATTTTCGCAATAATGAAGCTAAAAAAATCATCATAGGTTTTGATGCAAGAGAATCATCACCTAAGTTTTGTGAAATTTTAACCAATGAATTAAACAAAACGGGTTGTGATGTAATGCTCATCGGCAAAGTTCCAACACCGATTTTGTATCATACGGTTTATACGCAAGATATTGATGGCGGCGTGATGATTACGGGTTCGCATAATCCTTCCAATCACAATGGATTCAAAATCTGTCTTGGCAAACAAACCCTTTTCGGCTCACAAATTCAAGAAATCAAACAAATCGCCTTTTCAAATGACTTTGTAAATGGGAATGGGAAACTCGAAAAATTTGAAGTTTTAGAAAATTACAAAAAAGACCTAATCTCAAAAATAAATTTTGGTAATAGAAAGCTTAAAGTTGCGATTGATGCGGGAAATGGAATGGGCGGAATTACATCCGTTCCCGTTTATAAAAAATTAGAATGCGAAGTCATCGAACTATTTACCGACCCCGACAGCAATTTTCCAAACCATGAACCCGATCCTTCACAGGAAAAAAACCTTCAACAATTAATTTCCACAGTTGTGGAAAAAAAAGCTGATTTGGGAATCGCCTTTGATGGAGATGCCGATCGAATTACTGTAATTGATGAAACAGGACGAATTATTTGGGGTGATGAATTAATGATGTTGTTTGTCCGCGATGTTTTGCCAACTTTCCCAAACCGGGCTGTGATCGCCGAGGTAAAATGTACTCAAACGCTCTTTGATGAAATTGAAAACTTGGGTGGCAAACCAATTATGTGTAAAGCGGGACATTCGATAATAAAATCAAAATTGCAAGAAAAGAATGCAATCCTCGCAGGCGAAATGAGCGGACATATTTTCTTCAATGACAGATTTTATGGTTTTGATGATGCTTGCTATGCAGGGGCAAGGCTTTTGGAACTTCTTTCAAAAACCGATAAATCTCTCAGCCAACTTCTTTCAGACTTACCAAAGACATTTTCCACTCCTGAAATTAGAATTCCCTGCCCCGAAGAAAAAAAACAGGAAATCGTCAAAAAAGTTGCTGAAGAATATCAGGATAAATACGAAGTCAATACAATTGATGGTGCAAGAATTAAATTTGAAAGTGGTTGGGGTTTGGTGCGTCCTTCAAATACGCAAGCGATCCTGGTCTTGAGATTTGAAGCAAAATCCGCAGAAGAACTAGCTATAATCCAAGCTAATCTCACAAAAAAGGTTGAAGAACTTATTTGAATCTGTTTTCTCATTTTCCAAACTTTCACAAATCTTTTACGGATTTTTTATGACTTAAAACTCATATATATGCCATAAAATCTCCATTATGTTAAAAATCATTTCAAAAACCGCAATTAGTCTAATCATTTTATCTTTTCTAAGCTTTGCAACTTTTGCTCAAACACCCAAAAATTCAGCAGTTACAAATGCAATGCGACAAGAAGCCAATAAACATTATCAAAATAAAAGTTGGGAAAAATCCGCGAAAGCTTATGAGCAAATCAGCAAACTCGAAACAAAAAATTTTGCAGCCAAATATCGCTATGCGATGTCGGTTATGAATCTGGGCAAAAACCAAGAAGCTGAAATTATCTTTCAAGAAATTCTTAAAGCCTCGCCCAATAATCCAACAGCATTAGCCCTCGCTCGTGCCTACGCTCGCCAAGGCAAAAAGGAAAATGCATATAAAATGCTCGAAGGCACACTTAAATTTGGCGGAATTGCTCCGAAAACATTAGAAACCACACAAGATTTTGCTTCATTCAAAAATGAAAAAAGATTCAAGGAGTTGCTCAAAAATTCCGACCTTGCCCAAAACCCTTGTAAAGCAAGTCCCGAATACAGGCAATTTGATTTTTGGATCGGTGAATGGGACGTTAAAAACCCGCAAGGCTTGGTCGTCGGCTCAAGCAACATTCAACTGATCTTGAGCGAATGCATAATTTTTGAGAACTATAAAACCCCAAATTACGCAGGAAAAAGCTTCAACATCTACGACAAAGAAGATAAAAAATGGCATCAAACATGGGTTGATAAAAATGGAGTCCTAACCGAATTTGTCGGCGAACTAAAAGACGGCAAAATGGTTTATGTTGCTGATGAGATGCGAAGTGGCAAAAGAATCCTAGTCAAAATGACCTTTACGAAACTCAAAAATGGAGATGTCAATCAATTCGGAGAATTTTCAGCGGACGGCGGAAAAACTTGGGCTACACGCTATAACCTAACTTATACAAAAAAGAAAAAATAATTGTTGGAGTTGAAAGTAAGTAAAATGATTAAAAAGGTGTAAACTGTTCTTTTACATTTTTAATCATGAATCACAATAATCCGCTTTATACATCTCGTATCGCTACGATTTTAACTTTGATCGGAGTAGCAGTTGGTTTGGGAAATGTCTGGCGTTTTCCATATATGATGGGAAGCTATGGCGGAAGTGCTTTTTTAGCTGTCTATTTGGTTTTCACAATCCTTTTTGCAATTCCTGCTTTGATGGCTGAAATGGCATTTGGAAAAGCGACTCGTGGTGGAACATTAGTCGCATTTAAAACTGCTTTTGGGAAGACTTGGGGCAAAATCTTTGCTTATCTGCTTTTATTTGGAGTTTTAATTGCCGGTTCATATTATGCGGTAGTTGTCGCAAATGTAATTTTTACTGCTGGTTATTCAATTTTTAATAGTTTCCAAACTGAAAATTTATCAAACTATAATTCTCTTCTTGGAAATGGCTGGCTTCAATACGTTGTTACATTATTATTAATCGCTTCTACTTTATTTGTTATCCACAGAGGTTTGCAAAAAGGAATCGAATGGGTTAGCAAAATAGCCGTTCCTTTTTTTCTCGTTACAATTTTAGGCTTAATCTTTTACACACTTTCTCTTCCGGGAGCAATTACTCAACTTCAAGAGTTTCTAAAGCCAGATTTTGCTGCTTTAACTCCTACTCAACTGTTTGCGGCGTTGGGACAATCTTTTTTCTCAGTCGGATTAGGCGGAACTTTTATGCTCGTTTACGGAAGTTATATAAAAGATAACGATAACATTCCGAAAATCGTAGTTTCCACATGCTTTGGCGACATTGCTGCTTCCCTTTTAGCGAGTTTATTTCTTGTTCCGACAATTTTAGTTTTTGGGCTTGATATGGCTTCGGGTCCGGGATTGATTTTTGCGACGCTTCCAAAACTTTTTAGCCAAATGCCTTTCGGTTGGTTAATCGGAAGTCTTTTTCTAACAGCATTATCAGCAGTCGCTTTTCTGTCTTTGACTGCAGCTTATCAGGTTTTAATTGGCAGTGTCGATAAAGAACTTTTTCCAAAAATTAAACGCTCTCGAATAATTATCGGACTATTTGTTTTGCAAGCGATTTTAACTTTGCCAAGCAATTTGTATCCAAGTTTAATAGGAATACTCGACTTAGTATTTGGTTCAGGAATGGGAGTTTTCGGAAGTGCTTTGGCAATTTTGGGAATAGCTTGGGGATTAGGCAAAACAAAAACTCTCAATCAAATATTCGGTGATGAAGAGGCTTCTGCATTTAGAAACTTCACTTTTCTATGGCTTCGTTGGGTAGTTCCTGCTGTGCTATTTTTGGTTTTAGCAGGGTATATTATTAGTAAATTTTAAAGATATGAAATCTGCAAAAGAAAAAGGAATCAATGCCGTTAATCAAGATTTTAGAAAATACGACCAAGTAAAAAAAGAGCAAAAATATCACTTGGTTGAGAATGAAAATCTTGAAGAATTTGACAAAGATTACGAAATTAAAACTTGCGATATGCGTCTGTTTTTTGAAGGTGGCGAAGCGGGCAAAAAGCAATTTGCACAAGAATTAGGTGAAGCTCTCGAAGGTATTGGTTTTGCGATTTTGTCTGGTCACGGAATTGATCCAACGCTTTACGAAACAGCGGAAAACAAGATAATCGAACTCTTTGAAACAACCTCGCTCGAAGAAAGATTAGCTTACGAAGCCGAAAGGTTTGGTTCAGTAAATCAAGGTTATTTTCCGATAAAAGAAACGACAATTATTCACCCAGATTTGGTCGAAGGTTGGGTATTTTGCAGACGTGCTTTTGATTTGGGCGAAAATTCAGATTACAAAGAGTCTGATTTTTGGGTTAAACCAAACTATGAACTAATTTTCAGAAAAGTCGTTCAAGAAAACGAAAAACTAATTCTGCCAATAATGCAAAGCATTTTGCGTTATTTAAATTGTGAACCACATCTTTTTGACGAAAAATTAACCGACACAAATTTCGGTTTTCGCTTAAATTATTATCCACCAATCAGCGAATCCGACGACGCTTCGGGAGCAGGGCGTATGCTTGGACATGAAGATGTTGATTTATTTACATTCTTGCCCGCCCAAAATGTTGACGGCTTACAAGTCTTCAACCGCAAAAACGGCAAATGGATTCGCCTCGACGCCCCACGCGGAACAATCGTCCTCAACACAGGCGACTATATGCAAAGAATCACCGATGACCGTCTGCCTTCAACAACTCACCGAGTCAGCAAACCACAAAACAAATCTCTTTTTTCAAAACCAAGAGTTTCTCTACCAATGGCGATTTATCTTTGGGAAAATGAAATTTTAGAAGTCCTTCCAAGCTTAGGCGAACCAAAATATAAACCAATTTCCGCAATAAAATTTCATACAAATATTACGAGTAAATATTATGGTGATGAATACGCGGTTGGTTGACAAAGAAAAGTTTTGACTGAGTTGCAATAAATTTAAGGTAAAAACTTACTAAAGAGTTCCAAGTTAGATAAAAAACAGTTTAAGACTCTTTCATTTTTTGTCACGGCTATTGACGAATCATTTGTCTGATAGATTTACTGAGGAAAGTAGGGTAAATTGGTTATCTCAATAATCTATAATCAAAGAAAAACTATGATAAAAAAATATATAACTTTCACACTTGTGTGCTTATTATTGGTAACCGCAAACTTCTCAGTCATTTTGGCTCAAACTAATGTAGATAAAAACTCTGAATCTATTCGTGAAGTCAGAGGCGTAGTCAACGAACGCGAAACGGGTAAGAAAAATCGTGTTAAGGTGATAATGGCAGATGGAAAGAAATTGAAGGGTTATGTTAGCGAAGTCAAAGATGATTCATTTACATTGGTTGAATCGAAGACAAAACAAAGTATTGAGATTGCTTACGCCGATGTAAAAAAGGCTAAAAAAAGAAGATCAAAGAGCGAAAAACTTGCTCTTGGAATTGCGATTGGTGCAGGAGTAGTAGGAGCTGCTGTCTTGGGAATCTTTCTTGCCGCCCGTTGTAATAATGAAGGATGTTAAAGCTAGAATTATAAGTTTGAGACAGTATAAATTTTGACTAAATCAAAAAATATTGGCATAAATATAGATGAGGATTTTATGAGAAAACCTTTGAGCATAATTATTATTAGCAACAGGGACTTTGCTCCATAGAGAGCGAGCCAAAGGTAGAACTTTGTAAAAGTCCCAAGTCGAAAAAACGGCTTGGGACTTTTTCAATTTTGGATTTTAGATTTTGGATTGCGGATTTTACACAATTAGATGTTAAAATCTCATTTTTATAATTAAGTTGGTTAGCAACTAATAACTGACCACCGACTACTGACAACTGAATTATGACTGAACCAGTAAAATTAAAAAAGACGATTAATTTACCGAGAACGAAATTTTCACAAAAGGCGAATCTTTCACAGAATGAGCCTGCCCGTTTGAAAAAATGGGGAGAGCTGGATTTGTATGGAAAAATCCGTGAAGCGAGAAGCGGCAAAGAGCAATTTATTTTGCATGATGGTCCGCCGTATGCGAATGACAACATACATATTGGGACGGCTTTGAATAAAATTTTGAAGGATTTCATCGTCAAATCTGCAACGATGCAGGGATTTGATTCGCCTTATGTTCCGGGCTATGACTGTCATGGTTTGCCGATTGAAAAATACGTCGAAAAAGCTTTGGCGAAAAAAGGTAAGAGTAAAAATGATTTGCCCGTTGGGACTTTTCGTAGAATTTGTCGTGAACACGCGGCGAAGGCTTTGAAATCTCAGACTAAAGACTTTCAGAGGCTCGGCATTTTGGGCGAATGGGATAATCCATATCTCACAATGTCGCATGAATATGAATCCGAAACGGCTCGTCTTTTCGGTAAGTTTTTGGAACGCGGTTATGTTTATAAAGGCTTGCGTCCTGTTTATTGGTGTGTCCACGATCAGACGGCTTTGGCAGAAGCAGAAGTCGAATACAAAGAACATACTTCGCCTTCAATCTATGTGAAATTTCCGCTTGTGTCGGACGCTTCCCAAGTTGATGAAGCGTTAAGTGGCAAAGATGTTTTCTTACTAATCTGGACGACAACACCTTGGACAATTCCTGCAAACTTAGGGATCACGGTTCATCCAGAATTTGAATATTCGGCAATTGAAGCAAATGGCGAAGTTTACATAGTTGCATCTGAATTAGTTAAAGATTTAACCGAAATCTTTGGACTTGAAGACGCAAAAGAATTGGCTCGCTTTAAAGGCGACAAACTCGACAATCTTGAAGCAAGACATCCTTGGATAGATAGAGTTTCACTTCTAATGAATGGCGAACACGTAACTTTGGGAGAATCTGATGCAGAAACTGAACTTGATGTAAAAGAAGCAAATAGCAAGGCGGCGAGTGTTGGAACAGGCTTAGTTCATACAGCTCCCGGTCACGGACATGATGACTTTGTAATCGGTAAGCAATACGGTTTAGAAGTTTATTGTCCTGTTGATAATGGCGGAAAGTTTCAAGGTGATGTTGATAACTTTGCAGGTCAACAAGTTTTTGAAGCTAATCCAAACATCGTTGAATTCTTAAAAGAAACAGGAATGTTGCTTTACACGGAAAATTATCATCACCGCTATCCACATTGTTGGCGTTGTAAAAATCCCGTGATTTTCCGAGCGACTCCGCAATGGTTTATCTCGATGGATGCTGAAGCCACAAGCGGCGAAGAAGTTTCTTTGCGAAATAAAGCTTCGGATGAAGTTGAAAATGTACAATGGCATCCTTCGTGGGGCGAAGGTCGTATGGCAAATATGATAAGCGGTCGTCCCGATTGGTGTGTTTCGCGTCAACGTGCGTGGGGTGTGCCAATTCCCGTTTTTTATTGTAATGATTGTGATGAATCTACCGACAATGCCGAAATGGTTTATCACATCGCCGATATTTTTGCGGAAGAAACCTCTGACGCTTGGTATAACAAAGAGGCAACGGAGCTTTTGCCTGACGGGTATAAATGTAAAAAATGTGATAGTACGAATTTTTCGAAAGAAACCGACATTTTAGATGTTTGGTTTGATTCGGGTTCGTCGTGCGTTGCTGTTTTGGGAACGCGTGATAATTTGCGTTATCCGGCGGAAGTTTATCTCGAAGGTGGCGACCAATATCGTGGTTGGTTTAATTCATCCTTGATGTGCGGTTTGGCAAATCACGATTCCGCACCATACAAAGCTGTTTTAACACACGGTTGGGTTGTTGATGGGGAAGGCAAAAAGCAATCGAAATCACTCGGAAATGTAACTGCTCCAAAGGAGATAATTGATAAATCTGGGGCAGAAATCTTAAGACTATGGGCGGCGGCGGTTGATTATACAGAAGACGTTCGCTGTTCGGATGAAATTTTGAGCCGAATCGTTGATGCTTATCGCAAATTCCGCAACACGCTTCGTTATGCACTTGGAAACTTGGAAGGATTTGATCCCGAAAAAGATTCTATTGCTTACGAAAACTTGCAGGAAATAGATCGTTGGGCATTGGCAAGTCTTGATAAAACAATCGAAACTGTTTTGCAAGGTTATAAAGGTTACGATTTCCAAGTCGTTTATCGAGCACTTTATGATTTCGCAAATGTAACGCTTTCGCAAACTTACTTCGACATCGTGCGTGACAGACTTTACATTTCCGCACCGCATTCGGAAGCAAGGCGTTCGGCACAAACGGCAGTTTACAAAATTGCCGATTCATTATCTCGTATGCTTGCACCGATTTTGGCGTTTACTTCTGATGAGGCGTTTGAAAACTTGCCCAATCAGCAAAGGGAATCCGTGCATTTAGCCGAATTTCCAAAAACTTCCGGCAAAGATGAATCGAAACTTCTTGCAAATTGGGAGAGACTTTTCAAAGTCCGCGATGAAGTTTTGAAAAAGCTTGAAGAAGCCCGAAACGCAAAAGAAATCGGTTCTTCGTTACAAGCAAAAGTAATCTTGACCGTCGATAAAGACACGATGAAATTCCTTTTGCCGTATTACGAAGACCTGCGTTATTTATTCATCGTTTCGCAAGTTGAAGTTCACGAAGACGATGGCTTTAGCGTTCGAATCGAATCGGCTGATGGCGAAAAATGTGAGCGTTGCTGGAATTTCTCAGTTCGTGTGGGTGATTTTGAAAAATTCTCAACCGTCTGCGAAAGATGTATCGAAGCGTTAGATGAAATCGATTTGTCGGCAGCGGCTTAAAAGGAGTATAAGTTTGGATTCAGAAATAAAAGTCCGATTTGCAAATATATCAGATTTTGATTTTCTGAATTCAAATGTTTATATCTCGGAAGAAATTTTAAATCGAAAAATCGAATTCCAAGGGTTTATTGTTGCAGAAATTGATGAAAATTCCGTCGGTTTTCTGCAACTTGAATATCTTTGGTCTTTGGTTCCATATATTGCTCTGATCCGAGTTTTGCCGAAGTATCGGCGGAAAGGAGTCGGGAAAAAGCTACTCAAATTTACAGAGGACTTTTTAAGACGAAATGAGCATCAAAAAATCTACAGTTCGTCGCAAGCGAATGAACCGAAGCCACAGGAATGGCATCGGCACGTCGGATTTGAGGAATGCGGCATAATTACGGGAATAAATGAAGGTGTTGGAGAAATTTTCTTCAGCAAAGACTTAAATAATTGAGCAAACCATTTAGCCCTAACTTATGATTGATTACGAATCTCTTTTAGACAGAGTTAGACAGAATCCCTATGAGCATCTTGGTCGTTGCTCTGTATCGGAGATATATCCGTATTTTATCGGATATGACATTGCTCGAAAAAATTGGGGATTGTCTGAAATTCATTATCAGTTTGATCGTGATGAATTTAGAGATTGGATTGAGAGTAAAGTTCATCTTTGCAATAAAAATTTGCAAACTTTTTGTTTGCTGATGACTGAAACTGAAAAAGAGGCATTTAATCTTTATTTCGAGTTTTACGATCTTGCGATTGAAGAATGTAAAGTTAATCTCACTATAAACAAAGAAATCAGCGATGCAGAATTTAATCTAAATATTTCAGAAAAATCTGCTACTTTAGTTGATTTTATTCTCAATGAAGAATTTAGAAAAAGACCAGCAATGTATTTCGGAAATCACCGAAAAGTTAGCGGACTTTGGGCAATGTGTAACGGTTTTCTTTGGGCGGAAAAAGATTTAGGCATCGAAGATTCTTCAGACGCAATAAATTTAGAAATGTTTCAACTTTGGATTGATGAACGCTATCCAATCGCAAAAGGAAAACCTTGGGATAAAATCTTTTTCTACAATGCACTAAATTCCGACGACCGAGCTTTGAAAGAATTTTATGACCATTTTGAAATGTTTCTGGAGGGCAAAAAGTCTGATGCTCCGCCAAGATGGGTAGAAATTGCGATTGAGTCGATAAAGAAAAATGAGAAACTTGATGAAAATCAATAAAAATTCAATTTGAAAAAAATTGTGATTGAGTATCAAAACAAATGAAAAGCATAACAATATCATTAAAAAAAATTGTTATCGTAATTATCCTCTTGTTTATCGTGGCGGGACTATATTTTGCGTGGACGTATTTCACCAGCCGTTCGGGTAATCAAAAAGTAAAATTTGTTCCGGCTCAATCGCAACAATTTAGCATCGGCGAATTAAACCTTACTGTTTATCGGGCAAAAGATGGTGTGAGTGATGATGTGATCTATCACTTACATGGAAGAAATCTGGACGGATCGATCTGGAATGATGACACATATTTCACATCTCTGGTACAATCATATTGGCAAAAATCATCAGTTCAACCTCCAACTGTCGTCGTTGTTTCTTATGGACCGGTTTGGCTTTTAACGCCCAAGAATTCGACGGTAGAAAATGGATTGATGGATGATTTTATTGCTCGTTTGCCCGAAATTGAAGAAAAAATTGGCAAGCCAAGCAATAGAATTTTACTCGGCGAATCAATGGGCGGACTCAATGTTTTAATACTGGGTTTGAGCCATCCCGAAAAATTTTCCAAAATTGCATCGCTCTGCCCCGGAGTATATGTAGATTCACCGTTTTCCGATTTTTCGACCTTGCGAGCGGCTGTCAAACGCACCGGAGGTGATCCCAAAATTGCGTTTGCAGTAGTTCAATTGGTGAAACAATACGTTTCCAATGAGGAAGAATGGGACGCGATATCGCCGCTTAAATTGATTGAAAAAGCAAACTCGGATTATCCTAAGCTTTATCTTTCCTGCGGTCTTTATGACAAATATGGAAACTTTGAAGGCACGGAAATGCTTGCTAACAAAGCGATTGAAAAAGGAGTGAAAACCAAATGGCATCCACTCTACGGCGGGCATTGCGTTATAGATATTGCATCATTGGCAGAATTTCTCATAGCAAATTGATTAACAATGTTTTAATTGTTTGAGGGTTTTTGCAGATTAAGAAAAACTTTGAATTTATTGCTATTATCGAATAAATAAATTAGATGTAACCAAGGTCGAAAAAAAAATTTATTCTGAGGGAAAAATTAACAATGAAAAAAGTTTTACCTATTTTCTTATTCATTTTCGCTTTAAGCGTCTCAAATGTTTTTGCTCAAAGAGTTTACACACCGAAAAAAGGTTCAAAGCAGCGAAAAGCTATTCTGAATGCCTTACGCGTTCCGGTTGAAAAGGAATTGAAACAAAAGATTATTTTTGTCGTTAATGATTTTAATGTATCGGGCACTTGGGCTTTTGTTGGTGGCGAACCACGCTCGAAGAAAACAGGTGGTATGCCAAATTATCGTGGTACAGAATATCAAGATGCGATTGAATCAGATGTATTTGATAACAATGTTTTTGCCCTGTTTAGAAAACGAGGTAAAAGATGGCGAGTCGTTTCATACTACATCGGTTGCACTGATGTCTGCTATGCAACCTGGTGGAAGCAATTTAAAGCCCCAAAAAGAATCTTTCCATATACAGAATGATTTAGAAAAGCAGACAAAAACGAAAACTTAAGGCTTAAATAGAAAAAAACCACCGATCAGCACAGATCAGAGTTGATTTATATCCGCATTCATCTGTGTTAATCTGTGGTTTACATATTTGGCAGGTTTTATATTGTGAATAAAAAAGATTTTTTGTGGAAATTGGGTTATTTGGTAGCGACGGTTTCGGTGTTTTTTCTCGATCAGGCTTCAAAAGCTTGGGCAGTTAAAAGACTTCGTTTTGGCGGAGATGTAGAAGTGATTCCCGGATTGCTGAATTTTGCGTATGCAACCAACACGGGTGTTGCTTTTAGTATGTTTGCCGAAGGGGGCGATACGGGACGCTGGATTTTATCAGGCTTAGCATTTTTTGCGGCAGTTCTTGTTTTATATTTCTTTTGGCGAACACCTCGTTCCGATGATCGAATTTTAGGTGCTTTGGCTCTTTTGCTTGCAGGAATTTTAGGAAACGTAGTTGATCGTGTGCGTCTTGGCTATGTCGTAGATTTTATTGATGTCCAATTCGGGAACTGGCATTATCCGACGTTCAACGTCGCCGACATAGCTATCTGCACAGGTGCGGGATTGCTTATCTTGGATATGTTTTTAACTCGCAATGATGAAAAAGAAGCTAAAGAAAAGAAAGAAGAGAAAGAAACTGCCCGCGAATAAACGCGAACTAACGCGAATTAAATGAGTATTTCACTAAGAGAAATTACAGAAGAAAATTTTGAGAGATGCGTTAAGCTCAAAGTTGCCGATAATCAAAAGAAATTTGTCGCCACCAATGTACTATCCATCGCTGAATCAAAAGTTAGCCCATATTTAATTCCATTAGCAGTTTATAATGATGACGAAATGGTCGGGTTTACACTTCATGGCAAAGACCCCAAAAGCAAAAAGTATTACATTGTGCGTCTGATGATAGATGAAAAAATTCAAGGTAAGGGTTTTGGAAAACTTGCGACTTTAAAATTGATTGAGAAAATGAATGAAAAAGACGATTGTGATGCAGTTTATCTATCTTATGTACCGGGAAATGAAGGAGCGGAAGAATTATATCTAAACCTAGGTTTTGAAAAAACGGGCGAAATTGATGAGGGCGAAATTGAAATGAAATTGGATTTGAAAAAGGCAGAAACACGACCGTAAGGGAGTGTGAAAAAGGTTGATGAACAAAGTAGTTAAGCTATCTCAAGAAGATGGTTTGAATCGAGATTTATTTCATTTATTCATTCCAGAGTTTGAAGATTTTCCCAAAGAATTGAAACTGCCAAGTAAATATTTCGTTCTTCTATTTGTGGGCAATGTGGATTTGATCGCAGGTGAAAAGCTTCTTTCTTGGGCTGATAATTTGATTGACCGCGGAATTGCTTATTTCTGTGCTTGGGGAAACGACTGCCAGAAAGCCGAAAATGCTGTTGATTTGGCATGCGTAAAAAAGAATAATGACGAAGAAGCTGAATACTACGGAAAAAATTATTTTGTAATGACAACTTCTCACAAAGAAGATTCTCTGGATGAATTTCTTTGGTTCGGTTTGAATCTTTCTTATCCAGATGAAAAACACGAAAAAGATTGCGAATCAAACTTGGTTGTAGTCGTTGAAAATAAAGACTGGAATGAACAAATAATTTACAGAATTTCTGATGTTCAAAGTTTTAACAAAATGATGTTGGAAGAAGAAACTGACAACCGACTACCAAGCACTAACAACTAACAGTTATGTATCCAGAACTTTTTAGAATTGGCGATTTTCCCATCAATACATACGGCGTGATGCTCGCTTTGGGCTTGATGTTCGCACTTTTTGCAGCGGCGAAATTGGCAGAACGCGATGGATTGCCGAAAGAACGCATTTATGATCTAGGACTTTGGACGATTATCGGCGGTCTCGTCGGTTCAAAGATTTTGATGTTTTTTGTTGAGGATAATGTCCAGATTTTCTCACTTGATTTCTTACGTTCGGGCGGAGTTTATTTTGGTGGATTCTTAGGCGGATTTATAACCCTTGCACTTTTAATACGCTGGTATAAATTGCCTTTCTGGAAAGTTGGTGATGCATTTGCACCCGGAGTTGCTATCGGTCAATTTTTTGGACGACAAGGTTGTTTTTCAGCTGGTTGCTGTTGGGGAACAGAATGTCATTTGCCGTGGGGTGTGCAATTTACCGAAGCAGGACACCAAAATACAGGCGTTCCGATCTACGGTCCCGATGGAAGCGATTTGTTTCTGCATCCAACGCAGCTTTACGAATCATTCGCAATGCTCATAGTTTTTGGATTCTTGATCTATCTCCACCGCAAGAAAAAGTTCGATGGACAAATCTTAATTGCTTACGGTTTGATCTATTCATTGATACGTTTTTCAATCGAATTCGTCCGTGACGATCCACGCGGTGATCTGCTCGGAATCACAACAATGACAGGACTTTCAACCTCGCAATTAATAAGTCTTGTGGTAGCAATCGCTTCGATAATTTTCCTATACTTCCGTATGAAAAAAGCAAACGAGGCGGAAGATTCAAGTGCTGAAATAACAAGCAAGTAAAAGAATTTTCATCCACAGATAAACGCAGATAAGAAAAAGTTTTGTAAAATGTCTTCGTATTATCCGTGTTCATCTGTGTTTATCTGTGGACAATTATTTTGAATGGACAAACAAAATCAAACATTAAATTTCACAATCTCCCAAGAAAATACTGGTGTGCGTCTTGATGTTTTTTTGTCGGAAAATATCAAAGATTGGACTCGTTCGCGTCTAAAAAAATTGATCGAAGAAGGCGATGTTTTGGTAAATGAAAAGCAGGTTAAATCTTCTTATAAACTTCGAGAAGATGACGAGATAAAAGTCGAATTAATTGAGAAAAATACAGACAATTTTGAACCTGAGGATATTCCGCTTGATGTCGTTTTTGAAGATGAGTATTTGCTCGTGGTTAATAAACCTGCCGGAATGGTCGTGCATCCGGGAGCAGGCGTTTCGAGCGGAACTCTGGCTAACGCACTCGCTCATCGTTTCAAAGTCCAGAGCGAAGAATTTGGTATAGGCAGGACGAGAGAATCCAAAATCCAAAATCTAAAATCTAAAATCGGAATGGTTCATCGGCTTGATAAAGAAACTTCGGGCTTAATGGTTGTTGGCAAAAACGAACTAACCAGCGAAAAATTGTCCGCTCAATTTCAAGATCGAAAGGTGAAAAAATCTTACGTTGCGTTAGTTCATGGATTTGTGCGAAAAATTTCGGGCAAAATTGACGAACCGATTGCGAGAGATAGAAAAAACCGCGTTAAAATGGCGGTTGATAAAAATGGACGTAACGCCCTTTCGATTTACAAAGTCCGCCAAAGATTCGATAAATTCACACTTCTTGATGTTGATATAAAAACCGGCAGAACTCATCAAATCCGCGTTCATCTTAGCTTTATAAACCATCCTATTGTTGGCGATGAAACATACAATGCGGGACGCGACAATCAGATCGAAAACCCACAATTACGAAAAGCCGTAAAAAACTTAAACCGCTTCTTCCTGCACGCCGAAAAATTAGCTTTCACCCATCCCGTTACAAAAAAAGAAATGAGTTTTAAGAAGGAACTTCCGAATGAATTAACGGATTTGCTAAAATTGGTTTAGTTTCTGTTAGATTTCAAACTTATAACTTGCCACTAGCTTAAGCTAGTGGACTATGTTCTCAAGAGATTCAGGGCTTTAGCCAAAGTCTTTTAAATTATCAATCATCCTTTTGGCTTTAGCCTAATTTGTGCTAAAGCAATAAGGATTTTGGTTTTTGTTTGATTTGGCTAAAGCCGAAAGAATATTTACAAACCTGTCCACTAGCTGAAGCTAGTGGTAATTGATGAAGTCCAAAATTTCAAAGGAAGATTTAACCACAGATGAATACAGATAAATTCAGATTTTTTATTTTCACTTTTTTCATTTTTCTGTCTGCTTCTTGCTTACCTCTCAACGCTCACGCCGAAAAAGATTACACAAAATACGTCAATCCATTCATCGGCACGGGAGCACACGGACACACATTTCCCGGTGCGACTGTTCCATTCGGATTTATGCAATTATCGCCCGATACACGCATTGATAATTGGGACGGCTCAAGCGGTTATCATTATTCCGACGACATAATCTACGGCTTTTCGCACACGCATTTGAGCGGCACGGGAATTCCCGATTACTGCGATATTTTATTTTCGCCTTACGTTTCGGAAAAAGATTTTTTTGAAGCAAAGCCAAAAGATACTAAAAATGGCTACGCTTCAAAATTTTCGCACAAAAACGAAAAAGCGGAAGCGGGATATTACTCGGTTTTACTTGAAGATGAAAATATCTTTGCCGAAATGACGGCGACAAAACGAGTCGGATTGCATCGCTATACATTTCCCGAAAAAACAAAAAACGCAAAGATTTCGCTTGATTTGAAATGGCGGGATGAACTTCTAGAAGCTGAATTTAAAGTCATTTATAAAAGACGCATTGAGGGATTTCGCCGTTCAAAGTCTTGGGCAAAAAATCAAGTGGTTTATTTTGTTGCCGAATTCTCAAAAGAATTTAAAGATTATGTAACAAAATCCCGTTTAGAAGATGCTTCTATCAATGATGATGGAGGTGCTTTTAATTTCAAAAACAGGAAAGGGATTTTCAAGTTTGATGTTGAGAAAGACGAACAAATTCTCTTAAAAGTCGCCATTTCGCCCGTTAGCATTGAAGGTGCTAGGAAAAATCTGGAAGCTGAATTAAATCATTGGGATTTTGAAAAAGTTAGAAATGATGCAAAGAAAGATTGGAATAAAGAACTCTCAAAAATCGAAGTTTCAGGCGGAACTGATGCGGAGATGACGAATTTTTACACCGCACTTTATCACACGATGATTGCTCCGAATATTTATCAAGACGTTGACGGAAAATATCGGGGTTTAGACAAGAAAATTCACAACATCAAAGATGGTGTCAGTAGCCCGACCGTGAGGAAGGGCTTAAAAGATGGTGAACAAAAGACTCTTGCCAACGAGCGTAATGGCAAACAAAAAGCCCTTACTGCCGTGCGGGCAACTGATACGAATTATACTGTTTTCTCGCTCTGGGACACATTCCGGGCGACGCATCCGCTTTATACGATTATTGACGAAAAGCGGACGGTTGATTTTATAAACACATTCATACGCCATTACGAACAAGGCGGAAAACTGCCCGTTTGGGAACTTTCAGCAAATGAGACCGATACGATGATCGGCTATCACGCGGTTTCCGTTATCGCCGACGCAATGGCAAAAGGCATCGAAGGTTTTGATTACGAAAAGGCTTTTGAAGCGGCGAAAAACTCTGCCGAACTCGACATCGAAGGTTTAGATTTCTATCGCAAACGCGGCTACATTTCGATGGAAGACGAACAAGAATCCGTTTCACGAACACTTGAATATGCTTACAATGATTATTGTTTGGCGGTGATGGCTAAGATATTGATTGAACGCGAAAACGCAAAAAGAAAAATTCCAATATTAAACGGTGAACCATGGACTAAAATAGGAAAACTAAAACAAGACTACATTACGCATATTTTTCGCTCGCAGTTTTATAAAAATCTTTTCGACCAACAAACAAAATTTATGCGTCCGAAGCAGAATGGGAATTGGATTTCGCCGTTTAAGCCAAATGACGTAACTTTTCATTATACGGAAGCAAATGCTTGGCAATATACATTTTTTGTTCCGCACGATGTTTCGGGAATGATTTCGCTCTATGGCGGAAAGAAAGATTTTGCCAAAAAACTCGACGCATTATTTACCGCCGATTCTTCTCTTACAGGGCGAAATCAAGTCGATATTACAGGATTAATCGGGCAATACGCTCACGGCAACGAACCCTCGCATCACGTTGCGTATCTATACAATTACGCTGACCAACCTTGGAAAACACAATATTACACTCGCAAAATTATGGACGAATTTTATAAACCAACGCCCGAAGGTTTGATCGGCAACGAAGACTGTGGGCAAATGTCTGCGTGGTATGTTTTGTCGGCAATGGGCTTTTATCAAGTCAATCCTTCCGTCCCCGATTACACTTTCGGAACACCAATTTTCAAAGAGGCAAAAATAAATCTCGAAAACGGAAAAACTTTTACCGTAAAAGCGAAAAATGTCTCCGCCAAAAACATCTATGTAAAATCTGTAAAACTAAACGGCAAACAACATCGCAAATCATTTTTTACACATAAAGACATACAAAAAGGCGGAACACTAGAATTTGAAATGTCGCCAACTCCTGTAAAAGATTGGTTTACAGAAGCACCTGTTTCAAAAGTTGAAATTGACTTCCCGCCCGTTCCAACCATTGAAGGAAAGCGGGTTTTTGAAAAAAACACCGTCGCAAAAATCTCCACACCTGAGCAAAATGTAAAAGTTTTCTACACTTTGGACGGAAGCGAACCAAACGAAAAATCCAAGCTTTACAAAAAGCCTCTACCAATTGATCAAACAACGACCGTAAAGGCAATTTCGATAAATGCAGACGGCAAAAAAAGCCTCGTTGCTGAATCAATCTTGAACAAAATGCCGAATGATTGGGACGTTAAATTATTCTCAAAATACAATCGGCAATACACAGGCGGCGGTCCGAAAGGCTTAATTGACGGACTTCGCGGAACTACCAATTTTGCTTCGGGCGAATGGCTTGGGTTTCAAGATCAAGATTTTATCGCTATTGTTGATTTGAAAAGAGAAACCGAAATCAAAGAATTGGGCGCAGGATTTTTGCAGGTTGCAAGAAGTTGGATTTGGATGCCGACGAAAGTTGAGTTTGAAACTTCTATAGACGGCAAGAATTTCGCAAAAGTCGCCGAGATCGAAACGAACTTTCCCGAACGCGAAATGACGCATACGATCAAAGATTACAAGCAAAAAATAAAACTAACAAAAGCAAAATATGTCCGCGTAAAAGCGATAAATGTAGGCGTAATTCCAAAATGGCATCCCGGTGCGGGTTATCAAGCTTTTATTTTTGTGGATGAAATTTTTATCAAATAGCATAATTGCCCGTTATTACTTGCTTTCGGGTAAGGCGTGTGTCAAAATCACCAATTACACAAAAATTATATGAAAAGAAGATTTAAACAAGGAGATTTTAGATAAGTTAAATGGCTGAAAACGAAACACAAGAAACTACCACAGAAGAAGTAACTGAAGCGGTTGAAACGCAATCACCTGTGACCGAAAAAGGAATTGAATTGGCATCGGAAGTTACACCGGAAGAAACTACCGAAGCTAAAACTGAAGAAGCACCTGCAGAGGAAGAAGAAGAAGAAGAGATTTCCTATCATGCAGTGGAAAAAGAAGGTGAGATAACAGCAATTTGGGAAATGCAAGGTCCGAAACATATTCGCACGATCAGTCCTCGTTCTACAGAAGGACAAAAAATCCTGAATCTGTTCACATCTGAAATTCACGAAACTGATGCTCCGCCTCTAGCGGCTGAGGCTTCAACTGAATAGTTATTAAAAGAAAATCAAAATTGAAAGGCGGACTGAAGTTAAAAAATTCAATCCGCCTTCTTTTCGTTTGAGTTTAAACTCGAAAGTTTTCCCAATCTCCCCAGATTGCAAATGTTACGCCGATATTTTGGATATTAACAAACAAGATTCTTCCATCTTTTGAAAATGTCGCCCCTGCAAATTCTCCATTTGATTTACTGGGAGTTATATTTTTCGCAAACTCTGCAATTTGCCCACTCGGCGTCAGGATTTTAATATAATTATCAATCGGTCTGCCTAAACCTTTGTAATCACCGTCTTCGCAAACGTATAGAAGCTTGCTATTTGGTTGCAGGCAGACATTATCAGGCATATCAAGCAATTTGTGGCTTGGCGATTCAAACAGAAGCCTCAATCTTCCCTCTTCCAAATTGGTCGGCTCATACGCCCAAATTTGTCCGCTTTTCAGTTCCCCACCATCGGTTGAAACAAAATAAACTCTGCCGTATTTGTCTATATCACAACCCTCAAGACGCGAAAATGTTGCCGCACCTTTTGCCAATCCTTGCTCCAAAACAGCACGTGATTTTGTATCGGCTTCTTCGGGGTCAGGATTATCTATTGTTACCCATTCGACCGGAAAAGTTGATTGATCTTTAGGCGGAGTACGAGCGTTAAAATTATCTTTTCCTTTGACCTTTAGAACCTGTAATTTTCCACCTTCAGCAAGCCGCTTCTTTTTGTTTGGTAAAAATCTGTAAAATCCGGCAGGGCGATTATCTTCCGTTAAATACACTATGCCCGACTTTGCATCCACAACGACTGCTTCATGAACAAAACGCCCCATCGCCTTTAAAGGAATCGGCTCAACAACGGAATTTGCAGAAGCTGAAACTTCAAAGCAATATCCATGTGGTTTAGAAAACCCTCCTATTTTTCTACCGTTTCTCAAAGTAATTACAGTCTTTCCGAGAGTTCCTTCTTCACAGGAAATCCAACTTCCCCAAGGAGTTCTGCCACCTGCACAGTTGATTAAAGTTCCGCTTAGACTAACAAAATCTTTAACTACCTCTTTTGTTTTCGGATCAATAATTAAAGTAGTTGTCCCGCCGCCTGCCATTTCATCATACGGTCTCATGCCAATTGCTGAATTCTCAATCGGAACTCGACTATTGGTAACTTCATGATTTCTCACAAGACGTATCTCATTTCCAAAATCAAAGGCTGCCATTCCATCATGAGCAGAAGGAGTCTTATTATGGTCCGATAGCTTATCTCCTTTTTTGCCGAATACGGTGTACTCAAATCCCTTTGGCAAAGCGAGATATGTTTCACCCGTATTTTTTGCAGCAGTCGGAATAAGTTCGCCATAGCCTTTTGCTCGAAATGTATTTAAATTTCTCGCACTCGCCAAAAGTTCCACACGATGCATAAGACCTGAACAGGCTAACGCCAAGCCTCCCGAAGCATAGCCAATTCCTTGTAAAAAATCTCTTCTCTTCATAGTTTTATTTCTGTTAATTTTATAGTACGTCCTGTCTCTTAACATCTTCGATTTCTAAAACCAGATCTGCACCATAACACTTTGCAGGAGTTTGAAAACCAATGCAAAATTCATCTTGTAAAATTCTTTCGGCAATTTCTAAAGCTGTTAGAACCGTAAATTTATATCCTTCAGGACCTTTTTGGAGCGATTCAACGCTATTCGCATCAGCATCGGTTGCTTTTCCCCACATCAGAGTTTTGCCTTTTTCTCTGTCACTCTCATCAGGTCCACCTTGCGGAATCTGACTTTGCAGAATTCTTTGAATCGGACTCCAAGATAAAAATGCTCCCAAATAACGACTTGCTTTGAGGAGTTTTAATTGCTGTTCAGGCACGACTGCAAAAACCTTTATATTCGGAATTCCCGTTGAATGATAGGCGGTTGAAACATCTCCCCAGGGAATGGTTACCGCTCTTTTTCTGACTTCACCAAAATCAATTTCCTGAGTTTGATATGCAGCAGGAACATTCATTATCTCACCATTTAAGCGAATAGCACCGCCATTTCCGACATTTAAGAGCATTGTGCTTTGTGTGCCGTGAGATATTTTTCCAAGCCCATAAAAAGCTAATTCCAAGTCAGTTGCTTCAGGCAGACGGTTTTTGAGATGTTTCGCCAAACAATCAGTTGGGACAACATCATAACCAACTCCCGGCATAATCATAATTCCAGCTTCTTTTGCCTCAGCGTCGCGTTTCGCCAACGCCTCAAAAACGGTTATTTCACCCGTGATATCGAGATAATGTTTTCCTGTCCGCAAACACCCTTCGACCATTTGCTCCGAAGTCAATGAAAAAGGTCCCGCACAATGCATTACAAAATCAACTTCTTTGAGCGTGTAATCCATTGATTTCTTGTCTTCGAGCGAAAAGGTGCGACAGATTAATCCCAATTCTTTTGCTAAAGGTTCAACTTTATTTTGACTACGCCCACCAAGAATCGGTTTCATTCCCCGCTCTACAGCCTCGCGTGCAATCAATTCTCCCGTGTAGCCGTTTGCTCCATAAATCAAAAATTTATTCGACATATTTTCTATTATTCTAAAATTCTTTTTACACGTCCGACTTGCCCATCTGCCAAACGAACTTTTATTCCGTGTGGGTGAAATTTTGAATTGGTCAATAATTTTTTTACAGTTCCAACAGTTTCCTTACCAGTCCGCTGATCTTTCTTCAGAACTACTGCTACCTTCTGACCTGCTTTAATATTTTTCCGCTCACGATTTGGCATTTTTCTGTTCTTCCTGTTGACTCTCAAACATACGCCAAATTAAAACAATTTGACCTAGATGATATGCGTTGTGATCTGCGACAAGCAAAGCCTCACGCAAAATTGTCTGTCCC
This sequence comes from Pyrinomonadaceae bacterium, assembly GCA_028284415.1. Taxonomy (GTDB): domain Bacteria; phylum Acidobacteriota; class Blastocatellia; order Pyrinomonadales; family Pyrinomonadaceae; genus Aridibacter. The sequence goes on from JANQRU010000004.1 coordinate 496,072, forward strand.
GAACCATGTGAAATCTTGGCAAAAAGATCTGTTTCAGAATCAGAAATCAAATCACGCATTGCCTGTAAATCTTCCAAAATCTGCCTAACACTTTTTTCCCAATCTTCAACGCTCGCTTCCTTCTTATTCCAATAACCTTTAGGAAATTCGGGCGAAATGTGATTCTTGTCACGACTAAATTCCAGAATATCCCACTGAGCAATTCGTATGTGCTCCAGCAGTTCCCAAGCGGTATGTGGTATATTCTCAAATTTTGCATTTTTAGCTTCAATCGGGAAATCCTTCAAAACAGTTTCCAAATCAATATGTGCCGATTTTCCCTCTAATAATTCAAGCAAATGCTCTCGCAAAATTTTATTCATTTTCATATTTTCTCATAAAACACCTTTAAATGATTTACGATGAATCGGCGTTGCCCCGTGTTCGCGGAGAGCTTCAAAATGTGCTTTTGTTCCATAGCCAGCGTGTTTTTCAAAGCCGTATTCGGGATATTTTTCAGCAAAATCTTTCATTAAATTATCACGATAAACTTTTGCAATTATTGAAGCCGCAGCAATCGAAGCGGAAACCGCGTCACCTTTGATTATGGCTTTTTGTGGAAGGTTTACGTCCTTGAGTTCAAGTGCGTCTATGAGCAGAAAATCGGTTTTTAATTTCAAATTTTGAACGGCGAGTACCATCGCTTTTTTAGTCGCTTCGAGGATGTTTATTTTGTCTATTTCGTCCGCTTCGACTTGTCCGTAAGCATAAGCTAAAGCATCATTTTTAATTTCTTCAGCGATCTTTTCGCGTTTCTTTTTTGAGATTTTCTTTGAATCATTTAAACCTTCGGGCAAAGGTTTAGACAAATCTAAAATCACAGCTCCTGCGACAACTGCACCTGCCAAACAACCGCGTCCAACCTCATCAACTCCGGCAATGAATTTATAGCCATCTTTTAGTGCTTGTTCTTCAAAAATTAAGCCGATTGTTGTTTCTTTCATAAAATGAAAATCAGTATAGCGAACGATAGTGAGCAAGTCTATTTAATAGACATTTTCGAGCAAATTACACTACTCACTATCGTTCGCTATACTGATTAAGAATCTATAGCCAACTTCCCTTCACAAATTCCGCATTCATATACGGAAATTCAGCAAATACATCTCTCGCCGTTGCTCTATCTGCCCGTAAATAAAGTCTTAGAACAGTTTCATCAACTTGAGTTTTTAGTTCAATGCAAGGCTCTTCACCAAAGCCAACATCAATAAATGTAAAGGAGAAATACTTAATCTTTTCGGGTTCAAGATGAACGTGGCAATGACAGGCGTCTTTATCAATGACTCTTTCGTTGCCGTCTCTGCCGATGCTAATACTGCCGACAATATTCGCCGATACTGCTGCATTCGGAACGGCAACGACAAATTCGCCGAAGTTTAGAATGTCATCGAGTGCTTTCCAAAAAGTATCTTTGTCCATTGATGCTTTTTAAAGTGCCAAAAACCGCCTGCGATGCACGACGGTTTTTGCAAACTTTTGTTTAAGATTAAAAATTTTACTTGGCGGATTTCCCTTTCTTTTTCTGACGCATATCGCGTTCGGGAATACGTGCTGCTTTTCCGCGTAAGTTGCGTAAATAATAAAGTTTTGCACGGCGAACTTTACCGTAGCGAACAACTTCTATGCGGTCAATAATTGTTGCATGAATCGGGAAAATTCTTTCAACGCCGACGCCGAAACTTGTCTTTCTAACGGTGATCGTTTCACGCGGACCGCCGTGTTTTCTGGCGATGCAAAAACCTTCAAATGCCTGCAAACGCTCTTTGTTTCCCTCTTGAATTCTTACCCAAACGCGAACTGTATCGCCCGGCTGAAAATCGGGAATATCATCTCTTAACTGTGTCTTTTCTATCGAATCTAAACGGTTCATAACTCTAGTGGTCAGTGGTTAGTGGTCAGTGGTCAGTTGGTAAAAACTATTCACTATTCACTATTCACTATCAACTCCTTCCAATAAATCTTTTCTAACTTCTTTAGTCTTTTCTAATGCTTTTTCTTCCCGCCATTTATCAATTTCGGCGTGGTTTCCGCTTAAAAGAACTTCGGGAACTTTCATCCCTCGAAAATCTCTCGGTTGCGTATATTGCGGAAAATCCAATAAGCCGTCCGAAAACGAATCTTTTTCCGCTGACTGCTCATTGCCGAGTGCATCGGGCAAAAGCCTTGTGATTGCATCAACCAAAACGATCGCGGCAGGCTCACCACCGGATAAAACGTAATCACCGATGGAAATTTCATCCGTGACGAGTGCTTCTGTTACACGCTCATCAATTCCTTCGTAGCGACCACAGATCAAAACAATGCGTTCTTTACCATCGGCAAACTCTTGTGCAACTGCCTGTTTCAAAGGCTTTCCTTGTGGCGTTAGTAAAACGACTTTCGTTTTCGGCGGATAATTTTTGCGTTCTGATGTTCCAAGCAATTCTTCGATTGCCAGAAAAACGGGTTCGCATTTCATCACCATTCCTTCGCCACCGCCAAACGGTCGATCATCGGTTTTGTGATGCTTATCCAACGCCCATTTGCGTAAATCGTGAACATTTATCTCAACAATTTCCGCTAACTTCGCACGCCGTATAATCCCGAAATCAAACACTTCGGTAAAAAATTCGGGAAAGATTGTCAAAATATCAAACTTCATTTTGGATTTTAGATTTCGGATTATTTTTCGAATCAAAATCTAAAGTTCAAGTAAACCTTCGGGAAGGTCAACTTTTATAAACTTTTTTTCAATATCAACTAACGGACAGATTGCTTCGACAAATGGAATCATAAAATCTTTTTCACCATTTTCAACTACCAAATTTACATTCTCACCCGCACGGAAAATTTCTTTTACTTTTCCGATTTTTTCGCCTTCGAGAGTTTCGACTTCGCAATCAATCAATTCCCAGTCAAAAAACTCATCTTCTTCGAGTTCGACGGCTTCGGATTCGGGAATGCAGATTTCCGCTTCCCGCAAAGTTTCGGCGTCTTCGATTGAATCGAAATCTTTTAGTTTTAAAACGATTCTGTTTTTATGAAAAAAGAATTGTTCGATCTCAGTTTCCAGCTTTTCGCCAGTTTTTAAGACAGCAAAAACTTTTCTTAAATTTTCAAAGCGTTCGGGAAAGTCCGTTAAAATGTTTGCAAGAACTTCGCCTCGCAAACCGCGTGGCTTCGTTATAAAAGCAATTGCAACAAGTTCTTCATTCATTGCAAATGTTTAATCTTCAAGTATCTGCAAATTGAAACGCTTTTTGTGTTTTTGACCTGCAAAAAACAAAAGCGAACGAATTGCTTTAACGGTTCTTCCCTGTCTGCCGATCAGCCGTCCCATATCACTTTCCGCAACGCGGACTTCGATGGTCGTGTTTTTTCCTTCCGAATTTTCAGAAACTTCGACCGAATCTTTGTCTTCGACCAAAGCGTTTATGATTTTCTCGACGGCTTCTTTCATGATATACAGTAGATGTCAGATGCCAATGTTTGACATCTGACATCTAAAAACTAATTTATTCTTCTTTCTTTTCTTCTTCAGCTTCAGCCTTTTCATCTGCTTTTTCAGCATCAGCATCATCGGATTTTTCTTCGGCTTTCTCTTCAGCAGGTTCTTCTTTGGCTTCCACTTCGTCAACTTTTTCTTCAGCCGGAGCCTCTTCAGCTTTTGCTTCCTCAGCAGGGGCTTCAGCAGTTTCCGCTTCATCTGCCTTTGCTTCTTCAGTCGCGGTTTCTTCCGCACCAGCGTCATCAGCTTTAGCCTCTGTATTATCGCTTGACTCTGCTTTTGCTTCTTCGCCTGCGTCATCGGCTTTTGCTTTTTCAGCTTCAGCTGCTTTCTTTTCTTCTTCAGCTTTTGCCTTAGCTTCGGCTGCTTCAGCTTCAGCCTCAGCCTTAATTCTTTCTGCTCTTTCTTCCATCTCTTTCGCTAGGGCAGCTTTCTTAGCTTCTTTCTCAGCAGCTTTTTTAGCTTCCATTTCGGCTTGCTCTTCCGCGGTCAGAGGTGGATTGTGCTTAATTAAACTTGCAACTGTTTCAGTTGGTTTTGCACCTTTGCTGATCCAATAGTCAATGCGTTCGTGATTCAAAATCACTTCCGGCGGATCAGTCAAAGGATTGTAAGTTCCCAATTTTTCCAAATATTTCCCATCGCGTTTTGAGCGTCTTTCTTTAACAATAACGCGGTAGAATGGTTTTTTCTTTGCACCCATTCGGGTTAATCTAATTCTTAACATAACTCTCTTTTAAGTAGATTTTAGATGTTAGATTTCAGATGTCAGAAAATAATCTCTGACATCTGAAATCTAACATCTACCTTCTTTTCTTTTTCTTCCTCTTCTTCTTGTGTCGTTTTTTCTTCTTTAATCTCTTAGTTAATGAATCTCTTGTTTGATCGTATTCGTTGTCGAAACTTTCATCGTTTCCACCGCCGAACATTCCGCCTAAACCACCGGGCATCCCTCCGCCGAGCATTCCTCCAAGTCCGCTTCCGCCACCGAGTCCACCCATGCGTCCAGCCATTTTTTTCAAGAATCCACCGCTGTTCATCTTCTGCATCATTTTTCGCATTTGGTCATACTGACGCAGAAGCTGATTTACTTCAGCAATTGTTGACCCCGAACCATTGGCGATACGTGTTTTTCGGCTCGCATTGATAACTTTATGATCGCGGCGTTCTTGCTTGGTCATTGAGTCAATGATCGCCTCAGTGCGTTTCATCTGTGCTTCGACTTCTTCCGACTGCTCATCTGATAGAGACATACCGCCCGTCATCTGTTCGGGAAGCATCTTCATCAACTTCGACATCGAACCAAGTTTTTTGAATTGCCCAAGCTGATTGCGAAAATCTTCAAGCGTAAAACGATTCGTCGCCATTTTCTCAAGCTGTGCTTGAGCTTCCTCTTCATCAACCTTCGACTGAACTTCCTCAATGAGCGATAAAACGTCACCCATTCCAAGGATTCTCTGAGCAATCCGATCGGGATAAAATGGTTCAATTGCGTCGTATTTTTCACCGACACCGACAAATTTAACGGGTTGACCGATAACTTGTTTGATCGAAAGTGCTGCACCGCCACGGGCATCACCGTCCATTTTTGTCAGGACAACACCCGTAATTCCGAGTCGTTTATGAAACTCTTCAGCAGAACGGACTGCATCCTGCCCGGTCATCGCATCCGCCACGAACAAAATCTCGATCGGTTTTGTTTCCGCCTTGATCTGTTCAAGCTCCACCATTAACTCTTCGTCAATGTGTAAACGTCCGGCTGTGTCAATGAGCAATGTATCGTAGCCTGTTTCTTGGGCGTGTTGCATCGCACCTTTGACAAGCGTTAACGGATCATCGGTTTCTTTATTTTCATAGACGCTTTGCCCAACTGCCCCACCGACAACTCTTAATTGTTCACGAGCCGCAGGACGATAAACGTCAACCGATACGAGAAGCGGTTTTCGCTCCTGATTCTCAGCAAGCCATTTGGAAATTTTACCTGTTGAGGTTGTTTTACCAGAACCCTGCAAACCGACAATCATCACGACATTCGGAACTTGCTTGGTAAAAACGAGTCTTGAACTCGTTCCACCAAAAAGGTTTACAAGCTCGTCATAGACAATTTTAACGACCTGTTCATGCGGTTTTAAGTCTGTCCAAACTTCCTGACCTTCAGCCTTTACGCGGACTGCTTCGACAAAATCTTTAGCGACCTTGTAATTTACATCCGCTTCAAGAAGTGCCATCCGAATTTCACGCAAAGCAACATCCACATGCTCAGGCGTTAACTTGCCCTGACCACGCAAATTCTTTAGTGTTGACTTTAATTTATCGGATAATGATTCAAACATATAAACGCACTTCTGCCATTAAAGCCGAAACTATAAATACTAATGATAAAGGCTCTATGTGTCAAGAAAAGACTTGTGTTTATTTACCTAATTGGAGGGGATTTCAATCCTTTAGTTTTTTGCCTTTCCAAACAGTCCCATAAGCATACTAAACTAAAAACACATTCACTTTGTGATTGCCTGTATTAAGAATTATTCGCCCTGATTTAATGAGGTTTTTGATGTTGTAAATCTACTTTAGGTAATAACTCTTTCAATCTTTTCAATCACACTTTCAGTTTTCACGCTCAAAATACATTTCGGCTTGCCAAATTCTTTGCAAACGTAGCCGGCACAAGGTTGGCAGGGGAATTCTTCATAGACGATCTCGTGTGGAGCGTCCGTCCAAGGTCGCCAATGCTCTCTGTTTGAAGAACCGAAGATCACAACGGTTGGCGTCTGGACTGCGGCTGCGATATGAGCAATTCCCGAATCATTTCCGATGAAAATGTCGGCACGTCTGGCAAGCGCGGTTACTTCAGGCAGAGATAAATCCGAAAAGCCATGGAAAAAAGTTGATGTTTTTTCGCTTATTTCATTGATAATATCTTTTTCATTTGGAGCAGTTACGACTATCGGAAAAAAACTTCTCGAATCCAAGTAATTTATTATTTCCACAAAATTCTCAGTCGCCCACTGTTTTGATTCAAACGCTGCCGCAGGATGAATTAAGGCAATTTTATTTTTTTTCTCAACATCATTCTCGTTAAGAAGAGTTTCTATTTTGGCTTCTTTTTCTTTAGTAACAGTTAGTTGAGTTTTCGGTTTATCTTCGACGGGAATGCCCACAAATCCCAAAAGTGCTAATTGCTGTTCGGCGGAATGAGTTTTTTTCTGTTGCCAAAAATCAGATGCAGAAGAGAGTAAATGGTTATATAGAAATGAATATTGGTAATTTTTGTAACCGACACGATGTTTTGCACCGCTTGCACGAATTAAAAGAGTTGCCGTTGTTCCGCCGTGTAGATTAAAGGCGACGTCGTAATTTTCTTTGCGTAGTTTTTGGGCAATTTTAATGCGCTCTTTTGTGTCTTTTGAGACGCTTATAACATTATCAACCGCTTCGAATCCATCCAGCACAGGTGCAACCCAATCTTCTAATAAAATATCAATTTGTGCATCGGGTAAATGTCTTCGGAGTGCAAGTATAGAAGGAGTTGAGAGAACTGTATCGCCGATTGAGCGTAAGCGTACGATGAGAATTTTGCGGACTTTTTGCCAGTTTATTTTTTTACTCAAAATTTCAAATCAGGCTTATAAATTGCCAAAATTGTTAGCCAAGGCGGAGCAAACGCAACATAGTGATCCCAGCTTGTGGGTTCAGAATTTGAATCGGGATGCATGCTGTCATTATCTGAAACATTCTGAATTACAAACCCGAGATTTATTAAACTATTCATCAAATCTCCCAAACGATGTCTAAACTCCTTCGGCTGTGGAATAATCTCATTTTCGTTTTTGTCGTAAACCCAATCTTGATCTGCGTAAGTTATTTCTGTTTCTCTGCTGTAAGGTTCTTTCAAAACATAACCTTTCCCGTTCCAATCTTCTTGCTTAACTCCTATTAAAAATGGGTTTGCAACTTGAACTTGATATAGTCCACCACCCCTCAAAACTTTCGCAACCTGTTCAAAAACTTCCGAAGCATCGGGTACAAAATTTATCGAATACGGATGAAAAACGATGTCAAAAAAATCTTGCTTCAAAGTTGATAAATTCCGCATATCGCCTTGGATTATTTCGATTTTAGAACCATAATGCTCTGCAACCTTTCTGTCTCTTACAAGCTGTTCTTCGGAAATATCAAAAACTGTTATATCTGCCCCAAGCAAAGCAAAAGCTGCAGATTGTTGCCCTCCGCCACCTGCTAGACACAAAACTTTTTTTCCTTTGACGTCTCCAAATCTTTGGTCTGGATTTACAAGTTCTTTTGCAGTTTGGTAATCAAGGTCGAGTTTCGGGCGGGTAAACAAAGCATCTGCTTCGGCTAGAGCCTTCCAGCGAGCTTTATTATATTCTGCAATTTCATCCATTTTTATTCTTCGACCTTTGCTTCATCAACCAGCATTACAGGAATATCATCCTTGATGGGATAAACAAGTTTGCATTCATCATTTGTGCATTTCAACCCACTTTTATCAGGTTTTAATTCAACCTCAGATTTACACTTTGGACATCTGAGGATTTCTAAAAGCTCTGGACTAATCGCCATAAAATTATTTGCTCCAAGAATCTATTTTTATAAAGAAAAATTTTAACTCAAAGGAGTAAAGTAAAAAAGGACAAGAAACTTTTCTCGTCCTTTTTTACCTTTTATTTTTTACTTTCTATCTACTCTGCATCAGCAGTTTTCGTTCCGCACTCGGCACAGAATTTTGCCCCCGGAGCTAGTTCTGCACTACATTCGGCACATTTTTGTTTTTCTTGTGATGAACCGCATTCTGAGCAGAATTTTGCACCTTCGCGTAACTGGGCACCACATTTGACGCAAGGAACTGTTTCAACCTGCATTTTGCCACCACAGTCAGCACAGAATTTTGCTTGTGGGTTATTTTGTTTTCCACAACTCGGACACGCAACGGTTTGTGTCTGACCGCCTCCTTGTTGTTGCTGTTGTTGACCGCCGCCCTGCTGACCGCCAAAAGCGTTTGCCATTTGATTCCCAACTGCGAAGCCTGCTCCTAAGCCTGCTCCTAAGCCTGCTCCGCCGCCTTCGTTTTGTGCCGCATCACGCATTGCGTCGGCAGCTTGGAATTGCGTATATTTGTTGACATCGCCCAAAGCTCCCATCGAAGCACGCTTGTCCATCGCTTCTTCGACTTCTTTTGGAAGGCTTACGTTTTCGACGTAGAATTTGGTTACTTCAAGACCGTAATCCTTAAAATCCATATTGATCTTTCCGCGAATTGCGTCGCCGATTTCTTTATATTGAGCGGCTAGATCAAGAGCGGGAATTTTCATTTCGCCAATCGCATCGGAAAACTCCGTAACGATCGCACGTTTTAATTGAACGTCTATGTCTTCGGTATCAAAATGAGCATTTGTTCCGGCAACTTCTTTGATAAATGTTGCGGGATCAGCAACACGCATCGAATATGCACCAAAAGCACGCAAGCGTACGATGCCGAAATCATTATCACGAAGCATAATCGGATTAGATGTCCCCCATTTCATATCGGTGAATTGTTTTGTATTTACAAAATAAACTTCCGATTTGAAAGGTGAATTAAATCCGTGTTTCCAGGCACCGAGTTTTGTCAAGATGGGTGTGTTTCCACCATCAATTGTGTATTTGCCGGGACCGAATGTGTCAGCAACCTGTCCTTCGTGTACAAAAACCGCCGCTTGCGATTCACGCACTATGAGTTGTGCTCCGTTTTTAATTTCTTGCCCTGCAACCGGAAAACGATAGAGCATTGTGTCCTTAGTTTCATCGAGCCACTCAATGACTTCAATAAACTGATTTAATGCTTCCTCTTTAACTTTATCCCAAATTCCCATTCTAAAATCTCCTTTGATTCATTATATTCGTCAATTTATATACGTTTTTCTACTATTTGTTGTTCTGATAATATCTCACAAACCACGTTTTAATCAAAATATTATTTTTACCAAATTTCCGTTTAACGAAAGATAATTTGCACCTCAAGCATATCCTAATACCAATTTTATAAAATCCAGCACTTAAAATAACTACATATTCAGGTAGTTTTTATCAGTACTGCTATTTCTCTTAGGACTTTTTTTACCTCTTCCGACACATTTTTCTGCTTTTAGCCAGTAATTAGTAAATACACCTAAATTTGAGGAGAATAAACTATGAAAAATGAAAAGAAGAAATATACGAGAAGAGACGTAATCAATCTATTAGGAAAAGGGGCAGTTGCTTCAGTTGTCGGTGCGAGTCTTTTAGGAAATGCGGGAAATATCGAGGCAAAAGCTATTCAGACACTTGATTTTGTAATCAAAGATTATCGTGTTTATATTCACTCAGCTCCTCAGTATAGTTGGAGTTCAAGAATTTATTTGCGTTCTTCAAAAGGAAAATCCTGCACAATCTATTTTATGAAAGAAGGGCAAAATCTCCCTCCAAACCAAGTTTCATCTACCGGAAACAGCGGGAAGATTTATTTTTCGGAAAACAAATATAGTGAAATAAGAGATTTTTTGAGATATGAAAAACCGGTTCGTTTAACGGTCGTCGGAACCAATGGCATCGCTACCCTTTCAAATGACAACTACGAAGCTGTCGGTGATTATGACGTTTAAGATTTAATTTTTTTGTATAGATAGATGAAACAGATCATTGTCACTCCGCCAAAACAATCCAGTAAAACATCGTAGATTGAGCCCGTTCTGGTTGGATTAAAACTTTGGTTTGTTTCATCTATTGAAGCAACTATAAGAACAAGCAAAAATGAAAATAGATACCAATACTTTTGAAGAAACTTCTTGCTTGAAAGCCAAAACGCCCTAGATGCGAAAAATGCCAAAACTGCATATTCGGCAAGATGTGCAAACTTGCGTATATATCCGTGATAAATAAGAAGAGTTGATTCGAGCGCATTAGGAAAAAGAAACTCAAGCAAAGGGCGGATAAAACGCGAAGTGTTTGACATCGAAGCTTGCGTTGTCGAAGCAAATAAAATCAAGCCGATGCACAAAACTAAAGGCACGTAACGAAAAAAACGTCCGTGCCAGATAAACTTCTCAGAATCTTTCATATTCATTAATTCTGCTACATATTCATATTGCCCATCATCATTGGAATCACGCCTCCAACAGCAATAATATAGCCGACTATCATCATCGCTAATTGCAACCATCCCGTTTTATGCATTACACAAAATATAATCCCTGTGATCGGCTGGAAAAATATGTTGAGAATTCCCCACAATGCTCCACCGTTTTGGAAACCAATAATAATTAACCAAATCCAACCTATTAACGCAATCAAGCCACCTATTCCTGCTGCTCCCAAACCGATTATTTCCATATATTCCTCCTGCTAATTTTGTTTGAATTTAAAATTAAAAAAGCAAGCAAAGCATATCTAAAATCATTTTTGATTTCAAATATTTTTGCTTGCTTTGAAAGCTCAGCAGTCTATTTACTGTGCCGCAGCACCTGAAACTACTTCGATAATCTCATTAGTAATTCCGGCTTGGCGTATGCGGTTCATATTTAGGGTTAAGGTATCAATCAATTCACCCGCATTTTTGGTTGCCGAATCCATCGCCGTCATACGAGAACCTTGTTCCGATGCAACTGATTCAAGCATTGCCCGATAGATTTGCGTTTCAACCTGTTTTGGTAATAACTTTCCAAAAATTTCAGCCGGTGGTTGTTCGTAAATGTATTCAGCTTCAGCTCCTGATTCTTCTTCACCTTCAACCGGAGTAATTGGAGGAATCGGTAGAAGTTGCTCAACTCTTACTTTTTGAGAAAGAACTGTTTTAAATTCGGTAAATACCAAAAATACTTTGTCAATCTCTTTATCTTCCGTAAAAGTCTTAATTAGCTCATCAGAAATTTCCCGTGCGTCTGAGAGATTTGCTTGTCCTTGCCCGGTTAAGCCAACGTATTCTTTGACAATTTCGATATCACGACGACGGAAAAAGTCACGTCCCTTTCTACCAACCGCAACAAGTTCGGATTGTTTTTCCTCGTTCTCTTGAACGAAACTTAAAGTCGCCTTGTGCAAATTTGCATTAAAACCGCCACACAAACCTTTGTCAGCGGTAACTAGGACTATCAGATAATTTTTATCACCGCGTTTATCAAGCAGGGGATGCGAAAAATCACCACTGACCTTCGCACTTAAGCTACCCAGAACTTCGCTCATTTTCACAGCATAAGGGCGTGCGGCAGTTACGCGATCTTGAGCACGTTTAAGTTTAGCCGCCGCAACCATTTTCATGGCTTTGGTGATTTGCTGTGTGTTTTTGACGGATTTAATCCGTCTTCTCATATCTAAAAGACTTGCCATAACATTTGTAAGTTTTGAGTTCAGAGTTTATACACAAACCCTGAACTCAAAACTAAAATTAAGCATTTGCTGATGTTGATTCAGTATCGTCCGTATCTTCTGATTCGGAATCGGATGTTTCTTCAACTTTGGCTACTTCAGTTTCTGTTTCTTCGACGACTGCCAATTCTTCCGTTTCGCCTTCGTCTTTACCCCAACGTGTTGCTTTGAAATCTTCAACCGCTTCTTTCATTTCAGCAGTCAAATCATCATCAATTTTCTTTTTCTCACGAAGAGTTTGCATAACAGCAGGATTTGAGTTTTCCATAAATTCAAACAATTCCTGCTCAAAACGTGCAAGGTCTTCAACCTCAACATTATCAACATAGCCATTAGTTGCTGTCCAAATAATCAAAACTTGGTTTTCAACTTCCATTGGGCTGTATTGCTTCTGCTTTAAGATTTCCGTCAGACGCTTACCACGTTCCAATTGTGCCTGCGTTGCTTTATCAAGATCAGAACCAAACTGTGCAAATGCTGCTAATTCACGATATTGAGCCAAGTCAATACGGAGCGTACCTGCAACCTGTTTCATCGCTTTAACTTGTGCCGCACCACCTACACGAGAAACCGAGTTACCTACGTTAATCGCCGGGCGAATACCTGAGTTGAAAAGGTCAGCTTCAAGGAAAATTTGTCCATCGGTAATCGAAATTACGTTGGTCGGAATGTATGCAGAAATATCGCCCGCTTGTGTTTCAATAATTGGAAGAGATGTCAAACTTCCACCACCGCGTGCTTCAGACATTTTTGCCGCACGTTCAAGCAATCTTGAGTGCAAGTAAAAAACATCTCCGGGATATGCTTCGCGTCCAGGTGGGCGTCTTAAGAGCAATGAAATCTCACGATAAGCTGCTGCTTGTTTTGAAAGATCATCATAAATTGTTACTGCGTGGCGACCGTTGTCACGGAAATATTCACCAATTGCAACCCCCGTATATGGAGCAAGATACTGCATCGCCGCCGGATCGGAAGCAGTTGCTGAAACAACAATCGTATAATCCATTGCACCGTAATCTTTTAATTTTTCAACAACCTGTGCAACGGTTGAACGCTTTTGACCGATAGCAACATAGACACAAATTACGTCTTTGCCTTTTTGGTTAATAATGGTGTCGATTGCAACAGCTGTTTTACCTGTCTGACGGTCACCAATAATAAGCTCACGTTGTCCACGTCCGATCGGAACCATCGAGTCAATCGCTTTCAAACCAGTTTGAAGTGGTTCGCTTACAGGCTGACGATCAATAATACCGGGAGCGATTCTTTCAATCGGATTGTAATCATCTGTGATGATTTCACCTTTTCCATCAATTGGATTTCCGAGTGCGTCAACGACACGACCAATCATCGCATCACCGACAGGAACCGACATAATACGTCCGGTTCTTTTGGCTTCATCACCTTCTTTAATCTTTTGGAAATCCCCAAAAAGCACGCATCCGACCTTATCTTCTTCAAGGTTAAGTGCGAGTCCACGAACGTCATGTGGAAATTCCAAAAGCTCCCCTGCCATGACTTTCTCAAGTCCGTGAATTTCGGCAATACCATCACCGACCTTGATAACCGTCCCAACTTCCGCAACGGTCATACTTGCATCAAAATTTTCAATCTGTGAACGAATAATTTCGTTAATTTCGTTGGCTTTAATTGCTTCCATATTGTTTATGTAATTCGTAATTCGTAATTCGGTAATTCGCTTCTTAACTTATGGCGAATTGCGTAAAACGTATTACGACTTAATCATTTTATCTTTTAATATTTCTAATTGTGTTTTTACAGAGCCATCATAAACGGTTGAACCAACTCTCGTTATAGCTCCGCCAATAATATCTTTATCAATCTTATAATCTACTTTAATTTCATTTCCGCCTGTTAATTTTGCAAGATTGGCTCGTAAATCAGTTTTTTCTGCTTCAGATAATTCCCTCGAAGAAATTACTGATGCGGATATAATTCCGCTTCTCTCAGCCAAAACAGAATCAAACTTTTCATTGATTGCATCAATCTCCGTCAGGCGGTTATTTCTCAAAAGCACACGTAAAAAGTTCGCGGTTGTTTTTGATGGGTTTGATTTTTGTATTAATGTCTCTAAAACTTTTTCTTTACTGTTGTGGGCGATTGCCGGATTGTGGAAAGCATTATGCAAATCTTGATTCGCGTTGAGCATTTCTTCCCAAGTCTTGAGTTCGTTTTGAACAGTTTCTTTCTCACCCGAATTGATTACAACATCTGCCAAAGCACTAGCGTATCGGCGTGCGATTGTTTCAACGCTCATATTACTTCATACCTCCGATTGACTGTATGTTTGCTTTGACAAGTTCTGAATCTTTTTGAGCATCCATCGCTTGTTTAATTTTTTCTTCCGCACGACGTATGCTTTCTTCAGCGGAAAATCTTTTGAGCTTTGCTCGAACTTGTTGAGTCTTACGGGTAATTTCGCTTTCTGCTTGTCCACGTAAACGATTGGCGTCTGATTCAGCCTCTTCCTCAAGTCTCTGTCTTTCTGCATCAGCTTCAGCTTTAGCATCAGCAATAACTTGTGATTTTTCTGCATCAAGTCTGGCTAGCTTAGCTTCTGCATCAGTTAACTTGGCAAGTGCTGCTTTACGCTCCTCTTCGGCTTTGACCAAATCCGAACGAATAGCTTCGCGCTTAGCTTTGAAGGCTTCACTGAGCGGCTTTTTCAAAAGATATACTGCAATTCCTATAAAAATTGCCAAATTCATGAATCGCCAAGCTTCAAACCCAGGATAGTTCAAATATGGATCGGCATTTTCATACCACCATTTTAAGAATCCAGTCTTTTCACCACCGCCACCGCTTTCGGCAAATAATAAAATTAAGTTAGATAAAAGAACTAACATATTAAGTTAATTAAAAATGTAAAATTGAAAGTTAATAATTTTTGTCATCAATTTTTCATTTTTCATTTTGAATTTTTAATTTACTAAGCTGCTTTCAGAATATTAGAACTGATTTTTTCTGCCATTTTCTCAGCCTCTTCTGAGATTTCATTTTTCGCTTTGGCAGTTTCTTCTTCAAGCTGCTTCAACTCAGAGTCTAACCTTGTAGCAACTTCTTCTTTGACTTCAGCTATTTTTGATTGCTTAAATTCGACTGCTTCAGTTTTTTCTCTTTCGATTAATTCATAGCCTTCATTTCTGGCTTCAAGCAATCCGGCATTATACTCTGCCTCTTTATCTGATGTTTCTTTTAATATTCCTTCCGCTTCCGAAGATTGTCCGCCTTTGTTTTTTTCACGGACTTCAATTATCCGATTGATCGGGCGGAAAAAAGTACGGTTCAAAATCCAGATCATTACAAGGATGATTGCAATATGAATGATCATCGAGAAATCCGGCAACAATTGAACGTCTGCAAATGCTAAGAAAAACATATTCTATTTGTCTCTTTGTGAAAAAATGCACTATCTATGTCAGTCAACTGTTAAAAATTTAATTGACCACAAAAGAGAAAAGAATATCACGCCGATTTTTAGCGGTCAAGCGGGAAATTGAGGCAAAGTTTTCTACGTTATTTTTGGTGTTGTTGCGTTGAAATTGTACAGTCATTTTTCAGGCTAAACTTATTTATTGGGTGGATTTAATTTTAATTGCCAATATCTGCTTCCGCAGGGTGGTTCTTTGCTGAAATAATTGTTTGTCAAAGTTTTTGCATCGGTTTCAATTTTAATAGTTTTGCATCTTTTGATTTTTTCCCTGACGCAGCTCTCTATTTGATTTCGTTTTAGCTTTGCTTGTTTTTCATACTTAAATGCCCGCTTGGACATTAAATCTTCAATGGCATCTTTGTTGTTATTTGTGGCAAAGAGAGAAATTACTATGAGCGGAACGCAAATAAAGTATGCATATTTTGGAAAAGACTCCACAGCACTACTAATTTTTTCTCTGAAATAATCAACCCAAATAAATATATTGACAAACCAACCAATCAAGAACAGAAAATATACAGCATTTACCGATCTCAGCTGCCCTAATAGTCCAGTACTCCAAAACGGACCAAAGAAACCTATGAAAACTATTGCCAGTAATAAAAATGAAGAAGAAAAAGGATGAACTTTGGTTACTACGTTTAACAAATTGTTTTTGTTAATTCTGTAAGCAATCGGTATAAAAACTATGGTTCCCAGAATAAATGCACTATTTGAAAACCACGTCAAAAGAAACCTGACTTCATTACCAAACCCCATAAAGGTTGAATAGATTAGTCTTTGTCTGTTTGGGAAAAAGGTACTTCTGACTTCATTGCCTGGTGCAGCCAAAACTATAACAGAACACAAAATCGCAAACACTAATAAACTTGTCCAGATCCAGCGTTTTTTACTTTTCATCAAGTAGGACTTAACAGTTATAAATCCTAGTAAGAGAATTAGAGCAAGCATTGAAATTTCGCTTGATCCAACAATTGCAAAGACTAAAAAATAACAAAATGCTAATAAAGTATTTCTGATAATGAATTTTCGACTTTCAAATAATTTGATTATGATAACAAAGAAAAACAGAGTCAGAATACTGGGAATTTGATATGTTACAGACCCTGATAACCAATAATATCCCTCAGTAATGTCAGGCATTTGATTGCTGTATAAGGCTGTAATAAATGTGGAAATTATAAGCTTATCAATTAGAGAATTTTCCGTATCAGACAAAAAAGCTGAAATAAAACAGAAAATTGCAAAAAAAGTAAGGGATATAATAAAAAAAGCAATAATCTTATATCCTTGAAAATCTCCAAAAGACATAGGGGCAATGCTTATTAGTGCAGTTGAAAAATATCTTCCGCTCCATCTATTATAGTGATTCAACTGCATTTGATACGGACCAAATTCCAAAGTCGAGCTTAAAAAACAAATATCGTCATAAGCTGGATTTGCAAACATTGTCAAAATCAAAAAAGGAACGATTGAGAAAATCAGGCAAAGAAAAATTATTTTCGATATACGAGGTTTATTTGAAACTAAACTTCTCAATAAATCTAAGACTTTGATTAGGAAAGGATGAAAAAGTTTATCTTTTGCATTATCTAGCATTTGAATTAGATATGTTTGAAAAAAGGGATTTAAAAAGTAACAATCAACTTAGCTATTGCTCATGAAAAACTAACGAAGTAAATTAGCCCCAAATATATGTTATAGAAACTTACATCATCAAGGAGGCGAATCCGTTCTGGTGAACGGCACGGTCTTCAAAACCGTCTGTGAGACTGCGAGAGTATGCTCAGGTGGGTTCGATTCCCACACGCCTCCGCCAAACCGATTTTGGATTTTGGATTGCCGATTTTAGATTTTTCGATCTATCTCCTATGACTGAAAAAGAATTTAAAGATAGAACCAAACAGATTGCTTTACGAATTATAAAACTCGTTGAAGCATTGCCAAAAAATTATTCAGCACAAGTTATTGGAAAGCAATTATTACGCTCCGCAACATCTGTAGGAGCAAATTATCGTGCAGCGTGTCGTGGCAAATCTACGGCTGATGTAATTCACAAACTAAGCATTGTTGAAGAAGAAGCAGATGAAAGTTTGTATTGGATAGAACTTCTTGTCGAATCACAAACCATGTCCGAAAAACAACTATCTTCGCTTCATACAGATATGAATGAAATTGTAGCAATGACTGTTTCATCAATTAAAACGCTACGTTCTAAAAAGACAATCCAAAATCCAAAATCTAAAATCTAAAATTATGAAAAATTGGATTTCTCTCAACATGACTCCAGGCGTTGGTCCTAGAAAGGCTACTCAACTTCTAGAAAGATTTGGTTCTGCTGATAATGTTTTTCACGCATTGCGAAGTGAGTTGGAAGGTTTGCGTTTAAAGCCCGAAACAATTCAAAGTATTTTAGCAAAAGAATTTAACGAAAAGGCTGAAGAAGAATTATCTAAAGTAAAGGAAATGGGTGGAGACGTTCTGATTTTGGATGACGGAAGTTATCCAAATCTTCTGCGCGAAATTCCCGATCCGCCAATCACGCTTTACGTTCGTGGAAATTGGCAGGAGTGTTTTGAAATGCCTTGCATTGGAGTTGTCGGTTCACGCCGCTGTTCGACTTATGGCAGAAACTCATCTGAAATGCTCGGACGCGATTTAGCTGAACACGGAATTTGTGTTGTTTCAGGTTTTGCACGTGGAATTGACTCGCAAGCACACAAAGGTGCAATTGAGGGCAAAGGTAAAACAATTGCTGTTTTCGGAACGGGAATAGATAAAGTTTATCCAAAAGAAAACGCTAAATTAGTTGATGAAATTTTAGATAACGGCGGAGCAATCGTTTCACAATTCCCACTTGGCACGCCACCACTACGTGAAAACTTTCCTTATCGCAATCGGATCATCTCGGGATTGAGTCTTGGAATCCTGGTGATCGAAGCATCAGAAAGAAGTGGTTCATTAATTACTGCAAGACTCGCAATGGAGCAAGACCGCGAAGTTATGGCAGTTCCTGGAAACATCACCTCGAAAACATCATTCGGTACAAACTATCTAATCAAATCAGGAGCAAAACTCGTTCAACAATGGCAAGACGTCGTTTCTGAGCTTCCATCCGAAATAGCTGCTGAACTACTCCCTCCAAAAATAGATGAAAAAGAAAAAGAAAAACCCAAAGATGGCAAACTTCCGAAAGGCTTATCAATTAATGAAAAGAAAATCTATGAAAACCTAAAAGCCGACGAACACAAACACATTGATATATTATTAGAAGAAAGCGGTTTATCATTCGGCGAATTAAATAGTGCGATCGTTAGTTTGGATTTGAAGGATTTGATTTTAGTTTTGCCGGGGAATAATTACGCGAGGAAGATTTAATTTTGGACAAGACCTTATTTGAGAAATTACTTTACGAAGAAGAAAGCACTTCTCTTGATTTTAAAGGGGACCAATATCCTTTTGATGGAGCAACGCATGAAGTAAAAAGCGAGTTGCTAAAGGATATTCTTGCTTTTGCGAACTCTTGGAAAAGAGAAACTGCTTATATCTTAATTGGTGTGGATGAGTTAAAAGGAGGAAAAAGCATTGTTGTTGGGCTTAGCAAACAACTCGACGATGCAAAACTTCAACAATTTGTTAATAGTAAGGTTCAAAAACCAATTACTTTTTCATATCGTCCTTTCAGCTTTGACGGTAAAGATGTAGGTATTATCGAGATCCCAATCCAACAAAAACCCTTTTATCTTGTAAAAAATTACGGAAAATTAGAAAAGGAAAAAGTATATATTCGTAGAGGCAGTTCAACAGATATTGCAAAACCTGATGAAATATCTCTAATGGGAACTGATTCAATCCATGATTCTTCTCCTCAATTAGAATTATCATTTGTTGATTCAGAATCAAGAGCTAAATTAGGTAGTTCGATAGAATTGATTTCGACGATTGTTAATTATGATTCTAGTAACATTCCTAGATACGGAAGCCATTTTATACAAGGCTATCCTACTAACCATTATGAAAATTCAAGCTATTATGTCGAGATGGCTGAATATGTTTCCGAAACTTCCTTATTAAATCCTGTAAAACTGTCTCTTAAAAATTTAGGTGAAAAGCTTGCTTCAAATGTTCGAGTAAAAATAGATTCAGAATCAACTGGTAATTTATCTATTTTGAGCAAATATCAATATCCTGAACCCCCAATCTCCAATTCTCTTTATAGAAACTTCAATTTGAATAACCTAAATAACCATTTACTGAAAAGCAAATCAATAAAAGTTTCACATTTTCAAGACAGATGGTTGTTAGAAGGAAAATTTCATAACATCCAACCCAAAGATGAAGTTTTGTCTGATGATGTATTTTATATTGGAGCAACAAAACCGACTGAAGTCTCTTTGACTGCTTTAATCTTTGCAGACAATTTACCTAATCCAATCGAAGTTGAACTAAAAGTAATAATTAAGATAAAAGAAAGACAATTAAATTTGGAAGAATTAGGAATCGAAAAGTAAATGAATTACAACTAAATTCAAAATCTCTTCATCAGTCAAAAAGTTCGGATTTGGAAATTTGGTGCAAAATAGAGTAAGTTTGAAAAAGTTTGACAAGCAGAAGATTTTGTTTATAAATGGTCAGACACGAAAGTTTGTCTGGCTTTTTTTTTGCAGTTAGAAATCGTAATAATATAGCAATGAGTAAAAATTTAGTAATAGTAGAATCGCCCGCAAAGGCAAAAACGATAAATAAATATCTTGGCAAAGATTACAAGGTAATGGCTTCGATCGGGCATATTAAGGATTTGCCGACGAAGGATTTAGGCGTTGATATTGATAATGATTTTGAGCCAACCTACGTTGTAATTCCTGATAAACGCAAGCGTAATAACAAGAAAACGGTTTCAGACTTGAAAAAAGCGGCAAAGGCTTCGGATGCAATTTGGCTGGCGGCTGACCCCGATAGAGAAGGCGAAGCTATATCTCAACATCTAGCGGAAGAATTGACGAAACGTAACAAAAAACCTGTTCATCGTGTTGTTTTTAACGAAATTACTAAAAAAGCGATACTTGCAGCATTTGAACACCCCAAAGAAGTCAATACAAATTTGGTCGATGCACAGCAAGCACGGCGTGTTTTGGATAGATTGGTTGGTTATAAAGTTTCACCAATTTTGTGGAAAACGATCGGCGGAAGATTATCGGCAGGGCGTGTTCAGACTGTTGCGGTTCGTCTTATTGTCGAACGCGAAAGAGACATTGAAGCCTTTGTAAAAACAGAATATTGGTCAGTTCTCGCAAATTTAGCAGCGAGTTTACCACCAAATTTTGATGCAAAACTTCGCAAGGTTGATAAACAAACCGTTAAACTCAGCAAGTTTGACCAAGATGTGAAGAAAACAGAAATTCACATCAAAGATGAAAAACAGGCAAAATCTATCGTTGACGAGGCAAAAGGCGAAGATTTTATCGTTGATGAAGTAACCAAAAGAGAACGTAAACGAAATCCAACACCTCCATTTATAACTTCAAAATTACAACAAGATGCATCGCGGCGTTTTAGCTTTTCGGTTAAGAAAACAATGACCGTCGCTCAGAAGCTTTATGAAGGTAAAGAACTCGGAAGCGAAGGTGCAGTCGGTCTCATAACTTATATGAGAACCGATTCAACACGCGTTTCGGCAGATGCTCTCGAAAATGCACGCGGATTTATTGGCGAAAACTACGGCGATAAATATCTTCCAGCCAAAGCCAAACAATACAGCACGAAAAAAGCGGCTCAGGACGCACACGAAGCAATTCGTCCGACAGATGTTAATCGCACGCCCGAATCTTTGAAAAAATTCTTGTCGCCTGATGAATTAAAACTCTACACATTGATTTGGCAAAGATTTGTCGCTTCGCAAATGACTCCAGCACTTTTTGATAGAACAACAATTGATATTAAGGCAGGTCGTTTTGGTTTTCGTGCAACAGGTTCGATTCAGAAATTCGACGGTTTTTTGAAAGTTTATCAAGAAGCCAAAAGCAGTACGGCAAAAGATGATGACAAGGATTTGAGCCTGCCGGACGTTGCCAAAGGAGATAAATTAAAACTCAACGAAATTACTCCTAATCAGCATTTTACCGAGCCGCCACCAAGATATTCAGAAGCGACTTTGGTAAAAGCACTCGAAGAAAAAGGCATCGGAAGACCTTCGACCTATGCGGCGATTATGACGACAATTCAAAGTCGTGAATATGTCGAAAAAGTCGAAGGACGCTTTCATCCGACGGCTTTGGGAACAACCGTTAATGACCTTCTGGTTGAAAACTTCGATGAGATTTTTGATACAGCCTACACAGCAAAAATGGAAGGCAGTCTTGATGACATTGAGGACGGAAAATTAAATTGGCGTGAAGCAATGCGTTCTTTTTATGACCGCTTTTCTACAAAACTTGAAGCCGCTCAGGAAAATATCAAAGGCAAAAAGAAAATGGCGATTCCGACCGACGAAGTTTGCGAAAAATGCAACGCCGGAATGGTCATTAAATTTGGTCGCTACGGACAATTTCTTGCCTGCGAAAATTATCCCGAATGTAAGAATACACGCGAAGTTGGAAGCAAGAAAACGGATGAAGAGGCTAGTGCAAATGGCGACTCTGATGAAAAAACAGAAGTTCCCGAATGTGAACTTTGCGGAAACGAAATGGTCTTGAAAAAAGGTCGCTTCGGTTCTTTCTACGGGTGTAAAGGTTATCCTGATTGTAAAAACATTCGCAAGATTTCAAAAGGCGAACAAAAACCAAAAGCTCCGCCGGTTGAGCTCGATGAAGAATGTCCAAAAGACGGTGCAAAACTCGTTAAAAGAGATGGACGCTTTGGCGAATTTATTTCCTGCTCAAATTATCCGAAATGTAAATATATTAAACAGGAAAAAATCGGAATGGCTTGCACACGTGCAGGCTGTAAAGGCGAAATTGTCGTTAAAAAATCTAGACGCGGAAAAGTCTTTTATGGATGCAATGAATATCCTGATTGCGATGTCGTATTTTGGAACAAACCAATCAAGGAAAAATGCCCTGATTGTAACGCTCCGTTCGTTTTAGAAAAGACCACAAAACGAGATGGCACCGTCCGCTATTGCAATAATGAGGATTGTGATTATAAAATAAGCGTCGAAACACCAGTAACGGAATCAGACAAAGAATCTAAAGTTTCAAGTTCAGCTACGTAATGTTTGCTTCTTAAACATTTAGAAAACTTGAACTTCTAAGAAAAATTAGCGTAAGTCCCTTTTGTCATATTCTGACTTTAGGAATCCTTTATGCACGAAAACATACAATTTTTTCAAGCGTTTCTTAAAAACCCTTTGAAGGTTGGAGCGATCGCCCCCAGCTCGCCTGACCTTGCAAGGTGGATGCTTGACGGAATTGAGCCTAATGAAGATTCCATAATCCTTGAACTAGGGGTTGGAACAGGTGCATTTACAAAACTGATCCGTGACGAGGTTCCGAATGAAAGATCATATTTGGGAATTGAGCTAGATAAAAACCTTGTTAAATGTCTGCGAACAAAATTTCCAAATATGCGTTTTATGCGTGGAAATGCTTGCAAAGCTTTTGCTCTTCACAAGCGTTCGAAATTTGGAAAAGTTGATTTTATATTGTCAGGCTTACCTTTCGTCTCAATGCCAAATGAGGTAAACGCTCGAATCTTTGCTCAAATTGAGAAATTTATGGATCAAGGATGTATGTTCCGCACATTCCAATACGCTCACGGCTACTATATGCCCTCTGCGATCAAGCTCCGCGAATTTATGCGTGACCGTTATGGAGTTTCCCGAAAAAGTCCGTTAATTATGAAAAATGTCCCACCTGCTGTAACTCTTACATGGCAAACCAAATAAACTCTAATTACCAATAAACATTTTTAATTTCTAATTGTTAATTGACTTTAGTTGTGAAAGTTTGCTATGTTAAACATAGTTTATAGATTTTTAAGATTTATAAACTATGTTCGTTCATCATGTTCTGAAAAGCACAGATTTAGAACATACATTTTTTTAGAATCATTTGACATTAAATTAGAATATTGAGCGTGTCGGTTTTGCTGACCCCCAATGAGACCCAACGAAAGTTATTCTCCTAAATTGTCATCTGAAACTAAAAATCTTATCCATCCACTTAAAAAAAATTCCCACAAAAATTTAATACGAGTCAGATTTTGGCACTTTTATTTTAGAAAAAGTGAACATGTTTTTTTCTAATATTTGCCGTTAGGCAAAGCTGTCCAAAATGCACAAGTTTAAAGAATGTCGTTGGGAAAACTCCTAAAATTCAAATCGGTGGAAGTTATTGATGCGTCTGCTGAAAGACTGAGTGATAGAAGAGGTTTTCCAAAGAATCCCGTCAAATTCTTTGGAATCTCAGAATCAAACCCTGTTAAATTTTTCGGAATTTCAGAGGTCGAGATACCCTCCGTATCTGAAAACAAACCAAAAAAATCTGCATCTCAAAAGAGAAAAAGAAAACCATATTTCCCCCCTCCAAAATCTACTCAAGTCCTTGAAAGAAAGGATGTTTTGGAAGAAAAACATCAAGAAATAGAAACTCAAGAAAAACCTCAAAAAATAGAAACTCAAACTATTGATTCAGAAAGTGTCCGCACCTCAGATGAACTTCCTAAGCAAGACGTTCCACCAACAGTAATGCTGATTGAAGATGATCGGGTAATTTCCAATTTCTTACAACATTTATTGAAACGTCGCGGTTTCCTAACCCAACACGCCTCAGATGGAAAGAAAGCGGCTGAAATGCTCGAAGAAATCACCCCTCCAAACCTCATAATTGTAGATCTAATGCTGCCATTTATTGATGGTTTTGAATTGATTCAAAAAATTCGCAACAAAGATGAGTGGGCAGAAATACCAATAATTGTTGTTACTGCAAAAACGCAAGAACAAGACATTACCCGGGCGTTTGAAATGGGAGCAAATGATTATCTTGTTAAACCTTTTAGAACACAAGAATTAATTGCTCGTGTAAAACGCTTTGTAACAGAAAAATGAAGCAAGTATTTTTAATTTGGAAGTTGCTTATTGTGAGTCTTTTTGTGATTCCTGTCCTCGGGCAAGACGCTGATCCACCTGATTCTTCAAACGATTCAGATAAAAAACCCACCATTTCCTCATCACTAAATACAAAAACCAAACCAACCCCAACCAACCTCGAAAAAAACCTTGAAACTTCAGAGAAAACAGAGGAAAAATCTTTATTTTCGAAAGGTAATACTGAGATTTCGTTTAATCATATGGAACAACGCCTGACTAATAATTATGGAACTTGGCGACAATCCACAATAGACGTTATTCATAAATTTAGTAGGCGAAAAATTTTGTACGGAAATTACAAAGAAACCGAGAGATTTAATAAACGAGATCGTCAGGGAATGATAGGTTTTTATCAACCTTTAAGTAAAAAATGGACACTGCTTTTAGAAGCAAATGCCAGTCCTACACATAGAGTCTTGCCAAAGTGGTCGGTTTTAGCACAAGCCGAGAGATCTTTTAACAAAAGCTTGATTCTTAAGGGAGGCATTCGCCACACCAAATTTAATACAACAAGTGCAAATATTTTCAAAGGTGAAGTAGAAAAATACTTTGGTAGTAATCGGGTGGTTTATGGTTTTTCACTAAATGCTCTCGAAAAAGTGCCTGCCTCCAGCAGTCATAGATTTCAATACACGAGATACTACGGGGAAAACGTAAACTCAGTTAATTTTAGCGTGTCTTTTGGTCGTGAAATCGAAAGTCTAGGGGAACTTGGAATATTGCAATCAAACGTCCAGAACTTCACTGCTTCAGGTAAACATTGGGTAAAACGTAACATTGGTGTTACCTACGGTTTAACCCTCCACAAACAAGGAAATCTTTATTCTCGTCGGGGACTAAATGTTGGGATTCGGTATAGATTCTAGATTTATTATATGGCTGGCTTGGTGGATGGGAGCAATTAGTTTTTTGCTCATCTTTATCTCTGGGTTATTAATACTGTTTTTACGCACATTTTATGACCAGCATCAAAAAAATATTAAAAATCAATCTTCTGAATGGGAATCAATACTATTAAACAGTTTTGAATTTGTTCCAACTGAACTTCCCGTACTTACCAAACGCACCACAGTCTCATTTTTAGTCCTCTGGAATTACTTACTGGAATCTCTTCAAGACGAAGCAAAAGAAAATCTAATAATAATTGCTTACTTATTAAAGCTTGACCAATGGGCAGCCACTGCACTACGCCAAAGAAACGTTCGCCAAAAACTCCTAGCAATCCAAACTCTTGGGTTATTAGGTGAAAAGTCTATCTGGGATGAATTGGAAACATTAACTAGCGACAAAAATTCAACCGTGTCTCTGGCAGCTATTCGTTCACTGATAAAAATAGATAAGAAAAAAGCGATCTCTATATTTCTACCATTGATTGGCAAAAGAAAAGATTGGTCTTTTTCAATGGGTGGAAAAATCTTAAAAGAGGCTGGACCTGAAGTTATTTCTGAGCCTTTTGTAAAACAATTGCGAAACTCCTCAAACGATGATGAGTTGGTAAGGCTTCTGCGATATCTAGACCTTGCTTATATGCAAACAACCGCACCTCTTATTAGAGAATTATTGCAGACATCCGAAGACTTCAAGACAATCAAATTTTGTTTGAAAGCAGTTACTGACCCTCAAGACTTGGAGTTAGTTCGTAAACTTCTCAAACACGAACACTGGGAAGTTCGCACTCAGGCAGCATCTGCCTTAGGTAGAATGGGAACAGATGATGATGAAAAACGTCTTATCCACGCTGCTGGTGACCAAGAATGGTGGGTTCGTTATCGTGCTGCTCAAGCTCTGGCAAATCTACCTTCGATTTCGGAGGAAAAACTTGAGGAGATTGCCAAGACCCATCAAAACTTTTTTGGAAGTGACATGATCTACAAAGTCATTGGTGAGAGGAAGGTGGCTTTATGATCTGGGAGCTCTTTCTCGCGTCACAATGGATTTGCCTTATCTTCTTTGTAGGTATTAATTTTAGTTATTTATTCTTTTGCATACTATCATTTGCAAATCTGCCCAAAAAAGTTCAAAACCATACTCTTTTGCGGGAGTTACCTCAGCCACATACTGATTTTGAAATCCCTATTAGCTTGATCGTTACTGCATATAATGAAGAAGCTGTAATAGTTGAATCAGTTCGCTCACTGCTTCAGATCGACTATTCTAAATATGAAATAGTTGTTGTTAATGATGGTTCAAAAGACAGCACACTTGAGATACTAAAGGAAGAATTTGATCTTATTTCTTTACCTATCGCCGTTCGTCAAAGACTTCCTCATAAACCTATACGCGGCTTTTATCAGTCAGCTATTTATCCAAATCTCAGAGTTGTAGATAAAGAAAATGGAGGTTGTAAAGCAGATGCTTCCAATACAGGAATTGATGCTTCAATATATCCTCTAATAACCCCGCTAGATGCAGACACAATCTTAGAAAAAGATACCTTTAAGCTATTGGTTCAACCATTCCTAAGCGATCCAAATACGATTCTTGCAGGAGGTTCTATAAGAGTAGTAAATGGTTGCAAAGTATCAAAAGGGTTTCTCGAAGAAATAGGATTACCCTACAAGAATTTTTATGTTCTTTTTCAAATCCTTGAGTATATGCGAGCTTTTCTCTTTGTGCGTGTCGGTTGGGAAGTAATGAATGCTCTGCCCATTGTTTCAGGTGCAATGGGATTATTTCACAAAGAGTCGCTTGTCGAACTTGGAGGATTCAGCCGAAAAACGCACGCTGAAGATTTAGAAATTACTCTGCGCCTTCATCTTCATCATATATCAACAGGAAAACCCTATAAAATTGCTTATGTTCCTGATGCAACTTGTTATACGGAAGTGCCGGATACATATAAATCTTTACGAAAACAGAGAGTTCGTTGGCATCAAGGTTTCACAGAATGTCTTTGGTTTAATCGTAAACTTTTGTTTCATCCAAAAGGTAAGGTTTTAAGTTGGGTATCTATTCCCTTTCAGATTATCTTTGAGGCACTAAGCCCGCTAATAGAAATTGGTGGTTACTTTTCCACAATTTTATTTTGGTATTTTGGTGTTCTTTCTTATGAAGGTGCTCTAGCATTGTTATGTTTGGCAGTTGGTGTAGGTATCTTGCTAACATTTGTTGCATTGGTACTCGAAGAAGCAATGTTTCGAAAATATCCCAAGATGAGCCATCTTTTCATACTGTTTGTAGCAGCAGTAATCGAGAATTTAGGCTATCGTCAAATTAATGCTTGGTGGCGTTTTACAGGCTTAATTTATTGGGCAATAGGCTATGAAGAAAGCCGGGCAATGGCACGAAGCGGTGCTTGGCAGAAAAGTGCTGCTCCAAAAAACTCTTCACAAAATGAGGAAGATAATAGTATAATAAAAGGCGGTCAAGGTTCACATACGTAATCTTCACCTCATCAGCTCAGAAATAGATACCTCAATATCTAAAGAATAAAATCTAAACAGTCCCTGTTTAATCGAATTAGAATGTTATCTCCTACTAACACTCTGAAACCCGAAAAGCGTCTTACCAATGTATTTAAAGTCTTACATATAGTGGTAGGCACCGGTGTCACTTTGCTTGGCTTTGTTGTTCTAATCGGCTGGCATACCCAAAATACAAGTTTAACCCAGATCCAACCTACGTTCGTACCGATGCAATACAATACTGCACTCGGATTCTTTTTATGCGGCGTGGGTCTTATTTTGTCCTTTTTCAATTTTAAAAGGATAGCCGCCTCAGTCGGGGGAGTTGTATTTTTTCTCGGAGCTTTATCATTTATCCAATATCTCTTCGATCTGAATTTTGGTATTGATGAGCTTTTCATGAAAGCTTATACGACCGTGAAAACCTCCCACCCGGGCAGAATGGCTCCTAACACGGCAATTAGCTTTACGCTTTTTGGCTTGGGTTTGTTTTTCTTAAATACGCTTAATTTTCGGTTCAAACATCTCCTAATAGCTTCGCTTGGAACAATTGCTTCAGCACATGGAGTAGTTGCTTTGGGTGGATACATAGTCAATGTATCTAATGCCTATGGTTGGGGTGACTACACCAATATGGCTGTCCACACAGCTTTGGGTTTTACACTCGGAGGCGTATCGCTTTTTGTTTATGCCTGGCAAAGGAAGCGTAAAAGTTCCTCAAATCTTTACTATTTGCCAATTGTTTCTTTACTTTTAGGTTTAACGCTTACTTTATGTCTCTGGCAAGCCACATACGCAGAAGAAAGAAATTCGATCCAGAGAGCTGTTGATCTTGAATCAGAGATTTTAAGGGATTTTGTAAAAGGTGAAATTAACAAGCAAATACTGACACTTGAGAGAATGGTCAAGCGTTGGGAGATTCGCGGAGGTACTCCTCGTAACGAATGGGAAACGGATGCTGGTCGCTACATTAAAGATTTACATAGTTATCAAGAAATATTGTGGATCGATTCCGATTTTCTCGTCCGCTGGATAGTTCCCCAAAAAGAGAACAGCGAAATAATTAATGCTGATCTGGCTAAAAACAAACGTATTAAAAATGCACTGGAAGAAGCTCGTGACAAAAAGATACCGACGCTTTCAAAAACAGTAAATCTTTTGCAAGGCGGACGTGGAATTTTGGTATATGCCCCGATTTACGTAGAAAATAAATTTGACGGATTTATCTTAGGTGTTTGGAAAGTAGATAAATTCTTTGAATCGGTTTTACCAAAGGAGTTACTAAATAACTATTCAATCAAGCTTTATGAAAAAGACAAAGCTTTTTACGAACGCGGAAGTTTTAATTTAAGTGCGTCGAGCTTTGTGGGTAAGAAGTCTGTCACAACTCATGAAGCGAGTTTCGATATTCTTTTACATCCGAATAA
This sequence comes from Pyrinomonadaceae bacterium, assembly GCA_028284415.1. Taxonomy (GTDB): domain Bacteria; phylum Acidobacteriota; class Blastocatellia; order Pyrinomonadales; family Pyrinomonadaceae; genus Aridibacter. The sequence goes on from JANQRU010000004.1 coordinate 525,368, forward strand.
ATCTACCATTTCACGATTGAGTTCGCCTGTCGATGAGGGTGTTCTTTTCTCTGGTATTTTGCTTTCATTTGCTTTTAGTTTAACTATTTTTCTGCTTCAAAAAGTCCGTCAACAATCCATCAACAAAACAATGGCTAATTCTGTTTTGGAACATGAGATTGAAGCCCGAAAAAGAATGGAGGATATTCTCCGTCAAAACTCAACCTTCAGAGAAGCAATTCTCAACAGTTCAGAATATTCCATTATTTCGACAAATAAAGAGGGAATAATCTTAACCTTTAACAAAGCTGCCCAGAGATTACTTGGCTATAAAGCTACTGAGGTGGTCGGTAAACATACTCCTGCAATAATTCACAATCAAGATGAAGTTGTCGCTTATACAAAAGAACTAAATGAAAAATTTGGATATGGAATAGAACCGGGATTTGAGACTTTTGTTGTCCGATCAAAAATTGACAACATTGCTGATGAAAGAGAGTGGACATACATACGAAAAGACGGAACAACTTTTCCGATAATGCTTTCAGTTACCGCCCTTAAGAATGCCGATGATGAGATAACAGGCTATTTGGGAATTGGCAGAGATATTTCCGAATTAAAAACAGCCAAAGAAAAGCTGATCGAAAGTGAAGAACGTTTCAAAACATTTATGAATAATTCTCCCGCCGTCGCTTTTATGAAAGATGGCGAAGGAAAATATGTTTATATCAGCCAAATGTTTGAAACTACATTTAAGAAGAATGCTGAAAGTCTGCTTGGCAAAACGGACTTTGATTGGTTACCTGAACATGTTGGAATACGAATTAAAGAACAAGAAAAAGAAATTCTTGAAACACAGAAATCTAAAGAATTCATAGACATAATTCCTAATGGAGATGGTTCAAATAGCCACTGGCTCTTTATCAAATTCCCGGTTTTTGATGGTCATGAAGACTATTATTTAGGTGGGGTTGGAATAGATATTACTGATCTTGAAAATACCAATGTCGAACTTAAAAAATCCGAAGAACGCTTCAAAGCTTTTATGAATAATTCTCCTGCTTCAGCATTCATCAAAGATGCCGATGGGAAATATGTATATGTAAACAAAATTTTTGAAGAAAACAGCGGTTTTCCCGCAGAAAAAATTATCGGCAGAACGGATGAGTATTGGGCAGATTCAGAAACGTTTGAAAAAATCCATAAACAAGAAAGACAAATCCTTGCGACTGACCAAGCACAAAATTTTGTTGATGAAGTCATTGGAGAAAATGGCATAGAAAAATACTGGCTCTTCATTAAATTTCCTGTACCAGATGGTCAAGGTGGTACACAGATCGGCGGAATGGCAATAGATGTAACAGAACAAAAACAGTTAGAAGCCGATCTCAAACAAGCCAGAGACGCTGCTCTAGAAACAGCCCGACTAAAATCTGAGTTTTTGGCAAATATGTCCCATGAAATCCGAACTCCTATGAATGGAGTTATGGGAATGATGGACATTCTCTTAGATACTGACCTTAATGAAGAACAATCTGAATATGCTAAAACAATTCAAGAGAGTGCCAATTCATTGATGACCATCATTAATGACATTCTTGATTTTTCAAAAATTGAGGCAGGTAAGCTCAACTTTGAAACCATAGATTTCGATTTGCGCTTGGCAGTCGAAAATACGGTCGAACTTTTTGCTGAAAGAGCACAAAGAAAAAATCTGGTCATTGCGTCTTTAGTCGAATCGGATGTACCGGTCGCTTTACAAGGAGATCCGGGTAGATTGCGTCAGGTTTTGACCAATTTGATTGGCAATGCCATCAAATTTACAGACGAAGGTGAGGTTATTGCCCGCGTTACAAAAGGTGAAGAAACCGATACGCATATGACAATTAATTTTTCTGTCAGCGATACCGGAATTGGAATAGAAACAGATGCTCAGGTGAAACTCTTTGAGGCATTTACACAAGCGGATGGCTCGATGACCAGAAAATATGGTGGTACCGGACTTGGGCTATCCATTTCAAAACAGCTCGTCGAAATGATGGATGGCGATATTAGTGTGGAAAGTAAAGTTGGCGGAGGATCAACTTTCACTTTTACAGCAACTTTCAAAAAACAACCGTTTGATGAACTTGGAAATATTGAGCGTCGTGAAAACCTCGAAAACACACGCATTTTGATAGTTGACGATAATGAAACCAGCCGAAAAATTATTTCTCACCAAGTCAAATTCTGGGGTGTAAACACCAAAGAAATTTCTGATGGTGAAACTGCTATAGAAATGTTGAAAACAGCGGTTAAAGACGGAAACCCATTTGATTTGATCTTACTAGATCTGATGATGCCTGAGAAAACTAATGGTTTTGATATTGCTAAAAAAATCAGAGAAATTGATGAACTCTCTGACCTAAAAATAATTCTGATGCCGTCTTTTGGAGAAAGAGGACATGGCAAAAATGCGAGGGATATTGGAATAGATGGTTACTTGGTCAAACCTATCCGACAATCTGATCTTTATGATTGTATCGCCACGGTTCTTTCATCAAAGCAAAAGATAAAATTGTTTAATGAAGATTCTCAAGACAAAGTTCAGCCACTGAAGCGTCCGAAACTAATAACCCGTCATATCTTAGAAGAAAGACGCTTGAAAACTGACGTCAAAATTCTCGTTGCAGAGGATAATATAGTTAATCAAAAGGTAGCTAAAATGCAGCTGGAAATTTTGGGTTGCAAAGCTGATATAGTCAATAATGGATTAGAAGTTTTAGAAGCGTTAAAAAATAACTCTTACGCTCTTGTATTAATGGATTGTCAGATGCCTAAATTCGACGGTTATCAGACAACCAGAAAGATTCGAAATAGCAAGAAGTATTACAAGGACATTCCAATAATCGCAATTACCGCAAGCGTCATGGAAAGTGACAAAGCGAAATGTCTCGCCGTTGGAATGAACGATTATTTGTCTAAACCATTTAAGCAAGATGAATTGGAAAAAATAATCAAGAAATGGGTAAGTGATGAAACGAATTCTAATGCTCCAAAAAGTATTGGAAACGGCTTTTCAAAAATATCTGAGACCAGCAAATACTCAAAAGGTATTAAGTCTCATTTGGAAAAACTCGATGCAGATGTTGGTAAAGAAATGGTTGAAATGATTATTTCCCTTTTTATTGAAGATTCTGAATTTAGAATCCAAGATATAAAAGAATTTTTAGCTGAAAAAGACTATGTAAATATAGCCAGCGAAGCCCATAATCTGAAAGCAGGGTGCGATAATATCGGAGCTGACTACATAATCAATCTATGCTTAGAATTGGAAAAAGAAGCACTTGCACGACACAAAAAGAATGTAGAAAAAATAGTAAAAGAGATTGAGATTGGATTTGAAGAAGTTTCAAGAACAATGAAACATATTACAAAAGAAGAAACTGTTTTGGTCTAAAAATAAAAGAATATATTGATCTCAAGGCTTTGTACATATTGATTTTATGCAAAGCCTAATTTTTTTATTTTTTCCATCGTTATCTCGCTGGAATTTTCTGATTTCTTACCGTAAAGCAAAATTCTTTCGACGTATTTAGCTATCACATCTGCTTCCAGATTAACTGCATCTCCCTTATTTAATGAAGATAAATTAGTAAGTTCCCAAGTTTTTGGAATAACGGCTATTTCAAAATAACCATCCGTTAATTTCGCAATGGTTAAAGAAATTCCCTCCGCCGAAATTGAGCCTTTGTAAACCAGATATTGCCCAAGCTCTTTCGGATAACCGATCTTAACCGTCCAAAAATCTCCTTCTTGAACTGCTCCTAAAAATTCTCCCGTAGCGTCAACATGCCCTTGAACAATGTGTCCGCCCAAACGGGTTGAGGGCGTCACAGCTCTTTCAAGATTAACACTAAAACCAATTTTCAGATTTCCAATAGTTGAACGATCCAAAGTTTCCTGCGAAACATCGGCAACAAATGAATTTGAAGTTATATCCAAAGCCGTCAGACAGACTCCATTGACCGCAATCGAATCGCCTTCATTTGCATCTTCATTAACTATTTTTGCAGAGATTTTAATCTTTGCACCTTTAGCGTGTTTCTCCAATGACGAAATTTTCCCAAGTTCTTCAATAATTCCTGTAAACATTCTTTCTATATACCTTAAGCTAAACGAAAAACCAAAAAAGTGCAGTCAATGCGACCATAATGGCTGTAAATCTTGACCAATTATCTAACTCACGGTTGTTATTATATTTTTCAACAAACCTCTGTTCCCTGTTTATCAAACTTTCTTCTTTCATAATACCTTGCTACATCTCAAACAAACTGAAAGCTTCAACCAAAAACTATTTACTAATATTCTAAATTTCAAGAAAGATTTTTGCAATAATTATACGTAACAACTTTCGATTCTTAGATTTTAGACTTTTCTCAAAACTCTCGAAATAGTGCTTATAGTTCCCCAAACTATCAATCGTTAAAACCTTTTTTGAATCCGATTCATAGTGATTTGCGAAACCACACTACATAGACATTTTGCAATCGTCTGAGAATTGAACAAGGGGAAAACTTTATGCAAGTCATTCTTATTTTAATATCTTTAATTATATCGCTTTCATGCACTAGCACGATTCAGGAAAGCAATGCACAAATCAAAAAGAAAGGAAAAATTGTTTTCACGTCAGATCGAAATGGAAACAGAGATATTTTTGTGATCAATCCCGATGGCACCGATTTAAAAGCTCTGACCACAAACAAAGCAGATGATGCATGGGCAAAATGGTCTCCTGACGGAAAGAAAATAACTTTCACCTCAAGAAGGACTGGAATCGGTCAAGTACACATAATGGATGCAGATGGTAAGAACATAACTAACCTGAGCCAAAATAATTACAACGAATTAGATCCGATAATTTCTCCTGATGGAAAAAAAATTGCTTTTACTTCAAAAGAATTCGGCAATTATCAGATTTATGTGATGGATTTAGATGGTAAAAATCGTGTCAGATTAACGAGCAGTGGAGAGTTCAATGGGCGTCCCGATTGGTCACCTAACGGGAAAGAAATCGTCTTTTTATCATATCGAAATAGAAATTATGACATCTACAAAATGAACGCTGATGGAACTAGTCAGAAAAAACTAACTAATAGTTTAGAAAGTGCAAGTTTTCCAAACTGGTCACCTGATGGAAAAAAAATTATGTTTAGTGCTCACGTAAACGATATAGATTATTTATTCGTTATGAATTCTGATGGAACAGAGCGTAAAAAACTTATCTCGACAGAAGAAGGAAACTGGGCAGGTCGCTGGAACAAACAAGGCGACAAAATTGTCCTTACTTCTTACAGGGACAAAAATTACGAACTATACACAATGAATACTGATGGAACTAACCAGAAAAGATTAACCAATAATAGCGGGAAGGACGATATGGCAGATTGGCATAATTAAGAAGGGATAATTCGCCCCTAAAGCAAACAAAAGGAGAAATCATATCTTTCCAGCAAAATGATTTCTCCTTTAGTGTTTTTAGAACCAAGGTTTTTTATTGTTAATGTAAGTATTCACGAAGTCTTCATCGGACTTGGTCAGATAGATGATACCTTCAACCAAACCTATCACGCTTACGATCAATGGTAAGAAAAATAAAAATCCGCAGGAAATAAATGCTAGTATCCAAGCCACGACTTGTCCTACTATCATATAAATTCCTTCATTCTGATAACCGAGAATAAATTTGTGTACCCCAAATCCACCTAACAAGATACCGCAAATACCTGCAACGATCTTTTTGTCAGCACCGGGAATTTGTCCCGTGCCTTGATTATATTGTTGCTGCATTTGTTGATTTTGGGGGTTTTGATTTTGAAATGGATCAGCTAAATTAGAACCGCAGTTGCGGCAGAAATTTTCCAATCCAGTATTTTCTGTATTACAACTTGGACATTTAACGATTTTGGTTGCCATAGATTCTCCTAAAAAAGATTTCAAAGTCTTTCTGATAATTATTCAAAACGAACGCTTTGTCAATTTTTTGTTTGTGGGTGTTTGAATTTATAAAGGATATATAGAATTACTTACCATATAAACACCAAACGGTAGGCTTTATAATTCTAACAAAAAAGGGAGCAAGTTATAAACCCTGCTCCCCTTTCAAAGTAAGTTTTTAGTGTAAATCTAGTTTTGTTCGGCGTTATTGCCATTTTTCAGAATCCGATCAAGCCACAAATTTGAAAGTTTTTCTTGAATCGAATTAGCCCGCAAGCGGTCATTCAAGTTTGTGAAATCTACAAAATCCAAGTTCTGATCCTGATTAAAGCAAGAGAAAACAAAGACTTCTTCACCCGTATGCGGATTAACGTGACGTTGCAGACACTGTGCACAAATTTCCTTCATCATACATTGCATCGGTGAATTGATTGAGCCAATCGCCGTGTGCTGTTCTTTCAAATAAGGTTTTAATGAAGAGTAGCGAGCTTCTTTAACACCGTTCATCATACGGTCAGAACCAATCGCTATAATTCGATCCACATTCTTCAGATCAACGGTTTGTTCGCCAAGCTCGCCTTTTGCATAGGCAATCATCGCTTCGACAATATTGCCTCTGTAATGTGCATCTTGCGGGCGTTGTGGTTCGATTTCTTTACCCCAATCTGTCGCCCAAACAACCTGATCGGTTCTTTCTTCTATCTCTTCACGCTTAAATAAATCAGCTCCATTTTTGTACCCTGCAAAATAGATAACTTCATTATTATTTTTCCTCAAAGCTTCAGCGATTGAGAAAAGAACTGCGTTTCCGAGTCCACCGCCTGCAAGCATTACGGTTTCACTTTCAGGAATTTCAGTTGGAGTTCCCGTTGGTCCCATTACAACTACTTCTTCGCCTTCTTTTAAGAATTGGCAAAGTCTTGAAGACGTTCCCATTTCCAGAACAATCATCGAAAGCAATCCTTTTTCTTTATCAACCCATGCCCCAGTCAGAGCCAAACCTTCCATCATCAAGCGTTTGCCTTCGATGACAGGTGCATTTGATTCAAAGTTTTGCAGACGATAAAACTGTCCCGGCTCAAACTTTCTGGCTTGCAGAGGAGATTTGACTATAACATCTACAATTGTGTCAGTAAGCCTATCAACTTTAACGACATAAGCCCGAAGCTGCTCATCTAAAACAGCTTTTAATTTGTTGAAAATTGCATCTTTTTCGACCTGAGGTAAATTGCCTTGCTCTTTTAGTTCATCCTCGAAAATTTTAACAACATTTGGATATCCCTTTTTCGCCGAAGCCATTGCTTTAACAACGTTTCCTGCAAAAGCCGGATGATTGTCACCATAGTAAGAAATGAATTTTCCGTCCTTTTCGTAAGAGGTGAAGAATCCACTCTTTGATTCTTTAATGTGGTAATTCCCATCGCCGTTTTTAATGACTGCGTGCGGTTCAAAATACTGCCGCCATTCATCAAGTTTGAAAGTGCCCGGAAATTCTTTCTCATAAATCACATTTGGAGCAGTTCCTGCCGCAACACAAACAGTTCTTGCAGGAAGTCGAACGGATTCGCCTGTAGCGTCAAACCTTCCCGTTTCTTCATTGTGTTTCAAACGCTCGAAAATCAAAGCTTTAACGGCATTAGTTTCGTCAGGAACAGCTTCTGTCGGAGTCATAAGTTCAATGAAATCAATTCCCTCTTCAAAAGCTTTCTGAACTTCTTCATGATTCAGACGATATGCCGGCGAATCTTGTAGTCGCTTACGATAGACGAGTGAAACACCACCCCAGCTTTTCAATAAAGGAATAAAATTCGGTTCTTCTCCAGCCTCTTCAGCTCTAATGCGTTCTTCGCGTATGGCTTTACCGTGAACGATATATTCAGCCAGAACCTCTTTTTCTTCTTCATCAAACTGTTTCCAAATTTCTTCTTCGCCAATGTTTTCGGCAACTTCCTCAAACTTTTCAAGCATTTTTTCAACTTGAACAGGATAGTAAGCCATCAATTCGGTTGACGTATCAACACCAGTCAATCCCCCACCGATGACAACTGCCGGAAGACGTATTTGCAAATTAGAGAGAGTATCTTTTTTGAATGCTCCAGTTAATTGCAGAGCCATCAAGAAATCTGACGCTTGACGGATGTTACGAATAAGATTGTTTTTCATTTTCACAATCGTCGGTCTTCCCGCACCTGTCGCAATCGCAATATGGTCAAAACCAAAATTCCATGCGTCATCAATCGTGAAAGTTCCACCAAAACGAATCCCGCCATAGGCACGAAAACGCTTGCGTCTGAATAACATTAGTTGAAGCATTGTTAGGAAATTTTTATCCCAACGCACGGTAATTCCGTATTCAGAAACGCCACCAAACCCAGATAAAATTCTTTGGTCAAGACCATCTTTGATTTCATATATATTCTTCACAGGCATTGGACACTCATTGCCATGTTTGCCTGTCCAAATATCATTGAGAGGTTCGATTTTCAGACCATCAACGCCAATTACGCCAAAGCCCTCATTCAACAAATAATGTGCAAGTGTATAGCCTGCGGGACCTAGTCCAACGACAAGAATATTTTTGCCATTGTAGGGTAGAGCATACGGACGCTTAGCGTTTAGCGGATTCCATCTCGTAAGAAGTGAATAAATTTCAAACCCGTAAGGCAAATCTAGAACATCCGTTAGAGATGAGGTTTCAACAAGTGGAATATTTACAGGCTCTTGTTTCTGAAAAATACATCCCTTCATACAATCATTACAGATTCTATGTCCTGTTCCGGCACACATTGGATTGTCTATTGTGACCAGTGCAAGTGATGCAATCGAATCCCCTTGTTTTTTCATCAAGTGCATTTCAGAGATTTTTTCATCTAAAGGACAGCCTGCCGTCTGTATGTTAAGTGGGTTTTTTCGTACACTTCCCTCTCTGTCATGCAATCCTTTTGAACAAGAATCTTTATCACGCTCATGACAAATCAAACAATAATCTATTTCTGCAAGAGCATCTCGCATGGTGCCGCGGTCATCCGTTAAAGCAAATCCGTCTCTTCGGCGCATTAGATCATCAGGACCTCGAAGTGCTTCTGAGATGTCCGAATTATCTCTTGTAATGTGAACTAAATTTTGATAGTCAAGCGGATGCGGAGTGCGAAAGGCATACCATTTTTTCTCTTTTTTATGAAACTGAATTGATGACCATATTTCAAAGATTTGCAAAATAGCCTTTACCTGCAAAAGTTCCCCCGTTGCATCAATTTCCGTGACGAAACGTGAAAAAACATTACCAAAGGTCGTGTCTTTTAATTTGTCATACGCTTTATGAATCTTGTTCAGAGTTTCCTGAACTTCCGTAGTAACATCTAGATCCTTTGTTAAAGTTTCCTCTGCTTCTAGCAACTCAGCAACAATCGAAGCAATTGCTAGTTCGTCATCATGTATCAGAACCTCTGCAAACTCACCGTTTTTCAATTGGCGGATTGCTTCCGTTAATTCTGACTCTTTGTAGTTGGAAAGTTTGTCTTCCTTGTATAAACGTATCGCTCGACGCTGAACAAAAAACTTATACTTCCAAATCGGATTATCACGAAGAATTTCTCTTTCGAGTTCTTCACATTCTTTTGTGATGCCAAACATTTTTGCAACAAATTCAGACAAAAACGGTGCGGAATCCGTCAAAATCTTAGAAGCGACTTTCGGTTCATAACCTTCGCCTTTTCTGGAAATATATTCCATTAAGGCTTCATGCAGAACAGGTTCTTGTTCTTCAACTTCGGAATAGAACTTTTCTGCCAACTCTTTGAGTTTGTAAGCATCAAAAAGGTCTGAATACTTAAAACCCGGAATACCTAAATCAAAGTCGTGATTTGAATAATTGTGTGTATCTATGTTTTCTTTTTCTAAAATACCAATCATATAGTTATTTAATGCGTATTATGTAAATTTACCCTAAAAGAAAAATATATCATTTGAGTTGAGTATGAAACAAAAGAGAAAGCGACTTATGAAGAGTCATTTTTTTGATAAAACCTCAAAAAAAGTGTATATTTTCAAGTATTTTAGGGGAATATTTTTACTTGGCTTGATAAAAAGTTTATATTAAAGGTTTAAAAAATTGTGAGTAAAATTAAATTTTAACAAATTATTTATCTCATACTCTAAGTTTTAATTTCATAAAGAGGTTTTTATAAAAAATTATGGAAAGAGATGAAAGGTTATTACCCATCCCAAATGCTGGTGATTTACAGCCAGCTAACCAAAACTATCCATCTACATACCCAACACCCTATGAAGAAGATGTCTTTGGACAAGAAGGTCGTTCCATACGTGAATACTTCAATGTTGTTTACAAACGTCTTCCAATAATTCTTGCTTTAACCATTTTGACTACAGCAGCGGTATCATTTTACATGTATCGTAAACCGGACGTTTACCGAGCAACGAGCCAGCTGAATATTGAAAAGCCCAAACCCAAGGCAACAGGTGGAGTAGTATTAGACGTTGGCACAGGAGATCCAACCTACCGCAACACTCAACTTCAACTACTTAATAGTCGGGATTTAATGTATAACGTTGTTGTAAAGCTAGGCTTATACAAAAATCCTAATTTATTCAAAAATGATCAAAAAGGATTCTTAACAACTTTAAAATCCATGTTTTCAGGAAATACCAATAATTCTGACAACAAAAACAAATTGCAGATATTAGAGCCCGTTGCGAATATTGAATCAACTGAAGAAGTAACCCTTACACCAGAAGAAAAAGCCCTAGCAGAACAGTATGCTGGCAGGTTGAGTGCTACTGTGAATCAAGTTGATGGTACTAGTTTGGTGAATATCTCGGTAACTAATCAAGACCCTATTCTAGCTGCAAGAGTAGCTGATGGTGTTGCAGTAACATTCTTGGAACAAGACTTTGACCGTGAAGTCAGTTTTGACAAAAAAAATCTTAATGAACTTTCAAAGAATATTGAGGAATTGAAATCCACAATTGCGTCTCAAGAACAAGAATTGATTGCAACACTACAAAGAGCTGGAATACCTATTGCGAGTGGCGGAGAAGGAGGGATGAGTCCTTCGACAACTAACTTGAATTCTATCAGTAGTAAATTATTTGAAGCTCTGGATGATTTAAGGAAAGCAGAGGCTAGATATAATACGGTCAGAAAGTCTGGTAACACTGCCGGATTATCACCTGAAGACCGTGGTCCCGTTCTAGATTTACAAAAACAAAAACTTGAACAATTAGGTAAACTACAAACGCTTCTTCAAGACTATGATAAGCAAATAAGTGAAGCAGAAACTAAACTCAAAGAATTAAAAGTAAAATACACTGACGAATATGTCGCGGTTAAGGAAGCTAAAGCTAAAGTAGCAAGCTTAAAAGCTGACAGAGAAAAAACAAAAAGAAACTACGAAAAAAGTATAAATGAAGATGTAGAACAAGAAAGAAAAAAAGCTTATCAAGAAGTTATAAAAGGATTAGCTGCTCAAGTTCAAGCGGCAAGAACCCGTGAATCTCAACTGCGCTCTGAATATAACAAAGCCCTAAGTAATGCAAATAGAGAAGGAATTTTCAGCACAAGATTAACGACTTTAAGAAGAGAGATTAACACTAATCGCAGCTTATATGATAACTATTTGCAAAAGCAAAAGGAATTGGAACTTCAATATGAGAATAGCCGTCCTGAAAATATAAAAATCACTAAGAAAGCTGGTGCGAGAGGCGGATTAGTTGGACCTGATAGAAACAGAAATATAATTTTAGCATTTCTGGTCTCATTGGTGGGAGGTATAGGATTAGCGTTCTTGCTTGATTATTTAGATGATTCGATTCGCTCATCTGATGATATAAGTCGAAGCATTGGATTACCAACCCTTGCTTTGATACCACATCATAGTCTTGAAAAGAAAAAATCTAAAGCTCTGCCTAGTCATGCTAGTGGTTTATCTTCCGCTTTAATGGTTTTAGACGATAACCGATCGCCAACGGCTGAAGCTTATAGACACTTGAGAACTTCTCTACTCTTTTCTTCAGCTGGTAAAGCACCTAAAAAGATTTTGGTGACTTCTTCCGCTCCATCTGAAGGTAAAACAACAACTGCCATCAATACAGCTATAACCTTAGCTCAGTCTGGTGCAAGCGTTGTAATTATTGATTGTGATTTACGTCGTCCACGATTACACAATCATTTCAATATGGAAAATGGATTTGGTCTAACCAATTATCTTTCAGGTGAAAAAGACACGAGTAAAATCATCAAAGACTTTGAGGAAGTTCCAAATATGAAAGTGGTAACCAGCGGTCCTGTTCCACCGAATCCTGCTGAACTTTTAAGTTCACAGCAAATGAAAAACTTCCTGGAAACTATGGCAAACACATATGACCATGTGATTGTAGATTCACCACCGGCAATTTCATTTACTGATGCGGCAATTCTTTCAACGCATGTTGATGGGGTTGTATTAGTTGCAATGGCTGGCAAGAGTTCTATCCACTTGATGAAACGCTTTAAACAGCGTCTTGCAAGTATGGGAGCTAAAATCTATGGCGTTGTGCTTAATGGCATCAAACCTAATTCACTTGACTACAGCTACTATGGCTATGGTTACACATACAGTTATTATGAAAATGCAGATGATGATTCGACACCTATGTTGGAAGATGATGATTCAACTGAATTACTGGATGAATACGTCGAGGAATATGAGGAATATGAAGATGATGACGATTCGATCCACGAAACTAAATAACTGTGATCAATAAACTATGCTTTAAGAGGAAATTGTTTAACTTAACAGTTTCCTCTTTTTTCATTTACTTAAAAAGATCTTCAAAGCAATTTTCCAATTTGGCAAAGGTTCCAAACCAAACTTTTCGCTAAACAGACATTTGAGGCGTGAATCAATCGGACGAGGAGCAGGTCGGTTTAGGTCTCTATCTGAAACTTCATTCACGGTGTTTTTGTCAACTTCTAAAATCTTACAAATTTCTTTAGCAAACCCAGAAAAACTCACGCCATTTCCAGTATTCGAAACGTGGTAAATACAAGGTAAATCCAAAATAACCAGTTCCCTCAAGCGTTTTGCTAAATCCTCTGAATATGTCGGTGTTCCGAAAGAGTCTGAAATTGCATTTATGCCTTTTCCTTCTGCAAGAAACTTATGCATTACACTTAGAAAGTTTGTGCCGCCTTCACCATAGATCCAACCTGTTCTGACAATTATTGAACGAGCATAAGCATTTTGTGCTTTTCGCTCCCCCTCCAGTTTGTGTTTGGCATAAAGCCCTTGCGGATTAGGAGTATCTCTCTGCGTATAGAAATCGCCTTTTGTGCCATCAAAAACGTAATCTGTTGAAATTGTCACGAATGCACAATCCAACTTTTTTGAAGCCAGCGCGAGATTTTCAACTCCTAAAGCATTTGCTCTATAACTTATTTCTTGGTCAGTTTCTGCACCATCAACATTCGTATAGGCTGCACAATTTATCACTGCGTCAGGTTTATTCTGCTCAAAGACCTTGAGAACATTTTCCCTATTTGAAATGTCTAAATCCTGTCGTGAATAAGCAAAAACGATATCGCCTTTTTCTTTGCAATTTTTGATAGTTGCTTTTGCAACCATTCCGTTTGCACCTGTGATCAAAACTTTCATTTCGCACCGACTTCCATACCGTAATGCTTTTTATAGTACTCTTTATATTCTCCATTTCGGATGTGATCTACCCAATCGACATTTTCTTGATACCAATTGATTGTTGCCTGCAAACCCTCTTCCCAAGAAACTTTTGGCTTCCAGTCAAGCTCTTTTTCAACCTTGGTTGAATCAATCGCATACCTGCGATCATGTCCAAGCCTGTCCTTAACATACTTTATGAGCGAATGTGGCTTTCCAAGAATATCCAAAATTGATTTTACGACTTCAATATTTTGTAATTCGTTTCTCGCACCGATATTGTAAGCTTCTCCTGATTTTCCCTTTTCAAATGACAGCCAAATCCCTCGACAATGGTCATCAACATAAACCCAATCACGCACATTTTTTCCGTCACCATAAACCGGCAAAGGCTCATCATTCATTGCGTTGGAAACCATTAAAGGAATAAGCTTCTCGGGAAACTGTCTCGAACCGTAATTATTACCGCAACGTGTGATAATGGTTTCAAGACCGAAAGTTTCTCTGGCAGCACGTACAAAATGTTCTGCGGCTGCTTTGGAGGCAGCATAAGGCGAGTTTGGTTCAAGCGGTGAATCTTCTGTAAAAAAAGCTTCATCACTTTCAGGTAAACTTCCCATAACCTCATCAGTTGAGATCTGAACAAAACGCCTCACATTTTTTTCGCGTGCGGCATCTAATAAAATTTGTGTGCCTAGAACATTAGTATTTACAAATTCATTTGCTGATTCAATTGAACGGTCAACGTGAGATTCTGCGGCAAAATTAAAAATTGCATCGCAGTTATCAGGAATAGAATTCAAAACTGAATCTTTATCGCAAATATCGCCTTTTATAAAGGTGTGCCTTTTGCTATCGACACCTTCCAAGTTTTCTAAATTACCTGCGTAAGTTAATGCATCATAATTGATAATTTGTGTGTCAGATGTTTCATCCAAAACCAAACGTATAAAAGCAGAGCCTATAAATCCGGCTCCGCCTGTTACAAAAATTTGTTTCATAAAATTTATTTATTTAATCTACGCATTTGTTTGAGTAAAACCGATGCGTATTCTTTAGGTGAATTAATGTTCTTCAGGACGATTTCGTCATCATTTTCATTAGCATTTTCTATTATTATGTTTCCAAATCCAAGTAGCCTTTGTGTAAAATTCGCTGACACAGTTACATCTTGAATAATTCTCAAAGGAACGTTGCGGGTTGTTTTAGAAATCAAACCCTCATCTATTTCCACCTTTGAATCTGTCAAAGTATATCGAACCATTTTTTGCTTCAAATGGAAGTATGCAGGAATCAAAAGCAGAGAAAGACCGAGTAAAACGGCAATTCCTGATGATATAGGATAACTAAACAAAATACCGAACGAAGCTAAAATTGCTACCAACAAAAATGCCCCGATTACTGCAAACGCATAGCCCATTTTTACAAACATAAGAGTCGGACGTATTGAAAAGATACTTTCTTCATTGTCTTCATCTTTTTCTAAGCTAACATCAACAGTTTCTGTTTTTTTTGCTATTTGTGTTTCTTCTTCGTCAACAAACTCAAACTTATTTCCGCATTTCTGGCAAAAAACGGCTTCTTCAGAATTTTTTGCACCACATTTTATACAAAACATATTTTTAGAAAATTGAACTCTAATTTGATGAGATAATAATACTAAAATAAGTCACATCCAACAAAAAAAAGCGGTCAGAGCGTTCTGACCGCAAGTCTTTTCGACCAAGAGGAGAAGAGAGTGTAAGGTATGAGATTTTTTATAAACTTTTTATTGAGAAACTAATCGCATACGACCGTCCGGTAATTTAACCGTTGTCACATTGCGTTCATAGATCGTTAGCGGCACGGCTTTTTTCTTATCAATTCTTGCAACTTCTTTTTGAGAAACTCTTTTAGCTTTCGCTGTATATCTTGCATTTCCTATGCGATTGTATCTAGCCGTTATGCGACGAACATATTCTCTTGTTTCCCTGTAAGGTGGCACATTATTTCCATACTTCATAACTGCCCCTTCGCCGGCGTTATATCCTGCAAGAGCTAGGACGACATCACCACCGAATTTATTCAAAAGCCAACGCATATATTTAACGCCTGCGTGTATATTTTGTTGCGGATCATAGATTTTTGTAACACCAAATCGTCTTGCCGTTGCAGGCATTAATTGCATTAATCCGCTTGCTCCTTTGTGTGAACGGGCTCTTTTCTTGAAGGCTGATTCCTGATGCATTTGAGCGTAAATCAAGAGAGGATCAATATCATATTTTTCACATGCATCAACTATATAAGAATCCACGATTGGATCGCCTGTAGTGTATCCAAGCAGACTTCTTCCCGAGCCCATTGAGAGCGAGGAGTTTCTTGTATAGCTTATTTTCTTAACATTTTTTAATCCTAAACCATCACTAACGTTCATGGTTTTTTTGGATTTTCTTTTGGCTTTTGTTTTTTTGCTCGAAACAATTGGTTTTACCGTAGGTTTGACAATTTCGACCCCCATGGAGGTATCAAAATTATCAAAAACTCTGGCACGATTCTGTGCAAATGAGGAAATACTTAAAAGCAAAGCACATATTCCTAGTGAAATTAATTTTTTCATTATAAACTTAAAATCTTTAGTTGATTTGAATAACTTTCTCGAGGGGGAAAGAAATCTGGGGATGACAAATTTCTTTTCAAAGACAAGCACTTTTTTCTGAGTGCCATTAAATAGAAAGAGTTAATTGTCTGGTCTTTCCAAAAAAATTTAAGAATGTTAAAAAAATTTTAACCGCCATGTGTTCGATTTTATCGCTTTTACTAAACTGCTTCACTTCATAGAATGAACAAAATCTTATATCTTTAGAGAATATGCTCTATCTTTCACAAGTAATTGGTCGCCCGATTTATAGTTTTGCGGGAGAAGAAATCGCCACCATTAAGGACGTGATTGTCCTGTATGGTAAGGAAGATTATGCTCCTTTGATCGGTCTCGTCGCACGCTATCGCCGTCGGCTGTTTTTTATGCCCAAAGATAGACTTAAAGAATTCGGCACAGCAGGAGCGAAACTGAAAACAGACATTTTAGACCTGACGCCTTTTTCCCGTCGTGAAGGTGAAATCCTGCTAGCGAAAGATGTTTTAGATAAACAACTGATTGATATTGATGGGAAAAGAGTTGTGCGTGTAAATGATGTTCAACTAATAAGTGTAGGAGATGAATGGCGTGTCACAGGTGCAGACGTTAGCTTACAAGGATTTCTTAGACGCTTGCTGCCAACAGGACTTTATGGCAGTAAAAAACCTGTGGAAGTAATTGACTGGGCTGGTGTTGGTTATCTCGCCACTGATTCAAAAACCGTCACAGTTCAACTAAAGTCTTCAAAAGATAAACTTTCAAAACTCCATCCAGTCGAAATTGCCCAACTTGCCGAAGCACTTTCGCCAATTCATAGAACTGATATCGTCGGTTCTCTTGATGATGAAATTGCCGCAGATACCTTGGAAGAGATGTCAACAGAGAACCAAGCACGAATTCTTGAAGATTTAGATGAAGAAAGAGCAGCTGACCTCTTAGAAGAAATGTCACCTGATGATGCGGTTGACGTTTTGGAAGAGCTTGATGATGAAAAAGCACAAGAGCTTTTTGATCTAATGGAGGACGACGAAAAGGTTGATGTTGCTGAATTAATGTCCTATGAAGCAGACACCGCCGGCGGTCTGATGACAACGGAACTAATTGCAATTCCTCAGAATCTGACCGTTTCACAATCAATAAACTATCTGCGACAGATGGCTCGCACTCCACACATGGTTTATTACATATACATTACCGACAATGCAGATTCACGAAAGCTTGTTGGAATAATTACGCTGAGAATTTTAATTCTCTCTGATCCAAACGAAAAAATAGGCAATCTGATGCGAACTGATTTTCAGTCAGTCAATCCAAACGAACCTTCAGAAGATGTCGCCTTAAAAATTGCTGAATATAATTTGCTGGCAATTCCCGTTTTAAATGAAGATAAAGAAATTTTGGGAATCGTAACGGTTGATGACGCGATGGAAATCTTATTGCCGAAGCATTTTGACTAAGTTATTTTGGAATCCCAATCTTTTCAATCAAATCTTGAAATCGTGAATCGGAACGTAAAGAATCAACCATTGGCTCGACATTCAAGAAAAGCATAAAGCCCGAACGTTCATCATAAGCTTTTTCGAGAAATTCAAAAGTCTTATTAGTTTCTCCTAACCCCAAATGAATCATTGCAAAATTGTAGGATGATACATATTGTTTTTTGGAAATCTCTTGCAAGTCTTCCAAAATTTTCAAGGCTTTTTCTTTCATTCCCGAAATTCCATAAGCAAAGCCCAGATATGTTTCATAGGCAATCGTCCCGCCCGATAAATCAACCGCCTTTTCGAGCATTTCGATAGCTTTTTCGTAATCGCCTTTTTGCAGATATACAAGACCCAAATTTCTATAAGCAAATGTCGTGTTTGCTTCTAGTTCGAGAGCCTTTTCACATTCTCGTATCGCTTCATCATATCGTCGTGCGAAATAATATGCGTAGCCTAGACTTATATGTGAGAAGGGGGAAAGTGGATTTAATTCGAGAACTTTTTTACATATTTCTATAGCTTTGTCATGTTGCCCGAAAGCTTTGTAACAAAAGCCCAGACCGTCGTGAGAATTGGCATAAGTCGGTGTTAATTCGATTGATTTCTCAAAATACTTTATTGCCGCTTCGAAATCGTACTCATACAAAAGACTTGTAAACCCAAGCGAACAATAAGCTTCACCGAGCGTATCATCAATTTGCAAGGCTTTTTCGGCGGCAGCTCTTGCTTTTGGATAAGCTTCTCTCGGCAACCAACCGCCTGTTGAAGATGCAAGAAAACCATAGGCTTCAGCCATTCCTGAATAAGCGAGAGCATAATTTGGATCAAGTTCGATCGCTCTCTGAAAAAGTTCGATTCCACGCTTAATCCACTCTTCAGTACGTTTTGTCGTTACAAAATATCTTCCCTTTAGATAGTAATGATAGGCTTGCGTGTTTTCTGTGTAATTCTGGACTAATTTCCCTGCGTGTTCGCCTGTAAACTTAAGCTTTAGAGTATTACTTATGCCATTAGCAATTTTTTCTTGGAGTTCAAAAATATCCTCCATTTTGTGACGATAATGTTCGCCCCAAATTTGAGATTCTTGTCTAATATGTATCAATTCAACATTTACAACCAAGGAATCGCCTATTTGCAAAATCTTCCCTGCCAAGATTGCACAAACTCCTAATTCTTCTCCGATCTTTTGCGGATCATCTTCGCAGCCCTTGTAGCGAAAGACTGTGCTACGAGGGATGACGCGGAGGTTCGGAACGGTCGAAAGACAGTTTATGATTGATTCGGTAATACCATCGCTTAAATATTCCGTGTTGACATCATCACTCATATTAATGAGTGGTAAAACTGCCAAAGATTCAATTATTTCTTGCGAATCAGAATTTGTATTAAGATTATTTTCTTGATCGTCTTCCTTCGGAAAGATTATTGTTTTCTGCTCAGAGTGATTTTCATTAATACTTTCGACTTCGGTAATGCTTGGCAATTCGCCCGAATCTTTCGCACGTTTTAATTCTGTTTGGAACTCAACCTTTTGTTTTATCTTCTTTAAGTCTTCACGAAATTCTTTGATTGTCTGGTAGCGTTCCTTACAGTTTTTGCAAAGAGCTCTTTCCAAACACGAATCAAGTTCAAACGGGATATTTCTTCCCTGAGTTGAAACAGCTTTTGGTTCTCTTTGTAAAATTGAGGCAATAACATCACTGACCGTTTCACCCTCAAACGGCAGATGCCCTGCAATCATTTCATATAAAACAATCCCAAGACTAAAAATGTCGCTACGAGTATCAACTTCTAATCCCCTTGCTTGCTCAGGAGACATATAATTCGCCGTACCGAGAATCATTCCGGGATTTGTTTTTGCTTTGATAAATATGTCTTTTAGTTCTTCATCGTGTCGGACAGCATCTTGTTCAGTAAGTTTCGCTAAACCGAAGTCCAAGACCTTCACATATCCGTCATTTCTGACCATTATGTTTTCCGGTTTTATGTCTCTGTGAACAATATTTGCTTCATGAGCAGAAATCAAAGCACTCGAAACTTGCAAAGCGATTTCAAGAGTCTGGATTAAGTTCAGCGTTTTATTTTTTATGTGCGTGCGAAGTGTATTTCCATCAACATATTCGGTAGCTATAAAATTAATATCCTCAATTTTGCCTATATCGAAAATTGTCAAAATATTCGGATGATTCAATGCCGAAGCCGAATAGGCTTCACGCATAAATCTCTCTACGGCTGAATTATTTTTAACAAGCTTTTGAGGCAAAACCTTGATAGCTACATCTCGTTTAAGACGAATATCCCTCGCTTGAAAAACTTCACCCATGCCCCCTGAACCTATGGAAGAAATAATTTCATAATTACCAAATTTTTCACCTGTTTTTAACACGACCAATTTTTGAAAAACATTATAACATTGTTTCATCTGTGAAACAATGTTTCTTACAGCACTTTATAATCTTTTTTTGATTTGTTATGATTTTGAAAAAATTCAAGCACATCTAATCATAATGAAAAAATCCAATTCTGCCTACATCAAAAATATAACCAAGAAATTCAAGCAAAATGCCAACCCTGAAAATGCTGTTCCGATGAAAAAATACATGAAAAACCGCTTTGAATTTTTCGGCATTAAATCGCCCGAAAGAAAAATAATCATAAAGGAATTCTTTGCTGAAAAAGGTTTACCTGAGTTTATAGACTTAAACGAAATCATTGACGAATTGTTTCAACTGCCCGAGCGTGAGTTTCAGTATTTTGCAATTGAGCTTTGTGGAAAATTCAAAAAAAGCTGGACGGAAGAGAGTCTTTCACTATTTGAAAAAATGGCAATAACTAAAGCCTGGTGGGATTCTGTTGATTACATAAAAAGTGTCTGTTTCAAGCCATATTTTTTAAAGTTTCCTGACCGCAGATATGAGATTACCCAACGCTGGATTGATTCAGGAAACATGTGGCTTCAGCGTTTGAGTTTAATCTATCAACTTGGTTACAAAGATAAAACTGACGTTGAACTGTTGAAACGAAACATTTTGCAATTAAACAAATCTGATGAATTTTTTGTCCAAAAAGGAATTGGCTGGGCTTTGCGGGATTATGCGAGATTTGATCCCGACTTTGTGAAAGATTTTGTGGCAAAAACCGATTTGAAACCTTTAAGTAAAAGAGAGGCACTTAAAAATCTCTAATACCAGCTTTGACTTGAAAACATCGGCGTTTTCTTATAATCTCTTTGTTCATTTTTAATAAAAATATAAGGTTATTAAGTTGTCCTGTGTTTAGTCTGTTTGAGTTCTTAACCTTAAGAACCCAAACAATCAAAACCTGATTACTTAAAACCTAATGATATAAATAATTTAAAAAAATATGAGACGTGATATTACTTCGTGGTACAGCCACAATTTAGGAATGGATATGCCGCTTGTTGCTTATGGACATGCAGGCTATCCGCTTTTAATGTTTCCGACCGCAGCGGCAGATTTTTTAGAATACGAAAGATTTCAACTTGTCGATGCAATTCGTTGGTTCATAGATAACGGTCTGATCCGTGCCTATTCAATCAATTCGGTCAATAAATACAGCTTATTAAATCGTGAATCACATCCGGGTTGGAAGGTCGAAATGCTGACTCGTTATGACCGATACCTTACAGATGAAGTTCTGCCCCTGATTCGCAATGAATGTGGCGATGATGCAAAGCCTCTGACAACAGGTGCAAGTTTGGGGGCATATTTAGCGGCGAACACATATTTTAAACACTCCGATCTTTTTCGCGGAACTATTGCAATGAGCGGCAGTTACGATATTTACAGTTATCTCGACAAAGGTTATTACGATGACAATGTTTATTTTAATAACCCGACGATGTACCTCAAAAATATGAACGACGATTATCATCTACCACGTCTGCAAAATGCAGATTCAATCGTAATTGTAACGGGACAAGGAAATTACGAGGCTCCACACAAAAGCCAAGAATTTTCAGGACTACTTCATTCAAAGGGCATTCCACATATTCTCGACATGTGGGGACATGACGTTGCTCACGATTGGGTCTGGTGGCGTAAGATGCTACCTCACTATTTGGGTAAGTTTTGTGAGTAATTGATTAAATAATTTTAATTAAGTAAGGCGAAATCTTTTTTTGATTTCGCCTTTTTCATGTTTTGATATTGTTTATTACTTGAAAAAAAGGTTTATTCCTAGACAACATAATAATAAAGACTCTTTACTAATAATCTTGGTCAAGCTTTGTAAATATGTACGCATATGCTAGGATTTTTTTGTTCCAACTTATACTTTCCTTAAAAAACAAAAAATCAATTCAGGAGATATCTAAATTTGAATAAGAAAAAGAATAGATTGGGCATGCCTGTAAACGCTTGCCCCAAATCAAGAAGTGAAAACTTGGTTGTGCAAAATTCCACTAAAGAACTTCTTATATATGATTTAAATAACAACAAGGCGTTTTGCCTGAATGAAACTTCTGCCTTAATTTGGCAAAACTGTGATGGTAAAAACAGCGTTTCTGACATAGTAAAGATTTTAGAAAATAAATTTAAATCTTCAGTTTCTGAAGACCTCGTTTTGTTTTCACTTTATCAGCTGCGCGAAGAGAATTTACTTGATATGGAAAATAATCTATCTGATAGATTCATCGGACTTTCCAGACGCGAAGTGATCAGAAAAGTAGGGGTTTCCAGTATGATTGCCATACCAATTATTTCAGCTATTGTTGCCCCAAATGCAATCCACGCACAGTCATGTGTCGGGATGGCAGCTAATTTCCCACCGGGACAACAAACTGCGGCGGGAACTACTGCAAACTGCCCAACTAGTAATATTTGTGATTCACAAGGTGCTAACTGCTGCACAGCAATGGCGACTATAACGTGCCTTGCTCCCGGCACTGGATCAGTACCATTTACCTGTAACTGTACCTAGTTTCTATGACATGTTAGGTAAAGTGAATAGAAATTATTAAGAGATGAGATGAACCAAATATGTTTTGAGTGCATCTCATTTTTTTTGCACAAATTTAATTTTCAATAATCAAACTTAAAGTAAAAATGCGAACTATTTTAATTCTTTTTGCATTCCTTCTTTCTGCAACGGTAGGAATTTACGCTCAAGATGCCAAACCAAATGTCCTGCCAGGTCGCTACGAAGAACAACGCTTTTTTGTTGAACCAATTTTGGAAAATGGTAAAAAACTAAACTTATTTACAGACACAGGTGGCGGCTTATTCATCTATAAAAGTTCGGCTGAAAATCTTGGTTTAATTTCATCAGAAGGAAAAGCTACTTCGCCGATTGATTTTCCAAAATTTAATGAAGGCAGTTCAATTCCAAAACCGCTTGGTTCAAAAGGTAAAATTTACATACTAGCTCCGAAAGAAGGTTAAAAGCTTCATTCAAATTACGATGGAATGTTAGGACAACATTGGTTTGCCGACAGGATTTGGACATTTGATTACTTAAATGAAAAGTTAATCCTTTGGAACAAGACACCTTCAATCATTGAAAAAGAATCAAAACATCGCGTAAAACTCGCCTTCAAAAGTAATATATTTGGTAAAAGAACTCTGAGTTTTCCAAGAATCAAAATCGAAGTTGATGGCGAAGAAATTGATGTTTTATTCGATACAGGTGCGACAACTTTTCTAACAAAAAAAGCGTTGGAAGAACTCAATGATAAAAGAGCTGCGACAAGAGCAACGAGCTTTATAACCAATGTAATGTTTGAAAAATGGCGAAAGAATAATCCAAAATGGCGAATTATCGAAAAAGCAGAATCAACCACCGGCGAGGCAATGATTGAAGTTCCAAAATTGAAAATTGCCGAATATGAAGTCGGTCCTGTCTGGTTTACGCGACGGGCAAATACTAATTTCCACGAATATATGTCTAAATTTATGGACAAAAAAATAGAAGGAGCAATCGGCGGAAATGCCTTACATCATTTTATTATTACTGTCGATTACCCAAAAGCCCTCGCTGTTTTTGAAAAAGTAAAAAACAAACGCCGTAAAAAATAATCGAAAATTTGTTTCCTGTTTAATTAAAAGTGGAAATTTCACCTAGAATTTTTTACTTTTTTCTTTATTTAAAACCGTTCATCTCTCAATAAAACCACTCAAAGATTTTCAATCGCCTTCTAATCATTTTCAAGTTAATCTCAAAATCACTTCTATAGGAAGGGAAAAAGGACAGCAAGATTTTTGAATTCAAATTAATTTTTTCTTTTGCTGTCCTAAAAAACTCTGAGGTTAAATTTTGATATGAAAAAGTTTTTATTTTTATTTCTTTTGGCTTTTACTTTGTCAGCATTTGCTTCTGTTAAAGATGAAATAATAACAGTCTTTGAAGTTGTAAAAATCAAAAATGATAAACGTGCTGAAACGCTCTTTTATTATGAAAACAATTGGAAACAGCTTCGTGTTTTAGCTTTGGAAAAAGACTATATTCATTCGTTCGAACTTTTTGAAACGAAAGCGGATGAAAAGGCTGATTTCGATGTTGTTTTAATAACCAGATACAAAAATAAAAAGCAGTTTGATAAATCTGAAGAGAGATTTCAAGAACTTATCAAACAAAGGGGTGAGTTAAAGCTATTAAATGATTTAAAACCAAGTGAGTTTCGTCAAAATCTGTTTGTAAAAATCGGAAAAAGTAATTTAATGACAAAAAAAAACTCCCAAAATAAATCTTCCGTTAAATGTAATTCCTCTAATCTAAAGTTCTTTGATTTCTTAGTAGGAAATTGGAGTGAAAAAGGAACTTCGGGCAAAAAGAAAATCAAGAAAAACCTTGAAGGTTGTGGTACTCAAGAAATCTGGGAATTGGAAGGATTTAACGCTGTGCTTTTGCGAAGCTATAATGAGCAAACAAAAAAATGGTATCTGACATTTACTGCACACAATCTAACTCCGCAAATTTGGGAAGGTCGTTTTGAAAATGGAAATTGGTATTTCTACAGAGATTGGGAACTAAACGGCAAGCCTAGAAAATCACGCACATATTGGAAAAAGACTTCAAATAAAAGCTTTGAAAGAATTGTCGAACAGCTAAACGATGACGGCAAAACCTGGCGTTTACACGTTAAATCAAGTTACGAAAAATCAAATTAAGAGGAATTATGACAAACAAAATATCAAGGAGAAATTGGTTAAAAACAAGTGCTTTAGCAGGTTCGGCTATGGCTTTTTCATCAATTGATTTATCCGCTAAACCAATTACAAAAACGGCTTCGAGCAAAAAACTCGTCCGCTTAACTTCCAATGAAAACCCCTATGGTTTTTCACCAAAAGCCAAGCAAGCAATTATTGATTCAGTCGAATTAGGCAATCAATATGCACATCGCGAAAAGGTTATGGAACTCGAAAAAATGATTGCTGACCGTGAAGGGGTAAAACCTGAAAATGTAATTTTGGGTTCGGGTTCGGGCGAAGTTTTATGTATGACAGGAGCGGCTTACGGCTGGCAACAAGGCGAAATGATTACGCCTGATTTAACTTTTCCAATGATTTATCGTTATGCAGAAAATTTTAACGCTAAGATTAATGGAGTTCCGCTTGATAACAAACTTAGGCTAGATTTGAATGAAATGGGAAAGAGAGTTTCAAATAAAACTTCCCTTGTTTATGTCTGCAATCCAAATAATCCAACTGGAACTTATTTACCGACAAAACCAGTTCGAGATTTTTGCGAAACTATTTCAAAAAGAACAACTGTTTTTGTTGACGAAGCTTATCTCGAATTCACAGATGATTTTCCACGCAATTCGATGGTTGAACTCATTAAGCAAGACAAAAATGTAATCGTTTCTCGCACGTTTTCAAAAATTTACGGAATGGCTGGAATGCGTGTCGGTTATGGATTAGCAAAAAAAGAAATCGCCGACAAGCTAAAAAAATTCCGTATGACTTGGTTTAATTCTTTGGGGATAAACGCAGCGATTGAATCTTACAAAGACACCGATTTCATCAAAATGAGCGTGAAGAAAAACAACAAGGTGCGAGCGATGTTTTCTAATGAACTCAAGAAAATCAATATGCCACATCCAAAATCAGAAGGAAATTATCTGTGGGTAAACGGTGGAAAACGAATCCACAATTTATTTGAAAAAGTTAAACCTTATGGTTTGAGTGTCCGCAATGGTCGCGGAAAATATGAAGACTGGGCAAGAATCACAATTGGAACAGAAGGACATATGAAAACCTTAGTCAAAGCTTTGAAGAAACTCTAACTTTTTTTAGAAGAACTTAATTTTCAATTAAATGTTTTATTTTTCAAACTGCCTGCCCGTTTAATATTGCCGCTCAAAGATTTTTTACAATTTTCGAGCGGTTTTGTTTATTATTTATAAAATAGAAAACATCTGTAAACTTTAAATACTTGTAGAAATGAGCAAAAAAACAAAAGCAATCGGCGAAGCGATAAGTAGAATTGACGGAATCTTAAAAGTAACGGGCAGAGCGAAGTATTCGCTGGATTTTGCGGTTAAAAATGCGGCTTATGGATTTTTGATAAAGAGCGAAATTGCGTCAGGGAAAATTATTGATATTGATACGAAATTGGCGGAAAAAGCTGAAGGTGTGATAGCGGTTATTACTTATAAAAACGCTCTGAAGCTAAAAAACACTAGGCGTATGCGGGGCGGAGCGATGTTGCAGGATGATAATGTCAGATATTTTGGCGAGAATATCGGTATTGTCGTTGCGGAAACTTTTGAACAGGCTCGCTATGCTATAAGTTTAGTTAAAGTTAAATATCAAAAAAGCGAAGCTAAAACAGACCTCAACGAAATCAAAAATTTAGCTATTCAATCAAGATCAAGACAAGACGAAATCAAGGGCGATGTTGAAAAGGCTTTTGTGGATGCGGAAATCAAACTCGATGAGACTTATGTAACTCCAATTGAACATCATCACACGATGGCACCGCATTCGACTGTTGCGGTTTGGGATGGTGATGAGAAGGTCGTTGTTTATAACGAATCGCAAATCGTCAGAGGAATTCAGGCGGCAGTTTCGTTGGCGTTTGGGCTTTTGCGAAAAAATGTCCGTGTTGTTTCTCCGCATATCGGCGGCGGTTTTGGAGCAAAAGGCGGTGCTTGGGGACACGTTGCGATATGCGTGATGGCAGCGAAAATGGTAAAACGTCCCGTCCGTTTAGCTTTGACGCGACAGATGATGTTTAACTCGGTCGGTTTGCGTCAAAAGAATGTTCAAAACATAAAACTTGCCGCAACCAAAGATGGAAAATTGACCGCACTCGCACATGAAACGATTACGCACACCCCGATTGACCAGGAATTTGTCGAAGCCTGTGGAGATGTTTCGGAAAAAATGTATGAAGTTCCGAATTTAAAAACTTCCTACAAAGTCGCCCCTATGAACATAATTTTGCTAACCTTTACGAGAGCCCCCGGAAAATCTACGGGCAGTTTCGCATTAGAATCGGCTATTGATGAATTGGCTTACAAATTGAAATTTGACCCAATCGAATTTCGTTTGAAAAATGAACCTAAAAAAGACCCGATTAGCGGAAAGCCTTTTTCGTCGCGTTCGCTCGTTGAATGTATGCAAGCAGGTGCAAAGAAAATCGGCTGGAACAAACGAAAATTTGAGCCACGCAAAAATCGTGTCGGTGATTATTTGATCGGTTACGGACTCGGTTGCGGAACTTATCCTGCACGACAGAGAATGACTTCGGCTTTGGTCACGCTCAAAAAAGACGGCGATGAAATAAAAGCCACTATCGAACTCGGTGCTTCCGATCTCGGCACGGGAACTTACACAATTGTCGCACAAGTCGCGGCTGAAACACTCGGGCTTCCCGTCAGCAAAGTTGGCGTAAAAATTGGTGATTCAAACCTTCCACCCGCCGCAGGTTCGGTCGGCTCAGTCGGTGCGGCAAGTTTTTCCAATGCGATTTTTGAATGTTGCGAAAAAGCTTTGACGGAATTGCAAGCAAAAACAAACGTCAACTGGGTTAAAAAGCCAACCGTTTTGGAACTTATGCAAGCCACAAATGTAAACGAATTTCAAACCAGAACTGATACAAGACCTCTTGCAGAAACAAGAAACTACTCCGCCCACGCATTTGGTGCAAACTTTGCCGAAGTTTGGGTGAACGAATCAACCGGAATGGTTAAGGTAAAACGATTTGTTACAGCAACAGGAGCGGGGCGAATTTTGAATCCCAAAACCGCCGAATCGCAGATGCATGGTGGCGTAATTTGGGGAATCGGAATGGCACTTACGGAAGAATCAGAAGTTGATCCGCGTTGGGGAAATTTTGTAACGCGAACACTTGCTGATTATCACATTCCTGCAAACCTAGACATTGGCGAAATTGAAACGATTTTCATTGATGAAAAAGACAAATATGTTAATAAACTCGGTGTAAAAGGCATCGGCGAAGTTGGAATCGTCGGAGTTGCTGCAGCAGTTGCCAATGCAATTTTTAATGCAACGGGCAAACGCATCAGAAATCTACCGATAACACCTGACAAATTAGTCTGAAGAAACTAGAAAACTCCCTTACTTTCAGAGGAGGGGTGGCAGTCGCTTCGACTGACGGGGTGGTTGTTTTTAGTTTTGGTTGGGTTCGACTCTATCCAACCACCTCGCCGACAAAAAAACTCCCCTCCTTTTCTAAGGAGGGGAGTTTTTTTGTACATTTATTCACACAACTTCGTATCTCTCATCTTTACTTATTGTGATTCAAAACCACTTAACTCTAAATCCAAACCGCTCAAAGATTGTCCGAAGTCTTTGAGCATTTTTCGTTTACTCTTTTAACAGATTTTACGTTAAGAGAAAAATCAATGAGAAAAGCAATTATTTTTACAATTATTTTATTAGGAATTTCCGCATTTATAAATTCATTAGCGAATATTGCAAAAGCTAATCTAATTCCCGAAAAAGAGGTTTTGATGGATGGTTTAAAACATCCTTGGAGCATAGCTTTTTTATCGGAGCACGATGCCTTAGTCAGCGAAAAAGATGGCGATTTGGTACGTGTAAATTTGAAGACCAAACAAAAAACTGTAATCAAAGGTTTCCCAAATGATCTTGCCCGGAAGATAACCATAAATTCCTCCGCTTATGAATTCGGTATTTATCCGACATCTTTGGACGGTAGAACGGGCAGTTTTAATATGGGCATTTTTGATGTCGTTTTAGACCCGAATTTTAGTAAAAATAAATTCGTTTATGTAGCTTATGTAGCTCAGAAAAAAGATACTTTTACGACAAAAGTTGTTCGGGCAAAATTAGAAAATAATGTATTAAAAAATGTCAGAGCAATCTTCGTTGCCGAGCCTTTTACACCCGGAGTTTGGCATTTCGGCGGCGGAATGACCTTTGGCAAGGATGGAAAATTATATATCACTATTGGCGAGAGACTTTTTAATGAAATAAATCAACCACCGCTGCCAATTGCTCAGAATTTGAGAGATAAACGCGGAAAAATCCACCGTATAAATTCCGACGGAACGATCCCGAAAGATAATCCCGATTTTGGCGTAGGAACAATTAAAAGTATGTATGCCGTCGGAATTCGTGCGGCTCAGGGTTTGACGGTCGAACCGAAAACAGGAAAAATCTGGTTCACCGAACACGGCACAAATCAGGGCGACGAGATAAATTTATTAAAACCGGGAGCAAATTACGGTTGGGCGGTAAAGACAACCGGAACTTATCGCTATAAAAACTACAATCCACCCAAACTTCCCGACCGCGTTTTCACTGATCCGGTTTGGTTTTGGCGACAGACGGTTGCTCCAACGGGTTTAACTTTTTACACGGGCGATGAATTTCCCGAATGGAAAAACAATTTGTTTGTTTCAGGATTATCTCGCGGCAGTTTTTGGCGAGTCAGAATCGAAGGCGAAACAGTCAAAAGTCTGGAAGAACTTTTTGTTGACAGTCGGGTGCGTTCAAGAAAAGTCGCCCAGAGTCCCGAAGGAAAATTATATCTTTTAACCGATGAAGACAACGGAAAAATTATCAGAATAAGGAGAAATAAATGAAAAAGACAGCAATCATATCAACACTATTTTTATTAGTTTTTACAATTTTTATAAACGAAAATGTTTTGGCAAAAACGAGCGAGATCGAAGCCGTTAAAGCACCGCTTGAAAATTATTTGAAAAATCACATTAAAGGCGACAGCGAACAACTTGGAAAATCTATGCACACGGTCGGGCATTTGATGTATATCCGCGACGGCAAATATACGAGCGTTGATTTCCCACGTTATTTGACGGGTTGGAAACTGCGGGATGAAAAAATTGCGGCTCAGACGAAATCTTACATTGACAGGATCGAAGTTGCGGGAAATGTCGCCGTCGCCAAATTAGGACTTCATTATCCGGGCAGACATTTTACGGATTATATGACGCTTTTGAAAATTGACGGCGAATGGAAAATCGTCAATAAAATCGCCTATTCCGTTCGTGATCCTAAAAACAATGCAGCGATGCGAGCCGATATCGATGCGGTTAAAGTTCCGCTCGAAAATTACATAATGGGACACAAAACCGGCAAAGCGGAATATATGCGTAAGGCTTTTCACACGGAAGGAAAGCTTATGTCTATGCGTGGCGGAAAATATACGACCACTGATTTTGAGAAGTTCTTTGGCTATTTCAAAGGAAAGCCCGCAAAAGATGAAGCAATGCGAAAACGCTGGATCGAAAGCATAGACGTAACGGGAAATATCGCCGTTGGGAAAATTATTCTCGATTATCCGACCGTAAAATTCACCGATTACATGGCACTTTTAAAAATCGGTGACGAATGGAAAATCGTCAACAAAGCATTCTATGCAGAGCGTAAGGGAGATGATTCAAAAAAGTAGGTAAACTATGAAAGTTCTTTTATCTGCATTTTTGGCGATGATTTTCGTTTATCCGATTGCTTGCCAAAATATTAAATCAGGCAAACAAAAGGTCTCATCTTCGTTTGAAAAAAGAATTGATGCGATCTTTGAGCAATATGATAGTTTGGATTCGCCGGGCGTGGCGGTTGCTGTTACAAAAAATGGCGAAACCGTTTTCCTGAAAGGTTACGGTGCGGCGAATTTGGAACATAAAATTCCAATCAATCCAAAAACCACGAAATTCAATATCGCTTCGACTTCAAAACAAGTTACGGTTTTTGCCGTTTTGCTTCTTGCAGAACAGAAAAAACTTTCGATGGATGACGATGTTCGCAAACACATTCCCGAATTGCATGATTTTGGACAGAAAATAACTTTGCGACATCTTGCCCATCACACAAGCGGAATTCGCAGTGAACTGCAAATTTTGGCAATGGCTGGTTGGAGTCCGGGCGATGTGATGTCACGGCAAAATGTGCTTGATGCGATTTATCGGCAGAAAGAATTAAACTTTAAAACTGGCGAAGAATCGAGT
Source organism: Pyrinomonadaceae bacterium (assembly GCA_028284415.1). Classification (GTDB taxonomy): domain Bacteria; phylum Acidobacteriota; class Blastocatellia; order Pyrinomonadales; family Pyrinomonadaceae; genus Aridibacter. The sequence continues at coordinate 556,517 of JANQRU010000004.1, forward strand.
TATTCAAATTCGGGCTACACGCTTTTATCCGAAGTTGTCGAAAGGGTTTCGGGACAGACATTTGCAGATTTTGCACGAGAAAATATCTTTGAGCCTTTGGGAATGAATCAAACATCATTTCTCTCAAATCATCAGAGTATTTTCGAAAATATGGCTTACACTTACGGTGGTAATCAAAATTCGAGATATAAAATTAACGCTAATTTTGGCTATTCAGGTTCAACAGGAATTTTCACGACTGCTTCGGATTTTACAAAATGGGCTTTGAATTTTAAGAATCCAAAAGTTGGAAGCAAGAAAGTCATTGAGAAAATGAACACGCTTGGCAAACTGAATAATGGCGAGGGTTCCGGCTTTGCAATGGGGCAATTCATCGAAGAATATCGTGGCTTAAAACACATACAACACGGCGGAGCATCGGGAGGTTACATTTCGTATTTGGGAAGATTTCCTGACCAAGATGTCAATATAATTTTGATGGGAAACAGCAGTTCAATAAATGCTCGTAGGACTTCCCTACAAGTTGCAGATATTTTTTTGGAGAAATACTTTAAGGAGAATTCAAGAAGTAATACCTCAACCAAAGCAGTTAATTTATCCATAGAAGATTTAAACAAATATGTCGGAACTTATTGGAATAATGATGATCGAGCGATTCGGATTTTGATTAATGACAACACATTAGTTTTTTCGGGAAGAATGAATGTTCCGCTAATTCCTCTAAGTAAAACCAAATTTCAAATGCAAGGCGTTGGAAGCGATGTACGTCTGCATTTCAAAGAAAACAGTAAAGGAAAATATAGATTTAGTGAAACCGTAAATGGACGCGAAGTTAATAAATATGAAAGCTACAAGCCTGCAACTTACAGAACAAAAGATTTAGAAAAATATGTCGGCAAATATTTTAGCGGAGAATTAGATACTTTCTATGACGTTTCAATACACAATGGAAATTTAATCGTAAGCCATTTGCGGTTTAATGATGTTACTTTGAGTTCGATTAATTTAGATAATTTTACCAGCAACAGTTGGAGATTCAGCACTTTGAAATTTGAGAGAGATTCATCCGATAAAATAAACGGCTTTAGAATCAGTTCGATGCGTGTAAAAAATGTCTTTTTCAAAAAGATTTCCGTGTCCAAATAAAAATGATAAAGAGAAAAAACATAATTATTCTTTGCATAATGGCGATGTTAGTTTTTGGTTGTAGCCAAAAACTCGAATCTTTCGATTCGCCTACGAATTCTAAAAGTCAGATTGATTCGTATTTAAATGAACTTCATCAAAACGGTAAATTAAACGGAAATATTCTGGTCGTTAAAGATGATAAAACGCTTTATGAGAAATCGTTTGGATACGCTGACGGATCAAAAAACACTCCATTAAAAAAAGACTTTCGGTTCAATATAGGTTCGGTTTATAAAGAATTTCCGGCGGTTGCGGTTATGCAGTTGAGTGAGAAAAATTTATTGAATACAGATGACAAAATTCAAAAATACTTGCCGAACTTACCAAGTTGGTCGAAGGAAATATCAATAAAACATTTGCTGCAATATTCGAGCGGATTGCCAAATATAAAGGCGGATGAATATGTTCGCAAGAATCTGACGCTTAGCGATGAGCTTATTTTGAAAGACCTTCAAAACATAAAAGAGCTTGAATTTGAGTCGGGAACTGATTATTTATACTCGAATTATAACCCGATTTTGTTGATGAAAATTGTTGAAAAAGTCACGAGGAAAACTTTCAGTGAATATGCGAAAGAAAACATTTTTGAGCCGTATGGCTTGAACAGCACGATAATAAAAGATCAATATCCGTATAAAGACAATAACCTGATGGCGATTCCTTTTGATAAGGGATTTGAGAAAGATAATTTCAAAATTACCATTTCGGGTGTGCTTTTTACCTCAACAACCAATGATATGTATCGCTGGTTTAAGCAATTAGATTCATTCAAAATAATCAGCAAAGATTCGCTGAAATTCCTCTCTGAAACAGTTAAAAAAGGCAATAATATCCAATCTCCGCTCGGAGTTGGAGTTTGGGAAAACGATAAGATCATCGAACATACGCATCACGGTTCAATGATAAATTACGAATGTGTCATTCGAAGGTTTAAGCAAAACGATTTAACAATTGTTATTCTTACAAATCAAAACTATCGGAATGTGTATGATATTTCAATCAAAATACGTGAAATAGTAAGTAAAAAATAGTGAGCTTTGAAAAACTTACAAATTCTCTTTGGAAACTGCAGGTCATCGGCTGGCTGATTTATTTTGTGCTAATGTTGCTATCATATATTTCACAAAATAAATATGAGACTTGGCTGGAAGTATTCTTTATAAAAGTTCAGCGAACATTTTGGGGGTTTGTGCTTTCCTGCATTCTTTGGAAAATTTATGAAAGAGTGCTTGATCGTAATTCATTCGGGAAAAGTATTGCCATAAGCTTTGTTTTATCAATAGTTTTCGGCGTTATTTGGACGGCTCTTCAAGTCACCACATTTACGCAAATACTTCCTAATTATAACTGGGTAAAAAATCTCCAATATCAACCAAGAGTCGCACTTATTTTTGCAGTAACTTTAATGGCGTGGAGTGCGATTTATCTAGGGATTACATATTGGCGACAAATGCAAAAGGAGCGAGAAAACGCCCTTGAAGCAAAAGTTTTAGCCGAAAAAGCACAGCTCGAAATGCTCCGCTACCAAGTTAATCCACACTTTTTGTTTAATGCAATGAATTCGATTCGTGCCTCGATTGATGAAGATAAACAACGTGCGAAATTGATGGTTACACAGCTTTCCGAATTTTTGCGTCATTCACTTCTAAATGGTGAGACAAAAGAAATTCTACTTCGTGAAGAACTAGAAGCAGTCGAGAATTATTTAGCCATTGAAAAGATTCGCTTCGAGGAAGATTTAGAGGTCGAGTTTGATATTGATGAAAAAGCAAAAGATATAAAAATTCCGGGATTCCTACTTAATCCTTTGATTGAAAATGCCATTAAACACGGATTTCAGACGACCAAAAAGTTCTTAAAAATCAAGGTTTCTGCAAAACTGGAAAACGGAAAACTATTTTTGGAAGTGATGAATACCGGAAGCTTAGAAAGGAATGGAAGTGCGGATGGAACAAAAATCGGTTTGAAAAATGTGCGAGAAAGATTGGAGAAACTTTTTCCCGATGCGAGTTCGTTTGAGTTACTGGAAAAAGACGGTTTTGTAATTGCTCGAATAATGATTGCGGAAAATCAAGAATAAACGATGAATTTTGAGAAACTGACAAATTCTTTTTGGAAACTGCAAATCGGCGGATGGCTGATTTATATGTTTTTTATATACATAACATTTTTGTCAGTCGCCCGACCGGAAAGTTTTGTTCCGCTAATGTATATAAAAGGATTTCGGGCAGTTATCGGTTTTATTTTAACTTCGTTTTTGTGGCGTATTTATCGCCGAATAGTCAAAAAGTTTTCGATAAGCTCAATCGTTATCTCGGTTTTATTTTTATCGGTGGTTTTCGGATGCCTTTGGACAGGAATAGAGCAGATTTACAATTGGCAAGTTTCAGAAAACTACAATTTTTATGATAGATTGCCCAGACTTCCAAGAATCGCTCTTGATTATTCTGTAACGGTGATGGCTTGGAGTGCGATTTACTTTGGAATTAAATACTGGCAACAATGGCAAGCTGAGCGTGAGAATTCTTTGAAAGCAACAATTCTAGCTGAAAAAGCACAGCTTGAAATGCTACGTTATCAACTCAACCCGCATTTTCTTTTTAACGCTCTAAATTCAATTCGTGCATCGGTTCACGAAGATAATAAACCTGCCAAAAATATGATTACACAGCTTTCGGATTTTTTGCGTCATTCGCTAGTAAGTAGCGAAACAAAAGAAGTCCCTTTGCTTGAAGAACTGGAAGCCGTGAAGAATTATTTAGCGATTGAAAAGATTCGTTTTGAAGAAACTTTGGACATTAAATACGACGTTGACGAAGAAGCAAAAGACTTCAAGGTTCCCTGTTTTTTGCTTAATCCTTTGGTCGAAAATGCTATCAAACACGGTTTTCCTAACAACCCGAAAACACTAAAAGTTAAAATTTCTGCAAAGTTAAATAATGAAAACCTCCGTTTAGAAGTTGCGAATACAGGAAAGATTGCAAAAAACTCAAAATCAAACGGAACGGGAATCGGACTAAATAATGTGCAGGAAAGATTAGAAAAACTATTCCCCGATAAAAGCTCGTTTAAGCTGTTTGAAGAAGACGGATATGTAATTGCGAGGATCGAAATTTATACATAATGAAACTACGAACCATAATTGTTGATGATGAAAGGCTCGCACGCAAAGAATTACGGCTTCTTTTATCAGATTTTAAAGAAATTGACGTTATTGGCGAAGCCAAGAATTTAACGGAAACGGTCGAACTAATCGAGAACGAAAAGCCCGACGCCGTCTTTTTAGACATACAACTTCGCCACGAAAACGGCTTCGATCTGCTCGAAAAAGTCGAGCAAAATTTCAAACTCATATTTGTAACCGCCTTTGATGAATTTGCCCTCCGTGCGTTTGAAATAAATGCTCTTGATTACTTAATGAAGCCGGTCAATCCCGAACGGCTCGAAACTGCAATTCAGAGGCTTTTCGATGAAGACGAAAAAGAAAAAAACCAACCACCGCTTCGCAAATTAGAAATAGAAGATCGTTTATTTTTAGAAATGGGCGAAAAATCCCGCTTTTTGCAGATTTCGGAAATTTCTCACATCTGTGCGGCTGGCGATTATTCGGAAATTTATCTAACCAACGGCAAAATGATTTTGGTCGAAAAACCGCTCAAAGAATGGGAAGAACGTCTGCCCGAAAGACATTTTATAAGAATCCACCGTTCGACGATTATCAATCTCAACCAAATCGAATCAATCGAAACTCTACGCAATCGAACGATGGAAGTTTCCCTGCAAAACGTCACAAGATTCTTTTCAGTAAGTCGCCGCTACGCTGCCAAACTCAAAGAAAAATTCGGTTAGAAACCCTAAGATATCTAACCGAATAAGTTTTACTTGAATTAAAAAACCAATTTAACCATCACCTTTTTTACCTTTTCGCCTTGTTCCCTTCTTTGGAGTTGGTTTAGGCGTTGGCGGTTTCTTAACGGCAGGAGTAGATTTTGGCTGTGCCGGTTTTGGAGTCGCGTTAGGTTTCGGTGTTGTAGTTCCTCCATTGTTTGCCGGAGGCGTTTGTATATCAGTTGTTATTCCATCTGAGCTTCCATTTTGGAGTTCTTCCAAAGTGATTGTCCTGCTCTCAGTTGGTCTCTTAACCGTACGTTTTGAACCACCCGTGTTAGATCTAACACCAAGCCTTCTTCCCTCAGCTTCGGCTTTCTCAAGTTTTTCTAACTCTTCGCGTTTTCTCTGTTCGACAAGAGCCTTAATCTCCGCCGGAATTTTTGGAGCGTCAGGAAAGACCTCACGTTTCTTGTCTTTCATAAATTGGCTCATAAACCCATTGAAGTATGGCAAAGCACCGCCACCACCGGTCATATGGCGTCCAAGATTTACTTTCTTTTTAGGATTTCCAACCCATACTCCCGTAACATAAGTTGGCGTATAGCCAATAAACCAAGCGTCTGTCCAGTCATTCACAGTTCCTGTTTTTCCAGCCAGAGGATGTCCTGCGGCATTTGCACCTGATGCCGTTCCACCACCTCTTGTCACCCCACGCATCATATCAACCATTGATAAAGCAACATATTCACTTGTCACTTTATAGGTTGTTTTTTCCCATTCTTCCAAGACTTTTCCATCCCGGTCTAAAACTTTACGGATAAAGTGTGGCTGAACTCGAACACCTTTATTTGGAAAGACGGAATATGCAGAAACCATCTCAAGTAATGATGCCTCACTAGCACCAAGAGCTGAGGGTAGACTTGGAGCCATCGGTTGGGTAATTCCAAAGCGACGAACCATCTGAGCTCCTGTTTGAACTCCAACTTGCTGAAGCAAATGAACTGCCGCCAAATTATAAGATTTAGCAAGAGCAACCTTCATCGGAACATTCGGATGACTAGTAGAGCCATTATAGTTATGTGGTTGCCATCCGCCACGCCTGATCGGTGCTCCACTAACGAGCATATCGGGGGTAATTCCATGCTCAAGTGCGGCAGTATAAACATAAGGTTTATAGCAAGAACCTGTCTGACGTAAACCCTGTGTGGCATTGTTAAATTTGACCGTGTGAAAATCGTAACCACCGACCAGCGAAACAATCTCACCTGTCTTGGAGTTGACCGTTACCATCGCAGCTTGAACTTCAGGAGCTTGAGTTAATTTAACTTTTAATGTCTCGTTTTCATCATCAACTTCTAAAACCTCAAACTCAGCTAAATATCCTTTTTTAAGTTCTTTTTTCGGTGTACTACCTGATCTACCCATATCTTTTGAGGTTAGATTCGCAGTATATTTACCGAATCGAACATCAGCTGTGTTTTCGGTATTATTGATGTCCATTATCAAACCTTTAATGAACTCTCCTTCTGCAAACTCGTCACCATACCAATCAGCGTGTTTGAAAGATCTTAGCTTACGCTCAATTTGTTTTGGATCAGTCAAAGGATCATTGTTTTCATCGGTCAAGATATCCAAATAGTCAGATCGCCAAGGTCTGCCTCTATCGTAAGAGCGCAATCTTTTACGAACCACGCTTGTCGCAGTTTTTTGTGCTTCGACATTTATTGTTGTGTAAACTTCTAAACCACCTAAAGCAACACGTGCCGTATATTGCTGAACTAGATATTTGCGAATTTCTTCAACCGGATAATCCCATGCGGTAGATTTTGGTAGTGCTTGATAATATGCAGAATCAGAAAGCTTTATTTCCTTTGCTTTAGCGGCATTTATTTCAGATTGAGAGTATTTCTCAGGAAAATACTTTCTCATCTGATCCAAAACGATGTCGCGGCGCATCTTGGCTTTTTCGATGTTTCTTGTTGGAGAATACTGCGTTGGTGATTTTGGAATAGCGGCGAGTAATGCTGCCTCTTCCAAATTCAAATCCTTCAGAGTCTTACCGAAATATGTTCTGGCACCAGCTTCAAAGCCATATGAACCTGCTCCTAAGAAGACATAATTCATATACATTTCAAGAATTTGCTGTTTGGTGTAAAAACGCTCAACTTCCAAAGCCATCATCCACTCGCTCATTTTCCTTGTATAAGTTTGTTCTTTTGATAAAAAGAGGTTTTTTACAAGTTGCTGAGTAATGGTTGAAGCACCTTCTTTTGTTCCGGTTGTGACGTTTTTAAAGATTGCTCCCGCAAGGCGATACGGATCAATTCCCATGTGGTTATAAAACCTAAAATCCTCAATTGCCAAAAGAGCATCCTCAACATTTTCGGGAACATCTTTATATTTAATCGGAATGCGTTTTTCGATAGCAAATTCCGCTAAAATAGTTTCGCCATCGTCCGCGTAAATCTTTGTAACCTGAGGCGGACGATATGTAGCTAAAGCCGACACTTCAGTCGCATACTGTGAATTATTCAAATAATACGAACCTAAAATGCCCGTCATACCACCAGCGGCTAAAGCCAACAAGAGGGCGGTTGGAAACCAAACAATTTTCCAAAAGTTTCTTTTTTTAGATTCAACTGATTTAATTTCTTTAGCTGTAATTTTGTTAGAGTCTGCCATAATTTCAATATAACTCCTTAATTGACAAATCTTCGCATCTTAATACTTATCACAAATCCAATGGCTATGAAAGTAGATAAAATGGCTGAAAGCCCAGCACTCATAAGAGGTAAAGGCACTCCGATAACGGGTAAAAATCCTAGAACCATCCCAGCGTTCATAAATATCTGAAATGTCATCCCGCCAACAACTGCCATAATCACAAGCATACCTACCCTGTCAGGAGCATCTCTTGCCCCCGCAATAAGTCTTGATAAAAGTATTGCGTATGAAAGCAGGAGCAATATACATCCAACGAAGCCTGTATTTTCTGCTGTTACTGCAAATATAAAATCTGTTTGCGGCTCAGGCAGAAACTTCAAAGCACTTTGTGATGTCTGCGTGTCTCCTTTAATTCCGGTTAATTGCCCCTTTCCAACCGTAATCATTGATTGAAATGTGTGATAGCCATATCCTCTCGGATCAGCATTTTCGGGGTCTAAGATAACCTCAATTCTTTGCCTTTGATAATCTTTAATAAAGCCTGTCTGAACACCGATTACGTAAGATGCAGGAACGAAAATTAATGCTAGTAAAAGACTTCCGACGACATATCTCATTTTTACCGCTGACAAAAATAAAACTACCGCCAGCAGAGGAAAATATGTGATCGCTTGTCCTGCATCAGGTTCAAGCATTATTAAAGCTATCGGCAGAGCTAAAATGCCTACTCCGACGCAAAGTTCTTTAAATTTAAGCGTGCCTGCTTTTCTATTTCCAAAGTAGCTGGCAAGCATCAGAACAACTGGAATTTTGACGAATTCCGAAGGCTGAAAACGTCCGATGAAAGGAACTGCGAGCCAAGCTCTCTGTCCATTTATTTTCACACCAAGTCCCGGAATTAAGACCAGAAGCAATAAAATAATTCCGATAGCATAAAAAATCGGTGCAGCATCAATTATTCTACGGTAGTCCGTAACTGCAACGACCGCCATTCCAATTAAGGCTATAAATAATCCGATGATCTGTTTTGACCAGTAAGATTCATTTGGCTGGGCATTATAGATTTGCCAAACACCGAAGCAAACTATGGAAACAGCCAAGAATGCTGTTAGCCAGTCAAAATCCCTTATCTGCCTTTTTTCTATGATTGCTACCATTTTCTAATTTCTTTTCTTTATCGAAGTGCTTGCCACAGAATTATTTTCTTTTAACTTTTCTTTATTCTCGTCTGATTCTTCATCTTCCGGCGGAGTCCAACCATTTACATATGCTTCAAATACACCTTTTACTGCAGGTGCTGCATGTGAGCCTCCAAAACCTGCATTTTCTATAATCGCGATAACTGAAATTTCAGGATTGTAAGCGGGTGCGAAACCGACAAACCATGCGTGGTCTTTAAGTTTACCTTTATCTTTTCCGAGCTCCGTAACTTGTGCTGTTCCGGTTTTTCCTGCAATCGGGAAGCTCTCTCCCATAGAGATACGAGCTGCCGTTCCGCCTCCTTTGACTACGCCTGCCATTCCATCTAAAACAAGCTTGTTTTGTTCAGGAGTCATTTTGACAACTTTAAGTTCGGGGTGTTTATACGTAAATCCTGGCTTCGGAGGAACATAGTTGGCTGAAGCCTTATCCCCAACCGCTCCGATTGGTTTGAATTCTTTCAAAAGATGCGGAACATATAATTTGCCTTCAACGCCAATACTTGAAACTGCTCGCAACATTGAAATTGGTGTAACATCAACCGTAACCTGTCCGATTGCGGCAAAAACAGTTTCAATATCAATCCATTTTCCGCCGTATCTTTTTTCAATAGTTTTGCGATAATACTTTGGTGTTCGGCTTATCTTTTCATTTGGAAGATCAACACCTGTGCGTTTGTCATATTCAAATTCCTCAACCATTTTGATGAGACCATCAATCCCCATCTTCAAAGCGAGGCGATAATAATATCCATCGCAGGACTTTGTAATCGCAGTTTTAAGAGGTGGAGAGCCGTGACTTCCCATACAACGTGTGAATTTGTTTCCAATAGTTATTCCACCGCCACAAACCAGATTGGAATTTGCAACGGTTATAACTCCTTGCTGCAAACCGGCTACTGATTCGGGAATTTTCCAAGTTGAACCGGGATGATAACGCCCTTGAATTGAGCGATTATAAAGCGGACGTTCTTCGTTCTGCCAGTAGTCACGAATTTGCCTTCTACCTTCTCTTGTAGAACTTCCCTGCACAAAAACATTCGGGTCAAAGGACGGGGCGGACGCCATTGCTAAAACTTCGCCGTTACGCGGATCCATTGCAATGATAGAGCCTCTTTTTGTAGCAGATTTGGCAAGCTGTTCTTCAGCAGCCTTTTGCAGATTTAAGTCTATAGTTGTGTATAAATCTTGTCCTGCTTGTGGTGGGACTGAGGCAATTTCGCTTTGGATTCTGCCACGACTGTCAACTATTACTTTTCTGTAACCAGGTGTTCCGCGAAGAAATTCATCGTAGTATTGTTCAAGTCCACCTTTACCTATTATGTCTCCAGGACCAAAACCTTTTTCTTGATATTCAGGCTTTTCAAGCTGTTTTGGACTGATTTCTCCCACATATCCTAAAACGTGTGCCAGAGTTTCGCCTTGTGGGTAAAACCTTTGGGGTTGGAGTTCAACGCGAAGTTCAGGGTACTCTAAGTTATGTGCTTCAACCCAAGTAATATCTTGTAAAGTTGCATTTTCCTTCAAAACGAGAGTTTCATAATCAGGTCGGGTTTTAATTAATTTAATTCTTTCTTCTAAAAATTTCTTCTCAACCCCCAAACCACTTGCGTAAACATCTAATCTTTCCGACATTTCCACATTTTTTATCGGATCATGAGTTAGAGTTATATTGTAAGTTGAGCGCGAATCGACAAGTATCTTGCCGTTACGGTCAAATATTGCTCCACGTGGTGCGGGAATTTCAATCAGACGAATTCTTTGGTTTTCAGCCCTATCTGCATAATAAGGTCCTTTATTGATTTGCAAATGGTACAGACGCACACCAAGAATAGCTAACAAAACAAAAGCAATTACCTGAATTGTTCCTACTCTGATTGGTAAGTTTTGTGAATAGTCGTGTAACTTCATAGACCCATTCTTAAATTTTAAAAGTTAAATCCTATCTCTTAGGACTTTTTACCTAAGCGTATCGGATTACGCCTTCTAGTTTGCCGACGGGGTGCGAAGAAATCTCGTTTTTGTCGTTTCAAACTTTCTGAAGAAAAACTATCTAAAAATAAAACAATTATTGTTCCGGCTATCGTCGTTCCGATAAGAGTATAGGACATCGTAACAAATAGCGGACTTACTAACTCCTGTCCAAGCAATTTGTGCATACCGTAATAAACCAGATCATCTAGCAAACAAGCACCAGCTATGACGGGAATTCTCAACAAAAGGTTGTCCAAATATACGCGTCTGGCAATCTCCGAAACTACATATGCAATCAATGTTTTAGAGAAACCATTTGCCCCCAAAAGTCCTCCGCTCAAAGCATCAACAGCAATACCTGCAATCGTTCCAAAAAATATAGCTTTGATCGAATTTCTTTGCAGAGCGGCATAAACGACAATAATCAATGGAAAATCAACAAAAGCAAACGGCGGGAACACATTACGGAGTGTCCATTGAAGAACAACCGCAATGATTAATGCTACTGTGATTTTTACCTGTTCCATATCTAAGTTTCTAACTCTATTTACTTAGCTACTTTTTATCTGCTTTACTATCAACCTTTTCTTCGTCCTTAACTGCGTTCGGCAAAGCTTCTTCATACTTAGGGCGTGGCGGCGGGGTGTATATAAGTACCGCTACTTCCTGCATTGAATTAATTTTTGCGCTCGGTTGAATAAAAATCTGATGTGGAACGGTCGCCGAACCAGTTCTTACTTCTGTTATTTCACCAAGTTTTAACCCTGGGGGATAAATACCATCTTGTCCTGTCGTATAGATGGTTTCACCCTTTTTAACATCCATGTACCCCGGAACATATTTCATTTCCAAAGTATCCTTTTTGCTCGTTCCGTTGACGATTCCCAAGGCATTTGACTCACCCAATTCACCAACGACAGCTCCTAAGCCCGATTTATCTCTGGTGATTAAATCAATTTGAGCTGTCAGAGGACTTACAGCCGTGACGCGACCAACTAATCCACCATTAACAACTATTGGCATGTTTAACTTCACTCCGTCCAGGGAACCAAGATCGATAATTGCCGAATCAAACCAAGCAGAAGTATCACGTCCGATTATCTGAGCGGTTTTAACTTCGTAGTCGCTCTGTTGTTTTAGTTCAAGAAGTTTTCTAAGGCGTTTATTTTCCTGTGTTAATTCCTGACTTTCCTGAACTTTTACTTCCAGTTCTTGGACTTTTTGTTTGAGAATATCGTTTTCTGATTGGGCGGAACGCAAATTAGCAACCGATTCAAAAAAACCTGTTATAGCAGTTCCGGCACTTGTAATTGGGGATTGTATAAAATGTGCGGCAGCCTGTGTCCAAACTCGTATTACTCTTTGTTTATTTTGCGTTCGGGCATCGTAAGCCATCAATATAAAATTGCCCAAAAGCAAAATAATCAACAGCCAAGGGGTTAATTTCCAAACCTCTTTCTGAGTTCTTTCTACTGCCATCTTAACTCAATTACGAATTACGAATTTCAAATTACGAATCGGTGACTTTATTCGTAATTCGTAATCTGAAATTTATAATTGATTTAGCTTCCTGTCATAAGGGAATTATCCCATTTCACACGCTTGAGGAGTTCAATATCGGAGAGCATTTTTCCTGTTCCGAGAACAACTGATGAAAGAGGATCGTCAGAAACAACTACGGGCAATCCAGTTTCAATCATCAGACGCTTATCGAGATTTTTGAGCAACGCACCACCACCCGTTAAGACGATTCCGCGTTCAACAATATCCGCCGATAATTCCGGCGGAGTTCTTTCCAAAGCGACGCGAACTGCATTAACAATTGTCGAAACCGAATCCGAGAGTGCCTCGCGGATTTCTTCATCCGTGATCGTGATAGTTTTGGGAATACCTTCAATCAAGTTACGTCCACGAACTTCCATCGAAAGCGGTTCATCCAAAGGAAATCCAGAACCGAGTGCAATCTTGATCGCTTCCGCCGTTCGTTCACCAATAAGCAAGTTGTATTTGCGTTTGATAAATTGCGTGATGGATTCATCCATCTCATTTCCCGCAACTCTGACCGCACGCGAATAAACGATACCCGAAAGCGAAATCACAGCGATGTCGGTCGTTCCACCACCGATATCAACAACCATATTTCCGTGTGGTTCTGTAATTGGTAAACCTGCACCGATTGCCGCCGCCATCGCTTCTTCCACCAAGTAAACTTCGCTTGCTTTCGCACGATACGCTGAATCTTCTACTGCACGACGCTCAACCTGCGTAATTTCCGAAGGAATACCGATAACCACACGCGGGCGAACCCAAGATTTTCCGTTGTGTGCTTTGCGGATGAAATGTTGAAGCATTTTTTCGGTAACTTCAAAATTTGCAATCACACCGTCTTTCATAGGGCGAATTGCCACGATATTTCCCGGCGTTCTACCAAGCATCTCTTTTGCATCGCGTCCGACTGCTTCAACTTGGTTCGTTACTTTGTTAATTGCCACGATCGAAGGTTCGCTGACAACTATGCCGCGACCCTTTGCATAAACGAGCGTATTGGCGGTTCCCAAATCAATCGCCAAATCACTCGAAAACATACTAAATATAGACTTAAATGCCATTTTCTAAATAATTTTCCGTCTCTTAAATTTTCTTACTTTTTATGCTTGTTTTGAAAAGGAGTAGCCATTCTCAAAAACCGCTTGAGTCTAACTCTAAGGGGCAAGACCTCCGCATCAAACATTTAACCCATAAGCATACACTTAAAAGGCTCAGTTTTTCCAATGGAGAGTAAGCATAATTTATAATTTTTTGACAAAAAAATAAAATGTCGAATGTTAAAATTGTCAAACAGCCTGAATTTTATTTAAAATTTGGTTTTTAGATAACAAAACCCCTGCGATAAAATTGATTATCAACAATAATTTTCAGTCTGAAAAGCGTATTATCCACAGTACGACACAATAAGTTTATGAAATATACATTATTAATTTTTCTATTTTTAGTTTTTAATTTTTCAATCCTTGCTCAGAACATCAAATCTCCTGATGGAAATTTGTCTTTGAGTTTCAAACTAAATGACAAAGGTGAAGCTATTTATAACCTTTCTTATAAAGGTAAAAGCGTGGTCGAAGACAGTAAAATGGGTTTTGAGATAAAAGGACAGCCAACTCTTAAAAACGATTTTAAGATTGTTGACACAAAAACTTCCACGACCAACAACACTTGGAATCCCGTCTGGGGCGAAGTTAAAACGATTCGGAATCATTACAAAGAATTAGCAGTAACTTTAGAACAAAAAGCAGTTGGTAAACCAAAAACAGAAGAGCAAAAAAATAAAGAATTATTCGTAAGTGCCGATAGTTATCATCATGTCGGCGATATAACAAGACGTTTAATAATTCGTTTTCGAGTATTTAATGACGGACTTGGTTTTAGATACGAATTCCCACAGCAAGAGCAATTGAAGTATTTTCAATTAACTGATGAACACACCGAATTTAACCTTACTGGCAATCATAAAACCTTCTGGATTCCAGGCGATTACGACACGAATGAATACGCTTACAATACAACCAAATTAAGCGAAGTCAACGCATACAAAGGCAAAAATGTTGGTGAAATTTCAACACGAGTTTTGTTTGCAGATAACGCCGTGCAAACGCCTTTGATGATGAAAACCGATGAAGGACTTTACATAAATATCCACGAAGCTTCATCAATAAATTATCCCGTGATGCATATGATGGTTGACCGCAAAAGTTTCGGTTTGACAACTCATTTAACACCAAACGCCGTCGGTACAAAAGCCTTTCTCCAAACGCCTGCCAAAACGCCTTGGCGAACTGTAATTGTTTCAGATAAAGCTACGGAAATTCTTGATTCAAAAATGATTTTGAATTTGAATGAACCATCAAAAGTAAAAGACCCAAGCTGGATTCGACCGCAGAAAATGGTTGGTGTCTGGTGGGAATTGCACGTTGGAAAATCAACTTGGAATTACGCCGATGTCAATAACGTCAAAATTGATAAAACAGACTTTTCAAAACTTAAACCGAACGGAAAACACGGTGCGAATAATGAAAACGTAAAACGCTACATAGATTTTGCCGCAAAACACGGAATTGACGGAATCTTGGTCGAAGGCTGGAACGTTGGTTGGGAAGATTGGTTCGGAAATTGGAAGGAAAATGTTTTTGATTTTTTAACGCCATATCCAGATTTTGATGTTGAAATGCTCAATAAATACGCGGCGAGCAAAGGCGTAAAACTCATAATGCATCACGAAACTTCTGCTTCTGCCGCAAATTACGAACGACGGCTCGATGAAGCATTTAGTTTCATGAATAAATATGGCTACGACACCGTAAAAACTGGCTACGTTGGTAGAATTATCCCACGCGGCGAATATCACGACGGACAAACGATGGTCAATCATTTTAATCACGTTGCCGAACGTGCGATTGATTACAAAATTATGATTGACTCACACGAATCTACACGCCCAACAGGTTTGCATCGCACATATCCAAATTGGCTTACATCCGAAGCGGCAAGAGGAAATGAATTTAATGCTTGGAGTTCGGGAAACCCGCCCGAACACGAAACGATTTTGCCATTCACACGCTTAATGGGTGGTCCGATGGATTACACACCTGGCATCTTCGAGATTAGAATGAAAGTCTATGATGAAAACAGAAAAACCGAGCAGGTTCACACGACTTTAGCCAAGCAACTCGCCCTTTACGTTACAATGTATTCGCCTCTACAAATGGCGGCTGATTTGCCCGAAAACTATGAGAAACGAATGGACGCATTTCAATTCATCAAAGATGTTGCCGTTGATTGGGACGACACAAAAATCCTCGAAGCCGAACCGGGCGATTATCTGACGATGGCACGAAAAGCCAAAAACAAAGATGAATGGTTTATTGGTGCGATAACGGATGAAAACTCACGCACAGCAACGGCAAAACTCGATTTTCTGCCAAAAGGCAAAAAATACGTCGCTACGCTTTATATGGACACCGATGATGCCGATTGGGAGAAAAATCCGATGGTTTACAAAATCCAGAAATTTATTGTTGATAACAAGACAAATCTAAATTTAAAGCTCGCCAATGGTGGTGGGGCAGCAGTCAGCATTTTACCTGCTTCAAGCGAAGATTTTAGGAGGTTTAAGACTTATAAATAAATTTTGATTAAACGCGTTCAGAGTTCAAACTTCAGTTTGTTGTATAAGTTGGCGAGTTCAAATTTATATTGGCAAAGCAAAAGCTAACGTATAATTTCCGCCTTCGCTTCGCTGGCAGAAATTACAAACTGAAGTTTGAACTCTAAACGTGTAGAGAAAACTTTTAATTTTCTATGCAAAGAATTCAGGAAAATTTTGACAAACAAGCATTTATGAAAACTCTTGGTGCGGAAATCGTTAGCATCGAAGAGGGAAAGGTTGTTATCGCTTGCACAAAAAATAATTCACTCACACAGCAGCACGGATTTTTTCACGCTGGAGTTTTATCAAGTATTGTTGATTCGGCTTGCGGTTATGCGGCTTTGACGATGATGCCCGAAGATGCGGATGTTTTGTCGGTAGAATTTAAGGTAAATCTTCTGCGTCCGGCGATGGCAGATAAAATAATTGCCACTGGAGAAGTATTAAAAAATGGTCGGACTTTGGTTGTTGCAGAAGGAATTGTAACGGATGAATCAGGCGACAAGATTTTTGCAAAAATGGTCGGGACAATGTTTGTAAAAAGAAATTAGATGATTATTTCGGAAATCCTATTTTCTTCACCAAATCATCATAGCGAGAATCTTTGCGTACATTATCGAAAGCAGGCTCGATGTTCATAAATGTCACCACATATGAACCTTTTTCGACTAAACCTTCAAGAATTTCAAAGGCTTTTTCTTTATTATCCAACAACGAATAAACCATCGCTTTGATGTATTGAACATCTTCAAATTCCTGTTTATTTTCGTTTAAGACTTTTTCCGCTTCGGCTGTTTTTCCTTCGATTGCAAAAACGTGAGCAGAACACAAAGTTACTGTGCCTTTGCTTAATTCTTCTACTTTTCCACACGATTTCTTCGCTTCATCAAAATTGCCTTTGTAGGCTTGTGAATATGCCAAAAAATAATGATTCCAGATGAAATTTGGAAAGGTTTTAATGTTCTTTTCAAATTGTTCGATTGCCTTATCATATTTGCGACCATTCATGTAAGACGTCGCCAAATTTAAATTGACGATTGGTGAAAGAGGATCGAGTTCAAGAGCAATTTTTGTTTGATTTATCGCTTCCTCATTTTTTCCTAGTTTTTGCAAAAGACTTCCATATCGAGAGTGAGCAAGAGCGTAGTTTGGATTTAGTTCAATAGCTTTCTTATATTCCTTTTCTGCTCCTTCAAAATCCCAGTTGTAATTTATCAAAACATTTGCCAAAGAAGTTCTCGCCTCCGCCAAATTCGGGTCGAGCGAAACAGCTTTTTCAGCAGCGTTTTTTGCTTTTGGCATGGCTTCTTTTGTTGGAACATCTGAATTTGACGGTAAACTCTCATAAGCATCGGATAAACCACTCCAAGCAAGTGCGTAATTTGGGTCAATTTCAATCGCTTCCTTAAAATACTCGATGCTTTTTTCGATCTCGGTTTTAGTGAGTTTATTCCAATGAAATCTTCCCTTTAAGTAGGCTTGATAGGCTTTTGTGTTGTTTGTGTTTTCTTTGGTAGTTTCTTTTACGGTAGCTTTTCCAGTAATTTTGTTGGATACATTTTCGGCGATTTCCTTTTGCAAAGAGACAAGTTTGTCCATTCCTTTTTCGTAGTTTTCACTCCAAATTACGTCCTGAGTTTTTGTATCAACCAATTCCAGATTTAACCTGACATTTTCATCTCTCTGAACCAAACGACCAAGTAAAACTGCTTCGACATTTAGTTCTTCTCCAATCTTTTTCGGACTTATTTGTTTGTCCTTGTAGTAAAAAACTGTGCTTCTTGCTTTAACGGATAGATTTGGAATATTCGATAAACTACTAATGAGAGTTTCGGTCATTCCATCAGACAAATACTCAATTTCCTGATTGTTTGTCTCGTTGATAAAAGGCATTACTGCAATCGAATCGATTTGCTCGGAATCTCCTGAAAAGTACCAAAAACCGAGTCCAATTACGGAAACCAATAGAGCAATTATTCCAACAGCAAAAACCTTCGAAAAGCTGGATTTATTTATAATGATGCTGTCATTTCCCTTTTCTACAATAGTTCTGTTTTCGCTTTCGACAGTAGATTTTTGCTGAATCTCATCAACTGTCGTTGCCTGCATCATTTTTGTTTTGGTCTCTTCTCTATTTGGCGGAACTGTTTTATCAAGTTTTTCCTGAACGGCTAATTCGCTTTGAACTTCCCTGAGGTCATCCAGCACCTCCCTGATCGTTTGATAGCGTTTTTCTTTATCTTTTTTTAGGGTTTTATTAATTATATTTTCAAGTTCAGTTGGAACTTTTGATCTGTCGAGCGGCTCCGGTTCTTTGTGAAGAATAGCAGCGATTGTTTCCATTGCCGTGTCGCCCGTAAATGGCAAACGTCCGCCGACCATTTCATAAAGAACCACACCAAAACTGAAGATATCCGTTCGCTCATCAATCTCTTTTCCCTTTGCCTGTTCGGGAGACATATAATTCGGCGTACCGATAATCATTCCCGGCAGAGTGTTTGATTGGATTGCTGTTTCATCTTCAGACCCTGTATCTTTTTTCCCCTCGGTTAGTTTAGCGATTCCAAAATCAAGAATTTTAACCAAACCATCCGGTCGAATCATAACGTTGTCAGATTTTATGTCACGGTGAACAATTCCCGTCGAGTGAGCTTTGTCCAATGCGGATGCAATCTGAATTGCTGTTTCCAGAACAAAGTCAAATTTCTGTGATTGGTGAGTTATTTTGTCGGTAAGAGTTTCGCCTTCGATATATTCAGTGGCAATAAAATTTATGCCATCTGTTTCACCAACTTCATAAATCGTAATGATGTTTGGATGATTAAGTGCTGAAGCAGATTTAGCCTCTTGAACGAAGCGTCGAAGTTTGTCTTCGTCTTTGCTGAACTCTTCACTAAGACATTTTATGGCAACGAGGCGGTCAAGCTTGGTGTCTTTCGCAAGGAAAACCTCTCCCATTCCACCTGCACCGATTGAAGACTTTATCTTGTAGTGTCCAAAATTTTTGTTTGGCGTGAGCATAAATCGTCAAGTATATCTAATTTGAAATAACGAACTTGGAGCAAATCAAGTTTAGAAAAACTCTCCTCATAATGAATTGAGGAGAGTTTTTTATATATACATTTTTCCAATTTAATCTTCCTTTGCAATCAGAGGCTCATTAGGGTTATCGTTTGAAGAACCTGCGTCAACTTCAGGAATGTCATAAGTTTTAATCGGGTCTGTAACTTCTTCTTCTAGAGCAATTTCCAAGACATCGCTGATGCGTTCAGCCATCGTGAAAGTTAAATCATTGTGAACTTCTTCGGGAATGTCTTCGAGTGCCGATTCATTCTGTTTCGGGAATATTATGTGTTTAATTCCCGCACGATGTGCCGCCAAGACTTTTTCTTTCAATCCACCGATTGGAAAGACCAAACCAGATAAAGTGATTTCGCCCGTCATAGCTACATCAGAACGAACTTTTCTGCCCGTAAATAATGAAGCCATTGCTGTCGCCATTGTGATTCCAGCCGATGGTCCGTCTTTTGGAATTGAACCGGCAGGGACGTGCAAATGGATTCCGTTTTTCTTGATGTCTTCTTGCTTTATGCCAAACGCGTCTGCATGTGACCAGAGATAACTTCTTGCCGCCATTGCGGATTCTTTCATTACATCACCGAGTTGTCCCGTTAAGGTCAGACCGCTTGCACCAGGCAGAAGTGTTGCTTCAATGAATAAAATCTGTCCGCCCATTTGCGTCCAAGCCATTCCTGTCGCAACACCAGTCGGCATTCCCTCTCTAGCACTTTCTGGATAGAATTTTGGTCCGCCTAGATAGTCACTTATCTCTTCTTCCGTAACGGTAACTTTTTCGACGTCACCCGTTGCGACTTTTAGTGCGACTTTGCGGGCGATGTTTCCGATAGTCCGCTCAAGTTGGCGAACGCCTGCCTCGCGGGTATAGCGGGAAGTTATTAGATTTATCGCATCATCAATAATTTTAAGTTGGTTTTCTTCTAAACCATTTTCCTTGATCTGACGCGGCACGAGATATTGCTTGGCAATATTTAGTTTTTCGATATCGCTGTACCCCGCAAGCGAAATTATCTCCATCCTGTCACGAAGCGGTGCAGGGATCGGCGACAGATCATTTGCCGTGGCGATAAAGAAAACTTTCGACAGATCAAACGGTAAATCCAGATAATGATCACGGAAAGTGTCGTTCTGTTGTGGGTCTAAAATCTCTAAAAGAGCCGATGCGGGATCACCGCGGAAGCTGTTACCGAGTTTATCAACCTCATCAAGCATCAAAACGGGATTATTTACGCCAACACGTCTTAGACCTTGAATAATTCTGCCCGGCATCGCACCGATGTAAGTTCTACGATGTCCACGAAGTTCGGCTTCATCACGCATTCCGCCAAGTGAAAACCTTTCAAACTTTCTGCCCAAAGCCCTTGCCACCGAACGTCCAATCGAAGTTTTACCAACTCCCGGAGGTCCGACTAATAACATAATCGGACTCTTTGAATCGGGGCGAAGTTTGATAACTGCAAGAAATTCTAAGATTCTTTCCTTAACATCATCCAGACCATAATGATCTTCATCAAGGATTTTTCTTGCTTCTTTTAGATCTAATTTCTCTTCGCTGGATTTTTTCCAAGGTAGTTCGAGAACGTATTCGAGATAAGTTCTGATTACATGAAAATCAGGAGCGGATTGAGGAAGTTGTTCCATTCGGCGAAGCTCTCTTTCCGCTTCTTTAAAAACGTGTTCGGGTAGATCAGCTTGTTCCAAACGCTCCCGAAGTTGATCGGCTTCGGCTCTTTCACCATCGTCTTCGCCTAATTCTTTTTGAATCGCCTTCATTTGCTGGCGAAGTATGTAATCTCTCTGAGATTTGTCCATTTCAGACTGAGCTTCACTCGCAATTTTCGAGCGAATCTCCATAATCTCAACTTCTTTCGCCAGAGCCGCATGAGCTAAGCTTAATAGTTCATCAACGGTTACTGCTTCAAGCATTTTCTGCTCGGTTTCTTCGCCTAAGTCCAAAACCGACCCTAAAAAGTAAGACATTTGAATGGGATCATTTTGCCCCATTACAGCCATACGAACTTCAGCTGGAACTTGCGGAAGCATTGTGAGTGCTTGCTGAATGAGATTTTGTAAGTTTCTCTTTAAGGCTTCCACCTCTTCTTCGTTTTCTACTGCCAATTCTGGCAAGATTTCAACTCTAGCTTTCAAAAATGGTTCTTCTTGCGTCCATTCAACGATTCGGAAACGATCGGTTCCCTGCACGACCAACTGCAAAATACCTTCGGCACGCATCATACGCTTAACGTTTACAAGCGTACCAACCTCATACAAATCTGAAGGTTTTGCCTTGTTGCCATTTACATCTTTTGTCTTAACCGTTACGCATGCAATTAATTTTTCTTCGGTCGAAAGTGCGTATTCGGTAGCTTTGATCGAACGCTCACGCCCGACTGCTAATGGCACAACTGTTTCCGGAAACAGGGTTGTATTTTGCAAAGGCAAAATAGCTCTTTCCAGAGGTAGAGGCTTTAAAGGTCTTGTGTCCTGAACGTGAATGTCTTGATTTTCTGTATTTTCTGTATTTTCCGCCATAAAAACTTCCCTAGCATTTATGCTATTTATTCGTTGCTACTGCTCTTTTATCAAATGAATCATCAGCAAACCGTTATCAAAATTATATTCGAGTTTTGCACGTTCGATAGATGCAGGAAACTCAAGATTCTTTTCAAAATGTGAGTAAGTAATCTCCATTTGCTGATAAGACATTCCTGCCGCACAAGTTCTGTCTTTCCGGCAACCCGCGATGGACAGGCGATTCCCCTGAACATCAATTTCTATGTCATCTGCTGAAACCCCTGCTAATTCTACCTTCACAAGCCAACCGTCTGCTGTCTCATAAACATCAGCCGCCGGATACCAAAGCCTGCCCGAGGGTTGAGCTTCTTTTGCCGAACCCAAAAATTGAAAATAACGATCTAATGATTTTGCCATAATTTATTAGGTAATTAATGCTCGGTGATTAGTAATTGTTTTTTCTGATTTATTACCAATTACTATTTACCCATTATTATTTTTTACTCCAAAAAGCCGCACCGCTTGAAATTTCTTCTAAGGTTTCAGCAATCTCTTTTTCATCTTCCATTTCTAAAGCGACATCCGCCATAGAAACGATACCTTGTAATATATTTTCGTCGTCAACAATCGGAATTCGACGAACTTGTTTATCACCCATTATGCGAACTGCTTCAAAGGCAAAGTCATCGGGTTTTGCAGTAAAAAGCTCCGTTGTCATAATTTCGCCGACGTTTGTTTCCGTAATGTTTTTTCCATCTGCAACCGCACGGACGACAATATCCCTGTCCGTAATTAAACCAACCAATTTATTTGAACCGTTTTCAACTATCGGTAAAATTCCAATATCACCATCTCTCAAAATTTTAGCTACATCTTGAAGAGTTGCTTCTCTATTGATGGTCGAAACATTTTTCGACATTATTTCCCGACATTTTATTCGTGATTTCGCGTTTGCAACTATTTCGCTCATTTTTGTAAACTCTCTATCTTTGATTGTTTTTATTATAATCTGTTTAAGATAAAATAATAAAGGAAGTATTTTTTTGAAAATTCGAACAAATGGGAAAACTATACAAAAATAAACGAAAACCGAAACGGGAAGGCAAAAAAATAAAAGTTGGCAAGGTCGGAGCATTGCCCGAAGGACGCGGTGCAACGGTTCAACTCAAAGACGGAAATGAAGTCGCGTTATTTAACATTGACGGGAATTATCACGCCATCGAAAACTTCTGTCCGCACAAAGGTTTTCCACTCGCTGATTCCAGAACCTATGGAAGCATCGTTGAATGTGATTTGCACGGCTGGCGTTTTGACGTCAGAAATGGACAGTGCTTAACAAAAGCGAGTTGCTCACTAGAACATTATGAGGTCGTTATCGAAGATGATTGGATACAGATTGTGATTTAAAGTAGGAAGAGCTTGGCATCTTAAACCAAACTCTTTTTGCTTTTTTACTTTTTTTACTTTTACCTTCTTAATCTCCATCATCACCGATAGCTTCTACAGGACAAGCCATCAGAGCCTCTTCGCAAAGTTCAAACTCTTCAGGCGTTTCGGGTTGTTTCCAGACGTATGAATAACCATTGTCATCGTAGCGTGTGAAATTATTCGGCGAAGTATCGCGGCATACGTCACAATCTATACATTGATCGTCAACATAGTATTTTCCACCAACATTTTCAGGTAATTTGTCTTCAATTTCAGCCATTTTTATATTTTATTTATTGCTAGATTTGTTTTTTTTAATGAGAGATTAAATATATTTTTGCAGGGGCAGGTTCTTAATAACTAACCCACGTTACGATTTTATCATTTGTCATCAGAAAAAAGGAAGGTTTTATTTTAAATCTAGTTGTATAATATTCTCCACTATGACCAAAGAGAAAATTAGCTATGATGAATTTATGCCTCTATCACGCCAAGAAAGGATTAAAGTTTTCAATGAAATTTCTGCAGAAAATCGTGCAATTCTGGTAAAAACACAAGTTGAAAGATGGTTGATAGTAAATATGTCTAAACTTAATAAACAGCAAACAGATTTACTTAACGAAACTATGGAATTTATCACACCTGATAAGTACGAAGAAGATCGAGATCAAGAAAAAGTAGAAAGAGAGACAACTGAATTGTGTAACAGAGCAGGTGAACTTTTTACACAGGACGAAATGATGCAATTTATGTCTCCTGTAGCTGATTACATACCGCCCATTGATAAAACAAAATAATTATCATTGAAAATTTAAGAATTTGTCATTGAAATCATTCTATCCAATGCAACCAAAGCAAGCTCTTTTGTTTCGCCATCAACTTTAATCTCATTGACAACATTACCATTTACAAGGTTTTCCATTGACCAGGCTAAGGATTGTGGCGAGATTCGATACATCGTTGCACACATACAAAGATCGGGTGCGAGAAGATGAACTTCTTTATCGGGATGATCTTTTGCGAGGCGATTGACGAGATTTACTTCCGTCCCGATCGCCCATTTCGTTCCCGCTTCGGCTTTTTCGACTGTGTTGATTATGTAAGAAGTTGAGCCGTTGTAATCGGACTTTTGAACAACTTCATAAAGGCATTCGGGATGAACGAGAACATTTACACCCGGAACGTCTTCGCGGATTTTATCAACGTGCCAATCCTTGAAGCGTCCATGAACCGAACAGTGTCCACGCCATAAAATTAATTTCGCTGCGTGTAATTCTTCTTCCGTGTTGCCGCCCAAATCTTTTTTCGGATCCCAAACGACCATTTCATCCAAACCGATTCCAAATTTTGCTCCTGTGTTTCTACCTAAGTGCTGGTCGGGGAAAAAAAGCATTTTGTCAAAGTCTTTGAGATAAATTTCAAAGAGCTTTGTTGCGTTTGAAGATGTGCAAACGACTCCTTCATTGCGTCCGCAAAAGGCTTTGATCGCGGCGGACGAATTCATATAAGTTATCGGTGCAACTTTGTTTTCTAGAACACCGATTTCTTCAAGCTGTTCCCAACATTCTTCGACCTGTTCAATCGTTGCCATATCCGCCATCGAACATCCCGCTCCCATATCAGGAAGAATTACGGTTTGCTCGGGTTTACCCAAAATATCAGCTGACTCCGCCATAAAATGTACGCCGCAGAAAACTATATATTCCGCTTCCGTCTGCGAAGCCAAAACCGAAAGTTGGTAAGAATCGCCTTTTAAATCAGCGTGCTGGACAACATCTTCACGTTGATAATGATGCCCCAAAATCACTACGCGAGAGCCTAATTCTTCGCGAGCCGCTTCGATTCTTTCAGCGATTTCTTCATCGCTTATCACAAGATAATCTTCAATCGGTCTAACTGCTTCTAAAACTGCTGACATTTATTTGTTTTCTCCGTTATAAGTTTTCAAAAAATTATCTCACCTTGTGAATAAAGGTGCAAGAAACTCAAAGCTTTGCATTTTTCCTAAAACATTTATTAGCGAAACTTCGTAGGAAGACTAACAAAAAAACAAGAGAGGAACTTTAACAATGCGAAAAGTTTTACTATTGGTGGCTGTTTTTGCAATCTTTTCTATCGGAACTTCTGCTCAAGATTCAATAACTTCTGAGAGTAAACAAGACCAAACGGGCAAATCGAAAAAAAGCGAAAATAACATATTGCTAACCGCCAAAAATTATTTGACCTATCTATACAACCAAGACTTTGAAAAACTCGAAAAATTGATGAGTAATGAAATGGTTTTCGATGATCCGACCGCCATTGCATTTTCAGGTAAAGCTTGGAAGTATGAAGGCAAAGCCAACATACTTAAATTTTTCAAACGTTCCAGTCAAGGAACAAACAGTGGGTTTGAAATAAAAGAGGTTTTCAAGACGGGCGAATATGTGATTTTTAGCTTGTTTTACAAGGGTGAATTAGATGGAAGCTTCTTTGGAATCAAAGACAAAAAGATAATACTTTCTGCAATTCCGGCGACGACGATCATCAGAGTTCGAAATGGTTTGGTTATTGGGCATACCGATTACGTAAATTATGAAGAATTGCTCAAACAGGTTGAAAGTCAGAAATAGTTGGGCATAGAAGCGTTTAAGATTCAAATATTCCCGAAAAACTAAACTTTATATGCATCTAATACGTCTTAAATTATGAGTTTTTGAAATAGGAAGTATTGATGTATGAAAATATTTGTCGGTCAGATAGTTGCTCTTTTTGTTCTGTTTGTTATATTTACGCCGATTGAAAGAATTTTTGCATTGCACAAAGAAAAGAAAATTTTCCGAAAAGGCTTTCGCACTGATGTTTTTCATTTTTTGTTTAATCGCTTTTTGACCGACATCGGGACTTTTATTGCAGTAGTAATAATCGCTGTTTCTTTGAGTTGGTTTGTGAGTAAAGATTTTCAAGCTTTACTTGCATCTCAACCCTTTTGGTTACAGTTTCTAGAAGCGGTATTGATCGTTAATATTTGCGGATATTTCGCACACCGTTTGGCTCACACCGTTCCATTTCTATGGAAATTTCATTCCGTTCATCACAGCTCTGAGGAATTAGATTGGCTCGCGGCGGCTAGACTTCATCCGATTGACCAAATTGTTTCCCGTTCAATCGCAATCGTTCCACTTTATATTTTGGGGTTTACCAAAGAAGTCTTCGGAGCATACATCGTTCTCGCACTCTTCCACGCAATTTTTATACACTCAAACGTCCGTTTCAAATTCCGTTTCCTGCGAGGAATTATCGCAACGCCCGAATATCATCATTGGCATCATAGCAATCACGAAGAGGCTTTGAACAAAAACTTTGCGGGACAATTGCCAATCTTGGATATACTTTTCGGAACTTTCTATCACCCAAAAGAAAAAGTGCCAAAAACCTATGGCATCAACGAACCGATGCCGAAAGGTTATCTGGCACAATTAAAACATCCTTTTGTAAAACCCAGATAATTTTTTTAGAACATTCGAAGATTTTGAGCTATTTATTATTTCCTTCTGTCCAAGCAATAAAACCCTTAAAAATCTCACCCCATTTTCTTATGGTTTTGCCACTCTTTTTGATGTTAAAGCCATGGTCACAACCAACGCAAATTTTGTATGTAAGATTCTTTTTGCCAAGTCTTGCAAACTCAAGTGGGATTAAATAGGTCGTATCAATCGGTGCGGATTTATCTTGTGTGCCGACTTGTACAAATATCGGAATATCAATTTTGATTAGGTTATTCAGAGGTGGTTCAGAATAACTCCACCAGCGTTTATTTGTGTAGCCAAAATCGTCTTTTTTTGTGTTATTTTTGTCTTTTGCAACTGTGTTGACAAAATAATCAATCGTTTCATTAATCTGCTTTTGGGCTTCTTCATCTGTAACTTCACCTTTTGCTAGACGTTTTCTGGATTCCATCAAAAAATCATAAAAATCGGGCAAAGCATTTCCCGCCCAAAAGCCGAGATGCGAGATTGATTTATTGACAGTTCCTAATTTTGCAGCAACAGGTGCGCCTTCGGAATGTCCGTAAACTATGATTTTCTTAAAATTGTATTTTTTGTTGAGTTTATTGATAACTGCGTTGGTTCTCGAAACTCTTGTGTCTAAAGAGTTTTCTTTGTAATAGATTTCGGGAACCTTGATTTTATCTTCGTTAAAAACTCTTTCAAAACCTATCTTTTCAACAATTACATACAAGTATTCGTCAGATAATTGTTTGAAATCATTTCTAAACCATCTTAGTTTTTGAGTTTTACCATTTTTGATTCGATATGAAAATTGAGCACTTGGATCGCTACCTTGTATATATAAAACGAGTTTAGTTTTCTTAACTTTTTTGCCTTGATAAGCGTAATAGTGAATGTTTTTTGGAGACGATTTGATAGTAAACTCTTGAAAACCAAAATGACTTACAAGTTCTTTTTTAGTCGGAACACTTTGTCCAAAAACAGTATTTACAAATGCAAAAATAATCAAAAACAAACTCAGTCTTTTAGTTTTCATGAAATTGAAATCCTCAAAACAAAAAAGGTTTTGCATAACCTAAATTATATGCAAAACCTTTTAATCAAAATCAAATTAAAGTCAATAAATTACACATCCAAATTCTTCACATCCAAAGCGTTTGTTTCGATAAATTCGCGTCTTGGCTCTACTTGATCGCCCATTAGAATCGTGAAAATTTCATCGGTTTCGATTGCGTCTTCGATGCGAACTTGGAGAAGCGTTCTGCCGTCGGGATTCATGGTCGTTTCCCAAAGTTGTTCGGGGTTCATCTCGCCCAAACCTTTGTAACGCTGGATTGAAAACTCTTTTTTTGCACCGCCGATAATCTCATCAAGCAATTCGATACGGTCTGCTGTTTCGAGCGTTTCGCCCTTTTTCGTCATTGTAAAAGGTGCAGGAAACTTCTCTTCCAAATGAGCTTTTAACTCAACACTTTTTTGGAATTCGATGTAGCTGGCGATGTTCCAATCAAACATTACGCTTCCGCCGGTATCGAATGTAATTTCGACTTCGGCGAGTCCATGTTCTTCATCGGTCAAAAGTTCTGTTCGATAACCCGCATCAGCAATTTTACCTTCAACTTGAGCCATTAAGTCTTCATTTTCAAAGACTTTGCGAATCGAAACATATTTTTGATGCAAAACGCCATCTTTGCCTGAAAATGCGTCAACAATCACATCACGAAGTTGCTCATCATTTCCTAAACGACGTGCGAGTTTTGATGAAAAGCGGTTATATTGGACAGTCTGTTGCAGATACTTCATCAGAGTCTTTCCGCCGACCTTATCGCCATTTGCCGTAACTTCAATATTCTTTGTCGCTTGATCCATCAAAAACTCAAACATTTCGGCTTCATCTTTGATGTATCGCTCTTTCTTACCACGTTTAACTTTGTAAAGCGGCGGTTGAGCAATGTATATGTGCCCTTCTTCAACAAGCTCAGGCATTTGACGGTAAAAGAACGTCAGAAGCAGAGTTCTGATGTGGCTTCCGTCAACGTCCGCATCGGTCATAATGACGATCTTATGATAACGGAGCTTTTCAATATCAAAATCTTCTTTACCGATTCCCGTTCCGAGTGCGGTTATAAGAGCCTTTATCTCACCATGTCCAAGCATCTTGTCAAAGCGTGCTTTTTCGACGTTCAAGATCTTACCTTTGAGCGGCAGAACAGCTTGATTTCGGCGATCACGTCCTTGCTTTGCTGAGCCACCAGCTGAATCTCCCTCAACAAGATAAAGTTCTGATAGTGCGGGGTCTTTTTCTTGGCAATCAGCAAGCTTACCTGGAAGCGTTGAACTTCCCAAAGCACTTTTACGGACGATTTCACGAGCTTTTCGAGCTGCTTCTCTCGCACGGGCAGCATCTACAGCTTTTCCGACAATGGCTTTAGCAACTTTCGGGTTTGTTTCAAAGTAATCGGTTAATTTTTCGTAGAGAAATGAACTAACTTCACCGTCAACAGGTGAATTTAATTTACCTTTCGTTTGTCCTTCAAATTGCGGTTGTGGAATTTTAACCGAGATGACCGCCATAATTCCTTCGCGTATGTCGTCGCCGGAAAGTGAACCTTTGAAATTTTTCAAAAGTCCCGAAGATTTCGCATAATTATTAACCGTTCGCGTTAAAGCACTACGAAAACCTGAAAGGTGCGTTCCGCCATCAATCGTGTTGATATTGTTGGCAAATGAATAAACTTTTTCGTTGTAGGAGTCGTTGTATTGCATTGCAATTTCACACGAAAAATCTGTTCCTTGTTGTTCAAAATAGATCGGCTTCGGATGCAGAGGAGTTTTGCTTTTATTCAAATGCATTACAAATTCAGCAATTCCGCCTTTGTAATAAAATTCGTGTTCTTTTTCCTCTTCACCGCGTTCGTCAGTTATTTTTATCCGTATGCCTTTATTCAAAAAAGCTTTTTCACGAAGGCGTTCAGAGAGTTTGTCAAAACTGTAAATCTCCGTTTCAAAAATATCAGGGTCGGGTTTGAAAGTTATTTTCGTCCCACGTTTTTTTGTCTTTCCGGTTTCTTTAACGGGTGCAACAGGAATTCCCACATCATATTCCTGCTCATAAGTTTTTCCATTCCGCCAAATTTCCATCTTTAACCATTCGCTCAAGAAATTTACACAAGAAACGCCGACGCCATGAAGTCCACCAGAAACTTTGTATGAGTTTGAATCGAATTTTCCGCCCGCGTGCAAAACTGTCATAACAACTTCCGCCGCCGAGCGTTTTTCTTTTTTGTGCATATCGACAGGGATTCCGCGACCGTTATCTACAACCGTGATCGAATTATCGAGATGAATCGTAACTTCGATGGTGTCGCAATAGCCTGCTAACGCTTCGTCAACCGAATTATCAACGACTTCATAGACGAGGTGATGTAGTCCCAAATCGCCCGTCGAACCGATATACATCGCGGGACGTTTGCGAACCGCATCACGCCCTTCTAAAACCGTAATCGAATCTGCACCGTAACCTTCTTTTTTTCCTTTACTTGCTGCCAAAATTTACTTTCCCCTTCAAATGTTATTTTTACTTAAGTTTCTACTCTAACTTTTAGCCTTTATTTTACACTATTTTAAGTAATTTAGACAGTCAGGAGGCGAGTTTGGAGTTTGGAGTTTAGAGTTTGGAGTTTGTAAACTTAAAGGCAATTATTGCAACACTTACGAGACAAAAAATAAAACTATAAAAAATCTGCGATTAACTATCTCCAAATCTTATGATAATCTTGGAATTCTTCTACGGTAAAATCCAATGAAAATCACAGTCTTAGGAAGCGGTTCAACAGGAAATTCAATCTTGATCTCTACCGAAAAAACAAAAGTTTTGGTAGATGCGGGATTAAGTGCGAAACAGACACTCTTGCGACTTGGCGAAGTCGGAGAAGATTTTGAAAAACTCGACGGCATTTTAATAACGCACGAGCATTCCGACCACGCCGGAGGTTTGCGTGTTTTGCTTAAAACCGTCAACAAACCCGTTTTTATTTCCGAGAAGACATATGACTCATACCTGCGTCCAAAACGCTCTAAAACAGGCGAAAAAGAAGCCAAGATGCGTGCGAAAATGTTGACAAAGGATAACGCCGTTCACATCGAATCGAGCAAAGACTTTCGCATCGGCGACATAGACTTTGAACCATTCAGCGTTCCACATGACGCGGCGGATAATTTTGGATTCGTTGCAAAAAACAGAGGTTATCGAATCGCAACTCTGATGGATTTTGGTTATTTCACGACTCTCATAAAGCAAAAATTAAAGGATTGTGATGCTATCGTCATCGAATCAAACCATAGCAAAGACATGCTTATGACATGCCCTATTTACAGTTGGGAATTAAAGCAAAGAATTTCATCCAACACAGGACATCTTTCAAACGAAGATTTATCCGAATGGCTTACAAACGATTTCGACGGCAAAGCAAGAGACCTCGTTTTAACCCATCTTTCCCAAAAAGCCAATGAACCACATCTCTGTAAACTCACGGCAGAACACGCCCTGCAATCTCGCAACCCACTCTTTAAAGCCGAAACAAAAGTTACGATCTCGCATCATAAAACGCCGACTGCTTGGATTGAATTTTAAGTTAGAAAATTTGCCCATGAATGAACGCAAATAAACATGAATGAAAGAAAGTAGCTATAAAGCTTTGTCTTTTATTCATGCTGATTAGTGCTATTCGTGGGCAAAATCTTTTTTAAGCACGCTCCATAACGCGTGGTGATTTCCCGATGGCGAATAGTTTAATTAAAACAACTCCTGCGATGAATCCACCGATGTGTGCGGCGTAAGCGACACCGCCACCTTCCGGATTTGAGAAGTATCCCAAAACGAGTTGGTAACCGATCCAAAATCCTAAAGCCATCCAAGCCGGAACAGTTGTGTACATTCTCAAAAGCAATGCACGAACTTTTCGTTTAGGAAAAAGAACTAAATAACCACCTAAAATTCCTGAAATTGCTCCCGAAGCTCCAAGCATAGGAATAATCGAATCAGGTCCCATTATTACCTGTGCGAGTGCCGCCGCAATTCCACAAATTAAATAAAAGATAATAAAACGAAAATGTCCGAGAAGGTTTTCGATGTTATCACCAAAAATCCATAGAAAAAGCATATTTCCGAAAAGATGCATGAAATCGCCGTGCATAAACATCGAACTTAGAAAGTTGAAGTACACGGGCAGAGGTGTGTTCTGATGATTCAATGTTGCGGATTGATCTCCGACAGTAATCGTCTGCGGTCCAACCAAATCAGTTCCCGTTGTAACTTCTTGCGGAACAAGTGAAAATGCGTATGTAAAAGCATCATTTCCGCCAAGCCCTTGCAAAAATACAAAAACCAGCACATTTATCGCAATAAACGCATAGTTTATAAACGGAGTAATTACAATATCGGAATTATCATCACCTATCGGAAACATTTTTTCCCTCCTTTTTCTCTAACTTAAACTAATTCTGAAGATTTAACGTTCTTCAAAAGTTCATAACCCTCAGATTTTGCAACGTATGTTGCTGCTGTAATATCTCCAACAACATTCAATGTCGTACGGCACATATCCAAAATTCTGTCCACACCGATAATTATTGCAATCAGTGCCGGATTGACACCGATCATTGCCAAAATTCCAATGATGAATGGAATCGAGCCTGACGGAACACCTGCCGTTCCGATTCCGCCTAAGATTGCCAAATAAACTACCATTAACTGAATAGCAAAAGTTAATTCAACACCCGCTAATTGAGCCAAAAATAAAACAGTGATCCCTTCATAAAGTGCTGTTCCATTCTGATTTGCAGTTGCACCAACGGTTAAAACAAAACTATTGATTTCCTTCGGAACTCCCAAATTCTCCTCTGAAACACGCAAAGCAGTTGGTAAAGTCGCATTTGAAGAACTTGTGGAAAAAGCCGTTAAAATTACAGTTCGCAGACGCTTGAAAAATTCGAGCGGATTCATTCCCGAAAGAAAATAGACGGAAATTGAATATGTCACAAAAAAGTGTATTGAAAGTCCTAATAAAACCGTAAAGACAAACCAAGCCAGCGATTGTAATAAGTCTAATCCGAAAAGAGCAATGTTATTAAAAAGCAGACACGCCACAGCATACGGTGCGAATTTCATAACCATATCAATGATCTTCGCTGTGATCTGAAAGACCGCTTCCATAAAGTTTACAAATGGATCGGTGACTGATGAAGGAATCAAAGTTATTGCAATTCCAACGATCAGAGCAAAAAACATTATGTGAAGCATATTCGGATTTTCACCCGCGACAGAATAGAAAACATTTTTTGGAACGATTGTTTTAACAACTGACATCAAAGGAGTATCAACACTTGCCCTCGCACTTTTAACTCCGGAAACAAATTTTTTCGTTTCGCTCGAAAATTTTTCAGCTTCAACTGCCAGAACATCCGTACGTTTGGCAATCTCATCGGCTTCTTTTGTTATTTCTTCAGCAGCTTTGGCGTATTCATCAACGGGGTCAAATGATTTTTTGATGTCATCTGCGAATTTTTTCGAGGTTTTGGCAAATTCTTCAACTTTCCCTGCAAAAATGCTTGCCTGCTGTTTGTCCATTTCGGCACTATCTGCGAGGTCTTTTATTTTTGTAGAAGTCTTTTTCGCATTGGTTGCAAATGCGGCTGAAACTGCACCGACATTTATTGCGGCTGAAACACGACTATCGGCATCCGAGCCAAATTTCGCTTTGAGTTGTTCTTCGACATCTTTGTTTATTCGATTCCCAGGTTCGATCCAGTTTGCCAGGCTTAAACCAATAATTACGGAAATGGCGGAAATTATAAGTGTGTAACCAAAAGATTTTGCACCGATTCGCCCTAATTTTCGTATATCCCCAATCCCTGCAACTCCAACGACAAGCGATGCAAAAACAAGCGGAACAACAATCATTAGGAGAAGATTTAAGAATAATTGCCCGACCGGACGGGTAAAATTCTCGACGATCATAACTACTCTCGGATCATCTCCGCCAAGAGTCCAATTAACAATCAAACCTGCAATGACACCAACGGCTAAACCGATCAGGATTTTAGTATGAAGAGGAATTCCCTTTGGTTTATCAGGAGTATCATCATCTAAATCTGTTCCTAATTCCTGAGAATATGCATCCTCAGGAATTTTATTGTTCTCCTGCTGCTGATTATTTTCTTGGTTATTCTCAGCCATAAGTTTTAGCCCCAGTTAAAGATTGTTGAATTAACGTCCCCACTTGAGTTTATTTCTGAGAACATCAAAATA
This sequence comes from Pyrinomonadaceae bacterium, assembly GCA_028284415.1. Taxonomy (GTDB): domain Bacteria; phylum Acidobacteriota; class Blastocatellia; order Pyrinomonadales; family Pyrinomonadaceae; genus Aridibacter. The sequence goes on from JANQRU010000004.1 coordinate 590,396, forward strand.
GTTTCGATTTGGAGGTTGGACTAGATTGAAACTCGTATCACTTTTGCAAATTTTTACAATGTCTCTTGGTTGCAAATCGTAACCAACTTGTCCATCTAAAGTCAGAACAACATCTTCGCTTTTGTTTACGAGCTTCAAAGAAATTTCGGCATTATCAGGCATAACGATCGGGCGATTCGTCAATGTAAAAGGACAAATTGGTGTTAACACAACGGCATTCATCGAGGGATAAACGATTGGTCCACCTGCCGAAAGATTGTATGCGGTTGAGCCTGTTGGAGTAGAAACTATCAGTCCGTCAGCACGAAAAGAATTTACGTATTGTTGATTTAATTCGACCTCGATTTCAATAATTCGTGCGAGTGCAGCTTTGTTGATAACGACATCATTTAAGACTCTTCCTATCGCTATTTTTTCCCCGTCACGCCAATGCTCAACATCAAGCATCACGCGTGAATCAATCGCATAACTACCTTCAAATATTAAATTCAGAGCATCATACATTTCCTCAATGCGAAACTCTGTTAAATACCCGAGACTGCCATAATTTATGCCGAGAACCAAAACTTCGCGTTTGCCTGTGAGTCTTGCGGTAGAGATCATTGTTCCATCGCCACCAAGCACAACGATTAAATCTACTTCTTCCTTAAATTCTCTTGTTTCCGCAGTTTCAACATTACAAACCTCATTTTCCGCTCTCGGCTTGCCAATTACCCGTAATCCCGAATCGGTAAACCATTCGGAGAGTTCGCAAGCAGTTTCCCAAGCCTCTTTATGATTTGGCTTAACAATTATGCCGACACATTTAATTTCTTGATTGGTCATTACTTATGTGAAAAGTGTTTGACTGCAATAATTAAATAATTCCAGCGAAACTGCAAGTTTTTTCTCATCGCTATTTAAAATAAAAAAGACAAGAGACTTAGCTCCTGTCTTTGAAAAGATTCTTTTAAGTTTTTATTAACTTTTTGTAAAAACCATTTTCGAACTTCTGTTCCCGCGCGGTGTTTCGATTTCACTTGAGACTGTTAACATTTTCCCATCATCGGAAAGTTCCCAAGTTTCAATATTCTTAATCGTCACAGCTCCCCTGGGGGTTTCAAAGCTACGGGTTTGAGTGAGTTTCAACTTTCCATCTTTTTCCATGTTAGCTTTTAGTTTTGCTTTACCTGCAAATCTGCCACTTCCCATTTGAGCTTCAGTTTCCTTGCCTTCGAGATTGTAGGTCATTGGTTGCTGATTTCCACCTCGCATTCCTCTTCGACCTCTTCCGCCACGTCCTTCCCCGTCGGAACGTTCAGCACGTTTCGTTTTTCTTTCAAAAGTCAATTCTTTATCCGTCTGCGAAACTTTCATTGTCATTGATTCAATCCGACTTCTTTCACCCAGTTCACTTTTATCTTTATCAAGTGTCCAATCTCCTACAAAGTTTACTGTCTTATCTTGTGCTGAGATAGCAACCACCGTTAAAAGCAAACAAAAAACTGCCATTAAAGAAAATCTCTTTTTCATTTATGTGTCTCCTTAAAAAATTTAGAAATGAAACTGTTGGTTTAGACGTGAGAACATAAAAGTTTGTCGGCGGAATTTTGTAAAGATTTGTAAAGAAACCGTTACAACACCTCATTTAACGGAGCACCATAAACTGTTAAAAACACTTTTAATACTAGCCTCTATTATTTTTTTGCTAAACATCTTTACCCTATGTATAATTTGCAAAAATCGGAGAAGCCTATGAACCAAGAAAAAGAAGTCATTCCATTAGATCAAGAAGAAACCAAAGAGCCAAGCTTATTGGTTTCACTTATTCCCATCGTTGTTTTAATGGGCTTATTAATTACAAACATTTTAGTGTTTGGTGATGCCGGAATTGATGGATCGAATCAATTAGCTTTACTGATCGCTGGTGCTTTAGCGGCATTTATCGGAATCGTCGTCTATAAGATCAAATACAAAGACATTGAAGATCAGGTTATTAAATCGATTGGAGTAGCGATGCAAGCCAGCATCATTCTGCTGATCGTCGGTGCTTTGATTGGAATGTGGATAATCAGCGGAATTGTTCCGACGATGATCTACTATGGTTTATTGCTAATAAATCCGACGGTATTTTTGCCTGTTTCTTGTATCGTTTGTGCAATCGTCGCACTTGCAACAGGTTCGAGTTGGTCAACGACCGGGACGGTAGGAATTGCCTTGATCGGCATTGGCACGACACTCGGAATTCCTTTAGGAATGGTTGCTGGAGCGATTATTTCAGGAGCATATTTCGGTGATAAGATGTCGCCTTTGTCAGACACGACAAACCTTGCACCCGCAATGGCTGGAACTGATGTTTTCACACACATTCGCCACATGATGTACACGAGTGGACCTGCAATAATCTTAGCCATTATTGGGTTTACAATTTTAGGCTTTTTCTACGGACAAGGCACTGTCAATCAAGAAAATATAAACACAGTTTTGAATGTTATAAATGACAAATTCAACATTGGTCTTCATCTGTTTTTAGTTCCATTAGCTGTTTTGTTTATGGTTTATAAAAGAATTCCGGCACTTCCCGCACTTCTTATCGGAACTATTTTGGGCGGAATTTTTGCACTTATTTTTCAACCTCAATTGATCGCATCCATGGCGGGTGAAGCAAAAGAAACAGAAGGTTTTTTTCAGGCTATAAAAGCATATATTGAACCATATTACCGACCTTTGATGACAACCGCTTATGGTGGATTTGTTATCGAAACCGATAATGAACTTATTAACAAATTGTTTAACCGTGGCGGAATGGCAAATATGCTTTCGACCGTTTGGCTTATATTGATGGCAATGGTTTTCGGCGGTGCAATGGAAGGAACAGGAATGCTTCAAAAAATCGCTAACAGTATTCTCAAACTTGTTCGCGGAACAGGAAGTTTGATCGGAGCGACTCTTGGAAGTTGTATCTTTATGAATATGACCGCTTGCGACCAATATTTAGCTATTGTAGTTCCGGGCAGAATGTATAAGGACGCTTATAAGAAATACGGTCTCAAGCCTAAGAATCTTTCGAGAGCATTAGAAGATTCGGGAACGGTTACATCCGTTTTAGTTCCATGGAATTCAGGTGGTGCTTATAATTCGATAACTTTGGGTGTCGCAACTCTAACTTATTTGCCTTTCTGTTTCTTTAATATTTTGAGTCCTTTGGTATCTGCATTTTTGGCAGGATTCAATCTGACAATTGAAAGAATAGATGAAAATAAAAATGAATCCGCTGAGGCAACAGAATCAGCATAGCAAACCCGATTTTTTATAAGGCAGATAGAAAACAATCGTGTTTTTTACAAATTTTATCGAAAAGTTCCCTCTATGAAATGGAATTCCGGCGATATTAGCATTTTTTAACTCACAACGGGTAGGAACTTTTCTGATAAACTATTCTTACAAAATTTAGGATTTTTCAATTTAGAGAATTGCGTAATTTTCAGTAGTTATGAGCAATCGTCCAATTCACGAAAATTTAGATACGTCGTTTGTAAATCTATCGGCACTAATTAAATATCTGCGTCGCCGCCAATTCGTTGGCAGCGTGAAGGTTCAGTTGAATGGTTATAAAGCGGACATTCAGTTGCGTGAAGATAACCAGATGAAAGTCAGTGAACACGATCAGATTTCAGGAAGAATCTCTGAAGGCGAAGAAGCCTTACAAAGACTCCTGATTCGTGCCCGAGAACCGGGTGGAACGATCAATGTTTTCCAACATGCAGAAGAAAAGATAAAAAATGAAAAGCCTTCCGCAAAGAGCGTGCCGACCGTTGAGGTTATACAAAATGATGAAGAAATCATTGAGGCTGAAATCATTGAAGCGATTCCAAAACCTGCTCAACCTCCACAGCAAATTAACGGTGGCTCAACCCCTAAACAGGTCAAAAAAGCCAAAGCTAGCGTTAATTTAAATGCTACTTTGCCAAAAGTTCAAAAAAACAAACCAAAAGTTAAATTCAACGGAAACGGAATCCATCTTAAGAAAAAAGCAAAGCCTGCAAAACGAGAAGCAAGTTTGCCTGATTTTCCTTTTCGCCTTTCCAACAAAGTCGAAGAGCGTGCAAAAGAAGTCCAGTCAATTGCTAATGAAGATTGGCAGATTCTATTAAATTTAACTGTTGAATTATTGGGAGTTATTGATAAATCTCTGGCACAAGCAAAACTAAATTTCAAATCAGCTTTCCGAAAAGCATCCGCTGAAATTGCCGATGATTATCCATTCTTAAATCCTGCCAACGACATATTTGAATACTCCAATGGCAGAATAAAAATGACTGAACAGATCAACCCTAAAATCTTTGTCTCCAGCATAATGGAAGTGTTACGCAGAATTTTAGATAAGCTTGAAACGAGTCATAAATTCTTTGAAGTTCACAGAGCAACTTCTCAAAGAATTCTCGCCGTTATGAATAAACGCGAAAATCTCTATGACAAATTTGGTATCTCAAATCATTTGAAAAGAATGTTAGGCGTGTAAATAAATCTGTATTCCCTCTCACAAAAAATATTTTCCAGAAAAACAAATAATTTCCAAACTTCGGCTTTATAGAAACTTTACATTGAATCCAGCTTTTAAAAAACCTCTCTGAAAAATATGCTAGTTTTTTCTTTTAGTTAGCTTGTTTTTGTGAAATTACGATTTCTTAATTCAGATTTTCTCCTACTTGAAATATAATGCATTCTTCAGCAAATAAATGCTTATACTACTGCTAAATAAATTTTCAGATTTAATGCATATTTAATTTTTTACAGCAAAGTAAAAAGCTTCTGCATCAAAAAAACGCGAAGTTTCCATAAGCAAAATTTGCTTTTTTTCTAAAATTTTATCCCCACAATTTAGGTTTGTTTTTCTAAAGGTCTATGAGAAAAATTTCTTTAATTTTTGTTTTTATAAGTCTGTTTTTTGCGTTCAATACATTTTCGCAAAATATTACGCCAATCGCTGAGGTTCAAGGTGAAGAGTTTCTATCCCCACTTGTCGGAAAAGATGTAACTGTTCAAGGCATTGTAACAGCAATCAGAAAACGCGGTTTTTACATTCAAACCCCCGATGACAAGGTTGATGACAAGCCAAGCACTTCGGAAGGAATTTACATCTACACGGGTGATGAACCGTCGTCAGATATTGCCATCGGTAATTTAGTTGAAGTCAGCGGGAATGTTGTTGAATTTCGACCTCAACGCGAGCGTTATGCATTGTTTTTAACTGAAATTACAAAACCGAAAGTAAAAATAATTTCAAAGGAAAATCCTCTGCCAAAACCCTATGTTTTGACTGAAAAAGATTTACAGCCTAAAGGAAATCCCGACCAATTAGAACGCTTTGAGGGAATGCTTCTCAAAGTTGAAGAGATGAAAGTCGTTGCTCCAACCGGAGGATTTACTGACCGAAAAACAGGCTTGGTTAAGTCCGATGGGGCGTTCTTCGGTGTTCTTGCCAATACGCCGAGACCTTTCCGCGAACCGGGACTCGAGGTATTAAAAGTTTTGTTTGATAAATTGCCGCAGACCTATCCAATTTTTGATATGAACCCTGAGTTAATTCGGGTTGATAGCGATGGCTTAAATGGTGGCGAACCAATTGATGTAACGGCTGGAGCAACCTTAAAAAATCTTGTCGGAGTCTTGGATTACAGCTTCCGAGCATATACGCTTTTGCTTGATCCGAGAGTTAAGCCAACTGTCGAGGGTAATAAAACATTTGTGAAAGCAAGTCCTGCCGCCGAAAACGAAGTTACAGTTGCAAGTTTTAACCTCGAAAACTTTTTTGACGATGAAGAAAATTCTGATTTAAGACGAAAGGAAACAAAAGTTTCTAAAGAGCATTTTGAAAGACGTTTGAAAAAAGCATCAATGGCAATTCGTGATGTGGTTTCGATGCCTGATGTTTTGGGAATTGTCGAAGTTGAAAACCTAACTGTTCTTAAAAAACTTGCCGACAGAATCAATAAAGATGCTGAAGCGGCTAAACAACCCAACCCAAAATATGAAGCATTTTTGGAAGAAAGTAATGATTTGCGAGGCATAGACGTTGGCTTTTTGATCAAAACATCAAAGATCAAAGTCAACAAAGTGCAACAACTTGCCAAAGATATAAAACTTGACCACAAAGACGCAAATGAAAATGAAACTCTATTTTCGCGTCCACCAATTTTAATTGAAGTCGAAGTTCCGAAAGAAAATGAAGAAGAAAAATTTGCGTTTACGGTAATCGTCAATCATTTCAAATCTTACAGAGGAATAGACGATCCTAAAAGCGGTGACCGCGTGCAGAATAAAAAGCGTATGCAAGCTGAATTTCTAGCCAAATTTGTTCAGGAACGCCAAAAAGAAAACCCTAATGAAATGATCGTCGTTATCGGTGACTTTAATTCATTTCAATTTAATGACGGATTTAATGACCTGATCGGAACTCTCAAAGGCAAGCCCGAAAGAAATGTTTTGACCCCCTCAAAAGAGGTTTATGAAACAGGTTTGGTAAATCTAGTTGACTATATTTCTGCGGAAAACCGCTATTCATATATCTTCGGCGGTTCGGCTCAAGTTCTCGACCACATATTAATCAACCGCCCTGCCCGCTCAAAGGCAAAAAAATTCGGCTACGCACGCTTAAATGTTGACTTTCCGAAGGTTTACGCCAACGACGAAACTCGCCCCGAAAGAATCTCCGACCATGACGTTCCCGTCTTATATTTGTCTTTTGGTGAAGAAAAGAAAGAAGAAAAAAGCAAAGAGGAAACACCTAAAACTGAAGAAAGGAAAGACAACTAACTCGTAAAATCTTCTAAAAACTCGTTTGCCGTTTTCAGTAGGCGAGTTTTTCTTTCTTCATCCATTTTTTCAAGCATACGGGGCATCATTGAGAGTCTTGGATTTGATTTGAAAAAGTCTTTGTGTTTGTCAATAAAACGCCAGTAGAGTCCATCCCAAATTTCTGTCCAGTCTTCGCTTTTTTTGTAGTCAGACATTTTACAGATGTAATTTGAACCCGAAATGTATGGCTTTGTTGTGATTGAATTTTCAGCGTAGAGGCTCATCCCATAGACATTTGGCACCATCACCCAATCGTATGCGTCAATATACATTTCCATAAACCATTCGTAGGCTTCGTCGGGGTGAATCTCGGTTAGAACCATAAAATTACCGAGAATCATTAAGCGTTCGATGTGATGATTGTAGGAATTTTTGAGAAGTTTTTTGATGACATCATCAAGCGGTTCGATTCTCGTTTCGCCCGTCCAGAAACTTTCCGGTAATTTGCGTTCGTGATTCCAAAAATTAGAAGTTCTTTGCTTGCGTCCGATTTCAATGTAAATCCCACGCATAAATTCCCGCCAACCGATAACTTGTCGGACAAAACCTTCGAGAGAATTCAAAGGCGTATCATTTTCGTCAGCGAAAGATAAAGTTTTATCAACGATTTGATTCGGCGTTAAAAGCCCGCAGTTGAGCATTGGAGTTAAAACGCCGTGAAAGACAAATTCTTCTTCTTTTGCAATCGCATCTTCGTAATCACCAAATTTTTCGAGACGTTCTTCAAGGAATTCATCAAGCCATTTTTCCGCATCTTCAAAAGTTACGGGATACGCAAAATTTTCTGAATCACCATAGTTTTCGCCAAAATTTTCTTCGACGTATTCGATCGCTTCTTTGACGAATTCGTTTTGTTCGGGGCGTTTGATTTCGGGCGGCTCGACATCTTTTGGTAATTTTTTGCGGTTTTCCGTATCGTAGGTTAATTTTCCGCCGACGGGTTCGCCATCTTCATCCATCAAGATATTGTGGCGTTTTCTCTCTTCACGATAAAAACTTGTCATCGAAAAGCTTTTCTTGCCCGAAAAATAATCCTCAATGTCTTCCGCCGAATTTATAAACATCGGCGTATCTTTTTGCGTGTACTCGATTTCGGCTTCGTCGAGGCATTCCCTGAATCTTGTTCCAACCCAATCATCAACCAAATTTAGAAATACTACTTCTTCGACGTCTTCATCTTTTAATATCTCGGCGATGTCCTGAGTTTTTTCGAGTTCATCGAATTCAACATAACGAACATCAAAATCTCTTTCGTTAAGATAGTTTTCGTAAAATTTCATCGTCGCCCGATGAAGCACTAATTTTTGTTTGTGAAATTTGAATTGTGTGAAAAAAAGCGGTTCTTCGACCAAAAAGATTTTTTCAATATCTTCCAAAACCGGATTATGCGAAAAAATCTGATGCGGATAAATTACTGTGGCTTTCATTTTGTACTTCCCCTTGTTCTTTGTTCGTAGTACGTTCTTTGTTAAATTTCAATTTTTGCAAATGCCAACCGTAAAGCGTATGACAAAATTTAATTCTCAGTGTTTCTTTCTTTGTATGCCTGTACAGCTTCGGCGGCTCCAGCGTGCATAATCTCGGGTTTGTGGTATTTCCAGAAATGTTCAAATTCTTCTTCGTTCATTTCACCCTTTTCTTCTTTGGTCTTATTTTTTAGGTACATTTCGCACCATTCCCGCATCTCCATATTTTTATTCAACGCGGTTCTTGCTCCGTGCATCATATTATCTCGTTCCATAATTATCGCTCCTTGTGTTAAATTTCTTTAATAAGAACATTTTCGCAAGTTTCGCGTAATAATGAAAATTCAGATTTCGCTCTTGGAGTTTATTTAGTGAGAAAAATACTTTTATCGACGCTTTTGGTCTTGTCATTATTCTCAAGTTTTTCTTTTGCTCAAACTACAGCAAAAAATGTGACAAAGGATAAACCGCTTGTCGCAGTTAATAATGACGGTTCTCCATTTGTAAATAAAAAATTGGCAAATGGTTTGGAAGTAATTGTTTTGCCAGACAAATCAGTTCCGCTTGTAACGGTAGAAATTGCCGTGAGAAATGGATCTTTTACCGAACCACTTGAATTCAATGGATTATCGCATCTTTATGAACATATGTTCTTCAAGCCAAACAAGGCAGTTGGGATTTTCCGCTGTGAAAGCTTTCTGCGAAATGCCAGAAGTGACGCCCGGTACATGAGGGTTTATCAAGCAGAAAATTGTGGTGAAAAGCTAAAATTCAAACAATCTATTGGAAGCGTAAATTATCTCGGCAATATTGGTCAGATGGGAATTACATATAACGGAACAACCCGCGAAGAAGTTGTTAATTATTATTTCACCACGACCAGCCCTTATCTTTCGACAGCCATCAAATTCATCAGTGATGCGATTCGTTTTCCAAATTTCGATGCTGAAGAGTTAGAGCGCGAGAAAAAGGTTGTACTTGGGGAAATTGACCGAAATGAATCAAATCCATACTTTTATCTGAACCGAGCTTTGCAAGATAAAATGTATTACAAATATCCAACCCGTAAAAATCCGCTTGGCACGAGACAAACCGTTACATCCGCAACGGTCGAAAAAATGAAAACTATCCAAGAGCGTTATTATGTTCCAAACAATGCAGCTCTTATAGTGACGGGAGATGTGAATCCCGAAGAAGTTTTCAAATTAGCTGAGAAAAATTTGGGAGCTTGGGAAAAACGAAAGACCGACCCTTTCAAAGAATTCCCGATAGTCGAACATCCGCCGATTAAAAAAAGCGAAGGAGTTATCGTAAAACAACCGATAAACAATGTTCTGATCCAAGTTGGATGGCATGGTCCTTCAATTGGAAAAGATGATGCGGCAACTTATGCAGCAGATGTTTTTTCATACATTCTGGGACAGGCTGATTCTAAGTTCCAAAGAGCTTTAGTTGATTCAAAATTAGCCGTGGCGGCAGATATAACTTATTACACACAAAGAAATGTCGGTCCGATCACGTTAACTCTCGTAACTTCACCTAAAAAAGCTAAAGAAGCTTTGAAAGTGGCTTACGAGCAAATCGAAAAATTTGATAAACCTGATTATTACAGCAATCAGGAATTAGAAAACTCCAAAACGTTACTTGAATCTAGAGACCTTTTTGAGCGTGAAAAACCAAGCACTTATTCGCATACACTCGGCTTTTGGTGGTCTTCGACAGGAATTGACTATTTCCGTGGTTATCACAAAAACCTACGTGCGGTTTCGCGTAAAGAAATCAATCGTTACGTCAGAACCTACATAAAAGGCAAACCAAGAATAGGCGTCGCACTTATATCACCGGAAGGGCAAGCGACCGCAAAATTAACGGAGGCAGAGTTAATAGGTAAATAAATTATGAAAGTGGTAAACAGAAAATTTTTAGTAGTTAGCAGATTTATTTCCTTGGCATTTGTTTCTTTGTCTCTCGTTGCAATTACCTTTGCACAAGGCAAGACAAATATTGCCGATCAATTAGCACTTGTTTCGGAGTTTGAAGTCAATGGGTTGAAAGTTATAGTCAAGCGTCGTCCGACAGCTCCGACGGTTGCGGCAGGACTTTTTGTTCGTGGTGGAGCGAGAAATATCTCCGATAAAGATGCAGGAATCGAATATTTTACGTTGGATGCGGCGACAGAAGGAAGCAAAAAGTTTCCAAAAGCCGTCATACGTCGTGAACTTGCCAGCACAGGAAGCGGTATCGGTGCATCAGCAAGCAATGATTACAGCGTTATGACATTTGGCTCAACTCTTGAGCATTTTGACAGAACTTGGGAAATTTTCACAGATGTTGCGATGAATCCAACTTTTCAAAAAGATAATGTCGAAAGAGTCCGCGAAAAGATTCTGACATCTTTAAGAGATGATGAGGATGAAGCAGATGATTTCTTACAAGTCCTGCAAGATCGAATCATTTACAAAAATCATCCGTATTACAACAATGTTCGCGGCAAACTTGATACTGTTTCTAAGTTTACGCCTGCTCAATTAAAGGCTTATCACCAAAAGATAATGAAAACTTCAAAGCTCTTGCTTGTAGTTGTTGGTGATATAAACGCAGAAGATTTCAAGAAAAAAGTATCTGATACGATCGGTAAATTGCCGCGTGGAAACTATAAAGAGAATCCGATTCCCGCACTCGATTTTTCGAAAGCTACTCTAGAGGTTTCACCCCGCACACTTCCAACAAATTACATTCAAGGTGTTTTCAATGCACCTTCTTTAGATAATCCTGATTATTATGCAATGCGTGTTGCCGTGACAATTTTGCGTAATCGTCTTTTTGAGGAGGTACGAGAAAAAAGGCAATTATCTTATGCACCAAGCGCAAGCCTTAATGAACTTTTAGCAAATACCGCGAATATTTACGTTACGGCGGTTGATGCTAATCAGACAGTCAGCATTATGCTCAATGAGATAAAAGCATTGCGTCAAAAGCCAGTCAGCAACAGAGAAATTTCTGCTGTGGCAGGACAGTTTTTGACAACGTATTATCTCGGTCAGGAAACGAATTCAGCTCAGGCAGCTGAACTTGCAAAATATGAATTAATCGGCGGTGGATGGCGAAATTCCTTTGAATTTCTTAACCGTCTGCGAGAAGTTACTCCTCAAAAAGTTCAAGGGGTTTCACAAAAATATATGAAAAATCTACGGTTTGTTGTCGTCGGAAATCCGGTTGCAATAAACAAAACAATATTTTTGGAACAAAACTTGGAATAATAAGAAAAATGCAGATTTACATTAAATCAAACCAAGCGGAAACGCGACCGTTAGGAAGCGTGTTTTCTCGGAGTGAATGACACGCTCGTTCACACTCGCGTTTCTGCCGTTAATTCTGCTTGGATACCTAACTTCTATCCATTAAAATAAACCTCATCATGGCTAGACCAAGAATCCATCAGCACGTCAATCCCCTCGCAAAATATTTCCGTGAACTGCCTGTAAAACCTCTGAAATTGGAAGAAGTCTTTGCCAATCCAAAACTTCCACTTCATTTTGATATAGGTTGCGGACGTGGGAGGTTTTTGCTTGAAATGGCAGAAATCAAAAAAGATTGGAATTTTTTGGGTGCTGAAATACGAGAGCCTTTAGTAATCGAAGCGAATAAGATCAGAGATGAAAAAGGTTTACAAAATCTGCATTATGAATTTTGTAATGCGACGCTTGATTCAGAGGTTCTGTTGGAAAAAATTCCGAAAGATATTTTGCAGATGGTTACGATTCAATTTCCCGACCCTTGGTTTAAAAAAAGACACGCCAAACGCCGTATGGTCAAAGATAATATGGTCAAAGCTATTACTAAAAAATTAGCTAAAAATGGAGAAGTTTTTATTCAAACTGACGTAGAGTTTTTAGCCGAAGAAATGTTTGAACTATTTGATCAGAGCGGACATTTTGATCAAATAGACACGAAAGAAAATATTCTGCCGATCAAAACTGAAAGAGAAAAGTCAGTCGAGAATAGAAATTTACCTATTTATAGATCACTTTTTAAAAAAATTTAAGGCAGAGAAAATTTCTTTCCCTGCCTATTTTTAATTTTTAATCCGTTGGCTTACCAACTTATTTCTAATTCATATTCATCATCGCCCCGGTCAGGATCGAATACCTGTATGGTAGCTGTGTAATCATTCTGGCGATTCGGTTGTTCTAAAATAGAAACAGTTCCTCGTCCGTCACGTTTTCTAACCGTGACGCTTCCGCGACGGGCAGCTAAATATCCTTCTAAATCATATCGAACATTTGATAAGCCACTTCCTGAAATATCAATTGAATCGACAAAATCTCCCGAGATACGGATATTCGCTGTTTGATCGACTCTTCCACGCCAAACAACCTTTCCTGATTGATAGGATTCTTGAGTATTCGAAGCCTGCCAGCTAATACTCAAGCGATAATTATCTGCACCACCTCTAGTATCAAAAACCTGTATGATTGCTGTGAAATTGTTCGCTCGATTTGGTTGTTGTAACACAGAAGCCCCTCCACGTCCATCGAGTTTTCTGACCGAGTAAGTGGCGTTACGTCTGGGGATTATACCTTGTACTGTTTGCGTTCCTTGAACCAATCTTCCGGCAACTGTGTCAGTAGTAACCTGACCATTTCTGATAATTATATTGGCACGATTATCCACTCGCCCGATCCAATTAATAGTTCCCGTTTGCGTTCCGCGACGACGATTTCCACGATTACGATTTGGAAAACGCGGGTTTCTCCCGATTGTATTTCCAATCACCGTATTGTATTGTTTGCGTCTGCCATCATACCCATCGTTATAGCCTTTCCGATAGTAGGCTTCATATGTTTTGTTGTATCTTCCTTCATAACGCAGAGGAAGACGCGAGATGCCTCTGTCTTTATCTTCTTCACCATAGTCATAGCCTTTCTCATAAGCATCTCTCTGGTCATCTGTCCAACGATTATCTGACCTTATACTTCGATACCCCGTGTTATAGCCATCCCGATAAAATGACTCATATTTATCTTCAAATTTTTCATCATATCTTTCATAATTACTGCTTCGGTTTCTTCTTGCATCATTTACGCCATCTTGAAATCCTTCTTCATAATATCCGCACTTTATCGGCGATAATTTACTTCTATCGCACCTTTGGACATAACTTGCACCTGAAACAGTTCTGATCTGTGCAAAGATACTTTGCCCGACAAGACCTATCATAAAGGTCATCAATAAAAACAAAACTAAATTCTTTATTTTCATAGTATTCTTTATATTTTTTACGGGAGATAAACTTAATTTTTCGCGGGGATAGAATTTACAGTTTAACAAAAAAACGAGATGAAATTTTTTGTTAATTCCATCTCGTTTCTTTTACATCCATTTTGTGTTTATGCATTCAATCGAATTGAACGAACCATATTTCGGAATGCATTGTTATATCTGGAAGCCTGATTTTGCGGTACAACTGCAACAACATAGAAAAGATTTCCGTTTCTCAACTGCGTTGTATAGACAGTGACAACCTCGGTTTGCCGCGTAATTGGCGAACGTCCTGCCAACTGAGTTGCGTAAGCCCGCCTTCCACTTATCGAGGTTCTTGCATAACCTCTCGTCTGCCGCAGATAATTATTGCCCTGCAAAATCTCTTTTACATAATCTTCGGTAGCAGCTTCTAAGTTAGTTCGGGTTTGCTTAACGCCCATCAAAGCTCCGTGTGTAATACCTTGATTTCCATAAGCCCCGCTTGGCGAGAACCAGATTTCATTATTTTGCGGAAATTCGCGCCAGTTATTAGGAACATTTACTCTTACCCAGTTTCCACCTCGATAAACTCTGGTTCTCGAAGATGGAAATTGTACTGTTCGAGAATACCTGCCACGTGACATTTGGGTGTTTGATCCACCTTGATTCTGCCCACCAGTTCTTGTGCCTTTTTCAATTTCCGACATTGTTCTGGCTCTTGGCATAGCTCGCAATCGGCTTTGGGCATTAGAAAATCCGCGTGTAACTTTAATCGGTTCCGGAGAGACTCTTAAAAGCTGTGCTTCACGATTAATAGCTTCGTAACGGTTTTTGGGATTTGGGTGACTGCTCAAAAACTCAGGAGCACGACTACCACCACTTTGCTTTTCGATGGTTCTGAACATATTTGCCAAATCTATAGGATCATATCCGGCACGAGCCATGATCTGAGCACCTAGTATGTCGGACTGTGATTCAAATTTGCGGCTGTATTTTGTTTGCCAAGCGGTTGCGGCGATAGCCCCTAACTGAGCACCTGCTTGTCCACCTAGAATTGCTCCACCTAAAATCAATCCGATCGTTCCAAGCTGACTCCCCAGACTGCTTTGTCTCGAAGCTTGTGCCGTTCCATGACGGAGTGCAACGTGAGCGATCTCGTGTGCCATTACTCCAGCCATTTCGCCTTCATTTTTTGCAGCTTCGATCATCCCGCGGTTGACATACATCGGTCCACCGGGAAGTGCGAAAGCATTTATATCTCTGGCATTTACTACCTTAAAATTATATTCAAAAGCCGGTTGTTGATACTGTGGAGGCATGGCTGCAACTAATCTTCTTCCAACGCCTTGGATGTAGTTAGTTACAACTGCGTCCTGTAAAATTGGAAATTGCTGTTCGACTTTTGCCGATGCTTCCCGTCCGATTTTTACATCGTCAGAAATTTTATATTTATTTTTCGGCATGTCTATTTTGGTTTGTCCGAGTGCCGCTATTGGCATCATTATCATTACCCAAACCAAACTGAGTGCCGCAATACTTTTGCCCAAATTGTATCTTCTCATCTCTCCTCCGAAAGTCTGATAGCTTATCAAACGAATTGTGTTATTTGTTTATCAAGTGTATTCAATAATTATGAATTAGGCAAAAATTATGCCCAATAAGCATTTTTATGATGAAAATGGCTTATTTGATAGTTTGCTTAAATCTCGGAAAAGCTTTGTAAAAAAAGGTAAAGAAGTATAGAGAAAGGTATTTAAATTTTAAAAATGGAAGGTTAAATCTTACTAAGTCAAAAAGCTTACAAGATTACGAAATCGTATGTTTATGAATCGAATTAGTGCGATTTTGTCATGACACTCAATGTATCGTCTGATTCTTGAAGGTAAGAATGATCTCTATATGAAATTGGTTCAAGAATTTCTCTGATTTTACTAATCAGAGGTAAAATCTCTTTTGAATCAATTTTCTCAGAGTGCTTTTTTTCTACCAGAATTGCTAAGGCAACATCGCTACCCAAATCATTTACAAGTTCCATATTTATATCAGTCATAATACTTTATTTGGTTTCTGAATGAAGGCAGGATATCCCTTCTTCAATGGATTGTTTGAAGCCAAAATTTACAACGTTTTATAATATTATACCTCGTATGTTAGAACAATGTTAACTAAATGTTAAATGTGCTAACCAAAAAATTTCGCGTTTCTAAAATTTAAGTATAATTTAACAATAGCGAAGCTAATTTAATCTATAATCAATGAGATTTCAGCTCGTCAAAGACTGTGCAAAAAATTCTTGCTTAATTTATACAAAGAGTAAATCGCTTTTATTTTGTATTGAAAAGCAAGTTTCAATACAAAATAAATAAATTTGTGTTTACGCAAAGTTTTTAGATAGAGAATTTCATTGTTCCAAGTAACATAAATTTCCCGCTATTCTGAGGGACTTAAAATTAGGAGATTCAATTTTAGAATGAGAAATTTAGTTAGAAATTTATTTTTTACAGCTTTAATTTTCACGGTTGCTATAGGTATGGCTTGTAGTGGCGGAACAGAAACCAAAGATGGCACATCAGACGCAGGTGGGTCGGTTAAACTACAAGGTTCGGGAGCAAGCTTTCCAAAGCCAATTTACGAAAAATGGGTTAATGAATACGAAAAAGTTAAACCAAATATCAAAATTGATTATCAATCAAAAGGCTCGGGTGGCGGACAAAAAGACATTATTGCTGAAGTCGTTGATTTTGGTGCGTCGGATGACCCAATGAAAGATGAAGATATGGCAAAAGCTAAGGGGGGTGACTTGCTTCATATTCCAACCGTTTTGGGTGCTGTTGTAATGACTTACAATCTCGAAGGCGTTAAAGATCCTTTGAAACTTACACCGGAAGTTATCGCCGGTATTTATATGGGCGACATTAAAAAATGGAATGATGCAAAGTTGAAAGAGCTTAATCCAGAAGCAAACTTACCTGATGCAGAAATTCAACCTGTTTATCGTGCTGATTCAAGTGGAACGACAGCAGTATTTACAGATTATTTGTCCAAGACAGTTCCGGCTTTCAAAGAAAAAGTCGGACCGGGTAAAACACCAAACTGGGTTAAAGGTGTTGGTGCCGGAGCTCCTAGAAACGATGGTGTGATGGGATCAGTTAAGCAGAATGCAAATACGATCGGTTATGTTGAGATCGCTTTTGCTAAAGCAAATGATCTGCCGACAGCCTTGATCAAAAACAAAGCAGGTAACTTTGTAGAAGCCAACATTGAAAACATCTCGGCAGCAGGTGCAGGTGCTATCAAAGATATGCCGGATGATATGAGAATTAAAATTACGAATGCGGAAGGCGAAAACACCTATCCGATTTCGAGTTTTACATACATTTTGGCTTACAAAAATCAAAAAGATGCTGTTAAAGGTAAAGCTTTAGTGGACTTCTTGTGGTGGGCGATCAACGACGGCTCAAAATTTGCGGAAGAATTGCACTATGCACCTTTACCAAAAGAAATGGTTGAAAAGGTTGAAGCCAAGATCAAATCAATTACTGCGGATGGCAAACCTTTGTACGAAGGCGAAAAAGCCGATGCTAAAAAGGCAGGAGAATAATACTTTTGGCTAAAACGGGAACAATCGGCGACACAATTTTCCGAACTATCTTAATAATCTTCGCTTCGACGATTCTTCTGATCGTCGTTGCGATGATTTATATGATGGCGGTAAATTCTATGCCGACTATTCGAGCATTTGGCATTTCTTTCTTAACCGGAAGTGATTGGAAACCCGCCTCAAATATCTTTGGGGCTTTGCCATTTATTTTTGGTACGGTTGTTTCTTCTCTAATAGCTTTAATAATTGCTGTGCCAATTTCGCTTGGCATAGCAATTTTTCTTGTCGAGCAAGCTCCAAAAAAACTCGCTACACCAATTTCGTTCATGGTTGAGCTTTTGGCAGCGATCCCTTCGGTTGTTTATGGACTTTGGGGAATTTTCGTCCTTGCTCCTTTCTTAGTTAATTATTTAGGACCTTTTCTGCAAACATATTTGGGTTGGCTTCCGCTCTTTGAGGGAAGTCCAAAAGGTACGGGAATGATGCTAACCGGCGGAATTATTATGGCAATAATGGTTACGCCGATCATTACAGCAGTCGTAAGAGATGTTTTGGAAGTTGTTCCAACTACTCAAAGAGAAGCAGCACTCGCTTTGGGAGCAACACAATGGGAAACCACCAAAATTGTTCTTGGAAACGCGGCTTCGGGAATTGCCGGAGCGATTGTCTTAGGATTAGGACGTGCGTTGGGTGAAACGATGGCAGTAACGATGGTTATCGGAAACTCTCCATCAATTTCTGCATCGCTTTTCGATCCCGCTCATACTATAGCTTCTGTGTTAGCAGCTAACTTTCCGGAAGCGACAGATGAGATGTATTTAAGTGCATTGATCGAAATGGGATTGGTTCTATTTCTCGTAACATTCATTGTTAATGGACTTGCAAAACTTTTAGTTGCAAAAGTTGCAAAAGATTCAGGTACAGCAAAAGCGACATAGGAAAAAATGAACGAATCGGTTCACAATCGAAGAAAACTTGTCAGTAAGATAATGACTACCGTAACGGCAGCGTGTGCGATCTTTGCCGTAAGTATTTTGCTCATTATTCTTGCGTACATTACCATTCGCGGTGCGGCTTCGATCAACTGGGAATTTATAACGAGCGTTCCAAAGCCCGCACTTGATGGCGGCGGTGGAATCGGAAATGCGATTTTGGGTTCGGCAATAATGACAGTTCTTGCGTCTCTGATTGGTTTGCCAATTGGCATTGGTGCAGGAGTTTATTTAGCAGAATTTGGTGATAATTGGTTTGGAAGCCTAGTTCGTTTTGTTTCGGATACTCTGATTGGAGTTCCTTCAATTATTGTTGGAATTTTTATTTACACATTACTTGTTCTGCCGATGGGCGGAGCATCGGGTTTTGCAGGAAGTGTGGCTTTATCAATTATTATGATTCCGATTGTCGCCCGCACGACTGAAGAAATGATTCGCCTCGTGCCGAAATCTATGCGTGAAGGTGCTTTGGCACTTGGAGCTCCGCAATGGCGTGTAACTTGGAATATCGTTATGCCGGCAGCACTTTCCGGAATTGCGACGGGAGCGATTTTGGCAATTGCAAGGATTTCGGGTGAAACCGCACCGCTTTTATTTACAGCGTTAAACAGCAGATTTTTTAACTATTACATTGATGAACCGATGTCTTCTTTAACCGTGCAAATTTACAATTTTGCAACGGGACCATTTCCAAACGAACAACAAATGGCTTGGGCGGCATCGCTTATTTTAGTTGGATTAATTTTAATAATAAATATTTTAGTTAGGATTTTAACACGTAAGAAATTTTAAAGTTTAAGATTCAAGATTTTTGAATCTCAAATCTAATATGGCAAGCAAGATTAAAGTTACGGATTTAGATTTTTATTATGGTGATTTCAAGGCTCTGCATGACATCACTTTAGATATTCCAGAACGTGAGGTGATGGCGTTTATCGGACCTTCGGGCTGTGGGAAATCCACATTTTTGCGGACATTTAACCGTATGAACGACACGATTCCGATTGCACGGGTTGATGGAAATATTTTGATTGACGGTAAAGATATTAATTCCCCTAAAACAGACGTAGTTGCTCTCCGGCGTAAGGTCGGAATGGTTTTTCAGAAATCCAATCCGTTTCCAAAATCTATCTTTGAAAACGTAGCCTATGGGATTCGTATAAACCGTATGCATTCAAGCAAATCTGATTTGGAAGATAAAGTTGAAAAGGCTTTGCGTGATGCGGCACTTTGGGAAGAAGTCCAAGATCGCTTGAATACTTCCGCATTGGGACTCTCCGGTGGACAGCAACAGCGTCTTTGCATTGCGAGAGCATTGGCGGTTCAACCTGAAGTCATTTTAATGGACGAACCTGCTTCGGCACTCGATCCGATTGCAACACAAAAAATTGAAGAACTCGTTGTTGAACTCAAAAAAGATTATACAATCGTTATCGTCACTCACAATATGCAACAAGCGGGACGTGTTTCCGATAAAACAGCCTTTTTTATGCTTGGAAAACTCATCGAAGTTAACCCAACTGACAAAATGTTTACGAACCCGGACGAGAAATTGACCGAAGATTATATTACAGGTAGATTTGGCTAATTTATTTAGAAACTTATAAAAAACCTTTAAATAATATAAAAACTATTTATAATAAATACACTTTAAGATGGAAAGAATTATTGACCAAAAATTAGATGCTTTAAGAGATAAACTGCTTTTGCTTGGCGGAACAACAGAAAAAGCAGTGCATAGAGCGATGCGTTCTCTTACAGAAAGAGATAGCGATCTAGCAAGGCAAGTGATTGAAGATGACAAGATCGTCAATCGTATGGAATTGGAAATTGACCAAATGAGTATCGGAATACTCGCACTTCAACAACCGGCAGCTTACGATCTAAGATTCGTAATTTCCGTTGCGAAAATCACTCCCGTACTTGAACGAATTGCAGATCATGCCGCAAATATTGCAGAAGCCGCGATTGTTCTTAACAATGAGCCTGAAGTTAGAAACTATGTTGATTTCCCGAAAATGGCTGAAATAGCCGGCGAAATGCTGCAAGCAGCCTTAGATGCCTTTACAGCTGAAGATGCAGATTTATCGCGCCAGGTAATTAAACGCGATAAGGAAATTGATAGAATCTATGACAAGGTATTTGCCGAATTGATCGAAATGATGATCGAAAACCCTGAAGTAACAACGGGTGCAGCCCATCTACTTTTTGTTGCCAAACACCTTGAAAGAATCGGTGATTACATAAAAGACATTTGTGAATTAAATGTTTATTTAACCGAAGCAGTTTTCATCAAACACAGAAAGAGTTTAAGGAACTCATAATTTTGCAGTCTTCTTTTCTTCAAGGTATTTCAACGCTTTTATCCTCACAACATTTTCTATATTTGAATAATTCTCTTTTGTAATTGGAACGAAATGGGAAAATTTTGCGGGCTTTCCTTGTAAAAGCTTACCTTTGGCATCAATCATTTTTGAATACGGGATTTTTATCTTGGCAATAAGTTCTCCGTCAACCTCGAATTTTTCTCTTTCGCCGACATATTTTCTTGCAATTTTGCCTTTTTTATCCAGGTAAAAAACTATTTCGATACGGCTGTAAGTTGCATCCGCCGCGTGTGGCTGTCCGATCAATTCGGCATCAGCATAATCCTTCATACGCCACGCAAAATCGTCGCAAGAACTTATGCACATTTGATTTGTCAGCAACAAAACTTTTTTGAATTTAACCGCACTTTTATTCGGCTCAACAGGTTTTAGTTCGCAGGCTTTATCGCCTTGACAAAAATCCGCTCTTACGGGAAGAAATTCACCGTTTTTTGTATTTTTATACGTTCCGTTTTTCTTTAGATTTTGAAACCATTTTTCGCCTTTATTAGAAAAATAAAAAAGTGTTCTTCTTAGTTTTTCATCTTCTAAAATAGGAGTTTTTCTGTAAAGAACTCGCATGTCATAGAAAGGCTTCTGAGCGAGTTGGGCAATAAAAGCCGTGTTTTCATTACCGCCCGTATTGTTCTGAACGTCCAAGATCAGATAATCGGTTTTATCCGAAATTGAATTCAAACTTTCACGAATTATCTGAACATCTCCGCAAATTGTTTTCTCTTCGGCTTTCTCTTTACAGCGGAAATCTTTTGGCTCTTTCCCGTATCTGAAACTAAAAATTCTGACCAAAGCTACATTATCTTTACGCAAAACCGCAACCAAATGTCCTTTTTTTATAACTTCCCAATCGGCGAAATCTTTATCAAAATTATCGTAGTAATAAATCGGCTTAAAAGGCTGTATGTTTTTAGCTATTTTGTATTCAACTTTCGATTCTTTCCCATCTGCCAAACGAATAGAATTAACTCTAACACCATTGGCATTGATCATTCCGCGTCTAAAATTACTAACAAAATTGCTTAGACATCCGACCGTTGAATTAAAATTGCATTCGTAGTTTTCGTAATAATCAAAAACTTTTTTTATTGGGACATTATTTATGTGAGTAATGTCTTTTTTCGATTTCAACTCAAAAAAGTTTATCTGCGGATATTCAAACCCGAGCCGTATGTTGTTTCGTTCAATTTCCCTTTTCTCATTTGTCTTTGAATAAAAATTAAAACTCGAATGAAGATTTACAAAACCTTTTCCAAATCTGTTAAAAACATCTTCCAGTTCTTTCCAGTTTTTAGCTTTATCAAATTTCTTGCGGTAATGTTTCTTAAACTTATTCCACTTTACTTTTTTGCTGTTATTTCGCGTTTCACGAGCTTCGGCATCAAGTAATTCAATTTCAGAAAAAAGCTTTGTGTAGAAATCCTTTTTCTGTTTATTTGTGAGAAATTTTGGTATTTGCGAAAAGGTTTGAAGCGAAGAAAACAAAAAGACACAGCTAAGCAAAAAAGATATTTTTAATTTCATAAAATAATTCCTTGTAAAAATCTCTCAGGTTTATTTTTAGAACAAACTAAAAATAACTTCTTGCAGTTTATTTTTTCTTTGGTGGCTCTTTTTTATCGCCCCAGTAGAATGCCCAAACCACTAAAAAATAAACGAGCATACAAATAAAGAGCAATATAAAAAAGAACAGAATTATCCAGAGTGTAAAGGACATTTTGAAATCTTATTGTGAAACCTAACTTCTTTCAATCGGAACTTTATCAAGAGTGCGAGTTGTGTTTTCGACAACACTTGCAGGGGGTTGTTTCGGTTCTTCAAGCTGATTTGTATCGACAGATTTGATTGTTCTAGGAATATCGCTTTGAAAGTTTATGCTTTGATCTGAAGTTTCTTTTTTTGGGGAAAGCTGTTTTATGAGCATGAAAGAAATTCCGAAAACGGTCGCTAAATAAGCAATCAAAATTATAACCATCGGACCTTCTAAAACATTGTAGTCTAAAAGCATTTTCACCAGAAAAACGAATCCCGCTAGTCCGGCAACTCCTATAAATCCAATTGCCGTTGAAATATTTTCAACATTCGAACTGCTTTTCTCTTTTTCCAGATCAACGATTCTTGCTCCGCAAGCATTGCAGTAATTCAACCCCTTCTTTATTTTGTTTCCACAATTTGAACAATACATAATTTCTTTTCTGGTTTCTTAAGTTTGTGGTTTAATTTTATCTTCCAGCCAATCCGTTAAATCCTGCACGGTTTCGATGTGAATTGGCTTTCCTTGCCAAGCTTTAATGGCAAAGACAACTAGCATAATGGTTGTTCCTAACCAAAAAATTAACGAGATTACCTCACCTACATCAGTCCAATTAAAGAATCCCAAAACAGTTAAAACAATCCATACTCCAACGTTTGCGGCAAGCCCTTGTGCGGCGTGGTAGCGAACTTTCGGCTCACTTTTTGGGACAAGAAATAACTCAATAAACCCTGCAATGATACCGATAAATGCAAAGGGAATATATGGTAGAGCTGTCAGGATATTTTCGGGTAAGCTAATACTCCCTATATTGACTGATTTTTTTTCAGCATCTTCAGTATCTACAAATTGCTGAGGTTGATAAACGGCTGGCTGATTATCAGGATTTCCATATGTTGAATTCATTGATTCAAACTCAGCTTCATCAAATTTACGGGTTTGATCCTCAGTTTCGGTAGCAGTCTTAAACTGCTGGGTCTTGCCATTTTTGGTTTTTGGCAAAGCCACAGTTTGTAGTTCTTTTTGGGTTTCCCTCTTTACCTTTTCAGGAAATTCGGGATCAAGCGGATTTGTGTCAAATTTCTTAGCCATTACTATAAAATTTACGATATTTTAACAGAAATTGTTCAATGATTCAGATTTTAAAGTATCAACCTTTTTTTGATTGTAAATTGAATTCTATCACCGACAAGATTACATTTAACAAACACTTACTTAAATCAATCGAGGTCGTGACAAAATATGAACAATCTTTGCTATGTAAACGGTGAAATTCTTTCCGCAAAAGATGGTGTTTTAGGCATTTCGGATCTGGCTCTGCAAAGAGGCTATGGAGTATTTGATTATGGTCGAACTTACAATGGCAAGCTTTTTCATTTTGAAGAAAACTTAACTAGATTTCGCAATTCTGCCAATGAATTACACTTAAAAGTTCCGCTTTCAAATGAAGAAATCATTAGTATTGCAAATAAACTGATTAATGAAAGCAATTTGGAAATACCGGCTATCAGACTCCTTTTAACAGGAGGATATGCGGAATCCACACCGCCCCTCGAAAACCCGAATTTTATAATGATCACCGAAGAATTACCGACCTATCCTGCGAATTTATACGAGCAAGGATGTAAAATTATCACCTCAAAATATCAGAGAGAATTGCCTCATATAAAATCCATAAATTACTTAAATGCAATTCGCTTAGAGCCACTTAAACGCAAACACAATGCGTTCGATGTACTTTATTACACCGAGGACAGCATAACCGAATGTCCTAGAAATAATTTTTTTATATTTTCAGGAAATAAGTTGATTACGCCAAAAGACAATGTTTTGTATGGCATAACCAGACATATGGTTTTACAACTTGCATCTGAACATTTCGAGATTGAGGAACGAAAGGTAAGCTTAGAAGAAGTTTTTTCAGCTGATGAGGCTTTTGTTACATCAACTAGCAAAAATATCATGCCTGTATCTGTCATTGATGGCGAAGAGATTGGAAACGGAAAGGTTGGCGAAAGAACTAAAACATTGATGAAGCTATTTGACGATTACACGACGGCTTTTTAAGCTTTTTATATGAAAGAAAAATAAAAAATGTACTTAGGTAAAAGCAAATAGCTATGAAAAAAGTTTTTAATAAATTCATTTCTGCACAATTCGTCTTTCTCTTCTTATTCGGAATAGTTACTGTTTCAAGTTGCCAAAGCTCGAATGCTAATTCCCAAACCAAAACCGAAACATCTTCCGCAAAAAACAGTAAAAACATGAACAATGAGCTGGAAAACTTAAAAACTTTAACTTGGAAAAAAAGAATTGTCCTCGTCAGAGAAAAAACTGATGCAGGATTAAATCAATTAAATAAGGCAAAAGATGAAGTTAATGATAGAGATGTTGTTTGGCTTAGACTCAAAGATGATGAACTCAAAACAAATTTTGAAGGCGGGCTTTCCAAAAAACTTACACAACACTTAAAAACTAATTACTTCGATAAATTTGATGAAGAAGTTTTTCTCATCGGCAAAGACGGCACGATTAAATCAAAAGACGACAAGCTAAACTTGAAAAACTACTTCAAGCAAATTGATTCAATGCCGATGCGTCAGCGAGAAATGGAGGAAAACTAACGACAGTTTTTCGGGGACACCTTACACTTTGATTGAATGGGACACTAAAATTAAAAACCTTAGAAATTATTTGAACAAAATTTCCTACAAAATCTACAAATGAAGTTTAAGAAATGGACAAAATGCTTATTTTGTCCATTTCTTCATATAGGTCTAAAAAAACATAAATAGAACCTCATGTACTTTTTAATGCTCAAGAGGTTCTATTTCTATGAATTGTAAATAATCTGAATAGCTTAAATGCTTACTAAAGATGTTAGTTGTTATTTCAAATACTTGCTTTATATATTCTGGCTGGTCGTATAACCCAACGTGGCTAGTAATACTTACTAAAAAAATCGTCTATTTTATCAACCGCCTGATTTGCAAACTCGTTTTTGTTATTAGTTTTAAATTCGGTAGGGACCAATAACTTGATTTCTACCTTATGAAATTATTTATTGAAGAATTCTGCTACCGCATCTGTTGATACTTTTACAGCTTCTGGTTTGTGATAGAAATCTACGTGACTAAACTCATCGTAGGCTAAAACCTCCGGATTATTGGTTAGCTTTTCGATAAACTGAGTGGAACAAGGGGCGGTGGAAGCATTGGTTCCGTAGACTACTAAAGTAGGTTGTACAATTTTATCTGCGTATGCTTCTCCAATAGAAATCAATGACTGCATGGCTTGGTCAGCGATGTGAATGTTTGAAGCGTTTTTAACCTTTCCCGGACCTTTTACACCATCTTTTCCGTAGTAACTATACGTTTCTTCTGCCATTGGTGGGAACGCAGCAGCTGAAACAAACTCCTCTTTTGACATCTCATCGTCCAATCCAAATGGAGCATGATAATCGGGTTTGCCTGTTTCATACTGCTTTTGCATAGAAGCATTGGCTGCGGCAATCATTGGGTCTGTCACTTCTCTACCAAGCCACTGGAAAGCATCGGCTGCCATCATGCCAGACACCATTGCAATTTTCTTCATTCTGTGGTCAGTGACTGCTGCCGATGCGATGATAGAACCGCCCTGACAAACGCCCAATCCGTTAATTTCTTCCACAAAAGGAAGCGTGCCAAGATAAGATACCGCATCCCAAGTGTTTTCTATCAATCGGAACATATAGCGGCTTTTTTTATGTTCGCCTGGTAATGCAGGAGAATCTCCCATTCCTAAGTAATCAAATCCTAAAAATACAAATCCTCTTTCCGCCATTTCTGGTCCATAAGTTCCTAGAACTTGTCCTTTAACCTGTGGGAACGGACTTGCACCAACAATTGCTTTGTATTTTTTGTTTGCATCAAAACCTTCAGGAAGGTATAAATTACCAACTAGATCTACTCCAAAAGATTTGAAAGTTACTTTGTTTTTTCCGCTTTTTAATTCATTTATATTTGTCATTATTTTTTCCTCTTTATTATTGCTTTTTTTATATGTCCAAATCATCAATTTGTTTCGACGATTAAAGTATCTGCAATTTAAACACTCTTTTCTACATCAAAAATCTTTAATCCTTGCACAAAACTCCGAAATGACTAAAATTTGCTGTTATATATAGAGTGTTTTATGTATAATCCTGTGGTGTGAGGTAATTATGATTAAAGAACTAATTGAGAAAAATGCTGTAAATGAAGGACTGAACACAACGGGAATTGGCGGAGTTGAGCTTTATAAAATGTCTGTGCCTTATTCTAAATGTGCTACCGTAATGAAACCGACAATCTGTATTATCGGGCAAGGAAGTAAATCAGCATATCTCGGAGATAAAGTTTACAAATATGATGAAAATACTTTATTAATCGGAAGTCTTAGAATGCCGATTGAATCAGAATTACATGACGCTTCTCCACAAAAACCTTATCTTGGTTTGATTATTTATCTTGACCCCGTTTTAGTCAGCGAACTTTTAATTGACTACGAAGGTTTCAGCGAACAAATTGATGTTTCTCGAACTGAAGAGCTAATTGTGGATGTAAAACTGACTTCCGAGATAAGAGAATCAGTAATTCGCTTGTTAAAAGTTGTAGGTATTCCAGCAGATGAAAAAATCTTGGGCAAATCACTTGTCAGAGAAGTTTACTATTCCGTTTTAAAAAGTCCGATTGGTCACATGCTTAGAAATAGTGCAATTCAACACTCAAAAGCTCATCAGGTTGCCCCAGTTATACGCTATCTGGAAAAACACCTTGCGGAAGATGTTCAAGTTGATGACCTTGCCAAACAAGCAGGTATGAGTGCTTCAACGCTTCATGAAACTTTCAAAAAGGCAACATCTCTTCCGCCAATGCAGTTTCTCAAACGCCTGCGTTTGCATAATGCCCACACACTTCTGCTTTCAGGCAACAACGCTAGCGAAGCTGCTTCAAATTCGGGTTACAATTCGCCCGCTCAATTTAGTCGGGAATTTAAGAGATTATATGGAATTTCACCAAGTGCCATTAAAACTCAATCTGCATAATAACTTATTAAAAAACATTGGTCAGAAGAGATATTTTGACTAATGTTTTGAAATGCAAAGTTTTTTATTTTTAATAATCGTGCGAGTAAAATGAGAAACATCAAAAAACTAAAGTTTAATAAACGTCGGAAAGTTTTGCCCAGTCACCTTTTTTCTTAGCGTAAATAATTGTTCCAACTATCGAAACTAATCCGGAAGAAATTCCAACCATTTCCCAAAAAGGTGCACTTGGTAATCTTACCGAAAGTTCCGCTCCCAATGCGGCATAAACCCCGACAACCGACCAATACATAAAATAATAGTGATATGTCAGCCAATTTTTCGCTGGTTTTCGCAAGATTGCTACGACAACTCCTATCGACACGGTAATCAATCCCCAAGCAGCAAAAAGATGAAAGATCGTAAACGAACCTGTTAATTCATACATCATTAAAGCGGTTATGCTCACAAGCAACATACAGACTGCATAAGCATACCCGATCTTTTTATGAATTGAAGTCCCTTTTTTGGTCAATATAATCCACGCACCAAAAATCAAAGAGAGAATTGAAACGATTATATGAATATACCCAACTACTCCTGCATAAACCTGAAACATAAAAAACCTCTCTATCGGCAAGTATTTATATCTTTTACGCCGAAAAAGAGGTTTAGGTTTAAGTTCTGATAATTTTTACAAAGGAATTAATCCTAATCAATTATCTTAATTCCCAGCTCATCTAGTTGTTTTTTATCAACATCGCCGGGCGAATCCATCATTAGATCTTGTGCAGAAGCGGTTTTTGGAAACGCTAGAACGTCTCGGATGTTATCAGTTTCGCATAGGAGCATTATTGTTCTTTCGATTCCTGCGGCAAAACCTCCGTGCGGTGGAGTTCCATATTCGAGGGCTTCGACGAAAAAACCAAAACGTTCTTTTGCACGTTCGGGCGTTAAGCCTTGAGCCTTAAAAATCAGGCTTTGAATTTCGCCTCGATGGACACGGATTGATCCACTTCCGATTTCATAACCATTGATAACAATGTCATAAGCTCTCGCACGAATCTTACCCAAAAGTTCAGTTTCGCCATCTTCGACAGCACGCTTAAATAACGGAATGTCTTCGGGCATTAAAGACGTGAAAGGATGGTGCATCGGGTCGTAATTTCCTGTTTCCTCGTTGTACTCAAACATCGGGAATTCCGTAACCCAAAGTGGTTTGTAAACACCTTTCGGAATAAGTTCGTCACGCTTGGCAATCTCTTTTCGCAATGCTCCAAGTGATGCCGCGACGATTGATTTTCTACCTGCAACGATCAAAACAGCATCGCCTTTTTCAGCATTTACCGCGTTTGCAAGTTCATTGATCTTTTCTTCACCAAAAACTTTCATTAGCGAAGATTTAGTTCCTGCTTCTTCGAGTTTTATCCAAGCCAGACCGCTTGCACCGTAGCGTTTAACAAATTCCTGAAAGCCATCCAAAATCTTGCGGGAATAGCCGGAACCATTTTTTGCAACGATGCATTTTATCTGTCCACCTTCTTCTAAAATCTTCGCAAACGGAGCAAAATCAGTATCTTTCAGATTGTCAGATAAATCTTGCAACTCCATCCCGAACCGCACGTCAGGCTTATCAACACCATAACGTCGCATTGCTTCGGCATAAGTCATACGCGGAAAAGGCGTTTCAAATTCTGCGTCAACCAATGAAAAAACTTCTTTCATCACACCTTCCATTGTGCGAAAGACCATTTCTTCATTGGCAAAACTCATCTCAATATCGAGTTGCGTAAACTCAGGCTGGCGATCGGCACGTAAATCCTCGTCGCGGAAACAACGTGCAATTTGATAATACTTATCCAATCCCGAGATCATCGTTATTTGTTTCAAAATCTGCGGCGACTGCGGCAGAGCAAAAAATTTACCCTGCTGAATTCTTGCAGGAACTACGTAATCTCTCGCACCTTCGGGTGTTGATTTGAGCAATATCGGCGTTTCAATTTCGAGAAAACCCTGCGAATCCATATAATCGCGAATCTTTCTCAAAGCCTTCGCACGAACTTCCAAATTTTTCTGCAAACTCGGACGACGCAAATCTATGTAACGATATTTCAAACGCAAATCTTCGCTTGCTAAGTTTTGTGAACCTGCTTTTTCCAATTCAAACGGCAAGGTTTTAGCACTGTTCAAAATTAAAAGTTCATTGACTTGAATCTCAATTTCACCCGTCGGTAATTTTTTATTGACTGTGCCTTCTTCGCGATTTACGACCTTTCCTTTGACCGCGATCACATACTCACCTCGCACATTTTTCGCCTTGGTGTGAGCTTCTTTCGCCGTCTCTTCGCTAACGACAACCTGCGTCAAACCATAACGATCCCGCAGATCAATAAAGGTAAAAATCCCAAAATCACGCTTCTTCGCCGCCCATCCCATCAGGACAACTTCTTCGCCAACATTTTCCGCACGCAATTCTCCACAAGTGTGCGTTCTTTCTAAACTTCCTAAATTATCTAACATTTTTTTAAGTGAATAGTGAGCAGTGAATGATGAATAGAAAAGTCTATTTACTATTTACTTCTCACTATTTTCTGTTTTCCAAAATAAAAAACGCCTTTCGATTAAAACGAACGAAAGGCATTGAACAAATCTCGTTTTTGTCCAAGCCTTACAAATTATTATCGTCGCTGTTTAATCGAATTGCGTTTCGCATAATTCTTAAAAATAAAACCGTGCAAAATAATACAAGATAGGAGCATTAAAAAGCAAACTGTCTAATCTATCAAGCAAACCGCCGTGTCCGGGAAGGATGTTGGCAGCATCTTTTGTATCCGAACCGCGTTTCATTGCACTTTCGGCTAGATCACCACCGACTCCAACCAATGCCATCAAAATTGCCAGTGGAATTGAGACTTTATATGGAAATTCAGGGAAAAACCAAAATGTCGAAAGAGCTGCAAAACCAATCGCTAATAAAATCCCACCGATGAAACCTTCCCAAGTTTTATTAGGTGAAATCTTCGGAACAAGCTTCCGTTTGCCAATTCCCTTACCAATAAAATATGCTCCGACGTCTGATCCCATCGTTACCAAAAAGAAATATAAGAGAAGTTTGGTAGATAAAAACGGAATCGCCGTTTCGTTGAACCCTGCCCGCATTGCTACCAAAAAACCACCCAAAAATGCGATATACATCGTACCTAAAAGAGTTACGCCAACTCCCGTGAGCATTTTTGAGAAGTCTTCTCGAAAGCGAAAAGTTTGCGTGATGAGCAGAACGGTTAAAAATACAGTAGTTGTTAGAAATAACAATTCAGGAGCCTTGGCGGGTGCATCAAACAAAAAGGCGACAAAATACAGGGCAGAAAATAAATAAGCAATTGAGGCATCTGCTTTAAGTTCCAATTTTTTTGTAAGCGAGAAAAATTCAAATAGTCCGGCGGTCATTGCTAAAGCAACCAATAATTCAAACAACCATTTTACTTGTTCAAATTGTGGAACAAGCATCGGTAAAATAATCGCTACAATTAAAATTGGAAGGGCAAGAGCTGCCGTTAAAAGTCTGTTTTTCATTTGCAATTTGCGGTTCACAATTTGCGATTTGGGTTTACAAAAAACCACAAAATCAATCGCAAATCGCAAATCCAAAATCTAGTTTTGTTTTACTCCGCCGAACCTACGGTCACGTTTCTGAAATTCGAGTATAGCTTTGAAGATTTCCTTGCGGCGAAAATCTGGAAAAAGTGTTTCGGTGACATAAATTTCGCTATAAGCGACCTGCCATAAAAGAAAATTAGAGATACGCATTTCACCGCTTGTGCGAATCATAAAATCAACTTCTGGTAAGCCGTGCGTGTATAAATTCTGCTCAATGTGCTTTTCGCTAAAATCTTCTATCGAACCGCCATTTCTGCTTATTTCTTCAAAGGCTTTTTTGCAGGCTTCAACAATTTCCGCACGCCCTCCATAATTTAGAGCTACACTTAATTTTGTTCCCGTGTTGTCTTTGGTTAATTCTTCAGCGTCGTGTATTTCCCTTTGCACGTCTTCGGCTAAACCTTTGATGTCACCAATAGCTTTGAAACGAATTTTATTTTCATTTACTTCGTCAATTTCTTTATTGATGTAGTATTTGAGCATCTCCATTAATCCCTTTACTTCATCTTCAGGACGCTTCCAATTTTCCGTCGAAAAAGCATAAAGTGTAACTGCCTTTATTTCTAAACGTGCAAAAGTATCAAGAATCGAACGAACCGATTCAGCACCTTCTTTATGCCCATACAAACGGGGTTTTCCACGCAATTTTGCCCAACGCCCATTGCCATCCATAATTATCGCAACATGATTTGGCAAACGACCCAAATCAATCTGCGAAAGCATTTCGGCTTCTTCAGAATCTGGTTCTAAAATTTCGGCAAAATTTTCGTGCATGTTTGTGTCAGTTTATAGTGAGCGGTGAACAGTAAAGAGTTTTTTCTATCGTTTCTGCTTACTGCTCACGACTCACTACTTTAACTATTGAATCCATATTTACTTCCCCGTAAATGTGCGGATAAATCTCATCATTTGTTGAAGGCTCATTAATCAACTTTGAGTTTAATTTATCCGTTTCGATTTCTAAAATCAAAACCTCTTTTACGCCTTTGTAATATCTTTTTAATACGTCTTCAAGCTGTTCGGCAAAACTGCAATGAATAAAGCCCTCTGTATCCAGACTTTCCGCTTTGTAAAACTCTTTATCTTTAAAACTTTCCCAAACTTCGGGCAAAACGATGTGGTAAATTTTCATTTTTAATCGTAATACACCTTTAGAAGCGTCAAACCGTTGGCGGGTGCTGTAACTCCTGCTAAGTCGCGTTCGCCCGTGACTATTGCTTGTTGAATTGTATCAGTTTTCTTTTCGCCACGCCCGACCTCAAGAATCGTTCCGACGATTGAGCGAACCATATAACGCAGAAAACCATTTCCCGTTATCTTAAACTCAATCATTGAGGCATTTGCCCGATTATCCCAATGAGATTCGACGGTGAATTCTTGAATTGTACGAACCTTATTTTCAGAGTCAGATTGAGCATTTGAAAAGGCTGTCCAATCGTGTTCTCCCAGAAAAAATCTTGTTGCCTCGTGCATTTTAGCAACATCTAAAGGGCGTGATTCCAAATGTGCATATCTTGCCCAGAAAGGCGAGATCACAGGAGCATTGATAACGCGATACAAATAAGTTTTTCCCTTTGCTGAGAATCTTGCGTGAAAATCATCATCAACATCCTGACAATCCAGAACCCGTACATCACGCCAGGAATTTCCATTTATCGCAGCTCGTAATTTTTCAGGCTTGAAGGTTTTATTTAGCTTTACATTAGCAACCTGCCCTTCAGCGTGAACACCGGCATCGGTTCTGCCTGAACCGGCTACGTGAGCTTCCGAATCTTCAAGAAGTGAAACAACCCGCTCAAGTTCTCCCTGAACAGTCCTTTGGTCACTCTGAACCTGCCAACCGTGAAAATCCGTGCCGTCGTATTGAATTAAAAGTTTATAGTTCATCACAAAGAATTATTTAACCACAGATAAACACAGATGAACACAGATAGTTTCGATAAA
Source organism: Pyrinomonadaceae bacterium (assembly GCA_028284415.1). Lineage (GTDB taxonomy): Bacteria > Acidobacteriota > Blastocatellia > Pyrinomonadales > Pyrinomonadaceae > Aridibacter. The sequence continues at coordinate 623,315 of JANQRU010000004.1, forward strand.
AATTACTGAGCTTATTATTTTTCTTTATTTGAGAATTTCTAAGCAGACTTTCTTAAAATCAGCGTTTATCTGTGTTCATCTGTGGACAATTTCTTACCTCATCCACTCATCAAAAACTCTCGCAAAGCGCTTCGGCGAATCCGCATCCATACGAAAATATAATGCAGGTTCGATGAGTTCAAGTTCCATCAAAGCGAAATCATCCTGCTCGTCACGCACAAGATCAACTCTTGCATAAAGCAATTTTTGCCCGATCTTTTCTAAAACAAATTTAGCTGTTTTAAGCATTTTTTGACTTGGATCAATCAGTTTATTGATCCCACCAAAATCTTCCTGCACGCGAAAATCATTTTGCTTTGGAGTTTTAAGCATCACGTGGCTGAAATTTCCGCCGAAATAAAATAGCGAGTATTCGCCTTCTTCGACAATGTTTCGCATAAATGGCTGAACCATATATTTTCGATTGCGAAAAACATCTGTAATTTCTGGCAAAAACTTTTTCACGCGAAAAGTATCTTGAGCCGTCGCACTAACAATCGGTTTGATAATTATTTCATTTGTATCAAATTCTTCAAGCCAACTTAAAAACAGATTTTCATTTATCAAATCATCCGAAAAAATTGTCGGAACAGTTTTAACGCCTTTTTCTTGTAAATCCTGCAAATAAGTTTTGCTCAAATTCCATTTAACAATTTCGAGCGGATTTTCGAGCCGTGTCGCATTTTCAATCTTCTGCAATGTATCTAAAAACTCTTTTGGCGAATTCTGATAATCCCAAGTCGTACGAATTATCACCGCTTCAAACTTGCTCCAATCAACATTTTCCACTCGCCAAGAAATTGTTTCAACTTCCCAACCAAGTTTATTTAAAGGCTCAATCGTTAGTTCATCATCGGTAACATAATCATCCAAATCATCCATTGAAAGAAAGCAAAGTTTTTTCACAATAAACTAAATCCTTTTAAGCCAAAGATAATTATTAGGGTTGAAGAAAAGAAAGTATAAAGCAGTAATGAAGTTAGCATTATTTCCACAAGTAAAGTTTATTATTTCATCATTACTAACTTCAAAAGTTATTTCTTCACTGCTACACCAATCAATTTTCAGTTTAATTCTGTAAATTCCCGGGTTAATATCAAAAAGTTCAGTTTCACCTGCTTTGACTGTTCCTAACAAACTATCATTAAGAGTTATTTCGTAAGCACGAAGATAATCTCTAAATTCCTTTGTTCTACTAACTTTTATCTTTGCCATTGCTAAATAAATCTTGATCCAGGTTTTACCGCTTCTGTTCCTTCTGCACACATCGGGCAATTCTCTTTCTCGTAGCTCGGAACATCCAATTCGACTAGCGAAATTCTGGGGACACCAACATCTGCCTTTCCGCCGGAGCGGTCAATTATCGAAGCAGCGTTTGTCACATTTCCGCCGTGATCTTTCAATACATCAATACATTCTTTGACCGAACCGCCAGTCGTGATTACGTCTTCAACCGCTAAAATCTTTTCACCTTCTTTAATTTGAAAACCACGTCGTAAGGTCATACTTCCTGCCTTTCGTTCCGTCCAGATAAAGCGTACATTTAAGGCTTTGGCAACTTCATAACCGATAATCAAACCACCAATTGCGGGTGATGCGACCGTTTCAATTCCTGCATCCACGAAATGTTCTGCAATCGCTTTTCCGAATTTTGCCGAATCAAAAGGGTATTGCAAAGCCAAAGCACATTGGAGATATTTTGGGCTGTGCAGACCGCTTGAAAGTATAAAATGCCCCTCTAAAAGAGCATTAGTATCGCGGAAATGTTCGATAATTTTTTCTGATTCCATATTTTTCGCTTGAAGTTTCGTATTTTAGAGTTAAAATCAAGTTTTATGACACCGTATCCTAACCTAATTTCAGAGTCCCTGCTTGTCAATGAAACGATTGAACTTTTGAAATCAAACGGTGGAAATGTGCCAGCTGTGAAGGTTGTGGATTACGTGATGAACATTCCGAAGCCTGAGCCAAATCTCGCTAAAGTCCTCGTTTCAGACATTATTGATACCGATCCAAGACTCAACTTAAATAATGACACGGTCGAACTTATCGGAAAAGGTTTTGAAAATCGAAAACTCAATGAAACTGATTTTGTTGTTTTTGACTTGGAAACAACGGGAGCCAAAACTCCGCCTTGTCGTATCACAGAAATTGGTGCTTACAAAGTTGAAAAAGGCAAAATTACTGATGAATATAAAACTCTCGTAAATCCTGAAACATCGATTCCGGCATTTATCACAGGTCTGACGGGAATCAGCGATTTAATGGTCAAAGATGCTCCGAAATTCCCCGAAATTTCTTCGGATTTTATGAATTTTATTGGCGATGCAGTGCTCGTCGCTCACAACGCTCATTTTGATATGCGTTTCCTAAATCACGAAATTGGTAAAATCCACCGCGAATACCGCGTTGGAAATCCATATCTCTGCACCGTCCAACTCTCAAGAAAACTCCTCCCCGACATAGCCAACCACAAACTAAACACAGTCGCCGAACACTACGAAATACGACTCGATAACCACCACCGAGCCACCGACGATGCTTATGCAACCGCACAAATTTTTGTAAATTTATTGAAAATGTTGGAAGAGCAAGGAATTAGGGATTTACTATCGGCGAGGAAATTTAAAAAGAGAAAAGCCTGATCTAGTTTTCTTTTTTAGCGATGGGTAACTTCCAAGTCATAAAAGTCGTTTCATCTTCAAACTTAACAACAGTTACCGTTATAAAAACCTTGGTAAAATTCACTTTTCCCGTTCTCATTTCAATACCTTTTCGGTCTCGCTCATAATGTGCTTCATTACGAAATAATGTAACTTCTTCTTTCGGCAGTATGGCTTTTTGATCACCATAATCAATGCCCGTACTTAAAGTCCTGCCATATTCCAGGCTAAATCCCATTCTGGATTTTTTGTATTTGGTTTCGGGCAGAGCAAATCCTATTCTTATCGCTGAAATCGGTCTTCCTGATATGTTTTTTACCTTAAAAGTTAAGTCGCTCAACCAATCTCCATCAGCAGAAAAGGATTTTCCCAGTTCTACAACTTCATTGCCAATCTTGATTTCAACTATCTCAATAGCTTCATCTTTTGTGGGAATCATTTTTCCATCTTCACCTTGAATAAGCCCACCCATTGTTTTTGGCGGAAAGTCAATTATCCTCTCCTCCATCTGACCGAATGTAATTAATGGTAAAGTGCTCAAAACAAGAACTAGAGAGTAAATTATCTTCATATTATTGCTCGACTTAAAGAATTCTCACTTACTAAAAACAATGACAAAAACATATTATCTATTTTAAGTTCTCGCTTTTTGAATTCTCTCTTGAATCGTTTCAGTTTCCGCTATTTCATAAAGACTAATCAGACTATTTTCGATAGTAAAGATTTGTCGAATCGTAGCATCCGCTAATAAATTGCCTTCCATATCTTTGATGACTTGATGAACAGTAACAACATCCCGATTGCGTTCATCAGTCTCAAACTTTATTATCCTAAGCTCAGGTTGAATATTCTTAAACTGCTCAATCCAATATTCGCGTACCGCAGTGCGTCCATAAATAAAACCACCTTCCAAACCGTTTGCCCATTTCACATCCGATTGCATTGACGAAATAATTGTTTCAATCTCACGTCTGTTAAAGGCATCATATAAATTTCGCAAAAGTTCTCGATTTGAATTCATAATTACTCAAATATATGTCACAAATTTTGTTAAAACAAGAAAACTGCATGATCTTTAGATTCTTTTGGAATCTAAAGTTTTTATCCGTATAATTTTTTCTCTTTCTTAAATTTCTTAATTACCATTTCCCGACGCATTTTTGGTAGATGGTCTATGAATAATTTGCCGTCACAATGATCGGTTTCGTGCAAGAAGCAACGGGCGGCATAACCTTCGGCTTCCGTCTCGAACCATTCGCCGTTTACGTCTTGGGCTTTGAGCTTTGCTTTATCGGGACGGACGACGACTGCCGGAACTTTTCCGACCGAGAGACAGCCCTCTTGTCCGCTTTGTTCACCGGAGGTTTCGATGATTTCGGGATTTGCGGCGATAAGTTTGATGCCTTCGCAGTCCATCACGAATAAACGGAGAGACAAGCCAATCTGCGGTGCGGCAAGCCCGACGCCTTCATCATCATACATCGTCTCAAACATATCATCACAAAGTTTCTGCAATTCTTCGCCAAATTCCGTAACGGGTTTGCCGACCTTGCCGAGAACTTCTGCTGGATATTCTGTAATTTTCCTGATACTCATATCTTTGCTTGCCACGAACGAACACGAAATTTCACAAAAAATTTTTAAAGTTCTTTTCGTGTTTATTCGTGTTATTTCGTGGCTATATTCCTAACGAGGAATTACTCCTCGTCTCGATCGTCTTCGGAAATCTCGTTTGGCGTTGAAACCTTTTTCCTCACGCATCTGGCATTCCCAGCAAACATGGCGTGTCTCATTGGTCGGACTTACAAATGTGTAGTATGTATCAACTTCCCGGTCGCATTCTGCACATCTTTCAATCGGTTTTGGATTCTTATTTTTTAGTTTGTCTTCGCTCATTTTTTCCTCAGTAAAAGCACTCTTTCTTTATAGAAATCTTTTATTTCAATTATAGTGTAATTCTCTTTTATAAATTTTTCCAAAGGTAAACAGGCTTGTGTTTCCTGACAAACCGATTCCGTTAAAAGCCAAATTTCTTCGGCATCCTTCGGAATTATTGAAATTGTGTATTCGATCTGGTTTTCAAAACTCTTTGGCGAACCAAATTCTGCCTCGTAATTCCATTTGAAAAAATTTTCGTTAGGTAAAATCTTATTTTTGCCTTCGTAATGATAAGGCAAATTCAAAGCTTGGTAGTTTGAAAAAATAATTATCGGTTGATTTTGTTTTTCATTTTTTTCGATATATGTGCCAACTCTTTCCCAATCACCACGCTTCACAAATTCGGGGTAAATCGCCGATATTCCATATGAATAAAAAACGATCAGCAAAACGGCTAAGGCTCCTAAAATATAAAAATTCTTAGGATTTTCATTACCTTTTTCCCCTTCAGGAAGAACAGCATTAATAACTGCAACTATCAAAAAACAAATGAAAGCGAATAAACAAGCAGCATGGCGAATCTCAATGTAAATTTCGCTCAGCATAAAGTAAGCAAAATACATGAATGCCAAAATCACTGCTGACATTGTGCCAAAAATTAGGATTTTTTGGTCAAAAATCTTGCGTTTTATGATTAACAAAACCACGACTGCTACACCTAAAATTCTTATTATCCAAACTCTCAAAAAAGATATAAAAGTTTGTTCTTCGGGCGGATAAAGTTCGGTTGGCAAGATAAAAGTTATCAAATGATTCCAAAGTTCTTTTAATCCTTCTATCCAATTTGTTGCTTGAAAATGTCCACCTGTGTTGACTGCAAATTGAGATTTAATCACCCAAAGCATCGGCAAAAACATCAAACCGACAAATGCCATCTGCCCAAAGTAGATCATTGAAACCCGACGCCTCTTCAAAACGAGAAGCACAGCGAAAAAAGCAACTAAAACAAAACCTAAATAATAATTTGTATAAAGCGAAAAAATTGCGACGAGAATGAACCAAATCTGTCTTTTTGTGACGAGTTTTTGTTTGTATAAGTCTTTCGCCCGGCGGCGTTCCAGATAACCTCGGAAAAAGAGTTTTGTTAAGAGAAGCGTAAGGAAAATCATCAGCGAATAAACTCTGATTTCCGTGCTTGCGAAGATTAAATATGGATGAATTGCAAAGAAAAAGCCCGCAAAAATCGCCGTCTTATCATTCCATATTCGCCTAACCAGATCGTAAAAGAGAAAAACCGAACCGAGCGAACAGATTATCGAAAAAAGACGAGCAAAAAAGATCGAATCATTTATCTCTCGCCATAAACTCAGAATCAAAAAATAAAGCGGAGCTTGTTTTTCATCTCCCAAAGTATTTTGAAAAGCCTGAAAAAACCCATTCTGAGTTGTGTAAAGGGTCGAACCTTCGTCCGCCCAAATATTCAAATAATAAGCAAATGGCAAAGCAATCAAGAGATGCAAAATGGGTAATACATAAAAAAAACTCGGCAAACCTTTTGTTTGGCTCTGCCTAGTCATCTCATCTAATTCTTTGAGTCTATCTTTGCTGTTCATATTTATTTCGCCCACAAATATGTGCCAATACACTTAAATTTAACATATAAATTATCTGTGTAAATTCGTGCAAATTCGCGGCTGGCAACATTCTATTATTTTTTCTTATACAGAACCCAAAATAGATCCTCCGAAGGATACGGAAAATTAATGCTTTCGGGAATTAGTTTTAACAAAAAGTTGTCGCCGATGCGATATTTGAGTAGCGATTTGGCGTGTTTGCCGGAAATTTTTTTTGATGGTCGCCCCGAAGAGACTTTTTCAAACCCGAATTCTTGAACAAACTCCGTTAAACCATCAAGTGAAAACCATTGTAAAACGCTTGGTGGCGAATATTCGTGCCAGTTTTTTCCAAATACTTTAGCTGAAAACGATTCACGATTCCAAGTTTCGATGAGCAAAAAACCGTCTTTTTTTAATAGTTGTGAGGCATTTTCAAAAGCCTTTCGCGGCTCATAAAAGTGTGCGACAACCTGAATCATTGAAATTAAATCGAATTTTTCTTCTATTTCAAAAGATTCAAGCGAACCTTGCCGAATGTCTAAGCCAAATTCATCACGCCCAATTTTAGCAATTTCTGCATTCGGCTCTAAACCAATTCCATTCCAGCCTTCATCTATAAAACCCTGCAAAATAAAACCCGCCGCTGCTCCAACATCTAAAAGTTTTCCTTTTTTATCGACAAACTTTTTTAATTTATCCCCATACATATGCCCACGTTTGATGAGCATTTCTGATTCTGCTGAATAATCCGAATATCCCGCTCCGCCGCCGTCAAAATATGAATCGTCGTAAATTTCCGCAACGTGCTTTTCATCTGCCGAAATTTCAGCAAAGCGATGTTTGCATTTAACACAATCAAGCAAATTATAGCCTTTCGCTTCAAATGCAAATTTTGATCTTGATTGGCAAAGCGGACAATTCATCAAACTGTAAGTTCTTCCATCTTTCGGGATTTAACTTCTTTTTGCTGGATTGAGTTAGCGTGAGTTCTCATATCAACAACTTCAAATTCTTTTGCATAAACTTCCAAAATATCGCTGACAAATTCTAATTTTTCTTCGATGCCCAAATTCATCGCAGGAAAAAACTTTAATTCCTCCGCATCTTCGCCAGAAAGAAAATCAAGCGGGTGAAGCAAAAGCGACGGCTGAACATCAAACATCTTGCACATTTTCAGAGAGGTTTTCCAATAACTTCGGGCGGCGAACTTTGAGAAGGTCGAGAGATAAACGACATAGCTTGCGTGAATTGGAGTTTTAAAAATCGGCAAAGTCGTAACGGGAATTTCCGTCAATTCCCTTTCACCTATTTGCCATTTGTAAGGTTTTAGAGATTGAAAACCATCGGAGAATTTTCCGAACAATTTTTTGCGTTTTTCCTTTTCTTCTTCTGACATTTCGGGAGATTTAAAGAAGTAATAAGCCCTCGCAATCGGTGCAATGTAAGTCGGCAAGGTCGAGCAATCATACTCGTACCCGCGTTCCGCTAAAACTTCCAAAACCGTCGGCGAAAGCGAATATCCAGGACCGCGAAAGCCTTTTGGCAATTTCCCTGTTGCTTCCTGCAAAGCGTCTTCTGTTTTTTGAAATTCTTCGACTAATTCTTCCTTTGAATAAAGATGTAACCAGGGTTCGTGTTTGAAAGAATGATTCGCAATTTCATGTCCCGCTTTTGAAATCATTGCGAGTGATTCGTGATTTTTCTCCAAAGCTGCATCTTGCCCCACGATAAAAAACGTAATCTGCAAATCCCTTTCTTTCAAAAACTCCAACACACGCGGAATGCAGACATCTAGATACGACGGATAACTTTCCCACCCCGCATCACCGTGCGTTTTCATATACGACCATTTATTGTCGAGGTCTAGACTTAAACTGGCTATCTTTTTCATAAGAAATTTGCCACAAAATAACACAAAATTTCACGAAATTTTATAAATTCTTCTTCGTGTCTTTTCGTGTAAATTCGCGGTTAAAGAATTTTTCCGCGAGCTGAATAGTTTCATTAACATTCAAAGTGCCATTCGTAATTTGCGATGAATTTACAACATACACATTTTCAAGCGAAGTTTTTACGTCGGGAACATTTTCCGAATACTCCAAAGTCGGAAGAGGAAAAACTTGTCGAACACGAGAGATTTTGAATTCGACTACATCTTTTTTATCAAAATGTGGATACATCTTGTCTAATTCATTTAAAAACTCCTCTTCAATTTCCGCATCTGTTTTTTCAAATAATTCATCATTGGGCGAAACGTATTTCGGCAAATAAATAAGTGCATTTCCGCCAAACTCTGATTTATCAACCAACGCTGACATTTCGATAATTCCTGTAAATGGCGTTTCATCTGTGATGTTCGTTACATAAAATTTCGATAGAGATTTTTTTGTCAAAACCGACGCACAAACGATGCCTTGATATTTAATATCTTCGAGTTTTGCTTTTTCCACATTGGTCAACTGTGGCAACATTTTCCCGGCTATGTTTGATGTTGTAGTAATGATGACTTTATCAAAATTTTCAACCGCAAAGGTCGCAAAGTTGTTTGGTAAAGATTCTGATATACTTAGACTTTGCGTAATCGAATTAGAGAATACTATTTCTTTATTTATAGATTTGAAATCCTTTGCGTTCTCCGCGTCCTTTGCGGTTAAACTTATCTTTCCGTCATTTTTTTTAATTTTCTCAACCCTTGTATTTAATCGGATTTCAACACCTTTTTCTTCCAAAACCTCTGCAAATCTTTTCAAAACACTTGCATAACCGCCACGTACATATCCGAACATTTCTTTTTTGAGTCCCGAATTTCTTGCCGCATACATCCGCTGAATCGTCGCCCAAATAAACGCGGCGGAAGTTTCTTTGTAAGCTTCGCCAAGTTTTGCTTTGAGAAGCGGTTTCCAAATCTTTTCAAAAGTCTTTTTTCCCGACAATTTTGTCAGCCAATCTTCAACCGAAATTTTCTCAAGTGCTTTCCAATTTTTCACACGAGAAGCATAAAAGATCGTTCCACCTAGTCGAAATTTGCTTATCAAATCAAGCGGCGGGAATTTCAAAAACTCTAGCGAATTCGACATCGAAACGAGTTTGCCATCTGTATAAAAACCCGTTTTTGTTTCAACCCACTCAAACTCATCTTTTAATCCAATTTCTTCAACAACCTTCCGTGTATAAAAATCAGAAAGAAGCGTTACATGATAATGCTTATCCCAAGTTATATTGCCGATCTGCCAAACGCTCGCCAATCCACCGATCTCATTTGCGGATTCAAAAATGGTTACGTCATGTCCGTTTTCGACAAGACGCAAAGCAAGCGTTAACCCAAGAAAACCGCTACCAACAATGGCAATTTTGGATTTTGGGTTTTGGATTTTGGAAGGTTGGTCTTTCATCTAAGCAAAATAATTATAAGGTAGGATTTACAATGAGGAAAGATAAATATTTGTATGAAAACTTAATTTATCATTGAGGAATCTAACTTGAAATAGTCAATCACTTCGGAATCATTTTCGGCAATGTGATCTGTTATGTGAAAAACATCATTAATCCAAGGATGATTTAAAGCCTCGTTTCGATCAAGCATTCTTCCCAGTATTTCCACGTCATGCCAAGGCGACTCATTACTATCCGTTAAGCTGATTTTGTAGCCATTTTCGTCATGCCATAGAACAAAAGGAAAGGCGACACGGTTTTCAGGCAAATCTTCGCTTCCCCAACCGCCTAAGCTGATAACCCCTGCAAGTGCATCATCCATGTGTGTTTCGGAAAACATTACATAATAAACCGCATATGCGTCTCCATTTTGATAAACAAATCTAGTCAAACTTGTGTTCGTCCCGCCACAACAACCACAAATAGACCTGTTTGGTTCTGTTAATTCAATTTCAATCATAAAAACAAACGACTAAATTCGGACACTTGCAAAGAATCCTAATCCAACTCTTTAACTTTTTCGTTTTCAATTTCGTACCGAAGCGTACATTTACAAGAAACTTCTATTGCCTCAATATTTCCATCGAACCGATGAAAAAGCTGACCGCATTTGCAGACTGCCCCAATTGATTTTGCGGGTGAACCAATGACAAGGTGAAAATCAGGGATGGATTTTGTTACGAGCGAACCCATTCCGACCATTGCCCAGCGTCCGATTTCGAGATCGTTGCCGATTGTACATCCCGCACCAATTGTTGCACCTTCGCGGACGAGTGTTGGTAGAGTGTGTTCATCGGGTTCGGACGGTCGCAAGGTTTTCAGATCGGGCATCGTCGCACGAGGGAAACGGTCGTTGGTAAAGATCGTTCCGGCAGAAATCATCACGCCGTCTTCAATCGTAACTTCCGCACAGATATAAACCATCGCGTTGATTTTGACGAGATTACCGATTTTGACATCGTAGGCAATATAAGTCTTTTCACCGACAATGCAGTTTTCACCAATTTCAGCACCGTGACGTATGTGAACATTGTCCCAAATACTCGTGCCTTCGCCGATTAGGACGTTTTCTTCGATTATTGCTGTGGAATGGATTTTAGGCATAAATTTTGTAGCCACGAAAGGACACCAAACTTCACGAAAAGGTTTAATAAACCAATCTTTCGTACGTAAGTCTCTCTTTACCGAAATTTAAGATTATTGCGAGCTTTAATCCTGTCGCTTTCAAGTAATTTAGTGTTTGGGCTTTTTCATATTTGGTAATTGCTTGAACAGTTTTTAATTCAAGAATGATTGAATCTTCGACCAAAATATCGGCGACGTAATTTCCGATGGTTCGTCCGTGAAAATTAACTTTTATCGGAAATTGCTGTACGGCTTTGATTCGGTTTTCTTCCAGCAAAACCATCAAAGCGTTTTCATAGACCTTTTCAAGGAAACCATAACCGAGTTCTTTTCTAACTTGAATCGCTAAACCAACGATTTTATAAGAAAGTTCTCGATGTATGATTTTATCTTCCTTAATTCATTTTGAGCCACTAACAAACACGAAATTTCACGAAATTATTTATGAATTAAATTTTTTTGAAATTTTCGTGTCTTTTCGTGCTCTTTCGTGGCTAACTTCCCACGCTTTCACTCTTTTCAATCACTTTCTGCCACAGGTTTTGATTGAGCGATTTGTAAGCGGCTTCGATTACTTCGACTGATGCAAGTGCATCGGATGGTTTGATTAGTAATTCTTCTTCGCCGCGGATTGCGTTTCTGAAATTCTCTAATTTTGATTTAAACGCCTGGACTTTGTCATATCCCTTGCCGAAGACTGTCCATTCAGAATGGTTGTTGAGTTTGTATTTTGACCCGCCCCAACCAACATGGAGAGTGCCGTTTGTGCCGTAGATACTAATGAAATTCGGGAGTTGTTTGTTAATTCCCCAAGTTAAATCAACGCTGGCAACAACACCGTTTGCAGTTTTGGCAAACATTTTTACGTTTTCATCAACGCTCAAACCTTGAGTTGCTCCTGCGTCAACTGCCAAGACATCGGAAATTGAACCGAGGAAATAGCGAATAATATCAACTGAATGAGTTCCGTTATCCATCAAAACGCCGCCACCGCCGATTTTTGCGTCGGAATTCCAACGCTTCGACATATCAACATCTGCCGTAAATGCGTTTTCAAATTGAATAACATCGCCCAAAATTCCCGAAGCAACAAGAGATTTTGCTTTGACTGCATCCGCAACATAGCGAAACTTTGAAGCCATCGTAAATTTAACGCCCGTCTCTTCCGCACATTCAAGCATTTCTTTGGCTTCGGCTACTGACAAACAAAGCGGTTTTTCGCAAAGAACGTGTTTCCCTTTTCGCATAAAGTACATTGCGATTTCGGGATGAGAATTCGGCGGAGTCGAAACGATTACTGCATCAAACTCAGAATTTTCTGCTAAAGTTTTATAATTTTCAAAACTTTTCGCCCCGAAAGGCTCTGCAAAAGCATCTGCCGAATCTTTATTGACATCAGCAACCGCCACGAGTTCGCAACAATTGCTTTCATTAAACGCCATTGCGTAAGTTTGGGCAATTCCGCCCGTTCCGATAAGTGCAAATTTTAATTTACTCATATTATTTATTTCAACGCTGAGGGTGCAGAGACTTTTCTGCTTTTTGGCTCTTGATAACCGCTGTTAAAACTCCAAAAAAAGGAGCAACAAAAACTGCAAGTACAAATCCAGTTAGATGGTCTGGAATGGTAAATAGAACAACAAAACATAAACCGATATACCAAATACAACTCCAATAAAGAATTTTCCAGAACCATTTTAAGTACTTCATAAAACCTCTGCGTTCTATTCATAAAACTATTTTTTTATCGCAGGGTCGCCAAGACGCAGAGACTCTATGTATTTTTGATATCTAGCAATTCCTATAATTGTTCCAATCGGAAAGCCTATAATTAGTGTAGCCATTAAAATAAATGGAGGATTTCCACTAATAAATGCAAAGAAAACTAAAAAGGCGAAAAAGCAAATTAGATTCCATGCAAAAAGCTTCCAGATTAAATTTAAATATTTCATAAAATCTCTGCGTTCTTAGCGACCTTTGCGGTTAATTTCTTTAAACCTCGTAGCATTTATTTCCGCCACAAACTACACAATCTTTGTTGCCTGCTTCGGCGTTTTCGATTTTCGTGTCATTTACTGCTTCGCGGATCGAATTGGCGACGAATTCGATGTGTTCTTCCGTGTATTTTTCATTGATGGGCATTACCAGAACATCGTGCAAACCTTTGAACGTGCCTGGGAATTTTTCTTCAGAGTAATCAACTGCTTCCGGACGAGCTAAATTAAATGGAAAATGGCTGTCGCCAAATGTGTTTTGCTCACGAAAGACTTGGCAACGGAAAGCAGGTTTTTGAACATATCTTGGTGCAGAGAAAACATCGTAAGTTCTCAATGCTCCTGCAAGTCCAACCGAACCGTCTTTGATTACCGAATCATCAACTCGCAAGCAGAATTTCCAATAGGTCATCGTTGCATTATCGGCTGGCTTATAACTTTCAATTCCTTCAATGTCTGCGATTTTCTCATCAAGAAGTTTTGCCATTTTTTGGCGTTGCTCAACTGATGCATCGAGTTTTTTCAATTGCTCGTAAGAAACTGCGGCTTGCAATTCGGTCATACGATAATTCAAAGCGATAAAATAATGATCAGGATTTTCGTCACCGTAGCCCCAAGCTTTGTTGATGCAAAGATACAAACGTCTTGCCAAATCATCATCATTTGTTACAACGATTCCACCTTCGCCTGTTGTCATCTGTTTTCCTTGTTGGAATGAAAATGCTCCGATTGCTCCAATTGTTCCGACCTTTTCACCGTCAACCGTTGCTAAGAAACTTTGGGCTGTATCTTCAATTACAGGAATGCCTTTTGAATCAGCAAGTTCCATAATCTCTTTCATCTGACAAGGATTTCCGAAAAGATGCGTAACGATAATCGCCTTCGTTTTTTCCGACATTGCCGCTTCGATCGTTTCTGCTGTTACATTCAAAGTTTTTGGACAAACATCTGCAAATACAGGAATCGCACCTTGGTAAATAATTGGAGTTAAAGCTCCCATATCAGTAATTGAGGTTGTAATGATTTCATCACCCGGATTTGGATTTATCGCGGCAATCGCAACGTGAACCGCCGCCGAACCTGAGTTACAAGCAAATGCGTATTTAACACCCATTTTTTCAGCAAAAGATTCTTCTAGCATCTTGCCGTATTTGCCTTTGGTCGTAATTAAAGTTCCAGTTTCCAGAACTTCTTTAACAGCGTTTAGCTCTTCTTCGCCGAAAGTTCTGCCGGAAATGTCTTGATCATTTGGTAATTTGATATTCTTCACTTTTGCTACTTCTGTCATAATTTTAGGGTAATAAGTAATTAGTAATAGGTATTTGGTGTTTGGCTTTGTAAGTTTGAATTTTTACAATTTACCGTCCACTTCTTTCTCTGATATAGAAGTGTCAATAGCTTTATTTTTCCGAAATAAACGCTGATTTGAGAGACGTGAGAGCAATTTGAGATGTCCGAAGACCGTGCGGACAGTTTTCATCTTTGAAATTCCGAAAAGCCGAACTTCTAGAATTGCGGGGTATTCGATAATTTTTCCACCTTTCAAATCAAGTTTTCCGAGCATTTCAGCAACGCCCAAAAAACCTTTTTCTTTGATGTCCAAATCGAGCATCGCTGTTCGCCGATAAACTCGAAAACAACTTGTGTAGGTCGAAAGTTTTGCATTTAAGGCACGACGGTAAAGCCATGAAGCTCCTTTCGATAAAAACAAACGCCATTCGGGAACATTTCGCACACCGCCTTTTTTATGATAAGGCGATGCCGTAACCATAGCTATTTCATCAGTTAAGAGTGGAATCATTTTAACGAGTTCGTGCGGATCATATGTGCAATCGCAATCCATCGAACAGACAATTTCCGTTTCCGCCGCTTTAATTCCCGTCATAATTCCCGCTGCAACGCCTTGATTTTCATAATGTTGCAAGATTCTGAAATTATTCTTATCGCCAAATAATTTGTTTAATTTATCAAATGTGTCGTCCGTGCTTTTATCATCGACAAATATAAAATTTGGCTCAAAGCCATTTTCGTTTAATTCTTCCTCGACGCTCTTTAAAGTTCTCGATAAATAATTCAAAGCATCTGACTCGTTGTAACAAGGAATCACAACGGAAATTTTGGATTTTGGGATTTGGATTTTGGATTGCTTTGGCTTAATTGAACTCTGAACTTTAAGCTCTAAACTTTGAACCTGTAAAGATTCTTTTAAGTCTAAAAACTCCGCAACGTCGCAGAATTCGTAGAGTTCTAAGTTTTCTTTCAAAATCCATTCCATCTTGTCGAGTTTTCGGTAATGGCGAATCTGATTGTATCTTGATGCAGCAGAGATTTTCGGTTGTTCGGGGTCTAATTCCCAGACGTGAAAGTAGAAAACAAAAGGCTCTTCATAACGATTTGTCCAATCCTTTACAGCGTGTCGCATCAATGTGTATGGAATTTGCCGAAAATAATTTCCGCCTGAGATCGGTAAAAGTCCTAAGCCTAAATTTCTGGTTGAATAGGGAAACTCCCAAATTGCCTTGCCATCTTTGTGAACTTGGTGGGCAAAACGTTTCGGTTTTTTATCTGATTTTACAGGCACGAATGAAGCATCATAGGCAAAACCCTCGTCTGCCAAAATCTCCAGAATTCTTTCATCTTTTTCATATGAAAGTTTCTCTGCTGAGCGATAACCGATGATTTTTTGTCCGCTTGCGTCTTGCAAAACGTGATTTGTTTTACGCAGGTCTTCGCGTATTTCTTCGGGCGTCAGCTGACTTAAGCTTCGGTGATAAAATCCGCGCGAAGCTATTTCATGTCCACGACCGGCAATTTCTTTGATTAATTTTGGGTTTTGCTCGGCAATCCATCCAAGAATAAAAAATGTGGCTTTCGTTTTGTATTGATCGAGCAAATCGAGAGTTTTGAGAGTGTTTTGTTCGTAACGAGGCTCAAAATTTCGCCAGTTTTTTTGCTGAATGAGATCGCCAAAAGCCCCGACGTGGAAATAGTCTTCCACCAGAACGGTTAGCAGGTGTTTTTTATTATTTGGAGAGCGATCCATTTTTTTGGTTGGTTGAATTCTTACTTGTTCAAGTTCAGGTATTACCCGAACTACTTATCGCTTTGAGGATATTAGCAATTCTCTTAGCACTTTTTCCATCTCCGAAAGGATTTTGCACTTGCTTAACTGAATTAATCCAAGTTTGTGCCAGATAATTATCGCTTAATAACTGTGCTAAAACTCTTGGGTTTCCACCAACGAGCTTAGCAATTCCGCACATAATCGCTTCGGGTCTTTCTGTATTTTCACGCAGGACCAAAACCGGCTTTCCCATACTCGGAGCTTCTTCCTGAACGCCACCAGAATCGGAAACAATTAGCCAGGCATTTTCCATAACATACAGAAAATCTACATAGTCCAGCGGTTTAAGCAAAAATACTCTTTCGCAGTCAGCTAAAATTTCTTTCGTAAGGTTTTGAACATTCGGATTTAGATGAACGGGAAAAATCAAGCACGTATCTTTTCGGTCTTCAACAAATTTGCGTAAAACCTCTAGATTTTCACGCATTGCTGTACCGAAGCTTTCCCGTCGGTGAGTTGTTAATAAAATTCGCTTAAAACTGTTTGTTTGATTAATAACATTTTGGATAGATTGGCTCGGCATATATTTGCGACGAATCTGTCTCAGGGAATCAATAATCGTATTACCCGTAACAAAAATCTGATTTTCGGGGATATATTCCTTTAGGAGATTCTGCCGATTTTCGACAGTCGCGGCGAAATGCAAAGTAGCAACCCTTGAAACCATACGGCGATTCATTTCTTCGGGAAACGGACTGTTAATATCCCCCGAACGCAAACCTGCCTCGATGTGTCCAACAACAATCTGCCTGTTAAATCCTGCTAAAGCTCCTGCTAAGGTTGTCGTGGTATCGCCCTGAACCAAAATTAAATCAGGCTTTTCCGTTTCCAAAATGTTGTCTAAAGATTCAATCGTCCGGGCTAAAACCTGATTCGGAGTTTGATTTGCAGTCATTACTTCCAAATCAAAATCTGTTTTAATTTCAAAAATTTCTAAGAAGGGTTTGAGCAAATCCGTATGCTGGCTCGAAGAGACAACTATCGTTTGAAAATTTGGAATCTTCTTCAATTCAGAAATTATCGGAGCTAATTTAATAGCTTCCGGTCTTGTTCCAAATAAAACTAAAATTTTGGAATGCTGTGAAGTTTTTCTTCGATCGCCAATTGTTTCCATAAATTTTGTTTGTGTGAAATAAACAACCTTCGATTAATTATATTAAACTAATAAAAACTGTATTTATTTACTTTTCATGATTAATTTATGAGATTTTTATTTATTGCTTTATTAACTTTCGTTTTTTTCTATCAAACTTTTTCCCAAGACATAAACATACAGGGACAAGTAATTGACTCAAACAAACTGCCGATTTCAGGAGCTGAAATCAAAATTTTGGGTAATGCATCAGAACTGGCTGTTTGTAAAAGTAATGAGGAAGGGCGTTTTTTATGTCCTATAAATAATGACCAAGATTTTATTTTGTCCATCCGAGCTGATGGCTATTCTATTCTACGACAAACATTTAGAAACATTCAAGAATTCGAGAATAATTCTACATTTACGCTCTCGCCCGCACCACTGCGTGAGAATGTAACCGTTACGACTAATCGAACAGACACTTTGCTTGATGAAACTCCTGCAAGCATTGCCACACTTTCGAAGACCAATCTTGAAACAACCGCCTCGCCCGCAGTTGATGATGCACTTCGGCAAACAGTCGGTTTTACACTTTTTAGGCGTTCGAACAGCCGTAATGCCAATCCGACAACGCAAGGAACTTCTTTACGCGGAATAAATGCGAGCGGGGCATCCCGTTCGCTAGTTTTGTATGACGGAATTCCTCTAAATGATGCTTTTGGCGGATGGATTTATTGGAGTCGCGTGCCGTCAGTTGCTGTCGAGAGAATAGAAGTTTTACGTGGTGGTTCATCAAGTCTATATGGAAGCGATGCTCTCGGCGGAACAATAAATGTAATTCCCAGAACTGCTGATAAAGAAAAGGATTTCACCGCATCGGCAGAGATTTTTGGCGGAACGCAAAATACTTTTTCAGCCTCGACATTTTTTGGATTTGCGAAAAATAACTGGTCGGCAGACTTTGTTGCCGGCACCTTTCAAATAAGAGGTTATAAGCGAGTTGATGAAGCCGAAAGAGGGTTAGTTGATGATTTTGTAAATTCCCGTAACACTAACTTTTCGGGACGCATTGCGAGAGATTTTGGTGAAAATTCAAACCTATTTTTTAAAGGAATTTACTTTGGTGAAGAAAGAAATAATGGAACGCCGATTCAAAAAAACAGAACGCTTTTCCGTCAATTCGCTTTTGGCGGAGATTTTGATTTAGGTGATTTAGGACTTAAGACTCAGAATTCAAGACTCTCGCTTAGAACTTATGGTGGCACACAGGTTTTTGACCAGAATTTTTCCGCGATAGTAAACAATCGCAATCGGGAATTTTTAGTTCGCTTGCAGAGAGTTCCTTCGCAAAATTTTGGGTTTTCGAGTCAATTTACAACCTCATTCAAAAACAACACTTTTCTCGCAGGGTTTGAGGTCAATGAAGTTCGCGGTTCTTCAAATGAAAACGGATTTTTTGGTGGAAACTTAACATCCCGTTTGGGAACAGGCGGACGCGAAAGAACTTATGGTATTTACATTCAAGACTTTGCAAACATTGGAGATAGAATAGTTTTAGTCGGAAGTCTTCGCTATGATTCGTGGGAGAATTCCAGTGCATTAAATTCACTTTTATCAATCTCTTCAAATCAAACCACAACAACAATTTTTCCTGACCGAACACAAAATGCTTTTTCACCAAGCGGTTCGATTTTGTTTCAAGCTACAAACGAAATTTCACTCTATTTCAATGCTTCAAGGAGTTTCCGTTCGCCAACTTTGAATGAATTATATAGAGGCTTTCGCGTCGGAAGCGTGATTACAAATCCAAATGAAAATCTTGTTGCAGAAAGAGCTAATAATTTTGAAGCAGGCTTGAGTTACAGCAAACATAATTTCTACATTCGAGGGAATTTTTATTACACGCAGGTCGAAGATGCCGTTTCAAATGTAACGACAAACACAACGCCAACTTTGATTTTTCGTCAAAGACAAAATGCTGGTGAAACAAGAGTTCGAGGTTTAGAAATCGAAGCGGAAACCCGCATTTCAGATTTTAATTTCTCGGTCGGATATTTACTTGCTGACGCAGAATTTTCGGACTTTCCTTCAAACCGAACGTTAGAAGGTTTGCGAATCCCACAAGTTCCGCTTCATCAGTTTACATTTCAAACCCGCTACGCGAATAAACAAGGCTGGAGTTTTTCATTGCAAGGACGTGCAAGCTCCGAGCAGTTTGACAACGACTTGAACACTCTAAGATTAGAACCATTTTTTCAACTAGATGCCTTCGGAGCAAAACGCTTCAAAGAAAAATGGCAGGTTTTTATCGGAGTTGAGAATGTTTTCAACTCAAGATATTCAATTGGCAGAACACCAGTCAGAACTGTTAATTCGCCGATAAATGCTAGGGCTGGGCTACGTTGGAATTAGTACGAATTGGCTATATTTTCATATATAAAAATGTTTTCTCTTTATTACTTACTATAGAATTAGAGAATTAAATTCTAATGTTTAAAATTAGAAAAACCTCAACTAAATCAATATGAATTTGGTTTTGCTATGAAAAAATTCACACTTATCTGCGATAATTTTCCGAAAACCTTGTCCACCTTTGCTTAAAATCAAACAATTTTATCAAGTCTTCCCAGACACTAAGCCAACTTGGAAAAATCCGGAGAGACAAAATGATGGAATGCAAATTAACTTAAGTCCTAATTTATTTGGCTAAGAATTGAGAAATCCCAAAATTTAATTATAGAAACTCGAAAGTGAGGTAAACACGATAACTGAATGAATTCCTTGCAATTGCTCTCTTTTTATTACGGCATAATTCTTGCACTTTCTAAAATAAGGTCTCTTTAAAGTAACTAAAAAGAAACCAAGTTTGTTATTAAGAAATATTTTTAACAAATGATTATTGAGGAGGTAAATATGAGTCCAGCAAATAAACAAAAAACGTACATCTTAATGGGAGAGCCGTTCGGCATACACAAAGTCCGCCACAATATGGAATGGGGCAAGAAAAAGTTGGTGGATTTTCTCAACAAACTCTCCCAAGAGTGGGGTCGAAACCCGTACTGGCAATATGATGAATATGGCAATTGGGCAGATATTCCGCTTGGCGACATCAGTCGCAAGGGTGGCGGTCCGAAAAGGTCAAAGGTTAAAAAATTTGGTGGACACGGTTCTCATCGGTGCGGATGGGATGTTGATTTATACTACATCGCTAAGGATGGAGTGCCAAGAGAAAGTGCTGACTATAGATACGAGAAAATTTTTGATTTGGAGCGAACCAACCTTTTGGGTAAAGCTATCCTGAAGCACGGAGGAACAAACCTCGAAAAGATTTTCGTTGGCGGTCAGAATGTGGTCAATTTTATGTATGAAGAAGCAGCAAAAATGGGTCTAAGCCAAATCATCGACAATGACAGTTCCGGAATGCACCATAACCATTTTCACGTCCGTTTCAAAAATTTGGATAAGGACTTGATGTGCGTTATGTAAACTTTTAAGTTGGAAGTTTTTTCTTTACTCTGGCTATCTTGAACAAACCTCAGCATAACGTGTGGGTCATTTTGTGGTCATGATTGGACAATCTTCGCCAATTCGTATGAAGCTTAGTTTCTAATAAATATTCTATTTGTCTTTTGTTTCCAATCTCTCAAGAATCAATTTTTCTAAATCACCAAATTTAATCCTTAATGTGCCTGACATAATTGATATTGGAGTCCCATATTTTTTGTGGTTAGCTTCCAACACACGCCTAAAACGATTTGTCTCTGCACGATTAATGTATTTTTCTGGTTTATCCGTAAATAACAACAAGATTTTCGTTTTAGCAATCTTAACTCTTTTTGTTCCCGTAATGTCGTTCCAATCTATAAAACCGACACTTGTAGAATGTGAATTGTCGGTAATTCCATTTTTATCAATAGTCAGACCAGCATTTTTCTGAAATAGCAGCCTAATTATATTCACTAAGCAAATACCGAAAAATATAATACCCAAGATCCCTCCAACAGTCGGAACTAATTGGTATGTGTTTCTGGACAATGCTACAGACTCCGAATTTATAATTAGCCAAAACCCAATTAAAATAAAAAGAACTGTACCGAGCAGGGACAAGAGAAGCTTACCTGTACTCATTTCTATTTTATTTTTAGTAGATCTGGTCTTGATTTCTATCTTTTTTCGGTTCTGAATCATTATTTACACGTGCCTTTTGCTTTCCCCTATAAAAGTTATATCTCAACCTTTACCAAAGTAAAAGGTAAGCAAATCTTACAAACCAAATTCTATATGAAATAAAAAAGCGAGCTGATTATTGCTCGCTTTTTTATAATTTTATAAATTTTATTTCTTTACTCTGGCGGTCCTGAACAGCCTTCTGCGTATAGTGCAGGTTGTTTTGTGCTGATGATCGGGTATTCTTCAGCTTTTGCGTTTTCGCCCATCCAATTTTCGTATTCGGGTGGATAAGACATGTCTGAATAGATTGCTTCGACCGGGCATTCGGGTAAGCAAGCATCGCAGTCAATACAGACGTCGGGATTAATAAGAAGTCTATCGGGTGTTTCGTGAAAAGCCTCGACCGGACAGACTGCCGCACAGTCGGTATATTTGCAATTTACACACGGCTCAGTAACGATATATGTCATTTAATAAAAATCTCCTCTAATATTTAACCTAAAAGTCAAAATAAAAACCTAATATTCAAAGAATAACTTGTCAAAGCAGGTTAGACAAGTGTTAGAATGTGCGAATTACAAAACTTTTACATTAAGGAAAACAGATGAAAAATTTGATTAAATCAGATGAATTAGCTTTGGACTTTTTGCGTGTTGCGGAAGCAGCGGCAATTGAGTCTGCCCGAACGATGGGGCAAGGAGATAGAAAACACTCAGACCACGTTGCGGTTGAAGCAATGCGGGAAGCGATGGACACGGTTGCGATGCGCGGAAGAATCGTAATTGGTGAAGGCGAACGAGATGAAGCACCGATGCTTTACATTGGCGAAGAAGTCGGTGGTGGTGACTTTAGCGAAGAAATGCGGAAGGATTTCCCCGAAATTGATATAGCTGTTGATCCTTTGGAAGGGACTAATTTGTGTGCTTTAGGGGCGAATAATGCGATTGCTGTTTTGGCGGCTTCGGAACGCGGCGGATTGCTCAACGCACCTGATATTTATATGGATAAGATCGTTGTCGGACCTTCTTGTAAAGGTGCAGTAGATATTGAAGCCCCGGTTAAGTACAATCTCAAGGCAATTGCCTTATCGCTTAGCCGCGATATTGATGATTTAACCGTAATCGTTCTTGATCGCCCAAGACATGAAAACCTTATCAGAGAAATCCGTGAGGCAGGAGCTAGAATCCGTTTGATCTCAGATGGTGATCTCTCGGCAGGAATTTCGGCGGCAGTTGCAGGAACAAATATTCATGCATTAATGGGAATCGGTGGAGCTCCAGAAGGAGTATTAACTGCGGCGGCAATGAAATGCTTAAATGGTGAAATTCAGGCTAAGCTTGAATTCGATCCTGAAAGACTAAGTGTTGATAAAGATAAAGTTCCCCCGGCTGATGAGGTTATGGCTCGTTTGAGAGATATGGGAATAGATGACCCCGATAAAATATATAATACTGATGACTTAGCACCTGGAGAAAGAATTATTTTCGCCGCTACGGGAGTGACAGACGGAGCATTATTAAGAGGCGTCCGTTTCTTTGGTGCGGGTAAAAGAACTAATTCGGTTGTAATGACGACCGATACAAAAAATATACGTTTTGTAGATACCGTCCATGTAGAGGGTGGTCCTGATTCAGTAATTCGTTTCTAAACATATATAGCGTTCAAAACGTATAAATTTATATCAATCAAATAACTAAAAAAACTTGTTTGAACTGATTGACACTCATTTCAGACGCTTTGGAGGTTTCTTTTATGAGCGACGTAACAACAAATGGCAATCAATCAGTAGCTAAATCGAACGACTCCGCCGTCCCCGAAGACGGCGGTAAGCTAATCGTGTTGACTGCCCCTTTAACCGAAGCAATTGACCACGCAGGGTATTTTATCCAAATGGCAATGGCTTCACTACCAATTTGGCTTGAGAGCATTCTCAACCGCAAATATCCCGACTGGCGTAAGGTCGAACACTATGAAGACGGCTCGGCAAAATATATGCCTGCAGGTGTTCGTCTAGTCGAAAAATCTCTGCAAAGACAATATAACGAAGATGATATTGTTTGTTGTTTTCCAGAAGATTTAGATAAATTTGTCGGTCCAAACACGAGAGTCGTTGCGGTTTCCACACACAATCCACTCGGCGTAACATTTGCGGCGGGAGTTTACACTTCGATTTTTGGTTCATCCAAAATGCCAATTAATTCGCACTACTCACGCGAACTTTTTGCACAAATCAAAAACAATAAATATCGAGATAATTATAAAGTTATCGTTGGCGGTTCGGGTGGTTGGCAAATTATCCAAACGGATATGTATGACGAACTTGGAATTGACTGCATCGTTGATGGGCGAAGTGAATCAGACGATACATTAAAGCTTTTTGATGATGCAATAAATGGTAAAGACTTGCCGAAGGAAGTTGTAGTCAAACATCCGACTGATCGTGATTCAATAATGTTTCCTGACACACGAACGACTTTTGGCGTGGTTGAAATGACAACAGGTTGCGGACGACGTTGCAAATTCTGTGTTCCTGATTTAAATCCGCAAATCGATTTGCCGAAAGACAAAATTATGGATGCGGTGCGAGCAAATGTGCGTGAAGGCAATAAGCAAATTTCACTCGCTACGGAAGATATGTTCATTTGGGGACAGGTTCATACGGACACGCCTTTTTACTTTCCAAATCGAGAAAAATTAGTTGATTTATACAAAAGCGTTGTCGATACGCCTGGCGTTGAGCAACACGTTTTGAGTCATTCTACAATTGCTCCAGCGGTTGTTGATCCCGTTATGATTGAGCAGCTTTCGGAAATCTTGTTGCCGAAAAGCCCGATTCATTTTCCATATCTCAGCACGCATCCCGAAAAGAAAGCACTCGCTCCTTTGATTGGCTTGGAAACTGCTTCAATTTCGATGGCAAGAAAGGTTATGCCAACTAAAGGAATTCCTTTCAAAATTGATTATTGGCAAAGCGTCGTTATCGAAGGTTTGCGTGTGTTGAATAAAAATAATTGGTTCCCTGCAATGACTTTGATTGTTGGAAATCCAGATGAAACTGATGAAGACGTTAAAGCAACGATTGATTTGGTTTACGAAATGGAACGCCAAGGTTTGTTCGCATTCTTGATTCCTTCAATTTTCACACCTCTGCACGATACTCGTATGGAAATGGAAAAAGGCGTTACAAAAACTAAACAGCTTTCTGAATTACAATGGCAATTGATGATGAAATGCTGGAAGATGAATTTGCGTCCAGGACAATATTCCTGGTGGGGACCGACAGCTTGGCGAGTTGGCTCAATCGGAATGTGGCTTTACAAACTGCGTAAATTAAATGGACCAAATTTCACATATCCACTCTTAATGTTCTCAGGTGCTTTATCCGAAAAACGTCTTGCCAAGATGGGTAAAATCTATCCCGGCAAACCGCTTGAATTATTGAACCGCAAAGAACTTTTGGCTACGCTCAAGCCAAAACAATTTCAATACATACGCGAAGACACAGGTGATATGCCTGATGAATATTATGAGGCGAAAAAAGCACTCGCTGTAAATGCGTAAAAATTAAAACTTCTAAAGCCACTGAAAAAGGGTTCAGTAATCCTAAGTTGCTGAACCCTTTTCCATTTTTTTTCTTCACTAAGGTCTGTTTATATCCAAAACAGCATAACGATAACCGTCAAGTAATGTGTAATTTTCCTTTGATTTAGTTAATTCAATTTCAACTGTTTTTCCACTGGAAGTTAATTCAAGATATGATCGCCCTTGAAAAGAATAGATTTTATACGTTCCTTCCCCTTTGTTTCTATTTCTTCTAATATCTGATCCGCTCTGTCCCCAGTAGCCTGTACTGGCACTAAAGTAATATGAGAATGTGCCGTCCCTGTAGAGTTTGATTATTCTTGTATCAGACTGCCCTGACGAGCCGCTACCTGAATCACTATTGGTTCTAGTTATCATATATTTCAATTGCTTTCCAATAATTCGCTGCTTCCAAAAATCAGTATTTGGCATTTCTTTCTGACGAAAAAACTTTACTGACCTCGCAAGTTTTTCAGCCTCTCCAATGTGTATCTCTCCAAATTTTCCTTTTTCTGTGACCATAAAAATATTGATCCCGCTACCCAATTGATTTATTAAACCAATCGCAAAAACTCTTACTTGACTCCCGCTAAAGATGCCTTCGTAAAAACCTTCGACTCTGTTATTTCCTACTACTTTAAAATCACCTCTGGGGGCAAGTTGGATTCCTTCATTTGAAATGCCTTGTAAAGCTAGATATTTAAGTTGTTTTGTATCTTTGCTTTGATTTTTTGATAAAATCATAATCCCTGGTATTGAGGAATGTCCTAACAAATAATAATCTCCCTCAATTCTGCCAGTCCACCCTTTTGGAGTTTCAAAACTCAAACCGAATTCCTTAAATTCTATCTTTTTATTTGTTTGTGAACTTACAATTGAACCGCTCATTAATAATGTTATTAGTACAAAAATTACTTTTCTCATGAAATTTCTCCAAACCTCTTATCCCAATTATCTCAACATAACCAATCTTTGAATTTTTGTTTTACTCAATTCTTTTCCATTTCCATCTAATGCAACCACACGCCAACTTGGATTTTTAGCCGCAAATCTTTTCCAGAACCAAGACGGTGCTTGATAGCTCTTGCTTGGTGCGAGAAGCATCGCTGAAAGAATTGGATTATTTTCTGCGTCCAAAACCTCTAAACGATATGCGGCGGCATTTTCCAGATGATTCCAGTTAAATACGAGGGGTTTTGTCAAATCTATTGGCGTTTCTTTTTGTGGTAAAAGTAAAGCCGTATCTTCCCAAGCCGTTTTGGCGTCTTTACCAACAACAAAAAATTTCAAAACGGGCATTGGGAAAGATGCGACTGCTCCTGCTTGGACGACACCGTTACCAACTCCGACCGACGTTAAATTTGAGCTTGATTCTTTATCGTCAACTGCTTCAATTCTCAAGAGCAAAAGATATTGTCCCTCTGCTAATGTCGGCACACGACCATTGAGTTCAAGTGGGAGTTTGAACTCCCCTGTCGGAGGTAGAAAATGATTAAAACGGCTGATCTGCGTGTACCGTTTTTGTGCTGCTCTCTGTTCTACAGGTAATGTAGCTTCTGTTAACAAATCTCTGTCCGCCGGCGGTTCTTCGCCCGGTTGAACAATTTCCCAACGCCCTTTTAATCTGCCCGTTCCGTTGTATTTTATGTCAGCATAAATTTTAGGGAATTTCTCACCCGAGTTGATAAACAAAATTGGTTTTTCAGAAGGCGTCTGAATTTCAACATTCGTCAAAGCAAAAGGGGTTCTCGCACCGCCGCTTCCCATACGACAGGTTACCGCGACAAATTGGTCTGGGTCTCCATTGGTCGAAACAAATCTACGCACATAGAAAAATCCTGCATCGCCGCCTCTTTGTGCCGCTTGATATGCCCGACGAACGACTGACGATGGTATCCCCATAATGTCTGTAAATCCTTGATTTCCGCTCGTTCTGGAACGATTTAGGCGTGCGGGGAGAGAGCCATAGATCGTTCCGGGACGACATTGCTGACCGAGTGCAGGAAAAGTTGCGGGAATTAGTTGACCACACCATAAGGCTTCTGCCGGAACATAGCCTGCGGGAATAGGTCCAAAGGTTAAAAACACAGTCGTCGGGTTTTGCGAATTGACATTTACACCTGTCGGATTTACGCGAATCTGTGCTTGTAATGCAATCTGCAATAAAATTATTAAGCCAATGATTTTTACAATGTTTTTCATTTTCGCCTCCGAATTTAGAAAAGATTAAAGGTCAATCCAAAGTTAAAAGTCTGGGATTTATTTATTGAGTTAAAGAAAAATTGTCGGTCGATCGAATCGCCATAGCGATTTGCATAACGTATGAAAAATTGTCCTGACATTTTCTTAAATTTATTTTCACCAAGGCTGAAATTGTATGCCCATTGAGCATCAAGCTCACCGTTGCGTGTATCATTCAAATTTCCCGTATCGCCCGCCATTGTGAATGAAAAGCCACCGCTAAAGACAGAGTTTTTAATATATGGAGTAGTCCAAGTTCCTCGCGTACCTATGCGGAAAGTTCGGTCAACTTTATTTAGCTCAAAGCTTTTTTGTCTTTCTCTCGCAAAATCAAAATCTAGCCCAAGTGTTTGAAATGGTCTGTAATTGACAGTTATGCCGTTTGAAGCCGAGGCTAGATCAGCATTTGCTCTGCCGATCTGCCGATTATCCTGAAACGCTCGATTGTGAACGTAACCGATCGTCAAATTTTCAGAAATCATCCATTGAGCATTAACTGCCTGTGTGTAGCTTTTTTGGTTTGGCACTTGTGATTCATCGGTAAAAAGTCCTGCGGTCGGCAAAAATGCTCCGTATTGATGAATTAAACCAAAAGTATATGAAACGGTCGGAAGCCATTTAATAGGCTTTTCACCTGTGAAAAATGAGTTTAATGGAATGCTTACATTTACATTGTTTTGGCGATTCAGAGTTTTTAGAATCGAAGCGATGTCGTCGAGGTTATCCCTTTCACGTAAGTTTCCAAAACCAAAATTTATTTCGCCTAAATTTCCCGTGATCTCAAATTGATTTTTGCGACGGTCAGCTTGTGTAAACACTCCGATGCTGCGGAAAAGAGGGAGAATTTCTTCATGGCGAAAAGTTCCTGTAAGTTTTAGCTTTTTTTCTTTCCAGAGCTTCAAGCCTTGAATTATGTCGAAACTAATTTCTCCGTAACGTGCATTTTTTGTTTCTGATGTAACTTGCGTAACCTCAAATTCTTGTTCAAGATTCGGATCGCTTGGATTTGTAAATTTGCTTCTTGTAAAACTTGCTTCATATCGAAGTCTTTCTTTCAGAGTGTTTCCAAGAATCTTAAAACCGAACCCTAAGCTTTTCTCGGCATCATTAATTTCGCCTTGATTGAAATTTTCCAAGGGGAGAAGTGAACCACGCATTACAGAAAACTCCACACGCAAACCTCCGGGTCGCTCCTTTACAAATTCACGTGCGAAGGTGCCGCTGACGAGGCTGTGTTTTTTGCGTGAGATGCCGAGAAAATTGTCATAACCGACTACCGAACTTCCATTTGCAGCCGCGAATGTAAAATCATTTTGCTTGCCAATCGGAACTGTCAGCGTAAAACCACGACTAGAAAAACTATTTAATAAATGTCTGTTTGAGCCGAAGGAAACATGTCCGAGATTAAATTTGAACCTTCCTTTTGAAAGTTCGACCAAATAGCTTGATAGATCTATTTTTGGGGCTTCATTCTGCAAATCTCCAAATCGTAAGGCTTCCTGAATAAATGATGAGCCTGCAAAATCAAATTGATTACTGAGTGTCCAACCTCTTTTTGAAAACTTAAAGAGTATGTTTCCCTGTCCCGCCAAATCTGTAAATGGATTTCTTTCGGGAGCAGCATCTTCGGGAAATGTTTTTGTTTGGTTCTGTCCTTTTATATTTAGAGAGACATTTGGCGTAAATTCCCATTGCATTTTGCCATCTTCGGTATTTCCATTTTCCTCGCTAAAATCCTCCGAGCCATTATTATTTTCGTCTGAATTTGTTTCATCAGAAACATTTTCATTTTCCCCTTCGGCTTTAACTCTCAAAGGCAATTCAGCTATGGTCTTCCATTCTCCGGCTTTGTTAATTAGATAAATCGAAAGTTGATTTTCACCAATGGGAAGTGGAAAAATGCTGGGCTGATAACTCAGAGTTTTATCTTGAACAGAAAAGAGCGAACTGACGTCGGTTGTACCGATAAATACTGCTAATTTGCCGTCTTCACTCGTCAATGAACGGTCTAAATTCAGCTCTATTTTTTCGGTTTGGCTAATTTCCTTATCCGCGAAACTTGCCGTAACTGCAAATTCGCCATTACTTTGTGCAGAAATTTCATCTGCAACAAATATCAACAAAAACATTGTTGATAAAAAAATCGTTGCTTTTAGGATAATAGTTTTTCCGTTCATTTCATTCCTCTCCCAAAAAACTGACAGTTAAATTTCCAAACTCAGACCAATTAAATTGCTTTTCACTTATAACTGACATTTAAGCGGAAAATGTGTCGCCTTTTTTAGGATTTTCTTTAAACAAAAAAAAGGCGATACTCCTTGCCGTAGAAGCATCGCCAAAATAGTTTCTAATCTAAGGGGAGATTAAAAACTGCAATTTGCTTTATATGTACTTCGAAAAGGTTTAACAAGGATGTCTGAGCCTTTTTCGATGTTAAATCCTTTAATTTCGTAATTGCTATTGTTCGTAACTCTTATCTTCCACCTTCCATTTAGTTGGGCATCTGCCGCAGACACATTGTAGGTAACTCTAAATTTTCGTGGGAATTGCCCCGACGAATGAACCGAATGAACATTTCTCCTAGAAAGAGCAACTCTTCCGTTTGGCTTCAAAAGCTGTATATTTAAGGGTGGAAAGCGTACTGGGAGAATATTATCCGCGTGCCATTTTGCACTAAGTCGTATAGTTCCTGCTGCTTTTCCAACTCTGTAGATATCTAATGTTTGGGTATTACCTTTTTTCAAAGTTAGGGTTGTCCCCTGCATATCAAGATTTACGGTTCTGGGGCAATTAGGACGATAAATTGAGCGAACACTGCTCGGAACAAAAGGGTTAACATCTGAACCTTTTTCAACATCAAAGCCCTCAACTTCATAATTACTGTTATTTGTAATTCTTAAGCTCCAGTTACCTGATCTATTCGCTTCTGCCAAACTAACGGTATAATTAATTCTGCACTTCGGGTTTCTATTAGCATGCATTGAGTAGCAATTAAATGTTCTTAAGACTCGGCTTCCATGTCTTAGTTGAATTCTTAGCCTATTAAACACCGGTAAAATATTTACTGCGTGCCATTTTAATCTCAATCTAATTTCTCCCGGTATGCCACGCGGGATACGTCTCAAATCTCTATTTACAGTATTTCCTTTCGGAACTGTTGCTGTTCCCCCTTGCATATCGATTCTTATGTCATCTGCAAAAGCCATCCCTGCAAAAACTCCAAGAATCATTGTCATCGTTAAAATGTAAGTTTTCACTTTAGTTTTATGTTGGTTCAAACTAAGTTTTATCATCTTTTTTCTCCTCATATAATGTAAATTCTTGAACCCTGAAAACTATTAATTCGTCGTATTAATGTTTTCATTTGTCTAAAACTGATAAATCAAAACAAAATGTGTCGTTTTTTTTAGATTTTTATTGAAATAGAAAAAGACAAGACTCAATAAAATTTTTGAACCTTGTCTTTGTTTGCATCTGTAAAGAAAATCTATTCAAACAATAAATTTCCCAACTTAGTAATTATTTACATCCATCAGTTCTTTCAAACCATATCCAAATATCCTCTGTATCTCCTCTTGAATCACCTTTAACCTCGAGCGAATAATCAGAATACGTCCTACTTATCCCATCTCTGCTTGGTGGAAGATTATATACAAGCTTCATTTTTTTATTATTTGGAACTCCAAATGCCCTTTTCGAATAACCAGTTCCTGTAGCAACAATAGAACTACCTTTCCTTAAGATAAATTTCAACTTACATCCAAATCGGTCAAAACCGCAACTCCCTTTCCAAACGCCAGTAATTTCCAATCTAGTTCCGTCTTTGGGATGTACAGTTCTACTTATTCGATAGTTATCTATTCGGTAAGTTATCCCTTGATTTTTTTTTAATCCCTGCCTGTTTGTTATACCTTTTCTACTGTAACTTGGAGTTGGCGGATTAAACCATTGAAAAGTTGCAATACCAACCTGTGTGTTTTTTCTGGATGTATTCTTAATTCTTACTCTATAAGTTCCTTTTTTACTGCAACTAAAAACGACATGTCTTAAATAAACTCTCTTAAATTTGTTGTTCGTCGTCACATATTTAGTAGTCACAACATTTGTATTACCTTTTACCAAATCAATTCTGAATCTAGTGGTCTTTCCCAAACCCAAAAACCCCTTTACAGCAACATTTACGGGAATTTTGATTTCCCCGGTAGTTCGCACTGAAAAAGTTTTAGAATACGCATATTTTGAACCTTTTGGTATGTTAATTGATCCTAAATTTACTACTTCAGCATTTGTTGAGATTGCCCCCAAAATCACAAATAAAACTAAAGAAACCAAGCCACCTATTATCTTCAATACTTTCTTTTCTTTTTTCATTATCTTTCTCCTTTTTAGTTGATAAGACGGGGGTAAAAGAATATGTTCTCCTACATAAAAGCCTTTCACTTATAACTGAAACATTGTGCAAAAATGTATCGTTTTTTTTCTAGATTTAAGTTAAAAAAGGCGACACTTCTCGCCGAAGAAGTATCGCAAAGGAGTGTTTATGGGGATTAAGAACAATAATTTTTATATGTACTTCTGAAATTCGGAACTGCTCGGGATGAATCTCTACCTTTTTCGATGTCAAAACCAAATATATCGCCTCTGGTATTATTCTGAATTCTAATTTTCCAAGATCCCGAAAGTCGAGCATCCGCACTGGTTACATTATAACGGATATTCATTTTGGTTCTTCCAATAGGACTATGATAGGAGTAAGCCGTTCTAGTTACTGCGGTTCTTCCGTTTGGTTTTATGAGTTTTACAGTCAATGGATCGTAAGTTAGAAGAGACATTGCCGAATACCACTTAGCTTTTACCAAAATTACGCCTTTTGATTTTCCAACACCATATAGATTACGAGTAAGTGTGTTTCCTTTTGAAACTTTTGCTGGTGTTCCCTGCATATTTAGATATTGGGTTTTGCTTGTACAAGGAGACGTGGAAGGCGTATATCGAAATACAGATCTGAAATTCGGAACTGCGGGGAGCACATCAGAACCTTTTTCTACATCAAACCCCATAACCATAAATCCGCTATTATTGGTTATCTTAATATTCCACGGACCACTGCGTCTTGCTTCTGCTTGACTCACTGTGTAGTAGAGAATACATTTTGGATTTTTATTTGAATGGTAAGAATAACAGTTGCTCGTTCTCAAGATTCTGTTTCCGTGTCTTAAACGTACAGTTAATCTGGTAAAAATTGGAATTGGATTTACTACGTGCCATTTTAATCTGAGTCTGATCTGTCCGGCTGTTCTTGTAGGAATTCGGTATAAACTCCGAGTTATCGTTTGACCTCTTGGAATAGCTGCTGCCGAGCCTTGCATATCAATTCGTCTATCAATTGCAAATGCCGACACTGCAAACAACCCCAAAATCATTGTCATCACCAAAAATAAATTTTTCGCATTTGTTAATTTTTTCATTTTCATTTTCTCCTTCAAATTAATTAATCGACATTTGATTTCGAGGAAATGTTTTATTCCCCTTAACTCTCAAAATCACCTTTCATTCATAACTGCAAAAAATTTTGGAAATGTGTTGTTTTTTTTTGAGTGAAATAAAAAGACGAGACTCAATAAATAAGTTAAGCCTCGTCCTTTATTTATTTCTTCTAATTTTTAACCAAGGAAATTAACTGCACTTTGGAAAAAAACGAATTCGCGTCCTAACGTTTGAAACATTTCCATTTGGACTTCCAATAACTTCTACTTTCCAATCACCTCCGATTTCACTTCTGCGAAGGTTGAACTCTATTTTGAAGTTTCCACTAGAAACATTCGGCTGAAGATAAGTGTATTTGTTATTGCGTTTTAGCCGAAAACCTAATCTGCAACCACCAGGACTGAGAAAACAATTAGTTCCGCCTGCCCAATTGGCAGTCAATATAAGTCTACCAAGGCTTTTAGGTTCATGTTGTCGTGGTATATCACGAATAACAGTTCGTTTTTTTGAGACCGAAAATGACGACATGTTGTAAGAAGTCATCTTTAGTATTGGTGGGTAAAATGGATTAAAATTCGCCACACCCGGTTGAGGATTACTTGAAGAATAGTTTCTTATTCTGATTTTATATCGTCCTTTCTGATTACAATTAGAAACAACATATCTTAAATAAACATTTTTTCCGGCTGCGGATGTTGTTACATATTTAACCTGAACTTCTCTATTTTCTCGCATCAATACAACCCGATAACGAGAAGTTCCACCTGAACCGAAAAAACCTGCGACTGCTACTTTTACTGTAACTTTCAGTTCTCCTTTATTAGTAACCCAAAAAGATTTTGAATAAGCGTACTTTGTACCTTTTGCAATATTGATTGATGGAAGTCTTACTGAATTTGCGTAAATCGAAACTGAACTTATAGTTCCCACTAAAGCGAAAAAAATAAAACACATCGTTAATTTCAATAAATTATTTTTTAATCTCATCTCATTTCTCCTTTGAATTCTCTTGAATATTGCTTTTCAAATTTGCTTAGAGTGACTTCTTTTTTTAGTAATGAGGTGAACATTTTGGTATGTATTCGCTTTTGAAAGATGGCACCAGCGGATTTAAATCCCTGCCTTTTTCAAGGTCAAAACCATTTATATTAAATCTGCTGTTATTTGTGATCTTTAACTGCCAATTTCCGCGAAGATTGGCATCGGCTCTGCTTACGTTGTAGGTAAAATCAAGACGTGGATATTTGCCTCTGGCTTGATATGAATAGTAAGAACCTGTTCGAGCAACCTGTCCATTTGGTTTAATAAGTTGAATTTTTAATTTGTTGAATGTTGGAATAACACTAGCAACGTGCCATTTTGCTCTTAACCTTAGTCGTCCTTCCTTAATAATATCTGTAGGTTTAAGATAAATTCGACGGGTTATTGTTCTTCCTTTATTGAGTGATAAAGTTCGTTCTTCCAAATCAATCCAATATTTTGCTCTACAACTAACTTTCACCTTAAAAGTGCTGTAAAAATTTGAGAGAAGCGGATTTCGATCATTCCCTTTGCGAATATCAAATCCCTTGACGTCGTAATTGCTATTATTTGTTATGGTGAGTTTCCATTTGCCCGATCTTTTTGATTCAGTTCCACTAACATCAAATGCATAAACACATCTCGGACTTTTTCCGGAAGCACTTAATGGATAACAATTCTTTGTATGCAGAATTCTGTTTCCATGTTTCAGTTGAATTTTTAAGCGGCTAATTCGATTAGGTATCAAAGTGTTGGTGTACCAATTCATTCTGAAGTTAAATCTTCCTATACCACCAACGTTTTTAATATTTCGAGTTACGCTTTTTCCCTTCTTAATAGAAATAGGCGTTCGTCCCTCCAAACTCAATGTATTTCCTTGAACAAAATTAGCTGCCCCAAAGACAAATACCACTAATGCAATAAAAAAGACCTTTGTTGCTGTAGTCTTTTGGGTTTCAAAACTTGTCGATATTTTGCTTAATTCTACGTTCATTTTCTCTCTCCTTTAAATTCTTTTGCCACCTTAAGATTTAGGCACGCTTTTTTTTGAAAATTGCCAAAATCTTCCTTCATTATTAACTGTAACCAAATAAGAACATGTGTCGGTTTTTCTTTGAAAAAATGAAGAGCGAGACTTAATTTCTAGGTCTCGCTCTTCATTTGCTATTTTGTTTTCTTACTTTGAAATTTATCTACAATCTGGAATGAAATAAAGTTTTGGAGTAACGTTTGAAGCACTTCCTATCGAACTTCCAATAACCTCTAATTTCCAATCACTACCTACTCTATTTGCGGGGACATTGTAAATAATTCTCATTCTCTGATTAGAAGGATAAAGTGAGGTTATTGGATACCCGCTTTTGTAAGCAACAGTTTGGTTATTACTTTTCAGTCTAAATATTAATTTACATTTTGTAGGAGAAAGATAACAATCACTACTCCAATTCCCGGTTATTTCTAATCTACCTGTGCCTTTGGGTTCACGGTGATTATATATATCGCGTGTAACCCTATGCCCTTGAGGAACTGCAAACCCCGGCATAGTATAGTTTATTATTTGCTTAATTGGTCGATTAAATGGTCTAAAGCTCGCAGCCCCGGGCTGCGGATTCTGGGAAGAATAGTTCCTTATCCTAATTTGATATTTGCCTGTTCTGCTGCAACTGGAAATAGGATATCTCAAATAGACATTTTTTCCTGATGTAGATGTCGTTACATATTTAACGTCAACCTCGCTTTTTTCTCGCATTAAAGCTACTCGGTATCGCGAACTGCCTCCCGAACCAAAGAAACCTTTTACCGCAACTCTCACAGTAATTTTTAGTTCCCCTTTACCAGTAACATAAAAAGGTTTTGAGTAGGCATAAGTTGAGCCTTTTTTGATATTAATGGATGGAAGTCTTGTGTTGCTACCATATATCGAAACCGAACTTAATACTCCAAACAAAACAAATAAAGTAAAACTAAAACCTAATTTCAAAAACATCTTTTCCATTCTCATTTCCTTTTCTCCTTTTTAATTTAAAAGCGGGACACAAAAGGATATTTCCTTCTACATAATTGCTTCTCATTTTTAACTGAATAGAATTTTAGAAATGTGTCGTTTTTTTTATAAAAATCTTTTTTTGCGTTTTCAAGAAAAAAGCAATACTTTCCCTTTAAAAAGTATTGCTGAAGATTTATAAAGTTTATGTCCAAAAATCAGTTATTAGGACACGTAGTTTGATAGTAACTATTAAATCCCGGAATCAGCGGATTAATATCCGAGCCTTTTCTCAAGTCAAAACCAACTACATCATAACCACTATTATTTGTAACCTTTATTTTCCACTTGCCCGTAGAGGAAGCTAATGCGGGTGAAACTGGAAACTCCTTATTTCTAAGTTTTGGATTGTATGCATTAGTGGAATGAATTGAATAATAATTAGCCGCCTTCATTTTTTTTCCGTCGGGTTTGATTATTTGTATTTTTAGCTTTACATATGGCATCAAGGGATGATTTGCGTGCCATTTTCCAGTTAGGTTTATATAACCGGCAAACTTATCAATATTTTTAATTTCTCTTATTCTTGATGCCCTGTCGGGAATGTTCAATTTTCCGCCGCTGAGCACGATATTTTTTCTCACGTTTACACAAGTGTCTGCCGTCGTTCGATAAACTGACCGAAAATTCTGCACGGACGTATCATTTCCCTTTTCGATATCAAACCCTGTTACGGCAAAACCAAAATTATTTATTACCTTCAAATACCATAAATCAACGCTTGAATTTCGATATCTGGTTGCTTCGCTTTGGCTAACCGTGAGGTTGATGATGCATCTAGGGCTTTTTCCGTTTGCGTGGTAGGAATAACAATTTTTGGTTCGAAGCGTTCTGTTTTCTCCATGTCTGAGTTGAATTTGGAGTTTATTGAATAAAGGAGTCGAGCTTTGAACGTGCCATTTTATCTTCAATCTAATTTGCCCGGGTTTGTTTCTCGGTATCCCTGAAATTCTAAAGTTTTTTGATTTTCCAGCAGAGATTTTTCTTGAATACTGCGGATTCGATAAATATATTCTAGTATCTGTCGCAAACACCTTATCGGAAATTCCTGCAAATACTAAAAGGAAAAAAACTACTTGAATCACAACAAAATATATTTTCGACTTAAACATATTCGCCCCCAGTTTATTGGTAAAAGATTAAAACTGAAAAATGTATAGCTTCTAGCTTTCTCGAAGCTCTTGTTAAAAAATAAAAAGGCGACACTTTGTGCTAAAAAGTGCCGCCTAGGATTCTCAAATTAATTAAGAACAGGAATTTCGATATGTGCTTTTGAAGTTTGGTACTAGTGGTATTGGGTCATTTCCTTTTTCAACATCAAACCCCACAACCTCAAGTCCGCTATTGTTTGTGACTTCTAGTTTCCAGCGTCCCGTCATTTGTGCATCGGCATCTGTTACGTTGTATCGGATTACCATCTTCGGTCTTCCAATTTTGTTGTGGTATGAATAAGCTGTTTTCATTCTTGCCGTTTGTCCATTTGGTTTTTTCAGCTTAACTGTCAAGGAGTTGAAAAAAGGTACGGGATTGACTGCATGCCATTTAGCTCTTAGTAAGATAATACCTTTTGATTTGCCGATATTGTAAAGGTTACGCGTTACAGTATTTCCCTTTGGAACTGTTGCAGTTGAACCTTGCATATCAATTTTTTTAGTGGCTTCACTACAAGGTGGTGGAGCAGGTGTATATCGGAAAACTGATATGAATCTTGGAACTAGAGGTAAAGCATCTGCACCTTTTTCGACATCAAACCCGATAACTTCCAATCCGCTGTTATTAGTTACTTGCACATTCCAGTTACCGCGTCTATTTGCCATTGCATGACCAACATTGTAATTGATAATACATTTCGGAGTTTTGTTTGAATGATATGAAAAACAGTTGCTTGTTCTTACGGTCGAATTTCCTTTTCTCAGACGCACGGTTAGTCTATTAAAAAAAGGTATCGGATTTACTGCGTGCCATTTTAATCTGAGTCTGATCTGTCCGGCTGTTCTTGCAGGAATTCTGTATAAATTACGGGTTACAGTATTTCCCTTTGGAACTGTTGCAGTCGAACCCTGCATATCAATTCTTACATCAACCGCATAGGCAGATATTGCTAATATGCTCAAAATCATTGTTGTCATCAAAAGTGTTATTTTTGTTCTTTTCAAAGCTTGTTGGAATTTTTGTTTTGTCATTTTTTTTCTCCTCACAAATTATTTAATTAGCGTTCGAGTTTAGAATGTTTTGAATCTCACTAACGCTTGAAATTGCTTTTCACTTGTAAGTGAAGAAAAATGCAAAAATGTGTCGCAACAAAAAAGCAAAAGAGATGTAAACTTAAAAATCTACATCTCTTTTGCTTGTCTTTTTTTAGATTTTGATTATTTCCAATCCCCTTGGACGGTGAATGCTGCCCAGTAATATGGGTGTTTCCAACGCTTATCTTTGATCATTTGAATCTGTGCTAAGCGAAGTGCTGCCGTTGGATTATGTCCGTCTTTAAGCATTGACTGATAGAATTTTTTCATCAGTTCTGCGGTCGCACGATCTTCTACCTTCCAGAGACTTGCAACCACTCTCTCTGCCCCTGCATACATAAATCCGCGAGTTAGACCGACCATCCCTTCACCGCGTACATCTTTTCCTAAAGCAGTGTCACAAGCACTTAAAACTACCAAGTCAGCATTTAATTTTAGGTTATAAATATCGTGAAGTCTTAAATAACCTTCTTGTTGCTTTCCATCTTTGCCTACTAAAGATAAGACAATTCCTGAGAGTCCGGGGTATTCGCTCATAACGATTCCGTGAGTTGCAAGATGTATTATTTTTGCTCGACTGAATTTCGGACTTTCGAATAATTGAACATTAGCATCAAAATCAAGTGCAACTAATTTATCATTTTTCGGAATAAACTTGGATATGGCTTCAGCTTCCCGACGGCTAAAGCGTAGTCTTGATAAATCTGAACGAAATTTTGAACTAACCAATTTAGCTTGAACATTCATATTGTCCGACAAATTGGATTTTCCATTGGATTTAGCTTTTGCTAATTCTGTTTTTACTCTTACATCATCCTTGCTAAAAACAGGGTCAGCTATTATTGCTACCAAATCTGTCGATTTAGCAGATGCTTCATTTGAACTATCGCGCAGAAACGCTAATGTCGAAATAGAAGGTAAATTAATGACCTCATTGTTTTCAATCAAAAATTTTCTCTTATTTGAGTCCTTCGAATTCTTAAGAATAAGAGCCGAGAAAGGAATGTAATGGAGAGCATCCTCGGAAACAATTACCAGACGCTTTCCCTTTAACTTTTCCATATCAAAAGGAAACAAAATTTTGCTGAGATTTTCATTTGCTTTGAAAAATTCTTTATCTGATTGTCCCAAACGCAACTCTCTACTTCGATAATTTTCATCTTTTACGGTCTTACTTCTCGAATTCAATGAGTCAATAAAGTTTTTCGCAACATCAAATATCTTTCTATACTTAGGTAACTTATAACTTTTAACTGAATCTTTTGTAATTGCCCACAGATAGCTTCTCTCTTCCCCCATCGAGTATTGAAGTAAAACAGTGTTTTCATCTAAGATTTCTTGCTGTACTTTTTCTAAAGAAATTGGTTTAGGACGGATCAAGGTCGCATATTTTGGATTAGCGGACTTAATTTGAGTTTTTACTTGTTCATATTCGACAAGTAATTCTTTAACTTCTTGCTCAACCGCTTTAACTCTTTCAGCCTTTGCTTTTCTTCTTGTAAGACTAACTCGTTGACGCTCCCTTGCATTTATTCTTCCTCTAAGGAGCTTTTCTTTATCTAATAATTCTTTGCTAATTCCCTGTTGAAGGTTTGTTCTGGATTCCGCAAGAGTTTCTAATAAACTTCTTGCCCTAGCCTGTTCACTTACTTCAAATACTTTTTTGATATTTTCAGCAGATACTTCACCTTTTCCAGCATTCATTAATAAATCTATATAAAAATCATAGATGTCCTGACTCAAAGCAAAATACGAAGATCGTAAGTTCTGATTCAATATTACGGCACGTAAAGACTCTACTGTTTCTATCGCTTCTTCAATAGCTTTTCGGGCATTTTCAATATCTCCGACGTCTCTTTTTATCTTAGCTATTCCTAACAAGTTTTTTGCTATTTCGCCTGAATTTCGCAACTCCTTTCTAATTTGTAAAGCTTTTTCATAGCTACTTAATGCTTTTTCTTTTTCATTTGATAAATACAATGTGCCGGCTAAATTATAGAGAGTATTTGCTATACCTTCCTTATTGCCTAAAGATTCAAGAATATTCAAAGATTGATTCATATAATCTACAGCTTTTGAATAATCACCTTTCTTTTCATAAACAACTCCGACATTGTTCAAAATCCACCCCTCATTCTGGCGGTCTTTCAAACTTCGACTAATTTCAAGTGCTTTTAGTAGTTTGTTCAATGCTTCGTCCGGTTTGCCGATATTTAGTAGAGAAATACCGAGGTTCTTCAAACTTGAGGCATAGTTTCGCTTATCTCCTATTTTCTGGGAAATATCAGTGGCTTGTTTATAATAATCCTGTGCTTTTGTGTAGTCGCCCAGAGCATTGTAAAAAACACCTATATTGTTGAGTGTTACAGCTTCTCTTTGCTTATTTCCGCTTTCTCTAAAAATAGATAAGGCATTATTAAAATGCTTCATTGCTTCATCTATCTTAAACATATCTGAGTAAGCGACTGATAAATTGATATTTATATCTGCTTCACCTTCTTTATGATTTAGAGCTTTAGCTATTTTTAGAGCTTTCGTGTAGCTTTCCAGAGCTTTATCTTGATAACCATACAAACGACTGATTAAACCTATATTATTTAACAAAGAAACTTGTGGTTTTAGTTTTCCCGATCTCTCAAAAACTGCTGCGGCTTTCTCAAAATTCTCTAGCGAATTTGGTATTTTCCCCTGTCTAAAATAGATAACTCCCAGCTCATTTAGAACCATTGCTTCTTTTTCTTCATCATTCGCAGCTTTTGCAATTTTTTGAGCTTCATTTATAGAAGATATCGCTTCAGGATATTTTCCTAATCCCCGAAAGGACTGAGACATATTCAACAAAGCAAATATTTCTCCCTGTGAGTTATTAATTTGGTGGTTGAGCTCAGCTGATTTCTGAAAGTATGGTATGGATTTTTCAAATTGGCTAAGACGCTTGTAAATATGCCCGATATTATTATTTGCGTCGGCTTCGTGCTTTTGCATCTCAAGTTTATTAAAGACAGGTATTAGTTCTTCATATTTTTTTATCGCCTGCTTCATTGACTCAGCTTTATTACTGCGATGTAAGGTTTTCGCCTCTTCATAAAGCTTTTCAGCCTCAGCCTTACTATCAACTTGTGCTGAAATGCTTACTAAACAAATAAAAAATACTGTTGCGACTAATAACTGCTTTACAAACATTTTACTGCTCCTCTTGAAATGATTCTTGCTTTCACTTCTTTTCAACCGTGAAGTTGTAGTAATTAATTTCTTCAACCTCACCTTCTTTGGTAATGCCTTTAACTGCGATTTCTTGATTTCCTTTTTGGAATTTATCACTCGAAATACTGATACTGATTGATTTTTGCGGACGTTTTTTGGAAGCTTTCAATTCCCGACTCCAGATCGTTGAACCACCACCATTATTTAAATCAATGATGAACTTCTCATATTTGTCGCCAAAATTATCAAGTAAACGCAAACGAACTGTTTTTGCCGTTGAAGGAATTTTTAGCACAGGAGTTGTGCTGCTACGCAATGGCGGCAAAAGTGAAAAGGCAAAAACTTTCGGTTGTGGTCTGACAGGTTTTGGTTTCTTAACTGTCTTTGGCTCTTTCTCTACAGGTTTTGGAGTTGGTTTCGGTTTTGACTTATTTACATCAGGATTTTTTGAAACTGATTCTTTGTTTGTATCAACTGCTTTCTTATCTAATTCCTCTGATTTGTTTGTGTTTTCTTGGGTAACTTCCGAAGGAGATTTCTCCGGCTCTGGTGTAAATTCCGGCGTCGGTTCGATCTGAACAGGAATATTCTCTTTTAAGTTGGAATCCTCTTTGTTTACGATATTTTCGCCGCTTTTAGGCTGTGTCGCAATCCAAACTCCGCCAAGCAAAAGCATTAGCAAAATTGCTCCTAAGCCTCCTGCCAAAGCCAAATTTGGAAGACGAAATAAACCTGCGAGAGATTCCCAAAAACCTTTACTTTCCTCAGTTGAAACTACTTTCTCTTCATTAAATAATTCATTTTGTAAGGTTCTCGCAACGGCGACTCTTTCAAACCTACTTTCGGTTGTCAGATATTTCTTTTCAAATTTTCTTTTTTCTTCAAATAAAAGTTCCCCACGTACATATTCGTCAATCAGATCATTTTCGACTTCATCTACAAACAGACTAAAATCTTCGTCCGTGAAAAGACGTTCTTCCAAATTATCCCGCTCGGTATTACTTAATTCCCCGTATAGATATTGAGTTGCTATTTTTTTGTTTTCTTCTATGTTTTTCATTTTTCCCGTTGCTTCCAAAATACAGTTCGGGGGTAACTTTCATTTATAACTGACAAACTTACCCAAAATGTGTCGTTTTTTTTCTTAAAAATTTTTTATTTGCATACATTTTTTTATACAGGACTCCAATCTGCTACGTAATCTGACTGCACGGCTTCGTAAAGCATTCTGCGGAATGCCCAGTTTTTCAGCCATTTTTTTACGATTCTCTATCTTTTCCTGACGCTCGCCCTGATAATATCCTTTGATCAATTCTCTTTTTTCCGGTTTTAATTCATCCAGACATTTGTTGAGACATGAAAGTTCATCTCCCTGGTCTGATTTTTCTTCCTCAACGGGCGAAATACTTACTTCAGGTAATTCATTTGATGTTTTTTGTTCGAGAGATCGGCGTTCTTCAAGGGTGACAAGGCGAGCGATACCAAGGGCGTATGTGTTTACATTTTCAAGCTGTTCGCCTGATTCCAGTTTTTTGGCGAGGCGATTAATGACTTCATCAACCGCTGATTGTGAACGGGCAATTCCACGCACCTCAAAATACCGCAATAAATTTTTGCAGAGAAGAAGATATTTCTCTCCAGCTTCATTACGGTCTTCAGATAAAGCCGCGAGCAATCTATCTAAAGCGACTTCCGTTAATTCCCATTTCTTATTAATTGCAACTTCCGCTTTCATTAAGTTTTGCGACGACAAAACTTTTTTGAACCAACAAACTATTTTTAGCGAATGAACAAAAAAATGACGATTCTACGATATTCAATTTGCACTAAATATTTTAGAACTTTATTAAATTTATAACTGATGTATTATAAATATACTAGCAATTTTACGAATTTTCAGTTTTTTTTATGCCCGATAGTGTCGAAAATTATACTCCGCAAGCTGTTTTGAAAAATTTGAAAAAAAGGGCTTTTCAGCTTTGGGGATTAGTTTTAGCCATAGTTGGCATCTGGGTTTTTGTAATTTTACTGGCACCTTTTGCTGCTTTAAATGACATA
Organism: Pyrinomonadaceae bacterium; assembly: GCA_028284415.1. GTDB lineage: Bacteria > Acidobacteriota > Blastocatellia > Pyrinomonadales > Pyrinomonadaceae > Aridibacter. Next base: position 666,313 of record JANQRU010000004.1, read on the forward strand.
ACTAATATTTCAAATCCAATCTATAATTTCTTTAGTTACGTTTGTCATCAAATGCCCTCTCGTTCATTTCACGTTCTGGAACATCAATTTGCAGTTTGCTCAAGATGCACAGGAGTTTACTTTGGTATTTTTCTGGGTTTGATCAGCTATCCGCTCTTTCGCTCAATGGAAGAGATCGAGCCTTTCCCTAGATTCTGGCTTTTCTTAGCAATGATTCCGATGGCGATCGATTGGTCACTTACCTTTTTCGAAATTTGGGAAAATACTCATTTTACAAGAGTTACGTCGGGACTAATTTTAGGTTTTACATGTGCTGTGTTTATCGTTCCCGCACTCGTCGAATTATCGCAGTTACTGCTTTTAAGAAAACAAAGAAAAATGAAAAAGGCTGTCTGATTCGACAGCCTTTTTGGTAATTATATTATTTTTGATACTGATCTATAAAATTTGTGTTAGCGACGTACTATATAGCGAATAATACGCCCTCTGATAAGTTAAATTTCATTATAGCTCTGTTTCTATTTAATTTCAATTTTTTTTAGTTCTTCAGAGCCTGAATTTTCTAACCCTTTTTCTAGTAACAGTTATGTGACTTTATGCTTGTAAAGCCTTCCTGAAATCATCTCAAAAGCATTTAATTTTATTGACTATTGATAAAAAGAATTGCAAAATTATAAATGCACCCGACATCTTATATTATGGTATTAATTAAATAAATGAGCCTTAATAAAGAAACAGCCACGCAAAAAGCAAGAAAAGACCTGGCAAATCGTTTAAACATAGAGGAAGATTCCGTCGAAACTGTGTCGGTCGAAGATAAGGAGTTTTCTGATATGTCTTTAGGAGCAACCGTCGATGATGAAATGGCAGCTCAAATGATTTCTTATGGTTGGTCAATTAATCTTGCGGCGAATGGCGAAGGTTATGAATATCGCGGTGATAAATATCAACTGCGACTTGTAAACTTTGATGGAAACAACCACATGATCGAATCGTACTAGGTTGTTAGAAAAAGCAGAATTTTTTGCTTAAAGAAGTTTTTGGAGCAAATATGAATAAAAATAATTTTTGGATACATCTTGGAATAGCGTTAGTAATTATCAGCATTGCAGCGATTGCCGGACAAATTAGAAACTGGCAAGCACAAATTCAAGAAAGAAGAATTGAACGAGCAGTTGATGTTAAAGAAACAGTTACAAAACCAATTTCTATCAAACGCACAAAAAATGCCTCTGAGCCGGAAGTTTTAGTTAAATTCCGCTCAGACGTTAGTTTGGAAGAAATCAAAAGAATTGCGGCAAAAAATAATGACCGCGTTGAAGATGAAATTGAATCGGTTAACAATCTCGTAGCGATTGACGATTTAGACAATCTTGATGCTAAGTCAGTTGCTGAACAATACAGCAAAATGAGCGATTCGGTTTTATATGCCGAACCTAATTTCCAAATCAGTATTAATCAAGTCGCTGAAAACGCTCCTGTCCTAGATGACCAGCCAACAACTGCTCCAAATGATCCGATGTTCAGTGAACAGTGGGCTCTGAATAATGAAGGTCAAGGCGGTGGAAAAGCTAAGGCTCACCTAGATGCCTTAAAAGCCTGGCTCAAAACACAAGGAAGCGAAGATGTAGTTGTAGCTGTATTGGACACAGGAGTTGATTACACACATCAGGATTTGGTTAATAACATCTGGTTCCGTCCAAATGATGTTCCGGCATACGTCGATGATGAAATTGGAACCATCGATGATAAAAAAGGTTTTAATGCCGATGAAAATTCCGGTGATCCGATGGATGATAATGGGCATGGAACACACTGTGCAGGAATCATCGGTGCTGAAGGAAATAACAAAAAAGGAATTTCAGGTGTTAACTGGAAAGTCGAAATTATGCCGCTCAAGTTTTTAGGTCGTGGCGGTTTTGGTTCAACTAAGAATGCTATCGAAGCTATCAACTATGCAATTGACCGTAAAAAAGCTGGCGTAAACATTCGTGTTATCAATGCAAGTTGGGGTTCGACTCAGTATTCAAAGGCACTCGAAGATGCAATTCGTGCAGCAGGTGAACAAGGAATTTTATTTGTAGCGGCGGCAGGAAATAACAGTACGGATAACGATAAGCGTCCGCACTATCCTTCAAATTACAACCTGCCAAACGTAATCAGCGTTGCGGCTTTGGACAGAAATGATACTTTAGCTTCCTTCTCAAACTACGGTGTCAAAACAGTCCATATCGCTGCTCCTGGTAAAGAAATCCTTTCAACTTGGTTAAACGATGGTTTCAGAGAAGCATCCGGAACATCTATGGCAACTCCACAAGTTGCTGGCGTTGCGGCTTTAATCATTGCTGACAATCCTAAAATTAAAGTCGAAAAGCTTCGAGAAAAACTTCTGAAATCAGTTGATAAACTTGATGTTTTAGATGGAAAGGTCGAAAACGGAGGTCGCTTAAACGCTGCAAAAGCATTGAGCGAATAAAACACTAACTAATCAAATTGAAATAAAGCGTTGAGTTTTAGAAAAACTCAACGCTTTATTCTTTCTATAAAACTAACCATTTGGAACACCAAACTTACGAGAATGTTAATTTATTAAATAACTCACCAGCCACTCAAACTGCTAACCCATTATAAACTCTACATTTAGCCCACACACCACATAATTGGCACACACTTTGCTTTGTTAAAAAGCCAAAGGCAATATGCCTAAACTTTTTTGCCGAAAAGAAGTATTGCTATTAATTTGTACTAAGGAGAAATATTATGGGTCGCTATAAAAATTTAATTTCGATCTTTACATTAGCTGTAATGGTCATGGGATTAACAGTTGTTGCGTCCGCACAATGGCGTGACAACCGTAGGAACTCAGGTTACTACGGAAATTCAAACTTAAATTCAACAATCAAAAACTTAAGAAATAATGCTCGCAGATTTGAAGATGTTCTTGACCGTGAGTTAGACAGAAGCAGATATGACGGAACACGTCGGGAAGATAACCTCAACAGATTAGCTGAAAGATTCAAAAATGCCGCCGAAGACCTAGATGACGAATACGATGGATACAGAAGTATGCGTAGTAGCTCAGATGAAGCTCGTCGCGTAATCAGCACTAGTCAGCAATTAGGAAATGCACTTAGAAGATCCAGAGCTAACAGAAACCGAACTATCAGAAGCTACTGGAATAGAATGCAAAATGACATAAGAATTATCGCCCGTGCTTATAATACCCGCTATAACGGCAGAAACGACCGCTGGGGCAGAAACGATCGTGGTAGAAATGATCGTTGGGGTAGAAACGACAGAAATAGAAGAAACAATCGAAACGGAAGTTGGGGCAGAAGAGGAAACCTACGCTCAACAATCGTTAGCCTAAAATACAAGAGTGCAAGATTTGAAGATAGAATTGACCGAGAATTTGATGACGACTATGGTCGCCGTCGCTACAGAAGCAACGTTGAGAATCTATCCGATAGATTTAACGATGCAGTCAAGGACTTAGAAGACGAATACGACAACAATCGTGATTACAATGATAGCTTCGATGAAGTTCGCAGAGTCTTAAGTCTTGGACAGCAACTCGATCGAGAAATTTCAAGAAGTCGTGTAAACAGAAGCTTGAGAAATGAATGGAACAGTATCGAAAGAGACCTCCGCACAATCGCTAGAGCTTACAATATGAGCTACAACGGAAGATACAATAATAATCGCCGTATCAGCGATATTTGGAGAAACTTTCCATTCTAAAATTTAATCTAAAATGACTTGAGCGTGGCTTAACGTTCCAGCCCTTCTATTCATAAAAGTCACGCCCCCTAAAAGCCTAAGCCTGAAGTTTAGGCTTTTATTTTTTTAAACTATTCTCTATTATTCACTTACCGTTTTAAATTTAGCTTTTAAAATACGAAGATTATGCTTGGTACGCTCTACCTTATCGCAACTCCCATCGGTAACTTACAAGATATTTCCTTGAGGGCTTTGGAAATCTTGAAACTTGTTGATGTCGTTGCTTGCGAAGACACACGTCACACCGGAAAACTCTTACAACATTTTCAGATCACACAAAAGCTTATTAGTTACCACGACCACAATGAATCCAAGCGTGCTGAAGAACTTACAAACTTATTAAAAATTGGAAAATCCATTGCCGTAATAACAGATGCGGGAACTCCCGGCATCTCCGATCCAAGTTTTCGCATTGTTCAAAAAGCTCATGAAATTGGAGCAAAAGTAACACCTATTCCTGGTGCAGTTGCTTTTGTAAATGCCGTAATTGCCTCGGGTTTACCAACTGATGCAATTTACTTTGGTGGTTTTTTACCTTCAAAAAAAGGCGAGCGGAAAAAGAGTTTAGAAGAAGTAAGTAACTTGAAAGCTACCTTGGTTTTTTATGAGTCCCCGCATCGTATCGCAAAATCATTGGCTGATTGCTTGGAAGTTTTGGGAAATCGAAAAGCTTGTGTTGCCCGTGAAATAACCAAACTTCACGAAGAATTTATTCAAGATGACTTGGAAACTTTATCTAATACTTTCTCTAATCAAAATACAAAAGGAGAGATTGTTTTGATAATTGACCGAAATCAAATTGTTTCTGATGAGCCGGAAATTAATTTATCTGAGATGATTCCTCAGAGAGTTATTGAACTTGAAGGAGAAGGACTTAATCACAAAAAAGCTTTAAAAAAAGCTGCTAAAGAATTTGGGTTAAGCAAATCCAAAGCATATAAAATCCTGCTTGAAAGCAAATCCGATTAGATTTGCTGGCTTTACACAGCACAATGTGAGGATCGGAGTTGGGTTAGTGTTCAAATAAAATTATTTCTGCATATTTTGAGGAAAAAAGGTGTGATTGCTCACTACACCTTTTTTTTTTTTAACTCTTCTTATGAATTTTTAATCTAAAATATCAATTCTTTCTGAAAATTTTCTCAATTATACAACCACCTGTTTTTCCCATCTCATCTATTAATCTGAACGCTACAAAAGCGTGGTAAAACCTTGTGGAGATCAGCAGTTAGAAATATCTGCAAGGTTATTTTTGTGTCAAAAACACAGAAGAATTTATCTATATTCATTTCAAGGAGTACATAAAATATGAATAAGTTTTTTTTAGCTTTTAGCTTAATTTTTGCGATGAGTTTTGTTGCTGTTGCACAAGGCTCTGATGATTACAATAAAAATGAGGTTTTTGTCGGATTTTCCCATCAAAATGTTGGAGATTTGGATTCACGTGAAGGATTTAATGGAGTAAACGCTTCATATGTCCGAAACGTCACACGTTATGTCGGTGTTAAAGCTGATTTCTCAGCAGCATTCAAAAAAGAGAGATTTAATGTAAATGTCGAAACAACACGCTCAGTTTATAATTTTCTCGGAGGCGTGCAGATAAAAGATAATGCGTCAGAAAAAAGATTAAAACCCTTTGCTCATGCACTTGTTGGAGTCGGACACAATCGCAATAAAATCTCTCCGGCAAATGTAACTTTCTCCGACACAGGATTTGCGGGAGCATTTGGAGGTGGATTAGATATAAAAATCAATAAACGAATTGATTTAAGGGCTATTCAGGTTGATTACAATCCGATCTATTCTAATAGTCGGGTTGACCAAAATGTTCGTTTTGGAATTGGTATTGTGTTTAAGTAATCTTTTCAACAAAAAAAGCGTTCTCCTGTTTTAGAGAACGCTTTCTATTTACATTAGTTAAAAATCTAACTTCTTCTCCTTAATTCAGGTGGAAGCTTCTTATCAACCGCTGGACGTTCTTTAAGTTCTGCAAGTTCCCAAGTGGTCAAAAAGATTGTTCTAACGATTTTTTCCAGCTTCTGAAAATCAATCTTTTCAACGTGGTCACTCGGCTGGTGATAATCTTCATGAACTCCAGAAAACCAGAAAACCACTGGAATACCATTTTGTGCGTATCTATAGTGATCTGAGCGGAAGAAGAAACGATTTGGGTCTTTCGGATCATCGTATTTGTAGTTGTAGTCCATATTCATGTACGAACTATTTGTTTGCTTTGTCACCGCTCCGAGAGTCGAGCTCATCATTTCCGAACCGATAACATAAACTTCATTCGGTCCTGAAAGTTCTCTATTTTTTGGATTGGTGTCACCTGGCTTCTTACTACGTCCGATCATATCGATATTCAGTTGTGCAACAACTTTCTTAATATCAACCGTCGGATATTTGTTAAAATACTCTGCTCCAAGTAAACCTTTTTCCTCACCTGCGTGCCATACGAAAAGCACAGAACGTTTTGGACGTTTCTTTGCTTTCGATAGAGCTTCAGCAATTGCTAAAACGCCAACAGTTCCTGAACCATCGTCATCTGCTCCATTCCAGATTTTATCTTCACCATCAGCATTTTCGTCTGTTCCAACGTGGTCATAGTGAGCACCGATAGCAACCATTTCATCTTTTACAGGAGATTTTGCATCGCCTTCCCAAATTGCAACAACATTTCGAGTCGGAATTCTTTGCATTGCTGCAACAACACTCATTTTAGTGGATTTTTGAATATCAAATGCATTTTTGGAACTTTCATTTCCAGATTCATCTGCAAAGATTTTTTCACCAATGCTATTTTTAACAAGGATAACAGGCATAGAAGATTTATTCTTAATAGGTCCTTTTGGAACGCCTTTTAATCCCTCTATCGACATCCCACGTCCACCAAAAAGTCCTGCAAGGCGTCCCCAAAACCGATCAATTTGTTTCGGAGCTAAAATAATAACTCCTTTCGCCCCATTCATTTTCAAGTTGGTTATAGGGTCTGCCCAGTCCACTCCTTTTTCACCTTTAATATCTTCATCAGTTATACCTTTTGGTCTTGGTGGAAAAATTTCTCGAGTAAACGCTTCGCTGTAGAGAACGACAATTTTATCTTTAACATCAACACCCTCAAAGGCATCAATTCCTTTCGCCTTGACCATCCAGCCATCTTTTCCGAAAACCATTGGTGCATCTGCCATTCCGCTTCCGCCTGCTCTGTAGTAATTTTTGCCATAAACCAGAGTTTCACCACCGATTTTCAGAGCCATTTTACTTGTGTCAAGTTTATTTTTTCGCACCATCATTGTTTGGAAAAATGTGCCGTTGTCACCAGCAGGCTTTAAGCCCCAGCGTTTTAACATTAGAGCGATAAAATCTGCTGTAATGTCTAACCCGGGTGAAGGCGTATCGCGCCCGCCCATTGCATCTGAAGAAATAAAAGTAAGGTATTCTCTTAGTTGTTCTGCCGTAATTGCTTCAGCCATTTCACGCTCGGCTTTGGTGATTGTAACGGTAGTGGATTTAACATCTGCTTTACTGTCTTTAGCCAATGCTGCTGAAGGCAAAATAAAGGACAGCAATATAAAAAATATAAAAAATCGTTTTCTCATTTTGTTCTCCGAAAAATTATTTTCACACAAAAATTGCAGGGTAGATTTTAGGTAAATCTTAATTTTTGTTTTATTTACAGTTATTTGTATATTTTAGTTTCCGTGTGTCTTACGCGGGTTGGCTTTAATTTGTTTCGTTTAGCACACCCACTACACAGATTTTGTTTTTGTCTGCTAATTCAATCATTTCCTCACGGTCGAAAGTAAGTGTTTTATTAGCATTTATGCATAGGCACGTTGCTCCAGCCTCGACCATCGTTTTAATCGTCGGAACACCAACCACGGGAACATCAAAACGCATATCTTGATTTGGCTTTGCAACCTTTACGACCGTTAGTTTTCCTTTCGCCAATTCTCCCGCACGTTTAATCGTTGCATCAGTACCTTCCATTGCTTCAATCGCCACACACGCTTTTGCACGAACAATTATTGTCTGTCCCAAATCCAAGCGGGCTATTTCATTGGCAATTTTCAAACCATATTCAATATTTCCTTTTTCAGTTTCGTTTGGCTTTCGCTTGGTCAAAACACCTTCTTGGGCGAGATGGTCTTTTATAAAATAAGTTGAATCAATCAACTCAATTCCTTCTTTTGCCATTGCATCAGCAATCCCACCAATTAATGAATCCGTATTTCTACGCGGCAGATTCCAAAGCATTTTCAACATCTTTAAGTCAGGCAAAGCACCCGAAAATATTTGAACGTGCTTAACCTGCCCAGCCATTATTGCTTTGCTGACACCTTCTTTCTTGAAAAAGGAAAGCATCTTGCCAAGTTTACCGATTCCAACCCAAATAACTTTATCAGCAACTTTTTCTATGCGTTTATCAGTCTCTTCTTTGATAGCAACAACGACGAGTTTTTGTCCCGCTCGTTTTGCACCTTCAACCACTAAAAATGGGAATTGTCCATTTCCGGCAATTAAACCAAACATCATTTAACAACTCCGCGTTTTGAAGATTCGATAAATTCAATGAGCAGATCAACTTCCGCACAGTCTTTGATATCTTGTTTGATTTTTTCGACCGCTTGAGTTGTGTTTAGTTTGGCAGAAAGTAATAAATGGAATGCATGATTGAGATTTTTGATGGTTTCTTTTGGATATCCACGTCTTCTCATTCCTACACGGTTTAATCCGTAACATTTGGCATGATTTCCTTGAATAATGGCGAAGGGCATTGCATCTTTAACGACAACTGAATATCCACCGATAAATGCCTCGCGTCCAACTGTGCAGAATTGATGAATCCCTGAATATGCTCCGACATTTGCTTTATCAGCAATCTCTACATGTCCTGCAAGTGTCGCCGCGTTTGCCATTATTATTTCATTTCCAAGGATACAATCATGAGCGACGTGAGCCTGTGCCATAAATAAATTGTCATTGCCAATTTTTGTTAAACCGCCGCCACCTGAAGTTCCTCTATGAATTGTTACAAATTCTCTAATCTGATTTTGATTTCCAATTTCAGTTGCCGTTGCTTCACCATCGTATTTCAAGTCTTGCGGAGCTAAACCGATTGAAACAAATGGAAAGATTTTATTTTCGTCGCCAATTTTAGTTTTTCCATCAATGACAACGTGTGATTCAAGACGAACACCATTGCCGATTTCTACTTCATCTCCAATTGTCGAATATGCCCCGATGTAACAATCTTCGCCGATTACTGCTTTTTCGCTAACTATTGCTGAAGGGTGTATAAAAGTCATAGATTTTACGCTTTCGGTTTATCCCCTATAACACTCATAATTTCAGCTTCGGCGGTAATATTTCCGTCAACCTTTGCTTCTCCTCGCATCTTTTGCACTTTTCTACCGATACGAAGAGCAGTAACCTCAAGCGTTAAAGTATCGCCGGGAACAACAGGACGTCGAAACTTTGCTTTATCTAAGCCGGTAAAAAATGGGATTTTTGAATCCCGATCTTCAAATTCGCGTAAAGCCAAGATTGCCCCAACTTGTGCGAGAGCTTCGATTTGTAAAACGCCCGGCATGACAGGTGCTTCGGGAAAATGCCCCTGAAAAAAATGCTCATTGAAAGTTACTTGTTTTACCCCGACAATTCTTATTCGTGGCTCAAGTTCAATGATTTTATCGACAAGTAAAAATGGATAGCGATGCGGCAAGATTTTCTGAATCTCGTTTATGTCGTAAGTGTTCATAATTAAAGAAAACATTATAATTCAGAAAACAAAAAGTCAGAAACCGATAGAAGAATTTTCTAGCAGTTTCCGACTTCTTTGAAAAACAATAAAAATTTATCTGTTATTTAGTTGCTGTTCCGGCTGGACGCTCGTTGTAAAACTTGATGAAATCTGCCGTTACATCATATTTTCTATCAAAAGCAAGAACTAATCCTGCCCCCTCTAATTTAGCCGCGTCCAAAATCATTGTGTAACCTTTTTGCTTGGCGTATGCCTGCATTGCTTTATAAATATCGCTAGAGATCGGACCAAGTAACGCCTGACTACGACGATCAATATCAGCCTGTGCATTTTCGCGTTTGAATTTTAACTCTCTGACAAGTTTGTCATGCTCCTCCGCCTTTGAAGTGATCGTTTTTGGATCAACTGGAGCTTTAGAATTACGCAGAGTGTTAATTTCTTTTTTCAGATTATTGATTCTTGTTGCCAGAGTATTTAATTGCTGATTTACAGGCTTAAATTCATTATTCAACTTCGTTTGCTGAGTTACATACTTTGTAATCCCACCTTTTTGAAGAGCGAAAGCCCTTGTGTCAATAACGGCAATTTTTTCGGCTGTTTGTGCAAATGTAGAAATCGATAATAAAGCTACAAATGCAAAACTAAATAAACTAAAACGTAATAACTTCATTTTCTCTGATACTCCTTGAGATAATACTTTTTTTATACAAAAAACAACTCAACTGAAATCTTTTTTAGAAGAGTTGTTTTTGTATTAATTGATTCTTAATTACTCTACTTGGTTGCTGTTCCGGCTGGGCGAGCATTGTAAAATTTGATGAAATCTTCAGTAACATCATGTTTTCTGTCAAAAGCAAGAACTAACCCCGCTCTTTCCAATCTTGCAGCATCTAAAATCATCACATAGCCTTTTTGTTTAGCATATGCCTGCATTGCTTTTAAGATGTCAGCATAGACAGGTCCAACAATCTTTTGACGATCAGTTTCATAACGTGCTTTTAAGTCTTCTTCCTTAAATTTATACTCACGAACTAACTTGTCATGTTCCTGTGCTTTACTTGTAATGGTTGTTCTATTAATTGGAACATTTTTGTTGGGCGGATTTTGCAAAGTGTTAATTTCTTTTTTCAAATTGTTGATTTTAACACCCATTGCCTGTAGCTGAGATGTTTCTGTCTTATACTTTGCTTCTAAGGTATTTAGAGCTGTTACATACTTTGCAATACCCGGATTTTTATCATTTTTATCGAATGCAAATGTATTGATAACACCGATTTTGCCCGTAGCACCTTGAGCAAAAGCTGAAACTGCAAAAAGAGCAGCAAAAATCATGCTGACTGTAAATAAACGAATCATTTTCATTGTCTTATATTACTCCTTAAAAACTGAAAAAGGATTTATCAATTTTTATTTTATTATTTCTTTTTGGAAACTATTTTTCCAAAATTTGTTGCTTATAATCTTTAATGAAAAAGGAAAGATATATTATTTTAACAAAAATAAATTGTCAATTAACTTGTATTTCTATTTAATTGCGTTAAAAAGACGTTTTTCTTTCCTTTTTCTCTCTTAAACTTAGAATGTTCTTCCAACTGTAAAGCGGAATCCGCTTCTTTTACCAGGTAAAAACAATCCTGGTACTTCATCTGTAAACCCAAGTTTAGCCCCTGGATTGTAAAAGTAAATTAACCGGAATGGAACATTAACGATTGGCACTTGAATTCTGGCTTCGATTCCGATACTTGAACGAAAATCGCTAATACTGTTGAATGCACTATCGTCAACTCTTAGCAGAGCATTGGTTTGGGCATTACCCCGCAAGAATACCGGTACTATTCCATCAGGAATACCAGCCGGACAATCTTCTCTAACTCCTCCACAATAAGTATTTTCAAAAGCGGTTCTGGTTAAAACTTGATTCCCGTTATTTGTATCAAGTAAGAAACTCTGAGAAATACCTCCGGGACCTACAAATAATCCATTTTCAAATTCGGGATTATTTAACAAAGCAACAGTTGTTAAAAAGTTTACCCCTCCGTTATTAAGAATTTGGTCATCCCGTAGGTCGAAATTACTGTTGATTGTCTGTGTTCCTGTTTTTCTTAAATTAAATACCGAACCGATGTCAGCAAATGCAGCAATTGTTAATGGTCCAAAAACCGGAACTCGATATTCGAGGTTTCCAAGTAGTTGTGTATCACCACCTACAAAACGATAGTTTCTTGCTAATTGAATAGGATTTGCACCGCCTGCACCTGTAAATGTTGCAAGTTGCGTAAGTGCTGCTGCATCAGCTGCAGAAATATCAGTATTTACATCAGGCTCTCCACTTATATTATTAGCAACTACAACATTTTGAGTTGTAACAAAGGTATCAAATGGAACGATCGGTCCGATTGAGCGTGTGTTGTATCCACGAACATCAAACTCACTTCCTAAGAAATATCTTTCAAATACCGGAACTCCACCAACGAAGGAAAGTGTGTTTGCATTTCTGATCTTATCGCTGGTTGCAAAACTTCCGATTGTCCCTGCTTGAACTCTAAAAGCAAATACTTCTGCATTACCACCACTTTTACGTCTGACAGGTATAAATTTTGAGTAAGAAATCGTCGGACGATAAGTTCTTACGTCGCCACCTAAACCTGTAAATGCGAGAGAAGCAGATATCTGTGAACCGCGTAGTGTATCAATTCCGTTGGCAGCAGGTTGTCGCGTGTCATATACAAAAGTCGGTGTTATACGACTTGTAATGATATTTGGCTGTGCAAAAATAACTGGAATTGCTCTATCAGGATCAGTTTCGTTAATCGGTGGATCGGTAATTGTTGTTGCAGAAAATTGATATGTTAATCCAATTCTGGAGAATTGTGTAAACCTACGTTTCTTAAATAAGAATTCCGAAAGAGGTGCTGTAGCAAAAACAGAAACCCCGTATGTCTCCTGAGTAAATAAATTCTCTTCATCAGTCGTTAAACTTCCAAGTGGATTAAGTGCATCAACGAATGCGTCTGCATTATCGGAAAGAAATGTTCCTTCACCAAAGAATTTCGCCCGCGATGCAAAAACTGTGAATCCAACTGCAACAGGTCTATCTTGAAAATACGGCTCCTGAAATGAGAATTGGAAACTTTGTTGTCTGTTACCAGCACCAAACTGGAATGAAAGAACTTCACCGCGTCCGAGCAAGTTATTGGTTGAATACTCTAATCCAAAGAACGAACCACCAATACCCGAAACTCCACCGTTAAAGGATATTTGCTGTCTTCCGCGTTCGCTGACTTTGATAACAGCATCCACTGTTCCCTGATCCTGATTAGTCCTTATTTCTAAATCCTGATCTTTATCAATCGGGTCGAAATATTGCGTCTGATTAAGTCTTGCAATTGAAATTTCCAGTCTGTTTTGACTATAAATGTCACCCTCATTCACAAGAATTTCCCGACGCAGAACCCTATCTCTCGTAAATGTATTACCAACAAATTCCAAACGTCTTAAGCGATATTGTTTTCCTTCATCAATATTGATTTCAATATCTACAACACCTTCTTTGGGATTATCAGCATTATCCTTAAAGGCAGGTGTTAGCTCTGCGTCATATTCAACAAAACCCTGTGCTCCATAGATATTTTTTAGGTTCTCAAATAAAGCTTCTCTTAAACGTTTACCGTCAGCGATTTCACCTTTTTTCAAACCGATGATTGCTTGAATTTGTTGTTCTGAAAATATTGAATTTCCTTTGATCGTAACGTCACCAACTCTGAAAATTCTTCCTTCATTGATCGGAACAACAATTTTTAACGTATCATCTTTTGATGAAATCAAAGGTAGAGGCAAAATGCCTAAAACGGGAATCCCTGTTCGTTTGTAACCAAGTCCGACTACTTCCGGTTCTCCAATCCGAGCCTGAAAATATCCCTTTGAGGTCATATAATCACGAACATTTTTCTGAAGGTCGTACTGAAGTTTTCTCAAGTCCAGAATATCCTGACCTTTGAAACGGGCAACTAATCCATGCTCTTTTACAAGTTGGAGTTGTTTTTTAAGCTCTCCGTCTTTGAAGTTGTCATTTCCTTCAAACTCAATTTTTACAATTCTTGAGCGTCTGCCTTGATCTATATCAAATGTGATTGCAACCGACGTAGCTGAAACTTCTTCTTCTGTAACAGTTACTTTTGCATTTGGATAACCTTTCGAAGCCAGCATTTCACGCAAAATTCTTCTTGCATTTCTGGCTTTTACAGGGTCGTAAACAGCTTCTTTTGAAATCCCGACACGATTTTCTCTGAAAGCCTTGAGAATGTCAGATTCCTGAATTGCCTTTGTTCCTTCAAACTGCAAATCACGAATAATCGGAAGCTCCTTAACTTCAAAAATTACATTTACACCGCCGCGAACACCTTGTTCTGTCAAAACACGGGTAGCGGTTTTATCAAAAAAGTTTAGAGATAAAAGTTCTTTTAAGTCTCTTTCTAATTGTTGTGGATTATAGGTATCTCCCGGACGGGTTCTAATGTAGTAAAGTAAATCATCATCACGCAGACGACGGTTTCCCTGAATGTCCACTGTTTCAACTAGTTGCTGAACACTCTCCTTTACTTCCTTTTCTACCTTCTCAGTTACTTCTTTCTTTTCGTGGGTATCTTCTGCTTTTTTATTCTCTTCTGCTAAAACGGGGGAACTTAATAGCATGAGACCTATTAAAACAAGCCCAAAGATGCGACGAATTTGCATAATGCGAACTTCCTTATTATTACTTGCAAGATTTATTATGAAAAGCCCTTAAAAGCTAAGCTTCTTTGAAAAAAGATTATAAAGTTGTGTTTAAATTAAAATTCAAAAAAACAGACTTTTAATTGTTGGGTTATACGCGAATTTAGATTCTCGTTAACAATTGATGGTTGCTTTTTAGAATCAGTCTTGGTCAACTTTCCAACAAACTTCCGAATTATACAGGCAAAAGTTAAAAAAATAAAAAGCCTCAAAGAGTTTTTGGGCTTTGTTTAATTATAAAATGTTCTTGTTTCGGGGATATATTTTTATAAGGTTGATTTATTCTTGATATTTTCTTCGATCCTTTCAACTAAATTCCAGTCAACATCCAAACCTAAATTCTCAGCCTCTTCACACAGTTTAAATAATTGCTGGTCTAATCCTTCATCATTTCCAAAAAGCTTTTTGTATCTACCAATTAGAATGGATAGCCAATAATATTTACCGTAAAACATGTCTAGTTCGTCTTTCGGCGTTTCCACGAATTCAGGAAGATAATTTAACGCAAAATAATTCTTTGCTGATTCAAATAGGTTTTTATCCTGAAGCAAATCCTGTTCAATTTTTACACCTTTTGAATTTAGCAACGATATAAACTGCGTTTTGTTAAGCGAGTCCTTAAACTCTATTCTCTTGATTGCTTCCATTTTTTCCACGACATTATTCTGGGAAATATTTTACATTAATGTCAATTCCGTTTTCCTTGAAAAATCTCTTCAATTGATTTACCGCTTCTTTGTCTGAAACTAACCATTCTACCTTCAAGCCATTGTGTTTAGCGGCTTGAACTTGTCGGACAGCTTCATCAAGAATTTTTCTTCTTAAAAACTCAGGCTTGTCATAAACCTTATAAATTGATGAATTCGGCTGCATTACCAGCTTTCCATCTTGTAATACAGATTTGTTAAGATTCTCAAATTGAACGTATCCGCCATTCGGATGCTTTATATAATAACTCTCGTCATTAGGATTTATTTTTCTCTCAAAAGCATCAACCCTTGAATTACTTTGAGGAACACGCCTCCCCCAGAAACCTTCTCCGTGAGGTCTGGCATCTATTTCAAGAATTCCCCATTTTATTTTGGTTGGATACTCACCCGGCGTTTTTGGAACATTTATTTCATTTACATCAAAGTTTTTTATCTCAACTTCGTCAATTTTTTTGCCAAGCTGTATCATTGCCCCGCGATATAAGTTTTCTACATGAGGTTTTATTCTATTACCGAACTCGTTCACCATTTGATTGGCAAATTCTGAAAATTTAACCGCACCATTTTTAACTTTATTTCCTGCAACGATTGCCATATCAGCCAAAATATCCGCGGGAATACCGCTATACATTTGCGTAGCTAATTTTCTTCTCGCTCTTTGGCTGGCAATATTAGCGGCTTCGTCAGAAAAAGTTTCAGCAAATTTTGCGGCAGTGTTTAATTTAGCTAGTTTTGCTTTTTCTAGTATTTCTGTTCCGGTTTTAGTCTTAGCTAAAATGCTTCCAGCTTTGCCGATTCCTTTACCAAGTAAAATCTCAATAATTGCTGAACCGACTAATTCACCAAGCATTTCAGATTTTTCATGCGGCGGAGCGTTTTTAAATTTTTCCCAAGTTTTACCCAGTTCATTTTTGAGAGCATTAAAAGTCTCAACCGGATTTGAAACGATTTGCCAGAGTGCTTTCATCGTTCCGGGTAAATCTGTTACTAAGCCGATCGTTCCTTTAATTGAATTAAATGCTCCTTTAACAACTCCGCGTATAAATGCGGAAACCTCGTTGTTATTCATCGCATCGTAGTAAACTTTCTCAACGCGATTAGCTTTTTCCTGAACACTTATGCGAGCAATCTTTATCCTGAGAATATCGGCAATACTCAAATCAAATCTTGCCGAATTGCCTGAAACTCGTAAATTTTGAACCTTAACTCCTGCCTCTTTTGCCAATGAGAGAATTTCCCTAAAATGATGTCCTTTTAGATTCCCGCCGCCATAAGCACTCTTGATAAGTGAAAACAAAGCATTATCCTGAACGCTCAAATTAGGAGCGTTCGATAAATTTACAAAAAATGGTTTGAGTTGATTTGGGTCGGTTGGTATTCCGATTTTTGAAGTTAAAACTTCTGCTTGCCTCGCTAATTGCTCAAGATTAATTTTTTGAATTTGCCCGTTGTTAAAAGACTCAGAATTATTTGTGGATTGAGGTAAAGAGTATTCTTTTCCACGTCGCAATTTCCCGCCTTGTGCAATGAATTCATTTTGAAGTGCCTTGAGATATTTTACTTGATTCGCGTTAAGCACATAAGATTGTGTCCCTCTTTCCAATTCGCCTAGTTTAATTTTTTTGCTGTCTTTTGGAGAAGGATCATCCTTTGAAAATTTAAATTCCAGCGGACTGTTCACATATCTTTCGACAAATTTTCTTTGTTGTTCAGTTCCATCCAAACCAGCTTCGCTTGTTGCTTCGAGTAAAAATCGTTTGTGAATTTCTTTGGGTGATTCATTTTTGCTAACTCGGACTGAAACAGTATTGTTTTTCGGAAAAAATTTATCTTGGAGAAGAGCTTGCCAATTATAGTTTTTGGCTTCGATTCTATTTGTGAGAAATTGTGAATTGTTGTTGAGTTCTTGAATCATCGCTTTAAACAAAAAAATTACGAATAAATTTTAGGTTAAAAAATCCCTTTACTTATTCGTAATTATCGGCGTTTTTGTTAAAAAGTTTCTCTTTATAAGAACTCAGCTTGTTGCTACTGCATCTTTTTTCTTAGTCTTTTTCAAAGGTCTGAGTAAAAGTTTGTTCTCTTCGCAGTAAACCTCCACAATACTCTCCTTATCCAATTCGCCTTGGATCAATGCTTCAGAAAGTTCATCCTCGACATATTTTTGCAAAGCACGGCGAAGCGGTCTTGCACCGTAACTTCGGTCAGCACAGGTTTTTTCAATTAACCATTGCTTAGCTTCTTTAGTCAGTTGAACCTGCAATGAGTGTTGCTCAAGAATTGTATTTAATTCGCCAACTTGTAGATCAATAATCTGAGTCAGGTCTTCATCGGATAATTCGTCGAAGACGATTATCTCATCAAGACGATTGATAAACTCCGGTGCAAATGTTCGCTTAACCTCCGATAAAACTTGCTCTTCCATTTTTTCGCGGGAAGCATCTTCGCTTGCTTGGAATCCAAGCGTTGCACGCTTCTGAATAAATCTTGCCCCGATATTGGAAGTCATTATGAAAACGGCATTCTTACAATCAATTTCATTGCCGTGCGAATCGGTTAATTTTCCATCTTCAAAAACCTGCAAAAGCACATTGAATAAATCGGGATGAGCTTTTTCAACTTCATCAAAAAGCACGATTGCATAAGGCGTTTGGCGAAGCCTTTCGGTTAATTGTCCGCCTTCTTCGTGTCCAACATAGCCCGGAGGCGAACCGATAAATTTCGCAACCGTATGTTTTTCCATAAACTCCGACATATCGAAACGTATCAGAGCTTTTTCAGAGCCAAACAAGAATTTAGCTAGAGTTCTTGCAACCTCGGTTTTTCCAACACCCGTGGGTCCTAAGAAAAGAAATGAACCAACGGGACGTGCAGGATTTTTCAAACCAGCACGCGAACGACGAATCGCTCGTGCAAGTGCGGAAATTGCGTTGCGTTGAGAAATAATTCGCTCGTGTAATTTGTCTTCAATTTTGAGAAGCTTGCTGGCTTCTTCCTGTTTAATTGACTGAATCGGAATCCCCGTCCAGCGTGCAATTACTTCCTCAACATCATCTTTTGTAACCTCGACCGCAAAAAATGAATCTTCGAAAGTTTCAAGTTCAAAGGAAATTAATTTTTCTTCATCCGTAACTTTTTTCCAGTTATCAACCGTCTCTTTCCAGTCAGGCTCAGAAGAATTTTCTTGTTCGTAGCGGAGTTTTGCTCTTGCTCCTGCTTCGTCGAGAACGTCAATTGCTTTGTCTGGTAAAAATCTTTCGGGAATGTAGCGGTTGGTTTGAAAAACTGAGGCTTCGAGGGCTTCTTTTGAATAGCGGATTTGATGAAAAGCTTCGTATCTTTCGGCAATTCCTTCAATGATTTCGAGGGCTTCTTCCTCAGTTGGCTGAATTACCTTAACGGCTTGAAAACGTCTTTCAAGCGAACGGTCTTTTTCAATAGATTTACGATATTCGCCCGGTGTTGTTGCTCCGATACATTGCAATTCACCTCTAGATAAAGCAGGCTTTAAAATATTCGCAGCATCAAGCGAACCCTCTGCTGAACCTGCACCGACTAGTGTATGAATTTCATCAATGAAAACAACAAACTGCTTATTTTCTTTGAGTTCCGCCATTATTTTCTTCAAGCGTTCCTCAAATTGTCCGCGATATTTTGTTCCGGCAACAATTAAAGATAGATCAAGCGATAAGATACGCTTATTTTCCAAAAACGTCGGTACGTTTTTATCGGCAATCCTTTGTGCAAGTCCTTCGATAATCGCTGTTTTTCCAACTCCTGATTCACCGATTAAAACGGGATTATTTTTTGTGCGGCGGCAAAGAATTTCAATAACTCTCTCTGTTTCCATTTCACGCCCGATGAGTGGGTCAAGCTTTCCTTTGGCAGCCTCTAAAGTCAGGTCTCTCGTAAATTCGTGCAGGTTTGGGGTTTCTTTTCTCTGTTTATCAAGAATGCGACGGCTCGGAACTCCGCTTTGACGGGTAAGTTTTTCGCGGACGGTGTTAAGCTTTAAGCCGTGGTCATAAAGAATTTCTGCGGCAATTGATTCTTCTTCACGCAAAATTCCCAAAAGCAGATGTTCGACGCCAATGTGACGATTTCCCAGACGCTCGCTTTCCTCATTGGCAAAAGCCAAAATTCTTTTGGTTTCAGGAGCAAGATGTAATTCCGCCGATTGCGGTATTCGCTCCCGCAAAACGATTCTTTCCTCGACATCCCGCCGAATTGAGTCAACCGTCAAACTATGACGAAACGGAAAAAATCTTGCGGAAATAGTTTTATCCTCCCGCATCAATCCCAAAAGAATATGCTCGGGAGAAATTTTCTGCGAACCATATTGCAGAGCTTCATACCGAGCAAAGAAAATTACGCGACGGGCTTTTTCAGTATAGCGTTCAAACATAAATTAAAAATTATAAATCCCTAAGACTTTGTTATGAATTGGAAACTTATTATAGCCAAAGTCTGACTTGTTCTGCCAAATTTTTCAAGATTAATTTTTTTCAGGCTTGCTTCAAATATAGTTTCAAAAGCCTCAAAACTCCAAAAAATTATCGTTGCCTGAAAATTTCTAAGGGTTTTATTTTACTTGCCTTTAGAACGGGATAAATAATCGCTAATAAACACAATAAAAAAGTCAAGCTGACCATCAGTAAAATATTTAAAAAATCAGGCTTAAATGGGATATAGCTTAGAGAATAAACTTCCTTGGACAAACTTATTACCTCAAAGTAATTTCCCAAAACACAGACCACTATTCCGAGCGTTACACCTATAATGATTCCTGCAAGACTCAAAATAATTCCTTCAAATAAAAATATCGAAACCAAATTCCTTGTCTTAGCACCGCAGGTTCTCAAAACTGCGATATCTGTTTTTCGTTCGTTTATTAGAAGTGAAAGCGTCGTGGTGATATTTAATGAGGCGATAAAAATTATCAGCAAAATTATGCTGAATGCTACTTTTCTTTCCAGACTCAACGCGGCAAAAAGTGGTTTGTTAGCTTCCTGCCAATCCAGGACTTTGAAGTCATTTCCTAAAACCTTACGAATCTCTTCGGCGGTTTCATTTGCTCTGTAAATGTCTTTAACTGAAACACTAAAAACTCTAGGTGAAAAACTTTGTAATTCTTTGATCTTCAGATAGTTTGCTTCGTCAGCAAATATCCACGTTGAATCATATTCATAAAGCCCCGTTTCAAAAACATCTTTTATAAATACTTTTGAATTCTTCGGCGTTTCTTCATTTTCAAGCGTAAGGATCTCTGCTTCATCACCAATTTTCAAGTTTAGTTTTTTAGCAAGTTCTTTTCCCAATGAAACTTGAATACTATTTTTCTGATTTTTGAAACTCGAAGACTGAACCCTCAAAACTGCATATGCTGAAATATCTTCAGAAGAAATTACAGAGCTTTCATAAGTTGTAGGTTCTACTTTTTGCACATTTTCAATTTTTTCAAGGCTTCTTTTTACTATCTGAGAATTGGAAAAGTTTGTATTGCCTTCATTAAAAATTGTAATGTGCGAAGTATTACTCAAAACCTTATCCTGCATTTCATCGCTAAAACCTTTTGCAATTGCCTGAGCAACAATTAAACTCGCCACTCCGGCGGCAATCCCTAAAATCGCAACCATTGATGTAAAACGCACTAGATTTTTCCGTCGCGTGCGAAAATATCTCCAGGCAAGTTTTAGTTCAAAAGACATTTGGATAAATGGTAAATGGTAAATGGTAAATGGTAAATCTCTGCGTGATAGATAAATAGGTTTTATTTCTGTAAAATCTAAAATTTGGTTAGCGAAGAAGAATTACTTTTTATGTAATCCAAAATCCAAAATCGCAAACCTTGAACTGTAATGCCTTTAGCAAAAATAGAAGACGCCGTTGAAGATATTAAAAACGGCAAGATGATAATAATTGTTGATGATGAAGACCGCGAAAACGAGGGTGATCTCGTTTGTGCAGCAGAAAAAATCACGCCTGAAGTAATAAACTTTATGGCAACGCATGGACGCGGACTCATTTGTATGCCTTTGACGGAAGAGCGTTGTGATTATCTGCAACTCCCGCCACAAACTCAGGATAATACTTCATCAATGGGAACAGCCTTTACAATTTCGATTGAGGCTAAAGAAGGTGTTACGACCGGAATCTCTGCTGCTGACCGTGCCCAGACGATTTTGACCGCGGTTAACTCTGATTCAAGACCAAATGATTTAGCACGCCCAGGTCATATTTTTCCTTTGCGTGCAAAAAATGGTGGAGTTCTTGTAAGAGTTGGTCAAACAGAAGCAAGCGTTGACATGGCTAGAATTGCAGGTTTAGACCCATCGGCTGTTATCTGCGAAATTATGAATGAAGACGGCACGATGGCTCGCCTTCCACAACTCGAAGTTTTTGCTGAAAAACATGACTTAAAAATTATCTCCGTTGCAGACCTAGTTCGTTACCGGATTCAAGAAGAATCTCTTGTCAAAAAAGTTTTAGAAACAGATTTACCGACAGATTTTGGAACTTTTCGTGCTGTCGTGTATGAAAACATTATAAATGGCGAAACGCACGTGGCGTTCGTGCTGGGGGATGTCTCTGATGCAACCGAACCGACGCTTGTCCGCGTCCAAACGGAGAACATAACTTTTGCAATGTTTGGCTCAAAATTAGGTGAAGCATCTTTGGCAATTAACTCTTCCCTTAAGAAAATTTCCGAAGCCGGCAAAGGCGTGATACTTTACTTGCGTCAGAACGAGCATAATCTTGATCTGATTCATCAGCTTGAAACCTATGCCATTATGCAAGAGAAAAATCTGGATTTTCAGACAGCCAAAAAAGAAACAGGTTATGGAAAATTCAGAGATTATGGAATCGGTGCTCAAATATTAAATGATCTGGGTGTCAGAAAGATCAAATTGCTTTCAAATCATCCCCCACATGTAAACGCTCTCGATGCTTTTAATTTAGAAATCGTTGAGGTTGAACCGCTTTAACAAGTTATTTGTAAAAATTTTGGAAAAGTAGGTTATAATGCAGAAATTAATATGTAATTGCTCTCCTTTAAGATAGAGGTTTAATGTCCCAAGAAGAAATAAATAAGACCGAAGAGCAAATCGAAGAAACAAATAATCAAACTGATACAGCGGAAAAATCTCCAACAGATGACAAACCCAAAAAGAGATTTTTTAAGCGTCGCTATTTTTTAATTGCGTTCGGACTCCTTTCTCTGCTCACATTTTTTCTTGTTTCATCCGTTTTTGTTGCATACCGTTCGGGTTATATAGATAACTACATCAAAGGACAATTTGTGACTGCTTTTGATGAAATGGGCGTTTCTTTTTCTGCTGATAAATTTCAAGTTTCAGTCAATCCTCTCCAGATGACACTTGAAAATGCGACCTTTAACAACAAAAAAACAGGCGAAAAAATAGCCCGCATCGGTAATGCAAAATTTAATATGACCGTTTTGGATTTGTATGCCTTAAATCTACAGAGAAACGTGGACATACGATCTACGGACATAAATGATTTAGAAGTATGGGTCAAAATAAAAGAAGATGGCACAACAAACCTCGAAGGAATTGAAATTCTTCCACCGAAAAATGCTGTTAGATTCCAATATTCTTCTGCCGAGTTAGCCATCCGCGACAGCGTTATACATTTTGGTGATCTGGAAAGAAAAATTTCAGGTGATGCAAAAAATATAGCTTTCTTTTTAGAGCCACAAGATAAATCGGTTCCTGACGATAAGAAGCGTTACAAATTTGATCTGACCTCAACCAAGTCCAATTTCAAATACGATGAAAGTGAAGTTGAAAATATAGATGTTCAAGCGGATGGAATCCTCGACCAAAAAGGGGCGGAAATAGCTAACCTAAAGTTAACAACTCCGATTGGCAATTCTACGCTAAGCGGCAAAATAGAAGATTGGGATTCTCCAAAATATAACCTGAAAATAAAATCTACTGTTGATCTAACCCAGACTTCAGACATCTTCCCTTTGGGAACAGCGATCGTCGGAGTTGGAAATTTTGAAGGAAAGGTCACAGGTCAAGGTGAAGATTATAAGGTTGAAGGTGAGGTAAATTCTGATGCTCTTGCAGCCTCAAATATCCGTCTGAAAGCCTTAAAAATAAACGGAACTGTTGATGGTGACAGTGAAATTTATAAAGGACAAGGAAGAGCAGTTGCCGAACTTTTGACCTTTGAGGATTTCAAGATTGATTTTCCGCAACTTGTCGGTAACATACGCGGAACGGGAACTGATTTTAAATGGTTTGGCGAACTTCAAGCAGCCGGATTGAAATCTCCTCTGGGATCAATAGCAGGACTTTATATAAACGATGCGGTTGCTGAATATCGCGACAAAAACTTAATTGCAACATTAGGAAATGTTCGTGCTAAAAGATTCTTTTCTGACGCTGTTTATCTTGAGACTATTAAAACAGGAAACGTCAAAATTACATCCTCAAATGGGACTACGAATGCTTCCATCCCGAATATTACGGCGAACAAACTAGACGTTGAAGGTGCAACATTAAAAGGTGTAAATGTCAGCAATGTAAAAGTTAAAAATCGCAATGGACAGACTGATGTTCAGGCAGGCGATGTAAGAGTTAATAATGTTGAAACTGCTGACGCAAGGCTCAAAAATGTAACCGCCAAGGGAGTAAATGTTCAGAATCGTGGCGGAAATACTGACATAACCGCTCAAAATATCCGATCTGAAAATGTTGATACTGATGCGGCTAAAGTTGGTAGTGTAAATGCGACTGGCGTGGATATACAGGTCATCGGTGATGAAACCAAAATATATTCAAACGGTTTGCAGGTTGCCAAAGTTGAAACCGATGCCGCTACTCTCGGCAGCTTAAATATTGCAGGTGTAAGACTTTCGATAAGAAATGGAAGAATCGAAGCTCAATCGAATGATTTTAATGCCGGAGATGTAACTTTAGCGAAAAATGAATCTTTGCCCGAAGGCGGAAAACTTCAAAATGTGAGCGTTGCAAAACCCGTCTTTGTGCTCGAACCTTCAGGACGTTATCGTGCGAGCCTTGATATGAGTCTTGGCGGCGGAACTTTAGGAAGCGTAAAACTTGGTAAAGCCAAGGCTTCCGTAATCGCGGAAAATGAACAGGTTGCTCTTAACAATTTAACTGCCGATGTGATGGACGGAAAAATTGACGGTGATGCAACAATCGCTCTGAATGATTCCCGCCGTTCTGACATCAAAGCCGATTTTGAAAATTTAGATATTGGTAAATTGCTCGCACTACAGGGTGGTCGCGTAATTCCCGTCGAAGGCAAAACGAACGGAAAGGTCAATCTATCTTTCAACGGCACGAATTTCAGACGTGCTAGCGGAAACCTTTTAGCCGACATCAATGCAAATGCAGGAACTTCGGAGAGGGGATTTATTCCTTTGACGGGTAAAGTTAGTGCGACTGCAACAAACGGATTATTTGACTTAGATTACGCAAATTTAAACACCGAAAAAAGCTCTTTAAATGCAACGGGAAGCTTTGATCTAGGTGGAGATAATTCAAACTTAACAGTCGCGTTAAATTCAAATGATGCAAGCGAAATCGAAAGAATTGTCAGGACTATAAACGTTTCTCCTGAATTAGAACAACAACTTGATAAATATCAGGTTGACCTCGCCAGAAATTTCACTTTTAACGGCAATATTACAGGAAACATTTCTAATCCAATTATAGACGGTAGTGCTTCTCTTGATTCACTCATTTTGCGTAATAGGGATTTAGGAACGCTTGTTACAAAAGTCTATGTTTCACCAACAAAAATCGAACTATCTGAGGGTATTTTACAGGAACGAAGCGGCGGAAGTGTTGCTTTCAATGTTGATATTCCAATGACCGGAGCAAACAACATTGCTGTTAATGCAAAACTCAATAATGTAAATACAGGAAATCTCGTATCAGCACTTCCTGTTGATACGCTGCCCGACTCCATACGCGATTTACAAGCTCAAACATCGGGAACGGTAAATTTAGTTGGTTTACCCAACAAGATGCAGGGCGAAGCCAACATCACAGCAAAAGATGGGTCAGTAAATGGACAGTCTTTTGACAATTTAGAAGCCAAAGCAATCTTTAATGACACATTGGTTAATGTTGAAAAGTTTGACGCGAAATTTGGCGAAGGTTTTTTGAGTGCAAATGGAACTTATGAAACAAATACAACAGCCTTTAATTTTGATGCGGAAGGAAAAGAAATTCCGATTTCCAGATTGCGAACCCTTTTACCTAAAAATACGAGAGAATCTTTGTCAGAAATTGATGGAATAATCAGCCTCAATGCAAAGGCTCAAGGACAAGGTTCTGAATCTTCAACTTACGACATTAATTTTAATGGAGTTGGTAATCAAATTGTTTATAAGAATAACTCTCTCGGAAAAATTGATTTCAAAGGTGTAACTGAGAAACAAATACTAAAAGCTGATTTAACAACAAATTTCCGTGGACAGAAACAATTAATAACTGCAAATGTTAATTTCGCTGATGAAAATCTGCCGTTCCGAGCTGAAGCTATTTTAAATAACACACAACTAGAGCCATATATCTCAGTCTTCCGTGAGGATAATCCTGATCGGGTTGAAATAAGCGGAAACGCCACAGGCAGAGTTTTCATAGGCGGGAATTTAACTAAATTAGATTCCGAAGGAAAACGTGTCTTTACAAGCGAAAACCTAAGTGGTGCGGGAAATCTTAGCCAGCTCGCCTTGCAAATTGATGAAACACCTCTGATCGCAACTCAACCCGTTAATATCAATTTTGATATGAATGAAATTGTTGTTGACAATGCAAAATTCTCGGGCGGTGGCTCAAATGTGGTCGTCAATGGCGTCAAGGCTTTAACCGATAACGGAATAAATAATTTGGCAGTTGATGGAAAGATTAATCTGCGAATCTTAAATGCTCTTTCGCGTAATGTTTTCTTCAGTGGAATAGCTGACGTTGCTATCCGCTTAACAGGCGTGAATAAAACATCCCGTCTTAATGGCGTATCGCAAATTGAGAGAGGTTCGGTTTCAACTTTTGTTAGTTCAGAACGTTTAACTTTAGAGAGAATTAAAGGAAACTTACGGTTTACAACCAATCAAGTTCAGATTGATCAGGTAACAGGATTTCTAGGCGGCGGCAGAGTTAATTTAACAGGGGGAGCTTCGCTGACGAATACTTTAAGGCTTGATCGTCTTCGCTTGGAAGTTCGCGGAAATAATGTCACCGCACCTCTGCCGAAAGATTTTGTAACTACGGGAAATGCCAATATTGAAATAAACGGTAGACGCGAAAATGATAAGTTCAGCACCTATGTATCAGGAACATTCCTAACAAAAAGAAGCCTCTACACCAAAGAAATTGACCTGGCTAATTTAATTAGCAGTCGGCGGGATGCAAACCTTTCGCAAGGAACTACTGATGATGATTCGATCTTAGGTGATATACAACTCGATATAAGAATTATCGGGCGAGATGCTTTTGTAGTAAGAAACAATTTGGCTGATATGACTGCTTCCGCTGATTTGCGTGTAACGGGCAATGCCGAATTCCCACAAATTTCAGGTAGAATCTCTGCAAACAAAGGAACATTATTTTTCAGAGATGACCGCTATGATATTTTACGCGGAACTCTTACATTTCCGCCAAATACAACAGAGATTGATCCGATAATAAACTTACAAGCGGAAAGCGAGATAAACGGTTATCAAATTTTCGTAAATTTGAATGGGAAAATACTTGAGAGCGAATCGCTAAATGCAACCTTGCGTTCCAATCCCTCATTGCCGCAAGCGGATGTAGTTTCTCTCGTAACAACAGGCAGTCTAGCCAATACTGGAACGGGAATTCCAACTTATGCTCAAGGCGGAATTAACACGGCAGCGGAAATTTTAACCGATCAGATAATAAACAAACCAATTGCCCGTGCGACAGATAAACTCTTTGGATTGAACAAATTCAAGCTTGACCCGATAATTTCCGGTCAACGCTCTAACCCAACAGCACGTCTAACGGTTGGACGGCAAATTAACAGGAATCTTCTGGTTACATATTCAACCAATCTCTCCGAAGATCAAAATCAAGTCTTGGCACTCGAATACAGAGTTTCCAATCGGCTTTCATTTGTTGCTCAATATGAACAACGCTCGCTCAGCAATGTAACCCAACGCCGAAACAATTTTAGCTTTGAGGTGAGATTAAGAAAGAGATTTTAACAGGAACTTTTCACGGTTTTTCGAGAACGAATTAATGGGAAGCAGTAAAGACAGTAAAATTAAAAACTCACAAAAAAATTTGCGTTTCTTTTCGCCGCACAGTTTTCGTTCGTTTTTCTCTACTCTTTTTCTAACTTTATTTTTCCTAACAACTTTTACAGAGTTTACTTTTTCTCAAAAAAGTATTTATGAAGATAGAAAAATCTCGCGGATAGACATAACTTTTGAAGGTGCTGATAGAAATGCTTCAGCGGCAGATCAGCTTCGTCTTGTCGCTAGAAATGCTTTGGGTGATACTTATTCAAGAGTGCGTGTAAGAGATGCTCTGGAAGCACTCTATGAAACTGACCGAATTGTTTCAGCTAAGGTCGAAGCTGAAGCTTTGGGAGCGGATGATGTTGTACTCAGGTTTATCATCAAGAGAAAAACCGAGGTCAAAAAAGTTTCCATAAGTGTTGGTAATACGGTCGGCGAATCTATTACCGAACAAGAGTTGCTTTTAAGATTAAATCTTCTGACTGCGGGCAGTATGATTACTGAACGAACTCTTCAATTAAATTCTAACCTTATCTTGGAATATCTTCGTGAACGAGGCTTTTTTGAAGCAGAAGTAAAATATGAGCAACAACCTCTTCAAAATGAAAATGAAGTAAATGTAACTTTCAATGTAATTCCTAATGCACAAGCGAAGGTAAATGAACTCAACATTAAAATTGATGATTTTGATAAAGATAAAATTCTTCCCAAATTAAAACTAAAAAAAGATACTCTATTTACCCGTGAAAAGTTATCAAAAGCCGTTGAGAAAACCCGCGAAATCCTTCAAGAAGAAAATTATCTTGCTCCGATCCTCAATGAACCGCGTGTTATTTATGATGATGAAACAAACACCGTCGATATTGAATTAACAGGAAGGCTTGGAGCAACTGTAGATGTTACAGTCGAAAGCGAAGAAGAAAAGGTTGGCGAAAAAACACAGAGAAAACTTTTACCAATCAAGCGTGATGGAACTATCAATTATTCTGCAATAGTTGAAGGCGATCGAAGACTGGAAAATTATTTTCAAGAAAAAGGTTATTTCTTTGCTCAAGTTACGCCAACTTGTTCAGTTGAACCAAAATTTCTGGAAGGCGAAGCCAGCGAAACAGAAAATGAAACTGAGGTTTTATGTACTGCCTTAAGTGGTGCGGATCTGAATAAAAGAGATGTAAGCGTCAAATACGAAGTTGATCTAAACCGACGGCTAAAGTTAGTAGATATAAGACTTGAAGGAACAGATAAGTTAACTATTCCTGAGATTGAAAGTGTTCTTAATTCGCAAGTAGCAAACATCTTTGGATTCATTCCATATTTAGGTTACGGAAGAGGTTATACAAGTATTGAGCTTCTTCAGCAAGATAAAAATACAATCCGATCCTTGATGCGTGAGCTTGGTTATAGGAACGCAAAGGTTGGCATTAAACAAGGGGTTTCGCCAAATGGAGAAGATCTGATTATCACTTTTGTTGTTCGAGAAGGCATTCCAACAATTATCGAAGATGTAGAAATAAAGGATAATAAGGCTTTCGCCGATTCAACTCTCAAAACAGAATTACCAAGCCTTATTGGAAATAACTTTTCCCGAGCCAAAGCAAGAAATGGCGTAAAGAAATTATCGGAGTTTTACTCAAACGAAGGCTATTACGATGCAAAGATCACTTACTCAATTGTTGAATTACCTAACGATGATGATGCTGAACAAGACAAAGTAAAACTTGTTTACGAAATTGAGAATGAAGGAAAAAAAGTTTTGGTTAACCGCATTTTAATCAACGGAAATGAAATAACCGAACGTGATGCAATTCTTAAAGCAATTCCCCTAAAAACCGATAAAGCTTTACGATCAACAGATATTTTTAGAAGCGAGCAAAATCTCTATTCCTCCGATGCCTTTACGAGAGTTGAAGTCCGCACAGAACCAGCAGGCGAGACCCAAAATGGAGAAAATCGGCTTTCAGATGTAATCGTAAACCTTGAAGAACAAAAGCCCCGCCTAATTACATATGGTGGAGGTTTTTCCACTGATGCAGGTCCCTTTGGATTTTTCGACATACGCCATTTTAATTTGCTTGGAAAGCTACAACAAGGCGGTGCGAGAGTTCGCGTCAGTCGGTTGCAACAACTCGTTCAAGTAGATTTTATAAATCCCAGATTTTTATCCGATGGAAAAGATGAAAATGGTAATAAGAGATTTGCTCCACTAACTTTTACCGCACAGTATCAAAGAGATACGACCGTAACAAGATTTTTCCGCTCGACTTTTGACCAAGGAACATTTGGAATTGTCCAAAGAATTGATGAGAACGGAAATCCAATTGATGAATTTGGCAATGATGCCGGATCTCCTGCTATTAATCGTTTTTCACTTTCGGCTGAAACTCAACGAACGATTAGCGTTAAAGATCGCAGTATTCTCTTTGTTAAATACAGATTTGAAGATGTCAGGTTATTTAATTTTGAAAGCCTACTGATACGGGAGCTTTTGCGCCCTGATGCACAGGTGCGTATCTCAGGTTTTGGAGCAACCTTTGTTCGTGACACGCGTGAAAATTGCTCGGTTAAATTCACATTGCTTGAAATGATTGCTAAAGGTGAGCCGGGAGATCCTTGCCGATACAGCCCCGGAAATCCAACCCGAGGTGATTATTTAACAGCTCAGTATGATGTATCTGTTCCTTTCTTAGGTGCCAATATAGGTTTTCATAAGTTTCAGGCAAGCTACAATCGTTATTACACATTCAAAAATACAACCTTTGCCGCGAGAGCAATTTTGGGTTTAGGAAGTGTTTTTTCAAGTGGACAAAGATTTGCGAACACACAATTTCCTGAGCTGGAAGGAAGCTTACCAATCAGCGAAAGATTTTTTGCGGGTGGTTCGACGACTTTACGTGGTTTCGATTTTGAAAACGCAGGTCCCCGAATTGCCGTCGTGCCGCAAGGAACATTTCGCAATCAACAGGGTGAGATAGTTACACTCAATCCCTTCACTGTCCCTTTTGGTGGAAATGCTTTAGCAATTGTAAATCTGGAGGCAAGAATCCCTGTCACGGAATCAATTCGCGTTGTTCCATTTTACGATGGCGGAAATGTCTTTAGTAAAGTCGGAGACATTTTTAATCCTACAGATGCTCAGCTAAACAATGTATTTCAAAATAATATACGTTCTGTTTGGAGTCATACGATAGGACTTGGATTTAGAATCGAAACCCCGATTGGTGGAGAATTTGCCATTGACTACGGCTATTTACTAAATCCACCCAGTTTTATAATTCCACAACAAAATCCCCCGAACACAATCTTCCGATTGAATCCGGGGCAATTACACTTCCGCTTTTCACAAGCCTTCTGATTTTAGTTAATTGTTTTTGAAGAAATGATGTGGCTTTCATCAAGTTCTACGATTAAGCTCTTCTCATCTATTTTTTCCTTTTCGGGTTTAGATGGTTTTTCAGGTTTCACTTCCTTAACTTCTATCGCTTCGACCTCTATTTCTTCAACTTTAACTTCCTTGACAGGTATTGGTTTTTCTTCACTCAATCGCTTAAGTCTGCGACGAGCCTCAAGTCTTTCACGTTTTCTACGTTTGATAGCAGCTTTCCGTCTTTCTTTTACTGCATACATAGCCTTATCAGCGGCAGTTAAGATTTCATCTAAAGTTTCTCCACTATTAGGGAATGATGCAGCTCCCAGACTTACGCCGACACTAGCAAATTTTCCATCTCCAGCTTCCAATCTGTAACTGCGAACGGCTTTTTCCATCCGTTGGCAAAGTTCGATTACAGCTTGTCTGTCAGTTTCAGGAATAATTGCCACAAATTCATCACCCGCATAACGTGCTAAGAAATCATAATCTCTTAACTGTTCACGCATAACTTCGGCAATTTCTTTCAACAACTTGTCACCAATCTTATGTCCGTATGTATCATTAACGGCTTTGAAGCCATCTAAATCTAACATCAACAACTGTAATTTAGTTCCGTTTCGGCGTGCCCTCGCAATTTCTTTTTCAAACTGCAATTCGAGGCTTCTTGCGTTTGGTAAAGCAGTCATCGGATCGGTCAGTGCTTTAGATTCTGTTTCAGCATGTTGTAATGACTGTGCAATTGCATCAGAAGCAATTCTGGAAACGGTCTCTAAAAGACGCATATGGTCATCTTCGTAATTTTCCAGCTCGCAAGAATACAGTGAAACAGCACCAATTAACTTTTCGCCTGCAAGTAGGGGAACAGATGCCATAGCAGTGTATTCCTGAATAAATTCCATTTTGTAAAAAGAGAAATCCAGTCCCGGATTTATGTTATACACAGGCTGACGCTTACTTAAGACATATCCGGTTGCACCTCCGCCGACCTTAACTTTCCGACCAATTATTTTGTCTTTGTATTTACCTTCTACAAAGGTTGCTGTCGCAAACTGTCTGGAGTTATCCAAAATATAAATAACGCAGGTATCTACAGAAACGAGTTCAGAGATTTTATCGACAAATAATGAATATGTTTCTTCTATATTTAAAGATGAACTGAAAACTCTGGCTAGTTCATATAAAGTGAAGACTTCACGATTAGCCCGTTTGATCTGCTCGATGTATCCATCTCCAATAACAGCTTTTTTGTAATTTTCGTCTTGCCTTCCTTCTTCCCCGGCATAAGATAATCCGTGAGCTTCAATTTCTTCTTCAAAAGAACGCAAATTTCTCAAGAATATATCTACAAGTTTTGGATCAAATTGTGTTCCTGATCCATTAACTACATATTTTCTTGCCTCTTCTCTGGAAATAGCAGGTCTGTATGGTCTTGCCCCACGCAAAGTGTCATAAGCATCCGCGATTGATAAAATTCTTGCCGTAAGAGGTATTTCTTCTTTGGACAGACCCTCCGGATAACCCGTCCCATCCCACATCTCGTGATGATATTTAACGGTTGGAACTACCGGATATGGAAAATTGACTTTTTCGAGGATTGAAGCTCCGACAACAGGGTGTATCTTTGCTTTTTCCATTTCTGCCGGAGTTAGTCTTCCGGGCTTATTCAAAATATGATCTGGAACAGCTAATTTTCCTATGTCGTGAAGCAAAGTTCCTGTCTTCAAAGCCTCCAAATCATCGTTTGAAAGATTCAAAATTTTTCCTATACCGAGAGCATAAATTTGGGTTCGGCTGATGTGTCCGCGTCCAATCTGATCGCGGGCATCAATTGCTGTTGCCAAAGCTTCAACCGTTGCCAGATGAATCCTTCCTGCTTCCCTGATTTCCTTAGTTTTTTCTTCTAGAGTCTTTTTATGAAACTTGTAAGATAAATGTCCGACAACTATGACCGGTAATATGACGAGCCCGAATAGAAGCCCAAAATAAGACGTCAGAAAATAAAGACCAAAAACCGATCCCACACAAAAAACGCAAATTAGTGAAACCAAAGGATAATTATCTTTCCAAATATCAAAGACCGTCGGACTGCCTTGTAATTTAAGAAAAGTTGAATATATCAGCGAATATGTAATGTAATGAGTAAAACCCGAGAATAATAAAGCTCCTGCCAATACATAAAAAGGGATCTTATTATCAGCCAGCGGATAGAAATTTTCAGCTGTTAGATTTCCGGTTAGTAGATAAAATACACTCGCAGATGTAAATGTCGTTAAAATTATAACGGACATATCTACAAGCCAACGAACTTTAGACTTCAAACCTCTGCGGAAATTCCCAAGCGAACCTATCAAGGCTAAAAATATAGCTCCACCAATTCCAAGCCATATAGCTGCCCAAAAAATTGCTGGTTCCCGAATTAAAACATAACCTCTTGAACGCGGAAGTTTTATTCTGTATTGACTGAAAATTACACAGATACTTCCGGTAATCAAAAGATTTATCCAACCCTTTAATGAATATGAAAAACTTTCGTAAGCTGCAAAAATTACACAGAGAGATGATAAGACCGCTATAACGCTCCAAAAAATCCTTGTTGGTAAATTGTAAGAGGATATATCTAAAGTCTTCATTTTCTAGATCTCCAAAGACAGAACTTTGAAGTTTCTGCAGGGGGGGAAGAGTGTAAGTCTAAATTTTTTATCTAACATCCTTAATTTCAAATTTTAGCTAGTCCGAAACTTTGTCCACGGACATTGTTCCTATTAATTAATAACAAGTCTTGTGCCAAACTGGGATGTACTGGAAACCTTGTAAACATTATGCTCCGTTTAGACGTATAGAATTTTATGAAACTATTCGGTCAAATTGATACATCAACTTGACCGAAACCATTCATAATGAATGATTGCGAGATTTGTTTATTTTCTAAGCAACAATAGTCAAACTTTTGGTTTCATAATTAAAATTGGTTTTAATTCACAAAAACTGAGCTATAATTAAAAACAAATCAATTGAATTTTATGGGACGGGTTTGAGTTAGAGGAGCCAATAAATATGTTTGAACTTAGGCAATTTCAAACATAAGAAAGTTTTAGCAAAACTCTCTTTTATAATTTTAAGTTAAACATTGTTAAAAATCAATATTTTATTTTAGTTTTTTTGATTAAAAAATGTCTGTGATTCGGAAAAAAGATTTATTGAAAGACGAGGTAAAAAATTATATTTGTAAATTTATTAAACCTTTGACTCTTTTGCATTTAATCCTACTCATATCTATTTCGGGTTTTTCTCAATCAAAAGATGACATAATCCGCGTTGACACAGATCTCATATCTTTTGAAGTTTCCGTTACGGATAAAGCCGGAAATCCAATCCGCGGACTCTCAGTAGAAGACTTTAATTTGTACGTCGATGATGAAAAACGATCAATTGATTTCTTCAAACCAATCAAAAAAAATGACTCAAACAGACCTCTTTCTGTAGTTTTCGCTCTTGATGTTTCAGGAAGTATCACAAAGGACGAATTAATAAATCTACGCACGGCGATGCAGACATTTATAAAACGTCTTGCTGATTATAATTCCTATTTTGCAGTGATGACTTTTGGAATGCGTGTAAAAACTCTTCAATCCTTTACCAACAAACCAAAAAAATTAAATAAGACTTTCGAGAAGATTCTAAAAGACCAAGAAGGACTTTCTACACACGCCTACGATGCGGTTGATGAAGCTATACGACTTTTACGAAAAAAATCTCCGAAAAGCATAAGAAATCAAATTCCGAAAAGAGTAGTAATCGTCATTACAGATGGTTATCCGGTCGGTGATATAGTTTCTCCTAGAACAGTTATTGAAAGGGCAAATTCCTCAGAAACGAGTGTTTATGCAGTGATCTTACCTTCTTATTCAAGGCTTTCACAAAATAATAAACCTGTTATGACTTTACTTGAAGCTAGCGGATTAATGGAAAAAACGGGCGGAAGTTCATTTTACGCAACCAAAAAAGATTTCGAGCCTTTGTTCAGAGCTTTAGCTGAAGAAATCACGGCATCTTATGCTTTAGCCTTTTATCCGAAAGATGAGATCAATCGTGATGGAAAATTCCGCAAAGTCCGCATTGAAACTTCTAAAGGATTTTTAGTCAAACAAAATCGTGCTGGTTTCTCGATAAAGAAAGAGAACTCAAGAAACTAATCCGTTTTGAGACTAATCATCGTCATTTTCGCCAAGTTCATAGTCTATGTAAGTATTTAATTCGATCGGGTCTAGGTTTACAACCTCTAAATCTTCACCACACTCATCACAAGTAATCATTTCACCTTGTTCAATTTCTTCATCAACGTAAACTCCTCCGTCGCATTCAGGACAAATTGCTGTGGGCATTTTCTTTTTCTCCAATAAATGTTTATAAATTTGAAGGTGTTTTATTTTAGGCTCGGATGAGCTATAAACACTTTAAAAATTTAACTTTTTTCGCAACATTTTGGCAAGCATTTTTTTCGCCGATTTTTGATTTTTTCAGCGATAAATTTTGCTCACAAAAACAGAAAATGAATTTCCCTTTTAAGTTACTGAAAAATAAAGAATTTGATGTTGTTGGATTTGGAACAAATGCAGTTGATTTTTTGATTCAAGTTCCCGTTTATCCACAATTTGATTCAAAGATAGAACTTACTGAATATACACAATCCGCGGGCGGTGAGGTTGCAACCACTGTTGTCGGTCTGCAAAGACTCGGTATCAAGACCGCTTATGTCGGACGTTTTGGTGATGACGAAGCTGGAAATTATGGCTTGCAAACTCTAATTGATGAAGGCGTCGATACAAAATTTGCCGAACAAATAATGGGAGCAAGAACTCAAATTGCTTTTATAATAATTGATGAAAGAAATGGCGAAAGAACTGTCGTTTGGAAACGTGACAAACAATTATCTTTCTCTGCAAATGAAGTTTCAGAAAAAATCGCAACGCTCGGAAAAGTCTTGCATTTCACACCACACGACACACAAGCCTGCATCAAGCTTGCAAAAACCGCACAGGAAAACGGCACGGTCGTTTCCATCGACATAGACAATTTTTTTGAAGGAACTGAAGAACTTTTACCGCTTGTTGATATATTCATCTCATCCTCCGAATTTGCCGAAAAATTCATTGGCATTACTGACAAAAAACAAGCTTTGCAAGAATTAAAATTCCGCTATGGCTGCAAAATCGTAGGGATGACCTTAGGTGAAAAAGGGTCTTTGATTCTTTGCGAAAATAAGTTTATCGAAACAAAAGGTTACGAAGTTCCAGGCGGTTGCAAAGACACAACAGGTGCCGGAGATTCTTTTAGAACAGGTTTTTTATACGGTTTGTTAAAAGACGAATCAGTCGAGCAAAGTGCAAAAATGGCAAACGCCGTCGCCGCTCTAAAATGTAGAGAAATCGGTGCAAGAACAGCCTTACCAAAGGTTGAAGAATTAAAAGATTTACTGACTGGAACGCAAACGGCTCGTTTGCAATGAGCGTTTCTTAAACGCGAAAATAAGATAGCGAACTTTAAAGATGATTCAGTCTTTAAAGTTCGCTAAGTCTTTTTCGTGCTGTTGCACTCATTGCAAACGAGCCGTTTGCGTTCCAGTCAAAAATTACAACTTTTCACTAAACAATTTCATAACTCTTGCCCAAGCATCTTCGGCGGCTTCTTTATCATAAACTTCTGGGCGTGTTTTGTTTGAAAAAGCGTGGTCGGCTTCGTATGCGACTGATTCGACAGGCAAATCGTATTTTTCTGCGGCATCAGTTAATTCTTTTACCTTTGCAGGATTAATCCAAGCGTCTTTTGTTCCAGAGATAAAAATTGTCGGAACATCCAAATTTTTCAGAATATCTTCAGGTGGAATGTCTCCGTAATAAGGTGCGGCGGCAGCGATTCCGTCTAATTCGCAAGCGGCACGCAAAGAAAATGTTCCACCCATACAATATCCCGAAATTCCTACGCTTGATTTTCCATATTTTTCTTTAGCAACGGCAATCGCATTTTTAATTGTGTCAACTCCATCTTCGATAGATAAAGCATTCATTAATTCGCCTGCCTCTTCGGGATTTGAAGCCATTTTTCCGCGATACAAGTCCGGGGCAATTCCGGTATAACCTTCGCCGGCATAGCGTTCGGCAATGCTTTTAATATTGTCATTTAATCCCCACCATTCTTGAATCAAAATAACAGCCTTTGTGTTTTCATCTACATTGTCAGGCATCGCTACATAAGCAGTCGTTGCACCATTAGCAGTATCAAAATTTACAGTTTCCGTTTTCATAAAAACTCCTTTTCTTAATTTTTTTTCTATGATTTGATTATATGAAAATAATTGACGAAATTGAAAAATGCTTTAAAATTACAAAACATCACTTTTCAAGGAAAATCTAAATGCTAAAAAAATTATTCTGTTTAACGCTTATTTCTGTCTTTTTTCTGCCAAGTCTGGCTTTAGCTAAAACCAAACAAAGTATCACCCTTTTACTTTACAACGGAAAAGTTTTTTCCGCCGATGAAAAAGGCACTATTTACGAAGCCGTTGCAGTTGATGGCGAGAAAATTGTTGCCGTCGGAAATTCAAAAGATTTGCGTGCGAAATATAAAGCGAAACAGGCAATTGACCTCAAAGGCAAGTTCGTAACACCGGGGTTTAATGATGCTCACATACATTTTGGAAGTGTCGGAACAGCACTTTTGCGAGTTGATCTAAATGGCTCAAAAACTCTTGCAGAAGCGAAAAGACGAATTGCTGAAAAGATTAAAGAACTACCAAAAGGTGCTTGGGTTCTCGGACGCGGTTGGGATCACACACTTTGGAATAATAAATTGCCGACTCGGGCGGATTTGGATGATATCGCTCCTGATAATCCTGTTTTCCTGCAAAGAGTTGATGGGCATATTTCCTGGTCAAATTCTTTGGCGTTCAAACTTGCAAACATTACAAAAGACACAAAAGCCCCTGAAGGCGGCGAGATTGTTTATGACAAAAACGGTGAACCCGAAGGGGTCTTAAAGGAGACGGCTCAAGGTTTGGTTGGTCGCGTCGTACCGAAAACAACACAAGCCGAATTTGCAAAAGGTTTAGAATTAGCTCTCGAAGAAGCGAAGAAATTTGGTTTAACAAGCGTTCAGAGCGGCGGAGATTTTGGAGCAATTCCGCTTTACCAAAAACTTCTCGAACAAGATAAATTAACCGTCCGTGCCGCCATTTGGCAGAATTTTGAAACACCAGTCGAAACCTTGAAAAAACAGCGTTCAGACTTTCAAGCGTTAAAACTCAACCCCTCACACTTAAAACTCGGAATCTTGAAAGGCTATATGGACGGCACACTCGGCTCACGCACCGCCGCCATGCTCGAACCTTTTTCCGATGACCCGAAGAACAAAGGAATCCCGCGAAGACCTGCCGAAGAAATGATAAAAATGATCGTCGAACGCGATGCCGCCGGTTTCCAAATGGGACTCCACGCCATTGGAGATAGAGCAAATCGAATTGCTTTAGATGGGTTTGAAATGGCAAAAAATAAGAGACCGAAAGAAAAAACAGAAACTGTTAAGCTAGGAGGTAATGTTGCCCAAACAACCAGCACTCTCTATGTTTATGATAAACGCCACCGAATCGAACACGCCCAAGTCGTCGCACCATCTGATTTCAATCGTTTTGCCGAACTCGGGGTTATCGCTTCAATGCAACCGACTCACGCAATTACCGATAAACGTTGGGCTCCCGCACGTCTCGGCGAATACCGCTCGCTTGGTGCGTATGCGTGGAACACATTCATGTCAAACAAGGTTCACATCGCCTTCGGAACGGATGCTCCAGTCGAACCCTTGAACACATATCTAACCCTTTACGCCGCTGTTTCGCGTCAAGACATTTCGGGTAATCCGACAAACGGTTGGCTTCCACAGGAAAAACTCTCGATGGAAGACGCAATTCGCAATTACACTTATGAATCCGCCTTCGCCGAATTTTCCGAAAAAGAAAAAGGAACTATCGAAGTCGGCAAATACGCCGATCTGGTCGTCCATTCAAAAGACTTACTGACAATTCCACATAAAGAAGTTTTGAATACACGACCAACTCATACAATTTTTAACGGTAAAATTATTTATGAGATGAAATAGAAAGGCGAAAACGCGACTGTCAGGGAGCGTTTTTAATAAGGTGGTTTCCTAGAAGTAATGCTTTTGCTTAATAACTTGCCACTAGATTTATCTAGTGGACTTGATTTTCCTCTCTCTTTCTAGGCTTTAGCCGAACAATTGGTTTGGGCTAAAGCTAAGTAAAATAATCATTTATTTTATATTTGGCTAAAGCCTTAACTCTTTAGTTAACATATGCCACTAGCTTAAGCTAGTGGCAAAGTATCAGAAGAAATCTTTTTAAGTATTACTTTAAGAACTCCACTAAAGAAGAAGAGGCAACCAAAGCTGATTGCCTCTTCTTTATTTTTTAGAAGGTTTATTTTTATACGTTACGAAAACGATTCATCCAAAGTCGGAATCTATCGTTATCAACAATCGTATCTCTGCCTCTTCCACCGCGTAGTTTGTCATCTCCACTTCCACCGTTCAGATAATCATTCCCACGATTTCCGTAGAGCTTGTCATCTCCACTACCGCCAAAAACTCGATCGCGTCCGCGCCCACCTTTGATAGTGTCGTCTCCGCTTCCGCCAAAGAGCCAATCATTTCCGCGTCCGCCGTTTATCTTGTCATCACCGCTTCCACCAAAAACTACATCATTGCCTCTGCCGCCATGAATTTTATCGTCGCCGCTTCCACCGTAGATTCTATCTCTTCCACGACCGCCGGAAATTTTATCGTCACCTGAACCGCCATAGATAACATCGTTTCCACGTCCGCCTGCGATTTTGTCATCTCCCGAACCGCCGTATATGCGATCATTTCCGCCACCGCCGCGAATTGTGTCATCGCCTGAGCCACCGCGAATTGTGATACCGTGGCGAACATTGCTTGCTACATTGATATTGTCATTTCCGCTGCCACCACGAATTTCAAGACGGGCGGCTTGTTGAGCGTTAAAATAACGTTTCTCGCCATTTACTTCGACAAAAACTCCACCTCTCGGACCTCTCGTAACATTGATTTTGTCATCGCCGCTTCCTGCGTCAACCACGATTTTTCCATTGCGGTTATAAACTCTGGCTTCGCCATTAAATCCATTTCTGCCGTTGATTACATCATTACCCTGTCCACCGTTGATGTAATCTCTGCCGCGTCCGCCGCGAATATTATCATTGCCTCTGCCGCCGAAAAGTCTGTCATTGCCACGTCCGCCTCTAATGTAATCATTTCCCGAGCCACCGAAAATACGATCGTGCCCACGTCCGCCAAAGAGCCTGTCGCTTCCACTGCCGCCGTGTATGAAATCATTACCACGTCCACCATGAACTGTGTCGTTTCCACTACCTCCAAAGATGCGATCGTCGCCGCGTCCACCACTTATGCGGTCATTGCCCGAACCGCCCGATATAAAATCATTCCCGCGTCCGCCAGAAATTCTATCGTTGCCTGAGCCACCGAAAATACGATCGTTTCCGCTGCCACCGCGGATATTATCGTTTCCACTACCGCCGCGAATCGTAATTCCCTGACGAACATCGCTTGCTACATTGATGTTGTCGTTTCCGCTACCACCGCGAATTTCAAGACGGGCGGCTTGCTGGGCATTGAAGTATCTTTTTTGTCCGTTTACTTCAACATATACACCGCCATTCGGTCCTTTCGTTACGTTGATGTTGTCATTTCCGTAACCAGCATCAACTACGATTTTTCCATTTTGGTTATAAACTTTTGTGTCGTTGATGTTGAACCTGTCAAAAAGATTGTCCATCCAACTTGAACCGTTATTTCCATAGGTGAACATATCATTTGGATTAATCCCGCCGTTGCCATGGTCACAACCACAATTATGATTTGTTTCGCTTGGATTATTTGTTATCTGATATCCGTCCCCGAGCATGTTCTTGTTTAAAAAATCTATTATCTGATTAGACATTTTGTTTCTCTCCCCTGTTTCTTAAAGTTTCCCGCTTTTTTTGTTAAATAAAGTTTTTTTGTTAAAACTTGCAAATTAAGCATTTGATAGAGTTATCGGTGTGATTTGGGGAAGTGTTTCCTAGAGAAGAAAAATATTTTGAGAAAATGTGAGGAATTTGGGCAAAAAAGGTTTAAGAATAAAGATTCATTTTTCGTGTTAATAGTTTTACGGGGTCTTCGATATTCAAAGCCTCTCGGACAAAATATGGCTCGCCCGCTTTTACACCTATTAAACTGCCAAAGTATTTTGAACGATTTTCCAGTTCGTCTAGAAAATTCTTGTCCGTTAGACGGGTTTCGGGTTCATCGGAATCAGGATTATAAAACTGTGATTTATGAGCTTTGATCGCGTCCATTTTCTCCTCTAGAAAATCCGAAATATCAACGATAAATGATGGAATTACACGACGCGAAAAAATGTTATGGGCGACCTTCGGCACATCAATTCTTTCCAGTCCGAAATCACCGTCATAATTTTTCATCGAAGCAAGTCTTGCTGATTCCCTTACAAGATGTGAAATGTGATTGTGATCCGGATGTGGATCGTCAATCTGGTGAGTCAAAATAACTTTTGGTTTCAAGCGTCTTAGAACCCTTACGAGTTTAGTGCGGTATTCATCAACCACAAAAACATGACCATCAGGTAATTCAAGATTTTCCCGCACATCCAATTTCAAAATCTTCGCCGCCTCGATCGCCTCTTCCGCACGCCCTTCGGGAGTCCCACGAGTCCCCATTTCGCCACGGGTTATATCCAAACAACCCGTTCGATAACCAAGCGATTTCATCTTCAAAAATGTCCCGCCAACCGTTAATTCCAAATCATCAGGATGTGCAAAAACCCCTAATACATCTATCATTTATCATTTATCATTTATCATTTATCGAAAATCTCGAAGTTGATAAATATCTCCTTAAAATCGAATTATAATCACTTTTTGTTAATTCTGGTTTTCTTTAAGATTGCAAACAAAATTTTGCCTATTTCATCTGCATCCTCGTGCATACTCTTGAATATCTTTTCGTCTAAATAATCAGTGTCTTTTAATAGTGATAACCAGTATTCAGTTTCTAAACACTCTTTATATTCAATACTAATTTTATTTGAAAATTCAGCATTAGAAATTGCCCCATTCGCTTCCGCAATATTTGCTCCAATCGAAGTTCCACTTCTCAACATCTGTTTTGATAAAGTATATTCCTTCTTCTCATTACAAAGATATTGATAGGCTTTAACTATCCGAATCGCAAACTTACAAGCCTTGTCATATGTGGGATTATCTTTTTTCATACCTGATAAATGATAAATGATAAATGATAAATGATAAACGCCTCCGCTTGCTGATAAATGATAAATGATAAATGATAAATGAATGAGATTTATTATACTGGGGTCAGGAACATCTGTACCGCATCCCAAAAGAAGCAGTTCGAGCTATTGGGTTGAAACGGAGAAAGGCTCATTGATGATGGATTTTTCGGCTTCGGCGATTCATCGAATGGCACAGGAAGGTCTTGATTGGAAGAACCTTGATGCAATTTGGATTTCGCATTTTCATCTAGATCATTGTGGAGGCTTAGCTCCTTTTCTATTTGGCACAAAATGGGCTCCCGAAATGCAAGATCGCACAAAACCTCTGCGAATTTTTAGTGCGAAAGGCTTGAAAGAATTACTTACAAAATATGATGAAGCCTATGACTTCGGCTTTTTAGAACAACCCTTTCCGCTTGAATTTATCGAGGTCGAACCGCTTGAGAAATTTCAGATATTAGAAGACCTCGAAGCCGTTTCATTCGATACTCCACACACCGAAGAAAGTCGTGCAGTTCATCTAAAAGATTCCAATGATAAAACTCTTGTTTTCACCGCCGATACAGGTTTTACAAAAGCACTTGGAACTTTTGCAAAGGATGTGGATTTATTTGTAATGGAATGTTCTTTTGTAAAAAATAAACCCGTCGAATCTCATTTAGAATTAGCCGAAGCTATGTATTTAACAAGATATTCCAAAGCTAAAAAGGTTGTTCTAACGCATCTCTATCCGGAATGGGACGAAGTTGATTTTAGTGAAGAAGTGGACAAATTCTCACCTAATTGCAAAGTTATTGAAGCGAAAGATGGATTGTTGATAAATTTAGGGTCATGACTAGCAAAAGTGAATTTGTTTAGTCAATTTTAGCAAAACTTTGTAAAGGTCTTGCTGTCTGTAATTAAATCTAAACTCGCACTCTTTTAAGTGTAAGTAAAAAGTGTTCTTTGATAAACCACGAAATTTGACTAATCTAACTTTGGCATATCCCCAGAAGCCTTCGATTCCGTTGATATGAACATCATCTTCAACATAAGATTCGCTATGGTAGATACGAAAGTGTTTCTTGTAACCAAGATGAACAATTGAGTCATAAGACTTGAAACCATCAGTATAAATAGTTGAGTCAAGCTTTACTTTACCTTTGATAACTTGTTGCAAAGTCTTGGCTTTAACGTTTTCAACTATTTCTGTGTAAACACATTCATTGCGTTTATAGATTCCGAAGACGATATGTTTTTGTTCAGCTCCGCGACCACGTTTACCTTTTTTATGGCGAGAACCAAAATAAGATTCATCGCATTCGACTTTGCCGGAAAAAGGAGATTGCTCTTCACAATGATGAGCAACAAGGACGCGAATAATAGTCAAATAACGGTTTATAGTATTACGATTCAGATTGGTTAATTTAGAAATCTGAACGGCAGTCAAATCAAGAGAGAACAGCTTCAAGATTTGACGAAATTTAGCTCTTGAAATTCGAGAGCGTATTGGAAACTTGTAACTATAAGTCATAACTAGCTTTAAGTATTATAAAATATCCTTTAACTAGTCATGACCCTAAATTGATAATGGATAATTTTAAGAAAGCATTATCCATTATCAATTGTCCGTTTTTCATTACTTACGAAGTCTCGTTTCTACCTCATTCGCTTTCAAAGAATTTCCCGTCGCTCTTTGCAGTTCAGCTATTGATTTGTTCAGTTCTGTTTGGGCTTGGATTTCGGCACTACGGGAATTCATTAAAGCAGTTTGTCTTTCGAGAACCTTATAAATATCAGATAAACCCGCGTCTAGTTTTCGTTGCTCTGAGGCATACTGCTTTTCGCTGTTTTCGCGTGAAATTGCGGCGGAGCGAAGTCTTGCTTCGGCAGTTCTAACGGACTGCAAAGCGTTGCGAACGTCCATCTGAATCATCTGTTCTAGCTGCTTTCTTTGAAGATTGATCCTATCTTGCTGAACAAGTGTTTTGCCTAAATTCGCTTTGGTTGTGCGGTTGCCAAAGAGTGGTAAATTTACCGTTACACCAACTCGAAATGTTGGATAGCGGTTAAATAATATGTCCGTAAAAGTGCTTTGTGTACCACCCGTAAAGGCTTCGGCATTTTGTCGAACGCTATTATTAAATGCTTCTAAAGCTAATCTACAAGCATCCGAATTTGCATCGGTTTGGCAAACCGTCGGTGTAAATGGAGATTCAAAGTTGTTATTGAAACCTCCTGAAATCCCTGTCGAAGTATAGCTTGCGGTTAGATCAACCTGCGGTTTGTCTTGCTCACGATAAAACTTTTGGTCAATTTTATTTATGTCACTCGCAACCTTATTTAATTCAAGTTCCGGGCGATTATCCAATGCAAGTGATAGTGCATCTTTCAAGGAAGTTCGCGGGGCATCAAGCTTGACCTGATCCGTCGGAACAAGGGCGTTGCTCCAAACTTCATCATTCCGATCTCCGGCAATCAAATTCTTTAGAAAATTTTCGGCTCGATTAACTTGCTCCAGAGCAACATAAACATTCTGTTCTAAATTTGCGACCTGAGTTTCTGCCGCAACAATATCAATCGGGGCAAGAACGCCCTCTTTGACCAATCTTCTGTTATGAGCAAGCTGCTGCTTTGCATCACGAACTCCATCCCGCTGAACCTGCAAGTTTTTAAGTGCAAAAGCCAAATCCCAATAAGCTCTCTGAACATTTGCCGTTATCTCAATCGCTTTTTGACGAAATT
Source organism: Pyrinomonadaceae bacterium (assembly GCA_028284415.1). Taxonomy (GTDB): domain Bacteria; phylum Acidobacteriota; class Blastocatellia; order Pyrinomonadales; family Pyrinomonadaceae; genus Aridibacter. The sequence goes on from JANQRU010000004.1 coordinate 711,097, forward strand.
GTGTATCTGTTAAAGAAAGATTACGTTTAGCAATTTCAACTCTTCGTCTCTGATTATCGAACTTACGTCCGCGAAGAAGAGGCTGAGTAAAGCTGAAACTGAACGATAAACTATTTTGTGGACTTAAGATTGAGATAGGATCATTCGTTGTTACACGCTGATTACCAACTTCTGCCGAATAGGTTGTCCCATATTTGCGGACAAATCCTTGATAGCGGAGTGCATTATTTAAAGAATTTTTTGTGGTGGTTCGATTCGTGCTGAAAATACTTACATTTGGAGTCGTCGCACGCTCATAAAATGATTGTCCTGTAACTCTCGGTTCATAAGCACCATCAGCCGCTTTCAAATCAAACTCAGCAATTTTTACATCCTGACGTGTAACCTCTATGTCTATGTTGCTCTCCAATCCTTTAACAATTGCTTCTTTCAGAGACATGGGTTTTTGCGACAACATATCAACCCCTACCCTTCCTAAATCCGGCAAATTACGATCTTTCGATTCGTATTTCGGAGCAATTGACGGAACTCCTTTCAGTTCCTCCGGCTGAACCTCTTGTTTATCGTCAACTTCTTTTAATTCATCTTTGATAACATTTGGAGTCGGAGTTGGAGTTGGTTTTGTTTCCTGAGCAAAAATTCCTGTAAAACTTAATAAAATAAATATAATTACGAATATCCCTAATACTAATGTATCCCTGTCTGTTGCCTGCTCGTTCATATTAAAACTCTCTGAATTCTTTTGATAAGTAAGTGCTTACTTACCTTTTTACTTTTGTCTCATTTTTGACCTTTTAAGTCAACCTTAAACTGTAAAAAACTGTGTATAAATAAATCCACCCAAAATAAACGCAAAACCTATAATTTCGCCTGCGATTAATGAATACATAATCCAAGTCGTTGAGAAGTTTCGTTCCTCAAACATATTTTCTGTTCGATTCAAATAAGCCTCTTTTGTGTAAGCAATAATTGTTAAAACAAAGTAACCAAGCGGAACAATGACTATGATAACTTGCCAAAATGATGAAAATGGCGAAAACATCATAAGTGCTGCAATAACAAGGCTTGCGAAACTGTAAAAAAATGAAGTCCGATGAACGATGTCAACATAAACAGGGGCTTTATGTTCGGGCGAACTCATAATTTTCGCGTATTTCCAAACTCCTGTAACCATCCCGTTCAGCAAGAAAATTCCCGAAACCGTTAAAGCAATTTTCACCGACAAAGGCAAAATCATTTTGTTTCCTCCACTCTTTTCTTCAAAGCTTTATTCATCAAGTGATAACCTTCTTCGATTTTTTTTCCTTGAAAAAACCAAATTAAGCCAATAAGTAAACCCGAAAAAAGTTCTCCATGGATAAAACGAACTTTGTTTTCATCAACCTTTTCAATCTTGTAATAATGTTCGCCTCGAAATAATTTTGGAGGAACATGTCCAACCCAACGCAGTTCTTTATCTTCATCAGCGTTCAAAACTGTCGGTGTAAATTTTTGCAGACTACTTCTCGGAATTTGTACTTCGATTTTTAACTGGTTTCCAACTGCTAAATCGCCTTCGACCTTTGTGACAAAAGGATTCCAATTCGGAAAGTTTTCAAAATCAGTTAGGATTTCCCAAACTCTATTTGCCGGAGCATTTATTTCAATTTCTGTCTGTATTTCCTTCATAGCTATATCCAACGTCGAACTGAATTTTTATAATTTGTATATTCTTCACCAAATTTTGTTTCCAAGTATTTTTCTTCGCGTAAAATAACGCCAAAATGCATTGTGAATAAAACCAAAATTAAAGTAGGTAAAAACCAGAGCGAATTGAAAATAAGCATGAAACCAAAATAAGCAACGAGCATTGCCAGATAAACAGGATTTCGGCTAAACGAATAAATTCCGTCAGTAATGATCGAATTCGTTGGCTTCCAAGGTTCGATATTAGTCTCTGCTTTCTTCATTTTTACTTTGGCGTTCAAGATAATTCCAAGACCCAACATTATTAATATAATTCCTGCAATTCTCGTAAAAATTAGATATTCGAGCGGCAAAACATAAAACGGATTAAACCAATGAATTAACCCTCCGAGAAATAACCCGCTCAGAAAAATCAAAGGCGGCGGAGCGATAACTCCCGGATTATCTTTTACTTTTTTTTCAGCCATATCTTCCTAAAAAATTCTTTGTGTTCTTAGTGACCTTTGCGGCTAATCACTTCCTGATATAAAAGCATCAACACGAAGTCCAAGCGGCAATTTTGTATTCGGTTCCAAATCAATTAAAACCTCCAAAATTTTCGTATCTATCTTCTCCGTCGGACGTTCGGTTCTGAAGTTCTTTCTGCCCATAATTTCGCCGATTTTAGCGATTTTTCCTTGAAATTGTTTGTTGCCAAAAGCATCTGCTTTGACGAATGCTTTCTGTCCGACTTTTACTTTTGCAACGTCTGTTTCGTCTAAATCTACACGGACGCGTAATGTTGAAACATCAGCAACGGTGACGATTCCGAATTGACTTTCGGGCGAAACGGATTCGCCGTCTTTTTGGCGTTTTCTGAGGACAATTCCTGTAATCGGTGATTTGATAATCGTCTTGTCCAAATTCGCTTGTGCTGTGCGGATGCGAACTTCTGCCTCGCGTATAAGAGCATCGAATTCTTTCACTTGCGTTTCAGCAAAACGGATCGCTGCATCGGCTTTTTGTAAATCATCTTTGCGTGCATCGGCGTTTACGACATTAAATCTTTCTTGAACTGTTAAACTTTTCTTTTGTGCCGTTTCAAAAGCTTTTCTTGCACGCTCAACTTCTTCGCGGGAAATATCACCGCTTGCAAAGAGTTTCTGGCGGCGTTCGTATTCGTTTTTAGCTTGAGCAATTTCGGGCAGAGTTTCATCAAATGCACGCTTTGCTTCGCGGCGTTCGACAGGTCTTGCTCCGTTAAAAATTCTTGTTCGGTCGGCTCTTGCTTGAAGGAGTCTTGCTTTGGCAGTCTCTTTTTGTCGCTCTAAAGTTCCGATTCTTGCACGTGCTTCGGAAATTTGTGTTTTGAAATCTAAATTTTCTAAAATCGCTATCACTTCACCTTTTTGAATTTCCTGCCCTTCTGCAACCAAAACTTGTTTTAATTTCCCCGGAATCTCTGTGCCGACTTCAATCTCTTCCGAAATCGGTTCGACCAATCCCGGAGCGACAACCATATTCTCTGTAATCTCAACCTTTTCGCTTTTTTCTTCCTCGGCTAGGACTTTTTGCTCCGCACTATTTGGCTGGAGCCACACAAAATAAACAAGCGATGCCGCCGTCAAAACAAATGCAATTCCTGCTAAAACTAAAGTCTTTTTCATATAATAAAATCCCTTGATCTATCTACCTTCCCTTCCTAATTTTTCGACCTTTTTGAGCCATTTCTGACGCTTTTCTTCGGTTGAATTTTTTACCTGCCCGAATGTCGTAACTTTCACAGGTTTTATACCGCAAAATTCAAGCGTCGCTTTTTTCATCGCACGATGTCCGCTATCCCAATTTATCAACTTGAAATAAAAAACGGGTGCGTCCATCGTCGTAATCATACGGGCTGTTCTGCCTGCCAATAATTTATCCCACCAAGGCGAATCTTCTCTATATTTAAAGGCAAATCCAGGCAAAAATGTTCGGTCAAGAAAACCTTTCAAAAGTGCAGGCATTGTTGCCCACCAAATTGGGTAGACGAAAACCAGATGCTCTGCCCATTTGATAAATTCCTGTGCCTTTTGCAAATCGGGTTCGAGTTCTTGAATTTCCTTATAGCCAAGGTGCAAATTAATATCAAAATCTAAATCTGCTAAATTGATTCGTTTGAATTCAGCATTAGATTCTTTCGCTCCTTTTTCATAAGCATCAGCTAAAGCATTGTTAAAACTCGTTTTATCGGGATGTCCCATCACAAGCAGAATCTTTTTCATGCGTTTGCTCCTTGCTCGATCATTTCTGTAGGAATATGCAGACTCTCACCGTCTCCGTGTTTTTCGGTCTCCGCGTCCTGAATCCGCCCGTCTTCGATCTCGACAATTCTGTCGGCGTAATCAAAAATCCGATTGTCGTGAGTTACGACGACAATCGAACGTTTTTGTTCGTGGGCGAGTTCTTGCAACAAATCCATAATCAATTTGCCCGATTCGGAATCGAGTGCGGCGGTTGGTTCATCTGCCAAAATTATGTGCGGTTCACCCGCCAAAGCTCTGGCAATTGCAACTCTTTGTTTTTGTCCGCCCGATAAATCCGAAGGATGTGATTTCAATTTGTCGCCAAGCCCGACCCGTTCGAGCAATTCGGTTGATTTTCGCTTTGCTTTTCTGCCCTTTATTCCTTTTAAGTCAAGCGTTATCTCGACATTTTCTTGAGCCGTCAGAGCAGGGAAAAGATTGAATCCTTGAAATATAAAACCGATGTTATCGAGGCGAACTTTTGGCAATTTACTTTGTGGTAACCCAACAATTTCCGTCCCGCGAATTTTGCAACTTCCCGAAGTTGCCGAGAGAATTCCGCCTATGATTGAGATCAGAGTCGTCTTCCCCGAACCGCTTGCTCCAAGTAGCAAAAGCAGTTCGCCCTCGAACACATTCAAATCAACCTTTTTCAAAGCATGAACTGCCGTTTCTCCGCTTCCGTAAGTTTTAACTAAGTCTTTAACTTCGATTGCTTTATTCATTTATATAAACCTTCCCTTGCTCGATATTTTTTGTTAAATATTTTTGATTAATCACCGGCTTACCCAACAGGGCTTGTGCGAAAACGAATGTAAATGCCGAAAAATAAAGTATGGCAAAAATTACTGTAAAAGTTGTTGGTTTGATAAAAGAAATCTGTTTGCTCAGGAAAGTCATCAAAACGGCAAAGAGCGGAATTGCTTGAAATGCGTGCAAACCCATAAAGTGTGCGACTCGCAAATCGCCTGCGATTGTTGACCAACTCAAAAATGGTAATCCCTGTCCGCCATCTGCCACGCCAACTGTATGCCCCGTTTGCGAAGCCATATAACCGCCTTGAATACTGCCGAGAATGAAAATAACCAACCCAAGTCGCATTCCCCAAATGATTGTGTTCGGCAATTTTATGTCAGACTGAAAATATAAAACCGTGAGATAAACTAATAAAAAAGTGTTGGTCATAATCAGCCAACCCATCGCTCCATAAACCATTGCGTCAAATGGTTTTGCGACGTTGAAATGTGAAGTCGTTCCTCTTGCCGCTTGCATGACGATCAAGGCAACTTCAAAAACCATTATCAAAAGCGTTCCCCAAGCAATGACATTTTTTGATTTCTCAAAACCTTGCAAATAGTAAAGAAAAACCGCAACAGTTAATAAAAATACGCTGGCTGAAATTGAAAATTTAATTGGTTTTATCCAGCGGTTAATTCCCAAAATTTGTGTCGAATCAAACGAAATAAAACTCGCAAACAAACCTGAAACAACGAGAAATCCAATTCCAGCTAAAATTAAAGGCTTCTGATTTTGCCACAAATCATTTAGTAATTCAGTCATTCCTTGTCTCCTTGTTTCGCAGCAAAAAATCGAATGACAAAGTAGAGCAAAAGACCAATCGGTCCGAGCAAAAATGTGAAGATCAAACACGGAATCATGAACCAATGCGAAATACCTTTTTCTTGTGAATCTTTGATCTCCCAACTGCCGACGAATAGGTCAAAAGCTAGAAAGTGAATCCAACCCGCTAGAGCTGCCCATTTGTTCGTGAAAAGTTTCATCACATTTTCAAGCGAATCGAATCCACCGTCTGCTTGCCCGAAAAACGCTACAATCAGAATCAAATAAGCAATTGAAAGCAGAATTGGTATTCCACCTGACAAAACAATCTTTCGAGTCCAATTCCAACGTGGAACAAAGACAAGCAAAATCCAACCGACTAAAGCGATTGTGTTTACGATTGAAAATATAGTTTCTGCATTCATATCTTTACCCTTTGAAAACCATTGCCGGATCAATTCGTGTAACCTTGTTAATCGAAACAACTGATGCACCGATGCACATAATCATTGTCAAACCGAAAAGTGCTAAAACTAATTGCCATGGCAAAATAATTGCTGTTGTGCCTTGTTGCGAAATGTATGACACAACTAACGCGATGCTCATACCGATCGCATAGCCGATGAGACCGCTCAAGAAAGCTTGCGTGATAATCACTTTGTAAAGGTAAAAATTCGTCGCTCCCATCGCTTTCAAAGTTCCATATTCCTTAATGTGATCAACGGTTGCGGCATAGATCGTTTGAGCGACGACAACGACTCCAACGAGTAAGCCAAGTGCCGCAGCGATTAGAACTGTGATGCCCGCACCTGTTCCAAACATCCAATAATTTCTTTGTTTGTTCGTCCATTCCATTCTCGTATAAACATCGACATTCGAAACTCGATTTTTCAAATCTGTCTTTAACGCCTGCAACTCAGCACCTTCTTTTGCACGAACAACTAAATAGAGTGTTTGATCTTCGGGCAAACCGAAAAAGTTTTGGGCATTTTTGAAAGTTGTGAAGACAGGAGGTGAGGTTGTAAAACTTCGAACGCCGCGTGTAAATCCGACCACTTCCGCACGGAAACCACCGATTTCTACCGTTTCACCAATTTCCGAAACACCGAGTTTGTCTGCATAGAGTTCTTCAACCATCACGGCATCGGGTTTGTTCAAATCTTCGATATTTCCTCGCACGATTTTGAATGGAACGCCCATTCCGCCATCTAAATTTCCGCCAACGAGCAAAATTCCCGTGTCGGCACCATTTGGTTTTTTCCAGTTTGCGAACTGAACAATTTGTTTTTCAACTCTTTCAACATCGGGCGAACCCAAAACCTTGTAAAGTTTTTTCTCCGAAAAAGGAACTCCATCTTCAGCGTGTGTTACGTTTTCCGAAGTTATCCAAAGATCAGCATTTGAGTAAAACAAAATGTCAGAAGTCGCACGTTGAAAACCAACAAAAAGCCCTAGTTGGACGGAACTTAAGACAACCGAAAAAATTATCCCGACGAGCGTGACTGCGAGGCGAACTTTGTCATAAAATAAATTTTTAAGTGCTAAAGATGGCATATTTCGATTTTAGATTATTCATAAATGCTTTACAGTTAATATAGACTTAACACTGTTAAGTCTTGTCGCAAAAAAATTCTAATTTTTGATTCCTTCGAAGATCATATCTGTCGAACGATCAATAAATGTCTCCTTATCAATAAATGGAAAATCTTTGTGTGAATTTAGGAGCGAAACTATGCCATGTCCCATCGCCCAAATTGTTTGGCTGACCGTGGCAACATCATCCTTTTTAATTTGCCCTGCTTCCATTGAACGAACTACCTGATTGACAAGATGCTCAAATGCTTTTTGCCCCATCGAACCTTCGTACGAATGTTCTTCCGATCCTAAGTATTCCGCCAGAGGATTTGTAAAAGTTAGTTCGTAGTGATTTGGATATTTCAGACCGAATTCGACATAGGCTCGCATCGCTTTTCTTAAACCTTGAATTGGTTCATCAGTTATGTCTTCAATTTTTTTCCAATCTTTAATTAAATTTGAAAAGGTTTCTTCGCAAATTTGATGTAGCAAATCATTTTTATCTTTGAAATAGAGATAAATAGTCGTCGGCGAATACTCTATTTTTTGAGCAATCTTTCGCATCGAAACGCTTTCGTATCCGTCTTTCGCAAAAAGTTCACTTGCCGCGTCCAAAATCTTTTGTCGCAACTGCTCTTGTTCTCTTTCTCTACGTTCTTTAATTCCCATTTGATTTACAGCTTTAATTTACTTAACAGTGTTAAGTCTATAAAACTAAAATGAATCTTGTCAACACCTTTTCGAAAAAAAAAGTTGATAACAAGACTCATTGACTATTTAGAAAAACTACCCATGATCGAACTTGCCGCCTCATATGTCTTGCGACGGACGACTTCCATCCCCTTGCTCATTCCTCGGAAAATCTTCAGATTTCCAAGATCATCAAAATATGTATAGAAAACAGGTACGGCGAGAAGCGTTAAAAGCAAACAAAGTGCTTGTCCGCCAAAGATCAACACACCGACTGAGCGGTTTGTTGCCGCACCCGCACCTGATGAAAATACGAGTGGAACCATTCCTGCAATCAACGCGATCGTTGTCATCAAGATCGGGCGCAAACGGTCGCGGTTTCCTTGCAGAATCGCTTCTTCCCGACTCAAGCCTTGCTCACGCAAAGTATTTATATGGTCAATGACCAAAATTGCGTTTTTCTTAACGACTCCAAAGAGTAGCAAGAAACCCAACCCCGAGAAGATATTGAGTGTTTGCCCGGCGATCAAAATTGAGAGAATTCCAAATGGAACGGCAATCGGCAGAGTTAAAAGAATCGTAACCGGATGAATGAATGATTCAAACTGAGCTGCCAAAACTATGTACATAAAGACAAACGACAGCGAGATCGCAATCAAGAAATAAAATCCGGCTTTGCCCATCTCTTTTGATTGCCCGACATAACTTGCACGATAGCCCGAAGGCAGATTCAAGTTTGCAACGGCTCTGTCCAAATCCGCCGTAATCGAAGCCGCTGACCCGCCCGGTTTTGTATTTGCGAGAAGCGTAACCTGTCTCTGACGATTTATGCGGTCAATTGCCGCCGGTCCAGTCCCTTCTTTTGCTTTGATGACATTATCAAGTGTTACGGTGCCGAGTTTTGATGAAGGAACGACGAGCCTTTTGAGGTTTTCTACATTGTTTCGAAAATCTCTTTTGGCACGGACGCGAACTTCATATTGATCTGTACCTTGATTAAAAGTGGAGGCTTGTTGCCCCGCAACGAGTATGTTCAGAGCCTGTGAAACATCACCAACGCGAACGCCCAAATCGGCAGCTTTCTTACGATCAACTTCGAGTTGTAATTCAGGTTTTCCGCTAATTAAGGTTGTATCAATATCAACTGCATCAGGATTATTTTTTAAAACTTCAAGCAATTGTTCCGAATACTTTTCTAGCTGTTCAAGGTCAGGTCCACCAATAACAAATTGGACGTTTGCATTACGGAAGCCACCACCTGAGAAGGCTTGCACGATCTGAACCGCTGTGCGCAGGTTTTTCGGGTATGTTGCGAGAATTTCCCTTGCATTTACCATCAATTCTTCCTGCGATTTGGAACGCTCGGAAACGTCGGTCAATTTAACGTAAATTGAGCCCGAATTTACAACTCCTTGATCTCCTCCCCCAACTGTAATGAGCGTGTCCGTAACACCTTCGAGTTTACGTAAATCGGTAGCAATTCGCTCCAGAAGAACTGTTGTTGCTTGAAGTGAAGTTCCTTCATCTGTTCTTACAGCAACTTCAAACTGTGATTCATCATCAACGGGCAAAAAATTCTTTCCAACGAATATAAACAGTGGAAAACTACTCAAAACTACCAACAAACAAGACAAAGCAATTACCCAACGATGGTTCATAGAAAAGACGAGCATCCTTGTATAAGCGGTATCAATCTGTCTGTAAAACCAAGAGTCCTTTGAGGTCTTTTGTTCAATTTCGGTATTTCCTTCTTCGGCTTTGATTACTTGTTCAGAAGCTTCTTCTTCGTTAACTTCCTCGTTGGCAATAACGATTTCTGCGGAATCTATTGATTCGTTCTCGTTCGCAATTATTTGTGATTCAATTCCTTCAGTCTCTAGCTGTTCTTCCTCAACATCTTCAGAAGTTTCTTCTTCTTTTCCGGCAACAGCTTTCCATTTGATTAAACGAGCTGCCAACATTGGTGTAAGTGTAAAAGAGACTAGCAGAGAAACAGTAATTGCAAAAGCGGAAGTTAAACCGAAACTAGACATAAAGCGTCCGACGATTCCGCCCATAAAACCGATTGGGACAAAAACTGCTAACAAAGAAAGAGTTGTTGCAAGCACAGCGAGACCAATTTCTCTCGTGCCCTCAATCGCTGCACGATATGGTGACATTCCTTTTTCTTCAACGAATCTGTATATGTTTTCAAGTACAACAATCGCATCATCTACTACAATTCCGACCATCAAAGTCAGAGAAAGCATGGTAATAACATTGAGCGTGTAACCCATCACGTACATCGCTGCAAAAGTTGCGATAATCGAGGTTGGAATAGCGAGTGCGGCAATGAATGTCGAGCGAAAATTCCACAAGAAAACGAAAATAACCAATGTCGCCAAGATACTTCCGACAATCAAATGCTCTTCAATATCTTCAATTGAGGATTGGATAAAGAGGGAATTGTCAGCCACAATTTTTAGCGAGTAGCCTTTTGGAAGAGTGGGTTCAATTTCTTTTAATGCTTCTTTTAGTTCATTTGCGACGGCAACGGCATTTTGTCCCGATTGCTTTGAAACAATGAGTGTGACGGCAGGTTTTCCATTTAAGAAAGATTGCGATCGAAGTTCTTCTGCACCATCTTCGACCGTTCCGATATCTTTTACTCGAACATCGTAACCATTTCTTTTGGCAACGATTATCTCTTCAAAATCTTCAACTTTCTGAACTTTTCCAAGCGTTCTAATGTTTACTTCGCGTGAGCCTTCATCAATTCTTCCGCTCGGAAATTCTATGTTTTGAATGCGAAGAGCGGAGGTAACTTCGATAGGAGATATGTTAAAAGAACGCATTTTGTTTGGGTCAACCCAAACATTTATTTGGCGTTCGCGTCCGCCAACAAGTTGAACTTGTCCGACACCATTAATTGACTCGATTCTCTCTTTGACCTGCTTCTTTGAAACTTCAGTGACGTCTTTCAAACTGTCGCTTGCTGAAACAACAATCCGCAAAACAGGAGCTGCTCCTGAATCCAATTTCAAAACTGTCGGTTGTTCAGCGGTTTCGGGTAAATCAGGAATTACCGTCTGTAGTTTATTTTCAACCTCTTGTGCGGCAACATTTACATCTTTATCAAGCTGAAACTGGACAAAAACCTGGGAAACACCTTCAAGTGAAGTCGAACGCAATTCGTCAATACCACTAACTGTATTTGCTGCTTCTTCAATTTTTTCCGTTATCTCCGTTTCAATCTCAACGGGTGACGCTCCTGGATTTACGGTCGTAACTGTAACCGTCGGAAAATCAACTTCGGGAAATAGATCAACTCCCAAAGAGAAAAATGAAAAACCGCCAACGACCACGAGCGACAAAATCAACATCGTCGCAAAAACAGGTCTCTTAACACAAACTTCCGCCAGCCACTGCATAAAAAATTCCCCTAGAAATCCCTAGTTCCCTTGATTAATAATCACGCCATCGCCAAGTTTGTCTGTGTTACTTGTGGCAACAACTTCATTTTCTTGAATGCCTGATTTTATTTCGATTTCGTCATTCTCCAACAAACCTGTTTGAACGACACGTTCATTTGCTACACCGTCTTTAATAACAAAAACAATATTTCGTTCGCCATCAACCCGAACTGCTGAAACAGGAATCATCACGGCAGGCTCAGGCTTTGACTGCGTTATACGAACGGTTGCGAATTGTCCCGGTTTTAATAAACCATTGACATTTTCGATCTCAGCTTCGACTGTTAAAGTTCTGGATTGAGTGTTCAAACTCGGTAAGATTCTCGTAACAGTTCCGGCAAATTTTCTGTCGGGATAAGCAGAAACCTGTGCTGAAACTCCTTGACCAACGGCGACTTTTCCAATGTCTTGTTCGGGAACGTCAATCTTCAAACGTAAAACTGCTGTACGAACAATTGTGGCGATCTTGGCATTTGGCTGATTCGGAGAAATAAATTCGCCCGGATCGGCACTTCGTTCGGAAACATAACCACTGATCGGTGAATAGATTACATTGTCAGTAACGGCTTTTCGGGCTTGTGCTACTTGAGTTTCTGCTGTCGTAACCGCTGCCTTTGCATTAACAACCTGTGTTCGAGTCGCTGCAACTGCCGCTTGAGCTGTTTGAATCGCCTTGATCGCAACCGCTGCGTTTGAACGGGCTTCCTCAAGCTGTCCGAGCAATGCGTCGCGTTGCGATTTTTTCTGATCGTAAATTGAGCGGGAAACATCGCCGCTTTCCAGCAGATTTTCGTAACGCTTTAATTCTTTTTCGGCTAATCTGAGTTGAGCAGTAACGGATATTACTTGCGAAAATTTGTTTATGTCAAAATTACTTCCGCTTGTTAATCCGAGTCTGGCTTGATTCTGCCGTAAGTTGGCGATTGCCTGCTGAACTCCCGCCTCTGCTTGCTTGACGGCTTTACGACTCTGTTCGGCTTGTGCCTTCGCCTGATTAAGGCGAATCTGTGCATCTCTTGCATCAAGCTGAACGAGAGCATCACCTTTGCGGACATAGCTTCCGACGTCAAAGTTTACACGAACAATTTTTCCGCCAATGCTTGGAGCAACATTTGATTCGGCATCACTCGCCAAAGTTCCGGTTGCCTCAAAATAGGTCGGAATTTGCTCAACATCTGCAACTGCTGTTTTTACGTTGACTATCTGAGTTTCTTTGCTTTCTTCACTATTAGCATTGCCCGTTTCCGCACTCGAACTACCACAAGCTGATGCAAATAAACTCATAGCGATTATCAAAACCGCAATATATATAAATCTGTATAACTGCATAAAAATTACTACCCTTCTAAGTAATTTTATCTATTACTTCTTAATTCCATTTAACAAAATCGTGGCAAATTCTTTCGCCGCGTCTTCATCAGTAATTTTCAAAATCTTCTGTTCTCTGTCCCACAAAATATTGCTCAAAGAATGATGTATGATCATTCCCACAAATGAGCGTACGATTATTTTCGGTTCTATCTCGCGGAAGGCACCATCTTTTTGTCTTTGTTTTATATAACTTCCCAAAAAGTCATACATAACAGCCACGAAACTCTCAAAAAACATACGTGATAATTCATGTCCTTCTAGAGCCGAATGCAAGAGAAGTCTCATAAAATTTTGATCTTCCCGATGATTCTTAAAGGCATTCAGAGCCATTCCGTTAAAAACACCGAAATCATCTTTGGCTTTCAATTCTTCAGCAATTTCTGAAAATGGATTATCAAATCCATGGCTACAAGCTTTGTAATCTAAAATGTCCGCATAAAGTGCATCTTTATTGGCGAAGTGTTTGAAAACGGTCGCTTCCGAAACGCCAGCCGACTGAGCAATTTTTTTGGTCGTTGTTCCTGCAAAACCATTTTTGCTGAATAATTCCATCGCCACCTGTAAAATTTGTTTGCGACGTTCATCCCCCGCCATTCTTGTTGTTACATTTTCAAAAGATTTTCCCACTTTTTATCTCCTCCACAAAAGATAAGTAAGTGCTTACTTACTTTCATAGACTCTCATTTTACCTCCGCACTTGTCAAACTCTGTTTTTGAGAAATTTATCGAACTTTTTATCTGCTGAAATCGTTACAACTATTTAGAAGGAAAATTCATCGGAACGCTGCGGAAGGTGGAATACCCACACGCGAGTTTTCAAGAATTGATTTTAATAAGGAGAAGTTAAATAAAAAATGTCAGAATTTGAAAAAGAAGTGGAAAAAGCAGAAAAAGAATTAGAACAAAGTTTAATGCCAATTGAATCGGTTGAAGAAGAAAAATTGGACGATGAATATCTAGGAGATTTAAAAATGCAAGCACAGGAATATGGTCAAAAAATCCAAGACGCTGCCGAAAAAGCAAAAGATTATGCTAATGAGAAACTCGTCCAAGCGGGTGAAAAGTTTAATGAGTTAAAAGATAAAGAGCCAAAAGAATTAGTTGAAGATGCAAAAGAATACGCACGCAAAAACCCAGGACAAACAATTCTTATTTCTGCGGCAGTCGGTTTAGTTATCGGAGCCTTGCTTCGCAGAAAATAAACCATCAATTTAAGTTTTACGATCAAAAAAGGTGACTAAATTTAGTCACCTTTTTCTTGTCTAAAAATCAGTAGAATTTGCCATAAATTTCACTATGCACTACGAGAAAAAATATTGTCAATATTTCAATTTTTTCAAATAAATTTTCCTCATAAAAAATCTGTTTATTAAAAATGAAAGAGTTATGATTTTTTTGCCAGTATTTATCCAAGTTCTTTAGAAACTTGGAAGCATGTCACGCCAGCTGGTCTTGAGTTTAAAATTCGGGCAATGCACATTGTAAACTGAATTAGTCATCTTTGAGTATTTGCTGACCTCGGCTAACATAAGTTTGGTACCCAAGCCGGGATAGGCGTTTTTGGCATGTGTGAGCCAGCGGAGCGTCCGAGAAATTTCTTCGTCGGAATTGTTGAACCATCTTGTAATAGCAGCCACCGAGTGTTGAGCTTTAATACGTCGTGCCACCTCGCTATCCCAATCTTTCATGAGTCGGGAACGATGTAGCTGTCTAGCATTGCGAGCGTGAGTTTTGTTCCAATTGAAGTTATGCATCTGAAAGTAGATGTCCCCACCCCGATGGTATGGTATCGCATTAAATGCCCATAGTTTAACTAACTTACGTGCAGTTGGGATAAGTCCGTATTCCCAAGTTTCTCCCAATATTTTGTCTTTCACCCATTCCCTCTGCGGATACATCATTTTATTTTCTCCTTTTTATAAACCTCCTGTTGGTTTGAGACTCTTTTGCATAAAATGCCCCTTTTTATAAACAACAGCACTTGAACTTATCTAATGACAACTTGGCAACTTTTGTGCCTTATCTAAATGTTGTGCAAAATTAATAACTTAGAGTTAACAGGTTTTAGGAATAAGTATTTTTCAGCGGTTTCATATGAAAAAATTCGCAGCTGAAGTCTGGTAAGTATGTAAAGATTTTGAAACGTGATATGAAGATTTAGTTTGGTATGTCCAAACAAAAAACTTGGATTTTTAGAACGGAAGAGTGTTTGGTCATTAAGTGTTTAGCAAAATATTCTAAAAGTTTTGCTTTTCCACCCAATCCTTTGCAACATCTTTCGGTTGGCGACCTTTTCCATCGACTTCGTAATTTAGTTTTTGCATTTCTTCTGTCGAAATTGCTCCATCTAATTGCTTGAAAATCCCCTGCAATTCGGGATGTTTTTCTAGAGTTTTTTTTCTTGCAACGAACATTGCTTCGTATGGTGGAAAGTATTTTTTGTCATCTTCGAGTTGGACTAAATCCATTGTCGAGATTAAACCGTCAGTTGAATATCCAACTATTAAATCTAATTCGCCTGCGTCCAAAGCTCGATATGTTAGAGCGAGTTCCATTTCTCTCGGTTGGGTTTCAAACTCAAAATTGTAGGCTTTTTTCAGTCCAGGATAACCGTCTTCACGCGACATAAAATCTTGGTCAAGACCAACTCGCCAATCTTTTGTATCTGCTGCAACGACATCAGAAATTGTTTTTAGATTCTTCTCTTTCGCAATTTTTGCTGTAACTAAAATCGCATAATCATTGGCAAAGCCGAGCGGTTGGCTCACGCCAAAATCAAATTTTTCAGCAAGTTCTTCTTTAACTTCTTCGAAAACTTTTCGTGCGTCTGAAATCGGTTTCTTTTTCAAAATCACAGCGTAGGAAGTTCCTGAGTATTCGGGATAAACATCTATTTCCCCCGTCAACATCGTACGATGTGCAAGCGTCCCGCCGAGTTCAAAATTTCGTTCAACAGCAACACCTTTTTTCTCTAAACTCTGTGCCATAATCTCGGCGAGAATTAAATTTTCAGTGAAATCTTTTGAGCCAACAACTATTTTGTTTTTATTATTTTCTGTTTGAAAAGAGGATAAAATGTTCGGGACAAAACTTCCTAAAATTAAAACTGAAACTAAAGCTGTTCCGCCTAAAACGACAAGTTTTCTTCTTTTATCTGCAACAATATTTTCCGAAGTTTTTGGACGATAAAGTTTGGCGATTTGCCCCAAACCAAAATCAGCGAGCAAAGCTAAAATTGCCGAAAAAATTCCTCCTGCGAGAAGTAAATTGTTATCGTTTTGCCGTAACCCACGGAAAATATAAGTTCCAAGTCCGCCCGCACCGACCGCCGCCGCAATTGTTGCAACACCGACCGAAATAACAACAGCGACACGAATCCCCGTTAAAATTACAGGCATCGCAAGAGGTAATTCAACTTGCCAAAGAATCTGCCAATCCGTCATTCCCATCGCTGTTGCGGATTCTTTAACCTTTCGATTAATCCCCAAAATTCCCGTAACCGTATTACGAATAATTGGAAGTAAAGCATAAAGTGCGAGTGCGATAATTGCTGTTTTTGCACCGACTCCGCCGATTAAAGGAATCGGAATCAAAAGTCCAAATAAGGCAAGCGAAGGGACAGTCTGCATTACATTTGCAAAACCCAAAATTGGAGTCTGCAAAGACTTAAATCGAGTCAGCAAAATCCCAAGTGGCACGCCAATCAAAACCGCAAACGCCGTCGAAACAAACACAAGAAAAATGTGCTCACGAGTTAGAGCGAGAATTTCTAAGAAATTTTGTTGTATGAATTCTATTAAAGACACTTTTGTATAAAAAAATTGTAACAGACTTTAGTCTGCAACAAAGCAACCGTTTCAAAAAATCAATGCATCGGATAGCTGAATTATGAAAAAGAAGACCTCAGTTAAGAACTTTGATATAAACAGCTTGAAAGTAGCAAAGCCTTGTCATGTCGGTTGGGAAAGCATGTCGGGAGATGAAAAAATCCGCCACTGTAATGCTTGCCAACTTAATGTTTATAACATCAGTGAAATGACAAAAAATGAAGTTACTTCCTTAATCAAGAACTCTAACGAAAGACTTTGCGGAAAGATATATAAACGAAATGATGGAACTGTCATAACTAAAGACTGTCCAATAGGACTTCGAGACTATCGCAAAAAAATTTCACGCTTGGCAGGTGCAACTTTCACCGCGATTTTGAGTCTATTTTCTGTAGGCTTTGGACAAAGTGATTCAGAAGCAGAAATAAAAAAGACTACAGAAATTACAAGAAAAGATAGTCAAAGCGAGAAAAGCACCTTATTTGGAGAAATAACAGACAAAGCTGGGGCTCTTATTCCAAATGCTGAAATAGAACTCTCCAGAAAAAATAAGAACTTTACTTTAAAAACAAGAACCTCTGACAACGGTAATTTTAAGCTGTCTGGATTATCTGAAGGAATTTACAGTATTACCGTTAGAAATGATTACTTTAAAACTTATAAAATTGAGCATTTAGTAGTCAAAAAAAATGAAAATATAGAACTAAATATAAATCTAGAAGCAAAAGATATAGTAGTTGGAATTATCCTTGATGCTTATGATGATAAAAAAACAATCAATACAAAAAATCACATTTCTAATGAAATAGAACTTAAACCTTCTTTAATCAGAACCTCTTCGCTAAATAGAAAGAGTCATATAAAAGGAATTATAAGGGATTCGGTTGGTGCAGTTATACCAGCAGCAAAAGTAGAACTTAAGAGCAAAAATAAAAGCGGAAAAAAGTATAAAGTAAAAAGCTCTGATAAAGGAAAATTCTCCTTTGAATCCGTTCCACCAGGGAATTACCAACTTAAGATAAAGTATTCGGGGTTTGAGACTTACAAAATTGATAACCTTTTTGTAAAAAAGAATGAAAATATTGATTTAAATGTAACTTTGCACCCAAAAGAATCTACGGTAACTATTGGAATTTTTGTCGATGAGCCCTTATTAAATAGAACAGACGGGAGTTTAACAAATACAATAAGTGGAGAAAATATGCGGAAGTTGCCAATTAGAAATTGATTTCATTCAGTTACCAATGTATCCAAATATTCTTGCACAAGCGGTAAGTCACTTTCCCGAAAATTCTCAGGCGTTTCGACTAAGGCAACTTTTCCTTTATCTATCAAACAAATTCTTGTTCCAAGTGCAAAAGCTTCTTGCAGATCGTGAGTTACAAAAACAGCGGTTTTGCCTAAATCTTTAACCAATTTCGCAAATTCTTTTTGCAGATGGCTTCGAGTTATCGCATCCAACGCCCCGAAAGGTTCGTCCAACAGAAGCATATCCGGGTTCGCCGCCAAAGCCCTTGCAACACCTACTCTTTGACGCTGACCGCCTGATAATTCACGCGGAAAACGCTTAGCAAACTTTTGTGGGTTTAAGCCAACAAGTTCAAGCAATTCATTTGTCCTTTTCTGCTTTTCCGCATCGCTCCATTTTTCTAGACTTGGCACTAAACCAACATTTTTTTCAACATCAAAATGCGGAAAAAGCCCCGCTTCCTGCAAAACATAACCGATTCGCCGACGCAATTTTATCGCATCCCAATCTGTCGTTGCTTTTCCCTCAACCAAAACTTCCCCGCTCGTCGGTTCAATCAAACGGTTGATGAGTTTTAAAGTCGTCGTCTTTCCACAACCCGATTCGCCCAAAAGCACTAGAATCTCGCCTTGCTTAATTTCGAGATTGATATTCTTCAAAATCTGAATCTCACCAACCGCAAAATCAACATTGCGAAATTCGACCATAATTTCGGGCAATTCGGACATACTTAAACCTTACAGACTTTCTTATTGAAACGCTAACTTGGGATTTTATGTGAGCAAAGGTTTCATCAAACTGAGCATAATAATTATTAATATCGCTCCAACAATATCCAGCAAAATTCCGTATCGCATCATTTTCATTAAAGGAATGTATCCCGAGCCGTAAACGATTGCGTTTGTTGGAGTTGAAACAGGAAGCATAAAGCCGAGACTTGCTCCAAGTGTAGCACCGAGTGCAGGGATGAAGGGATCTGTCCCTTGTGCTTGAGCAATAGCAATCACGACGGGAACAACCATATTTGCGGAAGCTGTATTTGAAGATGTTTCGGAAATTAGAACGGCAACGAAAACCGACGCGACTAACAAACCGAAACCTCCGTCGGAAGGTAAAAGCGAAGTTAGATTTCTGCCAACAGATTCCGCCAATCCTGTTTCAAAAGATAAAACTCCAAGTGCAAATCCGCCACCGAAAAGTAGAATTACACCCCAATCAATCTTGGCTGCTTCTCGCCAAACGATTGCTTTTTCACTCTTTTTATTTCCAGGTAAGAGAAAAAGCAACATTGCCCCGATTAAAGCCGCAACCGCTTCGGGAAAACTTCCGCGAACCGTTTTATAAATCGTGCTTTCCTCGCCCGCAAAGAGTCCAACTAGACCTGCAAAAACCCAGAGCGAAACAGCAACGCCGAAAGCAATCATTGTGGATTTTTGTCCGCGTGTCCAACCGCCTAATTCTTCCCTTTCTTTCTGAATCATCTCCGCACAACCGGGGATTTTTTTGACGCCTGCGGGAGCAAGATAATTGAAGTAATAATAAAGGAACAAATATAAGACAATAGCAATTGGAGCACCGATAAGCATCCATTTAAAGAATGAAATATCCCTACCGAGTTGCTCACGCATAAAGCCTATGCCGATGACATTTGGCGGAGTTCCAATAGGTGTCATCAAACCGCCAATTGTTGCAGCGAATGAAGTTATAAGCATCAAGACGGTTGCATAACTGCGATTAATCTTAACGCCTGTTTCTTTTTCGTGTTTGAATAAAAATCTGATTATCGAAAGCCCGATGGCAAACATCATTGCTGTTGTTGCCGTATTGGAAATCCAAGCTGAACTAAAAGCCGTTGCAAGCCCGAATGCAAACAAAATCCTTGAAGGTCTGGCATCAATCCATTTCAAGGAAAGCACCCCGTAAGCAAAGCGTTTGTCGAGGTCATGTATAAAAATCGCTCTCGCCAAAATAAAAGAGCCGATAAACAAAAAAATCAAAGGATTGCCAAATGGGGCGAAAACTTCTTTAGCTGGAGCAACCTTAAAAACGACACACAAAACCGCCCCGATCAAAGCCGTAACCGAAAGCGGCAAAGTCTCACAAATCCACAAGATCATGACCACCGAAATCACTGCTGCCAAACTGTGTGCCTCGGCATTCAAATTAAGCGGTGCAAAATAAATCGTCACAAAAGCAAACGGTGCAAAGAAATACCCAGCCCGCGAACGCCATCTATCAAACTTCGATTTCGTTGCGGCAACGTCTTCTAAACCTTCAAATTTTTCTTTGTTTTCAGACATTTATATTTTGGAGTGACAATGAAAATCATTTGTTAATGCAGTAAATAATAGTTAATATATATCCGTTAAACAAATAGGAATTTTTACAGAAGAAAAATGACTGCCGTAATAGAAAGTCTTATTGAAATTGATGAAAACCAAGTTGCTTGGATAGCCGATACAAAAATCAAAGTTATCGAAGTTGCTTTGGACAAACTCGCACATGGCTCAAGCCCGGAAGAAATTCATTTCCAATATCCACATCTTTCTCTAGCACAAATCCACGCTGCACTTTCCTATTATTACTCGCATCGTGAAGAACTTGACGGGCAAATTCTTCAACGATTGAAAGAAGTAAATAACCTTGCTTCTCAAAATCTAAACTCACCATTGCAAAAAAAATTGCGTGAATTGAAAGACCAAAAATGAGCGTAAAACTTTATATGGATGTTCACGTTAAACGTGCCGTTACAGATGGTTTGCGTCTGCGTGAGGTGGACGTTTTAACACCTCAAAACGACGGTACAACTGAACTTGAAGATGATTTACTTCTAGACCGTGCAACTGAGTTAGGTCGTGTTTTATTTTCCTTAGATGATGACCTTTTGCGAGAAGCAAATGAACGACAACAAAAGGGAGAATATTTTACGGGTGTGATTTATGCCCACCAGCTAAATATCACAGTTGGACAATGTATTGATGATTTAGAGCTTCTTGCAAAAGCTACAGATTCTGAGGAATGGAAAAATTCAGTAGTTTATTTACCCCTTTAATTTATTTGTGATCACATTTCTTAAATGCAATCAGTCCATATTCACCTTCTGCAAATTTATTCTTTTTACATTGCACAATATCACCTGATGAAAATTGCCAATAATCGTGTTCGGGGTCGTCACTTTCTTCCAAGATCCGATAACAATCTTTGTGTTCATGAAAAGATCTGACAGGGACCCAAGTTGTAGTGTTTGGTCTATCATAAGTTGTAGCAGAAATATAGATCAGAGTTTTTCCAGCCATATTTTATTCCCACTCAATCGTTGAAGGTGGTTTTGATGAAATGTCGTAAACAACACGGTTTACGCCTCTAATTTCTGAAGTGATTCTTGAAGAAACTTTGGCGAGAAAATCGTGCGGAAGTCTTGCCCAATCGGCGGTCATTCCGTCGGTTGAAGTTATTGCACGTAAAGCAATTGTTTTTTCGTAGGTGCGGAAATCGCCCATAACGCCGACGGATTGGATTGGTAAAAGGACGGCGAAGGCTTGCCATGTTTCGTTGTATAAATCGTTTTCATGAAGTTCTTCGATAAAAATTTTGTCAACACTTTGGAGGAGTTCGACTTTTTCGGGTGTAATGTCGCCGAGAATTCGCACGGCGAGTCCCGGACCGGGAAATGGATGACGTTGGAGAATTTCGTCGGGAATGTCCAAATCTTTTCCAATGACGCGGACTTCATCTTTGAATAATTCCCGAAGCGGTTCGATTAGTTTGAAATTCATTTTTTCGGGTAAACCACCGACATTGTGATGTGATTTTATCGTTACGGATGAACCGCGAAGCGATACGGATTCAATAACATCGGGATATAAAGTTCCCTGTACAAGATATTCTACATCGCCGTCTATTTTGTGAGCTTCCGCATCGAAGACTTCGATGAATTTTCGTCCGATTATCTTGCGTTTTTCTTCGGGATCGGTGATGTTTTTTAGTTCTTCATAAAATTCTTTGCTGGCATCAACTCCGACAACATTTAAGTGTAATTTATCTTTGTAGAGTTTGAGTGTATCTTCAAATTCTCTGTGGCGTAGCAAACCATTATTGACGAAAATACAAATTTGACGGTCGCCAATTGCTTCGTGAACGAGAGTTGCAGCAACGGTTGAATCAACTCCGCCCGAAAGTCCGCAGACGACTTTGCCTGTTTCCCCAACTATTGATTTGATTTTTTCAACCTCTTCTTCAATAAATTGCTTTGGTGTCCAATCACCATGGCATCCGCAAATATCGAATAGATAATTTCGCAAAATATCCTTGCCTTTTGGCGTGTGCGAAACTTCGGGGTGAAACTGAACAGCAAAAATTTGGCGTTCAGGGTTTTCGATTGCTGTGATAACTTCACCTGTTGTTGCAGTTTTGTTAAAGCCTTCAGGCAATTCCGTAACGTGATCGCCATGGCTCATCCAGACATCTAGTTTTTCAGGTAAATCTTTAAAAAGAGAGGTTTTTCCGCTCAAACGTTTGAGTTTGGCGTGTCCATATTCTCTCGCTTCAGCAGGTTCAGATTTTCCACCCAAATCAATCGCAAGCATCTGCATTCCGTAGCAAATACCCAAAATCGGAGCATCAATGTTATCGTAAAAATCGGAATCAACTCTTGGAGCATCTTCATCAGTAACACTTGAAGGTCCACCCGATAAAATCACGCCTTTCGGATTCATTTCAACAATTTTTTCTACCGAAAGATGAAAAGGATGAATTTCACAATAAACACCCTGTTCACGCACACGTCGAGCGATAAGTTGAGTGTATTGTGAACCGAAATCAAGAATTAAAATAAGTTCGTGTTGCAAAATAGAATATCTCCAAAGTTTATTAAAGAAAGGATTATAACTTGAGTTGGAAATTGTGCGAAGCCAACTGGTGAAGAATTTATTCGTCAAAAATTAAACTCTCTGATATATTCATCTGCAAGCTCTACCGACCATAATAAAAGGAAAAATTACAGAATGGCAGAAACTTCGGAAGTTTTGGATGAGAATATCTCCAAAAGCAAGATTTGGCAGGTGATCGGTGCGTCGAGTGCAGGAACGGTTATCGAATGGTATGACTTTTATATTTTTGGTTCGCTTGCCGCGATTATTTCGCCGCTTTTTTATCCGAAGGGGAATGATACGCTTGCATTGATTGCCTATCTTTCGACTTTTGCCGTTGGGTTTATTGTGCGTCCATTCGGTGCTTTGTTTTTCGGACGAATTGGTGATTTAGTTGGGCGGAAATATGCTTTTTTGATAACACTTTTGTTGATGGGTGGAGCGACAGCCGCAGTTGGTTTTTTGCCGACTTATGAAACTCTCGGAATTCTCGCTCCGATTGCTTTGATTTTGTTGCGAGTTTTGCAAGGTTTGGCACTTGGCGGTGAATACGGCGGGGCGGCGATATATGTTGCCGAACATGTTCCAGACGAAAAACGTGGGTTTTACACAAGTTTTATACAAATCACGGCTTCATTTGGCTTGCTTGTTTCGCTTGCAGTTGTTCTTTCGATTCAAGGTTTTATGACGACGGAAGATTTCTCAAGTTGGGGCTGGCGAATTCCATTTTTGCTTTCGATTTTGCTTGTCGGAATTTCGCTTTACATACGTCTCAAAATGAAAGAATCACCGATTTTTCAGCACATCAAATCAAAAGGAATGGCTTCCGCAAAACCGATTGTTGATGCGTTTACAAATCCGAAAAACCGCAAGCGTCTGCTGATTTCACTTTTCGGTGCGACGGCAGGACAAGGCGTTGTTTGGTACACGGGACAATTTTACGCTCTGTTTTATATGCAGACAATTTTGAAAATTGACCTGCAAACCGCTGCAAAAATTATTGCCATCGCCATTATTTTCGCACTTCCGCTATTCGTATTTTTTGGTGCTTTGTCTGACCGACTTGGACGCAAAAGAATTATGATGGCAGGCTGTCTTTTGGCAGTTCTTGCTTATTATCCAATCTACCAAGGAATGGTTTATTACGCGGGAAATGAAGTCGCCGCAATTCAGTCAACATCCGATCCCGTTACAGGAAAACCGAAACTTTCACCCGTAACTGCTGATGGGACAGCAATTACAGAAACAGCACAAAACCCAAATGTGCCGATGCTTACATTTTTGGTCTTTCTACAAATCACTTTTGTAACAATGGTTTATGCACCAATCGCCGCTTATTTGGTTGAAGCCTTTCCTGCAAAGGTGCGATACACATCTTTGTCTCTGCCGTATCACATCGGTAATGGAGTTTTCGGCGGCTTATTGCCAACAGTCGGTTTGATTATGTGTGCTTGGACGGGAAATATTTACGCAGGGCTTTGGTATCCGATGATTGTTGCGTCTATAACCTTCGTGGTTGGTTCATTGTATTTGCCGGATACGCATGGACATAAAATTTGGGAGGAAGTAAAAGACAGTTAAGAATTTGAAATTATGTAAAGTGGTATAAGTGCAAATAATTTCCACAGTTTATGACAACTTCATTTGATAAAATTATTTCTTCTTTAGTCGTCGAAGATGACGATAGCGTAGAGCCTATGGTGCAAACCATAGGAACTGTTTGAAATAGTATTTTAAGCTGTCGAAGACTGCGGCAGGTTGCTGTCGCCCTTATTCAAGGGCTTTATGCTATCGTCTGCGTTCGCAGACTGAAAAAAGTCACTGTTAAATAAAATAGAACAATAAACTATCTAATTACAATAAATTAAATCTCTCTGCGTAATTTCAGTTGAGAATCTTATTGGTTAAAGTGTTTGGCTAGTTCTTCAAATCTTTCCGTAGCGAGTTTCTCTTGAAGAGCTATTAGTGTTTTAATTTCATCCTTAGTAAAATTTGTTCTCTTTTTGGGAAGTTCAATTTCCAACTTCTCAAGTTTCTTTGAGGAAGCCTCACCTTCCATCGAATTACCAAAAGTTGATTCGTAGATGGCATCTTTATTGTCAGTAATATTCGTATGATAAAGATAAATTAAATGAGACTTCCATTTATTCTCAATGATTTCTATTATTTCATTAGAGATTTCTTTTTTTACGATATTTTCCTTTTCATCTTTATATTCAAACCACAATTTCGGATGGTTTTGATTTTCGAGCGAGGTTTTCAAATCATCTTCTATTTTGATTTCTGCATTTTCACCCTTGAAAACCAATTCTTGACCATCGAAAGAGTTTGAGGTTGTAGTCTCCTTTGCTCCTTTTGATGTTCCTGTTGTTTTCTTTGAAATAGGCGGATTTGGTTTTGTATCATTACCGTAGTTTTCCGCCTTTTCAACTTTTTTGGTTTCTGTTACGCAAGCAATCGAAACGCATACAACAAATAGTAATAAAAGTAAAAATTTTGAGAAATTCATAGTAATTTAATTTACCTTTTATTCACCATTTTCCGCCGACATTGCGATTGATTCTTTGATTCGCGTTATGTCGCCGCCAATTGAGCTTATTTTTTTGACGATGGTTTCGTAACCTCTATCAATGTGGTAAACACGATCAATTAAAGTTTCGCCTGTCGCCGCAAGTCCCGCGAGAACCAGAGATGCAGATGCACGCAGATCGGATGCGAGAACTTTTGCACCAGTCAGATTCTTTTTGCCTTTGATCGTTGCGGTATTTCCTTCGATCTCAATGTCCGCTCCCATTCTTTGCATTTCGGCAACGTGCATAAAACGGTTTTCAAAAATTGTTTCGACGACAACCGATGTTCCTTCGGCTTGTGTCATCAGAGCCATATATTGAGCCTGCATATCGGTTGGGAATTTTGGATGTGGCTGGGTAATTACATCAACTGCTCTTAAACCATCTTTTGAGCATTTGGCGTGAAGGGTTGTGTCGTCAATTTGCTCTATCTCAACGCCCGCTTCGCGTAATTTGTTGATAACGGCTTCAAGGTGTTTCGGTTGGCAATTTTCTATAGTTAATTCGCCATTCGTAATTGCGGCGGCAACAAGGAAAGTACCTGTTTCGATTCGGTCGGGAATTATTGAATGTTCAGCTTCGCCGAGTTCTTCGACACCTTCGATGGTGATTGTAGATGTTCCCGCACCTTCAATCTTAGCCCCCATTTTGTTGAGCAATTCAGCTAAATCCTCAATTTCGGGTTCGCGTGCGGCATTGCGAAGCGTCGTTGTGCCGTCAGCTAAAACTGCTGCCATCATTACATTTTCCGTTCCTGTCACGGTAACCATTTTGAATTCCAGATCAGCACCTTGAAGTCTGCCTTTTGGAGCGGTTGCGACGACATCGCCGGATTCAAGTGAAACTTCCGCACCGAGTTTTTCAAACGCACGCAGATGCAGATCAATCGGACGTGTACCGATCGCACATCCGCCGGGCAAAGAAACTTTTGCTTTGCCAAAGCGTCCTAGGAGAGGTCCAAGTGCGAGAACGCTGGCTCGCATTGTTTTGACCAATTCATATGGTGCTTCAAAAAGCTCTATATCGGAAGCCGTTATTTTGTGCGTGTGCTTATGGAGTAAAAGAGTTTCTGCTCCCAGATCTTCGAGCAAACGTCGCTGTGTGATCAAATCCCTAACATACGGGACATTGTGTAAAGTTACAGTTTTCGGGCTTAAAAGAGTTGCCGCTAGACAAGGCAAGGCAGAATTTTTTGCACCGCTGATCGTTACTGTTCCGTGAAGCGGTTTTCCACCTCTGATCAAAAATTTATCCATATTTATATGTGTTTATAGAATGCGAATGCGATAAGAATTTCAGCTAAAAGTTTTTTTTCACATTCTAAGATAAAGAATTTCTTATAGGTTTTAAAAGAAAATCTTATCACGAGATTTATAAGAATAAAACTCAACAAAAACTAAAAGTCTAGTACCAAAAGAAAAAAGCCAACCATAATTTCTATGATTGGCTTTTTTTGATTTATCCGAAATTAACTTTTTCTGAAGGTAACCTTCTTTCATTGCCCGTTTATTCGTTAATTTCGGATAATTTTTGAATGAAACGAAGTTTAAAAATTTCCCTGCTTGTTCTTTATCAATTAATATGATGGATCTGCTTCTGCATATAAGATTTTTCCATCATTGGCATCTGCCTGAACTTCAAAAACTTTCTTTTTAGCATCACGAATTTTGAATACATAAGCTATGATTTTTCCGTCTTCTTCTTCAAGTGTGAATTCTTCTTCGATCTTGCCTTCTACTTTTTTCAGAGCGATCTTTCTTGCGGCTTCAACATCAATTTTTGACGATTTTGTGATTACATTTGAAGGTGCATTTACTTGTGCTGCTGACTGAGCAGAAATTGAATTTACACCAAAACCGAAAGCTACCAACATTCCGAAAACTACCAACGCATTTTTTTTCATTTTTTATATCCTCTCTTTTTTATCCCGAAGATTTTCTTCGGTGCGAAATTTTTAATTTAATTCTCAGTTTTTCCCTGAGTTGTGCATGAGAATACATAAAGAAAGATAAACGTAAGATAAATTTTCGAGGTATTTTAAACTTTTTTCATTTTTTTTGAGAAAATATTCAAAAACTGTTATTAATGAAACGAAATAGTGTTAGAAATAAGTAAAAATTAGCTGATTAGATATTCAGTTTTTCAGAAATTACTCTTCCCCTTGCTAATCGGTTATAATCTTTCTATTCAAAGAAAAATTTAGGTCACAAAAGTTAGGAAAACTTAGGAGAAGAATATAATGAATTCACTTATGAAATTAATTGTTGTATTTGCGTTTGGAACAATACTTTTTGCCATTGCCTTTGCCGGAAACACAAATCTATATGCCCAATCCAGAAATCTGATTACGCAAGATGCAGTTGGTCAAGTTCGGTTGGGAATGACCGTTGCACAAGCCAGACGAGCTATGCCGAGGTACCAATTTCGTCGTACAAGTGATGGTGAAGGAATTGCTTTGGTAGAAATAAGACGACGCGGCAGAACTTATATGACCTTGTATGCCGGAGAAGAAGATCCCAGCAAAACGATTGACAATACAGCGAGGATTGAACAGATCGAAGTTTGGAATTCAATCTATCGAACTCCGCGAGGTGTATATCCAAGAATGCGTCTGAGTAGTGCGGCAAGAATATACGGCAGAGTTCAGGAAATAATGATGAGTGAAATTGAATCAAGAGAATATGCGACTTTTGCCAATCAGCCATCTCATCTAACATTTCGCGTTCAAGCCTTCGGCAGAAATG
The DNA here is from genome assembly GCA_028284415.1 of Pyrinomonadaceae bacterium. Taxonomy (GTDB): domain Bacteria; phylum Acidobacteriota; class Blastocatellia; order Pyrinomonadales; family Pyrinomonadaceae; genus Aridibacter. Next base: position 738,953 of record JANQRU010000004.1, read on the forward strand.
CAGGCATTTATCCAAGAGGACAAAATAAAACCACTCGTGCTGCTTCAAATGCTTATATTTTCAGCATAATTATTTCCCAGAGACCTACTTCGGGCGGCGGTTCAAATGTCGGCTTTTCAAGTCAATACACAGACTTTAGCAAAGACTGTAATACGCCCGATGGACAGGGTGATGATGGCGGACATATTTCAAGTTTTTGTAAAGGGTACGGCGATTATCGGCTTCACGTTTTCGATACAGCAACTACATTAGAAATAAATGCCGAAACTCCTAATGAAGAAAAAATCTTTCACGTTGCCTCACAGAGCTTAGCTTATGACATCGAGCAAAAAAGACTCGAATGGCGTATGGCAAACGGCAAACCTTTTGCTGTGATTCTTCAAGTCAACAAATACAGAACCAATGAAAATGGCTTAATCGCTTATCCTCAAACGGTAGTTGGTTCCTATTATACCGTTAAAGGTTTGGACGGATACGAAGAAATTGACTACAAAGTTGACATCACAAGGCAACCAAATCTTTTACAAAGAGCACGTCAAATGGCAGATGACGCCTATATGAAGAAAAATCCTTCAATGGGAGGAGGTTCGGGCGGTGGCTCTTCAAACACTGCTTATCAAAATGTTGACGTAAATCAAATTAATCAAACAATTGATCGTGCAGCACGTCGCGGTAACAATTGGGTTAAATCACCAATGCAAGTTTTAGCGAGATTAGCCGGAGATTTTAATGAAATGAAATCACGTATGATCCAACTTAACAGCCCATCGAGCGAAAATAGCGATTCAATTATGGTAACCGTTACAAATGACGGATTAATGGATGACTCTGTTCGTAGCGAAAAATACGTATATAAATTAGAAAAAACTTCAAGAGGAGTCTGGAAAGTTACATCCGCACAAAAATCCTGGAAATGCCAACCAAATCGCGGACACCAAGATTTTTCTGCTGTACCGTGTAATTAAATAAAATTTTACCTTTGTTGAAACTAACTACGGGCTTGTGAACTAATCCGCAAGCCCTTATGTATTTGAATATCCAAAAAGACTTTTAGGAGAAATAAAATAGTTTTAGAAATCCATCAAGAAATAAAAACTGCTGAATTAGTTTTACCTTGCAAAAGATTCAACAAAACATTTGAGTTTTTTACTGAAAAGCTACATTTTCAGATTGAATCAATATTCCCTGCTGATGATCCTTCGGTAGCTGTAATTTCTGGATATGGATTGCGAATTCATTTGGAAAAAACTGTAGATATTTCAGAAAATAACGAACATATAACGATTCGCTTAGTTTGTAATACTCTCGAAAAAATTACAGAGGGAAAGAAAGAACTCATTGCTCCGAATGGCGTAAAGATTAAATTGGTCGAGGCTAATTCATCTTTGAAAATTCCTAAACTCATAGAATCTTTTGTGCTAACCAAATTTTCGGATGATGCAGATTGGATCAAAGGAAGGGCTGGAATGCGTTACCGTGATCTGATTCCAAATAGACTTGGCGGACGCTTTATTGCTTCTCACATAAATATTCCCGTTGGCGGGATTGTGCCTGATTATGTTCATTATCATAAAATCCGCTTTCAGATAATCTATTGCTATAAAGGTTGGGCAAAACTCGTCTATGAAGATCAAGGTGAGCCATTTGTGTTCAAAGCTGGGGATTGCGTTCTGCAACCACCACAAATCAGACATAGAGTTTTGGAGAGTTCAGATAATTTAGAAGTAATCGAAATTGCCTGTCCTGCCGAACACGAAACTCTTGCTGATAATAAAATGTCTTTGCCAAATAATATTTTCAATCCTAAGAGAATTTTTAATGGACAAAAATTTATTCATTATGAGTCTTCCAAAGAAATTTGGGAGAAATCATATTTGGATGGTTTTGAGTGCAAAAGAACAGGCATTGGAGAAGCAGCAAATGGCTTGGCAGGAGTAAGAATAATCCGTCCCGCCTCGGAAAATGAAACTAATTTTTATCAACATGATGCAGAGTTTGTTTTCTTTTTTATTTTGAATGGAAAGGTTTCTTTGATTCAAGAAAATGGTTCAAAAGAACACATAAATGCTGGCGATGCTCTGGTTATACCAACATTTATGAAATTCGCTTTTTCAGACTTTTCAGATGACTTGGAAATCTTGGAAGTTACACTACCTGATAAATTTAATGTTAAATCTGGAATGAGAAAATAGACAATAAAAATCTTTTATTAGAAGATTAATTTACGATGAATATACTTGTTTTAAACTGCGGCAGCTCAACCTTAAAATTCCAACTTATCTCAACCGATTCGGAAAAAATCGAAAACCACAGTGATCAGAGACTTGCACATGGTCAGATCGAACGTATCGGCGGAGCAGCAATAATTACCCTGAAAGCCGAGGGGAAAAGTCCAAAACGTTCGGCTGAACCCGTCCGTGATATAAAATCTGCGGTCGAGATAGTTCTGCGTTGGATTGCCTCGGATGAATCAGGAATTGAGCAGGTTAGCTCCCTCTCGGATATACACGCAATCGGTCATCGCGTTGTCCATGGAGGTGAGCATTTTACTGAATCGGTTTTAATTGATGATGAGGTTTTGCATGGTATTGAGGATTGTATTGATCTTGCTCCTTTGCATAATCCTGCGAATGTTGCGGGAATAAATGCAATTAGAAATACGCTCGGAAAAGGTGTCCCCCAAGCAGCTGTTTTTGACACGGCTTTTCACCAGACACTTCCTGAAATCGCCTACCTTTATGCCCTTCCTTATCAATTTTATCGTCGGCATAAAATTCGTCGTTATGGATTTCACGGGACTTCTCACCGATACATCGCATATCGCTACAGGAACATGCTCAATATTCCGCGAGAAAATGTAAAAATCCTAACTTTGCATTTAGGAAATGGGTGTTCGATCGCCGCTATTAAAGACGGAAAATCTTTTGATACTTCAATGGGGCTGACACCTTTAGAAGGATTGGTTATGGGAACTCGTTCGGGTGATATTGATCCTGCTATCTTTGAATTTATCGCAGCTAAAGAAGGACTTTCCGTGCAGGAAGCAGAAACTCTTCTAAATACTCAATCGGGACTTCTGGGTATATCGGGTTTAACTAATGATATGCGTGAATTACTTGCCGAAGCTGAGGAAAATAATGATCGTCGTTCAAAAATCGCAATCGAGATTTTCTGCTATAGAGTTTCAAAGTATATCGGAGCTTATCTTGCCGCAATTAACGGAGCTGACGCGATAGTTTTTTCGGGGGGTATCGGAGAAAATTCTCCATACATACGCTCTTTAATTTGTGAAAGACTAAATTGGCTAGGAGTGCGTTTGGATAAAGAAAAAAACGAAGTACAAACAAACGGCAACGAAGGAATTATAAGTATTGATGGGTCAAGCATAAATATCTATACAATTCCAACCAATGAAGAATTGTTAATCGCTAGAGATACTGTCCGTTTGATAGGTTCTTGAAATATAAAAAAAGCCCCTCTGACAAAGTCAAAGGGGTAAAAATGTCTTTTTACAGACGCTAGGGGGTTAAAAACTATGGTTTGAATTTTATCTCTTTCGAACTACTAAAACGGAGCAGGGAGCGTGGTGTACGACTGAGTCGGAGACAGAACCCAGCAGTGCACGCCCCCAAAATCCGTAACCGTGTGAGCCAACGATGATCAAATCTGCATTCCATTTCTCAGCAGCTCTTACGATAATTTTCTTTGCAGAACCCATGACTATTTCTTTTTCAATCGGAACATCTTCATTTCCTATCCGAATGATTTTTTCGGTTTTGTGAACTATATTTTCGGCATTCTCCTGAATTTCTTTTTCGACACTTTCCAAAAACTCTTCTGGCGAGATAAATGGTTCAGTTGCCATCGGTGTGAAGTTGTCAATGACAGTAATTATTTTGACAATTGGCGATTTAAGACCTGAAACAAGCTCACCGCAATAAGCCGCCGCTTCCCGTGCATAGTCCGAACCATCCGTGGCTAATAAAATTTTCATATGCTTTAACTATTATCTACTTATCCTAATCTTCTGTAACCGCTCCTCTGACAACTAAAACAGAGCATGGAGCGTGGTGGATTACCGCATCCGAAACAGAACCAATCAACATTCTTTCCCAAAAGCCGTAACCGTGAGAACCAACTACAATTAAATCAGCTCCCCAAGATTTTGCCTCGTCAACAATTGCTTCCTTCGGAAAACCTTTTATAACACCAGTTTCAACTTCCACCTCGTCACCCAATTTTTCTTCGACGATTTCTTTTGCTTCGGAAACGAAATTTTTTGCAGCTTTTTCCAATTCTTTGTTTGTTCCTGTATAAAATTCATTCGAAATCCCAATCGGGTCTGTCGCTATCGGGGTTAGTGTTTCGGCAATAGAAACAATTCTGACTCTTGTATCATCATTTGCCGGAATAAATTCACAACACTTTTTCACTGCCGCTTTGGCATATTTTGAACCATCCGTAGCTAACAAAACTTTCATATTTTCTCCTCCAAAAAATTCTCAAACTTTACGAAGCTGTTATTTCTTGACTTTTGACGTATCTGACAACCAATGGCATCGGTTGAATTATATGCACGAGAGTTTGTGTTCCATCCATTTCTTCAATTTCAACCACTCCACTTGGTGAATCCTCTTCGCTCATATATGCAATCTTAGTAGGATTTTTGATATTATGCGTTTGGTGATGGTCATCATCTTGTCCGACTATAATTTCTAATATCGTATCATCTTTATACTTTTCAATGGTCATTCCAACTAAAGGTAATCCATCATCCAAAATCTGACTGCCGATTCTATCATTGGTAATCTCTATTTTTGTTTGCCATTCTAATCTTTTTTTACTCAGATCATCAAAAAAATTTTTCCATTCTTCTCTTGGTATATCGTGTGTCATCATTATCTCTACTCCTTGTTTTATAAATCACCTCCGCTCTTTTGTAGGTTGGCTCAACGGTGTGAGATGTAAAAATATAAAAACCCGTATGAGGAACCGCCGAGCCAAGTTCGAGTGCGGATAACTCACATTTTAGTTTGAAGAAATTCAAACTTAATTAACCTTCTAAGAGGGCAAAATCCGTGCCTAATTTAAAGAGCTTATAAAACTAGGTTATGTGTTTTCTGAAACCCTGAATTGTGGATTATTTAGCGGTTTAGTGCGAAAAAGTCCGCACTTTTAGTTTTTGGAAACAATTTTTTATTAATGTACCTCAATAAAGATGGGAATTTGAAAAATGGCACGAACATTGCTCAATGAAATAAGTAGAAAGGCTTAAAAAGAGCCGCAAAACATAAAACAGGAGACAAGACTATGTTAGAAAGAATCTATTTTTCAATTTGGGGATTATATATATTAACCGCTGCAATCTTTTATTTATCAGGTAGTTTTACATCCTTTACTGCTGTTGTCTTCGGGTTTGTATTCTTCGGTCTTACATTTATGGGAATGATAGGTGTGTTGCCATTTTATGTTACCCATCATACTCATCATCCGAAGCATTAATAAAACCTGATGACTCTCTGGAAAAAAGAGGCTGTTCTGTGATTGACTTAAAGATGTTTTTTGAGCTTTTGCAGGATAGCCTCTTTTGTTTGTAAACCGACAATTCGCTCAACCTGTTTGCCGCCTTTGAAAATTAACAAGGTTGGTATGCTCTGAACTCTGAAGCGTCCCGCTGTTATCTGATTTGCATCTACATCAAGCTTCCCAATCATCGCTTTTCCCGAAAGTTCTCTAGCTACCTCATCAAGTATCGGAGCGATCATACGACAAGGCGGACACCAAGTAGCCCAAAAATCAACCAAAACAGGTAAGGTTGATTTTTCGACCATTAAATTAAAATTCGCACCTGTAATTTCTATCGGCTTCGTGGGGAAATAAAGCTTTTCTTTGCATTTGCCACAGATTGCTTTGTCTTTATTTTCGAGTGAGATTCGATTTTTTGTTCCACAATTTTCACAGGCGATGATTTGAGATTTGTCTGCCATAAATTAACTACTTTTTTTAAAGTTTTAATAAGTCAATATTAATCGAGGGGTGAGGAGATTAAAAGCCTGTTGAAAACAAATGAGTGTTATTTCCCTTTTTTAGGGCTTTGATAACCCAAACGATATGTCATCGCCATTTTTTTAGAATCTTTGACCGAATTAAGTTTTACCTTTAGCTGATGCCATTTACCATCTGCTTTTTCGGGGTAAAAACCTAACGTATATTGCTTTCGTACCTCAAACGCAATTTGATTGTAAATCCTGTATAGTTCACTTGCATTTTGGACGGTTGGGGATTGTAAAGTTCCCCCCGTTCGCAATGCCAAATCCTGTAAAGCGGCACGATCAAGCCCCGTTGCGTCACTTAAAACTCTGCGAGGCTGTCCGTTTCTAGTAACGTCTGAATACTCCCATTTTTCAGCCTCATCCCAGATAATTGTGTAAATCTGTGCGTCGAGAGTTTTTAATCGTACGAGAATGTCATTGAATTTATGTTCGCTGTTATGGTCTGCACTGTCTGTAATAATCAGTAAAACTCTTTTTAAGTTTCTTGTTTTGCTGATTTGTTCAGTAGCTGCATAAATTGCGTCATAGAGCGAATTGGGCTGACGGTATTTCCCCATCAGATGCCTGCTCACCTGCTCAGATGTTGGGACAAAATTCGTAACCAAACTTCCGCGTTTATTGAAAACCAAAGTAAAAAAATCATCTTGTTGACGTAAACCTTTGGTAAATTCACGCAGAGATTCCAAAACAGCTTTTGTCCGCTCAGAAGTCGTCGGGTGCATATCGTAAACGATCCCGAAGGAAATCGGAGTTTCTTCAGCTGAAAAATACTTAAGCTTTTGTTTTACCCCATCATCAAAAATCTCAAAGTTTTCTTTTTTTAATCCTTCAACAAACTTCCCTTTTTTATCAGCAATTGCCACATTTATATTAACCAAATTAGTTTCAATGTTAATCGGTTTTTCATCTTGAGCTGAAACGGGAAAAATTAAAATTACAGATACTATTAAAAAAATTATTGCTTGTATTATTCTCATTTTCATTGCTCTTGTTTTATACAAAATATTATTTTTAAATACAAAAAAAGCGTGTGCCTTGAAAGTTTCTTTTCGATTATGACTGCTCGAAGGGTTTTTCAATAATCATATGGCAGCTTTCAGACTCACGCTTATGTAAATGTTAAGAGCAAAGATTGTGCCAACTATGGAAAACCCTACAAACCTTGTAAACATTGGACTTATTAAACATAAGCTATTTTCTTGGTACATTTTATAACTATTTCTGCGGAAAATTTCGCAGTTAGGTGAGGAATATTACCAACACTCAATGAGAGGATGAAATAAATAAAAAAAGAGTAAGCTCATTATAAAAATTTCTTCCTAAGCTTACTCGTATCTTTTCTAGTCTTTACTTCAAAAAATAGTCTTATTTCTAGACCTTATTTAATGTGAATGAGCCAAATCTTCGTACTCATCTATACAACTTTCGCAAAGAAACGGATTTTCTGAAGTCTTTTCGATAATTTTGGTCACATCTTTAAAAATTAATTCATTCACGAAAACTTTTTGTCCGCAAATACTGCAAAATAATTCATTTTGATTTTCATCAGTTTTATATTTGGTCGGACTACCTAATTTATTTTCGATATCACCTTCATAATATGCTCTGATTCTTTCCATAAAGTCCTCTCTAATCTTAAAATTTATGCTGCCTTGCGATCTTGCAATTTTTCGCCCGATGCCATTTTGTTAGCATCCTCAAGAAGATCGCAGACTTCTGCATCGCTCACCTGTGTAAAATCCTTGTACCACCTTCCAACTCCAAAAAATGGCTCAGGTCTCAGTAAAAATACACACCTTTCATTTGCATCTTGGATGATGAGATCACAAGCATCTATTGAAGCAACGGGACTGGCAATAACAATTTCTCTAGGCTCTGACATCCTGATCACCGTTACTGCAGCACTCATAGTTGCTCCCGTTGCTATGCCGTCATCAATTAAGATCACTGTTTTATTTTCCAGGTCTAAGGCAGAAGCTCCTTCACGATAAAGATTCTCCCGCCTTTCCAGTTCAGTCTGTTCTTTGGTAATAACTTCCTCAATTAATGAATCGGGAATCCTAAAGGTTTCTATCAATGATTTGTTGAAAACCGTGGTTCCCCCTGAAGCTATTGCCCCTAGAGCTAATTCTTCACGCGAAGGAACTCCAAGCTTACGGACAATAAAAACATCCAGATTAGCGTTTAGAGCTTTAGCTACCTCAAAAGCAACAGGCACTCCTCCGCGTGGTAAAGCGAGAATTATTAAATCTTCGCGGCTTTTGTACTCTAAAAGTCTCTCTGCTAGAGCTTTTCCACCTTCTATTCTATTTTCGAAACTCTGAAGCATATTTCTTTAAAGCAAAATATTGACGCCATCACGACGTTTATGGTTGTTAACGAATGTTCTTCTTATTCTTAGAAGTTTGGCTGTCTCGAATGCGATCTTTCGACGGTGGAGATCTGATTCTTTGATAATCCCTTGTAAAACTCCCTCATCATCAAGAACGGGTAAGTGGTGTATGTTGTTGTCTTTTAGAATGCGATAGCAAACCTCTATGTCTGTATCGAGATAGACTACGACTACCTTATCTGTCATCACGTCTCCAGCTGTTACTTCCGAAGGTTTTTTATCTTCGGAAACGATACGAACTGTGATGTCACGATCAGTTATTATTCCGATAGGCTTTCCATTTTCTCCGTTTGCAAAAATAGGAATACAAGTGCACTGATTATCTCTCATCAACTTAGCAACTTCTTCTATGTTTGTATCAACATTTGCCCAAATCGGATTTTTTGTCATTAACTCTTTAACTTTCATTAATTTCTCCTATGATTTTCAATATTTCGATTTAATTAATTAGTGCAAAGAGTGTGCCTATTTGAGAGGTTTTCCGTAACTAAAGAAAAAATAAACAGATGCGGGAAATTTGATGAGAAACCGGAGTTTGCAAAGTGGTTTAGAATGCGAATTTTTTCTCAAAATATTGCGTAAACTTTCGCACTTTTTACGAATCCTTATCTAATTTATGAGGTATGATTTTTACTAAAAAGAATCCCGTAATTATTCCGACGGACAAACCTGAGAGAAGTCCGCCAATACTGCCTAAAACCAAGACAGTCAATAGGTTGCTCTCCTCGCTTGGAATGGATGCCACGATAAATATCCAAATAAGTGCGACTGACCAACCGATGGCATTTCCGATAATCCAAAACTAAGCTTTTTCGGCAAACTTTTTCAAAACCGTCCATTGAGCAAAACCAAAGATAGCTCCGACGATCAAACCCAACACTGCGGCAAACACCATCGTCCAGACAAGCGGTAAATCAGGTTGATTTTGTGTTGTACCAGCCTCATCTCCAACAACAAAAAAGATTGATGGTATCGTGCCTAAAAACCAACCAAGTGCAGCTACCAGAACGGTCGGTCTTATCCAAGTAATGGCTGACATCTTCTCGAAAATTAAGCGTAGTACCCGCCATTGAAAATATCCAACGCTCAAACCTTCCAATGCACCCGCAAATATCATTACAACTAAAACAAAAACTTTTTCCATAACACCTGCGGGCTCACCGATCAACAACCAAATCAAGCGTGCTATTAATGCGGCTATAGCGATTCCCAATATTTCCCCGAAAGAACAAAATAATATCCATTTGGGATAAATTCTCTGATTGTTTTCAGTTTCAATTTTTTTGTCGGATAAGTTTTCCATTTGCTTTCAAAAATTTTTGAGCAACATCCGTTCCATTTTCTTGAATTAGTTTTGATTTACTTTCACGAAGATTTTGGTTGGTTTCTTCTTTCTTTCAACTTCGTTGAAAGTGCGGATTTTTTCGCATCTGATAGCGAACTTTTTCTCAAAAGTTTCTCTATTTTGTACTGGTAAACTTGCATAGGAGTTCGTTTTAATGAAGTTTATATCTATTCCTATGTCCATTTTTACTTCGGATGCTAATGCCTTCCATATTTAAGAATAATTTGAACTCTCACTTGGCATAAACCTTGCTATTTCTTCTCTTTAGTAAATGGAGATTTACGGAGGAGATCATGAAAAAATCATTCACTATCGTAATAATTTTGCTACTTTCGTTAATTCTTGGTTGCGTCTTTCCATTCGATTCAGGACAGAAAGAGCGACAGAATGACAGCCCAAGAACTGAAAAACCAGATTCAGAAGAAAATGAAAGGCTGCGAGAAAAAATCGCTCAGCTTGAAAAAGAAAAGCTTGAAGAAAAAATCGAAGACCTAGAGAAAAAAGTTGAAGATCAGAAAAAACAACCCACGACTAAAACAGTTGTGAAAACCGTCCCGGTTAAAAAACCACCCAAGGGTTTTGTTCGGGTTAATTCACCGAGGGATGGATTTCTGGCACTTAGATCACAGCCCAGTGTCCAAAGTGGTTATAGAATAATAAAAATTCCACATGGAGCAGTACTTTCTGTTTATTCCTGCACGGGAGTAACCTCTGTAGGAGGCAGAAGAGGGCGCTGGTGTCGTACGGTTTATGCAAATAATTCCGGCTGGGTATTTGATGGTTTCTTGGTGAGGTAGTTTAGCTGCCTTTTCAATGCCAAAAAAGCGAAATTTAGCAGCTCATTAAATATCTATCAATGCGGAATTTTTCACAAAGGTTTGTGAAAAATTCCGCATTTTTTTTCCAGCTTCGAAACTTTTAGTTCACTCTTTTCAACAACTTACCAACTTCCCAAAATGGCACATCTTTTGCCCATAAGATTTTTTATAAAAATTTACTTTAAAAAAATTTACGATTTGAAAAGAAAAAGCCATGAAAAAGGACACCATATTTCGCTCTTTAACCACCCTAATTTTAGCTTTAGTTTTAACAACCAACTCGTTGGTGCAAGTTGCGTTTTCCCGCCCTCCTAAAGCTAGTAAAAAACCATCCAACGAAATCCCTGAAAAAACGGCTTATTCAAAACAACAGACGGTTGACGCCGCGACGCAGAACCTTCTCAAACGTCTGAAAGGTTCGGACAGGAGAGTTGCGAAAGTAATTGTCGGCATTGTTCGCAGGACAAACGGACAAACCGAGAAAATCATCGGTGTCGGCTCGCATATGCTTGGAAATGGTACTTTCAAAGACCCGCTGGTAAATAACGGAACATCGGATTTTGATTACCGCTTTGTTTACAAAGGCGATAAAGCTAGTGCGATCCGTCGTTACAAACAAGTACAAAAAGAATTAAGAGAAGCGATTTTGAGAGAATTTGGAAGCGACGGCAAACTCATTCTTTCAAAAATAAACCTGTATCCACCCGAACAAGTTATCGGAAATATAGATGATTCGGCTCAAGCGATAAAAGATTTGAACAATGCCGGAATCAATCCGAATCTAGGCAAAATTCAGGTTGATGACACAGGCAAAATTATTGCTCAAAGTATTGATGTAAAAACTTACGACGGCTTGGCGGGTAAAGGTGGCAAAGCGTTTCGTGATACTTATGAAGCTTTGAAAGGTCGTGTTTTTTGGAATAACAAAGGAACGGTAAGTTCAGGGTTTGCAGATATTTTACCGTTTAACGAGGTTCGCGGAATTTACACGATCGAAGGTTCGGCAAACACGGCTAATCAACTCAAGAATTTTGTCGAACAAAATATAAGAGAAGGCGATTACAGAGCGGCACTTAAAAACCTCAAACGGACTCAGGAGGTAATGAAAAAGGGACGCGATCTGAGCAGACTCAGCAAGAAAAATTATGTTGACGATCTGCTCGACGATATTAATAAATGCTGTACTCGGGAAGTGGACAAGGTGCTTTCAAACGGCAGAAAAATTAAAGCTACAGAGATCGTTGAAGAAGCACTCGAAGAACAATTTAAGAATCCGCAATTTAGAAGCCGTCTCAGATCTGCATTTAAGCACGTCGAACTCGACTCAGCAATGCTCAAAGAATTTGCTTTAAGAGGCAATCCGCGTGAACTCTCAATTTTGCGTGAATTGCTCGAACAAGGTGCTTCTGCTTCAAGCGGAAAATGGGCAAAAACAAGACAAGCACTTTTAGAACTCGGTGACGAATTCAGACAATTGGGCAGTTATGTTCCTTGGGGAAAAGTCTTCAAAGGATTGATGGCTGTTTTGATCGCTTATCAGGTTTATGATGTGTCGAAAAAAGCCTCGAATGAAGATTGGGAAGGAGCATATCGCGAAGCGGCATTCGGTTCGGCGACGGAAGTTGCAGTAATGGTCGGCGGTATTAAATTGATGCTGCCCGTTCTTATCATACAAATTCTGGTCGCAAGTTTTATTGATGAAGTTAAAGCCTCAAGTTACAACCGCGTCGCAAGTTATCAGGATTGTCAGAATTTGATAGCCGGAATCTATGAAGTAAAGGGACGTGAGGCAATTCTCATAAATCAGAGATACGAAACCAGCATCGAACAACTCGCAACTAAATATAACGATTACAAAGATGTCTTGAAAGAAGTTGGCAAACACGCCCGTATGGCATCCCGTCGCGGTGATAAATTTGAACCTGAGATCGAGAAATCTCTGAATGAAAGGTGCGGTAAAGAAGTTATAACCAAATGGCAAAGTAAAAGACTCGAAATTATCGGCGATGCTATTGTTCACCTAAAGAAATTTGAGGAAACACTTGCAAGCAGTTTGCTTGTCGGAGAATCAAATCCCGAAGAAGTCTGGCTACTGCCTGAAAAACCTGCAAAGGTTGATGTCCGTGCAACCCTTCGAGGCGATCTGGCTTCGATCCAGCAACATCTAAGGGAATTCGAAAAAACGATCAAGTCCGTCGGCGGATATGTTTCGGTCAAGCATTATTACAAATGGATTCCGTTGAATCTCGAAGATGAAAATCTTACTTCCGCAGATCGACCTGTTTTTGACCGAGAAAGAGCTTCAAGAACCTTTAATTTTAATGAAGACGGAAATAAAAATCTGCGTCTTGAATATCGAATCGAAGTTAAAGTTCAGACAACTGCTGACGATATTTTCGACGTTGCAAGATCAGGATATTTGAACACCTCTCTCGTTAAGACCGTTCCGTTTAACATAAATGTCTTGTCGCCAAAAGGTATTGCAGAGATCATCGGACCGCAGACCGCCAAAGCAAATTCCAATGTCAATTTAACTGCCAAAACAGACAGCAATTTACAAAAACTGAACCCGAGATTTGTCTGGTATGACCTGACCGCAAATTCTAACCCGAAAGGAGGCAAGAATTATTCATTTACACCGACTGAAGATGAGCGATCAAAGAGAGTTCTGTTAGAGGTCTTTGCCAATATCAACGGCGAAGATATGAAAGTTGCTCAAGCAGAAAAGATCATTTCTGTTGGGACAAAAGATGACAAGAAAGAGGATGAAGAACCAACTAAACCTGATACAGAAACAGTTACGACTTCGGGAGCGATCAAAATAACTGCTCCAAAGGAAGTTCTAGCAGGGGAGATCTTTGACCTCAAAGCTCTTATTCCAAAAGAGATGCAGGAAAGAAAAGGAATTATGGCAGTCGGAGATTATGAATGGGATGCCGATTCTGCTTGTCAGGTGGATGAAAAAGAATCTCTGGCACGATTCATTTCGCCATATCAAGATAAAGAATATAAAGAGAAAATCAAATTATTTATATGGTCGAAAATGCAATCTGACCTTCAAAAGAAAGGCGGAGCTAAACCTCTAATTGAGCCTGATGCGGTTGTAATCTTAAATATCGTTCCTTCATATCTTAAAGGCACTCTGCCGAATATTTGGGAAGGTGATACCTCTTGGAAATACTTAAATGAAAAAAGTATTTCACGTAAAAGAGCAACTAGAAAATTACCTCTTTGGGTTACAAATATAATATCAGTCACGGATGCTGAAGAAATAGGAACTACATTTGTTACCGGAGATATATCTCTGCGAATGGGTACTGCCTCACAAAAACCAAATATTCAGCAAGAAATTGATGAGATTAAAAATAGGGAGCCGAAGTTATTTAAAAACGGTAAAATCAGTTCAATAAAATTCGGTGGTTTTGAAGGATTAATAATCGAATCTGGAGCAGTAGAAGAAAAAGGCAGTTCTGGGCAATTGTCGGTAACATCTAAAGGTTCAGGCTACGCCGTAAAAGGATGTTTAGGCGTATATTTTAGCTACAAAATTAAAGGTGAGGGATATGTAATTGATAGAGTGGTTCGTGATTCGAGTGGTGCTGAAAAAAGACTTAAATGGAATGACCGTCCATTTCTTGTCCCGCATGTTACATCAGGCGAAAAAGAAGCACAAAACTTTCTTAAATCCTTGAAATTTGCTCCCGCAAGAGGAATTGACCTGACGGCTTACAATGGTCCCAGCTTGGATGGCTCGGATCTAGCTTCGGTAAAACTCGTGTTATCGCCTAACAAAAAACAACTTAAAAAAGGTGATATTGTTGAGGTTCAAGCGGTTGTTGAAAATACGCAAACTGAAGATGAACCTTTTGATTTCAAATGGACAGGCAATCATGCCGGTAAAGGAAATAAGGTTCAGTTTGTGGCTGATAAAGGAGGCAAACATACTTTAACAGTCGAAGTTGATGGTAAAAATTACCCGATCGGAACAGACTCCGTAACATTTGAAGTTGCCGATCTGAAAGCCGAAATTCGTCAACTTACATCAATGGCAAAAGTTCCGGTTGGAGTTCCCGTAGTGTTTTCTGCCGAACTTTTATCGGAAGGCAAACCCGCTGATGGTAATTATATATACCGCTTTCAGCCTTCGCCGGAAGTTAAATTTGAAACAAACGAATCGGCGAATAAAAACACAAAAGCTGTTTTCTCAAAACCAGGGAAAAAAAAGGTTTGGGTGCAGATTTTAGAGCAAAAAGGCGACTCACTCGAAACGGTTGCGGAATCTGAACAGATAGAAATCGAGGTTGTCGAACCTGAATTAAAGATCACTTTCGATCAAGAAAAAGCGATGGTCGGAAAAGCCGTTAAAGCAAAAGTGGATGTCGTTCCAGCGGATTTGAAAGAGATTGATTTTCGTTGGGAAGTTTCCTCAAATGCTAAACAGACGCTCGAATCAAATGATTCGAAAGAAATAACTTTCATTCCGCAGGACAACAAACCTATTACGGTTAAAGTTTCCGCACGAGTTCCTGTTTCTGGTGATGGTCTTGGCGAACAAACCGCGATGATCACGGCACAGCAGTTTGATGTAAAAGTTGATGTTTTAGGAACTATCGGACCGAAGCCAAAAATCTGGAAAGAAGGTGTCGGACTCGTTCCCGTTGATAAAGGTATCGCCGTATTCCAAAATGTCGGCTTAAAAGCCACCGTAACACCAACGGCGGAGAATCTGCGCTATCGTTGGACTCTGAATGAAGATTCGCATTTCACAGGCGGAAGCAGTTCAGCTGAAGTACGAGTTAACAGAAGCCAAACAGGAATGTGCCAAGCAACGGTTGTTGTTACAGACAAAGACGGCATCGAACTCGGTCGCGGAACAGGCAGTTTTAATGTAAGTATTTCTCAAGATGATCTCAACACAGCCAAAAAAGCAAGTGAATCGGCTGAAAAAGTCAAAGAAGCAAAAGCTTTAAATCGTAAGGGACAAATTGACGAAGCCATTAACAAAGCAAATGAAGCTTCCCAACTTAATCCTCAGAATACAGAAGCTAAAGCACTTGCTCAAAAATTAAAAATCGATAAGCAAACGATTCAAACTCAAATGACGAAAACACGTGGGCTTATGTCGCAAAGTATGTATCCAGAAGCTCAAGTTGAATTTATAAAAGCGAAAAATCTCAATCCATATTACAAACCAGTTCAGGAATTAGAGGTCGAGCTTCGCAATGCGTGGACAAAATATGACGGAGATATACGCCTTGGTTTGGGCGATGTTAGAGTCGCCAATGAACGCAAAGATTTCAAGAAAGCTTTGGAATTAGCAAAACAGATGCGTGCCAAATACAAATTAAGAGCAGGAGCTGATAGAGATCTCAGAAACTACGAAAATTGGGCTAAAACTCACGAAGCCGAAAAAGAACGCCAGCGTGCAATCCTTAAACGTGGTGAAGAAAAATTCAGAAACAAAGATTATGCAGGTGCGATCAAAGATTTTAATGTGATGTACTCGAATTTCAATAATTATTGGAACGTTAACATTGATCCAGAACCTAAAAAATATGGAGATTTGAAGGCTCAGGCTGTTCGTTACAACAATCAGATCAATCAATTAATGCCAACGGTCAGGCGTGTAGCGAATTACAAAGCCGCAAGTGCAAAAATGCTTCAAGAGGCGATGGATAAGGTTGAACAAGTTTTGGCAATATCCCCTAACCATTCGGAAGCAAATAAATATCGCACAATTATCAAAGCACGCTTGGGCAAAGCCGTAACTTCAGAAATTTCTCAAACTATTAAACGCGGTGAGGGTTATCATTCTCGTAAAAATTACAGAAATGCTATTGGAGAGTTTGATAAAGTTATCAAACTTGACCCTGAAAATAGCGAAGCTTATCGCCTTAGAGGTCTTTCTAAACAAGCCCTGAAAGATACGAATGGTGCACTCAGGGATTTTAACCGTGCAATTGAGATCAATCCTAGAAGCTATAAAGCTTTTGCTGATCGCGGAGCTTTGTACGGTGCGACCAAAAATATGAATCGGGCGATGAATGATTTAAATCAGAGTATTCGTCTAAATCCCAGATATACTAAAGCCTATTCGTATCGCGGAATGATTAAACTTCTGAATAAAGATTATCGTGGTGCAGTTAGCGACATAAGCATATATATAAGATCAAACCCAAGAGATGCATCAGCTCATTTTAATCGCGGACTTGCAAAACATTACCAACGAAATTATCAGGGAGCTTTGCAGGACTACAGCCGAGCTATTGTTCTTAATCCTGATTATGGAGCCGCTTATCGAAATCGCGGTACTATCAAAGAAGGACTTAACGATCTATTGGGCGCCAAAGCCGACCTTGAAAGAGCTTTGCAGATCAATCCCCGTGATTCTTCAGCTAGAAAAAGTTTGAATCGTGTGCTGGCAAAATTAAATAGAAATACAAGCAAACCTCCTAAACCTACCAACACTCCTAGAACGACTCAACCACCAACTCGTCGAGAAGTAGAAATTGCCAAGGTAAATAATGTTTATGGTGTGCAAAACCGTCCGACAGCACCAACTCGAATCACATTTAGAAAACCATATAAAGTTACATTTATACAAACTTATCACTGGAACAATGGACGCGGAACTTCCCGGGCAGGCACGATTGGTTTACGACATTCGAGCGGGAAAATGTATGGACCTTGGCGTGCAAGCGGTGTTTCGGGACGAGGAAGAGCCAGAAATATTTACTGGCAAGTTCGACCTAATGTTGCTCTTCCACCTGGTACTTACACAGTTGTAGATTCTGATCCGTCAACTTGGGCTCAAAATAGACAAAGTAGAGGCAAGGGATTTGTAATCATTAAGGGTTATGAAGTAAGTGGAACTTCAACTCCGCCAACGACATCACCACCTTCAACCTCCCGCGAACGGATGCGAATTTCCATAACTTACGTCAATGCCTCCAGACAAACAGTGCACCTATTTGCATCGGGTGAAAAACCCACCAACATAAATAGGTTACGTTCTGGAAGTAAACGAACAGCATCGGGTGAAGGACCAAAGTTTTCGAGTGTAACTATTTATGCATATAGCACAAAAGGCAAACGTCTGCGTACCTACAAGCTCAATGTTAAACCTAATGGCAAATATCAGGTTACATACAATCGAAACAATACACTATCAGTAAAAGAAATCGGAAAATCTGGTAGTAGTTCGACATCCAACAATGTAAGGATGTATCTGACATTTATAAATTATTCCAAGCAAGATGTTCACATTTTTCCCGAAAGTGATGGCTTCTCACCGGGCAATCGTCTCAAACCCAGAACTGCCGCAGGAGTATATGGAAAAGGTCCGAGAAACGGGAAGATAAAAATTGTCGCAGGTAGAAACGGTAGAGTTATAAGTTACGTATGGATTCCGGTGATTCCAGAAGCACAATACACAATTACTTTCGGTAGCAATAATAAGTTGACTTACAAAAGAGGCAATTAACCTATTTGATTAGTTTCTTTGGTATCAAAAATGCATTAAAGAAAACTAAACGCATCCGCAATTTGAAAAGCGTTTACAAAAAAATTATTGAAAACTGTGGAGGAAACGGTGAAAAAATCATTTATTATCGTGTCAATAATATTTTCTTTGGTAATTTTGGGATGTACCCTCCCAATAGATACAAGCCAAAAAAGAAATGAAGAACCGCCCGCTAAAACCGAAAGTGACGACTCTGAGGAAAAGGAAAAACTAAAAGAGAAAATAGCTGAATTAGAAAAAGAAAAACTTGAAGAAAAAATAGATAACCTTGAGAAAACGGTTGAAGAGCAGAAAAAACAATTATCCCGAAAAAATGTACCTAAACCTGCTCCAAAAACAAAGACTAAAAGAGCACCCAAAGGTTATGTTAGAGTCAATTCACCCGGAGACGGGTGGTTAGCACTGCGAACTGCTCCTAATTCAAAAACCGGACGGTTAATTATGAAGATTCCACACGGAACTTTATTAAATGTATATGGCTGTACGGGTGTAAGACCTTCGGGAAAACTCAGAGGTCGTTGGTGCAAAACAGTTTACGCAAATTATGAAGGATGGGTGTTTGATTACTATTTAGTTAAATGAAATTTAAAAACCCGTAGGAATGATTTTTAACTGGTTTCTTTCAAAAAATGCGGAATTTCCCAATGTGATGTGGAAAATTCCGCATTTTTTTCAAATCCATTTAGTTTTGTCAGTAAATAACTTTATTTAACTCAGGTATTTGAAGACTTTTTTTAGTCCTCATTTTTTCTAATTTTGGCATATTTATTGCTCTTAAAAAGTCTTGAATATGAACAACTACTTTCTAAAACTCTTGCTTTTAGTAATTATCTTAAGCCCGCAAATACTTTTGGGAAAATCAGTACAGGATTCTCGTTTTCAAAATAACTCAAAACAAAACTTGAATTATGAAGCGGAAAAACTCTTGTCGGAAAGAGGCTACTGGATTACAAAAGTTGATAAAAAAAGAGATTCATCTACCTATCACGCTATCGTGGCTTTTCAAAAGGTAGAAAAACTAAAAAGAAACGGGCGTTTAACAAAAAGTTTGGTCGCTGCATTAAAGAAAGCGAAACGTCCAAAGCCTGCATATACGGGTATAGCTCATATCGAAATAGACCTGTCCCGACAAGTTCTTTTTCTCGTGAATGAAAAAGATTTTGTGACACATATACTGCCCATTTCGAGTGGCAACGAAAAAATTTATTACCAAGATGGCAAAAAGCAGATTGCTCATACTCCACGCGGTATTTTTCGGATCACGCGACAGATAAAAGGGGTTCGTCGTGCTCCGCTCGGAACGCTTTATCACCCGAATTATTTTTATGGTGGAGTAGCGATTCACGGAAGCAATTCGATTCCCTTTTATCCCGCAAGCCACGGATGTATAAGGATTCCGCGTTTTGCTTCAAAAAAATTCAGCGATTTAGTTTCAGTCGGGATGTATGTGGCTGTTTTCGATAAAGCGAAACCCGGGAAATTATTGATTGCTAAAGAAAAACAAACGGAACAGGATATACAGACAATTCCCTGTGACAAGGATTTTCAAAAAGATGCAAAAGCCAAGAAAAAAGTCGTTATAAACAAATAAGCAACTTATGAAACATATTTTCTTTTCAATTTTAATAATAATTCTCTGCGGTAAATTTATTTCAGCACAGAATCCGCAATCAACGGCTGAAATCGCATTTGTCGGGGATATTTTATTGGCTCGTGGAGTTGAAAAGAAAATAGAAAAGTTTGGAGATAAATATCCTTTTGAAAAAGTAAAAAACATTTTAGTAAATGCTGATTTAACTTTCGGAAATCTGGAAAATCCTCTCACAGATGAATGCCGAAAACTAGAAAAAAAATACAGCTTTCAGGCAAAAGCTAAATACTCGAAGATTCTAAAGTCTGCCGGATTTGATGTTTTGTCGCTGGCTAATAATCACAGTCTTGATTGTGGTCAAGTTGGTTTATTTAACACTTTTAGAAATTTGAAGTCACAAAACGTAAAATGGATTGGTGCAGGAAAAACTAACCTCGAAGCTCAATCACCAATTTTCTTTGAAATTAAAAATGTCAAAATCGGATTTATTGGCTTTACTGATGTTTTACCTCAATCAAAGGCTAAAAAACCATCAAATGTTGCTTTGGTAAGTTCCTCAAACATTGCCAAAAAAATTACCTTGATGAAACAAAAAACAGATGTTGTCATTGTTTCTATTCATTGGGGAACTGAATACAATTCGCATCCAAACGAAGCACAAATAGAGTTAGCAAACGAAATAATCAAAGCGGGTGCAGATGTAGTTATCGGACATCACCCGCACGTCTTACAAGGCTTTCAAATCACAGAAGACTCAATCAACCAAAAGAAAACCCTGATCGCATATTCGCTCGGCAATTTCGTTTTTGATTCACCAACTCTTGCCAACAAGAGGGTTAGCGAAAGCGTCGTCTTAAAAATAAATGTTAACAAAAATGGATTAGTCAAAGCAGAGGTTATTCCAATTTTTATCGAAAAATATCGTCCAATAGTTGCGAAGAGTGAAAGAAGGAAAAATATTTTGGAGAGTTTAAATTCTCTTTCTGAGAAATTAAACACAAATCTAAACAAAGGATTTATAGAAAAATCTGCCAATTCGTATTCAAAAGCTATCGAAACTGACCTTGACTCCGACGGGAAATTTGAGCGGATTAATTTGAAAAATAATCGCCAGAACACCTTACAAATCCGGCATGGAAAGAAATTACTTTGGGAAGGAGTTCCGATGCGTTGGAAGCCTTGGAAACTTCAAATAGCGGATGTTGATGGTGATGGAATAAACGAAATAATTGTCGGTGTTTATAAACCTACCAAGTTTTTTCCAAAGCCTCATAACTGTTTATTTGTTTATGGTTGGAGAAATAACAAAGCATACCCCAAATGGCTCGGTTCATCACTGAGCAGACCTTTTACCGATTTTCAGTTTGCGAATTTGGATGGAGAGAAAGGCGATGAACTTATCGCCCTTGAAACCACTCTCAAAGGAAAAAAGAGTTTAGGAATTTACCGTTGGGATAGTTTTGGATTTACGCTCCAAAAGAAAAGGGGCGAATGGAAAAATATCGAATCTTTTGAAGTAAAAAATGGAAATATCAGCGTTGAAGCTGACGGAAAAAATATTTTAATAGAGAAAATTTTAAAGAGGAACTAACTATGAAACAAGAAAGATGGAAAACTTTATTTACTCCAATTTTAGTAGCATTATTTATTGTCAGCACATTTACATCAATCAATGCTCAAGATACTAAGATGAAAACTTACAAGGTTTCACCAAGCCTAAGACAGGTTGATAATCTGCAACATTTTAATAAAACTTTCCCTTTGGACGTAAAAAAACGTGTAATGCTGACGAAGAATTTATTCGTTGTTTCTGAAACCGATTCAAAGCAACTTTTTCATATTTACGAAAATAACGAATACAAACAGATTCCCTCTTTTGTAACAACCGATGCGGTTCTGCACCTCTATCACATCTTTTTTGATTACACACTTCGTAATGTAGAAGAAAAAACTTTGTTGCCGATTTTACAAAGTTTAACTAAAGGAATGCTTGAGGATTCAATCAAAACTTGGAATGAAACAGAGGATGCAAAATTAAAACAAGCCGCTCTCAAAAATATCGCTTATTTTGCTGTTGCTGCACGCAATCTTGAAATGAAAACGGAAGTTCCTGCGGAAGCTGAAATTCTTATTCAAAACGATATGAAATTAATCGAACAGCACGAGGGGTTCAAAGTAGGTGCAATATTTCCATATCGAATTGATTATTCACAGTTTGTTCCACGCGGACACTACACACGAAGCCCTGAATTGAAAAAGTTTTTCAAAGCTATGATGTGGTATGGACTTGTTCCATTTGCAGTAAAAACCAATACGGGACGAGCCGATGAACAAATCCGCCAAAGTATTCTTTTAACCCAATCACTTTATAGAACGGGGCTAAAAAAAGATTGGGAGAGAATCTACGAACCGACAACTTTTTACGTCGGTGCGGCAGATGACATAACTCCTTCCGAATTAAAAAACTTGATGGATTCTGTTTTCGGAGCAGAAGCTACCGAATCAGATTTTGCCGATGCACAAAAATTTAATAATTTTGCCACGAGAATGGAAAAACTGCGTGCCGCGAAAATTCAATTCAAAAACTTAGCAGACGGAAAACAAACTGAAATGGCTGGATCGGAAGTTCAATTTCGATTTATGGGACAGAGATATATTCCCGACAGCGAAATTTTGCAAAGACTTTCAGTTCCAATTAAACGTGTGTTTCCGACAGGTTTGGATGTTATGTCAGTAATGGGGAGCAAACGAGCTACCAATATTCTCGATGCTTACCCAGCCCTCTACAATCCAATGGGTTGGGACAAATATAAACCTGAACGTGGGAAACTTATTGAAGAATTTTCTAAACTAGACTCTAAACAATGGACTTCAAATCTTTATTGGGGTTGGCTAAATTCCCTTCGAGCTTTGATTGATCCTGTTCCTGAAAACTATCCATCGTTTATGCAAAACACTGCGTGGCAAGATAAGTCTCTCAATACCGCATTAGGATCTTGGGCAGAACTCCGCCACGATACAGTTTTGTACGGAAAACAAAGCGGTGCTGAAATGGGTGATGGTGAAGAACCCGTAACTTACAAAGGCTATGTCGAACCAAATGTTGTTTTCTGGGGTCGCCTATTAGATTTAACAAAGCAATCACACGAAGGATTAAAATCAAGAAAACTTTTGCCGGAAAATTTGGGATATAAATTTGAAATGTTTGAGGATATGCTGGCAAACCTCAAGAAAATCTCCAAAAAAGAACTTAGAAACGAAAAATTAACTGAGGAAGAATACAAATACATTCGTCAAATTGGTGGATCACTCGAATATCTGACCTTATCTGTAATGACCGGAAACCCGGACACTTGGGAATTAGTTAATGAAACAGACAAAGATATGGCTGTCATTGCTGATGTTCACACAGGTGGAAACAAAGTCTTAGAAGAAGCCGTCGGACGTGCGAATGAGATTTTTGTAATCGTTCCGATCGAAGGAAAACTGGTTTTAACTCGCGGAGCAGTTTTTAGTTATTACGAATTTTTACATCCGACATCAGACCGTTTAACAGATGAAAAATGGCAGCAAATGCTCAACTCAGATCAGACTCCTAAACCGCCCATTTGGACAAGATCATTTTTGCTATCAAAGGCAAAGTAAATTAAAAAAGATTGAACAATAGGTTTGTCTTTTATAAAACACCGCTTCTTATAATAAAAGTGGTGTTTTATTTATTTAAATTACTCAAAACTAAGTGCTTCGATAGGATTTAGTTTGGCTGCTTTCCAAGCCGGATAAAGTCCAAAAACAATTCCTACTAAAACCGAAACTCCAACGCCGATCAAAATTGCCCACCAGGGAACAAATGCAGGGAGAGGTGAAAACTTATTCATCAAAACAGAAGCTATTTCTCCAATTATCAAACCGATTATTCCGCCGATGCTTGTGAGGGTTGCGGCTTCAATTAAAAATTGTGAAAGGATATTTCTTCGTGTCGCTCCGACGGCTTTGCGGATTCCGATTTCTTTAGTTCTTTCCGTGACGGAAACGAGCATTATGTTCATTACACCTATTCCGCCGATCATCAAAGCGACAGCCGAAATAGCTGTTAAAACTAAGTAGGTAGCTCCTGTTAATTGATTGTAAATATCAAGTAATGCATCTTGTGAAGAAATGAAAAAATTATCGGGTTGATCTATTTTTACCCCCCGCCTTCTTCGCAAAATCTCACGCATTTCTTCGGTGGCGAAAGCAACTCTTGAACGGTCTGTCGGACGAATAATTATGGTAAACACCATTGTTGGATACGGAATATCCCGCCAGTATTTTTGAAAAGTTGTTAGCGGAATAAAAACTGAATTATCACGCGATTGACCAAATATACTGCCTAAATCGCCCATTACACCCACAACTTGAAAGGGACGACCACCGATTTTTATGTCTTTACCGATCGGTTCTTCATTTGGAAAAAGTGCTTTAACAACGTCCTTTCCTAAAACGGCAATGTTTGTACGGTACTTTAAATCAAGGTCAGTAATAAAACGTCCGCGGGCAACAAATTGGGAATGAACCTCTTCGTAATAAGGCGTAACACCAAACAAAATCGGTGTGTCGGATTGTTTATCGCGGTAAAGAACAGTCTCGGAAAGAGTTCTTTGAAGTGGCGAAACACCTGCCACCGAAGTCATTTCGCGACGCAGAGCATCAGCATCTTCAATTGTTAAATCTTCACGCATACGCTCTTCTTGTGTCGGTACTTTTCCAAATGAAGAATCAAATTTCAATGCATAGATAATGTTTGAGCCGATACCTTCGAGTTGAGTGGTAAATGAACGGTTTAATCCTTGAATAATCGAAACCATAAACATTACTGTGACCACTCCGACTGTGACCCCTAAAATCGTCAAACCTGAGCGTATCTTGTTTGCACGAATTGTATCAATTGCCATTGTCGCAGATTCTTTCAAGTCACTGTAATTCATTTTCTCTATCCTTTTCGCATCGCCTCAATTGGATGTAAAGCAGCCGCCTGCCAAGCAGGATAAATGCCGCTAATAATTCCAACTAAAGAAGAAACACCAACTCCCAAAATGATTGACCAAACATTAAAAAGTTTTGGAAAACCAATCAAAATTGAAATTAAATTTGCGAGACTAAATCCAACAAAAACTCCTATCAAACCGCCGACCGAAGCTATCACGACCGCTTCCATCAAAAACTGCCACATAATATCTCGTCGTCTTGCACCGACGGCTTTTCGCAAACCGATTTCCTTAGTCCTCTCCGTAACTGAAACGAGCATTATATTCATAACGACGATGCCACCAACAACTAAAGAAATTGCCGAAACCCCAATGGTTACGAGATAAATATTGTCTGTCGCATCTTGGTAAAGTCCTATAAAAACGTCGGCTGATTCGACGGTAAAACCCTCATCTTCTTCCTTTTCATCACCAATAAATGTCGTGATCTTTCCGCGTCTCGCACGCATAATTGTAGTTACCTGATCTTTTGCAATTTCCAGATCAGCCGCATCTTTTACCTCTATGTTCACCAACAGAGATTCGCGTGTCGGAAAAACTTTTTGGGATGTTTGAAAAGGAATCATTACAAAATTATCCCGTGACACGCCAAAGATCGTCCCGAGCGAAGCGGCTATTCCAACCACGCGGAAAACTGCACCGCGAACTCTTATTTCTTTTCCAATAACAGATTCCGGTGGGGCTTCATTGAAAACATTCTTAACAATATCTGCCCCGATCACTGCGACATAATGACCTGCCTCTGCTTCATTTCGCATCCAGGTTCTGCCTGTATCAATTTCGATATCTTCAATATCAAATGTTGAAATAGTTACACCTCGAATCGCTACATTTTCGGCTCGATTTTCTTTGTATTTAACAAGTTCGAGACTCTGCATCGAATAGCCGACCTGCCAACAGGAACGACACAATCTTTCAACTGCTTCGGCATCTTTTTGTGTGATGTCTTTACGTTTAGCAACTTTTATCATCTCTTCACGGCTTGTTAAAACACTTGGGCTTTTTGATAGCGTAAAAACATTTGAGCCTTTCGCGGAAAATGTCTGTGCAACAGTTTGATTTAATCCTTCAATGATCGTAACCACAGCAATTATTGCGGCTACTCCAACGATGATTCCAAGTAGAGTTAAAAATGTGCGAAGCTTATTTGCACGTAGGGTCTGCAATGCAAGTTGGAAAATTGAACGAAAAAGAATCAAAGACTTTTCAAACGGCATACGGGCACTTATTCTCTGCCGCCATATCTTGCCATTTTTGAACTTTTTGTTTTTTGGTAAATTCTCTTTCATTTATTTTTTAAGTTAAATCTTTGAAAAATGGTAAAACTTTAAGCCAATAAAATTATGGTTGCTTTAATTTTTCTTTTCATCTGTCATTTTGATCTCCAGTTTCGGTAATTCCAGTAGTTGTAATGTTGTAGAAGCGAGTTTTACTTTACCGTTTGTTTTAGCAAATTCATCCAAAATCTTTGTGAATAGACGGTCTTTTATTGAGCGTCTAGCTTTATAATTCACTACGTATCTAAGAGTAAATTCCATCCAATTGTCATTAGCAATAAGCGTTACGAGCGGTTCGATAACGGCATCTTCAAGAAGAAAATGTTTTGAAAAATCTTCCCAAGAGATATTAGCCTGTTTAGCATATTCACCAATTTCGTCATTTGAAAGCCTTTCTAAAATTTCCCTTGCCAAGTGGTAATCGCTTCCATACATCACGGGAATCGTGATCTCGTCCCACAAAAAGGGAAACTCGCCCGAATAATTGAAAACGGGTTCTTTAAAAACAAAACTATTTGCAACACGGACAGTTCTGCCGCTGTACAGATCGGCATTTACCCATTCACCGACTTCCATCAGAGTCGTCCGCAAGAAACTTATATCTATTACATCGCCCTTGATCCCACCGAGTTGAACGCGGTCCCCAGACTTGTAGAAGCCCGCAAAATTTATGGCAAACCATCCAGCGAAACTTGCTATGACTTCCTGCAGAGCAAATGCGATTCCCGCACCTGCAACACCAATAGCTACCGTTAAATTACTGAAATACTCCCCAAAAATAATCGTTAAAAAAATAACTATGACAAGATAACTTACAAGGTTGACGAATTTTCTTAGCCGATAGCGTACATCTTTTCCCTGAACATGGCGCGTGATTGAACTTTTGAGCAAGCGTGAGGTTGTCATGATTGCGATGAGTGCCAAAAGAGCGATAACAACCTTACCGCCGTTTACACTCCAAAACCATTCTTGCGAAAAATAATTCATTACTTATAATTCCATATAAAACATGTTGTATATATGACTTTGTTCTCCATTATCTATCAACTTCTAACACAATCTCTTTTGAAGCCATTAATTAAAAGACACAACCAACTCAAACCGATTTAAAGAGTTTTTCATTTTTTCCTAAATCATTTATAAATTTGGTACAAAGTAATGAAAACCACTGTGACCAAAATAGTTGAATAAATCCATTTGTTATATTCGGCGAGCCATCTCGGTAAATAAATATCAAAGTTTGGTTCGTGTGAATCGGAATATCTGCGGGCAATGAGAGTTAGCGGACAATAAGATTTAAATATAACAAGTACGATCGCCTCAAAAAGAAACAAGCCGTAACCTATCCAAAGCCATATATCGAGTTTGTTTATGACGGCAGCATACAGCATATAGAAAATAACCACATTAAAAAACAGCCATACCAGAGTGTGTATAGTTTTCACAAAAGTAAGCTTGTTTTGGTCGGTTATAGTCATATTGCCGAGTTATTTTTCTTCCGAATCTTTCCCGCTAAATATGGAGCAAAGAACATAAACAGAAGCCCCAATCCCATCAAACCACCGCGTAAAATATTGTAATCCTCGAACATACGCCGCCACGTATAATCCAAAACGAAAATCCCTAAAACGAATTCAAATAAAACGGTCAAAATTATCCACGTCAAACCGATAGTTAAAAGTGCTGTTGTCGATGGAGCCTTGATCCAACGTATGAAAAGATATGTCACGAGAAAGATCACGAGTATCGCCGTAAAGACTGAAATCCGTCTTGCCGGAAAATCACCGATGAGCGGAGCAAGAAATAATTGCCGAAGCGTGCCGTGTATGCTTTCGGCAATTATTATCAAAATCCAAACCAATAATGCTCTGAAGAGATACATAGTTTTTTCCTATTCAGTAAAGTATCCGCAGCCCTTTATTTTTCACTCTTTGAATTTCGGAATAATTTTCTGGCTCCCCAAAATAGTGTTAATAACGCCAAAGTGCTGGATGCAACCAGAGGAGCCAGGGTAGCAAAATCAACGATTTGGCGGAATTTTGTTTCTCCGTCTTTGATTTCGATATAGCCGATCGGATAGGTTTGTAAACCTCCGCCTCCTCCGCTACCTTTCTGCTCTTTTTGTTTGCCCATACCACCGCCGAATCCGTAAGTTACTTTAGAAATCGGAATTACGGTCGTTCCATCGCGTTCGATCGGTTCGCCGTAAACCTTGATTGATTGAGCGGCAACTCCCATCTTTTCCGCAATCTTTTGAACAATGTCTTCTCTTTCAAGCCCTTCCTTATTTGTTTCACCTACGGTTTTTTGTTGTTTAACTGCTTGTTCTGTCATTTAAATTTCTCCTTTTTCTCAAGCACTCTGGCTTTCTACCAAAAGCTCAGGTTTTTCTTCTAAGATTTCTTCTGTTTCTTGCTCTTTCTTTTCGACTCTTTCTTTAATTCCGAGCAACATTTTTCGCTCCATTATGAATGCTCCGGGTTCGATGAGTCTTAAGTAAAATTTCAAACCGAGAGTTGCCTCCTTAAGCGAAAAGCGATTTCGGGAAACTAATTTCGTTTCATTTTCGTTGACGGGGTAAAGTCCGAAATCCCAAGTCCAACTGCCATCAGGATGTGCAAGTGTCATAGCTTTATTTGCTTCGAGATTTTTAACTTCCAAACCCGTCCCATTTGGCTCAAGAGGAATCGTGTCACCGACCTTTAAGTTTTGTAATTCGGGAACGATCTCATCAACGCTGTGTATATCTAATCCCACTAGATTTTCGATCCAGTCATAGCTGTAAGCACCACCGCGTCCTTGTCCCATTTGTATCAACCAAGGATAAATTTCTTCAGGTTTTCCTTCGATCAATACAGCCCTTGTCGAAATATAATCGGGACTTTCGATCAAAGCATCACCGGGCATTTCCCTTTCAAGATCTTCTTCCGTCGCTCCCCAATGCATATGCCAAGGCTTAACAACAAATTTATATGCCAACAAAGCACTGATTCCCGCTATCGTTGTGCCAACCAAGGCTTTTAATCCTGTGTGTTTTTTTGCGTCTGTTAATTCTTCTTTCATTTTTACAACCTTCCTCATTTTGCGTGTTCTGTAAAATATCTAAATTTTAAGTGTGTAAAAATATAGAAGAGCAAATTTTATTCCTGAAATGTTGGATTTTTAAGAATATGAAAACAGAAGATTTAAGCTTTTTTGAGCAAAATGTTTTTGAATTGGCAGACTGAATTTTTCACGTTTTGTGTGGAATTTTTCGCAGTATTTTGTGGAGGTAATACCAAATCAAATTAAGAAAGCAATCAGTATAGCGAGCCATAGCGAGCAAGTTTATTTAACGCCAAGTAGAAAGTATCTAATCCTGCTCACTAGCGTTCGCTATACTGATTTTTTTAACACACTTTTCTAATTTGATTTGGTATAAAATAATTTTTACGCAAAAAAAAGAGGATTTGAATTAATCAAATCCTCTTACAATATTTTTTATATTTTTATTTAAGTTTCATCATCATAGCTGATCGTATCGAAGTCTTCTTCATCTTCATTCACTTTTCCGAAAATTACCAGCCATAGATAACCTATAATTCCGGCTGTCAGAGAAGTAAGCAGAACCGCCATGATCGAACTATTTACAAGTTCGGGCTGAGTTTTGAACGCCAGGTTCGTAATGAATATGGACATTGTAAAACCGATTCCGGCAAGGAAGCCTGCACCGATTATGTGATTCCATGTCAAATTCAAAGGAAGTCTGCAAAGCCCGAGTTTGACGGCAAGGAAAGTTAATGCCGTGACGCCGACGACTTTACCGACCAGCAAGCCCGTGATGATTCCAAGGCTATTTGGTGTAGCGAGACTCGCCGCCCAATCCGCACCGATAATTATTCCCGTGTTTGCCAGTGCGAATATCGGCATGACGAGAAATGCGACGGGTTTGTGCAAGAAATGCTCAAGCGTGTATGAAGGTGATTTTTTGTCGTCGCGGATTGCCGTAAAAGGAATTGTGAACGCGATCAGAACTCCCGCAATTGTTGCGTGAACGCCTGACTGCAACATAAAGAACCACATCACAACGCCTGCAAGCAAATATGGGATCAAGCTATAAACGCGGAAGCGATTCAATACGCCCATACCAGCAAAAACAAATAGTGCAAGTGCTAAGTAAAGTATGGAAATTTTTGATGAATAAAAGACCGCGATAATGATGATCGCACAAAGATCATCAATTACGGCAACTGCAGTTAAGAAAATCTTTAGAGATGCTGGAACGCGACTTCCCAAGATCGCCAAAACGCTCAATGCGAAAGCAATATCGGTCGCCATGGGGATTGCTATTCCGCCCTGTGTCGGTGTTCCCCAGTTGAATCCGAAGTGAAATAAAGCAGGTATCGAAAGTCCGCCGATCGCCGCAAATATAGGCAAAAGTGCGTTTCTGAAATTCGATAGTTCGCCTTTGTAGAGTTCGCGTTTGAGTTCTAAGCCGATCAGCAAAAAGAAGATTGCCATCAAGCCATCATTAACCCAATAAGAGATCGTTAAACCACCGACGTTCATTTTCCAAAAGCCCAGATAGCCTTCTGAAAACATGGAGTTGGCAATAAGCAACGAGATTACCGAACAAAATATCAGCATTACTCCCGCTGATTTTTCGTTCTCAAAAAACTCGTTAAAAGTATCCGTTAGTTTAATTTTCTGAATCATTTTTCCTGCCCCCTTGTTAATTTTTTCTCTAAATATCAGTTTCGATCGGCTCTTTTAGTTTCTTCGGAAACATTAGCGAAGCAACAATTGAAAGTGCGATTGTTCCCAAGATAAAACTGAGCGAATATGTGATCGGGAATTTCCCGCCAAACCAATCGTTCAAAAATGCCATCTTTAATCCCACAAATATTAACACGACCGATAAGCCGTATTTTAAGAAGTGGAATTTATCAACCGCTCCAGCAAGCATAAAGTACATTGCCCGCAAACCCAAAATCGCAAAGATGTTCGACGTAAAGACGATCATCGGCTCATTCGTCAAAGCAAATATCGCCGGAACCGAATCAACCGCAAAAATTATGTCAGTCAGTTCCAAAAACAAAAGTGCGATAAAGAGCGGTGTTGCGTGAAGAACTTTGCCTTTGCGAACAAAGAATTTCTGCCCGTGAAATCCTTTTGTTACGGGTACGAAACGTTTGAACGTCCGTATCAAAAAATTCTTTTCCGGGTCAATATCCTTTTCGGGAACGAGCATCATCTTGATTCCCGTAAAGATCAGAAATCCGCCGAAGAGATATATGATCCACTGAAACTGAATCAAATACGAACCGGCAGCGATAAAGATCGCACGGAAAACCAAAGCCCCGATAATCCCGTAAAAAAGCACGCGGTGTTGGTATTTTGCAGGTATAGAAAAATACGCAAAAACCATCACGAAAACAAATATATTGTCAATTGAAAGCGTTTTTTCGACGATATAGCCCGTTAGAAATTCCAGCGAAAGCCGCGTGCCTTCCGCCGCCCCGAATTGTGCCGTCGTGTAATAATAAAATAACCCATTGAAAACTAATGCCAGCGAAATCCAAATGATCGTCCAAACGGTCGCTTCCTTAAACGAAACTTTGTGAGCCTCACGATGAAAAACACCCAGATCCAACGCCAGCATCAGTAGCACGAACGCCGTAAAGCCCAGATAAAACCACCAGTATTCCGCGAACGGAAAAAATATCATATCCATTTTCTAAGTAGATAGCCCCCTGATTTCTCAATCAAACATCTTTTTCAGCATATATTTGAAGTCTTTTTTCTTCTTTTTCTTGCGTTTAAGATATTTCGGCTTGGAATAATATGAATCTTCATAATCTGAATCATGGCGATCTCTGATATCGTATTCAGACCCATAACGCCGTCTGTTTTTGTATTCATATAATTTTTTTAACAGAAAAGACTTAATCAACTTCTTAAAAATCTTTTTCATAACCTCAAACTCCCTGATAAACCTTTTTATATCTACATAGAAAAAGACCCTGTGCAGACATAAAATTTTAAATAACTTCATGTTGCACAAGGTCTTGATATTTTCTTCGATGAACCGAATTACTTTTCTTTCAAGTAATTGTATTGACGTTCCCCACCGAACCCTTGCAGGCTATCTACTCCCCTTGCTCGTACTCCAATTTATAAACTATCCTAATGTTTACTTTTTTGTCAAGTATAAATTATTCGATTAATTTCTTTTCGTTTAGATGCCTTTTTCCATCCAGACGCTTTTATGGCGAGTACGCCAAATTTTGTCATGAACTCTCTTAACCAAGCTCCAGATTTTTCCTTTTTTGACCTTGTAAAGACTGTCATCCCAAACACCGTAGTGCAGATACAGAGAATCTGCCCCGCCTTGGTCAATAATTGAAGCAATTTCATGATAATAAACGGCATCAGGTTCTTTTCCTTCCAGCTCACGCATAATATTTACAGCCGCAACTTGAGCTTGCCGTACGGCAATATGTGCGAGTTTTGGTCCTTTAAATGAAACAATGTCACCGACCGCATAAGCATCCTTCATTTTCTTAACACGCATAAATTCATCAACTTCTACGAAGCCTCTTTCATCTGTAATACCATTTTCAGAAAGTCTGGCTTGCCCTTGGAATGGCGGAACTAACATCAACAAATCATACGGAATTTTGTGACTGCCCTTCGAGACAATTTTATTTCTTTCGATCTCATCAAGCGGAAAGTCTTCAATCAGATCCATGTCGTGCTTCTCAAAAGCTTCTTTCAGTTCTTGATGAATATCTGCTCCTCCAAAGGCATCTTTGACAGTTTCAGGAAAGACTACACTGATATTAATCGGCTTAGTTGGTGAATCAGGATAAAACTTTTTCGCTAGTGAAAAAGCTGTTTCACAAACAGGTACTGGAAGATGCGAGTTTGGTGAAAGACCTACGACGATATTTCCTTGTTTGAATTCTTCAATCGCATTGCCAAACTTTTCAGCGGCTTTCACGCCCAATATATGATGAGCATGGTCAAAATATCCTGCCATTTTTTCCGTTGCAAGCCTTCTTCCCATTGCAATAACCAAATAGTCATAAGAAATATCACCATTAAATTCCTTGCCCGCAATCTGTACACGATGATATTGAGGTTTTAGGTGAAGAACCTCACCTTCGATAAATTTAACGTCCAGTTTGTGTAATTTTTTCTCAATGTCGAAAGTTATTTCATCTTCTTCCAACTGCCCGAAAGCAAGCCTCACAAGGGCGGGATAAAATGTAAACTTTCTATTCGGAGAAACCAAAGTAATCTGATGTTCACCATTAAAAAATTCGCTGAGGCGTTCTGCGACTACCAATCCGCCGAATCCGCCTCCTAAAATCAAAATCTTTTTCATTTTTTTACTCCGTTTAACTTAAAAACTCTTGTCCCTTAAAATGCAAAAATAACCTTAATCATCTTCTTCATTTTCAGAATCTTTTCTTACGACCATGACAGAACAGTGTGCATGTCTGACAACCGCGTCTGAAACTGATCCCAAGAATACTCTGCCCCAGAATCCACGTCCGTGTGAGCCGACAACTACTAAATCAGCTCCCCATTCTTCAGCTTCATCAACAATCGTCTGCTTAGGTCTGCCGCTTACTGTTTTCGTATCTATAAAAAAGTTTTCTTTGTTAATAACTGAATACATTGTTTGTCGAGTATCTTCAACAATATCTGATGCCACTTCATGGGCAGCTTTTTGAGCAATGGCAAAGTATTCATCCGTCATTCCAAATGGCTCGGCAGGTGTGATTGTTTCAACGACACAAAGCACCATAATTTCAGTATCTTCCTCAATTGAAAGCATTTCACAACATTTTTTTGCTGCTTCATAGCTAAATTCGGAACCGTCAGTCGCAAGTATGATTTTCATAGTTTTTCTCTCTTAATTCACATAATAAAATGGCTATTCAAACTTTTTTTAGAGCAAAATTTATGCCGTCTTCCAAAATCTGATAAACCCAATAAATATACTTTCTGCACTTACTTCAACTGTGGATTTTTTCACCCCAGCTGTGCAATTTTCCACACTTTTTTAACATTCTAATTTACATTTGATTGATTCCTATTAGAAATATTAAAGGAATGCCGCTTGCTCATGTTTAATAAGTATCAAAAAGAAGTGTGATAGTGAGGAAATAAAAAATGATTGGAGATATAAAAAAGCGTTATGAGAGACTTAAAATTTTCCGCTGGGTTGCACGTATCACGAGCCTTTTGAGCATTGCTGTTTTGTTAATGTTCTTATTTGGAGAAGAATTTGATACATCCAAAATCACCCGAAATCAATGGGTTGGTTTTTCATTTTTTCCAATTGGCTTGGTTATTGGATTTATCGCCGGATGGAAAAATGAACTAATTGGCGGCAGTATCTCTGTTTTGAGCTTACTTGGATTTTATTTCATATACGGTCTGATGCTGACTGGAAAAATCCCAAGTGGATTCGGATTTATAGTTTTCGCTCTACCGGGTTTTTTATTCTTGGCGTGCGGAATTTATGCATATCTGGCTATCGGTAAATTAGCTGAGAAAACATCCTAAAATCATTTTGTAGAAACGCCAACTGCGGGAAAGATGACTTTCGAAAAATAAAAAGAGAGTTGGTAAATAGGTAATAAATCGTGTCAAAAGCCACTCCCTCACGGTCGGGCTACTGACACTTATCACCAAACGCACGTCAATAATATTTACCAACTCTTTGAACAGTCGGAATTAACCAACCAAATAAAAAATCTGATTAGCCTGTGGTAGTTGCAGTTTTTGTCTCTGTCGAGCCATCGGAAATTTCAATTTTCTTACCACTTGTTTCAAGCTGAGGGGCAGCAAGGGTTACTTCTAAAACACCATTTTTGAAATTAGCCTTGGCTTCCTCCATCTTAACTGACTTTGGCAATGGAATTTGCCGATAAAATTTTCCATATGAGCATTCGCTTCGATAAAAACCCTCTTCTTCTTCTTTAGTTTCCTGCTTTCTTTCTCCCTCGATGATTAGATGATTGTCTTGAACCTCGACCTTAATATCATCTTTTTCCATTCCGGGTAAATCAGCTCTTACAACTAAATTATCGCCTTGGCGAATCATTTCAACCGGCGGTGAAAAATCCATAAAGAAATCTCTTCTTTCAGGATCAAAGAAGTCTTTTTCAAGACCTGTCATTCTTGGAAAATCACGATCAAAGCCAAAATCCCTAAACATGTTTTCCATATCTTTGGCAAAATGTCTCATTAACCTGAAAGGACTTGTAAAAGTCGGTTCGTTTGCTCTTGTTAATTTAGTTTCTTCTTCAGCTGTTTTTACGTTCATTACATCTCTTTCTTTATGTTTCATAACCTTTTTTTATACTCCTTTGTCATATACCTCGTGACACCTTAAATGCTGTGTCACAACAACTTTAATTAGGAGAGTTATTAATCTTTCGACGCCCGTTTGATACCTTTTGCCTTAAAATCAATAACTCTCTGTAACTCCCGTAATACGCTCAATTTCAATCCGAAAAATGATGACGCTTTTCATTGAAACTTCATCATCAAACTTTGCTTCTACGGGGGTAAACTTTGGAAATTTTTTGTAGAAATCAAAAAGAACTTCTGTTTTTTTACTTTGTTCAGTGATTTCCTTGAACTCACCAAACACAATCACACTTTTCCATTCAAAACCATCTTCTTGAACTTCATCAGTCTGCAAACAGATCTTTGGATTTTTTCTCATTGCTGAGATTTTCAGCCCTTCCAGACTGTGTATATAAATCGAATCATCTCTGTACAAATAAACCACAGGAACTACATATGGTTCGCCACTGTCTAAAATGCACCCAAGTCTGGCTGTGCTGTGCTCCCGTAGAAATTCCCTTGATGATTCTTCACTTAATTTTTTTATCATTAAATTTCCTTTTTTATTCAAGTGTCTTATCAAAAATTTCGTTTAGGTCATTGTAAATTTCTGCAACCAGCCATCCCACGAAACCTGTCGCTCCAAATATCAAAAACATTTGAGCAAGGTAATTTTTTAAATACCCCGACCAATCAAAACTATGGAAAGCTTCTGAACTTGCCATGTCGCTGAAAGCTACACCGAGGAGATTTAATATCAATACTCCAAAGCTATACAGACTCCATAAAAATGCAGCAGTAATCGCAATTGACAGACCTAAATTTTTTGAATTGACACACATCTTTTTTCTCGCTTTGTAAGTTATTATTCGCAAGGAGTGTGCCTAATCAATAAATCTTTTTATTTCTTAAATTTAGCTTTTTCGAGATTTGGAAATTTGTAAAAGGATGGGAATATTCCGCGTTTTTCTGCGAAAGTTTTCACGGGGGAAATTTAGGTTTTGAGTTTTTAATAGAGAGCGGAATTATCAACCCTTAAGTTGAAAATAGATACTCTTATTTGATAAAACGCAGATGGCACGGATTAAGCGGATTTTCACGGATATTTTGATTCCTAAGAATTCACTAAATCTGCGTAATCTGTTTTTTTCTTTGATTTCTTAATTGACTTCGAGGACTTCGGCAACTGTATTTAGAAGTTTTTCGGTGGTAAAAGGTTTCGGCAAGAAAGATTCTATCGCTAGCTTCTGATTTGCTTGATGCATATCGGTCAAACCGCTGACAGCAATTATCTTTTGTGATTTGTTTATTTTCTTCAATGCCCTAATTGTCGCCGCACCGTCCATATAAGGCATCGCCATATCGGTTATAACGAGATCAACTTTTTCCTGTTGAGTATAAATAGCGAGAGCTTCTGTTCCATCTCCGGCAGATAGAACTTTATAGCCATACTTGCTGAGGGTGGCTTCAGTCACTTTTCTGATGTTTTCTTCGTCATCAACGAGCAAAATAATTTCGCCATTTCCTTTCGGATAGGGAAGCTCTTGTTCGATAAGCTCTCTCTCGTCAGAAACTTCCAAAGCAGGAAGGTAAACGGAAAATTGTGTTCCCTTATTAGGCTCGCTGTATGCATTTATAAAACCGCCGTGTCCTCTGACAATTGAAAGAGCGGTAGAGAGCCCCAAGCCAGTGCCTTTTCCGACTTCTTTGGTTGTATAGAACGGATCCCAAATCCTTTCGAGCAATTCGGGCGACATACCTATTCCCGAATCTTCAACTGTTATAAAAATATAACGCCCCATTTCAAAATTGGGATTCATCTGAACATAGTTTTCGTCGATCTCAACATTTTCAGCCGTGATCTTTAGCGTTCCGCCAAGCTCCATCATGGCATCTTTAGCATTTACAGCCAGATTCATTAACACCTGATGAATCTGCGTCGGGTCAGCTTTGATCAAAGCTAAATTTGAAGCTACATTGAACTTTATCTTAATGTCAGGCGGAAAGGTTTTTTGCAAGATTTTGATGAGTTCTTTAATTAAATGAGAGATCTGTATCTCAACGCGATTTCCCTCTTCTGCACCTCTTGCGAAGGTCAAAACCTGCTTAATTAGATCCGCTCCGCGTTCAGTATTTTCGCGGATGATAGAGAGCCATTGCTGAGAAGCTTCGGGCATTTCCAAGTCGGTTTGAAGCATATCAACCGCCATTAAGATCGGAGATAAAACATTATTTAGATCGTGGGCGATACCTCCAGCCAAAGTACCGATTGATTCGAGACGTTGTGCTCTGAGAAGCTGTTGCTCAGTGCGTTTTAAATCGGTTACGTCTGTATTGACTACCAAAAAATAATCGGGCTGTCCTGACTTTTTCCTAACCAAAGTCCAACGGCTTATAACCGTTATTTTTTTTCCGTCTTTGGTGTAATTTAATGCTTCTTCCTGCCATTCGTCTTTTTTGTTTAAAGCCTCCATAGCAGTTTCGATAACGGTCTGATCACCATCACAGATCATCTCGCATATATCTTCACCGAGCACCTCTTCAGCTTTTAATCCATAGACCTTTTCCGCTCCCCTGTTCCAGTAAATGATCTTATGATTTAAATCACAGACGAGAATGGCATCTCTGGTTTTTTTCAGGAGCGAAGCCTGCTGATGAATTCGCTCTTCTGCTCTTTTCTTTTCGGTGATGTCACGGCTGGTTTCAAGTACAATCAAAGAACCATCATTTGATTCTTCGATGGCTTGGCGGCTTTCGACGATTATCTTTCTTCCGTCTTTGGTTTTTTGCCGAATCTCACCTTCCCAATACCCGTCTTTTTTTAATTGCTCAAAATATTCATCAAAACTGGTTTCATACTCTGTTTCTAAGACTCTATAAACCTCTCGTCCCTGCATTTCTTTGAGGTCATAGCCATACATTTTTTTAGCGTTTTGATTCCACTGCAGTATGCCGTCATCAAGTCTCCAGCTGTAAATCGCATCATGGGTTTGTTCCAGTAATTCTTTTTGCTCGCGGAGCAGAATTTCTTTCTCCCGTAATTCTTTTTCGATCGTTTTTTGCGGAGTTATATCGTGACGTATGGCTATGTACTGATAAGGTTTTCCCTCTTCATTTAAGAAAGGAACGATGGTCGTATTTACCCAATAAATTGATCCATCTTTTGCACGATTGCGAATCTCACCACGCCATATTTCTCCGTTTGCGATGGTTACCCAAAGATCACGGAAAAATTCTTTTGGATGGTATTCGGAATTGATGATTCGATGATCTTGACCGAGTAATTCCTCTTTTGAGTATTTTGAGATTTCGCAGAATTTGTCGTTGACGTAAGTAATTTTCCCGCTTTGATCCGTAACGGCGACAATAGTGGATTCCGCTAATGCTCTTTTAATGTCAACAAGCTCTTTGGAAAGTTTATCTAAATTTGAAGCTTCCGTTCCGGATTTTGTAGAAGCGGGATTATTCATTAAATGTAATTTTTAGTCACCGCCGGCTGTCTGCGTTTTTTGATTTCCTTCTTCGTCTTTTTTCAGACGATAACGCAATTGATCTCGGGAAATATCTAAAAGTCGGGCAGCTTTTGTTAGATTTCCTCCTGTTCTGGCGACAGCCTGTTTGACAAGCTCTAGTTCTACCTTTTGCAAAGGTATCCCTTCTGCCGGAAGTATAAAATCTGAAACTGCAACGGTTTGCGAACTTCCGCCAACCAAATCAGCCGGAAGATGTTCGGTTGTGACAAGTTCGCCATCTTCTAGAATTGAAGCACGTTCTATCACATTTCGCAATTCACGAACATTTCCCGTCCACTCATAATTTTGAAATATTTTTTCAGTTGGTTTTGCCAATCCTCGCAGTTTTTTGCTTGAAATTCTTTTTTGATTGGTCTTCTCAATATAAAATTTTGCAAGCAATAAAACATCATCTTCGCGTTCACGCAGAGGCGGAATATCAATCTGTATGACCGATAAACGATAATAGAGGTCAAGCCTGAAATTTCCTTCGGTGCTTTCTTCTTTTAAGTTCCTGTTTGATGCTGCCAATACACGCACATCAATCGGAATCTCTTTCAAACCGCCGATTCTTCTGAACTTTCCTTCCTCTAACACACGCAAAAGTTTTGCTTGGAGAGAAACATCCATTTCTCCGATCTCATCTAAAAATAGTGTTCCGCCATCGGCTTGCTCAAACAGACCTTCTTTGCGTTTCTTGGCGTCGGTGAAAGCTCCTTTTTCATAGCCGAATAATTCTGACTCAATCAGATTAGCTGGAAGTGCAGCACAATTTATTGCTAAATACGGGGCATCACGCCTCTCCGAAGAAAAATGAATCGCACGTGCAAAAAGGTCTTTACCTGTTCCTGTTTCTCCTTGTAATAAAACTGAGGCAACGTCTGAAGCCGCAACTTTTTTCGCTGTTTCTTTCGCCTTATTCATCGCTGCGGATTCGCCGATAATTTGTTCAAAACTAAAACGCTCCGCTCGCTGCCTACGCATCTGTTTTATTTCGCGTCGGAGCTGGCGGGTTTCGACCGAGTTTCGGAGAGTAACGCGGAGTTCTTCCAAGTGAATCGGCTTGCTGATAAAATCATAAGCTCCACCGCGAAGTGCGGCGATCGTGCTCTGAACATCAACATTTCCCGTCACCATGACAACAATTGTCTCGGGCGATTGTTTTTTTATGTCCTTTAAAAAATCCAAGCCCGAACCATCAGGCAGATCAATATCAAGCAAAATGATTTCGGGTTCTTCGGCTTTAAAGACTTTCTCGGCTTCAGCCAAATTTTCAGCTTTGTAGTTTTCGTATCCCCAAGATGTCAGAGTCATCTCAAGTGTACGGGAAATTTGCGGATCGTCATCAACGATCAACACGCGGGATTTTGATTTTTTAGTTTGTTCTCTCATAATTTAATAGTTTTTTTAAGAGAATAACCTGCAATAATAATGCCTTACTGAAAGATTATAACATCAAACCAAAAAATAATTATCGGTGCATAGAACAAGGATTACGCAGATAGCACGGATTTTCACGGGTATTTCCAAAAAAATCTACGGAAATTCGAGCAATCCGTGTAATCCGCGTTCTATCTATAGAGCAAATGGCAGAAACGCGACCGTTAGGAAGCGTGTCCGTCGCTCTGAGCAAACACGCTTCCTAACGGTCGCGTTTCTGCCTTGTTTGATTTAATTTTAGTTGGCATCTTTTTACTATCCCCAAAGTGCGAAAAATTTCCCAACAAAGTGAGTGATAATACACAGTTGTAAAGTATGATTTACGATAAGTTTTGAAAACAAACAAGTGGCACGAACTTTGCTGAAATTTAATTTCAAGAAGTTAATTTTTGACAAACTTTGCAAATTTAACTCACACAATGATTTTAGGTATTGGAGAAAAACTATGAGGTTATTAATTGCTTATGATGGCTCGGCTTCATCAGACAATGCACTTGATGATTTACAAAAAGCGGGCTTGCCGGAGGAAAATGTCGAAGCGATCGTAATGTCGGTTGCAGAGGTTTGGATGCCACCGCCACCGTCCCAAAACGGTAACGGATTTAACCCCGAAGAATACCCTGCTATTATCCAGGAAATAACGGAAAAACGCCTCAAGGTAGCGAAGAGTTCCCTGAACGAAGCAGACACTCTCAGCCGCCATGCCAGAGAAAGAATCCTCGCTAAATTTCCAAAATGGAACGTAACCGCCGAAGTAACCAACGGCTCACCTGCTTGGGAAATCCTTGCACGGGCAGATAAATTCAAGCCCGATCTTATAGTCCTCGGTTCACAGGGTAGAAATGCCGTCGGGCGTATTCTTTTAGGAAGTATTTCTCAGAAGGTTCTGACTGAAGCAAAATGTTCAGTCCGAATCGCACGCGGAAAAATTGAGGTCGAGCCTTTACCTTTGAGAATTATGATCGGTTTTGACGGCTCTCTCGGTTCACAATTGGCTGTAAAATCAGTTGCTTCCAGACATTGGGGAGAAAATGCCGAAGTCTTCCTGCTTTCTGCAATGCACCCTCTTTTCCCGACCGCTATTGGAAGGTTTATTCCGCCCATCAAAGAATGGATAAAAGAAGACATTAAAACCGAAAGACACTGGATAGAAAAATTAGCCGAAAGCTCTATCCACTCTCTCGAAAACGCAGATCTGAAAGTAAAACTTGAGATTAAAGCAGGAAATCCAAAAGAAATTCTCATCGAACAAGCCGCCAAATGGCAAGCCGATTCGATCTTTGTCGGAGCACATTCATACTCCGGCGTAATCGAAAAACTCCTGATCGGCAGCACCGCCTCCGCCATCGCCGAAAGAGCCAACTGCTCCGTAGAAGCAGTTCGCGGAGAAATTGAGGTTCAATGACGTATTCAAGTATTTGTTGAAGAATTTTTCAGAGTAATTATTTAAAGATATTCTCTTTCTGCCCTTGTTTATCGTAAATGTAGTTTTGAGTCCAGTTAGCTGTTACTCCCGCTGCCAATGCACCTTTGGCTTTGATAAGACGACCAAGAGAATCATGTTCATAGACTCTGTCTCTATTTCTATCTCTGTTATCTATGATATGAGTTAGTTGTCCCGTCGTTCCATTCAGAGTTCCTTTGCTCAAACCCCGATTATAATTGTAGGTCAAATCCATCAGAATGTTTGCTCCTCGCTTCAACTTCTGATTTGTCATCAATCCTGTTTTGGAATCAAAAGAATAAGTTTCTGTTATCGGATTTGGTGTTGCCCCTCCGATTCTCATTGATTTTGCCTGTCCGAAATCATTGTAAGAGATGCTATCCATTTGATTGACATTATCAACCTTCAGTTCTTTCAAACGCGAAGTCTGGTCATAAGTAACATTTACAACCTTTCGCGGATTCCCCGTCATCCCGTATTGTTTCGGATAGCGGACTTCCGTCAAGCGATGTGCCGTGTCATAGAGATAGCTGGTCTCCATCGGATAGGAGCTTCTTGAGGTTAAGGTCATCTTGTAATTTGATGTCCGCCCCTCTGTGTCATAGGAATAATCTTCGGTAGAAACTCCCGCTGAGATGACCTTCTTGATTCTTTCCTTATCGCATGTAGTTATAAGATAAAAAGCAAAGGAAAAAAGCAGTTGAAATGTATGAGCGACGAAATCACACGGTGAAGGAAATCTGCGAAATGATGGGAATTACGAAACCGACTCTCTACGCCTATATTCGTGAGGAACAAACCGTCAAAAAAACTAAAGCGTAACAAATTACAATATTGTCGACGCTGTTCTATTAGGCTATATTTTTTCAGTTTTGACTAAAGTATTCTTTGGGAAGATCTTTCTGAAATTCTCCATAGAGTTGCTCAATAATTTTTTCCATTATTTTACCACCTTTTTTCATACATCCATTATGAACAAACCAACGATAATTATAATTCGTTCCTTGTTTTACCTCTAAAGTGTAACCTGTCGTGTCCACTCCATGAATATAATCATTCAACAATTCTTTATTCAAAGGAATTTTCACTTCGTTTTTTTCTAAATAATCGAACAAATTTTGCCAGCCAGAGTTAGTATTTTTGAGATCAAACCTTTTCATCACTGAGGAATTATCATTTAATACTGTATTCATTAAATAACCTGAATAAGTAGAGTTTCTTTTTTTCAAGACCCACATTTGAGAAGTAACTATCCCCCCACCATATCCAATTCTAATTTCAATTTCATTCGGCGTTAATACCTTATCCTCTAAATTGTCAAGATAAGTTACCTTTGTCAAAAAATTAATCTTTTCTTTAACAAATTTGTCTAGTTCACTTTTCTCTGGCTTATCTTGATTAGTAATCAAATGTTGTAAACGTTTATAAGTTTCCCTCTGTTTTTTGGATAGTTTTCCAGTATCATCCTTAAACATTTTTTCAATAACCTTTTCATCACAGTTAGGATTGTTTACTTTAACCTTTTCTTGGATTTCAACACTGGAGATCTTTTGTTTGTTAGGTTTTTGAGTGTCTTTTTCTATGTTAGTAAGTCTTGTATTTCCTTTATGAATTACTTCTCCATTTTCGTTTACACTACAGTTCAATAAGATTGCAATAAATATAAAAGACACTCCTAATATACTCTTTAATTTCATAAATATCTCCAACTTCCAACTATAAAGTTATTCCATTACTTACGAAGAGAATAACAGGTAAATTCAGTACCAAATTTATTTGTGCCATAAAAAGTGTAGTATTTTTCAGAAATGACTATTCCGTAGTGTTCTGTTGTTTTAGCAAAAGCAATATCTGCCCTTGAAGGATTTAACTGTTTGCCCATTTTTGCTCCTTTAGGAAGATCATGGGGAACATCATGTTCCCTAAAAGGATGAGTATGATATAGAACGTAAAACTTCGCTCCAACAGTTTTAACATGAAATCTCATTCCTGGAAGTTCCCAACTTTTATCTCCTAAAAGAGGATTATTATTATACTTATGGTCTTTAATTAAGTTATCATGTTT
This sequence comes from Pyrinomonadaceae bacterium, assembly GCA_028284415.1. Taxonomy (GTDB): domain Bacteria; phylum Acidobacteriota; class Blastocatellia; order Pyrinomonadales; family Pyrinomonadaceae; genus Aridibacter. The sequence goes on from JANQRU010000004.1 coordinate 782,787, forward strand.
GTCTAGTTCTAAAATACCACCTTGTTCAAGTGATTTCTTCTGTCTTTCTTCTTTATCATCAGAAAAATTTGATCTATCCCACGCTCCCTCCAAAGCGTCTCTTACTCCTTTTCTTTCTAAGAATACGTAAAAAAGTGCACATTCAATTAGTATTTTCTTTTTCGGCTCACCTTTAGAAGAAGAACCTCCTCCGCCTCGCCCAATGCTTCTACTTCTGCCGTTATCATTGTCTCGTGATGCACCACCACCACTACCACGACTACCTCCTCCTGTTATACGATGTGTCCACTCTTCAATAATTAAAAATGGTTCTTCCTCATCTAACCCTCTTGGATCAACAAAATCTATCGGATTATTCTCTACATAAGCATACATATTGAAACTTTGCGGATTACCTATCTCTGCTGCTGCCATTCCAATCGGGTCAACTTGTGTGAATCTTGATTGTCCCGAGTTGTAAGTCCTGTTGATTGCATAATCCAGTCCGCCAGTTACGCTGCTTCTATCATATGATGTGAATCTTTGATTTGATGTCCCGCTGGTCTCTGCATCAATTGAAGTTCCGAATGGTAAGGTCATCTGTTCAACTTCTGTTCCTCCAGTTGGATTGCTTATCATCCTTGTTCCCAATCTATCTGGGTGATGATATTCAGTTGATTCGGTTGAACCTGTTTTTGTGAATGTTGAGAGTAGTCTTGAACCTGCATAGATGTAGGTCTTATCCCACTCAAGCGAACTGCTTGTAGATTGAGTTGTGTATTCCGCTAAAACACTTGAACCGCCCCATGCATAATAGGTGATGTCAACTGATGCATAACTCCACGAAGCTAATCTCTCCCGGCTTGAGGCATATTCATTTGCCTGTTCTATCCATCCCGAATCATCTCTGACATAAACCAATCTTCCCGCTTCATCATACTCCTGCACCTGCCAGTTACCCGTAGGAGATTTCCCTCTGATTTGATTTCCGGCATTGTCATAGTTATAACCTATGATTCGATTTGTTGAAGACGTATAACTTAAAGAAGCTAATCCATCTAATGGGATTGCCTGACCATATTCAGTTGTTCCTGTTTTAGAAGTAGTCTCTTTGTTCCCATATCTATCGTAAGTGTAACTCTGTGTCCAGTTAGCTGTTACTCCTGTTACTCCCGTTGCTAATCCACCTTTGGCTTTGATAAGACGACCAAGAGAATCGTGCTCATAGACTCTATCTTTATTTCTGTCTTTATTATCAATAATGTGAGTTAGTTGTCCCGTTTTTCCATTCAGAGTTCCTTTGCTCAAACCCCGATTATAGTTATAGGTCAAATCCATCAAGGTGTTTGTTCCTCTTTTTACCTTCTGATTGGTCATCAATCCCGTTTCTGAATCAAAGGAGTAAGTTTCATCAATCGGATTAGAGCCACCCGCTCCGATCTTGATAGCTGTCGCCTGTCCAAAATCATTATAACTGATTTGATTCATCTGAATTGAATTATCCACTTTCAGTTCTTTCAATCTCGATGTTTGGTCATAAGCTATATCGACAACCTTTCTCGGGTTACCTGACATTCCGTAAGCCTTTGGATAGCGAACTTCCGTCAAACGATTCACCGTATCATAGAGATAACTCGTCTTCATCGGATAGCTTGCCCTTGATGTCGCTTTCATTTCATAATCTGAAACTCTTCCCTCTGTGTCATAAGTGTAAGTTTCTGTGGCTACACTACCTGAGGTGACTTGATAAATCCTTTCTTTATCGCCCATTGTCATATAAGAATAGGTGATATCGGGTGACTCATAAATCGGATTTGCCGTATCTGCTTGTGTTTTATCAAAGGTAATCGCATGCAAACGATTCAGAGGATCAAGCGAACCGTTCTTGAGATATGAAAAGTTGGTCTTAACTCCTCTGGCATCAATTCTCTGAGTTAGATTAGAACGATTATCATATGTAAAAGAATCACTCCAAATTGCTCCCGAACCACCTGCATTCACAAAAACTCCTAAATCGTTAATTGTCGCCGTCTGTTCAGCCAGTTTTTGACGAGTCATACGTCCGAGAGAATCGTATTTGAACTTCCTTTGTTGAGAACCTTGGTCAATCTGAGTCAAGTTATCTTGCTCGTCATAGGTGTAATCCGTGACCATATTGCCCGAAGCTGTCACTGAACCATTTCCATTTGGATTGGGTTCAACTACCTCAACCAATCTTCCATAAGCATCACTTCTGCCCCAACGCTCTCTACCCCAAGCGTCCTGTCTTCTAACTGTGCTTCCCTGAGTTGTCGTCGCTGATGATGGTTTGGTGGTTTCGTTATAGAAAGTCTTGGTTGTACTTCCATCAGGTGCGGTTATTTGAGTTACTCTCGATTGATTATCATAGGTATAGCTTGTCCAATCAGATGGGCTTCCCGTTGCCGGATATGGATTGGAGACTCTATCTTGTCTTCCCATATTGTCATATTCAACCTTTGTGGCTGTTTCCGAAGATGTTCCCGTCAGAAGTTTCGAGATTCGAGGTTGTCCTCTACCGTTTGTGATGGTTGTTGATTGGCTGACAATTGTGTTATTTGAGAGTTTGACCGTCTGCTTTGAGGTTAAAGTATTCGGGAAGTATTCATAAACCACCTTACCACCCGTAGAAAGTGTAACTTGTGTCGGACGAGCAATTGCATCATAAGCAGCGGTCGTCACACGACCATTAGCATCCGTCGAGGTTTTCGCTGCTCCCGTATTGAAATCATAGGTTGCACTTGTCGTATTGTAATCGGTGCTTCCCGTCGGCTTCCCTCTCCTAACAGATGTTGGATAGGCATATTTTGTAGCTGAGGTATAGGTTGTCGTGATTTGCTGACAACAGTTGGTTGTTGCCGTTATATTGTTTCCGGCAATGTCATAAGTGTAATCATATGTAATCGCACCTGTTAGATCTGAAGCTTTTGCATAAACGGTTGTGCTGGTTACATTTCCGCGTTTAGCTGTTGAGCTATCATAAGTTCCGGATGCAGGTCTGTAAGTTTGATCGTAATTTGTTAATCCTGTTGATCGATCCGTAAGTGAACCCGTATCATACGTGTAATTTACACGACTCAAGCGGACATTTCCGCCCGTTTTAACCTCAACCGTTTTTGGCAAATTAAAGATATGCCGACCGCTCATCCATTTTGTCCCGCTATATGTTCCGCGATATGCAGTCGTATTTTCATAAGTCGTAATTGTCTTGCGATAGACGGTTGATGGACTGTATCCATATTCTCTAGCTTCTGTTACTTGATTGTAATGAGTCCCGTAAGTGAATGTTTGTTTTGTTTGTTGACTCTTTTCATCGGTATTCAGAATTTGTGTGACTCTTGTTGAATTATAATCACCTTGATCCCAAGTCATTTCTGTTTTATTCAAAACTGTTATTCCTGAAAGAAGTTCAGATTTTTGAAGTATTCCATTTTTCCAATCAGTTGTGTTGTATGATGATGATCTTGTCTTTGTTCCGTTTGGTAAAGTAACTGTTGTTGTTCTAGGGCTGGCGGTATTATTTACTGCATATTGAGTAACCGCAGCAGCAGTATCCATATTTGCCCAAGTGTCTGTTTTGGTCGTGTATTTTGGTGCAGATGTAAGATTTGATGCCGTTGCAGGGTAATTGTAAACCGTCTGGGTGGACATCGTTCCGGGGTTCGTTACAGAACCTTCAGTTGTGGTAGTTCCCGATGATGACATCGAACGATTCATCTTCAACTTTTTAATCATCCCGTATGACGAATAAGAATCGCTGTCTCCAAACCAATATCCCGTATTTGTTATTGGATAGTAGATTGCTTTGATCTGATATGGAGACTCATCTCTGACTGCTTTTGTAAGTCCTGAGAAGGTCGCACTCAAGGTCTTTTGTTCATAATGAAGACGCACGTGTGTTCTGGTTGTTCCGTTATAGCCCGGTCCCTGTATGTTTATGAGTCTGCCATTTGCATATTTGAATGTAACTACCCGACCTAATGTGTCGGTAATAGTATTGATATTTGGTCCCTTGTTGCCAACATAGGTTATCGTGATGTAATTTCCATGAGCATCTTTTATCTGGGTTGGATAGATAACTCCATCTTCTACCGCTCCGTAAGTTATTTTTGTCCCATCAGAAAAATGAGCCGTTCCGCTGACTATTCCGTTTGAATTTTTGCTGACTATGTAATCAATAAATGAACCATCTGTGGTTCTGCCATAATAGGTCGTATTTGCTCCCGAACCGACAATCTCTCCCTCCCACGAATGTCTCGTTCCATTTGGTGATTCGAGCATAGCACCACCTGTTGTATCAGCATCCAGAATCTTTCCAAAGCCGATATCCCATCCCGGTGCAGGATTTCCTTTGTCAATATCATAGGTTATTGTCGTCCCTGACTTATGCCATAGGAGCGAATTGTAGTTTAGAGATAAATTTACATCCAATCCGTTTCTGCCCGGCAGTGACAGAACAGGTGCTGAAAAACCAAAGTTTCCTGAACCTGCCCCGACTGTCCCTTGGTTGCGAGGAGTTCCCGTATGTCTGCCCGGATCATCAGCTGATGGGAAATTACCGTTATGCCATTCGGGAGGTTCTGCACCTGAGCCGATGGTAAAGTTATACATGGTCGGACCATCTTCCTGCATTGTAAATAATTCATCAACTGCATAGGCATAGAGGGTGTGTTGCTGACCATCGTGATAAGTTGAAGGTATAGCAATGCTCCAACTGCAAGAACTCTGAGCACATGCACTAACGCCTAAAAATGTTCCGCCGCCTCCTTTTTCCCCATCAATATACAATTCCAATTCAGCATAATAACTTCCACCTATCGAAGCTTTCTTGGTTTTGCTGTCTTTAACTTCCAGAAATGGTCCGCCACCTCCGCCGCCGCCACCGGAGTAATAGAATCCATAGACTGTTCCATATGCATTGTTGCTTGAATCAATCCCCGAAATTATTGGAAATGTTCTTCTCTTACTTTTAGTTTTTTTCGATGGTGAGGATTCTTTTTTCTTATTGAATTTACTTGCTGAATCTTTTTCCTTATACGCAGATTTTACGAACTGAACCTCTCCGTGTTTTTTGTTTTTATTCTGGGCTGCTACCTGTTCCCTGTTAATTGCTAATTCTCTATTCCTTCTTCTGTCTTGCCATCTTTGTTTTCTTCTCTGTTTTTTTCTGTCCCTTGCCCTTTGCCGCTCAACTCTTTGTTGTAGATCCCAGTTTTCCAAGGCTTGTTTTTCAGCATTTTTTATTCTGGAAGAATTCTTAAGTGATGATGTATTTCTCTGTCTCTTCACCAATCTCATGGCATCCCTGACTTCTTGTCGCAGGTTTGCAGATTCTCTTTGTCTGGAAACAAGTCCGGCATCCTGTTCAGCTTCATTTTTTTCTTGTTCCGTCAATTCTTTCATCGCCCGATATTCAGCATCTCTGGTAACAACAATGAAGGCTTCTGCGGTTACTCCGCCGGCTCGAGCAAAAACTTTATAAGCTCCGGGAGCATCCCCCTTAAAAACACCCTCGGTTAAATCTGTCTCTGTAAATTGGGAGTCCTCATAGCTCTGAACAGACCAAGTGAAATCTGTCCCTTGAATAACTTTGTCCTCATAGTCATAAGCGATTGCCGATAAGGCTATTTGCTCACCTTCAATGACTGTGATATTCCTCGGATTAATTTCAACTTTAGCAATGCGTCTTTTATTTCTGTTACCCCTATCCTTGAAGAAGAATGCAAAAACAGGATTATCAATTAAAGACGCAATTATCCCCTGAGAGCCATAATTTGCGAGATATGTAAAACGTAAATCCTGATAGATTTCTCCGCCTGAAACAGCAATCATTCGAGGTGCTGCCGGAACAGAAATTGTCAACATACTAAAGATAATAAAGACTGAGACCGCTCTGATTAATTGATGCTTTAGTCCTTTTGGTTTGGTGTCATTATTTTGAGTTTTTCTACCTTTATTTTCTGATGAAGATTTATTTTCTCCAGCTGACAAGGTTTCATATGCGGATTTATTCGTATCTTTTTTCATTTTCTTTTTAGCTCTCCGGGTTTATAAGGTTTTTGGGCTATTTAAGCCTTATTTAACTGTGTCCTGAAAAATAAATTAGTCTTAGGAAATTAAGATTGGGATGAGCTTAAAAAGAAAAACACATCTTTTAAAAATCCAAAGATTCGGAAATTTTCCAAAACGAACCTGACGTTTTTTACTTGTCTTTGGACAAAAAGATGCGTTAAGATGCGAATTGGTGATAGGCATCTTTTAAGCACATCTTTTTGTGCCGAAGATTTCTATAAACGGTCTGAGAAGTAGTTCCAGCTACTTTTCAGACTTTTTCTTTTTCAAATTACCAACTAAAAAAGCCATCACAAATTTCTGACTTTGATAATCAAATCAAAAATTTGTGATGGCTTTCTATAAATTCTTTTGTGTGTAGGAGCATTCTACTTACTTCTATGTAAAATCATTACGCTTAAAGTTATTGGAACTTACCCTGAAATTTCCAATAAACTACTTAAAAAATAAAAACAACGATTTGGTGAAAAGAATAATAAGAAACATAAACTAACTTTCTGGTTTTTGTCAAGAATTTTATTAAAAACCTTATAAACCTCGCTTTTACAGAATATTACAGATACCCAAAATATATCCTGATTTCTTTTTCACAGAATTCTTTAAATCATAAATTTCCCTTGAATTCTCAAATTCTTTTCAATAATTGTTACAATTAAACAATTGATATGACGTTTTCCCTTACGTTCGATATACTTACACTCACTTGGTAGGCACAACAATAAATGACAGATTTCATTGACCCCGAAATAGAAGAATCCACTGAAGAAAATCCCGTTGAAGAGAACAAGTCGGAATTTTCCCGATATGACCGTTCGATCATCGAAGGTCCTCTGAGCAATGCTGTTCTAAAACTCGCCGCACCGACGATGATTGCCAATATTTTTGGCGGACTTCAAGGGATGATTGACCATGCCGTAGTTGGTAATGTGGTCGGTTTTAAGGGAAATGCAGCGATTGGTGTAAGCTGGCAAATATTTTTGGTGGTCGTTGTTTTTGTTTCTTCAATTTTTACGGGGATGAGCATTCTCGTTGCCAGATTTGCGGGTGCTGACGAAGAAGACAAAGTTAACCGCACAGTTTATCAAGCTTTTATCACAGCAATTTTTATTGCACTTGGGATAATTGCCCCGATTGGATATTTTGCATCGCCTCTGCTTTTAGACCTTGTAAATGCTGAGCAAGGTGTGCAGGTTGAAGCATTACCCTACTTGAGAATAATGTTTATTTTCAGCAGCGGCATGATGATATTTTTTATGCTCAGCGGTGCTTTGCGTTCGGCAGGAGATGCTAAGACCCCTATGCTTCTAGGAATAGCAATGACCATCCTCAATGTGTTCTTTAATATCATTTTAATACGCGGTTTGGGACCGATTCCTTCTTTTGGAACGATGGGAGCCGCAATGGGAACTTGCATTGCTTCGGGATTAATCGCACTTTACGCATTTTGGAATTTATGGAATGACAATTGGGTCGTTTCCATCCGTCAAAAAACCGGTTATAAGCCTGACTGGAAAGTAATCAGAAGACTCTTCAAATTCGGACTCCCTGCGGGGATTCAAGGCATTGCAATGAACGTCGGCGGAGTTTTAATGCTCGCGTTCGTCGGCTCGCTTGCTCAAAGTGCCGCCGCTCAAGCCGCTTACGCCGTATCTTACACACAATTATTTTCGCTTATTACCTGGACATCTGTTGGACTGATGGGTGCGGCGGCAACAATCGCAGGACAAAATTTAGGTGCGGGACAGCCCGAAAGAGCGAGTGCGGCAACTCATGTAGCGGCGAGATTCGGGGTTGCTCTGGCGGCATTCGTAGGATTCTTCTTTATGTTTTTCCCACAGCAGATGCTGGCAATCTTTGGGATGACTGAACCTGCCGTTGTAGAAATCGGAGTTCAATTGCTAAGAATCTTAAGCATTTCAGGTATATTCGTTTCGGTCGCACTCACATACACAGGTGGCTTACAGGGAACAGGCGATACAAAAAGCCCTCTATACATTTCTATAATTTCGCAGGTAATAATTCCTCTCGGAATCTGTTTTGTAATTCAACAAACAAGCACACTCGAACCATGGCACATTTGGGTTGCTATTTTGGCAGGACACTTCGCCCGCTGTGCTCTGAGCATTTACAGATTTAATCAAGGTAAATGGAAAGACATAAAGGTTGATATAGAAACCACGGTTGGTTAAATAGTCTAAGTTTACACAAATTAAAAGGAGTGTAAGCATTCCTAAAATCCTATTTAGTTTTGAAATGAAACGAAATTATATTTGTTTTAATAAAAATTTTCTCTTTATTATTGTAATAATTCCATTTACATCATAAGCTTATAATCCATTAGCTACGCACGATTTTTGCTAGAAAAATCGTTACTTTCCAACAAAGAAAAATAAGACTGCTTTTTTAAGAAGGAGGCAATGACCAATGACCTTGGAAATCGCTTTTCTGCTGATCATTTTGGCAGGGATGATAGTGCTTTTCCTAACAGAGAAAATACCGATTGATTTGACAGCTTTTTTGGGGCTTTCAATTCTGGTTTTTACGGGCTATGTAACTGCCGACCAAGCTTTTACAGGATTTGCTTCCTCTGCGGTTATCACGATGCTTTCTATTTTTATTGTCAGTGCGGCACTTATGAAAGCAGGAGTTGCTGATGTCATCGCCGCATGGATTCACCGTTGGGTTGGTAACCGCGAATTACCTCTTTTGATAACAGTTATGTTAGTGGCGGGAATACTTTCCGCCTTTATGAACAATATTGCCGCTACTGCTGTCTTAATGCCTGCGATTGCCAGCATCTGCCGTCGGGCAGGCATTCAACCTTCGAAGATATTTATGCCTCTTTCGTTTGGTGCAATTCTGGGAGGGACGACGACTTTAGTTGGAACACCACCGAATATTCTGGCAGGCTCCGTCTTAGCAGATCAGGGACTTAAACCCTTTGAATTATTTGATTTTACCCCGCTGGGTCTGATTCTGCTCGGCTTGGGAATCGTCTATATCGTCTTTTTCGGAAAACGTTTGTTGCCCGAGCAAAAACTTCAAGAGGAAAATGATAGTCAGGAATTAGCAAGACTCTACCGATTTGAAAATTCTCTTTTTACGATTCGAATACCTTCCGGCTCACCCATCGAAGGTAAATCTCTGTCTGAAACCGACATTGGAAACGCTCTCGGAATTCAAATAATTGCAGTTCTAAGAGGAGGGGAAAGGATTCTCGCTCCTCCGGCAACGACAATTTTGAAAAGCGGAGACGAATTGCTCGTTGACGGAAACCAGGAACGCCTAACCGAGCTTTTGCAGGTTCAGGGAATAGATGTTGATGATACTACAGCACGCCAGTTGGGCATTCCGCAACGCGGTGTCAGCGGTGTGAAATTAAGATTGAAAAAGAATTCTCCACTCATTAACACATCTCTTCGTGATTATGGCTTTCGTGAAAAACTCGGTGTGTCAATAATGGCAGTTAATCGTAATGATGAGAGGCACACGCACACCGTCGGAGATTTTCCTTTGCAAGAGGGAGACGTTCTATTTGGAATGGGAGCGAGCGAAAAAGTCGCGGATTTATCTAAGTATAACGACCTATTTGAGATTGAAAGAACCGGCGTAACTGCACTTAGTGAGCTGCGACATGAACCGATCCTTATTTTGCGACTTCCCAAAGATTCTTTGCTTGTCGGAAAAACGATTTCTGAAAGCCAAGTAGCCGAATTAATGGGTATAATGATCCTCGGCATACTCCACGAAGAAAAGGTCAAGTGGACGATTTCTCCCGACTATGTTTTTGAAGCAAATGACCAATTGTTTGTCAGCGGAGAAAAAGAAAAACTCAAAAGATTATTGAAAATTGGTAATGTAGAGCTGGCTTCTCAAGTTTCTTCACACGGTCTAGAATCCGAAGAAGTTGGCATTGTTGAAGCAACAATCGCACCTCGCTCTACGCTTAATGGAATGACCTTAGCCGAAGCAGATTTTCGACAAAGACGAGGGCTTCAAGTTCTCGCAGTTTGGCGTGAAGGACATCCAATCAGAGATGAGCTTGCAAAACTTTCATTAAGAGTCGGTGATGGTCTCCTCCTCCAGGGAAAACGAGGCGATCTCGCCAAACTTCCAAAAGATGATGATTTGGTTGTGCTTTCTCAAATCGACGAAGAAGAGCGAAATTTAGAAAAAGCTCCATATGCAATTGGTGGACTTTTATTAATGATAGCTTTGGTAATTACAGGCTTTCAGCCAATCCAAGTCGCCGCCTTTGCCGCCGCCACATTTATTTTATTTACCAGAGCCTTAACAATGCAGGAAGCATATAGGGTTATCGAATGGCGTGCGATCTTTCTTGTTGCCGCAGTCTTGCCTGTCGGAGCAGCAATGGAAAGTAGCGGAACAGCTTCACTAATTGCTAATAGTGTGATGATGTTTGCAGGAGACCTCGGACCTTATGCAGTTCTCGCTTCATTAATTGTCTTATCAAGTCTCTTGAGTCAAGGGCTCGACGGTGCTCCAGCCGTCGTGTTGCTAACCCCTGTTGTACTAACTACTGCAAAAGGTTTGGATGTTTCTCCATACCCTCTAATGATGGGCGTCGCTCTGGCAGCTTCAGCAGCATTCATGACACCTTTTAGCCACAAAGCAAATCTCCTTGTAATGGGAGCAGGCGGATACCGAAGCTGGGATTATGTAAAAGTAGGAACACCTTTAACCATTGTAATTTTGGCAACTTTAGTTGTTTTAGTTCCGGTATTCTTTCCTTTTTAAAGAAAAGAATTTAATTACGTATTGGCAGCCAAAGTGAAAATGGGTATCTCAATAATGCCCGTAAATTATTGAATTTATTAAACCCCTCCATCAAGCTTGAACCAACAATCTATAAATAGAACTGCGGAAAAGTTCGCACGTATTTGAGGGATTTCTCGCAGTACATCTTCAGTATCACTCACAAGAAATAATTTCTTCCCTTTCAAGTAATACTCTTTCCTAAAACTTCAATTCAACAAAAATCTTGTGTTACACACTAGGACTTAACATTCCAATATACTTTTTCCTTTTACACAGGGAGAATTCAAGATAGTTGGAACAATACTTGCGGTTATAAAACTAAAGATTTTTATAGAAAAGAAACTTTATGAAGATACAGACTGGATACAACGGCTTAGAAACCAGCAATTCTTTTATTTTGGAGAAAAATGATTTCCAAAAAATGCTTGATGCACTCAAGGAAAGAAATTATACATTAGTTGCTCCGACATTACGCGACGGAGCGATAATTTATGATGAAATAGATTCAGCAGAAGAACTTCCCGAAGGCTGGACGGATGTTCAGGAAGCCGGATCTTACCGAATCGAACCGCGTAAAGACAAGGCTTTGTTCGGATATGTAGTTGGACCGCATTCGTGGAAAAAATTTCTGCATCCACCGAATGTGCGTCTGTGGCGAGCAGAGCGAAATGAGGAGAATAGTTTCGAAATAAAAAATGAAAATGAAGAACTGCCGAAATATGCCTTTATCGGTGTCCGTTCGTGCGAACTTCACGCCATCGCTACACAGGACAAGGTGTTTATCGGTGGACAATATACCGATTCGGTTTATCAAACTAGACGCGAACAAATTTTTACCATTGCGGTCAATTGCGGGCAGGCGGGCGGAACCTGCTTTTGCGTTTCGATGGAGACAGGACCGAAAGCGACTTTTGGCTATGACATCGTGCTTACCGAAATCATTGAAGACGGACGACATTATTTTGTCGCTCAAGCAGGAACAGAAAAAGGTGAAAATGTTTTAGATCAGATTACGAACAGGAAAGCCAACGATGAAGAAACTCAAACGGCTGAAAAAATTGTTGCCGAAACGGCTAAAAATATGGGACGCAAGATGGATACGGAAGACATCAAAGAATTGCTTTACCGAAATCTCGAAAACCCTCGATGGGATGATGTTGCCGAAAGATGTCTGACCTGTGCCAACTGTACGATGGTTTGTCCAACCTGTTTCTGCACAACTTTTGAAGATACAACCGACCTTTCGGGCGAAAATGCAGAACGTTGGAGGCGTTGGGATTCTTGTTTCACACTTGATTTTTCTTATATCCACGGCGGAAGTGTTCGCACTTCGGCAAAATCACGCTACCGCCAATGGATGACCCATAAACTTGCTTCGTGGATAGACCAGTTTGAGACTTCAGGTTGTGTTGGGTGCGGTCGTTGTCTCACCTGGTGTCCAGTGGGAATTGACATCACAGAAGAGGTTCAGGCAATTCGAGAAAGTGAAACCGATAATATCGAAGAAGGAGGTAAAAAATGAAAAATCTTGAGCCAATAATGGAAGAACACCCCTTTTTCCGTGGGCTTTCACCTGAATATCTGCAAATCATAGTTGGCTGTGCGTCAAACGCAGTTTTTAAAGACGACATTTATATTTTTCAGGAAGGAGAAGATGCCGATAATTTCTATTTGATCCGTGAAGGAAAAATTGCACTCGAAACCCATGCCCCCGCTCAGGGAGCAATTACGGTTCAGACTCTTGGCAAAGGTGAAGTCTTAGGTTGGTCGTGGCTGGTGCCACCCTATAAATGGTGTTTTAATGCACGAGCAATTGAGACTACGAGGATGATTGCTCTCGACGCAAAATGTCTCCGCGATAAATGTGAGGCAGAACCGCGACTCGGATTTGAACTTTTAAAACAATTTGCGAGCGTAATAGTATCGCGTCTGCAAGCTGCGAGAATGCAGGCTTTGGATGTTTATGGAAAAAGTGCTTGAAGATCAAATGAAAAACTTGTCGGCTGACCCGCTAACACCCGTACCCTGCCGAATCAAAAAAGTGATCCGTGAAACAGAGGATGTTTTCACATTTGAGATCGAACCGCCGATGGAATTTGGAAAATTTGATTTTTTGCCCGGTCAGTTCACTATGCTCTACATTTTCGGGACAGGTGAAGTGCCGATTTCCATCAGCGGCGATCCGGCAAAACGGGAATCACTAACCCACACGGTTCGAGCTGTTGGAACTGTTACAAAGGCAATGTGCAAACTAAAAACGGGTGATATGTTGGGTGTTCGCGGGGCTTTCGGAAGCAACTGGCAAATTGCAGAAAATGTTGGAAAAGACATTATACTCGTTGCCGGTGGAATCGGTCTTGCCCCGCTTCGTCCTGTGATTTATCACATCTTAAATCACAGAGAACTTTACGGGAGGGTCTTTATTTTTTTGGGAGCGAGAACACCCAGAGATTTGATCTTTCGGGAAGAACTCGAAAAATGGCGTGGACGTTTTGATCTGGAGGTTGAAATTACGGTTGATTCAGGTGTTGAAGATTGGCGTGGCAATGTCGGTTTTGTTACGAATTTAATTCAAAATGAGCAGTTTGATGAAACTAAATCGGTAGCGATGATATGCGGACCTGAAATAATGATGCGTTTTGCCGCTGCTGAACTCAGAAAACGCAATATAAAATCCGAGCAAATTTATGTTTCGATGGAAAGGAATATGAAATGTGCTATCGGTTTTTGCGGACGCTGTCAGCTCCAAGAAGAATTTGTCTGCAAAGACGGTGCAGTTTTTCGGCTTGATGTAATTGAGAGAATATTTAGAAGGCTAGAAATCTAAAATGAATCAGAAACCAAAAATAAAACTCGCTGTCTGGAAGTTTGCCTCCTGCGACGGCTGCCAATTGAGCCTACTTAACTGCGAGGAAGAACTCTTGACAGTAGCGGAAAATATACATATCGCTTATTTTCCTGAAGCCACGCGGTCGGTTACCGAAGGTCCTTATGATCTATCATTGGTTGAAGGATCGATCACCACACCGCACGACGCAGAGCGTATAAAAGAAGTTCGACAAATTTCAAAAAACTTAATAACGATCGGTGCATGTGCAACCGCCGGAGGCATACAGGCTCTGCGGAATTTTCAAGATGTAAAAGATTTTACCCAAATCGTTTACGCTCAACCTGAATATATTGAAACTCTTGAAAAATCCACAACGATTGCCGACCATGTTCAGGTTGATTTTGAACTTCGCGGCTGTCCGATCAATAAATATCAATTACTCGAAGTTATCAATGCGTTTTTGAATGAACGAAAACCAAATGTTTCACCACATAGTGTCTGTCTTGAATGCAAACTGCGGGGAAATATTTGCGTGATGGTCGCTCACGGCACACCATGCCTCGGTCCAGTAACTCAGGCAGGATGCGGTGCGATTTGTCCGGCTTATAACCGTGGTTGTTACGGTTGTTTCGGTCCCTCAGAGTCCACGAATACAAAATCTATGAGCAATTGGCTCGCAAATCTTGGAGTGCCGCAAGAGGAGATCAAGCGAATGTATCGAACATTTAACGCAGACGCGGATGAGTTTAAAAATGCGGGTGGTGAATCGGATGAAAAATAAAACGATCAAAGTAGATTATTTGGCTCGTGTCGAAGGTGAAGGAGCACTTTATCTAAAAATAAAAGACCAAAAGGTTTCAGATGTGAAATTAAAAATTTTCGAGCCACCAAGATATTTTGAAGCTTTTCTTCGCGGACGACAATTCGATGAAGCTCACGACATCACATCTCGCATTTGCGGAATTTGTCCAATCGCTTATCAAATGAGTGCGATTCATGCAATGGAAAATGCTTTCGGTGTGAAGATAGATGGACAGATTCGTGCTTTGCGTCGCCTTTTGTATTGCGGCGAATGGATCGAAAGCCATGTCCTTCATATCTATTTGCTCCACGCTCCCGATTTTCTAGGTTTTGATGATGCTTTTCAGATGGCAAAAGATCATGGGGCGGCGGTCGAACGCGGTTTGACATTGAAAAAAGCCGGAAATGATATCGTCGAGTTTTTGGGTGGAAGAGAGGTTCATCCCGTCAATGTACGAGTCGGTGGTTTCTATAAAACACCTTCCAAAAAAGAATTTTCCGCACTCAAGGAAAAACTTGAAAAGGCACGCGATGCAGCAATCGAAACTGTCCGCTGGACTTCTGAATTTTCGTATCCCGATTTTGAAATGGATTACGAATTTGTCGCACTCAGGCACGCAGACGAATACCCTTTCAACGAAGGTCGGATAGTTTCGAGCAGAGGACTCGACATCGGTGTGGAAGATTTTGAATCACATTTTGAAGAAACACACGTCGAACATTCAAATGCCTTGCATTCATATCTGAAAACGGGCGGAAATTATTTCGTCGGACCGATGGCACGTTACAATCTGAACTTTGACAAACTATCTCCGCTTACCCGTGAAGTCGCACTTGAAGTCGGACTTTCTCCAGTCTGTCGCAATCCGTTCAAAAGCATAATCATTCGCAGTTTAGAAGTTCTTTACGCATGCGACGAAGCAATTCGCATTATTGACGAATATGAAAAACCGAAAGTGGATGCAGTTGAGATCGAACCCCGCAGCGGAGTCGGTTTTGGCTGTACGGAAGCCCCTCGCGGATTGCTCTACCATCGCTACGAAATTGATGAAAAAGGTTTTATTCTCGACTCGAAGATCGTTCCGCCGACTTCGCAAAACCAAAATACTATCGAGGAAGACTTAAGACATTTTGTTGAGCCGCGTCTGACACTTCCCGATGAAAAGCTCCAATGGCAATGCGAACAAACGATTCGCAATTACGATCCTTGTATTTCCTGTGCCACACATTTTCTGAAATTAGAGATCGAACGCGAATGAATGAGAAATCAGATAAGCAAATCGTTGTCATTGGAGTCGGAAATGAGTTTCGCGGTGATGATGCGGCAGGTGTAATTGCTGCCCGAAAGATCAAAAAAGAAAAACTTCCCTACGTAAAAGTAATTTTACAAAGCGGAGAAGGCACGGCTTTGATTGAATCATGGAAGAATGCCGATTTGGTTATCATTATTGACGCAAGTCGTTCAAATGCAGAAGTTGGAGAGATTTTTCGATTTGATGCTCAAAAACAAAAATTGCCCAAATCGTTTTTTAATTATTCGACACACGCTTTTTCAGTTACTGAATCCATCGAACTTGCCCGCGTTTTAAATCGTTTGCCACCCAACTTGATCGTATATGCCATTGAAGGAAAAAAATTCGAAACAGGTGCCAGTCTTTCTCCCGAAGTTGAAAAAGCAATAGAAAGAATTTGTCCAAGAATAACTGCGGAAATTTTAAGTAAAGCAGATTGAATAAAATTGAATTTTGAGGCGTATATTTCAGTAGCAGAGTCCTGCTTTGTCCAAGAAATTCTCACGCAGTGCCATCAACAATGACGCCTCCTCGATTACCAATTTCTATACTCCCATATCGTTCGGCAAAACAATCTGGTAAAGGTCGGTCGCCCGGCACCGAAAGCCATAGACGCAAAAGGTGTCTGCGTCGATCAGGTTCTGACCAGTCAACAAAACTTGTTCGGTCGTGCAATAGATTATGGTTATAGACAAACTGTATGTCCCCGGGTTTAAGATGCATACTGAAATGGAGTCGCGAATCATTGCATAGAGTATCAAATAGATCGAGTGCTTCAATATGCTTTGGAGTCAATCTTGGTGCTTCTGAAAAACGCTGAGCAGAATCGATGTACTGGCGTTGATACATGACGGTCAGATAGCCTTTATACCAGTTAAAAACAGGGATAATAAAAAAGGGCTTTTCACCTTCCGAAATTTCTCCACGTCGATCTGTGGCAATGTCGTCGAACAGAAATTTTAAGAGATCAGGTCGCTTTCGGCGAAATTCGTTGTATATGGTTACGGCACTGACAAGCAGTGAATCACCTCCCTGCCAGGCTTCGTTCAGACATAACAACCCAACTACGTCACAGGAGTCTGTATGAAAAGTCTGTCGTTCATTTGTTTGGTAAATTCTGACATCAGGGTTCTGACTATCTGCTCCTAGGTCTTTGACATGCCCTAACAGATGTCCGTCAGCATTCTGTGAACGAGCATAACCAAGATGAGATCCAATCCCGAAAAATATCGTTGATATTTCTTTTACACTCAAACGATCAATTGGAAGTCCGCTAATTACTTTAAAACCAATACCATGAATCAATGTTTCACGTAATTTTTTAAGTTTTTTTTCTAAGGTAGGAAGGACAAAATTATCAGAAGTTAGATGCACAATATTTTCGTGTTTGGACAAAAACTTTCGGGTGGCATTTTCTAGTTCAAATACTTCAGATGCAGATAAATCCCACCGCCATTTATCCGGTTTTTTGCAGATTTGCTTTCCAATCCAAGCTGCTGGAATATCAAGTTTCTTGGGTATTTCGGATAAAATTGTCATCTATCTTATTTGTACAAAAATTTCTTCCAAGGACTTTCCCGATACATTATTTACTCACAAAAATCATAACAATTCCCATGCCCATTTTCATTAAATGATAGGAATTCAAAAAGAAAAAGGGCAACTATTGCAGTTGCCCTAAATTATTGAATCTAATGGAGCCATCCATCGGACTTGAACCGACGACCTACGCATTACGAATGCGTTGCTCTACCAACTGAGCTAGGATGGCATAAATTTTTTGTGACAAATTGTTACAAATTTGTCGAATTCAAAATATACGTTTCCCACTTTGAAAATGTCAAGCAAACTTTTCCAAGGAAAACTCAGAAATCATTGCGACTACTTTTTTAGTTCCTGATCTATCAAATAAGTTATTGCAGGTTCGCTCAGTGTTGCCAGTTTTCTGCCGTTGACGAAAATGGTTGGAGTCTTCTGAACATATAAACTTTCGCCGTCTTTTTGGTCGCGTTTAATTTTTTCGGCATATTTGTTGGAGGAGAAAACTGCGTTCATTTGATCCATATTTAAGTTTAATTCTTTTGCGTATCCTTTGAAGAGTGCGTCAATGTCAGGCTTTGGAGCATTTGCAGCAGCGGGACCATGTTTTGTTCCCCATTCGGGTTGTTTGTCAAATAACAAATCCTGAGCTTCCCAGTATTTTCCTTGTTCGCCAGCAGCTTCCAAAAATGTCGCGGCGGTCATCGAGTTTGGATGAAGTGGCATATATCGTATAACAAGTCTAACCTTTCCGTCGTAATCTTTTAGAACCTTTTTCATAATTGGATGAAATGCCGCACAAGATTCGCATTCGGGGTCTAAAAACTCCACGACTGTAACTTTTGCATCTTTCGGTCCAAGCGTTGGACTGTCATCGCGTACAAGTGCTTCATTTTTTGCTGGCGAATTTTCTTGTGTTTTAGCATTTTGCGGGGAATTGTCATAAAGCATATAAACAACTCCAGCGATCACTGCGACTAAGGCTCCGATTGATAATAAAACTTTTAATTCCTTGTTCATAAATTAATTTTTCTTAAATCTGTGAAATAGAAGACTAAATGCGATGCTGATAAATGCAACGAGTGACAATAAAGGAATCGTGATAAATCCGAGCCACTCGATCTGCCGCGATGTGCAGGAAATTCCTTTTTGACAAGGCGTTATGCTCTCGGGAATTATTCCGTAATAAAGCAGATTGTGATAAACAGCGATTCCCAAACCAGCTAAACAAAGCGGGATTGAATAAATGAAAACGTTTTTATCTTTCAGAACAATTCCGATTGCTAAGATAAACACGAGCGGATACATGGCGATCCGCTGATACCAACACAAGACACATGGCGGAAGTTCCATCACCTCACTAAAAAAAAGACTGCCAAGCGTTGCAACTAATGCAATTGTCCAAGCAATATAAAGTAAAATCTTGCTAGAATTTGCCTCTTGCAAATTTTTTATTTTATCTACCATTTTATTTCACTATAATTAGTTTCGATAAATTGACGAGAAGATTCAAGTAGAAAATTAGTAATTGTAATTATTTTTTTAATAAATTTGCCTAAATTTTTAGTTTGAAAATGATTATGGATTAATTGTTTCCAGATTTGAGGTCATTTAAGAATCTTTCAAATTGGGTAGTATTTCTATCAGCAGCTTTTGCTAATTTGATAGCTTTAGTGATGGAATCAATTGACTCTTTCCATCTGTTAAGAGAACGATAATTTCTGGCAAGCCAAAAGTGTACATCCGGGTCTTCAGGATGCATTTCTGTCGCAAATTTAAAGTACGGCAAGGACTCCTTATAGCGTTGGTCAAAATAAAGCATCATTGCTCTTTGTATCAAAATTGAAGCGGGTATTCGCATTTTATAGCCAAACTTAGCTTCCATCTTTTTTGACCACTTTTTGAGTTTCTCTATGTCAAAAGGAACTTGGTATGACAATCTTATTCGCCAATCAGAATAAAGTTCCAGCAATCCATAATATAGACTCGGAAGTGCGACAAAATTATGATCGCCGTCATCAATTTTTTTATATTTCCAATTGAAACCTTTCGGGGCTTTGGTAGTTAAGAATTTCGAGAGATCATCATTTTGCTTTATAAAAAAACCCGGTGTTTCAAGTTTTCCAACTGAGCGAAAAAAGAAATTGTTCCAACTCTTTTGTTTAGCAAATTTTTCTTCAAATAGTTTGTACAAATCAGACATTCTTCTTGTCTGAAATACAGGGCTACTGGAAATTGCTGCCCCAAAAGTATCGGGAGATTCCAGTAAAGCGTAAGTAGCAAATATCCCGCCAGATGAATGACCGCTAATGATTCTGTAAGGTGCAGTTCGATATGATTTGTCTATTTGAGGAATTAATTCTTTTTTCAAAAAACTTAAAAATTTGTCTGCTCCAACTCCCGGAATTAAATCAGTTTCTCTTTGCCCCGGAGCATTAGGTATGCCAACAAGAATGATTGGCGGACAAATTCCTCTATCTTCCAAGAAATTTAACATTCCGGCGGCAAATAAGAAGTTTCTTTCTGCATCAAGTAGATAAAGCACTTGTGAAGGTTCATTTACACTTTGGGAACGTGGCTCATAGATGTATATGGTTCGTTGTTGATCTAATACTTTCGATTGAATCGTTATGCTCTTTCCAGCTATTGTCGGATCAGGGTTTTGGGCAAATATCGCGATTGGAATAAGAGCAATGAAAAATAATATTTTTATGTATAAATGCATTTGATAAAGATGAAAGAAGCTTGTTTTAAGGATTTATACGGAACATTTCTCTCAAGGTTTCGTCAAGTAATTAAAGAATTGCAAAACATTGCAATTACTTCTAATAATATCCAATAAGTTAATTCGCGTTAATTTATCACGAAGTGTTATTCTCAAATAGAAGTAATCATTATGTTTAAGAATTTTACAAACCCCCGAAGAGTTGTAATTACAGGGTTCGGATGTGTTACGCCGATTGGTGTTGGAAAGGACGCTTATTGGGAAAGTTTAAAGACAGGAAAAAGCGGTGTCCGCAAGATCGAAAGCTTTGATGTTTCGGATTCGGCGGTCAAAATTGCGGCGGAAGTTTTAGATTTTGACTGGAAGGCGGAACTTAACATCAAAGACATACGCCACGTTCCGAGAACTGTTCCACTTGCTCTTCGTTCGGCGAGAGAAGCTGTAAAAGATTCGGGGATTGAAATCGAAAACTTCACTTTAGAAGAAAGACAAAACTTTGGCGTAGTTTTAGGAACTGGCGGCGGTGGTTTATCTTTTACAGAAAAACAATATAAATCCTGGTTTACACAAGACGGAACCAAAGCTAGCGTTTACACAATTCCTTCTTCTACCCACGGTGGTTTATCTTCTGAATTGTCAATGGTTTTCGGTCTTCATGGACTTTCTCATATAGTTTCAACAGGTTGCACAAGCTCAACAGATGCAATTGCTTACGCTGCTCAACACATTTCGCT
The DNA here is from genome assembly GCA_028284415.1 of Pyrinomonadaceae bacterium. GTDB lineage: Bacteria > Acidobacteriota > Blastocatellia > Pyrinomonadales > Pyrinomonadaceae > Aridibacter. Next base: position 803,556 of record JANQRU010000004.1, read on the forward strand.
CGGCAAGCAAGATATGATGCTCGCAGGTGGTTCTGATTCACCAATTGCACGCGGGATTTTGGAAGGTTTTAACTTAATGACTGTTCTTACTAAAGATTGGAATGACGAACCTGCAAAGGCTTCAAGACCTTTTTCAAAGGACCGTTCGGGAATAGTTTTGGGCGAAGGGGCTTGGGTTTTTGTGCTTGAAACTTTAGAGAATGCCAAAAAACGTGGGGCGAAAATTTACGCAGAAATAAAGGGTTATGGAGCGACTTGTGACGCATATCATCGAGTTCGTTTGGAAGAAAATGGCGTTGAACCTGCTCGTGCGATGAAATTAGCTTTAGAAGATTCAGGTGTTTCACCCGAAGAAATCGATTATGTTAATTTGCATGGAACTTCGACTCAATTAAATGACCGGATTGAAACTCAAGCAATAAAAAATGCTTTTGACAAACATTCTTACAAACTGTCAACCTCTGCAACAAAATCACAAATCGGACATCCGCAAGGTGCTTGTGGAGCAGCAGGAATCGGTGCGACGCTTTTGGCGATGAACGAAAATATCATTGCTCCAACAATTAATCTAGACATTCCCGATGAATTTTGTGATTTGGACTACACGCCAAATAATGCAAAAGAAAACGCCGAAATCAATACAGCACTTTGCAATTGCATCGGTTTCGGCTCGAAAAATTCGGCGTTGATTTTAGGAAAAGTTTAACAACTTCGTTTTGAACGACAACAGGATTTACCCGAAAGCATCACAAAACTCAACGCAAACATAATTCCCAAAAATGGAACAATTTCTTTCCAAACAGTATTTGATGAAACTCCCACTCCAAGTAAAAATGTAACTAAAAAAGCAAAAGCGGATAAAATTCCGATTCCAATCGTTAAATGTCTTTTCATTTTATAATTGCCTCCAATTATATTTACGTAAACCTTATTTGAAAGGTTGCCTTTTATGAAAACCCACTATTTCTAAGGTTTAAGTAAATCCCAAAAGTATGGCAAAACTTCTGTTACCATTCTGCCGCGTTTGCCGGGAAGTCGGTTTCGGTGGTCACCATTGTATTCTTCAAAAATGTGTTCGATTCCATTGTTTGTTAATTCAGAAGAAAATCTACGAGAGTTCGGAGGAATAAATTGGAACTCATCTTCGTATCCTGAATCGAAACGCAAACCTCTTAGTTTCATCAAATTCGCACGATATTTTTTGACCATTTTAATTGGTGAATGTTCTGCCCATTTGCTAAATGCAGGTTCGTTTGGGACGAGTTTTTCATTTTCCATTTTGAAGGGAAAATCTGCATAAAAAGGCGGTTTGTTTGGGTTCGGAGAAAATGCTTGAGCAACCGTTACTGCTCCGGCAGGATAAAAATCCCCTTTTGCATATTCATCCAATAAGTCTTGGAAGCTTTTCGCCTTTAGAATTTTTTTGAAAGCAGGTGTTTCGATTGTTAAATCACCCGCCCAATCAATTATTGCAGGGTTTAGTCCAAAAACGACGCTAAAAACTTCAGGATGTTTCATTCCTAAAGTTATCGCACCATAACCACCCATCGAATGCCCCAGAATTCCGCGACTTTTTGCATCAGCAATTGTTCGATAACTTTTGTCTATGTGGTTTACAAGTTCTTTAACTGTCCAATCTTCCCAATTTCCCGTAACGGCTGAATTTACATAAAAGCTTCCAAGCCAATTTGTTCTTTGATTTGGGAGAACAATTATCATCTCACCAAATTTTCCCGAAGCAAACCCTTCATCCATCATTTCTTGGATGGTTGAATAAGGAATTTTTCTATTGTCATTTGGCAATGACCAGGAATTAGTCCAAGACTTATGGCTATCGCCAATGCCGTGAAGCATGTAAATGACAGGATAGCGTCTGGTCGGCGAACTTTCGTAACTCGGTGGCAGATAAATACTTACTTCTCTTTTCGGATTTTCTTTTGTAACAGTATTTTCGAGTGATTTGCCGTGAACAATTATTTCGACGATTTTACCTTTTTGTGCAAAAACAAATAGTTGGAAAGTAAAAATCAGTAAAACAAATATGGTTACTTTCGGAAGTAGATATACAAATCTTGAATGCTTCATACAAGCCTCTCTTTTGTTTTTATTTGATTGTTTTGGACTTAAATTACGTAACGAATTAAAAATCTTGAAAGTTGCAAGTAATTAGAGTACTTAAAGATTCTCGAATGATTTGATACTTGATTAATAAAAGTCAATCTGACTTAGTTAAAATCATTCGCTATAATAATTAGGAAAAGATAAACTCTAATTGATTAGTTGTGATTATAAACCTATGAAAGCAAAATATTTGATATTTATTTTTTTATTAACAATGAACATTTCAGCTTTTGGAAAAGACTCCGCAAACACATACAGAATTTTTGATGCTGAAGGAAATTTGTCTGAACTTGAAAAGATTATCAAAGAAATTGAGAAAGTTGATGTTGTTTTTCTCGGAGAAAATCATGATGATTCGGTTGCACACGCTCTTCAATTTGAAATTTTTAAGAGTGTTTTTGAAAAATATGGTGGCGAACGCAAGGTCGTACTTTCTTTAGAAATGTTTGACCGTGATGTTCAAACCATTGTGAATGAATATTTACAGGATAAAATCACCGAAAAGCATTTTCTGGAAAGCAGCCGTGCATGGGGAAATTATAAAACTGACTATCGCCCACTGGTGGAATTTGCCAAGCAAAATAAACTGAAAGTAATTGCCGCCAACGCTCCGCGAAGATATGTAAATATGGTTTCAAGACTCGGTCGAGATTCACTCAATGAACTTTCATCCGAAGCTAAAAAATGGCTTGCTCCTCTACCTTTTGCACCGCCATCCGAGGCTTACAAGAAAAAATTTAACACCTTGATGGGAGGACACGGAGGCGAAAACCTGCTCAATGCTCAGACGCTTTGGGATGCGACAATGGGTTATTCCATCGCAGAAAATCTCGAAAAGGATAAAAAGAAATTGATTGTTCATCTTAACGGCAGTTTCCACACGGAAAAAAGACTTGGAACAGTCGAGCATCTTCTCAAGTATCAACCTGAAGCAAAAGCTTTGGTTGTTACGATGAGGTATGAAGAGAATTTCAAAGATTTTGATAAAACAAAACACTTAAATTTGGGAGATTTTATAATCCTTACCGACGCAAAACAACCGCGTAGCAAAAGATAAATTATTTGAAAAGCTTTGAGTTAAAAACCTCTCTTCTTTTTTTAAGAAAGAGAGGTTTTTACAATGAAAATCTTTAGCGTTTCAATTGTTTACAAGATGCTCTTCTGTAAGGTCTTCAGCTTTAGGAGATTGTTCATCGAGTCTTTTATTTTCAGTGATTTCAGCAAGTGATTCTGAAGCGATCAAATTCTCCGAAGCGGCATGAACAGCAGCAAATTCGCTGTTGGGAGCAAAAACTAGTTGGCTACCTGAACTTTGCACTTCTTTTATCAATTCTTCAACATCATATTTTTCTTCAAATTCTTCATTAACCTTGCGAATGTAAATTGCCCGAATTCGCTCAGGGTATTCTTTAACAATCTGTTTGTAAATTTCCGGGTCTTGTTCGCTGTTGTCACCGATCAAGACAAACTGCATTTCATCGTAGGTTTCAAGAACATTTCTGATATTGGTTAATTTGTGGGTTTTGTGATCGCCAGCTGTAAAAGGTGTGTGCGTGCCGAAATCTTTTAAGAAAATCGGACCGCGTGGAATTTCCTGCAATTTTAAGAATTTTACGAGTACGGAATAAAGGTTATAAGGGCTTGAAGAAACGTAAAAAATTGGATTATTTTCATTGCCCAAAACGCCTTTTTGCAATGCTTGATAAAATGCCGCGACGCCTTCAAAAGGAACTCGCGTGTGTGCATTTGAAAGTATCGTCGTTAAAATCATTTTGAACTTGTTGCTGACATTTGTTTTTAAGATCGTGTCGTCAATGTCACTAATAACGCCGAATTTTGCAGAAGGAGGCGGAATTAAAACTTCGCCCGTAGCGGTTGTTTTTTCGCCGTTTTCTACGATGGGTTCGAGCAGTTCAAGTCCAACATTGTGCCAAAGTTTTGAATTGATCTCTTTTTGTGGGTTTAACTCAACATTAAAATACCCTTCTCTATCGGTAGTTGTTTCTTTTATTGCGTTCTGAAACTTTGCTCTCACACGGGCGTTAGGCACTTCGTCAGTTTCAAAATGGCGATACATATTTTTTAAGTTTCGCCAACGGCTATCTGTTTCTTTTGATTCGCGTATTTCCTTGTCTTCCATCACGCGACCTTTTAAAAAAAATTTTTCTGTGTTGCCGAAGCCTATGTACGGTGTGATAAGCAAGTCTTCATCAAAATCTCTGAGGCGATAACGCACTTCGTCTGACCAATCTTCGACTCGCTCAAAGATTCTCTGTAATTTGGACTTTGTTTTGCTCATAAATTTCGTGAGTATTAGAGGTCATTTGTTTCGCGTTGTTTCATTACACGAACTTTTTCCTGTTCTTTTCTACGTGCCCATTCTTCATCAAGCAGATTTGTTGTACCTTCCGTTACTGAGGCAACCGGGCGGTGGGGTGGTAATTCTTGAAACTCTCCGGTTTCGAGCGTTTGGGGCATAGCTCTGGGAGCGTACTGCTTATTTTCCTGTGGTTTTTGTAAGGCACGTTTTAAACGATTCCAACCAAATAAGTTAGATATTAAAGCTAAAGCAGTTCCGCCGACACCAACGCTCAATAGAGCAATGATAGTTTTTGCGGGAAAAACTCCAACGGCTGTAAAAATCAAACCGATGAGAACTGTTATAAATCCAACCAATAAAAAAACAGATGCGGTTGTAAAAGATGTCTGCCCCGCACGTGTTTCCGCCATCACTCGCAAAACTTCTAATTCAGCTTGCTCACTTGTTAAAGGAGCACCACAATTTCGGCAAAACCTTGAATCATCGGTAGATTCCGTTTCGCAAACTGAACAAATTTTCTCAACTAATTGAATTTTTGAAAGTGCGGCGATGGTTTTCGCTTCTTGTAAAACCACATTTACATCACCCTTTGAAAGCATCGGATGCTTTATCAAATAATCAAATGTTGCACGGGTAGAATTTTGGCTAAGAGACTTTAATCTAACCGTCAAACTCATCGGATAATCACGCACGTCTGCTGAGCCATACCAAGTTCCCCATCCTGCCGCACTGCGTCTTCCAACGATATTTGGCTCTTCCTCAATGACATCGTAACCTGCGGATTCCAAGGCATTAACGATTCGCAAGCGAACACTTTCAATGTTTCCAGCCAGAACCTTTTTTGCATATAGTTCGGTTGTTTCGGATGTTGAATTTACATTCTGATTTGTAAAATCCATAAGCCTCAAAGCATCTCCCAACTTTTTATCTCTATACGAATTATTCTAACAGATGGTTTGAGAATCGAAGAAACACAGCTTTTTCAAATTGTTTTTTTATGTAATACAAAAAAATAAACCGCTTACAGAAAGCAAGCGGTTTGAGAATCTTTTTGTTAATGGTTTTACTTAACCAATTTTATCAATACTTCGTTTCGGCGAAATCTTGCAGGAGTTCCCGGTGCATCATAGCCGGCTGATAAAATTTCTCCTTTCGTTTTATATCCTTTTTCTTTTACCCATTCCATTAACTTCTGTTTAGCTTTTTCATTTTTCGAATAATTTGAGTAACCGCTGTAACGATAAGCAGCAAATTTTCCGCCTTTCATTTCTTCGAGTTTGACTCTTTCATCCATTGGTTTCGGTGCTCCTTCATTTGCAACGTCCTTTGGAACAACAAAACTCATCCAGAATTTGCTGTCGCTATTAGTTGAAAAAACAGGCGATGTCATAGCGATTTTCTGTCTGTCTTCATTTGATCCGGAGATGTATCGGAACAGACGACCAAAGGCGGAATCATTTCTCATTTCAGAGCCGTCCATCGTCGTCGAAACCAAAAGCATCGGTTTATAATCACGAACTTCAAAACTGCCGTCTTCCGTTACGACCTTATAATCTGCTGTCTCATATTCATTAAATGAAACCATATAAACCGTCGTGCAAAGTGCTAGAATTGCGAATGTAACTAAAATTATTTTGCTCATAACATTACGAATTCGCACCAAAATAATTTATGGATTCAGTTTTTCCGAAGTTTTTTAAGAAAATTTAGAGAATCTATTCCAAATCTCGTGTTGTATTAACTTTTGAGACGGCGACCTTTTCCTTTTCGCGTTCATTTGCCCAATCTTTATCAAGCAAATTTGTTGTGCCTTCCGTCACCGAAGCGGGTTTTGTTTGTTGTGGAGGTAAGGCTTCGTGTTCTCTGATTTCGATCTGTTCGGGAATGTTTATTTGGATATTTTGTGCTTGTGTATCGGGTTTATCTAAAGCTCTTTTCAGTCGGTTCAAACCGAAAAATGATGAGAAAGTCGAGAACAAGAAACCGAGTCCACCAACTATGAAAAGAATCGGAATGAGTTTTGGTTTGATGGCGTCAGTGAATATAAATGTCAAAATAAATATGGCTAATGAGACGATCATTGCGACTGAAGAACTTGTTATCAAAGCTTTTCCCGCTCGTGTTTCCGCCATTATCCGTAAGACTTCCAACTCCGATTGTTCGCCTGTGAGTGGAGCACCACAGCCCCGGCAAAATTTTGAATCACCAGTTGATTCCGTTTCGCAAACTGAACAAAGTTTTTCGATGGGCTGTTTTTTAGAAATTGCTGCGATTGTTTTCGCCTCCTGCAAAACAATTTCTTTCTGCCCCTTTGTCATAATCGGACTTTTAACAAGATATTCAAAAGTCGCACGGGTAGAATTTTCGCCAACAGGTTTAAGAAATATGGTCAAATCTGTAGCAACATCTAGCACATCCGCCGACATTGACCAAGTTGCCCAACCTTTTGAACCACGGCGTGCGATAATTTTTGGCTCGTCTTCAATAACGTTATAACCAAGTTGTTCAATCGCTCCTACGAGCCGTTGACGAACATCCTCGATATTGCCCGCTAGAATTTTTTTTGTATAAATCTCTGTTGGCGGATCTAATTCTATTTTCTGTATGGGGTTATTACTCATAAGTCGGTTTTAGTATGATGTGCAAATCTATTTATAAATACGCTTCATTCTAGCAGACAGTTCGATTTTTCGATAAAAATGCGGAAATCTGAATAAAAACGCGAAGTTTCAATCGAAACTTTTGAAAAAAAATGTTAGTTATATTTGCTATGAATGTAACACACCTTTTTTGCTCCGCCTGCGATAAAAAATTTGAACCGAACAAACTCTACAATCTCTGCACAGATTGCGGAATGCCTTTGATGGTCGAATATGATCTCGAAAAGGTTGGCGAGAGTTTAACAAAAGAATCTCTACAAAATGCAGGATCAACTCTCTGGCGATACGCAGAAGTTTTGCCTGTTGAAAATAGACAAAACTGCGTCTCTTTAGGCGAAGGTTGGACGCCTTTACATCACGCAAAGACTCTCGGCGAAAAATATGAAATTCCAAACCTTTTTATTAAAGATGAAGGAATGAATCCGACACAGAGTTTTAAGGCACGCGGGATGACAATGGCTGTTTCGATGGCGAAAGAATTGGGCGTCGAAAAAGTCGCTGTTCCATCAGCAGGAAACGCCGCGGGAGCTTTGTCCGCTTATGCTGCACTCGCCGGAATGGAAGCACACATTTTTGTTCCAAACGACACGCCAAAGGCTTGCATCATCGAATGCAAAGCTCTCGGAGCAAATGTCAGATTGGTTGATGGTTTAATCACAGACTGCGGAGCAATAGTCGCCAAACGAAAAGAAAAAGAAGGTTGGTTTGATGTTTCAACCTTGAAAGAGCCTTACCGAATCGAAGGCAAAAAAACGATGGGTTACGAACTCGCCGAACAGTTGGATTGGGAATTGCCTGATGTGATTTTCTATCCGACGGGCGGCGGAACGGGTTTGATCGGAATGTGGAAAGCCTTTGATGAAATGGAAAAAATGGGTTGGATCGGTTCGCACAGACCACGTATGATTTCGGTTCAATCTTCGGGATGCTCACCAATCGTTGATGCTTTTCATCAAGATTTAACTCACGGTGCAAACATCGAAAACCCGCACACAGTTGCCTCAGGCTTACGTGTCCCAAAAGCAATCGGTGATTTCATAATGCTAGACATCCTACGAAAATCAAACGGAACTGCCGTCTCCGTTTCTGATAAACGTTTGGTAGAAGACTCCGAAGAAATCGGTGCAAATGAAGGAATCTTCGCCGCTCCCGAAGGCGGTGCGTTACTCGCCGCTTTGAAAAAATTATTGGAAACAGGTGAAGTTAAACGCGATGAAAAAATTGTTTTATTTAATACAGGTTCGGGAATTAAATATTTGGAAGCATTTGAAGACTAAAGTTGCGTTTATTGGTTCTGATAATTTTCATTATGGGCATGATTTCGAGTGTTTGGTTTTTCTAATTCTTTAATTCCGTTTTTTCCATGAGCCACCTGCAAAACCATCGTCTGAAGCAATATTCAAAGGGTTCCAATTCCGGAATTTTCTGCCATCTAAACCTTCGTATTCTACTTCGATTTCCACTCGGAATGGTTTTTTCCAAGTTGTGTCTTCACTATTATTACTCAAAATTCCGAAACTGTTTGTGATACTTTTTCCATTTGCAAGTATCGGGATAATAGAACATTTACAGAAAACACGCATAATATGATCTCTCCACACTTTGTCAACTGCAGAATTTTCTGCAAAAAATGATTCAATAATTGATTTTGCTGCTCTTAAACGAATATTCTTTGCCGGACGATTGCCTGTATTTTCCACAAGGATATTAAGTGTAGTTCCGACATTACCACTAGCGTGATTTGTTATTTTTACGGTAATAATTGGGCGATTTGCTTGTAACCAAGATAATCTAGCTACAACAACTGCTGATATAGCAATCATAAGGGACAAAATTGATAAAATTATGCTTGCTAATTCCATACCATAACTATAACTCTGTTCACATTTATTTGCTAAACAGTCCAAGATTTGACAAAAAATAGAGCCTTTCCCTTTTTCCCGATTTTTGTTCTAACCCAATATCAGCCAAAATTTCGCCAATCTAAAGAGCTTAGATATAACTTACTTTTCATATTTATCATTTTCTATTTTTAAAATTTTAGTTTTAAGGCACTCGACGCTGGAACAAATCTTGTGTAGATTGTCAGCGAACGCTACAATAATCTCGCAAAGAAATCCATATGGACAAGGAAAAACAAATTGGGCTGCTTGATACGGACGAAGATTTAGCAGAAGCAGATATTCTTTTGCTCAAGAATCGGGCGTTGAATGTTGCGGCGGAAGGCATAACGATTGCGGATATGCGTTTGCCGAATCAGCCTTTGATCTACATAAATGAGGGATTCGAACGTCTCACAGGATATTCGGCAAAATCTATGGTGGGGAAAAACTGTCGCTTTCTACAAGGGGAGGACACGAACCCTGCAACCGTGCAGGAGATTCGTGATGCACTTGCTTCAGGAAATGAATGCACTGTTGAGATTTTAAACCACACTAAAGATGGTGAGCCATTTTGGAATCGTCTTTCTCTTACACCAGTCAAAGACAGTTCTGGAGAAGTAACACACTTTATTGGCGTTCAGTCGGATATTACAAAAAGAAAAAATGCCGAAGAAGCGCTTAGAAAGGCAAACCATCAACTGGAAATGGTAAACCGACGCATGACGAGAAATCTGGAGGCTGCCGCAGCTATTCAAAGTTCTCTATTACCCGATAAAAAACCTCAATCGGATAAGTTGAACTTTTCATGGATATGTCAACCCTGTGATGAATTGGGAGGAGATACATTTAATTTCTTCCCGATTGATGAAAACAGATTTGCAGTATATATGGTTGATGTGAGCGGACATGGCGTTCGTGCTTCGCTTCTTTCTGTTACATTGAGCCATTGGTTTTTGCGTCTGTTTCAGGACAACTCCGAAGCGAGATCAATCTTACCAACTGATGTTGCTGAGGAATTAAATCAACAGTTTCAGATGAATATGGAAACTCCTCAGTATTTCACGATGTGTTACGGAATAATTGATGCAAAATCCCGTGAGTTTCGCTTCGTAACAGCAGGAAATCCACCAATTGTTGTTGCCCGAGACGATAGCACCATCGAAGTTTTAAAGATAGAAGGTTTCCCGGTAGGAATCGTTGGAACTCCCGAATACTCTGAAAATGTAATTAAACTAAATTCGAATGAGCGAGTGTTTCTTTATACTGATGGCTTAACGGAAGCTGAGGACAAAAAAGAAAATCCTTACGGAATAGCAAAACTGGCAGACACAATTCTTGATAATGAAAATAATAGTTTGGACGATTGTGTTGATTCTATAATGAAAAGCGTCAATGAGTGGGACAGTTCTCGCGGACTTGAGGATGATGTCTCAATACTTGCTTTTGAGATCACTAATTCCTAAAAGGTAAACCCTTTAAGAAACTAACCTTCTCCACCGATTTTCCGATGAAAAATCTATAAATTTATCAAGAGAATTAATTTTTAATTTTGAGGTTTTGGCAATAATTCCGTACATAAAAATACAAAACTAATAGGGGCGACCGTATATTTTTGGTCACCTGCGAGATATTGCTCGAATACGAGCCATTTCATCCGCTCAGATCTCTAAAACTACCTTAGTTTTCGTGTCGTATTGACAGCGGGTATATCCCAGGCTTCAACAAAGCGATTTTCAACTACTCGCCAAACGACCACGGCATCAACCTCAAATGAAGTATCTTCCACCGTCATCATATGCTTCGCTTGTAGAACAACCAATTCGTCTCCCATATGAATTAATTGTCCATCTATGAGCTTGAAAGTTCCTTTGGTCGTTTTTCCAAGATTTTCAAATAGATTTTTGAGTCCATCAAGTCCTTTGTAATCACCATCCAACTCAGGAAGTTCCGAATTGTAATAATGGAAAACAAAGTCTTCCGCGATCAAATCCCCCATGTTATCTATGTCGTGCGGGAAGTAATTCCCAAGACGTTCGAGAAGTAACAGATTCGGATGTGCAGACATTTTTGTATCACTCATACGTTTCTGAAACTCTCCTTATTCAATTCTCTTTCGATCATCTTTCTTGTCACCAGCGATCTTCTTCCTTCAAATACGAAAACGCCCAGAGCATGGAAGAATAATCCGATTCCCCATCCGCCAAGCGGATATACAAACCAGATGCCTTCGGAAAGATTGCTAAAATTAATTACCAAAAGCAAAAGATTGACTGCTAAGTAAACTATTAGATGTGTGTAAAAGCCATATCTTGCCTCTAATTTTACTTTCGCTTGTTTATAAGCTTCTTGATTATTCATAAAACCTCCTTTCATAAGCAGAATTTGCATCAAATTGATTGCTTTCTACACAGTCTTACCGCAATCAATGTGCCGTGGAACCTAAACTATTGATTTTGCTATGTTAAAGATTTTGTGTGATGTGGAAACTTGCGGATTATACAACAATTAATGTGGAATTTTTCGCACTTACAATATTATAATTTTCTGAATGAGCCAGATAACATCTCTGTTTGTAAGGAAAGTTCTTGGGATAGCTGACGATACTATTGACAAGGATGAAATTCTGTTGTCAATGGGAATTGATCCGGACAGTTCGGTTGATCCAAAGTTAATGGTTTCTGCCCCGGATTATTATGCTTTTTTAGAAAAACTAGCTGTTCTTGATGAAGATGCTGTCACTATTCCTTTGCGAGCCGGAGCAGCGATGCGTTGTGATGATTATGGGGCATTTGGTCTTGCTTTTAAGTCGGCAACAAGTCTTCACGGATCTTATCGAAGGGCAGGACGCTATGCTCGGGTATTGACTAGTGTTGCCAACTATGAAGTCGAAATGACACCTCGCGGCGGATTGATGCATCTCTATCGTGTTGGTGAAAGACGTTTGGGGATGCGTCTTTCAAACGAGGCAACGATTGCCAGTATTGTTTCGATCAGTCGTGAGGTATGCACTAGAGAATTCAATCCCTTAGCGGTTTACTTTAAGCATCCAAAGCCTCAAACCACTACTAAACATAAAGATTATTTTGGTTGTCCCGTTTATTTTGATTCAGACAAGGACGCTCTGCTTGTCTCCAGCGAGATGTTAAAAACTCCAAACAAGTTGGGCGATGAAAGTATTTCAAAGTTTTTCGATAAACATCTCGAATCCGAAGTTTTAGAACTAAAAGACAGCGAAACACTTGACCAAATGGTTTGCAAACAAATTTCCAGATCATTGAGCGAAGGAGTTCCGACCGTTTCTGATATGGCTCGACACTTCGGGATGAGTAGTCGCTCTTTGCAACGCAAACTCTCTGACCAAAACCTTTCTTATCGAACTTTGGTTGAAAAATCCCGCCGTCTGCTTGCCCAAAGGCTTTTACAACAAACTGATTATTCACTGGCAGAAGTCGCCTTTATGACGGGCTTCTCCGAACAGAGTGCTTTTGCCCGTGCATTCAAGCGTTGGGAAGGCGAAACGCCTCGCTCATACCGTCTTGAATCCCTTTCAAAATAACTTTAAATCCACTTTGGCATATTCGGTCAAAACTTTGGCATTTAGTGTCAAGAAATAGTCCGACTTCGCTTGTTATAGTTTGCTTAAAATTGATCAAAAAGGAGCAAATTATGAAAAACAATAATAAAGAAAATACATTTGAAACAAACGGAATTACTTTAGTAATTGGTGGCACGGGAAAGACAGGACGACGCATAGTTGCAGGTCTTAAAGAAAAAGATTTGCCCGTGCGAATTGGTTCTCGTTCGGCTTCTCCGGCTTTTGATTGGAACAATGAAGCAAGTTGGGATGTGTGTCTCGAAGATGTCGAATCTGCTTATATTACATACACACCTGACTTAGCAGTTCCCGGTGCGACGGATTCGATTCAAAGCTTCGTGGATAAAGCTAAACAACACGGTGTTAAAAGGCTTGTTTTATTATCAGGTCGAGGCGAAGAAGAAGCTCAGGCGTGCGAGAAAATCGTTCAGGAAAGCGGTCTTGAATGGACTATTGTTCGGGCAAGTTGGTTTAATCAGAATTTCTCTGAAGGAGCGTTTGTCGAAATGATTTTATCAGGTCAGATAACTCTTCCCGCCGGAAGCACTCTGGAACCTTTTGTAGATGTGGACGATATTGCGGAAGTTGCTTTGGCGGCTTTGACCGAATCGGGACACGCGGGCGAAGTTTATGAAGTTACAGGTCCGCGTTTAATGAGTTTTGACGATATTGCCTCCGATCTTTCAAACGCGACGGGAAGATCAATCGAATATGTTCAGATTCCGCACGAAGCCTTTGTCGGTCATATCGAAGCAAGTGGTGCACCGGAAGATGTTGTGTGGATTATGGATTATCTTTTTTCAACAGTTTTGGATGGTCGTAATTCCTATGTTACGGACGGAGTAGAAAGAGCTTTAGGTCGGGCACCAAAAGACTTTTCCGATTATGCTCAAGACATCGTCAAAACGGGAGTTTGGGAAGTTGAAGCAAATTAAATGTGGATGTGCGGTCAGTAGCGTCGGCGTAAGCCCAATGGCATTAAGTTAAGAAGATTTTTTGCCGCAGATGAACACAGATGAACACGGATTTTTTTGATTTATTAATAAATCTCTTTTTAATCAGCGTTAATCCGCGAAATCTGCGGCAAAAATCTTTCTTGAAATTCCTAAATTTGCTTAACTTAATGCTGTTAGGCGTAAGCCGATACGTCAGTTTTTGCTTATGACAACACATCGCCTCACGGCGACGCTACTGACTTCAAAGGAGGAATTATGAGAATGATCGATGTCTCTTTATTTACTGCAACTTTACTCTGTTCATTGGTAGCCGGTTTTCTAGTTGCTTTTGCTATAGTTTTGATGCCCGGGATTGCAACTTTGGGTGATTCGGGTTTTCTAAGAGCTTTCAAAGCAATTGACCGCGTGATTCAAAACAATCAGCCGATCTTTATAATTATTTGGCTCGGATCAGCTTTGGCAATAATCGCCACGGCAGTTTTGTCCGTGTGGCAACTCGAAGGTGCCGCCCGAATTTTAGTAATAACTGCCGCTGTTGTCTATACAGTTGGAGTCCAATTGCCGACTGTTACTATAAATATCCCGTTGAACAATCAGCTTCAAGGACAAGATATTGAAAAGATGTCGGAATCAGAACTTAGCGAAGCACGAAAGAGTTTTGAAATCCCCTGGCTTCGTTGGAATTGGATTCGGACATTCATCGCATTATTGACGTCAGTAATTTTAATTATCGTCTGTTTGAGGATGTAGGGATAAGGGAAAATCAGTAGCTTCCAAAATTAAACTCTTACCAAGAATAGTCCGTCGATAATGGTCTTTGAAAAATAAATACCGCAATAAACCAGCCATTGAAAATGGCGGAAGCGTATAGCCTAGTGTGAAGCGAAGTGGAACGCTAGGTTGTTGATTTACAACGGTTTAGAGCTATCGAAGATAGCGACAGCAATTTATCACATCGAATATCTGTCGCCCTTTAACAAGGGCTTTAATAAATGATTTCAACTACCCCCAGCACTAGCGTGCTGGGCTTTATGCTATCACCCGCATTCGCGGGTTAAGTTCCAATCATTTTTACGGCTTTATTTTTTCTAAGACCATTATCGACCGACTATTATCAATCAATCCCGCACACGATAAAAAAAAATTATAAAACAAAGTTTGTTGGAAATATTCTAAAATTCTTAATTTTTATGCAAACCCTCTCTTTATGCCTTTTCCTCTTCCTGAATTTGCTTCGCTACTTCCTGAACCTTGTCGAGGACTCTCAGGAGGTTACCGCTCCAGATTTTTTCGATCTCTTCCTTAGTATAACCACGTCGGACGAGTTCAATCGTTACGTTTAGCGTTTCAGAAGCATCGTTCCAACCTTCGACTCCGCCGCCACCGTCGAAATCAGAGGAAATGCCGACATGGTCAACACCGATTTTCTTGACCATGTAATCAATGTGGTCAACAAAGTCTTTGACGTCGATCTTGGGAACGTCTTTTAGTTTCTCTTTGATTTCAGGTTCTGCCTTCTTGCGAATCTCACGAAGTTTTGCAAAATACTCATCTTGCTTCTCCTTGTCTCTAATTTGCTGACGCATTGCCGCACTCGATGGATAAACCGTAAAGTCCTCTTTCTCCGCAATTTTTTTAACGATGTTGAATTCAGCGAACCGACGCTTACTTGCCTTCTCGACATTCAGATATGCTCCCAATGCCACCGCTTGAACAACACCGCCATTTTTCTTAACCATTTCGAGTTGTTCGTCGGTCAGATTCCGTGGATGGTCTGCCAGACCGCGAGCGGATGAATGCGACGCGATGACCGGAGCTTTCGAAAGTTCGATCATTTGTTTAATCGCTGATTGTGACGGGTGTGATATGTCAACCATAATTCCCCACTTGTTCATTTCAGCAAGTGCTTTCTTACCAAGTTCGCTGAGACCGTTATGAATGGGAGCGTCAGGATTATCTTTGCTTTCTTCCGTATTCGAGTCGGAAAACTGGCTATGACGATTGTGCGATAAAGACATGTAACGTGCACCTCGATCAGCAAATTTCTTGACGTTACTTAGATCCGTACCCATCGGATAAGCGTTCTCAACTCCGATCATTGCAACGAGTTTACCTTCCTTATGGATGCGGCGAACATCTTCAGAAGTCAAAGCCAAATCTATGTCGTCCTTTGAATAATTGTTAACGAGTCTGTCGATCGCATCAAACTTATCTATCGCGTTTTCATACGCCTTCTTGTAGCCCTCTTCGTTGAGTTCGCCTTGACCTGTATAAACAATGAACCAAGGCACATCGAGTCCGCCTTCTTTTAGGCTAGGAATATCGACCTGAGTGTTCTCCAGCTTTTTCGAGTAGTTGTTGTCATCGGTGAAGTTGTCGGTGTTTATATCGCAGTGCGTATCTAGTGTTATTACTTCCTTATGAATCTCTTTCGCTTTCGCAACGATTTCCTCTTCAGTCATCTTTGGCTTGTCGCCTTCCCCTGTCTTGCCTCCTTCAGGATTCGTCGGGCAAGCGGTAAAAAAAATAGAAAATGTCAAAAACGCCGAAACAATTAATTTTCTCATGGTCGAAACTCCTTATATTTTAATTGCGATTAGTTTACAGTCTAGAAGACTAAGCTCAAAGTCATAAGGGATGAATGACTACGGAGGGAAATGTTTAGGGGGAGACCATATCCCTTGCATTAGATAATTACTAATATCTTACTAATTTCTATTTTCCCACTTCATAATTTGGATTTATTGGTTTTCATCATTTTGAATTATTTTACACAATTTAGTATTTCTGAACACGAGAAACTGAATGTCTGCTGATTTAATAAACTGTTTGAAAAAAATCAAAAAATACATAATCTAATAATGAATATGGTAAGAATTGTGGATCAAAGTCGACACATTTATCAAACTCTAGCAAGGGAACCTAACGCTGAAGAACTTGATAAAGGACATGATTTAGTCGATTTTATGTCGCAAGTAAGCCACGAAATGGCAAGTGAATATACACGAATTCAAAGACGTGCAATAGATGATCCAGGAACTGCTCGGGATCAGGGAGAAGAAAACTGGGCAGAATTTTTGCGTGATTGGCTTCCAGCTACTTACGATGTTGTAACGAAAGGGCGATTAATAAGTTATGATGGTAGAACCAGTCCACAATTAGATATTTTGGTTTTAAAGGATTCCTATCCCAAAAAATTGAAGTCGAAAAAATTGTATTTAGCTCACGGAGTAGCTGCAGCTTTTGAATGTAAAACCACTTTAAAGTCTTCACACTTTAGGAAAATAATGAAAACCTCAGCAGAGCTTAAATCATTTTTTCCAGCACCTATTACTGGATCACCTTACAAGGAACTTCACGCTCCCTTTGTTTTTGGTGTTTTAGCACATCCTCATAATTGGAAAAAAGTTAAATCTAATCCTTTAAAGCGGATTGATGATTGTCTTTTCGAAAGTGATCAGGAACATTTAAATCACCCAAGAGAAACTTTGGATTTGTTATGTGTGGCTGATCTCGCAACTTGGGTGTCTCTAAAGATGGTTTATCATGGTCCGATTCAAGATTATGGTTATAAGTGGAATCTTTCTAGAGATAGGGCACTTGGTTCCATTTCAACTGGTTACTTGGGGCATACAAAAGAAAATACTGAGCAAGTTCCCCAATTTACTCCTATTGGTGCTCTGATTACTCTCCTTTTTAGCAAACTCGCTTGGACGAATCAAGAAATGACCGCCTTAGCGAAATATTATTCATATAGTGGAATTTGTGGGGTTGGCAGCGGGGCAATGCGAGATTGGGATATATCTTTATATTCTGAAGAATTAAGAGAAACTCTTTACAGGCGGAAATATGACGCTACGCCAGATAATTGGAAAAATGAGTGGCAACATACTTTCTAATTTTGGTAAGTTATTGAAGACTATATTATTTGTAACTAGGTAAAAGATACTCTTTTTGCCTAGACTTTTATTTACTTTCAGCAAGCTAACAAAAAAGGGCATTTGAAGAATAAACATCGAACACCCTTTTGCCTATTTTCTTATTGTCTGTGAAAAAATTAAACTTGAGCCAATCCGCCATCAACTGTTAAATCAATCCCGGTCGTGTATTTTGATTCATCCGAAGCGAGATATACGGCGGCTTCGGCGATGTCAGTGGGTTCTCCGAAACGTCCTAATGGGACCTGGGATGCGACGCTTTCGCCGAATTCATCCTGTGCTTCTTGTGGCAATCCCATACGGTCGTAGATAGGTGTGGCGATCGGTCCAGGGCTGATTGAATTGACGCGTATGCCTTGTTCTTTTAGCTCGGCGGTCAAGGTTCTTGCCAAAGTTCTGACCGCTCCTTTAGTTGCTGAATAAACGGCAAATCCTGCGAACCCTTTATCTTTGACGATTGATGCATTTAAGATTATCGAAGCTCCTTTGGAAAGTAGAGGCAAAGATTTTTGGATTGTGAAAAGAAGTCCTTTGACGTTGATATTAAAGTGCAGATCAAAATGCTCTTCGGTGATGTCGCTCAAGGGCGTTGGAATTGCGACTCCCGCATTGGCAAACAAAACGTCAATTCGTCCGTACTTTTCTTTTACTTGACCGACAACATCATCAAGATGATTTAAATTCGAAACATCCCCTTGAATTGCGAGCGTGTCGCCGCCGATGTCCGCGACCGCCTGATCGAGCGTTTCTTGATTTCTACCCGTAATAATTACTTTCGCACCCTCGCGTGCAAAGGCTTTCGCCGTTGCCAAACCGATTCCGCTGTTTCCGCCTGTGATTAGTGCAATCTTTTCCGATAAACGTGACATTATTTTATAAATTCTCCTATATTTACTATTTTTATACCGTTCAGTATAAAAATAGATTTTATACTAGTCAGTATAAAAGTCAAGTGGTATTATTAAATTGATGACAGAAACACAAAAAAAACGCGGTCGCCCGAAATGTTTTAAGGAAGATGACGCTCTCGAAGCGGCACTAAGAGTTTTCCTCAAACGCGGTTTTGAGGGAAGTTCTCTGGATGATCTGACAAAAGAACTCGGCATCAATCGCCCAAGTCTCTATTCTACGTTTGGAAACAAAGAAGATTTGTTCATAACGGCACTTCGCAAATACCACAAAAAATATCAAACACATTTTGCGGCACTTTTGGAAAAAGATTTGCCACCGAAAGAAATGATTAGGGAATGGCTCTTTGGGTTTATAAACAATTATCAAACGCAAGAAATTCCCGTGGGTTGCTTGATCGTTAACAGTACGATTTTGGCAAGCGAAAATCATCCACGCATAGCTGAAGAAATAAAGAGCTTTCATGAATTAAATGAAAAACTTTTGACGGATTATTTTGAAAGTGAAAAACAGAAAGGAAGGTTTTCAGGCAATGCGGCTAAGACTTCGCAGTTCTATAACGCAATAGTTCAAGGAATGGCTGTCTTGCATCGCAACCAATGTAATCAAAGCGTTTTGGAAAATATAGCTTCGACGGCGATGGATGCTTATCCCGAATGAGATTCAATCTTTTTCTGATGCTTTGATTGCCGCAAGCAAAAACACCACAGCCGCAGTCAACAATAAAACTCCCGGAAATATCGCTCCCAAGTAAAATGCCAAGGCGACATTTGAGATAACCATAACGCTCAAAAAAATCAAAATTGCACGTGCCGCCCGACCCAGAAACATTGTTAAAATCCCAAGACTCGCAAGTCCGATCAATTGGATTGAAACGTGAATAAACAGAACCAGAAACACATCTTTAAGAAAAGATTTGGCATTAGAATTTGCGATTTCCGCACTTATCCAAGACAAACCCGACCCATGAAAAATTCCCATCACGAGCAATAAAAAACTTCCAATTAAACAAAAAATTTTCCCTGATTTTGACATTATCTTTAAAATATTAGCACGATCTCGTAACAAAACTTGTTAAGTCCGATCTCATACATTGCGGAATTATTATTTCGACGAATTATTTTTATTTTTTAGAGTTTGCTTGATTGCTGCAAAATATCTTTCCGCCACAACCTTTGCTCCTTTCTCATTATAATGGACGTCATCAGCAAGGTATGAATCCGACCAATCACTCGCCATATCTACGGCAATAATTTTTGATTTGGTAGTGGTTTGTTTAGTAGCCAAAGTTGGGATTTTACTATTGAAACTTTTGAAAACTTTAGTAACTTCGGGCGTCATAAACTTTGAGCGTCCGGGAGCAATCTGTTCGACAAATATTGTGATTTGATTATTTTCAGCCTGCAAAATGTCTATAATCTTGTTGATGTTTTCAATCACATCTTCGACGGGATTTCTACTCATCAGATCATTTCCACCAATTCCCAATAAAACAACATCGGGTTTTTCCATTTCGGCAAGTGCTTCCTCAAGATTGTCCAAAATATCTTGCGTGGTAAAACCTCCGACTCCGGCGTGGTCTTTATCAAAAGTTTTTCCCATAAATTTGGGATAAGAACTTTCATCTTCGATAGATCCGATAAAATCTACCTTTTGTTTGTCGGCAATCAGTTTTTTCCAAAGTTCATAACGGTAACTTTCAAAGTCGGGTCTGTTGCCATGCACTCTCGAATCACCCAAAAGCAGTATTTTGGTTTCTTCGCTCTTTGATTCAACAACGGGTGCAGTTTTGGCTTGTCTGCAACCGGAAACAGCAAAAAGAAATACTATTGAGAACGTAACTTTTGCAACCGACAAAATAAATCTATTCATATCTAATTTTTACCACACAGCATCTTCATTTGTAATACTGTTTTTCAGTTTAGTTTTGCAATTTGTTATAAATTTGAATCCAATTTCCCGGACGCTACGAAAGCAATAATGATAACCACAAGCGAGGTTTCTGTTGAGTTAACTGAATTCAACAGAAACTTATTTTGCTTTATCAATTTTTTACGAACAAGGGGAAGGTAAGATGTTTAACAAATCAGATTATGCAATTTTAGTTGCAGCTTTTATATCATTTCTTTTTTCAGTATCACTTTGGTTTGGTGTATTCGGAGAAGAACAAAAACTTGCAGGAGTTTTCGTTGGAATTTGGGTGCCCTCGATACTTGGCTTTGGCATTTACTTTAAGTTAGTTACGGGAGGTAAATAAATTATGCAATTATTTATCTTCATAGTTGGTTTCTTCGTAACTATGTTGGTGGCTTATGGAGTAATTTACGGAATATTCTCTCAGGTTCCCGGAGAAATAAAGAACCCTGAAGAAGATGACTTTCGTGCTACCCCTTCGCAGCCGAGTTCACCAGAGAAACTATAAAGATTACTTATGGCATAGTAATCAAAGACTCGTACTTATTGAGTCTTTGATTACTAAATTTACTCCATAAAAATCAGACTCAAACAAGTCAATCCAGCCTCAGCTTTCAAAAACTCCGATATATCAGCACGTACCATTTCATAACCTGAATCTTCAAGTATCTTGTTGGTTTTGTTAAATTCTGAGTGAACACAAATTTTGTTTTCTACTCTCAAAATATTTGCTGCAAAAGGTTCTTCTTTAGAAATTCTAATTTTCTTAAAATTTCCAAGACAATCTGTGTCAATCCACTCCGAATTCACTAAAATTGTTTCATTGTCTAGTGCAGTGCAGGCTGTTTTCAGATGTAATGAATTATATATTTTGACGGGAAATATCTCATACCCAAAAGGTTTTGCGATTTTCTCTAAAGCATTTATTCCCTTTAAGTTAGTCCGAGTAGATAAACCAACATAAAGCTTCTTCCCGATTTTTAGTATATCTCCGCCTTCGATCTTGGCAGGAGATTTTATTTTTGCTATCGGGCGAAATTTAGCTAATTCTTTTTCTACAAGCTCAGTTTCGCCTTGTCGTGAAGTGATTCCCATCGGAGTTATGACTGCTATTTCATCTAAAACAATCGCAGTGTCTTCGATAAAAGCACAGTCCGGCATTGAAAGATTTTCATCTAAGGTAATTACTTTAACTCCCAGATCAGTGAGAGTTTGGCAATATTTTTTATGTTGTGAGCTGGCTTTGTTTATATCTATTTTTTGTGGTTGTAAGTGTGTAAGTTCACAATTGTTTAGATGGGGAGAGGGTTTATGAGTTATTGCAATCAGCATTTTTTAAAGAATCTACACTAAAACATCTCGAACATCTAAAACTCTATGTTCTGAATTATTGAAATAAACTTTTTATTAACACTAATAGCCGTACGAAATATAATTCTCAAGTTGTTCAATTTGGAATTTTTGCTCGGCAATGATGGCTTTTACCAAATCTCCGATTGAAAGAACTCCGACTACTTTTCCATCTTCAAGGACTGGTAGATGTCTTACACGCCTTTCGGTCATCAAAGCCATACATTTTTCGATGGTTTCTTCCGGATTTGCAAACGTAACATCGGACGTCATTATATTCTTAACAGGCGTTTCTCTGGAAGATTTTCCCTGTAAGATAATTTTGCGGGCGTAATCTCTTTCGGAAACTATGCCTACTAAATTTTCATTTTCCATCACGAGTAATGCACCGATCTTTTTCTCTGCCATCAGTTTTATAGCATTTAAGACAGAATCCGCAGGCGAAATGTGCCAAATTTCATTGCCTTTGGAATCTAATATATGTTTGGCTAATTTCATCGCTTTCCTCCTCTTTTCTAAGAATGACCTACTGATAAATTAGACAACACTTCAATTTTCTCTCGAATGCCGTGATGATATTTGATTTGTAGTACATAAGCAATATTTTTTCGTTTTACACAAAAATATTTATTCGTGTTTGCTTTGGAACTTAAAAACTACTTTTTGTTATTCTTGAAAGGAGATGTTCAGCAAGCGAAGTCAAAAACTAGAAAGGATTGATACGGGGGATTATACACCCGAAGAATATGAGCAATTTTTACATGACATAAGGCTCGTAAATCGTTTTGCTGGTGATAATTGGGCTTTGCGTAAGACTCTTCTAAAAGACATTGAGCAAGAAAACCTCAAAAATTTTAGTGTGTTAGATGTCGGAGCAGGATCGGGCGAGCTTTTGCGGACTATTGCCAAATCCGCAAGAAAGAATAATCAGAATGCAAATCTCTATGGCTTAGAGCTGAATGCCCGCTCGGCAGAATCAATTTTAGAGGAATCCCAAGATTTTAAGGAAATAAGGTCTATTAGAGCTAATGCTTTGAAGATTCCTTTTGCGGATAATTCGTTTGATTATGTTATAAGCTCTCTCTTTACACATCACTTGACTGAACAGCAGATTGTTGAAAACTTGTCGGAGATGTCCCGCGTTTCAAAGCGAAAAATCTTTGTAATTGATCTTCATAGACATGCTATTGCATACGCGTTTTACAAGATTTTTTGTGTTGGATTTAGAATCAGCCGATTGGTAAGAGAAGATGGCTCTCTTTCGATTTTGAGAGGTTTTAAGACCAGTGAAATGAGCAGCTTAGCCCAAAAAGCCAATCTAGAAAACATCTCTGTAAAAAGACACTTTCCTTACAGATTAGTTTTGGGCGGAAAGTGAAATTCTATCTTCCGCATCCAGTTTTTCGAGATGTGCCTCGACAGATTTTTCTGCTAAAGGAAATAGCTTAGGATTTAATTCAGTATAGATTTTTTCAACTATTTCTTTAGGGTTTTTAGCACCTTGTCTTATTGCTTGTAAGACCTGCTCTTCTCTTTCGAGTCTGTGTTTAATGTACTTTTTGATTCTACCCTTTGCATTATAAATCGCTGAGCCGTGTGAACCACAAAGAAAATTTAAGTTTGGCAGATTTTTCATTTGTTCTAAAGAATTCAAATAATCTGTCATATTCCCTTCAGGAGGTGCAATTACGACAGTTCCCTGCCCGACGACATTATCAGAAGAGAGCAGAAAACCCAGTTCTTCATCGTAGAAACAGAGATGTCCGCGGGCGTGCCCGGGAGTATAGAGTGCTTTTAGTTCAAAGGCTTCATTATTTTTTTCTTGCAGCTTGTAAGACTTTTTATCCTCAATAAACCTGTCTATTTTAATTTTACCGTTTAAGCTTTCTGCTGTTATCTCATGGGCTGCAATTGGAACATCTAAATTGTGTTTTTGCTTTAGATAATTTTTTAATGCAGTTTCACCTCCAAAATGATCCGGATGAAGGTGCGAAACTATTATCTCTTTGCATTTATTACCTTTTTCAATAAATTCATCTATCAAGGCGAAAAGCTTTCTTTGCTCTTCCTCAAAAGGTGTTGCCGCATCAATGATTACAAACTCTTTTTTGCCAACTATGAAACAATTTGTATGTGTTGCAGGTGGAAGGGTTTCAGTTCGCAAAGGCATACAAATAACGCGAGAATTTAATTCTATGTAATCCAGATGTCCTTTAGCTTTGTTAGATTTTTCTTTGAGTTTTTCAACTATTGAACTGAGCTGGACATCCTTGTTTTTTGCTAAAGCCCTTAGGGAGATCAAAACTGGTGGTGCGATTAGCACTTCAGATCTAGCCCATTTCTTAACTGCCTTTTCGGCATCAATAAACTCTATCTCCTGCATCTCCGTGATTGCTTGATAAGGTTCTTGTTTTGGAGGGCAGACGGCTAGAAAAAATCTTGTTTTGAAACGAATTGGGGAAAACTCGGGAGTTGTCCAAAAGCCCGTGTACAGAAAATCCTCTGCATCTATCCAAAGTCCCCAAAAATCCAGAATTTCAGCAAATGTGCTTCTCCCGGAAATTAGATCATCATGCAAAGATACTCTCTGACCTTTTGTAAGCTTATCTCCATTACGAACAAGTAAAATACCGATTTCTTCAAAAGTTTCACGGGCAGCACAGGCTATTGATTTAGCAATTTCTTTATCTTCACAGTTTCTCACCTTTGTTTTCGAATCACTTTCGTCAACCTTTCCACCTGTAAATCCGTGAAAACCACCCAAAAATTTGAGCTTTGGGTTTCTTCTCGCCCAAAGCACTTTTTTTTGGTTATTACTTAATAGAATTATTGCTGCTGCGTCTTTTGGAGTTGATGAATTTTTTATCACTTTGGATTAGTTTATTAAAAACTGATCGGTTAAACAAACATCCCTGATCTGGCAAATTCATCGAGATGTTTTTTAATGTCATCCTCCAAGTGTTCAAAAATTTCATCTTTATTTTCAATGTTTTGCTCTGTTTCTAAAAAGGTTTTCATTTTCACATAAATATCTTCTTCTGTGTGGTTTCCATCAAGTAAAGTTACAAGTTTTTTGAGAATTGGATTATTGGCTTTAATTACTCTTTCATACTTGCCTAAAATTGATTGACCTTTCGTTAATTGCCAACGTGCAAAATTATTTAACAAAGGCTTATCAATACTTTCATCTTTAACCTCGGTTTTATATGTATGAATTTCAACTAGTTCTAAGTTTAAGATAATTTGGGAAACAATCGTTTTTGCTATTTGGATTTGTTCATCCCAATTTTCATAATCTACTCCTTTCTCCTCTAAAATTTTTCTTGCTTCATCAAATAATTCTGAAAACAAGATAGAATTCCCCCAAATCTGCCCTAAATAATAAAGGGCAGCCTTTGTTAGAGGATGATTGATCTCAGCACCTTGATTTTTTAGTCCTGTAAATTTCTCAATTTTTTCAGTATGTATCTCGGGCTCTTCAGAAACAGTTGATATTGCCCCTGCTACATAAAAATTTTCAAACTTATCTATTTCAGGAGTATGGTTTAATGAGTGTTTCTTGTGACAAATAATTGATTGTCGAAATGGTCGTCCCGTTAAAAAATCTTTGTATTGTTCTTGCCAGACAATATCTTTTTGACTATTTATGATTTCTTTCGGTGTAGGTGGATAGTTATAAATGGACATCGTGAAGAGCTGTGATTCAGCAACAAACTGTAAATCATTTTCTTCTAATTTTTCAGCAAATTCGTGAAAATAGTAGGGCTCATTTATCTCAGCCAAATTATCATGATATATAACCGAGGTGTGATATTTGTAATATTCGCTCAATTCATTTGAAATTACAGAATTATAAACACCTTCCGCAGTATTATCTCTGAGCATCGTAACAAAATTTCTCGCCGCTTCAATCTTTTGCACAGGGTTGTCAATATTACGAGTGTGAATCCTGGTTATACCTCTCATCATCTGACGATAACTCCAGCCGGGATAGACATTATATGAAATATAACCAACCCCATTTTCATTGAGTAATTCTTTAAAGAGCGAGTAGGTTTTTTCTTTAACAAAATCGGGTATCCAAGAAATTAGACCGTGTGCAATTATGTAATCAAATTTGCCAAAATCATCCACAGACATATCCATCAAATCTTTCTGATAAAACTCTATGTTTGATAAGTTCAATTCTTCCGCAGAATTTTTTGCATAGTCAATGTGACTTTTTGCAAGATCAATGCCGACAAACTTTGCATTTGGTAGATGATAGGCTTGAGAAATTATGTTCATCGCATTTCCGCACCCGAGTTCCAAAACACGTGCGTTCTCAATGTCTGGAGCGTCTAGCCCAAATAACCTTGCTAAACTGCAAAGCCGGTCAGGATGTGTCTGAGTAAAAACTGAATCGGAATAAGGTAGCGAATCGTATGCAAATTTTGTTTCCATTTAAAAATCTCCCAAGCTGAATTTATTTTGTCTTAAAGTCAAAAGACGCAAATACAGTTTATTTTTGCTTTTTGTTTGTTTACTTATAATTTAGAAAACCATCCCAAAAAGCAATTCGCTTTTTCAATTCGTTTGGATTTTTGAAGTGTTCACTGTTTTGGATGATTTTTGAAAAATTCCCAGATTACTTCTGCGGCGTCAAAATCTCTGCAGACATTACCCACAATCATTCTCGGAAAGAAGTTGATCCCACCAGCCCAGGTGTGTCCGCCACCATTTAATTTATAAAGTTTTACCGCTGTGCGATTTTTGCCATCCTTCCAAAGGAATGTATCAACAGTACAACCGTCTCTTTTGTTCGTATCAGGTAAATTTCCTCTTACAGGCTTCTTGTCAGTTTTATTATGATTTGTCCAAAGTTCTATTGCTTTATCTGTGCTGATTACTTTTCCACGATTTCTAGCAATATAGCCACCATTGTAAGGCACAAGTTTGTCAGCCGTTCCCTGAATAATAAAAACAGAAACTGGATTTTTAGGATTGAATCTTTTGTAGAAAGGATCAGCGATCCCGCCAATTACAGGAGCAATTGCGGCAAATTTATCAGAAATATTCGCACCTATATAATGAGAAAAAATTCCACCATTTGAAGGTCCCGTTGAGAAAATACGTTTTTCATCAATTCGATACTCTTTGGTCAAAGAATCAATCATTGATCTTACAAAGGAAATATCATCAACATTTTCTCTGTGGGCTTTGGTTTTATTCGTCTCGCGTCCGTCATTCCAGTTTTTTCCGATACCTTGCGGATAGACGACGAAAAATTTTTCTTTTCGGGCTAAAGCATCAAATTTAGTAAATCTTCCCATTCTGGGAGCAGTTCCACCTCCGCCATGAAATACGAATACCAATGGATGTTTTTTATTTCTTTGTAGAGTCTTTGGTGCATAAACATAAAATGTTCTCAATAAATCTCCGACCCTAATTCTTTTTTCAACTAAATTTCCGCGAGTTCTATTTTCTCTCTGACCAAACACGCAAGATGCATTGATTACAAATAAAACGCCTAAAAATAAGATAGATAATTTTTTCATAAATTACTCCTCTTTAGTTTTAGACGTTTTGAACGAATATTTTGTTAGTTTTTTTTAATTTAAATCAAACAGTAAAAATTCAGTTGAATCTTCAAGAGATTTGATTTTGAGCAGTTTTTCTTCGCTAATTGCTGCTCCATCGCTTACATCTAATTGTTCGCCATTTATTTCAAGCTTCCCTTTGATAACTTGGATCCAGGCGTGACGATTTTCAGATAATTCATGCGAAACTGCTTCTTCTTTATCAAGTATTGAAGCATATAACGAAACATCTTGATTTATATGTACCGAACCATCATCTCCACCTCTGGATGCAACCAATTTCAGTTTTCCTTTCTTTTCTTCAGGTGAAAAATAAGTTTGTTCATATCCGGGTTTCAGACCGTTTTTTTCTGGCATAATCCAGATTTGGTAAAAATGAACTTTGTTTTCGTCGGATGGGTTAAATTCGCTATGACGAATTCCCGTTCCTGCTGTCATACGCTGAACTTCATGCGGACGTAGAACTTCGCTTCCGCCGCTGCTATCTTTGTGTGCCAGTTCTCCTTCGACAACATAGGAAATTATTTCCATATCCTGATGCCCGTGTGTTCCAAAACCTTGATTTGGTTCAACAAAATCTTCGTTTATTACCCGAAGAGTGCGAAAACTCATATAATTTGGATCGTAATACGTATTAAATGAAAATGTATGGCTCGTGTTTAACCAACCGTAATCTGCTCCACCTCTTTCATTTGCTCTTCTAACTTTGATCATTTTATTTATTCCTCCCTTGTTCGTTTCAGTAGTTATTTCTTTAACTTACACATACATCATACACAAAAAAAACCGCCGTGAAATCACTAAGTTAGGCGAGTTTTCTCTCATACTTTTGGGTGATATTAGTTATGAATTGCGATCAAAGCTAAAGTTTTCTAAAAATCAATCCTAACCAACCCTCTTCTTATTGCTGTAGTTGTTGCCGAAGTTCGATCTGAAACATTTAATTTATCAAAAATATTTTTGACGTGAGTTTTGGTGGTGTTTTCCGAAACATCCAATGCAAAAGAAATCTCTTTGTTACTCATTCCTCCAACAATCATTTGCAAAACTCTCTGCTCGGTTTTAGTTAAATCTTCCGTACCTAGATTTTCGCTTAGCACATTAGCTATTTCGCTCGGGATAAATTTTTTTCCTGCATTAACGATCTTAACTGCTCTTATTAAATCTTCTTCAGATATATCTTTCAAAACATACCCTAAAGCTCCTTTTTCCAAAGACCTTTTTATCTCCACATCGCCTGAATGCTCTGCCAAAACAATTATTTTCGCTTTTGGATCTTCGTCAAAATATCTGTCCAACTCATCAACAGCACAAGAATCAGGCATTCGTAAACTTAGAATTGTTACGTCGGGTTTTAGCAACTTAAATTGCTCAAAACCATCTTCGCTACTATTCGCTTCTTTTATAATCTCTAAATCTTTCTGCGAGCTAAAAATTGATCTAATTCCTAAGCGAACCAAACTTTGATTTTCTACCAAAAGTATATTTATCGGCATAGATTTATTTTAACAGGCGTTTGAGTTTATGCTTAAAATAGGTTGATAAAAAATCATCATCCAATTAAAATATTAGTTGGTAGTCCCCAAACAACTTTTAAAATCACATATTTCTCCCAAAATATGAAAATACATAAATTACCTTTTGCTAAGCTGATAAAGCTAAATGATTCAATGATGGAAGTAATAGTCAACGAAGGTGTTGAGATGGACATCCGTATGGTTAATCAATATCACCGTTGGCTTTTGGAAAATTTAGAGTCTCCATTCGGCATATTGGTCAATAAAATTAACCAATACACATATACTTTTGAGGCTCAAATCAATCTGGCAGACCTGCCTGAAATAAAAGCAATGGCAGTAGTTTCTTACTCAAACATAAGCGAACAAGCTACTAAAACTTTGAAGAAAATTCCCAGGAAAACTGAATGGAATCTGCAAATATTTGATAATAGAGAAGACGCCCTAAGTTGGCTCGAAAAAGAAATAAATGAGGATTAGTTTTTGGTCAATACCTTACTTCCTCGAAAATTAAATTTGATTGCCGCCAATAAATGTCCGACAATTCCAGCTAAAGAAAGATATATTCCCCAACGACTTATATCAGTAAAATGCGAGAAGTAATAAGTTTCTGCAATAAACGCCCAGATAAAAAACCCGAACTTACAAACAGTAAGACTGACCCGAAAGTCTTCAAAATCTTTTGCCAACCTTTGCTACCAAACTGAAAATAAAGCCCCAAACAGATATGCAGAAGTGCCGAAAACAAAATATATATATGCCGCGAACGCATCAAGAGCCGCAATTCCTGAGAAATTACTTCCTTATCAGGATAATCCGCACGCATATACTGTCCTGTTATTAAAAATACTGCAAAAATAAGTATTCCAAACGTTAAGTGTAAAATTCCCACAAACTTAAAATCCTATTGAGATTTTTTTCTATGACGAAAACTCAACTTTTTATCAAATCCGTGTTGCTCAATTCTATATTTGTCTTCGATTTCAGCAATTTCTTTTTGCTCAATCAAAATGTTAGATAAGTACATTGAAATTTCTTGGAATGCCGTAAAAGCATCTTTAACAACTTCAAAGTTATAATCTTTCAATCTAGGATTTAAAGTTCCATTATATATGGGTTCATCTAATTCAATTTTCCAGACGGGAACTTTATGCTCCAGAAAGACCGCATCATCTCGTAATCGCCAATCAAGAAAGAACTGCTTTAACTTTAGATCCATAGATTGACTCATATATCCGAAAGAATCTGAGTAGTCTTCCCATTCTGCCTCTTTATTTTTGTATTCCTTGTAAGAATAGGCATGAAAAGTTTCTACAACTTTCAATTCGTCTGAATCAAACTCACATGAATCATATTTTCGATTGAATTTCTTGATTGTGATAAAAGGATAAATCTCTCCGCAAAATCCCAGCAAATTTGCATCTTGAAAGTGAGGTAGATTGCGTTGTGATTTAATGCTTATTCTAGCTGATTTAGAAAAGCGGTTGTAATGGACATTTTTATCAACACCATAACCAACCGCATAATCATAATAATCTTGAAAATCAGTGTGTAATTTCATAAAACATCATAGCAATGCTTTCGCTTTTGCAACTGCATTTTCGAGATTAAATCCATACTCATCAAAAACTTTTTCAGCAGGTGCGGATGCTCCGAATTTATCAACTGTAATCGCATCACCATCTTTGCCAATTATTCCTTCCCAACCGAGTCGGACGCCTGCTTCTATGACCAGTCTTGCTGTTACATTTTCGGGCAAAACTTCGTTGCGATATTCTTCTGTTTGGTCATAAAAGAGTTCCATACAAGGCATCGAAACAACTCTAGTTGGTGTTCCTTCGGATTCGAGTTTTTCGCGTGTTTCCATTGCCAAACCGACTTCCGAACCTGTGGCGATGATTATTAGTTTCGGTTCATCATTTGAGGCTTCCGCCAAGATGTAACCGCCTTTTGCCGTGCCTTCCGCTGAAGCAAATTTTTCGCGGTCGATGACCATAACTTTTTGACGCGAAAGTGCTAGAGCGGTTGGTTCATGGTTGCGTTTGATGGCGATTCGCCAAGCTTCACGGACTTCGTGGGCATCACACGGGCGAATGGTGTATAAGTGCGGGATTGCACGCAGGGCTGAAACGTGTTCGACGGATTGGTGTGTTGGACCATCTTCGCCGAGACCGATCGAATCATGTGTGAAAACGTAAATTGTTTGAATTTCCGAAAGTGCCGCAAGGCGTATTGCCGGACGCATATAATCGGAAAAAGTCAAAAATGTTCCGCCGAAGGGAATCGTTCCGCCGAAAAGTGCCATTCCATTCATCAAAGAACCCATCGCGTGTTCGCGGACTCCGAAATATAGATTTCGACCTTCGTAGGAATCAGGTTGAAATGGTTTTGAAGATTTAATCTCAGTTTTGTTTGAACCTGTTAAGTCAGCCGAACCGCCGATCATATTTGGAATATCGTCGGCAATCGCATTAATGACTTCGCCCGAATAAACGCGGGTTGCTTTTGATTCGACACCCTCAAACGATGGCAGAGAATCTTCCCAATTTTCAGGGAGTTCGTTGTTTGAAATTAAATTAAGAGTCTTCGCATCATCCGCAAAGTTTTCAGTATATCTTTCAACCAATTCGTTCCAATCACTTTCGGCTTTTGCTCCGTGTGTCGTGCTTTCTTTGAAATGATCATAAACCTCATCCGGCACGAAAAACTTTTTGTCTTCATCCCAACCCAATTTTCGTTTTGTTTCTGCCACGCCTTCGTCGCCAATTGCGTCTGAATGTGCATCGCTCGTGCCTTCATTCGGCATACCAAAACCAATAACTGTATTAATTCGGATTATCGAGGGTTTGTCAGTTACGCTTTGTGCTTCCCGAATTGCACTTTCGATTGCTTCCAAGTCATTCCCATCTTCGACACGTGAAACATGCCAACCGCAAGCTTCAAAACGCTTTGTTCTGTCTTCGGAAAACGCAAGGGAAGTTCCGCCATCAATCGTTATCTCGTTGTCATCATACAGATAAATGATTTTGCCGAGTTTCAAATGCCCTGCTAATGATGCGGCTTCATAGGAAACGCCTTCCATCAAATCGCCATCCGAACAGATCGCATAAATATAATTATCAACAACTGGAAACCCTTCACGATTAAAACGAGCCGCAAAATGCTTCGCCGCAATCGCCATCCCAACGCCGTTTGCAAAACCTTGTCCCAAAGGTCCTGTCGTTACTTCAACTCCTTCAGTCATATGGTTCTCTGGATGCCCCGGCGTTTTTGATTGCCATTGACGAAAATCCTTAATTTCCTGCAAAGGCATCGAATCATAACCAGTTAAATGCAAGAGGCTATAAATCAACATTGAACCGTGTCCTGCTGATAAAATAAACCGATCACGATTAAACCACTTCGGGTTTTTCGGATTATGCCTTAAAAATTTTGTCCACAAAACATATGCCATCGGTGCACATCCAAGCGGCAAACCCGGATGTCCGGAATTCGCTTCTTGAACGGCGTCAATTGATAAAGTTCTGATCGTGTTGATGGAAAGTTGTTCGATTGTTTGTTGCGTCATAGATGCAGTTGTCATAGTTTTTTAGGTTTTAAGTTTTGATAGTTTATTTGAACATTTTAGCAACTTTTTCTAAATCTTCACCTTTGATTATTAAATATTCAGTAAAAAAATCTCTAGCATCCAACTCAGGCGGTAAAGGTTGCAATTTTGTTTGTTTGGTTTTTGCATATTCTGTTAGGAATGTTACTCGATCTTTGCTCAAACCACGCGAGTTTAAGTGATTTAATATTTTTACAAGATACTTTTTCACACCCTTTTTTAGTAACTCATCATCATAGCCAACAAATATAAGTAACTCCGCGTTATTAGGGTTAGTAATTTCAATAATAGCCGCATCAAGTCTTATTTTTTCATCCTTCCATTTTAAGTTTCCATAAACATCAATTATGAGCGGAGAGCCAACACGCTGGAAAAAAGGGATTTTTACAATTTCTATGTCTCGGCATTTTTCGTTTAAAGATTCTACTAAAACAATAATTGTGTTTGTTTCTCCATATTTTATATCTCCAGAAGTAATCTCAATAAGTTGTTTTTGGCTAATTTTAGTTACTTTGTCCTGATTTATTATCGTCCAATTAAATCGTGAAGTTTTTGAAGAAGTAGTTTTTTTGTAAGTTGCAGAAACCTCAAAAGTAGTTTTCGTATATACGTAATCAGGAGATTTAATTATGATTTTTTGACAATCTGTCTCATTTGTTTGGGAAAAGATCGTAAAACTAAAAATCAAGACTAAAATTGTGGAGTAAATCACTTTCATCATTTATCCTGTTTTCACCAAACGCTTTGTCAGTTCTCTAATATATTCGCTAATAGTTCCATACCCATCGCTTTGTAACCCTTCCTCAACAAATCTTTTCAAGGAATCTGGTAATGAAATCTTCTTTGTCTTTGTTGCTGTAATGCTTAACTTATAAAATTTAGTGCCCGTTAGCTAATCTCTTTATTGGAGTATGTTCAAATTTTTTAGACCATTTTCCTTTCTCAAAAATCCACAAGTCACCAAAGATTTTTTCGCCATTGTGTCCGCCGAAAAGGACTATTCGTTTGTTTACAGAATCGTAAACCATTGAGGAGTGGTTTCTTGCAGGTGGATTGGTCTGAAAAGATACTTTATTCCATGTTCGGTTTTTGAAAACCCAAGTTTCATTTATTCTTTCAGTTCCATTCCAGCCTCCAAATCTGAATGTTTGTTTTGATTTCCTATCAAAAACCATATTTGAGTTAAAGATATTTGCGGGTTGTTTAGTTTGTAGTCTTTGCCAAGCTCCGCCATTTAAAAGCCAAGTTTCGCCCGTTTCTTCGCCGTATTCTTTGTCTGGAGTAGAACCTCCGAATAAAACAGTCTTTTTCAACTTTTCATCGAATGCTAAAGCCGCACCGTTTCTTGGCGAAATGTAACTTTCATTTAATTTTTTCCATCTGTTACCTTTCAATTCCCAAGTGTCATTTAGTTTTACTATTTTTCCATTTACCAATTTATATCCACCAAAAAGGACTATTCTCTTTTCCAATGCATCGTAAGCAATTGCAGCTTCGGCTCTCGGTTCGGGTGCGGGGTTTATCTCCAACTTTTTCCACTTTCCATCCTTAAATTCCCACGTGTCACCAAACATTTTCGCGGGATTTTTTTCACTTCCGAATAAAACGCTGTTACCACCAAACAGTATTATTCTCTGTCCTTCTTCATCGTAAGCCAGACTTGCAAATGTTCTCGGCTCAGGCGATCCAGAAGTTTTAATTATTTCCCAAGCATTTTTGTTTAGCTTCCACAAATCACCGTAAACCTGCTTTTCATCCGCACCTCCAAAAAGCAAAACTGCATTATTTTTTGAATCATAAACCATCGAGTGAGCATTTCGAACGGTCAAATTTTGAGCAAATGAAGTCAATATAAACGAAAGAAAAACAGCGGAAAAAATCGTCAGAGTAAATGTATATTTTTGGCTTTTCATTCTAAAATTTTAATTTTTCTCCCTACCGAAAATTGCACAGGCGTAATACCTATTTGTTCCTCTTTTGGCTTTAGCAACTCCGAAACCAACTCTGTTGTATTTAACTCTATGTTTATCGAAAAAAGGCTTGTCGTGGGTATTGCTATTAGCCCAAATGTTGGCAAAATTATTTCCTATTAAATTGTACTCTTGTACAGTGTCTAGGGCAGTTGCTTCAAAATGTGCTGTGTTTTTCTTGTCCCAGCCATAAAATACTAAACGCTGTTTTGCCTTATTCCTTTTTTTGTATTGTTTTTTCTTTCCGAGTTCACTTGCTTTATGAACGGGATAACCTTTATCAACTTCAGCCATTAAGTCTGCCAAAAACTGACAAGCATTCGTTAATCTTTGATCCAATTTCATCGGTGAAAGATTTCTCTTCGCCCTAATTTCATTTGTTGCCTTCAGAAAGCCTTCGTCGGGTTTAATTCTAATTGCACTTTTAGCTGTGCTTTTCTTAGGTTCGCTAATTGTGTAAAGGGGTTTTGATTTTTCTAAGACGACTTCTGAAATTAACCTGCCAGTTCCAAATTCGTAAATACGAAAAACAACCCCTGTATAAGAAGTCCCCCCAGCTTTATCACCGGCTTTTAGTAATTTCCCTCCGCCCTCTTTACAGTCATTACTAACCACTTTTATTTCAACGGGTTTAGTTGTTGCGTTGTGAAAAGTAAATTTCTGTGCGTCTCCCGATTTGCTACATTTATTCTGAGCAAAAACTGTAACCGAATGTATTGTTAAAAGTGCTATTAAGCTCAGGAAAATTAAACATATTTTTGATGAACGATTCTTTCGCTTACTCATTTTGGGGATAACTCCTTGTTTTTAAGATACAAGCATTTCGTAGAATTTTTCGTGTCTTTCTCGGGCTTTTTTGTAGATTTTGTGGTTTTCAGGGTTAAACTTAAAACGTCTTCCTTCAGGCGTTTCGAGTTTTGCAATGTCTTCGATCTCGCCGATTGCTTCCGAAGCAAGTAAAACAACTCCTCTCGAAGAAGCTTCCCTCGTTGCGGGCAAATTCATATTTTGGGCAAGTGTATCACAAATTATTTGCGTCCAAATCGGGGACTCCCGTAAAGCCCCGCCCGAAGCGATGATTTCTTTAATTTCTAAAACTTCATTTAATTGCTCATATATTTCTGCAAAACGGTAAGCGACTGATTCGAGGGCGGCTTGAACTACATCAATTTTGTCGTGGGCGTGTCGCAAACCGATGATCGCACCTTCCGCAAAATCGTGATAGCCCGTGCTGCGTTCGCCAGCTAGAAAAGGTAAAAATGTGATTCCATGTTGGTCGGCTTTGCGTTTTTCAATTTTGGCTTCTGTTTTATCATCATTTTTTTTCAGACGAAAATTTTTCTTTAGCCATCCGTATAAACCACCGCCATCAGATAGAGCACCCCCAATAATTAAACGCTTGCGGTCAATTCGATAACACCAAAGTCCTTCGGGAATCTTTGCCGGAACTTCCCCTTCAAAAGCAACACGCATTGCTCCCGAAGTTCCAATCATTAATGCCGCTTTATCTCTTCGTACACAATTTGCACCTATGTTATTTCCAGCACCGTCACCGATTGCAAGAAACCATCTTGCATCTTGTAAGACTTTCCAACGATTTGCATATTCTTCATTCAGTTGAAAGGTTTCATTATCATTTTCAACTATTTCAGGTAATTTCTCTTCGCTAATTTTCAGATATTCGAGTAATTCTTCATCCCAAAAGTTTTTTCGTATATCGAAAATCCCTGTTCCCGAAGCCATTGAAACACCAGTCTGCAACTTGCCAAAAAACTTCAAAGCCAAATAATCACAAAACGAAATCCACTTATCTGTTTTCTCAAATTCCTCCGGTCTTTCTTTACTAAGCCAAAGTAATTTTGCCGTCCAATACATTGAATGAAAACGACAACCCGTTCGGTTGTGAATTTCTTTTTCGTCTAGATCATCTCTCAAATTTTGGACATATTTAGCAGGACGAGTTTCTGCCCAAGCAAAAAGTTTCGTGGTCGGATTTCCCTCTTTGTCTATTCCCAAAAGGCTGTGCCAGAAGCAAGACGCAGCAGAGTGTTCGATTTGTCCGACTTCAGCGGGAAGCTTTGTGACGACATCATCAATTGCTTGAACGGTTTGCGAAAAAGCTTCTCCTGCATCAATCTCAAAACCGCCGTCATCGGTTGCGGTCAGATGGCGTTCATTCTTAACCATCGTTTCGGGCAAAACATTTGCCTCGCAATCGTAAATCCCCGAACGAACGCTCGAGGTTCCAATATCCAGTGCTAGAAAAAGTGGTGATTTCAAAATATTATAGTTTGGAAATGATTTGATTTAACATAATGTTAATCTAATTTTCTTGTTAAGCAAATATTAATTGTGCAAATTTATTGGTGCTTTGTTTCATCCCATTTTGTTGTGCAAAAGCAAAAATAGCGGTATTTTTCGTTCTAAGTATTGGGGAGTAATTGAAGGATATGAAAAAATGTCAAAAGTGTGGTTATGACAATACTGACGTGATGAATTTCTGTTTGGAATGCGGAGATTCTTTGATAAATGAGCCACGTATGGTTGTTCCTTTAGAAACCGTAAATATGCAGACGGGCGAAAAACCTTCTGAGCAAGTTACGGAAGATTACGAAAAAGAAACGGTCGTTAATAATTTTGCTCTTCGAGGACAAAGTGTTCAGACAATTCAACAACCAAAGCCTCAAGGTAATAATTCAAAGCTTTTGTTAGCAATCGGCGGCGGTTTAGTAGCACTTATTCTTCTTGTATTTACAGGTGCAGCAGGAATTGCTTTTTTAGCGTGGCAATCCCAATCTGAAAAACCAAAATCTAAACCACTAGTTTCTATTCCTAAAAAATCTCCTGAAAGTTCTCCTGAAATCTATCCTGAAGAAACGCCAGAAGAGACTCCTAAGGAAGAACCCGAACCAGAAGAAAAACCTGAGGAAGAGCCTGAAGAAACTCCTCAACCAACTCCCATCACGAATCCAACTCCAGAAGACGACATAATAACTTTCCCGACACCGAAAGTCCCTACAAAACGTGCGACTTATCGCGTTAATGCGAAGTCTGGCTGGCAATTATCTAATATCAAAACTGTTCCGAGAGAAAATTTTCGTGTGCGAGTCAGCGGCAGGATTAATCTAGATGGAATTAAAAACAGAGTTTCGGCAAGAGGAGTTAGCGGACATAAGAACCGTAGAATTTTTAAGCAATTTAGAACAGGAGCATTGCTGATGAGAACTCACTATCCAAATGGAAAACATTCCAATATTCAACCTGTCTCAGCTGGTCAATACTGGCAAAATTATCCTAATGAAACCGGCAAGATTGAGTTTTTGGTAAACGATAATGCCGCCGACTATAACAGCGGCAACTTCAAAATCAGGTTTGAAATGATCAATGTTCCCAGAAGGTAGTGTGTCTTACTTGCTTTCTTTGCTTACATTTACGCCGAGGATTTTCTTAAACCACCAACGAAGTCCAACAAGCAAAAACCGCCAATCTTTGAAAAATTCAGGTGGTTTTCCTTCAAAATAATGCCCTATGAATTGCAGAATCCAACCGATCACAAAAAGTGCAAGAGGAATAGTCCAAAAGCCCGAAACAAAAAGGCTTGTCGGCAATAGCAAGATCGAAACAGCAATCATCGGAATCCCAACCGCGTGTGTCATTTTGTTTATTGGATTCTGATGTGCCTGAGCGTATTCTTCAATCCAATCGTCCCAACTTCTTCCGCCCATCATAAGCTTTTTATTCTCCTTTTGCTGTTTGAAAGATTCTACAATACCTACAACTAAACTTTAAAGTTTATTCCAATGGAACACCTTGCTTGAAACGGTATTTTACTGTTTTCACCGCCTCAAAGTCTTCAATTGGATTCTTTTCTAAAACGATAAAACTTGCTTCGTAGCCATCTTTTAATTTTGTAATTTTGCGTTTTGGAAAAATCGTCTGAGGTGTGTTTTCCGTCCACATTTTTAAGAGTTCGAGATTGCTGAAAATTCCCAAACCTTTCAAATAAAGTGCTTCTTTAAGCGAAGTTTTCATATAATCATCGCAACCGACTGTTATCTTTACGCCATTCTCTTTAAGCAACTTAAGATTAGCTTTTTGAACTTCCTGCGTTTTTTTGACTATCTCAGAATCTTTTTCAAACATACTTGCCAAACTATATGTCGGCGCCACAAAAATCCCCTTCTTCGCTGCTAACTTCGCGTCCTTTTCAGCAATTTTGTAAGGTGCAAAGCTCTTTCGCCACTTTGAAGCGTAATACGCCGGAAGATGATTTATCTCGTCAACACCTGCTTCGACGGCGACCTTGAAATCATGTGCAGTTTCAACGTGAGTCGTAACACGCAAACCGTCGGCTTGAATTTTTTTAACTATCGTGGGAAAGATCTTCGGATCTAAACCTTTTGAAACAAACGGCTGCGTGCTGTTTTTTCGCTTCTCGTATTCTTCCGAATAAAGCAGATAAGTTTTGATAAAATCAGGATTTTCCTTTTTTATCATCGCCCATTTTTTCTCAAAATCCTCAGCAGTATTAATTACATAATAAGAATCATTTTCGAGTTGTTTCACATTAGTAATTCCTGCTCGATTTAAGCCACCTTCAATAACTCTCTTGTACAAAGGAATCGGATGTCCGCCGCTAGAAGTCAATCCACCGTGGGCAAAAATTGCATCAATCGTTTTGGGCTTATTAATTTTGGGACGAACTTGTTTTGTAAAACGCAAAATACTATTCGGGTTTTTGATGTAAAAAATTCCGTCTTTCAGATATTTTTCTACCACTCCGTCAAGCGTGAAAACATTATCTACACTATGATTATGTGCTTCGCCGAATGGCGGGAGGACAAACTGATTTTTCAGATCAACCGTTTCATTAATATTTTTAGGTTTCTTTTTAGAAAATGTTCCGTCAACAGAATAAAAAGTCATTTTCTTAAACTTTTTCCCGTCAAACCAATTCCCATTTTTGAATTCATAATTTTTGGCAGAAATGCTCAATGAAAAAAGGACAAAAAGTGCTGTAAATAGAATAAGTGCTTTTAATTTCATAATTTTTTGAGCTTGGAGTTTCTTTTTAGATGATACGAAAGTTCGGAAAAGTTTGTTTTCTCGAATTTTTAGGGATGAAAATTTTGTACGTCTTTTACATAAGTTTTCACTTTTAGATCGTCTTCCAATTCGGTCATTTCTTCTAAATTAAAACCTTCCAAAAAGTCTTTCGACATAAAAGCATCGGCATCTTCAACTGTTTCGGGAATTTCCGTGACTATCCACTTATCAATATTTTCGGCAAATGTTTGATAAGTTTGCGAACCGCCGATGATGAACAAATCACAACCTAAATACTTATTAAGTGCAAGAACTTCCTGTTTGTCTCGCATCAAAATCACTCGTGGTTGATGTTCTAATTCGTGACTTCGGCTCATGACAATGTTCAAACGCTTCGGCAGAGGTTTTCCGATCGAAGCCCAAGTGTTGTAACCCATCACAATTGCATGATTGAGTGTGGTTTTCTTAAAAAACTTCAAATCCGCCGAATAATGCCACGGCAGTTTTCCATCTTTGCCAATGGCGTAATTTTTTGCGATTGCGACTATTCCGATAATTTCCATAAATAGGGAACGCAGGCAGCCTTGCCTGCGAGTGTTTTTAAAATTTCTTATTCATTTTCCTCGCAGGCAAGGTTGCCTGCGTTCCAGATTAACCGTCAAAATCAACCGATGTATGAGAACCATCACAGAATGGTTTATTGGCGGATGCACCACAGCGGCAAAGGGCGATTGATTTTCCTTTTGTCTCGCAAAGATTTCCTTCTTTATCGAGAAGTCTGACGCCTTCATTTTGTACGATGAAAGGTCCGCCTTTCATCGTTTCTATCTTTATCGAATTTTCATTTTTGGAAGTTTTAGGCTCTTTCAAACCTTCATCTTGCACTACGTAAGATAAAGCACCGCTTGGGCATTTATCAATCGTTTGCATTATCTGTTTTGACGCTGACTTTTCTATCTGAATCCAAGGTCTTTCCTTCGGTTTGAAAACGTCTGGCGAACCGTTTACACATTCACCGGAATGTATGCAAAGATCGGGTTTCCAGATAACTGTAATTTCGTCATTTGAATATTCTTTTACTTTTCCCTCGCTCATAATTTAATCAATCTCCAATTTTGCCCCTTTATACACAGAAATGTCCGAACCTTTTGCCATAAAAATTGAGAAAGGTTTCGCGTCGTTCATAAAGGCGAATTGTTCGCCGTAGAGTTTGCCGAAATCTGCTTTTATTTCAAAATCATTGACCGCAAAAAGTTCCCACGGTGGATGTTCAACCTTGTATTCGTCGGTGCGATTTTCACCGCGTTTTGTGTACCCCCAATAATGTTCGATGATAAATTCGCCGTGTGAATCTTTATCGGGAACGCCCGTATTTTCACCGATATTTACTTCAATATGATAACGCTCGTTGTCTTTCCACCAAGCGTAAACGAGTTCATTTTCATCCTTTGAATGGCTCATTTCCCATTTCTCGTAAGGCTCTCCGTAGAACATACGTGCAATTTTTGCGATCGCATATTTCGGGACAATCTCTTTAACAAATGTAACGCCACGACGTGTTTCATCTTCCATTTCACGTTTTACATAAAACCTTAAATTAACTTCCTCAAAATTTATATGAAACGGAATCAAAAATTCCATTACACGTGTATCCAGAAACATAAACGCAACGAGGCTTGCAAAACATTTGCCGTCGTGAAAATCGAGTTCTACACCATTCGGAACAAACTCTTCCAAAACCTCCGGCGGAACTTCATAATTCGCCATCACAAGGTCTTGCCATTTTGCTGTCAGGAATTTTTTCATAATTTAGTTTTCTTAACTCGAGAATCTCTAGAATCGCAGGGTTTTTATTTTTAACAATTTACTTAAATTCTCTATGTTAAATTTTTTAGACCGCGACTGGAGCAGCTATTTTTTTATGTGGTTTATAACCTGTAAGTTCTAAATTGTCGTATGTGAAATTGAGCAATCCTTCTAATCCTTTGTAATCTCCGGCATCTACTATTTTGAGAGTTGGTAAATCTTTGACCCAACGCTCTAGAAGTGTGTTTACTTGTTCGAGGTGGTTTGTATAGATATGTAAATCACCGAAAGTATGTATGAACTCACCGACTTCTAAATCACAAACATGAGCAATCAAATGAGTTAGAAGGGCATAAGACGAAATGTTGAATGGAACACCTAAAAAAGCATCGGCACTTCTTTGATATAGCTGGCAATGCAGAGTTTTCTCGTTTTCGACCTTAAAATGAAACAAAGTATGACACGGTGGAAGATCAACTTGCGTGGCTGTTTCGGGATTCCAACCGGAAACAATCAAGCGACGTGAATTCGGGTTTGTTTCGATTTGTTCTATCAAATCTTTTATTTGGTCAACACCATTCATTTCAGGATAATCGCCTCCAAAGGAACGCCATAAATAACCATAAACCGGTCCAAGATCGCCCGGCTCTCTACCAAAACGCGAAGTGTGTTCTTCATCCGCCCACTCTTGCCAAATATCAACGCCTCTTGCTTGTAAGTTCGCTTCATTTGTATCGCCCGAAAGAAACCAAAAAAGTTCTTCCGCAACCCATCGAAACGGAACTCTTTTCGTTGTCACAATTGGAAAACCTTCCCGCAGATCAAAACGTGTCTGATAGCCAAAAGTTGAAATTGTTCCAACGCCCGTACGGTCTTCGTGTTCTGTACCGTTATCTAAAATATGCCTTAAAAGTTCTTGATATTGTTTCATCTGTCTATTCGGATTGGTTTGTAGAATTTATCTCATAAAGTTACCATATCATTTACGATTTTGCAGGTTCGGATTCAATGAGTAAAGAAGAAAAAGTCTTAGTAATCGGTGCAACACAGGGAACGGGTTTTGAGGTTGTACAAATGCTTCTGAAAGATAATTATGATGTTCGAATTTTTGCACGCAATGAAGAAAAAGCAAGGGGAAAATTTGGTGAAAGGGTTGAAATAATTATCGGCGATTTGCAAAACGGTGAAAACTTATCGGAAGCGACTAAGAATTGCGACCATATAATTTTTACGGCAGGCGTTACGAAAAGACCCTGCGGTGAAGATTTGATTATTCAAACCGAATTTGAAGGAATGAAAAAGACTTTGCAATCCGCAAAAGAAAATGATTTTAACGGCAAGTTTTTATTTATCAGTTCAATCGGTGTTAAAAAATCAAACTGGGCGAGCAAACTTTTGAATTTTATCAAGGGAAACGCTCTAAAGTGGCGACTTGCGATGGAAGATGAAATTCGCAAAAGTGGTTTTGTTTACACAATTGTTCGTGCGGGATATTTGATGAATGGTGGAGGCGGAAAAAAGCCGATAGAACTTAGCCAAACTGAATATCCGCTTTATCTAAAATATCGAATTGCTAGAAAAGATGTTGCAAGAATTTTTGTTGAAGCATTAAAAAATATCGAAGCAAACAACAAAACTTTCGATGCAGTTTGGGCAAAAGAGCAAGACAATTTAAGTTTAAAAGAGAAATTTGCATCGCTTGAGAAGGATTCTTAAAAATTATGTCTGGAAAATTAGAAGTTAGTTTTAACTCACCGCAATGCGGCTGGATGTCTATCGGTTTTGAAGATGGCGAAAATGAATTTCATACGACAACGGCACATGCACCGCACGAAAATGCTCTGTCGGAACTGCTTGAAACTTTGGTTAGTTTGCTCGAAAATGAAAATCTTTCGCACACGTTGAAATGGAATCGGAACCCGGAAGAGTTTGATTTTGTCTTTGGAAAAAACGGCGACGAAACAACAATTGAAATAATCGAATATCCGACCGAAGAACGAGATTCAAGCAATAGCGAAAAAGTTTTTTCGCACAAAGGAGATGCCAGACAAATTGCCAGAGCCTTTCATGAAACTTTTAAACAACTTTACGAAGAGCGAGACATTGATGAATTTGAAGATAATTGGCATCAACCATTTCCTTTTGAAGAATACGAGAAATTTAAATCTGTTTTGAATTCATAACGAATTTTTTGTTATGAAAAAATTTTCAAAACGCATTTCAATTGCTTTGCTTGTTTTGTTTACTACATTAGTAGTTTGGATTGCGTTTGATTTATATAAACCTCTCAAAGTTGATATTAGAAAATTTGATGCGGATGAAGTTGCAAAGCTCGATACAGCAATGTGGCGTTCGTATTATAGCCGCGAGCGTCTGCAAATGTTTTCCGAACTCAACGAACTTCTTGCCACACAATACAAATTTCCATTTTGGCGAAGACAATTAGTTGCTTATTATGCCGCTCGTGCGGCTTTTGTTTTCAAAGATGGAAAATCTCGCCAAGATTATGAAAAAGTCTTACCACACCTCGAAAAATTCTACGGTGAAATCCGCGACATAAGCACAACAGATTTTTACGTTAAAAAAACTGCCCAACTTGAACTTGAATGGTGGATAATCCATCGTGAACGCAAAAAATACGAAGAAGGTGTCTTGGCTAAAGCTCTCGCCGAAACTGCCGCCGAAGTTTATAAAATGCCAGTTGAAAATTTTATGGAACACGGGAAACTCCGTGCGGATGCGATGAAAATCCGTGACACAAAAGCCGAAGCAGGCGGAGTTACGGAAGAAGATTGGAAAAAAATTGATGAGCTACTTCACAAATCCTGGCGTTCATTGCACAATGCTGTAAATCAAGAATAAATTTTTCTAAGAAATTATTTGGGAATTTAACAAGTAAAAATAAAACAAATACAAATAGAATACGGATTGCACGGATTATGCGAATTCTCAAAGATTTTTTCTAAAACTAATCTGTGAGAATTCATGCAATCTGCGTAATCCGTGTTCTATTTCTAGAAACAGTCCAAAATTCAAAAATTTTCAAACTGATTTAAGATTTAATGAATGAAAGAAAAACTTCTCAATTTGCTTGCTTGTCCAACCTGTGGCGGAGATATTTTGCTCACGCACGCTACCGAATACGATGACAAAGAAATAATCGAAGCAATACTTAACTGCAAAAAATGCGAACGTGAGTATAAAGTCGAGCGAGGTGTTCCGCGTTTTGCCGAATTAGACAAAATCGAACAAGAAAAGGCAGAAACAGCAGAAAACTTCGGTTGGCAATGGAATAAATTTACTCAAAAGGACGAAAAATATATTGAACAATTCTTGGGATGGCTACAACCTGTAAGACAGGATTTCTTTAAGGACAAAATAATTCTCGAAGGTGGTTGTGGAAAAGGTCGTCATACCTTACTCGCACACGATTGGGGAGCAAAAGAAATTGTCGGAATTGATTTGAGTTCGGCAGTAGAATCAGCTTTTCAAGCAACAAAACACTTAGAAAACGCTCACATTGTTCAAGCCGATGTTTTCAAACTTCCATTCAAGAAAGATGCATTTGATTATGCATTCAGCGT
Source organism: Pyrinomonadaceae bacterium (assembly GCA_028284415.1). Classification (GTDB taxonomy): domain Bacteria; phylum Acidobacteriota; class Blastocatellia; order Pyrinomonadales; family Pyrinomonadaceae; genus Aridibacter. Next base: position 848,311 of record JANQRU010000004.1, read on the forward strand.
CGGCGTTTTGCATCACACGCCCGATCCAAAAGAAGCTTTCAAATCACTCGCTTCCAAAGTCAAAAAAGGCGGGCACATCTCGGCTTGGGTTTATGGTGAAGAAAACAACGATTGGATAATAAATTACGTAAATCCCGTTCGGACAAGTTTTACCTCAAAAATGAAACAACCAACGCTTTATCAACTTTCAAAACTCCCGACTCTCGGCGTTTTTCTCGCATCAAAATTGATTTATAAACCGCTCAACAAAACTGCAAAACCTGTAGCCAGCAAACTTTTTTATAACGATTACCTTAACCACCTCGCCACGTTCGGCTGGCGTGAACAACACAACATAGTCTTCGATCACCTCGTTGCTCCAACAGCTTTTTACATCTCCAAAGAAGATTTCCAAAAATGGTGGCAAGAAATCGGTGCAAGCGATGTTAAAATAACTTGGCACAACCAAAATAGTTGGTGTGGATTTGGAGAAGTCAATGAATAGCGAATTGAACGTAGAAATTTCAGACAAAGAACAAAAGTTTGAAACTTCCGAATTTTTTAGGGATTACTTTGTCAAAGCTTTTCTTTTAACAGTCTTATCATTGATAACTTTAATAACTGCTTATTTTAATTGGTTGCCTGGCATAATTCTTTTTATCGTTTTATTAGTAACTTTAATCATCCCAACATTTCTTTTGAATGGTTTGTTTGTTTTCATCACAGTATTCGGATTCGGAATAATTGTTAAAGTATTCAAAAGCAGAAATCAAAAATTTTCTTTGCTGACATTAGAAGAATATAAAGACAGTATAGCTATCGGACTTATAAGTGGGATTTACTGTTTTTATCTACTGTTAACTTCTTCATTAATTTTGTACTTATTTATGTCTGATATTTATAGTTATTGAAATTTATCAAGTTGTATTATTAGATTAAAGTTTATGGCATCTACACTCTCAAAAGAAATGGAGGAACATACCTATACGATTATGAATCGTGTGGAAGATTCGCATTGGTGGTTTGTGGGGCGGAGAGCAATTCTTGAATCTTTTCTTGAACGAATTTCAAACGAATTACGAATTACGAATGGCGAATTGAGTTTCCTCGACGTTGGATGCGGGACGGGAGCGAATCTTGAGATGCTTGCGAAGTTTGGTGAAGCGGAAGGCGTTGATGTCTCAGATGATGCGTTGGAGTTTTGCCGTCGGAAAGGTTTGAAAGTTCATAAAGGTTTGGCAGAGGAATTACCGTTTGATGATGAGAGTTTTGAAGTTGTAACGGCTTTGGATGTTGTTGAACATTTGGATGATGACATTGCGGGTTTGAAAGAAATGTATCGCGTCTTGAAAAAGGGCGGCAAGACTCTGATTTTTGTACCTGCCTTCATGTGGCTCTGGGGTGTGCAAGATGATATTTCAAATCACCGAATACGCTATACCAAGAAACAAATAGTAAAACGTTTGGAAAAAGCAGGTTTTGCAATCGAACGTGCGACTTATGCCAACATAACATTTTTCGCACCGATTCTTGCAGGCAGAACTTTGATGAAATTCACAGGCGTAAAACCCGAATCGGAAAACAACATAAATGTTTCAGCTCTAAACGGGATTTTAGGAAAGATATTTTCAGCGGAAAAGCTGTGGCTCAATAAATTTAATTTTCCATTCGGTGTTTCTATTGTCATTGTAGCAAAAAAATAATATGGGAACAGAAGATTTTTATTGTGATTTTGTTTTGAATAATAAGATTGAAGTTGAGAAAGTTTTTGAAACTGAAAATGTCCTTGCTTACCACCATACGAAACCTTTTTGGGAAACTCACATTGTAATAATTCCAAAGAAACATATTCCGTCAATTTTTGCTATTGAAAATGAAGATAAGCCTTTGCTTTCAGAGCTTTTTGAAGTTGTCAAAAAAGTTACCGAACAGGTTGTTGCTGAAAAAGGTGCAGCGAGGATTTTGAGCAATACGGGAGAATATCAAGAATCAAAACATCTTCATATACATGTTAATTGGGGTGAAAAGATTCGCTAAAAATCACGTTCAGAGTTCAAACTTCAGTTTGCAGTTTTCGCTAGCGAAGCGAACGTGAAAATCTCAAGATGAATTTTTGATAAATTTATTTTCCTCAAATAACGTAACCAACCGTCTGTCGCTTCGCTCGACGTTTGGGCAAACTAAAGTTTGGACTCTGAACGTGTTTATCTCCAATTTTTAAATGCAACTGATGCATTAAGCCCGCCGAAAGCAAAAGAGTTTGAAACTGCGGCTTCTACCTGCTTTTCTCTTGCTTCGTTTTGGATTACGTCGAGATCGCATTTGGGGTCGGGTTCGGTGAAATTTGCCGTCGGTGGTAAAGTGCCGTGCTTTAAAGCAAGAATTGTGGCGACAGCTTCGATTGCTCCGGCAGCTCCGAGAGTGTGACCGTGCATAGATTTTGTGGAACTGATGGCGATATTTTCTGCGTGTTCGCCGAAGGATTTTTTGATGGCTTCGGTTTCCATCGGGTCGTTGGCTTGAGTTCCCGTTCCATGTGCGTTTATGTAACCGACCTGTTCGGGGTTTAATTTTGCGTCATTTATTGCTCCGCTTATTGCTCTTGATGCCCCATCTGAAGAAGGATTTGTTAAATGGTGTGCGTCCGCTGACATTCCAAAACCAACAATTTCGCAATAGATTTCTGCACCGCGTTTTTCGGCAGATTCGAGCGTTTCCATAACGATTGTCGCTCCGCCTTCACCCAAGATCATTCCCGAACGATCTTTTGAAAAAGGTCGGCAAGTATCCTGAGAAACAACCCGCATACATTCCCAGGTTTTCAAGTTTCCGTAGCTTAGAGGTGTTTCGCTCCCGCCCGCTATCGCACAATCAACCGTACCGATTCGGACTGAGTGAAATGCTTGACCAATAGCGTGGTTCGAAGATGAGCAGGCAGTCGTAATTGTGTAGGTTGGTCCGTAAATTCCATTTTCCATCGAAATGTGGCTGGCGACGGCATTACTCATTGCACGCGGAACGACGGTCGGAGGAAAACGAGTCTTTTTGTTGCAGAATAGGTCTATGTAAAAATCGTCGAGATTTCCCTGTCCTCCCGCACCCGTCCCTGTAATAATCGCCGTGCGTTCGCGTTCGGTGTCAGTTTCCCAAGTCATTCCCGAGTCTTTGATCGCTTCGCGGGCTGAAACAATTCCAAAATGTGAGAATCTATCGAGAAACGGAAGCATTTTTTTCTCGAAATGCTCTTTTTCGTCGAAGCCGATAACTTCGCCTACTTTGCTATACTTTAAATCAGAAATATCGACATTCGCTGCATCCTTTAAACCACTTTTTCCCGCAAATAACTCTTTACGGAACTCACCAGCGTTTAAGCCTAAAGCTGAAATAATTCCAATCCCTGTTACAACAACTCGCCTCATATATTCTAACCTTCAGATGCGTTCGAACCTGTATCTGCTAATTCTACGGTTTCTCCTTTTTCTTTTAATTCAATCAACTTTTCAATTCCTTCAACCATTTCACCTATAGTTTTCATTTCTGTAACTTTGTCATCAGGAACTTCTATATCGAATTCTTCTTCCAACTCAAAGATCAAATTCATCGCATCCAAAGAATCCATCTCTAACTCATCGAGAGTTGTTTCAGATGTAATTTCATCTTCGGGTTTTTCTTTGTAATCAGCTACAATTGCAATTACTCTGTCGGCTGTGTTTTTACTCATAAAAGGGATTTCTCCAAAAATCAATTCTTCACAAATGAAAAATATAGGCGAAAAGATGTCTTTTATCAAAACAGTTTTTTAACTTTGATACAATCTTTTTATTTGAACATTATTCGGAAAAATGTCGTTTCATAAAATTAAGAGGAATAAAGTTATGTTTTGTCCCAAGTGTAGTGAAAAGCAAGTTTCCACAGATGTAAAATTTTGTTCCAGCTGTGGTTTTTTATTGGAAGATGTAGCTGAAGCACTGGATAATGAAGGAAAAGTTGAAAGACAAGTCTTACAAAGTTCTAAAGATATAAAAATCACTACTATAAAAGGTGTTTCAATTATGACCTTAGGCGGGATTTTTCTGCTTATTAGTTTAGTTATGGGAACTCCCGAACCAAGTTACTTCGTTCAATTTAATTTACTTGTGGGAATCCTGACTTTTTTGTTCGGAGTAAGTTTCATTGGATATGATTTTTGGGTTAAACCTAAATTGATTGAAAAAGAAATTGAAGAGCAAAATAAAAATATTCTTACACCACGTAAGAATATTAGCCAACTTAATGAAGCAGATTTTTCTAATATCGCTGATTATGTCCCACCTCAAACCAACCTAACTACTAATGACCTCGCTCAACCTGCCAGTGTTACTGAAAAAACAACTAAAAACTTAAAGCGTGAGATTTGATTTAGTTTGTAAAAAACACAAACTTTGTGCTTAAATAAGCCTTTTAATTTTACAGAAATAGATGGTTTTCTTCCATTCTGTGTAATACTGCCCTTTATATGAGTCAGATAAAATTAAAAGTAGTATCTGAAAGTGAAAATAACAGTCCTGAATTGTCGTTGTTTTTGCCAGTATTTAATGAAGAAGATAATCTCCAACCTATGCATTCCAAGATCAATGAAGCTTTGGAATCTTTAGGAAAAACTGCAGAGGTCATTTACGTTGATGATGGCTCCACAGATAAATCTTTGGAGATTCTACGAGAAATATCTACCGAAGATGACAGAGTTAGAGTAATTTCTTTGCGACGAAATTATGGACAAACCGCAGCTATGTCTGCAGGAATTGATGCGGCTAAAGGCAATATTTTGATTCCGATGGATGCTGACTTACAAAACGATCCAAACGATATTTCCAGACTCTTGGAAAAACTGGATGAAGGTTTTGATGTAGTTTCAGGTTGGAGAAAAAACAGACAAGATAAATTAATCACACGTAAAATTCCCTCTTGGATTGCTAACAGCATTATTTCAAAAATAGGCGGAGTTCATTTACACGATTATGGGTGTTCATTGAAGGCTTATCGTAGGGATGTCCTACAAGATGTAAGACTTTACGGCGAGATGCACAGGTTTATTCCAATTTATGCAAGTTGGGCAGGTGCTAGAGTTACGGAAATTCCTGTCGATCACCACCCACGAACGATGGGCAAGTCAAAATATGGACTTTCTCGTACAATTAAAGTAGTATTTGACCTTATAACGATAAAATTTTTAGCGACTTACCAAACCAAACCCCTCTATGTGTTTGGTTCGTTCGGTTTAATTGCTTTTATTATTTCCCTGATTGCAGGGGTTTGGGCTTTTGCCCTTAAGTTTGGCTATGGTGTCTCTTTTATTCTGACACCTCTACCTTTGATCGCAATCGTTTTGCTGGCAATCAGTGTTCAGTTTTTCCTGATGGGATTGTTAGCAGAACTTCTCGTACGGACTTATCATGAATCGCAAGATAAAGCGATCTATGCCATTCGAGAAAAAATTGGCTTTTCAGATACGGAAGAATAAAATCTATTAGTCTTCCGCATTCTGTATCAACATAATCAAAAAATCACTATGTGCGGAATTGCAGGTTGGGCAAATTTAGACCCAGATACACCGCCAATGTTCGGTGATGAAGTCATTCTGAATTCTATGTGTGAGCGTATGTGGCATAGAGGACCTGACTCAGAAGGGCTTTGGCTCGGAACAGGGGTGGCTCTCGGTATGCGTCGGCTTGCAATAATTGATTTAGAGACCGGCGAACAACCCGTCTGGAATGAAGATAAGTCGGTTGTCGCTGTCATGAATGGAGAAATTTATAATTTTCAAGAATTAAGAAAAGGTCTTGAAGAACGCGGGCATAAATTTGTCAGCAAATCCGACACAGAAGTTATTCCCCATTTGTATGATGAACTTGGCGAGGCTTTTTTAGATGTTTTGAACGGAATGTTTTCCATTGCACTCTGGGACACAAAACTAAAAAAACTTATCCTAGCCCGCGACAGGTTCGGTGAAAAACCGCTCTATTACGGAATTTTTGATGACAAGCTATTTTTTGCTTCTGAACCGAAAGCTCTTCTAACTCATCCAAAAATAAGCCCAAAAATAAACCTAGAAGCTCTCCAACATTATCTTTCTTATGATTACGTTCCTGCTCCGCTTTCCATCTATGAAGGCATTTATAAACTACCTGCTGCTCATAGATTGGTTTGGGAAAATGGAAAAGTAAAAACAATACGATACTGGCGTTTAAGTTTTAATAAATCTCAAAGAAGACCTAGCGTTAATGAAGCCTCTAATAATTTACGGGAACTTTTATCAGAGTCGGTTAAGTCACGTCTAATTTCGGACGTCCCTTTGGGAGTTTTATTATCGGGAGGCATTGACTCTTCTTCAATTGCAGCTTTTGCTGTAAAACATTCAAAAGAGAAAGTAAAAACATTTTCGATTGGATTTGAAGAAGATTCTTTTGATGAATCTAAATACGCACGGGAAGTAGCACGACATCTTGGGACTGAACATTTTGAAGATCGGCTCAGCGTAGATTCTGCCAGAAAATTAATTAGTGAAATTGGTCAGTGGCTTGATGAACCTCTCTCTGATGGCTCACTTTTACCAACTTTTCTCTTGTCAAGATTCGTGCGTCAACATGTGACTGTTGCATTGGGTGGTGACGGAGGCGACGAGATTTTTGCAGGTTACCCTATGTACTACGGACACAAAATGGCTAGGGTGTATGACACGATTCCAAAATTTGTCCGTTCGGGTGTAATCAAACCAATCGTGAACAATCTTGCGGTTAGCACTGATAATCTTTCATTTGACTATAAAGCCCGACGATTTATCTCTTCTGCTGAATATGATCGTATCGAAAGACATCATTCATGGTTTGGCTCTTTTTCAAGCGAAGAAAAAGAAGAATTGCTTACTGATAATGTTCAGTTTGCAACTAAAAACTTAGACATTTACGAATTAGCTAAGGATTTATTAGTTAACTGCAATGCCGAAGATGAAATTGAGCAAATGCAGTATTTGGATATGAATCTGTATCTGGCTGAAGACATTTTGACTAAAGTTGACCGGGCAAGTATGGCGGTTTCTTTGGAGGTCAGAGCACCTTTCTTAGACCATAATGTGGCTGAATACGCGGCTTCTCTACCATCTGAATACAAATTAAAGGGTAGTGTCTCAAAATATATTCTTAAGAAGGCTGTGAACGGACTTCTGCCAAAATCCATCACTAAGCGTCCGAAGAAAGGTTTTGGAATTCCGATAGGAAAATGGTTAAAGGGAACGTTAAATCCACTTATGCACGATTTACTTTCTCCCGATCGTTTAATTATTCAGGACTTTTTTGATTATGAATATGTCCAAAAATTGATGCGTGAGCATGAGCAAGGTGTTGCAAATCATTACAAACAACTTTGGACGCTACTTGTTTTTCAACTTTGGTATGACAAATTTATTGATGTTCGCCAAATCCCTAAAATTAAAAGATATACGTAAAAAAATTAATCCTTTAAGTAAATAATAAAAATTGAATAACTTCCCTCTTCATCATATCCATATTTTAGAAATTTCATTCCGGATTTTTCCAATACATTTATCGAAGCATAATTGTCATTATCCACGGTTGCGAAAATTTTCTTTTGATTGAGTTCTTCAAAACTGAATTGAATTAATCTTTTAGTTATTTCCGTTGCAAAACCTTTTCCCCATTCTTTTCGCTTCAAAATAAAACCTATCTCTTTATTATTACTTTTTGTATTCATCGGACGAATTGAGGCGTGTCCGATATAGCGATTATCTTCCTTTGAAAAAACTGCCCAAATTGTTTTGGGAGTTGTTTTGTAAAACTGATTGTGCAGTTTCTCCCAAATTAGTTCAGCTTCCATTTTTGGCAACACTCCATCACCAACATGCTTCATCACTTTTTCATCAGTGAACAAATCTATCAAAGATTCTTTATCTTTTTCTTGATAAGGTTTTAATAAAAGCCTTTCTGTTTGAAGATTTGCCATAATGAAAAAGAGCCTCTGTTTTTTCTATAAAACAGAGGCTTTTCTTAGAGTTTTAAATCAATTAATTATTCAACTATTTTGAACTTAGCTGTTGGCTCTAACAGACGTTTTTCTGCACCAACATTGTCCTGAACTTTGATTTTGAGTTCATATTCACCAAGTTCTAAAGCGTTGGTTGAAAGTAATCTTGCCAAAGTTAGTCTTTGTCCTGAATCACTTAAACCACTCCAGTCCTCTTTCTTTCTGAGAATGACTTTTCCTTTCTTTGTGATTATGTATTCAACATCAACTGCCGGACGTAAAGTAGTTTGGTCAATGCCTGCATTATAGACCTGCATATAGATTCCTACTTCCTGTCCTCTTTTGTAAACGCCTGACAAATTCGGGATAACTTTAGCGTTTCCGATCACGAATCTTCCGCCAATGTCTCTTTCGGTTGTTTCACGAAGTTTGGAAGCTAATATCAGTGTTGAAGTAGCAAGTTGTTTATCATCATATTTTGGAACTGTAAATCCAAGCTTGCGAACGCCTCTGTTGCCAGAGTTAACGTCTCTAACTGCTACATCAACTCTGTAAGTGCCGGGAGCTAAAGCAACAGCTGTCTGATAAACTGATTTTCGCTTTTTAGCTTGAGCTAAATCAGCGGCTGTAGCATTTGCAACAACTGAATCTTCAAATATACCTGCACGCTTATTAGTAACGGCTGTAATTCTTCCGAAGATGTTCATTTTTGCGGTTGGAACTCCACCGGAATCTTCAAAAACCAATTCTTTGTTTTCAGCTTGAAGCGTAAATGTTGTTACCACACGGTCTTCTGACTGGCGGAAGAAATCAACACGCAATTCAAAGTCAAGTGGATTGTTATCAAGCAAAACATCAGCTGAGGTTATTCCTTCTAAGTCGCTGAATTTAACTCTTGGCGGACGTTGTAAGTTGCTGATAATTTCTAAGCGTCTGAAAGGAGAATCTTGCTCGCGGGTATAGTTATTATTTCTGTTAATTCCCGTAATTCGATCTCCTCTTGTTTCCAGCCCCAACATTTCAGCAGTTGTCATACCAGCTCCAGGGACGAACAGCAACGCATCTTTTTCATTTGCGTTTCTTGCGATCCTGTATTCACCTGTTCCTGTCGGATCTACGAACTCAATTTCGATACCGCTTCCGATACCATCAAGGTGTCTGTAAAACCAAACTTCAAATGGATATGTTGTGGTCGTTCCACCACCCTCATAAGAAGGTCTGTTGTAAGAACCTCCCATCGGATGTGATTCAACCCCATCAGGCTTCCCCCATGTGATGTAAATCCTTCCACGATCGGTCATCCAGCCGGGTTTCCCTGATGTGAAATTCTCATTTGCGTAAGCAATTCTTTCGTAGTATTCCTCCCGATATTCATTTTCTTCCGTATCAGGATTTGGATCACGTCTTCTCCAGAAGTTTTCGATGAAGTTTTCTCTTTCTTCATCAGTCTTTAGAGCTTTAAAAGCTCTTTTTTCTTCTTTTGTGATTATGTAGTTTACATCTTTTTTAAGCCAGTTTTGGTAGATTTTGTCTATCTCTTTTCTTACTTTTCTGGTTTTCTTTGTTGGGTCATCTACTTGGGCAATGATTGATGTCACTAACAGTGCTGAAACTGAAATTGCCACAAATAGAAACTTAAATAAATTTTTCTTATGCATAATGATCAAAACTCCATACCGCAATAATTAATGCAAAATTACTTTAGTGTTTATTAACTTGGTCAGACTTATTGATTTTAAACAGTTTTCTATAATTCTTCAAGATGCTATAACTGCCTTAACTGGTTGCTTTTCTGAAGAATTTTCTTCCTTTAATTTTATAGATACTTATTAAACTGCTAATTATTCCAAATTTCAGATAATATCCGTTTCTTCAGTTTCTCTTTTCTTACCGAAAACCCATGCAATAAATATAGAAACTGCGTAGAGAACAAACATTGGTAACGCAAAAAGCATAAGGTTTGGAATATCTCCTGTCGGTGAAACAAATGCAGCGACTATTAGCATAACTACAAGTGCTATTTTCCAGCTTCTGATTAGAAATCCTGCGGACAAAATTCCAATTCTTGATAAGACATAGGTAATTGCAGGCATTTGGAAAATTACTCCCATAGCCATCATTATCAAAATAATTAAATCGAAATAATCAGTTGCCCTGAGTAATAATTGGAAATCCGAACCCAACCAAAGCAAATACCTAACAGCCGGTGGGAATAAAATGTAATACGCAAAAGCGGCTCCTAAAATAAAGGAAATTGAAGAGAGAAATATAAATGGTGTTACGTATTTTCTTTCCCGTTTATACAAAGCAGGAGAAATAAAACCCCACACTTGTAAGAGAATAAATGGCAAAGATAGTGCGATAGCTGCGTAGAGTGAAACGGTTATGTATAGAGTAAAAGGTTCTTGTGCCGTAGTAATAATTAATCTTTCATTTACATTGTCTATTGAAGATTCATCAATTTTTAAATTTACCGGAAGTTTAATCCCTTTTGGAATAATTGCAGTACTTGTAATAATTGCTTCGTTTGTAAACAGAGCTAAATCTCCTTTTGAATCTTTCTCTGCAACTATCTCCACCGTCGCACCTTGTGAAATTACGGTTATTCCAATATTTGTTGCTCTATCAAAGACATATTTTCCAATGTCGCCTTCTTTGAGTTGGGATAATTTTAGAATCTTTTCTTCGCCTGTTTTTCCCTCTGGAGCGACCTGTTTTCTTTGAGCATCGGTTAGAGCTTGTCGAACAGGAACAGCTAAAAAATTATAAATGTGACCTGAAAATTTCCAGCAGAATCCAAAAGCTATGGCAATTACGATCAATGAATATACTAATCTCTTACGGAACTCATCTAAGTGTTCCAAAAAAGACATCTGTCCACCAAGTTCTTCTTTTCTCGTTTTTTCTTCGCTTTCCATTTTGAATTACTTCCGTGATGCTGTTTTTATGTATTCAGTAAATTAAAACCATTCGCTTTTTTCTGAAGTTATTTTTTCTGTGGGTTCGGGTTTTCCGTTTTTCTTATCTGCAACTAGCTTTTCAAAGTCTTCTTTACTGACTTCTTTTATTTCCGGTAAGATACTATTTTCCTCGTGCTCAGTAGAATCAACTTTTATCTCTTCACCAAAAGTTTCGCCCTCTCCAAGGTAAGGAATTGGCTCTTCATTTTTTTCTAATTTTTTGTTGGAATTATCTTCTTCAAAGTTAACTTCTTTTTCCCAAGTTGCCCGAAAATCACTAGAAACACTTCGAAGTTCTCTCATCATCTGTCCAGCTTTTCGTGCCATTGTCGGTAATTTTCGAGGTCCAAAGACAATAAGAGCCACGATTCCAATTAAAATCAGCTCTTGTGTTCCGATTGTTTCTAAAATAAATAAATACAACTTTTATATTTCCTCTATTTTTCAGCAAACTTTGTGATTATTGATAATCATAAATCTAGTTCACTTCGCAAGATCCATTCTCTACTTCTCTTTCCACCAAGTAACTTTTCCGTATAGTTTATCAAATTATTTACTTTTTCGGTTTTTAATAAGTCCTCATTTATGGCACCAGTTAGTAAATCAAGGAATTTTTCGTCCAAAATCTTTATTTGATCAAAAAGCCTCTTTGTCTTTCCCTTATGTTGCTTTTGCGAACTAAATAAAATATCAATGCATTCTTCAATTATTTTGTTTTTCACTAAACTAAAATTTAATTCTTCTGATTTATCTAAACAGTCTTCCAAATCTTTTCTTAAGTCATCTATGTGATATTTATAAAGTTCTTTTTCAAAATTTCTTAATGATTTAGATGTATTTTCTAAAACTAATTTTGCTTCTTCAATCAGGTCATCCACAACTTTCGAAGACTTATGTTTAATAATTGAGTTCACCAACATATCCGCGGTATGTGGACTTTTTTCCTTCTTAAAGTAGCTACGAATTTGCCTTGGCGGATTCTTGAAATACTCAATCTCAACTCCATTAACCCAAGTGTTTCCTCTTTCTCGATAGTTGCAATCTTCGCTCAGAAGCAAATGAACATCAATATCCGAATTTTTGTCTAAGTTATTTGTAAAAAAAGAACCGCAAACCAAAATTCCAATAATTTCATTATCTTTTTTGATAGATTTTACAAATTCATCGATTGCTTTTGCGTATTTTTCTTTCCTACTCACACTTGTAAACTACTGAAAATACAACTTTTAATTCAATTCACTTTGATTAGCTTTCGATCGAAACTTTTAACTCTTCCGATAATTTCTGCTCCGTTAACTTCCCTTATAAACTCTTTCGCCTTTTCTTCTTCAAGACTAATTAATAAACCGCCTGCTGTTTGCGGATCAAACAATATACTCTGCATTGTTTTGGAAACGCTATCATCAAAACTGACTGTTTCACCAACATATGTCCTATTGTTTTTATCTCCACGTGTCAGCATTCTTTGTTCAACTAAATTTTCTACTTCGGGCAATAGTGGAACTTTTGCAAAGTTAATTTCAAATGTCACCTCACTTGCTTTTGCCATTTCAAATGCATGTCCTAAAAGTCCAAATCCGGTTACATCCGTGCAAGCATTTGCCCCAATTCTTGTCATATGTTTAGATGCGTTTCGTGCTGAAATAGTCATTGTTTTTAATGCTACCTCACTTGCTTTTTTGCTTGCTTTCTCAAACTTAATACCTGTGCTGATTATACCTGTTCCAATTGGTTTTGTTAAAACTAAAACATCTCCCCTTTTAGCTCCAGCATTTGTAATAACTTCCTTATCTGCAACAGTTCCCGTTACTGAATAACCGAATTTAATCTCCTGATCATCAACCGAATGTCCGCCTAATATCGCAACATTCTCTTCGCTCATAGCTTTTTGACCACCGAGTAAAATTTGACCTAAAACATCCCAATCTCCTTTTTGCGGATAACATACTATCGAAAGTGCCGTAACGGGAGTTCCGCCCATTGCATATACATCATTGAGTGAATTAACTGCCGCAATGCGTCCGTATAGTTCCGGTTCGTCGGCAATCGGTGTAAAAAAATCTAAGGTTTGGACTAAAGAAATTTCACTATTAAGACGAAAAACGCCTGCATCGTCAGAGTTTTCATATCCGACGATTATATTTTCGTTATTTTGTTTCGGAAGTTTGCTCAAAACTTGAGCAAGGTCGCTAGGTGCAAGTTTCGCCACTCAACCAGCACAAGAAACCATTTCCGTTAGGCGTTTCTGTGTCATAAAATCTTGTAACTATTTCTTTATCAATAGGTTATAAATTCTATCTAAGTCTGCTTCACCGTAATATTCTATTTCTATTTTCCCACTTAAACCATCACCGTCGGGATTAATTTTGACCTGTGTTCCGAGATGGCGACGAAGCTTTTTCTCTGCACTTTTTACGTTTGCATCCTTTTTGGGCTTTATTTTTGTTTTTTTCACAGGTTTTGTTTCGCCCTGTGTAATTCTTTTAACTGCTTTTTCTGTATCTCTAACCGACAAGGACATACCAATTATATTCTTAGCAAGTTCTATCTGGGAATCTTTATTTTCAAGCATGATTAACGCCCTAGCATGTCCTACAGATAGTTTATTTCCTTCAACGAAACTAAGTATCTCTTGTGGTAACTTCAGTAAACGCAGATAGTTAGTAACAAATGTTCGGTTTTTTCCAACTTGATTTGCAACCATTTCTTGCGTCAAACCAACATCATCAATTAGCTTTTGATACGCCTTTGCTTCCTCAATAGGATTCAGTTCCTGACGCTGAATATTTTCTATCAATGCGATCTCTAATAATTTGTCATCAGATACATCTCTTACAACCGCAGGAATTTTGTCTAATTCTGCTTTTTGAGCCGCACGCCAACGCCTTTCACCAGCCACTATCTGGTATCCCTTCCCTTTTTCTCGAACCACAATCGGCTGAACTATTCCATTGGCTTTGATTGATTGCGTAAGCTCGTCCAATTCTGTTTCTGGAAAATTCTTTCTGGGTTGTTTTGGGTTTGATTTAATAAGATCAATATCTAATTCTAAAAAACCTTCATTGCTTTCTTTAGGTTGACTTTCTTCACCTATTAAAGCACTAAGCCCCCTTCCTAATGCCTTTCTGCTCATGGTTCAAAATCTCCTTTGCTAATTTGATATAACTTGCGGCACCTTTTGACCGTATGTCGTACAAAATAATAGGTTTGCCGTAACTTGGTGCTTCTGCTAAACGAACATTTCTTGGTATAACTGTCTCTAAAACTTGGGTACCGTAAAAATCTCTTAAATCCTGTGCTACCGCAGACGAAAGATTTGTTCTTTCATCGTACATAGTTAGTAAAAGACCTTCAATTGTTAACTGTGGATTAAGTACTCTTCTAAGATGTGCCAAAGTATCAAATAATTCTGTTACCCCTTCTAATGCAAAATACTCGCATTGTATAGGCACAAGTAACGAATCAGCCGCTGTAAGGCTGTTTACCGTTAAGAGTCCTAATGAAGGCGGACAGTCAATGATTATATAATCGTAAAAATCTTTAATAGATTTTAATGTATTTTTTAGCTTATATTCCCTCTTTTCTTGCTCTACAAGCTCTATTTCTGCCCCAGCAAGGTTCTTATCCGCTGGTAAAACCCAAAATAAAGGCAATTCAGTAGATAAAATGATGTTTTCAAGTGGCTCATCTTGTACCATGGCGTTATAGAGAGTTTTTCTACTAACTGATCTTTCAATACCTGAGCCGGAAGTGGCATTTCCTTGTGGATCAGCATCAACAAGTAAGACTTTTTTCTCTTCTACCGCTAACCCTGCGGCTAAATTCACTGATGTAGTGGTTTTACCAACACCACCTTTTTGGTTTGCAACAGCTATAATTTTTCCCATTTTTTGTCTGTTCCGTATGGTTTTAAGTTTGAAAAGACAATCTAACACAAAAACCAATTTCTATCCACTTAAAAAGAAAGTGTTTCACGGGAAACATCAATATTAAAGTTTATTGATGTTTCCCGTGAAACACTTAGGTTGTTTTTGATTACAATTTTAGTTCTTTGAGGCAGTCAGATGAACCAATACAGTTGATAAAGCTACAGGAGTAATTCCTGAGATTTTACGAATTTGTCCAAAATTCTGAGGCTTTGCCCGCTCAATCCTTTCTACCATTTCGTGTGATAAACCACTGATTTTATTAAACTTAAAAGATTGTGGCACTTTTAGCCTATCATGCTTATTAACTCTATTGTCTGCAACATTTTGCTTCTTAATATAGCCACTATAAAGCGAGTCTGCTAAAGCAGTATTTAACTCTTTTAAACTAATCTCATTCTTTATATTTTGCGGCAAAAGCTTAAAAATCAGATCATTATTTATACCTTGTCGCTGGGAAATTTGAGACAAAGTGATGGAATCTCCTAAGTCAGTACCAAGAATCTGTGAAACTGTAGCATATTCAACATCAGATCTTTTGTACCTGATATTGTCCAAAGTATTCCTCAGTCTGGCTATTCTATCTCTTTTCTTGTTAAATCTCTCCCAATCAGAATCTTTTATTAATCCAATTTCATTTCCTTTAGGGGTTAATCTTTGATCTGCATTATCATGCCTAAGTGTTAATCGGGCTTCGGCTCTTGAAGTAAATATTCGGTAAGGTTCATCAACCCCATGTTGAATTAAGTCGTCAACTAAAACCCCTATGTACCCCTCATCACGTTGTAGAATGACTGGATTTCTATGTTTCACGTGAAACGCTGCATTAACTCCAGCCATTAAACCTTGGCAAGCAGCTTCTTCATACCCGGTAGTTCCATTTATTTGTCCAGCAAGGAAAAGTCCTTTAATTCTAGTGGTTTCCATCGTTGGCTGGAGTTCTCTTGGGTCAATAAAATCATACTCAATCGCGTATCCGGGGCGGACGATTCTAACTTCTTCAAAACCTTTTATCATTCGCAGTAGGTCTTGCTGCAAAGTCGATGGCAGGGAAGTTGAGAAACCATTTAAATATACTTCGTTCGTATCATGACCTTCCGGTTCCAAAAACAACTGATGTCTATTTTTATCGGCAAATTTAACTACTTTATCCTCGATCGAAGGACAATATCTGGGTCCGACACCTTTTATAGCACCCGAATATAGAGGTGATTGGTTAATATTTTCACGGATACTATTGTGAACAGTATCATTCGTATATCCGATATAACAATTTATTTGAGGTTGTTCTATTTTTTCAGTCGAAAATGAAAAAGCTACGGGTTCTTCATCAGGCTTTTGTTCTTCAAAGCTGTCCCAATCTATTGTGCGAGAATCAAGTCTTGGAGGCGTTCCAGTCTTTAAACGACCGACCGGGAAGCCGAGTTCTTTTAAGTTTTCTGCTAAATCAATAGAGGCTGGCTCACCTGCTCTTCCAGCGGAGTAATTTCTTCGCCCAGTATGAATTTTCCCATTCAGAAAAGTACCCGCAGCAACAATAATTGATTTAGCACCGAAACGACGGGTGTCTTCCATTTCTACACCGATAACTGTTTTATTTTCAACAATTAACCGAACAACTGTGCCTTGTCTAAGGTGTAGGTTAGGAGTAGTTTCCAACACCCTACGCATTTCAGTTCGATACAAAGCACGATCGGCTTGTGCTCTTGGAGATTGTACCGCAGGACCTCTCGAACGATTGAGTAAACGGAATTGTATTCCTGTCCGATCAATTACACGCCCCATGATTCCGCCCAAAGCATCTATTTCACGAACTATGTGACCTTTTGCAATCCCACCTATTGCCGGATTGCACGACATTTGCCCGATTAAGTCTAAATTTATTGTAACTAATGCAGTTTCCGCACCCAGACGGGCAGAAGCAGAAGCTGCTTCAGAACCGGCATGTCCTGCACCTATAACTATGACATCAAATTCTTCATCAAAAAACATATCTAAAACTATTGGTTTTATAAAATATTAAACTTCGGAAATAAAACCAAAATTTTTATTTTAGAATATGAACATAATAATTGCCAACGTTAGATTTAACAATAGCTCATTAAGTGCTTTTAATACAATAATTTATATCCAACGGCTCTTTAGTTTTTTTGAAGGAAAAGAAATGGATTGATAGTCGGCAAATTTGATTGAATCAGTATCTCTAAAAGATATTATTGGCATCAGTCCTTGTTCAATCAGAGAATCACAAGCATCGTGTGTCATATTTATCTCAGCACAAGATTTAGTTTTAGTTTCACCATCTTTTTTATACAAATGTGTAGGTAAACCGTCTAATTCATAAAACACGCGACTGCTATATTCCCAACCATAACTGCTAAAGCTCTGAGCTTGTAGAAGTGCATAGATAAATGCTGAGTTGCCCCAAACATAATTTTTATGCTCAGATGCTTCTGTAAACTCTTCAAAAGAAAAGACTTCTGTGGGTTCGGTGTCATCACCATAGGGAAGTCGTGTGAGAAACTTTGGAATAATTAAACCCAAACTGGTTGCTTCCGGAATAGTTCTCAACATAGTCCATAATTTGGCTTCGTCATTTTCATCAGAAAGATTCCAATCAGATTTACTGGGTTTTTCCGCAAGAGAATTTATTCCAATCATTTGTGGTTTAACATAAGAAATAAATGGAGCAGTAATAGTATTCCCGATCTTGGCAAGTCTGATTAAAGTGGCAACGTCATCAACATTTAATTCAAAGTCATAGATACCACAAATTATCGAAAACGGATCACCTCCGAGAGTTGCAGCCTTTTCTAGGACGACTTTTTTATAAAAACCTGAATCGGTTAAGTCATTGACAGATTTGAGGTTATCAGCTAGTTCTTCCTTACTTACATCCATTAAGAATAGCTTTAAATCATTACTGGTTTCAGTCTTACGAACGGTAAGATATAGCCCACGCCAAATGGCTTCTAAAGCTTGGAAGTGTGGATGATGGAGAATTTTTCTCATCAATTCGCTAGTAGCTTCATCGACAATTGATACAAGCTTATCTTGCTCAGCCTCATCTGTCTCAATCAAGTGTGGCTTAACTATATCTTTAATAAAAGAGTTTAATTCCGCAGAGTCGGTTACGGGAGTTTTATAGGTAGTAGCCTCCGTCTTAGTACCAGTGAGAATATCATCAAGCAAATTGCCAGAACTTTCTATGCTAACCTCTTTAGAAGGGACAACATCTTCAGAAACTTGATGATTCTCCTCAGATTCCTCTAACCAAGATCGGACTTCAAGTGCAGCAGATTCAAAAGAATCAGGATTTAATAGTCTCTCTCTAGTTTCGCGTAAATCAGTGAACAGAGGGATTTGTTTAAAAATTCTATCCGGATGGAAATCTTCTAATTTATTGAATCGAAGTGCCAGAAGGTCTTCCTCACCAGTTAATTTCAGACAAAGCCTTACATCTAACTTACGCATGACTTGTTCAAAATTATCACGGTCAATTTCGTGAGCTTTGAAGTCAGGAGGTGTCGTACCGATACTTTGAGATAAATTCTCACGACCACCAAAATCACCCAAAAACAAGATGTGAAAAGGTGGATCTTCAGGGGTAGGAATAGTTTCAGTTTCCATTGAAACTTCAAACTCAAAATCGGAATCAGTCGGAATCATAGGGGTAAACCTCCGCAAAAAATAAATTTTAATTTGTGATAACTATTATATTTTGGAAGGAAAATGTCAATTTTTTCACTTATAAAAGTAAACCTACTTACCGATGCAAAATGTTGAAAAAATTCGAGTTAACATATCTTCGGTGGTCGTTTCACCTGTAATTTCACCAAGATAACGGATGGCATTGTGTAAGCCTATTAAAACAATTTCCTCACTCATTTTCTGGTCAAGGAGGGAAATCGAGTTTTCTATTTCAGATTTAGCACGAAGTAACAAGTCATTGTGGCGGGCATCAGAAACTAAAAAACCAGAGTTATCTATATCTTGCGGTGAAAAGGGTTCAACAATGGCGTGTTGCAAATTATCAAGTCCGTAACCAGTTTTAGCGGAAATATACAAAATATTTCCATTGTTGTTTACAGAAATTTCTTTTTGTTCTAAATCGTTTTTGTTAATTGCAATTAGGTAATTTAAGTCTTTTGCTTGTGAAATTATATCTTTATCTTCCGGTGTTAAATTTTCTGAACCATCAAGTAAGACAATAACTAAATCAGCATCAGCCATTGTCCGTTTAGCACGCTCGACACCGATACTTTCGACTGTATTAGTTGTATTACGCAAACCAGCTGTGTCTATAAGAGAAATGGGGATATTATTAATCGTGAAACTTTCATTGAGTTGGTCTCTAGTAGTTCCGGCAATTTCAGTTACAATAGCCCGATCTTGTCCGAGTAAAGCATTGAAAAGACTAGACTTGCCTACGTTAGGACGTCCAACAAGGGCTACTTGTAAACCCTCACGCAATAGTTTTCCTGCTTGAAATGTTTCAGTTAGTTTCCCAAGTTGACTGCCTATATTTTTGAGTTTGTTTTTAAGATTTTGAGCTTCATAATCAGGTAAATCATCTTCTACAAATTCGAGAGCTGATTCCAAAAAAACAATCACATTTAATAAGTCATCTTTGAGAGGTTGGAGTTGATGAGAAAACTCACCTCTGAGTTGACGAATCGCCTGGCGAGTCATTGCGATGCTGTTTGCATCGATTAAATCTCTAATAGCTTCTGCTTGTGATAGATCAAGTTGACCGTTAGCCAAAGCACGAAGTGTAAATTCACCAGGTTCAGCAAGCCGTGCATCTAACCTCAAACATAAATCTAAAACCTGTCTTAACAACACAGGTGAGCCGTGGCAGCTAATTTCGATTACATCTTCGCCCGTAAATGATTGAGGAGCTTTGAAATAAGTGATTAAAGATTCATCAACTACATCACTAGTTTGTAAATCATAGATTTTTCTCAAATTAACATGGCGAGGTTTTGGATTAAATTTATCATCATTAACGAGTCTTTGGGTAATTTTTAGTGAATCAGCTCCGCTTAACCGCAGAACTCCGATTCCGCTTCTACCAAGAGGTGTTGCTAATGCGACAATTGTATCCATAAAGACAAATAAGCCCGCGAAATGTGAAAACACAAAAATGTTTAAAAATAACTTTTGAGTCTTTTAATTATTTCGCGGGACAGTATAAAGAAACTACTTCAAACGTACTTGTAAACGCCTATCTCTTCCTTCGCCAACCGATTCGGTTATGATGTCATCCTCGTTTTTTAGTGAGAGATGAATCATACGACGCTCGGTTGCATTCAAAACTCCAAATTTGAACGGGATTCCTTTATCCCGAACATTTTTTGCGGCAAATTTTGCCATTACATTAAGTTCTGCTTTTCTCGTCTGTCTGAAGCCATCAGCATCACAAATAATTCTGTGCTGACGTTCTAGTTCACGACCAAAAAGTTGAAACAAAAGCGTTTCAAAAGCATCAAGCATCTCGCCATTCTCGTTCAAAGCAAAATGCACATCTTCACCACTTAAATTAATCAAGCAGCCTTCTTCATCTGACCATTCAACGGCAGCTTCTATATCAAAACCCAAATCTCCGAGGATTTCATTCAAAAACACTTCTGAGTTTTCACAAATTTCGTTCATAGTTTTTATGATGTAGCAGGTTTAGGCTTCTTGCGTAAAATTTCTTTTTTCTCTTCCTTTTGTTCTTCGTCAGGTTCATCACCTTTATTCATGTAATTAATTATCATTTGCTGTGCAAACATAATGATGTTTCCGGTAAACCAGTAAAGAAGCAATCCTGAAGGGGCTGACCACATTATCCAAAGCATCATTACAGGCATTATGTAAGTCATCATATTTTGCTGCATTTTTTGCTCAGGTGTGACGGCAGGTGCTGTCGGCGAAAACTTGAATGACAGAACCATCGAGATTGCAAAAGCAAATTCAAGGATGTGATACGGATCACCGGCAGATAAATCAGGTAACCAAAGGAAAGATTCTTGGCGGAAACCCAAGTAAATTGAGACGGTTATGTAAAGAGCAATCAAAAGAGGAAATTGGAGGATCATCGGCAGACAACCGCCAATTGGAACCGCTCCCTTCATCATTTTGATTTGTTCCATCTGCAATTCACGCATACGCGGATCATCCATTGGAACACCTTTTTTCTGCAATTCTTTTTGTTTATCCTGAATCTCTTTTAATTTAGGTGCATTTTTAGATGCTTTCTTAAAAGATTTAGATGAATACCAACGGAAAGGGAAAAGCATCGAGTAAAACACCAATGTGAAAATAATGATCGCAATACCGTAGTTATTTACAAAATTGTTCAAGAATTTCAGAACAATCAAAATTGGAACAGAAAGTGGGCGAGTAAAGAAGCTCAAGTAGCCATAGTTGATAAATTCTTCTATATCTATTGTTCTACCGACAGCCTGAGAAAGCTTATCGTTATAAGTGTTTAGAACAAAATAATCTTTTGTTCCTGTATATATTTTATTGGTTGCCCCGTCAGTATTTATTGGCACATAAGCTGTCATTAAATGCTTTGTAGTTTGTGTGCTTTGACTGCGGGTGATCCAAGCAATTATTCCATCGTAAAACGGGCGAACTTCTTCTTCATAGCGAATCGAACGAAACTCTAAACCGTTAGTCTTTTTGTTAGGAATTGCCGCCATTGCGAAATAGGTATCACCTATTCCTGCCCAATCAACCTCGCCCGGAACAGCAACAGAACCATTTCCGTTATCTTCGGTTATCGAAACTGCATATTCTCGATTTGCAGATTCATTTACATTGTAAACGCCTTCAGGTTCTACAGTATAAAATGTGTAACGATTTACTCCTTGATCTCCGATACTTGGTCCGATTAAAAGTTTTGTATTCGGAACTGGTTTATCATCTTTTGTAAGTTTTACAGATAAGTCCGCAATGTAGTTATTAGCATTGAATACAAAGGTTTTCGTTACATTTACGCCATTCGCTCCTTCGTAAGTAAAATCAACTTTCTTTGATTCATCCCCCTTGAGTTCAACTACTTCATCATCTACAGAAATGCTGTAATTCTTTTGATTGACTGTTTTATTGAGGTTTGCATCTCCGGTTGAAAGCTGAAATGGAAACATATTTCTCTTTTTGCCTTCTTTGGAGATCAATTCAAGCGGGATTTTATTTTCTTTCGTCGAGCCATCTGCGTAGAGATTCTTTCTACTCTTTTCGTCTTCGGTGTCGTTCAACTTTAGAATCCAGCTGGTTGCAACAGCACCTTTGGTATCAAGTTTTGCTTCATAGAGAGGTGTTTTGATTGTAATGGTTTTATTCGGATTTTCTTCGGTTGCAGTATCAGACTCTTCTTCGGCTTTTTCAGCTTTTTCTGATTCTTCTTTTTTTACTTCTTCGGCAGTTTCTTTTTTCTCAGCGTTGGAATTTGCTTGTTGTGTTTGTGTAGCGTTCGTATTTGTATTCGCATTCGCCTGCTCTTCTTGAGTTGGTTCAGGAGCAAAGAAAAACATCCAGCCTGTCAATACCAACATCGACAGGACTGCTGCAAGTAAGAATCTTGATTGATTTTGTGGTTTGTTTTGGTCTTCCATTTTTGGTTAGTGGTCAGTTTTTTTCTTAAACTGCCTTCTTTATTTCACAGGGTCATGTCCGCCTTCGCAGAAGGGTTGGCAACGACATATTCTTTTGACGCCCATCCAACTTCCGCGTATCGCACCATACTTTTCAACCGCTTGCATCGTGTATTCAGAGCAAGTTGGTGTAAAACGGCATGAAGGCGGCAAAAAAGGCGATAGAAACGTCTTGTAAAGTTTCAACAAATCTAAAACTAAAAACTTCATGTTCTAATTACCTTACGACGCCCTATTCGCCTTTGTTTAAATTCTTCTCTTCTTCTAACTCTACTTTCGCTAAGATTTTTTGAAAATCATCTTTCGCTTCCTGCATTTTTACCTTCAAAATGCTTCGTCTCGCGTTCAAAACCCAATCGTAATTTTGTTTCAACTCAGCTAGTTTGGGTTTGCTTAAACGAAAGGCTTCCCGCAAAAGACGTTTCGCTCTGTTTCTTGAAACCGCTTTGCCGATAGCTTTTTTCGATGCTGTGATGCCTATACGCTGAAAAGACGTTTCTGACGGCATAATGAATGCTGTCATAAAACGCCCTTTGATCTTCACGCCTTCCGCATACACTTTGCGAAACTCTTTCGGCTTACGCAGACGATTCTGCTTTGGCAAGCGAAAGTTTTCTAATAGTGAAACGGCGTTAATCTCTTGCGTCCTTTTTTGCGACGACGCTTCAGTACGTTGCGTCCCGCTTTCGTTGACATTCTCTTGCGAAATCCGTGTTTCTTCGCTCTCTTGCGATTGTTTGGTTGAAATGTTCTTTTTGGCATAACTACTCATTACCTCACTAAAAAAGTGAAACTTTAGATTTTATGGATAAATAGTGCAAATGTCAAAATGTAGTTGGTAAGTTTGTAGGCTAGATTTACAGTTCATCCAAAAAGCTTGTACTAAATTGATAAATTAGTCTTTGTGCATTCGATATACTGGAATAATTTCTTTCATTTCCTCTAGGAATAATTAGAAGAATTTTCTCAATTTCTGTCTTTAATCTATTAACTTTATCTTCAAGAGACTTTGTATCTGAAATGTGGTGGAAGCCTTTCAAACCACATAAGTTATCGTATATTTCATAAGAAATTTCTAATCTTTTTCCTGCACCTTTCAGTTTTTTTAAAGTAATTCTAGCTCCCAAGCTATGTTCTTCATCCAATAAAGTTTTTCTACCAGACTCTTTTGCTTTATGTATTGTGACTTTTTCCCAACTCATCTAGAATTGCTGTTCGCCCTTTTATTTTAAGATTTCCTGAAGCCACCTGTTTTACAGCCTCAACATATGCCTCGTGTTCATATTTTATAATTCGTTTTGAGAGTGTTTCCGCCGTGTCATTATCTTTTACTTCAACCGCTTTCTGCAAAATTATTGCTCCATGGTCGAGGTGTTCATCTACAAAATGAACGGTGCAACCGGAAATTTTAACACCGTATTCAATTGCTTGTTCGTGAGCGTGTAAACCTTTGAAAGATGGAAGCAAACTTGGATGGATATTCAAAATTTTATTCGGGAAAGCTTTTACAAAATCACTTGAAAGCAGACGCATATAACCTGCAAGGCAAACCAACTCTACTTCGCGTTTTTTGAGTTCTGTAATTATCTCTGCATCGTGTTCTACACGTTTCCGCCCCTTTCGTGTAATAGGAAGTGTTTCTATTCCCAACGCTTTTGCCTTTTCTAAGCCTTTAGCTTTACTTTTATCGCTAATCACGACTGCTACTTCAGAGTTAGGAATCAAACCGCTCTGAACCGCTTCTGTGATCGCCACCATATTTGAACCGCGACCTGATATTAAAATTCCTATTTTCATCTATCTCCAAACCTTTAAACTATTCCAAATTTTCGGCAGAGGTTCCTTCAAATTCCTGCAAACCAGAATATTATATTTCTCATATTTCATTGAATACGGATGATTGACTTCCGCTTTTTCTTCGACACTTTCGCAGAAAGCTTCTGTGCTTTCTTTTTCTCCGCCGAGAACGATTATTACACTTCCGTCATAATCTCTAGGTCCCCACAAAAAATAACTCTGGTGCGGACTTATGGATTTCGGCAAACTGTATTTTTTGCCAAAGAGATCAATCGCCGCCGCCTGCCCGTAATTATTCGCATAGATTGCCGCTTTTTTTCTTTCTTCTTCCGGCAGAGAATTATAAACTTCCGCAACCTTTTCAGTCATCTCTTCCCAGCCGAACATATCTCCGAAAATTTGCGGCAGCGGTCCTTCGTGGCTGACTTCCGTTTTGGTTGAAGGAAGTCTGATTGCTCTGCTGTATGCCCCAAATTTCTCGACGGGAAGAATCGGAAGCGACATTGGTGCAAGAATTGCTCCGGTAATTAAGATCAACAAGGGAAGTGCTACTTTAAATACTTTTCCAAACTTAAACCGCGACAAAAGATTTTCCCAAAATACACCGCCCGCTGCAAAAAGCATCGGATAGATCGGCGAGAGATAATAATGCTTTGCTTTGAAATAAATCATAAATCCGAGCGTTAAAAGATAGGCAATTCCAAGTGTGCGAAAGCGTTTTCCCTCTTTATCAAAAAGCAAAAACCAAAGTCCCGCCAGCCAAACGATAGCGGTCAAAGGATGATGAATAATTATTTGCTGAAAGAAGAATTCGTGTGGTGCGAGAACGACATTTTTACCCGATTCGCTGACGCTCCGGAGAAGTTCGAGCGTCGCCCAATCGTTTTGATATTGCCAGATCAAGTTTGGCAAAAAGAGCAAAAAAGCAATTGCTCCCGCGAACCATAAGTTTTTGTTTGCAAACGCTTTGCGGTCTTGCGTCAGAAGCAATCCGATGACGAAAGCAAGCCCAAAAAAGACGAGCGAATGTTTGTTCATCAAACCTAATCCGGCAAACGCTCCGAACAAAAACCAGTAATTTGGATTCTCACGTTTGACCGCCCAGATGTAACTCAAAACACAACCCATCCAAGAGATCGGCTCAAAGGTATTCATTCCCAAAAAATTGTCAATCGTCAAATAGACTGGTGCGACCAAAACACAAAGACACGCAAGCAAAACTGCAAAATGTTTCCCGCCAAATTCTTTAACAAGAAAACCCGTCAGAAGAATCTTCAAAGCCCCCGACAACGCCGAGAAAAACCGAATAGCATAAAGCGATTCACCGAAAATGCTCTTGCTGAATTTTGCAATCCAAATACTTAGAGGAGCGTGGTCAGGATAACCCAGAGCGAGATGATTCGTGCTTTCCAGAAAATAGAGTTCATCCCGAAAATATCCGTATTGATTACCAACAAAGATAAAAATAATCAATTTGGTAAGAGCAACGGCAAGGGCTATTGCAATTGGTCGTTTTAAAAAACTTCTTGTTTTTTCGGTCGTTTCCATTTTTTTGACTAAAAGGGGAGTGCAAGCATCTCTGCTTGCAAAGCACTCGTTTTTAAGCAAGCTAACCAAGTTCAAACCTCTCAGGTAATTAGCATTTGTGCAGGCAAGGAATTACACTCCCAAATCATCATTTGTTCAGATTTTTACTTTTTCTTAATTCGAAATGCAACTAAATAGTCTCCTTCGCCAAAAACACCACTACCACCAACAGAAATCGCAACATATTGCTCACCATTGCTAAGTTGATAACTCATCGGAGTTGCTCTACCGCTTTCAGGAATCGGTCCTCGCCAGAGTTCTTTGCCTGTTTCAATGTCGTAAGCTTTTAACGAACGATCTAATGCTGCACCGATGAAAACTATGCCGCTCTCTGTTACCAGAGCACCTCCGAGATTTGGTGACCCCCACCCTTTGGGAATTTTAGAAGCAAATTCTTTTGGCATAGGTCTTGTCATGGAACCAAGCGGAACATCCCATTTTTTCAGACCTGTTTTCAAATCAATCGCCACAAGCGAACCCCAAGGTGGTGGTGTACAAGGCAAACCTGAAGGACTCAAAAGCATTCGGCGACGCATAACATAAGGCGTCCCTCGCATCATGTTGTATTCATATTCATGTCCAAGCTTTTTATCTTCAACTCTATATTTTTCACGATCAAATTTCTCTCGCGGAATTAATTGCACCATTGCGGCGATTCGGTTAACGGGAACAACCGCTATTTGTCTTTTAACATCTACTGAAACACCGCCCCAATGAGCACCTCCAATGTTTGAAGGTAAAACCAAAGTGCCTTCCACACTCGGCGGCGTGAAAATCCCCTCGTTGCGTAAGTCTTTCATTGCATTTTGACAATGTTCTTTATCTTTTTCAGTAATTCCCCAAACGTCTTTTACATCAAACTTATGCGGACTAAGAGGCGGAGTCAGTGCAGTAAAAGGTTGTGTTTTCCATGCTTGTTCTTTTGGAATCGTACTTGTGGGAACTTTTCTTTCTTCAACAGGAAATATTGGCTTTCCTGTTTCCCGATTAAGCACAAAAAGCATTCCCGTTTTTGTAGCCTGAAGAACTGCTGGAATTTTTTTGCCCTTATGCTTTATATCAACCAAAGCGGGCGGGGAAGCGTTGTCATAATCCCATAAATCGTGGTGCACAGTCTGAAAATGCCAAACCAATTTACCCGTTGATAGTTTTAGAGCAACAATAGAATTTGAATAACTATTTTTCCCCAAACGCAAAACTCCATAATAATCAGGTGCGGCACTGCTTGTCGGTAAAAAAACCAAATCCCTTTTCGCATCAATCGAAATCGCTGACCAAACATTTGCTCCGCCGGTTTTGTTTCCAAGTTTACCTTTCCATTCATTAAAAGCAGGATCTTTTGGGTCTTGTGGAATCGGATCCCAACTCCAGACAAGTTTTCCTGTTCTTGCATCAAAAGCTCTAACTTCACCACTTGCAGGATTTGGAAGAGTATTATCGGCGATGGAAGAACCGACAACTACTAAGCCATTTGCAGCAGCAGGCGGAGAAGTAAAAGTATAGGCTTGTTCTTCAAAAGGCGGGACACGTAAACCTTTTCTGAGATCAACGTAGCCTTTCTTTCCAAATTTTTCACAAGGCTTTCCATTCTTGGCGTCTAAAGCAATAAGTTGCGATTGAGCCGTCGCAATAAATATTTTTCTTCGACAAATGGCATTGTTGGGTAGTTTTTCGTCTAACCAAGTTGAAACACCACGATTAGCAAAATCACCGTAAGTAACATCTCGTCTGATCTTCGGGTCAAACTCCCAAATTTTCTCGCCATTTGCAGGATTTAAAGCCATAACTCTGCCAAGCGGTGTACTTAAATACATTACACCCTCAACAACTATCGGAGTTGCTTGAAAAGATGCCCGCCGACGAGTTTTGTATTCAGGCTTAGTTTCTCCTGTTCGGAAAGTCCAGGCGACTGCAAGTTTTTCTATGTTCTTTTTAGTTATACCTTTTGCCGGTATGTAACGAGTTCCTTGCAAGTCACGTCCGTATGCTGTCCATTCAACTTTTTGGTTCTGAGAAATGGCTGAATCACAACCCAAAATAAAAACAAGGCTAAAAATCAATAAAAAGTTTTTCATAGTTTATGAATTATTTCTCCAATATATGATTTAAATCTAGAATGAAAATTACATCTAAGAATGAAACCAACTTAGCACAGAAATTATTTATTAATTCGATAAAATAAGAGTTTGGTATGAATGGCAAAGTTTTTGTGATGAATGGAAAAGATTTTTAGTTCAGACTATTTATTTTTGATTCATTGTGAGATCGAAATTTTTGATATTTCCTCTTGAAACAGGAACTAGAAAATCTAATTTATCGAATTCTAATTCGTATCCCGAAGCATTGCCAGAGACATTTGCTACTTTTTTTGTATTAACAAGAAAAGTTCTGTGAGTTCGAGTTATAAATTTGTGCGGTTTCAGTTGTTTTTCCAAATCTTTGAGCGAAAGCCTTACTAAATTTTTATCAATTTCATCCTTGTTTTCCGAATAAATTTCCACATAATTTCCATCAGCTTTGGCAATGAGAAACTTATTTAAATCTAAATCAAATTTGTCACTTTTAACATGGGTTTTAATCGGAACTGTATTGACTATATCTGTACGAACTTTATGGTGAGCTTCGTTTGCAAGTTTTGTTTCCTTAATTTCTAAGTTAGAGAATCGGTAATAATTAACAACTGTATAAAACAAGTAAAAAACGCCTCCAATTAGCCAAGCGTGAAAAATTTCTTCAATAAAATACTTCAATGAAAAATTATAAGGATTGTCGTAGATAATATTCCGAATAAGGAATGCCCCTATTCCCATGAAAGAAGCCGCAAAAAAAACTGTTACTGTTTCCTTAAAAAGATTCCAGTCATTTTTTAATCTCCATTTTCGGGAGAAAAAATTAAAAATATTAAAGTACAGAAAAAAGGAAAAACCACCTGTAGCAGCTTGAATAATACAAAGTGTAAGATAGTTAAATTTATGCTCGGAAAAATTTACATTAAAAGGACGGAAGATATAAACGATAATAAAAATTGCCAGAAAAACTAAAAGTGAAATTCTCGGAAGTTTTTTTGTTGGAAAGCTGTAAGGATATGTTTCAAAAAATAAGTTTTTCATAGATCATAAAACCTTGATTTTAGAAAAATATGTCCTCTTTTTTTATTTGTCTGTAAATTTTTCCGCGAACTTGTAAGCCCATTCTATTTGCTCATGAGTATCAGGAACAGGGAAACCTCTGGCATCTGAAATTTGTGAAAAAGCATCGTCAACGTCAACTCCTTTTAAGACCAACAAACAACAAGCAATTAGCGAAGAGCGTCCGATCCCTGCAAAACAATGGCACGCAATTTTTTTATTTACTTCATAATAAGCTGAAAGTTTTTGAACAAATTTATAAACGTCTTCAAAAGACTCCGGAATACTTCGGTCAATTATTGGAAAATTCAAGTAAGTAATTAAATTTGCTTTGCAATAAAATTCTTCTTTTTCCAATTCGAGCCTTTCAATTTCATGATCTTCAAGCATCGAAACAAGCACATCAACACCTTGTTCTTTCAAAGAAAAAATCTGACTCTCAAGAAGTCTTCCTCCATCAGGTCTTGGCATCGTCGCCAATTTTTCATTTGTCCAATAAATTTCTGCTTGCATATTAAACTATTGAAACTTCTCGTTTTCCTTCAATAATTTTCCCTATTTCAAAACATTTGTCGCCTAAATTTTCGATGTGTGAAATTATTTGATCTTTATCATTTTCAGAACAAATAATCGTCATTCCAACTCCCATATTAAAAGTGCGGAACATTTCCTTATCTTCGACGTTTCCAAGTTTTTGCATTAAGCCGAAAACGGGAAGTTCGTTCCAGGTTCCGCGTTTGATTTCGACAGCAGTATTTTCGGGTAAAACTCGCGGGATGTTTTCTAGTAATCCACCGCCAGTGATATGTGCGAGTCCTTTTATAACATCTTTAACTAATAAATCTTTTAATATCGGCAAGTAGCTTCTGTGCGGTGTAAGTAGAGTCTTTCCAACAGTTTCCCCGTTTAATTCTTCGGGTTTATCATCAACTGAAAAACCACCGATTTCGAAAAATAATTTCCTCGCTAGTGAATAACCATTTGTATGCAAACCCGTCGAAGGCAATCCTAAAATGACATCACCCGATTCGATATTTTCGCCTGTAATAACTTTTGATTTATCAACAACTCCAACAATAAAACCTGCCAAATCGTATTCGCCGTCAGCATAAAATCCGGGCATTTCGGCTGTTTCACCGCCAAGCAAAACGCATCCGTTTTCTTTGCAAGCGATTGCCAACCCCTCTACAACCGAAGCAGTTACATCTGCCGAAAGTTTTCCCGTGGCAAAATAATCTAGAAAGAAAAGCGGTTTTGCACCTTGAACCAAAATATCGCCGACGCAATGATTTACGAGGTCTTGTCCGATTGTATTGTGAACATCAGTTTCAAACGCAAGTTTTAGTTTTGTCCCAACGCCGTCAGCGGAAGAAACTAGAATTGGATCAGACATTTCGGGAAATTTTGCGTCGAACATTCCGCCGAAACTGCCTATATTTGTTAAAGTTCGCTCGTTAAAAGTAGATTTTGCAAATCCGCTAATCTTTTTAACTGCTTCATTTGCGGTGTCTATTGAAACACCTGCGTCGGAATAAGAAACTGGTTTTGTCATAATTATTTAGAGATTATAAACCGCTTATAAATTTTGACCAAAGGTTAAAATTATTTATAGTTCAATGCCGAATTCTTTTTTCAAAATTTTGTTGAATTCTTCTTCGGAATTTACGTCAATTTCCGTCTTTTTGCCGTTTAAAGTCGTGATAAATTTCTTATCGGTCAAACTTTTTCT
Source organism: Pyrinomonadaceae bacterium (assembly GCA_028284415.1). GTDB lineage: Bacteria > Acidobacteriota > Blastocatellia > Pyrinomonadales > Pyrinomonadaceae > Aridibacter. The sequence goes on from JANQRU010000004.1 coordinate 879,079, forward strand.
ACCATCTTCCGTCATAACCGAACAAACTTTTCCTTTTGTAAAATGTGAGTTTGTCGAGGTTTGATGGTAACTACACATTCCCGCAAACTCTTGCAGGTTGCGTTTTAGATTTTTGAAAATATATTCGCTGTCCCATTCATTCTCAGATTTTTTTACAACTTCCAAATATTCATCATCAAATTTTCTAATCAAAAATGTCCCATTTGCATCTTCTTGTTCAATATCTAAAACGAATTTGATAGGTTCAGCCGTAAAATCTCCAAAACCAACATCAACGAGATATTCTTGTCCGCCAAGTTTTGTCAAAATAGCTAAATGGTCATATTCTTCGCCAAATTTTCTATCTTCAATGTGAACTCTTGCAGAGAGCATTTGGCTTTCAAACCCTATTTGATTTAGTAATTTATAAAAAAGCCCATTTAATTCATAGCAAAATCCCCCACGTTTATTTTCTATAATCTTTGTATAAAAATCGTTGGCATTGAGGTTGATTGGATTTTTTAGGTGAATGTCTAAATTCTCAAATGGAATGCTTAATAAGTGATGTTTTTGTAATAACTTAAGATTTTTTAGATTCGGTGCAAGATCAGTATCTTTTATCTCGATTCTTTCCAAATACTTATTTATATTCATAATTGTAAAAGATTATACTTGAAATGTTTTTTGCCGAACAAAACTATATTGACTAAAATCACCTGTGGCGTTTAGCATTTTGAAAGAGGAAAATTTATGAGTTTTACTTTAATTGATGAGAGTTCAGAAAACTTTGAGTTTCGCTCGAACGTATGGAATTGGAAAGCGACGCTTGAGATCATCAAATCTTTTGATGTAATAAGCGAAGGAAAAATACGGCAGATGAGCAGTAATGCAACCGGCGTTTCGGTTACAAATGAAGAAGCTAAGATAGTTGGTGAGAAAATTCGCCAGAATATTTTGCCAAAATTAGAGCCAAATAAACGTATGTTTGCTGATCTAAGTATTACGGATAAGCCTGATGATGGCACAATCTACAAAGATGAAGATGAGCAATGGAAAAATTACAGCGTAAATTACAACTATTTGGAGGAATTTTCCGAATTCTGTCTTAAATCTAAAGGTTTTCAGGTCTTTTAAAAGTTTTATAAATGAATTTTCAAGAAACTTTATTTAATGAGCTTCCATATATGCTTCTCCTCATATTCATAGCCACTTTTCACGGCTATGGAGCAGCTTGGTTAGCAGTGAGAATGCTTTTCCGCCCACGGCGTCCTGTCAAATTATTAGGAATTACAGTTTTTCCGCAAGGAATGATTCCAAGACACAGGTCACGCATGGCAAATGCTATCGGAAAAGCTGTCGGCGATGAATTAGTTTCACAAGAAACTGTTTTAGATGAATTATTTGAAAAAAAATTCCTACAAACAAGAATCCAGAAATTAGTAAATTCCTACACAGATGAATTAGTTACAACAAATTATCCTTCTTTAATAGAATCTCTTCCTGAAAATTTACGTCAACCGATTTTGGATTCGATTGAATCTTTAGAAGAGAGAATAGGTAAGTATGTAGAAGGCGTAGTTCAAAGTGAAGAAACCGTAGATTCAGTCCAAGGCTTTGTCGAGCGAAGAGTTGATGAAGTTTTATCACAGACAGTTTCAGAAGCATTTACTGACGAAACATATAATAAAATTTTAAACTTTGCCGAAACACGAGCGAGGACAATTGTTCGAGAACCTGCTTTAGAGAAAAAGATCAAAAAATTTATTAGTAAAAGAGTTGATGATTTAGCAAACACAGAAACTCCTCTAGCAGAAATGTTTACGGATAATGCTATTTCCCTATTAAAAGAAAAAGCAGTCGAGCAAATAGAACCGATAGTCCGTCAATTAGCTGATCTTGCAACTGAAGATCGCACCAAAAACCAAATAAGCTCTTTAATAAAAAAAGAAGTCCATAATTACTACGAAAATCTTCCTTTCATAAAAAAGATATTTGTCTCGCGCGAAAATTTATTAAAAGAAGTAGATGATTTAGTCGAGGAAAGTTTGCCGAAACGAATAGAAGAAACTCTTCAAGGGGATTTTTTCGCTGAGGAAGCAGAGGGTTTTATTAGTAAAACTATTGATAACACTCTCCAAAAACCTCTGCCCGCATTGATCGGACAGATTGCTCCTGAAAAACTTGAAAACATAAAGAGTCAATTAACAAAAAGTATTCTATCCGTTTTACAAAGCGATGAAATGCAAAATTCTATTTCGGCTTATTTAACAGATTCTCTAGAAAATTTCCGTCCACAAAAAATGCGGGATATTATATATTCAATTCATCCCGAAGCTTCAATACAAATAAAAGAAACCCTTTCCAAGGGTTTAGTTACAGTTCTTAAAAACCAGGAAACAACTGAAATAATCCACTCAGTCTTATCAAAACAAATCCAATCCTTATTACATACCCCTATTGGAAAACTCTCTGACCATATTGCTGAAGAAAAGGTTAGAAGTGCCGGAGAATCCTTAACCGAAACTATTATTGTAGCTGCCAGACAGAAATTACCTGAAGCGATTAAAGAATTTGATATCGGTGGTGTTGTTAAGGATAAGGTAAACAACTATCCAGCAGAAAAACTCGAAGCTTTAGTTTTATCCGTAGCAAAAGAACATTTAAGAACGATTGAATTATTCGGGGCTTTTTTAGGATTAATACTAGGATTAGGTCAAGCAGCTTTTCACTTATATACATCTTACAACTGGTAAGATTCTGTTTGAAAAATAATAAATCAAAGAAACTTAACAAAAACAGAACGCAGATTTCACGGATTAGGCGAATGTTCGCGGATTTGTTCTGAAAAAAATATCTGTGAGAATCCGTGTAATCTGCGTTATCCGTGTTCTATATATCTGATTTATTCTTATTTCTTGAGTTTTCAAATAGCTTCTGAGAGAAATACTCTAATGAATAACTTTTTACCCCTTTAAACTCCTACGAACAGCCAAATTGTAAAAAAAGTTAAATTTTGCTGAACTTTCTTGAATAAAAAAGCGTTTTGAAAAATGGTTGTAATTTTAAACAACAGGAGAATTTGGAGGAATAAATGAAAAAAATTGGCTTAATCATATTTATATCAGCTCTTGTCGTAGGCGTAATACTTGCAAATGTTTTCTCTTTTGGCGGTTTTTCAATTAAATCGCCTATTTCCATATCATTCGGAAAAGTAAAAGGGTCAGGCAATTATGTAACTGAGACAAGGGAAGTTAGAGAATTTAGTAAAGTAAAAGTTGGTGGAGTATTTAAGGTTGAAATAATTGCCCAAAAAGACTTTGATGTAAAAATAGAGGCAGATGACAATATAATTCCACTTATCAAAACTAGAGTACGCGGTAATACGTTAAAAATAGAACGTAGGAAAAGATTTTCCAGTAAAAACCCTGTAATAATCAAAATATCCGCTCCAAACATTGAAGAGTTAGATATTTCGGGTGTAGCAAACACTAAAATTGAAAACTTGAATAATGAATCACTCAAAGTTGAGAGTAGCGGTGCATCCAGTGTTAAAGTTGCAGGAAATACACAGAATCTAAAAGTAGATATGAGTGGTGCAAGCCGTGTCAATACAGTTGATCTGAATTCAACAAATGCAAAGGTTGAGGGAAGTGGAGCCAGTAACATTAAATTGAATGTTGCTGAAAAATTAGACGTTAATCTTTCTGGAGCGAGTAACGCAAAATATAAAGGTTCACCAAATACGATCAATAAAAGAACTTCCGGTGCAAGCAATATAAAAGAGATCAAATAAAAAGAAACTGAATCATCTGGTAAAAAAGAACGACTGAATAAAACTTCAGTCGTTCTTTTTTTGTAAAAAACAAAGATTTTGAAATCTACACAGAAGCTTATTTACAGAAAAAATTTGAGAATGAGAGTATTTTCTACAACCGAAAAAACCTCTCAAGTTCCTGTCTTATAAAGGCTTTTTGAGTTTAAAAAATGTTTATTTTAAAACCTGTGGATAACTACTTGCATTTCTTCAAATTATCTGATAATCTTTGTCCGTTTCAGTAGTTAAAAAACCTTGTAAGTTATTGAAAATAAAACACTTAAAGTTTTACTTTAACTTTTAAGCACTTTTCCACAAACCTGTGGAAAACTCTGTGGAAAACTTTTGTAAATTGCTTTAATAAATCCTCGAAAGTTACCAAAACAGAACAACTTAAAACGTTTGCATTTAATAAGTTCTTTAGACGTTTTAGAACTATTCCCCCAAGAGCCACCTGCTTAAAAGTTCGAAATACATATAAAGAAGAGTTTGTGGAGAATATCTAATGGAATCGTCAAGAGAAAATAAAAATGTTTGGGATAACATTCTTCAATCAGTAGAAAAACGTCTTAATCGTCAAATATTTGATGCATGGTTTCTCCCAATACAATTTGAAGGATTTGATGAAAATGAAAAAGTCTTAAAGTTAAAAGCAAGCCAAATCAACCGCGATTGGATAAACACAAACTATTCAGACCTAATCTCACAAACTTTAACGGAACTTGATCTAAACCACTATCGCCTCGCGTGGGAAGTAGAGGAATCCGATATGGAAGAAGAAGATTATCCGGATGATATGCTCGGGCTTTTCGAAAGTACAGAAAGTAAAAATGAAGAGACAAGTCAGCAAAAGGAATTAGATTTTCTTGAAAATTCAAAACCTAATCCCGTTCCGCAAAAAAACAAATCAACACATTTTGTAGATATTGAACCAATAGAAAACTCCCTTAATAGCAAATATACATTTGATAAATTCGTCGTCGGTTCATGTAATCAATTTGCACATGCAGCAGCTGAAGCAGTTGCAGAAGCACCCGGTAAAACTTACAACCCAATGTTTATATATGGTGGCGTTGGTCTTGGGAAAACACATTTGATGCACGCAACAGGTCATGCTATCAGACAAAGAAATCGTCATCTAAGAGTTGCATACATTTCCGCAGAGAAATTTATGAACGAACTAATTAATGCAATTCGCTATGACAAAACCCAGACTTTCCGCGAAAAATATCGTTCGATAGATGTACTTTTAATGGACGATGTTCAATTTATGGCTGGAAAGGAAAGAACACAGGAAGAATTTTTCCACACGTTTAATGCTTTACATAATGAACAAAAACAGATTGTTATAACCTCTGATTGCCCACCGAGGGAAATTCCTACATTAGAAGAAAGACTTCATTCACGATTTGAATGGGGACTGATCGCAGACATTGAACCACCGGATTTAGAAACCAAAGTTGCAATTCTCAAAAGAAAAGCAGATATGGATGGTGTTGATCTGCCAGATGAAATTGCATTTTTTATTGCGAGCAAAGTTAAAAGTAACATACGTGAGTTGGAAGGTTCGCTTGTCAGACTTGTTGCAATTTCTTCACTGCGCGGTTTACCAATTTCCAAAATGCTGGCTCAGGATGCACTTAAAAATATTATTGATAGTGAGCAACCTGAAGGCGTAACAATGGATAAAATTATTGAGACTGTTGCGGATGAATATGACCTCTCAATTGATGAGATAAAATCCAAAAATAATTCACGACAAATTGCCGTTCCAAGACAGGTTGCAATGTATCTCTGCAAGCGCCTGACCGACCATAGTTTTCCACAAATCGGAAAAGCCTTTGGAGGCAAACATCACACGACTGTTATACACTCAGTTGACAAGATTGAGAACCTAATTAAGGAAGATAGAAATTTCCACAGGGTTGTGAGTGAACTTATAGATAATCTTTGCAGTTAATTAAAATTTGTTAAACAAGAAAGCATCGAAAGATTTCCACAGATTTGGAAATCTTTTTGTTTTTTCAAAGCTATTTATTTCCAATAATTAAACAAGATTTATCCACTTTTCCACAGATTGTTGAAAACTTTATCTGTGGAAATTTAGGAAAACTTTTAAAACGTCAATTTTTTTCCACAGGTCAAAGAGTTTTCCACATATTTTCCACAGGGTTTGTGGATACGCAAGTTATTTGTATCCAATAAATTAACCGACTTATCCACTTTTCCACAGGCACTACTACTACTACTAAAAAATATATAATATTTTAAATTAATTAATAGTAGTAAAAAGAGCAGCAAAATTTAATGTAAAATATAAAGAATATGAAAAGGAAAATTCTGTTACTAATGATATCTATAATTATATTTGGTTGTTCAAATTCAATTTCCGACAACGAAAAAATTGTCAAATTTTCAGATGGAAAATCAGTCAAAATAAATTATGAAATCAGGGACATTGAAGACAACGAAAAAGTTCTAGTAGTTGAATACAAAAATGAAGAAAAAGTAACCAAAGAGAAAACTGTTGAAAATCAAGTTTTGGAAATTTGGAAAGCTGTAGAGAATGAAGCTAACAAATTGGAAATTGAAGAAGGAATTATCAAATACGAATATTTTGCAGGTGAAAATAAAAAGACAAAAGAAGCAGTATTTAAACCAATTTTATTTAGTGCAGAAAAAATAGAAAACGGGACTTGGAAAATTCGCAAAGTTAATTAAAATAGTAGGACACTTAAAACAAGAATTTGGGAGCAAACAAAGATATGGAATTTGTAATCAAACAAAACGCCTTAAAAGAAGAACTAGGATTTGTACAGGGCATTGTAGAAAAAAAATCTACGATTCCGGTTCTTTCAAATATTTTAATTGAATCGGTCGGAGAAAATACCATTCGCATTGTCGGAACGGATTTGGATGTAACGATTCGTTGTGAAGCGGACGCAGATATTAAAGAGACTGGTTCAATGTGCATACAGGCACGCAAACTTTTTGATATTGTCAGACTTCTTCCCGATGCAGATGTTCATTTCAAAAAAGATGAAAATGAATGGGTTAAATTAACTTGCCAAAAATCAAAGTTCAGACTAGCCGGTGTTTCCCGAGATCAATTCCCCGAAGTTCCCGAATTCAAATCCGCACCGATGTCGCTTTCGGCAGAGATTTTCAATAATTTTATCCACAACACAAGTTTTGCAATTACCAATGAGCAATCACGTTTTACACTTTCAGGTGCAAAATTTATGATCGAGAACGGCACAGCCCGAATGGTTACGACCGACGGACACCGACTTGCTTACATTGAAAGGAATATCGGAACACCAAGTGAAGATGCGATGGATGCCTTAATTCCGAAAAAAGCCCTGACCGAACTTACAAAAATCTCAAGAGGCTCAGAAGGCGATGTGAGTTTTGGCGAGGATGCAAACCATATCTACTTCGAGGTTGAAGGCAGACTTTTAATCACACGAAAACTTTCAGGGACATTTCCGAATTATGAAATGGTTATTCCCAAAGATAATGACAAGACAGTCACTTTTGATCTAGAGGATATGAAGCGTGCAGTCGCCCGTGTTGCTCTTATGGCAGATGAAAGGACTCGTTCAGTACGTCTGACGATAAAAGACGGCGAAATCGAAGTAGGAGCTCAAAGCAGCGAAGAAGGTGAAGCCAATGAGAGAGTTTCAGCTGATTACTCAGGCGAAGAAGTCCAGATCGGTTTCAATTCCCAATACTTGCAAGAATTTCTAAATAACGTAAGTGCCGTTGAAACTGAAGTCCAAGAAGTCGAAAAAGAAACCGACGGAGAAAAAGTAAAAGTAAAAGAGGGTGGCGGCAGACCACGAATTTCATTTGAATTCAAAGACGGCAATGCCCAAACCCAAATGCGAATCGCCGGCGACACAGAATACGATTACAAATACATCGTAATGCCTTTGAGAATATGATTTGGGGGTACTAAATGAATAATTTTACAATTTACGTACTGGCGATCATAGGAGGTTTTTATATAGTTAAGCTTATAATTAAAGATTTAGAATTAGGAAATATCAGGTTAGTTTTTGAAAGCAAAGAAAAACTTTCAAAAAAGATAGAAAATAAGCCTCAAAATTCTAAACTTAAAATTAATAATTGACTCAAAGCGTTTTGCAATTTTTGGCAAAACGCTTTTTTCCAAAAAAGATAGTATCTAAATCTCAAATGTATGTAATTCAAAGACTTGCATATTAAAGATGTTTAGTATTTTTGTTGAATTGATAATCTTTACAATTGTCTTCTTTTACAACTCCTCTTTTTTCATTATGCGTACGAATAATTTCACGAGTTTCCACATATTTTTTAATGCTATCTCTCATAGATTTAGCATATATAGATTTAGGATATTTTTTAATAATACTTCGTATCTCATTTAAAGTGTCTTCATCACAACTGCGATAATCTAGGATTCCGCTTGATTGAATAAAATAACCAAGATCACTGCGATTTTTTAGTAAGTCCCAAACTTTTAAATTGTTTCCTGTCGGTTTTTTTATTTTTACAGAGATAGGAAGAGTTTCAATTAAAAAAACTTTCTTTTTATTAGGAAGTATTAATTTGGCTTTAATTAAATAATTTCCGGACTTTGAAAAAGCAAAATTTGACATAATAACGTCTTTATAAAGGGGGCTATCTTTCACATAATTTGGTATTCTATTCCAAAGAATTTTTTCAGAGAATTGCCGTGATATATTTGGTGTCAACCAGCCTGAAGAGTCTTTAATTGGTCCGTGGCTTCGATATTTTTTGAAACTTTCATTCTCGTAAGCTATAGAAATTTGTAAAGAAGAAGTTCTTCGAGTTAATCCACGATGAAAATTTTTTTTCTCTGTGTTATTTGTTACTTGAAATTGCAAATTAACTATTTCGCCTAAAAAATAGTTTTTCTTTGATAATCTTATTTCGATGCTAACATCAGATTTACTGCTAATGTAAGTTTGTGAGTATATGTTTGATGAAAATAGAAATATAGCAAATAGTATTGTTTGTGAGATTTTAATTGAAATTTTCATAAGTTTTACTCCAAAAATTCACGTATCCAAAGCTCTAGTGTAAGTAATTGAAAGACTTGTAAATTATAATCTTCTTTTCCAGATTGATTAAGTTCGACAATTCTTTGTACCTCTTTTGCATCGAATAAGCCTCTTTTTTTTACACTCTCTTCCGAAAGCAGATCATCAATCATTGGTTTTAAGTTCGTGCGAATCCAAGAGCGAATCGGGGCGGAAAAACCAGCTTTCTTCCTCCAAATTATTTCTTTTGGGAGAACTTTTTCAACTGCTTTTTTTAGAATATATTTTCTTTTTAATCCCTTTATTTTAAGATTTGCAGGGATTTTTTCAGTTAGAGAAACTAATTCGTGATTTAAAAAAGGAACTCGAACTTCTAAATTTGCCGCCATAGAGGTTTTGTCAGTTGTGTCCAAATTTAGGGCAGGCATAAATGTTTTAAAATCAACATATAACAGACGATTTAAAGGAGAAATATTCTTGCAATTTTCAAAATACTGCTTGTGATATTTGTAAGCATCGAAATTTCCAAATTCATCTTTCAAGTTGTAAGAGTATAGATTGGATTTCATCGAATCGGTAAAATAGGTTCCGAAACCCATGTAGCGTTCTTCAAAAGAAAGGGCGGCAGACTTAGCAAACTTTTTGGCATTTCGCATTGGTGCAGTAAATTTTCCCTTAACTCCCCCATAAAGCAATTTATCGAGAGATTTCATCAACGGGGAGCGAACGGTGGTTGGTATAAAATCAGCTTTTCCTGCAAGTTGCATAGCTAATTGTCTTGGGTAACCGGCAAAAATCTCATCGCCACCCATTCCCGAAAGCATCACCTTTAATTTTTGGCGGGATTGCTCTGAAATCAAATAAGAAGGAATCGCCATATCAATCACCGGAGCATCCATATGATATATGAGCTTTGGCAAAAGTTCGGTTAAGTCAGGTGTTTGCAAAGTTTCGTTATACTCTATCGGCAGAATCTCAGCTAACTTCCGTGACCATTCGACATCATCGGGAATTATGTCAAATTCCAAATCTTGCTGCGAAATTGCCGTTGTGTACGTGGAAACCTTTTGTTTTGAATGCTTTATCATTAAAGCTACGATTGAAGAAGAATCAACCCCGCCGGAAAGAAATGCTCCAAGCGGAACATCGGAGATCATCTCCATTTTTGTAACTTTATCTAGAGTTTCAAACGTCTGATCACGCCAATAATTTTCGCTTTTGCTCGATTTATCTTCTTTAGAAAAATCCAAATCCCACCATTCCTTTGTTGTAATTTCTCTATTTTTCCAAACAAGAAAATGTGCTGGAGGAAGTTGGTAAATATTTTTAAAAAGCGTATGTGGTGGGACTGTCCAAAGAAATGTTAAAAACTGATTTAAGCCTTCTAAATCTAATTCGGCTTTAATCAATTTGGAAGCCAAAATAGCTTTAATTTCCGATGCGAATACAAATTGATTGCCAATTTTTGAGTAATACAATGGCTTGATTCCTGCACGATCTCTAACAAGTATGAGAGTTTTTTCCAGTTCGTCCCAAATCGCAAAGGCAAACATCCCGTTGAGTTTGTCCAAACAATCTATTCCCCATTGTTGAAAGGCTTTAACTAAAACTTCTGTATCACAATCAGTTTTGAATTTATGACCTTTTGCTTCCAGTTCGTCTTGAATTTCTTTGTAGTTATAAATTTCGCCGTTGTATGTGAGGGTAAATCTTTTATCATCGGAGAAAAAAGGCTGATGTCCAGCAGGGGTTGGGTCAAGAATTGAAAGTCTGCGGTGTCCTAAACAGGTTTTAAGTTGTTCATTTCCAAACTCTTGTGAAATGAAAACGCCTTCATCATCAAATCCGCGATGCTCTATTTTTTTTAGCATTTCAGGAATGATATTTTCAGGATGTTGTGTAATTAAACCTGCAATTCCGCACATGTTTAGATTTATAGTTTTTTATAAACTTGCAAATATTCTTCAGCAATGTTTTTAGGTAAAAGCGACTTTCCAAATTCCAAGTTATTTTTGCTGATTGACTGTCTTAATTTTTTATTTTCAATTATTTCAATGATTTTATTTGCAATATTCTCGGGATTAGATGTGCAAGCCAGATAATACTTTCCGTTTTCAAGAAAATCTTTTGCTGCACGAAATTTAGTCGAAACTATCGGCATCCCAATTGCCAAAGCTTTGAAAAAGACATTCGGAAAACCTTCACCGTATTTAGTTGGAAAAATTAAAATATCACTTTCGAAAAAGTATTTTTCAACCTCTTTTTCTGGAATATAACCTGTAAATTTTATTTCAAGTTCTAAATTTAATTCTCTCACTAAAATTTCAGCTTTTTTTCTGATTTCACCATCACCAATACAATGTAAAATGAAGCTATAACCTTTATCTTTAATTATCTTACAAGCTGTAATAGTTTCGAGTAAACATTTATTGGGAACAAAACGAGCGACAAAAATTAAGTCAAAAGTTTCATCTTTTTCTTTGTGTTTCTGACTAAAATTATTAGATAAACTTTGATGGATAGTAATCGTATTTTTAACAAAGTAAAACTTTCCTTTTTCAAACCCCAAACACTCAAAGTTGGTTAATTCATCAGTTGTATGAATCCCAAATCCATCTGCTTTTTTGGCAATGTACTTTATCAAAAAGCGAATAAAAATATTCGTATCAAAAAAATCCTGAGCTTCAGAACCGTGAAATTTGAAAAACACTTTTGTCTTTTTCGGATTCATTATAAAAAGCGAAAATGAATCCCGTAAAATTGTTTTTAAATCGAAAGCACTATTTAAGTGAAGCACATCAAAGTTATTATTTTTCAGTAGCTTGCGAAAACGAAAAGCTGTTTTCCACACTCGTTTGATTCTTTCAAAAAAAGGCGTCGGCTTTTCCTTATCACCGTAAACATAGGTTTTTTCAACAACCTCCACACCTAATTCCCGCAAAGCTTCGACAAAAGGCGGTTCGCTGGAAATAGGACCTCCCCAAGAATCTTTGCTTGGCATACCGATAAGGATTTTCATTTTTTTAGACTAAAATTAGTTCTTGTCTTTTTGCCACTTCCATGCAGTTTCTATAATTTTTTCCAGTTGCGAATACTTAGGTTTCCATCCGAGAACGTTTCGAGCTTTTTGTGAGTTCGCAACAAGTTTAGAAGGGTCACCATCGCGTTTAGGTTCAATCTTGGACTTTATTGTTTTGCCAATTACTTTCTCGGCTGTTTCAACTACTTGTTTTACCGAATAACCATCTCCATTTCCGAGATTAAAAAATTCGGATTTTCCTCCGTTGAAGAGATATTCTAAAGCAAGAATATGAGCTTGACTTAAATCAGAAACGTGTATGTAATCACGGATCGCTGTTCCGTCTGGAGTTGGATAATCATCACCATAAATTGATATATACTCTTTCTTTCCTTGTGCTACTTGTAAAATCAGCGGGATTAAATGAGTTTCAGGATCGTGTCTCTCGCCAAGCTCTTCGTCTGCACCACTGGCGTTAAAATACCTTAACGCAACAAATTTTAATCCATAAGCATCGTCGTAACTACTCAGTATTCTTTCGACCATAAACTTTGACCAGCCATATGGATTTGTGGGGTTTTGTGGATGTTTTTCGTCAATGGGCAAATACTTAGGCTCTCCATAGGTAGAGCAGGTTGAGGAAAAAACAAATTTATTTATTTCATTTTCTATTAAAACATCTAAAAGATTTATTGTTTGGGACACATTATTTTGAAAATACTTTTTTGGTTCCTTGACAGATTCTCCAACATAAGCGAATGCAGAAAAATGGATACAAGAAGTAATATTATTTTCATCTATTATCCTTCTTAAGAGATTTTTGTCTCCTACATTACCTTTGTAAAAAACAGCATCTTTATCAAGTGCGTCAAGATAACCATTTGTTAGATTGTCTATAACTATTACTTTTTTTTTATTTTTAAGTAAATCTCGGACTGTGATGCTGCCGATGTATCCAGCACCACCTGTGACTAAAACAGACATATATTTGTTACGAAAAACAGAATTATTTTAATTTTAAGATAGAATCTTCGTCCTTTTTGTTGGAATTTTCAAGAAAGCCTGTATTGTGTGAAAAGTCTTTTATCAGTCCTTCATACAGGGTTTTTAAGCTTTTTATATGAGACTCTATGCTAAAGTTTTGAACTGCAAATTTATAAGCTAAATCAACACTTTTTTCTCTCAAATCCTCGTTCTTTAGCAGTTTCAAAGTTTTATTCGAAAGTTCTTCATAATTTTTGGTTTGAAAGATTTCTGCACATTTTCCATCATTTGTTACTTCAAGTAATGGCGGAATATCAGAAACAATTAAAGGAACTTTTGCGAGCATCGCTTCAGTTACGGAAATCGGTAAACCTTCAGCGAGCGAAGAGAATACAAATAAATCCAGCGAAGCTAAAATATCAGGCACATCATCTCTTCCACCCAAAAAGAAAACTTTTTCGCCAATACCATTTTCATCGCAAAATTTAACGCATTCGTCAAAATTTTCTTCACCACCTTCACTAACTTTGCCGACGAATATAAAAATTGCGTTCTTATATGCTTCAAAAACTTTTGGCAAAGCCTTACAAACAGTCATCTGATCTTTGGTTTTATCGGGGCGAAAATTAGCAATCATTCCTAAAAGCAAACTATTTTCATCAAAACCTAATTCTTCCTTTATAGAGTTTCCTGAGGGATCAAGTCTTTTTTCATCAACTCCGTTGTAAATCAGGTAAAAATTTTTACTTGTATCTAATCCCAATTCTTTTCTGAGCCAAGGAAATAAACTTCGACTTACTGAAATGTTAGCATCCATTTTCGGAGCTAAGAATTTAGCAGCTAAGCGATTTTTTTTACCCTTAATAAATCCCTCATGAGTTAAAACATGTTTTATATTTTTTAATCCTAAAGTGGCTAAATACAGATGCAATGCCTCGACAGGCTGATAACTGTGGACAACTTCTATTTTATGTTCTTTGATTATTTTTCTGAATTGCCAAACCAAGTTAATATCAATTGGAAGGTCGCGTTGAAGAGAAATAAACTTAATTTGAAGATTTTCAAAATCAGATTTCAAATCTCCACTGCCACTTGCAACAAAAGTTATGTCAATACCGAATTTCTTAGCATTCCGACATACGTCCAAAACACGGGTTTCCGCCCCTCCTCGATTTAATGAATCTAGCGTATATAAAACCTTCATCACCATAATCTCTTGACATTTATAGTCTCTTGAGTGCTAATAAAGAGTCTATTTTAATCCTATAAATAAATTACAAGATGCCTGAAATTTCAGTTGTAATTCCTTCTTACAATCATGCACCTTTTATAGAAAGGACTTTGCGTTCCATTTATGCACAAACTTTTTTACCGAAGAAGTTGATTGTAATTGATGATGGTTCAAAAGACGAGTCAGTGCAAATTATTGAGAGGGTTTTGAAAGAGTGTACTTTTGAAACCGAATTTATTGCTAGAGAAAATCGAGGGCTTTGTAAAACATTAAACGAGGGACTTGCGAAAGCTGAGGGAAATTATTTTGCTTATATAGGTTCTGATGATTTATGGTTACCGAAATTTTTAGAAGAAAGTATAAAACTTCTAGAAAAGCGTCCAAAAGCAGTTTTATCTTTCGGACATGCTTTTGTAATAGATGAAGATGATTTTATATATGATAAAACCAATAATTGGTTAGAATTTGCCGATGGAAATTTATTACCACAACTCTTGAGGGGAAGAATTTTTTCGAGTCCGAGTGTTGTTTATCGCAGAAGTGCTTTAGAAAAACATAAATGGAATGAAGATGCTCGGCTCGAAGATTATGAAATGTATCTAAAACTCACGACAGAAGGTGAATTTGCTCAATTAGATCAGGTTTTATGTGCTTGGCGACAACATTCTTCTAATACAAGTAGTCAATATGCAAACATGTTTCCTGAATTTATTGAAGCACAGAACCGAGTGGCAAATCTTTTAGAGATTTCACCAAGAGAACTAGCTCAAATTCAAGATAAATTGAAATTTCAGTCGGTCGAAGAATTTGTTAGATATGGAAACCGTCGTGAAGCCATTCCTTTAATGTTGAAAAACTTAAGGGGAGTGAAATCATTAAAACAATTTGTCAATTTGCTACTACGTGTAAGCTTTCCACAAAGTCTTTATCAATGGAACAGAGAAAGAAAAAAAAGAAATGGAATAAAAAAATATGGCAATGTAAGGGATTTATTTAAGAATTCTTTAAATATCTAAATGCTTAATGTTTTCTCAAGCTGAGGTGTATTTTATGCAAGAATTAGCGGTCATTAAATCGAAAAATCTCATTCTCAACTCATTAATTAACAATGAATTTAATGAAATCTCAAATAAGACTGAAGAAATTGATATGCCTCTGGGGGAAGTTCTTTATTATCCAAATGAAAAGTTGGAATATGTTTATTTTCCTCTGACCAGTGTAATTTCTATTGTGACATTATTAGAAAATGGCTCAGGCATTGAATCAGGAATTATTGGCAGGGAAGGAGTTTCCGGAGCGTCAGTTGTTTTAACCGAAGACTCTACTTCTTTTTCGGAAGCAACAGTCCAACTTAGTGGAAGTGGGCTGAGAATGAAAGTAGATGATTTCAAATACTTTTTTGAAGAGAGTAAAAATTTTAGAAAATCAGTGTTAAATTATATTCATTCATTTATTACCCAAATCTCACAAAATGCAGCATGCCTTTCCTACCACAGCATTGAGAAACTTTTAGCACGTTGGCTATTAATGTTTAATGATCGCTCGGAAGAAGGTGTTATGGATATGACACAGGAGTTTATTGCACAGATGTTGGGAGTCCATCGCCCAAGTGTCAGTAAAAATGCTAATAAATTGCAAAAACTTGAACTGATAAATTATAACCGTGGAGCAATTAACATATTGGACAGAAATGCTTTAGAAGCTTACTCTTGCGAATGTTATGAGACTATCAATAGTGCCTTAAGTCGTTACTTAAAACTTAGAGAAAATAAATAAAAATTCCTTATGTAACCTAGCAGACAGACCTTTTAATTATAATTATTCTAAAATCGTATTGAATTCAAAATAACCTCAAATTTGAAGTTATTTTGTGTTCAAAACAAGGGGAATGGGAGATGAGTAAATTTATCTCCCTACTTCTCAATGTTTATTACTCACACTAGAGCAGATTGTTTTTTTTGTTCATATAATATTAAATCATTCACCTTTTAATATTTGTGGCTTCTAAAAAACAATCTGCTCGCTTTTCTGATTGATAAGCAACACAATCTCACACAATCTCCTTTATTAATTTTTGAAATATACTCGCCCCTCGTTTTTTGTTATATTCTTTACCGCATATCCAGCAACTTTAATCTATAAATTTTCTGAATGTCGGAAACATCAAAAAGCGAATACACATTCAAAATAAAACCTGAAGAATCCTGGCTTAGAATTGATTTGAAAGAGCTGTGGCAATATCGGGAAGTTTTTTATTTACTGGTTTGGAGAGATTTAAAGGTTCGGTATAAACAAACATTGCTTGGAGTTTTATGGGTTATTTTACAACCAGTTATAGCTACCTTGATACTCACAGTTATTTTTACAAAATTTGGTGGTATTGAAACAGGCGGGACACCATATGTACTCTTTGCCTTCAGTGGATTTGTTATTTGGATGTACGTAAATACATCGGTTTCACAAGCGAGCAATAGTCTGGTTTACCATGAACAACTTGTTACTAAGATATACTTTCCAAGAATGTTTGTTCCGGCGTCATCTGTTGGCTCAGGTTTGCCTGATTTGTTTTTGACACTCCTAATTTTATTTGTAGCAATGCTTTTTTACGGAGTTTTATTAACTTGGAAAATTTTGCTTGTTCCTTTATTTTTGTTTTTCGCTTTACTTGTGGCTCTTTCGATGAGTTTATTAATTTCATCGCTTAACGTCCGTTTCCGTGATGTTAAATTTATTATTCCATTTTTATTACAGGTTTGGATGTTTGCATCGCCTATTTTTTATCCCTTAGGTTGGGTACCCGAAAGATTTCAACCAATTTTTGCTATAAATCCAATAACCGGATTACTTGAGGGTTTCAGGTATGTTTTGTTTGGAAATGAGTTAAATTGGGTAGTTTTAGGAATATCAATCATTTCCACCATACTGATATTAGTTTTATCAATTTTCGTTTTTAGGAAAATGGAGGATGATTTCGCTGACTTACTATAGTTTCTAATATGAAGATTATAGAAATCAAAAATTTATCCAAAAAATACTTTTTGCGTTCGGGAAATAGGAAAACGACGTTAAGAGATGTTGCCCTTGGTATGTTCGATTTCTTAAAAAATAAAGAAAAAAAAAAGGTCTTGTGGGCATTAAAAAATATAAATTTAGAGATTGAAGATGGCGAAACTGTCGGAATAATCGGTAATAACGGAGCAGGAAAATCTACTTTACTAAAAATACTTTCTAGGATAATTAAGCCAACAAGTGGCGAAGCTACTCTACACGGACGAACAGGGAGTCTTTTGGAAGTTGGAACAGGCTTTCACAGAGAACTTTCAGGACGCGAAAATATTTTCTTAAATGGTGCGATTCTCGGAATGAAACGCAGAGAAATCGAAAAAAAATATGACCAAATTGTTGCTTTTTCCGAGATAGAAGAATTTCTTGAAACACCAATTAAACATTATTCCAGCGGAATGTTCACACGCTTAGCTTTTTCAGTCGCTGCACATCTTGATCCTGAAATTCTTATCGTTGATGAAATTCTCGCAGTTGGTGATTTAGCTTTTCAACGAAAATGTTTAAGAAAAATGCGAGACATAAATGAAAAGGGGCGAACAATCCTTTTTGTTTCGCATAATATGCAAGCTATAACAAGACTTTGCAAACGTGCAATTTGGATAAATAACGGTGAAATTCAAATGGATAGCAATGCAGAAGATGTTGTCGGCACATATCTTAGCTCGCAATTGAAAACCTCGGCAAGAAAATCTTGGAATGACTTGGAAAATGCTCCGGGTAATAACACTGCAAAACTACTAGAAGTTGGTGTCTGTAATGAAAGGGGAGAAAACGCTTCGACTTTTGATATACGAAAACCAATTTTAGTCGAAATGGTTTATAAGGTCTTACAAAATGAAAGAGTGCTGATGCCCAGCTTACAGATTTTCAATGATCAAGGAATATGTGTTTTTACTTCCCACGATTTAGATGAAGAATGGCGGTACAGAAAACGCTTAAAGGGAACCTACAGAAGCTATGCGAAAATTCCTGCAAATTTTTTAGCAGAAGGGAACTTTTTTGTAGCAGTGTCTGCTACAACTTATGAACCTCTTACTGAACATTTTAATGAAAAAGATGTTGCGGCATTTTTAGTTACAGATAGTCTAGAAGGTGATTCAGCAAGAGGTGATTATGCCGGACCTATGGATGGAATAATCAGACCTATTTTGAATTGGGAAACTTTTGTGGAAGAAAAATCAGGAAGAGTAATTGATGATAAGTAAAGACTTTAATCCTTTAGATCATCCCGTTTGTTTAGATTTTCCTATCTGGATGGAGAAGACAGCTTGGGCAGAACATATTCCGTTTGGAATGTATCTTATTTCGGCTTTTCGTCCAAAAACTTTTGTAGAGTTAGGAACATATCATGGAGTTTCTTACTTCGCTTTTTGTCAGGCAGTGAAAGCTTTGAATTTAAATGCAAAATGTTATGCCGTCGATACATGGCAAGGTGATGAACACGCAGGAAAAATAGAAAAGAGCATCTTACCAAAACTTGAGGAACATAATTCATCTTTTTATTCAGATTTTTCTCAACTTTTACAAAAAACATTTGATGAGGCACAAAAAGATTTTGCTGATGGTTCCATTGATTTATTGCATATAGATGGATTTCATACTTATGAAGCAGTTAGGCATGATTTTGAAAATTGGTTACCAAAGATGTCTGATCGAGGAATCGTCTTGTTCCATGATGTAAATGTAAGAGAAAGAGATTTCGGAGTATATAAACTTTGGGATGAACTTTGTAAAAACTACAAAAATTTTACATTTTTACACGGATACGGTCTGGGAGTTTTAGCTGTTGGTGGTGAAACTCCAGAAAATTTAAAACATCTCTTTGATGTTGATGAAAAAGAAACAAAGTTGCTTCAACATTTTTTTCATCAGTATGGTATGCGAATCGAAGCAGTTAATGATATTCGGTCGTCGGAATATATAAAGTATTTGGATAGAAAGGAAGGTAGTTTGACAAAGCGACGTTTAGCAAATGCATATAGAATATTGAAAGAAAAAGGTATTAGTGGTTTATTGGGAAAAGTGAAAGAAAAAATAAATGAACCTTCTAAATAAAATCAATGCTGCTTTTATAACTTGGCAAAAATATGGTCTAAGTAGTTTTATAACTCATCTAAAGTTTCAGTTTCTTTCATTAGAACAAAAATTTGTCTATCAAAAGTGGATCCAAGAAAATGATGCATTGAGTAATGAAAAACGTAAAAATCTTCTTCAACAGATAGATGAATTCTCTCACAAGCCCTTAATTTCTATAATTTTGCCCGTTTACAACATTGAAGAAAAATGGCTTCGTTTATGTATCGAATCAGTTAAAAAACAAATTTATGTAAATTGGGAACTTTGTGTAGCAGATGATTGTTCTTCAAATCCGCAAGTTCACAAGGTTTTGGAGGAATACAAAAAAGAAGATAAACGAATAAAGGTTGTATTTCGCAAAGAAAACGGGCACATTTCTGCCGCATCAAATTCTGCACTTGATCTTGTAACAGGTGAATTTACGGTGCTTTTAGATCATGATGATGAACTTTCTGAACACGCACTATTCTACGTTGCTAGAGAGTTAAATGATTTTCCTGAAACGGATATGATTTATTCTGATGAGGATCTCATAAATGAAAATGGAAGGCGTTTTGCTCCGAAATTTAAGCCTGATTGGAGTCAAGATTTATTTTATTCTACGAATTTAATTACACACCTTTCTGGCTATCGAACAGAGGTTTTACAAAAAGTCGGTGGTTTTAAGGTAGGTTTGGAAGGAAGTCAAGATTATGATTTAGCTTTACGAGTAATTGAAGAAATTTCGGAAGAAAAAATTCGACACATACCTAAAATTCTTTATCATTGGCGAGTAATATCAGGTTCGGTAGCAATGAGTGGTGATGAAAAACCCTATGCACATGATGCTGCACGCAAAGCAATCGCTAGCCATTTGAAAAGAATTGGTAAAGAGGCAAAGGTTGTCCGAACCGTACATAATCTTCATCGTGTCTGCTATGAGTTACCTAAAAAACTGCCAAGGATTAGTTTGATTTTAGCGACGGCTAGAAAGCTTGAGTCTGCCAAACAAGCATCAGAAAAGTTAAATGAAGAAACTGATTATGAAAACCTTGAGGTCAAACTAGTTTCTTTTGAAAATGGAAATAGAGCTGAAAAATATAATCAAATAGTAGCCGAAACTTCTGGTGAGATTTTGTGTTTTATTGATGTGGACTTTAAGCCTTTATCAAAAGTTTGGCTGAAAGAGTTAGTCAGTTTTGCATTACAGAAAGAGATAGGTGCTGTTGGTGCGAAAACTTTATCGCCTCAGAATTCAGTTGTGGGGAGCAGTTTACTCGTTGGGATAAATAATTTGATAGGTATTGCTCATCATCACTTTCCGAGAGAGAGAGATGGACATATTACACGTAATAGAATAATTGGAAACTTCTCAGCTGTTTCAATTTCTACTTTGGCAACTAGGCGGGAAGTTTTCGAAAAAATGGATGGTTTCGACGAAAAGAATTTTCCAAACAGGTTTTTTGACGTGGATTATTGTTTAAGGTTATGGAATAAAAAGATGCGAGTTGTCTTCACACCATATGCTGAACTTATTCAGACTAATAAAAAAGGGTTTGTGAAAACAAAGGAAGCGGTAGCACAATTAGAATTTCAAAAGTTCAGACAAAAATGGCAAAAATATATTGAAAATGACCCGTTTCATAATCCGAATCTATCTAAGAAAAACGGACATTTTTTTATTAACAGATAATATGGTTGGAAAGGTTCTTGAAATTTACAAATCAGTAGGCATTAAAGGTCTTACAAAGATTATTTATAGACGGGTATTTCCGAAAAGAGCCAAGAGTTTTCCGCTTTGCAAGCAAATTATTTCAGGCAGAAAGGGGTTAGAAATTGGTGGCTTAAGTAGCGTTTTTCAAAGAAAAACGGGAATCTTACCTATTTATCCACTTGTTAAAAAGCTAGATAATTGTAATTTTTCCGGCACTACTATTTGGGAAGAAGAGATTTCTGAAGGACAAACATTTCAATATGATGATAAACAGTCTCCAGGCAATCAATATATTTCAGAAGCTACGGATTTATCTATGATTGATTCCTCACAATATGATTTTGTCCTCTCATCCCATGTCATAGAACACATAGCTAATCCCTTGCAAGCGTTATCAGAATGGCTCCGCGTTTTAAAGAAGGAAGGCTATATGATTTTGCTGATTCCCGATAAAGAAGGAACTTTTGATCACAGAAGAAAAGTTACATCCCTTGAACATTTAATAGAAGATTTCGAAAATGAGACAAAAGAGGACGATTTAACACATTTACCCGAGATTTTGGAATTCCACGACTTAGAAAGAAGCCCAGAAATAAGTGATTTTGCTGAATTTAAGGCAAGATCAGAGAAAAACTTTGAGAATAGAGGTTTGCATCATCACGTTTTTGACAAAGAACTTGTTGTTCAACTGCTATCGCATCTAAATCTCAAAATACTTGCTATAGAAAAAGTAAAACCTTTTCACATTATTGCCGTAGTTCAAAAGGTATCTTAAATTCTTCAAATTTAAGCGGCTTGTTTTATAAATCTTTTTTCTGGTTGCAGTATTTGAGAAACAGTTTTTTGGCGGTAGTCAAATATATAGTCTAATTCTCGCTTTACATACCAATGCATTAAGTCGCCAAAAGGTTCGAAAGGAAGTCGATAGCGAACTTCATCAATAATGTCCGTACCGCCGTTAATATTTTCAGTAAAAGTATGACGATGAATCCATTGTTTGTAGGGGCTTTTTAGAGCTTCATCTGTAAAAGCATATGGAGGATTCCACTCGGAAATTAGTGTTTGCCAAGAAATTGGAAAGCCACGGAGCTTTAATTTGTAGTCAATTAGAGTTCCTTTTTTTATGTTTATTGGTTGTGGTGTTGTGATGCGAAATTTTAATTCCGGTGGGGTGATTTGCTCAAGATTTCCTGCATCAGCAAAAAAATCAAAAGTTTTTTCAATTGGTAAGTCTAAAGTTAATTTTCTTATTAAAATATGTTCTGCCATTTTCCCTAAACCTTGCTCGTAAAATTGCTTATATAAATAGCTTGGCAAAATGGCAGAAGAAAATCAATTCCGATTTATTTTACAGTCTTTAAATATTTATTTGGCAAAGGATTATTAGGTGACTCGGCTTGCCAATAAATACTTATAATCCACCAACGCTTACCATCATTTAAGAGTTGGAAGCTATTTATTCCACGCAAAAATGGCTTTTCATCGGAGAGACTGTTTCTGCCTTCGTAGGTTGAAAAAACGTGGGCAATGTTACCAAATGTTTCCACCCGTCGAGCAATCTCTTTTTCATAAAAACCATTCTGCATCATAAAAGGTTCAGACTGCTTTATATATTCTTCAGGTGTAAAGGCTTTAGCTCCTGTAACTTTTGTACTTTGGTTAGTTCCGGTCGGAATAAGGCGTGCATCAGGATGAAAAAGTGAACGAAATCTATTCCAATTTCTTTTCTCATTTTTTCCACCGGAAATCACGTCATAGGTAGCTTTGATTATTCCTTCAACCGATGAAACATCTTTTGAATCAACTTTGTAAGCTTCCTTTTTATCGGTTTCGGAATGCTTCTCTTTGTTATCTTGAGCCATAGCTGTAAAAGCTAAAACAAAAACGATTAAGCAAATAAAGATGAAATTTTTTCTCATAATATCGTTTAATTACGTCCAAAAAAGGCTTTGGTTTCAGGTTTTAACCAAAAAATCAAAAGAGGAATAGTTGCAGGCATAAAACAACAACTTGTTAAACCAATTGCAATGAATACAATTCCGACTATCCAATTCCAAGGTTTTCGGGGAAGTAAAAGAGCAATTGCAAATGCAATTGCAAAAGGGATACCTACCACGAGACAAACTATCCCATTTATGATTAACTCACTTGCTTCATAAATGTTAGTATATTGAGAAGCATATATTACAATGGCGCCGAACACCGAGACGATAAGATAGAGGGTTGCCATGAAACCCACATAAACTCGATACCAAAAAAAGGTTTTTTTCCCAAGTTCATTATCTTGAGGAATGTTATTTAAAGTCCCGGTCGAAAATGCTTGAGCTTGAAAAGTTTCTTCTATCGGAACTGAAACTTGAGCCGTTTGCGGTAAATCCTTGAGAGTATTTCCGCAACGATGACAGTTTTCTGCCGTTAAAAGATTTACTAAATTACACTTCGGACAACGTAAGCCATTCATAAAATTATTTCTCTAAATATTAAAAAATCTATCCAGTTCAATTGTCGTGTATTTCCTCAAAAAAAAACAAGTTTTTTCTTAAAACATAAATTATCGGCAATTACAGAATTAAATTTCGTTTGTTTCAGTTTGAAGGAAGCAAAGCTTATAGTAATATTGGCACAAATCCAATAAACATCCCCCCAAATATAAGAAATATGGCAGAACCAATTTTAATCGCAAAAAATAGTGAGAGAGAATTAAATCTTTTGCCCGATATGGCAAACAGACACGGACTTATCGCAGGAGCAACCGGAACAGGTAAAACTGTTACTTTGCAGACACTTGCCGAAGGATTTAGTCAGATAGGCGTGCCGGTCTTTATGGCTGACATCAAAGGTGATCTGACAGGAATTAGCGAAGCGGGTGGTGGACATGAAAAGGTCAATGAAAGACTGGAAATGTTGGGTTTCACGGATTTTCCATTTGAAGGAACACCGACCACTGTTTGGGACATCTTTGGTGAAAGCGGACATCCTTTGCGGGCAACGATCTCCGAAATGGGACCAATTTTATTAAGTCGAGTTTTGCAATTAAATGATACGCAAACGGCTGTCTTAAATCTGACTTTCAAGATCGCTGATGAAAACGGATTGTTATTGTTGGATTTCAAAGATCTGCGTTCGATGCTTCAGTATGTGGCGGAAAATTCAAAGGAATTTTCAACCGATTACGGAAACGTTTCAAAAGCCACGATCGGAGCGATTCAGCGTTCTTTGATCGAACTGGAACAACAGGGAGCAGAACAATTTTTCGGTGAACCAGCCGTGCAATTGGTTGATTTTATGCAGACAGTCAGCGGGAAAGGAATTGTAAATATTCTTGCGGCTGACAAATTGATAAATTCACCAAAACTTTATTCAACATTCTTGCTTTGGCTTTTATCCGAACTCTTTGAAATGTTGCCTGAAGCAGGTGATATGGACAAACCGAAAATGGTTTTCTTTTTTGACGAAGCACATCTTCTTTTTGAAGATACTCCAAAAGCTTTGGTCGAAAAAATTGAGCAGGTCGTTCGCTTGATTCGCTCAAAAGCCGTCGGAGTTTATTTCATAACCCAAAATCCGATGGATGTTCCCGAAGATATTCTTGGGCAGCTTGGAAACCGTGTTCAGCATGCTCTGCGTGCTTTTACGCCAAAAGATCAAAAAGCAGTTAAATCAGCCGCTCAGACCTTCCGCGAGAATCCTGAATTGGATGTTGAGGCAGCGATCACGGAATTAGGAGTTGGAGAAGCTTTGGTTTCATTTTTGGATGAAAAAGGAACCCCTGGAATTGTTGAAAGAGCATACATTATGCCTCCGCATAGCCAGATCGGACCGATCACGCCTGAGCAAAGGAAGGCTCTGATAGATAATTCCATCGTTGCCGGACACTATGAAGAAGTTTACGATCGCGAATCCGCTTACGAGCTTTTAATTGCTAAGGCTGAAGCCGCCGCGAAAGAAGCCGAAGAATTAGCCAAAAAGGAAGCGGCTGCTGAAGAAGCGGAAAAGAAAGCCAAAGAAGAAGCTAAAGCGAAAAAATCTAGTCGGAGCGACAGCACAGCAGGTGCATTCGCGAAAAGTGCAGCTCGTGCAATCGGAAGCAATCTTGGCAGACAATTAGTTCGCGGTGTTTTAGGAGGCTTATTGGGAGGCTCAACTTCAAGAAAACGCAAAAAATCTTCATCTTGGTGGTAATCAGGATTTTTTTGATAAAAAAGGTATATAGTTCAAATATTAGTTTGAGCTATATACCTTTAGCATTATCTTGAATCAACCCTCATCTCTAAAACATTTTGTAAATTCTTAGGTAGAACACTCAAAAAATCAAAACCTGTTTTTTGTTCAATGTTCCGAACACTTGTTTTGTAGTCCCGCCAGTTGTCATCCCTAATTCCATTTTTATTTGGCATATCAACGGCGATCACACGGGTTGATGAATCAATCCCCGAATTTCTTGATACAGCAACGATTATTTTCCAGCAATTTGTGGGAACTGTAACGGTTCGCCGCAGTTTCGATTTTTCCCCGTAGCAGCCCGAATAAATGAACAAATCGTTATTTCTCCGAGCCAGACTGCGGGAATATCTTTCCAGTTTTTCCCAAGGTCCTTGATTTAAGTCGGGCGTCTGCGGAGTCATATTTGTCATTAAAAAGGTCGAACTATTTGCTTCACGACTCTTTGTTCTGTCGGCTGAAGGAACAATGTGTCCACGATTATAGCCGCTTCTCGTATAATAACTCGGAAAAATATTCTTCCAATTCTTAGGCAATCTATTATCAGGACGGAAATTGTTTTGTCGTTCAACCCCACCTAAATCTTCTTTGGTTAATTGCCACGCCACCCAATTTGGAATCGCCTTACTTCGATTGTAAGAAAGGGCGTAATGGTTATTTATCAAAAGATAGTTGTTAGAAAAAATAGGATTTGCTCTTGCACTACTCGGATTTCCAAGAGCGAGATAAGTTCTTTCGGCTTCCGAAGTTGTTTGAGGTTGTTTTGCAGTAGGTAATTTTACAGGCGGTAAGGTTTTATTTGTTTCCTCAGGTTTTTCAGGAATTGGATCGTTAATTTCGGCGAGCTTTTCATTGATTTTGGGTGCAATCCAAGCACAAAAAGCAATTGCTCCGATGAGCAATAAAACCGCAATAATCCCGCCGATTGTGACACCTTTTTTCATAATTCACAGATTAGAAAAAGTTTAGCATTCGTAAATGTTTCTTGGCTAATAGCTGTTAGCTTCTGCATACTTGTTAAGTTAAAATAAAAGATTCAATGAGCGACAAAATTCATTTAATAGGGCTTAACAAGGATGAACTTGCCAAATTTGTATTGAAAATCGGCGAGCCAAAATATCGTGCATCGCAAATTTTCAAAGGCTTGCACGAAAGACGTTTAAGACAAATTGAAGAGATCACAGATTTACCAAAAAGTTTTCGTGAAAAGTTAAATGAAACCTCCACAACATCAACTCTAGAAGTTGAATCTCGATATGTTTCAGAAGATGGAACGCGTAGATTTTTGATGAAAACTCACGATGGTTATCCGGTTGAAACGGTTTTCATACCGACCGAAAAACGCGACACAATTTGTTTTTCATCGCAATCGGGATGCCCTTTGAAATGTGATTTTTGTTTAACGGCAAAACTAGGGCTTCTTAGAAATTTAACTGTCGGCGAAATTATTGAACAGATCGTTATTGTCTTAAATGATGTTTACGGAGAGGCAAATGAAACACCGCACGGGACAAATCTAGTTGCAATGGGAGCAGGTGAGCCTTTTTTGAATTTTGAAAACTTAATCAAAGCCATCGAAATTATGTCCGAAGAAGATGGACTTTTTATCGTGCCAAATCGAATAACAGTTTCAACTGCTGGGATTGTTCCAAAAATTTACGAATTTGCGAAATTAGAAAAACGTCCGCACTTGGCAATTTCTTTGTCAGCACCGAATGATGAATTGCGGGATAAATTAATGCCCATAAATAAAAAATGGGACATCGAAGAATTACTCCAAGCTGCAAAAGAATTTCAAAATTCTTTGCGAAAAGGAGAAAGATTTACATTTGAATACGTACTGCTTGGTGGGATAAACGATTCTGTCGAACACGCTCTGGATTTAGCAAAACTACTGAAAAAATACAATTTAACTCGCGTAAAAATAAATTTGATTCCACATAATTCCGCCGAACCTCTCGAATACAAACCGACAAGTTGGGACCAGGTTGAAAAGTTCAAAAAGACCTTAGAAGAAAATGGTGTTTCGGCTTATGTCCGAACTCCTAGAGGCAGAGATATTTTTGCCGCCTGTGGACAGCTTGCGGCTAAAAGTGAGCCAAATTTAGTGCAAATTGCGAATTGACCTTAAATATTTATGGAAATACTAATTCTCGGAGGCATACTCGTTGCGATAATGGTTGTTGTCTCCACAAAAATAAAAAAATCAGCTGCGGCAGCTTATGAGCCTGAAGTTATTGAAAAAGATGATTTCAAAATCAAAAAGGCAGAGGGATTTCTCTATCCGCTGAGAGATGAACCTGATTATCCATTTGAGGCATATTCAAAACTCTATGGCGAAAGATCAACCCGAAACATTTGGCGTGCGAGAATTCGTCTTAGAATAACGGATGGTTTGCATCTGCAAAAATTGATCAAAGAAGTAAAGGGAAGCAAAGAAAAATTCATATCGCAGAAGAATTTGAATGATTTGCCGGAGGGGCAAAAGGGAACAATTTTGCGAACTGAAAAAACAGAGGACGAAGTAGATTACAAAGTTTTTAGAAAAATTGTCCAAAGCAAAAAACAGGGCAAAACTTACGAACTCAGAACGACAATGTTGGAACCTTACAGCGATGAATATACTCACAGAGCTTGCCAAATGATGGAAAGCTTTGAAGTTAAATAAGAAAAGAGAATTTGAAATATCGGCAAAATATATTCAAACTAATTAATAAACACAAGCATCTTGAAAAAGAGCAGGAATAAATTTCTCAAAAAAGCAATTATATAAATGATTATGAAAAAATATCTTTTTATCGGTTTGTTTTTTGCACTTGGACTTTTCTTTATTGGCGAAGCAAATGCTCAAAGCGTAAGCGGTTCTATTAGCAAAGCACGCAAAGGGAAAATTGCCCGCGGATATGTTGTTTTAAAAATTCCGGGTGGACTTCATGTAAATTCCTATCGTCCAAGATCGGAATACGCAATACCGACTCGTGTAACTGTTTCAAGTGGTTCGAGAGGAGTTAGAGCTTATGGAGTTACATATCCTCCGGGAAAGACCCGTCGTTTTTCTTTTTCGGACACACCGATAAATGTCTATGAAGGACGCGTTGTTTTTGGCTTTAAGGTAAGAGTTCCAAGTAATTATCGCGGAAGCACGATTCGTGTGAAAGCAAATGTTCGCTATCAAGCTTGTACAGATGAAGTTTGCTATCCACCAAAAACAAAATCGGTTTGGATAACTGCCAGAGTTAGATGAAGCGTCTCCACAAAATAGTTTTTTACACATTTTTAGTTTCGACTATTTCAATTTTAGCCTTTGCTTTTTGGATCTTTTCGGAAGAACCCAACAAAGAACAGATTGCAAAGGCTTTTCCTTTAGATTCCTATCAAGTATTTACGAAAGGAAAGAATGTAACCTTGTATTTTTTAGAGCCTTCTCAAAAAAACCAAAAAAAAGAAACTTTTCATAAATATACTGTTCTAGAAAAAACAGAAATTAAAGAGAAAAGTTTTCAAAGTTTCCTCAAAAACTCATTTATAAAATCAATTACAAATAAAGAATCTAAATGCTTTAATCCAAGACACGGACTTCGTATATCAGATGGAAAGCAAAAATTAGATATAATTATTTGCTTTGAATGCTCTAATTTTAAAACCTATTACAAAGACAAAGAAGGTTTTGGGTCAATAAACGAAGATACAAAAACTTTATTTAGTAATGTTTTGGAAACACCCGAATCTCCTTAAAGTTCAAACCCTTTCGGTACAAACTCCAAAGCTATCGCCTCTCCTTCATCTTCTTTTTTGTTATCAGGTCGATAGGTAAAAACAGTCGTTACCGACGGAAACTTAAAACCGCATCGTAACTGTATTTGTCCCATATCTCTGGTAAATCCTCTAATCATTACGTTTTGAGGGTTTTTAGTTTTTAGTTTAAAGATTTGTTCTCCAATTTTGATGCGAAATACGACATTATTGCGTTTGCATTCGATGCTTTCAGCAATTCCAACAGCACGTTTTTCACCTGCTTGAATTTTTCTCAGAGAGTCTTTAATACTTTGTATCATCAGCTTTTTCTGACGATCTTCCATCTCTTTGCTAATGATAACAACAGGTTTTTCGGAGGCGATTTCTTTATCTGATTTGAATTCAAAAAACTCAGGAACAAAATCAATTCTCGTAATCGTTCCATCTGTTTTTGTATTGTTTTCTTTGCGATAGGTAATTACGCTATGGACATCCTTCAAATCTACATCACAACCGATTACTTTCTGCGTGGCAGAATCTGTATGTGCCATCAAAGCTAATGATTGAAAATCTTTACTGGTAAGAGTTAAAGTCGTAAATTCGGATTTTATATCGTAAATGACTTTACCCGAAACACAATCAATCTTTTGTATGTAACCCAAAACCCATGCTTCATCTTTTTTAGGTTTTTCGAGTATTCGATTGATATTGAATACCTCTTTTTCTTGCTTGATTTTTTTAATTTCTTCCTCACTTAAATCTTCTTCACGAACAACTTTTGGAGCAGGAGAATTATTTCGATTAGCTCTCGGTGGTCTCGACTGAGAAGAATTATTTCTCGCAACTTGCTGTTCAATGTTTTGAATGCTTTTTAGAAGATTTTGCGAACTGGCACGAATTGATGGATCAGTTGCATTTTTAATTAATTTTTCAGCAACTTTTTTTGCTTCTTTATATTTTTCTTGTCTTAGATAGATTTGAGCAAGTTGGAGAAGTGAATTTGTGTCCCCTGGCTTTAAGGAAAGACTTTGATTTAAGAGTTTAACCGATTCATCTAAGTTCTCATCGCTAACTAAATTGATAAATGCTAAAAGAGAATAACTCCTTGTAAATCTCGGTTTTATTTCAATTGCTTTTCTTAGAGCCATTCTCATTTTTTCCACTTTTTCTTTCGGAAAGCTGGAAACATATCCAAAGTCCCTAGTTCCTTCGCGACTTAAAACGTATGCGTAATTGTAGAGAACAAGATGATTATTTTGATCGCTAGCAACGGCTTTTTCTAGATAATTTTTTGCTTCATCAAATTTTCCTTGCCGCATTTTAACAAGTCCGAGAGCGGTATTTGCAAGACTATGGTTTTCATCTAACGCGAGAGATTTTTTTAGGTAAACTTCTGCATCTGCGGGTTCATTTGTATGATATAAGAGGTCACCAAGATAAGCATTGGCATCAGCTTCAGAAAGTGTTGTAACAGACATTTCCGTATCAAATATCAACGGTTCTTTAAATGTTATAAGTGTAGTTTTAAAAACCCTTTTTTTGGCATATCTTTTGAGGATCTTCTCCATTTCCTCATAATCCATTTTGAAGACTTTTTTAAATGCTTCTTCAGGATCAACATCTCTCAAAACCAAACTGAGAAAATTGTTCAAAGCAGCATTATTAGCACCACCATTTCCTTGAATCAGATAATGAATCAAAGCCCAAGCCTGTGCATAAAAGACACTTCGGGAATGATTAGCATTTTGGTGAAGCGAATAATTATCCACCTTAAAAAAATCTCTCAAAGGAATTAAATTATATCGTTGGAGAAGTCGTAGATGATTGTTTTGTAAACCACCAAGAGTTACCTTTCTGTCATCCTTTATGCTAAATGTTTGATAGTATTCAGCGAGACCTTCATTAAACCAAGGTGGAACCTCCGTTTTTCCAAAATTTGTGTCTAACAGATAATGAACATATTCGTGAAAAATAGTTCCATAAGTATCATTTATATCGCCATCGGTAGATAGAGTTATGTAATTAACGTCTTCTCCGGGTTGGAAATATCCTGCAATCCATTTATCTGCTTCGCCTTTGGCATTTTTGGGCTTAAAAGGTTTGTAAGATTTAGAGTTTTTGAAAACAACTACATTGGTTTGAATACCAGAGTTAAATTTTACATTTGGAAATAGTTTTCCAAAAACCTCCCGAAATTGTTCGAGTTTAGTCGCAACTTTGCGTATGTTTTTCTCTTTTGCATCACCGATTAAAAAGAAATTTTTTGAGCGAACGCTTATCCATTCATCTTTGGCAAGAGTTGGTATAGAAAAAAGCAGAACAAAAATCAGCGTGAGATACAAATAACGTAACTTCATTTATAGGAGCCTCCAAGGTGGTTTAGTGGGTGAATATTATAATTGATTTAGTTGTAAGGTCAATAAATTTGCTAAAAATCGGAAGAAAGTTATCTTCCAATTACAGACATCAAACGCCCTGTTTTCCCGTATTTTTTCTTTTCTACACGGTATGAGAAGAATAAATCAGTGCTTTTCATTGTGCAGAAAGGTGCTGTGTATATGTTTTCTACTTTAATGCCAAGGTTCAAAAGTTGGTCTCTGTTAGCAAGATGCAAATCTATGAGGGCGTGACCTTCTCGGGTTTTTGTAAAAAGTTTTTGGCTATTGGAAAAGTTTTTTGTAAAGGCATCAATTACCTCTTGACCGATTTCGTATCTTTCGCAGGTTGCTGCAGGACCGATGGCACAAATCAAATCTTCTGCGTTTGTTCCATACTCGTTTTTCATTTTTTCAATTGCTTTGATAACAATTGATTCTACAGTCCCTCGCCAACCTGCATGAACAGCGGAAAATGCACCTGTTTTGGTATCTCCAATTAAAACAGGAACGCAATCAGCAGTTTTTACACCAACTAGCAAATTCAGTAAGTCAGAGATGATTCCATCATATTTTTCTTCCGTGTTTTTTGCTTCTTCTGAATCGGAAACTTTTTTAACACCATCCCCATGAACCTGCCAAACGGTTGTTAAATCAAAATCACCTTTAAAAACATTCAAAAAACGGCGACGATTTTCCGCAATATTTTCATCTGAATCTTCGCCAAAACCTGCCAAATTCAAATCATTCTCAGGAAAAGGCGAAACACCACCAAGCCTCGTTGAAAACCCATTTGTAAAACCGTTTTCTTCCAAAGCCTTACAAACCAAAACCTTAACCCCATTCTTTTCTCGCCAATAAAACCCAAAATCTGATAAAGTTTCATCGGATGCATCTGAAGGCAGATAATCTACTTTTGAAGACATATTTATGATACTTTCCATTGGCACAGACATAATTGAAGTTTACCGCATACGTGAAACTATCGAAAGAACACCGCGTTTTATTGAGCGTGTTTTTACAGAAAAAGAGCGTGAATATTGCGATAGCAAAGGTGCATCCGCCGCACAATCATATGCCGGACGGTTTGCCGCCAAAGAAGCATTTCTAAAAGCTCTGAGAACGGGCTGGCGTGGAAAGATAACTTGGCAAGATATTGAAATTGAAAATGACGAAATGGGAGTTCCAAGTTTTAATATAAGGAATGAAGCAAAAAAAATATTAGATGAATTGGGAGCAAATAGTATTCATCTTTCTATCTCTCATACATCCGAACACGCTACGGCTCAAGTTATCTTAGAGAGAGTGGGGGAGTGAGAAGGAAAGATAAATATACTTTTATGAAGAATTCAGTATTTAGCAAATCGGCTATCTATTAGGTTCGAAAATCATTTTTACAAGTTGCTCAATAAGCAAGTCGCAATCCGCATCTAGTTTTTCAAAAATTTCTTTTGGAACCAACAGTTTGCTTAAAAGAGACTTTTTATTATATCTAAAATTTACTTTTTACCATTTGGTGGAGTTTAAGAAAATGCTTTCATTAAATTACCTCATAAATTTTCGCCGTAGAGCCAAAGCCAAAAGTGCAAGTTGAGTCGGAGTAAAAATTATTTCGAGCGAGTAAATGAGTGTTGCTAAGAGACCATCAGGTTTTGGTTCAGGTCTCTGCAAAGTCATTACTTGCAAACTGTAAGCAAGAAATTCTTCAATCCCTTTTAAAGAGTCTTTTTCAAAGTTACCAAACAGATAATAAAGCAAAGCAAAAATCGGACAAATCAAAATGAACCAAAATAAAGCCCTTATCCAACTCTCACCATAGAAACTTGTGATTCGATAAAGCCAGTGAATAAAGAAATCGCCACTTCTGCGGAAAATTCCAAAAGAATTTATTGGCGGATTGGCTTTGTCTTTTTCATCGTTTGAACCACTAAAACGTCTTTTTAACTTTTCATTTTCGGGAATTAAGTCGTTTATCCAATTTGAAATCTTTTCTTTTTTCTCAAGCCATCCTGTTTCAAAAGCCATTTTACGGAAGTTTGAAGCATCTTCATAAATGCGATTATTCTCAGCATTTTCAGCTAGTTGCCGACAGGCAATTGAAAGTAATTTATAGGGGGTTGGGATTTTGCGGGTTTTTAAATTTTGAATCTCATTTTCTATATCCTTTTTACTTCCTGTGTGATTTTCCCATTGACAAGCCGTAAAAATAAATTTTCGTGAATCCGTGTTTACAAACCAGCTTGGAAGTAAGCGAACTGTATGAAAAGACACTTTCTCATCTTTCTTTATTCTAGTGTCTTGCAAATCTAAAGATACCTTATCAGAAAAAATCACTTGTTTATCCATTCCTTTAAACGCAAAATAACCAGCAAATATTGAGTCTTGAAACGATACGTGATTATGAAAATGTGTTAGATAAAAAGAAGTAATAGATTCTTCTTCAAAAGTGACTTGAGAAAAGTTTGCGTGTGCCAAAAATCCTGCATTGTCAAACGAGGTTCTTTGAGAAAATGTTGAGAAGTGAAAAGAGGCAAATTTGTGAAAACACGTTCTTTTAAAGTTAACTGTGCCATTAAATATTGTCGAATTAAAAACTGCTCCGCTTTCAAATTGAACTAAGTAAAAATCAACTTCTGAATTAAATTTAGCGGAATGGAAATATACTTTTTCTCTAAATATTGTAGGGTCAAATTTTGCTAGTTTGTCAAACTTTGCTGAATGAAAATTGGTTTTCCCTTGGTATTCTCTTGCAGTTAATCTAGCTTCTCCATTAAATATAGTTGAGGCAAAGTTAGTATCTGCTTTAAAAGTTACATTAAAAAAATCAGCCAAGTCTGCAAATCTTGACCCAGAAAAGCTTACCTTACAAAATTCAGCTTCTTGGAAACTAACATCTCCATTGAATTTTGTATTTTCAAAATTCGCTTCTTCAAGAAAAAATGATTGAAAAAAACTAGCATTTCCATGAAACTTTGCATTTGTAAAATGAACTTTTTTCAAAAAAATTGTATTACTAAAACTAGCATTATCTAAAAATACAGCATTACTAAAATCAGAATTTACTTTAATCTCTTCTTCTTGGTAATCAGACAACGTAAAATTAGATGTAAAACAAACAAATCTGAAATCGTATGAAGTTTTGGAAAGCAGATTGTGCTTTTTATCTTTATTTTTTAGTTTATTAAAGATTTCAATTTTCCTGTCAATTTCGTTTATTCTTTTTTTTACTGCAGTATTAAATTCATTTTTGTTTTTATTTTCATCAGGATAGTGGAACAGACAATACTCTTTTGCTTCAAACTCACCATATCTTTCTAAATCCTGACAAACATTTTTCCGAATATCATCTTTTTTATGCTCATTAATTCCTTTCACAACATAACATTTAAATTCTGACATTTATGAAAGTTCTCCTTGCAGTTCCATGAGGTAAAGATAACAAATGAATAGCAAAATGAAAGCTAAACACATTAAGTTTAGAAACCTCTTAACATTCTCCTCTGAGTGAATTTAAAGGAGACTGTTAATATAGAAAGTTAGTATTACATTGAAAATAAAAACACAGTTGAATATAGAGGACAAATTTGAAGACTAGCAAAGCGGTCGATATGTTCTTAAAAAATTAAGCTTTGGATTTATCTTCGAGAGTAGTCAAATTATTTCTTCCTGTCTCTTGATCCCTTAATTTCTTAATTCCCACTATCTTTCTTCTCAGATGGTGGAATAACTACTTCGCTTGGAAATGAATCTGGGGATGTATGCAGATGTAGAACTTTCCAATCCTTGCCGAATTTCTTAAATATAAGTGTCATGCGTCCGGTTGATTGTTCTAATTCGCCTTTGAATTCCTGAGTTTGCTTCCATTTGCAGGAAACGTAAGCACTTGTTGGACTGAGGATTTCTATTCGCAAGCCAGTGATTTCCAAATTTACATTTGAGCGATTTGTGTAAGAAGATTTTCGATTGTTGTACATATTTTCCCAACCGATCGTTGCTGAGCCGTTGTAGTTAAAAAACAGGGTTTTAGGGTTTTTGTGATAGACGCTCATAACCTTTTCGGCATCAACCTGTTTTATGCCTTCAACTAATTTGTCAAAGGTGGCTTGGACTTCTTTTTCTTTGGCTTTCGCAAGTGCAATCGCACGGGCTTTCGCTTTACTCGATTTTTGTGCGTAACCTGCGAAAGAAAATGTTAGAATAATAAATAAAGCGTATGTAAAAAATTTGGTCATTTGTTTGTTTGAACCTCGTGTAAAATTTAATTTTGGTTAGAATTTAAACTCAAAATTATTTAGTTGCAATAGTTTTGAGCAAAGTTTTAAGGAAAAAAAGCTATGTCACAGAAATTTGATTGTCCTTCGTGTTCTGAACCGATAATTTTTCAAGGTGGTGATTCACTTTTTCAGACCTGCAAATCCTGTAATGCTCCGGTGATCGTGCCTTCGGAATTTCTCTATAAAAAGGAAGAACAATTGGCATCGGAAGATTTTGCAAGTTTAACAAATGATAAATCGGTAGATGTTGAGCAGGTCACAAATGAATTAACGCCGGGTAAAAATCCTCCTAAGTCTGCCGACTCGGTAGAATCTTTTGATCCGGAGGTGAGAATCGAAAAGTTTGAGGTTTATCAGGAAAAGATCGGCACGGATGCGGTCGGGACTAAAAAAGCAGTTGACGAGATTATTTCGCCAAGAGAGGAAGTTAATTTTAGTGCGAACGCTCCTTATGCAAGTCCTTTTGTGCAGAAGAAAAAGCCGCCTGTTCGAAAACCGCAAAAGCAACAAAAGTCACAGTTAAATCCTACTTTAGTGAGAATTCAAAATGAATTACAAACGGGTGATAAGATCGAAGCAATCAAAATCTTTCGCAGCAGATACAATACGGGATTACGCGAAGCCAAAGAGGCGGTCGAAGCGATAGAACGCGGTGAAAGAATAGATATTTCCAAGTATTTGAGTTGATCGGAGTAAAGTTATGAGTATCGAATTTCAATGTCCATCTTGTTTAAGACGTTTGTATTATGAGAATGGCGAATCGCCTTTTCAGACCTGCCATCATTGCAAGGGAAAAATTATTGTACCTTCGACAGTAGTCCATCAGGTCGAAATAGAAAATGAAAAACCGACCGAATATGCCTTGCGTGAACAAAGAGATCTAAAACTCGCAGAGATTCAAAATGAACTTAACGCAGGCAGAAAGATAGAGGCGATAAAAAACTTCCGCGAAACTTTTGGTTCGGACTTAAGAACTGCAAAAGACGCGATTGATCGCTTGGAGGCAAATAAAAATGTGCATATTTCACAAACTGCACTCCGCGAAAATTATTCAGCCCTGCAAGAACACACTTCGCCAATGACATCTCAAAATAGTCTTGCCAAACAAGGCGAACAGCCAAAAATCATGCAACTCATAATGACACTGATCTACATTGCCATCGGTGTAGCCATTTTCTTTTGGTTGATGGATTAAATGAAAACAAGCGAAGTCAAAACTTATTATGATAACTTTGGCAAAAAGCAGGATTGGCAAGGATTTTACGAAAATAAAGCGATAAATACACTCATTGAAAACAGCGATTTTCAAAAGGCTAAGTCTATTTTTGAATTCGGCTTCGGAACAGGAAAATTTGCTAAAGATTTATTTGAAAAATACTTCTCAGATGACTGTAAATATATCGGAATTGACCTAAGCGAAACGATGTTTGCAATCGCTTCCGAAAGATTAAAGCCTTTCAAGGAAAGTGCAAAAGTCCAAATCTCTGATGGCTCTACAAACTTAGAATTTCCCGATAACCATTTTGACCGATTTGTTTCAAATTACGTTTTGGATATTTTAAGCGACGAAGAAATCTCAAAAATTTTTTCAGAAGCAAAGCGTATTTTGTTCAGAGACGGTTTATTTTCCTTAACAAGTCTTGCCTGCGGCGAAGGCTTTATTTCAAAACAAGTTTCCAACATTTGGGAAAGTGTTCATAAAATAAAACCAACTCTCGTCGGTGGCTGTCGCCCGCTGGATTTGATTGATTTTGTTGACGAAAAAGATTGGGAAATCAAACATCATTTCAAAATAAATAGCTTCGGAATAACTTCGGAAGTTTTAGTTTTAAGAAATCCATAAATCTTTGTCTGCAACAGACTTTAAAGACTATAAAGAACAAAAAATTTTCGTTCTCGACAAAATTCGATTATAATCTGCCAACAAAAGTCGCGTTAGGAGAGATTTATATGTCTCAACTTATTATAAATGAACGCCAAGCGGGGGAATTTGTTGTTTTAGATTTAGAAGGCAATATTCTTTTCGGAGAAAGAACATCATCGCTTAGAAGAGCGATTCGACGACTCATCAGTGAAGGTAAAAAGAAAATCTCTTTGAATCTAAAAGATGTGTCTTATGTCGATTCAGGAGGAATAGGCGAGTTTATCTCAGCTCTAACTGCGATTAATAGAGAAGAAAATGGACATCTAAAACTCCTAAACCCAAATGAAAAAATTTACAGACTCTTAGAAATTTCTAAGCTTCATTCCATATTTGATATTTCTCGCGATGAAAATAGTGCTGTAGGTGGTTAAATCATCTCGAAAAAAGTGGTGTCTTTTTAGAGATGATTTCATTTCTTATTTATTTTGTCATTTTTCTTTTTTCCCAACTTTTCAGGCACTGTAAATGCTTTTGTTCTAACGCTACGTCGTTTAGAAATGACATCCCAAAAAATAATATCAATTCTATGAGTTTTAGCTGGTAAAGAAATTATTTTAGTATATTTTGTCTTAGTAAATTTGATTTTGTTTAGTTCAGATTCATTTGCAAATATCGAAATTTCATTTTCAAAAGTTATTTTTTCTTGAGTAACATTAAGAATTCGAGCATACATTTTAATCTTTGCTTCATAATTCGTTTTTGATTTTTTAAAGGCAATATCTTTATTTTTTACTTCGACTATAAATTCCGTAAGAATTCTTCCATCTTCCGATTTCAAATATTTGACATCAAGATCAAACTCAAGAGGTTCTTTTTTTAGATTAGCACTCTCTCTTGATTTATAACTTTGAGCATGAATAGATAAAGAAAAACAAAACAAAGCTAAGACTAGGCAAACAAAAGGACGCATAACAGAATTCTCCTGAAAACTATTATTATCATCATCTCTTTTGGTAGTTGTTCTACTCAGCCACTTTCTTTTGCTTCGCAATCCATTCATCAACATTCTTTTCCAAAATATCAAGCGGAACTGCTCCGGATAGAAGGACTACATCGTGAAATTCCCGCAGGTCAAACTTATCGCCTAATTCTCTGGCGGCTTTAAATCGCAGTTCTTTTATTTTTAGTTCACCGATTTTGTAGGCGAGTGCTTGTCCGGGCATTGAGATGTAGCGGTCAATTTCGTTGATTATGTCGAGTTCGGATTTTGGTGCGTTGGCTTTGAAGAAGTCTATTGCACGTTGGCGATCCCATTTGAAGTAGTGCATTCCTGTGTCAACGACGAGGCGGATTGCACGCCACATTTCGTAAGTTAATTGTCCGAATTTGTCGTATGGATCATCATATAGTCCCATATCTTCGCCGAGATACTCAGAGTACAATCCCCAACCCTCGACGAATGCTGTGTAACCGCCGAATTTGCGGAAGTTTGGAACTTCGCCGAGTTCTTGTTGGAGAGCGATTTGCAAGTGGTGTCCGGGAACGGCTTCATGAATTGAAAGTGCCATCATTTCCCATTTTGGACGGGTTTCGGGTTTATATAAATTGACGTAATAATATCCCGGACGCGAACCGTCAGCTGCCGGGCGATTGTAGTATGCGGTCGTTGTATCTGGAGCGATTTGATCTGGAATTGGAATAACTCCATATGGCATACGCGGCATTGTTTTGATAACTTTGA
Source organism: Pyrinomonadaceae bacterium (assembly GCA_028284415.1). GTDB lineage: Bacteria > Acidobacteriota > Blastocatellia > Pyrinomonadales > Pyrinomonadaceae > Aridibacter. Next base: position 918,199 of record JANQRU010000004.1, read on the forward strand.
CAACTTCCGGGTCTATGCGTTTTGAGATCGCCCGATAGGCTTTGAGTAATTCTTCCGGCGTTTTGTAATAGTATTTCGGATCGGTACGGAGATGTGTGAAAAACGCTTGCAAATCACCCTTGAATCCGACTTTTTCACGAATCTTTTCCATTTCCGCACGGATTCTTTTTACTTCCGATACACCTTTTTCATGAATCTCTTTTGGAGTCATGTCTGTCGTTGTAAAAGAGCGTGCGAGATATGAATAATACTGTTCGCCATCGGGGCGTTGCCAAACGCCTGCTTTCGGATAAGCGGCTGGCAGATATTCATTGACAAAAAATTCTTTGAGTTTTTTGTACGAGGGAATTACTTTGTTGGAGATCGTCAATTTTGCTTCGCCGATAAGTTCTTTTTTGTCCGAATCAGAAAAATCTTTTGGAAATCGCTTGAAAACAGCATAGAAAGGACTATCTTCGGGGTTCTCGACGATTTGAGCATCAATCTGTGCGGGGACACGTTCTAAAACCTTCTTTGCCCACATAATTCTTTGGCGTTTGCCCTCTTTCATCAAAGCGATTGTTTGATCCATTCTTTGCGGAAATTTACTGAGACGTGTAAGCCAATCTTTATAATCTTGAACTGTTTTGAGCGGAACAAAACGTGCAGTTTGTTGAGCGGTTTGAATACCGCCACGCTGATTTATCGGAAGTAGAAAAGTTTTGTATTTGTGAGCTTCGATGTTTCCTTCATATTGTTTTTTGAAGAGATCGTAATTAAGTTTGTCAGAAACAGATAACTTCGAGCGATCAATTTTTTTGATCTTTTCGAGGACTTTTATGTTTTCTTTATGCCTTGCTTCAATTGCTTGCAAACTGTTGTCAGTCCATTCGGTGTTGTATCTTTTATCTCCCTGCGAAGAGGCAAACGTCGGACTGTTTTTCAAAGCCCTTTCCCACTCCGCATCAAAAAGTGCATAGAGCTGTTTGGTGGCTTCGGAATTATTTGATTTGTTTTGGGCAAATGTGGGCGTAAAACTTAGAAAAACCACAAATAAAAATACAAAAAATTTCATAGGTCAATAACTTTCCTCACAATAATGATTTAGATTTTAGAAGTTAGAATACAATAAATATCGAAGTTGAAGCAAAAAAGAGGATGCAAGAATGCATCCTCTTTTTTCCATTATTTATAGTTGTTTTTATTTCAATTTACTTAATAATCGTTGGATTTTTTTGAAAAAGGCTCCACTTACTTCACCACGATATTTTCCTAAACTAAATTTTAATTTTTTTGCCTTTTGGACAGCTTCTATATCTTTTGCATCGAGTCTGTAACCGATTATTTCTTGAACTCCCGATGAAATTTTTTTCACAGACCTTCGGGCTCCAATTGATTGAAATTTTTTGTTGTCTGCAAAAACTGTTAAAACTGATGCGTCAGCAAGGTTTTCCTCAGGAGACTCAGATATAAGAGAAAGAACATACTGATTATATTTAGTCCCTTTACTCCCATTTGAGTAATTATAAATTAGCATTCCAAAAATATTTTGACTGCCTTTTTTACTTCTAAGTTCTAGTTTGGTGAGCCGAGTTGCTACGTAACCATAGTCTTTTATTGAATCGTAACCAGTAATAGGCTCATAAGAGTTTGATGCGTCTGTTTTGTCAAGCAAATCTGCGATTGAGATTAATTGTTTATAGCCGCTTACATCAGCCCACATATTTACATTCTCATTTGCCCTTTGCCTTTCTTCGGCAGTCAGACGTGTGTGAACCGAATATGTTTTCGCACGCTTTTGATTCTTTCCTTGTCCCTTTGCTAGAAGTTTAGCTTCGTCTTTCTTGCGTTTCTCTTCTTTTTTGCGTTCTTCTTCCTGTCTGCGTTTCTCTTCTTTTTCCGCACGGAATTCCCAAGCGGGTTTTAAGTTTGTGACTGACCAGATTCCGCGTTTTTCGGCTTTTGCTTGCGATTCGATACTTCTATAAGCTTCAACTTCGGAGTCATCTTGCCCTTTTATATTGGCAACTGCATACCAAGCTGCTCCGTCGCGCACCATTTGTTGACTTATGTCCACGCCGTTTAAGACGACCCGCCCAACCGTTTTGGTTTCGGAAAAGCCTCTGGGTTTGAATTCTACAACCTGATTTAGAAGAAGTTTCTTGAGATGATCTTTAACTACTTGATGCAGTTTTTGTTCAGGCTCGGGAACTTCGATGTGTTGCAATTCAAGAGTAATTTTAACTCCCCTTTGCGGTTCGACAACGACAGTTCTTCCGTCAACTATTTCCACAACTCTGCCTTGATAAGTATTAACTTGAGCAAAATTTAAGGTCGAAAAAAGAAACGTAAATATAAGAGCGAGAGCTAATTTTGAGTTTTTCATAAATTTTTAGCGAGTTGTTAGATCATATTCGCGCAGGCGTCGGTAAAGTGTTGAAGGTGAAATTCCTAACAGTTCGGCAGTTTTACCGCGATGCCAGCCTGTTTTTTCTAAAGCACTGATGATTTGTTGTTTTTCGACATCTTTTAAGTTTGTTGGATTAGATGCTACAGGTGCATTCTGGAAATTATTTGCAGTGTTTTCCTGTGGAGCGTTATAGCTTACTGAAACGCTTGGTTCATTTGTGTTGAAAACAACTTCGGGTGGCAATTCTTTATTTGTAATTTTTCCGTTATCAGCAAGTAAAATCGCACGCTCTAAGCAGTTACGAAGCTGGCGGACATTTCCTCTCCAGCTGTAAGATTTCAGAGATTCGATCGCCTGTTCGGTTAGTTCAGGGGCATTGATTCCAGCAATTTTTTCCAGTAAATGTTGGGCGAGTGGTTCGATGTCTTCGCGTCTTTCGCGCAGGGGTGGAATGTGAATTTCAAAACTGTTAATACGATAAAGCAAATCTGAGCGAAAAACTCCTTCGGCGATAGATTGTTGCGGATTACGGTTTGTAGCAGCAACCAGACGCACATCCACCTCAACTTTTTTCACACCACCGACGCGGAAAAATGTCCGTGTTTCCAAAGCACGCAAAAGTTTTGACTGAAGTTGCGAAGGCATTTCCATAACTTCATCAAGAAAAAGAGTTCCTTTATCGGCGATCTCAAAAAGACCTAATTTGCGATTTTTCGCACCGGAGAATGCTCCTGCCTCGTGTCCAAAAAGTTCTGATTCGAGAAGCGAATCTTGCAGAGCAGCACAGTTCAGATCAATAAATGTAGAATCCGCACGGTTACTTAAACGATGGATTGCTTGAGCAATTAGTTCTTTACCCGTTCCCGATTCACCCGTAACTAAAACTGATGTGTCAGAAGGAGCAACTCTCTGCACAAGTCGCAAAACTTCTTTCATCTGTGGTGATTCGGCAATTATTTCAGGGATGTTTTCGTGGCTTCGCTGAACGTGAGCTTTTAATCTTTGGTTATCTATCTTTAATTGTTGTTTTTCGGCGGCTTGTGTGACGAGTGCGGCTAATTCGGTAATGCGGTAAGGTTTTGTCAGATAGTCATACGCACCAAGTTTCATTGCTTCGATGGCGGTTTCGACAGTTGCCTGACCTGTCAGCATTATGACCTCGGGCGGATTCTGAAGCTTTTCCCGCAAACGTCGTAGCAACCCCATTCCGTCGAGTCTAGGCATATCAATATCGCTCAAAAGCACATCAAAATCTTTTTCTTCAAGCAAAGTCCAAGCTTCTTCGCCGTTTGTGGCAACCTCAACTTCATGTCCCTGACGTGACATTTCTTTTTGCACGACAAGCCGTAAATTTTTTTCGTCATCAACAACTAATAGTTTTGCCATAATTTTTAGAGTCCTGAGTCTTGAGTCAAATAAATTTATGAACTAAGACTTTCTGGGTAAGTAAATCGTAAAGGTTGTGCCTTTGCCGATGTTTGAGCGAACATTTAGACGTCCGCCGTGGTCTGTGATTATGCCGTAGCAGACGGCTAAACCAAGTCCTGTGCCTTTGCCGACTTCTTTAGTCGTAAAGAAAGGTTCGAAGATTTTTGAAACGTCTTCGGATTTGATACCGATGCCTGTATCTCGAACTTCGAGAACGATGCGTCTTCTTTCTGCGAAAGCTTTGAAGGTAAGTTTTCCGCCATCGGGCATCGCATCAATTGCATTTGTAGCAAGTGCGATAATCGCTTGCTGGATCAAGCCTTCATCTGCTTTAACAAGAGGCATATCCTCGTCGATCTCCAGATTAAATTCGATGTTATCGCCTCTTTTTTGGTGTTTGAGAAGATTGGCGGAAGATTTGATAACCTCGCCTAAATCTATTTCGTGCCGATTTCCTGTCCGAACGCGACTAAAATCTAAAAGTCCCGTTGTAATTGTTTTACAACGGAAAGCTTCGCTTCTGATTAAACCAAGATATTCACTTAGATCTTCTACATCATCGGATTTTCCAAAAGCTCCTTCTTCAACTCTTGATTCGAGAGCTTCTGCACAGGCGGAAATTGTTGCCAGCGGGTTATTTATTTCGTGAACTACACCTGCCGCAAGTCTTCCTACTGCCGCGAGCTTTTCTGCACGTCCGACAGCGTGAATTGCTTCGACCCTTACGGTCACATCCTCGCCAACGGTGATAACGTGTGTTACTTCACCTTTTTCATTGTGCATTGGAATTTTGCTGACAAGCCAGTGTTTTGTGTGACCTTCATCATCGGTTGTTTTTTGTTCGATGCGTTCGATTTTTCCTGTTTTAAAAGCTCTTTCGAATTCGTCGCTTAATTTGCCTTTTGGATATTTTGATAAAACTTCAAAAACATTTCGTCCGATGACAGCATCTCTGGGCATTCCTTGGATTCCGATTTCACGGTGTCTGTTCCAGACGACGATGTTGTAATCCCTGTCAATCACATACAAAGAAACGGGAAGAGTGTCCAAAACCGCTTCGGTAAATTTTCTGTGTTCTTCTTTGGCTTGGTTGATGGAGTTATTGAGAGTTGATTCGTAATGAGAGGTTAGATTTATACTCATCGCGGTCATTTGTGTTGCCGCGTCAATAAGTCTTTCAAGATTAGGCGTGCAATCCTCTTTTTCTTTGAAAGCAACGATTATCGCACCTTTTACTTCACCTTCAATGTGAATTGGCGAGATGTACTCGATCTTATGTTTTTTTTCTTGAAAGAAAAACTGCTTTCGATTGGTCGTTTCAAAAGATACTTGCGGAGGAAGAAGTTCCACCCATCTTTTGAACTTTTGCCTTTCAAAATTATCAGAACCTTTTTCGCCATCTTCGTCAAAAACACTACAAACTAAACCGATGTGTTCGAGTTCAACCGCAACCGCACACAAATCAGCCCCCACGCCAATCTGAATTGCTTCAGCAACGCGAGATGCAACTTTTTTAGGATGGACAGCAAAAAGCAGACTTCTACCTAAATCGGTTATAAATTTTAACTCTGAAGAAGAATCTGCTACCTTCCCCTTCGGGAAAAAAACTTCGACTCCCTTATTATTTTCGTTTGGGGATAACATTTTTCTAAAATAAGTTATGACAAACTTTTGGAAGAATCTGTCATCTGAAATGAGGTGGGAATGGGCAATTCTTTGAGGTAAGAAATGCAAAAACTCCTATTTATAAATTAAAACAATTTTTAACATTTTGTCAACGGTTTAAACTGTTTTTCAGGCTTATATTTGACAGGGAAGCCAAACTAATAAAAAATCAGTCGAATTCAATATGAAAAACCCTCTGCAAAAACTCAAAAAAAACTTCATCTTCCCAATGATTTTTTTGTTGGTTTTTCTATCATTTTTTAATCAAATAAAAGCTCAGGAGATAGTTGATAAAACTGTTGCAACGGTCAGCGATGGCGTCAGAACGGAATTAATAACCTATTCAGATTTGCTTTGGCAATTAGCTTTAGTTCCCGAAGTTCAGCTTGCTCCTCCAAGTTCCGATGATTTAAACAGAGCTTTACAAGTCATTATAAGACAGAGGCTTATCGCTCTAGAGGCAGAAAGACTTCCAAGAGCAGAACCAAAAGAAGAGGAAGTTAATAAAGAGATTCGGCGTGTGTTAAATCTTTTTTCATCAACCTCAGAATTTGTCAGACGTTTGAATATAGTTGGGTTTAAATCTATTCGGGATGAGAATTTTCAGAGAATTATGCGACAGCGCGTGGCAACTGAAAAATATATAGAGTTTCGTTTTCGCTCTTTTGTAGTAATAACCCCAGAAGACGAAAAAAATTACTATCAAAATGTTTTCACTCCGGACTTTCGCCGCCGCAATCCGGGACTTTTGCTTCCGCCATTTGATGAAGTTCGCTCGCAAATAAATACAATCCTGACCGAACAAAAAGTAGAAAGCGAACTTGAATCATTTCTGGATAATGCCCAATCAAGAGCTGAAATTGTTACCTTAAGTGAGGTTTAGCCGCCATTTTGCAAAATCTCTTTTGCGTCTTTTAATCTTTCCATATGGTCGTCATCTACCTGCGGATATTGCAGATCAAGCGATTCCAGTTTTTGTGCAATGACTTCAGAAATTGCCATTCGTGCGAACCATTTGTGGTCAGCAGGAATTACATACCAAGGTGAATTTGCGGAAGAGGTATTTTGGAGAGCGTCGGTATAAACATTCTGATAATCATTCCAGTAACCTCTTTCTTTTAAGTCAGCAGTTGAAAATTTCCAGTTCTTTTCAGGAGTATGAATACGAGCTAAAAAACGTCTTTTTTGTTCATCTTTGGAGAGGTTTAAGAAAAATTTAACTACCCGTGTTCCATTTTCAAAGAGATATTTTTCAAAATTACGAATTTGTTCAAAACGCTGTTCCCAGATATTTGGATCATGCTTGATTTCTCTGGGTAATTGACTAGATGCCAAAATTGCAGGATGAACTCGAACAACTAAAACATCCTCGTAATACGAACGATTGAAAATTCCGATTCGTCCTTTTTCGGGAAGAGCTTTCATACAACGCCACAAATATCCGTGATCTCTTTCTTCTGCTGAGGGTTTTTTGAATGAAAAAACTTGTGTCCCTTGCGGGTTTAGACCGCTCATGACGTGACGAATCGCACCGTCTTTACCGGCGGCATCCATCGCCTGAAAGATTATGAGAAGAGCGTAGCGATTGTGTGCATAAAGGACTTTTTGTAATTTCCTGAGGCGTTTGATGTTCTTCTTTAAATCTTTAACAGCGAAGGTTTTCTCTGTATAATCTGCTGTAAAATCTGTCTGATGGTTTTTTAGATTAAGCTTTTTGCCTTCCGGTACACGGAATTTTTCAATATTCATAAAATCTCCAGAAAAATTTTTACCAATAAGATTAACATAAATGAACGTAGATAAATCAAGAATAAAAGAGGCTTTATTAGGCAAGAACAGAAAATTAATTATCTTTTTTGCTGTTTTTGCTTTAACCGTTAATTGCTTAACGCTCACCATTTATCCCCAGACTAAACTAGTTCCACACAAAATTAATCTGAAAAATGGGAAATCGTTTAATCTAAGAATGCCTGCGAATTACGAGATAATTCCGGCGGCAGAAGGTTTGAAACGTGTGCGTTTTTTTGCAAAAGCTCCTGATGGAAGAATTTTTGTAACGGATATGTTTAATCTGACCGACAACACTAAAGGAAAAGTTTATACTCTTGATGATTTTGATGAAGAAACGGGAAAATTTGGAAAGGTTTTAACTTATATGTCACAACTTAAAAACCCCAATAGCATTGCATTTTACACAGACGAAAACGGGCAGGATTGGTTTTATCTGGCAGAAACACACCAACTCACACGCCGAAAATTTATAAAAGGAGAAGAAAAACCGACTGACAAAGAACCGAAAGTTTTGGCTACATTTCCGGATTATGGTTTGAGCTATAAATACGGCGGCTGGCATCTGACGAGAACAGTTCTTGTTGGCGGAAATGGGAAAATTTATGTTTCGGTCGGTTCGAGTTGTAATGCTTGCAGAGAGAAACGCAGCGAGCCTTTTCGGGCAACGATCTTAGAAATGAATCCAGATGGTTCAGGGCAAAGAATTTATGCAAGGGGATTAAGAAACGCGGTCGGAATGCTTTGGTTGGGTAGATATTTGTTTGTGACGAATCATGGTTCGGATCATCTCGGTAAAAATAAACCTGATGATACATTTTATGCTGTTCGGCGTGGGAGAGATTATGGATGGGCAAGATGTTATCAATATCGGGGACGAATTTATAAAGACCGTTTTATAAAAGATCGCCGAAGTTGTCGCGGCGTGCCTCGGTCATATTCTTGGTTCAAAGCTCATTCTTCGGCGATGGGGTTTGATTATTTTGGCGAAGAAACTAACGATACATACATCAAAAATTCATTTTTAATTGCACTTCACGGCTCGACGGATAAAACGGTCGGACGTGGTTATAAAGTCGTGATAGTTAGAAAAGGGCAAAGACACAAAGATTTTATAACAGGATTTTTGCAGGGCAGAAATGTTTACGGTCGCCCTCTAGACATTTTCAAAATGACACCTGATTCATTTCTCCTGAGTGATGACCACGGAGGCGTTGTTTATTACGTAAGGAAAAAATAATTTGAGAGGTTATTAAACAGGCTTAGAAAGTAGATTTTATAAATAGAAATCCCCCCAAATCTACACAATCTGTGAAATTTTTGTGCTATTTAATGTTTAATTCTCTTCAAGAAACAAAAAATTGAATAAAAAAACTTGTAATGAAAACCTCTTTAGCTTTAATTCTGATCTCAGTTTTTCTCCAAATCTCAGTTTTTGGAGAAATCAAACTTGTTCCTCAAAAAATCGAACTGACAAACGGCAAAGTGTTTACATTAAATTTGCCCGAAGAATATGAAATCATCCCTGCGTTTGAAAATTTACGTCGCATAAGATTTTTAGCAAAAGCACCAGACGGCAGAATTTTTGTAACAGATATGCAGGATATGAGTGATAACAAACGCGGTAAAGTGTATATTCTAGAAGATTTTGATAAAAAAACGGGAAAATTCGGAAAGGTTATAACCTTTTTAGACAGATTGCGAAACCCAAACAGTATTGCCTTTTACACAGATCTGTTTGGAAGACACTGGTTTTATGTTGCAGAAACTCATCAATTAACCCGCTATCGCTACAAAAAAAATACCAACATCCCAATTACTAATCCTCAACTCGTCGCACGTTTTCCAGCTTATGGACGCAGTTATAAATATGGCAGTTGGCACTTAACTCGCACAATTGCTTTTTCACCAGACCGCAAACTTTACGTTTCAATTGGTTCAAGTTGTAATTCCTGCATTGAAAAAGAAAGAATGCGGGCGACCGTCTTAGAAATGAAACCTGATGGGAGCAATTTGCGTTATTTTGTAAAAGGTTTGCGAAACGCGGTTGGATTAAAATGGGTCAATAACGGGCTTTATGCAACAAATATGGGAGTTGACCATTTGGGCAAAGATGAACCTGATGACACATTTTATAAATTAGAAGAAAATGCAGATTACGGTTGGTCATTTTGCTACCAAATTAACGGAAAAATAACGCATGACCCGAAGTACGAATTACCCGATCTGCCACCGCCAAATTGTAGCGTCGTTCCAAAATCTTTTGCATATTTTCCGGCTCATAGTGCAGCGATTGGATTTGATTATTTCGATGAGAAAGCTTCGGAAGAGTATTTGAAAGATTCTTTTTTGGTTGCTTTGCACGGCTCGACAAACAGAAAAGACGGACGCGGCTATAAAGTAATTGCTCTACAGAAAGACGGAAAGCAAAAAGATTTTTTGACAGGTTTTCTTGAAGGGCAGAATGTTTACGGTCGCCCATGTGACATTATGAAATTGGATGATGACTCTTTTCTTTTAACTGACGATTACAGCGGAGTCATATATTTGGTTAGAAAAAGACTCTGAGTGGGCATTTACAAACAATAAGTGGTAAATTAGGAATATAATTTAGTCTTTATCGGTTTATCTTTATATGAATATAGGAATTACGGTTTATCCGACCTATGGTGGAAGCGGAATTGTTGGTTCGGAAATAGGTAGGGAATTGGCGGATAACGGTCACAATGTTCACTTTATTTCGTCAGCTCTGCCAACCCGTCTTACAGAACTTAATGAGCGTGTTCATTTTCACGAAGTTGAAATGATGAACTATCCGCTCTTTGAGCACCAACCTTACGATCTGGCTCTAGCAACTAAAATGGCAACGGTCGTGCGTTCAGAGAATCTTGATTTGTTACATGTTCACTATGCGATTCCTCATTCTATTTCAGCAATCCTTGCAAGAGAATCAATAAAGCAAAAGCGTTATGTGCCGGTCATTACAACCTTGCACGGCACAGACATAACACTTGTCGGAGCTGATAGAAGTTATCTTCCAATCACAAAATATGGTCTTCAACAATCTGACGGCGTTACAGCTGTCTCCAGATTCCTAAAGCAAGCGACCATCGAAACTTTTGATTTTGATGAGATAGAAGTGATTCCAAACTTTATCTGTCCAAATTATTATCAGAGAAACTTTGATCTACCGCTTAGAAAAGAGCTTGTTAATGACGGCGAAAAATTACTCGTTCACGTTTCAAATTTCCGCCCTGTAAAACGTCCGCAAGATTGCATCGAAGTAGCCGCAAAAGTTCGGGGGAAGGGGGGAAACGTAAGACTCGTAATGGTTGGTGACGGACCCGAACGTTCAGCTTGCGAATACAGGGCAGAACAGCTCGGCATCAAAGAATACACGGACTTTGTTGGTAAACGTGATAACATTGCTGATTATTTAGCGGTTGCAGATATTTTCCTCCTTCCCTCGGAATCAGAATCCTTTGGATTAGCCGCACTCGAAGCACAAGCTTGCGAAGTTCCTGTAATTGCTTCAAGAATCGGTGGAATTCCCGAGGTCGTAACTGACAAGGAAACAGGTTTTTTGAGTGATGTTGAAGATACGGAAAAAATGAGTGAAGACACTTTGAGACTGCTAAATGATGATGAAATGAGAAGGGCATTTGGAGAAAGAGCCAGAGAATTGGCAGTTTTGCGATATAGTGCAACGGAGATAATCCCGCAATATCTTAAGTTTTATGAAAAGATTTTAGGAGAAGCTAGATCAGCAAGTGCAACATAAAGAAGAGATCAAAAACGAAGAAGTAATCGAAGATAAACCGGATTCCTGGTGGAACAAAGTTTATCTTTCAGTGTTTATATACACAATTTTAATAATTTCTTTATTAGCAACTTTTTCTTGGTATTTTTCCAAATAGAACACAGATTAAACAGATTACGCGAATTCCCGCGGATTTTTTATAAATATCCATGAAACCTGTATTCTATTCATCTTTAGCAATATTTTAGTTGGCAAATTGAAAACCGACTTCTAAATAACAAAACTTTCCCCAAAATAAATCTATGAGATGGCTTGATTGGATAATTGTCTTTGCATACTTAGCGTATGTCATTTGGGACGGAATCCGTCTGACCAAAGGCAGTAATAATATCGAAGGATTTTTCCTTGCGAATCGAAGCATGCCTTGGTGGGCAGTTGGGCTTTCGGTAATGGCGACGCAAGCTTCAGCCATCACGCTTGTTGGTACAACGGGACAGGGCTATGACGATGGAATGCGTTTTGTGCAATTTTATTACGCACTGCCGATTGCGATGATAATTCTGTGCGTTACGGTCGTGCCGTTTTTTCATAAGGCAAAAGTTTATACGGCTTATGAGTATTTAGAAAATCGTTTTGATGCGAAAACTCGAACGCTAACGAGCTTTTTCTTTTTGCTATCGAGAGGTTTGGGGGTTGGTGTAATTATCGCTGCTCCTTCTGTGATTCTCTCAATCATCTTAGGTTGGAGCGAAATAATAACGATTTTTGCCATCGGTTTAACAACTATTTTTTACACGATGTTTGGTGGAATCCAAGCCGTAACTTGGACAGATGTTAAACAGATGATACTCGTTTTTGCGAGTCTTGGCGTTGCCTTCTTCGTAATCCTGAGCAATTTTCCTGAAGGTGTTTCATTTACAGATGGGTTAAATCTGGCAGGTGCGAACGGGAAATTGACAACTGTTAATACGGAATTTGATTTAACGGAAAAATACACTATTTGGTCAGGATTGATTGCGGCTTTATTTTTGTTTTTGTCATATTTCGGTTGTGACCAAAGCCAAGTGCAGAGGTATCTAACAGCAAAATCGGTAGATGAAGGGAGAACATCCCTTTTAATGTCAGCATTTTTAAAAATACCAATGCAGGCTTTGATTTTGCTGATTGGTGTGATGGTTTTTATTTTTTATCAATTCCAATCTCCGCCGATGATCTTCAAAGAAAATGAAGTTACGCAAGCAAAACAGATTAATGCGACCGAATATAATCGCTTGGAAAGTGAATACAAAGTTGTTCACTCCGAACGTAACAAAGCCGCTCTCAACTATTTAGAAAAGAAAAAACAGGGAAATCAGACAGAGGTTGAAAAATCACGTAAAGAATACGTAAAAGCGAGCAAAGACTTCACAGAAAAACGCAAAGAAGCAAAAGAATTCATCAAAAAAACAAATGATGATGCAAAGTTTAATGATGTAAATTACATTTTCCCAACCTTCATAATTTCCTATATGCCAATCGGTTTAGTCGGTTTGCTAATTGCGGCGATCTTTGCGGCGGCGATGTCGAGTATCTCTTCGGAACTCAATGCACTTGCAACAGCGACAACCATAGATTTTTACAAACGACATTTTAATCCTGACGGAACTGACAAACAGTATGTTTTATTCGGAAGATTAGCGACATTGGCTTGGGGATTATTGGCGTGCGTAGTAGCAATGTATGCAACCAATCTTGGTTCATTGATCGAAGTCGTTAATAAATTTGGTTCATTCTTTTACGGTTCGATTTTAGGTGTTTTTGTTCTCGCCATTGGAATTAAGCGTGCGAGAGCAAGAGGTGCTTTTTTCGGACTTTTGATTGGAATGGCATTTATTGGAATTGTAAGTAATTACACAGATATAGCGTTTCTCTGGTTTAATGTTGTTGGCTGTGTCGTAACGGTTGTGGCAGGATATTTGATTAGTCTTACAACTGAATAAGGTTTAACCGCAAAGGTTGCGGAGGTCGCAAAGTTTTTTATGTTTACTAAATTATATTATCAAGGTTTTGGTCTGAAAATTCGCTTCAAGTTATCCACCATTTCTTTACTTTGCGTTCTTAGCGTCCTTTGCGGTTCAATTTCTGCACAAGTTCAGCCGATTTATGATCGTGGTGCGATGGGATTGGGACAGATGCTCAAGCGTTTGAATAATACGAAACGTGTGATGCACATTGCGGCTCATCCTGACGATGAAGATTCGGGTTTACTTGCATATCTGGCGAGAGGCGAAAACGCTCGGACGGTTTATTTATCTTTGACGAGAGGCGACGGTGGGCAAAATGTCATCGGTCCCGAATTGTTTGAACCGCTCGGAATTATACGCACGGAAGAACTTTTGCAAGCGAGAACTCTCGACGGTGCGGAACAGCTTTTTACGAGAGCTTTCGATTTTGGTTTTTCAAAGACTTTGGCAGAAACAAGAGCAAAGTGGGATGAAGAAAAAGTTAAATGCGATGTTGTCAGAGCAATTCGTTCTTTTCGACCACAGGTTGTAATTTCAAGGTTTTCTGGAACTCCAAATGACGGACACGGACATCATCAGTTTTCGGGTTATTTAACTCCAATTGCAATAGAAGCAGCCGCCGATAAAAATCAATGCAAAGATGCAGGAATGCCTTGGCAGGTTTTGAAATTTTACGTCGGACAAAGTTTCAGAAGCCGAGAAGAACCGCAACTGAAAATCAACACAGGAAAATACGATTCTCTGCTTGGGCGTTCATACTTTGAAATCGCCGCCGAAGGTCGCAGTCAGCACAAATCTCAAGAGCAAGGTTTTCTAGAATTAAAAGGTGACAGGTTTTCGGGTGTAAATCTGGTTTGGTCGAAAGTAAAGAAAGTTGAGAATGAAACAAGTATTTTTGCTGGAATTGACACTTCTATCGAAGCTTTAGGAAGACAAAAAACAGCTAATTCGAAAAATTATTTGTCGGAAAGTGAAATCAAGATATTAGGAAAGATTTCCAAACTTTTTGAGAAAGCCGAACAAATTTACAAACCGAATAATTCTGCGGAACTATTACCTTTGCTTGCCCAATCTCAATCTAGCTTTTCAAAACTTTTTGAGACACTAGGAAAAAAATCAGAGCGAAATGTTGATGTTGAAGATATTTTATTTGAAAAGTTCATAGAATTGTCCGCAGCTGTTCAAAAAGCCGCCGGGATTCAAATTGATTCAATTGCAAATACCGAAACCGTAGTGCCGGGCGAGGAATTTTCAGTTGCTGTAAAGGTTTTTCATCCTCAGAATCCAAATTTATTGTTTAAGGAAATTGATCTGTTGCAGAAGTCATTCCAGCCAGCTTGGGAAATTTCAGAAAGTGAAGAAGCAAAAGACACTTCAAGATTTGCCAGATTCTTTCGAGAGAATCCACGGCACAGTAAAAACTACACTGTAAAAGTTCCGTCTGGCGAAGCATATTCTCAACCGCATTTCTTGAAAAACGCCCGCTCGGGATATATGTATAGCGATTATCGTGCAGTAGAGATCGGAAGTGCATGTCCGGAGTGTCGTCCCGTAGATTCAAATGCTCCTTTTCTGTTTGATATTCCCATGGCTAGAGTGAAATTTACTATTTTGGGTAAAGACTTTGTATTTCTACAGCCTATTCAATATCGTGAACGAGATCAGATTCGTGGTGAACTTCGTCGAAGTTTGAATGTTGTGCCCAAGGTTTCTGTAAAGATGGAGCGAGATTTAGTTGTTTCGCCCCGCCAAAAAGAACCGAGCAAACATAATTTGAGTGTTTCGTTGGTAAGCAATAGTCAGAAAGAAATTAGCGGAAAGCTTTATTTGAAATTGCCGAACGGACAGAAAATCAAAATGACTCCGCCGAAAGAGAAAAATCTGCGTGGGGACGATTGGTTTTATGAGGTTAAGAATTGGAAAGTCTCGCCGGAATCGTCTGATTTTAGTTTGAAACGCAAAGGCGAAAGCGTTTCGTATGATTTTGAGATTGAAGTTCCACCATTTGAACAAAGAAGTAATTATGAGATCGAGGCAATTGCGGAAATTGATGGAGAGAAATTTACGCAGACTTTGAATAAAGTTGCTTACGATCATATTCAGACTCACCGTTATTACACCGAAGCGAAAACAAATGTGCGGGTTTTGGATTTGGAAGTTGCAGATGTAAAGGTCGGTTACATTGAAGGAACGGGCGACAGAGTTCCCGCATTGATTCGGCAACTTGGTGTTGATGTTGAGTTTTTAGATAAAAAGTTTTTAACCAACGGCGATTTTTCCAAGTTTGATTTAATCGTTGTTGGGATTCGTGCTTCAGAGGCAAGACCTGATTATATTGCGAATAATAAGCGTTTGCTCGAATACGTTAAAAATGGCGGAACGATGATCGTTCAATATCAAAAATGGGCATATCAACGCTTAAATCTCGCACCGTTTCCGTTTAGTTATAATGCGAGAGTCGCGGAAGAGGATGCAAAGATTACGATTTTAGAACCGAATCATCCTGTATTTAATTTTCCGAACAAAATTACGCAAGATGATTTTCTAGATTGGGTACAAGAGCGAAATCTATATGCATTCAGGACTTTTGATGAAAGATATACACCTTTACTTGAAGCACATGACACTGGCGAACCTGATAACAAAGGCGGGATGGTTTATGCGGAAATAGGAAAAGGGAAATATATGTATGTTTCTTATGCGTTTTTCAGGCAATTACCCGCCGGAGTTCCCGGAGCATATCGTTTGTACGCAAATATTTTGAGTTTGCCAAAAGCCAAAAAAGAAACAGTTGCTGAATAAATAAAAACAAGATGGCTGTACCAAAAACGAAAGAAGAATTACTCAAGCAAAGTAGTGAAAACTATAGAACGCTAAATGAATTGATAGATTCATACTCAAATGAAGAAATCTTGGCTGAGTTTCCGGAAGGAACAATGAATCGAAATATCAGAGATGTTTTGGCTCATCTATACCATTGGCATATTATGTTTATAGGATGGTACACCGTTGGAATGGAGGGCAAAAGACCTGAAATGCCTGCAAAAGGCTTCACCTGAAGAGATATAAAAAAGCTAAACAAGAAAATTTGGAAAGACTATCAAACCAAAAACTTAAGTGATATAAGAAATTCATTGAAAAAAACTCATGAAGAAGTTCAATCAATTATCAATAAGCATGGTGAAAAAGAACTTTTTACCAAAAAATTGTATCCTTGGACGGGTTCATCATCATTAGCTACTTACATAAGAGGAAGTACTTCAAGCCACTATAATTGGGCTTATAAACTGATTAGAAAAAGTAAAAAGTAAAAATGTCTTCGATTGAAGGTAGAAAAAGAAGCCGTTTCAATTTTTCGAAACGGCTTCTTGGTTTTTATATTAAATTGTATTGTTAAATTATTTTCTTCGTCTTACTTTTTTGCCTTTTTTCTTTGCTTTACCGACTCTTTTTACATAAACGGTTCTGCGTCCCCAACGTCTTGCTTCTGCACAACTTGGAACCCAAATGTCTAAAATACGACCTTTGATTTTTCCACCCGTGTCAGCAACAACATAATTTCCAGTGTATCTACCACCTGTTAAACGTATTCTTGTTCCGAGTGGTAAAACTCTAGGGTCAGCCGCAACGATGCCGCGTCTTACGTATCTGCCGGAAGCTGTTTTTCCTCGTAAGCAATAAGCTGTAGCTTTGAAAGCTCTGCCTTTACTGCTTGAGCTAGCTGCTTCTGCTTCTACTTCAAAATTGATTTCGATTTTTTCTAGTTTGTTATTATCTACTGTTAAATTTATCTCTTTGTTATTAAATTTTTGAATGTTTTCTTGGGAATCTTTCGCCAAGACGGTAACGGCTTCAGCTTTTGGTTGGAAGTAGAAAACTCCTACGACCATCGCTACCAAAAAGAGAAGTAAGCTACCTCTCGCTACGTTTCTCATTAAATCATTCTCCTATATATTTTATTTTTAGCCACATACAAAAAATGGTGTTTGAAAACACCCATGCTAGTTATATTTTTTATTGTATGGTTACGACTAAATTTAAGTTTTTTTGTTATAAAAACATTTGTTTTACTTAAGATTTTAACTATCTTGTAATGAAAACAATTTTTAAAGCTAGCATTTTGAAACTTATTTGTCCAACCGCAGCATAATAAGCAAATCCAAAAAATTGTCAAGTTGATACGAAAAAAAACGTGTCGAAAATGCCAAAAATATCTTTCTTTGATAGACTAAATCGGTTTGATTTCGTATATTTCAAAAACTTAATTACTGAAGGGAGAAAACTTCTAAATATGCAAGAACGTCGCAGAGGAACTCGGTATGTTGTATCTTTTCCAGTCCGCGTTAAATGGAAAGACGAAGATGGCAAACAAATAACAGAAGAAGGCTTAACGGAAAACGTAGGACCTCGTGGAACTTTAGTCTATCTTCCACGGCATTTGCCTAATGTCGGAAGCAAAGTGAAATTAACAATTACGGAAAATCCTGAAGATGAGATTTCCGTTCCTGCTGAAGTCTTAAGACTTGAAAGAAATGCCTCCCATCCACAAGCCGCCTTACAAGTTACAAAACAATTCACTCTTTGGAAGGAAAAGGTGTGGGACTACGCCGCTGAAGTTCTTGAAAAAGAACAACCTGAAGAATATGAAGATTGGTAAAAATCAAAAAAGCTTTCAATTTTCAAAATTTTTATTAACAGAACTCCCTCTACTTGATATAAATATTTCAATTAATAAAGCCTGAAAAATATATGAAGATTTTAGTTCTCGGTGCAGGTCGTATGGGTTATGGAGCAGTTTACGATTTAATTCATAATTCGCCTGAAGTCACGCAAGTTACGGTTGCTGATTTTGACATTGAAAAAGCTGAAAATATTTCAAAGAAAATAAACTCGCCAAAGCTTTCTGCGATCCAACTAGATGTTACAAATTATGAACGAACTGTTTCTGTAATGCACAATCACGATTCAGCGATTTCATGCGTGAACTACTGGTATAATCTGGAACTTTCAAGAATTGCTATCGAAACCTACACAAATTTTTGTGATTTGGGCGGAAATAACTATGTTGTAGATAAGCAACTTGAATTAAATGAGAATGCAAAAAAGGTCGGAATTAGCATTGTTCCCGATTGTGGGCTCGCTCCCGGAATGGTTTCGGTTTTGGCAATGCATGGCGTCAAACAACTTGATGAAACAGATGAAATCCACATCAGAGTCGGCGGTCTGCCACAAGAACCAAAGACAGCACTCCAGTATCAATTAGTTTTTTCAGTCGAAGGTTTAATCAATGAGTATATTGAGAAAGCTCGTGTTATTCGGGATGGGAAAATTACTGAGGTTGAATCAATGACCGAATGTGAAAGCCTTTCGTTTGAAGGTTTTCCCGACCTCGAAGCCTTTCAAACATCTGGTGGAACCTCAACTCTGCCTGATACTTTTTCAGGAAAGATCAAAGAATTAGATTACAAAACAATACGCTACGCAGGGCATTGCGAGAAATTCAAAATGATGATTGATATTGGCTTATGTTCCAGTGAAGAAATAGATGTTGGAAACATCGGCATAAAACCACGAAAAGTCTTTGCTAAGTTGCTTGAAGATTATTTTCCCGCTGATGAGCCTGATTATGTGCTGATCCGTTTAGAATTTGTTGGCAAGAAAGATGGTGAAATGAAGCGTTTTAAATATGACATCATTGATAAACAGGATGAAAAAACGGGTCTAAGTGCAATGATGCGGACGACATCTTTTCCTGCTTCAATAATTGCTCAAATGATGGCGAAGGGAGAGGTTGCCGAAAGAGGAGCGACACCACAAGAAAAGGTTATTGATTCAGAAAAATTCATTACAGAACTGGAAAAAAGAAATATCGTAATTGAAGAAAGCTAATTACTGATTGCCGACCATGAAGTATTTTTGGATAATTCTCATAGCTTTAGTATCCTTCGGAGCAGTATTTTTCCTTTGTGCCTATTTGATAAATCAGCATGTCAAATCTTACAGCATTAGCAAAATAAAACAGAAAATTGAGGATGTTCCCGACGAGAAACCGCAGAGAGTTGCGATTGTTTACGGGGCTGCAGTTTATAAAAACGGCAGACTTTCCGATGCACTCTATGATCGTGTAAAAACAGGGGTTGAGCTTTATAAAGCCGGAAAGGTCAAGAAACTTTTAATGAGCGGTGATAATTCACGAAAAGGATACGATGAACCGACTGCCATGAAAAATAAAGCAATCGAACTTGGAGTTCCCGTAGAGGATATAATCGTGGATTTTGCAGGTCGCCGAACTTACGATACTTGCTATCGGGCTGTTAATATCTTCAATGTAAAAAAAGCAATTCACGTTACGCAAGAATTTCATCTACCGAGGGCGATTTATTTATGCGAAAAAATGGGCGTTGACAGTATTGGGTTAAAAGCCGACCGCCGAAGGTATTTGGATGAAGATGCTTGGGCTAAACGAGAGTTTTTAGCTGTTTTAAGAGCTTGGTTTAATCTTAATGTTTATGTAAAAGCTCCGGTTGGTGGTGAAAAAGAACCAATTGAGCAGTAGATTTTTAAATGCACGAGAACGATTTTAAGTTTCACTACAAAGAACATCCTCCAAAAGCCGAAATTGAACATTTGGTTTTTGGTTTTTTTGAGTTTAAAGTCGAAAGTGATTCGCCAAAGCCGATTCCGCACGAGGTTTTTCCCGATGGATGTGTTTCGATTCTTTACCGCCAAAACAAAAAACTTGATTTAGAAATCTTTTTGCTTAAAGGTTTAAGTCTTGAGACTTTTCACACTGAAGTTTTCGGCGGAGACATACATTGGGGCGTAAGATTTTCACCTTCCGCCTGTGCTGAAATCCTTCGCTGTGATCCAAAGAATGTTCCGACAAAACCCGTTTTTGATAATGACACTTTGCCGCATTTGCTTGTAGGAGTTTCCAAACAACTCTCGAAGTGTCAAAGTTTTGCTGAAGCTACAAGTGTCTATACAGAAAAGCTTAGAAGTTTAGAAATTCCTGTTGAAAAAATAGATAAAGCTGTCGCCAAAGCCTTTAAAATTATCGAAGAGCAAAAGGGCGAAATCAAAATTGCTGAGATTGCCGAAAGTCTGGAAATCAGCAGAAGACAGTTTGAAAGACGTTTTAGAAAATGCACGGGATTGACACCAAAGCAATTTGCAAGAACTTATCGTCTGCGTGCGACAGCGATAAGTTTGCTCGAAAAAGATATGAATTGGGCAAGCCGTGCTGCTGAGATGGGCTTTGCTGACCAATCGCATCTCTCACACGAACTCGAAAACCTCACTGGACGCAATCCAAAAGCCTTCAAAAAGCGACTCGAAGATATTGATTATGAAGATTTGATTAAATAATTTTTGCCGATGTCGCAAAATTACAAGAATAATTTTTTCGTTTTTTCGATAATCAGGAAAAGTTATTGATTCGGAGATATTTATGAAATTTTTTAGAAACACAATTTTGTTGACATTGGTTTTAGCATTCTTTTCTGTAAACTCTTTTTCTCAGATGAGAAGCGAAACGGAAGAAGTGAAAAAATTGCGAAAATCCGAGCTTAGAAAGGTAGATTTTCTTGTCGGAACTTGGAAAGGAAAAGGTTGGATTATGATGGGACGCGACGGGCGTAAAAATTTCACTATCACGGAAAAAGTTCAACCGAAACTAAATGGCGAAATAGTTGTGGTTGACGGTTTAGGTAAAAGCAAAGATGAAAAAACAGGCGTTGAACGAATAATTCATCAGGCTTATGGAGTCTTTTATTTTGATTCGAAAACAAAGAAGCTGAAATTCAGATTTTACAAAGCCGATGGTGCAGAAGGCGAAACGACTCCGATATTTTTTGAGAATAAAATGGTTTGGCAACTGGATGTTCCCGAATATGGCGTAACAACAAAATTTACCGAGTACATCAATGAAAAGGGGAATTGGTTAGAAACTGGTGAGGTTACGCGTGACGGTGGAAAAACCTGGTTTAAGTTTTTTGAAATGGAGCTCAGCAAAGTTTCGGATTGATTAAAGATTTATTTCGGACAGTAGAAAAGGCGATTCCTTACTTTGAGAATCGCCTTTTCTGTTAAAAACAGGATTGGAGTTGTGAAATCTATTAACTGTGTGCAAACAATCTTGGTGGAGCTTTACGCTTGAGTAGTTTGCGTAATTTCAAGCGAGCTTTGTGTAATTGGGATTTACTTGTTCCAACCGAACATCCCAGAATTCTTGCTACTTCTTCGTGTTCAAAACCTTCGATGTCGTGAAGGATGAAAACGCTTCGATAACCTTTCGGTAATTCTTTGATCGCATTTTCCAAAGCGATT
This sequence comes from Pyrinomonadaceae bacterium, assembly GCA_028284415.1. Lineage (GTDB taxonomy): Bacteria > Acidobacteriota > Blastocatellia > Pyrinomonadales > Pyrinomonadaceae > Aridibacter. The sequence continues at coordinate 939,560 of JANQRU010000004.1, forward strand.
TTATCTACGACGGGCATCTTACCCGGTTTTTCCGAACCGCGAACGATTTGTTCGGGTGTTTCACCTTCCTCGGTTGTTTTCTCGAACTTAACCGTACGTTTACGGAAGTGCATTAAAACTTGGTTTACAGTTAAACGATGTAACCATGTCGTAAAAGCGGAATCTCCACGGAAACTTCCAATTTTACGGTGAAGCTGAATAAACACATCTTGTGTTAGATCTTCTGCTTCGTTTGTGTTTTTGAGCATACGCAGACAAATTGCATAAACTCTACGATGATGACGATTATAAACTTCCTCAAATGCAACCATATTTCCTTTAGCGGATGCTTGTGTTAATTCGTAATCGCTCATTGAAGTTACATCAACTTTTTCGGTTTTTTTAACTTCGTTTGCATTAATGGCATCTTCAGCAGATGCTTGTAATATCGGATAATTTAGTGTTTCAGTAGTTGCCATTTTCTAATTCCCCCCTCGCATTTATTAACTACAATTAGCGTGCCAAAAACCGCGTAATATAACTTTCATCTATATAATGCCCATAAATAAAGCTTTTATTCCAAATAAATCAGGCATACTTTTATATTCGCAAATCATCACATATTAGATTTAAACCAAATCGTGTATTTTTTAACGCAATTAATACACATTTTGGTCAAATGTGTGAAATTATTACACGCAGAGAATAAATTTTTGTTGCAATTTTACTGTTTTCTTTAGGGTTTTTAAGTGATAACATCAACCTCAAAGGCTATATTTCAAAAGAGAAATCATTCGATGATTAGAGTATTTATATTGGGGCTGTTTTTGTGTATTGTTGGGTTTGGTTTTACAATATCTGCCTCTGCACAAGAAACTGAAACGGAAATTCCTGAAAGTCAGGAAGTATCAGAAGTGGAAGGAATACCTGTCCTTATCAAGCATCTACCTGATTGGCAAAACAAACGAAAGGAAGCTGTTTTTGTAACGAATAAGGATGATTTATTAAACGCAATCGGTGAACGTCCGATTTTGACAGAAGTAACCTTTACGAGAGGAACTGAAGCCGTAACTGCCAATTATCCGCAGGGAAAACTTCTTATCGTTGAATACATGACTCCACAAGCCTCTACTTCCACAGATAAAAAGGTGAAAGAAAAACTAAGCCAGCTTGAGAATCCCGTCTATTATCGGCGGATTGGAAACTATAATGTTTTTCTTTTTGATGGAAATAATGAGGCATCGGCAAATGCACTTTTTGATCAGATAAAATACCAAAAGGTTGTTCAATGGCTTGGAACTAACCCGAATCTTTACAAACAAGCAGAAAGAGTTATCGTCGGAACATTTTCGGGAGTTTTTCTCTCGACCATCTTAGCAATTTTTCTCGGACTGGGATTTTCTGCAGTTATCGGATTTTTCGTGGGGTTGATCTATTTCAGATATACAGACAGAAGACGGGAATCAATTGAAGCCTTTTCAGATGCAGGTGGGATGACTCGTCTAAATCTGGATGAACTAACACCTGATATGATTTCCGAAAAACTCCTAAAAGATTAAATCTTTACGGCAAATTACTAACCAAAAACTCTATATCATCTCGATTATTAAAAAAGTGTGGTGCGATGCGAAGTTTATTGTTTCTTGAGGAGACGACAATATTTTCGCTCGCAAGTTCTTTAAATATCTCATCAGAAGTTAAACCATTAAGAGGCTCAATGCAGACAATTTGAGATTTTTCACTTTTTTCTCTTGAGCTGGCAATTTTATATTTATCAGATGGTAGAATTTCGCACAAAAAATCAGTAAGTTCTTCCAAGTGATTTTTTATATTTTCGATGCCAGCTTGATTCAATAATTTCAAACTTCTTTCGAGACCATAGAAAAGCGAAGCCGTTCCTGTTCCACTTTCCCAAGCCAATGCATTCGGTTGATACTCTTGCTCGGTATCCATAAAATCCCAAGGATCGGGAACACTTATCCACCCAACGAGAGTTGGCTCAACTCTTTCTAAAGCTCTATCTGACAAATATAAAATACCGCATCCTTCAGGCGAACAAAGCCATTTGTGCGAAGCTCCGCTGGCAATATCAACTTTTTGAGCGGGTAAATCAAAAGGAGTTGTGCCGAGGGCTTGGATAATATCTACGGCAAAAAGAGCGTCAACTTTTCTAGCCGCCTCTCCAATTCGTTCTAAATCTGCTCTGAAACCTGAGGCAAACTGAATGGCACTTATTGAAACAAGTTTAGTATTTTCGTCAATCAGACCAATAAATTCGTTAAGGTCTATCTTTCCATCTCTCTCAGGACAAAGTCTTAAATCAACACCGTATTTATCTCTAATTCTTCGCCAAGCATAAAAATTTGCGGGGAATTCGCGTTCAAAACTGACGATGTTGTCACTGTTTTTCCAAGAAATTCCATTGGCAACAGTTGCAAATCCGTCAGAGGTGTTTCGCATAAATGCAATTTGTTCTGAGCGGACATTTAGCATTTCCGAAATGATTTTTCTTGCACGATTTTTGGTATCAACCCAATCGTTGTAATTTGATGAGCCGTTTTCAGAAACATCTCTCATTTGGCTTAAAACTGCTTCAATCGTAACGGTTGGTAAAGGTGCAACCGCTGCACTATTTAAGTAAGTATGCTTTTTTAATGCTGGAAAAAGTTCTCGTATTTGTTCGTTCAATGGATAAACTCCTTAAAAAGTTAAGTTAAATAAAGTTATTATAAAGAATCTTACAAAAAAGAATATATGTCTTGAATTATTTAAAGCCGCTTAGAAAAATAACAAGAATCAGCTTATAATCTTTTTGACAAAAAGGTTGGATAGAAGTTAGTTTTTAAATAGGAAGAAACTTACCAACTTCCAACCTCTTGCCACACATCTAAATAGCTGATTATGTTCAATCTTCGCCCAAAAGACCAATTTGATTTCGGTTCGGTAGCAGTTAATGACGACCCGGATATTGAGGTGCATAAATTTAAGCGTGCCTCCAAGCAGGGATTATGGTTTGAAAGTTTGAGGCTTTTGCGTGACATCACCTTAATAATTTCGGTCTTTGCGTTATTTATGGTTTTTGTCGCACAACCGGTTGTGGTTGAAGGAACTTCGATGGTACCCGAATTAAGTAACGGGGAGCGTTTGCTTGTCAATAAATTAGTTTATTACAACATCGAAAGTTTTAGTTGGGGACATATCGAGCGCGGTGACATAGTTGTTTTTTGGTATCCGAATGATCCGAATAAAAGTTTTGTTAAAAGAGTTATAGGTTTGCCCGGTGAAGATGTAGAAGTCAGAAACGGGATAGTTTACATTGACGGCAAACAACTTCGTGAACCGTATCTCGACGCAGAACACAATCAAACGCTTCCGAATTACACTCAGACAAGAGTTAAGGATCATTATTACTTCGTGATGGGCGATAATCGGGATAATTCTTCCGATTCAAGAATTTGGGGGTTAGTTCCCGAAAAATATATTTATGGAAAAGCTTTTTTCCGATACTGGAGACCTTCAAAAGCAGGTTTTTTGCAAAATGGTAAGCCAAACTTGGAAGAAACTGAAGATTTAGAAGAAGGTGATTATAGAGCAGGAAATAAAGAATAAAATTTCAATAGCGTATCAAGTTTTATTGGTTGATTGTTTTGGCAAAGAAATTTAAGCTATGGCAATCAACCATTTTTCAATTTAAATAAAGACAATGAATTTATCTAAAAAAGCAATCTTGGTTCTCGAAGACGGACGCACATTTCGGGGACAATCTTTTGGTGCGGAAGGCGAAACCTTTGGCGAGATGGTTTTTAATACTTCAATGACAGGCTATCAAGAGATTTTGACTGATCCTAGTTACGCAGGGCAGATCGTTTGTATGACATACCCTTTGATTGGAAATTACGGTGTGAACGAAGAAGATGTTGAGTCAAAGCGTCCTTGGGTTGAAGGTTTTGTAATACGCGAATCAAGTCCGATCGTTTCCAATTGGCGTTCGACCGAAAGCCTTGATTCATACTTAAAACGCAACAAAATAGTTGGTATTGAGAGAATAGATACCCGTGCCCTAGTTCGACACATACGTGACAAGGGAGCGATGCGGGCAGTCATTTCAAGCGTTGATCTGGATGAAAAAAGTCTTTTGGAGAAAGTTCTTCAATCTCCCGAAATGAAAGACCGCGAACTCGCCAGCAAGGTTACAACAGATAAATTCTTTGAAATCCCTGCAGAGGGTAAAGAACAATTCCACGTTGTCTGTTATGACTTCGGTGTGAAGACAAATTCATTGAGAAATTTTGCCAAAGAAGGTTGTCGCATAACCGTTGTCCCTTCTGAAACTCCGGCAGAAAAAATTCTAGAATTAAAGCCCGATGGGATTTTCCTCTCAAATGGTCCCGGTGATCCTGCCGCAATGCAAAGTGTCATCGAAGAAATCAAAAAACTTACCGAACAAAATGTCCCGATGTTTGGAATATGTCTGGGACATCAAATTCTCGGACAGACATTTGGTGGAGAAACCTACAAACTTAAATTCGGTCATCGCGGAGGAAATCAACCGATAAAAGATTTAGTAACTGGCACGGTTGAAATAACTTCTCACAATCATGGATTTGCAATTGATGCAGAATCTCTGCCCGAGAATGTTGAGATTACACACATAAATCTAAATGATGAAACAGTTGCTGGAATCAAACACAAAACCCTGCCGGTTTTTAGCGTCCAATATCACCCGGAAGCTGCTCCCGGACCGCACGATGCCGAGCATCATTTCAAAAGATTCGTACAGTTAATGAAAGAGAAGAAAATGGCGGTCGGAAATTAAGTTTCCTCTTCTTTAGATTCTTCTTCAATTATTTCTTTTGAAACTTTTTCAGGTTTATCCAATGAGCCAAAAAAGGATTGCAAAATCCCGCCTCTTTCGCTGTGTTCGACAATGTTTTTATAGAGAACTGTGAGAATTGCAACAATTGGTATTGACAGAAAGACTCCCGGAATTCCAGCAATTTGTTCACCTGCCAGAACAGATAAAATCACCGTAAAAGGATGTAGATGAACGCCGTCTCTAACTATTCGCGGATATGTTACATAATCATGTGTAAAACGTAAGGTCAGCAAAAATATTGCGACCCATAAAGCCTGCCAAGGATTATTAGAAAATGCTCCGACTAATGTTGCTGTTATCCCGATAGTCAGAGGTCCTAACAAAGGAATGAACTCCAAAATCCCTGCTAAAATTCCAAGCAAGATCGCATAATCCAAACCAACCAGTGTAAAGCCAAGCGTACAGAGCGAACCGATCAGAATACAGGAAATGAGTTGAGCTCTGGTGTAAGCTGCCAGGGTTTTATTTACGTCCATCAACAGAGAATCTGCTCTGGAACGCCAGCTACCTGACGGAAAGAAATTCAAAAATGTCATCCGAAATAGATGAGCATCTTTCAGTAGAAAAAATGAAAAGATCGGAACTAATAATAGCCACGGCAAGTAGGTTGCAAAACCCACTAAAAAGACGAGCAAGGCAGTTAATGTTACCGTTGCGTATTGGAAAAATGAACTTATATAGCCATTTATTTGAGTTTGTAACTCAGTGCTTATGCTTAATTGTTCATACCGGCTATTTAAGGCAAAAATTCTGTCTTGAACAAGCCTTGCATAATTAGGCAGGTTTTCTACAAACTCCCCTATTTGAGCAATTATTAAAGGTGCAAGATAAGCAATCGCAAGCCCCAAAACACTGAAAACGATCAGATACGAAATAACTATTGCCAGAGGTCTGGGCATTAGTTTTTCACGGTTTCTAACCTTGAAAGGCTTGCGTATGAATTTGACCAGCGGATCAAGCAGATAGGCAAAAAAGACTGCTAAAACTAATAGGAAAAGCAAAAAACTGAGCAGGTAAAAGGTCGCTCCAATTACAAAGGCAAGAAAGAGGATCAGCAGAACTATCAAAACTATTTTTATGATCGCTCGTGCTGAAGGGGATGAGGCATCTACATAAACACGTTTATTTTCAATGTGTTTAATTTCTTTTGTTTTTTCTTGGGTTTTTTTGTCTGCCAAAGTGATCTCCTTGCAATATATTTGGCTTTTTTTGAGAGATTATAGCAGTAAATTTCTATTCTTTTTTCTTTTCTTTTGCTTTCGCTTCGGCGGCTTCTTTTTCTTTTTTTATCTTTTCTAAAACCTCGGGAGGCTTTGAGTAATCTTCTACTTCAAATCTTTCACGCAATGCCTTCATATTATCTTCGGAAAATTCAAAATTAGAGCCAGCAAAAATTGTTTTTTCATCTTTTGCTAAGGTAAACCGATTGGTCGCATAATGAGAATTATCTTTGATAAATTTTTTATCTTCGCTCGTAAATGCTTCCCCATCTTTCCTTTTGAAAGCAAAAATATAATCAAAATCAGCAGTCTTCAAGGATTTTATTTCCCTCTCAAATTCCGTTAGTTCTTTTGTCGAATTTGAGTTTGCATTACTATTTGGTTCATCAAAACTTCTGTATGTGCAAGCCGGAAATAAAGCACACAAGACAAACAAAATAGTTAGTTTATTTAGGTGTAGGAGATGGATTTTCTTCATCTTCATTTTTTGGAGGCAAATTTTCATTCTCATCCTCTTCAGGTACTTCATCTAAATCTTCCTCATCTTCTTCGGGGATTTCTTCTTCTGCATTTGCATTAGCGTTTGGATCAGTATTCTCTGAATCTTTTTGCTCTTCTTCGCTTAACTCTCTTTCTTCATCAGGGCTTGGCGGAGCTTCTTCTTCCGTTTCTTGTGGTGGATCACCTTTTTTATCCCGTATTTTTAGAATATAAGCTTCACCATCTTCATAGACAGTTTCTGCCCAACCGCTTTCCAAAATCGTTGCAATGAAATCCTCATTTTCTCTCGCATCGGAGAAAACCCACTTTGCTCCGAATTTCTCACGTATTATCGGTGCCGGATCTTCTATTTTACCCGAAGTTATTTCTTTTACTAATTTTGAAAGCTCTTTGTTCTCAGAGTATAGATAATTCGGGTCTAAACCATAGACGTAGCTATGTTTGGTATTAAAGAAAAACAATTTCGGAAAATCATCCCAGTTGCAATTAAAAATTCTTTCGCCTTCGGGAATGTTAGCTTTTGCCCATTCCATCGCTTCCTCATATTTATCATTTGCTTCATTGCGTTGGATGCTTGAAAGTAAATCTTCTTTTTTGACTTTCAGAAGCTTTGTACCAGCAAGATTAAAAATCAAAATACCAAAAAGAATTATCCCGATCGTCCAAGGAATAGCTTTTTTGACAATATCCAAAGCCTCTTGCTGTTCGGTTTTTTTACCGGAATCAAGAAGCGGCTCAATATCCCGCCGAAAGTCATCGGGAAGTTGCGGAACATTCGAGGTTATAAATGCTTTCCAGCTAAATGCTCCAAATAGAATTGCGAACGGTGGAAAATACTCTGCCAGACGTTTTGATTTAAACATCCAGACTAAAAGGAGAGTTGTAAATACAAGGAAAAACGTAGCTTTTTCAGGCAGACGGCTGTTCTGAGGCTTGAATAAAATATAACCGAGGAGCATTGCAATTAAAGCAATTGTTAAATGTGTAATCAGTTGCCAACCGTCATACGGATACCATTCTCCGCCGACACCTACCTCATAGGTGCTTCGGAATTTTGTCCAAAAATGCTCAACAAAAAGCATTATATTGTTTGGAAAATACGGATTGATCAAATTACCCAAGATCATTCCGCCACCGGTATAAGCCAGCGGTTGCCACTCAAATTTTCTTTCGTTCCAAGCGATTATTGCAACCCAGATCACCGCCGCCACAAATAAAAGCGGAAACAGACTATAAGTCCAAACAAAAACAAACATTAGTGGAAGCAGCCAAACATATTTTCGTTCGAACAAAAGATAAATTCCGACTACCGTGTAGATTATTGTGAGCGGTGGGGCTTTTGCCATATTCATTCTATAAAAGAATGGATTTGAACAAGTTAAAAGAGCCAAAAGCCACAAAAGCAGATAATCAATTTTGTAATAATATAAAAGCCAATAAACCGAAAATATCGCCAAACTGCCATAAAATACAGCCGCAATTTTTGCCGCCATCACAGGCTCAAAAAACCATAAGAAGGGAATCTGCAAAATATGAAATAGAAAATGATGGTCGGCATAATCATTTGCATTAAGAACCGTTAAAGGAAGCCATTTGAATTCGGGAAGCCAACTGAAACTCTTGAAGCTTTCCCAAAGTGTCGCACTCCAACGGATATGATAATAACCATCCCAATCGCCACAGCAAATCGCCGAGGTCGAAAATTGCAGAAGAACCATCATTAGCAAAATGGCAAAAAAACCAAATACGAGATAGACCGTTCGCGTAGCATTTTCGGTTTCCAGCCATTGTTTCCAAGACTGTTTTTCTTTTTTAGATTCTTTATTTTCGTCGGGAGTTTCTAAAGATTCTACTGTTTCGGGAACTTCGGATGATTCGTTGGTCTCGATTGTTTCTTCCGGTTTTTGTTCGGCATTTTCATCCGTTTCAAAAATACTGTTCATAACTTCCTAAAATTTTTAACACGAAGAAATGTTTAAAGTTTTTATAAAGATTACACGGTGAATGGCTTTAGATTATCCGTGTTTGTTTTGTGGTTAAAATGTCTGTTTGAAATAGCGTGTAGTTGAAAAGAAAAATTTCCATAACAAAATACCACGAATTTAAAAAAAGTGCATTTGCTAAACGTAATTTCAAAACCTAAAATCGGAAATTTGGTTATGTATCCTAAAGGAAATTTATTTATAGAAGCTTCGCATGGGAAGCTCGAAGCGATTTTAAAAGAGCCGAGGGGCGATGTAAAAGGTGTTGGGATTGTCTGCCATCCACATCCATTGGGCGGTGGAACAATGCACAACAAGGTAGTTTATCGTGCGGCGGCAGGTTTAATTGATGCGGGTTTAGCTACACTCAGATTTAATTTTCGTGGTGTTGGAAATTCCACAGGCGACCATGATGATGGGAGAGGCGAAAGACAAGATGTATTGGATGCTCTCGCCTATTTAACTCAAAACTATCCAAATCTGCCAATAACTTTAGCGGGTTTTTCGTTTGGCTCAAGAGTCGGAACGGAAGTCGTTTTGGATGATGACAGAGTTGTACGCTTAGTTAGCATCGGAACGCCTGTCGATAAATACAAAGATTACGATTATCTCGAAAACTTGCGAAAACCTATTCTCTTTGTCCATGGCGATAATGATGAATTCGGCTCGGTCGAAAATTTAAATGAGTTGATCGCAAAAGTTTCACCCGTAACTGACACAAATGTAAAAGTTTTTGAAAACTGCGGACATTTTTTTGACGATCATCTAATGCAGTTGCGAATGACAATTCACGATTGGGCGCTAGAGAAAATGGCAGAAAACCGTACATAAGATGAGAGTGAAAAATTAATGAGTGAAGAACATATAGAAGAAAAAGACCAAGAACGAATGCGGAATGCGGCGATTCGTCTCACCATGATGCCGCGTGATACAAATCATCATGGAACGATCTTCGGCGGTGTGATTTTAAGCTACATAGACGTTGCGGGCGGTGTCGAAGCCGTTCGCTGCACAGGACATGATAGGTTTGTAACTGTAGCGATGAAAGAAGTTATTTTTCACGAACCCGTTTTTGTTGGTGATTTGGTTAGTTTCTATGCCGAAACGAAAAAGGTCGGAAATACTTCAATAACGATTCAGGTCTTTGTCGAAGCCGAAAGATTCGGTTCGCGCGGACACGTCATCAGAGTTACCGAAGCCGAACTTGTTTTTGTTGCGATAAACCAAAACCGCGAAAAAATGAAAATCAGAAGGTTAGTAGAAGTTGAATAATTATAATCCAAAATCCGCAATTTAAAATCTAAAACCCAAAATCGAAATATGCCGAATTGGAAACTCGAAATTGAATATGAAGGAACACGTTATCGCGGATGGCAGGTTCAAAATAATGTAAAGACAATCCAAGGCGAATTGAACAAAGCCGCTTACCAACTTTTTTCGGGAAAGGTAAAAATTGTCGGAGCAGGGAGAACCGATGCGGGCGTTCACGCAATTGAGCAAATAGCACATCTTAATGTTTCCAAACTGAAAAAAGACATCCGCCCAAAGCAGATCCAATATGGTTTTAACGACTTGCTTCCGCACGATATAAATATCTTAAAAGTGAAAAATGCTTCGGAGGATTTTCACGCTCTACACGACGCGGTAGGCAGACAATATCTCTACCAAATTTCCAAACGCCGAGCCGCCTTTGCGAAGAATTTTGTCTGGTGGGTGAAGGACGAATTGAATATGGAAGCAATGGCAGATGCGGCGAGAATGTTTATAGGTAAACACGATTTTTCTTCATTTGCTCAAAAGGACGAAACGAAAAATCAATCAACTAAAGTTACGGTCGAAAACGCAGAGATTTTTCTTGATGCAGATATGATCTGTTTTCGTATCAAGGCAAATTATTTTCTATGGAAAATGGTTCGGCGAATTGTTGGAATGATCGTAGAGGTTGGACGTGGTAACTTATCTGATATAGCCGTAAAACGTATGCTCAAATATCCAACCAATGCACCCGCAAAATTTACCGCTCCTCCTTCAGGCTTATTTTTGGAAAAGGTTTTTTATAAAAAATAAGTGTTTTTTTACTGTGCTATACTTTCGGCAAATCCATTAACCCCAAAGAGAATTTCCTATGAAAAGATTTGCCCTTTGCTTAACTTTTATCGTCACTCTTCTAGTTTTTGTTGGTTGTAATCAAACTGAACAAAACCAAACTTCCGAAACATCCCAAAACAAGAAAAAACCAAATATAATTTTAATTATTGGTGACGATCAAGGCTATCCGTATTTCGGTTTTATGGGAGCAGATTATGTAAACACACCAAATATGGACAAACTAGCGAAAAGCGGAACGCTTTTTACCGATGGTTATGTTCCCGAAAATCATTGTCGTCCGTCTTTGCAGACTTTGATGACGGGCACCTTACCGATTCAATATGAGCAAGAAGTCCAAAAACTCATCGAAAAAGAGAAAAAGGAAAATCGCCGTTATAACGAACTTTCTGTTGAAGATAAAAAACTCTGGGAAAGAGATTTTCGGCATCACGCGATGAAGAATTTTGAGACCTTGCCTAAATATCTCGCAAAGGAAGGTTATGTTAGTTTCCAAGGTGGAAAATGGTGGGAATTTAAATATCAAAACGGTGGTTTCGACGAGGGAATGACGACAGGTTGGACTGAAGAAGAAAGAAAAGACGGCTCAAAATGGTTCAAGAAGTTTATGGGTGGAGATGGTTTGAAATTAGCCCGTGCAACGATTGAACCTGTCTATGATTTTATTGACAAAAATCCCGACAAACCATTTTTCATCTGGTATGCTCCCGAACTCCCGCATTATCCATTTGACGCACCCGACAAATACTACAATCAATACAAAGACAAAGAAGGTTTTACAGAATCTGCCAAGCGTTATTATGCAAACTGTACTTGGTTTGATGACGGGGTTGGTGAATTGGTTAAATATTTGAAAGAAAAGAACTTGTATGAAAACACACTCTTTGTTTATGTCAACGATAACGGTTGGGAACAAGCCCCGAATCAAGAGTTCAAAGGCGATGGTTTCCGCTGGAACAATGGTGGAGATAAAGGCAAACTTTCGATGTATGACCAATCATTTCGCACACCAATTATTTTTTCTTGGGAAGGGAAAATTAAAGGTGATGCACGCAAGAAAGATTTGATGGCAAGTGCCGATATTTTGCCGACGATTTTAGATTTAATCGGTGCGAAAGTTCCTGAAAACATCGAAGGGAAATCTTATAAATCGGTAATGTTGAATGATGAAAAAGGCAAGCGAGATGTAATTATCGGAAAAATAAATCAACTCCGTTCGGATGAAGATGCAATGGGTAGAAAAGCTGAAGGTTATTGGTTGCGTTCACCAAAATGGTTTTTCAAATGGAATGTAACCGACGATACGAAAGAACTTTTTGATATGGAAAAAGACCCGAATAATGACAAAGATGTTTTGAGCGAAAATCCAGAAGTTGAAAAAGAATTTATTGCAAAAATCGAAGAGTGGAAAAAGCAGATGGTTAGCAGATAACTATGGCTAATTTTGAATTGGACAGCAAATACAAAATCACCAAAAAACAAACTGAAACCTTTCAAAACAAAGGTCATATTTTATTGAAAAATGTGGCTTCAAAAGATGACATCTCGCATTTTCAGCCGATCATAAATAAGGCTTGCAAAAAACATAATCCTGAAACCAGAAAACTAGAAGAAAGAGATACTTACGGCAAGGCTTTTTTGCAAACTATGAATCTTTGGCAAGTTGATGAAGAGGTTAAAAAGTTCGTTTTTGCCAAAAGATTTGCACAGATAGCGGCAGATCTGCTGGGCGTTGAAAAAGTTAGACTTTATCACGATCAGGCACTTTTTAAAGAACCGAACGGTGGTCACACACCTTGGCATCAAGACCAGTATTATTGGGCTTTGGATACGGATAAAACAATCACAATGTGGATGCCACTCGTGGATATTACAAAGGAAATGGGAATGCTTACATTTGCGAGCGGTTCAAATTTGGAAGGTTATATCGAAGCCAAAGAGATTTCGGATTTTACCGAAGAATTATTTGAACAATATGTCATTGAAAAACAATTTCTAATCGAAACTCCTAAATTTATGAAAGCAGGTGATGCGATGTTTCACAGCGGTTTGACGATTCATTCTGCTCCCGAAAATCAATCTGAAACCAAGATGCGTGAGGTGATGACAATCATTTATTTTGCTGATGGAACAAAAGTTTCAAAACCGAACAATAAACACCAAGAAGCCGATAGAGTTAAATGGCTTGGAAGCATTGAGCCGGGCGAACTAGCGGCTTCGGAATTAAATCCTGTTTTAAATTAGCACTTTGAAATAGCCTCGCTTGCTTTTCGCTTCTTTCTTTCCTAAAGTCAAAGTATAGAAGTTCTACAAATTCAAAAAAGCAGGAGTTTAAAAAAACTTATGCCAACAATTACTGCAGAAACAGCTAACGGCGAAGTCGCATTTGAAGCGGCTGAAGACAGAAAATTAGTTTTAGCACTTGAAGATAATGGCGTTGACATCTTGCATCGTTGTGGTGGAAATGCAAAATGCACGACCTGTCGCGTGGATGTTTTGTCAGGTGATCCGGGTGAGATCGGTGATGCGGAAAAAGCTATTCTTTCGGCAAAAACCGATTTAGGCGATCACACAAGGCTTTCATGCCAAGTTCGCTGCAATGATGATTTGCATATTAAAGTGCTTCGGCAAGCAAGCGTCGAAGGAATTGATGCAGGCGGAAGACCTGTCGAGTAACAAAGATTTTTATAATAAAAGAACAAGGAGAGGAATAATGATTAAAAAAGTTAAGAAAGTTTTATTAGATTTAGCACCAACAAATATTGCGAAAGCACACTGCGATGGACCATGCGGAGTTTATGATCCGGCTTCGACACGTATCGCAGCAGAAGCGGTTCTTTCAATGACCAAGAAAATTTTGGATTTGAAAAAGCCTGAAGATGAAGCAGGACAAGCGGCTTATGCAAATACGCTCGCACGTTATATTTCAATCAAAGAAGAGCAAGCTCAAGAAGCAAAAGATGAAGCTTTGATTCTCTGGACGGATTATTTTAAGCCTGAGCATTTGGAAAAATATCCTGATCTAACGAACGTTTTCTGGAAAACAGCAAAACTTTGCTCTGCTTGCAAGCAAGAGGTCAGCCTTGAACACGCGGAAGAATTAATGGATCACGTAAAAAGAATCCACGAAATGTTCTGGGACAGCAAAGGACGCGATGTTGAGTGGTACACAACATAAATAAATTTTGATTTTAGATTTTGGATTGCGGATTTTTATTAGTTCGCAATCCTTTTCAATTTAAACTGAAATGAAAACATTGCCTGAAGCGAGTTTTTATCAAATAGGATTAGTTCTCCTCGGATATTTGCACAAATATGTTTGCGAAGGACCTTCGATGAATCCAACTTTGGAAGACGGGGAAGTCGTTTTGGTTGATAAAAACGCTAGAATAGAAATTGGGGACATTGTCGTTGCAAGACACCCCTTCGAAATCGGCACCGAAGTTGTCAAAAGAGTTGAGCGAATCAATGACAGAGAACATTATTTTTTGGTTGGTGATAATCCCCAATTCAGCACCGACAGCCGCGATTACGGAGCAGTTACGAAAGAATATATTATCGGAAAAGCTGTTGCTCGATCGTTTTAAAAGAGAGCAGAAAGCGGTGAGCAGAAATTTGAAAAACTGCTCACCGCTTACCGCTTACTCCCTTTAATACTTCGGTACAGACGGATCAATTTCGTCGGACCACGCACCGATTCCGCCTTTTAGGTTTATCAAACGTCCTGAAAAACCTGCTTCCTGCAATTTCTTAATCGCTTTTGCACTTCGCACGCCACCTTTGCAGTTGACGACCGTTGTACGATTTTCGTCGATTTCATTTCTGCGTTTAACGACATCACCGAGTGGGATTAATTTTGTATTTGGAATCTTCGCGATTTCATATTCATGTGGTTCTCGCACATCAATTAGTTGCAAATCTTCACCTGCATCAAGCCGTTGCTTTAATTCCGTTGCGGTAATTTCTTCCAAAGTTTCTTGCCTTTCCTCGACCGCATTCGGTAAACCGCAAAACTCTTCATAATCAATCAATTCCGTAACTGTCGGATTATCACCGCAAACGGGACAATCGGGATTTTTGCGAAGTTTGACCTGCCGGAAATTCATCGCCCAGGCATCAAATAAAAGCAGACGATTGAGCAGAATTCCTTCCGCTCCCAAGATTACTTTGATAACCTCGTTTGCCTGAATTGAACCGACAATTCCGGGCAAAACGCCTAAAACTCCGCCTTCCGCACAACTTGGAACTAAACCCGGTGGTGGCGGTTCGGGATATAAACATCTGTAGCAAGCTCCTTTTTCTGCCCAGAAAACACTTGCCTGTCCTTCAAAACGAAAGATTGAACCATAAACATTTGGCTTGCCCGTCAAAACGGAAGCATCGTTGACCAAATAACGAGTCGGAAAATTATCTGTTCCATCAACAATCACATCGAAATCTTTAAAGAGTTTGAGAGCGTTTTCGCTGGTTAAGCGAGTTTCAAATGCCTCGACATTTGTGTTTGGATTGATGTCTTCTAAACGGTCTTTTGCCGACGCGATTTTTGGGCGTCCAACATCTTTTGTGCCGTGCAGAATCTGGCGTTGGAGATTCGATTCATCAACGACATCAAAATCAACCACGCCAAGCGTTCCGATTCCAGCCGCCGCCAAATACAATCCCAAAGGCGAACCCAAACCGCCCGTGCCGATCATTAAAACTCTTGCATTTTTTAGTTTTCGCTGACCTTCCAAACCGACTTCCGGCAAGATCAGATGCCTTGAATATCTGGCATATTCTTCCTGTGTTAATTCCGGCAAATCGCTCTTCGCTCTTGCTTGACCCGCCAAGTTTCCACCCGCAATCGAAGGCACGATCAAAACTTCACCACCTTCGGCAACCGCTGTTTCCGTGCCATTCAAATCACGTATATCTTCATCGCCGACATAAACATTGACAAAACTTCTCAATTCATCATCTTTGTATAAATGCGTGCGAAGTTCCGAGTGTTCCGTTGTTAATTTCTCCAACGCTTCACCCGCCGTTTTCGCTTCGACCTCAATTTCCGAATTTCCCTCAGCAAACTGCCTCAAAGGCGTCGGAATTATTACTTTTACTCCCATTATTATTACTCCTTGATAAATATAAAAACCTTTTATTAATCACAGATGAATACAGATTTCCTCAGATTCTTTCAGATATTTTTATAAATGCTTTTAATTATTACCCATCTGTTTTTATCTGCATTTATCTGTGGTTAAATTTCTTTTATCTCTTCCTCGTTAAACTTCGACCGATCATTTTCCAATTCCCATGAACGCACACCTTTTGCCACGCCCTTCATTACCGAAACGATTATGTAAGACCAAACGGGCAAAGCGTGTTCGAGATCGAAATCAGACGGAATTGCCGGATGATCGGGATGCGAATGATAATTGCCGATAACATCCAAACCTTTCCCATGTGCGTATTTTTCGCCACGCATCAGATCCTTTGGCGTAATCAAAGAACGATTATGCTGTGCTTCCGTTTCGCGTGCGTTTTCAATCAGAAAAATCTCTAAAACCTCCTTTTCGCCATCGTCATTAAATTTCCCGATCAGCAAACCGCAACACTCATACGGAAAAGTTTCCTCGCCGTGTTTTTTTATTTCCTCAATTTGTTTTTCGTTAATCAAAATCATTGATTTTTACACCCTTACTAACGTGCGGGTTTCTGCCATTTACTCCCAAAAATTTTCACTCAAATATTTCCCGCCGCCATCGCAGAGAACGGTTACAATAACCGCTGGTTCATTCCTTTCGCTCAATTCTCTTGCCAAACGAACCGCCGCAAAGACATTTGCTCCGGCACTTACGCCGACGAATAAGCCTTCTTCTTTCGCTAATTTTTTTGTCATCCCGAAGGCGTCTTCAGTTTCGACTTCCGTTTCTTTGTCGGCAATTTTCGCGTCGTAAATTCCCGGAACGATTGCTGTTTCGAGGTGTTTCATTCCTTCGAGTCCGTGTAAGGGAGAATCGGGCTGTATTGAGATGGTCTTGATTTTGGGATTTATCTCTTTTAATTTTCGGCTTGTTCCGATAAAGGTTCCGGTTGTTCCTAAACCTGCGACAAAATGTGTGATTCGATTTTTGGTTTGTTGCCAGATTTCATTTGCGGTTGAATTGTAATGTGCTTGCCAGTTTGCTTCATTGTTGTATTGGTCAAGATAGACGTATTTTTCGGGGAATTCTTCGACCAATTCTTTTGCTTTGATTTGCGAAGCGTCAGTTCCGCTCATTGGGTCGGTTTCGATGATTTTCGCACCGTAGATTTTCAAAATCTTTTTGCGTTCGGGCGAAGCGTTAGCGGGCAAAGTCAGAGTCAATTTATAACCGCGAGCCGCCGCGATCATTGCATAAGCAATTCCTGTATTTCCGCTTGTCGCATCCAAAATCGTTTTATCTTTTGTCAAAACACCACGTTTTTCAGCATCAAGAATCATCGCCAACGCCGCTCTATCTTTAACCGAACCGCCCGGATTTAGATGTTCTGCTTTAGCATAAACCTCAACTTTCGCAGATAAATCTTTCGTGATCCGATGCAGACGAATCAGAGGCGTGTCGCCGATCTGAGATTCTAAAAAACTCTCGTCTTCTACTTCTTTTTTCCTTACTTTTGCCGTGTCCATCTTTTATAAAAAAGGAAAAACGGTCGTGAATTTATTCCATATTCACGACCGTTTTGTTTAATGCTTTATATAATTTTAGAAATTACTGCTTTATAAACCTCAGCCGTGATGCCGTTTTCTTACAGCAACAGATACACATCATTTTATTCGGCTGATTAAATTTCATAACTTGAATCTTTACAAAAAAGTCAATAATCTAAATTTAAGCTTCTAAAATGAGAAAGTCAAATTGAAATTTAGGAGTGTAGGCATCTTTGCCTTCACAATTGCGGTTTTCAGCAATTGAATAAAGAGTTCATTTGAGCATATCTAAGATTCTTAGCTTGTTGGAAAACACAGGCTTGCAGGTAAGGATGCCTACACTCCTTTTTGATAAGGATTTGCAAAGACAAACCTTTGAGCAAATGTTAAAATCTAAGCATAAGAGAAAATTTTTATGCATTTTATAAATCAATGATTAAAGAAAAAGTTTTAATAGATAAGTTTATAGACAAAAAGAAAAATCCAAAGAGCCGTAAACGTGAGCGTTTGAAAAAACCGGATTGGTTGAGGATTAAAATTGGTGATCCGACGAATCAGAACAAGGTTTTGAAATTGATCGAAGGTTTAAATCTGCACACCGTTTGTCAGGAAGCCCGTTGTCCGAATATTTTTGAATGTTGGACGGATAAAACAGCGACTTTTATGCTTGGCGGTGACACTTGCACAAGGCATTGTGGTTTTTGTGCAGTAAATAAAGGTAAACCGATGGATTTAGACCCAGAAGAGCCGCGAAATGTTGCCGAAGCGGTCAAGCATCTGGGCTTGGAACACGCTGTTATTACTTCGGTCAATCGCGATGATTTAGAAAATGGCGGTGCGGAACATTGGGCGGAAACGATTCGTGCGGTTCACGAATTAAACCCGAATTGCAAGGTCGAAGTTTTAATTCCCGATTTTCAAGGAAACGAAACTGCTCTTAACATCGCACTCGAAGCACGTCCCGAAGTCTTAAACCACAACACAGAAACAATTGCACGTCTTTATCGCCGCGTCCGCCCCGACGCGATTTATGAACAATCAATGGAACTGCTTGAACGTGCGGCACATTTCCGTGATACGCAATTTCCAGAAATGTTCACAAAAAGCGGAATTATGGTCGGCTTAGGCGAAGAATTCGATGAAGTCGTGGATTTGATGAAAGATTTACGAAAAGTCTCGTGCGACATTATGACCATCGGACAATACTTGCAACCATACGAACGACGCTTGCCCGTCGAAAGATACGTCACGCCCGAAGAATTTGCCGAATGGAAAAAAATCGGCGAAGCAATGGGCTTCAAACACGTCGAATCATCGCCGCTGACAAGAAGTTCTTATCACGCACGAGAGCAGGCTGAAAGCGGGAATAATACGGTTCAGATAACGAGAGCCAGCAGTTAGCAAAAGTAAGGCAAATAGTTGGTTTTTAAGCAAGTAATATTTTTATAGCACGAAATGGTTTCACTATTAACTATTCCAATAGATGATACTTTAAAGATATTACAAGGATTACTTACTCCAGTAATTGCTGTCATCACTTGTTATATTGCTTGGCAACAATGGAAAACTAATCAAGGCAAACTTAATTTTGATAGATATGAAAAAAGATTAAAGGTATATAAAGAAGTGATTAATTTCATAGCTATTGGAATCAGAGAAGCGGACTATAAAAATGAAGAATTAATAACTTTCAAACCAAAAGTATCAGAAGCTGATTTTTTATTTGGGGCGGAGATTTCAGAATACATAGATGAATTGCAGCAAAGAGCTGTTAATCTTTCTCGATGGAATAAAGAGTACAAAGATGATACTCAACCCAAATCCAAAGGGTATGATCACAATAAGATAGTTGAGGAAATGCACAAAGAGTTAAAGTGGATAAGTTCTCAATTTGAACAATCTCGAAAGCTGTTTAAGAAGTATTTAGATGTAACTTAGTTTTTTACAGAAAGAAAGAGAGGAGAATTACATTGTTGATTCTCCTCTCTTTCTTTTATTGGAAGATAGGATTTCATCAAAATCTTATATTGCTACTGATTCTTTTTACCTCAATTTGATAAAATAAACGTATAAATTTTAGTTTTTCTAAAAATCTTAGGAGTATAAAAAATGAAAATTCGATTTATATCGAAAGTGATTCTTATGTCGCTTTTGTTATTTAGCTTTACTTTTTCGTCTTTTGCACAGATGCCAAAAGGTGTGAAGAAAGTTACGACGGTTGAAGGAATTACCGAATATCGTCTTGATAATGGTTTAAGAGTTTTGCTTTTTCCCGATCAAACTAAACAGACGGTTACAGTTAATGTGACGTACTTAGTTGGTTCTAAGCACGAAAACTACGGTGAAACGGGAATGGCGCATCTTCTCGAACACCTTGTCTTTAAAGGCACACCAAAATATCCAAACATTCCGGCGGAATTGACTGCCCGTGGGGCTGCTCCGAACGGAACAACCAATGCTGACCGCACAAATTATTTTGAGACACTTGCGGCAACTGATGAAAATTTAGAATGGGCTTTGGATATGGAAGCCGACCGTATGGTCAATTCATTCATTGCAAAAAAAGATTTGGATTCAGAGTTTAGCGTTGTTCGCAACGAACTTGAAAGCGGAGAGAATAATCCTTTGCGTGTACTGTTTCAACGCTCTTTAGCAGTTGCTTACGATTGGCACAATTACGGAAAAACAACCATCGGAGCAAGGTCTGATCTTGAAAATGTTCCGATTGACCGCTTAAAAGCTTTCTACAAAAAATACTACCAACCTGATAACGCTGTTTTGCTCGTCGCAGGAAAGTTTGACGAGATGAAAACACTCAAGATTATTAATGAAAAGTTCGGTGTAATTCCAAAACCCGAGCGCAAACTTCCAAAGTTTTACACAGTTGAGAACACACAGGACGGAGAGAGAACTGTATCAATTCGTCGTGCCGGAGATGCAAAATGGATAACTGCCGGTTATCACGTTCCACCGGGATCTCATCCGGAAGCAGCAGCGGTTGCAGTTTTAGTTGAATCATTAACCGATTCACCTTCGGGAAGACTGTATAAAAATTTGGTCGAAAGCAAAAAAGCCGCTTCGATTTTTGACATAAACTTTGAATTTAAAGAGCCAAGCTATCTGATGTTTTATGCTCAACTGAATAAAGAAACAGAGTTTGAGGATGCTAAGAAAGTTATGCTTGAAACTCTGGAAAATATCGGTGATAAGCCGATGACCAAAGAAGAAGTCGAACGTGCAAAAACTTCTATACTTAAAAATATCGAATTAACATTTAATGATCCAAACCGAGTTGGTTTAGCTATGAGTGAGTTTATTGCTCTTGGCGATTGGCGGTTGGCTTTTCTTTATCGTGATCGTGTCAAAGCCGTCACGCCCGAACAGGTTACAGCGGCTGCTGATAAATATCTGAAACGCTCGAACAGAACCTTGGCAAAGTTTATTCCAACTGAGCCGAAAAATCTTGATCGTGCGGAAGTTCCGAATATTTCAGACGATGATATTACGGCGATGGTCAAAGATTACAAAGGTGGTGAAGCTGTTGCTCAAGGTGAGGCATTTGATCCGTCACCGGATAATATTGAATCAAGAACAACTCGCACAAACATCGGCGGATTAAAAGTTGCGTTCTTACCGAAGGAAAATCGCGGAGATACGGTTTTTGCAAATATGCTGATTCGTTTTGGTAATGACCAAACATTGATGAATCGCGGAACTGCCGCAAGTTTCGTCGGAGCTCTTTTATCACGCGGAACGAAAAATAAAACTCGTCAGCAAATTCAAGATGAGTTTGACCGTTTGAAAGCAAGAGTTGGAGTCAATGGCGGAGCGACAAGTGCAAATGTTTCGATTGAAACAACCCGTCAGAATCTACCCGAAGTGATGAAACTCGTTGCAGAAATCTTAAAAGAGCCTTCATTCCCTGAAAGCGAATTTGAGGTGCTCAAAAAGCAACGTATTACTGGATTAGAAAGCCAAAAGAGCAATCCGCAAAACGTAGCGATCAATGCGATGCAAAGACAATTTAACCGCTACAAAAAAGGCGATCCGCGCTACAACGGAACTTTTGAAGAAAGTCTGGCAGACATAAATGCTGTAACTCTTCAGCAGGTAAAAGATTTCTATAAAGACTTTTACGGTGCTTCGGTTGGCGAACTCGCTGTCGTTGGTGATTTTGATCCGAAAGTAATTAAGCCTTTGGTTGAAGACCTTTTTGGAGATTGGAAGAGTCCCGGCAAATATGAAAGGTTAGAACCAAATTTATCGGAGATTTCGACTGTTAATCAAAAGTTTGAAACTCCTGATAAAGCCAATGCATTTTTCATTGCCCGTCTTGATTTGAAAATGCGCGATGATAATCCCGATTATCCTGCGTTATTTGTCGGAAATTATATGCTTGGCGGCGGTTTCTTAAACTCACGCCTTGCATCCAGAATCCGCCAAAAAGATGGATTGAGTTATGGCGTCGGATCACAGTTTAATGCAAGTTCACAGGATGAATTAGGAACTTTCATTGCATTTGCTATCTACGCACCGCAAAACCTTGTAAAACTAGAAGCCGCTTTCCAAGACGAAATTCGCAAAGCGACTACGACAGGCTTTACAAAAGAGGAAGTTGAAGCCGCAAAACAAGGTTTATTGCTTGCAGCTAAGAGACAGAGAGCCTCTGATGCTGGTTTGGCAAACTCTCTGAGATCGGATTTATATCTCGGTAGAACTTTCCAATTTGACAAGGATTATGAGGAAAAAATTGCAAATGTAACGGCTGAAGAAGTAAATGCAGCGGTTAAAAAATACTTGACGCCGGATAAAATTTCTATATTCAAAGCCGGTGACTTTGCGAATGCGAAGCCTTCTAAAGAAGTTAGCAGTTCAAATGAGTCCTCGAAAGCTAGTGGAAAATATAAGGACATCGTTGGTTCGTACACACTTCCTCGTTTGGGTGAAGTGAAGGTTTCCGAAAGCGGTGGAAAGCTTATGGCAATGGCTCCGGGGCAACCGCCGATTGAATTAGTTCCTATCAAAGATAAGGATGGAGAATTTAATGCACAGGTTAATGGACAAACTGCTTTCAAAGTGAATTTCAAAAAAGGTGAAAGCGGAATGGAAATGAATCTGGTGATTCAAGGCAATACCGTTACAGGAAAAAAAGTTAAGTAATTTATCTCGTAACAAAGTTGAATTATTTTTGAAGTGTGGTTTTTTAAGCTGCACTTCTTTTTTTTTTATGTAGAGATGTTTGTAAAGATGGTTTGAGAGAAACTTTTACAAAGGGAGAGAGGGAAGAGTTAGGCTGAACGTCTTCTAACTTCCTTTTTTACGGAAGATCAGATTTTGACGGACTTTTTGATCGGCAATGATTCCTTTATCTTGAACTTCGTTTGCAAAAGAATCTACAAATTCAAATCCGAGTTCATCCATTTCATTGAGTAAATCGGTATAAGTCTCAACAAAATCATCATTATTCAGACGCTTTTCCAATTTCTTTAACTCACTACGGTATTTGGATTTCTTGATGCGTATATCAACATCTATATCACTCAAGACCCCACCATTTGTTGCAGCAACGACAACATATTTCGGCAGTTTATTTATGTTGATTGCTTGGGCTGAAGCATTAACCACAAAAAGCATTCCAAAAATTACAAAAAACATAAACAGTTTCTGTTTCATATTTATTTTCTCCTTAGATTTTAGTTAGATTTAAAAAAAGGTGTTCCGCCAAAATTGCGAAGCACCTTTTTTATTTTGGGATTTAAAAATGTAAAAAAGCTACTTCCTCTAAATTATTCGAGGAGAGTAACTTCAACATTTATTACGATAAGTTAAAATTAAAGTTTCGTCAAAAAAATGTGACAAACTATTCGTGGGAGCGGATAGTTTAAGTTGATAATTGTTATTCGGTCGGCAAATCAGTTTGAAAACTATTTCTTCTTACGAAAAATCAAGTTATGTTTAGAACCTGTTTCATTTCTCTCAAATGATTCGAGAAACACATAACCAATTTCAAACATTTCATTGAGCAGGTCATTATAACTTCCAACTACATCACTATTATCAAGATGAGCTTCAAGCTTTTTCAATTCGTTTGCATATTTTGAGGTTTTAATAATTTTAATATCCACATCAAAATTGGTTATCAAACTACCTTCTCTTGCACTTAATACCACATACTCCGGCAGTTTGTCGGGATTTACTTTTTGAGCTGAGGCATTTGCTACAAAAAACACAACTAAAAGTATAGAAAACACTACCAATCTTATCTTCATTTTATTTATCTCCTAAATTAGATTTTCCCAAAAGAAATGCCTCGCAAAGTTTGCGAAGCATTTCTCCATTTAAGGGTATTTAAATGTAAAAGCTACTTCCTGCAAATTGTTTGAGGAGAGTAACTTCAACTCCTTATACGCGGGTGTCTATTGAAGGTTTCAGCCTTGGCAGAATTTTATTTTTATTTTGCAAAACTATGATAAATTGGGAGACTTTATTAAATTTAAAAAAAATCTAAAAAAAAACTGCAAGTTTTCAAATTCTGTTCGTTCGGCAAAGAGTTGGCATTTAAGATTTAAAATCAAGAAGGAGGAAAAAATGATACGTTTTTTTAAGTTTGGTCTTTTATTTATAGGGGTTTTAGTGTTTGTTTCATTTACTGTCGTTGCTCAAACCGACACTGAGAGTTCACCTGATTGGATGGTATCTTGCATTGCCGGTTATAAAAAGAAAGAACCCATTCCCTGCAAAAATTTTACGAGTAGTGGATCTAGTTCATTTAATATGACTACAGAATTTTTAACTAATTGGAGTCTTGCAGGAACTTCTTTTAGATTAACTTTTATCAGAAAAAACAAAGACCTCAATCAAGGATTAAAAATCATTGAAGTGCTTCCCGATCCGAACAAAAGCGATAAGAATTGGGAATATAAATTCACATCCGGATTACAAGGTCCCGGCGGACCGGGTACAAACCGCTATTTTTCTCGCCTGACTTTTCTTTGCAAAAATCCACAAAATTCAGATAACGGTCGTGGCGGTTTCTGTGAAAACGGACCATATAACGGCAAAATGAAACTCAAAGATACAAAAACCGGAGAAGTTTTCACAATCAACTTCACGGTCAATGTCAAAACAATCAAGAGTAAGAAAAAGTAAGATTTAACTTTTTAGCTCAATAAAAAGCAACACTTCTAAACATTGAGAATGTTGCTTTTTATTACTGTGTTCTAAGGTAAAAAATTTGACAGATACTGTAAACTTTTCTGTGAAGTCCGAACAAAACTGGAGTTAGATATATCTTAAGTAACGGTTTTACTTAATTTATCTAATTTTATTTGTAAAACATCTAATAAGATGTGGAGAAAAAATGTTTAAAAACTTACCCCTTTTTCTTAAATCTGTATTTATCATTTTAATTTTTTTAAGTCTTGTCGGGTGCTCTTTTTTCGGACAAGAAACTAACGCTGAAAACACTGCTATAGCAAATAATGCTTCATTAAATTCAAACGATTCTTCACCTAACTCTGATGATAATACATCTGATGAAAACTCTTCAGAGAAGAATTCCGAAGATAAAAAGCCACCGAAAATCATATTCATTTTAGATGCATCGGGTTCGATGTGGGGCAAAGTCAACGGCGAAGCGAAAATCGTTTCGGCGAAGACTGTTTTGAAAAAAGCTATCAATGATTTACCTGATGATTCGGAAGTCGGTTTGATTGCTTATGGACACAGAAAGAAAGGCGATTGTGAAGATATTGAAACTCTTTCCGAATTAAAACAAATTGATAAAGAAGGGCTTGGCGAAAAGATTGATGCACTCGATGCAAAAGGGAAAACGCCCATAACAGATTCTCTACGAAAAGCGATTGCTGAAGTTAAGGCTTTGAATACGGATGAAACTGTCAAAATCGTCCTTGTCAGCGATGGACTTGAAACTTGTGCAGGCGATCCCTGCAAATTGGTCAAAGAAGCAAAAGAAGCAGGCGTGAAAATTTCCGTTCACGTTATCGGTTTTGACACAGGTAAACTCAATGTTTCACAGCTTGAATGTATCGCACAAGCAGGCAGCGGAATTTATCTAAATGCTGATGATGCTGACGGACTCGGCGAAGCAATCGATCAAGCAGTTGGAGCAGAAGTTTCCGAGTACAACAACTTTATTTCCGTTAAATCTTTGGTTGACGGTAAATTAACAGATGCATCTGTTAGGGTTTTCAAAACGGGAACTAAAGAAATTGTTGGTGGCGGACGAACTTATTTCGACACTTCGACAAATCCTCGGAAAATTCCGCTTCCTGTCGGAGCATATGATGTTGAGGTAAAGGCTGTCCGAATCGATGGTTCGCCTGTAATTAACTTTGAAAAGGTCGAAGTTAAAGAAAATGAAACGACTGAAAAAATTGCCGATTACAGTGCCGGAATCTTGAAAGTAAAAATTACCGTCAATGGTGAATTGAAAGATGCATCGGTCAAAGCGTTTTCACAAACTACCAAAAAGGTGGTTTCCGGCGGTCGAACATATAAAAGAGAAGCTCTCAGTTTACGTGTAACTCCAGGTAAATATGATTTGGAAGTCCTTTTGGTAAGAGTTATCGGTTATGAAAAGTTCAGAATAAAGGATGTTGTTGTAAAACCTGGTGATAAAGAAACTTTTCTTGAAAGAGATTTTCCGATTGGAACTCTCAAAATCGGAACAAAACGCGGTTCTGACTTAATTGATTCAACGACTAAAATAACTGATACAGAAACTGGAAAAGTTATCGGTGGTGGCAGAACTTATACGAGTCCGAGTTCAAACCCGAAACAATATACGATCAAACCTGGAACTTACAAGATTCGAGTTCAAGCCGTTCGTCCAAAAGGAATTCCGCCGAAGGAAATTACTGTAACTGTCAAAAAAGGCGAAACAGTCGAGCGGATGATTGAATATTAAATTGAATTTCACATTGTTTAAAGCTGATTTAAAAGATTATTCACAAAGTTTTTAACCCAATTGAGGAGAAAGTTATGTCTAAACATTTGCCACTTTTTGTAAAAATCACATTTATTATCTTGTTGGTTGTCCTTGCACAAATATCAACCAGTTTTGCTCAAAGAAATCCGCGAAATACTGTTGAAGGAGAGAAAACTTACATCGCCCGCCCGATGCCTTATGACAAACTTGTTGGTATCGGCAACGTAGCTGCCGCAGTAAAAGCGGGGACATCTCAAATTAAAGGTTTTGCTGCTACGGGAACTACGGGACTTATAACCTGCGTAACAGAATCAGGGCGTGAGGTGGAAAAAGTAAGATATGTTTACAGATTGTTTCTCGATGAAGAATCTCTGGAAAGCAGTTTAAAGACCAATCAAAGAAGCAAAACCGCAGAAATAAAATTGGTCGGAAACATGCGGGTTTGGGAACAAGAATTTGTAAAAAATGATCCTAATTGCAAAGTAGATTTTAAGGAAATCAACGGCGGTAGAGGCGGCTTGGATATTACTATGAGAAACAAACGTCATGTTACACCGCTTAATTTTATGGCTGGCAGTGCAAGCGGACGAGTTTACGGACCCGTAATGAACGATTCTTTGAGCATTGCTTCCGGTAGTAATCCTCCAACATATGTAAATTCGGTTGATACAGGATTTGTTAAAAAGCTTATTCCCAAACAAAATCAACAACTAAGCCCGGAAGCCTTGAAAAGAATGGGTGTAAATTTACCGCCGGGAGCCTTAGAACAATTAAAACAAAATCAACAAATTGCTAAATCAACTGCTCCGGATCATAGAGTAGATGGAATTCTAAAAGGTGGCTCTAAAGATAAAGCTCTTGCATTTGTGATCACAACCGGATTTGATGCGGATATGATGGTTTATAAACCGAAAGCTATGGCATCTTCGGGCGGCGGCGGCGGTGGTTCATCGGCAAATTTCAATTTAAATGATTCAAACAATTCATTATTAAACGGCGGTTTTTTGAAAAGGGCAGGCTTTTCATCTGACAAA
Source organism: Pyrinomonadaceae bacterium (assembly GCA_028284415.1). GTDB lineage: Bacteria > Acidobacteriota > Blastocatellia > Pyrinomonadales > Pyrinomonadaceae > Aridibacter. The sequence goes on from JANQRU010000004.1 coordinate 966,878, forward strand.
AACAGATTTTTTTCGAAGACTAGAACACAAGATGCCGATATCGGATTGTTTATTCCAAAGAGGAATAGGGAAAAGGTTCAGGCGTTTGTGAATCTAGATAACGACAATATGAACGATACGTTCGATATTTATGAAGACGAAAAAGTCGCTAATAAAGATAACGATTTAGTTAAGGTTAAACTAAGAATAAAGAAGAAACCTTTAAATCAACGAAAGGGACTTGCAACATTTAGGGTAAAGGGAAGTGGCGAAAAATTTGTGAGAGTGTGGGAACGCGATCCTGACTCAAATTCAACAGGTAAAGATACTTTGAAGGAATATCGTCCGAAAAATATGAAAGAATCCGACTATAAGGAGTTTCGTCCGAAAGGTGATTTCCTGATCAAAGAACTTTGGATTGAGGGAATAAACCCAATGGAAGACTCGAATACGAAAGCGGAATTTGAGTTTAAGTATTTTGAGAATGGTAGTGTTTCTGGCGATCCAAGTGTCAAAGATGATTTCAAACTGACAGTCATAGGAATTGAGAGTATTAAATGGGAAGGTAATGGTAATGGTTTCGAAGGGGGGAACGATCTGGATAGTGACTATAATCATAGGAATCCATCTGATCGCACGGAACGCACACAGTCACCTAAATGTACAAAAGTAAAGTATAAAAGCACTTTGGAAACCAAATCGATCAGAGTTTTTCCGGGAGCTCGTTTAGAGAACGAAACAGTTTCTGCTGCTAAAGATACAGTTTTTGTAAAGGTTACGCTTTCCGTTCCGCCGGTAGATGATGTCAAGGTTTATCTTAAATCTTTTGATGTTGATGACCCGTTGTCAGATGAGGGTCCGCTCGATTATGAAAGTAAAACGGAAGACAATCGTGGAGTGGCGAAAGGTACTTCTTCAAAATCCGGTTATTTTATAGGTGGTGAAATTAACGGCATTTACGGTCATACTTTTTCAGCGGGGGCAATAGAACAGAAAATCGAATTTCGCGTAACAAAACAACCGGGTGACAATTTTAGAGTTGTTGGAAGCAGTGATAAAAATGCTCTTAGACAACTCACCAATAGAGACTACAAATTAAACGTCGGTGGCAGTAAAGAGGCTCAAAACGATAACAAACAAAGGATTGTTGACGATGCGATTTTGACCATCAATAGTCAAAAACCGAAAGATGCTGAAATTCTCGAAAAGGAAAAATATTCGAGTAAAGTATTGACGGTTTGGCGTTTCTTTTATGCCGAAGTCGACTATATGGAAAAAATTGAGAAGCCATATGTCAAAAATTATATTAAGTCTATTGAGAAAGATACGCCCACCAAAGGTCTGACGACAATTTATCTACAAAACCGTTTGATTCCGGCAATGACGGAAGAAAACCCTAAAAAGTTTACAAATGTTGCAACCTTCAACGGCAAAAATGGAGTTGAGGATAGTTTCAGAGACGGCGAACTGGAGATTCCTCGAGTTGGTAAATATTCCATTGCCAGAAATTCGGCTGTATCAACATTGGGCGGAGCTATCAAAAATGACTATGTAGTTGTCAATGAGTTTTATGCCGATAATGTGAAGGAAGGTACAATCGTATTTTTAAGAGATGACGATTCGGTTAAATGGGGTTTTGAAACAGGAATTGATCTTAAATCGGCTATGCAAAAAATTGTTCCGAATAGAATTCCGGTCGAAAGCGGCAAAGATTGTGGAGTCGAGGAAAGGTATATTCCGGCATATATTATTCCAAATTTCACGCTTTTGAATTCCAATGGACGCAACAAAACTCCGACTTCGCCGTTTGTTCGTAATTTGCCTTTATACGAATTCGATACAAGCATTTTAAAGAGTAATTATCGTTTTGAGTTTGAAGACTATGAAGCCTCTGAAGATTTCTGGACGGTATACTTGTTGATGGCATACAAAGGTGCAACTTACGAAGACGGCGACCCAAACACCGATCCGATAATTCAGGGAGTTGCCGATACGGACGGAGTCGGCATACATATATTTTTAGAAAGTATGATCGAAAAGAAAGGAACTTACTATAACTCGACGGGCGACGGTACGGGAGAAAAAGATACAATTGCCCACGAAATCGCACATCTATTTGGCTCAAACCATAATGACCAAAAACTAATGTCAGAGCCAACCACTTCAAGAGTCTTTTCTAATATTACGTTAAATAAAATCAGAAGTGCAAAACACCCTTGAACTTATGGGTTTTCTAGTTTGAAAATATGTAAAGTAATGTGAGTTTGAGATAGAAAACACATCTAAACTGTTGTTTTTTTCGGTTCTTTACAGTAAAAAAATAAAATCAGCCGCAAAGATCTTTAAGACTTGCTTAAAATTAGGCAAATCCTTTTAATTCAACAATTTTTACTTCAAACTAACTTTAAAGATAGCAAAACTTCATAAACTTTCTCGTCTGAATATGTGGAGAGGGGAGAACAATATGAAAATTTACACTATTTTATTTTTACTCTTATTGGTTATATCAATTCCGTCAACTGCCTTAGCTGGAGATTATGCTGAATTAAATTATATCGGCGTTTCGGAAAACGGAAAATATATGGCGTTTGAAGAATACGGTGTGCAGGATGGTTCGGGGTTTGCATACTCGAATGTATATTTTGTAGAAGTGGAGACAAATAAATACGCCGCGAAGCCTGTTAGAATATTAGTTAAAGATGAACAGGCAAGTTTAGAAAATATCAGGAAAAAATCAAAAAAATCAGCTGCTAAGAATTTGAAAAAATTCGGTATTGTCAAAGGAAATATGGGCAAGGTAGTTGTATCCAGATTAATGACAGATTCCGCATTTGTCATTAACCCATATAAAGACGGAAGCAAAACACAGAATATAAAATTCAGAAGTCATGTTGGTTCGCTATATGGAATAGGTGATTATGAATTGATTCTCAATCCAATAAAGGTTGAAGATAAAAAAGATTACGTTGACAATCCCGTTTACAAGCTCGATTTATCATTTAGAGATTTAAATAAAAATACTCAAGTAACTTTACAAAAAGATAAAGCATTACCTAAAACTCGCGGGCTTCCAGTTGCTTACCGAACAGAGAAAATTTACTTATATGGTGAAGATAAAATCATCGTTTTTCTAAATGTATTTACTTCAGGCTTTGAAGGTCCGGATATGCGTTATATGGTCGTGACAGGGAAATACAAATAATGCGTTGAGAAAGAAAGAATGCAATTACATTTTGCATTCTTTCTTTTCTTATCTTCTACGTTTTCTTAAAACATCAAAAACTTCATCTAGTTTAATACCTCTTTCGACCAGCATTACCATAAAATGATAAAGCAGATCAGAAGCTTCAGCCTTGAATAGTTCATCATCATCATCTTTTGCTTCGATAACCAATTCAACCGCTTCTTCACCGACTTTTTTAGCAATTTGATTCATGCCACGTTCAAAAAGTCTTGATGTGTGCGAAGACTTAATTGGTTTTTCTTTCCGGTATTCGATTATTTGTTCAAGTTCGATGAGAAAATTTTCGGGTTTATTTTTTTCACGAAAACAAGTGTCGGTTCCTTTATGACAAACTTTTCCCTTTGGAAAAGCTTTAATAAGAAGCGTATCTCTATCACAATCAGGAATAATTTCCTTAACTTCCAGATAATTCCCGCTCGTTTCACCTTTTGTCCAGAGCTTTTGCCGCGTACGTGAATAAAATGTAACCTTTCCGCGTTTTTGCGTTCGTTTGAGGGCTTTGCGGTTCATAAATCCGAGCATCAGAACCTTTTCAGTTCGTGCATCTTGCACAATCGTCGGAATCAAACCGTCTGCATATTTTTCAAAATCTAATTTCATAGGTTAGTAAACAAAATAAATAGCGAATAGAACTATTCACTGACTTTCAAATTCTCACCGCAATGTTTCTATCTTTTAAGTAATTTTTCAAATGCGGAATCGAAATTTCCTGAAAATGAAAAATGCTCGCGGCAAGTCCTGCGTCGGCTTTTCCTTTTTCAAATGCTTCGACGAAGTGCTCTTCCGTTCCAGCACCCCCTGAAGCAATGACGGGAACATTTATGGCTTCGGAAACTGTACGAGTTAAATCAATTTCAAAACCATCTTTTGTTCCGTCTGCGTTCATTGAAGTTAACAATATCTCGCCTGCACCTGCGTCAACTCCGCGTTTTACTGTTTCGATTGCTTCCAAATCAGTCGCAACTCGTCCGCCGTTTAAGAACACTTTCCAAGTTTCACCGACCAATCTTGCATCAACCGCAAAAACAATACATTGCGAACCGAAATTCTTCGCTCCATCCGCTAAAATTTGTGGGTTTTTTACAGCAGAAGTATTTATCGAAACCTTGTCCGCTCCTGATTCGAGCAGGATTTCAATATCTTCAAGCGTATTAATTCCGCCACCAACAGTAAATGGAATATTTATCTCGGCAGCAATCTTTTTAACCAATGCCGACAAGGTTTTGCGTTTTTCATTCGTTGCTGTAATGTCCAAGAAAACAAGTTCGTCCGCACCTTGTTCGGAATACAGCTTCCCCAACTCAACGGCATCACCTGCATCTCGCAGATTCACAAAATTTGTACCTTTCACTGTCCGCCCGTCTTTCACATCAAGGCAGGGAATTATTCGTTTTGCTAGCATTTTCTTTGGTGATAGGTGACAAGTGACAGGTAACAAGATAAGAAAAACTTGTCACTCATCACCTGTTACTCAATTCCTACTTCCCGAAGCAAATTGCCCCAAACTCAATTTTGTTAAACTAATTCTATCTTCGTAAATTGCTTTCCCAATTATCACGCCTGCACATCCGATTTTTTCTAAATCGCCAACTTCTTCTAATGAATCAACTCCGCCCGAAGCTATCAGATGAAGTCTCGGCAGTTTTTCTAAAATCTCTGCATAAAGTTTCTTAGAAGAACCTTCCAAAAGTCCGTCTTTGCTGATGTCGGTTACAAAAACTTTGCGAACTCCTTTCGCATAATACTTTTTCAAAAACGGCAAAATTTCGAGTTCGGTTTTCGTCTGCCAACCGTCAATCGCAACTTTTCCATCTTTAACATCCGCACCAAGCAAAATCTTTTCGCTCCCGTATTTTTCGAGCCAGTTGTCAAACTTTTCGGGTTCTTTCACTGCAACACTGCCGATGCTAGCCATTTTTGCACCTGAATCAAAAACAGCTTTAATGTCTTCACCTGTTTTAATTCCCCCGCCGAAGTCAATCGTTAAATTTGTGTTCGACGCAATCTTTTCAAGCACACGCAAATTTGTAACTTTACCAATTTTCGCACCATCTAAATCAACAACGTGCAAGCGTTTAAGCCCGTGCGATTCAAACTCTTTCGCAACTTCCAAAGGATTTTCGTTATAAATCTTTTTCTTTGAAAAATCGCCTTGTTTAAGCCGTACGCATTTGCCTTCAATAACATCAATTGCCGGAATTATTTCGATCATAAAATTAAAATAAATTATTTTAACCACAAATGAATACAGATGAAAGGGGATTTTAACAGAGATTTTTTATCTGTTTTAATCTGCGAAAATCTGTGGTTAAATTCTTAAAAAATTAGCTAAGATTTTCTCACCGACTTCGCCGGATTTTTCTGTGTGAAATTGCACCGCATAAAAGTTTTTATACTGAATCGCCGCCGAAAACTTTAACGAATAATCACAAGTCGCAACAGTTTCTATTCCATCTTCGACATAAAAACTGTGCACAAAGTAAACGTAAGAATTATCGGCTACATTTTCAAATAATTCACCTTGCAAATCCGAAATCGTGTTCCAACCCATATGCGGAACTTTTAATTTGTCAGGTTCAAAAAGCCGCACTTTGTAGGGCAAAAGTCCCAAACATTTCGTGTCATTTTCTTCCGAATAATTACACAAAAGCTGCATCCCTAGACAAATTCCGAGAACAGGTTGTGTCAGAGATTTTATAACTTCATCAAGTCTTCGCTCACGCAAATATTCCATTGCTGTCGAAGCCTCGCCAACGCCTGGAAAAATAACCTTATCGGCAGATTTCAAAATTTCCGCATCATCGGAAACGACCGAGTCAACATCCAAACGATTCAAAGCATTTTTAACCGATTCGATGTTTCCTGCATTGTATTTTACAATTGCAACGTTCATAAATCTTTCTTAGCTAAAGAGTATATAGAGAAAATCAGAGGAAGATTGGTGAAAATTAAAAACCTCTAAAATCTCTGAGCACTCTGTGGCTAAAGAGTTCCTTTAGTTGAAGGCAAATTGTCGCTATTTATATCACGCCGAACAGCCATTTTTACAGCCTTTGCAAATGCCTTGAAAATTCCTTCGATTTTGTGATGTTCGTTTGTGCCTTCCGCTTTGATATTCAAATTACACAAGGCTTTATCGGAAAATGATTTAAAGAAGTGAAAAAACATCTCCGTCGGCATTTTCCCGACCATTTCGCGTTTGAAGTCTGCTTCCCAAACGCACCAATTTCGCCCACCAAAATCAACTGCAACTTGTGCCAGACAATCATCCATCGGCAAGCAAAACCCGTAGCGTTCCATCCCTCGTTTGTCTTGTAAAGCTTTACTAAAAGCCTCGCCCAAAGTTATCGCAACATCTTCAATTGTGTGATGTTCATCAATGTGCAAATCGCCTTTTGCCTGAATTTTCAAATCAATCGAGCCGTGTCGAGAAATCTGCTCAAGCATATGGTCAAAAAAAGAAATCCCCGTCGAAATTTCTGCCATTCCTTTCCCATCGAGATTAAGTTCGACCAAAATATCTGTTTCCTTCGTTGCTCGACGATGCGAAACCTTTCTTGGTGTCAATTTCAAAAACTTATAAATGTCTTCCCAACCATCTGCCAAAATCTGAACAGTTTCGCCTGTTTGCGGTATATCAAAATACTCATTTTTAATGAAAATAGCTTTTGAACCGAGATTTTTCGCAAGCTGTATATCACTCAAACGGTCACCTATGACAAGTGAATTTTCTAGATCATATTCACCTTCTGTGTATTTTGTAAGTAATCCCGTTCGAGGTTTGCGATTAGGTGAATTTTCATGTTCAAATGATCGGTCGATCAGAACTTCTGAAAAATTTATCCCTTCCGACTCAAGCGTTTGCATAATAAAATCATGAACAGGATAAAAGTTCTCTTCAGGATGAGATTCTGTTCCCAAACCATCCTGATTCGTTACCATCACAAGCTCAAAATCCAATTCATTCGCAATTTTGCCAAGATATGTAAAGACATTTGGCAAGAATTTCAGCTTCGAGAAACTATCAATCTGATAATCTTCGGGTTCGTAAATTAGCGTTCCGTCACGGTCTATAAATAAAACTTTTTTCATTGTTCTCTACCACAGAGCCACAGAGGACACGGAGATTTCAGAGAATTTTTATAAACTCTGTTTTCTCTGTGCCTCCGTGGTGAATTTTCTTAAACTATTTATCAATTCTTTATTTTCTGAAGGAGTTCCAATCGTAAATCGCAAACAGCCTTGGCACATCTCTACATTCGTTCGATTTCGCACAATAATTTTTTCATCAACTAAAAACTGATAAATCGCATTGGCATCGGTAGTTTTCGCCAAAACAAAATTCGCATCGGTTGGGTAAATTTTCGTTACAAAATCTAGTTTTGCTAAATTTTCGATTAAGTTTTCACGTTCTGAAATGATGTCAGCGATCATTTTTTCAACTTTCGGTTTGTTCTCAAACGCTTTCAATACAGCATTTTGAGCAATTTCCGAAACATTGTAAGGTGGCTTTACTTTATTAAATAACTCAATAATTTCAGCGTTTGCAAAAGCCAAACCGACACGCAAGCCCGCCAAACCCCAAGCCTTCGAAAATGTCTGTAAAACAACGATATTTTTGTAGTTATTAATTTCTGAAACAAATGATTTCTTCTCCGAAAAATGTATGTACGCTTCGTCAATTACGATGATTCCTTCGAAATTTTCTGCCAAACCCAAAATCGCGTTTTTATCTAAACTATTTCCTGTCGGATTATTCGGCGAGCAAATAAAAAGTAATTTTGTATTCTCATCAATCACGTTTTTTATTGCGTCGGGATTAAGTTCAAAATCTTCCGTCAGACTCGCTTTTTTTATCTCGATATTGTTAATATCAGCCGAAACCTTATACATTCCGTAAGTCGGCGGACAGATCAAAATATTATCTTTTTTCGGTTCGCAAAAGATTCTAAATAAAAGATCAATCGCTTCATCGCTTCCGTTTCCGACAAAGATTTCATTTGCTTCAATATTATTCCAATTTGCGACTTTCTCTTTAATTTCAGACTGCAAAGGATCGGGATAACGATGAAAGTTTTCACTCAAAGGTGACCCGAAACTATTTTCATTCGCATCCAGAAAAATCTCTGCCACGCCCGTAAATTCTTTCCGTGCAGAAGAATATGGCGTTAGACGTTTTATATTTTCTCTGACTAAATTTTGTAAATTAACACTCATAAGAAGCTTATTGCCACGAACAAACACGAATGAACACGAAAAAGTTCGACAGAATTATCCAGAATGCTTTCGTGTAATTTTGTGTCTGTTCGTGGCTAATTTTTCTAAACGAACAGATATTGCATTTTTGTGTGCGATTAATTCTTCGGCTTCTGCCATTAGTTCGATTGTTTTGCCGAGATTCCTAATTCCCGTTTCGGTCAATTTTTGAAATGTGATTTTCTTAACAAACGAATCAAGTGAAACTCCGCTGTAATTTTTTGCATAGCCGTCTGTCGGCAGAGTGTGATTCGTGCCGGAAGCGTAATCACCTGCTGATTCGCACGAATAATTTCCGATAAATACCGAACCTGCATTGGTAATGTGTTCGGCGATTTCGTCAGCATTTTCGACTGCTAAAATTAAATGTTCGGCGGCGTATTCATTTAATAATTCGATTGCTGTCTTTTTGTTCTCGACCAAAATTGCTTTTGAATTTTCAAGTGCTTTTTCGGCGATTTCTTTTCTTGGTAAATCGGCTAACTGTTTTTCAACCTCTACCTTTGATTCTTCAATAACCTTTTCGCTTATCGAAACAAGCAAAACTTGACTGTCTGTTCCGTGTTCGGCTTGTGAAAGTAAATCAGCGGCGACAAATTCGGGAACGGAGTTTTCGTCTGCAAAAACTGCAACTTCCGAAGGTCCGGCGGGCATATCGATAGCGATTCCTTTTTGCGAAACGATCTGTTTTGCAGCTGTTACAAACTGATTTCCGGGACCAAAGATTTTGTAAACATTCGGGACGGTTTTAGTTCCAAAAGCCATTGCACCAATCGCTTGAACCCCACCAATCTTGAAAACTTTTGTAACGCCACAAAGCTTTGCTGTGTAAAGAATTACATCATTTATTTTCCCATTCTCATCAGGGGGCGAACACATTATGATTTCACCACATCCGACAATTTTTGCAGGAACGGCGAGCATCAGGACGGTTGAAAGAAGTGGAGCTGTTCCTCCCGGAACGTATAAACCGACTCGTTCGATCGCTACGGATTTTCGCCAACAGAAAACGCCTTCCGTCGTTTCAATTTTTTCGGGAGTTTCTTTCTGTGCAATGTGAAATTTTTCGATGTTCGATTTGGCGTGTTTGATGGCGTTTTTCAGTTCATCTGAGACTCTGCTTTCTGCTTCGCTGAATTCTTTTTCCAAAACTTGGAAATCTTCGAGCAAAACCTTGTCAAATTGTTTTGTGTAACGCCGAACAGCAGAATCGCCTTCACTTTCGATGTCGTCTAAAACCGCAGAAACCGTAATTTTCAACTCTTCAAAATCAAACACGGGACGAGCCAAAATCTCTTGCCAATTTTCTTTTTTTGGATATTTTATTAATTGCATTTTTAATCGTTCGCAGTTAATTGTTAATAGTTAAAAATTCGTCGCCAAAATCTAAAAAAAACAATGAACAATTAACTATTAACAATCAACTAAATTACTGAATCATTTGGTCAATTGATAAAACCAAAACTCCTTCCGCTCCTTCTGTTTTTAGGTTTTCGACAACTTCCCAGAAATCATTTTCATTGATAACCGAATGCACCGAACTCCAGCCCGATTCCGCCAGAGGCAAAACCGAAGGACTACGCATTCCGGGTAGAATTTCAATAATTTTTTCGAGATTCTCGTTTGGTGCGTTCAGCAGAATGTATTTATTTTCTTCGGCGGATTTACCCGCACGGATTCGGAAGAGAAGTTTATTGAGAAGTTTTTGCGAATCTTCGTCTAAACCCTTTCGTTTTATCAAAACCGCTTCCGAACGCATCACGGTTTCGACTTCTTTCAAGCCGTTTGTAAAAAGTGTGCTGCCCGAACTAACAATGTCGCAAACAGCATCCGCCAAACCGATGGAAGGAGCAATCTCAACCGAACCGCTAATCGTGTGTAATTCAGCTTCGACATTATTTTTTGATAAAAAATTACCTAAAATTTTCGGGTAACTCGTGGCGATTCGTTTGCCTTCAAAATCTTTTACACTCACATATTCAAAAGATTTCGGCAGAGCCAAAGAAAGACGACATTTGCCAAAGCCAAGCTTTTCGATTGTTTCGACCTCACAATCTTTTTCCGCCAGAACATTTTCGCCAACAATGCCTATATCCGCGACCGAATCTTCGACGTAGTTTGGAATATCATCGTCCCGCAAAAAGAAAATCTCCAAAGGGAAATTATTTGCTTCCGAACGCAACTTGCCTAGTCCATTACCGAAACTTATCCCGCATTTTTTCAGAAGCTTGACGGAATCATCGCTCAAGCGTCCCGATTTTTGAATTGCAATTTTTAATTTTCTATCCATCTTTAAAAACAAAAAAGAACTTGGAATATAATTCTCAAGTTCACGCTGATCTATAAAACTAATTTTACTGGAAAATCAATACAAAAAGATTAATCGGCGTGATGTGAATCATGCCAATGATGATGAAGTGTTTGAAGTGTAAAATTCGTTGTTTTCATCTCTAACTCAAATAAAAACATTTTGAAAATCTTTTTGCAAGCTAAGTGAAAACATTTATACTTGAAAGCTCAAAATACTTTATGGAAGAAATAGACCTAGAAAAAGATAAAGAGAAAATTCTGCGTGCTTTTGGTAAAAGGGCACAACGTTGTTATGGGTGTTTCGTTGCGTTTCATTTCAAAGATATGTATTTGGGGGAAGACGCTTCGTATTATTGCGAACACTGCAAAACCGACGATATGTTTCATTTTGATGATTTTGTGAAGTTTATCGACGTTTCAAAATTAAGGGAAAGCAAAGGAACACATCATTTAGATTAAATATCAGAAAAGTTGAATGAAAAAAGTCACCCTCAAAATTGCATCAGGCTACGATTCAGAAAATATAACTCTCAGGGATGAGATAAGCATCGGGCGAACACCTCTTGCAGATGTCGTTTTGGAAGACCCTGGGTTGTCGCGTGTTAATACAACTATCTTTCGTGACGGTAGCGATATTTTGATTGTTGATGAAGGCTCGACAAACGGGACTTTTATTAATGGTGAAAGAGTTGGTAGCAGTCCGAAAATACTCTTTGACGGAGATGTTATTACTTGCGGAACAGAAACAGAGATTCGCGTTGATATTGGTGAAAAAAGTGTATTTGATGATGAAATAATTGAAGCAGAACCTCGCCGAAGAAAACCTAAAAAACCCGTTAAAAGTTCTAACATCACGCCAACTGTAAAGCATTACACTCCTGATATAGAAATAGATCAAGAAGAAAAACCAATAATACTTTGGGTTGCTGCGGGATCAACGGCACTTATTTTATTTCTGGCAATAATCGGGGTTGTCGTAGTGAGCTATTTTGAAGGAAATGGCGGGAAAGAAATAGCTAAAGATGGGCAGAAACCTATCGGGAATCGTAATGTCGCTATACCGATTTTTGTGATTGATCCCTTGGGCGGACAAAAACAGGAGGAATTAGATGAACTAATTCAGTATTGGGAAGTGCAAGAGAAAGAAATTAAGGTAGAGGATATGCAGGAAATCAAAACTGATACTTCCTCTACAACTCCTGAAACTAAAGAGACGGGATTAAATCTCAATGTCAGTCTCAATTTTTGGCAAGAGCAATATAATCGTTCCAGAGAAAATTACTACGGGGCTGAATTTGCCGGGTTAATAAAGCCAAGAGCTCTTTGTTGTGGTGTTCCTAAACAGACAGCAAAAATCCGCGAGATGCAGCAGGAAGGGTATAAACTTCCGATGGATTTTGCAGACCTTGCCCGCAAGCGGATGGCAGGTGAATTGATCGAACTTCCGATGGCAACAGATTATTGGGTTTTGGATGTTGGCGGAAGTTCGAATGAAAAGCCTTTCACGAGCTTTGAATTCAAGACGGGTTCGACGACTGCTCCTCCGGGATCAAATGATTACAATACTTTGGCTCAACTCGCCGCAAATTTTTCCGGTACAAGATACGATATGAATAACCCGAAACATCGAAGACAGATGAAAATTCGTCTTCTCCGTATGTTTCATCCGCGTGCGTTGCCTATTTTGCAAAGGCTTTCGAAAGCTTATCATGCCAAATTTGATCGTCCGCTTCGCATTACATCACTTTCACGCTCGATGGAATATCAGATCGGTTTGAATAAAATCAATCCAAACTCCTTCAAGGTTCGTGGAGCAGGAGCTTTGCCTCCGCATACATCGGGTTGTGCTTTTGATCTTTCCAGGAAGTTTCAAAATAAAGATGAACAGAATTTTATGGCGAATATGCTCGTTGAAATGGAAAACGAAAAAATTCTGGATGGATTACGGGAAGGAAATGCAAATGCTTGTTTTCATGTTTTTATATATGATGACGGGCAACCACCAGCCGGATTTAATGCCAAAAACTTTATAGATTCCGTAACTCCTAAATCATATTGGCTGGCAGTTTTACGTTATTAATTTGTCTCGGGCTTTGCTTCTGTTTCAGCTTTTTTTTCGGGAACTGTGCAGGTTATGATTTTCGCTTCATTGATGCGGACTGGTTTTTTAGGTTTTTCGTTTTCTACAGGCATTTTATTTATCTCATCAACGACATCCATACCTTCCGTAACTTTTCCAAAAGCCGCAAATTTTCCATCAAGCGAACTTGCCGCACGCACTAATATAAAGAAACTTGTTGATGCACTATTCGGTTCATTTGAACGTGCCATTGAGAGGATTCCACGCTCGTGTTTAATCAAGCTTGGCTCATCGGGAATTGTCCTGACTGCCCGCCATTTCATTTCATTCGTAACATTTTCATTTGTCCAGAGATCACCGCCTTGGATGACAAAATCAGGAACAACTCGACTAAAAACTGTTGTGTCGAAGGCATCAATTGCAACTAGATTTAAGAAGTTTCTGACTGTATTCGGAGCAGTTTCAGGAAATAACTCCATTTTTATATTGCCTTTTTCCGTTTCAAAAATAACACATTTTGTCACCATTGTTTTTACATCTACATCATCGAAAGGTTCGGGCTTTCTTGGCGGAGCTTGTGGTCTTTGGTTCGCTTTTTTAGTAGCTTGAGTTTCTTCTTTTTCAACGGTTTCATCGGAAGTGTTGCTTTGTGCCGAAACCAAAGAAAACGATAAAAATATGAACAGGCTTAGTGCAAAAATTCTTTTTGTCATTTCCAAAATCCTCTTTTACTTTTTCGGGGGACGTTTCAATTCTAGACCGTTAATTTGAATAAACAAAATCATTTCAAGTTGCAAGAATAATTTTCGCTTGCTTTGCGTCTTTGGCAGTTAATTCTTAAACTAAAAATATGGCGGAAAATGGAAATAATTCATCCACCCAGAAGAAGCACAATTATACCAATCTGGCTCGACGCTTGAGCCGTTTGCCAACGGAGAAAAAGAAAGTTTCGCTGGAAATGTCTGCATCTTTGGCGGCAGTCTCACTCAAAGTCAGCCGCGAATTTGTCGAAGCTGTGCCGAAAGCCGCGAAGGTTTTGTCGGCGGAAGATTTACGCGATTGGGCGGAAATGGGACGCAAGGTTGCGATGGCAAATGCTGATTTGGGCGTAGATTATTTTTCAAAGGGCGTGGGCAATTTGCGTGTGATTCCTGCCAAGGCACGTTCGCTTGTTTTTCAGATCTGCACACGGCAATTGATTCTTTCGAGTTCGATTGCGATTGAAACTTTTGAATTGATTCCAGAACTTGCCAAGGATATTGAAGACAAAACATTACTAATTGACATTTTAAAACTCGCTTCAGAAATCGCTAATCGTTCCGCTAAGCATTCGTCTGATTTTTTGCTGAAAACTCCAGAGATTATCAAATCGTTTGAAAAATTTGGACGAAGCAGAAAAAGAGTTGCGAAAGCGACTTTGGAGTTGGCTTCACATTTTGCGAATCGAACAGGCGGAATGACGGCGGATCTTTGGTCATCTCTGCCGGAGGTGTTTGAAAAACTTTCAGCGAAAAATGCTGTTAAATTAATGTCCTGTGCTCAGAGATTTTTGGAATACGGTGGAAGCGTAACTTTGCATTTTGTAACTTCCGGTGCGAAAACTTTGAGCCGTTTTGACGCGGTTTTTGATGAATGGTGTGATGTTTTGGTCGAGTTTGCTAAACACGGAAACGCCGTTTTGATTTCGCTTCTGCGGTCGAGTCCGCAATTTTTCAAACGCATTGGGGCATTAAAAAATAAAAAAGATGCGACGGAGATTTCGAGGCGGGTTTTGCAACTTGTCAAAGAAATTGCCGAATCGGATTCCGAGAGTGCTTTGGCAGCTTTTCGTTCGAGTGCGAAAGCTCTAAGAAAAGTTTCATTGGAGCAATTTGAAGAGTGGGTTGAAACAGGGTTGGAAACAAAGCAAGACGTTTCCGCTAAAGCACGCCGTTCATTTTTCGCACTCGAAACTCGTCAGTCAAACGAACTTTTACAAGAAGCACAGGAAGGTTTACCTCTCGAAAACATACAGACCATTCTACGAATTTATGTTGAGGGTTTAACTGGCAAAGAAATCGAAATCGCTCCGCTTTCCGCAATGCCGCAGGAATCAAGAATTGGCGATGGTAAAACGATTTATCTGCCATCAAATGTAAATGAATTTGATAATGAAGAACTCGATTTTCGACTCTACAAAGTCCTCGCTGCACACGGAGCAGGGCAGATTGAATTCGGCACATTTGTAAAAGATACGGAAGCATTAAAAGCTGCTTACATCGAACTTGCTGAACTCTATGAAGCGTCCGCTGAACAGCTAGATGCGTTTTCGCTCGCAGGTTATATCGAAGAAGTTCAAAAAGGTGAAACGGCACTTTCAGAGGAAGAATATCGAAAAGAATTTGCTAAAAAACGAAAGCGTGTTCCGAAAAATGCAGATTATAAAGCCGTCTTGCAAGCCTTTCCCGAACCGCGTCTTGCACGTCGAATTTTCGGTACAATGGAAAATGCACGAATTGACCAAAAATTGCGTCAAAATTATCGCGGATTAGTTAAAGACCTTGATCTGATGCAGAAATTCTTGCGCGAGCGAAGACCTTATATTTTCGATTTGCCAATGCCGCAAGTTCCTTTTGAATTGCTGTTTCAAATAACGATGTGCGGCGGTGCAACTGATGATGCAAGGCAATTTTACGGACAGATCGTTTCTGAGATCGAAACCGTTATCGAATCATATTTAGCGATAAAAGATGCGAGCGTCGCTGATTCGATTATGGCAACGAGCCGTGTTTACGATCTTTTCCAAAATGTAACGCCCGAAGAAACGCAAGCGGAAGAATCCGACGAGCAAGAAGAAAAAGGCGAATACGCCGAAGAAGATGCTCAAGGCGAAGCCGTAACCGAATCGCAAATCAAGCGTGAGGAAAAAGCTAAAGAAGCTGAAGATATTAGAGATTTGTTCAACGCTTGGAATGATTTGGAAAATGAAGAGGGCGAACCTCAGGATTTGCAGGGTTCGGAAAATTGGTCTTTCAATGAAATGCCCGAACAACCGCTCGAAGCTGGTGACGAAGCCTTTGCCTACGACGAATGGGACAGAGAACTTGCCGATTTCCGCACCGATTGGTGTCGCGTTATTGAGAAAAAAGTCCGCAAAGGCGATAGAAATTTTGTCGAATTGGCACGCTCGCGTTATCGAGGTGTGATTTCATCCGTCCGTCATCAATTCCAATTGATGAAACCTGAAAACTTAACCAAAATCAATCGTGAATTGGACGGCGAAGAATATGATTTGAATGCCGTAATTGATTACGTTGTGGATAGTCGTGCAAACGGGCGTTTGGCGGAAAGAATCTATACAAAACGCTTGCGACGCGAACGCGACGTTGCCGTTTCTTTGCTTTTAGATCAATCATCTTCGACGGCTCGTACAATCACGCGAAACCCTCTGCAACCATACACACATCCGGGGCGGCGAATTATCGAGATCGAAAAAGAAGGTTTAGTTTTAATGAGCGAAGCCCTCGAAGCGGTTGGCGATGTCTATTCGATAAACGGATTTACGAGTGAAGGCAGACGCAATGTAAAATTCTACATCGTTAAAGATTTTGACGAAAAATACTCCGAAGAAATAGAAAGAAGAATCGGCGGAATCACATTTCAAAACAACACGCGACTCGGTGCCGCCATTCGCCACGCCGCCGCTAAATTATTACGACAAGAATCCCGTACAAAATTAATGATAATTCTCACCGATGGCAGACCGTATGACCACGATTATGGTGACGCAAAATACGCTAAAGAAGACGTGCGAGAAGCCTTAACTGAAGCCCGTATGAGTGGAATCACACCTTTCTGCATCACGATTGACCGCGATTCCGAACAGGAATTAAAAGACCTATACGGTGAAGTCGGCTACACAATTATTGATGATGTTTTGAGTTTGCCGGAGAAATTACCGAATATATATAGGCGTTTGACGAGTTAAAAAAGCAAAACTTTGCAATGCAATTAATAAATATCATAGGGATAATTTCTGTTTTTGTTTTGTTGCTTTTAGCGATTTTTTTGCTGACGGTGAAGACTCACCATAAATTGAGCAACAGGCTTTTTGCGGTGTTTTTGATTTTGACGGCGGTTAATTTTAGTGGATGGTTTGTACCGCTATTTTTGCCGAGTTCTAGTAATTTATTTATGTTTCGTTCGACGGTTTCTTTTTTGGAGATGCCGTTTTTTTACTTTTATGTGCTATCTGTTTGCTATGAAGATTTTGAATTAAAGCCGAAACATTTGTTGCACGCAATTCCATTTGTTTTTGTGAATTTAATGTATTTGCCAAGATTTTATTTGGCTGATATTGCTGAGAAAACAGAGTTTTCAGCTAACTATTTATATTTAATTGAAACTTATATAAGAGATGTTTTGGGGAATGTTCAATGGCTTTTATATATCGTTTTGGTTTTATATACCTTGAATAGATTCAAGAAAATTTATCGTGAGAATTATGCTGAGACGAGTTTTCAGATTCATCGGTGGCTACTTCAAATTACGATAATTTTTATTGTTGCGGGAACATTTGCGACTCTAAAAAAATACGTTGTTTACACGCCATTTGACTGGACTTTTGGTTGGTTACAGATTTCCGTTGGTTTTGTGGCGTTGTCTGTAACTTGTTGGTTTGTGCTGAAAGCTTTGTATTCGCCAGAACTTTTTCGGGGTGTGGATTCGAATTTGGAAACCGTCGATAATTTAATTCAGCAGAAAGAATTAACGGAGAGTAATTCGCAAAAAGACGTAGCGACAAATCCAGAAATTAAACGTTTGAAAAAATATATGGAAAGAGAAAAGCCATATTTAGATTCATCTCTGACTCTTCAAAAATTGGCTGGACAAATGGAAATGTCTTCAAGAGATTTGTCTATTTTGATTAATCACGAATTGGGGCAACACTTTTTTGATTTTGTGAATAAATATCGTGTCGAAGAAGCCTCGAAAATTTTAGAAAATGAAGAAAAAAGTAATTTAACTATCCTAGAAATTTTGTATGAAGTCGGGTTTAATTCAAAATCTTCGTTCAATACTGCATTTAAAAAACACACAAGTTTAACTCCTACTCAATATCGTAAAAACCACATTTAGCAGGCTTTTATACAAAGTCGAACGTTTTTATAGAGAAAGTCGAACTAATTTTTTTAACAAAAATGGTTCGACTTTCTTTATTCGGTCGAACTGTGTAAATCGAGAAGTGTAAATTGGCGAAAGATTAATTATTTAATCAATTTTATACAAGGACAAAATAATATGTTTTTACAAAATAAATACAAATTCGCACTTTTACTGTTGTTAATTTTCTCGTCAAATTTAGTCTATGGACAAGTTGATAAAGGTTTCTTGAAAAAGAATAAGGTTGTAAAAGCTGAAATAAGCTACAACGAAAAACATCGTTATCAAATTAAGTTGAAAAAGAACCAATTTGCAGAATTTCGTTTAATGCAAAAAGGAATTGACTTGATGATTACTACATACAATTCCAAAGGCGAAAAAGCTGAAAGTTTTGATTTAACAAGCAGTCTTGGTGAAGAACTTATAACGATTTCGTCAGATGTTGAAGGAACTTATATTTTGGAAGTTCAGCCTTTTGCTAAAAGAAAAGCAGAAGGAAAATACACTTTAGAAATAAAGAAAATTTCTCGAAAAGCGAAAACACCATCGGAAAAGGTTGATCAATATCTTGCACGTTGGGATAGTTCAGTTTCGCCTGGACTAGGTGTTGCGATTGTGAAAGATGGAAAGATTGTTCACAACAAGGGCTACGGAATGGCGAATCTTGAGCACGGCATTCCAATCAATTCTTCAACGGTTTTTGAAATGGCATCGGTATCAAAACAATTTGCGGCTTTTTCGATACTTTTATTGGCTGATGAAGGAAAGTTATCAATAGATGATGATATTCGGAAATATCTTCCTGAGTTGGCAGATTTCGGGCATAAAGTCACTTTGAGACAAATGTTACATCACACGAGCGGTTTGCGAGATTCGGGAGTTTTGCTTGAGGCGATGGGACGGCGACCTGACGATATTGGGACGAGTGGACAGTTTTTTAATGTCGCTAAAAGACAGAAAGGGTTGAATTTTAAGCCTGGGGAAAAATTTGAATACGGTAATACAGGATATTCATTGCTCACGGAAGTTGTGAAAAAGGTTTCGGGAATGACTTTCAAAGAATTTACCAATAAGCGAATTTTTAAACCGCTTGGAATGAATAATAGTTCTTTTCCAAATGATTATCGAGTTGTAATTCCTAATAAAGCAGAATCTTATCAGATTTCAAGAAACGGGTTTACAAAAAGTGTTTTGAATTCGACAGTCGTTGGTTCAACAGGACTAATTACAACAGCCAAAGACTTGAGCAAATGGGCGATGAATTTTGAAAAGCCTAAAGTTGGAAATACCAAAATTATCGAACAAATGAAGACACGCGGAGTTTTGAATACTGGAGAAAAAACTAATTATGGTTTTGGACAATCTATCGAAATTTATAAAGGTATAGAAACTTTTGCTCATGGCGGAACAACTGCTGGTTTTAAGACTTTTTTATTGCGTGTTCCAAGTCAAAAGCTTTCGGTGATTGTATTGGCAAACTTGCCGTACATAAATCCTTTGAACGCCGCTTATGAGATTGCAGATTTTTATTTGACAGACAAGGTTGAAACTGAAAACAGGAAAATAAAAATTGATGATGTGACATTTCAATCTTTTGTTGGTGATTTTGAAATTCTAAACGGAATTCCTTACAAAGTTACAAAGAATAAAGATAAGCTTTTCTTGCAAATATTTGGTGGACAAAAAATGCTACTTAAGCCATTTGCTGAGCGAGAGTTTACTTTTGGAAGTGAGGGAAGAAAGTTGAGATTTGAGATTGGTGAAAATGGAAAAGTAAGTGAGATTACTTTGGTTGAAGGGCATTATGGCGGTTTAACACTTAATGGAAATCGGGTTTCAATTCCAAAACTTGATGCAAGTAAAGTTGATTTGTTGGAATTTACAGGAACTTTTTACAGCGAAGAGATTGATGCGAAATTTGAATTAATTATTGAGAATGGACAGTTAATCGCTAAAAATCTACGCAATCGTGTAAATCTTAACCCTTTTGATAAAGATGTTTTTTCAGGAAATGCGGGATTCTTTTTAAAGGCTAAGTTTATGAGAAATAAAGACTCTGAAGTAATCGGATTCAAAGTTTCAGGGGTTTTGTTGAAAGACTTGAATTTTAGGAAGGTCGGAAGATTTTAGACAAGTAGTGAAGTAAAGGTTAGTTGTAAGTTATTCTTGCCAAACTATTTTATAAGAATAACTTGCAACTAAGCAATTAAAAGTGCACCATACTAGCTTGTTAATCCTACTCTCGCACATCAACGGTGATGTACTGGTCTCAACTTTCAGAAATTCAAGAAAAGCGAAAAAAACTGTTCAGCAGGATGAGTTTTACATTAACTGACAAGCATTAGAGTTGATATAAGAGATCTTATAACAGGTTCAGAGTTCAAACTCAAATTTGAACTCTGAACCTGTTTTGTTAAATTTCCATTTATTCGTTTAACTTTTCTGTTTCCAAACCGTAAAATCATTTAAGTATTAAAGTTATGAGATTTATAAGTGTAATTGGTGGCGGACTTGCAGGAGTCGAAGCGGCTTGGCAGGCGGCGGAACGTGGAGCGAAGGTTAAACTTTACGAGATGCGTCCCGTTCAGCAAACTCCGGCTCATCGCACTGAAAAATTAGCGGAAATCGTTTGTTCAAATTCACTAAAAACTGACCGTGAAGGTTCGGCACCATATTTATTGAAAGAAGAATTAAGGCGTGGAAAGTCTATTGTTTTGGAAGCGGCTCATGCAACGGAAGTTCCGGCGGGAGCAGCTTTGGCAGTTGATCGGGGAATGTTTTCGGACTACATCACAAAAAAGATCGAAGAGCATCCGAACATCGAAATTATCCGCGAGGAGATGACAAAACTGCCCGGAAATGAAATTACGATTATTTGCACGGGACCGCTGACAAGTAATGCTTTGACCGATGAGATTATGAAACTCACGGGTGATGACCAACTATATTTTTATGATGCAATTGCTCCGATTGTTTCGGCGGATTCGATAAATATGGACATTGCTTTCAAAGCGGCACGCTACGGACGCGGCGGCGATGATTATATAAATTGCCCTTTCTCAAAAGAAGAATACGAGACTTTTTATACCGAACTGACAAATGCTAAATCAGTTCCGCTCAAGAGATTTGAAGAAACGCATTGGTTTGAAGCTTGTCTGCCATTGGAAGAAACGGCTCGGCGTGGAGTTGACACTTTGCGTTTTGCTTGTATGAAACCAGTCGGTTTACCTGACCCGAAAACAGGAAAGGAACCTTACGCCGCTGTTCAACTTCGTCAAGAAAATCAAATGGCAGACGCTTATTCGCTCGTTGGATTTCAAAATCATTTGCGTTATCCCGAACAGAAAAGAATCTTGCGTCTGATTCCGGGTTTAGAAAAATGCGAAATCCTGCAATACGGGCAGATTCATCGCAATACGTTTATCAATTCGCCGAAAATGTTAAATGACAGCTTGCAGGTCGAAAAACAGCCGAATCTATTTTTTGCAGGACAGATTACGGGAGTTGAAGGCTATATCGAATCAGTCGGAACAGGCTGGCTGGCGGGGATAAATGCCGTGCGTCTGGCAAATGAAGAAGATTTGATCGAGGCACCATCAAATTCAGCAATAGGCGGTTTGTGCAGATATGTTGCTAACGCCGAAACAAAGAATTTTCAGCCGGTAAATATAACTTTTGGCTTGCTTGAACCTTTGCCAGTCGAACTTCGCAAAAAATATCGCAAAAAACGCGAACGTCACAAATTCCAAGTTGAAAGAGCATTAAATGATTGGGATAAATGGCTAAATACTTTGGATAAGTCAGTAGCATTTGCATAAATGTAGAAACGGCAGAAACGCGACCGTTAGGAAGCGTGTCAACAGATTCATCTCCAACACGCTTCCTAACGGTCGCGTTTCTGTCAATAATTAACGGAGGCACACTAATAATTTATGACAACAATCGTCGTTGTGAAAAAAGGAAAAGAAGCGGCAATTGCAGCAGATACTTTGACAACTTACGGTAGCCAATTGGAGTCGGCTACCTACATTAAAAACAACAAGAAAATCGTCAAACACAAAGATAATTTCTTTGCCTTAACGGGTTGGAGTGCTTCGCAGACAGTTTTGGAAGATTTTTTGCAAAAGGTTGACGGAGACTTAAAACTCTCTACGGAAAAGGAAATTTTTAACACATTGGTTGAATTTCATAAAACTTTGAAAGACGAATATTATGTGCGGGCGGAAAAGAATAATTCCGATGCCTTTGAATCTTCGCGGGCGAATATGCTTCTCGCAAATCCGAGCGGGATTTATGCTTTGAGCGAATACCGTTATGTTAAGGAATTATCAAGATTTTATTCTTACGGAAGCGGTAGCGATTACGCCCTCGGAGCGATGTATGTTGCTTATGGCGATAAGACAAAATCCGCCGCAGATATTGCCAAAATCGGTGTTAAAGCAGGTGCGGAATTCGATGATTCGACGGGATTACCCATAACTTGCCACAAGATCAAACTCAAATAGTTTCTACGAAGAATAGCCGATCTGTTGTGAGACCTTTTCGGCACAGTTTTTTATTTGCTCGACAAGGTCGGGCATTCTTTTTTCATCGATCTGTAAAATTGTGCTTGATGCTCCCAAAGCGGCGATAACTTTCCCTTTTGCGTCGTAGATCGGTGCAGCAAGACATCGGACTTCTTCAGAATTTTCTTCATCGTCAACGGCGTAACCTTGATTTTTCACCTTTTTTATCTCAGTAACGTATTTCTTCATAGAGGTGATTGATTTTGGGGTTTTCTTTTCCATTCCGCGTAATCTTAGAATTTCGCGTATCTCGTCATTTGTCATTCCAGAAACGAGTATTTTTCCGATTGCCGTTGTGTGAATCGGCAAGCGATGACCAATCCAGATGTCCATTTTGATAAAACTCCGTTCGTTTTCAACCATCTCGATATAGACAGCTCGACCGTTATCAAGAACTGCTAAGTGTGCTTCGGGAAGTCGTGTTTTCTTCAAAAAATCCTGCAAAACAGGCTTTGCCACTTCGCGTATATCTGTGTGAGTCAAAGAATCACGTGTAAGGCTTAAGAGTTTTAGTCCAAGCTGATATTTTCCACCTTCATCCCGACGTAAATATCCACGATTTTCAAGGACTCTTAAAATGTAGCTCGCGGAGCTTTTTGGGATTTCTAGACGACGGCTTAGATCAGCGTTGCTCTGCGGCTTTTGGCTTTCGGCGACCATTTCAATAATTGACAAAGCTCTCTCAACGGCTCTGGAAGTTGTTTCCTGCGACATATTTTAATTTTGGATTTGCGATTAGATTTGTACTTGTTGCCACTACTTTTGCACAAGATATTCTATTTTCTTATCTGCATTTTATCAATGTAAGTTCGAGATTGTGAAAAACTGTTCAATATACTGAACGGTCATTCATTTTTAGTTTACAAACAGAAATTTTCGGTTTAATGTGATTTCAGGATTAAGAACATTTGTTCAATATGTTGAACACTAAAGCGAAAGGAGTATTAGTTTATGGATCAAGGAACACAAGGAAAAGTTTTTGATAAACGCATCAATCACGCACCGTATAATTTTCATCTTGAGAAGCACCAGACGATAGATTTTGCAGATTTTTTGTGCGATCTGCATCAAAGATTCACACAGCGACAGCAGGAGCTTGCTAGAAAAAGAACAGAAGTTTTAGAGGCGTCACACAAAGGTAGTTTGCCCGATTACAAAGAAACGAGTGAAGAGATTTCCGGCGATTGGAAGATCGAATTGCCGGTTTGGTGTGAAGACCAAAGAAATCAAATGACGGGACCGGCAGATGATGGAGCACTAGTTGTAAAGATGCTTAATTCGGGAGCGCCGGGAGTGATGATTGACCTCGAAGACTCGATGGCGAACACTTGGGAAAATCTCTCACAAGGAATTCAGTACGCAGTTATGGCTCTACACGGTGATTTAACTTACTACGACCAAAAACGCCAGAAAGAAGTTTCGATCAAAGATTCGGAAACAGTTATCTGGGCACGTGTTCGTGGTCTGCATTTGAATCAAGCAGGAGTTATACGTGAAGAGCTAATGTCGGCTTCAGTTTATGATGTTGCCCGAATTGCATTTGCCGTTGACCGCAAGAAATTAAAACACAATTTGTGCTTCTACATTCCGAAATCCGAATCGGCGGAAGAAGGGCTATTTTGGCGTGATCTATTTCAAGCGGTCGAAGAAAAACTCGGTTGGGAAAAAGGCTATATCAAATGCATGGCACTCGTTGAAGCACATCCTTTTGCATATCAGATCGAAGAATTTATCTACAATTTGCGAGATCATATTTTGGGTTTGAACCTCGGACGTTGGGATTATATGGCGAGCCTCATTCATTTTAATCTCGAAGACGAAAAATGGGTTTTGCCCGATAGAAACACGATTCCATCGGACGTTGCCTTTTTCCAGAACCTACGCGAACTGCAGGTTGAAATCTGCCATAAACACGGGCTTCTAGCCATCGGCGGAATGACAGCATTATATCCGAGTAGGGTTGATGTGGAGCTAAATGAACGTGCATTAAAAGTCTTGGAGGCGGACAAAAAGAATGAGGCTGATGTCGGAATGGATGGAGCTTGGACAGGGCATCCCGACCAGAATGAAATTGCCGTCGCACAATTTCCAAAACCCAATCAAATTGATGTTCGCAAAACCGAACTTGAAGAAAAACCGAACTTACGCCCCGTCCCCGTAGGAGTTGGAAAGCACACTTTAGACGGAACAAGAGCTGCTGTTCGCACGGTGATTCGCTATCGTCACGGCGTTTTAAGTGGAAAAGGTGCATCGCTTCTCGACGGCTATATGGAAGACCTTGCAACCGATCGGATTTATCGTCTAATGATCGCTCAGAGAATCAAACATCGTGATTCGGTTGAGATTTTGGACGATGGCAAAGAGGTAAAACACACACCCGAATTCATAACGCAGGTTTTCGATGAAGAACTCAAAAAAATTCTTGAAGAACTACCTGAAAACGAACATTTTAGGGAAGCCGAAAGATTTACCAAAGCAAGACATTTGAGCGAAGAGATGATTACAAACGGACATTTTGATCCGATCTAAGTTTTCACAAGACAGCCAATCGGTGGCAAGTGTTACGAAAAAAAGCAGATTTGATAGCACAAGCAATACTGAAAAAATGCTTGTCGCCGCACGGCTTATTTCAAAAGGAGAAATTTATGATACAAGAAGAACAAATAAGAGAAATAGAAAAAGACTGGGCGGAAAATCCGCGTTGGAAAGGAGTAAAGCGAAATTATACGGCGGAAGATGTCGTCAAACTTCGCGGCACAGTCAAAGTTGAATACACGATTGCCAAACTTGGAGCGGAAAGACTCTGGGATTTAATGAAAACTGAGGATTACGTAAATGCTCTCGGTGCTTTGAGTGGCGGACAAGCGATTCAGCAGGTTCAAGCGGGGCTTCAAGCGATTTATTGTAGTGGTTGGCAAGTGGCGGCGGATCAAAACGTCGCGGGACAGATGTATCCTGATCAGAGCCTCTATCCCGCGAACAGTGTGCCGGAACTCGTCAAAAAAATTAACAATTCGCTCCAGCGTACAGACCAAATATACACTTCCGAAGGAAAAAATGGAATTAACTGGTTCGCACCAATCTTGGCAGATGCGGAAGCTGGGTTCGGCGGAAACCTAAATGCTTTTGAATTAATGAAATCAATGATTGACGCAGGAGCGGCGGGCGTACACTTTGAAGACCAACTATCATCCGCTAAAAAATGTGGGCATATGGGAGGAAAAGTTTTGGTGCCGACATCGGAAGCCGTACAAAAGCTTGTTGCGGCACGACTTGCGGCAGACGTTTGCGGAGTTCCGACCGTTTTAGTCGCACGAACCGATGCAAATGCGGCAAATCTTTTGACGTCTGACATAGACGAGACAGACCGCGAATTTACAACCGGGGAGCGAACCGTCGAAGGCTTCTTCCACGTCAAAGCAGGACTCGATCAAGCAATCTCACGCGGACTCGCTTATGCTCCGTATGCCGATCTCGTTTGGTGCGAAACTTCTGAACCGAATTTGGAAGAAGCCCGCAAATTTGCTGAGGCGATTCACGAAAAATATCCGAACAAGATGCTCGCTTATAACTGTTCACCTTCATTTAACTGGAAGAAAAAACTCGATGATGAAACGATTGCAAAATTTCAAAACGAACTTGGTGCGATGGGTTACAAATTTCAATTTATTACTCTGGCTGGTTTCCATTCGCTTAATTTTGCGATGTTCGAATTGGCGAGAGACTATCAAACCGAACAGATGACTGCCTACGCGAAATTACAAGAACGCGAATTTGCAACTGAGATCGAAGGTTATCGTGCTACTAAACATCAGGCTTTTGTCGGAACGGGATATTTCGATACTTTGACGCAAACAATTTCCGGCGGTTTATCTTCGACAACAGCTCTAACGGGTTCGACCGAAGAAGAGCAATTTGACGAAACAACAATTGAAAAAGCGATTTCAGCCTAAACTAAAAACATATTTTAACCTTCTATTGGGATTGTCTTAATCAGGCAATCCCGTTTTTTATTTCCGACAAATTTTCATATACTCAACCAATTACTTAAAAAAATATGTCAACAATTGTAGTAGTAAGAAAAGATGGAAAAGCTGTGATTGCCGCAGATACTCTAACAACTTGCGGGAACACAAAAGAATCCGCTGAATATGTAGTTAATCACCAAAAAATCCTAAAATACGAAAATAATTATTTAGGTATCTCAGGATCGGCAAGTTTGCAGATCGCGGTGCAGAGTTTTTTGTCGAATACGAAAAAAGACTTTTCGTTTGCAAGGGCAGAGGATATATACAAATTCGGGCTTTCGCTTCATTCGGAATTAAAGGACAAACACTTTTTGCGTCCTGATGATGAAGAAGACTTTGAAACATTTCGCGGAGATATTCTGATCGCTAATAGGCATGGAATTTTTGGATTAAGCTCTTATCGTTATGTGCAGGAATACTCAAAATTCTATGCTAATGGAAGCGGTAGCGAATATGCTCTTGGAGCGATGTTTGCGGTTTATGGCGACTCAGAAAAATCAGCGGAAGATATAGCAAAAATAGGCGTACAGGCAGGAACGGAATTCGATGATGGTTCGGCTACTCCGATTAATTCTCACACGATTGAGTTGATTTAGGAATGGAAGGTTTTGAAGTTTTAATTTTAGCGGCAATCTTTTTGGTTGCCGTTTTATATTCTTCGGTCGGTCACGGCGGCGGTTCGGGTTATCTGGCGGTGATGGCTTTTTTTGCTGTTGCTCCAAATGTTACGAAGCCGACTGCCCTGGCGTTGAATATCTTCGTTGCCGGAATTGCGACCTTTCAATTTTATCGTAAGGGATATTTTGATTGGAAAGTCTTTTTACCTTTCGCCATTGCCTCAATTCCGTTCGCTTATCTTGGCGGAACGATTGATCTACCTGCTCAGTATTACAAAATCTTGCTCGGATTAGTTTTGCTTTTTGCGGCATTTCGTCTTGCATGGAAGTTTGGAAAAAAAGATAAATCGGAAGAAGCAAAAGCTAAAAAGCATCCAATTTGGCTGGCTTTAATAATTGGTTCGGTCATTGGCATAACTTCCGGGCTAATTGGAGTTGGCGGCGGAATTTTCTTAACTCCGATTTTGTTTTTGACAGATTGGACTGAAGCTCGAAAAGCAGCAGGAATCTCGGCAATGTTTGTACTTGTAAATTCAATTTCGGGGCTTCTCGGAAATTACCAAAACGCTGTAAATCTTCCGTCAAATGTCTGGATTTGGATAATCATAGCCATCATCGGTGGTATAATCGGTTCAACACTTGGAAGTAAATATTTTAATTCAATTGCACTGAGGCGTACTTTAGCAGTTGTTTTAGTTGTTGCTGGTGTAAAGCTTTTGTTGGTTTAAGGTCTGTGTGATTAAAGTTTTGAGTCCAATTTTTTTCAGCGGGTTTGATTTAGAACACTTTGCATTATTTATTGCACTTTTTTTAGAAATCGAGAAAAAGTTAAGGATTTAAGGATGATGAAATAAATTAGTCCGCTAAAAAGCAGCGAACTTGCAAGCAAGGATGCTTACACTCCTTTTCAAAACTTAAGTTGGTTCAGATATTTACATAAGTTTAATTAACAGTGGAAAGAGATATACAACATTTAAAGTGGCTTTCAATCGGCTTTTATGCAATGAGTGGATTATTTATTTTCTTTGCCATTTTTTCATTAGTATTTCTCTTTTTCGGGATATTATTTTTGACAACCGATATCTTGCAGCAATCAGGAAATCCTGAGCACGCCAGCTATATTTTCGGAACGCTAAACATACTTGTCTCAATAGTTTTTATAACTATGGGAGCAGTTATGGCTTTTTGTTCGATACGTGCGGGTAGAAATCTCAAGCAACAGGAAAATTATAAGTTTTGTTTGATCGTTGCAATTGTAACGTGTTTATTTCAGCCATTTGGGATGATTTTAGGCATTTTCGCAATCATTGTGTTAATGCGAGATTCAGTCAAAAAATTGTTTGGACAAAATGTATTTGAGCGAAATAAATAATAAGGGTTTTATAATTCTCAGAAACGTATTAAATGAGGAAACAGTTTCTCATCTAATTCAATCTTTATCGAAACTAAACTCTGAAAACGGCGTAAGTAAAAGAAAGAACTCGGTGTACGGTATTCGGAATTTGTTGAATTTATCACCTGAAATAAAAGATTTTGCGGAAAGTGATAAAGTTAGGGAAATTGTCCAGAATTTTATCGGTGAAAATGCAAAACCTGTTCGAGCGATTTATTTTGATAAGACAGCAGACGCGAATTGGAAAGTACCTTGGCATCAGGATTTAACGATTTCTGTTAAGAAAAAGAAGGAAACAAGAGGATTTTCGGCTTGGACAATTAAAGCTGGTATTCAACACGCACAGCCGACCGTTGATATTTTAGAGAGTATTTTAACTTTGCGTTTTCATCTGGATGACACAGATGAAGAAAACGGAGCATTAAAAATTTTGGAGGGAACTCATAAAAGAGGGCGTTTGATTGCAGATGAGATAAAAGAAACCAAGCTCAAGGCAAATAGTTTCTTGTGTAAAGCATCAAAAGGTGACGTATTGGTAATGCGTCCGTTACTTGTGCATTCGTCTTCAGCAGGTTTGAAGCCAAAAAATAGACGTGTGATACATTTAGAGTATTCCGCAGAAAAATTACCGAACGGTTTAGAATGGTATGGTTCATAAATTTTTGCTCTCATTTCTAGTTTTGACCTTAGCGACAACAGCTTTCGCTCAAAGCGGTCGTGTAAAGAAAAAAAGCGAAAAAGATACAAAGAAAGAGAAAAAGGAAATCGTTTATATTCCTACTCAAACCGTTACTAAAAAGCCCAAACCCAAACAAACTCCGACTCCAACGCCAAAAACTGTAGAGAGCGATGAAATAATTAGTGTCGAATCTGCTTTTGTGCCGATTCCTGTTTCTGTAATCAACAACCAAAATGGTAGAGCTGTAACTGATTTACAATTAAACGATTTTGAGTTAAAAGTTGATGGAAAAGATGTTGAGATCGGTGAATTATTTCGCTCGGAAAGCCCTGTCCGGCTCGCACTTTTGTTTGATAATAGTTCGAGTGTGACGGTTGCGATAGATTTTGAAAAAAAGGCGGCGATAAGATTTTTTAAGCGAGTAATTCGTCCTCAGAAAGACCTCGCGGCTCTGTATTCTGTCGCGGGTATTACGCAACTTGAACAACCGATGACAAAGGACGTTTCTTCACTAATACGTGCGATCAAAGGTTTTGCAAAACCGCAGGGAGCAACCGCTTTGCACGATGGACTTGTGAAGGCTTCCAACTATTTGCAGGATTATCTCGGCAGACGTGTGATCGTAATCGTTTCTGACGGGCAAGATACTTTGAGCGATACGACCTTTGATCAAATGGTCAAGATTGTCCAGCAAAATAATTGTCAGGTTTATATTGTTCAAACGACCGAATTTGAAAACAACAAGCGAACCGGAAATCGCGGCGGTAGTGCAAACTTGCGAGCTTTAGCCGCCGAACGCCGTATGCAAAATCTCGCAACCCAAACGGGCGGAGCAGTTTACAGACCAATCAATGAAAGAGAACTCGACGAAGCCTTCAATCAAATCTCCGCCGAACTTTCGCAGCAATACATCCTTGGTTATTACCCCGAAGAAGAAACAAAGGACGGCAGATTTCGCACCATTGACCTCCAAATCAAATCCGATAAAAATCTTACAATCCGAGCAAGAAAAGGTTATTATGTTTCAAAAAACAGATAGTTTCGGATTTTTATGAAAAAACTTCCAACAGAAATACTCACTTTTCTTTTAACTTTTGGTCTAGGATTTTGTGTCGTTTTAGCTTGGTACTTACACGAATCTAGTAAGATTGATAAAGTTAATTCACCAATTTTATTGACCGAAGAGTGTAAAAAATCAGATAGCTTTCCCGGAATTTCAAAAAGAATCTCGAAAACAGAAAAAGGCAAAAGCGGCTACTTTCCTGATGGAACTTTCGCAGAAGGTTGGGAAGGTGCCGATGCTTTTATGAATGATTGGTATGGAAAACATTTAAAAGCATCAAACGAAAAATCTTTGCTAGATGTTTCTGACAAGAATTTGGAAATTTACCGTTTTACTTGGCTAAGATCTTTTCATCATCCTGTTATTGTTAAAATTGAAAAACAAAAAAATGATATGAAGATTTTTTTTAAGGAATTAGATGGTAGAGGCGGATATGAACCTGGAAAAATTATTAAAGAAAAAGAAAAGTCAATAAGCCAAGAAGATTGGTGTGAATTTATTAAACTTCTAAACGATTTAGATTATTGGCAAGTGCCTTCTTTGGAAGAAAAACCAGGCGGAAATGACGGTGCTCAATGGATTTTAGAAGGAGTCACCAATAATCGTTATCACATTGTTGATAGATGGACACCCAGAAAAGGCAAATATCGTGAAATTGGACTTTTTATGCTCAAATTGGCTGGTTTCAATTTTGATAAAAACAAAGATGATTTATACTAATTCTCAAATATGCTTGAAGAATATCTCGAACAATTTTTTCAACATCTCAGATATGAGCGAAATGTGAGTCCGCACACATTGCGGAATTATTTAAGTGATTTGGGGCAGTTTCATGAAAATATTGCTCCGCCGAAACCTGATGGAACGCGAGAGCAAATTCCCGTAAAAGACATTGACCACATCACGATTCGTGAATGGATGGCAGAATTACATTCGGAAAATGCCAAGAAAACGACCGTTGCGAGAAAGCTTGCTTCTCTACGAACATTTTTTCAGTTTTTGGTTAGGGAAGGTGTTTTAGAAGTTAATCCTGCCAAACTTGTTGCGACTCCCAGAATTGAACGAAAGCTTCCAACACATCTTTCGATGGAAGACGCGATTCGTTTTATCGAAACGCCTGATTTAGAAACGGATTTAGGAAAAAGAGATCGTGCGATTTTGGAATTTATATATGCTACCGGAATGCGTGTTGGCGAATTGGTTAAGCTAAATCTAAAAGATATAGATTTCAAGGAAAAACTTGTTCGGGTAACAGGAAAACGCAATAAACAACGCATTTTGCCGTTTGGCGAGCCTGCTTTGCAAGCGTTGATGTATTATCTGAATGAAGCACGCCCCGAATTCTTAAATAATTGCCCACCAGCCGAACGTGATGAAGATGCGGTTTTCCTAAACTACAAAGGCACGAGAATTACAACTCGCTCCGTCGGGCGTATGGTTGATAAATACATCAAACAATGTTCCGACATTCCAAATATTTCTCCACACTCCCTGCGACATTCCTTCGCCACACACCTGCTCGATTCAGGAGCAGATTTGCGTGACATCCAAGAACTTCTCGGGCACGCAAGACTTTCAACAACCCAAATCTACACACAAGTTTCAATGGAAAAACTCATAGAGGTTTACGACAAGGCACATCCGAAAGCTTAAATATAAGTTTCAAAGCAAAATAAGTTTAAGATTCTTCTTATTTTCAAAAAAGAGAGTCGTAGATTAATTATTTCTTCGCAATTGTAAAAGCGTTTTAGTCAATTAGTTCTGCAAAACTGTCTGGATTTACCGTTCTTTAAATCATCAAGGGTTAAATCTATAGGAGAGTATATTTTATGAAATTTAGAGTTTGTTTTTTAGTTGTTTTTTGTCTGTCAATTTTTATATTTACAGTTAATGCCCAGAAAATTAGTGAGATGCCGACAGTTTCCGTAAATGGGGCAGCAGAGATTTTTGTTGTGCCTGATGAAGCTATTTTTTCTTTAGGAGTTTCAAAAATAAACACGGATTTACAGATTGCAAAGAGTCAGAATGATAAGAGTGTTTCGCAGATTTTGGCTTTGACAAAAAGATTTGGCATTGAGTCGAAAGATGTTAAGACGGATTATATTTCCGTTTCCAAAAGATATGAATTCGTCGGTAGAGGAGATGCCAGACGCAGAGTGTTTAAGGGCTATGAAGTTTCCAAAACGGTTATTGTGAAATTGAGGGATTTATCAAAGTTTGAATCGTTTTTTTCGGAAGTTTTGAAAACGGGAGTTTCGGAAATCAGAAGAGTAAATTTTGCAACGTCCGAGCTTCGCAAATATAAAGATGAAGCACGTTCAAAAGCTATCGTCGCCGCTAAAGAGAAAGCTACAGCAATCGCGGGAGCAATCGGACAGACAGTTGGTAAAGCAATCCAGATCGAAGAGAAAATAACAAACTATTATCCGCGAAACATCCAGAATGAATCCAATTATGCAGGTTTTACTTCGGGTAGTGGAGGCAATTCGGGAACATTTTCAGCCGGAACAATTTCTATTAAAGCCCAAGTCGGCGTGAAATTTATGCTCAACTAATTCAAGAAAAGCCCCACCTGAAAAAAATCGTTGAGCATCCAAAATTCAATCAATTAGCACTTTCAAAGCCTTTTCGTTTATAATTTTCTTGAATTCAAAAATTTCTATTAAGTTCAGAAAAAGAGAAAAGATTATGAGAAAAACGATTTGGCTTTTGATAGCAATTGTTGCATTTTCTTCGCTAGCACTTTCGCAAGAAAAGCTGACAGTTGAGAAAATTTATAAACCGGGGGAGCAGGTTCAGTTTAGTGGTTCTCCGACATTCGGGATTCGTTGGTCAAAGGATGGAACATCTTTTGTGCGACCAAAGTTTGATGCAACGGGGATAAAATTTATAAAGGTTAATGCATTAACCGGTGCAGAAACCACAATTTATGATAGTGCTGAAGTTTCAGCAGGTTTGGTAAAAACTGGACTATCATCTGCCGATGCTAATCGGATTTCGCGGCGTTTCATTAATCAGAATGACGTTTCAAATTCTTATCTATTTACAAATGGTAAAGATTTGTATGTGTATAACGCTACGACCAAAGCTGCCAAACGCTTAACTAACGACAAAACAAGTGAACTCGAAGCGGATTTTTCGCCCGATGGAAAAAAGGTAAGTTTTGTTCGCGGAAATGATTTGTTTGTAGTTGATATTGCCAGCGGAAAAGAAACCCGTTTTACAAAAGATGGCAGCAAAAATATCCTGAATGGTTTTCTCACATGGGTTTACGAAGAAGAGCTTTATGGACGCGGGCAGAACCGTGGATATTGGTGGTCGCCTGATTCTATGAGCATTGCCTTTCTCAGATCGGATGATTCAAAAGTTCCGATGTTTATTTTGGCAGATGATACCGTTACAGACCAGAGAATTGAAGATGTAGGCTATCCGCAAGCAGGTGATCCAAATCCCTTGGTTACATTTCATATTGCCAACATAAAAGCTGGAAATATTTCGACAATTGATTCATCAAAATATAAGCCCGAAGATTTTCTTATTTCCCGCGTAGATTGGTCACCCGATTCAAAATGGGTTATTTGGCAAGGACAAAATCGTGAGCAGACATTTCTTGACCTAAACGCAACCGATCGCAATAGCAGAAACACAAAAACTCTCTTTCAAGATAAAACGCCAGCTTGGATTGATTCTCCCGGAAATCCTTATTGGTTAAAGGATGGTTCATTTATTTGGACAAGTCCGAGAGATGGTTGGAAACACCTATATCATTACGACAAAAACGGTAAATTGATAAGACAAGTTACCAAAGGTGATTGGGAAGTTAGAACATTTTACGGGGTTGATGAGAAAAATGGTCTCGTGTATTTCTCGGGAATGCAACACAGTCCGATCGCACCACAGATTTATCGCATAAATCTCGACGGAAAAAATCTAACCCGTCTGACGAAAAAAGATGGCTCATATACGGCGAATTTTAATTCCACATTCACGCATTTTGTTTCAATCTGGAGCGATATAAATACACCTTGGCAAACAACTCTTCATCGTGCTGATGGAACGATTGAGAAGGTCATCAATGAAAATAAAGTTGAAGTTTTGGACAAATATAACTTGAGTAAGCCGGAATTTATGAAGGTTAAAAATCGTGACGGTTTTGAGATGGAAGCCTATATGATTAAGCCACCGAATTTTGACGCGTCAAAAAAATATCCTGTTTTGTCTTTTGTTTATGGTGGTCCGCATGCTCCGCAAGTTCGTAATCGTTGGGGTAGCAATCGTTATATGTATCATCAGATGCTGGCTCAGAAAGGTTATATAATTTGGGTTTGTGATCCGCGCTCAGCCAGCGGAAAAGGCGAAAAAGAAACCTGGACGGCTTATAAACAATTAGGTACGACTGAACAATTAGACATCGAAGATGGCGTGAAATTCCTAAAGACCTTGCCTTATGTTGATGCTGATCGAATTGGCATTTGGGGGTGGAGCTATGGCGGATTTATGACGCTTTTCGCAATGACTCATAGCAAGTCATTCAAGATGGGCGTTTCCGTTGCACCAGTTTCGGATTGGGCTCTTTACGATTCGATCTATACAGAAAGATATATGCTCACACCGCAAAACAACCCAGACGGCTACGCCAAAATGGATTTAAATTCAAAGGCAAAAAACTTGCATGGAAGGTTGCTTCTTGTTCATGGAATTATGGATAACAACGTTCATATGCAAAACTCTACAAAGTTTGCTTATGAACTACAAAAAGCAGGAATCCAGTTTGATTTTATGGCGTACCCGACACAGAGACATGGCATAAGAAATCCATTTCAGCATTATCATTTACACAAAATGATGTCGGAGTTCATTTTGAAAAACCTGTAAAAAGTAAAAAAGCCCCGTTAATTTAACGGGGCTTTTTTTCGAATTTAATAAAGTGTCACTAAGGTTTCGAACTCGAATTTGATCTTACACTAACTCTACCGTTGCCTGTCATAACTCTTATTGGAGCACCACCACCATTTATGCTGGCACTAACTTTTTGAGAACCCCAGCGACGTTTTTTGCCGTTAATTTTTTCGACCTGTAATTCATCAAAATCGCTACTAAAGCGACCATTTCCTGTTCCAACTTCAACATTTGCCGCATAAGTTGAAGGCATGTACAGACTTACGCGACCATTTCGCGTTTCAACATTGAGACCGTTTCCTTGGTAAGCAGTTCCCGAAAGTTTAACTGATAAACGCCCGTTTCTGGTCATTCCTTTTACATCACCTGAAACATCATTTAGAGATACACGTCCGTTGTAGGTTTCAAATTTAATCTGTCCTTGAACAGCGTCAATTCCGATTCTGCCGTTACGGGTTAGAAGGTCTAAATTTGATGAATTGGGAACGCGAATTTCGTAGGAAACTGACCAATCTTTTTTAGGCGTATTTACAGCACTAATAGTGGATGACGTTTCAATGCGAATTGCATCCACTTTGGATTTAGCTTCCGATTTAGAATCAGCCCAAGCTTTGACACAGGCACGCACTAAAACATCACTTCTGTTTTCACCGATTACGTTTATTCGTCCATTTTTTGAGTCAACTTTTACCAAGCCGGATGCGGGGATCGTAGTTTCTCTTAAATCACTTTCATAAGCTCTATCGCCCCATGATGAGTAATTCTTTTTACTGCAAAAGTTGTCTTCTAAAGTGTTTTCATTTGCTAATCCGACTGTTCCGAATAAGCAAAGAGCCGTTAATAATAATAAAAAGCGAAGATATAGATTTTTCATTTTCTGATGATTGCCTCCGATATAATTTTTGGGATTGATTGATTTTTGGTTTCTAAACTTAAAACACC
The DNA here is from genome assembly GCA_028284415.1 of Pyrinomonadaceae bacterium. Taxonomy (GTDB): domain Bacteria; phylum Acidobacteriota; class Blastocatellia; order Pyrinomonadales; family Pyrinomonadaceae; genus Aridibacter. Next base: position 1,003,075 of record JANQRU010000004.1, read on the forward strand.
GACATTCATTGATTTATGACAGATTTTTCAATCCAAAAAAGAAAAGATGCAGATCACATCTCTGCAACCTACATCTTTATCTTCTTTGACTAGGAGGAGACTTAACTATTCTGAGGATTTGATACTAACGCCGCCGTTTGTTGTAACCACACGAATTTTTGCTCCGCCGCCATTGATGCTGGCACTAACTTTCTTTGGTCTGTACCAACGACCATTTTCATCCTTTTTAACTTTTAGCTCAGCGAAGTCGCTCTTAAACCCACCATTAACAGTGCCGGTTTCTATGTCCGCTGCGTAATTTGAAGGAAGTTTTAGGCTGACACCACCATTTTTGGTTTCAACATCCAATCCATTTCCTTGGAATGAACTTCCCGTAAGCCTTACAGAAACGCCACCATTTTTGGTCATACCTTTTACGCTACCGCCAACGTCTTTTAAGCTGACGCCACCATTTTTGGTTTCAAATTGAAGCGAACCATTAACTGAATTAATAGAAATTCCACCGTTTTTCGCCATCAATTTAAGATTGGTTTGGTTAGGAACAAGAATTTGATAAGAAACTGAGTATTTTGCCATTTCATCGGAATTTTCAGCTTTAACAACTCCGCTTGTTTCGATGCGTGTATTATTTAAAGCTACGGTCGCGTCTGCTTCTGAATCACCCCAAGCTCTTACACAAGCACGAATCAAAATGTCACCGCGGTTTTCACCTTTAACGCTGATGCCGCCGTTTTTTCTGCCGTCAACTTCTAAAAGATTTACAGCACCAATTGTAATTTCACGTAAGTCTTTCTTCGAAACTTTACGCTTGCCGTTTGAATAATAGCCGTTGTAATCCTGACAAAATTCGTATTTACCTTTAGCTGTGGTTTTTTCTGCTGTAAAAGCCGATGTTGCACCATCTTTTGCAGAAATTACGCAAGAAGTTAGTAAAAATAATGTTGTTAATAAAAATGTGTAGCGAATATATGATCTTTTCATTTTCTGAATGATTGCCTCCGTTTATAATTTTTGAAGTATTGTTTGGTTTCTACTCTCAAAACACCAACACTTAAAATTTTGTGACAAAAAAATTAAATAATTCGTTTAAAATCCACCCAAAGCAACCGATTAAAAATCTCAATGCATCCTAGCAAATAAGTTTCAAGGAACTCTTATAAAACCGTAAAAAATTAGAGGTAAACTATTATGCGAACTAGACTTATCGCCTTGCTCGTAGTGTGCTTAGTGTGTTCGATTTCAGCACAGGCACAAAACGAAAAAATTAAAATTGATGAAGATAAAATTCAGGTTTTTTTACGTGATAAAACTTTAAAAACCAATCTGCCGATTGAAAATAAGTTGCGTGAAACTAATGCAATAGTTCGCTTAGAAGTTTTGAATTATCAAGAAAAACCTATTTCTCAGGTTTATATAACTAAAAAACTGAAACGCGGATTAAATAATCTAAAATTCGATATTCCTTACGACAACATAAGCAATTCAAGCACTGTGATGTGGTATCGCCTCCGCTACACAATTAGATCGGGAAATGTGGAGAAAAAAGGGATCGTTTCACTATCCGAAATTATGCCCGAATTGTTTGAAATCCGGGCTGTAACTTCACAATCTATATATCCAAATATGGATTTATTGGTGCGTGTCAGTGCATTTCATCCGATTACCGAAAGAAAGATCAAAGGCGTGAAGATAGAAGGAGAAATGCTTTTTCAAGTTCCGAACACTGAAAGAATTGAAGAAATAAAAGTTAAATCAGAGGCAATTACAGACTCTGATGGATTAACAACACTTTTATTTAATGTTCCTCCTGAGATATTGGGAAATAACAGAAATTCTTACAATACAAGGATTACCCTCAATGCTAATAAAGACGGATTAAAAACTGCTACAAGCAGATATTTGAATACAATTCAGAAGGGAACATCTGTTTACTTAAATACCGACAAACCTTTATACCAACCCGGTCAGATAATTAATATCAGAGGACTTGCTTTGGAAAATATTTTTGCAGATGCAAAAAGAAAAGCTCTTGCTGATAAAGAATTGGAATTCAAAATTAAAGATGAAGGGAATACTCTGCTTTATCGTGAAACTATAAAGACTTCTAAATTTGGAGTGGCTTCAATTAAATGGCAGATTCCCGATAATGCCAAACTTGGAAGATACAGGATTGAAGTAGGCGAAGAAGGAAACAATGGATTAGGATTTGCACAGTTTAAGGTGTCCCGTTATGAATTGCCTAATTTTATTGTAAAAACCAAAACGGATAAGGAGTTTTATCTTCCCGAAGATAAAGAAGCGGAAGCAACAATTGATGCTGTTTATCTTTTTGGAAAAGACGTCCGCAAAGGGAAGGTAAAAATTGTTCGGGAAACGCAAAGAAGATGGAATTATGTAAAGCAAAAATGGGATGTGCAAGAAGGCAAAACTTATGAAGGAGTAACGGACAAAGAAGGTAAATATAAAGTCAAAATTGACCTGACAAAAACTCATGGAGAAATAGCTAAATACCCACATATACAATTTAGAGATTTACAGTTTTCTGCGTATTTTACCGATTCAACAACAAATATCACCGAACAAAGACGTTTTGATATAAGAGTTTCAAAGGAGCCGATTCACGTATATCTCATTGGGGTAAAAAATACTCAGAATAATCCTGACATACCGCTTGATTTTTTCATTACGACCTCTTCTGCAGACGGTAAACCGATTTCTTGCGACGTTAGAATAAAGGGAAAATATCAAGACAAAAAAGATAATAAAGCTAAAGTCTTAGCAAATACCAAAACCAATAAGTTTGGAGCGGCGAAAGTTAATTTCAAACTTCCTAAATGCAGAGATGATGAATGCAAAAAAATTCTTGAAACGGAAGTTATCGCTACAAGTTCAGATAATGAGAATGGAAAACTAAAGAAGTATTTTTCAGTTAATCATGAAGCTACTCAAATTAAGCTGGAGACTGACAAAGCTATTTACAAAAAAGGCGATTCGATAGAAGTTAAGGTTTTATCAAGCAATAGACGAGAAACCGTATATGTTGATGTTCTGCGGGGTTATTCGACGCTTTCTTCTCATCAGATAAAGCTGAAAAAAGGTAAGGGAAAAATAAAGATTCCTTATCAGGACACGTTTAAGAGCGATCTAAGAGTAGCTGCGTATGTAGAAAATAATGGAAGAATTATAAATGACACAAAAGGTATTATTTACCCGACACCGAAAAATCTTCGCGTAAATGTTGCCAGCAACAAAGAAACTTTTCGCCCGGCGGAGGATGCAAAGCTTGATTTTGCGGTTAGCTCGCCCGATGAAACATTTGGCGAAAATGCCCTCGGAGTGTTTATTTTAGATCAAGCGGTTGAAGAAAGAGCTTTGACAGATAGTAATTTTGGCGGTGCTTTAAATACATTTGGCGGTATTCAAAGTTTGCTCGGAAATCAAAAAGGTTTCGGCGGTTTAACTCAGAATGATCTGGAAGAACTTGATATGTCGAAAAACATTTCAAAAGACATTCAACTCGCCGCTGAAGTAATGCTTGATAATGTATATTTCAATCCAAATCTATTTCGAAGTTACTACAACACATATTTAACTGGTATTTTTCGTGTGAAAATTAATGAGCACATGCAACCTATTCAAAGTTTCCTATGGAATCACTATTACGAAACACATGAATATCCCACTGATGAAAAATCTCTGAAGAAACTATTACTTGAAAAAGACATCAACCTTGATTCTTTGCGAGACCCTTGGGGAAATAAATATCGCGTTTCGGTAAAACCTGAGAGAGCATACGATGTTTTATACATCTGGTCTGATGGACCAAATAAAAAATTTGAGCGTAAGGATGAAACAGGCAATGGCGATGATTTTGCTGTCTTAAGAATGAGGTTCAACTACTTCACAAAAATCGGCAAAAACATCGAAAAAGCTATTCATAGTTATCAAGAAAAAACAGGTAAATTTGTCCGTGACGAAAAGGCTTTTCGAAAAGCTTTAAAACGAAAGGGATTTGATTTCGATAAATTAAAAGATCGCTGGGGACAGAATTACACCTTAAATTTTGGGGCTGAAAGGAAATTTTACACAATCTCTTTAATCAGCAAAGGAGGAAAGAATAATCTTTATGGAAATTTTCCCGTTTGGAGAATTCGAAGTGAGTTTTTTAAGCACACCGCTAAAAAAATTGAAAATGTTTTGAATGAGTATGCCGAGAAAAATAAAAAATACCCAAAAGATGTAAAAGAATTCAAAGCTGTTCTTAAAGAAGGCGGGATTGATTTTGATTCATTAAAAGATCCTTGGAAGCGTTCATTTTACATTGAAAGTAAAATTACTGAGCGATCTACGGAAAAAGTTCAAATAGAAAGTGTCACCAAAAAAGGAGAAAAAGACCAAGACAAATATCTTGTTTTCGCCGCTACCCAAAAAGTAATTCTCTTTACTATCAAAACTCTTGGAGAAACAGGAAGAAAATATCCAAATTACGAATGGTATAACCCGACAGTTGCCAAATTTGCAGGCGTAGTTTCTGAAGAAGTCAAAAAAGATGCAAAACCGATACTTGTTATTCCTAAGTCTGTTTTTGCAGGTGGAAAAGCAGCAATTTTTGGACTCATTTCAGACCCAAGTAATGCTGTAATTCCTGGGGCAGACATTACTTTGAAAAATGTAAAGACAGAAAAGGAATATAAAACTAGACCAAACGATGACGGGTTATATTTAATAACAAAAATTCCACCTGGAGAATACACCATGCGAGTAAATACTTCGGGTTTCAAGACAACTATTATCAAGGGAATACATGTAAAAAAAGAAAATCTTACCGAATTAAATGTAATTCTGGAAGTTGGAAATGTTGCAGCAACTGTTGATGTGACTGCCACACAAGATGTTTTGGTAGATACAAGTGATGCCAGAATTAGTAATAATGCTAATGCTGCACAAATTACATCTCTTCCAATAAACGGACGAAATCCACTTTCACTGGTACAACTGCAACCTGGTGTGGCAGGTGGATCTGGTTCAGGAAGAGGTTCAGGCTCAGGTAGAGGAGTTGGAGTTAGAGAGCGTGGTAGATCACAGATTAATGGAGCAAGTGGAGCAGAAAATCTTTTAGTCCTTGATGGTCAAGAAATTTCAGAATTTCGGGTTCGAGAAGCAAATCAGGAAAGTGATTTGTCTGATCCGCAAAATAAAAAAGAAACGCCGCGACTGAGAAACTATTTTCCTGAAACTTTGCTTTGGACTCCCGAAATTATTACTGATGTAAACGGCAGAGCCTCTCTGAAATTTAAACTCGCAGACAACATTACAACTTGGAAAATTTACGCCATCGCATCAAATTTAGAAGGAAGAGTCGGCGTTGCCCAAAAGGAAATCAAAGCATTTCAGCCATTTTTCGTTAATCTTCTCCCGCCGAGGATTTTGACCGAAGGTGATGAAATTTATCTGCCTGTTCAGGTCAGAAACTACACAAAAGACAAACAAAACGTTGCGGTCGAAATGTCCAAAGCAAAGTGGTTCTCATTTTTGGATGAAGGTAAAAAACAAGTTGAGGTAGCTGCAAACTCTACTGAAAATGCGGTGTTTGGTTTCCGTGCAAAAGAAATTACAGACAAAAGTTATCAGAAAGTCACAGCGATTGCTGATAGCGATTCCGATGCCGTCGAAAAACCCGTAACCGTCAAACCAAATGGGAAAGAAATAGTTAAAACCACAAGCGAAATCTTTGCAGACTCAATAAAATTTGACGTGAATTTTCCTGCTAACACATTACAAAAGACACAGTCGGCAGAATTAAAACTCTACCCGAATTTACTTGCACACGTTGCCGAATCCGTCGAAGGACTCCTTCGAAGACCTTATGGTTGCGGAGAGCAAACGATTTCTTCTACTTATCCGAATTTAATGATTTTGAAATTTGCAAAGAAAGATAATCGTCTGCGTTTGCTTGCTCATAAATTTTTACAAAAAGGTTATGAAAGGCTTCTCGGTTATCAGGTTGCAAGTGGTGGATTTTCATACTGGGGCGGAAATGAAAAGGCAAACATTGCTTTAACAGCTTATGCTCTGAGGTTTTTAACCGATGCGAAAGGCTTTATTGAGGTTGATGAAAATGTGATTAAAAAAGCTCAAACTTGGCTTATCGCACAGCAAAAGAGAGAAGGTTATTGGACAAATTACAACGGTAATTCCACAGCTAATAATCGCCAAGCTTGGCAAACTTCGACGTACGTTACCAGAAGCTTAGCAATGACCGAGCGTGGCAAAAAAGAAAAAAATAGAGAAGCCCAAAAAGCTTTGCAAAAAGCATTTAAATATCTCAAAGAAAGAAATGCCGAAATTGAAGAACCATATGCTTTAGCAAATTACGGATTAGCTCTGATTGATGCAGGAAATACCAAAGAAGCCAAAAGTATTGCGGAAAAGCTCATTGAAATGGCAGTAGTTAAAGACAAAACAGCTCACTGGAAACTTAAAACAAATACGCCATTTTACGGATGGGGAAAAGCAGGAGAATTGGAAACTACAGCACTTGTCGTTCAGCTTTTTAATAAGGCAAAAAGTGTATTTCCGAAAATAAAAACAAACGATTTAGCGGCAAAAGGAACGATGTTTTTGCTCAAAAATAAAGACCGTTATGGCGTTTGGTATTCGACTCAAACCACTATAAATGTTTTGGATGCTTTTTTAATTGCAATAGATAAAGAAGAAATATCTTCCAAGCAGAAATTACAACCAATTGCTGAGATTTATGTAAACGGCAAAAAAGCCAGAGAAATCAAGTTACCTCCCGCGAATGAACTTGGATTTCCGTTATCAACGAAAATTTCCTCACTTCTCACCCCTCGAACCAACGAAATTGAGGTCAAACTGAAAAATAGCTCTATCACGACAATGGCTCAAATGGTTCAAACTCATTACATTTCCTGGAATGATTTTATTGAAGAAAACGTAAATTCCGATAAAGCAAGAAAAATGAAACTTGACTACACTTGTGATAAACAAAATGCAGAACCTACGGAAGAAATAACTTGCGAAGTTAATGCAGAGAAACTTATGCCTTATAGCTACGGGATGCTTCTTGCCGAAATCGGAATTCCGCCGGGAGCAGATGTTGATCGTGCTTCTTTAGAAAAGGCAAAAAAAGAAGACTGGAGCTTCAGCCGTTATGACGTTTTGCCTGATAGGATTATCGTTTACATGTGGTCAAAAGCAGGCGGTACGAAATTCAAATTTAAGTTTAAACCGCGCTACGGAATAAAAGCTCAGACGCCTGCTTCAATTGTTTATGATTACTACAATGAAGAGGCAAAAGCTACGGTTAAACCTATGAAGTTTGAAGTTAGATAAATTATAAAATAATGAAAAAATAAGTGACTTGTTACCTGTTTTTTATTGCTCATTGCTATCTCAATCTGTTTCAAATTGCAGGGTTTCGATAATTTCCTGCATATATTTTTTGCCGAGTTCGAGTTCGTCAGGGGCGAGCGAAACCGCACCGACTACGGCGTGTCCGCCACCGCCATATTTTTCACAGATTTCGGCGATGTTGTGCAAACGTGGACGCGGGGACCAAGGGTTTGATCCGACGGAGATTTTGGTGCGGAGAGTGCTTTGTGTGAGAGCAACGTTATAAGTTGTTTGCGGATAAAAATAGTAAGGAATAAATTTATTGTATCCGTCAATTTTATTTTCGGTTAGGTCAAAACTGACGACACCTTTCAAGTAGCTAGATTTTTCCCTGATTAGTTCAACGGTATTCCAGTGCTGTTCGAGGATTGGTTTTAATTTTGCTTGGATTTCTTCACTTTCTAAAACTTCATCCAAGCTTTTTTCGGTTAAATCACGGATGATTTTTTCAACAAATGTTGGATCTTTCTCGCCTTCGATAACCTGCATTAATTTTAGTGCTGATGATTTTAGTTCAACGCATTGAGCGGCATCTTCATATAAAGCACCGTCAATTATGTGAGCCCATTCGATCAATTCATTGAGCGATTCATCCTTCCAATCAAATTTTTCTTCGGCGATTCGAGCGATAAATTCCGCACAGGATTTGCTGGTAGTATCAAGAAATTTTTTGCCAGACTTATCATTTAGAAAATGCTGTTCGTCTTCTTCCGAAAGAAACGCCGATTGATGATGATCGAACCACCAAGTCAGTCGGTCATCAGCACAGTATTTGAAATCAACAATAGCATTTTCATCGCCATCAAATTGCTCTTTGTCAAAGGCATTTCCCGCACGATGCATCGTTGGTGTGTATGCAACTTCCGCTTGTGGGTTAATCTTAGATTTATAGAATTTAGTAAAAATTGCGGCAGACGAAACGCCGTCAAAACAGTTTCCATGATAAAGTATGCGAAGTTTCATATAATTTCCCTTCAAGCCTTGTAGGCAAACATATAAGAGTAGTTGGCTATATGTTTGCCGTCAAGTGTTAAGGCAATGAAAAAAATGGCAAATACCATTAATAGTATTTACCATTTATTATTTAGCGAAAATCAATTATTGAAGTGTTACGAGAGAATTAGGGAATTACAGAAACATCTACCGTTGTGTTATTTCCACTAGGCATGCATGTGTAATTCAACGTTCCGCCCGTAGGTCCACAACTTCCATCCATAGAGCTATGAAACTGGAGGTTCAACATGTCTCCAGCAGAACATCCTGCACAGATATCATCTCCAGCTGTTATACAAGTTCCAACAGTTGGACATATACTTTGAGCCGATACAGCACTTGGTGCAACTATTGACGATACCAGTGGAAGAGCAACCACGGAAGCAAATCCAATCTTTTTCACTAGATTTCTTCTGGATAGTCCAGAAAAACGCTGAGGAATTGTTTCTCCATCAATTAGCAATCCTTCTTTGTTGAGTTGGTCAATAGCTAACCAAACAATATCTTCACTAACTGAGCTTTTTAATTGTTTGCTCATTTTATCACTTATTTCAGAAACTGAATGTTTCCCATCGCACAACTCCCACACTATTGCTGACGTTTGGTTTAGGCACACTGCCTTATTGTTTTTTAAGTCGTATATAAGAATTTCATCCGTTGTATCCTGTACAACTAAATCCTCTGTCCGAGCCAATACAGGTTTATCCATTTTTGATCTCCTTGCCTGATTAATTATTTAGGTTGAATTAATTTGTTTATATGTCCACAATATATCTCAATAAAAATGGTATAGCAAACACTTTGCATGGGATTGTAACTAAGCTTAAGTTGTTTGCTATCACGTAGATTGTCAAATAAGAGCCAAAGTTTTTTACAAGATTGAGCTGCAAATGAATGACAAAATCACAATTAGAACAGCTGTAGAAAAAGATGCTGATGCGATGATTGAGTTTAATCAAGCGATGGCTTTGGAAACAGAAGGAAAACAACTTGAACCAGAAAAGATCGAAAAAGGTGTCCGAGCCGTTTTTCAAGATGATAAAAAAGGCTTCTATGTCGTAGCTGAAAATTCAGAAGGTAAAATTATTGGTGGTTTGATGATTACTTATGAATGGAGTGATTGGCGAAATGGCTGGTTTTGGTGGATTCAGAGTGTTTACATCTTGCCCGAAGGACGCGGTAAGAGAATTTACAGCCGTCTTTATGATTTCGTAAAAGCCAAGGCTGAAAAAGAAGGAAACATTTGTGGTTTTCGTTTGTATGTAGATATTGATAATAAACACGCTCAAAAAGTGTACGAAGCTGTTGGAATGTACGCCTCCCGTTACTTAATGTTCGGAGAGGAGGTCTAACTATCTTCAAAATGCAAATTAAAAAGCGGTGTGCTTCAGATGAAACACACCGCTTTTTTTCAAAAAAAACAGAATTCAAAACATAATATGGTATGAATTTTAGTAGAAAAAGATTTATTTACCCCAAATAAAATAAAATGAAGGATGTTTTAACCTCTGTTTTTCAAAAACCTAATATCTGTTTTTCCAGTTCGACTTCGGGCGGATAATAAAAGTGCCCGAAAGTCTTAAAAGTATCATTATCAAAAGGAGTCCTCGCTCCGCACTCCAAACAAGCCCTGTAACCAATGTTGCCCCGCGTAAAGGGTCGGCTCAGTTCCCTGTGTAAACAGCCAAAAACCTTCCCGAATAAGCCGACCCTTTTGCCAAACACTCGCCTATCTATATCAACCTTCCCCTTGTTCGTTCTTACGAAATTAGATTTGTATCTATTTTCAAATAAAGTTTCCATTGCTCTTTGCCCTTAGCCTTGGTTTAACTTTCTTTCAGATGCCCATTTCTGAAACCTGTTTGATACCTTCAGTATCCTTACGCTTTCACTAGCAGCAATGTGTGTGCCAAACTGAGTAAAAAGTACTAAGTTATTGCGGGTGTTAGGTTTAATAACATTAAGTAGTAATCTGTGCATTCAGAACTGAGTGTATTTTTTAAGTACATTCGGAGAATATATGTACTACATCAGTTCATCTTTTTTGTATTAAATTGTAGAAAAAATTGTGGGAGAAATGGAGTGAAAATTCTGTTTAGTTCTTCATATTGCGGAAAACCTAAACATAGTAGAGATTTTCTTCGCTAATCGGTGGAGAATAAAAAGCCCCTTTTGATTTAAAAGTTTCAAGATCGTAGGCTCTTCTCATTCCGCATTTTAAGCAATACCGATAAGTGTTACTTTTTGTTGTTACAGGTCTGCTCATTTTCAGATGCCAACAGCCAAAAACTCTTGAGATGACATCAGTTTTTTTGCCGGGAACTTCCTTTGTGGAAGCACTTTGTAGGTTGCTACTATTCATAAGTTTTATTCCTAAGATTTTAGATTTGGCTTGAAGCTTATTTTTTTCATACAAACAACATCCGTACCAAAAATCAGTTATCAATTATTAGACCTAATAATTTTCACTTTAAACCCTGTCAAACATACCAAGGTGTCTGAAAACACAGTGAAATCTGCTGACACCTGAATGTAAAATTAGTAAAAACAAAGACTTAATAAGCAGATTTGCTGTTTTGTTCTTTGCTTATAATTATGACAAAATTTCTTGTATAACTGACAAAATAGACATAATAAATATGGGAAAGATTTCCGAAAAAGAATTTGCAAAGATATGCAATGGAATTTATGAAGACAGGGAAGTGATCTGGAAGCACAATCCGATCGGAACACAAGAAGAAACTCTGCTTTGGATGCTTATGAGTTGCTTGCATAGCTATCTAAGCTTATCGGATGTTGAAACGCCTTGTTTTAATGGAAAGCCGACAGCTGAAACTTACAAACAAGCAATCATTTCCATGTTAAAAAATAAAAAATCGGAAAGCTTTGAAGAAGAAAAATACTTAGAAGAATTAGTTAAATAATGATTATTGAGAAATTTACAGGAACACCTTTCCAGCAAAACACACGTGTTGTTGTTTGTGAAGAAACGAAAAAAGCGATTTGCATTGATCCGGGCGAAAAGTCAAAGCAAATCGTCAATTTTATTAATGACAATGATTATGAATTACAAGCAATAACCTTAACTCACGCACATCTTGACCACGTTGGTGGAACACTTTATTTGCACGAAAAATTTCCCGAAGCAGAAATCCTTTTGCACAAGGATGATGAAGAACTTTATTACAACTTACCCCTGCAACCTATCTCAATGGGAATGCCGCCCGCACAGCTTGAAGCACTCGGAATGAAGTACGAAAATCCACCGAAATTAACGCGAAATTGGAAACATAGGGAAGTCTATAAAGTCGGGAATCTGAAGTTCAAAGTTTTGCATTGTCCCGGACATACAAAGGGACACGTTGTTTTAGCAGAGGAAACTCATAAAAAAGTTTTTGTTGGGGATTGTCTTTTTGAAGGTTCAATTGGCAGAACGGATTTGCCCGGCGGCTCGCACGAACAGCTTTTGGAATCAATCAATGAAAATCTCTTAACTCTCGGCGATGATTTTACAGTTTATTCAGGTCATGGAAACGAAACGACCATTGGCAAAGAAAAACAAACGAATCCTTTTCTAACAGGGGCTTATCAAATCGGACGTGGAAGATTTGTTTAGGAAATAAATCCTTACTCATGTGGTATCATTACCAAAAGTATTAAAAATCTAAAAAAATAAACAAGCCAAGGGAGAAATTATGCGAAAACTTTTAGCTATTACTGCGTTTCTATGCCTTTGTGTGTCAACTTCTTTTGCACACATCTCTTCGATCAAGCATCTTGATAAAGAAGAAAAAACACAACAGAATTTTCGACTTGAAAAGGTAAATGGAAATGTTCATGCACTGTTTGGACGCGGAGGAAATATCGGTGTTTCCTACGGTTCAGATGGTTTAATGACAATTGATACGCAATTTGCCAATGTTGTTCCGCAAATCAAAGCCGAGCTTAAAAAACTTGGAAGCGACACGCCAAAGTTTGTTTTCAACACACACTGGCATGGTGATCACACGGGCGGAAACGAGTTATTCGGACAAGACGCAATGATCATTGCACATCAAAATGTCTATGAACGCTTGAAGAATACAACCGAATTTCGCGGAAGAGCCAGAACTCCAACGAAAAAGGTTGGCTTACCTACTTTTACCTACAAATACGGTTTATCTGTTTATATGAATGGCGAACAGGTTAAAGCAGTTCATTTTCCAAAGGGGCATACCGATGGCGATACAGTTGTATTTTTCACAGGCTCCAATGTAGTCCATCTCGGCGATACATTCTTTGCAGGACGTTTTCCATTTGTTGATTTGGCAAGTGGTGGAAACGTTGAGGGCTTGATAAACAATATCGGCAAAATGATTCAGATGATTCCTGCCGATGCAAAAATTATCCCGGGGCACGGACCGATTTCAACAATCGATGATCTAAAAAGTTATCACGCGATGTTGCTTGATACTACTCTGATCGTTCGCAAACACATGAAAGCAGGGAAATCCCTCGATGAGATCAAAACAGCAGGTTTTCCCGAAAAATACAAAGATGCAGGTTCTGGATTTATAAATACAAATGCTTGGATAGAAACGATTTACAGAAGTTATTCAATGAAAATGAAAAAAAATATGTAATTTCTTATTGCAACAAATCTATCAAAAGCCGTGAGCCTATTGTTGCTTACGGCTTTTTTCTTTTTCCATTTTGATCGGAACGCCCTGTTTAAATCGATAACTTATATTTTTTACAGCATCAAAATCTTTCAAAGGATTTCCCTTCATCGCAATAAAACTTGCTTCATAACTCTGTTTTAATTTTGCAATCTTGCGTTTTGGGAAAATTGTCTGCGGTGTGTATTCCGCCCACATTTTTATTAATTCGAGGTTGCTAAAAACCCCTAAATCCTTAATGTAAAACGCTTCTCTTTGCGAAGTTTCGTTATAACTATCAGGACCAAACGTTATTTTTACACCGTGTTTGTGAAGCAATCTTAAATTCCTTCGCTGAACTTCTTGAGCTTTTTCCGTATAGGCTTTATCGCGATTTTTGTTTCCCAAAAGTAAACTGTATGTCGGCACAACGTAGATTCCTTTTTTCGCTGCGAGTTTTATGTCTTTTTCTTTGAGTTCATAATTTTCAAAATCCTTTTCACTGGATGAAAAACGTCCCGGAAGATGATTTATTTCATCAACCCCTGCACGAACCGCCATTGTAAAATCATAAGCTGTATTAATGTGTGTCGAAACACGCAATCCTGCTTTGCGTGCTTCTTTTACAATCATTGCTAAAACTTTTGGATTCAAACCTTTAAATCCATTGACATCTTTGTTTTTTCGTTCGTCATATTCTTCGCTAAAAAGCAGATAGGTTTTTATGAAATCCGGTTTATCGGAAAGAATTTTTTGCCATTTTGTTTTCAGATCTTTTTCGTTATTTATGAGATGATAGCCTAAATTTTCATAGTTTGTTATTTTCGCAAACTTAAACGGACCGGTTGCCAAAACTTGGTCATATAAAACCGATGGATGTCCGCCGTTTGCCGTTAAACCACCATTTGAAAAGGTTGCATCAATCGTGTTCGATTTACTGATTTCATCTCTGATCTGATTTGTAAAACGAGGAACGCTGTTCGGGTTTTTCACATAAAAAATGCCGTGCGAAAAAAGTTTATTGCTGAAACTTTTTAAGTTGTAAGGCATTTCAATCGTGTGATTATGTGCGTCACCAAAAGGCGGCAAGATATATGAATTTTTCAAGTCAACCGTTTCATCGATTTGCTTCGGTTTTTTGTCTGAAAAATATCCGTCAACCGAATAGAAAGTTTTCTTTTCAAAGCCTTTGCCGTTAAACCAATTTCCGTTAATAAATTTGTAATTTCTCTGAACTTGAGGTGCCTTATCTTGAGCAACGATAACAATGTTGCCGAGGATAAAAGCAAGCACGACTAGAGAGAATAAATTGATAATTTTTTTCATAACAAGTTTTATAATTTTATAATCGTATCTGACAGCTCCTGCTCGAATAAATTTAAGGACTGATTCCTCAAAACCAACTCTGCGAATCTTTGCGTCTTAAAACTTTGCATTCTCTGCTGTAAAAGAGAAGTTTAAACGCAAAGATCGCAAAGAAAAGTCAGTTATCATAAATTGCAAATTTCTAACGATTCTGTTTTGCATTTACTTCCAAAAATTTACCCTGCTTAAAACGCATTTTGATATTTTTGATCGCTTCGAGATTTTCAAGCGGATTTTCATCTAAAACCAAAAAGCTTGCTTCAAAACCTTTTTTGAGTTTTCCCACCTTGCGGTTTGGATACATCAAATGCGGCGTTTCAAAAGCTATTTGCAAAAGCGTGAGATTTTCGAGCAAATTGTATTCTTTAACGTACAAAAATTCTTTGATTATCGTGCCGTCGGTTTCGTCCGAACCGAAAGCGATGGGAACATCATTTTCGAGCATCAAACGCAGAAGTTTTTTCTGTCTTGTGGCGACCTTATTGGCACGTTCGACATTTAATTCGCGGGTTCCGTCCGACTTCCATTTGTATGAATAGCCTTTGCTCAAAGATAAGGTCGGGATGACGACGATTTTCTTTTCGGCAATCTTTTTGAAATCTTCGGCGGTCGGATCGTATTTTACTGCGGCTTCGGGCGAATCGTTCCAATTCATACTGTAGCCGGGAAGATGTGCAAATCCGTCAACGCCGATTTTTGTTCCCAAACGCAGATCATCCGCCGTTTCGATGTGTGCGAAAACACGTAAATTTGATTCGTGTGCTTTTTTGACAACATATTCGGCAACTTCCGGTGCTAAGCCTTTGAATCCGGCTTTTTCTTCTACCGAAAGATTTTTCTGATTTTTGGCATCGAGTAAGTAAATTTTGACGATATCCGGCTTGCCCGCGAGATATTTATCCCACTTTTCGTCAACATCTTTTTTCGAATCAAAAAACCAGTAACCATCATTTTCAGCAAGCCGACTTTTTCTGATTTCTGCCAGCTTTTCTCCGCTTTCCCAATATCTTCCTTTAACCCCCATCGCTCTTGGCTCAAATGCAAAAAACGGATGTCCCAGAGTCGAAGTCAAACCACCGTTTGCATATAAAACATCGAGCGGAGATTTCTCTACTTCTTGCCGAATCGCGGCGACCGATTTCTGCGAATTGGTCAAAACCTGCACATAAAAATTTCCGTCTCGCAAGTTATTCTCAATTTGCGATTCAAAAGTTTTCGCATCCGATAAATTATGTGTGTGTGCGTCGCCAAAAGGCGGGATGACAAAACCGTTTTTGAGATCAAAAGTTTTATCAATTTCTTTTGGCTTTTTGTTTGAGAAAACTCCGTCTATTGAATACAAAGTTTTCTTTTCAAACTCTTTACCGTTAAACCATTTACCGTTTTTGAATTCGTAAGTTTGGGCGACGATGACAATATTGCCGAAAACGAAAATGATTAAAGATAGAGCTAAAACTTGTCCGATTAAAATTCTTCCCTTGTTCATAAATTATTCCTTGTCTTTTTTCTCAAAATTTAAATATTTTCCCTGCTTGATTCGGTGTTTTACGCTGAATAAATTATTTGAATCGTCAAGCGGATTTTTCTCTAAAACTAAAACGCTTCCTTCAAAACCTTCTTTCAAAAGTCCAATCTTTCTTTTGGGAAAAATTGTCTTCGGTGTTGTTTCGGAAACGATCTTGAGTAACTCTAATTCACTGAAAGAATCGGTTTCAATGAACTTTTCAAGTTCTCCCGTAAGCGTTCGGTTAAACATATCCGAACCGATCAAAACTGTGCCGCCCAAGTTTTTGTAACGAGTCATAAATTCGCCTGCGGACTTCATAATTGCTTTATATTCAGCCGAGTCTTCTTTCAGATTGCCAGTGTATATCCCCATCGTCGGCATAACTTTTATGCCTTTTTTGATGGCTTTTTTCATCAGTTTATCCGGGACAGTTGAAAGCTCTTTGGTTTCAGGTTTTCCATTCCACAAAGGAATGTGTGCAAAACCATCAACACCGATTTTCACGCCGAGTTCAAAATCCTTGACGTTGTTTATGTGCGAATAAACTTTTAAGCCCCGTTTTTGAGATTCTTTTGTAACGTATTTTGCTAATTCGGGCGATAGACCGCTGTTTCCGGGGACGTCGTCGGTTGAGTTTTTCTCGTAATCCTGAACGTCTAGAAGATAAATTTTGACGACATCGGGATTGCCTTCAAAAAAGAATTTCAACTTTTCTTTAGCTTCCTTTTTGTTGTCGATAAAGATGTAACTGTTGTTTTCATCAATACGGCTTTTTTTAATTTTCTCAATATTATCTTTCCATTTACTGAAATCATTTAAGCCCATTGCGAAAGGCTCATACGCCATAAATGGATGCCCCAGAGTGCTTGAAATTCCTTGATTGGCATATTTCACGTCGGGTGTTTCTTTCGTGCTGAAGAATTTTCTAAATTTCTCAATATTTTTGGCTTTCGCCGTCAGATTTTGAACGTAAAATGTGCCTTCTTTTAAGTATTGGTTTGGAATAAACGAAAGTTGCCAATCTCTATCCATATTGTGCGTGTGAGCATCGCCATACGGCGGAATGACAAATTGATTTTCGATGTTGATTGTTTTTTCTACGCTTTCAGGTTTTGTAAAGGTTATTTTCTCATCGACGATAAATAAATCTTTTTTGATAAACTTTTTGCCATCAAAAATATTTCCACCGATCAAGCCGATCGAATCCTGTCCCAAAGCAAAACTAGAAAATAAAAAGAAAAATAAAACCGTATAAGTTATCTTTTTCATAAAATCCCTCTTGTTCGTTAATTATTCCATTTTAATTGTAAAAGAAGATTTCGCTTGTGTGGAAACTTTTCGATGAATTGGCTTTTTGCGAGACGAATGGGAATTTTGATTGGTAAACTGACTGACTGGAACGCAAACGGCTCGTTTGCACAAATGCGTGAGCATTTGAAAATACGTAATTAAAATTCAATTTGAAATTAATCACATATTTTCGCGTTTTTACAAACGCGTGCAAACGAGCCGTTTGCGTTCCAGTCTTATGCAAATAATTTCTTCAAAACCTGCGAACCGGAACGGCTTGCTTGGACTTCAGCACCGTTTTTCATATAGATCAAAAGCGTTCTGCCAAGTTCTTCGATTTTTTCGATGTGGTCGAGATTGATGATTGAGGAGCGGTGAATTTGTAAAAATTTTTGTTCGTCGAGACGTTTGGAAAACTCCGTCAAAGTGCCGCTTGCCATGTATTTTTCGTCCGCTGTGTGTAGGTTCACATAATCGCCGTTTGCTTCGAGCCAGAAAATTTCTTCCGTTTCGAGTGGAAAAATTAAATCCTTTTTGCGAACGAAAAGTCTTGTTAAGGGTTCAACCGTTTCGGGAGTTTCTTTTTTTGATTCACTTTCGGTAAGACGTTTTTGAATTCGCTCGATCGTTTGATGAAATCTTTCTCTGCCGAAAGGTTTTTGGAGATAATCCAAGGCTTCGAGTTCAAAAGCCGTAACAGCGTAATGCTCAAATGCGGTTGTAAAAACGACTGCGGGTTTGTATTTGATTCGCCGCAAAACTTCCAAGCCTGAAAGCTCGGGAATCTGAACGTCGAGAAAAATAAGATCGGGTTTTAGTTCTTCGATTTTCTCAATTGCCTGCAAACCGTCCGACGCCTCACCGATGAGTTCAAGCCATTCGACATCAGCGATAAAATCCCGCAAAGTCTGCCGTGCAAGCGGTTCGTCTTCAACTATTAGCGTGCGAATATTCAACTTCTAAATCTTTCTCCTTCAAATGCTTTTCTGAATATTGAACGGGAATTTCTATGTGCGTTTTGAATCCTTTATCTAAATTCGTCTGAACTTCAAAAACAGATTTTTCGCCGTATTGGATTTGCAGTTGTTCGCGGATGAGATTGATTCCCAAGCCGTCAGAATCTTCGACTTTCCCATTTTCCGAACCGATACCGTTGTCGCCGATCTCCAGTTTTAATTTGCCATTTTCTTTTTTTGCGGAAATGGAGATTGTCGCTGAAATGCTTTTCGGGGCGATGCCGTGTTTTATCGAATTTTCTATTAAAGGCTGAACGGTAAATGCTGGCAAAAGACAATCGAGTGAGTCAGATTCGATATGTTTTTCAACCATTAATCTTTCGCCGAGCCGCAGTTTTTCAAGCCCCAAATAATTTTCGACAAAGTTTAGTTCGTCTTCCAAACGGACTAAATGATTTCCCGAATCGCGTTTATCCTTCAGAGAATAACGCAACATCTCGGACAGTTTTTCAATCGCATTTTCCGCTTTTTTCGGATCGTAGCGAACGAGTGCCATTAACGTATGCAAAGTGTTGAAAAGAAAATGCGGATTAAGCTGTGCTTGCAAAACAGCAAGAGAATTTTGAGCGTAAAGCGTTTCGGCACGGGCGGCACGGCGTTCTTCCTCACGTAAATTTTCCATAATTTGCAGGATATAAACTACACTCGCAATTATCGTGTAAACCAAAACGCCCGTAAAAACCTGCCATTGCAGAGCATTTCCCGTAAACGCTGAAAATTCCCATATTCCGGTTTCGAGATAGTTATCAATTGTAAAAAGTGTGAATAGAAAATATGACCAACCGAAGGAGAAAATCAAAGCCGAAACAAGATGAAGCGGGAAAAACCAGATATGTTTGTTAATTGACCATCTCAGACGATTGCACAACCAAACAACGGGAATTCCGAGAATCGCCACACTGGTCACATTACGTGCGACATTTTCTGCAATAATTGCAACATCTCTGTAACCTTGAACGAAAAAGACAACTGCATAAATGACGACAAGAGGAATCCAAGCTAAACAATAATTTAACCAAAAACGCTTTGTAAATTGAATCCCTTTTTCCATAAACCGCCGCTTATCTTAGCACAGGCGGGAATTGTTTGTTTAAAATAAAAGAAGGCAGAAACTTAAAAATCTCCGCCTTCTTTCCATAAATGGTTATTTAAACTCTTTAACTCAAAGGGATAAATTCACCCATTTTAAGCGTGCGGTTTTCGCCTCTTGAATTTTTGATGACTATTGAGTCGGATTTTACTTCTGTAACCTGTCCATATTGCCAACGCGAACCTGATTGAGGTTTTGCTAATACATGGCTTTCGGCTTCGGGCATCTTCGTATTCGAAGCGTTTGGAGCAGGCATAACTTTATCCATATCAATATCGCTTGGTTTTGAGCCATCGTCCCAAGCAACGGAAACTTTGTCACCGCTGATGTTATTCACTTTGCCCGACCACCAAGAGTTAGTTGCCCAAAGTGCGACGACTTTATCACCTTTTTTGGGTTTGTAACCATTCGGTGCTTTCGGACTTTTAGCTTGTGCTTTTTTCAAAAAGTCATTGGAATCAACTTTGTCTTTGAATGTTGCCGCAGTTGCAGGAGTGACTTTGATAATTTTGTTTCCGTCTAAGTTGGTTGTACTTGAACTTCCGACAGCTTTAACGACATAGACATCACCCTTGACTTCAGTAACTTCGGCACCGCTCCAATAGCTATTGGATTGGACTTTTGCTAAGACCATATCGCCTTGTTTAACATCAGGTTTTGCTCCCGATTCGGGAATTGAATAAACGTCCGACATATCAACATCCGAAGGATTCGAGCCGTCGTTCCATTTAACTTTGGCTTTATTCCCATCAAGACTTTCCACCTTTCCTTCATAAAAAGAACCGCTCGACCATTTCGCCACGACTGTATCGCCAACTTCTACTTTTGCAGATTCTTCTTTTTTCTCAGTTGTCGTTCCTTCTGTTTTCTCCGTTGTGCCTTCTTCCGTTTTCGTTCCGGAAGTAAAGTTACAACCGAAAACGAAAATTGATAAAATTAGCAATAGACCCAAGTTTTTTAACATTTATTAATCTCTCCTTTTTAAGTTTTCATAAAACCCATAGTTCTTTGAGAGGATATTAAACAAAAAAAACAAAGGCACTACATAAACAGGTAGTAAATGCCTTTGTTTTGATTATTTATTAGCTTTGAGCTTTGCAATCGCTCGCTTGGCAAAAGATGCATTCGCGTAATTGGGATCAATTTCCAGAGCCTTTTCGTAAAACTTTATTGCTTTTTCATTCTGTTTTAGCTCCATATAAAATTCGCCCGTGCTGTCATAAAGATTGGCGACTTTTGGATGAAGTTCAACTGCGACTATCAGAAGTTGCAATCCCGCTTTTGCTTGTCCGATGTTTTTTAAGTTATATGCCATCGAATTTAAGCTTCCGGCACTTGCTCCACCACGTGGATTTATTTGGAGAGATTTTTTCAGTAAACTTTTAGCGTTTTCTTTTTGTCCAGCTAAAATATTTAAGATTCCCAAGGTCGCATTTGTGCTATCGGATTCGGGATAGAGTTTGTAGTTTATCTGACCGACTCGGAATGCGGATTTCATATCACCGGCGACCGCCAAATTTGTAACGGCACCGTCCAAATCGTTGATGTAGCTTGGATAAACACTTTTGCCTGTGAATTCTTTGCTTAAAGCTTCGCTCATCTGCAAGGCTTTGGAAACATCATAGATCTCAAAATTCTTCGTTCTCTCATTCCAAACTTTCGCCCAATCGTTGTTCCATTTAGTGATCTTTTGTTCAAAGCTTGAATCGAACTTTAGTTCATTTGAATAATTCTCTTGGGTTTTATACCAACCGATGTAATCGGCGATAAATGGAAGCACACCGATCTTGTAATAATTATCAGTATCCTTACCGTTTTGGTTTAATTTTTCGGCGATAAAAGAGAACATTTTGACGAGTTTTTCATCACCGACGGGATGATTTCCGTCAGTGAACATTCTTTGCAGTTTTTGCAGCTCGGCTTTGATAGTTTCTTTAAAATAGACAAATGAATCTTTTGCTTCCGCATCGTTTTTTGCCATAGATTTTCCGTAACGATCAAAGTAAAACATTCCCGAATCGAAACTTTCATCCAAACCGCGAAGTATTGTGCGGTCTTTTGCATCATCTGTGTAATAACGAATCTGCCAAGGCTCATCGAAGAAAATTTTAATAACTTCCGCGGCATAAACAGCCGGGTTTACATTCTCAAAATTAATCGCTACGGCAACTGTGAATTTTTTGTTCGGAAAACTTAAAAGCTGTGTTTTTGTTTCGGCTTGCGAACCGCTATGCCCAACCATAAAACGGCCATTCGGAGAACCCGTTCGCCAACCGTAACCGTAGCCGACTTTGTAGCCGCTTCTGGTCGCTTGCGAAGTCCACATTTCTTCACGCATTTTGTCGGTAAGCAATTTTCCCTCGGTCATTCCTTTTGCAAAATCAAGCATATCGTGAACGGTCGAACGGATTCCGCCTGCCGCAAAACGCGAACTTATATCAATAAATTCTGAATTCTCTAATTTGCCGTTATTTAAACGATAACCTTTGACGCGATTCGGAATAATTTTGTCGGGCGTATCTAACATCGTGCTGTTCATTCCCAGAGGTTTCCAGACATTTTCCGTCATATATTCGCCGTAAGATTTCCCGCTCGCTCCTTCGATCACCGCACCGAGCAAATTGTAACCATAGCTTGTATATCTGTAACGAGTTCCGGGTTCATTAACGAGATCAAAGTTTTCAAAAACCCGTATCGCCTCGCGTGTATTTTTGTGAGTTTTGAAACGCCCTTCGAGATCGTAATTTTGGTAATGACTAATTCCGCCCAGATGTCCTAAAAGCTGGCGAATCGTCACAGGATATTTTTTCTTTGGAAAATAGGGGACATATTTTTGCACTTCGGCATCTAGGTCAATTTTTCCTTGTTCAACAAGAGTTAAAATCCCCACGGCAGTCATAGGTTTTGCAACTGAAGCCATACGATAAGAAGATTCGGGTTTTGTCGGAATTTGGTTTTCCAAATCAGCGAGTCCGAAGCCTTTTACCCAACGGAAATTATCTTTTTGAAATCCTATGGTTAGACCCGTAACACGGTCGCGTTTCATCTGTGATCGCACGAATTCTTCGATTTTCTTTATCTTTTCGGCAAACTGCGTTTCCGTCTGTGTTTGAACAGGTTTTGCAAAAACGGGCGTTGAAACATTTGCAGGCAAAAACTGTAATAACAAAAAGGCGACTAATAAAATGCTTTGTATTTTCTTCATAATTATTTGGTTTTGTTTTCGGAGTTCTAAAAAAAGACACACCAATGGCATCGTTTTTATGACAAAATATATCTTACTCGAATTTTATTCAAAATAATTGAACAAGATTAGCTTTTTTGTATTTAACAGATAAATAAATGCGGAAGCCCACACGAAGTATGTGAGTAATTAAATATGTTAATGCCGTTACTCCTTGCAGGCTTCTGTAATAATATGTTTTTAAATAAGTAGGTGAATAATTAGGAGTGCAAGCATCCCTGCTTGCAAGATTGCTGTCTTTTAGCAATCTAAATAAAGATCGGCAAGTTTAAGTTGGCAATGTTTTTTCAATTGTTTATCAACAATTGTGCAAGCAAGGATGCTTACACTCCTTTTTCGCAATTTTACCAATAACTAATTTTGTTCACCTATCTAGTGTCTTTAAGTTTTATTACTTGGCTTTCATAGCTTTTTCTTTATCGGTACATCCATTTCTATCCATTGTCGAAGATGCTCCGCCGATCAGCCAGCCTTTTTCAGTGCGAACCAAGTGAAAAGCATTCGCACCGCAATGTGAGATTTTGTCGTTAACAAAAAATACATATCTTCCCGAAACGAGTGCCAAATCGTCGTGGATTTCTACTTTGTGGTCATACATAACCTCTTTGATCTCGGCATTTTTTACAGCAAAGCTTTTAGAAAACTGCTCGGCTTTGAGCGTTTGAATTAATGATTTTCCGTCCGCTTGTTTTATAAGAGCGACAAGTTGTGCATCCGCCGTATGCAAAGCGACAATTGCATCGGGCTTGTGTGCTGCCATATTGTCAAAGAGTTTATCAACGACCGCCACAACCGCTTTTTTGTCATCAATCTTTTTAGTTTTCATCTCACTTTTTTGTCCGTAAGCGGAAATGGAAATTGCCAAAACGAAGATCGCTAATACAAGTTTTTTATACATAATTTTTTACCCTTAATTTTTGATTTGAGTTTTTTACGCAACTCAAGCAGAAAATGTTTTTTGATGGAGAACGGCATTTAAAAAACATACATCTGTTACAATAAGACAAAAAATAATTTACCTGAATAAATTTATGAAAATCGAGAACTTTTTAAGCAAATTCATCATTATAAGTGTGGTTATGTCAGCCGTAGCGTTTCAAGCCTTTGAAGTTCAAGGTCAGCAAACAATGACGATCGAGGAATACGAACCAAAATCAACTTTGGTCGTTCCTGAAAATCCCGTAACTCGTGCGAAATATCCGTTTATAGATGTTCACAGCCATCTTTGGAGAGTCAGGACTCAAGAAGATGTCGAAAAAATGATCGGCGAGATGAATGAATTGAACTTGAAGGTCATAGTTAACTTGAGCGGTGGAAACGGCGAAAGATTGGCAAACAATGTGAAAACTCTGAAAACTAAATATCCAAAGCGTTTTATAGTTTTTGCCAATATTGATTTTCGGAAAATCGATGAACCAAATTTTGGTGAGAACGCTGCGAAGCAATTGGAGGAAGATGTCAGAAATGGTGCTTCGGGTTTGAAAATTTTCAAAAATTTAGGACTTACATTAAAAGATAAATCAGGAAAACGAGTTCCAACCGACGATCCCAGACTTGATCCGATTTTCAAAAAATGTGCCGAACTCAAAATTCCCGTGTTGATTCACACAGGCGAACCGATCGCGTTTTTTGATACACACGATAAATACAATGAGCGTTGGCTTGAGCTAAAAATGTTTCCAAGACGTGCAAGACCTGCCGATAAATTTCCTTCGTGGGAAAAGGTTATACAAGAACAACATAATCTTTTTGCAAAGCATCCGAAGACAATCTTTATCAACGCACATTTCGGCTGGATGGCAAATGATTTGAAACGTCTGGGCAAACTTATTGATAAATATCCAAATGTTTACCCTGAAGTTGCGGCAATCGTCGCCGAACTCGGACGACAACCCAAATTTGCGAGAGAATTTTTCATCAAATACCAAGACCGCGTTTTGTTCGGAAAAGATACGTATCGCCCCGTCGAATACCACACATATTTCCGAATCTTTGAAACTGCTGACGAATATTTTCCATACTTCCGCAAACGCCACGCATTTTGGCGTATGTATGGCTTAGATTTGCCCGATGAAGTTTTAAAAAAATTCTATTACAAGAATGCGATGAAGATAATTCCGGGAATTGATAAGAAACTCTTTGAATAATTGAGAAAAGGGAATTTAGTTCGCGAACTAAATTCCCTTTCTAAGTTGAATATTTTTTTTAGATTTAAGCTACTGTGACTTCTTCGCTCAGATACACATCTTGAATTGCATTTAGAAGTTCAACACCTTCATCGGTCGGACGTTGGAAAGCTTTACGACCTGAGATCAAGCCCATTCCGCCGCCGCGTTTATTGATAACCGCCGTGCGAACAGCCGCTGCCAAATCGCCGTGTCCTTTTGATTCGCCACCGGAATTTATAAGTCCGCAACGTCCCATATAGTTATTGGCAACTTGGTAACGAACGAGATCAATTGGGTTGTCGGATGATAATTCATCATAGACTTTCGGGTTGGTTTTGCCGTAATCGCTTTCGCCCATATTCATCGCATTGTAACCGCCATTTATGGTCGGTAATTTTTGCTTGATGATGTCGGCTTGGATTGTTACGCCGAGATGATTTGCTTGTCCCGTCAAATCTGCTGCCGAGTGCATATTGCCTTGCTCGGTTTTGAATGCGGAGTTTCTCAAATAACACCAGAGAATCGTTGCCATTCCGAGTTCGTGTGCGTAGTTAAATGCTTCGGCGATCTCGACAATCTGGCGATTTGATTCTTCCGAACCGAAATAAATTGTCGCACCAACAGCAACCGCACCCAAGTTTTTCGCTTCTTCAATATTTCCAAATAAAACCTGATCGAATGTGTTTGGATAAGTCAAAAGTTCGTTGTGATTGATCTTAACGATAAACGGAATTTTGTGTGCGTAACGACGCGAAACTGCTCCTAAAACTCCGAAGGTTGAAGCAACCGCATTACAGCCGCCTTCAATTGCTAATTCGACAATGTTCTTCGGATCAAAAAGTTTTGGATTCGGAGCAAAACTCGCTCCCGCCGAATGCTCTATGCCTTGGTCAACGGGCAGAATTGAAAGATACCCCGTTCCCGCAAGTCTGCCGTTATCAAAAAGCGTCTGCATTGAACGCAAAACCTGCGGATTTCTATCTGATTCCATCCAAACGCGATCAACAAAATCGCCGCCCGGAACATGTATATTTTCTTTGGAAATTGTGTTAGAAGTGTGTCCTAAAAGTGTTTCGGCTTCATCGCCTAATAATTCTTGAATATTACTGTAATCAACAGCCATTTTTTTAATACATCTCCTGCTTTTTTATGGTTAAATTTTTATAATAAAACGATTTTTCGGGAAATTATAACACAGAAACTAACTTTATTCCGTTTAGGGTGAATATTGAACAAAAAAGAGTTTTGATGTAATATGACGCACATAAACCTAACGAACAAAAGGTAGTATTTTAACTAAGAAAAGCTTGCAAATCCCTTATTGCAATTTTCTCATAATCACTTAACCCGTTTCAGTTAGAAGCGGTGAAACACCCAAAGAGGATAGTAAAATTGAATATGAATTTCCCAATAAAGAAGCATGTAATGTTGCTTTTTTCGCTGTGTCTTGTTTTTTTGTTTTCCCAAGTATTAATAGCAGGTGATAACGATTGGAAACCTGTTACTCCTGAAGAACTTTCGATGAAAAAAGGTATGGTTGAAGCCGATGCTGATGCCGAAGCAATTTTTTGGGAGGTTAGGATCAATGATCGTTCAAGCTCGAAATTGTCTCTTGAGCATTATGTTCGTGTAAAAATTCTGACGGAAAGAGGACGTGAGAAGTACAGTAAATTCGATATACCTTACACGAAAAGAATGAAGATCAAGGATGTTGCGGCGAGAGTAATCAAACCCGACGGAGCGATCGTTGAAATTTCAAAAGATGACATTTTTGAAAGAGATATTGTCAAGGTCAATAAAACAAAGGTTAAAGCTAAATCTTTTGCTGTTCCGAATATTGAGCCTGGCGTGATAGTTGAATACCAATACCGGGAAATAATCAGAAACGCCGGAGCAGTTGGAATGAAACTCGTTTTTCAAAGAGATATTCCAATTCAAAAAATCTCTTATTACTACAAACCTTATAGCAAAAAGAGCAAACCCAGATTTCAGTCATATAATTTCAATGACACAAATTTCATCAAAGACAAAAAAGGTTTTTATCTTGCCGAACGTAAAAATGTTCCGGCTTTTAAAGAAGAACCCAGAATGCCACCTGAAGATATGGTTCGTCCCTGGATGCTTCTGCAAGGTTTAGATATCTCATTCTCTAGTAATTCCCTCTATTCGTATTCGATTGTTATCAAGGATCCGAGTAACCCTGGAGGTTTTTGGGGCGGATATGGGTTGGAAAGAAGACCTTTAGTTAAAGCTATGCTCAAAAAGGACAAGAGTATAACGAAAATGGCTGAGCAGGTTACGGCTTCCGCTAAAACTGATGAAGAAAAAATTAAAAGGCTTTACGATTTTGTCCAGACACAAATTCATAATACTTCTTTCGACACGACATTAACCGAAGATGAAAGAGATGATTTACCAAAAATCAAAGCAATTAAAGATGTTTTAAAGAAAAAGCAAGCTTCTATTCCATATATAGATATGCTTTTTGGAGCAATGGCACATTCGCTTGGACTTGAAACCAGAATTGCATTTTTAGCCGACAGAAGTGAAATGTTCTTTACGCCGAAAATGACAAATGAAAATTTTGTACATCAGGGAGCCATTGCAGTAAATGTAAACGGCAAATGGAAATTTTTTAACCCGGGAATAAAGTTTTTACCACAGGGAATGCTTGTCTGGTATGAGGAAGATGTTTGGGCTCTTTTGGTAGGTGAAAACACTATGCAGTGGGTTGAAACTCCTTATACGACGAAGGAAAAATCTAATGCTGAACGAACCGGTAAATTTGAACTTCTTGAAGATGGAACTCTAGAAGGAACAGTTACGGTCAAATACACGGGGCAGATGGCTCTTACGGAAAGATTAAGTTCTTTTGATAAGTCGGAAAACCGAAGACAAGAAGAAATCATAAACGACGTCAAATCCCGCATCAGTTCAGCGGAAGTTTCGGAAGTTTCTATACAGAATCTGGATAATCATCGTCTTCCTCTGATTCACAACTATAAGATACGAATTCCGAATTATGCCCAAAAAACCGGTAAGCGTATGTTCTTCCAACCAGGTGTTTTTGAATACGGTGAAAATCCTCTGTTTGCAACTGCTGACAGAAAATATGACGTTTACTTTGAGTATCCTTGGTCAGAAAATGACAAGATTCAGATCAAATTGCCAAAAGGATTTTCATTAGACAATGCCGATTCGCCTTCTCCGCTAAATGATACTCAAAAAATAGGATTACTTGATATAAAGATGAATATTGATAGAAGCAATAACATCTTAAGTTTTGATCGAAAATTCTATTTCGGCGGCGGCGGATATACGTTTTTTAAAGTGCGCTCTTACAAAGCAGTAAAAAATATGTTTGATGCATTTCATAAAGCTGATGCACATACGATTTCTTTGAAGAAAAATGTAACACCGTAATTCAACTCACTTTTTGAGAGTTAATATCTTTTCTGCACAAAGATATTAACTCTCCTATTTTTTGGAGGATATATGTTCAAAAACTCTCGCCCGATTTTAATTTTTAGTTTTACTTTCATACTTGCTATTAATGCTTTTGGAGGCTCCCCCCCTTCATGGCTAAAACAGGCATCGAAAATCAAGACACCCACCTATGAAAAAGATGTTCCCGCAGTTGTTTTGCATAACGAACAGGAAACAACTGTTAATGAAAACGGCAAAATTGTTACGACCGAACGCTATGCGATCAAACTTCTGAATCGTGAAGGAAGAGGTTTTGCCAGAGCAAGAGGCTTTTATCTGGTAAGTGCAGGAAAAGTCCGTGATATGGAAGCTTGGGTTGTTTATCAAAACGGCTCAAATAAAGATTACGGTAAAAAAGAAACGTTAGATGTAATTGCCGATCAAGATGACGTTTACAATGAGGGACGCGTAAAAGTTATTGATGCTTCTAATGATGTAAATGTCGGCGATGTCTTTGGATATACGATCGAAACGGAAAATCCACCGCTCTTTTATCAGGATATATGGCAATTTCAGGGACGTTTGCCGACTGTAAATTCTCGGTATGTTTTAAATCTTCCAAACAATTGGACTGCTTCGAGCGTTACTTTTAATCACACGGATATAAAACCAACGGTTAGCGGTTCAAGATACATCTGGCAACTCGGAAATCTTCCACCGATTCCTCCCGAACCGATGGCACCTTCGGTTATGAATCTGGCACCTTTTATGGCTGTAAACTTTAAGCCAGACGAAGCTAACAAAGGGATAAACCGCACCTTTAATAATTGGAAAGAAGTTTCAAAATGGGCGACTGGATTATACGATCCGCAAGTTGTTATCAACGACGAAATTGCTGCTAAAGCCAGAGAATTAACAGCGAATGCAAAAACCGAGTTGGATAAAATCAAGGCTATCGGAACTTACGTGCAAAATCTCCAATATATCTCAATTGACATTGGTGTAGCTTATGGAAATGGCTATAAACCGAGGGCTTCGGACAAAGTTATGTCACGTGGGTATGGAGATTGTAAGGATAAAGCAACCTTGATGCGGGCGATGCTTCAAGCACTGAAAATTGAATCCTATCCGGTTGCTATTTATTCAGGGGACCCGACATTCGTTCGCAAAGAATGGGCATCTCCGAGACAGTTTAATCACTGCATCATTGCAGTTCGTGTAAGCAAAGAAACTGAATCACCGACTGTTATTGAAAATGAAAAGCTGGGCAGACTTCTAATTTTTGATGCGACCGATGATATGACTCCAGTTGGGGATTTGCCTGATTATTTGCAGGGAAGTTATGGTCTTGTGATGGCTGGTGAGAATGGCAATCTATTGGAAATGCCGACGACTCCGCCTGAAAATAATTCTTTGGAAAGAACAATAGAAGTTAAGGTTGCGGAAAATGGCTCTATCGCAGGAAAAATCCACGAAGCTACGAGCGGACAATCATCAAGGTATGAGCGAACAATGTTCAGAAGGCTTTCAAAAAGCGATTATCAAAAAATGATTGAGCGTTGGTTAACAACTGGAGCAACAGCCGCTAAACTTGTTAACTTTACTCCAAAAGATAATCATCTTGATGCAAGTTTCGATCTGAAAGTTGAATTTTCTGCTCCGACATACGGACAGCTTATGCAGAATCGCCTGCTTATATTTAAGCCTGCGATCGTAAATCGTTCGCGTTCGATTTATTTGACGGATAAAGAAAGAACGCACCCAGTTTCTTTGGAATCAAACTCGTTTAATGAAACAGCTGTCTTTGAACTTCCGAAAGGATTTATCGTTGATGAAGTTCCTGACGAGGTTAGTTTAGACACTTCTTTCGGAAAGTATTCGACAAGTTATGAAGTAAAAGAAGGAAAGCTGATCTTTAAGCGTTCTTTGGTAACAAATCGAACAATTGTTCCAACAGAAAAATACAACATAGTTCGGGATTTTTACTCAAAAATACGTGATGCGGAGCAATCTCCTGTTGTGCTTTTGAGAAAATAAAATTTAACATCTGAAATGAATGAAAGGGAGAAGGTTTTGCTTTCTCCCTTTTTTTCTGTGTAACCTCTTCACCTTATCGCTAAGTGCTGTTTTTGCAGTATTTACGCATTTGAGAAAAACCTGCGTTTTATGCATAATTTACTTGTTTCATCTGTGAAACAATGATATAATAATGTTCAGTGAGGTGGTAAAAAAGTTATGACTAGAAAAGCTAAATTAGAAATCGTAAAAGCAGAAGAAACAGAAGAAATTAAAAGCAAGAAAGATATGATTCTTTCGCTTTATAAATCGGGAACTACGGAGATTGAAGCGATCTCGGCTATTTCGGGAGCGAAGCCAAGTTATGTCGGTTCAGTTCTGCACAAAGAGGGTCTGATTGATAACTATTTTGATCTATATACCTCGACCGCTTATCCGATGAATGTTTACTCAAAACATTTTCGTGGAAAGTTGGGTTTTAAGGATGTAAAAACGGCTCGCCGAAGCGTTCGTGAGTTGGAAAAAACTTACAACTATTTCAGACGAAAAGAAGACCGTGCCGGACAGCATCATGCTCTCGAAATGGGTTTGTTAATGCTCAACCGTGCAAGATGGACAGGAAAGACAGAAGAATCAGAGATTTATCGAATCTGGCTTGCTGATAAGCTTAGCCGTCCGCTCGTTAAAGAAGCGAAAGATAATGTAATTCAATTTCCGCAAGCTGAAGGAAAAGAAGAAAAGCTCGCGGCATAAAATAGTTAGTTTAGTGTCAGTAGCCCGACCGTAAGGGAGGGCTTTTGCTAGTAAATTTAAATAGTTGATTAGCTAAAGCTCTCTTTCACAGTCGGGCTATTGATACCTTTAAATGTAGGGGTTCACAAAAAATGACTTTGAAATTAGTAGAAAATGAAACACTAAAAAACAATTTGACCATTGGGGAAGCAACACTCGAAGATGTTTCAGTAGAGCCAAGTTTGCGTCCGAAATGTCTGGACGAATACATCGGTCAAACAAAACTTATAAACAATTTACGCATATTTTTGAAAGCCGCCCTTAGACGCGGCGAAGCACTCGATCACGTCCTTTTATTTGGACCTCCGGGACTTGGTAAAACTTCACTCTCGATAATTATCGCCAACGAACTTGGAGCAAATTTGAAGGCAGTTTCCGCACCGGCAGTCGAAAAATCAGGAGATTTAGCGGCGATTTTAACGAATTTAGAAGAAGGAGATGTTTTATTCATAGACGAAATTCATCGCTTGCGTCCGCAGGTCGAAGAAATACTCTATTCAGCAATGGAAGATTACTATCTGGATATAATGATCGGCGAGGGTGCGGCGGCTCGTTCGGTTCGTCTGGAATTACCGAAATTTACATTAGTTGGAGCAACGACTCGTGCCGGAATGATCTCAGCACCTTTGCGCGGACGTTTCGGGATCATAAATCATCTGGATTTTTATCCACCAAAAGACTTGGAAGTTATCGCCCACCGTTCAGCGGAAATTTTAGGTGTAGATATGGAAGCAAGCGGTGCGAATGAACTCGCCAGACGGTCACGCGGAACGCCACGGATTGCCAATCGTCTGCTAAGAAGAGTAAGGGATTTTGCCGAAGTTTTAAGTGATGGAAAAATAACGGGCGAGGTTGCCAGAAAAGCCCTCGATAAAATGGAAGTTGATCGTTTTGGTTTAGATGAAGTTGACCGCAAACTTCTGACAAACATAATCGAAAAATTTGACGGCGGACCTGTCGGTCTGGGAACAATCTCAGCTTCAATCCAAGAAGAAAAAGATTCGATCGAGGAAGTTATCGAACCTTATCTTATTCAAATCGGTTTCTTAAACCGCACACCTCGCGGAAGAATCGTGACACCTGCGGCTTACGATCATTTTGGGTATGAATATGAAAATGAGAACAATGTGATAGCTATGGCAAGTTAAATTTGAAATAAAAAAATACCCATCTCCGATGAGGCGGGTATTTTTACGTATTTACGAATTTTTACTTTTTAGCTTCTATGTTCAAAATAACTTTTACATCTTTTCCGATTGCACCGCTTTTAGCTCCGTAATCAACACCAAAAGCCGTGCGGTCAAACATTGTTTCGGCGGTCGCTCCCATAACTTTTGAACCGCCTCTGCCACTTGCAAACCCCGCAACTTTAACAGGAATTGTCATAGTTTTTGTAACGCCGCGAAGTGTGAAATCGCCAGTAACATTTAACGTATCACCACTTTTTTCGACCTTTTTACTCTTAAAAGTAATTTCCGGAAATTTTTCTGCATCGAAAAAATCAGCCGATCTTAAATGATTATCCCGTCTCGCAACTCTCGTATCTACGCTTGCTGTTTTTGCACTGAATTCGACTGAAGATTTTGTAACATCATCAGCATTATAATTCACCGTTCCGGAAAACTCCGTAAAATATCCCGGTACATCAACAAGTCCCATATGCTTTACTTTGAAGCCGATTGCACTGTGAGCAACGTCAAATTTGTATGCTCCTGATTCTGCCACAACAGTGCTGTTGCCAAATTTTTCTTCAATTGAAATCTTTTTCGCATCCAGCGAATCTGTTCCGAATAAAAATGCTCCACCAATTAACGCAAAAACAATTGTTAAAATAACTTTTTTCATCCTAAAAAAATTCCTCCCATTCACTCAATAAAATTTACTTTTTCGCTTGCTTAGGCTTTTTCTTAACTGATTCGATTTGTAAATCTACAACGACATTATCGGAAAGCATAGGCGTTCCGTTCGGTAAATTTGAACCATAATTAACATTAAAAGCTCTACGATTAATAACAGTTTGTCCCGTAACTCCCATGCGAATCGTGCCGCGACCGTCCTTGATTGGTCCATACATACGCATAGGGATTCTGACCTGTTTTGTGACTCCTTTCATCGTTAGATCGCCGGTAACGATATATCTTTTTCCTTTCTTTTTGACCTTCGTGCTTTTGAAAGACATCTCAGGATATTTCTGCACTTCAAAGAAATCTTTACTTCTCAAGTGATTATCGCGTGCGTTGATGCCTGTATCTACCGATTTCATTTCGGCTGTAAATTCAACCTTTGAATTCTTAGCCTTTTTAGCATCGAAATTGATAACGCCGTCAAATTTTCTGAATGCTCCGGGTACATCTACTAAGCCCATATGTCTTATCTTAAAACCGATTGTGCTGTGGGCTTTATCAAATTGGTAATCGCCCATTTGCTCTTCTTTGGAAAGCTTTGTTTTTACAGCATAAGCTTCGATGCGTTCTTCGACCGTCATCGAACTCGCATTTGAATTTCCGCTAAAGCTAAAAACAGCAACCAATACAAAAAGTGCAAAGACACCAAAGATTGAAAACAAAAATCTTCTCTTATTCATTAATACTTACTCCAGATTTTTTAGTGAATTAAAGTTATTTTAACAATCTAAAATTTTATCTTGTTAAAAATGTCTTTTCAAAAGTGGTTTTCAACCTTTGATGCTCTATTCACCTTTTTCGTCAACTGAAAATGCTCCCGCACCGTCTGCTAAGAATTTAATTAAAGCCCCTATAATCGCTAGATTTTTTAATACGGCGATCATTTCAGCTCGATCTGCCATATTTGGAACGTGATAAATCAGCGTCGCGGGAATAATAAAAACTATTAGTATTACTGCCGCAATTCTTGCCTTATACCCAATTAATAAAAGCAAACCCCCGACCAGCTCAAAAACTATCGCACCAACCAAGAACAAGTCAGGCATCGGGAAGCCTACCTTTGCCATTCCTTCAGAAGTTCCTGCAAAGTTAAAAATTTTCCCTACGCCTGACATCAAAAATATCAACGCCACTAAAAATCTTGATAATGGATGTAAAATTACGTTCATGTTTATTTCCCCCTTAATCTAAATAGTCGTTACAACGACTATTTATTAAAAAATTATTTACCTTTCCTTGCTAAAACTAAAAGAGCGTTAAGCTGTTGCAAAAGGTCTTCGCCAAGATGTCCTAGTAAGTTTTTATTTTTATCTTGGATAGGATTATCGAGTCTTTTCAATAAATCTAAACCCTTCTTTGTTATTTTAGAAACCTTAACCCGACGATCTTCTTCTGCTCTTGCCGTCTTGATTAAATCTCTTTTCTTTAAACGCTCTAAAAGCCTTGTAATATCAGAGTCTTTCGTTACTAAACGGTCACTTATCTGACTACTTGCCAAACCCTTTTCCCCCGCACCGCGAAGTATTCTTAAAACATTATATTGCTGTCCGCTCAAGTTTTGTTCTTTCAAAACCTCATTACTGCTTTGCCGTAGAGCATAAGCAGTTCTTTGCAAATTTAAGAAAACCTCTTCTTCCAGACTCGAAAAAGGTTTGGTTTGTTTGATTTCTTTTAATAACTGACTCACAATAACTATAAAATACTTGTTGCAACAAGTATTTGTCAAGTGAGAATGAAAAATATAGTTAAGAGAATTTTAATTTTGGGCAAGATGGAATAAAGTTAAACATAAATAGAATTATTTTAACGACTATGTGGGAAGCATTTACAGAATGGTTTTTAAGCCTCGGTAAAGACTACGGAGTAAATCCGTATATTTTCGGGGGAATCTATGTCGGAGCAATTCCGCTTTTTTCTTTGTGTATTGCGTGGTTAGTACGTAACTACCGCAAAGGCAAATCAATTGTCTTTCCGGCATTCGCGGCTACGTTCTTCTTTCTTTCCGCATACATTTATCTAATCATCGTTGGAATGAATGTCCCGATTTGGGTTTACATAGCTGTGGTTGCACTCGTTATTTTTGGAGCGTATTCAACTCTGAAAAAGGTGCGACGACAAATTAGTGAAGTTGATGCAGAAAAAGCTGACCAAGGAGAAAGTAGTTGAGAAGTGTTCTTTTCAAGGTAAGTTTTTTAACATTTGTCGTAGCTTTTTTTTCAATTAATCTATTCTCTCAAGCTTCACAAAACGATAAATGGACGAAGTTTCTCAAGCAGAATTCAAAAGAAATAAAATCTTTGGAATCAGAAAATTTTGACGACCTAAAATTTTTAAAAAAACTTCTCAAAGAGAAACGAATTGTCCAACTTGGCGAAGGTGGACATGGAATGAAAGAGTATTTTCAAGCTAAAACTCGGCTTGTAAAATTTCTTCATCAAGAGATGGATTTTGAAGTAATCGCTTTTGAAAGTTCACTTTATCAATGCTATCAATCTGATAAATTTGCAGGTGATTTAAATCCTATGAAATCACTAATTGATTGTATGTTCGGCGTTTGGCATACAAAAGAAGTCTTAAATTTATTTGAATACATCAAGAAAAATCGCCAAACAGATAAACCGCTTAAATACATAGGTTTCGACATTCAACCAATCGGGCGTAATAAAAAACATAGACCAAAGTTTTTGAAAGAAGCTGTGGCTAAAATTGATAAAAAATCCGCACAGGAAATTTTTGAACTTGATGAATTTTTCTTAAAAGAATACGCAAAAAAATCGAATGAACGCCGAAAATCTTTTAGGGAAAACCGAAGTAAATTTATCGAAAGTTACGAAAAAACAGCGAAATTAATCAAAGAAAACTTAGCAAAATATAAGCATAAAAAAGATGCTTTAGTTGCTATGCAAACTGCTAATTTTTTAGCTCAATACATAAAGCAACAAACCGCACTCGATTTGAAAGCCTATGTCGAACTTCGGGATGAAGGAATGGCACAAAATATAGAATTCATTGCGGAAAACCTTTATCCAAATAAAAAAATAATCATCTGGGGACACAATGCCCACATTCGTTATAAAAACGAAGACATTCCGCCGACAAAAGAGATTTTTCCGGGCGTTGCAACACGCATGATGGGAAGCTGGCTTATGAAAAAATATGTCGGAAAAATTTACACAATCGGTTTTTACACAAACAGCGGTTCGGCAACAAATAACAGGCGAAAAGTTTATCAGATTACTGATGCTAAAGGTGGAATGTTTGAGTCAAAATTCAAGCAGCTAAGCGGAAATTATCTATTTGTAGACTTTCTAAATCAAAGAAAGAAAAGAGGGAAAACTTGGATGTTTACGATTCCCGTTACTGCAAGATACAACGGAATTTTTCCGCAAGAAATGGTGATTACAAATCAATATGACGGAGTTATTTTTATAAAAGAAGTTTCTCCACCAGAGTATTTATATTAAAAAAGAAGGAATATAGCTTACAGCTAAAAATTATGAGCGAAACTTACGATTTGATTGTTATTGGTGGTGGTTCGGCAGGATTGGTTGCGGCTGGCGGTGCAGGGATTTTGGGTGCGAAGGTTGCACTTATCGAAAAAGCCAAACTCGGTGGCGATTGCCTTTGGACAGGTTGCGTTCCATCCAAAACATTTATCCGTTCGGCAAGACTTGCTTCCGATATGCGTAATGCCGAAAAATACGGCTTTGAAAAAGTCGAGCCAACATTCAAAGGAAAAGATTTCGCTTCAATCACAGGTCGAGTCCAAGATGTAATCGGCGTAATTGAAGAACACGATGCCCCCGAAGTTTTTGAAGAAATGGGGGCGGAAGTAATCTTCGGAACGCCAAAGTTTACTAGCAAAAACGAAATCGAGGTCAAACTGCGAGATGGCACAAAGCAAACGATGAAATCCAAACGCTTCTGCATCTCGACAGGCTCTTCACCATTCATTCCGCCAATTGAAGGACTAGAAGAAACAGGTTACATCACCAATGAAGAAGTCTTTCACGTTAAAGAATTGCCCGAAACAATGGTAGTTTTAGGCGGTGGTGTAATCGGTGTCGAACTCGGACAATCATTTCAAAGATACGGCTCAAATGTAACACTCATCGAAATGAATGACCGTATCTTAAAGCAAGAAGATGAAGAAGTTTCCGCTCTTATGCAAGGTGTTTTGGAAAAAGACGGAATGAAAGTTTTAACCGAAACAAAAGCCGTAAAATTTTATAAAACGGAAGATGGCAAAAAGGTCGTAACCGTCGAACGAAACGGCAAACAAGAAGAGTTTGTCTGCGACGAAATCCTCGCCGCCGTCGGACGAAAAGCAAATTCAGACAATTTAGGACTCGAAGCGGCAGGAGTTGAAACCGAACGTGGGAAAATAAAAGTTGATGATTATTTGCGAACAACCAACAAAGCAATTTACGCCGCTGGCGATATCAACGGCAAATTCCAATTCACGCACATGGCAGATTACGAAGCACAAATCGTACTCAAAAATTGCTTCTTATTCTTCCCCTTGATGACAAAAACCGATTACCGAGTCGTCCCTTGGGCAACATTCACCGAACCCGAAATCGCCCGCGTCGGAATGGTCGAAAAAGAGGCAAAAGAAAAATACGGTGCCGACAAAGTAAAAGTCTATAAAGTCCACCTCGACCACAACGATCGAGCCTTAGCCGAAGGCGAACCCGAAGGCTTCGCAAAATTAGTCCTCAAAGGCAAAAAAATCCTCGGCGTTACAATAGTCGGAATCCACTCCGGCGAACTAATCAGCGAATTCACCGTAGCAATGAAACACGGTCTCTCAATCGCCCAACTAAACGAAGCCATCCACGTCTATCCAACCCTCGCCAAAGTAACTCAAGCATTAGGAACAGAAAGCACAATTGAAGGTTTGAAGAAAGATTGGGTACAAAAATGGTTCGGAAGATACCTGAAGATTTGGCGATAGAAATTAGCAACAACATTTTCAAAAAAGCCATTGAAAATGGCGAAAGCGTAAAGCCCTGTGTGGAGCGTGAGCGGAACGCAGGGTTTTGGATGACAACAGATTTTTGAGCTATCGTGAGATAGCGACAGCGATTGGTTTGGGGAATTGTTTGGTGGAAATGGTTTCGTGTTGTCGTTTGATTTGATGTTGATTGATGCTGTCGCCCATATTCATGGGCTTGATGGTTTTGTTTGTAATTGACCTAGCGTTTCGCTGACGCTTCACACTAGGCTTTACGATGCCGTGCGTTATCACGCACTAATTTTATAGTTTTTGTGGTCTGAAATTTTATTTTTGAATCGTTACGATATGCAATTTTGTTTTTGAATCGTTCTTGTATTTTTGAATTATACTTTTATTTGAATAAATATTTTTCTTCAAATTCGACATCGTTTGCACGGAGGATTTTTATGAATTCGCCTCGGAAACCGTAATTGTATTTTTTGTGATGTTCTTCTTGGTTAGCGATGTAATTTTGGACGGCTTTGATTTGTGAAGCACTTACGGTGAATGCTCCGTAGCCGTTTTGCCAAGAAAAATCTGACGCGTCGGGAAAGACCCTTTTCATCCAGCCTGAAGAGTTGGCTTTTAGTTCACGCATGACGTTGGACACAGATTTGTCAGGGCGGAGTTTGGCAAGTATGTGAACGTGGTCGCTCATTCCGCCAACGCCGAGAGATTTTCCGCCGAGTCCACGAATTGAACCGCCAATGTATTCATAAAGCCGAGACTTGTTTTCGTCCGTGATAATCGGTCTGCGGTCTTTGGTTGAAAATACGATGTGATAAACAAGATTTGTGTAAGATTGTGCCATAAGTTTGGGAGGGGACAATATTATATTTGATTCGGAATTTTAGCATTAGATTTTAACGAATCAAATATTAGAAGAAATTTTGGCAATTGAAAAATACGTATAACGCATCGTTTCGATCTCAGCCCTCGACAGAGGGCGACAACGTAAAGCCTAGTGTGAAGCGTCAGCGGAACGCTAGGTATTTATGAGAAAAATTGTGGAAGCCCATGAAAATGGGCGACAGCGATTGATTCATCTAACATATTTGAAATTTGCAACAATCGTTAAATGGGTATGGTGCTGTCGCCATCTTGCGATGGCTTGAAATTGCTGGTGATTCGATAACCCAGCATTCCGCTGACGCTTCATACTGGGCTTTATGCTGACGCCATTTTCAATGGCTAGTTGTGAGACATTAGGAATAGAAAGCGGATTTCATGGATCTTCGTGGATTTATTCTAAACAAATCTGTGAATATCCGCGTAATCTGCGTAATCCGTGTTCTATTTATTTTTGGTTTTATTCAAATTTCTTGGGTTTTTAAGCAACTTCTAACACAATTTCGCCATTTTATTTAATAGTTTTTTCGTTAAATTTGTCTTGATTATTTATGAACTTACTTACTATCGTTCGTTATACTGATTTTAAAAAAATCTTACTTTTTCTCATCTTCCAACAATGTGTAATGTCCGTGAATGCAGAGCCATTTGCCGTTTTCTTTAACGAATATTCGGGTTGATTTTCCGCGTGTGGCGAATGGTTTTCCTTTTGAAGTTCCTTCGTCTTCCCAATAGTAAGTTATCCAAGCTGTGTCGCCGCGGACTGTGACTTTTGGTTCTTTCATTTGGGTGGCAACTTTGGTTGGTTCATTTATCCAATCCTCAATTCCTTTTACCTCTGCATCTTTTCCTTCACGCAGGGTTTTTGCGGTTTCGCCCCATT
This sequence comes from Pyrinomonadaceae bacterium, assembly GCA_028284415.1. Classification (GTDB taxonomy): domain Bacteria; phylum Acidobacteriota; class Blastocatellia; order Pyrinomonadales; family Pyrinomonadaceae; genus Aridibacter. The sequence goes on from JANQRU010000004.1 coordinate 1,042,670, forward strand.
GTGTGAAATCGGGATGAACATGTGAGGCGTAGCGTTTGATGTCGCCTTTTTCGATCGCGTCCCACATATCTGTGAGGGTATTTTTTATCGCTTCTTTTTCTTTTTCGATGTCCGTGACATTTTTTTCATCGACATTTGCATTGAATTTTGTATTGCTGCTTTCACAGCCAACTAAGAAAAGTACCGATGTTAGGAATAGAAGACTTGAGAAAATGAGTTTTCCGAAGATTTTAGTATTTTTCATCTTGATATAAATGTAAACAAACACAGAAGGCGATGCAAGAATTTTGCTGTGGTTGCGTTCCTGTCGGTACAAGCTATTCATTTAGTTACAAATCAAAGTAAACAGGAGAAACTATGAAAAAACTAACAATTACGGCAGTGCTCGTTCTGACTTTTGGCATTAATGCCTTTGCGTCAGTTTACATCAAATATTACAACAAAGATTCGACAACACATAAGATGTCGGTAAAAATCGGTGGTTCGACGCGGACAGTTGAATTTAGAGGTTCAACGACAGGTGCAACCACGATTCAAGGCGGCGGAGATTCAGCCGTTATTTCAACTAAATGTGGTGACGTGACGGTTAAAACAAACTCAAAAATTGAGATAAAAAATGGCTGTATTAAGATTGTGAATTGATACGATTATTTGCCCGCGAATTTACGCGAATGGACGCGAATAAAAGAGGGGAAATTAGCGAGAATTAGTGTGGATTGGCGGGCTAAATTAGAAAAAGACGTTGAGGATCTGAGCAGTTTCCTGACCGCTCATCTGCCATTGTTTGAGGGCTTCGATCGGGTAGATGAGCATAATTATATTAACTAAAAGACTATCTCTGATCGTAAAAAAGAGTATGAGTTCGGTAATTAAAAATACCGCCAAAGCCCAACGGAATCTTAGGACGTAGGCGATAACAAAGCCGACTCCGCAAGCGATCACATCACCGAAGGAATTGATGATCGAATCACCAAAGTATTCAAGCGAAGCAGTGTTTTCGCGGTAAATTTCGATGATATATTTTGAATTTTCGACAACCTCCCAAATCGCTTCGGCTAAAATTGCGAAAAACAGAAGCCACGCAAATGAAAGTTTCTTGCCGAACAATTTGTGAACAATTAAATCCAATCCCCACAGAAATAAAAATCCGTGAAGAAGATGTGTGAAAACATACGGGTCTAAAAGATGTTGTGAATTGTGCTTGCTCCAGACATCGCTCGACCACAAATAAAGCGGTGAATCCCATTTACAAAACCAAATCCGCCCTTGTGTCCAAAGTATCAAACACATCGTAACGACAACCAAACCCATCAAAATCCATGGCAGGTAATCTCTCTTCTCATCATGAACAAAGAGTTTGTCAGTTTCGTGTTCGGCTATGAATTTGGACATATTTTGTTATCCGCGAAAGGACGCGAAAAGAAATTATCCACAGATTAACACAGATAAACACGGATAAGAATTTTTAAGAATCTGTGTTAATCTGTGGACAGAAGCTTTTTTGTATTCTTTTTTCTTCTCCTTATTCGCGTATTTTCGCGTTTATTCGCGGGCAAACTCTTAAATTCCTAATTCCTCTTTTGCTTCCGCAAATTTTTCGACCGCAAACTTCAAGTCTTCCATCGAATGAGCGGCGGAAACTTGTGTTCGGATGCGTGCTTTTCCTCTTGGCACAACCGGGAAAGAAAATGGAATTACATAGACACCTTTTTCCATCAAAAGTTCTGCCATTTTTACAGCAGGTTCGGCATCGTAGAACATAATTGGGACAATTGGATGTTCGCCGGGAAGAACTTCTAAGCCGATTTTGTTAATTTCTTCACGGAAGAACTTTGTGTTTCTTTCAAGTTTGTCGCGAAGTTCGGTTGAATCGGTTAAAAGGTCGAGTGCTTTGATCGAAGCTGCGACGATCGAAGGTGCGAGCGAATTTGAAAACAGATACGGACGCGAACGCTGTCGCAAAATATCTATCACTTCTTTTTTCGACGAAGTATAACCGCCCATCGCACCGCCCAAAGCCTTGCCGAGCGTTCCCGTCAAAATATCTATTCTGCCCATAACATCGCAATGTTCATGCGTTCCACGTCCGGTTTTGCCCATAAATCCGGTTGAGTGGCAATCGTCAACCATCGTCAAAGCACCGTATTTTTCCGCCAGATCGCAAATGCCTTGTAAATTCGCAATGTAGCCGTCCATCGAGAAAACACCGTCGGTCGCAATTATCATCTGCCTCGCACCATTTTCTTTCGCCTCTTTTAATTTTTCTTCGAGGTCTGCCATATCGTTATTTTTGTAACGATAGCGGGCGGCTTTGCAAAGCCTTATGCCATCAATAATGCTGGCGTGATTTAGTTGGTCAGAAATAATCGCGTCTTCTTTGGTAAAAAGCGGTTCAAACAAACCACCGTTCGCATCAAAACAAGCCGCATAAAGAATTGTGTCTTCCATTCCCAAAAACTCGCTGATCTTCGCTTCGAGTTCCTTGTGAATCTCTTGCGTCCCGCAAATAAATCTCACCGAAGACAAACCATAACCCCAATCATCAAAAGAGTTTTTCGCCGCCTCAATAATCCGCTCGTCATCCGAAAGCCCCAAATAATTGTTCGCACACATATTCAGAACTTCCTTGTTCCCAACCTCAATTTTCGCATCCTGCGGGCTTTCAATAACGCGTTCGTTTTTATAAGTTCCCGCCTGTTTTATACCTTCCAATTCCGTTTCCAGAATTTGTTTTGTTGCTCCGTACATAATTTTATTCATTCACAAGTCGCCAAAGGCGACAAACATTATAGCCTATGGTGAAACCATAGGAATTTAATTATTAAGCCAATTGCTCGCTGAAAGTGAGCGACAATAAACGTTGATTTGTTCGTCGCCTACAGCGACGGATTGTATTACATTTGATGACCTAGCGATTCTCGCTAGGCTCTTATGTTTATCGCCTTTGGCGATTGAAACCGTAATACGATTAAAATTTAATCTAGTAATCAGTTTTTCGGTAATTTAACAATCAATCCCAAACATATTTTTCATCATATTCAACATTATATCTATTCAAAAACTTTCTGTATTCTGTTTTGAAACTTTTGTTTTTGTGATGTTTTCTTTGTCCGGCAATATAGTTTTTAACTTTATCAATCTCCAATTGCCCAACCGAAAATGCCCCGTAGCCTCTCTGCCAATAAAAATTGTTAAATTGTGAATCCTGTTCTTTTATCCAAACCGAACTATCCCGTTTTATATCGCCAATAAGGTCGGGAATATCTATTTTCTTCGGCAATGAAACTAACAAATGAATATGGTTAGTTGTGCCGTTTGCGATAATCAATTTTGCATTGTTATTTTCGACAATTCCATGAATATAGCCGAATAAACCATCTTCAATTTCGGGATGAATCAAATCCGCACGATTCTTTGTTGAAAAAACGATGTGGGCTAACATTTTAACAATTGATTGCGGCATAAATTTGTTCGTCACTTTCAGCGACGGCGTTTGTTTTTGTTTCAATTCCTAGCGATTCTCGCTAGGCTATATTGTTGGTCACCTTTGGCGACAAGAATCACAAATTGAAATCAACTGTCAGTCACAAAATTCAAGTAACCATTTAGCACGATTTTTATATTTGAAATTAGATGAGTCAATTAATCTTAACAACTCTTTTTTACATAATTGAGGCTCAGAATCTGCTATTTCGGTTAAAAAAAAGTTAAGATTGTCATTATCATGACCTTCTTCATAATTCTTTTCTAAAGCATCAAATAATTCTTGTAGATATTTTGATCCGCCAAGTTCAGAAATCGGATGTGCTAATAGCTCCCGTGTCCAAAAGTCATTTCTCTCAGACTTTAAAGCTGAAATCAGTTGAGGCAAATCTTCTTTGGTAGCAATCTGCCCTATTCTTTCAGATGAGTCTAGTTTTTGATTTACATCATATTTATCAAAATCTGCCCACAAAACCTCTAACTCTTTTGCAATAGCGTCATTCATTTCTACTTTCTAGATCTCACCCCATTCTAAAATAACTTTCCCGCAATTTCCCGACATCATCGCTTCAAATCCTTTTTCGTATTCTTCCGCCGGAAAACGGTGTGTGATGACAGGTTCGATGTTAACGCCGGATTGGAGAAGGACGGTCATTTGATACCAGGTTTCAAATATCTTGCGTCCGTAGATTCCTTTAATCGTGAGCATACTGAAAACGACTTTGTTCCAATCAATCGTCATCTCTTCGGGCGGGATTCCAAGTAGTGCAATCGAGCCGCCGTGTGCCATATTTTCGATCATATCGCCGAAAGCGGAAGCGTTGCCGGACATTTCTAAACCGATGTCGAAACCTTCCGTCATTCCGAGTTCTTTTTGGACATCGCTGATTTTTTCTTTGGTTACATTGACCGCTTTTGTTACGTCAAATTTTCTTGCTAAATCAAGGCGATATTCATTTACGTCAGTGATTACGATGTGTCTTGCACCGGCGTGGCGGGCGACGGGGATTGCCATAATTCCGATCGGTCCCGCACCTGTGATAAGCACGTCTTCGCCGACCATCGGGAATGTTAAAGCCGAATGAACGGCGTTTCCGAACGGATCAAAAAATGAAGCGACCTCTAAATTTACTTTGTCATCATGTCGCCAGATATTTTGCCATGGCAGAGAAATATATTCGGCGAAACAGCCGTTGATGTGAACGCCGACACCAATCGTATTGGCACAGCGATAACGTCTTCCCGCCATACAATTTCTACAACGTCCGCAGACGAGATGCCCTTCGCCACTGACAATATCGCCGACTTTAAAGTCATTAAAATCATTAACATTTTCGCCGACTTCGACAATCTCACCGACAAATTCGTGTCCGATGACCGTTGAAATATTTATATTTTGCTGTGCCCAAAAATCCCATTTGTAGATGTGTACGTCCGTTCCGCAAATTCCTGTTTTCAGAACGCGGATCAAAACGTCGTTATCTGTAATTTTAGGTTTGGGAACATCTTCAAGCCATAAGCCTTCCTCGGCTTTACTTTTTACGAGTGCTTTCATTAAAAAAAATTATCTCCAGATAATTACTTTGAATATCTATAAAATTAATATTGTAGATAAACTCTTTGAAATGTCGAATTGCGGATTGAGTTTTGGGATTTGTAAATCAGATTGAAGTACCTAGCTTTTTAGAAAGTTTATCGCGGTAACGGCGGCTTAAAACCAACTCGATTCCATCTTTTAGTATGACCAGATGCTTTTCGTTGAAATGAACCTGTAATTCTTTGATGCAGTCTATGTTTGCGATTGTCGAGCGATGTATGCGGAAGAATTTTTGTGGATTGAGTTTGGCTTCGACGCTTTTCATCGTTTCGCGGATGATGTGTTTTTGATTTGCAGTGTGAATTAAAAGATAATTTCCGTCCGACTCAATCCAAGCAACATCTTCGACAGGCACAAATAGAACGCGACCATTATTTTTTATGACGAATCTTTCTAAATTTTCCTCTTTTTTGTTGAGATTTTTAAGGAGTTTTATGACCTGCTCATTGCGTTCGTCAAAACTTTTTTCAAACAGATTTATTTTTGCTTTTTCGACCGCTTTTTCCAGACGTTCGTGGTCAAAAGGTTTTAATAAATAATCAACTGCCGAAACCTCAAAAGCACGGACGGCATATTGGTCGTAGGCAGTTACAAAGATGACGGTTGGAAACTTGCCTTCGTCAAAGGATTCGATCAATTCAAAACCATTCATCTCAGGCATCTGAATGTCTAGAAAAAGTAAATCAGGGGAATGTTTGGAAATTTCTTCGATCGCTTCAATTCCATTTGAGCATTCTCCGACGATCTCAATTTCCAAATCATCGGCAAGCATTTTCCGTATTACCGAACGTGCAGGTGGTTCGTCATCTATTATTAAGGCTTTTATTTTGTCTAGCGACATATTTTACTTTTGTCCGCTCTTTAGTGTATTTCGCGGGCGATTGCTTTTCTTTGTAAAAAAGGAATTTCCAAAACAACTTTTGCACCTCCGTTTTCTAAAGGTGTCAGTTCAAATTTAAAGTCCTCTCCGTAAAGTTGCTTGAGCCGATTGCGTGTATTGGCAATTCCAACCCCTTCTTTGCCGAAGCCATTTCCATTGAAAACTAATCCATCATTCACAATCTGTATTTGCAATTTTTTTCCAATCCTTTTCGATGAAAAGCTAATTTTTCCGGCAGACATTGATTTTGAGATACCGTGTTTGATCGCATTTTCGACGAGCGGTTGCAGGATAAGATTTGGAACTTCTGCCGAGAAAGTTTTTTCTTCCACATCAAACTCAACTTTAAGCCTGTCCCGAAAACGCATTTTTTCTATTTCGAGATAATGTTTTAGAAATTCAAGCTCCCGTTTCAGAGTAACTTTCTGAGTTCCGTTGCTGTTTATCGTCAAACGCAAAAAATCCCCGAGCCTTGCAATCATTTGAACGGCATCTTTTGGATTTTCGAGCGTTAGGTTGGAAACGGAATTAAGCGTGTTGAAAAGAAAATGCGGTTGCAATTGCATTTTCAAAGCCTGCAAGTTTGCCTGTGCAAGTTGTGCTTCAAGCCGGGCGGAATGTTCTTTTTCAAGCTCGAACTTTTTATAATTATCAAGTGCAATATTAGTTGTCAGAATGACTTTGTAGCCAAAAATTCCGATCACATAGTTGCCGATAAATCCGTTTCTGAAAACTTCGGAAAGCGAAGAAAATTTTGAATGAAGCAAACCATCAAAAAACCATGTAAAAACAAAAAATGTCGAGGTTGCCAACAGAGACCATAAAAGACTCGCTCCGAAATGCATCGGCAGAAGTTGTTTCCAACCCGTAAATTTCTTTCTAAAAAGATGATCGAGCCAAATGATTAGAAGAGATAAAACTGTCCAAATCTGAAACCGAAGCATTTGTGCATTGAGAGCATCGAAAATGCTGAACTCCGGATTATTTGCTCGTATGGATATGTATGAAGAGCCTGTAAATAAAAGTCCCACAAATGTTAGTAGTGACCAAAACACAAAAACTTTTGACAAGATAAATTTTCTCGTCAAAAGTGATTTTTCAATTGATTCAAAAGCTTTATTCACAGCACTACTAATATATACAAAATCGAAAGCAAGCGTGAGGAAAAATTAAATTTGCTGACCAATTTAACCGAAATTTCACGCTTGCTTGTAATTTTCCCGCTTTAGTTAAGAAAGTCTTATTTAGCAGGAAAATCCTTATGTTTTTTAATTTGTTTAATTTGATGTAAATGCCTGTAGCTATGTGCATTTAAGAACAAAAACCATTGATAACCATCAATCATTCCCAAAACGGGATTTTGTGCAAAACGGTTACGCAAATCTATGTCAGTTTTTTCCATGTAGCCCATTGTGGTTTTTCTGGCTTTTTTGAAAGCAGACATAATCTCTGATTTGGTTTTGTATTTTCCTTTTGGTTGTATCTGCGGTGGGGCATTAAATTTTGTATTACGGTTTGTGACCGTCATCCAGATTACCTGATCTTTTATGCGGTAATCATCTTTGCCGACCGGGACAGGGGTGTTCAAAACTTTTTTCGTTATTAGAGAAAAAACTCCATATTCCGCATCAATGATGTGCTCGGCAACTTCTGCTATTGACCAGCGTTTTGGGTTTTCCTTAAAATTGAGTTGAGCATCGGATAATCCCGCGATCTCCTTTGCAAATAAATCAGATGTTAGTTGAAAACGTTTCATCGCATAAGCTCTTTCTTTTTCGGTAAAAACGACTGAATTCTTAGCCGCTTTTTTATTTGAAACGGGAGTTGTATTTGCCGCAACCTGATTTTGAGCATGGCTTGAACAAACGATTCCAAAGGCAACAAACCCGACCGCAAATGCTAACTTAAAAAGTTTTTTCAAAATATATGGATTAATTATTGATAAAGACATTCCTTTTTTTCGCCTCCTAAGATTTGGGGTTTCTATTTAATACTGGAGGCAAATTATAAGCTCTGTTTCTCCATAATTTACTAAAAATGTGATAAACGGTTGGGTTTTGTGATAAGAGGAGAAATCTGAACCAAAACGCCTCAAAAAACGTTTGTATTTATAGGAAGAAAATTAGATAATCTTCGTGAAAATAACTTTTAAGCGGAGTGATTAAAAATTATGGATTTTTATTTTTTGCTGTTTTCATTGCTGTTCCCCCGAATCACAATGCTTGTGTATTTTATTTCGGATTCGTTTCCGGCAAACACAGTCCCGATTTGGGGAGATGTCTTATTAGGGGTTTTTCTGCCAAGAGTTTTGATTTTGATCTATATCTATCAAAATATGGGAGTTGAAAACGTCTGGTTCATAGTGCATCTTGTCGCACTGCTTTTGACTTCATTCGGCACAGGAAGCAAAACGAAAAGCCGTTTTTGGAAACGAAAAGAAGACTAAACAAAACATTTAAATAGAATGCAGATTTTGCGAATTGACAAAAAGGCAGAAACGCGACCGTGAGGAAGCGTCTCTTTCTTAAACTTAATACAAATCTGCAAGCATCTGCGTAATCCGTGAAATCCGCGTTCTATTTCTTTTTCCAAAAAACATGCCATCTAAACTTATCAAACTTTTCATTTGGTTTATTCTTCCTATAACAATCAGCCAATCAATCAATGCAAATTGCATCCCGCCTCTGCCCGAACCGCACGCAAACAATGCTGTTGCTCAACTTAAAATAGAAGGGAAGTTCTATATATTTTCATTTGCTGGTTTAAAGAGCGGTAAAACTTGGAAAGACACTTCCAAATCAGCATTTATGTATGTCGAAGGCGAAAAGAACTGGCAAAAACTTCCTGATTTGCCTGTTGAATTAGGTCGTCTTGCAGCCTCTGCCCAAGGCGTAAAAGGAAAAGTTTATTACTTCGGTGGTTACACAGTCGCAAAAGATGGAAGCGAAAAATCTACGCCCGAAGTTTTTTCATTTGATCCGAAAAAAATGAAATACAAACGCCTCGCCGATATGCCAACGCCCGTCGATGATATGGTTACCTTCACATACAAAAATCGCTATATTTATCTCGTCTCAGGTTGGCACGACAAGGGCAATGTAAAATTAGTCCAAATTTACGACACAAAGAAAAACAAATGGGAACTCGGAACTGATTATCCCGGCACACCAGTTTTCGGACATGCAGGCGGAATCGTTGGAAACAAATTCGTCATTGCTGATGGAGTCGCCGTCGTCGGTAAAAAAGATGGCAAACGAATCTTCGACACAGTAAACGAAGGCTGGCTCGGCACAATCGACAAAAAAGACCATCGCAAAATCACGTACAAACGCTTGCCTCAACTCCCCGGCAGAGGTCATTACCGTATGGCAGGGGCAGGCGACGAAAAACGCAATCAAATAATCTTCATAGGCGGCACACCAACCGCCTACAACTACAACGGTATCGGCTACAACGGCACACCCGCCACCGCCAAAAAACACGTCTTCGTTTGGGACTTAACCAAAGAGAAATGGACTGCCCTAAAAGACAAACCAACCGCCTCAATGGATCATCGTGGAATGGTCAAAATCGGAAGTGAGTGGTTGACGATTGGTGGTTTGGACGAAAATAGGAATGTAATTGGAAGTATGTTAAGTGAAAAGATTAATAAAAAATGTCAAAAGTAACCTTTTTTCGTTACCTTAAAATTCATTTTGCTACATTAACAAGCTAAAATAAAAGCAACATGCTTGAGAAGATATTAAAATTAGGTAATCCGCTTTTGTATCAAAAATCTGAAAAGGTTTTGCCTGACGAAGTAGATTCTTTAACTCCATCTGTTCGAGAAATGCATAAACTTGTGATCGCTTTTAGAAACAAATATGGAGCGGGAAGAGCTATTTCTGCTCCTCAAGTTGGATTAATGAAAAGGGTTATCTGTTTTAATGTCGAACGTCCGATTACTTTGATTAATCCAACATTGTCGGACTTAAGCGAAGAAATGTTTGAGCTTTGGGATGATTGTTTTTCATTTCCAAACTTGTTGGTAAAAGTGCGACGTCATAAATCTTGTAAAATTACCTTCCGAGATGAAAATTGGGGGAAGCATAGTTGGGATTTGACCGATGATCTTTCGGAGCTATTTCAACACGAATACGACCATTTAGAAGGAATTCTAGCGACACAAAGAGCGGTTGATAACAAATCTTTTAAGTTTAGGTAGTATGCTTCTTAGTCAAGTAAAATCTCTGTCATATCCAAACCTTCTTCCGTCGGCATAAATTCTTGTGGTTCATTTTCTTGTGTGAATAATCTCGCTCCCGTTAAGCCCCTGAGTAAAATTTTGTTATTTTCAACCTGTAACCAAGCACCTTCGCGAAGTCCCAAAACTTTTCGGTTATTTACTTTTAAGAATTCTTCTATTCTTTGTTGGCGGGTTTCGCCGCGATGGTCAGATTTGGGGTCGGGGTCGAGATAATGTGGATTTATTTGAAAAGGAATTGCGTTAATTGCATCAAATGTCGGATTAGAAATAATCGGCATATCGTTGGTTGTGCAAATAGTCGGGCAGAAGATATTTGTTCCCGCACTCGAACCCATCATAGGTTTGCCGTTTTTCATTTCGTTATGAATTGTTTCGATTAATTCAAAATCTCTTAACCAATAAAGCAGATGATGGGTGTTCCCGCCGCCGATGAATATCGCTTCTGCATTTTTTATAGCTTGCTTTTTATCGTCGAAAATGTGGACTGATTCAACTTCGATATTAAAATCAGCAAAAGCCTTTTTCGGTGCTTCATTGTATTCTGCCCATCTTTTATTGAGATTTTCTTTCTCGGCAACGGCAGCAAAAGGAATGAAAAGAATTTTTGAAACATCGACTAAAAATTCAGACATTTCATTGACTGTGTGTTCCAAATATTTCAAGTTTTTATAAACCGAATTGCTTGATAAAAATAAACGTCTTTTGCCTAAGTTCATTTTGGGTTTTCTCCATAAAATAGAAAAGGGCAAATATAATTGATTTGCCCTTTTCTATTTGTTCAATGATGCTTTTTATAAAACTTATTATGGTGTAATAAGTTGGTTTCTTCTGTTTGGGCGTTTAAGTCTAATTCTATCATTACCATACATTACTACTTTGTAAAAGTTTATGTCTGTAGGACTGGTTATTACCTTGTTTCCATTAGCTTGAACTGCGACAGTGCCTGTGCGTGCTGATACAGAATAATTTTGTCCATTTTGAGCACGCATTTGGTCATAAAAATCTTTTGCCCACCCAATAAATCTATAAGGCGGTTGACCTTGAACATTTTGTCTTTCTAAATCGCCTGCGTGACAACAATATAAACTAAATCGGCAGTCAACTGCAGGTGCATAATTACCAGTAAAAAAATTTACCAGCACATCAGGGGCTGCTCCCCACATAAATCTCCTATTTTGAGAGGCGTGTCCTGCAACTACAAGTCTTTCATCATTCTGTAATCCGGCGATCGCAGCTTGTAATCCAATTGCGTTTCTAGGAACGAAATGAATATTACTTGGTTGACCCGGTACATAGTTGATGATAAGCACATCAATAAAATGAGCCTGAGCCAAAGCCATACCCCTTCTGGCAAGTAGCCGTTCCAAGGTTTTGGTAACTTTTTGGTTTTCACCTCTTAAAATTTCCCAAGCATTATCCATATTTAAAGCCTCATTCAGATGAGCCGCACAACTTGGATGAAAATGAAATCCTGTAAAAACATTAGCCATAATAACTACCCCTCTTTAAGTTAAATAATTGAAAAGAATCTAAAGAATTATTTTTCCCTTTAATTATGTAAACGACTTTTTATAGAAGAATGGGTCATCAAAATGAATTATTTAATCTTGCTTTTCGAGTTAATAAATATAGAATTGGGGCACTATTAACTAAAATTTACAGGTGAAATCGACGATGACTAAACCAATAGCCCGCCGAACAGATATTGTTATAAAAGAACTTAGGGATGAAGTTATCATTTATGATCTGATGGAAAATGAGGCGTTTTGTCTGAATGAAACATCTGCGATGGTCTGGAACCTATGCAATGGAAGGAGAACTGCCGAAGAGATTGGAATTGAAATCAATCGAATCTTGAAAAAGACAGTTACAGAAGATTTTGTGCGGTTGGCTCTTTACCAACTTGAGGAAAAAAATTTATTAGAAGGAGAATACAGCACAAAGAGCAATTTTGCCGGACTCTCTAGAAGAGAGGTAATACGCCGGGCAGGGGTTGCGGCATCTATAGCTCTACCGATAATAAGCTCTGTGGTGGCACCGAGTGCTTTAATGGCTCAATCCGGAGGAGTCGCTGTTCTGGGTGCCTGTGCGTCAACACCAGATTGTCAACCCGGATTGACATGCAAATCTTGCTCAGGTGGTTGTCCTAACGTTCCAGCATGTTGTGTGAATACCGATCTTGCGGCTAGGGCACCGGGAAGCACCGCAGGCAACCCAGCATGCGTTTCAAATCAGGCACAATGCGACACTTTGGCTAGCCAACATTGCTGCTCCGGATTAGCAACCGCTGCACCATTTCCCGGTTGTGTAGTGGGATTTGGTTTGCCACAAGAATGTATTTGTAACTAGAAATGGGAACTCTGGGACTCAAGTGCAGGCTGGTATGGGACAAGGTTGTATTTATGATTAGAAAAGAATGTATTGGATTTCGAGAGTGGACTAATACTCAAACTACTAAATTTTTACTACAGCGGTCCTGCAAACAGGCAAGAGATTTTAACGTATTGATTTTATATAATGGAGCTGAGGGGGCTCGAACCCCTGACCTCATGACTGCCAGTCATGCGCTCTCCCAGCTGAGCTACAGCCCCAAAGCAATTACGAATTATAAATTACGAATTGCGAATAAGCAATTAATTATTTTCCTTTAAATTCAGGTTTACGTTTTTCTAAAAATGCGGCAACCCCTTCTTCCTTGTCTTCGCTAGAGAAAGTGATTGCAAATAAATCAATCTCGCGTTTTAAGCCTTCGTCCAAGTTGGATTTTGAAGCGGTTTTAACAGCTTCTTTTGCCATCTGGAGAGCAATCGGACTTTTTGAAGCAATCTTTTTGGCGAGTTTCATTGTTTCTTCTTCTAATTCTTCCGCAGAATAAACAGAATTAACCAAACCTATGTCAAAAGCTGCTTCGGCATCGATCATATCGCCTGTAAGAATTAATTCCATCGCCATTCCATCGCCGACAAGTTTGGTAAGTCTCTGCGTTCCGCCACCGCCGGGGATTATACCTAAGTTTATTTCGGGCTGACCGAGTTTGGCGTTTTCGCTGGCGATGCGTATGTCGCAAGCGAGTGCGAGTTCGCATCCGCCGCCTAAGCAGAAGCCGTTTATCATTGCGATAACTGGTTTTGGAAATGTGTCAATTGAATTGAAGAGTGTTTTTTGTTGGAAAACGGCTCGTTGTGTAACGGGTGTTTGACCTGCAAATTCGCTGATGTCAGCTCCGGCGATGAATGATTTGTCGCCCGCACCTGTAAAAACAACGACGCGGACTTCATCGTCCTTTTGCAATTCTTCCAAAGCGGCAACGCCCTCTTCGTGAACCTTTGTGTTCAAAGCATTCATTTTATCAGGACGATTGATCGTAATTGTCGCCACACCTTCTTCATTTTTTTCGACTAAAATTGTTTCGTAGTTGGACATATATATTTGTTAAAAACAACAGAAAACGGATTGGCACGAGTATTTGTTAGCACAAATCCGCGAAAACCCATATAACCGCATTCTACCTTTATGAATTCTATTTAATTTTTAAGGAGAAATTTTAATGGAAAGTTTTGGGAGAAACAAATGAGGTTTTAATCTTCGTCTTCATCTTCTGCGGTTGGTTGATCGTCAGCAACCCAAGAAACAAAAAGTCTCAGCCAACTTTCCATCGGTTCGGTGATCGCTACGCCGACTCTTGCCGTTCCGTGAACGGAAGGTGCTGTTCGGATGATCTTCGCTTTTACTTCTACCGGCACACCATCCGGGCGATGTGAGCGTATGTATAGGCTATCATTTGGAGTCACTTCTTGATTTAGATGAAATAAAGCCCCGGTTGTAGAGATATCATCTGTTTCGGTTGGTTCGCTCCAAGTTGCACCATCTTCGGTTCTTCCCGAAACAACGATTGGGAGTCGGAGAGCCATTCGTAAAGCAAATCGTTTTTCCTCGTATTGAGGTTGTATAGTGGTCGCCATAACCAAATTTTATTACTTTCTTAAAATTCGTAGAACGCTAAATAGTTTAACACAAAAGTCTTAAAGGATTAATGATTTATAAAGACTTTATCGTAATGGAATAAATCTTGCAGCTTTTCGCATCAAGTAAATGATATGGTATAAGTCGTCTGTTAGACGAATCTGAATACACATAGTTATACTATAAGTATTAGTTAAATTCTATTGATTTTATAATTTTTTTAATACAAAGGAGATTTTACAGAATATTATGTCGCAAGAAGAAATCAGACGCAAGGTGGTCGTATTAGGTTCTGGTCCTGCCGGATTGACTGCTGCTATTTATGCTTCACGGGCACAACTTGATCCGATAGTTGTTGAAGGACCCCAGCCGGGCGGACAACTCACAATCACGACCGACGTTGAAAATTATCCTGGTTTTGCCGAAGGGATTATGGGACCACAATTGATGGAAGAATTTCGCGGTCAAGCGGAAAGATTCGGAACCGAATTTTTACAAACTTGGATCGATAAGATTGATTTTAGCGAAAGACCTTTCACCCTTTATGGCAAAGCAAGCGAAGATAGCGAGGATTACACACACATAATTAAAGCTGACACATTAATTATTTCAACAGGAGCATCGGCAAAATGGTTGGGAATTCCGGGTGAGCAACCAGTTCCCGAAGGTTTAGGCGGAAATGGCGTTTCGGCTTGTGCGACTTGTGATGGGTTCTTTTTCCGAGACGTCCCGGTTGTCGTTATAGGTGGCGGTGACACGGCGATGGAAGAAGCTCAATTTTTAACTCGTTTTGCTTCAAAAGTTACGGTAATTCACAGACGCGATGAGTTTCGTGCTTCAAAAATAATGCAAGACCGAACTCTTTCAAATGAAAAGATCGAGGTTCTTTGGAATACGGAAGTTAAAGAAATTCTCGGTTCGCAGGAAGAAGGCGTTACAGGCGTAAAAATTTACAATAATCAAACAAATGAAGAGAGCGAACTCGAAACAAAGGGTGTTTTTGTTGCGATTGGACACAAGCCGAATACAGAGCTTTTCGAAGGTGTCTTAGAAATGGATGATGTTGGCTACATTCACACGGAAGGACACACGACCAAAACGAATGTCGAAGGAGTTTTTGCCAGCGGTGACGCTCAGGATTCTTATTATCGCCAAGCTGTGACGGCTGCCGGAACAGGCTGTATGGCGGCAATTGATGCGGAAAGATTCTTGGTCGAACACGAAGACGAGGTTGAAGAGCAAAAGACTGCGACAAACTGGTAACTTTAAATAAAGAAAATAATAAAAGAGTGCTGAGCAAATCTGTGAACAAATTTTACTCACCACTCTTTTATTTACGATCATTTATTAAGTTTGAGTTCTGCTCCATCTTTCTTTAATAAAATATTTTCAGTTCTAGAGCAAAGTCCAAAGTGTGTTCCGGCAACATAAACTGACGGATAATTATCTGAAGATATCTTCATCAAAAAATTGTACAAATAAGTTTCGCCTACAAAGTTTTTAATAACCCCATTTTCAATCATCCCTTTTAACTTAATATCTTTAATGTTTTGGTAATAAATGTCCGAATCTCTCTGAATGCTGTAAAAATTTTCTTTCTTGTAATCCTTCAAAAATTTTTCTGCGACCTCATTTTCAATGATTTCCGGTCCGTAGAAATTGGCATAAATTTTATTTTCTCTGTCAGGAAAAAGTGTATCTTCTATAAATTTTATTGATTTCTTATCTTTAAAATTTAAGCCTTTAGGTGTAAGCGAAAAATACTCGTATTTTAGATTCTTGGCTTCCAATCCGTTCAGTGCGTAAATTTTGACAGTTCTATATCCGGCACCGCATCTCTGCCCAAAAGCTGTGGCTGACAGAAAAAGAAAAAAAGCGATGATCAAGATTTTGTTTAACATAGCTTTAGAACAAAATTGATTCGCTTTTCTTGCAGAATTTAACTTTATAATTTTTTAACTTTTCTCCATATTTTGTGGAGTTTTAATGAGTTTACTTGGATTGAAGCCTTTTTTCTCCACACGTTCTAAGATTCCTTGATAGGTTTCAGAATCCATTTCAGGAGTGCGGCTTAAAATCCATAAATAATCTCTATCGGGATCACCAACGACTGCATATTTGTAATCTTTATCTAGATCAATGATCCAATAATCTCCCCAGACTTGCGGAAGCCATGAAAGCCAAGCTGGTGCAAAACGAACTTCCAGCTTTGCATTGGTTTTTTCATCGACGATCTTAGCCTTGCCTTTGGCTTTATTTATTTTGCCGTTTTTCTTTAAGCATTCATTTATGACTTCGATCTTATCGTCACCCTTTATATTGTAAGTCGCAGTTGTATTACCTACACATTTTTTCTGAAACCTATTTGGATAGCGGGCAATTTCATACCATTTTCCGGCATATTTGCTTAGATCAACCGATTCAACCGTAGTTAACTTTTGGTCACTGTCGTCATTTTTTATAAATGAATTTCCGAAAGCGGTTGCAGTCAATAAAGTTATTGCTAGTATCGTTATTAAAATTTGCTTTGTCATACTTTCCCCCTTGTGCAAAAAACTTTCATTCTTTTTGATTATTTTAACTTCAAAAAAGTTTGAAATAATTTGCGTTTAGTATTTTTAAATTCTTATAATTTTCTTATATTAAATTACAAAAATATTTTAGATAAAAGCTTTATTGTTACTGTTTAAAAACTTATGCCTATTTACGAATATAAATGTTTGGATTGCGAAACGCATTTTGAAAAATTACAAAAAGCCACCGACGAACCTTTAAAAACTTGCGAAAGTTGCGGTGGGAATTTAGAAAAACAATGGTCTCTTTCAGGTTTTCAGTTCAAGGGGGAGGGATGGTACATAACTGATTATTCGGATAAAAATAAGAAATTAAAATCGGAAAAAACTGAAAACTCGGAAAAAAAATCTACGACGGAATCAACCGCTAAGACCGAAACTGCATCAAATAATTCAAGTAAAAAAAGCGTAGATTCAACAAAAGCTACAAAGAAGGATTAATTCAAATATGAAGTTTTCGGTGAAAAAGATTCTTTTAACTCTGTTTTGCATCCTGTTGGGATTTTCAGCAGTTTTCGCTCAATCAAGACATAGTGCTAGAAAAACAGGTAATCTTGATGGAACGATTTTGAGTGTGGTTGCCAGCCGCACAGATGGTAAAAAATCCCCGATTCGTGCCGAAAATTTGTATCTTTATGACAATGCCATTGAGCAAAAAATCAAAAATTTTAGTTTTGACCCATCCCCTGCCCGTATAGTTTTGCTTGTAGATAATTCAAAAACTGTTCCGACTGATATTGAAAGCTTAAGAAAAGCAACGATGGAATTCGCCTATGAAATTTACGAAGGCGATCAGCTTTTCGTTATCGCTTATGACGAAAAACCTGAGATCATACAGGAATGGACTGACGATGCGAAAAAAATGGAGCAAACCTTGAAGACTTTTCGCAAGCAGGGAAACCCACACCTTTTCGATGCAGTAAATGCAGCTGTTTCCGAAGTTTTAGTTCCACTAATGCCGGGAACCCGTAAAACCGTTGTTGTTCTAATTGGAGACGGACTTGATAGAGGAAGTAAAACACCTTTTGACAAGATGCTGGATTTTCTGCAAAACCAAAATATAACGGTTTATGCTCTGCAATTAAAAGACAGAACGGGCGGAGCTTATCGTCGTTATCAGCCAAAAGCCAAAAAGGTTATTAAAGACCTGACAGAAAAGACAGGCGGAGTAGCATTTCCTTTTTCTAAAGCCAGAGAAGCGGCAAAGTTTATTTGTGATGAACTTCGCAAAAACCGTTATCTGCTTTCATATTTTCCAACCAATGCATCATCTTATGATGCTAGAGAGGTTTTCATAGTCGCGGACGAAGGCATTAAAATTCGTATGAAAACTGCACAACCACCGAACGTAAAATAAACAAAATCTTGTTTTTTGTGCTATCCTTGTATAGTTGTTGTCTATTAAGTTATAAGCCTTTTTATAAGGGTAAAGAACTTTTTTGTAATAGTTATTAAGGAAACTTTTTACAGTGAGTGATTCAAAGAAAAACCCCAAAATACCACCACCCGATGATTTTTCTAAGACTGTCCCGAATGTAAATATTCCTTTGGATGATGATTCATCTGATTGGGACAAGACTCAATATGGATTGCCATCGGAAGCACCTGCTGATGATTGGGGTAAAACTGTAATTAATTATGACATATCCAGCGATAATGGCGATGACGATGATGTAGATTTTAATAAAACTCACTATGAAAATAACAGCCCTAAAGAACCTGATTGGGGCATGACTCAGGCTGTAAATATCAATAATGACTTTGGCAGAAACGATGTAGATGATAATGATTTTGGCAAAAGTGACGAAAATGATTATGGAGCAACAACTCCGTATTTCAAACTTCCTGAAGCAGATCGTGCCAAATATCAGAATCTTCCCCCGACGCCGACCGAACAAGCTAAAAAAGAAAAAGAGGAAGAAAAAAAGAAGGGCGGTATTCCAATGTGGTTTTGGGCAACCGCAGCATTGATGACAATGTTCACGTTTGCTTTGATAATTCTCATCGGTGGCTACTTTATTTTCTTCAATAAAACTGGTTTTGAAATCCAAGTAAAAGGTGCTGTGCCGGGAAGTCAGGTTATAGTTGATAATGATGTTATTTGGGGTGTTTCTGATGATCAGGGAGAAATTAGGCTTACTAATCTAAAAGCCGGAACTAGAAATATTACAATCAGGAAACAGGGTTACTCAGATGATAATCATCGCGTTAAGGGAGAAGATGGGGACATTGAGCCGGTCTTTGCAAAACAATCCAAATCCGCACCTCCGCCGAGTGATTGTGGCGAAATTAAAAAGGGCGAGATTGCTAAGGCAGAAGAATGTGCCGGAAAAGCTCTGGATAATTTAGGAAACCCACCTGATCTTGATGAACTTTTGAAAGCCTTGAATTTGTATTACATTAACTTCGAAAGTGGTCAACATACGATTCCTTCGGCACGTATGAGATTTTTAGAGCGAGCTTCGACTTATATAAAACAACTGCCGTCTAGTGTTCAAATCGAAATAGGCGGTCATACGGACAATGTCGGGAGCGACAGCAATAATCAGGCTCTTTCAGAAAGGCGTGCTAATTCTGTTAAACAAGCCTTGGTGAAATTTGGTGTAAATGAATCAATGCTAACTACAAAAGGTTATGGCGAATCAAGTCCGAGACCTGGAAATACTAATTCAACCGAAGATGAAAAATTCCAAAACCGTCGTATCGAATACAAAGCAGTCAAACGCTAAATCTATGAAAGAGTCGAATAAGAAAAAGAGGTGGGAAATTTTTCTCACCTCTTTTTCTTTACAGAATCAACCTTTGATTTCCTGCCCGACGAGTAATCTTTTCACTATCAAAATACTCCAATAAAGGAATGGCATATTTTCTTGAAATACCTGCAATTTCTTTGAATTCAGGAACTCCTATTAATCGGTTTTCTGTTTCAGTATCGGCATAATTCTTAATCTTTTTAGTCAAAGTTTCGATAGATTCTTTTCTGAAGTATAAATCTTCAGTAACCTTCAAAACTTCATTTGAGTTTACAAGAATTTGGAATATCTTACGGGCATTTTCAGAAGTGATTTTAGTTCCCCGAATAGCTTCATTTAATGCATTTTCAAGTGTTGGAACTTGCAGATCTGCTTGTGTGTAAATTCTAGAAAGGTTTTCTTTAACTACTTTCTCTTCATTGGATAGTTCATGATTATGCGAACTGGATTTAACCGTGTCTTTCTCAACTATAATTTTTTCTTCATCGCTCAAATAATCAAGCACAGTTTTAAATATATCTAACGAAATGTGAGCAGCGGTTTTTTCTCTCAAAGTTTCCCGCAAAATTCCTTTTGAAAGCGGTTCTAGTTCGTGATGATTTTCAATTTCTTTCAAGACCTGCTCTTTTAATTCGTCGAAAGGTGTTCGTGCAACATATAAATTTTCAGCTTTAATTACCGCTTTTTTTTCGATGTTTTCATTGATTGCATTTTGGAGTATTTCGATCCTCCAGCCTGTTCTGGCTTGGAGGTCATTTAAACTCAAACCCTTTTCAGATGCAGTTTCGAGAAATAATTTAAGCAATATACTTTTGTCATTTTCCTCTTCAGCTTTTAGTAAATTACTTAGATAATTTCTGAATTCATTTAACTCTTTTCTTCTACGTTTCTGAGCCTGAGCATCAATCACTTTTCCCCCAGCTATCGTAATTTGGGGTGAATACTGTCGCAAAATAAATCTTTCGGAAGGGATCGCAATGATCGGCATTTCAAGACGAATCTGAACAAAATTTTTTTCGCCTTGTTTTATTTCTCTCGACTCATTAAGAACTTCGATTCTTGCGAGTGCTTCGACCGTTCCGATATGTACCCGCACTCTTTGGCGGGATTTCAGGCTATGTTTAGAGTCTTTCAAAACTTCAACTTCAGCATCAATGATCTGGGTTGAACGCAAAGTATTTGACTCAGCTAAAACCATTCCGCGTTCGATCTGATAGTAATCTATACCACCTAAATTCACAGCTGTGCGTTTTCCCGCTTTAGCTCTTTCAACGTCTTTTCCGTGAGTCTGAACTCCTCTGACACGAACCTTTTTTCCGTTCGGAAGTAATTCCATCTCGCTTCCTGTTTCAATTTCGCCCGTTGCGAGAGTTCCTGTAACTACTGTTCCAAAACCTTTAATGGAAAACGTTCGGTCAATCGGAAGGCGTGAGACAATTTCATTTTTTCGGGTAGGAATCTGCGAAGCGGTTTCTGCTAAAACTTTTTTTAATTCATCAATGCCTTCACCAGTTTTCGATGACACAGCCAAAACAGGAGAATCTTCCAGAAAAGACCCTTCGACAAGTTCGGCAACATCAAGTTTTACGAGTTCCAGAAATTCCTCATCAACCAAATCTTTTTTGGTGAGAATAATTAAACCTTGTTTTGTTTCTAAAAGTCTGCAAATCTCAAAATGCTCACGGGTTTGCGGCATCACACCTTCGTCTGCTGCAACGACCAATGCAACTAGATCAATTCCGCTTGCCCCCGCTAACATATTTTTAACAAATTTCTCATGTCCCGGGACATCTACAAATCCAATTCTCACTTTGCCCAAATCAAGTTCTGCAAATCCCAGATCAATTGTAATTCCACGCTTTTTTTCTTCTGGAAGACGATCCGCATTAGTCCCCGTAAGTGCTTGCACAAGGGCAGTTTTTCCGTGATCTATATGTCCCGCTGTTCCAATAATTATGTCCATAAAAAAGAGATTCCAAGTTTAGCATTTAGCGAGCTAAACTTGGAATCTACAAGAAAATAAAAGAGAAATTATTTGATAATTTCAAAATCTATCCAATTCGTTGCTACTCGGCGTTTTTTCTTCCTCACACGATTATCCGTAACAATTATTTGTAGAACATAACTTCCCGAGTCAAGATTTTTCCCGAGAGTCACTGCACCGATGGCTTTTATTCTCTCAAGGTCAGTTTGTCCTTTTGTATCAAGTAAACTTGGCTTTCCTTCAATCAATAAATTTCCTTCACGGTATAGTCTTGCCCTGACTTGTAAATTTGTCGGGTTTGTTTTGGCATTGTAGATTATGTAGTCATAACGCAAGACTGTTCCCGGTCGAAAACGACGTAGAGCCGTATCAACATCAAATCCCAAATCATTGGATTCTTTGTTTGAAATCTTTTTCAATTCGTCAACCGTATAGTTATCAAGAATAATACTTGAGAGAGTCAGGCGGTTTTTTTTCAATTTTGGAACTTCAATAAATTGCGAGGCTGAACCTACCTTTGAAGTTATAGAGTCTCTTATAGCAACTCGAAACTGATATGCACCAGCTTTTTTGATCGGAACAGTTAAATTATAGATAACGCCCTTTTCCAGAATTTTTCTGTATGTTTTTTCTCCGGCTCTGATCGTAAAGTTTTTTGCCGTTTCATCTATCGGTGTTCCGTTATCGCCAAAGGTCATCGCCAGAATATCAAAATCTGCTTTGTAGATTCCATCACTTTGTTTTTCAAATTTAAGAGTTTTTCCATCAATAAATACAAGCGAACGTATAAATTTACCGACCTTTGGATCATCAGCAAATACTGTGTTTAAGCTCAATGAAATATCATTGGCACCAAATGGCGAAGTTAATGCCCCATAAATTTGCTGTCCGGGAGTTTTGTTGTTGTTAACGACTAATTCCTTGTCTGGAACACCAAAGAAACCACTGCGATAACGAACATCTACATTTTCTCTTTTTACTTTAATTTCGACCTTGTTATATTTGGAGGTTTTAGGGTCAAAGGTTTCTTCATCCGGTTCATAGCCGATTAAGTAATAACCGCTTTGATCTTCTATGGCTTCTTCGATTGCATCTGCAAAAATGTTGCGATTTACAAACGGTAAACCTCCTGTTTCATATGCCAAAAAACGCAAACTTTGTTGAGAATCTCGAAACCTAGCTTCTCTGTCATCAATTGCTCTTATTGAAGACGAATCGAATATGTCCGTGACAGCTTCATCCGCACCTAATCCTAAAGGGTTTACTAAACCGCGTGGATCAAATGTGTAAATTACAACTGACGAGCGGTTAGCAACATCCGCAAGACGTTTTAACAGGTCAAAAATTCGTGTTGGTTGTCCGAATCCATTACGGGATTGTGTAGTTAAGGGAAAACCTTCTGAAAAAAACATTACAGCTTTTCTGCCCGGCAATTCTCTCATTCCGCGAATAACGTAATTTAATCCGCCGAGCGTTCCGACCGAAAAGTTTTCATTGCGGAATTGTTCGATCTCTTTTAGAAACTCCTTCTCTGTGTCCGTCGCATCTGTTACTGACTGATTGTTGATATTCTGTTCTGAGTCATTTCCATCGGGACTTGATTGGACTTGTTTACCGACGGATCTGAGGTCTTGTCTAAAACTTTGACGAATAGGTTCATAAAAGTTAATTCCGCCTCTACCCTGCGGATTCCAGCGGATTTTATCAATCGCCATTAATAGCTGGCGTTTATCCGTCGTAAAAGATTGCAAAGCACCAATCCCACTTCCAGTTCGAACAATCGCAACTAAATCACCTTCTAACATACTTTCATTGATAAATTTTCTAAGGGATTGTCTAACTACGGGAACACTCGCAAAAGACAAACCAAGATCATCAACGACAATTGCGTAAGTCCGACGGATTTTTTCAAGCTTTAACTTTGAAGGTGGAGGAGGGACACTATATTTATCTCTTTTTTTTCTGTCACTTGTTTTTTCTTTATTCGAGCCTGTTGTTTGCGGTTGAATATAAGAAAAGTTTGAAATGCTTTGCTTTTCGCCGTTTACGTAAATTTCAAATTCTTCAGGCTTTAAGTCGGTAATTTGTTTACCTTTTTTATCGGTTACAACTACATCAAGTTGAACGAGCGTAGTTGAAATTTTAACAACTTCAGAATCCTCCTCGATTGGTGGAGTTGGGGCGGTTGTTGGAGTTTGTGTGAAAACGGTTTGGGTTAATGTGATTAGTCCCAGTATTAAAATAATAATAGCGTGTTTCTTCATAAGTTTATCTTGTATTTGAGTTTTACCTTTGGAGAGAGAGTCAATTTTTATATATGGAGTAATGGGTTTTATTTAACGATTTCAAAGTCAATCCAATCAGTTGAAGATTTTTTGGTGATTTTGTCTCTGATAATTAATTGCAAAACGTAGTCTCCGATCTCTGCATTTTCGCTCAAACGGATAAAACCGTAATCTTTTATGCGAGACATATCGTTGTTTTGTGGTTCAATTTTAACACTAGTTTCTTTTGATTCAACTAACAATTTTCCGTCTTTGTACACTCTGAATTGCGTAGTAAGATTCGGTTTTTGGGTTGATGAATTAATTTTTGCGTTATAGATATTGTAAGTATATGCAAAGGGTTCACCAGCCGTATATTGTCTGATTGAGGGGACACTTTTGACAAAAATAGGGGCAAATGCAGAGTTGATTTTTCGGTTTTGAGTGACAAAAGGTTTGCCTTGTTTTGTAATTCCTGTGGTTAACAAGCTAGATATATAGAAATTTCTTTTCTTCGATTTTCTTATTCTTACGAAATTACCTGCTGAGCCTATTCTTTTTGAGTTTTCATCACGAACGGCAATTCTAAAACTATAAAAACCGGATTTTTTAATTGGTATATCTGTTGAATAGTCAAGTCCGTTTTGTTTAACAATTTCGACTCCTCGCTTCGGTATTCGGATTGGATAAGTTCGGTTAAATTCGCCTGCGACTCTGCTTTTTTCGTCCATTGCAACAGCGATGACATCCAGCACAACTTTTTTCATTCCTTTTACATCATCTACAAAAGTTAAATCTTCTCCCTTTATATGAAAAATAGCCCGAATGTAATTTCCCATCTGTGAATTGTTTTCTGTTATTGTCGTCAAATTAATATCAATTCCGCCTTCATTGAACGGGGCAACAATTGCTTGATAAAGCGGACTGGATGAATTTTTGAATTTGGGTGGGTTTTTCTTATTTTCTTGGCTGTAAAATCCACGGCGGGAAGATATCTCTAAATCATCACGTTTTAGTTTTACTTCAATATTGTGAAAATTTTTACCCTTAAAAATTTCTGAATCAGGCTGGTAACCAATGAGGTAGTAACCTGTTTCTTTTTCTAAGACATCTCTAAATACTGGATCAAGAAAATTTTTATTGTTGAAAAATTCTCCTCCTGTTTCTTTGGCTAGAAGTGCTAAACCTTGATTTACTCTCGTAGAATATGACGCCCTTGCATTTCTTAAAGCCGAAGTATTTCCCGGTAAAACATCATCTTCAGCAGAAATAAATCCTGGAGCAGTTAAACCTCTGGAATTCATCGTGTACAGAACAACTGAGGAACGAAGGGCGGCATCAGCAATTCTTTTATGCACAGCTAATTGAGCAGAATAAAAGCTACTTTTAGGAAAAGGCAGTGTATTACAGTCTGATATAAAGAAAATAATTTTTCTTTGCGGAATTGATTTTAGGCGTTCAATTGCTAAGGTTAAGACACTGGAGGCATTGATAGTTCGATTGTAATTATCAAAATCTGTGACCTCTTCTAGAAATTCCTTCGTTTGTTCATTTTCAAATGTTCTAGCACCCTCGCCTGTAACTTTAATAGTTGAAGTATCCCGGGCTGGATCAAGTGGAGTTCTGTACAGAGGAAACCATCTAAGCTTATTAGCAATTCGCCTCAGCACTTCTTTGTTGGAAGTGTACATTTGGAATAAATTACCTCTGCTTCTTGTTCCATAAATCGCTACTCTGTCGCTGGGGAGCATATCATTTTTGATGAATTTCTTTATACTATCGCGGGCATTCGCCAGACCGATCGAAGTACTACAACCATTATCAACTACAAATGTGACAAGTCTGCCTGACGTTGATTGGGGAGTGAAAGGTGGAGGAGGTATAGCTTTTTTATTTCTCTTTTTTTTATTTATTACAGAGTTAGGATTTTTCCCATCCATGTATGAGAAATTGGTTATTTTCTGCAATTGCCCATCTTGATAAACCTCAAAATCATCCGGAGTTAAATCCTTTACCTGATTGCCTTTTTTGTCTAAAACTAGAGCATCAATCAAAACCAATTTTGAACTAATGCGGATTATTTCGTCGCTTTCGGGAGTCGGCGTAGGTGTTGGGGCGGTTTTTTCCTGCGCAAGACTAGAAAGTGCAAATATAATGACAAACAAAAAAACAGAGATAGATGGAAGATAACGCATTTTAAAAACTCCTGCTCAATTGAAAAACGAAAACATGAATATAATCAAATTATAAGGATATTGTAACGTCGAGAGTAGTTTTTGTCACTAAATTTATTTTTTGATGAGTAAATGAACAGAACTAGATATCAGAAAAATTAGTTCATAAAAGGAGTGCAAGCAAGGATGCTTGCACTCCTTTTCAAAATTTAATTTAGTTCACATACTTATTTGAGTTTACTTTCTATTTATCATTTTTAGAATCGTATTGATTGAGCTTTCGATAGAGGGTTTTTCTGCCAATATTTAATAGACGTGAAGCCTGGGATTTATCGCCGCTGGTATAATCCAGTGTAGCTATAATTACCTTTTCTTCGACCTCATTCATAGCTGATGGAAGTTCGATTTCAATGCCGATCGAACGTCCTTCGCTGGCGGCTTTAGCTCTTTCTTCTCTGGCTTGGGCGTTCATTTCAAAAGCCTTTTTGCTAATTGCAATTGGTAAATCTTCAAGTTCGATTTGTCTTCCCGAAGCGATGATTATGGCACGTTCGATCGCGTTTTCTAGTTCACGTACATTACCTGACCATTTGTAATTTACCATCGCTCGCAATGCTTCTTTGGAAATACCGGAAACAAAACGTCCCGATTTTTCTTTGTACATTTCTAAAAAGTGAAAAACAAGCAAATGTATATCTTCTGGACGCTCTCGCAATGGAGGGATTTCGATTGGAAAAACAGACAAACGATAGTACAGGTCTTTACGAAACTTTTCTTTTTCAATGGCTTTTTCCAAATCTACATTGGAAGCAGCAATCACACGGACATCAACCTTGATCGTTTTATTTCCGCCGATTCGCATAAATTCGCCTTCTTGCAGAACTCGCAGCAATTTGACTTGGGCGGGAAGACTCATTTCTCCGATCTCGTCTAGGAAAAGAGTTCCACCATTAGCCTCTTCAAAACGTCCCTTTCGCATTGTACGAGCATCTGTAAATGCTCCTTTTTCGTGTCCAAAAAGTTCAGATTCGAGCAGGCTTTCAGGGATTGCTCCACAATTTATTTTGACGTAAGGTTTGTCTTCGCGTCCCGAATTATAGTGAATCAGATTAGCGATTAATTCTTTTCCTGTGCCGCTTTCGCCTTGTACCAGAACGGTTGTATTTGTGTCAGCAACGTTTAAGGCTAATTCAACGGCTCGGCGTATGTTTGGAGCTTGACCGATTATTTGGCTCGTATTTCGCTCATGCAATTCGGATTTCAAACGCATTACTTCCGCTGAAAGTTGGTCTCGTTCGAGTGCTGTTCCAATTTGGTCGGCGATACCTTCAACCAATGCAACGTCGTGTTCGTCAAAGCCGTTTTCTAATTCTTCACTCCAAACAAATCCGAGTAGTCCGAATGCCTGTCCACCAACTCTAACAGGAGAAACCAGTGCGGCTTTTCCGTTAAACTGTGAATTGAAAAATACGCGAACGGTCAAAGGTAGTTCCGAGTCAATCAAACGTAAGGTTTTGCCTTCTTTAAGTATGTCTCCAAGGGCAGGGAAGGGTTCTAGATCGAGCGATTGATTGTGTTCTTCAATCATTTGCAAAACCTTGTTTGGCTTGATTCCTTTCCCCATTTTAAATGCGGCTAGCGAGATTTTTTTCTCTGATTGATCTAAAACTCCCAAAGCACCATAATCTGCACCAACAAGTCCGATGGCTCGTTCAAGCACTTTTGAGGAAACTATTTTGAAGTCCGAGTGGGAATTAAGTGTGTTTGCAATTTCCAAAAGAGCATTGGTTCTTTTAGTTTCCTGCTCCTGTGTTACATAAAGGCTCGTGTATTGATACCCGATGGCAAGCTGGCTTGCGATAGATTCGAGAAAAGTTATTTCTTCTTCGAGCCATTTTCTAGGTTTTTTTGTGTCGTGAAGTCCTAAAAGCCCTATCACCTTTTCATTTAAGATGATTGGTAATACAAGCAGAGAACGTGTTTCGAGAGCTTTCGCCAAAAACCTGACCTTAGCGTCTTTTGCCTTTGAAGTATCGTTAACGATTATTGGTTTTGTTAGATCAAAATACTCTGAAAGCTTCTGTGCATCTATCGGAATTCTTGTTCCCACACTGACAGGAATATCATCGGATGCACGCCATTCGTGGCTTATGCTGAGTTCATTATCTTCTGTAAGTTGAATGAGATCGCATCTGTCCGCTTTCATCATTCGCCCGAGTTCAGAAACCACTACATTTAAGAATCTTTCTAGTTCGATGTTAGTGGGCAGGTCTTTAGCAAGCCGGTCAATAATGGCTTCTCTCGCTTCATGCATACTAATTTTGCGTTCAAGCGAGAGTTCTTCTGTAGAATCTTCGAAATCTTCGATTTCAATCGTGGTAAGTTGTTTAGGCATAAAACTTTGTAGGTAGGAGAAAAGGGGTTCAAACAGGACTATATTAGTTTTCGCCTTTTTAGAGAAGAATGTCAAGTTGACACAGAGGAAGTTTCTTGTGTGTTATTAAGGCACAAAAGCAAAACATTAATTAAAAAGGGCTGAATACTAAAAAATAGTATTCAGCCCTTTCATAAATTTTCTAGAAGTTTACTTTTTATTCTGAAGAGTTTTTGCTTTCTTCTTCGCTCCGAAATCTACACGTTTGCGACCTGCTTTGGCTTGTTCAAGTAAATCTTCTGCTCTGGTGTTTTGTTCATCCAAATCAATTGCTTTATTTAATTGTTTGATAGCTTCAGGATATTTAGCAAGTTTGATTAGAACCGCACCAAGCTCTGTGCGATATAAAGTATCTTCATCATTTAACTTAACTGCTTTTTCCAAAGCCTTGCGAGCATCCTGATCCTCAAAAAGCTTTACGTAAGCACGCCCCAAGTTAAAATGTGCCGCCGCATCTTTAGGGTTTTTTCTGATGAATTTTTTATATGTTTTAACGGCATTTTCAAACGCGAGTTCGGAAGGTTTCTTTTCAGGCTTTTTACTTTTTCGTTTCTTTTTGGGAGTCGGACTCGGGTCTGTTTCAAGAGTTCCTGTTTCTACAGTTTTCTCTTTTTCACTCTCTTCTAAAGCAAGTGCAACACCCAGTTTGAAGTGAGCTTCGGCTAAATCAGGGTTTAATTCAACAGCCTGTTTAAAGGCATCTATCGCCATTTCGTTTTTATTTTCATCGAAATACTCAGTTCCTTTTTTTAATGCTTCATCCGCATCTTCAAATTTGGGAACTTCTTCCTCTTCAGGCTCTTCTTTTTGATTGATGTTGGTATTAGAGTTTTGCCCGTTTGTATTTTGAGCATTTTCGTTTGCTGTTACATTTGAATTATCTGCGGTATTTTCATTTTTCGCGGCTTCTGTTCCGCAAGCTAACTGCCAGATTATTATTAATAACAAAATTGAATAATACTTTTTCATAAACTTATTTAAAAACAAATAGTTTATCCCGGGGGAAAGATAAATTGTCTTCCTCCTAAAAGATGTACGTGTAGATGAAAAACTGTCTGTCCGCCAT
Organism: Pyrinomonadaceae bacterium; assembly: GCA_028284415.1. Classification (GTDB taxonomy): domain Bacteria; phylum Acidobacteriota; class Blastocatellia; order Pyrinomonadales; family Pyrinomonadaceae; genus Aridibacter. The sequence goes on from JANQRU010000004.1 coordinate 1,072,087, forward strand.
CTCTGTTTGTATTAATGACCGTTCTGTAACCTTTCTCTGCAAAACCTTTTTCGCGGGCAATTTCTGCCGCCTTTAATAGAAGATGTCCGAGCGTTTCTTTATGTTGCTCCTGAGCTTCATCCATCGAAGTAAAATGCTTTTTCGGGATGATTAAAATATGCGTTGGAGCTTGCGGACTTATATCATTAAAAGCCACACAAGCATCGTCTTCATAAACGAATTCAGACGGAACTTCACCCACAACAATTTTGCAAAAAATACAATCTTCGTTCATAGGAATATACAATTAAAGCATAAAAGCCCAATTTATTGAAACAAATTTACCAATTTCGGAGAAATAAAAGTGTACTATTATCCTTTTTAAAGCCAATTATTATAAAATGATTTACCTTTCTGATTTTCCGTTTATAATATATAAAATTTTATGTCCATATTGATTGCCGAAGATAATGTAGCTCAACGCCGTTATGTCTGTGAATTGCTCGAAAGAGAGTTTCCCGAGTATTCTCCGTTAATAGAGGTTTCAGACGGCGAAGAAGCAATTCAAACAACCCTTGAAAAGCGTCCTGAGCTGTGCATTTTTGATATTCAGATGCCGAATCTTTCAGGGGTAAAAGCTGCTAAAAAGGTCTGGCGGGAATATCCGCAAGCCAAGATTATCTTTTGGACACAATTTCCACACGAGATTTACATTAACGAAATTCGCAAGATCATACGCTCACTTGATCCGCAGCCGGCTTACGGGTTTATACACAAAAATAACCCCGAAAGCAGATTTTTACGTTTTGTCGCAACTGTTTTAGAAGATGGTGCAGATATGATTGATCCTGCCTTTAAGGATTCGTTCAAAAGACCACTTTTAACTGAATTTGAGGCAGAAGCCTTACGCTATTTGGCATTGGGATTATCAAATTGGGCAATTGCCAGAAAATGCTCGCTTTCCCAACGTGGGGTAGAAAGTCGTCTCGCAAATCTTTATGAGAAACTTTTTACAAGTCTTTCGGAAGGAACGGAGAATGAATCCTACGATAAACTTGCATACAACGTACGCACGCGTGCATTCTTCGAATCTTTAAGAAGAGGGTTAATTAACCGCGATGAACTAGAAAAATCCGAAAGCGAATTGGCAAACTGGATCGAACGCGATAGAAAAAGATTTTTGAACGAAAAAAGATAATTTTACTTCGTAGAGCAAAAATTCATTTAGCTTCTAATTTTTAGAAATAAACTATTTCAAATTGCAAAAAAGTATCAGACAAAATTCATTCTTCACACGTTTGTTAAAAGGATTTTTTCTTTTCTTAATACTCTCATTACATTCATTTCCACAATCAACATCAACGATCGAAGAAAACATATTTCAGTCTTCACTCAACTTGCATCAGTGGGGAACTATCAGTTCTTTCAATGGTTTACCCTCGGAAAGAGTGAATGACATTACCCAAACTCCTGACGGGCTTTTGTGGTTTGCGACCGACAATGGTTTGGCAAGATTTGACGGCAGTCGGGTGCAGACAAATCTTTCAACAGGTCTATCCTCAATACGGATTTTATCTCTTGAAACCGACTCTGATGGAACGCTCTGGGTCGGCACGGAAAAAGGTGCGTATTACTACACAAATAATTTCTTTCAACCGATTCAGGAAACCGCAGATTTCTCGATAGTTGCGATTTTTGTTGACGAACAAAATGTCTATTTGGGCGATGAGAATGGAACTATTTTCAAAACGGAATTTCAAAATAATTCAGCTGAAACTGAAATATTTCTCAGAAGTTCCTTACCGCTTAAAAGTCTTACAGTAAAGGAAAACGATTTATTGATCGGGACTTTTAATAGGGGGCTTTCAAAAGTTCAAGACGAAGAAGCCGTGCAGGTGATAACCCGTCCGAGACCTTTTTTCATAAATGTTTTAACTAAAGATGCGGAAAGCAATTTGTGGGTCGGAGCAACTTCCTCAGGCGAAAACAGCGGTCTTTTCTTCTCGGAAAAACTTCCTGAACTCAAAATCGTTGGAGAAAATCTTGGAACGATAAATTCTATCGCGTTTGGACAAAATAAAGACGTCTGGATAGGTACGGAAACTCGCGGAGCATATCGTTTTGGAGGGCAGGAATTTCGCAAAAGGTTTACATTTGAAAATACTTCAGGTGGTTTACGTTCTAACAAAATCCTTTCGACCTTTGTAGATATGGAAGGTGTAATTTGGTTCGGAACAGATAAAGGAATCAGCCGCTACGATTCAAAAAGCCCCAGAAACGACAGAATTTCCGAAAACATCCAAAGTAATTTTGTTCGAACTCTTTTTCAGACCGAAAACGAAAAAATCTTCGTTGGAACAAACCGTGGCTTGTTTAGTTTTAACGAAAAAGCAAATGTCTGGAAATCAGTTGCAGGTTTCCAAAACAGAACTATTTATACAATTTCGGAAATTGATAATAAAAGCATTTTGGTCGGTACTCCGACGGGACTTTATGAAAAAAACACCACCTCCGAAAGCTCAGCAAGCGAACAAATAGTTCAAAACGACAGCATACGTGCAATCGAAAAATTTCAAGAGAAAATTTTCATTTCTGCTTTTGGCGATGGAATAAAAGAATTAGATGGACAAGATACAAAATTAATCTATGAGTCAAATGCGATAAGCCTTCATAATGAAGAAAATAAAATTCTCTGGATAGGCACAATAAATGAGGGAATTTTTACATTTGACGGTAATAAAGTTTCTCCACGAAATGAACTGAATGAGCTAAAAAATACTGCGGTTAGAGCGATCGCAGGAAATCAATCTGACGGAATATGGTTTGCAACTGATAAAGGATTATATTTGCTGAAAGATAATCAGCTACAGGTAGTTTTGGCAGAACAAAACATCCGTGATGTATTTGTCCAAAGAGATGGCAATAAAAACTTGCGTGTTTGGTGCGGAGCGGAAACAGGCTTATTTAATTTAACCTTTAGCGAAAATTTCGGTTGGATTTCTTCTCGCATAGATGTCGAACAAGGATTAGCCTCACAAAATATTTTTGCTGTTTTACCGCTCAATAATAATTCTCTTTTGATCGGTACAAATCGCGGAATCGTCCGTTATGAAACGAGCGAAATTCGCCCAATTCTTGTTGCGAATAGAATCCTGAGCCAAAGAATTCATCAGCCCAGCGAGCTTAAATCAGGTATCAATCTAAATTATCCGCAAAACAGTCTTTCCGTTGAGGTGATGGCTATCAGCAGCCGAACATTTTCAGAACAGTTTCAGTATTCATTTCTTCTTTTTGACGGAAAAAACGAGATTATCGAAACGAAACTCTCCGATGACGGTGAATTTTTGATGGATGAACTGGCTCCCGATGATTATCGTGTAGAAGTTCGAGCTTACGACAAAAATTTACTTGCTTCCGAACCCTTGATTTTTAACTTAACGGTCGAACAATCTCCTTTCCCATGGATTCCGACAATTCTGGCAATACTATTAATTATTGCTATCGCCGCATTGATCTGGGCAATTACGTCACAAAGAAAGTTCTTCCAGACGAGTAAAGAACTGTTTCACGCTAATAAAGAACTAAATAACGCCCGCTTAAATCTCGCCAACGAAGCAGAAAGAGAGCGCCATCGGATCTCTCAGGATTTACACGATCAGACGCTTGCCGATTTACGCCACTTACTTTTAATGGCGGATGAAGTACCTTCAGAAAAAGCTACAGAGTTTCGCAAAGAGATTGAAAGCGTTTCCGATGAAATTCGGCGAATTTGTGAAGATTTGAGTCCTTCGGTTCTGGAAAATATAGGGTTTTCTGCCGCTTTGGAATGGGCTTTAGGAAATTCTGTCGCACAAGTTTCTGACCAGAACAAGTTTGAATATGAATTTGTAAGCGATGACAATTTGGAAGAAGAAGTAAAATTATCCCGTCCTGAACAAATACAAATCTATCGCATCGCCCAAGAAGTTCTCAGCAACATCGCAAGGCATTCAGAGGCGACACTAGTAAAAATGACTGCAAGGGTTACAGATGAGAAAGAATTTTTATTATCAATAGAAGATAACAGTGCCGGATTTGATGCAGACAAAAGCAAAAAAGGACGCGGATTAGCAAATATAAATGCCCGTGCAAAACTAATTGAGGCAAAAATAAACTGGGAAAAATTACCCGAAAACGGTATGTTATTTACTCTCCGAAAATAGACTGTGGATATCCACAGTCTAGAAACCGCAATCCTACGCTCAAACTGTGTTCCTTTTCACATTCAACTAACCGAAAAAAAGTTTAATAATTATAAACAGTTATACAGCTTTCTTAATTACTAATTTTAATGAAAGATAGCTCGTTGGATTGAAAATATAAGTCTTTGGTCAGTTCTTTTTTGGTTACGACAGATCGAATCCAACAAAAAAAGCCTACTTAAAAATCCGCTTACGCCAAAGACGAAATACCAAGCTCCGTTTTTACATAAAAGTTAGACAGGAGGAACCTCTCTTCTCACCCGTTTTTATGATTAAGCTAAAAAGGCGTTGGTTAATAAAATAGCCAACGCCTTTTTGCTTTTAAAGACCTCGATTCGTAAATAATTTTATTCAGCTTCACTCATAATTCTTATTAAAACTAATTTACATCTTTCTGAATCACGGCTAGAAATAAATCGTAATTGTTTCCTCTTTCCTTTGTGAGTAAAACGTAGCTCTTTATCTTTCAGGTCTTTTATTATTGCTGCATCTTTTAGTTCGAAAACATTAGGAAAGGTTTTGTAGATATATCCAAATCTTTTATTAGTTAGAAAAAATTTACCTTTATTGTCTGTATCCCAAACATCTTTGTAAACCCATCTGTATCTTGGTCTTTGTCTAGAATTTCTATTATTAGTTTTTCTTGGTCTTTGTCTGGAGTTTCTGTTATTAATTCTTTTTTGAAATCTTTTTCTGATATATAACTCAACATCCGCAATACAATACGCTTTCTCATCTCCGTAAAGATTGATTGGAGCATCAAGTTCTCGTAATTCTCTACCATTCTCAATATTATAAAGTTCGGTAAAATAACTAATTTCTTTTTTCAACCGTGATTCTTCGGGTATTTTAAGTTTTTCAGCAATTTGAATTAATGACGTCCTTTCTGTGGGGTTTAATCGTCTATCTTTTGTAGATTTTGAAAAAACTTTCCTAAAAACCTTAGTTTTTATATCGTTATAATCATTTTGAGTTAAAATTTTATTTTTTGATAAATCATCTATCTCTTTAATCTCTTCTTCCGAAATCCTGAGATCTTCAATAATTTCGTCAATCTTTTTTTCGAATTTGGTTTTATGATCTTCTTTTTTCTTTCTAGCTTGTTCACTTCTCGCTCTAGCTTCCTCTCTTTGCCTCTTTTTTTCTGGGTCTTCTTCACATGCCGAACCATTCAATAAAAAAAGGACGATTATTATTAGAAAAAATCTCAATAAGTTTTTCATGATGTTTACCTTACTAAAAAATAAGTTTCTATATTTGTATGTAAAAAACTACGAAAACCTTACACTTTATTGATCTATCAGAATTGCAAATGAAACTTGAGTGAGAGAATTTTGTTAAGCTCGCCTGAGTAAAATAAAGATACCCGCTTTTTAATTGCAGGTATCTTTGCTTAGATTAATTCCAAATAACTTCACATTTATTTAGGAATAGCGACCACACGGAAACCACCATTTTTGTTTGGATCACGGCGATTTTTCCAGTCGCGATTTGCTGAACGCAAAGCTTTGCCCCAACTGTTCCAACCGCCGCCCCGTCGGACTTTTTTGCCTTCGTCTTCGCCTTTTATAAAAGCAGAGCCATCATTTGGAACGTCCGTGTAGCCACGCGGTATGCGAGCACCATTTACCCAAATGTAATCGTAAACATCTTCAACCCATTCCCAGACATTTCCATGCATATCGTATAAACCCCAGGCATTAGGTTTATAGCTTCCGACAGTTTCCGTTTTAAAGATATATCTTCCTTTATTCGCTCCGCCGTACGGATAACGTGAATCAAAATTTGCTTGGGCTGGACTCAAACTTTTGCCGTAAGCCATAGGTATTTTTGTTCCCGCCCGAGCCGCATATTCCCATTCAGCTTCGGTTGGCAGACGATATATAAATTTATCATCTTTGGCGTTTAGTTTTTTGATAAATTCTTGAGCATTATCCCAACTCACCGTTTCAACCGGACATCTCGCACAATCTCTATGCCCACTCGGATTAGTGCCCATAACTTTTTGATATTCTTCCTGCGTAATTTCAAATTTGCCCATCAAAAATTCTTTACCGATAGTCACTTGCCTATAAGGACTTTCATCTTTGTCCCGATTCAATTCGCTCTCAGGCGACCCCATCATAAATTTACCCGCTGGAATATAAACTAATTCCATCCCAATTAAGTTTTTCTCTACTGCCCCAACTTTTTTTGTTAATTGCCCATATGTATTTGAAACCACCAAAAGCATCAGCAAAGAAAACGCTGACGCAAAAGTTTTAACTTCACCCATTATTTCATCTCCGTATTATTTCAAATTTTTTATAAATGTTTCGGCGACACAACTCGCCTTCATTTGATAAGACGGAAAATAATTTTGAAATAGGACAAGTTAGTTGTTTTAAAATAATTAGGTGTGAGTAAACTAAAAAAGGCATCCAACGGATGCCTGTAAGTCATTTAAAGTAAAAGCTCCACAGGTAGGACTCGAACCTACAACCCTTCGGTTAACAGCCGATTTTTGAGGGTAACACTCTATTTCATAGGGTTTCAAAATGCTCGGGTTTTACCAGCCTAAGTACTGTATTTAGCGTGTTTAAGGTTTTATTTTATTTAGATTTGATTTCATCAGATAACATAAATTATCATCAAAGTCTTAGGAAACTTTTTAGGAAACTCTGCTTTTTTGAGGAAATACTCTATGGCGAAGATAGCAACGAAAGTAAAAAGAAAACGCTCACCAAAAAGATACTGGCGTGAGATAAAAGGGAACTTATATGCCCGCTTGCAATACAAGGACGAGAAGGGAAAATGGCGGGAGAAGTTAAAACCGATCTCTGACAAAAGAACTGCTCGTTCAGTTGTGGAAGAGATGCGACGGGAATTGACTGATTTTGGGACTGAAACAATTCAATCCGATAAGCTTTCTTTTTTGAATTTAGCTGAAAAATACAAAGAATCAAAATTAACAAAAGCAAAATATTCAAATGGGGTGAAGGTTTCCGGAAGACGATCTTTGGGACCCGTCAAATCGGCTTTAAAAGCCTTACTGGAATATTTTGGAGATAAAAAAATTCGTTCAATCAAGGCAAGTGATCTCGAAAGCTACAAAAGACATCGACTTAATACCCCGACTAATCAGGGAAAATTCCGTAAAGTTGCAACTGTCAATCGGGAGTTAGAACTTTTAAGGGCAATGCTTAATTTTGCAATTCAGAATGAATGGCTAATAAAGAATCCTTTTGTGTTGGCTAAAGGAATAATTTCAAAGGCAGCAGAAGTTGAGCGAGATCGGATTTTATCATTTGAGGAAGAAGAACGGCTACTATCAGTTTGTGTTGATCGGCGAACACATCTCCGTCCGTTAATTATTTGTGCGTTAGATACCGGAATGCGTCGGGGCGAGATGTTCAAAATGCTTTGGAGTGATGTCAACTTTGCTTCCGGTGAAATTTTTATCCCGCAAACTAATGCTAAAACAGAAAATTCCCGAACCGTGGGAATGACCCCAAGGCTTAAAGAAGAATTGCTCAAACTCTGGGATACTTCGCCGAAAGAAAGAAAGGGATTGGTTTTTGGAATTACCACAACTATTAAAACCGCTTGGAAAACCGCCTGCCACCTAGCTGAGATTAAAGACTTTCGCCTCCACGATTGTCGTCACACAGCTACAACTAGAATGATTGCATCGGGTTCTCCACATACGGAAGTTATGAAAATCACGGGACATACTCAAATAAAAACTTTCCTTCGATATTTAAATATAACCCCTGAAACAGCTAATCGGGTAGCGAATAGATTGGATGCTTATCTTCAAAAAAGGCAGATTTTGATTGACTCTGTCTCAAAAGTCATAAATTAATATCTGAACTCATGACTGCCAGTTAGTTAATAAATCAAAAATAACTTTGTTAAATAATTAACTATTTTAATTATTCAATTTTATTCATATCTGAGCAACTTTTGGTAACGTATTGGTAACGAGAATGGAAGTTTTTAATTTTTGCATTTTCTCTATTTCTCAGCAATGGAAATAAACATCAATGGAGAAAGCTACCGGTTGAAAAAAAAGAAAAGTTAAAGGCAAAGAAAACAGAAAAATTTGAAAATAAAACTGAAACCAAAAAGTTTTAGAAAATCAGAAAAAGAAGAAAATGGACAGGAGGCGGGTCAAAAATATTTGCTTCCTAGAATGTCATTTTTTCACGCTTGTTGACATTCAGTTGAAAGATTCTTCCAAGAAATTAGAAAAAGGTTAAAGAATCAAGTATTTAGAACACATGAAGAAGTTGAGAAGGCAATTATAAAAGTAGCCAATTCTTTTACAACAGCAAAAGAAACAATCAAAAAACTGACTTGTTATTACTGGCTACTTAACACACATTCTTAAACTTGTTTTGATATTAGAAAGATTATCAGAAAGAGGAAAGTTTTCCAATGTAGAAAACGCGTATACACAGATCAATCTACAGTCTTAGCAAAAACGTAACATTTAGATTATTTGTGTATTGAAGTATTGTCGAAGCATGTCCCCTCTTATCTTTACTTAATTTCTAAGAGATTGTTTTATTTGAGACTTTTTTCATTCCCTGACAATTTCCTGTTCTTTTTTTCAAATTTTTCTTCCTCGATCTTAAATGTTTTGTATGCATCGTAGTATTCTTTGGAGTCAATGCAGAGTAATGGTGGAAATTTAATTTTGCACCAACTTGGATAATTAGGATCAAGTGAGGTTAGGAAATTGCTAAATCTTATTCCCTCTTCCTTTGATATCTGAATGTTGTGTTTCTTTTGCAAAGTGGCATGGATAATACCATCAGTTGGGCTGGTGGTTTTGCCTTTTAAGGTCTCCAATTTTCTCAAAAAATATTGTTGAAATCGTCTATTAAGAGGGTGCTTTTCGTTGTCGTAACCAGCTTTCCTCATCCGGTCAAACACGTGTTCGAAAGCTTTTATTAGAGAACGCCCTTCCTTTGTAGACCGAATTCTTACCACCATATTATCTATATCATTAGCTAACAAAAATGCAACATACATACGTTTAGTTTCATAATCAGGCGGTTGATCGGGATCGTGACCATTGGCAATGTCAATCAATGCTGGTAGAACTTTTACCCCATCCTTGCGAAGATAACTATTAATCAAAGTGCTCTGATCAACACCATTAGTAACCATATTAATGCCATCATAGGGATAATGGTGATAGCGTTCTTTCACCAACTCATCTACTCTTTCTTCTGGACTCATATTTGCAATTTCTTTTTCTGACTTATGCTTATATTCTTCTTGTGAAAAACTGAAATTACAGCAGACTAATAAGGAGACAAAAGCAAAAAACAATTTTGACAAAATTCTCATAATTCCTCTCCCAGGATTTTTGTGTTGGCATTAGCTCATTGCAATTGTATCATTTTTCCTTTCTTCAAGGGACAATTCCACGTAGCCATCAGTAACGAGTCAGTTTCTCTAAAATAATTCTTAGACTGGTTGCCAATAAGGGGAAAATAAGAGCAAACTATCGAGTCTTTTAGAATTAGCCAACCCACATCTTAATCAATCATGAACAAATTCGGCTACCCATTTTTATATCAGCATTTTAAGGAGTCCTATCAGGGAAAATATCAATAATGTCCACTATCCTTGGATCAGGGGCTCGGTTTCGACCACCGCCACCGCCGCCGCCACCGCCGCCGCGACCACCTGATCGCCCTGGACCTCGCCCTGGTCCATGAGCCCCTGGTGCATGTGGTCCGTCCGTCCGATATTTAGTAATTGTAAGCTTTGGACCTTTTTGTTCTTTGCAAAAATTCTTTATAAAATCTAAAAGTTCATTCAAATGGGAGTTAACTAACTCTAAATTTGGGTTACCGGTTAAAAGCTGGTAAGTTCCGTTTGCAGCGTCTCGGAATTTACCTCCATCACCGGCACCGAATTTTCGATCTGGTGCTGTAGGGTTCTTAAGAAACGCATGTCCTTGACAATGGTTATTGCTAAATCCTTTGTGTGCCCCAACACTATCCTGTACCGAGTGAAGCATGAAAGCCGCAAGCTGATTTTCCCCTGATGCTATAAAAACTGGGAAGTCCTTTTTGTTTTTGGCTAGTTGTTTCCTAGTTGGAAAATGATATAAATCAGATGCAGAATCTCTTTTTATTTTTTTCTTTTTCAATTTTCTTGCTCTATCCTTGAGGCAAGCCTTTATATTTTTCAGTGCCGTTGCTTTGAATTTTTTTCCGTCGGCTGAATCGGGACCTCTACCACCGACAAAATACCCTAATTCATCTATTGTGCTGGGGTTGAGACCGGCTTCCCGCCCTAAAAAACGCGTCATAGCTTCATGAACGCAAGCCTCATACAGTCCGGTTGGATCCATGAAATCAATTGGATTATTGCGAACATAAGAATAAAGGTTTAAAGATTGTGGTGCATCGATGGTTGATGCAGCCATGCTTATCGGATCAACCTGAGTAAACCGTGATTGCCCGGAATTATAGGTTCTGTTCGTCGCGTAATCCAGCCCCGTTGTTATGCTTCTGTCGTAAGAAGTAAACCTTTGATTTGAGAATGCATCAGTTTCAGCTGGAATCAAAGCTCCAAACGGCAAAGTTGCCTGTTCTTTTGCTGTATTTAGTGTTGTATTTGTAATTAATTTTGTACCAAGCCGACCCGGATGTTGAAATTCAGTCACTTCGGTTGAACCTGATTTAGTAAATGTGGAAAGCAACCTTGAACCGGCATAGATATAAGATTTATCCCAATTTGGTGTGGTCGTTGTTTCAAAGTATTCAGTTAAGACCGAACCTCCACCCCAGACATAATAAATTCTGTAACCATTAGCCTCTTTGATCAATCTTTCTCTTGATTGTCCATAGGTGTATTCTTCCAAGAGGGTTCCATTATCTTCTTTTATCTTAACTAACCTTCCTGCCTCATCATATTCAAACCTTTGAATAGAACCATCCGGAGCCTTGCCACGGGTCATGTTTCCGGCATTATCATATTCATGATTAGTTGTGTCTATACGGTTTGAAGCTGGCACAAAACTTTGGTTTGCAAGTCCATCTAGGGGTATGGCTTGAGTGTCTTCGGTAATTCCGCTTTTAGATGTTGTTTGTTTGTTACCATAGCGATCGTAGGTATAGTTCTGTGTCCAGTTTGCAGTGCCGATACCTCCGGCAGCAATCCCGCCCTTAGCTTTGATCAGTCTTCCAAGCGTGTCAAATTCAAACTTTCGATCCCTGTTTCTATTTAGATTATTTACGATATTGGTTAAATTGCCCGTTTTCCCATTAAGACTTCCTTTTGAAAGAAGCCGCTCATAATTGTAGGAGAGATCAAGAAGAACTGTAGAACCTCTTTTTACCTTCTGATTTGTTAAGAGCCTTGTATTTACATCAAAAGAATACTCTTCTGTCAGAGGATTTGGTGTATCTGCTCCAATCCTTATTGATGTCGTTTGACCAGAGTCGTTATAAGTTATTTGATCCATCTGTGTAATGCTGTCAACCTCCAGTTCCTTGAGCCGTGAGGTCTGATCGTAAGATATATTGACGGTCTTTCTTGGATTACCCGACATTCCGTATTGAGCAGGATACCGAATCTCCGTCATCCTACTTGCCGTGTCATAAAGATAACTCGTCTCCATTGGATATGAGGATCGGGAAGTTAAGGTAATCTTGGAGTTAAGTGGACGTCCTTCTACATCATAATCGTAGTCCTCAGTAGAAACACCCGATGCTGTAACTGTATCGATCCTTTCCTTATTTCCCGAAGTCATATACGTATAAGTAATGTCAGGTGCTTCATGTATCATAAAAGTAGTATCAGCCGTCGTTTTATCAAATGTAATCGTTTGGAGACGGTTTAGTGGATCGCTATTGAAGTTGAAGTTTGTTTTAACTCCTCTGGAGTCAATTCTTTGGGTGATGTTAGATCGGTCGTCATAGGTGAAGTAATCGCTCCAAATTGCTCCACTGCCGCCTTTTCCGACAAAAACACCGGAGTCATTGATGGATGCATCCTGCTCTGCAATCTTCCGGGCAATGCTCCTTCCTAGCGAATCGTACTTGAACTTTCTGACTTGGGAACCTTGATCAATTTGGGTAATTTGATCAAGGTGATCATAAGTATATGTTGTAACCATATTGTCCGATGCGGTAACCGAACCATTACTCAATGGTCCGGGTTCCACAATTTCAACAAGACGTCCCCACTCATCCGATCTTGCCCAACGCTCGCGTCCCCATTCATCCTGAGTTCTTACTGTGCTTCCCTCAATCGAGGTGGCTGAAGAAGGTTTATTTCCTATCGGTTCATTGTAAAAATTTTTATTTGTGCTTCCATCTGGAAATGTAATCTGAGACAATCTTGAGAGATCAGTATATGCATATGTAGTCCACTTTGTAGGACTTGAGGTAGCCGGATAAGGATCTGATACTTGGTGCTGTCTTCCCATAATGTCATATTTGACCTGAGTTGCTGTTTCTGACGAAGTTCCCGTAAGAAGTTTCGTTATTTGGGATTGACCTCTTCCGTTCAAAATAGAGGTGCTTTGTGACACCACTGTGTTGTCTGAAAGTTTGTCGGTTTGCTTGGATGTTAAGGTATCAGGGAAGTATTCAAATGTGGTCTTTCCGCCAGTCGAATACAAAACCTGTGTTGGTCTTGCGATAGAGTCATATGTTGTGGTTGTTACTCTTCCATTAGCGTCCGTCGAGGTTTTTACAAGCCCGGTATTAAAATCGTAGGTTGCACTCGTCGTATTGTGCTCAGTTCCGGTAGGTGCACCTCTTCTTATTGAAGAGGGATAAGCATATTTTGTTGTAGATGCGAATGTAGCCTTTATCTGCTGACAACAATCAGTTGCGGCAGTGATATTATTTCCAGTAATGTCGTATGTATAATCATAATCAATTGCTCCAGAAGGAGTTCCGGCAGCATTTTCATAGATGGTTGTTTGCGAAACGTTTCCTCGATATTGAGTCGAACTATCATATGTTCCGGATGCAGGTCTGTAGGTTTGATCGTAATTTGTTAATCCTGTGGATCGATCAATAAGAGAACCAGTGTCATATGTGTAATCGACCTGACTCAATCGCGTCCCAGTGCCAGTTTTTACCTCGACTTTGGTTGGCAAATTGAAGATATGTTGCCCACTCATCCATTTCGTTCCGCTGTAAGTACCGATATAGTTTACAGAGTTTTCGTAGGTTGTCACGCTTTTGCGATAAATACTCGTTGTGCTGTAGCCATAATCTCTTGATTCTGTTACCTGATTATACTTAGTTCCGTAAATAAAGGTCTCTTTTGAAATTTGCCCTTTTTCATCTGTATCGAGAACCTGCGTAATTCTTGCCGAATTATAATCGCCTTGTGCCCATGTAAGTTCTGATTTATTTAAAACCGTAGTGCCAGAAAGGAGTTCTGTTTTATAGAGTAAACCGTCTTTCCAGTCACTTGTGTTATATGAGTAAGTTTTTGTTTTCGTTCCGTCCGCTTCAGTGATAGTGATAGTTCGCGGATTGGTCGTGCTATTGACTGTGTAGTTTGTTACAACGGCTGCTGTATCCATATTTGCCCAAGTGTCTGTTTTGGTCGCGTATTTTGGTGCAGATGTAAGATTTGATGCCGTTGCAGGGTAATTGTAAACCGCCTGTGCCGACATAGTTCCTTTTGACGCCGTTCCTTCCGTTGTGGTAGTTCCGTTAGATGTCATTGAACGATTCATCATTACCTTTTTAATCATTCCGTATGATGAATAAGAATCGCTGTCTCCAAACCAATATCCCATATTTGTTATTGGATAGTAGATTGCTTTAATCTGAAATGGAGATTCATCTCGAACTGCTTTTGTAAGTCCCGAGAAGGTCGCATTCAAGGTCTTTTGTTCATAATGAAGACGCACGTATGTTCTGGTTGTTCCGTTATAGCCCGGTCCCTGTATGTTTATGAGTCTGCCATTTGCGTATTTGAAAGTAACTACCCGACCTAATGTGTCGGTAATAGTATTGATGTTCGGTCCTTCATTGCCGACATATGTGATTGTTATGTAGTTTCCATGAGCATCTTTGATTTGGGTTGGATAGAGAACTCCATCACTTTCACTTCCGTAAGTAATCTTTGTCCCGTTGGACATCCATGCTTCAGCATCAATGAGTCCATTCGGACCTTTTTCTACTATGTAATCAATAAATGATCCATCAGTTGTTCGACCATAATAGGTTGAATATCCTCCTGTTCCTTCAACTATTTCTCCTTCATATGAATGACGAGTTCCATTGATACTTTCAAGCATCGCTCCGCCCTGGGTATCCATATTGAGAACCTTTCCAAAGCCGATATCCCAACCCGGTGCCGGACTGCCTTTATCGATGTCATAGATAATGTTGTTGTTCGGATCCTGATGCCACAGAAGTGAGTTATAGTTTAGAGATAGATTGACATCCAGACCATTTCTCCCCGGCAGAGAAAGAACAGGTGCTGAAAAGCCGAAGTTTCCCGAACCCGGTCCTGCTGTTCCGCGGTTTGGCGGTGTTCCAGGGTGTCTTCCCGGATCATCGAATGAACCCCAATTACCATTTGTCCATTCCGGTGGCTGAGCAGAGTTAAAAGTCTTTGGAGAGCCAGATGCTGTTGTCACCTGTGTTCCATCATCATTGACGATATAGGCATTGAGTGTATGTGTTTGTCCGTTTTGATATTCGGTTGGAATATCTACCGTCCAAGTGCTACATAGCTGAACCGCACATGCATATAAACCGATAAAGTCACCTGTTGTCCTATTTCCATTTACATATACTTCCATCTCCGAATAATACGTAGTTGAACCACCACCACAGGTTCTTACCCATGGAGGACAGCCACCACCGCCACCACCACCTGACTCCGGATAGGGATAAAATAGACTGCCGTATGCTTGATTCGAACTGTTTACACCGGAAAGCAAGCCGCTGGCGAAAAAGACTGATTTCTTTGATTTTGTTGTTTTAGTTTTTTTAGCTAGTAGTGATTTGTTATTGGTTTTGGTGTTAATCTCGTCTTTTGAAACTTTATTGGCAAGCTTTTCATTTGATGAAAAGTTAGTTTTGGAATTAGCTGATGCTTCGTTCTTAGAATTCCATTTTGTGTTTAAGAATTTAACTTTACCACCAGTTCCTTTGCTGTTTGTTTTTTTGTTTTCTGCTTCTTTAACTGACTCTAACTTTTTATTTTTTACATCAGATTTCTTTCCTTGCCGATTTAAGGTTTTTAGATGCCGTTTTTGTTTTCTTCTTTCACGAGTCGCCCTTCGCCTTTGTTTTTGGGCATCATCCCATTTCTTAAGTTTAATCCTATCCGCTTTGCTCATCTTGCTTGAGTTTTTAATTGAAGGGGCAGGATTAGCTTTAATCCGTTTAATTTCATCTAAAACTTCTTGTCGGAGAGTTGTTTGTCGTGTTCTTCTACTTGAGACACCTGATGCAGATTCGGCTGCTTCTCTTTCTTGTCTTCGAATCTCTTTCATGGCACGAAATTCAGCATCTTCTCGAACAACGATTCTTTTTGTCCCAATAAAACCTTTCGCTCTTGCTCCAACGTAGTAGATACCGGGTCCACCACTTTCAAACAATCCGCCTTGAATCGGCATATCTTCCGCACCTTTTGCCGCGAGCCATGTAAAATTGGTGCCCTGAACAACATTTCCCGAAACATCATAGGCAACCGCTGAAAACTGAATCTTTTCGCCTTCTCGAATCGCCGCATTACCGGGATATATCTCTATCTTTGTTATTCTTCTCGCTTTAGAGTTTTTCTTCTTGTCCTTATCGCCAAAAAAGAAAGCGAAAACAGGATTATTAAATAAAGACGCAGTTATCCCCGAAGAGCCAAAGTTTGCTAAATAAGAAAACCGTAAATCCTGATAAACTTCTCCTCCCGTAACAGCAATTGGGCGGGGTGCTGCCGGAACGGAAATTGTCAGCATACTAAAAATAAGAACAACTGAAACAGCCCTGATTAATTGATACTTAAGTCCACAAGGTTTGTTGATTTTATTTTGTTGAGATTGGTTTTGAGTTTTTGATGATTTATTTGTTCTTTCTTTTTTATCTTTTTGCATTTCTTTTTAAGCTCTCCAGTAAATGAGTCCGTAAGTGTTAAATAAAAGAGGCTTAAAAAAAGAAAAGCACATCTTTTATAATCCGAAATTCCATAAGTTTCCAGTAAATCGGAAGCTCCTTCTCTTGTCTTCGGACTAAAAGATGCGTTATGATGCAGATGTGTATAGAGCATCAGAAGCACATCTTTTTGTGCCGAAGATTTCTATCAATAGTTCAGAAAGTAAGGCTAATTACTTTCTGAACTTTTTCTTTTTTCAAATAAAAAAGTCATCAACAAAAATTTGATTTAATCTATAAAACCAAACTTTGTGATGACTTTCTAAAATTCTTTGTGTGTAGGAGCATACTACTTTTTTCTACTTATATTTACATAAACGTGAACGAAAGTTTTAAGTGGATACCTATAAACTTTCTTCAAAAATCAAAATAAGGTGTTGAAAAGGATAGCTACAAAACTACTCCTATTATCAATCCTTGTCAAGAAAAATTTGCTCAACATTAATCAAGCAAAGTTTTAACATACCGCTTTTAACAAAAACATATACTTTTTAACTAAGAGATGCATCTCAAAGCTAAAGTTGCTTTTGTTACCAAAGAAAAACACTAATAGTAAATACCTTCAATTATTTATGGCAAAAATGATCAATACCTTACATTTTTTCCAAAAAGTTTTTTTTGATAGAAAACAAATTGAAAATAATAATCTTCTCGTTTATCTGGTTTAGCCTCCAATTATAAACAGTAAAACCAAAATTAAGTTTAACAAGGTATCAAAAAGCTTGACCTTTTTTACTGATCATTTCAGAGAAGAGAGCATTAATTAATGCTCTCTTCTCTATCTTCTGGTTTTAAGTATTTAATACATAAATTAGAAAGGATCCCGAATCCACCATTCTCCCTTTGCAATACCATAGGGAAAAGCTCCATTTGTTGGTCGGTAGGCGGCAGGTCTATCTAATGAACCATCAGAGGTATTGATGGTAAGCGGAATATCATCCTCATATGACGAAGTGCCGAAGTCATTATTTGATCCCCAGAACGTGCTCATTGTTCGCGTTCCACAACTTGGAAACGGGTCTGCAACTGTAAATTCTTGATTCGTTGGATTCCAAATACCAACTTGTGTACAGGAACCCGTCAAGTATTTACCAGCAACCGGAACATCACCGCTACTTCCAAGATTTACCGTATAAGTTAAAGTAGTTCGAGCGTCGAGAATACTCCAAACCCCATCTTTATATTGAGCGATTTGGTCATATCCGACACCTAAAAAATCTCCGACCTGAATATCAGTTCCATAATCCGAGCCTCTTGCAAAGTTCACATATTGACCTGATCGCGGATTTAAGATCCAGATCGTTTTATCACTTGGACGATAAATAGCGATCTCTTCCTCATCACCTGTAACCGAACCTGATTCATCAATAAAGTTACCCGTAAAGGGAATGTCTCCTGAGATTCCCCAGCCCCAGACATAGGTAGCTGAAGTGTTTGGATTCATCACCCACCACGACCCGGTTGAAGGACGCCAAATAACTATCTGAGCACGTTCGTTTGGAAAGAATCTACCTATCAATGGCTTGTCACCAGTTGTGCCCCAGTTGCTGGTAATTGTTCCTGTCCCACCAGATTGTCTTATCAGGAACTGGCTTTGTGCCCCCTCCCGGTAAATAACCAGATCTTCACGAACATCATCGAAAAAATTACCAACCAAGGGTTTATCTCCAGTTGTCCCGCCCCAGTTAACCACGTTCTCCCACGGCTTTGGTCGGGTGCCACATTCTACCCGGGTGAGTGTTGGTACTCCGACATATAAATTAGTATGACGTGTCACCAGTCCCGGATAGGGTGTTCCACCAGCATAGGAGTCGGCACAATGGGTGACTCGACTCAAGTCTCCTTCATAAGTAGCTCCGGCGTTAAAGTAATGATATTTGTTATTCATACTGACAATAAAAGCCTTACCGATCAGATTTACTCTTGCCACATTCGCAACAGGTGAACTGAAATCATTGTTACGAAGCACCGAATTTGCAAAAACACGGGCTTGGTATGGGGGAGCAAAGACAGTCCCATTCTCGCCAAAGGTAAGTGCATTGATAACATTACTGGTTCGCTTAAACCCCGTTAGATAAATTCCCGCCATATCCATTTTGATACAGTGGGTCATATCATTGGAGATACTCCCTTGACACTCTACATTTTGCATCGAGTTTCCACCGTATGTCTGATGCCATCCGAAGGCGTTTGCAGTATTTGAATCTATCCTCAGATTCATAATGTTCCAGTTAGAAGCATTACCAGAGAAAACCCTCACGCCAGTCTGATTATTTACAAAGCTCAAATTCTTAAAGCTGATCCCATCAATCATCGGTTGTCCGGTGGTTGGACTAGAGGGACCCGCATCTAATCCTTTAGTAAATCCTTCGATAGTTAGTCCACTAAAATGTATGTCCGAAGAAGCTCCCGGGGCAGGACTATTGTGTCCGGTAATACTAATTCCAGTTGTCGATAACTCGCTGGTCGTTAATTTTAGATTTCGGATAATGATTCCTGACAAACGAGGTGAACCGCTTTGCGGAATATCAATTTGAAAGAGACTTTTATTCGGTACGATTAACTCAAGTTCCGCCTTGGGTGCTCCGATTATTTGTCCACCACTCGGAACGGTCACCGTTTGATCGATCTTGAAGCCACCCTTGATATAGACAGAACCGCCATTTGCCAGCAGCTCCTGAAGTTTTGCCGCAGCATTACACGATGAATCACACGTCACGGTGTCTAACACATTTGAGTAAGGCAAGATGGCTTCCATCGGTAACACTCCGGTATTAAAATGCTCTCCACCAATTTCATCAATATCGGGAACACCCGAGACACCTGAGGGACAATTCTTACTGTTTTTAGGGTAGGTTATTCCATTGGCTTCAGCAAAAAAACTTTCCCGATTTCTTTCCGAATGAGTAAAGAGCATCTGAAAATCTTCCCAAGCGGGGGTTCCACCATTTATATCCGTCCAGTCCCAATGAACATCACCACACTCGATCAAAGTTGAATTCACGCCAGACCCGATAAATCTCAACCGTCCATCATCTAATCCCGGTTGGGCAACTTCCGGTGCGGCGAATGCGTTGTTGCCAACCAGATAAAGTTTCATGCTGGCATCCTTAAAATCACCTGTCGCAACACTATGTTCAAAAATAATTGGCTCACTGTTAGTTGCCGGATCGATGTCCTCGACAATAATAGCTTTATTAGCCCCCTCATGATGAAGCTGCTTAAAATAAAGACCACTATGCTCTTTAACCCTTACACAAAATGCGGCTGTTCGGGCAGTGTTTCCGTTACAGTTCAACTGTAAAAATTTTAGTTTCGGGTCTTCTCCCGAATATGACACAGGAGTTCCGGCTTTGATAATCTCGACCGCCCCCTGATCTTCCATCATTGAGGTGATATTAAAATTTTGAATATCCCATTCATATGCATAAGTAGCATCAATTTTAAGCTGTCGATAATTCCCATTTGGTCTGACTCCCCGCATCTTTACATCTGAAATTGAGTTTCCGGTTGCCTTGATGCCATATGTAAAATTGGAAATAGAAACGTTCTCAAGAATTATATCCTTAATCTCGCTACTTCCTTTTGCATCTATCAGTATTCCAACCGTATTCTCATCATCAATTCGATCCCAATCAGGACGCGGCCAGCATTCACTTCCCGAACTTCGTGAGTACAGCCATAAATCTCTAAAGCGGATGCGGGATGTTTCTCCTTCAATCTTAAACATTGGTTTGTCTAAAAGCTGACCGGGGTTATCGTGGCACCCGGCACCGGGATTCCAAGTGGTATCACTCCAGTAAATCCGGCATTTTCCAACCTCCTCTTCTGCACCTTCTCCCTGAATGGTGACATTTGCAGGTATTGTTATTGTTTTCTTGATGTTATAGATAGCAATATCCTTTAATTGAGGGTTACCGGGTAAAGGAGGAAATTTGCATGGAAAATAAAGTGTTCCGCCTCCTAAACTATCAATATGGTTGATGGCTGCCTGTATTTCATCGGAGTGATCTCGATACCGATCGGGACCATGGGTTTGAGTTGTTCCAATCATATCTCCCATCTTAAAAACACGGGGAGTTTCAACTATTATCTTAATATTGTCTGAATCCACCCAGTTGTTTTGGGAATCATATGCCCGTGCCCGATAAGTATAAGTGTCTTGACCTAGTTCATTTTCGGTCAGAACCTGTGATGTTCCCGTTCCAGTAAAGGTTTTGTATGGCACATCGTTGCGATAGAAAACAATTTTTGTCAGTGGATTGGTATTTCCTGAAACCGTTGCCGAGACAGTAAACTGTCCAGTTGGTGCTGACATCGTGGTGGTAACAGGTCCGTTGATAGAAACATTAAACTGGGCAAATGAAGTTACGCTTGCAATTAGAATCGTAATTTTTATCGCTAACAAATAATATAAAGGTCTATTTTCGCAAAATCTCATAGTTCTCCTCCAACTAAATCAATTAGATTTTTGTAAAAGCTAAAAAGACTTATCTTTTTGGCTAGTCGTTTCGTTTTTTTCATTTGTCCATCAGCAGTTTTCAGTTTTCCGCCATATTTTTTGAAAGTACGGATTGTTTGTGTAATGCCTCGGTTAAAAATAAATTTGAATAGATAACCTCCAAAACATCAGCTCTGTTTTTTTCTTTCTTTCTCAAGCGAAGAGAAAAACTATGACTTTTTACAGGTCTTCCCATGAATCACGAGGTTAGTTAGAGAAACCTCGGTATCAAAGATATGGTGCCTGAAAAAAGTGTCAAAAGAATCTAAGGACTCCCTAGAAAACTTAGGAAGCTAGACAACCATTAAAGACAGCTGTGCTGATCGGATTTGTCTTTATGTAAAGGAATGCGATAAGATGCAGATTAGTGTTAGGCATCTTGTACACAATCCATTTGTGTCAAAGATATCTAAATGGCAAGGGAAGTAATTGCAGTTATTTCTCTTGCCTATCTATTTTTTAAAAGACCTAACTACAGTTTTCTAAGTAAAAAGATAAGAAAACTCTCCAGTAAAAAAACCACCTTGATTTGTTTCATGTTCGAAAGCAAACCTAGAAGGCGGTATAAGCAACTTATGCTTTTTTTTGAATATGCAGGAGTTTTCTTTCACTTTTTATTTCTCTACTTTCAAATAAAAGTTTGAATCAAAAACAATAGGACAAATTTTCAAGGCTATCACCCTGAAAAAATGAAAAACAAATATAGTGAAAAGGATAAGTCAAACTTATTCTACATTTCCTCCTTTGTCAAGAAAAAATTCTATTTACAAAATAACTGTCCAGTTGAAATTTAGTATTTGATGATTTACTCAAAATCGAAACATGTTTATCAATTCTCTTTCATCTGAATGGGACACAAATAATTTTAATCCAATATCAATTTTACAAAGTGATATGAAAATAATCTCTTCTTTTAGAGCGATAGCTTTTTCCGATTTCGATTGACAAATTCTTTAGTTACACAAACTTCTGGCAACGTAAGTCTTGTTTCCATTTGAATTTATATAATAACAACCACCTCTCGGACCCCGTATATATGTTCGATAAGTTTTGGTTCTTCGTGGTTTAGTTCGTCTCGTTTTTGAGCGAGTTTGAGCTGGCTGGCTTATTACACTCCGACTTTTAAGAGAAGAACTATCAGTTAGTTTGATGGTGTTACCGTGTATCCATCCAACATAATCAGTTGCCTGCACTAAGAACCAAACTCCTTTTTGTTTGATTACTTCAACTAGTGTGTCATTTGGTAACACATCAACTACTTTTCCTTTGGTGGTTGGCGTTCCTCTTAAGTTAGCGTTTTCAGAAATAACCGTTGCGTCCTGCGAATAATTAGATATACAGAAACTACAAACAAAAATTAGCGACAAAATATATTTTCTCATAGTGACGTTTTTTATTATTTTCTCTATTGATTATATTTATGAATAATCAATCAATTAGTTTACAACAAAGAAAGTATTATTTGGTGTAATTAGTCATCATCATTTAATAACTTTACTGACAACCGAATCATATAATGGTCTGAATAAAACAAATCGAAAAAGTCCTCCAACACATACTCAGGCTTATATACATCCAGTTTTGAGATTGAAAACTCCGACTGTCCTTTTGGTACGAACGCCCGATCAAATGTAGCCCTCTTCGATTGATAGGGAGTAGTTGTAAATAGCTTTCCGTCATTCAAATCGGTAAATCCGGCATTGGCAATTTTCTTAGCGGTCATTTCGGAACGATTTCCTAAAACACTTTTTGATTCTTTAGCCGTGAGAATATTCGTATCACCAATGATGATGATGTCTTTTTCATTATTGTAGTGTTGACGCAAGCGATCTAATGATTGCACTAAATAATCGGCTTCTTTTTCCCTTTGCAGAATATGTTTCTTTTTGTCAGTTTTATTTCTCCCCGTATTGGCTTTCATGTGAACAGAAACTATCAAAAAATCTGATTTATTATTTAGGGGCTGTATCTTAATTGCAGTCGCATATCTATCCCAGTAACGAGGACTGGAAGGCATGTTATTTGGAAGAAATCGATATTCTTTGCCGATATTTTTAACCTTCTTTTCATTCCAGGCGATACCCGTCAATTGAGTCTTTTCACCCTGCCTTCTTTTGGGAAACAGCTTATATTTCCACTTTGTCTTTTGGTATTTATTTAGCAAGTTAAATGTTTGATTCAGGACGAAGTTGGTGCGAGGTTGGGAGGACATATTATATCTGTACATTACTGTGTCTGAGATTTCCTGAAGAGCTAAAATATCAACATTACTATTGTGAATATAAACTGCTAAATCTCCCGAGTTTTGAAGGATTGCATCACTTCGGCTCTTTGGCGTCCCAAGCCATTGAATATTCCAAGAGCCAATAACTATTTCATCACCTGCTTGGGCATGGTAGTTTGGAGGAGTACAAAGTAATAAAAATAGTAAAATACCGACACAGGCGACTTTAATAAAAGAGCGATTCATATAAGTAATTTCTCCTTATTTTGATTTAGGTTGAAAATATATTCTACTTTGTTATGTCAATATGAGCAGATATATTACACAATATGTCTGCTATTTATGAGAGTATATTGCTTAAACTCTTAAATTTACTTTAGTTGACATCGTAGAAAACACTGATGGAAGAATTAAGAAGAAGAAAAAATGACTAATGCTCTTAACATCAAAACTGATACTCGCATAAATATCAAAGTCCGCTGAGTTTACAAACACCACACATTCAGTGATTTCTAAAAAAAATCGGATCAAAGATGATCCGATCACTATGCTATTAATTGTTAAATAAATGAAAATCTAATTGTAATTAGGAAGTCTGAGAACAAGGCTTTTTAGGCTTTAACCATTTTGGTTTTCTTACATTATTTTTCAAGAAATCCAAACCCAGTCCAATTTTTATATCATCATCATAATCAGGTAAACCTTTTCCACAAGCAAAAGCTTCCATACTATCAGCTACTGAATCAAGATTCTCTCTTAAATCATTGTATGCCCCTATAAAATCAAGATTACCATCCATTTGAACGTTTACTTTACCCTTAAATATACGCTTAGAGTATGTATATATATCCTCACGAATAAGTTGACAATCTTTACTTTTAGCATCAATTTTATCAACAAAATTAAATTCCCATTTGAGGCTACCTTTAGGAACTGTCCTCACGTCCTTAAACGGAGAAAAATCATCGTGCCACTGCTTCAAGCTAACCGGTCTAATTTGGCTTGTTGGGTCAAAAATCATCGTGACAACATTATTATTCATCCTTTTGACATCTATGGTCGGAGCAGTATGCATGCCCCAATTAAATGAAAAAGGATGAATAATTTTTGTGCCCGGTATATATGATCTCATTTCAGATGCAATCAAAAACACCTTCATCGGTCGAATACCGTATTTCATAATCTCCCGGCACATTAAGTGTGAACGCATCTGACATTCCGTTTGAGCGAAATTGTGTGGAAGCATATACCCTTTGACAGTGGTTTTTTTTAGGTGAGCGACTTTGCCACGCTTTTTATAAATTAGCTTCGGTCTGATGTTTTTGTTTAATTTCCCAAACAATTCAAAAGCCTCAGACTCCGAAATAACTCTTCTTGTCGGAAGGTTGTTTGGATCAAAACGCTTATTATAAACAAGGTCACTACTGTTATTTGTAACCGTTTGAGCAAAATCAGGTTTGGGATTGATTAACAGACCAAGGGAAGTAATTGCACTTGCCTTGAGGAAGGAGCGTCGGGAAAATTTATTCATTTAAGTTAATAATCGAACTAGTAAAAGAGGATTAACGTAACAGCAGATTCATTAATCAAAACGTTGGATGGAGAGGTCTTTTAAGGGGTTGGCTGTTTTCGGTTAGACTTTACAAATTTTCGGCTACAAAACTAGAAAACACTAGGGGTTAAAAAGCAATGGGCTTGCTAAGGTTCATCTTCAGATTTACCCATATGACTTTCAAACAGCTAAAGTCAAAGAAAATCAAGAGCTATAAATCAAATCAAACTATTGACGAATTAAACAGACTTTTCAAGGTTATAAAAAACAAACGTGATAAAGCAATTTTTCTAATTGCTTACCGACACGGATTAAGAGCGTCTGAAGTAGGATTATTAAATATAGACGACATGGATTTCTCTAAACAAAGGATTATGATTAATAGGCTAAAAGGATCACTTTCAGGAGTGCATCCACTTCAGCCGGACGAAAGCAGAATTCTTAAAAGTTATCTTAAAACTCGAAAGAGTGAGTCTCCTACTGTTTTCGTGTCTAACAGGAATTTACCAATTAGCCGAAAGACATTAGATGTACAGATAAAAAAATACGGAGCAAAAGCCAAACTTCCAAAAGACAAACAACATTTTCACGTTCTCAAACATTCAATAGCGACTCACCTACTCGATACAGGAGAAGCGGAACTTAGGTTTGTGCAAGATTGGCTTGGACACGCCAACATTCAAAATACAGTTATTTATACTACGCTCGTATCAAAGACCCGAGAAAAGAAAGCGAGAAAGCATTTTATGAAAATGCCAAAGTTTTAAGAAAATAGTAATTATTGTCGCTATTTTCTAAACTAGGCTTTAACAAATCCCAAAAAAGGTAAAAATTGAATATGTTTGACTTTTCAATATTTCGTAAATTTTTTCTGTCAATTATTGCCTATCTCTTAGGAGGCATAGGACTACTAACAAGTATTATTAAAGATGCCACTTTTCCTAACGATTATACTTCAATATCTGCTTTACAAACATGGATATTACAGCCAAAGAATATGTCTGCGGTTATCTCATCACTTTTAGTTGGTTTAGGTACATATTGGACTATTAAGCAAATGAGAAGCCCTACTGTGGCTACTCAGGAGACTTCTAAACGTATTGAGACAGACTTAAAAGAAGTAAAAAGTGAAATTATTAAAGAATTAGATTTAGTTAGCAAATATTATGATTTGCCGTTGGAATATATCAATCGATTGCCAACTGCTTTACTGGTAGCTGATTACGGTATCATTCCATATGATGATGCTTTGGGAACCAAAGCTAATCTACTCTCTTGGATAACTAAAAATAATTCCCCGTCTGGTTTACTTCTCACTGCAAAAGCAGGTTATGGCAAGACCCGTCTTGCGTTTGAAATAATAAATGAGTTGAATCAAGATAACTGGAACGCTGGGTTTATCACCCGTGAGGCGTTTAATAAAAAAAAATATCACCGGTGAGGTTGATTTTGAAAATAGAGTAAAACGCTTATTAAAGGATCGTACTAGAAAAGGAATCTTTCTCGTTTTAGATTATGCCGAAGTTCGACAAACTGATGTAAAGCGACTAGCGAATGTAGTTACACAGATGTCAAACGACGATTTTCCTGTTCGCATATTGTTACTAGCTCGAAAAGCTGGGCAATGGTGGGATGAGCTACTTACTGAAAGTCGAAGTGTTAAGTTACTTTTTGATTCTGTTCCAATGACTCATGAAAATGATTTTCCTGTCGAGTATAGGGAAAAATTTTTCATGAAAACAGCGGAAGCTTTTGCTTCAAAATTAAAGTTAGCAAATAAAGAATTAATATCACCCACTTGGTCAGCCCAACCAATGCCTTCCGAGCGTCTAAGCAAACTTATGGATGCAAGCCCTTTATTACTTTCTTTTGAGGCTTATTTGTATGTACGCGGAGTAGCTGAAGATGAATCTGTCATGGTTGAGATGAAACGTGAAGAACGCCGTCACTGGATGCGTTCACTCAAAGTTGATATGTTAGGCGAAAACAAAACTCACGATTATATGATTGAAGCTATGCAATTTTGTACTTCACTGATTACACTACTTCAAGGTACGACTCTACAGGCTTATGATGAATGAATATGGACTCTCAAAAGCAACGGTCTATCGTTATCTCAATACAAAAGAATCTACTTCAACCAAATAGCTTATTTTTTGCAACAGTGCCATAAAAAAAGCTGCCTTTCATTTAACCCTTTCTTCTTAAAACAGTTTATAATTTTACAGACTGCTCTGCATTCATATTGCAGATCGCTTTAAATTCCCTCATTTAAAATTACCAATTTCCACAAAAACTCCTTTCCGTTCCAATAAATAACTCCAACAGAGTCTTCCCAAGTCATCACAATTGATTCACCCTTAGGTGAAATATTTATAGGATTATTTTTGTGATCTACAAGATCCTTGATTTCATCAGCAGTTTGAATATCCCAAGTCCTTAAACTCCAAAAAGGTGGGGTTTTTAGTGCTGGTCCTATAAGAACAGCCTTTTTTTTCTTGCTTGCGAAGCAAACTAATAAACCTTCCTTTTTATTTTCCACATTTTCAACCGTAATTGCATAATCTATATTACCGTCTCCATCAAAATCCCCACGCAAAAAGAAAGGATTGTGTGAAGCAAAAAAGTTTAGCTTGTTCAAGACTAAAGATTTATTATTGTCAGAACAATCCTGAACAAACATTGGAATTTGTTTTTCATAGTTTCGTTCTTGTCCCAATTTCTCTTTTTTTTCTATCAACAAATTCTCAGATTCATCCACTTGGTTTTTGGGTGTTTCTTTTGAATTAAGTACAAAAATAGTTATCGTTGCCAAACAACCACAAATAAGTAAACAAAAAATCGTAGTGTACTTTTTCATCTGATTCTCCTTTAAGAGTTAAAACTTGAAATCAAATATTTTATTTTCAAATCATAGCTTATTTTTTTCTAGACTTTCTTCTTACAGCAGGATATGTTTTCTGCATATGCAAATGATTTCTGTGTATGGATTTCAACTTCTCACTTAAATCTTGAAGTCCAAATCTTGCGGGATGCCCAGTAATCATACTATCTAAGTCTGCATTTTCGTTTCTAAATAGCTCCAAAATCTTTTTCGTTCTTCCAACGTCAGCAAGTTGAGAAGCTTTATCTCCTTTAAGCACCAAACCATTAGAACCCATATACCGCAAATCTATATTATTGCCTCTACGATGCGAACCTTTAGATTTTCTATCCGTAGTGCCATCATAAAATGAACCGGAAGACATAGATAGTTTTGCATCTCTTAATCCAACCCTAGTATATAAAGCCATATATCTTAAGGCAACATTAAACAAAGCAGAGGCACTTTTTGCACTTAAATAAGGCTCACAACCGTTTGCTTTTGTACAAGGACCTAGTCTCGCGGCTTCAAAAACAAAAGCAGCATTATGGTGCTTTGAAACTTCTCTTACATCTACCATTCCATATTTGTTGGCTTTATACGTTGTAATGTCTTTTGCACCTCTAGAACCCAGAACTACTAGGTCTCCATTTTTGGTATAAATTGCAACACTTACCCTACATGTTGCTTTTTTAGGACACTTATCAACCCATTTCCAACCATTTTTTACCTTTTGCCATATTTCGCCTGTCGGATCAATATAGTTTAAAGGTTTATTTAAGACATAGGAATATCTATTTAGGCTCTGAGGGATCTCTGGGACAGCACTTAGTAAATAGGTGTCTGCAATATTAAATCTTCCTAGTTGGCTCGAATAATATCTGGTTTGAGCAAAATCAAGGGCAGTTTCACTATCTCTTTGATACCCAGTAAATTTCTGGTTAGTTGAATCTCCATAGGTATAGCCATGTCCAACCGATCGATTACCCATCCCAATATAGAGCTCTTCCCCAAACGGCATAAAATCTCTTCTCGATAAAACTGCTCCTGAGCCGTCGGTGATAATTCTTGGACTTCCAAGATGATCGTTTGTCAAATATCTGGTTGTTGGGGTTGCTTGCGATGTCAGTGTTGAATACTCCGCAACAAGTTTTCCGCCAACATCATAGATAAAAACTACCTCTTCTAACGAAGTGACCTTCTTTACACGTTTACCATTTCCATCATAATAATATGTTCCAACGGTAACATTTGAGGAGTTTTTAACTTCCTTTTGCTTATTCTCGGCGTCATAAATGAAAGTTCTTCCCTCAGCATCCGAGACAATATTTCCGCTTAGGTCATAGGTATATCCTTGACCGCTTGAGAATCTGTTATTTGATGGGTCAACAGTTGGGTTACATTGATTTGACGGACATCCTGTTATTGTTGTGGTATTCGCCACATCAAAATTACGATTACCGTAGCGATCATATGTGTAGGTCTGTTTCCAAGACTGACTTCCTGAAATAGTTTCCGTTGCTGATTTAATTCGATTAAGTGAATCATAGCTATAGGTTTGAGCGGCTGTAAACCCAGAACTTCCGCCTGCTGTCGGAACAGTTATTGTTTGCGAGAGAACATTTCCGTTATTATTTGTCGTTCCGTAAGAATAATCTAATTTTAGAAGATTCGTAGCGTTTTGGGTTGTTCCAAGAGCAATCTGGGTCGGTTGTAATCTATTGTTGAAGATTGTCGATTCCCAACGATTATTCCCTAACTTAATGGAAGAAATTGCACCGTGTGGAGTGTAACCGAAGTTAGTTGCTCTGTTTTGATATGCTCCTGAAGCTGTTTTTGTTTGAACCTGTGTCAGCATTCCATCAGCATCAAGAGTATTCTTCACCTTTCTTCCGGAAGGGTAGGTTTGTTCGATTAATTCTCCCGCCATATTATATGTGTAAGCCATTGTATAAGCTGTGCCATCTATTGTTTGTTTCTGAGCCAAGACTCTGCCTAAATTATCAAACGAAGTGTATTCGGTTGCGGAAACCGAACTAGACACCTTTGTTAAAAGCCCTTTGGCATAATTTGGAGCAGGGGATGTTGCCTTGCCATCATAGTAATAAGCTACATCGGGAGTGGAATCGGAATAATCTCTTGTTTTAACCCGATTTAAGTTATCATAAGCATAACTTGTTACAACGCTCCTCGCATCAGTTTTAGATTGAAGATTTCCATTTAAATCATATGTATAGCTAATCGTTCCGGATTCAGGATTGACAGCACTTATAAGCCTAGATAAAGAATCATAGGAAAATGTTCTTGTCTGCACGCCTTGTGTGATATTTGTTAAATTATTAAGTGAATTATATGAATAATATGTTGCCTGAGCCGGAGATGAAATGCTTCCCAAACTTCCCGAACTATTTGGTTCATCAACTCTTATAATATTTCCCAAAGCATCAGTGATAGAACGTCTTTGCTTTCCAGCTTGATCAGTTAAAGTTATATAGTGTCCTTTTTGACTTCCTATATCGGCTATACCATAACTTGTTTGCACTTTGGCATTATCGGAAGTTTTGACCTCTTTTACTCTTCCGGCAACATCATATACATTGGTTGTCCAATTAATTGGATCTCCCGAACGATATGGATTTGAGATTTTTTCAATTTTTCCATCCGCATCATATTCGGTATCAACAAATATATCTCCATTTGAATCTATTGTTTTGGTCTGAATGGTTCTGCCCAAACCGTCATAATAACTGTAGGCTTCTTTCCAGGTTGTTGCATCAATTTGAGTTCGTACTTTTGTATAGCGAGTTGCCGAATTTGTTCCAACTCCGTATTCAGTTTCCACAATGCTACCTCCTGTCGGAGGAGTAACTTTAGTAGGTCGAAGCAAAACATCATTATATTCCATAAATGTCGTCTGCCCATTTACATCTGTCGTTGAAGTTGAAAGTCCGGTTGTCATATCGTAGACGGTCGTTGTTTCAAACGCAGTATTTGAACCATTAATGTTTGAAGGATCGGGAATTGGTGTTGTTACCTTAGTCGGATAGACGTATGAATAAGTAGCCGAAAACTCTGTCAATGTCTTGTTTCCTTTCGGGTCAGTAGCTTCGATCACTCTGCCATAGGAATCATATTTTGCCTTAATGCTTACCCAAGTATTGTTTGTGTTAATCCAATTTTTCACTGTAGTGGTATTCGCTCGGTAGGTTGAACTATAGCCTGATTCGTCATATTTGATCTCGGATTTGGCAACGACAGTCCCTGAACCGTTTTTGATAGAGGTCTTGCTCGGCAAGCTGATGAGTTGTTTGTTTTTGTAATTATTTCTGACCGATTGGGAAATAGTTGTATCGTATTCCAGATGAGTAACTTCAGTTTGTCGAAGAAGTGTCCCTAAGCCACCGATAGTAGTTGTAAAGCCGTATTCTTTGGTCAGATTAACATCTAGTGAATTAGAGATGCTGTTTAAATCGCCGGCATAAGTATTCATCATAGTTTTGGAAACATAATTACCAGATAGATCATAAAGAATTGTTTCTTCTTTGGTTATCCGCGGGTGCCAGGTCGCATCATAATCTCCATTAACATAGAATTCCGTTCTCGCCCAGGTATTTACAGTTTTACTGATTATCTGACCATTACTGGCATAGGTTCTTATTTCTTTAGGCATTCCGGTTAAGACATCCCCGAAACCCCATGATCCCAGACAAGAAGAACCTGAACAACCGTAGGAATCTCTCAGAACCTCCCTTTCTGTTTTTGTTCCATCTGGATTGGTAACGACAAAGGTTCTCGTATTGATCGTCCCTGTTCCCATTGAGTATGTCCACGTGTAGGGAGTCGCTCCGCTGCTTTCTCTTACATTTCTGTTATCAATTCCGCGACTGGCTAATTGAACCGGATAATTTCCACCAACATCAGCGATGGATTGCTTAGTTGTATAGGTAAAGTCTTCCTCTCCGCCAGTCGGATATTTGATCTTTTCAATTTCAGCATAGATGTTGTATGAGAATTCATATTTTCTTCCATCCGGTAATTCGACCGCCGTAAGAACAATCGGATTAAAGAGCGGATCAGTTTGCTGAGCGACTGCTTTATTGTCGTGATCTGACGAAAACAGGACTGGTCCCGTTGGGCTATTTGCTCCATCGGGCAATCCGCTGTGGTCGCCGACGTGGCGTAAGGATTGATTAAAATCTTCCAATCCGCTGTTGGAGGCATTTGATCCCTTTAGCTGCTTCCAATGTAGCTTATAAGTCATTGTGCCGTTATTAAAAGAAGGCATATCGTAATCTACTACTCCGGCAGTAGTTGGAGCTTGTGGTGCAACTGGAATTGGGATGATGCGATTGACCGTATCTTTCCAGTAACCATTCGGATAGCTTGAATTAGCTCCGTAAAAGAGCAAGCGGTTTCCATTCAAATCCTCGTATTTGGTAGCTTTACGGACAGTTTTGCCATTGTGATCGGTTGTCATTCCACCGAAGATATAAAAAGAACCATCTGGTAGATACAATTTTTTTGAACTCTCAACATACTTCATTTTTGAACCGTCAACCGAATAGTAAGTCCCACTCATATTTATAGTCGGGTTGGTGTTGGCAGGATAAGTAATCGGTGTATCGCTGGCACGCAATTCATGTGAAGCTCCGCCCGGAAGATGAATCTGAATTC
The DNA here is from genome assembly GCA_028284415.1 of Pyrinomonadaceae bacterium. GTDB lineage: Bacteria > Acidobacteriota > Blastocatellia > Pyrinomonadales > Pyrinomonadaceae > Aridibacter. Next base: position 1,104,258 of record JANQRU010000004.1, read on the forward strand.
TTTTAACATAACCGTTATTAGGATGCTGATTTGTTGAACAGAGATCAGAACCGAGCGGCTTTCCATCGCCATCGAAGATGTTATCCTTTCCGGTGTATTCTATGACTGGTGTGGACATACTGCTTGTCCAACCGGAAGCAGAGTTTTCACTATATTTGGGTTTATTTAGAGAGAAACATCCTTGGGGATTCGAGCCTCCAGCCCTCATCTCCATTCCCTGATATTCCATTCGCCAGACCTTTGATGAATAACTGAGCGAAACGGGAACATTAATGCTTCTGCCGGGATAAGCTCCGAGCGGAATACCCATTTCAAGAGCGTGAGTAGAGGGATTTACCCGTCCGGTGCTTCTCAATGTTTGATCGGCATTATTATTTGTATAGCGTCCATCTTGTGCAAATAGAGTTCCTGTACCAAGAGTAAGAACTGCAAAAGCAAGCATAATCAATCTCAGGTGAGATGATAGTTTTTTAGGTGCTTTAGTTTTAATAAACTGAGTGTTTCTGTTTTTCAAATTAAATCTTTGTCCAATATATTTTTGAGTGTCGATATCTGCGGAATTGGCTTTGTTATTCTCTGAACGCATATTTTCTTCTTATCCTCTTTAATATTTTGCCGAAGAGTAGTTTTCTTTTATCTCCGGTTGTCATTTGCTTTTAACTCTTTGTAAATATTTCCGAATATTTTTATTAGCTACTGCTAGTCTTCAAACAATTCACATTGACAGGTTGCATAATCCCAGAAACCTCCCTCACTTTGACAAGCCTGTATTTCAGAGTAAGTTGGATTACAACTAGGAGTTGGGGTCGGCGTTGGGGTCGGTGTTGGCGTAGGAGTCGGCGTTGGGGTCGGCGTAGCCGAAGGAGTTGGAGTAATAGTTGGTGTTGGCTGAGTATAATCCTCAACTGCCAACATTCTATCTCCGGCGTAGATGTATTCTTTTGAGAGGCTTGGAGGAGTTGGCGGTTGTGGAGCAGTAAATGGATTCCACAAGTTTTTTGCTGTTGCTGGTAATTCTTTTCCTAACCAACTATATTTTTTGCCCGTCTTTTTGTCTTCATGTGGGAGCAATCCCATCTGAGCCATTGCTCCGATCCCGACTAAGAGAATCAAACTAATTGTTACTATTTGAGAAAGTAGTTTCTTTCTGAAAAACCCATTTTTTTGTCCTTTATCTGAACTTTTGAACTGCTCAGAATCGTTTTGTGATGTGTCTTTTTTGTGATTTTCGTTAATTATTCTCTTAGCCATATCATTCCTCTTCGTTCTATTTATTTTTTCTTCTCAAACCAAAACTTTTTGTAATGACTCTTATCTTTAAGGCTGGTAATCTGCTATAAGTTTCCAAAACTCATGTAACTTAAAGCATCTAAAAGCTTTTAGATAAAAACTGAATGGTTTGAATAAATTGAATAGAAATCGTGAGAGAGGTAAGAAAGAAGGCTTTAAAAAAAGAAAAGCACATCCTTATTTCAAAAGCAAAGTTAGAGAATTCTCTACAAATCCAAATGAATAGTCATTCATTTATCTTGCTTTATCACAAAAAGATGCGTTATGATGCTGTTGTTAGTTAGACATCTGACGCACATTTTTGTGCCTAAGATTTCTATTCAAGTCTGGAAAGTAATTGGCGTTACATTCCAGACTTTTTCTTTTTCAAACTATCAAATTCAAAAAAACTGCTTGAGATTAAACATCTCATTACTAATACAAAAAAGCCATCACAAATTTCTGACATTTCTCTGAGAGTCAGAAATTTGTGATGGCTTTTTTAATTTTTGCTTAGAGTGTAGGAGCATAAACTGCAATCCTTGCTGTGAAATTATAATGAAAACTACATTTTTAATACCCTAAATTAGATTTTCAAAAATGCCCTGTACCTTAAAACACGTATTTGTATTAGATACGAAAAAACGTATATCAACTTAACAACTCCTGTCAAGTAAAAAAATATATTTTTACAAAATTTGTTAACTTAACTCTGTTTTTTAGAGTCGTTTATACCCTTTTCAAATAGCGTTAGATAATAAAAAAATCGTGCCTCAATCTAAACTGTTTAATTGAAGAATCTATTAAATCTTTAGTCTTATTCTGCCTAAATTATAGCCATTTTTGTATGGCACTTAAATTGCGATATTCATTGTATATGCCCCGAAAATAGGGCAAAACCATCACAATAGCTTACAAGATTTTATTCATCCACCCTTACTAGAGAACACTACAAGCACTTGCATTTCCTTGTCCTTTTGCATTTTAGCGGACATCTTTCCTTGTCAAGGGATAAACCCTTCATTGCCGAGACGGCAAATGACAAAGGAAGGAATCCGTCCGCATGGAGTCCAAGCGGACAAGGCAAAGTAAGCCGCCTTGGACATATAATTAACCGCTCGACATCGAGCAGGAAGGAACATCTTATGTTCACCCGTTGCGATCTCAGCGATGGCGAGCTTTATATCCGGCTATATCATAGACTTCATGCTATGACTTGTTAAGGCAAAAAAGAGGCAGCTCTTTACTGCTTCTTTTTTGCCTGTCCCACCTAATAAAAAACTGCCTAAGCATTTAAGTGAAGATGGTTGGATTTTTCTCTGTTGCTATCACTACCCTGTGCACAGTTATTGCTCAAAGATTTATTTGTCTCTTTGGTGTACAATTTTTCGCATGTATTATTGACAGGAACAATTCAAGAAATTAGTAGTTGGTTAAATAACATCTGAAAAAAAGGAGAAAGAAATATGCTTCGAAGAAATGCAACTAAAGACTATTCTATGATTTATAATACCCTTCCATCAGTAGAAGAGGCTGATAGTGAAGTTTCTAGAAACGACTTTAAGGATAAAGCCCATTTCTTAAAAGAGGTTTCACGACTGTTAAGAAAGCATAATCTTCAACAAAAACTCGGAATAGCATTATTACACAAACATTGTAAGGTTAGGGAAGGAGAAAGAATGGTTGAATCACCGGAAATTGTCAACGGAGAAAAGGCGTTAGTAACAAAGCCGATCCGGAGTGTCAGCAACATCGGTGTACCAACTGTTTGGAGTATCGAAGATGGACAATACCATCCACTCGAATATACGACCGATACACTAGCTTGCGATTTATTCAATGAGTCTGAAATTCCCATAGAATTTCTCAGTGATTTTGCAGCATTAAGCGATTCAAGCCCAATTGGTAGATACCTTGGACTCGCTGTTGTTGAACGGGCATTCTATAATGATAATGAAAAACAACAACAAATCCCTTTAGAATATTCGAATTTTAAAAACAGACATAATGTTGTGTTTCTTAAACGCCAATGTGATCTAAGGAATACTATTCAAACGGCGTGGAGTTTCAAGGAAGATAATGATGTTACATTAGAATGCGAATCAAAAAGCTACTGTATCGCACGATGCCAAAGACAGTGCTGGTCTGAACCGGATGGACATAGAAGAGAACACGTCGGCAGACATGGTGTTTCATACGAACATAAATACACCTAAATTTAGTCGAAAAAATCCTAGTAAGATAGATAAATGTGTTTAGCTACTTGTCCTTGTAGCCATTCCGTATTATTACTGTCGAATATCTCTTTACCGATGATGCTAAGTAAAAGAAAGAAAAAGTTTTATGAAGGATTAAATTCCGAATATCAATACTGCATGGATGTTTGGATGAAAATAAATGCCCGTAAATTTCACCGCTTATTTGCCGGGTTAACCATGTTTTTTGCCCTCTGTTGGTACTTGGCATAGCCGATGAATGATTTATATCTACTGCCCTATCATGTCGTTGATATGCGGTATCATCTTGATGGTGATTACCAAGTATTATTTGCAACCAACGAGCAATGGGAAGCAATCATGGTGGCTCAAGATTCCGGTGACGGAGCAACCGTTATTAGGGTAGATAACATGGAGGAAGCGGTTTTGTTTATAAATTCTTACCGCACCGATCTGGGGCTTGAGTAATCCGACATTTTTCTGTTTATAAACGCTAGCTACAGCTATTTAACTATCCAAAAATCAAAGGCTTGCCAACTCGGAAGCAACCATCGCCCTTCTGAGATTTATTCGCTTTAAACACCTACTTAACTTTAAGCAGAATTTTCACTCTAACCTAGAAAATCCTTGCAAACAGTAAATCTTATATGTTATACCTTGTTTCATAGATAATACATAAATAGAAAAGGGTCTGCTTTGAATAAATGGAATGTTCAATATCAGAAATTACTGTGCCTAGTTTTGAAAGAAGCCTGTCACGACCTGTTTTGGTTACAAAGGTTGCGGCTGGTTTTCCCTCACCTGCTGAAGATTATGTTGAGGGGCGAATAGACCTCAATCGAGATTTGATTCAGCATCCTTTAGCTACCTTCTATATACGAGTGACAGGCGATTCAATGATGCCTGATATTCATCCAAATGCACTGCTTGTAGTAGATAAGATGGTCGAAACAGTCGATGGAGATATTGTTGTGGCAAGGCTGGAACATGAGCTTTGTGTGAAGCAATTACGAATTTTGGAAAATAAAGAAATTTGGCTGGTTTCCAGTAATCCTGATTACAAACCATTTCCGATCTGTGAAGAAGATGATTTTGAGGTCTGGGGAAAAGTAACTCACGCAATTCACTCATTTTAATTTATGATCGCTCTAATAGATGTCAATAATTTCTATGCTTCGTGTGAAAGGGTTTTTGCCCCGCAGTTTCGAAACCGTCCCGTAGTCGTTTTATCCAATAATGATGGTTGTGTGATTGCCCGCAGTAATGAAGCTAAAGCAATTGGATTAAATATGGGAACACCTTTTTTTAAGGTGCAGTCATTGATCAAAACTCACAAGGTGGCTGTTTTTTCTTCAAACTATACGCTCTATGGCGATATGAGTGCGAGAGTGATGGAATCATTAAATTACTTCTCCCCCGAAGTAGAGATATATTCAATTGATGAAGCTTTTATATCGCTGGATAACAACCTCACGGCAAGCGAGTATTTTCAATTAGGAAAGAAAATCAAAGAGAAAATCTATCAGTGGATCGGCTTACCCGTGTCGGTTGGAATTGCCCCAACTAAAACGCTGGCAAAATTAGCCAATCGAATGGCAAAAAGAAATGGTCTCGGGGTTTTTGAAATGCGGGAAGAATCGATCCAAGAGGAGGTCTTGGAGCAAACTCCGGTCGGAAAACTGTGGGGTATCGGCAGACAATCAAAGAAGAAACTAAATAAACTCTGCGGGATCGAAACCGCCCGGGAATTAAAATACCTTGACCGAAGACACGCAAGAAAACTTTTAACGGTAACGGGAGCAAGAATTGTTGAAGAATTAAGAGGTAATAAATGTTTACCGCTTGAACTTGTGCCAGTCCTCAAGAAAAACATTTGTTGCTCCCGTTCGTTTGGAACTCCCATTACCGATTACAGGGATATGAAGGAGGCACTTGATTTTTATCTGACCAATGCCGCCCTCAAGATGAGAAAACAAAACCTTTCGGCTTCAGCCGTCAATGTCTTTTTAGCCACCAATCGTTTTAGAAAAAATGATCTGCAATACTCAAATTCAGTCACCTCAAAGCTATCCAGTCCGACCAATTCAACTAGAGAATTAAGACGGGTTACTCATCATTTACTCAGTAAAATATATCTAGAGGGATATAAGTATAAAAACGTCGGTGTGCTGCTGATGGGATTAGAACCCGAAGAAGCCAATACCAAGCGTTTATTCGGCGAATCGGAACATATCAAGGATAAACGCTTGATGAAATCGCTGGATATAATTACGGAGAGATTTGGCAAGGGAGTAATAGATTTTGGGGTGCAGAGCAAAGAGAAAAAATGGGAGATGAAAGCCGAAAGAAAATCACCCAGATACACGACCAATTTAGCTGAAATACTGGAGATAAAATAAATGTGCGGAAGATTTACAAATAGTGCCAAAAAAGAGGAGATTGAAAAAGAGTTTGGAGTTGGTTTAGGTCATCCTGTTGAGGCTCGTTACAACATCGCTCCATTAGATATGGTCGGAGCGATCAGAGTAATCAATGATCAAAAAGTTTATGCCGAACTAAAATGGGGTTTAATTCCTGCTTGGTCAAAAGATGATACATTTGCCCGAAAGCTAAAGAATGCAAGAGCCGAAACTCTGGCTGATAAGCCATCATTTCGGGATGCCTATAAAAAGCGAAGGTGTATTATTCCAGCGACCGGGTTCTATGAATGGAAAAAAACTCCAAACGGTAAAGAACCCTATTACATTTACCTCAAAGATAAAGATTTGTTTGGGTTTGGCGGTCTGTGGGAACAATGGGTCGATAGAGAGACAGGAGAGTTAGTTGAAACCTGTACGATCATAACAACCGAAGCAAATTCGGTAATTGAGTCTATTCACGAGAGAATGCCCGTTATCATTGAACCAGATGAGTATGATGATTGGTTAAATATCAATGAAACCGATCATGAGAATCTAAAGTTTTTTACAATGCCTTTTGAAACAGCCGAGATGGATTATCACCGGGTTGATAAAAAAGTTAGAAATCCGAAGATCGATTCTGAAGATTTGATCAAGCCACTTTAAGAGTCTTTCTCAAATTCTTTTTCTGTAAAAACACTATCAGCACTATATTGGTCTAATTCGATCTCATTATCTTTTATTGTTTGATTCCAAATAAAAATTTCATTCTGCACTTGGCAAAAGCCAAATAGATAGAGTTTTTCATTTGGAATTTTTAAGGTTTGTGACCAGAGCAAATTATCAAATTCAATTTCGGCAACGACTTCCTGCCGGAATTTGTTTGAGATCAAATAGGAGATCAATGCCATATCCTCATCAACTTCGGGTTCGGCTGTAAGTTTCCACCCCGTCAGATAATTGGGTTTGAACTTCCGCTCATCCGTTTCGATCAAAACTAAGGCAGTGGCTTGAAGATATAGCTTATCTTGAACTTTTGGTTTATCGGAAAAAGTAGATTCCAATCTGATTTCTCTAAGCAGAGTCACCGGATTTCTTTTTAAGATAAACACCTTGGCATGTTCAAATCTCACCTTATTTTCATCTTGAAAACCCGAGTAGATTTGAAGTTTGAGCTTTAGTTCCGTTGTCAGAGATTTTGGTTTTAGTAAGGAATTAGCCTTCCGCTCATTCTGAGCAAATACATTGAGACCAAGAAAGAGAATGACAATAATGGCAATGGGAAGTTTGTTCATATCTGGTTGAAGTTCTGACGTGGTATAGTAATCGAAATCCAAGATAAATTACAATTTCCCCCATTTAGAAGGAGAGAGATACAAGAATGGAAAGGCTGCTAGTTGAGCTTAGTTCATTTAGAGAGCAATCCCGAAGAGATTTTCTAAAACAGATCGGTGGAGCTTCCTTTGGTCTATTCGCCATCCAGTTTTTGGGCGGAAATACGTTTGCTCAACAAAGAGCGGAACGCTTTCCAATTATCAAAGGCAAGCGAATGAACAAATCTGCCTTTGTCTCAGCAACGGAATGCCCGACCAAACTCTTTTATATCGGAAAAAAAGAATACGCCAACGAGCAACTTGAAAACCCATTTATGAAGGCTCTGGGAGAAGGTGGCTTTCAGGTCGGTGAACTGGCAAAGTTTTATCATTCGGAGGGGTTTGAGATAAAGAGTCCGAACCTCAATAAAGCGATCGAACTTACCAGAAGTGTCTTAACCCTTCAAAAAAACACGACTATCTTTGATGGTGTTATTGCCACCAATGATATGCTCATTCGCCCCAATATCCTTATCAAGAACGGAAATAATTTGGATTTAATCGAAGTTAAAGCAAAGGTCTTTGATTCAAGTAGAAAAGAACCATTTAGAACAAAGCGTGGAAAGATCAGAGCAGGTTGGCGACCGCATCTCTATGATGTCGCCTACCAAAAATATGTAATAAACAAAGCATATCCAAATCTAAAGGCTTCCTGTTACTTAATGATGATGGATAAATCTAAGGTTGCCGCAACGGATGGGCTTAATCAGAAATTTAAGATCGTTAAGATCAATGGACAGAAAAAGGCGGTCGCTTCACCAAAACTGACGGAAGCCGACAGAAAGGTAAAACTTCTCTCCAAGATAAATGTCGATAGTTATGTTGAAGAGCTATTCAGAGAAACGGCGGATGTTCGCGGTATCAAGATGGATTTTGCAAAGATGGTCGCTGTCTTTGCAACTGCCTTTCAGAGAGACGTTCGGCTTCGACCACAACCAGCTTCTATTTGTCGAAACTGTGAGTTTCAAAAAAAGGATGATGCATCCCCTTTGAGAAGCGGTTTTGAAGAATGCTGGACAAAGAGCCTTAAATGGACAAAAGAAGACCTCCAAGAACCAAATGTATTGAGGATTTGGAGTTTTCGGCAAAAGGATAAACTCATCAAGGCGGGACGAATAAAACAGTCACAAGTATTAAAATCAGACATCAATCCAAAACCCGATAAAAAGAAGGGGTTATCCAGAACCCAAAGACAATGGAAACAGATTGAAAAGGTTAAGAATAATGACCCAACTCCCTATATTGATAAAGCAAACTTAAAACGGGTGATGAGAAGATGGGTTTATCCACTTCATATGATCGATTTTGAGACCTCCTCCCCTGCTATTCCATTTATCAAGGGAATGAAACCCTATGAAGGAATCGCCTTTCAATATTCTCATCACGTTATTTATGAAGACGGACGGATTGAACAAAAGGGTGAGTTCCTGGAAGCGACACCCGGAACGTTTCCAAATTTTAGATTTATCCGTGCCTTAAAAAAAGAGCTTGAAAATGATGAGGGCAGTATCTTCAGATATTCAAATCATGAGAACACCTATCTCAATTACATCTATCGCCAACTGATGGCAAGTAATGAAAAGGATAAGGTTGAGCTTTGTAATTTTATTGAAACCATCACCAAATCAACCGGAAGTAGTCGTGAAAAATGGTATGGCAAACGAAATATGATCGATCTTTGGGAACTGGTCAAAAGATATTATTACGATCCATATACAAAGGGATCAAACTCAATCAAACAGGTTCTTCCCGCTATCTTGAATAGCTCAAAAGCATTACAGGAAAAATACTCTAAGCCCATTTACGGCACAAAGGAAATGCCCTCGTTTAATTTTAAGAACTGGGTATGGCTTAAAAAGGATGCGAAAGGCAAGATAATCGACCCTTACAAACAACTTCCAAAGATGTTTCAGGATTTATCGGAAAGGGATGTCGAGTTACTTAGTTTTGATAACACATTAGGAGATGGCGGAGCTGCCCTTTCGGCTTACGGAAGACTACAATTTGAAGAGATGACAGATTATGAACGAAGTGAGATAGCCAAAGCCTTACTAAAGTATTGTGAGTTAGACACTTTTGCAATGGTGATGATTTATGAGGGATGGAAGGATTTACTAAAGGGTTAGTTTTTTAATGCCAATTTTGATGCAAAATAACAGAAATTATTGAATGGGCTTTATTTACCGTCATTACCTCATTAAAATTACCTATTTTATCCTCGGTATATTTTTCCCTTAAATCGCTCAATCCGATAAATCGTTTCTTTTCGCTTTCAATTATTTCTCTTTTTGCCTCTTCGAGTTCAGGGTCATTTGAAAATGAAATAAGATTAGCAATCCGCTCCATCCGATTAATTGCCAACGGATGTGTATGATTATTTCCGCCAAAAAAAGTTTCGGTAAATGAAAACGCTCCCAAAAAACAAATTATGCTTGATAAAAACATATCCCTAATATCTTTGTTGATTGAAGAAAAGGCAAACCGATCTGCTTCCAGTTCTCTTTGTTGCAATTTGTTTAACTCTTCTTTAATGAGTAATTCCTGAGAATTAAATTCAAAATAAGTTTCCCCGCCAAGTTTATTATGTCCGAGTTTTAAGTGAGCTAATTCATGTAGAAGCAAAAATATCTTTGAAGCCATGACTCCTGATTCGGACTCCATTCTTTCTTTATCAGGCAAGATATCTCCGATATCCACAAAGCCCTCCCCGGTTTTTATGTAATCCATCGCAATAATAAAAACCGCCTGAGAAAAAATATCTCTTTCATTTTCTAAAACTCCATCAACAAGAATTTTTTTATCCCCTCGCTTATTTTTTAATACATCAGCGGCTTTTATAAAATCCGTATAGAGTTTAATAAGATTTAGTATCCCTTCAAAGATAATTATCTGCTTTCTTTTCTTTTCTACCCGAGCTACTGAATTACAACTTCCGAAAGCAACGCCATAAATATCCGTTTCTTCTAACAGCGAAAAAGCCTCTTTGGTAAAAAGAGATTTATTATCATTAACTATTTTTCTTAAACCTTGAGATAATGGAGAGTCTAAAGAGGCAGTTATACTTTCTTTTTCAATACCGCTAATCTGAGTATTTAGGTGTTTTGCTTCAAGCGGTGTCGCCCTTGGCAAAACATCGGTAAATATTTTTTTTAGTTCACTCGTTTTTATTAACATGATAAAGAGCCGAAAGAAGGGCTTCTTCTAAATCCTCTTTAGTGGCAAAATTAACTTCTACTTCAGCAGTTTTTTCGTTTTCTCCTGAAGATAAAACCACTTTAACTTGTTTTTTTGAATTGCTATCCTCCTCCTTTATTTGTTCACTTTTATAAGAAGACCAAATCCAATTTGCCAAAATTCCGCCCAGAACCGATAGAGGAAGAGAAAATACTCCGATTGCAACCGCCAGTTCATACCAACTTTCAATTGCTCCCGTAATAACTTGAGGTTCTTCAAGTTCTATCTCCAATTCATCGGGTTTATTTTTTTCGAGTATCTCGTTTTCTAACTCAGCTAGAGAAACAATAAAACCCTCTTGACTTGAAATTATCTTAGCATCAATAGTTTTTTTCATTTTTTTATTAAATTTTAAGTTTATTCTAGAATGTATAAAACGCCATTGCGAATTTACAATAAATCTTGGGTCTATGGTAGCAGAAGTAGCTAGAGCGGGTACCGCTCTAATAGTTTAAGTAACAAATGCGATAAGTTTTCATCTCGATGATTAAATCTATATTCACATTCCTTCAAGTGCAAATAAAATGTGTGTTTTGCCACACCATTAAATTTGTGCAATCTTCTCATAGCATAAGACCAAAAACTTTCAATTCCGTTGATATGCGACTCATCATTAACAAACTCATCTTTCGAGTGAAGAACACGAAAATGTTTTTGATAACCGACATCAACCAGTCCGTTGTAACCACGCCAGCCATCGGAATGAATCACACTGTCAAGACTAACTTGACCCCTGATAATACGTTGCAATGTGGCTTTTTTAACATCTTCAACAATCTCTGCATAAACACATCCATTGCGTTTGAAGATACCAAAGACGATCGTTTTGCCCGAAGCCCCACGACGACGTTTACCACGGATTCTTTTTCCACCGAAGTAGGATTCATCAACTTCAACTTCAGCATTGGAAAACGGAGAAGTACGTTCCGCTTCTTGGGCGATACGTTGGCGGATTTTCAAAAATATCTGGTTGATCGATTTATGAGTCAGACCAGTAATTTCAACGACCCGATTGGCGGTCAAATCAAGAGCGAAGAACTTGATAATTTGAGGAGTTTTTCGCTCAGAAATTTTAGCATACCGATAATATCGGTTTAATTGAGTCATATCAGTAGTTTACAAGTTTATCATTACCTGTTTGCTACCATAGACCCTAAATCTTATTTTATTTTTCCATATAATTTGTAAAACTTTTACACCGAACCAAAAACAAATTCTTCCAGTTATTACTCCTGCAATCTTTTCCTAAAAAAACTAGTTGGATAAAAAAACTGTTCAAAACGGAGGAATAATTAATAACGAAACAAGTATTTATTCAGGCGGGTCTTGCCAATCCGAATATCAAAGCAAATTTTTTAGCAGATGGATTAGAGCAACCCGACACAGATTATTGTATAAAGGTGCATGAAGGATTTCATAATATTACGCGGTTGGCTTTGTATTTTCAGAACTATTAGAAACTTCTTCGTTTGGAGGAGGCTCCGACAAACAATTGGTAAGCACAACAATTGCCATTAACAACATTAAAAATGTCTCGTCATTAGCGGCTTGCGTATTTTTTCTATCTTCCGATGGATACAGATGTCCTTTGGCAAATCCCGAACCTATATAGGAGCTTTTATTAATTCTCCAACTGACATGAAGTTTTGCGTCTTCGGGAAAGAGGTCTTGACTATCGGCATCTCCAAAATCTTTTCTGGCAACGTGCCAATTAACCCAATTGAGACCGCCTCTGGATTTGTTATAGGGCAAGATAAATCCACTATGAATAACGAGAAAATTATCGGGATTATTGATATTGGAAGTAGCCCGGATCGGATTGCCAAAAACAATCAATATCAACTTGAGCAAAAACGATTTGAACAAGAAATAACAGGCAAAAGAAAACTATCGCTTTCCTGATTATGTGCTTTATCATTTTTCTTTTCTTTCTAATACTTACTTAAAATTTGATTTCAGTAATTTTTTTTAGCTGATTAAAATAAAAGCTAGATTCTAAAAATCTTAAACTTATTGAACGAAAAAAGTGCAACCAAACAAATTCAATATCTTCTCGCTCGCTTCATATATAGCAATAGCCGTAACTGGTAACGCGAGAACCGAAGTAATAATTGTAATTATCCAGACCATTTTTCTACTTAATCCAAACAAATTTACTACATTAATTGTTTTCTTAATTTCATCAAGTTTACTTTCAATGCTCTCGGTAATTTTATAAAGCGTAATAGTGACACTATGTGAAGCAACTAAATCAGTTGAAATACTCCATTGAAATTCAATTTTGGGATTCACAAAGTTAACTTCTTGGGGGTTCTTACCACCGATTGTTAATGAAGCTGCTAATAAATTAGCTATGAGGCTTTCAGATGAAGGATTAGCTTGTTTCACAGTAACCGAAATTTGATCTGGTTTTCCATCTTCAATTTTCTTTACTTTTTTTTCACTTTCTTTATTTGCAATGTCGTTCTTTTTTAATTTAATTTTTCATCCACATAAAACCTAGATAGGAATTTCAACTGTCCCGAGATACGTAACATTTTCACTTTCATCATCTGAAAAAAACAAACCTGAAAATTTTTCTAATAGCTCGGACGAGAAGGGAGAGGTTACGTAAGAAATAGAGTTATTAACGAAGTAAACTAAAGCTATTATTAAACTGAGACTAATAATTATGAAGATTAGAAACAAAGAACCTAAAACATTAATGACGAAATAGGCAAAAACTACCCTAATTCATTTCAGGACGGGGTTACTTTTGTATAAAAAAAGAGGAAAACGTCATTGATTACGCTTTCCTCAACTTAAACTAACCTGTAGCAAAGTTGCTTTTTATTGGGGAGTTATAGCAGCTAAAGCTTCATTTAAAATCTCATATAGTTCTGTTTGTTCTGTACAATCAGTCACCCAATCCCGTCTTGAACCTCTCGGGTCTGGACTACCTCTTAAAACGCATCCGTCCGTTCTTTGAATCGCTCTTGTTAATCTGTTTCTAGCCCTTCTTAAATTATTATTCTGAATCGCTGAAAGAGCTTGATTTAAGAATTCGAGAAGTCTTGTTCGATGCCGTTCCCGAGTTATCTGATTCCTCTCTAAATTTGTTATTAAGTCAATAGCCTCAAGTATTTTTAACTCGGCAAATCGCTCAGCATTAACCACTATTCCGCCCCAAAAGGGATTTCCGTCAACAACATCATTTAGTGTGATTGCGACTTGATTACTACCATCAGAATCCATAATGTAGAGATCGTTCTCTCTTATAAAACATATTTTTGATCCGTCTGGTGAATACACTGGTTCACTATTTCTTAGACTATTTGAGGTCAGAGCAATTTGGTTAGAACCATTACTATCCATCACATATATTTGTGGTCGATTAGCCGTTGTCGGAACTTTATCGAAAACAATTTTAGTTCCGTCAGGGCTGAATCTCGGAAATCTATTCGTGAATGAGTTACTGGGTTCAAATGTCAATCTAGTTACATTTAGTCCATCACTATCCATCAAATAGATTTGCCAGCCGCTTGTTTCAAGTCGTCCCTGAAAAAGTATCTTGTTTCCATCGGGTGAAAACGTGGGGTAACCAATTGGCTCACTACTTTCAAAAATTAGTGTATCTTCACTTCCGTCTGTGCTAATTGAACGAAATTGAAAACTGTTAGATGTTTGTGAAAAATATAATATCTTATTGCCATCAGGAGAAAAGCTAGGTTCTCTATTATCTTGATTATCAAACGTAAGCCTCGTTTGATTAGAACCATCTATCCCCATAATGTAAATTTCATTATTTGCATTTGTATCTCGACCACTCGAAAAGGCTATTTTTTTTCCATCAGGAGAAATAACAGGATGAACGTCAGTACCCTGAGAAAATGTTAAACGGTTAATTGAGCCATAGAAAGAATCAATAGTGAAGATTTCTGCACTAAATCCCGGAACAGGTCTGTAGAAAACGATTTTTCCATTTTCAATTTGAGGTGATGGAGTAGGTGTCGGTGTTGGTGTCGGTGTTGGTGTCGGTGTCGGTGTTGGTGTCGGAGTAACCGTTGGTGTCGGTGTTGGCGTCGGTTGAGGTGAGGGTTGTTCTTCAAAAGAACCAATATCTACAGTCTGTCCCGAAAATGGCGGTGAACCGAATATTCGGGAAAATCCTCTTTGGTCAGTAGTTAGAGATGTGTTATCAAAAGGATCAACTGCTTTTGTATTACTACCAGCATTTATTGCAGGGGAGTTTGACAATAAAGCGTGGGTTGGAGTTGAACCTCCATTATTTTGCAAGTCTCCAAGTCTAGGTGGAATATTTAGAATATCTGTTGATTGATAATATATTCTTCTTCCTGTACTCACGGAATCACTATCTGAATCTCCCACGTGGTTATTTCCTTCTGATATTACCTCTCCGCTTCCAATTCCAATTTCATATTGATCAAATACTGCAGTGTTTCCTGCGAGAATTGTATTGGCAAAGTTCAAAGTTCCAATATCGTGAAAGATACCACCACCTGAGCGAGCTGAATTTTTAGTAATAGTAACGTTTCGAAAGGTGATATTTCCACCCCAATTAAAAATTCCACCGCCTATCTGTGAATTGTTGGCAGAAATAGTTGAGTTCACAATTGCTACAGTTGCAAAATCATTACGAATACCACCTGCACTATCAAGAGAAGTGTTGGCAGAAATGGTTGAGTTAAGAATGCGGTGGTCAGTTCCTTGACTAAAGTAAACTCCCCCTCCCGCATTTGCTGAATTTCCAGTAACATGAACTCGGTTAAGTGTTAATAATCCAAAATGTGCTCGGATTGCACCACCACCACAGCAATACATACCTCCAGCATTTCCTCCAGTTAAAGTTGCATCCGAAATAGTGGCTACTGCCATATTCGTAAAGAAAATACGATTCGATCCATCACCGCCATCAATAGTAAAGACGTCAGCACCATTCCCAACAATTGTTAGATGCCCATTATTAAGAATCTGAATTTCTCCCAGAGCGAGAGTAATTTCGGTTAAATCATCAGAGAAAGTAATTACGTCATCAGTTGGCATGGCATTCGCCACGTTGACTGCTTCACGTAAGGAACAATCGACTCCTGAGTTACAATTAGAATCACGATCATCTGTGCGAGTAACAATGATGTTTGCAGCTTTTGCAGATGTAAACACACCCAAAACAACAATTGTCATCGTCAACAAAACAAGTCCGAATTGTGTAAAACTTTGGTTTAAGTTTTTGCTATTTAAATTTTTCATTTTTTACTCCTATTAAAGTTTTCACTTTGTAACTTGAAGCAATTCGCATACCCTTTTTAAAACTATGTAAATGACATTGCTTTTTGTATATAATTGTTTATATATTAATAATATTGACATTTAGTTATATTATTTATCCTAAAAATATGCCTTAAATATTAAATGGTAAAAACATAAATACAAAATTATACGTATGATTTTGTATATTAATAATATTTTGCTGGTTTAACGATAATTGGTAGAATTCAATAATATCCAAAATTATGTTTCGAAAAATCCAAAAAAATGAATTAATAATAATTTAACAAAGAAAAAGAATTGGATTGCTAAACTATTTTATTTATGAAACGAACAAAAAAGCATCTTCAAATAACGAGGGTGAAAGAATTTAATAATTTATTTGAGACAGTTAACTCTGAATATCGACTTGGAGAAATAGAAAACAAATACATTTTATTTGATAAAAATTTCGATATTGATAATTTTGAAGTAGAAAAAGTCCCATATAAGCAAGCTGTTGAAAATCCAAATTTAATTTCCTTAAAAGATATAACCAATTCTCTTTCTTCATTTGCTGAAAAAAAATGGATAAGAAAGCAGATTTCAGTGAAGAATTTCAGAAATTTGCTCCGGGCAATGACAATAAGTTTTGAAATTGATGAAAGATTCTTAACTTTATCAAACAAAAAAAGGAAATTTTTTAAGGAGTTTCTGAAAGAGTTTTTAAAAGAAGAAATTCCACAAACATATGAATGGTTTGTTTTAATAAAGAATTATGGAATAAAAAGAAAATTATTACCCGAAAATACTAATGAAAAAGACATTTTAGATCTCGCCAATGAATTAATTTTGTTTTGTCTGTGTGGAATAAATGTCCGGTTATTAACACATAGTTCTGGACAATATAGAAAGGGAGTTGCTGAAATTGAAAAGATTAATCATTGCATAGATGCTATTTCCAAAAGGAAAATTGAAATAGAAACAAACAAGAAAAAAGGCAAAGAGGTCGCTCAAAGGCAAAAGCATGCCTCAGGACTGAAGGCTTTAAGTTATTTTTTTAAAGGAAGATTATATGTCGGATTAAATGAATTTCGACATGCTGAAGAAATGTTCAAAGAGTCTAAAAACACTTATTTTCAGAAGGTCAATCAGCTAATTTTCGAGAAAGACCTTAAGAGTGCGGATTCACGTTCTTTGGCAATGAGAAGGGCAAATTTAGTTGAGATAATAGGATTAGTAAACCTGTATTATACTGAATCTCGAATTGATGAGGCATTTAGTATTCTTGAGAGGGTTTCACCATTGTTAAAATATAACTCAGGAATAATAATGCGGGCATATTCTGATTTGCTAAAAATAAGAATATTGAGGGCAAAAAATAGTTCAGATAGAAAAGTACTGAAAAAACTTAAAAGACTTGGGAAAAAATGTTTTAATACCTTTCAACAGTATGTCCCAAACTCACATTTTCTGGAATATGTTCGTATAGAATTTAGTCTTATCTGTTTTTATCTAGCTGAAAGTCTATCTACTGAAAATGAAAAAAAGAAACGTATCCATTACAAATATAAAAACAACATTTACAAGAAATGTTTGGAATTATTAAATCACCCAATAAAATATAGTGAACAACGCAAAAAAGATGGTCAACTTAAAAACCGAAGGATACTAGTTGAAGCTTATAGCTTGCGAAGCCATATTTACAGGAATTATGCAAAATTTGAAGGTAAAAGTTTCTGGGAGGAGATTAAAAAAGCAGAAAGCGATGCTTTAAAAGCACTTGATTATGCAAAAGACCTTAATGCATCTAAATCCGAAGCTTCATATATGTTAGGTGCAGTTAATCTTCTTAAATATAAAGAAGCTTCGAGGGAGTATGAAATATCCTTGGAGTTTGAAGAAAAACAAGATAATCAGACAATTAAAAATTATAAAGATTGGGCAAAAGAAGCTAAATTATATTATGAAACAGCTCAAACCTGTTTTTATGAATCTGTAAAGTTTAATGAAGGAGAAAATCCTAAAAATGAGGCGATTAGTTTTTTAAGACTCACAGAACTGGAAATGGTCAAAAGAACAAATTATGGTTATGCAAATTTCTTTTTTCATAAGTTTAAAGAAATAGAACACAAGGTTGGACATAGTTTTTTACACAATTATGCCAAAATATTGGAAGAAAAATTAAAACAAAGAGAAGACTTAACTTTTTTTATTGATATTGAGGCAGATAAAAGAAATTTGAGTTTTGAATATTGGAGTGAAAAGCTTGAAAAATTCCTAATTAGACAAACGATTTTTTACACGGCAATGGAAAGGAAAGGTAAACTCCCTCTGCGTAAACATCGAACAGATAACACTACATCAAAGGCTTCAAAAAACTATGAAAAAACTCGTGAGACTCAACAATCAGTTTTGGCTAAAGCTTTTAGGAGCAAAATAGGAATGGCTCCTAATAAATCTTATGAGAAAGCAAGAGAGTATCTTGATGAGTTTGAATTATGGTGTATTTTTATTTGGGAATCTAGAAAGGCAGGAAAGAAAACTTTTATAGACTATAACTCTTAGAGGACTGAAAAGGATAGGGCATGTATCAATTTAAAGCATTCAAACTAAGTTAGGCAAAAGGTACTCTTTTTGCCTAACTCTCATAATGTATTTTTTCTTACAAAAAGTTCAAACAATCAAAACTAACTCGTTATGTTTATTATCACACATTAAATTTTCACAAATTTAAAAGAGCATAGAAGAAATTTTTTTGTGACTTATGTAACAAAATGATTGCTTAAGGACATATATAAGTGGAGAGGATAACTCTTTGAGATAATAATTAAACCTTATTTTCTTAACATTATAGATATATTAAAAGGAGAAATATCATGCCAGAAGTAGCAATACAAGATAGGAAAAAGATTAAGTATATTGAAGATTTAATAAAATTCTTTGATGAAACCCGCTTTTATAGACCATCATTAAAACTTACAGAGAAAATTGTAGAAAGACTATATTCTTTGGATAATTTAAATAAAAGAAAAGGGTATATAAGAAATGATAGGGACTTAGCTATACAACAAAAGTTGTTTGGTGAACAAGTATATTTATATTTAGCAAATTTATCTAAAACTCCAGAAGCCAACAAAGGAAAAGGTCTTAACCTAGAAACGGAAATAAATGAGTGGTTTGGTAAATCAATAGGCTTGGCTAATGAATCAAAAGACAAAGAAATCTTACTTGATTTAGCTGATGACTTTAATAAGTGGATAGAAAATCAAGAGACTTTCCTAACAGATTGGGGAAAGATAAATAGTGTAGGAAATAAAAATGTTGTTTTAGAAAGATTTAATAAGGAAGATTATGTTTAAATGTACTAGTGTCAAACTTCTAATTTTGCATTCCTGATTGGGAGTTTCTTACAGTTTAGAGACTTGAAGAAGTTTTAGATTCTAAGATTTGTGACGCTAAACTTTTGATTGCTCTAAAAAATTTAACTCTTAATGTTCCACTTTTGATGTTATAGTCGAATTCCTCTCTATATTTATCTGCAATTTCATCAAATTTGTATCCTTCCAATCTCAATTTGAAGATGAATCTTTCTTCCTCCCTCATACGTTTTAGTACCTCTTCTTTTAGCATTTGAAATTCGATTTCTCTAGAAGAGTTAAGGTCAGAAAGGTTTTCACTGGATTCGGTAGTTTTTTCTTTCTTACTCTTCCTAGAGAAATTTCTTACATGGTTTTTGAATATGCCAAAGTAGTAGCTAGATAATGATGAGGCTTGGTCAATACTTAATTTATTTTCTTTGAACTTATTTAATATCGTTTTTTCAGACATATCAAGAAGTTCATTTATCAAGTCTGGTCTGTAAGATTTAGGAAAGTATCTGGAGAAATACTCTTCGGCTTTTTGAAAAACCTCCATACGAGCTTCATAAAGTTCTTTTAGTAACTTAGAGTACTTAACTTTATATTCTTTAGGATTCATAATTACTAAACGGGTACAAACTCACCCTTACGCCTATCGAATCTAAAATTATTTATTGAAAAAAGAGGAGAGTTTTTCCCAAACTCAACCCGAATTACATGACAATGATTACTATTGTCTTCATTCTCTGAGTAAAACTGGGTAGCTGTTCCTGCACAGGCTATCATTACAGCATTCGTTTTATCAAAATAGAATTTATGTTTGTGAGAATGTCCAGCCATAATTAATTTTACATTGTGTTTCTTAGCTGAAGAAGTCAAAAGCCCCTCCTTAGTTAATTTCATCAAAAGTCGAAGGTCTGTCAATTTGTAAGGAAAATAAGGAGGAAAATGAACCGCCCAAGTAACAACGCATTTCTTTTTCTTTTTCTTTGCTTTCTTGCGAATAGTTACTGTTTTTTTCTCTATTTTTTCAAGTATGTCTTCATAAACATATCCTTGGGATAATTTTCCTCCAAGAACAGTACTATGTTTTGAATCTCTTAAGCTAAAATCAGCTGCAACTACTGAAAAAATATAGTTTTTCTTATTAATTGTATATGTAACAACATCATCTTTCCAAAATTTCTGAAACACTTTGCTAAAGACGTTTCCACCTGGGCTCCACAAACGTCCTTTTGGAATATAACGATCGTGGTTTCCAGGTAATAATAAGATAGGGAGTTTTGACGATATGTTCAGTGTTGGATATCCTTTATCTGTCCTAAATGAGTTAGGCTTAGATTTGTCTGTTATGAACCTGTGGGCTTCTTTAAGGTCATCTAGTTTTCCTTCTGTGGCAATATCTCCAGTAACTAAAATACAATCAAGAAAAGATTTTCTCTCAAATGTAAAAGAAGCTAATGCTTCCATTATTCTAGGGTCTTGACTTGCTGCCATTTGTTTATTCTTAAATCTATAATAGGCATTTATTCCATCATGAAAATTATTTATGTCTAAAATTTCTTTCCGCATTGGCATAGAAGAAATGTGTAAATCAGAGATGTGTAAGATATTTATTGATGTCATAATTTGTTATTGAAATCTTTAATAAAATATGTAGTTGCTATATATATATGTATTTCTGAGTCGTTATCTTACAAATTTTTTCTTAAAACACTTAAAAATTACCTGACACCAGAAGAAGCATTATTCTTAGAATTAATTTCCTATTATTCTTTAAGTCATTAAAAAAGTGTTTGTTTTTCAGCACTCTGTCTTGTTTACATTTTTTTGAGAATCCTACCCACAGTTTCCCATTCATTTCTGAGTGTAAATGTGCATTCAGATATTCGCTAAAAATATGCAAATAATCTAATCAGAAAAATCTTTGTAAGGTTTTTAAGTTTTTTTCATATACATATACAGGAAAAAATAATTGAAAGCAGAAACTTTTATTTTAGTATCTGTTTGACCTAAAAATTTTATGAAAAAAAAGAAATCAGATTCGACTAATGAAAATCAATCAACTGAAGATCAACAAAACTCTGAAGTAAGTACAGAGTCTTCTCCAAATAGAAATAGTTATGTTCCGGCTCTATGGGAAAAAATTGTTGCCGCTGTGTGTGCAGTTTCTATTATTTCCTTTGTTATTTACTTGGCAATACGCAATGAACCCATTATTGACCCCAATGTTGTAATCTTTTTTCGCATATGTCTAAGTTTAGCTATCGCAATAGTTGGTGCTGTAATTCCCGGTTTCTTGCAGATAGATTTTACAAGTCCTAGAGGAATAATAATACGTGCAGGCGGGGCACTTGCTTTGTTTGTGCTTAGTTACATTTACACACCAACCGTAATAAAGCCTTTAAAACTGATAGAATCTCCCCCTAAAGAACCTGAAATAATAGACACAAAGCCAGTCAGTAAAATTAAACCAATAGGGTTAAAAAAGCCAAATCCTAATCAAAATGACAGCAATGCAAAGGCTAAACACAATAGTTTTGAAGAGTATTTAGCTGAAACTAATAAGCAATTTTTTGATGAGTTTTCATCTCTTATTCAGGAGTCAAAGGAAGGTAATAAAAAAAGAGAATGGAAACCAATAGTAGCTGCAGGGGGTATTGGAAAATCAACTCTATTCAAAGGCTTAAAGAAAAAATATCCAGAATTAATTCATATTGTTAAACTGGATAACTTAAAAGATGAAATGGATTTACGTGACATTGACGACCTTATTGATATAGGTGGAACCAAAAAGGGACCAAATTCCACCATGTTAGGTTTTGGTACTAAAGAGCAAAGCCCTTCAGTTCAAAACTCGCCAGAGTTATCAGAATTACTTGAGAAGTTTAATATTAAACTTGAGAAAGATACTCCTGCCTTTATCGTCATAGATAGTATAGATGAGATTCACCCTTTAAGTGCAGAATCAGTGCTTAGAAAAGTAAATAAAGCCTTACAATCTGATGAAAATTTACCAGATTTTTGCTATGTATACATAGTAGGAAGACCTGAAGGTTTTGCAGGTTATTATAAAGATCCAAACTTTAAAATAAAGCCAGAGATTTATGAAATTTCGTTCCCCAGATATGAAACTATACAAGATGTTAAAGTTTTAACGAAATTTCTGGAGGATACCAATGACATAACAAAAAAAGATATAAATTCATTGATTAATCTGGCAGATAATAAACCCTTTGTGTTTGAGAGTATTCATATCCTATCAATAGCAGCAGATTTAATCAGAGGTGAAGCACAAACTATTTTAGAAAAACAGAGGAATAACGAAGAAATTCACTCAAAAATTCTGAATCAAATTCTTGCCAGAAACTCTCTTTCCCATAATCGTCCGAATTCTAATCGTAGTGATTATATCAAACTTTTGGAAGAAATAGCTTCTAAATATACTGATGTTGACGAGAATGGTTTTTTTCAAGTTGAATGGTCTGATCAAGTAGAAATCGAAATTAAGAATGATAATAATAAGAAAGTGTTTTTGAAATATGAAGTAGCTAACACGCTTTCAAGATCAGGTGTGGCTTATATGAATCCTGTAGATTTAAGAAATCCTAGATTCCGTTTTTTACCAAGTTGGCTACATGAACATCTAGTTTCTTCTAGAAATAAGAGAGTCAAAAGTGAATATGAAAAATTAAAGTCTGAGTATGAAAAAAAATATGGAAGAATTAATTAGAGATAACAATTTACACAAAAAATGAAGTTAATACCATTTCCTTCATTTTCAAAGCTTTACAGGAAAGTTAATGTAATCTTTACCATTCTTTAACATAATTTTAGGACTAAAAAAAAAGTAGGGTGTGAGTAATGGTCTTAAAATCAACCTATAATAAAGTCTCAGGTTCGATATTACTGTGGCAGGTTTGCCTCAGATGAGCCTTTGGGGAGGCAACAAAAGTTTTATAGAAAAAACCAAAAAACCCCGTAAATCATCCTACTCTCAAGCTTCCGAAGAAGAAAAGGAAAAATGAGTTTTGAACAGTTGGTGCTACATAATTTGCTCATGGAAGATCTTTATTTGAAGAGATATCCGATTATGCGGGTTGGCGACATTTATTAATATAGTTGATAGCTTTTTTTCTACCCATTATAAAGCCTTTTTAAGCTTAATCTTGAACCGCTATTTTTTAGGACATTTTTTACTTTATTTTCATCGACCCATTGGATATGTGGCGGATTTAAAACGTCTTTGTCGAGGTCTAAGTTTGGATACTCCCTCGCTAACTTCATCATCGCCACAAAGTATCCATGATTTTCTAAGATTTGAGATTCTTCTTCAGTGAAATGATCTAAATCCGTTCTGATGCCTGCCAACACATTTTTAGCAAGTATTCCCGAATACCCTAGAAAAGGACTTTTCCTTTCATTTTGCCGTCCATTTCCGATCCCAAAATAAGCTCCCTGATAGCGAGCATAGGAATTGTTAGCCGTACTTTCTTTATACTTAAAAGTATAAAAATTTTGTTTCCGAAGTCCAGCGACCTGATTCATTGTGTTAGAGACGTACCGCATAAATTTAGAAACAAAAAAGTTCGGACTGTCGAATGCAAAAGGTTGTCCTCCGTCAGATACTAAAACAGTATCGTATGCCCGGTTTTTATTAACTATTTTATCAATCGGTTCTAAACCCAAGTTATCGTAAACTCCACCATCGGTAAATTGTGTTCTGGAAAGTAGTGTTTTCTGGTCAGCTTTTTTATACCTGCCTCCCTTAAAATCTAGTTCTGATAGATTTAATTCGACGGGACCGAAAATAGGTGGAAAACACGATGACATCATAACTGCCCGAGCCAGTGACCAATTGCTTATTTTTTCTGAGTAACCAATCTGGTAATCTCCACTTTTGATTCTCCTAAATTCCCAGTTTATTCCAAAGGTAAGATTGGCGGTATTAAATATAAATTTCGGAGTTTGAGGTAAATCTTTTAGCTTTATTTCAGTAATCTCACCTTCTTTATTTTCAAATGACGTTAATTTCTTTTTATATTTCTTCTCTAGATGATTAGCACGAAATTTAGGGAATTTCCAATTCCACAACAAGTGTGTAATAAAGGGAATCGTTCTAATATCATTCTGAACAAATTCCCGAAAGGGAGCGGAAACTTGTTTTTCCCAATCAATGAACCCAAGTCCACGGTTTATCTCATTTTCTTTCAACATTCGAACAAGATGAGCTGAAATAATACTACCACCTGATACAGAACTGATTGCCTTTACATTTTGCAAAACACCGATCCGATGTAAAAATCTGAGGACTCCCAAATGAAATAGGGCAGCACGGTAACCACCGCCTGATAGACATAAAGCAATATTCTTGGAATCAAACAGATGCGGAAGTTTTTCTGGTAATTTTTTCTGCATTCTTTATCAGTAGCTCACCTATATTCTTAAGAGATGTAAACAATCCTGTTTTACTGGTTATATAGCTTGGGATTTATATCTCTTATATGCTCCGCAAAATACCTCTCCATCCTCTTTTTTGTTAAAACCTCTCTCCCCAATATACCTTCAGCTTGGTAAAGCCTGAGAAGGTAATCTATCTGTACTTTTTCAACATATTGAGTGAAAAACAAAGAAGATAAGGGTTTGTATGTATAATGCCACGGTTCATAATCAAATCCCTTTCGCTTCTCATCATCGGTGTAAACCAGAAAGAAACCAAATTTATGAGCGTTTTCTTGAAGCCATCGGAAGGCGTTATAAAAAGCACCACCGGCTTGGAAATGTTCTTTCTCAAGCTTGAGTTTTGGAGAATTACTGACCTTTTGATAGAGATCGATGTCGGTTCCCCAATGATGACGAGATGTGCCCGGGATAGTTGAAACTGTAATTATTTCTTGGACAGCTTCCCGCGGAGTCTTTCCCGCTTGGGTAAATTTCCTAAACTTATTATTCCAAATTGTCTTTTGCCTTTGAAAGTTACGATAACGGGAAGCCAGCCGTAGCTTGATATGAGCCTCATTTTTTGCCGCCTTTTTCATCTCCTTAAATTTTATTAACGGCTCATTAAAAAGTATCTGTCGTTCTTTATCAAAAAGATTAGTGTCGGCTCTTCCCGTTAATTCATTGATAGAAAACTCTTTTGTGAAAGCAAAGCTTTGCTTAGACAAAACACTCAAAGCAATTCCACCTAAAACGGAGTCTTTAATAAAGCATCTTCTGTTCATAAAAGTTTAGTCATCATCTCTTAATACCCGTACAAGAAACCGAATCATGTAATGGTCGGAGAAAAACTTCTTAAAGTTTTGCCTTGAAACACCTGACAACTTAAAAACATCCATTTGGGCATTTCTAAACTCCGGCTGATTGGTAGCGACAAAAGCCCGGTCAAATGGAACTCTTCCACCCGTTGTTGTCGGTCTATCAGAACTATTTAAGTCAATAAATCCAGCCCGTGTAAAGTTTACAACCGTTTGCTCGGTTGCCCGCATAACATTGGCATCACCGATAATGATGATATCCTGATCGCTAAACTGCCTTCGTACACTTGCTAAACTTCTGACTAAAATCTGAGCCTCTCGGGTTCTCTGCTGAGCTGCCCCGCGACTCGTGTTGGCTTTCATATGAATCGGAATAATGACAAAATCTGACCTGTTTCTGCCAGCCCGAAACTTCATTGCCGTTGCCCAGCGATCCCAGTACCTGACCCTCCCTCCCGGCACTTGAAGAGGAATCCTAAATGGCATACCCACTCTGGTTACTTTTCTTGCATTCCAAGCAATCCCGGTTAATTGCGAGGGATTTGTCTGACTGCGTTTGGGAAAGAGAATATATCGCCAGCGGGAACGGCGATTACGGGAACCCTCACTATTTAAAATCTTAAAAGCCTTATCTAAAATGCAATTGGTTTTTGTAAAAGGAGAACTATCGGTATCGCTTATTTCTTGGAGTGCTAACACATCGACCCGGCTTGCTTTGATATAACGGGCAATGTCAGCGGGCTTTTGTTCAACTCCGTTTACCCCTGTTCCCCGCCGACTAGTTGGAGAACCAAGCCACTGGATATTCCATGCTCCAACACTGATATTTCTGGTTGTCTGCGGTTGGGCAAATAAAAGAGTATTTGCCAATACAAAAAACAATAATAAACCTAATCCTTTCTTCATCTGTTTCTCCTTATTTATATAGCCATCTTTTATCAAAAAGTGATGTTAAAAAACAAAATGTAAATTATTCGAATAATCATCTTCACTTAAAAGTGAGACCATCGGTTTTGGAAAGTAAACCGAGCACTCCGTTATATCCATTGCTGATTTAAATAATTTTTCCGAGCAGCAATCTAGCCCATATTTCCCAACCAAATCCTTCCCTCGGCAAGCCCCGTCTAAAAGCGGACGATATCTTGTTCCATCTGGCAAAAACCTCCGATTTGCTGAATAAGCACACTCCAAATCCCTTTTTAAGGTCGGTTGGTTTTGATATTTTCGGTTGAAAGCTTCCTGTCCGAGTTTTTTGCATTCATTATAAAGAATTTCATCTTTTCTTTTCCTTTCATAAGCTTTTTCCATCAAAGTTTTGCATTGCGAATGCTCTGGATCAGCAAAACAATTTATGCGGGTTTTAAGAGTTTCAACATTTCTTTTTAGGCGGCGACATTTTGCCCTTAATTTATTTGGCAAATCTCTTCGCTGACAATTTTCAGCAAAAAAAGTAATCGTAAAATCAAATCTATTTTTGGGTGGTCCGCCGCCCCGATAGGTAACATCAATACAATCAGAACTGCTTCCCGAAAAACAGATACGACACTTTTCACCACGCTGACATTTTTGTGGACGCCGACGTGAACTGGTCGGTTTATAAGCATTTAATGTCCCATTATGACGCGATGCAAAGACAACATGGGAATCACAATTTCCCGGGCAGGCTTTTCCATCATCATAAACTGTTACCTGCATATTTCTTTGCCCATCTACATTAAATGTAAATAGAAGCAAGAAAATAAAAAAAGCGATTGATTTCATGTTTTTTTCTCCTTGACTTAATCTTCTTTGACCTTTGCTTTTTTAATCTCTTTGAGAACATAGATTTGAGAAGTTGCTAAAATATCTCTTACTTTCTGAAAATCGCCCTTTGATATGGCAACAGTAGCCTTAAATGTGTCACTACTTTCTAAAGTTTGAAGTAAAATAACATCATCTAAAGCAACTGATTTATGAGCGGAGTTTTGATGTGGGGATAACAATAAACAGACCATTGAGTTTGCTCCTAAATCACTATTAAAATTCTCAGCCTTAACTAATACTGTGATAATTATTCGCCCATTCATCTTTTGACTTAAGGCACTATCTAGCAACTTATCAGGAGAAATAATCGAATTTGGCAAGACTGATTTTAATGTATATCTTCCTAAAATCAGGGGTTTTAATTTCTCTGAACCATCGGCAACAAGCTCAGACTCGGTAATTCTATAAAAAGCCGGTATTTCTTTTTTTGCCTTAACTACATTCTGGTCAGTCACCCCCCTCCAAACATTAAGAAAACTGCCTGCCAAAACAAATGTAATTATCAGAATGATAAAAAGATGAAAACCAATTTGTTTTTTATATTGAGAAACAATTTTTAATGCTTTTTCAAAGGATGGTTTAGATTCAATTGAGGAAAGAGGCTGAGAGCTATTTAAATATAAATCTTTTACTGAGTTCTGATTAAAACTATCTAAAACACCAAAGGCAATGACGACACCTTTATCCAGCGAATAGTTTGTGGCAAAGTCTTCAAGTCCAGTATCGAGGTCTTTACCAATTTCTTTCCAAACCTCTACCGAACTTAAAAGCTTAGAGCTACCGTCATTCCCCATGTTGCTTTCTCCTTGAAATTACTAGATATATTAATTTTACTCCTACCAGTCAGGGTCTCCCTCTTTGCCGGGATCGCCCGGAAGACTAACCGCATCTTTCATTGCTTTACCAACACGGAATTTAACGGTTGTTTTAGCAGGAATTTTGATTGACTCACCCGTTGCCGGATTACGACCTGTCCGAGCTTTGCGTCTAGCCCTTACCAACTTTCCAAATCCCGGAATTGTGAATTCGCCATTTTTCTTAACTTCTTTGGTAGCAAGTTCTGATAGCGTATCAAAAAACTCTTTTGCCTGAGCTTTTGTTAAGCCTGTTTTATCAGCCAGATGAGAAACTATTTCTACTTGTGTCATTCGTTTACTAGCCATAATCTTCTTGCCTCATTTTTTTATTTACCAATCAGGGTCTCCTGGTTTACTGGCACCACCCGGTAAAATCGCTCCGAGAACTTCACCAATCACCCTTTCCAAGTCTTATATCGCACTCGTTTCATTTCTTCTCAAATTACAATAGAAACTCTGGTGGATTAAACTTAGGATTAGATCATTAATACTAATGTTTTGCTCATTAATTAGTTTTATCGTTTTTTCAATTGTTGCCAGTTTGAAAAGTTTTTTACTGACCGAATCATGCATCCCTAAATCAACCGCTCTTTTGTTTTCATCAAATGAGGTGAATGTATCGGACATTTCTGTTAATGCCTGTTCAAGTATAGAATTAATATCAAGGCGACCTATTCTCATCTGTTTTCACCTCCTAATCTAATAATTTGATACTGAATCCACTTCTTTTGATTAGCTTGAAGATCACCAATTAAAAACCAATATGGATTAATACCACTTACCTCAACGGTTTGGGCTTCACCTCCTTCATGCTCATATAATTGAGCAGATTTACTTTGGAACCCCCAATCTGGCAAGAGTGTGTCAAAAACCTTAACGGCATTAATAGTGTCCTGCGTAGAGTTACATACTTCTAAAAAGACTTTGCAGGTCAGATTGTCTTTTACCTCAAATGTTTTTAGAACAGTGATATCCGTATCTTCACCCTCTCCTTTTGCATAAGTTGGAGGAGATGAAGACTTTTCTTTCTGATAACTTAAAACATGTCCTTTCCGGGGAGACCCATCGAGCATATATCTGGAAATTTTATCCCAAACAAGGTTTTCCTCATCCTTTGTTTTTGGAACATATTCAAAGCCAAGTTGTTTAAGAAGATCATTTCGAAACAGATCAAATGATGACTTGACTGCCTCCCCCCAAGCGTATGCCTGATTAATTGCTCCTTTGTAAAACAAAAAAAACAAAAATATAAAAAGACTTACCTCCCCCAACCAAACTGACAGTTCCCAATTTGACATAAACGGTTTCCCAAAACCAACCCCAACAAATAGTAAAATCAAAGCCAACACTCCACTTAAAATGGATGAGTTGATCATAAAATCAAATGAAGTTTTAGCATTCTCAATAAATGCTCGGTAATCACTATCAATCTTGGCAATAAGTCTCGGATATAAAGTAATCGAATCTATTCCGTAAGCACTGTCTGAATAGCTTTCAAAACTCCTCACAACATTTCCCACTTTTGTTGGCAAAATCAAAGATTTTCTCGGCGGATACCCAACCCGAAGCTGTCGGTGAAGTGCAGTCCATTTATCATTGATAGAGGATTTAATAGCATCCAAATCTTCCGCATCAATATCTTCTTTTAGGGACTTTCTAATTGACCATGGAGTGTTCCCAATACTTTGCTTTAGTTCTTTAATGGTATCTTTTTTAACAGTATCATCTGCTTTTTTTAGAAAAATGAGGAGTGTTCTCCATCCATTTGCCTGAGTTTGCAAAGTAGAAAATGCTTGTTGCTTGTTTTTTATTAATTTTTTTCCATACCATGAGTCTCTCCACGGATAACCTTCATAAATCCGAATCAATGGGTTATTAAAGATAAACAATACGGCACTAAGTACTATAATTAGAAAAGCAATAGCGATAACCATCCACTCAGATTCAAGTGAGTTTAAGTAAGAAAAAATCGGGAAATTCTCGGGAAACAATGGATATGCAGTAAGAAGAAAAAAAGTAGTAAAGATAATCATCGGCAGAAAAGCTCCTAGAATCAAGGAACGATTAAAATTGCCGGAAACGGTTGTTAGAAGGTCGGTTAATATCATTCGGTTTTAGGAATTAATTTTAATCATGTTTAAGACTACCTTTTAGCTAAAGGACATTGCTTTAGTAAATAAAACGAAGCCCGGTGGTTAGTTTATTCAAATATTCAAAATTAGGAGCAAACCGACCATTTTCATAAGTAAAATTTAATGTTAAACGTTTCGAGGGTTCTAAGAATACATCAAAAGTAGTTTTATTATTGTGTTGAAAACCACGCACTCTTCTTATATCGACAAAGGTTTTTTGCTGAGTTCCGATAATTTCTTGTGTTCCTAAATGAAAGAAATTCTCAGTAATCGTTAATTTCACCGGATAGGAAAAAATCTTCCATTCAAATTCATTTATAAACCCAACCGTCGTTCGGAATATATTATGGCGAGGAATGGTTTGAGTGATTAACTCATCTTCACTTAAAATAGTCTCGTTTGTAAGTTTCCGCCCAAAATCTAAAGCAAAAAAGGGTACGAACTTATATCCAAAATCAAACACCACTTCGCTGGAATCAATTTCAAGTTCTTTTAAGGTTGGTGCTTCTGAAATCTTAAAATTTTTCTGTTGTTTTGAGATAGTTGAAATCCACTGATTAAAAAGAAAATCTACCCTAAATTCTCCCAAAAGGTTTATCCTCTTAAATTTTCTGTCAGCTTCAAGTTTGGGACCGATCTTAAATTCAATCGACTCCAGACAATACCACGGCTTATTCATCAAATTATAATATGCTTCTAATTTAGCTATTTCATTTTGATTTAGGTCAAGATCAGAAACCCTCTTATTAGTCGTGCATTTCTTATCCCCTAATAAAGGAAGGTGTTGTATTCCTTCATTCCTGGCAACTGCATAGATAAAAGGAGCTTTGGCAATAATTGAGTTTTTATTCTTATTGGCATTAAAAAAACCAACATCAATCGAAAGACTTGGGGCAAGTTCCCATAATCCCGGTATCTCAATATTTTTTGGAGTCTTAAATTCGCCAACTAAATCAAGTAACGGAAATTGATTTACAGCGGTAATCCATTTTAACTGTAAATCAACCGGTGATTCATTCACCGATTTGCGAATTCCATCAATTTTTATCTTGCCTTGAGCTTTTCTGTTACTGCTACTTTTATCCTCTAATTCAAATTTTAACGAAGTTGTTTTACCTTTTTTAAGTTTTTCGTTTAGCTTTAGCTCCAAATCAGTATCACTGCCGACAACCTGTGTAACCTCTGCCTTTACAGGAGTAGTTTTTCTAATTAGTTTGTCCTTTTTTTCAGAAAGTTCATATTCAGTTTTACTAACGGTTATTTCTTTTTTTGATACAGCAGGAATATCCGTTCCTTTAACCAAGAGTTTTTTGCGAGAATTATCCAAGGTTGAAACGATTTTTAACTCTGACTTAATCGAAAACCCAACCTCAAGATTTCTTTTGCCTGAATAATTAAGCCCCTTGACCTGCAATAAATACTCTTTTCCAAATTCCAGTGGAGAAGACAATTGCAAAAGTGGTCGATAACACCCGAAGTTTTCTCTGCAATCATCAACTGTGACTACACTACCTATTTTCTTCCATCCTCTTTTTGTCGGGTCGTCATTCTTAATTTTTTCATAAAGAGAATAATTACTTTTGTTATCAAGCGTTCTTACCTGCTGTATATTTAATTCTTCAATCGGATCAAGTTTAAGTTTTATTTTCTGTCTGTTATTAACCACCTCAACTGAACTTGTGTCTTGGGCGACGCATGTTGAAACTCCGATTAGGAAGACTATTAAAATTAATATGCTCTTTCTCATTTTTACCGTGCCTCTATCAAAAGAGTGTGCGTTGAAATTTATGCCTTTCCGCAACCATCTAATTTATCGTAAAGATTGCCAACCGTTTTTATTTTTTTATCTCCAAACATTGAAACCTTAAGTTTTCGGGCTGGGTCACATTCTTTGAATGTTGGTTGTTTCTTAACCTTTCTAATTAACCGCCGGGCTCCTCTATTTAAAAATGGCTGATTGGTATTGCCGCCTCTGATCCAGAGCCTCTCTAATGATTCACCTGTTCCATAACTTCCCGCTTCGATTGCCACCCAATCATCAATGGCTTCCTGTAAGTCATCCCACGCTTTTTTATTAGTTATTTTTGTATCCTCGTGCATATTATTGGCATTCTCCTTAACTGATGAGTTGTTTGATTGATTGGCTAGAGCAGTTGGTTTTGTATTCTCAGAACTGTTAGAAATCTCTTTCTTCAGAGTTGGCTCTGACGGACAATTGGTAAACACAATAACTGCTATAAATAGCATTAAAATTCGGTTAACATTTTCAAGTCCAAACTTTTTTATCATTTTCAAAATTTTTTAACTCTTTATCTAAAGTATGTAGATTTGACCCGTTATACCACAAAAAATTTCTATCAAGTGCTTATGCTTGCTTAACAAATTAATAAAATAGTCTGTAAAAAAATCCGTTCTCTTTTTTTCTGCTCAATAAAATTGTCAATTTTTTGACTTGTTTTATGACACAACTTTTTTAGGCTCAAACTCAACCTCTATTTTTAAGCGAACCTTCGCTTCTTGTGAGCCGTTATTTACTAGATTCAAAATATTTTGTAAATAGGGCATTTCTTTACTTAAAGAAATGGGGTGAACGGGAGCAGCGGGCGAATCGGTTTGATTAACTTGGGCTTTTAGTAAAGCAACTGTATCAACCCGACCTTCACCATAACGTGAATCCCAAACACTATTTGTTTGGTTAAATTCCTTTCGGGCAGTTCTGCTTAACATTTCTCTCATATTTACAATACTTAAGGGATTTTCAGCTAATTGCATTAAAAGAGCTACTACTCCCGTGACATGCGGAGCCGCCATACTGGTTCCAGACATACTTGTTATTCCGCTCGTACTAGCGGAGTTTGCTGCAAGGATTTCCTGTCCGGGAGCACTAATCTCGGGTTTTTGTTTTCCATCCCGACTCGGACCCTCGGCAGAGAATGAGGAAATATCACGGTTTATGACAGCGGCATTGTAGGAGCCAACGACAATTGATTTTTTTCCGCAGGAAATAGAGCCGATGGTATGCGTAGGGTCGTCATCATTTTGGATGAATCTAGATTGATTCCTCATCCCCACACGGTTATCATCGCGTTCAATCCAAGCATGAAAATTAACTGATTCATTGCCTACCGTTTTTAGCTCAACTCCCCAAACTCCAGATAAACCGTGCCGTAAAAAGATATCTATGTGGTTATCGCCGTTTAAGGGGTCGGAAGCTCGATGGATTATTCGGGCAAACGGAATCCCTTGAATACTGACGTTTTTTACTTCATTTAATTTGGTTGTAACAATCTGTTGCCCCGACGGACTAATTAAGGTTACTTCTAATTCGGCATCGCCGTTATACCATACCTCCAATTCATTAACCGTGTTATCACTTGAAAAAACTTCCCAGCCCAGAGTTCTATCTCCACCTGAGGGTATTTCACCTGAAGAATGACTGCCTCTTTGATGGGAATTTCCGGCAGAGATGACAACCGCCCGATTTTCTTTTTCCAGTAGAGTATCAAAACCTCGCTCAACTGGGGTTGAACCATCATGGGGTCCGCCATGAGTTCCAAGACTCAGGTTTACAACGGCACTCTTGCCCAATTCTTCTGCCCGATGAAATACATATTCTACTGCTTCGAGTAAACGGCGTGAGTTACCAAAATTCTCCAATTTAGATTCGGTTGATAACTCGACAAAAATTATGTCCGCCTTGGGAGCGACACCCGGATTAGAACTTCCTCGTCCGTTTCCGGCGGCAATATCCATAACATGTGTTCCATGGGCTCTGTTTCCCGGATGATAGGATAATGCCGTGTAAGGGTTTGGTTTCTCTAGAGCCTTATTAATTTCATCAGCGGTAAATTCCCGCCCATACTGGTATTCCTGTGGGGACATCGAGTTTTGTTGTCCGGATTGATCCCAGAGATATAGAATCCTTGTACTTCCATCCGAATTAAGAAAGTTTTCATGAGCAAACCCACACCCAAAATCAATTATTCCGACAATGACTTCACTTCCGTCAATGGAGGTGGCATCCGTTGTTCTTAACTCGCCGCTGATATCGATTTGCCGGGCATTGATTTCCGGCAATGAAATATGAAGCTGAGGTGATATTTTGCGGGCACCTTTGAGACTTATTACATTGGGGTCTTCTTTTATTTCTTCGATTTTATTAATCTCTACCGACCCAGTGACAACATCACCGATAACTCTGGTTACATTTAGTCCCGGTACCTCCTTTTTCGGGTCATGCAAAACTGCCAAGACATCGACAAGCAATTCCCCTTCCGAAGATTCCCTAACTAAAGACGGGTCTTTTTCCTTGTCTTCATCGCGGGACAAAATTACCTTTTGCAATATTGGATCAAGGTCGGTCTTAATATCAGCATCCTCAACCTCAAAATCCAACTCATTTGAAAAATTAAGAGAAGCAAGGGTTTGATCGTGTTCCGATTCGATAAATTCGCTTTCCAAATTCTTTTTATTTTCTGATGAAGCTTTTTCTTTCTTCTTTTTATTTGCCATAACTTTACTCTACCTGACTATTAAATTAATTATTTTTTTAATGTTGCTAAATACCTTTTGCCATATACAGTTTTAACCAATAAAGACGGATTTCAGCAGATGATATTAATCTGCTTAAAAGTTTAGAATTTTTTTACTCTATACTTATCTATGTCAAATATTGGCAAAATATTACAAAAAAATTATTAGTCGGGGTTTTTTAGGAATGAAAGGAAATTAAAAGGGCTACGTCTCCCACACCGTAGCCCATCTTTGAGCGGTGTTCTTAGTTTACCACTCAATGAAGCATCCACCAGGCAGTGGATGCAATTGATTTAGTGACGAATTGACGATTTGTTTTTGCCCAAGAATCAACAAAGTTATTCGATAACTACCCTCTCTTAGCTTCGAATCAAATCTCATTCCGTTTGCAATTTCTGTTTAATCTCTTCAAATAAATCAAAGATTTTTGGTTTCCGTGAGGATTTTAAGGTGATGGGAAGAATCCCTTTAACCACTCTTTTTCTAATCCCGATCTTGGGATGAAAACCCTTTGGATCTTCCGGGTATCTCTTCATCATCTTCTCTAAATCTTCAATAAAGGAAAATGGATTAAATTTGAGATGGGCTAAAGTAATTACTGCAAACGCATCACATTGCAATTCTAAAATCTTGAGTACATTTATGAATTTTTTCTCAAGTGCCTGTTCGTTACCATTAGATTTAACTAACCTAAAAAGATGTTTTGTGTAAATTGAGTATTGGGTAAAATACTCATGACCAATCTCATGAGCAACGGCTCCAAGTAACGTGTCAACGCTTTCGGCTTCAATCAGAAATCCGGTGGAAATAAAAAGCAAAGTACCTGTATCAAGAGAAACAAAGGGAATCCGATACTTAAAGATAATAATTTGATAGATGTTCTCCCGATTATAAAAGGATAGAATAGGCAAGAGAATTTTTCTTACCTTAAACTCAAGACTTTTATCCTCAATCCGATTTTTATTAACCAACTTTGGAATATCATTTAATACTTCCTGAATAAGTTTTTTATCTTTGACATGAGGAGGCATCTTCTTTTTAAAGAGATTAGCAAACAGGGATGGATTATTGGTCTTGAAAGTAGAAATAGTTTCTAAAACATCTTCCTCAGACAAGGATGTTGAAACAAAATCGGTGTCATAAATGGATAAACTATTTGAGGACTGAGAAAAACCGAGGGGGCTAAAAAACAGAAACATTCCAAAAATAATCAAGACTCCTTTCAAATGGTTTGAAAGGCAAACCTTTGCTATCCTAGCAAGCAAGGAAATTAAGAGCTTAATGAATAGCTGGAAGACTCTTACCATTATGACTAAAACAAAAGGAGTCTTGAAAATCTAAAGTGATTCGATATGCCGAAAGAATCTTAAAAACTTCGGCAAAATATATTCTTAAAACTAGACTGTCCCCATTTGGGGACAGTCTTAATCTATACAGACTTTCTCGAATAGTCAAGCTCAAACAAAACTTTCAATCAGGAGGAATTAACTGATGGGAAGTGCGAAGCGTTTAAGACCTGAGAGATTAGGTGAGAAGTTTTTAGCTATTCGACAAAAATTTAACTTTAGCCTTTCGCAAATGGCGGAAAAATTATCGGATAAGAAAATAACTCTTCGTCGCACAGATATTTCCAAATATGAATTAAACCAAAGAGAGCCAAATTTGTTTATATTACTACGATATGCAAGATTAGCTGATGTTTCAGTTGAGTCATTAATTGATGATGAGGCAGATTTGGATTTTTAAGGTTTTATATGTTCTGACAGTTAATAAGTTTATTCTACGACTGATAATTAGCATTATTGATACAGATAACCTATTAGCAGAGTGGGATAGACGCTACCACTAGCTTAGAGCCTGTAGAATATGTTATGTAACTACAATTATTATGTAATTGCTGCTATTAGAATCACACAAAGAGTCAAAGAACTTTAGCTGATGTTTTTTGACACCTCTTAGTCATTCTTTCTTCAAATTTTATGAATTTTTCCAAAAGAGAAAGGAAGCATTATTTATAACACTTCCTAAAGATTTATTTGTATCTAGTTTTAATTTATCAACTTGTTTATTTACTTAACCATCCATTCAGCTACCCAAGTTGATTCATCTGTCTCGTTTTGTTTGTAAATTTCAACCGGGTTATCAAACGGAACTTTTAAGTATCCAAGCCAAACGCTTGCTCGTTCGGGAATAAATGGAGCAACTCCCATGACACCGAAACCTTCAATTACGTTGTAATTGTGGATCTTGGCAAATTCTCTTGCTCCGTCCCAAATGTCTTCTAGTCTGGCAATACAAGTTCCTTCATCTGTAAAGAACACTGGGATACTTGGACTGCCAAGTCGTATCTTACTCATTTTTTATCCTTTTTTGTGGGAGTTAAGAGTAGAAAGTGGAGAGAGAAAAGAATGTGAAGAAAAAAGTGATGGTATGTTGATTTGCAAAGATATCGATTGAAAGATGTTTGTTTTAAGCCACTTGTTTAAGCCTTTGCTCTTCTTTGGCTTCTTCTCTTTCAAGTCTTTCAATTACTTCCTCAAGGTGTTCATCTTCTTCTTCCAAATCAAAGTATTCATCAAATTCTTCTTCCATTTCTTCACGGGCGTCATCAATGTCAAAGTCTTCATTCTCAGACTCCCTGT
The DNA here is from genome assembly GCA_028284415.1 of Pyrinomonadaceae bacterium. Lineage (GTDB taxonomy): Bacteria > Acidobacteriota > Blastocatellia > Pyrinomonadales > Pyrinomonadaceae > Aridibacter. The sequence continues at coordinate 1,141,579 of JANQRU010000004.1, forward strand.
TTATAGGGATTCCATTAATGCCATCATTTGAATTTATATTTACATTCGGCATCATGACAACATTCCCGTTTGTCGAAAGTTCTTTTAGGTTAGCTTTGATATTCTTTCCCGCTTTGCTTTCTCGTCCATTCTGATTATTTTGTTCATTGATGTTGAAATAAAGATCAAGCTCCTGACCTAAATCATCCTCCACATCTGTCAAAAAAGTTCCTAATCGGGCAGTTGTTTGAAACTGCCTAATCGGTTTCAGTTTCTTAAATGCAGATGTAAAAGCATTTGATAATGACCATAGATTTCTATCTTCAAACTCTTTGTATTCGGGTTTGAAATAGTTTTTGTGAACTACACTCATTAGATGCTTTGGAATGCCTTTGATCTTTTTATCAAGAAAAGCCTGATAAATGATCAATTTGGCAATGACATCATTTAAGGTAAGTGCCTTCATCATCTCAACCTGTGATTTTATCGGAGCAAAACTCCTCTGGATTCGATCAACCGCAATTGTGATGGAATCTATTAATTCCAGATTCCTTGTATGTTTATGAGATAACGGATTAAAATCTCCCGAAAACATCATATTGTCACACACAGTTACCCGATAACCTGCTGTCATCGCCAACCTCATAGATTTATCATTGGAATTACGAAGTCCGATTGAAAACCTGCAATCCATAAACTCTGCATCCAGATCCATTACTCCAAACATTTTCATTCCATCACGAGAAACCGCATATTCATCCCTGACAACTTTTAGGTGTCTGAATGAAAGAGCTTCCTCTAAAGTCTCAACTACCTCAAAATGAGCAACTGGTTTATGAGTTCTTGTTGCTTCAGGAACAGGAATCTCTATCAGTTCTTCTCTGGTTACCTTACTTGTTCCGCAATGAGCAATTAAAGTTGCTTCCATATTTTCATTTCTATTCATTATCTTTTACCTCCTTTAGCAAATACTTCCGTCCTTTCCGGTATATGAACTTTGATAAAACAACTATTGCAATAACCCGATTTGGGTTTCTCGCAACAGTTCTTACAAAGCAAACGATTACAGCCATCGCATTGAATCCAGTTTCTATCCGGGGTTTCACGGAATAAAAGGACGACTCTGTGACTGCCGCATCCCATTCCAGCAAGTTCAATATCACCAACTAATTTCTTCTTACACTTCTCGCACCGCTGACAAATTTCCTTATCATTTGGCATATTATTTTTCCTCCTACCAAAAGCTGTCTATGTGTTTTTATTTTGATTTTTGTGTTTTGGTTTCTCTGCAAATGTTTATTTGCAGATTCCCAAGCTGATAAATAAGTAAAGGCGAATGAAAAAGAGGAAAAAGAATTTATCAGCCGAGGAATCCGGCAAACAAGGTTTTATTAGTTGTAAGTGGTGAGTGGTAAACAGTAGGAATAGTGGTAAGCGGCAAGTGGTAAGTGGTAAGTTTCCTTGATACGAAAATCAAATATTTAAACTTAAAACTTCTTTTACATAGTCATTCTCAATAACTAAATTAATCTTGCAAGCTATGCCTCAATTAATCACTCACCACTTACCATTTACCATTTTTCACTGCTTTGACGGAGGCAGAGTTTTAGCACTAAAGGGGCGTGAGACAGAGCCATCAATCATCATCCTTAAATAGATATGATAATTGGGAAGGGAGGTAAAATCACTTGGTTTGAATTCGGGGTAGAACTCCTGAGCAAGCAGTTCGGCATCGGTTGCCCCGATCCTAAAACTGATAATCGTTCCGACATTGCCGAGGATCGAGTCCCGCACTAAAGGTTGCTCTATTCCTGAGAGGTGTTGCGTTGACAAAAATAGTGAGACCCGGTACTTACGCAGTTCAGAAAGCATTGAGGCTAGATTATCGGTAGCGATAAAGCTGGGAAATTCATCAAGAAAAAGAGTAAAATCTCGTCTTTTATCTTCCGGGATATTGGAACGGGAAAGTGCCGCCAAATCAAATCTGGAAACAAGGAGTGATCCGAGTAGGTTAGCTGTATCGACTCCCAATTCACCTTTTGAAAGATTGATGAGTAAGATTTTCTCCTCATCCATAATCCTTCGCAAGTTAAGCGGTTTTTCAGGACTTGTTAAAACTTTCTGCAACAGCGGGTAGGAAATAAACGCTCCGACCTTATTTTGAATGGGGGCAATGGCATCGGCTCGAAGTCGTGCAGGGTATTTTTCAAATTCTTCCATCCAGAATTTTCTGACCTGCTCATTCTGGATAAATGGCATTACTTTTTTACGAAAATCTTTATCGGTTAGGAGCTTTAGAGTATCAGCAAGTGTAGCGTTCTTGTAATCAAGTAACGTCAAAAGAGAGTTCCTCAAGATATGCTCTAACCTCGGTCCCCACGAGTCTCTCCATAAGTATTTGAAGACCTGAATCATTCCCGAACAAGCTAAGGGTCGTTTATCCTGCGGAACATTTCCGAGCGGATTAAATCCATAGGGTTGATCCTTACGGGTCAGATCAAAATCAATAACATCATCAGCCCGCGACCACGGGATCTGTTTTCTAACTTCTGCTACCAAATCTCCATGCGGATCAAAAAGAGCAAATCCGTAGCCTTTTTTAGCGTCATCAAGAGCAAAGGATTTTATGAGAGAACTTTTACCTACTCCTGTTTTCCCTAGAGCGAGGATTTGAAAGCGTCTATCGGAGCGTTTGATCCCAAAAGGAGTTTGCCCATGCCGAAAGGTGGTTTGAGCAAAGATGGTCGGAGATTCGATTGAAAATGTTTTTTTCTTTGTTTTGTTATTAGATTGAGTGTGAGATTTGGTCATTTAGTGAGAGATAGGTTCTTTATTCTTTTTCGTGCCGCCCGGACATATTCGGGATTAAGTTCAATGCCGATAAAATTTCTTTTAAGTTTCTTGGCAACTACCGCCGTTGTTCCGCTTCCAATAAACGGATCAAGAACAATCCTGCCTTTCGGGCATCCTGATTTGATCGGAGTTTCAATTAACTGTTCGGGGAAGACGGCAAAGTGATTTCCTTTGTTTTTTTGAGAAGCGGCGGTAGCTATCGTCCAGACGCACCGCTTATTTCTTCCCCGTTTGAGAATCTCTTTTTGGCTTTTTTTCATTGCCGCTAAATTCTTGGTTGATTTTCTTTCTTTGTTCCAGTAAAGATGTTGATCGAAAGGATTGGAATATCGGCGTTTGAGTTCACGAGGGTTTCTTACGGGTTCAAACTGTCTTTTGAAATAATACTTCTTACTTTTTACAAAAAAGAACAGTTTTTCAAAGTCAACGGTGAATCTATCCTTAACTGACGAGGGCATCGCATTACTTTTGTGCCAGATGATCTCATTTCTTAATATCCAGCCTCTTTCGATCATTAAAAGTGCAAAGCGAGAGGGAATCATGCAAAGAGATTTATTCGGAATGTTTGCAGTTAAATTAAATTTTGGAGTTATTGAGGTTTTTGCAAAGGAATCAAACAGATTATTTTGCTTTTTGTTCTTTTGACCACCTTTAGATGAACTCTTATAGGTATCACCAAAATTAACAAAGCAGGTTCCGGTTGGTTTTAAGACTCTTTTGATCTCATCAAAGATGGTAATGATTTTTTCAAAATATTCATCTAAATTATTTTCTAAACCGATTTGACTGTGAACACCATAATCGCGTAAAGCCCAGTAAGGTGGACTTGTAGTAACACAATTAATACTTTTGGAGGGAATAGATTTTAAGACTTTTAAGGTATCACCGCAGATAATTTTGTTGATAAATTTATCAATCGGTTTGCTTGTTATATTATTTGCTTTTTTGGCTGAGCTAATTTTTAAAGCTATTTGTCTTTTCATTTATTTCGTGAGTTTTATATTGTTTGCTAAATTCCTTCCACTTTTCGATACGAATAAGTAGAATCGGTCTGGATTCGATAATAGTTATATATTGGTGATAAGCGAGTCTGTTCAGGTGTCGGTAGATCGTGCGGTTTGAGAATCCGGTTTCCTTTTGAATTGTTTTAATAATGCGTCTGACAAGTCCTGTTTTCCTTTCTGTATAGATTAAAAGATAAAGATAAAGCCAAATAGCATTTCCCATTCTTATGCGGTGCTTACTGCTTTTGTCTTTTACAAGTCCGCACCACAATGGAATCCACCAATTTCTTTTTTTGTTTAATTTTTCAAAACGGAACTTAAATAATGAGCTTTCTTTTGTCTGATTTTTAGGTAAAAGATTGTGCAATAGATTTAATATGAATTAAAGTTTTTTTAGGTGGTATATATAATCTAGCAACTATTAAAAATCTCCGGCAGGTTGAAAATTTCGATACATTTACCAAAAAACTGTCAAGTTATCCACAACCTCTTTTTTTATATTTAACTTTAATTAACTTTATAGCTAATAAAAAAGACGCAAAAAAAGCCAATAAAAATTGGCTTAATCTAAGCTTATAAGAATTTAATCTCTGCCATATTTTGCTAAAAAGTTGCCATGTTTAAGACAATTTTAGACACTTTTGACAAATAAGAGAATTATTTCTTGGTTATGATCTAATCCTTAATTTTGAGATACTCAATAAGAACACCATTCATCAGACATCTCGGGATTTTACCATCCGTTAATCTCATAAATTTCTTTAGAAAACTCGCTTTGTTCTAAGTTATGAAGAAACCAAAACTTAAAATTCTCCCTATCTTCATTTGGAGTATTCACGCTTAATTGGTTAAATAATTCCCAGACAGATTCTCCTAATCCACGATAAGCTAACATCGTCATATAATCTTCGACTTCTTGACTGAGGACACCCTTGTTTCTCAAATTTTTTATTTGAGTAGAATAATTTTTCGGTTTTGCCCGCTTCATTAGTTTTTGAGAAAATGTATATTCACCGTTTTGAAGTTCTAGGATTTCTTGTGGAATAACACTTCCTCTACCACCATTTTTGTCGTAAGAGAATGAAAGATCGGGAATAATAATTTCAATCATTCCGGTTTTGTCAATGTCCACAAATTCTGCTTTAAGAATACTAGTTCTAAGAGTTGTTTTCCTAAACTCTTCTCCAAGTGATAAAAGATAATAGTTAAAACAACATCCGGTTGCCCCGCCGCTATCTATACCGATAAAAATGTCGTCTATGCCATCTCCTGTTAGATCACGATGTTGACCATTTTTGATAAATTCTTCAGCATCAAGTTTTTTTGATCCCTCTGAACTATCAACGGTGATTATCCAGAAGTATTCGGACATACCAATACTTTCGAGCGAGAAAACCACCTTTCCTTGATTACATAAAATATTGAATTCCTCATTATCGCCTTCGGCTTTTTGATTAAAACTATAATTATTACAAAGGAAAGTGTTTTCTTGATCTGAAATATCTTCTGACTTTTTGATCTGTTCAGAGTTCTTTGAAAATATAAAACTATACTCTAAAATTTTAGAAATCCCAATAACGACAGTTAAGCCTATTAAAAAGCAACCTAAAAAAGTAAATACATTTGACCTATTAAACATTTAATTTTACCTCCTAAACTGTTCCAGTTATATTTAATCCGCTTGCGAAAGTTCTTCTAAACTAACTTCATCTTTCTCCTCTTCCTCCTCCTCTAGGCAATATTCAGGTTCAGTCCCTTTTATAAAGGGCAGAAGCTTACCTGATCCGTCTATTGATCGGCATCCATTCTGCACACGAACTCGGTGAACATTTGGATGGCTAAAATTTCCTTGAATCCAAGAAGAACGATTTTCAACAACTAGAGTTAAAACACGATTCATTAATGGTGTGATTACATTTCCCGAGTAAATTTTCTGCATTAGACCGTCTGGAAATGCTTTACTGTTTTTGGGAATGATTCTAAAATGAATTAAAAATACATGACTTCGGCTACCGGCAATCTGGACATAATCTCTGCTCAGGGAGCCTGTTTTTACAAAAAGATCGCCTTTGTATCTAGCTGAAAACTTTCTGCGGGCAGCATCAGAAAGCGAACTAGCAACCACTGTTGCCGCTTCTTCTGAAAACATCCTCTGTTTTTTAGATTTAGGTAATGTTTGAGAAATTCCATCCAAGTGGATAGCTTCAAATAATGTTATATCTTTTCGAACCCCGGAAGGATATGCTGTAAATGGTGATATTAACTCAAAAATTGATGCTTGCGAATCGGGTCCCGAACCGTTAAACAGACGACAGGGATGATCGCCGTCTTTTTGACGCTTTTTCTCTAATTTATCTATTTTTTCCGAACTTCGTCCTAGAAGCTTGCCAAGTAACTCTCTTCCGCTAGTTATAGTTATCTCCGAACACATGCAATAGGTATAAGGATTATTGGAAAAAACCAATAAATTTTGGACGGTGTAAAACTTGTTAAATTTTTCAGCTTCTTTGTGTTTTGCTCCATCAGGAGCACTACATTTGCTCGGATTTACCATAGTCCCCATCGTCCAAATGCGACGTTCGATCATTTGGGTGGTAAAGAGCGTTTTAAGACAACTACCTGGACGAAAAGGGTCTTGCAGACTCTGAAAATTGGGAATGGTTTTGTTTTTCTCGGTTTTAAGACTTAGATAGTTGACAACTTTTCCGTTTTGTGAGCTGACAATAAGAAGATCTGCCTGAACTTCAAAACCCACTCGACTACCAAGCGTCCTTCTCACGGTTTTTCTAAATACCAGCAATTTATTCTCTAAAGCTGGAGCAAAAACCTGTTGCATTTGAAAATCAATTGATGTTGAAACCGAAATTGCTTTATTAGCATTCTGAAAACTAAAAACCTTCTTTTTTGCTAGAATTCTCCTGATTAATTTTATTAGAGCATCGTCAGTCTTTAGATCACCATCGGAGTAATATTTAAATTTTATCTTTTTACCTATAAAGGGTTTTGCCTGCCGGGCATCTTTGGGATTAACTTTAATAAAATCTCTAAGCAAACGGTTTCGGAGTTTCTCTGTGCCGATGTTATTTTTAATTCGCTTTGGAGACCTTAATGCAACAATAATTGCCGCCATTTCTGCCGGGTTAAGATCAGCTAAATCTTTTCCAAAGTGCAACTTGGAAGCTGTTCCGACACCAATTATTTCTTCTCTAATGATATTTTTACCAGTTTTGTGATTTGGTTTTTCAAAAGCGAGTGGGACAATATTTAAGTAGAGTTCCAGTAACTTGGTTTTTGCTTTCTTCTTTGAACCATATTTATGTCTGAAGTAACTTTCGATTGCTGCAGAACAGAAAAATTCTTTTACTTTTAATAAGTAAGTTCTTCGTTTTGACCGATTAAAAAGCTGTTTGCAAACTTGAGAACTTATGGTCGAACCGCCTTGTTTGTTTTTCTCTAATATATACATCTTCAAAGCTCGGATAATTCCGCGGTAATCTATACCGTTATGAGAAAGACGTCGTCTGTCTTCGGAAAATTCCAAAAGCCTGATAAAAAGAGAGTTTTGGGAAATATCATTTCCTAATTTTATCCGGTAAAAAACCTGTGGCGATTGTTTAAGTTTTCCATCATCAGATATATCAGGTTTGATAACAAACAATTTTTGAGGTTCAATTTTTGCCTGATTAACTTTCTTATAATTTGGAATTTCTTTTATAAATAGAACTTTCTTATTTTGTTCAGTAAATGTTAGTTCTAGACTTGGGTATATCGAGGATCGATGGGACTTAATGTAAAGTTTATTTGCATTTTTACAAAAAACTCCGGTCTCATATTTAAGAGAGTTTGAGCAATTTTCACTTTTTCCTTTAATTTCTTTGTAATTATTCTTAACAAGATCATGAATTAGTCTGCTGGCGGAAATGGCGATTCCTACATTTATTTTTTTATGATCCGCATCAATCGCCCAGTTTGCACCATATTTTTCTTTGTTTTCAATTTTGTCTCTAATGGCAGCACTTGTTTGCCACCAGTAATAAACAACTACTAATGCAGCAAAAAGAGAAATAGCAGCTATAATCAGTAAGCTTATCTCAATCCAGTTTTCTTCAACAAAAACTGAGCAAATGAAGAAAAAAACACATGAAATAATAAGACTAACAGCAAAACCCAATGGAAAAGGGACATTAAAGAAAATATCTGCTAATAACGGGGTAAGAGCAGTGAAAAAGACTACACAAAAAACAACTAAAAACTTCACCATAATTCCTCCATTGAAAAATCCATCTTATTTTTTAATCCTTGGAGTGTTGACAGCAGATAAGTTGTTTGTTATCTTTGGGTTAGCCTTATAAGGAGGCAAAAAAAACAACTTATTCTTTATTACTTTAAGGACTAAGTTTTTAACCAAGGCAGGAACATAAAATTTGATCATGGAATGTTCCTGCTTTTTCTATTTATGAATATAAACTAAAATTCCTTTTAAAGCAATTAGATGTAATTTTTTTCTTACAAATATAGCTAGTTTTTTACATTTTTAAATAAAATATTTACATATTATGTCAAATTTATAATAGATAGTGTGATTTTTTTGTCAATAACTTAACCTTGCAACCGAAAGAGCTTGGACACTAAAAGTGTCCAAGCTCTTTCCCAAGAAGCATTTATGCTGTAAATGTTCTACAGTTTCATATAAAAATATTATAATTTTCTTGACTTTTAGGGATGGATGGGAGTATTGTCAGATTTTAGATAAAAAAATACAAGCACCTAATAAATATGGATGAATGAGTAAAAATACAAAAAGAACTACAAATCAATCCATTCGGCAGATTGATCATCAACTACCAGAACTCTCCGCAAAAGCTATAAAATTTAATGAGTATGTAACTAATACCAATTGGAAGAAGGCTAAAAGCATTTACAACGAAATGCTGCGTGACACCATTCCGATATTAACAGATAAATATTGCAATTTTATTTTTTCTAACTCTAAAACGGTTCTCACTAATGAGCAGAGGGATAGACTAAGAGTTTTGTACGAAACAGTTAAATCAATTGTTCGGTATGGAAACTATTTTGACTTGTTGAGAAGCAAAAATTTAAATAATTTTTACAAAAACTTTCTACAAAAATTATTTAAAAGACCCTTTGCATCTAAAGACTTTTCAGACCTACATTATGATCTTAGTTATGTTTTGTTTAACTTTCAAAGAAATAGACCAGACGCCTATGACGATTGCGTAAATCATTTAGATAATATCAAAATACGGGCTGAGGAATTAGATGACCTAGAAACATCTAATTTAGTAAAAGCAAGGTTTTGGAGTCGCTTTTTTTATCTTTCCTATTTGCTTTCCGTTCGTCGCCAAGAAGGATTAAAAGCCGAGAACTATTTGGCATTAGCTGATGCTTGGGAAGATACTCAATTTGATCTAGAAGAAAAGGATGAAGCCGATCATATCGGATACAGAAGAGATACTGATATTGGCATTGACAGAGTTTTTCTTGCCATCACAAGAGGAAAGTATAAACAAGCCCGTAACTTATTAACCCCTATCAAATATGTAATTAAACCGGAAGATTACAAATCTCACCTTCGGTCACTTATTGCTGAAACAGTTTTTAAGCGATGCTTGTCCGAATACTCAGTATCTAGCTTCTACCAAATTTATAGTGAAGCTTCTAAAGAGAAAAAAAATATAGATAGCAAAAATACTTCGAAAATAGAAAACGATCGGTTAAATTTGAGATTCTTTCATGAAAAATCTTTAATTTGTTTGCTATTAGTTGGAGCGAGCACTGGAAAAAACAAAAAAGAAGAATATCTTACTGAGTTAAAAGGAAATATTGGTAAAATGAAAAGGGCGTTGGCTAAATTTGGTGGAAAACATAATGATCCCGTCTGGCAGGCTCAAATCGAAATGCTTACCTCTCGAATGGAGCAACATTCAGAAAACTTTAGGAATGCTGAAAGATCAGCCAGTAACGCTCTTGCAAATGCTAACAAAACACCACTTATACTTTTACAAATAGAAGCAAGAATCTGTCTTGCAGTAGTTTTACTTCGCCAAAATAAATATCAGAAAGCCATTAATTTATTAGATGAAGCACTAGACTTTAATGAAGAAAATTTAGTTTGGGATTTCGGTCAATTTAGTCAACCGGATTTAACTGCAGCTATTTACTTATATTTAACTAGAATTTATATCAGGAAGAACGATCAGAGAAATGCCTTGATAAATTTTGCGGAATTTAAAAGAAAACAACATGAAATTGAGCATGGCTGGATACTCAATAAGCTGATGCCGGAAGTAGAAAGGGAAGTTTCTTTATCAATTCTTTCTAACAAAGCAAATGATCCAAATAAAAACAGTATTGATCTTGAGATGCAATATCTTTTGATGAAAAAAGAGGCAATCGAAGACACAAGCTGTAAGTTGAAGACGCATAAAATCTCTGATATTGCTAAAAATCTTAATTTATCTCCTCAAACAATATATGTTTGGTTGCGTGATTTAGAAGAGAGGGGATTAGCTCCTAAATTAGAAAAAACAAAAGCTAAAACTACAAATAAGGAAGATAAACTGGAGAGATTTAGACAACAAAAACAAGAAATTGAAGAGGCAAGCGAGTTTTTGAACACAGGTAAAAAGAATCAGCTAGCCAATTACCTAGGAATTTCTAGACAAACTCTCTACAATCGTCTAGAAAAGCTGGAAGAATTAGGACTTTCCCCTAAAATTAATGGGTTATAAATAACGGTTGTACTCAATTTACACTATCATTAATGAAATCGCTTGATTAGCATATTTTCTCTATTAAATGTACATTTAAGTGAGTTTTGTTTCTCTTAATTCTAACCATCAATCCATTGTTACTCATCTCATAGCGTTGTCATGCTTGATTTGTAACAAATCAAATTTATAAGAAATTATTCTCTACAAAGTTTTACTATTTTGTTAAAATTATATTAAGTCAATCTACCTAAATGTTTTTTGTTTCGGCATCGCCTTTTACAAAAAGCTTAGAGCCATAACGATGTGTTTACTTGTTTAATTAGAAATTAATACCCAACATGTCAGAGATTTGAGAATCAATGCACAAAGTACAGTAGTTCCAGGTTCAAAGCTCACCTCCCTACTTTGATTTACAACATCACAGTATTTTCATAGAGAAGAAGACAACAAGATTAATTATATTTAGATAACCCAAATTTATCTTAAATAAATTTTGGGTCACACCGCTACGCACCAAATGAATCAGAAGCGGAAGATTTTTTATCATTAGTACCGGAAAACTATGCGATGTAGTAAATGTATGAGGAAATTCAAAAACAAGGGGGTATTGAAAAGACATTATGAAAACGATCAGCCGAAGAAACTACCTAGATGTAGAATGTGTGGAATGCAACCAAAAAGTCCATTTGCTCATTTTTATGGGTGTAATTAGACATTTAATATCAATTCCATTCTTATCCATATAAATCCGTTGGGTGTTCCTTAGGAGGGACAGGAGTATCGAACTCCAAATTTCTAAGGAGGATTTTCTATGGAAAACACCATATCAATATCGGTTTACTTTTTTGGTTGGATTGTAATTGTTTTGTTTTGCAGTTTATTGGGTTTTTGGTTGAGTCACAAGATAGAAATTTTATCTGATTTAATATTGGATTACATTGTTATCTTATTTGTGTTGGTGCCAACAGGGGTTGTTTTTTTTCTTTTGGTTTCTGCCATATTTTGGTTCGCCTACTCTTTTGCAGGTATTACAATTTTGTTTCTGATTATGTTTACGCTTTGCGTAATATTATTTTTGATTTGTATTCCTTATGCGATTGGTTTAGCGTGTGCTATCCTGAATGGGTAAATATATACAAATTTTAGCTTGAAAAGGACACTTTGCAAAGTGTCCTTTTTTGTTCACTACCGAATTTTCTTGTTTAACACGTTTGGTAAATATAAAATGTAAATAAAGCTAAGGAGTTTCCCATATGAGAGATATTAAATCCACACTGAGTTTTATTGCTAGAGGACTTCTTTCAACAAAAAGAGTTGTGTTAGCCCAAATTGTGCCGATGAGGAGGTGTAATTTAAGTTGCACATATTGTAATGAATTTGACAAAGTTTCTAACCCTGTTCCGCTTGAGGAAGTAAAAAAATGGATAGATAAACTTGCGGAGTTTAGAACAATGAATATAACTATTTCAGGTGGAGAGCCAATGATGCATCCCGAAATTTATGAAATTATAAGTTATATTCGTTCAAAAAATATAATGGCTGGTTTGATAACCAATGGATACTATCTTACTGAAGAAACTATTAAAAAGTTAAATCAGGCAGGTCTTCAGGATTTGCAGATTAGTATTGATAATGTTGAACCTGATAAGACATCAGCAAAAAGTCTTAATTATTACGAAAAAAAACGCGGAACATTGGAACTCTTAAAAGAGTTTGCAAAATTTAATGTAAATATAAATTCTGTTGTAGGAAGCAATGTAGAGAAACCAGAAGACGCTTTAATAATAACGAAACGTGCTTTTGAATTAGGGTTTTCTAGCACAGTCGGCATTATACATGATGAAAATGGCTTAATAAAAAAGTTAGAAGGAAAGGAGAAGGATATTTATGATGAGATTATTAAAATATCTGCAAGAAACCCTTTTCAGTATGGCTGGTATAGTAAAAAGTTTCAAAAAAAATTACTAAAAGACGGAGAAAGTAAATGGCGATGCCGTTCAGGCTCACGTTACCTTTATATTTGTGAACACGGCAGAGTTCAATGGTGTTCTCAACAGCGTATTTGTAAAAAAGGAAAACCTCACGGAGAAACGATAATCTCTGATGACATTTTAGATATTCCGCTAGAAGATTATTCTTGGGAAGAATTTAACCGTCAATTTCTTTTGAAAAAAGGGTGTGATGATGAATGCACTATTCAATGTGTAAGGTTGGTTGGAAGACTCGACAATACAAGATATAAACAAATGGATTTTGAAGAATACAATAATCGGATTGGGAATTAAAAACACTTTTGCAAAGAAAAGGGATTAATGTCATTTTGGGAATGTAGTATTAAACCCTCTTCATTGTTTGATAATTATAAAGCCAGAATTTTTTCTGCGATTAATTTAATTGATAGCATTATTAGTAATACAATTTCTAGCAAATGTATTATTAATGAGTGAGATTCAACTAAATAACCCTCCATTTTCTTCAAGTTTGATTTTGGTTCGTCAACTTCAATCTTGTTTAATCTTGTATGTTTATTATCAAACGATTCTTTTCGCTCATTGCGTCTTACAAAGCCCTGAATGATAATTTGTTGTTGGGTATTTTTATCAGAGTTACCGAAAATCTTCCGCAGAAAACTCATTGCTTTTCTTATCATTTTGTTCTCCTACTTTTAATTAATCAGCTTTTGCTGAGTTATTAGCAATGTTTTCGGCACTTTCTTTTCTTTACCAAATAGCCTAAGTTTGATATTCTGGCATCGATATTTTGACGTAAAAATGTCGAAAACAATCCATTTGCAGGATCGCCTATGCCTTAGAAACTTGGGCGATCCTTGCTAGTTTTAAAGATTTAAGGGGGGAAGCCCCCGAATGATCCATCTTTGAGTTTCAGCTTGCTAGACCAACGTAAAGAAGAACCGTAGCGAAGCCCCCCGCTTAATCCAGCTTCAAGCTTCAGATGCTTGAAGCCAAAAATTGAAAATATATTCTTTGCTTTTATGAACATTGACTGAAGACTTACTCTTAAACAGTTTTTCAAAAAAATTAAATATTTTAAGAAAGTGTTTTTAACATGATTTATCCTTGTTAAATTTGAAATCCAGCCTTTTGATGAATCGCCAGCAAAACACACTTCAGGTTCAGAACTGCAAAAAGCATTCCTTTTGAAGCTTTTCAATTTCACGATGATTATGTGTAACATTTTTTGTTTATTCATTGTTACTTCTCCTTTTATGATTTTGGGGGGCTAAATTTAGCTCGGTTTGTGAAGAGCACAAATTTTTACGCTCCCGTTTTTATTAGGCAGGGTTGATTTAAAAAAAAAAGACAACCCTTCAAGTAATCCTCAAAGATTGTCTTTACGTTTTTTGGTCTAGCGAATATTTTTTGAGGCAAATATTATACCATGGGAATTATTGATTAAATTAAACCCTCTTAAAGTTAATGATTTACTGGGTTTCACTGATTAAAGGAATTGTTAGTAATTTGTTATATTTTTCGATTTTCTGGATTTTATTTAGAAAATTGCATCAATAACTGAAAAAAATGTAATTGACTAAATTCTTGGATTTTTGCGAATTTCTGAAAAAATGTTTTAAATAAGCCAGAACCGTCCGAGTGGTTGCTCTACGCGGGCTACCATTGGGTACACAGGGTCTTGCGAGCATCATTTCAAATGGTTTCTCCAGCTTAATTAAAAGAGATTTTCCCTCTGCAGAGAGGTTCGAGACGGATAGTTTAACCATCTCCCGTCTCTGAACAGGTTCGGCATCTTTATAGCTTGAATAAAGGGATTTTAAGAGTTCGAGAAACTTTTCAAATTCCCGAAGATGAAAAGAGTCTTTCTCATTAATCTTTTGCAGCTTTTCTTGGATTTCTTTTTGTTTTAAGATAATTTCGTTCTTTTTCAAAAAATAGGTTTCCCTATCAAAAACCATATCCATATAGGCGTCGGCTAATCTCGTGAGGCGAGATTTAATCTTTGATTCCTCTAAAATAAGCCGTTTCTTTTCTTCGGCAATTCTCTTAGGCTCATCTCTTTTATAGCTTTCAGCTGCTTCTTTGAAGATGGCATATTCTTCATCGGAAAGTTGCAGTTTTCGGTAGAGTTTCAAAAGCTTTTTTTCAATCCGGTCTTCCCTGAGAGTATGTTTTTGCGGGCATTGTTTTTTCTGACAGCGGTAATAGATATAACCCTTTTGTTTTTCCGCGATAAGCTTATTTTTGCAAAAACTACACGTGATAATTTGCCGGAAGGCAAAAAAATGCTTATGTGTTTTGCGGTTTCTTTTTCCGGCAAAAACATCCTGCACTTCATCAAAAAGCTCCTTTGAAATAATTGCCGGATGCACTCCGACAAATATCTCATTCGTTCTCTTTATCTTGATAAGTCCTGAATAAAAGGGGTTCTTTAAGATCTTTACAAGCCCGTTCCTGCTCACCTTTTTATTGTTTTTATTGCGTAAACCGATTCGATAGAGTTTATCTGCAAGAGGATCAAGACCCATATTTCCTTGAGAGTAGAGTTCAAAACCGCGACGGATTAGCGGGGCGGTTTTAGAGTCAATTTCTTTTGGTTTGCCTTTTCCCGCATCAAGATAGCCCAAGGGAGCCGGGAAGGGAAAAAGTCCCTGTTTTAATCTCCCGTAAATTCCTTTTTTGGTTTCTTCCCGTAAGTTGCGGATATAGTCGGAGGCGACGACTGCCTGAATGTCGGCGGAAAGCCTTCCCCCTCTGGAATTTAGATCAATGCTCTCGTTGGCAAAATGCACTTCCACGCCCTTATCAATCAAAGTCCCGAGGTCTGCCCAATCCCGCAGGTTTCTCGCACTCCGGTCGATTTTATGGATGATAATCCCCCTCGCTTCGCCGCGTTTGAGGTTTTCAAGCATTTCTAAAAACACGGGTCGCCCGGATTTAGCGGCGGTTTCCCGTTCTTCAAACTCCTTTGTGATTTTTAGGCTGAAACGACGGGCATATCGTCCGATAGCGTCTCGTTGTTCATCCAATGACGTACCCGATACGCCCTGTCGCTGGGTGGAAACCCGAACATAGGAAAAATAGCCCTTCAATGCTTGCATAGGGGGTGAAAAAAATTCTTAATTGTTCTTTTTTACTTCTAAGGGAAGGCGGTTTAAACCTAGCGTTTAAAAAAAGTCCCGTCAACATTATTTAACGGGCGTTTTTCGCTTGCTTCTCTTTTGATAAATCCGCCAGACTAGATCGACATATCGCTGGATTCTAAAACGGACTTCGGCTATTTCCTGTTCGGTCAGTTCGGGATAGATATCTTCGAGTTTCGGAAGCATATTTTTTATGTTATCTCCTTGATTCATCTTCCTCGTTATCAATTTCCAATTCCCAAACGCACACCAAACCGACGGCAATCGCCCCAAACAAAAAATCGTAGTATCTGACCTGAGATCGGTTCGGAAGATTTAAGTATTTTTGAAGTTCAGGAAACTTGGAAATGAGAAAGCGATTGACATTATCTTTGATAGCATCTCCCTTAATTTTTTCTTTATCCGAGATGGTTTGTCTGATGTCTTTGGGTTTATATTTCAATAGATTGATATCACTTCTCTCTGAGGAAAAGCTCTTTATCTCTTCATAAACCCTTTTTACGAATGACCGCTTTTGCTGAATGTAAAATACCTCCTCGATTGCCAGGTGAGTTATCCCATAATTGAGAATGAGTTTTTTTATGATCCGTTGTAGTTTTTGAAGGGTTTCCTGTTTGGTATTTCTCTCAATGGTTCTGATTGCATAGTAAGAGAGGTTTCCGTTTTGAAACACCGAAACGCCGATATGGCGTGATCCCGGATCAATTCCGAGTATATTATTTTGTTTCATTATTATTATTTTGATTTTTAATTGCGAGGAGATTTATATTCCATAACCATATTATTGAGGTCGATAATATGTCTGGTGACCGTTTCGAGTTCAATCTCATTCGGGAGATTGGATTTTAGGAACTCATTGTAGGGGCAAAATTCTTTTGCGGTTACTGTCTTTGACCCGTTTTTGTAAATTGAATGACTTAAAAGACTCTGTTTGTTCGTTTCTTCTATTTCTCTAATTTCGCGACTTGCTTGTCTGTACAGTTCCTTAAAGAGTTTCTGAACAGGCACTTTGTAGATGATTTCGAGTTTGAGAGCGATTTCAAGACCCGGGATATTAAGACCCCTTTCATAACGCGAGATGACATCGGGAGAATGCTCGGAGAGATGGGCGACTTGATTTAATCCAAGCCCCGCTCTTGAGCGGGCAACCCAAAGATTATTCTTTGTTTTTGTTTGCATGTTTTTTTGATTAATGTTCGGATAACTTGAATTTTAGCAAGTGTTCCTTTAAGAGAGGTAGATTGAAAAATCCGATAAATTTGTCGGATTTCGGAAAGGTTTATAAACAGGGAATCCACAGCTTTTCCACAATCGGGGTATTTTGCGAAGGGAGAAGTATTTTAAGTCAATCTATTTCTTTTCCTTGTAACGGGGCGTACTCGTTTCTTCGATCTTCCATTTTCCGCCTACCTTGCGGAGAACATAATCGACATTGTATGGTCCGAGGTAATCATTCCGGTCAGTAACTTTTGTGCGATCCATGCGGTAAAGAGGCAGATACCACCGCTCTATTGTTCCGGCTTCAGCGTAATCCCGCGGAGAATATATCCTGACATAACGAAATTCAAATCTTTCAAGTCTTGATTCTTTTCCGTAATGCAAGCCTTTTGTACGAAGTCGAAGCAAAGAGGTTTTAAGTGCCTTTATTTCTTTACCGCCAGAGTTTTCCGAAAGCCAGTATTCTTTTATTTTACTCTCATCAAAGTTATTTGGCGTGACATAAATCTTTAATGACTCATATGTTTGCGATTTTTTTATTACTTCCTTTACTTTTCTTTCATCGGATGGCGAACGGACTTCTATTTTTTCGGAAGGAGTTTTTGCCAAGGGGTAGCTATTAGAATTTGTTTGCCCGGAAGTGTTCGCGGATTGGTTAAATAAACCAAAACTATTTGAAAGATAGATTCCGATGCCGATACAAATAATAAGCACTCCAAGTAAAGAGACTGCTCCGATTGCATAAAGAAGTTTTGGGTGGGTTATCTGTTGGGGAGAGACGAGTGGTATTTTTCCTTCTTCTTTCTCTTCATTAAAAGCCTTTCGCCTTTCTTTACCATCATCTCCAATAAGAACAGCATTCCCGACAAAGCGGTAACCCCGTTTCGGAACATTTTCAATGAATTTTTGTTCGGTTGAACTGTCTCCCAGTGATACCCGTAAAGTGTAAATGGTTTGTGTTAGAGTCTTATCTTCAACAAACTTACTTTCTTTCCATACCAAGCGTTTTAGATCGTCATATCTGACTAGCTCGCCCTGTTTGTGTATGAGAATAATCAATACATCAAGAGCCTTCGGAGTTAGCGAAACTGCCTCGCCGCCTTCCCGAAACAAAAGACGCTTTTCAAGGTCGAGCTGAAAATGGGAGAACTCATACCTATAGCCCTGTTTTTCCATCTCTTTTGTTGGTGAGAACTATCTTTGATAACTCTCAATATATTTTGATTTCTATTCCAACGCATTTTGTGATTGTCTGTTTTCCTGTAAAGCAAAAAGTTTTGTCTGCTTTTTTGATGAGCCATTATAACAAACTTCTTTTGGCTTTCTCAAAAAATTAAGAACCGTGAATTTTTTGCCTTTCTTAAAAAAACTAATATAGGAGAAAAAGAAAAACTATTATGTCCTCGACAACCGAAGTTATATCGCACTGGTCAACATTAATCGAAAATTTTCAGATGTCCCCGCAAAACTTTTACAAGATGGTCACCCAGGCTATTCAGAAAAAAAAGATGCCGAATACAACGATTGGAAAAGTGAGCTTCAAAGAAAGTCATCTGCTTTCAGCGAATCGGGAATACTTACAAATTTACTGTAAAAAGGATTTTTATTTTGCTATTTGCGGAGCACCTTTTGGCACGGGTTTTTTTGTTTCGTGGTGGCTCCTTCAGCCCCCGGATGGCTGTCTCGCCCAACTTTTTGCTCCGTTTCCAGTTTTATCAGCAATTGCCAAAGCGATGGTTAAACCGTGGACATATTATCGGATTGATACGGCTTCGATGTTTCAGACTGCCACGCATAGTGCCGTTCTGGAAGTCGTTGATGAGATCACATCCGCCGACCATCTCAAGGCTTTGCCACAGGCGGAAAGAAAGCCTGTCATGAGAGAGTTTTTTCAGTCTCAGGTTTAATTAATCTTAAATAAGATATGGATAACTCATTGATTCCATACGAAGGGGGAAGTGAGGCGGTGGAGATGATTGAGAAAACCCTATCGCCTTATGTTAGAGCTTGGGAAACCCGCGGACGCGGGTGGGATGTGTTCATGACCCCGGTTGAGATCGAATCATCCTTTTTCCCTTTTTATAATCTATTGCAACTACCTGAAAAACCCGTCTTTGATGACGGCAGAAAAGAATCTTTTTTTAGTCGGCTGACAAGGGGAAATTCAGATAATAGTTCTTCTTCCACCGCTCTTCTTGCGTCCTACAAACAGGAACTAATCGAATATGAATCCGCTTTAAGTGAGCAGCAAGACCCTTTTAATTGCCGATATTACAATGAAGAATTTATCGAATTGCAACTTGTTTTGCCAAAGGAACTGAATGTTCCAAATTCGGTAGCCGAAAACCTCATAGCAAGTTTTAGTTATCTAAATCATCCGGTCAGCTTTGAGGTCATCGGAACAAAGGATGAAATAATTATTCAATTTGCCTCTACTGAAAAAGACCTATCCCAAGTCAAGCAACAAATAACTTCGCATATCCCCGAGTGTTTTCTTAAGGAGACCAGCTTTTTTTTAACTGACCACTGGATAAACGGCGGCTCAAGTGAACTCATTGTTGATTTTGGATTATCAAATCAATTTGCTTTACCACTTAAAACTCCGCCTGAAACCGATTTTCTTATAACAGCAACCGGGGCAGTATCTGACCTAATGGATAACGAAATCGGCGTAGTTCAGATACTCTTTCAAAAAACTCAGGAAGATTGGGCAAACGAGGTATTCGAGGCGATAAATTACTTCGAAGGCATATCGCCTTTTTCCGAGACCAAACATCTGATACCGCTGGCTAAAGAAAAATTGCGTTTTCCGCTTTTTGCCGTTTGTATAAGGGTTGCCTCCAGAGCCTTTCACGACCAAAGAGCCTGGCAGATTCTTCGCAATTTAGGAGCCGGATTAACGCATCTTTCAAATCCGGTTGGCAATGAATTGATCCCACTTTCAAATGAAGATTACCCGGAGGATCACCGCGAGCAGGCACTTCTTAATCGGCAATCTTTTCGGACTGGAATGCTTCTAAATAGCCGGGAAGTAGTTGCTCTTGTTCATCCGCCATCGGAAAATGTCAGATCAGAGAAACTTTTAAGGGAAAGCGAAAAAACAAAACCCGCTCCTGATTTTGTCCTTGGAAATTCACTTTTGTTAGGTGAAAACCTTCATCAAAACGAAAAAAGGGAGATAACGCTCTCTACTTCGCAACGCACACGGCATACACACCTTATCGGAGCCAGCGGATCGGGAAAATCCACCTTGATGCTAAAACTTATCAAACAGGATTTGGAGTTGGGCAACGGATTTTGCGTGATTGACCCGCACGGAGATTTGATTGATGATGTTTTGGAGCATATTCCCGAAAACAGAATCAATGACATTATTTTCTTTGACCCGGCAGATGAGCGTTATCCGATCGGGTTTAATATCCTAAAGGCAAACTCGGAACTCGAAAAAACTCTGCTTTCATCTGATTTGGTAGCGACTTTTCGACGGCTTTCAACCAGTTGGGGCGATGTGATGGATTCGGTTTTATCAAATGCTATTTTAGCCTTTGTTGAAAGCAAACGGGGCGGGACTCTCTTTGAATTAAAACGCTTTTTGGTTGAAAAGGAATTTAGAGAAAAATTCCTAGAAACTGTAACGGACGAAGCCGTCAGGTATTTTTGGCAAAAAGAGTTTCCACTCCTTACCGGAAAACCGCAGAGTTCGATCCTTATCCGCCTCGATACATTCCTTCGTCAAAAACTTATTCGCAATATCGTTTGTCAGAAAAAATCTTCCCTAAATTTTAGGGAAGTAATGGATAACAAAAAAGTTCTTTTATTAAAATTATCACAAGGAGCAATCGGAGAAGAAAACTCCTATCTTTTAGGAACATTGATGGTTTCCAAACTTCATCAGATCGCTCTTTCACGTCAGGATACCAAAAAACGACCTTTCTTTGCTCTTTATATGGATGAGTTTCAAAACTTTATTACGCCTTCGATGGAAAATATTTTATCGGGGGTTCGGAAATATAACATCGGACTTATTTTAGCTCATCAGGAGTTCCGGCAAATGCAAAGCCGCAATTCGGAAGTTGCCTCTTCGGTTTTATCAAATTGCTATACGAGAATCTGTTTTCGTCTGGGTGATGGAGATACGGAAAGGTTTGAAAGGGGATTTTCATTCTTTGACAGGAGAGATTTGCAGAATTTAGGGGTCGGCGAAGCTATCGTGAGAGTTGAAAGAGCTGAGTATGATTTTAATTTGAAAACATTTTTACTGCCGGAAGTCGAAAAAGAAATTGCCGATGAGAAAAAGCAAAAAGTTCTTGAAAGTTCACGTGTAAAATATGCCAGTTTGCAAGAGGAGGTTGAAAAAGACTTCTTAAAATCCGCTTCTATTAATAAGCAGAAAGATTCTAAAAAACAAAAAGAGATAAAAGATAAGACTGGAGATGAGATTAAAGAAATAGTAACTAAGCAAAAGAGGTCTGAAAAGGAAGAAATTTCACTTGAACAACATCGTTATCTGCAAAAAATAATTAAACGCATTGGCGAAAGATATGGGTTTATTTCAACCGTCGAAAAACAAGTTTTTGGGGGAGTCGGAAAAATAGATGTTGTCCTCGAAAAGGATGATTTGCGAATTGCCTGCGAGGTTGCTAATACCAATACAGTAGATTATGAAATTCAAAATATTCAAAAAGGTTTTACTTCAGGTTTTCAAAAGGTGGTCGTAATTTCCCAAGATACACGGCATTTAAACAAAATAAAAAGACGAGCTAAAAAATGCTTATCTAGAGAAACTTTGGATAAGGTGCATTTTTTAGAACCCGAAAACTTTCATCTGTTTTTAGAGAATCTTAAATCTACTGAATCCAGACAAGATTCCATTGAAGAAGAAACACGAATCAGGGGTTATAAAGTTAAAGCTCAGTTTAATTCGGAAGAAAAGGAAGGGGCTGAAACCGTGGCTATTACTAAAACAATTATGGAAGTTATCCGCGAAGCAATAAGACGAAAATTAAAGTAATTTATGACAAAAAAAGACACTCAAAAGAAAATTAAATCGACAGGCGGAGTTGCCCCGTTTGGTTATGTTTGGAAAGATGGCACTTTAGTAGTTGAGCGTCAAGAGGCGATTGTCCGACGGCTTATTTATGAATTATTCTTAAAACATCGTCGCAAAAAAACGGTTGCTCAAATTTTGAATGAATCGGGTTATCGAACCCGCAAAGGAGCAAAATTCTCCGATACGACGGTTGATCGTCTTTTAAGAGATACGACCGCTAAGGGCGTTAAAATCATTGGTGAGGAAGAAACAAAAGTTGAGGCGATTATTGATAGAGACATTTGGCAGAGAGCAAATAATCTGCTTGGAAGACAAGTAAAAAAGCAATCAAATCACTATTTTTCAGGACTTGTTTTTTGCTCCTGTGGCGGAAAGATGTTTCTTTTAACTAACTCCAAAAAATATGTCTGTCGAGAATGCAAGAAAAAGGTGGAAAAAATAGTCATAAAGGAAGTTTTTCTTGCTCAATTAAAAAAGTTTTCTATAAATCCAAAGTTTTTTGAAAAAAACTCCTTAAATAAGAGTTCCAAAAATCAATCAAGCTTGATTGATTTTTGGAACTACCTGACTCGGCGGGAAAAACGCCTCGTTATTGAAAACCTTGTAACTAAAATTCTTGTTCAAAGCGATACTATCCAAATAAAATTTGGAATAAATCCTGATTCCTTTAAAGCAATGACATTTGGGCAACAAAACATTGAAACCTCAAAACCCTCGGGATCGGAAGGAAACTGCGAAAATAAATCGAAAACATTAGTTATTGATGAACCTCTCATGAGTGAAGTTCAAGCCGCAAAATTTTTAGGAATTTCTAAAATGACGATGATGAGACGGCGGAAAGCTAAGAAAATAAAGTATTATCGGGTCGGGTTTAGAGTATTATACTCAAAAGAAAAACATCTTATTCCCTATTTGGAAGAATGCGAAAAATGATTTGGCTAAAAGTTTCCTATTTGTTTAGGAAACAGAAAGTAGTTGAGCAAGTGTTAGGAAACTTTCTAGGAAACTAACAAAAGCCCGACTCTTCTGGTCGGGCTAAGTTGTTGAAAATAAAAGCTCCACAGGTAGGACTCGAACCTACAACCCTTCGGTTAACAGCCGAATGCTCTGCCATTGAGCTACTGTGGAGTATGTCTTTTATTATCCAAAAGACGAATAAAATTTATAACATTTGGGGTTTCATATTGCAACCTCAATTTTGCAAACTCATATCTGTTTTGAAATTTAAGTAATTTCCACACTCAATTTTCGCTTTTTCATTTACATTTATTGTATTTTTGTAGTCTAATCTTTTTGAAATATTTCTGATGAAAATCTCTATAATTATTCCGACGCTTAATGAAGAGTTGACGATCGAGAAGACGCTTGATGCAATTTCTCGGCTTGTGAATGTAGATGAAATTGTGATCGTTGATGGCGGAAGTACGGATAAAACTATTGAAAAAATAGAGAATTATGAAGAAATTAAAGACACAAAGCTTATTCGAATTGGACAAGCAAATCGCGGCAAGCAACTCCATGAAGGAACAAAAAATGCCAAAGGAGATGTTTTTTGGTTTATTCATGCCGACACTAGACCGAAGCAAGGTTCTGGTTCTGAAATCAAGAGATATATGAAATATTCTGAGGTAGTTGGCGGAAATTTTGAAATTATTTTTTCGGGAAAAAGCCGTTGGGCAAGGTTTTTGACTTGGCTTTATCCGCAACTTCTTTCGATGGGATTAGTTTATGGAGATTCGGCATTTTTTGTGCGTCGGGAAACTTATGAGGAAATTGGTGGATTTCGGGAGTATCCGCTTTTTGAAGATGTGGATTTGTATAAGCGTTTGAGAAAACGCGGGCGGTTTGTTCATATAAAAATGCCTGTAACCACATCCTCAAGGCGTTTTGAAAATCGTTCGTTTATTTGGACGTTTGCAAAATGGTCAATTCGTCAAGGTTTATATTGGCTGGGAGTTCCGCCAAAATTTTTGGGAAAAACTTATAAACAAATACGTTAAATTCGATGGGCAGTTTGGAAAATAATTCAGTATGAATGACAAAATAAAATTAGAGAAAAAATTAGCGGCGAAGGAAGCGGTTAAACACATAAAAGATAAACAAATTGTTGGTTTGGGAACAGGCTCGACGGCTTATTTTGCTATCGCGGAAATCGGTGAGATGGTCAAAAACGGCTTAAAGATAAACGCCATTCCAACCTCGGCTCAAACCGAGGAACAAGCAAAATCTTTAAATATTCCGCTTATCTCAATTGATGATGTAGATAAAATTGATGTAACGATTGACGGCACCGATGAATTTGACGCAAAACTCAATTTAATAAAAGGCGGCGGCGGTGCTCTTCTAAAAGAAAAGATGGTTGCGAAAATCACTAAAAAGCAGATAATCATTGCCGATTCAAGCAAAAAGGTTGAGAAACTTGGAGCTTTCAAAGTTCCCGTTGAGGTTCTGCAATTTACGTCCGATTATGTCTGCAAGAGAATCGAAGATTTTGGCGGAAAGGGAAGAATTCGTCGCAAAGATGGCAATTACTTCTTAACCGATGAAAAAAATTACATTATTGACGCAGATTTTGGTTTGATTGAAAATCCTTATGAGGTTTCTGACAAGCTTAACAATATTGAGGGCGTAGTCTGCAATGGATTATTTCTTGATTTGGCGGATATCGTTATCATCGGAAACGGGGAAGAGATCGAGATATTTGAAAGATAATGGAATCTGTAACGAAAATTTTAGCGGTCGCTTTAGGTGGAGCGTTTGGTGCGACCGCCAGATATTTAATTAGCATCTCTCCTCTTCACGATTTTTTTGAAAAATTCCCGTTTCATACATTTATTGTAAACATTACAGGCTCATTCTTAATCGGCATTTTTTTCATTCTCTTCACAGAAAAATTTACTGTGGGCGAAACACTAAAATTGTTCATATTAGTCGGATTTTTAGGAGCTTTTACGACCTTTTCTACCTTTGAACTGGAAATTTGGCAGTTGATGAAAGATAAAGCTTATATCAACGCTCTTTTGTATATTTTATTGAGCGTTTTGATTGGTTTCATTGGAATCATAAGCGGAATCTGGATAGCGAAAAAGTTCTAGCTTTCACTCCTATTTGTCCACACTGCGAATATTAGTAGTCCCAACGCAATAGCACCGAAAATTGAAGATAGAACTGATACTGTGCCGATCACATAAGCAAATGTATTGCTATCAATCCCACCTTGAACTAGCTGAACACTCAAGAGCGGCTGTATGAGAGCAACTAATCTCAAAAGTAAAAATATAACTAAAGCAATTATTGAAAGAAGACTTGCTTTCGGAGCGGTTTTATACCTGATTATGCTAAATGCAATTCCGATAAAGATAATCAAAAATATAGGAAGAGCTAAAAGAATCGGGAAGACCAATGATCGAATGTAATCTGTGCCTGCATATTCCATAATGCGAATCTTAACATAAAATAGAGAAAATAAATCGTAACGATTTGTTATCTTGAGTTTTGATTTAGTTTATAATTTCTTCCATGAATCCAAACGCAACTCCAGAAAATAAAAAACACTCAATTTTAGGAATTATCTCCACACTTTTAGCTTTGATAACGGGTTCAATTATGTTGTCTCTGTTTATTTTTTCAGCGTATCTTGATGCGACCACACCCGGAGGAGTAGATGAAGATTCTCCCGCCGCAATACTTGCCGGATTAGGAATCTTTCTAACACTAGCTTTTATTTTTCTGGGAACTTTATTTGGATTCGTAGGACTTTTTCAAAATGACAAGAAAAAACTCTTTCCTGCGATTGGTTCATTCTTAAATTTATTCTTGTTGCTTGGAGTTATAGGTGTTCTAATTCTGGCACTTTTAGGTAATTATTGAATTTTGCGGAAAGAGTGGGAGTGAGTCATAC
Organism: Pyrinomonadaceae bacterium; assembly: GCA_028284415.1. Taxonomy (GTDB): domain Bacteria; phylum Acidobacteriota; class Blastocatellia; order Pyrinomonadales; family Pyrinomonadaceae; genus Aridibacter. Next base: position 1,167,437 of record JANQRU010000004.1, read on the forward strand.
AAAATTGATTTGAAGGTTGTGTAAATTAAAGTCGCGTTATCATTAAATTGTATTTCAGGAGTGTAAGCATCTCTGCTTGCAAGTTTCTTGTTTTTTAGGAAACTAAATTGTCGTTAAATTCTCAATAGGTCAAGCAATGATTCGAGTGCTTAGGCACTCATGCAAGCAGAGATGCTTACACTCCCAATATCAATTAAAGACTTCCCATCACAATAAATGGCAAACCATTCTTTTGCATCAGCTCGTTAAATTGTTTTGTATCTTCGTTGATAAAACGGTTTATTTCAGCTAGTTTTGCAGGTGCTCGGGTTGTTAGTTCTTGGTATTTATCCTGCATCGTTTTTGTCGGCGCAGCATTTGCTCCAATTACTGAAAAATAAATACCACCTATCTCATTTGTGATCTTTGCCGAAGCACGTATGCCCTGACCTTGCGGAATAGCAAGGCTTTTTGAGAGTGTATCAATTTTCTTTTTGTAATCTTTAAATGCTTTGCTCAAATCTTCAGGTATTTTTTCAAACTTGGTTTTGGCAACTTTTTCAAGGTTGGCTGTTTGCGATTTAGCACTATCGAGCATACGTAATCCTTTGTTAAACGGTGAGAGCATATCACGCAATTTCATTGCTAAATCAAACTGTGCTTGAAGTTCAGAATTTGTAACTTTTACGGTTGGATCAACTCGTACTTCCGCTTTTGTTTCGCCGACAACTTTATCATTTACAATCATTTTAACTGTATAGATTCCGGGCATTGCTGCCGGACCATTTGGTTGACGCAAACGTGTGGCTTGCTGTCCCGTTGGTTGTCGGCGAGGCGTTGCACCTTCATGTCTTAAATTCCAGAAAGTTCGATTTAGTCCCTGCATTTTGGGTAAATTTTTAACTTCGGCAATTTTTTTGTTTTGTGCATCGAAAATTTCTAATTTAAGTTTTGTCTTCTTGTCGGGTTTATCTTTTAAATAATAAGTTATCAAAGCTCCACTCGGGGGATTTGCTCCACGAAAAGGTTCATCGCTGATTCCATACCTAGTAAATCTTGTCGTAAAACGATGTGTGGGACGGATTGCAAAGAGATGTGCGTCCTTTTGCAAAATTGAATCGCTTAAGTTTTGAATCGGTGTTGCATCATCAAAAACCCAGATGCTTCGTCCGTGAGTGCCGAGAATTATGTCGTTTTCGCGTGGGTGCAGAACGATATCGTGAACGGCAACTTTCGGGAAGTTTTTCATATTCAATTCCATCCAACTTCCACCACCATTGTATGTTACAAAAATTCCAAGTTCTGTCCCTGCATAAATTATATTTGGATTTTTCAAATCTTCTCTAACGACATGAACGTAAGCGTTTTTCGTTATATTTCCAGTAATGTTTCTAAATGTTCGTCCGCCGTCAGTTGTTTTGAAAACGTAAGGTTTGTAATCATCAAACTTGTGTCGGTCAATCGCAATGTAAGCTGTGTTTGCATTGTGGTTTGATAATTCAACGTGCGAAATCGAAGAGTCTGCCGGGACATTTGGCAAATTGCTCGTTATGTTTGACCAATTTTTTCCGCCATCATTTGTTATTTGCAGATTACCATCATCTGTTCCTACCCAAACGACATCTTTTTTGAGTGGTGATTCGTCAAGACTTAAAATTGTTGCAAAGTATTCCGCCGCTGTGTTTTCGGTAAAGATCGGACCACCCGCATCTTTTAATCTTTCAGGATTTGCTTTGGTTAAATCATCGCTAACTTTTGTCCAGTTTTTGCCAAAATCGGTTGATTTATAAACGACATTTCCTGCAAACCAAACTGTGTTTTTATCGTGCGGCGAAGGGATTATTGGAGCGTTCCAGTTGAAACGATACTTATCATTTTCGGGTGCTCCGCCGAGTCCGAAATATGGATTTACTCGCTGTTGCTCACGGTTTTTCATATCCGTGCGAACAATGTTTCCGCCTTGCGATTCGGATAAAAATAGCTTTGAATCATCGGGATGTGCGATGACGAAAAACCCGTCACCAAAACTGAGCATACGCCAATCATCATTCAAGATTCCTGCTGGTTCTCTTGTTCTCGAAGGTCCGTTCCACGTGCCATTATCCTGCATTCCGCCCGAAATTCTGTAAAAAGGTTCGCTGTTATCGGCTGAAATTTGGTAGAACTGCCCGATGGCAAAGTTGTTTTTATATTCCCAATTATTGCCGTCATAGGTTACGGCAACGCCGCCGTCTTGCCCTTGCCACATACGCTTCGGATTTGTCGGATCAATCCAGAGCGAATGAAAATCAATGTGTGTTGTCGGCGAAATCCTGCGGAAATTTCGTCCACCGTCGAGTGAACGGAAAAGTTGTGAAGCGACGGCATAAACTTTATTTTCATCGGTCGGGTCAACCGTAACGGTCGTGTAATAAAATCCGCGTGCGACGATGTTTTGTGCTTTGGAAACTTGTCTGAAATTTTCACCTTTGTCATCCGAACGGAAGAGTGTTCCTGTTTTTGATTCAAAAATTGCGTAAACGACATCCGTATTGCTTGCCGCAACTGCTAAACCAACTCGTCCAACCATTTTCGGCAAACCTTTTGTCAATTTTTTCCAAGTCAAACCGCCATCAACCGAACGAAAAACTCCGCCTTTGTCTGAACCGCTCACAAATGTCCAAGGCTTACGCTGAAATTTCCACATTCCTGCATACAAAATATTTGGGTTGTTTGGGTCTATGACGAGATCGGAAGCACCGTGCATTTCGTCAATGTAGAGCGTTTTCTTCCAAGTTTTACCGCCATCAGTCGTCATAAAAACTCCGCGATCCTTATTGCTTCCCCAGATATGACCGAGTGCGGCGACATAAACAACATTTGGATTTCTAGGATTGATGATAATCTTGGAGATTGAATTTGTATCTTTCAAACCCATGTGTTTCCAAGTCTTACCACCGTCGGTTGATTTATAAACTCCATCGCCAAATGAAACTGAATTACGTGCGTTAGATTCGCCTGTTCCAACCCAAATCACGTCAGGATTGCCGGGTTCGATTTCCATATCACCAACTGAAATTGTTCCTTCACGTTCAAAAATCGGTTTCCAATTTGTGCCTGCATCGGTAGTTTTCCAGACTCCGCCTGAAGCTGTTCCAACATAGACTAGATTGGGATTGCCCGGAACGCCAATTACATCCGAAACGCGTCCGCCCATATTTGCAGGTCCGATGCTTCGCCACGAAAGATTTTTCAAAGCCTTCTGCTTTGCAGTCATTTTTTCTTGAGCAGTTACAAAATGACTATTTAGCAAAAGGCAAAAACACGCTATAAACAAACTGATACTAAATTTCAGTCTCGAAATTATCATTTATAAATTCTCCAAAGATTTTTGGCTTAGATTTGTGGTTTATGCAACTTTAGCATAAATTGCCGAATTTTTTCTAAACGGATGCTTTCTCGTAACGCAAAATCGTACGGTTGGTATAAAGTTCGTCGGTTAAAACCGAAACTATTCTAATCAGATCGCCGTCAATGATCTGTATATTGTCACAAATTATCGTGTCGCCATCACTGTATCTTATCTGCGGTGAATTGGTCTGATTTATTGACGATTTGTTTTTTCCTAAGTGCAAAAAAGAGCGTTTTCCCAAACTAAATAATTCGCCGTCAAAAGGCGTCATTTCATTATCTAAGACGCCTTCGAAATCGAACCATTCAATTTCAGGATTACCAGTTTTTTCTTCCGTAAATGTTTTGTCTTCATTGATCGAAAGTTGCAAGCCGCTTGTCTCTTCTATTTCCGAAAGTTTCGATAGATCATCGCTCTGTAGCCACTTGAAATAGCTCGAACGATATTTGGCTTCGTCGTCGATGATTTTCATCTCACCCGTTTCGCTATGAGTTCCGGTTAGGTTCCATTTTCCGATGAGATTTTTATCCATTCTGTTTTAAGAGAAGTCTTTCGCGGGCTTGTCTGACAATTTTTGCGGCGTCCGCAGATGTTTCGGCAACCGCAGTCAGATGTCCCATCTTTCGCCCGATTCTGGCTTCTTGTTTTCCGTAAAGGTGTAATTTTAGGTTTTTTTGTTCGAGAATCTTTCCCCAATCGGGTTCACCATTTTGCCATAAATCACCAAGCAAATTCGCCATCGCGGTTGGTCTCAGAAATTCAGTTGAACCGAGTGTTAAACCGCAGACAGCACGGAGTTGTTGTTCAAATTGCGAAGTTATGCAAGCCGAATCAAAAGTTAAATGCCCGGAATTGTGCGGACGCGGGGCGATTTCATTGATGAGCAGTTTTTCATCTGTGGTGAGAAAAAATTCAACGCACAGTGTTCCGACATATTCGAATTTTTCAACAATTCCACAAGCGATTTCGATAGCATCTTTGTAAACTTTTTCAGAAACTTCGGCAGGAGCAACGGACACATCTAAGATATGATTGGCATGGTCGTTTTCAATAATGTCATAATTGACAAAATTTCCTTTTGCGTCCCTTGCTGCAACGACCGAAACCTCTTTTTCGAAATCTACGAAAGCTTCGAGAACGGCTTCTTTACCATCCAGCTTTTCAAATGCATTGTCTATGTCGCTAACTGATTTTATTCTTTGCTGACCTTTGCCGTCGTAGCCGAATCCGGCGGTTTTTAATACGGAAGGTGTACCGATACTTTCAACAGCACGATACAAATCTTCAACTGTTTGGATGTGGTGGAAGTCAGCGACTGGAAAGCCGTTTTTTGAAAGAAAATTTTTCTCCCGCAGACGGTTTTGAGTTATATACAAAACTTCGCCTTTTGGATGAACTTGGGTAAACTGAGCGGCGATTTCAATAGTTTTTGAAGGAATATTTTCAAACTCGTAGGTGATTACATCAACCTGCTCAGCAAATTTTTTAACTTCTTCCAGATTCATATAATCTGCCGAAACTTCCAAGTCAGCAACCTGTCCCGTTGGTGTATCTTCGCCAGGCGAAAATGTTGCGACACGATAGCCCATTTTGCGAGCTTCGATCGCCAGCATACGACCAAGTTGACCGCTTCCAAAAACACCGATAGTTGCATTTGGCAGAATTGGATTCATATAAATTCCATTCCAAAAAATTGTTTACGACGAACCAATATTAAATTTGTAGAGCTAATTCAAAGAAGTCTATTTTGAACGCAAAACCGATTTCTTACAAATCTAAATAAAAAAAACTGCAAAATTGAAAAGATTTTGCAGTTTTTGAAGAGGAAAATTGGTACTTTCTCTATTTGATTTTTCCCTTTCTTATCTTCTCTAGTATTTCTTTTGCGTTATCATTTTTAGGGTCTAGTTCGAGAGACTTTTTATAGTATTTAATTGCTTCTTCCTTTTTCCCATCTTTTAAATAGGCTTCGCCTAGACTGTCCCAAACGTTGCCTGATTTTGGAAATTTTTCGGTGTTTATCTTGAAAATCTCTATCGCATCTTTTATCTTGTTTTTTTCCAAAATCTCATAACCAAGAGTATTAATATCATCCTCCCTAAGTCTGTAGTTCTTATTATTTTCCAACTCACGATATTTTTTTAATGCACTTTCGATTCCGTTTGATTCGTATTCTCTAGCAATCGCAAGTCCTGTCAATTTCTTATCTAATTCAAATGAGCGATTTTCCAAAACTCGCATCGGAAAAGTGAAACTTCGGTGATCAGTCAGAGTATTATTCGTCATTATAATCATACATCTGTCTTTGGTTACATTTCTCAAAAGATAGGTTCTCGTTCCTGGTTCACCGCCCGGATGATAAACAATTTTTCCTTCCGAATCATCTATCGCAACTTCCCAACCAAGACCGTATTCCGAAGGATAATTTGGCACAGGCGAAACTTTGTAATCTTTGCCCGTTGTAAGTTTCACAGGCTCATACATTTTTTGTAAACTTTGTTTTTTCAATAACTTACCTTTTTGCAAAGCCTTATGATATTTAAGTAAATCTCTTGCGGTCGAATGAATTTTCCCGGAACCAGTCGTGTTGTCATAGGTTGATTTATATCTCTTCATAAACCCGAGTTTGTTCGCATTTATATAAATCGGAGAAAGCAAACCATCACGATAGAACCTCTCTACAATTCTTCCTTTTTTATTGTTTGGAACTCCACTTTCCAAAACATATGAATCTTTCATTTTTGCTTTTCGGAAAATGTATTTGTCAATAAATTGTGCGTAACTTTTGCCTGAAACCTTTTCAATTATCATCGCCAAAAATAAATAATTTGTGTTGCTATAACTCCATTTTGTGCCGGGCGTAAAATCAAGCTTTGGCTTAATTTTTACAAACACATTTTTCATTTGTGTGTTATTAACATTTTTGCCTTGAATTTCTTTTCTAATAATTGGTTTTTGGAATTCTATAATCCCTGAAGTGTGTGAGAGCATTTGCCGAATTGTTACATTTTTGTAAGGCAAATCAGGTAGGTATTTTGTAATTTTATCGTCTAATTTGAGCTTACCTTTTTCTTCCAATTTCAAAATCGCAACAGCTGTGAAAGTTTTGGAAACTGAAGCAATGTCAAAAATATTGTCTTTTGTTAGCAGCGTTTTATCATCATAATTTGCATAGCCAAAAGATTTTTCATAAATAATCTTTCCCTTCTCCGCAAGCAAAACATTGCTGTTAAACCCTGATTGTTGTTGAAGATCTGTTAAAATCTTATCAATCTTTTCTACTCTTTCATCTGCGAAACTGAAACTAAATAGAAGAAAAATTGACAAAATAATCGTTACTAATCGCATAAATATAATTACTCCATTTCAAATGATAAATGCAGATTAACAAAGTTATTTGTGCGAAAATTGTATGAATTTTGCCAATTTTTAGAGATTTTCGTAATGCTTTGGAAGAAAACCTGTGAGTTGTTTAAATGTTCGTGTGAAATGGCTTTGGTCGTAGAAACCACATTCGTAGGCAATTTCTGTGAGTGAGAATTTGTTAATTCTGATTAATTGCAAGGCTTTTTCTATTTTTAAGCGACGGCGATATTCGCCGAATGTGCAGGCAAAATATTTGGAAAAATGTTTTGAAACGGTTATGGGATGAACATTTGCGAATGCAGACAAATCTTGCAAAGTTACTTCCTCATTCCATTTATCATTGAGAATTTCCTGAATTTTATCTATCCAAACAGGACGTTTGCTCTCAAGAGCTTTTTTTGATTTAACCAATCCCAAAAGCGACATTTCTATGGAAGAATCTGAAAACTCATCTTTCATCTGTAACTCTTTGTAAATCTTGAGCATCACAAATTTTACGTTTGGATTTTGCTTAATTGAAGAATTCAAAACGGCTTCCGAAATTTCATTTTCAAGATAAAACTGCGGTTCGACTTCAAAATTTATGCTCTTTGTAAAATCTGCTTGATGCAAACATTGATGCGGTTCGCCTGCGTGATAAAAAGTCAAAGTTCCGGGAAAACATTCGACTTCATCCATTCTTTTCTTCGCCAAAGCACCGCCTTGCAAAACAAATGTCAGATAAGAGGTTTCGTGATAATGCAAAACATCAGAATCATCATTTTCCGAATAAACAGTCGGTCTTGCACTAATTCCTTTTGCTTGAGAATTAGCAAGAACTTTTCCCATATTTCTACCTTTTTCCAATGCGAGCATGTTTTTTATACGTTTTTGAGATTTTAATGTTCAGCAAAAGTTTCTTCTAGAAAGTTTGTTACTTTTTCGAACCATTCGATTAGTTTTTCCCATTCCTTTGGGTAAACACTCCACCAAGAAACAGTTGTGTTATGTGTAAAATCAATTGTTTCAATTCCGTAATAAACTCCATCAACTCCAATATTTCTTTTATAGTTTGCAAAGGCAGGAAAATCTATGTTTTGTAAACTGTTAAATATGTCTTTAAAAGACTCTGCTTCAATTTTTACAGATTTACTTTCTATTTGTGGTTTGGTGTCAAAACCTTTTTTCAATCCCTCAAGTGGATTCATTAGTCTTTCTAAATCTGCCAGTCTATCCCAAGTAATTTCTCTGATGGATATATCCGTTAATTTTATTGTCTGATAATTAGCTTCGTAAAAAACCCAAACTTTATATGTTTCAAATGAAGGATAAACCCAAAGTCGCAAAATCGGATTCCAAAAATTAAACGCTGAATCCTTTGGCAATAATTCGGGATTATCAAGTATCTGCATTGCATTCTCTTCAAGTTCTTTAATTTCTTTTTGCCGTTTTTCAATCACTTTATTCCAATTCCGAATTCAAAACCGTTTCAGTTTGATTATTCCTAAATTCTCTTAACTTCTCACGCAAATCGGGACGGGAATTTGCAACAATAGAAACTGCTAAAAGTCCGGCATTTTTTGCACCAGCATCGCCGATTGCTAAAGTTCCAACAGGAATTCCGCCCGGCATTTGAGCAATTGAAAGTAGCGAATCAATTCCCGATAAAGCACGACTTTTTACAGGCACGCCCAAGACGGGCAAAACCGTCTGCGAAGCACACATTCCGGGAAGATGTGCCGCTCCTCCTGCACCGGCGATGATCACTTCAACGCCTCTTTCTTCGGCAGTTTTTGCAAATTCAAAAAGTAGGTCAGGCGTGCGATGAGCTGACACAACTTTGCATTCATGTTCAATACCAAAATCTCTCAAAACATCAGCGGCATTTTTCATCGTGCTCCAGTCGGATGTGCTACCCATAATTACTGAAACAATTGGACTTTCGGAATTGTGTTTATACATAGCTTAAATATTTAACAGAATTTGACCGAAATAAAAAATGAAAGACAGAAATTAATTCATCTCTCATTTACTGAAAATTGACAGAAATTTATCAGTTCTTAACCTTATTTCCATATAGCAAAAATATCTCGAAAGCACGGTTTAATTTATCGCCGGCATTGCTATTTGTGTAAATTGCGTAGCCGATTTTCTTTTCGGGAATTATTCCAAATTTGCAATGAAAATCGCCGTTGTTTCCGCCGTGTTGGATTAATTTGCCGTAGGGAGTTTCTTCGATGAAGAATCCAAGAGACATACTTTGTGTCCAGCCGTTGTCGTAAACTCTCTGGTCGGGTGGAATCGCCGTGTGGGTTTTGAACATTTCGGCGTAAGTTGTTTTCTTTAAACCCTTTTGATTCAACAGACCAACCATAAAATTGGAGAAATCTTTGGCTTCCGTATGCATACTCGAAGCGGGGCTTGGAAAATCAATAATTCCCCAAAACATAGGGAGATAATGATTGTGTCCGATAGCGGCATTTTTAGCGAGTTTTTCATTATCGGAAAAATATGTCTGCTTCATTCCCAAGGGTTCTGTAACTTCCTCCTTGAGAATTCGGTTCAGCTTTTTGCCCGTGATTTTTTCCAGAACTCTTCCGAGATAATTATAGCCTTCGCCCGAATAACCGAATCGCTCGCCCGGCTTGAAATTCAACTTGGTTTTGCCGCCGTTTCGCCAACCGCCGGGACCGCCGAAAGCCCAGTTTGGCAAGCCTGATTTGTGTGAAAGAATAATTCGTGCGGTAAGCAATTTTGACCTTTCGTCCTCAGCAATGTTCTCAAACGGAAGATATTTGTAAAGCGGTTTATCAAGATCAATCAAGCCTTTTTCAGCAAGACGCATCACGGCGAAGGCAAAAACGGGTTTAGTAATTGAAGCCGCTTCAAAAAGCGTCGAATCGGTAACTTTTTCTTGGCTTAGATTGTTTTTAACTCCAAAATTCTTGTGATAAACCAATTTGCCATCCTTTACGAGTGCGACCGAAACACCCGGAATTTGATAATACTGACGATAGGCTTCGATAAAGCTATCTACCAAAACTTCTTTGCTTGAATCGTAATCGTGGATGATGCCCTTTTCTCGGATGAGATATTCGGGCGGATAAAAAACATCCAATTCTAAATCGTCAGCTTTAGATATTTGATTTTCCTTTACAGTCGCACGAACCTTTATGCGTCCATCAATCCTAAGCGGCTTTGCTCTTGCATCAATGACAAATGGCTTGGAAAGAGTAAAAGGTGTATCAACAAAATAATTACCAACAGGAAGTTTTGCTGAATAATTTCCTTCCTTGTCGGTATTTGCCAGAACCCACAAATCGGGATTTTCAACGGAAGTCAGACGGACTTTTGCGGGAATCGGTTCGTTTATATTTTCCTTCCATTTAACTTTTCCCTGAACTTCGCCCAAAGTGGCATTTGATTCCACCAAAATGACATCGCCCAATCTTCCCGTAAAAATACTTTTTGCAAAACCTTCTCCCCATAAAAAGTAGGTCGCATCCTTTTCACCTTTGTCCCTGTCAACAAGAAAATGATCTAATCCGATGGTTTTGTTCGGATAAATATCTTTGCCCAGAAAAATTCGCCATTCGCAGACTGTTTTAGAGCCTTTTCGGGAAATTTTTAGTTCGACGTTATCCCAATTCGCATTGGCGTTTATCGGGTCCCAATTGTTTCTCGCAAAACTTACATCACGGCTGTTAAGGGTTGCACTATACAAAACACTTCCCGAACCTCTACGCAGATGCTTTCGGTCAATATACAAAGAAAAACCGTCTTGCGAATCAAGGTTATCATTGCCTTTTTCGGCTACAACTTGAGAATCATCAAAAATCTCAACTGCCAGATACAGCGATTGATTTTTCAAGTTATAACCCGCTCGAAAATAAGCCTTAAAGTCCTTTTCGTTTATCGGCTTTGAATCGGAAGTTACGGAGATCGGGAACTTCATAAGATCATCCGACCAATCAGATAGATCTCCGTCGATTTTGATATTCTCAACCGGATAGGCGTAGGCTATCTTACCATTGTCCGCGTAAGTGTTTGAAGATACTAGGATTAGAAGGAAAAAGGAAGAAAGAGAAAAGATTCGTTTAGTTAGATTGTTTATTTTTAACAAGGTCATAAAATATTAGAAATCTCCTTACATTAAAAATTAAGTAGAAAGTCAGACCTTGATTCACTTATTTTAATAAAGTTTATCTTTCTGAACAAAACACACCGCTAATTGTTGCTTTGTGACATTTTTTAGAGCTTATCGGAGGGAAAGAACAGAACACGGATTACGCAGATTTTACAGGTTTTTTAAAGTATCTGTGAAAATCCGCTTAATCCGTGTTATCTGTGCTCTATTTTTTCGTAAATTTTGCCCACTTGATCGTTGGCTCAATCCATTCTTTGAGAGGTTCGTATAAAAAGCCGTGATCCAAACCTGTGTTAATTTCAATTTCTTTGTATTCTTTTATTCCCTTTGAATTCTGCTTTATTTTCTTGCAACTGTTTCCACCGACCGAATCTGTTTTTTCGTAAATTGAAAGAATTCTGCCGTGCAGATTTACCTCAAAATTTTCCAAAATCCAATCATTGCAATTTCCCATTAGGACAAAGTTCACTTTTTTATTTGCCAATTTCGTCGAGGTCAACATTGCGATCAAAGAACCCTTTGAAGCACCGACAACGGTTATATTTTCTGGTGAAACTCCGCTTTTGATCTTGGATTTTATTTCATTTGCAAGTTTAGTTGAGTAATCGTTTACATCCGTATTTCGAGGACGTGCTTCGCTGATTACTTCAAAATCTTTTTTCTCAAAGGTTTTAAGGATTTTCTTATATTCGTATTTCCCGAATCTTTCGCTAACGGCATTATTTGCACCCATATCTTCGATGATTCTGCCGTGTAAATAATAGAGATATTTTTTGTCATCCTTGACGATTTGCTTTGATTCGATCGTCTTTTGACTTTGATTACAACTTAATAAAAAGCTACTGAAAAGTGCTAAAACCGTGATGAATTTTATTAAAACTATATTTTTCATCAATCTTTAAACTTTAACCAAATAACCGCTCCCAAGCCTAACAAAGCAGGCAACGCCTGAACAAAAAATATTCTTACTTCAGCCGTTATTGCCCCGTAAATTCCGGCAATTGAAATGCAAGATAGGAAAAATATAGCGACATTATTTCGCCAATTTTTATCAGAAATAAAAAATGTCCAGATCAAACCCGCCGCAAGAAAGCCATTGTATAGACCTTGATTCGCCGCCAATGTTTTTGTCGGCTCGAATAACTCCGGTGCCAAACTGGTAAAAACTTTCGGTCCGCGAGTCGTCCAGGCAAACATCTCCAGCCACAAAATGTAACAATGAATCAACGCTACTAATCCGATTAAAATTTTAGCAATCCACTTCATAATTAGCGTTAGTTTAACTTGATTTTGCACACCTTGCTAATTTTCAAAGGATTCTGTTTTGTTAAATCCTTTTACAATCAGCCAAATTGATAAGAAAAGTTGATTTAATCCCAGCGGCAACATTAAGAGCATTTCCAATCTTTGTCCAAACATCGGAAGCAAAACAGCTACTGCCAGTAAAACTGCGGAAATAAATCCCCAAATTGATATAAATCTAGGGATTAGTTTTGATCTGAACAGCAAATAATAAAATGTTGCAAGAGGAATGCTGGAAATCAGTAAAGCCATAAAATGTAGCCACCAACGTGTTCCTAACAAAGTATTGACCAAAGGCTGAAAATCTTTTGTGGAAGAGAATCCTGACTTTACTATCTCTTTACTTAAAGACAACAAAGATAAAATGCTGAAATACTCTAGGGCAGAAAAAATAAAAACAACAATGCTGAAAGCGATGAAAAAGATTGAAACATTTGGGCTTTTTTTCTTAAAATATGGTAGGAGCAAAATCGCCATTATGATTGATAATGTACCTGCAAATAATCCAATCAATACACCTAAAACTATTTGGTCTGAATTTGCTGAAGCCGTTTTTAGAAATTCAATCTCAAAAGTTTCTTGCCCGAGCAAAATCTGTTTGGTCAAAACACCAATGATAAATTGAGCCAAAATTATAATGCCGATAATGATTGCAGTTTTTCTGTTTGAATTCATAATTTTTTTCTTTATTCAAACAGCTAAGACGATATTAAGAATAAAAAGTTTCAGTTCTTAAATTTATTTTTCGTTTTCAATTCTGTTGATGCCAATTTTATTTACTGCTGCATATAAAAGGTTTGCATTTGTTAAAAGTCTGCTGAGTTCCTGATCAAAAAAAGCTTTGGTGTGTTCATTCCATTCATTTGGTGAAGTCGTCAGCGTACTAAAACTGCTTGAAAGAGTATTTACATATTCTTCCTTTTGAGCGGCATCATTGATAAATATCGGCGGATATAGATCAAACATCAATAACCAGTTTTTTGCAATTCTTGTAACTCGTCCGTTTCCGTCTGCAAAGGGATGAATTCTTATTAATTCATGATGAAAGTAAATAGCCTTGATAATTGGATTTTGGATCAGATTCATCCGATAAAATAATTCGGAAACAAGTCCCGGGACTTCCTTTTCATCAGGACAGATATGAGAACCGATTTGAACAAGTGTATGGCGATAGCGGTTTGGATGTTTTTTATTTGATTCAGGGGAAATTAATCTCAAAAGCTGAAAGAGTTGGATCTCTTTTTCAAAATTCACATGAGAATTTATCTCTTCGACGACAAACTCAAGACTCGCCTGCAAATTCTTTAAGTATGTTTCCGCTTCCTCATCGGTCTGAGCTTCCATTTGGGCATTCTTTATCCCGACAAGTTGCCGCAGATTATGAATACTTCCCAAATAAGTATCAAGCAAATCATCATCCGAATGATGCCGACTATAAATGATCAAACGATAAATTGATTTGATAACCTCATCAATTTCACGAATTTTTTCTTGATTAACTTCTAAAATTTCTATCGGCAATAAAATCATAGCTAAAACTTTTTTTACCAACTGCTAAGAAAAGATTTTGAAATGTTTATAAATTCATTTTTGTTATCACCATCATGAGCATAATGAGCCGTATTCGGAACAACCCACAGATGGGAATCAGAAATTAAATTATTAAGTCTTAACATTGATTCAACCGAAATTTGTCCGTCTTTATCTCCTACGAGAAGTAGCGTTTTGGCTTTAATATTTTTAATTTCATCATCAGAAAGTTTGATTTTGTAGTTAGCTAATTGTTCAATTATAACTTTGATTTGTTCGTCTCCGCCGGAGTGAAAATCATATATCCATTGAAATTGGTCTATGTTTTTGTAGCTATATGTTTTGAGCATTTCCGGATAATTCTGAGCATCCCAATCGCCATTAGCGGCAATAATAATCATTGATTCTAAAATATCAGGTTTCATACTGCCGATTTGAAGTAATATATCTCCGCCAAAACTCATTCCGATTGCTTTTATTTTTTCGAATTTGAGATATTTCAAGAGAGCCAATACATCTTCAGTAGATTGTTTAACGGAGAATGTTTCTTTGAGAGCCTCAGATTTGCCGTGACCTCTTAAATCAATTAAATAGACTTCATAATCATTCGCATATTCGTCAACAAAACCTTTCCAAGCAACAGAAGATTGAGTGTAACCATGTATAAACAACAAGGGTTCGCCCTTTCCATAAACTTCGTAATAGATTTGAGTTCCATTAACTTCGACAAGTTCTGAGGTTTTGGGTTTTAGAGGAGTAGTATTTTTCATAATTTTTGTTTAGATTAAGTTTTACAATTCTGCAATTATTTTCGATGCTCTATCAATTTCTTCAATCGTATTAAAATAGTGTGGCGATAAACGAATAGCCCAATCAATTCCTTTCTTTTTGAAATCAATTAAGCCCCAATGTTTTTGGCTTACACTAAAGAAAACATTGTTTGAATCAAGATACTTCTGAATTTCTTCAAGGGATTTACCATCTTTTCTAAATGTTAAAATGTTGCAGGTTTTAGAACCATTATCAAACACTCTTACATCTGACAAATTCGATAAGTTTTCACGAAATCGCACCATTAATTCTTGGTTACGGACTTTAATATTATCTATACCAATTTCGTTTGCATATCTTAATGCTTCGCTAAAACCGATGATGAGTGCATAAGGAGCTTCCCAAGTCTGAAAACGTCTTGCTGTTGGCAATGCTTCGAAATCAAACTTTTCTGTCCAAGTTGCTCCGCCTCCATCAATAAGTAGAGGAGAATATTCTTTTTCAAGCATTCTGTCAGAAACAAATAAAAAGCCTGTACCTCTTGGACCTCGCAAAAATTTTCGACCTGTCGTGGTCAAAAAGTCGCATTTTATTTTTTGGACATCTACATTTAATTGCCCAACGGATTGGCAAGCATCGACAAGAAATGTAATTTGTTTTTTGCTACAAATCTCCCCAATTGCTTCGACATTTTGAATTAATCCTGAGTTTGTCGGAACGTGTGTTACAGCAACTAATTTGGGTTTATGCTTTTCAACTAATTGCTGAAAGTCTTCAATATCTAAATCGCCGTTTTCAAGGTTTTTGATTCTTATGATTTCAATGCCAAATCTTTTTTGTAAGGAAATAAATTGAATTTGGTTTGATGAATAATCATCATTTGTTGTTATGATTACATCTCCCTTTTGAAAATGAATTGAGGATAAAGCCTTGATGTAAGCATCAGTAGCATCGTGAGTAAAAGCAATGTTTCGAGGCTCACAGCCAATTAATTTAGATGCTTGATTGTAAAACTCATTAATTTCATTTTCTTTTAAGTCGGCAACTTTATAGCCGCCAAGTTTCTCTTCTTCACGTAAATAATAATTTATTTTTTGAACAACAGATTGCGGCATTAAAGAAGCCCCGGCACTATTGAAAAAAATCTTATTTCCGTAATGTGGAATATCTTTTCTTATTTGTTCAATGTTCATTTATCTAATTGTCTATTAAAAATGTCTTGTAAATTATCATCAGAACTGAAATTTACAAGACATTATTGTCGCACAATTAGATTTTATTTCTATGTTTCAAAGTTGTGATTGTGTTTTCCTATTCGCTGTTACGAGAAAACCTGACTTTTTGAATCCTATTCGAATTCAAAAGCATTTCATTTATCGCTCCATCTTTATCTTTTTTAATTTCGAGCGAATAATTATTAACGAGTAATTTTTTCGGTGAAAGAAGTAAGCCTTTTCTCTTTTTGTCTCTAATTTTTATTTCGTATGTTTTGTCTGAAACGTGTTTGATTTCAAATGTTACATCAGTTTCAGTATTAGTAAATTTTCCGTCCAAAGAATTGAAATCAAAGCCTTTCCAATCGGAATCTATGCGAGTCAATGTGTAAGGTGCGTGCGTCGTGTAATATGCAGTTATTTGCATTTCGCCTTTTTCGTTTTTCTTAAATTCCTGCTTAAATGCGGCATCATTCCATTGTTGAAAAATGTTGTCTGCTTCTCTGACTACCTCAATGTCATTTCGCCCAAATCTAACTAAATAGAGTTTTCCGCCTCGTTTTTCAAATTGGAAAATATATCCGCCTTTTGTTTGATAAGTTCCGACAACATCATCAATTGAGATAAAATCCCCAGCTTTTTTTGGTTTGATCGGGTAGCTTTTCTTTTTGCTGTCGAATCCCAAAAGAACATCTGCGGTTTGACGGGTTTGCATTGTTGGATCAATTTTCCCGCTATTTATGATAGTAATAATTGAAGTATTTTCTTTCGGAAAACGATATGTAACTGCTTTCCAAGCTCCTGTTGAACCACCGTGAAATGTATATGGAACATTTCGATATTTTCCAAACTCTAAACCGTAACCATAGTTTTTAGCTTTAGAATTTGGAATTAATTGCTGACTCTTTTCAATCAATTCGGCAGAGTAGAATTTATTTTTCTTTGTTTGAACAGTTTTTTCCCATTCCAATTGGTCTTCTAAAGTTGAGAAGATATTTCCGTCGCCGTGAATATTTGTAATCCAGTCGTAGCCAAACCAAGTGTCAAAATTGAAATAAGGTTTGGCGACAGGTTCTCTGATTTTTTTGTAATTAGATTCAAATGAAGTGTTCGGCATATTAAGTTTTTTGAACATTTCATCGGTATATTCTCTGAAAGTTTTGCCTGCTACTTTTCCGACAATTTCAGCCAATAGAATATAGTTTGAATTACTGTAATAATACTTTGAGCCAGGAACAAAATTTAGTTCATTTTGTTTGTGCAAAAGGTCTAAAACGTCTTTGTTATTGTCTGTTTGCTCCCACCAAGTAATTCCTTGTAAACTCAATAAATCATAAAAATCTCGAATTCCACTTGTATGAGTCAAAAGGTTTTCAATTGTAATTTTTGATTTAATTTTGGGATAAAGTTTTGGGTAAAACTTTCGTATGTCATCGTCGAGATTTAGTTTCTTTTCTTCAATTAATATTAAAGCTGCAAAAGCGGTAAATTGTTTCCCGTTTGAAGCGATGTTAAAACGCGAATCTTTTCCAATCGGAGTTTTTGCTTTTAAATCTGCAAAACCTGCGTATTTTTCGTAGATAATTTTTCCGTTCTTTACGACTCCCGTGGCAATTCCGGGAGCGTCTTTTGGAACATCTTGAATTGCGATTGATTCAAGAGATTTGATTTGTTGCGATGTTAAATTTTTATTGGAGTCTTGCCCGAAAACAGCAAAAACCAAGAGCGACATTGTAAATATAGCGATAAATAAGTTTTTCATAGTTCGAATTTAGCGAGAAAAAAGTCTAAAATCGCTCCAAATCACGATTTGACACCTGTTTTTAGTGATTTTTTAATATATTCCTTGGGAGTCAGCGAAGTTTGCTTTTTAAAGGCTCGATTAAAGGTAGATTTTGAATTGAATCCACAATCAAAAGCAATTCCCAAAAGTGTCTTCATATCGTTTTCGCCCGTTTGAATTTTTTCGATAACTGCCTCCGTGCGATATTTATTTATAAAATCATTGAAATTCATTTCAAATCCTTGATTGATTATTCTCGAAACTTTACGAGGATTAATTTGTAATTCCTGCGAAACATCGGAAAGTGTCAATTCGGGATTTTCAAACAGTTTTTCCGTTGTCATTAATTCTTCAATTTTAATTTTCCATTCATCAAGATCAGAAAATTCTTTCGTTTCTTTTTTGGTTGAGGTTTCAATTAAATCTTCTTCGTCATTTTCAGTTTCTTCTGTTTCATATTCTTTCAAAAGATAACTCGATTCATAACCAAATAGAGACGTTCGAAAAGCAATAATTGCTCTGACAGAATTTGTATAACCGCTTATCGAAATGTAGTAAAACAAAATTGAAAAACAAAGATAATACCAAAATTTATTTCCAAATTGTCCCCATTCGGGATTTGAGATAAAAAATACAACCCGAAGCAAAAGTATTATCAAAAATGCAAAAAGAAAACGTTGAACCCAAACAAAAAGAATAGTATCGGCAAAACTTACCACTTGATAAGCGATTTTCTTATAAGCAGAATAAAAACGTATACTCAACACCAAATAAAAGACCATTGAAATCAAACCGCTCATCTGATACCAAAACGCCAAATCTTTGTCTCTTTCATCTGCATAAAAATAAAATTCATCAAGTATAAATTTGTCCGTTATCAAAATGATGACTGAGTAAATAAAATAAAAAATTGCAGGCAGAAAATGAACTATGTCTTTCTTTGAAAGCTTAAATGATTTATTGAGCAGACTTTGAGTGTAAAAATAGATTACAGGACCAATCAGAAATAACTGCTGAAAGGGAACAAAAAACATTATTTCCCGATAAGGGTTGCGAGAATACCAGCCTGCATAGCCAAGCATAAATGGCGAAATATACATCGCACACAGGAAAACAAAAAAGCTCAACCAAAGGCTGGCTTTATTCTGATTTCTTATTCCTTTGTGTAAAAGCAGTCCTGAGAAAACAATTCCATGAAAGAAGAAAATCAATAATACAGAGCTTTTTAAACCAAAACCAAACACAATTTTCCAAGTAGATTAATTTTTATTCTATATGAGAAAACTACAGAAATAAATCGAAGACCAAATTAAATTTTTTTGATTTTCTAAGGATAAATCCTGATAACAACATTGCCTCTTTTATGTCCTTTTTCAACGTAATCGTGAGCATCGGCAATCTCGTCCATTGAATAAGTCTTATCAATAACCGTTTTGATCTTTCCGTCTTCGATCAGGTTTTTGATAAATGTTAAATCTTTTTTAGTATTTTGAGCGACCCCCGAAATTGCTTTTTTGCTTCCAAATAATTTTGTCCAAAGGACTTGCAGATATTGCGGAATTCCGGCAACTGCCATAAGAAACCGACCGTTTTTCGTGAGAGAATTTTTGCAATCTGAGAAGTAAATTTTTCCGACGGTATCAAAAATTATGTCGTAAGTTTCATCATCTTGCGTAAAATCTTCCTTCGTGTAATCAATTACCTTATCCGCACCGAGAGATTTGACCATTTCTGCATTTGAACCGCTACACACACCTGTTACTTCCGCACCAAAGTATTTCGCAAGCTGAACAGCAAAAATCCCCAAAGAACCGGAAGCACCGTTGATAAGAACTTTTTGTCCGCTTTGGATTTGTCCAAAATCTCTCAAAAAAACCAGTGAAGAAATCGCTCCGAAAGAAACGGCGGCGGATTCTTCAAAATTCATATTTTCTGGTTGAGTTAAAATTGCTCCATTTTCGGGAACGGTGACATATTCAGCATTTGCTCCGAAATTTTCGCTTGCACCGAAAACCTCTTCGCCTTGCTTAAATTCCGCGACATCTTTGCCAACCGATTCTACTTTTCCGGCAAACTCCAATCCCGGAACAGGTTGTCTCGGTCCCGAAAAGCCGAACATAATCCTGACCAACAATTTAAAGCCAAATGGAACCTTAAGACTACGGATTCTGACATCACCGGAAGTTACTGTCGTTGCATAAACTTTCACCAAAACTTCATTATCTTTCGGGATGGGCTTTTCTATCTCTCTTGCCTCAAGAACATCAGGTGAACCATATCTTTCATAAACAGCTGCTTTCATAATCAAAAAACCTTCATTAAATATTATTGCAAGCTATTTTAACGAAGGTCTTGTAGAGAATGTTCTTAAATTAAAGTTAGTGTTTGAAAATCGAAAACAAAAAGAAGCCATAAATATTCCAAAAACATTTCAGCCTCCTCTTTACTTTTCCGCCTGACTTTTGCTCCCAATCCAGAAAAACACAAATGCAAAAAATATCAAAAAGATAAGATCGTTGAGACCGTAAATTGTATAAAAGATTCCAGCCATTGCGTCCTTTTCGTAAACTGCGGATAGGTCATTATTAGAAATCCATCTGAGCCAAGCGAGTACATACACAAGTTTTTCAATTATAAAAACGCCAACTAGCCATCTGACTT
Organism: Pyrinomonadaceae bacterium; assembly: GCA_028284415.1. GTDB lineage: Bacteria > Acidobacteriota > Blastocatellia > Pyrinomonadales > Pyrinomonadaceae > Aridibacter. Next base: position 1,187,560 of record JANQRU010000004.1, read on the forward strand.
TTTCAAAACTATTTGAAACTGATATGAAAACCAGTCCCCAAACCATTATCATCAGCAAACCGAATTGTGACATTACAATCGGGTCTGTCTGCGGAATCACTTCGTTTGTCAGAAGTCTCGAAAGAATTGAAACTCCTAGAATATTTGCAAGTCCCGCTAATATAAAGCCGATTCGTATCGCATTCCTGTTCATAGTCTGAGAATTTTAGTTTAATTCCCGAAAATATCCAACAAAAAAGGACAAAGCCAAAGCTATGTCCTTATTATTAAAAGTCATAATTTTTCTTAAGTCTATTTAATTTCAAAGTTTATTGTATAATCACCAAACGTTGAACCTGGGGCGAGATTAACGGCGATAATCCACGTTCCATCTTTATTAAGCATTATTTGCTCTCTGTTTGAAGTTACACCATTGACTCTTCCTGCTCCATCTGGTGCCGTCACATCATAGTTTGCATCGGTTGATTTGAAGGTAATCGTCAAATCTTGTCCAGCTTCTGCTCGGAGCTTATATCTGTGTTTGGTATTACCTGTATTGGTATCCAAGTCGCATTTAAAGGTTTGAGCGGATGTACCCTTTTTGAATCTTACGTTGTTTGTGATTGCACAGCCTTTACTGCCGACTGGAGCTTTTTTCTTGGCAGGTTCAGCTTTTTTCACTGGTGCTGGTGCTGGTTTCTCTTCTTTCTCTTTTTCTTCTTTTTTCTCTTCTTTCTCTTTTTCTTCTTTTTCCTTTTCTTTTAATTCAAGTTCTTTTTCTTTTAATTCGAGTTCTTTTTCTTTTATTGCTAACTCTTTATCAGAAGTTTGATTAGGACATTGAGCAAAAACGAGAAATGCAAAGACAGCGAGTAACAGTATTTTCATTTGATTTTTTGAACTCCTTATTTATTTAAAGTTCGAATCTACACAATCATAAGATGTGCATGAACTAATTATTTTGACAGATTTTATTGTTTAAGTTTTAGGGTCAAATTAATTTAGCACAACGGAATAAAGTATTACAAGCAGAATTTAATTTGGGTTTTGATAAGTATTCGCAGGCTTCTACTTGCCGATCAGCATTTTGCTTGATGTTAGATTGACGTTTTAGAGATCATTCAAAAGCCTTTCAGCATCTTCTTTATAAACAGCATCTTCCTCTTCGTGATTTTCGTTTAGCTCAGCTTCCAAAATCCATTCCAGATGCTCGCGTGCTTTATCTTTTTTGCGGTCGGAGATGTAGAGTTCGGCGAGGAAAAGGTGATTCAAATAAAATTTCGGACCGAACTCCAAAGCTTTATTGAGATGCTTGGTAGCTTTTTTATTATCGCCGATAGAGATTGGAAAGCCCGGTGCTTTATTGTAGAGTCTTCCGAGAACACGATGCGGTCCACCGTAAAAATAACTCTCGTCCATCCTGATGCACTTTTCAGATGTTTCTTTGATTGGTTTGATAAGCGAAAGACTTTTCATAATTCCTTTTTCATTGCCATATGATCCCCAATTTACCGAAAGCCAAAAATTTGCTTCCAAAGACTCCGCATCTGCTTCAACTCCTGCTTCGCCCCATTCTACGCCTTTATCGTAGTAAAACAGTTTATCTTCTGCTTCGGCAGTTTCGCCCATCCAATAATAGATTTCCGCAAGCAGACCATACGCCCAACCGCAATTTTCGTCTTCTTCAATCAGCTCAGCCAATTCCTCGTGAGCCATTTCCATATTGTCTTCATCGAGTTCACGTTTATCTATAAGCTGTCGCACCCGTTCGTAAATTTTTTCGTGTTCCATAAGAATTATCGAAAATGTTTTTCCCAAAATTTTAATGAATTACACAGAGATTTTATTCTCGAATGAAAAATTAGACAAGATTATTCTGAAATAAAAAAAAGACGAAGCCGAAACTTCGTCATTTTTTAAGTTTTTTACAACTACCCTATTTTTGCGTTACCCATTTTCCATTAACTAATTTTTTAACCGTTACGGTTTTTTCAGTTTCGCTTTTGTATTCTTCCGTTTTTTCATAGACCTTCACGAGTTTATTGTCTTTTACAATATATCCATCAGTCTGGTAAAAAGTTGCTCCGGATTTGGTTTTGTTGAAAATCATTTTTTTCTTTTTATCAACTTCAAACATTCCCTGATATTGACCAAGCTCTGTATAAAAAGAGTTTAAGACAAATTTATCGTCGGCTTTTGAAAATAGATAAACTTGATAAGAAGGAAAGCCGTAACCCCCGTTCATTCCATCTCGCAGAGCTAAGTCCATCATTCCGTCAAAATTGTAATCGCCGAAAAATACGTCGAATTGCTCCTTGTATGAAACTTTCGTTTGTTTGCCTTCTCCATAACCCATTTCGGGGCAAGGTTTGAGACCTTTAAACTCAAATGTTTGCGGAACGGTTTTATATCCGTTGGTTAAAGGCACTTTTCTGGCGATATAGTATGTGGTTTTGCCCTCTTGAGTTTCGTTGTCACACTTTTCAGGACCGTATATGTTTGCCATGTAATTCTTTGGCGTATCGGTAATTAAAGTTGAAGTTTGGAGAGGTCGCGGAGAACTCAAAGTCATAGTGGAGATGTATGACCCCGGATTGTATTTTTTAGCGACACGACATGATGGCGGATATGCGTCTTCGGCACAATCGGGAACGGCTTCGTAAATTCCAGCTTCGTTTTTATCGCCTTTCGGTCTGAAATTAAAACTCAAGAATTCCGGCTGACTTTCAAATTTACCGAATTCGCCAGCGTGTGGATAATTAAACATTTCTTTTAATTTGCCGTATTTCTTTTCCGTTTCTGCGATAGGCATTCCAACTCCAATTCCCTCAGCCGTCTTGAAACGCGAATCCATAATCAGCATTATTTCAATCTTCTGTTTTTCATTGAGCGGCGGTATTTCATCTTCTGAACCTCTAAAATCCCCGTAATCACCAATTGTTAGAAGCAATTTATCGCCTTCATAAACGCCGACCAACATTGTGCCTTCATCGCCCGGTGCGGGAGCTAACTTTTGACCTTTTGGCAAAACTTTTTTGGCTTCGCCGACAGTCATCCCGAGTTTGATGCTACCGACGGAATCTTTGGTAATTAAGTTTTTGGTAGTTTGCCCCAAAACGAACAAACTACCAGTGAGAATAATTAAAATACCAAAAATGATTTTACTGTTTGTTTTCATGATTTTTTTCTCCACTTTTTTTTATTCAATTTAAGCCTGCGTGTAAAAATAGATTCCAACTAAAACACTCCTCCTTAAAAAAGGAGGAGTGCCGACGTTTTTTGTCGGCGAAGTGGTTAGATTAACTTAATCTATTCTGAGTTGTAACAAAGAATAACCACCCCGTTAGTCAAAGCGACTGCCGCCCCTCCTTTGAAATGAGGGGAGTTTTGGTTTTCAAGTTTTTTACTACAATCTATTTTTGCTTGGGTGCTTAAGCATACGTGTAAAAATAGATTTAACCGATAAATAGTTGAGTGATTTATTTACGGTGCCCATACAGAAGTGATTGTGTAAAGTCTTCTGCCATTTAGTTTTATCACTTTGTTTCGTAAATCCAATTGAATTCTTGCCCCGTCGGTCTTCCTTAAATAAACATTCCATCTATCCCTGCCCGTTTCGGTAAATCTAGCGTGTTCGGTATTGTTGCTTTTATATTCAACCCATGTTTTTCCACTACGTATTTGTCTGAATGAGCCTTTACTAAACCTAACAATTTTTACGTTACGTCCGGTAATTGCACTGGTAGAAGACCCTGGACCTCTTCCTTGAATATAACAACGCTTGGGAAATCCCGGAGCAGGATCGCCACCGAAATTTCGGCTATTGCAAACTGTCGAAGTGGAAACATATCTGCCTGGACCAGTTTCTCGGCTTCTAAACGATTTATATTTGAATTTTCCGTTGACTCCATAAGCGATTCTGACAATTCCGCCGTATTTGCAACTTTGTCCTTCTCTAGCACAGAATCTGTAGTTAGAATTTGGTGGGGCATGGTTTGCTCTTGGTTTTGGTGTTGGTCGATTTGGCGTTGGGCGACGAGTTGAAGATGCAAAACGCCATTTTTGATTCGATTTACCTTGGCAATTCCATAAAAGAACTTCTGTGCCATTTGATGTTCCTGAAGCTTTTACATCAAGACATTTATTTCTACCCCAACCTCGAAATTCGCCGTTTTTCATATAACGCCATTTCTGATTTGGTCCGCCGGTACAATCCCAAATTTGGAGTCGAGAGCCATCTGCATTTCTCGAAGCATCGACATCGAGACATTTATTCCCAAAGATTCGCAGTTCGTTTTTGCTTGTATATGTCCAACGCTGATTTTCACCGCCATGACAATCCCAAAGAGTTACATTTGTCCCGTTTCTTCGGCTTCCACCACTTACATCAAGACATTTATTTCCAATTCCTACTAACATCCTATTGTTGTTTCTAACAGTATTTCTCGGCGTATTTGTTCTAGGAGTTGGTCTTCTGACTGGTGGAGAATTTCTTTTGCGAATAACTCTGATGGAAGACACATTATCATTTCCGACCGTATTGTTTCCCAAAAAAGAATCGGTTCTAGCAAATCTTTGATTCTTACCTCCGTAATTATTGTGTTCGTAAAGAATTGCAATAACATTTCGCCCGACAATAATTGACGAAAGCGAATCATTTGGCAGACCAAATGATCTTGCACTCGGATAATTTCCGACATTTCTGACTGCACATCTTCCGCTGTAATTTGCATCTTCAAATACGGCGATTTGATTGGCATTCGGACGGCAATTTTGTGCCCTTGCCGAATCGGTAACAATCAAAACAACACCTAAAAACATTAATAAAAATGTAAATTTCTTCATTTATTCTTTCTCCATTTTCCTATTTATTCTTTTCACTTCAAACTTAAAATTTAAAACAAATTGTCTGACTTAGTTTCTGCTATATCTGGTAATTGTTCCTATTCTTCGTCCGTCAACGAAGAATTATTTGGTGGTAAGATTTAACCTTCATTCTAATTTTCGTTAGTTTTTAAGCTGATAAGCTCTTATCTAGTTTACTAAACATTGGACTTGAAAGGCTTTATCCGCAAGTTGTCTTGCCCGAACATTTTGCCCTTTCTTTGGTTCGACTATATTTGTTATGCAAGCCCGATTGCGTGTTAACTTCACAACTACTAAGTTGGAAAGTTTTTCTCCGTCATTATGTTCGAGATTTACTCTGAAAATTAGCCCCCCGGCATTTGCTCTGGCTAAACGATTATTTGTCCGGTATTCTGCCTTAGCTCCATCTGCGATTTTGTAAACAAAACCGGTACGGTTGTATTCCCTAAGAGCTTCATAGAGCTTTAAAGAAAAGGTTTTTCCGTTTGCCGTGGTGATTGATAAACCTTCCTTTATAGGACCGTTAATGCCATATAAAGCAACTTTGTTTCCGGCAATTCCTGAGGGACAATCAAAAGTCGATCCAACATGACCATCACCACCCCTTAACCGACAGTTCTGAGGATTTAATTCCCGATAAATTGATCTGAATGTATTATTATTTGAAGCAGGTCTTCTTTTTCTTTCAATTCTAAGTGAAGATACCCGATCGTTGCCAATGCGGTCGTTCCCCAACCATGTGTCATTTCCCGTGAACCTTTGGCAAAAACCACCAAAATTTTTTTCCGTGCACAAGATCGCGTTGACATTCCGTCCGACCAGAATCGAGGAGGCTTTATTGTTCATGTTTCGCAAATCGGGGAAGTTACCAAAGGAATAATTGATACATCCTCCTTTATAATTGTCGTCAACGAATATAGTTACTCCATCTACAGGAGGGCTGCATTTTCTTTGAGCCATAGTATTATCGCTAACTATTAACATTATTCCTAAAACTATCATTCCAAATACTATTTTTTTCATTTTCATTTTCTCCATTTTCTATTTATTCTTTTCCCTTCAAACTTTGTAGATCTTGAGTCAAAATTGCTGACAGGGATGACGGGCAGACCAATACTGAACTTTTATCAGGTTCAAAATAATGAACCAAACCTTCTTCGATTAATTGAAAAATCCGACGTTGTTTTATATCCAGAAAAGCGGATGTCTGTTCCGCTGTGAGCATTGGTTGATTGCAAGTTTCGCAAAGAAATCGTTTTTCATTCCGCGTCTGTCGGATAATCAGACGACGATTTGTAGCGGTCGCTATCTTAACTTTCCTTTTTATTTCCATAATTATTGAGTAAAATTACCTTTGTGTCTAGCTTCGGACAACTCAAAATCAAGCACGGGAACTAACTTATAAACTTCCAGCCCAAAAGTCTTGATAAACTTTGGAAATTTTTCGGATAAAATATTGGATAGCTATAAACCACAGAAAACAAAGGGTTTTTACCGTTTCGGCGAGTTTGAGATCGAGGTCGAAGAGCGTTGCCTGCGACACGGCGAAAAGATGGTGCCGCTTACGCCGAAGGAATTTGAAGTGCTTTTTTTCCTAATTGAACGGAGCGAAAAGATTGTTGAAAAACGTGATTTGCTCGATGCTATTTGGTCGGATACGTTTGTCGAAGAAGCAACTTTAGCGAGAAATATATCGTGGCTTAGAAAGAAACTCCGAAAATTTTCCAACGGTGAAAAATTCATCGAAACTATTCCGAAACGTGGTTATCGTTTTGTCGGCGAAGTAATTCAACATTCTAAAAATGAGAATTTATTAATCATCGAAGAAGAAACTTTTCACGAAGTTGAAGTCGAAGAAACGCTTTCCTATGAAGATTCTGAACTTAAAAAACACTTAAATGAAAACATCGCCCTGCCCGAAAAAACATCTGTATCTAAACGCCGAAATTTTTCAAAGTTCCTTCTGATTTCTACTTTCTTCATTGGATTGATCGTTTTAGGCGGAATCGGTTTCATCCTTTATCACAATTACGAACAAAATGACCGCCCGAAAATTCTTGTCGCTAAAAAAGTTGTTCCTCTCACAGGCGAAAGAGGACGCGAACAATCAATGTCTTTTTCGCCCGACGGAAATCAAATCGTTTACACTTGGAATGAGGGAAAAGGTGTTTCGGATAATATCTATGTTCGTTTAGTTAATGGCGGCAAACCCGTTCAATTAACCGATTCTAATGTAAAAGACAGTTACCCGACATTTTCACGAAATGGTCAAAATGTCGCTTTTTTAAGGGATTATAAAGATTATGGCGAATTAATCACAATTCCCGCACTCGGCGGAACCGAACGAATTATTCGACGCATTTTTTCAGGAAATTACAGTATTTCTTTTTCACCTGACGGAAAATATATTGCGGCAATTGATACCGAGAATTCAGAAATTGGCGGACAATATGCTATCCATCTTTTCGACACAAAAACCTCCGAACGCAGACGTTTGACTGCTTCGGGAGATTTTTCGGGTGAAACTACACCGCGTTTTTCTCCCGATGGAAAGAGCATCGCCTTTATAAGACTTTACAATAAAAGCAAACAGGATATGTTTATTGTTCCTGCAAGCGGCGGTGAACCCAGACAAATCACATTTGACGGTAAAACTATAACTTCAATCGCCTGGAGTCCGAATAGCGAAATGCTTTACTTTGTTTCTCCACGCGATGGAAATAAGCCCAGACTTTGGCGTGTTTTGGCGAGTGGCGGTGAGCCTGAAATAATTTCAATCGAAGCAGGCAGAATCGGTAACATTGCCCTTTCGCCAAATGGTTCAACACTTGCGTTTTCCGCCATCAAAAACCGCGAATCAATTCATCGTGTAAGAATTGATGAAAGCACATCACAAGAGATTCTAATATCGAGCAACAGCAATTTAAGTCCTCGGTTTTCGCGAGACGGTTCGAAAATAGTTTTTATATCAAACCGCAAAGGAAACCAAGACATTTGGACTGCGGATTCTGACGGAGAAAATCTTCTGCGTATTACCGATTCGATGAATGCCGTCGCTTCACCTTCTTTTTCTCCCGATGGTTCAAAAATAGTTTTCAGCGGACACCGCAAAGGAAAAGGAGGGATCTTTGTTGTTTCATCACAGGGCGGTGAAGTCCGCCATATTTCAACGGAATCTCATGCTGCTTGGAGTAACGACGGAGAGTGGATTTATTTTGCATCTAAACGGACAGGACGATATGAGATTTGGAAAATAAAATCAGATGGAAGCGGTGAAGAAATTCAGATAACAAAAGACGGCGGTTTTATTCCAAAGCCAACTTTCGATGGAAAAATGCTCTACTACACAAAATCCCGTTTCTCAGGCGGCATTTGGCGAGTTTCAGTTGACGGCGGTTTCGAAGAAGAAGTCAAAGCATTTACAGAAAATGGCTATAAACATTTTGTAAAAAATAAGCTAAACGAAAGTGGAAGTCATTGGACAATGACCAAAAAAGGAATTTATTTCCTCACAGTAGATACAGACAAAAACCACAAAATAAAATTCTACGATTTCGCCACCGAAAAAGTGTCTGAGATACTCAGCAAAGACAAAATACCTCCGACTGCCCAAACATCTTTTGAAACCAATGGAAAAGATTTTCTATTCACCGTCCGAGAATCCCGTGACAGCAACATAATGCTTGCCAATTTGTCGCAATAATAGACTTTTAGATTAAATAACCAAGTTAGACTCTACAATTTTTTAACTCTGCCTTCGATCTTTGGTTCATAGGTTTCAAATTGTTTCAGATATTTGCTCATTGCGTCCAAAATGTATAGCCCGGTGTTTTTGTAGGAAGAATTCTTCTTAAACATCAGAAAACCATCGCCACCATCAGCTAAAAAGTTTGAGGTTAAAACCTTGTAAGTTTTTTCATCATCTAGCGGAACGCCTTTGATTTTTACCTTTGTTATACGCTTGCCAATTGGTAAGTTTTCGTCATAAGCCATTTCCACGCCTTTTGAAACTTGCAAAATTCCGTTTGTTAGGCTCGCACCGTGTTCAAACATCGTTCGCAAATCTTTACCTTTCATTTCAAGTTGGACAATCGTGTTTGGAAATGGAAACATCGAAATGAGGTCGCCGACGGTAACATCGCCTGCATCAATATCCTGACGCAAACCGCCACTGTTTGTTACAGCAAAATCGTATTCGGGAAAGGCGTTCAAAATCGAATCGGCAACCATATTTCCCATCAAAGATTCTTCGCCGTATGAGCGTGTGAGTGCGACGTTGGTTTTCGTAACTTTTTCTTCGGTGATTTTTTTGAGTTTGTTTTTCCATTTATTGACAACCTTGACCATTTGCGGGTCATCGGGGACTTCGTCGTCATACAGAAAATCAAGATGATTTTTGTAACTTACAATTTTATCTTTTTTCTTATCATAAACGAGTTCGATTTTGCCAAGTTCGATCGTATAAGCATCGGTTGAAACGATAATTGTTCCATTTGAAATAATCGGTTTGGATAAACCACTGTGTGGATGTCCTGTTATCATCAAATCAACACCGGGAACATTTTTAGCCAGTTCGACGTCTTTATCATGATTGCGTATAACATCTCTTTCGCCTGTTGAAGATTGCGTACCGGGAAGTCCTTGATGAATCAGCAGAATTATCAAGTCAGTTTTCGGCTCTAATTCTTTGAGGTATTTTCGTAGGTATTTTTCTTCATCTCTCGCCTCAACACCTTTTATCATCTCGTCAGCGGTCGTGTCATAAAAAGCAAATCTGCCGTGCAAACCGATAATTCCGAGCCGAATTCCATTCACTTTTTTGATGATATAAGGATTGTTCCAATGAAGTTTGTCGGTGCCTTTCAAGAAAATGTTTCCATTCAAAAGAGGGAATTTTGCTTTTTTAAATTGTACAAGCGAATTTTGCCAACCATGGTCAAACTCATGATTTCCAACGCATGAAGCATCCAAACCCAAATAATTCATCGCATCAATCACCGCTTCGCCCTTCGTCAAAAAACTGTGATACGGTCCCGAAAAAGAATCGCCCGCATCAAAATAAACTGTGTGGTCGTTCGCCTTCTTCTCACGCTTAACAAGAGTCGCAATATTTACAAAACCACCAACCTTTCGAGTTTTGCTAACCCAAGGAACAATATGCGGCTCAAAATGTGCGTGCAAATCATTTGTATAAAGCACGTTCAGCTTTTTCTCTTGAGCAAAAGTGTGCGAAATGAAGACAATCTGGCAAGCCAAAATCAGCAGTAATATGGATTTTTTCATTTTTGATAAAAGGACTATTTGTCTGAAATTTAACTACCTGTAAATATAAACGATTTTAATCTGAACACAAAAAATCTTATTTCTTCTCCAATCTAATCGACCAAACACAAAAAGTTGCATTGATGATAATTACACTCACAAGAAGAATCCAAAAAAGATTTGTAAATCCGCTGACAACACCAATCGGAGAAAATATCAAATAAACGATAACTATCGCACTAAAAAGCGTTGCACTTGCAGCCCAAGCGAATCGCCATGGTTCGAGCGAAACTTTGTCGTTTGTTTGATTACTCCAATCTTTATCGACGGGTTTTAAGTAACCGACAGTAAGCATAATTATCACTTCGATCGTAAAAAGAATCGCGTAGATGTGTATGAAGTTTATGTTCGTTGTGAAAACAAATTGCAGTAATGCGTAGGCGATTATGTGAAAGACGACGGCGATTTTTGCACCTAGTGCGGGAACGTGGCGTGTGAAGAAACCAACTAAAACTATGGCGATGACGGGGATGTTATAAAAACCTGTAAAAATTCGGATTATCTGCCAAAGTCCGTCGGGAGCGAACTGTAAAAGCGGTGCAACGATGAATGAAAAAATTGCGATAATTACGCTGGCGATTTTTGCGACACGAATTATTTCTTTGTCGGAAACTTCATTGTTTTTGAGCGGTTTATAAACATCAAGACAAAAAAGCGTGGCGGCACTGTTTAGTAGCGAATTGAATGAACTAAAAACTGCCCCAAGAAGGACTGCGAGGAAAAATCCCGAAAGATAAAACGGCAGAACATCATTGACGAGTTGTGGAAATGCCAAATCAATTGAGAGCAATTCCGTTCCGCTATCCGAATATAGATGAAAAGCGATAACGCCTGGAATCATCATCATAAACGGGACTAATACTTTAAAGTATCCCGAAAGCAAAACGCCTTTTTGTCCTTCCGCTAAATTCGCCGCTCCGAGCGTGCGTTGGATAACGTATTGATTCGTCCCCCAATAAAAAAGATTTGCCAAAATCATTCCCGTAAAAATTGTTCCGAACGGAACGGGATCAGAACTTGCACCAATGGCGTTGAGTTTGTCCGTGTGATTTGTCGCAATTGTTTCGATTCCCTTTAAAATACTTCCGTCACCGAGCAGACGAAATCCCAAGATTGGGACAAGCAAACCGATAAAAAGCAAACCGATGCCGTTGATCGTGTCAGAGACGACAACCGCCTTTAATCCGCCGAAAACCGCGTAGATCGCACCGACCGTGCCGACAACAAAGACGGTTACAAAAAGTGCTACGGAATAATCTATATTGAGGAGTTTCGGAACATCAAAAAGTCTTAAAACAGCAACCGAACCCGAATAAAGAACAGACGGAATCGTAATCAACCCGTAACCGACCATAAAAAGCACAACGGTCAAACGCCGCACGCCATCGTCATAACGATTTGCAAGAAATTCCGGCAGTGTCGAAAAAGCACCTTTTAGATAACGTGGAAGGAAAACTAGTGCCATAATAATCGTGGCAAACCCAGCCGTAACTTCCCACGCCATCGCACTCATATTAAACCCGTAAGCCGACCCGTTTAGACCAATTAACTGTTCAGCAGAAAGGTTTGTAAGGAGCATCGAACCCGCAATAAACACGCCTGTCAATCCACGCCCCGCAAGAAAATACCCATCTTGATTGTCAGTTTGTCCTTTCGTCCGTTGGTAAGAAATCAAACCAACAATCGCCATAAAAAATATACAACTGCCGAGCGTAAATAAAATATCGTTTGTATTCATCTGTGGTTAATAGAATAATTTCTCAGGCTTGATAAAGATAAATCTCATCAATTTTATCCGTAATATCAACAGGTTTTGCAAGTTCAATACTTCTGCCTTTTCTAATAAAAACCGCTATCTCGCCATCTTCTAGTTTCTTTCTATAAAACCGCTGTCCTTCAAATTTTGCGTCATATTTTTCCGAAATATCAAATTGCTTCCAAACGCCTTCGGGTAAATAGAATTCAACCCAACCTTTTTCATCAAAACACGGCACGACGAGCAGTTCATCGCCAAACATAAATTGGTTTTCAAATGCCCAAGTTTCTTGATTGTTTGGAAACGCCAAAACCATCGGTCTCTGAACAGGCAAGCCTTTTTCGTTTGCTTGAGCGTAACATTTTTCGATGTATGGAATTAATTGATAACGAAGTTTGAGAGCATCCATAACGATTTTTTCAGCATATTCACCATACGACCAAGGTTCTCGATTGCCAATTCCGTGCAAGCGGTAATGAGCAGAAAAAACAGCGTTTTGAGCCCAACGGATGTAGAGTTTCTCGTCGCGTGTGTCGCCGTAAAAACCACCAACATCCGTTGCGTAAAACGGCGAACCCGATAATCCCCAAGACAAGCCACCACGTATATTTGCCATCATTCCTTCCCAATCAGCTTGCGGGTCGCCACCCCATTGGCTATTGAATCTTTGGCTACCTATCCACGCCGAACGGCTGAACAAAAACGGCTTGGTTCTGCTATACATTTCGGCAGCTTCATAAACGCAACGGTTGTATAGATATGCATAAACATTGTGCAATTTGAAATCACTTTCTCCGTTGGAAGTAACCATATTTTCGTCTTCCAATTGCTCGCCGAAATCCGCCTTAATCATATCAACGCCCATTTCAAATAAATCTTCATGAGCATCTCGCCAAAATTCATAAGCGTCCTTGTTTGTAAAATCAACGATTCCCGAATCAGGTAAAGGAGTTAGAACTTTTCCAAAAGCCTGTTGATCCCATTCGTATCTAAAAGCACGGTTAGTTCGCTTATCCTTTATCAGCCAATCTCGCTTTTCAAACATCTTAAACCAATCATTTTTCACCGAAATCAGCGGATATTCCCAAACGCAAATTTTGAAATCTAGGGCTTTCAATTCATCAATAACAGCTTGCGGATTCAGATAGCGTTTCTTGCACCATTCAAACGAAAATCTTGTGTCTGTGTCTTGCCAAGCACGCCCGTCAAAAGTTATCACATCGCAAGGCATTTTCTTTTCACGAACCTTTTTTGCCGTTTCCAAAATCTCATCCGCATCTTTGTAATAAGCCTTCGACAAAATCACGCCCGCTGACCATCTTGGAGGAACGGGCGAACGCCCCGTTAAATCCGTATATTGAGAAATAATTTCCGCCCCCTTGTTTTCTGCATCTTCATCTGCGATGAACAGAAAAACATCCAGAGTATCATCCTCAATCAACATACAATAGCTTCTGTTCGACCACTGCGGAAACCCTGCGGCAGAAGTTACAGGCGAAGGCGTATGTGCAAAAATCCCCCAACCGTTCGGACTCCAAGCAAACGGAACATTTTTGTATGAAATTTCTGAATTCACGCCCAAAGCATCCAGATTATATGAGCGAATTAATTGACCTCTTTTATTCAAAGAACCCCATTTTTCCCCAAGTCCATAAATCGCTTCATTAGATTTCAAAGCCAATGAAACGAGCCACTTCCCATCAATCAAAGCAAACGGCGGAACACGATGTTTGCGTGTGAAATGCCCGTCATTTGCAGATTTAATTCGTGAGTTTATTTCTATCGTGAGCGGTTCGAATTCTATTTTTAACGACAAATTTTCAGATTTTAGAATTGCAAAGTTTTCTGTAAATTTTAATTTTGATTCTAAATTTTTCGGTTCATTTACGAGCAATCTATAATCATTTTCAAATTGCTTTTCAGATTGAATGCGGATTCCTTTTTCTAAAATTGAGAAATACAAAACACCGTGATTTGTCGGAACTTTTAATCTGCAATCATCTTCCAAAGTTGGTTTTTCAATGACTTCAGTTGCAACAATTTTGTTCCAATCAGGCGTTATCGGCAATGGATATTCATTGCCATTTTTCTCTTTTCGATTCATAAGAAATTAATCAGCATGTGGCAGAAACCCGACTATTAGGAAGGGTGTAAAAGCAACAACCTATCTCATTTGTTCGACACTTTCAGCGTCGGTTTGCTATTTTTATCTTTCGTAGGGTTTCGCTCATTTCAATCGCTTCACCCTACGCTATAATGTCTGTCACCGTTGGTGACTGAAAGCAATTCTTACATTCTAACAAGATATAATAATTGCAAATATAAATCATTTGTTTATAACAACTTGAAAAAAAACAATGCAAAAAACAACAAATAAATTCGGAATGCCCCTTGTCGGTTATGGATTGTGGAAAGTTCCGAAAGAGGATTGTGCAGATTTAGTTTATACAGCAATTCAAAGAGGCTATCGGCATTTTGATAGTGCTTGCGATTACGGCAATGAACAGCAAGTCGGCGAGGGAATCAAGCGTGCGATTGATGACGGCTTATGCACAAGGGAAGAACTTTGGATAACGTCGAAACTTTGGAACACATATCATGCCAAAGAACACGTCAAACCAGCCTTGCAAAAAACGCTTGATGATTTGCAACTTGATTATCTTGATTTGTATTTAATCCATTTTCCGATTGCCTTAAAATACGTTGATTTTGAAGAATGCTATCCGCCCGAATGGATTTATGACACTTCGGCAGAAAATCCAACAATGGAGCGTGCAAAAATTCCACTTCACGAAACTTGGGAAGGTATGGAATCTCTGCATGATGAAGGTTTGGTAAAAAACCTCGGCGTTTGTAATTACAATTCAGCATTGATGTTTGACCTCGTAAACTACGCACGAGTCAAACCAAGCGTTTTACAAATCGAAGTTCATCCATATTTGACTCAAGAAAAGTTAGTTCAAGTCTGCAAAAATTTAGACATCGAAGTTACAGCCTTTTCACCGCTTGGTGCTTTGTCCTATGTTGAACTTTCAATGGCAAAAGAAAATGATAGCTTGCTCGAACATGAAACGATTGTAAAAATCGCCAAAACACACGAAAAAACACCTGCTCAGATTCTTCTACGCTGGGGAATCCAACGCGGAACATCAATTATTCCGAAGACTTCAAATCCCGACCGTATGAGCGAGAATTTGGATATTTTCGATTTTGAATTAACCGGAGATGAAATGAACAAAATTTCCGGCTTGAACCAAAACCGACGCTTTAATGATCCGGGTGTTTTTTGCGAAATTGCATTTAACACATTGCATCCGATTTATGATTAATTTTACCGAACTCGAAGACAGACTTTCTTTTGAAAACAGCAATTTTCCAACAGCAATTATTAATGACTGGAATATCGAAGATACGACATCTTGGATAAAAGAAAACAAACCCGAAATTGAAAACGCTTTGAACAAAAGCGGTTCGGTTTTGTTTCGTGGTTTTCCTGTTGAAAATGCAGAGAGTTTCGATAAATTCGCAAGGGCGTTTGATTATGAAAATTTCACTTACCAAGAATCACTTTCAAACGCCGTTCGCATCAATCTTACCGAGTTGGTTTTTACCGCAAATGAAGCCCCGAAAGATGTAGAAATTTTCCTACATCACGAACTTGCACAAACTCCTATTTCGCCAAATAAATTATTCTTCTTCTGCAAATCTGCTGCTGAAAAAGGCGGAGCGACACCTATTTGTCGTTCGGATAAATTGTTTGAAGCCCTCGAAAAAAATGAACCCGAATTAGCAAAACGCTTTGAAACTCTCGGCGTAAAATACAAAACAAAAATGCTTGCCAATGACGATCCCGAATCAGGACAAGGAAGAGGCTGGCAAAGCACTCTGAGCGTTGAAACAAAAGATGAAGCAGATGCAAAACTTAAAGAATTAGGATACTCGTGGGAATGGCAATCTGATGGAAGCATCAAAGCCACAACGCCAATTTTGCCTGCTGTAAAAACTTTAAACGACGGCTCAAAATCTTTCTACAACCAACTAATCGCCGCATATTTAGGATGGGAAGGCGTAAAAAAAAATCCTTCAAAAGCAATTACTTTTGGAGATAACAGCGAAATTACGACTGAATCACTCGATCAAATAGTCGAACTTTCAAAACAATTCACCTACGATATGAATTGGCAAGATGGCGATGTTGTCCTAGTTGATAACAAAAGAGTCATGCACGGTCGCCGTTCATTTTTAGGTGAACGAAAGCGTGAAGTTTTGGTTGTAATTGCAAATTAGAAATTCATGAAGTTTTTGATTTGTGAATAAATTAACAGCAAACCACTGATGACCATTAGAATTATCAGTAATTGTCTGAAAGTTTGACTTTTCATTTTACTTAGGAACTTTTTGCCGATTATGTTTCCGATTGTTGCACCGATTCCGAGGGCGATTCCGTAAATCCATAATTCTTTTGTGAGTAAGCCGAAAAATGTGTAACTGCCGAGTTGGGAAATTCCCATAAGGAATGAGTTGGCGGTTTTTGTGGCGACTAGTTTTTCTTTGTCTAATCCTAAGTTTAGATAAAATGGATTTAAGACGGGACCTAGAGCACCGATGATTGTTCCGAAGGTTGAAACGAGTAAGCCGAGCGGGATGAAATACCAAAGTTTCATTTCAAAAGATTTTTCTTTTTTGCCGAAACGATATTGAAAGACTGTGCTGACAAGGAATATCCCGATGATAATTTGTAGCCATTCGATTCTGATACTCGAAAATGCCCAAGCCCCAAGCCAAGAACCGATGATTGCTGCCGGAGCATAATAAGCAACAACTTTCCAGTCTATATCTTTGCGGAAAATATAAAGGCGAGCTGGTCTTCCCAAAAAAGTGCCGAGGTTTAATATCGGTGCGGTTTTTGTAACACCGACGAGCCAATTGAGAGTCGGTACTAAAATCAAAGCACCGCCACCGCCTGAAATTGTGGAAACGATAAAAGCGATTATTCCAAACAAAAACAAAATGGCAACAATTCCAAGGTTTATGTCATTTAGCAAGGTTTCCATTTAGTTTATATGGTTAATTTAAATGAGGGTGGAAGTAAATCCAAAAGAGTAAAATAGTTTAGCCAGCGATCTTTGACCGCGATACAATTTTGGATTTTATCAACGGCGGTCAAAAACAAACTGCTAAATGCAAAGCGGTTAAATCAAATTCACATAGCCAAATATATCCACGCTTTTTCCCCAGATTTGAGTATGACACTGATTCTTGTGTAATTTTTCGGTTCGTATTCATCAACTAAAGAAAGCTCTTGCTCGGAAATTTCAAAAACAGTTCCTTCTACAAAGTCGCCGCAAATACCTGTTGGAATCAATGTTTTTTGAAACCGCTCGTTTCCTTTGGCAAGAAAAACTCTATCCATTATCTCAGTAGTAACAACTTTGTAGTCTTCGAGAATGTCGTTCGTACCTTTCAAAGTCCGACCAAACAATTTTAGTTGAGTTTCTTCCTTTTGAAGTGTTCCGTAAGAAAAAAGATTTTGATTTATTTTTGGTAAAAACCTTTCATACTCTTGAGGCAGAGGAATATCAAAGCGTTTGCACAGAGCTGAAACATCTGAGAAATCTTTTTCATCTATTTCGTAACCTGTGTGAAATTTAACTGCCCATTCCGGCGGGATGCATTTAACTTTATATCCGTTTATTATGCCTTTGCCCGTCAAATGTTCGGGTAGATATTCGACTCCGTAGATATTGTTGCCGTGTTCGTCGAAAGTGTATGAGTGAACATCTACTAGATTTCCAAACTCATCGCCAAGAACAAAATTACAATCCCGAGTGTCATCTCGCGGAACATCCGCGTAGCCTCTATCGGTCAATAATTTTCTAAGCTTCGGCACACTTTCGTGTGGAATAGCAATGTCCAAATCATCGTGCGGACGAGTTTGCTCGCCCAAAAGGGCATCAACTCCCCAACCGCCGTCAACGACCGTGTCAATATTATTTTCAGCAAATAATTCCAGCAATTCGATAACTTTTTCAGCTTTCATTATTTGAAAATGATAATAAAACTGATACTTAAAACACAAAAAGGACGAAGCCGAAACCTCGTCTAAATTGAAATTAATTTCGGAAATCTGATTACACTTGCATTACACGCAATGTCCTAAATAAATTTGCTCCACTGCTTTTCCAATTTCCAGTAAAGCCTTTTGGCAAGATGAAAAAATCTCCTGTGTAGAAAGTTTGTGCTTTGCCGTTTTTCGGTGTAATTGTAACTTTTCCAGCGAGGACGTTTATAAATTGTTCACGTTTGGAATCAACGATTTCCATTTCGGTTGATTCTTCAGCTTCGGCAGTTATTTCCAACTCTAAACCTTTGTAGAGTATATCTTTATAAGTCGTTTTTGAAGTTTTTGTCAGCCCGATTCCGGCAAGCATTTCACGGTCAAGAAGTATTGGCTTCTTAACTTTTGAAACGGCTTCTTTTGCAGAACGCTTGCGTGAAATTACGGAAAGTTCGAGATGATATTTGTTGCCGATGTTTTTCCAATTTGCCGAAAAACCTTTTGGGACAAAGATGTAATCGTGTGCAAGGAAAGAGGTTTTTCCAACGTCTTTGACATCAACCTCGGCTTTTCCATTGGCAAAATAGACGAATTCTTCAAGCGGAAAACTTTCGATTTTGTTATTCGCTGTTTCGCTTGCGAGTACAAAAACCATTAATTCAGTTCCAAGATAGAGTCTTTTTTGAAAATACTCTCTTTTTGGATGATCTTTGAGTTTGAATCTTGGAATGTTAAACCCCGACAATTCATCTTTGCCAATTGGAATCGGCTTGATGGATTCTTTCTTTTCTTTACTTTGAGAAAATGCTGATGGTAAGGAAAATAAACAGAAAACGAATACCAATAAAATGACCTTGTTTTTCATACATTGGATTTACGGGCAACTTTTAACTATGTTTCATAAATTTTTGTAAGAAAAGTTTTCTAAAAAATGAAGGCGTTTAATCTATTGCATTATTAATCTTTTTTGAACTTTTGAAGTAAAAGTTTTGTCTTAACTAAATGAAGAATGGGCAAATTATTTAAAAACTCTTGCCTTTTTTATTTAAGTTGGAGAAATAAAGTCGGGAAATGCTGACAAGGAATCTAATAACGATATGAAAAAAGACGCCTTCTACACAGCCACATTAGTAATGATTTTGGGTTTAATATTTGGTGTTATAAATGCTTATGCTCAAGAAAAGAAAAAGCGAAAATTAAAGAAAAAAAGAATTAAAGCGGAGCGTTCAACGCCCGAGGTTAAACAAACAATTAGCTTTATAGATGCTCATGTTCATTTAAATGATACTGCTATACAAATGAAGTTAATGAAAGATAATAAAATTCCTCAAGCTATTGTATTTTGGGGGCGAAACAGCACAAACGAATCTTTGATAAAAGCCGCACGGGATTATCCTAACAAACTTATTCCATTCGTATCAGTTTCTCCTGAAAGAGAAAAGTACCGAAGACTTTGGGAAAAAAACAATCCAGAACTTCTCAAAATTCTCGAAAAGCAACTCAAGACAGGATTCTTTAAAGGCATAGGAGAAATTTCTGTAACGCATTTTCCGGGATTGGGTTTTCCCGAAGCAGATTTTAGTCCGACTTCAAATTTGATGAAGGGAATTATGAAGCTCGCCGAGAAATATAAAGTCCCAATAAACATCCATTGTGAAATAACAAGAATCCGGGAGTTTTCCGAGCTTTTAAATGAATTTAAAAATGTAAAAGTTATTTGGGCACACGGCGGTTATACACCATATTTCCTCGCCAAACGTATGATTGAAAGACATCCGAACCTTTATTATGAATTAAGTGCTAGAACTTGGCTAAGTCATCCACGCTCTTCTGATTACACGATTTTCAGAAGCAATACAGAAATCTGGAAACAATGGTTGGATTTAGTTGAAGGAAACTCAAGCCGTTTTATCGTCGGCACAGATGCGAGCCATCATTCGATTGAAAGAGACACAAAAAAAATTAAAAGCGTACAATTATTTCTAAATCAACTTAGCCCAAAAACGAAAGAAAAAGTCGCACGAAAAAACATACTTGAATTGATTCAGAAGAATTAAAGCAAATCGGGATAATTTTCTTTATAAAAGGGAACATGTCGCATGATGAGTTTGGGATAATTTTCTTTTAAGAAATCAAAAATCGAATTTGGTAATTGATTTAAATCAGAATTTTTATCAAGACAAATTGAAATATGTCCGCCCGGAATTGATCTAATAAGTTGAAAGAAATTCCCGTAGCGAATGAGAATATATCGAAGCCCACCGCAGTCAATATTTCCTCTCTGCGTGGCAAGTTTTAAAATCGTCGGATTTACTAACAATTCTTCAAATCTATCCGTTCCACCTTCGGATGCTCCTTCAAGATTTCCATCTCTTTGTTCATAAACTAAATTCTCTTCGAGATAAATAGCAACATATCGAATGTCGTCGGAAAAATTAAATAAATCTTGAATAATAGCGTCTTTTTCCATTTCGTTTCGGTCTCCTTTTTGAAATTATGCAATATGAATCAAGAGGACAAAATTAAACGAGGGGTAAGTATAGATTTTAAAAGTTAAAAATCGTTAAGCCGGCAGTCTTTGACCGCAACATAATTTTGCATTTTACTTTAAGTATTTGAATGTATTGACCATTTCATATTTCGGACTTCGGCTCATAAAATCTCTGAAAAAAGCTGTATGGCTAGCTCCCATCAATATAAAAACTCGGTCGTCTTTTTTGAGAGAAATTCTGTTTAAGTTCAAATACATACGTAGGTTTCTTTGGTAATATTTTGCTGCTTCGTCTGCTCCTTCAAAATTTTTGTCTGTTCCTGCGTGGGTTAGAATATCGGCATTAACAGTTATAAGCATATCCAAAAATTTGTCGTGATTAAATAGTTTGAGTTTATCGAAAAGAGAAAGTTTATTCGGGTCGCCTTTACTTATGTCTGAAACCATTGCGAAAGGATTTTTTTCAAAGGTTTTATAGGTTTCGGAATCAACTGAGTTTTTTATTTGACTACCGATTCGATAGTTGTAGCTCATTTTGTGGTCAATTCCGTAAATTCTTTTTGTGTCACTCAATCTTCCTAATTCAAAGGCAAGCAATTCGATTTCGGTTGGGTTTTTATATCTTTTTTCAGGATTTTTCAGATATTCAGCATATTCCGTCTTTAATTTTTCATTGTATCCCGGCACTGTTTCAACAACTAAAACTGTCGGCTTAAATTCCGCTAACTTTTTAGCAATTTCATGAACTGCTTTTCTGTTTTTTTCATCGCGTTCATCAAATTCCGTTTTGTTAGCATCGGATGTAGCTCCCATGTGAAAAGTCCCGAAATTTAAGACCTTTATCTTGGAAGGTTGATTCTGGGAATAGCTATCAAAAGCCAAAACACTGCAAAAAATAACTAGCAAAGTAAATTTGTAAATTTTGTTCATATTTTTAGGTTTAATCCAAAGTTGTCGACTGATTTTCTAAATACAACGATTGCCGCTTGTAGAATGTTCCAAAGCAAAATTTGTTTTAGTACTCTGTTTTATATAAATCTAATTTGTTTTTGCTCTTTCTATAACAAAAGAGGAAAATTGTTTCACACCTAATCTGATGGCTTCTTCATCAACCGCAAAATTTGGACTATGTGGCATTGCTACTAAATTTTTTTCAACATTTGAGCCACCCAAAAAGAACAGCACGGCGGGAACCTTTTGTTGAAAGTAAATAAAATCTTCATTGAAATATGGTATTTGTCCATGAAGCCTTTTTATTGATTTATCACTATAAATTTTTTTGAGAGTTTTTAATGCTTTTTCGGTAAGTTTTCTGTCATTTATAACGGTTGGTCGTCCTTGTAAATAAACAACAGAAATCAATGATTCTTTATGTTTGGTTTTATTAATTTTTGCTTTTATCTTGAGAGGAATACTTATAAGTTTTTTTCGGTAAGTTTCATATAGTCCAATCTTTAATGTTGTAGAATCTTCGACTTTTGTTATGCGAAGATTTGGTTCAAAAAACAAATAGTCTTTGTAAATTGTATTTGGACTTAATAAACCAATTTCTCGATTAGTTATTTTCTGCAATTCCCAAGGTTTGCTGTTTGTTTTATTACGACTTAATTCTTTTAATATCTTTTTTACTGAAGATTTGAGTTCATCAACATCAGCTTTCGGCTTAAACTTGAGTGCAACTGTTTTTTGGTATGCAAATAATTCGTTTGGCTTTGTTGTAATCACACCAGTTTCAAACGGGGTTATGTGTAATCCGTAAATTTCATCGGGTTTTATTAAGCCCAATAAACCATCTTCAATCATTGCCTTTGCACCAGTGAAAGTTTCTTCTGCTGGCTGAAAGATAAAATAGATTGTACCTTGAAGATTTTCTTTTTGTTTTGCCAAAACATTTGCGATTCCTAATCCAATTGTTGTGTGAACATCGTGACCACACATATGTGCAATGCCTTTGTTTTGAGATTTGAAACTGAATCTATCATTTGTTTGAAATTTGATAGCGTCCATATCAGCCCGCCAAGCTATTTTTCTTCCCTTTTTATTACCCTTTAAAATACCAACTACCCCATAACCACCGATGTTTGTTTTTACTTCCAATCCCAAACTCAATAAGTATTCTTTAATGATTTTTGAGGTTCTTTTTTCTTTTCCAGCTATTTCTGGAAATTTATGTAAGTCCCTGCGGATTTCAACTAATTTTTCATATATTTTGTCAGTGTCTTTTTCTATCTTTTGGTGAGACGAATGTAAATCAGATTGTGTGAAAACTGCTTGCGTACACAAAAGTATAATTCCAATTAAAAAAATATGTTTCTTCATATATTCAAATTAACGAAACTTTACCATTTTAGTTCGTTGTTTATTTCTCATTAAAAAAAGATGAAGCCGAAGCTTTATCTTTGTTAACATTTTCAGATTAACTGAAATTACGCAAACTGATTTAATTTATGTTAATTCAACAGATTACGGCTCTTTTTCATTTGCTGCAAATGACTTTTCTCAGTCTGCGGATGCAGACGAAAGCGTAAAGCCCCAAGTGGAGCAGAATTGTGGAACTTGGGGTAATAATCAAATAACAGGATAAAGCCCTTGAATAAGGGCAATAGCTACTCTGTCGCAGTCTTCGACAGCTCAAAAAACATTTGAAACTATTGCACCATAGGCTCTACGCTAACGTCATCTCCGATGACTAAAGAAATACTGACTTTATCAAATGAAACAGCCATAAACTAAACAATCTATTACATTTACACTTCTTTGCGTAATTTCAGAGATTAAGAGTCTCAGGTCATCCTTATTTTTGATTATCTGAAATTATATTTCCATCTTTATCAAGATATTGAATTTTTTCACCATAACCTTTTATTTCTTGCAGTTTTGGTTCGATTTTTTCTTTGTCACCGACGATTACGATAGTCATTTTTTCGGGAGTTAGATATTTGTTGGCAACACGCACGACATCTTTTTTTGTGACTTTGCTGAGTTCATCTAAATAATCGTTGAAGAATGTATCGGGCAAATTATAAAGTGCTGAATCGGAGAGCCTTCCCGAAAATTGTTCGACAGTTTCGACTGTTATTGGAAAGCCTCGGATTAATCCATTTTTGCCTAAATTTAATTCTTGTTCAGAGATTGGAATTTTACCTTTTATGCCGTTTATCTCTTTTATCATTTCGATTACAGATTCTTTTGTAACGTCCGTTCGCACATCTGTAAAAGCAATAAAATTTCCGAGTTCCCGACGCATAATAAATCTCGTTCTTGCACCGAAGGCGTAACCTTTGTCCGCACGCAAATTTAGGTTTATACGAGAGGCGTATTGTCCGCCAAGAATTCTGTTCAAAACTTGAATGGCGGCATAGTCGGGGTTTTGACGTGGCACGCTAATTTGTCCCATTGAGATAGAACTTTGCGGAGATTTTGGTCTATCAATAATATAAATACCCGGTTGCAATTTTTCTTTTGCTTTTGGAATTTCCAGTTTTGGTAAATTGCTCTTTTTCCAACCTGCAAAAGCCTTTTCTAGTTTTGGAAGTACAACGCTCGATTCGACATCTCCGACAATTATCAAGGTCGCATTGTTTGGTCGGTAGAAGGTTTTATAAAACTTCACTAAATCATTGCGATTAATGCTTTTAATTGAATTTTCATTTCCAAATAAAGACCTACCGTATGGATGGCTTTTTCCGTAAATTAATGAATAGAATACAGAGTCAACTAAAAGCTCAGGATTGTTTTTAATTCGCTTGATTCTATTTATCCAACGCGGTTTTAATCTTTCAATTTCGTTTTCTGGAAGTGTAGAGTTTGCAATTGAATTTGAATAAACATCCAATGCTTCGTCAAAGTATTTCGTCAGAGCAAGCATTTGAACATTTGTTGAGTCCCAACCTGCATTGACATCAATTTCTGCTCCGATTAAATCCAGTTTGTTTGAAATTTCGTTCATAGAAAATTTCGTTGTTCCGCGTCCAATTAAATCTGAAGTCGCAAAAGACAAACCTTCTTTACCTTTCGGGTCAGATGTTCCGCCAGTTTTTAACACCAAATTCATTGAAACAATCGGAAGTTCGTTTTGTTTAACTACCCAAACATCCAAACCGTTTGAAAGTTTGCTTTTCTTAATTTCGGGCAAAGTAAATCTTGGGTCAGGTTGTGGTTTCGGAAGCTTGTCAGTGTCATCTTCTGCTTTAACTGAAGCGAGTTCTTTTTTATCTTCGGACGGCTTTTCAGCAACTTTGTTTTCATCTTTGCCGGGAACAATCCGCATTATCAGGCGATTTTTGTTCAAATAAGTTTTCGCCACGTTTTGAACATCTTTTGGAGTAATCTTTAAATACGAATCCAAACGCTCTTGGAAAGTGTCGGGCTTGCCATCATAAACATTGTTACGGTTTATCAAATCTGCCTTGTCTTGAATCGTCTGCATATCGTAGATAAATTCTGCTTCAAATGAACGTTTTAGACGCAAGACTTCTTCAGCAGTCGGCGGTTCTTTTTTTATCTTTTCAATCTCAGAATCTATTTGTTTAACTGTCTCTTCTAAATCGGCATCTTTTCGAATCGTTGTTTCAATCAAAAATCTTCCCGAAATCTCTTGTCGAAAATTTCCAACACGAATGTTTTGAGATAACCTATTTTTTCTCACTAAATTATTACGCAAACGTGAATTAAGAATTGATCTCAGAATCGTTAATTTAGGACTATCTTGATGACTTGCAGGAATCGTGTGCCAAATCATATATTGCCTCGGAAGCGAGACTTCTTCTTTGTAAGTTTTGCGAATTTCACCATCTATTTTCGGCGGCTTAGGATTCGGACGCTTTATGTCTTTTCCTCTTTTTATCCAACTGAAGTATTTTTTTATCCAATTTACTGTTTGTTTTTCATCAAAATCTCCGACAATTACAAGTGAAGCATTATTCGGC
This sequence comes from Pyrinomonadaceae bacterium, assembly GCA_028284415.1. GTDB lineage: Bacteria > Acidobacteriota > Blastocatellia > Pyrinomonadales > Pyrinomonadaceae > Aridibacter. The sequence goes on from JANQRU010000004.1 coordinate 1,212,960, forward strand.
ACATAGTATTTTTTGAAAAAACTTCGAGCGTCTGCCAAAGTCGCCACAGATACATCTTGTAAATCACCGCTAGCCAGCCAATGATAAGGATGGGTTTTCGGATAAATTAATCGGTGCATTTTCTCAAAAGCTGTTCCGTAAGGTCGGTTGGCAATTCTTTGACGATATTCGTTTTTAACAATTTCTCTTTGGTTATCGAGTTTCGCTTGATTTGTGACGTCGAGCAAAGTTCCCATTCTGCCTGCTTCGAGATACAAGACCATCTCTAGAAAATTTGAAGGAACAAGTTTATAAAATCTAGTCCGATCAAAATTTGTTGAACCGTTTATTCTTCCGCCCGCTTCCTGAATCGGCTTGCCGTAATCATCGTTGTAGTATTTCGAACCTTGAAACATCATGTGTTCAAACAAGTGTGCATAGCCCGTTTTTCCGTAAGTTTCATTCTTTGAACCAACGTGATACCAAATATTAACCGCCACAATCGGAGTTGATTTATCCTCAACCAAAACAACTCGCAAACCATTTTCCAGTTGAAGTTGCTTATATTTGATTTTGGGTAATTTTGTTTGTGAATAGTTAAAATTCGTCAAGAAAATAGTAATTAGAGTAAGAATTAAGCCCTTTTTAAGATTCATAAAAATTCCTTCGTGTATAAATTTATCTTTATATCAAGATATTTTCATCTTACAGTAAAATATCTTTATGTCAAGATATTTTTGTGGTAGGATAGATTTTCTTTTGAAAAAGACACTTGGAGTCAGAAAAAATGGCAGGTAATGATTTGATAGATAATTTAGTTGCAGACTGGAAAAAAGAACGCCCCGAACTAGATGCTTCGGCGATGTTGGTTGTCGGCAGGATTTTAAAGCTCGGAAAGGTTTTGGAAAAGCGTATGGATAGAGTTCTCAAAGATTCACCGATTTGTTATTCAGATTTAGATGTCCTCGCAACTTTAAGGCGTTCGGGCAAGCCTTTTGAACTCACACCAAAAGAACTTATGCAATCCGTCATAATCACTTCAGGAGCAATGACCGCACTTTTAAATCGTTTGGAAAAATTAGGTCTAATCTATCGCAAGGTTGATAAAAAAGACACGCGTGTAAAACGTGCAGGCTTAACAAAAAAGGGAGTCAAAATAATAGATAAAGCAATCGAAGACCGCTTCCAAGATGCACAAGAAACGGTTAGTAATTTCAACAAAAAAGATAGAGAAAAACTTGCTGAATTGCTCAAGCAGATGGCGTTACACTTTGAAAAGCAGGAAATAGAGGTTAAAAAGAAAAAACAACGAGCCTGAACTCATTGTTTTTTGCATGATTTTTATTCTGTCTAATTTTACTAATCAAGTAGTTTTGAAGCATCCTTTTGATAATTACCTTTGGGAAAAAGTTCCAGATACTTTTCCAAATGAGATTTGTCTCCTGTCTGTTTGTATAGAACTTCAGTTGCTTCCCAAATATTATCATCTGCCATATCTTCATCACCACCGTTTTTTAGTGCGGAAACGTAATAATTAATTGCTTCTTCGTAGTTTCCCAAAAAGTAATATCCCGCACCGACTTGGCTTTCATATAAACCTCTGTTATCGGGATATTCTTCTGCCATACGCTTATACAAATTTATTGATTCTTCAAAATTTCCGCTCGTCATAAATTTTGAAGCCTGTCGCATCATTTCGTCCTCTGTATCTTTGGCGATAGGATTATTAGCGATAAATTCATCATTTAATTTATCCGCTTCTTTCAAAGTCACACTTTCTTTTTCTTTACCAAGTAATTTATCAAAAAATCCCATATTCTCTCGTTAATTCTTGCTTTTTCCCAGACACAAAATGCTTGTATCTTTTTAGAATTTTCCTCCTTAAAGTTAAATCAATTATTGCTTGCAAGAATATAACGATTAAAATCTTAAAAATTGCACTGTGATGAATTGTCTTCTATTTTTTTCTTGTTTGGGATGATAAGAGGATGTTTGACGATCTTAGAAAAACAGAAAAATAAATGCGTTCCAAATTGCTAAAGAATAATTAAGCATCAAAACAGTTAATTCAAACTATTTTCCCAAGCGATTTATATTTATCGAAACAAAGTTTTACAAGTTCTTTGAGTTCATTGAAAAGTTTCTCATCGGTAGTTTTAAAATTAAAGCAGGATTTTCCTTGCATTTGTGATTTTAATTCGTCGCTGACACCGTCAAGCAATTCGGGGAAATAATAGATTGGCATTAGATGAAAAGCCACGTAATTCTTTTTGATTTGTGACGCTCCAAAGAATTCACCTTTCTTATTTTTGTCCGTTGCAGGTGTGTTTAAATAATAATTATCGGTCTTATCGTGAACGACGACAAGACTTGATTCGTATTCTTCAAGAATCAATTTTAGTTCTTCAAAAACTTCATTCATACTCATTTTTTATTTTTAATTTATGTCCTAATAAAACTATCGGTATAAAGACCAATAAACCCACAACTATGAACCAAACGGGATGCGGTAGCAAAATAAAGTTTGCCACCGCCGACAAAGTCAAAACTACCCCTGCGATAATAGGCAAAACTTTGCTATCCGTTTTACTAAGCCAAGCTATTAAGAATCCGCAAATTAGCGAACCCAGAATCCATCCAAATAATATCAACAACCAAAACGAAATCGGTTGATTTGCGAAAAACTCTTTCACAATATTGGCATCATTTAGATTTAACCCCTTCGGAGTTGGATGAAGGAAAGAATTTAAACTTTCGACGATTACGAAAATTATGATTGCACTTATAAGACCGACTATTACTGAAATAATTTTTCTAACCATTTTTTCTGATTGTTACAACAAAGATATTTGCCATCATACAATCAAGTTAATTTTGAAAAATTGGAAAAATGTTACCTGCAATCAAGTTATGTTGAGATTTCATAGCCTGCCTTCGAATTATTCGCAAAACAATCTAGCTAAACGGTAAAAAATGTGGGATGAGTTTTATACTTGGCTTTGTTTCGACCGATCTTACGTACTCTTTCGGACGCAAGTTAGTAAACTTCTTAAAGTCGTTTATAAAATGTGCTTGATCAAAATAATTTGCTTCATAGGCAAAGGTCGTGAGTTTTTTTGGTGTGGAACGGCTGAGTATCTGCAAAGTTTTTTGAAGCCGTTTAAGAGAGGAAAGCATTTTAGGCGAAACGCCGGAGTATTCTTTGAATAAAAAATTTAGATGTTTTCGGGAAATATTGAATTCTTTACAAATAAAGTTGATCGAAGTTTTTTCTTGATTGCCAATTGTGGATTCAATTCCGGTCAAAAGTTTTTCATTAGACAATTTAAATTTTAGAAATTTGTTAAATAAAAACTCTTCCGTTATGAGGATTTTATCTTCAATCGTCTTTGATTCGGACAAACGTTCCCAAGTAATTTCCGCCTCACGACTGAAAACACAATCAAGCGTTATGTATTTATCAGTAAAATGATGAAGCGGTTGACCAAGAAAGATATACGCTCCCAAAGTCTTAAACTGAACAACGATCATTCTGCTTTTCCCAAAGCTTTCAACATAACTCGGCTTAGTTTGCAGACCCGCAACCCAGTGTTTTTTATAATGCGTGTATTCCGCAAAATCTTCATTCTCAAAAAGCTTAAAGCTATCCTCCAAGTTAAACACCAAACTCATCGCCGTCTTCGGCAACCCCGCACCTTTATTGTTGCCCTCAACATAAATTATGCTTTCAACATATTTACTAAGCGGAAACTTGGGAATGTATTTGTGGAAAATCATTCTTTTTTCGTTAAGACTTCAAGTTCTTTCTCTATTTCTTCAACTGTCGGCAGACTACTTTTCAGTTCTTCAGGAAGTATTTCTGTAAGACTGAATTCGCTTACGCCGATAGGTTTGTTTATATCACGCAAAGCAAATTCGGCTTCGATGTTGTTAATAATCCAATACGCAATTGGTCAACAGTTTGTTGACTTAATTATCCAACAACCTGTTGGATAATTTTGTCTTTTTATAATCATCATCAATTATTTGGGTCATTATTTTTTACTTAAAATTCCAATACCAATAAAAATGAAGTATATCAGTAAATAAAAAAAGACGAAGCCAAAACTTCGTCCTAATCCAAAATCGTAAATCTAAAATCAAAATCGGACTATTGTCCTTGTCCTAAACTGAAGCCGGGTTCACCGTCGAAGGTGCAGAGGTGTTCGGTTTTGATGAAGTCGAAACCGCCGTCCATTACACGTTTTTGAAGGTCAATTACTTGTTGGTGTGTGATGGTGTCGCCTTCGTTTTCTGCCATGAAGCGGCAACGCCAGTGGTCAACGCAGAATGTGTCTTCAAATCCGTTTGGATAGACTTTTGTTCCGCGGTTGGAAATCATTACGAGTTTTACACCGTCGCCATTTGCGGCTTCTTCGAGTAATGGACCGAGTTCGCCGCCCGAACCGTAGTAGTTTCCATTCCACCAGTGCAAGAATACATCAACGCCGACAAGTTCTTTTTTATGTGGTTCGCGGATTGTGTAAATTGGTTTTTTCTCGGTTTCTTCAACTTCTTCAGCCTTTTTATATTCAACTGGTTTTAGAGTCTCGGGTTTTTGTCCGAGTCTTTCCACAACTGCTTCGGCGAATTCTTTTGTACCGACTTTTTCGGTTGAAACGCCTTCTTTGTAGATGTCGTAGGTGTGTATGCCGTCTTCGATTGTTTTGAGCCAAGCATTGTGAGCTCTTTCGGCAATGTCTTGTTGATTGATGTGGTTAAGCATCAAGATCGAACCCAAGAAAAGTCCTGAAGGATTCGCTAAGTTTTGTCCTGCACGTCTTGGAGCAGAACCGTGAATCGCTTCAAACATAGAGATATGTTCGCCGATGTTTGCTGAGCCAGCCAAACCAACTGAACCTGCGATTTGTGCTGCAACGTCTGACAAAATATCTCCGTAGAGGTTTTGCATTACGACGACATCGAAGTTTTCGGGTGAATCAGCAAGTTTTGCCGCACCGATGTCAACAATCCAGTGATCTGCTTCGATTGAAGGATATTCAGCCGCGATTTCGTCAAAGACTTTATGGAACAGACCGTCGGTTTGTTTCATAATGTTATCTTTCATAAACGCTGTAACTTTTTTGCGATTGTTCGTAACAGCATATTCGAAGGCGTAGCGGACAATTTTTTCACAACCCGGACGCGAAATGAGTTTTAAGCATTGCTCAACCATATCGGTTTGGCGATGTTCGATTCCGGCGTATGTGTCTTCTTCGTTTTCGCGGACAATTGCCACATCCATTACGGGATGCTTTGTGTCAATAAATGGATGATATGAAACGCATGGACGTATGTTTGCGTAAAGTCCCAAAGTTTTGCGAACTGTTACGTTCAAAGATTTAAATCCGCCACCTTGTGGAGTTGTAATCGGGGCTTTCAAAAATACTTTTGTACTGCGTAGGGAATCCCAAGATTCAGGAGCAATTCCTGCTGTGTTTCCACTCAAATAAACTTTTTCGCCGATTTCGATTTCTTCAATATCAAGTCTTGCACCGGCTTCTTGAATAATATGCAAAGTTGCCGCCATAATTTCGGGACCAATTCCGTCACCGTGGGCAACTGTAATAGCTGTATTTTCTGACATAACTATAAACTTTCCTCTGATAAAATTTTGATAATAACCAAACCAAAAATGATATAAGGAAACTTCGTTAAAGTAAAAAGTAGAAATTGGATTTGAAGAGGATGGAACACGGATGACGCGGATTGCACGGATTAACATGGATTTTTTAGATAACTTATGAAGCTTGCGTTCTGTTTTTGATTTGAGAAAATTTCAAAGAAAAGCTGTCATGTATTACACGACAGCTTTTCTTTGAATAAATTGTTATTTAACTAAAACGCCTTGCCTGCTGTGATTGTAACTTTCATTTTGGCTTTGAGATATTTTTCGTCGAGCTTGATGACTTCAAAGATGTAATTGCCGTTTCTGCCTGTCAGAATCCGCAGACTTCCGAAGCCGTCAACCCATTCGTCAACTCCGTTTTTCGCGTTATCTGCATCCATTGCGATTCTTTCGACTGCTTCGGGAGTTTCGATTGAGACAATGATTGCTTGATTTTTGTTGGCACGGACGACATATCTTTTACTTTTTTTGTAGCGAAACATTTCAAGGTCAATCGTTTTTGAGGATTTTCCTTTGTCAAAATTTATACGGATCGGTTTTTCCTTAGGTTTGTCTTTGATTGTGAAAGTAATCGTAAATCTTGAGCGATATTTACTGCGATTTACGATTTCGATTGTGTTGTCGCCAGCTTTTGATTCTAACTGTAGCCAACTTGCTCCTTCTTCTTCGTTGATAAGAACACGTTTTTTAGTAGAAGTAATTTTAGCTTCAATCAGCTGCTCAGCCTTAGCACGAAGCACAAAAGCACGTATTCCATAAGGTTTGATAGTTGAAGTGATAGTCTTTGTTGAACTACCTTTTTGAAAACTGACACGGGTTTGAGCCGAAACTTCGTTTTCAAAAATTCCTACTAAAGTTAAAATAAAGGCAAAAAATATAAATTTTCTTAACATATAATTCTCTCCATAAATTCAATGATTCCATTTATTTAACGAACTTTTGAAAAGATTTTGCGTAAATTAGAGTAAATTTTTTTAGATTTCATCAATTTCTTTTGCGACATCAAAATCGTTGTGGGTCAAACCGCCTGAGTCGTGCGTAGTTAATTCAATATTTGCATATCCCCACCCGAAAGTTATATCGGGATGATGGTCAGCTTTTTCAGCGATTTCTCCGACGCCGTTTACAAATTCCAAACTCTCGGCAAAGTTTTCAAATTTGAAGTTTTTTCGCAGGAATTTATCCTCGACTTTCCATCCATTTATTTCCTTTAAAGAAGCTTCTATTTCTTCTGAAGACAATTTTCTTCTACTCATTCGTCTAAATCCTCACTTTTGGGTTATACTTTTGGGTTTAGTATATCTATTTTAGAAATGTTTGTTTAATGGAAGATATGCGTTTTGTGCGAACAACTTTAATTCTGATCCTGACAGCCCTCATTATATCGGCGTGTGGCGGAAATTCATCTTCGGCAACTCCGATTGAAACCTTGAAGGCGTATTCAATCGCTGTCAAGAAAAAAGATGTGGCGATGATGAAAAAATTGCTTTCTGCTGCCTCTATGCAAATTCACGAGCAGGAAGCCAAAGCTCAGAATGTTTCGGTTGATGAAATAATTTTAAGAGATACGCTTTTCCCACCCGACCAGAGAGTTTTTGGATACAGAAACGAAAAAATTGAGGGCGATAAAGCAACTGTCGAAGTCAAAAATAATTTTGATGGCTACGATGTTATTTATCTCGTGAAAGAAGATGGTATCTGGAAAATTGATAAGAAGGGAACAAGCGATCAAATCTTAGATCAGGTTGAAGAAGATCAGAAGAAGCTTGACGACATTATCAATCAACAGAGAGAGCAGACAAATCAGGATGTAAACCAGATGGATGGGAATCAGAATACAAATACAAACCAAAATACAAACACAAATCCTGATGTGCCACTTCCCGGCGATCCCAACAATCCACTGCCGCCATCAAATGATCCGAATAATCCCGATAATCCTGATGTTCCGCAGGACAATATCGGGAATCCAAAAACACAACCACAAGGGTAAATAAAATTATGAAGTTCTATAAATTTTTAGTTATTGCAATACTTTCTGCATTTTTAATTAGTGCGTGTTCTTCTGCAGCTCCTGAAAAAGTCGGCGAAACAGATAAATCTAAAACAAACGAAACTGCAAAAGGCGGGAGCGATTCAGAAAAAAAAGAAGATTCGGAGAATAAAACAGAAGAAAAAGCCGAGAAAAAAGAGGGTTCAAATGAAACGGTTGAAGCTCCAAAACCCGGGATGAGCCCGTCGGAGGTTTTAAAGGCATTCAGCAAAGCTACTCAAACCAAAGACGCAGCAAAAATCAAAAGCTTTCTTTCAAAAGGTTCGATTGCCGAAATTGAAAAATCAGCAAAAGAGCAGAAAACAACGGTTGAAGACTTGTTAACTGAAGGTGCAGAAGAAGACCCGATTGATCCTGAAATCCGCAATGAAAAGATTGATGGAAACACGGCGACGGTCGAGGTTAAAAATGAAACTCTAGGAAATTACGATGTGATGCCTTTTGTAAAAGAAGATGGCGTTTGGAAAATTGCCCTCGATAAATTTATGAAAGATATGCTGGAAAAAATTAACAAAAGCCAACAGCAGGCTCCCGTTGGAGAAGAGTAAGACCTTAAACAAAGAAAAATCACCCCTAAATCTATTAATCAAAAAAATATAAAACTTATGAAGATCAAAACAGTTATTTTTATTTTAGTTGCTCTCTTTGTTGCCGCTTGTGGAGCAAGTGGTGACACATTTGAGCCGAAGACGATTATCAAAGAATATGTTCAGGCATTAAAAGAAAAAAATGTTGAGAAAATAAAAGCGACAGCATCAACCAAAACAGTTAAGCTATTTGAAGATGCCGCCAAAGCACAGAAAAAATCTTTGGAGGAAATGATCAAAGAAAACCAGCCTGAAATCCAACCGATGCTCGAAAACCCCGAAATTCGCAATGAGAAGGTTGAAGGCGATAGAGCAACGGTTGAGATCAAGAATCCTAAAGACGGAAACTGGAGCAAGCTTGTTTTTGTAAAAGAAGAAAATCGCTGGAAAATCGGTGCGGGCGAAATGCTCGAAGATGTTCAAAAAGAAATTGAGAAAATGAAAGAAGAACAAAAACCCGCCGAAGATGATTCCGATAAGAAAGAAGAAGGGAAGGAAGAAACCAAAAAAGAAGAAAAATCAGAAAAGAAAGAAGATAAATAACAAAAACAAATTTATAAACATTTTTAGGAGAAGTTTTTAAGACGTGGCTACTATCAAACCCTTTAAGGCTTTGCGACCTGATAAAGAACAAGCAAAGCTCGTTTCTTGTGTGCCTTACGATGTTGTTTACGAATCAGAGGTACGTAAATTCATTTCAACAAATCCGCTTAGTTTTTTACGTGTAACCCGTGCTGAAGCAGAGTTTCTTGAAGATACAAAGCCTTCGCCCGAAGAAGTTTTTAAACGTGCGAAAGAAAACTTAGAAGAATTCATCAATAAAGAAATTTTGATGCAGGATGGAGAAGAAAGCATCTATGTTTACAGAGTTTCAACCGAAGAGCATTCGCAGACGGGAGTTGTAGCTTGTTGTTCGATTGATGAATACGAAAAGGGAATTATCAAAAAGCACGAAAATGTTCGTCCTGACAAAGTGGAGGATCGAACAAATCACTTAATTACCTTGCAAGCACAGACGGGGCTTATATTTTTTGCATTTCGCGGAACGAATAAGATCAAAGAATTAATCAATGAAACGGTTCACGAGCATCCGATGATTATGTTTCATTGTACGGACGGCATAAAACATACGGTCTGGCGTGCGGATAAAACCGAAGAATGGGTAGAAGCTTTTGAAGAAGTTCCTGCCTTGTATATTGCCGATGGGCATCATCGGGCTGAAAGTTCAAAGCGTGCGAGAGATCATTTTCGCTCGCAGAATCCAAATCACACGGGTGATGAATCATACAATTATGTCGTTGCTGGAATGTTTCCGGCAGATGATCTTCAAATCCTAGCTTACAATCGTGTGATAAAGGATTTAGGCAAAATGACCGATGAAGAATTCTTTGAAAAATTAAAAGAGAATTTTGAGATTTCCGAAACGGAAGAAAAACATCCATCGGAACACGGCGAAATTTGTATGTATCTGGATGGATTATGGTGGAGACTTCGATTTACGGGAGAACTGCCCGAAGATACCGATCCAAAAGACAAACTGGATGTAAGCATTTTGCAGCATTTTGTGCTTGATCCGATTCTGGGAATCAAGGATGTGCGAACAGATAAACGCATAGGCTTTGTCGGTGGGAAACGTGGAACTCAAGAATTGGAAAGACTCGTTGATGAAGGAGTTACAAAACTTGCTTTTTCGATGTTTCCAACAACCATGGATGATTTATTTGCAGTTTCTGACGTAAATGAAATTATGCCGCCAAAATCAACCTGGTTCGAGCCGAAACTTCAGGATGGTTTGTTAGTTCATATGATTTAGAATTCGTCAGAAAGAATAGAACGCGGATTACGCAGATTACACGGATTCTTACAGATTTTTTCTAGAATAAATCCGCGAACATCCGCCTAATCTGTGAAATCCGCGTTCTATTTTTGGTTAATTTCTATGATTTATGAGTTTGCAAATAGATTCTTAGAAAAGATTTTGGAAGATATTTGTTCCATTTTTTCTATTTTCTAAACCCAATTTCTTTCAAGCTGAATATCTCTAACACCATGCAGAAAACCATCGGATTTGTTCTTCAGTTTAATAATCGGTTGAAATCCACCCTTTCCTTTTAAGCCGCTGCGGATTCCATCGGTGATTAATCTATCTCCTTCAAACATTACCATATCAATCCAATCTTCTTTGAAAGTTTTGCCGGTCAAAGTGTAATGAATATGAGCAGGAGCTTGTCCGTTTGGATAAGGTGCGGGCTTTATGGTTCGGATTTCATATCTGCCTTTTTTATCCGTCAGCATCCAACCGCGAAAACGTCCATGTAAAGGTTCGCCGTTTCTTCCGTAAATTCCTTTTATGTCAGTATGATAAGCATAGATCAAAATATTCGGGACAGGAGTTTTTCCATCAGGCATATAAACCGTTCCTGAAACTATTAGAGGTTCGCCTTCTTCGTTCTGCTTTGCAAAATTAGCACGCCAGCTAACATTTTCAGGAGCATCCTTCGCACCGCACCAATTACAATTTTCTTGTTTAGCATTTTTCTTGATTAATTCAATATCGCTCAAATTTGCTTTTTCTTGTGCAGACGTGCAATTTGCCAAGAATGGAAAAGCAAAAGCGGCAGTCGAAATTTTCTTCAAAAAATCTCTGCGGTTTTCTTTATGCTTCATAGAATTTTAAACTCCTTTTTTTGATGTTCTATATAAAATACACCAACACTGCTAAAATTGTGGCAATATTTGGATGTTAATATGTAATTTAAAACATACTTACACTTAGCATCGTTAGAATTTGATTAGAATTATGATGGAAACTGAGAGATTATTTTTACGAAAATTACAGGATTATGACATTGATGAAATTTTCAAAATGCGTAGCGATGAAGAAATTATGCGTTACATACGCGAGCCGCAAACTGAGAAAAAGGAATCCTTAAATTGGATAAAAATGATCTCGGAGAAATGGGACACAGAAAAGATCGGTTTTTGTGGAGTGATTGAAAAAGAATCGAAAAGATTCGTCGGTTGGTGTGGGCTTTGGAAACTAAAAGAGACGAATGAGATCGAAGTCGGATATGCCATCAATAAAAACTTTTGGAGAAAAGGCTATGCAACCGAAGCGGCTCAAAGATGTTTGGAATATGGGTTTGAAGAATTAAATTTAGAAAAAATTGTTGCAGTTGCTTATCCTGAAAACCAACCTTCTCAAAATGTTATGAAGCGGCTTGGGATGGATTATGTTGGTATCGGCAGGTTTTACGATAGAGATTTAGTCCAATACGAAATTAAAAGAGAAACCTGGAAGGACTTACATAACGGAAATCCCGCAAATTAAGCTATCTATGCTTGAAACAAAAAGACTCCTATTACGCAAATTTACGTCTGATGATTTTCAGCCTCTGCTTCATCATCGTTCAGATAAAGACGTTATGAAATATGTCGGCGGAACTCAAAGCCCTGAAAAAATCAAAGAAAAACTAAATTTATATTCTGATTTTTATAAGAAGAATGGATATGCTTTTTGTGCGATGATTTGGCGGGAAACAGATGAATTTATAGGAGTTGGAGGCTTGCAGCAATCTGAACCATCGTTTGAAACTGAAGTTGGATATACTGTCGATAAAAAATTTTGGGGAAGAGGGATTGCCACCGAATGCACTTTAGGCTGTCTTGAGTTTGGGTTTAATAAAATCAACTTAGAAAAGATTATTGCCTTAACCCATTCACAAAATATTGGTTCAATCCGAGTTTTGGAGAAAGCTGGGATGAAATTTGACAAAGAAGTAAAAAATAACAACCAAAATTGGTTTAAATATAAATTGTTAAAGGAAGAATATGTTGGAAACTGAAAGACTTTTACACCAAAAATTTACCTCCGATGATTTGGATAAATTAATCGAAATGCGGGCAGATGAAGACGTCATGAAAAATCTGGGTGGCAAGAAAATGCAGAATCCCAAAGCATTGAGAGAACGTCTGCAATTTTATATTTCCTGTTACGAAAAACAGATCGGAATGCACGCAATCGTTTGGAAAGAAAATGGAGAAATGATGGGATGGAGCGGACTTCAGCCGCTTAAAGGAACCGATGAAATTGAGGTCAGTTATGGGATGATAAAAAAATATTGGGGAAAAGGAATCGGTTATGAAACAGCAAGATTTTGGCTTGAATATGGTTTTGAAAAGCTTGGACTTGAAAGGATAGTTGCAGTTGCTGATAAAGAAAACATCGGTTCTTGGAAAATTATGGAAAAACTTGGAATGAAGTATGAAAAAGATGAGATACATTATGGTATGAAATGCGTTTTTTACGGAATTTCAAAAGAGGAGTTTTTAACAAAGGCACATTAAAAAAATTGAATTAATAAAAGCATTTCATTTATAATTTAAACACGGTTTAACAAAGCCGTGTTTTTCTTCTTTAAATTTATCTCTCAGACTTTCTAACCTTATGAAACCAAATATCCCCAAATTAGTTTTTGCCATTTTAGCTACAATTTATTTCCTATGGATTGCCATTGATCCGATGGAAGGCTCATTTTTAGATATTGTCGATTTACCGATTCATGAAACGGGACACCTTTTGTTTCGCCCATTTGGCGAATTTATGATGATTGCAGGCGGTTCGCTTTTTCAGGTGATTATGCCAGCGATTTTCGTAGGGTATTTCTGGTGGCACGAAAAACCTTATTCCGCTGCATTTGTTTTATTCTGGGTTGGACAAAGTATTATAAACGTCTGGATTTATGCAAATGACGCAATCGTTATGCAACTCGTCTTAACAAGTGGTTTTACCGGAAGCGAGGGAAGTTTTCACGATTGGAATTATCTTTTAACTCGGACAGGTTTATTAGGTTCGCACTCAACTGTTGCTGGTTTTATAAGGCTTTTGGGAACTTTGACAATTCTTGCCGCTGCCGGATTAACAATTTATTTTAGCTTCAAGGATACAAATGAGATGAGTGAGGCTTTATAGCAATATCTTGACTCAAACCTAATTAAAAATTACACTTCGTAAAAAATTAGCATCTAAAATTTCTTCCCAAAATGCTAATCCCACATTTCTGAACATATTTTCTAAATCCCAAATAGGAGACCAAAAATGAAGATTTTACCCCAAGCTCGAGCGTCAGATTTGGTAATTCAAGAAACAGAAAATGAGACTTTAATTTACGATACACTAACCAACAATGCTATTTGCCTGAATGAAATGAGCACACTCATTTGGAATCATTGTGATGGCAAAACAAGATTTGAATATTTGATCAAAGCATACAATTTGACGGAAGACTTAATAAATCTAGCTTTAGATGAATTTCAAAATTATAACCTACTTCAAGATGAAGTAATAACGGGCGTTCCTAGAGATAAGGTAGAAAGGAGGCGTTTTTTAGTAAGGGCGGCAGCCGTCGCGGCAGTTGCGATTCCAATAGTTAAAACAATCGTTGCACCACAAGCGGTATCTGCTCAGAGTGCATGTATTAGTGGTGTACATAATTATACTGCTCCTAGTCCTTCATGTGCTTCTGCTTGTCAAAATGCTTTTAATCCATCTGACTGTTGCGGTAGTGTGCTTGGTTTTACTCATCCTCCGGTTACATGCAATTGTACTGTAGTTTGTAGTTAGGTACTGATATAAGCACAAAATAATTATGTAATATGGTTCTAGTACTTAATGAAATAATAAAGAGCAGTTTTGCTTAAATTTTGTTGAAGTTGACGCATTAAATCATTTACCGCAAAATAGATTCATAAATTTTGCGGTAAATGATTTTTTTATGAAAGCGACACTTATCACAGGAGCATCAAGCGGAATTGGAGAAGCATTTGCACGAAGGCTTGCCCACGAAAACCACAACCTTGTTTTGGTTGCACGCAATGAAAAAAAACTTGCCGCTCTCTGTGATCAATTGATGCTTGAAAATGAGATTATGGCTCATTATGTAGCGATTGATCTCAACGATTATCAAGCCGATCTGCGACTCTTCAAAGAAACCACCAATCACGGAATGGAAATCGAATGGCTGATAAATAATGCAGGTTTTGGTTCGATGGGAGATTTTGCCGATCTTGATATTGAAAATGAACTCGAAATGATTAGCTTAAATGTGATGGCTCTCGTTGCTCTGACTCATCGCTACTTGCAGATTATGCGTGAGAGAGGAAGCGGAACGATCATTAACGTTTCTTCGACAGCGAGTTTTCAACCGATTCCATTTATGGCGACATACGCCGCCACAAAAGCATTTGTCACATCATTTACCGAAGCTCTCGCCGAAGAAAATCGTCCGCACGGAATCCGTTTCTTAAACCTTTGCCCAGGAGCAACCGAAACAAACTTTTTTGCCGCTTCAGATATTAAAGACCCCATCAAAGTTAAAGGAACACAGACTGCCGAAGAGGTTGTTGATGCCGCTCTGGAGGCTCTTGAAAAAGGAAAATCGAGCGTGGTTTCGGGGTGGACGAATTATTTTGTAGCAAAACTTGGAAACATCGCACCAAATTCAATTGTTACAAAACAAATCAGTAAGGTTCTACGTCCAAAAGTTGAAAAAGACAAGCAGGCGAAAAAATTAGAGTCAGAATGATGTGTCAGTAGCCCGACTGTTAAGGAGAGCTTCTACATCAAAGTCTCAGATTGGAAATACACCTACAGAAGGTTATCTTAAAAGCCCTTCCTCACGGTCGGGCTACTGACACCATTCCATTTTCAACCGCGATAATATTTGCGTTTTCACCAAATCTCTCTATAAAACTTTCTTTTGAAGTAGTTACGAAAGTTTGAGTCTTATCTTCTAAAAATTCTAACAATTGCCTAATGCGTTTGTAGTCTAATTCAGCATCAATATCGTCGAGCAAGAACAGAGGATATTCGTTATGTTGCTCAAAATAAACTGATAAATTAGCAATTTGGAGAATGAGCAAAGCACTTCTTTGTTGTCCTGATGAGCCGTATTTTCGCAAATCTTTCCCGTCAAATGTTATTTCCAATTCATCACGATGTGTTCCAATGAGTGCGTGTCCCGAATACAATTCGGCGGGAACGCGTAGCTTTAGGCGTTCGGTAAGAAGTGCGGCATAGTCTGATAGATCGCCTTTTCCTTCAAGCGAAGATACATAACGAATAGAAACTTCTTCACGCTCAAATAATTTCTTTTCTAAAACCTTATTTAGTCTTTCAATAAAACGTATGCGGGCTTTGTAAATTCTGGTTGCTAATTGAATGAGTTGCTCGTTCCAGGGTTCTAACAGTTCAGTAACTTTTTCGATGGAGAATTCATTGTCTTTTGCCGATTGCAGAAGTGAATTTTTTTGCTTGATGACGCGGTTATAATCAGAAAGTGTCTGCACAAATGGCGGATAAATTGAAACAATTCCACCGTCTAGAAATTTGCGTCGTGCCGAAGGTGTTCCGCGGACAATTTCGAGTTCATCAGAATTAAAAATAACGGTATGCAATTGACCTAAAAATCCTTGAACGGTTTCTTTTTTGTTGTTTACGGTAAGAGTCTTAGCATTGCCCTGCATTATTACTTGAAGTTTGCGGACAATTTCTTCGCTTTGGCGGACTTCGCCACGAACGATTGCCATATCAGCATCGAAATTTATTGATTCTTTGAGGCGTGCAGTTTTGAAGGATTTTGTTGTGGCAAGAATATAAATCGCTTCGAGCCAGTTGGTTTTTCCGTGTCCATTATCGCCGAAAATGATATTCAAGCCCTTTCCGCATTCAATTTTTCCGTTCAGATTGCGAAAATTTTCCGCTTCGACTGACTCAAGCAACATACAGATATGTTAACATAAAAAATAGCCAACCGTTTCCACAAAATGCTGGAAAAAACTCTCCTTTAATAATCTGTGTTAAATAGTGTTTATTATTGTTAAACGCTACAATATAACAGACTCAAAATACAAAAAACTATGAAATTTATTGCTTCCATTATCTTACTTTTAGCCTTTTCAGTAATTGGTTTTGGTCAACAAAATGTTGGCACAACTGCTCAAAATTTTACTGAAACCACTATAAATGGCGAAAATATCGAACTTGAACAACTTAAAGGGAAAATTGTCGTTATGACGTTTTGGTCAACAAGATGTCAGATTTGTTCGGTTGAAATTCCTAAACTAAACAAACTGGTCAAAAAATATGATGGCAGAGAGGTTGTTTTTCTGGGATTAGCGTGGCAAGACAAAGTTAAACTCGAAAAATACATGAGGAAAAAGCCATTTGACTTCAAAATAATTCCACAAAGTTTTGGAGTTTTACTGAAATATGCCGATAGGGATAGTAAGGGCAGACTCAATATGGGTTTTCCTTCACATTTCGTAGTAGATCAAAACGGACAAGTAGTTTACAAAGCAAGCGGTTTTAAAAAGGCAGAAAAGATAGATAGTTTATTAGGAAAACTTCTGTCAGAATAATTTTTCTCAAATTTCTTTGGGAGGTTAGCTCAAAATCTCCCAAAAGCCTTCATTTGACTCAAGTCTTGCAATTTCAGACTTATGAAAATCAAACGTGAAAATTTTATTTACGAACTTCTCGTGCTTTTCTTTTGGTTCGGAGCAATCTTTCTTACCAAAAAAATAAAAGACAGATAAATTTGTAAAATCATCTGTTAATTAAGAGTGAAGTTTTGGGTTTGTTAAAATCCAAAGTTTGCGATATATTTTCAAATTGCCAATCAAATGCGGAGAAGTAGCATAATTGGTAATGCAGCGGTCTTGAAAACCGCCGCCCTTACGGGCTTGCAGGTTCGAGTCCTGTCTTCTCCGCCATAAGTTTTAATTAAACAGCTTTCCGATTTTTCGGGAAGCTTTTTTGATTTTTAAAGATGTTATGATTGAAAAATAAGATTCAAAAAAGAGGTTTATAAATTTTGATAGAAACAATTATTCCTTATCGTGAGAGAAGTATCGGTGCGTTTAGTGTTCGCAGAGTTTTACCTTTTGCAAAAAGACGTTCGGTGGGACCATTTGTTTTTGTGGATGACTTTGGTCCTGTCGAAATTATGCAAAATAATTCGTTGGATGTTTTGCTACATCCACACATTGGTCTGGCGACTGTAACTTATCTTTTTAAAGGAAAGATGACTCATCGGGATAGCATCGGAAGCGTACAAGTAATCGAACCAGGTGAAGTAAATTGGATGACGGCAGGAAAGGGCATCGTCCACTCCGAAAGAGTTTCTGATGTTAAAGTTAAGCCAAATGAACAATTACTTGGACTTCAGACGTGGGTTGCACTTCCTGAAAACAAGCAAGAAATTGAGCCAACATTTTCTCATCATAACAAAGAAGATTTGCCTGTTTTGGAAACTAATGAAATGCGTCTGCGGGTAATTTTAGGTGAAATCTTCGATAAAAAATCTCCTGTTGAAACACTCTCCAATCCAGTTTATGCCGAATGTACTTTGAAAAAAGGTGCAGAAATGGAATTGCCGAAAACAATTGAGGATCGGAGTATATATGTTTTGAAAGGCTCAGTTTTGATTGAAGATGAAAAATTTGATGTTGGTAAAATGATCGTTTTTGAGATTGGCAAAGAGGTGATTATTGAGGCTGAAGAGGATTCATTTTTTATGATTATCGGAGGCGATAAGCTTGAAAAACAAAGGTTTATGTATTGGAATTTTGTTTCTACATCGAAAGACCGGATCGAGACCGCCAAAGAAGATTGGAAAAACCGACGTTTCAAAATGATTCCAAAAGAAGAAGGCTTTGTGCCTCTACCAAAATTCTAAAATTCATTACTTTTGTAATCTTTTCGTAAAAACTGCAAATTCCGTAACATTTTTGTTGATTTACATTAATGTTTTGTTATAACTTTAAAGGTAAAACTGAATGAAGATTCATTCATATAAAACCATATAAAATACTTATGCCACGATCAGGTCGTTCAAAAACATATACAAGAAACACGATTGCCGATAAATACGAAATTATTTTGCGTGCGGCAATCAAAGTTTTTGCCCGTAAAGGGTATTTCAATTCAAAGGTTGCCGATATAGCGAAGAAAGCGAAAATTGCAGATGGAACTGTCTATCTTTATTTCAAGAGTAAGGAAGAGATTTTGCATTCGATCTTTGACCGTATGATGACGGAATTTATTTCTGAAGGTAAAAAAGAGCTTGCAGAAATTGAAGAGGCTGACAAAAAAATCGAAAGAATAGCACAACTTCATTTAGAAAAACTCGGTTCTGATAGAGATTTAGCAGTTGTTTTTCAAGTTCAGCTACGCGGCTCAACGAAGTTTATGCGTGAATTTTCGGCAGCAGGGTTTGCTGAATATCTGGACATAATCAAAAAAGCTTTTGAAGAAGGACAAAAACAAGGCGTGTTCCGCAAGGATATAAACGCAACCGTCTGTGCAAAAATTCTTTATGGGGCATTAGATGAAATGGTTACAAATTGGATTTTGTCCAAGAAAAGGTACGATCTAACACCACTTGCAGATGAGGTGTTGAAAGTATTTTTCGGTGGAGTGAAAACAAAAACAGCTTAGAACGAGGGAAGAAACGCGATTGTATAGGAGCGTATTAGTGATGGAAAAGCAGTACACTAATTTAGGAAAAGAAATGCAGAGTGAAGTAGAAAAACAGGTTATTAGAAGAGTAAAAAGAATTCCGCTTTTTGAAGGCGAGCCAAAAACCCTTTCTGAATTATTTTATTATGCGAGAGATAAATATAATCGCAAAGATGCCTTAAATATAAAACGAAATGGTGAATGGCATCCAATTTCCTCTGATGAAATTATTGAAAGAAGTGAAAATATTGCACTTGGGCTTTATTCTCTCGGCATTAGAACGGGCGATCGTGCAGCAATTTTGGCTGCCAACTCTCCTGAATGGACTTTAGCGGATGCGGGATGCCAATTTGCGGGCGTTATAGATGTTCCAATTTACACAACTTTAACTTCCGATTCGGTCAAATATATAATCAATGATTCAGGTGCAAAGGCATTTTTCTTGCAAGATGTTGAAGCTTTTGAACGAATCGCTGAAATAATTCCCGAATGCGAGACGCTTGAGAAAGTTATATTTTTCGGCTCAGAAATTATTGATTCAGATGATGCTTTAACGCTTACCGATCTGGAAAAGCTTGGAGCAGAATTAAGAAAAGAAAATCCTGACTTGATTAAAGAACTAACCTCCGCGACAAAGCCGGATGACACGGCAACATTGATTTATACTTCCGGCACAACAGGCGAGCCGAAAGGCGTTATGCTCTCGCACGAAAATTTGATTTCAAATGTGATTGATGCAGGTGAGAAATATAGTTTTTCTCCAAAAGATATTCCACTTTCCGTTCTTCCTCTTTCACACGTTTTTGAACGAACGGGAATGTATCTTTATATTTTCAATGGAATGGCAGTTTATTATGCTGAGTCAATTGAAAAAGTTGCAGACAATTTACGGGAAGTTCGTCCGACTATGTTCGTGGGCGTCCCAAGAATTTTTGAAAAAGTTTACGCAAAAGCCAAATTAAAGGCAGCAAATGCAAGTTCCTTACGAGAAAAAATCTTCGATTGGGCAATTGATGTTGGCAAAGAAGTCGCTTACAAACGCGAGATGGGAGAAAGTGTTTCAGCAGTTCTCGGAGCAAAACACAGCATTGCCGATAAATTAGTATTTTCCAAATTAAGAGAATTTTTTGGCGGTAGATTGCGATTTTGCATAACGGGAGGAGCCGCACTTTCAGATTCAGTTTATTTGATATTCAATGGTGCGGGAATTTCGATTATGCAGGGTTATGGTTTGACGGAAACTTCGCCCGTTATCTCTTCGAGCAACCCTTTAGGTGTAAAACTCGGAACTTCCGGCAGACCGATTCGCAATGTTGAAGTTCGTTTTGCCAAAGATGGTGAAATAGAGGTTTCAGGACCGAATGTAATGCAGGGTTATTACAACAAACCCGAAGCAACGAAAGACACTTTTACCGAAGATGGTTGGTTCAAGACAGGCGACATCGGCGAAATGGACGGGGATGGCTTCTTAAAAATCACTGACCGCAAAAAAGAACTTTTCAAAACGTCAGGTGGGAAATATATTGCACCTTCACCAATCGAACAAATGATTAAAGGTTCACGTTTTGTTAGCCAAGTCGTTTTAATTGGAAACTCCAGAAAGTTTGCCTCGGCATTAATTGTTCCTGATTTTGAACAACTTGAAAGCTACGCGAGAAGCCAATCTTGGACACTGAGTAAGCCACAGGAATTTGTTTTGGATACTAATGTCTTGCAACTTTTTGAAAAAGAAGTTGATATACATTGCGAGGGATTAGCTCGTTATGAAACGGTTAAAAAAATCGCTCTTCTCGAAGAAGAATTAACCGTTGAAGGTGGTGAACTCACACCAACTCTAAAAATCAAACGTCGAATAATTGACGAAAAGTATCAAACCGTAATTGATAGAATCTACGAAGAAGCAGAAAAAGAAAAACCTGTGAGATAAGAGCAATCTCACAGGTTTTTCTTTAAATTGTGCAAAATTAATAATAAATTCTAGTTGCTCCTTGAGTGACTACTGCACCAGCCCCACGAACGGCAGCACCAGTAATTGTTTCCAAAACAACTTGTCCTACACTTTTCTTTTTCTTTTCAATGTCAATAATATCGTAAGGCTCAAGCATTATATCTTCTCTTTTGCCTTCTCTTATTTCTTTTAGGTTTATGGAGATAACCTTTCTTTGCTGAGAATTTGGTTTTAAGCGATAAATTTTGACATCTTTTAACTGAGCTCTGTCTCGCGGTCCCCCAACCATTGAAATAGCTTGATTTAAAGACAATCCTTTTTCTTTTATGTAAACTCCTCGTGGTTGTACAACTTCACCATTTATGTAAACAGGTGAAGCTTTATCAACAAAGATTATGTCTCCTGGATATATTCTGGGATTAGCTTCTTTTATTCCTTTAGTAGCACTACTTAAAGTGTACATCCTTGAAGGGGCAATGGTTCCACTGTTCGATGTAACCTCCCAGTCAGCTTTTTCATCTTCTGAAGCACATATTGGAAGTTGTGTTCTAACTACCTGAACTGTTCCTCCAGCAGAGTCTTCTTTTACACCGCCCGAAAAAGCAATTAACTCCATAAGAGTTGCTTGTTTAGCCAATTCAATTCGTTGTGGTTGCATAATCTCACCATAAATAGTTACAGGAGATGGTTTTCTGCGTTCGGTTACAGCGAAACTGACCATTGGGTTTTTAAGGTATTTAGCGTAACGCTTTGCAACTTCTGCTCTTAACTCATTTTCTGTTCTACAACTTGCTTCTACAGGTTTGTCTTCAACAAAGGGAACAAAAAATTTTCCGTTAGGATCGATTTCAGTCTGGAAGTTGAATTGTTCTTCTCCAAGAACTTTGACCTGAATTTTGTCTCCTGGTCCTAATAAATAACCTCTTTGGTCAGCGGAATTAGAAGGAGTTTGAGCAATAACAAAACAAGATAATAATAATAATAATCCAAAAGCGAATAGAATATTTCTTTTCATTTCTTTACTTCCTTAAATATAGAGAATTATTTTGCGTTAATAAGAATAGCTTACAAACGAATTTGATTCAATATTTTGTTGCTTAGTTGCAGGGAATCAATATGTAAAGTGGCGGTATTTTTAGAATCTTATTGGAGGTGCAATTTGTTTATCAAGCCAAGAGTTGACGGTTTTTGAGAAGAATTCGATTGTTGGAATATGTCCACCGTCGTAGATTACAAGTTCTTTCGGCTCGCTAAGTGTTTTATAGAGTGGCTCGGCATTGGTTTTTAAAGGGTTAGCTTCATCATAACGTCCATTTATAATGAGTTTTGGAAGTTTGGAATGCGGAGCAAAATTTATAAAGTTTGCTTCGGGAATCCAGCTTAACCATTTTTTATTTAATCCTCCACCGACTAAAATTGCGGAATTATAGCGTTTTTCAACACCAAGGGTTAAAATTCCCAAATTGGCACCATTACTAATTCCTACGAACGATAGAGATTTGAAGTCAATTTCTTTACGTGTTTCAAGATAATCTAATCCGCGACGTAAATCAGTCATCCAATTGACAGCTTGTTTTCTAAATTCGACCGTTTCTCTTTTGGGAGGTTCATAAGTTTTTGGATAAGGTCTTTCATTATACCCTTTGAGAACGACTGTAAATACTGCCCTACCTGATTTTAGGATTGGCGTTAGAAACATTTCTACAGAGTCTGGGAGAGAGCGAACACCAATTACAACATCACCGGGAGGTAAATAGTGAATTACCTGCAAAGGGTTTTCATAGTTTTTAGGTAGGTAGAAATAGGCGATTGCCTTTTCATCATTTTCACCCGTGAAAGTAATTTTTTCTCTAGTCCAGCTTTCTGTTTGAGTTGTTTCTATTACTTTTGCGTTAAGAGGTTTTTTATCATACTGATAATGGGTTAACCAGATTTTGTAATCGTCTTCACTGGAGATTTTATATTCGGGGACTTCGACGGAAGGAAGGTCTTGTGAACCTTGATTATCTTTTGCATTATTTACAGTTTTTACACATCGAAATCCTAATTTGTCGGAACTGTAAAAACCGGGGTATTCTCCTAAGAAGCCAAAAGCATAAGGTAAGTCATTCCAAGCTCCTCCGCTTGTTACATAATTATCTACGTTCCGATTCAAAACCCATTCAGACACATTTCCAGCCATATTAAATGCTCCGAAAGGACTCATTCCGAATTCAAAGTTTTGAACGGGAATGGTTTGTTTTGCACCGAAATTTGCACGAAAGTCTGTTGTTTCACCTTGCCTAATTAATCCCCAAGGCATTGCATTATAGCGAGGGTCACTGATTCCATCACGAGCAGCTTTTTCCCATTGAAAAATTGTTGGTAGCTTTTTACCGCGAAAAGCCGCATAAGCCGCTGCTTCATACCATGTAATTCCCGTAACAGGAAAGTTTTCTTCGCCTTCAGGAAAGTTTTGATTTGACCAACTGCGAGGAGCGGGTAAACCTGTTTTGTCTTTGAAATTCTTGACGGCTTCTTCCAGGGGAATTTCTTCGCCGCCTTTGATAAATGGATATGTCCAAAAAGCTTTGGTCAGATAACCGCCTTTATCAATAAATTCTTTGAAGTCTTTGTTTGAAACTTCATATTTATCGATATAAAAATCATCAAGTTCGACCTCATTTTGCATTGGGCGAGACCAATTTACTAATTTATATTTGCCTTTCGGAACATAAACCATATTTTGGGGAATTTGGTTTGATTCGAGTAATTCGGCTTTGATCTCTATCGGCGGTGAATCAATAAAATTTCCGTCTATTCTGGGAATCGTCCCTGAAATCGTTCTTTCAAATGGAGCAAAACCTTCTCTTTCAACTTGCAAAATATAATGCCCGCGAGCGATTTGCATATCTTTAATTGGAGTTGTACCGACTAATTCTCGTTCGGGAAAATTTCCTTTTTCATCGGGTAAAAATCTTTTGAGATAAACCTTTGAACCAGAAGGGGTTGAGTCAACCGAAAGTTTGTCCGTGATGGTTGGCATTAAATCATTTAATTCTTCGTTGTTGGGAATGTATGTTTGAATTTTTTGTGCTAGATCATAAGCCTCAAAGTTCTTTTCATTCTTTGCCAATTCAGCGACTTTTTTAACATTTTCACTTGCCCAATTTAGATTTGACTGATGCCACAAATACCAACTACCAATTCCAAGCAAAAGTAAAATGATAATCCCCAAACCAATTTGTCCCCAACCTATTTTTTGCCAAAAAGTTTTTGGTTCATCAACAACAATACGCAAACTTTTTTCGGAACTTTCATCATTTGTATTTAAGAATTTGGCGTTCAAGATAGACGAGCCTGAATCAACGGAAATATGTGTTTCAAGTTGTTTTTCAAACTCAACTTCTTGACGTAAATTTCTTAAGTCTTCGAGTAATTCTTCGGCAGTCTGATAGCGTTTATCAATATCCTTCTCGAGCAGAAGTAAAATTATCTCTTTTAATTCGGGATAAAAATTATTTGGGAAAGTTGGTTCATCGTGAAGAATTGAAACAAATTTATCGGCAAGAGATTCACCTTCAAAAGGTTTTTCCCCGACGGTCATTTCATATAAGATTACGCCCAAACTCCAGAGATCTGTACGGGAATCAACTTTCATTCCGCGGGATTGTTCAGGTGACATATAACTCGCTGTTCCCAAAACCAGTCCCGATTGGCTCAGAATACTCTTTAGATCATCCCCATTTGTATTTTCAGTTTCAATTTTTTTAGCTAAGCCAAAATCCAGAACTTTAACCTGTGTATTTTTTGAAACTACAATATTTGCAGGTTTTATATCTCTGTGAATTATTTTGTGTTCATGAGCATCTCCAATTGCTTCAGCAACTTGTGCGGCAATTTTCAGTGATTGCCGCAGACCTAAGTTTCCTTTTTCTAAAAGTTTCGAGAGAGGCTCGCCTTCGACATATTGCATCACAATAAAACTATGTCCATCAGCTTCACCAATCTCGTGAATTGTGCAGATGTTTGGATGCTCTAAAGCCGCAGCAGATTGAGCTTCTCGCAAAAGTCTTTTGTTTGCGTTCAGGTCTAGAGCTGACGAGGGAGGAAGAATTTTTATGGCAACGGGGCGATTGAGTTTTGTGTCACGAGCGAGATAAACTTCTCCCATTCCGCCTTTGCCAAGAAGTTCTTCGATTTCAAATGAAGCAAGCTTGTCACCTTTTTTAAGATTGAGAAATGGTATTTCTTGAACTAAGCCAACGTCAGGAGCATCTATAAAACTATCTTTACTTTCATGAGCGTCAAGAAGAAGTTCTATTTCATCACGTAACTTCTCGTTGTCCCCGCACACTTCGGCTAGAAAGTCTTTTCTTTGTGGAGAATCTTTTTCTAAGACCGTATTAAAAATCTTACTTATTTCTTGCCATTTGTCGGGGGACATAACAAAATCTCTTTCATAACTGAGTTTTCAGCCACGCACGGGCTAAATTCCAATCTCGTAAAACAGTATTCGAGTGAACTCCTAAAACGGTTGCAATTTCTTTATTATTCAAACCACCAAAAAATCTTAATTCCACAATTTTACTACGTCTTGGATCAATTTCCGCTAACTTTTCCAGAGCTTCATCAAGAGCAATCATTTCCGCTGGACGTGCTCTTGCAAACACAAAGGCTTCTTCCAAAGAAATTTTTGCTTCATCTCCACCACGCTTTTCTGCTTTGTAAGCCCGAGCATAATCAACCAGAATTCGCCGCATTAATTTTGCTGCCATAGCGAAAAAATGTGAACGACTTTCCCATTTAACGTCTTGATTAACGAGTTTTAAAAATGCTTCGTGGACAAGTGCGGTTGGTTGGAGGGTGTGTCCTTCACGCTCATTCTTGAGATAACTTCCTGCAAGCCTTCTTAATTCTGCATAGACAAGCGGAATTAATTGATCGGTTACTTCTCTCTGCCCTTCGCTTAAAGCAATCAGCAATCTCGTAACCTCTTGAGTCTGTTCATTTAGGGGGAAATTCTCACTCATATTACATACGTTTCTGAGGAGTTAAAAAATAAAAAACAAAAAAATTAAAAAATTTGTTGTGGTCTTTGCAAATAAATTACGCGGAATAGGGTGCAACAGAAATTTTTAATTAGTTTTTGCAAGTAATAAGAATAAACGATTTTGGAGGCAAATAACAATGACTTTTTTAGCAAATGAAACAAACAACAAAACAGAAAATCAAACAATTCTTCAAAGAATTGCCGCTGGCGAAAGGGGAAGTGTTCAAGATTGTTTCAAGCAGTATCAGGGGTTGGTTTGGCATTTGGCTGAAAAATACATTGGAACAACCAAAGATACTGAGGATGCCGTTCAGGAAATTTTTATCGAGATTTGGCAATCAGCAGGTCGTTATAACCCTGAAAAAGGAAAGGAAGCCGCTTTTGTAAC
Source organism: Pyrinomonadaceae bacterium (assembly GCA_028284415.1). Taxonomy (GTDB): domain Bacteria; phylum Acidobacteriota; class Blastocatellia; order Pyrinomonadales; family Pyrinomonadaceae; genus Aridibacter. The sequence continues at coordinate 1,239,134 of JANQRU010000004.1, forward strand.
GCTCATCGCCAAACGCCGTTTAATTGACCGACTCAGAAAAAAAGCACGCAAACCCGAAACACAATTAATAGATGGCATCGCCCCAAGAGGTTTTATAAATGCTGAGAAACAAATGCAGATTCGACTAGAAGCCAAATGTGCCAAAGAAGTTCTGAAACAATTTCACCCCAACCAGAAAAAAGCTATTGATATGGCAATTTATGGTGGTTTTTCGCACACGGAAATCGCCAGTGAGATGGGAATGCCTCTTGGAACAGTAAAAACTCTGATTCGTCGTGGATTTCAAAAAATGCGAAAGAATCTTGAACGTCGTGCATTTCCGAAAATCGCTACGGCTCAATAGTACAAATTAAATTTTTGCAAATAAAAAATACTTTTAAGGAGTAGATAAATATGAAACACAGATTAATTCTGAAGAAATTGGCAAAAGGAATCGCGTCATTGTCATTGGTTATGGCAAGTTCGATGGTTTCTGTTTTGGCATCAAGCCATTCGGAAGCACCTTTGATAGCTCGTGATCGTTTTGCTGATAACACAGATACATACGCTTTTCGCAGTATCGAACCGGGGCGTGAGAAATTTGTAACGCTGATCGCCAATTACATACCGTTTCAACAACCCTCAGGAGGACCACATTTCTTCCGTTGGGATGACACGGTTTTGTATGAAATCAAAGTTGATAACACAGGTGATGGAGTTGAAGACATAATTTACCAATTTAGATTCAAAACCAACACCAAAAATGGCAATACTGTTTTAGGGCAAAGTGCCGCTAATGAAGATGCCGTTATCAAATCACTCAACGACCCCGATTACAACAAAACGCAGACTTATACAGTCACACGAGTTGATAAAAAGTCTAACAAATCAAAGATTTTAATCAAAAATGCAATCGTTCCGCCTGCGAACATTGGACCAAGAGTTACACCAAACTATGAAAAAAATCTTGGTAGCAAAGCTGTTCAGCACTTAAAAGGTGGCGGAAGAGTTTTTGCAGGTCAGAGAGATGAAGGGTTCTTTGTAGATGTTGGCGGAGTCTTCGATGCTCTGAACTTAAAATCAATCGGTATGAATGGCGGCTATGACTATACAAAAGGTTTTAACGTTAGTTCGATTGCTCTGGAAGTTCCGATCAAAGATGTTACCCGCACGGGCAAAATGCCTAAAAAGCCAACTGACAAAGATGCAGTAGTTGGCATTTGGGCAACGGCAAGTCGTCAGACCACGACCGTTATTAATCCAGACGGAACGCGTGAGATGAATGGCGAATGGAGACAAATTTCACGTCTTGGAAATCCTTTGGTTAATGAAGTTGTTATTCCTTTGAAATTAAAGGACGCTTTTAATTCACTTTCTCCGAAAGATGATGCCGTAGCTGCACCTGTTGTTCTTGATCCAGAGCTTCCGAAAATTATGAAAGCTGTTTATGGCATCAAGATTCCGACTGAAAAGCGGAATGATTTGGTAGCAATTTTTGCGACAGGAATTCCTGTTAATAAGATCACTGGACCAAATTACACAACATTTCTTTCCGACGGAAAACCACACGAATACTTACGACTTAATGTAGCGATTCCTGTTACACCAGCCAATAAAATTAACCGCCTCGGTTTACTTGGCGGAGATGTTGCAGGTTTCCCGAATGGTCGTCGTGTGCAAGATGACGTGGTTGACATAGCACTAAGGGCAGTCGCAGGTGGAACACCATTTACACCTAAAACAAACATCGCCCCTAACAACACACTCGGTGATGGCGTAAGTGAAAACGATGTTCCATTCCTAAATCGTTTTCCATATCTCGCACCACCCCAAGCAGGGAACACACCAGCCAGATAGGCATCCCTAAATTGGAGATGTGGTGTTAAAAATACTCTACATCTCCAAAAATTTATAAGGAGTAATTAAGAAAGTGATACGCAGTTTAATTTTAAGAATAATGAGTTTAGCGCTTTTTGCCACACCTTTGTTGGCAGCAAGCCATTCAGAAGCACCGCTTATCAGTATGGACAGATTTGCGGATAACACAGACACATATGCTTTTCGAAGCATTGAACCGGGAAGGGAAGGTTTCATTACATTGATAGCTAACTATATTCCTTTTCAAGAACCTTCAGGTGCTCCTCAATATTTTCGTTTCGACGATACGGTTTTGTACGAAATCAAAATTGATAATACAGGAGATGGAGTTGAGGATGTAACTTATCAGTTCCGTTTTAAGACTAATACTGTTCGCAAAAGCACAGTTTTGGGAATGTCAACGCTCAATGAAGATGCGGTAATAAGCAATTTAGATGACCCCGATTACAATCAATTTCAGACATATACAGTCCGACGCATAGACCGTTACACAGGAAAACGCGGAAAATTGATTGCTAAAGGGTTAAAAACACCACCTTCAAATATTGGCTCACGAACGACTCCGAATTATGAAAATAATCTTGGTCGTCCGGCAGTTTATAATTTACAAAATGGCGGAAAAGTTTTTGCCGGTCAAAGAGATGAATATTTCTTCATAGACCTTGGTGGGGCGTTCGATACACTTAACTTACGTTCTATCAGCAATAGTGGTGGGATTGATACAACACAAGGCTTCAATGTCAGCTCAATTGCTTTGGAAGTTCCGATTGAAAAAGTTACTAAATCAAGAAAAATTCCCGCTAAACCAACATCAAAAGATGCTGTTATAGGCGTTTGGGCAACAGCAAGCCGCCGTTCAGTACGGGTTCTCAGATCAAATAACAAAAGATTTGAATTTGGAGCTTGGAAACAAATCTCCCGTTTGGGAAATCCTCTGGTAAATGAACTTGTTGTGCCACTTGGTTTGAAAGACACATACAACGGTCTTTCGCCAAAAAATGACAGCCTTTTTGCATCAGCAGTTGTTGATCCCGAACTGCCAAAACTAATGAAGACAGTTTTTGGAATCGAAGTCCCTCCCGCACCTAGAAATGATTTGGTTTCTATTTTTGCGACAGGAATTCCTGTCAATGATGTTACGGGACCAAACTACACAACATTTCTCTCGGATGGAAAACCGCACGACTTTTTAAGACTAAATGTAGCAATTCCGATCACACCTTTCGATAACATTAATCGTTTAGGTTTGCTTGGCGGAGATGTGGCGGGTTTCCCGAATGGTCGTCGTGTTCACGATGATGTGGTTGATATTGCTTTGCGTGCAGCGGCAGGTGGAACCCCTTTTACGCCCGACACAAATGTTGCACCAAACAATACTCTTGGAGATGGTGTAAGCCGAAATCCTGAAGGTCCTTTGATGCGAAGATTCCCGTATTTGCGTGAACCGAATGCAGGAAATCAACCAAGAACTTCAAATCAAACCACAGATGACGGAACAACTGCTATGAGAGTTCCGACAGTTAATAAAAACAAGGCTTTCAACCTTGAAAAATAGGTGAAGAGAGACCTGTGAGCAGAGTTTCTTTAATCAAAATTCTCTGCTCACATTTTTTAATAAAAGAGGTGCTTAAAATGCAATTTATGAAACTTTATAATTTAATATTTTTTATCTTGTTCTTGATGTTTTTTATCGTTGGCATCGGCGGTTGCAAAACACAAAACGCCTCAAATAATTTGGCGAATAATTCCTTTCAAGAAAATACGATTAAAACACCTGCTGATAAACAGATAAAAGCTGCCAAAGAACTGGTCAAAAAGAATCCGAAAGCGGCGGCAAATCACGTTAAACTGGCGGCTGCAATTTTGAAAAAAGTTCGTGAAACAGGGAATTATGAACTCAATCGACAAGCTGAAAAATCAATAGAAAAAGCTTTGGAAATTGATTCAAAAAACTTTGTCGCACGGTTTCTGAAAATACAGATTTATCTATCCGAACACGAATTCCAAAAAGCCTTAGATTTAGCTGAAAAACTTGAAAAAGATAATCCGAATTCCGAAGTTCTTTTAGCAGCGATTACAGATGCAAAGACCGAACTTGGGCAATATGAAGAGGCGGTTAAATCTGCTCAAAGATTTGTGGATTTTCGTCCGAACGCAAATTCTTACGCACGAGTTGCAAATTTACGCTCACTCTATGGAGATATGGAAGGAGCTATCGAAGCCAGAAAAAATGCTTTGCGAATGGCTGATCCTGAGGACAAAGAAATTCTTGCTTGGCATCATAGTCAACTTGGAAAAGAGTATTTCAACATTGGCAGATTTTCTGAAGCCGAAGAGCAATTTAATACAGCACTAAAGATTTTCCCGGATTATCATTGGGCTTTAGATGGAAAGGGAAGAGTCCGGGCAGCTCAGAATGACTTCAAAACCGCCGCCCAAATTTTTGAAAAGCTAAACAAAAGAACATCTGAAACAGAAAGGGCAATTTTCTTGGGTGATGTTTATAAAAAACTTGGAAAGGAGACCGAAGCTAAAAAAGTTTACGATGCGATTGTGAAAAAACAAAAAGAGAATAAAGGTGATATGCACCGCATAGCTCTCTACTGGGCAGACCATAATCTAAACCTTGATGAAGCACTAAAAATAGCTCAAGATGATCGTAAGGAAAACGGGGATCTGTTGGCTAGCGATACGCTTGCATGGTGTCTCTATAAAAAAGGAAAATTTAGCGAAGCTCAAAAATATATTAAGGAAGCAATGCGTCTAAAAACAAAGAATGCTTTGTTTTATTACCACGCAGGGATGATTGAGAAAGAATTAAATAATAATGCTGAAGCAGTTCGTTATTTAAAACTTGCTCTTTCTACCAATCCATCATTTGATCTACTACAGTCGGAAGTTGCTAAAGAAACTTTGGCTACTTTAGAATCAAAAATTAGCTAAAGAACTCAGTAGAATTAAAGGGAAGAAAATGACAAAAAAGGCAATTATATTAGCAATTACAGTATGTTTTTTAGCGTTGAATATATTCGCTCAAAATACGAGAACTCTTTCAGGAGTTGTGACCACTCAGCAGTTTGAACTTGTTCCGAATGTTCAGATCGAAATTGAAACTTCTCAAGGAGTTCTAAAAACTAAAACAGATTCGGAAGGTAAATTTTTGCTTCCCATTCCCGAAGAATCTGTTTCCATTAAATTTTTCGGTGAGAATATAGAACCTCAAACACAATTTTTTTCAAGCACAGATAAACTAATGAATCTGAACATCAAGATTAAATACATCGTTCCGCCTGTTGCTGAAACTGTGACTATTACCGGAGAAACTCTGACTCCAAATATCGAAACGCGGAATACAGCAATCTATGACAAAACGCTTTTTAGTCGTGACGACCAATTGATTTTCTCACTCAATGCAGGAATAAACGCAGGACAGCACGAAGGTGGCGGAAAATCTCTGGAAATTCGACGTTTTGGTTTTAATACAGACCACGGCGGAGTCAATGGTGGTTTGAAAATTCTCGTTGACAACATTCAGCAAAACCAAGGAACACAAGGACACGGACAAGGTTATCTCGGCGATCTTAAATCACTCTCCCCCGAACTTGTTAATGATGTTTCAATAATCAATGGTCCTTTTTCGGCGGCTTATGGAGATTTTTCGGGCTTAGGCGTTGTCAAAATTGACTTAAAAGAATCTCTGCCACAAGTTTTTACGGCGAGAGTTCAAGGCGGTTCGCACAATACTTTTCGCGGATTTTTTGCGTATAGTCCGAAAATTAAAAATGTCGATGTGTTTATTTCTTACGAACCAAGCTATTCCGACGGACCATTTGAAAGTCCTCTGAATTATCGGCGAGATAATGTTTCGGGAAATTTGACATACAAATTTGATGAATCTCAATCTGCCGGAATTAAATTTAATTTGGGCAGAAATAACTACGATTCTTCGGGACAAATTCCGCTTGATTTAGTCTCCAACGGCGAACTTGACCGCTTCGGAGTTATTGATAGAGATAATGGCGGAGATGTCCAAAACGGAAGTATAAAGGGATATTATCGAAAAGGTTTTAATTCCGGTACGACAATAAAAGCCGATGCTTTTGTCGCACGTTCGCTTTTTGATCTGTATTCAAATTTCACATTCTTTTTGTTCGACCCGATTTACGGTGATGAGATTCAGCAACACGATTCACGTTTGCAAGAAGGTGGAACGATTCAGGTTTTCCAACCGTACAAACTTTTCGGAAATAATTCGGTTTTAACTTTCGGCGGAAATGTTTTGTTTAATCAAATTAACGTTGGACTCTACCCGACAGTTGACCGAAATCCAAACCGCAAATTTCTGCCCGAAAATATAAACAATCCTGATATTCTTTTCACAACTGCTCAAGCTAACGTCAATAATTACGCGGGTTATATCCAAAACGATCTAAATCTCTTCAACGGACATTTAAGACTCGAAACGGGTTTGCGTTGGGATTATTTTTCGTTTGACGTAAATGGTTTTGAACTAAGCGACACGGAATTTCGCCTCGACGGAAAAGAATCCGATTATAAATTTCAACCGAAAATAGGTATTGTTTGGTCGCCTTTTGAAACTATTCCTTTTTCTTTTTACGGAAACTACGGACGCGGAATCGCTTCGCAAGATGCACGTGGCGTGATACGCAATTCCGATGCTCCGAAGATTGCTACAACCGATTTTTATCAATTCGGAACAAGCTATAATTCAAGTCGTTTTTCAGGAGTTTTTACAACATTTTTGATCGACCGCTCAAACGAACAGGTTTATATTCCAGATGATGGCTCGATCGAATTTTCCGATCCTTCGCGTTCCTACGGCATCGAATTTCGCGGTTCGGCACGCATCACAAGAAACTTGAGCATCAATGGCGGACTCACACAAGTTTTGGAAAGCTATTTTCGCAATACAAACCCGAGAATCTTTGTTGACTCAGCACCACACACAGTCGCTAATGGCGGACTTGTTCTCAACGATTTACAAGGATTTAATTTCTTCTTAAATTGGCGTCACATTTCTGATTACAGACTCGACGGCGAGGATGAAACAATCCGTGCCAGCGGACACGACGTTGTTGATTTCTCTATGTCTAAAAAACTTACAAATTGGGTTGATTTCAATTTCTCAGTTGATAATCTCTTCAACAAAAAATACTTTGAAACACAAAATTTCTTTGAATCAAGAACTTCACCAAATGCTCCGATCATCGAAAGAATTCACGCGACTCCGGGTTATTCTACAACTGTCGGAATTGGTTTAACTTTCCGTTTTGGCAAGAAAGATTAATTTGTGCATTTATGAAATAAAAAATATAATTAGAGCAAAACAAGTCCTTTAACTCGTCTAAATAAAAGAAATTAGACCGACGATCTCTAATAAAATTATGCACAAAAATAAATTTATTCTCGCTATATTTCTGTTTGTAGCGACTCTTTTTACTCAAAACATCTCAGCCCAAAACTTGCCTGATCTGGTAATTAATCAAATTACAACCGACAACAAAAACCGTCTTGCAATATCCGTCAAAAATGTTGGTAGCGGAAATTTACCCAATTCGGTTTGGACAAATAAAAACCCGAAAAGTCCTTCGATAACTTTTACGGTAAACGGGAGAAATTGGGGAGGAAGAGCAATCTGGAGTTTTGATTCAAAACAAAATTTGAAAAAGCCGGGCGGCAGAGTTTTGTATCTTACAAACTACACACTTAAAGGCGATGTAAAAGTCACCGCAACAGTCGATAGATTTAACCAAGTTCGTGAATCAAACGAGCGAAATAATTCCCTGACTAGAACGGTTAAATTTCTCAAAAGAAATTCCGCTCAAAAACCTACATTTTCATCAAGAGGAACTTACTTAAACACAGCAAGCAGTTTCGATAATCGAAAAATCAACACAATGAACACGATGCAACAGCACGTGCAATGGGTTTCGGAGACAAACATAAGCGATGTAAAAAAAGGTCTTGAAAGAAGTGGTTTTATACTTCTCGGTGATGTGATTTCAGCGGCAGGTTTTAAGGGAACTAGATTAAGAGCGTACGTTGCGACCAAAGGAAATGATGTTGTCGTAGTTTTTCGTGGAACTGGTGCGGGAAAAGGAAAAGGCGGACAGACAGCTGCAAACGCAATTGTTACTGATGCAAATGTTTTGATGAAAACACCGAGTTTTTTCTATCGTTCTTCAAGATTGACTAAAGATCAGAAGGATTCGCTGGTTCACAAAGGTTTTGATATCGCCTACGGAAAGATGCGTAGTCAGATTATCAGAGCTGTGATAAATCAAAGAGGAAAAAATATTTACGCCTTCGGGCATAGCCTGGGCGGAGCATTAGCAACACTTTTTGCACTGGACATAGCGATCAATCACAAAAGCAGATTCCGTTCAATAACTCATATTGTTTCAGGTTCGCCCAGAGTTGGTAACTTAAAATTCGCTCAAACCTTCGGACGAAAAGTTCCTAATAATTTACGAATTGTTCTAAACGGCGACCCGATCCCGACCATTCCAAGACGTGCAGGCGTTAGAGCAAAGAAGAAATATGTCCACGTCGGCAGGCTCATAGTGCTTAATCTAAGCGGCATTATGGTCGAACCCAAGAACATAAAAACCTTTACAAACTGGGTTAAGTTCCCTATTTACCACGATAATAAAAATTATCAGGAATCAGTCGCTTGGCTTTTAATCAGTACAAAACAAATGCCGGGACTCGTCAGCAGCAAAGGCGGAACACAACTCATTATTGATTCAGCAAATGCTGAAAGAAACTAGAAAAAAATAAGGAGTGCAAGCATCCCTGCTTGCACTCCTAACACAAACTTAGATCAAATAAGCTATAATGTTTCGTAATTTATGACACGACCAAAAATTTCTAAGAATCGAATATCCAGAAAAGCGGCGAGTTTTGAGGAATCTGTTATCCGCGAAATGACACGCGAGGCGACGAAATATGGTGCTGTGAATCTTTCGCAAGGATTTCCCGATTTTGCTGCTCCTGAAGACATAAAGCAAAAAGCACAAGAAGCAATTGATGAAGACTTTAATCAATATGCAATAACTTGGGGAACGAAGGATTTTCGTGATGCGATTGTTGAAAAATCAAAATGGTTTTTGGGGTTGGACGTTGATCCCGAAACTGAAATTACTGTAACTTGCGGTTCGACGGAAGGAATGATCGCGGGGATGATGGCAACAGTTGATGAAGGCGAAGAAGTTATAGTCTTTGAGCCTTTTTATGAAAACTACGCTCCCGATGCAATTCTTTCAGATGCAACTCCCGTTCACGTTCCGCTTTATTTTACGGAAGACGGTTGGAATTGTGACAAAGACGAGTTGCGAAATGCTTTTAATGAAAGAACCAAAGCAATAATTTTATGCAATCCGAATAATCCAACTGGTAAGGTTTTTACATTGGAAGAAATGAATTTCATTGCTGATCTTTGTAAAGAATTTGATGCGATCTGCTTTACGGATGAGATTTACGAACACATTCTGTTTGATGAAACTCAAAACGGAAAAGGTGTTGAAAGTCGTCCCGAACATATTTGTATGGCGAATTTGGAAGGTATGAAAGAAAGAACGGTCGTTGTAAATTCGCTTTCAAAAACTTATTCGGTAACGGGTTGGCGAGTTGGCTATTGCATCGCTCCGCCTGATATTTCAAACGCTATTCGCAAAGTTCACGATTTTTTAACCGTCGGTGCGGCTCATCCACTTCAGAAAGCAGGAGCTTACGCATTAAGCTTGCCCGAAAGTTATTACGTTGAATTGCAAAAAGATTATCAGAAAAAACGTGATTTCATCGTTCCTGTCTTACAAGATGTAGGATTCAAATGTGATTTTCCCGATGGGGCTTATTATGTTATGACTGATATAAGTAAGTTCGGTTTTGATAATGATATTGAATTTACAAAACATTTGATAAGAGAAATTGGTGTTGCAGTTGTTCCCGGATCTTCTTTTTATCACGATTCAAAATTGGGAAGTCAACAAGTTAGATTCTGTTTCTGCAAAAAGGACGAGACTTTAGAAGCAGCGGCTGAAAGATTACAAAAACTCAAAAGTTAGAATAAAAAATCTGCTGAAATTTTGAAAAGGTTGCTTTGGCTCAAGGCAACCTTTTTTTTATCTCGATGCAACAAAGATTATATATCAACCGTAATAACTTTCAGTAAAAATCATAGCTTTTACAGAAAGTTTTCCTTTTTTAAATAATTAAAACTAAAAAATTTGGAGGTTTTTTATGTTACGCAAATCATTTGCTTTTATTTTACTTATACTTATGACTTGTGCAGTAACTTTTGCACAGGAAACTCCCGAACCCGAAAAATCTAAAGAGAAAAAGGCAAGAGATGCTTATGCTAGAGTTTATAGCTTGTTTGGTGGTGGAAGCTATCTTGGTGTTCAAACAAGGGAAGTTACAAAAGAGAATTTCTCAAAATATGGTTTGAGTCGGGTGCAGGGTGTAGCAATTGAGAAGGTTATGAAAGATTCACCTGCCGAAAAAGCAGGATTACAAGACGGTGATGTAATTACACGATTTAATGGTGAATCCGTAACCAGCACACGCAAGCTAACCCGCTTGATTTCAGAAGTGGCAGTTGACCACACTGCCGAATTAACTGTTTTAAGAAACGGAAGCGAGCAAAATATAAATGTGACAATGGGTAAGCGTTCTTCATCAAGAGTTTTTAGCGGAAACTTTGAATTTCCGAATGTTGAGATTCCAAGAGTAGAAATGCCGAAAATAGAAATACCTGAAGGAATTTACGATCTCGAAAAAATGCCAAAAGGAACGGGACAGAATCGTCTTTTTTGGAATTTTAGCTCAAGCCGTATCATCGGTGTAAGCGTTTCAAGCTTAACTAAACAGCTTGGTGACTACTTTGGAGTTGAAGAAGGAAAAGGCTTGCTTGTAAATAACATTGTAAAAGACAGTCCGGCTGAACGTGCAGGATTAAAAGCGGGTGATGTGATCATCGAAGTTGATGGACAAGAAGTTAAAAACAGCTTTGATCTGGTTCGTAAAATCAACGAGAAAAAGGATGGTGATGTAAATCTGACAATCATTAGAGATAAAAATCGCCAAATGATTTCTGTTACCCCTGAAAAAAGAAAGGGAAATTCGATAAATCTAAGACAATTGAAAAGAATTGAATCGGACTTAAATAAAGTAAGAATGAGAGTTCGCCCGAAAGGTATGGTTTATGCTGTGCCTTCCAGAATCTTATAAGTTCTGATTAAAAAATACTGAAAACTAAAGCATATTCATTCACAGAATATGCTTTAGTTTTTTTTCTTTAAGCTTTCTTTAGCCATTTTATCGGCTTGTTTTCCCATTTCTTCAGCATCTTTCATATACTTAGCAAATTCCTTTTCGTTCTGCTGAAACTTTTCTGAAGCGGTTTTAAGCTCCAACTCGTTCTCTGTTCCAAATTCATCACGAAAGAGTTTTGCTGATTGGCGGCGATATTCGAAAGCTTTAATTTGCAGATCGAGGCTAGATTCTTTTAATTGTAAATACTCTCTGAATTCAGGGTTAATTTCTAATTCTTGAGCTTTTGCAATTTTTTCCTTGGCATTTTCAGCTAGAACATATCCATCGTTAATCGCATACTGCAGATCATTGGCAAGTTTCTTTACTTTCTCAACCTCTTTATTTTGTAAGGCTTGTTTGAATTCAGTAAATTTTTTGTTGTTTTCAACGTAGAGTCTGCGGATACTTCTGAGATTCGTGTTTGCATCATTTACAAGTTTAATAGCTTTATCTGTATCGTCTTCCAGTAAAGAGCTTTCACTAAATAGGTTACAACCTGTAAGAGTCAGGAACAGCAAAATGATTAGAAACAAGAAAAATTTGTATTTTGCTGTGAAATTTAGTTGTTTCATATTTGCTAAATACTCTTATTTTATAAGCCGATAATTTTTACTACTTCTACGTTTCCAGATAAAACCATCTAAAACATAATGCGTAAGTTGTGGGACTGCCAAAAGTGGAACTAAAAACATCTTCCATTCTTCTAAATCCCAATTCGAGCCAAAGATCCAATTTCTTTCATGCCAAACTCCGCGATGCCAAACTAACTCTTCAATATAAGCCAAAAACCAAAGTGTTGCCAGAAAAATAATCCAATTATTAGATAAAACTTTGTAAAACTTGGTAGATTTTTCGCGGCGAGCCTTGGCATAAAAATATATCAGAGCAAAATAAGGAACGCCGTGAATAATTACATTTGTGACTGTAAAAGCATAATCAGAATTAAGTGCTACTATCCCAACATACCAACAAACAGCTGTTGTTAAAACCACAATGTCCTTGCCGATATTCAATGTGCCTAATGCAAAATACTGATAAATTGATTTGCCGAAATAGGCTAAAAGTGCAAGAATATAAACGGGGAAAACAATCGTTTCGAGAATTGCCGGAATCGAAATGAAGTCGCCTTCGACAAACCATGCGAAATTCCGTTTTGAGGAAGACATCCAGAAAACAAGCGGATAAATCGTTGCCAAATAAACTGCTAAAGTATCGATCCACCAAGTTAAATTAGAAGTTTCCCCTGCCTTCCGACGATAAAGTGCTACCCATCCGTACTGTTGTCTTACAAAATGAAAGACTGCTATATAAGCCAAAATACGCCAAAAAGTCATCTCACCTTCGGAATACAAAACAACCCCGAAAACATAGCCCAAAATTGGCACAAGAGTATAAAGCCAGATGCGACTCTTAAATTCCTCCGCATCAAAATAAGTTCTAAAAGAAGTTGACCAAACGTGAGCAACATCAATCAGCAAAATAGCTGAAATCCAAGTCCAATCAGGCGTGTCCGCATTCAAAAAACCGAACTGCCACCCAATCGCAAGTAGCAAAAGCGATACAACTGCACTCCCAAGAAAAACCGATAAATCAATTTCTCTTGAAAACAGCCAGTTTGATTTTGCTTCAGAATTCATCGTAACTATTTTAATACTTCCGTAGTTGATCGCAAGCCGTGATGAAATGCTTCCTCAAAGATTGCGATTCCTCCTAAGTCTGAATGGGCAAAATGTATGTTGCGGAAAGGTTTTTCTGCTTTTTGCCGTTCGCCTTCCCACATAAATTTTGTGCGTGGTGAGATCATTGCATGTCCCCAGCGCATTATGTCAATTCTTGTTGTTAGTTCGCGTATGTCTGGATGGGCTTGTTCGAGATCGGTCATACAAATGTCAGCTAATTCTTTCCAGTTTAGTGCAAGCAATTGTTGCATTCCTTGTCGCAGATTTTCGGTTGCCATCGGGTAATAGTATGTCAAAACCGTCTGTCCATAATCAATCCCTTTTTGATGTGTGGCGACAACATAGCCGAGAGATTTGCTTTCATATATGACATTATCCCAAGCGAGCGGAAAATCTCTGGAGAATCTATTTTTCGGACGGTTTTTCAGAAATAAATTAGCAACAAACCAGGAATTGTGCTGAAATTCGTTTGAATCAAAACTTGGATTTTCCCGAAATCCGCGAATCAAAAATTGAGCAGTAAAAAGGGGGGCGGAGTAGATTATTTTTTCTGCTCGTAAGCCGTTTATCTGTTTAGTTTTAGTGTCTAAATAAATTACGTCAACGCCTTTTTCATTCGGAATAAGTTCGACGACGATTTGGGAGCGTTTGATATTCTCCTTTGTTTTTGCAGCGAGGTGATTAACGAAACGACCGTTGCCTTCGGGAAAAGTTAAGAAAGGTTGAGATTCAACGCCCGATTTTGGAATACGCGAGCAAAAGTAAAAAAGCCCTGCCCAAGCGGAAGTTTGTTCGAGCCTTAAGCCATAATCATCCCGACAGGCATAATTGCAGTACCAAATTAGACGCGGGGAATTTAGACCTTTTTGTTTGAGCCAATCAGCAAAAGATATCTTATCCAGCTTTGTAACTTCCGCATCGGTAGAGCATTTTTCGACGGGAACAACAAATGCACGTTTGCCATCTGCATCTCGCCAATCTGTCCAGTAATCAATTTCTTTTTGGAATTTGTCGAGCTGCTGCAAGTCTTCTTCGCTCGCTCCGGCATTCAAATATAAACCTTCGTACCAGCGTCCTTTATAGAAAATCCGTTCTTCGGGATCGCGTGTTAGATATTGTTCGGGAATAATTAATTCGCCTGTTTCTTCATCTTTTGATTCGATCAAGCTCATTTCATCAAGAAGACCAACGAGTTCTTCATTTTGCTGAAATGGCACGGGCAAATAATGTGCTCCCCAAGGATAACTTACAAGATTCGATTTTCCGCTTGCCGAAGTCCCGCCCATTTTGTCTTCGAGTTCGAGCAAAACGAAATCATTAAAACCTTCTTTTTTTAGTTTCCAAGCAGCCGACAATCCTGCAATTCCACCACCGACAATTGCAATTTTAGTCTCTTTCCAATTATTTTCAGGAACTTCAAAGTTTCTGGCGTCACGCAGAATATGTCCGATATTGTTTGAAGCACCGACAATCTCACCGTCGAATTCATTTTTCGGTGAACTAGTCTTACAAGCTGCAAGAGCTATCGGTAAGCCAAGGAAGGATTTTAGGATTTCTCTGCGTGTGAACATATGCAGAAAAGCAAGTCTGTTGAACCTGAGTTGAATAAGTTAGTCCAAAATCAAATTTTGAGCCAACAAAGTTACTCGCTAACAAGCTTTATATTTGTTATTCAAACCGACGCCATTCGGCTTCGTAATATCTGACCAATGCTTGATTATCAAGGCGGTTAATTTCCAGATCATCTTCGGGTTCGGAAGCATCAACGGGGAAATCAAACATCGAAACAAATGAATCCGAATCCAGAAAATTCAACTTTAAGTCTTTCGGAACTTCTTTCGGTATCTCAAAATCTTTTTGTTTAGCGAGAACATATCCCCAGATTCCGAAAGATGGAACTGTCGTCTGAAAAGGCTTTGTCTTAAAGCCAGAAGCTTCGAGCGTATTGACAATGCACCAGTAAGAATTTCTTGCATAAAGCGGCGAAGTGCTTTGAATTACGAGAGTCGAATCGGGACGCAGTTTTTCTTTCAAAAGCTTATAAAATCTCGTTGAGTAAAGTTTCCCGAGTGCAAAATTATTCGGGTCTGGAAAATCTGCAATAACTACATCAAATGGTTCGGTTTTATTCTGATCTAACCAAACAAATGCGTCTGAATTAATTATTTTTACGCGTTTATTGTTTAGTGCGTCTTTATTTAAATCAACTAAAAGTGGTAAATTTTTTGCTAAATTTGTAATTGCTGGATCAAGATCAACGAGCGTAACCTTTTCGACCGATTTATATCTTAAAACCTCTCTAACAGCTAACCCATCGCCGCCTCCTAAAACTAAAATATTTTTAGGTTCACCATCATAAGCAAGCATTGCGGGATGAACCAATGCTTCGTGATAGCGGTATTCATCAAATGAATTAAATTGGAGATTTCCATTTAAGAAAAGTGCAAATCCCGTTCTACTCCGAGTTACTACGATTCTTTGATAGTAAGAACTTTTTGCGTAAATGATTGTTTCTTGAAAAAGTTCCGATTCAGCTAGTTTGGTTAATGATTCGGATTTAATTGCACCAATTATTAAAAGGGCAATGACCAAAACAGCCTTGATTCGAAGGACTAAAATTTTGTTTGGTTTAAGCAGATGTGCGAGAAGCCACGTTCCCCAAAGTCCGACGGCGGCGTTCATTGCACCGAAAACCAAAGATGTGCGAACCAGTCCGAGCGTTGGTACGAGAAATATCGGGAAAAGAATCGAAGCGGCTAAAGCTCCTACATAATCGAGGGCGAGAACTCTGGCGACAAGTTCTTTGAAATCGAATTCGTCCTTTAGGATTCGCATTAAGAGCGGAATTTCCAGTCCGACGAGAACACCTATTCCAAAAACGACTGAATAGAGAATTACACTAAAAAATGAAAGACTTGCGAAGGTTAAGAATAAAAGTGGAGCGGAAGTTCCACCGAGAACAGCAACGGCGAGTTCTATCTCAATAAATCTTTCAGCAACGTTTTTTTCAATAAAACGCGAAAGCCATGAACCGACTCCCATTGCCGAAAGATAAATCCCAATAATGAGTGAAAATTGTGTGACGGAATCACCAAGAACATAAGAAGCGAGAGTTCCAGCGAGTAGTTCATAGATCAAACCGCAGGTAGCGATAATAATGACATTGATAAATAAAAGCGGAGTTTTGTTCATTCTCTAAAACGGAAAAGCAAAGCGGAAAGTGCAAAAATGAAATAAACTATACATTTTCCACTTTCCACTTTCCGTTTTCCACTAACTTTATCCGTGAATTGCGGCGGCGATGATGATAGCAATACCGATCAGCATTGAGCCAATTATGATTCCGAGTGCTGTATTCTGATCTTCTTCGATTTCTTTATGAACCGAATACGGCATACCTTTTTCGAGTATGAAAAAACCGATAGCAAAGAAGATTAAGCCTATAACGACAAAAATAAGTGTCGTTACCAAAACTTCAGCCAAATCGTTAAATCTAACAACAAATGCAAAGTTGCTTAGTAAACTCATCAAAATTATTTTCCTCCACGATATCCTGTACTAATAAACGGAACTCCTAAAAATGAGCGATTTTGCCCGGAATTAAAAAACTCCCAGCCGAGCCAGCTTGACGTTGTGTACATCAATATAACCCCGATCCCCATTGCATAATATAATTTTCTTAACATAATTTTGTTAGTTTTCGGTGATTGGCAATCAATTGTTCATTTAAATTGCTTTTGTCATTTACCAACACCTTAACCGCTTCCTCCAAACATACTTTCGCTCCAGCGGCGGGATTCAAATGAGAATTTACGGAATAAACCAATAATTGGTCCAATAAGTAAAAATACGAGTGCCAAACAGAAATTAACTCCGCGAGTTACATTTTGCTCGACTTTGACACGAACAGGCATTGGTCTGTTCCAATCTTTCCAAGTGCCTTCAATCCTCAATGCATATCTTCCTTCAGGGACAGCTGAAATTGTCGCATCATTTATTTTGCTTCCTTCAGTCCATCTTTCTCCATCTGAAACCCCGAAATAGTATTCAATCGGTATATTTACGGCTTCAACGTCGCTTCTTTTTTCGTTGATCAAATCTATATTCAAATCCGTCCATGAATTGCTGACGGGAGCGGCGGCAGTGATACGCACATTTTTGTAACCATCAAGATTAAAAGGCTGTGTGAAAACAACTTGTGTACCGTTTGGTCTTGGCAAAGGCTTTAACATAACTTCCTGATTGAGAGCTGTCTTGCTAAGACCTGTTAAAGGAATCAGAAAAATAGAAACTATTATGAAAGCACCTAAGAGCAATAAACCATATTTGATCAAGCCAGTTCCTTCAAAAGGTTGGTTTGGAGCAACATTCCATGGTTTCGGTAAATTCTTTACGTCAAAAGCTTTTTCAACTTCTTCTTTTTTAAGGTAAGTCCCTAATGACCAATTGACTTCGTTATTGTTCATTTCCTGTGTGAGCATAAAAGGAGGTGCAACAAAGTCAGCCGCTCGAACGGTCTCACCGACATTTACACGCCAATAAAACTCACCTTTGACATATTCAACCCGTGCTGGTGCGTCTTGGAAAATTCTGTAAGATTTTCCATTATATTTTACAGTCGGTTTAACACCTGCAATCGGTTGTGAAACTTCAAGTTCAGCCGCATTGACCGAATCAACAAAATTCCAGTGGTTATCTGAATGCACCAACCATTTGAAGCCAACTTTTGGATTATAGAGCAAGTATTCATCCCAAAAATACTTAACTCCGTCAAAGGTAACGCTCCGTTTGACTGATCCAATAATTTCAAGTTCGATGCCATCTGCAAAGTTTTTGAAGCTGGCTTTTGAACCGACCTTTAAGACGAAATCTTGATGCGGAACTTTTTTCTTGAGGGCTCTTAGATATTTTAGATTTCCGTCGTCAACATTTAGAAGAGAATTACAATACGGGCAAGTTACACGCTCGGATTGGTCGGGAACTTTAAGTTCCAAAGCGCCTCCGCAGTTTGGGCAACTCATCGCTTCTGCCGGAGCGACACGTTGTTCTCTTTCTGCTGAACGCTTGTCAGCCAAACCCATATCGGCAAGAGTTAATTCTTGTCCATAAAAGAGATATGGTGGTTTAGTTGAATAATCTATCGTAGCGAAAACACCTTTTTTACCAACTAGGTCAGCGTATTGTGATTGCTCATTGGGTTTTAATTGATATGGAATTTCACCATCAGCGGCGATGTATGTAGCGACTCCTTTTTCATTGACAATCAAATGGGTTTCATCAGAGAGTCCATCCAATCTTTGTCCCGGCTTTAGTTGATCGTATTCGGGAAGCTTTGCACCTTCAGGTAGAGGTTTGTAAAAGGTCATATAAAACCTGCCTTGTGCTTCGGCTAACCAACCTACCCAACCATTTGAGAATGTTGCATACCATTCATCCCAAAATCCACCGGCTCCGTGTTTTATTTGAGCTCTTCCGGTCAACTCAAATTTATTACCGTTGTATTCTCCGCGAAGTCCTAATTTGAGAGGTGATTTTGATTGAACTATTTCGGCAACTTTTCCTAAATCTTCAAGTTTTCTGTCAGTACGGGCAACAGCAGAACGGCAAAAAGGGCAGACCACGACAATTGTCGAACCGGCTTTAAATTCGATCGGTCCTGCACAACTCGGACAGTTGGCTTTTAAAGTACTCATACTTCACCTCCTGCCTTTTGAGCTTTGGTGTTTTCGCTTCCACGTTCAATTTTTGTTATGGAAATTTCTTTTGCTTCAAGCATTTCTTGTAGATTTTTTTTCCAATCCCATTCAGGGCGACTTTTACAACAATACAAATTGAAAGTAGCGATGTTATATTCGGGATATGTATGGCAAGCAAGATGCGATTCCGAAAGTGCGACCAGACCGGTTACGCCACCTTCGCCGGGAAATTTATGCCATATATCTTTGCCAATTGTTTTTAAGCCTAGGTCTTTTATGATAGACGCAAAAGTGCGACGAAGAACTTCTTCATCACGGAGCAAATTTTCGTTACAGCCTTTAGCTTCGACCAGCCATTCAGTTCCAACAATCATTGGGGTATTCATCTAAAATATAAAACGATTTTTGATTGAAAAAAGTTTTATGAACATCGCATAACTAATTTACGTTATAATGCTTTCGAGGAAGTCAATGTTTTACAAAACTATAACTAAAAAATTCACATTTGTCATATCTTTATTATTTCTTTGCGGGATTTTCACTAATTGCTCATTTGTTTCATCACAGATCGGTACTAATACTCAAGATACTAAGAAAAAACTCTCAGATAGATTTGAAGAACCAAAGGTCATCGGCAGAATAAAATCAAAAGAAATTAAAGAAAGCAGCGGACTTGTCAATTCCCGCTGCAATCCCGAAATTTTGTGGACACACAACGATTCAGGCAATGACAATCATATTTATGCGTTAAACAAAAAAGGTGAAAAACTCGGCACTTGGAGAGTCTCAGGAGCAAAAAATACTGATTGGGAAGACCTCGCAACTTTAAAAGATAAACAGGGAAACTGTTTCTTATATATCGGTGACATCGGAAATAACTCTCGTGCAAGAGGGACTCTGACCGTTTACAAAATACCGGAACCCAAGGTTTCTAAAGCGGATAAAAACTCAAGCGATAAAAGACCGAAAATTACAAAAAGAGCTGTGGCGGTAAACTTTAGTTATCCAACTGTCAGAAGAGATTCAGAGGCGTTACTAATCCATCCGAAAACAGAAGCTATATACATTTTAACCAAACGACTCAGCGGAGCTTCAGGAGTTTACAAATTATCAAATTACAAAAGCGGCAGGAAAAATCAATTAAAGCAAATCGCAGATTTGAGCCTTCCCGCATTACCAAACGGAATTGTTACGGGTGGTGAAATTTCTCCTGACGGAAAGCGAATTATTGTATGTGATTACTTTAATGCTTATGAAATTAAGTTAGATGAAGAATCGGATGAGTTTGAACAAATTTGGAAGGATGAACCTGCGATAATCAAATTAGGTAAACGCAACCAGGGCGAAGCAATTTGCTATTCAGCCGATGCGACTTCCATTTTTGCTACGAGTGAAAAGGGGAATTCACCTGTCATTGAAGTTAAAAGAAATCAATAGTTCAGTATTTTCACGAAAAAAGGGAAGTTTACAGAGTGGCAGAAGATAAACCAAAAGCGATTGCAAATAAATTTGAGGCAAGTACGGGCGTAAATCTTGAAGACTACAGACGTCCCGAGATCGCAGAATTTATAAGCAATATCCTTACTTTTCCCATCTATGCCGGAAAATACATCATCATTCCATTATTCATATACCTGATAATTACAAGCATTTTAGCTTTGCTTGTAACAGGATATTTCTCAACGCTTGTGGCAATAATTTTGATTCCTGTGGCGAGTATTATCAACGCTCTGACGACTGCGGCGATTCCTTTTATTTTTCGGTTAAGGAGCGATATTACACAAGCCGTGAGTGCAGGTTTGGGACTTACCAAAGAAGTTTCGGAAGACGTTCGAAATGTTTATTTGAAAAAGAAAAATAACACGCTTGAATTTCCCGGATTTGGTGAAACATTTCGAGGTGTAATGCATGTAGTCATTGTTCCAACCATAATCGCTGTTTTAAAGAGAAAAATTCCTCTGATAGGCGGATTATTTTCCGGTTTGGTTCGAAGACTTGCGAATCTTGCAACGAGGAAAACCATCGAAGACGTTGAAGCGGAATATGCAGAAGAAGTATTTGATGAATCTCTTCCTGATGGTGAAAAAGAAGCCCGTTTAATCAAGCGTATGCAAACCGTCGCAAAAGTTGCTGACAGTGCCGACAAAATAGTTACTCAATCAATTAAATGGGCGAGTCGGATTTTATTTATACCGGTAGTTTTGAACTTCATTTTCTTTTTGGTAATTACAATTGTTTGCTATTACTTGATTTTTTAACGGGACAATTTAAGACTTATCAACAAAACAAATCACTTTCTGAAGTCCAACGCAGATACAAAAAAAGCGAGAAATCAAAATCTCTCGCTTTTTAACTTTTGTCTTTTTACTTTTTACTTTCTAAAACGCTCCATGGCATTTTTTGTATTTTTTGCCTGAGTCACAATGGCATGGATCATTTGGTTTCATTTTAGGTTCATCGCGGACAAAAGGTGTGTTCTTGAGAGCTTCCTCACCGGCGGCTTGGACACCTTCGTAAGCTCCTGTGAAAGCCATTCCAGCAGCCTGTTTCTGTGCTCTTTGGCGTTCGAGGCGTTCGAGACGTTCCATTTCTTCCTGTTCGTCTTGCGTAACGATTTCCAGATTGAAAAGTGAACGAATTGTATTTGTATCAATGCGGTCAAGCATCGCCTGAAACATATCGAAAGATTGTTTTTTGTATTCAACAAGTGGATCTTTTTGTCCGTAGCCAACTAAGCCAATTCCCTGTTTTAGATGGTCAATCGAGAGCAAATGATCTTTCCACTGTGAATCAATGATGTTGAGCATTATGTAACGTTCATAAGCCCTTAGAGATTCATCGCCTGCCAATTCCTCTTTTTCTTCATAATCGGCAATGGCTTTTTTCCAAATCGTCTCTTTGACTTCCTCAGGGTTCATTTTGTTGTAATCAACACCTGCATCAACTGCCGGATCAATTGAATATATGTTTTCAATTTCAGCGGCGTATGTATCAACATCCCATTCATCAGGGGAAATTTCCAAGTTCAAGAAGTAATTTGTTAGATCATCAAGCAAGTCTTTTGCAACGCCCGTTTCACCTAGAAGGAACTCTCTGTGTTCAG
The DNA here is from genome assembly GCA_028284415.1 of Pyrinomonadaceae bacterium. Lineage (GTDB taxonomy): Bacteria > Acidobacteriota > Blastocatellia > Pyrinomonadales > Pyrinomonadaceae > Aridibacter. The sequence goes on from JANQRU010000004.1 coordinate 1,260,805, forward strand.
GTTGGAACATCAAATCACGACGTAACTTGTAGATCGTGTCGCGTTGTTTGTTCATCACATCATCATATTTCAAAACGTGTTTACGAGTTTCAAAGTTTCTTGCTTCAACTGCTTTTTGAGCACGCTCGATCTGTTTGGAAACAGTTTTAGATTCGATTGCAACGCCTTCCTCCATACCGAGCCAGCTCATCATTGAGCGAACTTTATCGCCCGCGAAGATACGCATCAGATCATCTTCAAGTGACAAGAAAAATCTCGTTTCACCCGGGTCACCCTGACGTCCTGCACGTCCACGAAGTTGGTTATCAATCCGCCGTGATTCATGTCGTTCGGTTGCGAGAATATATAAACCGCCTGCATTGATCACTTCCTCATGTTCGGCATCCGCAACCCTTTTGGCTTTCTGAAGCTCAGTCTCAAACTGCTCTTCCGTTGCCTCATCGGGATTTATTTCTTGACGTCTTAAATAATCTCTCGCAAGAAATTCGGGGTTTCCGCCGAGTATGATGTCCGTCCCGCGACCAGCCATGTTGGTTGCAATTGTTACAGCACCTTTCCGACCAGCTTGAGCAACGATCTCGGCTTCACTCTCGTGATATTTTGCGTTCAAGACATTATGCGGAATACCTTGTTTAGTAAGTTTTTGAGCAATAAGTTCGGAGTTTTCCACCGAAACTGTTCCGACCAAAACGGGTTGCCCTTTGTTATGCGAACGCTTGATTTCTTCGACAACCGCATTCCATTTTTCAGGAAGTGTGCGATAAATTACATCAGGATGATCTCCACGTGCAATAGGTCTGTTTGTTGGAATAACGATTACACTCAAACCATAAACTTCCTGAAATTCTTCCGCCTCGGTTTCCGCTGTTCCCGTCATACCCGAAAGTTTTTCGTACATACGAAAATAGTTTTGTAGCGTAATGGTCGCAAGAGTTTGGTTTTCGCGTTCGATCTGAACACCTTCTTTTGCTTCGACGGCTTGGTGTAAACCATCTGACCAGCGACGACCTGACATAAGGCGTCCCGTAAAATCATCAACGATGATTACTTCGCCGTCTTGAACAACATAATGATGATCGTTCTTGTAAAGCGTATGGGCTTTTAGAGCTTGCTCAACACAATGTAGCAAGTCCATATTTGATGGATCGTAAAGGTTATCAACTTTTAATAAACGCTCGGATTTAGCAACACCCTGTTCGGTTAAAACTGCCGAATGGTTTTTCTCGTCAACCAGATAATCACCCGTTGTTTTCTTGGTTTCTTCATCTTTTTCACCTTTTTCCAGTTTCGGAATTATTTCGTTTGCAACGTAGTATTTGTCGGTTGCTTCATCCGACGCGCCGGAAATGATGAGCGGAGTTCGGGCTTCGTCAATAAGGATCGAATCAACCTCGTCAATGATTGAGAAATAGTGATCTCTCTGGACAAGTGATTCGACATCGAATTTCATATTATCGCGTAGATAATCGAAGCCGAATTCATTGTTTGTTCCGTATGTTATGTCGCAGTCATATTCTGCTTTACGTTCGGCATCATCCATTTCATTTTGAATACAACCGACCGTCAAGCCCAAAAATCTGTGAATTTCACCCATCCACTCAGCGTCACGGGAGGCGAGATAATCATTTACCGTAACGATGTGAACACCGCGTCCTGTCAAGCCATTTAGATAAGCGGGAAGTGTAGAAACAAGCGTTTTACCTTCACCCGTTCGCATCTCGGCGATCTTACCTTCATGCAGAACCATTCCACCGATTAACTGAACATCAAAATGACGCATTCCCGTCGTTCGAACCGAAGCTTCTCGCACAACTGCAAAAGCTTCAGGCATAATTTCTTTTAAAATTTCTTGCTCGACTTTGTAGCGTTCATCTTTGTCCTCAATGCCTTCGACAGCATCTTGAATACGTTTTTTATATTCTTCGGTTTTTCCACGTAATTCTTCGTCGGAGAGTTTTTGAATCTCAGGTTCTAAACCGTTTATGTATTGAACAATTGGTTTTGATTCTTTTAAGTATCTATCGGTTTCCGTTCCGAAAATTTTCTTAACTAATTTATCTGCAAAGCTATTTACCCTAGCCATAATTTCCTCTTTTTTATATAAAGCCGTCTCTTACGGTTGATATAACGTGAGTTTTTGTGTCGGTAACCTGTCCATTCGGAAGGGCTGCCGCTACTTATTATCAAACTCACAATATTTTAAAATCTTTTGCTGTTCTTACACAACAAAACTAAAGATTGTAACGATATTTTGCGAAAAGAAAAGCCTTTAAGGGAATTTGTTTTCGCGTTAAAGAAGAATTGTTTGACTATATTGAAGCACGTGGGAAGTTTGTATAGAGCAAAACCTGATTGTTATTCACTAAAATTTCAGCATGCAGGTTTTTTAAGTTCTGGAAATTTTCTTGCGACTTCCAAGTACGATTGTTGAATTTCGCACAGCCTAAAAAGGCAAATGGCAAAACATCTTGGAATTCAAACTTTGATTTGAACTTTAGTTTTGAAAAAACACTGTTGGTTTTTACATTTATTTCAAAACTATTAGATTGTGAATGATTTGCTAATTTTGCTTGAGCCAGAATCTGCGGTGAAGCTCCAACTAAGACCAATCCGAGGTACACCGAGAGTGTAGTAATAAAATGTATCGGATTGTGATTGTTTTTCTTGCTCATATCAGCCTTTATAATTCTACTACAAAAACCAATCTTTTCTAAGATGTCGAATTATTTATATTTGGATGCTTGTTTTAACTGACGATTAATCATTTTGTGAAAATCAGCTTTTGGTGCGTTAAATTCAATAATTAGTAAGGAATCTTTGGATGTGGAAGAAGTATTTTTCAAAACAAATTTTTCATCGGAGCCTTTTACGTTTAGTTTTGCAAAAATAAGTAAAGACCTGAGAGCAGAACTTAATGTTTTTGCTCTTTCTTTTGATTTGATTTTTGATTTTAGATGAGCTGAAAAGCTATTTTCAGTTTGAAAGAGAATGATATTTACATCTTGTATGTATAACTTTGTTAAATGCTGTAAAAATCCACTATCACCAATAGCTTCAATAGCAGACTTTGCAACATTTACAATATCTTCGTCACCTTCGTAGTTTACAAACCTAGTCTTTTCAGGATCAAACTTGCCTTCTTGAGTTATAACTCCTTCAAGTTCAACTAAAAAAGGTTTTGTTAAATCAATTTCCTTTTTAGACCAACGATCAACAACATCAGAGCTAAAATCTTGTAAAGGCTTTTTATTTATTACAATTTCTTTACCAGAACTAGATTGGGCTGATGCAATTATTGTAAAAAGCATCAGCCAACTTATTGTTATGAGAGTTAATTTATTTCTCTTGCTCAAGATTCTTATTTATTTGCTTGCCGCATCAGTAGCGGTTTTGTTTTCTGTGGTGCCGCTGGGTTGTTTAGGATTAGGTTGAGTTTCTTTCTGCTTCTTGATTCTTTCCAGCAAAGCCTCTTCCAATTTTCTGTTCATCATTTCATCAGCCACTGGCTTGGGGATATTAACATTTATCAAGAAATTTTTACCTTCACTGGTAACTTTTGCACTACTCAAAAGCGTCTTTTCATCTTCTCCTTTAATAGTTAATTTGCTAATCGAAATAAGATTTCTCAGTCCACTTGCTTTAGTTTTTGCTTGTTCGGGAGTTCTTTGAACTGAAACTACAGTTGCATAAAGTTTCTCACCATCTTGAATTAATGTCATGCTAACTTGTTTAACGTCCAAGTTTCTCAAGTAAGCGAGGAATCCGCTATCGCCAACAGCTTCGACAGCTTTTCTAGCAACATTTACAATGTCCTCATCACCTTGCTGTCCGACAAATCTTGTTTTTTCACGATTAAACCTTCCGTCATCTGTAAGAACCGCGTTTATTTTTACAGCAAATGGTTTAGTTAGATCAATTTCTTTTTTAGACCAGCGGGTGACGATTTCATCTGCAAAATCTTGAAGAGGTTTTTTGTTAATTTCAACTTCTTTTACAGAATCGCTGTTTGTAGCAGTTTTATTTTCAAGTTCTTTCTGAGTTTTATTCGTTTTTTCGTTTGTTTTGCTATCTGCTACGTTGTCTTTGCCTTTATTTTTGTCATTGGATTTTTCATCACCGTCGTTTGTATCAAACGGATCATCCGGCAGATCTCCAACGATTGTGTTTTTACTTTTCTTAGGCAATCTTTGCTTTTTGGAAAAAACACTGCCGCCTCTTCTTCTCGGAGCTGTTCTCATTGGCGGAGGTGGAGGTGGAGTCGAAGTCGAAGGACTTGAAGCGATCGGTGGAAGCGGATTGTTGCCAAAAGGTGAGTTTTCATTTGAGAATTCGGAATCCAAACTCTCAAGCATTGCCAGTTCGTCACGATTAGCAACTTGGAAATATCCTTCCGGATACTGAAGTTGGGGTGTTTCGCCTGTATTATCAACCCAAACCACATCGGCATCATCAATTGATGTTTGGTTGTATGCTTTTACAACATAATCTTCGCCGCCGCTCAGAATTTTACTTCCAACATAAACGGTATCTAAAACACTACAAACTTTACTAATTAGCGGACTATTGCAAGCTTTTGCTTGTAGTAAATTAGTTTGTCCAATAACTACCAAAAACAAAAGATTAAAAATTGCTGCTGAGGCAAGAATTTTGTATATTCTGGGTGAAAAATCCCAGTTTTTAACTTCGTAGCCCTGTAAAAAATTTTGATTCTCTTCCATATTTCTTCGCTTTACTCTCTCTTTCCAATCAAACGGGGCGATAATAAAACCTTCGCTAATATTAGACGCTCAAGGTATCTAAAAAGTTGCGAAACAATTCATAATATTAGCATTTTTCCTATTTAAACTAAAGATGTTCGACAAATCCTTAAAGAGCCTTTAACATCATTTTTATGGCACGAAAAGGCAAAGATAAATCCCGCCGCAAGAGCAAATGGAAAAAAGCAAATAAATCCAAAGCAAACAAACGCCCTCATAAAGATCGTAAGTTTAAGCACAATTTTGCCAAAGAGAAAAATTTCGAGCCTAAAAAAGCAGAATATACGTTTGAACAAAAAAGAGCTTTAGAAAAATTACTTGAAGGAATCGGCACGCCCGAACCGCAACCATTTGTTCCAGATGATTTTCAGGTCGAGGCTCTCGAAGCAATCGAAAAAGAAGATGTTCTTGTGACCGCCCCGACGGGAAGCGGAAAAACTTGGATCGCCCGCGAGGAGATTCGCCGTTTATTGGAAGACGGAAAACGTGCTTGGTACACAACTCCCTTAAAAGCCTTAACGAACTCAAAATATATGGAATTCGGCGAAGAGTTTGGCGAAGAAAATGTTGGAATTCTCACAGGTGACCGAAAAGAAAACCCTGATGCACCTCTAATTGTCGGTACGACGGAAATATATCGTAACCAACTTTTTGACGCCCTGCGGCATGGCGAACAGGTTAATACGGATTTTGTGATCTTGGATGAAGCTCATTATCTATCGGATGAATATCGCGGACACGTCTGGGAAGAAGCAATAATTTTATCACCGCCGAGAATTCGTATGTTGCTTTTGTCAGCAACCATTGGAAACGCGGAAGAGTTTGCCCGTTGGATAGAAGAGACTCGTGGCACAAAAGTTCGCATTATCAATCGTGCCGGACAACGTCCCGTCGAATTACGAGCCGCTTTTTTAGCACCAAATACACAGCTTTTTCCGCTTATTAATGAGAATGGAAAATATAATCGGCAAATAAATCAATTTGCTAAAAAAGACAATAGTCGCAACAGAAATTATCGGGGAAGACGACGATAGTTTTCAAGCAACTTTTTTCATCCATTTGATACAGCCAATCAAATGTTCTTTCATCTCACTTTTAGGTCTGTGGGCAATGCGTCCGTGTCCCGGCAGAACCCATTCAAACTCATAATCTAAGAGCTTTTCCATCGAATCAATTTGTTCTGTCCACGAATACCAACATGCACCTCGAAAAGCAATTAAAGAATCTCTGCTTGGCGACCAAGCTAAATGATCTCCTGTGAAAAGATATTTGTTTTTGTAGAGCAAAACTTGTGAGCCTTTCGTATGTCCTGAGACAGGAATAATTTTTAATTCATCATCAATCTCAAATTCTCCGTCGCCTTCAATAATATTTTCAATTCCGTAAGTTTTTGCTCCATCGTCTGCGTGCATAAATCTTTCTGCACCAAACTTTTCGGCAAATGAATCGTGATCGGCAATGTCATCTTTATGTGAGAGAAAAATCTTTTCGATTCCGCCTAATTTTTCAATATTTTTAACAAGTGGGCTGGAAAAACGCGGCGAATCAATAAGTATGTTTCCGCCTTCTTCAAGTGGTCGCGTTAGCAAATAGCTCCACGCTCCAAAACTTTGCTCAGAGTTGTAACCGCAGTAGTAAATATTTTCGGTGATTTTGTATGGAAAAGAATCAATAGCAGCTTTCGCATCAAGCATTTTTCCTGCACCGATTGAGCCTGTCGGGCAGGCAACAACCGACATATTTGCTAATTTTATTTCTTCGGGGTTTTTCGGCTGGCGATAAACGCTTGATTGTCCGCCGTGGTCGTGAAAAGTTTTGGGAGCAATCTGTCGGCAAGTATCACAATCAATGCAGGTTTCATCAACAAAAAATTCCCCTGCAACATTTTCTTTCAAACGTAAATCTGCATTCGCCATTGAGAAAATTGTATCAAATCATTTAAATAAAACCTTTTTCCGATAAACGCTTGGTCATTTCGTTTCCCAAAGCTTGGAGTGCATTGGCAGGACGAATCATAACTTCAAAATCCACAAAATTACCGTCTTCATCAAATTTTATAATATCAACGCCCCGCAATGTCAGATCACCGACATTCGCTTCAAATTCCAACATACAATTCTCTGCATCTTTAATTTCTCGCACGTATCGAAAATTTTCAAAAACTTCCGTAACCGTTGTGAGAATTGCGATTGTCATCTGTTTTCCTTGCTTTGGTTTCCAGACAAAAGGTGAGTGAAATTTAATATCATCAGCCAAAATTTCATTGAGAATTTCGGGGTTAATCGTTTCAACGAATTTGTGCCATTTTTCGAGTTGATTTTGCATAAAGATGATTTTTCCATAAATTTTTTAAAGAATCTATTTCTTAAAATAAAAACCTTGACTCGAAAACATTTCGGTCAAGGTTGGAACTAGAACTCTATTTAATTTTACTGAGTAGCAGCGTCAGTCCTGTTTTCTCCTTTGGTTGATTGTTCAGCCATTTCTTTAAACCATCCCTGCATTTTTCTTACTCTTTCCATTCCATCAGGTGAATCTTTGATGACTTTTTCGAGATGTTTGAGCATATCAGGGCTATCAAAATGATTCCTTAAATCTTCAAGATACGGTTCAAGTTTTGCATAAATTGCAACATGCTCGCCTGCTGTATCATTGAACATCTCAGCATCAATTGCTTCGTGATTTACAAATGACGCTGCCATATCCCAATAAGAGGTTACCATACGGAAATAGGCACTATTCTCAGGTTCAGTCATAATCATTTTGCCAATCTCTTCACCACTCGTCGGATGATAAGTGAACATCCAGTTTCTTGCTTCACGCATAACTTTTTCGCGTCTCAGATCATAAAGCTTTAAAATAAGATCCGCAGATTCAACTTTGCTCATATTATTAAGTTCTCCTTGATTTTGATTTTGGGATTTTTACAAAAGTTAATTTTTGGTTTGTAAAAGTTTTGAAGGTATCAGAAGTTTATTCTCTTCTTTCTTTTGAGTCAATTAATGCCTAAAAATAGTTTTTTAAACGCAAAATTAAGCCGTTTAGCCGCCTAAAGTTTCTTTTCCATCTTGCAAGTCTTGGGCATTAAGGTAACATATTTTAATGAGATTTAATTTGCCTGAAATCCCTCCACCAAGACTCATAAAAGCTTTACAGGATCATAATCTTTTACCTGCAATTGTCTTTGTACCTTCACGAAGAAAATGTGATGAATCCGCAAGCGAAGTTGCCCTTGATAAGTCCTTACGAATTGATGAAGAAAAACAGGAAAAACGCTGGGAAATATATAATGAATTTGCGTATGAATTTCCCGAAGTTAAGCGTCACAGACACCGAAAAATAATGCTTCGGGCTGGAATTGCTTCTCATCACGCAGGACATATTCCCGCATGGAAACTTTTGATCGAAAAAATGATGTCGGCTGGATTGCTCAATGCGATTTTTGCTACTTCGACCGTTGCGGCAGGAGTTGATTTTCCGGCAAGAACGGTTGTTATTTCTAATGCTGACACACGCGGGAATGACGGCTGGCGACCAATCGAAGCAAGCGAATTGCAACAAATGACAGGACGTGCGGGCAGACGCGGGCGTGACAATGTTGGTTTTGCCGTGCTTGCTCCAAGTAAATTTCAAAATCCGCCAAAAATTGCTGAACTACTTGAATCTCCACCTGATCCACTTGAAAGTAAATTTCGTGCAACTTATTCAAGCCTTTTAAACTTACTTGATGCTTTCGGCAGTTTTGAACAAGTTCGTGCGATAGCGGAAAAAAGCTTTGCCTTTCGCAAAACAGCAAGAAAAATAACCAAGATCGAAGGACGAATAGAAAAACACTTAAAGAATCTAAACAAAGAAATTGCAAAAAGCAGTTTGGGTATTTCAATAGATGATGCAATTGGCTTCGAACGCTTGGTTAGTGCAAGAAATCGGCTTCAAGAAAAACTGCCTGTAACCCGTGCCGAAATGCGTTACCAATGGCTTAAGAAGAATGTCGAAGAAGGCAGGATAATTTCAAAGGGGCGTAGCGGAAAAAACTTTCTACTTGTATTGAACGTTTTTGGCGATGAGGTCGTGACAATGAGAGATGACGGTTGGAGTTCTAACATTTCTCTTTCACATGTTAAAAAAGTTTATTCAAAAAAGTATCCGATTGATGAACAATCAATCGAAGACGCTTTTTACGACATATATGAGGGCAGAAATCCTGTCATAAAAGAGCCAAAACTAACTGCAAAAAGGGACGATTCACATGAAGCTGAAGAATTAATAAATTCACTGATTGAAAAACTTATTCCGAAATATTTGAGCGAGAATGAAAAACGCTCAGCACATCAATTATTTTGGGCAGTTTGGAATGATGCGGAAGCTATCCAAAAATCAAAACGCGACATAGATTTTTTACGAAGCGGAATTTGGCTTCCGTTTGAAAATCGTGCGAAGGTTTTGGACTATTTCGACTATTTGGATTTCGGCACTCAGACAGTTTCTGAAACAGGGAAGTGGCTCGCGGACTTACGAATTGACCGACCGCTGCTTGCCGGAGAAGCATTAAAAAAAGGTTTGTTCGAAAAGCTTGAAATAAAACAGGTTGCGGGTTTGATGGCGGCGTTGGCGGCAGATTCTGACAGAGATTACGGGGAACTTCATCTTTCTGATAAACTGATCGGAGTTTTGACCGAATTTGAAGAAATAATTTACGAGGTATCTAAAAAAGAATGGAGTTTTGGAGTAGAACCAACCGACGAGATAAATTTTTCTGCTGCGGCAACTGCTGAAGAATGGGTGAACGGTGTACGTTGGGAAGATTTAGTACGAGACATAAAAGCCGAAGAAGGTGATCTGGTTAGATTGCTCTCAAGAACGGGTGAAGCTTTAATGCAAATCGCCCATTTACGGGATTCAAATCCTGAAGCTGCCAAAATTGCCAGAGAAACGGCTGAAATAATTTTGCGTGAACCGATCAGATAAATTTACAAGGGCTTAATCATCTCGTATTGAGAAGTTGTTTGTTTGAAATCCAACGTATTTAGAAAGTTGTTTAAGCTATCCAAATTGTTATCTACGTTTCCAAAAACTAATTTCTTGTCATCTTCTGTTTTATCTTGCATTTCGGTTAAGAGCTTTAATCCGACTCCTTTTCCCCGATAATTTTTATTTACTCCAATCTGTGCGACAGTTCCTGATTTAGGAAATAAAACACTGTACCCAACCAAATTATTATCCAAATACGCCCCTAAAATTAATTTAAAAGCCAAAGATTTTTCGACTGCCAAGGCTGAAAATTGCCAAGATGGTTGGCTATCCCAGAAAGTTTTTAAGTGATTCCAGTCTGGTTCATTAATTTGTTTGATTTCGATTTTGTTTTTATTTTCGGCTTTTATTTTTTTCATCTGTTCAAAAAATATAAGTTTTCTGGTTTCTTCAAAGCCCAGCTTTTTGTAAAGTCCAATAGCTTTTTTGTTTTCCATGATAACTTCCAAAAGTATTTGTTTGATACCCATCTTTTTGAGTCTTGGAGTCATAAAATCAAACATACTTTTTCCGATGCCTCTGCTTCTAAATTCCGGCACGACGCCCGTTCCTGAATCGTAAGCAGTTGGTTTGCCATTCCAATCTCCGAAACCATTGAGTGTGTACCCAATTAAATAGTTTTCGGAAAATGCTCCGACTGATAATTTCAGATCAACGCTCGTCTGCACTAAACGATTTTCAAACTGATCTTCAGTCATCTGCATTTTTATAAAATAATCTGCAAATGCCTCTAAACTTGTTTGATAGAGTGCCGAAAAATCTTCTTCTGACAGAAAACGGTATTCAATATTCGAAGTTTTATTTGGATTAGTCATTTTGTTAAAATATAAACTGATGCAACATTTTAGGCGAATTGATTTTATAATATGAAAGTTTTATTAGCAGATGAATATGGATTTTGTTTCGGCGTAGAACGTGCCGTCGAAATGGTCGAAGATTCTTTGGAAAAAAAGGAAACGGTTCGCACGCTTGGACCACTTATTCACAACGAGCAAGAAATGGAGCGTTTGGGTGATTATGGGGTTTCAACTATAAGTGAACCTGTTCAAATCAAACGCGGTGAAACAGCTGTGATTAGAGCTCATGGTGTTACTCCTGATGTTCAAAATGAACTCGAAGAAAAAGCTTCAAAAGTTGTTGATGCAACCTGTCCCTTTGTGACTCGTGTGCAAAGATTAGCATCACGTGCGGCAAACGAAAATCGTCATGTTATTGTAATCGGAAATCCCGACCATCCTGAAATGATTGGCGTAAAAGGGTATGCTCCCGAACACGCTTTCATCATTAAGGATGAAACCGAGATCAAAGATTTGCCAAAGCTAAAAAATCCGATGGTCGTTTCTCAAACAACTATCAAAGCAAAGACATTTTTTGACACCGCAGAAGCAATAAAGAACGTTGCTGAAGGCGAAACACAGATAATTAACACAATTTGTTCCGCCACACGCGACCGACAGGATGCGGCTCGTGCATTGGCAGGTGAAGTTGATGCTTTTTATGTCATCGGTGGAGATCATTCTTCCAACAGCCGAAAGCTTCTAACAGTTTGCAAAGAGCAATGCGAAAAAAGTTTCTTGATTCAGACCGAAGCGGACATCAACCCCGAAGATTTGAAAGACGTTAAAAATGTTGGTGTTACCGCCGGTGCCTCGACACCTAAGTGGTTGATTGACAAGGTAGTTGAAACACTTGAAAAGATCGGAAAAGAACATGAAATGGCTTTGAAGTAAAACAAACATAATTTCATAGAAAAAGAGGGTGCAGAATTTTCTGCACCCTCTTTTTCTATGCTCGAAATTGCATAAAATTAAAGCCATTAAGCCCATTGTTTCAGCAAAAAAACACTTCAAAAATATTTTTTGAAAAAATATTGAAAACAGCGTCTATTAGACATATAGTTATTACAACAAAAACATTTCGTTTCTCTCGTTTTGATTTACCCTTGGTTTATTTGTCTTGAGCTAGGGGTAAATCAATTAAGAGATATAGGTTTAAAAAGTTTTTACACTAGGACTCTATTTGATCATATGGCTAATCAAACTTTTTTACTTTTTTTGCTCAATTTTCTCGATGCAGTATTTACAATTTACTGGGTTCGCAATGGATTTGCTTCGGAAGGCAATCATTTGATGGCGAGTCTTTTGGATATGGGCGACATGCCTTTTTTACTTGTGAAGATAGCTGTTGGTGCGACGGCTGCAATAGTGCTTTGGCGTTGGAGTGATTTTAAGTTGGCTCGCTATGGTTTAGGTTTGGCTTTGACAATTTATGTGGGTTTAATGGGTATTCATTTCGTAACAGGACTTTCAGCTTTCGGTTATATTTCAGGAGCTATGGTTAATGATTTTGCTGTTTGGTCAAGCAGAGTTTTCTGTTAAACAGTTAAAAAGTATTGTGGGAAACGGGGGATCGGCAAATCTTTGTCGGTCTTTCGTTTTTTTATGTCCAAAATGTCCAAACCAACATCAAAAAGATTGTAAACAGGGCAGCTAAGATAAATGTCCCCAAAGAGAGATATCCGAAAATATCAGTTACTTTGGAAGTTTCTCTCGGGTCTTTATAAAGGTTACTTGGAATCTGTATAAATCCATAAATCAGACCAACTAATAAGCCTCCGAGATGTCCAAAATTATCTACGTTTGGTATTACAAAAACTCCTAAAAAACCAATCAGACCGATGTTGAAAAGCATATTTTTAAGGAACGCATTTGATACCAGTTTTCTTCTTTTGAAACCGTAAGCAGTCAAATATCCCAAAAAACCAATTATGCCACCGGAAGCTCCGACTGAAGGTAAATCTCCCGGCATAAAAGCTAAACTCATCAGCCCCCCGCCAATGACGGATAAAATAAAAACTATGGCTAAATGAGAGCGGTTTGAAAGAGTTTCGATTAACCTTCCGAGAACATAAAGAGCGTAAGAATTAAATGCCAGATGGATTATCCCACCGTGAACGGTTGCACTTGTTAAAAGTCGCCAATATTGTCCTTCTAAAACAAAATCTTTGACCAAACCGGCAAGTGCTGCTGAAACTTTACCTCCCAGAACGGCTGATTCCTGAGGAAGAATTAAGACCTGCACTCCCCAGACAATAATAATGCAACTTATTAAGATAATTGAATAATAAGGTGTTATAGTTACAGGTCGAGCCGCTTGAGGTTGAGTATCTTGCGGCTCGTTCTGAGTTTCTTCTTGTTCTTGGTAATCTAAACTCATATTTAAGTTTTAGATTTCAGATTTTGAATATTGGTTTGTAAAAATCTTCAATCTAAAATCCAAAATCAAATTACATTGCCAAACCGCCATCGGCTTGGATGATTTGTCCTGTGATGTATTTGGCTGAATCCGAAAGCAAAAAACAAGCAATTTCTGCGACTTCTTGCGTATTTCCTAAACGCCCAAGCGGAATTTCTTTCAAGATAATTTCACGGTATTCTTCGTTCATCTCAGATGCCATATCAGTTTCAATTAAACCTAAAGCTAGAGCATTAACCGTAACTTTTCGGCTGGCAATTTCTTTAGCGAGTGATTTCGTTAAACCATTCATTCCAGCTTTTGATGCTGAATAATTTGATTGTCCCAACATTCCCACAACACCTGAAACAGAAGAAATATTTAAGATGGAGCCGCCTGTTTTGTTCCTCATTAAAAGACGAACTGCTGCCTTCGAAAAATTCCAGGCTCCTTTCAAATTTACATCAATTACAGAATCCCAGTCTTCTTCTTTCATACGCAGAATCAAATTGTCCCTTGTAATTCCCGCGTTATTTACTAAAAAGTCCAACCCACCGAATTCTTTTTTGACTTGCTTTACGAAATTTGCCGCCTCCTCTGTGCTTGCAACATCGCAAGAATCTGCAAAAGCTTTTACGCCAAGACCTTCCATCTCAGCCTTAATTTCTTCCGCCGCATCTGCACTTGAAGCATAGTTAAATGCCACATTGCATCCACGCTTCGCTAATTCCAACGCAATCGCCTTTCCAATTCCACGAGTTGCACCCGTGACGATTGCTGATTTTCCTTCAAATTGTTTTTCACTCATATTTTTATTTATAAATCCTAATCAATATTCATATCTTCGATAAAACGGGAATTTTCATTAAAATCCGACGGATCAATTGCTACTTCATCTTCCATAATTAACCAAACTTTCTTCGCAATTTCTTCTCGTGTTGTTCCTTTGTTTCTTATTTCCGGCGTTGAAATTAGAAAACTAATTACATCTTTTGGAGTTTGAAGTTCTGCCGCAACTTAATCGGAAATCTCAACTTCAAACTCTTCTTCAAAACGCATCACTAATTCAACTAAATCTAAACCCATAAGCTAGAAAAATTACTCATAAAATGCACCGTACTAAAGAAATTTACTAAAATTTTCCCAAGAAAACTCTTTAATCTCAAAAATTTCAGAATCTCCCGAGCTGTCTAATTTCTTAGGTTTTCTGTCTAAATATGACAGATTCAAGCTTTATATTTCAACATGTCTATAATGATTTGGGTGAAATTGGTAATTAATATGCGAATCAAGAGTAAAAAGTTAGCCGTCTTTACAACCTTTGCGATACTCTCTGCGTTTCTTTGCGATTAGGAAAAAGTTTAACCGCAAAGCTCGCCAAGGTATCCGCCGAGAACGCAACGAAAAAGTGGTAAATTCAAACATTTAGCTCTACTCTTGATTCACATTTAACTTATGAGAGTTCTAAGTGTGTTTATATAATTTTGGTTTAATAAGTATAGCGTCTTAATTTTTTTGTACAGTAAAAACAGAAAATTCTGTTCCTGTATGGACTGGGTTTTGTTCTGTTTTACCGATTGGAAGAGTAATTTTATTATTTAACAAAGGCAATCGAATGGGATTCCCATCATAAACATCTTTTAAAACTGGTTCACCAAAGTAATTTTGTGCGTCGAAGACACTAAACTTTTTACCATTTTCAAGAAAATTACTGAGATCAATTGAAGCATTTTTGAGTTTTTTACTATTGTAAATAGTTACAAATGCAATGGTTTTGTCATATTTGTTCCGATTGATGACAACTCGCAAAGAGTTATTATTTACTACATTAGATGTAAACATCTGATTGCAATTGCCGTTATTAATTTGGCTATGCCAATTATCAAATGATGTTTTCTTACCGTTTAAAACAAAATATTTATTCTTTTTTCCATTTGAAATGATGCTATTTTGAGCAAATTTATAATTTGAACTATTGAAATTTAAAGGGGTTTTGATTTCAATGTTTCGACCCGATGAAATTATTCTGTTTCTACAAGCCTTTATGGATTTCCACCAAAAAATTTTCAAAGGAATTTTACCCACAATCAGGTTTTCCTGAAGAGTTACATCATCATTCTCTTTATGTTTGTAACCCAAACGTATTCCACGACTCTGTCCGCTTTTTGCTAATGGATTTGTATAAACAACATTACCACGCAGTTTAATCCTACTTGCAGGTGCTCCTTTAACACCACCAACCAGAATTTGGTCTGCTACTTGATCTTCATTCATCAGCGAACCATTTTCAAAAAGGATATTTTTATCTATATCAAATCCGCTTATTGACCTTTTTGAGGAATTTGCATAGATGTGCAAACCGTAACCTGCATTGTTAAAAATAATGTTGTTCTCGATTAAGTGTTTCCCGGTTTTATTATGGGCATAGATGCCATGCTCTTTTTTATTGTTCCCGTTGTTAAAAATCAAACAACCATAGATTTCTGTGTTCCCTTCTTCATTCCAAACACCGAAGCCATGTCCATTATCGCGAACAACGAGGTTGATGTATTTGGTATTCGCCGCCCAAACATTTATACCTGATCCACGCCATGGTTTTAGTTTCCCATCAGAATCTAAGCGTTTACGATCTGAAAACGAGTTTGAAACCTCAAAGTCCCAAAACCATAAGTACGAATTTCTGACATTGAGAGTCCCAACTTTTCGATTTGCAGAAGATTTGTCAAGAATTGCACGCTCACCCGGATATTGACGAAAATGAATAGGACGTTTTGAATTTCCTCCAATTTTTACTGTGAAGCTCCCCTTATATGTTCCACCTCGAAGCCAGACGATATCACCTGGTTTAATTAATAATCGATTGTTTTTTCCTGAAAAAGCAGTTGTTAAATCCATAGGTGAATTAATTTTTCCGCTTCCTGTAGAATTTCCTTCCGGTGAAACAAACCACTCAGAATAATTTTTATCAAGCCACCCGTTTGAAAGCATTTCCTGTAATACTTCTTTTCGAGTTCTTTTTTTCGTGGGAAACTTTTTTTCAATGAGAGAATTTGCTGACAAATCATCCTGACTATAACGTTGATTTGGTAACTTCGAAACTAACCACTGTGAATTGAAAATGGTATAAAACACAAAAAACACAAAGCCAAAACAAAAAATAAGTTTAGTCATATTCTTAAACTCCATAATCTCATTTTTTGGTCATTACCTAAATAGCTTTGTCTTATCCTTCAATTCCAAGTTTTTCTTTTTTACTTTGGGATGAAAAATCTATTGATTTCTTGAATAAACCTGTGAGCATTCGTTCAAATTCTATTGCCCAATTTAAGCGTGAAAAATTCTCTTTAACAAAACGTCGTCCAGATTTCCCCATCTGTTCACATTTTGATGGATTTTTGTAAAGTTCTAATATGGCTTCAGCGATTGCTTTTGAGTTACTCGGTTCAACAACTATTCCACCCTTTGATTCATTAATGATTCTTGCACTTTCGCCCTTAAATGCTCCAATTACAGGTTTTTCGCATGCAAGATACTCAAAAACTTTTACTGATATAATTTTCTCTGTATATGGTTTTGGTTTAAAGGCAGCAAAACATACATCTGCATGGGAGATTATTTTCGGAATATCTTTAATGTCTCTTTCCCTACTAATAATTACATTATGAAGCGATTCTTCTTTAATAAATTTCTCTAATTCTGCACGTCGAGCACCATTGCCTATTAAAAAGAAAACAATGTCTTTGTTATCCTTCAGAAATTTAGCTGCTTCTAAAAGAGTTTCAAGACCATGTTTAATGCCAAAAAGCCCCGAATACATCACAACAAAGCGATTATTGAATTCATATTCTTTAGCAATCGAATTTTCTTTTGGAACTGGCTTGAATAATTCTAAATCAGCACCATTTGGAAGATAAACCGTAGAATTCTTCTTGGCACCACGTTTTATTACTGTTTCAACTAAGGATTTTGTGGTGGCGGTCACTAAATCTGCCATTCGATATCCCCAATTTTCTAATTTTCGTGCGATTTTTACAAAAATTGAATCTTCAGGAATATTACCAAATGAAACCAGTTCATCAGACCACAAATCGCGTATATCAAAAACGAGTTTCGCCCCCCGAATTTTTGCCAATAAAATTGCCGGAATAACGGGGAAAATGGGTGGTGATGTAATTAATACAACGTCACATTTTCCGGCTCGGATGCCACTTAAAAATACAGCAGGAATAAAGGACAGATAACTTAAAAGCTGAGTTATTTTTGATTTGTTTCGCGGAGCTGTAAAATAATTTGTCCGCAAAATTTTGTATCCTTCCTTTTCCTCTTTAGTCGAAAATTTCCCTTTATATTCGGGGAACACCTTACCCGCTGGATAATTTGGCATTCCGGTTGCTACTGAAACTTCATGACCAGCTTTGACAAGTTTTTGAACGATTGGATATAGACGATTCGAGAGTGCTCCCATTTCGGGTAGATATATTTGAGTAATTATTAAAATTCGCATTCTTAATTAACTTTTTTTACTTCACCATTTAAAGAAATTTTTAACGGGCACCGGATCCTCGTAAAACGGTAATTATCGTCTGAAAGAAAATCTTAAAGTCTAGCCAAAAAGATCGCTCATCAATATACTTTAAATCGAGTTGGATTCTTTCATCATAAGATGTTTTACTTCGACCGGATACTTGCCATAAACCTCCGAGTCCCGGCTTTATACTCAAAAGCTTCCCCTGATAAATCGAATACTTTGGAAGTTCTCGTTTTATTACGGGTCGAGGTCCAATTAAAGTCATCTTCCCTTGTAAAACATTAAGAAACTGTGGAATTTCATCAAGACTAGTGCGTCTTAGAAAATGACCAAATTTCGTAATACGCGGATCCTTGTCAATTTTAAAGTTTTTATCAAATTCCTTAAGCATTTTAGGATCTTTTTTTAGCTTTTTCTCTGCATCCTTGACCATAGTTCGAAACTTCCAACAGTCAAATTCTTCACCGTATTGTCCAATTCGACGATGTTTGAAAATTATCGAACCTTTGCTTGTCATTTTTATCAAAATTGCAATCAATGCAAATAGTGGGAAGAGAAAAATGAAAATTCCCAATGAAAACACAATATCAAAACCTCTCTTAGTTAGCATGTAAATTGCTTGATATGTTTCGGAATGATTTGTCAAAAAAGGACTTTCATAAACATTGAGCGACAATTGTTCGCCCGATAGTGTTGCAGGCTGTTCAATATCTGATTGCTCAACTGAAACAGCCTTATATCTTGATTGTAATGTAGTAGAATTGTCTTGCATTGGCTTTGCAGACTCCTTATTTGTATTAGTTAATGCAAGAGCCGAATAACACTGGCGGGTGTTATTCGGCTCATCTTTTTTTGCGAATTATTACGCGTTAATTAAATTTCTGAAGAAGATTTATTAATTCCTGTATTACTCTTTAAACTTTTTTCAACTGCATTATTTTTAAGTAATGCCATTTTGTAAATTTCGATAACTCTTCGAGTTGTTTCATTTTCATCAAGTTCTAGTACGGTTTCACGTCCGTTAGTTCGTCGATTGTTTTTTATTACTTTTTCTAAAGCTTTCGCGAGGTTTTCTTTGGTGTCATCTTCACCAATGTAACACCCCTCAACATTTTCGATTCTTTTTCTTACGTCTCCAACATCCACCGAAACTACCGGTAAATTACATGCGAGTGCTTCTTTAACAACATTTGGCGAACCTTCATGCACAGATGTCAAAATAAGGGCATCACAGGCATTCATATAAACTGGAATCAACTCATGACCAATCCCATTAGCAACAACGAACTCTGCGTCGTATTTTTCCTTAATAAGATCAACTGCGGACTTAGCAAGTTCAAATCGCTTTCGAGGGTTTGTAATAGTGTTAGCGACGAATAAAATCAGCTTTTTATCCTCCGGAAGATCGAGAGATTTTCTAGCCTCCTTCTTTGGAATAATTTTAAATTTCCCCAAATCTAACCCACTCGGAATTACCCTATAATCATCTCTTTTCAAATGCCGACCAAGACTCTCGGAAACAACAATTACATTATCAGCAAAACGAGCTGTTGTTTTTGAAACCGTTTGCAAAATTTTCCCTAAAAAAGTCTGATTTCCACTTCTACCAATAATTCCCTCTAAATCGTTTCCACGGAAAGTAATAACCCAAGGCATTCTTTTTGGAAGTGCCAAAGTAGCACTATGTCCCCATTGAGCGTGCATCAAATCGTAATGTTTTCCATATACATGCTTTCTTAGTCGCCACCAAGCAGAAATATAATTGAGAAATTTCTTGTTGCCTTTGAAATGAAAAACATCCACATCGACTCCAGCTTTACGAAGAAATTCAACCTGCCTCCTAATAAACGGAACTCCCATAGGACGTTCAGCGGTAGGATATTCGCTGGTTATCATTAAAACTTTTATATTTTCTTTCATGAAATTGTTAATTCCTATTTCAAGATTCTTTTACGCAATTTTTTCAATTCGAACCAATAAAATGTACCGATAATTTTCTTAGCTGTTTTCCGTTTTATGACTAATGTCTGTTAAGTAAATTTTCCTCGTTCCTTTGCTAACATATATGCTTGAAAGTGCATAGGCTGTAACAATCCAATGCATCTTGTTATTAATCCAAACACCACTCATATTGGCGACTAACACAGTAGTTAAAAGTGATAGAGGCAAAACCCCTCTCACGTATCCACGGGTTTTCCAAGCCGTCTTTACCGTCAGCCAAACCCCGAACACAAGCGGTATAAAACCAATTAACCCGGATGCAACAAGCACATAAAGAATCAGGTTATGTGCGTTTTTGGTTTCTTCTTCAGGATGTGCAAGCCTTGCACCCAATTCATATTCCCCTGGAATTTTTCCCCATCCTAAAATTGGTTTTTCTTTGATCATCTCCCAAGCTGTTGGATAAATTTTTTCACGACGAGCAAAATTCCCTTCTTCGATGGTAGTCTCGAATCTTGAGAGACTCGTTTCAGATTGAAAGACTATTGCCAAAAAAAAGATAAAACCTAATAAAACAACAACAATATTGCGAACTTTAGTCGAAACCGTCCCCGGTTTAAAAATAAAAATGGAAAGTCCTGCTCCTAATGCAAGCAATCCTCCACGAGAACCCGTTTGAACTATTGTTACTCCTAATAAAGCTATTACAATCCAAACCCAAAAGTGAGATTTCAGAGCACTTTTCTTGAATGCATAAACCAACCCAGCAAGTGAAAGCAAAGCAAGAGAGAGAATACGTGCAATATTGTTCGGATGAAATCCCAAAGCAGTTACTCGTCCCTCTCCACCAACCCCCTCCATACTCTGTGAAATTCCTAATTGCTGAAGAACTGCCAAAAATGCACAAGACAAAGCAAATACTAGAAGGGCTCTTCTAGCAACTCTTTCGGACTTAAAGATATTAAACGCAACCCAACTCATAACAATAAGTTGAGTAATCACCATAAGTTTCCAAGCCGCTTCGAAAAATAATTCAGGAGGCGTTTTTATAACAAAAGAAATATAAAGAACAAATAGATAAATCGAGAAAAATATGAATGCTAAAGGCGGATTTCTTAAAACCAATGAAGGTTGTGTTAATAAAGAAATAAATAGAATTCCTAAGGAAATCATTGTTGTTTCAAAAGGAATTCCTAAATCCACAGTTTCAAACGGGATTGTGGCTACAAATCCGTAAAATGCCCAACGAACAAAGGGTTTTACATAGTAATCATTTTCTCCCTGCAATTTTATTTTCAGAGACGGCACTTCATCAGACTGGTTCATCTGATTTTGTAACGTTCCTGTGTTCATTAAAATTTTTTGCGGTACCACATTCATGATATTAAATAGGGGTTTTGAATTTTGTTTCAAAACCCCTTTCATTCGTAATTTTTATTGCCAATTTTAATTCAAATACTGTTCAAATCTCTGTTGTTTTCATAATTACATTTGATTCATTAGTGTTTAATGAACTGACCAATTCGTTAGCAATACTTTCTGGCGACCTTTCTTGTGTATCAAATTTAAGAATTCTCAAATCTCCTCGGGCTTGCAGACGTGAAACCGTGCGTTGATAAGCTTCGCGATAACGTGTTAAGAAATCACTAATCTCTTCATCCGATTTATATTTCATTCTGTGATTCTTACTCCGTGATCGAATTCTTTCTATCAAGAGGGGATTTGGTGCATCCAGCCAGATGATCGTATCAAGCATTTGTGCCCAACGGTCGAGAACATTTTTCTCCCATTGCTTTATGGAACGCTGGTAATTTTGACGGTCTGTACTAATTTTACTAAGAGCAAAAACTACGCCTTCATCAAGAAACACTGAGTTCTTAATTTCTGTTGATCCCCCATTTATATGATTTTTATTACGAAGGACAGAAAATCTAAAATAATCATAAAACGCACGTAAACGAATTATCTGTTTCCCATTTTCAATATTAAAAGTTCCATCTTCGATAACCATTCTTACAAAAGCTGGAAATGACAAGAAGGAACTTTTCGCCAAAATCCATCTTGGTAGTCCCCAAATCGTAATTCCTGCTGTAATTGGTGAATTCATTGAATTGAGTAAATTAGACAAAGTACTTTTTCCCGCACCTGAAGGTCCAATAATTTCACCTGTGAATCCCGATTCTATTTGCATAACAATATTACTTTTAGAGCGATGCCCAAACTTCTTTTCGCAAATCGGCTAACATTTCTTCTAGTGGACGGTTTGCATCAATTAAATGAACTTTTGCCCCTTGCCAGTCAAAATTCCACAACTCTGTTGAACGTGATAAAACATGCTCAGCAGGTTCATCTACCTTTCGTTCAACAGCTGTTTGTGGTTCAACAAGCAATCCAAACAATTTATCTGCTGGTAAAATTTCTCTATAAAACTGATTTTCCATCTTTGCTAGAAACTGTCCTGAATCAACAGGTATTCTTGGAGCATCCATTAACTTCAGATTTGGAATCGGATAACGGTCGCAAATCACAATTTCGCCATTTGCTGCGTAACGTCGAATTTTTTTATAAAGTTTGTGGCGATCTCGAGCTGTGCAAAGCCACCTTAAATTCTGTAAAAAATTAGGCTCGTTATTAAACTTATCGCCCGTTCCGAATAACTTTTTTTGGACTTTCAAAGCCGCTCCAACTATAAGAGTTGAAAAAGATTTCGGCGGTTTTCCAAGATGTACATTTCGTACTTCAAATTTTTGGGAAAGCCAATTGAAAATATTATTAACGGTTGTTGTTTTGCCAGCCCCATCGCCCCCTACGAAAGCCAATACCATTCCTCCGCCTTCGAACTTTTTTTGTGGTAATTTCATTCGTAAGATTTTTCTTAACAATAAGGAAATCCCACGCTTCGAACGCGTCAAAATCTCAAAAGCTTCATTAGTTCTTGTATAACTTGACAGAGCTTTTTTCATTTTTGATTTAACCTTGATCTTTTGCCAAATACTTCCATTTTTCCGAAGTGATTCTAAACATTCATCAAAAAATGTTTTATCAAGCATTGGAAAGTGCTCTTTTAAAGTGGAATCCAATTTTTTAGAATCAATTCTTGATTCAAGATATGCAAGCTCTCCAAAAATCTTTTTGTCGCTTTCTTCTCCATTCCCAATTAAAAACCGTAACCTCGATTCCAATTTGGAATTTTTTAGGACTTTTCGCATTACGAAAAAAATCAAATCCATTTCCGGGGAAGCAACAAATATCTTTTCATGACGGTATGCTTTAGCAATAAAAGTTTCTTCAATTGGAAAACGATAGTTGTTAGTCAATTCGTGTCCAAATACAAGCTGATAATGAGCGTGAACATTAACGAACTCTTGTGTTTTTGGATCATATCCATAAAAATTTAAAACTGCTGGTAATTCGTTGCTTTTTGGTGGAATTGCTCTCTTAAAATCAAGCTTGCTCAAAACAGATGTAAACCTGTTTATATCACTTCTTTTGATAAGCAAATCGAGATCGCCTTCGCCTTTAAGCCATTTATCAATACGCCAATTACTCTTCCAATGGCAGTACTGAACCCCTTCCTCATCAAGCATTTCCAGCAGATCAGAAATTAGGCTGCATTGATTCGAAGTTTCACTAACTTTTTCAGATATTTTCAATGCTTGCATTTTTATCTCCAATTGCTTTATTAGAAGAAATCTTTGTTCCAGATAAAAGTATCGAA
This sequence comes from Pyrinomonadaceae bacterium, assembly GCA_028284415.1. Lineage (GTDB taxonomy): Bacteria > Acidobacteriota > Blastocatellia > Pyrinomonadales > Pyrinomonadaceae > Aridibacter. The sequence continues at coordinate 1,284,014 of JANQRU010000004.1, forward strand.
CTTATACTTTTAGGCAAATAGCTTTCTAAAATACCCAACATCCATAGCCCCTCGTTTCCAAGAAAGAAACGAGGGGCAAATTTAATAACGACAAAAAGAAAAATAGCTAAAACAGAGGCGGTTCCTACAAGTAATATTAAAGCCGGTAACTCAATTTGGCGGAAAAAATAAACTGTTAAATAAGTCAAAGATGTAACAATTACAGCCAAAAATATTGGTTTTGTGTGTACCGCAAAAAAATCAACCCAACTTTTACCAATTATGCTTAAACTCATATGTGCCATAAGTAAAAAATTTAACGAAATAGCTGTTAAAACTCCTACCGCAACTCCCGGCACACCCCAGAAATGTCCAAACCACCCACCAACAATTACGGTCAACGCGTAAAGCCCGTGTCTCCATGCCCTACGGTAAACAGCCCCCGTAGATTTCGCTAACAAATCGCTAAATTTGTAACTTGATCTCATAAGGAAACCAAGCATTAAAATACGAAACGGTAAAACTACCGCCTTCCATTGATCACCAAGTACGACATCAATAATTTCGGGGGCGACAATAAAACCCACAATACTTAATGGAAGTGTGACAGTCGCAATCACATTTACACCACGCAAATAAACTTCCGCAAGCTTTTCCTTGTTATCCTGCATCTGTGCCATTGAAGGAAAAAGCACCTTGTCAACTATTTGTCCTAAAACTGATGCTGTAATGCCCGTTAATTGATATGCACGACCATAAACACCAAGTGCTGTCATGCCCAAATAACGACCAACGACAAGTTTGTCTCCCTTCAAAGCAGAATAGTTTGCGATTCGGGCGATTGTATGACCTCCGCCAAAATAAAATAATTCCTGAAAAGCTTTTTTCTGAAATAAAAGACTTTTCGGTGGATAACTAATTAAAAGTAAAGCCGTCTTTAAAGTAGCAGTTGCCAAATTTGCTGATACAAGTGCCCAAACTCCATATCCAAGCAAAGCCGGAATCAAACCGAAAACAAAATATCCAACACCAAATGAAAAAACATCTCGTGTCGCAAGCCAACGAAAACGCATCTCTCGTTGAGCCAAAGACTCACCTATTGTTCCCACGCCACGCAATGGAAATAATAGGGATAAGGCTTTTAAAACAGGTTCAACTTGTCCAGAATCAAAAAACTTTGCTATGTATGGGGCTGAAATGAACACTAAAACCCCTGAAAAAAAAGTTAAAACAATCGAGACGCAAAACCCTGTGCTTACATGTTGCTTTCGAAGATTTTTTCGCTGGACAATTGCCGTCCCCATGCCTAACTCGGTAATTATTTCCGAGAAGCCTATGACAATCATCGCAGCACTAACAACCCCAAAATCTTCCGGAGAAATCAATCTTGCAAGAATCACAACCACCAAAAACTGCATCAGTGTTTGCATGACTCTGCCACAAGCTACCCAGAAAAAACCACTCATAATGGTTCCGGATGATGCCTGTTTTTCATTTTTCATGGGATTACCCGCGTTCTAAATAAGCTCGTTTTTCATTAATAAGGGATTATGTAGTTCCATTCTGTTTTTTATTCGGTTCCAAAACGACACCTACGATTTTGCCTCCCGCCCTTGTAAGAAATTTCCTTGTTTGCTCCACTTCTTGGAGTACATCGTCACCAGCCTTAGCAATCAATAAAACACCATCAACATTTCTTGCCAGCACAGAACTATCTGCAAAAAAGTAAACGGGCGGAGAGTCAATGATTATGTAATCGAAGTTTTCATTTAACCAAAACATCAATTCTTTTGTCCGATTTGAACCGAGACGTTTTGAGGTGTTTTTTAGGATTGGTCCTGATGGCATAAAAGACAAATTTTCCGAAACTTCAACAATTAGATTTTCTACATTCTCATCATAGATTGGTTCGGTAAGTAAATTACTCAGCCCCCTTTCATTGGAGCAACCGAAAATCTTATGCATCTTTGGATCACGAAAATCTGCATCAATAATCAAAATTGATGCACCTGTTCTCGCCAGACTTTTAGCAATATTTATTGAAGTGGTTGTTTGTCCTTCTACAATTACACTCGATGTAATTAGAAGTTTTTTGGCTTCTCCTAAATCAGGAGAAAATTCTAGAACGGGTTTAAGCTGATGAAACACGTCCGCCAAAGTTGATTTGTTTTTTTCATTTAGAATCAACTCATTTCCATTTTCAAATACCAATGATTTAGCCTTTGCATTTTCAATCGTTTTTAAGGGCTTTGAATGACCTACTTTTTGTGTCTGGTTGGTTACATTTCCATCCATTTCAGAAGCTACAGTCATCGGTTCTGCGTTCAAAGTTTTTTCATTATTATTTGTAGTGTCTTTGGGCTCTTTGAAATAATCTCGTACTAGTGCACTTCCGATTCCAAAAGAAAATGCACCTAGAAAAGCAAGTCCTAAGTATGCTATTCGTTGCTGGTTGACAGGTTCGTTTGGCGTTAAAGCGTATTCGACCACTTTTATGTTATTCTTCGCCCTCGCCGTCAGCATCTCATTCTCTTTTTCTCGTCTCTGCATCTCATCAAGCAACTTACGGTTTGTATCAAGTTCCTGTTGGATTATGCGGTAATTAATTGCGGCACTGTTTTGATTTAAGGTTTTTGCCCATTGTTGGTTATAGCTTTTACGTATGGATTTTTCGCGGGCAACTGCTTGCCGATACTTTACTTCTAGCCCTTTTTTATAGTTTGAAGTGTTTCGTACTCGCTTGTTTGTCACTGCATTTTTCAATACAGCAATTTGCTTATCAATTTCCTGCACCTCAGGAAATTTCTCTGTCACCTCGACTAACAACTTTGCCCGTTTTTGTTGAAGATCGTCTATTTTTGCCTCTATGTCAGTAATATTTGTGGCTCCCGTTTCAGCAAGTGCATCTAAAGCTCCGGGAGCAAGTGATGCATTATACCTAGCCTCAGCAAGTTTACGTTCATTTTCAGCCTCAAGTAATTGACGGCTTAATCCGGCTAATCTTTCAATGACTGTATTCTGGTTATCATTCTCAGAAGGTAGTTGATATCGACGACCGTATTGCAATATTTGTTTTTCACCGCTACGAATTTGTGATTTTAGGCTTTCAATATTTTCATTAAGATATTTCAGCTCACTTGAATTCGTATCTTTTTTGCTTTCTAGATTGGTTTTAACCAATTCATTAGCAATGGCATTTACAACCAGCTTTGCGATTTTTGGGTCGGGATGTTGGAATTTCAAACTGATTAGCCGAGTATCTTTAACTTCTTGCTTCGATTGTAAAATTGGCTGAACAGAAAGTGACTCTTGAATAGCTAAAACAATCGGTTGTAATCTCTCAGCCTCAGCAATTATTGCGGATGTATCATTATTGGATTCTTCATCGCTTTTCTCGTTCTTTTGTTCTAAAGAAACCTGCTGAATTACTTTGGGATTAAGTGATCCAGGTTCTATAAACTTTTCATCCAAAAATGCTTTATTATTTTCTAAACCTTTTTCTTGCACTACAGTGCGGATTAAGTTCGAATTTTCTAATAACTTTAGCTGAGTATTGTAATAAGCCCTATTTTCATAAGTTGTAGTGTTATTTTTTATTGGTGCTAACTTTGCTGGATTTTCTGAATCAATCTGAATTTTCGTTTCTGCCTGATAAACTTTTGGTAAATTGAAAATATAAATTACCGGAAGAATCATTAATAAAATCGTGACTATTATGACAACGCTTTTATTCCGCCAAACACGTCTTACATATTCACGTAAGTAAATATCATCGTGTTGGTTTCCAAATTCGTTTGTTTCAATCACGAAATTGGGAATTTGCATTACATTTCTATTTTGCTCAATACCTTGAATTGATTGAGATCTCAAATCAGATATTGAGGCAATCGAATTATTTTTTGTTGAGTTCTTATTCGACGCCATTTTCAATATTTCCTCACGACAGATTATTCCCAAATGGTTACGGGATGACTCGAACCGGAAGCCTGAAAATTCCCGGAGCAACTGATTCAATCAGGCTGCGGATAAATTTCTTTGTTCGCGATGAACGAACTTCGACGATATCGTTTGGCTTAAGGATGATATCTTCAGCCCTTTTCTTATTTATATCTTTCAAATTAACTATAATTTCTAATTTTGAATTATCATCATTAGATCGTCTTGAAATACTAATTCTATCCAGATTCGTATCTTGCATAACTCCGCCCGCCATAGCCAAGGCTTGTGTGAGAGTTACGCGTTCTTTTAACGGAATCGTTATAGGTTTATATACATTTCCAATCACATAAACCTTGTCAGCTTCAATTAGATTGACAACATCTCCCGGTAAAATTATCGGATTGTTCCTATCATCGAACTGATTACTATTTAGCAAATCTTTTAATTCAAACCACTCGACACTTTTTTGAGTTTCATTGGAGGATTTTAGATTTTCTGAACTTGCATTTTCATTTCTTTTTGTTATGCATGGTTTAAAGTTCAAATCATGCCGAATCTGAATTCTTCCACCTGCCTGCTCGGTCGGACCGCCAGCAAAGGATAATAATTCTAAAAGACGTATTTGACGTTGCATTTGGAACCGCCCAGGTTCGCGTATTGCTCCAAATACGACTACAGGCTTTGATTTGAATTCTTTAATAAAAACTTCAACGTGGGGAGATCTAAGATACTCCAGATAAAGCCTTGTTATTTCCTTGGCAAGATCCGTATCAGTGCGGCAACTTGCTCTGATTGGTTCTTTAATCAGTGGCATGCGTATCATTCCTTGTCCGTCAACTCTTACAGTTTCACGAGATAGTTGTGGGCGATTATAAATGCGAATATCAAGCACATCACCGCTGCCAATTAGATATTGTCCGCCTGTATTTGCTGATATTTTTGTTTGTTTTGAAACTGTATTGTTTTCTTTCCGTTCAACCGTTTGTGCAAACGATATCCCAGACACACCAAAACACCCAATGAATAAAATCATCGGGAAACGCAAAATAAAATTCATAATTGTTATCTAAATTCTAGCTGGGATAGATGCCCTCTAAAAATTACCTGTGCTTCATCAAACGGCGTGACGCTACCACTTCATTTATATGATTACGATTTTTAAGATTCAGCACACTATTACTCAAAACAATCATTGATTCTTCCTCAGAAATTATAAATCGCCCGGTGAGTGGATTGTCTTGAATTTTCCTTACTTTTTTTTCTCTAACCCATTGCCAAAATTGAGCTTGAGTAGTCCAGAATTGGGTTTCATTTTTGCTAATAATAAGTGCAGTTTTTTTTCTTTTCCTTTTAGCTCGACTTTGTTTTTTTTTCTTATTCATACTTCAAATGCAACTTTTTAGACACACTTATCCGCCTAGTGCAAATAGAATTAAATGTGCGGCTTGAAAATCTGCACTTATTACCTTAAAAGGAAGCCAACAAGGGGCAATTTATAAACTGATTGAACTTTACAATCAATTTAAATATGTAAATAAAAACAATTTATTCAACTAATTTCGAAAAATTAATCACTTGCTAAATTTTTCGAAATTAGGAAATTTTTATGCTCATTCAAATCAAAAATACTGAACTTTTTGTAAACAAATCGTCAATTTTTTTTCGGTATCATTAAATTACATTCCAAGGATCAATTTATCTAGATCGCAATGGTCAATAATTAAAATGCTCTGAGTTGTCCCCAAAAGAGTTTTAAACCCACTTTAAAAAAGGGGTACAAAAGTCGTCTATCACGAACTGTTTAAGTGACTTTTGGTACATTAAGTTCAATTATGCGTCTAATAAATGTTTAATCCGCAACAATTTCCAAAAATTTTACATTTTGTTAATTTATTTGAGAATAGATATTTTGTTCAATAAGTTTCATTTGTAAAAAGAATGATTTTGAACTACTCGTTTAGTATTGAAATTCACATTTTGGAAGGATAATTATTGGAATAATTGGAATCGGGATTTTGTTATGTTTGAGGGAATTTAAAATAGCAACCACATAAGCGTCCCAAAACTATAAATTCTGAGACACTGCAAAAAACTTATCACGAAACAAAGTGTTTTTTTAAATATTTAAGACTTGCCTTTGGATTGTAAAAAGCTCATTTACTCCTTTTTCAGCAAGCCCTAACATTTCATCCATTTCTTCTCTTGAAAATGGTTCTTGTTCGGCTGTGCCTTGAATTTCGATGAATTTGCCTGTACCTGTGCTGACAATGTTCATATCTACATCAGCGGTTGAATCTTCTTCATATTTAAGATCAAGAATTGGAGTCCCTTCGACTATTCCGACGCTGATTGCGGCAACCTCGCTTAGTATTGGTGAAGCACCTAATTTGCCTGTTCGGACTAATTTTTTGCAGGCAAGGTTTAAAGCTACGTACGCACCTGTGATCGAAGCACAGCGTGTTCCACCATCGGCTTGGATGACATCACAGTCAACAAAAATTTGTCGTTCGCCGAGCTTTTTCATATCGACAATGGCTCTTAAACTTCGTCCGATGAGGCGTTGGATTTCCATTGTCCTGCCTGAAGGATTCGGTCTTTCACGTCGGATTCGTGTGTGTGTGGCACGTGGTAACATTGCATATTCAGCTGTCACCCAACCTTTACCCGAATTTCGCATCCAGTGTGGCACTTTTTCTTCAACGGTTGCCATACACAATATCTTTGTCCCGCCGACTTCGATAAGTGCAGAGCCTTCTGCGTAAGGTGAAATATTGGGTGTAATCTTTGTTTTTCTGATTTCGTCTAATTGTCTGTTATCTATTCTTTCGTAGCTCATAATTTTTTTATTTGCTGACTTCAAAAACTTCGACAGCTTCGAGTTTTGAGGGTTTTACACCTAAAAATCTTTCAGCAACTTTAGCAAATCTTTCTGCTGCATCTGTTACATAAAAATGATCTAGATCATCGCACAAGTGGCGTTTGCGATTATATGAAATTTGTTCAGTATTGGCTAAACCTTTGTCTTTCAGAAGCTGTTCGACCTCTTCTGCTGTTGCTTCGCCGGAATCAATTAACCGAACATTTTCACCGATGGTTTGTTGAATTACATCACGCAAAATCGGATAGTGAGTACAGCCTAAAACCAATGTATTCGGAGCAAATTCGATTACTTTTTGAAGATATTTTTTAGCTATGGAGAAGGTTTCATCTTCAGCTGTCCAGCCCTCTTCAGCTAGTGGAACAAATAGCGGACAAGCATTTTGAAGAATTTCAGCTTCTTTGGAGGCTTCGCGGATGGAGTCTGCATAAGCATTGCTGGAAACAGTTGCTTCGGTTGCGATCACGCTGATCTTTGGGTTTTCATTAACCTTTGTTATTTCGACTGCTTTTCTCGCACCGGGACCGATTACACCGACTACCTCTACGCCAATTTTTTCTCTGATCTTTGGAAGTGCGAGAGCGGATGCGGTATTGCAGGCAACGACGAGCAATTTAATTCCATGTGATGCTAAGAAGGAAGAATTTTCGATCGCGTAGCGTTCGACGGTGGCAAGAGATTTTGTCCCGTAGGGAACTCTTGCCGTATCGCCGAGATATATGAATTTTTCATTCGGAAGTCTTTCGTGTAATGCACGATAGACCGTTAAGCCGCCAACACCCGAATCAAAAATCCCTATAGGTAAATTTGTATTTGATTGATTTTGCGTGGTTTTCTCTTTCATCAAGCGGAAAGAGAAAGAATAAATTTAGACTAATTAAAAGTCAAAAGTAATGAGAAAAAGTACTTTATGGGGACGAACACACTTTATTTTTTTGTCCTATGTGTTTAATTATTTAAGTGTGTTCGCCTTACGGTGTGGGTAATTTGTAATTCAATTAAGCCACCAAGAGTTTTTCATCCGACAGTTTATCTAATGCCATTGAAACGACTTTTTCGCTTACCGAAATTCCTAATTCTTCGCCCATCTCTTCTGCGATTTGATTTGGTTCTTTATTTCCATCACATTTTTCCCAGACATAAGCCGAAGTTGGATTAAGATGTATTAATTTTGCGTTCACTAGGTCTTCTATAAAAAGTTCGCCTGTATCGCGTTTTACTTTCAAATTTTCTTTTCTTGCAATCGGTTTCATAATTTTTTTACTCCATTCTGAAATAATTGCCGTGCGGCACTGTTTCTTAATCGCAACGGGTGTGCCAAATACTGAAAAAACACTGAAAGTCCTTGATTTTATTGGGCTATTAAGATTACAGGATAAATAAAGAAGAAATTGCAGAAAAATAAAAATCGGTCAAACTGACCGATTTTTTGACTTGTTTTCTCATTCTAATTGATGAGTTTTGAAAAAGATTGCTTGAAAATACGGATTTTTCTTGACCTAAATTGAATCTAAAAGTATTCTTAGGTTTATCCGAAAAGTTTAATATTAAGTCCCCAAAGCCACCCACAAGTGTCTCTTGCTCTCCTTGTTATTCAGGCGGATTGTGAATGTTTGTCATATCTGTCCTAAAAGGAGGCATCATGCGTAGAAAATTACAAAACATCATTAAGAATTTATGGCTGTCAGATGATTGTGCAAAATCTGTCTGCTCAGGTTGTCCAAAGAAAAAAATCTTAGAAAAAACAATACATCTATGCAATTGCAGCTGTCATAGCCGAAGCCGCTATAAAAAGAGGTTTTTTGTTTCTGTGTATCATTCGTAAAGATTATGTTCTAGTGAAAATAAAAGAGTGAAAATGTGATTTCCAAGAATAGTTTAAATAATTCTTCAGTCTTTACATTTTTGCTCTTTTGTCACCTGTTTTGTTTTGTAACAGAAAAGGTTATTTCCCAACAAATCAAGAGTTTAAGCGAAAAAAGCTTGAATCTTTTTATACTTTTGCATAAAATTTAAATGTCCTACAATTTTCCCACAAAAATCTCACTACAGACTATATACCTGAGAAATTCTTGCCGATACCTCTCTAAGCGATGAAAGTATCATCAATACAAAGATGTCTAAAATAAAGGTAGTTTTAAATAATCAAACTGATTTTGAAATAGTTTTTTTAGTTGGCGAAAGTTCTTACACAATCAGAGCAAACCAATCAACAAAAATAACTGTTCCGAAACAGACTTCAATCGAAGCACGTCCGCAGATTTTGGGTGTTAATAGTAGTTTTATTGCCGGGGGATTGAAAAGAGATACAGTTTTGGATTGTAAAATCGATGAAAGTAAAAACGGCTTTAAATGTAAGCTAGTTTTGAATCCTTTGAGATTGAGACAGCGAAAAAAATACATTTAAAATCATTTCTAAAATGCGTATTCTACTATTAACCTTTAAAGAACGAAGAGGCTACTTAACAAAATAGCCTCTTCGTTCTTTATGTTTGACTTCCCAAACTAATTGTTTGGAATAGTTGATCCCGGTGTCCAAGGTGCTCCTGCATCTATGAGAGCTTTTTGAAGGTCAGGGATTGATTTGTTTTTCAGCGTATTAATGCGGTCAATCGCTTCGTTCAAACCTTGCAGACCGTAGGCAAACTGTTCTCGATTCTGCTTGGTTGGTCCATAGTTGCTAATAAAGCCTGCTCGCTGAATACGAGTAGCAGTAGTTGTTGGAGTTGCTCCCATACCTCTACGACTATCGAATCCGTTCAGGTCATTATCAAGAGCATTCATTTCATCACGTATGGCAGCAAAAGCTTTTTCGATCGCAGAAATATCTCCTGGTGTACGGTCAATTGCAGCTCTGAGAAGTCCCATCTTTCTCTCCATATCGTTTAGTACTGCTCCTGCTGCTGTTGCACGTCGTCTGGCTTTGCTGACTTCCTGTAAATATGTAAGGGTTTCCGCATAGGTTGATCCTTTCAAATAGCCTGTACGAATTGGTTTTAGCTCAAACGAAACAGGATTCGCCAACGGCGTAATTTTGCTACCTTCGCGTTTAAATAATCTGGCGGTATATTGACCAGGAGCTGCCGTAATTCCTGATGGTGTAAAGACTCGTCCGCCACGTCGGATAATTCTAGTTACCGCATTTTGTGATGCATAGGTCATATTCCATGTAACGCGGTGAAGTCCTTTAACTGGTCTTGCTGGCACACGGTTTACAAAATTACCTGCGTAATCACGTATTTCCAGATAGACTGCTGGTTTTGCTTCTTCGATTTCTTTTTCAACTGCTTCCCAGCTTGGGTATTTAGGGAATTTACCTTCCTTTTCCATTTTCTTTTCTGCCATTTGACGCTTCGATTTCAACGTCATAACAGTATTCTTTAAATAGTAAGTGAAGGTTGCACCGTGGGCAGGATTGGGTGCCACATAGGCATCGTCGCCGTCAGTTCTCGTATGCTGACCATCCCGCTGATACCATTTCACTGGTCGTCCCGGAGCAAAAAGGAGTGCATCATTCTTGAAACTGTTGGCATTGATGGTTCTGAGCGGTGTATAGTCATCTAGAATATAAATACCACGCCCAAACGTTCCAACTACCAAGTCGTTTTCTTCTCGGTGGATTTTCACATCACGAGTTGAAATTGTTGGAATACCGCCATTTAGTTCAATCCATTTATTGCCGCCATCCACAGTAAAAAATACACCAAATTCAGTTCCTAAGAACATAAGATTTTTGTTTACGTGATCCTGAACGATACGCCAGACAAGATGTTTCACAGGTAAACTGCCAGCTAGCGATTGCCAGGTTCTTCCACGGTCAGACGATTTGATTAGATAAGGTTTAAAGTCACCATTTTTGTGATCGTCCAGAGCAACATAAACTGTGTCTTTATCGAATAAGTCGGCTCGGATGTCATTTACATAGGCGGTCGCAGGCACGCCGTTAACGTTTGCCAAGTCTATTTTTGTCCAGTTTCTACCGCCATTGGATGATACCTGGATAAGTCCGTCATCTGTGCCAACCCACAGGATATTTTCATCAACCGGACTTTCAGAAAAGTTTGCGATGGTATGATAATTGGACATCGCACGCAAATCCCATCCAGCCTCTACAGACCAGGTGCGACCCATCATAGGCATATGCATACGATTTCCATTTTTGGTCAGATCAGGAGAGATGGCAGTCCAACTGTCACCCCGATCATCCGAACGCCAGACACGTTGGGAAGCATGGTAAATACGTTTAGGATCATGAGTTGAAACATTTATTGGAGCATCCCAATTAAATCTTTCAGCCGGCTCGCCCGGTTTTGGTTGTGGCTGTATGAAATGAATTTCGCCTGTTGTCGTATCACGGCGTGTAAGGAAACCCTGCTGTGACTGTGAATACATAATGTTTGGGTTGCCGTGTTCCGTGGCAGGTTGGTGTCCGTCACCGCCTTGCGTCAAAAACCAATCGCTGTTTTTAATGCCATTAGTACGCCCGGTCTGACTTGGACCGCCCTGCGTAGAGTTGTCCTGCGTGCCACCATAAACTCTGTAAAAAGGTTTATAATTATCTACATCAATTTTATAAAACTGTGTGATGGGCAGATTGCGGATAAAACGCCAGTTTTCCATTCTGTCGTGGGACATATAGACACCACCGTCAGACCCAATTAGCACAAAATCCGGGTCGGTTGGGTGGAAAGCCATCGCGTGATCATCGACGTGTTTACGACGAGTGCTAATAAATTTCCATGTTCTCCCGCCATCGTCAGAAACCTTGCTGGAGTTGCTCATTATATATATGCGGTCAAACTGGTGCTGATCTGCAAACAGCTCTTGGTAATAGTGCGGACCCGTCCCGCCGCCAACTTCGTTCGACATTTTCTTCCAACTGCCGCCGCGGTCGCTCGAACGCCAAACACCGCCCTTGCGATTATCAGTTTCAATGGTGGCATAAACTACATCGGGTTTCATTGGCGAGATTGTCAAACCGATTTTTCCCATATTGCCTCTTGGCAGACCTGTTCTTAATCTTGTCCATGTTTCTCCGCCATCATCAGATGTATGAATACCAGAGCCTTTATTGGTGCCAACATAATTTGCAACAGTGCGTTGACGCGACCATGTGGCAGCATAGAGTTTGTCTGGGTTGCGTGGGTCAATTACAAGAGATGCAACGCCCGTCCATTCATCAGACTTCAATACGTTCTTCCAAGTTTTTCCGCCATCTGTCGTTTTATACAAGCCGCGTTCGCCGCCCTTTGTCCACAAAGGACCCTGAGCAGAAACCCAAACGGTATCTGAATCTTTAGGATGAATAATAATATCGCCAATACGTTCCGTTTTGGTCAGACCCATATTTTTCCAAGTTCTTCCGCCATCTTTTGACTTGTAAACACCGTCACCAAAACTAATATGTCGCCCACCATTGTTTTCACCTGTACCAACCCAGATGATATTGGAATTACTTGGATCAATGGTGACGTCGCCCGTCGAATAAACTTTTTGTTTGTCGAAAACTGGTGTCCAGGTTGTACCTGCATTTACCGTTTTCCATACTCCGCCGGAACCAACTGCTACGAACCATGTATTGGGATTTTTTTGATCCACTGCGATGTCTGCAATTCGACCGGACATATATGCAGGACCAATACTACGCAGCTTCATTGAATTGAAGGTTGCACTGGACATTGGACCAGTATTTTTTTTCTTTTTGGGCTTCTCTTGTGCAATTACATCACCGACTGACATCATTAAAATGGCAGCCAGTGCAAAGGATAATATCGATTTCATTTTACCTCCGCAGAATTGGAATTATATGAAAAAGGTTTGATGTACCTTAACTTTAAAATTGTAATGTTAGCTTGTAACAAAATTGGGATTATGGATGTGATAAATATACATCTATTTTTTAGAACTGACAATCAAAGGTAACTGAAAAACTAGAAGCAAAAATAAGATTTTAAAGTTGATGACCATTTGACCACTTTATACACGTGTTCTGTTATAAAAGGCTTAAACGACATTTTGATATAATTTCAAAATGTCGTTTAAGCCTTTATTTATATGTTTTTGTTGTGTTTTTAAGAAATATTCTTAGTAATAAGTAAATGGAGGCGGCGGGAATCGAACCCGCATCCAAAGGTTGCGACCTATGAAATCTACACGCTTAGTCAATTCACTCAAATTTCATCTATCTTGAGTATGTGAAATGACAAGACCTCAAAACAGACTAACCTGACTAACATTTCGCTGATATTCGCAGGTGGTGAATACCAACTAGCTTAGACTGTGTTATACCCCAAACGGTCGCACCAAGCTGACTTGCGTTGGAGCATCGCTGTAGCTAACTAAAGTTAGGCAGCGAGGGCTAATTCTTGATTAGAGTTAGCGTTTATTATTTTCTTTCAGCATTTATAACGAGCTACAGAAAGAATCGCCCGACGTGCATTCAAAGATCTATACAAGCCCCTGTCGAAGCCTGTCGCCCCCAAAGGGATACTTAGTGTACATATTTATGATGAAATTAGCAATAAAATTGTTGCTGACAAAGAGAGTGGAGGGATGAAAGAAATGAAAAGGGGAAGAAAACAAAAATTTATGAAATGCCTGTTTATTCTCTGTCACCTTTCCCGCACTCTTGCCAGTTGCTAATTCACTTCTTGTTCCCAAAGGTCGCTCGCAATCCGGTTGTAAAAATAAAGTCATTACTAACTGCACCGGGAACGGGATCGCTGTTGTAGCGGTTTCCGATAGTCACTTGCCAGCCAAGCCATTTATTTAAGCTTGTAACGAGTGAAGCATCAAGAATTGAGCGGAATTCACCACCACGACTTAAGTTTGGATAAACAACTAAACGCTGTTCTAAATTGGTTGAGCTGGTCAGACGATACTTTAACTCTTCGCCGATTAGAGCCTCAGCCGAATTGCGTCGTGTTCCGTCAGAGAAGTATTCGCGGTTAAATGTCGCACCACCGAACAGGTCTAAATCAGTTTTTTCATTTCGTATCCAGCGGTATCCAAATCCACCGCCAAAAACTGTTCGAAAATCAAGCTGTTGTGGTTTATCGTATTCGAAATCAGCTGTTCCGAAAACAAAGGTTTTGTCGCTTAAATTTACATCGTATCTGCCGCCAAACCAGATAGCTTCTGCCGTAGTAACTGACGTTCCGCTGGTTGAATTGCTGGCTTGAATCGCATTTGCATAAACGCTGATTTTGTCGCGGGTTGTTTCTCGGGCGGCTCTTGCTCCGACTGTTAAAGCTCTTGTGTCGGAGTTTCCTGAAGTTAAACTAAAGCCTATGTCAGCCGAACCAGTCCACAAGTCTGTAATTCCTGGATTTAAGAGACGATTTTGTTCCTCTTCAAATTTAGCCTGCTCGGCGTTATTTCTAACTACTTCAACTTTTTCTTTTTCAACCTCAAGCGTGCCTGCGTCTTGGGTTTCAACTTCAAGTTTTTTCTCTTCAGTCGTTGCGACTTTTCCTTTGATTAATTGTCCGTCGGTTAATTTTATATTAAGCGGTTCCTCAGCAATAATTTTCTCAACTGCTGACCAAAGAATCGTAACTGTTCCGGCAGCTTCCGTTTGAATAACTATCTTGTCACCGTCTTTTTTTAGAATCTTGCCGGTTATTCTATCGCCGTTTTTTAAGACAATCTGATCGGCAAAAATGTTTACGCAAGACATCAAAATTAAAATACATACTAAGCTAAATGATACAAATTTAGACATATTTATACTTACTCTCCTCTTGTTAAATTTCTGGGAATTTCTTATTAAAAGGGTTTGAATTTTAAGGGGGACGAATATGTGATTTTAGCAATAGAGTGAGGAAATTGCTAATTAAGAAGTCTATTGGGTTCTATAATTTGGCAGCTAAACTTTTGTCTATTGGTTGGATTTCCGTATGCAATTCCAGATAGTCAACCAGCTTCAAAAAGTCCATACGCGGATACGAATATCTGCCGATTGTGCGAAATGCCAAAGAAGGTTTAGTTTGTTCAAATAAATGAAATCCCCAGTACATAAGTTGTTTACTGAAGCGGATAGCAACATCTTCAGGGTCAATGTAATGGCAACGTCCGTCGCGTTCAGCGATTTGCTTGAATTGAGTTTTCAGTACATGGTTTAGAAGTTTATTACGCTTCTCTTCATCTGCTTGAAAACTATTTATTAAAACTAAAAGTTCCGCTTCCGCATTTTCTCTTCGAATTGAACCGAAGGTGCGTTTAATGACATCCGCATTTTTGTTTATGCCAAGCGGGTTTAGGGTTGTTGGCATTATGCAGTAATCAAACTTTCTTATGTATTCGACTGGGTTTGCATCAAATTCGGGATTGCAATCACAGATCACGATCTTTGTATCTTTATATGAATTTTCATCCCATTCATCCGGGCTTAAAACCGAAACTACCGAGCCGACACTTCCTTTATTTGAGGGAAGATAAACGCCTTCACCAAGTAGTTTTCGCAAGTTTTGTTGGCGGTCTAAGTCTATCAAAGCAATGTCATAGCCATTTAATGCGAAGGCTCCGGCAAGATGTGCTGCAATCGTCGTTTTTCCAACGCCACCTTTACAGGTAAAAACTCCTATGTAAATGGTTTTGTCACGTTCTTCTTGGCTGTCAATCTCTTCACAATCAAATATCAGCTGATTATTGCGTATGATCGCAAGCTTTAAGTTAGTGATTTTTTCTTCGCGTAGATGTGTATAAACGGAGGAAGTAAAACCGCTCTTGGAAATATAAATTCCTTCTTTAAAGTTTCTCGAATTAGGAAGGGAAAGAAAATCCAGAAATTTTTCGACCTGTCCAAGATGAACTTTTGCTCTTTGGTTTCGGACTCTTACAGCGGCTTTTTCGTTTGTTTTGTAAACTTCAAGATCGTAGTTTTTCTCTTCATTCGGGGAAATCTTTGCTGACCATCCTTCGCGGCGGAGCAAAAAAAGAGCAAGCCTTTCTGTTTCGGTTGCTCTGTGAACCACAACTTTCTTTTTTCGGTCTGAATCTGTCAGAACATCTAACAATTCAGCCCAACGCATTCTTTTTGGGGGCATTTGTACTTCTTCTTTCAATTTTAAATACTACAAAAATTATTGCTCATTAAACGCCTTTAAAACTTCATCAGCGTGTTCGGCAACTTTTACTCTCTTAAAAATTTTCGTCAAATTTCCTTCTTCGTTTACTAAAAATGTTGTTCTTTTTACACCCATAAACTTTTTACCATACAGATTTTTTTCGCCATAAACACCATATTTGTTGATGACATCTTTATCTGTATCGGCAAGAAGCGTGAAGGGAAGATCATATTTTTCGATGAATTTTTGATGAGATTTCTCATCATCAGCCGAAACACCGATCACTTCAATATTGTTATCTTTTAATTCAGAAAAGCCATCACGGAGAGAACAGGCTTGTTTTGTACAGCCCGGCGTGTCATCTTTCGGATAAAAATATAAAACGACCCTTTTACCTTTGTAATCCGAAAGTGAAACCTCATTCCCATTTTGATCTTTTCCTGTAAACTCAGGAGCTTTGTCACCTACTTTAAGCATAATTTCTAAAATAATTTCGATTTATATACATAAACACGACCTCATTCGGACGTGTTCAAAGTTAAAAATTAATACAATATTTGTTTTGCGGAGTCTTCTTAAATAAATGCTCTGCAATGTATTAAAATAATGTTTCAATAAGTCTAACAAACTTAAAGCAAGATATGAAGCCTTTACTTGTAAATAATGCATTAAAAAGACTAAAAAGTTTGAAGCAGCATTATCAGAAACACATCAGAGATAATTTTGAACACAAGGCAAAAGACTGTTTAACTTGTGATGTGCAGGGAATTTGTTGCACTGATGCACATTTTGTAAATGTCCATATCACAAGACTTGAAGCCGAAGCGATTAAAAAAACGCTCGAAAAACTACCTTCTGCAAAACAAACTGAAATCTACGGACGAAATCAGCAAACAATTGAAAAATATGATCTAACTGCGGAAGGCGATACTTTTTCAAAAAAATACTCGTGTCCACTTTTTGAAAAAGGTATCGGCTGTTTAGTTCACAAAGAAGCAAAGCCAATCCCTTGCATTACGCACGCTTGCTACGAGAGCAAAGAGAATATGCCGTCCGATGAATTACAAGTTAGACAGGAGAAAAATGTCGAACGGCTAAATTCTCGTACATACGGCAATGCTTGGAATTGGCTTCCGCTTCCTATTTGGCTTGAGAAACTTAAAAAGTAATCTCTAAGCTAAAGGCTCTTGTTTTTTCAATTTTCCGCCTAAGATAGTCAAAGGAATCAGCATAATCAGAAATACCAAGTGATACCAGACAGGCATTTTATTCCAGATGCTTGCTTGCACAGCGATTCCAAAAAGCAATAGAAAAACTCCTAAACCGAGAGTTGTTTTAGAAAATTCTTTGGCAATCAAAACAGCCACAAATCCGGAAACTATTGAGCAAATAAAACTTCTTACAAGTGCGAAAATTAAATTTCCCGTTCCCCATTCCATCGTCTCCATAGTTTTCGCATAATCAGCCGAAACTGCCATCATAATTGAAGAACTCCCGACCCAAAGTATTGACCAGACTATAAAACCAACTACGACTCCTAAAATTATTCGTCCCATAGATTTTTCTCCCAAAGATAATTTAAAACAAAAAAAGGCAAAGAGAATTTTTCCCGAATTCCTTGCCCTTTTCTTGCTTGCTTTGCCTATTTTCTCTATCAGCAAGCCTTTTTATAAAAAAACTTTTAGCGTCTTGAGCATACCTTGAAAAGAATCTACCTTCAAAAAATTCTCTCAAGGTATATAGCCCAAAACGCTTTGCTGTTAAGCAACTTTTTTCTTAGCTTTGTTTGAATCTTCCGATTTTGTCTTTTCAACTCTCGCCGACATACGTTTATCAAGATCAATGATCTGCTCATTGGTCAAATGATAAATGTTTGGCTGGTTGTGATAGATTCTTGCACCCGTGACGACATCCGCCTTTTTGAAACCGTGTTTTTCGGCACGTTCGATCAATTCCTCAATCGTCATTTCATTTTTAACGAGCGTCAAAGGCTGTTTTTCTTCGATAAATTCTTCGACGTCCAATTTCTTTGCTTTATCAAACGCTAATTTTTCAGACTTTTCGCCCTTCATATGATCTAAGAAATCTTTGAAGCTGACGTTTCCTGTCAATTCAAAACCCACTTCAAACACAGGCGAATTTGATTTAACAACTTGGAACACGCGAACAATTTCGCCACCGCGTTCTTGCAGGGAAATCTCAACCATTACGTCAACGAAATACTCTAAACCGCTCGCCGTCATCGGCAAAACTCTTCCAATCTCGTTGTCTTCTTTTGATTCTTTTCCTTTCGCGGGAATTTGGTCGGCAATCACAACGCATTTTCCGCTTTCGATACAGAGTTTGCGAAGGACATTTTGCAAGATCATCTGGTCAGCCGCTAATTCTTCCGAACTAGGCTGTGCCAAAGGGTCGCCTGTTTTTTCTCTTACCGCCTCAAGCATCTCCGAATGCTTCGCACTAAAATACGCTGCCCACGAATCAAGTGCATAGCAACCATAATTTTGCTCCTGTCCTTCGCCATTTAATGCCCAATCAATAAATTCGGGCAATTCATCAGTATGTTGAATCTCCAAAGCGTCAAACGTCTCACCGACGCCTCTTAGCAATCTACCTTTTCTTTCCGTATCAAAAATACAAAGTCTCCCCAAACCTGATTCCGACATCGAACGTATAAAATGACTTTTACCAACACCCGCTCCGCCACGGATCGCCATTACGAGCCTTTGCTGTCTCGGAACTCTGCTTAAAGGATTTACTTTTACTCTATTTCCTGATTTCATAATTCACTTTCTCCTAAAACTTCTTACAAGCCTTTTGTAATCTTCAAGTTACTTCTCAATTTCTAAATGCTAACTGCCTACCGTCAAAGGCATTGTGTTGCATTGGTGAAACAAATCTAACACATAATAAATCTTGTTGCAAGTGTGAAACAAGATGTTAGCGAAAAAATATAGATTTTTTATTAAAAAGAGAGTATTTTAGAGGGAAAATGTTTAGGAGTTTTATTTATGAAAACATACGCTCTTACCTCGGTTTTATTAATTTTGTTTAGTTTCTCTGTCTTTGCTCAAGAAAGTTCTGAAAAAGAAAAACAGAATTGCCCGACAGTTACTTTAGAGGGACCTGCTACAGCAATTGATTTGGGTGAACCGCACATTTTCACAGTAAATGTGAGTGGAGGTAGTGTGGATAAAACGAAATTGGGTTACAAGTGGTCAGTTGATAAAGGCAAAATAATCAGCGGACAAGATACTCAAACAATAACAATATCAACAAAAGGACTAGAAGACACAACTATAAATGCAACAGTAAAAATTTCCGGTTTACCTGACGGGTGTGTAAATGAATTTTCTGAAGCATCAATAACAATTTGTCCTGCAGACCCGATATTGGTGGATGAGTTTGGAAATATTCAAAGCGGAGACATGAAAGCAAGACTTGATAACTTTTTTGTTGGACTTCAGGATGATCCAACTTCTACGGGCTATGTTGTCAATTACGGAACGGCAAGAAATATAGCAAGAAGAGAAAGATTCATCAGAAACTACATCAAACTGAGAAACTTTGATGCCGCCAGAATTGTTATCAAAAAAGGCGGTCGTGAAAAATCCATCAGAACAAGACTTTGGATCGCCCCGGCAGGTGCAAATCCGGAACTAATAAACTAAAAGGTATTCTTAAACATGAAAAAGATAACACTCATTTGCATATTACTCGTATCTTTCACAACTCATGCTTTTTCACAGGAAGGTGAAAAGGAAGAAAAATGCCCTCAAGTAAGTATTACTACTTCACCTTCAGTGGTTAATGTGGGAGAGGTAGAGGTTTTTACTGTAAATGTTTCTTGGGATAATGAAAAAGAAATCCAACAAATAGAATATTTGTGGGAAGTTGAAAATGGTGAGATAGTTGATGGACAGGGAACAAAAACTATTTCGGTCAAGAAAAGCGGGGAAACCACCACAGCAACTGTTGAACTTAAAGAATTACCTAGGAATTGTGTAAGTAGGTTTACTGAAGCAGGCTTAGCTTGCAAATTGAAACCAAAACCTAAGTTGTTAGACTAATTTGGTAAAATTCCCTATGGAGACTTGAGAATGAGGCTCGATAATTTCTTAATAACTTTGCAAAACGATCCAAACTCCACAGGATATGTAATTAATTATGGTTCAAAAAGAGAAGTTAGCAGACGCGAGAAGCTTTTCCGAACTCATTTTAGGGATAGAAACTTTCAGACCGACAGAATCGTTTTCGTAAATGGTGGTATTGAAAAGAGGATTCGCACAAGACTTTGGATCGTTCCGGCAGGTGCAGATCCAAGCGAGATAAATTAAAAAGGAGTGTAAGCATCCTTGCTTGCACGAGTGCCTAAGCACTCGAGTATTGTTTGATCTATTGAGAATTTAACGGTTATCAGTTTCCTAAAAAACAGGAAACTTGCAAGCAGGGATGCTTACACCCCAAAAATAAAACTTAATTGTTGAAACAAAATGTCTTAGATCCAAATATATTTTAGTTAACCAAAAAAGGAATCTCACTATGCATAGGATTTTTATAGCTTTAATTTTAATACCCATTTTAAGCCTTTCTGCCTTTTCACAAGATGAAGCTAAAAAAGAAAAGACCGAATGCCCAAAAATAGAAATCATATCTCCGCCAAGTGCTGTCCATCCGGGCGACACAATGAAGTTTACTGTCTCATTTGATGAACAGTTGAAAGTTTCAGATTTGGAACTGAAATGGAGCGTTGATAGAGGCAAAATCATTGAGGGGCAGGGAACGAAAGAGATTTCGGTTTCGACAGAAGGCTTAAGAGACACAACCATTAATGCTCAACTAGAAGTAGTAGGCTTACCTAAAAGTTGTGCAAGTAAATTTACTGATGCTGGGATTGTAGCAGGGATAACTTGTGGCTCTCCCTTAGATGAATTTGGTAGTTTGGAAAATGATGATGTCAGAGCAAGATTAGATAATCTATTTATATCTTTACAAAATTATCCTAAAGCGATGGGACATATCATAAATTTTGGATCGAATAAGGAGATTCTCAAACGTAAAAAATTGATAAAAAACCATATAAAGTTTCGCAAATTTGATGGAAAGAGAATTATTTACATAAATGGGGGAAAGGAAGAGCAGATTAGGACAAAGATTTGGATTGTTCCAGCAGGAGCAGACACTTCTTGTATTTACTGATTAAAACAAAAGATGAGAAATAAATGATGAGATAAAGACAAGTGGAATTGTTAATAAAAGCCACCCGTCATTTATATCTTCTGCAATAAAAACACTTCGTGGACCGACATAAAACATTATAAAAACAACGATTGAAGCAATACTCAGACCGATAAATGTGATGATCGAATTGAAGATATTCGGAGCGATCACGACCAGCATAAAATAGTTGAAAAAGACCTGCCACAAAAACATATAGCCGAATAATCCAAGATCGGCGAAGATTTGGCGTGTGGAGTTTATCTTCGGCATATATTTCGGTTTTTTAGCTTTGATCTCTTTTATTTCTTTTTGTGGCGGGACTTTGAAAAGTCTGTAAAGCAACCAAAACTCCAGTCCGATCAGAGCTAAGCCTGAAAATCCGATCAGATTGTCATATTTGGAAAAATCTCCGAAACCCAAATCTTTTGATAAAACTAAAACCGCTACCAATAAACCCGCTATTCCCAAAAGACTTGAGAATAAACTGAAAAACCAAACACAACCCGTAACTCCACAACCATCATCCTCTTTGCTTTCCTCGTTAAACTCTCCTTCAAAAACCATCCTTTCAACAAAAGATTTTCGCTTTAAAAAGAGTGCGACCAAACGCCACAAAAATAAAACTACTATGATTGCTCCAATCAAAAAATCATCTTCCCGAAAAGAATCATCAAAAAGTATTAGCAAATAGTTCTCAACAAAAGGAAACAGCGAAAAATTCAACAAAATAAACACCACATCAAAAGCAATTCCATGCCAGTAAAAATGTGTGTTTTTCTGGATTTTTTGTTTAGAATTATTCATCATCAAAATATATTATCAGGATGAAATATAAATTTTAGAAGCTGTTTGCAAACTCATAAATCATAGAAATTTAACAAAAATAGAACGCAAATTTCACGGATTAGGCAAATATTCGCGGGTTTATTTTGAAAAAAATCTGTGAGAATCCGTGTAATCTGCGTAATTCGTGTTCTATCTGATTTATTCTTATTTCTTGAGAAGCATCACTCAGCACCATTTGCTTTTATTAATGAGTTAAAAAAATTAAGCCTTTCGCGTACTTTCGCCTATTTCGTGGGCAAATCTCTTTTCTTTTCCTGTAACTTTTCGCCAAAATTTTCCGAAGTTAAAAACAAAAAGCCCATAAGGTTCGATGCCTTTTTTCTCAGCAGTTTGATGATGACGTTGGTGTGCGGCACGAATTGTTAAAAGAATTTTATTGTCTGAGCCGAACGGCAAAAATCTGCGATGTGTAAAAAGATCGTGAGCAATAAAATAAAAAACTCCATAGATCGCAATGCCCAAACCGATCGGGAAAGCGATTGACTCAAGCAGAGGATATTCGGCAAAAACGAGTAGCAAAACCGAAGTTCCGCCAAAGATCACGGAGAAAATATCATTAAGTTCAAAAGTTCCTTTGGTCGCAACGTGATGAGATTCGTGAATCCGCCAAAAGATACCGTGAAAAATCCAACGATGGACGATGTAAGAAAAAATCTCCAAGCCGACGAATCCCAAAATTACGAAACCGATAAACTGCGTAAGAATCATTAACCAAAGATTAACACAGATGATTAATATGTTGATAGTAACGACAGAAACGCGAGTGTGAACGAGCGTGTCATTAGGTTAAACGTCAAAACGCTTCCTAACGGTCGCGTTTCCGCCTTGTCTAAATCCGTGCTTATCCGTGTTCATCTGTGGACACAATTCTTCTCTTTTATTCGTGTTTATTCGTAAGCGAATTCTTATTTTACAAACTCAAACTCACCAAACTTCTCCGGCACATGAAAATTCGGTTTCTCACTCAATGTTGGCGACCACGCCAAATATCCGCGATTCGGGTCTTTTCCCATCGCACGTAAGATATTTCCGAGCCAAACATCGCCCGCTTTTGGTGTAACTCCGAACGCTTTCCATTTAACTTTGAAAGCCATTACTACCTTTTTATCTTCAATTCTCGCCGCCGTTTTCATTCCTGATTTGTAATCCCAATCCGTAATGCGTTCATCGGGTTTTTGATGGATTCCAAGATCAATCCATTCGCCCGTCGGTGCAACCTCAAACTCGAAGTACTTGCGAAATTCTTCCTTTCGCGGAGCAAGAAAAATCTCGCACACATCTTTTTCCCAAAGTTTGTTCGTTTTGACTTCTAAATTCGGGTTTTCATTTACCACGAGTGGCTCTTTTTGATTCGCTTCAAACCGAACATAAAGCGACGTGTCCGACCAAAGAAGTTTTGTCTTAAAACGCCGCCCTTTCGGTGCTTTCTCACCCGACCAATAGTGTTTAGTCTTTACAGATTTCGCTTTTTTCCAGAGTTTATTATCTAGTTCGGAAATCGGAAAATCTTCAGCGATATATTTAATTTCAGCTTTTGGTTTTTCGTCCATCGAAGTTTGAGCATTTATGACAAAAGAAAATGCAAGAATCAAAAGAATTGATAAAATCAGTTTCATAAACAAAGTTTATAGTAATCCAAATTGAACTGAAAAAGCGAAACGTAATAATCATTGTAGAGGCAACGGCATATCCAAAGCCCAATGAGCCGAAGGGCGAAAATATGAACGAAAAATTAAGAAAAGCCATCCAAAATAACAACGATTTATACAAAGCGATCTTCAAACCGCACCAGATCGAATCTCACCACAACAGTTCGATCTGGTATTACCTCGAAAAAACTCCGCCGCTTTATTCAAATCTCGTAACACTTTCAGAAGATTGGAAACCCGATGAAATTTTCCGGCAAATTGACGCAACATACGGAGTAGAAAATTGGGAAGAATGGTCAATCAAGGATAGTTTTCAAACTCTGAATCTAATTGAATATGGCTTCAAAAAACTCTTCGATGCAAAATGGCTTTATCTAGAAGTCGAAAATTTCAAACCTATACAGAGCGACAAAAAGTTAAATTACAAAATCGTCGAAAGTGAAGAAATTCTAGCTGATTGGAGAAAGGCTTGGGATACGAATGAAAATTTGGGAAAAGAGATTTTCAAACCAAAATTGCTCGATGATCCGAAAGTCCGTTTTATCGCAGGTTTTGAAGAACAAAATCTCATCAGCGGTTGTTTTATAAATGAAACTGAACATGTTTTGGGAATCTCAAACTTTTTCGCTCCTGACGAAAGTATTGAATATTGGTCGGGTTTGGTTGAGTTTATTTTTGCGTCTTTCAATTTTGCAGATATCATCGGTTATGAACGAGACGATCTTGCAAAAGAGCTCCAGCTATTAGGATTTGAAACAATCGGAGATTTAACCGTGTGGCTCAAAAATTAAACTTAAGTTCTAATTGACAGGCTTGAAGAACTGCTGATGCATTTATAAATTTACATAAATTCTGAAGCAATCACATCAATATCAAATGGCGTGACTCCTTTTTCGATTGAAAAAATCGTTTCGGCTTTGTCCATGTTTTTAACTTCATTGCCCCTGGCGTTGATATGTAGAGAAAATAATTCATGCAGACTTGTTTTTTCTAGTTCAATCATCGCTTTTGTCATTAGTGAGACACCTCGTAAATTTGCATCTACGTTGTTTTGCCACATCGGATTATTTTTTAGGGCAATGTCCGTCCAGATGATTTGTTTGCCAGCTAGATCAGCAATTAGTGGCAGACAAATTTTTGTGTTTGAAGCAACATCAATTTTGTTTTGGACGGTTTTTGGTTCAAATATCTCGCCCGAATTTGCGTGAGTTCGGGTCATCCAACCTGCAAAGCATTCGGGCAGATCGCAATAAGGTTGATTTGTGTAACTGTTCAAAGACATCACGATATAACGAACTCCCATTTCGATTGCTTTTTCGATATCTACATCAATATATTCTGCCGCACCTTCGGGAGCATCTACGATATCGCCGCTGTGATGTCCATCGTAGTTTTTGAGATTGTAGTAAGAAACGATGTCTTTATATTGATAATTTTCGTCATATAAAGCGGCAGATAGATCAATATCCGTGCGGTAGTTTCCGTTTTTCCACCATAAAAAGAAACGTATAACTTTCGCATCGGGCAAAGGCAGACGGCTTCCACGGACGATTGTTCGCAAGGTTTTGCTTGCCGAGCGTTGCGAAAATGGAACGAGATAATTTTTCAGATCCTTATCAAGATAGCATCTACCAAGCGGTTCGAGTTTAGAGAATCTTTTGATAAGGGTATCTTTGCAGATCGAAATAACCTTCAGGCAAATTTTTTCTGACAGTTCAGGCAAATTATTTTCAACTGCCGCAATTTTTCCGACTTCACCTTTCGGGAAAAAGATTCGCATATCTTTTTCGTCGTTGCGATGCTTGAAATGTTTCAAAACCTGCAGCAAAATGGGTGTTGAAACATCGCCTGCTAATCCTTTGAAGGTTTTAAGTGTTTCGTCTTGTTTTGATTTATCAAGCCGCAAAAGATTATCGAGGCGGCGTGTATATTCGCCGGCTCTTGTTTCAAGCATTTCGGTGATTTTATCAACATCCTTTTCTTCTAAAGCACTTTCGATCTTGCTGTTGAAGGTTGCAAAGGGTCTGTTATTTCGCAAAACGTCAAATGCCTTGAAAGCGTTCGGATATTTCTTGGAATATTCGCCCGGATGGAGTCTTTCGCCGAGTCGAATCCAGCGTTTTTTCCAACGCAGCATATCTTCGGTGATTTTTCCCGATCTTTCCAGAAGTCCAAGTAAAGTGCGTCTTTCATACCGCTTAAAATTTCTAAATCTTGTGTAAAGTGCGAGCGAAACGTCACCTTCGCTCATCGCTACTGCAAACCGCAAAACGTCGGTTGCCGTGTTGATGTGTTTGGCGAGAAATTCCTCGGATTCTTCTGTGTTAGTAATTAGTAAATTACCGATATAAGCGATATTTTCCTTAATCGGAATTTCTTCAGGCATCAAACGGAAAATATCATCACAGTAATTTTCGATAAACCATTTCAGATCTTCTTTATCAGTTGCAGAAATTGAGGTATTTGCCGAAGCAATTCGCGTAAAAATATTTTCAAAATCTTCGACTGATCCGAGTTCGATTATTTTCAAATTCGGATTATCAAGTAAAGGGATTCGCTCTTCCTTTTCATAATTCGGCAAGCGATTCGTCAGATAATGAATGATCGCGTTGACATAAAGCCGCACTTCCGTCATATCCATAACTTGTTGCGGAAAGTTCGGATACATTGGCTTGTATTTGCTGTCATCACCGACCATTTCGTGCAAATCTTTAACGGTCTGACGGTAAAATATAGTCAGTTGGTCGAGTGAAACGGTTTGCAATCTTTTGATTAAATCTTCAGAAAATGTGAAGCCGAGAGATTCGATGTTTTTGAGAATCGAACCGACATAATTTAGAGGAAGTTCTTCCGTGCCTTTTTCAATGAAGACTTTGTTTTTGCAGCGTAAGTAAATCGTGTTATTCATAATGAGATAAAAATAACGCTTGGAAATTGGCGACGCTATTACCAGATTCGAACTTTAGAAGAAAGCACCGCCATAGCCAAACGTATATTTTGTGGAAACTGAAGACTCTAGGTTGATTCGTTTCAAGCGAATAGAAGGAAGAACCTTCATAGCCACATTTGAATTATACGATTATTTATTCTGATTCCAAACAGTTTTTGCTGCCATTTTTGCAAGTTTCCACGTTCTGCCCCAATCAATTCCTTCAGTTTCGCCGTCTTTGTTTTTGTTGCGTCCGAGGAGTTGGTCAACGAACATTTTACGTAAGTCTTTTCCTTCGCGGCGGAGCATAAATTCTTTGGCGTATGGTTTTGCCGTTAAGAAGAAATTAAAATCAGGGTCCATAACGATGCCGATTCCTTCGAGTGTCATTAACGCACGCATAATATATGTGAAATTTGCGGGCAGACGGAATGGGTAATCGTACATAACATCCGCTAAATCGTAAGTTAGTTCCTTGAAATTCACGTCTTTTAATTTCAAATCTAGGTGGAATTCAAACATACGACGGACGACCGGGCGAACCTGTTCGGGATCTGAGCCGGGTTTGAGGAAGTCTAGGTCAATTAAATCTTGTGCGATTCCGTCTGGGTCTTTGGCGACGACGTGGAAAAATGCGTCGATCATTTTGGCTTGGAGTTTCGGCGTAATCCTGCCGACCATTCCGAAATCGAAAAATGCTACGCGACCGTCGGGCATGACTAAAAGATTACCCGGATGCGGGTCGGCGTGGAAGAATCCGTCTTCCAATAATTGCTTTAGGTAAGTTCTGATGAGCAGACGATTGACCTTTTCGGGTGAAATTCCTCTGGCACGTAAACCTTCCAGATCAACGACCTTTGTGCCTTCGATGAATTCCATCGTCAAGACTTTTGAGGTTGAAGCGTCCCAATAAATTGTCGGAACGTGTACATTGCCCCAATCTTTGAAATTTTCACGAAAACGGTCGGCGTTGCGACCTTCAGAAGCATAATCCATTTCTTCATGAATTGTTTCGTCAAATTCACGTAACATTCCCGCCCAATCGGCGTTCTCATTTAGCGATGGAAAACGCTCGGCGAATTTGGCGATCTTTCGCATAATTTCGACATCGCCTTTGATTATGCCGTCGAGATTCGGGCGTTGGACTTTAACCGCAACCGTTTCGCCGGTTTTTAACTTTGCACGGTAAACTTGCCCCAAAGATGCCGCGGCAACTGGTTCTGCTTCAAATTCATCGTAAACTTCATTGATTTTTTTGCCGAGTTCTTTCTCAATTCGTGCAAATGCGACTTCATTTGGAAATGCGGGGACATCATCAACTAAAGTTCCTAATTCTTTAACAAAAGGAAGAGGTAAAAGGTCTGCACGAGTTCCCATCGCTTGCCCGATCTTGATGAAAGTCGGACCGAGTTTGATGATTTCGTCTTTGAGCCAAAGTGCTTGTTTTTCCTGACGTTTTTCTTTATTCGCTTCGCTTCCAACAAAGACTTTTTGCAGGATGAGGATAAAGAAATGGAAAAACATCAGCTTAACGCTGTAAAATTCTTCACCCAAAATCGCCAGCCAAGATAAATTCTTAGCTGTCTCCATTCGTGCTTCTTTAACTTTTAAATGTTGTCTGCGGTGAAGACCGTACTGATCGAGGTATAGATATAGCGAGAGCATCCCGATTACGCGGGAAACTTTAGCAAGGCGTAACCATCCGCGGATTCCTTGATAATTCTTTTCAACGCCTTCTTCGGAAACGGTTAAATCACGTTCTTTGGCAACAAGTTGTTCGTTGGTAACTTTTTTAATCGGCTTCGTCTGATTGGTTTTAACCAAAGCTCCATTGCCATTTGTATTCAACCCATTCGCCTTCGCAACCTTCTGCGTTGCCGAAATCTCACGAAGTTCCGCCAATGCCGCTTCCTTGTTTTTCAAAATCTTTCCCTGCTTGTTCTCGCTCATATATGTTCCCTCAGAAACATTCTATCATTTAGAGGTTAAAAGCCGATAATTGTTTGCACTATTTTTCACAAACAAAACCCATCAGTATAGCGAACGATAGTGAGCAGGATTAAGTTCTCAGAAGTTAGTTTCTAAGGAAAGTTGATTAAAAATTATTTGTAGATTCGACTTGTGTAATTATCACGTTGCTCACTATCGTTCGCTATAGTGATTAGGAGAAAACACTCACACAATATCCAAAGAATTTTTCACGCCGAAATGTGAGAAATAATGTAGTGCGGTTTCGGTATCTTTTTGGATTTGGGTTTTGATTTCTTCGATCCCGGAGAATTTCCTTTCACTGCGGATGCGGTGTAAGAAACGGACGCGGAGGACATCGCCGTAAAGATCACCTTTGAAATCAAAAATGTAAGTTTCGATAGATGGTTCGGCTTCGGTTTTGAAGGTTGGGCGAACGCCGACGTTTGTAATTGCTTTTCGCCATTTTCCTTCGATTAGGATGGCGGTTGCATAAACACCGTATTTTGGAATTACGCGATTTTGCGGTTTGAGATTAGCGGTTGGGAAACCGATTGTGTGTCCGCGTCGGTCGCCGCGAATTATCGCACCTTCGATGCCGTAAGGTCGTCCGAGCATACGGCGGGCGAGATTTACTTTTCCGTCTTTTAATAATTGACGGATTCTCGATGAGGAAATTCGTCTTCCGCGCAAACGGACTTCGCCGACTTCATCTGCGTGAAAGCCTAATTCTTCGCTCATTTTTTTTAGAAGCTCAATGTTTCCGCTACGGTTTTTGCCAAATGCAAAACCGTGTCCTAAATAAATTTCTTTAGCTTGTAATCGTTCGTGGAAAATTTCTTTGATAAACTCTCTTGCATCCTGATTAGCGAAATCTTTGTTAAAACGTATGACGATCGCTTGCTCAATTCCAAGGACTTTGAAATTTGCTAGACGTTGATCGAGCGTTTGAAGAAGTGGCGGAGCGTTTTCAGGATAAAGAACGGCACGCGGATGTGGATCAAAAGTTATTGCTGTCGGAACTGCCTCGACAGCTTTTGCCCGCTCGACAACCGTTTTCATAATTTCTTGATGACCAAGATGTAACCCGTCAAAAACGCCGAGCGTCAAAACCGTCGGTCTCCGTATGTTTGCATTTTCCGTTCCGTGAAAAATTTTCATAGACTGTTTTTTATCGCAGATACGCAGCGGAGATTTTATTTTAATTTTTCCCTCGCATCTTTCAGAATTTCTGCGTAATTTTCTGAGAATGAATCAGACAATTTCTTTTCCAAGACACATTGAGTATCCCACAAAACCCTTTCTTCCGATTTATCCTCAATTTCTAAAATTTCTTTATCGGAAAATCTTGAAAGAAATTCAAACAAAACAATCGCTTCGGTTTCAGTTAACTTTATATTTATCTCTTTTCCTTCAGATTCTTTGGTTTTGGCGGTTAAATCTCTTTCCCAATCCTCTTTCAGCATCGCATAAACGTATTCGTCACGCCATTCGTTGAAACCTTCATCCCAAAAGCTTTTTACAAAATGAGCTTCGCGGCGGAAATTTAGGTTTTCCATTAATTTTCGGCTTCCGTGATTTTCCGTGTCTAGAATACCGAAGATGCGATGCGTTTCGGTTTCGGTGAAAAGATATTCAAAAACTCCCTTAAATGCCTCGATGGCAAAGCCTTTTCCACGATAATTTAGATTTAACGTAACGCCAATCTCGACATTTCGAGGTTCGTCCTTTGCCGGACACAAAGCCAAATCGCCGACAAGTTTGCCATTCTCTTTCCATTCCATCCCGATCTGCACCCATTCGCCCGGCGTACCGAACTCTAAATCTTTTACCTTGTCAATAAACTCTTTGCTGTCCTCAATCGTGAAAGCATCGAAACTCTGAAACTTACAAATCTCAGCATTTGAGCGATAGGAATGAAAATCTTCCAAATCGCTCTCTTTCATATTTCGCAGGATTAATCTTTCAGTTTCTAAAATCATTTTACAAATCTATTCATCCGATAAAACCAAACCATCATAAGCGAATTCGACATTTTCAGGAAGTAGATGTTTGTCGCGTTCATGCATTATGTCGTGGTTTAGGTGCGTTAAATATGCACGCCTTGGTTTTAATTCTTCAATGTAAGCAAGCGCTTCTTCTAAACAAAGATGAGTCGAATGTGGTTTGATGCGAACGCAATCTAAGACGAGAGTGTCTAGGTCTCGCAAGCCGTCTAGCGAATCTTCGGGAATGGTTTTTAAGTCGGTTGCGTAAGCAAAATCATTAAAGCGATATGCGATGACGGGAAGTTTTCCGTGGATTACTTCCAGAGGCGTAATTTCCAAATCTTTGCCGATTGAAAATGGAGAATTTTTAACAACTGTGTGCGGAATTAG
Source organism: Pyrinomonadaceae bacterium (assembly GCA_028284415.1). Classification (GTDB taxonomy): domain Bacteria; phylum Acidobacteriota; class Blastocatellia; order Pyrinomonadales; family Pyrinomonadaceae; genus Aridibacter. The sequence continues at coordinate 1,314,868 of JANQRU010000004.1, forward strand.
TTGCGGCAAGCCGCCACCAAAGTGAGTTGGTTTAAAGATGTATTGAAAGATACGTTTCAAATCCATCCAAGCTATTTCGTTTGCATAAACTCCCATTGCTCCATAACGAAAGTTCAAAGGACGAATATCGTCCAAACCGAAAACATGGTCAACGTGGCAATGAGTTATCAAAACCGCATCGAGTTTTTTGATCCCCGCCCGAAGTGCTTGCTGGCGAAAATCTATTGAGGTATCAACAAGAATTTTTTTATCGGCATGCTCAACCAAAACAGAAACTCGCAGGCGTTTGTCTTTTGAATCATCGGAAAGGCAGGTTTCGCAATCGCATCCGATAGAAGGGACTCCTGTTGATGTTCCCGTTCCTAAAAATGTAAGTTTCATAAGAGTTGACAGAGTTAACTGGGTTGACTGAGTTTGGGAAGTTTAACCAACTTCATCAAAATCATTAAGCTCAATCAACCTCCAGCCAACTGTATTATCCGCCAAGAATATCTTTGGACGAGAATTTTTGTGCGGCTTGAGCTTTTAATTTTTCTTCGGTTGCACGAGTTAATGCGACGTACTGCATTTGTAGGTCACCAAGAATACTGTCGAGAAGATTTTGCTCTTGCGAATTCAAATTTCCTTTGGTTTTTTCGCGGAGCATCCCGAGGACATCAATCCAGTATTTGCCCGTATCGAGATCAACCGTTTTTTGTCCCGTTACAGGATGGGGCATCGCACCGAGAGATGCAGCGGCATTTGTGACGAGAGTTGAGAGAAAATTGACGAAGCTTGCAGGGTTTTCGTCATTCATTATGTCTTCTTCTTCAACCTCACTGGTCTCAGTTTCGGCAACAGGACTCGTTGCGGGTTCGGTTTTGACTTCTGATGGAGGTGTTTCCGTATCAGTTGAAATTAGATCTGAGGTTATGGGAGTTTCCACAGGTTTTTTTTCTTCAGTCTCTTCCTTTTCAATCACGACACCATCTCGCAAAGAGCCATCAAGATTAAATTTACGTTTGTCTTCTACTTTTAATACAACTTCTTCTTCGTTTAATTCTTCTTTTCCAATCATCGCTTTTTTAACATTCCTATTGAAAATCTTTGTCTTGATATTAGCATTTTGGCAAAAGAAAGTTCAAAATTGCTCAAAGGATAAAAATATGAAGGAAACCGCAGAAAAACTAAGAAAAGTTTTGGAAGAGATTACACCGATTTTACGGGAAATATCAGATGAAGAAGCGTCAAAAAAGCCAACCCCTGAAAAGTGGTCAAAAAAAGAAATTTTAGGGCACTTGATAGATTCCGCTTGTAACAATCAACAAAAATTCATCCGAACGATGGCACATAAGCATTTGGACTTTGTCGGTTATCAACAGAATCATTGGGTTGAGTCACAAAAATACATCAAAGCCGATTGGAGAAATCTGGTCAGTTTTTGGGAAACTTATAACCTGCATATCTCACACATAATCGAAAATGTCGAAGAAGGTTTTTTATCAAATACGATAACTATTGAAGAAGCAGGACCCTTTACATTGGAATTTATAATGAAAGACTACACAGAACATTTAAAGCACCATTTAAAGCAAATTTTGCCCGATGCTGATTTGGATTCTAACTTTAAAAATATCTATAACGCATGATAACCGATAGGAACTTCAGAAAAACTTCAGAAAAACTTCAAGAAAAACTAAATACTCTCTTATCTAAATTGAATACTATTTTGTCTGCAAATGCGGGAATTCCTGTGTTTGCAAAAAATATACATACAAATTCATACATAATTTATAGGAGAGATAAAATGGCAAAAATAGATACATTAAATACACCAAACATTGCTTTTGATAAGTTTATTAACGTAAGCAATTCGGTTGGAAGAAATGGTGCAAATGCGTTGGGCGATGTATTAGTCGTTCAGGCGTTGCTCAAATATGCAGTAGAGGAAAGACGGGGTTTTTCACACATTCGATTTCCTATTCCAACAGGCAAAATTGATAATTTTACGATTCAAGCTATCAAGCAATATCAAAGACAAAAAAGAAGATATTTTCCGAAGTTTCCAGTTGATGGTCGAATAGACCCCGCACGAGGTAACGCAATTAAATGGACGATCGGATTATTAAATGGAGATGCCTATGAAACGTGGTTACTTACAGGACAAAATAGAGATAATTATATTCTCGAAATTGCCGATTACTGCCCGCAGATTAAAAGCGTACTGCCTGTAATACCCGTCGGCACACTTGGTTTGACGCTTGAACCTAGCAAGCGTGCATTCGGTTCGCTCAATTTAGGGCTCGAATAAAATCTTTATAACCTAAATAATTTTAGTCTGATTTGCTTTTTACAAAGAAGCAGGTCAGACTTTTTTTATTATCAAAAAATAGGAATTATTATTTAGGAAAATATGTCAGAAAAGTTTGCGGAATTAGTTAAGGTAATGGAAAAGCTAAGGGCTCCGGGCGGCTGCCCTTGGGATCGGGAACAGACTTATGAATCATTGGGACAATACTTGCTTGAAGAATGTTATGAGGCTTACGATGCGATTCAAGAAGCGACTGTAACAGGTGATACGACCGAATTAAAAGAGGAATTAGGCGATGTACTTTTACAGGTCGTTTTTCACTCGACGATTGCGAAAGAGATCGGCGATTTCACAATTGATGAAGTTGCGGAAGGCGTTTCTAATAAACTCATTTTGCGACACCCACATGTTTTTGAAGACAAAAAACTCGAAACAGCTGATGATGTTTTGAATAATTGGGATGAACTTAAAAAAGAAGAACGTAAAAAATCAGGCAAAAAAGAAAAAACAAAAGATTCGATTCTAGATGATGTTCCGATCGCTTTTCCTGCTCTGATCGAAGCGAATAAAGTTACGAAAAAGGCTGCAAAAGTTGGGTTTGATTGGGAAAACACAGATCAGATATTCGGAAAACTTGATGAGGAAATATCTGAATTAAAATCCGCAATAGACAACAAAGATAGAGATGAAATGAAAGAAGAGATCGGCGATCTACTTTTTGTCGTTGTGAATTTAGCAAGGAAATTAGGGGTCGAACCCGAAAACGCCCTAAAGAAAACAAATCGCAAGTTTAGAAAAAGATTCAAGTTTATTGAGGACGAATTAAAGTCAGAAAATAAAACTCCGGAAGATTCAGATTTGGAAGAAATGGATTCGCTTTGGAATAAATCAAAGAGTTTTGTCAGCAAGGCATAAATCCTTATTTCCTCTAAAGATTTTTAGAGAAATTTCATAAAACTTTCAAGACGCTGAAAAAGGTTTGCCATAAGGTAAAAAGGTATGGAAAAAGAAAAATGGGAAGAGAATCTGAAACGATATGATGAGCTCGTAGATATGTGCCCTGATTTTGAGAGAAAAGGGAAAACAATGCCATATACTTCGGCAAACGGACATATGTTTTCGCTTTTGAATAAAGATGGCGAGCTTGGCATAAGGCTTTCAAAAGAAGACGGCGAAAAATTTATGCAAGAGCACGCTACGACACGCTTTAAATCTTACGGTTCATTTATGCGTGGATATGTTTTAATTCCCGAAAAGTTATTTGAAGATAGAGATTTACTTACCTCAACGCTCAATGAAGGTCACAAATACGTCATGTCTTTAGAGCCAAAATAATTGAAGAGGAAAAATATGATTTCATTAACACCATACTTAGTTTTTTCGGGCAATTGTCGAGAGGCAATGGAATTTTATAAAGAAACCTTCGGCGGCAAAATTACAATTATGCAAACTTTCGGAGATACGCCAATGGATTTTCCCGAAGAAGCAAAAGGTAGAATTTTCAACTCAGAACTAATTGCAGGAAATATAAAAATAAAGGCTTCCGATAATCTACCGGGACAAGAAATAGTTTCAGGAAGCAATATTTCCTTGTTTGTAGTTTTTGATGATGAGCAAAAGAAAAAGGAAATTTTCAACATATTATCCGAAGGCGGAAAAGTCTTTTTCCCGATCGAAGAAAATTTCGGAATGTTAGTTGATAAATACGGCATTCAATGGATGGTTGAAAGTAAATAATGTGAATCAAGAGTTGAGCTAAATGTTTAAATTTATTGCTTTTTCTTTGCGTTCTCGGCGGATACCTTAGCGACCTTTGCGGTTAAACCTTTTCCTAACCGCAAAGAAACGCAGAGTTTATAGCAAAGTTCGCCAAGATTGCTAACTTTTTACTCTTGATTCGCATAAATAATAAAAAACGCTCCGAAACTCTTTCAATTTACTTACCGTTTCCTAAGATTTTTTACACATACTTCCTCAATAAGCTAAAATCGAAACACAAATCATTACGGGAAAAATACTGGTGTGTTTTGTAGCACTTTGTTTTTTTTTTGCGAAAAAAGGGGAGAAAATGGAAAGATTCTGGGAAGAATTAGTTAAATACTTTGATTATGAAGCGATAGTCGCACAGGTTATTACCATCACCACGAACGCATTTAAAGCAGGCATAATTTTGCTTGCTTTTTATGTTTTCTATCGGATTCTAAAAAGCGTTCTTACAAAAGTAATTGAGAAATTCAAGCTCGAAAAAACCATTGTTAATTTTTTGATGATGGTTTTACGTTACACAGTTTTGATTTTCGGTGCAGTTACGGCATTAGATCAGATCGGTGTTAATGTTGCTTCTTTAATTACAGGTTTGGGAATTGTTGGTATTGCAGTTGGCTTTGCAGCAAAAGATACTCTTTCAAATATAATCGCAGGAATTTTTATCTTTTGGGACAGACCTTTTTATATAGGTGATCTGGTTGAGATTGAGGGCGAATACGGGGAAGTGCAAGACATAACTTTGCGGACGACTCGAATCGTTACTCCCGATGGCAGAATGGTTAGTATTCCTAACCAAAAAATAGCCGAAAATAAAATCATCAGCTACACGATGTTTCCGCATTTGCGTCTTGATATTGGAGTTACAATAGGCGTTGAAGAAGATGTTGAAAAAGCGCGTCAGGTACTTTTAAGTTTAGTTAAAGGAGATGGCAGATTCCTAAAGGACAGAGATCCTGTCGTTGTAGTTACGGAATTGGGGGACTATTTCATAGCTTTGAAACTGATTGTTTGGCTTGATGACACAAGGCAACACATTCCAACAACGGCAGAACTACGCGAAAAGGTTTTCAATGCCTTTAATGCAGAAGGAATTGAAATGCCGTTTGAAAAGGTCGAGGTGCTGAATTACAAAAGAGAATTGAGCAGTTAAATGCTGGCAATTTGGATGTAATTGCAATTGCTATCATTTTGCTAAAATCCAATAAACAAGTGCAAGAATCTGAAATGATGTGCGTTATAAAGATGCACATCATTTTTTATGTAAAAGTTTGAGGAACTTATGAAAAAGGTACTTTTGATTTTATTCGTGTTAATTTTGAGCAATGCTGTATTTAGTCAATGTTTATGCGGAAAGTTGCGATTTGCGATTGATGATGATTCCAGTAAATACACTTATTATGCAATTGTTGAAGAAAATAAATATCGCATAAAATTTCATAGCTTCTCAGATCAATCCCACATCAATCTAACTAATCCTAAAAAAAGTCTCTTTAAGCATCACAGCTATATGACATACGATAAAAATAAAGACGAGATCGTAACCAAAACTTTCGATAAAAAACACTTCGTGCTGCTGGATATTGATCCGGGCGAGAGGAAATTTATTGTTGAAATAGTTGAAAAAGAAAGTAAAAAGAAAATGGCAATTACTTTTATAAAAAATAGTATAGACGTTTCCTACAATATCTTGACGGATTTCGTTCCCGGAAGTTATGAGGTAAATGCAACGGAATTAAAACAAATATTTCAGAAGGATTATGAAAAAGAAAAAATCGTTTACAAAGGCTCAAAATTAAAAGCAATTAGTTCGGATTCAAAGAAATCAAGTGGCAATGATTGGATGAAAATTGTGGATATGAAAAAATTCAAGAAGTAATTATTTTGTCGTAAAGTTCGGATTTTTTTGAATAATAAATTCTTTCTTAAAGCCTTTAATATCACGCAGAACTATCAGATCATCCTGCAATCCCGAAAGTCGCATAATGTCCCGAACCTGCTTTTTGCGATACATCACATAAATTTTTATTCCCTTTTCGATCAATTCTTCAAAAAGTTCCTCAAGTTCTTCGTAAGCACTTACATCCATATAGTTTACGCCCGAAAAATCTATCACGAGGTGCTGTAATTCATCACCTCTCTGCTCAACCAATTCTTCGATCTGTTGGGCAATTTTCGTCGCGTTGGCAAAGAATATGGACATATCTATGCGGCAGATCAAAATGTTCGGAAAAATATTTATCTCATTGCCGAAGGTAATCTTTCTAAATCTTTCTTCCCGCATTTGAAAAACAACTTCGACCACATCGGCAACAATCGTGCGACGCAAAAACATTACAAGCGAAACGACAATTCCGATAAAGATCGCGTCATCCGGCTTTAATAAAAATGAAAATACAAAGGTCGTAACGATAACGATTCCATCTGTTCCCGACAAATTAAAGGTTTCGCGGAATTTACTAAATTCGATCAGATCAACTAGAGCCGCGATAACAACCGCACTTAAAATTGCCTTCGGTAAAAAGTATAAAAGAGGAGTAAAAAATAAAATCGTTATAAGAACAAAGAGGGATACAAAAACCGACGAAACTCCCGTTACTGCTCCGGCAGAAAAATTTACAGCAGTGCGGGAAAAAGAACCCGCGATTGGATAGCCTTTGAAAACACTCGAAGCAATATTTCCCAAACCTTGCCCAACCAATTCCTGATTAACATCCAGCTTTTGTTTGGTTTGTGAGCAGATTGATTTTGCGACTGCAAAAGCTTCTAAAAAGCCGACAATTGAGATAATCAAAGCACTTGGTAGTAATGCTAAAACATTTGCAAGCGTGAGTTTTGGTATTGAGGGAAGTCGCAAGTTTGCGTCAATACTTCCAATTACATTAACTCCTTTGGCTTCAAAATTGAGAAAGTAAGAAAGCAAAATCCCAATTGCCATTACAATTAATGCAGCGGGAAAGGCTTTTGAGATACGCTTCTTCGATAAAATAATCAAAAAAACTGAAATTGAACCAATCGCCAGAGTAAGAACGTTTGTATCTGGAAGAGATTTAACAATTTCATAAAAATTTAAGAAAACAAACTCGTGTTTTTCGACCGAAAAACCAAATAAATTGGGAATTTGGGTTGAAGCAATGATGATCGCGGCGGCGGTTGTAAAACCCGCAATGACGCTGTGTGAGATGAAATTCATTATGAATCCCAGCTTGAAAATTCCCATCAGCAATTGCACTAAGCCGATTATCAAAGCAAGGATTATCGCCAGACCGATAAATTCGGGAGTTTCGGGTTTGGCAAGGGGAACAAGTGCGGTCAGAGTTAAAAAAGAAACGAGTGCGACAGGTCCGGTCGAGAGATGTTGGCTACTTCCCCAAAGTGCGGCAACGGCAGTCCCTAAAAAAGCTGCATAAAGTCCATAAACAGGAGGTAAACCTGCCAGAATCGCATAAGCCATTACCTGCGGAATCAGAACAACTGCGACAGTTAAACCCGCGATGAAATCTTTGAATAATTTCCCACGGTCGTAATCTTTTAACCAAGGCAAAAATGGTAAGAAGGGGTTTGGTTCTGGATGTTTATTGACGGACATTTTGGGTTGAGGGAATTTTAATGAAATCCCATAACAAAATAAGCATACTTATCCGAGTAATAATGTCAAAAAATCCTTCGTTTTTTTGTAAATCTGACTGTCTTCCGAATGGCGTGTGCCAGCAATATTGAGGATTTTACAATTTGTCATCTTGAGAAATTCTTTTGCATTTTCAGATGCAGTTTCGGGGTCAAATTCCTCAAAATCTATAAATAAAAATGGTCTTTTGTGTTTTTGAGCAAGTTCTTTGGTTAGAAGCGAACCACCGCTCAAATCCCCATGAGAAATGATGATGGTCGCATCGGAATTGATAACGTTTAGTTCAGTTCGCTCAGCATAATTTTCTGTTTCAGTTTCAATTAGATTCGAATATTTTTCTGAAATGCGACCATCTTCAGCAAGGCGACCTTTTGGTACAAAACCACCCATCTCAAAATCATTCTCCAACGCAAAATCAAAGGCGGCTCGGTCTGCACCCGTCTGTCCGCCTGAAATTATTTTTTGAATTGTTGGAAATGAAAATTCTTCTTTATTTTGCATTTTCCATTTTTAATTTTGCATTAGTATTTAGTTATTCATTTTTGATTCTAAATTTGTTTTCAAGTCTTCTTCGCCCGGCTTTGCTACCAGAACTTTTTCACGTTTCTTAACTGCATCCATAATTTTTTCGGCTGAACCTAAATTTACACGATTGGTCAATACACGCGAAACTCTCTGAGGTAATAACTTCGGGGCGATGCTGGCGATTGAACTCGTTAAAGCAACTATGTCGCCGCCGCCTTTCCAATGCTCACGGATGATATTTTCATCCGAATAATTCAGCAATCGCAAAAGCGTCAAAGCAATCAGATAAATATCATCAACCTGCCCAATAAAAGGGAAAACATCGGGAATAAAATCGATCGGAGAAATTGCATACACGACCGCCGCCGCAAACAGAGCTTTTTCTGCGATCGGCACTCGATTATCTACAAGGAGATTTCCCAAGAGCCTGACCATATTTGGCAAAAACATAAGGAAATTTTTCATGCGCCCTTTTAGTTCGCTCTTTTCCTTACGTTTTAATTTTTTCTTTTTGACCTTTACTACCTTCTTAGCCATATTTGCTTAATTCTCCTTGTTCTAAAACTCCAACTTTTTATACGTTAAACGAGTCTAAGCCGTTCCGCTATCTTTGTGCAAGTTTAATATATTTTAGTTGCTTTACATTTTGCGTTTATCATTTGTTTAAAAACTGTAAATAGTAAATAGTAAATTGTTAATGGTTAATTGTAAGATAAAAAAACTATTTACCATTAACAATTTACTATTTACCAAACTATGATCCTAGAAAAAATTCGACAAAGAGCCGCATCTGACTTACAACACATCGTTCTGCCCGAAGGCGAAGACGTTCGCACAGTAGAAGCCGCCGCCGCTTGTGCAAATGAAAAAATCGCCAAAGTTACATTGCTTGGACGCGAAGAAGTCATCAAACAACTTGCTTCTGATACAGGTGCAAACCTCAATGGTGTAAATATCTTAAATCACCGCAAAGCTGATGATTTTGAAAAAATGGCGAGGCTTTATCACGAAATTCGCCGCTCAAAAGGCGTAACGCTCGAAGAAGCTGAACAAATAGTTAAAGATTCACTCTATTACGGAAATTTAATGGTTCATCTTGGCAAAGCAGATGGTTCGGTTGCCGGAGCAGTTCATTCAACTCCAAATGTTGTTCGTTCCGCACTCCAATGCGTCGGCGTGCAACAAGGTTTCAAAACCGTTTCATCGTTTTTCTTGATGGTCGTCCCAAACAAACAATTCGGACACAGAGGTGCGATGATTTACGCCGATTGCGGAGTTGTGATTGATCCGAACGTAACCCAACTCGCCGAAATCGCCATCGCGTCCGCCGATTCTTGCCGAGCCTTAATCGGTGTCGAACCCAAAGTTGCGATGCTCTCTTTCTCAACCAAAGGAAGTGCCAAACACGCTTCGGCAGACAAAGTTATCGAAGCCACAAAAACAATAAAAGCTCGTATGCCTGAACTAATAGTTGACGGTGAACTACAAGGCGATGCCGCTCTAGTCCCAGCCGTCGCACAAAAAAAAGCCGAAGGCTCACCCGTCGCCGGACAAGCCAACACACTAATATTTCCTGACTTAGGTGCAGGAAATATTGCCTACAAATTAACCGAACGTCTCACAGGCGGAACAGCAATCGGACCAATTTTGCAGGGATTAGATAGACCTTGTAATGATTTATCACGCGGATGTAAGGCAGAAGATATTGTCAATGCAGTAGCAATAACTGCCGTTCAATCACAGGCGAGTAAAAAAATGTAATTTATTTCGATAACTCATTAACTTTTAAAACTTCGAAGCAAGCTTTGAATGTTTCTAGGCTATCCAAAGTAATTTCATATTCGCTCTTACCTTTATATATAATTTTGCTTCCAACTTCTAAGGAATCAAAACTTTTGGTTTTTTCATTTGGAGAGTTAACAGTAATATAAGCAACTTCTTTTTTAGAAGTTCCTTCGTATTCAATTCTAGTAAAACTAATTTTGATTTCTCCATTGAAAACGTTTTCAGAATTTTGTCTTCTTACACAAATATCTTCAGTTTTGTCCTCAACTGTTGAAATGGTGGGAGGATTATTAGGCTTGGGAGATGCTTTTATATTTATATTTTGAAAGTTTTCATTTATAGTTGCATTGACTTTTTTCTTCTCTTCGGGCTTTAAGAAGTTGAATAGTCCAACTAAAGGGAAAACAGCCAAAACAATAAGAATAACTATGTAGAGAAAATTTTTTCGAAAAGGAAGCCAGGAGTAGATTTTTTGTAAACCATATTTTTCAGATTTATCCTTTAACTGTTTGAGATTTTCTGGCGGAATAACTTCTTCCGTCTTCTCAACTATGGCTTTGAGTTCCAGTTTTTTCTTTTGATTCGTTTCTCCATATAGCTTAATTGCATCAACTGCGTATTCTTTAATTAGTTTTGCTTCTGAAGCATCTGGAGAATTCCAGTCTTCATTTAGTTTTTGGATTTTACCGTATAAAATATCAGCTTGAAGTATATTTTCAGCTTCTATATTTTTTTCTTTTTGTTTCTTGTTATCTTGATAGGTTTTTACCAAATCTATTCCAGCTACTGTCAGAGTTCTTAATCCTTCGTTTCCTCCCAAAGTTCCACTACAGTATTTGCCTTGTAATAGATATGTATCTGCTCGTTCGAAATCTTCAGAGGTAAGATTAGTTAAAGTTTTTAAAGTTTTAACTTTAACTGAATTATTACCGAAGTAATGTTTCTGCAACATTACTTTTGCAACATGCAAAGCATTTTCGACAACATCAGCCATAATGGGAATTTTGTAAAGACTTTATGAAAACTTGAAAATAAAGAATTAAAATTAAAAGGGTTTACTTTGAAAACATTTTTCAAATCGCTCGTCGAAAATTATACAATACAAATATGCAAAACGCTCAAGAGACTAAAACTAAATTAAACATATCGAATATTTTTACGGACGAACTGCCCGGTGATGAGGAAAAGCGGAATTTTACGCGTCAGGTTTATAAATCGGCTTATTCCGAAGTTTTGCCGAAGAAACCTAAAAATCCTGAGATGGTTCATTTTAATGAGGATTTGGCGGATGAACTTAATTTGGAAAATGTTGACTCAGAAAAGATTTTGTCTTTGTTGAGCGGGCAGGAAAATTTTGAAGGTTTTACGCCGTATGCGATGTGTTATGGTGGGCATCAGTTTGGCAATTGGGCTGGTCAGCTTGGCGATGGACGGGCGATAAATATTGCTGAGGTATTGGATAAAAATGGCGTTGTGCAGACTTTGCAGTTAAAAGGTGCGGGCGAAACGCCTTATTCGCGACATGCTGATGGATTGGCGGTTTTGCGTTCTTCGATACGTGAATATTTGTGCAGCGAAGCGATGTTTCATTTGGGAGTTCCGACGACTCGGGCGTTATCTTTGGCGTTGACGGGCGACCTTGTTCGGCGGGACATAATGTATGACGGCAATCCCGAAATGGAAAAAGGTGCGATCGTTTGCCGTGTGGCTCCCTCGTTTTTGCGTTTTGGAAATTATCAAATTTTTCCCGTCAGAGATGATATTGAAAATTTAAGAGTTTTGACAGACTTTACGATTAGGGAATATTTTCCACATTTGGGCGAGCCGTCGAAGGAAACGTATTTTGAGTTTTTGAAAGAAGTTAAAGAAAGCACTTTAGAATTGATGCTCGAATGGGAACGAGTCGGGTTTGTGCACGGCGTGATGAATACGGATAATCTTTCGATCCTGGGTTTGACAATTGATTACGGTCCATACGGTTGGCTTGAACCTTACGACCCGAATTGGACACCGAACACGACCGATCGCCAATTTAAGCGTTACCGTTTCGGCAATCAATCAATGATTGCTTTGTGGAATTTGGTACAGCTTGCAAACGCACTTTATCCTCTAATCGAAGATGCGGAAGGTTTGGAAGAAATGCTTAAGGAATACCAACCTGAATATGCAAAGCGTCAACTCGAAATGACTGCCGAAAAACTCGGGGTTTCGAGCGAAGATGAAGCGTTTGAGAAATTAGCATTCGACCTCGCTGAAAATATGTATAAAAGCGAAATTGATATGACGCTTTTTTATCGTAACTTGAACAAATTCAATGCTGAAAATCCGTTGGAGTTTCTGCCGATTTTGGAAGATACGAGCTATTCCGAAAACTTCAAACAATTTGAAGATGTTTGGATAGATTGGCTGGAAAGATACGCCAAACAAATCAAATCTGAAAACAAAGATTCCGCCGAACGAATTGCTTCAATGAATGCCGTCAATCCAAAATACGTCCTCCGAAATTATATGGCACAGCTTGCGATTGATAAGGCGGACGAAGGTGATTACAGTTTGGTTGAAGAGCTTTATGAATTACTCAAAAATCCTTACGACGAACAACCCGAAATGGAAAAATGGTTTGTAAAACGTCCTGATTGGGCAAAAAATCGAGTTGGTTGCTCGATGCTATCTTGCAGTTCTTAAAGTTTGAACTCTGAACGTGTTTTACAAACTATTTCATTTCAACTAAACCTTCCAAAAGGAACTTCTCTGCGAAAACTCTCGTAAGGAAGCTAATGGAATACACAACCCCGAACCTTATAAATATCGTTATTCACGTCTTTGCCGGAACGGTTGGATTGATAATCGGTTTTGTTTTGCTGGCTAGAAAGAAGGGTGATTCCACTCATCGAAAATGGGGGAAGATATATGCTTTCTTTGTTTTTGTCGTCTGTTTGTCCGCCGCTATCGGTGTCACGGCTTTTCGCTTTCTCCCGTTGTTTGCTGTCTTAACGGTCTTAGTTTTTTATCAATTAATTAGCGGTTGGCGTGTGATTTACACAAAAGGTTCGGGACCAAAGCTGATTGATGGAATCATCACATTTATCGGTATTTTTGCCACAGTTGCACTTGTCCCGATTTTATTTGCAAATGCAGAATTAGCTAACCCAAGCGTTTTATATTCCTCGCTTGGAGCATTAATAACGATCTTGTTTTATGACGTAGTTCGCTGGGTTTTTCCCAAAAATTGGCACAAAACTCTGTGGAAATATGAACACGTCTATAAACTTGTCGCTACGCTTTTCGGAATGGTTTCTGCCTTTGTCGGAAACGTTGTTCGCTTCGGACAGCCTTACTCGCAAATCTTGCCGTCAATAATCGGTATTCTCATTATTTTGGGATTTTTCGTGAAAATTTATCGAGGTCAAAACAAAGATTTACCTCAAATGTTGGAAGAGAAAATTTGAGTGCAACAATTTCAGAATCAAATTGTTGCACTCAAATTCAAATGATTATCAATAAGAACAAAAACTCATTGGTACAACTATCGTTTGTGTCGAGGTTGTCAGAGTCATCAAATATTTCGTCTGTTTTGAGATCGGATTATAGACGTAGATTTTTTGTCCTTTTGAGTAAAGCGTCGTTGTTCCGTTGCGTTTGGTGTATTCGCTTTTTATGCCGTTTGGCGACGTGCGGAAATAAAGCGAATGTTTGCAAGGGATCATATATGCGTGAGTTTCGGGTTTTACGAATCTTTCTCTATCGAGTTTTGCCCAATCTGCTCCAGTGTAAATCACTTTGAATGAGCCTTCCGCAACTTTCGGTTTGCGTTCGTCGCGAATCGTTAAGTTGTATAGGTAAACGTCAACCTTTATATCAAGCGTTCCACCCGAACGGTTTTTGAGCAAAACTTCCTTCATATAAAATGCGTAAAATCCGCCTTTTCCGTAAACATTTATCGGCTGTGCAGTCATAACCTTGTTTGTATAATATGTGTCGGGAACAAGAGAATCAGGGCTGACTTCAATCCACTTAAACATAACTTTTCCATTTGCCGAAATTACGAATTGGAGTTTGTTGCTCGTCGTCGCCAACCAACGTCTGTCCTTTGTTGCTTTTGCCTCTTTGACAGCAAGATTCTGAACTGAATTCGGTAAAAACAAATGATAGCTAAAAGGCGTTTCGGCTTTAACATTGCTCACAAAATTTGGCGAACCGCTTCCGTATTTGTAATTTCCGAAGCGAATTTTGCCGACATTTGCTTGATGCACGGGATTTGGAGTTCCGTTATCTTTGTGAGACTTCCAAATCTTCGCCTGCGATTCTTCCCATTCGCGTCGCATTGCATCTTGTCTTGCCTTTATCTGTGCCGCCATCGGATTATCCGAAGTGTTTGTCGAGGCTCGACGAGGTTGCGGAGTCGGAGTTGGCATTGTCGGATTTTGCCCTGTGTTCATTTTGAGCATCATTTCAAACGAATTGATGCGGTTTTGATACGTAGCGATTTTTACTGCATCCGAAGTTTCGCTTTTGAACTTAGCAAAATAATTTTTAGCTTTGGTGAGATTCCGCTTGTATTGGTCAACAAAGACAGGTTTTTTCCAATTGGCTTTTTTATTCATAACGCTCAATTGTTTTAAGGCGTAATTCAAACCCGTTTCATTTCTGCTTTGTGCAAAAGTGCTGAAATTTGCGATAAGTAGAATACTAAGAAAGAGTGCAATTTTATTAAATTTCATTTTCCTGTTTCCTCAAAAAATAATTGATTTCTGATTTCAGAACGCAGGAAAGTAAAAAGACTTGCAGTTTTGATGTTGGGAGAACTGTTAATCGAATTGATACAATTAATCTATGAGTGAAAAATGGACGGAAGAGAATATCTCAAATCAAGAGGGAAAAGTTGCGATCGTAACGGGTTCTAATACAGGAATCGGTTTTGATACGGCAAGAATGTTGGCGGAAAATGATGCGAAGGTAATTTTAGCGGTTCGCACAGTTTCAAAAGGAGAAGATGCGGCAGAGAAAATTCGTAAAAAATATGCGGATGCAGATTTGCATACATTGGAACTGGATTTATCGGATTTAGAATCGGTTAAAAATTTTGCGGAGCATTTTGAGCAGGAATTTTCTGAGCTTCATTTGTTAATAAACAATGCGGGCGTAATGATTCCGCCTTACACAAAAACAAAAGACGGGTTTGAACTGCAATTTGGAACAAATCATCTGGGACATTTTGCACTAACTGCCCATCTTCTAGATGTTTTGAAAAACACTGAAGAATCAAGAGTTGTAAATGTAGCAAGCCTCGCACACAATCGCGGCGGACTTGATTTTGATGACTTAAATTGGGAAAACCGTAGCTATTCGCCTTGGCGTGCATATTCAGACAGTAAAATTGCTAATCTCTATTTCACATACGAATTACAACGAAAATTCGAGGAACATAATTACAATTCAATTTCGGTCGCCGCCCATCCCGGCGGAACAAGCACCGATCTTACCCGACACAGCTATTTGATGGGAATATTCGGAAACATTTTAGGGCAATCAACCGCAATGGGAGCTTTGCCAACGGTTCGTGCGGCGGTTGGCGAAGACATAAATGGTAGCGATTATATAGGTCCTGACGGATTTGGTGAGTTTTACGGGTATCCTATAAAAGTTGATTCAAACAAACCTTCCAAAGATGAAATGATCGCCAAAAGACTCTGGCAAGTTTCGGAAGAAATGACGGGTGTTGAGTTTGATTTTGGCGGAAAATAAAAAACTGTAGCTGAATAAAATGAAAGAAGGTCTGAAAATTAAATCAGACCTTTTTCTTTCTTTTGGGAAACAGATTATGTTTGAAAATAATATTTCCAATGTCACGCCTTCGTTCCAAAACTGTTTTGTAAATCCACGTATAATGGTCGGTCGCCCAAAAATCCATTATTTGTTTGGTTTTTAATTCGCCCAAAAATTCTTGAGTTCCACGATATTCCAGATAAATTACGAGTAGATGAGCATATGTACCTCTCTCTGATCTTGAACCTTTAGGAAAACCTGTCGGAACTTTTGGAAACATAATTTGAAGCTCTTTTATAGCTTCATTTGTTTGTTTGTTTCTTTCGTCAGTCAAAAATCTATGTGCTTGTTCATGAATAAATGTCGCAAGTAGTAATTCATCATCTTTGAGGTGGCGTGTACTTAAGGTCAGGATTGGATGGCTGTGTGGAATAGCCTTTTCGTCAATGATTATCTCTCTTGTAAATATCCATCTTGAATCACTTAAATTATAAGTCTTGATCAATCTCAATAATTGATTTTTTGTTTTTCGTTCTTGATCAGTATTATTTTTGAAAGTGATTTTGAAATCCTCTTGAGCATAAACTGCAACACTTAAAAGTGTAAAAACTAAGACTAAAATGAAACCCTTTTTCATAAACTTTCTCCGGTAAAGCGAATTTAGAAATTTCACGACAGGAGACAAAAAAGGTTTCATTTGAAAAGGGTTTTATTTAATTTCCTCCATTTGAGCGACAAATCCCCACCCGAATCTCTGATTTGTTACGGCAAAAATTAATTCATTGTCGCCTTTTTTCAAATCCAAATAAACGCTGTCATTTCCGAGTTTTACAAAACCCATATATTGTGGATAGCGGCTTTCCCAACCATTTATGCCTGAAAAAATCGGCTTGCCGTTCAAGAAAATTGTTACATCATCCGAATAGCCGAATTTGAGTAGTGCCATTTTTGCTTTGTCAGTTTTGATATTTGTTTTGGCAAAAGCAGTCCAACGTCCGCGAACTGGTTTGAACGCACGGTTTAAATTCACCAAACCTGATTCTTCTGCCGTAACTGATTTCCAACCGCTTAAACTTGGAAGACTTGTTACCGCACCTTCTTTTTTCTCTAAAGGATTGGCAACTTGCCAGTTTTCGATTGTTCCTGTTGGTGGGGATTTTCGTTTTGCAGAAGGTTTTGATGAAGGCTTAGTTTTAATGGAAACATTTGAAAAAGCTGCTGACCAAGCCTCGGATTTTCTATCAAAAACACGACTCCAAAATCCAACCGTCCCTTTTTCACGCGTTCCACGCATACGTGCAACTTCCAAGGTTGGTTTTTCGGCTTTGTTTATATAAATTTTCAAACCACCGTTTTGAACTTCGACTTTTACATGAGTCCACTTGTTTCTTGGAATATCAATCGCTTTTGTAAACTCTGGATAGAGTTGCCAAGTAGAACTTCCATTGATTGCCGGAGCATATTGCAAAGCCTGATAATTTCCCGATTGCCCCGCTCTCAGGTAAATATTTTCATAATTGCGAAAAGTTCCGCGTCGGAAAATCAAAGCAATGAATTGTGCTTCATCTAATGGTGCAACATCAAATTCGATCGTCCCTTCGGAAAACTCCACATCCGATTTCAAAATGTGCGAACCTTTCTTAACCATCAATGATTTTCTACCGAGAAGTTCGCCCATTTTTGCATGAGTGACACGATTTTCTTGGTCAACAAACCATTTGCCATTTGAGCCTTCAATATCAAATTTATTTGGCTTGGGCTGAGCATTTACAGAGAAACAAACTGCGGAAATAAAAACTAAAACGAACAGAAAACGAAAATAAAATTTCATAGAATAATTAAAACCTCTTGATAAAATTTGGAAAAAGAAATTTTAATCAATCTATGAAGTTTTGTATTGAACGTTCTTGCGGTTTTAGTATTCGCTCGGTGTGATTTTCATTAGTTTCTTAAAGTGTCGATTGAAATGACTTTGGTCAGCAAACCCTGTTGTTGTCGCGACTTCTGAAAGTGGCAAGCCTTTTCTAATTAGTTGCTTGGCTTTTGCAATTCGAACTTGTGTCTGGAAAGCGTGTGGAGGCATACCGATTTCTTGTGAGAAAACTCTGTTCATATGGAATGGGCTTAAACTAACAAGTTTTGAAAGCTTTTTGAGCGAAATGTTTTGGTCATAATGCTCGATTATGTAGTCTCGGATTTTGTTTACTGCTTTGTGTTCTTTGCCAAAAATTTCTAAGTTTATTTTTTCTTGAGCATAACGATTAACGAGTTTCGTAAGCATTTTAAGCAATGAATTTTCTTTTTCAAGCGTTGAATCGTAATTTTTTGCTGAAAGATGCAAATTCAAGTAATCGCTGATAATTTCATCATCAAAAATCATCGGATTTGGAAAAAAGGGAAGAGTTTTTTTTGAGTTTTCTGAATCTGTAAGAGTGTTTTTGATAACTTCGGGCTGAACATAGATCGAGCGAAACGAACAGCCTATTTCCGTACTATTTGAATGAACTTCGCCGGGATGAACAATGAATAGACTGATTTCGGGCGTGTTATGACTTGCTCCGCGATAGGTTAATTCGCCACCGCCATTCTCTATAAAGCAAAATTGATATTCTTCGTGCCAATGCTTCGGATATGGCTCTTTGACCGCAACTCCGCTACGAAATTCAATTCCATCAATGTCATCGAGTCGCCAGACATCTATTTGTTCTTTTTTAATTTTTTTACCCATAATTTTTAGGTGGATTTTAATAGTTTATACGAGCAAAAAACCAAAAAGTTAAGTTTAGTTAGAGTTAACAAATTTGAGCATTGCCTCAAAGGAATCTGCGGCAAAGCTTCTTTGTAAATACCCGACGTATGGAAAGGCAATTATGGCTAGAGGATTTTGTGGTTTTGCGAATGCATAAATTTGATAAAAAACTTCATCCGTTTTTTTATTCCATTCTATTAAAAATTGTTCTTCGCCTTTCTCCGAATGTGCGGGAAGTGTGCCGAATGCGAAGCCCATTTTTTGAGTATTTTCTGTTTCTTCATCAATCAGATAAATAATTCGACAGGGATTCAGAGACCAAAATCCAAGATGGCTTATCATAGTCAAAACTATTTCCCCTTCTTTGATCGGCACATTTTCAGGTTTTACCTGCGTCCAATTAAGTGCATACATCTGCCACGAATGAATTGCCTCAACGGCATTTTGGAAAATTTTCTCGCCTGTTCCCAGCTTTTTGCGATGACGATTGATGGGAAAACCTTTAGGTGGTTCGTAGTTTTTTGTTGCACCAACATCTTTGTATGAAAAGGGTAAATCGGATTGATCTTTGATCAAATCCTCAATTTGCTTTTCAGTTGGTTTTGAAAGGAAAAACATAAAATGATTATCACATAAGAGCCATGCAATAATCATTTTTTAATAGATAAAGACTTATTTTTTATTTGAATTTTAATGAACCATTTCAAAGTATTGTGTTTTATGAACCAACTCATCAACAATTGCTTGAAATGAGAATATTTCCTGCCTGTTTTTCATTGAACGCTCTTGCAAAATTTCCCAATCTTCTTTCGGAACACCTTTAAAAGCCTCAACTATTTCAGGGTCAAACTGTGCCCCTGCGTGTTTTTCCAGTTCTTTAGTAGCTTCCTCAATTGAACGTCCTTTACGATAAATCCTGTCGCTGATCATTGCATCAAAAGCATCCACCACCGCAAAAATCCTTGCACAAATATCAATGTGCTCACCACGCAAATTACATGGATAACCTTTGCCATCCCAGCGTTCGTGATGCTGGGAAACAACCCTTGCAGCACCTTCTAAAAAAGGAATATCACGCAAAATTTGATAACCTTGAAGCGGATGAATTTTCATTTTTTCCCATTCTCTTTCGCTCAACTTTGCGGGTTTGCGGAGAATCATATCGGGAACACCGATCTTGCCTATGTCATGCAGCAAGGCTCCGAGTTCCAAGTCACGCATTCTTTCTTCTTCGAGTCCGACCTCATGTGCGAGACGAAGACTGAAAGTTACGACTCTTTCTGAATGTCCATGAGTTTCAAAATCTCTTGTTTCTAATGCTTGGATTAAGGCTTTGAGCGTTGCCCGATAGGAATTTTCGACATCTTCCAAGGCATTATCAAGCTGTTTGGTTCTGCTTCTGACCAAACCTTCCAGTTTATTCTGATATTGATCGCTTAAATTTTTTAATTCGTATTCCTGAAAGGCTTTTACGACAGTTTGTTCTATCTGCTGTAGTTCAAAAGGTTTGTGAATGTAGTCAAAAGCCCCCGCACGAAATGCTTCTAAAGCATCGTCAAAAGACTTCTCATTACTGATAAAAATTATTGCTGAGTTAGAAGAGAAGTTTTGGATAAAAGATAAAAAATCTGTGCCTTTTATCTTTTGTGTATCGCAGTTAATAAAGATCACGGGAAAGCGTTTATCTTTGATTAATTCGGAAGCCTCGTTAACAAATTTAGCGGTTGCACAAGAATAATGTGGCTTCAGGAAATTCTTCAGAGTTTCCCGCGTGTTATCATCACGCTCAATAATCAGAATGGATTTAGAAATTTCTTCCAGAGTGGACATATAATTTTTAAGATTGTTTGTTTAACTAAAGAATTGCAGGGGTTTTTACGCTTGAAGGTTTTGAAGTTTTGCTGAAAGAGCAAAAAAAACTTACTTAAAAAATTTAACACATAGAAAAACAAAAGTGCAATAGTTTATGGGAAAACAGTCTGTTATCATTACCTAATAATTTTCCCATTTTGAGTTGACGCTCAATAGAAAAGAGTTTTATTATTTTTAATCCAAGCCGGAGTGGCGAAATTGGTATACGCACTGGATTCAAAATCCAGCGGGCTTCACTGCCCATGGGGGTTCGAGTCCCCCCTCCGGCATTCCAATCTTTTCCTTGTTACTACAATAATCCAAAGTTAAATATATTTTTCTCTTAAACTTTGTAGTAGAATTCTTTTTAAATCTCTAAACAAATTAAAATTTTTTCAGGAGCAGTAATTTTTATGTTGAAAGCAAAATATCTTTTATTTACCTTTTTAGTTTTGGCATCAATGTTGATTGGAGCTTGTGTTAAAGCCCCTTCGGAGCAGGGAAATACGCCAAACACAACAAACGGCAAAAAAGACGGCAATATTAAGATCGGCTTTGCAATGGCAACCTTAAAAGAAGAGCGTTGGCAAAAAGACAATAAACTCTTCAAAGAATATTGCGAAAAGCTTGAAGGAGTTGATTGCGTAATTACCGTTGCAAATGCAAACGCTCAGAAGCAGGCAAATGACGTTGATAATCTTTTAACTCAAGAGGTAGATGTTTTGGTTATTGCTCCGCACGATGCAACTCAAGCGGCTTCAATGGTTGATAAAGCAAAAGCTCAAAATGTTCCCGTTATCAGTTATGACCGCCTCATAAACTCTGCCAAACTTGATTTGTACATATCACACCAAGTTCCTGTCATCGGCAAAAAAATCGCCGAATACGCTGTCGAGAAAAAACCTGAAGGAAATTATGTGATCGTTTATGGAGCATCCACCGATAACAACGCCATGATTCTAAGAGAAGAATTCGATAAAGTCTTCAAAGACAAAAAAGGTATAAATATTGTTGCTAACCAACACGCAAAAGACTGGAAACCCGAAGAGGCTTTGAAGATCGTTGAAAATGCTTTAACTCAAAATCAGGATAAGGTTGATGTTGTCGTTGCTTCAAATGACGGAACAGCAGGCGGTGCAATTTCTGCTCTCGAAACAAAAGGCTTAACAGGCAAAGTTTTGGTTACGGGGCAAGATGCTGAAAAAGCTGCACTGCAACGCATCGCCGAAGGCAAGCAGACAATGACGATCTACAAACCAATTCAACCATTAGCAGAAGGTGCCGTGGACGCTGCTGTGAAAATTGCCAAAGGTGAAAAACTCAACTCCGAACCATTCAAAAGCGGTTCACTAGAAAAAGAAATCCCCGCTATCCTGCTTGAAGTCCAAGTCATTGATAAAGACAATCTGATGGACACAGTTGTTAAGGATGGTTGGATTTCCTACGACGAACTATTCAAAAACGTCGCTGAAGATAAAAGACCGAAGAAGGAATAGTTTGATAATTTAAAGGAAAATTTGCAAGGTTGACTGAGTTTATAAAACTTATAAGCTCGGTCAGCTTTATTTGATTTAGTAAAACTTTGAACCAGATAAGAACGTATTAATTTTTACTGTGCTGAAATTTATCAGAATATTTACAATTTTCATTGTCTTAGTCTGCTCAGTTTGTGGTCAGACAAAGGTTGAAAAAGTTTTAACTAAAGCTGAGGCTAATAAAAAATCTTCCGTCCAAGTTCAATATATAGCTAATGAAGGTGTTTTGATCTCCACTAAAAATAAACAGGTTTTGATTGATGGTTTGCACCGTAAGTATAGAGAAATCTATGCTTATCCACCCGATGATTTACGGAAGAAACTTGAGGGGGCTTTATCGCCTTATAACAACGTAGATTTATTACTTGTATCTCATCTTCATGGAGATCATTTTCATCCAGAATCTATCGGTTTACATTTAAAGAATAATCCGAAAAGTATTCTTGCTTCTTCCGAACAGATAATCAATGAAGTAAAAAAAGACTTTGTAGATTACGAAGAAATAAAATCGCAGATAAAGTTAGTTTCACCCGAATGGAAAAAGTCTGTTGAAAAAGATTTTGATGGCGTAAAGGTTAAGTTTTTAGGGTTGCGACATGGAAGTGAGCGATTTAAGTGGATACAAAATTTAGGACATTTAATCGAGATTGATGGCAAAAAGTTTCTCCACGTAGGTGATGCGGATATGACGGAAGAGAATTTTTCCGTTTACAAATTAAATGAAGAAAATGTAGATGTGGCATTTATTCCATATTGGTTTTTGCTGTCGGAAAATGGGCGAAAGCTCGTCAAAAAACAATTTGATCCAAAACACATTATCGCCGTTCACGTTGGCACAAATGATGGAAAGGAAGTTTCCGAAACACTCAAAAAACATTATTCTGATATAACAGTTTTTACAAAAATTTTAGAAACGAAAAGTTTTTAAGTTACAAAGTTAACTCTCGTAAAATATGTTGATTTCAGAATTTGATTATGAACTTCCTGACGACCTCATTGCACAGAATCCTCTGCAAAAGAGAGAAGTTTCGAGGATGATGGTCGTTGACCGTGAAAATCAATCTGTAAAAGATAATAATTTCTTTGATTTCCCAAAATACCTTAAAAAAGGTGATGTTGTTGTCGTAAATAACACAAAGGTTTTTCCTGCGAGGCTTTTTGGAAAAAGCGAAACGGGTGCGAAGATCGAACTTTTTTTGATTGAAGAAGTTGACGATGGAACTTGGGAAACCCTAGCTCGCCCAGCAAGACGATTAAAAACAGGAAAAAAAATAATTTTTAGTGATGATTTAACAGCAGAGGTTGTTGAAAAAACTTCTGAGGGAAGAGTAGTTGTTCAATTTGATTTTCAGCGAAACTTTGACGATATTTTGGATGAAATAGGTCAGACTCCTTTGCCACCTTACATTAAACGCGAAGATGGAGATTTGGATAAAGATCGAAAGCGTTACCAAACCGTCTATGCAAAAGAACGCGGTGCCATTGCCGCACCAACTGCCGGTTTGCATTTTACGCCCGACATTTTAGCTGAAATAAAATCAAAGGAAATTGATATTAAAGAAATAACTTTGCATGTTGGTTACGGGACATTTGAGCCTGTTCGGGTTGAAAATCTATCAGAACATTCGGTGATGTCCGAAAAGTTTGAAATTTCCCAAAAAACATCTGAAAGTTTAAACAGAGCGAAAACAGAAAATAGAAGAATAATCGCCATCGGAACAACGACGACGAGAGCTTTAGAAACGACGTTTTCAAAATACGGGAAATTTACAAGTGGGAAACAAATTGCAGATTTAACAATAACGCCGGGTTATAATTTTCGAGCGATCAAAGGACTTTTAACAAATTTTCATTTACCAAAATCATCACTTTTGGTTTTAGTTTCGACCTTTGGCGGATTTGATTTTATAATGAAAGCATACAAACACGCCGTTCAAGAAAAATATCGTTTCTACAGTTATGGTGATTGTATGTTTATTTTTTAACAATTAGTGGACAGATGAAAAATAATTAGTTACTAAACTGTTTACTGCTCACTGTTCACTGCCAACTGACCTATGGCAGTAATGCAAAAAATCAAAGAGTTTTTTATTCCTACGGACTTTGAGGAAAAGCCCGAGGTTGTTATTCCTGCCCCTCCGACTACCTATTCAATCCATCCGCTAACGGCAAAAAAACTCAATGAAGTTCTACTGTTAAATTTGCGTTGTTTTAATCGCGGCGAAAATTATACAAAAGAAACCTTCGCCTATCTTTTAAATGAACCAAATGTCGTGAGTTATCAAATAGTTACGGCTTCTAAAAAGATGGTTGGTTTTATCTTTATTATCGTAAATACAAAGGATGTCGGACACATTACAACAATTGCCGTTGCTCCCGAACACCGTAAAAGAGGTTTAGCCAGAAAACTTCTGAATCATGGCGAAGAGGCACTTTTAAAGAAAGGATTTGATTCGATCGTTTTGGAAGTTCGCGTCAGCAATTTTGCAGCTCAAAATCTTTATTCCAAATACGGTTATGTCATCATCCAAAAATTACAAGGCTATTACAGCGATGGCGAAGATGCATTTCTTATGTCAAAAAATCTCTAAAATATAAAATGTTCCTTCCTAAAATCTATCCGATTACAGACACTAAATTGACTCAACTCACACACGCCGAGCAAGTTAAAAGATTAACAAAAGGTGGAGCAGAATTTATACAGTTACGCGAAAAATATGCTTCGTCTGCGGATTTCTATGAATCTGCAAAAGAAGCTTTGGAAATTACTAGAATGAACGACGCAAAACTCCTAATAAATGATCGTGTTGATATTGCTCTGACAATAAACGCAGATGGAGTTCATTTAGGGCAGGAAGATTTGCCACCTGAAAAAGCCAGAGAAGTACTCGGTGAAAAAGCCATAATCGGATTTTCGACACACAGCATTGAGCAAGCTAAAGAAGCTCTGAATTTGCCGATTAATTACATTGCTATTGGACCCATCTTTGCAACAAATACCAAAGAAAAACCCGACGATGTTGTTGGAATTGAAGGACTTAGAAAGGCACGCAAAGCGGTCGGAGATTTTCCTTTGGTAGCAATTGGTGGAATAAATTTTGAAAATTATAAGGATGTTCTCAAATCAGGGGCTGATTCTGTCGCCATCATCAGCGGTATTTTGTCCGAAGCAAATAAAATCACTCAGAATTACAAGAAATATATCTCCAGTTAAACCAAATAGTTAAAAATTATTAAACAAAGTTAAAATTTTACTTGCAATTATATGTAATATGGGTAAAAATATATATTGATTGGAGCTTTCTAATAGCTTCAGCCCTCTGAGTACACGCATAAATTCTTACCAAATTTCTTTAAATTTACTAGAAAACTACTTTTTCCTAAGGAGTTAATTCCAAAAAATGAGTTTGCTTGATGTAGCACCGATTATAGAGCAGATGTTGCTCATATCAGAAAATGTTTCCGACCTTAATTTCTCGACGGGACAAAAACCGCAGGTTGAGATTAACGGAACACTTTATTCAGCTTCACCGCTTGGCTTAGGAATGCTTTCGTCATTTCAGACCGAGATGATTGCAATGTCACTTTTGCGTGATAACCCGGAAGCGTCTGCCCAATTAGCCAAATTTGGAACTGCCGATTTGAGTTGGAGTTTACCGGCACGCTGTCGTTTTCGTGTCAACATTTTTCAGCAACGCGGTTCTTTTTCAATCGTTATGCGTGTGATTCCGCACGAAATTCCAAGCTTTGAATCTCTTAATGTACCACCCCAGCTAGCAGATATTTGCGAATTGAGAAATGGCTTGGTTATCGTTACCGGTCCGACAGGATCGGGTAAAAGTTCAACCTTGGCAGCAGTAATTGACCAGATCAATGCTACAAAAAGCTATCACATCGTCACCATCGAAGATCCAATCGAATTTTTGCACTCACACAATAAATCTACAATAAATCAAAGAGAAGTAGGTTCTGACACAAAAGACTTTGCTTCGGCTCTACGGGCTGCTTTGCGTCAAGCTCCAAAAGTAATACTCGTTGGAGAGATGCGTGACCTGGAGACGGCGGAAATTGCACTTGAAGCAGCGGAAACAGGACACCTTGTTTTATCAACGCTTCATACAATTGACGCTTCGAAAACAATTGATCGTATCATCGGTTTGTACCCGAAAAACGAAGAAAAAATTATACGCACGAGGCTCGCTCAGACATTTCGTTACATTGTTTCACAGCGTCTGTTACCACGTTCTGACGGAAAAGGTAGAGTTGCTGCGGTTGAGATTATGAAATCCAATCCGCGAACTAGAGAGTATATTGAAAAAGGCGAATCGGAAGGTAAGACACTTCTTGATGCGATCCGTGATGGTGAAATAGATGGTATGCAAGATTTTGACAGCGTGATCCGCGAGTTGATTCAGAGCGAAGTTGTTACTTTGGATGATGGGCTATCTTATGCAACCAACCAAAATAACCTCTTACTACAACTCAAAGGCTTAGCTTCTACCGAAGATTTTCTCGAAGAGCAAAAAGAAGAAATAAGAGAAAATACACCGACGGCTCCTCTACCAAATGCAAATCCGCAGAATCCGGCTGAATCGGTTTTGGATATGATGGAATAGACTTTAGTTAATTGTTATTTGTTCGGGTATATCCTTTCAACTAACAACCGGCAATAGATAAAATTATGATAATACGTTGCGATAATTGTTCAGTTTCACTTCAGCTTGATGAATCAAAAGTTCCAAGCAAAATTTTTACGGTTAGATGTCCGAGATGTCAGAATTTGATTCGTGTAAAACCCGATGAAGCATCTACAGTTCAACAATTAAAGTCGAACACACCTGCCCCGGCTGTTGCTGACGGTGCAAATGAATTTTCGATGAAGGAATCTGAATTCCAAATAAACAGTGCATTAAAGTCTCTATTATCAGCCTTGCAGACTGAAAATGAAGTTTTAGAAAGCAACGATGAAGAAAAAATAAAGCCGCGCCGTGTGCTTTTATGCCTCGGTAAACACCGTGAAGCTGTTGCTCAAACTTTAGTTGGTGCGGGTTATAAAGTTTACATTGCCGAAACGCCTGCTCAGGCAAATGAGAGACTCCGCGAAGGAAAAACAGAAATCCTTCTTTTTTCACCCGATTTCGCCGCAGAATTTGGTGGAGCAGCAATTCTACAACAAAAAATAAATGCGATGTATGCTTCAGAAAGAAGACGTCTATTTTTAGTTTCGATCGAAGATGGGGCAACAACTATGAATGCACATGAGGCTTTCCTAAGAAACTTAAATTTAATTGTAGGCTCAGAAGACATGGAGCAATTACCGCTTATTTTAAATAGAGCTTTACAAGATTTTAACTCCTTATATCTATACTTCAACCGAGCCAGCGGAGTTGAAGCTATCTAAGATTAAAGATTAATAACGTAAGAATAGAAAAGGGATAATTCTGAATTTGTCATGTTCAGAATTATCCCTTTTCTATTGATCTTTTCTTATTCCTTTCATCTGCCTTCCACGAAATGACATCATAATTTCTTTTATTTTTCCGCCGGTCTTGTTTTCAGTCGGCAACACAACCAAATTAACCAAAGGCGAGCGGAGTGAACCATCAGAGACCTGAAAGACCTCTGCATCACTTAAAGGCATTCCAAGCGGTTGCAGAAAGAGCCGACTATCCGTTTGATAAAATTTGACACCTATTTTATCGGTGAACATAAAAACTCCTTCTAAATCTGCACGACGTTTTTTAGAAATCAATGAATAATCTTCACGGAGCGTAATAGGTTTTTTATCCGAGAGTTTTTTGATCTTGATTTGTTGCAGTGATTTGCTTTCTTTCGGCTTGGTTTTAGCGTCGAGTATTTTATTTAAGAGCGTAATCACTTTGCCGTCATTTACACCTCGCCCCGAATTAGTATCAGCAAGATGAACAATTAATACATCAATCTTCGGAATCAAAACCATTATTTGCCCGCCTGCTCCGAGGGCGGCAATGCGTTGGTATTTTTGGTAAGAAGATTTTGTTCCGGAGCGAGCAGGGAATATCCACCAAAGTCTGCCATATCCATTTTTAGCACCGCGATAGTGATTTTCTTCAAAGGTCGTAAAGGGAGTCGTACTTCGTTTTATCCATTTTTCGGAAACGATCCGTTTGTTTTCCCATTTGCCTTGGTTTAAGTAAAGCTGTCCGATACGAGCTAAATCTCTTGCGGAAAGACGAAATGTAACTGCCGGGTGTTTTGATAAACGCGGTTCTCGCCATCTGAAGACATGATTTTTTTCAAAATCTTCCATTCCAAGCGGAATCGCTAGATTTTTAACAAAAGCTTCTTCGATTGTCTTTTGGGTCAACTTGTTAAAAGCAATAGCGGTAACATTGAAATCCCAGTTGTTGTAGTACCAAAATTTTCCCGGAGCGGCTGAAAATCTTTTTGGTCTTCGCTTTGCATTTGAGCGAGTTTCATAAGCGGCAGGATGATAAATCCCCGAGCGTGCGGTCATTAAATTTTCTAGAGTAGCAGTTTTTTCTTGATCGCTGAGTTTTTTTATATCGTCTATTTTTAGCGAATCAACTGAAGCGTTTAAATTAAATGGTTTTTGAAAGTGTGTTGCACCCATCGTTGCATCATAAATACTCTTGCGAATCGAAGCGGATTTGTAAGGATGATCAATGTGTCCCCAAGCTGAAACGACATTTCCGCGATCTACAATTAAAACAGTTGCTGAACCAATCTCCGCTGCAAATTGTCTTGCTTCTTCAAGTTTTTCCGATGACCAACCGGCTTTTTCAACATCAGAATACTGCTTCCATTTTTGTGCTTTTATTGTCATAGAAACACCTGCCAATATAAGGCAAAACATACACATTTGCTTAAATAAGTTAAGAAACAATTTTGATTTTTGCATATAATAGCTCCTTGAAGTTTTTTGTTTTTCAACTTTTAGTTTCTAGTCAGCCTTTTTATTGTCAATATCCTTCGGTTCTACTCCTAAATAACTCATCGCCATACGTTTAACAGATTCTTTCAATTCGTTTTCGCTAATGTCTAAAGTGCCGAAATGAGGTCCCTGATAAAGAATGGCTTCACGCAAGATCGTCGAAACAAAAAAGACCGCTAACTCGGCTCCACGTTCAGGATTCGGATGATCAAAATTATCCTTAAATGTAAGAACACTCGAAACAATTTTTTCAAACATATCTCGTCTTTCTCCGCGTGTGTTTTGAGAAACGACTTCCGGCTTTTGACGCGAAAGCAAGCCCATCGCCCGAAGCAACCAACGATTTTCGTACATTACACCGACTAATTGATCTATTTCCCGTTCGAGAAATTGCTCTATTGTTTCGTTCTTTTCTGACCGGACTCTTTTCTTTTGTTGCCGCTTAAACCTTTCTTTCAAATGCTTGTCGTGTCTTTCATACAGGGCAACAAGCAGATTATCTTTGCTCTTAAAACGTCCGTAAATAGCACCGTTTGAAAGCCCCGCTTCAACCATAATTGCGACGGTCGAAATTTCTTCCCAAGGTCTTTCTTTGAGAAGTTTTTCGGCGGCATCAAGCAGAGCATTGTGAGTTTGGAGACTTCGCTCCTGACTCGGAGTTTTTATGGCTTTACTAATCTGTTTTTTCACAAAATAAGAGTAACACTCTCATTCTTATTTTAGCAAGCATTTTTTTATAAATCTTTATTTTTGACCTTGGAGATTAAAAAAGGATGAATGGGTTGCGTTGAAAAATTTACGCGTAACCCATTCATCCTTCTAGGTTTATTAGATTTTTTTATTTCCTAAGTTGCTCTTTTTCTGATCTCATCTAAATTATCATTGATCAGAAGTTCACCGTTCTCATAAACAGTTCTAAGTTGGGAATTTTCTGCTTTTCGTGTTTCGACATCGGGAAGTCTGACAGTTTTGTATTCTCCGTTTTCATTCAAAACCAGATCAAGCCGACCTTTTTTGCTTTTCTTTCCAACGTCTGTAATCGGCTCTTTGTAAACGTCACGCAACTCGTCATCAACGACGATCGCTGAACATTTGTAAGCAAATTTCAGAGTATCGCGGTTTACTTTTTGAAGTAGCGAACCGCCAATTCCGAAAGCAATATTTGAAGCGGAAAATCCATCATCCTTTAAGTTTTGCAAAATTTGATGAATCGAATTTTCGTTCACACCATCACCTTGAATCACACGGACATTATTTAGAACTTTAAAGCCTTTTGTGTTAGTTGTTGTTCCAAATTTATCGCCCAAAATGTGCATAATTTCCGAAACTACTTTAACCGGATCGCCTGAATCGGGACGAATAATTACTCTTGCTCCTGAATCGATGACTTCTTGACGTAGTTGTTCGCCCCAAATCTTTTCGCATGCTTCGTAGATATTCCAAGAATCCGAAACAACTGCAACGAGCGAATCCGGTTTGGCAAAATGTTGAAGCATATTTCGATACGCTAAAATTTCATTCTCACGTCCCCAAGCAGTCATCGTCGAATGTTCAGCAGCAGGAATCGAAAAACCAGCTATTTCTGCACCGTAAAAATCTCTATGCAAAACGAGCGAAGCCATCGTGTCTGTCCCAAGAAAATTAACAAGATGAGCCGCTCCGCCGATTGCTGCAGTTTCTTTTGATGAAACGCCACGCGAACCAAAATCGTGGACTTTGAAATTGATTTCTGCATCCGCATCATCGGCAGTTTCCTGCAAAAATTTATAAAAGTCCTGCTTGATGTAATAGCTTTGCGTTGCAACCGTAATCGGATACCAAATCCGCATCAACTGAGTTTCAAACCAACTCGTCAGCCAATAAAATTCTGGATCAGTATTCTCAACCGTCATCAAAGCGTTTTTAATTGGCACGACAGTTCCTTCCGCAACTGAACGCACACGAAACGGCATTTTCCCATCGTATTTTTCAACGACACTTTTCCAGCCTTCATAATTAAAAGGCAAACCGTGTGCTGTAATAACTTCGCGTGCTTCCTCGACCATCTCAAGCGTAAATTTCTCGCTAAAATAACGCTTCAAAATATACTGCAAGCCAAAAAACACGGTCTTTTCCCAATTCCTATCTGTCCCACGCGATTCCAAATAAGAATGCACTAAACTTGTGTTCGGCGGATATTGCAGCCAGTGACTCGCTTTATACGAATCTGTGTCGATTATTCTATTTATTTCTTTCATTTATAAATTATCTCCTATTTTTCAGCTCTCTCCCTGAAAGCCTATATTTTATTTAAGAAAGTTTGCTCAAATTTATTAAACTTTCTGTTTTTCCAATTTCTTCAAATGCTTTTCAAACTCCTTACGGATAAACTCATCGGGTTCGTCAGCCAACGCCTCGTTCAACACTTTATTAGCGTCTTTCAAGCTCAAGTTTTTAAGTCTATGAACAGATGAGATTCTCGTACTTGGAGATTCTGAATTGAATCCTTCTTTTACGGCAGACATTGCCTCATTATTATTCAAGGGCTTCACCAAACACATATTTAGATAATCTCGGAAATGCTCCGAATCTTTTTGAGGCAATTCACGGACTAATTTAGAAATCCAGAATAAAGAATTATCTACCGAATAAATTAAAGAAGATGCAAGATGATTATACCTATCTTCTTTTTTAGTTTTTAGGTAAAGTCTTTTAAATTTTTGGTAAGTTTTTTCGGGCTTGGTTAAAAATAAGTATGGCAAGAGAATTCCAAAAATTCGTGGATTATTTGTTCTGGAAAATGAGTCAAGTGCTTTTCCTAAAATTATTATGGTTTTATCAAATTGGAATCCAAGAAACTTTTTATGAAAACCAACAACTCTGTAAAGAGCTGTTTCTTTATTAAAAGAATTTGGATGTTTTGAAAGTTTAGCTAAACATTTAGCTACTTCTAGATTGTCAGGCTCAAATTCAAGCAAGACTTCACAAAGAGACAGCAACGACATTCCCAAATTATTCCAATCTTTATTTTTCTTAAAAGCATCAGGGTTATCTTTTGATTTTGTGAATCTCTCTTTTAAAGCCTTTTTCGCGTCTTCTCCACCAAAAATACCCAACATTTGCGGATAGTTGCCTAAATCTTCATCCTCACATTTTGAAAACGATTTAATAATTGCAGG
The DNA here is from genome assembly GCA_028284415.1 of Pyrinomonadaceae bacterium. Lineage (GTDB taxonomy): Bacteria > Acidobacteriota > Blastocatellia > Pyrinomonadales > Pyrinomonadaceae > Aridibacter. The sequence goes on from JANQRU010000004.1 coordinate 1,346,853, forward strand.
CAGAACTCTTTTATCTTCCTTAAAAAACACAAATGCCCAGCAAAGATAAGAATTTAGAAACGTATCTTCGTCTTCACAACATTTAATCAACCAATCTAAAAAAATCGGAGATTCGACTCCGTATTGCGTAAGAGTACTTGCCGATTCATATTCAGTTTCAGAACCGCTTCCTAAGTCTGCGAGACACTTTTCAAGTTGTTTTTTTGAAAGCCTTTTTCGTCTTTTCGTAAATACATCAGGATGAAACATTGTATTTGTAGTTTCATCGAATAAATTTCCTTTGAATCTTCCTTCATTTTCTCTTTTAAATGATTTTTTCATAGATTAACTTCCAAAAACTTCCCTAAAAGCTTTATAAACTTTCTTCGTCTGAGTTCTGTCATAAATCGCAAAAATCACACGCTCGAAGCAATTTTTGTATTCGCCTTCTAGCAATTCGTTGAACATTTTTGCAATTGAACTTGGTTCATTTTGAAATACTCCGCAACCCCAAGCACCCAAAATTAAAGTTTGGTGTTTGTAGAAATTTGCAATCAAAAGAAATTTTCTTGCCCGTTCTTTATTTACTTTGTCGATTTTATTTAGGTTTTCAGATTCTCGTTCTCTGAAAACCCCTGCATTTACGGCAGGCGAAGTCATAATCGTTGCAAGATACGGCTTTTGTATTAAACTTCTATCATCATTGCGAAAAATGGGAACTTGCGGAGAGTAAATCATATAATCCGAATAAAGCATTGTTCTGCGACCACGATTATATTTATACATCTCATCATGTTTTGTCAGACAAGGATAAAGCGAAGATGAGCGTGCCAATGATTCTTCTTGTGCTTGCGAACCTGAAAGAAAGCCACCACCGGGGTTTTTTGCCGAAGCAAAATTTAAGACAAAAGGATTCGCTTTTTCATCTTCAATGCAAATTCTTTTTGCTGCTTCAAGCGTTGTTTCATCAGTTAATTCTATCTTTGTTTCGCCGGCAATTTTTCTGAAATAAATTTCATTTGGAAAATCATTTGGTCGAAAAATCTTTGAATTTTCAATTGCTGCTTCTGTTTCTTTTTTGATTGAAACTGTTTCGCCTAGATTATTTTGATAATTGCCGGTTTCGATTATGTATAAAGTATCTTCGGCAATCTCTTTTCTGTTTAGTTTTTTCATTTTTGTTTCCTTATTTTCAGCCTTCTACCTGAAAGCCTAAATCAATTAAAAATTAAGAGTGAAAAATGAAAAATTCTTATCCATTATCACTTTTCCATTTTTCATTTATTATTTTCTTTCTCGCGAATTTCTTCGCGGACTTGCATCAACAATTTACCAAGCATGTTTTTTCCGTGTCCATCTCCGCCGTCGCCCCAATAATTATCATTAGCGGTATGCTCAACCAAAATTGCATCATCTGTGTTAAGCAAAATTTCTTTTAACTCTTTACGTTGGGTAAATTTTGTTCGCAACGCTTCGAGCATAATTTCATCTTTTATTTCTTCTCAGTCTTTACGAAGCGGACGCTTGCGACTTCTGCCCATACTGGCAGCTTTCATAGGTGTCGGAGCAAGACGGATTTGCTCTTCGTGTTCTGTTCCCGCAAACTTCTGTGCTTGGAAATAATACTCAGTTGTTTGCCAGTATTTGTCTTTCAAAAAAATGCGATGCCTTGAGAAGTTTGAAAAACATCCGTATTCATCTTTCGTTCCATAAAAATTTATTACTTTTTTCTCTTTCATTTTTAATTCTCCTTTTGGCTTTCTACCCGAGAGCCTAAATTTTTCTAATATATTTCTCTAAAAATTTCGTGAACTTCTGTGTCTAAGATTTTTCCATAAAATCAACTATAACTTGTGCCAATTCTTCGCCTTTGTCTTCCTGCAAAAAGTGTCCGCCACCTTTGATAGTTGTGTGCGGTTGGTTTTTTGTGCCGGGGATTAGTTTTCGCAAAACTCTGTCTGCACCTTTTGTGATCGGGTCGCCGTCGCTGAACGCGGTCAGGAAAGGTTTGTCGAATTTATGCAAATTCTCCCAAGCCTTTCGGTTTGCATCCGAAGCGGGATTATCGGGCGTAATCGGCACGAGAGTTGGAAAAACTTTCGCCGCGACTTTGAATTTGCGTTTTGGAAACGGTGCTTCATAAGCCTTGACGACCTCTTTCGAAAGTTCCGTTTTGCAACCCATTTTGATGTATCTTCCGACGGGAAAAATCGGCATTGATTGCGACATTTTTAGCCACATCTTAAAAGCCTTCGGAATTTTCTCATCGCCTGTTGGCAAAAATGTGTTTGCCGCTACGACTCGTTTAAATATTTCAGGATTTTCACCAACAATTCGCAAACCAATTAATCCGCCCCAATCTTGGCAAACCAGAGTTATGTCTTTTAATCCAAGCTTTTTAATTAAATTCTTGATGCTGTCAACGTGCATTTGATATGTGTATTTTTCAGCTTCGACAAATTTATCCGATTTGCCAAAACCGATGAGATCAGGAGCAATCACGCGATGACCTTTTTCAGCGACGATCGGAATCATTTTGCGATACAAAAAGCTCCACGAAGGCTCGCCGTGTAACATCAAGACAGTTTCGTTTGAGTCTGCGTTTCCTTCATCAACAAAGTGCATTCTTGATTCACCAAAATCAACGTAATTAGGCTCAAACGGATAATCGGGTAAATTATTAAATCTTTCGTCGGGTGTTCTTAAAATCATAATTTGTAATTATTTAAAAGTTAAATTTCTTCTTCTCAAACATTTTTCGCCGTTCGGCTCATGGGCAGGGACAAGCTGCCCCTACAATTATTGTTATGTTCCGAGATACATTACTGCATTCCGAGAAAATGTCTAATGATTGATAAATGATCTTCAAAGAATTCGTCTTCCTTTTCGCCCAAAGCAGAAAGCGGTAACCAAAAAGCTTTTTTTGCATCGTCGCCACCTTTTACTCTTGGCAGACCGTTTTTTAATTTTGATTCGAGTTCAAAATAGTATGCAAAAGTTATTGTTCGTCCGCGTTGGGAGCGTTCGGGGTAATCGAATTCTTTCGAGGCTTTGATGCTTCCTTTCAAAACAGGAACGGGAACTTTTATTTGCGTTTCTTCTTTTAATTCCTTGATGGCATTTTGTTCAAGCGTTAAATCTTGTTGCAGAAATCCGCCCGGAAGTGCCAATAAACCTTTGCCCGGTTGAAAACCTCTGCGAATGACGAGTATGTGACCGCTTTGTACGACGACCGCATCTGTCGTTACAAAAACAGGTTTGAACGGCACGCCAACAAATTTTGTGTCTTCTCTGTATTTTTGTAAATACTCAAATTCTTTCTGCAAATATGGAAAAGTTTCCGTTGCCGTAAATGCGTTCAGATAATTCGCCACTTTTTCGGGAACCTGCTTTTTCCAACTGTCATTTTCAACGAAATACTTTTCGCGAATTCCCGTTGCGTTTATTTTCAGAAAACTTCTTTCATGTGGATAAAATTCCTCAAAACCCCATTGCGGAAACATATTCAAGTAATAAGAACTTTTATCTTTGAAAAAGCCGACAATCGCTACTTTGGGATTTTCATCGCCATCATCTTCGATGACTTCATTGAGATTATTTTGAATCTCTGTCGTCCAAACATGGTCGTTATACGGATAATCCCGAACTGCTCGAAATTCTAAATTCTCGGCGGGAAAACACGCCCGAATAATTTCCTCACGCATCGCTGGCGTGAAAGGATTCTTAACATCAGACGCACTTCGAGCTGAGCCAAGTATAACTATGACTTTCTCAGATACATTGATTGCGTGTTGGATTAAATCTTGGTGTGCTAAATGGAAGGGTTGGAAACGTCCGATGACGATTCCGTAATCATATTTTTTATTCATTTGTAAAACACTCTCCGTGTATAAATTTTCGTCATTCTTCCTGAATGACTACATAAATAATATACGCATAATCCTGTGTATAGTTCAAATTATCGCTTCAAAAGTTTTTGAAAATCGGGAAATAGACTCTTTAATTTATCCGATAAAATATCTAAATCTCCGCTCATATTTCCATAATCTTCTTTGCCGCAATGATAAACTCCGCCGTCAATGATTTTCTTTTTATCAACGAAAATATCCAGATATTCCGAAGTTCCACCGCTACAACCGTGGTCATTACTTTTGCTTGAGGAAATTTTTATTTCGCTTGATTTGACGGCTTCCAATACTTCCTCAAATTGTCCTTCTTTTAGTTCTACGTCTTTTTTGCTGATTATGTCACCGTAACTATCGACAACAATATTGGCTTTGGATTTTGTTACATTTATCGTGTAGCTTCGGTGATATTCAGGCGGAACAGATGAATCTTGAAACTTGTAAACTACTGTATCTGCTTTCATTAATTCACTAGGGTTGATAGGTTTTCCCGGACATCCTACGATGAAAAATAAAAAAACTGTAAAACTAAATGCTAAAAACTTTACTTTCATAAATCCTCCAAGAAAAAAACTTCATCCAAATTAAGAACGATAAGAAAAAGATCATTTGCAACTAATTTATTGTAATAGGACTAAATATTTTATCTCTTCTCAATTTTCATTCTCATTCCAAACTTTGGTCGTAAGGTCATCAAAGGATTGAGACCGATTTTTTGTGTTGATTCAAGATTTAGTTTCCACTTCTGACAAAGAGTTGCAATGAGCAAAATTCCTTCCATCCAAGCGAAACTTTCGCCGATACAACTTCTGACACCTTTGCTGAAAGGGAAATAGATGAATTTGTTGCCCGCTTCTTTAATTGATTGGTCGAACCATCTTTCCGGGATAAATTCATTTGCATTTTCCCAAAATCTTTTGTCACGGTGAGTTACGTATGGGCTTAGCAAAACTAAGGCATCAACGGGAATTTCGTATTCGCCGAATTTATGTTCTTCGATGGATAATCTACCAATAGCCCATGCAGGTGGGAAAAGCCGCATTGATTCGGCGAAGACAGCTTCGGTGTATTTTAGGTTTGGAACATCTTCCATGGAAGGCGTTTTGCCACTTAAAACTTTATCCAATTCTTCATGCAATTGGGCTTCTTTTTCGGGGGTTTGCGAAAGCAGATAAAACGTCCAAGTCATTGCGTTTGCGGTCGTTTCGTGTCCTGCTAAAAATAGAGTTAAAGCTTCATCGCGGACTTGCTCGTCGGTCATTGCTGAACCATCGTCTTCGTCTTGTGCCATTAAAAGCATTGAGAGCAGATCACCTTTGTCTTCACCCGTTTTTCGGCGTTCATTGATGATTTTGTAGATCACACGGTCGAGCGTTTCTTTTGATTTTTTAAATTTTGTAGCGGGTGGAATCGGGAGTTTTTCGAGGATTTCCGAAAAGGGAATAACGAGAAAATTAAACATCTCGATCAGTGATGTCATCGCATTGCTGACCTCATCGGTTTCGTCGTCAACATTCGCACTAAAGAGAGTTTTCCCGACAATTTGCAAAGTGAGTTTCATCATTTCGTGGTCAATATCTCTCACTTCGCCATCCTGCCATTCATCCCGCATTTTTTCGGCGTATTCGACCATTGCTTTGGCATATTCGGCAATTCGTCCTCGATGGAAAGCGGGCTGAATCATACGTCTTTGTTTGAGATGCTTTTTACCTTCGCTTGTGAGTAACCCTTCGCCAAGCAAGCCTTTCGCACGTTGCAAAGCACGTCCTTTATGAAATTTAGAATTGCTTGTAATCAATAGATCACGAATTAGATCAGGATGATTTAGAAAATACGCAGGATATTTGAAAATACGAAAATAACTTATATCGCCAAGTTTTGCCATTTCGGTCAAAAACTCGGTCGGTTGGCGACGAAATTTTATAAAATGTCCGCCGATAAAATTCGGTTTAACTGATGGTGGCAAATTATTGCTTTGCATGGATTTATTTTACCGCAAGTTCAACAAATCTGATTAACGCTGTGAGAGAAAATTTTTTATCACAAGATGAATTTATAGTTTGAAAAATGGCTTACCAAGAAAGAGTGCAAAAGTTGAGTCGCGAATTCGTCAATAACTTACAACATAATTTGTCCGTATTTTCGGAAGTGTTGATTTTATACTTTTATACAGGAGTTTTATGACAGATAAAATACAAAAAAATATAGCAACAATTATTCTATTTATTTTTAGTGGACTTTATTTAATTTCTTTTCTAATCGTATTTTCTTTAGCACAAAATACTCATTCACATAATCCTAATGAGGCAAGCGGATTAATATCAAATGGAATGAGTATTATGTTGATTGCTTTTGGTTTACTTGCTTGTAGTGCAGTCTTTTTAATCACGAGTGTTTTATTTTTCAGAAATGTTTCAAAACCTAAAGTATTTGGAAATATAAGTGCAGCGATTTTAATCAGTAGCGGTCTTTTTCTGTTAGTTATGCTTCTTCCAGTAACGACTATTCTTGGGACTTGTTATTTGTTATTTGGCGTTTATTTATTACATTTTCTTAACTTTAAACAGAATAAACTGGCTTAAGGAAGAATGTGTATAAATAAAAATCATAAACACAATCATTTAGAGCTATATCTTTAACCGCCGTTTTTAATCTCTAATATTGTAATGTTGATTCTTTCATTCAAATGTTCGGAGTAACAGATTTAGTTGTTTTATAAGGCAATTATTCAAAGATATAAATGCTCAAACCTTATGTTTTTGACGTATAAATATGTAACTCTACGCTTGATTAAAATGCTTTTTAACTTTTCTTCTCTGATTAATAAATAGCCTTTTTTATTTCAATCTCAATTTTTTCCAAACAATAAAAACTCAAGTATTTTTTCATCACAAACGTAACTTATTTAGTTTTGAAGACAATAACTAATAAGAACATAAAGATTTTACATATAATGATGATGAAAAAGTTATTGAGATTTATTTGTATTTTGGTTTTATTGACGACAGGTTTGTTTGCTCAGAATGTTGATTTAAATGCTTTGTATTCGGAAGCGATGAAGGAATATGAAGCGAAAAATTATAAAAAAGCATCGGTAAATATCAGCAAAATCCTTAATCAAAAAGGATATGAAATTTCCAACGGTGCTTTGTATAACTCAGCTTGTATTTATTCGTTAAATAAAGAAACAGAAAAAGCTTTTGAAGTTCTAAACCATCTCGCCGACAAAAAGTTTTATTCAAATCTTTCACATATCTCTAAAGATTCTGATTTGGAAAATTTACATTCATTGCCCGAATGGAAAAATTTGCTTGAAAAGGTAAAAGAAAATCAACGAACAGAGCCAAAAAGAAAGCGTATCAATATCAAAAATGCTTTGCTAAAAGCCAAAGAAATTTTGCAAAAAGATAATGGCAAACTTTGGGGCAAAAATTTGTGGCACGAGAATGTTTTGTTTCAGGATTTTGATGACACAATTTACAGTCTGAAAAAATTGAAAGACAGCAAAACTGATGATTCGGTTCTTTATTACAAAACTCTGCCGAAAGATACTTTGAGCAAAACGAACACGGTTCAGGAGTTTGAAGGCGAAAAATATGCAACGGTTCTAGCAACAGATTATTACATGAATGATGAAAGTTCGACCGTTATCCACGAACTTTTTCATCGAACACATTTTGAAATACTTGACGCTAAAAACATCAAACTAAAAGCCGATCCAGTTGAGTATCTGGATAATTTCGATGCAAGAGAATTGTTGCGACTTGAATATGAAGCACTCCGGAAATCGTTGAAATTTATTGATGAAAAAGCAGATAAACAAAAAATATATCAAGCAGTTACCGACGCATTTTTATTTAGAAAAGTTCGACAAAACAAATACAAAAAATTCTTGCAAGCAGAGGTTGAAATCGAAACGGTCGAAGGGCTTGCTTCTTACACAGGTTATGCCTTGTCAACATACCCAAATAAATATAAGCGAGCGATTAGCGGACTCAACGGTTGGGAAAATTCCGGTGCATATACAAGATCTTTTACCTACGCGACAGGACCCGCTTATGGTTTGATTTTTGATTATTTAACACCCAATTGGAAAAAAAGAGGGCTTGAAAAAGTTTATAATTTCCTCGAAATCTATGAATCTTCGCATTTGAAAAAATCACTTATAATTAAGGATTTTGAGGTCGCAAAAATGCGAAATAATTATGTGACGATTCACAAGGAAGAAACCGAACGAAAAGCTCTATTTGAAAAACGCACAAAATACTACACTGAATTACTTGTAAACAAACCGACTCTGCAAGTCGTTTTAGCTAATAAAGAATATTCGATGAGTTTTGATATGAACGGGACTTTGATTCTCAAAGATTTTGGAATTGTGTATTCAGGCTTAAAAGGAAAGAGTTTGGATGATAACAATTTCGGAGATTTTGAAATTGATGCATCTAAGGCAAAACTTGGGGTAACGGGAATTTTAAAGTCAAAAGAAAATGGAAAAACTAAATACACTTTTCCATTACCAGTAAAAATCGAAGGCAAGAAAATCATCGGTGAGTTTTATGAAATTAAGTTGAATGAAGGTTGGGAAGTTCGCAAGATGAATGCGAAAGGTGATTTGGAGATTGTGAAGATTAAATAAGCGTAATTTTGAAAAGAGAAATCGAACAAAACTTAATCAAAAGAGCTTGCAACGGAGATAAAGAAGCATTTAGTGAGATTTATTTTTCACTAAAAGATTCGATATTCGGTTTTGCTTTTCGGATGATCAACAAGCGTGGAATCGCTGAGGAAATTACGCAGGAAGTTTTTATCTTTTTTATTGAAAATTCGGACAAATACGATTTTGAAAAGGGAAATCTTTTTTCATTTCTTTGTGGTGTAGCGAGAAACAAAATTTTGAATCATTTGAAAAAAAGTGGAACTCGTCTTGAATCAAATAATTTTGAATCAGAGAGGTTTGAAAATTTTGCTAACAATCACTCGCCATTTAGAAATTTATTAAACAAAGAATTTTCTGCAAAAATCGAAGAATGTATGGCGGAACTTTCGCCTTTACAGAGAGAAGTTTTGTTGCTGAGAGAATTGGAAGATTTGCCTTATGAAGAAATTGCAGAGATTACGGAAACGAGTGTTGGAGTTGTAAAGGGACGTTTATTTCGGGCAAGGCGAACACTTGCAAAAGAGCTTACTCCATACGTGAAAAGCGAAGAGGTTTTATATGAAGTGCATACAAGTTAGAGAAAAGTTGGAAGCATTTTCGGATGATGAGATTGGTTTTTCCGAACGGGAAAACATCGCATCGCATTTAGCAAATTGTGAATCTTGCGGTTCTGAATTTGAAGGTTTGAAAAGTCTTAGCAAAGCGATGAAAAATACTTTGCCGATGTCGGCATCTGCATCTTTAGACGCTAAGGTTTTTGAGGCTTTTGAAAGTCATAATGCTGTAGCAACAGCCGTTGTAACAGAAGAAAAACAAGAAAAGATTGGCTGGTTTGGTATTCCAAAATTAGCTTTTGCAGCGGCTCTTTTACTGTTAGCGATGTTTAGCGGATTCGCTTTTCAGTTAGGCAGAATGTCTGTTGGAAATGTTCAAGAAAATCTTGCTGAAAAAGATAGAAAATCTGTTGAGGAGAACAAATCCAAAAGTTCAGAATTTGTCGTTACAAATAAAACTGATTCAGAAGAAAAAGAGAAAAAGGTAGAAACAAAAATTGTCGAAGTTCCTGTAATTAAGGAAAGAATCATCAAGATTCCTGTCGTTCAAGAAAAAATTGTAACCCGAACAATTTATGTTGACAGAAATCAGAAAGTAAACAAGCCGAATTTGTCTGGGAAAGACAATTTAGCTCTAAACAATTCGGTTAAGGATGGAGAGTTTTTGACGCAGACAAACTTAAAAGATTTTCAACCTGTTACTGAAATTAAACCAAAAATTTCAAAGGAGAAATAATAAAATGAAAAGAATTATAAATTTAGCGTTAGTTGGGATTTTTATCCTTTGTTCATTTAGCATTGCTAATGCTCAATATGGAATTATCAAGTTGGGTGATGGCACAACAATTCTTGTTAGAACAAAGATTACGCCGTCGGCTTCCAAAGATTCTTTAGGGAATATCTATTCAAGCAACTCGGGAAATATTGTTCATCGAGTTTTGACGGATAGAAAAAACAAAATTTATTTTGGCTACGATTTATCGTTTGAAAAAGAAGGTGAAGGGAAATTCAGAGTTTCTATTAAGCCGCTTTCAAAAACGCCCGATGCAATACTAAATAATGCGAGAATGTCTATGAATCGGAGTATGGCAACAGCAAGGACGGGAGCAAGAAATTCAAGCAGAGTTTCAGTAGGTAGAAATGGAACGGCTTCCCGAAGATTTAGTTCTGATTTTAGCGATTTCACTGAAAAATCACTTCCAAATTATCCTGAAGATTTTATTGTTGAGGATGGAGCGACAGTTTCTTTAGATATTCTTGAAAACCCCAAAACCAACACGAAAATAACCGATGTAATCAAGATTAGTTCTAAATCAGAAGGTTTTCAGTATTACAATTCTAATGATGATAAACCTGCAAGGGATTTTACGCTTGATGATGTCATATTTCGTATCGAAAAGCCCAAAGTTTACATAAATGAAAAAGAATATAAGACAAATACAACGGTAGCAGGCAGCGTAAGTTGGATTTATATCAAAGGAAAAGGACGTTTTATATTTTCAATTAAATCTCAACCTGGTTTTAATTTCCAGCAGATTGGAACTATCAGTAATAACAAGTTTTCATTTGAATTTAATGGCGAAAAATATCGCTTCATTACAAAATCTCCAATTTTAGGAATGGGCGGAAACTGGAATTTGTGGGTGATGCATGACCCGAATTATCAGACAAGTTATGATTTACCCGAAGAAAATCCATTTGCATTTGGTGCGGTTGGGAGAGTTGAGAATTTATTTAACAGAAGGTAATCAAAAGAGCTTGCCAAAGGAGACTTGATGAAGTTTTTATTTGTAGTTTTATCTTTAGCCGGAAGTGTTTTAGGGCAAACGAATATAAACTATGAACTCAAGCCCATTCCAAAAGTTGACCGCACGGATTTAGCAATTTCAGTTCGGTTCAAGTCAGAAAAAGAGACAAAAATAAAATTTCCACCGGGATGTTACGGAACGCCGAACATTTACAAGTATGTCAGGCAGTTTGAGGGAAAAAACGGCACGACGGTAAAAAAAGCTGAAAAGAAAACTGAAAGAGTAGTAACTCCGAATAAAAATGGTAAAGTTTCGCTCAAATATATTCTTTCATTTGACCCGAAAATAATAGAAAATTCTGCTTTTGCTCCAAAGATTAATCCAGATTTTTTCAGTATTGCGGGCTGTCAATGGCTTTTGTGGATTGGCGAGTATGAGAAAAAGCATGATGTTTCAATTGAAATAGTTGACGCTCCAAAAGGTTGGAAATTTCACTCTTCGATTCAACAGAATGCAAAGAAAATAAACTTGAAAGCAAGCTACAGTGATTTGATTGCTACAAGAATTGGAGGAGGTGGAGCCTCACGCATATTCTTTATCAAAAACAAACCTGTTTCGGTTTTTATAAAAGGTAGATTTGATATTCCGAACAAAGAAATTTTCGATGCCGTTGAGAAAATTGTAAGAGTTCAGAGAGATTGGTTCGGCGATTATGAACAAGATTTTTACAACATAGTAATCAATGAAAGAAAGGGCGTTGTTGCGGGAACAGCAATTGAAAATCAATTTGTTTGCTTTGTAAATTCAGCTGTTTCAAAACCAGCTTTATACAAAATTCTCGCTCACGAAATGTTTCACAACTGGCTTCCGATAAAAATGCGTATTAAGCGTGAAAAGGAAGATCATCAAGTTCGTTACGAATGGTTTTTTGAAGGTTTTACAGAGTATTTTGCCAAAAAGGTTTTGTTTGATGCAAGACTTTTATCAAAAGAAGAATTTGCAGATTCTATCAATAAAGATATACACAGCCTTGCGGATAATTCGTACAAAAACATAACTTATAAAGATTTACTCAGTTTAGCAAAGGCTCGAAAATTCACTTCAACACACAAAAAGCTCTCCTACTATCGCGGCGTTTTAATTGCTCTCAAATGGGAAAAAGAGCTTCGCAAAGCAAATAAAAATTTATCAGATTTTACACGCAGTCTATATAAGTTCATACAAGAAAAAAACGCAGTAATCAATGAAAGAGAATTTTTTGAGTTTGCTAAAGATTACGGAGTTGATGCCCAAGGTGATTTTGATAAATATATCTTGAATGGTAAATCAATTGAAGTAAGTCCAAAGGCTCTTGGAGAAAATTTTACGGCAACTGAAAGGGAAGTCCCGTCGTTTGAAATTGGTTTTTCATTAAGAGAATCCAGACGAGCAAAAAAGATTGCGGGCGTGAAAGAAAACAGCTCAGCCTACAAAGCTGGTTTACGAGATGGGATGATATATGTCCGTGCAAAAAACTCTGCCCGTTTTAGTAACTCTTGGGACGCTGAAAAACCTCTGACGGTAGTCGTTAAAGTTGATGAAAAAGAAAAGAAAATTGAATATTTTCCTCACGGGAAATCAATAAAAATCATGCAATTCCAACCAAAGAAATAACTTAGCAATTTTAAGTGGTTTGACTTAGGAGATTTACTTGAAAACTGTTATTTTATACAGTTATGGCAGAAGTAAAATCTATGAAAGTTAAACCCGATATACGTGCAATTACGCGACTCGTTTCGCGTGAAGGAAATTTGGTTCAAGGGCAATCAGATTTGCCGATTGATTCTGAATTAGCGAAACAGGCTTATGAAATCATTGCCGCGAGCGAAAATCATTATGGTGGCTCGGAGGGAAATGCAAATTTGCGAAAAGCAGTTGCGGCAAAAATCAAAAAATATAATGGCATTGAAATTGACATTGATGAGAAGCCTTTTGAATTGCTAATAACAACAGGCGGAACAGGTGCTTTGATCGGTATCGCTCAGAGTTATTTGCGTGGAAAATCCGCACTCGTTTTTGAACCATATTATCCATATCATCGCAAGATTATTGAAGAATTTGGCGGAAAAACAGAAGTCTTGCAAATGGATGAAAATCTTACTTTCGACAAGAATATGCTCAAAATTTATTGTCGTCAGTTAAAAGACCGTGAACAATTTCCGCTTAAAGCAATTTTTGTTTGCACACCTGCAAATCCGAGTGGAAAAGTTTTGAATCAAGAAGAACTTGAAGCAATTGCCGAGGTTGCGAAAGAGCTGGATTTGCTTGTAGTTTCCGACGAAGTTTATGAACACTATGTCACGGGCGAAAATCCGCACACTCCGATCGCAACTTTACCTGATATGTGGGAGCGAACGATCACGGTTAATTCATTTTCGAAATCCTGGAATATTTCAGGTTGGCGACTCGGCTATGCTTATGGAAGTGGTGAACTTCTCGCACCTGTAAACACAGCGATAAATATTGTCTATGTTTGCCCCGTAACGCCTTTGCAAGAAGCTCTTTCAAGAGTTCTAATGGCAGATGAGAATTACTATGAAAAACTGCGTGATAAATTTAATGCTAAGCGAATGTTTTTCTCTGAAGAACTAACAAATTTGGGATTCAGAATGTATGATTCAGGCTCGGCTTTCTATCTCTGGGCGAGAATTCCGGAAGCTTATGATGACGCCTTGAAATTTAACGAAATGCTTATGAAAAGAGCGGGTGTCGGAGCAGTTCCCGGAAGTGCTTTTGCTGATTCTGACACTTGGGATGCACACATGCGAATTTGTATCGCCCGCGAAGATCATATTCTCGAAGGTGCTTTGGAAAAATTCAAAGAAGCTCTAGATTAAATTTAACTGTAAAAAAAAGGAAAAAAGGTTGTGAGAAAAGCTTTCCCACAACCTTTTTTATTGAATAACTTTAAAACTAATCCTTAATTATATTGTCATTCAAAACTCTGGCATAGTTAAGAACCCAATCTCTATCTGACCAAGAATCCATATACACTTTATACCCGCCTTTTTTAGCATCTCTGATAATAAACTCAGTTAGCTTTTTAGTAAGTTTATTTTTTTCTTCAACTGTCAATTCATTACCTGAGCAATAACCCAAAACAAGGCTTGTGTTATAAGCAGTTTTATAAATTCCTGTCATGTATGCAGGGGCTACGCCTGGGTGTCCTGAAGTATTGTCGATAAATGTTGAGGCGAAATATTTTCCATAGCCAAAAGCTGCTAAGGTTAATCCAATTGCATAACCATGACGACCGCCTTTTTTTCCGACAATCTCTTTGGCTTTTGCGGCAGGCAGTCCGATTGCACAAAGTGCCGCAATAAAAGCCGCAAACGGTGCGATCATTCCGCCTACTGCAACAACTGCTCCTCCAATTTCAAACATTGCTAAACAGGCTCTTACAGCACTTAACGTAACGTAAGTAGCATTTTTCCATTTCAGACTATCAACATTAGTAACACCAATGTGACCTTCTATCTCTTTCATTGTCATTAATTCACTTGGCATCATGCACCTCCAAGGAATTTATTTTTGTATATAATTTCATCGTATAATTGCTCCTATAAATTATTTTCAAATCCCAAACGGGATTGCTGGCTGAACGAAAACTTTTTGAAATACTTGCAAACCTCAAATTTTGTATAAAAATTTCCGCTCCCATTCATTAAGACGGAAATAAATGAAAAAAGAGGACATAGCCTGAATAGAAATATTGATAAACACTTTTAGGATTAAGAAATCCAAATAAAACTGAGAAGAATAGGACGCGGATAACGCAGATTACGCGGATTCTCACAAATTATTGTTTAGAAAGAATCTGTGTAAATCCGTGAGATTCGTGAAATCCGTGTTCCATTCTCCTCAAAGTTCTATTCTTTCAAGAGGCTTTGAAAAACTAGCTTTGTAGAAAAATAAGAATCCAAAAAGCAAAAATATTGGGTATAATCGTCAAATAGTTGGGAAAAGGAGATCACTAAAACTTATGAAAAAACTTAACTTAGCAATTTTAGTAATTGCATTTTTCACGCTTCAATCATCGCTCATTTTTGCTCAGGCAAATAAGCTTGTAACAGCAAAAAGAGTGAAACAAACCGATAAAAAGGTAAAGCCGATTGAAGCTTATGCTAAGAAGATTGAAAATTTTGTAAAAGCCGAAAAGAAGCCACACCTAGTAATCGCAGATGTTTCTGATTTTAATAAAGATGAAAAACCGATTTGGAAAAAATATGCTTCGGAAGCAGAGTTTGAAAAAGCACGCGAAACTCAGGAATCCTACGAAATCGCTTATATTTGGAATAAGAATAATAAGCCTGTCGCTGTAAACTTTACATACTCATCTCCTTCAGGGGATTGGGCGCAGTATGTATATTATATTTTTCGTGAAGATGGTTCTGTTGCCAGAGCTGACCGCGAACTCCGAACATTTATGGGCGATATAATTGTCAATCGCATATACATTTACGACGAAACGGGCAAACTTCTAAAGGAAACCAAAACTTTTCGTGATCTTGAAACTCAGAAACCTGTCAAAGCCACCAAAAACTTTCAAGATATGGATGTGAAGATTTATAAAAGCATAAATACTTTGCCATTTGCTTCAATGCTTTCATCAGATGCAACCGACGAAAAATCTCTGAGCGACGCGGAAAAGAAATTTGTCCCGAAGGGCTGGAAACTAGAAGAGAAAACGGTCGGTGATTTGAATAAAGATTCATTACCCGATTCGATTTTACAGATCGTCGATCCAAATCCTGACGCAGAAGACTATAACCGAAATTTAATTATCCTTTTCAAGACTAAAAACGGTGGATATACCAAAGTGGCGGAAAGCAAAAGAATTATCCGCTGCACATCCTGTGGCGGAATGCTTGGTGGTGGTCCGGCAGATATTTCAGTCAAGAAAGGCGTTATGATAATTTCTCAAATGTATGGTTCACGAAACGGAGTAGATTATTTGCATCGTCTAAGATATGAACCTGCAACGAAACGCTTCCGCCTAATCGGGGAAGACATAAACGAATTTGACCGTCTTGATCTGACCAGCAAAAACACAAGCACTAATTACCTGACTGGCAGACAAATCATCAAAACCTCCAAAGGTGGCGAAAACGATGTAAAGGAAACCGTCAAAAGAAAAAGAATCCCTAAAACAAAAAAATATCTCAGGGACATAAACTATAATAACTACTAAGACAAAAAAGGTTGCGGAACATTCGCAACCTTTTTCTTATTTCTTGATTTTTAGACTTTATCAAATCATTACTTTAAACGCTTTTTCTCACAAACCAAAGGCTGTGCAAAACTACCTGCTTTTAATGTGGCAACATTGTCAGTTTTATCTAAAATAATGGCAATATTTTGTTTCATATCTGACGTCGAAAATTTTAAGTTTTGTCCATTTAGAATCATAAAATTATCACTACTCGAAACTTTGCCAACACCTTCCCAACAACCCGTATAAGCACAAACACTCATCTTTCCCAAACCATCAAAACTAACACTCATCGGCGTAAATTCACCCGACTTTTTCGCATCACATTTTCCTTCTGCACAATGAACCTCAACATCATTCCGACATTGCCAACTTTCCGTTTCGATAGAAGCCAGACCAAAAATACTCAAAATAAAAATCAAACCGAATGTCATATTGCATATCTCCTTATGAGAATTTGTGTTTGTAAGTTTTGATCAGCAAGTAGTTGTTTGGTGGGATATTTAAACAATACACTTGTTTGTAGTATAAGTAAATAAAATAAATACTATCAGCAAGGCTTATGTATTTGTCGGGCAAGGGGACGATCCAAAACGATGTAAAACTAACTAACTCTTTCGATTAACACGACATCTTGAAGCCATTCGCCACGTATTAGAATAAAGTTTTTTCCATTTGGTGAGATTGAAAAATCTCTGATTAATTCTTTTCCTAAATCTGCCATAAAGGTTGGTGAATTTGCACCAACCTTTTGTTTCCAGAGTTTGTAACTGGATTCATCTTTGGCAATAAAAATAAGTGTTTGGTTGTCATTAAACCAATCAACTTTAATAGGTTTTAAGCCCTTTTCAGATAGAGAAAGCTTTTGGATTAAAGTCTTATTTTTTACATCGGATATTCCAATAAAAGTTTGATTGTTTTTTGATTTATCACGGTGAAGATAAGCAATTTTTGAACCGTCTTTTGAAAATCTGGAGTTAAATAGCTTTTTGTCCCAAAATTCCTTTTCTACACTTTTTCCATCGGTTGCAACTTTCCAAAGTGTTCCGGTAATTCGGGATTCAAAGAAAAGATGATTTTGGTCAGACGAAATAGAAATTGGGAAACTACCTGTTTTTTTTGTAATTTGAAACTGATTGCTTCTGTCAATATTCATTCGCCAAATCTGATAGGCTCCGCTCCGATTAGACATGTAATAAATATATTTACCATCAGGGGAACTTAAAGGAGCAATATTGTTAGAATAAGTGTCAGTTAAATGATGTTTTTCCTGACCATTGACGTCAATTTTCCAAAGATCCCCATCGTCCGTTGAATAAGTTATTTCTTCATTGGATATAAACCTTGCGGTCGATGCTGATGTCAAAACCTTTGTTTTATTAGGATTAATAATGGAAGAAAATGATAATTGAAAGCTGTTTGTTTTTTTTACAGCAAGAAGTTTGTTGCCAACTTTATCAAGACTTAAATTCATGTAACTAGAAGTCTCTTCACGAAGTTTGGTGGCTTTACCTGTTTTATTCGAAACTCTCCAAATTTCATAAGGTTTTCCAGGTGCGGTACTACCAGCAAAGTACAAATCTTTTCCGGAAGGCGTCAACACCAAACTTTTTATATGGTAAAAAGTTTGTGGAGAAATTTCGGATTCAACTTTGTTTTGTAAATTAATTTTTACCAGACGAAAATTATTAGTTCCTTCATCTGCTTGTCCGGTGGCATATACGATTGATTGTCCATCTGGAGAGAATTCAGGGGATCTTATTGTTATAGGAAATTTTTTCTCTATAAGTTTTTGTTCATTTTTACCATCAGAATCGGCAATATAAAGATTACAGCTATTGCTGTCATTATATTTCACATAGGCAATCATTTTATCGTCGGGTGAAAGCCCAAATTTTCCTTCAACTCGTTCTGTTATGCTTGTAGGTTTTCCGCCAAGCAGGGAAACTTTGTAAAGATTCGCGTAATTACTTCCAATTTGTTTCTTACGAACAAAATAAAGTGAGTTTCCATCATTAGAAAATGACAACTTATAATACTGATGATTGCTCGGAGGTAAAATTTGTTTTTTTTCAGAGGTCTCAATATTTTGAAGCCAGACACTTATTTTTTCATTGCTTTCGTCTGTATAAGCAAAATATTTGCCATCAGGAGAGATTGTTGCGGATAGGAATTTGCCTTTTGTTTTGAGAGCTTTGAGGTTTAGCTGTTTGGAGATATTGGTTTGATTATTAGCTAATTGGGAATTTATCAAAAAAATGCTGGACACTATCAAAACTGAAACAGCTGTCAATAAAAGAAAGTTTCGCTGTGTAAAAATTTTACTTGAGATAGAGTGATTTAAGAAAAATTCTTTTTGATTATTTTCATTTTTTCTGACGGTATGATTGAGAGATTGATATGAAGTAGAAACCTCTGCTATAAAACGATAACCACGACGCGGGACTGTTTCAATATATCTAGGGTTTTTGGCATCATCTCCCAAGATTTTTCTCAACTGACGAATTGAATAAGTCAAGTTACTATCTTCTACAAAACTATCCTTCCAAACTGTATCCATAATTACCTTTTTTTCAACAAGATGACCAGAATTAGTTATCAGTAAAAAAAGCAAATCATAAATTTTAGGAGTGATTGATATAGATTCTCCTTTGCGAAAGAGCGTCTTTTCCTCAGAATCAAGGATGAATTCATCAAATGTAAAGCTCTTTGTTTTCAGCGACATACGCAAACTAGGAAATTTCTAGGAAAAATCTAGGAAGTAATTTATGACTTAATTATATCAGATAGGAAATAATAGCGAAGTTTTGTAAAAGTCCAAAATATTTTTGATTAATAGTTTTTTGGCACTTAGATAAATTTAGAGAAAAAAACTTTAACCTTAATACTTCGTTAATACTATGAAAACACAAACCTATTTAAATATTGATGATTTTAAACTTGGAAAATCAAAAAACCCCAAACATTTAGGGGACGCTGAGATTAAGGAATTACATTTACCACTTCATAGTAATGTCATAGCTCTTTCGACTGAGAAAAGTATGGCAGTAGGGACACCAAAAAAAACTGGGTATCTAGGATATTTAACTTTTAAGATTGACTTTAGAAAAGAAACCTCTGCGGCTTATCACTTATTAAATAAGTCTAATCGTGGCTCAATGATACCTAAAATTATTATTACTACTTACCAAAAAGAACATGAAGGACTTCTCAAGTTTATGAATACTTTTATAACTAAGACCAACTTCATCATAATGAAATCTCAAGTTAATAATACTTGGGAAGTGGCGGTTGAGTTTGACAGTATTCAAAAAATTAATCTTTTTCCTGTAATAAAACCCGGAGGGAATACTAACTGAAGACTGATTTTTGGACAAAGTTTCTTAATTAATTATCAGCCGTACTTAACATAATTTTTATTAGTAAATTTGTTTGCAGACATTGCAGAGAAGTTAGGATTTATAATGATTTCACCAAACCTCTTTTCATATACACCTCATAAATCCTCAAAAAATAGTTAATATCTATCCTTTCAAAGTGGCAAACAACTGACCACTAACAACTAACTACGAATAAATATTTAGGCACTATCATTTAATCGGAATTTGCGGGACGGCGATTGTCAAAGATGGTGTAATAAAGTAACTTTGCTATAATTATTTTATGAACTTTGTTGACACGTTTTCATTAATGTTGCACGCAAAAGTTTCAGAAAAAATGCTTTCTGATGAGGTGAAAGTGCTACAGAAAGCTAAAGAGAACCTTGAGCGTTGGCTAAAAAGTGAAAGCTTTGTTGGAAGCGAGAAAAACGCTTTACTTGAATGGAAAGAAATTCTTGAAAAATCATCGCCGGAAGAAATCAGAAAAATTATTACTCAAGATAATGATGAAGGACAAAGACTTCGTTCTTCATCACCTTTTGCAGGGGTTTTAGGCGAAGAAGAAAGGGAAATAATTTGGAGCAAATGTGCGAAAATCAGACCTGTTTAAATTGATTGAAGAAATAAATAAAATCTCATCAAAAGAAAAAACTCCAAATTACCTTACGCATTTCATAAATTCTCAAAAAATAGTTAATATTTATCCTTTCAAAGTGGAAGATAACTAACCACTAACAACAGACAACTGACTATTTTTATATGCATTATCATTTAATCGGAATATGCGGGACGGCGATGGGGTCGTTGGCGGGGATGTTGCAGGCACAGGGACACAAGGTTACTGGTTCGGATCAGAATGTTTATCCGCCGATGTCAACGCAGCTTGAGAGTCTTGGAATTGAGCTTATGCAGGGATATAAGCCTGAAAATCTTGATGTTAACGCGGATAGGATTATTGTTGGGAATACGATTTCGCGTGGGAACGAAGAGCTTGAAGCGTTGCTTAATCGCAAGTTGCCATATTATTCGCAGGCGGAAACTGTAAAAAGGGAATTTATACGTGGGCGGAAATCCTTGGTTGTTGCAGGGACGCACGGGAAGACTACGACGACGAGTATTGCGACTTGGGTTGCGGAAGTTGGTGGTTTGAACCCTACGTTTTTGGTTGGTGGCGTTGTGCAGAATTTTGGGGCAAGTTTTCGTGTTACGGATAGCGATTATTTTGTCATTGAAGGCGATGAATATGACACGGCTTATTTTGATAAAAAGCCGAAGTTTATGCATTATTTGCCCGAAATCGCCATCATTAACAACATCGAATTTGATCATGCAGATATTTACAGGGATTTGCAAGATATAAAGTTTCAGTTCTCACGTTTGATGAATCTTGTTCCCGGAAATGGACGTTTGATTGTCGGAATAGATTCGCCAGTTGCACAGGAAGTTTTAGACGAGATGGGTGGCAAAATTCATACGAACGTTGAGACTTTCGGAACAAAAGATGGTGCGAAATGGCAGGCTCGTTACATTGATGTTTCTGGCGATCTGATGCGTTTTACGGTCTTCAAAGAAGGTACGAAATGGGGCGAATTTGAAACGACCCTGATCGGTGAATTTAATGTCCGAAATTGTTTGGCAGTAATAATTGCGGCAGATGCTTGGGGAATTTCACAGGAGAAAATTCAGGAAGCCTTGCGAACATTTAAGTCTGTCAAAAGGCGAGTTGAAATTCGCGGTATTGAACGCGGCGTAACGGTAATTGATGATTTTGCACATCATCCGACCGCTGTGGAAGAAACTTTGAAAGCTTTAAAGCAAAAATATGAAGATGGGCGGTTGGTCGCCGTGTTTGAACCGCGTTCGTGGTCTTCGCGTCTGGCAGTTTTTCAAGAGCAATATGAAAAAGCCTTTGCTTATGCGGACTATGTAATCATCGCAGGTGTTTACGACACTTCAAAAGCAAGCGAACTCGGTAAGGTTCTAGATACAAACGAGCTTGTTGAACAAATAAATCTACAAGGAAAACCTGCTTTTGCATTAAAAGATGCGGATGTGATTGTTGAACATCTCACACCCGAAATGAAAAAGGGTGATGTCATCGCCGTTATGTCCAATGGAGGATTCGGCGATATTCACAATAAGCTTTTAGACGTACTTAGAACGAGCGAGTAGAAAAACAGGAAGAGTTTAGCCGAAACAAGCGGCTCATTAGCTCAAATTAGTTTTATCAAAAACATCGGTCACGCGATATTGTTTTACCTCTAGACTCTTTTTTGTATCTTTTGAAGACTTGATTGTAACGGGAATCTTCAATCTCACAACCTTCTCCAAATTCTTAGATGTTGGTGCAAGACTTTTGAATTTATAAGTTGTAACTATTGTTGTGTCTTTAACCATATTATCTCCTTTGTGTGCATATAATTTTTACGCACATAGATTGGATGCTAATAATGTGTTCGCGGTCATATCAAAAATGTAAATTTTTGTAATGAAGAAAATAGTTCAAGTAGCAATCATTTACTCTTGAATGTTTTGAGGGTTAAAAAGAGGTTTTCGTCATTTAGATACAAGAAAGACACTAAAGACTAGGTTCGCAAAATGTGGGTATTACGGAGAAAGACTGTTTGTAATACTCTTTTTCTTTAAAGTTTTTCACATAGAATTTCTATATGAAAAATCCACCAAAATATTTTCTTACATCTCTTCTTACATTTTTCCTCGGGGCAGTATTCGTTTTCGGGTGGTATTTTGAATTTACACCCAAAAATCGAATAAACAAGCCGGAGATAAACAACAGGCTCAGCTCAAAATCTACAAAAACTAAGGTAAAATCTAAACCTCAAATTGAAATTTATGCAGATGAAAACGATTCTGAAGAGAAATCACTTATTTCGCTTAAGGATTTCTGGATAAAAGATAGAAGGTTTTCATATAAGGGCTACACAATAACGAAAAAATGTTATGAAGACTACATATCTGACGATGAAAGATGCAAATTACGTTTGATTAAAAAGGGTAAAATTATTCAAGAGTTTATTAATTATGATGAAACTAGATTAGAGTATGGACTTTTTAATTTTCTGGGTAAAAAAGATAAACAGCTTGTAATGTATAGAAGCGAAGGTGGTTCTTGTTCAGTTTATAATTATCTAATTTATGATTTAGAGCCGAGCCCTCGTTTAATATATGATTCAAGAAAGTATCAAAAAGACAAATGGTATATTAATTTTGAACTCATCCCGATAGATATTGATAAAGACGGAGTATTCGAATTCACACAAGCAATACATACATTTGATTTCTTTCACGCTAGTCACGCTACCTCTGTTTATCCAATCGCAGTATTTGCTTATGACAAAAAATCGAAAAAATATAAATTTTCTAACAGGAAGTTTTCTAAGTTTATAATTAATGAATTAAAAAAGGATTCAGACTGGTTAAATAAAAGGAATGTTGAAGCTGGAAGTATAGAAGAGAAATACATCATAAGAAATATCTTCTTAAATTTGATTTATGTTGGTAAAAAGCAAGAAGGCTGGGACTTTTTTGAAGCAAATTATGATTTTGAAGACAAAAAAGAATTTACCAATGACTTAAGGAAAGAACTCAAGACATGTCCTTTTTATAAAATGCTGTATCAATAAAACAAGGTTAATTTATCTCACAAACTATTTCCTCATAATTTGGAACGTCAGAGGCGGTTTTGTTTACGAATGAGTCTAAGACTTCGCCTTTGTGAATTAAAAATGTGCCGGGCATTTGGAATGGGTCGCCGACCGGTTTTCCGACTCCATGTGAAATTGCTCCGAAGCCACGTGCGAAGTTTTTTAAGCCAAAAAGTGCGTTGAAGCCGCCGCGTTTTAAGCCGAAGGCTTTGTAGAGTTCTTTATTGGGACTGCTGAAATGCGGTAGGTCTTTGACGCCGTATTTAGCGAAGAATTTTTCTGCTTGATCTTGATTTGCCATAGTTACGAACGCCAACTGCGTTCCGTTTGCCGTTAAGTTTTCGCGTATTTTCGCAATGTCTGAAGCGGCTTCTCTAGCAAACGTTCAGCCGAAATGTCGTAAGAAAATCAGCAAAACAGGCGATTGATTGCTTAACTCTAGCAAGCTTTCGCCTGTTTGTGATTTATATTTTTGTAGAATTTCTTTAGAAATTTGCATAATTTAGAACCATTTACAGTAGCAAATAGTTTTAGTTTGATTTTAAAAGTTAAACTGCCCGCTATTGCAGGCAGTTCTGACGCATTCGATTAGCTTACCAAATTCAAAATATGTCCCATCTGGAATTTTTTGACACTCAGATAATTCTCGGTATCTTCCGAAGGTTCAAATTCGATTGGGACACGCTCGATTATTTCCAACCCGCCATCTTTGATTGCTTGAATCTTTTCAGGGTTATTAGACATAAACTTAACTCTCTTGAGTCCTAAATCTTTCAAAATTTCAACGCATTGACCGTATTCCCTTAAATCAACTTCTAAGCCTAATCTTTCGTTTGCCTCGATCGTATCAGCACCTTCATCTTGCAAAGCATAGGCTTTAATCTTGTTCAAAATGCCGATCCCGCGACCTTCTTGATGTTGGTAAACGACAGCACCGCGACCTTCTTTAGCAATAGTTTCCATCGCATGTTGAAGTTGTGGTCCACAATCGCACTTGGTCGAATGAAAAACATCTCCTGTCAGACACTGTGAATGAATTCGCACGGGTGCGGCAACATTCTCATTCAAATCGCCTTTGTAAACACAAACGAATTCTTCATCGCTGATTAAAGATTTATATCCAGCAATGCGAAATTCGCCGAATTCCGTTGGTAAACGGGCATCTGCTACTTTTTCGACTGTTTTTGATTCTGGATAAAAATGTGTGAATTTATACGTAGTTACTTTGGTTGTTTCCTTGATCATATTTCTCCCCTTGTCCGTAAATAAGTTTGTTATCAATATGTTATTCGCAAATTTCTAATCTTTAGATGCAAACAACACATTATTTTTATTATTAAAAATTTTATTTATATTCCGCAAATGATTCTAATAAATTGTAAATAACTTGCTAAAAGTTGAAAATATATGCATACTTACTGAAGTTTTGCTCTCAGTGTTCTCAGGTAGATGCGTCCGTAACTTATAAGACAAGCGACAGCTTATTTCGGTTAGAGAGTTTAGTAGATAGTTTTTGAAGCAGTTTTAATAGAATTTTTAGATTAGGCAATGTCGCGTCTTTAGGTTTAAGAAAGCATATTTGAAAATAGCTCTTTTCCTAACCAATACCAGCCTTTTCTTGCTTCCTTTTCAAGAATTTTTTTAGAGATATAAAGATAATGAATAATAAGTTATATGTAGGAAACTTGTCTTTTCATCTGACAAGTGAAGATTTAGGTGATTTTTTCACACAAGCAGGAACAGTTGAGTCCGCAAAGGTAATTGAAGATCGTGATACAGGACGTTCGCGCGGTTTTGGTTTTGTAGAGATGTCTTCTGAAGACGAAGCTACGGCGGCAATCGAGCAGCTTAATGGTGAAGATTTCGAAGGTCGCAACATTGTTGTAAACGCAGCACGTCCAAGAGAAGAAAGAGGCGGTAGTGGTGGAAATCGCAATCGTGGCAGAGGACACGGTGGTGGATATAACCGCTGGTAAGTTTTTTTAAGTTTTAAGTAAAAAGTGGTGAGCAATGGGCAGATAAATGCTTTTGTTCGCCGCTTTTGTATTTAAATTAAAGTTTACAGGCTTATAATGGCTAGAGCGTTTTCCCATCAAAATTAGCAAGTAAAACAACTATTTGATCAATTGTTCTAACGCGAAGACGGGAATTGGGAATGTTATTGGTCAAAACTGAGAAAACAAATTTTTCGCCTGATTTTGAAGTTACATATCCTGTCAGAGCAGAAACTTGGTCAAGTGTACCTGTTTTTCCACGGGCATTTGCTTGGGCGGCAGTTCCTTTGAAACGTCTTCGCAAAGTTCCATCAATACCTCCAACAGTCAGAGAATTTCGCCAAGCAACTGCATAACGGCTTCTGTCCATATATCGGTAAAGCATAGCCGAAGAATTTGGCGTGATCAGATTATGCCGGGAAAGACCGCTGGCATCATATTGCACGATAGAATCTGCCGAAACACCTGCTTTTCCTAAAGTTTCTTGCACAGCTTCTTTACCTTTTTGCTCGCTTGTTTTTTCTGCATCTGTTCTGTTTCCAGACGTTTCTCCCATGGTCCGCAAAATTAATTCTGTGTAGAGGTTTTGGCTGGGTTTCATTGTCTTAGCAGCGATTAAACTGAGTGGTGGTGATTGCAGATTAGTTATCTCTACATAATTCTCAATCGGCAAACGGACGCCATTTCTTTCTTCTAAGTTGATAGCACGGGTTGTACCTCTGACAGTAACGCCTTTTAGCTGAAGGCGTTGTTTCAAAATATCTACGAACATCTGAGCAGGTCTTGTTACAGTAACAAATCCCGAATATCCGCGGTCATTTTCAGGCATCATACCTGAAATCTCCAAAACATTTTGTCCCAAAAGCTTTGTGACTTTAATCTTCCTTTTAGTTCCTCTTCGAGCAGTTTGTGATTTATTAATCACTCTAAATAAGCGGTTGCTGGGCAGTATTTGAACGACAAGCGGAGAGCCAACCGTGCTTGGAAGAATTTTTAGATTGACGGCATTATCATTAATTGTCAGAGAAGAAATTTCCGCACCGTAATACCATTGCAGGTCATCCCATTCCCAACCGAAAGGAATAGGTTTTGTGTTGTAGAAAGTTTCGTCGCCAATGATGCTTCCATTGATATTTTTAACGCCTGCTTGGACTATTTTGTCGGCTAGTTTGTCCATTGCACCATAATAATCATTTTCGACCTCGCTAAAATTTGATGAAAAGCTTGGATCACCTCTTCCGTAAATGATCAAATCGCCTGTAATCGTACCGTTCGAATCAGGTTTTGAGTTGGCATAGACGCTTGTTACAAAACGAAAATTTGGTGAGAGTTTATCAATGGCTGATGCCACGGTAAAACTCTTCATATTCGAGGCAGGCATAAAATAATTTTCCGCGTTTCTTTCATAGACGGTTCTGCCCGTCGTTAAAGACATAACTTTTACACCAACTTGTCCGCGACGCAAAAGAGGATTGGCAAGCGTCATGGCAATGCGTGATTGCAGATAAGAAACAGTCTGAACTTGCGGAGTCGGTGATGCGTTTGGTGTTGGTGAAACAGTCGGTTGTGGGGTTGGTGTCTGGGCAATTAAATTAAAGCTGGCTGCCAAACATATAGTTAAAATAAAAACGGCGGAAAATTTTGCGGTCAAAAGATTTTTTTTCATCGGTTCTAATCTTACGGAAAAGTTTTTGAGAATCAATATTCGGAGAGCAAACAGTCAAAAATTCGATGTAAAATTAATAAAAAAGGCTGTTTAGCATTTTTGCCAAACAGCCTTTCAAAAACATTAGAATTGAAAATGTAATTATTTCTTCCCAATAATTACATCTATATCAGCTTGCGGAACATTAAGATTGAGCGAAACTTCGTTTGATTGACGCGAAATTTCCATGTTCTTAACCATACGTGCGTAAACTTTTTTATCCGCACCTTTCATTCCTCCCAAGAGTCCTTTTCCAACCAACTGAAGTCCGAGCAGTGTCTCTTCGAGACCTTCTGCTTGTGTTGGTTGTTGTGTTCTCGCCATAAGCGAAAGTGATGTTGTATCACCATTGACATTCATGGAGCCTTGCATCTGGCGAATTGAATCAAGATTTGTTCCAATCTCGTCGTTATCCAAACCGACATATTGCGACATTCCTTTTGGAAGGTTCATACCAACATTGGCAATAGCATTCGGACTGCGGCTGAGTAAGCTCAAAACATCATTACTGATTCTCGGTGAATTGCTGATAGTTTGTTTAACTCTTGAAACCGAACCAAAAGCAATCGTATTGCTGTCGTATGCTGTTAGAGCAACTTCTCTTGAAAGCTGTTTGAACATTTTGTCCAGAGCCTTATCGAACATCGAATTGCCTTTTTTATCTTTCGGCTTATTCTTTTCGATAATCTCTTGCGGGGAGAAAATATAAATCGTGCGGTCGCCAACTTTTTCGGTTGTATAAGAACCATTTGAAGCTAATCTCGCAACGGCAATTAGGGCTTTTGAAGTGATCGTACCGCGTGCTAATACGACCGGCTCCATTTCAATTTCCTTTTCTGAAACCTGTTTGCTTTTTATGCCAACGGCGACTTCGCTAAATTGTCTCATGTCCAATCCGGTTTCATCTTTTATTTTATTGATCGTGCCATTTACTTTATTAAGCATTGGCTGATTGGCGGACAAAATCTGCGGTAAAGCCTGATTTAGGAGTCTTCTTGAATCAAGCGTTGCTACACCATCTGATTCAGGTAATAGAACTGCTAATTGACTATTGGAACTTTTGGTATCTGTATCGGCGGAAACATATCCTATGCTACTTGCAACAAAGGCAAAAACAGCTAGAACAGCTAAAACTTTTTTTGTCATTTAAAACCTCTTAACTCTATGATAGGGAAAATATTACACAACTTTAAAGATGATTCAAAACACCTAAAAAGTTGGCTTGTATTTTAATTGACGTGTTGAGAAGGGAAAGTGTTAACAACATCAATCTTGTTTTTCTTCCGCGTCTTTCACAACCTCGAATTCAAAGTGTAATTCTTTGCCGCGAAATATAAAACTCAAGTAGTGCTCCCAGAATTTTCTTAAAAAACGGAATTTAGGGGTTTTTTGGTCGAGATTAACAAAAAACTCTATTCCCAATGCCCTCCACAAATTTGCAAGCGAAACATATGTTTTCAAAGGTTTTAATTTTACATCGGTATAGAAATCAAAAACTTGTCTTTCAGGCATAAAAGAATTAAAAGAATAAGAATTAAAATGATTTCGATGTGTCGGATCAGTTGCCCAGTCAGGGTTTGTATAATGTGGTGTTACAAGATTTATTTTTCCACCGTGTTTGGTTATTCGATAAAGCTCTTCAATAAAAGCCATCACATCGGGAACGTGTTCGATGGCGTGGCGTGAAACTACCAATTCAAATTCATTATCTTCAAAAGGGTATGGCACTTTGCCAAGGTCATGTATAACATCGGCTCCCGTACGCGGATTATTGTCTAACCCAACTGCACCTTCAAATTTATTTGTTCCGCATCCAACGTCAAGAATTTTCACAGTTTATAAATGTTAATTGAAAAGCATTAATTAGCAAAAAAGACTCTACTTTATATTTTCTGTTGTCTGACAGTTTGGACAGACCAGAGTTTTTCGCTCTGAATCAAACCACTTTGCTAAAGCTTTATTGGAGAGCACAGGATTTTTGCTTTCAGCTTCGCCCTCTCTCATCAAACGTGATTTTGGTTCTTCATCAGTTTTGAATTTCTCCGCACATTTCTTGCAAATCCACCCGAAACCCTCGTTGTAGAAATTATCCAAACTTTTCATAGTAAAAATGAAAATTTAGCACAAAATAAAACGCAGAGAAAATAAACATTCTTTCTCTGCGTTTTACGGGTTAAATATATATTCAGTGTCTAGAAATTTCTACGCCGCGTTTGTCGGGTTTCCGGCATTGGCAAAAGTTTGACGGGGATGTTGATAGTTTCTCCATCACGGAAGACTCTTAATCTAACCATTTCGCCAATTTTCTTTTTATCTAGATAGCGATAAAGATCATCAATGTCGCCTAATGTAACGCCATCAATTGATTCGATTATGTCACCCAAGATAATGCCTTCTCTGTCTCTCGAAAGTCCTCGAAGACCTACACGATCAATAGAACTTCCCGGTATAACATTTCTAATAAGAAGTCCTTTTTGGACAGGTAGATCAACACCACGTTTATTTAATTCTTCAACGCTTAAAAGGCTTGCACCAAGTTTCGGGCGATTTACTTTACCAAATTGAATCAGTTGTGGAATAACTCTTTTGGCAGTATTTACGGGAACTGCAAAACCGACACCTGCTGAAGCTCCTGAAGGAGACAAAATTTGGGAGTTGATTCCAATCATTCGCCCGAATTTGTCGAGTAATGGACCGCCTGAATTCCCTGGGTTGATCGAAGCATCCGTCTGGATTGCCGCATCGATCGGACGATTATTTTTAGCACGAATCGGACGCTCCAAGCCGGAGATTATTCCTGTTGTCAGAGTTCTATCCAATCCGAAAGGGTTCCCGATAGCTAAAACCTTTTGTCCAACTTGGAGTCTGTTTGAATCGCCAAGTGGAATTATGGTTAGACCTTCACGCGGCGGAGTTATTTTGATAACTGCCAAATCTGTATCGGGGTCACCACCGACATATTTTGCAGGATACATTTTTTCTCCACCCAAGCTGACAGTTAACTTTGAAGCTCCTTCAACAACGTGATAGTTCGTTAAGATATGTCCACGATTGTCAATCACAGAACCCGAGCCGTTTCCACTTTTACGTTCAAACTCTTCACCAAAAAAAGTTGAAACTCTGGAACTAGTAGTAATAAAAGCAACTCCCGGTGAAATTGCTTTGTAAACCTCTATACTGTTCTGTTCATCAGTGAGCGAGGTTGGATTAGTGATGCCTTCGGCTGGCTTTTCTGCAAAGGCAATGTTTTGGTTTTTGTCGGTTTGAAAGGCACTACTCAAACCGCTGATATTATTAAAAAATATAACTACTCCTACTGCCAAAAGGGCAGAAACGAAAGCTAATAAAACGATTTGTCTGCCTGATAATTGATAAACTGCTTTTTGACCCATAATTGCTTGTTCTCCCTTGTAAATATAAAAAAGTATGAGCTATTGTGATGCAATTTTCTTAAAAGTTAGTTGCCGTATAAAAAAACGGCGGCTAATGTTACTTTTTTTCTGACAGGTATTTTATCAATTTTTCACTGTATTTGTTAAGTTTTTTGAAATATTCCAGACGACTTTATATCCTTTTGGCAATTTTGGAACTTTAACCCAAAGATCGTATCTGCTCAAAGCACGACATTTCTCAATTCCCGGATCAATATAACTGACATCCAAAACATATTCTTTTTTTGAATTGTTTTGGATTATTTTGTGTTTGAGTCCTTTTGGATATCGACAATACCCAGATCTTATTTGCATTCCAATATACGAAAACTTATCAAAATCTAAATTTTCTGCATTTTTCACACAATTTGGCATTTGAGCATCCTTGCGTATTTTCTTTAGATAATCTTCCTTAGTTTTTATAACAAACTGTTTCTGACGATACATCTGTATGCAGCCTTTCAAATCAACTTGCTCGGATTTAATATATTCAGTTATCGGTGGTTTATTAGAAATAGGTGTTTGCAGGACGGAAATGAATGAATCATTTTCTTTTTCTCTTGTGGTATCAAGTTTCAATTCTTTTAGTTCAACTTTATAATCTTCTGGAATTTTATTAATCACAATCCAACCTTGATAAAGACTGCCAGCCCGACATCTGCCCCAGTAGTTTTTAACTTGAACGTTGTAAGTTTTTGTCTTTTCGTTGCGAAACACTTTTTGTTTCACACGCATAAAACAATCGCCACCAACTTGATAGTTTATAAGTGTGTGCTTTGAAAAATCCACTTCCAGTAGTTTCAAAGGTGAGCATTTTTTGTTATCTAAGAGTTTTTCAAATTCTTGCTTAGTAACAATTAAGTTCTTTGTTGAATAACAGCGAAAACGCTTAGCACCAATTTTTGCAACTATCGGAATCTCTGTTCCTAAATCGTTTGGAAATTCAATTTGTTGAGCAAATGAATCAAAGACTAAACAAACTGTGAAAATAAAAATAAGCGATAGCATTTCAGGGGTTTTAGTGAACATATTTCTTCAAGATAATTAAACAAAAGTTGCAAAGACTTCATTTGAATAAAGTCTTCCTTTTCTCGTTAGTCGTAATGTTTCATTTTCTACTTCGATCAAGCCTAAATTCTTGAGATTCCTCAGGTCTTCGTTATATTCAATCATCAAATCTCTACCGAATCTTTTTCTATATTCAGTTAAATTTAAGCCTTTCATCAGACGTAAACTTAGAAACCCGAACTCAATTGAAAGTTGCTCTTTGCTTAAATTCTCTCTCTCAACTATCGGCGATTTTCCATTTTGGATTATCGATATGTATTTGTCAGTATCACGTTCATTTGACCAACGCTTGTTGATCCCGTTAAAGGAATGAGCTGAAACTCCAAAACCAATAACGGCTTCGAATAACCAATATTTATTGTTGTGTTTTGATTCAAAACCGGGTTTGGCAAAACTCGAAATTTCATACTGCTCAAAGCCATTTCCCGTAACCATTTCAACCAGCATTTCATACATATCGCCTGCCAGATCTTCATCGGGCATTGGTTGACGCTTTGAGTGAATTTGGTTTGCCAAGGGCGTTCCCTCGGTGATCTCAAGCAAATAAAGCGAGAGATGTTCGGGGTTCATTTTCAGTGCTTCATCCAGATTTTTTTTCCAGTCCTTCAATGTTTGATCTGGCAAACCACCGATTAGATCGAATGAGATATTTTCAAACCCGCTCGAACGCAAAAGTTTAAACGTCTGCCTTGCATCGTTTGCATCATGTCCGCGTGCGAGAATTTTCAAAGCTCGATCATTAAATGTCTGCACACCAAAACTCGCTCTATTGACGCCCAAAGACTTAAAATCTTTCAATTTTGAAAGCGAAACCGTCGCTGGATTCATCTCCAACGTAAATTCAGCTTTTTCTTGAATTGAGAATTTCTTGTGTAGTGCATCAAGAACCTTTTCAAGCTGTTTCGCCGAAAGAAGCGATGGTGTCCCGCCACCAAAATAAATTGTTTCAACCGAATCTTGAACCTCGGATTTTGAATTTTGAATTTCTGAACAAAGCGAAGAAATATACGATTCAACTCTAGCCTCATCACGATAAACATCGGTCGCAAAATCACAATAAGAACAACGTGATTTGCAAAAGGGAATATGTATGTAAATTCCAATAGACATAAAAAAATGAATCAAGATAATTTTAATTTTCCCGATTCATTCGTGCAATGTGAATTAATGTTTAGTGAAAACCCTATAAATAATAACCGCCGAGCTGTGTTGCATTAGGGTTCGCTAAACATCTCGTCATACGATTTTTCCAGATTCTTTGATAATGAGCTTGTGTTCCATGTCTGGTATCAATGTCATATCGTTGCTGTAGTAAGCCTGTTCTTGTTGTAAAATGCAACCGAACTGCATTTTGTAAAAGTGTGATTAGCTCAGCCGCAGTATTTTTTCTAGCCCTTTCCATCTCTTTTGCTAAAACTCTCGCCGTAATAGTTCCCACATCGTAATGCCATTGCTCATGGGAAAGTAAAGCCGCAGTTTGAGCCACACCTGACCAAACTCGTGCGTTCGGTGTGATCGTAATTGTCATCGGATCAGCAAACCCGATTTTGCTCCCATAATTTTTTGGGGGAAGATTCGGAATGTTGTAATTAAATGCTGTATAAGCATCTACCAAGGTTCCATCTGCCGGATCCAGAATCTTATTTGGTACGACCGTAAAATTCGCCCAAGTTAAATTGACAGGATTAGCCTGAACAGTAATTGCCATAAATACGCCTCCTTTATTGTCGGAAATCTTTATTCATAAAAATTTCTCTATGATCATTGACGTATTGATTGATCCAAAATTGCTTAACTCCAATAAAAAAGCTTGTTTTGCTTATGACACCGTGTTGTAATAAATGCAAATTCTCAGGAGGTTTGAAAATTTGAAGAATCAACTAATTATCATCGAAGCGTACGAGCCTTCATGGTTGATTTGATTTATTTTGGTGAGGAAAAAAGGGCTTGGGAAATTTTTGACAAATATTATCCAAAAGATTACCAAAAAGAAGAAAACCGAAAAGAAATAAAAAGCATTTTGCGTCAATCAAAATTCTATCAGGCTTTGAAAAGAAGTAATTAAATTTCCAGTTGCTTCTCAAGCGAATTTTTCCAAACTTCTTGTAATTCAGAAACTTTTGAATTTACTGCATTTTTACCATTTACATTAATCTTCAATTCTTCGCCCGCAACCTTGCCGATAATTTCAAAAGGACAATCGCCGACGGCTTCTTTTACTTTTTCCGAATCTTCTTCAGTAAAAGTTATTAAAATCCGCGAAGGTGATTCGCTGAAAAGCTGTGTTGTTGCGTCTAAATTTCCATCGTTTAACTCGATTTCCGCACCGTCGGCTTTGTTGTTTAGTGAAGCAAAACATTGTTCGGCGATGGCGACTGCGAGACCGCCTTCGGCTGTGTCGTGAGCGGAATTTATCAGTTGTTCGTCAATTAATTTTAGGCAAGTGTCTTGGACTTTTTTCTCTAAGTTAAGATCAATTTTCGGGACTTCACCGACCTCGATTAATTCATTTACCGTGTACCCCAAAACCGTTTGTGCGTATTCGCTGACGGATAGATCGTAGTTGGTTGTGCCTAAGATGGCGATGATGTCGCCTTCATTTTTGAAGCCTTGTGTGATGAGTTTGTGAACGTCTTCGATAAGTCCGACCATTCCGATTGTTGGTGTTGGCAGAACGCCGTCGCCGTCGGTTTCATTGTAGAAGGAAACATTTCCCGAAATTACGGGCGTTGAAAACATTTCGCAAGCTTCTTTCATTCCGTCAATCGTTTCCGAAAATGCCCACATAATTTTCGGGCGTTCGGGCGAAGCGAAGTTTAGGCAATTCGTCACGGCAAGTGGTTTTCCGCCGACGCAGACATTATTTCGAGCCGCCTCCGCGACCGTCAATTTCGCACCTTCTTTCGGGTTCACCGCACAAAAACGTCCGTTTGAATCAAGACACATCGAAACTGCACGGCGTGTTTCTTTCACACGAACAACCGAAGCATCCGCTCCCGGCAAGACAGCAGTATTCGTCCGAACCATATGATCATATTGCTCATAGACGAAATGCTTTGAGCAAATATTCGGAGCGGTGAGTAGCATTTTCAATGCTTGGTTCAGGTCTTCTGTTTTTGGTCTTCGGTCTTTGAATTCCTCTATTCCTCTACTCCCCGACTCCTCCACTTCCGCCGGATTCTGCATCGGGCGATTGTATTTCGGTGCAGATTCGGTCAATTTATCAACGGGCATATCTGCCATCAATTCGCCGTGATGAAAGATTTTCAAGCGATTTCCTTCGACGACCTTGCCGATGACGACCGCGTCCAAATCCCATTTGTTGAAAATCTCCACTAGTTCGTTTTCGCGTCCCGATTTGGCGACTATGAGCATACGTTCCTGTGACTCTGAAAGTAGCATTTCATAAGCAGTCATATTCGTTTCGCGTTGCGGAACATCATCTAAATAAAGTTCCAAACCCGTTCCCGCACGATCCGCCATCTCAACCGAAGACGAAGTTAAACCTGCTGCTCCCATATCCTGAATGCCTTCAATCGCCCCCGAACGCATTGCTTCTAAACAGGCTTCAAGCAACAATTTTTCAAGAAACGGATCACCAACCTGAACCGTCGGACGTTTTTCGAGTGCTTCATCATCAAACTCCGCCGAAGCCATCGTCGCCCCGTGAATTCCATCACGTCCTGTCTTCGCACCGACATACATCACGGGGTTTCCAACGCCCGAAGCTTTACCAAAGAAAATCTGATCTTCGCGGACAATCCCAAGTGCATAAGCATTAACGAGTGGATTTAGATTATAAGCCTCATCAAAATCAACTTCGCCGCCAATTGTGGGAACTCCAAAGCAATTTCCGTAGTGAGCAATTCCTTCGACAACTCCTTTCAAAATAGATTTATTTCTGTTCGCAACCTTCTCATTTGTTGAGCGATTTTCGTCTGAGTTTAAGTGTCCAAAGTGCAAAGAGTTCATCGCTGCAATTGGTCTTGCTCCCATTGTGAAAACATCCCGTAAAATCCCGCCAACTCCGGTTGCCGCACCTTGAAATGGTTCGATAAAACTTGGGTGATTATGAGATTCAACCTTAAAAGCCACGCACCAGCCGTCGCCTATATCGACAACACCTGCGTTTTCACCCGGTGGGACAATGACTTGTTCGCCTGTCGTTGGTAAACGGCTTAAATGAACACGAGAGGATTTATAACTGCAATGCTCCGACCACATTACAGAGAAGACACCGAGTTCCGTAAAATTCGGCTCGCGTCCCATGATCTCTTTAATGCGTTCGTATTCGTCGGGAGAAATTCCGTGTTCCTCAATAATTTCAGGCGTGATTTCAGGTTGATTCATAGCTTAAATAGTAAAAAAGGTCTCTAAAATAAAAAAAGAGAGTTTATTATTTGAGCGTACTTTTTTCAAATCCGCTTTAATAAACTCTCTTAATAAAAACCTTTTATTGCTTAAGCCATTGCGGGCATTCCTTGTTCTTCCCATTCTTCTTTCGCCGGACCGTATATTCCCGGAACTCTCAATCCTGCTTGTCGCATCAAAACCGTCATTTGTCCTCGATGATGTATCTGATGTGCAATCAGGGCATTGAGAACAGTTCCTTTTTTCCATGTCTGCCCATACATTTCAATATCATCTTCCAATTCTTCATCACTCCAAGTATTTTTAACAATTTCTGTAACGGCTTCAGCGTCTTTTTCGTAAGCATTACTGATTTCAGAAACTCTATCCGGAACTTCTCCTTCTTTTACATCTGATTCAAAATTTAGTCCTGCGTGACCCATCATTTCACTCAAAGTATGCGTAATGTGCCATGCTATAAAACCAAGTGAACGACCTTCATCAGTAACTTTTTGTGATAAAGATTCATCCGTCAAACTTCCAAAAATTTTCAAAGTTCCTTGCGATTCATAATTCCAATCGGTCGTAAAATCTTCTATTGAACGATACATAATAGTTGCTCCTTTTAATGATTGTATGAAATAGTGTTGCATCTATGAAACTACCATAAGGAGACTATAAAAGCAAGAATTTGATTCAACGAAAAGGATTGTTTCGCAACATATTTTGGGGAATTAATTCTTTTAAATATATTTCCTGATTCTAAAATTTTTTTGTTTAATTTCGCATATAGGTATATCATCACCCTGTTTTTTATATTAATGCTCAGGAGGACAAAAAAATGGTTGGTTTACCTTTAGCTCGAGCCAAAGATCTTGTAGTTCAAAAATCCGATAATGAACTTCTCATCTATGATCTGCGAAGAAATAAAGCTATACATCTTAATGAAACTTCAGCAGTGGTCTGGGAACTTTGTGATGGCAAACGTTCGGTTTCACAGATCAGTGATGAAATGAGTAAGCGTTTAAGGACATTAGTCAGTGAGGAATTAGTATGGCTTGCAGTCTTACAATTTGAAAAAGATCGTTTGCTGGAAAATGCTGAAATAATTGACGGTAATACTGATAGATTATCTCGAAGAGAACTGATCAGAAAAGTCGGTTTCTCATCTGTAATTGCTCTGCCATTAATATCATCAATAGTTGCTCCAAGTGCAGCAATGGCTCAATCTGCTTGCACGCCAGATAATAATCCATGCCCGACTGTAATGCCCCCGAATTGTTGCTCGAATAATTGTGTGAGTGGTATCTGCTGTAGTGGATCACTTGGGAATCAGTCTCCAGGAACAACCAATTGTGAAGCTCCCTCGGCTAGTCCTTGTCAGTTAACAGAAACCATAATATGTTGCAGTGGCAATGCTATGAATAATGGTCAGGGAGCATGTCCCGTCAATCAAATAGAATGCGAATGCATATAGCTTAATAATAAAAGATTAAGTAAATCGTTGTTTTAAGATGATACTTAGAAAAACTCAATAAAACCCTAGAGAAAAGATTTAGAGACGTTCTTTAGTTTTTAATCTTAATATCTTTTTTCGGATCGCAGGGCTTTTTAATTGTCGTGTTTTTTTTGGCAGTACCAGCCTTTAGTAGAGAATTCAGTTTGTTTTTGACAATATCGACTTTTATTATGCCTTGCCTCGTATGTGCAACATCGCCATTTTCAGCATACAGAATTGTAAAGGGAAGTCCGCCCTGCCAGTCTTTTGAAATCGAACTGATGACAGCATTTTCGTCATTTGTACGTAATAGATAGGCTGGCATTGTTGCTTTCATTTCTTTTAAGAATTTTGGAACATCGCGGTTTATTTCAGCCAAGTCATCAAGTGAAATAGTTATAAAATCTATTTTGCCTTTGTATTCTTTATCAATTTCAACAAGTTCGGGAAACTCTTCGCGACAGGGAACACACCAAGTTGCCCAAAAATTTACAAGAAGTGGTTTACCTTTCGGTTTCAGAATTTCTTTGATGGTTATCTCATCAACCTTTGTGACTTTAGGAGTTATAAATACTGTCGAAGCTTTGCTGCTGGTTGAGTTAGTTTTTTGAGCGAAAAGGTTTGTAGTTAAAGATACAGACAGAATCGCCAAGGTTATAAATACTTTAAAGACTTTTTTCATTTTAAAACTCTTTTCTTTCACTTCTTCGGCAGGCGGAATTCCATTGATCAACTTAGCCCCGCATTCCGTTTTGGTTTATACGGGGCTAAATCTTGTCATCCTGCATAAATAGTTTACATTTTTTCTTTCTTGATACGTTTAATCGTGCAACCGAAAGCTCTAGTTTCTTTTTCGGTGATCTCTTTGCCTGCTAATTTTTCGTTAAAAGCATTTTTCAAGAAAGGTTTTGTAATGTTTGTTCCACTTCGATCATTATCAATCGCACCGTGATAATCAAGGATATTATTGTTGTTGAAATAATAAACTTCCGGTGTGCGTGTTGCTCCTAGTTTGTCTGCGAAAACGTTATTTTTATCAATCCAAACAGGGAATTTATAAAGATTTTTGATGTGTTCTCTGACTGCATCAACAGGTTCTGTACGGTTTGAATATACACCGATAAAGTTTATACCTTTTTCTTTATAAGCATTCGCAATTTCATTGATGCGATCGTCATATTGTTTTACGACTGGGCATTGAACGGATAGAAAAACTATCAAAGAACCATTCTTACCTTTTAGGTCATTAAGAGAATAATCCTTGCCCATTGGGTCAGGCATCGTAACATTATCTAACTTTGAACCGATCGGAAATGTGCCTTCTTCAGCACTTGAAATATTTGTAGATGCAAAAAATGTAACAACGGCTAATAGTGCGACGAATAAAATGCTTTTGCGTTTCATTATTTTTTTTGAACTCCTGATTTTTTTGTATAAATACGAATTTAACAGCTTGTAAACGTGGTTACAAGCAAATTTTTGTGTCCTGTTCGTTTTGGTCAGCTAAACTTTTAATACTTTGTCCGCGAATATTTATTCCGAAACATTCATTACTTAGAAATTTTTATATTTCGCACAGTTAAATTATATCCACCGTTTTCGACGAGCTTATCTTCTTTGTCAACCAATTCTAGCTTGACTGTGGATTCACCTTCTTTCCAACCTTTTAGCCAAAGAGGTGACCATTTTTCGATATATTTTGCTTCTCCGCCATTGATTGTATAACGGACTTTATATTTACCTCCATCTCCCGTTAACTTAGCATTTGAGAGCCAAAAATCAATCATGATTGCTTCGGCATCAGCACCTTTATATTCGCCCTTTGGACGACTGTAAGTTAATAATGGTTTAGAAAAATCTACGTTTCCTGCATTTGAGTTTTCAACATCCGCCCCTTCAGCTTTTTTCTCTTCGGATTTAGCATCTGCCATCTTGTTTCCATTGGAATCAGTGGTGGGCTTTGTCTCATCCGCTTTTCCATCTTTAACAGTAAACTTTATGGTTTTGAAAGCTTTTTCATTTTTGTAGCTTTCGTGCCAAGGTCTTGAGGCAAACATACGTAAGGTGTGTTCTCCGTCGGGAACATTGCGAAGCTCGAAACCTTCATCCCACATATAATGTGCGGCATAAGGTTGATTATTTAAGATAACGTGAACGTGATTGCCCATTCCTTTATCGTCTTGTCCTTGTTTTACATTGCCGACAACTTTAACTTTAACTTTAACGGTTGAGCTATTGATCGTTTCGCCTTCTTTCGGAGATTCAACTTGCAGTTCAGGTTCAGCTTTGTCCTGATCACCACGTTCTTTCATTTTTTCTTTAATTGAATCAGGTGTTTCGACAATGGTAAATTCCGTAGTTTCAGTTTTTGTTTCTGTGTTGCCTTCTTTCGCAGTGTTGTCTGTTTTTGGTGCTTCGCAACTTGCTAAAAACAATATTATTCCGATAAATACAATAAATAATTTCGTAATTTTCATATGATTCCCCTGTTTTGATCAAACCTCTGCTGTTTCTAACTCTCTAGTTTTTTCTTCTTCGACATTTTTCACTTCAAAAACGTCCGCAAAATTTTTGATTAGCTTATCTTCAACTTCTTTTAATGAAATCTCATCGCCCAAAATCTCCTCCATAGAGGTTACGGGTTCTCCTTCGCAAGCAATTATCCAATTGTAGTAGCTCAAGTCCGTATTTACATTCAGAGCAAATCCGTGAGTCGTAACCCAACGCTTAATGTGAACACCGATTGCTGCGATCTTGCCGTCTTTTGTGTGAACGCCTGTTAAATCTTTTATTCTGAAAGCCTCAATACCAAAATCTGCCATCGTGCGAATTAAGACTTCTTCTAAATCTCTTACATATCTATGAACATCTTTTCTGTCGGGACTTAAGGAAATTATCGGGTAGCCAACTATTTGCCCGATACCGTGATATGTAACTTTTCCTCCGCGGTTTATGCTAAAAACTTGAGCACCAAGTTTCTTTAAAACTTCAGCAGTTGCAAGAACTCCATCCCCGTTTTTTGCACGTCTTCCAAGCGTAAAAGTGTGCGGATGCTCAAGCAATAAAAGATAGTCTTTTTTACGTTCGTCAATCACTTTTGTTTCGAGTTCTTTTTGCAAACTTAAACCTTTATCGTAATCAAAACGACCAAGACGGCGAACTTTTAACACTTTTTCTTTCATCTTTTATATGTAGATTGTAGAATTATTCCCAACAATCTGGCAAAGAGGAGAAAGAATGAAGCGAAATTTGAATTTGAAGAGTATAGTTGTATTTGTTTTTTTACTTAGTTTTATTATGGGTTTGAGCATAAATGCTGATGCTCAGCGTCGTCGTTCAAAATCAAGTCGAAGCAAGGCTGCTGCCGCCGCTCGTGCAAAAAATGCCGCCGACCTTAAAAAAGGAGCAAAAGATGTTGGTATTCAGTTAATGAATGTAACGAAATTTGTATATGTTCTCGGCGGAGTTGCCAGAGGAATCGAAGATATTGATAAGGAAGTAAAAGCAGGAAAAGCATCCAGAGAAGTTGCAGAAAAAAATCAGCAATTCAAAGCAGATGTAATTCGTAGCATACGGGCTTTGCGGGCAGGACTAGTTAAATTAGACACGGATTTTCGGGCGAAAACTGCCTTGAGAAGATATGTTGTTAATTTGCAAAATGTGATGCCATATAGTGCCAGAGCAGAGGATTTAGCCGCCGCCGGAAGATTCAATGATGCAGGTAAGGAATTGCTTCTTGTGATAGAAACTTTAACTGATACGCTTGTTGCAATGCCTTAGAATATAAATTATAAAAAGAAAAAAGAGTTGGTGATTAAGAAATTTAATCACCAACTCTTTTTAGGAACAAAAACTTTACTTAATTATTTAATCCCAATTTTTTACGGATATATTTTTCGGCTTCTTTTTCACGAATTTCACCATTTACAACAATAGTTTTTTCAGTTAATACATCGCCCTCTTTTTCCAATTCATTTGGAACTAAAAATACATTGTAAGGCGTTCCCCATTTTCGGTTGTCGCCCGTTACCGTTCTGTATTTGTGATGGAGAGTTTTTTGTCTTTCTTTGGATGATAAAGATTCGGCTACGACAGGGAATGTAGTTTTGTAAAACTTTAAAGTATTTTTGACTCTATCAGCCGAAGCATAAAGACTTACGCCGACTATGCCCAGACCTTTATCCTTATATTTCTCATGGAGTTTTTGCGTAAGCGGTATTTGATAATTCGAGCTATGACACCAGGGAGCAAAATAAAAAACCATCACGAGCTTTTTATCTTTCGTGTATTCACGCAAATTCATTTCCTTATCAGTCAAAACACTTTTATAAGTCCAATCCTTATAACTTATTTTCTTTTTCTTCAGAGGTGCATACTCATGATCGTGTTGTGCAAAAGCCGTAAATACAAAAGCAAAGAGCAAAAGTACTGAAATAAAAATCTTTTTCATAAACAAAATTTCCTCAATTGAAAGACTAAACTCTCGGATGCGAAAAAACAAGATTTAGATGTTTAATGAACCTCTTCGCTGTTTAGTTCAATTTTATTGTCTTTCTTGTTCTTTCCACTACTAAACCAATACACGCAATTCAGATAAATTCCAGTAATTGCTGAAAGACAAGCTAAAGCAGAGAAGATCAAAAGCAAAGTAACCTGCCACGAACCTGCAAAGAAATAAAAATGTGCTTGGCGAAAAAA
The DNA here is from genome assembly GCA_028284415.1 of Pyrinomonadaceae bacterium. Taxonomy (GTDB): domain Bacteria; phylum Acidobacteriota; class Blastocatellia; order Pyrinomonadales; family Pyrinomonadaceae; genus Aridibacter. The sequence continues at coordinate 1,388,739 of JANQRU010000004.1, forward strand.
TCTGGTTGCTAAATTTGGAGGGGGAGTTTTCAAAACCTCACCTGTTTCAGCGTTCACCAAAATCGAATCTGCACCCATTCCACCGATTGCTTGATAATACGGTTTTCCATCACGCATAAGAAGAGTCAGAGCAGTCGTCGGCAAAGTCTTTCCCGCAAATTTATGTGCCTTTTCAATCGCTTCCGTCGGTGAAATCTTTACACGTTCCTGTGCAATCACATCAACCTTCCCACCCTCAACTGTATTCGGTAAAGCATACAAAAATCCGCTAAAAGCCCAAGCCAAAACGGGAATCGAAACAAAAAGTCCAAACCACAAATGAACCTGATAAATTACTTTTTTCATGTGATTATTTTTATCACAGCAGATAGAAAGAACACAGCAGAGAGGTTAGAAATCTACCAAAGTTGCCACCAAGGTTTTTCTGCTTTAGGAGATTCTTTTTGCGAAATATATTTCGGTGGGTGAGGTTTCCAATCGTATTTTTCGATGATTCGTTTTACTTGTTGTTGAAAAATATAGCCTTTTTCTTTATCAACCATAAAGACAAAATTGGCATAACCTTGAAGGGAAGCGATTATGTCGGGCGAATTTCCCCAGTTTAATCCTTCTAAACCATTATTTTCGGCTTGATGAAGTACTGCACGGAATCTTCGCAAAGTTTTTCGGTCGATTGAGATTTTGTCATTAACAACGATTCCAGTAACTTCTTGTTGTCGTCCACGTCGCAAGATTCTTGTTTTATTTTCATTGATTTTGAATCCCTGTTCTTTCGTTACAAAACGAACTTGAGCCATTAGCTTTTTAAAATCCGCATTATTTTCTTTTGTCGAAAAAGTTAAATCATCAGCATAACGTGTGTATTTGAAACCAAGATTTTTAGCAATTTTGGTTAAACCCTTGTCATAACGACGAGCAATTATGTTTGAAATTGCAGGGCTTGCAGGCGAACCTTGCGGAAGATGTCTTTCGCCTAATCCGACAAAATATGTTTTAGAATCAATCGCAATTTCTTCGACTTCGGGAGCGGTACAAATTAATCCAAAAACTGTCGAAACTGCTTCCGAATATCCGAACGAACGGAAAATTCCTTTAACTCTTTTATAGGTTATCGAAGGGAAAAAGTTTTCGAGGTCAAAGTTTATAACCATTTTGGCTCTGACATGAGATTTTGCATTTGAAACAATATTTTTAGTTGGCAAAAATCCATGTGCAGAATCGTGAACTTCGATTTTGTTTAGGATATTTTCCAAAACCCAAGTTTGAGCCTCTTTGAGTTTTGGTTTTGGGGCAGAAATTAAACGATGCCCACCTGATTTTTTCGGAAGTTTGAAATGAATATAATGACTTACTTCCGAAGTTTTTCGGTCAAAAGCTAAGAAACGTAGCTTGCCGACGTTCAAATTCATTGCTTTAGCAAGTTCTTCAATCGTTTCAAAAACAGGCAAACTATTTTGTTTTAGACGTTCAACATTCAACTCATTATTATTCAATCCAGCGGAAACATCTTTGCCCAGATAAACGATTTCTTTTTCCTTTCGCCGTTTCCAATTTTCAGCTCTTTCTTTGCGTTCTCGCTCACGCCGTTCTCGTGTTTCTTTTTGCTTTTGACGTGATTCGGCAAGACGTTTTTTGCGAAGTTCTTTAATTAAAGCTTCTTCGTTGTGAAGTTTTCGATTTTGTTTTCGCAATTCGGTAAGTTCTTTTGCAAGTTCAGCTTCACGTCGAATTTCGTCAGTTGGATCATTCGGTAAACCGCTTGATTCTTCCCAAAAACCGAGCCGAATCATCTCTTCAAGCACAAACATATCCCGTCCGCCTTGATTGCGAATCTCTTCGTATAATTCTTGTCGTGTTTTTGGTTGGTCCATCTTAAAAAGTTTAGAGTTCAGAGTTTAGTGTTAGAAGAAGAACTCAAAACTCTAAACACTAAACTCTGAACTGCTTTTTCCAAAAAGCTGATTGAAGCGTAAAAAAACTTAAAACGTCTTCGTAAAATCAAAGGACTAGATTGTTCAACTCAAGCGGAACTGCCTTACTGTCGCTAATTTTATTCTCGGAATACAAACCGAAATAGCGACAGTAAGGCAGTTCCGCACAGTTAAGAACAAGCTAGTGAAGCGTGTGTAGTCTATGTGCATGGATGGCGAAACACCAACCGGATTGCAAGGCTTTGTTTTAAGCCAAACGCTTCAATCGGCTTTTTGGGAAAATTTTCAAAAATCAGATTATCTTTGCGAATTCTTAAGGCGTAACGCCAAAATATGTTCGCAAGGTCCTTTTCGCAACTTATTCATCATAAAGAAGTTGCAACTGCACTGAGCTTGGACAAGTCGCTCATCATTATCAATTGTCATTGAAACATCTTCTTTATTATTTTTATCTAAAACAGTTCCGATGAGTTCTAAAAAATCGTTTTGTTTTGCATTTCGTCGCTTTATTTTTACAGCTTTAGCTTCCAAGAATTTTGCAGCTGATTCTTCACGCTCATTTGCAAAACGCAATTTATCTAAAGGCAAAGGATCACGGCTTAATTCGCGGACACGATAAACGCCTTTATTCAAGTCATAGATCGCACGTCCAGCTTGCGTGTAAGCCGAAAGAGAGCCTAAGACAACACTTTTATCAAGATTCAAACGTTTCGCTAATTGCTCAGGCGTATCAAACCAATTTTCTTTCAAACCTGCAAAAACCTTTTGCTTCGTATCGCTGTCAACATTGGCTCTTGGTGCAAGCAAATCAAAATTTCCAGCCTTTGACCAGTCGTTAGCTGTCCATCCCGAAAGTCCTAGAGTAAAATTCAAATCTCCCAAATCCGCAATATAAAATGACGGTAAACCCGTTCCGAGCAAGTGGACAGTAAATTTTTTCGCAACAGAAATAAGCCGTTCCAAAATCAAAATTCTGCGTCTTCCCCAAACTCTTATTTCGTGTGGTTCGTTGCCTTCAAATCTTGTTCTCGAACAAGTAATTTTAATGTTCCAAGGCTCAAAAAGTATCTTGACAGGTTCGCCCGGTTTCAAGATATAACGCATCGAACGAGGAGATTCTTTTTCCTTTTTGCGTCGCAAAATAAAGCAAATATTGTGGACATCAAGAGGGTGTAAATCAAAACTAATTGTCGGCAAAGACATCGCTGATGAAACTTGCAAAAAACCACGCACCCAAGAATCTGGCAAATCAATTTTCACTTCTTTAAATGAATCTTCATTTGTCGTTTGAACTTCAAAACCACTTGGGTCAATTTCAAATTTTGTGTTTTTGTAAGTGCGAATTTTTTGAAATTCATCATACAAAGCGGCGGAATAATCAATGTTTGTCGTGCCACAGGAAAATTCGCTGATATTTTCGTAAACATCATATTTCGTCCCCAAACGCCCATAACTTGATTCATCTTCCGAAAAACACTCAAAGAAAACTTCATCTGGGTGAACGGTAATTACAGGATCAAGAATAAACCACAAATCACGGAATTTCTTGTAAAGGTATTGATAGTATTCGCCTCTTGCTTTGTAAAAAGGTGCCCAACGTGCAGATTTTCGAGCTCGCAGATCGTTTAATTCATCTTGTAAAACTCTTATTTTTTCGGCAACTTCCGACCTTTGCGAAGCGACTTCTTGCCAATCAATTTCTTCTCTTTGTTTCGCCCATTCGAGATATTCTGTTCGGTCTTTCGGCTTAAAACGTAAGTCCGAAACGACAACATCGTGCAGAGCAGAAATTGCTTCTCGGAATTCTAACTTTTGCCGAAGTTCAGCAATAAAAAACGTCGGTTCACGAGTCGCATCAGGCACGAAAGACATATCTGTCGAACTCGCTGAACTCGCAACATTTGAATTGCCTTTGTAAGCATAATCAAACAACATGGCTTCGCACCTCCGTTTGTTTGATTGTTATTGGCATTTCGATATTTGGAAACTTTCGACGAATTTTTAACATTGATTGAATAATCGACGCTTTATCGGCAATGGCAACCGTTGCTGATTGGCGAGCAAGAATTTCTGCGACGATTTTTGCTGAATTTTCATTCTTTAACGCTTCGGTTTCAATGAAATTCAAGACCCTATCTTTTGCAACATGTGAGCGATTTACCAAAGATAAAACTCTTGTGAAATAAGGCGAAAGTTTTTCCAGTTTCTCTGGTGAGCCAGCGGCGTAATTTTCCAGATAATTCGTCGCAAAAAGTTGCATATTAGCCGAAGGATGTTCGCTTAATTTTAAGAGATATTCAACGCCGTTTTCTTCTTCAAAATAATGTAATAGTAAATCACGACCGAATTTTTGCGTTTCCTCTTTAACCGAATCGCAAATCGAAATTAAAACTTCTGGCGTTAATTCTTTTTGCGTAAAGTTTGTACGGAAAAACTCACGCCAAAATTCTCTTGAATCACGCCACTTTGCATCTAAAGCACGAATCAAATATGAAACTTCATCTCGCAGACTTCCAACTTTTTTGATTGCAAGTTGCCATGATGTTTGGCGAATAGAGCGGATTTCATTATTAGAAAATTCAACCATTTCTGCGGTTGAGAATTCTTCACTCCATTCATCCGCATGAGTTTGCAAAATCAAGCCACCTGCTTCATTTGCTTCTGCATAATCAGCATTGACGAGCATTTTTGCTGTTTCAATATTGGCAGATTTTTCCCAATTTGGTAATTCTCTCAAGACGCTCAAAAGCTTTGCGTGAACGCCCTCGTGTTTTTCTTCAACCAGCAATGCGATGAAAATTGAATAGGAAATGTTTTCGACAAACTGTGGATGATTTTCGGCAAGTCGCAAAACAATTGGACGTGTCGAATTGTGAACGTCAACAAGTTCATGCGAAAGCAATGCTAGGATAACTTTTTCGCGTTTCAAAAGGTTTTCATCAGGCAATTGACCGAAAAGTTTTATGCCGATGGAGCGAATTTCTTCAAACTCCGAACGTATGAGCGAATTAATTAAATCGTTTGATAAATTCTCGGCAGGTGTTTCGTGATTAAGCAAAATTTGTCCACCGAATTCTTGAACTTCGACCAATGAGTGCGAAAGCAAATCCTCAACAATTTCTAAATTCAAAGCTTGCAGATTTTTGCTGAAACTTTTCAGCATTGCATCGCTTAAATCTTTGATGATCTCACTTTTTGATTCGTCAAAGCTGATTATTTCAGTAATTAAAATTCCGATTAGATTCTTTGCTTCCGTTTCATCGTAATTTGTCGCCTGCAAAATTTTCGCTGCAAAATCTCTTGTATCTGAATGTTTTGAAATGAGAAGCTTGAGCATTACCGAGTTGTTTTTGGCAAAAAGTTCACGTTTGGCATCAATCCATTTAAAGGCTTTTTGGCGTGCTTCGGTATTTTCGCAAGTTGCTACACCGACGACTAATTCGATGTTTGGATTATTCTCGTCATAAATTTTTTCGGCTAATCCGAAACCAAATTCTGCCGTTACATCGTAAGGAGCGGAAAGCAACATTAAAATCGCTTCTACATCGAGCTTTTCGACAAAATCTTTACAGGCTTTTAACGCTTTTATCGCAAACTCATGAACGGGTAAACATTTACTTTCTGCCAAAAGATGTAAAAGTCCTTTTGGTTGTTTTTCCCAAAGTTTTGGAAACGCTTCTTCACGAACTTTTGGAGCATCATCACCAATTTTGTAGCCTTCTCGTAGACGGAAACCGCGTGAATTTGTTTTTAATTCGTAGCGAGGACTATTTTTGTAAAGTATTTGGTTGAAAAGTAAATAGCCTGCGAATTTGTCCCAATGAATCTCTTTAATAAGTGGATTTTGCCAATTCCATTGTCCTGTGTGGTAATAGTCGTAAAAGATTGATTTCTTTGGTTCTTGAGCATCTTCATCTGAATAAGCAAGAAGCGAACCAACCGCCATTTTTACATAATTTTTGGCATCGCCAATTTCGCCCATACGACGAAGCGTTCGCCAAGTTCGGCGTTGAAAGTAATCTTTGGTTTTGTTGCTGTATGCAATGCGTGGATTTTCTTTCTTTAATTCTTTTTTTGCGTCAATATATTCACAAATCCCCATCGTTGGATTGTATTCACCGTCTTTGGTTGGAACTGCAACCCAACCACCCCAAGGATTTGCAAAATAATTTTGTTTTTCCGTTTCAAACTTTTTAGCAAGAATCCCAAAAGTTTCCGCATCACGCCGATATTCCGCCAATTTGTAAATGTGGCGAACAGGTTTGAAGTACCTTGGTTTGTAGGGAATTTCTTCCAAGATTTTGAGCAAAGCGGGGCGTGTGATTTCATTATCAACTCGATAAATTCGCGTTAAGACATCAAAACTACCTTTTGTCTGATTCTCCAAGATTTCACGCGAAGCCATTTCAAAACTTTCGGGTGTTCCGAGTTTTGCGAGATTTTTTAAGGCTTCAGGTAATTCTGAAATTGATTCCTCTTGTAACTTTTCTTTTCCTGTTTCATCAGCAAGTTTATAAATCGCTTCTCGTGCGATTCTTTGGACAAAATCAGCTTTGTGGTTTTGTAATTTAGCCAAAGTCGGAATCGTCGTTTCATCACCGCAAAATCCCAAACTCCAAGCAATACAATAGTCTCGTAATTCATTACCTGTGCCGATAAACTCTGCTAAATATGGAGTTGCGGACTTTATTTGTAATTCGCCTGCACGCCAGATTGTACGAGAAATTTTTGGATTGCTTTTTGCTTTCTTATCTTTTAGTTTTTCGAGGATTGCTTGAATTCTTGCTTCAATATCAATAGTGTTTGAAACCGTAACTTGTGTATTTTCAACATTTCCTTTGGTTTCGCCAACAATGTGATAACCTTTGCGAGTCTTTTCGCTAACTAATTTATCAAAGATTTTTTGACCTTCTTCAAAGTCAACAGGATTGGTTGTTTTTGTTCCTTCACGAAGTTCTGTTCCGCGTCTGCCATAACGGAAATTGACGACAAATTTATCACCAACTTCACACAAGTCCACTTCGTAAACCTTGTCGGATTTACCTTCTTGAAAATGGAGTTTTGTTTGGCAAATGAGTTTCATAATTTCTACTTTTGTTTCATCTGTGCAACATTATTTCATAAAAGTTTAATAGACACAAGTTTCCAGAAAATTGCTGAAAAGAACAGTTTAATAACAAAAGATTTTAGTTTATAATCCGAAGAGAATTCAAATTTTTTAACAAATAAATTTATGAGTAACCAACCAACAGTTTCAGACCTTTATCGTCGGGCATTAGAAATCAGAGAATCAAATCCAAACGGTTCATTTAATGATGTTAAGGAAAAGCTTGTTAGCGAAAACAGCGGAAAGCCTTTTCCAAATCCGGCGTTTAACACGATTCCCGAATTAGACAACATTGCACCCGAAGAAGATTGGACGGCAGGTTTGCCAATCGTGCTTCGGGGAATTCAAACCGAGAATTGGGATGAAGTTGCTCATGGCATAATCATCTCGCTCGAACAGGTTGAAAATTATCCAAAAGAGTCGGGCAGAGAAGATGACCCCGAAAAAGAATGGCGAAACCGCAACAAAGGAATCGGCGAAGCAACAGCAGAAGGTGTCGGCAAATGGATGCCCGAGGATTTGATGAATATCGCTAAAAGAAATACTAAAAATTAGTGAGCGGTGAGCGGTGAGCAGTAAGCAGAAAATGCCTCTAAAATGTTCACCGCTTTTTGCTTACTGCTCACTCTCAAATGAAAGCAGTTTATATAAAAGAATTCGGCGGAGCGGAAAACCTTGAAATCCGTGATGTCGAAAAGCCTTCCATTTCTCAATCAAAACAAGTTTTAGTAAACGTAAAAGCTACCGCCTTGAATCGTGCGGATATTTTGCAACGGAAAGGTTTTTATCCTGCACCGAAAGGTTATCCCGAACGCATTTTGGGGTTGGAATTTACGGGTGAAGTTGTGGAGATCGGCTCATCAGTTTCAAAGTTTGAAATTGGCGAAAGAGTTTTTGGAATAACGGCAGGTGGCGGGCAAGCGGAGTTTGTTTTGACGGAAGAAGATCAACTTGTGAAGATTCCCGAAAATTTAAGTTGGACAGAAGTGGCGACGATTCCCGAAGCGTTTATTACAGCCCATGATGCGATTTGGACGCAGGGAAAATTACAAATTGGCGAAACGCTTTTAATCCACGCAGTTGGCTCTGGTGTTGGTTTAGCGGCATTGCAAATTGCAAGGGCGAAGGGTAATAAAGTTATTGGGACTTCAAGAACACAAGACAAAATTGATGAGTGTAAAAAGTTTGGATTAGATATTGGAATAAACACAAGTGAAAACTCTGATTTTTCAGATGAGATTAAAAACAGTGTTGATGTAATTCTTGACTTAGTTGGTGCAAGTTACTTTGAGCAAAATTTGAAGAGTCTTTCATCAAAGGGACGCTTAATTTTGGTTGGATTAGTCGGTGGTAGAAAAGCAGAATTTGATTTAGGAATTGCTCTGACAAAACGCTTGCAAATTATCGGGACAGTTTTGCGTTCACGTTCGGTGGAAGAAAAAGCGGAAGCAACTGCAAATTTTGCAAGAGAAGTTTTGCCTTTGATCGAAGCAGGAAAAATAAAGCCAAATTTGGACAAAGCTTTTGCTTTGGAGGAAGTAAAAGAGGCTCATGAGTATCTTGAATCGAACTCAAGTTTTGGAAAAGTAGTTTTAAAGTTTTAAGTTAAAGAGACTTCAAAAAATAATTTTTGAAATCAGGCTCCGTTAGCTTGAAAGTCTTTGAGCCGCTTCGTCAGTAATTATGCAGAGACCTGAAATTTTCTGTTCCATCGCCTCTTTCATTTTTTGAACAGCTTCATCATAAGTCAGACCGTCTTCCAACACCTGCTCAAAGTTTACAACTGACCAAATTGGTTCATTTATTTCGCTCAAAGCATTTTCGTGGGAAGTACTTTCTTCTTCTGATGAAACTTCATTTTCTTGAAATAACTCTTCCTGATTATTTATATCTTCAGATTTCATCTCAAGTGTTTCATCTTTTGTTGCTAACATATTTACCTCCTCCAAACCCTTTATTTATTAGGTTAGGATAAAAAAAGCCTACCATATTCTTTATATGTTTGTAAAAGTTTAAACGGAGTTAAATATAAAGTTTACAAAGATTTAAGTTTGCTTGTTTTTGTAAAATTTCGGAGAATCAAAATCAAATGACAGAAAAAAATGTAAAAGTTGCACTTATTCAAGAACCGCCCGTGTTTCTTAATTTGAAAGAAACTTTGGCGAAGGTTGAGAAAGTCGCCGTCGAATGTGCAGAAAATGATGCAAAGATTATAGTCTTTCCAGAAACTTGGTTGCCGGGTTATCCAATTTGGCTTGATGATGCTCCGAAAGCTGGATTTTGGGATTATCCACCTGCAAAAAGACTCTATCAGTATTTGTCGGAAAATTCTCTTGAATTAGACAGTATTGAGTTTGAGAAGTTACAAAAAATTGCGAGAAAAACTCAAAGTTACATTGTTATTGGAATCCATGAACGAGATGGCGGAACTCTTTATAATACAACGGTTTATTTTGAACCGAATGGCAATTACAAAACTCATCGAAAGTTGATGCCGACTTATACGGAAAGACTCGTTTGGGGATTTGGCGATGGTAGCACTTTGAATGTCTTGGACACACCTTACGGAATCTTAGGCGGATTAATTTGTTGGGAACATTGGATGCCGCTCGCACGTGCGGCAATGCATTCGAAACACGAAGTTATACACACCGCACAATATCCGACCGTCCACGAACGCCATCAAATTGCCAGCCGACAGTACGCATTTGAAGGGCAATGTTTTGTTCTTGCTTCGGGCTGTGTTTTAAGTAAAAAAGATGCTTTAGAAGGTTTTGAATCTTTAGAAACTGATGACAAAGAAGTTTTTGAGTTATTGGAATCAATGCGAAACGACAAGCTCCAACGTGGCGGAAGTGCGGTAATTTCGCCTGACATCTCTTACGTTGTCGAACCTGTTTTTGATAACTCCGAAACAGTTTATGGCGAATTGGATTTGGATGTTGCTAAACAAATGCGACTTTTGCTTGATACGGATGGACATTATTCGCGTCCAGATGTTTTTGAGCTTCATGTTAATGATAAGCAAAACAAAAATGTAATTTTTGCATCACAAGATAGTTAAATTTCTTCAGTAAAGTTGGTTAAAACGCTTTGATAAAACGGCTAAAATTAGAAACTCTTGATTCGATTGAATTCTTCCGTACAGGATTGAATGACCACGAATATCCTACGCATTATCATGATACTTTTTGTATTTCTCTGATTGAAAAAGGAACTCTTTGTAAAAATGATCTGCTTGCGTCGGAGAGAACAATCTTGATTAGTCATCCGCTTGAAGTCCACAAGAATGGAGCCTTTAAAGACAATCTTTACTCTCATATGCGTATTTCTCTGAGTCCTGATTTGATTAATTTTGTCAGTAATTCAGAACATATATTTTTTGAAGAAACAATAATTTATGATGATTTTTTGTTTTCTGAACTGAGCAGTTTAACTAAACATGCTTTTGAAATATCGGATAAAAAATCGCTTGAGACGAATTTAACTAAAAATCTGAGAAGGTTGATACAAAAATATGCGGCTCAACAAACCTCACCCAAGATTGTAAAAAACTCAACGGTCGAAGATGCTAAACAATACATTTTAGAAAATCTTGATACAAAAATTTCACTTGAGGATTTGTCGCAAAAATTTGGTATGAGTAAATTTAAATTCATACGTTGGTTCAAGCGAAATGTGGGTTTAACGCCTTTTGATTACATCATCTTAAACCGAATCGAAAACGGAAAGAAAATGATAAATCAAGGCAAACCTCTTCTCGAAACTGCAATGGACACAGGCTTTTACGACCAAAGTCATTTCTCAAATTACTTCAAACGCTTTGTCGGCGTAACTCCTAAAACTTATCAACAAGGCTGCAATATTTTCCAAGACAATTAGTTCTCGCTTGATGTAAATTTTTTTCATAGCTTAGATTTCTAGGGATTTTTAGGTTCTGAAACAAATTATGAAAACAAGCAGATTTAGACCATTAACCCATTTATCAATACTTTTATTTTTTTTGCTTGGTTTTTCCAACTTTGGATATTCGCAAACTTCTCGCCCCAGCTTCAAGCAAAAATTTTCTGCGGAAGATTTAAAGAAAGACTTAAAAATCACACGGGAAAATCTAGAAAAACTGCACATTGGTTTGTACGCATACACTTCCAAAAATGAATTAGATAAAGCCTTTGATGAAATCGAAGCGGAACTTGATAAACCTTTGACAGCAATGGAGTTTTTCAGAAAATTAACCCGTTTGAATAAGTTAATTGGAAATGGTCATACGGGATTTGCTCCACCGAAAGACTTTATGGATGCAATTAGAGAAAGTCTTCCGAAATTTCCGATTGAACCTTTTTGGGATGGAGAAAATTTGTATGTTATAAAAAATTTATCTTCGGATGAAAGCATCAAAGAAGGTTCAAAAATTAAGAGCATAAATGGCGTTTCATCAGATGTTCTCGTAAAGAAAATGGCAAGTATGATTAAGCGTGATGGTTACAACAAAACTTATCAGATTCGCCGTATAAATTCAGATTTCAATCTACATTATTCCGTTTTACAGGAAATTACCGACACTTACGAAATTGAGTTTGAAGACAATTCGGGCAATGTTAAAAAGGTCAAACTAAAAGGCTTATCGGCTGAAAAGATTGACGAAAACCGCTTTGCACGTTACCAAAAACGCAAAACTGATTGGAGAAAAACAAATGAACCAGCACTAATACTTTCTATCAACGAAGATGTCGCAATAATGACTATTAAAACTTTTGAAATTAATTTAATAAAACAAAAGAAACAAAAATGGAAAAGTTTTTTTAAGAAATCATTTAAGAGAATTACCAAAGAAGACGTTAAACATCTTGTAGTTGACCTAAGAAATAATAGAGGCGGACAGCCGGCACCAACCATTAAGCTTTTATCGTTTCTACACGACAAACCTTTCACTCTCTACAAATCAATCGAAACAAATATCGAGGAACTACCAAAACAATCTTACTATGTAGATGATGGCTCAACTGAAACCTTTAAAGATACAAAATGGGTTAAAAAAGGCGATGTTTTTGAACCAAAAGACCGAGATGTTTTTAAGTTACACAAACCCAGCAAAAACCAATATCAAGGAAAACTTTATATTCTCATAAATGGTTTTTCGACTTCGGCAACGGGAACTCTTACAGGACAATTAAAAAGCAGAACAAACGCAATATTTATCGGACAAGAAGCCGGCGGAAATCCATATCAAACCGTTGCCAGACAAGGCGTTGACATCATTCTGCCTAACAGCAAATTGAAAGTCTCTATTCCATTAGTGTTGTCGGTAAAAGACGTAAACTTTGAAAACAAAGGACGTGGTGTAGTTCCAGATCACAGAATCAAGCCGACGATTCAAGATAAATTGAGTGGTAAGGATGTTGAAATGGAATTTACTTTGAATCTGATTAAATCAGGTTCGGGGCTTAAAAAGAAATGAAGACAGTCCGACTGTACTTAATTCTTTCAATCACTTTATTTTCCGTTTTGCAAATCGCAGCACAGGAGATGATTGATAAAAGGAATGTTGATGTGAGAATGAAAAATTTGACCTTTTACGTAAATAAAAATGAAAAAGGACTAATTTATAATTCAGTTAAACGACTCTTTGCAGACATTAATTTCAACAGACTAAACAAGTCAAAACTTATCAATACGGAAAATTATTCTGTGAATATTTTCCTGATGAATGAGATAAAAAAGCTAATAAAAGATTCTCAAATTCATCTAACAAATGCATATCTGGTTGTTTCAAATAAGTATATTTTAAAGTTTATTGTGTATGAAAATATAGCTGATAAATCCCCCAAATTGAAAGCTATTATTACGCTTATCGCGGAAAATGTTCGCGGAAAAGTAAAGTTTTCATCACCAATAAAATATCGCTCAAAAAGTTGGAAAAATAAGCAGATAGGCAACATAAATTATTTTTATAAAAATTCATTTAACGCAAAATTAGCCAAAAAATTTAACCGTAAAAATAGTGAGATTGCTAAAAAGCTCGGAGTTTCTATTAAAAAACTTACATTTTATAAATGCTCTAATTATGAAGAAGTTCAAAGGTTGTTAGGAATTGATTTTGATGCAAAAAGCGTAGGAATTGTGCAATCAAGCGAGGCATTCGAAAACACAATTATCACAGGTGTAAATTCAGAAGATTTTTCTCACGATGTATTTCATATGTATATCAAAACCAAATTTCCCGATGATAAAGATAGGAATTTCATTGCCGAGGAAGGCTACGCCAACAGCATCGCAAATGCCTATTATGCAAAGAATAACGGAGAAATTATTTCTCGTAGGGAGTTGGTATTTTATTTGAAGGAGTATGTAGAAAAAAATCTGAATGCAGATTTGTTGGAACTTTTTCAAAAAAATCCGAGAGTTTATTTTCAGCTTTCAAACCAAGTATCGAAAGAAGTTTTTAATCAACTTTCCGTTAAATCTACAATTTCGAGTCTAATTTGCGATGAGGTGGAAAAAACAAAAGGTTTTGAAGGTTTAATAAGGCTCTTGCGGAGCGGAAAAGGCGAAAATGCTTTTTTCAAGTCTGTAGATAATTTAATCGGAATCAATAAGACGAACTTTAATAGAAGAGTGAAAAAAATCATCCTAAATTTCAACTAAGATGAAGTACAAACTTATGAAAAAAGTAGCGATTATATTTTTTATTTTGACAATTTTTAGTCTTTCTATAATTGCTCAGCAAAGCACCAAAGAGCTTGATGCAGAGTTACAAAAGATTGCAGAAAGAGGAAATCTTCCCGGAATTGGTGTGGCAATTGTCAGCAAGGACGAAATCTTATTTCAGAAAGGTTACGGATATGCAGATATAAAAAATAAAAAGCCTTATACAAAAAATACAATTCAGAACATCGGCTCTGTTTCTAAAACTTTTATTGGAATCGCTCTGATGAAAGCCGTTGAGCAAGGAAAGATCGGTCTTGATGACAAGGTAAATGATATTTTGCCCTTCAAGATAATCAACCCACATTTTCCGAAAGCAGAAATAAGAGTTCGCCATCTTGCCACACAAACTTCAACAATTACAGATGGTGATAATTATGAAAAAGCCTACGTTTTTGAAAAGAAAATTGATTCGAAAGGTTATCCCGAAGAATATGCAAAGGTTATAGATTCATACAATTCCAACAAGGAAATCCCCTTAGCAGATTTTATAAAAAATATAACGACGGAAAATGGTAAATGGTATAGCAAAGACAATTTTCTGAAAACAACGCCAGGAGCAAAATATGAATACAGCAATCTGGGTTCGGCGATTGCCGCATATGTTTTGGAAATTAAAACGGGTGAAACTTTTGATGACTATACAAGAAAGCATATTTTAGAACCTTTGGGAATGAAAAATTCAGGTTGGACAACTGAAAGCGTGGATATGAAGAATCACGCAGTTGGGTATTTGCTTGATATGAAACCAATCCCGAATTATTCGTTGATTACATACGCAGATGGCGGTTTTAGAACGAACATTGTGGATTTGAGCAAATATCTGATGGAAGTAATAAAAGGATTAAATGGTGAGGGTAAAATCCTTTCAAAAGATTCATATCAAGAAATGGTTAGCAAACAATCAAAATTGATTGACACAGAATATTCAATTTTCTGGGGATATAGAAGAAGTGGATTCATAGGTCATACAGGCGGTGACCCCGGAACAACGACAATTCTAGACTTTGACCCGAAAACTAATAGAGGCGTGATGGTTTTTACAAACTATTTGATAGACAGTAAAGATTCACAAAGACAATTTATAGAAACTTACCAAACATTGGTCAAATATATGAAAAGCTTGAAAAACCAAGACTAAATATGGCTAAAAGCAACGCCTGTTTTATAAAAATCGTCTGAGTTATTCAGTCGCCTTTGAAGTCGGCAAAATAATTCTTTATATTTAGTTTTGATGAGCTTTACAGAAACGATTTTTATGACAGGTTTCCCCGGTTTTATAGCCGGGCGTCTGGTTGAAAAACTTACAACTCCTAACACACAATTCTTCCTTCTCGTGCAAGATGCTTTTGTTGAAAAGGCATCCATAGATATACAAAAAATTGCCGAAATGACGGGTGTTTCGGCAAAGAATTTTGTCATTATTACGGGTGACATTACCGAAAAAAATGTCGGTATGACCGATGCAGATCTAGAAGTTGTTTTAAATGAAACGACCGACGTTTATCATCTCGCGGCAGTCTATGATTTGTCAGTCGAAAAAGAATTGGCTTACAAAGTAAACGTTGAAGGCACGAAAAATGTAAATGAAATCGTAAAAAATATAAAGAATTTACGGCGTTATAATTACATTTCCACCTGTTATGTTGCGGGTAAGCGTGATGATGTAATTTATGAGAACGAACTCGAACATGACGAAGGCTTCCGAAATTATTATGAGGAAACAAAATATTTTGCAGAGGTCGAGGTTGAGAAATTAAAAGCTACGCATCCCGTAACAATTTATCGTCCATCTGTTGTTTGTGGTGATTCCAAAACAGGTGAAACTGCCAAATATGACGGCATTTATTATGTCATCAAATTCTTACTTAAATTCCCAGAAGTCTTTCGCTTAGTAAATGTCGGGAATAAAGATGTTCGTTTGAATTTAGTACCGGTAGATTTTGTTGTCGATGCGATGGTCGCACTTGCCAAAGATGAAAGAGCGGTAGGGAAAACCGTGGCGGTAGCTGATCCTAAACCACTGACAACCAAAGAGATATGTGACTCTATCGCTGAATCCATCACCAACAAAAAATCAGTAATTACACCGCCACCCAAGGTTGTCGAATCATTTCTAAAATCGCCGTTTTCGCCACCTCTGACAGGGCTTCCGCATTCAGGTGTACCTTATTTCTTCATTCCGCAAACTTACGATACGGAGATAGCTGACCAATTGCTTCCAGCACACGATGTTGCTTGTCCGTCCTTTGATGAATACGTCGGAAACCTCGTCAAATTCGTTGAAGAACATCCAAAATTATAGAAATAGCACAAAGAGTTTCCAGTAAGCTGTAAGAGTCTTAAGAATTTTTTAGAAATTTTTAAGACTTTTTATTTATGCTTATTTATTATTTCCTACCATGCAAAATAAAAAGCCTTATAAACTCTGCACACGGAACATTTATAAGGCTTTTATTTATCGGCTTCTGCCATATTCTGGATAACAGATGCTTCATTTTAGTTAGATCATCATAGCGTAGAGTATTGCAGATTCCCAATTATAAAACGCAGAAAACAGAATTAAATTACGTTGCGTTATCCAAAGCTAATTCGGTTTTTTGACCTATTAAAGAGGAGATTTACATGAAGGCAAAACTATTTATATGTTTAGCTGTGGTTGCTTTGTTTGTGACTGGGGGAGCGATTTTTTTCAATAACTTTAACTCCAAAGTAAGTGGACGCATTATCTCACCTAGCCATGACCAAAATTATGCTTTGCGGGACTTAAATGTTAAAGCCAGAGTTGTTAATGAGGTGGGTGATAATAATTCGATAACAAACCTTGTTGATGAGGTTTTTGAGACTTTTAATACTGTAGTTGCTGCAGATGTGAAGAGTCGAATTATAAATTCCGAAGGACAATACCGTAGTGGGAAAAGAGATGGAGTGGCAGAAATTGAAATTGTTGAAGTAATTAATGGTCTGCAAATTGAATTTAACACTCCGGAATTCAGCAAAACTGATCTATATGAAGTAAGAAAATTGCGATTAAGCTTACAACTTTTAGCACCACAATTTGTTGGGCGTGGCAGACAAACTGAAGTAAGTTATTTAAATAACGTAAACACTTCAATCGTTCCAGAAATGTCACCTGCTGAGGCTGTATTCGTTACTTTGGCAATGGTTAACCAAAAAAGAAGTAATCCTAATTATCAATTAACAACTGCTGAGAGGAATGCGATGTGGGATGATATGCACTCCCTGAACGGGATGCAAGAGCTTGAAAGTAATCCTGAAAGAATTACGCAAATGACTAATGCAATTGGAAATAGATTAAATTCAATGACGCCTTTAGAGATATTAGACATTCCTCACAGGGCTTTGGATATTTTAGGAATTGGAAAATAGGAGGTGCAAAAATGAATAAAAAATTATTAGTTTTGATAATGCTAGCAGGCTTAACTCTATTCTCAGCTTGCGGCGGTGGTGGGGACACAAGTGATCCCAACATAGGTTTTCAAATTCAAACAACTCGTATAGAAGTAAGCCGAACAACAGGAAATAGAATATATCGTCCAACAGGAATGCGTGTAACAGGACAATTCATTGAACCTCAGGGAAATATTCAGGGGACGGTAGAATCTTTTACTCAAGATATATTTAATCTTCAACAAATTACTGGAGCCAAAGTTCCTGCAAAGTGGCGTTTAACCTATATAGAGTTATTTCAACCAGGGGCTGTTCCTTGCTTCCCATTAGGAGGTGAAGTAGTTAGAAATGTTAATCCGGGCGAGGTGGAAGAATTGCTCTGCTCTGCAAGCGTTTTTCCAATTGCTGTGAATCCAAGCATTATAGATGCACAAAATCCTCCTTCTAAAATAAATATAGAAGTTGAGGGAATTACTAATGACTATGCTCCTCCGCAAGTAGCTATTTTTGATGAGTTTGGTGAGATGAAAGCAACGATGCCTGCGACGATAAATAGTCTGGGTAAAGGTAAAATTGAAATTAATACACCTGATTTAACGCAATTTCGAAATGGTTCGTATCAAATAACGATTAGTAATGTGAAAGCAGATGGATCCTGGGATACTATTGGAGCAACGGATATTTGGATATTTAACCTGATATCACCCGATTTCCCAACCCATATTGATCCTTGCTTGAATCAATCAGCGAATTGTCTATTTTAAATTTGACTGAGCGTAGCTATTATCAAAGCAGTTACGCTCACTACTTTCATTTTTCCAGTACCTAAAGCATATTTCTAAAGAATTAGAGCATCTAAATGTTCCAAGTATTCCAAATAGATATAAAAGGATATATTTGTGAGAAAACATTTAGAAATAACTCTGTTTTTACTAATTTTTTTAACTTTGGGTTCAATCCCTGCTTTTGCCCAAACCGCTTCTCCAACACCCAACCCGACTCCGCCCGATGAACCGATTAAAGTTTTTACCGAAGAAGTTCATTTGAATGTCATCGCTCAAAGTGCCTACAGCGGAGAAAAAGTTCCGAATCTGAAAATTGATGATTTGCTGGTTGTTGAAAGCGGTGATCCGCAGACTATTACAAGTCTCAGGCAGTTTCCTGCAAGTGTTTTGATATTGTTGGATACGGGGAAAGAATTGAATTTAGGTAAGGAAAATATGTTGACCCGTCTGATGGCAAAGGTTTTGGTCAAGAATCTATCGGATGAAGACACGATTTCTGTGATTCAGTATTACAATAAGGTCGAGAAAATTGCTGACTGGACAAAAGATAAGGCAGCTATTTATAAAAATCTCGACAAGAAAATGTTTTTGGGCAGACATTCGCGTTTTGTAGATGCCTTAAATATGGCGGTGGACTCATTCAAAAAACGTCCCTTAGAAAATCGAAATCTTATTCTGATTTCTGATGGTTTAGAAACTATCAGGGAAAAGGAGGATTTTCAGAAAGCGATACGAAGAGTTTTGGAGGCAAATATAAGTGTTCATATTATCAGCTACACGGCAATGCAGGCTCAGAATTCTCTGCGAAAAACGAAAAGATTCAAGATAAATAAAGAAAAAACGCCACCCAGAATTCCTGATTATATTTTTGAAGTTATTCTGCAAGGACTGCCCGTTTCCCGCAAAGAAAAAGAATTTTTAAGATCAATGAATAACGGGCAGCGAATCGGGATAATAAATCTTGATAAAGAAATGCTTAGATACATTGAAAATAAAAGACTTGCGTGGGAAGAAAGCGAAGAAAAACTAAAAAAACTTGCAGATGAAACCGGCGGAGAATTCCATGCTCCCGAAAGCAAAGAATATATGCTTAAATTTGCTGATGATATTGCCCGAGCAATAGGTTCGCAATATGTCATAACATATACTCCAACCAAATCTTTTGCAGATTCTGACATCGGGAAAGAAAGAAAAGTTCGTGTGAGTACACATCGAATCGGAGTTAGGATCAAAGCACGCCAAAAACTTTTTATTGGCGAAAACGTAGAAAAAGCAAATTAATTTGTTAATGTTTGATGATATTTTGCATCAGAGTATAAAAAAGAGGTTTCATATTTTAATGTTATACAGGTTTTTATTCATAGTTTTAACAACTTTTCTTTCAGCAGTCTTTCTTTTTGCACAAACTCCAACGCCGACACCAGTTGTAGATGATAGCCCGCTAAATGTTGATACTGAAGAGATTAAGCTTAATGTCTCGGCATTTAATCAATACGGAGATTTTTTTCCGGAGGTTAAAAAACAGGATTTAGTGATTTTAGAAGATGGCAGATTGCATCAGGCAAACAGCGTTCGGCGAATTCCTGCGAGCGTATTAATTGTTTTAGATACGGGCGGCGAACTGCGACAGGTAAAAAACATTACTCAAACCCGCGAAACAGCCAAGGCTCTCATAAAAAAACTGGATGCAGGAAATTCAATTGCTGTCTTGGAATATCACGATAAAGCGAGAATTCTGACGGAATGGACTACAAATAGGTCACAAGTTTTGAATGATCTGGACAAAAAGCTATTTTTTGGTAAGCGTTCTGTTTTTAGTAATGCATTGGAACTTGCAACTGTTTTCTTGAGCCGATCAGAGCTCGAAAATCGTCACCTTGTCTTGATTTCCGATGGAACAGATAGCGTTTGGAGTGATGAAAGAAGATCTGCCGCACTAAATAAATTGCTTGCAACAAACATAAATGTTCACGTAATCAGCTACACACAACTCGAACTTGAGCAAATCAAGCCAAAAGCAAAGGGAATCCAAAAAGGCTCACCCCGCAAGGCTCTGCCCTCGGAAGTTGTCGCAACTTTGCCACAGTCAATTCAGGATATGAATAATGCCCCACGCATAGCCTCTGTAAATACCGACCGAAAGTTCATTAAAACAATGAAACAGAGAAAAACTGCTTTGGAAAATGGCGAAAAATACTTGCTGAAACTTACAGAAGATACAAGCGGACTTTTTCTCTTGCCCGAAACAAAGGAAGAAATGGTTGAAAAAGTTAATATGATTGCCAAAGTGATTGACTCAAATTATGTGGTAACTTACACACCGAGACGACCTTTAAATGAATCCGAAGCAGGCGAAGTCCGAACTATCGAAATCTCCTCAAAACGAAAAGGTTTACAAGTTTTGGCTCGTCGAAAGTTAGTGATTGAAAAGTAATTGTGCATTCTAGGTGTTCGTACAGTTTAAGATAATTATTTGGGGGTAACGCATAAAATTAGATTTTCCTTTTATAGTTAAAGTGTTCATTTTTTTATAGGATTGTTTTGTAGCGTTTTCTAGCCCAGGCAAAAGGCACTCTTTTTGCCTAGCTTGGTTTATACTCTCAAAAAGCCCGTAAACATTGGACTTTAAAACCCCAATTTTGGACACCCTTTTGCCTAGTCTATGAAAGTTGCTCTTTACGCCCGTGTTTCTACTTATGACCAACAAACTCTTCCTATGCAATTGGAGGCAATGCGGGAGTTTGCCGAAAAGAGAAATTGGATTATTGAAAGTGAAATCGAAGAGATAGCTTCGGGTGCAAAAAACAACCGACCAAAGAGAGCCGAGATAATTAAACTCGCTCGCCAAAGAAAGATTGATGCCATTATTGTTTGGAGATTAGATCGTTGGGGACGTTCTACACTTGATTTAGCCCAAAGCCTTGAAGAACTCCAAACACTAGGCGTAGATTTTGTTTCGATAACAGAAGCATTAGATTTTACAACTCCAGCAGGCAAAGCAATGGCACAGCTATTAAGTGTATTTGCAGAATATGAAAGGAATCTAATATCAGAAAGAATAAAAGCAGGAATGGCACAAGCCAAAGCTAAAGGAAAGAAGGTGGGAAGACCAGCAACTGCACAAGCCAAAGCAGATAAGGTAAAAAGACTTTTCTTTGATGAGAAAATCAAGAATAAGTCAGAAATAGCCCGAAGACTCAAAATAGATGTTAGAAATGTTAGAAGGATTTTGAAGAAATCATAACTGATAGTCTGCACTGGATAGAGACATCGCAACGCTATGTGGCGAATTTTACCTAGGATTTGAACTACCATAAATTGTGATTTAGGCTGATTTGGATCTCATTTGAAATTTTCTTACTGGCATATGTAATTTTTCCTAACTAATGCAAGTTCATTTATCTTGAAGAATTTTAACCAAAATGTCTTGACTAATCTGTCAAGACATTTTAATTTTAAAATCGTGCCAGTTAAAGGTGATAAAAAATTTGATGAGAATGAGGTGCTTGAGCGAGCAATGAAACTGTTTTGGAAGCAGGGGTACGAGGCTACTGGAACAACCCAATTGGTAAAAGAAATGGGAATTGGTCGTCAGAGTGTTTATGACACCTTTGGCTCGAAACGTGATTTATTTATTAAATCAATGCGTCTTTACGCTCGGACGAATGGAGGTCTCTTAACAAGTCAGCTTGATGGGAATGGTTCGCATGTTGAACAACTTAATCGACAATTTGGACTTTGGGGGGAATTTGCCTTAAATCATGAAGAAGGTTGTATGTTAGTTAATACGCTTGCAGAATTAGCAGGACGTGATGAAGAAATTCAAAACATACTTGTTATGCACAACGCAAGAGTAGAGAAACGACTTGTTGAAACACTTGAGTTAGCAAAAGAAAATAACGAACTTTCTGCTAATCTTGACGCCGAACAAACTGCGGTATCACTTGTAGCATTACTAAATGGTTTGTTTCTATTAAGTAAAACCAAACCTTCAAAAGTAATGGTTGAAGGCGTTATCTCATCGGCAAAAAAACTACTGGACTAAAATTTTTTGCTTCTCTCTTGATTGTTTAATCAAGAGAGAAGCAAAAACAAAAATAGTAAGAAAAAAAAGTAATAAATAAATTAAATAAGGAGTAACAAATGAAAAACACAGAAATGAAAGAAGCAAATGTTATTACCCTAAAACCTGTATCAGGAAAAGAAATAGATTTATCTAAATTTTTAACTGCTGGAGCAGACTTAGTTGCTCAAACCGAACCAAAAACTTTGTTATGGGCAGCACTTAGAGATGAGAAAGAAATGGTTATTTTTGATACTTTTGCAGATAACTCGGGAAGAGAAGCACATTTTGCAGGTAAAGTTGCGGCGGCTCTCAATGAAAATGCAGAAAGCTTAGTTTTTGGCGGTTGGGATGATGGAGTTATTCCAAATATCAAAAATGCAAAAATTCTGTCTGGAAAATCTTCAAATGATGCAAGCGATATGAAAGTAGCAGTCTTCATTCCTGTAAAAGCTAAAGAGGGGCAATCAAAGACTTTAGCAAACTTTTTAAGTTCGGCGGCTGAAATAGTTGAAGAAACTGAGCCAAAAACCAGATATTGGTTTGCTTTACAGTTTTCTGAAAATGAATTTGGCATTATAGATTATTTTGCTGATGAGTCGGGGATAGAAGCACATTTTGCGGGTAAGGTAGCTGCTGCAGTCCAAGAAAATGCACAAGTTTTACTGGAAGGTGGTTGGGAAAATGGAGTTTTGGCAAATATTCGACAGTTTGATGTTTTAGCTATGATTAGTAAGTAACTGAATCAAAAGAAAAGGCTACTGACAAAACAACTAAAATCCAACTTCAGTAGAATTAAAAACAGTATGAAGCTGCTGAAGTACTAATGCCAATATCGGGCATGAACGAAACTAATTTACACAAAATTTCGCACATGCCCGATTTCAAAGAACAAATAATCAACTCCCGTATCTTGTACTTAGAATCTCATGCGAAATCCGTCATATATGTATACAATCCTTCAACCAGTGCAATTAGACAATAGCTGCAATTTTCACACCCTCAGAAAGGGTGTCTAAATTTAGTGATTTAAAAACCAATAAAACAGGGGTTTAGAGTATCATACTTTAGTATCTCTAAAAGGAGTTCCTTTTAGAGTGTCTTTTCACATTCACTTTGTAGAGATTTCATTTTATGTATTAACTTACAAAACTTACATCAGAAAAATAATTAAAACTTAATATTGAAGAGTTGACATTCTTTAGAATTAGAATTATTCTAAATCTAAGTTTGGTTATGAAAAATGCAAACACAGACATCGAAAGTTTAGGTTTAACAAAGCAACGAAAGGTTGTTTTGCGAGTCATACGGGAAGCTGAGAAGCATCTGACGGCAAATGAGGTTTTTGAGAATGCTAAAGCACTCTTACCAACTATTTCATTTGCTACTGTCTATAATTCTTTGCGGTATTTGAAGGATAATGGACACATTGGCGAAATTCAGTTTGGTAATGGTGCAAGCCGTTATGATCGTATGACTTCGCGGCACGATCATGCACTTTGTAATGATTGCGGAAAATTAGTTGATATGGAACTTGAAATGCCCGCCGAGCTAATTGAGTTAGCCGCAAAGTATTCCAAGTTTAAGCCCGAATCTTTAGAGCTTACTTTGCGTGGATTATGTCCGGACTGTAATGAGAAATAATAACAGGTTGTTATGTTTGCAGGTTTAGAGTTTTATGGGTTTAGTTATTAAATCATAAGTAAACGAAATTTCACTCGAACTTAGGAAACCTAACAGCTTTTGTAATTAATAACTTAAAAAAATATAAGAACAAGGAGATTTAGGATATATTATGTCAGCTACAGCTACAGCTAGAGAAACAGTAACAGAAACAACATTTGCAAAAGTCGGACAACCGGCACCGGATTTTAACTTACCATCAACCAAAAACATGGAAACATTGGATGAGAACGTAAAACTCTCTGATTACAATGGAAAATGGTTAGTCCTTTTATTTTATCCACTCGATTTCACATTTGTTTGCCCGACGGAATTAACGGCTTTCTCAGACAGAATCGAAGAATTAAATGGCGTTGGAGCAGAAGTTATCGGAATTTCGACCGATTCGGTTCATTCGCACAGAGCTTGGATCAAAACACCGCGTGAAGAAAATGGTGTTGCTGATTTAGAATATCCACTGGCTTCAGACGTTGGCGGAAAACTTTCACGCAAATACAACATTTTGGTTGAAGATGAAAACATCGCTCTTCGCGGACTATTTATAATCAATCCGGAAGGCATTCTTCAATACGCAAATGTTCACGATCTAAACATCGGACGTTCGGTAGATGAAACACTTCGCGTCCTTCAAGGTCTTCAAACAGGCGGATTGTGTGCCGCTGATTGGACACCGGGCGAAGAAAATTTATCAATTTAGTTTTGTGAGTTGACCGAGTTGGCTGAGTTTGCCGAGTTAAGGAAAACTCAGCCAACTTTCAATAAACTCGGTCAACTTCCAGTCAACTTTTTTACGGAGTAAAAAACAATGTCAATGAGAATTGGAGACACGCTTCCGACATTTGAAGGTGCAACTGAATGGTTAAACGGGCTTCAAGAAGAAGCTGAGGAGTTTGTAAAAGACAAGCCAACCTTAGTTTATTTTTGGGCGACGAGTTGTGGTATTTGTAAAGAAAATATACCGAAACTGAAATCGCTCAAAGAAAAATATCCTGAACTAAAAACAGTTGCCGTTCATATGCCACGCTATGAAGCAGATACAGATTTAGAAAAAGTAAAAGCAACTATCGAAGAGCATTCAATTGATGATCTTTGTGCGGTCGATAATAAACATCTGCTCAAAAATGCATTCAAGAATGAGCAAGGTTGGGTTCCTGTTTATTATTTATTTGACGCAGAAGGAAAGTTAAAGACACGTGCTGCTGGAGAATACGGCATCGGTGTTTTAACGAAAGCACTTGAAAAATTGTTTGTTGCTAAAAGTGTAGCCGCGTAAAAGAATTTTGGAAAGATGCGTTAAAAGTTTATATAAACTTTTAACGCATCTTTTTTATAATCAATTTAGAATTATTCTAATTATAAATGAAAAGGAGGCAAGATTGTGAGTAGAAAGAAAACTAAATCAAATGGCAACGCATACAATATTAACGAAACAGGCAAATGTCCATTTACAGGAACTGTCTTAAGAGAGAGTGCTGGCGGAGGAACAAGAAACCGTGATTGGTGGTCAGACCAATTGAAGTTAAATATTTTGCGACAACATTCAAATCTTTCTGACCCAATGGGCGAAGGTTTTGATTACAAAAAGGAATTTTTAACGCTTGATTTAAATGAGGTAAAAAAAGATTTATACGAGGTTATGACCGACTCACAAGATTGGTGGGCGGCTGATTATGGTCATTATGGTCCGTTTTTTATTCGTATGGCTTGGCATAGTGCGGGAACATATCGAGTCGGTGACGGACGTGGTGGCGGTGGTTCCGGTTCACAACGTTTTGCACCACTTAACAGTTGGGCAGACAATGGGAATCTAGACAAAGCACGCCTACTTCTTTGGTCGGTTAAGAAAAAATATGGACGGAAACTTTCTTGGGCTGATTTAATGATTCTTGCAGGAAACTGTGCATTGGAATCAATGGGTTTCAAAACGTTCGGATTCGCAGGTGGTCGTGAAGATATTTGGGAACCTGAAGAAGATGTTTATTGGGGTTCTGAAACAGAAATGCTTGGAAATAACCGTTACACAGGGGAGAGAGATTTAGAAAACCCACTCGGTGCTGTTCAAATGGGCTTAATTTATGTAAACCCCGAAGGTCCCGACGGAAATCCAGACCCACTAAAATCTGCCGTTGACATACGCGAAACATTTGGTCGTATGGCAATGAACGATGAGGAAACCGTCGCATTAGTCGCTGGCGGACACACATTCGGAAAAGCTCACGGTGCAGCTGATGCAATAAAATATGTTGGTAAAGAACCCGCCGGAGCAACAATTGCGGAACAAAGCACGGGTTGGAGGAACACTTTTGAAACTGGTCAAGGTGACCACACAATCACAAGTGGAATCGAAGGTGCT
The DNA here is from genome assembly GCA_028284415.1 of Pyrinomonadaceae bacterium. Taxonomy (GTDB): domain Bacteria; phylum Acidobacteriota; class Blastocatellia; order Pyrinomonadales; family Pyrinomonadaceae; genus Aridibacter. The sequence continues at coordinate 1,414,777 of JANQRU010000004.1, forward strand.
TGGACTCCAAATCCAACTGAATGGAACAATGAATACTTTGAAGTTCTTTTCAGCTACGATTGGGAATTAACAAAAAGTCCTGCTGGTGCTTATCAATGGACACCGACCGAAGCATCAAACGCAAAAACCGCACCGATGGCTCACGATTCATCTAAGCGACAACCACTTATGATGACCACAGCCGATATGGCACTCAAGATGGATCCTGAATACGAGAAAATTTCTCGCCGCTTCTACGAAAATCCAGACGAATTTGCCGATGCTTTCGCCAAAGCGTGGTTTAAGCTGACTCACAGAGATATGGGACCAACTTCGCTTTATATTGGTTCAGAAGTTCCTGAAGAAGAATTTCTTTGGCAAGACCCAATTCCGGAAGTTACACACGAATTGATTGACGATGCTGATATTGTGAGCTTGAAAGGTAAAATTATCGACTCTGGACTAACAGTTTCCGAACTCGTTTCAACCGCTTGGGCATCTGCATCAACTTTCCGTAATTCTGATAAACGCGGTGGTGCAAATGGTGGACGAATTCGCCTTGCACCGCAAAAAGATTGGGAAGTAAACAATCCAGAGCAGTTAGCAAAAGTTTTAGAAAAACTCGAAAGCATTCAAACGGATTTTAACGGTTCGCAATCGGGAAATAAAAAAGTTTCCATCGCAGACTTAATCGTTCTTGGCGGATGTGCAGGAATTGAAAAAGCTGCAAAAGATGCTGGACACGATGTAACAGTTCCATTTACTCCGGGACGTGCGGACGCTTCGGATGAAGAAACCGATGTAGAATCATTTCGTTATCTTGAACCACCGGCAGACGGATTCCGCAACTACAAAAACAACAGTTTTGAAGCAAAAGCGGAAGAAATGTTAATCGACAAAGCACAACTTTTGACACTAACTGCACCGGAAATGACTGCACTGGTTGGCGGAATGCGTGTTCTTAACACAAATTTTGACGGTTCAAAACACGGAGTTTTCACTGACCGTCCGGGAATTTTGACTAACGAGTTCTTCGTTAATTTGCTTGATTTGAGCAACACTTGGAAAGAAACTTCCGAAGACGAACAGGAATTTGAAGGTCGTGACCGCAAAACAGGTGAATTGAAATGGACTGGTTCAAGAGTTGATTTGATCTTCGGTTCAAACACTGAACTCCGTGCAATTGCCGAAGTTTATGCAAGCGATGACGCAAAGGAAAAATTCGTAAATGATTTCATTGCTGCTTGGGATAAAGTTATGAATCTTGATAGATTTGATTTGGCTTAAATTAGCCAAGTCAGTAGCATCGGCGTGAACCGATGCTACTGACTTTTAATCACAACCACAATCACAGCTATCACAACTGCAACAATCGCAACATCCGCAACCATCACATTCACAACAACATCCATCGCAACCATCGCACCAGCAATCACACTCTGAGCAAGTATCACACCAAGTTTCTTCTTGACCGTGAATATCTTGTTGTTGTTTTTTCTTTTGTTCTTCTAAATCAGGATAGATTTTGCCTGGGTCTTGTTCGTTGAAAATAGGTTTTACAAGTGCAATTACAGAACCGAAAAGACTTCCAAGAAACATCAAGTTAAAACTTAAATCCCAACATTCTCTCACTGACTTTGCTTCTTTGCTTTGAGCAGGGGCGACCAGAGCAAAAGCCAAAATAAACAGGAAAACAAAAGGCATCTGCCACGAATAATTTTTTGTGAAGGTCTTGGCGGTTTCAATTGAATTTTCCCAGCGGATTTTGAATGGTGGTTTCGGCTGACAAGTTTTTTTATCTTTAAGGACGGGAAGCTTGATGTTTAATTTTCTAGCTAAATTATCGCTCAAGCGTGAAGAGAAAATCTGTTTTTTACTTTTACTGACAGGTAATTCATAAATTTTCTCAATAATGTTATTTTCGATTCTGTTAAATGTCGCAATTAGTTTTCTTCTTGCATCGGGCGTTATTTTATCAGTTTCTAAATCAAAGCTTTTACGAATTGCATTAAATTGGTTTGTGCGAAAATCGTTTTCGTAGTCTTCAAAAGCATCAAGCAAATAAATCAACTTTCCAAACTCAAATCCAATTTCGTAAGCTAAATTCTTCAAATCGGTTTTGCCAATTAATTTAACTCCTTGAGCAAAAAATATAGCCGTTGTTTCAGCAGTTGGTTTAGCAAAGTAATCTAGATTTTTATTTGGATCTACAGCCTCCAATTTATTTTGTTTGGCAAGTGTTTTTCGAATCTTTTCGAGCGGGAAGTTCCAAGCATTTAAAGCTTTCTCAGCGATCTTAAATTCTTTAGAAAAAGCACTGTTGGCAAATTTATGAAGTCTTTTTCCTTCATCAGAAATATGGTCGGCAAGCTTGAATTCGGTGAGAATTACATTAGTTGTAGCAGCAAATTTTAGCGGGAGAGGAATTTCGGTTTTTGGCAGACTCAGACAATTGTAAGATTGATATGACTTCTGCCAGTCCTCAGCATTTTCTTGGCTTAAAATTGTTAAAACTTCCGCGAGAAAAACCGTGTCGTGATTAAGTAAAAGGCGGGATTTTTGACTGTAAAGAGAGCCGATAGTTTTGCAAGTCCCGCAATAGTTAAGTCGGCGGAAGTTTTTCTCCTTAGCGGACATACCGCATTTTTTTGCACGCATTAAACCAAACATAATTTTATAAGTCTAATTTTAATGCGGTAAATTTCACCACATAAACAGGTAGAATTTTAGTATCCGATAAGTTTCAAAATGGCGGCAGTAATCGCACCAAGAAAGAAGATGCTGATGAATATGGAGCCAGCTAATAAACCTATCAGGATTGCAATTATTACAAATATGAAAATCCAGTCTCCGATCGTATCGCTTCCTTTTCCTGTGCCACGCTCGCGTATCAATTCCATGTTTTGTTTGTTGGCTTTCCAGAAAAAATCGAAAGCGTCACCGAGAAAGGGAATTATTCCGACGACATAATCCAAGCCGATATTAAACGCCATTCGCAGGAGCGTAATTTTGGGAACACCATAGCGAACACCTGCAATCAAAATGTAGAAAGAAACAAGCGAGGTCGAAATATCACCAAAATTCGGAATCAGACCAACTAGTGAATCCAAGCCAAATCTCCAACCCGTTCCCGGTATGCGAAAAAGTCCATCAAGATATTTTGCAAGGGTTTCAAGACTTTCTTCCACCTCAATTTCCTTGCGTTCCTGCTTGGTCAAGCCTTCTCTCGAACGCTCTTGGATTCTTTGTAATTCTTCAATATCTTGCATAATTCTATTTATTTATAACACAGCTCGCGTGTCCTAAAATTTTTTCACCACTTTTCAAAGGCGAAGGCGTCGGCTTCCAACCGTTTTTCAGACGATATTCCAACATCTCATCAGCATTCGGCTGAAAACCCCAAACGGCAACTGCCGAAACCGCACCTAGTCAAGTCGTATCAAAAACCAAAAACAAATCCCGAAATGGAATAATTACATCGTGTGTATATTCATCTTGCTGAATGGTTTTGGTGACAATCTGCGGTAAAAAATCACCTTTTGGTTTTGCATTTGCCCAAGCCAAAACTTTTCCCAATGTATTCAAATTCACCAATTCATTTTTGAGTTTGGCAAATTCCTTTTCAGATAATTGAGCAAGATTTTCAAATTTCATTCTTTTAGTTTCTGACCATTTCCAGCGATAATCACTTTTTTGATTTTATCTCCCCTTGCAAGTTTATCTACGATTTTCATATCACTTTCGTTCACTTTGCCGAAAATTGTGTAGCCACCATCCAAGTGTGGTTGCGGCGAATGAGTTACAAACCATTGTGAACCGCCCGAATCTTTGCCCGCGAGTGCCATTCCGACCATTCCGCGTTTGTATGGAATTTGGTTAATTTCACAACGAATCTGCCAACCGGGACCACCACTTCCGTCACCACGCGGATCACCATCTTGGACAACGAAATTTGGAACAACACGATGAATTGCTAATCCGTTAAAATATCCTGATTCGGCAAGTCTTATAAAATTATCAACTGTGAGGGGTGCATCTTCCGGGAAAAAATCTATTTTTATGTCGCCTTTATCTGTCTTTAAAATTGCAAACCATTTTCCATTTTTGCGAGATAAAGCCGTTTTATAATCTGCTTGTTTAACTCTTGATTTCAAACCGTCTTTTGCGGGCTTAAAGTCAATTTGTTCGAAGTTTTTATTTATTTCGGGTTTTACATCTAAATCTTTCATAATCTGCAAAGCCCTTCGGCGAACAAAGTAATCGGGTGAAGTGTAAAGTGCAGTTTTTATCGGGTCGAGCAGATCAATTTTGATACTCTTATCATCTTTTAACTTCTCATATTGCTTTTTGATCGCGTCCAGAGTTGCCAGTGTCGCGTCATTGAGTTTGTCTTTGCGAGATTTTCCAAAAGCATTTGTTAATGCAAAATAATTTTCCAAACGGCGATTTGTAATTTTGTCCAAATCAACATCACCCAAAAGATTTGCAGCGGTTGAGCGGATAATCACATCATCATGTTTTAAGGAATCACGTAAAACTTTTGGTAAATCATCGGTTTTATATCGTGCGTAGGCATTAAGGATACCTGGAAAAGATTTATCGGGTTTTTGTTTACCAAGATTTACGTCCTTTATATATTTGCTCAAGGTGATTTTTGCCATCGCTTGTAATTCTTTAACGCCTTTACCATCCTTCAAATTCGCTGCTTCGCCAAGTCCCGCAACAAATCCAGCACTTCCTTTCCAATCAATATCTTTAGGTAAATTAGTTTCAGCAAATGTTTCGGGAGAAACGCGAGCGAGGGCAACTTCCACCTCTGGTGAAGTATGTTTTTCGGCTTTACGAAACCCATCTAAAAAATTTACAGCACGCTGATTATCAGTTCCTTTCAAAATATTCCCCAAAGCCGAAGCAATTGTTAAAAGTTCATTTTCTTCAGGTGGATTTTCATGTTTGGATTTTTTGTAATCAGCAAATAATTTTTCCGCACGCGTCAGAAGTTTGTCAGCAGACTCTTTTTTATTTAGTCCGGTTAAAGCTCGAATTGCATTGATACGGACTCGCAAATCTTTGTCATTAATTGCTTTATCCAGGATTAATTCCCAGAGTTCTTCATGTCCGCCAGCACCCAAAGTTCTAGCGGCATTGGCACGAACTATTGGATTTTCATCTTTGATTAATAAATCGCTCGCTTTGTCTTTTACATTTTTGGCTCTGAGTCTTGCCAAAGTGTTCAAAGCATCAGCACGAATTCGCCAATCACTGTAATCTAAAAACTTCGCAATTGTGTTTTCCGCACCTTTTGGTCTGGCTCTTAACACGGCGGTTATTCCGAGTAAAATTACATCCTCATCCGGTCGGGAACGCCTGCCTGCTTCATACTCCAGATTATCCAAAATCGCTTTCCCGAGTGCTTTAGATTTTTCGTTATCCCGATCTGTTGCGGCAATTTTTCCGGCTGCCTCAATCGCACGGGAGCGAACATCCGAGCCGATTTTTTTATTGGACAGAATTTTTAATACTGCATCTGCACCTTTGAAAGATTCGATCTCTCCGATCGCAAAAGCCGCCATTTGGCGTATGTCGTCCAAATCGTTTTCCAAAACTGTTGATAAAAGTGAAATGGCTTTTTCATCTCCGATTCTTCCCGCAGCTAAAATTGCACGTTTACGGACATTCGGGTTTGGATGTTTAATCAGGGTTTCCAAAGTTTTATCGTAGCGAAGTTCATCTTCAGCTTTGACAATCGGCAAAAGTTGTCCCATCGGAACATCTTTGAAATTGACAACTTGAGAAAAAGCTTCTGTTGAAAGACAGAAGAAAATTATTGTAAAAAATAAGCTAAATTGTTTCATTTGTAGATTTTTATCTGAATTTATTTATTGCGATGATTTTACTTGAGTTCAAAAAGAAATACCAAATTCTCACAAAATAAAAAACCACTCACACAAGGGGCAAGTGGTTTATTTTTGCAAATTTAATTGTTATCTATTCGCGGAATTTTACACTTTTTATTTCTGTTGTGAAAAGAACATCATCAGGTAAAAGAATACGCAATTTACCGCGACCATCTTGCGAGCCTTCTTCAATTACTCTCAGATCATCAATCGTTAAATTCTCTAAAATAGAACGTGGTCCAAGCAACAGGACACTGGCATTTCCTTTTCTATTTTCAGTTTCGTAAGGCACAACAAAAAGCCTTTCAGACCTTCTTTCACCGACTTTGAAATTAACCGTAACCGTTGCAGTATTTATCAAAGTAATTTTCGGATTACTGATATTTATTGGAATTTGCTGAGCCGTAAATGTATTTTTCTTATCTTTTAGAGGGATTTTTTCAGTCGAAACAAAATTAAGCGATTCGACTGAGCTTTCCGGACCTCTTACACGAACTTTTTGTGGCGTGACGGTTGAACTGTAAACCTCAAATCCATCTTCGAGACTCCCTTCTGTTTCGACAGAAACCGGAACTTCGCGTTCGACGACCTTTTCCAATTTTACAGCAATTTTTTCAGGTAGAATTCTTGTGACGGATGTGCCGTTAGGTAATTCTATGTTAATTCCTTGCGGAGTTAACTGGATAGTTCGCTCACCTTCCTGAAGGTCGGTAAGGTCTAAAGAAACAACTAAATCTCGCGGATTTAGTTGGTCAATTCTGCGTTTATCACCCGTTATTTCGAGATCAACTTCTTCAACAATTGAGTTTGTAATTTCTAGGTTTTTGGAAACGATCGGATTTAGAGAAACATTATTTAATTGTCTGGTAATAGGTTTTTGCAAACCTGCAACTCCGAGCCATAGAGCAAGCGTAATGACCAAAGCGACGAGTTTCATCAGCCAGTCTTCGAGAAAAATTCTTCGTAACCAGTAATTTATAAAAATTTTCCGTTGCTCTTTCTCTATTAAATGCTCTTTTCCAAAAGAAAAATCCATAGTTTGTTATCCAACTGTTACCTCAGTTTCCGGTTCATTAAGTGCTTTGGCGTTTGCTTTTTTTAATGCTTCTTTGGCTTTTTTGTTGTTATCAATAAGCGGTATGTTCATAGCTTTTAATAAAAGCCTGCGAAGTTGTTTAGTATTTAAGTTTCGTCTGATATCTCCATTTTCAATAAATGAAATTAAGCCAGTTTCTTCTGAAACAACTACTGAGATCGCATCCGTTCCTTCAGTTACACCAATTGCTGCACGATGTCTTGTTCCAAGTTCGCGTGAAACGCTTGGGTTTTTGGTCAAAGGTAAAAAGCAAGATGCGGCAGCAATTCTTTCCTCTTGAACAATTACCGCACCGTCATGCAGAGGTGTCGAAGGATTAAATACCGTCACTAATAAATCGTAACTCAAAGTTGCATCCATTTGGACACCCGCATCTATAAAGTTGCGTAAACCGACTGATCGCTCAATGACGATTAAAGCACCCGTCTTAGATGCAGAAAGAGTTGTTGCTGCAAGAACTACTTCATCGTAAATCGTTTCTCCTAAATTTCCTCTCTGTCGGCGAATGACCGGAACGCGGAGACGATTACCAAAATATATAAGTGCTTGTCTTATCTCAGATTGAAAGAGAACGATAATTAGAATCGGTAAATAGAAAATTGCAGATGCTAGAACAAATTCTAAAGTTCGAAAGTCTTGTGCAACAGCCAACCAATACAAAAGAGCAAGAAGCACAATTCCAACTACCGTCGGAACAGCTCTTGTTCCGCGCAATAATCTCAGAACAACATAGACAATTATAAAGACGAATATAATGTCTAAAATACTCCTTAATGAGATTGCTGATTGTAGGTAGTCGATTATTTGCATTTTTACGAGTTTACAAAACCAAAAAGCAAGTTTATTTACTCAAATCGTTTAGTCAAATTCTTATTTAGAATATCTAAATTTTATAAGATCAATTAAGCTTAAAAATATGTTTTACTAATAACGACAAAGCCTTTTTTCGTTGCTAGAAATTTAATATTAGCTAGAAAATAATGGGCTTAAATGCCATAAAGAAAACAAATAGTTATTTTATGTGTTCCTTTTGGATGCGACTTAAATGCATCTTAGATGGCTAAAACTATTTTACTTGTAAAAAAACTCCAATCAAAATTTAGGCGAAAATCGTGCCAATGAATTGGGATATTGATTGAGATGGAGCAATTGAAAGCTTAAAAGCTTTACTCAAAGGGGAATTAATGTAAGCTATATCTCTTGAATGAAGACCTTGAAAAAATCTTCATTCTCAATCATAGCACATCAGTCAATTTCTTCTGCGAATTCTTCCTCTTTGAACAAAACCAACAAACTCTCCCTTTTTATTCAAAACCCCCAAAACACCAATTCCATTTATACGCATCAATTCTTTTGCTACCGGAACTGAAGAGTCTGTTTCAACAAAACAATCCGCCACAATCTTTCGCATAATGTCACTAATAGTCGTACTATGCCATTTTTCTCTCGGTAGTTTCTCTTTTATGTCAGCAAGCAAGACAAAGCCATAAAGTTGACGATCTTTAGCAACCGGAAAAATAGCCTTTCGATGCATCGGAACAAAATTATCAATAAAATCACTCACTGTTTTTTCGGGCTCAACCGAAATCGGTAATTCCATAATATTTTCAACGACAAGATTCTCGAAACTGTTCACTTGGCGTATGATTCCGGTTGCTGCATCATACAAAAAAACTCCAACCAGAATTGTCCAAAATCCTGTAAATAAATCGGCATTTACAAGAGATGTGTAAACTCCAAAAAGTATCAAGACAAAAGAAATTATCTGCCCGAATTTTCCTGTTAGAATAGTTGCCTGACTTAAATCTTTACCTCTCTTCCAAAGAAATGCCCGCAAAACTCTTCCGCCGTCAAGCGGATAACCTGGGAAAAGGTTAAAAACTGCCAAAAGCAAATTCAGTAGAAACAATACAAAAAACATCGGTGTGAGAACACTTGTTCCAAGGGAGTTTGAAAGAGTCATCAATAACAGAAAAAAAACTGCGATTAAAAAGCTTGCACCGGGACCGGCGATGGCAATACGAAATTCTGCTTTTGGTGTGTCAGGTTCGCGTCTTAATCTGGCTAAACCTCCGAAGGGATGCAGTAAAATCTCCAGTACGTCAACGCCTTCTTTTTTAGCAACAAAAGCATGAGCGAGTTCGTGTAGAAATATTGAAAAAAAGAATATCAGGATAGTTATCAAACCAAGTGCGTATTTTGCTATCTCATTATCGACTATCGAATCAGGAATATTTCGTGCCGTCAGCCAAGCCATTAAAAAAAGAACTATAAACCAACGATAATCAATGCGTACGGGGATTCCGTAGACATGCGTAACAAGCAGTTGACGCTTGAAAAATTCAAGAAAAGCCTTCATATCCTATTGATAAAAAAATACCAAAAAAAATAAGGTGAGAAAACTTTTCCAAGTAAATTCTCACCTTATTTGATCTAAATTTTTTGTTACTTAAGCTTCAAACGGAACTTCTGCATTTTGCAGTATGTGAAGTTCGTTCCTGGAAACTCTCTCTAAAAGTTCCGGCTCGTCAAACATTTTAACGAGACCTCGGACAGTCGCATATCTCGGTTCATCAGATAATATGACGGGTAGATTGACGAAATTTCTCAGATACTGATCCAGCCCGTCAAGCAAGACACCACCGCCCGTTAGAATTACCCCACGATCATAAATATCTGCGGCAACCTCAGGTCTTAATTCTGTCAAAGTATCGCTAATTATCTGTGCGATTCGTCGGATAATTCCTTCGACAATCGGATAAATCTCTCCTGCTGTTACTGTCACGGCTCCGGGACTACCTGTTTGAACATCGCGTCCACGCACAACAAATTCTTTTTCTAAATCTTCGGGAACAATTGCCGTTGCAAAAGTAACTTTGAGATGCTCGGTAGATTCCTCACCGACCTGCAATCCTCTGTGTCTTCTTAGATGAGTAGCAACCGCTTTATTGATCTCATCGCTTCCTATTCGCTCTGAGCGCGAATGAACAATTGAGCCTTTTGCAATGACAGCAACATTAGTTGTTCCTGCTCCCATATCAACGATAGCAGAAGCTCTCTTATCGCCTGGATTGACGCCTGCACCAAACGCTGCCGCCAAGCCTTCTTCCATCATATAGACTTTTCCGATATGAGCCTCTTCCGCCGCATTTAATAACGCTCTCTGTTCGACGTGAGTTACGTCGGAGATCATACTCATAACAGCTTGTAGAGAAACTTGTGATCCGCCAGATTTAGCCTGTTTAACGAAATGTGCGAGCATCTTTTTAGTGAGTTCAAAGTCAGCTACCACGCCACCACTCAAAGGAGCTTTAACAACTATGTCGCGTCCTTCTCTGCCCATCATATCAAATGCTTCCTGACCGTAGGCGACTATTTCATCAGTTAATTCATTCACAGCAACAAGTGAAGGCTCGTCCAAAACCACATCTCGCCCTTTCACCGCGATGATGGTGCTGGTCGTTCCCAAGTCTATTGCCATAGAATCGGTAACTAGTTTTTTTAGTGATGAAAGTTTCACCATAGAGAGTATATTATATTTTGCCCTGTTTAGGTGTAAATATTTTTATTTTAAGTTCGGGGGAACTGCTCCAAAATTATTTAGGGTAACTTATTGTAACTCAATTCCACTTAACCTCAAATAGTGAAACGGGTTGAACGCGATTTTTTACCTGAATAGGTTCCCGTTTTTTTATTCTCAAAGGTTCATTACAAGCTTTTGCGGTATCTTCGCTAATTAAAATTTCACCGCCTTTTGATGATGATTCAAGACGAGAAGCTAGATTTACGGTATCGCCGATAGCTGTGTACTCGGAACGTCTCTCTGAGCCAATATAACCGATTGTTGCAACTCCCGTATGCAGACCAATTCCGACGGAAACCTCTTGAAAACCCTCGATTCTCAATTGCTTGTTCAATTCCTGCACGCGTTTTTGCATTGCAATCGCCGTTTTAACGGCATTATCTGCATCTTGTGGCGAAGCCTTCGGTGCTCCAAAGAGTGCCATTAAGCCATCACCTAGATATTTATCAAGCGTTCCACCGTGTTCAAAAATAATTTCAGACATTGCTGAAAAATAACGATTGAGCAATCCGACAACCTTTTCGGGGTTTTCATTTTCGGAGAGCGAGGTAAATCCGCGTATGTCTGCGAAAAGTACCGTAATGGTTTCGTTTGCTCCGCCAAGCCTAAAAGAATCAGGATGTTCTAGAAGTTGTTTGACGACATATTCAGGCATAAAGCGCGAATAGTTTGCACGAGCAACTTCTTCTCTCGCAAGGCGTCTGTGTCCTTTGATTGTTTCGACGGCAACTGCGGTCTGAGCCGCAACTGCACTGATTAATTCCAGATCGTCCTGACTAAATGTTGCAAACGGATCAAGTCTATCTGCATATACAACCCCATGAACATTTGATTCAGTTATCAAAGGGGCACAAATTGTTGAGCGTACGCCTTGTGCAACGATTGATTCAGCACCCGAAAATTCTGCATCAGCTTTTGCATCTTGTGAAAGGAGAGCGACCTTCTCACGCATAACTTTTTGCGTAATCGTCCGGCTAATTGTCAATTTTTCCAAGTCTTCACGACTCGAATCTCTAGCTTTGGCAGCAACGGTGTAAAGACTGTAATCCAGAATTTTTCCGTCAAGCGTTTCATCGGCTAATAAAGCGACTACTCTATCTGCCGGTGTAACACGGAAAATCAAATCCGTTGCCTTTTCAAAAATCTTTTCTAAATCAAATACTGTGCCAAGAGCCTTACTCATTTCGTAGAGCATTTCTAAAATTTGTGCTTTACGGCGAAGCTCTTTTATCTCTTCAGGAGTGGCAAGCCCCTTAATATCGTTTGGAGTTAAATACTCCTTGACCGAAGACGTTTTTGCACTTTTTTCGATTATTTCATTACCTGAAATAACCATTTGCGTATTGCCCAAGGGCTTCTCATCAAAATCTACTCCCGAAGAAGGAATTTCTGTAATTCCTTTGTGAACTTCCGAAGCTTGCGGAACGAAGTTTTGAGCCGCTTCCTGAGGTGTCGGAATTCTCTGAGCCTGTGTATGGGTCGCCTTTTCAAACGTAAGCTGGCTTGTACCGATCGTAATCTTATCACCCGGATTTAAGGTTTTTTCCAAAACAGGCTCGCCATTGACATAAACTTTATTGACGCTTCTTTTTATTTCACCACTGTCAAAATAACCATCAATAATCGTAAAACTCAGAGCATCTGTTCGAATATGTGCATGGCGTCGGGAAACTCTCCGATCATTTAAAATGATGTCATTGCCCTTGGCTCTGCCAATCATATAAGTCGAATTAGGAAGCAGATTTAGCTCCCAAGTTTTCCCGTTAGCTTCAGTGATTTTTAGTATTGCACTCACGTTTAAAACTTATCTTAAAATAGTAATTTGATATTTATTAATTTTATTCTGACTATTATTATTTAACAAATAATATTTATCAATTAAGCTACTGCAACTTTATGATTTACTTCGATAATAACGCTACTACACAAATCGCTCCCGAAGTTTTTGAGGCGATGAAGCCTTTTCTGACTGAGTTTTACGGCAATCCTTCTTCGGCTTATTCCTTTTCAAAACATACGAAACAAGCCATCGAAAGTTCACGCGAAAACGTTGCTAAATTATTAGGTGCAAATTCTACTTCAGAGATAGTTTTTACCTCCGGCGGAACGGAAAGTGACAACTGGGCAATCTTCGGCTCACTTGAAGAAAACCGCGATAAAACTCACGTTATAACAACTCGCGTTGAACATGAAGCAGTTCGAAAAGTCTGCGAAAAATTAGAAGCTAATGGTTTTCAAATAACTTGGCTAGACGTTGATGAAAACGGTCTTCTAAATTTAGACGATTTGCGAAACGCTTTGGACGAAAATGTTGCGATAGTTTCAATAATGCTTGCCAATAATGAAACGGGCGTTTTATTTCCTGTCAAAGAAGCGGCTGAAATTGTCAAAGAACATTCAAACGCAATGTTCCATGTCGATGGTGTAAATGCTGTCGGAAAAATTCCTGTGGATTTAAGAAATACCGAAATCGACCTTTTTTCCATTTCGGGACACAAATTTCACGCTCCGAAAGGAATCGGGGCTTTGTATGTCCGCGAAAGTGTTCGACTGGCATCAAATTCAATTGGTGGCGGACAAGAACAGGGAAGACGAGCAGGAACCGAAGCGATTCATCAAATCGCAGGACTTGGCGAAGCTGCAAAATTAACAAAAAATTTACACCCGATGGCAGAAATCAGACGCCTTCGAGACAAACTAGAGAACGAAATTTTGCAAAAAATTCCAAATTCTCGGAGAAATGGCGACAAAGAAATTCGTTTGCCGAACACTTCTAACATTTCTTTTGAAAACTTAAATGGCGAAGCAATTCTTGCCAAATTGAACGATCTAGACGTCTGTGTCTCAACAGGTTCAGCCTGCAATGAAGAAACTCACACAGCATCACCAGTCCTCAAAGCAATGGAAATCCCATATTCCCAAGCAATGGGTTCAATTCGTTTTTCTTTGGGAAGATACAATAAAGAAGAAGAGGTTAATTTCGTTTTGAAGCATATGCCGAAGATTATTGAAGACTTGCGAGGAATATCAGAATAAAAGGATAAGTAAAATTAGGGTTTCTTTGGTAGTAACTATTAATGTTTAAATATTGGCTACCTCGACGTCTTTCCATATAAACAAACTTATTAACTTTTTAAATCCAAAAGTTTTTTTAGCTGTGGATTTCAACCTTCAATCAGAAAGATATTTATTACGCCATTATTCACTTTCCCGTTCAAAGTTTTCCACAGGTGGAAAACTTTGAATTTGAAACTTGGATTTCCGAGGTTTCGTATTTAGAATCGGAATATATATTTTTACTAACATTTAGATAAAAGGAGTGCGATGATGAAGAACTTTTTCAGTACATTTTTAGCTTTTGTTTTAGCATTTTCACTTTTTACAGTTTCATTACCGCAGATTGGCTATGCCAAGGTGACAGTGAAGACTGCGGAATTTTCGGACATTGAAAATAGACTTTCGAAGATTGAGGCGAAGGTTGAAAAACGTCGAAAAGAGCTTGGAATTCCAGGAATGTCTTTGGCAATTGTTAAGGACGGAAAAGTTTTGATGTCGAAGGGGTTTGGCTATAAAGATTTTGAAAATAAAGTTCCGATAACAGCAGATACACAGCTTGCCATCGGTTCTGCCTCAAAGGCTTTTACGGGGCTTTCAGTTTTAATGCTTCAGGATGAAGGGAAATTATCCCTTGATGATTCACCGAAGAAACATTTGCCATATTTCAAAATCAATAACCCCGAAACCGATAAAAAAATCCAGATTCGTGATCTGATGGCACACTCATCGGGATTAAATCGCACGGATTTAGCGATGATTACGGGGAAATTAAACCGCGTTGAGCTAATAAAAGTTGCAGGCGAAGCCAAACCTATGGCTGGGCTTCGTGAGAAATTTTTCTATCAAAACATAATGTTCGCAGCGGCAGGCGAAATCGTCTCGGAAGTTTATGGCAAACCTTGGAGAAAGTTTGTGCCTGAAAAGATATTTAAGCCGTTAGGGATGGATAACAGCACGATGACTGTTAAAGAAATGCAGAAATCGAAGGATTATTCATTCGGCTATGATTACAATTTTGACACGAAGAAAACACGCAAACTTCCTACCCGCGATATTGTCGAAGTTGCTCCTGCAGGTTCAATAAATTCATCTGCCAATGATATGGCAAGATGGCTCAGATTTATTCTCAATGAGGGAGAATTAGACGGAAAAAGACTCGTTTCTAAAGAGAGTTTTGAAGAATGGCTCAAGCCGCAGATGAAAATTACTCCAAATGGAAAAGCTTCTTACGGCTTAGGCTGGTTTTTGCAGGATTGGAAAGGCAAAAAGGTTGTTCAACACGGCGGAAACATTGATGGGTTTAATTCGATGGTTGCGATGATTCCTGAAGAAAAGCTTGGTTTTGTGATGCTTACTAATGTTTCGGGGTCTTCGCTTGGAAATGAATTAATGCAAATCGTCTGGAGCGGTATTTTGGAAGAAGCAACTTCAAAACCGCTCTCCGAACAGGCTAAAAAAGAAGTCGGGACTTATAAATTTGTGCAAGCGGGTTTTGATATTGAAGTAACCATCGAAGAAGGAAAACTCGTTGCAAAAGTTCCAAATCAACCAACTTACGTTTTAGAAAATGTGAAAGATCGTCGCTATAAACTTTCAAATGCTCCCGCCGGTTTTTTCATTACTTTCAAAGACACAGAGGCATTTCTCGAACAACCGCAGGGGGATTTCACACTCCCAAAAGCTGGTGCAACGAAAGGTGAGGTGACAAACAAATCTGAAAATCCCGCAAATGAATTGATTGGTGTTTACGAGTCAACTCAAAGCAAAGGCAATACGATTGAGATCAAAGAGGTTGATGGAAAACCTTCGTTGGTTGTTGGTCAGCAACCGCCATATCCTTTAGAAAAAAGGGAAGATGGCAACTTTGGCTCACCTAAATTGCCGGCGACATATTTCGTTAAAGCAAAAAAAGAGAACGGAAAAATCTCGGGAATTACGATGGTTCAGCCAAATGGTAATTTTGAATTTAAGTTTTTAGGAAAAGAAAAGCCAAAAGCTAAATTCGATATTACTGTTGAAGCACTTATGACAAAAACCATAGAAGCAATGGGCGGTGAAGAAAACATGAAAAAGCTTAATTCCCGTGTAGTTGAATTTAAGGTTGATGCTGTAAATCAAGGAGTGAAAGGATATGGAAAAACTTACCAAAAAGCCCCGAACAAATATGCCTCTCAAACAACCTTAACCGCACTTGGTAAAAAGATCGGTTGGATACGGGAATACTTTAATGGAGAAAAAAGCCTCGACGAATACAGCTTCTCGGAAAATGAAGAAGCAACAGGACAAAGACTTGAAGACATTAAAGAATATAATGATTTCTACGAGCTTTTAGACTGGAAAGAAAAGTATAAAAAAGTTGAGATCATAAAAATGGGCAAAGTAAATGGCAAAGAAGCTTATGTGGTTTCCATTACGCCGCAAAAAGCGACTAAATCTACTTTTTACATTTCAAAAGAAAACTTTTTGCCATTAAAGAAAACTTCCGTGATAGTTTCAAGTACATCTTCGCAGAGAGTTCCTTCAACTGAAATCTTTGAAGATTACAGAAAAATTGACGGAATTATGTTTCCTTACAAAATTATAAATATCAATCCGGGAATGGGTGAAATAATTACTTATGTCACAGATATCAAACATAATGTAAATATCCCAGATAAAAAGTTTGTAAAATAAGCGAGAGGATGAGGTCGGGGATTTTGATAAGTTTCCGACCCTTTTTTTATGTTTAACGAATCGTCATCAAAACACTTCGCGTCCTCGCACCATCAAACTCACATAAATAAATTCCTTGCCACCGTCCTAAAAGCAATCTCTTATTTTCAAATGGAATGGTCACGCTTGAACCAACCAAAGATGCTTTCAAGTGCGAATCAGAATTATGCTCAAAATGACGAAAACCTTCGTAATACTGCGGAATTGTATTTCTCAAGAAAAGCAAAATATCGTGCTTAACATCAGGATCAGCATTTTCATTGATAGTTAAACCGCAGGTTGTGTGTTGTGTAAAAAGTACGACAATGCCTTCATCTTGTTCGGATTCACTCAAAACATTCTGCACTTCACGGGTAATTTCAATTAATTCTTCGCGTTGGCTTGATTGAACTTTTAAGGTTTTCATAAAATAAATTTAACCACATAGATATATGGAAAACATAGACAAAAAATAGGATACAGAAATTTATAAAAATCTCTGTATCCTATTTTCCCACGTAGTTAAAACAAAAATTACATTTTCTTGTCTGTTTGAACATCAACTGTTTGTGTTATTTCCACATTTGGTTTTAGTTCAACTTCGGAACTGTGATTTGCTTTATCACCGACCGCAATGTGCGGTGCGATAACCAATGCGACGATACTCATAAGCTTGATGAGAATGTTCATCGAAGGTCCTGAAGTATCTTTGAAAGGATCGCCGACCGTATCGCCTGTGACGCTGGCTTTGTGCGGTTCGCTGCCTTTATATTGCATTTCACCGTTGACTTCTACGCCTTTTTCAAATGATTTCTTGGCGTTATCCCAAGCACCACCGGCGTTGTTTTGGAACATTCCCATAAGGACGCCCGAAACGGTTACACCTGCGAGTAAACCACCAAGAACTTCCGGTCCGAAAGCAAATCCGACGACCACAGGAGTTACAAGAGCGATTAAGCCAGGAATGACCATTTCACGGAGCGATGCTTCAGTAGAAATTGCTACACATTTGTCGTATTCGGGTTTGGCTTTGTGTTCCATAATTCCCGGAATTTCTTTGAATTGACGACGAACTTCCTGCACCATCGCCATCGCCGCACGTCCGACTGCAGCGATTGCCAGCGATGAAAAGATAAACGGAATCATTCCACCGACAAACAGACCTGCAAGCACATCCGCTTTATAAATGTCGATCGAATCAATTCCTGCAAGTCCGACGAACGCCGCGAATAATGCTAAGGCAGTAAGTGCTGCTGAAGCGATTGCGAAACCTTTACCGGTTGCCGCTGTCGTATTTCCAACTGCGTCCAGAATGTCTGTTCTTCCGCGAACTTCTTCAGGTAAGCCACTCATTTCAGCGATTCCACCTGCGTTGTCAGCAATCGGTCCGAAAGCGTCAATCGCGAGTTGCATAGCAGTTGTTGCCATCATTCCTGCCGCGGCGATCGCAACACCGTATAGACCTGCGAAATAGTGCGACATATAGACGCCAGAAGCCAAGATAAGCATCGGAACAAGTGTTGATTCCATCCCGACGGAAAGACCACCGATGATGTTTGTCGCCGCTCCTGTGTCGGATTGGTCAACGATCGAATTAACGGGGCGTTTGCCCATTGCGGTGTAGTATTCAGTGACGATACTCATCAAAGCACCGACGATCGAACCGACCACAATTGCCCAGAAAACGTCTAGATTTGAAAATGTGCGACCGCGAAGTGTCATCGTTTCGGGTAACATCCACATCACGAGGAAGAAACATGCGACCGTAACCAAAATGATCGAAGTCCAGTTTCCTAAGTTCAGAGCCTTCTGAACATTACCGTTTTCGTCCGAAATTCTGATTAAAAAGAATCCGATGATTGAGGCAATAATTCCGATTCCGGCAATAACCATCGGCAAAAGAATTGGCGATAATCCACCAAATTGGTCAGTTACGACGATCTCTCGTCCCAAGACCATTGTAGCCAAAATTGTTGCTACGTATGAACCAAAAAGGTCTGCACCCATTCCCGCAACGTCACCGACATTATCGCCAACGTTATCCGCGATCGTCGCAGGGTTTCTGACATCATCTTCGGGAATTCCGGCTTCGACCTTACCAACTAAATCCGCACCAACGTCCGCCGCTTTTGTGTAAATTCCACCGCCTACACGGGCGAAAAGTGCGATTGATTCCGCACCGAGAGAAAATCCTGCGAGAACTTCGATGGCTTTTTCCATCTGAATTCCGTTAACCGATGCTCCCGTGCTGACAACATAAAGTTGATAAAAGATTATGAACAATCCGCCGAGACCTAAAACCGCGAGTCCCGCAACACCGAGTCCCATCACGGAACCGCCCGTAAATGCAACTGCCAAAGCATCCTTCAAACTTGTTCGAGCCGCTTGCGTCGTACGAACATTCGCTTTTGTCGCAATATTCATCCCGAAATATCCGGCTGTCGCACTAAAGACTGCACCGATCACAAATGCAATTGCAATCACAGGTGAAGAAGTCTCAACTAAA
Source organism: Pyrinomonadaceae bacterium (assembly GCA_028284415.1). Classification (GTDB taxonomy): domain Bacteria; phylum Acidobacteriota; class Blastocatellia; order Pyrinomonadales; family Pyrinomonadaceae; genus Aridibacter. The sequence continues at coordinate 1,433,586 of JANQRU010000004.1, forward strand.
GTCCCAGACCATGCCAAAAGTGCTGCCGCAATAACCGAAAATATAGCTAAAATTTTCCATTCGGCTTTCAAAAATGCCATCGCACCCTCGGCGATGTATGTGGCAAGCTCGACCATCGTTTCTTCACCGGTCGGTTGCTTGGTAACCCACGCAGATTTGACTGCCATCACAATTAAACCTAAGACCCCTAATGCAGGGATCAAATATAGAATTAAAGATTCCATTAAAAAATCACCTTGTTTTATATGTTTGTCTAAATAAAAGAGACTTGTCTCAAAACCAAGTATTATCTCTAATTTTGTGCAAAATACAAAGTGCCAATGGGTAAAAGGATAGAAGTCTTGTTAGTTTTACTTGGGTTTTGAATTCTCGGTCATAAAAAGTTCGAAATAAGAAAGGTTCAGAGGGAGGTGATTTAGCCTGCAAAGTTGGAAATTTGGGAGCTGTAAGGAAGTTAGAAAAAGCAGGTATGGAAAAAAACAATGGACTTTTTCTATACCTGCTTTTTTATTATTTATTTGGTTTTGTTAGATAAGATAGTGGACTAACAAGGCAAAATTGAGGAGCATCATCAGCAAAGTCAGTCAAAAGTTTCAGGTGTCCGGCTCCGACTATTAATAGAACTCTTTCATCGTTATTAAACTTACTGATTCGGTTTAAATTTGAGAACATCCTCAAATTTCTTTTGTACCAATTGGTCACTTTATCAGCCTTATAATAGATTGCAGAATCTTCAAAATCCGGCAGCATCATTTTCATATACTGCTCGTGGTTTTTCTCGAAATTCTTTTTTTCATTCATTCTATAAAGATATTCGCTGATTGTAGATTTTCTTAAAATCTTTTCAGATCTGGAAAGAACTCTTGGTTTTTTTGCCACGTTATCTTTTGTTTTCTTCTTTGGTTTGACAGGAGGGTTTTCGAGTTCGATGCTTAAAAATCCGCTCATTCTAAGTGGAAAATCAATTGAATATAAGGTTTTTAGATTGAGGCGTTTGGCTAACTTAAAACCGATTTGCTCAATTTCATTTCGCCCAAGCTTGTAGTTTCCTTTTAAGTATTCTCTGTATCTTGTTTGCCAAACACGATTTTTGTAAGGAGATTCAATCGCAATCTTTGTTGGGCGATATTTGCTAATTTGATTGAGTAGCTCATCAATTTCTTTCTGCCGTCTTTCGGATAGGACATCATCGGCTTCAAAAATAACCGAATCATACTTGGGATTATGCATATGATAAGTTCCAAGTACCATTATTTGAGCTGAGTCAGCCTTGCAAGTCGGATTCTCGATGGAATTGTTATTAGATTGAGCTAGCAGATTTATGCTCAGCAAAATTATAAAGACAAACAAATAGATACTCCTTATTAGTTTCCTCATTTTTTTACCTCTCAATGTTTATAAAGAATACACCGTTAAGATTTGGCTTATGACAAAAATATGTGAGGCGAAATTGTTAATATTTCATTTTTTCTCAGTCTTGACCTTCTTTTTGTAAATCGAATCCCAGACGGTATTCCAGGTTTTTCCGCCGTCGGTTGATTGTTGCCATTTTTGTCTGACGGTTTTATCAGGTAAATCATGGAATTCAAGAATGTGCATTAATTTTGTTCCATTTGGATTAATTGTTTCGCCTGTAAAGCTTAAGATATTACCTTTTAATTCACCTTCAAATTCCAAAACTCCACCTTGGCTTCCGACATAGAATTGTTGCCATTTTTTCTTGGAAGGATTGTAAGAATTAAGGCTTTTACCTGTTCCTCCAACACTATTTCGCCAGTTTTCCACCAAAGTACATCCGTCTAATTCCATTTCGACCAAGTTTTCACCAACCTTGTTTCCGTTCACAAAAACATCCCAATCTCCAATCCAAAAATCAAACTGGCGAGCTGCCTTTGAATACATACAGGGTTTACGCTTTTTATCAACGAGCAAGAGCATATCTTTGAATCTTGTGTCGGATTTAATATTTTCTAAATCCATGTCTTTATTTAGATTAACTCTTGTCCAAGCACCGCCATCAATTGCTTTTTTAAGCCACTCAAAAGCTTTATCGTTTTCTTGCAGACGCGAAAAACCTGCGGCGATGTTATACATACCGATCGGACTTTTTGAGATTTCCACATTTTTTTCAAATGCTTTGATTGCTCCCTTAAAATTTTCCTGCGAATGCCTTGCGAAACCGAGCATAAACCACGCACGTCCATTCTTCGGTTCGTCTTTTACGATTTTGGCAAAAGCTTTTTCAGCTTCGTTCCATTTTTTTTCTTGAACAAGTTTGTTTGCTGCAAGCATCTGGGGTGAAGGTTTTTGCGTTTGTCCAAGGCTAATTTGAAACATTACCGCAACTGACATTAGCGTTAGTATCAAAAATCTGTACTTCATTTATTATTCCTCATTTATGAATTTATGATTTTGAATTTTTGTGTCTATCAAAAATTCTTTGGATTCTTTTTCTTCTTCCAAAATTGTTTCTTCAAATTCGTCTTCAAAGCTATAAAGGCAAAGCGATGTCAGGCATAAGTATAATCCTTTTGTTTCTAGATAACGGATATGAATTAGTCTTTCGTACATTAAAGAAATTACACGGTCAATATCCTGACCTGAGAGAAAAGCCGCTTCGGTTGGTAAAACCATAATAGAAGTTCTTTGGCAATCATCGCACCAAGCCCTTACAGAATGTCTTTTTCTACGGACGACTAAACTTTCGCTTGATTCAATAGAGATTTCGGTTCTGATCTTTGCCAAGGTCTTTCCCCTTTTAAGCCTTCTTATCTTTTACAAATTTCAATACGGCATAAGCCGCTTTTTTTATCTTTTCGCCATTTTCTTTCGCTGTTATGTCATTTTTGCCTTTGTGTCTGTGAAATTTTAAGTTGTTGTTGGCAAAATAATAGCGGCTTTCCCAACTTGCTAAACCCTTAAAATTCTTCCACATATCGTTTCTGGTCTTCTCATCAAAATACTCAAAAACAATATAAGCGAAAATTAAATTGCCTTCGTCAAAATAGTATTCAGCAGCGTGTTTTCCATTTTTGCCACAAGATTTTGTAACTAATCGGTTATATTCGCCACCTTTGGAATACGCAGTAATTTCAGTTCCGCACGTTGACTTTGGTTGAAAAGATTTCTGAGTTAAAAAGAATTGAGTTTTGTCCTTATTTTCATATATTTCCGAGACTTTTTTCTTTACAGCATCCTGTACATTTTTATCGCCAAAAGAAATTTCTTGCCCAAAGTTATTGGAACTTAGAAGGACGCCCCAGAGAGTCAAAAATAATATAAAAGCTTTGTTTTTCATTTGGTTTTCAGTTTTTTTTACCCGTAACAACTTTTCAATAACTTATCTCATCTTACATTCTAATTGGTAGAAAAATGAAAAAGTGATTTGCCTTAAAATGAGGTAAGCTTTAAAAATTACCAATGTTGCTGACCGATAACACCCGTAACTTTCAGAAAAACTTACCCCATCTTGGGGACTAATTTATAATTCAGGCTTTTATTAAGTCTTGAAAGTTCCGTGAAATTTTCTTGAAAGTTATTGTAAGTTGATTTATGAATAATAAAACTTTATACGATTTTAGCGGTTTTCGGGTAGATACAGGTCAGAGATGCTTATGGCGTGGTGAAGATTTAGTTTCGCTAACTCCTAAAGCATTTGAAACTCTTCTGGTTCTAATCAAAAACAAAGGAAATGTTGTCAGTAAAGACTCGATTCTGGATGAAGTCTGGAAAGACACCTTTGTTGAAGAAGCAACCCTTGCACAAAATATCAGCACGCTTAGAAAGACTCTCGCAAAATACGATGAAAATGTGGAATTTATTGTCACAGTTCCGCGTAGAGGCTATCGCTTTGTTGCTGACGTAACTGAGATCAATACTGAGGAAGAGGAGTTAATTGTTGAAAGACGTTCCGTTACGCATATCGTTGCCGAACAGGAACAAATAAACGATTCTCCTGAAACATCTATTACAACCCAGAAAGATATTGCAACAGCCAAAAATAAAAGTTTCTTGAAAAGCAGAAAATTACTTTTGGCTTTACCTCTGACAGTTTTAGCACTGTTGATTACAGTGGTTCTAGCAATTTACTATTTTTCTTTCTCGAACACTTACTACAATTCAAAATTTCAGGAAATTCAGCAAAATACATTATTTTCAAGTGGTAATTTGTTTACTGTGACTGCTTCTCCTGACGGAAAATATGTTGCATTTGTGGAGAGAAATGCTGATGGAGATGATATTTCACTTAAACAGATCGAAAGCGGCAATCGGATCAAGGTTTTACCGAAATCGAACCTGCAAATCTCTGGAATTGCTTTTTCTCCCGATGGCGAAAGTATTTATTATTCCGCTTATAAGAGAGGGCAAGCTTCGCCGAGAATCGGGAGTCTTTACAAAATCCCAATTCTAGGCGGTGCTCCACAAGAAATCTTGAAAGATATAGACAGCCCGGTTGCTATTTCTCCCGATAAGAAAAAACTTGCTTTCAGGCGTAACAAACTTGAGCAATCAAAATCAACTTTGGTTATAACAGATGCAGATGGGTCGAATGAAAAAGAGCTTGTATCGAGAGATTTACAAAATGGATTTTCCGGGCTGGGTGTATCTTGGTCACCCGATGGAAAATCAATCTTAACGGCAGTTGCTGATAGGGAAGATCCAAAACAATCGGTAAAACTTTTAGTCGTTAATACAGAAAATGCCGAACAAAAGATTTTGAAAACTCCCAATTGGCTTTGGATTGGAAAAACTGCCTGGCTAAAAGATGGAAGCGGTATTGCCGTCGTTGCGTACGGAGCCAGATCTCCTAACATCACCGACGAAATTTGGTTTGTTTCATATCCCGATGGCGAAGCAAGACCCATTTCAAACGGCATAAATGGAATTGGTGGATTTGGTATGTCCGATGAACTAAACTCAATAGTTGCAACGAAAATGACTCGAATCACAAGTTCATATGTTAGCTCGCTGGATGATATGGATAATGCTAAAGAAATTGCTAAAACGGCTGATGAAGAGAGTCTTTTTTCGCTCGGTGCAAGCTGGAAAGACAATAAAGAATTAGTTTTCTCAAAAACTCAAAATGGTAATGCGGATATTTGGAAAATGAATTCGGATGGAACTGAACCAAAACAACTTACATCCGACAAAAGTGCTGACTATGCACCGAGGGTTTCGCCGGACGGGCGTTATATATTTTTTCTTTCAAATAGAAAAGATTCAATGAATATCTGGCGTATGGATGCCAACGGCGAAAATCCCACGGAAATCATCCGTGCAAAAAATGTGTTTCCGCCAACTATTTCGCCTAATAATGATTATATTTATTATTCCGCCCAAGCACCGAAAAAGCTCTATAACGTTTTATGGAGAGCAAATCTCGACGGGGAAAATGCAAAACAATTAACTGATTACAGAACTTACGGCGGTAAAATTTCTCCTGACGGAAAATACATTTTATGTTTTTATCCTGATAAGAATGAAGACCCGCTGGACATTAGAAAGCCTGTAAAAATTACTGTTTTATCCACTGAGGATGGCAAGATCGTAAAACAATTTGCACCTCTGAAAAGTAGGGCACTTCCGATACTTGAATGGAAAACAGATGGCGAAAGCTTTTTAATACTTAATCAAGAAAACGAAAAGTCCGTCTTGTCATTGCAGAAACTCGATACAGATAAGCCCAAAGTCTTAAAGACCTGGGAAGATGAAACCATTTATCAAATTGAGATCTCAGATGATGGCGAAAAAATATTCTTTGTAAAAGGAAAAGAAGTAGATAGCATCATTGAAATCAAAGATGTAGTAGGAGAATAAAATTTTCATGGTGTTATGTCTTTTTCTACATCCAGATAGGGGTTAAAAATATATTCGGTTGAAACAGGTTTATCTTTCGGGAATTTTAGGTTTTTAGAAAGTGCATAAGCTGGGTCTAAAGCCCATTGTCCCGTATTTAGAACTTTCTTTTTCTTTGTCTTGCGGTCATGCCAAGCCCAGAAGGGTTTGGCTTTGTTGTCGCTCGCGGTTCTACCTTTGAATGCTCCAGCGATGAATTTTGCACTTGCACGTGGACGGTTTCCAAAAGGTTCATATTCAAAGAAATTATCGAAGGTTTCATTTGCTTCATCAGTTTCTTGGTTTCCTTTCTTCCACCAATCTTCATAAATGTTTATAAACGTGTAACTCACATTTCTGTCATTAGAGTGTTTTGGTGTTTCGGCGTTGGACTTTTCATAAACATACGTGATGCCTGTGTTTTGTTTGAAATCCATTTTTTCGGCATCAAAGAATGAAGTCTTATGACTGCTTCCGAGAACGCCGTGTCCGCCTGCTTCGATAAACACTATCGGGTGTTTATCTTTATATAGATCGAGTTTTCCATCTATGTTGTGAACTCCTTTTTTGATTTTTTTGTCATTTGTAAACGTATAAATATTGTTGTGAGCAAGCGTTTCCATTACTTCTAATTTACCGAATTTTGAACCGTCTTTGCGGACGGCTAAAATCATTCCTTCATTGTCATTTTCGTGGCACGTTCCGACGATGCATATGTCCGAATAATCTCTTGGATGGAAAAAATTGTAATGCAAAAACCAATGCGTTTCGGTTTCCATTACGGTGTAATAAACATAAGCTTGGAGAGAACCTTTTTCGAGGTTTTCCCAGTTGTCATCAGCTTTCCAATTACCGTCAAAATCAAATCTTGTAATAAAATCCGCTTCCGGGTTAAACCAAGTTTCCTGAGCAATGAAAGGAGCATAGTTTTCGACTAGATAAAAATAGGGGTCTTCGGAATTTGTAGCATTATCAAAGGGAATTGGCGGGGAGTTCTTTTGTGATTTGGCAGAGTTACTTACTTCGATTGTTACTTCTTTGCTTAAATTTCCTTCGGTGATCTTTATTTTGTATTTTCCTTCTTTTTCAGGAGCGGTAAAAAGAACAGAATCTTTAGACGAAGCGGCTCCCAACCCCTGTTTGATGAAGTTTTCAAATCCTGATTTAGTCTTTTCACCTTCTTTCTGATACAGAAAAGGTTTTGAGAACCAACCTTTTTGAGGAGTTACTGTCACTTTCCACTTGTTGCTCTGAACTCTCGAAATTTTGCCATCAGCAGCGTCTCCCAATAGATTTCCGAACAACCCCTTCTTCTTAGCTCCATAAAATTCCGCTTGGATTATCGCAGTTTCCAAAGGGCGAATTTTTGCTGTTTTGGGAAACACATTTAGTTCGATCTTGGTTACTTTGCTTTGAGCCGAAACCAAACCAATTGATACAAGGAGAGTTATCAGTATTAAAAGGGGAAATTTTTTTATCATAGTAATTTTCATCCTTCGACCGTGACTAATTCATCTTTGCCGCTTTTATTGATTTTTAGCTTGATCAATGCGACAACAACCAAGTAAATAGCCAAAGCGATTAGGGTTAAAGAAGCTATTCCGTTAATGAATTTTATATCAAAACCATTTGCTTGTTGGAAATTTCCGATGGTTAAAGCTCCTAAAGCCCAAAGTGTTACAACTAAAACAAAAAGCATCGGTATTAATGTAAAAGCGATTCGTTTACGTGCTTGGTAGAGCCAAGCTGTAATTGAGAGAAGGGTTAAAGCAGCGAGCAGTTGATTAGACGCCCCGAACAATGCCCAAAAATCAAGCCAAGAGCCCTTTGTCGCCGAAAATGCGATGATAACTGGCAATGCAACAGTTGCAGCAGTTCCGATAATTGCTCCTGATTTTCCTGGAATTCCGATAAGTTCCTGCACGATGTAACGCCCAAGCCGCATACAGACATCAAGCGTATCAAAAACAAATGTAGAAAAAGCCATCGCACCAAAAGTTATTGCAAACGGCAAATATTGTTCACCAATGATAATCGTTAAAAAGTTACCGATTCCATTGCCATAGATTGTTCCGGGCGAAACACCTTTAACTGCTTCAGAACTAACGATCATAATTGTCACAAGTGCGATAAATGCGACAAAACCTTCTGCCAACATTGCTCCGTAACCGACTGGGTGAGTGTGTGATTCTTTATCAATTTGCTTGGAGGTCGTTCCCGAACAGACAAGTCCATGAAATCCTGAACACGCTCCACAGGCAATTGTTACAAAGAGAAAGGGAAAAAGTGTTCCCGTCATCGTGCCGAAATCCCAAGTGTTGAAATATGGCTGTTGGATTTCATAATTACCAAAAAATATTCCGATTACGCCGACCGCTAAAGCCGTGTATAAAACAAATCCACCTAAATATCCACGTGGTTGAAGTAAGAACCAAACAGGTACAAGTGACGCGACAACGCAGTAAATTAAAATTATTACCGACCATGAAAGATGGCTTAAAACAAACAGATTTGAAAACTCTGTGCCGAGCCAAGATAGCGAAAAAACAAGCGGAACGAAAATAATTGTCGAAAGCCAAAGCGGCGGTTTTATATACCTTTCAACTAAGCCTAGAATTATCGAAAGCCCCAAATACGTAATGCTTGCAAATGCGACTGCACCACCAGGATTAAATTCTTTTGCATCCTTTAAATTATCTGCTCCCGAAACAAATGTTCCAGCGGTAATATCTGTAAATGCAACAATTACGTAAATGAGTGCAATCCAAATAAATGCCATCATTGCACGCCCCGCACCTGTTCCGAGTTTTTCTCTGGCGATTTCTGCGATTGATTTTGCTTCGTGTCGGACGCTTGATGCTAGAGAAGAAAAATCGTGAACTGCTCCGATCAAAACTACACCAAACGCAATCCACAGAAGGCATGGAAGCCATCCGAAATACATACAAGCTAAAATTGGACCTGCAATCGGTCCCGCCGCAGATATTGCTGAAAAGTGTTGACCAAAAAGATAAAACGGACGGGTTGGCACATAATCTTCGCCATCTTCGAGTTTGTTGGCAGGTGTTTCTCTTGAATCATCGAGTTCAAATTGCTTCGCAACCCAACGTCCATAGGTGAAATAGCCGAGAACAAGCCAAGTTAAAAAAACGACTGCAATTAATGCAAGCATTATTGATTTACTCCGTTGTTAAATTTTATAAAGGCGAGATTTTTTGAGAATTCTAGCACAAGTCTCACAAAATCTGACAAATATTTTCAGATTTAATTCATAACGGCTTTGCATTCGAACTTTATTAAATTCTATGTTCCAAAAAATCAAATATGATATGTTGATGAAATAAAATGATTTGTGTGAAAAAGAATTTTTGAACGGTTGAATAGCAAAAAGCGTAACAATATTGAAAAGATCGCAACAAATAAAATAAGGATTATTAGATTATGTTTTGTCCCAAATGTGGAATAGAAAACTCTGATGACGGAAAATTTTGCCGAAAATGCGGAAGTGATTTAAGTTTGATTCCTGATTTAATGTCGGGAAGACTAATTATTGATGAAAACGAGAAAGATAAAAAAGCACCGACTTGGGATGTCGCTCTATTCCTCTTAGCTATGGCAGCAGCTCTCTTTGTTACCTCCTTTATTTTAGCATTGCAACCAATGGGAGCAGGTTGGTGGTTTTGGTTATTATTTGCTGCTTTCACAATGTTGGCTTTAGGTGTCGCTCACGTCATCAAGATAAAAGAACACAAAGAAAGCAGTATTAGAATTAAACCAAATAAAAATATCTCTCTTGCTGAGCCGGAAAACACAAATGCTTTACCACCAAAGCAAACCGAATTTGCTTCTGACATCGCTGACATAAAAGATCAATCAGGTGATTTGGTAATGCCGAGCGTTGTTGAGGAAACAACCCGAAAACTGGAAATGGATGTTGAAGGCGAAACAATCAGTCTTTCGAATAAAGACAAATAAACATTTTCAAATCCAAGCAACACTTCACGAAAAAAGCATAATTTGATGAAGATTTGATTTTAGTTTATTTAAGGTCGGTAGTTAATCGCTTCATTTCATCGAACAAAAAGTCTGTAAAAGACTCTATTTTTTCGAGATAGCTATCGTTTTCCGAATCATAGATCCAAACGCGTGGATTTTCGCTTGTTTTGGGCAGCACGAAGAAGACAAAAAGATTATTTTGATTACTGTAAAAAGCTAGGTAATCGTCTGAAAATTTATCTTCAATTTGGCTGTTTTTTATGAGATGGGATAAATTTTTAGTATTTTCGATTACAGTATCAATAAACCAATTTTGATCTTTAAATATTCCTTGATAATCCTTACCCATAAATTTGAGATATTGCTTGTAAGAAATAGGTAATTCAAAACCAAAATACTTTTCTAGATATTCAATCTCAGAGTCCGAACATCCTCTCGCAACACCTTTCTGCGGACGAATAGATTTTTCGTGGAATTCAATGGTTTTTTTGAGGTGGTTAAAGTTTTTAGCTTCTTGATATTTTTTGCCTGTGGCTAGAAAATAAAATAGTGAAACTAGAAAAATACAAATAGAAACTACTAGCAAAATTCCCCAAAACATCATATGCAGGTTCTTTTTTCCAACAAGATAATTCTGTTCGGAGACTAAAAATAAACTTAGTCCTGCAAAGATACCTACGCATAATCCTAAGACTATACCGATGATTGAAAGCACTCTTATTTTATTCATCTTCCGGATTGGGGAGTTCGTTCATTTTATTGCGGATAAGCTCGTAATCGAAGCCCTGTCGCATGAGATAAGCAAAGAAATTTCTTTTATCGTTTGGTGTTTCGGGCGTGCCTTTTATCCGCAGACGTTTGGCAATTGCACGATCAATTATTTCTTCTTCGGGAGTTTCTTCAAAAGCATTTTCTAGTACCTTTTCGATTGTTTCTTTATCAACCTTTTTACGATAAAGGTCTTGTTGCAGACGCCTTTTACCTATTGCTTTCTGACGAATTTTTGAGGATGCAAAGCTGGTTGCGAATTGTTCATCATTCAGGTAATTGTATTCCTTTAATTTTTCAATAACTTCGTCAACAATTTCTTCATTTGTCCAGACCTTTTCGAGCAGGCGTGTCCTCAATTCTTCTATCGAACGAGGTTTGTATGTAAGTAGATTTACTGCTCGATCAAAAGTTTTTCGTTTTGACCTTTCGGGATTTTTTATCACGCGGTCTTCGTCTTTGATGGGTTTCTTATACTTACGCATTTGCAAATTCAAAATTCAAAATTCAAAATTCAAAATTATTATGAATGGAATTCTGGTTATAGACAAACCCGAAGGTCTAACTTCACATGATGTCGTTGCAAGGCTTAGGCGAATCTTAAAGACAAAAAAAATCGGGCATACAGGAACGCTTGACCCTTTTGCGACGGGCGTTTTGGTAATGCTTGTTGGTAAAGCAACGCGATTGGCAAGATTTTTGGACAAGGATGAAAAATCCTATGAAGCAGTTGTGCGATTTGGATTTGAAACTGACACGGGAGATAGAACAGGGAGTCGGCAGTCAGCAGTTAGCAGTCAGCAGTTAACAGTTAAAGATATTGAACAAGTTTTACCTGAATTTATGGGGGAGATAAGCCAAGTTCCACCTATGTATTCGGCTAAAAAGGTTAAGGGGAAAAAGCTTTACGAACTTGCCAGAAAGGGGATTGAGATTGAACGAAAACCCGTAGCTGTGAAAATAAGCGAATTACGAATTACGAATTGCGAATTGCGAGAAGAAGACCCGACACCCGAGACACAGGACTTTCAGTTAATAGTCACTTGTTCGGCTGGGACTTACATAAGGACTTTGGCGGAAGATATTGGGCGAAAAGTTGGTGTGCCATGTCATTTGGCAGAATTGCGGAGAACGAAAGCGGGAAAGTTTGGGATTGAAAGTGCCATCACTTTAGAAAAATTAGAGCAAATTGTTGATGAAGAAAAGTTGGACGAAATTTTAATTTCGATGAACGAAGCCATTTCGCATTTACCTGAGAGAAAACTTGATGGAAGTGAGTTAAAGCGGGTGCAAAATGGAATGAAAGTTGGTGCAAGTTTTGAGGGAAAAGACGTTCAACAAGTTAGATTAACCGACGAGGCAGAAAATCTGGTTGCAATTGGTGAATATGACAATGAAAAGCAACAAATTCAACCGCGTATCGTCTTTCTAAATTGATTAATAAAGAGGTTTTTTCTTGTGGCTAAAATTTTTCTGTTGATGGTTTTCTCGGTTTTGGTTTTTGGAGGTTTTGAAATAAAGGCTCAGACTACTGATTTTGATGCTTCGACACTTTCGAAAAAGGGACAAAAAGCTTATGAAACAATTCTCAAGGCAAAAGTTTTTGAAGATGCAATAGTTGGCGAAGGAATGTTTTCCGAGAGTATCAAAGCATTTGATGTCTTACTAAATGAAAAAAAGGCTGATGCCGCATTTAAATCCTTGCTCAAAAAAGCAAATGTTGCAGGAAAACTCTACGCACTCTGCGGGATGTATTTCACGGATTATCCACAATTTTTAGCGGAAGTAGAAAAATTTAAAGTCAGCCGCGTAAAGGTCTGGACACAAAGCGGTTGCAAGATGTTTGAAAGAGAAACAAATCATATAATTGAAGAAAAATACTTTAGTGCGGCAATTATTCCACCATCTCAAACATTCAAAGATTTCTTAAAAACTAATCCGCAGAGCTGGCATTTTGATATTGCTAACGGCGGTTATCCCGCATCTTTCAAATACTTCGCAGAAAAAGAAAAAGCTAAAGCCAGAAAAAAAGGAGGCGACACAAATGATTAAGTTTATAGTTATAATGCTTTCATTAGTATTTTTATTTGGAAATATGAGTGCTGAGGTGAAATCTAAACAAGAGATGGATAACTTCGATATTTCAAGTCTTTCAAGCAAAGGACAAGAGGCTTACAAAAAGCTTATAAAAGCGAAGCAATTTGAAGATGCAATCGTCGGAATGGGAGGGACTTTATCTGAAAATGTCCGTAACTTCAGCATTTTGCTCGAAGAAAAACAAACCGATGCTGCTTTCAAATCTATTTTGAAAAACGGAACTCTGCCCGCACAGCTTTATGCTCTGAGCGGAATATATTATACCGATCACGAACATTTTAAGATTGTGATTGAAAAATACAAAAACGACAAAAGGGAAGTTCAAAAATTAAGCGGTTGTTTATTCGGCGAAGAGAAAGTTTCCCAAATTGTTGTTTCAAATTACAAAAATGTGGCTATAATAAAGCCAGCGCAAACGCTTGAAGATTATTGGAAAAGTAATAAGGCAAGCTACGAAATAGATATTGCAAACGGTGGCTATTCAGCAACTTTCAGGCATTTTGCGAAAAAGCACAGGAAAGAAAAATAGTTTATGGAAAAAAAACATCTGGCACTCGGAGTTGGCGGAGTCGTCGGTGCAACAGTTGCTTGGAAACTTTTAACCCGTGAAAAAACTGTTCGTTGGAATGACCACGTTGAAAATATACACCACCCCAGAAATTCTAATTTCGTAGATGTTGATGGAGTCACGGTTCACTATCAGGAATTTGGTGCAGATATATACCCAACACTTGTTTTAGTTCACGGTTATACGGCTTCAACTTACGTCTGGAAAACAGTTGCTCCGATACTTGCTGAACAGGGCTTTCATGTTATTGCCATAGATTTGCTCGGATTTGGCTTTTCCGAAAAACCACGCTGGTTTGATTATTCAATCGCGTCACAATCCCGTGTCATATTGCGTTTTATGAATCGTTTGGGAATCGGTAAGGCTACGCTTGTAGGAAGTTCCTACGGTGGAGCAGTTTCTTCTTGGTTTGCATTAGATAATGCTGAAAGAGTTGAAAAACTGGTACTTGTCGGTTCTGTAATAAACGACAGACCGATGACACATCCTCTGATGCGTTTTGTTAAAATCCCTGCCGTTGGTGAAGCAACGTCGCCGTTTTTAATTGATTCGAGAGCATTTCTAAAATTCCGTATGCAGGGAACGCTTCATCCGACAAGTCATCATCTTATAACCGAAGAAAGAGTTGATGCTGTCCTACGACCGCTTAGAGCTGCTGATGCCCACAATTCACTTTTGATGACGATAAAAAATTGGGACGCAAATCGAATCGAAGAAGATTCACATCTAATCAATCAACCAACACTTTTGATTTGGGGCAATGAGGACAATGTAATCCCAGTTGGCAACGGTCAAAAACTTTACGACAGAATCTTAAATTCGCGGCTTGTAATTTTTAAGGATTGCGGACATCTTCCGCATGAAGAAAGACCTGAGCTTTTCACCAATTTGGTTTCAGAATTTTGCAATGACAGCAAGGGACACCTTGAATCGAAGGAAAGCAAAGAAATGACAATGGAACAAATCGAAAAAACGGAAACGGCATGAGTAAGCTTCTTATAAAAATTCTCATAATACCTTGTTTTTGCGTATTATTTCTTTCTGTTAAATCACAAAATAAAGTGACTGAACCTGCCCCGCTACCTCCTAAAGTGATGCAATGCACTACTGATTTATTTAGTAAGGCTGAATACTACTATCAAATGAGAAAATTTCGAGGTTCTGAGGGGCATTTTCAATCAGTTCCTTACATCAAAAAAATTTTAGATGTTTGTCCTAATGCAGATTTATTACCGTATTTAAATAAGCGGCTTGAGATTTTGGCTGAAGAGGATGCTGAAAAGAATCTTCTTGCTGGAAATGCTTATTTGAAAATGTTTCGACTCAAAGGAAAAGGCTTAAGAGGGGCTCAATCTAGATTTTTGAATATAGTAGATAAATATCCAAATTATTCAAAAATGGATGAAGTATTGTTTTTATTAGGCGAAACTTATTTGCTAGAAAAAAAATACGACGAAGCAAAGAAATATTATCAAAAACTAATTAAAAGCTTTCCTAAAAGCACATATACAAAAGAAGCAAAAGAAAAAATCAAAATATCAAGAGCTAAACAAATGTCATGAAATCAAACCCTCTTATTAACGCAATTCTCGAAGGTAATATAAAAGATGTAAGAGATTTAGTAAGAAACAATCCTGAATTACTGAGCATTCGCTCTAAGGTAGGCAGTTTACCCTATAAAATAGCTGTAAATAAGGGGTTGGCAAATCAGACTACAGTTTTATTAAAAGCAAACGCATGTGGTTCTGAGAACTTTAATGATTATCAAGGACTTCTTACCCAATATATTTCGGATATAAGTCATGATTTTGTTTGTGCTTCTTGGTTAAGTGGTATTGAATTTAAGCTTTGGGAAATAATTTTTGAAAATCAATTAATTAAAGATGATTATTTAGGATTGAATGAGTTAGATGAAGAAACAAAAGGTGATTTGCGGTTTTTATCACAGAAATGTAATGGATGGATAATGTGGTCAGAAGAAAAAGGATGCACTATTTTTGTTTCTTTAGAAAAGTGGAAGAGTATTTGGAGAAAGAGTTTGTATAAAAAAATGTAATAAAAATCAAAAATATCTAAAATGTCCAGTAATTTCCCACTCAAATAAGACATCTTCCAGTTCAGTTCCGCTACCGATGTTGTGAATTATCAGGTAGCGGTTTTTATTTTTGTCCCAAATGTTTGAAACAACTCCGATGTGGGTTAGACCTTTTCCATTTAAATCCCAGCTGACGACATCGCCCGGTTTGTAGTTTTTGCCATTTTGTGTGATTTCGAGAGATTTTCCTTTGCGTTTGAAAAAGGTTTGTAGATTTGGAACTCTTCGGTGATCGATATTTGTGTCAGGTCGTCGTAATCCCCATTTTTTCGGGTATTTTGAAAAATTAGCTTTCATGTCTTCGTGGACTTCCTTTTGTAAATCGACATTTGCCGCACGGAAAGATCGGATTACAACATCTGTGCAAGCACCCGTATTTTGGGGAACATCTCCATTTGGATATTTGATTGAATAATATTTTTGAGTATAGCTGGTTGTGGTTTTTATCTGCTCATTTGCACTTTTTAAGACTTTGCGGATGTCGGCAGATTTGATCTTATCTAATGCAGGTTTTTCAACTGTCTCTGAAGACGAAAAAAAGCTAGGTGAATCTTGTTGAGCTATCGTCGAAACATTTGTCTGGCAAGCAAAAACAAAGGCTAAAAGCAAAAAGGCGGAAAGGCGTATTGAGTTTTTCAATTTTGGCATAAAAAATCCTCGTCAAACGTTCTGATGTATAGAACGCCTGACAAGGATGCTTTTGCTAAATTATTGATTAAAAAAAGTTTTTCTACTGATTTTGTACTGAACTATTAAATGCATCAACTCCGCCGACAATCGGTAAAGTAATGTTTGTCCCATCCAGATCAACAGTTAATTCAGTTCCAGGATCGGGATGAAGTGTAAATTCCTTATCACTTGAAAAGATCATCAAACCGATCTGTTGACCTGCCGATATTATTTGGTCGTCGGGTTGTAGATCGAAGGTCATTTCATAGAATTTACCTGGAACTAAAGGTTCACTTTCGGTTAGAGAACGATAATTTTGTGGGTCTGCCCAACCGCGTGTGATTATGTTGTCGGTTATTTTCGATCTTCTGCCCTTTGTCCAAGGCAATGAAACTAGCCAAACAGAAAGATTTGCGGCAGGCTTACTGCTTGCAAGTTTAATTTTTATTTTAGCCGTGCCTGAAAGGTGAATAGGTTTTGCAAATTTAGGCGTAACATAAAGAAGGCGATGTTTTGTCTCTTCGGCTTGTGCTAATGCTGAACCCGCAAAGGAAAAGTTATCAACCAGTTTTTCTGTTCCTTGATTTGCTACATTTTGCGTAGTCAAACCACCTTTTGTAGGTGCTCCTTTTGTAAGGTTTAGTTTTACATCAGATGCCGCAGGATTTGGATAATCAGCGTATGAAGTTGGTTTATCTCTTGTGTCTCTCTCTCGAACTATCCACGCTTTCGGATCATTTTCAACACCGTTTTGGACGCCGTGTAAATATCGCGTAAACCAGCGATTCATCAAACGCATCGGTGGTGGTCCGCCGTGTCCGTTTTGGTGATAATAGATTTGTGTCGGCAAACCCATTTCTTTTGCCTTTTTGTAGATACGGTAACTATGCTCGGGCATCACGTTCCAATCGTTAAAGCCGTGCGACATCAAAAGTGCTGCTTTCATCGGTTTCATTTCATTCAAATAATCACGACCTGCCCAGAAATCGTTGTAATCCCCCGTTTTTCTGTCCATACCGTTTTTCATTTCGGTATCGCGAATTAACTTATTATTTCTCGCACGTTTTGATTCGTCGCCGCTGTGGATAAAATCATAGAGGACATCTATATCTTCGCCGAGATAACCGCCCGGGCTTCTGACCAAACCGTTTGAGCGGTAATAGTGATAATAAGAAGTATTTGGAGCAATTGGAATGATCGCTTCGAGTCCTTTAACTCCTGTTGTTGCAGCAGCTACAGGTAATGTTCCATTGTAAGAAGTTCCGGTCATTCCAATCTTTCCTGTTGACCAAAAAGCCTTAACTTTTTCGTCTCCAATCGGAGCTTTATAACCGTTATCTTTGCCCGTCAGCCATTCGACGACAGCTTTTGGTGCTAAAGATTCATTATCTCCGCCGACAGTCGGAGCACCTTGCGAAAGTCCCGTTCCGGGGGATGAAGAATGGACTATTATGTAGCCTCTCGGAAGCCATTTATTTATATGAGAATTTGAAATAATCGGACGTTTTCCGCGACGCTTTACTTCGGGGTGAACTCTCGGCGGTCCCATCTCGCCCAATTCGTGTCGCACATCCCAAAATAAGCCTTTTACAAAACTCGCTGTTCCAGCAAAATAAGGACTTGTAACGTAAATTACGGGAAGTTTAAGTCCTTCCGTATCGGTATGTTTAGGTCTTGCAACGGAAACGTGCATACGATCCATTTTGCCGTCGCCGTCAGTATCAAATTCCGTTTCAACCCAAAGGTCTTCTCGAATCCAATTCTTCGAATCCTTAAAAGCAGGAACAATTTGAGCCTCACCATCAACAAAAACAGGACCGATCTTTTTATCCTGTGCCGTCGCAAATGATGCGAAAGTGAGGAGAACTATAACTACTAAAACTGATATTTGTACGCTTTTTAATTTATTCATATTTATGGATGTATATTTTTTAGATATGTAAAAACCGAAAACTTATTTCATTGAGTGTTATACTTTAACATATATAGCTTTTTATTTATCTCCGCTATTATCTTAGGCTTTCTATCAAAAGTAGAAAAAGCTACGTAAACAGGTGGTCAATTCTGCTTTTGAAATATTTAATATCTAAAAGTAGGACGACGGAAGGCAAAAGTTTTAAGAGTCTGTCGCTTGCAATACTGGACTTGCATCGACAGGAAAAGGAGAAGAGAAATGAAAAGTAATGACAAAAAGAAAATTGAACGCTACCGCTTTTGTAATTTGATAATTTTAGGAATCTTACTCAGCGTTTCAGCATTTGGAGTTTTTGCCCAACCGTCGAACTCTTCTGAAAATTTTTGTAATGAACAAGCCATCAAATTTAGAGAGAAAGAAACCAAGTCTGTTTCGCTTTTTAATAAATCAAAGAAAGGCTGGCAATCAGATGGCAAAATATATCCCTCAAACAGTAAAAGAAAATATAAGAAAAATGACATTTTTGTTTTGCGGGACGAAAGAGAAGCATTGCGTTTGGTTGAGGAAATGCTTAAGAACGGCGAAGCTGAAGATAATTTCCTGAAAAGCTTTCAGTGGGACAGATATGAAAATGATGTGTTGTTTGCTTTCAAATATATCAAATTATGCCGTCAGGAAGACTTTCAGGGCTTATATCGATCACTCGGACAACAGAGAAGGCAAACTTACCAACGTCTGGAAAGAATTAAAACATTGAGCAAAAAAGTGGAGGAGATTTACAAAAATGACGAAGCGGCATTCAAAGAGGCTTATGGAAGTCCAACAACCTTGCTTGAGCTTCTTGCAAGATCAAATCCCCGAAGTATTCCAAGCATTATAAAAAACTTGTTGGAATCAGCTATCGGCTCGCTAGAGATTTCTGAAATGACAGATTTGCTTCCCAGAATATTGGAAAGGTTTGAGGTTTTGACATATTTAAAGGGCGGTTTACTTAAAAGATATGAATTCCATTTGAATATGCAAGACCAAATTCTTGAGAATCTTGGAGACGCTTATTTTGAAAGGGATTGCAAAAAATGTAAGAAGTTGTCATGCATTCAAATTCAAGACATTACCGGAAATGTAAAAATTTCATCTGCCCAAAATGGTGCAACTGTCATAAATGAATTCGATTTTACCGTTTCATTCGATTCAGTACCGGAAGGGGTGGAAGTATGGTCTTATACCTTTCCGCCATTATCTAAACGGTTTTATTTTTTTCCGATTGACAAAAAGGGCAAGACCTCAGGGAGTTTTACAATGAAGATAAAGGTTACCCCATCTGGCGACGGTTACACTTTCGACCGGGGAGTTTTCCTTGCTGATGAGTGTACGAGCAATGAGATAAGAAAGAAGATCAGCGGAACAATTAAACGTGAGATCAACGGAGAAAGCAAAAACGGTACTGTATACGGACCATTGAACTCGCTTCCAAAGGGTGTCAAGGTTTTGCAGAACATAAAGGAAAAACGATTACTTAAAAAATGAGTTGAATAAACAGAAAACAAACATTAATCCTGATTAATCAATTATAAGGTTGACCGGATTTATTTTTTATCTTTTTTTTGTTTCAAGCCAATTTCGCATATCTTTACGCATTTCATTAGTGATCTCGTGTTTGGCTTTATATTTTAACGATTCAAAATTCGGCAAATAGTCATCTAACTTTTGCTTAAATTTTTTGAATTTTTCGAGTGGATAAAATTCATCATTGTCGCTGTAAAGATAAAATGTTTCGGCATTTGTCGGCTTATAAAGTTCGCTTAAGTCCATATCGGAAGGAATTCCACCGCAAACTCCGATGATTCCTTTCAAGGCATTTTGATGCGTAAAGGCGAAACGAAAATTTAATGCACAAGCTTGGGAGAATCCGTAGAGAAAAACTTTTGATTTATCGATGGTTTCATCGCTCGCGAGTTTTTTAATGACATCCAAAACAAATTTGTGGTGAAGTGCGACGGATTCTTGGGCTTTGTAATCTGTCAGCCAGCCGAATGCTAATTTGTATTCGCCTTTTCCTGCCTCACGCCAGAATTTATTCGGTGCTTGGAGTGATGCAATGACAAAATTCTCAGGTGCAATCAGTTTTGCTTCACGCATCATATAATTTTTGTGGGCGGCGTAACCGTGAATCGAAATAAGAAGCGGGGCGTTTTTCTCGGCGTTGTCGGGAACGTATAAATCGTAATAAAGATTTATTTCGGCAGTTACTGATTCGTCTGTTTTAAGCATAGATTTTATTCGATTATCTTTAACCATTCTTCCGGACTTATTGCACCATGCGGAACTCTCGAACGCAGAATTTTATACTTCTTTTTCTCAAAGCCTTTTAGCTCTTTTTTGAAAACAACATAGGGAATCATTTTAGCCAAACGGCTGTAAAGTTTGAGTTTATGCTTACGATGTTGCCAACCTTTTCGCTCATCTTTATGGAATTGAGCCCAGGCAATTGAGCCGACGAAACCACACGCACCGAAATTTGGTGAAAGCAAGATATCTTCCATCACAACGCGAATTCCGCCATCAAATTCGTGCAAAACATCGTGAACTGCAACGATTGCCCCATCTTCTAAATGATCGGCAAATCCGTCAAAATCGAGTTTTGTTCCTTTATATGTATGATCGCCGTCAATCCACAAGAGGCGAAGCGGTTTATCCCAGGTTTTAGCTAACTCGTAAGAAAATGTTTGATGAAAATTGATCTTATCTGCAACGCCCATTTTCTCTATGTTTTTTTGAAAATCTGGAAATGATGAAGCATCGCCCTTAAGATCAGGATCGGTTTCCGAAGGTGCGATCATCGGGTCAACTGCATTAACGATTGCATTATCGGTCAAAGCGGCGGCTTTGGCTAAAATTGTAGTTGATTTTCCCTTAAAACTTCCGATCTCTAAAATTTCACCTTTTGCAGTTGGAACAGCCGCAAGCAATGCGAGAAAGCGAATTTCTTTCGGAGTCAGATAGCCTTCAACAGATTCTATTTCCTGCAAAAGATTTTCGGTAAATTCCTCAAAGTTTTCGGGAAGTTTTTTCATCAATTTGTCAGACTACTTTAGTAAATGCAAAAATGTCAAAATTAGCTACACCAAAAGAAGACAAAATTAAAAAAGCAAAAGATAAAAACAAATGTATCTGAACATTTCATGGAAAATGTCCTAAAAAAACTTGACTTGATTGCGGGAATTAATACTGAAAAAACAATCGCTTTGTGGTTGGAGAGGTTAGCTTTCTTATTTCTCATTTTGATGACCTTAATGGCACCTCATTCCATTGCCGCAACTCAGATTGCTTATATCTTGGGAATGATTTTCTGGATAGCACGATTTTTTATCAAGCCCCGTCCAAAGTTTATTAAAACCGCACTTTTTATTCCATTTTTGGCGTTTGGCATTTGGGCAATAATTTCTGCTGCCTTTTCTTATGCTCCTGACATTTCTTTTGACAAACTTCGTAATGTTTCGCTGTTTTTGATCTTCTTTTTCGTTATCAACAATTTACGGACAATTAAGTCTGTAAAACTTATTGCCTTTGCTCTGATCTTTTCTTGTATGGTCAGCGTCATCTGGACTCCGGTTGAGCGTGTGATCGGGCGCGGTGTTGAGATTCAGGGGGTTAAAGCCGAAAGCCCTCTAGCAAAAGCTGAAATGATCCAAGGCGATACGATCGTCAAAGTTAATGGTAAAAAAGCATCTTCACCAGAACAGGTTTTGGCAGAATTTGAGGAGAACGAAGTTGTTAAAATTAATCTCTATCGTCCTGATTTTTATTTGGATGTAGATGTTAAAAGGATCGATTTGCTGGATGGAAAAACAGCGAATGAAAAATTAGGTTTTGAAAGCTGGAAGCGTAGCAGAAATTGGCGTTCAGCCGGATTTTACGGACATTATGCGACATTTGCTGAAGTTTTGCAGTTGATCGCTTCGCTGGCTTTCGGGTTATTTATCGCTGGATTTGGTCTGAAGAGAAGTGTGAGAGAGGGAGAGAGGGAGAGAGGGAGTGAAGGAGTTATATTTAATAGACTTTCTCGTCCTATTGCTCCTTCTCTTCATCCCGCCTTCTCTTTGTCTCACATTCTTTTATTTATTTGTGTAGCAATGATGGCTTTGGCTTTACTTTTAACAGTTACGCGAGCTTCGCAGGCAGCGTTTATGGTTTCGGCATTTTCGATTGTTTTGCTTGGTGCTTCACGGAAAACATTTTTGATTTTGCTTGCAGTTGCGATTCCTTTAGTTATTGGCGGGCTTATATTTTTGCAGCAATCACGACAAACTAACTTTTTTGATTCGACTGATAATTCGACGACTTGGAGACAGACTGTTTATCGAGAAGGCTTTAAATTATGGACGAAAAACACTAGGCATTTTATTCTTGGTGTCGGGATGGATTCGATCAAGCGTTACAAAGATGAATGGGGATTATTTGACAACGGTAAATTACCGCCCGGACATTTTCATTCGACGCCTCTGCAACTTGTTGTTGAAAGAGGCTTATCGGCATTGCTCTTATGGCTTTTGATTTTGGGAATTTATAAATTAAAAATGTTCAAAATCTTAAGACAAAATAATTTTAAGGATTGGATAGAAAAAGGGATTATTTTAGGTGCTTTTGGCGGAATGGTTGGGTTTTTTGTCAGTGGCTTAGTTCATTATAATTTGGGTGATGCAGAAGTTGCGATGATCTTCTTCTTGATAATGGCTTTGGCAATTCGCATTGTTCGGGAGAGGGAGTGACGAAATGATTCAGTTTTCTTTCACTCCTTCTCTCCCTCTCTCCCTCTCTCCATCCCATCAAGCTACTACTTTTTCTCGATCAATTTCATGACGGTCAATTTTTAAGTAGAGACCTCGACGCGTTAAACCCAATTCTTTAGCAACGCGGGATATATTTCCTCCATGTCTCCTGAGAGCATCAACAATCATTTGTTTTTCCAGTTCGGCAACGGCTTCTTCAAGAGTTGAGCCTTTTGTCCCAACGCTGTATGTTCCGACTGAACCGGGTTGGGACATTATCGGAGTTACATTACTTCCTTCGGTTGGAGCGAGCGGTGTTGCGTTTCGTTTTAATTCGGGCGAAAGATGTTCGGGAGTAATTACCTCGCCATCTTGAGCTCTAGCAACAATTCTCTGCACTTCATTACAGAGTTGGCGAACATTTCCTTCCCAATCACAAACCATTAATAAATCAATAGTTTGCGGAGTTATTTGAATATCTCGCTTGTGAAATCGGCTCGAATAATGATTGACGTAATAATTAACGATCGGTTCGATCTCAGAGCGTCTTTCCCGCAAGGGGGGCACGCGAAGTCGTATAACATTGAGGCGATAATATAAATCTTCGCGGAACAAGCCTTTTTCGACCTGCTTCTCCAAATCCATATTGGTCGCGGCAATAATTCTTACATCAACCTTTATTGGCTCTTTTTCACCAAGCGGTTGAACCTCGCCTTCTTGCAAGAAACGCAGAAGTTTTGGTTGAACATCGAGCGGTAAATCTCCAACTTCATCTAAAAATAGAGTTCCGCCATCGGCTGTTCGAATTACACCCGGCGAATCTTGTGCGGCACCTGTAAAAGCTCCTTTTTTGTAGCCAAAGAGATGACCTTCAGCCAGCTCTTTTGGAACAGCGGTACAGTTAAATGGAACAAAAACTCGATCTTTGCGGTTTGAGACAGTATGAATAGCTCTTGAAACCAATTCTTTACCAGTTCCTGATTCGCCCGTGACGAGAACAGTTACATCTGATGAACGGATTTTATAAACTTCCTCGACAAGTTCTGTCATTGCGGGTGATGAGTGTATAAATCCGGGCATCAAACTTTGTGACGTGAAAGGGCTGATTTCCTCTTCAGATTCTTGGAATCTATCTTTATCGCGCAACGCACAAACGTCCATCCCAAGTTCGACGACTCTTAAAAGCGGCTTTACTTCGCTACCGTTCAGCAAAGTTGCTCCCGAACGCGGATAAAGCATAAGCATTGCGGGAGGAGCATTTGAGGTTTTTAGTGGAAAGACAGAAATATTTTTGGTCTTAGCAAAAGTTTCTAAATCGTTATTTCCTCTCGCATCATTTAGTTTGTCGAGCAGAGCAGAGCTTTCCGCCGGAGTGTAACCATGTGTGATGAATGGATAATACCTATTTTGTTCATTTATCTCAGCAACTACTATGCGTCTAGCCTTGCTTTCTTGTTGCAAAATAGATGTTAATTCACGAAATAAAAGTTCGCGTGAAGCAGTCGCTTCAGCAAGTCTCTGCATTAAAAGTTGAGAACTTACCGAGGACTCTTCATCATCTTTTGTTCCTTCCGTTTTTAAATTGTCAATTTTAGATTCAGCAGCTTTATAAAGATGATTAACACCGAGTTTTCGAAAAACTTCGCTGGCAGATATAAAATGTTTTGAGGCTTTCTTGGGCTGACTTTCCGAAAGCGATGTGCCGATCAGATAGTGTGCCAAAGCCATATGATATAAATCTTCTGCTGCTTGAAAGATTGTCAGGCTTCGATTGAAATGGTACGTAGCAGTCTTCTTATCGTTTTTCTCTAGGGCTATTAAACCCTTAATTCTTTGGATATTTCCCAAAACAAAGAAATCATCTTCAGAATCATTTTCTTCCATTTCCAGCAGAGCGTTTTCGCTTTGTTTAAATTTTCCTTGTTTGAATAATCCCTCTGCAAGCACTAATCCAGCCATATTGGCATATTGCATCTCGCCCATATTTTCGCACAAATCAATTGTCTTCTGTGCTTGCTCAATGGCTTTGGCGGGTTGGTCTTGAGCAAGAAAACATCTCGCAAGAGTACGCATCGCTTGAATTGCATACCAATCTTTTTTGCGTTCTTCGGCAATTTCTATCCCTTCTTTAAGTAATTCTTTGGCTTCATCGAGTTCGCCACGCAGAAGCTTTAACTCTCCAAGCGAATCCAAAATCCCGGCGATATGTGCGTGGTCAACTTCGATGGCGATTTCCAAGGCTTTCTGGATTACATCTTCCGCTTTCATCCAATCGCCAAGAAGCATCAGGTTAATGCCCAGATTATTATAAGCAGCAACCGTTTGAACCTTGTGTTCGGTCTGTGAGAAAAACTCAATTGATTTTTCGAGACAGGTAATTCCATCGTGAGGGCGACGCAAGAACCAATAAACCCCAGACATATCTGAGTAGAGTTTACCCATCAAAAATGGAGCAGAGCGGTCGCCAATAATTTTTACAGCTAGTTGGTAGCTTTCGAGGGCTTTTTTATTGTTGCCTTCCTGAGCATATGCAGTTGCAGCTTCCCTGTAAGCCTCAGCCATTCCGCGCCAGTCGCCGTTTTCCCTGTAATAATCAAGAGCTTTTTGAGCATTATCTCTGGCAATCGGATATTCATTTAGCTTTCTATAAACTCTTGAAAGAGAAATATAGATCTCGCCATAGAGATGCGTGAGCAGAGCTTCCTGTGCAATTTCAAGAGAATAATTAAGAAGTGTAACGGCTTTTGGATGTTCATTATTATTGTTTAGAGCGATCGCCAATTGGTTAATGATCTTAATTTGGGTTTCCAGATCGAGTTTGCCCAAAAGCTTTTCGTTATCATACTTGTCTATGACTTCCAGCGAACGTTTATACTCGCCTTTTGTTTCAAGGGTATATGAAAGCAATCTGTAGATCAGAGCTTCATTGTCAGGTGTGTGCGTATAGTCTTCTAGCGTGTCGGTAAGAATCGTTTCTGCTTTACTTGAAAGCCCTTCATTTAGGTGATCTTCTACTTCCGTAAAGATTTGTTGCAAACTTTCATCCGAAATACGTTTTCTACGACGATCACGCATTTTAGATAAAGCGTCTAAAGCAGACGACTTTTTGACAGTTTTGGTCGAAAGCGTTTCCTTGTTCATTGTTTCGGTAATCTAATTAAATGCTTAATAAAAAAAGTTTTTCACTATTTTTATGTTAGAAATCAATGAAAGGGGGTGATTCCTCTGAACCAAGTTTGCTCTGAATTTACCAAAATTTAACATCTGAGTCTATTTTTTTGAGGATTAAGGAAAGAAAGGCTAGACGAATCAAGAAATAATATGACATCCTTTTAATATATTTATAAATAAACAAGAAATGAGGTAAAGACTAAATTGACGGCAGAAAAAAAACGTCTTGAAGCGGCGGATAAACGCGAAAAGGATTGGAAACTTTGGGGATGCTATGTCAGCGAAAGAGCTTGGGGGACAGTCCGCGAAGATTATTCTCCAGACGGCTCAGCTTGGGATTATTTTCCTTTTGAGCATTCACATCTGAAGGCATTTCGTTGGAATGAAGACGGAATTGCAGGTATTTGTGACAGAACGCAAAAGATTTGCTTTGCAGTTTCTTTTTGGAATGGTAAGGACAAAATTCTAAAAGATCGCCTCTTTGGTCTTTCGGGACCCGAGGGAAATCACGCCGAGGATGTAAAAGAATATTATTATTATCTTGATTCAACTCCGACACATTCATATATGAAATACCTCTACAAATATCCGCAAGAGGCATTTCCTTATGAAAACTTAAAACAGGAAAATCAAAGACGCAATAAAACCCAACCTGAATATGAATTAATTGATACAGGAGTCTTCGATAAAGATAAATACTTCGATATTTTTATCGAGTATGCAAAAGATGATTTTGATGACATTTGCATAAAAATAACCGCCGTTAACCGGTCCGAAAATTCTGCTCCGCTTCACATTTTACCGACGGTCTGGTTTCGCAACACATGGTCTTGGTTTGATAATGCCAAAAAGCCTCTGATGAAGGAAACTGGCACTGACGCAGAAAATCTTTCTTCAATTCAAATCAAAGAAGAAAAACGTGGAACTTACAGGCTTTTGTGCGAAGGTTCTTCACAGCTTTTATTTACAGAAAATGAAACAAACTATGAAAGTCTTTACGGTTCTGAAAATGAATCTGAATATACAAAAGACGGCATAGCCGAATTTGTCATAAATAACAAAGATGGTGCGGTCAATCCTAAACAAAGTGGCACAAAGGCTTCTGCACATTATGTGCTGAATTTGCCTGCTGGCGGAAAAGAAGTCGTTTACCTGCGTCTCAGCGGGCAAGAATCTACCAATAAAAAATCTTTTGCATCCCACGATGAGTTTATCAAGGACTGCGAATCTGTTTTCGAAAAAAGAATAAAAGAAGCAGACGACTTTTATGCTGAAATAATTCCCGATAATTTAAATGACGACGCAAAAAATGTTATGCGGCAATCGCTTGCGGGAATGCTCTGGTCGAAGCAGTTTTATCATTATGTTGTAAAGGATTGGCTTGAAGGTGATCCGGCGTTTTCTCAACCACCACAGGAGCGAAAGAATGGTAGAAATTCGCACTGGACACATCTGTACAATGACGATGTAGTTTCGATGCCAGACAAATGGGAATATCCTTGGTACGCCGCGTGGGATTTAGCTTTTCATTGCATACCTTTAGCAGTCTTAGATCCCGGATTTGCAAAAAGACAATTAGTTTTGCTACTTCGTGAATGGTATTTGCATCCAAATGGACAGATACCTGCTTATGAATGGGCTTTTGATGATGTAAATCCGCCCGTCCACGCTTGGGCAGCATTGCGTGTTTACCAAATCGAACGCAAACACAAAGGCAAAGGTGATCGTGCATTTTTAGAGAAGATTTTTCATAAGCTCTTGTTGAATTTTACTTGGTGGGTAAATCGCAAAGATTCCGAAGGTGACAACGTTTTCGAAGGCGGATTTTTAGGCTTGGATAACATTGGGGTTTTTGATAGAAGTGCCGATTTGCCAACGGGCGGACATCTCGAACAATCGGATGGAACATCATGGATGGCGATGTATTGTCTGAATATGCTGGCGATTGCTCTAGAACTCGCAAATGAAGATAGTGTTTACGAAGACGTTGCAAGTAAATTTTTTGAACATTTCGTTTATATATCCGACGCGATGAACAATCTTGGGCACGAAGATACGGAACTTTGGGATGAACGCGATGGATTTTATTACGATGTCTTGCATCTTCCGGGAGATTACAACGTCCGCTTGAAAGTTCGCTCAATGGTTGGACTGATTCCGCTTTTTGCTGTTGAAACTTTAGAAGAAGAATGGCTTGATAAATTGCCTGATTTTAAGCGTCGGACGGATTGGTTTTTAGAAAATCGTCCCGAAATGATAGATGACATTGCTTGTATGAAGGCGGAAGGTGAAAAAAATAGAAGGCTTTTAGCACTTATAAATCCCGATCGCCTGAAAAGAGTTTTGCGGGTGATGCTTTCGGAAAATGAATTTTTATCGGAATACGGAATTCGTGCCCTATCGCGTTATCACAAAACCCGTCCGTACGAATTTCACGCAGGGGGGCATACTTACAAAGTTGAATATGAACCTGGTGAATCAAAAAGCAAAATGTTTGGTGGAAATTCAAATTGGCGGGGTCCGATCTGGTTTCCGATGAACTATTTGATAATCGAATCACTCCAGAAATTTGACCATTATTTTGGTGAAGATTTTAAGGTTGAATTCCCGACGGGTTCAGAACGTATGCTCACGCTTTGGGAAGTATCGCAGGAACTCGAAAAACGTCTAACGCATATTTTCTTAAAGGATGAAGAGGGAAGACGTGCGGTTTTCGGTAATGATGAAAAATTCCAGACGGATGAACATTTCAGAGATTACCCGCTTTTTTACGAGTATTTTCACGGCGACAATGGTTCGGGTTTAGGGGCGAGTCATCAGACTGGGTGGACTGGTTTGATCGGAAAGATTCTCAAGCAAATCGGGGAGTATGAAAATAAATAGATTGCAAGGGTTTTAGAATAAGGAGGGTTTGATATGTTTGGGAAAAAATTTGTAAAAAACAGTTTTAAGTTACTATTTTTGTTGTTGGCTTTAAATTTAGCTTCGTCCGCGATCTTTGGACAAAATCCGTGTCTGACCAAAGCGGAAGCCGATAAAGTTATCCGAACAATTAAAAATCCTCTGAAAGTTAAAAGCAAGAAAAAAATTCGTCGTGAAATCCTGAAAATGCAGGAAAAACAGATCGAAATAAATCAGAAAGTTGCGAAAGAACCAAAAAAAGACTTAATCGAAAAAGCCAGAACTCAAAACAGAAATTATTTGATTCGCTTGTGCGGAATCTTCAAAGAATATGGCTGGCTGCGGAAAAACACTCTCAAAAAAGAAGGTCTCGATGCCGCTCTCTATTTAATAAGAAATAGCAATGAAACTGATATTCAACGCGAACTTTTTCCCGTAATTGTTGAAGCAACTCAAAAAGGACTAATTCCCAAAGGGAATTTGGCTTCATTGATAGACAAGATTCGCATTGAAACTACAGGCAGACAGGTTTTCGGAACTCAAATAAAAATAAAAAATGAGATTGGTTATCTTTATCCACTGGAAAACGAATCAAATCTTGATAAATGGCGAAAGATGTATGATCTCCCGCCCATTTCCGAATTTATTAAGCTCATCGAAATCAGATACCGCACAATTGTGGTTAGAATGCCACAGCCTCCGAACCTGAAAACTCAAAATGCAAGCACCTTAAATGCTTCTCAAAATGAAGAAAATAAGCTTTTGGGATTAACGGAGGATGAAGATGAAATCCTCAATATCGAAAGCAGTCTTGTAAACCTAAATGTTCGTGTTTTAACAAAAGATTTGATTGGGACTCGCAATTTAGATTTGAAGAAAGAAGATTTTCTTGTCTATGAAAATAGTAAAAAACAGGAAATTTCTTTTTTCTCAACAACCGATACACCTTTTGATCTGGTTTTATTGCTCGATCTTTCAGGTTCAACCATTCAAAAGCAGCAGCTTATTGCTGACTCGGCAAGGCGTTTTATCGACTTAGCCAGACCAAATGACAGAATCGCCATAGTTGCTTTTGCTGATTACGTCAGGATTGTTTCGGAATTTACAAGCGATAAAAAAGAATTATTTGAAAAAATCCAAAAGCTGGATGATTCAGGAAGTTCAAGAATCTGGGACGCTCTTGATTTTACGTACAGAAAAATTCTCAAATCTCAAAGAAAAGGCAGACGAAGTGCAATAGTTTTTATGACCGATGGTTTGGATAACACCCTGATGCAAAATCCAAACAGACCTGTTGCTGGAAGCTTCTTTTTCTCTTTACGTCCATCGAAAACAACCTTCACTGAGTTGCTCGAAAAAGTGAGAAAAAACGACGCTAATATCTTTTCGATCTATCTCGATACGGAATACGCCTACGCAGGAAGATTTACCAACGCCAAATCTTTCAGACAAGCCCGTCGCACATTAAAAATGCTCTCTGAAGAATCAGGCGGACAATACTATAAAGCTTCACAAATAGAAAATTTAAGCGGAATCTACGAACGTATAATCAATGACCTCAGCGAAGTTTACAGCATCGGCTACGAACCAAACACCGAGGGCGAAAAAGGAACTTGGCGGGAACTAAACATAAAAATAAAAGACCGTCCTGATTTAATTGTAAAAAGCAAAAAAGGATACTACGCAAAATAAATTTGAATTTAGAAGGATTAATGAAAAAAAACTACGATAATTTCAAAGACTTTGAGAATATTTATTTAGAAGATAGTTTTATATTGGAAGTCATTGAAAATTCTTCTCAACTCAAATTTATTATGGAAGTTGTTTTAACCACAAATAACTCTTTGTATTCAAAACCAAAACAAAATGAAGTCCATTGTTATAAAAATGCCAAGATAGTTTTTGCAAATGTGAAAGAAATAGATTGGAAAGAAAAAGACTTGTCGCCTTCAAAAGATGCTTCAGGCGAAATTGATTATGGAAACATTCACGAATTGTATTTCGAAGATGGATATTATTATATTTTTGCAGATATTGGAGAATTAAAAATTAAATCAGTGGAGCCAAAAATCAAATACCTATAAAAAATATATGAAAGCAGTAGCAATTACACCAAAAGAGAAGAACTCGGCAAAGCTTGTCGAGATGGATAAACCGAAAGTTTCGGATATTAAGGATGGAAGAGGCGTTTTGGTTGAAGTTTTGCGAGTTGGGGCTTGTGGAACTGACCGCGAAATAAATAATGCGGAGTATGGAGTTGCTCCTGCCGGAGAGGATTTTCTGGTGCTTGGGCATGAAAATTTTGGGCGTGTTGTCGAAGTTGGCGAAAACGTATGGGAATTAGAGCCGGGCGATTTTGTTGTTGCAACAGTTCGACGCCCGTGCGGGACGAGTATTTACGATCTCATCGGGCAACAGGATTTTACGACTGACAATGAATACTATGAACATGGCATTTCGCGTCTGCACGGATTTTGGGCAGAATTTTATGCTGAAAGTGCGGATTTTTTAATTAAAGTTCCGCCGAAAATTGCTGAAGTTGCGGTTTTGCTTGAGCCTATTTCGATTATTG
The DNA here is from genome assembly GCA_028284415.1 of Pyrinomonadaceae bacterium. GTDB lineage: Bacteria > Acidobacteriota > Blastocatellia > Pyrinomonadales > Pyrinomonadaceae > Aridibacter. The sequence goes on from JANQRU010000004.1 coordinate 1,464,942, forward strand.
AAAAGGGCTTGAGACAAGCAAAAGATATTCAAAAAAGACTTGACATCTGGAAACCCAAGAATGCCGCCGTATTAGGAACAGGAAATGTCGGACTTTTAACCGTTCTGGCTTTGCGTCTGCGTGGATTCGAAGTTCACGGATTCGGTTTGCAACTTCCCGATGGATATTTAAACGCCGAATTGTGCAACGCAATCGGTGCGACATATGATTCAACACGGGAACTTTCCGTTACGGATTCCGTTAAAAAATATGGCGAATACGATTTAATTTTTGAAGCGACGGGATATTCACCGATTGTCTTTGAAGCTATGCAAACGCTCAATGAAAATGGAATCTTGATTCTCTCAAGCGTTACAGGTGGTGACAGAAAAACCGATGGTGTTCCATCCGATCTAATCAATCAAGAATTCGTTCTCGGTAATCGCGTAATGGTCGGAACGGTCAACGCCAACCGTGAACACTTTGAAATGGGCGTCAAAGACATCGCCCTCGCCGAAGCTATGTATCCCGGCTGGCTTTCACGTATGATGACGCACAAGGTTGAAGGCTTGGAGAATTTTGAAAAAGTTTTCGACATTTTAGAAAACGGTGGCGATTACGGTGCGATAAAGACCTATTTTGAAGTCGCAAAAATTTAAGAAAAAATATCTATTTTGATTGATACAGAAAAGAGAAAAATATTTACTGAATATCTTGATTTACTGCTAAAAGGAAAGTGCGGTGATGCAGAATGGCAGTTTTATGTGATTGAGCATTATTTAGATGAAAAACTAGAAGAAATTCGGCGAGAAGTTGTGCGATTAAGAATTGTAGCAGATGATTCAAGAGCTTTCCCTTCAACAAATGCAGATAAAGCTAAAATAAAAGAATGGATAGAAGAATTAAGTTAATGTTCATTTGATTCTGATAATCCTTCCCTCTTTTTTCTCATCCTACTCTGTGGCAAAATAAACTTATGTCAGATTTTCCTGAAATAGAAGAAGATGGACAGGTTCTTGAGCAAACAAAAGAAAAGCTCGAAAAGCCGAAAATGTATAAAGTCCTTCTTCATAATGATGATTTTACGACAATGGAGTTTGTCGTTTTTGTTCTCAACAAAATTTTTATGCGTTCGGAGGCGGAATCTTTCACAATTATGCTCAAAGTTCACAATGAAGGAGTCGGCGTTGCAGGTGTTTACCCATACGAAATTGCCACAATGAAAGCCGAAAAAGCAATGAATATGGCAAGAGCACAAGAATTTCCGTTTCTCTGCACGGTTGAGGAAGAGTAAGAAAATTAACTCAATGAAAAAGCAATTGATTTATAAAATACAAACAATAACTCTTTTGGTAATGATTTTTTTGATTGGAAATGGGTGTGTTTCTGTTACTCCTGTTTACTATGACGAAGATAAAAAAATAGTGGAAAGTCAGATTAAGAAATTTCATGAACTATATAATGAAGAAAACTTCAAAGAAATGTATGAGATGAATTCACTAGAAACGAAAAAAGTTGTAACACAGGAAGAGTTTATTAAAAAATTCAAACAAACTCGCTCAGAATTAGGGAAGGTATTGAAAAGCAAAATTATCAAAGCAAAAGTAAAGCCACAAGCTTCATCTAGACTTGTGGAATTTGTTTATGAAACCACGTTTGAAAACGGCAAAGTGAAAGAGTTATTTATTTGCTCTACCAATGGAAAAGAATCAGTTATTGAAGTTTATAATCAACCAAAATAAGAAGTTATATACCTTTAGCTAGGTATTAATATCTAATTTGATAACGAAATCAAAGAAAATAGCAGTATGTTAACAAAAGAATTAGAAGAAACATTGAGCCACGCAGTTGATGAAGCTGTTAGTCATAGGCACGAATATGTAACGTTAGAGCACCTTCTGTATGCTTTATTGGACGATAGATCGGCACGGGACATTTTGCATAACTGCGGTGCGAATATAGAAGAGCTAGGCAAAGAGTTGGAAGGTTATTTTGAAACTGCAGTTGAGAAAATGCCCGATGATGTTCAGCAGATGCCGGAATTAACTTCGACATTTCAGTCAACAATCCAATATGCACTATTACAAGCAGAAGGGAGCGGACAGCAGAGAGTTGATGGTGGAAATATCTTGGCGGCGATGTATCAAGCAGATAATTCACAGGCGGTTTATTTGTTGAAAAAACAAGGTGTTTCGCGGCTCGATGTTTTGAATTATATCGCTCATGGAATTTCAAAACTTGATGATGATTTCAGCGATGAATTACTCGAAGGTTTGGGTGGTGAAGAACAATTTGCCGAAGAGCGTGCTGCACAACCAAAACGCAAGAAACCACTTGAATCCTTTACGGAAGAATTAGTCAAAGTCGCCAAAGAAGGCGGAATTGATCCGCTAATCGGACGTGAAGAAGAAGTTGACCGCACGATCCAAGTCCTCTGCCGACGCAAGAAAAATAACCCGCTTTACGTTGGTGAGCCCGGCGTTGGAAAAACAGCTTTGGCAGAAGGTTTGGCTCTGAAAATTGCCGAAGGCGAAGTTCCCGAAGTTATCAAAGACGCAAAAATTTTCGCACTCGATATGGGAGCAGTTCTCGCAGGAACACGCTACCGAGGGGATTTTGAACAGCGTTTCAAAGCCATTATCAAAGAACTCAAAAAACACGAAAATTCGATTTTATTTATTGACGAAATCCACACGATCGTCGGTGCGGGAGCGGTTTCGGGTGGAGCATTGGATGCTTCGAATATCCTAAAACCCGCTTTGGCTTCAGGTACAATAAGGTGTATCGGTTCAACAACTTACTCAGAATACAAAGCCGCTTTTGAAAGAGATCGTGCATTGGCAAGACGCTTTCAAAAGATCGAGATCTTTGAGCCGACGGTGCAAGAAACTTACGAAATCCTCAAGGGTTTGCAAAAGTATTATGAAGAGCATCATGGCGTAAAGTATGCCGATGATGCCTTAAAAACTGCCGCCGAACTCGCCGGAAAATACATTGGTGACAAACATCTTCCCGATAAAGCGATTGATGTCATTGATGAAGTTGGAGCGATGACAAAGTTGATGCCTGAGGATAAACGTCCGAAAGTTATTTCGACAACGATGGTTGAAAACACCGTCGCACGCATGGCGAAAATTCCGCCGAAGACCGTTGTCGCCGATGAAGCAGGTCGTTTGAAAACTTTGAAGGAAGACATCAAAGAAGTCTTGTTTGGGCAAGATGAAGCGGTTGATAAAGTTGTTGATGCAATTCAGATTTCGCGTGCAGGTTTGGGTGTCGAAACAAAACCCATCGGTTCATTTCTATTTTCGGGTCCGACAGGGGTTGGAAAGACCGAACTTTCAAAACAGCTTGCAGAAATTCTCGGTGTCGAATTCCTCCGCTATGATATGAGCGAATACGCCGAGGCTCACACAGTTTCACGGCTCATCGGTGCACCTCCGGGATATGTCGGTTTTGACCAAGGTGGACTGCTTACCGACGCAATTATGCGGCATCCGCATTCCGTTTTGGTTTTAGACGAAATTGAAAAAGCTCATCCGAATTTATTCAATTTGCTCTTGCAAGTTATGGATTCTGCAACATTAACCGACAACAACGGCAAAAAAGCAGATTTTCGCAATGTAATTTTGATTATGACAACCAACGCAGGTGCAAGAGAATTATCATCCGGCGGAATCGGTTTCCAAAATCAGGCGAGCACAAAAGGCTCGGCAAAGGGTGCGATTGAGCGAACTTTTACACCCGAATTTTTAAACCGACTCGATGCAAGAGTTGCATTCAAGGCTTTAGATTTAGATGTTATCAAACTCATCGTTGATAAATTCATCAAAGAACTAAATGCTCAAATGATGGAAAAACGAGTCATTATTAAGCTCGACAATAAAGCAAAAGAATGGCTTGCCAAAAATGGTTTTGACGCGAAATACGGTGCAAGACCAATGCAACGCTTGATTCACGAAAAAATTAAGAAGCCACTCGCACAAGAGATTTTATTCGGCAAACTCGAAGATGGCGGAAGCGTTAAAGTCTCTGAAAAAGATGATGAATTGATTTTGAAATTTTAAGTAATCAATCATGAAAAGGTATTCGAAAATCTTGGTTATACTTTTAAGTGTCTTCGCAGGATTTTTGTCTGACAATTATTCTCAAACATCTTCAGTAGAAAAAAATTGCTTTTCGAGTGAGGAAATTGCTTTCGATGCGGCATCCCTACCTAGAAACTATAAGGGAAATGATTTATCCCTGATTATAACCGAGATCAAAAGAAGAGAAAGCTTTACTAAAACTGCATTTGAAACTAATCCACAGTTTCGAGAAAGAATTGAGAGAGAAAAAAGCAAATCTCTGATTGCCGAATTAAATTATAATAGCATTTTTGCTTTTCAGATAAAGGATACAAACTTCCAATATAATGCTGACAAAAAAGCGATGAAGGCGGAACTCAAATTGAATTCGGTGTTTAATTGGTCTCCAATTTGTCAAGATAAAAAAGGACATAGCATTGTAACACCGCGACAAAATTTATTTGCTTATTTACCAATTAAAAATACATTGTTTACAGAACCTGTAGATTTAAGTTTTAAGGTAGAATTTGAAATAGAAATTGAAAAAGCTAAGAAAACCAAACCAATTCTGCGAACTTTGCTTTTAACTCAGCTCCACGCGGAAAATGGAATGCATTTTAGCAAAGGAAGATATTACACCAATAGTGTTCTTAAAATTTCTATTCAAGAGATTTGGATATACGATGTTGTTACTGGTGAAATTTTTGTTAAAAAAGATAGTGGTGACATAGCTAAATTAATAAAAGAAAAAGAAGACGAGCATAAGGAAAAGAGAAAAAGAAAAGTTTCCAAAGCCAATTCGTTTTATAAAAACGGACAATTTAAAAAAGCCATTTCTGAACTAAGGAAAGTCTTGTCTTCTGACCCTATGAATGCAGAAGTTTATCTTTTATTAGGTAAAATTCATTTCCAAAGAGGTGAATTTGAGCAAACGGTAAGTTCATTAAAAACTGCTCTGTTCTGGGATAATAATTTAATTGATGCACATATAATTCTTGGAAAAATTTATTTAAACAAGAATAATTGTGGTTGGGCAAAGACCTACTTAATTTCTGCTTTGGGGATAGACAACAAAAATCAAGAAGCGATAGTTTTGCAAAAACAGGTTGAAAAATGTAACCAATAAAAAATTGTGCAGAGCGGAAAACTTAATCCAAGAAAAAACGAAAAATAGCTTACTCAAAAGATTTTATTACGAATAAAAACATTTTTTGCTAAGGACGCAAAATTTTTATTTGTGCTTCAAGAAAATTAGATTTAATACAAATTTTCTTGGATACTTGATGTGCATTTAGCAAGATAAATTCGACACTTTACAAAACTTTACATTAAATTCTGCAACTAATCCTTTCCAATATGCGAAACTATACTTTTAAGTAATAATTCACTTAATCAAAAAGCAATACATTTAAGCCAGATTTACAGGAAACAAGGAGGGAAGGAATGCATCGGATAGGGTATTTGGTAGTTTTAGTTTTTTTGCTAACAGGGTTTGTCTTTGGTAAGACAAATGACGGAAACATAACAGGTCAGGTCAAAGATGTTGCGGGGGCTATAGTTGTTGGAGCAACTGTAACCGTAACCGACGGAAAAGATTTTACGAGAACGACACAGACAAATGAGGTCGGCGAATTTAATTTTAAGGGATTGCCTTACGGAACATATACTGTCAAGGCAGAAAATTCAGGCTTTGCGATCTATGAAAATTCGGAAGTTAAAGTCTCATCTAGTCAAAAGCAATCTCTAGATATTGTTTTGACACTTGAAACATTTGAGGCACAAGTAACCGTTACAAATGAAAATACGGTTGATACATCGCCGGATTCAAATGCAAGTGCGATAGTCCTGAAAGAGGAAGATATAGAGGTTTTGCCAGATGATGAAGAAGATTTAGCCGATGCATTGCGGGCTTTGGCGGGACCTTCAGCCGGACCAAATGGTGGTGGAATTTACATTGATGGATTTTCAGGCGGAAACATACCGCCGCGCGATACGATACGAGAGATTCGCATAAACTCCAATCCATTTTCATCAGAATACGACCGCTTGGGCTTTGGACGAATCGAAATTTTAACAAAGCCGGGAAGCGATAGTTTTCGTGGTTCGGTTGAAATGGAGTTTGAAGATGAAGCATTAAATTCACGCAATCCATTTTTAGGAAATCGTCCATCGTTTCAAAGGCGTGAATATGAAGCCAGATTGAGTGGTCCACTTATAAAGAATAAAGCGTCATTTTTCTTTAATTTTGAACGGGAAGACACAGACAGCAATGCTTTCATAAACGCACTCGTTCTTGATCCAAACCTAAATCCAATTCAAATACAAAGAGCTATTCCCTTACCAAACTCAGAAATGAGTTTCGATCCGCGAATCGATTATCAGATAAACGAAAACAACACTTTGATCGCAAGGTACAGTTTTGAACGCAATACACGCGAAAATGCAGGTTTAGGTGGTTTTAACTTGGAATCAAGAGCTTTTAATAGTGAAAGCACCGACCAATCTCTGCGTGTAACCGAAACAGCAATTCTCAATGACAGAACAGTCAATGAAGCACGTTTTCAATATATACGACGAAGAACTTCTGATGAAGGTGGAGTTGATCTGCCGACGATACGTGTGCTTGATGCATTCACGGGCGGCGGTGCAAATATAGGATTAGCTTTTGCAAATGAAGACCGTTATGAATTTCAGAATTACACTTCATTTTTACTTGACCAGCACTCTTTGAAAGTTGGTGGGCAGGTAAGACACTCAAAACTTCTCAACGCTTCACCAAATAATTTTGCAGGCACTTTTACTTTTACAAGTTTGGATCAATATCGCCAAGCGATACTCGGAAGTGCGATTCCGACGCAATTTACGATTGCTGGAGGCGATCCTGAAGCAGGAGTTTCACAAACGGATTATGCTCTGTTTGTGCAAGATGATTGGCGTTTGAATCCCGGTTTAACACTGTCATTTGGATTGCGGTATGAGAATCAAACCAATATATCAAGCAATGCTAATTTCGCTCCGCGATTTGGTTTTGCCTACGCTCCGGGAGCAAACGGTAGCGGCAGACCGAAAACAGTTATTCGCGGTGGTTTCGGAGTTTTCTACAGCCGTTTTAATGAAGGTTTAACTCTACAAGCAAGACGTTTTAATGGAATTAATCAACAAAGATTTATTATTGAAGATCCGACCATTCTAGGAAACGTAATTTTCGCACAAAATGGTGTTTCAAATGTTCCGACGATTGATCAGCTTTCGACTTTTGCACAACCGCAAACGACAAGAATCGTTTCGCCCGAGCTTGATGCTCCTTACACAACACAGCTTGCGGTAAGCGTCGAAAGACAATTACCGTTTAGCACCACATTCTCGGCAACATATATAAACGCACAGACACGCCGTTTGTTACGTTCAAGGAACATCAACGCTCCTCTAAATGGTGTGCGTCCGCTGCCGAATCAAGGAAATATTTTCCAATATGAATCAACCGGAAAATTTGTCCAGAATCAACTGATATTTAACCTGCGAACGAGATTCAGTAAATATTCAATTTTCGCAAATTATTCCTTAAATGATGCGAAAAGCGACACGGATGGAGCAGGAACTTTTCCAATTAACCAATATGACTTAAGTGGTGAATATGGTCGTTCAATTCTTGATTCGACACATCGCTTCATAATGGGAGCAAGTTACAGTGCACCTTGGAATGTTCGCATACGCCCATTTATAGTTTTCCGTTCGGGAGCACCGTTTAATATCACAAACGGAATAGATTCTAATGGTGATACATTATTTACGGAGCGTCCGACTTTTGCACAACTTTCAACACGCTGTAGCACACTCGGTTTAAATGATCCTTTCTGTGATGTTTCAGGTGTTTCTGATTTGAATCAGACAATCCCTAGAAACTACGGAACTTCGCCGGACTTTTTCATAGTTAATTTGCGTACCAGCAAGAAGTTTGAATTTGGCACACGCAATGGCGGTAATAATTCATCCGCTAATAACCGTCGCAGAGGCGGACGCTTCGGCGGTCCGTTTGGTGGCGGCAGACGCGGCAGAGGCGGAGGTGGTAGCGATAGCCGTTACTCCTTGGAATTTACAGTTCAGGTTCGCAATATTTTCAACCGAACAAATTTAAGTGCTCCCGTTGGTAACTTAAATTCGCCATTTTTCGGTCAATCCCTTTCGACATTTGGAGGATTTGGATTCGGTCGAGGAAGTTCAGTCGGTGGAAACCGCCGAGTTGAGTTAGAGGTGGAATTTGAATTTTAATTTGTAAGTAACATAAAAACTACTACATAACCAAAAAGTAAAACGCTATCTGAATCAGGTAGCGTTTTACTTTTTTTATTGTGGTGATTTAATTTCTAGCTTCTTGATTCAAATAACTGAATAATGTTCGCAATTAAGAAATTTGCGAAACTTCACAAAAAGATTTAACGTAGAGTCTATTGAAACAACCTAAATTTTAAACATTAAAGCACCAAATCAATGAAATCCACTTTTATTAAGAGAGCAGTGTTTGCTGCTATTCTTGCGTTAGTATTAGCCAATTTTTCTAATGCTCAGATCTCGTTTGCCTCAAATCAAGCACAATTAAATTACTCTGGCAATAACCTCCAAGTAGAAAAGAAAAATGTTCAGGCACATATGGAGTTTTTGGCAAGCGATGCTTTGCAGGGGCGTGGGAGCGGAACACAGTTTGAGCTGTTGACAGGAAAATATCTCGCGTCGCAAATGCAGCAGTTTGGTGTTGAACCCGCCGGCGACACAGATAAATCGGGCAAGAAAACTTTTATTCAGACAATCAATATCTCACGCAATAGTTTTGCCGAAGCACCAAAATTAAATTACACAGCAAATGGTTCAAGCATCAGTCTTGAACACGGAAAGCAGATGATTGTTTTTCGTATGCTTGCAGAAAAAATCGGTGGCGAGCTTCAAAAATTAAAAGTGGGTGAAAAGCCTCAAAAAGGCAAAATTGCACTATTAAGACAAAGCGGAAGAACACAAAACTTGATGCGAAGTTTGGGCGAACTTCTTGACAGCGGAGCGGCAGCAGTTCTCGTTGAGGAAAATCCACAGATTCGGGCAGGTTGGAATAGATTTGCTGCCCGAAAAGTATCTTTCACAGCATTTGAAAAACAAACGGGAAATTTTTCGACTGCTTTGATTTTTATTGATAAGAATTCCGCAGAAAAATTATCAGAAGTCGCAGACGGAACGCAGATAAAAATTGGTGGTCGTTTGGGTAAACCGCAAACGCGGCAAACCTGGAATTCGGTTGGAATGATAAAGGGAAGTGACCCAAAACTCTCTTCCGAAGTGATTCTGCTTTCAGCCCACATGGATCATGTCGGAGTTCGTCCAAATACTCCCGGCGATGACAAGATTTTTAATGGTGCTGATGATGATGCTTCGGGGTGCATTGCTGTTTTAGAACTTGCACGCGTGCTAGCCAGTGGAAAACGTCCAAAGAGAACGGTCTATTTTGCATTTTTCGGAAGTGAAGAGGCAGGCGGCTTTGGTTCAAAGTATTTTGTTAACAATTTGCCGTTTCCAAAACATAAATTCATTGCAAATTTGCAATTTGAGATGATCGGTCGTCCAGATGCAAAAGTTGGCAAAGATGAACTTTGGCTGACCGGATTTGATAGGTCAAACTTGGGTGTAACGTTAGCCAAAAAGGGAGCTAAGTTAGTAAATGACCCGCATCCCGAACAAAATTTTTTCCGCCGTTCGGATAATTACACGCTTGCCAAAGAAGGCATTATCGCTCACACAGTTTCAAGTTTTGGTCTGCACAAAGATTATCATCAACCCAGTGATGAATATGACACGATAGATTTTAATCATATGACTCAAGCAATTAATTCAATGATTAAGCCGATTCAATGGCTAACAAATTCGGATTTTAAGCCGACTTGGTATGAAGGAAAGAAACCATAAATTTGGTTCAGAGGAAGTTTACAGGAGAGAGATTTAATGAAACGTTTAACCTTAATTTTTTTAGCTTTAATTATTAGTGTTGGGAGTATTTTTGCTCAAAATAACCCGACGCTTTTTCGTCAGCCGACAATCAGCAAAGATCAGATCGTTTTTGTTTATGCGGGTGATCTTTGGTCTGTTTCCAGAAATGGCGGTAACGCAACGCGTCTGACAACGGGGGTTGGTATTGAAAACAATCCGCATTTTTCGCCTGATGGACGATGGGTTGCTTTTACGGGGCAATACGATGGTAATACGGATGTATTCGTCGTCTCGTCAGATGGTGGAGTTCCCAAACGTCTGACTTATCATCCCGCACCTGATGTTGTTTCCGGTTGGACGGACGATGGGAAAAACATTCTCTTTACTTCAAGGCGTGTGAGTTATGCAAATTTTGCAAGGCTTTACAAAATCGGAACGGATGGTAGCGGAATGCCTGAAGAAATGCCTCTACCAATGGTAAACAATGCGGATATGTCACCAAGCGGAACTCATGTCGCTTACGAACCACTCTCACAATGGCAAGGTGATTGGAAATACTATAAGGGCGGACAAACTCAGCCGATCTGGATTGCAAGACTTTCCGATTCTTCCATCGAAAAACTTCCAAGAGACAATTCTAACGATAAGCAACCAATGTGGATTGGTGACAAGATTTATTTTCTTTCAGACAGAGATAACGGCATCACTACGCTTTTCTGCTATGACACCAAATCTAAAAAAGTTGAAAAGATTATTAACAATGACGGACTCGATATTAAATCAGCTTCGGCAAACGGGAACGACATTGTTTATGAGCAGTTCGGCTCAATTTACACATTAAAAGCTGGTTCAAAGAAAGCGAAAAAAGTAAATATACGGGTTGCCGGGGATTTTCCGGGTGTTCGTCCGAGATTTGTAAACGTCGGTAATAGAATTTCAAACACAGGATTATCACCGACCGGAGCAAGAGCAATTTTTGAAGCTCGGGGGGAGATATTTTCTGCACCTGCTGCTAAAGGAAATGCGAGAAATTTGACAAATACGACGGCTGTGATGGAACGCGATCCAGCTTGGTCGCCTGATGGAAAACACATCGCATATTTCTCAGATGAATCCGGCGAATATATGCTCCATTTGGAAGATCAAACTGGAATGGGGGATGTTAAAAAGATGAAGCTAGGCGATAAACCGGGCTTTTTCTTTAATCCAACTTGGTCACCTGACAGCAAGAAAATTGCTTACTTAGATCAGCAGATAAGCCTCTGGTATTTAGATGTTGAGTCGGGCAAAAACACCAAAGTTGACACAAATCCAATCGGTGTTCGCAATAATGTTTTAGTTCCTTCATGGTCACCTGATAGCAAATGGATCGCATATTCAAAGCAGATGGAAAATCGTCTGCGTGCAGTTTTCCTTTATTCTTTAGACACCAATAAAGCGAATCAAATCACCGATGGGTTAGCTGATACGCATTATGTTGTTTTCGACAAAAGCGGAAAATATTTATATTTGACGGCGAGCACAGACGTTGGACCAACTATCAGTTTCGCAGACCTTTCGGGAATCGCTCATCAAGTTTCGCATTCGGTTTATATGGTTGTGCTTCCAAACAATATACCATCACCATTTGCTCCTGAAAGTGATGAAGAGAAAGTTAAACCGGCAGAAAAGCCAAAGCCGAAAGCTAAACCAACTGATAAACCTGCTGACAAAAAGCAAGCCAAACCTGCGGCGGATAAAGCAAAAGCTAAAAAGCCAAAGTCGAAAGAACCAAAGCCGATTCGCATTGATTTGAAGGATATTGACCAAAGAATTATTTCAATTCCACAAATTCCAACGCGAAACTTTAACGGACTTTATGCAGGAAAAGCCGGAACGCTTTATTTGACAGAAATTCCAAGAGCACCACAAGCACCGGGGCAGTTTGGTTTGACACTTCACAAGTTCGATTTGAAAAAACGCAAACTTGATACGCCAAAACGCGGGATCAACGGCTTTACGCTTTCGGCTGACGGAAGCAAGATGATGTTTAACCAACGTCGTTCGTGGTTTATCATTTCAACGATCCGTCCAAGCCGACCGGGACAAGGTCGTGTAAAAACAAACGAAATGCAGGCTCGTGTTGATCCGCGTGCTGAATGGAAGCAGATGTTTGATGAAGTCTGGCGTGGACAGAGAGATTTTTTCTATGATCCGGGTACACACGGGCTTGATATTGAAAAAGCAAAACGTCTTTATTCTCCATATCTAAATGCAATCTCTCACCGCGAAGATTTAAATTATTTGTTCCGCGAAATGCTTAATCAAATCAGCGTTGGGCATATGTATATTGGCGGCGGTGATATTGAGCGTCCGCGATTTGTTCGTGGTGGATTGCTCGGTGCGGATTACAAAATCGAAAATGGTCGCTATCGCTTTACGAGAGTTTACAACGGCGAAAACTGGAATCCGAGACTGCGTGCTCCTCTGACCGCACCGGGAGTAAATGTCAAAGCAGGCGAATACTTGTTGGCGGTTAATGGTCGTGAAGTAAAGTCAACGGACAATCTTTTCCAATTTTTCGAAAACACTGCCAACAAACAAGTATTAATAAAAGTCGGATCAAATCCTGATGGAACTAAGTCGCGTGAAGTAACGGTTGTTCCCACAGCAAATGAAACCGGCTTGAGAAATCTTGCTTGGATTGAAGGAAATCGTCGCAAAGTTGACAAAATAAGCGGTGGGAAACTCGCATACATTTACGTTCCGAATACAGGCGGTCCCGGATTTACAAGTTTCAACCGATATTTCTTTTCACAAACCAATAAACAAGGAGCGGTAATTGACGAGCGGTTCAATGGTGGCGGTTTGTTAGCTGATTATGTTGCGGATCTTTCAACCCGTCAGCAGTACGCAAAAATTGCTTTCCGAGATGGTGTTGATTGGAATGTTCCGGCAGGTGCAATTTATGGACCAAAAGCAATGCTCATCAATGAACTTGCGGGTTCGGGTGGTGATGCGATGCCTTGGTTCTTTAAGCTGGCAAATGCAGGTCCGCTCATCGGTAAGAGGACTTGGGGCGGTTTGATTGCTGCGTTTGGAATTCCAACACTGATGGACGGCGGAAGCATACGTTCTCCAAACGGTGCAGTTTATGGGCTTAATGGTGAATGGGAAGTTGAAAACTACGGTGTTGCACCTGACATTGAGGTTGAATACGATCCAGCCGAATGGCGAAAGGGACGCGACCCACAGCTTGAAAGAGCAGTTAGTTATTTGATGGAGGAACTGAAAAAGAATCCACCAAAAACATATAAACGCCCTGCCTATCCTGATTTTCACAAAGGAAGAAAGTTAGGAAAGGGAAGAACGCCGTAAGAAAATTCAAAGTTCAAGATTTCAAACTTTAGAGGTTGAATTTGAAATCTTGAACTCTCAAGAAGTATTTGCAGGAGAGATAAATGAAAAGAGTCATTTTAATTACATTGATTTTGCTGGTTGCTTTTGCAACTTTTGGTTTTGCCCAAAGCGGTAAACCGATGATTTTTCGACAGCCGACGATGAATAAAAAACACATTGTTTTTTCATTTGCCGGGGATTTATGGAAAGTTCCTCGCTCGGGTGGAAAGGCAATTCGTCTGACGAGCGGAACGGGTACGGAATCGAGTCCGCTGTTTTCGCCGGACGGAAGCCAAATAGCCTTTACGGGACAATATGATGGTAATACGGATGTATTTGTAATCCCTGCAAATGGTGGAGTTCCGAAAAGAATAACTTACCATCCGGGGAATGATGGGGTTATTGGTTGGTCAAATGATGGACAATCTCTAATGTTTCTTTCAACCCGTACATCAAGTATGCCTCTGCCGAAGATGTATAAAATTTCTGTTAGCGGACAGGGGATGCCTGAAGAATTACCTTTTCCGATGGCAGGCGGTGCGGCTTCGCTTTCGCCAGACGGTTCTAAATTAGCCTATATGCCACTTGCTCCTGCATTTGCTCAATGGAAACTCTATCGAGGTGGACGCACGACGAAAATCTGGATCGGTAATTTAAGTGATTCGAGTGTTGTTGAAATTCCACGCAAAAACTCAAATGACTTTACGCCGATGTGGATGGGCGACAAAATCTATTTTCTTTCCGATCGTAACGATAAAAACGTAACGCTTTATTCCTATGACGTTCGCTCAAAGCGCGTAAAAGAAGAAGTTAAAAATAACAGTTACGATTTGAAATCAGCTTCGGCAGGACCTGATGGAATAGTTTATGAGCAGTTTGGCTCAATTAATATATTTGATACAAAATCGGGCAAAACAAACAAAGTAAACATTCAGTTAGTTGGTGATTTTCCGGAAGTTCGACCACGTTTTGAAAGAGTCGCTCGCAGAGTTTCAAATGTAGCAATTTCGCCAAACGGTGCAAGAGCGGTTTTCGAAGCGAGAGGCGAAATAATTTCCGTTCCTGCAAAAAAAGGAAATCCTAGAAACTTAACAAACACTTCGGGCGTTGCCGAACGTGATCCTGCTTGGTCACCGGATGGCAAATGGATTGCATACTTTTCCGATGAATCAGGCGAATATGCTCTTCACATGCGGGATCAGACGGGAATGGGTGACGTTAAGAAAATCAGTCTTGGCAATCCTTCATCTTATTTTTATTCACCACAATTTTCGCCTGACAGCAAGAAAATTATGTTCAGGGATAAGCGGCTGAATATTTGGTATTTGGATATTGCGACAAGTAAGCTAACCAAAGTTGACACAAACAGATATGAGAATCCGTTTCCTGTAATGTTTCCAACCTGGTCACACGACAGCAAGTGGATTACATACACAAAACAACTCAAAAACAGACTCGGCGCAGTCTTTGTTTATTCGCTTGTGACAGGAAAAGCAACTCAATTAACAGATGGTTTGAGTGATGCAAGATTTGCGGCTTTTGACCGAAGTGGGAAATATATCTATTTCACTGCAAGTACAAATGCAGGACCAACGACAGGTTGGCTTGATATGTCGAGTTTTCCATTTCAAGTTACGCGAAGCGTCTATGCAATTGTTTTAGACGGGAAGGAAAAATCACCGCTTTCGCCAGAGAGTGATGAAGAAAAAATCAAGGAAGACAAACCAAAAACTCCGCCTAAAAAGCCAAAAGGACCACCGAAACCAAAAGATTTGAAAATTGATTTTGATGGAATTGATCAGAGAATCATTTCTCTACCTTTAGCCGCGAGAAATTATGTTGCGTTAGTTCCCGGTTTACCTGGTACGTTTTTCTTGTTTGAAGCAGTTCCCTCAAGCGGAACAACAAACGCTCCGAATGTTGGAGCTAATCTTCATAAGTTTGATTTAAAAACTAGAAGAGCAAGAAAAATTTATGATCGCGTAACGCAGTTTGATATTTCTGCTTCGGGGCAGCAAATGCTGATCGGACAATTCCCCGGACGCTTTACTATTGCTTCAACTGTTCGTCCAATGAAGCCCGGCGAAGGTGTTTTGAATACAAGTAGGATGGAGGTTCGAATAAATCCACGCGAAGAGTGGAAGCAAATGTATAAAGAAGCTTGGCGAATCCAGCGAGATTTCTTCTACGATCCAAATTATCACGGCGTTGACATCAAAATGATGGAAAATCGCTATGAGCAATTCTTGGATGGAATTGTCAGCCGAAATGATTTGAATCATCTTTTCCGCGAAATGCTTGGAAATATGACCGTGGGGCATCACAACACGGTCGGTGGTGATAGACCAACTCCCAGACGCTACTTAGGCGGATTGCTAGGAGCAGACTACAAAATCACAAACGGACGCTATCAATTTGCGAAGGTTTACAATGGTGAAAATTGGAATCCAAACTTGAGAGCACCTTTGACTCAACCGGGATTAAATGTGAAAGAAGGTGAATATCTGTTGGCGGTTAATGGTCGTGAAATTAAATCAACCGACAATATTTATTCATTTTTTGAGCAGACTGCCAACAGGCAGATCGTTATAAAAGTCGGGGCAAATCCCAATGGCACAAAATCAAGAAATATAACAGTTGTTCCCGTTGCTAATGAAGGTGCTTTACGACGTCTGGACTGGATCGAGGGTAATCGCCGTAAAGTCAATGAATTAAGTAATGGACAGCTTGGCTATGTCTATCTGCCAAATACAGGCGGTGCGGGTTATACAAACTTTAACCGCTACTATTTTGCTCAAATTGACAAAAAAGGTGCGGTTATTGATGAGCGTTTCAACGGTGGTGGAACAGCGGCTGATTATTTTATCAGTTATATGACACGCCCTCTGATGAACTATTGGTCAACTCGTGAAGGAGATGATTTTACAACTCCGATCGGCTCGATTTATGGACCAAAAACAATGATTGTTAATGAATATGCAGGTTCGGGTGGAGACCTTTTGCCATGGCTGTTTAGACAAGCCCAAATAGGTCCCATTGTCGGTAAAAGAACTTGGGGCGGACTCGTCGGGATTTATACATATCCACCTCTAATTGATGGCGGCGGAGTTTCAGCACCGAGAGTTGCATTTAGGAACCTGCAAGGTCAGCTGGACGTTGAAAATGTCGGAGTTTCTCCTGATATTGAGGTAGATTTAGATCCTAAAATGTGGCGACAAGGACGAGATACACAGCTTGAAAGAGCTGTGCAAGTTACAATGCAAAATGTAAGGAAAAATCCAATGAGAAAACCAGCAAATGGACCTTTCCCGAAATATCCGAAACCGTAATTTGTCTGAAATTTGAACTATGAGAGCAATGCTGATTTTTCAGCATTGCTTATTTTTTGTTATAAGTCCATATTCGGATTTTGCCGGATTATTTGCTAACTAAGACAATTTAATTTCAATTGGAATGATAGTTTTCCCCCAGTGCAATCGGAGTGTAGTTGAATTTTTAGTAACAACAGGAAAATAAAACGCCAAAACTTCCATATGAGAGCCTTCTTCCGGTGAAACTTCAATTCTTAGTGCATCAAGGTCTTTTCCCGGGTAGAGTGTATGCCATTGATCCCAATCTTTGCTAAGCATTATCGTCCATTTTTTTTCGTCGGGAACAGTCCAGATGCTATATCTTCCCGCTGGTAGAGGTTTTCCATTAATAAGCACATCACTGCTGAATTTTATGTTGCTTGCTTTGTTTGCTCCCGGCATCCAGATTTTTTTGTATTTAACAATGCCTTCCGAACCAAAAAGAATCCTGCCTCTAGCAACAGGACGGCTATATTCGATTGAGGTTTCGGTATTAGCAACAAATTGCGAAACAGTTCCTTTCTGACTGGCTTTAACCTGTGCTTGGGCAATTCCTACTGTAAGAGAAAGTAAAAATACAAAAATAGCTATTGTTCGCGTAATATCAAGTTTTAATTTCATAACTCTAAATACCTTCTATCTTTCATTTTAACTCTTTAGATGCTGTTTAGCGTGTCTGGCACTCCGAGATAACACGCTTCCTAACGGTCGCGTTTCCGCCCTTAATATCTAATATATCAATTTGAACCAATCGGATCACCCGGTGGATTTGGCAAAATTCTTGTTTGTTTTCTCGGCATAACAGGTCTGGCTAAAAATCTTTCAATGTCATCAATTGTCGCACGATAATGTGTTCTGGTGTTGCTGGTTGCACGTCTCGCTTTTAGATTTGCAAGCAATTTTCGTAAACCTTCCGTAGCGACCGCTCGGACTTGTTTTTTTGCATTTTGATTGGAAGCTAAATTCATCAGATGTGTAACAGTTACATTCTGTACAGCTTTCTGAATTTCAGCTTCGTAAGCATTTCTTGAATAAGGTGTTCGCCAAGTTTTTCTTACAAGGGCATTGACGACTTCGCTGAAATGCGGATTTGCTTTGTTTCTTGCATTAAAAGTAATAAGACGCGATGCACGATTGTGTTCGAGTAAACTGCTAATCGTTAAATTTGCAGCGATTTCCGATGCTCCGATTGGATCAAAGATCGGGCGTGTGCGTTTTGGGAAAAGCTCCGAACGACTTGAAGCTGTGCCGAATGCCATCGGTGGAATCAAATTCAAAATTCTTTCGGAAATTGCCAGTTCTTTTACATCAAGTGTTGCAAGAACTGCGTTTAATGCTTCTCTCTGTTTTTGTGCAGGGACGATCTCATAAACCGTCTGTGGTGCGGTTGTGTTTCCTGTTCGGACCGAATAATTGTAATAGACTCCGCCGAGCATTTTTACGGTTGCGGTTGTTTGATAACGGTGATGTAAGTAAAGCGGAAGTAGTTTATTTTCGAGTTCTGAGAGCGGAGCTTTTTCTTCGACATTTTTTAAGCCGAATTGATTCAAACCGATTCGGCGTATGTTCATAATGTTTTTGAGTTCTACAATCGAATCGTTGCCGTTATCCCACAAATTTGCGAGTGGATGAGCCGCACTTGCGGGGCGTGTGTCGGCATCGGAAATAAACAGATAGCCTTGACGAATTCCGTTTTGCAAAATCTTTTCGAGTTCGGCTTTTTCGTTTGTTCCAATTGGAAAATCCGTGTAAGCAAATTGCGTTACCCATTTGTCATAAATACCAATTTTATCATCGTAAGCGTTTGAAAAATCCAGTTTTCCATTCGTAATTTTTATCATCGGTGCGGGATAATCCATCACTGAGGCACGTCCGTAAGTGCTTGCTGCAAAATTATGCGAAAAGCCAAGCGTGTGTCCGATTTCGTGTGCAGAAAGTTGGCGAATTCTTGCGACTGCCAATGAATCTGCATCCGTTTTTGCATCGGCTTTTAACAAATAATCAATTTCGGGCATTGAGGAAAAATTGCACATAGCGTGTGAAGCATATTGCGGTGCAAAACCCGAAGCGATTAAGAAGTCTTGTCTCGCACGTTGCGAATCAAGCGTTACAACTCCTTTAATAATTTCGCCCGTTCTTGGATCAACGACGCTTGAACCATAAGCCCAACCGCGTGTTGAACGATGCACCCAATTTATTACGTTATAACGAACGTCCATCGGGTCAGCATCCGCAGGCAAAACTTTTACTTGAAACGCATTTTTATAACCCGCCGCTTCAAAAGCTTGATTCCACCACAACGCCCCGTCAATTAGAGCGTCCTGAATCTTTTTCGGTGTGCCGTTGTCAACATAATAAACAATCGGTTCGACCGCTTCGCCCATTTTTTCGCTTGGATTTTTCTTGTTCAAACGATGGCGAACAATCCAGCGTTTTTCTAAATTTTCGCTGATGTCGGTTGCGTAATCGTAAAAGCGAATTGCGAAAGAACCGATACGCGGATCAAATTCTCTCGGCTTATAATTGCTGTTGGGAAGTTCTACAAATGAATGTCTCTGTCGTGTTGTAACCGCATCGCCCGAAGGTGTCGTTTGATTTACGAGTCGTCCTGTACGCCCCTTTGATGTGAGTGTGATGGTCATCTCAACTTCCGTGTTTTTTGGAAATCCTTTTGTGCGTGGCATATAAAAAGCACTACGACTTTTGTCCATCGAATAAGTGCCTTGATTTGTTCTTCTAAGCGTTGCCCCAACGCCGTGAGCATCTCGCATCAAAAAATCCGTCGCATCAACCAAAACTTTATCTGAATCTTTGGCAACAACCTTAAATCCCCAAATTACAGACTTTGCAAACGATTCTTCAACCGCACGTTTTTCCGCAGGATTATTACTCAAAGCACGAAAGCTGTAATTAGGCTGAACCAACAAAACTTTGTTTCCAACACGCTCAAAATAAACAACCTTTGTCCTTCCAAGCTGACCTCTATCCAAGCCGATCGGATTTGAACCAACCCCTGTCGGAAGTGAAATTTGATATAAAAACTCTTGATTCAAACGCGAGACTTGCATATACATTTTGCCCTTTTCTTCATCGTAAAAAAGCGGCATATATCCATCAATTTTTTGCAAATCATCGGTAAAATCATCTATGGATTTTATTTTACTGCTCTGTGCAAAAGCTGAAAAAGATACAAAAAGGACGGTCAAAAAAGCAAAAGCGGTTTTAATCATATTGATATAGTCTTGATATTTATTGAATTTGATACGAAAAAAGGTATCACCTTTTAGATTGTTTTGGCAATAAGTTTAACTTGAAGCCGCAGCTTTGGGCGTTGTATCCAAGTATTTATATGTGTTTTCCAGAAGTTGCCGTGCCTGCTGTTCATCTAAAGTTAGCAATTTTGAATACTGATTATTAAAAGATTCTTTGTCATTTAATTTGTAATACGCAAGCCCCAATTCATAATGCGAAGAAACATCTTTTGCATAATATTCCAAAGCTTTTTCAAACGCTTTAGCCGCTTTTTTATAGTCTTTTAATCCCTTATTTGCTAAGCCAAGATTAAAGTAAGAGGCATTCGAGCCATTTTGTTTGGTAATTTGAAGAAATGTTTGACGAGCCGCTTTGTATCTCTTCAATTGCAGTTGGTTCATTCCAATATAATTTCTTGTATATTTCTCAAAATAACCAAGTTTTCTTGCTTTTTCTAGATATTTAATTGATTCAGCATATTTTTGTCTTTCGTATAAAACTCTACCTAAATCTGCAAACGCAACCATATTATTTTTTTCATAGCGTAAGGCAAGACGAAGTTCATCTTCTGCAATCGGATATTTTCTATTTTGGTACGATTGCTCAGCACTCGAAATTAGAGAATTTGAGATTTGCTTACGTTCTTCTTCAGAGAATTTGGCAATTTCTTCATCAGTTATATCAGAATCCGGAACATCTATTTTTTTATCTACTGCGGGTTCTAAATCAGATTCTGTGCTTGATGGTTCGCTATAAACTGGTTCGATGTTTTTGTAATTAGTTTCATTTTGTGTGTTATAAACAGCTGAAGAGTCTTTCTCTACTTTAGAAAAAGGATCGTATGAAACATATTCGTGAATACCTATTCCCAAGACTGGAAATACAAATGAGATAGCTAATAATGTTGCCCATTCATTATTAGAGAGACTCAAAACTTTCATGTTTGCTTTTGTCTGTGCAATCTCTTCAGCCAACGCTTTCGATTTCTGCGAAAACTCTTCTTGTTTCTTTTTGAGATGTGCTGAGCCTGTATGTACCGAGCTCATTAATTTATTAATTTCTCTCTCAATTGAAATACGTTTTTCAGCAGTTTCTTTGAAAAACCTTTCCTTGTCGGCTTTGGTAATTTCAGCCTTTGAATTGTATTCAAACTTTCTATCAACCTCTTTTCTCCATTTGAGCAGTTTCTCCGTAATTTCTTTATCAAGATTGTAGTAATAAAGTAATCGTTTCTCTTCGACCTGTGCGGCTGTTGTTATTCCTTTCTCGATTAATACATCTTTTTCTAAATCGTTTAACTCCCAAATATCTGCATCAGCTAATTTGGAACTACGCAGATATTTGTTGAATTGGCGGCGATGATTATCAGAACGCAACAACTTTAGATCTTTTAATCTTCTACGCTGAAGTTGTTTATATTCTTTAATTTTCCTTTTTACTGCATTTAGTTCAACCTTTGCCTCGGGAGAAGAGGATAATGTTCCCCATTTTTTCTTGAGAGCATCTAATTCTTCTAGGAGTTGAGAGACTTTTTTGACCAACTCTTCTCTTGAAGGCAAATCATCTTGACTAAAGAGTTTACTGATGGGCGCATCTTTCTTTGTATCTGAAATTAAAAAGTAAACTAGTGCACCTAATGGAAAAAGTGCTTGTATATATTCATAACCCGTAAGTATAGTAAAGATGAAAATCGCTAGAGCATAGACAACAAAAACTATGGGTTCTCTTTTTTTGATTTTTTCACGCTTTTCAATATATTGCGGCTCAGGTTTTGGAGACAGTGTAAGTTCGGCGTTAGGCAATTTAGCAGGTAATTTAGAAGATTTATCAATTTCTGCTATTAAGTTTTCGATTGTATAAATGTTAAACGCTTTGCTACCATCTTTTCCTTTGATGCTAAATGGAAACAAAACTAATCCCGTTCTAGCTTCGATTCGACACCAAGGACAGGTTGCTAACTCCTTGTAAAAATGATGTCCGGGGTGAAATACACATTGTTCAAGATTTTTCGATAGATCGGAGAGTGCTTCGATCCATTCTTTTGGTGTTGGGCGTTTTGTATTTGCGTCAAAGGCTTTTTCAAAGAGTTCAGCGACTTTTGGAGAAACTTCTTTTAAGAAAAGCGTTCCGGGCGGTTGTTTTACCTTTCTATGTTTTGCTTTTTTTCCGTAAGCAAAACGATATTCTCTGATACAGTCTTCTAAAGTCTTATCTTTTTCGCCGAGATAGTTTCCTGAGAAAGGATGTCTGCCAAGAAATAGAAGCTGGAAAATAATTACGGCAAGACCAAAATTATCGTGCTTTGGTAATCTTTCAGCCTTGCTCAAATCTGCTTTTTGCAATTCGGGAGCGAGATGAGTCCCAACACCAACTTTACAAGGGTAACACCCCTCATCAGTTTTAATTGCATAGCTGTCGCAGTCAATTAGTTGGACAGTTCCGTCTGCCAAAACGACACAGTTTCCATGATTTACATCGCCCATTACATGGTCATATTTTTGCAGACTGTAAAACGCACGAGCAACATTTGTGGCAGTATGAATAAGAAAATTCCAGTTTGCGTCGGGAAAGTGAACTCGGCGACTTTTGAGTGAATAGAGTTCGTGAATTTCTTTGGCTTTGACGCGTGGCATTAGAAAGCCAATTATTTTTCCATGTGGTTTTTCGTGAAGAGTTTCTACAACCCAAGCCGCAATTTTTGTAAGTCTTTCATGCTGATTCTCAGCCATCCAGCGTAATTTTGTGGCTTTTTCATCTGTAATCGGTTCATGATAAATCTTAGCAACTAAATCATCATTTCCAGCACAATAATAAACAGTTCCTTCGCCGCCGCGACCAATTTTTTCGGTTAGGACGTGAGCATTACCTTTGCTGTCATATAATCTTGTGGGCATTTTGATATTTCCGTTTTTTCCTTTTAGTTTTAAGCGAGATAATTATTTTTTTAGCCTTTCAAATTCACAAATTTTTCTACTCTTCTCAGTTTTCTTATAACTTGCCACTAGCTTCAGCTAGTGGATAGCTTCAAGTTAATTTAATTGGCTTTAGCCTAATTTCAAACAAAAGCAAATTCCTTTTGGCTTTAGCCTAATTCTTTCTGAGTACTCAATCCTTAAACCTTTGAAATCCCGCTCGCTTCATAAATCCATGAAATTCTTCATTGAAACTATTTTGTTTATGATGCTCTTCTTGTTTAGCAATATATCTTCTGACACTTGCTACATTTGTTTCGCTTACGGAGACTGCAAAATACTCATCTTGCCAACCAAATTTGCCTTGGGTGAGATTATTTTTGTTTATCCAAAATTAACTCTCGCCTTTTATTAATCTCATTATATTTTCAATAGTTTGGTCTGTTCCAAGTGAAACCAAACAATGAACGTGGTCAACATAGCCGCCGATAAAATCTACATGTACCTTCTTTGTTTTTGCATTTTCTTTAATATGTTGAAAAACATCTTTTCTGATCTCACCTGTCAAAAATGGTTCTCTATTTTTGGTTGACCAAACAAAATGAATCCAAACTCGGACATAGGGCATATTGTTTTAATTGGGCTAAAGCCAAAAGGAATTTGCTTTTATTCTAATTCGGCGCTAAAGCCTTTTCTTTTTTCAATTTCAATCCACTAGCTGAAGCTAGTGGCAAGTTATAATCAATTAACAAAATTCGCAGGTTAAAATCAAAATTGTATTTATAAACAAGATATTTCTAATCCTACTGTCCAATGTTTTACCTTCCGGTTTTTTCACTTAGCCCAGCTCTTGAGGCTAAAATTATTGTTTTGTCATCATCTGTTTTTTCATTGAGTTTTGGTGATGCCAGAAAACTTTCGAGTTTTTCATTTAAACCATTTACTTCCATTTTATTTCTCAGAGGGGCAATCATCGGCATTAAAAAAGGCTCGTGTGGTTGATTGGATCTGTAATCAACAGCAACTGTGTAAATTCCATCAGAAAACAAAATCAGATCCTCTACTGATTCTTCAATTAAATTAAATTTCAAACAATCAAAAGCAGTTTCATCGGTAATAAAATCCGTCATATTTACATATTCGGAATCCTCGGGTTCGACGGCAAATTTATAACTTTTCGGTTTTCCTGAAGTTGAGAAAACTGCACCGCCATCACCAATCTGATAAAAAACTGCGTTGTTTTTACCAATGACTGCACCCACTAAAGTCGTTGCAAATTCTCTTAATTCCTTTTTCTTTTCAAATGCTTTCTGCTCGATCTTTCTTTGAAAGTGCGAAATCCAATGTTTGGCAAAGTCTTCATTTAGAGATTTGACCGAAGCATTTGGCGAATTTAAGAATGAAGTGATTTGTCCGACGAATGTTTCACAAGCGATTTCTGCACCTGTCTGTCCTTCGGATGTGCTTCCCGCACCGTCGCCGATCACAGCAACTAGAACCTCACCTTCAATTGTTTCGATGATTTTGCAAGCAAGTCTGTCTTGGCAGATCGTGTTTTGATTAATGTGTGATAAGCCGATGACAGAAGCTTTTGCAAAACGCCATTTGTTATCACTCATTAAACTTCAGACCATCCGTAAGGCTTGTAATCAGGCAGGGAAACTTTGTCTCCCGGATTTGAATGCGAAACGCTTTTTAGCGAAGCCGAAAGCCACAAGAAAAATTCTGTAAAACGAATTCCACTCAATTTCATCGGCTCACGCAAAGATATTTCCCGCAGAACAGAAAAATTTGCTTCTTTTACACCGAGTGCAAAAAATGAAAAAGATTTGTTTTCTTCACCGTTGCGTACAACTTTCGGCAGGTGCTTCCAACTATCGGTCGGCTCACCATCTGTTATTAGAAAAATCCACGGGCGGAAAAGTTTGATGCCGTTATCACGCAGAATTTTCTTGCGTTTCTTTAATAAAACCAATCCTTTTTCAACAGCACTTCCAAGTGGAGTATTTCCCGATGCTTTCAAATTAGGAGCACGAAATTCGTCAACGGTCGTAAAATCATGCATCACACGAACGGGACCAAAAGTTACAACCGAAACTTCCACTCTTTTCATACTCAGAGAGTCATGATAAAGCTCTTCTCGAAATGCATGCAGACCATCGTTAAGCTGTTTTATAGAATCGCCTTTCATTGAGGCAGATGTATCTAATAAAAGAACGCAGGGACAACGAGGTTCGGGATTTTCAGCAAATTCAGCCGCCGCAAATGGCTGTTGTTCATCATACAAATATGTGTGGTCATCCATAAAAATCTTTCAAATACTTCCATGAAATTGGAATCTCAGGAAATTGGGAAATTAATGTAAGTTGTTTCGGTAATTATAGCATTGTTTTTGATGAGAAAATAAATATTTTCCGTAAACGAGAAGAATAGAACGCGGATAGCAAGGATTTCACAGATTTTCGCAGTTTATTTCTAAAAAATCAGTGCAAACCCGTGTAATCGGCGAAATCCGTGTTCTATTTTGAGTTTGATTTTTATGACGTTTAACGGTTGATTTTTGTCAATGGTTCTGACTTTGATTAAAAAAAGTTATTTTTTCATTTACATAGAAAAATAACTTGTGTTATATTCTCTCTCATTATGAAAATCGCTGCCTGCTAATCATATCGCAAATCTTTGTGTTCGTTTTTGCCGTTTCCACAAATCTGTAAAGCGAACGTCTCTTGCACATCTCGTGCTTTAATTTTCATTTTATTTATACATTTTAAGGACTTATAGATAGATGTCGTACGCAGAAAATACGTCTGCAGAACGGACGTATGACAATTCATTTTGGTCGATTTTAAAGGAAGCGATACGCGGCTCAAGCCGTGATTTCACAAAGGGTTCGTTGGGATTAGCGATATTTTTGCTCGCCGTCCCAATGATTCTTGAAATGGTCATGGAGAGCGTCTTTGCGGTCGTGGATGTTTTCTTTGTTGCAAGTTTGGGTGCGGATGCGGTTGCCATCGTCGGTATTACCGAATCAATGATGTTTTTGATCTATGCCGTAGCGATGGGCGTTGCTGTCGGTGCAATGGCGATGGTTTCCCGACGCATCGGCGAAAAGGATGAAGATGGTGCAGCACAAGCGGCAACTCACGCCATTTATATGGGGGCGATTGTGTCCATAATAATGGGAGTTATCGGAATAATTTTCGCTCCGCAGTTTCTTCATTTGCTTGGTGCAGAACCGCAGGTTGTAGAAGAAGGAACTCTTTTCACACGCCTGATGCTTGGTGGAAATTTTGTCGTTGTGTTTTTGTTTTTACTCAACGCAATTTTTCGCGGGGCGGGAGATGCAGCGATTGCGATGCGTGTTTTATGGATCGCAAATATCTTGAACTGCATTCTTGACCCACTATTTATTTTTGGTATCTGGATTTTCCCCGAACTCGGCGTAACAGGAGCGGCGGTCGCCACACTTATCGGTCGCGGAGTCGGCGTTACTTACGCTTGCTACCGTATGTTTTTTGCCGAAAAGCGTTTTGAGATTCGGCGTGAGCATTGGATTTTTGATAGGGAAAGATTCAGGCGTTTGTGGAATCTTTCGTCCGTCGCAATGTTGCAATTTGGTATTGGAACAACTAGTTGGCTTGGATTAATGACGGTCGTTGCAGGTTTCGGAAGTGAAGCTGTTGCTGGCTACACAATCGGAATCCGCATCATAATTTTCGCACTACTTCCGGCAATTGGTTTGGCAAATGCCGCTGCGACTCTTGTTGGACAAAACCTTGGTGCAAAACAGCCCGAACGTGCCGAAAAAGCTGTCTGGAGTGCCGCTTTTTACAACGCAATTTTCCAAACTTCGATCGGCATTATCTTCGTGATTTTTGCCGATCCGATAGCAAGAATTTTCACGGATGACCCGTTAGTTCTATATTACGCAACGGATTCTTTGCGAATTATTTCTTACGGCTTCTTGTTCTATGCCGTTGGGATGGTTCTAGAAACTGCATTTAACGGTGCAGGTGATACTTGGACGCCGACATACTTAAACTTTTTCATCTTTTGGCTCTTTGAAGTTCCGCTCGCATACATTCTTGCACATTACTTTGGAATGAAAGCACATGGAGTTTTCTGGGCTATAACAATTGCATTTTCCGCCTTAGCGGTCGTTTCAGCAATCTTGTTCCGACGCGGAAAGTGGAAATTGAAAGAAGTTTGATGAAAATAAGTAATCGCAGATAAGACATGTAGGGGCAGCGGCTTGTCCCTGCCCAATGAGCGAAGCGAAAAAATCTGAGATGATAATAGTCTTTTCGCTTATTGGCTCGCGGGCTATTCTGAATTTAGAGATTTGTTTTTCTTAATTTTAAAGCAATAATTTTTGCTACCCAAGCGATAATGAGCCATTGTATTGGAACAAATAGAGGTAATAGTAATTGAGCAGAGTTTATAAATTCATGCCTTGGTATATCAAAGAATAAGTAAAAAAGTGTTTCTAAAAAAAGTATCCCGAGAAATAATGCAGGAATATTTAATCCAATAATCATTTTGACAAGAATAATTCCATTTACTGGCAAATTATTTATCAAAATATGAGTTACAAGACATATATTTAATGTTGCCAAAACAATTCCCAGACGGTTTGAGAGTAAAGATATTATGAAATTCCACATAGCCGATTTTTTAACTCCTTGAATTGATTTATAATTTCCTTACACTTCAAGTTTTGTAATTTGTTTCATAAAAAATGTCTTCAATAAATTTTCCAGACCCTAGAAATCATGAATTTACCGATTGGGTAATGTTTGGCGAGTATTATTACAATGCAGCGGACATTATCGGTTTTGGTGGAGATTTAACGGTCGAAAATTTACGAAATGCTTACAACAAAGGAATTTTCCCATGGCATATTGATGGGCTTCCACTGCCTTGGTTTTGTCCTGAGAGCCGTGCAGTTTTGGAGTTTGAAAATTTGCATATTCCGAAGAGTTTAAATAAGCAATGGCGAAAGACAAACTGGAAATTTACGATTGATGAAGATTTTGAATCAGTCATAAAAGGTTGTTCGGAAATGAAGCGTCCACACGAGGCAGGAACTTGGATAACGCCCGAATTTATTGAGACATACATTGAATTTCACAAACTTGGCGAAGCTCACAGCGTCGAGGTTTGGGATGAAGGAGAAAACCTTGTTGGCGGACTTTATGGAGTTGACGCAAGTGGAGTTTTTTGCGGCGAAAGTATGTTTTATAAAGAATCAAACGCCTCAAAACTTGCTTTGGTTTATTTGATCGAACACCTAAAGTCTAAAGGCTCAACTTGGCTTGATACACAGGTTATGACTCCGCATTTTGAAAAATTTGGAGCAAAGGAAATTCCAAGAAAAGATTTTTTGGATAAATTAGAACAAACTCAAAATCAAAATTTAAACCTGTTCGAATAAATGCAAGACGATTCAATAAAACCGGAAGAGTTAGAGCGTGTTGTGGTGATTGGTTCAAGCTGTACGGGAAAGACTACTTTTTCTAAGAAGCTCTCAAAACATCTTAATTGTAAACATATCGAAGTAGATTGGCTGAACTGGCTTCCCGATTGGCAGGAGCGACCTAATGAAGAATTTAGAGCTTTGGTCAAAAAAGAAACTTCCGCAGATAGATGGGTTTTGGATGGAAATTATTCAAGGGTTCGGGATATTACTTGGAATCGTGCTACTCATATCATTTGGTTAAATTATTCTTTTCCGATAGTTTTTTATAGGGCAATCAAACGCACAACCCGACGTGCTTTTACCAAAGAAGAAATCTGTAATGGAAATCAGGAATCTATCAGACAATCTTTTTTCAGCACCGATTCGATGATTGTTTGGGTGATTAGAACTTATCATTCACGCCGCCGCCGATATAAAGAACAAGTAAAGAAAAAACAATATGGCAATGCAAAGTTTATTGTATTAAATAATTCCCAAGAGGCTGATAACTTTCTTGCAACTTTTCACGTCTAAATTATTAAGAAGCTGTTTGCAAACTAATAAATCATAGAAATTAACCAAAAATAGAACGCGGATTTCACGGATTAGGCGGATGTTTGCGGATTTATTCTGTGTGAACATCCGTGTAATCTGCGTTATCCGTGTTCCATCTATCTGATTTATTTTGATTTCTTGAGTTTGCAAACAGCTTCTAAGAACTTAAAAAATACTCTCTCCAAACCAAACTTATGAAATCAACAAAAAGAGTATTGTGTCTTTTACAGGTCATATTTTACATAGCCGTTTTTAGCGTTAGTTTTGTTCATTCCCAAAAACTCCAATGGCAATTTTCGACAGGTTTTCAATTACCCCAAGCCATTGTTGCCGATGAATCAAATCAAAAATATCTATATGTTGCTCAAAAGTCAGGCGGCTTGCTTGTGTTGGAAACAAAAAATCGTTTGGCAAAGAGAATTGCTTTAATTCCAAAAGGGCAATTTAAGCGTATGGATGCAATGAATCTTGTCCAGCAGGGAAGATATTTATATGTTGCATTAGGAGATTTTTTTCGCAGAAATGCGAAAGCTGGCTTAGCAATTATTGATATTCAAAACCCACGTCGCCCGAGAGTTAGTTCTGTTTGGAAATCAATGAAAAACTTACACGGATCAGCCGATGTCGAGGTGCACAGGAATTATGCGTATCTTGCCACAATGGAACATGGAGTTTTTGTCTTCGATATTTCCAATAAAAATAGAATCAAGGAAATAAATAGAATCAAACTTGACAGAAATTTCCCCAAACGAAATCCAAATCGCATTCAAGAACCAAATGCAAGAGGTTTAGCGATAAGAAATAATTTACTCTATGTCGCCAATGATGCAGGCGGTTTACGAGTCGTTGATGTCTCAAATAAACGTAATCCAAGAGAAATCGTAAAACACATTCTTCGCCGTCCAAAACTTAAACAACAGGCTTACAACAACATAGCTATCAATTACCCATACGCCTACATCGCCCTCGATTATTGCGGAATGGAAGTTGTAAATATTCGAAACCCACGAAGAATTCGCCACATTTCTTGGTGGAATCCTTGGCGTTGTGAAACTAATAAAAATAATTGGTTTAACAGTCCCGGTCATACAAATCAAATTATTTTTGATAAACGCACAAACCAAGTTTTTATGTCATCAGGTGATAGTGAGTTACAGGTTATAGATGTATCAAGCCCTCGGAATCCACGTCTCCAAAGTAGCTTCGGCAGACCAAAAAACAATAAAGGTGTTTGGGGGTTAACTATTACAAACGACAATATCTATCTCGCCTACATTAGGACATTTGTCCCATTTAAAGGAACTTGGTCAGGCATAAAAGCCATTTCCAGATAGATTTGTTTGCATTTCCCATTTTCAAAGTTTTGTCATAAATTTTACATTCTTGGGGTTTTTAGGTAGGTGAACAAAATAGATATGAGAAAAATTAATTTAGTTCACATACTCATTAAAGAAAAATAGAATGTAAATCATGCAGATTCTTTAAACTATCTGCCAAATTCTGCGTAATCCGTGCAATCCGCGTTCTATTTAATTTTTACTTAATTTATGTTTAACAAGAAAAATTTATTGGCTTTTTTGGTTTTAGTTTTGTGTTTTTCTACTGTTTATTCACAAAGGCGTTCGGTAGTTGCGGACTTGCGTTTTCATAAATTCAAAAGCGAAGTTTTTGGCAATACAAGGACTCTTCGTGTGCTTGTTCCGCCGAGATATAACCGAAACCGAAATCAAAAATATCCCGTTCTGTATTTGAATGACGGACAAAATCTATTTCAAGTCCGAACGGCACAGACAAAAAATTCCGAATGGGGAATTGATGAAACTTATAAGGATTTACTCGCCTACCGCGAAATTGAACCCATCATAATTGTTGGAATAGACAACGCCGGACGAAGCGGACGAGCAAATGAGTATCTCCCATATTATGATAAGTATTTAAGTCCTCCTTTACTAAATCCAAACGGCAAAAAATATCCGCAATTTTTAACCGAAGAAGTTATGTCGTTTATAGAAAAGAATTATCGTGTGAAAAAAGGAGCTGAATTTACAGGACTTGGTGGAGCTTCTTACGGAGCATTAATTTCTCTTTACACTGCTATAAAGAAACCTAAAACTTTCGGACGCTTGTTGCTTGAAAGTCCTTCATTTTATGTTGACGAAGCAAAAATCTTGAAAGAAGCCAAAGAAGCTACTCAGTTCCCAAACAAAATCTACATCGGAGTTGGCACAAACGAAGAAGGAAAGCCAAACTGTACGCCCGGGGACCTAAGCCACGAAGCAGTCCAAGATGTTTTGAAGCTTCAGAAGATTCTCCAAGAAAAAGAATTTGAAGATAAAAATCTAAAAGTCTTGATCGAAGACTGTGCAACTCATAGCGAAACAGCTTATGGACGACGCTTTTCTGAAGCGATGAGATTTTTATACCCGAGAAAATAAAGAATCTCTTTTCTTACTGATTTGGCTTCAACTCTCTCGGAATTGTCATCAGTTCCGTCTGTCTTCCGTCTATATACCAAACTTTCTCGCCATCGAAAAATGCATCTTCTTCGAGCATAATTCTTATTTCCTTTTTCCATTCTTTGATGAATGTAGCGGCGTTTAGTTCGATTGAATGGGCTGTGTTTTCATAGAGTGGATAATCACCACGAATTGGAACTCCGCCTTGTTGATCCCATAAACCGATGGTTGGACCTGCGGCGTGTCCGTGGAAGCCGATTGGGTGTGTGTAGATAGAACATTTGATGTTTTTGGCTTTACATTGGTCGAGCGAACGCTTCAGGATGTCATTGCCGCTTCTTCCTGTTTTGAAATTGTCTGTGAGAATATCTTGGACACGATTTCCACGTTTGAAGGCTTCTTGTAGATATTTCGGTGGTTCTTTTTCGGTTGGTTTTAGAACGTAAGCGTGTTGTTGTGTGTCTGTGTTCAGACGTAAATATGTGATGCCGAAATCTACGTGGAGTAAATCGCAAGGCAAAATAACTTGATTTTCGGGACGACCTGAAAAAGCCCGTAAATGTTCAAAATTTTCGGGGTCTTGGCGTTGGACAGAAACTGACGGATGAAACCAAGTTGTTAGTTTTAATTCGCGGATTCTGTCCCGATACCACCAAACGACATCATCAGTTGTCGTAATTCCCGGTTGGATAACTTTTTCTGAAAAACCTTCGGCGATAATTTGATGAGCAATGCGGACAATGTTTGGATAAACAGCCATTTCCGCAGATGTACGCGTTTCAAGCCAACCGATCGTAACCTTTTCCGCACCGACAACACGGGATTTCATATTTGCAGGCAAAGCTTCCATCAATTGTTCATAATGCGTTGTCGAAATTCCGTCTGCCAAAGCGAAATCTTTTGATTTATTAACGCCGATTTTCTTTGGGTTTTTCTCGACAATAAAATCCGAAAGTGCCTTCCATTGGTCGGGCTGTTTTTCTTTATCCCAAGCCTTTTTGAACATTTTCCCAACCGCGTATCTAGCCATCGCATAAGTTTCCAAATCTTTCCCAACGCCGGGATCATAAATCACGAGCATCGTATTTCGCCGAGCATTTTGCCAAGTCGAAGGCAGAAACGTTTTCAAAACAGGGTCTTCATTATATTCGCGGGAAATAATGATCCACATATCAACGCCTTCCCGCCGCATAATCTTCGGTAAGACGGTTTTGACTCTATCCTCAAGCCAAACGTCAATCACCTTAGCCCGCTCACGCATCGGCAAAATCTTTGGCATATATGGATTTTGTGCGGCGATTGAAATTGAAAAGACAAAAAGGAATAAAATACTAATTAAATTTTTCATAGATTTGGAAGGTTGCGAATTCAAAAAATCTCTTTAATAAAATCCTGTATTAACGACATAGCGAACTCCGCTGGTGACTTTAGTTACTTCGTGAAGGCAAGTAGCAGGAAAAGCAATCAATGTCCCTGCTTTGGCTTTGAGCGGGTAACCGTATTCTTTAAAAGCTTTATCTTTGATTACACCGTAAAAGGTCAGATGTCCGCCCGTAAAATTTGAAGCGTTTTCATCTGTGGCTTCACCTATGTTGTCGTTAAGTAAAATGATTATAACAATTCTTGTTGATTTAATCTCATTTGTATTTTTTACATTTGGGTGAGCATCGGCATGACGTTCGACAAAATCGCCTGTTTGATAAATTGCGTAATAGGGTTTTTTTGGTTCACTCAGTTTAATTGAAAAAAAATCTTCAACTGCAGGTTTGATATCCGATATTTTATTTTCTAGCCTTTCTTGTAAATCAGCAGAAATATCAAAGACGGCATTCGGTCTGCCTTCTAACTTTTCTTTTCTTTCGATTCTTTTTTCGACGTCAATTAATGGTGTAAGGTATTGTTTCGATTTAGCAATTTCCTGACGAAGTTGTGAGGAGAACTTTTTGCTCAGGAATTCCGGTATTATTAGTAAAGAATCTTCTTTTAAGACGTTTATCTTTCCAGATATATCCATATGATTTGAATTAAATTATCGGCGGCGGTTGGCAAGTTCCGGGAGAGATAAATCCGGCAGCAGGAACGCATATCAGTCCGGGACAGCATTGTGATGGTGCTGAACAAGGATCATTAACCATACCTAGTGGAGCGAGACAACTCTGAGCTTGAGCGACCTGTGGAGCAACTAAGCTTACAATGACAGGCAAAACCAAAGAGGGAAGAGCATATTTGAATAGAACTTTTCGGCGGGACAGTCCTTTGAAATTCTGATTATTGACATTTTCTTCCAGCAGATTTGCTTTTTCCAACTCCTTTAATGCCAGCCAAATAAAATCTGTTTCAATTTTAGTTTTTAGCTCTTTTTCTAATGTCTGAACCAATTTATCAAAAGTGGTTTTGCCATCACATTTAGACCAAATCAAAGAAATAGTTTCATTAAGATGGTGAGCTTTATCAACAGTTATATCATAAACTAATAAATCGTCATCAACTTCTTGAATAACAAGATTTGAAGTTCTTGATTTTGGGAGAGTGGTTTGACCAATATTTAAACGAGCATTGTTTAGGGGCATCCTCGAATGATCTCCTTATTTATAATTTTTTACAGATGGGAAGTAAGCTATCAATAAAAAATAGATGTGTCAATAGTTTTTTAAGGGTAAATAAAAATTTTTATGAGACCCAAACCATTGTTTTTATTGAGGTTTCAGCCTTTAATTTTCAAACCACTCACCGCAAAAAGCCAAGTCGGCTCGTCCTGTGATTAGCATTTCGTCGTCTTCCCGCCAGACTGCTTGGGTTATTCCACCTTCGGCGTGGACATTTACTTTTCTATCTGAGTAATCAAAAAAGGCGGAGGCAACCGCTGCGGCAATTGAGCAAGTACCTGAAGAAGATGTTTCGCCCGCACCTCGTTCCCATATTCGGATTTCGATATTTTGGCGATCTATGTTTTTGATGAAAACTACATTTGTTCTTTCTGGGAAAGCTTGTGTAAAAGATTCGACCTCATCCCCAATCTTTCGCCAGGCAAATTGTTCAAAACTTTCAATCCGTTCGTCAACAAAAAAACACGCGACGGGATTTCCGACATCAACATAGAAAAAACTTATGTACTCATCATCATCAGAGTGAAGCGATACTGAAACGACTTTTGGCTCATAGGTTTTGCCTTCGAGTAATGCATTAAAAACGGGCGAAGCGGGTAGATCAAATTTTGGTTTGCCGAGTTCTGCCAGATACCAAAATGTATTTCCTTTGCGTTCGAGAAACTCATAATTTTTGATTCCGCTTTGGGTTTTGAGTTTCAAATATTTATTCAACCAAAGATGTTTGTAATGCAAATATGCGACCGCACAGCGTGTACCGTTTCCTGAAAAACCCGCTTCGCTTCCATCGGGGTTGATGATACGACAAGAATAATCTGCTTCTGTTCCATCCAATTTTTCGAGCAAAGCGATTCCATCACCACCGACTCCCGTATTGCGATGACATATCTCTTTTGTAAATTTGCCGATGTCGGAGATTTCTTTTAATTCATTTTTTTCAACAACTATGTAATCATTGCCGAAACCATGAAATTTGCAAAATTTGATTGGGTTCATAAAGTATTAGACTAAATATTTTTTCAGAAAATTCAAAATCCATGGCTATTTTAATTTTCCTGACTATTTTTTTCATAACCTTTTATGCGATCAATAGATTTTCGATTGACAGTGCAATTAGTGCTTCATTTATTGGTCGAGCCTCTCTGATATTTCTTTTTCTCTGTATGGGCATTTTCCATATTCGCGAGGCTTTATTTATGAATGATATGAGTGAAAATGCTTCTGAAAAAATACGAAATCTAACTTTTTTCGCAGGAGTCTTTGAGGTTGTTTTCAGTGTCGGGCTTACTTTTGTGTATTCGCTAAAATGGACATCTTTGGCACTCATAGGATTCTTAATACTTTTAATTTTTCTAAATATCTTTGGAGTTTTGAGGGATTTTCAATTCGCCCAGTTTGGGAAAACGGTTAATTATCCCCTTAATGTAGTTGAGTACCTTGCCATAGGGGGTTGGGCGATAATTTTCGGAATAGTTTATCGTGATAAAGAGGGAATTTTCGGCTTGAAAGGTAAGGGTTGGTGAATAGTTTTCCTTGCCATTTAGAGATTTGTTTATGGCACCTTTAATTATTTTGATAGCAACATTCGTGATGTTTTTTGCCGTTAACAGATTCCTGTTGGGTGAGAAGTTTTCGCTTTCATTTATCGGGCGAACTGCTTTGGCTTTGATGCTTATTGCTACGGGAATTGCACATTTTACAAGCACCGATTTAATGATTCAGATGATGCCCGATTTTGTGCCTGCAAAAAGAGAATTGGTTTATTTTACAGGCGTTTGCGAATTGCTTGCGGTTATCGGTTTGCTTTGGGACAAAACCGCAAAAATAACAGCAATTTTGTTGATACTTTTCTTTATTGCTATTTTACCTGCAAATGTCGTTGGCAGTTTAAAAGAAGTCCAATTGGGCGGAATGGAGAATGGTGTGATGTATCTATTTTTCAGAATTCCCCTGCAAATTTTGTTTATCGGTTGGACTTATTATTTTGGGATTAAATTAAAAGAGCAATTTTAACCGCAAAGGACGTGAAGGTCGCAAAGATTTTTTTTGATTAGATTAATCACTTTAAACTAACTTAAAATAACCTTCGCGTTCTTTGCGGTTCATTTTTTATTTCCTTGGATCGGGAACAAGTTTTAGATTAACTTTTTTGCCATCACGCACAACGACGACATCATAGGTTTCACCCGCCTTCATTTCACCGAGCATAAACATATAGTCGGAGATATTTTTAATTTCCTTATCGGCGATTTTTACGATTTTATCTCCGCCTTTGATTCCGGCTTTATCAGCGGCAGAGCCTGTTCGAACTCCGTCTAAAACCAATCCTGTATTGTTGCTGTCGGCATAGCTTGGGATTGTGCCTAAACTGACATTAAATCTCGTGCGTCCGCCCATTGGTGCAGAGCTTTTTGCAACTTTGTATGTTGGACGAGTCGGATTTTGATCAATGGATTTAGCGATTGCATAGACAAAATTCGTGATTTTTTCCAGACCTTCGTAATTTACTTTATCAGCGTCATCGGAAGGTTTGTGATAATCCATATGTGTTCCCGTAAAGAAAAACAAAACAGGAATTTTCTTTGCGTAAAATGATGAATGATCGGAAGGTCCGAAACCATCTTGGTTTAACTGAAGGTTGAAAACTTTACTGTCAGCAGACTTAGTTGCCATGATCTTGCCATTTGCTCCGACTGAGATAGGAGCAGTATCGCTACTTACGGCAGAAGCGTTCTGAATTTTCACTTTGCTTTCACCAATTTTAACTGGTTGTTTTTCAGTAACCAACCTCTGCCATTCGCTTGCTGTTCCGATTCCGCCGACGGTTAATTTCTTATCTTTCAAACGACCAATCATATCCATATTTATCATTGCTACGGTTTTGTCTAGCGGAAAAACGGGGTTTTCCGTGTAAGCCTTAGAGCCGATGAGTCCCGACTCTTCCGCACCGAAGGCGATGAAGATAAGTGTGCGTTTGTTTTTCTTTTCTTTACGGAATTTTCTTGCTAATTCAATAAGAGCAGATGTTCCCGAAGCGTTGTCATCAGCTCCATTGTGAATTTCGTTTGAGTTAGGTGCGAGGCTTCCAGAACCACCGCGTCCTAAATGGTCGTAATGAGCACCGATGATAATTGCTTCATTTTTAAGTTGTGGGTCACGCCCTTCAATTATGCCGATGACGTTGTAAGCCTCGGCTTGTTTCTTTTTGAGTTCGACATTCAAGTTTGCTTTTGCATCAACCTTTTTAGTGAATTTTATCTGAATGGATTCGGGCGTTTCTTTACGCATCGCCATCCATTTTTCAATTTCCTGCAAACCTTTTTCTTTTGTGCTGAGAATTTTTGAAGCGGCTTGGCGGGAGATAACAATAGTCGGGATTGCAAGCTGTCCAAGCGTTTGATTAAAACGCATTTGAGCTAAGTTTTCATCCGATAATTTGTCGTTTTCAGCAATTATAACCAAACCTTTTGCACCTTTTTGTTTGGCGATATTTGCTTTGGCGTGTAGGTTTATCAAACCAAAAGAACTATGCGGATTGCTTTTGTCAGGATTGCCCGCAAAGATCAGAGCCAGTTTGTTGTTTACATCTAGACCTTCATAATCATTGTATTTCAAGCGTTTTGAGTCGATTCCAAAACCTGCAAAGACCACTTCGGAGTTTGCCAAATTCGCATTCGGCGTATAGCTAACGGGCATCCAGTCCGTTTTCAGATTCATACTCGAACCATTCATCGAAAGTGAATTATTTTCGCCCAGCTCAACTCCGGCAATATACTCGAAAGTTTGCAAATAACCCATACGTTTTTTGCCATTTTCATTTGTGACAACACCGCCTTTAAGTTTGTAGCGGGCAAACATATTTCCGATGTAACCTGCCGCTTGCGTTCCGCCACGTTCGCCCGTCTTGCGACCTTCGAGTTCATCGGAAGCCAGATACGAAACGTGCTTGCGTAAATTTTTCTCTAATTTGGATTGTTTTGCTTTTTGTGCCGAAACACTAAAAACAAACGTCAATATAATAAATAAACTAATTAACTGCTTTTTCATAATTTTAATTTTCAATAGAATTTATAAAAATTTGCTTGATGCTTTGGTTTTTCTTTAACACTTTTTCAGCCGTTGATTTATCGGCTTTTGTTAATTTTTCTCGTTTAGCTTTATCCTCGATTATACGGATTGGTTTTTGTTTATTGAAGTAGATGCGTCTTTCTTCGGGAAATTCTCCGTCTTCAGACTTTTCAAAATAGAAAATCAAATTGCCTTCTTTGTCATAAAGATATTCTTCATAATAGTTTCGGGCGGAAATTTCTGATTTTTTCGTAACTTTGAGCAACTGAGTCGGATATGGTTCTTCATCTTTATTTTGATAATAAAATTTAAAAACAACACGATAATTTCCGACCGCTGACCAGCTTTTGTTTAGTTTGTTTATAACAAGTTCGTTGACAGCCAGTTCGCTTGTTCTACCTGATTCTTCATCCTTTTCAGTTGATTCGATCTTTTGAGAAACTTCCGTGTAAGTTTTACGAATATTTTCTATTTGTTTATCAATACTCTTTTGTGCAAAGACGCTAAAAGAAAAAATTAACAAAACTAAAAGACTTAATAATTGTTTTTTCATTTTCATTTGTTTTGACAATATGGTTATCAGCTATGGGCAGAAACGCGACCGTTAGGAAGCGTGTAAGTTGGATAAGAAATACGCGTTTCTGCCACTTTCATTTACTTGATCGAATCCCAAAAAACTTGCGTTTGCTGAATATAATTGGCATTGTTTCGCTCTTTTGCCCAAGCATTTGCTTCAGCGATAACTTTCAATGCTTCTGATTTTTTTCCTTGTTTAGCCAAAATTTTAGCGTGTAATAAACCAAAGCGGAAGTTTTTTGGACTTTTAGCTAACGCAGCTTTTATCCATTCAATTGATTTATTCAAATCTTTGTCATTATGGAAATAATACTCCGCCGCACGGAAATAATTGAACGCACTCATTCCGCCTTCCGCCTTTGATAATTCGGCAATCTGTTTATCAACTTGCGAATCAACATCAAACTCGATTTTGAATTTAACGCTCGTATTTTCCCAAGATAACGTCAGATAACAAGCTTTGGTCGAAATATCTGAAAACTGAATCGTAAATGTCTCGACAAAGTTCTTTAATTTGGTCGGCTTTGCCGTAAACCGAAATGCATCTTCTTCCTGCTTATATCTGCCCGCAATCGAACGATGGTTTATATTATTATGAATAATCATCGTCCATTCTTTCTCATTCGGAATTGTATAAAGTGCATAAGTTCCAGCCTTCAAATCATTTCCGACAATCTTTACATCTTCCGTAAAAGTTAGTTTGGTCGAGGCATTCGCACCAGTCCGCCAAACTTCTCCAAACGGAACTAAACCGCCAAAAATCTTACGCCCCTTTGCACTTGGACGAGCATAACTCAATTTTACTTCCGTCAACGCAACTTCTTGTTTGATTTCAGTAAAAGGGCTTAAGGTCGGCACTTTTAATCTATCTTGCCGTTGTGCAAATGAAATACTTGTTAATAAAAGTAAAAAGCAAAATATTGTAATAAGTTTTTTCATAGTTTTAATTATATTGACCTTCATAACATTGCGTATAATCAGGGGTTTTCAAAGGTTTACCTTTTCTAAACTTAATGTTTTTAATGTCCATAGTTGGAACTGCCTTTGGCGTTTTGCTATCTTTTGATCCAACCCATATTTCCAATTGTGTAGTCTCTCGAAAACCTCCATCTATTAGAAAAATACTATCTTTAATTGATTCACGCAGATTTTTTGGAAAAGGTCTGAATGTAGTTAGATATAGTGAAACCGATTTTGCCCAATTTCGACCATCTTCGCGGTGTGGAGGCTCAAGTTGAATTTCATATTTTTTAGCTTTTTCATTCCACACTTTGTTTCTTCTATATTCTCCACCATAGTAAATTACATAGATTTTTATACTAGGTGCTTTTTTGAACAACGCATAAACATTATCTATACGAGACATGAAATTACCACAATTGATTGGTTTCTGAAATTCATCAACTTTTTCCACTTTTTGAGCAAACGAACTCATAAAAAATAAGCAAATGAAAAAGATTGAGAATAAAGTTTTTCGCATACTTAATGTTTAACCTAGATTATCTCCGCAAATGCTTTTATCCAAAACACCTTTACGATATTTCATTATATTTAGGGTCGGGGTTGGTTTTGGGAATTTAGCACCTTTGGGAACAATCCATAATTCAATAATCGCTGATTCCCGAAAACCGCCATTTATGTATAGGATAGAGCGATTTTCGAACTTCCGATATTTATAGTGAAGTCTCACCTTTTGGATTCTGTTTTGAACCTCTCCAAAAATTGGTAAGCGATTCCAATATTTCCCTTCATAAAAAATTGCGACTCCAGCTGATTTAGGATTGTTTTGAAGATGTACAGCAAAATTATCAAGTCGCGATATGTAATCGTCACATTGGGCAAAACTATAAAATTCATCAACCTTTTCCGCTCTTTGAGCAAATACACTTACAGAAAAAAGCCAAATTATGAATATGAATATGGGAATTTTTTTCATAAATTTACTTTAAAGCATAAAAGGGCAATCACAATGAGGATTGCCCTTGACCGTAAGTTAAATTGATAAGCAAAAGGCTATACCGCCAACTGCTTTCTGCCGACTATTCTTCCACCCAATCGGCGATGAAAACATTTGTTTCACCTGGTTTTTCTTGGTTGCGATTTGACGCAAAAACTAATTTTTTACCGTCCGGTGAAAACATCGGGAAACCGTCAAAAGATTCAAAAGTTGTGATTCTTTCGAGTCCTGTTCCGTCGGTGTTAACCATCAAAAGGTCAAAGTTTCGTTTGCGTGGGTCTTTAGCAAAATAATTTGATGAGAAAATTATTTTCTTTCCACTTGGATGAAAATATGGTGCAAATGATGCCACGCCTAAGTTTGTAACTTTGCGTTTGTTTGAACCGTCAGCATCCATTACCCAAACTTCAAAATTATTTGGCTCGATCAAGTTGTTTTTCAAACGATCTTTGTAACGTGCAATTTCCTTTTCGGTTTTTGGATGGTAACTGCGATAGACGATTTGTTTGCCGTCAGGCGAGAAAAACGGTCCGCCATCATAGCCTAGTGCATCGGTTAGGCGTTTTACATTTTTGCCGTTTCTATCCATTGAATAAATATCGAGGTCGCCATCACGAACTGATGTGAAAAGAATTGTTTTTCCATCAGGCGAAACGGTTGCTTCGGCATCGTAGCCGGGCGTATCGGTCAAACGCTTAACTCCCGAACCATCTGGTTTTGCACGGAAAATATCGTATTCAGGA
This sequence comes from Pyrinomonadaceae bacterium, assembly GCA_028284415.1. Lineage (GTDB taxonomy): Bacteria > Acidobacteriota > Blastocatellia > Pyrinomonadales > Pyrinomonadaceae > Aridibacter. Next base: position 1,506,266 of record JANQRU010000004.1, read on the forward strand.
TAAATCGCCCAAACATAACCTTTTGAAAAATCAGGTGGTTTCGGACATTCTTTGTTTCCAAGATGCGTCGAACCATAAACGATTTTTTTCATACTTTTGAAAAAGTATGCGCAGGTTGTTCGTCCCAAGCCTGTCGAAACCATTTTTACGTCAGAACCATCAATGTTCATCGTATATATCTGATCGCATTTTCGTCCATCACGTTTTGATTGGAAAATAAGTTTTTTCCCATCCGAAGAAAAATATGCTTCGGCGTTTTCGCCACCGAAGGTTAACTGTTTAATGTTTTTAAGATATTTCTCGCCCTCAAATGTGATTTTCCCATCCTGAGCGAAAACTCCTATAGACAAAGTGAATACAATAGTGAATAAAACTAAAAATTTCATATGTTTAATTGAAAAATATAATCCTAACATTTTCTCTACCGTTTTGATTAATGGCGAGAAATGAAAAATTTCCTTGAAGTAAATTTATATAACTTATTTAATAACCAGAAATATTGTAGATGCAAAATTTAAAAGAAAATTTGCTATTTTCTTGCATCTGAAATAAATTTTTGAACGTATAATTATATGCGGTAATATTGATTTATAAATAACCCTTTTTAATTTTATTTGTAAAAACAATTATGAGGTTTAAAACGAACCAGGATGTACTCGATTGGTATGAGAAGCAGGAACGGGCTTTAACAAAGGATTTTATTGATGAAATCCCTTGGAATGAAGTGAAAAATCATCCGTTTGATAAGCGTTTTGTACCTGTTTTACTCTATATGCGTGATATAGAAATCTTAACCGATATGTATCACCAAGAATTATTACGCACGCCGACAGGGAAGGACAAAGTTATCAGCAAATTTATGGAGCGTTGGGGAATTGAAGAAATAACCCACGGCGAATTAATAAATAGATTTTTGAATGAAGCGGGCATCGAAACCCCTGAAGATTGGAAAGGAGAAATAACCAGATCGGTTACAAATTATTATCATTTTTATGCACGTTGTTTGAGCACTTTAACAAATTGCATCGGCAAAAGTTTTACTGCAACTCACATGGCTTACGGGACAATTAATGAACTTTCCGCTGCACAGAGTTATCGTCGGCTGATCGAACTCGCCGATCATCCTGTTTTAACGCACATACTAAAAGGAATTATTCGTGAGGAATCTGTCCACACGACATTTTATCTAAACATCGCCCGGCTCGAATTAAAGAAAAGTGATTTTGCACAAAAGATTGCCCGTTTTGTTATCAAGAAATTTTGGAATCCCGTCGGAAGCGGAGCAAGACCGCAGGATTTAACTGATTACACAATTGCAACACTTTTCGGAGATGAGAAGGGAGTTGAATGGATAGACAAATTAGTAACTCAAAAAATACAGATGCTTCCCGGTTTAGATGGAGTTACGAAAGTAACTGACAGAATTGCCGAAATCGGACGGGAAACAAATACGAGCGATTTTGTTCTTGCCAAAGCCTAAGAAATATTCTGATTTCAATAGAAAAAGCCTGCCTACTTGCTCAAGTAGGCAGGCTTTTTCTTATAACTCAAAAATTTAATCACTTTCGGGAAGTGGCTCAGTGTTTCCGCGTTTTAATTTTCCATAGATTGAGGTTGCTAACCAAGCGGGCATTTTTTCCTGATTAGCAATGCGAAGTCCTAAGATACCCATTATATCTGCGACGGTTTTAGCACCTTCCCAATGCCAATTTCTCATTACGTCATCAGATGGCTGGTGATAATGTAATTTTTCCCAAGCCTCGACGGTTTCGTTGAACTCTTTGGCAGTTTCTTTGTTGACGCCAGTTAATTTCAGAGCGGGAATTCCTCTTTCCACAAATGAATAATGATCTGAGCGCGTAAAGAAATTTTCTTCGGGGCGAGGATCGGGCATAACTTTGATGCCGTAAGATTTAGTTACCTCCGCAAGCATATTTCCCAGGGTGGAATGTTCAGCACCATAGCCGACGATATTTTTGACGGGACCAAAAACTTCTGTTCCGACGCCATCCAAATTCAAATTAGCGGCGATCTTTTCAATATTCCAAGTCGGATTTTTCGCCCAGTATTTTGAACCGTAGAGTCCGTATTCCTCACCTGTTACAGCTAGAAAGATCATCGAGCGTCTTGGTTTTGGTTCGATCTTTGAAAATGCTTCGGCAACAGCCATCATTTCCGATGTCCCGAGAGCATTGTCAGCCGCACCATTATAGATTTTGCCGTTTTCAATACCGTAAGCATCATAATGAGCCGTAAAAATAACCGCTTCGGATTTTAATTTCGGATCAGAGCCTTCAATATAACCAACTACGTTGTTGCTCGTACCTTTTTTTGTTGCGTATTTAACGACGATGTTTGCTGATTGGTTCAAATTGAAAGATTTGAAAGCATCGGTTTCCGCCTGTTTAGTTGCATCCGCAAATTTAACTTCGGATTTAGCAAAAAGTTTTGTAGCGGTTGCTTTGCTGATCATCATCATAGGCGGAATCGGAATCGGAGCAAACGCATCTTTTTCATCGGCTAGAGAAATCTGACGACGACCGAAGTAGTCTATATAATCTTCCGTTTTATCACCCTTTCTGCCATGCCCGACCAACACAATTCCTTTTGCACCATTGATAACTAAAATTTCAAAAATTCTTGAATTAGCTTCTGCCTTTTCCCACTTTTCTTTTTCTATGCTTGCCGGAGGACCATCGATCATTACAACGACTTTCCCGCGAACTTTGGACATATCAGAATCTTTCGAAAAAAATTCCATCCCATAGCCAATGAACATCATCTCGGCAGATATTTTCTTGTCCTCTTTTGGAAATGGAAGTGGGATAAATCCATAATCTTTGCCCATCTTGAATTTTTCTTCCCCAACCTGAAAAGATGTTTCGGGTGTTAGAGTCGTCTCTTTAAAATTTATAGATTGCAGATAAGAGCCTTTATCGCCAAGCGGCTTTAATCCGAAGCTTTTGAATTGTGTGGCAATCCATTTAGCCGCTTTATCTCCGCCCGGTTGCATCGTTCCGCGACCTTCCATTTCATCGGCAGCAAGTGCTTTTGTAAAAGTTTTGATTGAATCAAGACTTATTTTATTTGTAAGTGCGGTTTCAGCTTTTGATAATGTGCTGATTTTTGAGGGAACAGCTTTCGCAGGTTTCATCTGAGCAAAAGCAGGAACGCTCATGAGAGCAAACATCATAAGTGCGGTAAAAGGCTTTTGCCACATAGATTTTAAATGTAATTTCATTTATTAACTCCTGGATATTTTTGCGGTGTAATTTGTATGAACCGAAAATTAGATGCACGAAACTGTAAAAAAGTATTGCAATTTAATTTTACGGGAGGTTGATATAAAAGTTTATTTTTTCAAAGGCATGTTCTGCGAACAGCAATTCTACCGTTATTAATATATGGATTTCTATCATTAGCTAAAAACCTAAGGCTAAATACTCTTTTATTTCTTTAAGAATCGGAGATACTTTTCTTTGTTTTAAAGTGACGGAAGTATTTAAGATAACTTCCGAAACGACTCTTCTTCGCATTTCATCTGGCGGATGATAAGTTTTTGGATCAGTCGGAAACTTTTTATGCATTCTTTCCAGTCCTTCAATAAAAGCAATTGGGTTATAGCCTAAATGAGTCAATGAGATTGCCGAGAAAGCATCACATTGAAGTTCAAGAATAGCTAAGGCATTTGCAAATTGCCTCCTCAGAGCCTTTTCTTTATCGCCAGCAAGAATAATCGTTTTGAAAAGGTGTTCAGAGTATTTTGTATATTCAGCGAAGTATTCATGTCCGATCTCGTGAGCGACAAAACCGAGTAGTTCATCATCATTTTTTACTTCAGTTAAGAGCCCTGTTGTTATAACAATAACAACTCCTGAATTAGACATTATGTAAGGCACTTTGTGCTTAAGAATAATAAGTTTATAAGAGTTTTGCCTTTTGTAAAGAGATAAAACGGGCGAGATTAATTTTCTAACTTTCTTTTCAAGTTTTTCATTTTTAAGCCGTAACCTTCCAAATTCATTACCAATCTTTTGGATAAGATTTTTACGAAGTTCTTTATTTTCAATCGGAATAGATAATTTTTTTCTAAAATGTCGAACACTTTTTGAGGCATCTGAGGTTTTAAATGAACTGATAGTTTCAGAAACATCCCTTTGGGTTAGATTAGTTTGTTTGCGAAATGATTTAGAGGATTTTTGCCCAAAACTTAAAGTTACAGACAAAAATAAAAAACATAAAAGGAAAATCCGAACTCGCATACTCTTTATAGTTATTCAATAAAAAAATAGAACTTGAATTGCTTAAAAGTAGTATTAGGTTTAAATAGAAATTTATCTTTCTAAAATTCTGAAATAACTTGAAATATTCTGAAAGTCCAGTTATTTGAGAATTTTTTAAGTAGAATGTCTAAAACGGCAGAATTGCTTTGTTATTACGAAAAAAATGATTGATTCTAAACATCTCTACAAATTTGCGGAATTTACCTTAAATCCTGCTAAAAGAAAACTCTTTTACAAAGATTCAGAAGTTGTGTTGGGGGACAAGGATTTTGATGTTTTACTTCATTTAATTGAAAACAGACCTCAAATCCAATCACCTGATGAAATTATTGAAACTGTTTGGAATGGGACAAATGTAGAAAATAATGCAGTTGAAAAAGCTATTAGTTCAATCCGTAATGTCTTGAAAGATGATTTTCGAAATCCAAGGTTCGTAAAAACAGTTCGCGGGAAAGGTTATCTTTTTATTGATGACGTCAATAAAGTTGCTTTAAATAATTTGAGTGAAAACGGTTCACAAGTAACTAAGGATATTTATAAAAAGTCTCGTGAGAAAAAATTTCAAAAGTATGTTGTAAGGGGTTCAATATTAGCTCTTGTATTTATTGTATTATTTGGGCTTATATATTATTTATCGTCTTCTTTCAATTACAATGTCGAGTCCGAAAAGGTCAAAAAGGCAGTTAAGGATTCTCAATTAGTGAAATTTGATTTTTATAAAAATCCTAAGTCTTTTTCAAGAGAGAAAGCCAATAGATATTTCTTGCCGATTGAAAGAGGCGGAAAGGCAATTCTAAAACTTGAAAATAAGACCAATAAGCTTATTGGAAAAAAATGGAAATATGCATCTGATACAAATCTTGAACGATTTGATATTTTATCAATAAAAATGCAGGGAAATGTTGCTGAAGTAGCAACCGAAGAAAGTTGGTATTCACCTGTTTTATATGAAAACAACAATCCTGTGCCTGAAAAAGAAAAGAGGACTCAATGGAAAGCAGTTTATATGGTGCGAAAAGTTGAAGGGGAATGGTTAGTTGAAGATTACTCAACGCCTTACTAATAAGATTAAAACTGCAAAAGTACCTACTTTATTGTTAGTTATTTTTCAGGTTTGTTAATCCATTCGATAAGCGGATCAACCCATTCTTTGTGAGGTTTGTATAAAAATCCGTGTCCTTTACCTGTGTTGAGCTTTGTTTCTTTAAATTGGGATTTCCGATGTTTCATTTCAAAAAGCGATTTGCAGGGACCTTTTTCATCGGTGCTTTCATAGATTGAAAGAAAATTTCCGCGTAATTTCTTTTTGTATTTTGAGTAATAATCTAGAGCATATTTGCTGCATAAACCGATAAGCACAAATTTAACTTTTTCTTTTTTGAGTTTATAAGCTGCTTCAATAGTCATATATGCTCCCAAAGAAGCACCGACAACGATTATATTTTCTTCAGCTACACCGCTTTTTTTTAGTGTTTTTACTTGCTTTGCAACCTTTTCGGCATATTTTGTTACATCAGTTTCTTTCGGTCTGACCTCGCTGATTACATGAAACTCTCGGTCTTTTAGAGCATCCACAATTTTTCGATATTCATAACGTCCATAAAGCGGACTCACGGCTTTATCTGCTCCGAGGTTTTGAACTATTCCGCCATGCAAATAAAACAAGTATTTTTTTGAAGTATCTATTTTCTCAGGAACAGCAGAGGAAATCGTTTGACCGTCTGCAAATGAAACGTACAACAATAAAGCTAATAGGATTGAAATTTTTGCTTTAAGAACTTTTTTCATATGAGTGAAAAGCAATTATAGCAAATAAAGAGATTTTATAGTTTGTTATTTACCTTTCGGTATTTCTTTTCGTTTGACGCCCGAAACATGAGAAGAAACTGCCTTCCAAATTCCATTTCTTTTTATCAAAACATTGCTTGATTGATATTTATATTCGTATGTTCCTTTTTTGTTTTTGCCTTTAACATGTCCCTCACCTGCAATAATTGCCGTGCCGTTTTCGAAAATATTGAGCCGTTTGATTTTGTATTCAAAAGAATCATAAGTCGGTCTATTTTTCTTGATATATTCTAATTCACCTTTTTTATCCGACCAACTTCCATCGTTAGAGATCATTTGAAATTCCTTCGCCAGAATTCGGTCAAGCAATTTTGTGTCTTGCTCGCGATAAGCCTTTTTCCAAAGGACTTTTTTCAAATGTCTCAACGTTGCTTCATCATTTTTATCAGTTTTCATTTTTCCTTGAGTTATTCCAAAAGGAAGAATGATTATTGCCAAAAGAATTATTAGTTTAGAGTTTTTCATAGAATTTTAGTGTTAATTTCAAAATTTCTAGTCACATTTAACAGAAATTTATTTGTACATTCATTTCCAGAATCTGAAATAACTTTGCAATTTGCTGAAACCTTATGTTTAATGACTTTTTTTATAGAAATATATTTAAAAACTCTATAAAATATCGACATTTCTTAAAAAAATTGATTGGTAAAATTTATGCGGTTTTATAAATTCGACGAGTTTAAAATTGATGTGACAAAACGCAAATTCTTTTGCGATGAGCAAGAAATTGAATTGCGTGACAGAGATTTTGACGTGCTTTTGTTTTTGATTGAAAAACGCAACGAAACTCAATCAAAAGATGAAATAATCAAAGCCGTTTGGAACGGAACTGCGGTCGAAGATAATTCGGTTGAACGTGCGATTGTAAATATCAGAAAAGTTCTCGGTGACGATGCCTCAAGTCCTTGGTTTATCAAAACTGTTCGCGGAAAAGGCTATCTTTTCATCTGCGATGTCGAAGAATTTGACGAAGAAGAGCTGCAAAGTTTTGTTGAATCTACTCCAACCAAAATAGTGAGCAAAAACAGATTTCCAAATTGGTTACCGTCTGCCATCTTTTCATTTCTATTGATTTTAGTTTTGGGAATTGTTTGGTGGAATAGCGAAAATCTAATTACATATCTCACGACCGAAACAATTTTCAGCGACGATTTTTTAGGTGAAAAAATAGATGAGAACAAGTGGAACGCAGAAGGAGATTCAGTCAAATCCCACGAAGGAATCGCCCGAATTTCGCTCGACAAATTCCGAAACGGCGGAAAATTGCGGTCAATCTATTTTTCTTACAATCCAGAAAAGCCACTCACAATAAAAAGTCGCGTTCGCATCTCATATAATCAAAGCATCAAAGAAACAGTAACATTCATCGGAGCATTCGGTTTAGTCGGCGAAAATTCAGATAAAGATTTCATCGGCATCAAATACACCAACGCCGAAACCAAATTCCCACGCGAGGGAAACGTAACACTCAAAGGGTTTTACATGGTCAAAGATAACGCTGATTTGCTCAACGAAAATAACCACTGCAACGGAAAAATCGGACAGCGAACAGACGCAATCTGGGGCAAATGGTTTGAACAAAAGTTAATTTACGAGCCAAACACCGGAACCGTTAAACTCTTTATAGACAATGAAAAAAAAGGCGAATTCGCCGTTGGGAAATTGCCCGTCACCAAAGAAAACAAACTCCGTCTATACATTAATCCAGAAGGAGCCTTCCTACATCACGCCATCGAAATTGATTATATTGAAATCACACAATAATGATTTCTAAAAGATGATAAAATCACCTCATGAAAGATGCCCGCGAAACCTTTGGCAACATAGACATATACCTTTTCGACCAAATCTTAAAAGAAAGATTCCCACCCGATGCAAAAATCCTCGACGCAGGTTGTGGTGGCGGACGCAATATAATCTATTTCTCGCGTGAAGGTTTTGAGGTTTTCGCTATTGATGAAAATCCACAAGCCATTCAGACAGTAAAACAAATTGCCCGAGAACTCGCTCCGAATCTGCCTTTGACAAATTTCCAAGTTGCAGCAATTGAAAAAAACTCTTTTCCCAATGAAAGTTTCGACTTCATTATTAGCAGTGCCGTCTTGCACTTTGCCGAAAATGAAAATCACTTCAATCAAATGCTTTTTGAAATGTGGCGAACCCTCAAGCCAAACGGCATCTTCTTCGCCCGACTCGTTTCATCAATTGGCATCGAAGATAAAATAGTTCCAATTAAAAACGGCAGATATAAAATTCCGGATGGCTCAGAGCGTTTTCTAGTTGATGAAAAGTTTTTGATAAATAAAACGGAAGAATTGGGCAGCACATTAATTGAGCCGATTAAAACAACAAATGTGCAAAATTTGCGATGTATGACAACGTGGGTTTTGCGAAAGAGTTAAAATTAAACTTCTAATCTTAAATTGAAAATCATTAAAACATAAATTTGCAAAGATATTTTTTGCTTTATAAACTTTAGGTAAGCAATAAGTTTTCAGGGGAGCTAATTTTTAGCTGAGAGTTGTCTAAAAGGTTTGGACATTACCCTAAAAACCTGATGCGGATAATACCGACGTAGGGAGAAAAACAATGAGTGAAAATATAGAAAAAACAGAACAAATGGCGGGTGACGTAAACTTGCCGTCATCGCAGAAGATTTATGTTGAGACGAATGGCAATACGGTTAATGAAAATGGGCATAATTTGAGAGTTCCATTTCGGGAGATTGCTTTGTCGCCGTCTAAGAATATGGACGACGAATTGGAGGAGAATCCGCCAGTTCGGGTTTATGATACGAGTGGAGTTTGGGCTGATCCGAAAGTTAAATGCGATGTGCGGGAAGGTTTGCCGACACTTCGACGTGATTGGATTTTGAAGCGTGGTGATGTTGAAGAATATGAAGGACGCGAAGTTCAACCGCAGGATAATGGTTATTTGACGAAAGGGGCGGAAGACATTGCACGAATAAAAGAGACTGGAAAATTGGAAGAATTTCCGGGGTTGAAACGTGCTCCGCTTCGTGCGAAATCGGGTAAGAACGTAACGCAGATGCACTATGCGAAGAAAGGCATCGTTACACCTGAGATGGAATATATTGCGATTCGTGAAAACCTCGGTCGGCAAATTGCATTTGAAGCTATGCAGAAAGCGGAAGGTGCGGAGAGAGATTCGCTTTATCATCAGCATAAGGGAGAATCTTTTGGAGCGAGCGTTCCTGAATTCGTTACGCCAGAGTTTGTGCGTGATGAGGTGGCGAGAGGTCGGGCGATAATTCCTGCGAATATCAATCATCCCGAAACCGAACCGATGGCGATTGGGCGAAATTTTCTTGTGAAGATAAACGCCAATATCGGAAATTCGGCGATTGCTTCTTCAATTGAAGAAGAGGTCGAAAAAATGCGTTGGGCGACTCTTTGGGGAGCGGATACGGTGATGGATCTCTCGACGGGCAAAAACATACACGCCACACGCGAATGGATTTTGCGAAATTCACCCGTGCCGATTGGAACTGTGCCGATCTATCAAGCACTCGAAAAAGTAAACGGCAAGGCGGAGGATTTAACTTGGGAGATTTACCGCGATACTTTGATAGAACAAGCCGAGCAAGGCGTTGATTATTTTACAATTCACGCTGGAGTTCGTCTTCCCTTTATTCCAATGACGGCGAAACGTACGACGGGAATTGTTTCTCGTGGTGGTTCGATTATGGCGAAATGGTGTTTGGCACATCACAAAGAGAGTTTTCTTTACACGAAATTCAGAGAGATTTGCGAGATTATGGCGACTTATGATGTTTCGTTTTCTCTCGGTGATGGGTTGCGTCCGGGTTCGATTGCGGATGCGAATGATCAGGCTCAATTTGCTGAATTAGATACGCTTGGCGAACTTACAAAAATCGCTTGGGAAATGGATTGCCAGACAATGATTGAAGGTCCGGGTCACGTTCCGATGCACCTCGTCAAAGAGAATATGGACAAGCAACTTGAAACTTGCGACGAAGCACCTTTTTACACGCTTGGACCATTAACAACCGACATCGCACCCGGTTATGACCACATCACTTCCGGCATCGGTGCGGCAATGATTGGTTGGTTCGGCTGTGCGATGCTCTGCTACGTTACACCAAAAGAACATCTCGGTTTGCCAAACAAACAAGACGTAAAAGAAGGCGTTATCACATACAAACTTGCCGCTCACGCCGCAGATTTAGCAAAAGGTCATCCCGCCGCACAATATCGTGACAACGCACTCTCGAAGGCACGTTTTGAATTCCGTTGGGAAGACCAATTCAATCTCGGTTTAGACCCCGAAAAAGCCAAAGAATTCCACGACGAAACCCTTCCGGCAGAAGGAGCAAAACTCGCCCACTTCTGCTCAATGTGCGGACCGCATTTCTGTTCGATGAAAATCACACAAGACGTTCGTGAATACGCCAACGAGCAAGACGTTGAAGAAGAAAAGGCTCTAGCAGTCGGAATGGCTGAAAAGGCGAAGGAATTTACCGAAAAGGGTTCGGAAATTTATCACGGAAATAAACCCGAAGGTGCAGACGAGCATCATTGATTTCATTTTTCTTTGTAATATTTTGTCACATTTTGACATTACATTGTTGAGGAAATTTCTAGAAAAATGATTACTAATACTAAATATCTTGGCGACCTATTATCTCCGCTTGATTTTGATAATAAGAGTTTTGAAGAAAGGCAAAGTCACATTGAAGATTTGCTTTGCCGTTCGCTTAATATGAGAACGGTTGTTGCTTTTATCGGTTCAGGGGCATCTTTCCCAATAGGCTATCCAATGTGGGGACAATTTGCTAAAGACACTTTCAAATTATTAAAAATCACTTTATCCACAACAAACGGAGAATATGAGAATTGTCTTGCGATCAAACTCCGCAATAATCCGCTTAGTGAACACGAAGAAGCAGTAATAGTGGACTTTGCTAGTGTGTTTTTCCCACAGTCAGTCAAAGATGGGAAACTGCTAGAAGACCTCGCAACTGAAATTAAAACGAGGGTTGAAAAATACATTGAATTTCTGGGAAAGCGGATTAAAAAAAATTATCCTGACGAAAATGACGAAAAAGATTTGAAAACTTTGGCTACTAATTATAATGAGGAAAAAATACAAGACAAAATTAATCAGTTTTCCGCTTATTTAGATAAAAAGAAAAGCAAAGAAATTGATTTTCAGTCGTTGTTTAGTGAATGCGAGAGACTTATTTGCTCAAAAGAGAGGTGGGAGGAACTTAGGCACGCAAAATTTTTTCGTGTAATCGTTGAAAGCTATTTTCAGATAAAAAGGTATTACACAACTTTGGATAATAAAGACAAACTGAAAGCTAAAGAATGGAATCCCTATTTGGCTCTGCTTGATCTGCCTATCAATAAGTTTGCGACATTTAATTATGATCTGGAGATTGAAAGAGCTTTGCTTTTTGGCAACAACAAACAGAAAGATAAAATTTATGCTGATAAAACTAAAGGCGAACAAATAATTAAGTATGTGAATAGTTCAAACAAAATCAGGAGTTTTTCACAGAAGAATAAGTACTGCGAAGATTTAGTTGGTTTTTCCGTCTCAGGGTTTGAGCCAAAGGTAAATTCCGTATTTCACTGTCACGGTAGAATAGATGACACAATTAACTGTGTTGTAAGCGAAGAAGATTATCAAAAATGGTATTTACAAGAAGATGACGAAAAATATACACCGTTCAGACAAACACTCGACATAATTTTAGAGTCTAATCCGATTCTTTTTATGGGGTTTAGCCTAAGTGATTCTGATTTTATGAGAATCTTACGCTCAATATCGGCTAATCGGACAGGAGATAAGACCAGAAAACCGTTATTTTGTCTATTGTATGTCCGAGATAGTGATTTCGAAAACAATGAGAGTTGTGTCAATGCTGAAAATGCAAAATGGACAGATGAAAAAGAACTTGAAGACGAATGCACAATGCTCTATATCAAATATGGTCTTCATGTTATTTTGGTAGAGGAAGAAAAACTAAACTCAAAAGACGACAAGCCAATAGAGCCTACCTGCCATAAACTAATGGAGCTTGAAGAAAAGGCAAAAGAATGGTGGCAAGGGGTGACTAAAAAACCTAAGTTTAGAAAATTTGAAATTAATGCTGACAAACCCTATTTTCACTATGAGTTTGACGAAGGTGCAGTCGAAATAATCAAATTTGATGATAACCTATATAAGGAATTAGACAAGGCGTTAGGCTTTGAAAATACACCTGAAACACCAGGCAGCCATCCAGAAAAAGATGACGAGTTTCCTGAACTGAAGCCTCCTGAACTAAAGAAATATTTTGCTCCAAATTTAGCAGTTGTTGTTGGTGATGGTGGAACTGGGAAATCGTGGAGTGTTCAACAATACCTGAAATCCAAAATTCGTGACGGAAAGATTAGTGAACAAAAAACCTTCTTTTGGAGTTCATACTATACAAATGACGTTCTGACGGGAATAGATAGGTTGGTAGATTTTTTTACTGAAGGTAAGGAAGATAAAGCAGATAACCCAGAGTGGGTCGACGAAATCTTATTAAATAAAGACAATCCTAAATACGGAAAATTTGCATTTCTAAAACTCATTATTGATAGAAATGAGGATGCAATAATTGTCTTCGATGGCATAGAAAAACTTCTTACACCAAATACAGATAATACTGAGGGTGAATCAATAAGCCCGGAAGTTAGAGAGTTTTTCAAAATACTGACAAACCGTAAGGTAAAAAGCAAAATAATATTAACTACAAGGCTTTTCCCAAGCGATATTCTTTTTAATATTGATGAAATTATTAATAATCAAACAGATTATGATGAAAAACGTCGCTTTCTTGAGTTAAAAAACAACCAAATAAAAAGAGGAAAAATTTTATCAGCACCTCGATGCTGGGCTGAATTATTAAATAAAGGAGAATACCTAAAAGTAAATTCTGACTACGTTAAAAGCATCGGAAATAACCTTTTTTATTCAAATTTCTGCTCGCTTTTTGACGGGCATATTTTCGCTATTGCGATAATGAGAGGTATTTTAGAGGGATTAGACAAGAATAAAATAGGGACAAAACTACTATTAGATAATATCATTAAGACCCCTATGGAACGACGGGTTAATGAAGTCATCAAAGAGGCAATCGCACATTTAGACACACCCGACAGTAAAATTTATAAGAGATTTGTAGAACGAATTTCCCTATTTATGCATCCGGTTAGAAAAGAAGTTGCAGAAATCTGCTTCAACCAAATTTCTGAGAATGAACGAATTTCGCGTTCATTAACGACTGACGACGTTTTAAATATATTGGTTAAAAAAAGTCTGGTTCAAGTAGTAAAAATTAATGATGACACTAGGTATGTTGTACATCCCTTGATAAGAAGTTATGTTTTCGAGACACTACATGAATCAAAATTTGCCTCACTTCCGGGGTTACAGCTTCCGGGTGTAACTTCAAGCAAAGAAGTTGTTGACCCAGGAAACAAAATCGGTCAAGAAGTCTCATTAAAATTATTTGAAAAATTGTGTAAAGAAGCAGAGGAGAAGGTAAGCGAAACGAAACCTATTTCAAATGAGAATTATCTGATAGCTTCTGATATGTGCAGAGCCGCTTTTAGCATTATGCGTTCACGGTTTTGCACAAATACCGTCGCTCGTTGGGGAAATTACACAAAATATATAAAGAAATTAATTCTTTTATCTGACACTACTAAAAGAGTCTCCAAAGATCATTGGGATTACAATGAGCCAACATCCCTCGGATTAAAACTGAGTTCCGCTCAGATAGCTCCACTATATTCTGATGAATTGGCTTGGCTCTATAATGAAATTGGCATTGCCACCTATAATATGGGTTATTTCATTTATTCTGCGGCAATCTTGGGAGAAGGTTTTGAGATCAACAGACTTATTGACAGAGAATTTGAGGGAAGATACACGTTTCAGTCAAATCTCAATAAAGGATCAGTTAATTTGCATTACGGCAAACTTGATACTGCCATAGAATATCTTAAAAAAGCTCATGAAGTAGCCAGTAAATTAAATAGTGATTCCTTAGTTGGTAGAGTTATCGGTTATACTGCCATGGTTAAATACTTAAGAGGAAATCTTGAGGAGGCAAATAGTGAGTTCACAATGTGTTATGAAACTCTAAAAGATAATCTTCGGGCTAAATCTTGGTTTCTCATTGTTCACGGAGAATTATTATTAAAGTTAGGCAAATTAGATGAGGCTTTTGAAAAAATTGAGCAAAGTCGTCATATTGCAGAGTCAGTTTATTATCCCGATTTAGTTGCTTATGCAAAGTTAGCTAGAGCTAATTATTACGTCGAAAAAGACGAGCATGTAAAAGCTCAAAATGATTTCCAATATGTGTTGCAGTTTGCAAAAGAAAGGCATATGCGTCGTATGGAAGCAGGGAATTTGTCTGGAATGTCAAGATTAGCAGAAAAGCTTGGCGATTATTCTATTTCAGTAGATAGAGCAGTAAAGGCACTAAAAATTTCAAATGAATACACGATAAGGTTACACCAAACCCTTTCGCTTAAGGTTCTTGGAATCGCATTAATTAATGGTAATCAGCATAGAAATTTAGGAATAGCATGTTTAAAGACTGCAAAAAGAATGGCTCAGAAACAAGAGTATTTTCTTAGGTTAAATGAAATTGAAGAAGAATTATTGAAACTAAATATTGAGAACAAATAAATTGAGTTTTATGTTTTTAAGATTATGAATGATTCTAAAAATACCCCCAAGTGATACTCAAAAAACTATAATTAATCTCAATAAAAGCTTAATAAAAATCAGAGAGTAAAACAACCATGATTGAAGTGTGTAAAGAAAAGATTTATTAAGACAATTCTACCGGTAATGCGAAAAAATTATGGAAATAAACAAAAGAGTTTACATAATAACTTTTGCGAGTGTTTATCCGCATTATATAGCTAAATGTCCGAAGACGAACATGAGCATCATTAATCTATAAAGCAAATATCTTGAAAAGGCGAAAATAGAACTAATAAGGCTCTGATAGACATAGATTTAACAGGTTGGAACGGGTTGATTGAAAAGGAATCAACCAGTATTTGCTTAATCGATATTTTGCCTGTGAATGTTTCAAGAAAATGAAAAAAACAATTCTAATTCTATCAGTAATGTTATTTGCTTTATTGGCTGTTTTCCTTATCGTTTTTTTCGGTTATGCCCCACGTTATGTCGCCAATTCGCTAAACCCTGTGAGAAACAAACCTCCGTATCAAGTTTCTGAGAAAGCTAAGGATTTACACGAAAACTTGATTGTCGCGGATTTGCACGCCGATTCGCTTTTGTGGAAAAGGGATTTGCTCAAAAAAGACACCATCGGACAGGTTGATATTCCGCGGTTGTTGGAGGGCAATGTTGCGTTGCAAGCCTTTACGGTTGTTACCAAAACTCCACGCGGATTAAATATTGAAAACAACAAGGGCGACACTGACAATGTTTTTTGGCTCACGCTTGCGGAGATGCAACCGCTCGAAAATCTTTCCAGTTTAACTGGTCGGGCTGTTTTTCAAGCTGAAAAGCTACATCAATTTGCCGAAAATTCTAAAGGCAAGTTTTTTGTTATCAAAACCAAAAAAGATTTACAGGATTTTCTTGAACGAAGAAAGACCGAAAAGATCGTTGGAGGTTGGCTTGGCATTGAAGGTGCACACGCGTTGGATGGTAGGCTAGAAAATGTTGATAGGCTATTCGATGCAGGTTTTCGGATGATCTCGCCGTCTCATTTTTTCGATAACGACATTGGCGGGTCGGCACACGGCGTAGAAAAGCATGGCTTGACCGAGAAAGGGCGTGAAATGGTTAAACGTATGCAAACAAAAGGTATGCTGGTTGATGTTTCCCACGCTTCAGCCAAAACTTTTAATGATGTCTTGAGCATTTCAACCAAACCGATAGTTGTTTCGCATACGGGAGTGAAAGGAACTTGTGACAATAATCGAAATTTATCCGATCCTCAACTCAAGGCAATTGCAAAAACAGGCGGAGTCGTTGGCATTGGTTTTTGGAAAACTGCAATTTGTGGTGAAGATGCAAGCAGTATCGCCGAAGCGATTCGCCACGCGACTGATGTGATCGGAGTTGACCACGTTGGGCTTGGCTCAGATTTTGACGGTTCGGTTACTGTTCCCTTTGATGTGAGCGGCATGGCTTTGATTACCGAAGCTCTTATGAAAGAGGGTTTTACCGACGAAGAAATTGCTAAAATAATGGGCGGAAACATTATCAAGTTATTAAACGAAAATTTACCGGATTGAGTTTGAACGTCATTTCCAATTATCTTTGAGATTTATCACGGAAACAAGATCAATGGGGCAGACGAGCATCATTAATTGCCTTTGACATATCGTATCTACAATGCTACCTTGTCTTAACTGTGCAACAAAACAGTTAAGACAAAGTTTTTATTTTTTTCAAATATGCTGACAGATATTAATCCAAAACTGCCAATGCGTGATAAAGCGGTTACAAAAGAATTTTACATAAACAAATTGGGTTTCTTGCAGTCCGGTGGCGATTTTGAAGGTTATTTGATGGTTGAAAAAGATAATATTGAGATTCATTTTTTTGAGTTCAAAGAACTTGATCCGAAAGAAAACTACGGACAGGTTTATATTCGCACCGATGCTATTAATAAATTGTATCAATCATTTTTAGACAACAATGTAACCATTCATCCAAACGGAGGATTAAAAACAAAACCCTGGGGACAAAAAGAATTCTCGATTCTCGACCCCGACAATAATTTGCTGACTTTTGGGCAAAGTTTGTAACTTTTTAACGCTAAAATTATTTGACTGACTAAAAAATTATGGATAAAAATGAAAGAGTTTACAGAATGACTTTTGCGAGTGTTTATCCGCATTATATTACTAAGGCGGAAAAGAAAGGTCACACGAAAGAGAAAGTTGATGAAATTATATTTTGGCTGACGGGATATGATGAGATGGGTTTGCAGAAAGTACTTGATGATAAAACCGATTTTGAGCACTTTTTCACTCAAGCACCGCGAATGAATCCGAATGTATCAAAAATTAAAGGCGTAATATGCGGTTATCGGGTGGAAGAGATCGAAGACGATATTATGCAAAAGATACGCTATTTGGATAAATTGGTTGATGAATTAGCAAGAGGCAAAAAATGGGAGAATATTTTAAGGAAATAAACCTTAAAATTGGAATGATAGAAAAGACAAAAGAGTTTACTGAGAAGGGTTGGGAAATCTATCACAGGAATTTGACTGAAGATGTCGATGCAAATCATCATTGAACATTAAACTGCAAGTTTCGTCTAGGTTTTTGTTCAAGAGTAAGGTGAAAATCATGAAGAGACTTTTTTTCTCAATAATTTCTATCTTTGGACTGTTTCTAGTGTTTTCCGTAGATAGTGTGAATGCTTGTAGCTGTATACCTGGGGCAAAGGGATCCAATACTTGTACTTACTATTGGCGATCTCCTTCAGTTTTTATCGGAAAGGTGGAAAGGATAAATATCAATCAAGGAAACAGATTAAAAAAGGTTACATTTTCTGTTGAGGAACAATATCGGGGTAAATTCAAAAACAAAATTGACATTTACACAGCTGCGAGTGGCGGAGCATGCGGCTACCCATTTAAATTGGGTGAGCGATATTTTGTTTACGGGCGTAAGGCGGAGGACGGCAAACTTAAGGAACGGTTGTGCGGTCCTACCGTATTGCTCAAGAATGCATCGGATGACTTAAATTATGCGAATGAAGCCGCATCTGGAAAATTTAAGGCAAGTCTTTTCGGCAAAGTATATAAAACTAACAAAGTAGATAAGAAGCGACCAACTGAAGTTATGTCTGATGTTGAAGTAACTTTCAGATCAGAATCTGGTGTTAAATATAAAACAAAAACTGATAAACAAGGGTTCTACAAATTTTCTAAGCTTCCTGATGGAATTTATTATGGAAGCATAAAACCACCCAATGGATATATAGAGGAGACCAAAAGCAATCATTTAGTGGTGATAAAAGGTGATTACGTAGAAACACAAACATGCCACGGGAAAAATTTTGCACTAGTAGCTAAAAGTCAAGAAAGTAAAATTGTAAATAAAGGAACAAGATTTAGTTCCTTATTTGAAAGTTTTGCTCAAATGAACCAACGTTTGACCGTAGTAACACGTTGGTTAAGTACAAATGAATCATTCGGAAATTGCCAAAGAAATTATTGATTTGCAGGATGCTGATCTGGAGTTGAGGTCTAGACTTCTAAAGGCTGGGCAGATGAATGATGGCTATAATCCTGAAATGGAAAAGATGCACAATCGGAATGCCGATCGTTTGAGCAAAATTATTGAACGAATTGGTTATCCGACGATTGATAAGGTCGGCAAAGAAGCAAGTGAAGCAGCTTGGTTGGTTATTCAGCATTCAATTGGAAAGCCCGAGTTTATGAGAAAATGTGCAATTCTTTTGGGAAAAGCTGTTAATGAAAATAACGCAAATCCCAAACATTTAGCTTATCTGACCGACAGAATTGCTGTTTTTGAAGGAAGACCACAACTTTACGGAACGAACTTTGATTATGATGAAAATGGCGAACTCAGCCCACAACCGTTTGATGACATCGAAAAAGTAAATCAAAAACGAAAATCAATCGGGCTAAACTCGCTTGAGGAACGAACGAGAGAAATCAGACAACAAGCCACCCAAGAAAATCAAAAACCGCCTGCGGATTATGCTGAAAAAACTAAAGAATTTAATGAATGGCGAAAAAAGGTTGGTTGGATAAAGTAAAAAACCAAAAGTAAAAAATAAAAAAGGTTGTTTCGACAGAGATTGAAGCGACCTTTTTTGTTGTGCTTTAATAATTGTTATGAATGTTATCGAATACATCAATTCTTTTATGCCTTTGAGTGATGAGACGGTAGATGAATTGTCGGCAAAAGCTAGAACACAAGACTTGCCGAAAAACTTTTTACTGCAAAAGGAAGGGGAGATTTGTAATCGGACTTTTTATGTTGAAAAAGGATTGGTGCGTTGGTATTACATCAATCGGGACGGCAAGAATATAACGGATTCGTTTGGCGTAGAAAATTCTTTTGTTACGGCTTTCGATAGCTTTTTTCAGCGTCGTCCGAGTCGTTATTTTATTGAGACCTTGGAAGATTCAACAATTACTTCGATAACTTACGATGATTTGGAGGAAACGTTTGAAAAGTTTCCTGAAGTTCAAAAACTCAGCCGCTTAATTCTCATACAAATTCTCGAACAGGTTTTGGATAAAAATGTTGCCTTGCAATTTCACAATGCTCAAGAACGTTATGAATTCATTACCGAAAAACATCCCGATTTGCTTCAAAGAGTTTCACTTGGACACATCGCTTCATTTCTTGGAATCACACAGGAAACTTTGAGTCGAATTCGTGCTAAGAAATAGCACCGAAGTGTTTTTTGATTTAAATCAAATACGATTTTGATTTTGGTCAATAGATTTTCATACGAGTTGATTTACCTTTTTCTTTGTAAGTAATTTTTACAAGGAGAAAAGGTGCGATGAAAGTTACATTTGATTCATTAATTCCAATCTCATTTGATTATCAATTTATTAAAAGTTTGGCGGAAAAGTATAAATATACTTCCGTTTTGGTGTTTCCGCTTGCGGCGTTTATTGCTTTTGTATCGACAGGAATTTTGACTTTGCTTCCTGCAATTTTGCTTTATGTTGTTGTTCCGATTTCGGATTTATTTTTGCGTCCTGACCATAGAAATTATGACGAGTCAGAAATAAAATCTAGAACTAATGACAGATTTTTTGATTACTTTTTGTATGGATTCACCTTTATACTTATTGCGGTTTTTGCATTTTTCCTCTACACAATTTCTAATCCGAATTTATCAACACTTGATTTTATTGGCAGAACAATTTCGATGGGGGTCTTGTGCGGAATTGCGATAAACTCGGGACATGAACTTGGGCATCGAAAAAGCCGCTTTGAGCAATTTTTAGGCGAGACTTCTCTCCTTTTATCTCTAGAAAATCACTTTTTGCCGTATCACAATTTAGGACATCATCGATATGTTGCTACACCGAATGATCCTGCCACGGCAAAGCGAAATGAGCTTGTTTATACATTTTGGTTTACGTCGCAGTTCGGAAGCTATAAGCAGGCTTGGCAATTTGAATTTGAAAAGATGAGGCGGAAAAACAAGAGCATTATTTCGCCTAATAACAGAATGCTTTGTTATACAATTGCTCAAGTTTCTCTGATCTCATTTATCCTTTTATTTTTCGGATGGAAAGTAACTTTGGCATTTTTTGTGGCGGCAATTATCGGAAAATTAATGCTCGAAACGGTCAATTACATAGAGCATTACGGTTTGGAAAGAAACCTAAAACCCGATGGCAGATACGAACGCGTGATGCCAAGAGATTCCTGGAATTCCGACCATGTTGTCAGCCGTTCGATCATGCTCGAACTTTCCCGTCATTCCGATCATCATTTCAAAGCGAGCAAACATTATCAAGTCTTGGATTCATTCAAAGAAAGTCCGCAGATGCCGACGGGTTATCCCGGAATGATGATTTTTTCTCTGATTTCACCTGTTTGGTTTTGGTACATGAACAAGCAATTGGATGAGATGAGTAGAAACAAAGGGCTGTAAATTTTTCTAAAACTCATACAACCAATAACAATTAAAACTGAAACTAAGTGCTAAACATATGCATTTTATACGGAAAATTGGATTTATTTCCTGAGAATAAAATTAAGTTTGGTCAGTTTAGTGGCTGAAACATACATGATGTTTAAAGAAGTTTGAAGAAAAAACACTTGTTATAAATCATTGTGTTTTTTATAATTTAAACTGTTACCTTTGATGTAACCCCCTAAATAAGTGAAAATATAAAATTTGGTAACTTTATACGAACCCGAAAATTAGAAATTAAATAGAGCAGAAGCCTTCTTCTGAATATCCCTGAATTTAAAAATAATGAAGACAAAAAAAACTATAATAGCCCGTCTAGTTAAAGGACAATTAATAACTTTAGTACTTATCTTTTCTATGATGAATTTGGCGTTTGGTCAGATCATAAATGGTCCTGTCAGAGTTGATGAACCACTCATACAAAGTCCTAAAGACTCAAAGATCAATTATGTTCCGGGCGAGGTTTTAGTTCGCTTTAAGAGTGAATTTGATGCTGCAAGTAAAGAAGATTCAATGTCTGAATTGAATACGGAAGATGGCGAGATACAAATTGAAGTCCAAAATTTTGAGGGTGCTGAAATTGTTCAAGGATTACGTTTAGTAAAGGTCGGTGCGAACCAAACTTTTGATGCGATTGAGGCTTTAAATAAACGTGATGATGTAATTTATGCTGAACCAAATTACATTTACTATGAAAATGTAATTCCGAATGACACAAGCTTTTTCAGAAAATGGGATTTGCTAAACACAGGGCAAGTTTATGGAGGAAGTGTAAGCGGAACACCCGACGCCGATATTGATGCGGATGATGCTTGGAATATAACCACAGGGGATCGCAACATTGTTATAGGTATCGTTGATTCCGGATTGGATGTCAATCACCCTGATTTGCAAGCAAATGTATGGACAAACCCTGATGAAACTCCTGGTAACGGCATTGATGATGATGGTAACGGATACATTGATGACATGAATGGTTGGGATTTCTTAAATAACGATGCAAGTGTTTACGATGATCCGGATGATGACGACCATGGAACACACGTAGCCGGAATCGCAGGGGCTACGGGGAATAATAGTACAGGAGTAACAGGGGTTAATTGGGAAGTTAGCTTGATGTCTCTTAAAACAATCGGAACGGGTGGTAGTACTACAAAAATAGCTGCTGCTTTGAACTATGCTAGGGATATGCGTCAAAAGTGGATAAACACTAACGGTGCACAAGGGGCGAATGTTAGAGTTTTAAACAATAGCTATGGCGGAAGTGGATTCTCGCAGACAATGTTTACTGCTATAAGTCAGCTTAATTCTGTCGGAATACTGTTTGTTGCTTCAGCAGGTAATGAATCAACAAATACGGATTACTTGCCGCATTATCCATCTGATTATGATTTACCTAATGTTATTTCTGTTGCGGCAACCGATGATGATGATAATCTAGCAGGTTTTTCGAACTTCGGCGTTGGAGCAACTACGATGGGTGCTCCGGGAAGATTTGTTTATAGTACAATTCCTGATAACAAATATGCATTCTTTAGCGGAACCTCAATGGCTAGTCCGCAGGTAGCAGGAGCCGCAGCTTTGATTCTTGCTCAGCATCCGAATTTAACTGTAAAACAGCTAAAATCAACTTTGATTTATAAAGGTGATCCAAAACCCGCACTTGCCAATGGAGTAACTACCACGGGAAGACGCTTAAATGTAAATAATTCTTTTCAGAATGCAACGGAAGTTGATAATACTCCACCAAATCCAATCAACAATTTATCAGTAGTTTCGACAAATGGTAGAGAAATAACTTTGCAATGGACATCACCTTCGGATAATGGAAGTAATGGAAAAGCCGCTCTGTATGAATTTATCTTTGCAAGTTTGACAGGTCCGACATTTCCTCTAACAAGTAAAATTCCTTCTAATGCAGGTGTAACAGAAAATATCACCGTAAAACTTCCATATAAACATCCAAGTGGGACGATTACTTTAAGAACGACAGATTTTGGAGATAATTCTAGAAACACAACTGTTGCAGTAAGCGTTCCGGTATCTGCTGTGACACCGTACAATCAAACGTTTGGAAGTGTCGAACCTCTCACAAGTGGTGGAACAGGGCTTAATTTAAAGGATGATGATTTCTATGAAGAGAATTATTCACTTCCTTTTGCATTCCCGTTTTATGAAAATAGCTATAATAGCGTGACAATCTCAACCAATGGTGTTATTTACTTTACGCCTCCACCAAAACGTAGCAACGGCGATGCGGATGATGCTTCTAATAACACAGATACTCTTTTACTTGAAACCAGCATTGCAGGACTCTGGGAAGATATTAGAACCGATAGAAATCCCACAGATGATGTTTATGTAATTACTCCTGATGCAAATACAATAATATTCAAGTGGCAGGGAGTGACTTATGATGATGAAGTTCCTATTAATTTTGAGGTCGAGCTAAAAAGCAATGGCTCAATAAAATTCAGATACGGTGCAGGCAATACAAGTTTAACACCAACGGTAGGAATGTCCGGTGGCGAACCTGACACAGATATAGTCACTAGTTACAGTTCAAATTCCACAGATATAAATTTAACAAACAGACAAGAGGTCATATTTACACCTGCTGGCGGCGGAAGTCCAACACCAACACCAACACCGACACCTGGAAATTATGCGGTTTCAGCAACACCAAATTCAGTTACACCGGGAGGTTCAATTACAGTTAACTGGACTGCTCCAAGTAATCATTCTACAACTGATTGGATAGGAATTTATAAGGTTGGGGAAGCAAACAACAGATTTTTATCTTACGAATATGTGGGAAGTGGTTCATCCGGTTCGATGACATTCACAGCACCAAATGAATTAGGACAATATGAGTTTAGATATTTATTGAATAATGGGTATACAAGTTCAGCAACCAGTAATACTGTTACTGTCAGCCCACAGTAATTTATTTGTCATAGCCGTTAGTTCAAAACTATGCACTTTAAGTGTAAGACTTTAGTTGCTACACAATTTTAGAAAGTGATAAAACAAGCAACATGAACCAAAATAGATACAGCAGTCATACGGTTCCAAGACTGACGGCACATATATTCTGGGTAATGAAATATCGTTACTAGGTTTTGAAAGGATGTATTCAAGTGCTATGTTAGAGCAAACACTTTTAGGCAATTGGCTATGGAGTCTGGTCAAGGGAAAGTACTAGGGATGATATGGTGCAAGAATACTTGGAGCATCATCGGAATCCATCAAACCAGGACACAAATAATCTCATTTTCGAATAGCGAATGACTTTCATTCAAAAATCAAACCTATGCACTTCATAGTGCATAGGTTTGATTTTTTTATAAGTAATTATGTGTAATAGTCAGGATTTAATCTGACATTCTGGTCTGATGTAAATTAAATGTGTGTTTCGTAACACTCTTAAATTTGTGCAAATTTGTTTAGCATGAGACTAAAAACTTTCAATTCCGTTGATGTGTGATTGTTCTGTTACAAGTTCATCTTTAGAGTGATAAACTCTAAACTGTTATGAGTGAAAATCATTTTATATTTCACATATGCTTTAGTTTTTGTTACGGAGTAATAAAGTAACTCTGTGTGCAACTTTTAATTGATATTTGAAAAATGATGTCTAAGTTCTGATAACATCTGATTTGTACAAACATTTCAGTTTTCAGAGGTTATTTTTTATGAACTTAGACGACTTAATTATAAACGTCTTTTGTTTGGTTGACGACCAACTAATTGAGCTTCACAAAGGCATCAAATGGCGAACTCGGGGCTTCGCTCCAAGAATGTCTGATGCAGAAGTTATTACCATTGAAATCATTGGTGAATATCTCGGTTTAAGTAAAGAAACTCAGCTTTTTCATCATTTTCGCCATCATTATTCAGAGATGTTTCCAAATTTATTGGAGATTCATCGAACAACTTTGACTCGTCAAATGGCTAATTTGTGGAAAATCAAAGAACAATTATGGCAAAGCATTTTGCCTGCTGGTAAAGACTCTTCAGTTTCGATAATTGATAGCTTTCCATTGAGCATTTGTCGTTTTGGTCGAGCTAATCGCTGTAAGTTGTTTCAAGGGGTCGCCAGTTTTGGTCGAGATCATAGTACAAAAGCAACGATTTATGGCTTTCGACTTCATGTTCGATGTCAAGAGAAAAGTAGATTAATAACTCGTTTTTCAATTGCTCCAGCAAATGAATCAGATTTAAGTCTCTTGCCACAATTAGCTGAACACTCAAGCGGTGTTCTATTAGCTGATCGAAATTACTGGTCGCCTGAACTAAAGAGAAGTTTCAAAGAACAAGGACTTCGGATGTTGGTTCCATTTAAGAAAAAGAAGTCAGATCCAAAACCAAAATTAAGCCGTTATATTTCTCGTCACAGACAATTAATCGAAACAGTGTTTTCGCAACTAACACAAAGATTTTCAATCAAGAAGAACTGGGCACGAGATATATGGCATCTTTCAAATCGAATAATCCGCAAAGTGTTAGCACACACAATCGGAGTACTGTTATGTCAAAAACAAGGCATCTCATCACTGCAATTATCAAAACTCTTTGATTTCTAAACAAGGTTGTACACGGAGTTAATTATTCAGTATCTGATTTTTCACTTTCTTCAAAACTTTGTTAATCTGTTTCTTCAAAATTTATGAGTCAGATACAAATGGTTGATCTCAAAGGTCAATATGAAAAAATTAAAAATGAAATAGACGAGGCTGTTTTAGATGTTATTTCTTCAACTGCTTTTATTAATGGACCTGCTGTTAAGAGATTCCAGAATAATCTTGAGGAGTATTTAGATGTCAAGCATGTTATTCCTTGTGCAAATGGAACGGATGCTTTGCAGATTGCATTAATGTCTTTGGGGTTAGAGCAAGGCGATGAAGTTATTGTTCCATCGTTTACATACGTTGCAACAGCTGAAGTTATCGGCTTGCTTAAACTTCAACCCGTAATGGTTGAAGTTGATGAAAATACTTTTAATACTACAGCAGAAATCATTGAAGCATCTATCACCCCGAAAACTAAAGCAATTGTTCCAGTTCATTTGTTCGGGCAATGCTCGGATATGGAACCAATCATGGAGTTGGCTGGAAAAAATAATTTACATGTGATTGAAGATAATGCTCAAGCTATTGGTTCAGATTATAAATTTTCAGATGAAACGATTAAAAAGGCTGGAACAATTGGAGACATAGGAACAACTTCATTTTTCCCTGCAAAGAACTTGGGTTGTTATGGTGATGGCGGTGCAATGTTCACAAATGATGATGAATTAGCGGCTAAATTACGGATGGTTGCCAATCATGGTCAAACTAAAAAATACTATCATGGTGTTATTGGTGTAAATTCTCGTCTTGATTCTATACAAGCTGCAATTTTGGATGTGAAACTCAAGTATTTAGATGAATATGCTTTAGCTAGAAACAAAATTGCTAATTATTACGATGAAGCGTTTGCAAATGTTGAAGAAATTCAGACACCTGTTCGTGAAGATAATTCAACACACGTTTTTCATCAATATACAATGAGAATCAGGAATGGAAAGCGTAATGAACTACAATCATATTTAGCTGAAAAAGGAGTCCCTGCAAATATTTATTATCCTGTTCCACTCTATGAGCAAGATGCATTTAAAGAATATGTTTCTGACGATTTTCACTTGCCAATAACTGAAAAACTTTGTGGGCAGGTTTTATCTTTACCAATTCATACGGAAATGAATAAAAGTTTACTACAACATATATCAAGAGCCGTTCAATCATTTTTTACAGTTAAATTGAAATTTTAGAGGTTAAAGAACTTTGGACTTGAAAAGACTGAAATTATCAGGAACATTTGAAATTGTGCCTAAAATAATTGGTGATTCTCGCGGATATTTTGCTGAAACATATACAACAAGTCTTTTTCTAGAGAAAGGCTTGCAAACTAAGTGGGTTCAGGAAAATCAATCACTTTCTACAAAATTTAATACTGTTAGAGGGCTTCATTTTCAGTGTCCGCCTTATGCTCAGACAAAATTAGTCAGAGTTGCTGTTGGTAAGATTTTAGATGTATTTATTGATATAAGGAAAAACTCAGAAACATATGGTGAGTGGGATTCTATAGTGATTTCAGATGAACTTTGTAATGCTGTATATATACCACATGGTTTTGCTCATGGTTTTTGTACTTTAACAAAAAATACAATTGTTCAATATAAAGTTGATAATGTTTATTCACCTGAACATGAGGATGGTATTTTTTGGAAAGATGACAATTTAGCAATTGAGTGGAATGTTGAGCATCCAAATATATCTTCTCGCGATTTGTCTCTAAAGTCTTTTAGTGATTTAATAACACCTTTTGCTTAGTAAATTTTGACAGAGAGTATGAAGCAATATGAAAGGAGTTATATTAGCTGGAGGCTTAGGTACAAGACTGAACCCCCTAACAAAAGTGACAAATAAGCATCTTCTGCCTGTTTATAATCAACCAATGATTTATTATCCCATTCAAACTCTGATTAATGCAGGGATTGATGACATAATGATTGTTACTGGAGGTAATTCCGCGGGAGATTTTTTGAAACTTTTAGGAAATGGAAAAGATTTTGGTTTGAAGCATCTAAATTATACCTATCAAGAGGGTGAAGGTGGCATTGCTGATGCACTAAGTTTGGTTGAACATTTTGCAGACAAGGAATCTATATGCGTCATTCTTGGGGATAATATTATTGAGGGTAATATTAAGTTAGCAGCAAAAACTTATTTAAATCAAGGTACTGGGGCTAAGATTCTTCTTAAAGAAGTTAGTGACCCACAACGTTTTGGGGTGCCAGAACTAGATGGTAAAAAGGTTTTGAGAATAGAAGAAAAACCCGAGAAACCCAAATCGCAATTTGCTGTAATAGGAATTTATTTCTATGACAATAATGTATTTGATGTTATTAGAACATTGAAACCTTCAGAACGTGGCGAACTAGAAATTACTGATGTGAATAATCATTACATAAAGAAGAAGGAGATGACTTGGGATGAGTTAACGGGGTGGTGGACTGATGCAGGAACATTTGGGAGCTTGCATACAGCAACAAATCTAGTAGCCAAAACAGGTGCTAATAATATAGAACTAAATCAAAATGCATAGGACAGTTGTTTTGATTTAATAGAAATAAAGTTTCCATTTTCAAACTTTTGTAAATAATAAGTATTATCTAAATTATGGAGCATAAGTTAGTAATAGATGCCTCTAATAAATCGTTTCTTCCCGATTTCAAAGAGCTTTATCGTTATAGAGATTTATTTTACACACTTGCTTGGCGTGATTTTCGGGTTCGCTATGCACAAACCACAATCGGTCTTTTATGGGCAGTTTTGCAACCTGTTGTAACTTTATTGATTTTGTCATTAGTGTTTGGAAGATTTGTAGGGGTTAAAACAGAAGTCCCACATTTGCTTTTTACCGTTGCAGGAACAAGCATTTGGACTTATTTTTCGTATGTAATGACCAATTCGGGAAGTTCGATTATTGCTAGCCAGCAAATGGTTAAAAAGATTTATTTTCCACGTCTTATAATACCACTTTCAAAAGCGGTTGTAGGGTTTATTGACTTTGGGATTTCACTAATAATAATGATGATTTTGATGGTTTATTATGGGGTAACTCCATCATCAAATACTTGGTTAGCCCCTGTTTTTATATTATTCGGAATCGTTGCAGCTTTAAGTATTGGAATTTGGTTAAGTGCTTTGAGTGTTAGGTTTAGAGATTTTCAACATGTTGTTCCATTCATGGTTCAAATTGGACTTTATGTAACTCCAATTGCTTATCCGGCAGAGTTTGCAATCAAACAACTTCCAAGCTGGGTAAGTACACTCTATTTCTTAAATCCAATGGCAGGAGTTATTCAAGGATTCCGTTGGAGTCTTTTTGGAGGAGAAGCACCTGGTAATTTACTATTTGTTTCAATTTTTGCGACGGTGATAATTTTTATTTTAGGGATTTCGTATTTTAATAATGTGCAAGATTTAATGGCAGATTATGTATAAATTATGAGTAATGATGTTGCAATAAGAATAAAGAATTTAGGGAAAAAATATAATATAGGTAAAGAAAAAGATGATAATTTCCGTGCAACTTTAGTTAATCTGTTTAAAAAATCATCTACAAAAGACGAAGAATTTTGGGCATTAAAAAATGTTTCATTTGAGGTGAAAAAAGGTGATGTAATTGGAATAATTGGTAAAAATGGAGCTGGAAAAAGTACACTCCTTAAAATACTTTCCCAAATTACAAAACCAACTAAAGGATATGTTGAAATAAATGGAAGGGTAGCATCGCTTTTAGAGGTAGGAACGGGTTTCCATTCAGAACTAACTGGAAGAGAAAATATATATCTAAACGGAACAATATTAGGAATGACCCGTCATGAAGTTAAATCTAAATTTGATGAAATAGTAGACTTTAGTGGGGTAGGAAAATTTATAGACACTCCTGTAAAACAGTATTCTTCTGGTATGCATGTTAGATTAGCTTTTGCTGTGGCGGCACATCTTGAACCGGAAATTCTACTAATTGATGAGGTATTAGCTGTAGGTGATGTAGGATTTCAAAAGAAGTGCTTGGGGAAGATGGATGAAGTGAGTAAAAGTGGGAGGACAATTTTGTTTGTAAGCCATAATATGGGGGCGGTAGCATCTTTATGTAATAGAGCTATTCTGTTGCATAAGGGCAATCTTCTAAATCATGGTGAAACAACCAAAATAATTTCTCAATATTTTAATAGTGGACAAGCTAGTTATTATTTTGAAAATGATGAAAATGATTTTTCGGAGAAAATGCATTCTGTCTTAACTTGTGCTTATGTTTGTAGTACGAACCATGAAAAAAAAGGGAAATTTTATGTCAATGAGGATTTTAAAGTTTGTGTAGAGTACGAAATTATAGAAGAAGTAGATGCTCCAATCGTAGTTAGTCTGAGGTTTTTTAATGAACAGGGTGAATGTGTTTTTTTGTGTTTAGCTAATGAAGTGCAGCCAAAAGCTAAAGGAAAATATATCGCAGAGTGTAAAATCCCAAAGAATTTTTTAAATGATGGGTTGCTTTCTGTTTCGGTTGCAAGTGCAACTTATTATGAAACAAACTACGTAAAAAATTATTTCTATAAGGATGTATTAATGGTAGAGATAATTGATGTATTACACGACAATCCAATGAGATATAGTTATGGAGGACCTTTTCCTGGATTTATTAGACCAAATTTAGATTTTAAAGTAAGATCAATAAATTCAATTAAATAAAATTGTATTCTGAGATGTTAAGAAAAGCTTTACACCATTTAAAACAAGGGACATTTATAGAGGTTTTAACTAACAGATTTTCTGTAAAAAAAATTATCCATAAGTATCAGTTAAAAAAATGGGAGCAAATATCTAAGACCAATGATTTTGTATGGTTTAACTTTCAAAGAGATTTGAAGTTAAAACTGTATACAGACAGTATTTTAAGCAGAAGCATTTTCTTTAAAAACTTTGAAAAAGAAGAATTAAGGTTTTTTTCGAAGTATATAAAGAAAGACTTTGTTGTGTTTGATATTGGGGCGAATATAGGATTACATTCACTATATGCATCAAAATTGGTTGGTTCCAACGGTAAAGTGTTTTCTTTTGAACCAGTCAAAAAAACATATGAAAGGTTAAAAGAAAATGTAGAACAAAACAATATTAATAATATCTACTCATATAATATTGCACTATCTGACCAAAATGGTAAAGAAACTATAACAACTTCGTTAGATGGTTTTGATGCTTGGAATTCAATTGCAGGAAACCAAAAGATTATAGGTGAAAACTTCTCTGAAGAGACAATAATTATGCGAACGATAGATGATTTTGTAAAAGAACATTGTTCTAATATCAAAATTGATTTTATTAAAATAGATACTGAAGGGTGGGAGCTAAATGTATTAAAAGGTGCAAAGGATTATTTAACTAATAACGATCCAATATTAATGGTGGAATATGCGTTGAATGTCTTGGAAAACTTCGATAGAAAGTTAGAAGACATATATGATGTCCTAACTGATTATGGATATAATCTTTACCGTTATAACCACAAGAGAGATTCTTTTACTAAAGTGGAGCGAGGAGTTGAAATGAGGTGGACAAACATTATAGCTTCAAAGGATATTAATAATCTTAAGTCAAATTAAAAAAGCATTATTAAATTGAGTGTGTATTATTTAAATAGAATAAAATATAAAATTTGGTATTTGTTAAACAAGAACAAATACAAATATTTGGGGAAGGATTCCATTGTAATTTCACCGCTTAAGATTTACTACCCGGAAAACATCACTGTTGGAGAAAATGTTAGAATTGGATATAAGTCATGGTTAGCTGCTGATGTGAAAGAAAAAAATAAGAAATGTAACCTTATTTTTGGAGATGGTTGTTTAGTCGGAAACTTTAACCACATTTATGCTACTCGAAAAATAGAGTTTGGAAAGAATGTACTGACCGCTGATAGAGTGTATATTTCCGACAATTTACATAGATATGACGATGTAAATATACCGATAATGCAACAAGGGATTAAGCAACTTAAAAATGTCTTTATAGGAGAGGGATCATGGATCGGTGAAAATGTTTGTATAATTGGTGCAAATATTGGTAAAAACTGTGTTATAGGTGCGAATTCCGTGGTTACCAAAGATATACCAGATTTTTCTGTTGCAGTTGGCTCTCCAGCAAGGGTAATAAAAAGGTATTGCTTTGAAAAAGCTTGTTGGGTAAATCTATAAGTTGTTAAAGCATATGACAATTCTTGTTACCGGAGGAGCTGGATTCATTGGCTCTGATTTATCAATAAATTTGTCCCAGCGAGGTCATGAGGTAATAGCTTTTGACAACTTGTCTGAACAAATTCATGGAAAAAAACCTAAAGTCACATCACCTTTATACAAAAGTCTGCTTGATTCTAAAGTGAATTTTGTTAGGGGGGATGTTCGTAATCTTTATAATTTGAAAAAGATTCTTAAGAATGTGGATGTTGTAGTACATTTAGCTGCTGAAACAGGAACTGGACAGTCAATGTACGAGATAAAGAAATACGAGGAAGTAAATGTCGGAGGCACTGCTCTACTTTTAGATCTACTGGCTAACACAAAACACTCCATAAAAAAAGTAATTGTCGCATCTTCTCGAGCCATATATGGAGAAGGGCGATATTTTGCAAAAGAATTTGGGTATGTTTATCCCCCTCACAGAAAAGAGATGGACATGAAAAATGGTGATTTTGAGGTTAAATATAAGAATAGTCAAAAACCTTTAAAGTTAATGTCTACTGATGAAGAAAGCAAAATTCACCCGAGCTCAATATATGGAATCACAAAACAAGTTCAAGAACAAATGGTTGAATGTGCTTGTTCGTCACTAGGGATTAATTGGGTTTCTCTAAGATACCAAAATGTTTATGGAAAAGGACAGTCACTACATAATCCATATACTGGAATCATTTCTATTTTCTCGACTTTAATCAAAAACGAAAACCCTATTAATGTATTTGAAGATGGAAAGGAAAGCAGAGATTTTGTACACATTAAAGATGTTGTTTCAGCTACAATTTTAGCAATAGAAGAAGATGAAGCAAACGATGAAGTGTTTAATGTGGGGTCAGGTATTTCAACCTCAGTCCTTTCTGTCGCTAAAGAGTTAGTTAATAAGTTTGGGGTTGATGTTGAAATAAATATAACTGGTGATTATAGAATGGGTGACATCCGACATAATTACGCAGATCTTACTAAAATAAAGAAAAAACTTGGATTCAGTCCTAAGGTAAAATTTGCGGATGGAATATCTGAATTTGTAGATTGGGTTAACGAGGTCGATGTTCCTGTTTCGAATTATAATAAGTCTATTGAAGAATTAGCAGAGAAGGGGTTATTTAACATTAAGTAGATTTTTGAGTTTGCTTGATAGCTTTTCAAAAATATTTTATTCAATGAAAAAAGTATTGATAATAAGCACAGAGTATTATGATTATTTCGAGGCGGTTGAAAATTCATTTAAATCCTTGGGGTGGGATACAAAAGTTGTAGTTTATTACTATCAAGTTATGAATTTGTTGGAAAAAATTATCTACAACATATACAAAATACTTCACAAGGAAAAAACACTTCAATTCTTATTTAACAAGAGAGTTCTTAAAAATTATTCTAAGTATAAACCAGATTTGATTTTTGTATTTCAATCTGTTCCTCTTTCTCCCAATTCTATGCAATTGTTATCTCAAGATAAAACTTTGTTGTGGATAATGGAAAGCATTTACGAAAAAAGACACATATATGAAATTAGGCAATATTTTGATGCCCTATTTCTTTATATGAAATCTGATGTAGAGAGACTTTCTCAAGAATCTGATACGAAAGCATACTTTTTACCATGTGCTGTCAATGAAAAAGTATATTATCCTTTACCGAAATCAGAAGAAATTGATATTTTGTTTATTGGCAACCTAAACATTGACAAAATTCAAAGTGAACGAGCAATGTTATTGTTAGAAATTGTCAAAAGATTCCAAAATTTAAATATAAAAATTTATGGCACTCTGAGTCCAAACTTAGAGAAAAAATTCTCTAAAGAATTTCCAAATTATAAAGAATACTTTCAAAATAAAACTGTAACTCCAAATGAAGCGAATTTACTTTACAGCAAAACAAAAATATGTATTAACATTCATAGTGCTGGCAGAACTGAAGGTACAAATCAAAGATTTTTTGAGTTATTAGGTTCTAAATCTTTTCAAATTGTTAACGAAAATGATTTTATTTGCACTCATTTTACAGACAAAGAAGTTGTGGTTTATAAGAATGAACAAGATTTGTTTAATAAAATTTCTTATTTTATTGTGAATAAGAAAGAAAGAAAAGAAATAGCACAAAGGGGATATGAAAAGGTTTTAAAGGGGCATACTTTTGTGCATAGAATTTCAAAAGTACTTGAAGTATTAGAAAGTAAAATATAAAGATGTAGTGACGTATAAATAATAAATTAAGGTGGTGTCCTAAAAGTAATGCTTTAGGTTAAAAATATCTTTTCCAGCATTTTACACTTTAGAGATTGTGTAAATGTCCATTAGAATTTTATAATCGAATTGAATCGTGATGATAAATTACTTTACCTTACAAAACAAAGAAATGCTCAAAAGATAAAACAACTCTAAAACAAATGTGCCTTATTTTTACATTGAGATAGCTAGGTTCGAACTATACAACATTAAGTATTCAAATGATAAATTAATGTTGGTTCTCCAAAAACTGAATAAGAAAGTTCAAGGTTGAATTTATTCAAATGGAAATTTAAATTATAGAATGAAAGTCGTTTTACTTATTTCAAATGAACCATGGGGAAAACAATGGTTTAGTAAACACCATTACGCAAATGAGCTCGCGAAACTTGGTAACTTGGTTTATTTTATTGATCCCCCGAAAAGTTGGAAATGGCGTAATCTAATTAATCATAAAATTCAGATTAAAAAAATAAAACCTAATTTATATAAATTAACATATAACAATTTCTTGCCTGTTAAAATTCTTCCTTCGTTAGCCCTTAAAATGAATGATTGGTTTAATTCCAGAAGAATTTCAAAGGCTATACCCTACAATGAAATTATTATTTGGCAGTTCGATGTTTTTAGGTTTATTTACAATTTTTTTAAGTATTCAAAAAAGATATACCATGTTGTAGATCCTTATTTGCATTTAAATAGCGATCAATTACTAGCAAAAAATAGTAATTTAGTCGTGTGTACCAGTAAATTTAATATCGGTCACTATGAAGCTTTGAATCGAAACGTGATTCATATTCCGCATGGTGTTCCAAAGGAACTCGAAGTAGATAAGAATGAAGCTAGAAACATCAAAGATATTTTTGGACGCTTTTTTTTGCTTATTGGGTCGGTAAATGCAAGAGTTGATCTGTCACTTCTAAGTTTTGTTGTTAAAAATATTAAGTCGAAAATATTAATTATTGGACCGAATTTTCTTGAGGGCGAAAGCAGATTTAATTTTGAGGAAATATGCACTAACAAAAATGTG
Organism: Pyrinomonadaceae bacterium; assembly: GCA_028284415.1. GTDB lineage: Bacteria > Acidobacteriota > Blastocatellia > Pyrinomonadales > Pyrinomonadaceae > Aridibacter. The sequence goes on from JANQRU010000004.1 coordinate 1,541,222, forward strand.
GAGTATCTAGGGGAAATGGAATATGGATTATTAAAAAATTATGTTCATAATGCTTTAGCGGGATTGGTTCTGTATAAAAAACGTGTTGCCAATGATGGTGATGGCTCACCTCTGAAAGTACTTAATTACATTTCTCAGTTTGTTCCTGTGATTTCGAGTATTGATGCGGATATCCCGCAACTTGAGAATGAGATTATTTACTTTGCCAGAGAGAATTCGGAGTTCTTGGATTTACTTAATCGTGCTGAAGATGGGTTTCTATATGCTAATCGAACTAAAACGAGGCAGTATTTAGCTTCGCTTCAATATGAAGAACTGATTAATAAGGTAATCTCCAATTTGAAATGAAAACTACAATACTCAATTTCATAAGAAAACTTTTGTTTATGAATCGGTTTGGCGAGAAAATACTCATTAAAGCTATTTCTAACCGGGATTTTGATTCGTGGATAACAAAGCTGATACCAAATAATTATCAGTACAAGAAACAATCCATAAAGATAGCAAATCGGAGAGGGATAAATTATAAATTGGATATTAGTAATCTGATGGAATGGGTGATTTACTATCCAGTAAGAGAAGAATCAAAAAAGAGATTGTTTTCATATGTCAAGTCTGGGGATGTGATTATCGACGTCGGAACTCATATTGGTGAACATCTGCTAAACTTTGCAAAGTCTGCTGGGTCTGATGGTGAAGTGCATGGCTTTGAGCCCGATAGGAGTATTTTTGAAAGGTGTCAGGAAAATATTTCTTTAAATAGCTTTGACAATATTCGTCTTAACAATTGTGGCTTATCTGATAAGGAGGAAAACCTTAAACTTTATAGCGTGAACGAGAATAATTTAGGTATGAACCGAATTATTCCTGATTTAGGTAAGGGGCATATCAACGCTAATATTGATTCTGTTACAGAAAGAGGCACTGTAAAAACCATAACCCTTGACCATTACGTTGACAATACTGGCTTGTCACGGATTGACTTAGTTAAAATTGATGTGGAAGGTTTCGAGCATCGCGTAATAACAGGAGGTTTGGAGACTCTAAGGAATCACAAACCTGTAATCTTTATCGAAGTAGCAAACGAAAATCTAATGGAAAATGGTACAAGTGCTGATGAACTTTTGAAGGAAATCGAGAGTTTAGGTTATCGGTTCAATGACGCCGAAACAATGCTAGATATCAATCTACCGTTGGAAGCCAAATATATTGAACCGATGAAAAATAACAATGTGTTTTGCTTTCCCATTGAAGATTCAATTTAACTTAAAGTATATTACGATAGTGGGCAAACTTGCCTAGGACTCGTGTTTAATGTGATGGAAGAGTCTAAGAAAATTATTTTTGTAATGGCAAACAATTCCTCCGTGCCTTACTTTAATTGGTTTGCGGAAGAGTCGAGTAAGCATGCTGATATTAAATTTACCTTCGTGTGTTTGTACCCTGAAAAGCCGCAGATGCTTGAGGATATGAAGAGATTTGAATGTGAGTGCTACTGGATAAAGTTTGATTCTAAGAACAAAAAACGGTCGTTTATAAAAACAGTGTTTCTACTGTTTAATCTTTTTAGAAAACTTAAACCCGATGTAGTTCATAGCCATTTGTTTGATGATTCTTTGCCTTCAATGTTAGCTGCACGGTTAGCAAACATAAAAGTGCGTGCAATAACTAAGGCAGATACAGGATTTCATTATAATTATACTCCCCAGTGGGTAAAATTTGATAAATTTAATAATTGGAATGCTACTCACATAATAGCTATATCAGAAGAATCTAAGGATTTTATTTTAGAGAAGGAAAATGCTGATCCTAAAAAAGTTAAATTAATACATCATGGTATTCCTATAGATAAGTTTACAAATCAAAAAGACAAATATAAAAACTATTTTTTGGACAAATATAATCTTAAAGGAAAGAAGATAATAGGCACAGTTTCAAGGCTTATTGAATGGAAAGGATATCGTTATATAATTAAAGCTGCTTCTGAAGTTGTAAAAGATTATCCCAATGCCATCTTTTTATTTGTAGGGATAGGTAATCAAGAAAACGAACTAAAACAGCTAATTGAAGAAAATAATTTACAAGAAAATATTATCTTAACTGGCTGGGTAGATCGTAAAATGATTCCATCATTTTACGGAATTCTTGACATTTATCTCCATGCAGCAATAAGCGAGCCATTTGGTTTTGTTATAGCCGAAGCAATGATGAATGGTTGTGCAATTATATCAACTCCCACAGGTGCAGCAAAAGATTCAATAGTTCACCAGAAAAACGGTATTTTAGTTCCTTATAAAAATTCGGTGAAAATAGCAGAAGCCATTAACCTTATGTTTAAAAATGAATTATCAAAAGTTGGTGAAGAGGCGAGGAAAACAGCTTTACAAATGTTTACTTTTCAGAAGATGTGGGATGAGCATATTAGTACATATGAGAGTGAGATAAAACACTAACAAGAATGAAAAATATAGTTAAGTTTTTATATGAAAAACTTCCCTTTAAACATCGATTTTTCAAAATATTAAAATTGTTTTGGCAACCTTCAGAGTTAGTTTTTAGACATCTCCACTTTAAGGGGATTTTGGATTTAAAAATAAAAGGCGAAGAGTTCAAAATGCAACATTACGGATATATGATTGAGAATGAAGCATTTTGGTTAGGATTGGATAATGGATGGGAGAGAGCTTCACTAAATCTATGGAGTAAACTCTCTACAGATAGTCAAGTCATATTTGATATTGGTGCAAATACAGGGATTTATGGATTATCTGCTCAAGCTATAAATCCCCATGCAAAAATATATGCTTTCGAACCTGTAAGAAGAGTGTTTGACAAATTACGGAATAATATAGAGTTGAACGACTATAATATAAAAGCCTTTGAGAAAGCGGTTTCAAATATAAATGGAACAGCAATTATTTATGATCCTCTTGGAGCGGAGCATGTTTTATCAGTTACGGTAAACAAGGATTTGACAGGGGAGAGTACAGAAACTGTTGCAGTAGAAATTGAAACATTAAGATTAGATAGTTTTATTAAGTCAGAAAATATTAATAAAATTGATTTGATGAAGATCGATGTCGAAACTCATGAAGCTGAAGTACTTGAAGGGATGGGGGAATACTTGAAAAAGTTTAAGCCAACGCTTCTTATAGAAATATTAAATGATGAAGTAGGTCAAGCTGTAGAAGGGGTTATAAAAGGGTTAGATTATCTAAAATTTAATATTGATGACAAAAATAATTCTTTAAAACAAGTAGAAAATATTACAAAAAGCTCGCATTTTAATTATTTATTATGTTCAGAATCTGTAGCTAAAAGACTGAAAATATTATGAGACATATTTTACAGTATTTTAAAAGTTAGATTTAGTACTCTGTAAATTAAAAAAAAACTAAAGTTTTAGGTGTTTATATACATTAATATGAAAAAACAACATCTGAAACTAAACAAATAAGATCATCGATATTTGACAACACTTCTTTCTAAAGGGAATTTACCAGCTCGTGTAGCTCGGCGGGTTTCGGCACTTTTGCTTCTTAATCAAGGTTTAACTTTTAAGGCAGTCGCTGAAGCTTTCGGAGTAGTTTGTCAGACAGTTTCGATTTGGCGAGATAAGTATTTAGAAACGGGATTAGAGTTCTTAACTAATAAAGCCAAACCCGGAAGACCGATTCAGATTGATGGCGGTGTGCGTGCTAAGATTACTGCTTTAGCTTGTTCAACTGAACTTAGCGGTTATGCTCGTTGGAGTCTTCGTCTGTTGGCTGAAAAAGCAGTCGAACTTGAAATATGTGAAAGTATTTCTCACACTCAAGTCGGAACTATCTAAAAAAAATCAATTAAAACCACATTTGAAAAAGACGTGGTACATTGGTGTTATGAATTCAACTTTTATTGCTCGGATCGAACGAATTCTGTCGTTATATCGCAAAACATATAGTAGGAAGTTTCCAGTTGTCTGCTTTGATGAGCGACCTTGTTTTCTGATTGGTGAACATGTTTCGGGTTTAGAACTTAGAGTCGGGCAACCATCTCGAGAACATTATGCCTATGAAAAGAAAGGCTCGTGTAATTTGCTGATGACGATTGAGCCATTAACAGGAAAGCGGATTGCAGATGTTTTTGACCAGAGAAGAAAACGAGAGTTTGCTCTTCATCTGAAAAAAGTCATCAAAGAGTTTCCACAAGCAGAAAAGATTATCGTCATTTTGGACAATCTGAATACACATAATGCGAGTTCGTTTTACGAAACATTATTTGCTGATGAAGCCTTTGATTTGAGCGAGAAGTTTGAATTTGTCTATACACCAAAAGGCATCTTGGCTAAATATAATCGAAATCGAACTCTCAGCCCTCTCCAGGCTTTGCTCAAACAGAGGAATCCCAAGCAAAGAACAGTTAGAACAAGAAGTGATGTCAATTATCAAAGATTGAGAAAAGAAACGAATCAAAATAGACTGGCAGTTTTCAAAAGAAAAAGCTAGAGAAAAGTTAAATAACAGTTATCAAGAAGTAAATTCTGATAATGAACAATTTAAGAAAACTTAATTTACAGAGTATTTATTTCGTGAATATAATTAAAGTAAAAAAGAATATTTGCTGAAATTATACAGAAGACTATAAGCACTAAAAAAGGTAGTTTTATGAAAAACATTTTTTGCAAATAAATTCTGTTTTTGACAATGTGTAAGGAAACTTTTGGAAAAATATAAATCTACTTTTTAAATTGAAGGTTCTTAAGCTAAAACTCCTAATTTATTAAATCAAATGTTTGAAGAAAAGGGTATTTGCATCTTAGTATTTATGAATAAAAAGGAGTGAGATTCCAAGAAAAATAACTAAAAAGTAGTTCTAATAAATTTTTACTTAGCTAACCAAATGTTGCTGAAAAGTTCATTGAAAACACTCTAGAATATTCGAGGTTATTTTTATAGCTGCTCTAAAATAAAATATAAATTCTTTAAGAGGGTGTTAGGGATTTCAAAAGTAAAATCAATTAGCTCGCTTTGGAGGAAAGAAGATGAGCAGGCTAATATCAAAAAAGTGAGCGAAAAAACTATCTACATAAGAAATATAAAAGTTTATATTCAAGAATTCGGAGAAAAGGAATCAACTCCTATAGTTCTTGTTCACGGTTATGGTACATCAGCATTCACTTGGAGGTTTACGGCTCCTAGCTTATCTAAAATGGGATATTATGTAGTTGTAATTGATTTAGTTGGTTTTGGGAAGACGGAAAAGCCATCTTGGTTTGATTATAGTATTAACTCACAGGCTAAGATTGTTATTGAAGTGATGAATCGACTTAATATAAAAAGAGCTTCATTAATGGGAAGTTCTTATGGAGGGGCAGTAGCTTGTATTATAGCAGGAGATTTTCCTAATAAGGTTGAGAAGCTTATTCTCGTCAGCCCAGTAATTAATAATGATGTAAAGAAAGACTTTTTCATAAATTTATTAATGTTTCCTTATTTGGGAGAATTTCTTTCATTCATATTTACGAAATCAAAAACATTTTTTAAACTTCGTTTAGCTGTAACTTTTGGGAGAAAAAATTGGTTTTTGATAAGCAATAACTATATTAAACATATTCAGCTCCCGCTAAAAACGAAAGAGGGCAGATACTCGGCATTAGCTACATTGAGAAATTGGGATGCAAACAAAATAGAACAAAATATTTCTCAAATTAAACATCATACATTAATAGTTTGGGGAAAAGATGATCGAATTATTAAAGCAAATACAGGTAAAAAGTTGAAAAAACTAATCCCAAATTCAAAATTATCAATTATTCAGGATTGTGGACATGCCCCTCATGAGGAAAAATCAGAACAATTTGTAAGTTTGGTTAAAGAGTTTACTAAATGCTAATAAACAATGAAAGTTAGTAAGAGTTTTTGCTTTGGACGATTTTGTAAATAAAACACTTCAAAAGCAATAGGCTTTGTAATTTTTAACAGCATATATTTTAAATGTTAAAAAAACATATAAAAAAATTACATAAAGACAGGGTTGTTGATTATTTTCGTTCAAAAGAAAAAATTATTAATTGGAAGTGTTTTTGGATTTCATTGATTATAACAACTGCATTCTATTTTTGGGAAATTTTTATAATTAAAGTGCCTCATGTGGAATGGTTACAACATGCATTTGAAAGATACAATCTCAAGTATTTTATAGTTCTTTTATTTACTTATTTGTTTTTTTATTTTTTAACTTTCCTTTATTTTTATACAACATTTATTTCTTCAACAAAAGTGAAAGTTTTTTCTCTCATTTTTTTCGCAGTAATTATCTTGGGGCAGTACGGATATGTAAATGCCTTAAATCGTTTTGTTAATCCTGTAGACTTGGAAATTGCTTTTCTTGGAACTGACTTGACAGTGAAAAGAGATGCAATAATAGCTTATCTTAGCTGGAAAAGCCTTGTTCCAATACTAGTTTTTGGCTGTGTAGCTTTTACACGAAATAAAAAAGAAACTAAGATTAGTCCTTTTTTGTTTTTTGGAGTTCTCTTGTTAAATTTAATAATAATAATCGGAGCTACGTTAGTTTTCAATAAACCTAAATTATTTATAAAGGATATACCAAGACTTAATGCAATAAATGCTTTTTTTTATACTACCTACAAAGCGACAGTTTATTTCGTTACATCTTATGGGATAAAACGCGAAAACTTGGCAGGTTTGAGAGAACCTGTTTTCAAACCTAAAAAAAATATAATCTTTATTATAGACGAATCCTTACGAGCAAGAAATATGAGCTTGTATGGTTATGAGAGAGAAACTACTCCATATTTAAAGCAATTATATAAAGAAAACAATCTTAAAAAAATAAAATCTGCTATAGCTGGAACCACTTGTAGTGTAAGTTCAGGCAATTTGTTATTTACGGGTATGTCTATTGACGAATTGCCCGATACTGAATTTAATGTATTTAAAAGACCAACTATTGAACAGTATGCAAAAAAAGTGGGTTATAAAACGTATTTTTTGGATGGTCAGATGAACTCTTATTGGAGAGGAACATCTGATGACATAAAATATACGGACTATTGGAAGTCTAATAAAGATTTTGGTAAGAAAGTAAAGAATCAATATAATATTGATTTTGAGATAGCTAAACAAACTGTAGAAATAATTAAATCTTCTAAAGGAAATTTTATTTGGATTTGGAAAAGAGGAGTTCATTTTCCTTATCATGATGACTTCCCCAATAATCAAGCATTTTGGAAGCCAATCTCTAATAGTGTTAGGCTAGACTCTATTACAAAAAATCAACTTTTAAATACCTATGATAATGCAATTAAATATAACGTTGATAAATTTTTGGAAATACTTGCCCCAGAAGTTTTAGCAGATTCTAATAATGTGTTGATTTATTCGTCTGATCATGGACAAAATCTACTTGAAGGGCAGTCAATTGTTACTCATTGTTCCAGTAGTAAAAATGAAGTGGATGTTCCTCTATTTATGATTACATCTGATAATTCCCTTAATTTGAATTCGAATTATAAGGCTACGCATGCGAATATTTTTCCTACGCTTCTTGATTTAATGAACGTCCCCAAATATATAAGAAAATATAAATACGCCGATTCTTTATTAGATGTAAACGCAAAACACCCAGAAACTCGATTTTATTGGGGAATGGATTTAACCTCCGGAGAAAAACATCAGTATGATTAACATATTTCATTTACAGTGTTGTATACTCACCTTTTGCAAGACATCAGAAAGTTGAAAGATAAGTTTGAAGCCAATGAGGAAGTCGGTAACTATGTTTAAGATTGCGGGATAAGATGCAAATTCGGCAAAAGAAGATTGAACAAGACTCAATATATCAAACAAATCAAGCAAATCAAGTGGAGATATTGAAATTAAATAATCTACAAGCAGTACATTCAACAGTCAGACGTTTACTTTAACTCTTTGTAGAGAAGCAAGAATTATTATACATTTGGAGTGAAAGTCTGTAAGATACCATGTGTAAATAAATATGTGGAAAAAATTAGAAAACAGGGTAGTGTCTCAAACTTTATGATTTGTGACACTACCAAAAACAGTAATAGTTAGAAAATTCAACTGTAAATTACAACCAACTGAGGAAGTAAAACAAGACAAATTGGTAAAAGCATTTAAATAGTTAAGTCAAAACAAAGCATCGGACATCCCCCACTAAATGTTCAACCGTCTAACAAGTTGATTTGTCTGAAATTAAATTAAATTTTCCCCTATTGGTCTAATTCCTCGTAGCTCTGCTACAAAGTATACTATGCGAATGAGCGAGTTTATTCGTAAAAGGTATAATGTCGGCCATTGCTTTATCATATTGTCTATCCAACTAAATATCGGAGAGTTACATTTGATGAACAAGTGGAAAATAAACTCAAAGAAATCTAGGAAGATACTGCTCTTCGCTATGAGATAGAATTCCTGGAAATCGGAACAGACGAGGATCATATTCATTTTCTGTTTCAATCAGGGGCGATTTATAGTCCGAAAAACATAGTGCAGACAATAAATTGATTATAGCTAAGAAGATATTTAGACAAATGCTGTAAGTAAAAGAGAAGATTTGGGGCGAAGCATTTTGCTCCACCTGATATTATGTCAGCACGGTCAGAGTTGATGAGATGGAACAACTGATAAAGCAGTATGTCAAAATCAGGGTCAAGGGTTCGGTAATACAGCCAATGCTCTTTTGATACTTGCGGAGTAGTTTATTTTTGCTTGAGTCAAATAATAAAATTAGTAGGACTAAGTTTTACATGTCAGAAAAAATAAAAGTATCAGTTGTTATTCCCACCTATAACTCTATCAGCTATCTAAACACAGCTGTTGACAGTGTTTTATCTCAAACCTTTAAAGGTATCGAAGTGTTAGTAGTAGATGACGGTTCAACTGATAATACAAGAAAAATATTATTTGAAAAATATGGTGATAAGATTCGCTATCTGTATAAAGAAAATGGTGGAGTTTCAAGTGCAAGAAATTATGGAATAAAGAAAGCAAGGGGAAAATATATAGCTTTTCTTGATGCTGATGATTATTGGATGCCTGAGAAAATTGAAAAACAGGTAGGATTGATGGAGAGTAATGACAAAATAGGGTTTTGTTATGTTTCTACTCAGAGAGTTGATGAGAATCTTATCTTAATAAATAGCATTCCCGCTAAAGAATATGAAGATTATTGTGAAGCTCTTTTACTTGATTTAAACGTAGTTTCAGGTTCTTGCTCATCTGCTATGGTAAGACGAGAAGTTACTTTGCAAACCGAAGGATTTGATTCACAATTTAGTACTTATGCGGATTGGGAATATTGGTTACGTCTTAGTCTTACAACTAAATTTGCTCCTATAAAAGATGAATTAGTAAAATATAGGGTCGTAAAAGGAAGTATGAGTTCCAACCCAAGTGTTACAGAAAAAGATGCTTTGGGAGTGTTGAATAAGTTTTTTAAGCAGCCAAACCTTCCATTAAAATATTTAAAAATTAAGGATAAAGTTATAAGCAATCATTTTATGGTCTTGTCAGGAGAGTTTTTACATGCTGGGAGAATAAAACAAAGTCTTAAATATATGTTAAAAGCTATCTCTCTACATCCACAAAACCTCACTCGTCCAATAGGATTACCATTTCGTTATGCTAAAAGATTAGTATTAAATCAATCTTAAAATGCTGAAAGTTTTATATATAGTTTATTGGGGGGCTTTGGAACAACTTGGACAGTCTTTGGTCATTCCAGCAGTAAAGAAATTATCAAAAATGGGAGCAGATATAACGCTTGTCACCTTCGAAAAGCCGAAAGATTTAGAAAGAGAAGATGAGATGAATCGAGTTAGAAATATTCTTACCGAAGATAAAATAGATTGGATTCCTCTAAAATATCATAAAACTCCAACAATTCCTGCTACACTGTTTGACTTAACTCACGGAATTACGAAAGGCTTGCAAAAAAGGCTAAAGAAACGATTTGACGTTGTGCATGGAAGAACCTTTGTAGGTGGATTAATCGGATCCGCATTAGCTTCTTTGATTCGTGCAAAATTTGTTTATCATAATGAAGGTTTTTATCCTGATGAGCAGGTGGATGGAGGTTTTTGGGCAGAGAATTCGCGTCCTCATCGTATAGCTAAAAAGTTGGAAAATTTAATGTATTCCAAGTCTGATGGAGTTATTGCACTATCACATCGTGCAAAAAAAGTTATTGAAAATTACCCAAAAGTTAAAAAGAAGCAAACGCCTGTAATTTTTGTGCCAAGCTGCGTTGATTTAGAAAGATTCGATCTACCTGATAATAAAACCGAATTTACAAAAGATGAGATAAAGCTGGTTTATATCGGCAGTATTGGTGGGCGATATATTCTTGATAAAATAAGCAGATTTGTCTCAGTTATCAGAAGTGCAGGATATAATGCAACGCTTCAGATTTTTAGCAGAGCGGATAAACAGTTAGTTAATAAAATGATGGCTGATGGAGGGTTGGAGAAAGAGTTTTGGAATCAAGATGCTGTACCGTATATTGAAATGCCAAAAACTTTAACAAACTATCAAGCAGGCTTATTTTTTCTAGCACAGGGAATAAGTGAGCATGGCTGCTCTCCAACAAAAATAGGTGAATACTGGGCGGTAGGGTTGCCTATTATAACAACTTCCAATGTTAGTGATACTGATGACTTAATTGCTGATTATGCGACAGGTGTGACTATTAAAAGTCATTCAGAGGAAGAATATTTAGAGGCGATTGAAGGATTAAAAATACTTTTGGAAGATAAAGGTTTGGCTCTCCGCTGCAGAAAAGCTGCTGTTAATCATTATGCTTTAGAACCTGCTTGTGAAAGACAGTTTTCTCTTTATCAGTCTTTCAAAAAGTGATTTTTAGAGATGAAGATATACTTTCTGCTAAAGAAGCTAGAAATATGAAAGAAAAGAAATACTTATTTAAAGACATAAAATTTTGTAATATGTGTGGGCAGAAAAGCGTCAACGGCAGAGTTTTGGGTCAACGATTAAATCAATCTCAGGGAAAAAGACCAAAAAGGAAAAATGGAATCAGCACCTCTGTCATAAAGTGTAATAATTGCAAACTGATTTATTCCAATCCACAGCCAATACCTCTTGATATTCAGGATCACTATGGAGTTCCACCAGAAAGTTATTGGAAGAAAGAATATTTTAAAGTAAACAAAAATTATTTTTTAGAAGAAATTAAAGAAGCTAAGAAGTTAATTGATTTTAGTTCAGGGATGAAAGCGTTAGATATTGGAGCTGGAATAGGAAAGTGTATGATAGCTCTAAAAAACGCAGAATTTGATGCTCATGGATTAGAGCCTTCAAAACCTTTTAGAGAAAGAGCTATAAGTGTGATGAATATCTCACCAAATAAGCTTAAACTCGGTATGCTGGAAGAAGTAGAATACCCCTCCAACGAATTTGATTTTATAACTTTTGGAGCTGTTTTAGAACATCTGTACGATCCTTCAGAAAGCATTCTCAAAGCATTTCGTTGGCTTAAGCCAAATGGGGTTTTGCATATGGAAGTTCCTTCTTCAGATTATTTAATTGCAAAAATAATCAATATTTATTACAGGTTACTTGGAACAAATTATGTAACAAACATAAGTCCTATGCATGAGCCTTTTCATTTATATGAATTTAGCCTCAAATCTTTTTTAGAACATTCAAAACAAAACAATTATAAAATTGCTTCATATAGATATTATGTGTGTCCAATTTATTTTCTTCCAAAAGTAACCCACCCAGCTTTAAAATGGTATATGACCAAAACTAATACAGGAATGCAATTATCAATTTGGTTAAAAAATTTAAACCGATAATTGACTGTAAAGAATCTCGATTTTGTTCTATAATCACGTTTTGTTTGGGAGAAAGCGAAAAAATTGTGCTTAGGTTATGAGTTCTATCGAAAGTAAAAAGATTCATATTTGTGCATTAATGCCATACCCATATGATACGACCCCAAGTCAGAGATTTCGGATTGAGCAATGGGAATCATTTTTAAATGAAGAAGATATATTTATTGATTATTATTCATTTACTGATGAAGATTTAAATACAACTTTACATAAAAAAGGACATACTTTCTCAAAGGTTACAAAGTTAAGTGTTTCATTACTCAAACGGTTATCTCACGTTTTTAGTACCCGAAAATATGATGTTGTTTTTGTTCATCGAGGGATTAGTATTGTCGGACCATCAATTTTAGAAAGAATCGTAAAAATGATGAACGTTCCGATGATATATGATTTTGATGATTCAATTTTTATGGCTGACACCTCGAATGCAAATAAACTTTTTGGTTGGACTAAGTTCGTAGGAAAGGTTAAGAAAATTTGTAGTTTAAGTACAAGTATTACTGTTGGAAATACATATTTGGAAGATTATGCTCGGAAATATAATAATAATGTTTTTGTTGTTCCGACAAGTATTGATACACTTCGTTACAAGCCAATAAAGAATGATGCTAAAGAAAATGGAAAGGTGATTATTGGTTGGACGGGGAGTTCGACATCGCAATATCACCTTGAGGCATTTGAGCCTACTTTAGCAGAGCTGTTAAAAAGAAGAGATGATGTGGAAATTCGTGTGATTTCTAACCGAGAACCTTCATTTGAAGAAATTCCATACTCTTGGAGGGAATGGTCACCCGAGGGTGAAGTTAAGGAGATTAGCGAGATTGAAATTGGAATAATGCCAACACCTGATAATGAGTGGTCACGCGGCAAATGTGCTTTGAAAGCTTTGCAATATATGTCATTAGGAATACCTGCGGTTTGCACAGACATGGGGGCAAATCGAGATTTAATTGAGCAAGGAGAAAACGGATTTTTAGCAAAAACACAAGAAGATTGGCTAAAGTATTTTGATTTGTTAATAGAGGACATTGAGTTAAGAAAAAAGTTGGGTGATGAGGCTAGAAGAACAGTTGTCGATAATTATTCAATGAAAAAATGTGCGGAGTTATTCGCCGATGTAGTCCGCGAAACTATTAAGAGATAAGTTTTTTAAATATATTTAAGACAAATTTAGGAGTTAGATTTAATGGGAAAGGTTTTGGTAACAGGTGGGGCAGGTTTTATAGGTTCTCACACTGTAAATAAATTATTAGACAAAGGATATGATGTTCGAGTTTTAGATGCTTTTATTGAACAAGTTCACGGCGACTCTCCAAGACAACTGCCTGAACAGGTTGAGGTAATTAAAGGCGATATTCGAGATAGAGAAGCAGTAAATAAAGCTTTGGAAGGTGTAGAGTATGTCTATCATTTAGCAGCTGAAGTAGGGGTTGGGCAGTCAATGTATGAGATTTATCGCTATATTGATGGAAATACACGAGGGGTTGCTGTTTTACTTGAAGCTTTAGTTGAAAAAAGAGAACAGATAAAAAAATTAGTGGTTGCTTCTTCCATGTCAATTTACGGCGAAGGAGCTTACGAATGTCCGAATTGTGGTTCGGTTTTAGCTTCACCTCGTTCAACTAAACAGATGTCCAATCTCGATTGGGAAGTTCATTGTCCAAATTGCTCAGCTGAATTAGAGGCTATTCCAACTTCGGAAACTAAAACTTTAGAACCATCTTCGGTCTATGCTGTTAATAAACAAGATCACGAGCAATACAGTTTAATTGTTGGTAAGGCTTATGATATTCCAACGGTTGCTTTACGCTATTTTAATATTTACGGTCCTGGACAAGCTCTTTCCAATCCTTATACAGGAGCAATTGCTATTTTTTCATCCCGTCTTTTGAATAATCAATCACCCCTTATTTTTGAAGACGGTTTACAGAGTCGTGATTTTACAAATGTTGCGGACGTTGCTCAAGCCAACATATTGGCTATGGAAAAAGATGAGGCGAATTATCAGGCAATTAACATCGGAACTGGAATTGCTACACCAATTAAGAATTTAATACCAATTTTAGCAGAAGGTTTAAATGTTAGCATAGAACCTGAGATTGTCAATAAATTCAGGGAAGGTGACATAAGGCATTGTGTTGCAGATATATCTAAAGCTCGTAATTTACTTGGATATGAACCAGAAGTTTCTTTAACTGATGGTATAAATGAATTGATCAACTGGCTAAAACAACAGGAAGCAACGGATAGTGTGGAAAAAGCAACTCAAGAACTTACTGCAAAAGGTTTGGTGAAATAAGTTTCTAGAGAAAACAATCTCAATTAACAAAGTCAGTAGTGACACAAAATAAAAATGAACAAACTTTTAGTAACACTAGCATCTATAATTGCACTCGTTGTAGGGGCATTTTTTGTTCCACAAAGTGTTACGGCTGCTTTGTTAGCGTTTATAGTGACAGTTGCTGCTATAACTCTCATACGTTCTTTCCATTATGAATCAAATATAGAGGCTTTTTTAACCAACATATTTCTTGCTGGTTTGTTGGTTCGGATCGTTCTTGCCGCATTAATATACGGACTTGAGCTTCAAGATAAAATGGGACCAGATGCTACTTATTATGATTATATAGGTAGTAAGATTGCGGACTATTGGTGGGGCGTAGGATATTTTCCAAACGTTAATATGAGCACAAGTGGATGGGGAATGCATTACTTCGTTGGTTTAACATATTTTATTGCTGACCAAAATCCATTAGCTGGACAGTTCATCATCGCAGTTTTGGGAGCTTTGACTTCTGTTGTAGGGTTTGTATGTGCTAAAGATATATTTCAGAATGTAAGGGTAGCAAAGTATTCTGCAACTTTTATTGCTTTTTTCCCCTCAATGATTATCTGGACATCTCAGCTGCTAAAAGATGGACTTATAATATTTTTTTTAGTTCTTACTTTTTTAGCTGCGATGCGTTTGCAGAAAAAATTTGATTATCTTTGGGTACTGTTATTACTGTTTTCACTATTTGGTTTATTTAGTTTAAGATTTTATGTGTTTTTTATAGCTTTTGGGGCAGTTATCGGTGGCTTCATTCTTAGTAAAAATAGTGAAGGAAGCAACCTTGCAAAACGTTTTATTGCTTGTGCCGTGATTGGAGTAGCTTTTGCTTATGCTGGAGTTTTTAATATTTCTCAAGAACAAACTGAGAGATATATAAATCTACAACAGATACAAAACTCAAGACAATTTGCAGCAGAGGCTGCAAATTCCGGTTTTGCTGAAGATTTAGATGTTACTACGACAGGTGGCGTGCTAACAGCTATACCGATTGGATTGGTAACTTTGTTTTTGGCTCCCTTCCCATGGCAGGTCACAAATATTACTCAATTACTTACAATGCCAGAAATGATAATTTGGTGGCTAAGTCTTCCATTTATATTTACAGGTATAATGTATTCTGTGAAAAATAGATTTAGAGAATCACTCGCCATTTTATTTTTTGCATTAGTTTTGT
The DNA here is from genome assembly GCA_028284415.1 of Pyrinomonadaceae bacterium. Lineage (GTDB taxonomy): Bacteria > Acidobacteriota > Blastocatellia > Pyrinomonadales > Pyrinomonadaceae > Aridibacter. The sequence goes on from JANQRU010000004.1 coordinate 1,556,609, forward strand.
CTTTATCCTACTCAATTTATCAAGGAAATATTGGGACTCTTTACAGACAAAGAGCTCAGATTCAGGTTTTTCTTTTAATATTTGCAGCTGTTGGAGTAGTTGTAAAAGTAGAGCAAAGAGAAAACAAGAAACTAGTGTTGAATAAAAAGAAGTTTCATCCCAGAATATCCTCATATAAGTAAATGTGTGGAATCGTTGGAATAGTAAACACAAAATCAGAGTTTATAAATCGTGAAACATTGGCGGAAATGAATGTGGCTATTACACATCGCGGACCTGATGAAGATGGGTTTTTTGTGAAAGACAACATTGGTCTGGCAATGCGACGTCTTTCTATAATTGACTTGGAAGGTGGGCAACAGCCTATTTTTAGCTCGGATAAAACGAAGGCAATTGTATTTAATGGTGAAATTTATAACTTTCAAAAGTTAAGAAAAGATTTAGTAAAAGAAGGAAATAGATTTTACACGAATTCAGATACGGAAGTAATTCTTCATTTATATGAGAAGCATGGAGTAGATTGTGTTCAATATCTACGTGGAATGTTTGCTTTTGCGATTTGGGATGAATTGGAGCAGACACTTTTTATTGCCCGTGACCGAGTTGGCAAAAAGCCTCTTTTATATTCTCATCAAACAAGTGGAAGCTTAATTTTTGGTTCAGAATTTCAAGCTTTATTAAAACATCCTGACATATCTAAAGAGGTTGATTACACAGCAATTGATAATTATCTAACTTATTTGTGTATTCCCGCCCCTCAGACTGCTTTCAAAAATATTCGTAAACTTAAGCCGGGACATTGGCTACGCTGGAAGAACGGTGAAATTGAAACCAAAAGATACTGGCTACCCGAGTTTTCTAACAAAATAATAACTACTCAGAAAGAAGCTGAAAAAGAAACACTTGAAATTTTACGTGAGGCTGTCAAACTAAGGCTTATATCAGAAGTTCCTTTGGGAGCATTTCTTTCTGGAGGAGTTGATTCGTCTGTTGTTGTTGCTCTAATGGCTCAAGAAAGTAGCAAACCTGTTAAAACATTTTCAATTGGATTTGAAGAACAGGATTACAGTGAATTGAAATATGCAAAGCAGGTAGCTAATCATGTTGGAGCAGAGTACAATGAATTTATAGTCAAACCGGATGCGTTGGAGGTTCTTCCTAAATTAGTTCAACATTATGGAGAGCCATACGCAGATTCCTCTGCAATTCCTACTTATTACGTTTCAAAAGAAACTCGGAAGTTCGTCACGGTCGCTTTAAATGGAGATGGAGGAGATGAATCTTTTGCTGGATATGAAAGATATGTAGCAATGCGAATAGCCGAAGTTTACCATAGTTTTCCAAAAAATATCCGTAAGTATTTTATAGAAAAGCTAGTAAATTCTCTACCAAATTCCCAAGCTAAAAAGTCTCGCATTCGAGATGCAAAAAGGTTTTTGGAGGCGGCAAGTTTACCTAAAGCCCAAAGATATTTTCGGTGGATGTCAACTTTTTATTCTGATGCGAAATCTGAATTATACACAGATGATTTTGTTAATAATTTATCTGAAACATCTTCTATAAAAATTTTGGAAAAATGGTTCGATGAATCGAATGGTTTGGGAATTTTAGACAAAACACTTCTAACTGATCAGATGACATATTTACCTAATGATTTGCTGGTAAAAGTTGATATCGCCTCAATGGCTAACTCACTTGAAGCACGTTCTCCACTGCTCGACCACAAAGTTATAGAGTTTGCTGCAAGTTTGCCTGAAAAAGTGAAAATGAGAAGATTTGAAACTAAATCACTCCTAAAAAAAATCGGAGCAAAGCTAGTTCCAAAGGATGTTATATACAGAAGAAAAATGGGGTTTGGAGTTCCAATAGGAAATTGGTTTCGCAATGAGATGAAGGATTTTATAAGAGAAATTTTATTATCTGAAACATCTTTTAAGCGAGGTATTGCTAAACCTGAGATTCTCAAAAAATATATTGATGATCATACTAGCTTGAAAAAAGATTATGCTCCACAAATCTGGACACTTTTGATGCTTGAACTTTGGTTTCAAACTTTTATTGATTGATAGCAAGATAAGGAAAATGATATTGGTTTTTGGTAATCAACAAAGTTTTTCCCGCACAAACTTATTTAGTTTGCCTCCTTTGTGAAATATCAGAAGCGTAAGCTATGTAGTTGATTGCTATAGAAAAAGCCGTAAGCTATAAGAGTTAAAATTAACTTTGTTTATAGTTTGCGGCTCATGTTTTGTTTATGAAAATTGTTCGAATAATTGCAAGATTGAACGTTGGTGGACCTGCAAGGCATGTTGTTTGGTTAAATCAGGCTTTGCAGGGAGATGAATTTCAATCTGTGCTTTTGACTGGAAGAGTGCCCGAAGGCGAGGAAGATATGAGTTACTTCGCGGAGCAACATTCGGTCAAGCCGATATTTATTGAAGAAATGAGTCGGGAACTCTCAACGAAAGACATAATTTCTTTGTGGAAAGTTTACCGTTACTTTCTTGAAGAAAAGCCTGATATTATTCACACACATACGGCAAAAGCAGGAAGTGTTGGCAGAGCAGCAGGATTTCTTTATCGTTGGTTAACGGTCAAAACTTTGATAGGTAAACCTCGTCAGGTCAAGATTATTCACACTTTTCATGGTCATATATTTCATGGTTATTATGGCAATCTGAAAACAAAAGTATTTTTATTTATTGAGAAGTCGCTGGCAAAGTTGGCAACACATAAAATAATTGTTATTAGCAAACAACAAAGAAAAGAAATACATGATGATTTTGGTGTAGGAAAAAATAGCCAGTTTGAGATAGTACCGCTTGGGATTGATCTAAAGACTTTTGAAAATTGGCGTGAAAAGAAAGAGAGTTTAAGAAAGGAAATTGATGCAAAAGAAGATGAAGTATTGATCGGACTTGTTGGGCGTCTAACGGAAGTAAAAAATCACAATTTATTTTTGGAAGTAGCGAGGCTATTCAAACAAAGAAAAAAAGAAGACTTTCCGAATGTTAAGTTCGTCATAATCGGAGACGGACATCTGAGAAGTGAATTGGAAAACAAGGTTGAGGAAGAGAAACTTTCCGACATTGTTAAATTTCTTGGTAATCGTAATGATGCAGAAGTTTTTTATGCAGGACTTGATATTGTAGCTTTAACCTCGGTCAACGAGGGAACACCGCTTTCCTTGATAGAAGCGATGGCAAATGAAAAGCCTGTAATTTCTACTTTGGTTGGAGGAGTTGTTGATCTGCTCGGCAAAACAAGTTCGGAAGAAAATAGCTTTGCGATTTACGAAAGAGGTATTGGTGTAAAAACAAATGATTCAGAAGGCTTTTTTCAAGGGTTGCTTTATCTTCTAAAAAATGAAAAACTTCGTCTTGACCTAAGTAAAAACGGAAAAAAGTTTGTATTGGAAACATACGATAAAAATCGCTTGGTAAGCGATATAAAGCATTTGTATAAAAGTATGTTTACAGGTTAAGTTTCTGTAAAAAAAGTTGATTTTATTTGTACAATTTTGTAATAAAATATTACTTTCAGTATCACAGTCTTAATCCAAAAGTAAGTATTTATGTTCACAGTTGTTTCAGCTCCCATAATGATTGTAGCAATTAGTTTTGCTATTTCATTAGTCCTTACATACATAGTGCGTAAATTGGCACGGAATTACGGGTATGTAGCCAAGCCCAAAGCAGATCGTTGGCACAAGAAACCAACAGCTTTAATGGGCGGAGTTTCTGTTTTTCTCACAACTATCATTGCTTACCTTATATTTGTACCAAAAACTCCTGAATCTTGGATTGTTTTGGGAGGAAGTGCATTTCTTTTCGTAGTTGGTTTAGTTGATGATCTACTAAATATAAAACCTTATCAAAAACTCATCGGACAATTCATTGGGGCGGCAGTCGTTATTGTTTTCGGTTTAGTTTTACCTTGGACAGATTATCCTGTGATAAACATCGGATTGACTTTGTTTTGGATAATTGGGATAACCAATGCGATAAACCTCTTAGACAATATGGATGGGCTTGCCGCAGGTATTTCAGCTATAGCTGCATTTACATTAGCCATTGTTTTAGGAGCTAATGGTCAGGCAACCGAATTACTTATAATCTCCGGTTTCATCGGTGCCTTGTTAGGGTTTCTAGTCTTTAACTTCAATCCTGCAACCATATTTATGGGAGACGCAGGCTCAATGTTTATCGGCTATTTCTTAGCGAGTTCTGTGTTGCTAAACGAGGTTGGAGGTCGTTCAAGAAGTATTTTATCCGTTTTAGCTGTTCCCGCCTTAATTTTATTTGTTCCAATATTTGATACAACATTTGTAACAATCTTAAGAAAGATATCCGGGCGTAAGGCTTCGCAGGGGGGACGCGATCACACTTCCCATAGACTTGTTGCTTTAGGACTTTCAGAGCGAAAAGCGGTTTTAATGCTTTATAGCTTTGCGATTTTGGCAGGAGTTGTTTCACTTACAATTCGACAACTTCAAACAGTTCAAGGATTAGCTATTTTAGCTTTATTCTCTCTAACGCTCGCAATTATCGGAGTGTACCTGGCGAAAGTTAAGGTTTACGAGGAAACTGAGGAGGAACTTGCACTTAAAAACAACGCTGCATTTGGATTCTTAGTAAATCTTTCATACAAGCGTCGAATTTTTGAAGTCTTTTTAGATGCTGTTCTGATAACGCTTGCTTACTATACCGCATATCTTCTCGTTCGTGGAAGCAACTTTGAACAGACTGCAGATTGGGATGCTTTTATAAACTCATTACCGCTTTTAATTGTAATGAAATTGGGAGCTTTCCTAGTCGTGGGAGTCTATCGTGGGCTTTGGAGATATACGAGCATTCAGGACTTTGTTACTTTTGCCAAAGGAGTAATCCTCGGGTCAATTTTAAGTGTTTTGGCAGTTTTGCTGCTATACAGATTCCAAGGATATTCGAGAGCCGTGTTCTTTTTGGATGGGTTGCTTTTGCTTTTTGCAATTGCTGGTAGTCGTATGGCTTTCAAGCTTTTCCGGCAACTTATTCCATCGCCCATGGCTGAAAAAGGCAGAAATGTCTTGATATACGGAGCTGGTGATGGTGGAGAGTTGGTTTTGCGGGAATTAAGAAACAATCCGGACTGGCAATATAATCCGGTTGGATTTATTGACGATGATCCATTAAAAAAAGATAAAGTCATTCATGGATTAAAAGTGCATGGAGGTAATGGAAAACTTCCCGTGATCTGTAGAGATAATAGTGTCCAGGAAATACTTCTTTCTTTTCGGGATATTTCTCCTGAAAGATTAAGAGAGGTAAAAGAAATCTGTAATGATGCCAACGTTTCTTTGAAGAGAGCGTGGATTAAAATTGAACCGATTGATTTTGTCTAGACTTTGTAATTTACTCAATATCAAATAAAATAACCCAAATTCTATTAAATCTCAGTTTGCACTTTCTATGTCTAATAGATCAATAAGAATAGAATCAACAATAAGTCGTATTTTGGTGGCTGCGATTGCGGTAGGTTTTGTAATTGTAGCCATTTATACGTTTGTATGGTTGTTTGCTGATTCCATTTCGGATAATGCCCAAGACAAAAATGTTGCAGAATTTGCTAGTGGTCTAGCTCCGTATAATCCACAGTCACATTATTCTTTAGCTGTTTTACTGGAAAATTCATTTATTCCTGAGGATATACCAAAATCTTTAGCTGGGTTTGAAAAAGCTGTCGCTCTTTCACCCAACGACTATCGTTTGTGGCTTGCATTGGGAAAGGCACGCGAACGTAATGGGGATGCAAAAGGTGCTGAGTTAGCATTGAAAAAAGCCTCAGAACTCGCTCCGAATTATGCACAGGTTCAATGGGCTTATGGAAATATTTTGCTTAGACAAGAAAAAAATAAAGAAGCCTTTAATTTAATCGGTAAATCAGTTAAAAATGATCCCACTTTGGCAAATTCGGCTGTGACGACAGCGTGGCAGGTCTTTGATGGAGACGTAGAAAGAATAAAAGAAATAGTTGGGGATTCAGACTATACAAGAGCTGCTTTAGCATCATTCCTGATAAAAGAGAAAAGATATAATGATGCAATGACTTTTTGGAACAGCATTTCTAAGAAAGAAAAGATAAATACTTTTGAGAGAGAAGGAAAAGCATTATTATCTAATTTAATAAATGCGAAAAAATACCAGTTAGCAGTTCAAGTCAAAAATGATTTTTCTTCTGGAAACAATAAGATAAAGATCGGAAAAATCAATAATCCAAGTTTTGAGCAAGATATCAAAACTGATAAGCCCGAAGCATTTGAATGGCAGTTGGGTAAGGGAAGTCAACCACAAATAGGTATTGATACGCGAGAAAAACGAAGGGGCAATCGAAGTTTGGGTTTGGTGTTTGGGGCGGTAAATAACAGAGACTTCAAAGAAATTTCTCAAGTCGTTCCTGTAGAAAGCGGCACACAATATGAACTTGAATTGTCTTACAAGTCCAATTTAGATACAACAGCTAAGTTCGTATGGGAAGTTTTGGATACCTCCGACAACAAAGTTATTGCTTCATCAAGTGTGATTGAGGAAAAAGCAGATTGGACAAAGCTAAGTGTTAATTTTAGTACTTCAGAAGAAACTCAAGGAATAAGAATCAGACTTGTTCGTTCAGAATGCGGTTCAAAACTTTGTCCTACTTCGGGCAGATTATGGTTCGATGAGTTTTTATTAAACTAAAAGATCAAAGTAATAAAAGTGGAAAATAATACAGAAATTACAAATTCTTCAGAATGGATTAGTGCACCCTCAAATACTAAACCAACCAAATTAAGCGGAGCAGTGTTTTTTATGATCTGCTTGACGCTGATTTTTTCGAGCATTGCGTACGGAACTGTTGATACATGGTCGTTTGGTTTTCTCTCATTATTTGTTGGTCTAATAATACTTTTTTGGGCTTTGGATGCTTGGAATAGAAAAGAACTATTGATCAACACAAATATAATCCAAATACCTTTAATCGGCATAGTTTTGTTGGGATTTATACAGCTTTTGCCACTTCGAGGAGTAATGTATCCGAGTGAATTGTTATCCATCCCCGCAGACAATTCACTTTCTCTTGATCCATATTCAACTAAATTGGCGATTGTAAAATACGTTATCTTTTTAATTGTTTTTTCTGCCTCTTTAACTTTTATCAATTCACCAAAAAGACTAAGAAAAGCTGTTTTTACCATCATAATTTTTGCAGCCTTGATGGCTTTTTACGGAATTTTACAAAACTTAGCCGATGCGGAAACTATTTATGGCTTGCGTCCCGTACCACATGCAGAGCCCTTTTCTGCTTATGTAAACCGGCACCACTTCGCAGCATTTATGGAAATGACGATTGGGCTCACACTCGGAATGTTATTTATCCAATCCACCAAGAAAGATAAATATCTGCTTTTGATAATTGCCGTTATTCTGATGGGAATTGCCGTAATAATGACAGGTTCACGAGGCGGTTTGATAAGTTTGATAGGGGTTTTAGGGTTTTTAGTATTATTGACAGTTGTCTATGGAGATAGAAAGCAATCGAAAGAAAAGAGCCCCCTTTTTAATAAAAAAAACCTTTCAGTTATAGTTGGAAGTGTCTTTCTTGTCATTACATTATTTAGCTTGACTATTTGGTTAGGAGCAGGCGATAAGGCTTTACGTGGAACTGGACTGCAGGTAAATGATCCTGATTTTTCTACTGGGCGGATTCATTTTTGGACAACAACTCTGCAAATCATTCGGGATAATCCAATTTTAGGTACGGGATTAGATGCATTTGGTGTGACTTTTACAAAGTACGATACTTGGAACGGAAACTTGCGTCTTGAGCAAGCCCACAATGATTATTTACAGGCATTGTCTGACGGAGGAATCATTGGATTTCTTTTAGTTGCTGTCTTTGTGTTTTTATTATTCAAGCAAGGACTAAAAGTTATAAGAGAGTCAACAGATAGATTTAGGAAAGGAACAGCAATAGGGGCATTAGCAGGCTGTTTTGGGATTTTGATCCATAGTCTGTTTGATTTTCCTTTACGCACAAATGCAAATTCTCTATTCTTTTTAGTTTTAGTCGCGGTTGCTGTAAATTCAATTAATTATCCTAAACTTCACAGAAGAAGAGTCAAGGTAAAGAAAAAGCAGCGTAAAGCTGCTTAGAAAGAAGTCAAAAATTTAGTTTTTCTAATTACTAATTATCCTTTGTAAGTCTGGTTTTAGCAGCAAGAGCCTCCTGATAAGCTCCACCTTTTACGTTTCCAATTTGAAGTGCCGCGTCATATATCTTCATTGCATATTCATTTTGGTCATAAAATTCGTAAATTCTACCCAAAGCAAAATAGGACAATGAAACCCAAGCACGATCATCTGCCGAGGTTTTATCAGTTATTGGCAGAGCTGTCCGAATTGCGTTTGTATAATGCACAATTGCAACCTGCAGACGTTTTCTAATTTCTTCAGATTGATCTTTATTAAGTTCTCCCGCAGAAAGATTAAATACTTGTCCAAGAGCGTAATGAATTCTAACTTTTTCAGGATTTTCATTGAGAAGTTTTTTCAGCTCTTGTTCTGCTAATTGATATTTCTTTTCTGCAATCATTTTGTCTATTTCGACAAGTTTGGCAGTAAGCGGTCCACCTAGTAATTCAATTTGGGGATTATTGGCTTTTCGGGCGGTTTTAGCACGTTCTCTTGCATCAGCATACTGCTCAAGTCTCTCGCTTTCTCCCGAAGGTTTTAATGATACGACCCAATCAGTTAAAGAACTCGCAATGTCAAAGCCCGAATCCTCAGTCCCTTGTAGTTTATCAGCAAAATAAAATGCTAAAACAGCACCATTTTCATAACTTTCGGAAAGCCTCAAAGCGGATTCATCTGCCAGAGACTTTTTAAATTCATTAAGCTTAGCGACAACCTCTCGTTTGTCAGAGTCTTCTTTTAACGAATCAATCTTTCGTCTTGCCTGAAAAGTAGCTACCTGCACTTTTCTGTATTCTTCCTCGCGTATATCAACGGCGGCAACCAACGAACGGGACACTGCCAAAAATGGATCAGGTGAAATATTCGGGTTGTTTTTTCGACTGGCTTCTAGAAGCTTTTTAATTTCATCGCTCTGTGCAAGTATTTCCTTCGCATTTTTCAAAACCAATGGGTCTAACACAAATTGTAAATAAGCACGGCGAGCATCAGAGGAACTTAAGTCAATTTCGGGCGGAACGACTGCGAAATAATTATCCCCGATATTTAGGAAGTTAATTGTTCCTTTTGCGGCTAGCAATTCAGGTACGATTTTGAAGCTTCTTTCTCTGTCGAAAGATTTGTATTTTGGTTTATCTTTTTTATCTTTTGGTTCTTCTACTTTTACTCTTTCAACATAAAAAAGCTGAGGTCGGGTACGTAGATAAGCTGTTAAATCACGAACCATTTCTCTAGCGGAGAGTCTAAGTCTATCGCCTTCCTTTTTATATTTGCCGTAATAGTTTGCAATTTTTGCTGAAACGCCCGGGGTCTTATTAAATTCTTTTGCCAATGAGGCGAAATCTAAAACTTCTAGTAAGTCATCCGGTAGGTCATCTGATCTCTCAGGCTGAGTAAGTTCGGGATACTCAGACAAGCTGTACGCCATTGAAATAAATGGTGATATAACTTCCTCCGGTGTTGCTGAAGAATGTCGTTTCTTATACTGCTGAACAAAAATTTCAATTTTTTGGCGAAGTTCAGGATTAACCTTTTGGAGTGAATCCTGTAAATCTTTACGAATCGTCTCGCCTTCTTTTCCTAAAGGTGTATCTACATTGGCAACTTCTAGAGCTGATAACACGAGTATCAATCTTTTATCAGGCTCAATTTTTACACCGTAGCTAGATAAATTGAAACTCTGTGTTTGTGCAAAAGTGCTGATGCAAAAAACTGCAATTACAATAAACGGTAAAACTTTTTTCATTTTATTTGCAATGATTAGAAATTTGATAGCAAAGCCCACAATCCAAATAAGAGAAATAAAGGGGGTTACAAAAAATTCTGTTATTTACTTTGTGGCTTTGCTGAAAATAAAGATGCTTTATGTCTAAATTTAGATGCTTTGTTTTAAGCAAAAAATAAAGGACAAAGGATTATAAAATCACATTTATCCCTCATCCTTTTTAATTAAAATTAATCTTAAATCCTTATTCGTAACTTGCTAATGCTTCTCCTTCATCATCGAAGGTATCAAAAACAGTTAAGAGTTTTGTGATAGCCAAGAGGTCTTGAATCTTTTGCGTCAGATTGAGAAGCTTAAGTTTTCCACTTTCTTTATTTACTGCTGTAAAACTCGAAACAAGCTCGCCAATGCCACTAGAATCAATGTATCCAACTTCTCCGAGGTTTAAGAGAATACTTTTTTTACCTTCGCCTAAAAGACGACGTATTGTATTACGAAGAGCAACACTTCCTTCACCGATAGTTACCTTGCCGCTCATATCAAGAATCGTTACATCGCCTGCTTGACGTTCAGAAATATTAAGTTCAGCCATTTTTATCTCCTATTTTTAAATTAAATTATTGCTAAAAATTAATAGACGAAATTTATCAAAAATTCCTAAATAAAACAAAACTAAATTAATGGTTTTTCACCATTTTTACGAGCATTCCACCATCCGGATGATTATGCCATTCGACTACATCTATAAAATTCTGCATAAATAGTATGCCACGACCATCCTCTTTCATTAGATTTTCAGGATTTGTTGGATCGGGAACGTCTTTGACTGAGAATCCCTGCCCATAATCGCGTATGTGAATTTCCAGATTGGCTTCGGAGTTTTTCACATCAATATTGACTTGCTTTGACTCATCAAGTTTATTGCCGTGTTTGACTGCATTGGCGATTGCTTCACGCACAGCCATATCAATACCGAAAATTGCATCTTCGGCAAATCCTGCGTCTTTAGCAAATTCGACGGTTTTAACGACCGCCTCATCTATGGATTCAATTTTGCTCGGAATAGAGATTGTTATTTGTTTTTCTTCCACACTAATACTAGATAAAACGCACTTTTTGTTAATTTTGTTTCTTCTAAGTTTGCTTTTTATTGAGGTTTATGTCAAGAACATATTTTTGGAAAAGAAGACGTATATGAAAATAAAATCAGCAGATTTTGTAAAAGGTGAGATAAATCTTCCCGGCGACAAGTCAATTTCACATCGGGCAGCGATGTTACTTGCAATATCAGAAAGCAGGGCAAAAATAGAAAATTTTGCGACAAGCGAAGATTGTTCTTCAACACTTCGATGTTTACAGGATTTGGGCGTAAACATCGAAAGAGAGGGAAACACGGTATTTATTGAGGGGGTTGGGAAAAAAGGTTTGAAAAAGCCTGATAAACAGCTTGATTGCGGAAATAGTGGTACGACAATGCGACTTCTTTCGGGCATTTTAGCAGGGCAAGATTTTGATTCGATTTTGGTTGGCGATAATTCTTTACAAAGTCGTCCGATGAAACGAATTATTGAACCGCTGGAATTAATGGGAGCAAAAATTGAATCAAATGAAGGAAAAGCACCTTTGAACATTCACGGAAAAAATCCTCTGAAATCAATCGAATATATTTTGCCGATTGCTTCTGCTCAGGTTAAATCTTGTGTCTTACTCGCTGGATTAAATGCTGACGGAAGTACAAAAGCAATAAATCCAAAATCAAAGAAAGAGGTTGCTCCTTCGAGAAATCACACAGAATTGATGCTTAAATATCTGGGAGCAAATATCGAAGAAAGTTTTCGTGTGGCGGAGGGTTCATTCATCCATGAAGTTATTGTGAAAGGTGCTTCGACCTTGAAAGCAAAAGATATTTATATTCCTTCAGATATTTCTTCAGCGGCATTCTTTCTAGTTGCGGCAAGTTGTTTGAGTGGGTCGGAAATAATTTTGAAAAATGTCGGTTTGAATGTTACACGCTCGGCAATTCTTGAAGTCTTACAAAGCTTTGGTACAGAGATCAAAATCGAGAATGAAAGAGAAATAAATAGTGAAATAATTGGAGACATTCGTGTTGCTGGCAAAGAGACACTAAGTTCAAACATAGTTTCTAATAAAATTGACGGTGACATAATTGCCAATTTGATTGATGAAATACCAATTCTCGCCGTTTTCGGAACTCAGATCGTAGGTGGTTTGGAAGTTAGAGACGCTGAAGAATTGCGTGCCAAAGAATCCGATAGAATTTCTTCGGTCGTAGAAAACCTAAAGCGTATGGAGGCAGATGTAATTGAGTATGAAGATGGTTTCAGAGTTGAAAAATCGAAGCTGAAAGGAGCAAAAGTAGATTCTTTTGGCGATCATCGGATTGCAATGGCGTTTGCAGTTGCAGGACTTTTTGCTGAGGGGGAAACAGAAATAATTGATGCAGATTGTGCGAAGGTTTCCTTTCCTGAATTTTTTCAAGTTCTGCAAAATGTTGTAAAATATGAGACTTAATGGAACAAGAAGATAAAAGACTAGTCCTCACAGGATTTATGGGCGTAGGTAAATCCACCGTTGCCCGACATCTTTCTTATTTGACGAAATATAAAAAAATAGACCTCGACGATTTTATTGAAGAACAAGAAGAGAGAAAAATCCCTGAAATAATTGAAACAGACGGCTTGGATTATTTTCGCTCCGTTGAAACAGATAGACTGAAGCAAATCCTCGAAGAAACCGAAGCAAGAGTGATTTCACTGGGTGGCGGAGCTTGGACAACCAAAGAAAATCGTGAGATTATAAAGTCATACGAATGTACAAGTGTTTGGCTGGAGTCAACTTTTGACCATTGTTGGAGAAACATTAGGTTTTCTAAACGTGTACGCCCCCTCGTAAAGGATAAACAATCAGCAAAAAAATTATTTGAGCAGAGACAAAATGATTATTGTTTGGCAGATTGGCATTTTGTCATTAATCCCGGACACAATTCATTTGAGGTTGCAAAACAGATTGCTCAAGAAATCTTTTTAGTTGAAATTAACTAAAAGTTTACAAAAAAATTCTAAAATTATTTGACAAAAAGGCAATATAAAAGTAATTTCTGAAAACTATTAAAAACGAAAGTGAGACAAATCAGGTTTTCTGAAGTTTATGAAATGTGTGTGCTTTCAAATAATAAATAATTAGCAAAAACAGTAAATTATCTATTCATTTTCAGGAGGAAATATGAAAATTAAATTTTTAACAGTTTTAAGTTTAGCTGTTGTATTACTCTTAGGAGCTTGCGGAGGCAAAAGCGACGCCGAGCTAAAAACCGCTGCTGAAGCAGCACTCAAAGGTGAATCAACAACATCGGGCGTTACCGTAGAAGTTAAAGACGGTGTTGCAACAATTTCCGGCGAAGTCGCAGACGATGCTGCTAAAGCAAAAGCTGAAGAATTAGCTAAAGTTGAAGGCGTAAAATCAGTTACAAACAATGTAACCGTTAAAGCCGCTCCGCCGCCACCAACCGCTTCAGCTGAAGACGGACCTTTGAAAGAAAAAGTTGAAGAATCTCTTAAAAAGAAAGGCTGTGCTAACGTAAAAGTCGAAGTTAAAGATGGTGTTGCTACATTGACGGGTGAAGTTGAAAAAGCAAAACTTGGCGAATGTATGATGGCAGCTAACGAAGCGAAGCCGAAAAAAGTTGAAAATAAACTCACAACTAAGTAGTAATAAAAAGGGAGGAAAAATAAAATGCTAGTAGATAAATATCAATCTCTTATTGATTTAGCACAAACACTTGGTGTTTCTGATCTAACCGTTAATGAAGGTGACGATGTTTTACACATTGATGGAACTGCAGCAAATGCTGAAACTAAACAAAGGCTGTGGGATGAGTATGCAACAATTGACCCTGATTATCGCTCAGGAGACTTGGTTTTGAACATTAATAACGCAGAAGGTGATTCGACAACAACATATACTGTTCAAGCAGGTGATACCTTAAGCAAAATTGGTTCAAACTATGGAATTAGCTGGCAAGCAATTTTTGAAGCCAATCGCGATAAAATTGACAACCCCGATCTAATTCATCCGGGACAAGAACTTACAATACCGCAAGCTGATAGTGCAAGCGAATAATTAACAAGTTCTAAAAAAAAATAGCGTTTTGATCTGTTAAGTTCATACTTACAGGTCAAAACGCTTTTTCTCTTTAAATGTCCAATTATAGAGTCGGCGGCTTCGGCGGAGCAGGTGGGGCAGGCGGCGGCTCAGGAGCATCCGCAGGTGGTTTTTTATCTTTCGGTGGCTTAGGCGGCTTAGGCGGTTTCGGTGGCTTTGGTGGAGCCGCTGGCGGTGGTGGTGGCGGAGTTGGAGCAACGGCTGGAACTGGTGGTGGCGGTGGCACGGGAGATTTTTGAGAATTTCTTCTTCTGTTCATTTCACGCCAAGTTTGGTCAACTTCATCATTAACTTTCGGCTCTTCACGCAATTTTCCGCCGCGTGAAATTGTCCAGCGTTCCATCCAAGAGATTCCCGCACGTCCTGTGAAATTTTCGGATTCTTTGTAGGCATTGTCGCTTAAAGCTTCTTTCATCGGAACAAATTCGTAACCTCGTTCTTTAAAAATTCCAAAAAGTTCGTCGGCTGTATCGGCAACCAAACGGCTGCTCGTTAAAACAAGCGTCTGCGGAATTTCTCTGTCGAAGAGGTCTTTTGAATAACTTTCATAATGCACGAGCATTTTTTTCATATACTCAAGAAATTCCTGGCTGATCTGTTGTTTCATCTCCTCGTTGTCCATTTTGCGGGCGACGTCATAAGCATAAGAATAAAGCCATTCTTGATTGTCGAATGTGTACGGAATATATTGCAAATCTTGTTTTTCTAGCCACTTTTCAAACTTCAGTTTTGAATCTAAATCCTTACCTGTATTCAAATATGGATAGCTAAAATATCTCAGTTTTTGACCTTTTTCATCTAAGATCGGTTCGACTAATTCGATATTTTCTCTGACGTTGGCGACATAATTTTCATAGTCTGTGTCATAAAAACGCATATGCCTATAACCACCGACACCGACTTCCAAGCCTGCTTCCTGCCATTTTCTGATGATGTCCGCGTTTGCTTTATGAACCCTATTGTCTTTGAAAATTTTGCTCCCCATAACGAAGCCGACGGCAGGAATTTTATTTTCCGTTAATTTCTCAATGAGCAATTCTGCCGTTTCGGTTTGGCTTGCGTCATAAATTTTTGAATTGGGCGGAATTGCTACAAAACCAACCGCTATTTTTTTGTTGGTTTTTGAAACATTTCCATCAATTTCGTTGACAGAATTAGTTGAATTAGCCCAAAATACAGTTACCAAAAATGCCAAGATGAGCATTGATGCCAAACTCGCCGACCAAAGTGAATTTTGGAATCCGCTCTTCTTGGTTTTTTCTTTTTTCAGAATTCTTTGAATTCGATTCATTAATTTTCCTCCATTTGCCGCAACTTGTAATTGCGGATTGTTTTGTCTGCGAAGTTCTTCCAAATTTGCCAAAGCATTGGCATATGTGAATTTCGCATCGTCTAAAATCTGTAAAACTGCATCATCGCAAGAGCATTCTCTTTCGCGTCGAATCTCGGCGGAAATCCACCAAACGCACGGGTGATAGAAAAACAAAATTTCGACAAAGCTTTGTGCAAAGTTTACGAGATAATCAAAACGCCTGATGTGCATTAATTCATGGGTGATGATGGTTTCGAGTTGCTTCGGATTCATCTGCAAAAAGACGCTCGCGGGAACTAGAATAGCAGGCTTTAACCAACCGATAACCATTGGTGATTCGACCAAATTCGATTGCAAAAGTTTTACACTCTGTTTGATTTTTAACTTTTCACAAAGCACCGAAAATCTCGCTTTCCATTCATCATTCGGCTCAGAAGTTTCTTTTGTCTTAAGTTCTCGAAGTCGCCAAAAACCGCCGAATAAACGTAGTGAAAAAAGCAAAATTCCGATCAACCAAAATACGACCAAAAACGCTGAGTAATCTGCAAAATACTTTGCAAAAATCCCGCTGGCAGAACTTTCGAAAACCTTATTTTCAAGCGTCTGATTTGTTATAGAAGTCTTGCCCCTCGCCAAAATTTCTTCCGAATTTTGAATCTCTTCTTGCAAAAGTTTTTCGGAAGTTTTGGTGGAAATTACGCTTTTATTACTTGCGTAAAAAGGGAATTGCGACGTATAGAAAAATGTTGTGATTGGTAAAGCAATCGATAGGATAAGAGCGAAAACTGCTATTCCATAACGCAAACTTGCGTTGGCTTTCGAGATAAATTTCAATGCCAAAAACAAACAAAATGCGATTAAACTGATCTGCCATACCGAATGCAGAAGTGTGACAGCGAGACTTTCAACCAACGGAGAATTTTGAAAAATTTCTATAAACATCTATTTACCCTTCGCCTCCCGTTCTGCTTGTTCGATCATCTTGCGAATTTCCGACATTTCTTCCGCACTCGTGGTTTCATTTTCCAAAACCTGCTGTACAAGTTTTAACGCCGAACCGCCAAAAACCTTATCCATAACCTCATTGAGCATCTGTTTACCCGTTTCATTTTGCTTTACTTTCGCACGGTAAACATGAGCCCTCGCGTCTTCATTACGCTCAACTAAACCTTTTTCGTGCATAATTTGCATCAGTTTCAGAACGGTCGTATAGCTCGTGCCTTTTTGCGAATTTATAACTTCAAAAACTTCTCGCACAGTTGCTTCGCCTTTTTCCCAAAGTACGGAAAGTATTTCGAGTTCGGATTTTGTTGGTTTGTTTGTGCTTTTCATAATTTAACTATTTGGACTTAGCCGATTTGTTCGCAAAAATTCTTGAAATAGGTCATCAATAAATTTCGGTTGTTGCGGTTCGTCTTTTTTCTCCAAACCTTTTGCAAGCATCCAGCGATGTAGCCACGAAAGTCCACGCATAGATTGAACTTCTTTTGATTTATATGCTTCATCGGTCAGAGTTTCTTCCAGACTTATGAATTTGTAACCACGCTTTCGCATCATTGCCGCCAATTTATCAAAATGATCGGCGTTAATTTCATTTGAATGCAAAAGCAAAGTTTGCTTGACCTCACGCCCAAGAAATTCTTTACTTAATTTCTCAAAATGCTCGAAAACACTTTCCATGTATTCGATATATGATTTAACGATTTTCGCTTGTAATTGTTCATCGCCTTTTCTTTTCGCGACTGAATAGACAATCGTGTAGATATAATCGTTGTTATCAATCGTTACGGGAGCGACTGTGTAACCGCGTTTTTTCAAAAAATCAGCGAGTTGTTGGCGATATTCTTCAGTTGGACCAGTGCGAAGTTGTGTGTGGCGATAATATCGCAATTTCATTTTCTTTTGCTCCAAAAGCATACGCGTAATTGTTTCGCCGCGAATCAAGTCTGCTGTGTAGTCTTCAAAAGAATTTGAGTTAATAGCGATGTGCGAAAATGTATGATTTCCGAGTTCATGCCCTTCATCGAGCCATCTTTTCAAAAGTTCAACACGCTTATCAATTTCGCCGTATTTTATGATTCTGTATTCATTTACAAAACCAATCGCCGGAACTTTTTCGTCTTTTAATTTTTTCAAAAGCTCATCAGTTACATATTTTTGGTAAGCAAGATTATTCGGTTGTCGAGTTGCTGGCAGATCATCAAAAGTTATCGCAACCTCTCTTGTTTGAGCGAAAAAAGAAGTTACAGAAAGAGAAATAATTAAAGAAAATAGAATTAAGAATCTAAACATAATTTTTTATCTACGAAGTTTTTCGTATGAAAGATGCTACTACGAAAGTTTTCGTAGTGTCAAGTTTTTAGTTTGAATTTTTGTTAATTAAAGTCCAAAATTCACATAATGGCTTTAGAAACTGATTTTATAGTGATTGGAAGCGGAATCGCAGGACTTCGTGCGTCCATTGAATTGGCAAAAAATGGAGCTAAGGTTTCTGTTTTAACCAAATCGAAAACCTCAGATTCAAATACCGAATGGGCACAAGGCGGCGTAGCGGTTGTTTTGTCTGATGATGACAATGCCGAATTGCACGAAGGCGATACGCTTGTTGCAGGTGCGGGGCTTTGCGATGAAAAAGCTGTCGAAATCCTCGTTACTGAAGGCACGAAATACATCAAACAACTTATCGAATGGGGAACTGAATTTGACCGTGAAGGCGGAAAATTAGTTTTTACAAAAGAAGCCGCTCATTCCCGCAGACGCATTTTGCACGCACACGGAGATTCGACGGGAAAAGAAATCGTGCGTGCATTAGTTGCTCGTGCGAGACAAGAACAAGCTATAAATTTATTACCTTTTTCTCACGCAGAAAGTTTTATTGTAAGAGATGGAAGATGCGTCGGCGTCCGCTATCTTGATCCTATTTTGAAAGCCGAAAGAGACATCTTTGCAAAAGGTGTAATTCTTTGCACGGGCGGTGCGGGACAACTTTATCAGCACTCGACAAATCCGCCTGTGGCGACGGGCGATGGAATGGCGATGTCTTATTTTGCAGGTGCGGAGATTGCCGATATGGAATTTGTGCAATTTCATCCGACGGCTTTGAATCTCGAAAATGCACCGAGATTTTTGTTATCGGAAGCAATGCGTGGCGAAGGAGCGATTTTGCGAAATGCTCACGGCAAAAGATTTATGGGCGATTATGACGAACGCCTCGAACTTGCACCAAGAGATATAGTTTCACGTTCGATTGTTTCTGAAATGAGAAGAACGGGAACTCGAACTGTCTTTCTAGACATAACCGAAAAGAGTGAAGAATTTCTCAAGCATCGTTTCCCAAAAATTTACGAAACCTGCAAATATTTTGATTTAAATATCGCAAAAGATTTACTGCCCGTTTCGCCTGCATCGCATTACACGATGGGTGGAGTTCGCACGGACTTGTGGGGACGTACGACAATTCCAGGGCTTTATGCGGCGGGCGAAGTTACCTGCACAGGTGTCCACGGAGCAAATCGTCTTGCGTCAAATTCTTTACTTGAAGGTTTGGTTTTTGGGGCAAGAGCGGGGAAGTCTGCTGTGGTAGACAGTTCAGAGTTTAGAGTTCAGAGTTTAGAGTTAAAAGAAGAAAATCCAAAATCCAAAGTTCAAAATCCAAAATCGGAACGGATCGCAACTGCGGTTAGCAAACGTGTGAAGCGTGTAATGTGGGAAAGAGTCGGAATTGTTCGTGATGCAGAATCAATGCAGAGAGCTTTGAGTGAATTTGAGCAGATTTCACAAGCGAATTTGTCAAAGGCTTCGAGAAATTTTGTAACTCTTGCGTTAATGGTCACGAAAGCCGCACTTTGGCGAGAGGAATCACGCGGGGGGCATTTTCGCTCAGACTTTCCCGAACGTGACAAGGATTGGAAAGTTCATTCAATTCAAAAACAAGGTGAAGAAATATCTACGAGTGAGAAAATAAATTTTCAGAAAGGAGCGGAAGCTTAATACCTGAAGCTTTTCCGGGCTTTCTACAATTATTCAGGTAATATTTTGTCGAGAGATTTAAGTAGATCATTTCCACGCAAATCAGGCTCGCCCCTGTCTGTCCGATTCATAGAAAGAATTTTTCCTTCGGGCGAGAGCAGAAAAGTTGTCGGGAAAGTCTCTATTCTCAGTTTGAAATCCATCATATCTTCAAAGCTTTTACGTTGAGCCTGAGTCCATCTAATTTGATTTTTAAGAAGATTTTCTTTTATGGATTTGGGAGTATAGTTTCGGTCAGTATTCATTCCGAGTATCTCAAAATTTCTGTTCTTAAATCTTTTGTAAGCTTCCCGTAAATAAGGTATTTCTTCTAGGCAAGGCGGACACCAATATCCCCAAAAATCAAGCAAGATATACTTTCCGCGAAAATCGCTCAAACGTCTTTTTTTACCTGACAGATCGGTAAATGAAAAATCGGGCAAAACTTTTCCGATGCCTAATTCTATGCGTTTATAATCTTTTGCTTTATGAGTTTTTAAAACAATTTGATTTTTATCAAGATTTGCTTTTTTAGTAGAGATATAAGTATCTCCAACGCGAAAAACTATCTTTTCCTGATTGGCTCTGGCTGCTTCCGGTGAAAGACCATCCATATCTATTTCACCGTCCATATTTGTGTCAACTCCGAGCCAGCCTGATTCGGGGTCTATTTTTTTGTCGGAAAAATCATATTCATACTGAACCAATATCTTTTTGCCGTTTACATCAACAGACCCGCGTGCAAATGCTTGAGTTGACTGTGTAACTAAGCGGTCTTTTTCAGACATTTTTTCGTATCTGACCGATTTGAAGTATTGGATAAAGATTGGAGAAGTTGAGAAAAAGCTGTTTCTGACAGGTAAATCTACGGTTGTTTCCCAAAGGAAAGGATTATCTTCCAAAGATTTTTTCAAAACAAACTTTTCATTTGCCGAAGCTCGATTATTGCTATCAATGTCAACATAAATGTATGGATCGGAATCTTTTTCTTCGACAAGCATAGCTTTAACGGATGAGCCGGCGGCAGGATTCATCAATCTTGCGGAAGTTACGTGAGTAGAACTGTCAAATTCTTCCTCAGTTCGCAATGGATTTCCACCAAAATGTTCAAATACAACCTTTTTATGGCTTTCGGTAAAGGGAACTAGTTTTTTATCAAATTGTCCGTTTAGGTTTGAAGCAGATACTGTAATAAAGAGAGATAATAGGACAATTATGAGTATAGGAGTTTGTTTCACTTTTATAATCCTGTTTTATTGGTTAAAATTTTTAAACTTCTGGATATGAAGAATCATAAGTTTAGGCAATTTAGTAGTTTTAGTCAATAAAATTGGATTTTTTTCAACGAAAAGAAGTAATACAAAAGATAGATTTATCAACATAAAATAAATGGAACCTTCCGCTGAATTATCAACTATAACAATCCTATTTTTCGGATTCTTACTTGGATTAAAACACGCCGTCGAAGCCGATCATCTGGCAGCAGTTTCGACTATTGTGGCTGAACGAAAAAATATTTTCAGTTCTACAATTATTGGTGGTTTTTGGGGTGTCGGACATACGATTACGCTTCTGATAATTGGGGTTTTGGTGATTTTTCTGAAAGTGCAAATTTCAGAATCGGTCGAAGCTAGACTTGAAGCAGTTGTTGGTGTGATGCTTGTCGCTTTAGGAATAAATGCTTTACGCAAATTTTTTCAAAAAGATGTTGTGCATTCACATACACACGAACACGAAGGGCACAAACACACACATACACATTCTCATAAGGATAATGAACACGAAGAACATCACAATTTTTGGCGTTTAAGTCCACGCTCAGTTTTGGTTGGGATGATTCACGGTGTTGCCGGAAGTGCTGCATTGATGCTTTTGATTGTCCCGACGATTGAATCCTCGACAATTGCTATGCTTTATATTTTGATTTTCGGAGTAGGCTCTATTGGCGGAATGATGTTGATGAGTCTTTTGATTGGTTTACCGCTTCATTTAACGGCAGGGAAGTTTGAGTTTTTGAACAAAGGCATTCTAGCATTGGGAGGATTGTTTAGTTTTGGAATTGGAATTTTTATCGTTTACGAAAAATTATGGGTTTGAATATAAACGGAACTTAAATCAAAAAGGTCGGAGGAATGAAAACCTCCGACCTTTTTTCTTTTTATCTCTATTACCAACTAAGCGGGTTCGATTGGCACCTCTTCGTTCTTTTGTTTTGACTTTAAGAAACCGCCAACCGCAAATGAAAGCAGAAGTGCTAGTGCGGCACCGACAAATGTGACGATGGCGACATTCCAGAATAAACCAACCAGCGTATCCTGTTTTGCTTCAAACTCACCTGCAACAACTCCGGCAGCGAAACTTCCTAAAGATGAAGCCAAGAACCAAACGCCGAGCATCAAGCCAACCATTTTTCCGGGAGCGAGCTTTGTCATCGAACTCAAGCCGACCGGACTTAAGAAAAGTTCTCCACAAGTATGTAAGAAATAGACTAAAACAAGCCACATTGGACTAACCTTTCCTGCACCAGTCAATCCTGAAGCATAAGCCATCACGACAAACCCAAGACCTAGGAAAAGTAAGCCAAGTGAAAACTTCATTACATCATTTGGCTGGCTTTTACCCCATTTAACCCACATAACTGAGAAAAGCGGAGCGAGTGCAACGATCATTAATGCATTGACCGACTGGAACCACTCAGCAGGGAATTCCCAACCGCTGACCACACGATCAGTTAAATCTCTCGCAAACAGATTGAAACTCGAACCTGATTGCTCAAATCCCATCCAAAATAGTGCGGCAAAAAGGAATAATAAAACAATTATTCCAACTCTTTTCCATTCGTCGCCGTTGAGTTTATCCTGCATTCCTGTAAGCAAAACACCGATCAGACCACCTATAATCATTACAGGTGGTATTGCATAGGAAAGAGTTTCTCCGGCTTTTTCAGCTATTGTTGTCCCACTTGCGAAAGAGAACATATAGAGTAAAATCACGCCGATACATACAATTACTAAAACAGCTAATTGTACAAGATATGCCGGAGTGATATCGGTTGTTTCCAAATCATCTTTGGCGGGTGGCTCACCAACTCCCTCAAGTCTTTTTCCACCTAGAACATACTGAATTAATCCAAAGATCATACCGACACCTGCGGCGGCAAATCCCCAGTGGTAATTGTATGTGGCAAGGGTTCCGCAGACGAACGGAGCTAGGAATGCACCTAGGTTGATACCCATATAGAAGATTGAGAATCCGGCGTCTCTGCGTTCATCACCTTCTTCATAAAGATCACCGACCATCGCACTGATGTTCGATTTCAAAAGTCCAGTTCCGGTAGCAACTAATCCAAGACCTAGGAAGAAGAAAAAATTACCTGGAATCGCCAAAGAGAAATGTCCGAGTGTAATGATTATTCCGCCAATCAGCGTTGCACGTTTCGCTCCAATGAATCTATCGGCGATCCAGCCGCCGATGAGCGGCAAGAAATAAACAGCAGCTGTATAAAAACCATAAATTGCTGTAGCGGTTCGGGTGTCCAAACCCATTCCGCCCTGAGCAGCAGTTGCGGTCATATACAAAACAAGCAAAGCACGCATTCCATAGTAAGAAAAGCGTTCCCACATTTCTGTAAAAAATAGTGTGGACAATCCTCCGGGGTGTCCGAAAAATCCTTTCGTCTGCACTTCTTGTGCCGAATCTTCAATCGCCATAAAGTTTTTACCTACTTTTTAATTTTGAAATCGGAAGAGATTACGGCAAAATATAGCAGATAAAGCGGATAAATAAAAGCCTTTTACTATTTGCCCTTTCTCAATTACAATTATCTGAATCTAAATATGCGTTGGTTTCTACACGGGAAAATACACAAAGCAACGGTTACCCAAGCCGATTTAAATTACGTTGGAAGTATCACAATTGATGAAGACCTCTGTGAAAAAGTTGGTTTTGCTGAAGGTGAAAAGGTTTTGATCGTCAGTAATACAAGCGGTTCGAGACTCGAAACTTATGTTATTTACGGTGAAAGAGGATCGGGTGTTATATGCATGAACGGAGCCGCCGCTCATCTTGTTAAAAAAGGTGAAGAAGTAATCATCATGGGATTTGAACTTGCTGATAAGTCTCCTGAAACAAAACTGGTCTTAGTTGATGAAAACAATAAATTTGTGAGGTATTTGTAAAACACTCAGATTCCATATGATTATTGCAACCACCACCTAAATTCGATGGAAGTTAAATTATTTTATGCAATTATTTAATGAAATAGGCGAAAAAATTGAAAAAATTTGGCGTGATAAAAATTATGATGAGGAAGTTTTTCCGAAAATCGCCAAAGAAGAATTGAGCAAAGCGGGGCTTCCTGAAAAAGTTACTGCTTGGGAAGTAATGGATTGGACTCTCGGACAGACACATCTGCCTGAGCAGAAGGATTTGCCAGGAAGATTTGGGGATCCGCCTATTACACTCTACAATGCACCGCGTTTTCATATAGACGTATATTTTTGGCTGGAAGGGACAACTTCTATTCATCAACACGCATTTTGCGGAGCGTTTCAAGTTCTGCATGGTTCGAGTATCCATAGTTGGTACGAATTTGAGACCAAAAACAAACTAAATACTTTTACCAAAATTGGTGATATGTCTTTGAAAGTCTGTGAATTATTACAGGTCGGAGACATACAGGAAATTTGGGCAGGTGACAGATATATTCATGGACTTTTCCATCTTGATCAACCATCTGCAACAATAGTTGTCCGCACGCACAGAAGCCCTTTGCATTTGCCACAATACAATTATCATAAGCCAAATTTCGGTGTCGATCCTTTTTTTGAAGAATCAAACACGATCAAAAAAATGCAATGCATCACTGCTTTAATTCGCTCGAAGCATCCCGATACCGACAAGCATATAAAAGAGATGCTGGAGAAATCTGATGTTCAGACGACTTTCCATATTATTTCTACTGTCAGAGGCTACCTTCACAATAACCGCATAGACCAAATGTTTAATCTTGATGCTCCGAAAAACCGCCTCGAAGAATTTTTTGCGGTCATTAAAGCGAGACATGGCGAGGTTGCTGAGGTTTTGCTTGAAACTTTTGAATATCAGGACAGAATAAATGAAATAATCAATCGGCGGAGCTACATCACTGATTCAGAGCAGAGATTTTTTATGGCTTTGCTTATGAACGTTGAGGGGAAAGAAAGAATTTTTTCACTAATAAAAGAAAAATTTCCCGAAGATGAGCCGATGGATAAAGTTTTGGATTGGGTTTATGATTTATCGCAAACCCGCGTTTTAGGACTGAATGTTCCAAATGCTTTAGGCATAGCGGATTTTGATGATTTTGATTTGTTTTTGCTGGAATGCTTCTTAAAAGATATGTCCGATGAGCAGATCGAAGAATCTCTGCGTTCTGAATATCCACCTGAAAATGTAGATCAATTGTTAAAAAATCTTGAAGACCGCAAAGAAAAAATTCGTACGGCTTCAATTTTTCATCCACTTTTGAATAACTAAATTATAGTCATTATTTCTTCGAGAGATTTACGCTTGAGGTCAGGGACTTTTGCATCTTCCGTCGGATAGCCAACCGGAATTAACACAAACGGAACTTCATTTTTCGGACGACCTAAAATTTCTTGCAAAAATCTCATTGGCGAAGGCGTATGCGTCAATGTAGCTAAACCTGCATTATGAAGTGCCGCCAACAACATCCCAACAGCAATTCCAACAGATTCTTGCGAATAGTAAGTCGGTTCTTTTTCACCATCTTTTTCGATTGAGTTTATTCGAAAAACAATTATTAAATACGGTGCAATTTCTAGAAAAGGTTTGTTTTCATCCGTGCCAAGCGGTGCCAGACGCCTCAGCCATTTCTCTGACATACGCCCGTGATAGCTTTCGTATTCTTCTTTTTCCGCGGCTTCACGAATTTTCTTTTTAACTTCTGCATCTTGCACAACTACAAAACGCCAGGGTTGCATATGTGCTCCCGAAGGGGCTGTTCCAGCCGTCAAAATAGCTTTTTCGATAATTTCAAGCGGAACGTCCTTGTCAGAATAATCTCGAACCGTTCGGCGGAGATTTAAGTTTTCATACAAATCTTCCACACGTCTTTTTTGTTCCGTCTCATCTTCAATGTGACGGAATTTTAATGGAACTAAATTTGGTTTTGGAAATGGTTTACTCATAAGTTTTAATTGTAATGCTTAAATGTAACAAGACTTACATAAATATTAATCTTAATTCTTTAAATAATTTAAAAGTAACGAACCTTATATGTTAATTTTTGTATCTAAATCATTTTGCAAAGTTTAATTATGAACAAAGAAGTCTCAAAGATAAAGGCTAAAATGCTTGAGTTTTTGTCGGTTAATATTTTGGGCAGTTTATCAGTCAACACACAGAAAACTCTCTCTAAATATCTAACAAAAATATATAAACAACCGATTTCAAAATATTTAATCAAGCCATATTGCAGTTTGAATTATAGAGATGCTGACTATTTGCAAAAATTCAAACCTGCAAGTGGTAAACAAGAATATCAAAGCTTTCAAGATTTTTTCACACGCAAACTTAAAACAAAGCCCAAAAATTTAAGCAAATTCGTTTGGGCTTGCGAGGGACTGCTTTGTGATTATGGATTAGTAAAAGAAATTTCTGTATCAAAAGTTAAAGGCGAATACAGAACCGTTACGGAAATATTTGGTGTTAGTAATGAAGAAATTCCTGAAGACTACTATTTCTCAAATGTTTTCTTGCACAACAATAATTATCATCGTATTCATTCACCAATTAACGGAAAAATAACTAGAATTCAAAGAATTGCGGGAGACCTTTTAATTTTAAGACCATGGATTTACAAAGACGTACCTTCAGCTCCTGCTTTTAGAAATGAGAGGGTAAATATAGATATTGTTGATAAATCGGGAAAGACTTGGTTTTTATCAATCATAGGTGGTCCTGGAGTTGGAACGATAAAACTTGCGAATGGTATTGGAAAGGGAGCAAAAGTACAGATTGCAGATGAGATTTCGCTTTTTTTAATCGGTTCAACTTGTTGTATTGCATCACCCCTTCCTTCCAAATACAAAAAGTTGAATGACAAAGTAGAAATGGGAAGTCCTTTTTAGGAAATTTCAAACTCAGCAACAACAGGCGTATGATCGCTCGGACGTTCCCAGCCTCGCGGTTCTTTATCGATCCAACAATCTTTACATTTTTCGGCTAAACTTTTTGATGTCCAGATATGGTCAATTCTAAGACCGTGATTTTTGGGAAAAGCTCCCATACGATAATTCCACCAGGAAAACTCTTGAAAATCGGGATGTTTTTCACGGAAAACATCTGTAAAACCCCATTGTTTTACATGATGAATCGCAGCTCGTTCAGGTTTAGAAAAGTGCAGTTTTCCTTCCCAGCGTTTGACGCTCCAAACGTCTATTTCTTCGGGGGCGACATTAAAATCACCACACAAAAGCACATCAGAATCTGTCGAACATTTTTCATCGAAGTATTTTCTCAAGCGTTGTAACCAATCAAGCTTAAAATCAAATTTATCCGTCCAGAGTTCCGTCCCGTTTGGTATGTATGTATTTACAATGTGAATACCGTTTATATCCGCCGCAATCAGACGTTTTGGAGCATCTTCATCATCGTCGGGAAAATTCTTTTGCACATTTTCAATTTCGTGTTTTGAAAGAATTGCCACACCATTGTAAGACTTTTCGCCCATAAAAACGGCGTTATATCCGGCTTCTTCAATTGGCTCAAGCGGGAAGTTTTTGTCCACAGACTTTGTTTCCTGCAAACAAATTACATCTGTTTCCGTATCTTGTCCCCATTTCAAAACGTGTTCGAGACGCACGTTTATTGAGTTTATATTCCAAGTTGCTATTTTCATACTTAATTATGTTTAGCCACGAAAAGCCACAAAGGCTTTTGGGAAATAATTTTTCGTGTCTTTTCGTGTTTGTTCGTGGCTAAATTACCCTAAGATAATCCCACAATATTTCCATCCGCATCAATATCAATCTTTTCCGCTCCAGGGAATTTCGGAAGTGCGGGCATCGTTCGCATTTCGCCACAAATCGGATAAATAAAGCCTGCTCCGACACTGGCTCGAACTTCACGGACTGGAAACACAAAACCGCTTGGAGCACCTTTTAAACTCGCATCGTGGCTAATACTCAGATGCGTTTTTGCCATACATATCGGCAGATTTCCAAAGCCGGTTTTCTCGTAACTACGAATCTGTTTCGCTGCTTTTGACTCGTAGCGAACCTCTTTTGCACCGTAGATTTTAGTGGCGATTGCTTCAATTTTATCTTTGATCGGTGAATCCAAATCGTATAAGAAATTAAATTCGCTTTCGGCTTCGGCGGCTTCGACAACCATTTCAGCAAGCTCGATCGCACCTTTTCCACCATCTTGCCAATGTCTTGAAACCGCAGCACCGATTGCTCCTGATTCGATGGCAATTCGCTTGATTGCTTCAATTTCTTCTTCATGATCTGAGTCAAATGCGTTAATAGCGACAACAGGGGTTACACCGTGGAGTTTTATGTTCTCGATTTGTTTACGCAAATTCGACGCTCCTGCTTCAACATCGGCAACATTTTTCTCAAGCATTTCTTTTGGTAGGGGTCTTCCCGCAACAACTTTGTATTTGTCGCTGTGTGTCTTTAAAGCTCTAACTGTTACTACCAAGACACAAGCATCAGGTTTCAAACCGCTGTAACGACATTTGATATTGAAGAATTTTTCCGCCCCGATATCTGCCCCAAAACCCGATTCTGTCATTAGGTAGTCCGCACATTTTATTCCAATTAAATCCGCTAAAATACTGCTATTTCCATGAGCGATATTTGCAAAGGGTCCGGCGTGAACTAATGCAGGTGTATTTTCTAAGGTCTGCATTAAAGTTGGGCGAATCGCATCTTTCATTAAAACGGTCATTGCTCCTGCTGCACCGATCTCCTCTGCTGTGACGGGTTTTCTGTCATAAGTTGAACCAATAACAATTTTGCCCATACGCTCACGCATATCTTGCAGGGAAGTTGTCAAAGCAAGTATTGCCATCACCTCGGAAGCGACAGAAATATCGAAGCCCGTTTCTCTCGGAACTCCGCCGTCTAATTTTCCGCCCAAACCGACGACGATATTACGCAATGCCCGATCATTTACATCCATCACGCGCTTCCAGGTTATGCTGTACGGATCAATGTTTAAAGGGTTTTTACGCATCAACTTGTTATCAATCATCGCCGCCAGCAAATTGTTAGCTGCTGTAACAGCGTGTATATCGCCCGTTAGATGCAAATTGAAAGTTTCCATTGGAATAACTTGTGAATAACCGCCGCCAGCAGCTCCTCCTTTGATTCCAAATGTCGGACCCTGAGAAGGTTGTCGCAGTGTAATTACAGAAGACTTACCGATGTGTTTCATCGCTTGTCCAAGTCCAACCAAAGTCGTGGATTTACCTTCACCAAGTGGGGTTGGTGTAATCGCTGAAATATCTATGTATTTCGCGTTTGGTCTGTCTTTTAGTTTTTCTTGGACATTGAGCCGAACTTTGCCGACGTAAGGACTTCCATAAATATCTATATCATCGGAGTCTAAGCCCATTTGCTCGGCTATTTCGGAAATGTGTTTCGGTGTTGCTTTTTGTGCGATTTGTAGATCAGTTAGCATAAAATTAGATATTAGATTTTAATGTTAGATTTAAGTTTTACCTTTTTCCTTGCAAAGCATTTCTTTCCCAGAAAACACCACCAGTAAAACCTTGAATCGCTTTGTTTTTTCCTGCTATTTCTAAACGTTTTTCAGTTAAAAGGCAATATTTTTCATCTGCTTCGATGCAGGTGAAGTTTCGGTTTAATTTTTTCGCTGTAACGGCGGTTGTTCCGCTCCCTGAAAATGGATCAAGAATTAAATCATTTTCATTTGTTGAGGCTAGGATTATTTTCGCCATTAGCTTTTCGGGTTTTTGTGTCGGATGTTCCGTATTTTCAGGCATAGACCAAAATGGAACGGATAAATCCGTCCACAAATTTGAAGGTGAAGTTATGCGGAAATTTCCATTTTTACCTTCTTCCCAATCTTTCGGTTTACCATTTTCTTTGTACGGTGCAATAACTTTTCGCTTCAATTTTACGGCTTCTACATCGAAATAATAATCATCCGAAACGGTAAAAAACCATATGTCTTCGGAAGCATTTTTCCAGTTTGTTTTTGCACCGCGTCCTTTTTCTCTTTCCCAAGTTATACGATTGCGAAGTGTAAAGTATTTCATCCCCGTTCTCTGAATTGCCGATGCCGAACGCCAATCGCCGCAAATGTAAACGGACGCATCTTTTTTTAAGAGTGGAACGCAATCTTTTAGCCACGAGTCGAGCCATTTTTCATATTTTTCTAAAGATGTTTGTTTGAATGAATTTTTACCGAAATTTTTGCTGAGATTGTAAGGTGGATCGGCGAAAAGGAGATCGAATTTTTGTGGGGGAAGTGTTTTGAGAATTTTGAATGCGTCACCACAAATTATTTTATCTTTGATATTTTCAGAGTTTTTATTTTTATCAAAGTAAACTATTTTTTTACGATACTTTTCTGTGTCGGATTGTTCTAAAGTGATCGTTCGATTTCGCGGAGCTTTTTTTTTATGTTTCTTTGCAATCATTTGTAAAAAAACATTTTAACACAGTTTTATGACACAACAATTTTAACGGTTTGCACGCCTTCGCTGACTTCGACTTCCAAAACCTTCGGTTCAGCTTTTTTCGGAATGATTGTGATCGAACCGTCGCGTTCGAGATAAGCGGATTCTACTTTGTCTATTGATTCGACACTTCCTTTTTGTCGCATTGCTTGAAGCAAATCGCATTCGCCGAGTTTGCTTATTTCCATTGCCTTTTCATCCAATTCGCCTTCTTTAACGAGTTGGCGAGCTTCGTTTTTGACTAAATGTTTATCCTTATCGTAATAATACGTAATGTAAGAAATGACATAATGAATCGCCATTAGAGTTAAAATAACAATTGAGGCACTCAAGAGATTTTCGCGTCCCGTGATTGTTCGGCTCATAATTGAGCCGATTACAAAACCCATCAAAATATCAAAAGCTGTATAGCCGCCTAAAAACCTACGTTTCCCAAGCCTTATCATTCCCAGAGCAATTCCATAAACGATAATAGTTCGGGTTATCATTTGGATAATAGAAAGTTCGGCGATCTGTTTTTCTGCACCTAGTAGCCACAAAAAAATTTCCTGTATTTCTTGAAACATAATTTTAAGTAAAAAATTTAGAGATTGAATTTTTTACCATTATGACAGAAAAGGTGGAATTAAGATGTCTTCTGTATGACAAACATAACCTTTATTGGTTAAGGATTTAGCTGGTTGAATGAATATTAACGACATCGGCATCCAAATCTCTTAACTTGTTGCCGAGGCTTTTAGCGAGGTTTCGATAGAGAATTACACCTATATCAGGACGCCTTCTTATTAAGGCGATTAAAGAATCTTTTTCAATTATGGCGGCTTCAGTTTCTTTTGAGGTTTCGGCAGAAACCGTATGAGGTTTTTCGCTTAAGAGAGTCGTTTCACCGAGACACCCTCCGTCTGAAATTGTGCCTAGCTTATAAGCTGTCTCGCCTGCCTCGGATCTGATATTTATTTCGCCGTTTAGAACTACAAAGGTTTGATCACTGGCTTGTCCCTTTTCAAAAAGCGTTGTTTGAGAAGGATAATGTTGAATTGAGCAGATTTCAGCAAGACGTTTAATCTGTTCTTCGGTAAGCCCGGAAAAGAGCCGAACATTCGGTAGTGCTTCGATTAGACGTGGCAGGAGTTGATGTGTGGAGAAATTTTTCATAACAATATCCGCAACATCTTGTGTAGCGTCGATTAGGTCGCATTCATCAAGTGTCGCTGGAACAAAAAGTCTCGCCATACGGATCGCATCACATCTTTCTGCACGTTGAAATGTAAAAGCGGGCATATAACCAACAGGGAAGAATTGTAATTCAAGCAAAGTTCTCTGCATACGTGGACTGTAAGCACTTACATCAGTTTCTATATATTCTAGATCAAAATCTGAACGGCATTTATCTATCACGTATTTGAGCAAACACCGTATAGGTCTTGTGTTGAGTGAAACTAATTCAAAAATAGTCGCGGTCTGCTCGTTTTCTTCAATGGTATAACCGACCGCACCAACCAGTTGTCCTTTTTCTCTGGCTATTACGTAGTAAGATTTTGTGGCTTTCAATCGGAAAAGTCCCTGACGAATTTCTGCTCGTCCGAAAATTTCTTTTTTGTTAGCTATTGCTCTTACAAATCGGAGAAGCGGTGCGTAACCTTTGGAGGTCATCTCTTCGATTTCAAATTCGCTTTCATCGGGATATGCAGGTGATTCATTATCAATAATTACATCGGGATCAATCTTGCAGGCTTCTAATATGTGCTGAGCCAAAAGAAATCCTTCGGGAATTATGCGTGGATTATTACGACGAAGTTTTAGAGCATCATCAAAATACCTTAAATATAAGGCTAAAGATTCGCGGGCTTCGAATTTGTGTTTTTGCGGAAGGAATCCAGCGGCGGCAAAATCATAACGATCGGAAATTATTTGTGAAAAAGGATGTGCAACACGGTTTTCAACAAAACCTACATGAAGGCGATCTTTAGCACCTTCAAGTCTGGCGTTCATTAGTTTTTTTCCAATCCCGCGTTTTCTTCCATCAGGATGAACAACCAGCCTCCCAAATTCACCGACGAGATCTCCATATTCTCCCAAATCAAAAATGACCGAAGCAGTTCCCAAAACTCGTTC
Organism: Pyrinomonadaceae bacterium; assembly: GCA_028284415.1. Lineage (GTDB taxonomy): Bacteria > Acidobacteriota > Blastocatellia > Pyrinomonadales > Pyrinomonadaceae > Aridibacter. The sequence goes on from JANQRU010000004.1 coordinate 1,588,876, forward strand.
GGTTTCCGTATCTACTGCGACTAACAAGTAAGTGTCATCATCAAAGACCATTTTTTTCAGAACTTGCAAGTCATAAAAAGATGGATACGCATAATTGCTTCCATACGCTGCATAGAATAAATCACGAATTCCTTCGACATCTTTTTCTTCGGCTATACGTACATCTATCATAATCCACCTTCCACCTTCTTTTTGTTTTAATTTTTGTTAGTCGCCTAAGGTTTTCATTATTTCTTCCGAAGCAACTCTGGCTATGGCTTTGTAATAAGCTGCTCCAATTCCCAAAACTCTCTCATCAAAATCAAATTTACTTGAATGAGCCGGATGCGGTGTTTGTTCCGCGATTATTGAGCCAAATCTAACATAACAGCCTGGAACTATCGCCATATAATCGCCAAAATCTTCTCCGCCCATGTTAGCAACTTCAAGTTCTTTTACATTGTCCTCTGTTACGACTTGTGCGGCAGCACGTTCACATAAAGCAACCATATCGGCAGGATTGTTTACAGGAGGAGTTCCTTCTGTAATTTCACACTCAATATTTGCACCGTGTAGTTGTCCGATAGATGCACTTATACGTTTAATAGAGGTTTGCAACATTTCCCTAACTTCTTGGTCTTGCGAACGAATCGTTCCGCTCAGGCGTGCTTGGGCGGCAATTACATTGTGTGCTGAACCAGCATCAAAATGTCCGACTGTTACGACTGATGGATGAGCTGGATTTACTTCGCGTGAAACTATTGTTTGTAAAGCCATTACAAGCAAGGATCCAACAACAACTGCATCAATCGTTTCGTGTGGGCGAGCAGCGTGTCCGCCTTGTCCATCGATTGTAATCGTAAACTTATCGGAAGAAGCATTAACTACTCCTTTGGATACAACTATAGTTCCAAGTGGATAATGTCTATCAATATGTCCACCAAAGACCATTGCGGCATTATCTAAAGCTCCGTCAGCGATCATATCTTTCGCCCCGTTTGCTTTTTCTTCTGCAGGTTGAAAAATCAGACGTACAGGAATCTTTCGGTTTTTTTCTTCAGCCAGCAGGGAAGCCGCACCGAGCAGCATGCTCGTGTGCCCGTCGTGTCCGCATGCGTGCATCACACCATGATTTTGTGATGCAAAAGATAAACCTGTTTCCTCGACAATCGGCAAAGCATCAGTATCTGCTCGCAAAACAACTCTTGGAGCGTCTGCGATTTCGCCCGGAAATTCAGCGATAATACCTGTGTTAGCAGCCTTGCGATGTGGTACACCTAGATTGTCCAGATATTTTGCAATTTGTTCCTGTGTTCGATATTCCTCGTAAGATAACTCAGGATGAATATGTAAATCTCTGCGGAAATTAACAATTTGCGTGAATAGATGCTCAGAGAGCGGTTGTTGCATATTATGAAAACCTCTGCGTTAACAAAACTTTAACACAGAAGTTTAAATACAATTTCTACGAAGGTCAATAATTTCTTTGGAGAATTAATATTAAAAAAACAGAAGCTTCAAATTAGTAGCTTGCATCAGAAATATTATTCTCTTTGGCGTATTTCTTAGCGTCTTTTTCGTTTTCAAAAACTTTTATAACATCATACTCATAATAGACGGGTTCACCATCAACCATAATTGTTGTCATTGGGCGAGCGACCATTCCTTTATTCGGTGGACAAATATCAAGCAGGGCGTGACGGAGTTTTTGATCGGGCGTACGACGTTTTGAGACAGGGTATAAAACTTTGCGGATTACCTGACATTCAGATTTGGGAATTGAAGCTGTTTCTGACATTTTTTTACCAAAGATTTGATTGAGGCTTTCGCCCAAACGATAGCCTGCAAGTGTTAATTGTTCTTGAGCAGTTTTAAATGCTCTTTTTCTATATTTTTTTGAGGGCATCTGATTTCTTGTAATATCGTTATAAACAGTGTCATTCAAAAAATTAAATCCTTCCATATTCCAAGCTTTATAATCTCCTAGCTTCAAGCGATTCTGCATCTTAGAATACCGATATTTTTTCATCATTTTTTTAGCGATCGGGGCTAGATAATCTATGTCACAGGCATCATTTTTACGGGGTTTTACGCGACGGATTATTCCATCCCAATATCCGTGTAAATTTATACGTCGTTGGGTTTCTGTTCTTTCCTGTAATGTAAAAAGATTTCCGCCTTGGTCGCCTTTTGGTTCGAGTTCGGTAACTCTTGAGGCGTTGTGAACAGGATTATGTATGTCGCCACCGACATGAAGAAACCAAGCTAGAGCGATGGCTTTTTCCTCATTTTTATATGAAGAATCACGCATAATTTTCTCAAAATCGTAGAGTTTTGGAATTGCGACACCACTCTCTTCGGGAAAGTCTTTCAAAATAACTGCTTTACCATTCTCTTGTTTCCAGAAAATATCCGCGTAGTGCCAATTTCCTTGATTGTAGTTTTTATGACGAATCTCAAAATTACGATTGCGAACAACATCCGACCAGATGCTTGCAAACATAAAAAGTTCACGTCTTTTAATGGCTTCTGAGCGGGTGTTAAATCTATCGTAATGAACATTTAGATCAGAATCTTCAGGAGCATCTAAGAGAATTTTAATAACTTTTTCACGAACGTCGGGTGTCATACGCTCCCAAGCGATGTAAGTCGAGAGTTTGTGACCGACTTCATCCCAGGCGATTGCCGAATTTACGGAAAATAGCAGACAAATAGCGAGAAAAAAGATTCTAAAAATAAATTTATTCATATATAAAGCTCCTGAAAAGATAATTTTAGTTAATTTTACAAGAAATAACGAGTAAAAAATAAAAAATTGCAGAGAAAATTAACTCAATCTTTACATAACTTTACCGCAAAAAAACAAACTTTTATAAGATTTTCTTCATCATATTATCAGCAAAACTTTCCCCACGATGCGTCTAATATACAGAACATCGCATTGCAATTTAATGTGAGGAGGAAATACAAAATGGAAGCAGTTTTAGATCAAGGAAGAATAGCAAAAGATATTTTAGACAGGACTGACGGAGAGTTCGGAAACCGCATCGGTTTGATCGGAAAAATTTTTGGATGCTGGCATAAAGAATTAAGTCGTCCTTTCACAAATCGTAATGCTTCATATCGTGCCTGCTTACGTTGCGGTGCAAGGAAAAAGTTTGACACAAAGACATTAAAAACAAAAGGACCTTTCTATTACCCACCGGCAATATCGTTTAAGAGAGAGAAACGATAAGACTACCCCCTGTCCATCAACAACCTACCAACCAAAACCTACCAAGAGCGGTGCAATAGCCGCTCGTTTTTCTTTTTAAACCATAAAAAAATCGCCTTCAATTTGAATGAAGACGATTCTCTATTTTCCACGTTACTTTTGACTAGAAGGAGTAATTAACTAAGAAAACCCTTAAACTTGGAAGGATTAAGAGAATATCGTGGAAAAATCTTGCCCATATCTTTGCTGCCCAGATGTTTGTAGGCGACCTCACCGAAGACATCGCGGAAATCGGTTGTAACAGCTAAATCTCTGCCTTCATAAAGTTGGCTGGATTTTAAGCCTTTCCAGTCGCCATAGACCTTGCCGCCTTTAATGGAGTTTCCGAGAACTAACATTGCATTTCCATGCCCATGGTCAGTTCCGCGTGTGCCGTTTTCGCGTACGGTTCTGCCAAATTCACTCATTGTTAAAATAACAACATCGTCCATTTTCTTGCCTAAATCGGTTGCAAATGCGGCTATTCCTTGTGCAAATTGACGCAACAGGTTGGCAAGCTGTCCTTGAGCACCATTTCCGCCAAATGCTTGGTTAGCGTGTGTGTCCCAACCTAAACCGGGCGTGTCTGTAAAGGCTACTTCCATACCGACTCCTGCTTTAATGAGTTGAGCAATTTGGCGTAAGTTATTGCCGAATCTGCCATTTGGATATCTTGCTCCATTCTGCGGACGGTATTGAGCGGGATTTGCTTTTTTCAGGTAATTGATTGCTTCAAATGTGTCTTTTCCTGTTTCACCTAGGCGATCATTAGCTTCCTGTTGCCAGATGCCTTCAAAGCCACCGCTAACGCTGTTTGTATATTGTCCTGCACGAATTGCAAATGTTCTGAGATCAGTCATTGCAACGGTCGGATAGCGTCCCATCATCGTGCGTGGAATCTGCTGAGTCATTGAAACAGCTCTGAAAGGAGAGGCTTTATCATCTTTTTTGACTTGTAACACGCGATTTACCCAACCGTCTCTGGTTGCTTTGTAACCGGGTGTTCCCGATTCCATATAATCTTGTGCATCGAAATGAGAACGTGTGTTGTTCGGTGAGCCTGAAGAATGGACTATCGCTAAATTTTGGTTTTTCCAGAATTTTTCAAGCGATCGCATCGAAGGGTGAAGACCAAAGAAACCATCGAGATTAATTGCCCCGTTATTTCTTCCGGGTTTCGGGACGGCAATGTTTCTTCGAATATTGTAATACTCGCTTTCACCATGCGGAACGATCATATTTAACCCGTCAACCGCACCTCTCTGGAAAATTGTCACGAGGATTTTCTTTTTGCCGTAAACATTTTCAAGCGTTGCCGCATTTGCAAACTGATGCAAAAACTCCGGTGCCGCTCCCATTAATCCAAAACTAGCTAAAGCAATTCCACTCGACTTCAAAAAATATCTTCTATCCATTTAATAAAACCTCTTAAAAATTTTCATTGATAATTTCAATCGTCAGTTATTTAGACGCATCAAAAAATGATTTGGTCGTTTTATTTTTGACCAAAAAGCAAAAGACTTAAAAATTCTTTGTCATCGAATCGCGAGCGATTCCCTTGTCTAACGATGACCAAGTTTTTTGATGGAATTACATAAAGTCTTTGCTTGCCGGCACCTGCCGCGACATATGTATCTTTGGGCAAATCTGTTCCGAATCCATCTTTGCTGATGCGATTGGTTTCAGGCTGAATTTTAAACCTTCTCATTAATCTTTCGCGGCGTGAATTTCCATTAGATTGAGCAATGTTAGCTTCCCCATTTGATGAACGGTTGAGCCAAAATGTCAAACCATAGTTGGGGTTTGCTTTCGTACCTTTTAATAGTTCTTTAATATGTTTTTTCTTGAGAATTCTCTTGCTGTTAAATTTCCCGTCATTTATCAATAGCTGACCAAATTTTGCCCATTCTCTCGTTGTTAAAAATGCTCCTGAAGGCAAATTGGGTTGACCATTTTGCGTACGCCAACGGGAAACATTTAATCCAATCGGAGCAAAGATGCGTCGTTCTAAATAATCCATTACCGTTTCTCTTTTTGGCTTGAGTTTTCTTCTCATAACTTCGCCGAATATTTGAAAAGGAACTGGACCATATTGAAAAGTTGTTCCAGCCTCATATTTAACAGAATAATTAAGTGCATCGGAATAACCTGGTGGTCTGCCGGGATTAGAAGCATCAATTCCACTTGTTAGTGTAAGGAGCTGACGAAGCGTAATTTTTGACTTTTTCTTGTCACTTTTCCATTCGGTTATCGTGTCAGAAATTTTTTCATCAAAACTTTTAATCAAACCGTCTTCAATTGCTGCTGCAAGCATTACGCCCGAAAAAGATTTTGTCCCGCTTGCTAGACGGTTAGCCGTTTCAGAGGAATGACCATTGTGATACTGCTCAAAAATGATTTTATTATTTTTGAGCACCAAAACTGAAAGACCATTTTTAGATTTTGAATAATCCGCCGCAAGCTGAAAGTTTCTTTGTTCATCAGAAACCCTCGGTGGTTGAGCCATTGCACAAGTTACAATGAATAAAATTGATGCAAATATAAATGCAATTAAAGATATATGAGAAATGTTTTTATCTTGTTCCGGCATAAAAAAATATCACTCCTTAGAAAATATATGATTTAATCAGAGGAGAGATTAAAAAAAGTAAATATGACGGGCGAAAATTAATCTAACTTTCGCCCGATTTTATGTTTTTATTATTGTCTTTGAAATTCGGGAGAACCGAGTATTAGCCCGACAACTTTGAAGACTTCCGGGTTGCCACTTGGGCTTCTGAGTCTTGCTTGTCGGTTCATACGATTTCCACGACGACCATTTCTTCCCATAGTCAAAGCTGAATCATCATCCATCGAGTCAGCTAACTTAGGTTCGATCAACGGTTGATCAATTTGTTTGATAAGTGTGGATTTTGTTCCATTTGAAATTTCACCGTTCAAAATTGTATCAATCGCTTTGTCTAGAATCTCACGTTTATTGCGTGCTTCAAATTGTCTTAAATCCACACGGGTTTGCGGAATTCTATTTGAAGCAAGAGCGACCGCAAAGTTCATACGTTGCAGCAGAGCGCCTGTATTTACCCAATCTTCCGCTGTGTCAGGATAACCCGTCGGAGCTTGATAGCCGTAAAGCATTTCGCCCATATTTCTGAGTAAACCAACCATCGCAGGACCACCATTTGTATTAGCATCAAGGACGCGAACAGAACTTACAAGCAATTCAAAAGGAGTCTTGATCTTCGCACGATAATTTTCTGCGGCGAAAAATTCAGGTGAACTGAATAACGCTCGGAGTGTGGTTTTTATGTCACCATTTGATTTTTGGAAAGCTTTTGCAACTCGATTGACAAGTTTATCGCTCGGCTTATCATTAACAAATTTAACTGCTAATTTTCGGGCGATAAATTTCGCGGTTGACGGGTGCGAAACGAGTATGTCAATTACTTTTAGCCCATCTTTCATTCCGCCTTCATTTACTTTCTGTCCAAGAATTGTTTTTGGTCCTTGGTCATGCAAACGGTCAACGAATATAAATGTTCCTGATTCGGTATTTGGCGAAATACCAAATTGTCTTGCTTGGCGAATTAACTGACGATCCTGCTCGACATCTTTGATCATATTTGCCGCTGCTTTTCGATATCCTCTGGCATCGAAGATCGTCCAGCCTGTGAAAGCTCTGGCGACTTCTTTGATGTCATCTTGTGTGTATCCGCCATTGACACCAAGAGTATGAAGTTCCATTAATTCGCGTGCATAGTTTTCATTAATGCCACGTTGGTTTCTGCGGTTTCCACCATTTTTCAGCTGTTCAAATCGTTGTTTGATCTGCTCATCGCTTAATCCTTGCTGTTTTAATCTTTGAATAAATCTTTCTTTAGCACGCGGATTATTTAATAGCCTTTGAGCACGTCTTCGTTGATTATTGTTTCGATTTACATTTGGTGAAACACTTTGGAAATTATCAAGGTAAAACAGCATTGCCGGGTGCTTAGCTGTCCCGACAACTAAATCTCTAAAGTTTCCGAGGGCGTGTCTCCTAATTACATCACGCTCGTAACTAGGTATGTACCAACGTGTTGCCGCCTTGTTCATATAAACATTGAAATGATTTGACCAAAAATCAACCATCACTTCTTCGAGTTGTCTGTCAGAGTATGCAGCACGAACAATTCTCGAAGCATTAACCTGCAAAGGAATTTGATTTGCGGGTTTTAAGTCATATTTTTGATAAAGCTCAATAAGTTGGCGGCGGCGTTGTCTTCTTTCAGCCCGCTGATCCTGTTGAGATTTTTCAGGATTCATCTCTGAATTTTGATTGTTTCGGCGATTTTGAGCATTTCTACGGTTGTTTCTGCCGTTTCCGTTGAGCATTCGTAACAATGCTCCCGGATTTGGGTACTTCGCAAAAATTTCTGCGGTTTCCATATTAATGATCTCGAAATTCTTTAATTTTGCTTGTGCTTCTGAGTCATTTATTGAGTCAGGGTTTAGCTGTTTCTCAATATATCTTTCCAAACCCATCGCTTTTACTTTTTCGACATCGCCCGGTTTTGCACCAAAACCCAGACGATTCAGAACGTGTAAAATCTTTTGATCTTTGGTTAACTTGCCCATTTTCTTTTTACTCATCATCTGAGCGTTTGTATTTATGCTGAAAATTGGGCTGAATAATGCTACAAATGCAACAACACTTATAATCTTATGCATCGCGGAAACTCTTGCTCTCATTACTATTTAGTACCTCGTAAAAATTTTGAAATTTAATTGCAAAAAGTGCTTTCTGTCTGTTTAGACGTTGGAGAGAGAGAAATAGCCGAAAAAAGTTCGTTGTTTTATTTATACAAAAAGTTGCAAATAAACGCACGTTTTGAGAAGGTATTGAGACAACGGATAGGCTTTTAAAAAGCATCTTAAAAACGCGTTAAACTGCTGGTTTGTCTAAATAAAATTAAAAATATCTAAAAATAAAGGAATTATAAAAATGAATAAGAGAAAACTCTCCCTAGTAGTTTCTATAGGTTTCATATTGGTTTTTGCCTTTTCGGCATTTGCACAAAGCGATTTTAGCGATCCGAACGTCGAATACACATTTTCCTTGCCTGAAGATGCATGGAAAATGACCGTTAAGCCCTCATCTATGAGTCCGAATGTTGAATACGTTTACAAATACCGCAAAGACGGACATTTAGAAGTTCGTAAAATGACTGTTAAGGAAGATGATCTCTTTTCCGAAATGATTCGGGAAGAAGAGCAAAAATTACAGTTCCTTCCGGGGTATGTTGCCGGTAAAGAACAAAACTTCCGCGGTGCTTTTTCAGGAAAAGTCTTTAATTTTGAATACGTGCGTTCAGGCAGACCTATGAGCGGCAGATTCTATTTCTTAAAAACTGCTCCAACAACAGTTTATGTACTTCGTTTTAGGGGATTAAAAGACAAACTTCGCACTATCAGAAATCAAACAGATTCAATTGCCAGAACTTTCAATATAAAAAAAGATAAATAAAAAGCTGTAATGAATTTATAAAAGAAAGGCGAGTTTTTACTCGCCTTTTTCTACTTTAAATTTTGCACCAAAAGGTAAGACATAGCCCATACCTTTATTTATTTCTAATACTGTTTCTTCAAAACTTTCGATTTTTTCCAAGCGCATTTTATTGCAGACTTCTGTTGGGAGATTCGTAAGAATTTTTATGTTGAATTTCTCGGCTTTTTTCAGAAGTGACCAAGCAGTTTGTCCATTTACTTGGTATTTTCCGCAGAGAGTTTCGGCTAGTTCTATACTGTCTTTTGCATCAAACCATTTAAGAAAGTCATCACGTCCCAAACCATTTTTACATTCGGCTAAAAATATAATTTTTCCGCCATCTTTACAGGAATGAGAAGCCATTTCCAGAGCTTTATGGGCTTGAATCATATTCAGATCATGCGGATAGCCGCCACAACTAACGATTACGACATCACGTTTTTCTTTGATCTTCAAGGTTCTTTTTTCTGAATAAACTTGGCAGGCTCTTTCGTGAGAAATTTTCCAATCTCCGCAGAATAAATCTGTTAATCTGCCAGAATCATCAACAAACGTATTTATTGAAAATGTTGGCGATATCTTTTCGACAACCTCAATAAATGCTTCGTGTACGGGATTTCCCTTTAAAGTTCCTACTTCGACTCCTTCGCGTCTATCTAAAGTCTCGCAATCAAAAGCTAATTTGTGTGTTCCCGAAATTGTTCTAGATGAACTCAGCCCGGGACAGATAAGTTTTCGTCCGCCTGTAAAACCTGCAAAGTAATGAAAATTTATTCCGCCAACCAAAATTGTATGGTCATATTCCTGAAGTTTACGGTTGAGTTCGATAGGGATTCCGCTTGAAGTTTTACCGAGTTGTAAAAATTGCATTAAGTCGCGGGAATTGTGATCAAAAGTTTTTATTCTTTGGGCGATAAAAGGCGTGAGGATTTCTTGCTTTTCTTCTTCAGTAACTTTTCGGTGGATTCCAGTCGCAAAAATTATGTTGATCTCATAAGGCATTGTGCCATTAGCAATTAAACGACGCACAAGTAAATTTACAACCTGTCCACAAGCAATATTTCGCGTTGCATCGGGCACAACGATCAAAACCGTTTCATCAGGTTTAACGATTTCTTCGATTGGTTTTGAGTCAATTGGATTTTCGAACTTTTCACCGATTTCAACATCTGAGAGAGGAGCGTCATCTTCAGATGTTCCGAGAACTTCAAATTTGTCACCTTCAAATTCAAAAGGGATTTCGGATTTACCATATTTGAGATTGATTTTTTGCATATTTCGTGGGTAAAAATTCTTTTATCCATTTAACTCAATTCGTTGACTTGTATCGAAACAATTTGCACCCGAAAAACATGGATGCGGATTTTCTTTTTCATCAGATTCTTTTTCCATCTGAATTGTTAAATGGTCAATACCGAATTCATCATGTAATTTCTCACGCACTTTTCGAAGAAGCTTGCTTTGTGAGGCAGAATCCTGGTGAACGATATGAACACTTAAAGCATCCATTCCCGAAGTTATTGTCCAGACATGCAAATCGTGAACATCTTTGACATGGTTCATCTCCAAAATAGATTCTTCTAACGCGGTTAGATTAATGTGAGACGGTGTTCCTTCAAGCAAAACGTTGACTGATTCACGAATTAATTTCCACGCTCCATAGATGATTATTAAACTGATTAAGACACTGACAACGGCGTCTGCCCAGAACCATCCGAAAGCAAGAATCAAAACTCCTGCTCCGATTGCTGCAACTGAACCGAGTGCATCACCAAGAACATGCAGCCAAGCTCCGCGCATATTCAGATCGTGTTCGTGGCTTCCATGCAAAAGATAGGCGGCGGTTAGATTAACGATAAGTCCTCCGATCGCAACTATGGTTAATCCCAATCCCAGAATTTCGGGCGGATTAGTCCAGCGTTCGTACGCTTCGTAAATAACCCAAAGCGAAAGCAGAACGAGGGCGATTCCGTTTATGAAAGCGGCAAGGATTTCTAAGCGGTAGTAACCGTAAGTTTTGTTTGGTGTTGCAGGACGGGAGGCAAACCAAATAGCCATCAGAGTTAAAGAAAGTGCGGCAACATCCGTAAGCATATGTCCGGCATCAGCTAAAAGTGCCAGCGAATTTGTCAGCCAGCCGCCGATCGCTTCGGCAAACATATATATCGCCGTTAATCCCAACGCAATTTTTAAGTTACGTAAGGTTTTCGGGTCGCGTCGTTCGCCGTGTCCATGTGAATGTCCGTGTCCTGCTCCGATAGTTTATCTCCTAAGTTTGTTAGGTTTAGAATTTTTTAGGTTTACTAGTTTTTAAGTTTGAAACCTAACAATCTAAAAACTTTACAGCCTAAGAACATTTTATAAAGAAAAAGCGGATATTAAAAATATCAATATCCGCTTTTTCTTGTAGTTTTGAGTAAAGTTAGTTAATCATTACTCCTTTTTCTCTGATGTTTCAGCAGTTTTCTCTCCGTCTGACTTGATTAAACGGATTGAAGTCTTTCTATCTGCTTTGCGTTCTTCGTCAGAAGCATTTTCATCAACTTTGGCAAACTCTTCGCCATAGCCTTCAGCTTCGGGTACTTGAGAGCCGACACCTGCTTTTTCAAGTGCGGCTTTAACTGCATCCGCTCTATTTTGAGACAGCTTTTTATTAGCCTCATCATTACCTTTTTTGTCAGTGTATCCGCCGATCTTGATCTTGACTTCGGGGTTTGCTTTCAAAATAGCAACAATGTTGTCTAATTGACGTTTTGATTCCGGAGCAAGCTCAGTTGCTCCAAATTTGAAGTTTAAGTCATCAAAATCAAACCATTTATTTTTTAGCTCTTCATTAGTCGCATTCTTATATTCATCTGATTGAACGAATTTGACCAATTGATCTTCGATACCGCCCGGATAAGCTTGAAGTTTGGTGCCATCCGAGAGCGTAACTTCGGTCAATTCTCTATTTTCACCATCAACAGAATCTTTTGTTTCATTAGCCGCTTCTGCCATCGTCCATCCACCAAACAAGGATTTCAATTTATCTGCAACTGCTCCTGGAACTTCACCCGCTGTACTGAGTTTATCGCCAGCCCAGCTAATTGTTCCGTTTTTCCAGTCTTTTAGATCAGGAAGCAACCCTTTGAATCCATCAAACCAACCATCTTTTAGTGCCGCAACGCTGGCATCAACATTCAAACCGCTGGCATCAACATTTCCTTCACCAAACGTTCCTTCAGCTTCTTTTACGATTTGATTTTTTGTTTCTTCATCTTTAACCGTTCCGGTTAAGAAATATTTGCCGTCTTTGGCTTCAAGGCTGACTGAGGAAGCTTTTTCTTCAGCATCTTTTCCGTCTTTAGATTCAGCTGTGTTTGTATTTCCTTCGGCAGGTTTAGTTGGTTGATTACCACTAAAGAATGAATAAGCTAAAAATAGCAAAACACCGAGCAATAGTATTGGTAAAAGCCACTTTAAGATAGAGCCACCATCACCATCGCCATTGAAAGTATCGCTGACGCTACCAAAAGCATCACCGACTTTATCAGCGGCAGCACCCGCGACATTTCCAACTGCATCAGCCGCATCGCCGACAACTTCTTTACCTTTACCAACCGCAGCCCCTGCCGCATCAGCAGCATCACCAACTTTATCAGCCGCCGCTCCAGCAACGTCTTTAGCCGCATCAACAGCATCTCCCGCTTTGTCAGCCGCTGCTCCTGCGGCATCTTTGGCAGCATCAACAGCATCTCCCGCTTTGTCAGCTGCTCCGCTCGCAACCGCACCGACAGCGCCAACAGCTGCTCCTCCTAGTCCCGTTAAAAATCCGCCAATTTTTGAAACAATGCTTTCGTCATCAGGCACTTCGCCATCAGGCGTTAAATTATCTACGACCTTTGGCGTCATAAATGCTAAAGCTGAGGTTGTTTTATCTCTGTCCATGCCGACTTGTTCAGCTATCGTGTCAATGGTCTCACTACCGATGGCTGTTTCAATCTGTTCATCTGAAACTTCGGCATTATCACCTGACGCAATCCAAGAGGATGCCATATCTCCCATTCCTGCATCTTTAAATCTGCCTAAAAATCCACTAAACCCACCTGTTTCCTGATTGGTCATAAGAGCTAGAAGTGCTGAAAGCAAAGTTCCGCCTTTATCACCTAAATCAAATTTTTCCGATACCCCACTAATAATCGAATCAAAAAGAGCCATCTTTTTCCTCTTCTCCTTTATTTAATTTTTATATTTTGTTTGTTGAATTATGAAATTCTAAATTTTCTGAAAAACTTTAAAAATCCAATTAGCGAAATTTCAATAAGAACGTTGAAATAATCGCAGATGTCATTGGGGGGATAAATTCCACGCAAATATTATTTTTTGCTTTCCCGCCATTGTTTCCCACGAATGACTAATTCGTCAAGTTTTTTTTGCAATTCTTTTTGTTTCTGCTTTAGTTCTTCTTTGTTAGCATCAGCCGAGACAAAAATAGGCTCGGCAATAAACACTTTTGCTTTGGTAAAAGGTTTTGGAATTTGCAGTTTATCCCAACTGTTTACCGTCCAGAATTTTTGAGCTTCAATGAGGGTTGCGGCAATCGGCAGGCGTGTTCTTTTAGCCATGTGTATAACACCGCTTTGTACCTCATAGCGGGGACCTCTGGGACCATCTACGGTGAGTGCCATACGAATTCCTTTTTGGGCTAGTTTGACCATTTTCTTCAAAGCCTGCGTGCCGCCTCTTGATGAAGAGCCACGAATCACACCATACCCGAATCTTTGAGCCGTGCGGGAAATGTATTCGCCGTCGAAACTCTGCGAAATCATTATTGCCGCATCAAACTTTCGCCAAAAATAAGTTGTTAAAAAAAGTCTGTTGTGCCAAAAGGCTAAACTTCCCGGAGCTTTCGTTTCAAAAGCTTTTTCGTAGGATTCATAACCCTCAACTTTTCCATTTTCCCATCCTTCAACCTCTTCAAAACGCACAGTTTTTCCGATTAGAGAAATCGTGAAATACAAAAAATAATCTACCAGATAGATTAAAAACCTCTGTCGCAAGGAATATTTTGACAAGGAGGCAAATTTATATATTTCGATTTGATTTTCTGTGATATTATCCGCCATTGATAGAAAGTTGTGTGTATTATGGGTTATTATTTATGCAACAAAAAACTTTATTTTATCGTAAGGAGTTTTGCAAAATAAGATTTTAGGAAGCACACCAACGGCAAATAGGGACAAAACCAACAGATGGAAAGAAAATTTTTAATCGTTGACGATTATGATGATTTAAGAACGGCTTTAGCTGAAGAATTCACCCGAAACGGCAATGTTATCGAAACTACAGACAACCGTGATGATGGTTTAAGACTGATGGAAGAAGATGGCTTTGACGTAATCATTACCGATTTGGATGGAGATGAATTAATAGCCGAACGAGAAGAAATTGCCGTTGATTCTCAAGAGTGTTTCCCCGAAGAAGTCGAAGAAAAACGCAGTCACGTAAAAGCTTTCAAGATATGTATTCCTAACTATAAAAACGGCAAATTTTCTGACGAAGAAGTAAAAGAATGTGTTGAAACAATCCTAAAATATAAATCTCAATACATAGACCGCACACAAAGAATCGAAAACCGTCACGAAAAGATCGAATTTGAAATTCCAAGCGTTCTAAATTTAATGCACAGCGTTTTGGATTACCTTGTTAAAAGGGTTGAAAAATTGGGTATTGTAAACCCCGAAAAATCTAATCTTTTTGTCGCCCTCGACGAAGCCTTTGTCAATGCCGTCAAACACGGCAATAAATTCGACGCAACTAAAAACGTCCGTGTTGTTGCTAGTGTTACTCCCAAAGAAGCCCGTTTTACCATCGAAGATGAAGGAGAAGGCTTTGACGTTTCCGCTATCCCCGATCCGACCGATCTTGAAAACCTTTTCAAAACCAGCGGCAGAGGGGTAATGTTTATGTACAACATAATGGATGAGGTCGTTTACAACGAAAAAGGGAACCGCATCACGATGGTCAAAAAATGCGATAATGAACCTCAAAGTCAATAATGAACTCACTCAAAATAATTTCATTAATTGTCTTAATTTTTATTTTCTCGATCTTCTACAGCTGTTCAAGTAACTCAACCGAAATTAAGAAAGAAAAATACTTTTTAATCAGTAAATTTAAATTAGATTCTGATATTAAGTTTGTTGGCGTTCAGAATGCCGCTTTTGGACACACTTATACATATCCAGATAATTTTGAAAAAATTAATTTAACGAAAGGTAAAGAAAGACTTGAAGCATATGATTTAGGAAGAATAAAGTTTGTTTCAAAAGATAAAAAAGTAATCCTAAAGCATTGGATTTATGACGACGAATATAAAATTACTTCAGAAAGTTCTCTTGAAAAAAAGATTGATGCGGTAAAGAATTACTATAAATCTTTGCTAAAAGGAAAAGATTATCATTTCAAAGATGCAAAAATTGTAGAAAGTGGATTTACTTTCGACACATATCCTAAGAATAAGATTCGCAGAAAAAATGAAATATGGATTATTGCCGAGAAGGGCGAAAAAGTAATAATTTGGAAAAGTATATTTTTAGAAACACCACCTGTTAGTGATTACAAATTTGTGAATATGACTTTTGAGTACGAAAAATCAGCAGAGTCTTATTACAACCCAATTGGAATAAGACTTGCTAACGATTTTTCAGATTATTTTATGAATAATTTCTTTTAATTACTCACTTTTCTCTGATTTCTTAAACTTATCAATCTTCGTTCTTAAAGTTTCTATTGACGGACGATTTCGATAATCCTTGCTTACATTTGCCCAGAGAATTTTTCTGTTTTTGTCCAAAATATAAATAGCGGTTTGTGGGATTCCTTCGAAACCTCTACCTACATATCTTGTGTCAAAGAGCCCGTAATCATTGATTGTTTTGTTGTCTGGATCGGACAAAAGTAAATAATTTGTTTTGCCTTTTCCATCCTTTTCGATTCTTTTGATAAGTTGGTTGCTTTTATCCGTATCATCAACACTAATCGCAAACAGAGCAATATCTTCATCTTCCTTAATCAATCCACGTAAATCGGCTAACTGCCGAACGCAGTAAGGTCACCAGTAACCGCGATAAAAAACTAAAACAGTGATTTGCTCAATCTTTGAAAGCGTGATTTGCTCATCTTTATTGCTGGATAATGTGAAGTCAGGAGCAATCGCCCCAACCTGTAAAGGCTCAGTTTTGCTTTTAGCTTTCTGTGCAAAAACACCAATATTCAAAGCAAAAATCAAACTGAGAAACAAAAGAATTCTCAAAATCATTAATTGTATTCTCCGAAATAAAAAGAATCTAACTTTATCAAAAATGTTCAATAATCTAAATTTTATTCCCTACTAAGTTATAAAACCTTCCTTTTATGACATTACTGAAAAAAGATATACTTAAAGTTAAGATCGAAATGTAAGTTTGATTAGAGTAAACTTTAGAAATCTAGAAAAGGAAGCGAGGTGAAGTAGATGTATTGCTCAGAATGTGGAAAGGAGGTCTTGGAAAAGCAAACTTTTTGTCGTAACTGTGGAAACAGTTTGGTGAAATTGGAAAGAAGTTCAATGAACCTTTGGCAGAAAACCGGGATTTTCAGTTTGGTTGGCTCTGCGGCATTCATTGCCTTTTCGTTTTTGACAATAGCTATCTTGATTTTGGGTATTCCTCTTAATCACATCTTTGCTTTATTTTTCATTTTGGGAGTAATTCTGGTGGGAAAATTGGGAGTTTCAGCATTTGAGAAACGCGAACTCAAAAAGCAACTCACCAAATTTCAACAAGAACAAATTTCCGGAACCCCGCCGAAACAATTAGAAGAGAAGAACTCCTTCCAAAAAATTTGGAGCGTAATTGACAATACTACTTCCAAATTACCTCATTTGGTAAAAAAAGAAACGTCGGGTGAACTAAAATTTTAGATGAAAGTAACAATTGGACAGATCAACACAACGAATGGCGACATTGAAGGGAATGTCGCTAAAATTTTGGATGGAATTGAAAAAGCTAAGACTGATGGCTCGGATTTAGTTGTTTTTCCTGAACTAGCAATTCACGGCTATACTTCGCAGGATTGGTTTCAAGACCACGACATTATCCGCGATTGCGAAGAACCGCTTGAAAGAATTATTCCCGCAACCAAAGGAATTACAGCGATTGTCGGTACGATTCGCCAAAATGATGACAATGACGGACGTAGACTTTTTAATGCGGCGGCATTAATTCATGATGGTGAATTACTTGGATTTGCGGATAAAACTCTCTTGCCCGAATACGATGTTTTTGATGATCCTCGTTACTTTGAACCTTCCGAAAAACGAAATCTTTTTGAAATAAACGGCAGGAAAATCGGCATCGCTGTCTGCGAAGATTTTTGGAATGACAAAACCTTTTGGGAAGACAGGCTTTACGACGTTGATCCGACTGATGAACTAATCGAAATGGGAGCAGATTTGATTGTTTCGGTTAACGCTTCGCCATTTAACAAAGGCAAAATCAAATTGCGTTGCGATATGGTCGCTCATCGTGCGAGAACGGAAAAAATTCCGATAGTTTTTGTAAATCTCGTTGGCGGAAACGATGGAATAATTTTTGATGGGGCTTCACTTATCGCCGATGAAGAAGGCGATATAATCCTGCAAGCAAAGGCTTTTGAAGAGTTTGTTGAAACTGTCGAGTTAGACGTTCGCAAACCCGATTCACGTGGAATTACAGGAAATGAAATCGAAACGATTCGCCGTGCGTTGATTTTGGGAATTCGTGATTACGCCCACAAAAACCGCTTTCAAAAAGCCGTTATCGCTTTAAGCGGCGGAATTGATTCAACGCTCGTTGCAACGCTCGCCGTCGAAGCATTAGGAGCTGAAAACGTCCTGTGCGTTATGATGCCTTCACCGTTTTCTTCGGAAGGAAGTATTACGCATTCGGAGCAACTCGTTGAAAATCTTGGGTGCGAATCCCGAATTGAGCCGATTTCCGAAGCGTTTGAAGTTCTGCTCAAACAGCTAGAATTTCAAAAGCCAAAAAAAGGTGGTGAAAATTTAGCGGCAGAAAATATGCAGTCTCGCTTACGTGGTTTGATAATTATGGCAATTTCCAACGCCGAAGGTCGCCTCGTTTTATCAACTGGAAACAAATCCGAACTCGCTGTCGGTTACTGCACACTTTACGGCGACACGAATGGCGGTCTCGCAGTCATCGGTGATGTCCTCAAAACCGAAGCCTACGCAATTGCCCGTCGTATCAATGATTCCGCAGGCAAAGAAATCATCCCCGAAGTAATCATCGATAAAGCTCCATCCGCCGAACTCGCACCCGACCAACTTGATTCCGATTCACTCCCACCGTATTCAGCAATGGATCCAATCCTAAAACTCTATTTTGAAAACAAACTCTCGCCAAAAGAAATCATTGACGAAGGCTACGATGAAGAGTTGGTTTACACGCTTCTAAATAAAGTCGAATCTTCGGCAAATGAATTCAAACGCCGCCAACTTCCGCCGACTTTAATTGTTTCCAAAAATGCTATAGGCATCGGACGCAGAAGACCGATAACGCATAAATACAGGAGAACAAAGAATACCTAACAATTAACTAAAGACTAGAATTTTAAATTATTTCGACCAACATTCAAGAACAGGTTTTCGTGAATGTACTGTTGAAATATGGCACCAGCGGATTAAAGTCATTTCCTTTTTGAATATCAAAGCCCTTGATGTCATAGCGGCTGTTATTAGTTATTTTCAAACGCCATTTCGGTTGTCCCCGGCGACGACTGGAGCTGTCCGAACGGAGGCGGTCACCATTAGTTCTGATGCTGAATTTCGGGCTTTTTCTGGGAGCATGGAATGAATAAAAGTAGCCCGAACGAACAGCCCGACCGCTCCGATCAAGGAGTTCGATCTTGAGTTTGTTGTATGTCGGAAAAGTGGTCGTGGCATGCCATTTGGCTTTAAGCTTGAAAAAACCTTGCCCCGAAGGTCCGTTCCACTTCAGAGTGACCGTTTTCGAGGTTCCTTTTCTTATATCAATTGGTCCTGATGATAACTTGACGTTATCCGTCGCCGATCTGCACATTCTTTCCACGAACGTGCTTCGGAAGAATGGAATTACTGGACTAAAATCCGAACCTTTTTCAATGTCGAACCCCCTTGCTGCATAACCACTGTTATTTGTAACCCGCAATTTCCACAGACCACTATTACCAACTTCTCGCTCTAAGATATTAATCTGAAGTGAACATCTCGGAGCTTTTCGGGACCATTGGATGGAATAACACTGCGTTGTACTGCGAGTCGTATTTCCATACTTTATTTGGACTTTCAGTTTGTTTGAGACGGGAAGCGGACTGCCAGAATGCCATTTCAGTTGTAGTTTGAGAGTGCCGAATTTTCCTCTCGGAACACCTTTGATTTTGCGTTCGAGGGTGCGACCTTTGCCGATAGTTGCCGGTGTGCCTTGCATATTGAGATTATAAGTTTTGGACGAAGCAACACCGACAAAGATACCGAGAATCATCGTCATTACTAAAGTACTAGTCTTTGCATCAATTAAAAATCGGTTCGGATTTTGATTTATCATTCGTTCTCTCCTTTTAAATGTATTTCAAGGTAGTTAATTTCGCCTTTCACTTTTAACTGAAGAGAAAATCAAAAATATGTCGGTTTTTTTTCGGAGCGTCGGCAAAAACTCTGTTTTTCGTCTAAACCATTATGTTATGTGGTTAAAATGGGGCAGAATTTGCTCCCAATTCGCAGGAAAAAACTGCTACAATTTCAACAGGGGAAAAACGACAATATCTTTCAGTCAAAGACTTACTTATTGATATCTTTTTGTGTAGTTTATGAAAATTGATTTAAATGTTTTCTTATTGAAGTTTAATCATTCTTTATTTGTTATTTCTTTGAACTTTCAATTTCGGAGATTTTAATTCGCGTAAGATTTTCCAAGCTATTGTTGCCGAGCCATCTGTTTCAACATCAATTATCCGAAAAGTAACAATAATATCCCGACGTTTATCGAAATCCAGTTCGTTGTAAACAACTTTGGCTTCTGATCGGCGGTATTTTCCGCGGTAGGCGATGGAACGCATTGCGAAAGTTTGGTTTTTGGAAATTAAAATTCCGCGTCCGTAGATGAAACCGTTTTTTTGCACACCGCCTGCGAAACGTCTGGCGGCTTCTAGGGCTTGTTTGGAGTTTTTAACGGGTTTATATTTTTGTAGAAAATTGAGTTCGGGCGTGTTTAAATTGACGTTTTCGATTGGGACATCTCCGAGAACTACAAAGATCGCTCCATTAAGGATACTGCGAGTGCTTAGGCTGTTTTTGACTAATGTTATGTCTGCAAGTCTTCGGATTCGATAAGTTTTAAGACGAAATGAATATGAAGAACCTGCTCCGGGAAAATTGTATTTTGTGCAATTCGGTGAGACGTTAATGACTTTAGCTCCGCTTTCGCAGCCTTGGTCGGGGATTAGCTTTATGAGTCCTGTATTTTCTTTTTTCAAAAAGTCCGCATATTTTTTCAAGTGTTGCTCATCAGGTTTTAGAATTTTTGTTTCGGATTTATCGGGTTTGCGATAGAGCGAAGTCATTTTCTTTCGCCATTCGGGGCTGTAGCGAGGCGATTTGGCATAAGCTCCTTGACCATAAAGATTAGCGTAAGCCTGATTTTGGAGTCTTTCGTGTTCACGTTCGAGCCGTCTTGTTTGCTCAATTCCACTTTCGGCTCTGCCACGAAAAGGTGTCGGAGTTGGCTCAGGTGGAGATTCCTGTCCAAACGCAAAAATAACAGTCGCTATCAGAATTATCCCACTACACAAAATTCCTTTTAACATAGCCGCACCTTTTTATGTGATAGCAAATACTATACAGCATTTTAAATTTAAGGGAATATTTTTAGTGAAAAATTGGTAGGGTAAATAAAGATGGACTGAGTTTAATAAAGAAGAAATTTAGCAGTTTAGTATCAGTAGCTAAAAAGTGATTGGTGGTAAGTGTCAGTAGCCCGACCGTGAGGGAGTGGCTTTGGCTATCAAGTTAAGAGATTAGACCAAATATTCAGATGTTAATCTTGGAAGCCCTTCCTCACGGTCGGGCTACTGACACGATTTGTTATTACATTTCACCTAGCGATTCTCGTTAGGCTATAACGCGTATCGCCGTTGGCGACAGATAACACAAAGCATCATTTCAAACATGTGTAAATATTAATGCTAACTTTCGGGCTGCTGACATTTACTAAATTTAAAATGGTCTTCTTGGTGGTCTGCGTCCTCTTGGTGGTCGTCCAAAACGTCCGCCTGGTGGTTGTTTTTGAAAACTTTTATCGGGTGTTCCTTTATGGCAGCGGGGGATAAATGGGAAAGTATCGGTTAGGAAATAATGATATATTCCGTTTGGATATTCGGGGGTAGTCCCAAGTCTTCCGTTACATTCGTCCAGATCACCCGATCCTTTGACGTACTCAAAATCCTGCAAATAAGTTCCATCAAACTTTCCGCCGGGACCGCTGGGGCGTTTTCCATCTTTTAATTTGTAGCTTGAAGCTAATTTTTTAATTTCGCTTTTGGCATCGTTTGGATTTGCGTAACCATATTGCGAATAAATCGGGAATCCATCAGCGGCAT
This sequence comes from Pyrinomonadaceae bacterium, assembly GCA_028284415.1. GTDB lineage: Bacteria > Acidobacteriota > Blastocatellia > Pyrinomonadales > Pyrinomonadaceae > Aridibacter. The sequence goes on from JANQRU010000004.1 coordinate 1,610,283, forward strand.
AGCCAACCAATATCATTTTTTTGCCAATATCATTCTCTGACAATTTTTTGACCAAACCATTTGGAATTCCGTGGTAATGATACGCTCCCGTCGGTTGGACGTGGGCATTATTTTTGTCTATGCCAAGATTTATTTTTCCCGTCAGTGCTTCATTGTTCCAACCCGAACGCCGATCATTATTCCATGCTTCAGCCGTTCCGGGGTCGAAAGGAATTCCGTTTATCGCAACTCCAAAAAGCGGTGGCGGCATTGGTGGTCTGCCTCCGCGTCTTCGATCACGATTTTCATCAAATTGGTTTGACGTATTAGACGAAATTTTAGGATTTAGCGGAACTTTGAATTTGTAATCTTGCGGGCGGATTCGGTTTGGGTTTCCCCGATTTGGAAATCTGCCCGTGCTGTGATTTGCGATTCCATTTGATTTTATATGGCGAAACCCATCTTTTTCATAAATTTCAACCTTTGATTTTTGGCTTTCTGCCTGCACGGTTGAATTTTGTTGATTGTATATCGAAATAGCGATAATCAGCACTAAAATTCCTATGTTTATGAAGGTTAATGTAGCTTTAGACATAATTTTATGACTCCGTAATTTAATAAAAAACCCTTTCAATTAGCCAATAAAGACCAGCTAAGACAATTAAAATGGAAGCGGTTGGTAAAATTTTTGTTTTATAAGAATCCATTTTTCGTAGTTGCCAGATAATCGGGAGCAGGATCAAAGCAAAAGCAATTTGTCCGACTTCTACTCCAAGGTTAAAAGACAAAAGTGGCACAAGAACTTCCATTCCTTGACCGATGCCAATTTCCTGCAACACCGATGCGAAGCCAAGTCCATGAATCAAACCGAAAGCATAGGCTATGAGCCAACGGTTTTTAGGTTCAGCTTTGAAAAGATTTTCCAAACCGACATAGATGATCGAAATAGCAATTATCGGTTCGACGAAAACGGTCGGAAGCTGGATTATATTGAGCGAGACAAGCGAAAGAGTTATTGAATGAGCAATAGTAAAAAAAGTTATGATACCTGCCATATCCCGTAAGGTTTTGACCACTAAGAGTAGAGCTAACAAGAACAACAAATGGTCAAAACCAAACAGGATATGCTCTATACCAAGTGTTAGAAAAGCCCCAAAGCCACTTGGTTTTTTTAAGTCATTCAGATTGAATTCAAACTCAAAATCTCCTTTCAAAAACTGACGTGAGATTTCCTGCCCGTCATCTCTTGTGATCGTCAGAATTTGTGTATGGTTTGGGGAGAGACTTGGAGGTAGGAGAGAATTTATCTGAACTGTTGAACCCGAAATGTCTTTGAAAAAATGCTCAAAAACTATTCCATCTGTGCCATCCGAAAAAACATTGAAAACATCAGCCTCTTTAGCTTTTAAGATTTGCCCATCAATCTTAATTTCAAAAGCATTTTTGGCTAAGGTTTTTAATTTCTTAGAATCTTCATCCAACGCCAATTTTTCAAAATCCGCCTTTGCGTAAGATGAATAAACGATCAATTTACCGCCCGAAAATTGTAAATTGATTGAACTTATGCCTACATCGTGAGCCGAAATACTTAATACAAACTGCAAGACAAACAGAATTGCCAGCACCATTTGCAGGCAAATTTTGTTTGTTTTCCCGAGTTTTGCGTTTGTCTTTTTCATCTCGTATTTTTGCTAAACCAAATAGTACGTAACGCCGCTACCTAATATTCAAAACCAAATTAGTTTTGAATCGTTGCCCAATTTAATGACGATAAACTGTCCCTAAGCTAACCGCCATGATAGTGGCGTTACGATTTCAAATATCAAACTAATGCCCAGTTTTTTACGGGAGAGGTTTCCGCATCTGTAAGTTTAGGAAACCATTCCAAAGGATTTTCTTTTTCAGGTTGCTCAGCTGATTGATGGTCTTTTGTTTTGGTAGATTGGGTTTGAGATTGAATATACTTTTTAAGTTGTTTGAGACTAACAATTGAAACCGTATGTCCCTGCTCATACAAGAAGTTAGCAATTTTTACCGAATAAAAATCATTTGCTTCTAAGCAGGTGTGGACTTTTTCTATTTCTAAAAATTCAAGCATAGATTGAATTAACCGAAAACCGTTCGCAGAATTGGAAAAATGCCTGATAAAGATTTGTTTGTTATGAATTAAGACGACTTTTAGCGTATCTTTAGAAACTTGGATTCCCAAGATGCTTTTTGTTAATTTCGACATTTGTGTGCGACTCCTTTATGAAATGTTATGTATGAATTCTGTATAAAACTAGGAAATAATCTTTCCTAAGTACTTAATAATTTAGCAATCGAAAGTAAAGTTTTTGTGTGGAATTCGGCAGAGAATTGTAAAGGTTTTGTAAAAATTCCCAAAATTAGCACATTTTTGTTTTAATCTATTTAATGGAAAATAAGTTTTTATGATGGATAAGGCTAAAATTTTATTGATTGACGATGACCCAAAATTATCTCGCTTGATAAAGGAATATCTTGAGCCTTTGGGATATTCGGTTGATGGTGCAGAGACAGGGAAGGTTGGTTTGGAAAAGGTTCAAAACGATGATTTTGATGCGGTAATTCTGGATGTGATGTTGCCGGAGATGAATGGTTTTGAGGTCTTGAAAGAAGTCCGCAAAGTTTCTACCGTTCCGATCTTGATGCTGACGGCTCTTGGTGATGAATCGGATAGAATTGTCGGCTTAGAACTCGGTGCGGATGATTATTTACCGAAAACTTTTTCAACGAGGGAACTACTGGCGAGACTTCGTTCGGTAATAAGGCGCTCATCAATTACAAAAGAAAAAGTCATAAATGATGATGCCGAAATTGTCGTAAAAGAATTGATTGTAAAACCGCAAACGAGAAGCGTTTCATTAAATGGTGAGAGTTTGCTTCTAACACCGATTGAATTTGATTTGTTGTATGCTCTCGCTTGTGCAAAAGATAGAATTTTATCCCGCGACCATTTGCTAGATGAGATTGCTGGAAGAAACTATGAAGTTTTTGACCGTTCGATTGATGTCCATATTTCTTCGCTCCGCAGAAAACTTGGAGATAATCCTAAAAAGCCGAAATTCATAAAAACAGTACGTGCAGCGGGATATATGTTGGTTGATAATTTTGAGGAGTGAGAAAACTTAGGTTGTTAAGTTATCAGGTTTTGAGGTTGTTAGGTTTGTTTTTCGATATTTCTAAAGACCTAATTACCTAATAACTCAACAACCTTTCAACATAAAATTTAGAACAATGCGTCTTAATCTACTTTCTAAAATTTTAATATGGGTGTTTATAAACATTTTGGTTTTAGGGGTAGTTTTGTATTTTATTTTCAATTTGCAGTTTCGATTTTCACCTAACTCGCCCTTGATAGGAGCAGCTGAAGAAAGGCTTGAAATAATTGCGGCTTTAATTTCATCAGAGTCAGCAGAAAAGACAAGAGCTGAAAGAGATGAGGTCGTAAAAAGATATTCCGATAAATATGGAGTCGAATTTACTGTTTTTGCAAATAGCGGAGAACAACTAGCCGGTAAACCGATTAAATTACCTGAAAAAATAAAAAACTCCCTCGGAAGAAAATTTAGACCTCCACCAGGAATGCCAGATAGGAAGAATCTTCCCAGACCTCCACCAGGACAGCAAATTAGAATTGAAAGCACATCAAATCCTTCTTTTTATTGGGCAATCTCCAGAATTCCAATTCGTGAAAAAGGGCTTTCCAGACCGATAGCATCAGCTGTTGTTGCTTACTCTGATTCAATAACAGGGAATGGTTTATTTTATGATCCCAAGCCTTGGATTGGGACTATTCTCATTATTTTGGGTATATCATTTATAATTTGGTTCCCATTTGTGCGGGGGTTAAATAAATCTGTTTCTGCTCTTACTTCTGCAACCGGACAAATAGCTGACGAAAATTTTAGTGTACGAGTTGATGAAAAGCGTTCAGATGAGATCGGACGTTTAGGAAAATCAATTAATCATCTTGCAGAAAGATTGTCTGGTTTCGTTCACGGACAAAAGCGTTTTCTTGGCGACATTTCTCACGAATTAAATTCACCTTTAGCACGTATGAACTGGGCTTTGAGTATTTTGGAAAGTCGCGTTAAGCAAGAAGATCAGAGATACATAGATGATGTTCGGGAAGAAATACAATTGATGTCCAAACTCGTTGATGAGCTTCTATCTTACTCAAAAGCAGGAATCAAAGGCTCGAAAATTCGTATGGAAAACGTTGACATTGAAGATGTTGTTGACGAAATTGTCGGACGTGAAAAACTCTTTCAAGGTGAGATAAAAGTTAAAATAGAAGACGGAATAAAAATACGTGCAAATCGAAAATTATTCTCAAGAGCTTTATCAAATGTTGTCAGCAATGCGATCCGCTATGCAGGTGAAGATGGAGAGATAAATATTCTTGCGGAAGAAGAATATGGATTGGTAAAAATAAAAGTTACTGACAGCGGAGACGGCGTTCCTGAAAAAGAATTGAGCCGCATTTTCGATCCGCTTTACAGAGTCGAAAAAGACCGTGCGAGACAGACGGGCGGAACAGGTTTGGGGCTTGCTATTGTCAAAACTTGTGTCGAAGCTTGTGAAGGAAAAGTCTCTGCCAGAAATCTTTATCCGAAAGGTTTTGAAGTATCTTTCACAATGAAATCCGCCGATGCCTACCAAGCAAATCCAATTGCTGAATTGAAAGATATTTAAGAATTTGGATTAGCGTTGCCATTTGTGCAGATTGTTACGCCTAATGCCTGAATTTGACCTAAATTTCTTGCAAGCGGGTGCAGGATCAAGTGTTAGTTTCACTAGACTTGGAACATCAGCAAATGGTGGAACAGTTGTTTCTGGAGGTTCGTTTATCATGTTAAGTAATACAAACATTAAAGTAGAAGAACCGCAATGGGATGAAGAGCCTGTTTTTCCCCTTAGTTTTACTGACAATTAAGATAAGGAGAATTAAGAACTTTGCTCCTTGGCGAGAAGTTTTTTGTAAATTAAATTTTGCTTAAAGTTTTTAATCAATAAATGAAGAATTTATTAGTTTTTAGAGGTTGAATAACAATGAAGAATTTTAATAATAAAATAGTAATCACTTTATTTTTGATGATATTTTTACTTGTCCCAGCTTCCTTTTCTCAAACAAAACAATTGCTGATGAAGCATAAATCTAATTATAAATTTAGAGTAGGAAAAATTTTGTTCTTATCCATAAAAAAAGGATGTTCAGTATTTTCTGGAAAAATTGTGGAAGGAAACGGATCTAAGAAAAACGTCTCTATTGAAAATCAACTTTGGAAAGGAGATTTTCCTTCAAATAATTCTGAAGTTTTGGAACTTACTGATAAACATTTTCCAAAATCCTTAGGTTTTTATAAACGCCTATTAACAAAAATAGATATTAAAATTAAAAATGGAGATTTAGTAGGTGTATTTCAATGTGTTAAACAATACGATTCCCAACCTGAATACTTTGTTCTAGTGAATGACAAAATTATTTCGAGTATTAAAAACTCGGTTTCCTTTTATGCAAATTATAACCAAAATTCTGAGACCATATTAAATATTCCTAAACTAATTGATAATACAAAGGATCCTGTTTTTATTGGATTTATGGTTGAGTCTTTAGCAAGATCAAAAATTAAAGATCGTAATTATGTTGTAAGGGTGTTAAGTAATTTGCTAAAAAATGAAAAAATACCAGAAAATATTTTTGGACTTGCCGGAACACAACTTTTTATGTATTTATCTGATGAAAAGTCGTTTCCAATTGATTCAAGTGTACGTGATGTGGCATTCAAAAATATTATTGCCGTTGCTCGCAGTAAAAATAAACTTAATAGACAAGCAATAATTATTTTAATTCAAATTGCTAAAGAAAATACTTCTAGGTTGAAACCTTTATTGAAAACAGGCGACAATACAATGCTATATAAAAACTTTCAGAACATTCCCCATCAAATGTTATCTCAAAAAGAGAGAGTTGTGTTTGGAAAATTATTAGAAGGATTATAAGTTATAAGTCACTTTTATGTGATATTCGCATTAAGATAAAACACACCCGACATTTAATACTTAAGGTTAAACATTGACTTGAATCGTGACTTTGATTTCGCTAATTTGTTTTTCTTTCAGCCCGAAGAAAGAAGGCAGATGAACTGAAACGTTGTGGAATGAACTTTGATGAGGTCTTGGCAAGAGTTTCATTACTACTACACAAACGCGTGCTTTCGCAGGGAACATATTTTGTGAATACGAAAAAATAAGCATCAATATTTCTGTGATTTGTTACAGTAAATGTGTGAAAATCAGGTCAAATTCAATCTGTAAGCGTAACAATCTGTACGAATAGCAACGCTAGTCCGATTTCAAAAAAGTTAGAAAAACCTTGCAAGAAGATAAATATCCTTCGTTCTTTAGGAACAAAACACGGAAAAACGTGTCTAATTTGGAAACGGAGGATTTTATTATGACTGCCAAATTTACAAACCCCTTAAATACAATCAAAGTTGCAAGCCCGTGTTCAGCAAATTGGGATGAAATGGTCGGAAATAATCGTCAAAGATTTTGCGGGCAATGCAAATTAAATGTTTATAACCTTTCCGGCATGACAAAAAGAGAAGCAGAAGACCTGATTATGAATTCAGAAGGTCGCTTATGTGCAAGATTTTTCAGGCGTTCGGACGGAACAGTTCTTACAAAAGATTGTCCTGTTGGTTGGAAGGCTGTAAAACGTCGTATGTCAAAAGTTTGGACAGCATTTGCTTCGGTTGTCATAACAGCAATTAGCGGAATCGGAATAACCGCATTTATGAATCAAACGACTGAAGACTACGGAGCAACAACTGGAGTTATTGCAATAGAAAACCCGAATAATAATCCCGAACCTGAAATGGGTGAGATTCCTGTGGAAATAAATGAAGAACCCGTAGAGCTTATGGGAGATATTGATATTTCTTCAATCAAAGATGACAAACACGTAATGGGGAAGATCGCAATACCTCAGAAGTAACCTCACAAAAGGAAGCAATAGGCGGACAGTTTTCCTCTTTCGCCAACTTTCCGAAATCTGTCTTAGCTTATTGCTTCTTTACAAAATAGCCTTGTCTTGCACGAACCTTCACACCCTGTGGAAGATTCAAATTCACATCTACACCTAACTTGATAAATCTGCCTGATGGATATTCTCCATCAGAATAGTACTGTACAAGATATTGTGCCTGAAGCTCATTTGCCAGTTGCGAAAAAATTCTTTCCAATGTTTGAGTGTTTTTTCTCAAATTTGCTGAATTTTCATAATCGTTTTTAAGATCAATCGGCAAAAATTTTGGTAAAAAGGCAGTTCCGCCCGTCTCCGTAGCAAATTTATCTAAATTATTTTGTCCAAAAATGCTTATTTTATTTAGCTTATATGAACTACCTGCGGGATTAATTGCATAAAAAACCGTATCAGCATTTTGTAAACTCTTTAAAGTGTCGCGTTGGGCTTGGACTTTAACACTTTCACGTTTTCTGACAAGAAGGTTACGATATTCCTGACTTGAAATTGCTCCAGATCCATTGGTTTCAAGTTGTTTACTTAATGAAGCATAAAGTTGTGCAAAGCCTCTTCGGACTGAATCGCTGTTCGTATCTTCACCGTCTGTTATTGCAATAATTACCTTTCGACTTTTTGGTGAAGCGTTTTGTTTTAAGTATTGAGCCGCAGCAGTAACCGTATCGTAAAATGCCGTAAATTGCTTGGTAGGTTTAATGCTCATAATCGTTTGCATTGAGCGAACGGCGACATTTCTGTTTTGGATTAAAATAGGTCTTTCGCCAATCGTAAAAATTGTCGCACGATCAATCGGACGCATTACATCCTGCAAAAACTTTGCGGCGGTCTCTTGCTCAAACTTAAACATCGCGTCCGTGCTTGCCGAAACATCGAACAGCAAAGCTATTTCCAGAGGGATTTTCTCGGCAGCGGAAACTTCTGCTATCTCTTGATTTCGGTTGTTTTCCCGGACACGAAAATTTTCTGCTCCCAAACCTTTGACGGGCTGACCATTTCCATCGGTAACTGAAACAGGAACTACGACAAGTCTTGATTCGACGGTAATTACTTCGTCATCTTCAACCGGTAAAGGTGGTGGCGTTCCGACAGGCGTTTGAGCGAGGGCAAAAGATGTAAAAACGAAAAGAATAAAAAATAAAAGTGCAGATGTGTGTCTTTTCACGAAATAATACCTCGAAAGAAATTGGATTAGATCAAAACCTATTGGTTTACGTGGAAAGCTGAAAATTGGTTTCTGAATATAGATAAAGGGCAAAAGATGAAAACAGATCAAACTATTCTCAAAAACCTCCTTTGCCCTCTTTAGATGTGTAAGAATAAAAATTCGCTTGCTTTATTTTTTGTCAAAGCCTTAGAATTTTATCTTATTTTGTTCCGTCGTCTTTTGTATCTGTGCTAGCTGGACGAACTTCAACGTTTTGGTTCAAGCCGCGGCTAACCATAACTTTGATTTCAACACGACGATTTGCTCTACGACCTTCAAGAGTTGAATTGTCAGCAATAGCTTTGTTTTCGCCGTAACCATACGATGTTCCGATTCTGCGTAGCGGAATATCATGTGTATCAATTAGATATTCAACAACAGCTTTTGCACGTCTGTCGCTCAAACGTTTATTAGCTCTCGGATTGCCATCAGATGAAGCATATCCCGTAACTTCAATTACATAACCGCGTAATGTTTTTGCAGTTGCTGCAACATTATCAAGTTCAAGTTTTGCTTCGGGAGAGAGTCTTGAACTATTTACTCTGAAATTAACTGTTGCAGTTGATTGAACTACATAATCATCTAATGCTGAAATTCTTTGGTTCGTTGCATTAACACCCGCAACCGCAGCATCAGCGGTTTCTTGAGCAGCTTTTGCACCACCACGAGCAGCATTTGAAATTGCCATTAATTCATCAATTTGTCCTGAAAGACGCTCAGCATTTTGTTCGGCTTGCGTGATTCTTTCTTCAGCCGGGGTGACACGAGAATCAACGGTTTGAGCAACTTCTAGATCGCTTTTATCAAAACGAATTTTTGTTGCTGCTAAAGCACCGCTTGAATCTCCGCGACCTTCAGCTTTTAAGTTCAAACCGCGAACGATGCTTGTCGCCGGATATCGGTTTCCGCTTCCCCAGAAACTATTTGATTTAATGCTAACGCCGGGTGTAAGAATAACTTTGGTGTCTATACCAGTCTGGTCACGAAGTAAAAAACTGTCTGTATCTTTAGCAACCACGACACCTTCGATCTTGTATTTTTGTCCTGCTGTTAAATTTCTAACTTGTGCATTCTGTGCAAAAACACTTGATACTCCAAGTAACATTGAAACTGCAAAAACTAACGTAAAAAATTGTAATTTATTAAATTTCCGAAGCATAACTAAAACTCCTTGCTTGTAAATCTTCCTTAATTTTGAAAGATACATTTTGCTCTAAAAAAACCACCCCTAAGACGTATCATTATCTGTTTTGGGTTGTCAGAAAAATAAATTTTCCTAAGAAATTATCGAAAAATTCCGAGGAAAATCGGGTAGAACAAAATTATCCCTGTAAAGAATTATCGGTAAGATTTATAGAATGTTTCTTAAAACGATGAATATTTTTCAAATACTTAATACTACTTCCATATTTAAAAAACACTTAAGCGGTGAGAATTTCCAGTCTCACCGCTTAAAATAAGAGTTTTTGTGAAAAATTACAAGCTAAATTTTGTCGTTTCGAGGTAATTTTTCAGATGTGATAGGAATTGTTCGGCATCTGCTCCGTCAACAATTCTGTGATCGTAGGTAAGAGCAAAGTATGCCATTTGGCGAATTGCAATAACATCATCACCTTCCGGTGTAGTCATAACTTTCGGACGTTTTTCGATTGTTCCAATGCATAGAATTGCAACTTGCGGTTGGTTGATGATCGGTGTTCCGTAAAGTCCACCGAATACTCCTGGATTGGTTATCGTAAAAGTTCCGCCTGCAACTTCATCCGGCATTAACTTCTTAGCTCTCGCACGGTCAGCTAAATCATTTGCCGTTTGTGCTAAACCTGCAAGAGATAGAGAATCTGCCTTCTTAATAACAGGAACGATTAAACCCCAATCCAAAGCGACTGCCATCCCTAGATTGATGTCACCTTTATAGATGATCTGATCGCCGGATACTTGTGAATTAACAACAGGGAACGCTCGGAGAGCATTGGTAACCGCTTGGAATATAAACGGCATATACGTAAGTTTTGTACCGTATTGTTCCATAAAGCGACCTTTGTTTGCTCCACGGAATTTTGCCACGTTTGTCATATCAATTTCATAGACAGATGTGACGTGAGCCGAGGTTTGTTTGGAGAAGGTCATATGCTCGGCAATCTTCTTACGCATTACGGACATTGGCTCAACTCTATCGCCAACGCTGGAAGCAACTTGCGGTGCTTTGTATTCAGTCGGTTGAGTTTGTGTCTGTGCAGGTTGAGCTTGCGGAGCGGTTGTTTGTGGAACTTCCGTCGGTGTTGCCGTCGCAGTTTTACTTAATAAATCCTGCGGTTTGACTGCCGCACCAGAATCAATAAAAGCAAGAATGTCTTTTTTGGTGACACGACCGCTTAAACCTGTGCCTTGAATCTGTGAAATATCTACATTGTGTTCTTTGGCAATATTTCTAACCAGCGGACTGCTACGGGTTCGTCGAATTTCTTCGACGGTCTGTTCACCGAGTGGTTTGTCATGTCCATTTGAAGACGTATCAGGACGCTCACCTGCTTCGAGACTTTGATAATCGTAACTTTTTCCATCATCAGGTTTTGGAGTTTCAGTTTTCGGTTCTTCTGTCTTGGTTCTTTCAGCTTTCGGGGCAGCTGCAGGGGCAGACGCACCTTCCGCACCGATTAATGCAACAACCGAATCAACTTCAACCGTATCGCCTTCCTCAGCTTTAATTTCAAGAAGTGTTCCTGCAACAGGAGAGGGAACTTCCGCATCAACTTTGTCCGTAGAAATCTCAAGAAGCGGCTCGTCTCTTTCAATTGTATCGCCAACCGATTTTAGCCATTTTGAAATAGTGCCTTCCGCAATGGATTCGCCCATTTGTGGCATTACAACTTCGGTCGCTTCGCCTGCTGATTCACTTGCAGGTTCTGCTTTTGGTTCTTCAGCGACCGGTTCGGGTTGAGGCGTTTCTTCGACTACGGGAGCAGGTTCTTCCGCTTTGGTTTCAGTTTCAGCCGATGCTTCATTTCCATTCGATGCGGCTGGTGTCTCACCTTCTGCTCCAAGAACCGCAACAACTGTATCAACTTCGACAGTATCACCTTCCTCAAAACGAATTTCCAACAAAGTTCCTGCCTCAGGCGAAGGAACCTCGGCATCAACCTTATCAGTTGAAATTTCTAAAAGAGGTTCATCTCTTTCAACTGTATCTCCAACTTGCTTTAGCCATTTTGAAATAGTGCCTTCCGCAATAGATTCACCCATCTGCGGCATTACGACTTCTACGCTCATATAATCTCCAAATAAATAATTCTTTTATAAAATAATATTCTAAAATTGCTCAAACTGAAATTTTAACGCTTTCTCGCAAAAACAACAAAGATAGACGTTAAATCCAAAAGAGATTACTTACCTAAAACTTTCTCGACCATCGCTTTATTAAAATTCTTCGCTTCTTCTTCCGTTATTCCATGCCCGGCATTTTCAAACCAGACAATCTCTTTTTTCGGAGCTTTTAGGCTTTTAGAGTATTCTTCTGCCAAAACCGCAGGGACATTCCAATCGTGTCTGCCGAGGAAAAAATAGACGGGAATTTTCAGTTCTTTGACTTCTCTCGCATCGTAAGAATACATATCTTTTTCCAGTTTGCCCGCCGAAAATTCAAATGCTTTCATCCAATCGTAATTTTTGTAATCTTCAGGTTCGGTCTGTGCTTTTTCGAGTTCTTTTCCGATAGCCACATTTTTTATCGCACCGCCGTATTTCATGATTATTTCATATTGCTTCATAAAACAATCCATTCCCTCTTTGCAAAAGTCTTCGGTTGGGTTTTTGAGTTTTTCGAGCATCGCTAAGGATTCTTTGTCGCCTTTTTCTTCGGCTTTCTTCTTTAGCCATTCTTGCGAGATTTCCATTCCGCGTTTCATGTTTACGACCTGTGCGATGGAAATATATGCGTGGTAATTCTCAGGATATTTTTTCGCTAACTCCAAACCGACGACGCTTCCCCACGAATATCCTGCGAGATAGATTTTGTCCTGCCCGAATTTTTCTTTGAGTTTACCTGTGAGTTCGTGTCCGTCCGCAACTATCTGTTCCAAAGTCATATTTTTCGGTTCAGGATTTTTCATAAATGACTGCCCCGCACCGCGTTGTTCCCAAGCGACCAAAATATAATCCTTCGTCAAATCCGAATTAAAATACCGAAGCTGCGGAGTCTGCGTCCAACCCGGTCCGCCATGAATAAAAAGCAAAACGGGATTTTTATCCGATTCGCCCGTTATTTCAACATATTGTTTCTCACCGCCGAGTTCAATAAAAGATTTTTCAGATGCCTTTTTGGCAAGTTCTTGGTTTGGTTTTGGATTTTGTTTAACTTGCTGAGTTTCGCAAGCTACGAGAAATAGAAATAAGATTGGAATGATTAGTTTTTTCATCGGAGTTTATTTGCGAAATAACTTTAGAAATCTCTCAATAATGCGTTCGGAAGATTTGTCTTTCTCAAAAGATTGTTTTGTCTGAGTATTTTCATTTCGATAATATCCTTTATCAATCTTCTCTAAAATTTCTGGATTATCACCGCCATAGCGAACAGCTTCTATACAAGAAACACAAACCGCATTTATCGCTTGTTCAATTTCTTCTTCTGTTTCGGGTTGACGTTTAAAGTAACAATGAAAGTCTTCATCATAATCCATCAATTCAGGGGCTTCTGAATAGGGAGCATCACACTGAAGACAAGTATCATACTCAACATAAAAATCACCATTAGCATTTAATGGGTGTCTTTTGATTTCTTCCATCGCTATTAGTGTTTAATACTTCTTAACAATAACTATTTCCGTTTTAGTCTCTCCAAAAACAGCCCAACCGTTTTTGCCTAGAGATGAAGGTTGAGCAATTGTAACGGTGATTGTGTAATACCCAGACTTTACATGTGATAAATCCCATTTAACATTTTTACCCTCGCCGATAATTTTGCCTGCCGAAACTGTATAGATGTATCTTTCATTTCCAATTGTGGTCGCATTTGTTGATACGTCAATTGTTTTTTTGCCAGAGCAAGATTTATCTGATTTAGGACAGCCTAATATAATTTCTTTCTGGCTCAAGTCAATACTAAAAATTTGAGGTGGCAGATCACATGCTAATTTACCTTCTTTTTCAGTATTTATAGACTCGTCATTAGACAAGCTATTTCTATCATTCTTACTCAAAACTGTTAAGGTTTTTGTTTTTGGTTTGGCACAAATTCCACAACCATCATCAACCGTAACCGTAATAGTGTAAGTTCCGGGTTTTGCCCCACATATATCCCATTTAACTTTAGGTGAAAAATTAACTTTAGAGCCATCGCTAATTATTCGTCCTACTGAAACTGTATAGTCATAAGTTAAAACATCATTTTCTGGGTCGGAAACTCTTACTTCGACATCTATTAAATTTGAGTCTTTTTTTTCATCGTTGAATAAAACCCCTTCTTTACTCAAAATAATTTCTTCAATAACTGGAGGAGAGTTAATAAATTCTTTCATACCAGAAGGTTTACTGGAGTTTATACTTTTGCTACTTAGAATTACTGATGTTGGACTTTTGGAAACACGAAAACCTTTGGGAGGATTTTTGAATTCTTTCTTTTCTTTAGTTTTTTGCTCTTCTTTTAGCTTCTGCTTTTCTAAATTAGGCAGCTGTTTGCAAGGTGGGGATTCGTTATTATTTGGTTGGTTTGTAGAAGTATTTTGAGAAAGTACAGAAATGAACATCGAAAAAATAATAACTAAGAGGGATGATAATTTTAGATAATTCATAGTTGCTCTCCAAACTTTCAATAATTATAAACCAAGCTTTTTAATAATTTGCCAATTTTCGACATGCATCAATAATTTCATCAAGGCTCGGCAAATAATAATCTTCCATCTGTGGGGCAAACGGGACAGGTGAATCTATTGAAGCTATGCGGATTATTGGAGCGTCGAGCCATTCAAAGGCTTCTTCGGCGATGATGGCAGAGAGTTCGCCGCCAATGCCACCTGTTAGAGATGCTTCGTGGAGGATTAAGACTTTGTTTGTTTTTTTGACGGTTGTGATGATTGCTTCTTTGTCGAGTGGTGCGAGTGTTCGGAGGTCAATTACTTCGACGTTTAAGCCGTCTTCTTTTTCTAACTTTTCAGCGGCATCAAGAGCGTTTAGCGTTTGAGCACCGAAGGTTATGATTGATAAATCTTTACCTTCTCTGGCAACGCGTGCTTTGCCGATGGGAACTGTGTAATCTTCCTCAGGCAATTCTTCACGCAAACGCGGCATTCGGTAGAGTTTTTTGTGTTCAAAGAAAAGTACCGGATCGGGATCATTGATCGCTGATTTTAACAAACCTTTTGCATCATAAGCGGTTGAAGGTTCGACAATTTTTAAGCCCGCCGTATTTAAGAAAAAAGATTCGGCATTAAGCGAATGAAATGGTCCGCCGCGAACTCCCGAACCGCAAGGTCCTCTGAATACTGCACCAATTCCACCGCATCCGCGATAACGAGATTTCGCCGCATAGTTCGTGAGCATATCAAAACCGCACGAGATAAAATCTATAAACTGAAATTCCGCAATCGGCTTCATTCCCATCAATGCTGCCCCGCACGCCGCACCGACAATTGCACCTTCAGAAATAGGCGTATCAACCACACGTTCATCACCGAATTTATCTAGTAATCCTTCAGTAACTTTGAACGCACCGCCGTATCTCCCAACATCTTCGCCAATGACAAAAACGGATTCGTCCGCCGTCATTGCTTCAAAAATTCCTGCTCGAATTGCTTCCAACATATTCGAACCTTTTTCACTCTGCTTTGCTGTCATTTATTTAGATTTGTTTTGCTCTTAAAAAGTTTCGGACGAGCATCATTTTCAAATAATAAAACAATTGGTTCGGCATCACTTTCATAGATTGCTTCGACCACCTTTATAAAATCACCATATTTTATTGATTCTTCAGCTTTGATTCCAACAGCCTTTACAATTTTTTTGGAATTTTCCACATAAACCTTGTTTTCTTTACGTACTTGAAATATTTCTATTAATCTATTTTTTAATTCAGATGCACTTTCGACGCTTTCATTGTTTAGTTGTATTTTGTTGTTTTTATTGATTGAAATAAATAAAAGGCTGTCATCATTTGGTAAACCTTTTGGGATTGGACTAGGAGTTTTTGTATTTGGGAACAGGAATTTTTTATAGCGATAAAAATTTTCTTCTTCAGAAACGTTATCGTTATAAAATGGCGGAACTTTTACGATAAACACCTTTTTAGGTTTCTCAGCTTTATAGCAATTTATAGAGAACAAACAGAGTAGCATTATTAATAAAAATCTGCAGATCATCTTTTTTTCATCGCCAAAAGCGATAAACACCATAGAAAAGAATAAGTCAACTTTTTCATCATATTTTTCGATAAGTGTCTATGATTTCTTCCCAATTTCCATCAGCTATTTATTTCAGTTTATTCGTTTCTTTCGATTTGTTTGGTTCTAATTTTTCGGTGTCGAATAATTCATTGACGGAGGTTTGGGCGGGTGGCAATTCTTGTTTGGTTTCTTCGACGATTGATTTCATTTCGGGTCCGAGCATTGTTTCTTCGAGCGTTCGGACGGCTCTTTCGGCGAGGTCGAAATCTTCACGTTTGATGCTCAATTTTATCTTGCCGTCTTCATTAGGTAATTGGCTGAGTTTCGTGAAGTTTTTGAGCCGCATCTGGATTTTGGCAAAAAATTTCAACAAACCGCGACGGAATCTGATGTCGAGAATTTCATCAACCGATACGCGAACTTCTTTTACTTCGTCGCCGATCAAACCTAAAAGTTTTGACTCAAATTCAAAGATGATTCCGGCAGACGAAAATTTGGCGATGCCGTTTATTTGCGACAAGCCTTTTTCCGCTTTGAATGGAACGCTTATATATCCCGTTTTCATTTAAAATTTATCATTGAACAATAATCAGATTCGTTCAAATTTATTTTTGTATTAATTGATAAAATTATCCGATGGGTTTAGCATTTCGATTTTTTGTCGGCAACGCTCAATTGCATCACGGTATTTTTCGAGTTTGGTTGTATCGAGAGTTACCATTGCTGCATGTTGGTAATGCTCCATCGCCTTTTTTGTATTTCCTTGCATTTCGTACATTATTGCATATTCATTAGCAATCGTGTCTTTAGCAATACCTTGTATGTTTGAGATGCGGTCAAGATGAGCTTTCAATTCGTCAAAGCGATGCTGATTTGAAAGCATATAGCTGTAATTCAAATACGATGCATTGTAGTGCGGAGCATATTTCATCGCTGCTTTGTAGTATTCTTCCGCACGGGCAGCATTTTTATATTTTGTTTCATAAACCCAGCCGAGATGATTATAGGCTTTACCGAAATGTGGATTTCTCTTAACTATCTGCGTTAAAATATCAACCGCCTCCTTTAGCACTCCTTCATTCAGAAGCTTATCTGCTTTCGCAAACATTTCCTCAGCTTCTACTTCGGATGAATCGGGTATTAAATTGTCTATTCCGCCATAATCATCAAAATTCATAGTATTTAATCCTCTGTATAGGTCATTGAATCAAGATTTTCTTTATTTTCAGCACTTCTACTCAATAACAGCAGCCATATATATCCGACGACTCCTGCAATCAAGGATGTTAGCAGAATTGCCATTTTTGAACTATTAATAAGTTCAGGACTTGTCTTGAAGGCAAGGTTTGTTATGAAGATCGACATTGTAAACCCAATTCCCGCTAAGAATCCTGCTCCAATAATATGAGCCCACCTTAAACCTACTGGCAATCGTCCGATCTTTAATTTGACAGCGATAAAGCTTGCCACTGCAACACCTATAACTTTACCAACAAAAAGACCTAAAATAATGCCCAAGCTATTGGGAGTTGATAACTCAGATGCCCAATTACTTCCGATGATTATACCCGTGTTTGCCAAAGCGAAAACGGGAAGAATGAAAAACGCAACCGGTTTATGAAGAAAATGTTCCAGTATATTGAGCGGATCGGGATCGTCTTTTTCAGGTGTATATGGAATTGTAAATGCTAGCAGAACTCCCGCGATTGTTGCGTGGACGCCTGACTTGAGCATAAAGTACCACATTACTGCTCCGCCCAACATATAAAACACAAGGCTATTTACCTTCAAACGATTTAGAACCAATAATAGTACAAAGACACCAAGCGATAACCCCAGATACATTGCGGAGAATTTAGATGTGTAGAAAATAGCAATGACAATAATGGCAATTAAATCATCAATTACAGCAAGAGCGGTTAAGAAAACTTTTAATGAAGCCCGCACGCGATTTCCGAGTAAGGCAAGTATTCCTAATGCGAAGGCTATATCGGTTGCCATCGGGATTCCGATACCTGCTTGTGTTTCAGTTCCGGCATTAAGACTGAGGTGAATGGATGCGGGTAACAGAACACCACCGAGGGCTGCAAATATCGGCAAAAGTGCATTACGGAAGTTTGAAAGCTCACCTTCATACAATTCACGCTTAAGCTCACAGCCGATAAGCAGAAAAAATACTGCCATTAAAAGATCATTTACCCAATAGGCTATGGATAATTCTTTTACCCAAATAAATGGGGCAAAACTTAATTTAGTTTCCCAAAAGCCCAAATATCCTTCTTGAAAAACCGAATTAGCAACGATGAGCGAAAAGACCGTGCAGAATATCAAAGCGATTCCGGCAGTTTTTTCGCTCTCAAAAAAATCATTAAAAGACTTTGAAAGATTGATTTTTTTTAGCCGTTCTGAATTTTTAAGTTTTCTAATTACCATATTTCTTATAGACAAAAATTTAAGGAATAAGTGTATAAATATAAACGATATAAATTATTAATAAAATTGCACCCTCTACGCGGTCAAGAATAAAGCGCATTCCAAGTAGAGCCCAAAGCAAAATTGCAACCCCGAGCAAAACGCTCATATCGAGCAATCTGATTTCCTCTGCCGATATAGGGTATATCAATGCCGTAACGCCCAAAATACACAGAATGTTTAATATATTTGAGCCGATTGCATTTCCCAAAGCCAAATCCGATTTTTTCTTAAAAGAAGCAACTGTAGAGGTCGCCAACTCAGGTAAACTTGTCCCGATCGCAACTATCGTCAAACCGATGACAACTTCACTTATCTGAAAGATTTTGGCAATTCCAATGGCTCCGTCAAGTAAAATTTTCGCACCAACGACCAATAAAGCCAAACCGCCGGTAAGCATCGCGGCATCCAATACTTTAGATGAAGAAGGCTCTTCTATCCCTTCGGAAAAAGTCTTATGAACTTCCTCTGATTTGTTTCGGCGGGCGATGAAATATACGAAAAAAGTATATGCAAAACTGCTGATTAACAAAATTAATCCATCAATTCTTCCCAGTTCGCCATCAATTATCATCAACCACAAAATTCCTGTAGCCGCAACCATCACGGGAATTTCGCGTTGTACAACCTGCGTTTTGGATTTCATCGGATAGATCAAAGCTGCAGTTCCCAAGATCAAACAGGTATTACTGATATTTGAACCGATAACATTTCCTAAAGCTATTGCACTATTTCCATAAAATGCCGCTTCGGCAGAAACAACCAATTCAGGACTCCCCGTACCAAAAGCGACAATTGTCAGACCGATTACCAGAGGCGTAACGCCTAGCCGCAGAGCGATCGAAGAACCTGCACGCACAAGCCCTTCTGCTCCTAAGGTTAATAAAACTAATCCGAATATTACTAAAAAAAGTAAATAAAGCATTATGACAGTGAACAGCAAACAGTGAATAGGGAACAGAAGAATGTTTATCTAATTACTATTCACCTTTTTACTTTATTTACTGTTTTATTTTTCTAAAACTTTTTTCTTAAAGGCAGGAGGAACGACATCATTATCAAAAACTTCATACGCCGCGTCTTCCGGTTTTGGCAAAGGTTGGCTTTCCGCCCAATCTGATTCCTTATCTAAAAATTCCTTTATTTCTACCGAAATCTCATCCATTTCCTTTTTAGTTAAGATTTTCTCATCTGAGAGGAATTTTTCATAACGCAGAATTGGATCATTGTGTTCTGCCCACCATTCTTTTTCACCTTCGGGTACATATGCTTGGTTGTCATGCTCGGCGTGCCCCTTGCGTCGGTAGGTCATTGCTTCAATTAAAACCGAACCTTTTCCGCCTCGTGCGTGTTCGACGGCTTCTTTCATTGTTTCATAGCAAGCGATGATGTCATTACCGTCAACCTGCATTCCTTTTATGCCATAACCAATCGCTTTATCAATGAAAAACTTCGCCGCCGTCTGTTCATTTGTCGGTGTCGAATAAGCGTAGCCGTTGTTTTCAATAATCGTTATTAAAGGTAGTTTTTTAACCGCCGCTAAATTTATCCCTTCATGAAATGCTCCAGTCGAAGATGCACCTTCACCCAGATAAACAGCCGCAACACGATCATTTTTCTGCATACGAGAAGCGAGCAAAATTCCCGTCATAACCGCAACCAAATCGCCCAAATGCGAAATCGGTCCAATCATTCCGTTTTCAAAATCCGCAAAATGAAACTGAACATCAGTCGCTCTTGAAGGTGCATTTCGCCGCCCAAAATATTGCAAGAAAATCTCACGTGGTTTAATTCCTTTTACAAAACAAGCACCAATATCACGAATTAAAGGTGCGATAAAATCTTGCTTTTCGAGTGCAAAAGCCGTCCCGACAGCCGTTGCTTCTTGTCCCAAAGATGTAAAAACCCCACCTGTCAATTTTGATTGTTTCTTTAGACGGACAGTTTTTTCATCAAAAAGTCTTGTCAGCATCAAATGGCGATAAAGTTCGATAAATTGCTCTTTCTCCAGAGAGGTTTCCTTTGTACAGGAAAGCGGTTGTTCAGGTATTTGTAAATCCATTTTAGTAGTTTTTTATATCAAATCTTTTAATCAAGTTTTCGCAAGCAGAAATTACTGATTTTTTGTAAAATGTCTCGATTTCTGCAATCTCTTTATCTTTTTCTTTTAATGAGTCTTTGCTCCAGTTCTTTCTTTCCCAATCAACAGGTAAATAGTCAGTTTCGGAGTCAATTCCAGCAAAAAACATAAAATCTTCATCATTTTCTTCTGACAACTTAAAACGCAAAGAATTTAAAATTCGTGAACCTGCAATAACTCCGATTTTTTCGCTCCTGATTGCTTCACAAATTGCTACGATTTTGCCGTGAAGAAATGCAGTTTGTTTATCCATTACTTTCGCGTTCTTTCGCGTATTTCGCGGGCTAATCTATTTTTATCAAATATTTTCCGATTCCGTATGAACTAATCAATAGCCAAAGGAATTTTACGATAAATGCAAGAAAGTTAAAATCGGAGTAAATCGAAATGTTGAAATACTAAAAGTTTGGCAGATTTATTCTATACTGGCGTAAGTCTGAAGATTAAAATCAAAATGCTAAATCTTTACAAATGGATGGTTAACATATTTTGAAACAGTTGATTCTTGCATTATTCATCGCTCTTTGTTTTTCAGTTAATTTATACGCAAACTGCAAAGCTGCATCTCTAGAAAGCCTTATTTCTGTCATTGAAAAAAGTTTCATTGAAGGGAATATAGAAGATTTCTCCTGTGTTTTTGAAAATAGGGAAACACAAGGATTTCTTAGACAAGCCGTTAAAGCAAAAGTTGAACGCAGTTTTGATGTTGGAAAAATAATAAATTCCAATAGAAAAGAAGCCACCGTCTTGCTTGCAGGAAAAGCTGATGCTGGCAATTCAGGAGATACAACCATAGTCGCAAATCTCTACTTTTCAGGAATTTATAAAGCGGAGAATACAGAAAATGGCTGGAAAGTAAAAGAAAAACTTTCACATGAACAAAATCTAATCAACTCACAGAAAATTGAAGCTCAAATAATTCCCGGCAAATCGCTTATTGTCCAAAATGAAATGTCTGTTTCAGTTAAAACAGATTTTGGATTTGCAGTTGCGTTAAATCATCGTGCAAAAATCTCAAAATTATTGCTCGATGGAAAAAAGTCTGAATACAAGTTCGGTGGTGGTTTGCTTTGGATAAATATTCCAAAAAATAAAACAGCAAAAATAAGTTTGGAATATGAAATAGAGGTTGATAAAAATCAAAAGAACAGAAACTCAGGATTTTGGGCAAAAGATTTTGGACACGTCAGAAATCAATTTTTCTGGCATCCTTTTTTCGGGTTCGACAGCGACACAGATATAGCAAGTTTTGAATTGACAGCCAAAATTCCGAAGGATTACAAACTCGTCACAAGCATTCCGCAGACTGAAAAAGTTATCAGAGAAAACAGAGTTATAAACGCCAAAAGCAATGGAAAAGTGAAAATGCTTACCTTGCTTTATGATAAAGACTGGCAGGTTACGACCAAGAAATTTGGCAATTTGAAATTTGAGGTTTTTGCAACCAAAGATTTCAAACCGTCTGTAGAAAAACTGCAGACTGAATTTCAAAAAGTCTATAAAACTTTAGAAAAGAAATTTGGCAAACCCGTTTCAAATTATTACGCTATTGCACAATCTCGTGGACGTGGCGGAGGCGGTTGGCATTATCGCTCAAATGATTTGATTGCTGCTGGAAAAAATAGCGGAAATATGATTTGGGACAAGCCTTTTCCACGAGCACCTTTTGCACACGAAATTGCACACGCATGGACAAACCCGACAGGCAGCGGCAGAAACTTTTTACAGGAAGGTTGGGCAAGCTTTGCCGAAGCATATTTTATAAGAGAAAAATTCGGCGAACAGACTGAAAAACAGTATTTTACGGAGTATCAAAAAATCTATGAAAAAAGAGGCTTTGAAGGAAAAAACACAATCTTAAATGATCCTTCAAATGGCGGAATCGCTTATTACAAAGGAGTCTGGATTTTCAAAATGCTTCACGATTTTGTTGGCGAAAAGAAATTTATTAAAGGAATGAAGCGTTTTATAAAAAATTCCCGCAAAGGAAAAAGCGATATAAAAAGTTTTGTTGATTCGTTTGCAAGCGTTTCAAAAAAGGACGTCCGAAGATTTCTAAAACCATGGCTTGAAGAAAAATATCTACCAAATATTTCTGCAAATCTAAATGGAAATAAACTTGAAATAAATCAAAAAGGCATTATTTTTTATTTGCCTTTAGAGATTGAATTTGAAACTGAAAAAGGAAAACTAAAAAAGCAATTTTTAATCTCTAAATCAAATGAAAGCTTTGATACTGCAAAGCTTGGAGAAATAAAATCTTTTCGCATTGATCCCAATAATCAGTTGATGCTAAAGCGTAAAAATGAATGAAGGTTTAGCGACTTTTCAACATATATTTTCCTATCCCATATAAACTTATTAAAAGCCAAAAAAATTCGATGACAAAGGCAGGGAAGTTAAAATCAAAGTAGAGCGAAATAATTACAAGGATCGCACCGATGGCATTTAGGATTGAGTAGGAAAGGTTGTTGCTTTGAATTTTTTCAAACTGTAAAAGCAGGTATGCAAGGATTATTAGTCCAACACCGATTGTGCCGATAAGATCGTAAATAGTTAGGTTCATGATGGTTTTCGACACAAAATATATGCTCTTTTGCTCGGATATTCAACGTCTTTGTAAGGATAGCGGACAACTGTTTCTAAAACTTCAAAGCCGACGTTTTCGAGAATTTTGAGAATTCGGTCAACTTCAAAATAATAAAAGGTTATCTTTACTTTCTTGTCCAAAAATTCTTCTAAATCTGTTTGTTCTGTGCCGACGTGAAATGAAAACAAAAACTGCCCTGATGTTTTCAAAGTTCGACAGATTTCGCTAAAAGCTTTTTCTATCTCTTCATAATTAAAATGAACAATTGCATAAAATGCTAAAACCGCACCAAATTCTTCATCCGGTTTTTCCAAATTAAGCATATTTCCAACTTCAAAATCTATGTCTTCATTTAAATTTGAAGCTTGCTTAACCATCTCCGAAGACAGATCAATTCCAACTAAATTTTCAATTCCTGAATCCCGCAAAAACTTCGTTGTCTGACCCGTTCCACAACCCAGATCAGCAATCTTGCCATTATTTTTATTCTCATCAGCAAAACGCTTCAAAACCATACGATCAAAAGATTTATGCGAAAGCTCATCATAAAAAACTTTCGCATATTCTTCTGCTGTTTGGTTATAACAATTTTTTACTTCATTTAATTGATGCATTTATTCTTTTCAAAAAATTAAATTTCGCAACCATTCCTTTCGGTCCAACTGCCCAAGTCGAAGTTTCTCCTAAAGATTGAACAGCATTATAATTTTCTTTATCAATAGCTTTCCAATTTTTTCCACCTTCTGTTGAAATATCTGAACCGTTTGTGCCTACAGCAATAACTGTATTTTTATCAACATATGTAACTCCTGAACGATAGCCGTTCAAACCTCTTGCAAGCGTCCAAGATTTTCCACCATTTTTTGTAAAAGCTAAATTATTGTTTGCCTCATTTGGTTTTTCGTAGTTTCCACCGACAATTACACCACGTTTTTTGTCACGCATTGCAATTGAGAAAATGCCGCTCCCGGCAGTTCCATTTACAATCGGTGTATCAATAGCTTTCCAGTTTTTACCACGATTCTTTGAATAAAAAACTCTCGCGTCCATTCCGCCTGTAATCAGCCAAATTCTTTTTTTGCCTTTCGTTACAATACAAGTTCCGCTGGCGGCAAAAGCTGCCTCACCTTCCTTTGCGGACGGCATATTTTCGGGTAGCATTTTTGTCCAATTTTCACCATCAGTCGTGCGATAGAAAATATATTTTCCATTAACAGGGTCGCTTTGAGCCATGCCGTTTTTCTCGTCCCAAAATGCAATCGAATCAAAGAAGGCTTTTTCCTCGGAATTCTTAAATTGCAGTTTCCAAGATTTACCGCCGTCGATCGTTTTGTAGATTCTTGAATTTTCCCCATTTCCGATGCTTAAGATATAAGCTGTATTTTCGTTGAATGCTTCGATGTCCCGAAAATCCAGTTTCTCTGCACCTTTGACTTTGAAAACATCCCAATTTTTTCCGCCGTCAATTGTGCGAATAACTGTTCCGCCTGTTCCACTTGCCCAAATGATATTTCGGCTAACAACATCAAGCCCACGAAAACTTGCGTCAGTGCCAACATCAATTTTTTGCCATTGAGCATTTGCGAAAGTAGAGAACAAAAAAAGTGTAACTATCAAAAAAATGTATTTCATAGAATTTAGCTTGGTTAAATATTTCAAGCTATTGTAGATTATCCAAAATGAAGCGGCAACAAAATTACTTGAGGATTGGAGTAAAAAATTTTATCAATTGGTCAAACTATTCATTTTGTTGAAGTAGATTGATAATTTGTGGCATAAAATCATCAAAGGTTTTGAAAGAATTTCTTTTGGAGAGGTACTCCGCAAGGATTTTATCTGCAATTGGTTTCGCATAAATAAATCCGCGTCTGGTTTGGGCTGCAATTTCTCTTTTGTATTCTTCTTCACCCATTTCTTGCTTAGTTATAGCCGCAACTATTGCTCTTATTAAATTTTCTTCAAAAGCATATTCCCAAGTCGTAATATTTTGCGAAGCCAAGTCTTTAGCATTAAAAAGTCGGGAAAGTTTTGCTACGTCTTTTTTGTAATCGGTAAGTGTTTTTTTAAGATAAATATGGCTTGATTCGTGCCAGACCGTTCTTGTATTAAAACGGTTTAGGTTGAATTTCAAAGAGGAATCGGGGAATTGTTCAATCTGTCTAGAAGGTCCAATCTGAAAGGCAACCTGATCAGTATTTGTTTCTCCGCGTAATCTTTCAAAATCTATGGCATGAGCACCCCAATAGTTGAGTGGTTCTAAATATATTGTAATAAATGGTTTTGAGCGATTATCTTCATAGCCGAAAAAAGATTCGACCTTTTCAAAAACTTCTTTCTCGCTTAATTGCTTGGCAAATGTATCTCCTAAGCTTCCATAGCGTTTTTGGTTTTTCTTATAAAACCTCCAAAATTTTGAGACTTTCGCGAAAGTTTTTGCATCGTTCAAAATTCCTATAAAAACATCTTTTTCGGTGATTTTATACCAACTGTTTGTCTCAGGAATATTTACTCTTACATCGGGAAAATCTGACAAAAGCAAACCATTTTCAGTAAAGTCAGGATACATTTTTGCCTTTTTAATTCGTTCGAGGGAAGGGTGTCTGCGGTACTTGGAAAAATGTTTCCAAACAGCTGATTTATATTTAGAATCCATCGGCAAAGGATACTTTCCGGACATCCAGAGCATAATTGCTATAAGCTCTGCACCGGGATCAACAATTGCCCTAAAAGATTCTTTTTTAGAGAGGATCGGTTTTTGAACAGAAGCTTTTGTTGAGAGGGAAAAACTTTGAAATAAAATTGCGAGAGATAAAAATATTGTCGAAATATATTGGATTTTTCTTTGTAACTCTTTCATTTTCGTAAAATTCCTTGAATAAAATTAAAGACAGCGATGTGTCTGTGTCTGATTGTATTTAAGGAATTTGGTAGAAAAATTGGACGAATCTGCCAAATCAGGAAATTGTCCAACAGAGTTTTTGATTTACAATATTACTTTCTTTACGGAATTTTTTTGGCGAAAGACCTGTGAATTTTTTGAAGTTTCTAATCATATGAGATTGATCGGCAAAGCCGCTTTCATAGGCGATTGTTGTCAGCGAATGTGGTGAATGAATATGGTTGATACTTTTTCGGAGCCTTTGAATATTGCCAAATTCTTTGGGTGAGACATTTAATGAATCTTTATAAATTCTGTATATAGACCGGTAACTTTTGTTATAAACGTCTTTTAAGTCCTCAATCCTTTCAAATTCCAATTCATTAAATGGAATGTATTTGAATTTATTTTTGGAAGGTAAATTATCCAGAAAGAAATTTTCTAGCTTTTCAGCACAGGCATTCGGGTTTTCATTTTCAAAAGCAAGGTCGTATATTTCCAACCATTTATTGGGAAATAATTCTTCGATAACATCCATAGAGAAAGTATTATCAGAAACTTTTTCTCCCGAAAGCATTTCCAATCCCAAGGGTTCAAAATTTATCCATACGCCTCTAAACTTACCCGAATAGTTTATTGACATAGGTTTTTGATAGATGCCTGAAAGATAGCTGTGAAAGTTATTTGAAATAGCAACTTTGTATTCTGAATCCGATAGTTTTATGACCTCATTTCCTCTGTGCAGACCGAGACAGTAATTGGTGTTAGGATAACAAACAAATGTGTTTTCATAAGTTTTGTCAGCATTTTCGATGAAGAAAAAATACTGTATGAATTTTTGTAAAAGTTTATTTTTCGGAATTACCAGATTTGCTTTCATAAATCAGCTGAATTATTTCACAAGTTTTCATTCTGTTTCAAATATTTTGAGTTAGGATAGATTATCCAAAATGAAGCATCAACAAAATTATTTGTTCAAAAATTGGGCTGGCAACATCAAACGAAAAGTACCAAGCTTTTATCAGCCTGAAACTGAAGAAGAGATAATTTCCATTATCAAAGGACACAACAAAACTCGTCTTGTTGGGACAGGACATTCTTGGAACAAAATATGTGTTTCGAATGAGGCTTTAGTTAATTTAGATTTATATAGACAGGTTTTGGAAATTAATAAAAATGCAAAAACAATTAAAGTCCAAGCGGGAATTAAACTTTCAAGGCTCAATAAACTACTAGATAAAGAGGGGTTTGCCTTACAAAACTTAGGTTCGATCGCGACTCAATCTCTCGGCGGAGCTATCTCGACCGGAACACATGGAACAGGAATAAATTTTCAGATCTTGGGTTCGCAGGTTTTAGATTTCACTTTGATAAAAGCGGACGGGGAGAAAATTTTGATTGACCGTGTAAATAATGAAGACCTTTTTAACGCAAGCATTGTAAACCTTGGTTGTCTGGGCATTATTTCTGAAATAACTTGGCAAGTAACGGACGCTTTTAATCTTCATGATTACACTCAAACAGTTTATTTTGATGAGGTAATCGAAAATCTAGAAGAACTCCTTGAACAAAATGACCACTTAAAGTTTTGGTGGCTTCCACCTGCCGAAAAACTGATCGTTTATAAATATAACCGCACACATGAAAAAAGAAATGATACACGGCTCAGGCAGTTCCTTAAAGACGAATTTTCATCCGTCTTGTTCTACCGTTCAATGGTCAAAATAGCTGGTATCTATCCCAAGTTTGCTCCGAAAGTCAGTCAAATCATGACGAGTTTGTTTGAAAAACCTCTCGACCGCATTGAAAAAAGCTTTCGGGTTTTTAACGTTCCCGAACCGCCAATTCACCGCGAAACCGAATGGGCATTCGATGCAAAAAACGCCAAAGAAATTCTCACCGCATACAAAAGGCATATTCTCAATTCAAATTTTAATTTCAACTTCATTCAAGAAATCCGCTTCACCAAGTCCGATAATTTCTGGCTCAGCCCTTCCTATCAAAGAGATTCTTTGTGGATTGGCTTTTATCATTACAATCACGAAAACTGGAACGAGGCTCTGCCGTTTCACGAAGCATTCGCTAAAAAATTCGATGGCAGACCACATTGGGGGAAGGAATTTACGATTGACCAAAATTATTTACAGGAGCAATACGAAAGGTTTAATGAATTTATCAAATTGAAAAAAGAATTTGATCCAAGTGGGAGATTTGAAAATGAATTTATCAAGAAAATTTTTCTCGCACCCATCTCAATATAAGTAAATTAAACTTCCTTTTCAGGTTTTTTATGAACCGAATTTTATTAGATCAAAAAACTACAAATGGCTTAGTAAATAAATAGAGCTTCATACCATTTAGTGTAAAAAAGGTTCCTTAACCAACCATTTTGCGACAGGATTATGCCGAAAAACGGTCTTTTTGATTTTGGCACGCTTTATGCAACTACCTAAGGCTGTAGATTTCAGATAAAGCCGTTTTATTTGGATTTAGCTGAAAAAAAGAACAAAGTTAATAGATTGATTTCAGGAGTAAATAAAATGATTAAGCAAGCCCCCCAAAGTATGCAAAGCTCAGGAGCAAATACCTATAGTGAATTCCTACTCAACAAAGGCACACTCAAAGATACAGTTCAAGCCAAAGATTCGACAGTTTACCAATTTCAAAAGTGGGAATACCTGGTAAAAAAAGAAACCCCCAGTAGTAAAGACAATTTACTCATGTGGTTTGATGAACTGGCTAGTCAAGGATGGGAAATTATCAACGGTCAACAGGCTAATCTCGGATTCTATATTTTTAAGAAACCCTCAAAATAAGAAAGAATTGCATTCTAACGAACGGATTTAGGCTGTTACAATGCTATTATTTTATTTAAGGATTCGGAAGAAACATTACTCGAAGAAAAAAATCATACTAACTATGGTTTTCTTTTGTTCTTCAATATCATTTCTTGGTTCCAAGTTAGCAATACAAAATCCATCCACTTTTTCCACCCGTAAACAGAGTGATCTATCGGCATCTCAACTGAGATTAGCTTATCTGCTCTGTTTTTGAGAACGGAAGATAATTCTTTCCCTTCATGAATGAGATCAGGCGTATCATAATTTGAAGTCAAAACCAAAAAAACTCCGCTGATTTTTGACGATGTCGTGATTTCATCAACTACTGGTAAAGGTTTGAGGGCTGGAGACATAGCCGCTACGAAACCGAATGTGTCAGGGTGATTCCGCATTAAATCAACTACTGCAAGTCCGCCTCTCGAAGCTCCGAAAAGAGCACGTTTTTGTGGGCTTCCACCGGAAGAAAAACGCCTTTCAATTTCCGGAATGAGTTCTTCGATGGCAAAGCGACGATAATTTCCATAAGTACCATATTCAAGCCCACGATTTATCGGATCAACAAATATGACTATTATCGGAGACAACCTTTTTTGTGCGATTAAAGTATCAAGAATCAAAGGAAGTTCGGCTTCTTCAAGGAAACGAGTTCCATCCTTAACATAGAGTGTCGGGAGTTTCACACCTTTCGGATCGTAATTGGGTGGAAGATAAACCTTGATTGTGCGTTCATTGTTTCGGATTTTACTTGCTAGATTAAAACTTTTTAGCGAGCCTTTCCGGATATTTTGGGAACTCTGCGGAATTTTGCGAAACGATTCCCCGGTAAAAACCGAACGGATGGTTCCGAATGTCGTTACTTTTACGGGATTAAAAGAATCCGTTTCAATTTTATTACCTCGTTTTATGAGATATTCAAATCGGGCGTCTTTTGGTGGTTTTACAACCAATGCAAACCATTGCGAAACTCCAATCTGCTGCATTTTTCCATTTCCGAATAATTCCGAAACGGCAAAACCTCCATCATTAAAATCTCCCACAATTTGCGGAGATTTATTTTTTTCGCCGATAGCCAAAAAGATAACTTCATCTTTCCAACAAAGCGGAGTTCCACCCCTCATTTTTATCTCTTTACGAATCGCAGAGTCAATATCCTTGCTTTTCTCTATACTTTTGAGCCAGTCAGAGACGGTTTTAAAGGTCGAATTACTGGAACAATTTCCAAGTTTGCGGTCATCCGAAGCAGATTTAATCGACTCCAAAATGCTTACCTTAGGCAGGATAGATATAAAATTATTTCCTGCTTTCCGTCCGTAAGTTTCTCCGAAAGCTGAAAAAACTCCAAAGATTAACATTAAAAATACTGCTACAAATAAAAATCTCACTTTGCTTCTCTTGGTTATTTTGTATCTTACAATACCTAATACACCTTCTTTTTAGTTATGAGAGCAGGTGGTTATAGAAGTTGGGATTATGTCAAAGTTGGAACGCCTTTAACAATAGTTATTTTGGCTACATTGGTCGTATTGGTTCCAGTATTCTTTCCATTCTAGTAACTTGAAAACCAAAACCAATACGAAATCTCATGCTAGCTATCTAAAACTCACGCTCTTTCACGATAAATGCTGAGGAGTTTGAATGATCAATAAAGTTTTCTTCATCTTTGAGTAACTCAGTACCTAATTTTTGCCCTTCAGGTGAATTCATTGCATCCATTAAGTCTTCTTCTGATTCAAACCAAACTTCTGCAACGCCATCATAATCAGGTTGCATACCTCTTGAAGCTCTCATTCCTTCATTTAAAGGAGATTCCAATGTATGAGATTGAACATATTTTTTCGCTCTCATGTCACTCGCATTTTCCATAAAGAAATGTCCATGTTTATTTAGCCAGTAATCCTGAAACTCCTCACGAGTCAAATCTGAACGACGGCGTAAACACATAACTAATTTGATCATCCTTTTTTATTCTCCTTAACATTTTCTAAATAAAAACATACGCCTATTTATCTGATTTTTTGGTAAGTGTTTCCCAAATCATCTTGAATAACGGTCGCCTGCTTGCTCTTGATGGTACTAAGTTCAAGGTCGCTATTCAATTTGATTGCTTTATACTCCCAACCATCCGGCAATTTCAGACGTTTTGCCAAATCTTCGAGATCTTTTTCCGAAAGATTTGGGTCGACTATTTGTGAATAACTTTGCATCACATAAGTTCCCTTCGGACCAGTCAATTGATAAGTAAATTTGCCTTTGTTGAAAATGAATGTAGTTAATCGTTTAACTTTTGCTTCCTGATATGGTTTCTTTTTCCCACCTATTTTTACAACAGCCACTTCGGACATTTCCAGACCTTGAAAATTTTCTGACTTCGGAGGTGCGGTTACAGTTTTATTTATCTTATCCATCAGAAAATATCGCGGACCGTTTTTAATAACGGCTCGTGCGTTGGAATCTTTTTTTATCTGGTCAAAATCAATAGCATCCCATTTATCAGCAGGACAATCACTGTTTCCTGCCGTGTTATAAACTGTACCTTTTAAGTTCAAAAACCGCCCCTTAACTACAATAATTTCGCAATATCGTTTATTACGAAGGTTGTCTCTCGTCAAAGTATTGTTTGAACCACTTTGAGCAAATATGCTGTAACTGGAAAGTATAAGTACGAATATTAATCCTAATAATTTTTTCATCATTTATCTCCTAAATTTATTTTTTCTAGTCAAACTAGCTGACCTGTATGACTAGACGGACAAATGATTAGGATAGTTGACAAAAAATGACCAATTTAAGCCAAATCGAAAAGAAATTAACAAATGTTAATTTCGTACTCTATCTTCTTTCGGAGGCAAGTCGCTTTCTAATTCGACTTAAGGAAACAGGCGTAACACCGATAAATGAGGCAATGTGTTTGTCAGGAACTCGATTAACTATCTCGGGTTTATTCTCAACGAGTTTGAGGTATCTATCAATTGGCTTGTCTAAAACAAAACTCTCCAAATGCTGCATCATATCAGCCATCGCTCTTTGGCTTGCCTTTAGCCGCATTTTCATAAATTGCGGATGCTCATCCGAAAATTTTTCAACAGCATCATAATCTGCTTCAAGTAATTCACATTTTTCAATCGCTCGAAAAATCAGCTTAGTGGGTTCATTTCGGACAATACTGTCATAGGCTCCGCCAAAATGTCTTTCCCAGCGAAAAAAGAGTGTCTTTTCAACATTGTCATCAGTAATTACATAGCTTCGCAAAATACCTTTCATAACAAAAAAAACCTTTCGAAATATTTCACCCGGCGGGTTATAAATCTCATTCTCAGACAAACGTCTCAATCGAAAAGTTCGTATCAGTTCGAAAGTAACAGACGAACCTAGCGTATCGTTTAGCATTTTGAAATCAGGAGTCATATTTCAATTATAGCCACTCCGTATTCTTTCGACATATAAATTTCGGAAATACAACTCTCCCCTCATTTGATAAGACGGAAAATAAAATGGAAAGAGAACAAATTTTGTAAACTTATGAGCAAATTTTATTCAATAGTCCCTTACGTAGCGGAGCATTAAAAAAATCATGTCAAAACTAAAGATTCAAAAAACATTAGAAAGGTGGTCCAATAAAAAACTGCTGGAATTTAGCAGAATTAGAATCCTCAGTTAACCATGGTTGACTTTTATATATTTCTCTCACACGCATTCCATAATCAGTAACTTCTGTCGCATTTAGATTATTGTATAATGTGGCAGTTTTTTCGATTGAGGCATTTTCGGGTAAATTAGATTGGATTCTTGAAATTAGCTCAGCCCCTGCTCTAATATTATTTTCAGGATCTTTCAATTCCTCCCTAGTTCCAAAAGTCTCTGCCCAATAATCCTCATTTATATTCATTGGAAGAATAGATTTGTTTTTGTCGAATAAGGCAAAAACAACATCGTAATAACCATGGGTGGTTTCCATATACATTATGGCACGAATAAGGCGTGCATCAATATCTTTCTCATCAGCAACTTTATCTATAAATTCAGAGTATTTATTTACTTCTGAAAAACCTGATAGTTCGTAAAATGGCTTCTTGCCACTTGCATATGGATTGTCTCTAATGAAAAATCTGAAATTTTCTTGTTCAATAATGCTCTTTTTTCTATTAATAGAATCTGTTAGGCTACGTGTCCTTATATCTACTGGAGACTGAAAATTCATTTCGTTAAAAATGTCATAGGTTTTAGGTCGGCTCGAGACATAATCATCATCGTAAGCTGAATTCAAAAACTCCTCAAAGTCCTGATTTATTTCAGTCTCATATTCATACGAATCGTCCATTTTATTCTCCTTTTTTGCCTATCTTTAGCTTGCTACTACTGTTGTAATAAATTCAAGGTTTTGTAGATCCTTTACGTTCCCATTTACTCTTAACTCCCACTTTGATTCAAGTTTCGTATTATGAACAGATTTGTTATCAAAGGTATTTAGAATCCTTGATTGATCCGGTTGTGGAGAGAAAACTAGCGGAACCATTTTGATTCCGTCAATTTGTTGAGAAGCAGTAAGCTGAAAGACAGTTTTTTCCTTATAGCTATTTGAATTATAAAGATAACATTCTATTGTTCTGACAAAGACATCTTTATCCAAAAGAAAGGTAGGAATGCTGAACTTAAATGAATATGTTTTTCCATCATTTAATTCTATTAAATCCGTAAAAATTTCCGAAAATCGGTAACGTAATGTAGTCACCAAGCTTTTATGTGAATGTAACTCTATGTCATCAAGTATCTTTCTGATCAAAATTGTTATTTTGCTAAGACTTGGTATTGGGTTCAAAGCCAAATCTTTTTTATATTTTTTCCAAATTTTTGGATAAACAAATTGGAGTCCAATGACAGCAGATTGGAAACGGTTTAAACCTGAATTAAAATCTGTAACATAATAGTTTTTAAGAATTTCAAACCTTGGTATAAAATCAAGAGGACCTCCATTCAGATAAGCAAACTCGATATTCTTAGCCAAAGTTTCTTCTGCCGTTTCTAATTTGTTCTCCAATTTTATTGATTCTTGAATACGAGTTTTACGCATTCTTATGTTTGCAACCTGAATATTTGTTTCATTTTGCTCTCTGTCAATCTTCATTAATTCAAGTCTTTCAGCAGCACCTTGTTTATTTGGTATATCATCTACGTAAAGACCTTTGGTGTTATTTACTCTATCTGTTCTTCGTTGCGGTTCAAAATTATCGTGAATAATCCCATCAAGAGCAGAAATGATTGGATAAGTCGCCTTATCAACTCTTGGAGGAAATGAGTCGTCGGATTTCTTTATAAACCATTTTTCTTCTTCTTTAAGAATTTTTTTTCTAGTTTTTATCTCTTCCAATCGAACTTTTCTTCTAGTGTAAATTCTTTCTAACACATTAACAGCTTGTTGTTGTAAAGTTTTATGAGAGTCATCATATCCATTACAGGTTTCAAAACGGACTAGAGCATCCCTAAGTAAAATCTCCACTCTTAAAGGATTATATTCCTTATTATTTAGTTCTTGTTTAGTTTTTATATTTGAGTGAATTCTTTCTGGAAATGCTGCAAGCAAATCTTTTCCATATTCAGGTTTTTTACTATTAATCAAAGTTTTTCTAGCTGTTTCATAAAAGTCAGCCATTGATGAATCTTTTTCTGATGAATCGTCCGTCAATACTTGATCAACAAAAAACCTTAAAAGGGTAACGTTTTTATCCACATTCTCATTATTTTCCATTATTTTCTCCTTAACCTTTGTTTTTCCAAAAAGGAAAACTGAAAAGCCTCACAGCAAGATACGCTGCTTTGATTCTCCATTTTTTAACCTCACTTTTTCCCATCAATTCCCTAAACAAATCATCTGCCTCTTTTCTATTGAATTTACGCTTTGGGCGAATTAGATTATCTTCCAAAACCCCACCATTCTTATACAGTAAATCATGAAAAACTGCAGGAACAGTTGATAACTGTCTTCTTTTGATTAATGGATAGAAAATATCGGGAATGCTCGCTAAATCATTTTTAAATCCTGTAGGAGCGGTTAAAATATGTCCTTTTGTATTCCAAAGATGCGAACAATAACTGTAATCCTCTGCTAATCTTACATATTTAGTATCTCTAATTTGCCTAATAGCAGGTTGAGTAAGATTATCTTTTTTGCTTAATTCACAGATTTCATCATCTATTGGACTATTTTTTAACTTGGGAAGTTTTGCATCATTTTCAATCGCTTTCTTCCAAACCTCTTTTTTATAACTATCTGAAACTTTAATTTCGCTGGTTGAAATATCCAAAAGAATTTGTTTTATTGTAGGCGTCCTTTCAATCGAAAGAACGTTTGGGTTAAGATTTTCTTTCATATTATTTACTTGTGTTGATTTAATTATTTCTGCATCACAAGTTTGTGAAAGACTTATTTCAAGGTTTCCCGAAGAGATAGAATCACTATCAAAATAAACCTCAATATTTTCACCCTGAGATTCTAGCCGATCGATTTCATCAAATGTTTTTTCTAGTTCTTCAATATTCATACTTTTCATTCCTAACTTCTTATGACTTTCCCTAAAGATTTCTTACAATTATTTTTTTAAATATTTTATTCTATAAAACTCGATATTCTTTCTCCCACCAAAAATGTCATTAAAACGTTTGTTTTGCTTATCTTATCTGTCGGAATTTCAAATATATTTTGGTTAAGAACAATCAAATCAGCCTGTTTGCCGATTTCGATTGAGCCTGTTTTTTGTTCTTGTCGCATCACGTAAGCGGCGTTGATTGTGTAGGCTTTAATGACGGTTTCGAGGTTGGGAAGATTTTGTGGTTTTCGGGTTAGGGCGTTTTGCATTCCGACGAATGGGTTTAAAGTACTTACGTCCCAATCGCTGCTTAAGGTTATTCTTGCTCCTGCATTGTGTAGGCTTTTGATGGGAACTAAATTTATGGCACGGTTGCCGATTAAGTATTCGTTTTCTTTCCAATGACTCGGTTGGGTGAAATCGCCTGCGACTTGTGCATCAGCAGTTACATTTAGTTTTTTGAATCTTGGGAAGTCTTTTTCGTTGACTACTTCTAAATGAGTTAAACGATGTCTGCCTTTTCCTTTTTGTGATTTTTCGATGGCGTTTAGGGATTCGGTCGTGGCACGATCACCGAGAGCGTGTATGTGAAAATCAAAACCTGCGGGTTCGAGTTCGGCGATGTATTTGGCGAGGCGTTCTTCGGTAAAATAGTTTAAGCCGTTTTTGCTTGGGATTTCGCCAAGAGTTGTTTTATATGACTCAAGCATTGCGGCGGTGGAGTTTATCAAAATGCCGTCAGAATAGACTTTTACTTGCGAGATTTGAACGAGAGAATTTTCATCTTTTCGATACAAAGATTTGAGTTTGGCAATTTGTTTTGCATCGTCTTCCTGCGGATATGCCCACAAACCCAAAACTGCACGAACCGTTAATTTGTTTTCTTTTTCGGCACGAAGCCAAGCGTCTTGAAATTCACGTTTCCAGTATGTACGACCTTCGACTACCGATGTGATGCCATTTTTGTTTAATTCTTTTAAGGCTTCAAGTAAACCTTGATAATTTAGCTCTTTAATTTCTTTGGTCGGAAGCCACGCCAAATCCATAATCAAATCGCCCGCACCATCAAACAAAACGCCAGTCGGTTTGCCCGTTTTTTTGTCTTTAACGATAACTCCACCTTGCGGATTCGGTGTATATTTATCAATTTTGGCGAGTGCTAAGGCTTTTGAGTTTACCCAAATCGAATGCGAAGTTTCTTCCATTATCACAGCAGGTTTATCAGGAATCGCTTCGTCCAAAATATCTATCGGCAAACGCTCCGATTCAAGCAAAGTCGAAACAGAATGTCCTGAACCTAAAACCCAATTTGATGCTGGCTGTTCATCCTTACACTCTTTCAAAATCTCTATGAAATTTTCAGCATCGGTTTCCTCCGAATCCAAAACGCAAGTCCCCGCAAATGGCGACATTGCTTCCAAAGGATGTGCGTGAACATCGTGAATACCCGGCATCATCATTTTGCCTTTGAGATCAATAATTTCGGCATCTTTCGTTGCTTGCTTTTTCGCCTCATCGTTTGAGCCAACAAATTTAATAACACCTTTTTCATCAACCAAAACCGCGTCTGCCCAAGGTTGTTTTTCATTAACCGTGTAAATTTTGCCGTTGATGAAAAGTTTCGTTTTCGCTCGGTTATCTGAATTTTCTAGCGTTGCCGTATTAATTGAGCAAGAGAGCAAAAAGAAAATCGAAATTGTAATCAAAAGATAAGTTTTCATAAAAGTTAAATTTTTAAGGCAATGCTCCGAAATTTATTCTCGGTTTATTACCCAAAGCTTTTCTTTTGAAATAAATATCCAGGTCTGTATTTCCATTGAAAAAACCGCAGTTCTTCAAATAAAAATTTCCTTCTTCGACTCCGCCTGTGTAGTCGAGCCTTGCGTCTTTGCGAGCAGTCGCATCGGCTGTGAATTTAGCTTGAGTTACTTCAAACCAATTTCCATTTACATCGCCTACCCATTGATTTGCAAATAAAACTTTTCGGTCTAAACCTCCCGTTTCAGGTCTAAAGTTTTCAAGGAAAGAATATAAACCCTTGAGATATGTATTGGTTTTTGGTCGTCTAAAACTTGCAATAAGTTCCCACCTTCCAATCTCTGGTGCAAAGAAATAGGCTGTAAAATCAGTAAAATTATTACCTGCCGGCTCGCCTTTTATTAGAAAACGATACCTTGTGTCTGCTTTCCATCTGTATCTTTTAAAACTCTGTCCGCCGGAGCCTTCATTTCCGAATTGTCTGGTAATAACTCCCCTTCCTTTTTTTAATAGTTGAATTCTGTAATCAGCAGGAATTTCTTGCGGATTATCGGTTTTATATGGACTCCAAACTGAGAAAAGTATTCTTCTTTCCGTAGGGGAATTTACCTGTATGCCAAAATATCCGTGAGAAAAGCCATTTGCCATATAGTAAGAGCCGATAACGTCTTCGCCTTTGGGAACGATGATTTCGTTATAGAACCATTTAATATTATTTCTGGTCGGTAATCTATTAAAGCCCAAATGAACGGAAGGACCACGTCTGCCAAAATAAAAATCATCTTTGATATATTTGATGTTTGAGGAATTAGCTGTATTTCCCAGTAAAACAGAGACGACTTCGGCAAAAGCATTTCCGGTTTTTTCAACGCCTTGCAGTTCAAGATGATGATATCCCTTTTCTTTTACTCCAACTCTGCCAAGGTAAATATCCCTAAATTCTCTGTTATTCAAAGTCCGCACCTGTGTTTTGTCGTCAAAAGAAAACTTAATTTTTGATGAGCCTGAAACGACTCTTGCTCTTACCCAAATATCAAAAACTCCAAGTGAATCCGTGTAAAAATAGGTTCTGATACGGTGATTGGGATTATTCCAATTTTTAATACCACCCCTTGTGATGACTTGGCGTGAAGCAAACGCATCTCCGACAATCCAACTATTTCCCTCGGTTGGGATAGTTATAGTTGGGGTTTGATTTTCAGACAAAGACAATGGCTTTGCGTTTACAAAAAAGCAACATAAACACAAAATCGCAAGACTCATTAATGAATAAAGTGATTTTTTTGACTTCATAATTTAATCTTTTGAAAAATAAAATCTCTAAATTTTTTATCGGGATATGTGCAAAATTATATTCAAATCATAATAACCCACAAGAAAATAAATGGTTAGTTTTTTGTTCTATTTGAATTTATCCATCAACAAAAGTAAAATTCAGCAAATTTCTTTCCAAATAAACAAAAGGACAAAAAACTATGGCATTCTTTCCGATTCCGAGTATGTTGTTGCGGCAACTCTACACTTATAACAGCTTAAAAAATACCGAAAACGGCGTGAAATTTTCCGTCAAAAACCGTCTGACTGATGTGAAATTTTCTGAATTGAAATCAGTTGGGATCAATGGTGTAGAAATCCCAAAAGATAAGATAACGCTTGAGTTTCCTAATGGCTCGACTATGCCTGCGACGCAGGTTTCGGAAGATAATCCGATTGATTTCCCGCTCCGCAAAACGATGGATGTTCATTGCGATACGGAAGGTCTCAACCACGGAAAGCACAAAATTAAAATTGCCGTTAAAGCGAAAGGCTACGGCTCGTTAAAATTTGAGGTTGAGGATTCGATTGCTGAAAAAGAAAGCTATGATGTGAAAATCCCACGTAATTCAGCGGATGATTATACTGAAGAGATAATCAAAGAGCGTCAAGGTTTTGTCGAAGAATACACGGGAGCAAAGCTCGAACATATCAGAAATTATTCCTTTGACCCGCATATTTTGGAAGGGAACTGTGAGAATTTTACGGGCGTTGCACAAATTCCGGTTGGTTTTGCCGGACCGATCAAAATCGATGGTGAATTTGCACAGGGTGAATTTTTGATTCCGCTTGCTACGACGGAAGGAACGCTCATCGCTTCTTACAATCGTGGAATAAAAGTTTTGAACTTATCGGGTGGAGTGCGTTGTACGGTCGTTGCAGATGCTATGCAGAGAGCGCCTGTCTTTGTTTTTGAAGATGCCCGCGAAGGTCGCAAATTCGTGACCTGGATGCAAGATAATCTCGACAGGATTAAAGAAGAAGCTGAAGCAACCTCAAGCGTGGCGAAATTAAAGGATATAGACATTTACACATCAAACAAATTTGTCTATGCACGTTTTAATTACAGAACAGGCGATGCTGCCGGACAAAATATGGTCGGGCGTGCGACCTTCGCCGCTTGCAGTTGGATAATTGATAATTACGAACCAAACAAGATCAAACATTTTTATCTCGAATCCAATTTTGCTACTGACAAAAAAGCTTCGCAAGTCAACATTATGCGAACACGCGGAAAACGTGTTACGGCAGAATGTACGATACCAAGAAATGTTCTGATCGAACACATGCGGGTTGAACCCGAATCGTTAACTTACCACGCAGGTGTTGCAAATATCGGCTCAATCCTTTCAGGAGCAAATAATAACGGAGCACATTCCGCCAATGGAATAACCGCAATGTTTATTGCAACGGGACAGGATGTTGCCAACGTCTCGGAAAGCTCTGCGGGTTTGCTTTATTCTGAAATCACACCCGAAAAAGACCTGTACATTTCCATTACAATTCCATCCCTGATCGTCGCAACTTATGGCGGCGGTACAGGACTCGCTACCCAAAAGGAGTGCCTTGAGGTTTTAGGATGTTACGGAAAAGGCGGAGTGAATAAATTAGCTGAGATTGTCGCAGGCGTTGTACTCGCAGGCGAAATTTCGCTCGGCTCGGCAATTTCTTCAAGCGATTGGGTTTCGAGCCATGAGAAGTACGGGCGGAATAGATAAGTGGAAATTATTTATTGTCCATTCAATTATAAAATTATCTGCTATAATGGTTTTCGTCGTTCTGACTGAACTTATCAGCAAGTAATTATGAATTGCGGAGGATACTTATAATTATGCAGAAAAAAAGGCTTGTCGGAATTATTGTCGCCGCAGCAGTTTTCTTGCTCATACCACTTATAGCAATGCAATTCACAAATGAAGTGAAATGGAATTTATTTGATTTTGCTGTCGCTGCTATTTTATTACTTGCTTTGGGTTTTGTCGGGGAGTATATATTAAGAAAAGTGAATAATATAAAACCCCGAATTGCTTTGTGTGTTGCTGTTTTAGTAGCTTTTGCTCTAATTTGGGCAGAACTTGCAGTCGGTATTTTCGGAACACCCTTCGCCGGAAGTTAAAACTAAAATAGCTTAAACTAAAGTCTTATAAATTACTCTTCCTTATCCTCTTTTTCTTTTTTCGTTCCCGTAAAAACTTCTCGCATCACTTCGGCTCCGGGAATTAATTTTTCCATTGTTTGAGGTGCTGAAAAAGCCATCTCAAGGACACTTCGGAAGCGATTATCAAATTCTTCTTTAGTTTTTAAGTATGCGGCAAAACTTGCTGACAGGTGATTTTTAAAGAAATCTTGCATGGAACTATCATTTGAACGAAGGACTTGAAACAGAAAATCCGTCGGTAAAACGGTCTTGTCATTTTTTTCCTCTTCAAGGATGACTTGTATCAAAACCGTCTTAGTAACATCTTCGCCGTTTGTGTCAATTACTTTTATGTCTGTTCCATCACGGACAATTTTCGCTAAGTCCTCATAGCTTACATATGATTTTGTTTCCGTATTATAAAGACGGCGGTTTTTGTAGCGTTTTATAATTAATCCTTCAAATTCTTCATCATTCTTTGCCATACTAACAATGAGAATACCATATTTGTTTGCAAATGCGAATAAAAGCATTTAATGAGACAGGTTGAATATAGAATTTATCAATAATATATTCTTTCTAAACTAAGTCATTATTGAAGTTAATAAAGGATGTGTAAATTTATTTCGCAGATGCGAAATAAATGCTTGACAATGAATGGCTATTCATTTATTATCTAAATCATAAAGTAGCAATTCAAACGGGCTACGAGATATTTAGAAATTATTTATAAGATTATTTGGAGAATATAGAATCATGGCAAAAGCAAAGAAAAACGAAACAATTGATAAAGCAGTTAAAATTACACAAGATACAGCAAAATTAGCACTTAAAGGAACAGTCGAAACAGCTGAGTTGACCGAAAGTTATGTTCAAGGTCTTTACAAAGTTGGTTACGAAACAAATGTTGACGCTCTGAAAATTGCTAAAAATTATTGGGACGCAGCAACCGAAATTCGTCAAGATTGGTTGAAACTTTTCTCAAAAACAGGCGAGAGTGCTATTGACGCAGCTGCGAAATTAGAAGTTCCAACTGTTAATGACGTAACAGACCTTGGAAAAGATGTTTACAAAAATGTAAGCAAAACAGTTGAAAACTTTGTTCCGAAAGCAAAAGCTAAAGCAGCAGCTAAGTAAGAATTATAACGGGCAAAGGGTATTTTAATTTAACAAACGTAAACCACAGATTAATGCGGGTTAACAAAATCAAAGTTAATCTGTGAAGGTCTGTGGTTTTATTAATTGTATAATAAGCTAAAATTATTCGCGTTGGCGAAAAGTTAAAGCATCATCAAATATAAGAGTTTAAGATTATGGCTACAGCAAAAAAGACAAAAACAACGACAACGAAAAAATCTACTACGGCAAAAACAGCTTCCAAACCGAAGACTACAAGAACAGCTAAGAAAACTACGACTGCTAAAAAAGCTACACCGAAAAAAACTTCTACTAGAACAGCTTCGAGCAAGACTAAAAGCACTACTGCCAAGAAAGCTACAACTACGAAAGCTAAAACAACAACCGCCAGAAAAGGTATTGCAAAACCGAAAACAGCAACCAAAAGAAAGCGTATTGCAAAGCCAAGTGCCAAAGCTAAAAAAGAGACGAAGCGAGAAACAACTTCAACTCCTGACCTTTCGACGGATTGGGCAAGAACAGTTGTTCAACAATTAACTGAAGCTCAAAAAATGTGGTTGGAAATTACTACTAAGCAATATGAAGTAGTTTTCAAGACCGTGCAGGAAGTTACCGGAATGGCGGAGAATGCTCCGACCGAAGCTTTGCAAAATTGGGCTCAGGAAGCTACACAAAGTTTTATCGAAGCACAGAAAGAATGGTCAGAAATTGCAATTTCACAGAGTGAGGAATTGATGAAATCCGTCCAGTCCGGAACAAGTTTGACCAATCCGAATGTCATCGGAAACATTCAGGATGCAACGGCACAAGGCTTGGAAACATTCGTCAAAATGCGTATGGCTTGGCTTGATTTCGCCGCTGAGCAAAACGCACAGATGGTTAAGGCTATCAAAGATGGTTTGAATTTAGACGATTCCAACCCAGCCGCAGCTTTAGCTGATTTTGCAGAAGCGACTATGAGCAGCTATGTCGAAATCCAAAAACGCTGGCTTGATATGGCAACACAGATGCCGATCTTTGGTAAGAAAAGTGATTAGTTGAGTAAGTAGTAAACGGTAAGCGGTGAGCAGTTATCTTTTCTGCTCACCGCTTACCGCTCACTTAAAACTATGCTAATCTGTGTTTAGTTTAAATTTTGGAGTTTGATTTTAATGGCAAAAGAATCAGCTAAAAAAAGATCTTATCCTTGGAAAACTAAAATTAAAGGCGAAAACATAACGCTTCGTCTGATGACTTCCGAAGACAAAAACGCGATGCTGGAATTTGCAAGGTCTCTTCCTGAAGATGACCTGCTTTTTTTAGCGATTGATATAACTCAAGAAAGTGCAGTTGATGATTGGATTCGGCGCTTGAAAGACAGCAATTTGCATACGATTTTAGTTGAAAAAGACGGCAAATTAGTCGGACACGGAAGTCTTCTTCATGAAGAGCAAGTTTGGACACGGCATTTAGGCGGGATGATCCTGCTCTTATCACCTGATGTTCGCGGTATGGGGCTTGGACATATTTTGGCGGGTGAACTTTTCGCACATGCAGATCATCTAAAATTGCGAAAAGTTATGGCACGTATGGCGGCTTCGCAGAAAGGTGCAATCAGTGTTTTTCAGAAACTTGGATTCAAAATGGAAGCACTCCTTGCCGATTGTGTAATTGACCGAAATGACCGAACACACGATCTAATCATAATGTCGCACGACGTTACAGGGTTTAACGAGTAAAATGAAGTAGATAGTTTCTTTTAAGTATCTACTCATCAATCACTAACAAAATGAGCAAGCCTAGACTAAATCACAGACTTTCATCTTTGGATGCGACATTTCTTTATTTAGAGAAGAAGGAATGTCCGCTTCATATTGGAAGCACGAGTGTTTTTGAAGGCAAAATTGCTATTGGAGATTTACGAAAGCACATTGAAGAAAGGCTTCATCTGATTCCTCGCTATCAGCAAAAGGTCGTCCCTGATCCGTTTAATATTGCTCATCCGACTTGGGAGTTTGATGAGGATTTTGACATCAATAATCACATTTTCGAGATCAAATCACGCAAAAAAATTACAGACGAAGATTTAACCAGAATCGCGGGCGAAAAGATGACCGATGTGATGGACAGGAACAAACCGCTTTGGGAACTTTTCTTAATAAACAATATTGAAGGTGGAAAATCTGCGATGATTGCTAAAGTCCATCACTGTATGGTTGATGGAATTTCGGGTGTTGATTTGATA
Organism: Pyrinomonadaceae bacterium; assembly: GCA_028284415.1. Taxonomy (GTDB): domain Bacteria; phylum Acidobacteriota; class Blastocatellia; order Pyrinomonadales; family Pyrinomonadaceae; genus Aridibacter. The sequence continues at coordinate 1,653,976 of JANQRU010000004.1, forward strand.
AAAATCATGTTTGATATAACTCCCGAAGGCACGCCAATTCCACCTAAGTCTGAAAACAATACTCCAAAGCCTCCGAAGCAGGATGCAACGAGGAAATTTTTTGATTCATTGCTCGGGTCGTTTGAAGAAGGAATGAATCGTTTTATGGAGATGCAAGCGGGAATGCTTTATATGGCTTCAAGCATTGCCAATCCGAAAACAGCAGAAAAATTACCGCAAATGGCGGAAGTTTTACCGGCAGCTGTAACTCCCGCACCGCTTTTACCATTTAATGGCGAGTGTTCAGGAGAGCGTCGTTTAGCTTGGAGCGAATTTTCTTTTACCGATGCAAGACTCGTAAAAAATGTTTTGAAAGGAACGGTCAATGATGTCGTCTTAACGGTTTTGAGTGAATCCGTTTCCCGATACGTTGCCGAACATGGGCTGGATTTAGAGGAAAGAATTGTGCGGTTTATGGTTCCCGTTAGTTTGCGTCAGAAAAATCAGCGCGGAGCTTTGGGAAATTTAATTTCGATCTTGCCGGTCGAAATTCCGCTTGATTTTGAAGATTTACCGTCGCGTTTTCAGTTTGTAAATGAAAAAACAGCGATGATGAAGGAAACTAAGTTAGCAGAAGGTCTGTTAACGGTTGGAGCAATGTATTCTGTTACACCCGCACCTTTGCAATCTGCTTTGGGACAAATTGCCAACTTACCATTTCCGCCATTTAATTTAGTCGCAACAAATGTTCCGGGTCCGCAAATTCCTCTTTATCTCGTCGGGCAAAAAATGCTCAAACATTACCCATATGTCCCCGTCGGATATGGCTTGGGTTTGGGTTGTGCGATTTTTAGTTATAATAAAGATCTCTACTTCGGTCTCGTTTCCGATGCCAAAGCAATGTCAGACGTCGAAAGATTCAAAGAAATCTTAGACGAAACATTTGCTGATTTACTGAATTTAGTTACGGAGTTAGAAGAAAAATCTTCAGCAGCTAATGGATAATGAAAAACGGAAAATGGAAAACAAGTAGCTTTTAGTAATTTTACATTTTCAATTCTTCATTTTTAACTTATGGATATATTAGAAGGCGAACTTGAAGCACTGACTGGATTTGATAAAGAAATCCGCTCGCACGCTTTACCAATTTGGTTTGAATCGCTCGTTGGAGTTGATTGGACTTTATTGCATCTTTCGCCTGTTTATTATGGCTTTGGAGTTCCGAAAGGGGATGGTTCTCCAGCAATAGTTGTTCCGGGATTTCTTGGAACTGACATATATCTATACGAGCTTCATTTATGGCTTTCACGCATCGGCTATAAATCTTATCTTTCAAATATCGGCTGGAACGCCGACTGCCTCAATACACTCGCCGAAAAACTCATTGATACCATCAAAAAAGCTCACGAAGAAACAGGAAAAAAAGTTCATCTTATCGGGCACAGTTTGGGCGGAGTTTTATCCCGTTCGGCGGCAGTTCAAAACATTGATCTGGTTGAATCAGTAGTAACACTTGGTTCTCCTTTCCGTGGAGTACGTTCGCATCCTGGTGTTTTGGAAATGACCGAACGCATTCGCCAACGTATCTTCAAAAATGATGACAAAACCGATTTTCCTCATTGTTATACAGGGCATTGTGATTGCCTCGCCGTGATTTCTCTGCACGGTGGACTTCCCAAAAGGCTCAAACAAACCGCCATCTACACAAAATCCGACGGCATCGTCCATTGGAAAAACTGCGTTTCCCGCAGAAAGTCAAATAACTTTGAAGTAAGCGGAACGCACCTAGGTCTCGTTTATAATTTCCAAGTTTATAAACTAATTGCGGAAAGATTGAAAAAGGAAACATAATCAACATCGTAGGGGCAGTGGCTTGTCCCTGCCCAATGAGCCGACAGGCGAAAAAAGTCATAAACATTCAAAACTCCCAATGAAAAACGAAGACTGGAAAATTAGAAGAAACTCCCTTCGCCTTCCAAATTTCGACTACGCTTCTCGTTGCCATTTCGTTACTATCGTCACGCAAAATCGCCAAAAATTCTTTGTTAATCAAAATCTTGCAAAATCAACTATCGAATCTTTACTTAATCTCCGCAAAAAATATAATTTCAATCTTTATTCTTATTGTCTGATGCTCGATCATTTCCACGCTCTTATCGGAATTGGTGAATCAGGAATGACTTTGGGGAGAATTTACGGAGGATTTAAGAGCGTTTCGACTAGAGAGTTTTGGAAATTTCACGATGGGAAATTGTGGCAGAGACAATTTTTCGATCATGTCATCAGAAATGAACAGGATTTTTTTGAAACCGTAAAATACATCAGATTGAATCCTGTTGGGGCGAATTTAGTAGAAGATTGGAAGGAATGGGAATGGACGGGTGAACCGGACTTGTAAAGTTAATTATTTTGAACGTCTTTTTTCGCCGTTCGGCTCATTGGGCAACCACAAGGGATTGCCCCTACAAATGTTGATTTTGCCGCCTTTGGCATAAATCTTCCGCCTTCAATAATCGAAAGTTTTTTATCTTTCATCATAATTCTTTTAATAAACCATCCGCGTTTTTATTGTGCCGTCAATATTTTTTAGAATCTCAAATGCTTTTTTGGAAATGCTTTTGTCTGTGTCCAAAATCACATAGCCAATCTCTTCATTTGTTTTGAGATATTGTCCGACAATGTTTATGCCATTGTCAGATAGGTCTGAGTTTATTTCACCCAAGATTCCGGGTTTATTTCTGTGTATATGAAGGATTCGGTGCGTGTCTTTTTGAGGTGAAAGGCTGACGGGTGGGACAGTGTGTGAACCTGTTGAAATTCCTAATTCTAAATAGCTTATGAGTTTTGTAGCAGCATCAAGACCGATATTTACTTGGGCTTCTTGTGTTGAACCGCCGATGTGTGGCGTTAGAATTACATTTGGCAGATTTTGTAAGGTGGTTTCAAATTCGTCACCCTTTTTCTTTGGCTCTTTTGGAAAAACATCAATCGCCGCACCGGTGATTTTTCCATCCTCAATACGTTCTTTCAAAGCATCTAAATCTACGACATCACCGCGCGAATAATTTACGAAAATCGCACCCTTTTTGAGGTTTTTAAGCGTTTTTTCGTTAATCATATTTCGCGTTGTTTCATCGGATGGGACATGCAATGTAACGATGTCAGACTTTTTCAGAAGCTCTTTTAAGCTTTTCGCTTTCGTGGCATTGCCGAGCGGGAGTTTGGTTAAAATATCGTAGTAAACAACATTCAAACCCATATTTTCTGCCAAAATGGAAACTTGTGAACCGATGTTTCCATAACCGACGATTCCCAAGGTTTTTCCACGCAATTCATAAGAACCGCTCGCATCTTTAAGCCAAGTGCCGTTGTGGGCAGCGATATTTTTATCAGAAATTCGGCGAATAAGCATCACGAATAAACCGATAACTAATTCTGCAACCGAACGTGTATTTGAATACGGAGCATTAAAAACCGCCACGCCTCTTTCCGTCGCCGCTTTCAAGTCAACTTGATTTGTCCCGATACAAAAACAACCAACAGCAAGAAGTTTATCCGCACAATCTAAAACTTTTTCAGTAATCTGTGTTTTCGAACGAATCCCGACGATATGAACGCCCTTGATCTCTTCGCACAAATCGTCTTCACTCAATGCTTTTGAGAGTTTCTTAACATTGGTATAACCATGTTCTTTTAATTCTTCAACCGCCGAATCACTAACATTTTCAAGCAGGAGAATTTTAATTTTATTACGTGGATAGGATGTCTGTTTATTACTCATAAAAAAGCGATTATAAACAAAAAAACGAGAACATAAAATTGTCCTCGTTTTTTTCTTCTTCTTAAGGTAGAAATTACAAGTGAATTGTTAAATCGTGAACACCTTCGGCGGCTTCCATCATTGATTCGGAAACTGTCGGATGAGCGTGGATTGTTCGACCTAGTTCATCTGCTGTTGTTTCGAGTGCCATTGCAACTACTGCTTCGGCGAGAAGTTCTGTTGCGTGTGGTCCGATGATATGTACTCCCAGAACTTCGTCGTATTTTTTCTCGGCAATGATCTTGATGAAACCATCAGTTTCACCTAAGATGCGGGCTTTCCCTGAAGCTGAGAATGGGAATTTACCGACTTTTACATCGTAGCCAGCCTCTTTAGCTTTTTCTTCAGTCATTCCAACTGAAGCAACTTCGGGGTCACAGTATGTACAATTCGGAACGAGGTTTTGGTTGATTGGTTCGACCTCTTTACCTGCGATTTTTTCGACGACGAGAATTCCTTCTTTTGAAGCTAGATGGGCAAGCCAAGCTGTATCAATCACATCGCCGATTGCATAAACGTTTGGCTCATCAGTCTCGCAATATCCATTGACTTGGATTGTGCCACGGTCTGAAACTTTGACCTTTGTATTTTCAAGACCAAGGTTTTTGATGAAAGGCATCCGTCCGATAGCGACGAGAACCATTTCGGCTTCGAGGTTTACATCCTTATCTCTTTTGTCTTTACCCGACAATTTAACTTTGGTCTTAAGCTTTTCCATCTTATCGAGTTTAACGCCCGTCATTACTTTGATTTTCTGCTTTTTGAATGAGCGTTCGAGCTGTTTAGAAACGTCAGCATCTTCGATCGGAACGATTCTGTCCATCAATTCTACAACCGTCGTTTCGCAACCGAAGCGTGCATAGACAGACGCGAATTCAACACCGACTGCCCCTGAACCTATGACAACCATTGATTTGGGGACTTTTTCGAGTTCAAGAATTTGGTCTGAATCAACGACTTGTTTTCCATCTGTTTCAAAAGCAGGGATCGGACGAACTACTGAACCGGTTGCGATGATTATGTTTTTAGTACCGATCGTCTCTTTTTTGCCGTCATTTAAGTCAACTTCAACTTTTCCTTTTCCGGCGATCTTTCCAAATCCATTAAAAACCGTAACCTTATTTTTCTTCATTAAATACGAAACGCCCGCAGAGTTTTTGGCAACTACGTCCGATTTGTATTTTTGAACCTTTGTCCAATCATAGCTAAGGTTATCAACGCTTAAACCAAAATCTTCAAAATGTCCTGCTTTTTGATAGAGATGTGCGGCATTTAATAATGCTTTCGTTGGAATGCATCCGCGAAGTCCGCAAGTTCCGCCGAGTCTTGCACCATTTTCTTTTTCTACTAATGCTACTTTTAAACCCATTTGAGCTCCGCGAACCGCTGCTACATAACCGCCCGGTCCCGAGCCGATAATCGTTACATCAAATTGTTCTGCCATTTATAATCCTCTTTTTATTAAATAATTGTTTTAATTGCGAAATTATCATTATAAATATTTGCAGGCAAAAGAAAAAGCGACCGAAAAGTTTTCCGGTCGCCGGTTGCTTTGAGTTTCCACTTCGGACAAACGGAGGACGTTTGCTGAATCCGAAGCCTTTTACAGTTACCCCAACTAGTGCTGAAACTCAAAACAAATTGAAACTGTGTGATTACATTTCGAATATTTTTTTGTATTCGTTTAATAAATCATCTACTTTTTGAGACTTAGCCTTGTCATTTACTGACTTGATTTTTGCTTTTCCGGCAGCTATTCCAAGAGCTGTTACATTTTTGGTTACGCTCTCAGTAAGTTTGGTTTTGGATTCTTCGCTAACCTGAAAACCTCTCGCACCTTTGATGGCATCCCAGCTTGTTTGCAATGAAGATTTTTTATCGTCAAATGTTTTTTTAGCACCATCAATATCACCTTCTTCGAGTTTTTTGGTGATGTCTGTTGTAACTGTCTCAAATTCTGTAATAAATGAACTTATCTCTCCGTCTTTGCTACATCCTGCAAAAGCAACACAGCACACTAATACTGTTAAAACTAAAAGTTTTTTCATGATCTTTCCGATTTCTCCTATTTGAATTTTTTGTTGTTACCAACTTTAATGACTATTGAACGGACAGTTCAGAAATAACTTGCAAAAAAAAATAAAAAATTTATGGATCATTCAAAAGAGTTTGAAAAATTGGTTGAAGATGTGATGCCAAATGTTAGGGAATTCACGGTTGAAGAGGCAATCGAAAGACAAGCTGACGGTGCGATATTAATTGATGTTCGTGAAGATAATGAATGGGATGAAAATCACGCAAAAGATGCAATTCATATGGGGCGTGGAGTTATCGAAAGAGATATTATTCACGAATATCCTGATAAAGAAACCGAACTCATTTTATATTGTGGTGGAGGTTATCGTTCGGCACTTGCGGCAAATAATTTGCAAAAAATGGGTTATACAAATGTCTTTTCAATGAAAGGTGGTTGGACAGCTTGGAAGGAGTCCGGTGCTCCAACCACCAAATAATTTATGGGCAGGTAGTCCAAGGCAAGTCGCATTGATTATCAGAATGCAACCAAGCTGAGAAATTCTTAACTTTATTTGGAACGGTGATTTTTAACCAGTCCTGAAAACAGCCTTCGAGTTTGTATGTGGTTGCAACAGAAAGTCTTGTAATGATGTTATTTACATCATTGCGGCTGCCGATCGTCCGATAAACGTCTATGTAAGAATCACCTTCTCCATTTGTTCTTTTAGTCGTGATGCCGAGAAGTGGAGCATAAACCCAGCCTGTTTTTGAAAAGACCTTTTCATCTTCTGCATTTCTAGCTGCTTCGATCTTCATCCATTTGCCCTTTGAGCCGATGATGTCAACAACCGTTCCATCCGAATTAAAAGGGATTACGCCGAGTCTTTTTGATCTAACGCTTGGTTTTGAGCGAACATTCAATCCTTTCGGGTCTTTATCAATTACAAATGCCGAAACATTGCACATTGAATCAACATCCTTCTGAGCGGGATTTCTTTGTCCAAAAACGCTAAAAGAAAAGACAAGAATAATTACTAAAACTGAAACTTTCATTTTTTACTTCCTTATTATCAATGATTTAGTTTTATAAAATCGCCTGCGAGAAAACCGATTGGGCTTGACCAAAATAGTAACCAAACTTTTTTAGGTTGGCAATCGGTTTTCAAACACAGACTTGTTGCTTGGTTCAAAGGGGGAAGGATGAACCTCGCAAAAGCAGGGATTTACTTGACTTTTTTTGCTGTAAAGCTGGCTTTTACGGTTTTGCCTTTGTCGCCCGTAACATCAATCGAACCTTTGATTTCCGTATCGGTGACTTCGGTAATCGTAACCTTGCCTTTTCGTTCTTCGACATTGACCGTTTGATGAGAACCATCGGCAAAATGATATATATCAACCCATTTTAGTTTTGTGTCCGAATACTCACCCGGTTGAACAGGATTATTAAAATCTTCGCCTTTTTCGCCCTTCAAACCGAATGTGATGCGGATTTGACCGTCCTTTACGTCGCCAACCGAGTTGATAGTCTTAGGTTCCATCGTAAAATCATAATTTGCCAATGCAAAATGAACTTCTGTCAAGTCAGGACGCATATCTGCATAAGCTGTTTTTGCTTCAAATTGTAAAGGCTTATCTTCGGCAATCTTAACTTCCGTACCGCCCGCCCCTGAACCGCAAGCTAGTCCAAATATTGCGATAAGACAAATAAATAGAGTAGTTAGTGTTTTCATAATTTACTGATTTCTCCTCTGAAAAAAAATTAATCAAAACGTCTGCGGTGAGATTTTTTTGTAACAGTCGGATTTATTCTTTGAAGACAGGAGAATTATCTTTCTGCTTTTGATAAATCTCCAACCGCAGACGAACTTAAAAATTCGTATTAAAGCTTTAAAACTATTTTTAATTGAAAGTTATGCCATCAACCCCGAGGTTAATACTGCAACAATCGTTGTAATCGTTACGACCACTGCCAAGCGCCAAAACAAATCATTCCAAGTTACATTTTCGGTTTCATCTCTTTGCACTCTGCTCTCTCTCCTTTTCCAGCCTTCTCAAAACGTCAATTTATCCAATCTAAACAAAATTTTAGTCGTGGGCAGAAAATAATTCACCACATACTTATGTAGTTAAACTTAGCTTTGCTCGAAAAAAGCGTTATCATCAAAAATATGCAGGAAAATGAAGAAGAACTACGCGAAAAAATGAAAGAAATCGCCACCGAATATCTCGAAAAAGGCGATGCAACAGGTTGGTTTGATGCAATTTACAGAGAAACAGAAGGCGACAGCGAACTAATTCCTTGGGTAGATTTTGAGCCGAATAGATTTTTGGTCGAATGGGAAAATGAAAATAAATTAGAAGGAAAAGGCAGAAAAGCTTTGGTTGTTGGTTGCGGACTCGGCGACGAAGCCAAATTTTTATACGAAAGAGATTTTGATGTAACAGCTTTCGATATTTCCGAAAAAGCCATCGAAATTGCCAAACGAATTCACAAAAATACAGATATTAAGTTTCAAGTCGCAGACCTATTCAACCCGCCGAAAGAATTTCGCAAAGCATTCGATTTGGTTTTAGAAGTCTATACAATTCAGGCACTTCCGCCAAATTTGCGTGAAGAAGTAATGGCTAAAATTACGAGTTTCGTTGCAGAAAACGGAGAGCTAATTGCTGTGCAGAGATTCCGAGAAAATGGAATTGAACCCGAAGCCTTGCCTTGGGCTTTATCGCCGAATGATTTATCAAACTTTGACAAAAACGGTTTAACTCAGACAGGTTTTTCAGAATATTTAGGCGATGAGGAAGAACCGATTAAAAGGTTTGTGACAGTTTACGAAAGGTAAATTTAAGGAGTGTAAGCATCCCTGCTTGCACGATTGCGTTTCTTTAGCAATCGAGAAAAGGTCATTGATTTAAGGGTGATAAGATAAAATAGCCCGCTAAAAATCAGCGGACTTGCAAGCAAGGATGCTTACACTCCTAAAGTTCTTTCTGAGCCAATCTGCTCCATTGGCGTAATTCGCCTTTACGGTAGTAAGGAGCGGTTTTGATAGATTCGATAGCACGTTCAAACATTTCTTTGGCTTCAGAATTTTTTCCTTGATTTTGCAGAACCTTGCCAAAATAATACAAACCTTCGGGATCGAACGGGCGTTTTGTGGTGAACTTCTCAAGAGCGTTAAAGGCTTCATCATTCATTCCTGCTTCCAAATATGTCGCACCGATCTCACGCCAGATTTCACTTAGGGAATACTTTTCATTTTGCTCGACGACAACGCTGAAATGCTCAATGGCTTTCTGTAAATCGCCGTTTTTTCGAGCGATTTTGCCGAGTTCGTAATTGGCATCAATTTCTTCATTGTCTATTTCGTAAGCCTTCGTAAAATGCTCCAGAGCCTTTTCATCTTGTCGGCGTTTTTGATAAATAAGTCCGAGTTGAATGTGTGCATCAGCATCATTTGGGTTAACGGTTGCGTTATTCAGAAATCTTTTCAAATCACGCTTTTGTCGCATCGCACTTCCAAATCCGCGAACCTCGCTTCCCAAATATCCGCCCAAAAGAATGATTGCAAAAAACAATAAAAATGGTGAAAAAAGTAGAGGCGAAATGAATTGGAATATAAAAGTCCCAAGCGAATAAAAAATCCATGAAATTGCCAAAGTCAGAATCGCCACGCCATATTCAACACCAAAAACAGTTCGCAATGCAAAAATCTGTAAAACACCGAAAAGCAAACCACTGATAAACCAAAAAGCAAGATAAATTGAGCCGTCAACATTAGTTGAATTTAGCAAGAATCCAACGATCGCAAACGGAAGATGAACCGCAACCCAAGCCATTAAAGAGCAAGTTGCGTAGGTCGCATAATCTCTGCGAAAAACCACACCGACGTTTCCGAGTCTTCCAAAAAGTGTAATTAAAATTATCGTTGCGGGAACATAGAAAAGTGACAGTCCAATCAGAGGTGTGAAAAAGCTTGAATAAAAAGAGAAAAAGTAAAAAATAGCGTTGCCGATAAGCGGAAAAGGGCGTTTTCCATTGCTTGCTTGAGAATCTATCGGAATCTGGGAATCAACAGGTACAGATGCGTCAATATTTGTTGTCGCAAAATAATAATCTGCTTGCGTAACTGCGTAAGTCTCCAAAATCTTTGTATGAACGGCATATTGAAATGCAAATGTAACAACCAAAACTGCAATCGTTGCAAATACCCAACTGCCTTTGTCCATAATTTCGCTAAAAGCAAAAGCCGGACGAAAATAAATTTGAAAGAGAAGTTTAAGGTTTTCCATATACTTTAGGGATTAGGAAAATATTCCTGACAATTTAAACGTAAATTTCATTGAGAAGGTTTGTCAAGAATTTCGTTTTGGTTAGAAAGACAAAATAAAAGCCCGAGTGTTTCCACACGGGCAAAATGATTATCATTTCCAAATGAGTTTAACAGATAAGAGAATTGTTCCAAATCACAACTCATCCTCTTGATCCGCAATATCATCATCATTTTCATAACCATAATAATCCTCTTCCTCCAATAGCTCACTATTGTCTTCCATTAATGGAGTGTCATCATCATCTTCAGAATAATATCCATAAAAGTAGCTTGAACCATAGTTATGTTGTTTTTCTTTTGAATATAAAAAACTCTTTCTATTTACTATTACTCCAAGAATATTTCCCCCAATTGATTCTATATCCTCCTTCGCTCTTTTTAAGTGTAGGGATTTAGTAGAAGGCGAAACGACCAGAATAACAGAGTCTACAATCGACGATAAGAGTTCCACTTCAGAAAAGAGCATTGGCGGCGTATCGAGGATTACAAAATCAAACGATTCTTTTGCATACGACAAAAAAGCTTTCATGTATTTCGTACTTAAGAGTGCGGATGGATCGGGTGGCATTGGACCGGATGTAACAACTTTTAAATTAGGAAGATAAGGGTCTTGAATAATTCTATCTTCAAACTCACCATCCCCAACAAGACAGTTGGTCAAACCAAACGTGTTATATAAATTAAATGTCCTATGTAAATTCGGCTTCCTTAAATCACAATCAATAAGCAAAACTTTCTTTTCTGAACTAGCAAGTAATAAAGATAGATTAACTGCAGTTGTAGTTTTACCTTCATTGCTTACAAAGCTACTAATTAATAAAGTTTTGGGCTTTTCCTTTGAGTTAAAATTAACTATTTGGTTTCTTACTCTTCTCAAACTTTCAAGATAAAAACTTCTTGAATCTACAAAACCTAAACTAGAATAGTGTTCTCTATTAAGGACATCATTTCTATTAAAACTAGGCAGCTCAGCCAATTGTATTAAACCTAGTTCTTTGATGTCCTCGTATGATTTTATTGTAGGTAGTAGAATGTTGATTTCTGGATAAACTTTGAGCAAACTGCTAATACCTAAGAAACCAACACCAATAAAGAATCCATAAGGATAAAAAACATGAAAATAGTAATATCTCAAGTTAAACTTTTCTGGTAATGATTCCAAGACGAAAAAATACAAGGAATCAGAGTACGCATAAACCGACACAACTATCAAACACCAAAGAACTAACGTAATCCATCCAGTAACGGTAAATACTATAGAGAAATTTGAGCAGACTTTTAATATTGTATCAACAAAACGACTATTTTCAGGCTTAAGCCAGCTGAGCATAATTAAATATTAGTTTTATCTTCTTAACACTTTCTGTGCTTCAATTTGAGCTTTTACTAAACGATTGACCATATCTATAAATTCTTTAGTTTAACAGATAAGAGAATTGCTCCAAATCACAACTTATTATAAAGATGTGATTGCTGTATTACATTCATCTATTCTCTTTTTGATTGCTTCTGTCTTGCCTATTTCGACAAAGACCAAGTCTCCTGAATCACGGAAGCTTTTTAGAGTATTGTAGGCTTTTTGGTAGTAATCACGAGCTATTTTCCAGTGTTTTAATTGTTCACTTGGAGTAGATTTTTTGTCTTTAGCTATTGCTCGATATGCCTCGCCAAGTTGTTCACGGGTTAATGAAGCGTTACTTAACAAACTTTTTTCTGTTGGAGATTCTTTAATTAACTTTGTAAAAGAATTTAAGATGTTTTCTAATATATCAATAGCTTTTTGCGGATTTCCCAGTTCAGAAAAAAGTGAAGCACGAATTGTTTCCGAATCTAAAAACCTAAGTTGAAAATCCTTATTTTTAGGATCAATCTCAAGGAGTTCACTATAAACATCTTTAGCTTTGTTGAGATATTTCAGAGATTCTTTTATTGCCTCTGCGGAAATTTGTTTCTCATTGGCGTTGTAAACAGCTACTCCTAAAGCATAATTTAGACTTGCATATTTTACTTTGAAGGATATATTTTGCGGATTTTTACTGCTTAATTTTTGCCAAATCTCAAAGGCTTTTTTATAAAATTTTAAATCCTGCTTGTATTTTTGTTTGGTGGACAGTGAAATTCCATAAAATTCGTAGGCAGTAGCCAGATTTTTTATAAATGTTTCATCACCAGAATTTTTAGAAACAAGGTCATTAGCTATCGAAATAGCTTTTTGGTGGTATTCATCATCTTGAGGAGTTTTATTTGTAATTGTGTATAAATAAGCTACATTGGCATAGGTCTCTGATAATTTGATTTGCAAACTTGAATCATCAGGATTTCCTTCTGCAAGTTTTTCATAAATACCCAAAGCCTTTTTGCGTAATTTTAAACTCTCCTCGGTATTTGCCTGAACAAGAAATATATTTGATAGTTTGGCATAGCTTGCAGCTATTTTACGCCTGTACAATGGATTATTAGGCTCAGAATTTAAAAGTTTTTGTCTGATAGCCAGAGCTTTTTCATAACTCTCTTTGGCTTTTTTTCGTTGTCCAAGGTGAAAACCTCCAGAGCCACCTTGCACATCTCCAATTTTGTCATATGCATCGGCAAGTTCGATCTGTAAAGCCGTATCGCCTTCAGCTTCTTTGGCTAATTTATCGAGATATTCAAGAGCATTTCTGACGAGAAGTTCACGGGCTGGGGTTGCACCGGGCAGATTTTGGATTGCGTCGTGAAGGTCAAAAACTACCGAATTAGCGAGTTTTCGGACATCAGTAAATCTCTGTTCAGCTTTGGCTTGAGCCTGTTGGGCTTTGAAATACTGCCAAGTTGTAATACCAGTTGCACCAATCAACAAAACTGCAAACGCAAATGCAGAGAAAACACCTGTTCGATGACGTTTGACAAATTTTTGAAAACGATAAAATCCAGAGTCAGCCGTTGCGGAGACAGGCAATCCTTTTAAAAATCGCTCAATATCATCTGCAAATTCTTCTACTGATTTGTAACGTCTTTCAGTATCTTTCTGAATTGCTTTCAAGATGATGTTGTCCAAATCACCCTTTAACTGTGAAGGAGAGAAATGGGGAGGGAGAGAAGAGGATAGATTTTCTTCAGTTTCGATATTTTTGTCTCTCTCTGTCTCTCCATCTCTTCGTCCCTCCGTTCCAGTCGCATCACTTGGCTTCACAGGTTCTTCAGTAGATAGTTTTTCAGAAATTTCGATTGGGTTTGATGATTCAAATTTATAAGGTCTTGTTCCGGTTAGAAGTTCATATAAAACCACCCCGAGCGAATAGACATCAGTGGCAGTAGTTGTCATTTGACCGCGGATTTGTTCGGGCGAAGCATATTCAGGAGTCATCAGACGCATTTGCGTTGCGGTCGCTTCGGCAGTTGATTCATTCCAATTAGGCGAGAGAATTTTTCCAATACCAAAATCCAGAAGTTTTGGAATGCCATCATTTGTAACGATTATATTTGAGGGTTTAATGTCTCGGTGAACGACGAGTTTTTGATGTGCGTAAGAAACGGCACGGCAGACTTTCAAGAAAATCTCCAAGCGTTTATTAGTTTCAAATTGCTGGTTATCGCAAAACTTACGAAGCGGTTCGCCTTCGATATATTCCATCGCAAAATATGGCAAACCGTCTTCCGTCGAACCGCCATCAAGAAGCCGTGCGATGTTCGGATGTTCAAGCGAAGCTAAAATTTGTCGCTCAAGCAAAAAGCGTTTGAGAACGGCATTGGTGTCCATTCCGCGTTTGATGAGTTTTAGTGCGACTTTTTGTGTAAAACCTTCGCCTTTATGTTCGGCAAGATAAACCGCACCCATCCCGCCGTGTCCGATCTCTTTGAGGATCTTATAATCATCAATCTGCTTGCCTTCAAAGTCTTCGATAACATCTGCGTAATCAGAAATGTCACCGATGGCATTATCATTTAAAAAATCGGTTTCGCTTTCGGCTGATTCGATTAATTTTAAGACCTCTTTTTTTAGACCTTCATCATCACCAAATTCATCTTCTATAAACTGTTTTCGCTCAGATAAATCCAGTTCAAGAGCTTTATGAAAAATCTCGTTAAGTTTGTTCCAGTCTTCTGTTTTCATCTTTTATAGCCTTTACTTTCTAGAAAAAGCTACGCCTACAAAAAACAACTTCAGCTTAGGGGTAGCATTCGATGTCCAAATAACTCAGATAAATTATTACTTTATTAAATCACTAAAAGTGGTAAATTCAAATAAAAGACAGTCTCAACCATTTATTTTTGCCAAAGTTTCCGTTTCTAAACTTAACAAAAAAGGCTTATCGTGTATGATTTAAATCGTTGGAATGAAAGTTCTGACAAATTGAAAATAAGGGAGGTGATTGATCATGGATATGAATATCCTTTTCAATTGTCTCAAGATTCTCTGGATTGGTTTTCAACTATGGCAACATAAACGAAAAGCAGAAAGAGAAAAGGCATTGGTTTCAAGCCTCGAAAACTTAAACCAACGCCTTTCCAATCTTGAGTCTGAAATCAAGAAACTTAAATCTTGATTTTAACCGTGTGGAGAGTTACTGCTCTCCACACCTTATTTTCATCAAATTTATGTTAATAGTCAAGCAAAATTTACTACCAAAAATTTAAAATAATAGTATGTCAGAAGCTACAAAAAAAGATATGGAAACAAGAATTGAGACGGATTCAATGGGCGAAATAGAAGTCCGTGCGGATAGGTATTGGGGAGCTCAAACGCAACGTAGTTTGAAGAATTTCAATATCGGTTTTGATGTCATGCCAAGAGAGATGATTCGTGCGTTGGGTGTTTTGAAAAAGGCTTGTGCAATCGTTAATACGGATTTGGGTAAATTGCCCGAAGATAAAAGAGATTTAATTGTGCAGGCGGCGGATGAAGTTATTGAAGGGAAGTTGGATGAGCATTTTCCGCTGAGAGTTTGGCAGACAGGTTCGGGAACGCAGACGAATATGAACACGAATGAGGTTGTCTCAAACCGTGCGATTGAAATTGCGGGTGGCGAAATGGGTTCTAAATCGCCGATTCATCCGAATGACGATGTTAATAAATCGCAGAGTTCAAACGATACATTTCCGACAGCGATGTATATAGCGGCGGCGGAGCAAATGACCAAACTCATTCCGCAAGTTCAAAAAGTTCAGAATGCGATCGAGGCAAAGGCAAATGAATTTGCTGACGTTGTAAAAATTGGTCGGACTCATTTACAGGATGCAACGCCGCTTACAGTCGGACAAGAATTCGGCGGTTGGGCGAGTTTGGTCGAAAGAGACATTCAGAGATTAAACGCTGTGATGAGTGGACTTTTAGATTTAGCGATTGGCGGAACTGCTGTTGGAACGGGATTAAATTCACATCCCGAATATTCAGAGCGAGTTGCGGCAAAAATCTCTGAATTAACCGGATTAGCTTTCAAATCTCATCCCAATAAATTTGCGGCACTTTCCGCACATGATGAAATAGTTTTTGCGTCAGGAGCACTCAAAACCTTGGCAGGCTCTTTGATGAAAATTGCCAATGATATACGTTGGCTCGGTTCGGGACCGCGTTGTGGAATCGGTGAACTGAATTTACCTGCAAATGAGCCTGGAAGTTCGATTATGCCGGGCAAAGTTAATCCGACACAATCCGAAGCGATGACAATGGTTGCGGCACAAGTTATGGGAAATGATGCGGCAATCGGTTTTGCAGGCTCGCAAGGGAATTTTGAATTAAACGTTTTCAAACCCGTAATGATTCATAATTTCTTACATTCGGTTAGATTGATTCACGACGCTTGCCACGGATTTGTCGAATACTGCATCGCAGGACTCGAATTAAACCGTGAGAAGATTGATCAATATCTCAATGATTCATTAATGCTCGTAACCGCTCTAAATCAGCACATAGGCTATGACAACGCCGCAAGTATTGCTAAGAATGCTCACAAAAAAGGAAGTACTTTGCGTGAATCAGCAATTGAATTAGGAATTTTAGACGGTGAGAAATTTGATGAATTAATTGATCCTGAGGCAATGACAAGACCTTGATAAAGTAAAAAATAGTAAACAAAGAGAGAAAGTGTTAAATAAAACCGCATAGGCTTTGCACAAAAATTATAAAAAAAGAATGTATCACCACGTTCTTTGTTCCGTTAGGAACATTTCGGTAATAGCCCGTCGATTTATCGTCGGAGTTTGATAAAACTAAATCATGAAAGTCCCGCTAGGGACGACTGAATCAGGCAGTCGTCCCTAGCGGGACTTTCTGATCTATTTCAATTGATACCCGACGATAAATCGACGGGCTATTATCAGTTGATCCCTAGCGGGATAAAAAATCATTTAAAAGATATTTTTCGGTTTAATTCAAAAAATCTTAATTTTTGTGCAAAGCCAGCCGCATACAAAAATGTTTGTATGCGGTTTTTATTTTTCAACAGGTTGGATAGCTCGGCTCATTGCGGCTTTGGCAGCATAATTTGCTTTGGCTTGGGCACGTTCAAGAGGATTTCCTTTTTGTCTTAATCTAAGATGCCGTAGGGTATCTCTTTCGCGTAAGAGTCTTAGATTTAGTTCATCGGAAGGCTCTTTTTCGATTGCTTTTTGTATTTCGGCAACAAGTTGTTCTTGACGTTCGACCTTTTGAGCTAATTCTGATTTTGGTTGTTCGGTTTGTTCTTGGTTTTGTTCTGACATATTTATTCCTCAACCTTTTCTTTTTCCGGAAACCAGACTCTTGCATCGTAAGTCGTTTCCATATCAGCCCACATTTCTTCGGGGATGCGTCCAAACATATATTCAAACTTTTGTTCGTGAGGAATGTTTTCATCTTTGAGAATAAGATTTACCTGATCATTAGTATCGAAAACGGGTGAGATTTCAAACATCAATGCAACAAATGAAGCGATGTGTTGAGCTCTTTCAAATCCATAAGATTTGGCACATCTAATTCCGATCTTAACCATTTCTGTAATAGTTTCATCAGAATAATCTTCAATGCTATCGAAGAAAGCCTCGCGGATAATTTCCGAGATGACACGAATAAGCTGTGTGTCATCCTCAGCAATAAAATGTTCGATCTGTTCTTTTTTTATAACAAGCATATTTAGCTGTTAGTTGTCAGCCATAAGCCAACATTTTTATCCTCCGATAAGTACATTCATTTGACCTTTTGCAATTTTATTAGGTGGTCCAACCGCTTCAAGTATTGTGTCTCCCATTCTTGCCGCTGGTAAATGATTAACCACTACCGTTTTTGAGGCATCGATAACTACTCCAGGACCATGCGGTGGAATGGGCAAAGGTGTCGTGCAGGCGTGTATGTCAGCACCTCCCGCTGAACTTGTAATTGTAGAAGACATTGAAGCTGCTGCAGCGGATTTAGCAGCTTCTTCCGCAGCTTTTGCGGCTGGAGCTCCCGGTGTTCCTGCCGCAGCTAGCGTCGCTGCTTCAGCGGTTTTGATAGCTGTATCAGATATAGCCTTCGCAGATTGGAGTGAAGCAGCAACAGCAGCAGGAACTCCTCTCCACTGTGGTAAGAAACCAGTCTTCACATTAATGCTACCCGGTCCAGGTCCTAAAACTGGTGGAAGGGGGTGAACCACATTATCTGTTGGTCTGGCGGCAGGTCTTCCTATAGACATAATTTTACTCCTATTCTTTATTGCTTAAATCTATTTCGCTTTGCTTCAACTCATCGTTTTCTATTTTGTAAATCAGTAGTTTTTGTTTCTCTTCTGATTCAACAAAAAACTTTGCCACATCTCCGAAAAAAGTTTTAATTTGTCCTTTATCACAAGTGGGTAAAAATTTACGAAAAACTCTTGGGTCGTAAAATCGAAAAAGCATTGGTCTTCCATCTTCGCTGTGAACCGTCATTAGCGAGCGGAAATGTCTTCTCATTTCAATTTTGGGTGAACGGGTATGAACAAAAATCCCCCAATTTTTATCAAATCCATTTTCTAGAATCCAATCCGTGAAGCGATTGTTTTGCTTTAATTGAATAAGATATGGAGCGACGTGAACCATATCAGGCGTAAGCTGACCCCCGATAAGAGGATAGTTGGGGGGGCGCATTTCATACAAACGCTTGGGAAGGTTATCAATTGCGGCTCCATCCAGAACACAATACAACCTAACACGGTTATTTATTATGTTCTCTTTTAATAGTTGTATGTTCATTTGCTTTTCTTTAAGTAGCTAAAAATTAGGCGTAATCAACAAAAGGTATTCCCTTATTAGCCGCATCTGATATGGATTGTGCCAAAGGCGTAAACTCTGTTGGTGGAGGAGGAGGGCTAGGAGTTCTACTTCCCGCTACTTGTCCTGCCACAGCATCATCAGCTTCTTGTGGCTCAGTCGGTGCGGTTGGATTACTACCCATTCCAGAGCCAGCCATTCCGCCACTATTGATATTAACCATTTGTCCGCTGATCGAAACATTGGCGGGGCTTAAGCTTACAAAGCTACTTCCAACTTTAAGAGTCAAACTAGTGTTAGATTCAATGACTACATTTTGTCCGCCTTTTATATGAACTTCCGAGGTTCCATCAATAGCATAATTCTGTGTCGCCTTAAGTTGCATATTTTGAGCTTTTTCTGAAACAGTTCCGGTGACTTCTTCGTTCTTGTCTCCATTTACTTTCAGGTGTTTATCAGCACCGACCTTTTCAAACTGATTTTCCTCAACAATCAAGTGGCGATCGTTTTTAATTATTTCTTTTGCATCATTTTTGATGCGGACATCTAAATCTTTTTCTCCATGAATGAAGATTTGTTCCTCGCCTTTTTTATCTTCTATACGAAATTCATTAAAACCATCTCCGCCCTGACTTGAGTTTGATTTAATGCCTGATTTTGTTTTTTCATCAGGTAGTGTATAGGCGGGCATTGTTTCGGGATTATAGACGCAACCTGTGATTATTGGTTGATCGGGGTCACCATTAATAAAATGGACAATTACTTCCATCCCGATTCGCGGAATAAACATAGAACCCCAACCGCTGGAAGCCCACACTTGAGCAACTCGAACCCAGCAAGAACTATCGGCATCGTTTTGCCCATGCCTATCCCAGTTAAATTGTACTTTCACACGTCCATATTTGTCCGTAAAAATTTCTTCTCCACCCGGTCCGACTACAACTGCAGTTTGTGCCCCTTGGATGGTTGGTTTAGGAGTTACCTGTGGTGGACAATAGAGAGGCGTCCCTTGACCATGTGGAATACAATTAAATTCATTTTCATAGGGAGTTTCCTCTTCAGCCTCGGAGATATAACTTGGATTTTGAACTGCTTCGTGTTTTATCTCAGTTATTACATATTGAGCATTCAATTTATTATTTGGATGTTTTTGGAGTCCAAAACGGTGACCGGCAGTTAACGAGCAACAGTTAGATTCCCCAATTAGCACATTATACTGCGAGTCAAGAGCGTTCATCATTGTTTCAGTGACTCTTTGTTTGTCATCGAAAACATTTTGTAGATTAGATGAATCTTCTCCACCCATTTTGTCTATTCCATCAACTTTACGGGCATAGCCTCCCGGGTGATTATAAATCTCCAGTTTTTGATTATCACCAATTGTATATAAAGAGGGTTGTTGACTCTCAAGATTATTGGTAGGCAGTTGAAAGGTATAATCCCTGTTCGTTATTTTACCGCTTTGAAGCCTATAACCTATTTTTAAGTCGTTGATTCTAGGAATAAAGCCTTCGTCAGTTTCTAATGAAATATTGTAATTAATGATGTTTTTCGAAGGTGCGTCTTGATGAGATTGTGTGGTGTTTGCAAGGATCATCTTATGTTTTGATTCCGTATGCTCAAAATAATAATAGATACCTTCTTCTTCCATAAGACGGCAGGCAAAATCAAAATCGGATTCTTGGTACTGAACACAATAATTTCTCGGTTTAAAAGTCCCTTGAATCTCATTTGAAAATTCGAAACCTTTGAAAACTTCTTCAAGAATTTGCGGAATGGTCTTGTGTTGAAAAATCCTGCTTTGAAATTTTTGAGTTAAAAGCCAAACGTGAGGGACAATCGTGACATCGTAAAACGAGAAACGGGCATTTCTGTTTCCTTTTGAAAAAGAATTTACCATTCCGTTGAAAGTACGGCTTGTTCCGTCTCTTTGGGTAACGGTAATCGTAACTGCTTTACCAAGAATTTCACTTGGGTCAATATCAGTTGGTTCGTGCCCTTCTTCATCTTCAGCGTGTAGAAGTTGAGCCTCAATATGAAACATCCCCGAGATTTTTTCAACAGCTGTGAATTTATTTAAAAGTAAAAAGTCTTTACCCAAAGGTGTATCAAGATAAAGAGTCCTGTTTTCTTGTGTTGTTTTACTTACCGTCATTCAAATTTCCTCTTATCAATTACAATAAAATTCTTTGGCTAACAAAACTTTTAGCAATAGAATTTTGCCTAGTTGGCTTTACGTTTTCCATTTAACAAAAACACAAAAAGCCTTACTACTGAGTTTATGACGAAATAATTAACAAAAATTGCCGATTATCAATACTTTTAAAGCCACATGCTTTTTATAGAAAATCTGTCTTGGGAAAACTTGATTTTTTATATTTGCTCATAGAACCATTTGGCTCAAATACATAAACCTGACCTTCCCATTTTCCAAAGTCAATTCCAGTTGCTTCAGTTTTACTATACTCCCAACCAAATATTTGGCTACTCATTTCATTGGTCATATAAGTCTGAATTCGATCAGAGGCGATCACTTTAGCATCAGTTGATGAAGCCATTCGTTTACAAAAAAGCTGACCATCTCCGATTTTACCTTCATTCATAGGATGTGTGTAAGCTATTCCGCAAGATAACAAGACTATGTATTCAAACAAATTTCTCCATTCTGATACAAGATACATTGTTTTCAAGGACAAAGCCCGATTTCCAATAAAAACTCCATAACCTCCTACTCCTTCCCCGTCCTCATCAAAATCAGGAGTAAATTCTAAAAGATCTCCGAGCTTATCTTTGTGTGTACCGCTATAAGCTCCATGAGCCATGATTGTAAGTGCCTTCAAACGTTGATAGCTTGAAGCTTCATTAAGCAGTTTCTTTGCTGCAAAAGTAACTTTGGAAATGCAGGTAGCTAAAGGCACATTTGCATCTACTTTGATCAATGTTTCTTCTTTGGAATTAATTTTTGCATTGGGAGCAATGCTACCTTCAAGCAAAACCACCCTTTTATGACTGATAGTTGGAGCAGGAACGGGTGTATAAGTCTGTTCTGGTTGAGGATCAAAACCTGGAGGAGCAGGTGTGAAATTTTTCATTGGATACGACATCGGCAATTTGTAAGCTAACTTAGCCGATGTGTTCGGACCTACTATTCCGTCTATTTTTAATCCATTCATCCTTTGAAATTTTTCTACCCACTGATGTGTGAGCGGACCAAACTTTCCATCACGTACTAACTGAGGATAATCAAGGGGATAAAGTTGATTAAGACATTTTTGCAAGTGTTCAACTTCTAAGCCCCTAGAGCCTCTTTTTAACATATTCATATTTTATTTTCCCTTTGTTCGTTCTTTAATGCTTTACTTAAAAAATTTACTTAACTTCATACACAAAGTTTTCATCGTCACCAACAGAAACGTGAATTCCTTCTATGTCTTCACCTGTCGCCATTTTAGATAAAACTTCTGTACTCATTTTCGGCAAAAGCGACCCGTTAATGATGTTTATGACATTTCTTGCACCACTATCAACGTCCGTACAACGTTTGGCAATTGTATCAATTACAGACTCTTCATAAGTAAATTTCGTATTGTGATTGTTTTCAACACGTTTTTCGACTTTA
This sequence comes from Pyrinomonadaceae bacterium, assembly GCA_028284415.1. Taxonomy (GTDB): domain Bacteria; phylum Acidobacteriota; class Blastocatellia; order Pyrinomonadales; family Pyrinomonadaceae; genus Aridibacter. The sequence goes on from JANQRU010000004.1 coordinate 1,675,925, forward strand.
CCTAATTGTAGTTTAACAATCTCTTTGAGTACATCATCAGCGATCGGATAATACGGAACAGTTACCATACGTCCTAATAATGCCGGTTTGAAAGCTTTGACAAGTTCAGGACGGATTGCTTCTTCCAGACCAACAGGATCAGGACGTGTTTCAGGATCAGCACTCAAAGACATAATCAAGTCCGTGGCAACATTGGATGTAAGCAATATGATGCAGTTTTTGAAATCAATCACACGTCCTTCGCCATCTTCCAGAACACCTTTATCAAAAACCTGATAGAAGAGTTCCATAACATCAGGATGTGCTTTTTCAACCTCATCAAGTAACACTACCGAGTAAGGTTTGCGACGGACTGCTTCGGTTAAGACACCACCTTCGCCATAACCGACATATCCTGGAGGTGAGCCTTTCAAACTCGAAACCGTATGGGCTTCCTGATATTCGCTCATATTTATTGAGATCAAATTACGCTCTCCGCCGTAAAGCTCGTCAGCAAGAGCAAGACCCGTCTCAGTTTTACCTACACCGGAGGTTCCAACGAGCAAAAAGACACCGATCGGACGTTTCGGGTCAGTAAGTCCTGCCCGAGATGTCTTAATACGTTCGGAGATTGCAGTCAAAGCGTGATCTTGTCCCAAAACTCTTTCGCCAAGTGTCTTTTCAAGATTCATAATCTGATATATTTCATCCGAAACCATTTTACCGACAGGGATTCCAGTCCAGCCAGAAATAACCTCTGCAATTGATTGTGAATCAACGACAGGTGACATAAGTGGATTTTCGCCCTGCAATTCTTTTAGTTCAGCATCAGCTTTTTGAAGTTCTTCCCTGAGTGAATCAACATCAATGGATTCGTTTGTTTCGGGGGCTGTCGCAGTTGCAGTTGAATCACCGCCTGAAGTAGTTTCAGCAGAGATCTCAGAACCGTCTTCAGCCGTCGCTGCCGCTACGTTTTCACTGGATGTTTCGGAGGTTTCTTGAGTGCTGACAGCTGTTGAAATGTCGTCGTTTTTGGTATCAAGACGCGACATTTCCAGTTTGATCCGTATATTACGGATTTTTTCGGTTAACTCTTTTTCTTTTTCCCATTGAGCATTGAGTTTTTCTAATTTCGCTTCGGTTTCTGTGCGTTCGACTTTTAATTCTTCCAATCTTTCAGAATGATCTGAACCTGTTATTTCTTCTCGTTCGAGCGAGTCAATTTCGCGACTTAAATGGTCAATTGTTCTTGTTGCATCTTCAATTGCGGCAGGAGTAGCACCTTGTCCAATGGCGACTTTTGCACAAGCTGTATCCAGAACTGAAACGGACTTGTCAGGAAGTTGCCGACCTGTTATGTAACGGTGTGAAAGCTTCACGCAGTCAACGACGGCTTCATCCAAAATTCTTACGGCGTGATGTTCTTCCATCATGCCGGCGATCGCACGCATCATTCCGATGGCTTTTTCTTCATCGGGCTCTTCAATTTTGACAACCTGAAAACGTCTTGCAAGAGCCGCATCTTTTTCAAAATACTTTTTATATTCTGCCCAGGTAGTTGCTGCAATGGTTCTTAACTCTCCGCGAGCCAGAGCTGGTTTTAAGAGGTTGGCGGCATCATTTTGTCCGGCTGCTCCACCTGCACCGATCATTGTATGAGCTTCATCAATGAACATAATTATCGGCTGTGGAGATGACTTAACTTCATCAATGACAGATTTTAGACGATTTTCAAACTCACCTTTAATTCCGGCACCTGCTTGCAACAGTCCTAAGTCCAGCGAACGGACAGCAACATTTTTAAGCGGTTCGGGGACGTCACCCTGAGCGATTCGTAGTGCAAAGCCTTCAACGACAGCAGTTTTTCCGACACCTGCTTCACCCGTTAAGATCGGATTATTCTGTCGGCGACGGGTTAAGATGTCTATGATCTGACGAATCTCAAAGTCACGACCGAGAATCGGGTCAATTTCTCCGGCACGAGCTTTGGCAGTTAAATCTTCAGCAAATTGATCTAGGGCTTTAGTTTTACCGGGAACACCGCTGGCTACTGATTTGTCACTCCCTACGACGCCCGTTTCACCGAGTGCGGTAGCTTCTCTCTGTTCAGCTGAATCCGAAGTTATGTCAAGGAATCTATCCTGCAAGGTTTCGACTGAAATGTGACTAAATTCTTTAGAAATATCTTGAGCAATGCGTGAGAGAGAGGAATCTTTTAGGAGGGACAAAATAAGATGTCCAGAACGAACACGAGCCGAACCAAATTCAATTGAGGCTACAAGCCAAGCATCCTGAACCCATTGAGGAATACGTTCGCTTAAACCTGGAGTTCTTGTGTTACCTGTTTTAAGCTGATCGAGGGCGGTGTTTACATCTTTTGTCAAACGGTCAATGTTTACCTCAAAATGATTACAGATTTTATGTAAGTCCGTATCATCTCTTTCAAGTAATTTCATTAAAAGATGCTCTACTTCGACATCATAGTTTGTTCTGGCTAAACAGAGTCCGGCAGCGTCTTCCAACGCACTTCGACAAGTATCATTTAATCTTCCAACTAACGACTTTAAATTTACGTTCATTGCTTTTTCTCCTAAAAGTTTTAATCAATATGCATATCAATTTGTCTGTAATACTAATTGGTCATCGTCATTTTCAAAAGGTTTCGATTTAAGCCATGAAGTCCAGCCAAGCATTGGGCGACGTTTCGCACGGGTTGTCAAGATCGTGCTGGGGACTTGTTTAGCTTGCAGAACCAGCTGGATATCAAAATCAAATTCCAAACCGATCATAAATCTGATAATTGATTTAAGTGGTTTATGAGCTGTTCCGTTTGGCAAAAAAGCTCGAAACTGCTTATAAGTTAATGCTCCAAGCACAAGCCTGAACTTTGATTGTTGATCCCAAATTCGAGTTCCTATAATCGCATCAATGCCGAGCGAACTATTCGCTTGGCTTAATTTTGTAATGCTTTCTTTATCTAAGTCTATCCATTGACCGAAAAACTGTTTAACTTTTGCGTTAATTCTAAAATAATCTGAAAGAATTTGTGCCAGGGAAGTAGCTGAGTGTGGTTTTTGCGTAATCAATCCGCCGTATGGCAAGAGGGTTTCATCCTCAATCGCCATTCTTCCACGCAAACCATTTGTTCCCATTCCTATGAAATTGAATAGGTACTCAGTAAAGTCATCATTTCCTCTTTCGTAAGAAATTGGAAAACGATATTTTTCCCAAGCACGAAAAAACATGGAAACGACACGGTGGGTGAAAATGTCCATAAAAGCCCACATTGTTGTGTCGCCATAACGGATACGGCTCATTGCCAATTCAGTATAATGAACTGGCATTGCTCCATTAGCTCCAAGCATTCCCATAAAATTGATGAACAATTCTATTTTTTCTTGTTCGGTATGTTCATCAAATGATTTTTCAAATTTATGAATCTGACTTGGCGGAAAACCAAGAGATGGTCTTGAACGAAATCGGATTATTTCTTCGTGAGGCATTGCTTCTCCCCCGACAGGCTTTTTGTCAGGAAAGATTTTTTCGAGAAGCCGCACAGCTTGAAAGAAATCAAACTTGTATGGTTCATCGAAGAGTTCTTGTTCTAAAGGTTTTCTAGGCATTTATTGTTTTACTAACTCAACCCGACGATTTCTTGCTCGTCCTGCTTCTGTATCATTTTTGGCGATCGGTTTTGACATTCCCAAGCCCTTTGCTGTCAGACGAGATTCATCAATTCCCGCATCAACGAGATACTTTTTGACGGCATTAGCCCGTTTCTCAGATAAGGTTTGGTTGAAAGTTTCACCACCAACATTATCTGTATGACCCTCAACCGTCATCTTCCAGTCCGAATTTTCTTTCAAAATACCGACAATCTGGTCAAGAGTTGTTTTAGATTCATCTTTGATCTTGTCAGAATTAAAATCAAAATTTATTCCGTAAACTGTAGCACGTCCATCTTTTTTGAGTTCTTCTTCAAGCTGGCTTCCTGCCGCATTTTCTTCGCTTAAATTTTTGAAATGCTCGCAATTACCAACTTCGTCACTAATTTTTTCTCCATCCCATTTACCCGAGTAATAATCGCCGTTAGCATAACCCCAAAGTCCGAGGAATTTTTTGGCTTCTTTATCGAACAGAAAAACAGCAGGACCCCGATTTGAATCTCCTTCGCCTTCTTCTTTCCAAGTTAAGGTCATGATCTTCCCGTCAATTCCGCCATTAAGTAATCCGCTTTGATATTCGTAACAACCAACGATCGAAGTGCCTTCTTGTTTAATTCTGAAGTTACCATATCGGCTTTTGTAAGTTCCGCTGACATCTTCGAGTGGTTTCATTGTTTCCTGCTCTCCATATCCGCGGACTTCCATAATCTCTAACCATTCTTCAGCTCCAAAATTATTCTTGGCATTGATTTTTACATATCTTCCTGCCACTTCTTTTTCGACAGGGAAATTCTGACCATCAGTTTTGTCTTTTAATGTTGTTGATAGAATCGTCTCAAATCCTGAGTCAGGAGAAGTATCTGAGATTTCAACAGAAACTTCCTTAGCAGCTGAACCTTCGGTATCAACATTTGCCGTATCAAAACCAATCTTTTTGAACGTGGTTTTTGCCGGAAGTTCAAACACGATTGATTGATCTGTAACATTTTTGGATTTACCTGCCCAGCCGATTTTTTTGCTTTCATCAATTAATCCAAAAGCTGACCATCTTCCGACTTCGTCCGGCGTATATTCTGAGGAAACTTTTATAAGGTAAGCCCCGGCACCAATTGATAGTAAGTCTTTCTCATTTGAGACGTTTTGGGTAGAAGCTTCATTTTCTGCTTCTGTGGATGATGTCTGAGGTGTTTCGGTTTGAGTTGTTTCAGTTTCAGTACTTGTAGGTTCATCCGTGCTTTCACTCGTCAAATTACTGAGCATATTACATCCAAGACTAAAAAAGAGAATTACCGTAAGAATTAAAATTTTGTTCATATAATCGCTGTGTGTATCAATTTTTTTATTTCTAAAATAGACTTCAAAAAATCAAAGCAGTATCTGTTCGCCAGTTCGCGGTTTCCAACGTTTCACTTCGCCTTCGCGTTGTTCGGTTTTTATGACTAACTGGTTAAATGAGTTTATTGAGGCGTAAACACCTAAAAACCTTTCTAAGATACTTGCAAATAGAAACATACCGCTTCCAACAAATTGTTCTTCGTCAAATTCTATAGTCGTTTCCAGTCCCCTTACGAAGCCGGCACCTACTTTTTGTCCAATACGTCTTACTACTGTTTTGGATTCGACACTTTTAATGCCCAGAATCTGATTTCGCGTTGCAGTTTCATCTTCAAAATTATAGAGATGCAGCATTTCTTGTAACGCCTCGGGTGAACCGTTTTCACCATTTACTAAAGATAGAAAGTTTAGGTTTAAGTGTGAAATAAGTCGCCATTGTGCTTTTTTTCTACGCTCAGGGCGAATGGTTTCAGTAGGTTTTGTCAAACACTTAACTTTTGAAAGCAAAGCAGTTCCTTCAACTTCGAAATCGCTTCCTTTACCGCCAAAAGGTAGCCTTGCAGGTAAATCTCTATTACTGCAAACGGTTTTTATAGTTAAAACTTCTGCTGCAGGAACACGCGGATTGAAATGACTATCAACTAAATTTAAGTACATTTCAGTTCCTTCATCATCCTGTCTTTGGGAATCTTTACGCGTTGCATACCAAAAAGACTTTTCACTTTCTTCACCATAAGCGTGACGCAAAGAGTAAAAAGGCGCATATTCACGGGAGATATTCGTTTTAGGATCGGTTGTAATTACCTCATTAATTGAATAAATTTCCGTGTTTTTTTGCCGATGGACATCAGGTATCACGTGATATTCGTATTTTTGCTGGGATACATAGATTGGATCGGCTGTTCTTCTAAAAAGATTCACAATCGGAGTGCATCCCATTCTGAAAGTTTCTTTAGTAACTGGTGCAATTGGTGGGGTTATGTCTTTCAAGTGAATTAAGATATCAAAATGGCTGCTAAAGTTTCGCTGGGCGGCTATATCAAGCCCATATACGTCAAAAAATAAAAATTTGTACGGAAATGCAAAATATTCAGTGAGCAGTCTATATCCTAAAAAAGATCGTTTGGAATAGGGTAAAATTCCTTCATCTTCGCCAAAGCCAACCTCTTTTACATAGTCATTAGTTAAGATTACAGGATCGGGTAGTTTGAGTTGGATATTGGTAATCGTATCCTGAATTGAATTTCCTAAAGGGGCTTCTTTCGGACGTATTTCTATTGCCGAGCAATGATTAAATATAATTTCATAGAGCGGGTAGATAAGTTGAGGATCACCATTCAAATAAAATCTTAGATAATCAAGAGGTTTATCTGTTTCGGGATTTTTTATTTCACTCAGGTTTCCCCCTCCATAACATTTCATACTGAGGCGTATGTAACTTTCTGCATACATACCCCGTCCGTCCTTGGGTGCAGGAGATTCCAATGCTGCCTCTTCTAATTCGATAGGTGCAAGTTGAACATCGTAAGTTGTTCTAAAACGGCAGGGTGTCCCATCAATAGCCGGAGAATTGAGTCTCGAGCCTTTTTCTAAAACCTGAACTGTTGTTAATTTATCTTTCGATGAACCGTATGTCATCTCCGCTATCGCCATAGATGGGATTGGAGAAAGATAATGCGGATAGAGGATATTTATAAATGATTCAGTGATTTCAGGAAGTTCATCAGCAAGTTTGAGGTTTACACGACCCGTGAGAAAGGCAAAAGCCTCAATCATGCGTTCAACGTGCGGGTCTTCTACCTTTTCTTCATCTAATTGAAGTCTTGATGCAACTTTAGGATAACGACGGGCAAACTCCGCCCCCATCCGACGCAAAAACACTAATTCTTGTTCGTAATACCCTAAAAGTTCATCACGCATAAATTATGTAATTATTAATTATAAATAAGATACAGCTGTTAATATAATAGCTTATTTTACAAAGAATTAAATAAGAAATTAATCCTGTTCAATTCTAAAAGCATTTAATCTATTAACTAATTGGAATATAAAGGTATTTAATATCCTTGCCGAACTTCAAAGTCTCCACTACTAAGTTCCAAAATAGTATCAAAAACAACAGGTTCGGGAGCAGGCTCAACATCTAAAAAAGCTTCAATCTTAAACTTTAATTCTTTATCAGTATGTTCAACCGGTTCTAATGAAATTTTTAGGTTTAAGAATCTTGGTTCAAAATTCTTTATGGTTTCCTCTAAAGCCTCTGACAATTTGTTTAATTCAATTTGGCTTTTTACGCTCATCCCGGTTATGTCAGGTAATCCGTAGGTAATTATAGACTTCTTGATTTCCTCTAAATCCGCATCAATATCACCAGCGTAGCTTCTGGAATTCAAAAGCCATTCTAAGTCTCGCTTAACAAATTGTTTTAGGTCACTTAATGATTTTGAGCGAGATTTTAGAGCTTCATTAGAATTCTTAGGTTCATAGTCAATTAGACGATCAAGCACCGACTGAGTTATACGAAGTTCTTTGTCCTGTCTTGCCATTGTATTTGAATAGAAAAAAACACTCCCACCAAATTTGATGGAGTGTGTTTTTTTATTTTGATTAGTTATCTGCTAAGGAAAACCCAGCAGATAACTAATTTAACTGGGAAAAGCCTATGTTAATGCTTCACCTTTTTTAACATCAAAGGTTTCTGCTCCAACAGCTTCCAAACCACCATCTTTCTTCTGCTGGAAGTATTCGTGTGTAACTTTAGCAAAGTTCAATGTCATGCTTTCGCTTGGCAGAGCATCGCCTCCCCCCATACCTGATTGTTGATAGTTGGTAATTATCAAATCTTCCAAAGTATATTTTTGGAATAATTGGTGTGTATTTTCACCAGTTGACTTGAGCATACTGATCTCAGCTTTTGTAAAGTGAGTTCCTTTTAATGAATGCATCATCAATTTGGAACTTGCTTTACCATTGTTCAAAGTACAGCTCATATCTTGGACGATTGGAACTGATGCGGAACTACCACCACCACTGTGTGTAGAACCTCCATTACCCACTCCCCAACTATGACTTGTTAATTCGATTTGCTCTTCATAGCCCTTTCTTTCTGCTTCGCCTTTCACATCCGGACCGTAGAGTTTTAAGTAAATACCTATCATTATTTTGCTCCTTATTTATTCTTAATTTTACAATTTTTATGTTTCGTCATTTTTACAAAACTTTTTAATTATCTAAGCTTTCGTCTCTATGATTCCTACTTGCTTACAATTAAAGACGCACATGGAAATAATTTTTGCGTAAAATAATTTTACGCAAAAATTATTTTTTTTTACTGAGCTGGAGGAGGTAATTCCGCAACCAATCTCAGTGATACGGAAAGCTCATCCAATTGGAAATGTGGACGTAAGAATGAAACAGCTTTGTAAACACCGGGTTTGCCGGGAACTTCTGCAACATCAATACGTGCTTCACGTAATGGATACTTAGCTTTTTGTGATGCAGGGGCATCATCGGAATTCAATACATATTTACTGATCCAGCGATTCAAGAAGCGTTTACAATCTTCTTGTGACATAAATGAGCCGACTTTATCCCGCATCATTGCTTTTAGATAATGTGCAAAACGGGAAACAGCAAAGATATATTGAAGTTGTGATGATAGTCGTGCATTCGCATTAGCTTCATCTGTATCATATTTCTTAGGTTTGTTAGCCGATTGCGTTGCAAAGAAAGCTGCATAGTCAGTTCCTTTACAGTGAACAAGCGGAATAAATCCATTATCAGCAAATTCTTTTTCACGACGATCAGTAATTGCTACTTCGGTTGGACATTTCATAGCGACTTCACCTTCATCTGTTTCAAAAGTGTGAGTCGGTAGCCCATCAACCAAACCACCACCTTCAACACCGCGGATTGCTACACACCAATTATGCATTGCAAAAGCTTCTGTTAAGCGTGTTCCGAGTGAATATGCAGCATTTGTCCATAAGTATTTGCTGTGGTCTGTTCCATCAACATTTTCCTCAAAGACAAACGTTTCTGTCGGTTTAGTTGCTGCTCCATATGGTTCGCGTCCTAATGTATGCGGAAGTGTTAATCCAACATAACGGGAATCCTCAGATTCACGGAAGCTACGCCATTTCATATATTCAGTTCGATCAAATATCTTGGAAATATCACGAACCTCAGTCATTTCTGCAAATTCGTTCCAACCAAATAGATCAGCTGATGCTGCACTTAAAAATGGAGCATGAGCTGCCGCGGCAACCTGCGAAATATTGGTTAGGAGAGCCATATCTTGCGGGTGGTTTCCAAATTCAAAATCACCGATTAATGCACCGTATGGAGCTCCACCAAATGTTCCATATTCCTCTTCATATATTTTCTTAAATAGTGATGATTGGTCAAATTCCAAGGCACGTTCAAAGTCTTTAAGAAGATCTTTTTTCGTGCAATTCATTACACGAATTTTCATTTGAGGACCAGTTAAGCTATTTCTCACGAGATGATGTAATCCTCTCCAAGAGCCTTCTAGTTTTTGAAAGTCCTTATGGTGCATAATCTCATTCATTTGTGCAGAGACCAGACGATCAATTTCAGCAATACGAGCATTGATTGTCGCGTCCATATTTTTGGACATTGTGATTTCACCGCTCATTACCTGACCGACGAATTCACCAATCATATCTTTGGCTCGTTCAACCTGAAACTCATCTCTTGCCATCCTGCCTTCAGTTAATATCTGATCAAGCAGACCAGCTTCTTGTTCTTGTTCTTCAACTTGAACTTCTTCTTGTTTTTTCTCTTTAGCCATTTAAATTAATCCTCCTATATTTACTCGTCGTCAGCTTTATCTTCTTCTATGCTTAATGCATCGCTCAATTCTTTTTGCTTATCGGCATCTGCGATAATGTCTTCAAGCATTGTTTCCAACTTTTCATTTCCATCCATTTTGGAACGTAAGTCGGAAAGTTTTTGACGTGCTTCGACGAGTTTGCGAAGCGGTTCAACTTGCTGAACGATTTGATCCGGTTCAAAATCTTCAATGTCATCGAAATTTAATTCAATGCCCATTTTGCTTCCGTCATCCTGAAGTTTGTTTTCGACAGTGTAGGCAAGACGAGGTTTCATGCCTTGCATTACCTGATTGAAATTATCAGCATCTATCTCAACAAATTTGCGGTTTTTTAGTGCCGGGAGAGGCTCTTCGGGCTTTCCGACAAAATCACCCATTACCCCTATTACAAAGGGTAACTCTTTTAATTCTATTGCACCGCCTATTTCTACATCGTATGTAATTTGAACCCTCGGGGGACGTACGCGGTCTAACTTGTGTTGTAAACTCTCTCTTGTAGGCATTCTTTGTCTCCTTATTTTTTATTTAATATTTTGCTTTGATTTCGGTTTTAGCTTTAGTTTTACATTACTTAATAGTTTTCATATTTCTGATCTATTACAGGAGTAGTTAAACACCAAAAATCAAAAAAACTTTTCTTACCAGGAATCTTCGCTCGCTTGTTCAATTACAGGCTCTTCACTTGATCCGTCAGATTCAGCTGTGTTAAAGCCTAAGGTTTCTCGTAATTGATACAAAACATTTTCATCTTTAATGACATCTTGTAACCAACTATCAAGAGGCATGTTGCCCCATTTAACTGCACGATTTACCAAATATGAAACAGGACTATGAGGTTCCGTTTTACGGAAATAATCAGCTAAATCTCCCAATCTTCTTAGAGCATCTCTTCGATTATTAATTGCCCCCCTAGTCGTAGTCACGCCGCCTCCTGTTCCATTTGAACTACCACCTTCACCATCTTCGGTTACTTCTAAATCTTCGATTGGATCAGGCTCTTCTTCCCGTTTCTTTTCTAAAATTTTGTCTGTTTGATCTTGGATAGTTTCCAGAACTTTTCCAACTTGACGAAGTCCCGGAGCTTGCTTGATATCAAACTTTTCTTCGACAACTTTATTTAAGTTCCGATATTCTTCCCAGCATTCTTGAATAACATTATTCAATTCTTCATAAAAGGCTCTCTTTGATTTTGCAATTGATTTTTCCCAATACTCATCAGTTACTTTACCGTCTCGTTCGGCTTTTGCTACTTTCGTTCGTATCTCTTCTTGTTCAGTCGAGTCTAAGGAATCAATGTCATCGGGGATTTTGTATTTTTTCGAATCCTCATAATCAAAGAAAGAATAACCATCAACGTCAGTTAATTTGCCTGATGCTTTAATAGAAAAGGCAGACTCTTTATCCATCCAGGCAAGTGCATTCGCACGTCCTTCCATGTCTCCTTCATCAATTTCAGGATGGATAGTATCCCAGAAGAAGTTTTGCATCTCTGACATTAATTTGAGGCTATCACGCAAACCTTCAAAACCATGTTCTCTAACAAGTGATTCCGAAAGCCATGCACATATTTGCATATCCTTCGTTTCTGTTTCTAAAACAGGTACGGCTAGGTCAATAACTTTTCTGTAATCAGCTAATTTTCTTTCTACTTGCCAATCACCCTGTGCTAGATCATCATCCTCCCGGCGTGCTTCGTTGATTTCATCGTAAACTCCAGAATAACGAGCATATTCACCTGATGGACTTTCAGCTGATATAGGAGTTAAAAGCTTAGCAAGATCAATCACCCGCGGTCGGCTAAGCTCTTCTTCCTGCTCTACATAGACAGGAGTTTCCGCAGCTGGTTCTTCCTCTACGGTTTCTTCAGGTGTTTCTTCTATAACGTCTTCAGTTGCAGCCTCTTCTGTAGCTTCTTCCACAGTTTCTTGAGGCGTCTCTTCTTCAGTTATTACTTCTGTTTCGACTTCTTCGCTCATTGAGAATGTTTCTCCGTCAATACTTATTTAATAATGACAAACCTGTTGTTTTTCCAAGACCATGAATGAAATGAATTTCTTAATTAATCACCATTCACACTTATTTTCATAACGTATCTTGGTAAAACGTAAACATAATTAACTATTCATTAATCGGGAATTTTTTTGTTTTCCCGAAACTTCGCACGAATTTGATTTTCTGATAGTTTGGTTAATATTTTATCAGTTAAGTCAATCCGTAATGCGTAAATACCAGTTTTAAGTATATTTGTATGATAATTTTCGCTATCAAGGCTATATGTTTAGACTTTTAGATTTTTACAAAGAAGTCTAAATCATCCTTACAAATATAGTGACAAAAACTTTAAAAACGTTTCTATATGCCAGAAGAATTATTCATCATCACTGCTTTTATGTATGAATTCTATCTCTTCCAGATCTAAAATTGATTTATATGCACCATCATGCCAAAACGTACGTAATCCCTCTCCTAAGTACACATCTTCGCCAAGATCTTTCCAGTCAGTCATTCTTCCAAGCCGAACCTTGTCATTTTCACTCTTGTATGAATTTACATAGAGCGTAGGTAAGAACATCTCACCTTTTGTCCCGTTGACCATTTCAACTTCAGCCTGAATCCAGTACAGATCGCGTAATGTCTTTGGTTTAGGAAAGGTTATTTTTTCAACTTGTTCGAAGGGGATCCAAGTATAAGAATCCTTTACGATCGTTTCAAAAACGCACATCGTTAAATCGTTGTAATCCCGAAAATCACCAAACTCTTCACCATTGATCTTACAAGCAAACGCAGGTCTTTCTTCATCAATTTTATCTAATACTTCGCGTGCTTCGGAGGCATTTCCTTCAATTATACGACTATTAGCTTTAAGTAAATCTTCAACATACTTAGGTGGTGACATTAGGCACTCGGGTATTACATTATCAGCAAAATGACGTTGGCGATCTCTTTCAGCTTTGAAATTCTGCTTGTAAATTTGAGCTCCAACCATTGCATCTACGTCTTGTTGTCCGATTACATCGAGCTGTTTTTCTGCCCTTTCCCAATCACCTGAAAAGCAAGATAATTCAAATAAAAATGTTCTGGCTATAACATCAGTCGGTTTTGATTTAACAATGTTAAGAGTTGCTTGAATCGCTCCATCCAGATTGCCTTCGTCAAATTGTGCTTTTGCTTCGTTCATAATTATTAATACGTTTTTTAGCCTTAAAACAGGTCAAAATTATTTTTGTAAAATTTCGTTAGGTGCTTTTAATCTTGTAAATATTGTTTTGTTAAATAAATCTCCACCTTTAGGTTTAACTACTGATTTGATCGTTATTCCACCAACTGAATGCGTCAAAATATAATCACCGCCGGGTTGTTTACTGGGCGAACCGGCATCGAAAAATCTAAAGAGTCCCCAGCTGCCTTGGAATTTTAATTGTGCATTAGATGTATCCTGTAAAAAATTACTCGTTGGATTAGTGACGGATGAATCCGGATTATTTGCGGGAGTGGTCGGTGGCAAAGGATTACCCGATGTCGTGCTACTTCCGGTTGCTGATGTCACAATAGAAACTCCGTTTTCTGAACCCGTCGGGGCAGGGAATGATAAATTACCTGAAGAGGTTCCTTGGGATGTAATTTTCTTACCATCAATCGTTACTTCAACAATTGCGTTTTTTACAGGCAAAAGTTTGTATTCATATTCAAAGTTTGGAGCCGCTTTGTCATTGAATAATACCCTTCTTAATTCAAAAGCATTGTTCAAATAAGTGACAAATTCAGAGTTAAATTTAATGTTACTGCTTTCTTTAACTACTAATTTACCGTCCTTTTTCTCAAAATACTTTTCTAGATTCTTATTGTAGAATTGAGATAGCTCTCCGCTCGTTGGATTTAAGAAATCTGTAACCTTATTCAGATCTGATTCGCCATCATTATTAAATGGATAACCATTTTCTATTTCTTTGGCTTTTGTCAGAATTTGATTTGCCCAGCCCTTTCTAATTTGTTGCTCTACTCCTGCTCCGAAAAATACTCGAACTTGTGCAACAGGTTCTTTCAAAAGCACTGTGATTTCTTGTCCGGCAGAAGTCGTTTGAAAAGCTTCTGTAGAGGTATTGATATGTTGGTCAACATTATTAAGTCCTCTTACAAACGTACCTTTTTCCTCAGCTAATTCTTTTGTGATTTTTTGTATTTTGTCTTCGGAAGCTTCGTTTAAGAATCCGGCTAAAGGTTTTAGTTTTGAGCCATAAGTTGAAATTGGAGCACTCTTGGTTTCTTCTTCGTTTCCTGAGCCTACATATTTGAACAGTGGTCGAAATGCTGTCTCGACAGGCGTATTACCACCAGTTTTGGTTTTTTCCTTTTTCGACCAAAAGCTTTTTATCCATTCCATCCAGCCTTGAGATTCTGCTTCGGCTGATAGATTGGTGTTTCTTGCTACTTCTTCTAGAAGTGCTTTCATTGGAGAATCTTCATTTGAAAAGGCATTCAATGCTTTTGACATTGTTTCCTTGTCTTCATATTTAATAATTTTGGTGGTTCTGATTAATTCTCTCCATTGATCTGCATAATCTTTGAAGTATTCATTCCGCAGGTTAGTAAGTTCTTTTTTCAAGGATTCACCCCCGCCTGCTTTGTCACCCATTACCCAGTCATCTTTACTGAGTTCTTCATTCGCATTAGCAATCGCATCTTTCATGTGATTACGATAGCCTTCCAATGTATATGCCCCCGGAATTGTGTGTGTGCCTTCCAAAACTCCCTTGCTTCTTCCGCTTAAAATTGTTTCGACCTTTACAGCGTCGGTCTTCTTGGAAACTGCTGAGGTAACTCTATTTAAATACCTTAAATAATTCGGGTAGGCTTTTAATTTATTTCTAACATTTTTAACAAGTGGAGTGTTAAATTCAATTCTAGGGAATCCACTTTTGTCTTGTGGATATGTATTTTCTCGGTCAACTTGCTTAAAGTAAAAATCAAGTTGAGCTTTTGCCGTGTCTTTGTACTCAGTCGGCAATTTTGACTCAGCAAACCAGTAATCTTTAAGTGTTTCTGAAAAGGTCGTTGGTTCAGCTTGTTCCTTATAAAAGACTTTGCCGGAATCGGTATCATAACTTCCTCCCGACCACATCAGATAGGTTTTTAAAAGGTTGTATTTTTCTTCTAATAAATCAATTTGTTTTTGATCCAAATTATCCGTATTGGTTATGGTCGGAGAACTGGCAAATTGTTGCAATTCCTTCAAAACCCTACGTTCTGTTGGTTGTCTGAATCTCTGCTCAACAGCGTTGTAATAAATTCGTAATAGAGATTCTCTATAGACTTTATTACCGGAATACAAGCCAAGTCGCATGTACCAAGGAGCACCGTTTCGTTCATAGTCATCCAATTTGACTAAAACCTTTCGCAAATTTTCCATTGCGTCAATCTCGCGTCTGGTTTCATCTGCATTCTTAGTTAGAGGATCTTTTCCAGCACTAGCTTTATTTATTGCTAGCAAGGCTTCACCTTTACCTGCAGCATCATCTACCAGAGATTTATTGTTAAAAAGCGAAACACCGACTAGGGCTAAAAGCACTATTGTCACAAAAGTACCCAAAATGGTTAGTAACCAGCCAAGAATAGGAGGCTTCTGTCTCTGTTCTTGAAAGGTTTTAACTAAATCTTTATCCCGCAAAACAACATCACGGAAAAATTTCTTTGTGAAATAAGATTTCCCGACTGTTTTAGGTAGATTTTTACCTGGTTTTCTACCTCTTTTACCTCTATTTAGTGGAACGGCTGTAAAGTAGAATCCGCGTAAAAATGGACTTTCGCTAAAAGGGTTTGGTCGGAAAAGGGTGTTTACAAATGTACCTAATTTACGACGTGCTGAAGCAAAATGTAGAGGGAAATTGAAGATACGAAGCTGTCGGGTCGGCGAAAAAGGTGCGGAAAGTCTGATGAGGCGACGTTTCATAATCGAATCTTGCAGAATTTCATATTCGCTATCAAAAAGAGCCTGAGCATTGTCAGTTTTTTCAAGGGGAATGGTTGTTCCCCAGACCAAATTTTCGCCTTCTTTTTTAGAGGTAGAAAATGAATCCCGAAATCCCTCAATCGCATCTGCGTGAGTAAAAACCAGGTAGATAGGAAATTTAGTTTTCAGCCTTTTGGTCGTATCATCAAGACGCGAGCGTATAGTTTTCGCCATTTGCTCAATTTGGCGATCATCTGAGCGTAAAATCTTTTCAGTATTTACTGCTAATATCAGTCCATCAAGTGGGCGGTCAGAACGCTGTTTCTTTATTGTTTCTAAAATTGAAGACCAATCTTCTTCATTGGCGTTGTCTGTTTGAAAACGCCCTGCGGTGTCAATAAATACAGCATCACTCGTCACTCGCCAATCGACTTGTCTGGTCGGACGCACAAAGTTTTGTTCTGATTGGCGTTGGCTTGGGAGTGTTTGAAAATTTAAGCCTGATCCTAAAACAAGAGAAGATTTACCACTACCGGGACCACCTGCAACTAAATACCAAGGCAATGAATAAGCCGCACCTTTTCCATTTGTTCCCAGATTTGACCCTTTTAGAAATTGAATTACTTCCTCAGCACCTTTAGATACGTCTTCATCACTTTCAATCTGTGCAGTTGAGGTTCTATTTTTAGTGGATGATTTAGCTTCCTCTTTCGAGACTTCAGCCTCTTCTTCTTTTGCTTCAGCCTTTTTCTTACGCCTTGTAGCAAAGTAATTTCCAACTAAAGCAAATGGAAGGGTTAGCAGTACCATTGCAATGATTACTACCCGATATGCCATGCCATAGCCAAGAGTATCTCCTAAAAGCCAAACTGCAACGGAAACTACTCCGTAAAATGACATTATTGACGTTAAGCCAAATGCAAATTTTAATTGGTTGACGTGCCAGGATGCCATATTAAAGAAAAAACAAAACTTTTTAAGTTAAAACCAAGTAAAAACACTATCGTTTAAGAAAACTAATGACTTTAGACTTGCAATTTTTCCATTGCATCATTCAAGAACTTAGTTGATAGTACAAACATAATTACATACACAAGAATCGCAAAACATAGACCTGCCAAAGCGGAGATTTTTGCCCAAGTTGGCATTCCCCTCTTAGGAGGAGGTTTTGGCTGGTCATTTGCAAGCCAATTTGGAGAAAGTTCCGTTGGAACTATTTTACCAGCTTTGACAAGTGCATTGGCTGTTTTCTGCATTATGGACATAAGCTTGTCCTGTTCATAAACAGCATATCTGCCCTTAAACCCTAAAAGCATACAAACATAATAAATTTCAACAGCATCAGCTGTGACCTTCATTTGTTTAAGCATTGCCTCTAGTTTTTCAAAAAACTTATTTCCTGCCAGTTGTTCTCCAAAATATTCCAACTGGAGAGCATATTTTTCCCACTCTTCTTTTAATGGAAAATTATTTGTTAAAACGGTTTCATCTATGAAAGAAGCTAAAGCAAATTTAGAGACTCTTATGATTTTATGGTTAAAACGATAACGCTCTGCTCTTTTTTCAAAATCCGCAAGAAGTTTTGCACATTTAGGACGCAGATCATTTGAGGGCTGAACAATTCCAGCCTTTAGACGAAGAATCAAATCAAAGATTGGTCCTGCAAATCTAACCAAATCATTATTGCTTTTCGTTCGACTTCTTTCGCTCATATTTCTTAGCCTAAAATATTTGACTGCTTATTCGGATTATTTTGCTTTAACAGCGTACATTTCTACCCTCTCATCAGGTATCTCTTCAGGTATAAACACAGAGATAACCTTCGAGCCTTTAATTCCGTCCCAGTATGGTCCAACAGAATCAAGCATAAAGTATCGGAAACCGACACGAGTTGGGATTGGTGCTGGTGGTGGACTGGCATGAGTTAGAACCACGCCCGGTAATGCTGAACCGATAATTGTGTCAATAACATCGCGCGAACCGATTTTTACAACTCTTGGAACACTTTCGATAATTTTCGACTCGGGCATTTTGGCTCGCACTGCTAAATAAAATCCTGCATCTTTGAATAGGCGTTCGTCTTCGATTCTTCCGACGTATAAAGTCTCGCGTGTTTTTTCCAAAGGAATTGGAACACAACGGCTTGGAATGACAGTTTCTAAAAGTTCTTTTAGCTGGGCTGAAAGATTGCTGAAAGTATAATACAAATCGTCATGTTCGTATTTAACAATATCTTTCGGATGATCTTCCAAGGCAAAGGTTAGTAACTGCCCGACAATTTTTGCCATTTCCATATAAAGAGGTTCAGGATGCAAAAGTGGTGACCTGAAATAATGAGACATCGTTGGAATAGAGGCATTGATTGTGTGTAAAAGCCAAAAAACAGCAACTTCATCGGTTGTAAAATCCGCCAACGATGCATTTTTTTGTCTTCTTTGCTCACCTAAAGAACTACTTTTGGTAATCAAAATTTCAACCAGCTGACGAAGCATATTTACAAGCCAAGTCGAGGCAGAAACTTTTAATATTGGTGGAATGTAATTTTCTGAAATTTTTAATTGTCCGGTTGGTGTTCTCTCAAGTTCAGCAATTTTTATAGATGTAAATCCGTCTCTTAGTTCGTCGTCAAATATTATTCGCAGATTACTTTTAGCATATGCGACTGGTTGCTCATTGGTTCCGCTTGTTTCATCCTTTACCAAAGCTCCTTCCTGCAAGAATCTCAAATTGATGTCGGCTTTTGCACCATTTGCCTGAAAATTTGCTTCACCAAGTTTTCTTGCAGGGATTGCGAGATGAACACCTAATTTTTCCTGTTCAGGATGAAAGTGGTCACCGATGGGACGCAGGTTGGGAACTCCTTCGGAATCAGGAACATTTATTACTAAACCATCAGGCATAACTGCATGGCAGTTAGTAATTTGGAAATCTCCATTACTGATCGCTTCTCGATTTATTTGTAAGTCCAAAATGCCGTATTCAAAAGGCAGGATTGAACGCACACGAGAATTCAGAAGTTCTTCGTGGTAATTATCCCATTGCTGGAAATGATGGGGGGTTAAAAGCATCCCCTCATTCCAAACAATTTTCCGATATTTGCTCATAGTTTTTAGAGACTAATAGTAAATCGTTCAGCGTAAATAGTAAATATTTAAATGCTTTATATTAAATTACTTTTCTACCTTAGGTAGATTCTCAATAAAGTCTTCCATCCATTGTTCGCCCGATTTTTCTTTTAGTTCGTCTTTAAATCTCTCTGCCCAAAACAGCGAAAGAACCATTGGAATTCCGTTGATTACGGGGTGAGCATTTTTACTTCGAGTAATCGCACACAGAGTAGGTGCCGGTTTTGTTGGAATTTCTACCTTTTCTATATTTTCAGGACTTGGTTCAGAACAATTTGTTGCAGGTGAGGTAACAAGATATTCCCGACAAGCCAATGGACGATCTTTATGTATAGAACAAGATTCATCTTCTAAAAAAGGACATGGAATTCCTTCTCTAAAATAATCCTGAACTGCTTCAACCTGTTCTTCTTTGGGTTTTGTATGTAAATTATCTAATCTTCCAAGCCAACCTATCTCGCTAAAATGGTCGTGAGCCTCCTCAAAACGTCTTTTTATTTCGCTCCGACGCGGTTCAGGCATATTTTCTACCAATTCTGCTAGCTGATAGGCTTCAGCTTCTGAGATCGGAACAACTTGTCTGCAACAAGCTCCGCATCCTGCTTTACAAGAAACTTCTTTTCCTTGTAATCCAGCTCGATACGTTCCCATATCGGTAAAGATATTTGCCATCTGTTGAAAGATTGGCAACATTCTTTGTGGTTTTACTGGTTCTGTTGGGAGATTGGTCTCAAACTCAAGTGGAATACCATCAACGGATACATTGAATTTTTTACTAATATATTTAGGGGATTCTTTCATTTTGTTTTATCTACTTAATCAATAAATGCGATTTTTTATTCTTTTAGAAGACATTTATTAAATATCTTTTACAAAAAATATTTAATAAAAATGCTCTGTTAAGTTTGTATCAAGTCTTAATTAAAAGCTAGGGCTTCTGTATTGACGTTGAAAGCTTTAGGGTTTTGCGTAATTGTCCCGATTGCCAGAAAACGCAGGGCTAATTCAAATTCTTGGTTAGAGATTTCACCCCGATCGCGTAAGAACCAAATTGTGCGAACTTGTCTTGAGCTTACGGCGGGATTATCGTTCGCAAGTTTCGCTAGTTTGTCTCTCATTGCAAGATTTTTTCCGGCAACACCTTGGTTGTACGAGGCAATAACAAGTAGGCTGTCATTGGCTAACTCATCACCGATAGAAATATTTAGATTGTCCAGAACTTCCAACATCCCTTGTGCAGTTGCAACGACATTTCCTCTCTGGTTTCCAAGTTTTGTAAGTGCGGCTGTCGCTAAGAATTGTGGTTTTATATTTTTTGAATTTGCCAGACTTTGAATCTGCGAAGCATTATTTTTGGCATCTTTAATATTAGCTGCTAAAACCCCGGAGCCTTTGTATTGTTTAATTTTTGCATTTACTACGGCGAGCTGCTTTGTAGTTAAAACAGGTCTTGGGTCTTTTTTGGCAATGCGTTTCATAAAGCTAAGTGCCAAGCCACGTATTTTATCTGTTTCCTTTACCTCTACTTTTCTTGGTGTAGAAATAGTTTCGATACCTTGTGGAATAGGTGTTGGTGGGGGAGGGTTTGTATCTGTCGGATTTGAACTATTATTTGGGGGAACTTCGGTAGAGTTTTCATTATTTTGTGTTGGTTTGTTTGTTCCGCTTGTTTCATCTTTAGTTGAATCGGGAAGAGGATTACCAGAAGAGCTTGACTCATCCTCCACACTGCTTAAATTTTCAGGTATGTCTTCTAGAAAATCATCATCTTCGTCAGATGTGAAAATAAACTCATCATTATTTTTAGCGACTTCAGCATTACCTTTGTCACTTAGAAAAAATAGTGCTCCACCAATTACTAAAATAATTGCTAAACCCATTAGAGGAGCAAGAATAAAGAAAAATTTTAGCCCCGAACCACTACTTCCACCACCTTGATTTGAAACAGATTTGGTGCTTACACCAGAATTTGCACTGTTTGGTGAGACCGAATCTTCAAAATCTTCTTCATCAGATTCACTTGCACCTGATGAAGCTGCAGATGAGCCGTTTGCCAAGTAAGGATTATCCGAAATAATTTCAACCTGCAGTTCTATCCCGCCACCGAGGTTTAATTTATCACCGTTTTTCAAAGATTCAGGATCAGATATATTTTTGTCATTCAGCTTTGTTCCATTGCTTGATTTCAAGTCTGAAACGACAAAAACATCGGCAAAACGCTCTATTTTTATATGTTTACGGGATAATTTCGCGTTAACTATACTTAAGTCATTTTCCGAATGTCTCCCAATTACATATTTTTCACCTTCAACCAGAACTCGCTCTTCTTCGCCATTACTATTCACAAATTTTAGATAAAGCTCGGTCATAAATTAATTAAGGTCAGGGAAACTTTTCTATTCTTTACTGTAAGTTGATAGAGGTCTCAGGTTCATACCAAAATCACGTGGGTTTTCTCCTACTATTGCGGCGGCAAAGAATTTCGGTACGTATTTAAAGTTTTCGGATTGAAATTGTTTGGAAAGCTTTTCACCATTGGCAATTAGTGTCCAAAAATCTCTCGGCAATCCCTCATTTGATTCGAGAGCCGTTTTGAGGTTTCTGCTTAAACCTCCTTCACCACTGTTGTAGCTGCCGATTGCAAGCGGAACACTCGAAGGACCTGTTCCATAACGCCCGGTTAAGAATTTCATATATTTTGCAGCTGCAATTGCCGCAGGTCTTGGTTCACATCTCTCATCACCATTTGTTGGAGACGCATCCCGTCTGATACTCAAGCCATATCTTCTTCCGGTTGCACGCGTGAACTGAAACATTCCTAAAGGTCCGGTTGGACTCTGCAAACAGACACAATGCTCAGATTCGATCATTGCTAAATAGAGTCCGATTTGCGGATCTAACCCATATTGCTTAAATGCACGATTTATAAAAGGAGCGTTCTTGCTGGCACGCTCATAAGTAACTTGCAGATTATCCCCAAAACGACAGCCTCCTCTGGGTGAAACATTTATTCGTTTTGCATACGCATCTGTAAATCCTTTGATCCTGTCTATTGCAAGAGGCGGAATTTTGCTCGTGCTTAAATTTCCGATCATACGGGCTACACGCGAGGCTTTTGCTTCGATATATTGACGTTTTTCCGCATCGGACATCTGCAAGTATTTCTTGCCTGTTGGTGCTTTGACTGTGTTTTCATCTGGCTTTGCTGTTGGAGAATTGGTCAAAGCTATATTTTCGTTGTTAGACGGTATTTGCGACGGAGTGTTTGTTGTTGTGGACGTCGGACTACCGGAAGTGGGATTACCCGTCGGATTTCCTTCAGTAGTTTGAGATTCAGTAGTATTTTGACCGTTCTCTTCATCAGGAAATTCAGTAAAAATATTTTCCGGGTCGTCTTCATTTTGTTTTTGAGCGATTTCAGTGCCGTTATTTCCAAGGACTAGTACGCTTATAAATACAACAGAGGCTCCGACAATTAATAATGCGAGTGCCGTAACTGCAAGCGGAATAAGCAATGAACTTTTTTCTTTAGGTGCTTCTGAGCTGGAAACGGTTTGTGTGCTTGCAGAACTGGAAGCACTCGCGGCTTGAGCAGCACTTTTTTCCCGTATCGAAATTTCTATGTCGGTTTGATGACCGATTCTTAAGATATCACCGTCTTTGATAGGAATTCCATCTATGCTGACTTTTTCATCGTTTAGAAAAGTTCCATTAGTTGAGTTTTCATCCACTACCCAGATGTCATCGCCTTCACGATAGATGGTTGCGTGCAGACGGGATAAACCATTGTCATCAAATCGGTAATCAGCATCACTTCCACGTCCGAACGAAACTTTGTCCCCATCAACAATGATTTCTTCCGTGTCGTTAGCTGTTGTAACTGTTAAAACCAATTCAAGCATCTTAATTTAAATAAAGATATATTTTTACTGCATATAATCTTTATAAAGTTCAGAAATTGGACGATCATTCTTTAAGCCAAATTTCTGCGGGTTTTCTGCAACCATCGTCGCTGCAAAAAAACTAACCACCTCTTCACGCTGTTCAGGTGATTTTATCACGTTCCAAAAATCCGAACGGTCTGCCGGTAAAGTATCTTTCCAAGCGGCAGCTTCTTCCGGCGACATCCCGAATGCCGCAACTCCGTAAATTATGTCCCCCTCAAAGACTCTGATAATCAGATCTTTGAGGTATTCAGATGACGCGATTGCTGCACAATTTTGCGAAGGTGCCGCAATAGTTTCTGTACCGCACAAACCATTATAAGCGTTTGCAACAACTAAATCATTAGACATACGCCAGAGACCTGCTCCTTTTGAATCATTTGATGGTAAGAACTTACTACGACTCATTGCTAAAAGATAACCGATCGGCGGATCAAGGTTTCTCTCTTGGATGTAATGTACGTCAATAACGTCACGATATTTTTCCGCCCTTTCAAAATATCCTTCGGCAACATATTCGGCTGTCTTTTTCTGGACTTCCTGCAAGAAAAATTGATTGTTTGTTTTGTACTTAAATGTTCCGGAGAATTGAGGAAGAACTTTTGTGGACATATTATTTACATCTATTAAAGAGACTTTTCCTGCTTGATTCTGTTGCGAATCATTTTGAGGATTTTGCTGTGTTACTTCAGTTTGCTCAGGCGTAGGAGTTGGAGTTTCTGTTTCAATTGTTCTTAAAAGAACAGCTACTTGTCCGCCCTGCGGAGATTTATTCCCGCTTTTATCTTCGAGAATTACCTGTATATTATGTGCCATTCCATCAGATAGGTGTGCCTGCTGGCTCGGATCAAGTGAAGCTTGAAATGGTGGTGTCTCTGAGCTTGCAAATTCTTCACCGTCGATCATAAAGTACACTTTACTTACGCACTCACCATTTTTTAAGTCGATCTGAATTTCAGTCGTTTCGCTGATTACATCACCACTTTCGGGACTTGTTATTGTCGCACTTGCATTACACGCGGTTGAAGCTGTCTGAGTAAAGTAAAAAAAGCCTGCTGCGAAAACGAAAATTACTGCTAATCCAACAGCTAAAGCTGCAATGACGAGCATAAAAGGAATTTTAGAAGATTTCTTTGGCGGAGGTGGAGTCGCTGTCTTTTCCGAAGTTGGTTTTGAAGTCTGTTCGGTTTCTTCAGATTCTTCTTCCTCAGTTTCTTCCTCCCGCTCGTGTAGTTGAATTTCCGCTGTGCTGGAACCTCCAAAAGAAACTATATCCCCATCAAAAAGTGGTTTTTCTGAAGTGATTCTCTCACCATTAAGCGTTGTTCCGTTAAAGCTTCCGAGGTCTAAAACCCAAAATTCTCCATCTCTGTTTTCTATTTCGGCATGGTAACGTGAGATATTTTTGTCGCCTGATAAAACAACATCATTTCCCGAAGCACGACCGATAGTAATCAGATCACCTTCCAGCGAAAATTCATCTTGTGAGTTAATAATCAATTTTGGAGCATTCATAAACAAAAAATCTCGCTACCATTTATTAAATGACAACGAGATTTTAACAAATTTGCCGAAAATTGGAATGTTTATCTTTGTATATCTAAAACATCGGAGCGTGTGATAATGCTTTTGATTCGGTTAAATTCTTCGATTAAAACAGCAGGACGCTCATGAAGTTTTTGTTTGATTTCTTCAAAGCTGGCATCAACATCCAACACAGGAAAACTTTCAACCATAACTTCGCTGACATTTGCATCTAACAGCGATTTGTCTTCAAGTAGTTTTGTCAAAACCAGACTTTCCTTAAGTGCACCGACAGATTTTCCATCGTCTAAAACAGGAATTTGTGTAACGCTGTATTCGTTCATTTTTGCCAGAGCTTCCCGAACAGTTTCGTTTGGTTCTGCAAAAATCAGGTCTTGAGGCGAGTTGTTATTTTTAGTTTCGGCAATCAAACCTGCTGTAATTCTTTGCGGTTCGAGCAGAAGTTTTTCCTTCATCCATTCATCGGAATGGAATTTTGTCAGATAATGTTCGCCCGTATCGCAGACAATAAACACAACTAAACCATCTTCATCTAAATCTTTTGCAACCTCTAAAGCTGCGAAGAAATTCGTTCCCGTCGAACCGCCGCAAAAAATTCCTTCGACTCTTCCAAGCTGGCGTGCGAGTTCAAACGAATCACGGTCAGTTACATTTATAATTTGGTCAATGACCTTCATATTCGCATTTTCTGTCGGACAGCTTTGACCAATTCCTTCAACTAAATATGGAGTTGCTTCCGGCACAGAACCTGTTTCTTTGTAAGTTTTGAAAATAGAACCATAAGGATCAGCTCCGATGATTTGGATATTCGGATTCTTTTCTTTCAGATATCTTCCAGTTCCGCTAATTGTTCCACCTGTGCCAATTCCTGAAACAAAATGCGTGATTTTTCCATCCGTATCATTCCAAAGTTCGGGACCTGTCGTTCGATAGTGTGCAAGTGGATTTGCAGGGTGGCTGTATTGATCGGGATAGAAAGAGTTTGGTGTTTCGCGGTGAATTCTCTTTGCTGTTTCAACATAATGGTCGGGAGTTCCTGCTTTTGCTGCCGCTGGACAAACGACAACATCCGCTCCGAGGGCTTTTAGGTAACGGTTTTTTTCCATCGAAACTTTATCTGTTAAAACAAAAATGCATTTGTAACCTTTTGCCGCTGCCGTAATTGCCAAACCAATTCCTGTATTACCGGAGGTCGCTTCGATAATCGTTCCATCTGGTTTCAAAGTACCCTCTTTTTCAGCATACTCGATCATGGAAGTCCCGATTCTATCCTTAACAGAATATCCTGGATTAAGACTTTCCATTTTCGCAAAAACTTTTGCTTTAATGCCGTGCTGCTTTGTTAAAGTATTAATTTGAACAAGTGGCGTATTTCCAATAAGGCTCGTAATATCACTATAAAATTTCATTTTTTCTCCAATAAATAAATCTTAAAAATACTCGTACAATAAAAACTTATGTGAGAGTTTAATTGGTTATAGTTTTCGTCGCAAGATGCGGTGAAAAATGTTTAGGTAAGGATAGACTTTTTGAATAAAATGTCATCTCTCTTTTCCAAAAGTCTGGCAGGATTATTTGTGATGATATGACTGATTCCTAATTTTATACCGCGCTTTACCCAACGTGGGTTATCTACTGTCCAAATAGCGACATTCAGGTTTTTCTTTTCAGACTTTTTCATTAATTTGCGGGTTGCGAGTGAAAAATGAAGCGATAGAGAATCTGCCCAAACATCCTTGGCGATATTTATCAAACGCTTTTCTTTTCGTAATAAAATCATAATCGTTGGAGAAAAAAGTGCGGCGGTTTTTACATTAGGGCAGTATTTTTTTATGAGTGGAAGTAAATCCAGATTAAAACTCTTGACTATCAGTTGAGGAAGAAGGTTTGAATGTTTGATTACATCACAAACAGATTTTGCGAACATTCTGATATCTTTTGTTTTTTCGCCTTTTAGTTCGACATAGACCAAGCCTTTGTAGTCTTTTAGAAAATCTAAAGTTTGTTCGAGAGTTGAGATTCTTTCATCCACAAATCTTTGTTGTGCTTTCTCGGGATTTAACTTATTAAACCAAGTACCGACATCTAAATTTTGAAGTTCTTTTGAATTTAGTTCTGCAACCAATTCATCCATTTCAGCTATGCGTTTTAAATCCTCATCGTGAAAGACCATCGGAACAGAATCTTTTGAAAGTTGAATATCGAATTCAATGCCTTCGGCTTCATCTTCGATGGCTTTCTCAAAAGCGGCAAGGGTATTTTCGGGAGCAAGTTCTGAAGCACCTCTATGTGCGATGATTAAAGGCTTATGCATTACTTTTTCTCAAGAAGGAAAATCATTTTTGACCAGCCCATTGGTTCGGTAAAAGGGAATTTGTAATTACCGACGATATTAAAATACTGTTGTGAAATTTGTCTTACATTTTCAACCGGATGGGTTTTAAAACTGTAAAGCATTTCCAAAACAGAGCCGATAATTGAAGGACGAACGGGAATTAAAACGAGTTTGCTTCCTTTTTTTAAGACTCTTGCCATTTCTGCTAAGCCATCTTCAAGCGAAACATATTCTAAAACTCCACAGGTCAAGATCAGATCAAAGGTTTCATCGGCGAATGGAAGTGTCAGAACATTACCTTGAACTGCACTGATGTTATCAGCATCGGTTTTTTTGTCTTTTATGAATTGTTCGCCGGAGACTTTTAGAGAATTTAGGGAAAGATCGTAGGCGATTGTTTTGCGAGGATGAAATCCAGCACTATAAAATCCGGAAGTGACTATTCCCGTTCCGCTTCCGGCATCTAAAACTAATGAATCCGAATCTATTTCTAAGTCTATGGATTTCAAATACTTTGAAACGGATTTTCGGTAACCGTTTATTCTCAAAGCGATGTGATGAACATCTGCTACTTTATCGTAAAAGTTCTGTGTCTTGGATTTTTGAGCCATTTTTTCCCAGTCGGCAGTTGGCAAGAGCAGTCAGCAGAAATAGTTTGCTAATCCACTTCACCTTAATTTCTTCATTTAGAAAAGATTAATTGAATACTTTAGTGGAAAAAGTCTTTAGTGCCAAGTGTTAATTGTTAGTACCTTCTGAGAGAACTATTCTTCAGCCAGCAGGATTTCTATTTGCTTATGAATTTCTTTTTCACGGCTTCGGCTGGTTCCGATTTCGATGTATCGGACGATTCCTTTACGATCAATTAAAACAGCTGTAGGAATATCCTGAGCACCATACATTATTTGGTTGGTTTGATTACTTGCAACGGCGAAGCTATAAGGTAAGCCTTGTTGTCTTTTAAACTTTTTCAAAAACTCGATCTCAGCTTTATCATCTGTTCTGTAACCGCCCGCTTGTCCGTAATAACGGGTTAATCCAAGAATCACTAAGCCTTTGTTTTCGAGTTCATTGTGCCACTCGATCAGTGATGGAAAGGCGGCGAGACAGGGACCACACCAAGTTGCCCAAAAATCCAATAAAACTACTTTGCCGCGTAAACTCGCAAGTGTTTGGGGGTTATTTGGAAGCCATTGATCTATGGATGATAATTCGGGTGCGGTTTCACCCAAAATTTCATAATGTTTTTCGCGTCGTTTAATTTTCGACTTTATAACTCTTTGCAAGGACTTTTCAGGAAAATCTTTTTCTATTTGATTGAGAGAGGATTTATACAAAGCTAGAGCTTCGGGTTTTCTATTGGTGAAAATCAAATATTTGATTTTTTCATCAACTGCACGGTAGTAAATCGAGTGAGATTTAACTTTGACTGAGGATTGCTGCAAGGTATCTAAAGTTTCTTCGGCTTTCTCCCGATTATTTAGTTTTTTATAAATTTCAAATGTCGTAATACCTGCATCAAGAAATTGGCTCAACGCTCTTGCTCTGGATGAACTGTCATTGAGTAAGAATTTTGTCGCGTCAAAAGCTTGTTCTGCGTGCGGTGCGGCTAGCTCATATTTTTTTGCCAAGCGATAGTTGTGAGCCAACTGTTTTTCCATTTTGGCAATTTCGCTTTTACGGGTTGGCGTATTTTTCAAATAATCAGCAAGCGTCTTTTCAGCTTTTTCAAAGTCTTTTCTATCGGAGGAAATTACGACGACGACGGAACGGGCAGTTTGTTTTTTTCGGGCGTCTCCTGAAGATGAGGTGAGAAATTTATCGAATGCGATAGATGCATCATCGGAATTTGTTGCCAGCCAGTGAAGTCTCCCAAGATAATAAAAATCTTCGCCTTGCAAATCTTCTCTGGAGGATGCTTCGGTCGCATATTTGGCAGCAAGTTGTTTTTGTTCTTTTAGAATTTTGCGGTGTAGCGATTCGCTGTAAGGAATTTTTTTCTTCTCTAATTCAGTAAATTTATCAATGGCATAATTTGTTGCCTCAGCAAACATCTCCTGAATGGACATTTCCTTTATGGCATTGGTCGCAGAATTTGCGGGAGGCTGCAAATTCAAGTTTTTTCGCCTGCCGGATTGGGCAAAAACGGCAGAAAATAAAAATAAGACTAGAGATAGAATAATTACTTTACGCATATCAGAAAAAAATTAAATCGCATTAGCAGAATTAAAACGCTTGATACCAAATTTGTCCAAGAATTCAGAATCTTTTTTATTAACGATTTTTTCTACCAAAACTTTCGCTGTGATCGGAGCAAGCAAGATTCCGTTTCGATAATGTGCCGTTGCGGTAAATAAGTTTTCCGTATTTGGAATTTCTCCCAAAATAGGTAAACCGTCATTTGCAAAAGGTCGAAGTCCTGACCATTTTTCATCTATCGGAAGATTGGCAAGACTCGGGGAAATCTCGATTGCATTTTCACGCACCATTTCGATTCCTTCATCCGTGGTTTTATTCTCAAAACCTATATCTTCAACGGTTGCTCCCGCTAAAATTTTACCCATTTTTCTTGGAACGATGTAACCTCGTCGGCTATAAATGACTTTTGTAAAAAGCCGTTTTGCCGTATGAAAACTTATCATTTGTCCGCGAATTGGTTTAACTTTCGGCATTTGTAAAATACCTTCGTCGTGTTTGATGAGCGAAGTCCAAGCTCCCGTTGCTAAGACTACCAAATCAGCCGAAAACAGTTTTCCCGATTCAGTCTGAATACCTTTTATTTTTTCATTTTCAAAAATCAAATTTGTAACTTCGGTTTGCTCTATTATCTGTATGTCGTTTAGCTCGGCATATTTTTTTAAAGCAATCAGAAGTTTACGGTTTTCAACCTGCCAATCATTTGGGAAAAATAGAGATTCGAGAGAATCGGGCGAAACAAACGGTTCAAGTTTATGAGTTTCCCGTGCACTTAAAAGTTCTACCTCTAAGCCTGCATCTTTCTGCCATTCAAAGCGTTTGCGGATTTCTTGAGTATCTCTTTCCGTAAAAGCCAAATAAAGTGTTCCATTTCGGTCAAGTTCAATATCTATGCTTGTTGCATCAGAAAGTTCTTCCGCAAAGTTCGGATACATTTTGTTTGATTCATTACAAAAATTAAAAAACGCATCAGCGTTATTGGTTTCCGCCTGAGGTGCGAGCATTCCTGCTGCTGCAAAAGATGCTTCTTGCCCAATCAATCCTTTTTCGAGAATTGTGATTTCCTTGAAACCTTTTTTGTGAAATTCGCGTGCAAGAGCTAAACCGATAACTCCGCCGCCGATAATTAAAATACTGCTCATTTAAATTTATAGGTTTTTACGTTGTTGAGTTTAGAGGTTTTAGGTTGATACAGAAAAGCTAAAATTAAACATAAATCTAACTGTTTCTAAACCTAAACACTTAACAATCTAACAACTTATTACCACACATAATTTGTTTGTATTAAAGATTCATTGTAAATTTATTTACAAATTCGCATTATAGAACAATTAACAAACAACAACTAACCATCAATAAACTACATGAAACACACTATTACATTAATTCCGGGAGACGGAATCGGACCTGAAATCATTGCTGCAACCGTTAGAACTATCGAAGCTACGGGAGTTGAAATCGAATGGGAAACCCAAATCGGCGGAGCACAAGCTCTTGAAAAATTTGGCTCAACTTTACCCGAATCTTTGATTGAATCGATTACAAAAAATAAGGTCGCATTAAAAGGACCAATGACTACGCCTGTTGGCAAAGGTTTTACATCGGTAAATGTTGGGTTAAGAAAAGCTCTTGATTTATACGCAAATGTCCGTCCGATCAAAGCCCTACCAAATGTTCCTTGCCGTTATCCGGAACTCGACCTCGTTGTGATGCGGGAAAATACCGAGAGTTTATATGCAGGTTTAGAACACGTTGTTGTACCAGGCGTAGTGGAATCTCTAAAAATTATCACTGAAAAAGCCTCAACGAGAATTGCTGAATACGCATTCCAATATGCAAAAGATAACGACCGCAAAAAAGCCACAGCAATGCATAAAGCGAATATTATGAAACTCTCCGATGGTTTGTTCTTGGAATGTTTCTACAAAGTTGCGGAAAAATATCCCGAAATTGAAGCTGATGACAAAATCATTGACAACGCATGTATGCAGCTTGTAATGCGTCCAAGCCAGTTTGACATAGTTGTAATGGAGAATCTCTATGGAGATATTGTTTCAGATCTTTGTGCAGGATTGATTGGTGGCTTAGGACTTGCTCCGGGGGCAAACATCGGAGAAAAAGCCGCGACCTTCGAAGCTGTTCACGGTTCTGCTCCTGACATTGCCGGACAAGGAATCGCTAACCCAACAGCAATTATGCTCTCTGCCGTAATGATGCTTCGCCACATCAAAGAATTTGAGTCTGCAACCAAAATGGAAGATGCGATGATGGAAGTCTTCAAAGATGGTGAAGTAAGAACACGCGATTTAGGCGGAGCGGCAACAACCGCAGACTTTGCTAACGCTGTTATTGATAAATTGAAGTAAATTGTCAGATGTCAGAAAATTTTTGAAACTTAGTAAAACTAATTTCTGACATCTAATATTTTTGTATAATTATGAGTTCAATTTGGGAAAACTCAACTTCACACGGAGAAATTTTGAAGCGTGTGTGGAAACACTTGGATCTTGGTGTCATACAAGGGAATCATCCTTTTCACACACCTGTGTTTGGGACTGAAAACGGAAGTTCGCCTTCAATAAGAGTGGTTGTTTTGCGTAGGTTTTGGCGACATCCGGCACGTTTAGCGTTTCATACACATACGGGTTCTCCAAAGATCGAGCAAATTAATAAAAACCCACATGTTGCGTGGAATTTTTATCATGCGGAAGAAAAATTACAAGCTCGCATAAAAGGAATAGCTACAATCCATACCGATGATGAATTAGCTGACGAACAGTGGAATGCGACAAGACTTTTTAGCCGTCGTTGCTACATTGGAAAAGCCCCAACACAGGAAAGCAAAAAGCCAACTCACGGAATGCCTGAGGAGATCACAGACCGCGAACCAACAGCTGAAGAAAGTGAAGAGGGAAGAAAAAACTTTGCGGTGATAACTTCGACAATTGAACAGATTGACTGTTTGGAATTAGATGTTCGAGGACATCGTCGCTCACTTTTCGTTTGGAATGAGGATGGGGAACTGGAAACGAAATGGCTGACTCCTTAAAGCGGCATTTTATTGGTGGATAGATGATTATCGTTACTCTACCTTTTTTATCATCGTCGAAACTCCGCTTACGCCAATTAAATCTTTGAGATAGTTCGTGTTTTCGTACTTTATCGTCTCAAAACCCAAACTTTCATATAGTTTCTTAGCTCTTGGGTTTTCGTCAATTACATCAAGTCTGATTTGTTTAAAGTCTTTTTCTTTCGCAAATTCTAAGATTTTTGCAAAAAGTTTGCTGCCGATTCCTTTTCCTCTAGATTCTTTTGAAACAACAATTCCATCCATCAACAATTCATCTTTAGCAGGTTTTCTCGAAAATAAAATATCAGAAATAATTGCTTTGATGCTGCCTTTTACATAACCAAACCTTTCGTGAAAGTTTTCTAATTGAACGTCCAAAAAGGGTTTCCCATCAAAATGAAGTCCGGCAATTCCCAAAAGTGTATCTTCTGTAAATGCAGCAATTGCCCGATTCAGATTTACATTATTTCCAAATAATTTAGAAATCTCATCCTTGTCACCGATGATTTTTAGAAACTTACGCTCAAAAGCTTCTGCATATAATCTCGTTGCATCAGAAACAAACTTTTCGGGTAGGGAATTTTGATAAATTATTTTATCCGACATACTTTTTTAAGTCTTACCTTGTTTTAGAAAGTTCGGATGCAATCATTTCATAATTCGGTGTTGGAACATTCAAAATCTTTCCTTGATTAACGACATATTCAGTTAAAGATTCGAATTCTGTCTTTCCACCACGCTGAAAATCACTGTGCATTGAAGATGTTGTTTCAGGCGGAGTTTTGCCTAAGATTGAAACTGTTTTTTCAATGATTCCTTCCGAAAAATTTACCCCTTTTGCTTCGCCGACAGCTTTTAATTCTTGCATCAATTCGATTAAAGTTTGTTTGTGTTTTTCATTTGCAAAAATTTCTTGGATTGTCAGGTCTAAATAACTTGTAAGACTTGCTATTGCAGAGATCAACAAGAATTTGTCCCAAATTGTCTGTTTAATATCTTTTGATAGATAGGTTTCAATATCAGCATCAATTAAGAGGTTTTCAAGAAAGTCTAGCTTTTTTGGTGAGCCATCTGTCGAGCCAAAATGAAATTTATGTATGTTGCCGAATTCTTGAACAACGCCTGCTTCAATCAGACGAACCATTATATAAACACAACCGTCCCAAACCTCCGCCTCGGGAAAAAGTTTCTCGATTCTTTCTTTTGAATCAACGCCATTAAGAAAAGGCAAGATCACAGTGTTTGAACTTATACACTCACGCAGGCTTTCCAAGGCAGATTCAAGATGATAGCTTTTTGTACAGCAAACCAAATAATCAACTTCACCGATTTCATCAGTCATATCCGAAGCAATATCAGGAGAAGCCCAAATTTCTTCATTCAGAGTGATGATTTTCAACCCGTTTTCTTTAATCGCTCTTTTATTTTCGCCGCGGACGATAAAGATAATTTCAAAATCATCTGAGTTTGCATATTTATGAGCTAATTTGCCACCCAAATATCCACCGACACCACCAATTCCCAAAATAGCTATTCTAGTTTTTTTGTTCATATTGCTAAGTTTCTAAGACGAAATATAGCCAAAATTGTTTCAATTTAGAAACAAAGCAGAGCTTAAATTTCGTATTTATTTTGCAAAGCGAAGGAATCTTCGCCAAAATATAAAAATAGGCTGGTATATAAATGGTCATATTACTGAGAATATTCAAAGGTTTTTCTTTTCTCGCTCTTGGCGGGGTAGTCCTTTTTAGCTCATTTTATGCCTACCTAGCATCATTTACAGGAAAACCAGCTGAAACCTACAAGATTTTTGCCGAACAAACCAAACGTCCGCTTGTGATAGCACACCGTGGCGGAAAAGGCATCGCACCCGAAAACACGCTGGAAGCATTTCGACGCTCCTACGAAATGGGCGTTGACATACTCGAACTGGACATTCACGCAACAAAAGATGGCGAATTGGTTGTCATTCACGACCGAACTGTTGACCGCACAACAAACGGAAAAGGAAAGGTTGCGCAAATGACCTTTGAAGAAATCCGCAAACTCGATGCGGGTTATAGTTGGACAAATGATGGCGGAAAAACCTTCCCATTCCGCGGAAAAGGAATCAAAGTTCCAACCTTGAAGGAAGTCTTTGAGGAATTTCCAAACTCAATAATAAATATCGAATCAAAACATTCAGAACCAAGACCTGCTGAAAAAATTTGTGGTTTGATTCAAGAATACGGACGGATGGAAAAAAGCATCGTCGCATCATTTCATAAAGAGGTTTTAACTGATTTTCGCAAAAATTGTGAAAACGTTGCTACATCAGCGAGTCCTTCCGAATCAACCTGGTTTCTGACAATGTATAAACTTGGGCTAATCGAAAACTTTGAAGCTGATATGCAAGCTCTCCAAATCCCTAAAAGAATTGGCAGACTCCAGTTTGTAACGGAAGATTTTGTAAAATCCGCCCGCAAAAAAAATCTTCAAGTCCACGTTTGGACAATCAATAAAACGGAAGATATGAAGTATCTGAAAAATATCGGAGTTGATGGAATTATGACCGATTATCCCGATAGACTCTTGGAAATTTTAAACAATAAAAAGTGAGACTAAATTTGCAGTAGGCAATTGCAGAAAATTGTAAATTGCTTATTTCTGATATGGATTGGTCAAATAAAGCATAATTATCAACAAAATAAAATAGGGAACTAAAACCGCGGCACCTTCATAATCTTTCGCAACTCTCTGCCCGAAAAATAAAGCTAAGATCGAACCAGTTCCTAAAATCGCCGCCAAGAATATCAAAAACACAGAACCAGTAATCAAACAGTAAACAACCGCAACTGCACTCAGTATTCCCGTCAAAACTTCTAAAACAGTAATCGTGACAACCATCATCGGCACAAACGGACTCAAAAAAGTTTCCGAAAAATGCCCTTTCAGCCATTCAAGATTTCCTTTCCAATCAAAAACTTTATCAAGCCCCGATTGAATAAAAAGTATCGCCACAAGAACCGCACAAAAAAGTGCTGGAAGATTTTTAAATAGTTCTTCAATAGTCATGATTATTTATGTTAATGAGAAAAAAACAAAAACTCTTCTCCTTTGGAAGGAGGGGAGTTTTGTTGGATTTTTTTATACTGTTATCTTTCATTCCAAGTATCTTGTTTATCAATTTTTTTTAACAAGCCACAATAAAGCGTGTAATCCGCATAGTCAGCAGAGTATTGCACCCCAACTATGAGTCTTCCGTCAGTAAAATCATCACCCGGTGAAGTTGATTTTGAGCGTCTGGTTTTCCAACCCCTTTTATAAAAATGGTTTGTGAAATGTTCTTTAACCTTGGAAGGTTTTGTATCCGAACTGTAGTAATACAAAATTCCTTTAATGTTATATAAACCTTTCTTTCCCAATAGGCTAAAATCATCTGGTAATGGAACTTCAGAACATAACTTATCAAATTCTTTAAATAACGGGTCTTCTTTTATTATTTTATCAACAGCCTCTTCGGTATGTTTGCTGTAACTCTTGCTGCCCACACAACCTAAACACAAACCTAACAAAAGAACCAAACAGATTCCTAAACTAAAATCAGATTGGGAGAATTTTCTAATCACTTCTTCGCACTTCTAGCCTTTCGCTTTCCCTTATTCATCAAAGCCTCAATCTCTTCAGTTTCTTTTGGAACTTTGGTGGTCAGGTTGCGGTTGCCATCTTCAGTTACGAGAACATCATCTTCGATACGGATTCCGATTCCGCGATATTTTGCGGGGGCGTCTTTTGCGTCAGCTGGAACATAGATTCCGGGTTCGACGGTTAGAACCATTCCCGGTGCAAATGGGCGTGAGTTTTTGGCTTTTTGGTCTTCAAAATATCTTCCTGCATCGTGAACGTCCATTCCGATATAATGTCCGACTCCGTGCATATAATACTGCATGTATTTTTTCTCTTTGACGAGCGTTTTTGTGCGACCTTTGAGGAGTTTTAATTTTTTCATTCCTTCGGTTAGCAATTCGATGGAAAGGTCTTGGCGTTCTTGCACGGTTGTTCCTGTGACGGTTGCTTCGACACAGGCTTTTTGAACGTCGAGGACGACATCATAAACTTCCTTTTGAGCCTTTGTGTATTTGCCATTGACTGGGAAAGTTCGTGTGATGTCGGAAGCATAACCTTTGTATTCGCAACCCGCATCGATTAGCAATAAATCGCCGTCTTTTAGTTCGGCATTGTTTTCAACATAATGAAGAATAGTTGCGTTTTCACCGCCGCCAACGATGGAATTATACGCCGCACCGCTTGCTCCGTTCATACGAAAATGATGTTCGATGATTGATTCGATTTCAGCTTCGTTCATACCCGGTTTGCATTTTCGCATCGCAAGTTTGTGTGCTGCACAGGCGATGTCAGCGGATTTTTGCATCAATTCAATTTCTTCGTCGGTTTTGTGCAGACGCATTTCGTGAATGATCAAAGATGGGTCAATAATTGTGTGTGGCGGATAAGCAGTTTTGAGTCGAGCATGTCTTTGTCCTGAAAGGTATTGCAAGATTAGTTTGTCGAGAGATGTATCAAGACCAAAACGATAATAAAGTTTATCTTTGCCGTGAAGCATTTTCGGAAACATTTTTTCAAATTTTTCAATCGAATAAGCTTTTTGCACACCGTAGTTTTTCTCAGCCCCATCCGTTCCTTCGCGTCTCCCAAACCAGGTTTCCATCTCGGGATCTCTAGGGCGAACAAACATTGTAAACTTGTTGCGTTTGGCAGGATCAATAACGGCGATCGCATCAGGTTCAGGGAAGTCCGTCAAATACCAAAAATCATTATCTTGCCGAAATTTGTATTCCGTGTCGTAGCTTCTCTGTTTCTCATGTGCCGCAGGAATAATTGCCACAGCGTCTTTGCCAATTTCTTCGATAAACTTTTCTAATTGTGGTCGCATAAACTCATCTCCAATTTTTATTTAGCAAAAGTTTATCGCAAATTGTAGAAAGGGAAAAGGAAAGTCTTTTGAGAAAGAAGAAAATAGAACGCGGATTTCATGGATTTTGAATTTGGTCAGTAGCGTCGCCGTGAGGCGATGCGTCTTAGGTTACTGAACCTTTTACGCATTGGCGGTAGCCAATGCTACTTTTTCTAAATCCGCGTTCTATTCTTTTTCTTATTTGCAAGATTTTTACTCATAGGGCGTTCTTTCTAATGTAAAAAAAGTTCTAAGAGGTAAAAATCTAAATGCAAAAAATTCTTCTGTCGCTCCTTTTATGTTTATTTCTTTCCGTATTTTCATATGCAAATGCAACGCAAGGTGAATTAAATGCCGTCGGCAAAGATGGAAAATCTGCCGGACTTGTTCCTTTGAAACACACAAAAGTTGATGCCGAAATTTCGGGTTTTCTTTCTCGTGTGAACGTGACGCAAGAGTTTGAAAATAATTTTAATGAAAAAATTGAAGCGATTTATGTTTTCCCTTTACCGAATAATGCGGCGGTCGATGCGATGACAATGCGTATTGGTGAGCGTACGATTCGCGGGAAGATTATGAAACGCGAGGAAGCGAGAGAAGTTTACGAAGCGGCAAAATCAAACGGTCAGATCGCTTCACTTTTAGATCAAGAACGACCGAATATTTTCACACAAGCAGTCGCAAACATTTTGCCGGGTGAGAAGATTACTATTGAAATCAGTTATGTTGAAACATTGAAATATGAAGACGGAAGTTATGAATTCGTCTTTCCGATGGTTGTCGGACCGAGATATATTCCGGGCAATGCGACTGGAAATTCGGGTGGCGGATTTGCTCCGAATACAGACCAAGTTTCCGATGGGTCAAAAATTACGCCGAAGGTTGCGAGAGAACGTGCGGGACATGACATTTCTGTTAATTTGAAATTAGATGCAGGTGTTTTGGTTGAAAACGTCGTTTCAAAATCTCATGAAATAAATTCAAATATGCTTTCGGGCAGTTCTTACAAAGTCGAACTCAAAAGCAAGAAGACAATTCCGAATAAAGATTTTGTTTTGAAATACGACGTTGCAGGCAAAAAAATCGAAGATGCCGTTATCACTCATCGAGGCAAAAACGGCGGATATTTCACGATGATTTTGCAACCACCTGACAAAGTTCGTTCCCAAGATGTAACTCCAAAAGAGATTGTTTTTGTGTTGGACACAAGCGGTTCGATGTCGGGTTTTCCAATCGAAAAAGCCAAAGAATCAATGAAAATGGCACTTGATGGACTTCATCCTTATGACACATTTAATCTCATAACATTTGCAGGAGCAACAAGAGTTTTATTTGAAAAGCCAGTTTCGGCAACGGAAGAAAATCTTGCAAAAGCACAAGCTTTTTTGAAATCACGTCGAGGCGGTGGCGGAACAAATATGATGCAAGCAATCAAAACCGCACTCGCTCCGAGTGATTCACAGCAACATCTTAGAATTGTTTGCTTTATGACCGACGGTTACATCGGCAACGAAGGTGCGATTCTGAGCGAAATTCAAAAACACAAAAATGCAAGAGTTTTTTCATTCGGCGTTGGAAGTTCAGTTAACCGTTATTTGCTCGATAAAATGTCCGAAGAAGGTCGTGGCGAAGTCGAATATGTTTCGCTCAAAGACGATGGCTCAAAAGCTGCAAAACGCTTTCACGAACGCGTGCGAAGTCCGCTTCTCACAGACATTTCAGTTGATTTCGGCGGTTTGGAAGTCGAAGACGTTTACCCAAAAAGAATCAATGATCTATTTAGTGCCAAACCAGTAATCATTCACGGACGCTACAAAAAAGGCGGTAAAGGAAAAATACTTCTGAAAGGAAAATCTTTTGGTCGCGAAAAGGTTCGTGAAATAAAAGTTAATTTTCCGAAAAAAGAGAAAAAACATGATGTTTTAGCGACACTTTGGGCGAGAACGAAAATTGCCGATTTAATGTCGAAAGATTATCGAACGGTTGAAAATCGTGAACAGGCTCAAGCGGAAGTCAAAAACCAAATTACAAGTATGGGAATCGAGTTTGGGCTTATGACACAATACACATCTTTCGTCGCTGTCGAAGAAAGAGTCGTAACTTCAAATGGAAAACCACGCACGATCACAGTTCCCGTCGAAATGCCCGAAGGCGTCAGTCGGGAAGGAATTTTCGGTGAAAATGATGAGTTTGAAAAGAAAGATTATCGTTCCAAACGTAAATTTAGAATGATGGCGAAAAAGCCGAAGCCTTACAACAGAACTCTCAATGGCAGTCGTGGAAATGTAACAGGCGTTACGAAAACTGAAGAAGAAGTAGATCAACCAGCTCCGGTTCAAGACATAAGCGTTGTTACAAGAGTTGATGAAAAAACAGTCAGCATCAAAGACAAAGAAACTTCAGGCGAACTCAACAATGTGTACGGCTTAAAGGCTCTCAATTTACCAAAACCGACATTCC
Organism: Pyrinomonadaceae bacterium; assembly: GCA_028284415.1. GTDB lineage: Bacteria > Acidobacteriota > Blastocatellia > Pyrinomonadales > Pyrinomonadaceae > Aridibacter. Next base: position 1,715,335 of record JANQRU010000004.1, read on the forward strand.
CGAAAAGTGCTAAAAACGGAACTGTTCGTGTAAAAGTTACGCTTGATAAAAACGGAAATGTGGTTGATGCAAAAGCCGTTTCGGGTGATAAATCACTTCATCAAACAGCGATTGAATCAGCGAAAAAATCCAAGTTTAAGATTCCTGAAATTTCGCTTGAAATTATCAAAATAACGGGTGAGATTTTCTACACTTTAGCCAAAGACAAAACCGTTTCGGTTGATAATATGTTGCGAAACGTCGAAATTGAAGTTAAACCAAACAAATACCATTCGCAGGTTCGAGATTTAGTCAAAGGCAAAAACTTAAACGCAAAATTTGTCCAAAATGGAAAGGCAGATTTGATTGTTCGAGTTGCTGAACTAAATCCTCAAACGATTTCAAAACTGAAAACTTTAGGCTTTGAAGTCCTAACCGAAATGCGTTCGGCAAGAGCAGTCGTCGGAAGCATCGCGGTTAATAAAATCGCTGATTTGGCAGAGTTGGATGAGGTTACATTCATCTCACCGCAAAATTGATGGTTTAATAAACACGTTTAGAGTTCAAACTTCAGTTTGCAATTTTCGTAAGCGAAGCAATACGAAAGTCTATGTTGAATTCTAAAAATTCAAATTTAAAGAATTCAACGTAGAACAAACGCCGACGCTAACGCTCGACGTTTGCAGCAAACTAAAGTTTGAACTCTGAACGTGTTTTAAAATCTTGTAATTCTCCTAGAATCTCTCTTATCTCATCCGTGTTCATCTGTGTTAATCTGTGGATAATATTTCTTATGGATTTACGAATCACAGAAATTTTCCTTTCAATTCAAGGTGAATCATCCCACGCAGGAAGACCTTGCAGTTTCGTGCGTCTGACTGGTTGCCCGATGCGTTGCGTTTGGTGCGACTCGGAATACACATTCACTGGCGGCGAACGTATTTCGTTTGAAGATATTTTTAAAAGACTGAAAGATTTCGGTTGCAATTTAGTCGAGGTTACAGGTGGTGAACCGCTCGCACAGAAAAATGTTTTTCTGTTTATCACAGAACTTTGTGACAGAGGTTATGAAGTCTTAATCGAAACAGGCGGATTTGTTTCAACCGAAAAAGTTGATGAGCGTGCAAAAATTATTTTAGATGTAAAATGTCCCGCTTCAGGCGAAGCAGAAAGAAATCATTGGGAAAATTTGGAGCGTTTAAATAAAGAAAAAGACGAGGTAAAATTCGTCGTTGCTGATTTAGAAGATTTTGAATTTGTGGAAGAGATTATCAATAAATACGATTTACAGAACTGCACAAGAGAGATTTTGATTTCGCCTGTTTTTGATTCACCATATTTGAAAGAAATTGCCGAAACTGTTTCGCGAAGCAGTTTAAAGGTTCGGCTAAATTTACAACTTCACAAATACATTTGGGGAGCAGATGTCCACGGAGTTTGATTACAAATGCAAAAAAAGGAACGAGTTAAATCATGAAGTTTTTCCTTATAATCGTCGTAGTGTGTGTATCTTTAGCATTTATAAGTTGCCTTAATGATAATTCGGATAAGTTACAGAACATAAACGAGTCAACTACTAAAAATTATAAGATCGAGAATTTAAAGGAATTTTTGATTGGCAGATGGGAAGGGCGGAATTGGTCAAATGGAGAAGAAGATGCCTTGATAATGACAATTCACTTTGAGGAAAATAATCTTGCAAAAATAAAATATTCTAAAACAAAAAGAGTTATTATATATCAATATAAGATTGATGAGAATAATAATTTATCGTTAACAAACTCTCTTACAAAAATAACTGAAGTTGTAAAAGTAGAAGCAAATTCTGAAAATCAAATAGGTTTTTATAGTGAAGGAGTAGAAAATGAGGTGGACATATGGGTTTTGTATTATTGTAAATTTTATCGTTCAAAGAGCTAGTTTAATTAAAATCTACAGCTTCACAAATATATCTGGAGAGCAGACGTTCACGGAGTTTAGTTTATGAGCAAGCCACGAATCTATGCCGATTTTCTGAAACTCGACGACTTAGGTCGTTTGATTTTAGTATGCGTCGGAACAATCGAAGACCTCGAAAAGAACAACATTAAGTTAGAACAGGGCTTGGAATTAACATTCTATAGCAATGACGGCGATGATTTCGGAAATACTGACAAATTGTTAGCCGATGGAGTCGTTGACTATGACAAAGAAAATGAAAGGTGGGTAGGAATAATCGACGAATCGACATTCAGACATGAATCAGATGAAAAGTTAGCGGTTCTACTTGTTTCCGGAGGTTTGGATTCTTGCGTGACTTCGGCAGTTGCGAAATCCCATATTCAGAAATTAGCTATGCTCCACATCTCCTACGGACAATTAACAGAAGAACGCGAACGAAAAGCCTTTAATGACATTGCTGATTTTTATGGGGTTGAAAAGCGTTTGGATGTTTCGATTGAATACCTTGCGAATATCGGAGGTTCATCGCTGACGGATAAAAATATTGAAGTAACCAAAGCGGATTTGGAATCGGATGAAATTCCGACAAGTTACGTGCCGTTTCGTAATGCGAATATGTTAGCGATTGCGACGAGTTGGGCGGAAGTTTTGGATGCAGATTCAATTTATGTTGGTGCGGTGGCGGAAGATTCAAGCGGTTATCCCGATTGTCGTCCAGCGTTTTTTGAGGCGTTTGAGAAGACGATTCAAACAGGAACAAAGCCTGATACGAATATCAAAGTTAAAACCCCAATTATCCATCTTACAAAGGCAGAAATTATCAAAAAAGGTTTTGAATTAAACGCACCGATTCATCTTTCATGGTCTTGTTATAGAAATGAAGATTTGGCGTGTGGCATTTGTGATTCTTGTGCTTTAAGGCTTCGAGGGTTTCAGCAAGCAGGATTGGAAGATCCGATTCCTTACAAGAGCTGATATCTGTCAGTACCGTCGGCGTGAGCCGATGTTCTAAACTACATAAAAATCCAATTTAACAATCTCCAAAACACTTGCTCACGCAAGCGGTACTAACATAGTATTTTTAATGCCTTATGCAAGTAATTTTAATTTTTCCGTTCTATTAATAACTCTTCCCCGAGTGTTTTCCACTCAAAAAATCTTTATAATTCAATAAATTAGACAAGGAATAACTTAAATGAAAAAGACAAGAGTTCTGTATTTGGTAGCAATTATTTTCGGGCATTTACTTTTTACGCATTACATTTCTGCTCAAAGTTTGGAAACAAATCCACCTGTTTCGATAAAGAATAACTCGGGTGAAACGAGAAAAATCTGTATTCATAAACCGAAGACGATCACACTTTTTGCGATCGGATGTGTAGAACTCAAAAAAGGCGAATCAATAATGTGGAATCGCAAAGGAGTTTTCACGCCATTTAAGGTAAAGATTTACAAAGTCAGAAAAGTTATTGATAAATATCTATATGCAAGAGATTTACCTGCTGATACGGGGAAAGTCATCATCGGAACAGGCGGAAGATTTGGTTTTAGCCGTTTCAAGAACATTCGAAAACAATATACCTTGAGAGTTTGTAATACAAAATATTCTGGTGGAGTCTATTTTGTACTGGGTTTTGAAACAAATTACGGAACTTGGACAGAAGGTTGGTGGAATGTGAAAAAAGACGAATGCAAAAACATTCCTGTTAGCAAACGATTGAAAGAGAAACACAATATCCCTTACGGCACTTTTCCAAGAACTTTTTATTATGCGAGGACATATTATGGTGCTGAATCTTTATACTGGCGAGGTGGCGAAGGCGACAATAAATTCTGCGTAAATACCAAAAAAGCATTCAACAAACTGCAATTCAAACAAGATGGAACAGGAATTAGAACGCCACTTCCATGCACGGCGGAAAATGAAAATTTTGTTAAATTCCGACGTTTGAAAGACCCAAGTATTAAAAAAGAAATGTATTATCTGACATTCTAAACAAAATAACTCCCCTCATTTCAAAGGAGGGGTGCCCGATAGTGCGGGGTGGTTGTGAGCATTTGAATAAATAAACTTGAATCCAACCACCTCGTCAGCCCAAAGCGGCTTCCACTCCTTCTTAGAAAAGGAGGAGAGTTTTTTAGGAATAAATTTTTTTGCAAGAAAAATCTCCCAAACCGTTCTACAAATAACTCTTCCCCGGGTTGTTCTAACCCAAATTCCCAAATTCAATTCAGGAGAAAACAATGAAAAAAATTACATCTATATTTTTATTTGCACTACTAAGTTTAACTTTTATCGGCAGTATTTCTGCTAAAAACTCAGCAGGGAAGAGTTCGGAAAATTTCACTTTTATACCAAAACGAGTTTATAAGTTTGCCAAAGGTAAATTCGCTGAATCAGCTTCCAAATACAACAGCATTAATTATGTAAGGCTCTACAAAAGAGGCAATTCGGTTGGTGAGTATAAAGGTACTGTTATAATTCGCCACTCACCAAGAAAACTCAAAAGATATACTCTACCTCAACCAAAATACACTTGGTCAATTATGGAACCACAGGAGATTTTCTTTGCAAACGCTGATAAAGATTCGGATAACGAACTTCTTATAATCGAACGAAATATGACCGGAATCGGTCACAGTGGCAGTCGTCCCTTTTATCGCACACGAGTCTATGATTGGAACGGTAGAGGCTTCAGGCATCTGGAAAAAGTCAGCAACAAAATAGGGAGAGCCAGAACAAAAGCACGAGTTAAATTGATTCTCAAAAGAATGCTTAATGATAAGGTTTATCCAAAATATAAAAAACTAAGCACCGCTCAGTTTAACCGCAAAGTTCGGATAGCAGCCAGAAAAGGAGAGTTTTGGGTGCAAATGCCAACAATCGTAGCTTCAAATTTTGTCGGTAAGTTCTCAGAAGCGAAAACACGTACCGTTCAAGTAATGTCGCCATCGGCGGAATCTTCAAGAACTTTGGACGTTATAATAATTGACGATGGATTTGCAGATGATTCAGTTCGTGGTGAAAAGTATAAATTAAAATTACGAACTGCTGGAAAGGGCATTTGGTACGTTATTTCTGCCGAAAAATCTCACCGTTGCTACAAAGGTCGAGGACACACCGGATATTCAACTGCTCCTTGTTCATAAAAATACGTCTAAAAGTAAAAAACATCTGCGGTTTCGAAATCGCAGATGTTTTTGAATTTATTTCTGACAATTTTAAGCAAATCACCTCTAGTTTATCGTTCATATAATAACTCTTCCCCGAGTGCATTTTACTCATATAAATCAAAATTCTAAATCGGAGAAAATATGAAACAAAAAATCTTTTTATTACTATCTTTCTGTCTTTTAATCATTACTGCCAATGCACAACGCGGAGAGATCAAAGTTCCTGTCGAAGTCCAACCATTTATCGAAAAAGGAACAAAAGCGATCGCACTTGAATCTGCTGATTTGAATGGTGACGGGACGAAAGATTTTATCCTCGTTCTGGAAAGAAAGATTTCTGAAAAAGAAGATTATCCCGATAATCAAAGACCTTTATTGATTTTGACGCGTGATAAAAATAACAAACTCACCGAGGCAAAACGTAGCGAAAGCATAGTTTTATGCTCACAATGCGGCGGAATTTTTGGCGATCCGTTTAATGGCGTTGAGGTCGGAAATAAAACTTTTACCGTTAGTCATTACGGCGGAAGTGCCTGGCGTTGGTCGAATAGTTACAAATTCAATTATTCGAGAATTGATAAAACTTGGCAGTTGGTTAGAGTCGAAAAAAGTTCTTACCACAATGTCCGCCCAATGAAGGAAACCTTAAAAGAATCGGTCTTAACTCCGCCGAAAGATTTTGGAAAGGTTGATATTGCCGATTTCGACGCGGATGATTACGAAGAATACAACACAAAAAATCTAATCAAATTCAAAAAAGGAGCTTACACGGCACAGGCGAAAGGAAAATTCACAAAAATAAATGAAGATGTAACATTCAACGTAAAGGCAGAAAAAGGTCAGCGAATGATCGTTAAAATTTTGCCGCTTGCAGAAGGCTTAGCAACTGCCGGAACGGTTACGTCACCAACCGGCGAATCCGATGGACAGCCCGGCGGGTTGGTTTTCAATTCACTTTTGAAGGAATCAGGTTATTACAAAATTCGCGTTACACAACGCCCAACCGATCACAAATTTCCTGCTGAATTTATGGTTGAAGTTATGCTTTTGCCTTCAATGGTCAATGAAGAAATTGCCAACGAAAAACCTACCGCAATTTACGAAAAGCTCGATATAAGACCTTTCAACGAAAAAATTGAAAAGGCTTCTGGGGCAAAAGAAGCGTGGGTGAAAATGCCTACTATGGTTGTCGCAAACTTAGTTGAAAAGTTTTCCGAAACACGCAGTCGAAATATCGAAATCGTTTCAAAATTTGCCGACGTAACCGATGATCTAACCGTTATCATAACCGACGACGGCTATGCAGACGATTCTGTTCGTGGCGTGCAATACAAATTCCAACTAAAATTAAATGAAAAAGGAATCTGGCAAGTAACCTCAGCCGAAAAAGCACAGCGTTGTTGGCAAGGGCGTGGGCATCAAGACTACTCTCCTAAGCCATGTTCTTAGAATATTCGATTCTTGGTTAAACAAACTCTCCTCGGAATTCAAAACAATACTAAAATTTAAAAAGAGGAGAGAAGGAAATGAAAAATATAGTTATTGATACGCCGAACATTATTCACTTCTTGAGAAAAATCTCAATCGCAGCTTTGTTAGCTTCTACCTACATTTATTGGGTGAAATAAAAGTTTTCCACAGGTTTTTCCACAGGGTAAAAATCTGTGGAAAGTTGGTGTCTGCACCTCTTGTAGAACATTAAGTTTTGCATAAATCTCCATTTTCTATTGAATTTCAAATCAATTTATCTCAAAATTGATTTGAATGATTCCAAAAACTAATGATCTCAAGACTTTTATCAGCGAATGTGTAGATATTGTTGATAAAAGACTAGATGAATACATACCGAATACAGAAACCGAACCGACGCGACTTCATAAAGCGATTCGGCATAGTATATTTGCGGGTGGAAAAAGATTTCGCCCTTTTTTGTTAATTGCAGTCGGCAGAACTTTTGGTGCAAAAACTGAAAATCTTATTAACACAGCGGCGGCAATAGAAATGATTCATACATATTCGCTGATTCACGATGATTTGCCAGCGATGGATGATGATGATTTGAGACGTGGGCGAAAAACGTGTCATATCAAATTTGATGAGGCAACAGCAATTTTAGCAGGTGATGCTTTGCAAAATATGGCTTTTCAAGTGATTGCCGAAGATGAAAGTTTATCAGCAGAAACCCGCATCAGATTAATTGGCGAAATCGCAAAGGCTTCCGGCACACCGAAAGGAATGGTCGCCGGGCAGCAAATGGATTTGGATGCAGAAGGGATTGAAAATACTGTTTCACTGGAAGAATTAGAACAAATTCACAAAAGTAAAACGGGGGCGATGATCTGCGTTTCTGCAAAAGCTGGAGCAATCGTTGCTAATGCCGATGATGCGGAGCTTAGAGCAGTTTCAAATTACGCAGAAGGTCTGGGGCTTTTGTTTCAGATAACAGATGATTTACTTGATGTTACGCAGACGACGGAAGTTCTAGGAAAGACAGCAGGAAAAGATATTACGGCGGATAAAGCAACTTATCCGGCGTTTTACGGAATCGAAGAAACCCGAAATTTAGCTCAAAAAGTCCACGATGAAGCTTGTGGAGAACTAAATAAAATCAAAGCTAATACAGACATTTTGTGTGAGATCGCGGGTTATATTTTGAAACGGAAAAAATAAAATTTGCTATAATTTAATACGGAAACGGAATTTCCTCACGATTGTTCCTTTCTATACCCCGAGACAATCTGTTTTGTCGAGAAGTGCCGATGAAATCAACAGGGATAAATTTCAAAAACTTTTGGAAACCGACTTTAGTTGTGTTAGCAGTTGCGTTTTTATACTTAACTGTTCTAACAAAGCTCGTCGGTCATTGGTGGGTGGATGAAAATTATTCGCATGGACTTCTTGTTCCATTCATTGTTGGTTACATAATTTGGTTTAAGTTTAATAGGCTGAAAAAAGCACCGAAAATACCACAGATTTGGATCGGTGGAAGTATGGTTGTTTTAGCTCTGATAATGCTTTTGGTCGGGACGCTCGGAGCAGAGCTTTTTGTGCAGAGAATCTCTCTGGTTCTGATGTTTGCAGGGCTGGTTATATATTTTCTCGGTACGACCATTTTCCGTATGCTGGCAGTTCCGTTTGTCTTATTCCTTTTAGCTATTCCGATTCCGCAAATCATATTCAACAAAATTGCGTTTCCTCTACAAATATATGCTTCGCAGATTGCCGTCTGGGGCATTCGAGTTTTTGGTGTTCCAACGGTTAGAAAAGGAAATGTAATAGAGATTTTACCCGAAGGGGCAGTTCAGATAATCGCTCTAGAGGTCGTCGAAGCTTGCAGCGGAATTCGTTCGCTGATGACTTTGATGACTTTAGCTTTGATTCTTGTTTATTTCACGAGGACAAATGAATCAAAATATCCGAACGGCTGGTTTGAATTTTTAAAGGATTCAGATTTTTGGCGTGGTCTTATTTTAATGCTTTCAGCGATTCCTATCGCTATTTTGACAAACGCCGGACGAGTTACAGCCACCGGAGTTTTGACTTACTATTACGGTAAAAAAGCTACGGAAAGCTTTGTTCACGACATGGCTGGCTGGCTTGTTTATCTCGTCGCTCTGATTTTACTGATTGCAGTAAATTTCGTTTTGAAGAAATTTATGAAGTGGAAGTCAGAATCCAACAATGACAAGTGGAAAACGGAAAGCGGAAATTTTGTAATTCGTAATTCACAAATTATATTGGTGTTGGTAGCGTTAGTTACGGGTGGATTATTTATTAATTGGTTTGAAAATCGCGGAGAGGCGGAAGTTCAGCGAAAACCTCTGACCCAAATTTCTTCAAAACTTGGCGATTGGGAGCAAAGAGGCAGCGATATACGTTTTACCGAAGCGACCGAAAGCGTTTTGAAGACGAGCGATTATGTGATGCGTGAATATATCAAAGACGGACGTATTGCGAACATATATGTTGGTTATTACGCTTCGCAGAGAACAGGAGCAACGTATCACAGTCCACAAAACTGTCTGCCTGGAGCTGGTTGGGAAATGAGAGACCCCGAACTTGTCGAGGTAAAAACCCCGAGTGGGAAGACATTTCAGGCGAATCGTTACATAATCGAGAATGGCAGGTACAAAGAGGTTATGCTCTATTGGTATCAAGGACGCGGCAGGACGCAGGCAAGCGAGTATTATGACAAGGTCTATACAGTTTGGGACAGCGTAACGAGAAGGCGTTCTGACGGTGCAATGGTGCGTGTAATGACTTCAGTTGGACATTCCGAAGAAGAGGCAACCAAAGCCGCAGTTGATCTAGCCGCACAAACAGCAGACAGATTATCTGAATTTGTCCCCGAATAATTTTGGTCAAAAAGACTTTTTGAGCTATAATTCTCACGTCCCCAGACAGTGAAATGATGAATTTTGGGTCTTTGTAGTAAAAAGACATTGTGTTTTCCCCTCAATAATGCTTCTATAGCAAACTTTTTACAAAAATTTCTGAAAATTCGATGGAATTACGAATTTTATGTAAGTGCCGAGTTAAAACGGCATAAATTAAAGCCAATAATGCTTTTAGCTCGAAATACTTGATAATTTATAAAACTTACAAAATTCATAAAAGGATTGCCCCCTTTTAAGAATTATTTTCAAACTTCGCGTTTTTTGTTTTGATAGTCATTTGCCCCGACTATCCAAAGTAATAAAAAAACGTGGGAAATTTATAGAACAAGTGTCTATTAGAAAAATGAATTACAGAGAGTGCCAATTTTTTCAAACCCGTTTTCTAATCATAACCGCCATCAGCGGTTTGTTAGTCCTTTTCACAGCTTGCGGACAATCCCTTGAGAGTCATCTTGAGAGGGGCGAAGACTATCTTCAAAAACGAAGATTTGAAGAAGCCGTAATGCAGTTTCGTGCGGCAGTTGAGATTGATAAATCTTCCGCACAAGCACATTGGGGATTAGCTCGTGCCTACGAAAATCAAGGCAAATTCATCGAAACAATTGAAGAATTAAGAAAGGTTGCCGAACTTGCTCCTGATAATCTGGAAGCGAAAGCAAAACTAGGTAACTATTATCTGCTGTTTGATGAGCCGCAAATACAAGAAGCTTCTAAAATCCTCGAAGATATATTCAAGCGTAATAAAAACTTCATCGAAGGACACGTTTTAAGAGCTAGTATTTTCTCTGCTGAGAATAAGCCTGAAAGTGAAGTTGTCAGTATCTTGAGAAATGCGATCGGTTTAGATAAAAAGCGCACGGAAACATATCTTTCGCTTGCCCGCTACTATATGAAGATCAATAAAGCGAGCGAAGCGGAAGAGGTTATTAAAGAAGGTATCGCCGCCAATGAAAAAAGAGCAATTGGCTATATCGAATACGGACGGTTTTTAACATTCGCAGATCGCACTGATGAAGCGGAAGCTAAATTCAAAAAAGCGGTTGAAGTTGAGCCAAAAAGCATCGAAGCAGGTGAGGCTTTAGCAACTTATTATCTGGGTCAGAGAAAACTCGAAGAAGCTGAACAAGCTTACAAAAATTTGATCAAAGTGCAGGAAAACAGCCCCGAAAGTCGTATGGACTTGGCGAATTTCTATGCACTGATTGATCGAGAGCAGGATGCGATCAAAACCTACGAAGAAATCTTAAAAGATTCGCCAGAATATGCTCGTGCAAGATACAAATTAGCTGGAATTTATCTGCAAAGAAAAGAGCTTGAAAAGGTTCGAGCTGAGGTTGAAAAACTTCTTTCAATAAATGATGAAGATGCTGAGGCTTTAATGCTTCGTGCAAGAGTTAAACTTCAAGACAACAATGCTGAGGAAGCAGTTAAAGATTTAGAAGAAGTTTTGAAAAAACAACCCAGCTTGCAGACTGCACTTTTTTATATGACACAGGCACGTCTTGCACTTGGACAGGTTGATCAAGCTCGTGCATTCATTAGTGATCTGGAAAAATACCATCCAAATTACAGACGTACAGGATTATTGAAAATCCAAGCAGCTTTTATGGCTGGCGAACCCGAAAATGCACTCAAGGAAGCTAATGCATTAATTAAAAGAGTTCAAAGTGCATTCGCGATTAATCCATACAACGCACAGGAACTGGAAGAGTTAAGAGTTCGCGGTATAACAGCAAGAGGTTTAGCTGAATTACAGCTTGGCAATGCCAATGAAGCTGAGAAGGCTCTACAAGAAGTTGCAAAACTCTCACCAAACTCGGCAGGTGCAAAAATAAATTTAGCGAGAGTTTATATAGTCAAAAATGACTTGCCGAGGGCTTTAGAGTTGTATGAAAATGCAGCGGCAATAGATAAACAAAATTTTGATGCTTTGAGCGGAGCAGTTGCAGTTTTAATTCGCCAAAAAGAATTCGATGCAGCAAAAGCAAAGCTCGATAAATCTATCAAAGAAGCGGGAAGCAACAAAAATAATTTACCTGCTTTACATTACCTGAAATCCGATGTGTTTTCTGCACAAGGAAATTTTGAAAGTGCGGAAGCTGAGTTGAAGAAAGCAATTGAATTGGATGAAGAATATCTTCCTGCTTATTCAGCTTATGCGGCGATCTTAATTTCCCGCAACCAGACAGACGCCGCAATTCAGCAGTATAAAAAGGTTGTTGAAAAGAAACCTTCGGCTTCAGTTTACACTCTCATCGGAATGCTCCAAGACGCAAAACAAAAATTTGATGAGGCAGAAAAGAGCTACCGTAAGGCTTTAGAGATAAATCCTGAGAGTGCAATTGCCGCAAATAATTTAGCTTGGATGATTGCAGATCAGGAACGTGGGAATTTAGATGAGGCTCTCAAATTAGCCCAGGATACAGTTACCAGAAATCAAAAGGTTGCCGGATTTCATGACACACTTGGTTGGGTTAATTACAAGAAAAAGTTTTATTCAAGAGCTGTTCAGAACTTTAAGAAGGCAGTCGCTTTAGATGAAACCGAAGCGAAGAGTCAGGGAAGAGCAGTGAATTCAGGATATCGTTTGCGTTTGGGAATGGCTTTGGCTTCTGCGGGGGATAAAGCATCAGGTCGCAGAGAAGTAGCAACCGCTATTAGAAATGGCGGCGAAAATCTGAATGCCAAAGAAATTCAAGATGCCAAAAAGGCTCTAGGGGAAATGTAATAAATAGAAAATATATTTTTTGGAGATCAGTATGTTTTTAGCTTTATTATTTGTTAATTCACTTTTAGGAGAAATTCCCGAAGCAATCGGATTGTTATTATTCGGTATTTCCTTGATAGCAATCACCGTAGGTTTGCGTTGGTTTCTGGATATGAAGGAGAAAGAAGCAAACGTAGAGGAAAATCTCGAAAAACTAGCAAGCAGGGCGGATAACTAAATTTTAAGTAAAGAGAAGAGAAGTAGAGTTTGAGAGGAGCTTTAAAACGATGAGCGTTGAATTTAGACAAAGATCAGTAAGTGATTTCATGCGGATGTTGAAGCGCCGTAAATGGTTGATTTTACTACCTGTAATCACAATGACAGCAGCAATCGGATATGTCGTTTACAAATTGCCTAGCATCTATGAATCTAAAACTGTTTTGGCTGTAAATCCGCCAAAAATTTCTGATACCTTAGTCAAGCCGCTCTCAGACGCAGATGTTTCGCAACGGATCGAAAGTATTAAAACTGAAGTTCTAAGTCGCTCATCACTCGAATCAATGATCGCAAAATATGATCTGTTTGAAAGAGAGAAGCAAGCCGGGATGCCGATGGAGCTTATCGTTGAGCGTATGTATAAAAATATTACCGTTCAATTAGATAAAACAGATCGAGACAAATTAGCTGCTTTCAGAATTACATATCGTGACCGAACTCCCGCAGCTGCAAGAAATGTCACAGCAGAAATTGCCAGCAAATATGTAAGTGCTCAGGTAAAAGAATCTGCTGATCGTGCAGTGGACACCCAAGCATTCATTGACAAGGCTTTAGATGAGAAAAAGACTGCCTTAGATACTTTAGAAAAAGAACGTTTGCAAATAATGATGCAAAATGTCGAAACTCTTCCTGAAAATGACAAAGGCTTGATTGCTCAATTAGAAGGCTTACGTAAAAAAGAAGAAACAACATCCAAAGAAAAAGAAAGTTTGATCAGGGAAAAGGGAAGACTTCAGGACAGCATTCGTTCGTTAAATACTCAGATGCGTTTGGTTGAAGATTTTGGTCAGGAAGACGCCAAAACTGCTGCCAATCAAGCAGCCCGGGTCGAAGACACAATACCTTATGGACAGTTAATTCAAAAGCGTGCGACTCTTAGAGCTAAGCTAGAGAATCTTAAATTGACTTTGAGAGATAAACACCCGGAAGTTATCAAAGCAAAGAATGATATTGATAAGGTCAATGAAGAGATTGAGAATTTAAGAAAAAGTACGCAAAAGCGTGTTAATGCGGCGAGTCAAGCAAGTGTCACTAAAGCACAAAGACAAAAGCAGATTTTAAAGATCGAGAAACAGAAAGCTGAGAGTCAGATTACCCAGACAGAACAGGAAATCAAAAGAAAAGATCAAGAGCTTGCCCAAAACTCAGTATTGATTACTAATTTGGAAGCAAAAATTAACACAATACCAAGCGTTAAAGTTGCCCTCGAATCAATCAATAATCGTTATCAAACAGCAAAATCAGATTATGACGATTTGTTGAAAAAGAAAAATAACGCTGAGCTTCAGGTTGAGCGTGAAGGTAATGCACAGGGTGAAACGATTCGTGTTGTTGATCCAGCTAACTTACCGACATCGCCTGTTGCTCCGAAAAGACCGCTCTTAACGGCTTTTGGCGGCGGTTTGGGGTTAGCAATTGGCTTATTCTTAGCGGCACTTTTTGAGATTCCGCGTTTGCTCAAGATTCAAAATGTTGAAGATGCTAAGCATTACACAGGCTTACCTTTGTTAGCATCTGTCCCACCACTTTTAACTAGTAGTGAGATTGCTTGGCAAAAGCGTTCACATTGGCTCAAGGTTTTGGCTGGAATTGCCGTAGCTATCGGGACTATTCCGGTAATTATTATGGCACTGCAAGCTTCGCGTGTATTCGAACGCGTCATTTCATAGGAGAATTTGGTTGTAAATTTAGATTGTATTTAAGTTTGAGATAAGTAGATAGAAAAGAGGCGAAAAAGATGTATAAAGAATTTTTTGGTTTAGAAGATACACCATTTACACTAACCCCCGATCCACGTTTTATCGTGTTTACGCCTAGTTATAATGAAGTATTGGCGAGCCTTTATTACGGATTGGAAAATGCTAAAGGTTTGATTGTTTTGACCGGTGAGGTCGGAACAGGTAAAACAACCGCTCTGCGTTGGATTTTACGACGGCTTGATTCAAGTGTTTTAGCCGCGTATGTTTTCAATCCGCGTCTTTCCATAGATGAGTTTTATCATCATGTAACACAGATGCTTGGCATCAAGGATTGGGATAACAAAGCAGAACTTTTAACAGAGATGGGCAAAGTTCTGGAAGAGCGTCATCGCAGAGGACTTCGTACCGTTTTGATTATTGACGAAGCACACGAACTTTCTGATTATGTACTTGAAGAAATTCGTTTGTTGATGAATTTTGAATCGGACAATGCAAAACATCTGCAAATTGTGCTGACAGGACAGCCCGAATTGCGTGATAAGCTGAATCAGCCTAATTTGCGTCAGCTTAAACAGCGTGTTGCTCTTCGCTGCAAAATGCATGCACTTCCCAATGTAGAAGAAGTCGAACGCTACATAACTGAAAGGCTTCTGATCGCTGGTTCGGAACAGCCGAATATCTTTACACCGGGGGCGGTTGATTACATATATCAATGCTCAGAAGGTATTCCGCGTCAGATCAACAACCTTTGTGATAATTCGATGCTTTCATCATATGCGGCAGGCGAGCAGATTATTGGCAGACAGATAATCGAAGAAGTCGCTGATAATCTTGATCTATTACCACGTCAGCAAGAAATTATTGCTAAAGAAGAAAAAGTCGAAGAAGTTGGTTCAGCAAGAGTTCTAACGCCTGAAGCCCGTGAAGAACTTTGGAATAATCAATCCAGAGTTGAACCGACGAAACCGAAAAAGGCTTTCAAGACCGAAGAGCCGAAATCCAAAGACGAATTTAATGGTAAAAACAACAAGATTCCATTTGATGATCTGGATGATGAAATCAATCTTGAAATCGAAGAAGTTGGCGGTTTTTATTAAAAAATTCAGAGTTTGTGGTTTGGGGTTAAAAGTTTGTCTAAGCAAGCTTAACTCTGAACTTTAGACTTCAAACTCAAACCTACAAAAAGCTATGAGTATTCTTAAAGCATTAGAAAAAAGACAGTCCGAAAATCCTTCTGAATCAACCTCGGAGAAGCAGGAAAAAGCTCCGGTATCAAAAGGAAATGTAGTTCCTTTTGATACCAAAGCGAAAGAAGCTGAAGATTTACCGAATTTGTTTAAAGATGAAGAATTTAAGATCGGAACACCAAGTTCGGCGTTCAATGAGCAGTCGGATTCTGTAATCGGGACGGCACTCCCTGATTTGAATACGAAAGATACTGCTGGGGCAACTTTGAATGCCGTTGGCTCAACACTCCCTGCTGAAAAGCGTCTCCCCGAGTTTGCTCGGTGGGAAGTAGAAGCAGAGCGTGTTGAGCCACGCCTCGTTGCTATCACACAACCAAATTCTACTTACTGTGAAGAATATCGTAGCTTAAGAACACACGTTTTGCACAAAAGCCAACGTCAAAAACTTCAATCAATTGTTATTGGTAGTGTAAATCCGTCTGAAGGAAAAACCATCACTGCACTGAATTTATCTTGGCTTTTGGCTCAGACAGATGGTGTTAACGCTTTGATAATTGACAGTGATTTGAGGATGCCGAGTTTGACTGATTATCTTGGCATCGAAACAGATAAAGGGCTTTCAGATATTTTAGCTGGAAATGGTTCTCTGAAGGATTCGATCGTGAAACTTGAACCTGCCGGATTACATTTGCTACCTGGTGGAGAGGCAAGACATGATGTTGCTGAATTAATTTCAGGTCCGAAGTTCAAAGAAATTTTACGCCAAGCCCGCGAAATGTTTGATTACATAATCATTGATGCTCCCCCATTGGGAATCTTTACTGATGCGACGGTTTTGATAAATCAGGCGGATGGAGCAATGCTCGTAATTCGTGCGGGTAGAACGAAATATAGTTCGGTGGATCGCGTATTGGAGACATTGCCAAGAGATCGTATGCTTGGTGTTGTTCTTAATCAAAGTGAGGATGTTCTAAACGAAACGAACTATGGCTACGGATATGGATATGGGTATTACGGTAAAAACAGAAACAAGGAGTAAGAGACAGAAAAGTTTTTACCAATGCATGTATTCTCACACAAACTAAATTCTAATGAGTGGAACAAAGTTTAGCTCGCGCATTTTCTGGTTGTTATTCGCCGATATAGCAATTATCTACGGCGGAATAATGCTGGCTTTGTATCTACGTTTAGGATTTTATGGAGCGGAATACCAACTTAATCAGAATAACGGTTGGTATAAGATCGGTTTTGCTACACTCATTTGCCTTTTAATAATCTACTTCTACGATTTATATGAATACACGGTAATTGCCAACAGACGCGAATTGTTCTTGCGTTTGGTGCAGGCTCTGGGAATAGCTTGGGCTTTATTGGCATTTATCTTTTATATGATTCCGCCGCTTCTGATTGGACGTGGCGTTTCTGTTTTTTCAGTAGTAATCGTTTTAGCTTTGCTCTTAGTTTGGAGAGTTTTAATACACGCTCTGACAGGTCATCCCGATATTGGCGAGAAAATCTTAATTGTTGGTTCGGGAAAAGCTGCTGAAGATACAGCTAGCATTGCATGGGAAAGACGCGATGCCGGTTATCGAATCGTCGGGTTTGTGTCTGAAAACGGGCACGTTCCACAAGAGAAAATCGGACAGTCAGAAGTTCTTGGGACAACAAAAGACTTAGAAAATATCATCAAAAATGGGAATGTTGACCGGATTGTTATCGCCGTTCGGGAAAGGCGCGGAACATTTCCAACCGAAACTCTTCTAAGAATGAGTCTTGCCGGTGACGTAAGTATTGAAGAATGCACTTCATTTTTTGAAAGAGTCACAGGCAAAGTTCACCTTGATCTCTTAAGACCTTCGTGGCTAATTTTTGCAGGACGCGGAAGGGACACACGGCTCAAGACAGTTTTTCGAGAAATGGTTCATCGTTTACTGGCATTAATTGGGCTGGTTTTATCGTTTCCAATTGGTTTAATTACAGCTGTTTTAATAAAGCTGGATTCAAAAGGACCTGTGTTTTATAAGCAGGAAAGAGTCGGCAAAAACGGTAAAATTTTCAAGGTTGTTAAATTCCGTTCAATGAAAACCGATGCTGAAAAAGATGGAAAACCGATTTGGGCAACTTCTAATGATGATCGTGTCACTCGCGTCGGAAGAGTAATTAGGAAAATTCGCGTGGATGAGATTCCGCAGTTTTGGAACATTATCAAAGGTGAAATGAGTTTTGTCGGACCTCGCCCCGAAAGACCACATTTTGTAGAGCAACTTGCCGAAGAAATTCCTTTTTATGAACACAGGCATTTAGTTGCACCGGGATTAACGGGTTGGGCACAGATAAAATACCCATACGGGGCTTCTGTAGATGATGCGAGGCAGAAGTTGCAATATGATTTATACTATATAAAAAATCAGACTTTAGCCCTTGATTTAATAATAGTTTTTGAAACTGTTAAAACCGTTCTTTTCGGTCGGGGCGGAAGATAAGTTTAAGATAATAAAAAATTGGATAAAATCGTTTAATAAGAGTTTTTATTGGATGAAAGATAAGCAAGAGAAGCTTTTCAAACGGAGATCACATAAAATGAAAGCAGTAAAATTTGTTCAAAGTATTGTTTTAATCGCGGTCATCGGATTTGTTTTTTCAAGCGGTGTTTCGGCACAGGTTGATGGTGAAAACAAGGTTAAAAACGGTGAAAAGATTGCGAAAAACGGAAATCCCTCAGATAAAGATAACAAGGTAAAGAGCACCAATTCAGATTTAACAAATGATAAAGAAGAAAAAGACCCAAAATCTGCAGATTCTCAAAAAGATGATGATGCCGAAAAGGTCGTCTCTTATTACAACAATTACTTATCTGAATATAAATTGGGTCCGAACGATATTATTTCCGTAGAAGTCTTTGGACAATGTCCTGATTACTGTCGAACAGCTTTGACTGTTCCACCAACAGCAAAAATTTCTTATCCATTAATTCGGGAAGGCGTCTTTGTTGGCGGAAGAACAACTCTTCAAGTTCAGGATGAAATTACCAAGGCTCTTGATGAATACATTATTGAACCAAAAGTTACAGTAACTTTAGTAAAAGCGGGTTCGGCACGATACGCTGTTATGGGAAAAGTCGGGGTT
The DNA here is from genome assembly GCA_028284415.1 of Pyrinomonadaceae bacterium. Classification (GTDB taxonomy): domain Bacteria; phylum Acidobacteriota; class Blastocatellia; order Pyrinomonadales; family Pyrinomonadaceae; genus Aridibacter. The sequence goes on from JANQRU010000004.1 coordinate 1,733,822, forward strand.
CCGGGTGTTCGCATAATGGATAGAAGACTCAGCATAAATGAAGCTATTCTCGAAGCAGGCGGTTTAGCAAAAGGTGCGAGCAAGAAAAAAGTGTTCTTGGCAAGATTCTCTCCGCAGGGATTTTTAGAAAGAAAAGAAGTTGATTTAGAAGCTATTGAGAGAGGAAAAATCCCAACAGTCTTCTTACAACCCGGCGATCAGGTTTTCGTTGGTGAGAAAGGATTCACATGGGGCAAATTCTTTAATGTTATTGAAAAGGTAAGCTTTGCAAGAATTCTTTTCGGTAGTCCTTTCTAAAATAATTTAATCAAAGTTTTTACTGTGGCGGTCATTTGACCGCCGTTTTATCTTCAAAATGCGTTTACTTTCAAAAACAATAGTTTTCATCTTCGTTTTGGCTTTATTCCAGACTGCCAGTGCCAAATGGATTAAGCGAGATTCAAACACCTTAGCTTGGCTTAAATCAATTCATTTTATTGGTGAAAATACAGGCTTTATCGGCGGAAGTGGTGGGACATTCCTAAAAACCCACGATGGCGGGAAGACTTGGAAACAAACACCGAAATTTACTCAGGACAATATCCTCGAAATCATTTTTACAGATAAAAATACGGGTTGGGTTTTGTGTGAAAGAGATGTTTACAGTCTGGGTAGTAAATCTCCCTCATATTTAATGAAGACAACTAATGGCGGAAAGACTTGGGAAAAAATAGATTTTAGTGGCTCTCATAGACAACGCATTTCAAAGATATTTTTTGCCAAAAGCGGATTCGGAATGGCTGTTGGCGAAACAGGAGCTTTATACGGCTTGCAGGATGATAATTACACTTGGAAAAAGCTATCTCCACCAAGCTTATATCTGATGCTCGATGGTGTATTTACAGATGACTTACGCGGAACAATTGTTGGTGGCGGCGGAACAGTATTTTTTACTGAAGATGCCGGAACCACTTGGAATCCTGCGTATGTTGCCGATAAATCCAAGGCAAAGCTAAATTCCGTATTTTTTGTAAACAAAAGAAACGGTTGGGCAGTTGGCTCAAGAGGGAAGATTTACCAGACGATTAACGGCGGAAAATTCTGGCGTGTACTGAATTCAAAAGTAAAAGAAAACTTAAATGATGTTTATTTCCTGAATACTGCAGAAGGCTGGGCAATTGGCGATGGTGGAACTATTCTTCATACTAAAACAGGCGGAAATGTATGGAAAGTAGAAAATACAAATTCCGAACATAAGCTCGAAGAAATTGCATTTAATGGCAAAAAAGGTTGGATAGTAGGATTTGGCGGAACGATTATGTCTTACGAATCGGGAAACAAATCTACATCGCAAAGACCGAGGTTTAGAAATAGGTAGAAAAAGCCTTAAACTTTACTTGACATCTTGGGTGAATTTTTCGTAGCATTCTTAATTCGCTGTTGGTTTTTTGACAGCGAACTTTTTTGACAAAAAAATAAAAAATCGGGCATATATGTCAATTGGTAGACAGCTTCCCTTACAAGGAAGAAGTTGGAGGTTCGAGTCCTTCTATGCCCATCGCGGAGTCGTAGTTCAGTTGGTTAGAACGCCAGCCTGTCACGTTGGAGGTCGCGGGTTCGAGTCCCGTCGGCTCCGCCATTAAAATTAAAAAAGCTGTGAGTAAATTAAACTGACAGCTTTTTTTGTGTTCGGGTTAGGTCAGTAGAGTAGCGTCGGTGTTAGTCCGACGCGTCTTGGTTTTGACGGTTTACGGGTTTTGCAAATTCAATATTTGTCCTTGCTTAACACGCATTTCGATTTTTTGAAAATTTTCAAAATCTTCGAGTGGATTTTCTGTAAGCACCAGAAAACTAGCCTCATGCCCATCTTTTAATTTTCCAATTTTTCTTTTTGGGAAAATTGAGTAGGCAGAATTTTCCGTCCACATTTTCAAAAGTTCTAGCTTTGAAAAAATGTCTGTTTCTTTCAAAAACTTCGCTTCGCCGAGCGATGTGTCGTTATACATATCCGAACCGATAGCGAGTCTTACATTGGCATCTTTTAAGGTTTTTAGATTAAATTTTACGCCTTCGAGAAGTTTTTCATAATCGGGGCGTTTGCTGCGTCTGGTTACGAGGCTGGCGGTTGTTACGACCGTTACATCATTCTTTGCGGCAAGTTCGGCTTGTTCTTTGCTGATTCGCAATCCGTTGGAATATCCCGGAAGGTGTGCAATTTCGTCCGCACCGCTTCGGATGGCGGTTTCAAAATCGGTTGGTGTAGCAGCGTGAACCGAGACACGCAAGCCTTCTGCGTGGGCTTTTTTGACGATTTTGGGCAAAAGTTTTGGGTTCAAACCTTTTTGGGCGAAGTAAGATTTATCGTCTTTCCGCTTTTCGTATTCCTCCGAATAGATCAGCATCGTTTTGATAAAATCGGGTTTGAAAGACAAAACGCTTTTCCATTTTTCGTTTAATTGTTTTTCATCGTCAATTGTAAAAAATCCGTGCGTTTCGATCTCTTCCAAAGTCTTAAACATACCGTCGAAAAAGCCTCGTTCGAGATACATTTTCCGAACGCCCATCGGATGTCCATCAGTTCCCGTTAAAGGGGCAAAAGCCTGGCTAATGTCGAGTCCGCGTGGGTGATTGTATTTTTTCATCAGAGGGGCAATTCGCTTTTTGATGGAAGACTGAAGTTTTACATAAAATACACCGTGTTCAAGGTATTCTTTGATTCGCAAATCAAGTTCATAAGCACTTTCCAAATTGTGATTGTGAGACTCGCCAAATGGTGGAATTACATATTTTCCTGCGAGATCAATTGTTTTGTCAGCATTTTTTCCATTTGATTTAAAATGCAGTTTACCGTCGCGAACCCAAATATCTTTTTTGGAAAAAGCTTGCCCATCAAACCATTTGCCGTTGGTTAGTTTTATGCTTTCAGCAAATAAATTTTGGACGGAAATACAAATGAAAACCAAAAGAAAAATCAACAAGTTTTTTGATATAGAAGCTTTTTTCATAATCTAATTCCTCACGTTTTTTTAGAGCGAACCCGCAAAGTATTTATTTACATTGGCACGATAATGCGGACTTAATTTGAGTTCTGTACCGTCTTTTAGGATGACTTTGTAATTTCCGCGAAACCACGGTTGCAGTTCCTGAACAGCGTCAAGATTGACGATCGTTGAACGCCCGATGCGTTGAAATGTTTGTGGATTTAGGGAGGTTTCAAGATTGCTGATCGCTTCACGGAAGATATGTTTTGTTTTGTGAGTGTGCATTAAAACATAATTTCCTTGAGCTTCGATCCAGAAAACTTCATCGGCTTTTAAGAAAAAAACGCGTCCGCTGTCTTTGATGATGAAACGTTCGATAAATTGTTCTGGCGTTTGATTTTCGGAAATGAATTCACGTAATTGTTCGTTGATCTTTTCGGTGTTGCGGTTTTCAATTTGCTGGACGGCTCGTTCGAAGGCTTGGTCAAAACGCTCTTGATTATAGGGTTTGAGCAAATAATCGGCGGCGTTGACTTCAAATGCCTGAATCGCATATTCGTTGTAAGCAGTGATAAAAACGATGGCGGGCTGTTTTTCCGAATCGAGTTGCTTTAAATATTCAAACCCATCAACTTTCGGCATTTGCACATCCAAAAAAACCAAATCGGGTTTTTGGGAAAGTGTTTCACCGATTGCCTCCAAACCGTTTTCGCATTCGCCGATTATTTCAATATCAGAACGCTCTTTGAGCATCTGCCTAACCATTTTTCTTCCCAAATGTTCGTCGTCAACTATTAAAACCTTGATCTTACTTTCTTGTGTCAAACCCTAAACTCCCTGTGGTAAACCTTGCATTTTTCCGATCGGCAGACAAAGTGTGATTAGAACTCCCTTCTTGTCATTTGAATCGAAATCGAAACGGAAATTTTCGCCGTAAAACTGTTGCAGTCGTGCCTTTGTGTTTGATAAGCCGATACCGCTTGAAAAGACTCCGCTTGTGTCTTCTACACCTTGCCCGTTATCTTTTATTTCAACTTTTACCCAATCTTCTTCGCGGTTTGCTTTAATCTCAATTTTGCCTAAATCGGTCTTTTGAGAAATACCGTGTTTGATTGAATTTTCGACCAATGGTTGCAAAAGCAAATTTGGAATTTGAAATTCCTGTACGTCAGGAGATATATCAAATTCCGCCGAAAGTCTTTTGCCGAAGCGTGTTTTTTCTATGTCCAGATAACACTTGAGCATTTCGATCTCGCGTTCGAGCGTAACTTGTTGGACTCCTATATTTTCAAGCGTCATACGCAGAAAATCGCCGAGTCGGACGGTCATTTCCTGTGCGGCTTTCGGGTCTTCCAATTGCAGAGCGGAAATCGAATTTAAGACGTTGAACAAAAAATGCGGATGAAGTTGCATTTTTAAAGCCTGTAATTGAGCCTGCGAAAGTTGAAGTTCGAGTTGCGAAGTCCGCAACTCTTCTTCGCGGTATCTTTTGTAATAATTTATCGCTTGTCCCAAAGTTAAAACGAAAGCATAGAAAGCAAAGGCGATCAGAAAATCAGTTAAGAAGAACTGATATTTTCCGGGAAACCAGCTCATAAAAGAGCTGTAGCCGTTTGCGGCAATATTTACCACTAGCGGAAATGTGATGGTCAGGGCGGAAATTACAATTCCGAGCGGAATATAGAATAAAAGCCCCGTAATCCAATTATTTTGCTTGATTTGATATTGCTTGCAAATCCAAAATATGAGCGGGATGAAAGCAACCCAGGTTATCCATCCAGTGACGCTCCAATACAGAGCATACTCGAACTTCAGATAAGCTACACCATCATAATAGGCACTTGCATAAGATCGAATTGCTTCGATAATTCCTAAACAAAGACACAGGATGACAAGCAAGGAAAACCTCACCCATTTAATCCCAAGCCATTCGCCCGTTTTTGCTTCTATGCTTTTCATTTATTTTCCTCGGTTTTGTTTGTCAATAGTTTTTGTTGCTATTGAATAACCTTTGTCGTGAACATCTATGACCGCTTCCATAGATTTAGATTTTACATGTTTTGGTGATTTCGGTATCCACATAAGTTTTACGCTTTTACCATCTTGAAGTTCACCAATTATGTCACCCTTAACGATTTTCTTATCTTCGCCGCGTGTGATTGTAAAATCCGCTTTGAAGCCGACGAGTTTATCGGCTTCCAAAGGTAGAGCAGGTTTAAATTCAATCTGCATTTTGTGTGAATTATGATTCAAATGCATAGAATTCATTGCCAAACCTTGCGTTGAATTAGTTATTTCCATTGATTTTAACGGAAAATTAAAATTTGCGGCAGGAAGTTCATTAAGTGTGAACGAATCACCTTTCTGAGAAGCGATTTGCAAGACTCTGTAACGCCCTTTTCCGTTTGAAAACTTCCAGACGTCACCATCTTTTATTTCTTTCGGAGCATAAAGAAGTTTCCAATCTTCATTTCCTTCAAAGAATATTCCCAAATGCCTTCCGACGGAAAATGAACCTTTGTATGCATAAAAGTAAGGTGGCGAACTTATCTCGCTCCAAGGTTCGGCTTCGATTACATTTTCGCCGATCTTGATGGCGGTTGCCGCTCCGATGGTCGAACCTAGATCTACGTATTCGAGGTACAGGTTGTTTTTCCAGGGAATATCCCGCAAACCTTCGCCATATTTTGAAGGTTTTGAAGTTGGTGAAACACGCCAGATAATCGGCTGTTTATATTTATCTGCAAAGCCGATGCCGTAAATTTGCTGTTCGGTTTCGTCCTTCGGCATCTTAAAACTTATCTTCGTCAAATAAGCTTCAAGCCCCGACACTTTTCGCTGGTTTACATTCTTTTCCGAACCCGAATAGTAAGTTCTTTTCCCATCTTTTTCCATCATCACGACTTCCAAAGAATTCGGGTCTTTTGGGTCAAACATCGCTTCAATCATTTTATATTTTTCGTCTTCCTTGAATCTCTGCGAAAAATAAAATGGTGTGTATTCATATTCGGCAATGAGCGGAACTATCGGAAAAATAAGCTGTTCCTTTTTCTCGTCCGAAATATTAGCGACGATAGTTATGTTGGCGATGGTAATAATTATAAATGATAAAAATAAATTTTGAATGATTGCTTTTTTCATTTTTTTGTTCTCCCTTTATGTATAAAAAATCTAAAAATTAAATCTCAAACCGAGAGTTATACGCCGTGCATCTCCGGCGGCGTATGCACGATTGAAAAACGGTGAATTCAAAACGCCGTTTAATCCCGACAGATTGGTTCTATTTAAAAGATTGCTCACGCGTATGTTTGTTGTTAAACGATACTGCCGCGATTCATCATTTTCTTTTTTCCCGAAAATGAATGTTCTCGAAATGTTTGTGCTGAGCGTAAAATTCGCGGGACTTGTGCCGATGTTTCTTTCTAAATTTCCGTTGATAACATTCGGGTCTAAATTGCCGAACGGCGTTTGAATTGTTTGCCCTTCGGCGTTTGAAATCAGATTGGGGCGGTCGTTGAAAATTCCGTCGCCATTATTGTCTTGTCCCGTCGTGATATTGAAAGCGTTGCCCGATTTGGCGTTGGCAAAAGTTGAAAATTTTAATTTCCAGGGAAGATTTGCCGTAAAACTTGCGAACATATAATGACGATTTTGCCAGAATGGTGCAGCCCATTCGTTGCTCAGATCATAGCTGTTTTGCGGAAAAGAAAACGCTCCGTCGGCGTCGGTCTTAAAATCAAAATTTAAGTATCCGGCGTTTAGTGAAAAGTATTTGTTGGAATTTTGATGAACACCTACGTAGAGAACATTTCCCTCGAGTTTTCCGCTTGATTCAAATTGCAGTATGTTTTCCGGCACACCAAAGGGTCGCGGTGCAGTTTGTGGATTAGGATTTTTAGCCGAAATTAGCGGAGCATTTATATTTCTCGAACGAAGTTGCGACCAGCCTTTTGTCCAGCTGTAATTGCTGGAGATTTTCCAACCCTTGCCGAAAACTCTTTCCAATTCGACACGCATCTGCAAAGAACCGGGCGAACGCAAATTCGGATCAAAAATTCGACGAACCGTAACCGGATTTGCATTTGTTCCGCTTAAAAAAGGATTTGTAAAAGAAGGATTGGCTATAAGAATCTGCTGTTGATTTGTACCGTTCAAACGCTCTGTTTCAAGTGCCAAAACATCTCTGATTCGTTCATAAAAAATTCCCGCTCTTGCCCGAATAACCCAACGCTGTTTTTTATCGGGCGAATAGGCAAAGCTTAAACGCGGTGCAAAACGAATCGAGTCCAGCGGGGAAGTTTGCGTTTCGGCACGCAATCCCAACCCGACCTGCATTTTTTTATTCAGACGCCATTCGTCCTGTATGTAAGCTGCGAATGTCCATTGGTTAACCGAAACATCCGATTCGCCGAGCAGAACAGAAAACTGCGTCGGAATACCGCCCGGCAAACCCAAAAGCGTGCGACGATATTGTTCGAGTCCCGAAATTGACTCGGTCGAACCGCCGTCAGAAATTTGAGTTCCACCGAAAAGAAAAGTGCCGTTTTGATTGGCAATTTGATAATTATCGGTGCGGTAATTAAAAATCTGGGTTCCGATCTTTAAGGTGTGATTTCCGAAAGATGTAATTAGATTATTGCCGATCTCCAGAGTTGTCTTTTTATTGGACAATCTTTGCAGCTCCGCACCGCCCGAACTAAAAGCTCCGGCGATATTTATTATTTGCTCATCAGAAATGGCATTTCTTTCCGTTTTATCAAAAGTTAAGCCAACTCGTAATTCATTAACAGTTTTTGAATTTATAATCGAGGTCGCCGAAGTTCTGATGCTGTGTTCGGACTTTTCGTAATCGTAAGCCCGCTCGGATAAATTTAATCCACCGATCCCGAGGTTTTCATTTTTCTGACGATTAAAAGCATAACGAACTCCAAGCGTGTGGTTTTTGGAAAGTTGCCAATCATTGCGAATCGAACTGATAAGCAAATTCTGTGGTTTTGGAACATTTGAAACAAAATTAGCTGTTTCCAGATTCTCATCAAGTGTGACGGCATTGACGGTTGAAAATTCATCAATATCTCTTCGCTCAAAATTTGCAAAAAATCCCGTACGGTTTTTGATGATTGGCGAACCGAGCGTAAAACCGTATTGCTTTCGCTGAATATCAGCCCGCTCTCTCGCCAAAGGATTGCGGGCGTTAAAGTATTGATTATTAAAATTAAAAAATGTTGAACCCTTAAAAGAATCCGCACCCGGTTTTGTTTTTATTTCAATGCGTCCGCCGCGATATGGAGGAAAATCATACTCAGCCGAAAAAAGATTCGGGTTGATGCGAACTTCACGAATCGCCGTTTTCGATGGCAGATAGCCATTTTCTAAAAATCCATCAACCGTGACGACCGCACCGCCCGGAATTCCACCTGCCGATGTTGCTAAATTTTGCAGACGCTCGGCAAATTCCAAAGGATCATCAGGCAATTCTTCAATATCTTTTTCTTTTAGTACCTGTGTTCCCGCAAGTTGTTCGGTCGTTAGGAGATTAACATCAGAATTTACATCAACATCAACTTTTTCTTCAATCTTTGGGAAAAGCTTTATTTCCAGGTTATTTATGGAAGTTTTAGTTATTTCATAATCATCTTGATAATTAGCGAATCCTTCTGCTGAAACTCCTATTTTGAATTTGCCTAAAGTTAATTTGTTAAAGCGGAACTCTCCTCTTTCGTTGCTAACTATGGTTATTTTTGTACCGTTAGGAAAACTTAGCTCAATAACGGCTCCAATGATAAGACCTTCAAATTCATCTTTGATGGTTCCGCTTATTGATAAATTTTCTTTTTGTGCAAAAACAGGTGTTAAAGCAAGCAAGCTTAAAGAAATAATAATAAATAAGTTAATTAATGCTCTGTATGAATAAGTACTTGCATCTTGCTTTGTTGTCCTCATTATTTGTGCCTCCAAAATTTGATTGATTAGAACTATTTCAGAGTTTAGAGACCTTTATTAGAAGTGAAAACAGTTTTGTGACAAGGTTGCTTCTCACACTAACAAAATGGTTTCAGCGAAATACAAAATGTTTTAGGTTTTATTATTTGAGAAGAAATATGTTTATTTTTGAATCCAACTTTTCTGTCCTTACGAATACAGAAAATACAAGGGCATTTGTCGGCAAATTTAATAGAGCATTTCTCCTGTCTTTATGAGTTTGTAGTTAGCAAAACAGCTAAATTTCCGATGAATGCACTTGTATTTTTTGAATTAGAGAAAATCAGGGAGGATATATCATTATGAGATTATTTCTAACATTTATTTTAGGTATTGCATTACTTTTTACAGTTGCTTGTGAGGCAGAAAAGCCGTCCACAAATGAAGGAACTGATAACAAAGCAAATACAGAAAATAGCGAAAACAAAGCAACAGAAAACACAGAATCTACAAATAAAGAAGAAACTTCTGAAACAAAAGAAGGTACAGATAAAGACGCAAAAGACATCGTTGCTGTAGCAAGCGGAAATGATGACTTTAAAACACTCGTTGCGGCTGTAAAAGCAGCTGAATTGGTTGAAACTTTGCAAGGCAAAGGACCTTTTACAGTGTTTGCACCAACCAACGCAGCGTTTGAAAAATTACCAAAAGGAACTGTTGAAGATCTTTTGAAGCCTGAAAACAAAGACAAGTTGAAAGGAATTTTGACCTATCATGTAGTTTCAGGAAAATTGGATGCCAAAGCAGTTACCGAAGCAATCGAAAAGGGCAATGGCAAAGCAACCTTGAAAACTGTTCAAGGTGAAGAAATCACAGCTTCAATAGATGGTGAAAAAGTAATTATTACCGACGCAAAAGGTGGTAAATCAACTGTAGCAAAAACAGATGTAATGGCTTCAAATGGAGTTATTCACGTACTTGATACGGTGATTATGCCTGCCAAGTAAGTAATTAAATTAAAATCTAAACAAAAAAAGAGATGCGAAACTATCTAAATCGCATCTCCTTTTTTTTAGGATAAAAGTTTATCTTACTGAGAAAAATTTCCCAATTGATTCCTGATTGCTAAATAAGTCAAGCGTAATTCTTGATATTTCTTTTTTACCGATTTTGACACTTATTTCAATTGCATTCACTTCATCTTCTACAAAAGTTTCGATTATCGGATGATGGAAATCTTTAGAATTTGCACTGGGACTCAAACGGGTTGACATAATTACTGATTCAGAAAGCTTTTTTGATATAAACTTGTCTTCGGTATTTTCCTCAATTTTCAGGGGAGTAACTTCAATTGAGTATGAAGAATTAATTCCTGACATTCCGATTTTAATTATTGCTGAGTTTGAATCGGTTTTCTTTGCTTTTGCCATTAGAAAAAAACCTCCTTGGAAATCAGTATTTTTTGATGTGCTAACTTTTTTCCATTCTTCAAACTCTTTTTGAAATTCAGATTTATCCTGACCTAGACAGGAAATCACTAAACAGAAAGCAAAAACAACCGCCAAAAAAGCCTTTATTTTCACAAATATTTCTCCATAAATAAAAAAGACAGAAAATCTAATTTCTGTCTTTTACACTATTTTACTTTTGAGTTTGTTGCAAAATTTCTTAGCCTTTTCTAAGTTCTGTCAGAACTTGCTTGGCGACGGCTTTTAATGTGTCGAAGACGCCTTCACCATTTGTTGCAACTGCTTCGTAAACGGGTTCGCCTTTCTTTTGTAATTCAGCACTTAATTCATCAACCGGAATTACATTAGGCAGGTCTCGTTTATTTAATTGCAAAACATAAGGGATCTTCATCAGATCAAATCCTTGGGTTTGCAGATTTTCTTCCAGATTATAAAGAGATTCTATGTTTGCATCCATACGTTCTTCTTGCGAATCAGCGACGAATACAACTCCATCAACACCTTTTAAGATAAGCTTTCTTGATGCATCGTAATAAACCTGTCCCGGCACTGTGTATAAATGAAAGCGAGTTTTGAAGCCTCTTACAGTTCCAAGTTCAAGTGGCATAAAATCAAAAAATAGAGTTCGGTCTGTTTCTGTCGCCAGACTAATCAACTTACCTTTTGCTTGTGGGGCGGTAGAATCGTAAATATATTGCAGGTTTGTGGTTTTGCCGCACAAGCCCGGACCGTAATAGACGATTTTGCAATTAATTTCGCGTGATGCGTAATTTATGAATGTCATAACCTTATGTAAAAATAAGTTTTGTATAATTTAACTGAAGAGACTATCAATATCTTCGTCGGTTATTTCAGCAAAAAACGAACTTTCATCAAAGGATCGGTTAGCTGATTCGTGAGCTACCTCTTCTAAAATCGAAGCAACCTCGTGACTCGCTTTTTTCGTTCGCAGTTTTACCAATCCAAGCGTTGAACGTTCATCAAAAACTACAACTAATAAACTTCTTCCGATTACACTGATAAAAATACTTTCGCGTTCTCCTTCGTGAACGACAGATGGAAAAACATCTTCGCCGATGAGTTTTGCCATACTGCTTGTTGCTGCAACATTACCTGCCGCGAGCGAAGAAAAACTAGTTGTATCCATATCGCCGATGTCGCCATGAAAAGCTATCGGCTGACCATCGCGGTCAACTAAAAATACAACTCTGGCGGCTGACTCAACACAAAGCCGAGCAAGCACGGTCTTTATTTGCTGAAAATGGTGTTCTTTTATTATAACGGGCGTTTCTGCCATCGTGTTTATTCTCTAATCGGTATTTAAAAAAAGAGGTTGGAATTAAGTCTTCCTATAATAATAACTTTTTGAAAAGTTGCAAAGGTTAATTGGGCGGGTCTGCGACAATCCGCACATTATTAATTTATCACACCCTGTGTTTTAGCATCAAGTGTTTTTTTATGTTTATAATTATTTGTTCTTTATTAAAAAACTTTGAAAGTCTCTGTTTAAGAGGCTGAAAAAGATGATTTTCAAAAAGATTTACTAATTGCACATATAAAGATTAATTATTGATAAGTAAAATAAAAAAGTGATAAAATTCACATAGGCAAATACGCTTGCCTACCAAATAGCTTAAAAAAGAAATTTAAAGTAATAATAAGGTAAACAGTCTATCCTGCCTTGCATGAGTTTTCTAAAAACCTCCGACGCAGACACCGTAGATAATGAAAAATCATTTATTTTCACGAACATCCATTGGTTTAAACCTAGTTGCTATTGGTGGTGGCAATGGACTTTCTACGCTTTTGGAAGGATTGAAAAAATATGTTGGTAAGGAAGAAACCAAGCCGACTTGGTTAAAGACACTTTCGGCAATAGTCGCAGTTTCGGATGATGGTGGAAGTTCGGGCAGACTCAGAGACGAACTGCAAATTCTTCCTCCGGGCGATATTAGAAACTGTATGGTTGCTCTCTCGGAAGACTCGCTTTTGATGTCCAAACTTTTTCGCCATCGTTTCAGCGGCGAAGGCGAATTGGGCGGACATAGCTTCGGAAATCTATTTTTGGCAGCGCTTTCGGAAATAACTGGAGACTTTGCCGAAGCCGTTAAGCTTTCATCAGAAATTCTTGTAAGTAAAGGGCATATTTATCCTGCAACGATGGAGGATGTTCGTCTGATCGCTGAATTAGAAACGGGCGAAAGTATTCTGGGTGAAACGAATGTAGGAAAAGTTGGAAACCAAATAAAAAAACTTCGCCTCGAACCCGAAACCTGTCATCCTCTTCCTGAAGTTTTAGAGGCGATCGGAAAAGCAAACATACTCACAGTCGGTCCCGGTTCACTCTTTACAAGTTTGATTCCGCCAATTTTAGTTAAAGGAGTCGCCGAAGCTATTGCTGAATCCAAAGCCACAAAGATATTTATCTGCAATTTGATGACACAGCCTGGAGAAACGGAAGGTTTTTCCGCACGGAGACATTTGGAAATAGTTAAGAAACACATCCCGCAAATTGAATTTGATTATGTGATTGTTAATAATCACCCCATTAACAGCACGCAAGCCAGACGTTATGAAAATCAGGGAGCAAGGCAGATTGGTGTAGCCGATTCTATAACGCCACACACGATTGAAGGTGCAGAGATAATCTACGGCAATCTTTTAGATGTGAATAAAAAAGTAAGACATCATCCTGATAAGTTGGCACAGGTCGTAATGTTATGTGCATTAAGACAACCAAAAAGTAAAAGAACGAGAGAACTTGTAACCGTCTGATAATAAAAGTTTGATTCACTAAAAACATATGGAAGAAAGAATTAACGAGCAAAAATCACTTGATGTATTGGTTTTAGCAGCCGGTTTAGGCACTCGTATGCGTTCAAATTTGGCGAAGGTTTTACACGAACTAGATGGTCGTCCACTTATCAATCACGTGTGCAGAACGGCTGCTGCTCTTGCACCTCGCAAGATTTATACGGTAATTGGTCATCAAGGTGAAGATGTCAAAGAAGCTGTTTTAGAAGAATTAAATGAAGAATACGCTGAATTCGTTTGGCAAAAAGAACAACTAGGTACGGGAGATGCTGTTAATTCTGCAAGAGAATATTTAGAAAATGAAAAATCCACACTGCTGGTGCTTTCCGGCGATGTGCCGATGATAAAAGCCGAAACCTTAGCGGGTTTGGTTCAGCAACATCATAATCATCGCGGAAAAGGTGCGGCTTGCACGATTTTGACCGTCCAGCTCGATGATCCGACAGGTTATGGCAGAATTGTCAGAGACGATGGCGGAATGTTTGACAAAATCGTTGAACAAAAAGACGGAACGGACGAAGAATTAAAGGTTAAGGAAATTAATTCCGGAATTTATTGCTTTGACACAAAAAAACTTTTTGAAACACTCTCAAAAGTTCAAAACAACAATGCTCAGGGCGAATATTATTTAACCGATGTCCCAAAACTTCTATCTGAAGCGGGTGAATCAGTTTCTCTATATAAACATAAAGATAAAAACGAAATCGAAGGCATCAACAATCGCAAACAGCTTGCTGATATGGAAAAAGTCCTGCGTCGGCGAACGGTCAAAAAAATGATGCTTGATTATGGAGTTACATTTATTGATCCAAAAAACGTTTATATAAGTGCATCTGCAAGCATCGGACGCGATACAATTATCCATCCGAATGTAATTATTGAAGGCGAAACAAAAATCGGGGATGGATGTGTAGTTCGTTCAGGTACAAGAATCTCAAATTCAATAATTGGTCGCGGAGTTACAATCTTGGATAATTGCCTTATTACCGATGCTGAAGTCGGTGACAGATGCAATGTGGGACCATTTGCACATCTTCGCCCAATGGCACGTATGGAAGAAGGTGCAAAAGTTGGTAATTTCGTCGAAATGAAAAAATCAGTCCTCGGTAGGAACTCAAAGGCAAATCATCTCACCTACCTCGGCGATGCAACCATCGGTGAAAACTCAAACATCGGTGCCGGAACAATAACTTGCAATTATGACGGCAAAAACAAACATGCCACCGAAATCGGCAATGATGTAAAAATCGGCTCCGACACAATGCTCATCGCCCCAATAAAAGTAGGCGACGGAGCAGCAACAGGTGCAGGCACAGTCGCAAACAAAGACATCCCTTCAAACAAATTAGCAGTTGGCTCACCTGCAAGATTTATCAAAACTCTTAATCAGGAAGAGGAAAATGAAGATACTTCACAAGAAAATTAACTATTCAATAATTTTAATTTTAGTTACTCTTATTTGTAGTGTTTCTGTTTTATCCCAAATCAATGTTCCAAGAGATAATACTCAATGTGCAAATGATACCGCCACAAAATTTGTTGCCTCAAAAATAAATATTAATGTTATTGATATAGACCTTAGAGATTTTTTGCTCCTTGTTGGAAGTAAAATAGATTGCGTTTTTGTTGTAGATAACTCAGTAGAAAAGATAAAGATAAGTATTAATGAAAAAAATACTTCTTGGAAAAGTATTCTAAACAAAGTTTTTCAAACAAATGGCTTAGGAATGATTGCCAAAGAAGGTATTTACAAAGCTAGTAAAATCTCTAAAGAAGCCAAAATATCATTTCTTTTTGTATCAACGAAAAAGCGGATTGACTGTGAAACGAGTACACTTAGCTGTCATTCTGAGGAAAAGTTCTTAGACAATGATGAAAACGCTCTCTATACTGAATTCGTAAGATTAAAAAACTCACCCACTTCTGAATACAGGACTCGGATTAAAAAACAGAATCCCAATACCAGAATTGGAGTTGGCTACTCAAAAATAATGAGAAAAGTTGCTAAACATGTATCTAAAAAAGGTGAGATTGAAGTTGATTGTAAAACAGGAACTTTAATTATTACAGATAAAAAAAAGAATTTGGATAAATTAGTGAGATTGGCTAAATCATTCGATAAGCCAGAAAACTACTTGCTTTTTGAAAAAGACCGTAAATTCATAATAAAAAATTATTCTTTTTGCGGTAATACATATCGCTGTGATTTTATAATTAGATGAACTGAGGAATAGAAAAAGTGATGCACAGAAAAGTCAAAATCTTACTCAGTTTAGTTTTACTTACAATATTTTGTGCTATTTCTGTGTTTTCACAGCAAGATTCTGCAAATACTAATAAATTAACTTGGAGTTTTATTTCATTAGATGATTCAAAGTTTTCATCTATAGGATATGCAAAAAAGCAGGGTTCTGAAAAATTTATTCTTGATAAAAATTCTCAAAAATTTATTGAGTTACTCTCGGAATTTTCGTCAGAAATGGGTTCGGTTAAAATTGATAAAAAGAAACAATTAATCATTACTGATGAATTGAATAGAATTAAAACTATTGAAGAATTTATTAAAATTTTAGAAGATTCTCCACTAACTTTTGAGCAATTATTTTCTAGTAAAACAGATGGGACAGGACTTTATACATTAGAAGTACAAAATCCAAACTTAGATACTACAATAGGATGCGGGACAGGCAGAGAAAAAGTTAGATGGCAAAAACAACAGTCGAAAATTTTATTGTCAGTAGTTGAGAGATTTATCTCAGTCAAGGGAACACTTGAAATTAATGGAAGAAAAAAGAGTTTAATTGTTTCAGATAACTGGAATCGTATTCTATTGATTAAACAGATTACAGAATTACTTGATAGAAAATTTTTGGAAGATATTCCTGAAACTAAACCAAATATAATATATGAAAACGGTGTAGAAATAATTACTGATGTTTTACCAAGGGGAAGAGTTTCTACATATTCTGTAAAGATTAGAAGCGTCTCATTTTGTCCAAAAGTTAATAAATCACTTTACCTTAACAACTTTAGAAAAATTGTTGCTAGACGACTTTCATACATCGGAAAAGTTGAAATTGATGATGTTGCTCAAGAAATGATAGTTATGGATTTTAGTTCAAATCTTAAATCTTTGAAAAAACTAATATTTTTTCTAGACAAAGAACAAGGTTGCAGAATTTTTGAAGAAAATAAATAAAGAAGATTATGTATGGAATTGTTGTATATTTTGAAAATAAGCGAATACTTCACAGGAAAACTAAACTCTCGATCTGTTTGGTTTTGTTAGCATTACTTTGTAGTGTAAGTGTTTTTTCGCAAGAAGATAAATGTATCGGATTGCAAAAGTTGATTGATAAAACTTACAACTTCAAACCCTCGAAACTCACAGATGCACAACAAACCGCCAAATCTGCTGAGATGGATGTTGTTTGGAATAAGGTTAAAGCAAACAAAGAAAAATTAGTACCGTGCTTAAAAAAAGAGATGAACAAAACTAATGCAAATAATTTCTTTGTTTTTGATGCGGCTAATCTTCTTTTTAGTTTAGATAAATCTGATAATACTAAGAAAATTCTCCTAGAATCCTATGAAAAGGTGGATTTGGAGGACATTGATCCAGCATATTGGATACGAGTAGTCGGAGCATTGGGATTTGAAGGGTTTGATACAACAAAGGCTGCTGAAAACTGGTTAAAAAGTTCGGTTGATGGGTACTACTTACCACAACATGGAACACGCAAAGTTACGAAATTTATTGGCTCGTTAGCAATTTACGGTAGTATGGATGAAAAGCTTGCTACTCCTGCATTAGCAAAAATTGCTTCCGATGAAAAACATTCTGCGAGGGAAACCGCAATTATTCTTTTAATGTTACAAGCTATTCCAGAATCATTTGAAAGACTGAAAAGTCTGAATACAAACGGACTTTCGGAAGCTAACAAAGTGGCGATTAAAAAATTCTTGGAAAATCCCAAAATTATAAAAGCAAGAGAAGGAAAACCGAAAACAACCCGTAAAGAATTTTTAATTGCTTTTAAGGAACTCTCAGAACAAAAGCCTGATAAGTTTATTGAATTAACAATTGATGTTACTGACGGAGAAAAAGATGTTGTCGCCGTGATGAAACAAGAGGACATTCCTTTAATCAGAAAGGCTCGAAGATATTTTGCCGCTATGGCAACCCCTCATACACTAGAGTGGTATCAAAGTTTTACAAATATATTGACGACAATGATTAAAAAATCTGAAACAGAGATACAGAAATAAAAAGCTTAATGGAAAAACTCAAAATCACAATTAGTTTAGTTTTACTAGCACTTTTTTGTAGCATTTCTGTGTTTTCAATAGATACAGTAACAAGGCAAGAAAACAGTGGCTGTGAGTGTGAGCAAATATCTAAGATTAAGGATGTAAACCTTGATTTTGAGTTTAAGGATGCCAACATAAGAGACATATTAAATTACATATCTAGTAAAACAGGTCTTACATTTGTAGTTGACCAATCGGTTAAAGAATTGCCAACAACTATTCATATCAAAAAGATATCTTGGAAAGAGGCTCTTGATGGAATTCTTAAAATAAATAATCTGAGTTTAATAGTTAAATGTCCAATTCTTAGAGTAGCTGGAGTTGAAGAAGTTAAGGAATATGAGGGTTGTGAATTTTCTGTCGAGATAATTGAAGGAGAAGATTACTACACAAAGTTTATAAAAATTGATGAAAGTAATTTAACGGCTTATGATTTTTTAACGCAAAGTGGAATATATAAGTTAGTTGAAAAGGAAAATGGTGGATTGGACATTGTAATTGACAAACCTTCCAAATTTCAAAAGTTACTTCCAAAGCTATTACCTAGTGTTACTTCAATCAAAACTGATGAAAGAGGTAAGTATTTAATTGTCTCAGGCAGTAAAAATCAGCTAAAACTTTTTGAGAAGTTTATAGACACTCTAAAGAAAGTAAAAATAAAGAAAAGGCGAATGTGTGCTTTGCGGGCAGGGGTTGTTGAAGCTCTTAAAAAGTCTAAAGAAGAAAGTAAAATTGTTACAGAATATATACAAACTCAGAATATCTTTTCCATTAGAAGGTTTGAAGTTGAAAACGAATCAAAATCACGAAAAAATTGGGCTGAGAAGCAAGAGAAATTAGCAAGAATCATTTTGAATGATTTGAATGCTGAAATTAGGATGCTCAACCTTGGTATAGAAGTTACAACAACCAAAAGAAGAATGAGATTTGTAAAGAATATTATTGCATTGTTTGATAAACAAATTTTAGTAGAAGAAGAATAAAAATTATGTGTGGAATTGTTGGATACGTTGGAAATAAACAGGTTGTGCCTTTGATTATCGAAGGCTTACGCAAATTGGAATATCGCGGATATGATTCTGCGGGGATTGCGGTTGTTGATGAAGAGAATGAACTTTCGCTGAGGCGTGCGGAAGGGAAATTGCGGAATTTGGAAGAGGCGATTCGCTTGAATCCTTTGGAAGGGAATTACGGAATTGGGCATACGCGTTGGGCGACTCACGGGCGACCTACCGAAGAAAATGCTCACCCGCACCGCGATCAATCGGGCAAGATAGTTGTCGTTCATAACGGCATTATCGAAAATTATTTGCAGTTGAAAGAACGTCTTGCCGAACTTGGAAGTGAGTTCAAGACCGAAACTGATACGGAAGTCGTCGCACATTTGATCGGGCATTACAAAGAAACAGAAAATCTTTCGCTCGAAGAAGCCGTCCAGAAAGCTGTTAAAGAATTACGCGGAATTTTTGCACTTTCGATAATTTCGGTTGACGAACCCGACACAATCATCGCCGTTCGTGAAGGTCCGCCGGTCGTAATCGGTTTGGGTGATGGTGAATTCTTTGTGGCATCGGACATTCCGGCAATCTTACAACATACAAGAGATGTTTTTTATCTTGGCGAAAAAGAGATTGCGATTTTAACAAAAGACTCGGTTCGCGTAACAGATTTCGACGGAAATGTTGTCGAACCGAAACAGCAACGCATTACTTGGGATCCGATCATGGCGGAAAAAGGCGGCTTTAAGCACTTTATGCTCAAGGAAATATACGAACAGCCGCGAGCCGTTCGTGATACTGTCCAAGGTCGCGTTTCGCTAGACGATGGAAAGGTTTATTTGGACGAAATGGATATTTCCGAGGATGAATTTAAGAACTTAACTTCAATAAAAATTGCGGCTTGCGGAACGAGTTGGCACGCAGGGATTGCTGGAAAATATATGCTCGAAGAATTGGCACGCGTTCCGGTCGAGGTTGATTACGCATCGGAATTTCGCTATCGCAATCCGGTTTTGCGTGAAACCGATTTGCTCATCGTTATTTCGCAATCAGGCGAAACCGCTGACACGATCGCGGCAATGCGTGAAGCCAAAGAATCGGGCTGCAAGGTTCTGGCGATTTGTAACGTGCAAGGTTCGATGATTACACGCGAAGCCGAAGGCACAATTTTAACGCACGCAGGTCCTGAAATTGGTGTTGCTTCAACTAAGGCTTTCACATCGCAGATGATAGCGATTTACCTTTTCGCACTCTATTTGGGACAGCTTCGCGGTAAGATAAATGAAGAACAAGCTAAACATCACGCCCAAGAATTAGCAGAATTACCGCTGAAAATAGAGCATCTTTTAGGCGAAGCGGATGACATTGAAGAGATGTCAAAAGAATTTTTCCGTTCGCAAGATTTCTTATATCTCGGACGCGGAATTAATTTCCCAATTGCTCTCGAAGGAGCTCTGAAACTCAAAGAAATCAGTTACATACACGCCGAGGGTTATCCCGCAGGCGAAATGAAGCACGGTCCAAATGCTTTGATTGATGAAAAATTGCCCGTCGTGATCGTCAACACACGCGAGGAAGGTAATGAAGCAAGCGAATTGCGTTATGAAAAAACTCATTCAAACATTGTCGAAGTAAAATCCCGTGATGGCATAATCTTGTCGGTCTTAACTGAAGGTGATGAGATGAGTTCGGTCGTTTCAGACTTTGTTATTGAAATCCCTGAAACAAACGATTTACTTGCACCGATTTTATCAGTTGTTCCATTGCAACTGCTCGCATATCACATCGCCGTGCGTCGTGGATGCGATGTAGATCAGCCGAGAAATTTGGCAAAATCTGTGACAGTAGAATAGTTTAATTTTGTTTAAGATAAATTGCATGAACACTCTATTGTGAATGTTCATGCAATTTTGTAGTTTTAAAGATAATGAAAGCATTACGTTTTGAAAATAATCAGTTGAATTTAGATGAAATTGAAAAGCCTTTTCGGGAAGATGAAGCTTTAATTCGAGTCTTAAAATCGGGAATTTGTAACACGGATGTTGAAATTGTCCGTGGTTATGCGGGATTTGAAGGAACGATTGGACACGAATTTATTGGAGTTGTCGAAGAATCAAAAGATTCGCCCGAGTTGGTTGGCAAAAGAGTTATTGGCGAGATAAACGCGGGTTGTGGGATTTGTTTTCGTTGCAAAGCCGATGATTCGAGGCATTGTGAAAACCGCACTGTTTTAGGAATCATCAGTAGGGACGGTTGCCATGCAGAGTTTTTGACTTTGCCAACGAGAAATCTTTTGCAAGTTCCCGACGAGGTTTCAAATGACCAAGCCGTTTTTGCAGAACCTTTAGCGGCGGCATACGGGATTTTGGAACAGGTGGAGATTTTGCCTGAAACAAAGGTTGCGGTTATCGGCGACGGCAAGCTCGGAATTTTATGTGCGTGGAGTTTGGCTTTGAAAAGTGACAACTTAAAACTTATTGGCAAGCATCAAAATAAATTAACAACAGTAGAAAAAGGCAATGTCGAAGGCGTTTTGCTTGAAAATGCGAAAAAGCTGAACGGACAAATGGATGTGGTTGTAGAGGCGTCGGGTTCGGAAAGCGGTTTTGCAACAGCTCTGGATTTATTAAAGCCACGCGGGAAATTGGTTTTGAAGTCAACATTTCAGGGGAAACCGACTTGGGAAGCGTGGCGTGTTGTTGTCAATGAAATCACGATTGTCGGTTCGCGTTGCGGAATGTTTTCACCCGCTTTGGACATTTTAAAGGCAGGTAAAGTAGATGTCGAAAGTCTTATTTCAGAAGAATTTTCGCTTTCAGATGGTGTAAAAGCAATGGAAAAAGCGATGGAAAAAGGTGTTATGAAAGTTTTACTTAATATGGATTCATAAATCTTAATAATAACCTTTTAACCTTCTGCATCGTAAAAATTTCATTGTCAATTAGTGGGCTGCAATCTATACTTTAACTTTAAGAGGTATTTGCTGCCGACAAAAAAGAATTAAATGGAGAATCGGTTATGAATAAAGTTTATGAAGGGTCTGGTAGAAGTTTTTTGACTTTAAAGCTTGTTTTAGCTTTATTTGTTTTTGTGGGTGGAGCAGGATTGATAAATGCCCAACCACCTGAAACAATTCAGAAAACAAAAAGTGTAACTATTTCTCCTGAGCAACTTTCAGCTTCATTTGCCGAAGTTGCAAAAAACGTAGAACCTGCGGTGGTAAATATAGACACTAAAGGAAAAGTCCCCGATATTAAAGTTCAAGGAAATGGAGCAGAGGAAGACTCCGATGATGTGTTGGAATTTTTCCGTCGTCGTCTTCCGCGTCGTCCAAGCTATGCGGTTGGAAGCGGTTTTATAGTTGAAAGAACAGGATATATTTTAACTAATTACCACGTAGTTGAGGATGCTGCGAAAATTACAGTTCGTCTGCAAACGAGAGAAGAGTTTATTGCAAAGCTTGTCGGAGCAGATAAAGAAACTGATCTCGCGGTTCTCAAAATTGATGCAGGAAGAAATCTACCGTTCTTAAAACTCGGAGATTCTGACAAAATCAGGATTGGAGATTGGGTTTTGGCAATCGGTTCACCATTTGGTTTAGCTCAGACCGTCACGGCAGGAATAGTTTCGCAAACCAAACGTGAAACGCCTTATGCAACTGCTTTCCAAAAGTTTATTCAGACAGATGCAGCTATCAATCGAGGTAATTCAGGCGGTCCTTTAGTAAATATGGATGGGCAGGTTATCGGAGTTAATTCTCAAATTGCGACCTCGACCGGAGATTACAACGGAATCGGTTTTGCATTGCCTGCAAACGAGGCTGCTTATGTTTACAACCAGATTTTGCAGAACGGTAAGGTAAAACGTGGCTATCTTGGTGTTTATCTTGATTCAGTTAAAAAAGAATTTGCTGAAGTTTATGGTTTGAATTCGCCGAAAGGGGCAATTATTACCGAAATCAGAAACACAGAAGGTGCGGCGGCAAAAGCAGGTTTAAAGAGAAATGACATAATTATTTCAGTCGAAAATAAGGTAGTCGAAAATGCACAAGACCTGATTGCTAAGGTGGCTTCTATCACACCCGGAAGAAATATCAAGGTGGATGTCCTGCGCGAAGTAGGCGAAAGTCTGCAAAGAAAAACCTTCAATGTGAGACTGGATGAAAGACCAACGGATGACATTTTGGGTGATAATGATTCACGTCGAAAACTGCCGATAAATGGAAAAGAAGTTAAAACAGTTCCGCTTGGTTTAACTTTGGCTGAACTAACACCTCAATTATCCAGAACTTATAGATTAAGAGGTGAAAAAGGATTACTTATCAGAAAAATTGATCCCGCAAGCTTTATTGCTGACGTAAAAAACTCTAATGGTGGGAGTGCCTTGAGCGAAGGGGATTTGATTCAAAGAATCAATCGTGTTCCCGTTAGTGATTTGAAGACTTTTAATGAAATCGTCAGTAAATTGGAGAAAGGTTCAGCAGTTGTTCTGCATATCGCCAGTTACGATAGAAGATCACGCCGAATTGTCCCAAGCGTCGTTCAATTTACGGTGCAGTAAAAACTAAGTTAATAGTTGATTGTTAAAGGTTAATTGAGCTATTTTAGATGGTTCAATTAACCTTTTTTATTTTTGTAGTTAGTTGTCAGTTACTGTTTGTTTTTTCAACGAACAATTAACGACAAACAACTGATAAATAAAGCAATTTTAATAAAACATATAAGGATAAAAATTTTATGACACAAGCGGCAGAATCACCTAAGAAATATCATAATTATATCGGCGGCGAATGGGTTGAAAGCTCAAGCGGCGAATTTTTTGAAAACATAAATCCGGCAGATCATAATGACATCGTTGGATTGTTTCCAAAATCGAATCAAGAAGACGTTGATAAAGCAGTTGCGGCAGCGAATGAAGCGGCGACACGCTGGCGTAGAACACCTGCACCTAAGCGTGCGGAATTACTTTTCAACTTGGCGGAAATTTTGCGTGATAACAAAGAACAATTTACACGCGATATGACTCGCGAAATGGGTAAAGTTTTATCCGAAGCTGGTGGCGATGTACAGGAAGCAATTGATTGCACCTATTACACAGCGGGCGAAGGTCGCAGACTTCATGGCTTTACAACAAAAGCGGAAATGCCAAACAAATATGCGATGTGCGAACGCCAACCCGTAGGAATTTGCGGTTTGATTACACCTTTTAATTTCCCAATGGCAATTCCATCATGGAAATTGATTCCTGCATTAGTTTGCGGAAACACGGTTGTGATTAAATCGGGCGAAGATGTTCCACTTTCAACAATTAATTTGGTAAAAGCCTGCGAAGAAGCGGGAATTCCAAAAGGTGTTGTCAATGTTGTCAACGGTTTTGCAGAGCCAGGAAAAGCACTCGTTGAAAATGAAGATGTTCGTCTGATTTCCTTTACAGGTTCAACCGATACGGGACGTATTATCGCCGAACAATGTGCGAGAGATAATAAGATCGTTTCACTCGAAATGGGCGGTAAAAACGCAATTATTGTAATGGACGATGCGGATATTGATAATGCTGTTGAAGGCTCACTCTGGGGAGCATTTGGAACATCAGGACAGCGTTGCACAGCTTCATCTCGTTTGATTATTCACGAAGACGTTTACGAAGAATTTACAACAAAACTCGTCGAAAAAGTCAAAGAATTAAAAGTCGGAAACGGTTTGGATGAATCGGTTCAAGTTGGTCCTGTTATCAATCAACAAGCGATGGACAAAATTATGTCTTACATCGAGATCGGACAAAACGAAGACGGTGCAACACTCGCTTGCGGCGGAAAACGCTTGACCGAAGGCGAACACGCAAATGGATATTTTATCGAACCGACAGTTTTCACAAACGCCACAAGAGATATGCGTATCTCGCAAGAAGAAATCTTCGGACCTGTTACAACTTGTATCAAAATCAGTAGTTTAGAGGAAGCAATTGATGTTGCCAACGATGTAAAATACGGCTTGAGTTCAGCGATTTACACGCAGGACGTAAACCAAGCATTCTACGCAACTCAAGAACTTTACACAGGAATTTGCTACGTGAATTCAGCCACAATTGGTGCGGAAGTTCACTTACCATTCGGCGGAACAAAAGGAACCGGTAACGGACACCGTGAGGCGGGAACTCAAGTTCTAGACATCTTCAGCGAATGGAAAGCAATTTACGTTGATTATTCAGGAAAATTGCAGAAAGCTCAGATTGACGAAGTTGAGATTTAATTGAAATGACAACAGGACAAGAACTGCTTCAAGAGTTGACTCTTGAAGCAGAAGTTACCAGAAAGTTTTTGGAAAGAGTTCCTTTTGAAAAGGCAGACTTTAAACCAAAAGAGAAGTCAGAATCACTCGGAAGACTTGCGATTCACGTTGCAGAAATCATCGCTTGGTGGAAAGAGTGTATCGAAAATAATAGTTTGAATTTTATAGATTTTGAACCGAAAGATATAAAATCAAATGATGAGCTTTTAGCATATTTTGATACGCTTTTGGCAGAAGCTAAAGAGTCACTATCCAAAGTTGAAGACGAGACTCTCAAGCAAGAATGGTCAATGAAATACGGAGATGAAATTCTATTTACATTGCCTAAAAAACAGGTATTGAGAGTTTTCTGTATGAATCATTTGGTTCATCATCGTTCACAACTTGGAGTCTATTTGAGACTTTTGGATATCCCTGTTCCTGCCAGTTACGGACCCTCTGCTGATGATGAAAATGTGATTCTTGCAAATGACTATAAGCAAATGGAAAGCGATTTACGTTGATTATTCGGGCAAATTGCAGAAAGCTCAGATTGATGAAGTTGAGATTTAATTTTTGAGTAAACGGTGAAAAGAAACAGGCGACAAGATAGAGATAAATTATCTTGTCGCCTGTTTCTCTTCACTTGTTACTGATGAGACTATTTCTTTGGTGAAATTCTAATTAATTTACCATTTCTAGCATCGGTTACGACATATAAGAATCCATCTTGTCCTTGGCGGACATCACGAACTCTTCCACGTCCTTTTAGAATATGCTCTTCGCCTACAACTTTATTGTCTTTGATTACTAGACGCACAAGTTTTTGAGTAACAAGACCACCGATAAAGATGTTACCCTTCCATTCCGAAAGTTCTGAACCTGTGTAAACCTCCATTCCAGAAGGTGCGATTACGGGATCCCAATAATAGATGGGGTCAACGTAGCCATCTCTTTGAGTTTTTGCATTCGGAATAGCACGTCCTGAATACTCTTGACCAAAGGTTACGACTGACCAGCCGTAGTTTTTTCCTTTTTTGATTAGATTTAATTCATCGCCGCCGCGTGCTCCGTGTTCAACTGTCCAGAGCTGTCCATTGGCGTCAAAAGCAGCAGATTGTATGTTGCGGTGTCCGAGTGTCCAAACAGCGGGTTCGGCTCCGTCTTTTTTAACGAATGGGTTGTCTTCGGGAATTGAACCATCCGTATTGATTCTCATGACCTTGCCGTAGTGGTTGTCTAATTCTTGAACCTTTTGGCGGTTTGGACGGTCAAAGCGGTCACCTGTTGTTATGTAAAGTTTTCCTTCTTTATCAAAAGCGATGCGTGAGCCGAAATGCAGACCGTTTCGGTAACTTGGCATCGCACGGAAGATAATTTTCACGTCTTCTATTTTCGTGCGGTCTTTGCTTAATTTTCCGCGGGCGACACTCGTTCCGCTACCATCATTTCTATCTTCGGAAAAGCTCCAAAAAATAGTTTGGTCTTCCTTGAAATTTGGACTTAAAGCTACATCGAGCAAACCGCCTTGTCCACGGGCTGTGATGGGTGGCAATCCGCCGAGTTTGCTTGCTTCCGTTGTTCCGCCTTGTTCGACAGCTAGAACCCCTGCAAGCGGTTCGCCGATCTTGCCGTCCTTTGAGACAACACGCATCTGTCCGCCTTTTTCGGTAACGAGAAAATCACCACTTGGCAATTGTTCAACTGCCCAAGGTCGGCTCAATCCATCAGTGATAACGGTTACTTCATAAGCCATTTTTGTTTCAACCCCGCAAGCTCTTGTTTGCTCGGGAAAAGTTGGCTTTTGCTCTTCCGCATTTGGCGTTCTGGTTTCAAGCGGCTTACATTCTGTGGTTGAATTTGTCTGCGTAGTTGTCGAAGAACCAACTTGTTGGGTTTGTCCACAAGCAGTGTTCGAACCAATCAATAAAAAGATAAAAATGAATGCGACGTTGATTTTATACATAATTAATCCTCGAAAAAAAACTCCCCTTTGCTCTATTGAAATACATCCAAATTATGCTTCGGCTTAATAATTTTAGTTTTGACGAAGTATTTTACTCTTTAGATGCTTTCTACATATTTTAAATTTTTAAGCGAAGTCTGTGCAAATTAAAAATTTGTTTTCGTTGAAAATTGAACTGATATAATTAGTAGTATCTAACCAAAAACTCTTTTGTTGCTGTTCATTTTTGGCAAAATCAGTAAAGATTTTGCGTCAGTCAAAAGAGGATTTTTGTAAAAATATTCAATCCTTCATTCGGGTAAGTATGGTTAATTTAACACGGGAAAAAAGCTTTTTAATAATAATTTCTAGTATGTTGGTTTTGAGTTTTGTCATAATTTCTCACCAAACTGTAAATGCACAGCCTGCACATGGATGCCAAAGCCGAATTGTAAATTGGAATGTAAGAGCAGTCCAAAAAAAGAGAAATTACAGATATCAGATAGATGCTAAGTTTAATTTGCAACAAAGAACTTTCATCAGACGTGCATTGCAGATAGCAGTTGACAGAATGCAGGAAAAAAGCGTTTGGCAAGAAGTTAGAAGCACTTACGGATTTGCATATCCGACTGTTAAAACAGTCAATAATTCGGGTTTTTGCAACAACATAAACATTAGAAGAAATATACTTTTTCACCAACTTTATTATCTGTCCGTTCCCGAGGGAAATAAGTTAACAAGCAGAAAATTACCCGATGTGAAAATATTTTATCGAAAGGAAGCTCCGAAGCCGGGCAAATTGGGGTGGGTTGGAAAAGCCCCATATGATGCGGTGAGTATCTATTGGAGCAATGCCACAAATCGTTGGCAAAAGAGTGGATACTTTAAAATTTCCATAAATGCACATTATCTTTTCAAAAACGAGATGTATTCGAGCGTAGATTATTGGGCAGGTATCATCGTTCATGAAATGTTGCATAATTTAGGGCACAGACATCCGAAATCAACTCATCCGAATTATAGAAAATACCAAATAAATGTAATGGCTTACGCCATTCAGAATTTCGGACAAGATTCCGCTGGACCTGCTAAATCCCGCTATCCTGTGTATGCGTGTAGTGGCAACTTCAAAACAAATCGAAAAAAATAGCGGTAAATAAATCAGAATCACGAAAGATAAATGAGCTTTGGCGGGAAACAGTTATTTTTAGTCAAATAACTTGCGTTTCCCGCCTTTTTTCAATAGCAAAAAAGTTGTAACATTAGCAGATATTGTAATAACCATAATTTATAAAAGTATTTGGAGAATTTATTAATGAAAATCGGATTACCGAAAGAGATTAAGGACAATGAATATCGCGTCGGTTTAACTCCGGCGGGCGTGAGCGCTTTGACCGATGCCGGACACACACTTTTTGTTGAAAAGTCAGCTGGTGAAGGTTCGGGTTTTGAAGATTCGCAATATGTTAATGCAGGAGCAAAGATTTTAGAGACAGCGGATGATGTTTGGGAAGCAGGCGATATGGTCATCAAGGTCAAAGAGCCGATTGAACCTGAGTATACGCGTATGCGGGAAGATCAATTGCTCTTTACTTATCTGCACCTTGCTCCCGAGTTTGAACTTACTAAGCAAATGCTTGAAAGAAAAGTTACGGGCGTTGCTTACGAAACGATTACAGATGAAAACGGAACTTTACCTCTTTTGACACCTATGTCGGAAGTTGCAGGTCGTATGTCCGTTCAAGTCGGTGCAACATATCTGGAAAAAATGAACGGCGGGCGTGGTGTTCTCTTGGGCGGTGTTCCGGGCGTTCCTGCGGCGGACGTTGTCATTATTGGTGGTGGAGTTGTTGGAACAGAAGCCGCAAAAATGGCAATTGGACTCGGTGCTCACGTAACGATGATTGATATTAACTTAGAGCGTTTGCGTGAACTCGATGATATTTTCTTGTCGAAAATCCAGACACTTGCTTCAAGCCGTTATCAAATCGAAGAAGCAATTTCGCACGCTGATTTGATTATCGGTGCGGTTTTGATTCCGGGTGCAGCAGCTCCGAAACTTATCACACGCGAAATGCTCAAACTTATTCCAAATGGCTCGGTTTTAGTTGACGTTGCTGTTGACCAAGGCGGATGCTTTGAAACAACCCGTGCGACTACTCACTCGAATCCAACTTATTATGAAGAAGGGGTTTTGCACTACTGCGTTGCTAATATGCCGGGAGCAGTTCCGAGAACCTCCACATTTGCTTTGACGAATGCAACTATGCCGTATGCCCTTGAATTGGCAAACAAAGGTTTTGAAAGAGCAATTCAAGAAAATAAATACTTGGCGGAAGGCGTAAACACCTATGCAGGAAAATTAACTTACGAAGCAGTCGCAACTTCGCAAGATTTAGAATACACACCGCTCAATACTTTAATTGACGGCTTAGTGGCAAAAGCTACTAATTAGTGTAAGGTGGTAAACGGTAAGTGGTAAGTAATAAATAGTTTTTCACTTACCACTTACCGTTTACCACTCACCATTTACCGTTTACCACTATTCCAATTCTCTCTTCTTTAACAAATCTTGTTGCTCAGAATATGAGATATTATCCTTGATCCAGCGTTTGGGTGATTCACCTTTTAGGTAATGTCCGAACCATTCTAAGATTCTTCGTTGGTAATCCATTTGGTTTTTTCTTTCTCTTAAGCCATGTCCTTCTTTGGCATAGACCAACATCACCGCATTCTTTTTGGCACGCCGAGCGGCATTATACATTTCAATGCTTTGTCTCCAATTGACATTTGTGTCCGCATCACCGACTTCCAAAAGCAGAGGCGTTTGCATATTTTGAATATTCGGAACTGCCGAATTTCGTAAATATCCTTCTATATCTTCCCAGGGCGGCACACGCATACGTTCTTGACTAACTTCAAAATGCCCGCTTTCAAAAGTATTTCCAAATGAGGGTGTAATCGCTCCATACATTGAAATAAAGTTTGTAAGTCCGGCACCGGCAACTGCCGCCGCAAAAATATTTGTTCTCGTTACGGCAAATGCAGATTGATAACCACCCCAAGAATGTCCGACCAGCCCAACTTTTTTCTCATCAATGAGACCTTTATCAACAACAGCTTTAACTGCGATTTCTAGAGTTTTTGTCGAAGAAACTCCCGGGTCGCCAGCGTCAAAAACAATATCAGGTCTTAACACAAAATAACCATTACTAGTGAAAATCCTTGTGTTGTAATATCCTGTTTTTGAAGGAACGCTGTATGAATGGAATCCATTTGAGAGGCGTTCGTAGATGTATGTAATCATCGGATATTTTTTACCCGGTTGATAATCATCGGGGTAGTACAAGATACCCTGAAGTTTTTTGCCATTTGCATTTACGTATTCGATCAGCTCGTTTTTGCCGATTTTGTATTGTTTTTCAAATGAGTTTGTCTCTGAAACTTGTTTTATATTTGAACTACCGTTTCGGGAAATAAAAAGATCAGGCGAATCACCATATTTTTCAATTGAAAATACTGTAATGTCAGCTTTTTTTGCCGTGTTCAAACGGGAAGCCATCGCATCTCCCCAATAAATGTTTTTTAGCGAGTTTCCATTCACCAATTTTGCATAACCTGATTTCTTACTCCATGTTCCAAATCTGCGAACATAGGTTGGTTCGTTGAGATTTACATATCTTTTTGTTCTGTCAGTGCGTTGATAGCGGTGTTGTATTTTATCTGTTTTTCCATTGGTCAAACTTGTACCTTTTCCTGTGTTGGGATCAAACTTCCAAATGTCATATTTTGAATGAACAACAAAATATGAGCCTGTTTTATCCCAACCCGTAAATCCGTATGGAAACTTTTGCTCGACCGGGTGGTCGTCATCAAGATTAACAAATGATGCATCAAGATTTTGTGTGATATTAGTGGTTTTTCCTGATTCGATATTATAAAGATGGTAGTTGTCATTTTTGATGTAAACAAAGAATCGCCCATCAGGACTTACATCATAGTGGTAGATAATGTTTTCGAGAAGTTTTTTCTTTTCTCCGGTATTAGTATTTACTGAATAAATATCTCTGCTCGCTCTTCCGAACATTGCTTTGAAGTCATATGGAGTATTATCAAAAGCTAGAAGAGTTTCGCTGTCAGGTTGGAATCGAACGCTCTCAGCTTTTTTATCAGCAAGTTGGACAAATTTGTTTGTATCTAGATGCCAGACGGAGAGATAAGAATTATCGGTAGCTCTAAATTTTTGTTCGGGAATAGTTCTAACATCACCACTATTCCAAATCTCTAATGCAGGAATCTCAGGCTGATCTTTTGTTGATTTCTTTGCTGACTTCGCAGGATTTTTTTGCCAAGTATCAATATTAAAGAAAATAGAGTTACCATCCAAAGACCAACGAAGCGGACGGTTACTGAGTATTCTCATATTCTTTGGAAAATTAGATACTGTAGTATGATTAAATTCTTTAGGAGTTGAGTTTGTGGCAGAAGCATTTTTCCAAACTAGAATATCATTTGTTGCTTCCTTAAATCCCTTATCTTTATGCGAACGAAAAACTGCTAAATCATTGCTGTCTTTTCGCCAAGTTAAACGGTTATAACTAGCTTTTTTGCTATCCAAGGTTACTGAAGATTTTCCATCAAAGATCACAACCCCATTTCCAAGTTTATCCTTTGCATCAGTAGTCATCGCAAGCATAGAGTCTTTATCTGACCATTTGTATTCTTTTACATTTCCAAAAATTGTGTCTTTATTTGTGCTTAAATTTCGAACGATGATGTTTGTGCTTCTGCTTTTGGATTTTTCATCGGGATAGGGCTTCAAAGCCAGAAATCTTCCGTCGCTGCTAAAACTAAATGATGAAATATTTTCTACACGAGTAGTTTTTCCACTTGCAAGGTTTATAAGCTCAAAAGCCTTGCGAATTGGTCTTTTACTTTTGCGAAGTGATTTTTGTGTTTTAACATCTGGAGAAACAGAATAGCCGAGCCATTTATTATCATTAGAGAATGTTGGGATTTCTCCATATTTTATGACCTTTGAAGTGTTTTTTGACAAGTCACGCAGTCTCAATTCATTTTCCCTATTGTTTTTATAGATCGGATAAATTAGCCATTGTCCATCATTAGATAGCTCAATTCCTCGAAACCCCAAACGTTCCCAGTTATCAAGGTCTTTGTCTGTTATGACTCTAGGTTGATTCGCAGGACTTTGATCTTGTGCAATGGTCTCGGAAGATAAAATGCCAATTGTAAAAAGGCTAAAGATTAAGCTTAAAAGGATAGTATTTTTTTTCATCAAAATGTATTTTCTCCGTATATTTATATAAATAACGCCACAGCAATTAATTTTATGACAAAAAATTGAGTTTTGATTAGCCTAAATTTATGAACAAATGGATTTAAAGGATACTTCCAAAAGTGTTAAAAATAAGTTTAGGTTTAATCAAAAGAGAAACCTTACAAACAAAGGAAACTTCAATTTGTTATGTCCTCTAAAATAAAAATCATCACCGCAATTTATGTTTTGATTATCATCGGAATAATCATCATTGCGAATACTAAAAGCACGCAATACTTACTTAGATTCAGCGGCGGAATCCCTTATTTTGATAAATTAGGGCATTTTTTCCTGATGGGAATTCTTTCATTTTTAGTAAATCTATTACTTAAAGCAAAAAACGTAAAGATTTGGAAAATTAAATATTTGCTTGGAACTCTGATAGTTATAACGCTCGTAACCCTCGAAGAGGTTTCACAAATTTATATCAGCGGACGTGCATTTGATATCGGGGATTTAATCGCTGACTATCTGGGTATATTTTTATTTGGTGAATTGGCAAGATTTATTTACGGAAGATATTTGGTAAAATAAAAGTTTGCCAACCTTTTGGCAATAATTTGCACTAAACACATTTGTTATGTATGAATTTGCCGTAACACCTGCTGTAACACAACTTCGCCGACCGGGCGTAACGATTGATTCTGTCGAACCGAATAGTTTGGCGGAGGAATTAGACTTGGCGAAAGGCGATAGAATTGTGCGTGTCAATGGCAGACCCGTGCGGGATTATCTTGATTTTCGTTTCCAAACGGCAGGCGAGACGGAAATGACCTTTCTTGTACGTAAAGTAAGCGGTGAGAGTTGGGAAATTGATCTCGAACGCGATGAAGGGGAAGAGTTTGGCATAAACTTTGAGCAAATCGTCCCGCGGCAATGTGCCAATGAATGTCTTTTCTGTTTCTGTAAGGGAAACCCTGAAGATGCACGCCCATCGCTATTCGTGCGTGATGAAGATATACGCCTTTCTTTTCTATACGGCAATTACACGACTTTGAGTTCGATAACCGAAGACGAGATGAATCGCATCATCGAACAGAGGCTTTCACCGCAATATGTTTCCGTTCACGCGACTGATCTAAAAACCCGTGCGTATCTTCTCGGAGTTCCCGAAGAGCGAGCGGACATTTCCGATAAACTCGAAAGACTGTTAGATAACAATATCGAAATTCATGCTCAAATTGTTTTATGTCCCGAAATAAATGATGGCAAGCAATTAGAGAAAACCTTGCGTGATCTCGGTTCGCATTATCCAAAAGTTGTTTCAACGGCAATCGTTCCGGTCGCCTTAACTCGTTACAACAAAGACGAACGCTTAACTCGTGTAACGCCCGAATTTTGTCGAAGAACAATTGAAGAAGTTGAAAAGTTACAAGCAGAGTTCCGTAAAAAACTCGGTGTAACTTTTGCTTTCTTAGGCGATGAAATTTATTTGAAAGCAGGTGTTTCAATTCCGTCAAAAGAGCATTACGGAAATTATCCGCAAATCGAAGATGGCGTTGGAATGATTCGCTCTTTTGTGAATGAATTTGATGAGTTTTTGGAAGATTTAAAAGAAGAAATAAATGGGCAAAGGAAGTTAGATATAAAAGTCGAAGTAAGCGGGCGGAATGTTCGCACTCACGAATTAGCGATTACGCCATTATCAAATGCAATCGAGAAAACTCTGAACTCTGAACTCAAAACTCAAAACTCACTCCGTGGGACGATTATGACGGGCGAAATGTTCGCTCCGACCTTGAAAGAGCAGGTTGATAAGTTAAATAAACTAATTGGCTCGGAATTTCACGTGATGGCAGTTCCGAACACATATTTTGGCGGAGATGTTTCGGTCGCAGGATTGCTTTCGGGACAAGATTTCTTGGCAGTAAAAGCTAAAATTAAAGGCGATTTTGTCATAATTCCCGAACACGTAATCAAATCCGATGAGCCGATCTTAATTGACGGAATGCAGTTTGATGAACTCAAAGCAAAATATCCTGTGCCGATTTATGCAGCGGATTTGAAAGATTTTATTTGGGAATATCTTGAATCTTAAATTCGTCAATGCAGTTTCCAGCAAAGTCCAGTTTGTAAACTGTATTCTCAAAGTCAGATACTAAAATGTGGTCTGAATGAAGTTCAAAAATATCTTTTCCATTATCTGAAACAAAAATATCTCTGGCACCGAATTCCCATAGAAGTTTTCCATCTTTACTAATTCTGCTGATATTCAGTTCACCGTGGATCAGATAATCTTCATCAAGTTTGTATATATCAAAACAGGTTGCTTGGTCTGCTCTTGTTTTCCAAATAAGTTCTAAATCAGGAACAGATAAACAAAAAACGGTATCTCCCCAACATAAAACAAGTTTGTCTCCCTCAATCAAAACACTTTTATCACCAATAAATACTGATGAATGAGATGGAGCCAAAAGGCAATTGGATATTTCTTTTTCATTCTCAAAAACTCTAATTGCCAATAATGGAGAAATGTATTTGAGTCCAAAAAGTGAAGAATACATCGAAGATTTTTCGTCTGATACAAATACTCTTTCGTAAGTATTTTTTTTAAACATCGAGTTGATAATAGAATTATCTTCCTTAAACATTTCGACAGTTAGATTTCCATGTTTAAGCTTTTTCATTGTTTTTGACTGATTAAATCCAGCATCTTTTCTTTATCGTTAAAATCTCTGATTATATTTTCTGCTCCCAAATCTTTTAGCTTTCCGCTTTTGTAAAAGTCCACACCGATAAATTCGATTCCCATTTCTCGGCAGTTAATTAAATCCCATTTTCCGTCGCCGAAGTAAATTACTCTTTCAAAATCTGTTGAGTGTTTTTCTTTGGATTTTTCGATGGCGAGTTCGGTGATGTTGTAGCGGGAATAATGATGGTTTGAGTTAGCGAAGGGAATGCCGTTTATTTCAAATCCGGCTTTTTCTAGTTTAAAGAGAGCAGTTTCCCCCCAGCCGCCTGTGGCAATTGCGAGAGGATAATCTTTTTCTTGCAATTCATTGAAAAAATGGACAGCACCTATGACTTCTGAGAAAAGAGTTGAATCTTTCTTAAACTGCTCCTTCAGTAAACCTAAAAAATGTTCCTTCGTAGAATTTATTTCTGATTCTGTTGGCAGACGTTTGAAATTGCTCTGAAAAACTTCATTGCTTACGCCTAAATCTGTTACATGCTTGAATTCGCCCCAATCAATTTTCCCCAAGTTTATGTTGTATAAATCCTTGTAAGTTTGGGTAAATCCATAGTCATCAACTGCAATTGTGTCTGCGAGTGTTCCGTCAATATCGAAAACAATTAGAGGTTTCATTTTTTGAGTTTATTCCTTCAATCTTTCTTTAGTTTTATTTCAAAAAGCTTTTTCCAGTTTTTGCCGGTAACAAAAATTCGATTGCCTTCTTTGTCATAGGCAATTCCGTTCATAGTGTTTTCGCTATCTCTTTTAGTATCTTCGGGGGAAATTCCGCTTAAATTTATCCAGCCAAGTAATTTACCATTTTGCGGATCAATACGGGCGATGTGATTAGGCTTGCCGATGCTTTCTGAATGCCAAATATTTGCCCAGATTTCACCTTTGACATATTCAAGTTCATTCAGGTTCATCAAAGGTTTTCCATTTTCGTCCATTACAACGATTGTGCGTGTGGTCGAAAAATTTTCGGGGTTAATGACTCTGATGACGTGAGTTCCGTCGCTCAGATACATATTCGTTCCGTCATCTGTTAATCCCCATCCCTGACCTTTGTAGCTAAACTCCGAAACTATGTCGAAAGTTTCCAGATTGTAAACAAAACCTCTTCCCGCACGCCATGTGAGTTGGTATATTTTATCGTTAAAAATAGTAATTCCTTCGGCAAAAAACTCTTTTGGAACATCTTTTTTTTGTAAGACTTTACCCGTTTTATATTCGACTTTTCTTAAAGAGGATCTGCCGTATTGCCCTGTGCTCTCATACAAAAAGCCATTTCTGTAAAGCAATCCTTGTGTAAATGCATCGGAATCGTGCTTGTATTCATTGACGACTTCATAGCCATAAACGGGGAGTCTTTCATTTTCAACAGTCGTTACGGTTGAAGGCGTATTGCTTGGTGGTGGCATAGTTCTTTCGGGTGACTTGCCATTGCAAGAAAATAATAAAAGGGCAGATATAAATAAAATGTAAAAACGCATAGATTTGGTTTTTCTTGTTACTTCTGTCTTTGTGCATTTAATGCACGGTCAATTGCTTTTCTAAAACTTGCGGCAGAAAGAGTACGAACTCTGTAGCCATTTACAAAGATGCTGGGTGTGCTTGAAACGCTGTAACTTTCGCCTTCCTTCATGTCTTTTTTAACTTCTTCTTTGAACTTTTCATCGGCAAAATCTTTTTCAAATTTCTTTTGATTCAGACCGATTTGAGTCGCGTATTTTTTCAGAGAAGTTACATCAAGAGCCGTTTGGTTATTGTAAAGAACTTCAGCATATTCAAAGAATTTTCCTTGTTTATTAGCGGCATTAGCAGCTAGTGCGGCATTAAAAGCATTATTGTGAATTTGTGTCAGAGGAAAATCGCGGACGACAAATCTGACCTTTTCACCGTATTCCTCAACAACCTTTTTAAGCGTTGGATGGGCGGCGGCACAAGCGGGGCATTGAAAATCCGTAAACATTATGACCGTAACGGGAGCGTCTGATTTTCCTTGAGCTGGATCATCATCTGCTGAAACGTATTGAATATAGGGCTGTGGTAACTTTATAAAAATGCCTGCTTTGTATTTTTTGTAAAGTCTGTCTCGCAGAGCCTGTTGCAATTTTTCTTCTTCACGCGGAGAAAAATCCTTCATTTTGTTCGTAACTTCACGAGCAACATATTCATTTGATGAAATATTTAAGCTTGTGGCTTCTGCCAAAATCAATGCGGCATCTATCGCCCGATACAAAGAATCAATTGCCTGCTCATAAACATTGGCTTGGTACTCATATAATTGTAAGCCGTGTTTTCTTTTGAAGTTAGCAAATGTTATTTCCGTTTCGCCAACTTTCGCTAAAACATCATCTTTTTTTATGTCAGCTGAATTAATATCTTTTCCATAAGAAACTTTGTGTTTGGTTTTCAGTTGATTAACAAGACTTAACCAAGCGTTTTGTTCAGGTTGGCGACGCAAGAAACTGACGATTTGTGGGCGAACTTCTTCGAGAGTTCTACCTGCAACGACATTTGGATTTGCATCATAGACGGCTTTTATTTGTTCATTGCTAGGGTCAGAGACTTTTTTAACGACCTCTTTATCAATTAATTCTTTAGTCGTGATTTTTTGCTCAGTAGCTTCTGATGCAAGAAGCACATCCGCAATCTGTTGTTCTAGAAAAGCTTTCCTCGCTTGGATAACTCTGCTTGGGTATTCATTCCAAATCTTTTTAACATTTGGATCTAAATCTTCAGCCGTGTAGCTACGACCGTTAGCCATAGCAAGAATTTTGTTTGGACTTTGGGCAAAAGTTACAAATGTAAATGTTATTAGAAATAAAACTACGCTGATAAACTTCATAATAAAACTGTTAAATTTTTAGACGCTTGTTGCGTTGGATTTATCTTTGAACTTCAAAAGATTCTGTGGCACTCGTATGGCTTCTTCTTTCGTCGGTTCACCGAAAATATCTGCATGAAAAATTTTAGCTAAAATTTCCGCACCGTCAACAACTCTCGGAGCAGGACGCGAAAAATAGCTCGTTGCATCCAAAGCCCAGATGTTACCATTTTGAATTGCAGGGATTCCTTTCCAGCTCTCAGGGAAATATGTGTTTTCAAGTTGTCGTAAAATATCTTTTGTGTAATAACCGCAGGGAACTAAAACCATTATCTCAGGCTTTGATTCATAAATTTCTTCATAAGTTGTCGTCACGCTTTTTTCACCTTTTTTGCCCATTAGGCAATTTCCGCCGGCAATTTCAACTTGCTCAGGCACCCAATGTCCGGGTGAAAAAGGAGGTTCGAGCCATTCGAGCATGAAGATATTTGGGGAGTTGCGATTTTCAATTTGCGATTTGTGATTAATTTTTTGTCTGATGTTGTCGAGACGTTTTTGTAAGGCATTTACGACTTCGTTTCCTCTATTCGGAACTTCGCATAGTTCGGCAATTGTTTTTATATTTTCAAAAATATCTTCGATCGTATTTGGTTCGAGCGAAACGACTTTTGCATCGGCGACATACATTTTGGCGGCTTTTTGGACGGTTTTGTAGCTCACCGCACAAACATCACATAACTCTTGTGTCAAGATAATATCGGGATTTAATTCTTGTAAGAGTTTTTCATCTAAATCATAGATTGAACCGTGTCCATCAAGTTGTGAACGAACTGCGTGGTCAATTTCTTTGCTCGACATCGTTTCGTGCGAAATTCGGCTGGCGGTCAAATGCGGTCTATCCATTATCGAAGTAGGAAAATCACATTCGTGTGTAATGCCTACCAGATTTTCTTCCAAACCTAATGCACAGACAATTTCAGTTGAAGAGGGAAGAAGCGATGCGATGCGTAAATCTTTTTTCATTTTTGAATCTTTTAAGCGAAAGATTGGTTTTGATTTTTATGTCAAGCGGTTTGACTGGTAAAATTGTAACAAAAAGGAGTTAAAAATGTCAGAAGTAAAAGATTTTCGTTTTGCAGGAACAGTTGACCATTTAGCAGTTAAATGTGAAGACCTCGAAAAAGATGTCGAAGAATATAAACGTCTGGGTTTTTCGGTTGAAACATTTTATGAGGATTGGGCGATGATGCGTGATCCTAAAGGGTTTGGGATCGCACTTCTTCCGCCGGATTCAAAACATCCGCCACACATCGCTTTGAAAGTTGACACTATGGAAGAACTTGAAGCGGCTGCCGAAAAAGAAGGTCGCCCGATCAAACCGCACCGCGATGGAACATCTTCATTCTACACAAAAGGTGTCAGTGGACAGATCGTTGAACTAATCTATTATCCTGAGGATTTTGGGCAATAAGTTACTTATGAAAAAATTGCCACGCAAGTTTTATGAGCGAGATGACACGCTTCAAATCGCAAAAGATTTACTTGGCAAAACATTGGTTGTTCCGAATGAAGGCGGCGAAAGAATTTCGGGAAAGATCGTCGAATTGGAAGCCTATCTCGGCGAAAAAGATAAAGCCGCCCACGCCTATAAAAACTTGCGTACAAAACGCACTGAAATTCTTTTTGGTAATGGCGGTTTTGCGTACATATTTTTGATTTATGGCATTTATAATCAGCTAAATATCGTTGCCGGAAGAAAAGAAACTCCCCATTGCATTTTGATTCGCGGTATCGAACCGCTCGAAGGAATAGAAAAAATGCGTGAAAGGCGTGGCAAAATGAAAGACACAAATCTTACATCAGGTCCCGGCAAACTCTGCATCGCCTTCGATATTGATAAAACATTTTACGGCGAAGATTTGCTCGGCAATAGAATCTGGATCGAAGAAGGTGAGAAAATTCCCAAAGGCAAAATCGTTTCAGGAAAACGTATCGGGATAGATTACGCTGAAGAATACGCAGAAAAGCCTTGGCGGTTCTGGGTGAAAGAAAATCCATACGTGAGCCGTTTAGCTTAAAACTCAAAAATATCCAGCCATTTTTATGCTATTTATTCAAAGAACTTTTAGAAAACTTTCACGGCATTTTTAAGTTGTTTGTTTTCAAACTATGTTATAACTATTGGCAGTTATGAAATTAATGAGTGCCAAAAAAATATCTACCAACTTTCTTCTTTTATTAATCTTTTCTATAACCACTTTTTCCCAAACGATTGCAGAGAAACAACGTGAGTTTAATTTTTGGATTGGTGAGTGGGATGTCAATTTGCGGGTTTTGCAAAAAGATAATACTTGGAAAGATCAGCATAAATCGGTCGCACGCATTTATTCGATATTAGATGGCAAGGCGATCTTAGAACTTTGGAATGAAAAACAAAACGGCATTCTCGGTTACAGTCTCCGTTATTTTAATCCAAAGAAAAATAAGTGGGATTTATGGCTAAACTGGGCAGGCAAAAACCGTTCGGGAACAAATGGCTTAGAGGGAAGTTTTCGTCACGGACGCGGCGAATTCTTTGCCGAGACAAAAGTTGCCGATGATAAAACACGCAAGTTCCGTTATACATTTTCCGATGTAACTCCAAATTCTTTGCGTTGGGATAATGGAACATCGGATGATGGCGGAAAAACCTGGTCGGGAAACTGGATCATGGAATTTACAAGGCGAGCAAAAATTGCTCCCGCCATTGATAAAGAGAAAAATTTGCTGACATATTTTAATGGCTCGCGTTGTGATATGCCCGAATTTAGTGTTTTGAAAAGACTTTCAGCTAATAATAAAAACAACTCTTCTCTGAGGCTTTATAATATTCTTGATGGCTGTATTGTCATCGGTTTTATCAAGAAAAAAAATACAAGAGCATTTTTTACTTTAACCTTTAACACCTTTGCAAAATTGTATGAGCTTACCTATTTAGACGATAAAACTGCGACTGCTTTGGCGATGTATTACGGCAACAGAACAAATGATGGCTTTGAATTACAAAAACGCGGAGTAATCGAAAAAGCCATTATCAAAGCAGACCAAACAATCAAATCAATTGAATTGGAGTACGAAGGAAAAACGCAAAAAATCGAATTTTAGATTCTTAGTAATACTCAATGGTTCTCATATCTATATTTCGTAAGGTTAAAACAGATCTTCCGTTTTTGGTTTTTTTGTTATATCTTTCGCGTATAATCCAGTTATTGTTAGAATCAAACTTTTTATATTTATAAATTGATTGACTCCCGATTTTCTTAGTTCTAACATCAGTAGTTGATTTCTCGATCACATTTCCATCAGCGTCCAATTTATAGTTGTATTGCTGGTTCAACTCTCCATTTACAGAATATATTAACTGTGTTCTCTTATTACTATTGTACTTGTTGACATACTTTAACCAGACTTCTCCATTATTCTGATACATTATTTTTTCAGCTAATTTTCCAAGCTCATCGTATTTATAAGTGTATCTGTTTGAATATCTAAGGTCTCTTTTAGCTACTTCTTCGGGATTGGGATTAACAGTTGAGATGCTAAAGACTCCCGTTGTAGCATACTGATTGTCATATTTTACGGTTTTCCAATCACTAACTCTTTTTGAATCAATATATCCCCAAACCGTAACGTCAAACGGATAACCATTTGTATAATTGATTTCTTTTATCAAGTTACCTTGTTCGTTATAAAAGTATTCTGAGGACTTGAGCTTTTTACCTGTCTTATCTTGAGTGTATTCAATGATGGATTTCACTTTGCCTTTAAGGTTCTCGTCTTCGGCATCTGATTTTAATTTTTTTGCTACTGGGGATTGTGGTAAAGGTTTGGGAGTTGCTTCTTTTACCTGCTGAGCCAATCTGATTTTAGGATCAAGTAATTTGAAAGAGTCTAAAATAGCAAACGCTACCTTTTTATCTTTGGATTTTGAAATAGCAACTGATACAGAA
Organism: Pyrinomonadaceae bacterium; assembly: GCA_028284415.1. GTDB lineage: Bacteria > Acidobacteriota > Blastocatellia > Pyrinomonadales > Pyrinomonadaceae > Aridibacter. The sequence goes on from JANQRU010000004.1 coordinate 1,775,338, forward strand.
TACAGCTTTTCTTTAACAAAAAATATTCTTATAAAAGCTCTCGAATCAGGGTAAACTGCCTCAAGTTCGTACCCAGAGTTACCCTTGAATGAATAAGACTTTTGTCTGTATGGAGCATTTTTGGATTTTATATCTGCGATTACTCCTGATTTGTAACTTTCTAAAAAGGACTGTCTGTATTTATCGGTTAATTTGTCATCTTCATCAGGGAATAGCTTGATGTATTGAACAACGTAATTATATTCAGCTGGTTTTGTCCAAATGAGACGTCTTCCTTCACCCATGTAATTTAAGCGTTTGGAAGGAATTTCGATAGAAGAAGTTGGATTTGCAGGAACATTGAGGCTAAAGTTTCCCTCACCTGATAAAAACATCTCCTGATCTGTCTTTTCAGATTGGCTAAAAGCTAAAACTGAAAATAGTGTTAAGAAGAATGTGAATAGTGATAATTTTGAGATTCTTTTCATATGAATTTTTCTTTTTTGAGTTAAGTTATTAATCGAATTATTTTTACCACAGGGAAATTGATTTGTGAAAAAGAGAAATTTTTAGGATCAACGATTTTTTAATTCGTTCAATACTTTTACAAACTTTCTGTAAACTATTTCTTGGTCAATAAATTTGCCGTTTACGACTTTCCATTTACCTTTTGAAATTGTTCCTAACTGCATTGTTTCATCGGATGAATAGATAATTGTATTTAGCAAATTTTCATTTGAAGTCATTTGGATAAGCGGATGTTTGGCAGAAATAACACAGGCATTTAATGGCTGACTGACGGCAAAGTAACTTTCTTCAAAGTTGTTCATTGCCTTTCTACCTGTAATTGTTGCTTGCTGAATTGCATATGAACCGCTGTTTCCATTTGAACTGTCGGTAAAAGTATTTCGTTTGTGAGTTGTTAATCGTTGTCCATAATCAAGCAACCGCAGTTCTTCAAAAGGATTCAATGAAACATGAGAATCTGTTCCGATGCTCCAATTACCACCCAACTCTTGAAATTTGCGAAGCGGGAAAATCCCATCGCCTAAGTTTCCTTCAGTTGTGGGACAAAGGACGACATTTACTTTGTTTTTAGCTAACCCTTCGATTTCAAAGTCGTCAAGGTGTGTTGCGTGAACAAAATGAAATCTGTCCGATAGTTCGATATTGTCGAGCATCCACTGGACAGGGCGTTTACCTAAGAATTCAACACAATCTTTGACTTCTTTAAGTTGTTCAGAAATGTGTATGTGAAAAGGGACATTTTTTGGAAAGTTTTCGGCGACTTCTCTAATCGTTTGAAGTTCGACTCCACGCATTGAATGAATTCCGATTCCGATATTTGCTCGGTCGTAATCTTTGCAGGCTTTCTCCGTTGCTTCATACAGTTTTTGGTAATCTTCAATTGTTTCTGAAATAAAACGTCTTTGATTTTCTTCAGCAGGTTTGTTGAATCCACCTTTCTGATAAAAAATTGGAATTAAAGTTATGCCGATTCCGACGGATTTTGCGGCTGAGATGAGACGCGAACCCATTTCGGCTAAGTCGCTAAAAGGTTCTCCATTTTTGTCGTGATGCAAGTAATGAAATTCGGCAACATTCGTGTAGCCATGGCGAAGCATTTCCGAGTAAAGCATGGTTGCAATCGCTTCAAATTGGTCGGGATTAACGGAGAGTGCAAGTTTGTACATCGCTTCCCGCCAACTCCAGAAATCGCTTTGTGTAGCCGAAATTGAATGGTTTTCAGCAAGTCCAGCCATCGCATATTGAAATGAATGAGAATGTGCATTCTGAAATGCTGGAATTGCATAGCCTTGAACAAAGTTGGATGAATCAGAATTTTCCACAATTGAGGTAATTAAGCCCGTTCCATCAATTTCAACAGAAACATTTTCAAGCCAACCTTCATTTTGAAGTAATTTTTTGAAGTGAAATTTCATAGTTTATTTTTACGCGAAGTTTGCGAAAAATATCAGAGTAAATCTATCAAATTCTCAAAAGTTCTTCTCAAAAGTTCTTTTACCTTTTCAGCTTTTTCATAATCATAATCCAATTCGTCATTTTTCATATACAAATCTTTTGACATCTCCAATTGCAAAGCATGGACTCCTTTTTCAGGATTTCCTTTAGAGCGGGTTAAATAGCCGCCTTTGAATGGATCGTTATGATTAACTTGCCAGTTGCTTGATTTCAGAGAGTTTAAGGCTGTTTCGATGAACTTTTTATCTGCTGTTTTCCCATCATTATTTCCCAAAATAAAATCAGGAAAAAGTTCTTGACGAATAGTCTTAACTTGTCTGCGAATAGAATGAGCATCCCAGAAAATTACTTGTCCAAATTTTGACTTTAATTCCTCAATAATTTCATCAATTTTTTTATGGTATGGATAAAAATACGTTTGGAGCCTTCTTTCAATTTCCTCGTCATTTGGTTCAAACTCTTTTTTTACATAAATATCTTCGCTGAGAAAGGTCGTTTTTGGACAGAGTTCTGTAATTAATCTCCCATCATTGTAAAGCGGTTTACTGTTTGGTTCACGATTAAGATCAATTACCCAACGTGAATATTTTGCGTATATGACCGTTATCCCTAAGTCATTCACAAAATCATAAAGCTTTTCCAAATCCCAGTCAGTATCGTCTAAAACTTCGACCAACTCGGGAACATATTGACCTTTCAATTCAACAGGAAATTCAGTTCCCCGATGCGGAATGCTTAAAACAAATGGGATTTTTTCATCCTTTGGTTCAAGTAAATAAAAAGGAATTTCTGCCATAGCTACTAAAAAATAGCAGAAATAAAAAAAGCCGTCTAAGGTTTTTTCAAACTCAGACGGCTTTTGATGAAAAATATTGCAGAAAGTTTTTAGTTTTCTGTTTCCAGTTCTTTCATTTGTAGCTTTATTTCCTTGTATTTGGCTTTGGCTTCCTCTTCCGAGAGTTTACCTTCTTTGACGGCTTGTTTTAATTCTGTCGCTTTCATTTTCAGCTTATACATTTTAAGTTTCTTTTTGCCTTGTTCAGGAGTAATTTGTCCTGAATCGACAGCAGATTTTATCTTAAACTTAGCCATATACATGCGGTTTGCAGATATTTTAGCCTTAGCTTCCTCTTTGGTCATTTCTCCCGAAGCAACCGCTGCCTTAATTTTATAAGCTTCCAGATTGAGCTTGTATCCTTTAAGTTTTACTTTGCCTTGCTCAGGCGTTATTTTTCCTGCGGCGACTGCTGATTCAATCTTCTTCTCTGCCATTTTAAGTTTGTATTCAGCCATTCTTACCTTGGCTTGTTCAGGAGTCATTTCTCCTGCTTCAACGGCAGTTTTAAGTTGGGTTTCAACTTCTTTTAGGTTTTGACTTGAGCCAATTTCCTGAGCATTAACAAATCCAAAAGGAAGGATTAATGCTGCAAAGAAGATGCCTAAAAATTGAAACTTTCTTGAAGGGATTCGACTATGTTGGTTTGATAAAATCATATTAATTCTCCTAAGTAAATTTCCGCCACTATTTATTTTGCTTGCCATGGACGGGAGGCGGAGTGCCGACCCGGCAAAACTTTCGACAGCATCCAAAAGCGATGTTGCATATTGATGTGGTTTGGGTTTAAGAATCGTTAAAATTTGTGCATCACAACAGATTTCTTCATATGCACGCAAGTTCTTCTGGGCTAACCAAACGACCGGATTCCACCAGAATAAAATCGCGGTTAAGCATTCAACCCAGCGGACTAAGTAATCTTTTCTTTGAACATGAGCCAGCTCATGAGCGAGGACTAAACGTAGATTTTCGGTATCCATTTTTTCAATCAAAACAAACGGAACAAAAACTTGAATTGTGCCACCAATCCACCAGACCATCGGAGAAATCTCAGCAGAGGTTGTTTTAATTAACGGAACTTTTTTCAGATTCAATTTATCTGAAACGTCTTCAGCAATTTTATAGACGGAATCGGGAGCAACTTCTGAGCTGATTTTTAATAGACGATTAAACTTGACAATGCGAACTACTGACCACACAAGAGCAAATAAAATCCCCAATCCCCAAATCATTGGTAAATAAGTTTGGGCATAAGCAACGAAGGTGTATGAATTATCCTCAATAGCTTGTGTATTCGCAGCTTGTTGTGTTTCCGTAGTAATAGCAAAATTTTCTACATTAGCTGGTTGGGTTTGGAAAAGTGAAAGCGGATCAGACAAGCCGGGAATAGTTAAAAGAGATGGCATCAGAAGTTTTACTAAAACTAAAAGCCAAAGCAGATGTGCAAGGCGTGGTCTGTTTGTCCATTTGCCAACAATAATCGCAACTATTGCAATCAAAAAAGAAAAAATCGCGTTGCTGATGCCGATTTCAATAAGCATATCAATCATCATTTTTCCTCGCTCTTTTTGTATTCGTCCAAAATATTTTTAATTTCTTCGATTTCCTCATCAGAAATTTTGCTTGTTTCAACAAGGTGCGTGATTAAAGGAGCAAAAGAGCCGGCAGTCAATTTTGAAGCCAATGATTCAAGTTGGCTAGCGGCATATTCCTGTCGTGTGATTTTTGCCATAAACATATGCACGTATTGGCTTCTATCACGCATCACGAAATCTTTATCTTCTAGCCGCTGAAGTAATTTTTGCACTGTGCCGTGTTGGGCTTTTGTTGCCTTCGGATAAAGAGTTTCCCGTATCTGTCGTGCGGTAAGTTTTGTCTTTTCCCAAAGCAAATCCATGATTGCTAATTCTGAATTAGCCAAAGTTGGTTTCATCTCTGTCTTTCTCCTCAAAGTTTGTAAATACGACGAAGTGTCGTAACTATACGACCGTTTGTCGTATGTGTCAAGAAAATTTTTTTGATTGGATGAAAAAGAAATGATTTTAGGATTCTATTTCTGCTAAATAAATCATTATAAGGTCAGGCTTTTTACCGAAATTCTTTACAACAAACCAATGTGTAAATATACTTCCTCACATACATCGAAATGTAAAGATTTTAGGAGAGGCTTCAATTATGAAAAAGGTATTATTTTTAACCGTATTATTAATGATTGTTTCATTAGGTTTAGGATGTCCTTCATCTCCGAGTGATCCAAATGCTAATGTTAATACAGAAAATTCTTCGTCTGAGACAACTGAAGGAAATAAATCCGAAACAGACGCTAATTCTGAAGATAAAACAGAAACCGATGGTAATAGCGAGGATTCAAAAGATTCAGAAAATAAATCGGATTCTGATTCTACTGACGGCAAAAAAGATTCGGATAAAAAGGAAACTGGAACAGATAGTAGCAAAGAAACAAGCACGACTTCGCAGGAAAAAGGTAGTGATAGAAATCTTGGCGAAAAAGCTGTGGAAGGAACAAAAGATGGTGTAAAAACAGGAGCAGAGAAAACTACTGACGCTACTAAGACTGGAGCACAAAAAACAGGTGGGGCAGTTAAAAAAGGAGCAAAGAAAACTACCAGAGCAACAAAAACAGGAGCTAAAAAGACTGCGGGGGCTGTTAAAAAAGGAGCTAAAAAAACTGCCGATGGTGCGAAGAAAGCAGGCAAAAAAGTAAAAGATATTTTTAACTGAATGAAATTAAGTATGTGAACTAAATTAAGTTTTGAAAAGGAGTGTAAGCATCCCTATTCGCAAGTTCGCTGTTTTTTAGCGGACTAATTTGTTTCCTCATCCCTTAAATCATCAACCTTTTCTCGATTGCTAAAAGAAACGCAATCGTACAAGCAAGGATGCTCGCACTCCTTCCAAACATCTGAAATCTGTAATTTGTAATCTGAAAACCTTTTCCTGTATTATTTCGCCTATATGAAAGAACTATATCCTGAGATAGAACCCTTTGAGTCGGGAATGCTTGAGGTTTCCGATATTCATACGATTTATTGGGAAAGATGTGGAAATCCTGAAGGGATTCCGGTTGTTTTCTTGCATGGCGGACCGGGTGGCGGTTTGATTCCGATGTATCGCCAGTTTTTCGATCCCGAAGCGTATCAAATAATTCTGTTTGACCAGAGAGGTTCGGGAAAATCTATTCCACACGCCGAATTAGAAGGAAACACAACTTGGGATTTGATCAAAGACATAGAAACTTTGCGTGAAAAGTTTGGTGTTGAAAAATGGTACGTTTTTGGCGGTTCTTGGGGAAGCACACTTTCATTGGCTTATGCTGAAACTCATCCTGACAGAGTTCGCGGGTTGGTCTTACGCGGTATCTTTTTAACCCGTCCAAAAGAATTAAAATGGTTTTATCAATATGGTGCGTCGGAAATTTATCCAGACTTTTGGCAGCGTTATCGGGATGAAATACCCGAAGATGAACGTGGCGATATGATGACGGCATACTATAAACGTTTGATAAGCGATGATGAGCAGACAAGAATTTCTGCTGCACGAGCTTGGAGTGTTTGGGAAGGTTCGACCTCAAAGCTTTTTCCTGATGAGGATTTAATGAATCACTGGGAAGACCCCATGGAGGCTCTAGCTTTGGCAAGAATCGAATGCCATTATTTTATGAATAATTCTTTTTTCCCGACAGAAAATTATTTAATTGAGAACATAGATAAAATTCGCCATATTCCCACAGTAATTGTGCAAGGGCGTTATGACGTTGTTTGTCCCGCTGTTTCCGCTTGGGAATTGCATACGGCTTTTCCCGAATCGGAACTACATATAATTGCTGACGCCGGACATTCGATTTCGGAGAAGGGAATTACAGCAGCTTTGGTTGATGCAACCGATAGATTTAGAGATAAGGAAAATAGTTAAGTTATGCCGTTATTGAAGATAAAAGGTTGGGACACAGGACGAAATCAGGTTGCGATGGTTGCACTTCTACAAAAAAGTTTGGGAATGAACGAAATGCAATCTAAGGAATTGGCGGAAGCTATGCACGCAGGTAAAGTTATCAATCTAAACTTTGAAGATGCTGATTTTGCACAGAATTTAGCCGAACAGTTAACCGAACTCGGTGCAAAAGTTAGTCTTGATGAAGAATAATTTTTTGCCGATAGCGTGTGAAAAGATGAAAGTTCGTCTGATTAGCTGTATTATAAGTTTATAAAACTTTTCGCAATTTATTTGCGTCAGAATAGACAGGATAAGAATTATGTTTGGATCAACAGAAATTATTTTAATCGTTTTAGCGGTATTTTTGCTTTTTGGGGCGAGTCGTTTGCCGAAATTAGCAAAATCCTTAGGGCAAAGTCGCAAGGCATTTAAAGAGGGTATGGAAGAAGCCGAAAAAGAATTTAATGGTGAGGAAGAAATGAAAGTAATTGATTCGCCCGATGCACCGAAAATAACTAGCATGAGTGATGATGAATTAGCGGCTGAAATGCAGAAACGTGCGGAAGCTAAGCAGTCATAAAAGAGAGATTAAGTTAATCTCTCTCACCTGCAAAAACAGTCGCTTTGACAGAAAAGCGAAAAGTCATACCATCGCAATCTTCATCAATTTTTTGAGCAAGTTTTTTGACAACTTGCTCTTTTTCTTTGTCATCAAGAAATCCCAACCAAACAGGCAAAAAGAAAAACTCCATCAATGGCGATTTAATAAATTCTTCGCCGTCTTTAAACTCAAATATCTCATTTTCCGTAAAAGTTTCGATATTTATTAAATCTAAGTCTTTCGCAATTTCTTCTATTAATTCGAGAGTTGGAAGTTCGGTAATAAGATTTTCGATATTTTCGCTTTTATCTAATAAATCTAAGTCTGAAAAGACTTCCCAGAGATATGAGAAAATTTCTCCGAAACTTCTTGATGTCGGTAGAAATACTACGACCTTTCCATCTGAAGCTCGAACAGCATTTCCAAAGAAGTTTTTTATTTCAGAAGGTTTCAGAAGACTTCCATCGGCTAAAACAAAATCTGATTCGGCTAAGGGCAAAGAGGTGGAGAAATCAATTTCTGTTTTGGTCGCTTGAGCCTTTGCTTGTGCGATCGTTTGTAATTCTTCTGTTTCGCAAACAGGAAAAATTTCACTGTCATCATCGAGTTTTTCGCTTATTTCGATTGAATGGTTTCCCACTCCTGCATTGAGATATGTTAGGTTTTCGATATTTTCTAGTTTTATATTCTTATCAAATATCTCTGTAAATCTTTGAGTCCATTCCGGCTCAATATAAAGCCCTCGTAAGTAGGCTATTTCTTTATCATTTTTACTCATAATTTCAATTTATCGCATTGGCTGATAAATAATCAAAAGGGCAGAAAGTTTGAGATAGATTTATAAAGTTACCAAAAGAAAAAAGTGCTTCGTTTTGTGACTACTACAAAGCACTTTTTTCTGATTCATTAAAATTAGTCTTAATCTTGTGACATCGCAAGAATTTTGTCGAAATGAGCATTTGAAACTGGCATTACAGAAAGTCGCGTCTGTTTGATAAGTTTAAGCCCTTCAAAAAAGTCATTTTCTTCTTTGATCTGCTTGAGTGTTACTTCGTTTTCAAATTGCTCAACGGGTTCAATATCAACCCAAGTCCAGCGGTCGTCTTCGGGGCTTGTGTAACCGCCATCAGAAATAACTTTCGCAACGCCTTGTACAGCTTTAACATCGCCTGAATTGTAAAACAGAACCAAATCACCTTTTTTCATTTCGCGTATAAAGTTTCTGGCTTGGTAATTTTTTACCTTTTTCCAGACGCGTTTTCCGTCTTCCATAAACTCTTCAAAAGTGCATTTTTTCGGCTCTTCCTTCATTAACCAATGATTCATAAAAATTAAACCTTCCTGTTTGATTTTGTTAAAGAATTTAATTGCTCAAAGTTAGTTTAACATCTAGGGTTTAGAGTAAAAAGTAGGTAGTAAAATTATAGCTTTTTACAGCTAAAAATATGGACAATCTAATCTTGACATAAAAGTAAGGATTTGAGATTCTTTAGCTTAAAGTAATTTTTATAAACTTAAACTGGTAAAAAAAAGATGAAAATTTCAGCCCAAGAAGAATACGGATTAAGATGTCTTTTGCAACTTGCAAGTTTAGGCGAAGATGAAACTCTTACACTTGGAGATATTGCCAAAAAAGAAGGAATTTCACAGGCAAATGCGGGCAAATTGATGTGGCTCTTAAACAAAGGCGGATTTGTAAAAGCCACACGCGGAACGAAGGGCGGATACAGTCTTTCGCGTCCGTCAAAAGAGATTTATTTAAGCGAAGTCATCAAAGTTTTAGATGATGACGAAATTGAAGGGCATTGTGAGAGTTATACAGGGGTTTTAGATTCTTGCGTTCACAAAGGTGATTGTGGGATTCGCCCGGTCATTATCGGATTGCATGAGATTGTCCAAAATGCCTTATCTGATATAACTTTGGCACAACTTTTAGGAACTGAAAAGAAGGTAGATGAAAGATTTCATCGCATACACGGGCTAAAGCAAGTGTCCGTAAATATAGGTAAATAGCAGTTTTTTTGAACATAAGGGAAGATTTATAAGAAATATGTCAACAGCAACAGAATTTTTATCAAATAGGGAATATAAATACGGTTTTGTAACGGATATTGAAACAGAAACAATTCCGAAAGGACTTACGGAAGATACGATTAGGCTAATTTCAGCTAAGAAAAATGAACCTGAATGGATGCTCGAATTTCGACTTAAGGCTTTTCGTCAGTGGCAGAAAATGGAAGAGCCAAATTATTGGGCGAACTTTGAATATCCGAAGGTGGATTTTCAAGACATAACCTATTACGCCGCTCCAAAGGAAAAAGAACAAAAGAAATCTTTGGACGAGGTTGATCCCGAATTGCTTGATACGTTTGAGAAATTGGGGATTCCTTTGTCCGAGCAAAAGATGCTTGCGAACGTAGCGGTTGATGCTGTTTTCGATTCGGTTTCGGTAGCGACCACATTTAAGGAAAAGCTTAAAAAAGCGGGCGTGATTTTCTGCTCTTTCTCGGAAGCGGTCGAAGAATATCCCGAACTTGTCAAAAAGTATTTGGGTTCGGTCGTACCGACTTCGGACAATTTTTATGCGGCTTTGAATTCGGCGGTTTTCTCTGACGGTTCATTCGTTTTCATTCCAAAAGGCGTCCGTTGCCCAATGGAACTTTCAACATATTTCCGCATCAACACGCAGGAATCGGGACAATTTGAAAGAACTCTAATCGTAGCGGAAGAAGGCGGTTATGTGGCTTATAATGAAGGTTGTACTGCTCCACAGTTCGACACAAATCAAATGCACGCGGCGGTTGTCGAACTTGTTGCTTTAGACGATGCTGAAATTAAATATTCGACTGTACAGAATTGGTATGCGGGTGATGAAAACGGCAAAGGCGGAATCTATAATTTCGTAACAAAACGCGGTGCGTGTCGTGGTAAAAATTCGAAAATCTCTTGGACGCAGGTTGAAACCGGTTCGGCGATCACTTGGAAATATCCGTCCGTAATTTTGCAGGGCGATAATTCGATTGGCGAATTTTATTCGGTCGCTTTGACAAACAACGCACAGGTTGCCGATACGGGAACAAAGATGATTCACCTTGGCAAAAACACGCGTTCGACAATTATTTCCAAAGGTATTTCGGCAGGAAAATCGAACAATTCGTATCGTGGTTTGGTCAAAGTTATGCCGAAAGCGGAAGGGGCGAGAAACTATACGCAGTGCGATTCGATGCTCATCGGCGACAAATGCGAAGCGAACACATTTCCATACATCGAGGTGATGAACAACACCGCAAGCGTCGAACACGAAGCGACGACTTCGAGAATTAGCGAAGAACAAATGTTCTATTTACAACAACGCGGGCTTTCCGAAGAAGATTCGATCTCGCTCATCATCAACGGTTTCTGCAAAGAAGTCTTCCGCGAACTTCCGATGGAATATGCGGTCGAGGCTCAGAAATTGCTTGGATTGAAACTCGAAAATAGCGTTGGATAAAAAATGAAAAAAATCAAAATTCCAAACACATCTGGTCCGAAAGGACATTATTCTCCAGCCGTTGTTCACAACGGCTTGATTTTTGTTTCAGGGCAATTACCAATTGATCCTGAAACGGGTGAGGAGAAAACGGATTCTATCGAAACACAGACTGAGCAGTGTTTACGAAATGTTGAGGATTTGCTTAAAGAAGCGGGGAGTGATTTGGGAGGCGTTTTAAAGTTTACAATTTTTGTTTCGGACGAGAGTTTATGGGAAGCAGTAAACGAAACTTATAAGAAAATTATGGGCAGACACAAGCCTGCACGGGCAATTATTCCGGTCGGGAAATTTCGCGGAGACTTTTTGATAGAGATCGAGGCGATTGCTGCTGTTAAGTGGTAAAGCTAATAACAAAAAATAGAATTAGTAAAATTTATACTTGACAAAAAAGTAAAGATTTAATATTCTTCAAACAATGAAAGGGGAGTAGATTGCCCAAGTGGTTCGATAAATCGTCATTACGGTTACAAAAACCCGGTTTATTGAGTAAAGTTTCGAGACCTTTCGCAAACATTTGTTCGCAAGCATTTGTAGGCGAAAGGTCTTTTTCTATATCTTGAGTGAAGTATCTACAGACCTTTTTGATAAATATATTAACGAACAAGGGAGGATAAGAAATGAAATTTCTTAAATTATTTACATTATCATTAGTATTGGCGTTCGCCGGTATTTCAGTTCAAGCTCAGCAGACCAAGGCGTCTCAGTCTGCAATGTCACCACAGAAAGCATTACAACTCTTAAAAGAGGGTAATGAAAGATACGTTAAAAATAAGCTAAAAAACAACAAAAACTTTCGCAAGCAAGCAACTACTACGGCAAAAGGACAATATCCGTATGCGACGATTTTGAGTTGTATTGACTCTCGTGTATCCGCTGAAGAAGTATTTGATCTTGGAAATGGGGATGCTTTTAACGGAAGAGTAGCAGGAAATATTGTCAATCCTGATATGCTTGGTAGTTTTGAGTTTGCTACAAAGGTAGCAGGTTCTAAAGTATTGTTAGTATTAGGACATTCAAGCTGCGGTGCAGTTAAAGGTGCAATTGATGGGGCTGAGTTGGGATTACTTTCAGTTTTACTTGACAGATTCGAGCCGGCAGTTAAGTTAGTTGGTCAGAGCTGGAAAGATGGAGAGAAAAATTCTAAAAACACACCATTTGTTGACGCTGTAACAGAAGCCAACGTTAAGTTGACGATGGAAGACATTAAAAAGCAGAGTGCCGTGATGAAAGAAATGATCGAGTCGGGTGATCTTTTGTTGGTCGGTGGTATTTATGACCTCGAAAGCGGTAAAGTTACATTTATGAATTAATTACTAGTTTTTTTCATAAAACAACAACAGGTGCGGTTTTGGGAATATCTCCTCAGAATCGCACCTAAATTTTTATGTTGAGTTAAAGTAAATAATCCTTATAGTAATAACCGATGGATTTTCAAATTTTACTTTCAAACTTAACTAACCCGACATTGCTGTTTTTTGTATTGGGAATCTTTGCTGCTATTGTAAAGAGCGATCTTGAAATACCTGCTTCTTCAAGCAAGTTCATATCGTTATATCTACTGTTTGCGATTGGTTTTAAGGGCGGACAGGAATTAGCTCATAGTTCTTTTACAATTGAGATTTTTTATTCACTCGTTTTCGGAATTGTAATTGCCTCGCTAATTCCACTCTACGTTTTTTTTATTTTAAAGCGAAAGCTAAATGTTTATGATGCAGGTGCGGTCGCAGCAGCTTACGGATCAGTTAGTGCTGTTACATTCGTCGCTGCAACGGAGTTTTTAGCTTATCAAAGTGTGGCATTTGGCGGAGAAATGGTTGCTGTAATGGCTTTGATGGAAGCTCCTGCAATCATCGTCGGTGTTATTCTACTTAAAAGAAATGACAAAGAATCAGAAAATCAGACAAGCATAAGCAAAATTGTTCGACATTCATTTACGAATGGAAGTGTTTTGATGATTCTTGGAAGTCTTTTCATAGGCTTGATCGCCGACTCAAAGCAAGCCGAGGGCATCGAACCTTTTACGACCGATATTTTCAAAGGTTTTTTGGCGATCTTTCTTTTAGAAATGGGAATGGTTACGGCAAAACGCTTTGGAGCATTTAGAAAGTACGGGCGATTTGTGACACTTTTCGCAATTGTTGTTCCTGCAATAAATGGTTGTATTGTTGCGGCTTTAAGTGGACTGATTACAGCAAGCGACGGCAATCGTTTGGTGTTTGCTATATTGGCGGCGAGTGCTTCATATATAGCAGTTCCGGCGGCGATGCGTCTTGCTGCACCAAAAGCCGACCCCGGACTTTATATTCCGATGGCTCTAGGTGTTACGTTTCCATTTAACATAACTATCGGCATGCCTTTGTATTACGCGGTAATTCAGGCTTTGTAAAATATTTTTATGAGTAAGAAAGATTCAACAAAAAAACAATTAGGAATTAATCAAGCGAGGGAAAATTGGCACAATTATCATCAAGATACGGCGTTTGATGGAACATATTTGCGACGTCTTCCTGATAGGACTTTAGTTCCAGCAAGCGAATATGAGGAAAGACTGGAAGAATATTTGGCGAGAAAAGAGAAAGAAATGAATTAGGTGAAAACTATGAGCTTAGATTTAAGAACAACGCACATGAAAGATTTAGGTTTTGTGATTGAGGCAGAGAAAAAAGCTTCAAAAGGTGGTTTTATAATACTACAAAGTCTTGAAGATCACGAGGAGTTTCTGTCAGATGAAGACGTTCGTCATTTGATAATTGAAAGTGAAAGAAAACCTGTTGGCTACATAGTTTTAGCTGGATTAAAAGATGAGAATGAAAACATAGAGCTTAAGCGAATCGTGGTTACAGAAAAAGGTCTAGGCTATGGCAGGAGGGCTGTGCAATCAATTAAAAAAGTTGCATTTGAGGAATTAAACGCACATCGCTTGTGGTTGGACGTTTTTGATTTTAATGAACGAGCAAGAAATCTTTATGAATCTGAAGGTTTTAAGATAGAAGGAAAATTTCGTGAGTCCGTAAAAAGCGGTGATGAGCGAAAATCTCTGATTTTTATGTCAATGCTCGAAACCGAATATAGGGAAAACTAATGCAATTTTTGCAATTTTACGGAATAGATTGGTTGGCGACGATTTGTGGTTTGTTAGGAGTTTACTTAATTGGAAACCAGAATAAATTCGGCTTTGTTTTGTTTATGATAGCCAGTTTGAGTTGGGTCACTTTTGGAATTATGACGGGTAGTGTTGCCGTTGTGATCGGTTCTACAATCTTTCTGATGTTGCACGCTCGCGGACTCTTCAAGTGGACTCGTAAAGCAAAAGCTCTAGAGGAAAAAACGGTTAGTTAAAATACGTAGTGAAATTGAATACAGATATAATACAAAGATTTAATAGCTGTCTAAAGCGGGGGTTGAGCAAAAACAAAACACTGAGATAAAGACGAAAATCTAGGAATTATTTAAGACGACATTTTTTAGAGTTTGGGAGTAAACGAACAAGGGAAGGGACAAAAAATGAGAAATTATACTTTTATTTTGATCGGATTGTTTTTGTGTTTAGGAGTCACAGCTTTCGGTCAGACGGATAACGATGATGTACAAGTTTGGAATCAGAATTCATTTGAATTTCCGCTGGTCAAAGATAACGACAGATTGAGCGGAGTTGTTTCAAATGATTTTCGTGTAACTGAAGATGTGAGCAATTTAGATGACATAAGATTTGGTTTTGCAGTCAAATACAAAGTTACAGACAATTTATCGATTGCTCCAAATTACGTTTTTAGAGTCAGTCGGGTTTCGGGCGGACCTGATCGTTACCAACATCAACTTCGATTTGATGTAACTCCGTCAAAAAAATTCAAGAATTTTTCCGTTGATAATAGAAGCCGTTTTGAACATCGTGCGAATACCGGCGGACGCGATGACGAAACCTATTATCGAAATCGAACGAGAATAAGAGTTCCTGTCAAAAAAGACGGCAAAACACTTTTCACGCCATATATCTCCACTGACGTTTGGCTTGATATACAAAATCCCGATCTATTTAGAAATGATGCCGCCGCCGGAATAAGCAGAAAAATTAACGACAACACTTCGTTAAAAGTTTTCTATAATTATCGGCATAATTTTCAGGATTCACCGAGACACGAACACGCAATCGGTTTTGGTTTTTCTTTTGAAATAGATTAAATCCAAAGTCGCAATCTAATGCTGAAAATGATCGTACGCAGAAAAATCTTGTCATTGAAAAAAATATCAAGCTTGATTTTTCTCTCTACGGTCATTTTTTTTTCCGGTGAGATTTTTGGACAAAGTGTTGAGGAGGATACTCAACTTTGGACGATTACAACGGTGGAATTTCCGTTTGATAAAGAAAATAAAAAACTTAGCGGTTATATATTCAGTGACCTGCGTACGGGAGAAAATATCAGTAGTCTGAACGATCTGAGATTCGGCTTTGGGGCGAAATATCAAGCAACAAAAAGTATTAAAATTCAGCCGAGTTATGTTTTCAGAGTTCAGAGAATTCCCGATAGACCGAATCGCATTGAACATCGTTTGAGATTTGATGTAACACCTAGAAAAAAGTTCAAAAGATTAACCCTTGATAACAGAAATCGCCTCGAACACAGAATCAGAACAGGCGGACGCGATGACCGCACATTTTATCGAAATCGAACGAGAGTCAGAGTTCCAGTTCGCAGAAATGACAAAACCATTTTCACGCCTTTCATCTCAAACGACACTTGGTTTGAAATACAGAATGCAAAAGTTTTCAGAAATGACGCGATCGGTGGAATCAACAGAAAGATCAATGATAATTTCTCGGCTGAAGCATTTTACCGTTACCGGCAAACATTCCAACCAACTACGGAAACCGAAAAGGTCTTTGGAATAAGATTATCAATTGATTTCAAGATCGAATAGCAAAACAGTTACACTTATTTTTTGGACAAATTTTTTTAGTTGGTGACTCGAAAATGTGATTTCTAAAGTGTATTATAAAGTTAATCTTGATTTTTTTTTCAAGTTTTAAGTTTTATTAAGGATTTGAAGTATTTAGCGAAAGTTTTTTGATTAGAATTTAAGGGAAAAAGGTAGATAAGAAAATGTTATTAGAAGTTAAAGATTTATACGTTGCCGTTGAAGGCACGAATATTTTGAAAGGGTTGAATTTGCAGGTCAAGAAAGGCGAAGTTCATGCGATTATGGGACCGAACGGTTCGGGGAAATCTACGTTGGCTAAAATTTTAGCGGGACATCCTGCTTATGAAGTTACAAAGGGAGAAATTCTTTACGAAGGCAAAGATTTGCTCGAATTGGATCCGGATGAACGTGCGAGAGAGGGGGTCTTTATGGCTTTCCAATATCCGGTTGAAGTTCCGGGTGTTTCTAATTCGCAGTTTTTGCGTCTTGCTTACAATGAAAAAATGAAACACATCGGCGATGAAGAACTCGATCCGCTTGAGTTTAATGATTTGCTTAAAGAAAAAGCAAAGATTGTTGAGATGGATCCAAAATTTTTTAAACGTTCGGTTAATGAAGGTTTTTCGGGCGGTGAGAAAAAACGCAACGAGATTTTGCAAATGGCTGTTCTCGAACCGAAATTAGCTTTGTTGGATGAAACCGATTCGGGGCTTGATATTGACGCTTTGCGTATTGTTGCCAATGGTGTAAATCAACTCAAATCTGAAGAGAATGCAGTTATTCTCGTTACGCATTATCAGAGACTTTTGGAATACATCATTCCCGATTTTGTCCACGTCTTGGCAAACGGAAAAATCGTTAAAGAGGGCGGAAAAGAGTTAGCTTTAGAACTTGAAGAAAAAGGCTACGATTGGGTAAAAGCCGCAGGACAGTAAACATACGAAGAGGTTTTTGTCTGCGAATAAACGCAAATAGATTTGTAGGGGCGACGGCTTGTCCTCGCCCGTAAGCCGACAGGCGAAAAAGTAAGGTAAAGATGACACAAGCAGGTAAAGAAACGATTTATACAAAGGAATTTCAAAAGAGTTTTGAAAACGCGAATCAGCCCGAATGGTTGAAAAATTTGCGTAAGGAAGCATTTGATTATTTTACGGAAGAAGGTTTTCCGACTGTTCGTAACGAAGAATGGAAATATACTTCGGTAAATAGTGAGCAGTTAGCAGTTAACCGAAGTAGTGAATTGGACGTTGATGACGAGCAGATTGAGAAGATTTTGACAGACATTGAGGGCGAAAATCGTTTGGTTTTTGTTGATGGGATTCTTGATGAAGAATTAACACTTCTTACCGATTTGCCCGAAGGCGTTAAAATCCGAAGTTTTGCTGAATCGTTGGAAGACGAAACTTTTAAAGCTAGTTTAACGAAGCTAGTTGAATTTGATTTCAATGGTTTTACAGCTTTGAACACGGCTTTTATTGAACAAGGCGTTTTCATACACGTTCCGAAAAATACAAAGGTTGAATCCAAAATTCATATTATTTTCATAGGCGAAAATGAAACGGCGAACTTTGCGAGAGTTTTGTATGTTGGTGAACAATTCAGCGAAGCAGAAATTATTGAGCAATATACACGAACACGCGAAGCGAATTATTTTACAAATGTTGTTTGCGAAGTGAATTTGGCAGATAACGCAAGGCTAGTTCACACTAGAGCTCAAAGAGAATCACATTCGGCAGTTCATATAATTACTTCGAACGCCGAATTAAATCGCACAAGCGTTTATGACAACACAAATATAACTTTGGGTGCAAAACTTTCTCGTCACGATGTAAATCTGAGTTTCAATGAAGAAGGCGGTGAAGCTTGGGTTGACGGACTTTATTTGGTCGAAGATGGACAGCATACCGACACACATTCAAGAATTGACCACAAAGTAAAAAACTGTCATTCGCATCAAACTTACAAAGGAATTCTCGATGGCAAATCCCGTGCGGTCTTTAACGGTAAAGTCTTTGTTCACGAAAATGCGAGTGGAACGGACGCCGAGCAATCAAACAAAAACTTGCTTCTTTCAAACGAAGCAAGAGTTGATACCAAACCACAACTCGAAATCTTCAATGACGACGTAAAATGTGCCCACGGTGCAACAGTCGGACAACTTGAAGAAGAGGAATTGTTTTACTTGTTGAGCCGCGGTTTGCACGAATCTCTGGCAAGAAATCTTTTAACCTACGGTTTCGCCGAAGAGATTATAAACAAGATCGAAATTCCTTCAATCAAAAAAGAGTTAGATGAGGCGGTTTTGAATCGTTTGCACGCAAAATTGGAGGCATAATAAATGAGAAAAAGAGTGAATTTAATTATCGAAGAAGAAGTATTGGAAAAAATTGACGAAATCGCGGTCGAAAAAAACAAACGTGCCGCCGTTATAGAAAAAGCACTTTTGCAATTTATTGCTAAGGAAGAGAAAAAAGCGAAGAAAAACAAGAAAGCAAAGGAAGCAGAAGAAGTGGCTTTCTAAAATGGATGGGAAAAGACATACAAAAACTTGACTTATCAAAAGATGAAAATGAGATTGCTGAATATCCAGAAAAACAGCAAAAGGATTATTTCCGTGATTTGTTAAAGATTCCTGTTTCGCTAATTCCAACAGGTAATTCTATTCTTGATTTAGTTTTTACTTCTCCGCTTTCAAAAAGAAAGGACGCTTGGGCAAAAGAATTAGGAGAAAAGGTTCAAGAAATTCTAGATACTGGAATGACCGTTGAAAATTTACAAAACAATGAAAAGTTTATTGATGCAGTATTTCAAGCAACTCAGATTGCAGTAAAGACAAGCCAAAAAGAGAAAATTGAATCTTTAAAAAATGCGATAAAAAATACAGTATTAGATGATTCTCTTGATGAATCATTTATTCAAATTAGCTTAAACCTTATTGATGAGTTAACACCAATTCATCTTAAGTTGCTGAAATTTTTCTTCAACCATTCAGAAACTGAAGTTAAAGGAAGAAGTATTGTTAAACACGGACGTTTTAGATGGCGAGTAGATGATGAAAATTTTCAAAGTCTAAGTGATGAAGAATTTGATTATTATATGAACAAACTAGAAACGGAAAGACTAATTATTATTTTATCTGATTCTAAAACAATTAGTGAATCAGGTGAAAAATTTCTAAAGTTTATTTCAAGTGTTGAATTATGAATGAAGCAGTAAAAGAGATGAAAAATTTTGACGTTAATAAAGTTCGGGAAGATTTTCCTGTTTTATCACAAGAAGTTAATGGGAAACCGCTTCGCTATTTGGATAATGCGGCTTCTTCGCAGGTGCCAACTTTAGTTATCGAGCGTGGTGCGGAATACCTGCAAAAGGAACATTCAAACGTGCATCGTGGTGTGCATTATCTATCGCAAAAAGCGACAACAGAATATGAAGCGGCACGCGAGAAGGTTCGTAAGTTTATCAACGCGAAGGAAGCTGCGGAATGTATTTTCGTCAAAGGCTGCACGGACGGCGTGAACTTGGTGGCGAATGGTTATGGACGAAAGTTTATTGGCGAAGGCGACGAGATAATTTTGTCGCAAATGGAACATCATTCGAATATCGT
Source organism: Pyrinomonadaceae bacterium (assembly GCA_028284415.1). Taxonomy (GTDB): domain Bacteria; phylum Acidobacteriota; class Blastocatellia; order Pyrinomonadales; family Pyrinomonadaceae; genus Aridibacter. The sequence continues at coordinate 1,794,746 of JANQRU010000004.1, forward strand.
TCCTTGGCAGATGTTAGCGGAAGATGTCGGTGCAAAAATTCGTGTGATTCCGATGAATGAGGCAGGTGAACTGATTATGGATGAGTATGAAAATATGCTCAACGAACGCACGAAAATGGTTGCTGTTTCGCATATTTCTAACGCACTCGGCACGGTTTTGCCCGTCAAAGAAATTATCGAAACTGCTCATAAATTTGGCGTTCCCGTATTGGTTGATGGTGCTCAAGCTGTTCCACATCAAAGAGTCGATGTTCAAGATTTAGACGCAGATTTTTATACTTTTTCAGGACACAAAATGTTTGCCCCGACGGGAAGTGGTGTGCTTTACGGAAAGCGTGAATTTTTAGAAAAAATGCGACCGTATCAAGGCGGTGGTTCGATGATCCGCACCGTTTCGTTCGACAAAACGACCTACGCTCCAATTCCCGAAAAATTTGAAGCAGGAACTCCTTCTATCGCCCCCGCAATCGGACTCGGTGCAGCGATTGATTATCTAAATTCGATTGATCTAGATGCGGCATTTGCTTACGAACACGAACTGCTCGAATACGCAACCGAAAAATTATCTGCATTAGAAAATGTGAAAATTGTTGGAACAGCAAAAGATAAAGCTTCCGTAGTTTCATTCATAATCGAAGGCGTTCATCCGCACGACATCGGTACGATTCTCGATCAAGAAGGAATCGCCATCCGTGCCGGACATCATTGTGCTCAACCTGTGATGGATTTCTATGAAGTCCCCGCAACAGCACGTATGAGTCTTGCGTTTTACAACACAAAAGAAGATGTTGATACATTGGTAAATGCGATTCAGAAAGTTATTGACGTTTTTGCCTGACAATTTGACTGGAACTTCAAATTTTTTCTTTAGCTTCATAAATAGTTATGTAGAAACATAAATAATGAAAAGTATATATGGAAACATAGAAGAATTTAATGGACAAGGGTATGTCTCATTTTTAGATATTTTAGGATTTTCTAATGAAATAATGAGTTCATGGGGGAAAGGTAAACCAACGCCTCTTGAGAAATTACTAAAGTTTAAGAACATCATTGAATCTCCCGAAGAAGTTTTACCTTCATTAAAAAAAACAGAAGGATCAAGAATTTATGTTTGTCGAACATATTCTGTTTCAGACAGTATTATTGTTTCACATGGAATAGATGAGCCAAAAGTAATAGGAGATTTAGCATTAGGTGTGGCAACTTTGCTAGGTAACATTAGTCATATCTGGAGTTACGCTATATCCATAGGTTATACACTGAGAGGAGCTATCGATTTTGGGGATATTTACTGGAATAAATCGGAAATTATTGGACCTTCATTTATTAAAGCCTACTCACTTGAATCAAGTGTTGCTAAAGTTTCAAGAGTCCTTTTTTCTTCAGATTTAAACGAACTTCTCTTTAATTTATTCATACAATCACCAGAACTAATGTCACATCAGGCTAAATATTTTATGAAGGATATCGATGGTTACATAATTCTAAATCCGCACACTTTATATACTGAAGATGATGAAAGATTAAAAATAATTGATTCTTTAGAGACTATGAAGGGTAATCAAACTAATTTTTTAATAAAAGAAAAATATACGCCTTTGCTAAATATTTTAAAAAATAAAGACCTTAAACATTATAAAATAGATAAAGAAGAGCTTAGAAAGTATTAAAAAAATGAAAAATTTATATTGAAGTTTTAATACAGAATGCTCGTCGAAAGAAAGTAACAAATCACAATATGTGGACTTGTAAAATCTGCAAGAGAAAATTCAAAACAAAAAATCAATCACATTCATGTGTTGTAAAAGATATTGGCGAATTGTTTATTGACCGTCCTGATAGTTTGGTTTTGGCATTCGATAAACTTATGAACGCTGTTTTGGAATGGAAACCGAATAGTTGCGGAGCGTCGATAAATTCGATTGTTTTTACTAACAAAAAAGCTTGGTTAATTGTGAAACCTATGAAAAAAGAATTAGACATAAAGTTTTACAACGATGAGCAATTGGATAGTTCGCTATTACATAAAGTCACAAACTATAACAATAAATATGCTCATCACGTTAGAATTAAAGATGAATCCGAGGTAACGCCAAAATTAATTGAACTACTGAAGATAGGTTTTGAATTTGCGTTGAAATAAAGATTTGCAATGTCCCTTTCGTACTTAAAAGAAGCGATAGAAAATGACGATTCAGAAAAGCTGATTCGTTATGTGCGTCTGCATTTTGGGGACGGTGATGAGAAAAAAGGAGCGAAGGAAATTGATAAGGCTTGGATTGAGGCTTTAAAACCGATGCTTGATTTGCCGGAAACGGACAGGGAATTTATTTTGAAGACTTTGGCGGAAAAAGATACGGCGACTTTGGCACATTTATTTTTTCATCTGCACTTTTATTTTGTTGAAAAATCGGGTGAATGGATTCACGACGGAAAGGTTTGATTTTTAAGAGGAAGTTCTTAGCGACCTTTGCGTCTTAAGCTTTGCGTTCTCTGCGGTTAAACCTGTTTCTTTTACCGCAAAGGTCGCATAGAGTTTAAGACGCAAAGAAACGCAGAGTTAAAATAAGTTATAGAAAATAGTGAAGACACAAACTGAAAAAGAATTGCGTCCGGGACTTTGGGAAACGGTCAATGAACGCTATCCCGATTCGATGATTACGAAAGATGATTTTGTAGAATTGGCGAAATTATCAAAGCCTTTGAGTGAATCAAGACTTACATTTGTTAGCACGGCGGGAGTCCAGCCAAAAGGTTCTATGCCGTTTGATACCGTTCATCCCGTTGGTGATTATACTTTTCGGCGTGTGCCGTCGAATGCAAAACCGAAAGATTTGGAAATTCATCAGCTCAAATATCCGACTTTCGGGGCGGAAGAAGACTTGAATGTAATCTTTCCGATTGAGCGTTTGCAGGAATTAACGCAAGAAAAATTTATCGGTGGTTTGACGGAAAGTTTTTATTCATTTATCGGTTACAATATGGATGGCGAGCGTTTGGAAAACACCTTGGCGGAAGATATTGCTGAAGCAGTCGAAGCCGAAAATGCGGATGTTGTATTGCTTTCACCCGCTTGACCGATCTGCCATCAGAGCATCTCGCTGGTTCAGCGAGCGATTGAAAAAATAGGAATTCCAACAGTTTCGATGTCTGTTTCGTTAGATGTAACCGAACGCATCAAACCGCCACGAGCGGTATTTCTACCGTTTATGATGGGACATCATTTTGGTGTGCCGCATCACAAAGATTTGCAGACGGAAATTATCAAAACCGCTTTGTCGAGAATTACAAAAGCAGAAAAGAGTGGAGATATTTTTCACTTTCCGAAGACTTGGTCGGAAGCGAGGAAAGAAGGTAAAAAGTTAAAAGTAAAAAGGCAAAAATTCGGAGATTAGTTTTGGAAAAAGTAAATTTAAGTGAGAAATTAGCGTTGGTAAATGAGCATTGGTCGCCCAAAATTGTTGGTGAATTGAATGGACAAGAAGTTAAAATTGCAAAATTTCAAGGCGAATTTCCATGGCATCATCACGAAAATGAAGATGAGATGTTTATGGCTTTGAAGGGAAGTTTTAGAATAGAGTTTCGGGACAAAACGGTTGAACTAAATGAATGTGAATTTATAGTCATTCCGCGAGGCATCGAGCATCGTCCCGTTGCCGAGAAGGAGGTCGAAGTTTTGTTATTTGAACCCGCCAATTTGAAAAATACGGGAAATGTTGAAGATAAAGAATTTACTGCACCGATTGGGGAGAAGATTTAAAGAAACAAGTTAGTAGCGTTTGCGTGAGCAAATGCATATTGCATCAGAGCTACATTGGACGCATCGGCTAAAGCTGACGCTACTGACTAAACGGCAATTGCAAATCGAAAATTATAAATATGTCAGAATTAAACGAGTTATATCAAGAAGTTATTTTAGATCATAATAAAAATCCGCGAAATTTTCGTGAGATTGAGAATGCGAATAAACAGGCGGATGGGAACAATCCACTTTGTGGTGATAAGTTAAAGGTTTTTGCAACTTTGGAAGATGATGTTGTAACGGATGTTGCCTTTGTTGGCTCGGGATGTGCAATCTCGAAGGCTTCAGCTTCGATGATGACACAGGTTTTGAAAGGTAAGACCAAACAGGAAGCAGAAACATTGTTCGATGAATTTCATCGAATGGTAACGGGTGAACTAGATATTGAAACTGATGAAAACACATTGGGCAAGCTTCGAATCTTCGCAGGTGTTTTGGAGTTTCCGGCTCGTGTAAAATGTGCCTCCTTGAGTTGGCATACGATCAATGCGGCTTTGCATGATGAGGAAGAAGTATCTACGGAATAAGATTAAGTTAAATCAATTTGAGGCAGGATAAGCAGAGTTTTATCATTTGTTTATCTTGTCATTTTTATTTATGAAAGACATTGAAACAAGGGAAGATTTAGAGCATCTTTTGAGTGAGTTTTACAAGGTTGCGACAAAAGATAGTGAGATCGGACATCACTTTGTTGATTTGGATTTGGGATCTCATCTTCCTGTAATCGTTGATTTTTGGGAGAAAATGCTTTTCGGGAAGCAAAAATATTTTGGAAATCCTCTTGCCGTTCATAAAGTTCTCCACGAAAAATCTCCTCTGACATTAAGGCATTTTCAGCGTTGGATTAAAATCTTTGGTGAAAAGGTTGACGAAAATTTTTCAGGTGAAATTGCAGAAGCCGCCAAACTTCGTGCAAAGATGATCGGACATGCTCTTAATCAAAGGCTTAATAGTCCGACAAATTTTACCGACCACGTTCAAATTACAAAATAGTTAAACACTTTTAGAAAATCTTGAAGTTAAAAAGCTATTGAAGTATTCTTTTTTTACCCCCAAAATTGGAAAACATCCCAAGCTTAAATGGACGCTAAAACTATTCTTAAAAGCTTTTGGCAACTTGGAAGTGTCATTAAAATCGTTGCCTTTCAGACTCTGAGTCTGTTTTTCTTGTCCTACGGGGCAGGATTATTGGCAATGGCAATTGGAGTTCGTGGGTGTCCGCCGCGACCCGAATACAACAATTGGTATCTATGGATTGTTTTAGTGATTGGCTTGGGAAGCTTTTTGGTTAGCCTCTATTACATAATTAGACCGAGCGTTTGGATGCAGACGATAAATCGGTATTTGGTTCTAGCTCCGACTGACGTAAATATTCCAAGTTTCAGCACACATCCGCTTTATGTTTTCATAGACGTACTCTTTTTTATACCTGCAATCGCACTCTTTCAAGGTGGAAGAAGCGAAACAATGTGTCTGCTCAATACTGAGTGGGCGATGGGAATTACTGTTCTTTGTTTAGCACTTTTCTTCCCACTTTTCCGTGTGTTTTGTTGGTTTATTCTAGGAAGAAAGATTGAGGCGATGACACTCAAGAAACCTTGGATGCCGGTCGTCTGGTGGTACATTTTGGCATTGCCCATATTTATTTTTCTGACATATACCTACATGGATAAGAATGTGTTCCCAAGACTTCGCGTTCCCGTTGTAAATGAAATGACTTACAAAGGCGGTTTGGACAAAAACCCACAGTTTACTGGCAAAATTGTTCGTGTGCAGGGAAAACTTGTTAGAGAGATAGCCAAATGTGGTTTGTTTGGTAAAGACCCTGAAAAATTTTCATATCCTTACGGAACTGTCTTGCTTGATATGGGTAAAAAGAATGGACAAATAATGGTGCAGGTCAAAAAGCCTTATCAGGTGGAGAATCTTGAAATCGAAGCAGAAAACAAAATGGGTAAAATCTTTGAAGCTTTTGGCTACTTGAGCAAATTACCTAATCCGAAAAAGCGTCTTGTCTGCGGAATTGGAAAAGCCGATTCCGAACAAAAAGGCGGATTAGCACTCCTTGAAGTTGAAATGCCTGAAGAATAAATTTCTCACACCTTAAAATTATAAGTCCATTCTCTGTATATAGTAAGCGTGTTTCATAGGTTCACGACCACTATTAATCAACACATTTTATTGACACAAAACGAACGGTCGTGCTATAAAATAGCACGAAGTCTGGAAAATAAAACATATGGATTCGACAAGACAAACAAATAGCAACGCATCGAAAACAAACAAATTGTACGAAAGAGGCGAAAGAACACGTCGGGGAATTTTAGAAACGAGTGTTGATATTGCTTCTGCTGAGGGCTTAGAGGGATTAACAATTGGCAGGTTAGCTAAGGATTTGGGGATGAGCAAAAGTGGACTTTTCGCTCATTTCGGCTCAAAAGAAGATTTGCAAATTGCAACTATCAACATTGCCCGTGAGATTTTTGTTGAGGAGATTGTCTTGCCGATCATTGATATGGAAGGCGGTTTGAAGAAGCTTTTAGCTATGCTTGAAAACTGGATTTCTTACGTTGAACGAAATGTTTTTCGTGGCGGTTGTTTTTTCTTTGCGGCATCGGCGGAAATGGATGACCGACCGGGAAAGGTTCGGGATTTTGTAGCGGAATTAACCAATGCTTGGGTAATTGCATTAGAAGACGAAATTAAACAAGCAATTAGCTTAGGTGAAATTGATAAATCAACCGATGTAGATTTATTGGTTTTTCAGTTACACGGTTTTGTGCAAGAAGCAAATTGGTTTTATCGCTTACATGAAAGACCGGAGGCTTTTGATTATGCCAGAAAGTCAATTCAGCAAGTCTTGAAAATTTATTCTACGAAGAAAGGAATGGAAGTTTTGGAAAGCTAAAGGGGGGGGGGGCACTGAATTATGGATGGGCAAAAATTATTGAACAACACTTTAAAGGTAAATGCAGGATTTTCACTTTTGTCAGGAATGGACTTTATAATTTTTGACAAAAGCATAGGGCGGATTTTATCGGGGGGAGATTTTGAATCACTTGCACCGACCGGAATTATGTTGATTTGCTTTGCAGTATTTGTATTTGCTGTCTCGATGATGAAAAAGGTTAACAAATACCTTGTCGGAACTATAATTTTGATGGATTCGTTCTGGGTTTTCGGAAGTGCATTTATAATTGCAACAAGTTCAGCGATGTTCACTGGGATGGGCATAGGTTTAATTGCATTGGTCGCACTAATTATCGCAGTTTTTGCATCTATACAAACTTTGGGATTAGTAAAATACTTGAGAACGCAATCTGTATAAATAAAAAAAGAGGTGTGCAAGAGACTTACACACCTCTGAAATTTTCATTTGAAATTATCTAGTTGACGCTCGAAGTTTCTACCTTAAACGGCGTATTAACAAATTCGACAACTCTCTGCGGGAAAGGTATCTCAATTTCAGCTTTGTCGAGTGCGGCTTTTGCACCTGAAACTACGCGATCTGCTGTTTTGCGAGTGCTTGATTGTCTTGAATCTGTCCAATAAAGCATTTTCAGATTGACTGATGAATCAGCAAGTTCGACAACGTCAACGTCAGGTCCAGGATTGTCTAATACACCTTCCGTGTTTTCTAAAACATCCATCAAAATTCTGCGGGCTTTTTCGTGACTTTCACCATAGCCAATTCCAACGGTGATCTTAGTTCTGCGATAATCAAATGCTGTTCGTACAAGAACTGATTTCATATACAAATCGCTGTTTGGTATGACAACTCTCTCACCGTCATAAGTCTTAATCTTCGTGGCACGAACATTTATTTCTTCAACGTCACCTTCAAAATCATCTATTTTTATTTGATCTCCGATTTTGAATGGACGGTATAAAAGAATCAAAAAACCGGCGAAAAGATTCTGCAAAACATCCTTAAATGCAAAACCTAAAGCCACCGAACCGATTCCCAATCCAGCAATTAAATCACCTAATTCAACTCCCGGGAATATAACCGTGGCAGCAACAAAGACGCCTAATAAGATAACGATGATGTAAGTGATTCTGGCTATTAAAGAAGCCAGCATATCATCAATCGAAGCTCTTATTACTGCGGCTTTAACTACCTTTCTAGCAAGATATGCAATCCCCAGGAAAAGTAGGAAAACAACAAACCCAACACATATTAAAGGCAAACGCGAAAAGAATCCGTTTACCATCTCAAATATGGTGTTCTGGGCAGCTTCTCCCGCCTTAACAACTTGATCAGCAGATTCTTGAGCTCCTTGAATAAATAACATTTGTAATGACAATTTAACCTTTTTCCTCCTATCTAGTTCTCTACAAGGTGCAATAAGCATTCCAAATGATTTAGATACTGTTTTTAACCATAAATGGTGTATTTTGTTCGTAAATCATACTCTTCATATTAATAGTTATAGTTATGCCGTGTATGATAATCATACGTTTTGGGGTTTTAACTAAAAATTGGCTATGTAAAATATTTTGAAAAAATGTTATTTTATTTCTGCTGAATTCTTGTAAGTAAATCCCCTGAGACTTAACTTCTTGTGAAAATCAAAAAAATTGAGCTGATCGAAATCCAAATGCCACTCGTACATTTTTTTGAAACGAGTTTTGGCAGAACATATGACCGACGCATAATTCTTGCTCGTGTGGAAGACGAGGATGGTTTTGAAGGTTGGGGCGAGTGCACGTGTGGCGAAATGCCGGCTTATTCGGAAGAGTGGACGGATTCCTGTTGGGAGACAATAGAAAAGATTCTCGTTCCAATGGTTATCGGAAAAGAATTTGAAAAGGCAACAGATGTTTGGTGGTTGATGCGAAAAGTTCGCGGCAATCGTATGTCGAAAGCGACGCTCGAAACTGCCGTTTGGGATTTAGAAGCGAAGAAATTAAATGTTCCGCTTTGGCGACATTTGGGCGGTGTTCAAAAAGAGATTGATTGTGGTGTTTCGATAGGGATTCAAGATTCGGTTGAGCAATTGCTTGAAAAAATTCAGACGGAAATTGATGCGGGTTACAAACGCATAAAAATTAAGATCGCACCGCATTGGGATTACGAAGTTATCAAAACCGTCCGTGAAACATTTGGCGATATTTTGCTGACGGGCGATGCGAATTCGGCTTATTCGTTGGACGATATAGAACTTTTCAAGCGTATGGATAAGTTTGATCTAATGATGTTTGAACAACCGCTTTCGCACGACGATATTTCCGATCACGCCAAATTGCAAAAAGAGATAAAGACGCCAATTTGCCTTGATGAATCAATTTGTTACCCAGACGATGTTCGGAAAGTGCTTGAATTTGAAGCCTGCAAAATCATCAATGTAAAACTCGGACGAGTCGGCGGACACGCTCAAGCAAGAGTTATCGAAAAAATGTGCCGCGAAGCCGAGATTCCGATCTGGTGCGGCGGAATGCTCGAAGCCGGAATCGGCAGAGCACACAACATTGCAATGTCAACGCTCGCAGGTTTCACACTCCCCGGCGACGTTTCTGCAAGCCTTAGATACTGGCATGAAGACATCATCGAACCAGAAGTTAAGGTTTCAGAAAACGGCACGATCAAAGCACCCGAAAATGCCGGGATTGGTTTTGAAATCAAACGCGATAGAATTGACAATTTGACAGTTAAAAAATCAGAAATCGAAGCAAATAACATGTGAATTTTGCTAAATTATTTAATAATTTTTCCGTCGGGAGAAACCAATTGAATTTTACCTTCAAAAGCGATTTGTCCGTAGTATTTGAATTGTTTTTTTTCAAACTTCCATTTTTTCACGGAACGAACAATAATTGGTTTTAAAAGTGGATGTCCAGAAATTGGACTTACGCAATCTACATCTCCATTTTCATTTACGAAAACTTCAACAATAATAATTCCTGTTGCACGAACAGCTATTGCAGCTACAGGATAAACAATTTTTTCTTGCGTGATCGCCTTTTTAAGAAATTCAGTTGAGGAGAAATTTTGGTATTCTTGAGATTTTTGACACAATATATTATCAGCAGAAGAGTTTACCCTTTCAGGGAGTTTATTTATTTGTGCTAAGGGTTTTATAGAATACTGAAGGCTAGGTAAATGATCTCGGATTTCATCAAGAACTTTTCCAGTTTTCAAATCAATTCTGACTGGAAAGTAATCAGCATTTTTATTATATATTCTTTTTCCTTTAGTAATTTGCAGGATAAGATTTTGTTTTGCATAATCAATGAGATGCTTTCCGCCCCACCAAATTGAACTTACACTTTTAGGTAATGCAAAAATATCGGTTTCAGTTAAGAAATCGCTTAAACCTAATTTATTAATCACTTGACCTTTTGATGTTTCATAAATTACAACTACATCATCTCCATAACCAACACTGTGCCAATTGTCGAAAGTAACAACATATTTACCATCATCTGAGATTAAGACATCAACAGGGGAGACTTCATTGACAAGTTTGATTTTCCATTTCTTATGTAATTTACCATTCTCGTCACGTGAGTAATAAATACCTTTGCAATAATTATTTTTTACTTTTTTATTTGCGCCGGCGTTTTCTTTTCCATCAACTTTATCTTTAAAGTAAGCTAATTGGCTTTTAAGGTTTTTGGGAATTATTTTAAGGCAAAATTTGTTATTTTTAGAGCAAATTGTCCTTTTCTTGGGTAAAGCCCAGCTATCAGCAAAAGCTGTAACTGAAAAAAATAAAGTTATTAAAATTAGTAGTATAAAGCGATTTGAATGTTTCATTGTCTTGGTTTTTAGAGTTTTCAATATGATTGTAAGTTGCTTTTGCCTAAAATTTCCTCTTTAATGTGTTTTGCTTGAGTAGAGTAGTTTAGATAATTTAAATGGTTAATTTAATTAAATTAATAAAATAATGAGTAATAATCACGAACCAAATAAAGTAATTTTTTCGATGGTCAAGGTGAGCAAGTTTTATGATAAGAAACCTGTTCTCAAAGACATTTATTTATCATTTTTTTACGGTGCAAAGATCGGCGTTCTCGGGCTTAACGGTGCGGGAAAATCTTCGCTTTTGCGGATAATTGCGGGTGTTGATAAAGAAATCAATGGCGAGGTTGTTTTTTCAGATGGTTATTCGGTCGGGTATCTGGAGCAAGAGCCGCAACTTGATGATGATAAAACCGTGAAAGAAATCGTTGAAGAAGCTGTTGCGGATACGAAAGCACTGTTAGCCGAATTTGATGAAATCAATATCAAATTTGGCGAAGAGATGACTGATGATGAGATGACTCAGTTGCTCGAACGGCAAGGCGAAGTTCAGAATGCACTCGATGCTTCAAATGCTTGGGATTTGGATTCGCGTTTGGAAATGGCGATGGATGCCCTCCGCTGTCCTCCGCCTGATACAAAAATCGAACATCTTTCGGGCGGTGAAAAACGCCGCGTTGCCCTGTGCCGTCTGCTTTTGCAAAAGCCGGACATTTTGTTATTGGACGAGCCGACAAACCATTTGGATGCTGAAACAGTCGCTTGGCTAGAACAGCATTTACAAAAATATGAAGGCACGATTATTGCCGTAACGCACGACCGATATTTCTTGGACAATGTTGCAGGTTGGATTCTCGAATTAGACCGAGGAGAGGGAATTCCTTGGGAAGGGAATTACTCTTCTTGGCTTGAACAAAAACAAAAACGTCTTGCAAATGAGGCAAAATCTGAAGATAAACGCCAGAAGACTTTACAACGCGAACTCGAATGGATTCGTATGTCGCCGAAAGGTCGCCATGCCAAATCGAAAGCGAGAATCAATGATTACGAAGAACTCGTTAAACAGGATGTAGAAAAACGCAATGAAACTTTGGAAATTTACATTCCCCCAGGTGAAAGACTCGGCGATATAGTTATCGAGGCAAAAGATGTTTCCAAGGCTTTCGGCGAAAAATTGTTGTTTGAAGATTTGGATTTTTCACTTCCACCAGGCGGAATTGTCGGCGTCATTGGACCGAACGGAGCGGGGAAAACGACACTTTTCAAAATGATCACTGAGCAAGAAGAACCTGACAAGGGAACTTTTCGAGTCGGTGAAACTGTTAAACTCGGTTATGTTGACCAATCAAGAGATTCGCTTGCTTCCGATCAAACCATCTGGGAAGAAATTTCCGATGGTCTGGATATTGTGAAATTGGGGACACGTGAAATGAATTCGCGTGCTTATGTTGCTCGTTTTAATTTTTCGGGTGGCGATCAGCAAAAACGTGTCGGCAATCTTTCAGGTGGTGAGCGAAATCGCGTTCATCTAGCCAAAATGCTCAAAAGCGGTGCAAATGTTTTGCTTTTGGACGAACCAACCAACGACCTAGACGTAAACACAATGCGTGCTTTGGAAGAAGCACTCGAAAATTTTGCAGGCTGTGCCGTTGTGATTTCCCACGATCGCTGGTTTTTAGATAGAATCGCCACACACATTTTGGCTTTTGAAGGTGATTCACAAGTTGTCTATTTCGACGGAAATTTCTCCCAATACGAAGAAGACAAAAAACGCCGACTCGGACACGATGCTGATCAACCAACTCGTATCAAGTATCGAAGTCTGACTAGAGATTAAGTTGAAATAGAACGCGGATGGCACGGATTACGCGGATTTTCGCAGATTCTATAAGAAATTTTATGAAAGAGCAGGAGTTAACCTCAAGAATAATTAAGGCTTTTTACAGAGTTTATAATGCACTCGGATATGGATTTTTAGAGAAGGTTTATGAAAATTCCTTAATGATTGAATTGGAAAATATGGGATTTACTGTTGAATCTCAAAGAGCGATTGATGTCTATTATCGTGGGAAAATCGTAGGTAATAATTTTGCTGATTTAGTTGTGGAAGATAAAGTGATTTTAGAAATTAAATCAGCGGAATCAATAGCAGAATCTCATGAATCTCAAATTGTAAATTATTTAAAGGCTTCAAATATTGAAGTTGGATTAATCTTAAATTTTGGAAAAAGTGCAATATTGAAAAGAAAAGTTTTTTCCAACAATAAAAGATTATCTACAGATATTTTATTAAATTCGTGAAAATCTGCGTAATTCGTGCAATCCGTGTTCTATTTATTTTTTTGATATATGTTGTTTTATAGATTAAAAATTTATCTTTTCTTATTGGTTTTAATATCTTTTTCAGCCTGCACTTATCAGGTTGAGACTTCATCGCCACTTCCACAACAGCCGACTGAAGAAAAGAGTGAGGTTGAAAAACCTAAGATACCTGAAACGCAGAGGGAAATTCTCAATGACAAAGATTCCAAGACGGATTCTGCTATTGGGAAGGTTGATTTTAAGAATTTTACCTATCCTTTGCCGAGAGGTTGGCAGGATGCTGATAGCAAGGAAATTCAGCTCGAAAATGGGATACGCCGAATGACCGAAGAGAAAATTGGTATGTCTTATGTAACGACAAAGTTCGGTGATCTTACGGGTGACGGACAGGACGAGGCTTTTGTTATCTTACAAGTTGGTACGGGCGGTACTGCAATTCCGCAGATCGTATATATTTTTGAAGAAAATAAAGAAAACGAAAGCGAACCAAACTTGATTTGGTATTTCCGAACAGGAGATCGTGCGGATGGTGGTTTGAAAAATGTATATGCCGAGGATGGCGAATTAGTTGTCGAACTCTTTGGGCGCGACAGATACATTTTTACGCAGATGGAAACATCAAAAATTGTTGGTGATGAACAGCAACTTTGTTGCCCGACACACTGGACAAAAAGCCGTTATAAAAAAGAGGGGGGTAGTTTCGTTTTAAGCGGAGATAGATTGACTTACTCATTTGAAGATGAAGATGAAGAACCCGTAAAAAATATGAATGAAGTGAAGTTAAAGGAGGAGCGTGGGACGAAGAGATAGCGGAATTTTCTTATTGATAATTTATTTTCTTCTGGCAATTTATCTTTTGCCTCTTTTTCCTTCCAATGAAGGCTCGGCAAATGATCTGACACGCTGGGCAACCGCTGCTTCTTTAGTTGAAAAAAACTCCTTTGAAATCTCTTGGGCAAAAGAACTTGTTGACACTGAATTTATTGATGTAACCAAAACCTCCGACGGGAAAATCTATTCAAACAAAGCTCCCGGTATCGCACTTTTATCCGCACCTTTTTATGCTGTTACAAAAGTTATAATTGGTAAACCGACCAAAGAAAATGTTCGGACAAGTTGGTTTGTTTTAAGGCTTTTATTAGGTTCGATGCCTCTGCTTTTATTGGCTGTGTGGCTTTATGGAAATGAGGTTGATGCTTATTCATTGGGTGTTTTGCTTTTTGCTACGCCACTTTTTCCATACAGTTTACTTTATTATTCTCACGTCATTGTCGCGGTCTTAGTTTATCTGGCTTTTCGTTTGATTTATGACACACGCAGAGTCTTTCCCGAGCGTTGTTTTACGGCAGGATTTTTATGTGGATTTTCCTTATTATGCGAATTTTCAGCAATAATTCCGTTAATAATTTTTGGAATTGGACTAAACTTTACCGAGCCGATCGAACGCATCAGGCGGGTTGTTTTTTATATAGCAGGAATCGCACCTTTTATATTTATTTTTGCTGTTTATAACCAACTCGTTTTTGGCTCGCCCTTTGCGTTTATTTCTCATTATGAACTAACTTATCCGACTCTCTCAGCACTTTATCAATTTCTTGTGCGACCTTCTCACGGTCTGTTTGTTTTTTCACCTGTTTTAATTTTTTCGGTTTTCACATTTTTTGATTCAACTGAAAGTGGATTAAAAAGACATCGCGTAAAAATTGCGACGATAATTCTTACTTTTATTTCTGTAATGGGCTTTGCTGAAAAATATGGTGGAGAAACCATCGGAGCGAGGCATTTGATAATAATAATTCCACTGATGCTTGATTCATTTTTTGATGGAGAAGTAGAAGATTATCCGAGCCATTGGCGCGGGTTTTTCTTTGTGATTTCAATTCTTTTCTGCACGATACCAATGCTCACATATTCATTTGCACCGCCCGAATTACAGTTCCCACACAACTCTTTTTGGCAACCGCTTCTGTATGAGAACAATCTGTGGGCACTAACTCTCATCAACACTTTCGGTGTTCCCAGCAGTATTTGGACAATTTTACCCGCAATGGTTCTTTTACTCTTTGCGATTTTCTTCGTTTGGCGTGATGCAAAATACCCTATGAAATTCGCCGTCGGACTTCTAGCAGGGATTTTATTGGTTGGAAACTATATGTTTTTGATAAATTTTGAAGCTGAAACGGCAAAACCTCTCCGAGAAAAAGTAATTCAAAATTATTCAGGAAAAAAATGGAAGAAATTCATATCCTGAGGTAGGATTTAATAATGCGAACACTGATCACGTTCATCACAGTAATTCTATTTTTGAACTGCTCTGTTAATGACAAAGTTAAATCTGAAGACATCAAAAGAATCAAAACAAATAAGGTAATGGAAAAATTGTCTTTTAATAAATACGATTCAGTCTATGAAGTTGACTTCAAAAATTTTGTCTATCCTTACACTAAAAAGTTTTCTGAAAAGGAAGGTAAATTTAAGTTGATAAATGGTCGCTTTAAGACTGAAAATAAAGATGTTTTTTCGCTACAGAGTGTTACTTACCAGAGTCAGTCTGAACATACACTCGTAATGATAAAAGTTGATTCCGGTAATTCAGATCATAACATTTTGTATATTTTTAGCTTTGAAGACCGAAAGCTTAAACTAATTCAAACCTTCGACTTCGGAGATAGATTGCATTTTGCAACGGCTTATTTCGCACATGGTGAATTAATTACAGAAGCCTACGAAGATGGTTTTCCACAATGCTGCCCTAAATTTATTCAAAGACAACATCTGAAGTTTAAGAACGGAAAATATGAATTGATTGAGACTCAAAAAATCTCTAATAACTACGTTGAAAGAAAAAATCGTAAAGAGATTGATCAATAAATATATTTTTTGATTATTTGCTTTACAATATAAAGTACTTGACAGATAAAATCACTTTAGTGTATTTTCAAAAAGATGGCTCAGATACATAAATTCAAGACAAAAGAAGAAACGATGCGAGATGAACCTCCTAGTCTGCATGGTCGGGCGATGGATAATTTGGAATTTATACGCAACACGATGCAACGCTCGACGGAATTTACGGCAGTTCCGGGATATGGTGGTGTTTGGATGGGCGTAACGGCGATTGGAGCGGCAGTAATCGCGGGAATGCAGACAACTTGGTTGATGTGGACTGCGGTTTGGATCGTTGAAGCATTTTTAGCTGTTTCGGTCGGGGCAATGATGATGTGGCAGAAGTCAAAATATATTGAAACTCCTTTGAATTCCGAACCTGCTAAGAAATTTGCATTGGGGTTTGCTCCGGCGATTATCTCAGCAATTATTTTGACTGTTTTACTTAGCTTAAAAGGGCTTTTTCAGTATTTACCGAGTGTCTGGCTGACACTTTATGGAACAGCTGTAGTTTCGGGGGGAGCCTATTCAGTCAAAATTGTGCAGGTTAAGGGATGGTTTTTTATTGCCCTAGGTGCGATTTCCATTTTCGTTCCCGCAGTTTATGGAAATGGGCTGATGGGAATTGGGTTTGGAATTTTTAATGTCGTGTTTGGTTTGATAATAGCGAAAAAACACGGTGGATAAAGTTTTGTATCGGCAATTTTTCCAAATTTAACCAAAAAATAGAAAACCCTTCGTGATGGATATGTTGCCGATACAAATTTATTAGTTATGACAAAGAGAAATTTAGCAATAGCAAAAAATACTGAAGCGGATGATGAACAAACGCAGAAACCGCAAGTTGTAAAAGCGGAAAAAGCGGCGGAAACCGTTTCAAATGAATTAGATAAGGTTATACACGAACGTATGCGTCTGGGGATAATCTCTGCACTTGCGGCAAACAAAAAATTATCCTTTAGTGAACTAAAGAACTTGCTAAATACAACAGATGGAAGCATAAGCGTTCATGCCAGAAAATTAGAAGATGCGGGCTATCTAATTTGCGAAAAATCTTTCAAAGGCAGAAAACCTCTGACTGAATATAAAATTACAAAAAAGGGAAAAACGGCTTTAGAAAAATACCTAAATCACATGGAAGCATTAATAAATGCAATGAAAGGGGAATGAAAATATGCTGGAATTGGGGCTTAATGAAGAATGTGAAGCTGAAAAAGTTGAAGTGAAAGAATCCTTCTGGAAAAGACAATTTAAAAAAGAGGGAACCAAACCACAAATAATTTTTGACTGGACTTTCGGGATTGTTATGCCGGTCATTTGTTTTGCTTTTGATCCCTTAATCTTTAAATCAGAAGGATTGTTTATAAATTCTTACTTAGGTTTTATGAAACCCTTTGCCTATCTGCTTAGTTTTGTTTCGATAATGGCTTTGATGGCTTGGTTGATTTGGGGGGCAAGACTGAAATGGCTCAATGGATTTTTAGCAGGACTATTTTTAGCAGGTGGGTTAACTTCGGCTTTAGTTGGAATAGTGATGCTACCTGTGAGTTTGCTTGGTTTACTGATTTTAGTTGGCATATTAGGCTTCACACCATTTTTTACCTCAATTGTTTACTTACGCAACGGCATCAGAGCCTATAATTCAGCTGAGCCTTTTGTTGGAAGCAGAGCTTTAAATTATGCGTTGATATTGACGGGACTTTATAGCCTTGTTGTTCCGGCAGTTATAAATTTGGAAATCAAAGAATTGATTGATGAGATGAAAACGGGTAATGCACAAACTGTTCGCCAAAACGCAAAATACTTAAATTATGTAGCTCCCATAACAAATTTTGATTCACTACGGAAAACTTACCACCAATATCCGCAAGGACATCCAAAAAGACAAGCAATCGCTGAAGTTTATGAAGATTTATCTGATGCAAAAAAACTAAAGTGATTTCGTTCTAAAGTCCGGATGGAAAGTAATTAACCTATGAAAAGTTTTGATGTAGTAATAATTGGAGCAGGACTCGCGGGGTTGCAATGTGCAAGATTGCTAGCCAAAGAAAATGTAAAAGTCTTGCTGGTTGATCGGAAAGAAGATTTATCAAAAGGTGTTCACACAACAGGAATTTTTGTTCGCAAAACTTTTGAAGATTTTGAATTTCCAGCCAATACTCTCGGCAAACCCATCAGCGATGTAACCCTCTATTCTCCAAAATTAAAATCTTTTTCAATGAACAGTGAAAACCCTGAATTTCGCGTTGGGAAAATGGGCGTTTTGTACCAGACATATTTGCAGGAATGTATTGATTTAGGCGTTGAGTTTTTAAATGGAGCAAGATTTATTTCAAGCCAAACGGAAAAAGATGTTTCAAATGTTGATCCGCTGAACTTTCATATTGACGACATCCTAAAAACTTTGGGGTATAACACGACTGTAAATTTAGAAAAAAAAGGCAAACGAATTCTAGTAAAAACAAAGATTTTAATCGGTGCTGACGGAGCAACATCCCGTGTGGCAAAAGACTTAGGCTTGGATGAAAATGAGGAATGGATTGTCGGTTATGAAGAAATTTATGAGGGAGTGCCTTTGAAAGATGAGCCGATGCTTCATTGCTTTTTGGATGCGAAGCTATCGCCTGGTTATTTGGCTTGGATTACGAATGACGGTGAGGAAAGCCACATAGGTGTTGGTGGATATCCATCTAGTTTTAATCCGCGTGAAGCGTTAGAAATATTCAAGCAAGAAGTTGTCCCAAAAGTTATTGATTTGAAAAATGCGAGTTTAAGCGAAACTCGCGGCGGAAGAATTCCCGTTGGCGGAGTGCTAAAAAATATTGCCAATGAGAAAGGACTTCTAATTGGCGACGCAGCAGGTGCTGTTTCGCCACTCACAGCAGGCGGACTTGATCCTTGTATGCGACTTTCAAAGTTTGCCTCGGAGGTCGTTTTAGAAAGATTGAAAACAAACGACTCCCAAGTTTTGCTGAAATACTCAGGCGAAATGTTTCGTGCAAAATTCACAACCAGACTTTGGCTTAGATACTTTTTAAAGACTCTTACAAGTCAGACACTTTTGGAAATAGGCTTCAAATTTTTACGCGGAAGAATCGGACGAAAAATTGCAGAAAAGATTTTCTTCAGACGCAGTTCTTTCCCGGACGTAAATTTATTGCAAGAAAAGACACAAATAAACTTACCAAAATTAACCACAAATTCACGGGGATAAAAAAATATGAATCAGAAAACAAAGACAGGGCTAGAGATTTTGCAATCAGCAGTTTTATTGGGAATTACAGGAGACATGCTTTTGCGTTCGACTCCTTGGGGATTGAATGTTTTTCTTTGGATAGCTTTGCTTGTTGCGGCAATGGTTGCGATTACTTTGCGACATAAGCGAGAGCATTGGACTGCACAGACGATTACTTTGCACGGAGCTTTGATTTTCTTTTCATTGATGTATGTTTGGCGGGATTCGATTGAGTTAAAGACTCTGAATTTTCTTGCAATCTTGACGATTTTGGCAATTCTGGTTTTGCCGTCTCTGAAGGTAAGTATTCAAAAAGCTGGGATTTTTCAGTATGCAGTGGGTTGGCTATATGCAGGAATAAATGTTGCGTTCGGGGCACTGATTATTTTGATTGACGACATTAAGTGGAAAACGATTCCGAACAATGGTTGGTCAAAACATCTCGTTTCAGTGATACGCGGTTTGGCGATTGCGGCTCCAATAATATTTGTATTCGGAGCATTGTTTATGGCGGCGGATGCAGTTTTTCAAGGCATCGTCGAAAACACATTTAACATAAGTCCCGATGCAATTATTATTCACGCGTTTACAATCGGTTTTATCAGTTTGGTCGTAACAGGATATCTGCGGGCGACGATGTTTGATTTTTCGTTCAGTTATGTTCCTGAAGAAGATAATAAGAAAGAAAAGTCTAGTGTAAAAAGACAAGTTCCAAGCGTTACCCAGCACACTTCGGAAGATGCTGTTAAAAAAGAGAAGGCTGAAGAAAAAGAGACAACAGTAATAGAAAGATTAGAAGCAAATGCTAAATCTCAAGAAGAATCAAAAAAAGAAAAACAAAAGGTTGAAAAAACAGAACAAAAGAAATGGGACTGGAGAAAATTTGATAATTCGATTTTACCAAAATTTTTCACGCTTGGATCAATAGAAATAGGGATTGTTTTGGGCTTAATAAATCTTCTGTTTTTAGCTTTTGTAATTGTTCAAATTCCATATCTTTTCGGCGGAATGGATTTGGTTCAATCAACACCTGATTTCAAACTAGCTGAATATGCCCGCAGAGGTTTCGGCGAACTTGTTGCCGTTGCAGCTTTGGTTCTGCCGATCCTTTTACTTTCACATTGGTTACTACGAAAAGATAAACCTATAAACGAAAAAATCTATCGGGTTCTGGCAGGAATTCAAATCGCACTTCTTTTCGTGATTATGATTTCGGCAACACAGAGGCTTCTGCTTTTAACAGGAAATTTAGGTTATGGGCTAACGACAGTCAGATTTTATCCGATGATGTTTATGATTTGGTTGGTTCTCGTCTTTCTTTGGTTTGCAACAACTGTTTTACGCGGAATGCGTCAGCAGTTTGCTTGGGGAACTTTGTGGATAGCTTTATTTGTTTTGGGCACTCTGCACGTTATGAATCCAGATGATTTTATTGTTAGAACAAACATTAATTTAATGCAGCAGGGACGTATGTTTGATGCAGATTACAATTCAAGTCTCAGTGATGATGCGATTCCTGCAATAGTCGAATCAATGGATTTAATGAACCATAAACAAAAGTGCACGGTTAGATGGAATTTACGCAATCGTTCTAACTCTGCAAAACAAGAGCAGGATTTTCGCAGTTGGAACTATTCTCGCTGGCAAGCAAAAGTCCTGTTATGGGGAGATACACAAGTTACCAATACACAGGGATGTCCAAGTCCTTATATAGACAGTTACAGGCATTGAGAAAATGTTGTAAATAGTTTGTTAATTTTTTACTATTGACGGGCAAGATTTCCTATCTTGCCCGTTTTCCTTATTAAATACCTATGAAAAATCGAGACTTAACAAAAGAATTTCTTTCGTATCTGCAAGTTGAAAGAGGTTTGGCTAAAAATTCGCTTGCCAGCTACAAACGTGATTTAGCAAAGCTAAAAAAATTTGCTGAAGATCAGAATTTAGATGTTGTGCATTTATCCCGAAAGGATTTACGGGGATTTATTGCTGAACTTTCTAAATCGGGGCTTTCGCCAAGTTCGGTTGGACGAATTATTAGTGCGGTGCGTGGTTTTTATAAGTTTTTGTTACTTGATGGGCATATTAAAAAACATCCGGCAGAAGATTTAGATACACCAGCAAAAGGATTTTATTTACCGAAATTTATGACCGAAGATGAAGTAGAAAAGCTTCTCTCTAAACCTGATGTTACACAAGAGATCGGTCTTCGTGACAGGGCAATTCTGGAATTGATGTATGCGGCGGGTTTGCGTGTTTCGGAAGCGGCAGATTTACAGATCAATGATATTGATGTTGATTCGGGAATTCTTACTTGTAAAGGAAAGGGAAATAAGCAAAGGAAAGTTCCGCTTGGAAGATCTGCCGTCGAATGGCTAAAAAGCTATTTGGCAAAACGCAAGAAAAAAGAGCACATTGAGATGCGAAATCTTTTTGTAACAAGTTTGAATAGACCAATCACAAGACAAACAATTTTTAGTTTCATTAAAGAATATGCTGAAAAAGCTGGGCTAGAAGATGTTTCACCACACACACTCAGACATTCATTTGCAACGCATCTTTTACAGCGTGGTGCAGACTCTCGTTCGGTGCAAGCAATGCTCGGACACGCAGACATTTCGACGACTCAAATTTACACACACATTACCGACAATCACCTCCGAAAAACTTACGAAAGATTTCATCCAAGAGCCAAAGCCAAATTCGAATTTCAGAAAACTGAAGATAATGAGTGAAACCGCCCATTTTAACTTGCAAGTTCCCTTAATGTTAGGTATTATGTGAAATTTGCTAATTGACTAAAAAAGTCGTTTATAGCAATATATTTGACATTAAAATGCAAGGGTGGTCGAGTGGTTAATGGCATCGGGCTGTAAACCCGACGGAGTAAAATCCTACGTAGGTTCGAATCCTACCCCTTGCACCATAAAATCATGAGTTTAAGACGCTTAGCTCTAAACTCAAAGTGAGCGAGAGTAGCTCAGTTGGTAGAGCATCAGCCTTCCAAGCTGAGGGTCGCGAGTTCGAGCCTCGTCTCTCGCTCCATTTTTATTAAGGAAAGCCTTTGACATTAAGCGGATTTGCCGATGTAGCTCAGGGGTAGAGCGCTTCCTTGGTAAGGAAGAGGGCACGGGTTCAAATCCCGTCATCGGCTCCATTAAAATAAAGTTTTAGCAATACATATTTATATACAATTTCGATTGGAGATAAACAATAAGATATGAGCAAAGAGAAGTTTGACAGAAGTAAACCACACGTGAACATTGGGACGATTGGGCACGTGGATCACGGGAAGACAACTTTGACGGCAGCCATCACA
>JANQRU010000002.1 GCA_028284415.1 Pyrinomonadaceae bacterium
TGTGATGGCTGCCGTCAAAGTTGTCTTCCCGTGATCCACGTGCCCAATCGTCCCAATGTTCACGTGTGGTTTACTTCTGTCAAACTTCTCTTTGCTCATTTTTGTTTATGTTCTCCTAAACTAATCAAAAAAAAAATTAAATTAATTACTTGCTCCCTGAACTTTTGCGATAATCTCCTCAGCAACATTGTTCGGAGCTTTGTCATAACGCTCAAAGTGCATTGAAGATGTTGCACGTCCTTGAGTTGATGAACGTAAATCTGTTGTATATCCAAACATTTCTGAAAGAGGAACAAACGCCGTAATCACAGTTGCATTACCGGGACGCGGTTCCATTTTGTCAATTTGTCCACGTCTTCTGTTCAAATCTCCGTTGACGGCTCCCATATATTCTTCTGGAGTCACAACTTCAACCTTCATGATTGGCTCAAGCAAAACAGGTTTTGCACGTTTAACAGCATTTTGGAATGCAAGACTTCCACAAATTTGGAAAGCGCGTTCATCCGAGTCAACTTCGTGGAATGAACCGAATGTCAAGGTCGCTTTAATGTCAACTAATTCATATCCGGCAACGGTTCCACGTTGCATTGCGTCCTTAACACCATTTTCAACAGGTCTAATAAACTGTCTTGGAATTGCACCACCTTTAATTTGATCTTCAAAAACAAATTCTTCACCAGGTGCAGGTTCGATTGTAAGTTCGACGTGTGCGAACTGACCGCGACCACCAGACTGCTTCTTGAAGATTTCCTTTCCTTCGGCAGTAGTTGTAATTGTTTCTCTGTAAGCAACTTGCGGCTTACCAACTCCTGCTTCAACATTGAATTCGCGTTTCATACGGTCAACAATAATGTCCAAGTGTAATTCGCCCATTCCGGCAATAATTGTTTGACCTGTTTCATGGTCAGTAGAAACTTGGAAACTTGGATCTTCTTGAGCGAGTCGGCTTAACGCAACACCCATTCTGTCTTGATCCGCACGAGTTTTCGGCTCGACAGCAACCTGCACAACCGGATCAGGAAAATCAATTGATTCCAAAATAATCGGGTCATCATGATTACAAATCGTGTCGCCGGTCGTAACGTTTTTCATACCACCGATTGCAACAATTTCACCCGCTGAAGCAGCATCAATGTCCTCACGTTTATTAGCGTGCATACGCATGATTCGTCCAACACGCTCTTTACTGTTTTTCTTAGCGGTATTTTGAACGTAAGAACCCGCTTCAACCGTTCCACTATAAATTCTGACAAAAGCAAGTTGACCTAAGTGCTTGTCTGCCATCAACTTAAATACCAATCCTGCAAATGGAGCGTTCTTATCAGCTTCACGAGCCTCAACTTCATCTGTATCAGGATTCACACCTTCAATAGCTTTAACTTCCAAAGGACTCGGCAAGTAATCAACGACTGCATCGAGTAATGTCTGAACACCTTTGTTTTTGAAAGCAGTTCCCATAACAACAGGGACAATTTCCAAACTCAAAGTTCCCTTACGAAGTGCTGCACGAATTTCTTCTTCCGTAATTTCTTCGCCTTCCAAGTATTTGACCATCAAATCATCGTCAACACTTGCAATAGCTTCAATCATTTTTTCGCGTTCTTCGTTTGCTTTGTCTTGTAAATCAGCAGGAATATCGGTTGTTTCGTATTCCGCACCTTTGGTCTCATCTTTCCAAAGAAGTGCCTTCATTGTTATTAAATCAACAACGCCTTGAAAATGATCTTCAGCACCAATCGGAACCTGCAAAGCAACAGCATTTGCACCAAGCCTATCCTCAAGCGACTTAAATGAACGCTCAAAAGAAGCACCAGCTCTATCTAATTTATTGATAAAGCAAAGTCTTGGAACTTTATATTTATCAGCTTGTCTCCAGACCGTTTCGGATTGTGGCTCAACACCGGCAACACCATCAAATACAGCAACAGCACCATCAAGAACACGCAACGAACGCTCAACTTCCATAGTGAAATCAACGTGTCCCGGTGTATCAATAATGTTGATTCTGTATTCGTTATTATTTCTGTGCCAAAAACAAGTTGTTGCCGCTGAAGTAATTGTAATTCCGCGTTCTTGTTCTTGCTCCATCCAGTCCATCGTGGCTGCACCATCATGAACTTCACCTATCTTATGAGAAACACCTGTATAATAAAGGATACGCTCAGTCGTAGTGGTTTTACCAGCATCAATATGAGCCATAATCCCGATGTTTCTAAATTTGTCTAATTTAATCTCTGACATTTTCTTAAAACAATTTCTTAAAAGAAATTTTTAAAACCTATAATGTGCAAAAGCTTTGTTTGCGTCCGCCATACGGTGAACATTTTCTTTATTTCTAACCGCACCGCCACGGTTATTATTTGCATCAAGTAATTCGCCAACCAATCTGTCCTTTATTGTTTTCTCACCACGTTGACGAGCGTGGCTGACAATCCAACGAATTGCCAAAGTATTGCGACGATCTTTACTAACCTCGATTGGAACTTGATAGGTAGCACCACCGATACGTCTTGATTTGACTTCGACAGTTGGAGCAACATTTTCTAAAGCAGCCTTAAAAATTTTCAAAGGCTCTTCACCTGTCTTCTCTGCAATTTGCTCCATCGCACCGTAAAAAATTTTCTCTGCAATTGATTTTTTACCCGTCAACATGACTCCATTAATAAATTTGGTAACGATTACACTGTTGTAAATCGGATCAGGTAAAATTTCTCTTTTTACTGCAACTTTTCTTCTTGGCATAACTTTGTCATTTATCACTTACCATTGAGCATTTACCATTTTTACTTTCAAATTATTTGTTAAATGGTAAATGTTAAATGTTAAATGCTATTTAGCTCCTTTAGGTCTTTTTGCTCCGTATTTTGAACGTGATTGATTTCTTCCTTCAACGCCAGAAGCATCAAGCGTTCCGCGAATAACGTGGTAACGGACACCCGGCAAGTCTTTTACACGACCGCCGCGAATAAGCACGATTGAGTGTTCCTGTAAGTTGTGTCCGATTCCTGGGATATAAGTTGTAACTTCAATCCCGTTTGTTAAACGAACGCGTGCTACCTTTCTTAAAGCCGAATTAGGTTTCTTTGGTGTCGCTGTGTAAACACGGGTGCAAACTCCGCGTTTTTGTGGACTTTTTTGCAAAGCAGGACTAGCTGTTTTGTCCTTGATTACTTTGCGACCTTTACGAACTAATTGATTAATCGTTGGCATAATTTTTATTGCACTTTTTTAGTGGCTATCTCTAACAATAAAATCTGTATTTAAAGCGTAAAACATCCCGTAACCTGCCTCTTACCGAATTAAATTCGGCAGTTAGCACAAGTGGCTACGTTCTTTGAATTGTTTAGCGTTAAAACCCTATATAATCAGGAATTTTTTTATAAACGCAGGCAATTTACTTCTTAAAAAAATCCCCTCTTCTCAACTTTTCTGTAGCGTGGTTATATTTTTTAGATGTGTAAATCTCTTTTTTACCCTAAAGTGTTGGACATTTAATTAAATGTTTCACCAAAGCTTTACGCCACAATATTTGTTGGTACGTCTGATTAAATGAATCAAACGTCCTGCGTTTTCAAACAAACTAACAGTTAATTAGTTTGAACCAGACGTAAGTCCGAAACTTTAGAATATAGTGATTTGAAAAAACTTTGTCAAGTGAAACTTTGCACAAATTAAGTTTTATTTGTAGAATCTGTTTTTTTGGGCAAATAGAGGATTTTCATACCCAAGATATAATGAGATAAATTGAGGCTTTTTATGAACGAGAATTATTCGACAAGATTTGAAAAACAATTAAATCAGTTCAGCGAAAATCAATGGTTGGAATCTATTGATAACCTGCTTGGTGAAATTCACGAAGTTGATCGTAACGCCACACAGATTTGGTTCAGGTTTTATCCACTTTCGCTTTATAGATATTTGCAAAGAACAGAAGACTTAGAAGCGACGCTACATGGTTTTGCGATGCAAGGTGACTACGAACTGAAAACACAGATTGATTCATCTCACAAGTTTTTGTGGGGACACAGATTTTGGGCTGATGTTAAACATGCAATTATTGAACGTGCGAATTCATTTGAAGCAACAGAAATGAATTTGGAAGATGAAATTCGTATGATTGCCAAATCTGTTGCGAATGGAGTCAAGCAAGATATTTCTCTCTTAAATGGAATTACAGCAGTTGGCTTGATGACACTTGTTCAAACGGGATTTGAAGCCTTCAAAACAACCGCAGGTGATACGGCAAAAGCCAGTGGACTTTTAGCAAAATCACCTGAAAAGGTCTTAGAAAATCGTGCAGCTGATAAAAAACAAGGAATTTTAGGTTTCTTGAAAACTGTTGATAAAGAATTTCAGGTCACTTGGGACGAAACTGATTCAAAAGCTAAATTTGACATCATTTATGACGAAGAAATCGCATCGGGTGCAGCTAGAGATCAATCGCAAAACTGGCTTGATAAAGATGAACGCTGCTTAGAGGGTGTAATTCCTGTTGAGTGTCGTTCTGCCGCTTGTGGGACTTGCTGGGTTGGCGTCATTGGCGGAGCGGAAAAGCTCACAGATGTGCAAAGACTCGAACGCAAGCAAATGAGTGTCTTCGGTTATAAACAAGGTGATGAAGCAAAACCTATTATGCGTCTTGCTTGTCAAGCTCAGGCAGAAGGCTCAGTTTCGATTGTTATTCCGCCTTGGAATGGAGTTTTTGGAAAGAAAATTTACGGAGTCGAAAAAGTTGAACTCGAACCTGCTACAAGTTCGGCTAAAAAACTCAGGGAAACTATTGATGAAGCTTTGACTGTAAAAGAATAGACTGAGAGCAGGAAAATGGAATGGAGAAAGAGAAAGAAAAACCACAACAGGATAATTCTTCTCAATCTCCTTCGCCCATTTACTCCCCTCTTCTTTTAGTGGTTCTCGCCGTTTTGCTTTGGTCAACTGGCGGACTTTTTATTAAACTCACAACTCTTAATGCATTTCATGTAAATCTTGGACGAGCTTTTTTTGCCGCAATTACGGTCGGCATATTTATTGCGATCCGCAAACAACTCAAATTCAATTGGTTTATAATTTTCACTTCATTATTTTACGCAGGAACTCTAACAGCATTCGTTTACGCAAATAAGAATACCACCGCAGCAAATGCAATCTTTCTGCAATATACCGCTCCGATTTATATTCTGATCTTTGCTCCTATTATTCTTAAAGAAAAATTCCGACCAACCGATCTTATTACGGTAATTGTATGTATTGTTGGAATGAGCCTGTTTTTCTTTGAATCATCTAGCAATGAGAATAAATTAGCGACGAACATTTTTGCCGGAAATATTGCAGGTTTAGTATCCGGTGTTTGTTTGGGATTGTACTTTGTTTTTTTAAGACATCCGCGTTCACTCAAATTTAATCCAGCACTTTCGGTTTTTTATGGAAACATAATAATCGTAGTTTTTATGCTTCCTTTAATCTTAAGTGATCCGCAAACTCCTGTAACCAAAGATATTTTGGCAATTTCTTACTTGGGAATTTTCCAAATCGGAATTGCTTACATTTTATTTACATATGGCGTAGCTAATGGAGTGCGTCCTCTAGATGCAAGTATAATTGGATTTATCGAACCGCTTTTAAATCCTGTCTGGGTTGTCATATTTGTTGGCGAACGACCAAGTATCTGGGCAATATTCGGAGGAGTTATTATTATTGGAGCAATAGTTTTTCATACTCTTTTATGGCAAAGACTTAAAAAAATTAAAAATGATGATTAGAAAACTCAAAAAAGAAGATTGCCAAATCATTTCTGATGCTTTTAAAGAACAAGGCTGGGACAAACCAGTCGAGCAATATCAAACATATTTTCAGGAACAAAATGAGATGTTACGTGATGTTTTAGTTGCTGAGTATAAAGATGAATTTGCAGGATATTTAACAATTGTCTGGAATTCACAATATCCTCCTTTTAAGAAAAGACAAATTCCTGAAGTTGTTGATTTTAGCGTTCTCAAAAAGTTTCATAGACAGGGCATCGGGTCAAAACTTATGGACGATGCGGAAAAAATGATTAGTATCAAATCTGATTTAGCAGGCATAGGTGTTGGTCTGTTTTCTGATTATGGGAATGCTCAAAGATTGTATGTAAAAAGAGGTTATATCCCCGATGGTTTGGGTATAAGCCAAAAAGGTAGATTTCCTAAATTTGGTGAAACCATAACTGTTGATGATGATTTAGCCCTCTATTTTACAAAGCAATTAAAGTAACTTGTAAATAAGCTAAGTTTAGACTTCAAACTGAAAAATCTGAGTTCACCCGTGAATAAAACATCATTCCAAAATCCCATTTATGCTATCGTCGGACCAACTGCCTCGGGTAAAACTGAAATAGGTGTCGAATTAGCGTTGCGACTAGGTAATGGAGAAATAATTAACTGTGACTCTGTCCAAATTTATAAGGAAATCCAAATTGCAACCGCCAAACCTTCAAAAGAAGAAATGAAAGGCATGCCTCATCATCTCTTGGATTACATCTCCCCTGAAATAAACTACACAGCTGCCGATTGGGCAAAGGATGCTGAAGAGAAAATTTTAGAAATCGAATCACACGGTAATATTCCTATACTGGTTGGCGGTACAGGCTTTTATTTACGGACTTTGAAAGAACCTCTTTTTGAAGCTCCAAAAACCGACGACAAATTACGAGAAAGACTAACAAATCTGCGAAACAAAAAAGGAGCAGAACATTTGCACAAGATTCTACAAAGAGTTGATAAAAAATCTGCTAGTAAACTTTTTCCAAGAGATTACCCGAGAGTTCAGAGAGCTGTGGAAGTTTTTTTTCAAACAGGTGAAAAGTTATCTGAACTTCAACTAAAACGAAAAGCAGCACCAGAGTTTGCTAAACGAATAAAAGTCTTTGTGCTGAAACCTCCCCGTGATGCTTTGTACGAAATTATCAATAAGCGAGCATTAAAACATTTTGAAAATGGTCTAGTTGAAGAAGTTAAATTATTGCGAGAAAGAGGTTTGAAAGATAACACCAATGCTTTGGGTTCTCATGGTTACAGGAGAGTCTGTGAATATTTACGCGGAGAAAGAACTCTCGAAAGTGCGATTGAAAAAACTCAGCAAGATGTCCGAAATTATGCAAAACGACAATTCAGCTGGTTTAAACGCGAAAAAGATGCAATTTGGATAGACGGTTTTGGCAATGAAGACTCAACACAGGAAAAACTTTGGGA
Source organism: Pyrinomonadaceae bacterium (assembly GCA_028284415.1). GTDB lineage: Bacteria > Acidobacteriota > Blastocatellia > Pyrinomonadales > Pyrinomonadaceae > Aridibacter. The sequence continues at coordinate 7,227 of JANQRU010000002.1, forward strand.
AATACTTGAATTAAAATAACTTGAGTACATTTGTTCTTGTTTGAAAACTTAAATCTGCTATAATCCTTTCTAATAGTTACACCAACAAGCAAATAAGTAGAGAAGAGGCAATGGAAAAACAGACTACCCAAAACATCCAGGATGCATTTTTAAACACGGCTCGACGTGAAAAATACAATGTTGTCTTCCAGTTGATGAACGGAGAGTCGCTTTCCGGCAGGATTAAAAGCTTCGATAAATTCTCTGTTTTGATTGATGTCGAAGGACAAGACACCTTACTTTTCAAACACGCAATAACCACAGTGACCTCTGAAAAAGAAACTAACAATAACGTACAGGTAAAATATCTTGGGCGGAAAATTCATAACACTTGAAGGCATCGACGGAAGCGGTAAATCAACTCAGTTGAGAATGCTTACAGGCGAACTGCGTCAACTCAAATACGACATTTTGACGACAATGGAACCCGGCGGAACTCCGCTTGGAAGACGCTTGCGTGAGGCATTTCTTGAAACAGAAGAAACCGTTGCACCAATCGCTGAACTCCTTTTATTTGCTGCCGATAGAGCACAACATGTGGAATTTTTAATCAAACCCGCACTGAAAGAGAATCGAATAGTAATTTCTGACAGATATGCTGATGCAACCTACGCTTATCAAGGTGCAGGTCGTGGGTTTTCAAAAGAAATGGTCAATCAGGTCATCGAAATTGCCACGGGTGGGTTGAAACCGGATTTGACTTTATTCTTTGATTTGCCTGTCGGAAAAGCTTTAAAGAGGACTAGTAAAAATGATGAATCCGACCGAAAAAACAATCGAATGGATACTGAAGAATCTGATTTTTATGTGCGTGTCAGAGACGCATATCTTGAGTTAGCAGAGAGGGATTCCAACCGTTTTCGAATAATCAATGCTGACCAACCAGTCGAAGTCGTTCATTCTGATGTTGTTAAAATTGTCACAGATTTTCTGGGTGATTAAATACGTTTATGTTCGATAAACTCATCGGAAATAATCCAAACAAAGAAGTTTTTCAAAGACTTATTAAAACCGATCGTGTGCCACATTCTCTTTTATTTGTCGGCAAAAATGGTGTTGGCAGAAAACAATTTGCATTAGGAATTGCTAAATCTTTTGTCTGCCTTACACCAAATGATTCGATTGCCTGTAACAACTGCAAAAACTGTGTTCGTGCTTCAAAATTTGATTTTCCAAAGCCAGATGATAAAGATACTCATAAACAAGTTATCTTTAGCGAACATCCTGACATTGGAATGGTAATCCCTTACAAAAAAAATATACTTGTTGACACAATTCGAGAGCTGGAAAAAGAAGCAAATTTTCTTCCCTTCGAAGCTAAAGCTAGATTTTTTATTATTGATGCCGCTGAAAAAATGAATGATGCAGCAGCAAATGCACTTTTAAAGACTTTGGAAGAGCCAGCCGAAACTACATACATTTTCTTAATAAGTTCGCGTCCATCTTCCCTTCTTCCGACGATTCTTTCTCGTTGCCAAATGGTCCGCTTTGCACCTATTCCGTTTAAAGAAGTCGAAGATTACTTGCTTAGCACAGAAAAATATCCCTCCGAAGATGCAAAATTAATTGCTAAATTATCTCGCGGAAGCATCGGTAATGCACTCGAAATTAATCTTGAAAAATATCGGGAGCAAAGAAATAAGTTGCTGGATGTTATTGACAATCTAAGCCTGAACAGAGGTTTTTCCAATATCTTAAAAACTGCAGAAGAATTATGTGACCCCAAAAATAAAGATGATTATGAAAATAATCTGGTGATTTTGCAGGTTTTGATTCACGATGTTTGGTCACTTCAAAATAAACAAAATCCTCAAATAATCAATTTCGACATTGAACCTTCCTTGAAAAAAATGTCACAAACTATCGAAACTCAAAAACTCACAAAATGGCTGGATGAAATTGAAACTTTAAGAGAAAACCTCAAATCAAACCTAAATCGAAAAATTGCAACTGACGCACTTTTTATGCAAATGGCAAGATAAAAAGTCGGGAACATTTTTTAATATACGGTGTCTAAACCTTATTGTAGTATCAAATTCAAATCACAATACAGGAGGCAATCAGTATGTTTAATAGGAGTTTTCTTCTTATTTTATTTTCGGTTTTTATATTCAGTTCAACAGATATTTACGCACAAGATAACGCTACCAATTCCCAAAAACCAATCTCTAAAGGCGTTGTTAATGGAAGTGCGATAAGTCTTCCAAAGCCGACTTACCCAGCGTCAGCTCTAGCAATTGGAGTTAGCGGTGCGGTCAGTGTGCAAGTCATAATAAATGAAGAAGGCATTGTTGAATCAGCCACTGCCGTCAGCGGTCATCCGCTTTTAAGAAAATCTTCTATCGAAGCTGCCAGACAATCCAAGTTCAAACCTTTCAAATTACAAGGACAACCTATAAAAGTTTCAGGAGTTATAGTTTACAACTTTGTTGGTGAAAAAGGATGGATGTCAATAGGAAAATCAATTGGACTGGCAGAAATCAAGGGAATTAGCAGCCCGATAAACTTACCAAGCGGATTTATTGATGAGCAAAATCAATTTAATCAACTAATGAAAAGTTCAACTGAAGTCCAACAAAACCAATTGCCAAACACAATTGCTTTAATCAAAGCTAAACTTATTCAAAAGGATCTTTGGCACTTTGAATTTGGGTTAGCAAAAGCAAAAACCCTGTCAGGTTTTGAAAGTAAAAATGACGATTTAATCTTTGAAGGCTTGAAGGAGATCAAAGCACTTTCAGTGAATCCACCGATCGGCGTTAAAACATACTTGCGAAAGATATCTGAAAAACTATCTGGATATGCTGACAAAGCAGAGTTGACTGATGAAGACAGAAAAAATATATTTCAATATATTAAGTAATGGATAATCTTTTTCCAAGAAAAAGTTCATTTTCTGTAAAAGAAAGAATTCTAGCGGCGGCAGGGCTTCTTGTATTTGGAGTAGGAAGTTCCGTCGTCGCATTTTTTAATCCTTCAACTGAAAAATTCTTCCCTGTTTGTCCGCTTCTCACATCAACAGGGTTTGCCTGTTCTGGTTGCGGTTTAACACGTGGATTTCATGCACTTTTTCATGGTGATGTTATGACTGCCGTTAGTTATAACGCCTTGATTCCAATCTATGTTTTCATGTTTGGATATTTCATTATCTATCTCTCCTCAATCGTTATTAGAGGAAAAGGGTTGGGTTTAAGAATTGCAACTCCTTGGACACTGGGCACTTTTCTTATAGTAGCTCTTCTTTTTGGGCTGGTAAGAAACATTCCCCTTTTTCCTTTCACATTTTTGTACCCGTAGTTTTCAACAAATTTTAGAAATTAAAATGCTAATCATTTTGAATGGTTAGCATTTTTTTTAGAAACATCTGTGAAATCCCGCCGATAAATTAAACATACGAGAAACAAACTTCGGGGGAAACGAGATGTCATTCCAAGTAGATAATAATTTTAACACGCAACAATCACAGTTTTACGAATCAACCAATCAATATCAACAACCTTTTAATTCGACAAATACGACTAATTTGCCTAACTCAAATGATTTGCTAGCAAAGATATTTTCTGATTTGGCTAAGATTTTTTCAGCTACAGCAGGAAGTCATCCGCTAGACGCTTTAACCAAGAAGCTGTTTTCGGGCAGTCAGCAAAGAGTTGAAGACTACGGTGGATTTAAGTTCAAAAATGAAGCAGAAAAGGCAAAAATTGACCAAGCAATTGCCGAGCTTCGTGCGGAACAAGCAGCTAATCCAGGTAAAAAAGTCAGCAAGAAATTCAAAATAGGTAAATATAAATATCGAGTTACTTTAGACGAGAATGGGCAGTTACATCTTAAACGCAAGAAGAAAAAGCGTGGTTTCTTTAGCAAAATCGGTAGTGCGTTTAAGAAGATCGGGAAAGGCATCGGAAAAGTTCTTAAAAAGGCACTTCCAATTGTTTCAACTATCGGGATGTTCATCCCCGGACTGCAACCACTTGCCATCGCAGCCAGAGTTGCGACAGGTGTTATGGGAGTCGTTAATGGTATTAAGAGTGGAAATATCTTCGGTGCAGTAATGAGTGGCGTTGGTGCTTTATCTGGTGTTGGCGGCAAAGTTGGAAGCTTCTTTAGTAACATCAGCAACAAAGCTACCAGCTTTTTAAGCAATGCTGGAAGCAATTTCTTGAGCAAGCTTGGAACAACTGGCAGTTGGCTTTCTAACACATTCAGTAAAGCTTCAAGCTGGATCAATACGGGTAAGAACTGGCTATCCAACTTTACAGGCAATATGGGAAATAAGGTTAGTGATTTCCTATTCAAAGAAGGTTCAGGAATTCTCCAAAACTTAACGCGAAGTGCAGGCGGAAGATTTGGTCAGTGGCTCACTCAGAGAGGTCCTGATCTACTTAGAAGTTTTGCTAACTCAATGGGACAGAGAGCAACCGATTGGCTCAATCAAAAAGCTTCAAATGTGTTGAATAGATTGATGGACAATCCAATCGCACGTAGGTTTACAAATCTTTTGAACAGTCCTCTTGGACAAATCTTAGCGACCATGTTCAGAGGAAACGGACAAGTTTAATTCTTGGTTTTCTCCATAGACCAAACTTAAAAGGCTGTGTTCTGGGGGGGACACAGCCTATTTTTTTATTTTGTTTGATTACGAAGTCTTAATTTATCCAAAATCATTTTGCTTTCTAGAAGTACTTGCTCATCATTTGGGCTTAATTTAAGTTCTTTATTTAGCGATTCTAGTGCTTCTTCATATCTGTTTAATCCAGCGAGAGCCCTTGCGTGTAAAAGCCAAATCTTAGGAATTTGTGATTGAAATGAAAGAAGTTTTTCGGTTTCTTGTAGAGATTCTTCATAACGTCCTAATTTATCAAAAGTAGAGCATCGATTAAACAGTGCAAATACAGAATTTGGATTTAGCTCTAAAATCTTTTCGTAACTATTCAAAGCATCTTCATAACGCTCTAAATCTCTAAGTACATCACTTCTCATTTCCCAAGCCATTTCATAATGTGGGTCTAATTCAACGGCATTATCAAGATATTTTATTGCTTCTTCCTTTTGCCCTATCTGATTATATAAGCATCCAAGATTGTAATAAGCCTTCGCCTCTTTTGGATCAACCTCTATCGCTTTTTTAAATACCTCAATAGCTTTACTTGTTTTGTTTTGTGAATAGTATAAGTTTGCTAAATTTGTATATGTTCCAGCCAGTCTTGGATTTAATTCAATTGTTTTTTTATAGCATTCAATTGCTTTATCAATTCGGTTATACTCACTTAGAGCAAGCCCGTAGTTATGCCAGATTTTTGGGTCGTCAGGAGATAATTGCAAAGCTTTTTCATAGCATTTAAAAGCTTCAATATAATTCCCCATATCTCTCAATAAAGTGCCTTTTGCATCCCAAATTATAAAATCCGAGGCGTCTATCTCAATTATATGGTCGAAACATTTTAACGCTGTATTATAGCTTCCGATTTGAATGAAATGCCCTGAGAGTTCGTACAAACCATCAATATCTCCTGCCGGAACAGTATGCACCTCAAGACCAAAAGTTTCTTGATCTTCATCTGTTATTGTTATCACATTATTGTTTGCTTGAGGTTCGCTTTTTAAGCCTAACCATCCACCTAATTTGTTCAACATAACTTCCTCCGTTAAGTTTCTGATTTGAGCCATACAAAAAGTTTGAATTAATCAAACGCAATACTAATAACTCCAGTCTTTTCCGATCACGTAAAAATCTTTTCCACTACCACCCGAACCTACTCCTGTATAGAAGTTTCTGTAAAAGCTACCACTCTTTTTGCGACGACTGACTTGGTATAAATTCACTATTGCCCGTTGACCGACGTATCCAGCATTTCCTCTGCTATCCAACCAATAACGTCCACGGTTTATTCTTCCGACGAGATTTCTCAAATAATTAACTTCAGATCGGCGGAGCTGACGACCATTGATGTAAACGCCTGTTCTGCCTCTTGAAGCATTGGTTTTTAATTTTCCGCCCAAGTTCCAACCAGCGGGAATTACACCCTGTGTTCCGCCGCCTTTGTATCCCCAAAGTCCTGATCTCTTGTCATACCAATAGCTTCCGTCACCGATTCTTATTTTGTAACGTTTTTCCAAATAACGAACTAGATTATCAGTTAGTCTTTTGTCATTTACATAAACTTTGTGCTTCGGTTTGTTCTGCCTTTTCTGAGCAGATACATCAACTGAATTGATCGAAATGAAACATATAATTGCAATTGTTAATAATATAACTTTCTTCATTTTTTCTCCTTTAATTCTAATTTCCTAACGACGCGATATTTGGCAAGAATATCGGTGTTCTTAAAATGTTTTCATTGCTTTGCCCGTAAACTTTTTGAAAGCCACTCCAGTCTCCGTTTTTATTTCTGTTGATGTATATTTCACCTGTTGCGGTGGCGATTGTAGTCAGGTTTTGGCGACCTGAATTTGTGGCGTTGCCGATAACCATTTCGTTTCCGCCGATGTCTTTGAAATCTTCCCATTGAATCGGTGGTTCGGGATGTTGGATTGGCGTATTAAAGAGGCTCGACCAACTACTGTACCAACGCAAACCTTTCATTGCCAGAATGTTCATGCGAGTCGGGCTAAACGCTGACAAGATTGGTGTTTCGACCGATTTATCGCCGACAAAAAAAAACTGTCTCGGTGGTGCACATCCGATCGGTTGAGTGCAATTTTCATCGCCTGGTCCAATTCTTCGGTGGTAGATTTTTTGTGTGTCTTTATCAACAACGACAAGATCAATCGTACCGTCGCCCCAACTCGAAGCTGATTTTGAATTAAACAAATTATCGTTGATACGGATTGTGTGCGAAACATCTAATTTGCTGTGCCACTGGTTGTCGTAAAAACGCCAACGCTTGAGTTGTTGATCAAAATCAACTCCCATTAATTCGAGTTGTCCTGCACCGTTGTGTTTGATTATTGGATCGGAAATTACGCCGTCTGCAATGATATTTCCGCCCGACCAATTCCCGTCTCGAAAACGCCAATGGTAAACCTTTCTGTTTGTTCCAACAGCGACCAATTCAACATAACCGTTTCCGTAGGTCGTTGCTGACATTCCTTTTACTGAAGTTGAAACGGATATATATTTCGATTGAGTTGCTCCGTTGCTGTAAGTTCTCGTGTGAACAATATTCCCGTCTTTTTTCAAAGCGATAGTGTCAAAAATTCCCGTTCCCGTTGAAAGAATTATCGGGTCAACAATGTTTCCTGTCGTTTTGATAAATGAGGGCTCACTTTTGTATTCGGTTATATTTAATTCGGCAAGATTCGCTTTTTTAATGACAGCATTTCCCGAACTTGATTTCCCGACATACGCATTTACGAAATTGCTATCCGAAACAGCGATTGCCGGGCGACCTAAGAATTTTTTGGATTGTGTCTGTTCCCAACCACGCCAATTTAAGGTTTTCCAAGGAGCATTTGAAAAACGTCCGCTTTCGATGCTGTTGTGAAAAATACTTTTTTGGTCATACCAATTTGTAGCCAGATTTCTGGCAACAACTTCCGTTCTGCCTGAACTTGTCGAAACAGCATCAAATTCCGAAACTTGTCCGTTGATCTGAGTTTTGTTTGAAAAGAAACTTCCTTCAACAATTTCCCAATTTTGCCAACCCGTCTGAATTGTTCGTCCGTCCACAGTTTTTGGAACGCTCGAATTGAAAAATTGATTTTTGTAAATTTTGTTTGAATCTCCTAAAACGATTAATTCGGGCTGATTGAAAGTTGAAGCGGTTAGGACAGGATTCGTCAAGGATTGAACGCCTGTAACTGTGTTTTCGTTTCCATCCAAATAAACAGTCGAAGTTGATATATTCGGCAAAACATTGTTTGAGCGTACACGCATAATCCGATGATAAACTTGTCTGTCATAACCGACATAAGCGACATCAATTCTGTCTTCACCGCTGGCAACTGCGGTTGGTGAATGCAAAGTTTGCACTTGGTCGGAAACGCTTATGACTTGTCCCCAGTTTTCAGTTTCCAGATCAAAATCAATCGCTTTCGGTAAATTTTCGCCATCAATGAAAATGACCACTATTTTGTTTCCTACGTGAACCGCGACGGGTTTTCGATATGGTGCGGGAGCAATATCTTGAAAAATGTAGATCGGAATTCGTTTCGGTGTCAGCCAAACGCCGTTTTTTCGACGCAAGTGAAAAAGATTTCCGTCATTTGCTTCGACAATTATCTCCGCTTGTCCGGGTGCGGATGCGACAACGGCGGGTTTTCCTCTGTATCTCGATTCAGCATCACTTTGATTTATTTTGAAATTACCCCAAACTTCATCTCGAAAATGTGCGTAAACAAGATTTCCAGAATTATCAACAGCGGCTAGTTCGAGTTGATTTCCGCCTGAATGAAAAAGTGTCGGGTCACTCTGAATTTGGGCTGTTTGATTTGGAATTTCTATCTCTTCATATTTGCTCCAATCGCCTTTGAATTTTTGTGAATGATAGAGTTTTCCGTCCAGAGCGTATGCGACAACGTGCATCTGTGGCTTGGCGGAGTCGGTTTTTCTCTCCTTCGATTTTGCACGGTATTTCACTTCCATGCGATTAGGATTTTCGTGTGTGAGCCTCAAATCTGCAAGTGCAAAATAGTCATAATCTTGATGAAAAACTTCATCAACTTCTTGCGACATATTGATGGTTAGAAGTTCTTCAACGCCTTCTTTGACGCGATTTGGAATCGAAGTTCCGTTTTCGACAACTCTGATCGGTGATAGATTTTTTGGTTCAAGTTGTAACCTTATGCGACCACCGTTTTGGTGTGGTGAAAAGACTATTGCTTTTCCTTTTAATTGCAGATCGTCCATTTTTATCGTTAAAGGATAAGTGCCGTTGACGTTGGCGAATATGTTCAGAAGCCAATTAAGAGCATTTATTTCTATCGTTCCATTGATCGTGATCTTCACACGCATATCAAACGAAATGCTTTGATTTTCTGCGTTATATTGAAAGCTTGGATTGTTTTGAAAATAAAGGCTGACGGATTCGAGTTTCGTTAGACGCGATGAATCGTTGTTTTGGTCAACATACAAATCGAGTTTTCCTTCGATCCAATTTCCTATTTGAATTTTTAGTTCTTCTTCAAGTCTTTCAATTGAGACCGAAGCATTTCCTGTTTCGAGCAAACCGAGATTTGTTTGCCGCATTACTCCAACCAAGTTTGTGCTACTTAATTTCGGTGTGCCGCTTGAATTATCAAAATATAGATGGACGGTTTTGCCCATTAAATTCCCGTAAAACTGTTGTGCATCACCATGAGTTTCCAAAGTGCTTGCATAAGCCGCAGTCTCTTTTTCCGTGAGATAAAAATCATCATCGCAACCTGAAAAAATGAGCGAAATGATAATTAATAATGCGGTGAAATAGATTTTTCTTTGTTTTAATAAATTCATCTTTGTTCGGATTAATTTGTAGCTTCAATCGTAAATTCTATCTTCAAGTCGTTTGCCAGAGTTGCATCGTCCGCTCCTTGATTTGTGTTGAATTCGACAAACCAAGTGAGCAGTCCCGCCGGTTGATTTTGTATGTAAACGGGAGTTGTGATTTGGTCATTTATACTCGGATTAGCGGATGGATTTTTACGGCATTCTTTGAGATTTATAGTTTTGTCTGAATCACTCGCATCAACATAGCAACTATTTGCATCTTCTTGTCCGTGACCTGAGATAATTCCCTGAAAATTCGGTAGATAAATAACTCTTGAAGGCTTTATTTCGTTTCCGTTTTCTAGAATTCTTACGCGAGTAACTCTTACATTTTTGCTAAAGTTATCCGACCAAACTTCATCATTTTCCGGCATATTCCAACGCCAGTAATCTGTTGCACCAATTCTTTCTTTTCGTAAATCAAAAGTTACCGTTTTTGAGATATTTCTGTCTTTGTCGAGAACTTGAATTTTGGCTTCGCCGTTGGTTTGTCCTTTGTGATTGACGATCGAAAAACGGTCTGAATCATCTTCTTGAGCAAAACGGTAGAGACCACTTTCGGTGGCTTGAAATACAGGTCTTGTAGTTTCAATATTTTCGCAACCGCTAAAATATCGGCGATAAAGAACGCCATCAATCGTTTCAGGTTCACCCGTCTGAAAACCTATGATCGGCTTCGGTTGGTCACTTTGCATGAAATCAACATCGGCTACAAGAAAAGAAAGAACACCTATAAACTGAATATCGTAAGGACCTTCTTCTCCATCTGGAAAACAAAAATCCTCAACGCAATCTTCCGTTGCAAAATCGCATTCCTGATTAAACTCTTCATTTCTTATCAGGTAGAAGTAATTTGACCAAGTGACTTCGACTTCCTCGTTTTTTCTGAGCCAATATGTTAAAGCGGGTTTTGACTGCCCCATCAAAGTTTGTGGAGTAAATTTGACTCCTTCCATCTGATAGAAAAAACTTCCGCTCAAATCTCCCGGACTTACGCATCCTGCAAAACTCAGACTGAGCAAAAAAAGAATCAAAAACAGCGACACGATTTTCTTTTGTTTTAGCTTCAATCTTGAGTTTTTTCCTAAGTTGTTCATTTTCATATACTTGAAATTTCGCAAATAATCTTTTTACTGAATAGTTATATTTCTTGTAACCGTTCGACAGTTTGCACTGATAGTTAATGTTGCTTGCCCGGGATTTACGCTCGTAGGGATTTCAACTTGGATTGCATTGTTTGCGGTGCTTACAATTCTTGCGGGAACACCGTTTACGCGGACGGCTGTGACATTGAAAAAGTGAAAGCCTTGGATGTTGAGCAAATTGCCCTGCTGGGATGTACTTGTGATTCCAAAGCTTGAAAAAATTCCGACCGATTCGGAAAATCTCATCAAAAGTGCATCGGTCGAACCGAAGTTGTTTTTCCAGTCAATCGTGCGTCCGGCGAGAATTACGCCCTCGTTTTCATCAAAAGTGATCGCTTCAAAACTATCGTCATTGCTAACGGCAAATTGATTTATCCATTCCAATTCGCCATCGTTTGAGCTATAACTTGCCACCCAAGCATCTTCGCCGCCTCCGTTTCTTTCGCCCAAAAATCCGCGAGTGCTTCCCGCGATGACTAAATCACCGTCGGAGTTAATTCCTAAAGTGTTTATGCGGTCTTCTTGATTTAACTGCGAGCGGATTTTTTTAATTCCCGAACCTGACCAAATGGCAGTTCCGTCAGAACCTCTGAATTTTCCGAACCAAGCGTCCGTGTCCGTTCCCAAAATCAGGTCTGTTCCCGCGATATATATGTCCCCGTTTTGGTCAACTATTACGCGAGTTGCATCTCTGTCACCATTGATTGAAAATTCTTTGCTCCAGACGGGTTGACTTGAGGTGTTAGTGTCGAATTTTAAGATATAAGCTCTGTTTGAACCGTTTTGCGGTCTGAAACCGACGAGATAAACCTCCCCGTTTTCCGTCAAAGCCAAATCTCTCGGAGAATTTCGGTAAAGCTGACTGATATTTCCGCCGCCCGCTGAAGAAGAATTTCCATCATTATCATAATCAAAAACAGCGATGTTTCGCCTTTCGTTTATGATTGTTGCCAATCTTGCTCCACCTTGATTATCAGGCATAATCGCCATTCCGAATTTTCCGTCTTGCTGGAGATTCCCACCTTGTCTAACCCATTCAAGTTCCCCTTCGCTCGTGTATTTGGCGATCCAAAAATCCAGATTTCCGCGGCTAAAGTTGTTTGGCATTTCGCCGTGTGTAAAACCGCCGATGAAGACATTTCCTTGTTCGTCAGCCGCAACCTCGGTGACGAAATCTTCCGATTCACCGCCGAGTTGGCGTATCCATTCCGCTGTCCCGTCATTTGCGTATTTTGCTAACCAAACATCCGAACTGCCCTGATTTGGATTCTGCGAATCAACCGTTCCGAAAGTGCTACCGACGACGTATATATTTCCATTCGAGTCAGTTGTGACAGCATTCCCAATGTCCTCATCATTGTGTAAAGCATCGCCCGAACTTGAACCGAACTGCTCAACCCATTCGACACCGCAATTGATAAGCAAACGCAACTTTGCTTTTGGTTGTGGGTTTTCATACGAATCTATAACAATCGGATTTTCGCATTCAAGCACATTGAAAGGAGAATAAATCCAAGCTGTCGCCGAATCACCTTCGACCGGATTTTCTTCAAACTCAATGTTAAATCCATCGGGCAAATTTTCAGCCTTCAAAGTGATTGGTTCTTCAAAATCATTTCGCTTGATATTGATCGTAACTTTCGCCGTTTGCCCCGCCGTCATCTTCAACGTATCCATCTCAAATGACAGTTCATAGCTTGGCTCTTCGTAAAATGCTTTTTGAGAGGTCGGATTAAACGCAATCACTCCCAGCAAGATAAAAAAAATCAAAGTTAGCGGTTTTAAGAATTTTGTTTTTTTCGTACGCGTCATAGATTCTGAAAAAACTTTTTTAGATTTTCCAAACTATAAACGATTTGAGATGAGGAAGTCTTGACGAATAGATAAATTTGCTTGGACATTTATCTGACAAAAAATTGACGAACATTTAACTTCACTTATTACAACAGTTGTGCAAACCCTGTTTTTTAACAATTTTAGATTTTTGTTGGAAGTCTTACAGCAAAAACTCCATCAATTTTGCTCAAAACACAGAAGATAAGCTACAATATTTTTTATAAATCCCAAGAAATTTAGAGGAACGTTTTTTCGTTTAATTTATCGATTGTTGTATGCCGGATTCCACAAAATCACAGCCTTCACGAATCTATGAATTCGGTCAATTCAGACTCAATTCAGATGAAAGATTACTGACAAAGAATGGTGAACCGATAAAGCTTTCGGCGAAGGTTTTCGATGCATTATTGCTTTTGGTTGAGAATCAAGGACACTTGATCGGAAAAGACGAAATGCTCGACAAACTTTGGGAAGGTGTTTTTGTTGAAGAAGCGACCCTCGCTAAAACGATCTCACGACTACGAAAGGCACTCGGAAAAGAAAATGAGTACATCGAGACTGTCGCCAAAAGCGGTTATCGTTTTACTGAAAAGGTAAACGTAATTGAGCCGATTAAACGAGATACAAAAGTTGGAGAAAATTTAACGGAAGACAATAAAAAAACTCCTGTTTCTAACAAACGAAATCTGATTTTTGCCGCTGTTGCAATTATCTTTATCACAATTGCAGGTTTAGCGATTTGGCAATTTTATTCAAAGGATGAAGACAAATCGAACTTGGTCAAATCCATCGCTGTTTTACCATTCAAATCTTTGAATAATTCCGAAGACGATAAAGCTTTAGAATTAGCAATGGCGGATGCGGTTATCACCAAGTTGGGAAAAAGTGACGAACTAACTGTTTTACCGACTTCTACGATCTTTAAGTATTCACAAAATGAAAACCCTAACCTTGAAAATATCATCAACAATTTGGGAGTTGATGCGGTTTTGTCAGGGACTTTTCAAAAGGATGGCGAACGGCTTCGCGTAAACGTTCAGCTTATCGGAAAATCTTCAAAAAATCCTCTCTGGACTGAAAAATTTGATTCCGAAAACACAGACATTTTTGCACTTCAAGATAATATCTCCGAACAGGTCGCCAATGCCTTAAAACTTGAACTTACGGGAAAACGTCGAGAGCAAATAAACAAACGCTATACACAAAATAAGGAAGCTTATGACGCTTACATAAAAGGGCGTTATATCTGGAATCGACGAAATCCGACTGAATTCAAAAAAAGTCTTGAATTATTTGAAAAAGCTATCGAACTCGACCCGAATTATGCCTTGGCTTATACGGGAATTGCCGATTGTTATTTGCTGTTTGCAGAATACCGTCTGATGCCCGCAAATGAAGGTTTTGCAAAAGCCAGAAGTGCCGCAAGAAAGGCTCTGGAATTAGACGATTCACTCGCCGAAGCTCATGCAACACTCGGCTATACGCTTGCATTCTATGATTGGAATTTTGAAGCGGCTGAAAAAGAATTCAAACGGGCAATCGAGTTAGACCCAAATTACACGACTGCATATCAATGGTACGCGGAATTTTTATTAGTTTTCGGACGATTTGACGAAGCTAAAAAAATGACCGATAAAGCCATACGCTTAGCTCCGACATCACCGATTATCGGAACAACTTTGGTCGGCTATCATTACACAAAGGGAGAATACAAAAAGGCTACTTCCGAAGCGGAAAAGGTCATTGAACTTGACCCCAATTTTGGTTTAATCCATTCCTTCAAAGCACTCACACATCTTGAAAAAGATGAAAAGGATTTGGGGGTTAAGGCTTGGATAAGAGCAAACAAGCTATATCAAACTAGAACTGCATCCGAACTTGAAGAACTAAATTCTGCTTGGAAAAGCAAAGGCTGGAAAGAATTTTGGCAGACTTGGCTCAAACAAATTGAAAAAAGTCCCGAAAAACATCTTGCTTGGGACAGAGCAATCACTTATATTTTTTTAGAAGACGAAGAAAAGGCAATCAAATGGCTCGAAAAAGCCGTTGAAAATAGAGAAAGGTGGGTTCTCAACATGAAAACCGCACCTTACTATGAAAAAATAAACTCCAACCAGAAGTTTCAACAATTGGTCAAAAAAATAGGATTGGAATCAAAAAATTAACTGATTTGCACGAGTGGTTTTTCTTCACCCATCGGCTGAGCGTCTTTTCCTTCCTTACGCAAAATTTCTACTTCTTTGACGAATTCTTCAACAATATCTTCGCCGGAAACTCTACGCATCGGAACGCCGTCTTTGAAGATCATTCCTACTTGCCGTCCAAATGTTACACCGAGTTGAGAATCGTGTGCTTCGCCGGGACCGTTTACGGCACAGCCCATAATCGAAAGATGAAGTGGTTCTTCGACGTGTTGTAAACGTCTTTCAATTTCCGTTACGATTCCGACAAAATCATCAACTGCCAGACGTCCACAAGTTGGGCAAGCAACGACAGTCACACCTCTTTGACGTAATTCGAGGCTTTTCAAGATTTCCCATCCAACACGAATTTCTTCATCAGGTTCAGCCGCAAGCGAAACGCGAATCGTGTCGCCGATTCCGTCGTAGAGCAAAACGCCTAGACCAATCGCCGATTTTATTGTTCCGCCAAAAGGAGTTCCCGCTTCAGTTACGCCTAAATGCAGAGGATATTCAACCTTATCCGCCATTAAGCGATACGCTTCGATCGTGCGTCTTGCATCGGAGGCTTTTAAGGAAATCACTATGTCGTTAAAATTCAAATCCTCCAAAATGCGTACGTGTCGCATTCCTGATTCGACCATTGCTTTGGGCGTTGCTGTTCCATATTTTTCGAGTAAATCCTTTTCAAGCGAACCGCCATTTACGCCGATTCTGATTGGAACACCTTTCGCTTCTGTTGCTTTGACGACTTCCCTTACGCGATCAATTGAACCAATATTCCCGGGATTAATGCGAAGTTTATCAATGCCCGCATCGAGTGCTTTTAAGGCTAGCTTGTAGTGAAAATGTATGTCGGCAACAATCGGAATATCTACCTTTTTGCGAATATCAATTAAAGCTTTTGCCGCATCGTCATTTGGCACAGCGATGCGTACAACTTCGCATCCGGCTTCAACCATTTTGTCTATCTGTGCAACAGTTTCCTCTACATTTTCGGTGTCTGTTTTGGTCATAGATTGCACAACAACCGGTGCATCACCACCAATCTGTACATTTCCAACCATTACGGGTTTTGATTTTCTTCTCATCTTATTAATATATAAAAACGGATTAGCTCAAATTTTAAGATTTCCTTATAAAATCTATGTTAATTCTCGCTAATCCGTTTCGCAAATTGTGAATTATTAATTTATCAGCCTATTAGCCTAGCAATATCAAAGTATAGAACTACAACCATAAGGAACATTATGATAGCCAATCCGACGAGCTGTATCTTTTCTTTTACTGCCATTGAAAGCTTCAATCCAAACAATGCCAAAACAGCTTCAATTCCAAGCACAGCAATCTGACCGCCATCAAGCAGAGGTATTGGTAATAGATTGAATATCCCAAGATTTAAGCTTATAACCATTAGGATTGGGAACAATCCTGCAATTCCTTGATCTCTAACAATCTGAGCAATAATTTGAACGATTCCAACGGGTCCGGCAATGCCACCTTCTTTAACTGAGCGTTCGCCAGCAAACATTTGTCCGAAGGCTTTCCCGGTTAATCTTAGGATTCTCCAATTTGCATCAAAAGCATAGACTGCCGCTCCGCCCAAACCAACTGAGTCTCTGGCGGTAGATAATCCGCTATTGAATTGAATTCCAATCAAATAATCTCCACTTTCGTTTTTCTTAGCAGTGGTTTTAATTTCCTTTGTTTCCCCGTTACGATTTACAAGCAAGTTGATTTCGCCATCTTTGGCTTCATTAACTACGGTCTTCATGTCTAAACCATTCTTGATGGCTTTTCCGTTTACCGAGGTTATACGGTCGCCTTTCTGCAGACCGGATGAAGCGGCTGGCATTCCTTGCTGTATATTTGCAACGATTACAGGTTCGACTCCTGTATCAGGGGCAATATCGAGACTTCCAATTGCATTACCATCACGTACAACTTTTGAAGGGGTAATTGTTAAATCAACCGTTTTTCCTGTTCTTTCAACAGTAATAGGCGTGGCTTTTTCGGGAAGCAAGAAAGTGTCTTCCTGAATCCTCATCCAAGTTGGGTCTTTAATTCCATCAAAAGCAACAATTCTGTCACCGACTTTTACACCGGCTTTATCTGCTGCTCCGCCTTCTTTTACAAAACCAACGATTGGCGACGGAACTGCCGGAACGCCCTGAATCAATGCGATTGTAAATGGAATTGCCAGAGCCAAAACTATGTTCATAAATGGTCCGCCAATCATCACTAAAAACTTTTGCCAACGCGGACGATGTTCATATAGTTCAGACTTGGGAACTTCCTCACCTTCGGATTCGCCACCTTCTAAGTATTCAGTTGCTTCGTCGCCATAGAGTTTTACGTAAGCCCCCAATGGAATCGCACTTATGCGGTAATCGGTGTGTCCTTTCTTAAATCCCCAGATTCTCGGACCCAACCCGAAAAATGAATACGCTTCAACCCGCATTCCGAGCATCTTAGCGACGATAAAATGTCCAAATTCGTGTATATTTATCGCTACACCAAGAACGAATACAACTGCAAAAATTACTAATAAAACATCGGGCATAGATAAAATTCCCCTTTATAAAAGCTACTGTTTAGAAACAAAATTAAATATCAAAGTTTCAACCTATTAGTGTAAAACTTTTTAATAAACTTTTCCAATTAAAATTAATTTGTGGTTTGCAGAGATTTTTCTTTTAAATAGTGATTGCTTTTTTCAGCTAAACTTACTTTTGCTTATCAAACGGAACTGACAATCTTTAAGTGTTCGACTCGTTTCTTTCTTAATCAGTTATATGAGGCTCGGAATCTCTTAGGAAGTTTCGCTTTTGGAATAGGCGGATATTTTATTCGATTATCAGGTAAAAAGATTTCTTTATTTCCCTTTAAAATTTGTTGAATAATATCCTTTATACCAATCTGTGACGTTTCTTGCATGATACTTTCCAAAGCCTTTTTGCCGTTTTCACCTGCATAACTGAGTGCATTCAATATAGAATAAATTTTCTTTACATCATGCGGTTCTTTGAAGTTCTGTCTAAGCAACTCAACGGTTTCCGATGTTCCGATCAAACCTGAGACTGTATAAAGTACGTAACTTTTTTCAGACTTCGCTAACGCCTGCTCGATTTTCGGCAAAACTTTATTCCGATTCCTAACTAACAAATGAGCAACAAGCCTCGATTTATAGTTATTTTCATAACTGCTTGAATTCTTTGCTAGTTTAATTAAAGAATCAAAGTCCTTTTTCTTTTCCAATTCATAAATTTTTATAATTTCATGGATTCTTTTTGTTGGAAGTTCACTAACTGCTTTTCTTCGAGTCCACTTATATTCTTTCTGCCATTTAGCTATTAATGGCTCATCTTGTTCTGAAAGAGATTTTTTCAAATCTTCAAGCTGTCCATTGGCTTCATATATTTCTACTAAACGCCAATAATTAAATTTAAAGTAAATTTCAACAGCTTCTCCGTATCTTTCTAAAGTCTCAAGACACATCGCCTTATACAACATTGCTTCGGTAGTTTGTAATCCCATATGATCAAATAAAAAACGTGGCTTACTGGTTAATTCTTCAAAAACCAGTAGAGCTTGCTCATATTTTTCTTGTTCATACAAAATTTTGCCAATCTGCTTGAGAGCATATGGTTTATACTGCCATCTTAATTTGTGTGCAGAATGTTTTCCTTGCTCCGAATCTAGAACTTTGAAAGAGCGAATTTTCCTGTAAAAGCTCAAAGCCTTTTCATATTTTCCAAGCCTTTGGTAAATGCTTGCTAAATCCCAATAAATTTCTGCTTTCGTAATTAAGTCAGGATTTTTATCAAGTAAATTACTGTATTCTAGAATAGCCTTTTCATAATTCTTTTCTGCATATAGTTTTTCAGCTTTTTGCAATGCTACTCTGTCCTGTCCACAAACAAAACCAACAAGTAACAGGAAAAATGTGAGCATTATTGAAAATAACTTTACTACATAAAACATAGAAAAACCTTGGCTTTAGAGTAAAATGTCCGCAACTAAACTTAATCCCGAAAAATTTTGACCACGCATCTCACTCGTATCTTCTTTTTCTACTTCGCCAAATTGCTTGTTGCATAGAATTTACCTCTTAACTTGTTGCTACAGCTTTTTCTTCTAAATAAATCGTTGCTTGTTTTCTTGCCCATTCATCTATTTCTAAAACTGTTTCCAAACTATCAACATTCGTTGGTGTGTGTTCATCGACTACTTTTTCATTTATTTGAGCGATTTCATTGAGCTTTATTTTTTTGTCCAAAAAGGCTTGAACAGAGATTTCATTGGAAGCATTAAGAACAGCAGGTGCAGTTCCGCCTTTTCTCAAAGCATTGTATGCAATGGCTAGATTTGGAAAGCGTTCGAGATCAGGATTTTCAAAATTTAATTCTGAGATTTGCGAAAAATCTAGTGGCGGCAAACAATTTTCTGAGCGTTTAGGATATGTAAGAGCGTATTGAATAGCGTGTTTCATATCAGTTACGCCAAGTTGGGCAATGATCGAACCATCAACTAATTCAACCATTGAATGTATGACAGATTGCGGATGAACTACGACTCCTATTTCATCAGCGTCAAAACCAAATAACCAATGTGCCTCGATTACCTCCAAGCCTTTGTTCATCAACGTAGCCGAATCAATTGAAATTTTATCACCCATATCCCATGTCGGATGATTCAAAGCCTCTTCACGGGTGGCATTTTCAATTTCTTCTTTTGTTTTAGTCCTGAAAGGTCCTCCAGAAGCAGTTAAAATTAATCTATTAACCTCAGACATTTTTTCGCCGCGTAAACATTGATGTAGGGCATTATGTTCTGAATCAACAGGCAAAATCTCCGCTCCGTTGCCAGCTGCGGCTTTGGTCATCAACTCACCTGCCATTACAAGAGTTTCCTTGTTAGCAAGTGCAATTGTTTTACCCGCTTCGATTGCTCGCAAAGTCGGCACAAACCCAACTGCTCCGACAGTTGCAGAAACTAATATGTCGGCTTGCTTATGAGTTGAAACTTCGATTAGACCCTCTTCGCCCGTAACTATTTTTGGAACAGTTGTAACTTTTTTCGTGTGGAGTAATTCAAGCAATTTATTGGCACAAATATCATCTTCGCAAGAAACGATCTCTGGCTTAAACTTGGCTATTTGATTGGCGAAAACTTCCATATTTCGCCCTGCTCCTAAAGCCACAACATCTGTATCTCCAAGATGCTCTACGACCTTAAGGGTATTACGTCCGATTGAACCGGTTGATCCTAAAATTGAAATTTTGCGGGATTGCATAAAATGACTCTAAAAATATTACCACATACACTTTTTATGTAAAATTTGGTATTCGATGAAAATTTGAGTTTTAGATTTAAATTTAGAATAAGTATTTTTTGTGGCAACTATAATTTGAGCTTATACCTCTAAGCTTCAGGTCAACACAAACGACCTAAAACTTTCACACACTCTTCCTACAATTCTCTTCCCTACCTAAAAATTAAACTTTTATTAAGTTCCTACCGAGGATTCTTCAAAGGAGGTAATAATGAAGAAACTTATAACTTTAACATTTATAATTACAGCACTTTTACTAGGTGCAGTCGCAGTTCAGGCACAACCTTATAAAAAATATAAAAAAGCTAAGGTTTACAATAATAATCAGTACATAAATACAGGTTATTACAATGGTTTTTACAACCGTCGTGGTGTCTATGTTTATTACCAAACCAAACATAAATGGTATTACGGTCAAAAATATAAAAACACCTACAAAGTCAAAATATTTCCAAACGGACGCAAGAAAGTAAAGTTGATAAATAGCGTAAAAGTCCGCAACAATCGCGTCAGGGTATTTTATAGAACACGTGTAATCCAACAAGGTTGGAGACTATATCGCGTAACTTACAAGATCAAAAAATACCCAAGCGGATATGTAAAGAGAAAAATAGTTAAGAAAAAACGCATCTATAGCTATTGGTAAAATCCGCTTACTCAAAAAACCATAACTAAACTTCAATAACAAAAGGTTGATGGATAGCCAAATATTCCATCAACCTTTTTCATTTTGCATTAATTCCTAAAATTGCAAAGGATTTTTATCTTTCAAATATGCCATTATCTCACCGCTTTTTTCGTGATTTTCTACCCAAGATTTGAAGTCTTTGATTTTCATATAATCATCTGCACCAAATTTTTCTTGATAGATACCATCCAAAGCTTTTCTAGTTTCTTCGCGTTTTACCTCTTCCTGCCAATGGTCGGTAAACATTTTGTTCATCTCATCATGCAGATTTCTTTCTTTGAGCGAAGACCATTCTGTATCATCTAGCCAAACACCTGCACAATTCCCGCAACGGTCAATCGTAAAAGGCAGATCACGTCCGACTTTATACTTAATTAAAATTCTTTTGTCATTTGGACAAATCCTTGCTAATTCAAACTCGGGAATAGTCATATCAGAATCCGCACGTAACGGAATTTCGGGCAAAATTGCCGTTTGTTTTTCAAGCCAATTTTCGTAATTGTCGCTCGAAATCCATTTGCCGTTACATTTTGTGCAATCATCCGCAAACAAATCAGGCTCAATCTCATTAGTTTCTAAACTTTCGTATTTACAAACAGGACATTTCATATCAAATTCTTCAAACTATTTTTTAAAAGCTTTTCTAGTCATAATCAAAGGAAAAGCAATAATTACCAATGCAACTAAATTTATCAAAATCAAATTGTGTATTGCACCGTAATAAACTGAAATCACACTACCAATTACAAACCAAGATAATAAACCATACCACATTGCTCTATATGCCCAAGTCTCTTTCTTTTTGAAAGAATTCTCGGAGATCATAATCATCAATAAATGAAAACCTACAATAGTTCCGCCAATTATTCCAAACAACCAATTCTTAAACTTTAATAAATCCCCTTGAATCTCTTGCCCATTGAAGAAGATTTCTCTTGTATAACTATTATGGAGTTCAAAAAAAATAGAATTCCCTGCAAAAGCAACTAAAACTACGACCAACAAAGTCATAACATTTGCGTAAGTGAGCCATTTTTGCCAGAAGTTAAATGCTTTGTCAGTCATAACTGAGATTTGGTCTTTATTATTTATTCAAATCCGCAAATTCTTGTGGAGCAGCTAATGGGTGTGACTTTTCTTCACCTTGCTCTTTTTTCTTTTTCAAAAATTCATTGAACTCAGCTGATTTATTCTTCGGCACGCTCAGAGTTTTCCAATCTTTTGACTTAAAATGCTTTGCTAAAAACGTAATTTGCCCAATGTGATAAGCGTAATGCGTTAATTGACGGTTTATCGCTTCGACAATTGTATGCTCCTCACCACGAATCGTAACTTTCTTTTCAAAATCTTCAACCGTCAAAGGCTCAATCGCATCAAAAAGCGTTTGCCAACTGCTTTCCCAATACGTCATCAAAGATTCACGAGTATCATCAATGAGTTCAAATTCCGTATCCCGATTTCTATCAACCTTCTCACCATCCGTCGTCAAAAAATCCGTCCAACGCGAACGCTGATTCCCCGCAATATGCTTAACAATTATCGCAATCGAATTATCTTCATCATCCAACTTGTGAAAAAACTCCTCATCCGAAACTTGTTCAATAGACTTATCCGCCATTTGTTTATAATTTCTAAAAGCGGCAATCGAGTCTTTTAAGTAATTCTTTATAATGTTTTCGCTCATCGTCAGTTAAATAGCTTACTTTAATACTTATATCAAGCTTTGGAAACATGTCAGCAATTGTAATAAAAAACTAAAAACTAAACGTATTTAAATTATTTTCGTTAAAATATTTACCTTTTTTGATTTTACCTATAAAATTGTTTTGCTCACGAGGCAACTATCATTTGGAGGTAACTCATCATAAGCAACAACGATTTTTCAAATTCCGATAGCAATTTAGGAGTTAGTATGAACTTAACCTCGGCGATTGACGCAAATGTCACGAATCAAAAAGAGGAAAGTGCAAGCGTTTCTGCATTTTTGTCTCCGACTCAGGCTGAAAAACAACTCGTGAGTGATGATACACCTGATTATGAATTAACGCAGATGGCTGCATCAGGTAATCTTGCGGCTTTTGAAAAGCTGTATGAAAAATATCATCGTAGAACTTACAGCCTCTGTTTGCGAATGACCAATAATGTTACTGAAGCTGAAGATTTAACTCAGGAAGCTTTTATTCAATTATTCCGCAAGATCGGAAGTTTCCGTGGTGATTCAGCTTTTACAACCTGGTTTCATCGTTTGACCGTAAATCAGGTTTTAATGCATTTCCGCAAACGAAGTGTGAAAAATGAGAAAACCACCGAAGATGGTGACCTGCCTGAAAAAGTAAAATCAGACAAAAAATATCAAGCGTCAATGCCGATCCTAAATCGCATGGATCTGAAGAAAGCTATCGCAATGTTGCCTCCGGGCTATCGTTCAGTTTTTGTGTTGCATGATGTGGAAGGTTTTGAACATTCGGAAGTTGCACGAATGCTCGGAATTTCCATCGGGACATCAAAATCGCAACTCCATAAAGCACGCTTGAAACTGCGTGGATTGTTAATTAGATAACTTGCTGAAAACTTTGCATTTTAAATATTAAAAATTTTTATAAAATGTAAAGTTTTGCAAAGTTTACAAGGCAACCAAAAGTTCCAATTTACAATCTCATATTTTGTAACCGATTAAGATTTTTATTTAATAAACTTGGCGTAATAAATAACAAAAAAAGATTTATAAAAATTCAGAATTTTAGGTATTAATTTGTAACCCGATGAACTGTGAAAAGTGTCAAAAATTAATTAGTGCATACATTGATGGTGATCTGGAAACCCAGATCGCACAAGATGTTCAGACACATCTTTCTTTATGTGGAGATTGTGCTAAGTTACACGAAGATTTTGCTTCGATTTTAGGATTTTGTGATGAGACTTTTGCAGAAGATTCAATTCCGCCTAATTCACAAGCTCTCTGGTGTCGAATCAACAATATTATTGAAAGCGAAGTTGAAGCAGAATTAGCAACAGATGAAAAAGAAAAGGTTGAAGTTAAAAGAAGTTGGTTTTATAGAATTAGGAATAGCAAGCTTCAATTTTCACCTTCTCAGGTAGTCTCTTCGTTTTTAGGCATCGCACTTATCAGTTCACTTTTAACGATTGTTGGTATCAAGAATTTTTCTGTTCCACAAGATGAAGCTAAATCTCCTGAACCAAGCTTTCTTGAAAAAGGATTAGCTACACTTGGAGTAATCGAAACACCACAACAAAAGCTCGAACGCAAACTGAAACAACGCCAACAAGCTATCAAGTATTGGAAAAAACGCGTTGAAGCCAGAAAATCTTTTTGGAATGTTCAGATGCGTGAGACTTTTGATAGAAACTTAAAAGTGATTGATAAAACAGTTATCGAGTACACAGATATTTTGAAGGAAGACCCACAAGATTCAATCTCTTCAGAAATGTTGGATTCTGCTCTCAATGAAAAAATGGAGCTACTTCGTGAGTTTTCTGAATTATAAAATACTTTTTTTTGTAACTTATCAAAGATGAGTTTGGAGTCGAAAAATTTGTTTAGCCACAAGATAAACAAAAAAGCTACGATTCTTTTTTTGAGCGTAGTTTTTTTCTTTGCCCTAAGTGCTAATGAAACATCTGCTCAAAAGAGATTTTCAAAATCCTATCCAGCGAGCAACAGTATCCGTCTGCAACTAACGAACCGCTCGGGAACTATCACTGTTGAAGGATGGAATAGGAAGGAGGTCAGGATTTCTGCTTGGCTTGAAAGACCTATTGCCAAAATAGTTCCGAGAAACTTGAGCGGAACTATCCTCATAAATGTTATCCGAGATAACCGGGGCAAAAGAGATATTGGGAATGTAAATTTTAATATCAAAGTTCCCTACAATTCTTCGGTTGATATAGAAACTCGCATTGGTAATTTGAATGTTAGCAATGTAAGTGGTGGTTTAGTTCGAGCCCATATTTCTTCAGAAGGCGATATTATTTTAACCAATATTGGAGCAAGTAGTGTTTCTGCTGAAAATATCACAGGCGATATTTTTTATGACGGTTACATTCAACCCAAAGGAACATATAGATTTACCTCGATGAGAGGTAACATAAGCTTAAGAATTCCTTTCCGCTCATCATTCAAGTTAGTTGCAACGGCTCCTTCGACTAGAAGAATCTCGCTTGGTTCATTTAGCAATTCGAGTATGTCTTATGTCGGAAATGGTCGAAGAGTTGTTGGCAAGGTTGGTAGCGGAAGTGCAAGTCTAACCGTTACTAATCAACGCGGAAGTATTTCCTTAATCAGACGATAATGTGGTAAATTAAGAAGTGGAGTTAATTGAGACCCCGCTTACCTTTTCAACTTTTCCCTTCCTACTTTTCAGCCCTTGAAACAAAAAATGAACAAAAACATCATATCTAAAATTGTTGTCTTAGTAGTTTTCCTAACAAGTTTTTCCCTATTTACATTTGCACAAGATTCAAAAAAACAACCGAAGTTATTAAAAAGAACTAAATTCGTCTCAGAAAAAGCTGAATTCGGCTCAGGCGGAACAATCTCTGTAATTGGAGCACCTGTTGGTTCAATTCAAATTGAAGGTTGGAACAAAAATGAGGTAGAAATTTCTGCTGAGATAGAAGTTCAAGCTGCAAACGAAGAAGATTTAGAAAGACTAGCTAAGGTCTGTGGATTTTTTATTGATGGAAGTGTTTTGCATCTTAAAGTGATCAGCGTCGGAACTCACGACAAGAAATACTTGAAGAAAATGGATAAGAAATTTCCGAAAAGATTACGCGGAGCACCATATAGAGTTGATTATAAAATAAAAGTTCCATTCTTTTCTGATCTGGAAATTGATGGCGGACGTGGAGATTTAAATCTTTCGACCGTTGAAGGAACAATGCGTATTAAGTATTTAGAATCCAACGCGAAATTAAACTTAATTGGCGGAACAGTTCAAGCAACAATTGGTCGAGGTGATGTTGATGTTACGGTTGCCACTAGAAGCTGGCGAGGGCGTTTTGCTGAAATTCAATTAGTACAAGGAAATTTAAATGTTTGGCTACCAAATAACTTGAACGCAAATTTAACTGCAAAGATTATAAGAACTGGAAAAATAGATAATACTTATAAATTGCTAAAGCCTATGCGAAGAACCAAATTTACAAATACAGCAATGATGGCAAAAGCAGGTCATGGCGGTGCAGAATTATCTTTTACAGTTGGAGACGGAATGCTAAAAATCGCAGATTTTGAAAAACCATCTAAATAGTTACTGGGCTATTTTGGATTTAAAGTCAGGAAAGTGATAAATTATTTGCCTTATCACTTTCCATTTTTATTTTTAAAATTAAAACTTATGGCTATTAAATCTGACTTATGGCTCCGCAAAATGGCGGAAGAACACGAAATGATTTCACCTTTTCTGCCTGAATTACTCAGAGAAGTTAACGGAAACAAAATAATTTCAGCAGGAAGCTCCAGCTACGGATACGATATGCGACTCGCGGATGATGGCTTTCGTATCTTTTCATCGGTTTACGGAAACGAAATTGACCCAAAGAAATTTGACGAAAGGTCGCTGATAGAACCTGATCTGCACACATCCAAAGACGGTTCGCGTTATTATCTATTACCTCCAAATCATTATGGACTTGGCGTAACTGTTGAAACATTCAAAATGCCAAGAAGAGTAACTGGTGTTGCACTTGGAAAATCAACTTACGCTCGTGCAGGTTTACTTGTTAATACAACTCCTTTGGAAGCTGGCTGGACAGGGCGCCTCGTTGTAGAAATTGCAAACCTTGCCAATTTACCCTTGCGTGTCTATGTAAATGAGGGCATCGGACAAATCTTATTCTTTGAATCCGATGAAGATTGTGCGGTTTCATATAAAGACAGAGGCGGTAAGTACCAAGGACAAACAGGGTTAACTTACGCAAAAGTTTAGCATTTTAATTAAATTGAACAGGACTACATTGTTATGAGATCCAAACTTCAAATAATTTTGTGGATGGTCTTTTTGGTTGTGTCGTCACAACTGGTTTTAGCTCAAAGTGAAAAAAGACCGATTACAATTGATGATTTTTTCAAGATGAAAACCATTAGGAATCCAAAGATAAGCCCCGATGGCAAATGGATTGCTTACACAGTTTCAGAAATGGATTTGAAAAAAGATAAATCTGAGACGAGGATTTGGATGGTTCGGTCAGATGGAAGGGGTGAAGCGATTCCTATGACCGCTAAAGGATATTCGGCTAGCAATCCGCGTTGGAGTCCTGACGGAAAATATCTCTCTTTTTTAGCCGGACGTGGCAAAGATGAAGAAGGTAAACCCAATAAAGCACAAGTTTGGACTCTCAATCGGCTTGGTGGCGAAGCACAACAGCTTACAAAAGTTAAACAAGGCGTAAGTGGTTATGAATGGTCACCAGATGGCAAAAGACTAGTTTTGTTGATTCGTGATCCTAAACCTTATGAGCTAACAGAAGATAAAAAAGATGACAAAAAAGCAAGACCATATGTAATCGACCGTCTCCAATTTAAGCGTGATTATGCTGGTTATTTAGACAGATTCAGAACACATCTCTATGTTATGAATGTTGGTGATGAAAAAGCTGAGCCGGTTCAAATAACTTCAGGCGACTATGACGATTCACAACCCGCCTGGAACCCTGACGGTAAATCAATTGCTTTCGTCAGCAACCGCACAGAAGAACCCGATTCAAATCCGAATTCTGATATATGGATAGTTTCGGCTGATAACACAGACAAAGGTAAAACACTTCTTCAAGTAACGAAAAATTCGAGAGAAGATTCCAATCCATCTTGGAGTCCCGATGGTAAAACTATCGCGTACAGAACAGTTACAGCACCGCTGAAAGTAATGTGGTATGCGACTGATCATCTTGCAACTATTTCTGCAAGTGGTGGAACTCCGACAGTTTTAACCACCAATTTGGATAGGAATATACGCAAACCAACTTTTTCTGCCGATGGAAAATCAGTTTGGTTTATGCTTGAAGATAGTGGCGAACAGCATCTTGCTTCGATGGATTTGGCAAGCAAGAAAATAAACCGCTACATCACAGGCGAAAATGTCGTTGATGATTTTGATGTCCAAGGTAATTTTGTGTCGCCGTTAATTACAAACCCACAATTGCCACACGAAATTTTTGCTTTTCAAAACAATCAACTTAAACAAGTTACGTTTTCCAACAAAAAGCTTCTCGAAAAACTGAACCTTACAAAAGTTGAAAAGATACAATTCAAAAGCAAAGACGGAACCCAAATAGAAGGATTTATGTATAGACCAATTGGTTACAATTCTTCGATGAAATATCCGACTATTCTGAGAATTCACGGTGGTCCCGTTTCACAATATGATTTTGCTTTCAGCTATTGGGCACAACTTTACGCAGCGAATGGCTACTTGGTTATTGAAACAAATCCGCGTGGATCTTCCGGCTATGGACAAGCATTTTCCTATGCACTTTTTGCTGATTGGGGAAATCTAGATACACAAGACGTAAATGCAGGAGTTGATTATGCAATTCAAAAAGGTTTAGCTGATCCTGATAAATTAGGCGTTGGCGGTTGGTCTTATGGCGGAATTTTAACAAATTACGTTATCACCAAAACAACCCGTTTCAAAGGAGCAGTTTCAGGAGCAAGCGAGGCACTTTATCGTTCAAACTATGGACACGATCATTATCAAATGTGGTGGGAGATCGAACTCGGGTTGCCTTGGGAAAATGCTCAAGCTTGGGAAAGAATTTCGCCATTTAATGATGTTGCTAAAATAACGACTCCGACACTCTGGATAGGTGGTGCATTAGACTGGAATGTTCCGATCTTAAACTCCGAACAAATGTATCAAGCGATGAAGCGTCTTGGCAGAGAAACTCAACTTGTCGTATATCCGGGCGAACATCACGGCATACGTCGTCCTTCATTTCAAAAAGATAGATTTGAAAGATTTTTGGGTTGGTATGACAAATATGTGAAGGGCGAGAAAAAAGCGAAATAAGTCAGAACTATTTGTGGTAGCGAATAGTTTGAAGCGGTTAATTCAAGCCATATGGCAAATATTTAGTTTAATTGATTTTTACTGTCTTCAACCGCTGGCATTGTTGAATTATTAAAAAACGTATCTAAAATCGCTAAAACTCCAAAATAAGCTAAGCACATAATCGCTATCCATTTTAGCCAATCCGGAACATTTGGATAAAACCAAACGATTATCGGCATTACTATTAAAAGAACTGTTGTAAACGCGATTGTTACAAATTTTAAACGTTTAGCCCGTGAAGGATAGGCGAATTTTATTGGGACAAAATGCATGATTGAAAAGGTTACAACTATTGCAGCATTTCCCCACTCGCCAAATGAAAAAACAAAAATTAGATAGAATACAACCATATTCCACATGACAGGAAAGCCCACGAAATTAAAATCGTCCGAAACCATTTCTTCTATTCCGTAATAAACCGCAGAAACAAGCAGAATTAAAAATGTTAGGGGTAAATTCCATTCAGTCGGGACAAGTCCTGCCGCATAGAAAAAATACGCGGGAATGACAGCATAGTTTGTAAAATCAACCACATAATCAATATGCTTGCTGTTCATAAATGGCAAAACGTTGGTCGTTTTAAGCTGTCTTGCAAAGGTTCCGTCAGTTCCATCTATAACTAAAGCAACAAGCAACCATGCCATCGCCGCACGCCAATTTTTTTCGCTTATTGCCAAAATTGACATAAAGCCAGCCAAAATTCCCGAAGCAGTATAGAGATCAACGCTCCAAGCTAAAACTTTTTTTGAAATACTATGTGATTGATTCATTCAGAGTTTTTTTGATTATAAGAAAAACTATCAAAATTGTAAGTTAAATCTCTGGTAAGTCTTAACATAAACTTAATGTATTTTTAACACAAAGATAATTTCGCAAATCTATTCTTTGATTTTAACCACTGTAAAACTTGAAAAAATATTTCGTTTAAAATCAAGGAGAAGATTCAATGTCTAAGCGGTTCTTATATATCAGCTTAATTACTTTACTATTTAGTTTATTTTCTTTAACAACTTTTGCTCAACAGACAGGAGGAATAACCGGAACAATTACTGATGAATTATCGGGCAATCCTTTGCAAGGTGCAAATGTATCCGTTTCAGGAACACCCCTTAATACCCAGACCGATCGTACGGGTAATTTTCGTCTGTTGCGTGTCCCGGCAGGTCAACAAACCATTACAATTTCGTACTTAGGTTACGAAGACAAAACCATAACGGTTAATGTTCAAGCAGGTGAAATTGCCACTGCCAACACAGTAGTTTCAACCAGTGTTAGCGAAACTGTCACGGTAAATGCACCACTTCTCGAAGGGCAAGCTAAAGCACTTAACCAACAAAAGGAAGCGGTTAACATAACTAACATTGTTTCGGCAGACCAGATTGGACGATTTCCTGATCCAAATGCCGCAGAAGCTACACAAAGAATTCCCGGAATAACTATTGAACGTGATCAGGGCGAAGGTCGTTATGTTCAAGTTCGTGGAACAGAGGCTCGCCTTAACTCAATGATGATTGATGGCGAAAGAGTTCCTTCTCCTGAGGGTGATGTTCGAGCCGTTGCTTTAGATGTAATTCCAGCTGATTTACTGGAAGCCATCGAAGTAACAAAAGCCCCAACCGCAGATATGGATGCAGATTCGATCGGTGGTTCAGTCAATCTTGTTACAAAGGGTGCTCCTTCAAAAACACGTATTTCATTAACTGCCGGGCTTGGTTATAACAGAATTGTCAATGATGATCTCCAAACGTTTAATGGAACCATCGGACGCAGATTTTTTAACGATAAACTCGGAGTTCTTTTTGCGGGAAGTTATTTCAACACTGATAGAGGATCTGAAAATTTCGAGGTTGAATATGATGATGGCGAACTCGATGATTTACAGCTTCGGGATTACATAATCAACCGTAAACGCTGGGGTGTAAATCCTTCGATTGATTACAGATTTTCTGATACGTCAAGAATTTTTTTCAAAGGAATATATAATCAATTCGACGACCAAGAATTTCGCCGCAGAACGCGTTTTCGTCTCGGCAATGGTCGAATCGAACGCGAATTAAAAGATCGTTTTGAAGGTCAAACTATCACACAAGGATCATTTGGTGGTGACCATGTTTTGCCAAACTTTGTCCAAATTGATTACAAAGTTTCTTTTGCTCTCGCTGATGAAGAAGAACCAGATCGTCTTGATACAACCTACCGCCAAAGAAATGTGATATTTAACCCAAATGTCTCGCCGACCTCGATTGATCCCGACAACATTCAGGCTAATCCTCAAAATGAAGATTTTAGTCTTTACACTTTTGACGAATCTGTTTTGGAAAACAATGTAACAACTGAAAGAGATTTTCGAGTAAAATTCAATGCTTCAATCCCACTCCCAACATCCACGGGCTTTGCTGGACTCCTCAAAGTAGGCTTTAAAAACAAATACAAAAAGAAATTTAGAAATAACGATGTAACTGTTTTTGAATTTGATGATAACGAACCTGTATTTACACAAGTCTTAGACCAAAACTTTACACAAGGTACATTTTTAGATGGACGATATAATCCCGGTAACGCATTTGTTGATCCACTCATCGCCAGACAAATTCTTACAAGTCCCGATGCAGAAAGTGAATTTGATTTTGAAGAAAATGTTGCAGATTACCGTGCGAGAGAAAATGTTTTTGCTACATACATTATGACTCAATTAAATTTCGGCGAAAAATTCCAACTCGTTCCGGGTTTTCGTTATGAAAGAACGGATGTTGACTATACAGGAACTGAGATTTTATTTGATGATGATGGAGATTTCTTGTCCAGACAGGATATTCCCGGCGAGAATACATTTAACAACTATCTAGCGTCAATTCACGCAAAATACCGTATCACGGAAAAAACGAACTTCCGTGCTTCATTTACGCAAACTTTGGCGAGACCGAATTTCCGCGATCTGACACCTTTTCAGCTTATTCTGGAAGAAGATTTAGAGCTGGAACGTGGTAATCCGTTTCTTGTTCCAACCACTTCAAATAATGTAGATGTTTTAGTTGAGCATTACTTAAGTTCTGTCGGGATTATCTCAGGTGGATTTTTCTACAAACGTTTGAAAAATTACATCTTCCCTTTCACATTTGAAGAAGATAGACCAACTGGCGGACCGACAGGACCGATCGAAACATTTGACATAATTGAGCCGCGAAATGGTGATAGTGCTAACCTTTACGGATTTGAGCTTGCATTCCAAAACCGTTTCACATTCTTACCCGGACCGCTCGATGGTTTTGGAGTTTATGCAAATTACACATACGTAAATTCGGAAGCTCGCTTGCCGGATGGAGACTTAAATTCATTCCGCGAATCAATTCTTCCCGGACAAGCGAAAAACGTTGCTAATTTAGCGCTTTCTTATGAAAAATATGGATTTTCGGGACGTGCTTCATGGCACAATCGTGATCAATATCTAAGCGAGGTTTCGAGTGATCCACTTAGAGACATATTCATTGATAATCATTTACAACTAGACGTTAATTTAAGTCAAAAAATCACAAAAAACATAAGAGTATTTGCTGAGTTCTTAAATTTAACTAACGAACCTTTTAGAAGATTTGAGGGAGTTACAAGCCGTCCTATCCAAGAGGAATACTATAGATGGTGGGCAACCTTCGGAATTAAATTCGATTTATAAGAGGTGTTGCCCCCTCCTCCTTTGCTGAACGTGAGGGCAAACTGCCCTCACACTTTTTTTATAAAGATATTTTTTGACTTGTATTAGTAGGATATAATATGAAACGCAGAGATTTTCTATTGAGTGCAACCGCGAGTGGTTTGGCTATATCATTTGGTGGATTCTCAAATCGAATTAAAGCCTTTGAAAAAAGTAATGCTCTCTCAAACTTAAAAGCTAAAGGCTACGGCGAAATGATCCCGACTGCCGCAAAAAATACTGGTGAAAAGTTAATTTCTCTACCGAAAGGTTTTGAATATAAAGTTTTTGGGAAAACGGGAAAGGTAATGTCTGACGGACAAAAAACCCCCGCTGACCACGACGGAATGGCTGCTTTTTACCGTCGTGGTGAAATTCGTCTCGTTCGCAATCACGAAATAAATGATGATGTGCCGAAAGAAAATGTAGTGATTGGGAAAGACCGACACTACGACAAAACGGCTGGCGGTGGAACGACAACCCTTATAATCAACCCGAAAACTTTGGAAATTGAAAGAGATTTTGTCAGCCTGAGCGGAACTTTGAATAATTGTGCGGGCGGTCCGACACCTTGGGGCAGTTGGATTTCTTGTGAAGAAACAACTTACGGAAAAACTGCCTTTCTAGAGGAAGATGATGACGAAGAAGAACCGCAAAAGGTCGGTGGTTTTGATAAACCACATGGTTATTGCTTTGAAGTCTCCGCATCGGCAAACAACAATGTTACGCCGATTCCGCTTAAAGCAATGGGAAGATTTTCACACGAAGCCGTTGCTTTTGACGCAAAACGCGGAGTTGTTTATCTGACCGAAGATGCAAAGCCTTGCGGATTTTATCGTTTTCTTCCAAAGCGTTTTACAAGACTTGTCGAGGGCGGGACTTTACAAATGCTCGCAATAAAAAACCGTCCGAATTTCGACACAACTAAAAACTTAACTCAAACAACCTTTAAAACGACTTGGGTTACGATTGATAATCCAGACCCTGTTGA
The DNA here is from genome assembly GCA_028284415.1 of Pyrinomonadaceae bacterium. Classification (GTDB taxonomy): domain Bacteria; phylum Acidobacteriota; class Blastocatellia; order Pyrinomonadales; family Pyrinomonadaceae; genus Aridibacter. Next base: position 40,664 of record JANQRU010000002.1, read on the forward strand.
AGCCGATACAAAAGAAACAGTGGTTTACGAAGAAGGAAAATCCAAAGGCGGTGCGAGGTTTAAAAAATTAGAAGGTTGTTTTACCGATAAACAAGGACGTTGTTATTTCATTTCTTCAAGTGGCGGTAGCACCAAAGGCGGACAAATTTGGTTATACGAACCACGCACAAAAGATGAAGGAATTTTACGTCTCTTATTTGAAGCTCCCGACCGCGAACTTCTCGATATGCCCGACAATATCTGCTGTTATCCAAATAGCAACTTATTATTCCTATGCGAAGACAGCGACTACATAGGCTCGGGGGGAACTCCTGACAATCATCTACGAATTCTAACCCCCGAAGGAAAAGTCGCAGATTTTGCTAAAAACATCGTTTCGGGATACGAAGAAAGTGAATTCGCCGGTTCAACATTTTCACCCGATGGCAAAGTGCTTTTCGTCAATATCCAAGAACCCGGTTTAACTCTGGCAATTTGGGGAGACTGGAAACGGTTTGAAAGTTAATTTTTTTAACCACAAATAGACACAGATTTTTAGGAGATAAGAAGACGAATTTTACACTGATTTCATCTTTTCTTTATTTCTGTAAATCTGTGTCTATCTGTGTTCATCTGTGGAAAATACCTTTGCTTTAAAACCCTGTGCCTTTTTGGGTTTAACTTCCCTGCAAAAATTTAATCGTCTATAATTTCCACAATGCAAAAACTCGAAAACTATATAAATGGCGAATTGGTCGCTCCGATTTCGGGCGAATATGTTGATAATTACAATCCCGCAATCGGTGAAGTTTATTCGCTCATCCCCGATTCAGATGAAAGAGATGTTGCCAAAGCTGTTGAATCTGCAAAAAATGCTTTTCCTGAATGGTCTGCGAAAACTCCTGAACAGCGACACGATATTTTGATTGCAATTTCAAAATTAATTGAGCGAGATTTAGACGAATTGGCGGAAGCGGAAAGCATTGATAACGGAAAACCCAAAACTCTTGCAAAAGCAGTTGATATTCCAAGAGCCGTTTCAAATTTTAAGTTTTACGCCACTGCCGCAATGCATTTTGCTTCGGAATCTCATCAAATGGTTGGTGAAGCGATAAATTACACATTGCGACAACCAATTGGCGTTGTCGGTTGCATTTCACCATGGAATTTACCGCTTTATTTGTTTACTTGGAAAATCGCTCCTGCACTCGCTGCCGGAAATTGCGTTGTTGCCAAACCGACCGAAATTACGCCAATGACTTCGTATTTGCTCTCAAAACTCTGCATCGAAGCGGGTTTGCCAAAGGGCGTTTTAAATATTGTTCACGGTCTCGGACAAAAAGCGGGAGCGGCGATTGTTCAACACGATGCGGTAAAAGCAATTTCATTCACTGGCGGAACTGCAACAGGCGAATGGATTGCACGAGAAGCCGCACCAAAATTTAAAAAATTATCCCTCGAACTCGGCGGAAAAAATCCAAACATAATTTTTGCCGATTGCGATTACGAAACGATGCTCGACACAACTATTCGTTCGTCATTCGCAAATCAAGGACAGATTTGTTTATGCGGTTCACGGATTTTTGTCGAACGTCCAATGTATGAAAATTTTTGCAGTGATTTTGCTGAAAAAGTAAAAGCATTGAAAATCGGTGATCCTTTGGAAGCATCAACAAATGTCGGTGCAGTCGTTTCAAATGACCACATGAACAAAATTCTCTCTTATATCGAACTTGCAAAAGAAGAAGGTGGACAAATTTTAACGGGTGGAAATCAAGTTCGCCCGAAAGGTCGCTGCGAAAAGGGTTACTTTGTTGAGCCAACAATCATCGAAAACCTCTCACACAACTGCCGAACAAACCAAGAAGAAATCTTCGGTCCAGTCGTTTCTGTTCAACCATTCGACACCGAAGAAGGAGTCTTAACTTACGCCAACTCTACACGCTACGGGTTATCAGCAACCGTCTGGACTTCAAATCTCAACAAAGCCCATCGCGTCGCCGAAAAACTTGAATCGGGAATCGTCTGGATAAACACTTGGCTCTTGAGAGATTTACGAACACCTTTTGGCGGCGTAAAAGATTCAGGAATGGGACGCGAAGGTGGCTTTGAAGCACTTCGGTTTTTTACGGAAGAGAAGAACATTTGTGTTAAGGTGAACTATTAAATGAACAGAACAAGAAAATTCAAATTGAGTTTGATAACAGTCTTGATAACTTTTGGTATCGGTATTTCAGCTTGGATATTTTTTAATTTCTATTTTCATCAAGCTCCGAAATTGATAATCCCAAAAGATAATTATGATGAAATGATTTCCAAAGAAATCAATACTATTACTGACGCAATTAGATTAATTCCACTTAGAGAAAAAAATCTTTCCAAAAAAGATATTGAGATACGCGTTTGGCATTTTCCACCATTTACTGCAACTGAGGGAGTAATTTTACAAAAGAACGAAGAAATCTGGAGAGCTTATCACATAAAAGCAGAAAGAAACCTTGACTCCAACGATAGTGATAAAAATAAATATAAAAAAGTTAAAATAATACAACTTATTGGAAGACCATTGTCAGGATGGGAAACATTCACAGAAAAAATTTTTAATGAAGGGATTTTGAAAATTAAGGATGCAATAGAACAAAAATGTGAATTAGCAATGCTTGATGGAAGTTCATTTGTGGTGGAAATAAATACGAATAAAGTTTACCGAGTTTATAAGCAATATGATAGAACCTCATCAGATTGCCCAGAAACTCAAAAAATGCGAAAGGTAGCTGATATTATTGAAAGAGAGTTTAAGAATAAAAACTTAAAAGATTGCAAGACCGGAGGATGGCTCTCTTGTTAAAATGAGTAAACATGAATTATAAGGAGAAATTATGAGTCAAGAAACACAACCGATCAGAATAGAAACAGGTGAAGAAGTGGCGTTTGAATTGATGAAATTCATTGCTGAGAAGGAAAATAAACAACTTTCGCAAGAAGAGATTCGGGATTATTATCTGAATCTTTTTGTTGAATGTGCGACCGCCGTTTATGAAGGCGAAAGGAGTTCATAATATTATTGGATTTAATTCTAGTAATCGGATAAGTTATAAAGCATTATGCAACCAGAACAGACATCACGCAGAAGCGATGGGATTTTGGCTCGTCTTAAAGAAGAGACCGCTCATCAGCATAAGGAAACCGAAGAGAATGTTGATATTATGCGGGAAGGATTTTCGTTGGACGATTATCGAAATTTGCTTGTTAAGTTTTATTCATTTTACAAACCTTTTGAGGAAAAAATGAGCGAAGCAATTTCAGCAAATGAAATCGACTTTAATCATTCTGAGCGACTTAACACACCAAAACTTGAAAGTGATTTGAATGCTTTGGGAATGTCGGATGAAGATATTTCCAAAATCGAAACAACCGACGACCTGCCGAATCTCGATTCGGGCGAACGTATTTTTGGATCACTTTATGTGATTGAAGGTTCAACGCTTGGCGGGCAAGTTATTTCTCGTCATTTGAAGCAAACTCTTGATATTGATGCGAGCAACGGTTCAGCATTTTTCTCAGGCTATGGCGAACATACAAGACCTATGTGGATGGGTTTTATGGAAGCGATCAACAAATTCGCCGACCAAACCGAAAACCACAACGAAATAATCACCGGAGCAAACGATACATTTGAAAAACTCGGTATTTCACTAAAAGCAAATTAAAAACATAAGATCAGTATAGCGAGCGATAGTGAGCAGGTTTACCCAACGCCAAGTTGGCTAAATATAAAGCTACTCGCTATCGCTCGTTATACTGATTTAAAGCAATTATGAGCAAAAAAAATCTAATTAACTCAGAAAAAGCTCCCGAACCCGTCGGATTATATCCACATGCAAGACAGGTTGGAAATCTTTTGTTTTTATCAGGCGTTGGACCGAGAGAACGCGGAACAAAAAAGATTCCCGGCGTTGAGCTGGATGAAAATGGAAACATTGTTTCTTACGACATTGAAGCACAATGTCATTCGGTCTTTAAGAATGTCCGTTTGATAGTAGAGTCCGCTGGTTCAAGTTGGGATAAAATTGTTGATGTAACGGTTTTTCTTACTAATATGAAAGATGATTTTAAGACCTATAATAAAATCTATGCTGAATATTTTGCGGACAATCAACCTTGCCGAACGACGGTTGAAATCAGCAGTTTGCCGACACCAATTGCAATTGAATTAAAGGTAATTGCGACTATTGACTAGAATTTTCAGCGAACTTTCAAGAATCAAATAAAGTATTATGTTATAAATTTTGGACATAATACATCTTTGAGGATTCGCAAAATTATGAAAATCGCATTTACTTTTCTTTTGATATCAGTCGGTTTAGTTAGTTTCATTCAAGCACAAAACTCTCTTACCGAAACTCTTTTCAAAAATAAATACAGCATAAAATTAGAAAACGGTGAACTCGTCGGCAAAGGTGCTGACTTGCTTGTGAAAGAAGCCAAATCTTCACAATTTTTCCTAATCGGCGAATCTCACGGAATTGCCGAGCTGCCGATGCTTACAACTTCCCTTTTCAAACAAATTCATTCATACGGATATAATTATTTTGCAATCGAAACGGGACCAATTACGGCTCGTCGGATTGAAAACTTTGCGAAAACTTCAAATGGATTTACCAAATTCAGTAAAAAATATCCATTTGCTTTACCCTTTTTTAATCTGAAAGAAGAAGCAGCAATGATTGAAGAAGTTTTGAAAATCAGCAATAAAAACAAACCGATTTTATGGGGATTAGATCAAGAATTTGCCGCCTCACCACATTTTCATATCGTCCGACTTTATGAACTTGCTCCGGATTCAAAATCCAAAGCGATAGTCAAACCTTATTACGACCAAATAACGACTGAATTTGAAAGAATCATCAAAACAAAAAATCCGAGTCAAGCATTTTTATCATCTGCAAAAGCTGAAGATTTTGAAAAGCTAGATTCGGCATTTGCAAATTCTAAAAACAAAGAGGCTTTGGAAATTTTGAGCGAACTGCGTTTGAGTTGGGAAATTTATCAAAAATATTTTACGAGAGAAGGCTATAATTCAAATAATCTGCGAGCAAGATTGATGAAGCGTAATTTTATGAATTATTACCGAAAAGCCTTGCAAAAAGAAAAAATGCCAAAGGTAATTTTCAAATTTGGTGCAAACCACATGACACGCGGGATGAATTATACAGAAGTTTTTGACATTGGAAATTTTGTTTCGGAAATTGCTGATTCAAATGGCTCAAAGTCTTTTAACCTATTGGTTCATGCCACAAGCGGAAAACAAAATCGCTGGTTTCCATTTATTCCTGACGAATCGCTCAAACAGAAACCCGTTAATGCAAAAGATTCTGGTTTCGCGGATATGAATTTGTTTTTGGAAATTGCCGATAAAAAAGACTGGACTCTAGTTGATCTAAAACCATTTAGAAATCCACTTCACTATGGGAAAATGAAAAATTTACCAAAAGGCTTTAAGGAAATGGTCTTCGGCTTTGACGCTGTGCTTTTAATTCCAAATGTTAATGCATCAAATTATTTCGATTGGAAGTAGAGCAAAAAATCTAATTTTTTTCCAAGACGAAATATCTTATTCACTTTTTTGTCATAAATTATTATCTGTGGGTGTTATTGATGTATAAGCTATAAATCCGCAGAAATTTATTAGTTCACAGAGCATTAAGAGTTTTGGAGGAGAACAGGAAAATGAGAGTATTTTCAAGTATTTTGCTGGTTTTTTTAATCACAACTTTGGGCATTGGAAAAAGTTTTACAAAAATTGACTCGGAAAAACTCAAACATCTGATAGAAGGTGGAAAGGAAACCAATAGCGACGCGGTTATTGTTATTCAGGATGGAAAAACTCTTGTAGAAGAGTATTACGGAAAGGAAAAAGGTGCGGTCTATATTGCTTCAGCGGGAAAATCCTTAACGGCTTTGGCAATCGGCAAATTAATAGATCAGGGAAAAATCAAATCGCTAGATCAACCTGTAAGCGATTTTTATCCTGAATGGATTCAGGGAAATAAAAAACAAATAACCATCAGAATGCTACTTAACCACACATCGGGAATTCAAAATATTCCGAACGCAAGTGTTGAGATCGAACGAAAATATCCACCTGTCAATGTGATAAAGCTCGCCATCGCCGCTGAGCTAACAAATCTGCCCGGAACAAATTGGAGCTATAACAATAAAGCAGTTGGGCTTTTGGCAGGAATTATTGAAAAGGCTTCTGGCAAACGTATGGACATATATTTTGCCGATGAATTTTACTCCCCAATGAATATCGCGGATTATAATTGGATTTGGGATGAAGACGGCAATCCACTCGCATACGGCGGACATATGATCGAACCGATGGGACTTGCCAAATTCGGAATTCTGATGCTGAACGGCGGTCAGTTTGAAGGAAAACAAATTGTAAGCCGTGCTTTTGTTGAAGAAGCGGTAAAACCGGGGCAAAAATTCTTTACAGCAAGCGGTCTGCTCTGGTGGCGTTATACGAAAACTTCAAAAAGCGTGATTGATACAGAAAGATTTATAAAAATGAGGCAAGATAAAATCAATGCCGAATTCCTCCAAAAAATCGCTCCATTGGAAAATAAAGTTTTTGAATCGGATAACGAGTATTTTGCCGCACTTGAAAAAGCTCTAGGTAAAGAATGGAGAAAAACACTCCGTGAAACTTTGAAAAATACTAATTACGGATTGCGAAAACGAATATTCAGCGATGAGACAATTGGTTATTACGCTTCCGGTTTTCGTGGTAATTATCTGTTGGTAATGCCGGAAGATAAATTAATTGCGGTTCGAGTAGTAAGAAATAGCAAAAACTATAATTGGAACACAGATGGCTTCGGAGATTTCTTGCAGCTAGCAGCAGAATTAACGGGCAAAAGCTTATCACCACCGCCCGTCAGATAATTCTATATTTGATATGAAAATAATTGATGCGACAGAAGATGAAAAACTAAATCAACAAATGGCTGAGATTTTGCTTGATGGCTTTAGCGATACGGGAACTCAGGCTTGGTCAACGATGGAAGAATGCGAAAAGGAAGTTGCAGATTCTTTGGAAGAGAAAAAGATCAGCCGCATTGCCGTTAATGATGAAGACGAAGTTTTAGCCTGGACGATCGGCGAAGAGATTTATACAAACTACACTTGGGAACTCGCTCTGCTTGTCGTCCGCAGAAATGTAAAAGCAAAAGGCATCGGCAGAAAGACGCTCAAAGATTTTGAAGAGCAAGTGCTAAAACGTGGCGGCTCGGTCGTTTTTCTCGGAAGCGATGACGAAAATAATCGCACAAGCCTCGGCGGAATCGAACTCTATCCAAACCCACTCGAACACCTCGCCAACATCAACAATCTAGGCGATCATCCATACGAATTCTACCAAAAATGTGGTTACACAATTACGGGAGTCATTCCACACGCCAACGGCTTCGGCAAACCTGATATTTGGATGACAAAACAACTTTTAAAAAAGTAGAAGAATAATTATCCACAGATAAACACGGATAGCCACAGATTTTTAAACTCTCTTTCTATTTTTCTTATCCGTGTTTATCTGTGTTCATCTGTGGACAATTTCTTTTCTTCCACTTTGTGAATTAAAATAAACATTATGCTAATACAGAGACCTTTTAATTTCAAAAAATGGATTGACGAACACAGACACTTGCTCAAACCGCCCGTCGGAAACAAATGCGTTTGGGAAGATGCAGAATTTATCGTGATGGTCGTCGGTGGACCGAATTCACGCAAAGATTATCACTACGACGAAGGCGAAGAATTTTTCTACCAACTCGAAGGCGACATCACCGTTAAAATCCAGGAAGACGGCAAAGCGGTTGATGTTCCAATCAAAGAAGGTGAGATTTTCCTGCTTCCGCCAAGAGTCCCGCACAACCCAGTCCGTGGCGAAAACACAGTCGGTTTGGTCATCGAACGCCAACGTCGCAACAGCGAAAAAGACGGACTTATGTGGTTCTGCGAAAACTGCAATGAAAAACTTTATGAAGAATATTTCGTTCTAACCAACATTATGACGCAATTCCAAGAAGTCTTCGAAAGATTTTATGGAAGCGAAGAAAACCGAACTTGTAATAGTTGCGGAACAGTTATGCTACCTCCGCCTGTTGTAAGTTAAAAGCGAAAAAATGACAGACAATAATTTTGTATGGACAGACCTTTCAACTTTTGATTTGGAAGTTGCCAAAACCTTTTATTCAAATGTATTCGGTTGGGAATACTTTGGAAATGGCGAAGGTTATTTTATGGCAATGGCTTCAAATCAAGAGGCAAGTGGACTTTATGAAACACCCGAAAAATTTCGCCAAATGAATATGCCGTCTTTTTGGATGTCATATATTCAAGTCGAAAACCTTGAGCAAACTGTCAAAAAAGCAAAAGAATCTGGCGGAATAATTGAATTAGTTGATACCGAACAGCAAATCGGCAAAATCGCTTTAATCAGAGATCCTTCCGGTGCAGGATTTACGGTTTATGAAGGCAATCAGCTTAATGCTAGAACACAAAACACAATCGGTACAATGGTTTGGAATGATCTTTTTGTTTCCGACGCTTCGTTGGTGATTGATTTTTATAAACACATTTTCGATTGGCAAATTGTCGAATCTGACTATGAACGCTATCTCATTTACAACAGCAATCAAGAAAACATAAGTGCCATTCAACAAATCAGCAACGAAATCAAAGGAAAACATGAATATTGGGCAGTTTATTTTGCAGTCGCCAATCTAGAAGAAACCAAACAAAAAGTTATTGCTAATAACGGAAAAGTTATTTATGAGGATTCTAATTCTGTTTTACTAGGCGACCCTTTTGATGCGATGTTTCAAGTTATAATCGTATAAAGCTCACTAATTAACTAAAAATCCACCTAAAATAATTTCGGAACAGTTATGTAAATGCTACCTGTTGTGAGCTAATATCTGTAGCTTTGATTTCACAAAAGTCTACGAAGGCTTGATTATATTGTTTTCACAAGTAAAAATATCAGCAGTTTGAAATTTTATCTAAAACAAAACTTATCCGCTTTTTTGATGCTGAGCCTCGTATGGGTTTTTGTGAGTTGTTTTTTTCTGTGTTTTGAAAATGACAGTTGCAAAGATGATTCTGCAGACTCGACGGAAATCTCGGTAGTTTTTGAAAATCCTTCACACGAAGATGCTTGTCCGATACAAGCTACTGCAAAAACGACTCTGAACGAGAGAGTATTTTTCAAACTCGAACCGGCAACAGTAAGCGGTAAATTTTCTACAAGTTATTCATCGTTCGATGTTGTCAACAAATATTCAAAACATCAAACGGAATTCTATCTTCCACCTAAACTCACTTCTCAAAATAAACGACCGTTTATATTAAGAATTTAAAAATTTCCAAAATAATTTACTGCAATTAAGTCAGCCGTGTTTATTTATAAATGCGGGCGTATTCATTTGTTGAATTATATTTGGGAGATTTTTAAATGAGATATTTATTTTTAATTTTTGCACTCTCGCTTTTTGCATTCAATGCTTTTGCACAGACAAAAGACGTTACTATTAATGATGTTGAAGGGCAGATTGTTTGTTGTGCTGAGTGTTGGGCGGAAGCAGACAGAACTAAGGTTGAGTTTGGGACGGCGGAAGATTTGTTAAAGGCGGGGGCTTGTATTGATAAGGGCGATCCGACTTTGATTGCTGTGCAAGATGGCGATAAGTTTAATCTTTACAGACTTGAGCAAGGCAAATTTAAGCTGACTGAAAAGAATTGGTTGAGCTATATCGGCAAATCGGTTTTGGTTTCTGGGCAACTTAAAAAGAAGAAAAAAGTTTTTGTCGTTGATACTTTGAAAGTTGTTAAAGACAGCATTGCCGAACGTGAGCGAAAAGCGGCGATTGGACAAATTATCGAACTCAAACTCAAGGATTTATTTGGTACTGACCAGAGTTTGAGCCAGTTCAAAGGGCGGATTGTAATTTTGAATTTTTGGGCAACTTATTGTTTGCCTTGTCGAGAAGAAATGCCCGATTTGGCGAAGATTCAAAACGAATATGCGGCACTTGGCGTGCAAGTTATCGGAGCTTCGGTTGATGAAGTTTCTGACAGACCGAAGGTTTTAAAGTTTATTAAAGAAACGAAAGTGAACTTCCCGATTTGGATGGGAGCGACTGGTGCAGATATGACTCGTTTCGGGCTCGGAACGGCTTTACCGGGAACGGTCATAATTGATAAAACAGGAAAAATCGTCAAGATAATTTCGGGTATCGTCAAAGCCGACGAACTGCGAAAAGACATTGATGGCATGCTCCAAATGGCGGAGAGCAAAGTCGAAACTATCGAACCAAAGCCAACCGAAACGATTGCTCGAAAAGAAACGAAAAAATCTTCATCCAAAGTCTCAACTGTCCCAAGTTGACCGCTCTGACCAGGAGAAGGTCGTGCAGTTAGCGGGACAGGAGAAATCAAATATAAATGGACATATGGGACGCGTTTTATACCCGATATTATAAACCGTGCGAAATGGCGGAATACTCTGACCTATCAGGTAAATCCGCGTCTTTCGGTCGGCATCGAATACAATCCGCTCGCCGGAAAGGTTTCGCCACTTGCCAATTTCGTGGCGATAACCGAAACCGAAAAACGCCCTGCGTTAATTTTAGGAACAAGTTCCGATCGCATCGGTACGCCCTCAGGACAATCTTTCTACGCAACTTTCAGCAAAAACTTAAACCGGGAAACAGGCTTACCGATCTCGCCATATTTCGGCGTAACTTACGGAACTTTTGAAGACAAATTCCGACCGATTGGTGGTTTGAATATTTCTTTGCCAAACGATTTTTCATCAACGATCCTTTTCGACGGGGTAAAAGTTCATCCGCTCATAAATTACAATCGCGGTCGTCATCAGTTCGGGTTTATGTTGGTTGAAAGCAAAAAAGCTGGATTTAGTTACAGCGTTTCGTTTTAATGTAAATGTGCAAAATTATATTGATTTGGCAAAGAAAAATGGTGTTGAGTTAATTGATACGGGAAAGTGTCAATTTTGCGGAGCAAATGTAAAAAGAGGTATTCACGAATGTGTTGAAATTTTCAGCGTTGGATTTCAAGAAATTGACTATTCCGCCACTACAAACCACAAATTTATTTTTCTGATTGCTGATGCACATACACTTCAACATCCCGAAATTCACGGGCGTTGGAGCAATCATTTTCATTTAACTCGTCTGCATTTGGTTTTTGAATACAAAATCAAGTGGCAATACCAATTTTCACCAGTTTTAAGCAAATGTTTGAACGAATATAAAACTAAAAAGCAAGACGAATATCTTGCATCGCCGCCACCTCTTAAAAGAGGAAATCTTACGACGACAGATATTAAAGAAAAATCCGATGACGCAGAGGAATGTAAACTTATTATTGAAAATTGGGCAAAAGAAGTTTACGAAAGTTGGCAGGTTAATTATCTAACGGTAAATAAAATTGCACAGCAGTTTTTGGAAAAGAACAAATGAACAAACTAAAAAAATTGATGAATTTTGTAGAATAAAAAAAGCTATGTTGGATTTGTTTTATTACCTGATTAATCACCTCGTTGGAAAACCAAGTGAACCAAAACAAAAAGAAGAAACATACGCTTTTTCCGAGTCAAGAACTGATGAGTTAGTAAAATTCTTCTGCGGAATTGGGGAATCCGAAATTCTTGACGAATCTATTAAAACTACAGATTATCCATTTGAGCCTTCTACGGTATTTCCTAACAAAGAAATTCATTTCTCCGAAATTGATGAAATACATTTAGATGAATATCCGCCGACTTTGAAAATTGGCGATGAATTGATTTTTATTTCGAGAGAATACATTGCTGAATTAAAAGAGTTTACGGAAAGAAATAACATCAAAGAAGCAAACAGAAATTCAAATTGGAATCGAATTACTGAACCATTTTTAGATACTGAATTTGATGAAGAACAAAAGCAAAAAACCATTGAACTTCTTATTGAAAACGGGTTTACCGAGAAAGAAGTTGCTGACTCAAGAAAAGAAATCGCAGATTATATGATGGAATATAATTTTGGAACAATGCTTTGGGATTGGGTTAGTTTGGGATTAAATGATGTACTTTCAGTGATGCGTGTGAAGTTGAAGAAAGAAGAGTTTCAAGAATTTTATTGGCGAGCGATGGAGATTGAACAAAGAAAATGACAACTGCAAAAGATTTTATTGATGAACTAACAAAATTTAAGTCTGAAAAAGAAGCTGATAAGCTTGAGAGGTTTTTTAAGGGAAATGATGGAAAAACAAAGGCTTTTGGCATTAAATTTGGAGATGTGTTCAAGACAGCAAAATCTTTTAAGAAAATGTCTTTAGCAGAGGTAAATAAGCTACTTGATAGTGATTATTATGAAATCCGAATGGGTGCGGTCAGTATTATGGATTTTAAGGCTCGTGAAAATAAACTCTCTGATGAAGAAAGAAAAGAATTGTATGATCTTTATTTAGAAAGGCATGACAGATTAAATAATTGGGACTTCGTTGACCGAGGTTCATACAATATTATCGGTCGGTATTTGGAAGATAAACCGCGAGATATTTTGTATGAACTGGCAAAATCTGAAGATGTTTGGGAAAGAAGAACTGCTATTGTCAGCACCTATCATTTTATTAAACAAGGTGACCTTGATGACACTTTCAAAATAGCTGAAATTTTAGTAAATGACACGCATGATCTCATGAACAAAGCTGTCGGAAGCTGGCTACGCGAAGCGGGCAAAAAAAATGAGGATAAACTGAAGAAATTTTTAGATAAACACGCCTCAACTATGCCTCGCGTAACATTAAGATATGCCGTCCAGAAACTTGATAAAGCTACAAAAGAACACTATATGAAATTGAAATAAAAGACTATTGATAGAACCAAAATTTTCTATAATTGATGGCGAAGCGTTAGAAAATTCATAAGGTGTTTGTTTTTGCATTCTTTAATCTCAGTCATTACTCATAACAATCAAATCTACAAATAAAAAAAGAGGTTGAAACCTAAGTTTCAACCTCTTAAATAGTTTGATTCAAACATCAACTAGAATTCGTAACGGAAACCAAATTGCATTGAGCGTGGGCTTCCTTGAATTACATCATAGATACGTCCAAATGTATTTGATGCTGCTGTAGTTGGTACATCCGAATCTTGCGGTAAACCGTAAGCAGCACGGGTAATTCCATTTACTGTCGTAAATGCTTGGAAATTAGTTACATTAAAGACTTCCCAACGGAATTGGAATTTATGGTTCTCATTCCAAGGCATTATGAAGTTCTTTGTTAATCCTAGATCCAAAGTTGAATAACCCGGCAGACGGAAAATGTTTCGTGGTCCGGTTTCACCTGGTCTCGCATTTCTAAATGAATTGAATGCAGCTTGTGGATCAGCAAATGCGTTCTGAGTTCCACGTATTGCTCCAAATTCAACAGGTCTGATAGGTGTACCGTTTGACTGAACGTTCCAGTTAGTTGCCCACTGAGCTTGGTCAAACGGAGGAATGTTAGGTTGTCCTGTATTCCAACGATAGACACCTGCTAATTGCCAACCGCCAATAAATGCATCAACGAATGAATTAGCCCCGCTAAAGAATTGTCTTCCCTTTCCGAAAGGAACTTGGAAAATAAAGTTAGCATTAACTAAATGTGTTGTATCAAAATCAGATACTGCACGATTGTCATCAGGTCTTAGCGGGTTCAAAATAAACTGTGAACCATATGATGTACCTGTCTGTAATCCGGATGCGTTATCAATTGATTTTGAGAAAGTATAGTTGATGTCATAGGTTAAAATATCACCCAATCTCTGTCTCAAGGAGAATGAACCACCATGATAATCAGATTTAGCAATCGTTCCGAATGCTGAGAATGCAGCATACTGCGGATGATAGAAGAGATTTGGAACAACTCCCCTGTCATCAATAATCAGCTGGACAAATGTATAATCTGCAATGTCAAAACCACCACCAACAGGACCTGCAAGACCTGTTCGGGCAATTAAGCGATAAATACGCTGAGTTGGAGATAAGTTAACCCCATTTACCGTAGTTGTGTAATTTGGAAATAGATTTTCGAAATAAGGAATATTAGCAACTTGATCAATTGGCGTATTTGCAGCTCTCGCGTCAACCAACATTCCCATTGCCGTGTAATAATCTACTCCAGTTTGCGGATCAACCAAGTTATTCAAAGCCATAATGTCGCGTGTCGCAAAAAGATTTCTTGCTGCACGTCCGATGTAGCTGGCTTCAAAATACATTCCTTTTGGAAGACTTCTTCCGTAGGATAAGTTCCAAGTGTAGTGAATTGGAGCTTGTATCGTTGCGTCCAAAGATGATTCAATTCTTTGTGGACATCTTTCCAATCCAGCTAAACATGCAGCAGTTGCATCTGTTGCAAAACGCTGTGTTGGAGCAGGAATACCCGGAAGTGAACGAACATCCTGATTAAATCCTGTAAATTGAGGTGCCAAGCGATCAGTGACATTATAAGTGTTTGCAGAAATTGTGCTCGCACTTGTAAAGCCGATCGTTGACAAACCATCAAATGAAACGGCTAATTGCTGTCCAAAATAATCATTTGTGATTGAGAAACCACCTCTGATGGTAGATGTTCCTTCTGCACCAAATAAACTTCTCCAAAAGCCACTTTCAAAGTCAGGTGACCAAGCAACAGCTATTCTTGGTTGGAAATTATTCGTATCTTTTTCATAGAAACCGGGTCCGTTATTTACAGGTCCACCTCTAACAAACGAAATAAGATCATTCAACGGTGCCCCTAAGGCAGCACTCTCAGCACGTCTGTCAAAGAAATCTCCAAGAGGTTCGCTTGGAACAACTTGGAATCCATTTTGTTCATAAACCGGGCGACTGAATGAATATCTTAATCCTAAGGTCAGAGTTAAGTTACTATATGGTCTCCAAGTATCTTGAAGATACGCATCATATTCCTCAGTTGCAAAGTTTCTAATGGATGGAGTACCGGCAGGAAGAACACTTCCATCAATATCAAAGGTAAAGTTACCTGTATATTGTGAAAATCTTCCGATCAGAGCAGTTGCCGCCGCTTGAACAGAAGCTACGCTACCGCCATCAATTGTATAACCTGCACCAGTGATCTGCCCATCGACAACCGCACCAGAACCTTCGTAAAAAGATGGATTCGTAACAGCCGCGTCAAAAGCACTTGCTAAACTTTCTCTCTGATTTCTGACGATGCGAACATTACCGCCCATCTGCAAAGTGTGATTTCCTTTAATCCAAGTAAAATCATTGGTAAAGTTCTGAGTTTCTGTAATACGGCTCAAGGTTCTTACCGCAGGATTTAATACAGGTGAATAAACGAAACGGAAATTAATCGCGTTAGCTGATGAATCACCTGCTTGTGAAAATGCCTGACGTGTAAATCCATAACGGAAGTTATTGATCTTGTTTGAACTAATCGTCCAGTTATGTCCTAAAACAAATCCTAAAGGATGACTCCAGAG
>JANQRU010000003.1:0-30000 GCA_028284415.1 Pyrinomonadaceae bacterium
AAAAGTAAAATCTTTTTCATTGTTAATTTATTCTCCTGTCTTCTTCAAAGATAAAAATTTAATTTCCAAATAAAATATGACTATCAAAAGTAATAGTCAGACTCCAAAGTTTATTGGAACATTGCTCAATATAAATATCCAACTCGTTTTAGTCAAATTAAATTTTACATAGAATTAAAATAATTTTGGTTATATTAGTGATTAATTCTATTTGTTTGCCAAGTAATAGGAGCAAAATCGATAAAATTTATTGACGTAGCAATGACCAAAAAGTTATTCTAAAACATAGGAAATATAGTTGTTTCCTGCTATTTAACCTCATTTTGTGTCAGATCTGTTTAGACCTAATGAAAGAAAACTCCACTCAAAAAAAATACGAAAATAATACAAAGCAAAGTATAGATAATTTTATTACAATTTTTGTGTCTATTTTGGCTTTGGTGACCACTTTTGGAGTTTCAGTCTCTGATTTTAGTTTTTTCTCAAAGGTAATAATTTTTAGCGGAATAGTAGTTTCATTCGTAATATTCAGTTTTGTTTTCAGAGGAAAAACAGTCTACACAAGCAGCTCAAATGAGATAACCAGCAAAGAGGAATCCGTTGAACAGATATTTAATCACGAGATAGAAGAAAAATTATTGGTTTTAGAAGAAGCTAATAAGTTTTTTGGTGCATCGCTCAAATCAGCTGATATGTTTCGTCTCGTTTCCAGTAGGATAAAGCAGATTGTTGAGTATGAAACATGTGCGTTGTTTATGCTTACGCAAGATAACAATTTAGAATGTAAATATGCAGTTGGTAAAAATGCCAGATTATTTCAAAGCATAAAATTGGGAGTTGATCAGGGCTTAGTAAGTCGTGCATTTTTGAGCCGAGAGGTTGAAGTTGATTCGAAACTAGAGATTGAAAAAGCATTTATTTCAAGAGAATTTCTTAGTGGATTAAGAAGTGCGGTTTCCGTGCCTCTTTTAAGAGCTGGAGAGATTTTCGGCGTTTTAAATTTATATAGCGATGAAAAGAATTTTTATGAAAGCAGGTCAAAAATCTTGCTTGAAGCAATCAGTGAAAGAGTAACTCCGCTTTTAATGAGTTCTATGTCGTTTGAAAGGAGTTTATCAAATGCTTTAACAGACTCACTGACTAATTTGCCAAATGAAAGGGCTTTTTATCTTGTTTTAGAAAACCAAATAGCTGAAGCTCAGCGCTTTCAAGAACAGAGAGAATTAACGATCCTCGCAATAGACATAAAAGACTTCGCTTTGATAAACGATAAATTCGGACATTCAACAGGCGATAATGTTCTAGCTTATTCCGCAAATTTAATACGCAAACAATTACGTGACATGGATTTTCTGGCACGATCTCAGAATGATGAGTTTTTGGTTGTTTTACCGACTGCTTCAGAAAAGGTCACGGAAAACATTATTTTTAGAATTAATTCGACCTTTCAGAAAAATCCCTACATGTTCCCCGAAAATGATAAGAAAGAGATCAAATTAAACTTTGGAGCAGCTACTTTTCACCAAGATGGGGATACAGCAAATGAATTATTCAAAGCAGCTGTAAGAAATAAAAGACAAGCAAAAACAAATAACGGTTCGGTCTTGTTATTTCCTCAACAATTTGTGAATTAAATTCAGGTTTTCGTATTTTTTTACCGCTAAAGTTGTCATAAACACAACTTTAGCGGTGTATTTTTTTTACAGGCTAGATTTGTGTAAAAATATAACTTAAATTAGCAGTAGATCATTTTTAATCTTTCTAAACTTTTTTTACTAAGCAATCGTTTAAAGAATATAGTTTTACTTAACCAGGAATTAATTCATTATGAATTTGGGGGACAAATTAGGGCGTTACAAAATAGGCAAGCAGATTGGGACTGGCGGCATGGGGGAAGTTTATCTAGCCGTTGATGAACCTCTCGACAGAGATGTTGCTCTAAAGGTTTTGCTGCCGGAGTTTTGTTGTGATGCCGAAAGAGTAAAAAGATTCAAATTTGAAGCAAAGGCTGTATCCGCCCTAAATCATCCAGGGATTATAACCATCCATGAAATAGCAGAAATCGAGGATAAGCTTTTCATCGCGACTGAATTTGTAGATGGGGTCACTTTAAGAGAAAAGATCGAAAGCAGCGACATTTCTGTATTTGAAGCTGTAAAAATAGCTGAGCAGGTTGCTGATGCCCTTGCGGCAGCTCATGAGAAGAGTATTATCCACCGCGACATAAAGCCTGAAAATATAATGGTTCGCAAGGATGGCTACACGAAGATTTTGGATTTTGGGTTAGCCAAACCAATTTTTCATAACGGGTCTGGAACTGAAGATGCAACCATTCAAATGGTAAAAACTCAGCCTGGAATGGTTATGGGAAGTGTCCGTTATATGTCTCCTGAGCAGGCTCGTGGTAAAGAAACAGATGGAAGAACAGATGTTTGGAGTTTAGGAGTTGTTCTATACGAAATGCTCACGGGAGAAAATCCTTTTGACGGAGAGACAGTAAGTGACTCTCTGGCAGCTGTTATTCATCAAGATCCAAAACCATTGAAAGATATTCCAAAAGATTTAGCCTACATAATTGAAAAATCGCTAAGTAAAAATCCTGATGAACGCTATCAAGAAATAAAGGATTTCTCATTAGATTTGCGGGATATTCGAATGGGGTTAGAGCAAAGTAATAGTTCTTCCGTAAAAGCACCATTTGTTAAGACTGAAACTACGCCGAAGCAAGATACAAGCGAAAATAAAACCTTGATCCATCATACGCAGTCAACAGAGAACAATACTGGTGAGGATTTAATAGACAAAAATAAAACTCAAGTAAACACAATTGAAACAAAAAAAAGAAGCAAACTTGGTATCGCACTGATTTCAATCATTGCTGTTGCATCAATTGCATTAGCCGGATTTTTTGTTTTGCCAAAAATGCTGGAGAAATCTGAAAAACCTTTTCAATCTATCCAAGTTTCGAGGTTTACAGATACAGGTAATGCTTCTAGAGCAGCTGTTTCCCCAGATGGGAAAATGGTTGCTTATGTAGAAAATCAAGAAAATAAAGGCAAATTATTATTACGTCAGATTGATACGGACGGAGTTGTTGAAATCGTACCTTTTGTTGAAAAAGGCTTTTATCGCCCCACATTTTCTCCTGATGGAGATTTTATTTATTTTGTCCTATATCAAAATGGAGTCGGTACGCTTTATAAAACCCCTACACTTGGCGGCAAAAGAACAGAAATCGTAAATGACATTGATTCTTCCATAGTTTTTTCACCTGATGGAGAGAAGCTTGCTTTTATAAGAAATAATGCTAAAGAAGGCGGAAGTGCCATCATAGTTACAGACAAGAATGGAAAAAATCAGCAAGAGTTTTTAAAGTCTAAAGACATCAACTTTGAAAAATTCATCAGTGGAGATTGGTCGAGCGATGGAAAGAAAATGCTGATCTCGGGTTTTGAAAAAACTGACGTTGATTTTCGTAAAGTTAAAGCCATAACAGTTGATATTGAAACTAAAAGGGTTGAAGAACCTGAGTGGCTAAAAGAATTAAATAAACAAACTTGGTGGTCGGCTGATAGCTTTGAATGGCTTGCAGATAATTCAGGTGTTGTATTTATTGGAAATCCTGATGGCAATGATACAAGGCAGGTTTATTTGATTTCTTTTTCGGACGGGCAGATGAGTCGTGTGACAAATGATATAAGCGATTATGAAAGTTTAAGTGTCTCTGATGATTTGAAAACATTGATCGTTAATAAGGTTGATGTTTTTACAAAACTTTCAGCTTATAATCCAAGAACGAAACAAAAACAAGAAATTCTTCCTGAGGACAAAAAGTATTCTTTCTGGGCAGGATTTGATCAAATGTTTAATGGTTCAATCCTTTACGCCAAACTTGTAAATAGTGGAATTAATATATACAAGATTGGTGAAGATGGAAGCGGAGAAGAAATTGCCATTTCTCATCAGAAGTTTAATTTTGATCCACTTATTACTCCTGACAGCCAATACATAGTTTTCAGAAGTTCACAGCGATGGCAATCTAGAATTTGGCGTTCAGATATCGATGGGAAAAATCCTAAACAGCTAACCAAGAAAGAATTAGGATATGTTTCAGGAATGGAACCCTCGACCGATGCTAAGTATATTTATTTCAATAGACAGAGACGCGAAGGTGGTAAAATTGATGTGATGAAAGTCCCAATTGACGGTGGAAAACCTGAGATTGTTTTCCCTGAGACAGACAAATCCGTCAAAAATATCAAGTTTTCTCCTAATGGTGAATTAGTTGCCTACACGCAATTTTTCTTTGATAATAAAACTCAGAAGTTCGATTCAAAATTGATTGTTGCCAAATTTGAAAACGGTAAGATAGGCGAGAAAATCAGAGAGCAAGAAATTTCAATTGAGACTACTCATGAATGGACTTCAGATGGAAAATATATTACATACATAATAAAAGGAAGCTCTGATAATCTTTGGAACCTTAACGTTTCAACCGGAAAGCTAACCCAAATTACTGACTTGAGAAATGAATTTCTGGCAGGGTTTATTTGGTCAAGAAAAGGTGAAAAGTTATTTATCGTTGAAGGTGATGTTAGCAATGATTTGATTTTGATAAAAGGGGATAAGAAATAGTTAGTTAAAAAAAGTGGTTTTGATTGAGGTTATGCTTTGTATAGAATTGCATAACCTCTTTTTTCTGAATAATTTGTGATTTTGATTTTAATGATAAAAAGTGGAAAATCTATTTAAAAATAAATTTCTGGAGAAACGATGGCAAAAATTTCATTTTATGGCGGGGTAGGAACTGTAACAGGTTCTAAGTATTTATTAGAAAGTAATGGTAAAAAAGTTCTAGTTGATTGTGGACTTTTTCAGGGACTCAGAGAATTACGTGAGCGAAACTGGCAGCCTTTACCCTTTGACCCGAAAGAACTTGATGCAGTAATTATCACACACGCTCACATTGATCATACTGGTTTTTTACCTAGAGTCGTGAAGTTGGGATTTGAGGGTAAGGTCTATACTTCGCGGGCGACGGGCGATTTAATGAAAATTCTTTTACCAGATTCAGCGAGGTTACAAGTTGAAGAGGCTGACTACCGAAACAGAAAAGGTTTAACATCTCATTCTCCAGCGTTGCCACTATACGATGAAGATGATGCGAAGGAAACTTTGGATAGATTAGTCCAAGTTCCAAATGACGGAAGCTCAATAGAAGTCTGTGATGGGATAAGTGCTAGTTTTAACGTTGCCGGACACATTTTGGGGGCTAGCTTGGTTTTGGTCGAAATGGAAAATGCACGCGAAAATGGAGAGTCAATCAGATTTTTATTTTCGGGTGATTTAGGACATTATGACCAGCCAATTTTGAAAGACCCTGCACCACCTCCCACATGTGATTATTTAATGGTTGAATCAACTTATGGAGATCGTTTACACAGCGAAGTAAAATCGGACGATCAATTAACCGAAATAATACATGAAGCTTTGGATAGGAATGCACCAATTTTAATTCCTGCTTTCTCAGTTGGCAGAACTCAAGAGATTTTGTATCTGATAAGAGAGTTGGAAGAAGAAGGTCGAATTCCCATATTGCCCGTGATCGTGGATTCTCCGATGGCTAAGCAAGCAACTCAAGTTTATAACCGTTGGCGAGAGGAACACGATGAAGAATATGCAAGTATTTTAGCCCGTCAAAAGCACCCTTTGAAAACCGGCTCAATGACGACTACAAATTCGCGGGAAGATTCAAAGAAAATTAATAAACTAAACGATGCAAGGATAATTATTAGTGCGTCAGGCATGCTTTCCGGTGGACGTGTTTTACACCACGCAAAAAGAATTCTACCTAATCCTGATGCAACAATAATTTTTGTCGGTTATCAGGCGGCAGGCACACGAGGGCGTAGAATAATAGATGGGGAAGAAGAAGTTAGAATTATGCGGGATTGGATACCCGTAAATTGCCACATAGAAAGAATTGACGGTTTTTCAGCCCACGCTGATTGGAAGGCAGTCATCAGATGGCTAAAAGGTTTGTCAACGGAACCTAAAGCAGTATTTACAACTCACGGCGAACCAGAGTCTGCAAGTGCAATGGCTAGGCATATTCGGGATGAATTCAAATGGAATGTTCTCGTTCCCGAATACAATCAAACTATGGATTTGAAGTAAACTAACAAACTAAACAACTTGATCTAAAAACAGCAGGAATTTTGAATTCAAAATTCCTGCTGTTTTTACTTTAAAGTAAAAATATTTACTTAGGTCGTAAAAAAAACGACACATCTCGTCAATTTCTTTCAGTATGAGATAGAAAGTGGTTATTAAGCTGCTTCTATTTATATCGAAATAATATTTACCGGAGGAAATTATGACGGAATTTGAAAATATAATGTCTTACAGCCATGATTGTAGAGCTAAGTGGGAAATACGTGTTGCACATCCATTTGCGAGAGCATATGCAAAGGCTTTGAAGAATTTTGAAAAAACAGAACAGGCACAAAATAAACTCCAAAAAAGTCGTGCAGATTTAGGGCTATTAGTTTTGACAATATGTTCAGGAGGACTGATTAGTCACGTATTCGCACAAACAGCTTGGAAAGCAGTTCTAAAAACTCAAGTGATTGACAAAGTTTTTTTCGCCAACAAAGATGAAGCGTTTAGAAAAGCACATTTTATTTCTGAGAATAAAGTTGCAGATTTTATTGCCGGGGAAATTTGGAGCAGAGGAGGAAAATCGATAAATCAAAAGATACGTTCTTCATTTTTAGAAACAACCGCAAATTATCCTTCGACTCAAAAGTGGACTACAGAAACAGATGCTTTAACAAGCCTAGAGGATTTCGTTGGAGATTGTTACTTGAAATACAGGGATTTGGTCAGAAGTGTTTTCAATACTTCATACATTTCTGAAAGTGAAAAACAATTAGAGATAAAAAGATTATTAAACACAAAATTTGCTAATCCGCCGAGTTTCTACACAGTCAATGAAAGTCAGGTAGCTGAAGAAATGGAACTGATGATGTACCTAAAGGTTGTTCTAGATACTGACTATACACAAACTTATGATGGGTATGTTGGTCCGAACAGAGCAGGCGGTAAAAGACCAAACTTTGATAAAGGAGCAAGGATAGCAGTAGCTGAAATGCCCGGAACAAAAAATTATCCAACACCAATTCATAATAGCCAAAAAATGGGACACCATACTCATCAATCAGGTATAAATGTAGGTTATAATGAGTTAGGCAAAGCTTATTTCACAAAAATAAATCAATTACACAACAAACTTTTCGGTGCACCACTTTTGACTCAAAGATTGTTAGATTTTGGCGATGTTGAAATGAATAAGGAAAAACTAACCAAAGCTTATCAAGCAGTTCAAAAGCTTGAGAAAAAAGGTATGGGTAGATTCATGAGCAGCCTAAATATGGGATTAAGGTAAGTAATTAATATGAATAATATCATTCAGATTAATCAAGTTTTATTGGAAAAAACTGATAAATTTAATGAATGATATTATTCATATCTTAAACATTCTATCGGATCTAAATTAGCTGCTTTTCTTGCCGGAAGAACTCCAAAAATTAATCCCACAGCAATCGAAACCCCCAATGCTAAGAAGATTGACCAAGTGGCGATAGAAGCAGGAAGACTTGGCATCAGCAACATTACAAGTTGAGCGATTCCGACTGCAACTAGAACACCGATTACTCCACCAAAAAATGTCAGTGTCATCGCTTCTAAAAGAAATTGCAAGATAATCGCACCTTTTGTTGCCCCGATAGCTTTTCTGATTCCTATTTCTTTTGTTCTTTCAGTAACAGAGACGAGCATAATGTTCATAACACCAATGCCACCAACTAACAATCCAAGACACGAAATGGCAATTGCAGCTAAACCGACGCCTCCGATGATTGAATCGAATTGCTCCATAAAAGCATCGGCAGTTTTGATGTCAAAATCATTTGGCTTTCCAAATTTAACTTGGCGACGTTGCCGCAAGGTAAGTTCTGCATCTTCTAAAGCTGTTTGGATTTGATTATCTTTTGCTTTGATAATATGTACCAACCAATCTCTTTGTGGGGCAATCTTTTGAGATGTCCTGAGTGGCATAAACACTTTTCTATCTTCTTCATTTTCACCAAAAAAGCCCGCTTTCCTTTTTTCAATTACTCCTATAATTTCCCATAATTGTCCGTTCATACGAACAAATTTTCCGACAATTTCCCCCTCTTTGCCGGGAAATAAAGCCTCAGCTGCATTTACACCAATTACTAAAACATATCTTCTTTGTTGATTATCATTTTCTGTTATGAAACGACCTTCTTTTAGAATAAGGTTTGTTAAATTTGGGTAATTAGGAGTCACGCCGTCAGTTAAAGCCCAGCGGTAGTTTTTACCTTCATAAACCATGTTGTCATTGATTCCATTGCTTCCAAATGAGCCTATATTTGGATTAACTAGAGCAATATCTTCAATTGCATTTGATTGTCTTAAAATGGCATCTGCATCAGCGGCGGATAAAGGTTTACGTGAACGTTCATCGCGGTTTGGTGGACCAAATCCAGTTGTAAGGTGAAATGCATAGATGTTATTTGTTCCATAATCCTCGATCATATCAACAAAATTTTGTCTTAAACCAAGTAGAATCGATGCAACTACAATTGCAGTAATAACGCCGACAACGATTCCAAGTATTGTTAAAAATGAGCGGAATTTATGTGACAAAATGCTGTCCAGAGCCATCTTTAAAACTTCTTTTGGTAATGATGTAGATAACATAATAATTTTCTATTAACTTTGGGTTAAAGCTACAATTGGGTCTAATTTAGATGCTTTATATGCAGGATAAAGTCCTGCGATGATGCCAATGATGCTTGAAACAGCGATTGCTAAAACAATGTAGCCGACCGTAATAGTCATTGTTATTCCTGCTAATGCAGTAATTAAGCTCGTAACACCCGTCGCAAGAATCAATCCGATTATTCCACCTAAAATGCAAAGTGATGCAGACTCAATTAAAAATTGAAGCATAATTTGCTTTCGGGTCGCACCGAGAGCTTTCCTTAGCCCAACCTCAAAAGTTCTTTCTGTAACGGACACCAACATTATGTTCATTACGACAATTCCACCTACAACTAAAGTTATGAGAGTAATAGGTACCACTACAGCCGCAATTGCACCTGTAAATTGATCAATTTGATTTCCCAAATCAGCAGTATTTACAACCCCAAAAGTGTCTTCATCACTTCCAATTAACTTGCGGCGATTTCTCAATTGAGTCCTCGCATCTTCAATCGCAAATATCAATTCCTCGCGTTTTTCTGATTTGCCATGGAGTTGGATTCCTCCATCACCACCAAAGAATTGAAAGTGGAGTGTGATAGGAATATAAACGTGTCTATCCATTGCTTGTCCAAAGAAAGAGCCTTTCTTTTCTTCGACGCCAACAACTCTTAAAGGTACACCACGAATTTTTAGAGTTTTATCAATCGGATTTTGGTTTGGAAAGAATTTTTCCATTACATCGTAGCCAAGCACGACTACTTTGGCTGATCTATCAACTTCTGAAGCGGTGATGAAGCGTCCCATCTCCATCGTTTTGTCTTCGATGATCTCCATATTATCGGTAACGCCTTGAACTCGAACAGACGGCATCTCTATGCCATTTTGGTTTATGTCAATGCCGTCATTATCCTGTGCACCAATTTCCGAGCAAACATCACATTTTGCTTTTACATATTCGTATTCCTGCCAAGTGATTTTTTTATTTCTTTTATTACGTCTTTCAAATTCCTCATCATCCATCTGACCCGAATGAGCCATACGGTTCATCATAAAATGATTTGCCCCGAGAGCTTTGGAAACTTGGGTTGTTACATACGAATTCAAACCGCTTATCGAAGCTCCAACTACTACCACTGAAGCAACTCCAATAATTACTCCTAAAAGAGTAAGAAAAGCACGCAATTTATGTTCTGAAATAGATTTGATAGCAATCCAGAATGCATCTGAATAAAATGTATATAAATGCCGCATAATAAGTTTATAAATTAATTAAATATATGGATAAGAAAATTCTTAAAAATGTCAGCTAAATCACCTTACGAGGTAATTACTAAGAATGTTCTGAAAAAATATGGAATCATTAAAAAAAGCGGATATTGTGCCAAAAACTGTTCAGAAAGATGAGGATATTGTCTAATTCAACAAAAAACTTTCATCGTGATATAATTTTTGGGTTTTAATATACAAATAGAATTTATTTTATTTTAGGAGACAAAATTTTGAGCATTTTAGTTGATAAAAATACACGCCTTATTGTGCAAGGGATCACGGGGAAAGAGGGAACTTTTCACACGCAACAAATGGTTGAATACGGCACTAATGTAGTTGGTGGAGTCACACCCGGAAAAGGCGGACAAACACATGAAGGAATTCCTGTTTTTAATACTGTTAAGGAAGCTGTAAAAGAAACAAACGCAAACGCTTCAGTCATATATGTTCCGCCACCATTTGCGGCGGATGCGATTATGGAAGCTGCCGATGCTGAATTACCGCTCGTGGTTTGCATCACGGAAGGTGTTCCACAAGCTGATATGGTCATCGTACACGATTTCTTGAAAGATCGTGGGAGTAAAACAAGACTCATTGGTCCAAATTGCCCGGGAATTATTGCACCCGGTAAATGTAAGATCGGAATTATGCCTGGACACATTCATCAGGAAGGACGCATTGGCGTTGTTTCGCGTTCGGGAACTTTGACTTATGAGGCGGTTGGACAATTATCGGCTTTAGGACTAGGACAGTCCGCAGCGATCGGCATTGGTGGCGACCCAATTATCGGAACAAATCATACGGATGCTTTGAGACTGTTTCAAGAAGACGATGAAACAGATGCTATCGTGATGATCGGTGAGATTGGTGGAACTGCCGAAGAAGAAGCGGCTGAATATGCAAAAGATAATGTGACGAAGCCAATCGTTGCATTTATTGCCGGACAGACCGCACCTCCGGGAAGACGTATGGGACACGCAGGGGCAATCATTGCAGGTGGAAAAGGAACTGCGGCTGAGAAAATGAAAGCACTTAGAGCGGCAGGAATTCGCGTCGTTGAATCACCCGCAGACATCGGCAAAGCCTTGCAAGAAGTTTTAGGAAGTTCAGCAACAGTTTAAGTTTAATGAAATTTTCTCATTCATTTTGCGTCCAAGTAAGCGACATTGACGAACATAAGCATGTTAACAATGTCGCTTATTTGCGTTGGATTCAGGAAGTTGCCGTCGCTCATTGGGAAGCGGTTGCCTCAAAAGAAATTTTGGATGTGTACACATGGTTTGTTTTGCGGCACGAAATTGATTACAGAAATCGAGCATTCGAGGGCGAAGAAATTACTGCGACGACTTGGGTTGGTGAAGCAACGAAGATCAAATGTGAGCGTTTTACTGAAATAAGACGCGATGAAGATATTTTGGTCGAAGCAAAAAGCATCTGGTGTTTGCTCAATTCCAAAACTCAACGTCCGACACGAATAACTGATGAACTTAGAAAACCCTTTGGGATGAGATAAATGAGAAAATTTATATTTTACAGTTTGTGCGTGATTGTATTGCTTTCGATCAACAGCCTTGCGAAAGATTCAATTGCTTTCCAAAATCTACTTGAAAATGCTTACAAAAAAGGCGAATACAGCGGTGCTCTGCTTGTGGCAAAAGGGGATAAGGTGATTTTCAAAGGTGCGGTCGGTCTGGCAAATCGTGAATGGAATATTCCTAATAAAACCGACTCAAGATTCCGTATAAATTCCATCACCAAACAATTTACAGCAATGTTGGTAATGCAGCTTGTCGAAGAAGGAAAAATCGAACTTGATAAGCCGATCAGCACATATTTACCGAATTTTCCAAAACAACTTAGCAAGAAGATCACTGTTAAAGATTTGCTGATGAGTGCTTCGGGCTTGCCGGATTTTGATGTGCCAGCATTCTATACAACTCAAGATGAAAGACTCACGAAATTTGATTACATAACTAAAACATTTCTTAAAGGCGAACTGCAATTTGAACCCGGCTCAAAATTCAATTACAACAATGGAGATTTTCTCACCGCTGGAGCGATCATCGAAAAAGTTACGGGCAAAACTTTTGAACAGGTTTTGCAGGAAAAAATTCTCAAACCTTTGGGAATGAAAAATACAGGAATGATCGAAAACGGCGAAATCATAGAAGATTTGGCGAGCGGCTATATTTACAAGGATGGCAAATTTTACAAAGAGCCGTTTTACAGCATCGAAAATTACGGTTCAGCAGGTGCTATGTACTCTACGCTTGACGATATGTTTATTTGGAACAAAGCCTTGTTCAGTTACAAACTTCTCTCAAAAGAAAATACCGAAAAAATGTTTACAGCTTCTCCGCAACTCGGTTTTGTAGCTTTGGGCAGTTGGGTGTATGATTTGAAATTTGCTGAAGGAAAATCCTATAAACTGATCGAACGACAAGGTGCAATCGGTGGTTTTAGTTCATTGAATGTAATCTCATACGACGAAAAACTTTCAATAATTTTTCTTGGCAATGTTGGAACAGGAACACTTTTTAGAACTTTTGCAAAGCAAGGATTGTCTTTCGAGACTTTAAGGTTGTTGAATGAAGAATCTATCTCTAAACAGAACGAAAAAAAGAAAAGAGGATTGTTCTGAAGGGAAGATTTTTTGACGAATACGGTGCATTGATCGTTAATGAAAATATAAAGGCGGTTAGAAGGAAAAAAGTTCTTTATGAAACAAAGAGTAAAAGCGACGGGACTTTTGAACTTGAATTAAAAGTTGGAACTTACAATTTAGAGTTTGGTGGAAACTCTTTCATCCCATATATAGCAAAAGATTTTGTTTTTGCTAATTCGTTTGAAGGAGAGTTTCAAAAAGATGTGATATTGAAACCTAAAGACCCAGAACCTTGTGGCTACGCTGGAACTTGTCCACCGATTATAAAGGAAATATATAAAATTGTTGAAAGCCGAAAAGAGTTTACAAAAACTATCCGAACTAAGGATTAGGATAAATAATATAAGAGGAAAAATAATAAATAATGAGCAATTTAACATTTGGAATAATTAAACCCGATGCGGTTAAGAATGGATATCAAGGAAAGATCATTGATGCGATCTTGGAGAATGGTTTTGGGATTCGTGGTATGAAGTTGATTCATATGACGAAATCCGAAGCGGAAGGATTTTATGCGGTACATTCGGAGCGTCCGTTTTTTGGTGAATTGACGGATTTTATGTCATCGGCTCCGTGTATTGTTTTATGTTTGGAAAAGGAAAATGCTGTCCCTGAATGGCGAGTTTTAATGGGAGCTACGAATCCTGAAGAAGCAGATGAAGGCACTTTGCGTAAGATGTATGCAAATTCTTTAGGCGAGAATGCCGTTCACGGTTCAGATTCGGATGAAAACGCGGCAATCGAGATAGCATATTTTTTCAGTAAACTTGAATTAGTTTAAGCAAAAGGATATAAAAGTTGCAGAGTTTGAAAGGGTTAGAGTATCAATAAAACACTAATTCAGAATAACTCTGCAGTTCTTCGTAATTTCTATTTGCAAAAAGGACAAAAAATAATGAAAAAATGCCCGTCTTGCCAGAAAACATTTGAAAATGACGACCTAAAATTTTGTCAATCAGATGGCACTCCTTTGGTTTCAGTTGCTGAGGAAGCAGAAGTCGATCCCTACAAAACTGTTGTTGGTAATCAGTCAGATATATCAGAATTAATTGCTGAGCAGGATAAAAAAGAAGAGTCTGCAGTATCTGAAGAACCAAAAGTAGAGGAAGAGCAGCCTGATCCATTTAAGCCTGTTGTTGCTAGCGAACAGCAACCCACACCAACAATTGAGCCGAAAACCGTCGATGAGAGTGATGACGGAGATGACTTTTTAGAAATTCCTGAAGAACAGGCTGATGACCCCATGAAAACAATGGTCGTCACCGGTGACACAGCTGATAATATCAAGGTAAATATTCCCGAAGAAAAAGTTGAGGAGACACCAGTACCTACACCTCCAGTTAATGAAACTCCGTTAGAGACAGCAAGTGAAGATATCCAAACTCCATCGCCTGAACTGCCTAAGTTTTCAGAGCCTGATGTACAACCGCCTGATTTGGGTGGACAAACTGTTGATGCCGAAGAGCCAGAGTTACCAAAACCTTCTGTGGAGAGTGTGTCTGAACCAGTTCAAGAAACTAGTCAACCCGAGGTTTCACCGCCCATTTCCAGTGAGGAAAGTTCAGAAGAATCCGGCGGCAGTAAAGATGTCGGCAGTACATCTTCATCATCTATACCAATCCCATCACCATTTGATCAATCAATGCCTCCGGGATATGCTCCGCCTTCAACTCCGCCTTTTGAGCCACCAAAGGAAGACGTTACTCCTGAACCTCTAAACGAGCAGGTTGAAGCTCAAAAAGAGTCATTTGATCCTGCTCCTGCATCACCTTTTGCAGAACCTGAAGCAAAGCAGGAGCCTGTTGTTGAAAGTACAGAAGATTGGAGTCCACCACCTGCTCCAATGCAAGAATTTGAAGGCAAGGAAATAGGACAAAATACACCGTTTGATACACCGCCAACTTCTGGTGAAGAAGGAGAAAATAAAACTCTTGCAATTGTTTCTATGATTTGCGGAGTCTTAAGTATGCTTTGTTGTGCGTCAATTATTACCGGACCTATCGGACTAATTACGGGATATATGGCAAGAGGAAAAATTGCTGAAAATCCAGCTGAATTCGGTGGAGGTACATTTGCCTTGATCGGTATGATTACTGGAGCAATCGGCACGGTGTTATTTGTGATTGTACTGATTCTACAACTCGTATTTGGTTTAGCAGGGAATTTTTAGTGCCTGACACATTTCAGATTTTTTTCGCCCGCTTCAATTTTAATTAAGCGGGCTTTTTAAGTATAATTATTTAAAACGATTTCAGAGGAAATATATGTCAATAATCAGTGATGTCATAAATTCGACTAAGGCAGTTTTAAAGGGGATGAAAACTACCCTTTCTCAAATACCCAAAGAGAAATGGACTGTGCAATATCCCGATGAGCCCGTGACGGTTCAGCCGCGATACAGAGGGCAGCATTTGCTCCATGTTGATGAAAATGGAAAGGAAAAATGTGTAGCTTGTTACCTTTGTGCAGCAGCTTGTCCTTCAGATTGTATTTACATTGAAGCGGTAGATGATCCAAGACCGTATGAAGAAAGGGTTGGACGAGACGAACGCTACGCGAAAGTTTACAATATAGACTACGGACGTTGTATTTTCTGTGGTTTTTGTGTCGAGGCTTGTCCAAAAGACGCAATTACTCACGGCTATAATTTTGAGTTATCAGTTTATAATCGTGCTGATCTCTTAAAGACAAAAGAAGATTTATTGGTAACAAAGCAAAAGCAATCACCAAATTATCGGGTTGCATTATCAAGTGAAGACGTTGATTCGGAATTTAAAGAAGTTTGATACGTTACAAAAATGTTTTTGTAAAAGGTGAAGTTTTGATATAAAACTTCACCTTTTTTATTGCGAATTAAGCTGTATAATCAAGTCAATGGATTTAGCAAATTTGCCGCCTACGAGAAAAGGAAGAAACTATGAAATTCATGCAATTGGTTTGCGTGAATTTGCAGGTCTGCGAAAAGATGATGAGAAACTAAATCCCTTTGAATTGGCATATTATGCAAAGTTATTGGTAGCTTCTTTTGAACAAATAGAACCATTTTTGACACAAGAAACTAAAGCACATTTGCTAGGTACAGGCAAAGATAAGTGGTCAGGTGGTGCTTGTTCACAAGCTTTGCCAGATGGGAGAAAGTTAATTGTTCTTAATCCAACACATACCAAAAATCGTCAAAATGCTACGTTGATGGAAGAAATCTCGCATGTCTTTTTGGGGCATAAGCCTAGTCGGCTTGCTATTAAGAAAAAAAATAAAGATGGAGAAATCATTGCTAGAGATTACAATGCAATAGTAGAAGAGCAAGCATATTCTATTGGTGCTGCGGCTCTAGTGCCATACTCAGCTTTAAAACGTTTTGTTGAAATGGGTAAAACATCTAGAGAAATTGCTGAGCATTTTGAAGTAAGCTATCAGCTTGTTGAATATCGTATTAAAGTTTCTCGACTCTGGAAAACATATCTTTCCATTCAAGGAGATGGAAATAGATTTTCAAATAAATCTGCCTAATCATGGAAAAAAATCAAATAATCGAAGAGATTCATAAAAGTTCTTCACCAGACGAACAATTATCCGTAGTTGATAAATTGCGGATGCTTTTGGACATTACAAAAAAAATCAGCCGTTCGCTCGACCTTGAAGAAGTCTTAAAGCTTGTGATGGATACGCTCGGTTCATTGATTAGATTTGATGCCGCCGGTATCTATCTGATCGAATCTCATATGGTTGATGGAAAGAAAGAATACATCTTTAAATCTAAAGTAATTAAAGGCTACAGAATTAGCTTTGATCTGATCGAACCACGTTTGAAAATTGGAGAAGGTTTTATTGGCTATGCCGCAGAAACTGGAAATTCTTTGATAAGTGGAGATGTTAAGTCTGACAAAAGATATTTTCCTGCTAGAAAAAGGACTAATTCCGAAATGGTCGCTCCGATTATTTCAAATGATGAGGTGATCGGGGTTTTTGATTTGGAAAGTGATAAGTTGAATGCCTATGACAAAGATGATCTTTCGATCTTGCAAATGCTCGCTTCTCAAGTAGCGATTATTATAGAAAAAGCAGAACTTTATGAACAATTAGTTGAAAAAAGACGCTTGGAAGCACAACTTGATATTGCAAGGGAAGTTCAACTCGAATTGTTACCCGATGATGATCCCAAATTAGAAGGTTTTGATATCAGTGCTTATGTTTTTCCAACTGAAGAAGTGTCTGGTGATTATTATGATTGGGTAAAAATGTTCGACGATCAAATTGCAATAATCGTAGCAGACGCGGTTGGAAAAGGAATACCGGCAGCTCTTCTCATGTCATTTTTAAGAGCATCTTTGAGAGCTGGTGTTCAAATAGGCTATGCTCCGCAAATTGCATTTTCCAAAGTGGGCAATCTTCTGTGGGATTCAGTAGAGTCACATCAATTTATAACCGCTGTTTACGGAATCCTAGATGCAACTAATAAAACTTTTGTGTACTCAAATGCAGGACACAATCCACCACTTTTAATTAAACCAAGCGGTGAATACAAATTCGTTGAGTACGGTGATTTACCATTAGGAATGTTCGAGGATTCTCATTATCACCAACACTTTATTCGCATGGAAAAAGGTCAGGTTTTGGTCTTATACACTGATGGAATTACAGAAGCTTGTGGAACTGATGGAGAAGAGTACGGGCAAGATAGATTTGCTAAAAGAATTTTGGAAGGAATGCACCTTCCGGCAAATGAATTAATAGAATTTTTACGGGTAGGTATTGCAGAATTTACAGATCAAGAGCATTTAATGGATGACGGCACTCTATTTGTTGTAAAAGCTCTTTAAAAGTAAAGGAGCGGAAACCAGACTTCTCCACCTTCCGCGTCCCTTTAGTTGTTGGATTTCTCAAAATT
Source organism: Pyrinomonadaceae bacterium (assembly GCA_028284415.1). Lineage (GTDB taxonomy): Bacteria > Acidobacteriota > Blastocatellia > Pyrinomonadales > Pyrinomonadaceae > Aridibacter. The sequence goes on from JANQRU010000003.1 coordinate 17,616, forward strand.
GACTTAATGTGCAGTTGGAGTTGTGTGGACACTATCTCCGCCCGGCACTAGCGGTGAACGATAGTTTCCATAATTAATTTCCTCATCGCTTACAGAAAATGCATAAGCATCAAAACCATAAGCATCTAGAAAATTAGCTAACTCATTTGAACTAGGCATATATATAGCTTCCGTGAATCCTAATTCGGAACGTATTTCTAATAATCTCTCTATCACTTCGAGAGGAGCAAAACATTTTACAGGATCTTTAAAGGTTGCCATATTATATGCCTCAAATAAATTTGCCATGTAAATTTTTACAGGCAATCATTGGATTGCATATTTATAGTAAAGGTTGTTATTTATTTTTGTTAGCAACTTAATTTCGTCTATTTCTTTCCAAGTATTGAAAAATGAAATATTGATTTAATCCTTCGCTTTAAAGGTATATCAAGGTTATTTAATTTTTATTTTATAAATTTAAACAGTTATCTGTGCTATTATTTACATTAATAGAGAAAATTTTGTATGTACCCCTTGCTGACTGGTAACAAGAAACCACGAATCATTAACTTTAACTAGGAGCATTATGATGAAGAAGAAAATAATTTTTGCCTTTTCCACAAGTATTATTTTGTTAATGCTTTCAACTCTGATAATTGCACAAGATGACAAACGCACTATCAAATCAGCAGCAAGTAGCTTATATGTTATTTCTGCAAAAGCCGGTGGGGTAAATTACATCGAAGGAAGTGTTGCTGTTCAACGAAAGACATCAGGTGCGGGCTATTTAGTAAAGGGTGATCAAATTGAAGTTGGAGATAAAGTTTCTACTGACCGAAACTCAAAAGCTGAAATTTTACTAAACCCCGGATCATTTGCACGTCTAGGTTCCAATACTGAGTTTGAATTTATTACAACATCTTTGGACGATCTGAAACTTCAAATTAGTCGTGGTACAGCAATATTTGAAGTTTATGCAAGTAATGATTTTGTAGTTACTGTTAAAGCTCCTAACGCCAGATTTTATTTAGTTAAATCCGGAGTTTACAGAGTTGATGTTTTAGAAAACGGTAGTAGTAGGCTTCAAGTTTGGAAGGGGAGAGCTCAAGTTGGAGATATAAATGCCAATAAGGTTAAAAAGAGCAGAGCTGTTGTGTTGAATGGTTCAAATGTTTCCATTCAAAAATTTGACCGAGATGAGAAAGACCCATTTGATGCTTGGAGTAAAAGTAGAGCAAAACAATTGGCAAAGGCTAACGCCCGACTCAGAAGAAAAACGTTAAAAAATTCTTTGGTGAGCGGTTTTAGAAGCAATCGTTGGAATAGTTTTAATACATTTGGATTATGGACATTTGACGCAAGCTTTGGTGGATATTGTTTCTTGCCATTTAGTTATGGATGGCGATCGCCTTACGGATATGGTTTCAGGCGTAATTTCTTCTCAAGCCGTCCATCTAGTTCTTTTTACTACGCAGTACAAAGAAGCACTTATCGAATAATCAGAAATCAATCTAATAATAGAGGATCCTCAAATCGTGGAAATCGTGGTCGGGTTAACCGAGGTAGCGGAAATGATTCAGGTCGTGTCAGACGAGGAAACTCGGGACGTGCCAGACCAAGAGGTGTTTCACCCGGAAGATCTAGAGTAGGACCAAGAAGCCGACCAATAAACAGACCTCGAAGCAGACCTATGAATCGTCCAAGATCAATGCCAAGACGACCAAGTTCGACCATGCGTAATACTCGAAGAATCAAAGATTCAAGGAGCATAAACTAAAAATCATTTAAAGAGAAAAAAAGTGAGTAGCGTAATTAAACGTTACTCACTTTTTTTGTTAAAAGAAGAAAGCTTCTACTTTTGTTGGATCAAAACTGTCGGGCAAATAAGGTTGTAATATTAGAAGTATTGATTGAAAGCCATTAATCAGAAAGTGGAACAATATACAAGGTAGAAGGCTATTCGTTTTTACTCTGATTATTGTAATCACCAAGCTCAAAAATGTGAGAGTTAAGAGTGTGGCATTTGCCCCCCAGTATTGTGGAAAATGAACTACCGCAAAAACTACAGTAACTAGTAAAACTGCGATTGGGATGTTGAAAGTTCTTTGAAAAGCCGAATACAAAACTCCTCGATAGACAACCTCCTCAACAATTGGTGCTGAAAAAGTAGCGATTATTGCAACAAGAAAGACTGCGTAGCGGGAACTTCTTAATATCTTCAGAAAATCATTGTCCTGCTGACCGAAAATTTGTGTTGCACCAAAAGCAAACAACATCACTAAGATCAATAATCCGATCATGATCAATGATGTTTGCCACCAATTGTAACCACCCCAATCCCAGCCTAACATTTCTTTGAAAGAGTATTTATTAGTTTTTGTGATAACAGCCCAAGCAATAAGCAAGGTGAATAGGTGTGCAGGTATAACTGCAGCCAATTGGACTAAAACAGCTGTCGGTTCTAAAGCGGCTTTGGACAATGCCTCATTGTCAGAAAAACTTATGTTTTGGCTGATTATGTAAGGTATAACAAACACAGCCGGAAATATAAAAACAAAACCAACACTGAGAATCCAAACAAGTAATGCTTGTAAGCTGTTCCAAGGCGGATTGTTGGGACTGTATCCTGTTAAAGCAGAAGTAGGAATGGTTTCTTTTAGACCTGTATCGTCTTTGTTATCAAGCTTAATTTTTTCCACATTAAAAAGTTTATAAATTTGAATGATTTTTTCCAAATAATAAAGTAAGAAAAAGATACGCAGACCATTGAATAAAGTTTCAAAACCATATATGCTAAGAGCCCGTGGAAAAACGCGGAAAAAATCCCCTAAAAAATGTGATCGCAATCATTCCGGCGAGGTTAGCTTCAACCCGTTTGGATAGAAAATTGCTATTATCTTTAAAAGGTAAACCTCTGATTTTACACACTTTGGAGCAAACTAAGAGGGTAAATGCTATTTCTCGTGTGATCGTAGCCACTGACAGCAAAGAAATCTTAAAAGTTATAGAAAAATCAGAGAATGAAGTGGTTATGACTTCCTCATATCATCAATCGGGAAGTGATAGGATTGCCGAGGTCGCGGAAAAACTATCTGATGATTCAATAATTGTTAATGTACAGGGGGATGAACCTCTTATCCCTTTAAAGACAATTGAGAGTGCTATTGAAGCAATCTTGAATGATGAAAATATAAATGTTGCCACTACTTGCGAAAAAATATCAAATACAGCTGATGTTCTAAATACGAATATAGTTAAGGTTGTAACTGATAAAGAAGATCTTGCACTCTACTTTTCACGTTCACCGATACCTTTCCCAAGGGAAGAAGTTTTGAAATATGGTAGTTTGAATGCTGCATTGGAAAATAATGACAAACTAGTGAATATATATAAAAAGCATACCGGCTTATATGTTTATCGGCGGAATTTTTTACTGAATTATACGAAAAGAAAACAAACTGAGCTTGAGAGCACTGAGATGCTGGAGCAGTTACGTATTCTGGAAAGCGGTGAAAAAATTAAAGTAGTAGAAGTGGAAGAAAGTTCAATTGGAGTTGATACAAAAGAAGATTTTCAAAAAGTAAAAAGGATAATCGAAGGTAAATAATTATTTGGAATCTGGCTGAAATCAGCAAAAGTCTTGGAGAAAAAAATGAGCGAAAAACAAACTAAATATATTTTTGTAACAGGCGGTGTAGTTTCAAGCTTAGGTAAAGGATTGGCGGCGGCAAGTATCGGTCGTTTGCTTGAATCACGTGGTGCGACAGTTACATTAATGAAACTTGATCCATATATTAATGTTGACCCGGGAACAATGTCACCATTCCAGCATGGTGAAGTTTTTGTAACCGATGATGGTGCAGAAACAGATTTGGATTTAGGGCATTATGAAAGATTTACTAATGCAAAAATGTCGCAAGCGAATAATTGGACAAGTGGAAGAATTTACCTTTCGGTCATCGAAAAAGAAAGACGCGGTGATTATCTTGGCAAAACAATTCAGGTTATTCCGCACATTACCGACGAAATAAAAGATGCTGTGCGTGCTGTTGCTGATGAGCAGAAGCCGGACGTTTTAATTGTTGAAATAGGTGGAACAGTAGGTGATATTGAATCTCTCCCTTTCATGGAAGCACTGCGTCAAATGGGTAATGAGGAAGGAAGAGACAATGCTATATTCGTTCACGTAACTCTTGTTCCATACATTGCGGCAGCTGGTGAGTTAAAAACAAAACCGACACAACACTCAGTTAGAGAATTACGCGAAATTGGTATCCAGCCTGACATTCTTCTTTGCCGATCAGACCGAGCCTTACCTTTAGAATTACGTAAAAAAATAGCCCTATTTTGTAACGTCGAAGAACATGCCGTGATCTCAGCTTTAGATGTTTCTACCATTTATGAAGTTCCGCTTTATTTTCACGAGCAAGGATTGGATTCTCTTATTGTAAATGCACTCAAAATGTCTGAAAGGTTTCCAAATGCTGAACTGAAAGATTGGCGAAGGCTTGTCTCAACAATTAAAGAACCGTCTGAAGGTAAAGTGAAAATAGGCATTGTTGGAAAATATGTTGAGTTAGAGGATTCTTATAAATCATTGCGAGAAGCACTAACTCATGCAGGTGTGGCAAATAATGTAAGAGTAAAAATAGATTGGGTAGAGTCTGAAAATCTGATGAAAAAAGGGTACGAAACAGATTTGCAGGATTATGATGCGATTCTGGTTCCGGGAGGATTTGGCAAACGCGGCGTAGCAGGAATGATTAGAGCTATCCAGTACGCAAGAAAATCTAGAACCCCGTATTTTGGTATTTGTTTGGGAATGCAAACAGCTTGTATAGAATTTGCTAGAAATGTTTGTGAGCTGAGCGATGCTGATTCAACTGAATTTCGTGAAGATTGTGAAAATCCGATTATATTTAAGTTACGAGATTTAGTAGATGTTGAAGAGCTTGGCGGCACTATGCGTCTTGGAGCTTGGGACTGTGAACTTGGAGAAGGGAGTTTGGCTCAAGAAGTTTATGGCGGTGCGGAATCAATCTCCGAAAGACACCGACATCGTTATGAATTTAATCCTTCTTACAGAGAAGTATTAGAAGAAAAAGGTTTGGTTTTCAGTGGGATTTCTCCAAATAGAAAGTTTGTTGAAATGATTGAATTACCCAAAGAGGATCATCCATTTTTTATTGGTTGTCAGTTCCATCCTGAATACAAATCTAAACCATTGGAAGCTCATCCGCTTTTCGTATCTTTTGTGAAAGCTGCTTGGCAGAATCGTGTTAAAAGTGAGAATTTAAAGGATGATATAACAAGCAATCAACCTCTAAAAAATAAGGCTGTTGAGATCAAAGAAAAAGCTTTCGGTGCAAATGATGAGTAAATAAATTTCGCGCAACAGCAGTGGTTGTTAATTAAAACCCTTGCCTTTAATAGGCAGGGGTTTTCCATTTTTTTGGTTTTAATTATGTATCAATGTATGGAATTTGAATAAAACGTTATGAGTATGCAGTTGAATTTATAAAATAATCCAAAAAATTATTTAAAAAAAATCTAAAATATGAAGCCGTTTATCATCTTTTTAGCCATAAATGATTACAAAAAAATCTCAAATATCAACTAATTTCAATTAAACCTTAAATTGCTATTTTAAATAGGAATAAAATTTGCGGATTTTTTATCTCGTAATTTTTACGCTTTTTTGAAAACTCAAAAAATCAGAAATATTTTTGCGTAAATTTGTAGCCCAAAAGGGCATTTTACGAGGTGAAATAAAATGAAAAAAAATTTAAGGGTATTTAAATGTTCGAATTTATTTCACGTAAGTGCATTATTGATGATCGTGTTTGGGATTTTTATCACGAGCACGATCGCTCAAGGTACACGTGGAACAATTCGTGGAACTGTAACTGACCCGACCGGAGCAGTTGTTCCAAATGCTACAGTCAAACTAATTGACTCGGCTAGAGGAACAGAAGTCCGTTCGGTTCAGACAAATGATGAAGGAGTTTATCAAATCATTGAGGTTGAACCATCAACTTATACTTTGATTGTGGAAGCTCCAAACTTTGCGGAGTTTCGTTTGGTTTCAGTTAAGGTTGAACCAAACAGGAACTTAACTTTGAATGCTTCACTTTCAGTTGGACAACAAACAACTCAGGTTACTGTAACTGCAGGTGCGGAGTTGATTGACAGAGAATCTTCAACTTTGGGAACAACAGTTGATAACCGAAGAGTAGAAGGTTTGCCACTGAATGGTCGGAATGTTTTGAACTTAGCATTGCTTCAACCAGGAGTCACACCATCAGATGCTGATGGTTCAGGTTCATTTGGTTCTGGTTCTGGAATCAGAGTAAATGGAAGTCGCGGCGTTGAGAATAATTTAACGCTTGATGGAGCAAACAATAATGAAGTAGCTGTCGGTGGTGCAATCGGTGGACAACCGAGACCTGACGCTGTTCAGGAATTCAGAATTTTGAGTTCAAACTTTGAAGCTGAATTTGGTCGTAACACAGGTGGTGTAATTAATGTTGTTACCAAATCAGGTACGAATGGATTTCACGGAAACGGTAGGTTTTTCTATCGCCCGACTAATCTTTCTGCTGCCAGATTTTTAGATAAAGCACTGCCTCCAGCAGGCACAACACCTGGAGCAGATTTAAGAAGAAAGTTTGAAAGAAAGGAATATGGTTTCAACATAGGTGGACCGATCTATTTCTTACAACCCGGACAAGGTGGCGATTTCATTTATGACGGAAGAGATAGAAGTTTCTTCTTTGTTGACTTTGAAAGACGTTGGCAGAACGTTGGTGCTACGCAAACAATTACAAGTCTTCCTACCAATGCAGAATTAAATGGAGACTTTAGCAATTCAGCAGCAACAATAGTTGATCCGGCGACAGGAAATCCTTTTCCGAATAATCAAATTCCAGGCAATAGAATCTCTCCGATCGCACAGTATTATTTGCAATTCTTCCCACAAGCGGATGCTAACGGTCAAGCTCAGGTAAGTGCTGATAGACTTACTCAAAATAACTGGCTGACAATGAGATTTGATCACAATATCACAGAAAATCACCTGTTAAATTTTACAGTTAATTATTCTGATACTGATGATGAAAGACCTTTTGCTTTTGGTGGTTCCGTAATTCCGGGATTTGGTTCGGCTGACAGAAGAAAAACAAGAGCTTTTGTTGGTAGATATACATATGTAATCAACCCAAATTTGGTTAATTATTTTCTACTTAGCGTGTCCAAAAACAAGCAGCCAGGTGTTGCTCCTGTGAATACAACAACTCCAGCGGATATTGGATTTACAGCCAACTTCGTCGCAAATGGAGAATTTGCAGGTCCTCCAAACATAAGATTCTTTGATAGAGGATTTAGAATTGGTAACTCAATTCAAGGACCTCAAAGAAGAATTGCCGAAAACTATCAGTTCCAAAACTCTGTTAGTTGGGTGCTTGGTTCACATCGAATGAAGTTTGGTGTTGATGCTACAAAATATAAACAAGACAATGATTTCTTGTTTATCAACCAAGGAGCATTGACATACTCAGGTTGCTGTAGAGGAAACACAACAGGCGATGATTTTGCTGACTTTTTAATCGGAACTTCACCTATTGCGGCACAATATGGTGCAGCCGGTAGAAGAGATTTCCGTCAATTGGCTTTTGCAGGATTTGCTCAAGATACTTGGAATGTAACTCGTGGTCTTACTCTTTCTTATGGTGTTCGTTATGAATATGTATCACCTTTGAAAGATTTATTAGATAGAGTTGCTTATTACCGTCCCGGTTCAACTTCTCAGTTACTAGCCAATGGTTCGCTTACTTTTGAAGGTAGAAACATTGTCATTCCAGCTGGAGGAACTGCTCCTAATGGATTGGTTTATGTTGGTGACCCTGACAACGTTCTTGGTGGAACTGTTCCGAGAGGTGGAGTTGCACCTGATAAAAATAACTGGGCTCCAAGAGTGGGTTTTGCTTATTCATTTGAAGGTGAAAAATGGGGCTTCTTAAATAAAGTTTTAGGTGAGAATCTAACCGTTTTAAGAGGTGGTTTTGGATTGTATTATGGTGCGGTTATTGGAGATACAGCTCTTCAGCAATTAACTGCAACAGGATTTAATGGAACTAATGCATTTTTCTTCCCGAACGGAGGAACTTTGGCTGATCCATTTGCTGCTGATCCATTCCCGAACTATCAAGGCAATACTCCAGCAAATGCGAACCCGTTTTTATCGACAGCAAATATAAATGTATCAGCTCCATTGACACAGTTTGCTCAACCAATTGATCCAAACTTAAAGACACCACAAGTAACTCAGTTCAATTTAACATTAGAAAGAGGATTCTTAACTGATTATGTCTTTAGTGTTAGTTATGTTGGAAACAGAGGAAGGAAGCTTTATGTTCGCAGAGAATTGAATCCTTCACTTGGAACTTTTCTGGATGATTCTCTAAGATTAGCAGGTCAACCTCCAGTTCCAGATCCAGACAGAAATAATACAAATGCTCGACGTCTAAACAATGATATAACCATTGGACTACCGATGCTGACGGCAGATGGAAACTCCAACTTTGATGCATTCCAAGCTAATTTACAAAAACGGTTTGGAACTGATGGGTTGTTATTCCAAATTGCTTATACTTTCTCAAAATCAATCAACGATTCTGACGATCAAAGAGATGGTATTGATTTGGTTGACAGAACTTTTGGACGTTCATTATCTGATGATGATGTTCCACATAGATTTGTTGGTAGCTTTATCTATCAATTGCCATTTTTCAAGAATACAAAAGGATTTGTTAATCGCCTTTTGGATGGTTGGAGCGTTGGTGGAATTTACACATATCAATCAGGAACAGTCTTTAGTGTTGGAAACCCTGTGAGCACTGTTGGTACAGCTGGAATAATCAGTTTTGCTGACTTAGGAGCTGCTTACCAGCAATTAAATCCACAAGATAATGATCGCTCTGCATTCAATGCAGGTGCGTTCACTTCTTTAGATTGTGGAGTTAATTTCACTAACTTTGCTGCTTGTGGTCCAACTGGGTTTAGACGTGGAACATCAGGTCGTAACCAGTTCAGACTGAATAATCCACAAAATAACTGGGATGCTGTATTAACTAAGAAAACAAGATTATTTAATGAAAGAAACATTTTGGAATTGAGATTTGAGGTATTTAACCTGTTAAACAAAACTCAATTTACAACTGTAGATAATAATCTTGGAAGTTTGGCTAATCCAAATACAGCTTTTGGTAAATATACAAACACTCGAGAGTCTCGCATCATTCAACTCGGTGCTAGATTGACTTTTTAAGTCTGACTTTCTAATACTTTGGAGCTTTTATTTCCTAAGCAGGGTAAAATAACTCCGTTTCAAAGTCTGCTGATATTTTTTATCAGCAGACTTTTTTTATTTCTCAATGTAATTTAATCTATACCGTTAATAAATTTATGGTTGAGTTAATTAAAAATCTTATAAATATATATGAAATCATTTGAAGTAGAAAATGTAACATTTGGAGATGGAAGGCTGACTATTATTGCCGGACCTTGTGTAGTTGAAAGTGAAGATCACGCACTTTTTATGGCTCAAGAGATAAATGATGTTTGCAAGATGGTCGGGCTTGATCTGGTTTATAAATCATCTTTCGACAAAGCTAATAGAAGCTCGATTGAAAGTTTTCGTGGTAAAGGAATGGAATTTGGATTAGATATTTTAGCAAAAGTTAAGGCTGAAGTTGGAATTCCTGTTATTACAGATGTTCACGAGCCGTGGCAAGTTGAAAAGACAGCTGAAGTCGCTGATATTTTGCAAATTCCCGCTTTTTTATGTCGTCAAACCGATCTTCTGGTAGAAGCCGCGAAAAGCGGCAGAGCGGTGAATGTGAAAAAAGGACAATTTTTAGCACCTTGGGACGCAAGAAATATTGTAGAAAAAATAAAAAGTGCTGGTGGTGAAAAAATCCTACTGACTGAAAGAGGCGTAAGTTTCGGTTATAACAACTTGGTTGTAGATTTACGTTCATTCCCAATTATGCGTGAATTCGGCGTTCCTGTAGTTTTTGACACCACACATTCTTTACAATTACCAGGCGGTCTTGGCAAAGCGACTGATGGACAAGCTCAGTATATTGAGCATTTTGCACGTTCGGCAGTAGCCTGTGGTGTTGATGCAGTTTTCATGGAAGTTCATGATAATCCAGCTGAGGCTCCTAGTGATGGACCAAATCAATTGCCGCTGGCGAGATTAGAAAAATTACTAATCAAATTGAAGCAAATTCAAGAACTAGTGCATTCTGAATAATTATTGATTTAACTTGAAGATTGAAGATACATCTTTAGGCATTAAACTTACGTCTAAATGATTGTTAAATTAACACCACGATAAATTAAATTTCAAACTCTAATAAAATGTATAAATATAAATCTATTCTTTTTACAATAATTTTGGGTCTTTCTTTAGGGCATTTAGTATTAGCTCAAAATTTATCAAGCACTTGGGAAGTGCAAAAATACGATTTAACAGTAAATTTACCACAAAATTATGATGTAGATCGTGATTTAGATGTTACTGCAAAACTGTCTCTAAAAAATATTAGCCAAAGATCATACTCACGTCTTACATTAAGAATAAGCGATCAGGCGAATATTTCTTCTGTAAAAGTAAATAATTCGACAGCTGATTTTCGAAAAGGAGAAGAGCCGATTGGTGGAAATCGGAAGTTACAAAGAGCGATAGTGAATCTTCCTTCAATTCCTCCAAATGGAACTTATGCTGTTACGGTAAATTATAAGTTAAATGTAAAAGATAATTCAGGATTAAAATCTCTATCTCCAATTAATTCTCAATTTTTACCTTTATCTTTTTGGTATCCAACTCCAAACAGTTGGTATTTTGCAGGTGGTTCTGATTTTGCTCCAACTAATTTACAGATAAATGGGTTAAGTAATTTACAAGCGGTAGCTGCTGGTACGCAAAATGGAAATAGCTTTGAAAATAAATTAAATGGTCAGCCCTTTTTTGTAGTCAGGAACTGGCAAAAGATATCTGCCAATGGGGTAGAAGTTTTGATTCCTAAGATGTCCAATTCAGCAATTAATGCACGTGCTAATGAATTAGCAACTCTAGCTTCGGAAGCAAATAGTTATATTTCTCAATTGTTTGGCACGAATACAAATTATCCTTTGAAGATTGTATCTGTAAGTCGAGGGGCAGGGTTTTCAGATAGTGGAACAGTATTCATAACAGATAGCGTTTTTCATCGCAGTAAAATTGATAGCCAGACAGCATTTAATATCGCTGAAGGAATTGCAAAAACATTCTTGGGTAATATTAAAAAAGTAAAAGGCGTAGGTTATGGTGTAATCCGCGAAGGTTTAGCAAGATACATTGCTACAGAATTCATTGAAAAAAAATATGGTAAAGATATAGCTGACATAGAAAGGCTAAGACAACGCACCAGTTATTCGACGATAATTAACCGTGACATTCCATTAAATACAGCTTCACCAGTGGATCAATATTATTATACTGCTAATGCAAATAAAGGCTCTGTGATTTGGAAGTATTTGAATAAACAAATTGGCAGTGAGCAATTTTACAAAAGCCTAAAAGCAATTTCTGAAGATGGAGATTTAACTCTCAATGAAGTACAGACGGTATTTTCTGTTGAAAAAGATTATCTTGATTATACTCTTACAAAAGTAACTGATATGAATTTACTTGTTGGCATTCCACAAAAAAAAGGTGGATCAACGAGCGTGGCTTTGCGTAACTTAGGTGAAATTCCCGTAACCGTTGATATTGTCGCAACTCTTTCTAATGGTCAAAAGGTGACCAGCAAAACAACAATTGATGCAAAGAGCTTTGGTAGTGCAACATTTAATACGCAAAGTGAAGTTGTTAGAGTTGAAGTTGATCCTGATAAAATTTATCCGCAAATCAATTACCTTGACGATATTGCTCCAAGAGCAATTGATGAAAGTGATCCGCTTGTATTCATAAAAAGAGATTTTGATCGGCAAAAATATGTAGATGCTGAGAGAAAAGCTCAAATAGTTAACACAATATTTCCCAAATTCGATGATGCAAAAATATTGTTAGCACGTTCATTGCTTGCTCAAAATAAAATAACAGAAGCAAAGAGAGTGTATGAAGAGGTATTAAAACAAGACTTACCAACAGCACGAAGTATTGCGTGGGCAAAGGTTGGGTTAGGCGAAATAGCACAAAAAACTGGACAGAATTCACAGGCTATAAAGTATTTTGAAGATGCAATAAAATCAGATGCAGAATACGGAGCAACATTAGCTGCTAGAAACGGCAGGAATAAAACTAACAATAGCGGTCAGGTTTCTCCCGAGATAAAGAATTTCTTTGCAGATTTTGATA
>JANQRU010000003.1:35000-196561 GCA_028284415.1 Pyrinomonadaceae bacterium
AATGGCGGCCGTAACTATAACGGTCCTAAGGTAGCGAAATTCCTTGTCGGGTAAGTTCCGACCTGCACGAATGGCGTAACGATCTGGGAGCTGTCTTAACGAGAGACACAGCGAACTTGTAGTACCGGTGAAGATGCCGGTTTCCCGCATCAAGACGGAAAGACCCCGTGCACCTTGACTACAACTTGATAGTGATTTCGGGCAAATAATGCGCAGGATAGGTGGGAGGCTTTGAAGTCAGGCTTTTGGGCTTGGCTGAGCCGTTGGTGAGATACCACCCTTTATTTGTTTGACATCTAACCTTGAGCCGTTATCCGGTTCAGGGACATTATCAGGCGGGTAGTTTGACTGGGGCGGTCGCCTCCTAAAAAGTAACGGAGGCGCTCGAAGGTTGGCTCAGGCTGTTTGGAAATCAGCCGCAGAGTGCAAACGCATAAGCCAGCTTAACTGCGAGACATACAGGTCGAGCAGGTACGAAAGTAGGAGTTAGTGATCCGGCGGTAGCATATGGAAGTGCCGTCGCTCAACGGATAAAAGGTACGCCGGGGATAACAGGCTGATCCTGCCCAAGAGTTCACATCGACGGCAGGGTTTGGCACCTCGATGTCGGCTCATCGCATCCTGGGGCTGAAGACGGTCCCAAGGGTTTGGCTGTTCGCCAATTAAAGCGGTACGTGAGCTGGGTTCAGAACGTCGCGAGACAGTTCGGTCCCTATCTGGTGTGGGCGTAGCAGAATTGAAGGAATCTGTCCTTAGTACGAGAGGACCGGGATGGACTGACCTCTAGTGTACGAGTTATCACGCCAGTGGTATTGCTCGGTAGCTATGTCAGGTATGGATAAACGCTGAATGCATCTAAGCGTGAAGCCAGACCTAAGATAAGTTCTGCCAGTGAGACTCGTGGAAGACTACCACGTTGATAGGCTGGAGATGTAAGTGCAGTAATGTATTTAGTTGACCAGTACTAATTGTCCCAAGGCTTGACCATAAAATTTATTGTCTAAACAAATTTATGTATTTCAGCAATCTTCTTGTAAATTAAAAAAATTAAATTTTTCCGGTGATTTTGTCGGTAGGGTCACACCCGTTCCCATCCCGAACACGGAAGTTAAGCCTACTGGAGCCGATGATACTGCATGGTTCCCGTGTGGGAAAGTAGGAAGTCGCCGGATTTACATTTTTAAGCTCATTCAGGATAATACTGAATGAGCTTTTACTTTTTAAAGCGAAACTCAGTAGTATTAAATGAAAAAGAAGTTTCAAAATTTTGAACATTACTTCAAAGCAATTTCTTATTTGGTTGCTTTCTGTGGAGTTTTGTCACTATTTTTTTCTGGCGGGATTGGAATCTTCATATTCAGTTTATTTATTGGACTAATTATTCTTGCTTGGAATATTGAAGGTTCTAAATGGCAGATATCAGAAAAAACAGGCGTTATAGCAATAATCGTCGTAATTCCTCTTTTTTACTTGGATTGGAAATATAAGATTACTGGATTTGGTTCAAATGAGCTTTTAGCAGCAGGTGGTCTTGCCAGATTAATTCTATTTTTGTGTGCTATAAAACTATTACAAAAAAAATCTGACAGAGACTGGATTTTCATATATGTAATCGCTTTTTTTGAAGTTTTATTAGCCGCTGGTTTAAGCATTAGTCCATCTTACATTGCTACTTTGTTTTTATTTTTGCTTAGTGCGACATGTGCAATCATTGCATTTGAAATACGTAAAACTTCAAGAGATGTTTTAGCAAAGCAAATAATCAGCAAATCTAAAGATAAAAAAAGTAAAAAGAAGCAAATAACAAAACGTGTAAAAACACCACTTTCAAGACTGCCTTTAACTGCAATTACTTTATTAATACTTATTACATTGTTTGCATTACCATTATTCTTTGCATTACCCAGAGTAGGTGGAGCTGGTGTAGGTAGCGACTTATCCAATAGCACTAAGATCACTGGTTTTTCAGATTCGGTAAATTTGGGCGAAATAGGAAGGTTGCAACAAAGTGATAAAACAGTAATGCGGGTTCGCATTGATAGAAATGAAAATTCTAATCTAAAAAGATTACTTTGGCGTGGTATTGCACTTGATTTCTTTAACAATAAAAGTTGGAGCAAAACCAGAAGTAAATATAAAGAACCATATGTTAAAACCGAAAGAGACTTTTTCTTATTGAATTATCCATCACAAGAAAAAAAGATGACGGTACAGACATTTTATCTAGAACCTCTTAATTCTGATGTTTTGTTTTCATTGTCGAAGCCAATAGCAGTAAAGGGCGGGTTTCAAGTGTTGAAAAAAGATGCTGAGGGAGCTTTATCAGCAAATAAATCTGCTTTCGAGCGAGTTAGTTATACAGTTTACTCTGATACTGCCTTACCCACTGTAGATAGATTAAAAAGAGATAATCAGCTATATAAAGAAAAAGATATACGCTATTTACAACTTCCTGCTAAATATGATGAAAGAATACTAAATCTTGCTAGGGAAATAATTACAAGAAACAATGCCATTACCCGTTATGACCAAGCCAAAGCTATCGAAAAATATTTACAGAATGAATTTGGATACACGCTTGAATTAAAAGCGAGTGGAAATGAACCATTGGCTGATTTCTTATTTAATGTAAAAGAAGGTCATTGTGAGTATTTTGCAACCGCAATGACAATTATGCTGCGGACACAGGGAATAGCTGCAAGAGTTGTAAATGGATTCCAACAAGGTGAATACAATGAAACAGCAGGTGTCTATGTTGTTAAACAAAAAGACGCACATTCTTGGGTAGAAGTTTATTTTCCAAAAGAGAATGTCTGGATTCCATTTGACCCGACGCCAGCCGCTGGTCAATTCAGTTCTAGTGGAACAGCAAATACATTTGTTGGCAGAATAACAAATTATCTTGAAGCCCTTGAAACTTTTTGGATTCAATACTTCGTCGCTTACGATAATCAAGAACAACAATCATTATTTCAATCTGTTAAAAGTGGCTTTGCAGATTATAAAGATACTGCATCGATTTGGCTTACGAGTTTACAAGAGGAATTGAGGCATTGGTGGGAAGAAGTTCGCGGCGATAAAGGGTTTTTGTCCAGTATTAGGGCAACAGCAATCGGTGCTGGTTATGTGATTGCTTTTATACTTGGAATATTATTGCTAATTTGGTTAGCTCGAAAAATATATTATCTGTCTTTTTGGAGCAGATTCGGAAATTGGGCAAAACAAAAAAATGAAGCAACAATAGTTGAGTTCTACGAACAAATGCAAAAAGTTTTAGCAAGCAAAGGTTTCAAACGCCAACCGCATCAAACACCTTTAGAATTCGCCTTTGCACTAAATATGCCCGAAGTTGTGAAAATTACGGAAAAATATAATCGCGTCCGTTTTGGAGAAAAAGATTTGTCGAAAGATGAATCAAAAGATATTGAAGATTGGTTAAACAATTTAAGAGAAATAGGAGAGTTTAGAAATTAAATTCAGTATCAGTAGATTTAAAATGATAGATGAAAATGCTCAAACAATTAAATTAACAAAAAAATATAAATATAGTGATGCCACAGCACTAGTAGTATCTATCCTGACTTTAACAGTATTTATATTAGATTCTGAAACTTCATTAAATTATTTAATAACAGATTCATTTTTAGGGCTCTTTTCTTATTTTTTTATTTTCTATTATACGTATGAAAGAAAAAAACTTTTGAAAATTCCAAACATAATTTTAATTGTTATTGGTGGATCAATTCTTTGGTTTTTTCTTAAAAATCTTGAAAATGTTGTGGTTGGAAGAGGCGTTTTCAGTTTTGAAGATTTAAACGCGATTCCTCTGCAAATGGTATTATTTTTCTTTTTTTCTATAATATTTATTCCTATAACTATTATTGTAACGTCATTGATTATTAGTTTTTTTAGACTTTTAATCTATATATCGAATTTAAAAAATAAATGAAAAAAGTTGGATTTGTCAGTCTTGGATGCCCGAAGAATCTAGTTGATTCAGAAGTTATGATGGGGCAACTGAAAGATGCTGGATACGAAATTACGAATAGTGCAGACGATGCTGACACGGTTGTCGTCAATACATGCGGGTTTATCGAATCGGCGAAGGAAGAATCTATTGAAGCGATTCTCGAAGCGACAAACTTAAAAGAGCAGGGAAAAGCAAAAAAAGTCGTCGTGGCGGGCTGCTTGGTTGAACGCTATCGAGATGAATTGGTTGACGAATTACCCGAAGTTGATGCATTTATTGGGACGAATCAACTTGATAAAATTGTTGACGCGACGGAAAAAGATAAACAAGATTTTAATGAAATTCAATTAACCCCCATCGGCAATAAAACCGCGACTTATCTATATGACGAATACACTCCGAGACTGCGTGCGACAGATTCTCACACGGCATTTATAAAAATCGCCGAAGGTTGTGATAGACCTTGTGCATTTTGTTCGATTCCCTCAATGCGTGGCTCATTTCGTTCGCGTCGTTTTGGTTCGATTATGAAGGAAGCACAACATTTAGCGGATCAAGGTGTAAAAGAACTCGTTTTGATTGCACAAGATTCTTCCCGCTATGGCGAAGATTTAGGTGACATTGATGGTTTAGCGATTCTTATTAACGAACTTTGCAAAATTGAAAAGATAGAATGGGTTCGTGTAATGTACACATACCCGACACACATCTCAGATGGATTCTTAAAAGCAATCGCCGAAAATGAAAAGGCAGTAAAATATCTCGATATGCCGCTTCAGCATGCTTCGCGAAATATGCTCAAAGCGATGAAACGCGGCGGAACACGGGAAAGCTTGCAGCGTTTAATTAAACGAGTCCGTGATGCAGTCCCTGAAATTGCAATTCGCACAACATTTATTGTTGGCTATCCGGGCGAGACAGAAGAAGATTTTCAAGAACTTATCAAATTTATCCAAAACTGCAAATTCGATAATGTTGGCGTTTTTACATATTCCGACGAAGAGGGAACTCCTGCTTTTGAATTAGGAGATAAAGTTCCTGCAGAAGTTGCCGAGGAAAGACGTAAACGTTTGATGGAAATTCAAGCGGAAATCTCAAGGGAAAACAACGAAGAAAAAGTGGGTAAAACTTACAAAGTTATGTTTGAAGGTGTTTCAGAAGAATCCGAATTGCTTTGGCAGGGACGCTTGGAAGGACAATCCCAAGAAATTGATGGAAAGGTTCTTATTAATGATGCTCCCGAAGATTTTTTACCTATCCATGGAAAACTTGTACATGTAAAAATTACTGAAGCACATAATTATGATTTAGTTGGAGAGATTGTTTAATTTCCCCAAAAATCTTGTATTTTGACCGAATAATAAATTAGACTACACGAATCCTTGCGGGGAAATATGAAAATATAAGAGGTCTTATTATGCGTTCAGGTCTTAAATATACAATACTTACAATAGTCTTTAGCTTGCTCATATCGCAGGCTTTTATTTTTGCACAGACGGGCGGAGAACAAACCAAATCAAATTCGGGTGAATTAAATATCGAATTCCCCAATGTTGAAGCTTGGGATAAAAGTAAAGTAACCCGTTTTCCCCGAGCCGATCAGGGATATATGGTGAATTATACCTCCGAAGAAGGTGGCAGAATAACAGCTTATGTTTACACTGGAGGACAATCAAAAATTCCAAGTGGTATTGAAGCTGATATTCTTAAAGAAGAACTAAAAAATGCTGAAGCAGGGATTTTTTACTTTGAGGAAATGGGTTATTACCAAAATGTAAAAAAAATAAAGGATAATACAGTCACATTAGGCGGTAAAAATGGAAAAGTTAAATCCTTGCATTCACTTTTTGGTTTTAGTGCAAACGGAAATAAGCTGACATCTGAGATATTTCTTTTCGGATATAAAAATCATTTCATAAAATTCAGGGCAACAAGACCCCAAAAAGATGATGAAAGTGATAACAAAGCTCTTGCTGCTTTTTGGAAAGCAATGGATGAGTTATTTGCTGCGTAAATTTATACCATCTAAAAAAGAACTAATTTATTCATTGCTTTAGTTCTTCTTTAGTTTTCAAATTATAGTATTTTATCAATTTATCTTGTATTTCCTTAGGTAAATTTCCACTATAGAAAAAGTGTCTGCTACCTTGAGTGTTTGGTTGGTTACCCAGCTTTTTTCCATTTGGAAGTAAACTCTCATTCCATTCCTTGGGAATTAAAAAAAACTTAATAATTGCATTATTATTTTTGCAAGTGATAATAACTGACGTAGTATCCCTTCCTTCATATTCTATTGAATTTCCATCTTCTACCCTTGATATAATCCAATCATTTGATAATGCATTCCTAAATGATTTTCGCCAAACTTTTTCACGGAGGATGCGTCTTTCTTCTCTTGTAATTTTTCTTTTAAATTCTTTTTGCGGCGGGTCTTCTCCTAATATTTTTAGACTATTGTAAGCATTTAAACGCACTGAGTACTCTATCTTTGATAAAACATCAGAGGCAAATTTATAGGTGAATTCTGTTTCATCTTCTAGAAGAATATATAAAGCATCGACAGTGTCCTGCCCTGGAAATTTATAAAGTTCTTTAGCCGCTTTTAGTTTTTTATTTACATCTTGAGCTTGTGCCATTAGCAAGAAAGTATTTTTATAATTTTCTTCAGCTGGAACATTTACATAAATTCCATAAGATCTAATGGCAGGTAATTTTGCATCAATTCTGATTGAGTATTTTGTGTGTTTATTTGACCATAGATTTACAGTGTTAAGAATTAGGTCAGCATCATTCAGTAAATATCCGTTTTTATCAAAAACCAAGTCGGGAATCTTATTTAAGTTGAAAATTGATGTGGGTAAATTGCTTAAAGTTGGTACATATTTACGTTCGTTAATTTTAGATTTTTTCAATAAAACAAGGAATTCATTACCAAAATCTTCTGAGTTTCTTTGAATCTTATTCAATTGATACTTATCCAAGATGATGCTTAGATTAGGTTTGTCTGATTTGCCTTTCAATAAATCGTCAATACTCAAGATAATGGTTTTTAATGATTTATTTTTTTCATCCTGAAAGTCATTGACTTTGATTATTTTACCTTTAGCAATAATTTCAGATTGTATAGTTAATAACTCAACAGAGGGTGCAACAACGATTTCTGCAAAAACTTGAGTTGATAGAATAAGAAATAAAAATAAAAAAAATACCTTATGCATTACGACTCTCCTTTGTTTCTCAAAGAAATAATTATCTCAGGAATTAATTTCTTGAGATTCTTTCCTGGACACAATGTTGAGGTATAGTCATTGTGAGCTTTAATCTTCTGACTTGGAACGTTGTATTTAACAGCTAACCAATTTGTTAATTTCTGTAAAGACTCAATTTGTTGTGATGTAGGTTTTTCCTTTTCAAAATTTCCCTCTAAAACTATTAGTGCATGCCCTGTTGGGTCATAGTTAGTATTTGTGTCACCAACATACTTAATTTCTCTTGCTTCACCGATTTTTCCATTTGATGAGATGTAATAATGATAAGGAATATCAAACCAAGCTTTTTTCCTCTTGCCATTTGCGAGTTTGGAATTGCTTTGGGAAAAGTTTTGTAGATTTCTTAATTTTCTTTCAATAGATATTTTGGGTTTTTGATTTGTGGCTGAGTGATGAATCGTAATAAATTTTATTTCATGTTCTTTTGCTTTTCCTATTCCATTTTTTGCATTCCATTCTTGCCGTGAAATTATTTCTGGTGGTTTAACTTTATCTTTTTTTATTGAATTAGTTTCTGTATTTTCCTTATTGGCTTTATCAACATAAGGTTTATTAATTTGTGCTAAAGCCTCTGGATTTTGATTGGTGCAGGCATAGTTGCTGCAAAGTATAAAAATAAGTATTAGACAAAATAAATTTGGTTTGTTATTCAGCTTTAGCATTGAATTTAAGATCCTGATTTAACGTAAGCATCTGGTGAAACTGATCTAGCTCTTCCCAAAGCACTACGAGCCGCTGATTTGGAAAATGGTCCCATCACGACAGCAACCAGTCCATTTCTCAAACCCGGGTAATTATTTGTATTAACCAACCGTGCATTCAAACCTCTACTTCGAGCGAGTTGGAGTCTGTTTCTGGCTTTTGCTGATTGGGACTGTGGGAAAGAACCTAAAATAACAAAGAACTTTCCAGATTCAGGTTTTGGAGATACTTTCGGTGTTGGGGTAGGCGATTCAGATTTTGTTGGTGTCGGCACAGGTGTTTTGTTTTCGTTTGTATCTTCTTTATCAGGTGTTGGTTTTGTAGGTTTTTTACTGGGATTTTCAGTGTCTTTTTTTTCAATATCTGAGACATTTGTTTTTATTCCGCCAAAAGTCCCACTACCTTCTTCACTTTCAGATTTTGATTTATCTGAGTTAACAGAGCTATTTGCTACTTCGTTGTTCTGAGAACTATTACCGCTCATACTTACCCAAACTACCAATGCAATACCTGCAAGAAGCACTAAAAGTGCTAGAAGCCCGACAGTCAAATAAGCAAAAATCGGACTAACTCCCTGTTTTACAGTTTGAGTTTGAGCGTTTGTGGTCTGAGGTTCTGAAAATTTTACAATTGTTTCTTTTTCATTTGGTAATTCTTCGGTTTTATTAGTTGCATAATTTTCAGTCAGTTGTTCCTGTGAAAGTATTTCTGTTCTTTGCTCTGTTTTTCGAGGAATATTTTCATCAGTCTTTAGATCAGAATCAGAAACTAAAACAGTTCCATCAGTCAAACAAAAATTTAACGTTTCGTCCGAATAGGTATTATTACAACTAGGACATTTTTTCATTTAGCATTCCTCAACAAAAATTTGAATTTGCAGACTTATTTTGTCTTAAAAGCTAAAAAATGTAAATAAGTCAGCTATTTATAAATCAATATGATAAAGCTCAATTGATTCAGGGTTAAATTGAAGAACCTTTTTTGCAAGTTCACTTGTCTGAGTAACTGTTCTAAAGTTTTCAAGACATTCAGCAGACTCCCAACTTGCGTAATTAAGGAATGTAGTTTGCTCTTTATTTTCATGAAACTTAGCTGAAATAAATCCTTTCATTTTGCTTACTTCAATCTCAAAAAAATCTTTCACAGCTTTTTTGATTTCAACTATTTCATCCGGCGAAGTTTCAAATTTTACAACAACGTGAAAACTTTTATATTTGTCCATGATTCAAGTTTATTATTTTTGCTACTCATAGTAAAAAAATTACTCTTTTCCAATAATGTAGAAAACCCCAGTTTCCTATCTAATAAAAATAAGTTAATTTATCAATGATGCACGAACATAGTGACGCTGCAGAATTTTCTGCATCAATAGAAAAAGACAACCTGAAAAGCAGGTCTGAAAAGCCTAAAACTTTTTTTGATTATCTATCAATCGGAATTACCACATGCGGGGTAGGTTATTTGCCTTTGGCTCCTGGGACATACGGTTCAATTGTTGGGGTTCTGATATATTTGGGCGTAATTTTTATTGAGAAAACTTGGCTGGCAAGTCTGATAGATGCAGGTTGGGACAGAGCATTTTTAAGTTCTTGGTTTTGGTCAATAAATATGGTGCTATTCGTAGCATTTTGTCTTTTGAGCATTCGGGCTTCCGGTCGTGCGACAGAGTTATTCAAGGATAAAGATCCTCAAAAGGTCGTAGTTGATGAAGTTATTGGTCAAATTTTAGTTTTTCTTTTTGTTCCTTTTTTGGCTTCGTGGTGGATGATTCTGGCAGGCTTTTTATTATTTAGACTTTTTGACATTTGGAAGCCATACCCAATAGATTATTTGCAAAATCTACCAGCGGGGCTTGGTGTTTGTGCCGACGATCTCTTAGCCGGAATTTATGGCGGAGTTTGTTTAAGTATTATTTATTCGATCAGTTTAACAATATGAAAATTCATTTTTTATCAGGCGATTCTTTAGTTGAGCCATTCAAGAAAACTAATATTGAAGGTGAAATTTTTGTTTGTCGTGAATGTCTTGTTGATGGTGATATTCAAGCGAGCAACTTAGATGAATTTTGGGAAAAAAGAGAGAGCTATTTAACAAAAAACTATGATTCTGAAAATACATCTTACAAAGATGAAGTAAAAAGTCAGTTTCTAGCTTTAACTCAGAATTCCGAAAATAGTGAGATTAATTTATGGTTTGAATATGAATTATTTTGCCAAGTGAATTTGTGGTTTTGCTTATCACTTTTAAGCGAATCCGAATCAGAAGTTTTTATTGTATATCCAAAATTTGATGATAGAAAAGATATTTGGAAAGGTTTTGGATATTTAGATGAGCATCAGCTGGCAGAGAGTTTTTCAGAGCGAAAAAAACTGAATGACGATGATATTGCACTTGGCAAAAATCTCTGGAAAGCGTTTCAAAATAAGGACTACAAGATGCTAACTGATTTGAGCAAAAATAACACCGAAGCATTTCCAACATTGAAAGAAGTTGGCGAGGCTGCTGTTAAAATTGATCAAAAACCTCGGCAAGTGATTGAAGACTATATTGCACTTGAGGGAAGTGATTTTGGCAAAGTCTTTCGTAAATTTAATAGAGAGCAAGCAATCTATGGATTTGGTGATTTGCAGGTTAAGAGAATCTACGATTCAATTCAGGAGCGAATTAGCTAAACCAACCCTTTCTCCAAAAATAAACCAATAGACCTCCAAATATCACTACCATCAAACCAAGTGTTATGTAATAACCATATTGTGAGTGTAAAAGCGGCATATTTTCAAAATTCATTCCGTAAATTCCAGATAATAGTGTCATCGGTAACATTGTTGCAGAAAAAATTGCCAAAACTTTCATTACCTCATTTGTTTTATTCGCTGTCACACTAAAATGTATTTCAAATAAACCGCTTATAAGGTCTCTGTAACTTTCCGCCATGTCTGAGATTCTTAAAAGATGGTCGTACACATCTCTGTAAAACGGCAACACATTTTCCGGGATTTGCGGAAATTCACCGTGTGAAATTCGATAAAAAACTTCGAGTTGACGGGTAGAAATTCTCTTCAAACGGGCAACACTTCGTCTGACATCCATTATTTCTTCTAAAATTATATTTTCACCAGTATCCATTTCGTAAACTCGATCTTCGAGTTCATTTATAGCCCGATCAAAGTCATCAACAATCGGCATGTAAAAATCTACTAGACGATCTAAAATTTGATGTAACAGATAAGCCGCACCACGTTGAAAAATTCTGGGGTTAGTTCTGATTTGTTTTTTTACAGAATCAATACTTCTAAATTCTTCATTCCGATTCGTTACAACAAAGTTATGACCTAAATATCCGTCTAATTCTTTGGTGATAAAGTTTGAGGTTTTAGCTTTAGACTTGATGCCATGAACGATAAAAAATAAATATTCTGGAAACTCTTCTACTTTTGGTTGATTTCTAGCTTCACGACAATCTTCAATTGTTAAATGATGAAACTTGAAAATATTTTGGTAGATATGTTCAGCCTCTTTCAAATCTTCTTTGCTTCTTACATCTAAATCTACCCAAACAATCACTTTTTTATCTTTCAGAAGTTCGGTTAATTCATCTGTAGAAACATTTTCACGGACGGCTTTTTCCCCTTCTTTGTATGCAAAAATTTCCATAGGTTTTTATTTTTTCGCTACTTTATACAAAAACTTTGCAATGCTAACATTACACACGAAAATCAATAACAATTTACTACTATAAATCAGCTATTTACAAATATATGAGCCAACTAAAAGTTTTTACTGCCGATGAAGTTAACGAAGAAAAACTCTCACCTCTTCGAGATGCTGGAATTAATGTTGTCAAAGAAACTAAATTATCAACAGATGAATTAATCGAAAAATTACGTGATGCAGATGGCGTAATCGTCAGAAGTGCAACGAAAATTACAGCGGAAATAATGGATAAAGCTGATAAACTTCGCGTGATCGGTAGGGCTGGAGTAGGGGTTGATAACATTGATGTGAAAGCGGCAACAGTCCGCGGAATAGTAGTAATGAATGCACCAGACGGAAATACTATTACAACTGCTGAGCATACATTCGCAATTTTAGTTTCTATGGCTAGAAATGTTCCGCAAGCACACTCAAAACTACAATCCGGAGTTTGGGACAAAAAAAGTTTTGTAGGAGTTGAATTGTATGGAAAGACTCTTGGAATTATTGGATTAGGACGAATCGGACAACATGTTGCCAAGATTGCTCAAGGGTTTGGGATGAATATTCATGCTTATGATCCATTTGTTTCTCAAGAACAGGCGAACGAATTTGGCATTGAGATTGGAAATTTAGATGATGTTTTATCCAAAGCGGATTTTATAACAATACACACACCTGTGACAGACGAAACTCGCGGAATCATTAACAAAGAAGCTTTTTCTAAAATGAAAAAAGGAGTTCGCATAGTAAATTGTGCAAGAGGCGGATTAATTGATGAGAAGGCATTATTGGAAGCAATTGACAGTAAGATAGTCGAAGGTGCAGCTTTAGATGTTTATTCCACTGAACCACTTGCCGATAACTCACCACTTCTAAATAATCCCAAAATTATTACTACTCCACATTTAGGTGCATCAACTAAAGAAGCTCAGGAAGGCGTTGCGTTTACAGTTGCTGAACAAATGCGGGATTATTTAATTTCAGGTGAGCTGAGAAATGCGGTTAATGCCCCGAGCCTTGCTGCAAAAGAATTAGAAGTTTTAGAACCATATATAGATTTGGCAAGACGATTAGGACGTTTCCAGACACAAATAATAAAAGAAGAACCCTTAAAAGAAGTTCATATAGAATTCTCAGGCGAATTAGCTGAAAAGGATGCTTCACCAGTTACCCGAGCGTTTATTTCCGGTTTGCTGGAAAATGTTTCTGCGAGGGTAAACGTTGTAAATGCTTTACACATAGCGGAAGAACGCGGAATAAATATAACCACGAGTTACAAAACAGAAAAAACACAAAACGCAGATATTCGCACAAAGATTTCAACTCAAAGTGCAGAACAGACAGCTTGCGGAAAAGTATTTTCGGATGGGCAGGGACGCATAACTCAGATAGGAGATTTTTCAATTGAGGCTGTTCCTAAAGGTTATATGTTATTTACTAAAAACGAAGATGTACCTGGCGTTATCGGGAAAATTGGAACATTGTTGGGAGATAACAATATAAACATCTCACGCTTCTACTTAGGCAGAAACGAAAAAGGTGGTGAGGCTTTAGCTGTTATTGAAATTGACACGCAAATAGAAGACAGTGTCTTAGAGGGTTTGAGAAATATCGAACCAGTATTAACTGTCAAGCAAGTAAAACTTTAGTTTTGCACCAAGTCATTTTCAGTTAATTTGTAGGTAATGTATGAGGTAAGCAAGATTATGATTGCAGGTAGTGCAAACCCAATAGCACCATCACCCGCAAAATAATGTGCTGACCAAGCTAACACAAAGTCGTAGAAAAAACCTGCGTATGCCCATTCCTTTAATGCTTTAGAATAATCTGACCAAATTGCAATTAATCCAAGTATTTTTGCAATCGCAAGTGGATAAATAATATAGGTTGGATATCCTAAGTGTTGAAAAGCTTTTACAATTTCAGTGTTATTAAAAAAATACATTCCAGCTGAAAACAGCATCAATAGTGTCAAAAGACCTGTCGAAATATAATAAATTATTTTAGTAGCATTCATTTCTTTCACCTTCAATACATTTTTGTTTTTAACAATATCATAATAATTTTAGGCACTGGTTATTATTCCACGCTCGAAATGATATGCTAATCTTTTAATTTCAAATAGATATGAGCGAAAACAATGTTTCTTTAAAAGTTGAAAACGTAACGAAGAGGTATGGCGATTTTACGGCTGTAGAGAATTTAAGTTTTGAGATACGTGCAGGTAGAGTTTTTGGCTTTTTAGGTCCAAATGGAGCCGGAAAAACTACGACAATACGTATGATTGTTGGGATAACGATTCCTGATGAAGGAAAGATACGTCTTTTCGGAAGTAAAATTACGCCTCAAATTCGTGATCGAATCGGTTATTTACCAGAAGAACGCGGTCTCTATAAAAAGATGAAAGTGCAAGACCAGCTCAGGTATTTTGCTGCTTTGAAAGGAGTTTCGCAAAAAGAGGCAGATAAAAGAATTGATTTTTGGTTAGATAGAATGAAGCTTTCTGAGTGGAAGCTCAAAAAAACAACTGATCTTTCTAAGGGGATGTCGCAAAAACTACAATTTATATCAACTATGCTTCACAACCCCGAATTATTAATTCTCGACGAGCCTTTTTCAGGTCTTGATCCAGTTAACGTAGAGTTTATGAAGGAAGTAATTGCCGAAATTAAATCACAAGACAAAACTATCATTTTTTCAACTCATTTGATGGAAACAGCTGAGAAGCTTTGCGATGACATACTTCTGATAAATAAATCTCAAAAGGTGCTTTCGGGAAGCTTGCGTGAAATCAAAGCAAGTTATGGAAAAAATGTAATTTCAGTTAGGTGTGAAGGGGGAGAAGAAGTTCTAAATGATGAAACTTTGATTACAAATATAATTGAGCATGCCGATGAGAAAGAACTATTTCTGACTGAAGATGCTGATTCACAGGTTGTTTTAAAAAGATTAATTGGAAGCGGAGCGAAAGTTACTAAATTTGAAATGATCGAACCTAGTTTGAACGATATATTTATTGATAACGTAAAAGAAAAATAATGCAAAAATTTCTAGCTGTTCTAAAACGCGAATATAAAAAGGTAGTTTTTACATGGGCATTCTTGATTACAACATTTTTGATGCCTTTGATTGCTTCTGTTTTTGTTATTGTCCCAATGTTTATCTTTTCGATTGAAGGGGATAAAACCCGCATCGCCATTGCAGATAAAGCAGGTAGTATTTCAAAAAGATTACAGGAAAACCTATCACCAAAAAGAATTTCTGAAAAAGCCCGAAAAGCTGCAAAAGAACAATTAACAGATTTAAATGCTTCACAAGAAGAGAAGATGAAGCGAAATGCGGAACAGCTAGGCGGCAATTTTGAATTTGTTCCTTACAATGCCGAAACAAAATCTATAGAACAAATCAAAAAGGAACTTAACGCTCAAATTTCAGAAAAAAAATTAGACGCATACATAATAATTCCGAAAGACATCTCTGCTAAAGATGCAAGGTTTGAATATTACTCGCGGAAGGCTGGGGATTTTGTAATAAATTCAACCCTTCAAGATGCTTTGAATGAAGCGGTTCGTTCACAAAGACTAGCAGATGCGGATATAAGTGAAGAAAAATTAAAAGAGCTAAGTAGAAAAGTAGCTTTCGATGTTAAGCCTTTAACTGAAACTGGTGAAATTAAAGAAGAAGGTGGTAGTTTTTGGATGGCTTTTATCGTTGCAATGTTGATTTACATTGTTTTAGCAGTTTACGGACAAGCCATAATGTCAGCGATTGTAGAAGAGAAAGAAACCAGAATCTCGGAGGTTTTATTTTCATCAGCTAAACCCTTTGAATTGATGATGGGCAAACTTGTAGGAGTTGGTTTAGCAGGTCTAACTCAATTGGCGATTTGGATAGCTTCGGTTTTAATTTTGCTTTCATTTGGATTCGTAAGTGCGATAATGAGCGGGGCAGAAATAACTCTACCGAAAATAACTGCGTCAATGGTTATTTATTTCTTCATATTTTTCTTGTTAGGCTATTTTATTTACGCAACTATTTATGCACTTATCGGTTCAATGGTGACAAATATGCAGGAAGGTGGACAATTTGCTTTTCCGCCGATTATGCTACTTCTAATTGGATTGTATTTTTGTTTTGCGGTTGTTCGTGATCCAAATTCGACTTTTGCTTTTTGGGTTTCAATCGCTCCGTTTTTTGCTCCGATAGTCATGCCCGTCAGAATACTTTCTGAAATCCCACCATTTTGGCAAATTGCTTTGGCAATAATTATTAATTTAGTTGCCATTATTGGATTAACTTGGGTGGCTTCGAGAGTTTATCGAGTTGGAATGCTTATGTACGGAAAACGTGCGACCATTCCTGAAGTTTGGAAATGGATCAGACAAAGTTAAAAAAATGTTGGAAATAGAAAAAAAATACCGTCTCAGCAAAGAGCAATATAAGCAAGTTGAGGCTGATCTGGATGAACTTAAAGCCGAATTTGTTGGTGAAGATTTTGAAGAGAATATCTTATTCGGCAATGAGGATTTCAAACAAAAAAAGGCTGTCATAAGAATTCGTAAAATAGATGACACAACGATTCTTACATATAAACAATTTGTTCCAAATGCGATGGGAGTAAAACAGCACATCGAATATGAAACTAAGGTCGAAAATGCTGAACAAATGACCGAAATAGTAAAAAGTTTTGGATTATCGAAAAAAATTGTTTATGAAAAACGTCGAAAAAGCTGGAAATTCAGACAAGTCGAGATAGTTTTGGATGAGTTGCCGTTTGGTCTTTATATGGAAATTGAAGGAGCAATTACAGCAATCGCTGAAGCTGAAATGTTTCTTGAAGCAGATGAATTTGAAGTAGAAGAAGGAACGTATCCTTATTTAACTTTCGAGTTGGGCAAAAAAATTGAAGATAGAATTGAGGCAAGATTTGAGTGAATTTTAAAAAAATCTTGTAAGAATGCAAGAAAATCAGGTATCATCGTTAAATAAGTAGCACAAGGAGATTAAAAAAATATGACGAAACATATAGTTGGCTTAATACTTTTTACGTTTATCGTCGGAACAAGTGCGATCATTGCCGGATTGTTTTACGAAGTTCCTAAAGCAAATTCTATTAAAGTTAAGAAGAATTATTACTACACTTACAAGAAAAAGAAAAAGAAAAAACGATGTCGTAAATACAGAAGATCAAGTGCTGAGATTGTGTCTGTAAATCTTTCACAAGCTATTTTTGACAGTAGTGCCAATCGTTTAACGGCAAAAATAAAATACGAAGATAGCTGGGATTCAAGCGGGGTGGTTAACCTGCATTTCTTTGTAAAAGATAAGTATGGAACCCGTTTCTTGAAAACCGAACGACTGTATGCTTCGACCGCGATGGATAAATATACGAAAATCCTTGACTGGATGGGACGACTCGATTCGCGTGAGAATTTATACGTAATTCCACAAGTTCAAAGTGATAATTACGATATAACTGGCTATCCTAAGTTTAACCAATTCAAGGCTACACCAATTTTGCTGAAAGCAGGAAACTAAAAAAATAAATAGAAACTTTACATATTAAATTTGCAAGTTTGGGTTACTGTGTTCGTTCTCCAATTTATGAGAAACGAAAACGGGTAGTTCGAATTTGCAAATTTTTTTATACAGGAGGACGTAAATATGCAAAGTCAGATCTCATTAAAAGGATACAAGTTTCTTGTAGGTTTATTTATTTTAAGTTTAGGTTTATCAGGTTGTTTAAGCTCATCAGAGAAAACAGGGAGTCAGAACTCTAACAAAGTAGTTAGTAAACCTGTTGCACGAGATGCTAATACAACAGAAGTTTACGCAGACGCAGAAAAAAAAGAGGTTTCTGAAGAATTTGTTGTTGATGACACGAAAATCTCATCAGAGCGTTACGCAAAAATTGATGAAAATCCTTTTTTACTCACCAAAAGAGCACCACTTTCGACCTTTTCAATTGATGTTGATACCGCTTCGTATTCAAACGTCAGACGTTATATAAATAGTGGACAATTACCACCAAAAGATGCGGTTCGTATCGAAGAATTAATAAATTATTTTGAATACGATTATCCCCAACCTATTGGTGGAGTACCATTTTCAGTAAATACTGAAGTTGCTCAAACACCTTGGAATCCAAAGCACAAAATTGTGCAAATCGGACTTCAAGGCAAAAAAGTTTCACTTGATAATGTTCCACCTTCAAACCTTGTGTTTTTACTGGATGTATCAGGGTCAATGAATGAACCGAACAAGCTTCCACTTCTAAAAAACTCACTTAGAATTTTAGTTAATCAATTAACACCTAAAGACAGAGTTGCGATTGTAGCTTATGCAGGAGCAAGCGGTTTAGTATTGCCATCAACAAGCGTCAGCAATAAAAACGCAATATTTTCTGCTTTAAATAGACTTGAAGCAGGTGGCTCAACGAATGGTGGACAGGGAATTCAGTTAGCTTATAAGGTTGCTCAAGATAATTTTATTTTAAACGGAAATAATCGCGTGATTTTAGCAACTGACGGAGACTTTAATGTTGGACTTTCCAGTGATGAACAGCTTGTAAAACTCATTGAAAATAAGGGAAAAAGCAATATATTTTTATCAGTGTTTGGTTTTGGATCTGGAAATTTGAATGACTCAATGATGGAGAAACTTTCCAACACAGGAAACGGAAATTACGCATACATTGATTCTAATGAAGAGGCTCGAAAAGCTTTAGGTCAGCAAGTCGCGGGAACTCTTTATACAA
Source organism: Pyrinomonadaceae bacterium (assembly GCA_028284415.1). Classification (GTDB taxonomy): domain Bacteria; phylum Acidobacteriota; class Blastocatellia; order Pyrinomonadales; family Pyrinomonadaceae; genus Aridibacter. The sequence goes on from JANQRU010000003.1 coordinate 53,395, forward strand.
TAGCTAAAGATGTAAAAATTCAGGTTGAATTTAATCCGGCAAGAGTTGCGGGATATCGGCTTATCGGTTATGAAAATCGCATTATGGCAGATAAAGATTTTAACGATGACAAAAAAGATGCGGGTGAGATCGGAGCAGGTATTTCAGTAACCGCACTTTACGAAATCGTTCCAGTAGGACAGAAAGTGATTAATCCGGGAGTTGATGAATTAAAATATTCTAAAGTACAACCAACCAATACGGAATTTAATGATGAACTAATGACCGTAAAGCTACGATATAAAGAGCCGAAGCAAGACAATAGCAAACTTTTAACAATAGGGGTTCTAGACAAGAATAAGAGTGTAGAGAATGCTTCTTCAAATTTGAAATTGGCAACCGCAGTTGCTCAATTTGGATTATTGTTAAGAGATTCGAGATACAAAGCAAAATCCAACTACCAGAGCGTTATCAATTTGGCAAACTCGTCCAAAGGTAGCGACCTTAAAGGCTATCGAGGTGATTTTGTAAATCTGGTTAAAAAAGCTAAAAACTTAGGTTAGATTTTCAGTAAGAGTAGGGGCTTTCTCCCTACTCTCTTTTATTTAGTCAGGCTTTTTATTTCTTCAATCAATAAATCTGGATCAAATGGCTTAGTGTGGTAAATCTGAAATCCACTATACAAGGCTTTCTCTTTGTTTTCTTTGGCAGTAAAAGCACTTAAAGCAATAGCCGGGATATTTTTTACACTTTCTATTTCTCCTTTTCTGATCCTATTAATAAAAGAAATGCCGTCTTCTTCCGGCATTGCAATATCTGAAATAATTACATCTAAATCGTTTGTATTAGTAGCTTGGAGTTTCTCGATCGCTTCTTTCACACATTCAGCACTTTTTACACTTGCACCAAGTTGCTCAATAAATAGTTCAAGTACATTTCGTGAATCTTCATCATCTTCGACGATGAAGATATTCAAACCCTTGAGACTAGTAACATTTGATTGCTGTTCCTTTGGATTACTTTCAATTTCTTCAATTTTATCAACAAAAATGGGCAAAGTTATTGTGAAAGTAGCCCCTTTTTCTAAACCTTCACTTTCTACAGAAATTTGACCTTCGTGTTTTTCGACTAAAATTTTTGCAATTGATAAACCCAAACCAAGTCCAAGTTTGCTTTTACCTGAGCTGTCTTTTGCTTGAGTAAATTGATCAAATATCAGAGGCAGATCATCTTCGGAAATTCCTTGACCATCATCACTAATTTTTACATAAACATTTACATCATCTGTATCTAACTCAATGGAAATATTACCTTTTTCTTTAGTAAATTTTAGTGCGTTGGTAACGACATTGGTGATGACTTGTTGGAGCCTGATCGCATCGCCAAATACGTTTACCTCGTCATGTTTGTTGTTTAATGTGAGATCTATATCCTTTGAAATTGCTTCAGGTTTCTTTGCATTAAAGACATTGTTTACGATCGACACTAGATTCATCGGGCGTAATTCTAGTTTTAATTTTCCTGATGTAACTCTAGCTGAATCAACCAAATCCTCAATCAATTTAGATTGTGATTTTGCACTTCGTTCTATAGTTTTTAGTGCATTTTGTTTCGTGTTTTCATCTACATCTTTATTAAGTAAAATTTTTGTCCAACCTAAAATTGTATTAAGCGGTGATCTTAATTCGTGAGAAACTACTGCTAGGAAAAAGTCTTTTGCTTTGTTAGCTCTGACCGCTTCGTTTCTGGCTCTGCGTTCTTTTTCATAGATGGCTGCTAGTTCTTCAGAAGCTAACTTTTGATCAGTAATGTTTCTGACACTACCCATCATACTTATCGCTTCATTATCTGAATCAAAAAATGTTTTGCCTTTTGCAGAAATCCAATTAATATTCCCATCTGAATAAACCACACGGTATTCGATATCATATTCGGTACCTTCTACATGAGATCTGTTTAATTCATTTTCCACACGTTCTCGGTCATCTGGATGAACTACGTCGAAAAAATGGTCTAGTTTAAATATCTCATAGGGGTCTAACTCATATAACTCATTACATTTAGGCGTTGAAAAAATTTCATTCTTTTTTAGATCCCAAAACCACAAACCAATACCTGCGTTTTCAGCAGCAAAAAGAAAATGCTCACTCCTCTGTTTATAAAATTCTATTTCTTTTTCGCGGATTGATACGTCTTTTGCACCAAAGAAGATAAGTCCATCTCCATGTTCTCCATAGGGTACAAAAGTTAATTCAACCAAATCAAAATTAATTGAAGGTAAGTTTAGTTTTGTATTAATTTTTGTTGACCGGTCATTGCGTGAATTTTTAACAATGTTTTCTAGGGTGGAATTGTTAAAACTGTTTGAGTCAAATAAATTAATCTCGACGATATTCCTATTCAGAAAGTTATTAATCTCAAAACCATCTATATTGTCATTGCTAAGCTTAAAAAGTTTACCTTCTTCATCAATAATTCCATGAAAATCGAATATTGCGTTGTTTATTTTTTCCATAATAAATAAAAATATCCATGTTTCCAAAAAAAATCTGGAAACATGGACTTAATAAAGCGTATTAGCTAATTGCTGCTGGTCAGCCAATCCACGTTATGCAAACTTTCTTCCTGTTAGTAATCTAACGATAAATGAAATAAGAGCCGCAAACAAAAATATATGTATTATTCCTCCAAATGTCTGACTGAGAAATAACCCTGCCAACCAAATTAGTAATAAAATGATTATTATTGCGTCTAACATTCTACCTCCAAAAACTACATATAAGAAGACTCAAATTTTATGCCAAAGAATGTTGTTTTGCTTAAAGGTAGTTTTTGTAAGGACTTAAGACGTCAATATCTTTTCAAAATAATTAATCACGCACTGTGATAGTATTAGTTTGATACAGGTAAACAGCTTAAAAATTAAATCCTTAATATGTTCAGTGTATCTTATTAATACAAAACAAGTTGGATGAAAAATAATGACTTTGCTAAGTGTTGAAATAGTTGGGTTTATAATATTGCCGGTTTTTTTGGAATGAGTATTGCACCTTTCTATTCCGGCTATTTACAAAGAATTATTTAAAATTATGGAAACAAACGGAAATAAAGTAGAAAAAACAGTAAATGTTGCAAAAGAGAAAATTTCACAAAATCTTTCTGGGGTAGCTGAGAAAGTCCATAGAGGATCAGATACAGCAAAAGATGTCTTATCAGATAAGACAGAGAAGGTAGAAGATTATATCAGAGAGAAAACATACGTTGCAGGGGATTTAACAAATCAAACGGTAGAAAGAGCAAGCAAACTCGGACACAAAGCTGCAGATGCACTTTCAAAGTCTTCTGAATACATAGAAAATTTCGACTATCGAGATACAAAAAAAGCTGTTTCTGAAACAATAAAAGATAAACCTCAGATCATGTTGGTGGCAGCAGGCATATTCGGATTTTTGCTCGGGATTTTGGTTGGTAGAAGAAAGTAAAATTTAAATCACTTATTTATCAAAAGTATCGGGGAGGCTGAGCACATAGAAAAGGCAAGTGAAGGGGGCTTGCCTTTTCTAATTATTAACCCAACTAGATTAAATTTAATGAAGCAAAGTTTTAGATTGATGAGGAAAAAATTAATGAATAATAAAGCATTAGTTATAGACGATGACAGAGCCACACTCGACCTGATGAGATTTCAACTTGAGTCAGAAAATTTTCAAGTTGTTACCGTCGAAAAAGGAAACGATGGCTTAAAAATAGCCGAAGACAATCCTTTTGACATAATTCTCACAGATTTAAACCTGCCTGATATAGATGGAATAGAGATAGTAAAAAAATTAAAACAAATCACACCGGAAACTGAAATCATAATGATTACAGGATTTGGTTCAGCAGAAAAAGCTGTCGAAGCTACCAAAGCCGGTGCGTTTTACTATGTAGAAAAACCAGTTGAGTTTGATGAATTGCTTGTCTTAATTGAAAAAGCAATTGAGAGAAGAGAGCAAGCCGCTGAGATTAAAGAACTACGCGGAAAACTTTCGAATGTGACTTCATATCAGGGAATTATCGGCGGAAGTAAATCAATGCAGAACATTTTTGAGATGATTGAAAATGTCGCCGATTCCGATGCAAACATTTTAATTCTAGGTGAATCGGGAACAGGTAAAGAAGTTATCGCCAATGCGATTCATTACAAGAGTCATCGAGCAAAAATGCCTTTTGTGAAAGTAAATTGTTCTGCATTACCAAAAGATTTAATTGAATCACAGCTCTTTGGTCACGTAAAAGGTTCATTCACCGGGGCGGTAAAAGATAAGATTGGTTTTATCGGTCAAGCGAAAGGGGGAAGTTTACTTTTAGATGAGATTGGCGAAATGCCGTTGGATTTGCAACCAAAGCTTTTAAGAGTATTACAAGAGAAAGTTTATTATCGTGTAGGGAGCGAAAAACCAAAAGAAGCAGATTTTAGATTAATATGTGCTACAAACCGTGATCCATTTGATGCCATACAAGATGGAAATTTGAGAGAAGACTTATATTACAGGGTCAACACGATCGAGATACGAATTCCACCTTTAAGAGAAAGAATGGATGATGTTCCGATGTTAGCTGAGCATTTCTTATCTATTTACAACGAGAAATATAAAAGAGAAGTAAAAAACTTTTCACAACAAGCATATGATCAAATGCTAAGCTATCACTGGCGTGGAAACGTCAGGGAGCTGCAAAACTCAGTTGAAAGGGCAATTTTGTTAGCGAAGGGAGATACAATTACAGTTCTTGATATTCCAAATGCTCCTAAAATTACTCCTGAATCAAGTAGTGCGAATACTGAAACCAATTTTGCATCTGGAACAAAAGCTTTTGGAGTAGGTCAGTCACAAAATGGTTTTACAAATAGTATTCAAGAATTAAAACTTGATGCTACATCTGAAGAAGAGCTTTTTGAGAACATAGGGGAATTGATTGTTAATAATTTAAAAGAAAATAATGATTCTGTTGAAGATAAAAATGATGTTTTCAGTTCATTGGAATATGGAGTTGTATTAGCTGCCTTGAAGAAGACCGACGGAAACAAACAAGCCGCAGCAAATCTGCTTGGTCTATACAGACCCCGTCTGTACGGTATGATTAAGCGTCACAATATTAATGAAAAATTAAAAGGTAGTGAGTAAACAGGTTCTCGCTACCTTTTTTTATTACTTTGTAGAAGTTGCAGGTGCTTTTATGTTTACATAAATTTGTTTGTTGGCAGTCTTGCTAAGAAAACCACTTTAATGAATTGCCCCACCTATTATAGAAACTATAATTATTAGCGTTATTGCCTAAATTAAATTGTTTGCTATGCTTGCTCGTTCTTCCATTTTTTTCTCCTGTTAGTTTGTTGTTAATTAATTCGTAAATGAAAAGTGCAAGAGTAATGCCAAAGTTTATAAGTAATAAAAATTGATGATTCATTTATGTATCTAAGTCGGAACAAAACAAGTTTGTATGAAATCAGAACATCTTTGCTGTCAATTTTCGATACGAGAAAATGCGTCATTTGCACTTTCAGAATGGAATTAACCAGCTATTGAGGGAATTATCAAGGCATTTATTCAAATAATAAAGAAATTGCTTGAGGCATAGGACTTGCTAATACTTAAGTGCTTCGGATTTTTGTAATGGGTAAGTTAAGAGAAAAAACTAGAGAGACTATCAATAAGGAGATTATTAAACTCCCATATCTTGCTCTTATTGTAAGTTTACTTCTCACGATTGGCTTAACTTTTCTTTCTTACACTAGTGCAACCAATAAAGATAAAATCAGATTCAACAACAAAATCAGTAAAATTGAGGGAACACTTCAATCTAAAATAGCTACGTATGAAACTATACTGAAAGCGACTAAAGGCTTTATTGAAACAAAAAAAGAACTAAACAGGGATAATTTTGCAACATTTATTAGCAACTTAAACCTTGAAAAGGAATTTGGAGGTGTACAGGGAATTGGTTACACGGTAAAAGTTTTACCAGAAGATAAACAAAAACTAACTGACAAAATAAGGGAAGAATGGCTTCCAAGTTTTAAAATGTTTCCCGATGTCGCAAAGGATGAGTATCAAGCAATTATTTACTTAGAACCAGTTGATTTTCGTAATAAACGTGCTATTGGTTTTGATATGACCTCAGAGAAAATTCGGCGAGAAGCTATGTTTGAGGCAAGGGATACTGGGAAAATTACAGCTTCTGGGAAGATAAAACTTTTGCAAGAAACAGATAAAAATGTTCAAGCTGGATTTCTTGTTTATTTACCCGTGTATGAGGGTATGGAAACGCCTCAAACGGTTGAAGAAAGAAGATCAACATTGAAGGGCTATGTTTACAGTCCCTTTAGAGCAGGTGATTTTTTAAGTGATATTACTAACATAATTTCTGAAAAAGAAATCGGTATTTTAGTTTACGATTTGGAAATTTCTGCAGATAATTTGTTAGCTGAAAGCATACCTAATCTGGTTAATCTAGGTTCAAGAAATGAAACGGTAAAAGAAATCGACTTTGGTGTAAGAAAATGGAAGGTTGTTTATAAGGCGATGCCTGAATTTTACGATAATTCAAATTTAAACCTCACTGTAATCGTATTTATAATTGGGGTATTTCTCAGCGGATTTGTCTTTTTTATAACTTATTTAGAAGCCGCCAGCCGCCAGAAGTTTCAGATCATCGCACAAAATTTATCAGTTGCGGAAAAAGAAAAAGCTCAATTATTAATCAGAGAAAAGGAGGCAAGAAAAGCTGCTGAAAGATCAAACAGGGCAAAAGATAATTTTATTTCTACTGTCTCTCATGAACTTCGTACTCCGCTTAATGCTATCTCAGGTTGGACTAGAATTCTCAAAGGCGATCAACTGACCGGAAAAACTAAAGAGCGTGCCATTAAAACAATAGAAAAAAGTATTAAGACACAATCAGATTTAATTGAAGATTTATTGGATTTTTCAAAAACTAATGAAACAGACAAGGAATCAGATTCAAACTTAGTTAATTTCTCTAAAATATTTAAGAAAGTTGCGATACTAGCCGAAGAAAAAGCCTTATTAAAAGGAGTAAAATTTATCTCGGAAAATAATTTAGATGGTCAAACAATAATAGGTGATGCAGAAAAACTCGAAAAAGTCTTTCATGAAATTGTGAAAAATGCTTTAAAATTTACACCTCCTCAAGGGGCTATCAAAACCACTATTGATGCAGACAATGCATTTGTTTTCTTTAAGGTAGAAGACACAGGCAAGGGAATTAAAGAAGATTATTTACCCAAAGTATTTGAAGGATTTAGCCAACAAGACGCTTCCAGCACAAGAAAACATGGAGGGTTGGGAATCGGGTTAGCTTATGCAAAAAATATTATAGAAAATCACGGCGGCGAAATCTCTGTAAAAAGCGAAGGCGAAAATAAAGGCACGACACTAATTGTTAAAATTCCTCACAATCAAGAAAGTTTATCCTAAAAAAACTTCTGACAAAAAAGTGAATAGCTAATTCTTTAAATTGACCTGTTTATTTATATAAGCAGAAACAAACACAGCGTTTTCACTTTGTATTTAGAGAGTTGAACCAAAAAATATTGTATAAATCGACAATTTATCAGAAAATATACTATTCCAAAAAAAGGAGATAATTTTATGTTTCATATATTGGGACAACTATTTGTCGGATTAATAATCGGTGCAATTGCAAGATTTCTACTGCCAGGTAAAGAGGCTATCGTTGCTGGACCGATCGGTTGGTTAATAACTGCTCTTATAGGTATGGGTGGCTCTTTCCTCGGAACAATGATTGGAAAGTTTATTTGGGGCGATGATAAATATGCCGCTGGATGGATTATGTCAATCTTAGGAGCAGTTTTGTTAGTGATGTTGGTTAGATTTATTACTTAAGCGTTCCTAAAATTATTAAATAACAAAAAAGGCTCTGCTCAAGATTGAGCAGAGCCTTTTGGTACTTGGAAATCTAAAATGGAACTACATTCCCATTCCCATTCCGCCGCCTGGCATTCCGCCGCCTGGCATTCCGCCCATATCGTCATTATCTTCAGGTAGATCTGAAATCATTGCTTCTGTTGTAAGCATTAAGCCTGCAATTGAAGCAGCATTTTGAAGAGCGGTTCTGGTAACTTTTGCAGGGTCAATAACACCTGCTTCGACGAGATCACCAAATGTTTCTGTTGCGGCATTGAATCCGTATGTATCATTGTCTTCGTTACGAACGTTTTCAACAATTACTGCACCTTCACGACCAGCGTTGCTGGCGATTTGACGAAGCGGTTCTTCCAATGCTCTGCGAACGATTGTTACACCGATGTTTTCGTCAGCATCTTCGCTTTCAGTGTCGAAGTTAGCAAGGATTTTACCCGCACGAACTAAAGCAACACCACCACCTGGAACGATTCCTTCTTCAACCGCAGCACGGGTTGCGTGCATTGCATCTTCAACACGAGCTTTTTTCTCTTTCATTTCGGTTTCAGTTGCCGCACCAACTTTGATTACTGCAACACCGCCAACCAACTTAGCGAGACGCTCTTGAAGTTTTTCACGGTCATAATCTGAAGAAGTTTCTTCGATTTGTGAACGTATCGTTTTAACGCGTCCTTCGATGTCAGCTGCTTCACCAGCACCTTCGACGATAGTTGTGTCATCTTTGTCGATGGTTACTTTCTTAGCTGTTCCAAGGTCATCAATTGAAATCGAATCCAATTTAATGCCTAAGTCTTCACTGATAACTTTACCACCAGTTAAAATAGCTATGTCTTCGAGCATTGCTTTACGTCTGTCACCAAAGCCAGGGGCTTTAACAGCCGCAACATTCAATGTTCCGCGAAGTTTGTTTACAACCAATGTTGCTAAAGCTTCACCGTCAACATCTTCAGCAATGATCATTAATGGTTTGCCGAGTTTTGCAACGTTTTCTAGAATCGGCAACAAGTCTTTCATATTGCTGATTTTCTTTTCGTTGATAAGAATGTATGGATCATCAAGAACTGCTTCCATTCTTTCCGGATCAGTTACGAAGTATGGTGAAAGGTAACCACGGTCAAACTGCATACCTTCGACAACTTCCAATGTTGTATCCATTGTTCTGCTTTCTTCAACTGTGATAACGCCGTCTTTACCAACTTTTTCCATTGCTTGAGCAATGATTGTTCCAATTGTTTTATCGCCGTTAGCTGAAACTGTTCCAACCTGTGCGATTGAATCACCGGAAACTGGTTTTGAGAAACCTTTGATTTCTTCAACAACTGCTGTAACAGCTTTATCAATACCGCGTTTGAGAGCCATTGGGTTTGCACCAGCCGCAACTGTGCGAACGCCTTCTTTGAAAATTGCTTGAGCCAAAACTGTCGCTGTTGTTGTTCCGTCACCTGCAACATCAGATGTTTTGGAAGCAACTTCGCGAACCATTTGAGCACCCATATTTTCTAATGAGTCAGCTAATTCAATTTCTTTTGCAACGGTTACTCCGTCTTTTGTGATTGTTGGTGAACCAAATTTTTTGTCAATTACAACATTTCTTCCTTTTGGTCCCAATGTAACTTTAACTGCATCGGCTAATTGATTCACACCACGTAAAATATTCGCTCTTGAATCTTCACCATGAACTACTTGCTTTGCCATAATTTTAATATTTCTCCTAACTTAATTCTTTGTTCTTTATAAATGTTATTTGATATTTGTTCGTGGGTAATTGTCATTTGTTTGTTGCAAAAAAGAAAAGCAACTATTTACTGACAACTGACGAACTACTAGCTTGCCGCTTCACCAGCACGTTCAATAATTCCTAAGATCTCATCTTCTCTCATCATTAAGAATTCTTCGCCATCAAGTGTGATTTCAGAACCGCTATATTTTCCGAAAAGTACACGATCGCCTTCTTTGACGTCTAATGTTTGACGAGTTCCATCATCTTTTACTTTTCCTTCACCAACTGCAATTACTTCACCTTCTTGGGGTTTTTCTTTTGCTGAGTCAGGAATGATGATTCCGCCTGATGTTGTTTCATTTTCTTCAATACGACGAACAATTACTCTGTCGTGTAAAGGTCTAATTTTTGTAGCCATAATTATAGTTACTCCTTGTTTATATAATTTTGATAACTGTTATAAAATACTTAAGCTTAACAGATATGAATCTGTGTTTTTAGCACTCACTGTTTAAGAGTGCTAGTATATGAAATGCTTTCCAATTGTGTCAAGTGTGTTAAGGTTGGTAATTTATAAAATCTGATAACAGTGTTATCAAGTCGTAGGCTTATGAAGGTTTCAGAAATAAATATCTATCCCGTTAAATCTTTAGGCAGAATTTCGCTTAGAAGTTCTATAGTTGAAGACAGAGGTTTGCAGTTCGATCGAAGATTTTTGCTCGTTGATCAAGATGGACGCTTTTTGACTCAAAGAGAGCATTCCAGAATGGCAACGATTGATGTTCAATTTGGCAAAAGTGGCTTTGTTGTCTCCACAGATAAATATGGAGAAATTAATATTGAAAATGACTTTAAAGACTCAGAGAAAATATTAGTTCAGATTTGGCGTAGCTTTTGTGATGCTTTGGTTGCACCTAAAAATATAAATGATTGGTTTAGTAATGTTTTAGAATTTGAGTGCAAACTTGTTCAGATGCCCGAATCTACCCGTCGTCAAATCAATGAAAAATTCAACAAAGGAGATGAAGTTGTAAGTTTTGCCGATGGTTATCCTGTTTTGGTTATCGGAGAAAGTTCTCTGGAAGACCTGAATTCAAAGCTTACAAAGCAAATTCCAATGAACCGTTTTCGTCCAAACATAGTTGTAACCGAAACTGAAGCTTTTGAAGAAGATTCTTGGAAAAAAATCAAAATTGGTGAAACCACTTTTCGTTCAACGAAACCATGTGCTAGATGTGTGGTTACGACAATTGATCAAAAAACTGGAATTTCCGATATTCAAGAACCTCTCAAAACTCTTGCTTCATACAGAAAATCTACTAATTTATTTCCTGATATATACGAAAAGCTAGGTTTAGCTAAAAATGACGTTTTGTTTGGACAAAACTTAGTTGCCGAAAATTTTGGAAAAGAGATCAAAGTTGGTGATGAAATATTAATAATTGATTGAACAAGCCACTCTTTTACCAACTTAATCAAATTATCAAAACTTAAGGGCTGATTTTTTAAACTTTTAAAATCTTTTAAACCTGTGATACCTTTGTTTACCAAAAATGTATGCATTAAATACAGTAAGTGGTAAACAAAGGAGATCAACATGGCTACCCAAACTGAAATGCGACCTACCGAACTGATAGGTATCCCGCCTACCGGGCAGATTGACTTAGGTGCTCCCAAAGGTTTAATCGAAGCAGGCACAATTTTACAAGCAAATGATGGACTTCGGTATTTTTATGGAACTGTTTATGATGAATGCATATATATTCAAGGGTCTGTTGAGAATAGCTCACAAGCAATACTAGGTAAATTTTTCAGACAAAGGAAACATCTTTTTAAGCTTGATGTGACGCAAGGAGCGACTATCAATCAGGTGGTACGTAAAACTGCTGCAACCAGAGAGGTCATAAAAGATTTTATGGATATTTATATAGGAGTTTTATCCTGCTCATCAGGTCCAGTAGCAATTTCCATTACCGGCATGAATCTACTTTTAGCAGGTGCAAAATTGAAAAATAATTATTCCACTTACAAAAAAGGTATTGAAGCATTACTTTTAGAACGAGACTCAATTGCTAAACATATGCCTACTCTTTCAAAGGAGGTTTTCAACAGTCTAATATTCGGTCATTTTCATTCATACTTCTACGGAGAAACAAAAAAATTCATAGCTGCCAATATACCTGGTCCCAAAGTCGCCGGAAAAATCGCCGGAGTATTTATAGGTAAGATGGGCGAAGACCCATTTAAAGCCCGCTTGAAAGCAATCAATACCCTAATTGTGAAAGTCCTCCTTAAAGTTGCAAGACATGTATTGGAAGGTAATGAACCCTTAAAGTACGAAGACCAAATAGAACCTCTTGCAAGAATTCATGTACGAGGTATTCTGAATAGATTGGTAGCTCCAAGTCAGCAACAGGCTGAAGAAATTATCCGTGAGACAGAAAGAAATGCTCAATTTGTACATAAACCTTTACAAAATGTAGCTGATGCCTTGAGAGCTTTTGGTACAGATAGTTATGGGGATTATTAAATAAAATTTTTTGCTTTTATCTTTGCCTTTTCGCCATAGTTTTTACAGGCTGAGAATTGTAAGAAGTAATCCTTTTTGAAAGTGTGTTGCGGTGAATTCCAAGAATTTCTGCTGTATTAGAAATATGTTTATTATTTCTATCTAAGCATTTTTCAATATAAAGTTTTTCAAACTCTGAAATCGCCTCGCTAAGCAATATCTGCCCGTCAAGCATTTCCTCAATTAACGCTTCCATTTGTTTTCGCATTTTCATCTAAAGTTACAATTCTTTTCCGGTTAATAATTTGTAAGCCTCTAAATAACGAGAGGTGGTTGCTTGAACAATTTCCGCAGGTAATTCGGGGGCGGGCGGTTGTTTGTTCCAATCTAAAGTTTCTAAATATTCTCTGACAAACTGTTTATCAAATGATGGTTGAGCTTTTCCTGGAGAATATGTCTCAACCGACCAAAAACGTGAAGAATCAGGAGTTAAAACTTCATCTATCAATAAAATATGTCCATCTTCATCCAATCCAAATTCAAATTTTGTATCGGCTATAATGATACCTTTTGATAACGCATATTCTGACGCAGTTTTATATATTTTAAGAGTTCGGTCTTTCAAAATGTGAGCATTTTCTTCACCGATTATTTCAGCAAATCTATTTTCATCTATGTTTTCATCGTGTCCTGTTGCGGCTTTTGTTGCAGGTGTAAAAATTGGTTCCGGCAATTTTTCACATTGCTTTAATCCAACAGGCAATTTATGTCCGCAAATTTCTCCAGTGGCTTGGTAGTCTTTCCAGCCCGAACCCTCTAAATAACCTCTTACGACACACTCAACTGGGAATACTTTCGTTCTTTTTACCAATGTTGAACGCCCTTTTAACTCAGTATTTTGCTGAACTTCATCAGGCATTTTCTCAAAGTCAGTTGTAATCAAATGGTTTGCAGTTATTTCCTTTAACTTCTCAAACCAAAAAGCTGAAATTTGTGTTAATACCTCACCTTTTCTAGGCACCTGATTTGGCATTACACAATCAAATGCAGATATTCTATCGGTTGCAACGAGAAGAAGTTGAGATTGATTAACCTCATAAACATCCCTAACTTTACCCCTGTGAATAAGTTTGAGATTAACTAAATTCGTTTCGGAAACGGTTTCAGGTTTAGCCATTTTAGTAAACTAACTTCAATTTTTATTTCGGATTAAGGTCTTTAACTTTAATACGAATTCGCTATTTGGTAAAGCTTTTGAACGAGAAAACTATTACTAAGAAAATACGTGTTAAACAAAATACAACAAATAACAAAATTTTTACTTCATTTTTAGCATAATAAATAGTATAATGTTTTTTGTATGCATTTTGTGTATTCAAAATGTATGCAAAAGCTAGGATTTTTTGCTAGAAAAATTCATACCGCGCACGCATCTCTGCATTCATTTCACATTTAAGTTCAAGTTTATCCATTTAGGATGTTTGGATAAATCAATGGTTAAAATTATGTCTAAGGTTTTTAAGCAAAAATTAACGAGTATTGTCTCACTAATACTTTTGTTTACAGTAAATATTTATACGCAAATGCCCCCGGTCAGAGTTCCTCAACAAGAACAACCGGTCGAAGACAATACTTGGTGGTATATCACTCTGTTTGTATTAGTTCTTGGTTTATTGGGTGCTATTGCTTGGCTTGTAAAAAGTAAAAAATCAGAAAAGGCTGAAGCCGATCAAATAAGTGATGGTGATTGGGATCCGAATTCCGTTGATGCTGATGCTGAATTGGAATGGTTTCGTAAACATTCAAAATCTTCAGGTAATAAAAAAGGCAAAAAATTACCTAAAGGAATGCCACGCACTAGCAAAGTCTTAAATAAACAAAAAGGTAAAGTAAAAGAAGCTGGAACGGTAACAAAAAGCTTTGATGAGACGAAAAAGAAAGTTGAAAAAATGCAATTTTTGAAACTTCCGATACATAGTTTTATTGAACTTCAACCTGCCAAACATTATCAGGAATTGCCTTTATCAAATGATCCTGCTTTGATTAGTGCTATTGAGCAAACACATGATGAGTTTGAAGAGGATGAAGAAGTAAGAGATTTGGCAGTTAGAGTATTAGCTGCTTTCAAAAACAAAAATGCGGTTGAAGCGTTAGCAGATGTTGCACTGTATGATTTATCCGCTTCCTTGCGTTCAAAAGCAGTTTCTGTTCTTTCAGAGTTTAATCATGAATCAGTATTCGAATCACTCTTGTTAGCTTGTGCAGACCCTACAAGAGAAGTTCGGGCTGCTGCAGCTAGAGCTTTGTTTAGCCTTGACTTTGATCGGGCAGATTCTTGGACAAGAATAATCGAATCAGGCGATCAATATAGAATGGTTCAAGCAGCTAGAGCCGCAATTGAAGGTGGTTTGGTAGATAGATCAATTGATAGATTGGTTCATCAAGACAGAAAATATGCGTATGAAGCATTTACTCTGATTTCATTACTTATTAAATCTGGTGAAACAAAAGAGATTTTTGAGTCAATTGAAAATCATCGAGACAAATTTGTGAAAATGGCAGTTTTACATGTTTTCAAAGTTGTAAAAGATGAAAAGACTTTGCCAGGTCTCTATGCATATATAGAACGAAATTCTTTGCCAGAAGACTTGAGCAATGCAGCAAATGAAGTAATTAAAAGCTTCGACGCAGTGCCTGCGTAAATTTTAGTATTCATCATTTTAAGCAACTCTGAATCTGATTTTTGTTGAATCGGGTTCAGAGTTTTTTCGTTATAAATAAAACAAAAAAGCTAAATCTAAATTAAACAATTATGTTTAATACCATCCGTGCATTTGATTCTCATTCACGATACAATTTACGAATGCAATTTAAGTTAAATACTGAATACAAACCAACAGGGGATCAACCTCAAGCAATAGAGCAAATCGTAAAAAATCTGGATCAAAGTATTAAAGATCAGGTTTTACTTGGAATAACGGGTAGCGGGAAGACATTTTCTGTTGCAAATGTAATACAAAAAGTTCAAAGACCTACTCTTGTAATCGCACACAATAAAACTTTGGCAGCACAGCTTTTTCAAGAGTTTAAGACTTTTTTTCCTGAAAACGCAGTTGAATATTTCGTTTCTTATTATGATTATTACCAGCCTGAAGCATACGTTCCTGCCTCTGATCTTTACATAGAAAAAGAAGCAACTATCAATGAAGAAATTGATCGTCTAAGACTCTCCGCCACAAGAGCTTTATTTGAAAGAAGAGATGTTATCGTCGTTGCATCAGTTTCATGTATTTATGGTCTTGGTGATCCCGATGCTTATTTTGGAATGATTGCATTTGTTGAACCAGGACAAGAGCTGAAACGGGACGAACTACTCAAAAAACTTGTTGAACTACAGTACGAACGTTCAGAAATTGAATTTGATAGAGGAAATTTTCGTGTCAGAGGTGACATTGTAGAAATTTACCCAAGTTATCAAGAAAATCGTGCGATTAGAATAGAGTTTTGGGGGGATGAAATTGATGGGATTTATACAATAGATCCATTGCTTGGTGAGGTTATAGAAAAACACGAATCACGTTTGCCTATTTACCCGAAATCCCATTATGTAATGTCTAAACCGACAATTAAAAGGGCAATAAAAACCATCAAAGAGGAATTAGTTTGGTGTGAAGAAGAGTTAATCAAGCAAGGAAAGTTAGTCGAATCTCAAAGACTTCATCAACGCACGATGTATGATCTTGAAATGATAAAAGAGATGGGTTTTTGTCGGGGAATTGAGAATTATTCCCGCCATTTAACAGGAAAAGAAGCAGGTGATCCACCCCCAACATTGCTTCATTATTTACCTAAAGATGCGATTATTGTAATAGATGAATCGCACCAGACGGTTCCCCAATTGGGAGCAATGTTCAAGGGTGACCAGTCAAGAAAAGGGACTTTGGTTGATTACGGATTTCGACTTCCTTCGGCTAAAGATAATCGCCCGCTAAATTTTCAGGAATTTGAATCTATGATCGGACAGACGATCTTCGTTTCTGCGACACCTGGAAATCATGAACTGGAAAAAACAGAAGGAGAAGTCATTGAGCAGATAATACGTCCGACTGGATTGCTTGATCCAGAAATTGAGGTTCGACCTGTTAAGGGGCAGATTGATGATTTATTGGAAGAATGTCGCAAGCGGGCAGAGAGAAATGAAAGAGTCTTAGTCACAACTTTAACGAAGAAGATGGCTGAAAATCTGGCTGAGTATTTTGCCGAAGTTGGGGTAAAAGTAACATATCTGCATTCTGATATTGATACACTGGAAAGAATAAAGGTTTTGAGAGATCTACGGCGTGGTGAATTTGATGTTTTAGTCGGAATTAATTTACTTCGGGAAGGTCTGGATTTACCGGAAGTTTCACTGGTTGCAATTCTGGATGCAGATAAAGAAGGGTTTTTGCGTTCCGAAAAAAGTTTAATTCAGACAATTGGACGTGCTGCAAGAAACGCTGATGGTTTGGCTATTCTTTATGCTGACAAAGTTACTAAGTCTATGAAAGTTGCGATAGATGAAACAAAGCGTCGTCGCAAAATCCAGAAGAAATACAATGATGATAATGGAATAACGCCTCAAACAATTGTTAAGCCTGTCGAGGCAACACTTGTTACCGCTTATGAGGCAGATTATTTCAAGGTGCCTTTAGAACTTGAAAAATATGAAGAGTATTCGCCCAGGCAATTGAAAGATATGATTGCCGGGCTAGAAGTAGAAATGAGACAAGCCGCAAAAGATATGAAATTTGAACAAGCAGCCGAGATACGTGATAGAGTAAAATACTTAAAAGAGAGACAAATCGAGTTGTCGTAAAGTTTATGCAGGTAAAAACACAAATAGACGAATTACAAGATTATTTAGTTGACGCAAGCAATTTGAGTGGTGGAAACGCCCAAAAATTATTGATTCCCGAAACAAAGGAAGAAATTTCGGAAATTCTCAAAGATGCAAATGAAAAAGGAATTCAGGTAACTATTAGCGGTGCAAGAACCGGAACGGTAGGCGGTGCTATCCCATTTGGCGGATATATTATTTCACTTGAAAAATTCAAAAAATTTAAAGTTGATAAAGAGAAGAAAACAGCAACCATCGGAGCAGGTGTCTTGTTGACTGACGTTCAAAAAAGAACAGATTCCGAAAACTTGTTTTATCCACCGGATCCGACTGAGTGGAGTTGCCAGATGGGCGGGACTGTCTCAACTAATGCAAGTGGTGCCAGAAGTTTCAAGTATGGTGCTACTAGGGACTATGTTGAGCGTTTGGAAATAGTCTTGCCGGATGGTGATTTTTTGAATTTAAGACGTGGTGAAATTTTTAGTGAAAATAATTTCATTGAACTAGAAACCGAACAAGGCAACAAAATAAGTGTAAAATTGCCTACTTACAGACAACCTGATGTACGCAAAAATACAAGCGGTTATTTTTCTGGAGACAAGATAGATGCAATAGACTTATTTATAGGTAGCGAGGGGACTCTCGGAATAATTACTGAAATAGATTTAAAGTTGTTATCTAAACCGAAAGGATTTTTGAGCGGAATAGTTTTCTTTCAAAAAGAGAAGGATTTATTAAATTTAGTAAAAGAAGCCAGAGAAAAATCTTTTGAATCCAGAAATAATAATCAAAACTCAGAAATTGACGCGACTGTGATTGAGTATTTTGATGATCAATCGCTAAATTTCATTCGAGAGAAGTTTCCCGAAACCCCAGAAAATATGGCTGGAGCGATCTTTTTTGAGCAAGAAACTACTGAAGAAAATGAAGATGACTTGTTTGAAAAATGGAACAGCCTTTTGGAAGACAACAATGCTGAAGTAGATCAATCGTGGTTTGCAATAAACGAGCAAGACCTTGAAAAAATGCGAGAATTTCGTCATGCATTACCTGTGTCAGTCAATGAAAGAATAGTTAAATATAAGCAAAGAAAAGTTGGGACAGATATGGCTGTTCCGGACGATAAGTTTGCATCTTTCTTACGCTTTTATAAAAACAAATTAAATGAAAGTGGTCTCGATTATGTCATTTTTGGTCATATTGGAGACAATCATCTTCATGCTAATATGATTCCTAAAAATGATGCAGAAATGACAAAAGCACGCCATTTATATGGGCGTTTTATTGCTCAAGCAATTATGCTTGGCGGCACAGTTTCAGCCGAACATGGCATCGGAAAACTAAAATCAAAATATCTCTATGTGATGATGGGCGAGAGATACTTAAATGAGATGGCGGAACTTAAAAAAGCATTTGACCGTAATGGTATTTTAGGACGAGGAAATATGTTTGACGCAAAATTTTTAAATTAAACACGTCTCTTTTAAGGAAAATGTTTATATATTAAATCAAGTTTATCCGAGATATTAACAGGAGAAAAAATGAAAAATAAAATGACTATATTAATGTCTTTGAGCCTAGTTTTGTTTATTGCATTAGGATGTAGTTTCGGTGGCTTAATTGGCGGTTCTGATACAGAGGAAACTTCTAAGAGTGATACTAAAGATTCTACTTCCACAGCTTCAGAAAAGAAAAAAGAAGCAGAACCTTCAGGAGAGGTTGTTAAGGTTGGTATAGCCGAATGCGATGAATTAGCCACATATATTAATGACAATTCAGAAGAAATTGAAGGATCAATAATTGTAAAAGGAATTGTTGAAGTTTATAAGCAAACTTTTCTTAAGAATTTACGCGACAGCGTTGATAAAATGAGTGAGGAAGAAAAGAAAAAGTTTGCAGAAGTATGCTCTAAATCACTGGAAAATCTCAAGAAAAGTATGAACAAATAACTTACTCAACTATTAAATTGTAGAAAAAGGCATTGTTTCAAAACAATGCCTTTTCTATTTGCGACAAAGTAATTTGGAATATAAAATAATGTGCTTTGCAAGTCTTAAATATAAGGGAAGAAAAATAAATGATTAAAGCATTACTAATGGATTTTAACGGCGTCATAATAGATGATGAGCCTCTTCAGATGAAAGCATATCAGGAAGTCTTGAAAGAGGAAGGAATAGAACTTACTGAAGAAGGTTATTATGCTTGTTTAGGGATGAATGACGAGGTATTTATAAGGACTATTTTTGAAAGAGCAGGCAAAGAAATTGACGAAACAAAAATCCCAGAGTTAATTGAAGCTAAAACGGAAAAATGGCGTGAGCAAGTTGATAAACAGATTCCTTTGTTTGATGGAGTAGATGATTTTATCAAGCGTATGGAAAACGATTTCACATTAGGGCTTGTAAGTATGGCACGACGTCCTGAGATTGATTACGTACTTGAAAAGACTGGTTTGAAAGATAGTTTTTCAACAATCATAAGTGCAGAAGATGTGACAACTACAAAGCCAAACCCGGAATGTTATCGTGAAGGTTTTCGCAGAGTTGATTTAGTAAGAACCAGCCAAGGATTAAGTCCGATTACTAGAAGACAGTGCGTAGTGATCGAAGATGCTCCACAGGGCATTATCGCAGGAAAAAAAGTCCGTTTAAAAGCCCTCGGAGTAACAAATACTGTAGAAGCTGAAAGATTAAGAGAAGTAGGAGCTGATGCAGTTACTGATAACTTGAATGATTGGTTTCCTGATTCATTCAAACAAGTATTTTCGTAAAAAGAACTCCATAAAATTAAGTTATGCCCGAACATTTGATATCAATAGACCAAGCTAGAGAAAATTTACTGGAATGTGCAATTTATTTGGCTGAAAATATAAACAGCCGGGAAGCACGAGCTGCTGCTATTGGAGAAGTTGTGTCTCAAGTAATTAAGCAGGAAAATGTAGATTTAGCAGCTGAATTAGCAGATTCTTTAGATGAACCTTTTGCACGAAATAAATTGCTTACTCAAGTTATTTCAAAATGTGTTCAGATGAATGATAACGAATATGCTTTTCAACTCGTTCAAGCGATTGACGACTTTGGCAGACAATCCAGAGCGTTGGAAGTTATTGCATTGCAAACTGCTGAAAAGGGTGATTTTGAAAAAGCTCTTGGCATAGCCGAAAACTTAGATCACTCCTCAGATGCTTATGCAGGGATTGCTGTTCATCAAGCAGAAAAAGGTTTAGAAACAGAAGCTACAAATACACTTGAAAAAGTAGATTTCTCAAGTTCAAAGGTTCGTGCTCTTATTTCAATTGCTGTAAACTATATTCTAAAGAAACAGCCCGAAAATGCCGTGTCTTACCTTGAAAAAGCTGAAATTGAAGCTGGAAATATAGAATTTACCGAAGAAAAAATTAATTCATTACTGGAAGTTTCAGTCAATTATATTGAGTGCAACAGAAATGATAAGGCAATCCAGTTATTAGCGAAAACTCAAGAAATAATTGAAGGAATTGATGGCATTCACAAAGATAATTATCTGGTAAATGTTGCTGTCGGTTTTTTACGAGCAGATAGTATGGAATTTGCTGACAGAACTTTGGATTTAGTTCACGACAAAGTGCAAATTTCAAATTGTTTACTATCTTTTTCACAAGAATTCCTAAAAGAAAACGATGAAGAAGAAGCCTTAGATACACTCGAAGAATCTTATGCAATCTTGAAATCACAGGAAGAAAAAGAAATTCGCAACAGCAAAGAAAGATACAGATTATTTGGTTCAATCGCTGCACAATTTGCCCATCTAAAGAAACAGGAAAGAGCTATTGAGATCGCTCATGAGAATGATGACAACCAGCAAAAAAATCTGGCTTTATCAAAAATTGCTCAAATATCAATTCAACAAGGCAAAGATGAATTTGCACGACAAGCACTGTCCGGCATACAAGAAGAAAGCCAAAAATTAACTGCACTCGTAGCGATGAGTGACGTTAAAAATAATTTGGATAAGAAAGACGATGCATTGGATTTATTAAATGAAGCAGCACAACTGATCGACACGGTTGAGCAATATATAGTTCGCACTGAAGTAGAAAACGAAATTGTAAAACGATTTTACAGTTATGGCGAAGCAGAAAAGTCTAGAGAGTTTGCTTCAAAAAGTCTTCAAACAATCGAAATAATCAAGGGTGAAGGAAACCGCTCCGTAGCACTTGCTCAACTTTCTGAGATTTATAAAGCACTAAACTTTGAATTGTCAGATCAGGACAAAAGTATTTTAGATACTATGGTCAGATCATCCGAGTTTACAATTTAGCTAAAAATATACTTACAAAACTTTTTTACAGGTTCATTTTTTACTCAATAATAACTTCTTAAAATAGAATGTTAGACAGTATTGATCAATGACTTTTCACAAAAATTTAATATCCCAAACCCAAAAATCTTGACTAGATTGATTGTTGAACTTAAACTATCTCAATCATTTACAATAAAAATTTCGGAAATTAGAGAATCTAAAGATCTACGCTGTATTCCGGATTTAATAAAATCCCAAAATGGATAAAGGTGTGGAAATAAATCAGAGCAATTTTTCAAAAATGCTTGAATGGCTTGACGATGATTTAGAAAAAGCTGGACAAGCTTATGAATCAATCCGCATACGTCTCACAAAAATCTTTTATGCAAGGGGCTGCCATACGGCAGAAGAATTAGCCGATGAAACCATTGATAGAGTTACAAAAAAGATGGATAAACTCATACATACCTACAAAGGAAACCCTAAATTATATTTCTATGGTGTTGCTAAAAATGTTTTCCTTGAACACACACGCAAACCAGTCGAAAAAGAATTACCTTTTCATCTTAAAAAAGAGATATTAGACCAAGATGAACTAGAACAAAGAGATGAATGCCTAACCAAATGCCTTAAAAAACTTCCTAAAGACGAAAATGATCTAATAATCAATTACTACAAAGGTGAGAAACGAAAAAAAATCGAAAATCGTCAAAAGATAATGGAAGATTTAGATTTAACCCCACAAAATCTTAGAATTCGTGCGTACCGCATTAGAACTAAACTACAAAAGTGTTTAATAAAATGTCTTGGTTAAAATCACTTATGAAATACTTTATGCAAATTTGCATTAATAAATAGGGGAATAAGTAAAAATATGCCTGCGGAAAAAGTTAAAAATTCAGATATTAAAAAATACTTATTAGGACTTTCTGATGGCGATGGAGAAATAATCGAAGAATCCCTGTTAGTCGATGATGAATTTTATGAAAATTTTCTATCTGTAGAAGAAGAACTTATCCAAGAATATGTTGATGATGAATTAACCTCAGAAGAAAAAAAACAATTTGAATCTCATTTTCTCATTTCTGAAGAACGCTTCCAAAAGGTTAAATTTGCCCAATCTTTAAGAAAACATATTGACCAAAAGGAAACTACAAGAAAAGCTGAAACTACTAAGTCTGAAACTCAAAAGTCCAAATCCATTAATTTCTTTTCAAATTTCTTCTCATCACCTATTCCTCTTGCGGTTAGTTTATTGGTAGTCGTTGCGTTAATGTGGGGAATATTCTCTTATTTCGGCAGTAACAGTTTAAGTCCTCTAGAAAAAGAATTTGCAGAGTTAAATAAAGGTGATTTTAATGATGTTGGAAAATACGCAAATCTATCACGTTTGAATCTGATTTCAGGGGTAACTAGAGGTTCTAATGGTTTTGGCAAATTAAGTAAAAAGAATCTTACTAATAAGGTTTTATTTCGGTTGGCTCTTCCAACAAAAACAGAATCTGAACGAGATTTTAAGATTGAATTATTAAAAACTCAGAAAATTATTTTTATGCAAAACCGAATAAGAGTCTATAAAAATGAAGGCGGGGAGGAACTTAGATTCTTTCTCCCGACAGACTTGCTAAAAAAGGGAGAATATCAAATCAAAGCAATGGACAATTCAAAACAAGATGAAGAAATTATCTATTCATTTTTGATCGAATAGCTGAAATATTTATCTGAAATAAGTATAACTTCGATAAATTCCAAAAAATATAAATATAGTAATGATTAATAAAAAGTAGTTTGAGAAGTCAAATCTTCTCGAAAGCTTCGGTTTGTTTTGAAAGTCACCATGAACAGTAAAAGCAGCCCAATAAAAAGGTGATTTAAATCGAGGGTTTTCTCGGAGTTTTATTTGTGCCTTACGTAATGCCTCAGATGGAGTCAACTTTTCAGCTACCAAAAATCTGTAAAAATGTTTCATTATTTCGAATGTGGCTTCATCATCAACTTTCCAACGACTTGAGATAACTGTTTTTGCTCCAACTTGCAAAAATCCATTTGTTAAACTCATCAAACCCTCGCCTTTTATTTCCTTTCCAATTCCCGTATCACAAGCACTCAAGACAACCATGTCAGCTGATAAATTTAGACCGTAAATATCTTGAAGTCGTATAAATCCATCGTGTTTATTTCCTTGCTGATCATATTGCGAAAGAACAATCCCAGAAAGTTCAGGTCTTTCTTCATTTAGAAATCCGTGAGTCGCGAAATGTAAAATCTTGTAGTTCTGAATATCTGTATCCAAAAATTTCTTGCGATTCGCTGAAAAGCCAGAAATCAATTCGGATTTGCTCTCTCCAACTATTTGTAAAATTGATTTAGATTCTCTACCAGACGCAGGCAGGCGTTTAAGTGACTTCAAAGATTCCATTGAACGAAAATTTGTCCAAAAAGGTGAAGGAGAATTCGAAGCAAGCTCGGTTTTTTGAGTTTCTTTGGATTTAGAAAGCCTAATATCTTCTTCTGAAAAAATTGGGTCTGCAAAAACTAATAAATCTTTCTGTGGCAATTTTGGGGATTCGGAACTTTTCCTAATCAAGCTGAGTGTAGAAGCAGAGGGTGCATAAACTATCTCATTTGTTAATAAGAATGGTTCAAAAGAGTTTGAATTTTTATCTTCAGTAGGGAACGGCAATGCTGAAATCGGAAAATATCGCAATTTTCCATCTGCAACAATAATTAATTTTTTGTCCCTAATTTTACTAGCAATCTTTCCAAATAAGTGATTACTTAAAACCTTTGCTTCTTGCCAGTAAAGCCTTTCATTTTCTGCAATCCTTTTTTGATATAAATCAATTTCTTCATTCGGTTTAATTTCTCTAGAAATAAGCAACTTGCGAAGTTTTTCTATCCGTGATTCGAGAATTTCACGTTTTGGTAAAACAAATACATCAAAACTATTTTTGCCAACCATCCATAAATAGCTTTCTTCTTTTCCGAATGAGAACTCTAGAAGCATAGAATTTTCACTTTTAACACTATTTTGAAATGCTCTTATATCTAAATTAGTAGGATCTTTAATCGCTGAATAAATAGGACTTTTTTGTTTTAATTCAGCTTTTATCTCAGCTAATTCATTATTTAAAACTTTGATTTCATTATCAAGTTCTTTAATTTCTATTTCAGGTTCATTTTTACTTAATGCTTCAGTTAGCTTTTCCGATTTTATATTTATTAAATTCTGAATTTCCTGTTCACGATTTACGACTTGAGGGTTTGCATCAGCTTCAAATTTAATTTCAGTGAGTTTCAACTTCTCTAGTGTTGAACGTGAGCGAGACTTTTCGCTAGCTAGCAAGGCTTTTATATCAAACCCTCTGTTAGGATACTGCTTGTGCATTCTCATTAGTAAATAAATGTAAAGTTCATATCGCTCATGTATGTTGGAAAAATATGTTTGGGTTAGGTCTGAATTTAATAAATCAGAGGTAAGGTTTTCGGTTATCATTAATGAATCTTCGATAAGGTTTAAGGCTTTTTCCTCATTTTTTTCAATTGAATTCAGATAAGCAAGAAGATATAAAGTCTGGGACTCAGAAAAACTGTTTTTTATCTTTTGGTGTATTTCTAATGCTTTACTTAAATATTCTTTGCTTAAATCTAATCTATTATTTTTAGCATAAAATTCTCCTATTTGATCGTAAATAAGTGAAATTTCTCTAGTTGCCTTTTGTGTTTTTAGTAATAGAATTGATTTATTATATTGGTTTTCAGCTTTCTGGAAATAGCCTTTTTTAGCATACAAATTACCAAAACTTTTGAAGATTACTGCTAAATAAAACTTATCATCAAGTTGTTTAGCTAATACTAAGGCTTCATTAAAGTATTTTGAAGCCTTATCTAGATTCTCACTTAAGTAATTTAGTTTTCCTAAACCACTAAGCGTAGCTAACTCACCATATTTATGTTTAGCAATTCTAAAAGATGTAAGTGCTTTTTTTCTGTAGGTAATTGCTAATTCCCAGTCTTGATACAGTTCATATATTGAGGCAAGTCCATTATAAACTCTAGCTTTTTCTAATGTATCTAAATCAGTTGGAAACATTAATTCGGCACTTCTATAATTTGTAATCGCAGCTTGTCGTTTGTTCATGAAGTTTAAGGTATTTGCAATAGCAATTTTGGTAAATGCTATACCTCGTGAATCACCTATTTTTTCATACATCCTTAAAGCATTTTGGACTGTGTTAAAAGCTAATTTAATTTTGTCTTTATATAAATAATTATATCCTAAATACAGAAGTATTCTTGCTTTTAAGTTTGAGTCTTCACCTTGATTAGCAAAAGATAAAGCCTTTATATATAAATTTTCAGCATCAAGTAAATTTCTTTCGTAATACTCGAATTCGGCGGCACTAAAATATGCTATTGCTTTGGCAGAATTATTTTCCGTATTGTTTAGTAACTTTAATACTTTAAGTAAATACTTTTTACTTTTATCAGATTTTCCTTGATTTAATAATAAAAGTGATAATTCACTTAAAATATATATTCTTTCATTTATGTTTGAACTACTATCTGTTAGGTTCAGAGCCTTTTTATAGATTTCAAAAGCTTTTTCATTTTCACCCAAAACAGTATATAGAAATGCTATTTGACGACTAGTTGAGAGAGCTTTATCAGTTTCTTTATTATTTAACCAACAATCTTTACTTGTTTTTAATAAATTAATTGCATTTATTATTTTAGGTTTCTTCCATTCTAAAGCTAGTTTTTTAGCCTGAGACTCTAACTGTCGGATTTCGTCAAAATTATCACAAAGCAATTTATTTTCCTTTGGATATGCAACTTGAAAACTTAATAATACTAGCCCAGCTAATAGTGGTAAACAAAAAGGCTTAATTTTGATTAAGTATGTTAACATCCAAATTTGCCGTCTGGGTCAAGGTCATTAACACGTAAATTGCGATAACGTCCAAAAAGGTCTATGTATAAATCTGCACCATCTCTTGTTTTATTTTGATCATCCCTCGTATTACCTCCTCCTGAAAATGTATCAATAGCCTTGTCAAAATCTTCCAATTCATCAATAAAGCCGTATTTATGAAGAGCAAATCCTTCTAAGACATCTAAAAGCGATTTATTCTTTGAAGCTAAATATTCAAGCATTCTTTCACATATCTTTTCTATTAAAATTTCTAATTCACTTGGTTTTAATTCATTTTCTAGATTTATCTTTTTTAATAAGTCTACATTCTTGAGTATTTCTTTAATTTCTTTAATTAAAGCAGGGGTGAGAGGAATTTCAGTTAAAGCATCAATTTGTTCCAAAATCTCTGCTACAGGGGCAGGAGTATTTTTATTTCTATCTGCTACAGAATCTTTTTGGATTGAGCCTACACTATTTTTATTTCTATCTACATCTGGAGGTATCATTATATTTGCAGAAAGGCGAGAAAAAAAATCAAAAACGCTTGGTTTAAATTTGGTTATTTGACCTGTTGGACGTTGCGTAAATACGAGTATAAACTTAATGAAAAGAAGCCACAATTTTGGTGTTTTAAAGATACTTGAGGTTTTAAAAAACTCTAGTTTATCGTAGTTTTTTTGGCTAATTAAATAACCAAGCGTACTCCAAGGCAAAAACATTGAAATGCCTCTTGAAAACCAATATTCGATTCCTGAATAATAACCGCAAATTATTTTTTCATTTTTAATATAAGTTAAAAGATCAGAGCTTTCTACACTGAGTTCTTTAAGTATTAGATTAAAAAGTTCAGCATCTTTCGTAAGATACTTAGGGTCTTTAACTGATTTATGTGAATTTATGACGTAATTTTTACAGGCTTTGCTTAATATATCAAGAAAATCAATCAAGTCGATAGATTGATTTTTCATAAAAGTCTGACTTTTCCAGTGGGTTGTTTGTAAAACCCTTATGATTGGATGATTTATAAAGTCATATTTTCTTGGGTTGAAAATAAATTCTAACCAAACAAAAAACAGGCTTGTAT
This sequence comes from Pyrinomonadaceae bacterium, assembly GCA_028284415.1. Taxonomy (GTDB): domain Bacteria; phylum Acidobacteriota; class Blastocatellia; order Pyrinomonadales; family Pyrinomonadaceae; genus Aridibacter. The sequence continues at coordinate 80,708 of JANQRU010000003.1, forward strand.
GTAATAAGAGTAGTGTGCCATTCATTTTTTTGATTAAGTCATCGTATTTATTCAAATTGTTGTAACTTATATCAGCAGATCGCCCTGCAAATGAATATTCTTTATGATATTTATGAACTTTATCTGATACTAAATTGAGTAATTCTTCTGAAGTTACTTTGTTTTGCTTAGCAATAAGTTCCTTTGCGATTTTTCGATAATCCCAAGCATAGTTAGGAATACTTCCTTGAGAACCTATCCAATAATGAGCAAGATCCTTAAAATCGTGCATAACTTCTAATGTGTTCATAACACAACCTTCAAACCCAATAATATCTAATTGATTTTTCAAGGCAGGCAACTTTTTAATGCCCTCCTTAATACCTAAACGTAAATCTTTTATCGTCATAATTCCAGATGAATTATCTCCCGGATTTTCATCAACAAGTAAAGTTCTTCCTTGCCAAGAATCTCCGTGACCTGAGATGATTAAGAAGTAATTTTCAGCTTTTTGGTTTTTAATACTCCATTTAATTAACTCTTTAATTGCTTCATCTGTTTCTTCTTCTTCTTTAGGAAATTTATGGTGTGGTGAATATGTTTTTTGTTTAGTAAATAAATATCTTCTAGTTGGGGTCAACGGGTGTTGAAAATCGAATTTTAGAACAAAAGAAATATCAGCATAATATTCACTCAAACCGCGAGCATTTTCTGTTACCTCAGTTAATTCATTGACGGCTCTGGTCATATCATCGTTAAGATTGTTATCACCGGCTAAATAGAACATTATTGTCCAATCATTTAGTGGCTTACGAGTCTTTTCTTTCATTTTTTTCTCCATAGATAAAATTTATATGTTAATCAACAATTGGAAAGTTACGTGGTGCAATATTTAATTCATTAACTCTCAAGTTTCTGTAGCGTCCAAAATAGTAAACTAAAGAATCTAAATCGTTTCTAGTTTTTATTTGATCATCTCTGAAATCACCTTCTCCTCCTTTTATTGATAACTTACTTTCAATTTGGGAAAGTATATTTGAGATGAATGGGTCGTTGAAAAAATCTTCTAAAGCAGACTCAAGCTTAGAGTTGGAAACAGATTCAAATTGTTTAACACATCTTAAGAAAGTCCAATAAAGTAAATTGAACTGAATTTCTGATTCTGGTTTCACTAGTGCTTGTACTTCACTAACGTTATTTGAAGACAAAAATTCGGTAAATTCCTTTGTAGTAATATTTAAAAGTTTTGAAAACCTTAACTTAATAAGGTCAATGTTCAAAGGGATAAGAATTAGAATTAAGATTTTCCATAGAATGGTTTGAATATTGTCTAATATTATTTTCGCAATATCATCATATTTTCCTGGTGGTCTTTGAGTTAGTACTAAAAAGCGTTCAAGAAATGTAGCCCAATTTTCACCAGATTCAGTAGATGAAAAATCCATACATTGAGCACCCTTAATCATTTGCTTACATTCATAGTTTGTATAATTTCTATAGGTCATAATGTATGAAAGAACTGTCCAAGGAAAAAAAAGAGATATTCCATTAGAAAACCTATAGTCTAAACCCGTTGTAGCCCCTAGTTTTACAATATCGGTAGAACTCAAAATGTTTACAACATTATCACAATGGTTTCTAATTTTTTTTAGATCATTTTTATACATTTGATTTATTGGGTTTATATTAAATTTTAGCTCTTTTATCTCCGAGCGAATGGTTTTGCTTAGTATCTGAAAAAAATCTTTCATATCAATTGATTGATTATGCATAAATGTTTGACTTTTCCAGTGAGTAGTTAATAAAAGCCTCAAGAACCTATGTTCCATGAAATCAAATTTCTCTTTTTTGTATATGAGGCAAGGTATTATGTATGATAATTGTCTATTTATTAATTTAATCAATGGACGCAATTCAATCTCAAAACCCTTAAGTTTATTTAAATTACAAGCACTAATATCAACTGAGCGTCCATTAAATGAATACTGATTATGGTAGGTACATACATTATCAACGATTGTTTTTGTGACATCTGAAACATCTTTTACTAATTCGGTTACTATATTACGATAGTCCCAAGCGTAATTCGGAATACTACCTTGGGATCCAATCCATTCCTCAGCTACATCTCGAAATTGATACATAACTTCAAGAGTGTTCATAACACATCCTTCAAAACCTAAGATATCCAGTTTTTCTTTAGGCAAGTATTTTTGTGTTGCTTCTTTAATTGTTTTTTGCAATTCGTAAATAGTAGTTATACCAGCAGGGTTTTCGTCTACTAGCAAAGTATTTCCTCTAAAAGCATCAGAATGTGCAGATATTATTAAGACATATTTATCAGTACCAAACTTGCTTGCATCTTTTATCAAATTTTGAATGGCTTCTGAATTTGAGTTAGCTGAAGGGGCGGGAAGAGGAGAACTTACTCCACCACTTTTGGTTATTTCATACCTTATGGTTTTTGTTGCGGGATGTTGTGCATCATATTCAAATATGAAGTTTACATCTTTGTTATAAGAGCGCCCCCAAGCACCACTTGCAGAATTCTTAAGTTCAGTTATAGCTGTAATCATATCATCGCTTAAGTTGTTATCTCCTGCGAAGTAAATCATAAATGTCCAACTCTCAGACAAGCCTTTATTGGTTTTACTTGCATTAACAGATGTTGATTCTTTAGTCATTTGATTACTCCTTCAAAAAGACGGCAAAAACTTTGTAAAACTTTTCAATACATTACCTTTATTGATAAATGTCTTTTTTGAAGAAAATCTTACAAAGATTATTAATTTAATAGATTGTTTAGTGAAATATTTAGCGAATTATATCATTTAATCTTCTTAACAGTTCCACTTTTACTTATCTGAAGAATTGTTGGAAGCTCACGCCCATTATAAGGAAACATCTGAGCTACTGAATAAGCTCCACAATTTAATAATGCTAGAATTTCGCCGACTTCTACGCTTTCAGGTAATAAACGATGATCAGGTAGTCGTTTTTCCCCTTCGATATCGAAATAGACATCGCCACCGTCACACAGTGGTCCGGCTAATTTGTAGGAGGTTTTATGTGGTTCGCCTGCACGTTCGGCGGAGATTAAGTGGTAATACCATTTATAGGTTTCCATTGAGAGTAAGATGTTAAAACCTGCATCGGTTAGTAGCCAGTGGTCGGTGGTCAGTGGTCGGTGATCAGCTGATTGCGAGATAATATCTTTTTCCGAAAACTGCTGACCGCCAATTGCTAATTGCTTTATCGGTCTCTTTTTGAAGTTTCTTACTTTTGTTAAGCAAATTCCGGCATCGGCGATAACGTATCTGCCGGGTTCGATGAGGAGTTCAATGTTTTCGAGTAAATTAGAAGCATTGGCTTTTTCGGCGTGAGTTTTTAAGTTTTGCCAAGCGTTGCTAATGATTTCAGAGGGGTCGAGATCGGTGGAGAGTAAAGCTTTTTGATCTTCGGACATAAATTTTACGTGTGAATCATCGCGTAAATAATTGACTGGAAATCCACCGCCAAGGTTTAAGTGTGAAAGTTTGTGTCCCGTTTCGTTGAAGATTTTCAAAAGGTTTTCAAAAAGAGTCAATAAAGCATCCGAGTATGGTTCGGATTTTGGATTTTGTGAGCCGATGTGAATATGAATTCCGCAGAGGTTCATAAATTCGTCATTTCGATTCCATCTTCTAAAAGCCTCAAGGGCTTCTTCGGGCATCATCCCGAATTTTGATGTGAGCAGAGCGGTTTGCAAGCCTTGTAATGTGTCACTTTCGATTTCAGGAACTAAACGCAGTGATACATTTGCTCTTTTTCCAATAGATTTAGCGACTTTTTCTATCAGTTCAACTTCATAGAATGAATCGGCTTGGATTGCATAGATTTCAGATTCTATTGCCAGTTCAATTTCACTTTCCATTTTGGCAGAGCCATTAAAAATTATTTGATTGCCTGTGAAACCAGCATCCAAAGCCATCTGAAGTTCGCCGCCGGAATTTACTTCAATATCGCTACCTGCTTTTCTTATGACCTGCAAGATTTCGTGATTGGAATTAGCTTTTGCGGCGTAGCAAACTTGAAGTGGACAGTCGATGCCTTCTTCGGCTTTTTGTAGTCTTTTGATATTGTGTTTGATCCTTTTTTCACTAAACACAAATAAAGGTGTGTCATATTTTTCAGCTAGATCAACAGCCGAAACTCCGTCTATGTGAAGTTGATTATTTTTTACTTCAAGAAAATTTTCTATTTCCCATGCTTTGCTCATTAAATTATTAAAACTAAACTCTAAGTAAAACTCAATCACAAAACATCAAAATTAATTTTGTTATAATGGCGAACTGAGATTTTTAAAAATTCATCTAATATTATGCTTTTGTGTTATGAATAAATTTAGATTCTTTATTATTTTATTATTTTTAGCTTTTGCGACTGGTGGATTTATCTTATTTAATAATGATAGAAACGTCGTCCAGTCAAAAAAAATCAATCTTAATTTTGAAAAAGCCGCCCTACAAAATAGTAGTTTGCAGTATTCTTTAAGATGGACTCTTGGCAGAAAACCTCAAAGAGGATGGTATTTGTATGTCTCGCTCTTACAAAAAACTCTTAAAACTGAAGCAGATGCCAAAAGTGCAGAATTTGCAAAAGCAGTTTATAGATGGCAAGTAGGAAGAAGACTAAAAGCAAGCGGCGTTTTGAATCAAAAAACGCTATATTCTCTTATCAAATACTGGCAGTCGAAAAGAATCAGACCAATTTATCTTGCCAAGGAAAACCAGCTATTAACGGCACATATATCAAATTTTTACGATCCAACACGCGATGTAGAATTATTAAAAGTAGAAAAAGAAACTTTTAAGGCATACAAAAAAATGGTTGCAGCGGCAATCGCTGATGAAGATTTGAATTTAAAGGTTGATAAAGATTCAAATTTAAGTGCTGAAGAGCAATTCTTTAAGTTAATCTCAACCTACCGTTCTCCAGCTTATCAGGCAGGTTTACGAAAAAAAGAGCCAAATGCAAGCCGTGCTCAAATAGCTTTTAAGAGTCCACATTTTACTGGCAGGGCATTAGATATTTATGTCGGTGGAGAGCCGGTTACGACCAAAGATTTTAATCGTGCTATTCAAGTTAAAACTCCTGCTTACAAATGGTTAGTGAAAAATGCAGATAAGTTTGGTTTTTATCCATATTTTTATGAGCCTTGGCATTGGGAGTATGTTCCAAAAAGTATGAAAAAAGCTGAATGATGTTGTAAATGATCATTCAGCTTTACTTTATTTATTATAAGATTTTATCTTCTTCTTTTTCTCGTTTTTCTTTTAGATTTTGATTTTAGTTTCAAAACAGGTTGGGCTTTACCGCTAAGAAGCTCGCCTTCTTTTATCTGTTCCACACTGACGACATACATTCTTTTGTTTTTGGCACGTGCAAAAGCTTTATTAATGTCTATATCAGAAATGTTGGAATCATCAATGCTGTTACTTTTTAGCTCTTTTCTTAAATTTTCAACTGTATTCTTTTTGTAGCCATAAACGTCAGGATAAATGTGTAATTTTCCACCCTCAATAACGATAGTGTCGTAAGTAATTTCAATTGGAAGAGTTTCCTGCAAATCAATGACAAAAGTTTTCTTAGTTCTTTTGGCAGTAGAGATTTCCGAATCAGAGATTTCCAAAGAGTGTGCAGAAACTACTTTTGCGTTTAAGTCATACAAATCATTTCTCAAAACTCTGATACATCCGTGAGATACCAGATTTCCTAAATCTCTCGTTCCTTTTGCTTGATGTATTAAATAACCATATCCAAGAGGGATTTTTATTTTGCCAAGAGGATTTCGGGGATCGGTTGGTTGAATTACTAAGCCACGTAATGCAGGTGCGACCCAATCGCTATTTGGCGGAATCCAGATAGGATTCCAAATGATATTTTTTATTTCTCTGCGACCAACAAATATCGGGTAATCTTTTTTCCCGACTCCGATTAGATAATTTTTTACTTCTTTACCGTTTTGCCAAAATGTCATTTGGAAAGCAGGTACATTTACCGTCAGTCTTATGTCGTTTTGACCCGATTGGAAAGGAGCTTTTTCAATTATTCCGCCTGTGCGTTGGTCAGAACGAGCTGAATCACGAGCCATATCTTTAATATAAGATTGCCCGTAACTTAAACTTACTCCAATGAAAATTACGAAAATGGTTGAAAAGATTTTTTTCGAGTTTGAAAAAGAAAATTTAAGATTCATATAAGTTTTGTCGTATAAAGCATTTAAGTAGTTGCTTTTATTTTTGAGATGGCAGTTTCGATCACATCATTTGCTTCTAGAAGTGCATCACTGGCTTCATCTAAACTGGCATTAGTTTGCCCCATTACTAGAGCGATTTTTAAGTTATTTTTTGCGGAGTGAAATAAAGTTTTTGCCGATTCGTTATTTAAATTCAACTCGTTCATCAAAATTCGTATGCTTCGTTCAACTAATTTTTTATTCTTAGGTTTAAGATTAGTCATTCGATTTCCTTTAACATAACCGAGTTTGATCATCACTGTTGTAGAAATCATATTTAGAATCATTTTTTGTGCTGTGCCAGCTTTCATACGTGTAGAGCCCGTAATAGCTTCAGCACCAACGACGGCAATGATTGGTGTATCTACGACTTTTGTGATCTCAGAATCAGAAACACAAGTTATACAAGCCGTAAAACAGTCGATACTTCGTGCGTATTCGACTGCACCGATGGTGTAGGGCGTTCGACCTGATGCAGCAATTCCTATAACAGCATCATTATTTGTTATGCCGAGTGCAATCAAATCTTTTTTTCCGGCATCTTTATTATCCTCAGATGCTTCGGTTGCTTTATACAAAGCTTTAAATCCACCAGCGATAACTCCCTGAATCAGGTTTGGTGAAACTCCAAACGTAGGCGGTATTTCACTCGCATCTAGAACACCCAAACGACCTGAGGTACCTGTTCCAACATAAAAAAGTTTGCCTGATTTTTTCAATCTTTCAGAAATTTTATCAATTGCAGAAGCAATTTGTGGCAAGGCTTTCTCTATTGCTGTAGCTACCTTTTTATCTTCATCGTTGATTAAGCGTATTGCCTCTAAAGTCGGAAGTTTGTCTATATTTACTGTATTTAGGTTTTCCTGTTCGGTTATAGGTAAAGACATATTTGAATGCTGAAATTTTTTCAAAATATAACACAAAGTTTGCCCAAATGGAGGTCATTAAATGAAAACTTCCGAAACAATACTTCGAAGTCCAATTAAGAACTTTAATCAATCGACCTCACTCGAAAGTTACGAGTCATCTCGAAAAAAGAAATGCTGAGTGGGTATTTGAGAAAGCAGATAATATCAAGAAATTTGTGTAAACCCACAAATAGCTGAAGTATTTTGCACCTCCAAAGCAATCAAGCGAAAGTTGTTTAATTCTTGGAACTTTGAATAATCCTAAAATTATTGACAAAATAATAATATCGAGTTGGTAAATTATTTGACCGACTTAATACAGAACGAGCGAGGGAAATTATGAACGAATTAGACAAAAAATATCTACGAATCTCATTTCAAGTTGCGAAAGAAGCATACGACAAAGGAAATCATCCGTTTGGGGCAGTTTTAGTTGGTGAATAGGGAAATGAACTGCTTCGAGCTGGAAATACGATTGAGGAAGACGTTGATACTACGGCTCATGCTGAAACAAATCTTTTAAGAATGGCTTGGGAAAAATACACTCAAGATTTCCTCAAAACCTGCACACTATATTCATCAGCTGAACCATGTGTGATGTGTAGCGGAACAATTTATTGGAGCGGTGTAGGCAGAACAGTTTTTGGCATAGATATCTATCGACAAGCTGAATTAGCTTAAGACGCACAAGATTTTGCACCTGTCATAGAGTGCAAAGAGATAATAGAAAAAGGCAAGAAAGACTATATGAAGATAGAAGGACCTTTTCTTCCCGAGGAAGCTGAAAAAGTCTTTATGGTTGAACCTAAATAGTTAATATAACATAACTAAAATACGGTAAAGTTATATTGAATTCTTTTATAAACTGTATAAGGTTTGCCATCCATTACAGGTGGAACAAATGTTATTCCTCTAGCGGCTTCGATAGCTTTATTAGTCAGCCCTAGAGGAAGCTTTTTGAGTGCCTCAATCGAATTTACTTCTCCCTTCTTTGTAAATGCTACCCGAAGCAGAACAGAACCGTTAAGATGATAAAGTCTGGCAAGATCCGTGTAATTGGGGCTTGGTTTAGAATAGAGTCTTAATTTTGAGTTCTTAGTATTTGTAATAATTGATTCAATATCAATCTTTCCTTTTTTATATGGTAGTCCTGTTCCAATTCCGCTTTTGGGTTTACTTTTCTCTTTTGCAGCATGTTTAGATTTAAGTTTTTCAGCAAAACGGGCTAGAGCACTTGTGTCTTTTGGAGGAAATCCATTCATAGTAGATTTGCTAAACTCTATGGAATCAAAAAATTGAGAAATAAGTTTGTCATTTTGTTTTTCACTCAAAGCATGAAATAAGTAGTATCTTTTTGTAGTCGAAAGTGTAATTACGTGATTATAGAAACCCTCTTTGTCTTTGAAGTGATATTTTGTCCCCAAAAGATTACCTAAAGTTGTTTTTATAGATGCTGACCCATTTTCTTTTGCAAGATTTTCTATATCATTCAATGGTAAGTATTGTTTCTCAAGGCTTGATTTAATGAAAAAATAAGTGTCATTTACTTTTGCTCTATATAGAGCTGAGACTATTTTGCCGTTATCTTCTATGTAATTAGCAGCAAAATTACTTTTTGGTATTTTTAAGTTAAATTCCTCATGTACTTCTGATAATTGCTTCCACTCAACTTTTTCCGATTGAGCAAATAAAGGCACTGTAAGCAAAACTAAGACAAATAATATATTTAGTAATTTCATAATTAATTAGGTTCAAAATTTCTAAAAGCCATCGTTGCCGCTGCATTGGCAGGATTTAATTTGGGGTCTTGCAAATAGGCTTTCGGAGCATATGAATGAACGGTTTCTATTAAAGGTTTTGTTAAAAGTTCACCTGCTTTAAAAATACTACCGACCATGCCGATCGGAATCTTCTTACTTTCTAAGTTTAGTTTTTTTATCACAGCATAAGCCGCAAGACCAAGCTCAAAACCTGCCACAGACATGATCTCAATAGCTATTTCATCACCTTCTAAGGCAGTCTGGACAACATATTTAGCAAAACCTGCTAAACGTTTGTTGTCCATTTGTGGCGAATAGATGGCAACAATCAAATCTTCCGGCGTTGAAGCTCTGAAATATTCTGCACCGACATAACTTAGTTTGGTTGGTCGTCCACGACCATCTAAGGCTTTGGCAATTGCTTGCAAAGCTTGTTTGGCAATGCTTACGCCACCGCCTTCATCTCCCGCAATTGGTCCCCAACCTCCGGCTGTTGCTTCATTTCCTTTTGTATCTTTCCCGTAACATATTGAGCCGGTTCCGGAAATTATTACGAGCCCCTCCTTGCCGAGAGTCGTTCCAAATAAAGCTATCTCTGCGTCAGTTACTACTTCTATGTTTTTTATTGAGAGATTTATAAATGCACTTTGTCGAACTCTTTCACGTAAATCGGCACGCCTAACGCCCGCAAGCCCGAATGTTGCTGAAACAATATCTTCTGGACTTCTAAAAATTTGATCACAAGCAGAGTTTACAGCTTGTGAAATATTAGCTACTGCTGTTTCAACACCAACACGCAAAGGGTTCGAAGGTCCTGAAAAGCCTTCACAAACAAAGTTTTTTTCTTTATCTAAAATGACAATGTGAGTTTTTGTTCCGCCGCCATCAACACCCAGAAAAAGTTCATGAGCAGATGATAAGTCTTTTTCTTTTCTATGTTTTGTGGGCATTGATTATTCAATAAGAAGCTGATTTGAAAAAGCACTTCTATTTTAGTTGAACTTGACATATAATCAAATTAAAATAAATTTATAAAAGCGATAAGCATTTCTAATCGCAACCAAAGATTTTCCACAAACAAAAACTAATTAAACTCAATGGAAATTAAACAACTAAAAGCTTTTGTTGCAATTGCTGAAGAGAAAACATTCACAGCAGGTGCAAAGCGTGTTCACGTAACTCAGGCAGCAGTTTCAATGCAGATTCGACAGTTGGAAGAAGAGGTTGGACTTCCATTATTCACACGAACACCACGACGTGTTCTTTTAACTGAAGCAGGCGAACGTCTGCTTGAGCGTGCTAGAAGAATTCTACGTGAACATGATTCAGCACTTGAAGAATTAGCTGAAATAGCTGGTGCAGAACACGGTCGTTTACGCATAGGTTCTGCATCCGCAATGTTTGCAACCGAACAGCTTCCACTCATTTTAGAAAAACTAAAGAAAAAATTTCCACATGCTGAGATCTCAGTTAGCTCAGGTACAAGCGTTAAATTAGTAGATAAAATTCTGCATGGTGAGATTGATGTCGCATTTGTTTCATTACCGATCGAAACTCCGAATATTCAGACTGAATTGCTGTTTAGTGATGAAGTTGTGGCAATAGCACATCCAACTCACCCGATGGCTGATGAAAAATACATTAGTGCTGCTAGGCTTGCCGGAGAAAATTTAATTTTAGGTGAAAAAGGTGGAAACACTCGCCGAATGGTTGATGATTTCTTTGATGCACACAATCTAAAACCGCACATCTCAATGGAACTTTCTAGGCAAGAAGCCATTAACAAAATGGTTGAAAATAACATGGGGGTGGGCATCGCTGGAGCAAAAAATTCTGCCAAAGATGTAAACGAAGGCAGAATCATTTCGTGGTGGATTGAGGGAGCAGAAATCAAATGGAATCTTGGTTTAGCAAGACTCCGAGGCGGTTATTTTTCTCCAATTGCCAAGAAATTTACTGACCTATGCCGAGATAATTTTGAGGAACGCGAAAAAAAGTTTAAAGCAACAAAGTAGATCTATTTTTTTAAGCTTAAACTAGTCCCACGTTTATACTTTCCAATTGTAATTGGCAATTTCCCGACAAAATCAATTTTACCCATTAATGCATTTGCGGTAGCCGTTTGCAGGGATTCCATATCTCCGTAAGAAACAACATAATTATTAATTTCCGGAAAACCTAAAATTAAATATGGGTTACCAAAAGCTATTGAAATATTGGGTTTATCCATTTTCATAATTTCGCGTAAAGGACTTTCACTGGTTTTTGGAATTCCGGCACTGTTTTTTGCTCCGCTTCTGACTCTGCCAAAAAGTCCGACAATTATGACATCAGCTTTTTGAGCTTCAGAAACCGCTGCAGCGATTTCTTCTTCGTTTGAACGAGAGTCTAGTGCAATACGTTTTGTTTCCAAACCATTTGCTTTGAGCGAGTTACTAAAAGTTTTGCCAACCCAATTAATATCATTTCCGTTTGTAATGCAAAGAACAAGGGCTTTTTGATTTTGCTTTATTGGTAAGACCTTATTTTCATTTTTGACTAAAGTTATTGCATTGCGGGCAATATCGTCTGATAAGTTCCTTGTCTCTTGACTAGAAACGATTTTATCAATTTCATTTAGTGGCGTAATTTTTTGCTTAAAAAGTCCAAGTTTGTTTTTCCAAGCAAGTATTTTTAAGACGGATTCATCGATCCGCTTTTCAGTAATTCTTCCAGCTTGAACCGCCTTTTTTATTCCTTCAATCGTCGCATCTACATCAGCAGGTTTTAACAAAACATCATTTCCAGCTAAAATCGCTCGGACTGCTGCTTCTCCTTGGTCAAAATAAAGAGTCAAACCGCTCATATCCATTGCATCAGTTACAATTAAGCCATTAAATTTCATATCTTTTTTCAAGATATTTGTAACGATATTTTGAGAAAGAGTCGCCGGCATCGTTGTATTTTCCGTAACAATAGCCGAATCTGAAAAATCTGTCTTGATTGAATTTTTGAGTGGTGTAACTTCTTTACCATCAAGTTGTGGCATCGAAATATGTGAAATCATTACCGAACCAATTCCGCTTTTTATAATTTCACGAAATGGTAAAAATTCAGTTTTTTCCAGACGCTCACGTGAATAATCAATTACAGGCAAACCTATGTGAGAATCAACTGCTGTGTCGCCATGCCCTGGAAAATGCTTTGCAGTAGCGAGCACGTTTCCGCTTTGCAAACCCTCCGAAAACGCAATTCCAAAACGTGCAACCTTATTTGGATTTTCGCCGTAACTTCTTACATTTATGACAGGATTTTCAGCATTATTGTTGACATCAACAACAGGGGCAAAAACCTGTTGAACGCCCAATGCTCTTGATTCTTTGGCAACGGTCACTCCTATACGTCTTGCAAATTCTGGATTTCCAGTCGCTGCAACTGCCATATTCCAAGGCAAATTAATCGTGTCTTTCATACGCATATGCACGCCTGTTTCAAAATCAGCCGAAATTAATAGGGGGATTTTTGAAACTTCTTGCATACGATTAACAAGATGAACAGTTTCATAAACTTCGCCAACAAAAACGATAATCCCACCGACTTTGTTTTCGGTAATATGTCGTTTAATTTGACGGAATTCGTAGCTATCTTGATTCATATATTTGCCGTTTACTCCAATATGAACAAGTTGCCCGATTTTCTCATCCAAAGTCATCTTTTTGAGCATCTTTTCAGCTTGCTTATATGCTTTATCATTAGGATAAAATTTGTTTGAATTATTAGAAAACACGGTTAAATTAAAGAAGAAAAGACTGGAGAGAATAAATGCAGATATAATTTTTTTCATAAAACTCAAAAATGATATCAGTATCGCTCACTATCGTTCGCTATACTGATTAATCTTTCAAAATAAAACTCAAAATCCAACTCATTATAAAAGTTAAAACACTTCCAATTAAAACATACCAAGTCCAAGCGATTGAAGTCGCAAATATTACATAAGCCATAACCAGACAACTAAAAATCATAGCTCCAAGTGCAGCTTTTTGTTTGACGTTTGGCAAGAAAGTTCCAACCAAAAAGACACCTAAAATTGGTCCATTCATCAATGACGCAACCGACAAAGCGACATTTAAGGCAGAACGATTAAAGTTCATTAAAATCAACGCAACAACTATTTGTACTATACCAAACAAAAGAGTTAGACAATGCGAAACTTTTAAAATATGTTTGTCAGTAACTTTTTCTTTGAACGGTTTATACAAATCATTTACAAAAGTTGCTGCAATTGAGTTTAGAGAACTTGAAAGTGCCGCCGCAAAAATCGCAGCGATAACTAAACCACTCAAACCACTAGGCATATTTTTTGTGATGAAATCTGGAAATACTTTGTCGCCACCGTCAAAAGGAAATGTTGCTGGAACTCCAGAATTTGCAACTCCTGCTTTTACGTATTCTGTTGCTTCATAAGGAGCATAAAACGTAAAAAGCAAAACGCCAATAAAGAGAAAACCGATAAATTGAGCAAGCACGACTGCACCACTTGTAAGCAATGCTACGGCAGCACTTTTCGGTTTGTCGGTGCATAAGTATCTTTGGACGAGAAATTGGTCTGTGCCATGCGTTGACATAGTTAAAAAGCATCCGCCGATTATTCCTGCCCAAAATGTAAATGTCTTTGTAAAATCTAAACTGAAATCGAAAACATCAAATTTGTTGTATTGACTACCTATCTCCAAAACTTGCGAAAAACCTCCTTCGATTTGATTCAAAATCACAAATCCAGCCGCAATCGCACCACCAATGTAAATTCCAAGTTGGACGACTTCAACCCAAATAATCGCTTCCATTCCGCCGAAATATGTGAAAATTATCATCACAACTCCAAGCAAAGCAATCGAACCAATTATCACAGTCGTTGCATCTGCGTTTGGCTGAAACGCAACATAAACTGCTGCTAAGACAATCGCTGTCAAAAGCAAACGAACACCGTCGGCAATGTTTCGCATAACGACAAAAATTGCTGACGCGAGCATTTTTACTTTGTTACCAAATCTTTCGCCAAGTAGCTGATAAACGGTTTGTAATTCGCCTTTGAAATAAAGCGGAATAAATATGAGCGATATAACAATTCGTCCAATCATATAACCGAATACGAGTTGCAAAAACTGAAAATTTCCATTTTTCGCAAAAGCAATTCCGGGTACTGAAATAAAAGTAATCGTTGAGGTTTCCGTCGCAACAATCGATGCCGCAATCGCCCACCAAGGCACATCTCTATCACCAACAAAATAATCATCAGTTGTTTCTTGGTTTTTTGAAAAATAAACACCAAATGCTGTAACACCAATGAGATAGCCGAAAATGATAATTAAATCTAAAGTTTGCATTTATGCGGATTTGCGGATTTGGAAAATATTTAATTCCTTTGAAAAAATACTGTTACAATATCACGTATCTTAAAATTTTGTGAAAAAGAAATATGTTCAAAAAGGTTATCGCAATTTTATTTTTTCAATTATTGATTTTTTCTTTGGCGATTATCTCTAATGCCCAAGGATTACCAGTTACTAAACCCGAAAAAGTTCATATGTCTTCGGAAAAACTGAATCAGATTGACGGTTTGGTTAATCAAGCAATTGCCGAAAAGAAAATGCCCGGAGCGGTTGTGCTTGTTGGACGAAAAGGGAAAATCGTCTTCCGCAAGGCTTACGGTAAACGCTCGCTTGTGCCGATGGTTGAAGATATGACCGTCGATACAATTTTTGATTTGGCTTCGCTCACAAAGCCGATTGCTACGGCAACTTCGATAATGATTTTGGTGGAACAGGGAAAACTACGTTTAAATGATACGGTCGGAAAATTTATTCCCGAAATTGAAGACGAAAATGCCAAGAAAGTTACCATAAAACAACTTCTCACACACACTTCTGGCTATCGTCCTGATTTTGATTTAGGCGAGAAATGGTCTGGGCGAGATGGAATGTTGCAAGCACTTAAGAAAGAGAAATTGCGAAATCCGCCCGGAACTAAATTTGTTTATTCGGACATTGGATTCATAGTTCTTGCTGAGATTGTTGGAAGAGTAAAGGGGAAAATTACTAAAGAAGTAAGGAGAAGTTACAAGCGTTTAAAGGGTGAGTTCGTTGCTGATATTAAAGATTATTCAATAGAAAACATTTTCAGTTCGATGAAAATGAATTCAACTACATTTTCAGAACAAAAGAAACAAGTGAATCTTTTCTTATTATTACGTGAGAAAAGAATTGCCCCAACCGAAAACTTTAAAGGGCAACAAAATTATCTTGGTTCAAGATTTGATGGAACAGAAGAAGAGGGAAACAGAATTCTTCGTGGAGAAGTTCATGACCCAACTGCATACCGCATGAATGGTATTGCTGGGCACGCAGGACTTTTTTCTACAGCCGATGATTTGGCGAGATATTGTCAGATGTTGTTGAATGGTGGAATTTTGAATGGGAAAAGAGTTTTGTCAGCAGCGACTGTAGCGAAAATGACTAAACCTTATGTTGTTTCGGAAAAAGGTGATAAGAGAGGGTTGGGTTGGGATATAAACACCAGATTTTCTTCAAATCGCGGTGAATTATTTCCACTTGGTTCATTTGGGCATACAGGTTTTACAGGGACAGGAATTTGGATTGATTCCTTAAGCAAGACGTTTGTAATTTTTCTTTCAAACCGAGTTCACCCAGATGGAAAGGGAAGCATTGTTGAAGTTCGGGCAAAGATTTCGACTGTTGTTGCTTCGGCAATTACCGACGTTTCACTAAAACAGATAAAGGATTTTGAGGCAAGATATCAGCAACAAGTTGCAGTTGGGATAGAACAATTTAAACAGGAAAAACAGATAGCAGAAAAGAATTTTATCTCACAATTGCCATTAGGAAATTTTAAAAAAGATATTTCCAATTTATTGCCATATCCTAGCGCGGTGTTAAATGGAATTGACGTTTTGCAACGCAACAAATTCGCAGAATTAAACGGCTTGAAAGTTGGTTTAGTTACGAATCACACAGGAAGTAATTTCGCAGGGAAATCTACTATTGATATTTTGAATGAAGCAGAAAAGGTTCAACTTGTTTCACTATTTTCTCCAGAACACGGAATACGTGGAAAACTTGACCAAGCGAAAATTAATGATTCCCTTGATGAAAAAACAGGTTTGCCAATTTATTCTCTATATGGAAAATCACGAAGACCAAAACCTGAACAGCTTAAAAATTTGGATGCTTTAGTTTTTGATATTCAGGACATTGGAACTCGATTTTATACATACATTTCAACACTTCGTTATGTTTTGGAAGAAGCGGCGAAAGCAAATAAGAAAGTTTTTGTTTTAGATAGACCAAATCCAATAAACGGAATTGATGTTGCAGGTTCTATTGCCGATGTAGATAAACTAACCTTTGTTGCGACGCACACTTTGCCGATTCGGCATGGGATGACGATTGGCGAAATCGCTCTGATGATGAACAAAGAGCGGAATATAAATGCCAATTTAGAAATTATTAAAATGCAAAACTGGAAGCGTTCGATGTGGTTCGATGAAATCAAGCAGATTTGGATTAATCCTTCGCCAAATATGCGAAATTTGACGCAAGCAACGCTTTATCCGGGGATTGGTTTGTTAGAAACTACAAATTTATCTGTTGGACGCGGAACTGACACACCTTTTGAAATCATCGGTTCACCATGGATTGAGAATCAAAAACTTTCAAGCTTTTTAAATACAAAAAACTTAAAAGGCGTGCGTTTTGTGCCAATTAGTTTTACTCCGAAAAGTTCAGTTTTCAAAGGTGAAAAATGTAATGGAATAAATATAATTATCACAAATCGAAACACTTTTGAGCCGATAAAGACAGGACTTGTGATTTCTTTAACTTTGCGTGAACTTTATCCAAATAAATGGGAGATGAAAAATTATAATCGGCTCTTGGTAAGTCAAAAAACTCTCGAAATGGTCAAAGAAAAGAAAACTTTCGAGGAAATCCAAAATTCTTGGAAAAGAGATTTAGCAGAATTTAAGAAAAGACGTAAGAACTTCCTCCTATACTAAAACTTTATGACAAATCTTTTACTAAAAAACGCCGAAGTTGTTTTTCCAAATCATTCTGAACAAACAAACGTCTTGATTGAAAATGGAAAAATCAAATCAATTTCGAATGAAATCGTAAATGCTGAAAAAGTTTTAGAGTTAGAAGGAAAAAAACTCCTCGCAGGTTTTATAGATATTCATAATCATGGTGCTGTTGGTTTTGACGTAAACGAAGCTAGCAAAGATGACCTTATCGAAGTCTCAAAATTTCTCGCTAAAAAAGGTATAACAGCTTGGCTTCCAACTTTAGTTCCCGATTCAGACGAAAATTACCAAAAAGCCACAGAATCTATTGACGGCTTGATGAATATTCAAAGCGAATTACCCATTGCACAAGTTTTGGGAGTTCATTATGAAGGTGTTTTTGCAAATGAAAAAATGTGTGGGGCTTTACGTCCTGAGTATTTCAAAAACTTCAAAAATGGCAATGAAATTTCGCAATTACCGAGGCTCAAAAAGGGGATTCATTTTACAACTCTCGCTCCCGAAGTGGAAAATGGAATCGAATTAATTAAAGAATTAACTAGACAGAATTGGATAGTTTCGATCGGGCATACAAAAGCCAATACAGAGGTTTTAGATAAAGCATTTCGGAATGGAGCAAAACATCTGACGCATTTCTTTAATGCTATGACGGGTTTGCATCATCGTGATTTGGGGGTAGTCGGTTGGGCTTTGACAAATAACGGTGTGACTTTTGACATAATTGCAGATGGAGTTCACGTGCACCCAATGATGGTGCGGTTTGCAATTAAAACAAAGTCTGTAGATAAAGTATCTTTAATTTCGGATTCGGTATTGCCGACAGGTTTGGGCGATGGAGAATTTGAAATTTGGGGAGAAAAAATAACTGTTGTAAATGGAAAAACCCAGAATGAAACAGGCTCTATTGCAGGAAGTGTTATCACAATGGAGGATGCGTTTAAGAAACTAGATAATCTCGGTTTTTCTAACTCTGAAATCTCAAAAATGGCTTCAATAAATCCTGCCAAATTACTTGGTATTCAAAACTCTCATGGCTCAATAGAGGTTGGAAAAAGGGCAGACTTAATAGTAATGAACGAACAGGGAAATATTGAAATGATTCTAATAAATGGGAAGCCAA
Source organism: Pyrinomonadaceae bacterium (assembly GCA_028284415.1). Lineage (GTDB taxonomy): Bacteria > Acidobacteriota > Blastocatellia > Pyrinomonadales > Pyrinomonadaceae > Aridibacter. Next base: position 98,829 of record JANQRU010000003.1, read on the forward strand.
TTTATTAAAAAGAGCTACTGATCAACTAGTTGGAATTATCCTATTCTTTTTGAACTTTTTAGTTACTAAAAATACACCTAAAAATATCAAAGCCATCGCCAGAAAAATCCTAGGATTTCTTGGCTCGCCTAAAATTGTTATTGCTAAAAATGTACCTATCAAAGGCTGTAAATATATGTACACAGCTACCATTGAAGGTTCTACTCTCGCCAAAGCCCAAGTGTTCCAATAGTAAGCCAAAATCGTTGGAAATATGACAACTGCTGCAAGAGCCAGCCAAGCCGCCTGAGAGACCTCAGAAAGTTCAACAGTCGAAAGGGAGAAAATCCCGATTGGCACATTTATTATTGAACCAAATAAGAACAGCCAAGCAATAGATTTAAGCGAACCGTAATGTGTGACTAACTTTTTAGAAATAGCTAAGTAAATCGCATACGAAAGGGAGTTTAGCAAAACTAAAATATCGCCAAGCGTAGTTGCAGATGAAAAACTGGCGTTGGTAGGATCAATTAGATAAACGACACCAAAACCTGCGATAAAAATCCCCAAGATTTTCTGCCAACTTAAAGTGTCATTCCCGACAAATGCACTGACAACAATGGCAAAAACAGGAATTAATACAGCCAAAAGAGAGGTATTTGTAGCTGTCGTTAATGAAAGACCATGAAAAAATAAAAGCTGATTTAGTACGATTCCGAAGAGTGCAAAAAGTGCAAAGTATAAATAATGAATTCTTTTATCAAGTGCTAGAGTTCCGACTATTCTTTGCAAGATCATAAATGCTAGAGCACCGCCCACCACTCTAAATCCAACGATTGCAAAAGATGGAAATGCCTCCAAAGCAAACTTACCCAAAATAGGGGCTGAACCAAACATCAACTGCACCGCAAAAAGTGCTATATGCGGGGCTAAAGAGTTTTTCTTTTCAGAAACACTTTCCATAAAGATTTGATGCTAACAGGTTTTTAGATTTTTATAAAATGTAGTCAACTATATATTTTAGGAGCTTCAAAATTATTCAATAACTAAGGCAAAAAATTGCTATCCAAACGGTCAATAAATGGAGACTTTTCTAATAATGAAACAAAAGAATTTTTACAAAGAATTTTTTCTTAAGAACTCTTTAGTTCTGGTAGTTTTAATTCTTTTTGTGTTTGAAATTCAAGCAGTTTCATTAAAATCGGCAACTGACTGTATGTTTACCGAAGCTGAAATGACAGTTTCAGCAAATCCCAAAAATCCCATTGCGTATTTTAATAGAGGGGTTGCCAATCGTTGTTTGGGAAACTATGATGCCGCTATCAAGGATTACAACAAGGCAATTGAGTTAGACCCTGAATTTTACAAGGCATACTACAATCGCGGAGTTATTTATTATCAATCTGAAAATATAGAACTGGCGGAACAAGACATATTAAAAGTTCTAGAGATCAATCCCGAAGTTCATTACGCACATTTCTTTTTTGGACTGATCTGCTATGACAAAAAAGACTTTGCCAAAGCTTTAGAGGCATTTAGTCAGGCAATCGAATTAAATCCAAAATACACCAAAGCATATCAATACAGAGCAAAAACATTTGAAAAGCTTGGAGAAAAGGAAAATGCTGAATTGGACTTGAAAAAATTAGAGGAAATAAAAGATACGGTATAATAAATCTTGCATTTAAAGACGAAAAAAGGCACATAAAATTATGTGCCTTTTTTGTTACAAAAAAAAAGGTGTTACATCAGCATCATCACGGGATTTTCAAGCATCTGTTTGAAAGTTTGCAGGAATCTTGCTCCTGTTGCACCGTCAACTACTCTGTGATCGCAAGACATCGTTACATGCATGATACTTCTGGTGGTAATTTCACCATCGCGGACAACAGGTGTTGGAGTTGCAGTTCCAACGGCAAGAATAGCTGCTTCAGGTGGATTAATAATAGCGGTAAATTCTTTGATTCCCATCATTCCTAAATTCGAAATTGAAAATGTCGCACCCTGATATTCTTCCGGCTGTAGTTTTTTGTTGCGTGCTTTTTCAGCTAATTCTTTGACCTCGCTGGAAATTTGCTGAAATCCTTTTTTGTTAGCACCGCGAACTATGGGAGTTATCAAGCCTTCGTCAATCGCAACCGCAACACCTATGTCTGCGTCTTCGTAGAAACGGATCTTATCATCTTGATACGAAGCATTAACAAACTGATGTTTAGTCAAAGCCATCGCTGCGACTTTAACTATTATATCGTTGACGCTGATCTTATCCGGAGCAATGGATTTATTGATTTGTTTACGCAGTTTGAGCGTTTCGTCCATTTCGATCTCGACAGTCAAATAAAATGTCGGAATCGGTCCAATAGATTCACCCAATCTTTGAGCGATTGTGCGACGCATTGGTGAAGTGTTTTCCTCACGAAAAGCAGAAGCTCCTTGAATTTCTGCCGCCGCATCAAAAGTCGGAGCTGAGACAGTTGCAGGATCAGCTTGTGTTTGTCCACTTTCCAGAGCTTTTTCAATGTCGCGTTTAATAATACGACCATTCGGTCCAGAGCCTTCTATCGAACGCAAGTCCAGACCGTTTTCAGTTGCCATACGTGCAGCAATTGGTGAAACTAGCAAGCGTCCATTGGTTGATTGAGCTTCGGTCTTTGGTTTTTGTTCTTCGGTTATAAGTTTGGGCGTTTCAGCAGGTTTGGATTCCTCAGATTTTACTTCTTGAGTCTCTTCCTTTGCTTCCTCTTTTGGTTCGGCTGAAGCCCCATTTGATGAACCTTCATTTTCTACCTCTTTTAGGAGGTCCGCAAAATCTTCGCCTTCTTCACCGATTATGCCGATAGTTTGACCTAGTTTGGCATTTTCGCCTGCGGGAACCAGAATTTTCAAAAGAGTTCCTGCTTCAAGCGAAGTCATTTCCATCGTCGCTTTATCAGTATCTACCTCAGCAATCGTTTCATTTGCTTCGATAGCGTCGCCTTCTTCTTTAACCCAACTTGAAATTTGCCCTTCTTCCATCGTCGGAGATAATTTGGGCATTAAAATTTTATTAGCCATATTTTTGTAAAATTAAGTTTATAATTATTAATACTTTTTATTTGCTGCAATCATTCTAAGACGTTCTGCTCTTGTCTTTTTTTTCTCGTTATAACCTTTTTCGCCAAACGGCTGTAACTTTTCCAGCCACAAATTCTCTAAAAACTCTAATTCTTTTGTTAAATCTAAACCTTCACGTTGCTCTATTTCTTCTAAAATTTCAAATGTAAACTTTTCTTCGCCAAATTCATTCCAGTCTTTTTGCAAATCTATATTTTTATGGCTTCCCATTTTTAATTCAAATTTATGGCGATTGAGAATCCCTTCAAGATTCATTGATGCACCAATCAACACTTTATTGTTTATTAAATTACTAATTTGATAAACGCCAACTGGATGCAAAGTTTGTTTGTAGGCACTTTTTAATTTCTTTTTATTCACTTGAATCTTTGTCAAATTGCAAAAACTCTTCTTCAGTTTTATCCCACTCGTGTGATTGGTAAAAGAATTGAATCACACTATGTGCTATAAAATAAAAAATTATGAACGCTGGACTAGGATATTGCTCATCAATTAGCCTAAAATAATGCAACAAATATTTAACTAAAGACCAAAGAATAATTATAAGAAAGCCTGTTCCAACTGAGAATAGTATTACATATTTCTGTTTCCCAAGCTTGCGAATTTTTCCCCACTTTTTATATCGTTTGGAATTCATTTAACGAGTTACAAATAACAAACTTCTTTCACACCTTCAACTATTTTTGGAACATCAGGCAATGCTAATTCTTCTAAGTTTTTAGCATAAGGCATCGGTGCTTCGGCGGTTGAAATACGTTTAATAGGAGCATCCAAATAATCAAATGCGTGTTCCATAACTTGATGCGAAATTTCTGCACCGACGGATGCGAATGAATGCGATTCTTCGGCGATTACAAGTCGGTTTGTCTTTTTGACGGATTCGACAATCGTATCAATATCAAGTGGTTTGATAGTTCGCGGATCAATCACTTCGCACGACACGTCAAATTCTTTTTGAACCTGTTCAGCAGCTTGATAAGCAAGTGGAACAGTCATTGAACGTGCCACAATTGTGCAATCTATACCTTCGCGTTTGATATCGGCAATTCCAAGTGGAATCGTAAAATCTTCATCTTCAGGAACTTCGCCTTTTAAGCCATACATACGCTCTTGTTCCATAAAGATCACGGGATTATTATCGCGGATTGAAGATTTCAAAAGTCCTTTTGCATCAGCAGCGGTTGAAGGCATCACGACTTTTAAGCCCGGGAAGTTTGCATAAAATGCTTCAAGTGCTTGTGAATGTTGCGACGAAACCTGATAAGCCGAACCGTTTGGACCGCGAAAGACAATCGGAACTTTAAAATCTCCGCCTGACATATAAAGCATTTTTGCGGCGTGGTTGATAATTTGGTCAGCTGCGAGAATAGAAAAATTGAATGTCATAAATTCGATAACAGGACGTAAACCCGCCATCGCCGCACCAACTCCAACTGCCGCAAAACCAAGTTCTGTAATCGGTGTGTCAACCACACGCTTGTCTCCAAATTCCTTCCAAAGTCCGCGTGTAACTTTGTAAGCCCCATCATATTCGGCGACTTCTTCGCCCATGATAAAGACATCTTCATCTCGTAAAATCTCTTCTCTTAATGCTTCATTCAAAGCATCTCTAATAGTTAGTTCTGCCATAGGTTTTTGTGAGCAGTAAGCGGTGAGCGGTAAGCAGTTATTTCTGCATGACGCTCTTTTTTAATCCGTAAGTTACTGCTAAACATTCGTCCAATAAATTCTGTGCTTTTTCGTAATTTTCTTTGTCTAAATATCTTATCCGAAAAGCTATTTCCAGTTGTGTATTCAGTTCATTCAATGAGCCGATTGTAATGCTCAAAAACTTTCTAAATTGTTCTTTCGATCGGTCGGAAGCACCTTCAGCAATATTTGATGGTGCGGAAACTGCTGCCCTACGCATCTGTGAAACCAAACCATAGGTCTCATTTTTTGGAAAAGTTTCTGTTAGTTTATAAATCATGACCACTAAATCCATTGACTTTTGCCAAGCAACTAACCTCTTGTGTGGTTTCATACTTATATAATTACCATTAAGCGTATGGCTGTAAGCATTCTATTTACTTTTATTCTCGTAAATATTTTTCATCTGCTCACTGCTTACAGCTAACCGCTCACTCCGCTAAAACATCTGTAAATAATTCTGATTCATTCGGTAATGGACTATTTTCTGCAAAATCAACCGCTTCTTGTGTTTTTGCTTTTGCTTTTTCAAGAATCTCTTCAAAATCTTTATCTGTAAAGACTTTTGCATCTTTTAATGAATCTTGAAAAAGTGCAATCGGGTCGCGTTCCTGATACTTTTTGACTTCTTCAGTCGTACGATATTTGCCCGGATCGCTCATTGAGTGACCCATAAAACGATATGCACGAATTTCAAGTAATGTTGGACGTGATTCTTCTCTCGCACGTTTGATTGCACGCTCTGTTGCTGAGCGAACTTCCATTACATCCATTCCATCCACATATTCGCCTGCCATTCCGTAACCTTCAGCTTTTTTGGCAATGCTAGAAATTGACATCGCTCGTTCTTGCGATGTTCCCATTCCGTAGCGGTTATTTTCGCAGATATATATGATCGGTAAATCCCAAAGCTCTGCCATATTTAAGGATTCATGAAAGATACCTTGATTGACAGCGGCTTCACCAAAGAAGCAAAGTGTCACGCCGCCTGTTTCTTTATATTTTTGAGCGTATGCCATTCCAGTTCCGACGCCGATTTGCCCGCCGACGATTCCGTGTCCGCCAAAGAAATTTTTCTCTTTCGAGAACATATGCATTGAACCGCCCTTGCCGCCGACGTTTCCGCCTTCTTTTCCATAGAGTTCAGCCATTACGGCTTCGGGCGAAATTCCGGCAACCATTGCCTGAACGTGGTCGCGGTAAGAAGTAATCACATAATCGCGGTCTTCCAAAAGCATTTGTGTTCCAACAGAAATCGCTTCCTGACCAATGTATAAATGACAGAACCCGCCGATTTTGCCAATTCGGTAAACCTCTGCACTTTTTTGCTCGAAAACTCTACCCAGAACCATTTGATAGAGAATCTCGCGGAGTAATTCTTTATCTAACTTTTTGATTGCCGCTATCTGTGACTTTCTGCGTTTTTGATATTCGGATTTTGCTTGCTCGACATCAACAGTGTCAGTTACTTCACCTGACTTTCCAGAACCATTGTTTGAAGTCGCAGCTTTTTTTGAAGTGGCTTTTTTTCTGCGAGTTGTAGTTTTTGCCAAAATAAATCTCCTTTAATTGATACAAAGTGGAATAAATTTACTCGTAAAAATCATTATAAAAACAGTTTGTTCAGAACAAACGTAAATTATAAATTACTAGATGCATCTAGTGCAAAAACAAAAGTTTTTATATTACAGTTTTACATTTCTAAATGATAAGATTATTTCAAGATATGAATTTGCGTAAGTTCCAGTTTTTATCAATCACCTTTTCTGTACTGGTTTTGCTTTTGGCTTTGCCAGTCTATTCACTTGCACAAAATCCTGTTAAATGGGAATTAGAGTCAGAAGTAAAGGGAAAAGAGGTCAAAGCTAATCAAAAATTCAAAGCAAAACTAAAGGCGGAGATTGAAGGTAATTGGTATTTGTATGGATTAGAACAACCTGATGGTGGACCTATTTCTACGACGGTAAGTTTGCCTGAGAATTCTGAATTTAAAATAGACGGAAAAGTAACGACTCCAAAACCCATTGAGAAAATGGATCCCAATTTTCAGATTGTTACCAAAACTTTTCGTGAAAATGCAGAATTTAATATTCCTCTCAAAGCCACAAAACAACTAAATGGAGATGATTTAGCTGTAAACATACGCTATCAGGTTTGCGATGATAAACTTTGTCTTCCGCCTAAAACTGTAAAGGTTACATTTGAAGGATTTGAAGATGAACGCAAGGGAAGTCTTTTTAACAGCCCTGATTTACTTGGAAATGATTCACAAGAAACCCAAGTTTTTCAAACAACAAAAACAACTGAACAACCGATTTGGTCTTTTATTTGGTTGGCAATTACTCTAGGGGCTTTGTCACTATTAACCCCTTGTGTTTTTCCAATGATTCCGATTACGGTTTCCTATTTTACAAAAAATGCGGGCGGTAGCCGTGTGAAGTCTTTCAAACTTGCAACTGTTTATTCAGTTGGAATTATCGCAACCTTCACACTACTTGGAATGCTTTTGGCATTTTTTGTTGGGGCAGCCGGAATAAATCTTTTTGCAGCAAACCCTTGGGTAAATATCGCAATCGCAGCGATATTTTTGTTCTTTGCATTTAATCTATTTGGATTTTATGAGATCACAATTCCAACAGGTGTTCTTAACAAATTAGATAAAATTACACGCACAAAAGAAGGCGAAGGAAGTAAATACATCGGTGCTTTGTTGATGGGATTAACATTTACGATCACATCATTCACCTGTACCTCGCCGTTTGTCGGAACGATTTTAGTTTCAACTTCTCAAGGCGACTGGCAGATGCCACTTTTGGGAATGCTCGCATTCTCCACTATTTTTGCTTTGCCATTTTTTGTATTGGCACTAGCACCGCAACTCGTTTCACAATTGCCAAAATCCGGCGGTTGGTTAAATTCCGTCAAAGTTGTGATGGGCTTTCTAGAAGTTGCAGCAGCCTTGAAATTCATATCGAATGTTGATCTTGTTTGGAGTTCTCTATTTAAGAGTTCAGCAAGTGCAATGAATTATGGAACGATCTTTACACGTGAGGTAGTTCTGGTTGCTTGGGTTCTAATAGCAATTGCTATCGGTTTGTATATTTTAGGTGTATTCAAATTTAAACTTGATTCGCCGGTTAAGAAAATTACGCCTGTTCGTATAATTGTGTCGATTTTGTTTTTCGCACTTGGCGTTTATTTAACGACGGGTGTTTTAGGCAAAAAACTTGGCGAGTTGGAGTCATTTTTACCTCCGAAAAATGCTGAGTCGCCTTTGAATATCTTGGGTGATAAAGACGCAGAATTGAAATTTATCAAGAACGATTTGAAGAAGGCTTTGGAACTTGCCAAAAAAGAAAATAAGAAAGTCTTTGTTGATTTTACAGGCTATACCTGCACAAATTGCCGCTGGATGGAAGCCAATATGTTTACACGTCCCGAAGTTAAACAAGAAATGGAAAAATATATTCTTGTAAGTCTCTACACTGACGGAGAAGGCGAAATTTATTATCAGCAACAACAGTTTCAAGAAAAAACTTTTCAAACTGTCGCACTTCCTTTCTACGCTATTTTTGACTCAAGTGGAAAGCCGATTGATACATTCCCTGGACTAACCAGAAATCCACAAGAGTTTATTGACTTTTTGCGAAAATCACAGTAAATATTTAGCCACAAATCACTTGAATAAATTGAAGTTTATTTAGATATCTTACAAGTATTTGTGGCTAAATCTATGAAAAAATTCAGCATACACCAAGTCGTCGAAGGTCTTCAGGAAATTCCCGATGAAGAATTCCATTGTGATCCCGTTTACCAATTTCTTTCCGATAATCCGATAGATGTTGATTCACTTTCCCCTTATTTTAACTGGAGCAAGAAGTTCTACACGAGAAACTTGGTTTTCAAAGATGAAAGATTTGAATTGATGGTGATCTGTTGGGAAAAAGGGCAGGAATCCCGCATACATAATCACGCCGATCAAATGTGTTGGATGACCGTTCCATTTGGCAAATTACGCGGGCAAAATTTCCGTGTTGTTGAACAGATTGATTCGCAATGGTATTGCAAATTAGAGCGAACTGAAACATTTGATCTTGCCGAATGTCTCGCTGCAAAGGTCGAACTCGAAGAACCTATTCATCAAATCTTGAACTTGGCGGAATTTGATGAAAAAGCCGCAAGTGTTCATATCTATTCCAAACCTTTTAACAAATGTCTTTCATACTGCGACCAAACAGACCGCTTTTCCGAAGTTGATCTACATTACACAAGCATTGACGGCAAACTTTGCGAAGATGTAGTTTTGTAATTATCAGTCCTTCAAAGAAAAATTTGTTTGATTTTTTCTGCTAAGTAATCTAATAATAAATTATGAAACCGGAAATGAAATTTGAGTGGAGAAACGGCAGTAACGAAAATTCCGTTCTATTGAATAGAAAGGGCTATTGGCAGGGCTTGAAGATTATGCACAGCCGCTCTCTTGCAGGCGAACTCAAAGAATTTGTGCCTTCCTATCATGAGATAAACATTACGCTTGCGGGAAGTCTAAATGTTTACAAACAATCTGCGATCGGCAACAAAGTTCATCGTTGTGCCAATAATGGAAACCTATGTATTACGCCCGTCGGGCAGACAATCCGTGCGAATTGGGAAGACAAGATCGAGAATCTTGCACTTTTTTTTGAACCAAAATTTGTCGAGCAAATCGCTTTGGAGAATAATTTTTCGAGCGGTTTCGAAATAACGGAAAGTTACGAAGAATCCGATCCTTTAATTCAGCATATGGGTCTCGCTCTACTGAACGAAATTACTTCCGGCAGTGAAACCGATCAACTTTATGCCGATACACTTTCACAATCTTTGGTCATTCATTTGCTAAAGAATTATTCCGTTTCAGATACTAATACAAAGGAAGCAAAGGGCGGACTTCCGGGCTTTAAACTAAAAAGAGTTAAAGAGTTTATAAACAGCAATTTAGAAAATAATCCGAGCCTTGCCGAAATTGCTGAGATTGCAGGTTTAAGTCGTTATCACTTTTCGCGTTCATTCAGAAAATCAACTGGAATGACTCCACAGCAGTATGTAATGCAACAAAGAGTTGAGCGGGCGAAGTTACTTTTAAGAGACAAAGACCTGCCGATTGTTGAGGTAAGTTTACAGACGGGTTTTAAGAATCAAAGCCATTTTACAAACATCTTTCGTAAGTTTACTAAAATTACACCCCGCAATTGGCGGGAAATTAAAGCTACTTAAGCAATAACCGCAATTTTAGAACAAATCAGCAAATTGCCGTAAGATTTTTATACCGAGCATTTTCTAAACTATTCAAGAATTAAAATTCTAGGAGGTTTAGAAAATGCGTTTATTATTTTTAGTTATCATTATTTCAATTTCATTGACGGCAAATATATTTGCACAAAATGTTTCGGCACAAAAGTACTTTGAAGAAGGAACTGAATTTGCGAAAGCTGAGAAATATGAACAAGCACTTGATTCATTCAGAAAATCCCTGAATCATTCCAAAAAAGATAAAAAGTTAGAGTCGAAAATTCATTACAATATCGGTGTCAGTTATTATCAAATAAAAGATTTCAAAGCAGCCGAAAAGAGTTTCAAAAAAGCGATTAAATTGGACAAAGGATATTCTCAAGCAATCTATTCGCTCGGATTAACACAGATCGAATTAGGTGAATTAAACAGAGCTGAATTACTCTTTAGAAAAGTTATCGGTTTGGACGAAAAACACAGCGAGGCTTGGTTTGATCTAGGAATGGTTTTGCTTGAAAAAGAGAAGTTTGCGAACGCCAAAATTGCCTTTGAAAAAGCAATTGAATACAAAACTACAAGACTTGCCGAAGCTCAAAATAATCTCGGTGTAATTTCCGCCTCACAGGGCAACCTGCAAGGTGCGATCAAGGAATTTCAAAAAGCCTTTGAAATTTCAGACGGAAAATTAACTCTAGCAAAGCAGAACATTGAATTTTGCAGAAAACTCAGACTTTCAGAACTCAATAAACTGATAGCTTCAAATTAAAAAGATATGGAAAACAACCAAGATGCGTTGGCAATCTTAAAACTATATGAGTTACGCCGCGAAAAAGAAATGCGTTTGGCGAGACAGTGGTATTTCTCTGAATTCAAACCCAAATCAGCAATGGACATAATCAACTTGTACCGTGCAGGGGAAAGAGAAAGTGCAAACTTTCGTATGGTCGTTTCGTATTGGGATATGGCGGCGAGTCTTGCACTAAACGGTAAGATAGATGAGAAAACTTTTCTCGAAGCCAACACCGAACATATTTTTGTATATGCCAAAATCGAGCCTTTTTTAGACGAAGTTAGAGAGATGTTTCAAGAACCTGATTTTTTCTTAAATCTTGAAAAACTTTGCAAAAAAATGCCCGATTATGAGCAAAAATTGGAAGGTCGAAAAAAACTGATCGAACTTTGGAAGAGATAAAAAATGGGAAGACTTTTGAATCTTCCCTAATCAAATTATTTTCTTTTCCAACGTACACCTTCTTTTGTATCTTCAAGAATTATTCCTTTTTCAGCAAGCAAATCGCGGATTTCATCCGAACGTGCAAAATCGCGTTTGTGTCTTGCTTCTTGTCGTTCTTCAATAAGTTTTTCTATCTCTTCGTCGAGGATTTCTTCCTGCTCTTCACCGAAGATTCCCAAGACTGAATTAAAAGTTTCGACAGCATTTAAAACCGCATCGCTTTCTTCAACCGTCAAACCTTTTTCGGTCAAAGTTGAGTTAACTTCACGCACGAGATTATGAATAGCGGCGAGTGCTTCGGATGTGTTTAAATTATCATCCATTGCCGACTCAAATTCATTCAAGGATTTTTCAACGAGAGACAAAACCTCTCCTTCTCCTTGTCGCCCTTTCTCTTTTTCTTCACGAACAAGTCGCCGGAACTGTTGCAGACGCTCAATTGTTGTTTCAGCACCTTTTAACCCTTCAAAAGTGAAATTCAATTGGCGATGATACGGAATAGAAATAAGCAAATAGCGAATTGCCAAGGGTGAAAATCCGCGACCTATGATGTCACGCAGAGTGTAATCATTACCAAGTGATTTTGCCATTTTCTCGTTGTCTATTTTCAAAAACTCACCGTGTAGCCAGTATTTTGAAAATAGTTTTCCCGTCGAGCCTTCCGATTGGGCGATCTCGTTTTCGTGATGCGGAAATTGTAAGTCAATTCCGCCAGCGTGTATGTCGAATGTCTCACCGAGATATTTCATAGACATTGCAGAACATTCGATATGCCAACCCGGACGACCTCGACCGAAAGGTGCATCCCAACCCGGATTTTCATCTTCACCGACTAATTTCCAAAGTGCAAAATCTCTCGCGTCTTCCTTATCATATTTGTCTGTGTCAACTCTTTGACTACCACCTTCGACATTTCCCTCAAAGCTTATTTTGGAAAGCTTTCCATAATCGGGAAATGCAGAGATTCTGAAATAAATCGAACCATCCGATTCGTAAGCCTTTCCGTTATCAAGGAGCTTTTGAATGATTTCGATCATTTCTTCGATATGTTCCGTTGCTTTTGGCTGAATATCCGGCTTGATGTTACCAAGAGTTGCCATATCTTCATTAAATGCAACGGTAAATGGCTCGGTCATTTCTTGAATCGAGATACCTTTTTTATTTGATTCATCAATAATTCGGTCGTCAACATCGGTTAAATTCATCACATAAGTTACATCGTAACCCTTGAATTTAATGTAACGACGCAAAATATCTCCGAATGTAAATGAGCGGAAATTTCCGATATGTGCAAAGTTCCAGACCGTCGGACCACACATATATATACTCACCTTTCCTTCTTCCAAAGGCTCAAAATCTTCTAGTTTTCCCGTTAAATTGTTATAAAATCTAAGCATAATAAAATCCTGTTCGTACAATAATATAAACCAAAACTAATACAAATTGGACTTCCCAAAATAAATTTTTGGAAATCACAATTCAAAACCAAATTTTTCGTGGATTAATTTAGAGACAACAAGATTCTTTCGGGGCAATCCCTAATTTGTTGAGTGTGAATTTTTTAGACAAGACTGTCATTACAATAAATATATAACACAGCTCATATTCAAAATCATAATTTTTTTCAAATAAAAAATATTTAAGGTGATACTTTTTTAGTGTTATTTACGCACTTATTAATGAGGCAAGAAAATTATACTTTTTTTATTACATATTTTGCCGAAAATTAATATCGAAGGAGCAATAATAATTATGTCTAGTATTTTAACTCAATATCCAACCGTAGGCGGAGCACAATTCAGACCAGAAGAAATTCCATTTGGGTTTATTTGGGGAGTTCAGTTTCATCTTCCCGAACCTGCAAAAAGTGATGGTCATGTAATTCAATTTATATATCAACACCAAAAAGGCACAAATAGTAATGGGCAATCAATCAATTTTGATGTGAAATATTGGGAAGCTTGGAAAATTTTAAAAGGCTCGACAACACCAACTGAATCTATGACGGTTGCTACTGCCATTGGCAAACAGAATATGCCAGTAAATTCTGTAAATGATTACAAATTTCATAGACCGATGAACGATTTCTTTTATAAGCAATTCAATACAGGAAACAAAGGTTTTTATTATATACATGGTATAGCTGCATTTTACGAGGGCAGTTTGCCAAATGATTTTATAAGAAATAATGCTCAAACAGGAGCAAAACAGTTGCTTTCAACCAACAAAATGCCTCCGTTCTGGCAGCCTGGTGGGTTACAAAGAGCAGTATCTTATGAATTCGATTTTACTAATGGCAAAAATGATACGAAATTTAAAGCAAAAACGATTGGTGCAGAACTAGCCGGAACTATTAATTCTCTATATGCATTTGGTCAGCAAATACATAAAATGTTTTAGAATCTGAATTGATTTTTTCGCTTATGTCTAAATTGAAGAAATAAATGGGAACAGCTTTGGTTAGTTGTTCCCATTTATTGATTTAAGAGTTGTAGGATAGATTATTTCTCTTTCAAATCCAGCATCCAGATATTGGATTCCGATGAAGAAACTGCAAAATATAAGAGTTTATTGTCTTTGGAGATATTTGCACTATTAATATATTCATCTGGTATCGAAAGTATTTCTTGTATTTCTTTTGTGTTGGTATCAGCAAGATAAATCTTGCCATTATTTGCCCAGATTGCTCTTTGGCTATCGCTGAGCCAATAGGGAAATTCACTCTTATTAAATGATACTTTTACATATTTATTATTTTCTAAGGAAAGATAACCAACACCGCTATTTCCATCATTATCTCCCCAATTTCCTATAAGTTTTTTGCCATCTACTGACCAATCCCAAACAAGATATTTTAAACCTTCAAACAATGGGAGTCTTTGAGGAGTTTGATCTTTTAAGTCTTTGCTTAAATCAAGGATGAAAGTTTCTTGTCCAATGTGATAAGTTAATTTTTTTCCGTCAGGCGACCAGATTGGGAATGAGGTAGAACCTTTGCGGTTGAAAGAAGCTTGTCTGAGGTTTGTTCCATCAGAGTTCATAATCCAAGCTTCATAAACTCCACTTCTGTCTGACGCGAAAGCTATTTTTTTTCCATCAGGGGACCAGCGTGGATAACGATCAAAATACTTATCATTTGTAAGATCAACCCAATTTTTCCCATTACGACCCATAATGACAATGTCATCTTGGGTTTGCCTTGCTAAATGAACTACAAATCGTTTGCCATCAGGTGAAATATCCGGGCGTAAGATTTCATAATCACCTCTGGTTATCCAAAATGGATCGCCTTTAGGTTTTCCCTTTCGCTCATCAAATTCAACTGCTTTTATATTCGATTGATTGTTGGTTTGAACGTAAACTAATCTTTTACCATCACTTGAAAAAGAGAGATGACTGTTAAATTTAGCAGGGGTTGGGATAATTTCAGCTTTGCCTATGACTTTTCCCGTTGATTCATCTATGCGAACACGCCAAAAAGCCATATTTCCATTTAGGTCACTTGAATAGTATAGGTATTTCCCATCCGGTGACCAAACAGGATTCCAATTGGTATTTGCTGAATTTGTGACGGGTATTGGTTCACCGCCTTCAGGTGAAATTGTTGCGACATCTCGCCTGCCGCCACTTTGTATAAACCAAAACGCAATGCGGTTACCATTTGGCGACCAAGCGGGTTGATTGGCAAAGTTTCCGATTAATTTTCTTCTTTTTCCGGTTTTAACATCAATTATCCAAAGCGAACTTCTATCTCTGGTAGAAGGTCTCTCATATCCTTTTTGAGAAACTACGATTTCAGTTCCGTCAGGTGACCAAGATGGGTGAAAACCAAAATCAGACAAACGTCTGGGATTTTCACCTGTACTTTCCATTAAAAATATCCCACCGCCATTTCTTTCCGAACGAAATGCTATAAATTCACCGTCCTTAGAAAACGCTGGTTGAGTGTCATCTTCAGTTGAATTTTCTGTGAGGTTTATGACTTTTTTACCTCCAACTCTTTGAAGGTAAATATCAAAATTGTCTTGTGTTTTTGCGGCGTAAACGAATGATTCTCCATCCGGAGACACATTTGGAAAAATCTCACTTCCTGCCTGACTAGTTAATTGAACACTTTTTGCCTTTGTCCAATCTGTTTTTGGCATTTCATTTTGGCTAAAATAGAAAAACCAAATAAGAAATCCAGCAAGTGGGATGACAATTAAAAATGACAAACTAGTAATTAAAAACGGGCTAAATTGTTTTTGAGGCTTGAACGGGGGACTACTGAGACTTTGAGTTTTCAAAGATGAGTTATCCATTTCTCGTTGTAATCTTTTTAAGTCGGCTGAAAAGTCCGAAGCTGTCTGATAGCTCAAATCAGGGTTTTTTTCTAAAGCTTTTATAATAATCGTATCTATTTCTTCTGGGATTTTATTATTAATTTGTGTAGGAAGTTCTGGATTATCCTTCAAAATTGATTGAATTGTACTTTGACGATTATCTTTTCTAAATGGATTTACACCTGTCAAAAGTTCGTACAAAACGACTGCAATACTCCAAAGATCGGTTCGATTGTCAATCTTTGAACCACTTGCTTGTTCAGGAGACATATAAGCGGGAGTGCCCATTATTGTTCCTCTTAAAGTTTGTGTAAATCCTATTGAATCGGTCTGGTTTGATTCAGTTAATTTGGCTAAACCAAAGTCTAAAACTTTTACATAACCATCATGACGAACCATTATATTTTCAGGCTTTATATCCCGATGGATAACTCCGGCTTTATGTGCGGCTGATAAAGCATCACAACATTGTATTATGATTGAGAGTGACTCAGAAATAGAAATATTTTTTCCTATCAATTCTCGTAGAGTTTTTCCTTCAACAAATTCTGTTGTTATGTAGTGAGTTGAATCTATTTCGCCTATGTCATGAATAGTTACGATATTCGGATGATTTAGAGTAGAAATCGCTCTAGCTTCTAAAATGAGACGGCGGACTCTTTCTTCATTTTTAATGTAATGTTTGGGAATTACTTTGAGGGCGACCTTTCTTTTTAATTTTTCATCACTGGCAAGATAAACTTCACCCATTCCACCTTCGCCGATCAAGCTCTCAATTTTGTATGTGCCGAATGTTTTACCAAGCAGGGATTCGTCTTTGGGAAGATTTTCGTTATCTATCAATTGTTTTGTAACAACTTTAATTGCTGAATCTTCAATGAAGTTCTCAGATTGAGAGTCGGCATTTAGGAGTGATTGAAGTTCATTTTTTAATTCTTCATCATCGCCACACTTTTCAGAGATGTATGTTTCACGCTCAGCTTCGGATAACTCCAAAACCTCATCAAATAATTGATCAATTTTCTTCCACTTTTCCGGATTCATTGGAAAGTTCCCGATAAAGCCAAGCTTTTGCTTTTCTCCAATCACGCATAACTGTAATTGGTGCAACCTTTAGAACTTCAGCAGTTTCATCAACACTTAGACCGCCAAAAAATCTTAATTCGACAATTTTTGCTTTACGTTGATCAAATTTAGCTAGTAGATTTAATGCTTCGTCTAGCAAAACTAGATCCACATCTTCTTTTGGCGAAATAGAAATTGCTTTTTCTAAAGAAATGTATCGAACTTCATTGTTATCAACTTTGGGTCTCTTACGGGCAAAATCCACTAATATTCTTCTCATTAACTGAGCTGAGACACCGAAAAAATGTGCCCGATTTTTCCACTTTGCATTTTTCCAATCTATCAATCGAACATAAGCTTCGTTAACCAATGCGGTAGTCTGCAAAATGTGGTTTTGTCTTTCCCGACGCATCTGATGTCGAGCAATACGATGAAGTTCATTGTAAATAAATGGAGTTAATTCCTCCAAAGCTTTTTCATCACCATCGCTCCAAGCTTCCAACAGTTCAGTTACTTCATATCCCATTGTGCTTAACATCAACATGTTTCTAAGACGATCAAGACACAGAAAAATTGCCGATAATTATTATGAAAATTTATCACAGTTCAAAATATTTTTCAGTTAAATGATAGTTTTTTGTTAATCCAGACGCATATACGGGTAGAGATTGTAAATAAATTTACATCGACACCAATAATACTTGTGAGGGCAATTAATATGATAGAAATACCGCAACCATCTTTAGCATTAAATGCAATGAATTCTTATGTAGATGAACATTATAACGTGCCGGGAACGCTCTACGATATGTGGGATACTTGGAATGTTCCTTCAACAGAAACAGTGGATTCGATCATGACAAAAATTATGGTTATGACATTGTTAGCAAAAGAAAAAGTAAAATGTTTAGTAATCAATAGTCATGGTTTTTATGATAAAGGTTTAAGGAAATCTGGAAAGCAAAAATTAATAAGTACAGGTGGATTTGGCTTTGGGATCGGTGAGGGAATAAATAAGGATAACGCACATAAGTTCTCTCAGATTAAGGGAATGGTCAGATGTATCATTTTAGTAAGTTGTGGGACTGCTAAAAAAACAAGAACTAACAGCCTGCGTGGAGATGGGGAATATTTATGCTCGACAATAGCAAGAGCAGCAAGTGCTTATGTAATAGCTCCTCGTATCACTCAAGCCGCTACTTTTCGCAAACTCCCAAAAAATCACATAGATAATTTTGAAGGTGAGATTGTTAGATTTAATAGCCGTGGTGAAATAGATGATTATGCTTTTTTAGGCAGAAGGCTCATAAAACAGATTTTTAAGTAAATTAAATGATAGTTTTTTGAGTTTGTCTCCGCATTAATGAGTGAAGGCTAATTTTTAGTCGCTTATTAATGCGGAGATTTATTGCATTTATACATAAATTAATAACTTTTGATAGGAGAAATAAAATGTTTGATTCACTTAAACAAATCCCAAATATCTTAGCTAGTCAATTTGGTCCAAAAGAGATTCCGAGAGGTTTTATTTGGGCAGTAAATTTTCAATTACCTGAACCTGCAAAAAATGATGGATACATAATTCAATTTATTTCGCAGAAACAATCAGGAACAAATAGTTCGGGAGTACAAAAATCGCTTGATATTAGTTACTGGGAAGCTTGGAAAGTCTTAAAAGGTTCAATTACATCTACAACAAAAAAATCGGTTGCGACTTTTATGAGAGAACTAGGAGGTAGTCCACCAAATAACTCTACATACAATGCTTCATATAATGATTTCTTTTTTCATCAATTCAAAACAGGCAACAAAGGAAAATATAAAATTTATGGGTCAGTTGGGTTCTATGAAGAAACTTTACCTAGTGATTTCATTATTAATAATCTCCAGACTGGTGCGGGACCATTGTTATCAACAACCAAGTGTCCACCTTTCTGGTCACCATTTGGTAGAGATAGAGAACTGACGTATGAATGTGATTTTACTGCGGGTAATAACTCAACAACATTTAGACATAAATTCAATCATGGTGAACAGTTAATCGGTTTTGTTAACCCACTCGCTCAAATGTACAAAAATGTTTCTGGAACAATCGCAAATATTCCAGAAATGATTTAGTGAGAAGTTGGAAACAAAGACGAAAGGTATTTTCAGTCGAATGATAGATATTGGCTTCCTCAAATGCATTTATTAGTAGAAAAAAATCTGTTAGGAGTTTTATCAAATGGGTAACTTATTCAAAAAATCAGGATGGAAATCGAACGGTTCAGATGAATTAAATGTCAGTGCTGGTGGAGGTAATATAGGTGTTGCTGCATCAGGTGGTCAGATGTTTTTTGACGATCCATATGGAACAAAATATCAATTTAACTTCAAAACAGTAGGTGCAAGTGCAGGAGTTGGCATTTCTCCTGTCAATTTTGAATTAACCACTACTGATTTGCCGAGTTCAGGGGCAATATATGTGAATACAAAGTGGCGAGACAAATTACAGGTTAGTGATTTTACGGGTCCATTTCTTATTTATCAGGCTACTGGAACAACTGTAATTGGTGGTTTGGGGAAATCCGGTGCTCTAATCTTTTTTGATATTGGATATGGATTATATACAGGTCTTGTTGCTTCCATTGCAACAGCAGGTTTTGGGGCTGCAATCGCACCGGCTGCGGTTATATCATCCTGCTCTTCCGTTTTTATGACAACTGGTTCTGTGGTTGGTTCTGTTTCAGCTGGTGTTACAGGTGCTCTCGGTGTAATCACAAGTTACGAGAAGAAATTGTCAGATATAGTAGGCATATGGAATATAAATACAAACAGTACTGATTTCAAATATGCTTTCTATAGCAATGGCTCATGCAGTTGGTTCAAAGAAAAAAATATGATTAATCCTGATGGTGCGGGTAGATGGGAAATGAAAGAAAAGTTTTTAGAAATAAATTGGGACTCAGGTTCAGTCGAAAGATGGAATGCTCCTATTGTATTTAAAAATCAAATGGGAGGATGGAAAGCACCTAGCGGTAAATTATATACAACTTTGGCTAACAAAACTGATATTTGGGATGTAGCTTTAGGTTAACATTTGAGGAGAATAAATTATGTCAGTATTTCCGGTAGCGAGAATATCAAAATGGGGTTATCACAAGGGAAATGGAACTCGATGGTTTGGGGCACCAAGAGATGATGGAAGAATACATGCAGGATGTGATTTGCTTGCTCGCCCCGGCACGAAGGTTTTAGCAATAGATCACGGCACAGTTCAATATAGAGCTGATTTTTATTTGGGTACAGATCAACTTGTTGTTAAACATGGAAATTTCATTGTAAGGTACGGTGAAGTAGCCAAAGATAAAAAAGTAAAAGGAATAAAAAATGGCTCTGTCGTTAAACCCGGTGATGTGATAGCTTACGTGGGCAGATTAAAAATGCTTCATTTTGAGATGTATCAGGGAACTGAAACAGGCTATTTAACCCGTAGAAAAAATAAAGATTATAAATTTGTCGATCCAAAAAATTACCAAAGAAGAGCTGATTTAATTGACCCAACACCTTATCTTGATGCTTGGAAGGCTTGGTCACAATTTTCAGATTGGATTGATGATGTAATGGATGATTATTTTTAGAATCTTTCGCAACAAGATTAAAAATTCATTTGTTTATGTAATTTACGAAACTGTTCTGAATCACAAATTTCATCAAAAATAGGTTCGACATTCATTACAACCATTAAACTGTCACGCTCTAGAAATGCTTTTTCAAGAAGTTCTAGAGCTTTTTCTTTTTTGCCTAAAGCTGCATGACCTCTGGCTAAAACATATTTTGAAATTGGTTGACTATTGGAATTATCATAAATTTCATTGAATATTTCTTTAGCTTTAGAAATTTTGCCGTATTTAACAAAAGAACGAATTAACGCAGATTTAAAATAGGCACTTCCTCCTGATGCTTCGATTGCAATTTCAAAGTGCGTAATCGCTTTTTTGTGGTTACCTAGCTCATGATAGCATCTGCCCAAATAGTAGTGTGCTAAAGGGAATTTATCATCTAGTTTTAGTGCTAAAAGTAATTTCTTAACAGCAATCTCATATTGTCTTGAAACTAAATAGGGAAAAGCTCTAGCCGTATTGATTGAGGGTGATAAAGGATCGAGTTCAAATGCTCTTTCTACCTCTTTAATGCTTTCTCTTATTCTATTCATAAAGCCCAAAAACTCTCCATACCATTGATGTGCTGTGGCATAACTTGGATTAGCATAAATGGCTTTTAAGAATTCTATTTCGGCTCCATACCAGTCATATTTATATTGTTCATTGAATATTGCCAATGCAGTGTGTGGTTCAGCTAGATTTTCATCCAGTTCTAGAGCTTTTTCCGAGGCTTCCTTGGCTTTCATGAAATTGTCGTTTTCCTGATAGGGGCTGAAAGTGTGTAGCAGTACGTAAGATTCAGCTAAACAGGCATAAGCAAGAGCATAATTTTCGTCTTCAGCAATAGCTTGTTTATAAAATGAAATACTCTTCTGTAAGTCTTCACTTCTTCGACTATTCCAAAAAAAGCGACCTTTATTGTATAGTTCGTAGGCTCTGATGTTTTCTGTGTAATGATGTTTTAGCTTATTGAGAGTTTTAAGATTCAATTCTATAGATAATGATTCGGCTACCTTTTCTGCAATTGAATCCTGAAGTGCAAAAATGTTGGTTTCAGATTCGTCAAACCCATCTGCCCAAAGTAAGAAATTTTGATTGACATCATATAAGCGAACAAATACCCGAATATGTTGATCAATGGTTTGAATTGTACCTTCTAAAATTGTGTCAACATTTATTTCACGTCCAATTTTTATTGGATTGGATTCAATATGAACATAGTTCTTAATAGAATTTATTTGTCGGACAATGATGCTTTTAGTCTGACTAATTTTAGTGATCAAAGCATCAGAAATTCCAAGCCCGAGTAGTTTGTCGTTGGTTTCTGGATTAACACTTTTGAATGGTAAAACGGCTATAGAGCGAACTTTTTCAGTTGATACATAACTTGTCTTTTGAGCATTTGTGCTTATCGTTTCCTCATAAAAACTATCTTGTGATGACTCATTTACCTTTGCAACAAAACGGTATCCCCTGCCCGTTTCTGTAACTATGAAACGATGTTGTCGAGGATTTTCTCCAAGTGTTTTTCGAAGCATAGAGATCGTCTGAGTCAGATTGGACTCTTCGACAAAATGTTCAGCCCAGACTGCTTCCATTAACTCATCTTTTGTCAAAAGCTTGCCATGATTAGTAACTAATAACTCAAGCACTTCATAAACCTTATTCGTAAGCTTGATTTTTTCCTCACCTAGTTCATCAAAGAGTAACTTCCTTGAAGTGTCGAGTTTAAAGTCTTCAAAAATATAAATCATTTAATCAATATATTACTCATTTTAGAAAGTTTTAGAAAATTTTATGTCGAATTATAGGACATTGAAGCAGCCCTTCGGCAAAAATTAGTAATTAATAAGAATTGGAGGAGAAATGAGTTTTAACATTTCAGCAAGAGGCGTAGGTCATATAGGTAGAGACAAGAAGTTTTTTCAATATGATCAGAGAGAATGTATTGACGGTGATGATTTTGAAACCATGCAATTAGTTGCTGATATAAGCAAAATAAAACCAACTATTGAGGGAATTAAAGATGCGGTTAAAGATAAGATCAAAGATGAAGCTAAGGATAAGCTTAAAGAGAAATTTTTTCCTACTCCCTCAATTATTGATGCTACAAGTGCATTGGGCAGAATGATTCTTATCAGAACCCTTGTTACGCAAATAGCATTCTTGGCTATGCACAGCATTTACAGCAGAAAGCATGAAGCTTACATTTTTATAACTGCCAGAAAGTCAAACTTACTCTTCCCGGATGATTATGAAGTTGCCAAATATATCTTTGACAGACATGATCCCGGAACAGAATTTATAAAAAAAATTGCTCCTGCCTTGAAAAAGACAGATATGAATAATTACGGCGTTCTGCGCGAATTTATCAGTGTATTTAAAAACTATGATGAGATGATTTCCAGAAATCAAACACCACAACTCATGATTGAAGTTTGGAAATAGAGATTAATGGGTCTATGGTAGCAGAAGTAGCTAGAGCGGGTATCGCTCTAATAGTTTCAGTAACAAATGCGATAAGTTTTTATCACGATGATTAAATCTATATTCACATTCCTTCAAGTGCAAATAAAAGGTGTGTTTCGCCACACCATTAAATTAGTGCAATCTTCTTTTCGCATACGACCAGAAACTTTTTGTTCCTATGATTTGACTGTCACCAGCCGCAAACATATCTCCAGAACGAACCGATAATGTCCGTTTAGTTGTTTCATTGCAATGGCTTACTAGTTTATCATTATTTGTTTGCTACCCCAGCCCCTAGTTTTTTATTTCAAGTAACCAAATGTTTGATTCGTCCGAGACTACTGTGAAATAAAGAAGTTTTCCGTCAAGACTAACATCTACGCTAGCCACGTTGTTCTCAGCTAAATTTGGAATTTCATCAAGCTTTTTAGAGTTTATGTTAAGAGTGTTAATTTTTCCTTTCAGCGAAAATATCAGATGTTGATTATCGGGTAACCAATTTGGCACTGCACCCTTACCTTTCCATAGTTTTATGTATTCTTTATTTTTTAATGAATAGTAACCTATTCCCACATTGTTTTTGCCATCTCCCCATCTGCCAGCTATTTTTTCACCGTCAGGCGACCAATCCCAATAAATAACATTAGTATTTTTAGGGGACTGTAATTTTTTATGAGTTTGATTATCTAAATCTTTTGTCATTTCAATGAAATAATTAAGTAATCCCTCAGTTCTATAAATTAATTTCTTACCATCCGCCGACCAAATTGGGAATGAAGTAGCTTTTTTATCGTTAGTAATCTGACGTGAATTTGAACCATCGGAGTTCATTATCCAAATTTGATGGATTCCACTTAGGTCAGACGTAAATGTAATTTTTTTTCCGTCTGGAGACCAAGTTGGGTAACGATTGAAATATTTATCTGTTGTAAGATCACGCCAATTTTTTCCATCCTTATTAATTAAAACAATGTCTTCTTGACTCAATCGGTCTAATGTAAAAACAAAGTCTTTTCCATTTGGTGATAATCTTGGGTTACGAATTTCATAGTCGCCACTGGTTATCCAGTAAGATTCGCCTTTGGGGATTTTCTTTAAGGGATCAAATTCAACTGCTTTGAGATTAGATTTGCTGTTCATCTGAACATAAATAATTCTTTTTCCATCTTTTGAAATTGATAAATGTCCATTAAATTTTCCGGGCGTAGGAACTATCTCTGCATCGCCAAGAGTGTTACCGGTATTTTCGTCAAGTCTAACCCGCCAAAAAGCCATGCTGCCACTTTGATTGCTAGAATAATATAGAAATTTTCCATCCGGTGACCAAACAGGATTCCAATTTTCAGTGGCAGGATTTTCAATTATATTGGGTTCGCCACCACTAACGGAAATTGTTGCGATTTTTCGTTTGCTTCCCTCATTAGCAATTAACCAATAAGCAATACGTTTTCCATTTGGTGACCAAGAAGGTTGAAAGCTACGATCTCCAATTAGTTTTCTCTTTTCACCATTAGCAATATTTACTATCCACAGGGAACTTTTGCCTCTTGTAGTTGGTTTAATTCTACCCCTTTCAGAAATTACAAGTTTCTTTCCATCAGGCGACCAAGCAGGGTGAAAACCAAAGTCGCATAAACGACGTGTATTTTCACCAGCTGCATCCATCACGAAAATTCCGCCATCATCTCTTTCAGAACGAAACGCAATTTGTTTTCCATCAGGCGAAAAGGCGGGTTGTGTATCATCGTAATTTGAATTTTCAGTTAAGTTTATTTCTTTGTTGCCACCAATTCTTCGCAAAAATATGTCGTAATGATTACTTGTTTTTGCTGCAAAAATAAATGATTCGCTATCAGGAGCAAAACTTGGAAAATACTCGCCACCCTGATTACTAGTCAAAGGTTTGTTGGTCGCTTTTGTCCAATCTAACGTATTGGACTGTAAATTCTGCACAGCGTTTTTTTGCGTATAAAAAGCTCCACTTATTAAAATAAGTGCCAATAAACCAATCACCATAAACAAATAAAGTGTTCTTTTTCTAGATGGTTTGGTATTAAAATTATTTCCTTGAGTGTGAGCAAGAGGTTTTTTCTTTTCAGTTTCTATTTTTTTTGATTCTGACTCTACTATTTCTTTAACTTCAGCAACAAAACGATAACCTTTTCCTGATTCTGTAACGATAAAACGGTGCTGCTTAGGAGTTTCTCCAAGTTTCTTTCTTAATACAGAAATTGTTTGAGTGACATTTGCTTCTTCGACAAAACTGTTTTCCCATATTTTTGACATCAACTCATTTTTGGTTAGAAGAGTTCCACTATTTTCAACTAAAAATTCCAACACTTCATAAGCCTTATTCGTCAGCAAAATTTTTTCATCGTTGGAATTGCGACACAAAAGTTTCCTAGAAGTGTCCAGCCTGTAATCTTCGAAAACATAAATCATTTCAATCTATATATTACAAATTTTAGAAAATTTTAGAAAATTTTAGATTCAATTAGAGGACATTTTAACAGTATTTCGCTTATAAAATTTATCAAGCAATTAATTGTATATGAGAGAAAAATTAAGATGAGTGGCGGATTAAACAAAACAAGTTGGGAATATGTTACTGCTGAGCAAGCCGATGGAGGCTTGCTGTTGGTTCAAAGATCATCAGGCAATCTTTTTTTGAAGAGTGATTTTGGGAATGAGCTGGACTTTAAATTTGTAGCATGGGGTGCAAGTTTTGATCCTATGCCTTTAGACCTTACCGTTAGTGGGGCAACAAAAGATATGCTAAGCGAAGGTTTAATTTATTCTACTTCACCTACAGGTAATATAAGCATTGATGACATTGCAGGCTCTTGCATAATTGTTAGCGTAAGTGGCTCTACAAATGCAACATTCTTCCAAGGGGCATCCGGCACGATAATGTTATTTAGTGTAAGCGAAATAATCAAAAAAACGATTTTAGATGCTGTAACCGGCGGATTAAATGTCGGAATTTCTCAGGTGTTTGGTACAGGCTTAAATTCCCAATCTTGTTCAGCAGTCTTATTTACATATGGAGAAATGTATTCAACGCCTCAAATTTCAATATCCGTTTTAGTTGGCGATATCGATAAACCTGTTGGAAAAAGAGGATCTGAATTATTAACCACTTTTCCGTGGAAAGTTAGTATATCCAACAAGGAATATACATATCTGTTTTTTGAAAATGGCAAGTGTTACTCATTTGAGAATCCTAACGAAGGAATGGCAGATGACTCCGGGTCTTGGAATACAGAAATCAATGTGCAAAATCGTCGAATTCTTAAAATTAAATGGAATTCAGGTGCAAGCGAAAGCTGGAATATACCGATAAGTTTACTAGGTCAAAAAGGTACGAGATTTTCTATGCATGGAATAGTAAGTCAACTCGAAGCACAGTACGATCAGACTAAACTTATGCTTTTACGAAGAATGCAAGGAAAAGAAGTAGTTTAACAGTTATAGGTATATGGATTTAACTTAGTGAGAATAATAAATATGGCATATAAATTAATCTTACCCAGACCGTATCAAACCTTGACACACATTTGGAATGTGTCAGATAGAGTTGGAGATTTGGCTGTCTGCAAAAACAATCCAACGGATGTTGATTTAGTAGCACTACTTATCGGTGCTTATATTTTCAAAGTTGTTGAAACAAAGCACATGCACCCTGATTGCAAAACTCCTTTTCTAGTTAACGGGAAAATGGATATAAATATTGCTTATTGGATCAGAGTTGTAAATAGAACGCATCACAATAGAAGACTCAAATTTGATGATGAGGGAATAATAAGTCGTGCAAAAAGAGCAACTTATGGTACTGGCACTTGGTCTATTGTTGGACTAAATCTCGCAATAAAAAAACATCATCCTGATTTGTATGAAAGATTTCCGCATCATGCACAATGTCCACCAGCATTAAAGCAAGAGTTATTGGATAAGACCAGCCCATAAAATTTCATATTCAATTAGAGGACATTTTAGTAAGGTGTGAGATTTAATTAAAACAATTTCAAATAATCAGTCTAAATCCAAGTCATTACTCAATAGCCTGTAAATTCAAAAGGAGTAAGAAAACAGCAATGATACCAATTACTACTATTAAAAATATATTGTCGAAAGAGCCGGAATATTGGAAAAGTCCACAGTTTTACGCTTTACAATATCGTAATTTAACCTGTCATACCATTGAAAATGGTTTGCAATCCATAAATGCTTCAAAGTATCTTTCAACTAATTCAAAATCACCCGGGAAATATAACAAACAGAATGTTAAGGATAAATTCCAAAATTTTCTGAAGACAGGTAAGAATGAAGAAACGGGAATACTGTACAGGCAGGGAGATTACATAGTTGATTCAAGGATTCAAGGCGGACGGGTTTTACTTGGACACGGTGAAATTACAGGTCCGTTTAATGGAAAAGGAACCCCTGATAGATATATGCGATTGCTTAAAGCCGTTGACTTTTATCTAACAGTCGGCTGTAAGCGATCTTACGTACCGCACGGATGGAAATCATCAAATATACCTACCCTGCAAAAATTTGCTGACGATTATATGGGGGTTGACTGCAACTGTCTTGTCGGCGGATATTTTAAGACTTTTTTTCCAAAAACAGGCTGGGATGTAGGAGTCTATTGGGGCAAGAATGGTTTATATAAAGGTCCTAAGCGTAAATCTTTATTGGAATTATTACCATTAGATGTTTTGGTCAGGTATTACAAAAGAAGCGATAAACATGTAGCTGTTGTCGCAAAGGTAAATCGACAGGATGAAAAAACTGCCGATGTAGAAATTGTTCAGTCTGCTGGCAGTAAAGGAGGTGTATGGATAGGAAACTGCCAACTAAGAATAAACAGAGACGGTTCAATCCAACCTAGTGGTGGTTACAGAAAAACCTTCAACAAAGGTGCATATGGTGTAATCGGTGCAAACTGTGAATAAACAAGGAGTTATAAATGTAATGTATTTCTATCCCAATATCGAAATTAACGGATTTAGACTAGCTACAATGATGATAAAAGCGGGAATGGCAAGTAATGCAATAGCAAAATCCAATCAATATGAAAACCAAGTTTTTGACTTATTAAAAAAAAATCGAAAAAACAAAAACAGGCAAAGCACTTTTGAAGGCAATCAATAGTGTAAAACACAAAAATATTTTAATACAGCCTGTGATTGATGAATTTGAAATTGATGAAGTTAATGCTCAAGCTCATGCTGTTAGTTTACATGATTCCACAAAAAAAGGGATCAGATTTGTTGGATTACAACATTGAACAACTGGGCGATATTGCAGCAGATTATTTTGCAGATAATATGTGGAGTAGAGGATTATGGGCTACTCGGGATGTGTATGAAGATGTATTAGAAAATTTTTTGCAGAATCCAATGTATCCGACTAACGGAAGACTTTTTAGAAAAGCACGCTCTAGACTTAGAAGGCTTGATAGATAAACAGGAAAAATTAGTTATGAGAATTTATAAAATATTAATTTTTGTCTTACTGGTCTTCACATCTACGATTTTCGGACAAAAAGCAAATGAAAATATTAAAGGCTGGACAAAATTTGATGCTAAGGACAAAAGTTTCCAGATTTCATTTCCAAAATCACCTAAACAAATATTTTCTAAAACATTTACATTTGGTGGGTTGCTCGATGCAAAACAATCAAAAAGATATTTATATTCATCTAATAAAGATAAATATTTCGTAGGATACAAAGATTATCCATCTGCTTTAATTGATTGGCTTGCAGTGAAAGCTAAATATCAATCAATGTTTATTTTTTCTCCTGAAAAAGAAGTGTTTGTAGATGGCAAACCCGGTGTTCAACACAATGAAGTAGTAAGTGGTGCTGAGGAAATGTTTAATACCTATTCGGTAAATGCTATTTATAGAATTTTTATTGTTAAGCAAAGATTATTTATTCTTGCGGCATTTATTCCGACTAAATTTGTAAATAAACAAGAAGATAAATCAGAATTTGAAAAAAGAGCCAACAGCTTTTTTGATACTTTTTCGGTCTTAAAAATTCCTCCTGCAAAAAACCAACCTAGCCCATTACTACCAATGGATTACAATTCGACTTTAGTTGGTCAAAGATATCAGAGTAAACTATTAAATCTCAGTATTACTATTCCTAAAGATTGGAAAACTTGGACTTACAAACCAAAATTGAGAAAGATTGTTGAAGGAGATGGGTACTCAGGGTTGAATTCATATTTATCTCAACATAAAAAGAGAAGCGAGGAAAGACTTTTATTTGCGAATTCCGGTTATTCTGAGTTATGGCTTTCAGTTCATCGTCGTGAGTTTGTAACATCAAAAGCAAAAGAAATTGCAGACAAGGTAGCTAATCTTTTTAGTTCTGAAGTCCAAACAAAGATAATTAAAGGAAGAAAATTTCAGGTAGTTGAAAATAGAAAACTTCTCGGTGAGTCACTTTATACATCGCGTCGCTATTATACAAATTGGAATGGCTACATTATTGAGTTTGGTTTTGGAGCATATGATCAAGCAAGTATTGCTATTCTGGAAAAGTCTGTAAATAGTTTGAATGTACTAGGCAGACAATAACTAACTAATCAAGGTTTGATTTGACGAAAATGCTTCTCGCTTTATCAGAAAATAAAACTTCCTTTGTATAAAATCTCAAAGGATAGTCTTTATCAAATTTAACAATCATTTCGTTTACATTTTTGACGATTGATTCTCCAGAATGTTCTTGGGCAAAATCATAAACAGTTTTCATCCAAAATACAGTTAACGTTTCGTGGTACGGCATTTCTTTTGAAAGATCAATTTCAAATGATTCCAAAAGTCGAAAAATTCCATCTTTCATTTTTTTATAGGAAGTCTCAAAATCATATTTTGTGGAATAATGATAAGCCACAATTAAATGCTCAGGATGTCCCCAAGTTCCGCGTTTGATTGTGCAATTTTCAAAGTTTTCTATTACATCTAAAATTTCTTTTTCAGTTTTGTATTTCATCTTTGTTTTCTCCAAATAAAAAACAGAGCAGATCGAAATTTGCTTCGATCTGCTCTGTTTGAATTGAAATAAGATTGTAAAATAAATTTAGAATCAAAGTCAAACAGAATCTGAATAACCTCAAAAAGGTAAAGATAAATCGAGCTTCACAGCCAAAACACGTGTTACGAAAGCAACTAAAATACAAACGCTCAAGCCGATAATTTCGCCATAGCCTAATAAGTAAAATCCTATGTAAAACCAGCAAGCAATAAATGAACAAGTTACGTAAAGTTGTGTTGTTTTTAAGAATACTTCGGGAATTTTGTTGCATAGGATATCACGCAAAACTCCGCCTGCTGTTGCAGTTATAACACCAATCAAAACGGCAGGAAAAAGCGGTGTATTTAACTGCAAGGCGATTCCAACGCCGACAGCACTAAATAATCCCAAACCGAGTGCATCAATATAAAGCATCACACGTTGGCGGAAGAGTTCTTTGTTATAACGAAAAGCCACTAAAGCTATCATCGAAAGAAAAAATATGATTATTGGATATTGGTAATTCTCAACCCAAAAAAGCGGTGTTCTATCCAACAAAAGATCACGTAAAGTTCCGCCACCAAACGCTGTAACCATCGCAGCAGTCGAAATTCCAACAAAATCAAAATCCTGTCGTTTGGCTTCGATCATTCCAGCGTAAGCACTTACAAGAATTGCTAAAATTTCGATAACAAGTAAGACAAAATCCATATGAGTCCCTCCACATAAAAACCAAAGAATTTACAACATATTTAATGTGAAAACAAGCAAAATTCTCCCTGTTTATAGAATGAAATTTGATATAATCCTACACAGATGAAACTGTTCAGAAACATCGAATTACGAAACCTCTTGGTGGATATCATTTTGATCCTTTTGATGATTCAATATCTCGATGTCAGCGAATATGTCCTAAAAAGTTTTCCTTATGTTATTTACACAATTATTTTTGTCCAAAGCATTACATATCTTTTAATGTACGGTTCGTCCGAACTCCAAAGTTTTGAAAATGACGAAAGCAAGAAAACCTTTCTGGATAAAGTCAGGGAAGTTCTTTACATAATTCCTGGTTTTTCGATGATGTTTTATTTTGCTATCGGCTGGGTTTGGATTCTTGCACCTGTAAATTATCTGGACTTCAAAACAGGAACTGAAAACGAATGGATTTTCACATATTCGGGAATCGTCGGATTAGTTATGGGCGTTGTCGTCTTAGTCAGGCTTTTTGCTCACACAGATCACAAAGCAGAAAAAGAATATGTTGAAAATTTTGATAGAAATTCTAAATACACAACCTTTGCCGAAAGGATAATAATTCCGGTTTACGGCTTTATAATTTATGGAACTGTAAAGAATGAAAAATTGAGAAATTGGTTGGGTTATATCTTAGGATTCGCTTTTTTGATCTATACCGAAACGCTGTTTGAAATAATGATCTACGATGAAAAATTTATGGCTGACGATAGATATATGCCAGCATTTACATATTTCGCACTTTTCTTTTCATTTTTTCCTGTGAGATTGTTAATGCTCATCAAACCACCATTTAGCATCATCGAGATAATCTCCGCATTCATTACTTTCGGGATATTTTTATACATGCTTTTGGGTTAGAGTTTACTCGCAATCAAAATTTGTTTTGGAGACTTTCTTGTAAATTCATTCTCCTCAAAATCTCCATATTTTTGCTCAATACAAAAACCATTTTTGTGAAATAAATAATCAAATTCCTGCGGAAAAAATTGTCGCATCGTAAAATTTACGGTGCGTTCTTCTTTCATATACTGATTTTTGTAATGCCATTGGATGTGATTTATTTGTGTTGCGGCGTCGTAAAAGACGTTTTCATTTATCACAACCCAACCATCGTTGGTTTTGTATTCACCAACGAAAAATCTCTCATTCGGATCTCTTGAAAGTAATTCTAATGAAGGATTAAAAACTTCAACAATAAATTTTCCGTTTCCAGATAAATGGCGACGAACCGATGCAAAGCAAGATTCTAGATCCTCGATTGTATTTAGATGCTGAAGGGAATTTCCTGCCACGAAGATCAAATTGAATTTCTGTTCCAAATCAAAATTACGCATATCGGCATTTATTTGATTTGATTCAAGTTCTTTTGCTTCAGCTCGTTTTTCAGCTGCACTAAGCATTTCTTCGGATATATCCAGTCCAGTTACTTCAAAATCTTTTTCAGTTAAAGTAACTAGAAAATTTCCAGTTCCACTTCCGAGTTCGAGAACAGGTTGACCATATTTTTCAATTTGTCTTTGATAAAAAGCAATTTGTTCACTATCGGCAGGCTTTTCGTGAACAAGATCATATAGCCAATCATTTTCATATAGGTTTTGAGGCATAAATCAATGTTGTAGTCTTTTTAGTTTTGTTGTGTATAAAAGTTGATGTCGTTCAGATGCTTCTGCCCAAGATTTTGGCATTTCGTATTTTTCGAGCAAAATATCATCAATGGCTTTTCGCATTTGATGAGCACAAGTATTGAATCCGATTCTGCCAACTCCAGTTCCAAGTCCTGGAAATGCAACTGTTTGTATATGTTCAGAAATTTCTTCACCTTCAAACGAACCTGAAAGAAAATTTCCTGATTTAATTAAAACAAGAACAGCACGAGCGGCAAGATATGGATTAACAGAATTCGTTAAAACCATTGGGACACGCATAGTTGGTGCGATAACTAAAAATGGAATTCTTTTATCCTCTGTTTCAACAACGTCAGCATTGCCAACAACAAGTTCGCCATCGTGATATTCAAAAATTTGTTTCCTTACTTTGTTTTGAAGTTCATAACCGAAATGATTTAAGTAAATTGCATCTATTCCGCCATCCATAAATCCGAAGCTATTTGCAGGACTGACAATAGCATCACATTCAACGTCAAGAATTGAACCCGGATGAATTTCAACAAAATCCAAATCTCCACAGAATTCTTGCCACGCTTTTGCAAGTGAATCTTCGACTGATGTTAGGATAATTTTCATTTTTTAATTGGGCGATTTCAGCCATTGAAAATGGCGGTAACGTATAGCCCAGTTCGCAAGAGCTGGGTAAGATTATAAATTTAGTTGATATAGCCCAAGAATTGGGCGTCAGCTTTGATTGAGAAAAAAAATGCTGTCACTATTTACAATAGCTTAATTTTGAATAACAACATTAACCTAGCGTTTAGCTTCACACTAGGCTTTAAGATGTCGCCATTTTCAATAGCTTCTTAGATTATACTGAATATGAAAACTTTTTGTGCGGAAATTGAATGTTGTTAATGGTAAATTGAAAAATCAATTAACAATTCACTATTTACCATTAACAATTTTAGGCGGCTTTTGCTACATCATTCGTATCGGCAAAATCAGCCATAAACAGATATTTTTTCCATTCAGGACGTGATTCCGCGTAGTGACACAGCAAAACGTGATCTAATCCGAGACGAAGCAGCTTTTGCGGTGTGAGAAGCGGCATGCGTGCTTGTTCGGGTGTGCGGTTTCCTTTGCGTTGGTTGCATTTTTTGCAAGCTGCGACTAGGTTTTGTGGTGTTGTAGCTCCGCCTTGTGCTCTTGGCAAAATGTGATCAAGAGTCAAATCTTTAGCAGCTTTTTGGTCACCACAATATTGACAACGATAACGGTCGCGTATGTAAATTCTGACACGCTTCATTGTATTCTCACGGCGTTTGCGTTTGACGTGAACATAATTACGAAGTCGCACAACGCTCGGAACTTTAAACTCTACAGAAGGCGAACGCAAAACGTTATCGCCATCGTATTCTTCGACATAAAGCTTCTCGCAAACTTGCATACAGATCGCCCGTGCTACACCAATTGTGCCGAGCGGTTCGTATGAAAAGTTTAAAAGCAAGACTCTACCTGTTATCAAGGGAATCACCTCCATTTATATTTAATTTATTGTTTTTATTTAATTTAGGCAAATCGAGATAAAACGCAATATGTTGTGTGAAACTATGTAGTAAACACTATATTAACCGATTTAATAAGATTTGCATATAAACTTTTTGTTAAATTGTAAATTGACAAGCAACCAAATGGTTGCATATAGTCATTTCCAAATGGATTTAGTTTTTAAAGCACTTGCTGATTCGAGTCGTCGAAAGTTGCTTGATTGTTTGTTTGAAAACAATGGACAAACCTTAATGCAACTTTGCAAACACCTCGAAATGACACGGCAAGCTGTAAGTAAACATTTGAAAATTCTAGAAAATGCCAACTTAGTCGTTACTAAATGGCAGGGAAGAGAAAAATTACATTATCTAAATCCTGTTCCAATCAATGAAATCTCGGAGCGTTGGATAAATAAATTTGAACAGAATCGTCTTGATACAATTAGCGATTTGAAAAAAGCTTTGGAAGAAGGAGGAAATAATGAATAAATATGTCGATGGTTTTTTAATACCTATACCAAAAGACAAAGTTGATGAATATAAAAATCTGTCTCGAAAGATTTCAGAAATTTACAAAGAATACGGTGCATTGGAATACTGCGAATGTGTTGGCGACGATATGAATATAGAAGATGTAATATCTTTTGATAAGGCAGCCGAGAGTTCTGAAAATGAAGCAGTAATGTTCGCATGGGCTGTTTTCGAATCCAAAGAACATCGAGACAAAGTAAATGCACTGATTCATAAAGATCCGCGAATAATTGAAGAATGTAAAACTAAACCTTTTATAGATTTCAGTAAATTAGTTTACAGCGGTTTCAAATCTTTTGTTAAATTCTAATAAAAAATGGAGAAACAAAATGGATGACAAAACTTTTGTGTATGTAACATTTATTAAAACTACACCTGAAAAACTTTGGGAGGCACTAACTTCTAATGAATTCTTAAAACTTTACTGGTTCGGAAGCACCTTTGAAACCGATTGGAAAATTGGTTCAGAGATCAAAGAAATTCACGAAAACGGAAAGGTTGGCTTTCGTGGAGAAATTTTAGAATCTAAACCACCAAAATTTCTTAAATATACATTTGTTGCTTCAGAACAGATTGAAACCGTAGTTACGTATGAAATCGAATCAGTTGGCGATACTGTAACTTTAACCACAACTCACATTGGTTTTGAAAGAGACAGCAAATATTACAAATCAACAAGCATTGGCTGGGCAGCAATTCACAGCGGTTTGAAAACCTTACTGGAAACTGGTGAATCTCTTGACAAAGATTCGGTTAATAGACTTTATGAATTAACTCAAGAAGAAGGGCAAAGTGTCTGTTAAAGGTGAAAGAAACTATGAAAAAAGAAAAAGTAGTTTATGCAATTTATGTAAAAACAACACCCGATAAAATTTGGGAAGCACTTACTAAAAGTGAGTTCACTCGCCAGTATTTTTGGGGTGTAAATGTTGAATCTGATTGGAAGCAAGGTTCGACAATACGAAATCTAGGAGACGATGGCACTATCTATTCAGAGGGTATAATACTCCAAGCTGAAAAGGGAAAGATTTTGTCACAAACTGGCAGAATAATTGCACCTGATGGAACAAAGGGCAAAGAATCAATCGTCACGTTTGAAATCGAACAGCATGGTGATGTTTGCAAGCTAATTGTTAAGCACGAACATAGTTCAGAAGAGCATAAAAATGCTCTAAATGGCTGGGAAATGAGCATGGGGAGTCTAAAGTCACTCTTAGAAACCGGTAAAGCACTTCCTTTTTCTGCTTAATTAAAATGGAGCGAATTAGTTGCATCAAACTCGCTCCATCTGGCAGACGGCGTGGTCACGAGACTACCAAGAACCGGGATGGCTTTGGTTTCCGTCTGCGAGAACTTTTAGAAATTTCAGGTGTTAGAAAATATCTAAACATAGAATGATAGTTTTTTCTCGTTCATAACGCATTAGTATTTAAGAAAGCTTTTTCATAATAAATACGGAGGTTGAGAATGAGATTTAACCCTGAAGATTTACCCGAAATAGTAAAAAACTTTTATAAACAAGGAAAAATTGCTTGGCACGCAACAATCTGTGCCGCGATAAAAGCCGGAATTGGTGATCTTAATAAACTCACCGATATAGCTTTTCATCTACATCATCCTGAAAGAAAAGGCAGACCTATCGAACTACATGAGGTTGATTTGATAACCCAGTGGAATAATTTTAAGATTTTGATCAAACTTATGGATTCTTCTAAATCATTTCATGACAATCTCGATGGATTCGTTTTCAAGAAAGGGGAAGATTGGATAAATCTAATATCTACACCTGATATCAAGAGACCATTGGGGTAATATAATGATTTTATCTTAATGAAATGAAAGCTATATATGATGAAATCGGTATTGATTATTCAGTAATGCGTCGTACTGACCCTAAAATTGCCGAACAGTTACACACAGAACTTGAAGGTGCAACAAGAATAGTAAATATCGGTGCGGGAACAGGTTCTTATGAGCCAGCTGACATTGATCTGGTTGCCGTCGAACCATCCGCAGAAATGATTTCGCAAAGAAAAAAAGATTCTCACCCTGTCAAACAAGCCTTTGCCGAAAAGCTTCCATTTGAAGACAAAACTTTTTCCCACGCAATGACCATTCTTTCAATGCACCATTGGAAAGACAGAAAATCAGCTTTCAAAGAAATAAACCGAGTTACAACAGAAAAGTTTGTCGCCATAACTTGGGATCTAAAAGCCGAACCTTTTTGGCTAACAAGAGATTATTTTCCCGAAATATATGATGAAGACATTTCAATTTTTCCGTCATTGGACGAACTAAACGAACATTTTGATAACGTCCAAATGAAACCATTACTAATTCCCGAAGATTGCATTGATGGCTTTTTAGCCGCCTTTTGGAAACGACCGAAAGCATATTTAAGTAGCCAAGTCAGGCAATCAATCTCATCATTTTCTAAAATAGAAAAGTTAGATGAAGGATTGCAGAAATTGAAAAATGATTTGAAAAGCGGTTTGTGGGAAAAGAATAATCGAGAAATTCTAGAATCTTCAAACCTAGATGTTGGATATAAATTAATTACGGCAAACCTGACAAATAAGTAATTGAATAATTTTTAGTCTTGGAACTAAAAAAAATTCTTTTTCGTAATCTTTTTTGTCCAAAATTACTCAAAAAAATCTAAGTTATTCATTATGAAACAATTCAAGGTAATTATTTTGATTCTGTTAATTTCTATGACAGTTTTTGGTCAAATAAATGAATTTAAAGTCGATTCCCCCAAAACAGATTCCTTCCTAAAAACATTGGAAAAGCAGGGTTTTAACGGTGCTGTTTTAGTCAGCGATGGGAAAACTGTTTTTAAGGACTGTTATGGATTTGCTGACAAAGAAGCGAAGATAAAATGCGATGTGGATTCTGTTTACACAGTAGGTTCAATTACAAAGCAATTTACAGGTGCAGCCATCTTAAAGCTCGAAATGATGGGCAAGCTTTCCGTTCAAGATAAGATTTCCAAATATTTCAAAGATGTACCAAAAGATAAGCAAGACATAACAATTCACCATTTGCTAACTCATTCAGCAGGATTTCCGGGCGGTATCGGAGATGATTATGATGTTGTTTCTCGTAATGAATATGTAAAACTCGCACTCGCAACAAATCTTAGATTTAAGCCTGGAACTAAATATAGATACTCAAATACAGGCTATAGTTTAGCCGCAGCGATTATCGAAAAAAGCTCGAAAATGAGTTATGAGGAATTTCTGTATAAATATCTATTCAAACCAGCCAAAATGAAGAAAACCGGTTATTCAATTCCTAAGTGGAAAGCTGAAAAAGTAGCTGTCGGTTATCGCAACGGAGTTCGGTGGGGGAAAACGATTGAAAAGCCTTGGGGAAAAGATGCTCCATCTTGGCATTTGGTCGGAAATGGTGGAATTCTGAGCACTGTTGGAGACATGTATAAATGGCATAAAGCTCTTTCAGGTAACAAAATTCTAAACGATTCCGCCAAAGCAAAATTTTACAAACGCCATATTGAAGAAGGCGAAGGAGCAGGAAGTTTCTACGGTTATGGTTGGGCATTATTCCCAACCAAGAGAAATACTTGGCTTACCGCTCATAATGGTGGAAATGGAGTTTTCTTTGCTGACTTTTGGCGGTTTAGAGATGAAAAAATAACCATCATAATGCTAACTAATGAAGGAAGACGGGAAATTGAAAGAATCCCATCCGAGATAGCAAAAAGCATTTTTGATAATAAATATCAGCCCAAAATCGAAATAATACAAGATAAAAAAATTAAGTCTTTGACCAGTCATCCAAATGCAGACCTTATTTCAAGTTTCATTCAAGTTTCGAAATCAAAAGACTCTGAGACTATTAAGAATTTTGCAAATGATAACTTTACAGAAGATTTCTTAAAGATTGCCCCAATAAAGGAAATAGTACGAGTGTTATCAAGAATTGGAACAGATATTACTGACATAAAAATCGAATTCATCACAATCCGAGGCTCTCAATCATTCATTAAATTTACAGGGCAAGACCGAATGCTTAGGTTTAGATTTAAAGAAGGCAAAATTGATAGGTTCGGATATTAAATCCAAATATAAATTTGTAAATAAATTAAGCATTTGTATGTCGCCAACGGCGACCAACATTATTAGCCTAGCGAGAATCGCTAGGTGAGATTGAAAAAAAGCATTCGGTCGCTGAAAGTGACCAACAAAGATGTACGTTGATTGTTCGACAATTTCAGCGTCGGAAAGAATAAATCACAAAGACCTATGGTTTCGGCGAATCGCCGTTAAGGTGGGCATCCAATATAAAATTGTTTTTCTGATGTGTTCCTGTTCAATTTTGTTGTGGGTCTTTTTTTTTGTGCTAGTGTTGTAATCTAGAAATAGGAAAATCTACAATCTCTTACTATTGTTCTTTAAGTAGTTGTTAATAAATTCAGCCATAAATGAGGAGAGAATATAATGCGAAACCAAGATATGCTGTTAAGAAACATCGTGATGAACACCATAGTCCTTAGTAATTGTGGAACAAAACACAAGGGTTGTTCCTACACCGAAAAGGGTAAATGCAAAGAGAAAGATGGTCATAACGGATTGCACCGTTGTGGAAAATGCGGCACGAGTTACTAAGCAAGCAAAAAAAAGTTCTTATTTACGCTTTTGTTCAATTATCTTGAATCAATTTGTGAAAATGTGTGCGAGATTTGATTGGGTTTCAATGACCATTAGCTAATTTTTGTACGAAGATTACGGAATTCATTCGACGATATCAGATAAGATGCAAAAATCACACGCGGTAAGCTTGTTTTCAAATGTCGTAAACACTTACCCCATGCGTTTTCTGCATGCTTACCCCTTCACACATACAACTTGTTTCAATTCCGCGACGACTTCGACGAGGTCATTTTGGTTTTTCATAACTTTGTCGATGTCTTTGTAAGCTCCCGGAATTTCGTCAATTACGCCTTTGTCTTTACGACATTCAACGCCTTCGGTTTGACGTTCCAAATCTCTTTTGGTGAAGTGTTTTTTCGCTTTGGTTCTGGACATTTTTCGTCCTGCACCGTGCGAGCAAGAGTTGAAACTTTCGGGTTTTCCTTGTCCTTTGATGATGAAAGATTTCGCTCCCATCGAACCTGGAATAATTCCGTAACGCCCCATTTCAGCGTTGATCGCACCCTTACGGGTAACGTAAACGTCTTCGCCGTAGTGGGTTTCTTCGGCGACGTAGTTGTGGTGGCAATTTACTTCGATTTCTGGGGCAAATCGATTGCCTTTGTTGAACATACGATTAAATTGATTCAGCAGACGCTTCATCATAACCTCACGATTTTTCATCGCATATCCTTGTGCCCATTTCAAATCTCGCCAATATGCACGGAACTCAGCGGTTCCTTTTACAAAATAAGCAAGGCTTGGATCAGGCAATTCATTCAAACGATGTAGCGTTTTCGCAGTTTCGATGTGACGTTTTGCAATCTCATTCCCGATTCCACGAGAACCTGAATGCAACATCAACCAAACTCTATCTTCGGTGTCGATACAAACTTCTACGAAGTGATTTCCTCCACCCAGAGTTCCGAGTTGCTTCATAGCTTTAACTTTTCGGTCTTGCACGCCTTCATGCAACTCGTCGAAATCTGACCATGCTTCCCAACGTGAAGATTCATTAACCGGGTCTTTATGCCAGTTGAATCCTACGGGAATCGTACGTTCGATATTGTGGCGTAATTCTTTTAGCTTACCGTCAAGAATTCCGCTTTTGAATGGCGTTTTTACCGCCATCATTCCGCAATTGTGAACGAATACGCCTGCTTCAAGTGCGAAGTTGTGATATTCAGGAACGGTCAAACAATAAACATCTTCGCGTACTTCAATCGGTTCAACGGAAACAACTTTATGGTTGTACCCATGTTTCCAACGTCGATGATTATGCAGACCAATTCCGCTTTTCACTTTTTCGCCGCAAGTTTCGCATTCGTAAAGCCGATTCGCAATTTCTTTGCTTTTTGCACGTCCTTTTTCACTTTTGTTATAAGCGATCAAGAATTCTTTGCCTCTTTCGCCATTTCCCGCAACAGCATCTTTAAAATGTTCTGGATTTTCCTCCATATATTTCAAAATGTTTTTTGTGCCACGTTCTGCATAAAAGGCATGTCCTTCTGAGGTTTGTGCTTTATTAGAAAGAGCTTCTTTGCGTTTTGCTTCAAACTCTTCGGATTGCCAATGCTCATTTCGCTCAATCAAACTGCGATGATAAGCCGAATGTGCAGATGAACTCATAAATTCCAAATTTTCAGGACAATTATCCGCTTCATCAAAATTTTTGTGATGAATTACGGTTTTATCGTCAAAAAACTTAGGAATTTTTCCAAGCAATCCACTACGACCGACAATCCAATGAGCTCTTTGCCAATGTCCTGAATAATTTTGTTGCACAAGAACATATCCATCTTTATCTTTTTTGCGATAAAGCGGCATTAATGAATTGTCTGCTTTCAAATCTTTCGCTTCGCAAAAGTTTCCATCACGAAGCATAAATTTGTGGTCAGGTGTGCAACGGATTTCTTCGCCATTGTCCAAAGTAACCTTTACGATTTCGGCATCCTTGCGAGTTTTATTTGCCGAAGCTTTCGCAGCAACGACCTTTCCCAAATCGGTACAAGCGTAAACGACAAATTCGTCGTTACGTTTTGCCAATTCACCAATCGGATAAGATTTTCCATCCAGCAAAGGCACAAGCGTATCGCCTGTGAAGCAACCGATGTCCACGCCTACAGTCGCAGGAATGACAGCATCTTTGGTTGCGATAACCGACCCGACCATCGAACCTATTCCAAGGTGTGCGTCAGGCATTAACGCTACGTGTTTGTATAAACACGGCAAACGCGAAACATTACGAAGCATATCTTGTTCTTGACGCGACAATCCGTGGTCAACCCAAGAAAAAACATCGGCTTTCGCACCGCTTATATTTAGTTTGTTATATGGCATAATTCCTCCATTGGTCATTGACCATTGAGCATTGAACATTTATCGGCAGATATACATTCAATAAAAATGATAAATGATAATTGTTAAATGATAAATGAAAAGGGCGACAAGTTTTGCAGTGATACTAGGTCGGATTCGAACCGACATCTTCGAGCATTCGCCCGATGTTTTACTCAAATTAAACTACTCCTAAGTTTTGGTTTTGGAGATGTAATCACTACAGCATTCGCCCGGAAAACTTTTATTTCTTTTCCTCATAATTTTTAGTTAGTAAAAATCTCGTATATTATTAGTCCTTATCGGCAAAAACTTTTTTGGATTATCGTATTAAATTAGAATTAAATTATGGAAACACCCCAAACAAATTCAGAAGCTAATTTCCCAGACCTTTTAGACAGAGATATTCAGATTGAGAGTGTTATAGGTCGCGGCGGAATGGGAACGGTTTACCGAGGCAAGCATTTGAAACTTGAGCGAACTGTTGCCGTCAAAATAATTAATCCCGAATCGGCTGATAATCAAGACATAAACAAACGCTTTGAACAAGAAGCCAAATTAATGGCAAAGCTTCGCCATCCAAATGCCGCAATGGTCTATGATTTTGGCACATTGCCTGACGGAAGACTCTTTATCGTGATGGAATATGTTGAGGGTAAATCTCTTTCCGAAGTTCTCGAAAAAGAAGGTCGTCTTTCTTATCAAAAGGTTGTAAACATTGCCGTTAGCATCTGTGATGTCTTGGCAGAAGCACACTCGCTCGGGATAGTTCACAGAGATTTGAAACCTGCGAACATTATGCTGAATGAAAAGGGAATTTTCGTACTGGATTTCGGCATTGCCAAAATGCTCAATGTTAATCCTAATGACAGTCTGAAAAAATCTATGACTGCCGCCGGCACTTTGATTGGCACTCCTTATTATATGTCGCCTGAACAATGTCTCGGGGAACAATTAGATGGTAGAAGTGATTTATATAGTCTTGGGGCGTTGATGTACGAAATGCTTTCCGGGCGTCCACCATTTGATGACAAAGTTGTTTCTGCCATCATAATCAAGCACGCGACGGCAGAAGTGCCTGAGCTTAGAGAACTTAGTAGAAATGTACCTCAAAAACTATCTGATGTTGTTAACCAGCTTCTCGAAAAGAAACCCAATGATCGCCCTGCAAATGCTGAAATTGCAAGAGAGCTTTTGCTGAATAGTTTGTCGGAAACGGAAATGGTTACGGAGAATTTATCTGCTGTTCCGCCAACAAAAACACAGAGTGAAGCCCCGACACGGCAAATGGAACAAGCTACGATTCCGATGTCAGCACAAACTCTTGCCGATACAAAACCAGTAAGTGAATCAAAGAATCCGTTTAGCTTCGGAAAGATAGTCGCTGTCTTCTCAATTCTTGCCCTTGTTGTGATCGTTGGTGGGTTTTACATTGGTGCAAACATGATAGGCGGCAATAATGCTGAAATGACTCAAAATAATAAGAGTCAAAAACCTTCAGATGATCCTTACGCCTCCAAAACAAATGATCCATACGGAAAAGAAAGCATGGACAAAATGGATCATAATTCTATGTCTGGAGAAGATTTTGCCAAAAAGGTCGAAAATGAAAAATCAGGAGCTAAATCTGTCCCTTTAATTTCCAATGAAGAAGCCGATAAAGCCTTAAAATACATTACGCAAACTACCGTACATCGAGCCGACGGATTGCAAATTATAAAAACTCCGACCGATTCGGCGATAGTTTGCCTGCACAATATGATCGAGCAGGGCAAAACTCATCTATTCGTTGTCGAACGTCCAAACCCAAAAAGTCAATGGCAGGTTTCAGCCAGAGCTTCTCTAGATACTGAAAATTTCAAGAGTGCGAACTGGAACTTTGAACCCGAAGACGTTGATGGTGATGGCTTTGAAGAAGTTATCTTTTCAGCAGAAAACTCAGATACTTCAAAGCGACGAGTGCTAATTTATGTACCACGAAATCGCCAAAATTATTGGGCTTTGATGACAAACGTAAATAGCG
This sequence comes from Pyrinomonadaceae bacterium, assembly GCA_028284415.1. Classification (GTDB taxonomy): domain Bacteria; phylum Acidobacteriota; class Blastocatellia; order Pyrinomonadales; family Pyrinomonadaceae; genus Aridibacter. Next base: position 142,102 of record JANQRU010000003.1, read on the forward strand.
ACAACCCAGAGATTAAATTTTCTCCAAATGCTGAGCTGGCAAAAGCTGAATCATTCAAAAAGCGACTTGAAAAAGGACTGGAAGACAAATAGATGGCGACAAGTTTTTTGCGAAACACTCTTTCCTCTCGTACTATGTAGTTCTGCAAGCATTCGCCATCTTTAGTTTTTTTGGAGTTTTAGTCTATGAATATCTCAATCAAACAAATCAACATAGATGATTGGGAAGATTTCCGCGAAATTCGTCTCAAGGCTCTTAAATCTGATCCAAAAGTTTTTGGCTCACATTTTGACAGGGAAAAAACTTATTCCAAACAAGACTGGAAAGAATGGGTTGGAGCAAAAGGTCAAGCAATTTTCTTTATTTATGATGATAAAAAAATAATCGGAATGACCGGAATTTACATCCCACAAGATACCGTCGAAAAAACAACCGCAGTCCTTTGGGGTTCATGGCTTAAGCCTAAGTATCGCCGCAATGGAATTTCTAATTTAATGTATGAAACCCGCATCGAATGGGCAAAACAGCATCCCGAATTAAAAAGAATTGAAGTCTCTCACCGCGAATCAAACGTCGCCTCAAAATACGCCAATCAAAAACACGGTTTCAAATTATTAAAAGAAGAAGATAAAGAATGGCACGGCGGGATCGAGGAGAAAGATGTCATCTACGAGTTAAAATTAAAATAAAATTGGGTGGGAAAGAGTCGAACTTTCTAATCCAATGTATTCCCAACCTGCATTAGCCAAAATATCATCAACAAAAGGGAACTATTTTCTTTGCCAATTCTTTGTTTTTATATTCACTTTTGAGTATTTCTTGGTAAGCTTGTTCAAGTGGTTGTGTCACTTTAGCTTTATTAAAAATAAAAAACTGTTTCCAATCATTTCTTTTGAATTCAACTGTTTTAGATTCGATAATTCCATCTTGAACATTTTCAATAATTAACATTCTTGCTACAAAACGATTTCTACCTATACATCTCCAAATATTAGCTCCACCGTCAACATAATATCGATTAGGATGTAAAATAACATTTTTATTTATTCTTCTTGCAACTTTGATTTGGTTTGCAACTCCCCAGCAAATATCTAATGATGCATGATGAGCAGTAATTGCTTCATCTAATGTAACTTTTTCATCACCGTATCTTATACTTGGTGAGCATTGGATTAATTTCAAAGTTGATTTTGGGATTTCAGGAAGTCCTAAGCTTTCTGCCTTTTTTTTAAGTTTTTTTAAGTTATGACCAAATTCTTTTAACTTTTCACTATTATTATAATTTATATCTTTTAACTGAATATAAGCTTTTAGTAATTTTTCTGCTGCCTGTAAGGATTCCCATTTTGACGCACCTAATTGCGAAGGATTAGAGAAAAAATGTGCCGATGCGGCATCAATATTGCCTTTGGCTTGTTTAATTAATTCAACATCCATTAAAGAATTCATTCTATATTTAGCGTTATGACCAATATTAAATATATAAAGTATTTCTTCAATTTCTAATTCAGTTAAGGATTTAACTAAATCATCAGTAATCCCTTCAATTAAATTCAAAATATTAAGAGTGGGTGGATTTCCATCATTACTAGTTAACTTCTGTGATTTATTGAATGTTTCAATTGAGCAATCTGGATAAAAAACTCCCCGCCCATAATAAAAACTCATCTTGTAAACTTCGCCTCTAATTGACAAAGCAATATTTCCAAGAAAGTCAGTTTTCATTTTTTCACCATATCTTCGTTTATACCAGTCAAAAACTCTTCTCATCAAATATATATGATCTTTGAAACTATTGATTTTTGGTTTTGTACTGGGAGCAGGAAAAGTACGAGGTAAATTATATCTAGCTGCAAGTTCGTCGCAAGTCGCAGCTGGTCTAAAGAAAAGCATAACTTCTTCTCTAAGGTTATTATCAATTTCTTCTATTTCTGTTAAAAATTTTTCTTCCGTTAATTCGCTATTCTTATTCATAATAATTCTTCAAAGAGTGTAGAATAATTATTCTACACTCTTTAATTAAATATCAACCTTTTCAATTTCACCAACCCAATGATCGGCTCCGAGGTTTCCTTTTGAGAATTCGGAGACGATTTTGAACACGTTGTCGGAGAAGCCGCCGACATTCAGGATGTCAGCACGTTCTTTGGCTTGTGTGTGTCCGTAAGGTTGGATGTCAACGCAGACGAGTTTTGCATCTTTGTTGCGTGATTGAAAAGCGTTCCATTGTTTCATTGTTTCCGTTCCGCTGTTCCAATGTGTGCGGTTGGTGTCGATCCACGATTCGTTGTCGGAAACGTAGATGACCAAGTCACCTTTGGCTTTGGAACGGTTTAGTTGTTTGAGCGGTGCTGAACAGTTTGTTCCACCTCCACCGATTTTTGCGAGTTTTTCGGCGTTGGTCATCACTGAATCACGTGGATTTAGTTTGACTTTAACAACCGAGTTTTCAAACGGTAGAACTTCCGCAGTCGGATTTTTGCGAAGAATTGCTGCCGCGACCAAAGCCGCTACGTCAATGCAACGAACCGCCGAAGTTGAGCCTCTGCGGTAGCCGGTAGCCGCCATACTCATCGAACCTGAAACGTCGGGAAAAACATAAACTTTTCCGTCGATTTCGGGAACATTTTCGATGGCGATTTCCATCGCATCTTGCAGAGCTTCGGTAATCTCACGCGGAATTTCTTTATTTCCGTTTGCCATTTGAAACGCGATCATCAGTTGATACGGAAAAACTCTCGCACGTTTGATATTTTCAGTATTTCGCAGACGTTCAGAGATCATTTTTACGATTTCTTTATCTGCAAAAACTCCGTGGCGTTGAAACGTATTCAAATTCATACGAGTCATTTGCCATTTTGCGTTTCGGGCAATTTCTGTCCATTCTTTTGTGCCAAGCGGCAGAGCCGTCAGCATTTGGAAGGGAACATTTGGAACTTCGCCGTTTGTTTTTCCCGCTTTGTATTGTTCGTAAATTTGAACAAGTGCAGGTAGATTTTCGAATTTGATCTCACGCCCGATGAAGTATCCGAAAAGTGCTTCATATTCTTCATTTTTCGGTTTTGCGTGAATCATTTTCAAAATGTCTGCAAACGATGGTGATTGTCCGATTGATTGTTTGAAAATTACTTCAGGTTTGCGGTTTTCAAACCATTCACGAACAAGACGTTTCGGCATCGAACCAAGTGATTTACGTCCAACTACGCCCGAACGCATTATTTGCACAAAGTTGCGAAGCATTTTTCCGTTGTCAATGACTTTTGGAAAAGTTTTTTCAAACAATTCTTTATCTTTTTTGGTTGAAAGAATCGCCACAAGAAGTGCGGGCATATCTTTCATAAAAGATTCTTTGCGTGTGAAAACCGCAGTTTTTGCAATGAATTCTGCATCAAGCGTTTCGCAAAGTTCGAGAACTTTATCAAGCTGTTCATTCGCACCTGCGTAGAATGTTTGGGTAAAGCATCCGGTCGCTGCGTATTGTGCAAGGGCTTGTTTTGGTGAGAGTTTGTAAGCTTTTCCGCCAGCTTCATTTACTGTATCTGCTTTCGGTGTAAACATTCCTGTGATCGTATTAAATAGAGATTTGTTAGCCATAGTTTTTACCTCCTGTTTGGACAAAGTTTTTGCATTCCATCTAGGAACGATTAGTGAGTATGATCTTTGCGTCCTTTGCGTCTTAATCTTTGTGTTTCTTTGTGGTTAAAACTTCTTTTTTTACCGCAGAGAACGCAAAGGTTTTCGCAAAGTTCGCAGAGTGAATTTAGTAGCGACAAGGTTTGAAATGACAACTTGCTTGTCAGGCAAATCGTTCTCACTTCCTACTAATATAGGAACTGCAAAGAGCGACATCTGCTCTTACCTTAGGAACGTTAATGTAGTCATTTCGGCATTCGCTACAAATGATTTTTTGACGACAAGAGATGACGAAATTCGCCTACCGATTAGGCACTTCGCCACAAATAAAAAAAGGCGAAGAAAAGAGTTGAACTTTCAATGTAATTCCATCGGGCATTCGTCAAAACATTTAACATTTATCATTGACCATTTATCAGTAAGAAAATGATTAATGATAAATGACAAATGTTAAATGAAAACGGCGACAAGGTTAGTGAGAAACGTTTTTTCACCACCGCAAAGTTCTTGACAGAACAATGCGACCGGGGTTCGAACCCGGAAATCCCTTTCGGGACGATAGTTTCTTAGACTATTGTGTTAACCATGTAGTTCCTCAGGCATTCGCCGAAAGTTGGTTTGGCGACAAGTTTTGTCGAAACGTTTTTCGTGCTCTACCCACTGAGCTACATTCCACATAAATGAATATGGTGGAATGGTCGGACTCGAACCGACGACCACGTCATTTGAAAGATGTAGTTCCGAACGGCATTCGCCGCTTTCAAATAAATAGATCGGGTGGGATTCGAACCCACGATTAACGGATTAAAAGTCCGCTGCCTTAACCTGACTTAGCTACCGATCTAAATAATTGATAACGAAAAATGGATAAAGGAAAATATTGTTCATTTTCCTTTACCAGTTTTCCATTGAATTGACTGACAGGGCGGGACTTGAACCCACAACTTCCGCTTTAACAGAGCGGCACTCTAACCAATTGAGTTACCCGTCAAAAAAACTGTTTACCAAATAATCCAAAATCGACTTTGGTAGGTAAACGCAGACGAATTATTCGGCTTTGTAGCAAATAAAAGACAAGAGTGTTCATTGCGAACTTAGGTAAGAATATCTAAAGCATTCTTTTATTCTTGCCGCGTAATTTGTCTGCGTTTTATTTGGTAGGATTTTGTGTTGCTGGTCAGAAGCACACACATGCTGGATGTGTGTGCTTCTGCCATAAATTTGAATCGGAACAAAAGGATTTGAACCTCTAATCTCCCGGTTATCAGCCGAGTGCTTTTGCCATTTAAGCTATGTTCCGAAAAGTTGGTAGCGAGGTCAGGAATTTAACCTGATGATTTGCGGAATATGAACCCGCCGAGCCGACTTTGCTCCATCCTCGCATTAAAGTAAGTGCTGAAGGTGAGACTCGAACTCACAACCTACGGTTTACAAGACCGTTGCTCTTAAACCATTTGAGCTACCCCAGCAAAGATCGCGGTGATGGGATTTGAACCCATACTCTTCGGCTTATGAGACCGACGCTTTAATCCACTTAAGCTACACCGCATCAATAGTTGAAACTTAAATATTAAGACAGCCGATATTGGACTCGAACCAATGACCTAAAGCTTAGAAGGCTTTCGCTCTTCCGACTGAGCTAATCGGCTATAACTGATGGACGCTTTTGGTATCGCACCAAACTCTTCGGTACTTCACACCGACGCTAATCTGTCTCAGCTAAACGTCCTCGTATTTTGGATTTTAGATTGCCGATTTTGAAGTGGAAGCTACTTCTTGAGAAATCCAAAATCTAAAATCACCAATCCAAAATCAAATGAGCGGGGCTGATGGGACTCGAACCCACACCTTTCTGATCGACAATCAGACGAACAGCCTTTGTTCTTCAACCCCGAGGTTTTGGAGTGCAAGCAAAGATGCTTGCACTCCAATTTGTATTAAGCGTTTGCCGATTTTGTTTTTTGCCTTTCAAGTTTTCGATCATTTCGATCTCTTTTTCCAAGGCATCGTGGAATTCTTTGAAAGTTTCGGCAAGGCGTTTGATTTTGTTAAGTGAATTGTTTCTTGATTCTTCATCATAGAGACAAAAATCGTATGAAATTTGTCGGTAACAATCGGATAGTGTCAGGCTGACTTCGCCGTAGTGAAATTCGTCTTTGTTGGAATTTTGCAATTCTCTTGTGTCTTCGACGATGGCGACGATGTATGCAGGCATATCCAAGTTATCGTTCAAGAACATACGCTTTCTTATGTGATATTTTTTGTTCATTGAGTTTTCCTCTAAATAGATCGTGTTGTCTGACTCATCAAATTGTCTGAAAAAATCTCGCAAACGATCTATAAAAAAAATAAAGTTCATAACATCATCCTTTCGCACCTCCTTGCTTAAATTCCTTAACTCTCATGATTTTTGTCTCCTTCGGTCTTTTTTTACTTGACCGTGATAAATTTATCTTTGATATGTTCGTAAGATTTTTTCTTGCGAAACTTTGCTTCTTTTTCCGCTGCTTTGCGGAATTTCTTCAAAAGTCTTTCGAATGCTCTGATCTTGTTAAGACTTACCTCAACCTGATCCGGCAGATCGAGTTCAAAATTGAGTGTCACAATTCCATATGGACCTTCGACTCTCAATTTTGTTCCGCAATTGGAATCTTCGTCTTTGTTTCTTTTCTTGTGTTTTGAGTTTTCAACTATTGCCACGACAAAAGTTGAGTTTTCATAGTCTTCATTCAGGAAAATTCTTTCCCGGTATCGGTATTTTTTCTTTTCTTTCATTATTTCTCTCTTTAATTAGGTCTGTTTGAAAATCGCTGCTGCTAAACATCTCGCTCATCAAACAGACCTTATGAAAAATTAAAAATTCAAAGCTTCATCTTTCTGCACCTCCGTCAATTAGTTTGTTACAAAACATAAAAATTTCTCCTTTTATTCGTTAATAAAATTTGGGTGGATCGACTGGATTTGAACCTGCATCTTTCACTTTCACAGAGTGACGCTTTAGCCGTTTAAGCTACGATCCACAAAAAAGTTGGAAGGGATGACGGGGCTTGAACCCGCTAGGTTTGGTTCGAAAGACCAATTGCTCGACTCTTTGCATTCATCCCCGAAAGACTATTGTTTACGAAATATGTGCATGGTGAGATTTGAACTCACATCCTGTTGATTTTAAGTCAACCGCCTCTTCCGATTGGGCTACACGCACGCGAACGAGTTTAGAGTTTTGGGTTTGGAGTTTGGTGTTGGTCATAAATTCTTAACACTAAACACCGAACTCTAAACTCCGAACTCATCGGATAGTGGCAGAAGGAATCGAACCTTCATCTTGCTCTAATCTGGAGCGGACGCCGTATAAGGACGCTGTTTTACCGTTAAACTACACCACTAAAATTTGGTACTCGCGGTTGGATTTGAACCAACAACCTTTGGAGTTTGAAACCAACGCCTCTTGCCGATTGGGCTACGCGAGCAAATATAATTTGATGGATCGGGAGGGATTCGAACCCTCAAAGGAAGTTTGCAGGACTTCTATGTTGCCATTTACATCACCAACCCAAGATGCTTAAAAATTGAAGAAAAGTACCGACGGTGAGATTCGAACTCACAAATCACGGTTTCTAAGACCGCAGCCTTTGCCGTTTGGCTACGTCGGCATATTGAAAAGTTTGGGCGACAAGGATTGAAATGATGAATGGCTTCAATTAACAGTTGAATGTAATCATTTCGGCATTCGCCCGTGATTCTAATGAAAGCGACAAGGATTGAAGTGATATTTTTTGGCTTAAAATGTAATCACTCCTGCATTCGCTTTCAGAATGAAATTTGGAACGGGTAGTCGGAATCGAACCGACGATGAACTGGGTTGCAATCAGTCGCCTTAAATCCACTTGGCTATACCCGCTTAATTCAATTAAAAATTATCAATTACGAATTACGAATAATGATTACTTAATTCTTAATTCTTAATTCGTAATTTGAAATTGATAATTGATAAAAGCTTCGGGGGAAGGGTTCGAACCTTCGTTTCTCGATTCAAAGCCGAGTGTCCTGCCAACTAGACGACCCCGAAATAAAAGGTTTGTGAGGAGTTGGATTTGCGACTTTCTGTGAGATAAAGCAACAACGACGGCGTGATTTGAATCAACAACGATTCAAAATCTAAAATCGCAAATCCAAAATCGAAAAAGCGGAGGCGACAGGAGTTGAACCTGCATGAGAATTTTCACTCAATGGTTTAGCAAACCACCGCGGCTACCAGTTTCGCCACGCCTCCAAAAAAGTAGCTGAGATAGGACTCGAACCTATAACCTCACGGATGTAAGCCGTTTGCTCAGCCTGTTTGAGCTTCTCAGCCAAAGAAAAATCTAGGTGGCAAGATTCGAACTTGCGAATACTTGCTTCCAAAGCAAGCCCATATATCCATCTGTGGAACACCCAGTCAAAAAAACGTAACGGAAGAGACAGGATTCGAACCCGCATGAGACATTTTGCTCGGCAGTTTTCAAGACTGCTGTCCTACCAGTTGGACATCTCTTCCAAGAAAATCAAGGTAAAATTTGGCAGGAGCGTCCCGATTTGAACAGGAATTGTCGGGTTTGGAATCCGAGAGTTTAGCCATTTAACTTACGCTCCCAAAACATTTAACATTTATCATTGACCATTGATGAGATAACTGATTTTTCAATTGAAATTGGAATAATTGATAAATACTAAATGGTCAATGATAAATGAAAAGAGGACGGCAGGACTTGAACCCGCAACCTGCTGATTCGTATTCAGCTGTTCTTCCGGTTGAACTACGCCCCCGAAAACATTGAACATTTAACATTGATCGGTCAATTCGTTTTAAGTGAAAACAATGTTGTTGTGAGACTTAGAAAAAGATAAATGTTCAATGAAGAGTGCATCGGGAAGGACTCGAACCTCCAACGCTCTTGCGAGCAACTGATTTACAGTCAGCCTGCCTACCAATCGGCATCCGATGCGAAAAGGATTTAATCCAAAATCCGCAATCTAAAATCCTAAATCGAAAGTGTGGACGGAGGGACTCGAACCCTCATCTACGGTTTGGAAGACCATTATTCTAAAGCCTTTGAACTACGCCCACGTATCGTAAAAATTTGGTTTTTGTGTAAAATAAAAAAGGCAGAGATTTATCTTGAGACAGAATTCGGACGCAAAATTGCCCCGAATTCGAGTCACAAAAATTTGTTTCTTATCGGGAACTCGCCAAAGTTTATATCGAAAGAAGCAAATCTTTTTTGGAAGACTCTCTGCCTTTTTTATTTTCGCACTTTTGTTTTGAGCAACGCCTTGGTAACTCCTCATCTTCGAGCAAATTCCAAACGCATTCTCAAAACGTGTTTTTTCGGTTATTCAGTTGTCAAATATCTTCAAAACGAAAAAGCGGTAACGCTTAAATTTCTCTTTTCGAGAACTTTTGCGTTACCGCTCCTAAAATCATTTTTGAGTTTAATGCTTCCGCTAAACTCTTAAATTTTTAATTTTGGGAACGGAAACGAATCCGTTCCCGTATATCTAAATCTTTCTCTCCGTTATATTTAACCCACGGAGGCTCGGCTGTGAATCTAAATTTTCAAAACTCGCACACACATTCACATATAGGCTACTGCCATACCGCATATCATTAATCGCGGGCGAGCCGTTTGTATGTTTTCTTGTCTGTGTCCAAGTTTGAATCACTTTACTTTCTCCTAAAATTTTTTTAATCGTTTCGCATCAAGCGAACGATTTTGAGTATAACCATAATTTGAACGAGTGTGTCAAGATTTTTTTGCAGTGATTTTAGAAAAGTTAAAAATGTTGGTAGCCTTTTGATTCTAAATTGTGGGAAAATCCATCCTTGATAAGTTCAATCTTTCCAACGGTTTCGGTTGTTTCCCCAATTTGTGTTGCAAAGCTCAAAATTTTGTCTTGATTTTTTTTGAATAATTTGGGGCTGACGGTAAAAAGTAGCTCAAAATCTTCTCCGCCGTGGAGAGCAAATTTTAAGTTATCCAAATTTTTGGATAAGAAATATTTATTATTTTTATCACTAAGATAAGCAATGTTTTTATCAATTGGGATTTTATCGGCATAAATTTTTGCACCAACCATGCTTGCGTTGCAAATATGTCTCAAATCACTTGAAAGACCATCGCTTAAATCAATCATTGATGAGGCAAAATTTGTTAAATCTGAACTGTCTTGAAAGGGAAGTGGAGCAAGTTGTTTGAGAAGCAATTTACTTTTCCAATCTTCCATATTGTTTTCATATCTCAATTCACTTTGTAATAATTTTAAGCCCGCATTAGCACCACCTAATTCGCCAGTTACAAAAATTAAATCACTTGATTTAGCTGTAGATCGTAGGATAGCTAAGTCTTTCTTTGTGGTTCCTAAAACTGTTGAATCAACTACAATTTTGTTAGGTGTTTTAGATATATCGCCGCCAACTAATTCAACTTTATATTTTTCAGCTAAGGCTGTATAACCTATATAAAATTTATCAATAAAATTGGTGTTCCAAACATGTTCAGGGATACCTATGGATACTAATGAAAAGTTTGGTGTTCCACCCATCGCGGCAATGTCAGAAATCGAAACAGCAAGAGATTTATGCCCTATGAATTCTGGTTTTGTCCAGTCAGTCTTGAAGTCTATGTCTTCTACCAACATATCAGAGGAAATCAATAAATCTTCTTTTGAATCTTTGGGCAGAATTGCACAGTCATCACCAACTTTATTTAAGCCATATTTTTCAGTTAAGGATTGTAAAAATTCAAATTCTGTTCTCATATATTTATTGACACAAGTATTGTAAATTCCTACAATAACGACGGCAACAGTATTTGAAACTTTAACATACCAGAGGACTTAATGGGACAACCATCAGTGGCTATACCTGAGAAAATATTCTTTAAAATTGGTGAGGTTTGTGACATCGTAGATGTTCAAGCTCACGTTCTGCGTTATTGGGAAACTGAATTTCCAATGCTTTCACCCCAAAAAAACCGTTCCGGTCAACGAACTTATAGAAGACGGGATGTAGAAATTGCTTTACGTATAAAGGACTTACTATATGAGGATTTATATACGATTGCAGGTGCAAAGAAACGTCTTCAAAATGAGATGCGTGAATCGAGTAAGCTAAAAATTGTTCGCCCAGAATCAAAAGATGATGGCAACTATATTAAAGCCGTTGAAGACCAACCAATAGAAGAGGAAGAGCTGGAATTAGAATTGGACGAAATCGAAGATATACCAGTTCAATCATCTCAATCTGTTAGCAATGAAGAGCTAGAATTAAATGATGAGAGAAGAGAAGCATTGAAATCACTCGCTTCTCAGTTATTGGAATTACGTGAAATGCTCAAACCAAATCAAGGTTAAAAAAATTAACTTTTCTTTTTGACATAAACTCTAATCAACAATAATCTGATAAAAAACAACGGGGCGTAGCGCAGCCTGGTAGCGCGCTTCCTTGGGGTGGAAGAGGTCGTGAGTTCAAATCTCGCCGTCCCGATTCGATAAACAAAGGGCTTGGAGAAATCCAAGTCTTTTCTTTTCGTCTATTTGGTTGCAGGTTGGTTGCATAACTCACATTATTAAAGTGAAATTTCGTCTAATTTCGCCACATCCTGTCTCATCAAGTCCATATCAGGATGTAGGTAAATTTCAGTAATATCATGACTAGAATGAGCGTATAGAGCTTGAATCTGACTGGAGGGAACCTCACGGGTTAAGAGCTCTGTCCCAAAATGTGGCTGGAAGATGCCTCTTTGAAATCGAATATCGTTTTAGTGAAACTAAAACCAGAAGTTTCTGCCGCTCCGTCTCGACCTAAACCAACTTCACCATCAGCAAGTAAAGATGCGACAAGTCCGCAATCGAAATTAAACTTCTCTTGTGTATCGTCTGCCAATGAAGAAACAGAGGTTTATATAGATGGATCGTTAGCGGACACTAAACCTGCCGTGCCAGTCGGTCAGACCATAACGCATTCTGAAAGTGGATTAGCTAATGATACAACAATGACTGGAAAATTCCGTCACAAGTGGTCAGCAGGTGATGAATCAGAGTTCACAGCAGAAAAGTCTGCAACCACTGATCCCGCGACTGCCCCACCATCTAAGCCCTCGAATGGTGAAGGTGAATTTGTCAGCGGTTCTGGAAGTGGAAGTGGTTTTGTAACATTTGGTTAGCAAAATAATGGCGGAACTGGAGATTTCACAATTGAAAGGCGAATCGGCTCAAGTGGAGGGGTATCAGAAAAAACAGTCGACCACAGTTCACCATCAACAAGCTATACTGACCCTGAAGAATATATACAAACCGCTTCAGGATATTCAATTTACTATCGAATTAGAGATAATAATTTAACAGGCGGTGCCGGAGAATTTACCGAATGGGTAGAAGTAATTATTCCACCTTACAATTGGCATGGAAATTCTTGATTCTATTATGAGCTTTGAAAATGAGATAAACGGAATGAAAATTCAAACTAATTGAAAAAAAATCCTTATAAAAAAATATTTACTATGATATTTGCTAATATTAGTAAACTCAATATAATATGCATAAAAAAGACATATTTGTTTAAACTATTTTTAACAAAAAATGGTGTATATTAAATATATAGCGGTTATTTGGTATACAAACGTATTGTCGCACAACTGCTTTGTTTGCAATAAGATACGCTTTCTGTGGAGAATAGAATGATTAATTTGTATACAAAATACAAATTTAAATTATTTAGATTAAGTCAACTCCAAGTGCCTGATAAACAACATCTTAGCCGACTAAACTAGCAAAAAAAGGATAACGGCACGTGGGTTGCATCAAATAACTATAGTAGGGTGTAATGCAAGTTTTATGCCAAAACTGCTAAAACACTCTCCCCAAATTGAGTTTAAGCAAAGCTGTAAAATTAGGCTCTCGTTTTTTGGATGCTTTGATACTTCTAAAAATAATATGAGAATGAATCACCTTAACCAGTTGGAATATTGCAAAAAAGGCAATGAAGGAGTTTAATAATGGCTACAGATGTTAACAAATTAATAGAACCTCAAAATATAAATGTTGTAGGTGACCTCAAGAAGAAAAACAAAAAGAATCGTTATAATTTTATATATTTTACTGTTTTAAGTATTCTTAACATGATGGCTGCAGCATTTGCAGTTAGTATTTTATATGTTGATAGCTTAGTATTTAAAATTGCATTAAGTATAGCAGCAATACTTTCAATTCTCGGGACATTTATAGTTATCTGGAAGTTTTTGCGAAGATAATAAAATAATATAAGTCAGGGTATAAAAAATAAGGAAGTATTTTAATACTTCCTTCTTTTTTATTTATTTATGATTATGTGTACTACTCTCATATTCTCCTTTACAAACATTCTTGAGCCTTTAAAGACTCTAATTTTGCTATTGGATAATGACTCAATTAAAGAAAATTTACTGGTGCTATTTTGTGCAATGCTATTAAGCGGTTCTCAGTCAATTGCTTTCTCAATGTTATTACACGTCCCGAAAGTACATACAACTATCAAATTATTTACTGAATCTGTTACAAAATTATTTGCTGGCTTTATAACCTATTTCGCTTATTTACTCATACGATATCAAAATGAAAATACCGTAGTTGACATAAGACTTATTTTCTTTTTTTTACTTACCACGATATTTTTAGGTTTTATAGCAGCATATCGTGCAAGAACAATTGTTACCGATATTGAGTCATTACACGATTGTGAGTTTAAGAAGTTGAAATGTTTAAAGCATGAAACAAGAGATTGTTCACATCCAGAAATACTTGATCCGGAAACTCAATTTAGGTGCGTTGAGGAAATGCGATATGGGAAGGCTGCAATTATTGTGATGCCAAGTACTTTCTTTTTCTTAATTAGCTTTTTGGCGGCTCTGGTCTCAAGTTTTTTATTTTATGTTGAGCCTAAGCATTGAGTAGAATTCTTCTTTTTTTTCGATTACTACCATTTATAAACATTACTAATTTACATAGGTTGGAATTAAGTAATACTAATCTAACTTCAGTTATCTGAATTGTAATAAAATGAACCAACTACCTAATATAGAATCGCGTATACATAATGAATAGGGATAATCAGAATGAAGTGACTGTTTCAGGAAAAATAAATTGGATTTTGCTTGGGGCAAGTTTATTGATTATAGGTACGTGGCTACTAACTTGGCTACTTCTAAGTCCATGGAAACCTGAAGACAGAGGAACATTTGGCGATATGTTTGGTGCAGCAAATGCATTGTTTTCTGGGTTCGCTTTGTTAGGGGTGATATACGCAATTCTGCTTCAACGTCAAGAACTAAAATACCAAAGGAAAGAATTAGAACTCACTCGTTTAGAACTTAAAGGTCAAAAAGAACAACTAACAGCACAAAATGAAATAATGGGAATTCAGAAGTTTGAGAATACTTTTTTTCAGTTGATTGACCTACAAAACAAAATTGTCGAGCGGATGCGATATGAAAGTAGACACACAACTTATGAAGCAGGAGGGAAGCAGTTTATTTACGAAGTGTATGATGATGTTCAAAAAGGACATTTGCCATCGAATAAAAAGATGAATCAACTCACTTTGCAACGAATCCAAAAAGCATATTCAGAGGTTTATTACGAACAGTCAGTCCAATTGCAACCATATTTTAGAAATATTGAGAATATTTTAAAATTGATAGATAGGCAGCAGATACCTGATGACGCGGATATATATGCAAGTATATTGCGTTCTATGTTAGATGAAAATGAATTAGCTTTGCTTGCATACCATTCTTTAAGTGAAGCAGGTAACGCAAAATTAAGAAAATTGTTAGAGACTTATTATATTCTTCAAGATCTTCCAAAAGCGAAAGTGCCTAAAATTTTATATAACCAGATAGTTAAGCGTCATGAGGACGAAACTATCGATTTAAAACCTTTACCGAGAATCAAGAAGTTTTAGAATTATTAGAGAAAGTTGGTTGCAGGTTGGTTGCAGACTGCGAAGGATTGCACCCGAAATCGACCACTTATTGCATTTCCGCAAATTTGTTAAACCTAAATGTTTTTCTGGGTTTGTCCCGTTTTGTCCAACTGAAAATCTCGCTTGGGATGGAAGAGGTCGTGAGTTCAAATCTCGCCGTCCCGATTTTGTTATAAAAAAAGTGCTTTGTTTAATCAAAGCACTTTTTACGTTACAAAGTTAACTATCAAACTATTCTTTTATTTCTAAATCTGGTTGTTCAGGTAACTCAGCATTCTCAGCGTCTCCAATTAATTTCTCACGCAATCTTAATAATATGAACTGATTGAAAAACACCGCTATTGCAACAATTATGCATATAACCACACCAATCAGGGGGGTTACAGAAATAGCAGTTTCAGCGAGTCCATTAGATTTGAGAAATGATAGGTAATTTCTCTCCAACCAAAATGTGTGCAAAGCAATAAAAATTATGAAATAGGCATAGGATAGCCAAACAAATAAAACATTCTTAGATTTCCAAATAATTACATTCGCACAAATTAACAAAACGATGAATGAAATCCAGATATATGTCCAATTTATGCTAGAAAAATACTGAAAATTTTGAACTGCAATTTCAGGATTTCCAATACTTTGTAGCCAATCATAGCTGTAATAAGTAAGGAACGCGGCAACAATTGTTGCTAATGAAAATAAACCAATAAAAATTTTTTTCAACATATATTTTTTCCAAAAATGCTTTGAGATTAATCAAACAAAAAAGGAGAGCTAATTATTAACTCTCCTATCTTATTTATTTAGGCTGAACTGGAATAAACGAGGTCTGTCCCCTTCTAGATATTAAAAGCAAAATTGGCTTATCACCAGATTTTTCAATTGCTGATTCTACATCATTCAAAGATTCAACCATCTGACGATTTATCTCAAGAATTACATCTCCCCGCATTATGCCTTTTTCTGCTGCGGCACCATCTGGAGCAACAGCTGTAACGACAAGACCTTTAACCTCAGAAGGAATGTTTAGCTGTTTTGCAATCTCAGGAGTAAGCTTTTGTAAACTCAAGCCTAATTTTCCACTCTCGCTTGATTCTTTTTCATCATTCTTTTCTTCAGTTGAAGCAGGAGCATCTCCAGTTCGATTAAATTCACCTAATTTTATGTTAATTTCATCTTTTTTCCCATCACGTAAATAAGTTAGTTTTATTTCTGTACCGGGTTTTGTACTTGCGACCTTGTTACGTAGCGAATTACCATCGGGGACTTCTTCTCCATTTATAGCAGTTAAAATATCACCACGTTTGATACCTGCTTTATCGGCAGCTCCGCCTTTCATAACGTTATTAACCAATACACCCTTTGTGTCTTCTAGATCAAGTGATTTGGCAACGTCGGAAGTAATGTCTTGAATAGTCACTCCAAGCATTCCGCGACGAACTTTACCATTTTCAATTAACTGCTCCATGACGGATTTAGCCATATTTGAAGGAATAGAAAAGCCGATTCCGATGCTTCCGCCCGAGGTAGAAAGTATCTGCGAATTTATTCCTATTAATTCACCTTTTAGGTTTATCAAAGCCCCACCTGAATTTCCTCTATTTATGGGTGCATCAGTTTGTAAGAAGTCTTCAAAACTTCCATCACTCATACCAGTTCGACGACCTTTGGCACTAATAATTCCTGATGTGACACTTTGACCAATTCCCAAAGGATTACCGATGGCGAGGACTATATCTCCAATTCTTACCTCATCAGAATCACCTAATTCCAAGAATGGCAAATCTTCGCCTTCAATTTTTATAACAGCTAAATCGCTTGGAGGATCAGAACCAACAACCTTCGCTTCAAAAGTGTTATTGTCATTCATTTTGACCGTAATCTTCTCAGAATCTTCAATGACGTGATGGTTTGTAAGAATAGTCCCGTCTTTGTTAACAATTACACCTGACCCAAATCCTTGTACTGGTCTTTGTCTTTGTTGTCTTGGCATTTGGAATGGAGAGTTCTTGAAGAAATCCTCAAGATTGGAATTTTTTTTCTTACTTTTTTCATTTTTAACTACGCTGATTTGAACCACAGCAGGTGAGGTTTTTTCAACTAAATCTGCATATGAAGTTCTTATACCATCAACTACTACAGGCTGTGGTGCAGTTTTGGGTTTTTCTTTTACTTCTTTCTGTTCAGCTTTTGGTTGAGTGAAATAGCCGGTACTGCAACTGCTAAATACTATTACTCCAAAAACTAAACTAATCAAAATAAAATTTGTAGATATTTTAATATTAGACCTAATCATTTTCATAAGTTAATTCTCCAACTTGATATGTATAGGCAATATTTTACTAAAAAATTGCTTCCTTTTGAAATTTTAGGAGTTAACCATTCTTTTAGCATTAATTTAGATAGCTATTTAGCCAAGTTAATTTACAAAAAAAGCTTGAAATTCGATAAGTGAACTTCAAGCTTTTTGGTTATAATTTTTTGATTTGTTTAAGGAATTTCAACACCTAATTCTTTGTTAGCAAGGGTAAACTGTGGATGTTTTCTAGCCTTAATATATTTTGCTGCAGTTTGCGAAAGTGCTGTTACTAGCATTGGCAAACCGATAGATGGATCAGTCGGCACATATGCTGTCAGTGCATTTTTTAATAATCTTCCAAAAATTTGTTTGTGGGTTCCTGTTATGGTTGGCGTTCTGACTCCCATCGGTGCGGCGTCATTATTCATAGAAATTGCATACTTATGACCCCTTGCTGAAGATCGAGTTATGTAAGAAGTAACTTCTGCAACGTTGACCATATTTTGACTCGAAGTGCTACCAAGTGTAATTGCTCCTGAATTTCTAGTTTTTTGAGAAATCTGCATTAATTCCATTGTGTCTTGTGTAAGATCAAGATTGAAATGAATCTTCTTTTCGAATCTGGCTCTTGCAATACCCACAGCTAAAGCAGATTCTTGTAGATCAGGACAAAAGACAGGCACTCTGGATTTAAATGCGGCAGTTAAAATTCCATCCTCATGAGCTATTTCAGCTAATTCTCGACCGACAAGATGTAAAAATTCTCTGTTTGAGTATTCTCTTGAAAGTTCAAGTTGATTGATAACACTGCCGATCCATTCGTCTGCTTCTTTGTATTCTTCATCGTTTGATAAGAGATCACCAACTCTAGTTACGCCAGCGGAATCTAATTCTTCGTCAATCATGCTTGGGTGAGCTTGAAAATGATTTCTGCCCAAGGTTTCATGTATATCGTGAAACAAAACATTGCCAGAAAAAACCAAGACATCGACAAAACGATTTTTAACAATGTAAGCTAAGAGACGTCGAAGCCCCGCTGGCACTAAATTTCCTGATGCACAAAAATAAATCGTTACGTTGTCATCCAACATATCAATCCATATTCTGTGTGCTTCAGCTAATTGCTTAGCACCAAATCCTGCTCCTTCCATTTTCTCTAAAAGACCTGCAACAGAGCGGTCTCGGTCAACCGGAATAGGTCTGGTTGGAACAGTTAAAAATTTTGAAGCCTTCGATTTACGTTTAGTAGCCATATATTCTCCGTGTATATATCTTTATATTTTCCTAATATTTAATTAAATCTATTTAACAAAAATAACCTTTTTATAATAATTCAAAAGTTTTTTCAACTATCACTTATTTTATTGTTTGATTGTTCATTTCTGTAATGTTTTTGATTTTTTATTCAAGCGTAGCCTGAATTGATTAAAACAGAAAAGCGACATCTTTTCTCAAATGTAAAAATTCATTTGAGTCTTTTTGCTAAAGTATTGTAAAAATTAGCATTAAATAGATGAGATCACATTCGTTTAGACGAAATTCTAATAGAAATAAACTACGCACTTAACTGTGATAATTAATTAATTATTAGGTTATCACATTTTGATTCATTTTTGGGGAAGATAATAATTTATTTTTAAATTTTAATTTTGGCACAAGCTTTGCACGGTTATTAGTGTGGAATAGTTAAGATTCCGATAAATATCAAGTAAATTGATACTTTTTAACAAATTCCTTACTTTCTACAAGAAATTATTGACACAACTTGTCAAAAAAAATGACAAAAAATGTCACTCTTCACAATTGAAAATTTGAAAACAAGAGGTAAATGAAAAATGGATAATTCAAATCAAAAAGGATTTTCTTTAGTTGAACTTTTAATAGTTGTAGTAATTGTTGGGCTAATTGCATCAATGGCGGTTCCTTACTTACAAAAAGCTGTTGGAAGAGCTGAAAATACTAAAGGATATGCAGGTTTGAAGGTTTTATCCAAAGCCCAAGTGGATTTTTACTCACGAAATAACAGATACGCTAGATTGAACGAATTAAGAGCAGATGCAGGTGCAAATTTAGGAACACTGAGCGGTTCGAATTTAGTTCAAGGCGTATTTACTTTGACCATGAATCCCACAAACCCTACTAATAATGATTTGTTGAACAATTATGAGGTTGTAGCAACAAAAGCCCCTACCCTTAGCAAAACTCCATGCGTAATTTCAGTTGATGCATCTGGCATGGTAACTGAAGTTTTCGCAAATGGTTGTATTAACTTTGATTAAAAAACTATAGTTCAAAATTAAAAAATGGATATATTTGAAGACCTCGTTACAGAGTTAAAAGAAGAAAATCTTCTTGAGAATACTGTCATTGAGAATAAGCCG
Organism: Pyrinomonadaceae bacterium; assembly: GCA_028284415.1. Lineage (GTDB taxonomy): Bacteria > Acidobacteriota > Blastocatellia > Pyrinomonadales > Pyrinomonadaceae > Aridibacter. The sequence continues at coordinate 161,408 of JANQRU010000003.1, forward strand.
ACGGCTGAAAAAGGGAAACCTAAAAAGGCTGAAGGCTTTTCTGCGTCTGAGCCTGAAAAAGAAGTAACATTAGGTTCAAAGCATTCCCAAGAGCCAAGTGCCAATAAGCCTGAACAGAAAGAAACTGTATCAGAATCAAAAGCTAATTCCTTCAGTGATAAAGACTTGTCGGTTGATGCTGAGCAAAGCAATCGAAAGGCGGAGATTGCAAGTAAACAGGAAGTGCCACCAGTAAAAGAGGATGTTAAGGCTCAGGTATATAACTCTGACAATCAAAGCGATAAAATCAAATTGCCAAAAACAGATTCAGAAGAAAAAGAATTTTACAGACAAAGAGCAATTGATGAAGTTACCGGTTTGCAGATGGTTGAACACGTTTTGACAGGGGTAGAGCGTGAGCAAATGAAGGTAAGCTCAGCTGCATACAATGACATTAAAGTAAAGCAGGCTCTACACAATTTCTTAAAAGTAGCTGATGATTTAAAGTCACCTGACCATGCCAAAGCAGAATTTAATTTGATGCAAGAAACTGAAGACTGGTATTCATCTCTTTCAAGAAGAGATAGAAATGTGTCAGTTTCACACATCAGAAGATATTGTGAAACAACAAAGCCAGCATTGAGTTCTCAAGCACTGTTAGCACTGGCAAGATTTTATAGAAATTCTCCATATACAGAGTCTGTTAGAAGTAAATTTGATCTAATCATTACTCGACTTTTCTCGAAGGAAGCCAAAGATGAGAGAAGAGAATTACTCTTTGATAAAGAAGAATTAATTAAGCATTTGAAAGAATTATATGCAGATTGGGCAAGCGTACCTCTTTATTCTACGCAAGATGATGATTCGGACATCTTACTCTCAGTTTTACAATTTCAGGAATTTATAGATGAAGCAAAAGAGGCTGAAAAATTCGATGACCTTGTTAAAAAAGACTTTTTCAAACGTATAAAAGTATTTAAAGAAAAAACACATGAAACATTCTTCTCACCTCAGCTTGTTGCGGCAGCTATCGAGAGCAATGTGATCGTCGGAAATATTTATGTTGAGTTAATTGAAAAAGAACGTAAATCTGATAATGATCTTGAAGAGAAGTATGGTGTTATTCACGATAAAGCTATTTCTGAAGCTACAAGCAAAACACTTGAGCTTCTTGAATTGATAAAAGAGAAAAAACCGATTCCGCAAACTGAGAAACAATCGGAAGAACCCAAACAGAAGTCAGCTCATAAAAAGAAAGTCAAAGAAGAAAAAGTTAAAGATAAATCTGCCACCAAAAAAGAAAGCGATGGCAAAATCTTTGGTGTCAATAAATGGATTTTATTTGCTTCTGTATTTGTTATTGGATTTTCTATTTGGTTTTACTTTGGACAATCTAGCCAACCTGTTGATGAAAAAGAAGATAAACTACCTCCAGGCGTAGTTAAAGTAAACTTAGAAAGATCATTCCTAAAAGATCATATACACAAGGCAAGAATAAGCAAAGAATCTTTCTTTGCAATCGCAAAGCCTTCTTGGAGTGATCTGGATAGAAATGAGAAAATGGAATTTCTTAAGAAAATCCAACAATTAGGAAAGGAAAAGAACTTCAATAAAGTAATGATCTTGGATGAAGAAGGTAAAGCTTTAGCTACGGCTAACGAATCTAGCGTAAATGTAAATGGGTAACCTTATTATTTACCAAAAAAATATAATTTTACTTTGAACTTTCCTAAGACTAGTGTAAAATGCTTTTTTGTTAGATTGCAGAACATAACAAGACTGTCAAAAAAATTAGTAGTGAATTAAAAGAAAATAAGATTTCTTCAGAAATTTAATGCTTAAATAAAGTGCTATAAATGAAGAAATTTTGGTATTTCTTTCTTTTAATCCATTACTTTTCTTATTTTAAAACTATAAAATATTGTTTAGGAGATTAAATGAACGCTAAAAATGTCTTAAGTTATGCAACTGACCAAGAAGCTAGATTTGTTTCGATTAGATTTACAGATTTAGTTGGTTCTTGGAATCATCTTACTTTTCCAATTGACGAATTAACAGAAGATTCTTTTGAAGATGGATTCGGTTTTGATGGTTCATCTTTAAGAGGATGGGCTGCAATCAATGAATCCGATATGTTGCTTATTCCTGACCCCTCTCGATGTTGGGTTGATCCTTTTGTTGAAGAAACTACGATTTGTCTTATTGCGAATGTAGTTGATCCAATCACAAAAGAAGGTTACGGATTAGATCCTCGCTCAGTGGCTGAGCGTGCTGAAAGTTATGTGAAGTTTACGGGAATCGCTGACACAGTTTATTTCGGACCTGAAGCTGAATTTTTTGTTTTTGATGAGGTTGAGTTTCATAATGAGCAGTATTCTGCTGGTTTCTCCGTAAATTCAGAAGAAGGACATTGGAACACAGGTCGCATTGGTGATGAAATGAATCCCAATCTTGGTTATCACATTCGTCCAAAAGAGGGATATGTCCCTGTTGCTCCACTTGATCAATTGATTGACTTGAGAAATACAATTTCTTCGATACTTTCTGAAGTAGGTATCAACGTTGAATGTCATCACCATGAAGTAGCTACTGCAGGACAATGCGAAATTGATTTCCGTTTTTCCGATTTGTTACACACAGCAGATAATTTGATGCTGTTTAAATACATCGTAAAAAATACTGCATACACTCATGGAAAGTCAGCTACATTTATGCCTAAGCCTTTGTATGGAGATAATGGTTCTGGTATGCACTGTCATTCGTCTTTATGGAAAGATGACCAACCATTGTTTGCAGGAAATGAGTATGCAGGGTTATCTGAGATGGCGAAACATTATATAGGTGGATTGCTTAAACACGCTCCAGCGATTATAGCTTTTGCTGCTCCAACAACAAATAGCTATAAACGTCTCGTTCCGGGATTTGAAGCTCCAGTTAATTTAGCTTATTCAGCTCGAAATCGTTCGGCTGCGGTTCGTATTCCAATGTTTTCACAAAGTCCCAAGGCGAAAAGAGTGGAGTTCAGACCACCAGATCCGAGTTGTAATCCTTATCTTGCATTTGCGGCAATACTGATGGCTGGTATGGACGGTGTTCAAAACAGAATAGACCCCGGTGAACCGCTCGATAAAGATATTTATGATCTGCCATCTGAAGAGCTCAAAAACGTTCCATCGTTACCGGGTTCTTTAGATGATGCTCTGAAAGCACTAGAAAACGATCATGAATTCTTGTTGAAAGGTGACGTGTTTACAAAAGAATTAGTGGAGCGCTGGATTGAATACAAAAGAGAAAATGAAGTTGACCAACTGCGTTTACGTCCACATCCACTAGAGTTTTCAATGTATTACGATATATAAGCTTTTAGTTATTGTTATTAAAGCAGTGGTTCAATCCTATGAACCACTGCTTTTTTTATTTGCCACTGATATAAATCCAAGAGAATTACATACCCCAAACGATAAAAAAAACATAAAATACTGTCTAAAGCTTTTAAAATCCACAAATTTAGTTATAATCATTTCAGTTATGGATAAGATAAGTATAATTTGTCCCTGTTGCGAATCTACTTTGAATATAGATAGAGATTCAGGTGCCATAATTTCACATGAAGAAAAGAAAAAAGAGTTAGGTTCTTTTGAAGACCTAAAAAGTCAGATGGATAAACAAAAAGAACTACGTGAACAGCTCTTCTCACAAGAACAACAAGCCCAAAAAGACAGACAGAAAATTCTTGAAGAAAAATTTCAGGATGCACTTAAAAAAGCTGATAAGGATTCTGATGAGCCATTCAAAAACCCCTTGGAATTCGATTAATAATGGAAAAGATTTCACATTTTTGCCAAAACTGCCGGGCTGCTAATGAACCCGGTGAAATGCAATGCCGTGTTTGTGGGACTCGATTGATGATTATAACTGTTCCTCAATCACTTAGGCATGAAGAGGAGATTACTCCTTCATATTATGAAGATCATTTGTTGGAGAGAGTTACACTCTTAGAACTCAGACTATCGCAAGTTACTGAGCAGCTTGCAATGGCGTATGAATTTATTGCAAAACAATCTGAATCTTTTGAAAAAGATCATCTGATTATTCAATCTTTTTTAGACTCGATCAATAAAATAAATCCTGAATTTGCGAATGACCTAGTTGAGAGTTTCGGTGATTCAATCGAAGCTAAAACCAAAAAAAGACATCAACAAAGTCGTAAGCGAAAAATACTAGAAGAAATATATCTTAATCATGATAAACCCAATCTGGAACTGTTTTCTCATCTCGTAGAAGAAGGAATTTCACTTTTAGAAAATAATGAGGAGAAACAAGGATTTAGAACTTTAGAACGTGCAATTCTACTCTCACCTAAAAATATCCCGTTACTGTTATTCGTTTCACAAAAATTATTTGAAGCTGATAAATTTGATTCTGCTAAAATCTATTTAGAAAATATCTTTGATCTGGTTCCGCAAGAGAAGAAAGCTTTACTTTTATTAGGCGTCATATGTGCGAATCAAAGAGAGACTGAAAATGCCAGAAAGTTTTTAAGTGTCCTTGCTAATTATACAAATACAATGGTTTGTGCTAATTATGTTTGGGGAATTTTGGCAGCATTTGAACATAATTGGAAGGAAGCAATAGTTGCATTTAAAGAGTGCTTGGAAATTTATTCTACGCCGGAAATAAATTATTTGATCGGTTGTTGCTACTTTCAATTAAATGACTACGATAATGCATTAAATTTTCTGCAAAATTCGATTGAGTTAGATGATTACTTTGCAGATGCTTGGTTCATGATTAGTGTTGTACATAGTAATTTGAATAATCAGGAGAAGTTTAACTACGCTCGAAACAAAGCATTTGAGGCAAAAGAAGCAGGTTCAAAATGCCTTAAATTTTATAAACAAAAAGATTTTGCAGACTTTACATTTGCTTTGCCTTTTTTACATTTTGGTGAATCAGATAAAAAACTTTTAACAAATGCCTCAGTGCGTTTGAATAAATTCATACGTAAAATGGTGTTAGAAACCATCTCAAATCTAAATTCTAATTAATAAAGAGTGATAAAAGATAAAATAATTTTGCCCTTGGATGTGCCTTCTGAAGAGGAAGCGAAAGATCTGATTTCGGAATTAAAAAATGAAGTAGGTATATTCAAAATCGGACTGCAACTGTTTACATCAGCAGGTGCATCTTTTGTAAAGGAAGTCGTTGAAATGGGAATCAAAGTTTTCCTTGATGTTAAGTTTCACGATATACCTAATACAGTTGCCAAAGCATCGGTTGAAGTCGCAAGGCTTGGAATTTGGATGTTTAATGTTCACGCTTTGGGTGGCGAAGAAATGCTCAAAAGAACAGTTGATGAAGTAAATGAAATCTGTTCTAGAGAAAACATAAATAAACCAAAAGTTATTGGTGTAACTATATTGACTAGTGCAGATGAGAATACGCTAAAAAAAGTTGGTATAAATCACGAAATTGAAAAACAAGTTTTGAAATTAGCAAAACTATCAGGAGATTGTGGATTAGATGGGGTAGTTGCATCACCTAATGAAGTAAAAAGTATCAGGAAAGAAATATCAAATAATGGGTTTACTATAGTGACACCTGGAATTCGTCCCGGTTTTGCAACGAAAGATGATCAAAAACGTGTAATGACACCAAAAGAAGCTCTCAATACTGGTTCTGATTATCTCGTAATCGGAAGACCTATCACAAAAGCAAAAGATAAAATAAAAGCTGTCAGAAAAATAATCGAGGAGATACAATCATAATTAATAGTTGATGAAAATACTCAAACTAAGTAAAAAACAATTCCGAAAATTCACAATACCAATTTGTGTTTCTTTTCTGTTTTTACTTCTATTATTGGGTGTTTTAGCTCAAAATGAATCCACATCAACACAAGATAAAATTCCTTTTGAAGTAGGCGAACGCCTGACATACAACATTTCATTTGAGAAATACAAAAATGCAGCTTTTGCGGAAATTTCAGTTGTTTCAAAGGGTAAATTAGAAGGGAAAGATGCCATTGAGCTTTATGCCAAATTAAAATCTGTTGATTTATTGAGTGCGGCTTTTTATTTACTTGATGAAGAACGCAACACTTTTGCCTCTGTTGAAACAGGTTTGCCGCTTTACATAAAAAAAGTTTCTAATGCCAGCGTAATACCAAGGCAAAAGATAGAAAATTATCTAAAAAATCCAACGCCAAATTACGATTTGTTGACTTTAATTTACAAAATCCGTAATTCAAATGGCGTTGGAACCTTCCTCTTAAATGAAAATGACAAAGTTTATAATTTCACGCTTCAGTCAATAGGTTCCGAAAAGGTTAAAAATGATCTAGGTGAGTTTAATTCAGATATTGTTTCCGCCCAAAGTAGCTATTTGGATGAATTAGGGATCAGCAATTTGAAAATTAATTTTAGTAGCGACGAAAAAAAAATCCCTTTGCTGATTAGTTTTACTACAGCAAAAGGTAAATTTCTTGCTGAGATAGCTAGCATTAAAGTTAAAGAGCAAAATACTTCAGAGTCTCCAACGCCAACCCCCACAGCTACTCCTACTCGAACCCGCACCCCAGTACCGACGCCTACGCCATATGTTGATAATCAACCGTTATCAACTACATTGCCATTTGCTTTGGGGGAATCTTTAGAATTTAAGATAACTAGGGGAAGGGAAGATTTGGGCTCGGTCGTTTTGAACGCTAAAGAACGAAAAAAATATATCGGAAAAGATAGTTTACTTTTAACTGCAAAAGTAAAAAACGCTGGTACATCAGGTAACCCGATTTTTAATTTGTCTGATAATATAAAAGCTCAGGTTGATCCTATTTCTTTGATGCCAAGGTATTCCGAATTCCAGTTCACTAGTGATTTTCGCATATTTAATCAAAAAACTAATTATGACCAAGACAAAGGAATTGCTGTTTACAATGGTTCAAGCAGAATAGAAATTCCGGTTGGAACTCACAGTCTTTTATCTTTAGCGTATGCAGTCCGGGCATTCAATTTAAGACCAAGCCGTAACCCGAAAAACCCTGTGAATGACACAAGAGTAGCTGTTTTTCTAGGCAATAAGCCTTTTGTCTTCACACTTAGACCTTCAAAGTCGGAATTAACTAATTCTGATGGAGAAAAAATACCTGCCATTTTGATAAATGTTAAAACAGGCAACAGAACTATTGACCGTCTGAATTTTAAGCTTTGGCTAAGTGTAGATAGAAAACGCTTACCTTTAAGACTCACATTTGCTAATTATCAAGCTGATTTAGTTTCACAATCAATCTTGCCACCAAAATAAATTCAATAGTTATCTAAATTCCTAACCTTAACCTCTTATTGAAATTGAAATCTGATTTCAATTAAACTAAACTCACGATTGTGCTATTCAATATCTTTAACTAATTAAATATGAATTTGTCAAATTTGAGTATAGGTGCGGTTGCGAAAGTAAAAAGTATTTCCGGAAATAATGCAATTTCAAAACGCTTAATGGAAATGGGGATTGTGCCTGGCGTTTTAGTTAGGGTAATTAAAACTGCTCCTTTTGGCGATCCAATTGAAGTAAGAGTTCGTGGTTACAACCTAGCTATTCGTCGAAACGAAGCTGAATCAATAGAAATTTATGAATAAGAGGGACGTTTATTTAGCGTCAACAATTCCTTGGAACCTTTAGAAGCTATAACTAAAAAACAAAAAAACACAGGAACGGAGAAGTCTAATTTAGTAGTCGCACTTGCTGGAAACCCTAATGCTGGTAAAACCACACTTTTCAACGCACTCACGGGATTGAGACAGAAAACTGCAAATTATTCGGGCGTCACCGTAGAAAGAAAAGAAGGCAATTGGATTGTAGAGAATGAAACAATTAAATTAATTGATCTTCCCGGTTTATATAGTTTGGACGCCACTTCACTTGATGAAAAAATTGCTCGTGATGTTCTAATGGGCAAACTACCTCAGACAAAAAAGCCTGATGCAATTATTGCAGTTGTTGATGCAACAAACCTTGAGAGGAATTTGTATCTTGTTACACAATTGCTTGAATTTGGGATTCCAGTAGTCATTGCACTCACAATGATAGATCTGGCTGAGAAACAAAATATCGAAATTAATATCAAAGTGTTATCAAATCATCTGAAAATTCCTGTAATTCCGATAAAAGCATCACAAAAAAAAGGTATCGAAGAGCTTTCTATTGAAACCTTAAAATCTGCTCGGTCAACTAAAGTACCAAAAACAGTTTGGTTAAATAATGGAAATGAAATTGATAGGTCTAATGATATCCATTTGAGTCTTTCGGGTAATGAACAAGCTAATAAAAAAATTTTCTCACGCTACAAATTCATTTCAGATGTATATCAAAAAGCTGTTAGTCCATTTGATGATACAAAACCAAATTTTTCAGAAAAAATAGATAAAATCTTAACTCATAAGTTTTTTGGTTTATTGATATTAGTTTGTTTGCTGTTATTGGTTTTCCAAACGATCTTTTCTTGGGCAAGTTTGCCGATGGATTTGCTTGATTCTGGGTTTGGTGCATTAGGAAATTTTGTTGGCAATCAAATGTCAGATGGAATTTTAAAAGATTTGATTGTTGACGGAATTATAGCTGGAGTTGGTGGAGTTCTAATTTTTTTGCCACAAATATTACTTTTATTCCTGTTCATTTCAATCCTTGAAGATACAGGTTATATGGCGAGAGCTGCATTTTTGCTGGATAAAATGATGTCCAAAGTAGGGCTTCACGGCAAAGCATTTTTACCTTTAATGTCCAGTTTTGCTTGTGCGATTCCCGGTATTATGGCGACTCGCACAATAGAAAATCGTCGAGACCGTCTCGCAACAATTATGATCGCCCCATTTATGAGTTGCTCGGCTCGGCTTCCGGTTTATGCCCTAATGATTGCGACATTTTTTGCAGGGCAGACTGTTTTTGGATTCATATCCCTCGGTGCGTTTTTAATGTTGGCGATGTATTCGCTTGGTGTTTTAGTTGCTGTAATAGCCGCTTTCATTTTGAAGAAAACTATTCTGAAAGCCCCACCGCCACCATTTGTTATGGAACTTCCGCCTTACCGTTTACCAAATGTAAAAACAGTTTTGATAAATATGTTTGAGCGTGCTTGGCTTTTTATTAAACGGGCTGGAACAATAATTTTAGCTATTTCGATAATTTTGTGGGCATTAATGTATTTCCCGCAAACCAGTCAGCAAACAGCACTAAATAATATATCTGAGAAGCAAAAAGCTTCTCAACAACTCGAAAACAGTTATGCAGGAAAGCTTGGGCGAACAATTGAACCTGTTATTAAACCCTTGGGCTTCGATTGGAAAATAGGTGTTGCGATTATTGCGAGTTTTGCTGCGAGAGAGGTTGTAGGTTCAACATTAGCAATTATTTATAGAGTTGGTGAAGATGCAACACCAAAATCTCCTAAGTTTATTAATGCAATAAAAAATGCCAAAAAATCTGATGGGACAACAGTTTGGACACCTCTAACAGCCTTATCCTTGATGGTGTTTTTTGTTCTAGCAATGCAATGTATGTCAACATTGGCAATTGTACGTCGTGAAACCAATTCTTGGGGCTGGGTGTTTTTTATGTTTGGATATATGACCATTTTGGCTTACGTTGCTTCGTTTATAACTTATCAAGGCGGAAAGCTTTTGGGATTTAGTTGATGGGTGTTCAAGCTATCATAGTTGGAGTTTTATTGACTCTTGCCGCTACTTATTTTTGTTTGATACTTTGGCGGAAAGTAAAATCATTTTCCAAATCTAGTAATAAATGTAATAAAGACTGCAATTGTGATTAAATATTATTAAGTGTTTAGGTTTTTATTCCCTCACACTGAATAAATAAACTATCGTTACATCTGAATTCACAGGCGGATAAAAAGTCGAGTTTAATGCAGCTTTTTCACTAATCCTCTGTATATATTGATGTCCGTTCTGAGCCTTAGCTTCTGTAACTTTTCCGCTTTTATCTACTTTAACTTTCACATTTATTCGCCGTTCGACAAAAGCTGTTTTTACAAACTCTGAAGTATTCCAAGTTGGCAGGTCCCAACTGTAAAACTTGGGAAATTCAACATGGTCAAAATTCAATGTATCAATACTATTCAAATTTAAGTTATTAGCATTTAAGGTAGTTTTTGCTGTTGCGGTAATTTTAATTTCAGGTAAATCAAATCCAAAAAGAAATGAACCGGACATTAAACCATTGACCCACATTCCACCAAAAACAAGAAAAAGAATAACCGACACAACTATTAAAGCAGATTTATCGGCATTATTTTTCCTGTCGTATTCTCCATCTCTGAAAAAAGGTATGTCAGATTTTGAAATCTGTGTGTTGATACGCTTAGCTTCTTTACGCGATATTTCAATGATTTTGACATCTTTTAAGCGATATGTTGCTCCGCAGTAAGAACATTTCGTGAATTCGAGTTCACTTGATATTTCTTCGATTATTGCCCCACATTGTGAACATTTTATTGCTTTCATAACTGAAATTTATACTATTTTGAGCATTTACGAAATGGCTTATTGGAAGTGTACATCAAAAAATCTCACGGGTGAAAAACTTTATCTATGAATTTTGCACTTATACAAATAAATAGTTCCAAGCAATGTTTTAAATTGTTTAGTTAATTCGACCGTGAAACCTTGCTCTTTAATAATTTTTTCGAGGTTTCCATCTAAATTATCCTTAGTTGTTTCCAATCCATCAATTAGTTTGATTATATTTGAGCTGGCTTTTTGGAAAATATTGTTCGGTTTACCATAATCAGCAATATAAAATTCACCATTAGGTTTTAGAAGTCGTTTAATTTCTCGCAAAGTTTCGATTTTCTTATCAATCGTTAAATGATGAAAAAAAAGTGTTGAAAAAATTCGGTCGAATGTTTCGTTTTGAAATGGAAGTTTGTGCGAAAGACTTTCATGAAAACTGATTTTTATACCAGCATCTTTTGCTTTTTGTCGAGCTATTCCCAGAACTTTTTTATCAGCATCTACGGCATATATTTTGGTGTCTGGAAAACGCTTTTTGATTCCGACAGACAATGTTCCTGTGCCGCAGGCAAGGTCTAAAATGGTTTGATTATTGTTAAGATTTGCTTGTGAAATTAACGCACGTTTGAATGGATATTCTTTTGTGAAAATACGAACCAAAGGATCATAATATTTGGTTGCCCAGTTTGCTCCAAGTGCGGGGATGAATTCTTGTTTTTCACTTTGCATTTTAACTTTTTTACAACTCCAAATTTCTTAAACGCAAGGCATTTAAAATAACTGAAACGGAACTAAAAGTCATCGCTAAACTCGCCAACATCGGTGATAACAAAAGTCCAATAATCGGGAATAAAATTCCCGCAGCGATTGGAACACCTATTAGGTTGTAAATGAATGCGAAAAATAGATTTTGGCGAATGTTGCTCATTGTTGCTTCACTTAGCTTTTTGGCTTTTAAGATTCCACGCAAATCGCCTTTTAACAGAGTAATGTCAGCTGATTCGATGGCAATGTCAGTTCCTGTTCCCATTGCGATCCCTATGTCGGCTTGAGCTAAAGCAGGGGCATCATTTACCCCGTCGCCAGCCATCGCAACAGTTTTTCCTTTTTGTTGTAATTCCTTGATTTTATCAGCTTTTTTGTCGGGTAAAACGTCAGCAAAAACAGCGTCAATTCCCAAGTCATCGGCAACCGCTTTGGCAGTTTTTAAGTTGTCGCCTGTAAGCATCACAACTTCTAAATTTTCTTTGTGAAGTTTGGAGATAACTTCTTTAGCGGATTCTTTTATTAAGTCTTTAACGCTGACGATTCCTGCGAAATCACTTTTAATTGCAACAAGAATCACCGTTTCGCCTTTTCCGCGAAGTCGGTCAAAAGTCTCTTTTTCAAAATCAGGAATTTCTATATCTTTTTCTTCCAAGAATTTTCGACTGCCCAAGATAACTTCTTTGTCGTCAATAGTTCCGAAAACTCCTTTTCCAGTAACGGATTCAAAGTTTTCGGCTTTAGTTAATTCGATTCTTTCTTCTAAAGCACCTTCAACTATTGCTTCAGCAAGCGGATGTTCGCTTGCTTTTTCCAGTGATGCTACGAGTTTAAGCAATTCAGTTTCGTTAAATCCTTTTTCGTAGTTTGCTTGAACATTGGCGAGTTTTGGTTTTCCCACGGTTAATGTTCCTGTTTTATCGACGACGAGTGTATCTACCTTTTCAAGTATTTCCAATGCTTCAGCTTTTTTGACTAAAACACCGTTTTTTGCTCCGTGTCCTGTTCCGACCATTATTGACATAGGAGTCGCCAAGCCCAATGCACAAGGGCAGGCGATAATCAAAACTGAAACTGCGACAACCAATGCTGATGCGAACAAACCGAAAGAAAGCCAAACAAAGAACGACACAATTGCAACTAAAATTACAGCGGGAACAAAATATGCTGAAACAACATCAGCAAGCCTCTGAATCGGTGCTTGCGAACGCTGTGCTTCGCTGACCATTTGAACAATTTGTGCGAGCAATGTGTCGCTTCCGACCTTTTCTGCTTTTATCAATAAACTGCGTTTACCATTAATCGTTCCGCCAATAATTTTGTCACCTGCTTGCTTTTCAACAGGAATCGGTTCACCTGTAACCATTGATTCATCAACAGAGGAATATCCTTCGATAACTTCGCCATCAACGGGAATTTTCTCGTTTGCTTTAACTCGAAGTGTTGCACCAATTTGAACATCCTTAAGTTGAATCTCTTCTTCCTCTCCATCTTCAAAAACGACGACTGCAGTTTTCGGTGCAAGCCCTAAAAGTTCTTTAATTGCCGAAGAAGTTTGGCTTCTGGCACGCAATTCTAAAACCTGCCCAAGCAAAACTAGCGTGATAATTACCGCTGCTGATTCAAAATAAACTGGAATCAAACCGTTTTCATTTTGCATTGTCGAGGGAAAAATATTCGGAATAAATGTTGCAAAAACACTATAAACAAAAGCTGCTCCCGTCCCGATAGCAATCAGCGTGAACATATTCGGCGAAAGGTTTTTGACCGATTGCCAAAATCTTTCAAAAAAGGGAAGTCCTCCCCAGATTACGACAGGTGTTGTTAAGAGAAACTGAATTATTAGAGAAGTTTTTGGTGAAATTATTTGGCTAAAATCAAAAATCATCTCGCCCATCGCTAACGTTAAAATCGGAATTGTTAAAGCCGCCGATACCCAAAAGCGGCGTTTCATATCAATCAATTCAGGATCGGGTTTATCATCAAGAGAAATAGTTTTTGGCTCAAGAGCCATTCCACATTTTGGACAGCTTCCGGGACCTATTTTCTCAACTTCTGGATCCATCGGACAGATGTATATATCAGTTGAATTTTGTTCTTCAACTTCCTTCATTGTGAGTTTTTCAGCATTTGGGGATAGAAATAGTTCGGGATTTTGGCGGAATTTGTTTTTACAACCAATAGCACAGAAATAATATGTCTCATCTTTGTAAACATGCTTAGCTGCAGCAGTTTTAGGTGTAACTTTCATATTACAAACAGGATCGGTTTTAATATCCAGTTCTAAAGGTTTTTCTCTGCCAATTTGTATCGGTTGCATATTTTGAATCTTAACAAAAATAAAAAAGGCGGGAAATATCCCGCCAATAAAATTAACTTTTCCACCTCAATTAATCATCATCTTCAGTCGTTCGAATTCTGCCTTCTTCTTTGGCTTGTTCGATGACTTTGCCCTGAAGATTATGCGGCAGCGGATCGTAATGTGAAAACTCCATATTGTAGCTACCTCTCGCTTGAGTCATAGAGTTTAAACGTCCTTGATAATCGAGCATTTCCGAGAGTGGAACTTGTGCTTTGATTATCTGTTGTTTACCACGCATATCCATTCCCCCTACACGCCCACGTCGTTGGTTCAAATCACCCATAATATCGCCTGAAACCTCTTGTGGACAGAAAACTTCAACATCCATGATGGGTTCTAGAAGTGTTGGACGGGTTTTTTCGATCGCGTTTCTGAATGCTTTGCGTCCAGCGGCTTTAAATGAATGCTCATCAGAATCTACAGAGTGATAACTTCCGTCAATTAGAGTAACTTTGAAATCCACTAGAGGATAGCCGGCAATTGCTCCATTTTGTGCAGCTTCTATTATTCCTTTTTCAACGGCTGGACGGAAATTCTGAGGTATTGCACCACCAAAGATTTTATCTTCAAATACAAAACCTTCGCCTCTCGGAAGAGGTTCAAAAATACATTTACAATCACCAAACTGTCCTCGTCCGCCTGATTGTTTTTTGTGGCGACCCTGAACTTCACATTTAGCTGTAATTGTCTCTTTATAAGGAACTTTTGGCGGATGAAGTTCAACCTCTACTCCATAGCGTTTTTTCAATTTATCTACGACAACTTCAATATGTTGCTGACCTGAACCGCTTAAAATAAATTCTTTGGTCTGATTATCCCTTTCAAATTTGAGACTTGGATCTTCTTCCAAAATTTTGTGTAGTGCAACACTAATTTTATCTTCATCTGCACGGGATTTTGGCTCAATCGCAAATGCTACCGCAGGAGTTCTGTAATGAACTTCGGGATAAACAATTTCATTATCTTTATCGCATAATGTATCCCCTGTTTGAGTTTCTTTTAACTTTAAAACGGCAATTATGTCGCCAGTTTTTGCTTTATCTACTTTTTCTAGGTCTTTACCTTGCATGACATGCAAAGCTCCTAATCTTTCACTAGATTCTCTGGAAGAATTATAAACAGTTGCATCACTATCTACTGTCCCGGAAACGACTTTCATTACATTAATTCTGCCAGCGAAGGGGTCAACTATCGTGCGAAATACGAAAGCTGAAAATGGTTCTTCATTGGAATACTTACGAGAGATTTTTTCGCCTTCTTTTGTAGAATCAACAAAACCAAATTCCTTTTCATGGGTTGCTGGATTTGGACCAAATTCAACTATGTAGTCTAATAATATGGATAAACCGACAAGCGTTTCTGATGATACAGCAAAAACCGGACAAAGTTTTGCTTTAGCAATCGCTTTTGAGAGGTTTGGGATAACGTCTTCATCATCTAAAGTGCCTTCTTCAAAATATTTTTCAAGCAAATCATCATCAGATTCTGCTACGATTTCAATTAATTTTTCTCTCGTGGATTCTACTAAACTGTTGCCTTCTTCGGGCATATCTATTTCTTTAGCTTTTCCATTTTCGTCAAATTCATAAGCTTTCATATGAACTACATCAACAACGCCACGGAAATTTTCTTCTGAACCAATTGGGAGTGTGAAAGGGACTATTGAGCGTGCAAAGGCTTCAGTAGCGGTATCGACGGCATGACCAAAATCGGCTCTTTCTTTATCGAGTTTGTTGATGACCATAAATCTTGGCAACATAAACTCATTTGAGTAGTTCCATGTTCTTTCAGTTTGCACTTCAATTCCATTAACACCATCTACAACAACCAACGCTAAATCTGCAACACGGCAAGCCGGACGTGCATGTGCAACAAAAGCTGCATAACCCGGTGAATCAATGAAATTCACTTTTTTTTCTTTGTATTCCAGATTGGCAAAATTGTTGTTAAGCGTTATTTTTTTCTCGACAGAATCATCTTCATAATCGGTAACAGTTGTTCCTTCATCAACTTTACCCCAACGAGGAGTTGCTCCTGCAACATATAACAATGAACTAACGAGCTGGGTTTTACCTGCGTCGCCGTGTCCAATGATAGCTAGATTGCGTAAATTATCAGTACTAAATGCTTTCATTATTCGGCAATATTCTCCTTTCTTTCTATGGAATTTAGTCTATTCTGAAGATCAGAAATTTACGACCCTTTCTGCAAAGAGCAAAAAAAGTGGCGAAATTATTAGACTATAGGTAAGAAAATAATTTAGCCGACATAGCTAAAGATAGCAAGAGAACTATTTACAAAAGTGCGAGTTGAGCCGATTTGGATATTTAATAGTGCAGAGAAAATCTCTGTAAATAAATGCAAAAAAAAGATTAGAAAACGTCAAACTTTGAATAGGCATCCTATTTTCTAGCTTGTCTATTGTTTTATTTAAGATAATAATTACTTTGAAATCGCAATCATTATTAATGAGGTTGAAAATGTTTTCTAAATCAAAATTCCAAAAAATTACTACTACATTATTTATTATATGGGCATTTTTAGTAAGTAGTTTGCCTGTTAAAGCACAAAATGTCGTCACATCTTTCGATTTATCGGGAGGTTCGAGTGCAATTGTGTTAAGAGGTTCGCTTGGGGCTAAAAAGAAAACATTTGTTGCAACTAAACGACGCTCTAGAGCTAAACGCTCAGTTAAACAAAGGCGTACAACTCGTAGAAAGGTTGTCAGACAGTCCAGAAGGGTAGCTAAGAAAAGCAGAGTCAGAAGACAAATCAAAAAGATCACTCCAAAAGAACTCGAAAAAATCAATTGGAGAGTAATGGAAGCGGACAAAGCTTCAAAGATTCTGGCAGGTGCCGGAGAATACTTTGTCGAAAAAGGCGAATCACTAAAAGCCGCAGAATACTTGGAAGAAGCAATTCAATTAGATGCAAACAACAACGATGCAAAAATTGCACTCAGCGAAGTTTATGCAACCTTAGGTAATGATGCTTTAGAAAAAGATAATTTCTCCAAAGCAGAAAAAGATTTTACAGCAGCTATTAAATATGATGCTAAGAACGCAGCTGCATATGCCGGTTTAGGACAAGTATTCGACGAAAAGGATGATGACGAAAAAGCTAAGATAAATTATGAAAAAGCATTAGAAATTGATCCAACCTTTGCACAGGTTTACGGACCTCTTGGAATAATTTATTACAAAGAAAAGCAATACGATAAAGCTAAGGAATTCATCAATAAAGCTCTTACTGATGATAAAGATAACCCTGAATCATTGTATTTCTTAGGTGTCTTAAGGTACCTAAGTTTTGACAATGAAGCTGCTTTAGATGCTTTACAAAAATCTATAAAACTGGATGATGAAAACGAAGAAGCTCATTATTATCTCGGTGCTACTTTAGACAGACTTAACCGTGATAAAGAAGCTATTGCGTCTTATGAAAGAGCTACTGAGTTAGATCCAAGATATGTAAACGCTTGGTTTGATTTAGGGATTGCTTACTACAATCAAGACCGATACCAAGATGCTATTAATGCATTCGATAAATCGATCAGCCTGAATACAAATCAAACCGAAGAACTGAGAACAATATACACAGATAGTTACGAAAGTCGTGGTGATGCATACAGTAAGCTTGCAGATAAAGCTCAAGAAATTAATTCGAAGAAGATGAATCTTGATAAGGCTACGGGTGATTACAACATTGCTTCTTACCAGAGAAAAGACGATGTAGAATTCCTCAGTAAATTTGGACTTACGCTAAGCAAACAGGCTGATGTTTATCAGCAAATGAATTTACAGACTTCATCCTGGAAGAGATCAATTGATTTCTTTGAAAAAGCTATTGCATTAAAGCCTGATGCGATTGATTACACAAATATGGGTTATGCATATTACAGAATGGGTAGCCAACAAATGAAGTATTCAAATTCAAGTTTGAAAGCCCAAGGAAGAGCAAATCTTGAACAAGCTAAAGTAGCTTTACAAAAAGCAATTAGTATGAATCCTGAGTTTGAAGAAGCACCATTGATTAACTTGGGCTCAACATTAATGCTATTAGGCGAATATGGAGAAGCCGTTGATGTGTTAAAACGTGTTGCCAAGAAGAAAAACTGGAATGCTGTAAATTATATGCTTGGAGTTTCTTACGCGGAAATCAATGAATTAAAAGAAGCTTCAAAATATCTCAACAAGGCTCTAAAACAAGACGAAAACAATTATGCCATCTTGAACAAATTGGGTGACATTGAGCTAAAGCGAAAAGATAAAAAGGCTCTTAAGAAGGTAATTAGTAAATTAAGGAAATTGAACACAGATAGAGCTAGAACTAGAGCTGAAAATCTTGAAACAAGAATGAAGTTTGACATGTAATTTTACAAAAACTAAATTTATCAATCGTGTTTTATAAAAATTAAAACACGATTGATTTTTTTTGTTCTAAATTTCTAATTCAATTGAAATTAGTTTGGCACATGAGTAGAGATATTAAAATTAGAGAAAATGTAAGCCTTGCTCCTTTTACAACATTTAAAGTTGGCGGTGATGCCCGTTTATTCACAACAGCGGCAACGCAGGACCAGATACTCCAAGCAGTTAATTTTGCTGATGAAAATGATTTTGATATTTTCATGTTAGGCGGAGGTAGCAATGTATTAATCTCAGATAATGGATTTGATGGTTTAGTTGTTCAAATAGCGACGAAAGGAATTGAGCTTAATGAAACAAGTGACAACACTATTGAAGTTATTGCACAAGCAGGTGAAGATTGGGATGAATTTGTAGAGCATTGTGTAATAAAAAATCTAGCTGGGTTAGAATGTTTAAGTGGTATCCCGGGTCTTGTTGGAGCTACTCCAATTCAGAATGTCGGTGCTTATGGTCAAGAGGTTTCGGAAACCATTTCAAAGGTAAAAGTCTTTGACCGAAAAAATAAAGAACTGCTTGAATTGAGCAATCAAGATTGCAAATTCGAATACCGCAAAAGTATTTTTAACACTAATCAAAAGGATAGATTTGTCGTTTTAGAAGTTACTTATTTACTCAAAAAATATGGTAATCCAAAACTGGTTTATAAAGATTTACTAAACCATTTCTCGGACGCTACTCCGAAACTAATCGAAGTAAGAAATGCGGTCAGAAAAATTCGTGCGGAAAAAGCAATGTTAGTTCGACAGGGGGGCTTAGACTCTCAATCTGCAGGTTCATTTTTTAAGAATCCCATAATTTCTAAAGATCAGTTTATTAAATTAGAAGAAAAGTTAGTTGATTTAGAATTAATAAATGAGAAAGGAGAAATTCCAAATTACAGAATCGGACAGGATTTGATAAAAATACCGGCAGCATGGTTAATAGAAAAAGCAGGATTCAGCAAAGGATTTCAAAAGGGCAACGTC
This sequence comes from Pyrinomonadaceae bacterium, assembly GCA_028284415.1. Classification (GTDB taxonomy): domain Bacteria; phylum Acidobacteriota; class Blastocatellia; order Pyrinomonadales; family Pyrinomonadaceae; genus Aridibacter. Next base: position 180,429 of record JANQRU010000003.1, read on the forward strand.
GGCTTATCAACTAAACACACTTTAGCCCTAACAAATAGAGGCGGAGCAACCGCTGAAGATATAATTGATTTGAAAGCGGACATCCAAAACAAAATAAAAGAGTTATATCAAATTGACTTAACTCCCGAAACAAATTTTATCGGTTTTGCGTAAAATACTTTATTTTTATCAAATAAATGCTATGATTGCTTACTGTTGACATTGATTTTCAATAATAAGCACTACTCATTATCTGCATTTTAGAAAATAGCATTCTTAAGTTGATGAGCTACTAAATACCCCAATTCTCCAAAATGTTAAATAATCCCCAGATCACTAAAGAAGACTTTGGTACGCTTTTGAAGTGGTTTTCTTCCGATGAAAAAATAGCAGCTGAAAAATATGAAGAAATTCGGGACGGTTTGATCAGGTACTTTCACTTCAAAGGGTGCTCAGATCCCATAAACTTAACAGATGAAACGTTTAATCGCGTTACGAATAAAATAAATTCTTTGGATTTAAGTAAAGATGTAAAAAAAATAACTATCTTTTATGGATTCGCCTACAACATTTACAGAGAATATTTAAGGGATTTAGAGCGAAATGAGATAGAACTTATTCCAGACATTGTTTTTCAAGAAGGCAGTAATGAGATTACAGAGCTAAATGAAGAAAATAATTTACTTGAATGTTTAGAAAATTGCTTGAATGAGTTAGACGAGAATGACAAAAAAATAGTAATTAAATATTACAACAAAGAAAAAAAAGAAAAAATTGAGTTAAGAAAAGAACTCGCTGAGCAGTTAGAATTAACTGCTAATGCTTTGCATGTTAAAGTTCATAGACTAAAAGCAAGTCTAAAAAAATGTATAAATAAATGCCTTAATGAAAAAAATGTGTAAGAAAATTAAACTTCTTGACATAATAATATGGGGGAGCTAATGCAAATGGGCGAAATTAAGGACATAAAATATTTGAAGAAGTATCTCTTAGGAAAACTATCTAAAAAAGAGATTGAATTAATTGATATTGAACTTATTGAAAATGATAAGCTGGTTGAGAACCTGAGTGTTGCGGAAGATAGTTTAATTGAAGACTTTATCGAAGGAGAATTAGATCAAAAAGAGACAAAGTTGTTTAATACTAATTTTCTTGTATCCAAAGAAAGAAAGTTAAAAATTGAAACGATATATTTACTTAAAAAATATTCAAATAGGGATGAAAAAGGTGATTCATTAATAGTAAATGAAGATATTGAATTTAAAAGCTTTTTTGAAAGATTGAGAGAAATCTTTCATTTGTCCCCTCAAAAGTTGGCTTTTACATCAATACTAATTTTTATAATGCTTGGTATTGGTTTAGTTTACTTAAATTACTTCGGTAATTTAAGTGAATTGGAACAAAATTATGCAAGAATGAATAGTAGTGATTTAGTTAACATTCAAAAAGATAATTATTCGCAAATCGATTTAATTAGCGGAATCTCAAGAAGTTCGAATAAAGTAAAGACAATTGCAAAGGACTCTCTAAATAATGACGTGTTTTTTAGGCTTGCACTAGAGTCAGAGTCAGATTCTAAAAATAAATATAGAATTGAATTAATAAAAGACGATAAGATTGTATTTCGTGTTCCGGAGGTAAATGTTTACAGAAATATAATAGGTAAAGAACTACGACTCATATTGCCTCAGACTATTTTTGAAACAGGTTTATATCAAATTAAGGCAACGAAAGTTAAATCAAATAAGATCAGTTTTATGTATAGTTTCTATGTAAAATGAAAGCTCATCTTCGTTTGTTCCGTAAAGTTTTAATTCCAAAGAAAAGAAAACCTATCAGACCGATAAAAACGCTATAGTTAAAATAGTCAAAATTAGTTGAAACTTGAGGTCTATTAGTAAAGTCTCCATGTATTGTAAAAGCTGCCCAATAAAAAGGAGCTTTGTAATCGGTTTCACGGTAGAGCTTTAATTTAGCTTCTCTCAAAGCTTCTGAGTTTGTCATAGTCTCGTCGGATAAAAACTCATAGAAGTATTTCATTAACAGCTGAGTAGGATAATCATTAACTTTCCAATGACTTGAAACTACAGATTTCGCTCCTATCTGTAAAAATCCATTTGTTAAGCTTAAAATCCCTTCTCCATGCAATTCTTCGCCAATAGCTGTGTCACAAGCACTCAATACGACCAAGTTTGCAGTTAAACTTTTATTATAGATATCATGCAATCGTATGAATTCATTTATTCGTTTACCATTTTTAGAATGTTGAGATAACAAAATACCAGATTTTTCAGGCTTTTTATCGTAATACAATCCGTGAGTGGCAAAATGTATTACTTCATAATTTGTAAAATTTTGCTTCATAAAATTGTCTCTATTTGCTTCATAGCCCTCATAGTGAGTTGAATTTTTTGAGTCAAATATTTCAAAGATGGTATTTGCTTCTCTTTTAGAGAACTTTAAAGGTAATAAACGATTTAAATCACTAGAATTTTTATCAACATTTCCTTCGGATTTACTTGACGTGTTTTTTGAAAGAAGAGTGTTTGCAAATACTGGATTTGAGAAAACTAAAAAATCTTTACTATTAGCCGAGTTTAGTTTTTTTGATTCTTTAATTATTTTGACCATCGTAGCAGAAGGTCCAAAAATTATTTCATTATTTACTAATAGCCAGACAAAATTAGGATTATTAGGTTCAGGTAAAGAAGAAAAAGGCAGATAGTGCAGTTTTCCATCAGGAATTATCAACCACCTTTTACCTTTGATTTTACTATATACTTTACCTAAAAGTTTTTTACTTATAACTTTTGATAACTCTCTATATTCTTTATCAGATTCCTGAACTATTTTTTGGTATTCTTCATTATTATGGTTATTAAAATTACTACGACTTTTTAGAAGCTTTAAAAGTTTACCAACTTCTGTGTCAAGATTCTTACATTCAGGGAGTAAAAATACTTCAAAATTATCTTTACTGATCAACCATAAATAACTCTCTTCTTTGCCAATAAAAAATTCTAATAAAACAGTGTCTTCATCTAAGACAGAATTCTGAAATTCTTTTAAATTGAAAACTGGCGGATGTTTCAATTGAGTATAAATTGGACTTTCATTCTTTAAAATACCTTTCCAGTTTTCATATTCGTTCTTTAAGACATTAATTTTAGATTTCAAACCTTTGGCTTTGTCTGACTTGCTATTTGCTTTAGTCAGATTAACTAGCTCATTGTTTTTGTTATTAATTTGAATACTTAAATCTTGCATTCTACTAACGATTTTAGGTGATGCATCAAGCGTATAATTTTCATTTGCTAATCTTAAAGTTTCGATCATTGAACGTGATCTAGACTTTTCAAACGCCTGAAACGCTCTCAAGGCATACCCATCATTCGGAAACTTTTTATGCATATTCATTAACAGCTTTACATATAAGTCGTAACGCTTATATGTCTTAGAATGAAAGGCTCTTTGTAAACCACTATTATCAACATTGTAATAAATGGTTTCAGTTAGTGATATAGATTTTTCTACTTGTTCAATTGCTTTATCAATCTTCCCGTTCTTAAAATTTAAATTCGCTAAAGAAAATAGAGTTTCAGCTTTTTCAACTATATGATTTGTTTGTTGAGATTCTTCTAAGGATAAATCATAGTATTTTTTTGCAAGCTCGTTTTTACCCATTTTTAAATAAGCATTTGCAATGGTGTTGAGAATTAAAGGGAACTTAGTTTTATTTTTTTTGTAAGCTTTATGTAATCCTTTATATTTTTTTATGGCGTCTTCATAGTTGCCTTCAGAAAAGTCTATAAAACCTAAAACTTCATTGAGATAAAGTGACCAAAACTCACTTTCTATTTTTTTTTCAAGTAGTAATGTTTTACTTAATAGAGAAGATGCAATTTCTAAATTTCCCTGCAAATGATGCAAAAGGACTAAATCTGGCAAAATAGCAAGTTGACCAATTTCATTGTTAGCTTTTTCGAAATATTCAACAGCTTTGCTGAGGTTTGTTATCGCTAAATTACTTTTATCATAAGTTAAGCCGTGAGCAGATTTACCCACATATATTTTCGCACGAAGATAAAAATCAATATTACTAGGAATTAGTTTATCAGCTTTATTATAGTAAGATAGGGCTTTCTTGTATTCATTCGTTACCACATGTAAATAACCATAAGCATCATATATAAGTGCTTGCCCGCGTTTATTATTCTGCTGAATCCACATAGTTTGGGCTTTTTTCAGATAATCAAAAGCCAGCTCTTCATTATCATGAATTGCAAGGATTATACTTTGATTCAATAATGTTTTAGCCTGCAGGTTACGGTTGGCGGTCTCACTAGCGAGTGAATGAGCTTTGATTAGATAATTCTGTGATTTGAGTAAATTACTTAGATAAAAATTTAGTTCTCCAAGAGCAAAGTTAGCAAAAGCCTTACTTTCAAAAGAAGTGGTTAATTTACTAAGTTTAATAGCCTTTTGAGCATAAATTTTACTTTTTTTGAAATTTCCAATCTGAGAATATAATAAGGATAGCTGACTTAAAGTTTCAATTTGTCCGTCAATATGATTTGCTTTAAAGTCAATATTTTTCGCTTTCTTAAAAAGTTTTATTGCTTCTTCATTTTTAGAAAGAATAATTAAAAGTTTTCCTGATTCTCTAAGACAAAAAGCAGCTCTACGTGGTTTAGCTAATTCTATCCAATTTTCAGCAGATTCTTTAAAAAGCAAAATAGAACGATTAATTTCATCGTATTTCCAAACTTTGCTTAATTTTTTAGCTTCAGACTCAATTAAAATTGTTGCTTGTTCTTCATTATTAGCCTTGAGTTCAGTAAAACAGAAAAGAACTACAATAATTAAACAAACGGATACGTAACAGAATTTTAAAGGTAATGTTTTCCTTACTTGCATTTATTGGGATTAATATAAAGCAATAATTAGATAAAATTTTTGTTTAATTGTCATTATAGTGCATTTTTGACTTTAAAACCTAATTATTTTGGTAGTGATAAATACAATGAGGATGTTGATAATCGTATTTTAAGAAATAAAAGTGTTCCACAAATAGTATTTAATGCAGAATTGATAAGGGAATTGGATTTTTGGGTGTGATTTGTTTGTAAGTATTAGTTTTTCTGCGACTTACTTTAGTCAGATAAATTTGCAAGAACTTATTCCAAAGTTTTCCAGCTTCCGTTTTTTGCACAAAACTTAGTTGTTCATAGTCAATCTGAGTAACCTCATAAGCGGGTAGTGACCATGGAAAAAACAACGATATTCCAGTTGAATATTGATATTCTCCGCCACTGTAACCGCTCAAAATAATACTATCTTTTACTGCTTGCATTACTTCAGTACAATTGGTGGACAATTTTTTTAATAATTGATGATTATTTCCTGCTTCATCAAATTTAAGACCTTCAATTTCTACTTTTAGTAAGGAACAAAAGTCACCAAGATCAATATTCTGGTCACACATATATGTTTGACAATCATAATGGACTTGCAAAAGTATATGTCGCATTTTTGCATAGATTAAGCTGTTTTCATTTTCAAAGCATTTAAGTAAATTAATAACTAAACCTTTGAATTTATTATTTAGTATATTTAATTTGCTCATGTTCCAAGCTGACATATCAACTGAAACACCACCAATTGCGTACTGAGCTTGTTTATTTATATATTTATAAACAAATTCTTCAGCGATGTGTTTGGAATCCAATTTATTTTTGTTTAAGCTTCCAAGAATTTCTGCATATGACCAACCAGCATTGGGTATGCTCCCTTCAGAAGCAATCATTGTATCTGCAAGATTTTTGAATTGGTAACCAACTTCAAACATACTCATCACACAACTATCAAATCCAAGTATTGATAAATTTTCCTTAATTATTTTTTCCTTGATTATTTTGATTCCCTTTTTTAAGTCAGGCATATTCATACATACATCTTTACTTTCATCTTTAAGAAGACCAGAACTAATGAACCCCATTGTATGCCCGGAGAGAATTAAAACGTACTTTTCTTCGGTTTTGTTTATATTTGGTTTCTTTTTTACCTGCTTGACAGACCAATAGGCAAAATCAATCAATGGATCAATTGCTTCTGAAATGGAATACCTAGCATCTTCTACTTCTGACAATTTATCGTTTATTTGATAAGAATAAAGATAACTTGGAGATTTTGAATCAGAAAAATCGCAAAGAACTGGCGGGATTTCTGGCGAATTATTTATGTAATGTACAAAAAGTCTTATATTGTCTTTTTCATTCTGGTTTACTTTTTTTTGTAAAGTTTCTAAAGCATAAGCCATATCAATACTAAGGTTATTATCACCTGCCATATAAATCATTACATTCCAGTTTATTTTTTTAGTCATATTTCTCTCCTCACCAAATTGAGATTCTGTTACGTAAATATGATAGAGGTAGCATTACCTTGAGTAACAAGTAATGCTACCTCTATCTTTTCAAATAGATTTAGCTTACTTGGCTTCAGCTTTTTTTATTAAAGCCAAAAGCATTCCAATTTGACTCCACATTCTTTAAATTACTAAAGTGCTTAACTAAACCGTTTGGGTTAATCGGCATCTTTGCAATCGGGTTGATTGGCATTTTGTTCATTGGGTTAATTGGAACTCTGTTTAGCGAGTTGGCTTGTTCATTTTTATTTACTTTCATAGTTTTTCTCCTTTCAATTTGATTGAATTTTATTGTTTGTGGGAAGGTTTAATTTGAGAATTATTTTTCTCAGTTATGTGTGTAAGACAAATGAAAAAAGTTACAAAATTTTTTCATAATCCGTAAAACTAAAATAAATGTTTTCTCAAATCATTCTTTAACTTATTTTGTTTTGTAAAAAAGGATCCTTTAGTTTGATATGTAGTTTTTGAAAATACGTTACGAAAAAAATTAATTCAGAGAAAAAAAAAGAAAGCTAGTCAACTCAAATATATGTTTCGGATTTATACAAATTAGGAATTTTCGATATAATCTTGCGGAAAATATCCTAGCTAATATCAAGTATTGAAATGCCAAAAAGAACAGATATAAATAAAATATTAATTATCGGATCAGGACCAATTGTTATTGGACAAGCATGTGAATTTGATTATTCGGGAACGCAAGCATGCCGAGCATTGCGTGATGAGGGTTTTGAAGTCGTCCTTGTAAACTCCAATCCAGCGACGATTATGACCGATCCTGAAATTGCGGATAAAACATATATTGAGCCATTAACTGTTGAGACTGTGACTGAAATTATTGCAAAAGAAAATCCTGATGCTTTGTTACCCACGGTCGGTGGACAGACAGGCTTAAATCTTTCGATTGATCTTTATGAACAGGGGATTTTAGACAAACACTGCGTTAAACTGATTGGTGCGAATGTCGAAGCTATCAAGGTCGGCGAAGACCGCGAATTGTTTAAAAATGCAATGGATGAGATCGGCATACAGATGCCAAAAGGTGATTTTGCAACAACTTGGGAAGAAGCTCAGGAAATCGTAAAGGAAACGGGCTATCCAGCGATTATTCGCCCAGCTTACACTTTAGGCGGAACAGGTGGCGGAACAGCTTATAACCCGGAAGAATTTGAAGAGATCGTCGAACGTGGTTTAGACGCATCGCCCGTCTCGCAAGTCTTGATCGAAGAATCAATTTTGGGTTGGAAAGAATATGAATTAGAAGTAATGCGTGATCTGAACGATAACGTCGTGATTATCTGTTCGATCGAAAACTTTGATCCAATGGGAGTTCATACAGGCGATTCGATCACAGTTGCACCTGCACAAACTTTGACTGATGTTGAATATCAAAAATTACGCGATATGTCGCTCGCTTGTATCCGCCGCGTCGGAGTTGAAACCGGCGGTTCGAATATTCAATTTGCAGTCAATCCCGAAAATGGTGAGATTAGAATAATCGAGATGAATCCGCGTGTTTCTAGAAGTTCCGCCCTCGCTTCAAAAGCTACGGGTTTTCCGATTGCTAAGATTGCCGCAAAACTCGCCGTTGGCTACACTCTCGACGAAATTCCCAATGACATTACAAAGAAAACTCCCGCAAGTTTTGAGCCGACGATTGATTATGTCGTAACGAAAATTCCTAAATGGGCTTTTGAAAAATTTGAAGGTGTTGAAGATGTTCTAGGAACGCAAATGAAATCTGTCGGTGAAGTTATGGCAATCGGTCGAACTTTTAAGGAATCACTTTTCAAAGGTTTACGTTCTCTAGAAGCAGTCAAACCTTTGCGTTTGCAAGGTGTTCCCGATTATGAAATACAACAAAAATTGTCGCGTCCGAATTCACAAAGATTTTCGTACATTACATACGCTTTGCAACATGGTTATTCGATTGAAGAAGTTCATCGTTTGACGAAAATTGACCCGTGGTTTCTGGAGCAATTGGTCGAGGTAATGCGTCTGCAAGATCGTATAGAAAACCGTAAGTTAAATGATGTTCCAACAGATGTTTTACGTTACGCAAAGGAATATGGGCTGTCAGATAGACGTGTGGCTTTTTTGACTGAAAGTGATGAAATGACCGTTCGTAATCATCGTAAGAATGCAATGATTTTGCCTGTTTACAAACGGGTTGACACTTGCGGTGCTGAGTTTGAATCTTTTACGCCTTATCTCTATTCAACTTATGAAGAGGAAGACGAATCGAATCCGACTGACAGCCGTAAAATTATGATTCTCGGCTCAGGACCAAACCGCATCGGGCAGGGAATCGAGTTTGATTATTGCTGTTGCCACGCTTCCTTTGCACTTTCGGATGCAGATTTTGAAACGATTATGGTTAACTGCAATCCTGAAACTGTTTCAACCGATTACGACACGTCTGACCGCCTGTATTTTGAACCGCTCACATTTGAAGACGTGATGAACATCGTTGATAACGAAAACCCCGACGGTGTAATCGTACAATTCGGCGGGCAAACTCCGCTTAATTTATCCGACGAGCTGCATAATGCAGGCGTTCCGATCATCGGAACATCACCTGATTCGATTGACCTTGCGGAAGACCGCAAAAGATTTTCGGCACTTTTGAAAGATTTAAATATTCCACAACCTGCCAATGGCACAGCCGTCTCGCCCATAGAAGCGAAGGAAATCGCTGAAGAGATCGGCTATCCGGTCGTCGTGCGTCCGTCTTTTGTGCTTGGTGGTCGGGCGATGGCAATCGTCTATGACGAACAAACCTTGGACGAATATATGCGAACCGCCGTTGATGCTTCGCCCGAAAAGCCAATCCTAATAGATAAATTCTTGGAACGTGCCGTTGAAATTGACGTTGACGCATTGGCTGACGAAACCGCCACCGTTATCTGCGGAATCCAGGAACACATCGAAGAAGCCGGAATTCATTCGGGCGATTCAAGTTCGGTTTTACCACCACAAAAGGTCGCTGAAGAACATATCGAAACGATCAAGCATTACACAAAAAATCTTGCTGAAGCTCTAAAAGTAAAAGGCTTGATGAATCTCCAACTCGCCATCAAAGACGACCGTGTTTTCATCATCGAAGTAAATCCGAGAGCTTCCAGAACCGTCCCGTTCGTCGCTAAAGCAACAGGCGTTCCGATTGCCAAAATCGCTTCATTAGTGATGGCTGGCGTTAAAACTCTCAAAGATTTCAATCTGCCTGAAGTTCTATACGTGCCGCATATCTTCGTCAAATCGCCTGTTTTCCCGTTCAAAAAATTTGCCGGAGTTGATCCGATCCTCGGACCCGAAATGCATTCGACAGGTGAAGTTATGGGCATAGGTGAAACATTCGGCGAAGCTTACGGCAAAGCTATGGAAGGAGCATTTTTAAATCTTCCAATGAAAGGCACAGCTTTCATCTCGGTCAATGATGGCGACAAAGGACAAGCTGTGATCCTCGCCCGTCGTTTAAATAAAATGGGCTTCAAACTAATCGCCACATACGGGACTGCTACTCGCCTAAAAGAAGTTGGCTTGGAATGCGAAACCGTCTTCAAAGTCAATGAAGGTCGCCCAAACATCGCCGACTATATCAAACGCGGAGAGATCGCCCTCGTCATCAACACGCCCTTAGGCAAAACTTCCCACTATGACGAAAAAGCGATCAGAAAATCCGCCCTCCAATACAATGTCCCGACCGTCACAACTATGACCGGAGCCGAAGCCTTGATCGAAGCCATTCAAACTAAAATGAATAAAGAAAAAGTAAATGTTCGAAGCTTGCAGGAGATTCATTCAAAGGAAAGGGCAAATACAGTTAATTAAAATATGAGCAAAATAACCCACAAAACCGATTTTGCTGAGATTTCGAAACTCATTAGAGAATCAAGATACAAAGCCGTCAAGGCGGTCAATTCCGAATTGATAAATCTCTACTGGCAAATCGGCGAATATATCAGCAAACGTGTTGAATCGGCTGGTTGGGGAAAATCGGTTGTCGAAGAACTTGCCAAATATCTCAAAGAAAATGAACCTGATTTGAAAGGGTTTTCCGACAAAAATCTTTGGCGGATGAAACAGTTTTACGAGACATACATAGAGCTGCCAAAACTCTCACCACTGCTGAGAGAAATTAGTTGGTCGAATAATTTGGCAATAATGACTAGATGTAAAACCGATGAAGAAAAAGAGTTTTATTTGAGGCTAAGTGCAAAAGAAAATTACAGTTTTCGGGAACTCGAAAGGCAAATAAATTCGGGCGTTTTCGAGCGAACAATGCTTGGAAATCAAAAACTCTCAACAGTGTTGAGAGAATTTAGCGGCGATGTTTCAAATGTTTTCAAGGACAAATATGTATTTGAATTTCTCGATTTGCCTGAAGAACATTCCGAGAGTGATTTGGAAAACGCTTTAGTTCAAAATTTTAAAAACTTCATCCTCGAAATCGGAAAAGGCTTTGCATATTTAGGAAAGCAATATCGCTTACAGGTGGGCAACCACGATTATTATCTCGATTTGCTTTTCTACAACCGCGACCTGCAATGTCTTGTGATGTTTGAACTCAAAATCGAAGAATTCAAACCGGAGTTCTTAGACAAACTGGATTTCTATCTCGAAGCACTAGACCGCGATGTCCGACGTGAACACGAAAACCCAAGCATCGGCATCTTGCTCTGTAAAGGCAAAGACGACACCGTTGTCGAATATGCCCTCGCCCGAAATCTTTCACCTGCTGTCATCGCCGATTACGAAACAAAACTGCCCGACAAAAAACTTCTGCGGGCAAAGGTTGAAGAATTCACCGCATTGCTTGCAAAATAAAATTATTTAAGAAGTTTTCAATAATTCGGTATGTTTTGTCTTTTGATTAGACTATTTTTTGTTCTTTAAGGCAATGACTCAACAACTATTTTTTTAGCGTCAGGCATTGCAAAATCTTGGATATTGGATTACATCTTTTTGTATCTTTCTTTACCTTACAACAATTTATCAATCTTATAAATCCCAAAATAACTATTTCTGTGAGTTTAGACTTTTGCAATTATTGTTGAACATTTCTTCAAATTTGTAAATTACTATTGACTTACTCCCAGATTTATTAAGAATTTCAATGAAAAAGTAACTATCATTAAAGTAGTGAATTTTTATTTCTTTAGCTTTTGGATATTCTTTTGAAACCAAACAAGTTATATTTTTTCGATTTTCCAAATTGGTAGGTATCAAATACAAATTGCGTAAATTATTTACTGTAAAATACAGTAAATATAATATAAAAAAGAAAAGAAATAATAAGATAATTGCCACAGTTCTTTTAATAAAAAATTTTTTTTTATCATTACGCAGAAACTCAGTAAATTTTTTTACCCTCTGCGGATCTTTATAAACAATCGCTTTTATTATTTCTGTTAGTCCTTCTAAAAATAAAACTAAACAAAAAATAGTGAAAATTAACATTGGGATGAGAAAAAATAATTTGAAGCTGAGTTTGTCAAAATCAAAAAGAAAAACTGAAAGAGAAAACAGAGAAAACAGTAACAAAGAGGAAATTGTTAATCCAACCCCAGTTTTGATGCTTGGGGCTTTATTTTTTTTTATATCTTCAGTCTCGTTTTTAAGGTTCTTCAAAAGTAAGTTTGGATATAGTAATAATAAGATGAGTTGTAACGATAGATAAATTGTTGAAAGGATGAACAAAATTAATATTCCATCTGCTACAAGTTGACTAACTGAGAAAAAACGAATGTATGAAGTCTCAATACTTGATAATTCAATAAGTTGCCAAAGCCCACCTAAAATAGCCGGAACTATAAGAATCACACTTAAATTATCTTTGATTAATTTTAAATTACTTTTAAACTTTTCAAGCATTAATATATTCCCTTAGTTCAGTTCAAAATTAATTTTGAACTGAACTATTTTGCATCGTTCAACCGATTATATTTTTTTAAGATCATCTTAACCTGATCGTGCGGGATGGCGAAGACTTTGTTACCGTTTACGCCTTCCATATCTTCAGCGGCGATCATTGCGTTTATTATTGCCTCTTCGGTGGATTCAACGGTGGCTTTGAAGATTGGGTCGAGGAATGAGCGGTCGAGGGATTTTTCGGTGACGATTTTGGTTTTTTCGTCGTAGGAGCCGCGTGCGGTGGAGAAGGCTATGAAGATGTCGCCGGAGGAGTTTGTGCCGATTGTGCCTGTGCGGGCGATGCCGAGGGTTACGCGTCTTGCGACGAGGTTTAGTTGGGAAGATGTGAGTGGTGCGTCCGTTCCGATGATGACGATGATCGAGCCGTCTTGAGTTTGTTTGAAATCCGGGTAAAAACCTTTGATTTCTTTGCCGACGGGAACTCCGGCAATCATTAAATTATCGCGTCTGCCGAAGTTTGCTTGGACAATTGCACCGACCGTGTATTTTACACCGCCGACTTCTGCCGTGCGTGAAGATGTTCCAGTGCCGCATTTGAAGAAATAGCACATCATCCCAGTTCCGCCGCCGATATTGCCTTCCTCTATCTTTCCTGATTTGGCGGTTTCGATTGCTTGAAAGACGTTTTCTTTTTTGACGTGATAGCCGTTGATGTCATTCAAACCGCCGTCCCAAGTTTCACCGACAATAGGCAGACCGAATGAAAAATCAAATGGGGATTTTTTGTTGCTGAATGCACGAAAACTGTATTCGCCGATAGCATCGCGGACGACTCCGACGCTGTTTGTGTTTGTAATACCGATCGCAAAGCGGCTGCGTCCATAATCTTTGAGATAGGGAAGTCCAGTTGTTTCTCCATCGCCGTTGAATATGAAATAACCTGCGGCAAACGAACTGCGTGATTTTTTTCCTCTGGGTAAAACAACTGTTACTCCTGTTCTGACAGGTCCTTTGCCAGCTTCCCATTTTCCTTTGCCTCTGATGATGGTTGAATAACCGACCTCAACACCCGGCACGTCCGTGATTGCGTTAAATTTTCCCGTTTCGCCATTAAAAGGTATTCCTAAATCTCTCGCACGTGGTTTATCTTGAGCAAATGTAGGGATAGTAAACAGCAATAAAATAGAAAGCTTGAAGAATATAATTATCTGATATTTCATAAGTTCAATAAATTTTTAAGAATTCAGAAAATAGAAACTAGCTATTCTCAATTTATTAGCTCAAAATCTACCCATTGTGTTGCAATCTGAGTTTTTTTCTTAGCTAATTTATCACGAACAATAATTTGTAAAATATAATTTCCGGGCGGTAATTTTTTTTCTAAGCTTATATTTCCAACCAAATCTATCCGTTTAATATCTTTCTGGTTTTTTGTTGAGATTGGTTCAAAAGATGTTTCAGAAATAATTTTGTTATCTTTGATAAGTCTTGTCTGAATCTCTAGTTTAGGTGAATTATCGTTTTCAATTTTTGCGTTATAAATCACAGCTCCGTAATTTAATGTGAGAGGCAGCTTAAATTGGCGTAAAGTAGTATCTGTAAACATTTTTTTATCAGTATTTCTTAAATTAGCATTTACTACTTTCTTATCTGCACTTCTCAAAATGAGATTAGATAACCAAAGCCTCTTCTTTTCAAATTTTGGAGTTTCTAAAAACTTTGCCGCCGCACCGACTTTGCCCGTCTGAGAATCATGAATAGCGATTCGAAAATGATATATGCCTGATTTTTTCAAAAATACAGGCAAAACATAAACAAAACCTTTTTTCAAAATATTTTTGTAAGTGGATTCATTAACCGAAAGTGAAAAGTTTTTTGCAAATTGATTAACAGGTTTTCCATTTGCGTCGAGAGTTAGAGCGAGCAAATCAAAGTTTGCCTTTCTCATTCCTTTTGATTGTTTTTTAAATTCCAAATCTTCGGCAGATACATTTATTAAAAAGCGTATGAAATCTCCCTGAGCATAATTGGCTGTGATCGAATAGAGATTTAGATCAATTTCATTCGATTTGAACGGATAGGCTAATGCGAGTCCTACTTTTTCCCTGGTTGATTTAGGTTTTTGGTTGAAGGATTTCTTACTTTCTTCAGAGTATAGAGTATTTCGGTAACGTACCTTTAATTCAGGGTTTTTTAGTTTTATTTCTATATTCTCATAAACATTGTCTGTAGATTCAATTGTTTCTGTTTCAGTTATAAAACTGAGCAGATAATAACTTTGGTCATCAAGGATTTTTTCCAAACCTTTATCAAATTTATTTTGATTTAGTGTTGCAAATCCACCTGTTTCGCTTGCTAAAACTCTTAAACCTTCCTGAGCCTGCCTAAAGTAGGCGTCGCGACTGGTGCGTTTATCATCTGTCTGACCAGGTTTGAAATCATCTCCAAATGTTTTGCGTATGTCTTCGTCTGCAAAAGCCATACCTGTGTATTGAAGTCCGCGTGGATCAATTGGATAGATCACTACGGATGATTTGTTGGCAATTTCTATCAGAGAACGAAGAGCATCAGACACCCCATTACCAAAGCGATTATTTGCAGATGCTTTAGGTAATTCGCCTGTAATATCTGCGTCTCTATTAGATGAATTTCGCTGTGTTTGATTAGAGATTGAAAATCCTTCTGAAAACAAAACCAAGGCTTTTCTGCCCGGCAAGTTTTGCATACCGTTAACTATATATTGCAATGCCCCAATAGTACCCAATGCAGAATTATTCTTCCGCATCAGTTCAATGTCTTCGAGCAACGCTTGTTCTGCATTTTTCTGGTCTCTTAAAACACTTATCTCTGAGCTGGCTTCTTCAAGCAAAGTCGGTTTGAGTGGTTCATAGTAATCAGCACCACCGCGACTTTGGGGACTCCACTTTATTTTTTTTACGGTTGCGAGAAGTTGTTTTTTGTCTGAGGTAAAAGCCGGTAAAACACTTGCTCCACCGGTGGTTACAATTGTTACAAGATCATCTTGCCTTACCTGTTTTTTAATAAAGCTCTTTAGAGAATCTTTTATTTGTCCGACACTTCTGAAGCTCAAACCAATATCGTCTATAACTATGACCAAAGTTCTGCGAAAATTTTTAGAGTTTGATCTGTTTGATATTGTTGGAATACTGATTTTATCTTTAAGACTTGTCCCGCCTTTATTGCTCTCAAGTCCTAATCCAGCTTGTCTAGAATTATCTATTCTATTTGTAGTTTTTGGTGAGATATAAGAAAACGAGGAAATTTCACGAGGTTTTTTATTTTCATAAAGTATAAAATCATCTGCCTTTAAGTTTTTAACGGGGCGATAATTTTTATCTGTAACAACTACATCAATTTGAATCAGATTTGTTGAAACCTTGATTACATCTGAATCATCGTCCACCTTTGGAATTGAAGTAGGCTCAGGAGTTTGAGAACAGATAGTTTGAAACAGCAAGACCAGAGAAGTGAGTATAGTAAAACTTATAGCTTTCATAATTTGATTCCTTAAATATCTTTAGTTAGCTGATACAATGACCAAGTTTTAGATAGAACGCATTATTTTCGGAATTAATTTATATTACTACAATTCGATTGATACAGACAGAAATTCAATTGTCTAAATGTTTTTATATTCTTTTGATAAATTCATATAGTTGGATATAATTCGCAAATAAACCAAAACTGTTTACGCTCATTTTGAGTAGCAACAGCTTAAAATACAAAAAACAAGGAGAATTATGAGTCTGTCCCCAAAAGCTAGAACTGAAGATATCGTTGTTCAAAAAACTGATAATGAAACATTGGTTTATGATTTGAAAACAAATAA
>JANQRU010000005.1 GCA_028284415.1 Pyrinomonadaceae bacterium
AATGAAATATTGATCTCGGCAATCGAATCCACAGCTGCAACAACATTATTGTTGACCGCTTTCTTAAAATTACCTGCTTCTACTTCTAATCTGTAAGTTGCCGGTGGGATGCCCGGAAACTTATAGTTCCCGTCATCATTTGTTACTACTGTTCTATTAAATCCGGTATTAGGATTTGTAATTTTAACAGTAGCTCCCGGTACAGCTGCTCCGGTTTGGTCGGTAACGGTACCTGTGATGGTTGATGTTCCCGACTGAGCATTTAAGTTTCCAACCAACACAACACTAAATAACAGTGATAATGCTGTTAAGAAAACTTTAGATTTCAAAATGCTAAAATTCATAGCTCCTCCTTATTTTATTTTGAAATTATGATAGCTCTAGGTATTAATACACATTAATTTATGCATTTTGCGTTCCATTTCTCGGATAATATCCGAAACTCCGTAAACATAGGCTAATATTGTCCTGTAAAAATCGTGGTATCTGATTTTCTTATAGGATGATTCGGATAAAATTCAGATTTTCGGTGAAATCGTTGGGAAGTGGGGTAAATTCTGTTGATTTGAATTTATATTGTTTACTTTTTTAATTGTGAGAAAAGAGCTTTTATGGCAGTCGCTCCCATACCGACTGCTGTGCTGATTGTGGGCGATGCAGGATTAGCGACATCCCCGATGGCATAAACTTGTTCGATGCTCGTTTCACAACGGCTATCAACCTCAACATAGCCTCTTTCATCGAGATCTAGTTGTCCTTTAAAAAGCTCTGTATTTGGTTGGACGCCAATTCGTAATAGAACGAAATCCGTTTCTAATTTATAGATTTCATTGTTTGATTTATCTTTTAACTCAAGAGCTTCGATATGATTATTACCAATAATTTTTTCTACTGCTGTTTCTGTCAACAAAGTAACCTTTTCGTTTTCTTTTGCAGGGATTACAAATTCATCTCGTGCTCTAAACTCTTTGCTTCTATGAATCAAATAAATTTTTGAGGCATATTCGGATAATATCTGACAATTTTCAAAAGCGGCATCTCCGCCACCAATAATTGCAACAGTTTTATCTTTTACTAATTTCCCTTCTTTTTTTCCTGAGGAAATTATTCCTTTCCCTCGAAATTCCTTTTCGCCTTCTACATTTAATTCCCTTCTTTTGATCCCTGTGGCTATAACTATTGCCTTTACGCGAACTGCTTCATCATCATTTATAAATACAGTTTTATTTGCTAAATCAACATCTTTGACTATTGTATCCAAACGAATTTCAAACTTTCTTTCTTTAGCTTGCTCAACAAAAATATCTCTCATTTGACGTCCGTTTTCAGCTTTAACTCCCAAGTGGTTTTCTATAGCATTAAATGTCCACAAAAGCTGTCCGCCAAGTTCATGACTAGATTCTAAAAGAATAGCGTCCAATCCCAATTCATCGCACCAAAGTGCTGCTGACAAGCCTGCAACTCCCCCGCCGATAATGACAACATCAAATATTTCTTTCTGCATAAGAAGTTATTTTAACCCACAAAAAAATAAGATGTAATTCTCGATTACATCTTATTCCAACGTTAGAATTTTTAGAATTTATTATGTTATCAATTTGTTATCTTAACCGTTAAATAAAACCGTGCAGTGCGATTTCTTCTTGTTGGTCTTTTTTTGACGGTTATCAGGTAATCTCCCGAGGCAGGCAGTCTGCGATTGATCGAATAATTGACATCATAATCAGTCGCAAAATCAATTCCGTCTGTTCCTAAAACGCTGAATGAATGATATTTCCCTCTCGGACGGCTTGAAATCCAGATCTGTAATTTCTGACCTTGACGAGCATTTATCACAAAATCCATTTCCTGATTATTGCTTAATCTACCCGTAACAGTTTTACTAGTTTTTCCCTTCGCAAATTGAATGCGTTTGGGCATCGCTTTCTGACCAAAACTTTGAGTTGCTAAACCTAAAATAAAAATTGAAATAATTACTAATAATATGTTGCTTTTTCGCACGAACATTATCTTTCTCCTTATAAGTTATATTTTATAATCTTATTAATTCTAAAAGGCTAAAATAGCTGCCCGTTTTTTAAGACGCATTCTCTGTTTTTTTTTGCTAATATGTGGAAATGGAAAACTTTGAAATTACAAAACCCGAGGCATCTGAATATGCTTCATATTACGAAATTTACATTTCACTGGTGCAAGATGATATTCTTTCAGCCCTACAAAATCAAATAAAACAAACAAGCGAATTGTTAGCCAAAATTCCTGAAGAAAAAGGTACTTATGCTTATGCGGAAGGAAAATGGAGTATAAAAGAATTGATTGGTCATCTCATTGATACAGAACGAATTATGGCTTATCGTGCCTTGCGTTTTTCTAGAAATGATCTAATAGAAATTGAAGGTTTTGAACAAAATGATTATATAGAAAATTCTGATTTTAATTCTTGTAAGCTAACCGATTTGGCAAAAGAATTTGAACTAATAAGACACGCAAATATTTTAATGTTCAAGAATCTTGCTCAAGAGGCTTGGAATAAAACCGGTGTAGCCAGCGGAAATCCTGTCAGCGTAAAAGCATTAGCTCACATAATCGCTGGACATGAGCTTCACCATATAAAAATTCTTAAAGAAAGATATTTATGAACCTGGAAATCCCCCAAATTTATCTGAAAGAAAAATTTGTAAATAATCCGAATAAATTATTCTCAAAGCTTGTAGATAAAGCAGTCTGGGATGAAAGAATGAAAGCCAGAAAAACAGCAAGCTACGGTGTTTCATACGATTATTCTGGAATTACTTATCCTCATACTGAAATGCTTGAAGATCTGAATCTTATTTGTAAAGCAATAGAAAATGAACTTAATTTTTATCCGAATAATTGCCTCTTGAATTACTATCTGGATGGTAATTCATCAATGGGATTTCATTCCGACTCAAGTGAAGAACTAGCTGAAGGAACAGGAGTTGTAATTATTTCTCTAGGAGCTGAAAGAACTATTTCGTACAAAAATAAGGTTAATAAAGATTTAGTAGTTAATTATTTGCTCAAAAACGGAACTTTACTTTTTATGCCTAACAAAGTTCAAAAGTATTGGCTCCATGCAATTCCTAAACAGAATGATGTCGGAGCGAGAATTAGTTTGACTTTTCGCCAAATTATTAAATGAGATATGACGTAATAATAATCGGAGCAGGTGCGGCTGGGCTTTTTTGTGCAATTGAGGCAGGAAAGCGAGGTCGGAAGGTTTTGGTTATAGAGCATAATTCTCAAGTCGGACGCAAAATTATAATTTCAGGTGGCGGACGCTGTAATTTCACAAATTTGGAAGTTAATGCTGAGAATTTCATTTCTCAAAACCCACATTTTTGTAAATCTGCACTCGCACGTTATACGTCAGAAGATTTCATAAACCTTGTAAGAAAACACAAAATCCAGTTCTATGAAAAAAAACTAGGACAACTATTTTGTCGAGAACGTTCGCATTTGATGGTCAAAATGCTTTTAAGCGAATGTGAAAAGGCAAATGTACAAATTTTAACGGACTGCTCGGCAACGAAAGTTGACAACGATAATTTATTTAGCATCGAAACT
The DNA here is from genome assembly GCA_028284415.1 of Pyrinomonadaceae bacterium. Lineage (GTDB taxonomy): Bacteria > Acidobacteriota > Blastocatellia > Pyrinomonadales > Pyrinomonadaceae > Aridibacter. The sequence continues at coordinate 3,589 of JANQRU010000005.1, forward strand.
AACAAGGGTAAATTTCAAAGCAAAAATCTTGTCATCGCTACAGGCGGTCTTTCTTTTCCTAAAATTGGGGCAACTGATTTTGGTTACAAAATAGCCAAACAGTTTGGTTTAAAAATGACCAAAACACGTCCTTCACTCGTCCCGCTTGTGTTCGCAAATGGAAAAAACTTTAAGAACTTAGCCGGAATTTCGATTGATTCAATAGCTGAGTTTAATAAGAAATCATTTAGAGAAAACATTTTATTTACTCATAGGGGATTAAGCGGACCAGCTATTTTACAAATCTCAAATTATTGGAAAAAAGAAAAATTCATACAGATTGATTTGCTTCCCGAGTTTGATGCTTTGAAACTTTTAGAAAAAGATCGCAGCAGTAAACAAAAGGTCTCAAATTTTCTCTCTAAACACCTGCCAAATCGCTTTGCTGAAGAATTTACAAAACTAAACTTTCAAAATAAACCAATTAATCAATTGAGCAATAGAGAAATCCAACAAATTTCAGAAAAACTAAATAACTGGAAAGTCAGATTTGATGACACAGAAGGCTGGCACAAAGCGGAAGTTACACTAGGCGGAATTGATACAGACGAAATTTCTTCACAAACGATGGAATCAAAGCGAATTAAAGGTTTATATTTTATTGGTGAAGTTTTAGACGTTACGGGCTGGCTTGGCGGATATAACTTTCAATGGGCTTGGTCTTCAGGATATGTAGCTGGCAATTCTGTTTAAAAAAGAAAATAGGGAAACGTCTCCCACACCGTTTCCCCTTTTTCCGCAAACAGTTACAGGGCGTAACTTTATATTGCGGAAAACTAATAATAACAAAACTTTTAATTTACCTTAAACACTTGTTGAAAAAGCACTAACAATATCTAAGATGTTTGATTTTACATCAAATTAATTGTATTGTTTACTCTAAAAGCTTTTTCGGGGCAACGATTTTGCTTTTTCGTATTAAACAATCGTGTAAAAAATTTACACAACCGTTGAAAATATGTCAACCTCAGAAAATAAAAATTTACCAAACGAACAATTTGTCAGAAGGCTAACCGAACTTTGTGGCTCGGATAAGCCTGCTGATCTCGCACGTCAGCTTGAAATTTCCTATCAAGCTTCCAAGAATTATCTCGAAGGAAGATTACCTGACACCCAGACTATAATTAACATTTCTGAAAAAACAGGCTGTTCGATTGATTGGCTTTTGAGTGGATACGGAAAAAAATTTCGAGAATACAATTTATCTCAAGGTACAGTTATACCGTTCGACCAACTTAGAGCATTAATCAGAGAAGAATGCGAAAAAGTTATTGCCGAAAAATTAAATCAAAAAACTGAAATTGCTGAAGGAAAAGTTATTGTCCTTGAAGAAGAGGACATAGAGGAAGAAAAGGTCATGGACGAAAACTCCCATTCTTCCTTTAAGAATCCTGTCAGACATAAATAATCCCTCAACTATTTAATTGTTAAGTTTCAACCTATCCAAAGATATGACCGAACCAATTTCTTAGGAAGTTAAGAAGTTCTTCGTCAATATTGGATAAATCATCGTTTTCGTCATTTCTAACAACAGGGTTATTTTGGACATTACCTCTTTGTTCTGTAGTAGTTGTAATTGGTTGTTCCGGAACCTCTAGACCAGGCTCAACAATACTTTTACAGCTTTCACATCCACCGCCAGATGTTTGATCGCCTGCTAATGCGATTGAAGTTGTGGATGAGAAAAGAGTGATTACCAAAATAACTTTAATTGTATTTTTCATTTTTTAATTTCTCCTAATGTTTATTGTTTCTTGATACAAATTTGTATCGGGTTTATACTAGCAGAGATTTAAATCTCCACTCGTATGAATATAGTCAGCAAAAACCCTAAACTGTTTACTAAGCGGCTACTTAAGCTTGAAAGAAGCGGCAGATATGAAGAGGCTATCTCTCAATTGAAAGTTATTTGGGAAGATATTACGAAACCTCCAAAAACAGAGGGATTAAGCAAAAAAAATGAAGCTGAAATATTTCTAAGATGTGGAAGTCTTATTGGTTTTCTTGGACACAATAAACAGATTTCTGATTCTCAAGAACTTTCTAAAAATCTTTTAACTCATGCCAGAAATTTATTCCTTAACCTTTATGATGTAGAAAAGATTGTTGAATGTAATAATTATCTTGCTTTAGCGTATTGGAGAACTGGCGAGTTAGTTGAAGCTGAGACTTGGATAGATGAAGCGCTTTCTCATAGCTTGCCTGATTCTAATATTATAAAAATATACTCTTTGATAATTGAAAGTAAGATTGATTTCGCTAATAAGAAATACAGAAAAATTTGTGATAAATTCGAAAGATTGGAAGATACTTTTCTTGCTTATGCGGATGATGGATTAAAAGGCGACTTTTTCAACCATTTTGGACTTGCCTTAAAAAACTTAGGAAATAAATCACAAGTTCTAGAGAAACTAACACTCGCCAAAAAGTATCATGAAAAGTCAGGACATAAAGTATATCTTGGAACAATAGAAAATAATCTTGCACAACTTTATAGAGAAAACGAAGCTTTTGAAAAATCTCATGAAGCCGTAGATAATGCCTTGAAAATTTATGATGAAATAAAAGACAGAACCAGAAAAGGTTCTTCATTAGACACAAAGGCTTGTATCTTTTTTGATGAAGGAAAATATAATCAAGCTCTCACAACAATTGATGAATCAATCAGAATTTTAAGAAACAGCGAAAATGCAGCTTATTTGGTTGAATCATTTCAAACTAAAGCCAAGATATTAGTATTCATGGATGAAATTGCTTCGGCTTCGCTCTGTTTATCTGAGGCAATTAATATAGCTAAAAATCAAATTAGTGAAGATGCAGCAAATCATCTGGCTAAAGAATTTGAAATCGCCATCCGCAAGAAATCACTCTATTCCAACTCAAAAAATATTATTGAAGACAAGCCCAAACGAAAAAGTGTTGAGCTTGTCTTACATCCCTCTCTTTCAACTTACGAAAACTACAGAGCTGTACGAATTAAAAACAACCACCTTGCTAAAATAGGTTTAACGAAAGGATCAATCGCTTTTGTAGTAAAAGAAGAGGTTAAAAGCGGAGATTTAATAGCTTTAACTGAAATCGAAACGGATTCTACTATTTGCGGATATTATGATTCTTATTTCGGAATGGTTTCGCTTGAAGGCATTAAACCTGAGCCTATTCTATATCAGGTCGAAGAAGTGAGAATACTAGGTAAAATCGTTGGAATCAGCTCGTCTAACAATACATCGGATGGTAAGGTTCAGATCAATCCGATAAATCTGTAAAAATCTTATCTAAAAGCCTCTACATTCAAACCATATCTTTCGCTCATATCAATTTCATCTGCTTCAATCACTTGTTGGATATTACTCAGGCGACGTTTTGATTTTCTAATATGAGTTTTGGTGCGTTCAGCCATTTGTTTCAGAAGATTTCTTCCTTCAAGTTGCTCAGCACGAACTTTTTCTCTCAAAACATATAGCTCGGAAAGCTCTAACTCTAATTTTTCTGCACTTAATTCGCTTAAGCGTCTTTTGACCTGATAAATTTGGCGGATGGCACGAATTAATTCATCACCGACCGAATCACCTTTAATGAGGTCTGGAGAATCCCTATAATCTTCGACGAGTTTATTTAATTTGTTTTGATCGCCCTCGGTATAAGCGTCATTTAGATCTGCCATCAAATCATGACGTTTTTCGCGTTCTTCTTCATCAATAGCTAAATCGGGATGAATCATTTTAGCAAGATTATGGTAGGCTTTTTTAGCTTCCGCAGTCGGATTCCATTTAGCTGTGCAAGCTTGCCAATTTTCTTCTTCGGCTGCTTCGGCAGATTCTTCAGCACGTTTTCGGGCTTCTTCCGCACGTTTTTTTATCTCTTCATCATCGGGATTTAATTTGACTTCTTCTTCAGCAATTTCAGCTTCGATATCATCTAGCTCAGCGTATAGCCTACCGACTTCCATTGTGTATTGAGCCTCAAACTGCTCAAGTTCTGCATGAAGTTCGGTCATTTCTTCTTCTTTAATGACAAGCCGATTCTTCAAACGTCTCAATGCCTTTCGTTTTTTCTCTAGTTCTAGTTCTTCTGGTGCAGAGATATTCATAACAAAAGACAGATTTTACAAGGCATTTGAAAAAAGGTAAACAGCAAAAACAAATAGTTTGACTTTAGCTGTTTACCTTTCAGCTATAATTTCGGAATTTTCCTACCTTATTCTTCTACTTCAATTATTTCATAGCTCGTCGTTATTTTTGCAGTAGGTCGAACGGTGTATGCAACTGAGCAGTATTTCGTATCAGAAAGTTCAATCGCGTTAGCGACAGCTTTTTCCGAAATGCTACGTCCTTTAACGATATGGTTAATTTGAAAGCCTATGAATCCACGCGGATATTCATCCCTGCGGTCGCCGACAATTTCAACCTTGTAATCAACTACATCTTGACGCTTTTTTTGCAGTATTGAGACAACATCAACTGCTGTGCAAGCTGCAACAGACATCAAGAGAAGTTCAAGAGGTGACGCAGCTGATTTTCTATCTCCTTTTGTATCAATAGCTTGTGAGTGCCCACTCGGTGTAGTTCCAATGAAAAACTCATCTCCTGCATAATGAATTTTAGCTTTATACTGATTTTCGGACATAAAAATCTCCTTTGTTTGTAACAATATTTTTCTTAAATTTTGCGTGCATTTTAGCATAAGATACAATTAACGAAATTACTTTCGATAATTTTGATAAACTTTTGGCACGTAAAATGCTTCATAGCAATAGTGGCAAACCAACATGTTTGAATTATCATTAAAAAAGGTTTTTCAAAATTAAGGAGAAAAAATGAGCAAAGTCAGAAAAAGTTTATTTAGTTTTTTAGCGTTTGGGTTAGTATTGAGCGGTCTTGTTTTTCAAGCCAACGCACAAAGTTCTAATCAATTAGCTGGAACTTATCAGCTTGATGTTTCTAAAAGTGAAGATGTCAGTCAGATTGTTGAAAGTACAGCCAGAAACAATCAGATTTCAGCATCACAAAAAGAAGAACTGGAAGATAAGCTAGAAGCACCCAACACAATTTCGATCAGCATAAATGGTAACAAGGTTACGATGTCAAATTCCCTCTCAAGTCCCGTGACATTTACTGCCGACGGGCGAACCCAAAATGCAGGTTCGAGCCGAATCCGAGCTACTCTGCGAGGTAATGAACTAAGAATATCAAATTTTGGTAATGGTTCTGACCATATGATTACTTTTACATCAATTGAGAATGGTAAAGGCTTACGTGTTACGAGAATGGTCACAACCGATTATTTAAATCGCACAGTTTTTGCTGACAGCTATTACAACAAAACCGGAACGACTGTTTCCAGTAATGATACATATTCGGACAACGACGGATATTCAAGCAGTGATTCTAAAGATGATGGATATTCTGACACAACAAATTTTCCTGACAACAACAGAAATACTCCGAGAACAACAACCCGAAGCGGTAACTTCTATGTTCCGAACGGTGCTGTTCTAACAGGAACGCTTGAAAACCAAATTACGACCAAAGCTTCTCAAGATAATGATCGTTTCCGCTTAAGAGTTGATTCTCCAAATGAGTATAGAGGAGCAGTTATTGAAGGTTATATAACAGGTATTAAGCGTTCAGGAAAAATTTCTGGTAGCTCAAAGCTAACCTTTAATTTTGAAAGAATCCGCCTGAGAAATGGACAAACTTATGACTTTGCAGGTGTTCTTCAAAGTGTAACTGATGCAAAAGGCAAAACAGTCAAAATAAATAATGAAGGACAAATTCAAGGTAAAAGCCAAACCAAGAAAACAGCTAAACGCGGCGGAATCGGAGCAGGTCTCGGAGCTATAATCGGCGGAATCCTTGGTGGCGGAAAAGGAGCTGTAATCGGAGCAACAATTGGCGGAGGTGCCGGAGCTGGCTCGGTCGCAGTCCAAGATAAAAACGATATAAACCTCGACGAAGGTTCGACAATTTCCGTTCAATCTACTTCACCAAAAAGATAGAAAAAAACTAAATAGAAAGTTGGCAACTAAGGTTCACGAAATCAATCGTGAACCTTTTTTTATTTCACCTTTGCATCATTGTGTTACTTAAGGTTTAATTCTTTCTATGAAAGAACTGCCAGAGGAAATTGAACAATACCGTGATAAAAAATGGCGACGCGAAGAGACTCTCAAAATTGATAAGGCAACAGAAGTAGAGAGATTGGTTGAAGAAATCGGTTTTTGCAATGCTCTGACTGATTCAAGAACTAATCTTCCCAGCGTTTATATTGCCGTCTGCGGAAGACGGGATGCACATATGCCTCGCAATGTTCAAAAAGACCCTGAATCAAGTTTGAGTTGGGTCTTAAAGGATGAGGTAATGCAACGCGGAAAAATTTATTATTCAAAACTTGTAAAAGGGCGTGCGATGTTCGTCGCACCCCGCTTGATACCTTATTTCAATGCAATTCACGGTTTCCCGAAATCAAAAGAAAAAGAAAAGTTATCCACCGATGCGATAAAAGTTTTAAAAGTCCTTAGAAAAGAATGGGAGTCGGCAACAGCCGATTTGCGTGAAGATGCAAAAATTGAAGAACGTAGAAAATTAACTAAGGCTTTAGAAGACCTGCAAAAATGTATGAAGGTAGTACCTTATGAAGTTTTATACAAACCGAAATTTACATATCTTTGGACGTTGGCTGAGGCAAGATTCCCTGATGAATTAGCCAAAAAGATAAAATGCGAAAAAGCAATTGAAGAGCTTGCTAAAGTTTTTCTAGAAATGTGTGGAATGACTCTCAAAGGTGATCTGGCAAAAGCAATAGGGGTCACCAGAAAAGAGGCTGGACTTGCCAATCATAAATTGGTTGATGAAGGATTTTCTGAAAGAATCGAGACAGGCGTTTATAAGCTGAAAAAACTGTGATTTACAATTTAATTAATCCGAAGCGTTTGATAATATCTAAAATTACGAATTTTCAAGGGGTTAAAAGAATGTTTCGGCTGTCAAATTATTTCGCTTTAATTCTCTGCTTCTCTTTTGCTGTGAGCATTCTCGCTCAGACCTCCGAAGTTCAGAAAACTTCCGACGAACAACTTGTCATTCCACCTGAAAAATCTAAACCTATAACTATTCCCAAATTTACAACTGAGCCTAGCATTGATGGCAGAATTGATGATGAGGTTTGGAAAAGTGCCGCCAAGTTCAAAGATTTTATTCAAACAGAACCTGGGATCAATGTCGCCTCTTCAAAAGAGACAATTGCATACATGGGTTATGACGAAAAGCATTTATATATAGCCTTTATGTGCTTTGATGAACCAGATAAGATTCGTGCAACTGTAGCCAAAAGAGATTCTGTCGGAGGTGAAGATAATGTTGCTGTGCTGCTCGATACTTTTAATGACCAAAGACGAGCATTTTTTTTGCAATTTAATCCTCTTGGAATCCAAGCTGACGGGATAAGTACAGCTGGCGGGCGTGACATAGACTTCAGTGTTGATATTGTCATGGAATCGAAAGGTCTGATTCTTGAAAACGGTTGGTCGGTTGAAGTAAAAATCCCTTTCAAATCCTTACGTTATCAAGATGGAGAAGGAGTTCTTTGGGGAGTTGATTTTATCAGGAGAATTGACCGCTTAAATCGTGAACAAAACAACTGGATTCCGAAAAAACGCGGTGTTTCGGAATTACAGCAATTGGGGAAAATAACCGGATTTACGGAAATCAAAACTGAGAGAACCTTGGAAATCATTCCCAGTGTCACGCTATCTGAAACCGGTGAAAGAGTAGAAGATCAAACCATAGTCCCGGGATTTTCGCGCTTTATAAATCGTCCGGTTGAATCTGATTTAGGTGTTAGTATCAAATATCAGATTACTCCAACCGTAACTTTAGATGCAGCTATAAATCCTGATTTTGCTGAAGTTGAGGCAGACGCTCCAGTCGTTCGTGCTAATGAACGTTTCCCAATTTTCTTTCCTGAGCGAAGACCTTTTTTCTTAGAAGGAATTGATATTTTTCGCTCCCCTCTGCAATTAGTCAACACAAGAAATATCGCTAATCCTGATGTTGCCTTAAAGCTGACAGGTAAACTTGGAAAAAATGTTTTCGGAATACTCGGTGCAGTAGATGATTTTCCCGATGATGATGTTAAAGCATTTGCAGGCGTTATGCGTGTGAGAAGAGACATCGGCGAAAACTCCAACATCGGTTTTTTTGCAACGCAATATCATCGAGGCTCGCAAAGACATAATCATTTAGTTGGATTGGATGGAAAAATCCAGCTTGACCCTCGAACTGAAATAGATTTTCAACTAGTCGGTACGCATTCAAGACGAGAATTTTATAATCCTGACATTGATGATTCCGAATATCGTACGGGAAATGGTTTTGCTTATCGTTTAACTTACGATTACACAGGAAGAAACCGTGGTTTGTTTATTGGTGCAGTCGGCAGAAGTCGGGATTTTCGAGCGGATCTGGGTTTTACAAGAAGAACAAATTCACACGGACTTGATTTTGGCTTTCGTCTCCAGACAGAACCCAAACCTAACAATTTTCTAATTCGCACAACGCTTAGAAACTTTACTGGCTTAGATATAGATGGAAGCGGGCGTTTGCAGGGCTTTCGCGTCAGCCCACGTCTGGCTTTTGATTTCCAAGATCAACTAGAAATAGATTTTAGCGGTGGTTTTTCAGTTGAAAAACTCTATGAAGATGAATTTGGAGCGAGACGTAATGATTTTCAAGACGGAGCATTTGTTGGTGAGCCGGAACGCAGTGCAAAACGTTTCTTTGGCGAAGCTGGGATAGAAAAAAGATTTAACAAACGCATCGAAGTCGAAGCCGAAATTGGCTTTACTACAAATGCATTTGATCTGGATTTTGGAGCGTCCGAGAGATTTACCAGAGTTAGCCCTACTTATTTGCAATACCTGATTGATTTACAAACCAATCCTAATTTAGATGAGCCAGCCCTTGATCCGGGCAAAGGTTTTGTTTTGAGATATGAATTAGGAGTTGACTTACAACCAACTGATCCCTTCAACATAAGATTCAGTTATGACCGAAGACGTCTAAGACGAAACGACACAGATCTAGTTGCTTTTGATTCAAATATTTTCTCACTCCGATCAACCTACCAATTTACAAGATTTATTTTTACAAGAACCCGCATAGACTATGAAACCGTAAACGGAAGCCTAAATAGTCAACTGCTTTTTGGCTGGACGCCAAATCCGGGAACAGCGTTTTACATTGGTTATAATGACAATTCTTTTTACAGAGGATTTAATGATTTTAGAAATCAATTTGATACCGGATTTAGACGTGATGGAAGGACATTCTTCATTCGTGCTTCATATTTATTTAGAAAAAGTTTTTAGTCCTTAAGTAAAAAAGAAAAAAGCACCAACACATAAAATATGTCGGTGCTTTTTTCTATTGTTAAGTTAATTATTTACCACTGAGAGCTAAGTTAATGGTTTCAGCGAGATCAGTATAGTGAACTCTAGCCATTTCATCCTTAGTCTTTCCAGCGGCACGCTGCAAATCCCCTCTCAGTTGAATCAACATATTTCTGCATAATGCTCTGAAATCTGATGATCGGCGATTATTGATACGAATACCAAACGCAGTCGGAGTTGGACGATTAGTTCTAGGTGCGATTGAAAAAATAAGATGATCCACTGTCGCACGCTGCAAGTTTCTACGAAATACATCAGGTGTGTCATTTTTACTGTATATTTCAGAAAAGATTCCCTTACGCATATCGTTAAATACATCTACGGATGAGTAAACCTGATAACCACCTGCTTCCATATCACTAATGCGTTGGACAACAGAATTGCTTAACATTCTTCTCATCAAAGAACCTTGGGCTCTAGAGATGCGATTTACAGCCTCTTCCATACCGATTCGCTGAATTATATCTTTTCTAAGCAAAAAGTCTTTTGTATGGAATCCATGCTCTAAAACATAAGCCATTGCTTCTTTCTGTTTTGCAACAGGAGTCGGACGGAATGTATCTGACCGCGGAAGCCCTGTGACAAGATTGTCTCTTTCGACTCCGCCAACATATGCTCCAACGTGACCTAGCTCTCTGGTCATCTGGCTGATCAAAATTCCATAAGCACCTCTTAAACGAGAGAAGTTTTTCCCTTCTTGAGCAGTTGCATTAACAAGCATACCCGAGATTTTCTCAAGGTTCTTCATTCCATACGTCGTAGCTTTGATCGCATCATCACCAATATCCTCTGTTTGTGCTCTCGGATCACCTCTTCCCGCTGAGCCAAAACGTAACCGAGGATCATTCATCTGACGCATTGCAATTTTATTTAATTTAGGAACATCTGCACTAACAGGCATTTTATTATCAAATTCCTTGTATCCCCATTCAATTGCAAAGTGATCATAAGGTCCGACTTTATTTGGAATATATGCCACATTATCGCCAGGCTGAGCGATGTAATTAAAGCGTGCATAATCCATAATCGAAGATGACATACCGAATTGCTCAACAAAACTTTGATTACGATAGCTTTCAACAGGATAAGCATTGTTACCGAGCATATTGTGCTGAAGCCCGATCGAGTGTCCCACTTCGTGAGCAACTACGTATCTAACTAATTGCTGCATCAAGTCATCACTCAGCGGAAGTTTTGCAGCTCTAGGATCAGAAGCTCCGGCTTGTATGAAATACCAATCTTCCAAAAGAGCTATTACATTGTGGAACATACGAACATCGGCTTCGATAATTTCTCCACTGCGTGGATCGTGTACGTGCGGACCAAATGCATTTCTTGTTTCCGAAGCCAGCCAACGAATCGTTGCGTAACGTGCGTCCTCCGCATCCCAATTGGGGTCTTCTTCCTTGGTTGGAGCAAGTTTACCAATGATTGCGTTTTTAAAACCTGCTTTTTCAAAAGCAGACTGCCACATCTCAATACCTTCGATAGTGGCTTGTTGGTATTTCTTTGGTACACCGCGCCCAACATACCAAACTATTGGTTTTACAGGTTCGCTCATTGCGGCGTTTGGATTTTTCTTCTCTAGTCGCCAACGTCTGATTGGACGTTTTCTTTCAGCAATGTTTTGATTAGAACTGAAATCCAAATATGATCCGCTAAAAAATCCAACTCTTTGATCATAATAACGTGGACGCATTGGCTTTTCTGGCAATTGAACCATTGAGTGATGCAACTCAGCCGTCACAAATCCGGGACTGATTCTGCCACGTAATGCTGGCGGTAAATTCCTCGGTGGTCTCGCTCTGTATGTAGCTAAGACACGTGTTTCTATATTTTTTGGAAAAGCCTTAACAGATGTAATAAAAACACGTTTTCTGTCAAGAGAAACAGCATTGAGACTTGTTTTGGGACTCAATTCTTCAACATCACCTTTGAAGATATTTGTCATATCAACGACGGGTGTTTTGTTTGGTCCAAACGTAACAATGTTAAGTGCTGCAACAATAGCTTCTAAATTAGAAGCTTGAACAGAAATTTCTTCGGTAGAACCTGGCGTTGCTCTTAGGTTATAAGCAACTTTCCGCATTAAAATTTGATCTTTATAACGCTCAAACTTTACGACGTTTCTGTTTGCTTCAAGACCTCCTAGACCTTTACCACTTTCAACTTTTGCAATTTGAACTAACCAAATGAATTCTTTCCCAAATTGCTTTGGATCAAATTCATAATAAAGCTTGTCACCTACCTCGTGTGTTGTAAAAACACCTTTTTTAGTAACAGCTTTTTTGGTTATCACATCTTCATATTTCTTAAACTTTGGCTTTTCTTGTTTTTTTCTTGGACCTACCTTTGGTGGAGTTGGCTTAGCTTGAGGTTTCTTAACCTCTTGAAAAGCCAAAACGCTCGTGCTAGCCACAAATACAACAAGACATAAAGCACTACATATTCTTACAAAGTAATTCATAATTTTTTGCTTCAATTTTTTTATTCGGGTTTGTTCGGTGAACTAAATGTAGAAATCGAATTCCTAAACAGATGTTAGAAAAAATGCCAATAAAAAAAATCACTTTCTAAGATGGCTGGCTAATCTGAATATTAAATCGTTTATATTTCTAAATTTAATTCGTGTATTTATAGAGAATCTATATTTCTGAATTTTAATACTTTTTTCATTAGTCGGCAATCTTTATTTATTTGTAAATTAAACAGTAGCTTGATTTATGTTCATTTTCCTGACAATACTTGCGAATTTAGGTTTGAATAATGGATTGAATTCCAAACGCGAAAATCAAAATAAAAAAGCTAAGTTTTACATAAAAAAACCCTCAATAAATTGTAATTTATCGAGGGATAAACCTAACAAATTTTAGTGTTTTTCTTATTTCGCTTCTTTTTTATTAAGCAAAATTGGATCACCAAAGCCAAGCCCTTTCAAACGATCCATTTGAGTTTTCGCATCACCGACGAAAAGCCATATCATTTTATTGGAATCAAGATATTTGTTTGAGAGTTTCCTGATTTCGTCGATTGTCATTCCTTTGACGATTCCCTCGCGTTGCTTAACGTAATCATAATCCCAACCGTATTTGCTGATATTATCAAGCAAATTGAGTTTAGCATTCGCCGTTTCAAAAGCTCTCGCATTACTTTTGATTAAGAAACCTTTTGTTGTAGCAAGGTCTTTTTCGTTGTAGTTTTTCGCGTAATTATCAAGGATTTTCTTGATTTCATCTGCTGATTCCTTTGTTACGTTTGAACGTACACGACTGAAAATTCGGAAGAATCCTGGACTTTTCGTGCCTTGAAATTGCGAGAAAATTCCGTAGGTATAACCTTTTCCTTCACGGAGGGTTTGAGTCAATTGCGAAGCAAAACCGCCACCGCCAAGGATATAATTCATAACTACTGCCGGATAATAATCAGCATCGGTTTGAGCTAAAGCAGGATAACCGAAGTTGATAACTGTTTGTTTTGCATTTGGCACATCGTAGAAATAAACCTTTGATTTTTCAGGACGTTTTGGAGTCGAATAACTTGGAATCGAAACTTTTTTCTTCTTCCAATTTTTATTTAATCCATTCAAAGACTTTTCAACTGTATTTTTATCAATATCACCGACGACGTGCATACGTGCGACGCTTGGCGAAATATTTTTATTGTAAAAAGCCTTCAAATCATCAAGCGTAATCGAATTAACGGATTTCATCGTTCCCAAGATGTTTTTTGAACGAATGTTGCTATCGCCGAATACTAATTTATTGTATTTGTTGTTGGCGATTGCCACAGGATTGGCTTGTTGACCGCGAATCTGGTTAATTATACTTTTCTTGATGCGTTCAAATTCTTTTGTATCCCAACGCGGTTGGGTTAGCATTTCTTCAACTAATGCAACGGTGGCATCATAGTTTTTCGCTAAAGTGTTGACGCGGATTCTTATGTCTTCTGTGTTTGCAAAGATGTTTATATTTGCACCGAGTTGCTGAATTGCTTCTTCTAATTCTTGTGGCGTTTTATTTTTTGTTCCTTGAGACATCAGGCGTGCAGTGAGATTTGCTACACCGACTTTTTTCATATCGTCAAGTAATTTTCCACCTTCGATGACAATCTCATAATTTACAAGCGGAACTTCGGAGTTTTGAATTCCGTAAACTTCCATCCCGTTTGCCTTAGTTTTCCAAACATTTGGAGTTTTTACTTCGGGTGCTTTTCCGTAAGGCGGTTCTTTTGTGCGATCGAATGTTGAAGGAGTGCGTTTATATTTTGCATTTACATTCGGATTAACTTTATCATCCTTTTGAGCAATGGTTTCTTCTTTAACTTCAGCTTTTTTCGAGCCGGTTAAAGCTAGATTCTTCTGACCTTTCGGCACAAAACTTGTCGCTATATAGTTTTTGTCTTTGATGTATTTTTTATAGACACGCATTACATCGTCGGTTGAAACATTCGAAATTGCTTTGATTTCTTTTTCAGCATATCCGGGATCGCCTGTGTATATATTGTAAAGAGCAAGTTGAGCACCTTTACCGAGGACGCTTGCGAGTCCATTGTAAAACTGCGTTTCTTGTCCCGCTTTGATTCGTGAAAGGTCTTTTTTGGAAATTCCTTCTTTTTCAAATAATGCAAATGCTTCATCAATTGCCACATTGATTTTGTTCAAATCTGTGCCATTAAATGCTCTTGCAAAAAGATAAGCTTCTCCTGCAAGTTCTTCTGATCGATGAAACATATTAACAGCCGGAACTAACTTTTTGTCTTCAACCAAAACACGATAAAGCGGTGCTTTTTTGCCTTGTGAAAGATAGTTAAACAAAACATCCAAGGCATATTGATCGGGATGATATTGTTCGACAGTTGGATAAGCTCGGGTTAATTGCGGAAGGCGTGCGAAATTGTCCTCGTGATAGAGTTTCTTTGTTTCTTTAACAACACCAGCACGTTTAGGAAGTGGTTTAACTTCTTTACCACGTTTGATTTCGTCAAAATATTTCTTAACCCATTTTTTCGCTTGAACAGGGTCAAAATCTCCTGCAACAGTTAAAGTTACATTATTCGGAACATACCAACGACGGAAAAATTCCTTCACGTCATCCAAAGTCGCTGCCTGTAAATCGTCCAAAGAACCGATTACTTGCCAATTATAAGGATGATCTTTCGGGTAAAGGTTTTTGCCGATTACATAAAAATTATGACCATAAGGTACATTGTCAATACCTTGGCGTTTTTCGTTTTTAACTACTTGTTTTTCTTTTGCTAAAACAGGGTCAGTAACTGTATTGATAAACCAACCAAGTTTATCTGCTTCTGCCCAAAGCATTTTTTCAAGTGCATCATTTGGAACAGTTTGTAAGTAGTTTGTTCTATCTCTTGAAGTTGAACCATTTGCACCCGAACCACCAATTCTCGCGGACATTTTATCAAGTCCGCCTTTGCCTAAATTTTCTGATTCGAGAAACAGAAGATGCTCAAACAAATGTGCAAAACCCGTGCGACCTGCCTTTTCACGAGATGAACCGACATGAGCAGTTAAATTAACTGCAACGACAGGATCAGAGCGGTCAATATGGAAGACAACCTCTAAACCATTATCCAGTTTGAACTTTTCATATTCGACCTTAAATGAAGGTTGCTTTTGGGCAACAGCAGACATCAAAAGGCTAAATAAGCAAACGACTACACCAATATAAATTTTTAAGCTTTTCATAATTTTTAATATTTTCTAGGAAGAGAGTTCCTAATAATAGATGATATTTTTACGCACTCGGTTTAAATAAAGTTTCTTTAAACAAAACAACTTTTATCAAGTTATTTACAGGAGATTAGTAAAAAAATCTCTCAAATTCTAATTATATTTTACAATAATAAATTTATTTCAGATAGAATGATATTAGCCAAATATAATTTCAAGAAGAACCAATTCTAAAAAGCTAAGAGTGCCGTTTGAAATTTTCTGTCTATTTCTTTAAGTATTCATTGTAAACAGCAATTGGAATTAAAGCAGTCCAACCGCAGAAATCCATTCTTGCAGGCATTCCGTAAGAAACTAAATCGGGAGCATAATTTTCCCAAAAAGTCTCTGTTGCTTCAAAGACTTGAGCGACATTTTGATAAGTGATTTTTGCTAGTTTAGTAGCCAACTCATTTTTTCCAACTGCTGTTAAACCTTTGAGAACCATATAGGTTGTCGGTGCCCAGACTCCACCGAGCCAATAATCTCCCCAACCTTTGAATTCGGGTTCGCTTGCAGGAAGAGCAGGCAGAGGCATTGTTCGGAAAAATTCATTTGGATTAGTTAATTTTTCTAAAAATTGTTCGAGACGATTTTCTGGAATGACTTTGCCAAGAAGTGTCCAATAAGCACCGATGTGTTTGCGTAGAATTTGTTCATCAAATCCTAAGTCATAGTAGAACCCATCTTGTTCGTTCCAACATTTATCATTTATTGCTGTTTTCAAATTTGTATGGAATAACTCAAATTCTGAAATATCGGATTGATTATCTGTTAACTTCGCAATTTCAATAAGTTGAATTGCATACATTGCCATCTGTGCAGAGAAATCTATAAAACGCCCTTGCTCTTTCCAAACTCCTGTTACTGTGTCTTTATACTCAGCACTAAAACTATCTAACTGCTTTTCCGCTGGAAGATTCATTGCACCGATTTTTGACCAAAGTTCAGCTTCAGTAAGTCCGCTTCCAGTAGTTGGCTTCCAATCTTTTGGAGTCCTAGGAATATTGTCCATTCCCATTCCCAAAGCGTCGGCGAAAAATAAACCGTCCTCCATTTGGTATTTATCAACGTGGAATTGAAAATTCTTTTTGAGAATTGGGTAAACTTTTTTTAATCTTTCGGTGTCTTTTGAAACAGAAAACATCTCAAGTTCGGCGAAAGCAAGAAGTGGCGGGTTTATCGAAACAGGGTGATCTTTTGACCAAAGCGGACGACCATCTTGTCTATATTCCCGACAGATAAATCCATCATCATCAGCTTGTTCATAAAAATTATCCAACGCTTGATAAACGGGCAATTCATCCAAATGATATTTGGCAAAACAAACCATAAAACAGGTATCCCAAAGAAAGATATTCTGCGAAAAAGCAGCATCAATGAAAGGCTTTTTAAAGAATTGTTCATCATCACCGCCACGCACCTTATCTTTAGTGATTTGAAGTGCTTTTGAATACATTTTTTCAGAAAGTTCTTTTGAGATTTCCTTTTCTTGATTCTGCATCTTGGGAAGTTCACTTGTTCCACACGCTCCCAAAAAACTCAATCCAACAGCACTTCCAGTGAGTGCCACAGTCTTGCCAAACTCTCTTCTATTCATATTAATATTAGTCTTTTCCCAAAAATTTATATCGGAATTCTAAACTAATGTAACCTGATTTTCACTTTTAATTGGAATTTCTTTTGAGGCAGTTTTAAAACCTTGCGAATTAAGAATAAAGTGTTGAAATTCTTCTAAGTTTTTACAATCAGAAGACCACTTTGTTAAAGTTTTGATTTCTTTAAAGGCGTTTGGGCTGTAAAAAAATGTTACGCCTAATTGATAAATTCGATGAGAATAACTTTTTGGAAAAATTCTATAAAATTGGCGTGTAAAGTTTAACTCAAAAAAAATGCCCTTACCCCAATCATAGATTCCATATTGAAAAAGCAACATATCGCCATCATTTTCCTCATCAACTTCTTTAAATTTAACTGCTTGAAAATAATCGATAAAAATTGCTGGGAACAAATCAAGGGAGAGACTTGATTCTTTTAAGTCTCTCCATTGTAAATACGTTTTGAATGATTTTTGTATTAAATTTTTATTCATATACTATTTCATCAATTCCATTGCTGCTTATTTAATATTATCGGCTTGAGACAATATCAAATTTGGAATTATATATAAGGGGATGTAGTTAGCAGGGTTGTATTCGATAGCAACAAAAGAATCTGAAACTAATCGAGTAATTCTAACACTGCTTCAACGGAAGTCATTGATTCTTCGAAAGTGGGTTTTGTTTTGCTGACAACTCTCAATCCTGTCATTAATGTATAGAGCAAACGTGAGATGGTTTCTAAATCCGTATCTTTAGAAATTTGTCCTTTTTTGACTCCCCTACTTAACAAATCGAAAAAAGCCTTTTCAGTATTTAGTTTATGTTGCGTTATTAATTTTTGCAGTTTTTTATCAGTAGGAAGCAATTCGGTAGTTGTATTTGCTATAAGGCAGCCCTTTCTATCTTTATCTGAACAATCATCATTGATTATCTTTGTAAAAACCATTCGTAATGCATCTTTTACGTTTTCTTGAGTATTTAAGAAATTTGTAAAACCTTCATGATTTACTTTCCTATATTGTTCAAAAGCTTTGTCAAAGAGTTTCTTTTTGCCACCAAAAGTGTTGTACAAACTTGCTCTATTAACACCCAGAAAATCAACCAAATCTTGAATAGAAGTGTTGTAATAACCTTTTCTCCAAAAGATTAAAACAGCTTTTTGCAAAACTTCTTCTTCATCAAATTGTTTAACTCTAGGCATCGAAAAAATTATAGCTTTTCGCCCTTAAAATAAGCAAAGAAACTCAAAATAATGGCAGAGGATGAAACAAGAGTCATTAATGTTCCGGGAAAAAAATTAACAAACCCGCCTAAATCAAGGAATAGGAAATAGCCCAAGTCCGCCAAACCACCTGTGATAGCAGCTAGGAAAATAGCGTTCTTATTATTTTTCCAAATAAAGAAAGCCGAAATAAATGTTACTAAACCAATCCAGAATAAATTGAATCCGTGTTGTCCAATAATCGCACCAGCGGCTTCCGGATAGTTCATCTGTAAGGTCTTTGGGTCAACAGCATCTGCAATACCGCTAACAGACGAGGCTATGTCTCCGCTTAGAATGAAGTACATCGTCATCACGCCTGCAAAAATGTGAACTATGCCCCAAATAATCCACAAAACAGCAGATATTTTTAATAAAGTTGATAATGTTTTTTGGTTCATTATTGTAATTTTTGTTTAAATAATTATATTGGAATGAGCATTCCAATATATAAGTTATCATATTAGAACGAACATTCCAAATAACAATGAGTAAAAAATCATTAGGTTAGAAATGTCAGATAACTTTAAAAGAAAAATAGCCACGACATCTATTGACGTGGCTAAAATAAAACAACTTTTTTCTTTTTAGTATTTCATCAATTCCGTAACCGCTTCTTCAACATCATCTGCTTGAGGCAGAATGTAATCTTCAACCTGCGGAGCATATGCAACGAATGTATCAGTCGCACCAACTCTGCGAACAGGAGCGTCCAAATATTCAAAAAGTTCATTTGAAATTCTCGCAGCAATTTCAGCACCGTAGCCGAATGATAATGAATCTTCGTGAGCGACAATCACACGGTTTGTTTTCTTGACTGTTTCGACAATCGCATCCCAATCGTATGGAGCGAGCGAGCGTAAATCAACGATTTCGGCAGAGATTCCGTTTTTCTCTAATTTTTTCGCCGCTTGGCGTGAACGTTCGACCAATGCACCGAAAGTGATGATTGAAACATCCGTTCCTTCGCGTGTAACTTTCGCCTTGCCGAAAGGAATCATAAATTCATCCGAAGGATATTCGCTCTTGTTATAAACCTGACGATATAAGTGTTTGTGTTCGAGGAATAAAACAGGGTCATCGCAACGGATTGAAGTTCGCAATAAACCGTTTGCATCCAAAGCATTTGAAGGATAAGCGATTCGTAAACCTGGAATGTGTGAGAAAAGTGTTGTTCCGCTTTGTGAATGATAAACCGCACCACCTTTCAAATATCCGCCGACGGGAACACGCATCACAACAGGTGATTTCCAATCTCCGTCACTTCTCCAACGCATCAATGCTAATTCGTTACGGATTTGGTGATAAGCAGGGAAGATATAATCAAAGAACTGAATTTCAACAACAGGTTTCAAACCGCGTGTTGCCATTCCGATTGCACGTCCGACAATGTTTGCTTCAGCGAGTGGTGAATTGAAAACTCTTGCTGAGCCAAATTCTCTCTGCAAGTTTGCAGTAACTTTGAAAACGCCGCCTTTTCCTTTTACTTGGTCGAGATATTCTTCACGGGAAACATCTGCAACGTCTTCGCCAAAGACGACGATTCTTGGGTCACGTGCCATTTCTGTGTGCATACAGCGGTTAATCAAATCAACCATTGTTCCTGGTTTGCCTGAAAGTTCTGCACCGTCTTCTGTATCAAACTCTGAAGATGTCGGATCAATTTCTTCTGAATAGACATTTCTATGAGCCGTTTCTGGAGCGGGTTGTGGACTTACAAGTGCTTCATCTGTGGCAATTGCAATTTCTTCATCAACTTCGTTGCGAACTTTTTCCAAGTCTTCCGAAGAAATGATTCCTTCTGTCATCAAAAATTCACCGTAAGTTTTAATTGGATCAATTTCCGCATCTTTTTGGCGTTCTTCTTCGGGGCGATAGAGTCTTTCATCGTCCGAAAGTGAATGTGAATATGGGCGAATTACTTTGGCGTGAATAAATGCAGGACCTTTTCGTTCACGGCAGTATTTAACAGCTTTTTGGAAAGTTGCGTAAGATTCGAGCGGGTCGCATCCATCGCATTTTTGAATAAATAAATCAGGAAAACCTAAAACCAAATCTGAAATACTTCCACCTGCTGTTCCGACTTCAACAGGAACAGAAATCGCGTAACCATTATCTTCTACGAGGAAAATTACAGGCAATTTCAAATTACAAGCTGTATTCAATGCTTCCCAAAATTCACCTTCGGAAGTTGTTCCATCACCAACCGACATGTAAACAACTTCGTCACCTTTGAAACCCGTAACTTTATCTTGTAATTCTTCAACTTTAGCAGCGATATGACTTGCTTCTGCTGCACCGACGGCTTGCAAGGCTTGAGTTCCGGTTGGCGAGCTTTGTGAAGGAACATTCAAAGGAACGCTTCCCCAGTGAGAAGGCATCTGTCGTCCGTGTGAGTTCGGATCGGCTTCCGCACCAACTGCCGATTGCAACATCTCAAGTGGTGTCATCCCCAATTGCAACATCAAAGCACGATCTCTGTAATACGGATAAAACCAATCATAACCCGCTTTCATAGCCATTCCAGCCGCAACCAAAATCGCTTCGTGTCCCGCACCGGAAATTTGAAAAAAGACCTTGTTCTGTCCTTTTAATTGGATTTCCTTATCATCAAGACGACGTGATTGATACATCGTGCGGTAAATGCCAATAAGTGCTTTTTCATCTAAGCCTTTAAATTTATTTTTTTTGCTACGGGTGGACTTTCTTCGAGTTGTTTTTTTAGTTGTTCCTTTGGTCGCTTTAGTATTTCTTTTATTAGTATTTTTTTTATCTGCTGAACCCTCAGACTTTCTTCCTGCTGTTGCCATTATAATTAATTCCTATATCTTAATAATTTTTATGAATACGCAAACTAAAAATAATAACAAAGATATGGTTTTCGGGCAATTTGAGCTAGGTTCAGATTTGTCCATTCAAACTATGAGGTCAGTTAGCTAAGGGTTTACACATTTTCTATTCCTCTTCTGTCTCATCCCCATCTTTTTTAATTCCAAATTTTTCCAAACGATATTGTAAGGTTCTGAAAGTTAAACCCAATAATTTAGCAGATTTTGTGATGTTGTAATCAGTTCTTTCCATGGCTTGAGCGATTAAACTTTTTTCTACGTCTTCAAAATTTACTCCATCGGGCGGTAGCTTAAAGTATTCATCAATAGCACCACTTTGGCTTGAAGTTTTTGGTGCAGCGAGCATTTCGGGTGGTAGGTCTTCGGTAGTTATAGTATCGTTTTCGCAAAGCAGAATGGCACGCTCAATAGCAGATTCAAGTTGGCGTACATTTCCCGGGTAGCTGTAATTTTCGAGAACTTTTTTTGCTGTCTTTTCTGTTTTGATACTTCTGCTTGATCCCTTTGTGTGTTTTTCGATGAAAAAATCCGTCAATAAAGGAATATCCGAGGCACGGTCACGAAGCGGCGGGATTTCAAGGGACAGAACATTAAGACGATAATATAAATCCTCTCGAAACTGTCCTTCCTCTGACATTTTTAGCAGGTCACGATTAGTAGCGGCGAGAACCCTCACATCAACATTAATCTCTTTTGTCCCACCAACTCTACGAATTTGTTTTTCTTGCAAAGCACGCAAAAGTTTCGCTTGCAAAGAAATATCTAGTTCACCGATCTCATCCAAGAAAAGCGTACCTCCATCAGCAACTTCAAACAATCCTTTTTTCTCACCGACTGCCCCCGTAAAACTTCCCTTTTCATGCCCGAAGAGTTCTGATTCGAGCAGGTTTTCATTTATCGCCGCACAGTTTACGGCTTGAAAAACTTCATTAGCACGAAATGAGTTTTTATGAAGAGAACGGGCGATCAATTCTTTTCCTGTTCCGCTTTCGCCACGGATCAAAACTGTTGAATTCGACTTTGCCATTTTTAAGATCAACTTTTTGACCTTATCCATCTCAGGCGAACCTGAAATTATTTCGACGTCGAGAGTTTTTAGTTGATTCAAAGCTCTCGAAATCGTCTCAAGCAATTTTTCGCTGTCGTAAGGTTTTTGTAAATAATCGAATGCACCAAGGCGAAGTGCATCAACGGCGGAATCGACAGAACCGTGTGCAGTTAGAAGTATAACGATAATGGATTTGTCATAGTCCGTAAGTTCTTTGAGCAAATCCAGTCCGCTCATTCCAGTCATTTTCAAGTCTGTTAAAACAAGGTCAAAATGCCTTTTTTCAACAAACTTCATCGCCGCCTCGCCAGAACTTGCGGTCGTTACATCATAACCCTCACCCGACAAAATCATTTCCAAAATTTCTCTTTGCCCTTTCTCGTCGTCAACAACTAAAATCGATTTTCTGCTCATAAAGTTATAAATGCCTTATATTTAAGCTTTGGGTAATTCTACAATAAAATCTGTTCCAACTCCTTCTTCTGATTCAACTTCTATTTTCCCGTTGTGGTCATCAATTATTTTTTTTGCGATTGCTAACCCTAAACCGGTTCCTGTTTCTTTTGTTGAAAAATATGGTTGGAATATTTTGTCCAGATTCTCTTCAGGGATTCCATCTCCTGTGTCTTTTACTTCAATCTTAACGTAATCTTCCACGGATGAAATTTTAATGTTTAAGTTTCCACCATCTTTTTCCATTGCCTGAGTTGCATTTATAAAAAGATTATTAAAAACCGAACGTAATACTTCTGAATCACCTAAAACATTCGGGACATCTTCATTTTCAATAACGCTGATTTTGATGTTTTGTTCTTCGGCTTGCGGTTCAATAATTCGGAGAGAATCTTCAATTGACTCACGAATATCCAAGGGTTTTAATTCTAGCCTTGTCGGACGCGAATATCTTAAAAAATCAGAAATTTGTTGATTTATGCGATCAACTTCGATTTTTAATTGTGAGGTCAGCTTTTCAAAATTTTCTTGTTTTGATTCATCTTCAGGCTTGAATTTTTTTCGTAAATGATCGAGCGAGAGATTTATGTAATTGAGTGGATTGCGGATCTCGTGAGCAATTGCAGATGCGAGCCTTCCAACTACTGCTGACTTTTCTGCTTCCTGCAATTGTTTTTGCAATTCACGCGATTTTTCAAGCTCTTCAGTCATAAAATTAAACTGAGTTGCAAGTTTACCAATCTCATCGCTTCGAGATGCATCTTTTAAGCGAAAATCCAAATCTCCGGAAGCTACACGTCTTGCTGCCTTTGATAAATTAGCAATCGGACGGGAAAAACGCCAAACCAGAGCAATTGTGATGATCGAGGAAAACAAAAGAATTGCAAGCAAATAAGCAAGCGGTTGTGAAGCAAGCCTAGCGGATTCTTCCTGCTCGCTATCCAAAATAACAAGAATATGCCAAAGATTTTGGTTAGTTTGAATTGGTAAAGCATGTGATTCGAGTACATCCGTTTCAGTTAATTCTTTATCCGCATTTGGAAAATTTTCTAAATCCTTGCCTAACTTTTCTTTATTTTCTGCTGAAAAAGGAGGTATTTTGATCTCTTTTAGCTTTGTATAAACTAAATCACCCTCGTCATCCTCAACCGGTAAATGATCTCCGCTGAGGCTATCCCAAATCTGCCATTTGTCATCAATGATATAAATTTCTTTGATCTTCTCTCTGGTCTGCTCATTAAAAAATGCTTCACCGTCTTTTTTTACAAAATCTTGCAAGCGATCATCTTGCTGTTGCATCCCGTTTGCACCAATTGCAAACCCAGCCAGAAGAGCTTGTGAATGAGTTTCCCGAAGTTCATCATTCTCTTTCTGTGTCCTCAAATTTAAATAGTATTGAACACTTAAAGTAGCGACTAAAAGCAAAGCCAAAATTATGAGGAGTCTGCCGCGAAATGTGTTAAAGAAATTCATATTGATGTTAGCGTAGATGGTGATTACGTAAAAACCTTGTCGTTTTCCTGTTTTGAATGTTATAGTTTTCAATAGCCGATAGGCAAACTTTTAATAATCAAATCAATTTTTGTCCGTTCAAAATACTTAATCTCTTCCCTAAGCTTTCCCCTTGATTATTTAAAAAAACAATCCGAGGTAATTTTTAGATGCAGTTTTTCTATAAATATTCATACAAAAAAATAACACTCATAATTATTCTCACGCTACTTACCTTCTCCGCTACATCTTTTGCTAAATACAGACATCATTCCGATAAAGTTCTCCGCCAACAAACTGCTAAAAATATAGCGAAAGATGATTTAGAAGGCGAAGATCTGAAAATTCGTAGAGTTGCTGTCAAAGCTCTCGGAACAGCAGCCGGAGCAATTGTTGTAATGGATGCTCAAACAGGTCGAATCCTGACAATTGTTAATCAAAATTGGGCAATACGTCAGGCTTTCAAACCCTGTTCAGTAATAAAATTAGTAACTTCAGTTGCAGGCTATAATGAAAATTTAATTCGTTCAAATGGCAACTTAAAAAGAGGAACTTACAGACTCGGATTAGATGATGCTCTGGCTTATTCAAATAATTCTTTCTTTCAAAAAGTTGGCACGAACTTGGGAAGTAGAAAGGTAGTCGCTTACGCACGTCGACTAGGGCTTGGCGAAAGAACAGGAATAAATGCCGAAAATGAAACTACGGGAAGATTACCTTACGGAAACGAAAATTTACGCATATATTCTCATGCTGATGATTATCGCACTTCACCTTTGCAACTAGCTGTAATGGTATCTGCACTCACAAACGGTGGAAAACTTGTGATTCCCAAAATTCCGCGTACGCGAATCGAAAAGACAAGCTTTAGAGGTTTTTGGAAAAGACAGATTGGTATTTCACCAACCGTTTTTGAGAGAGTTATTCCGGGAATGGTTGGTGCGGTTAATTATGGAACTGCCAGAAGAATGACAAAATCAGGCATGAATATCGCGGGCAAAACAGGTTCTTGCATCGCCGATAAAACTTGGGTTGGTTCATTCGCTTCAGTTGCTCCGATTCAAAACCCACGTTATTCCGTCGTAGTCATCACAAAAGGCAAAAATGCACGTGGGAAATACTCAGCCGCCATCGCCGGAAAAATCTATCAAGCTTTAAAACCGCGTCTTCACCAAAGATTTAATGGTACAGTCGCACGTAAAACCATTGTTGTAAAATCTTCGCCCAGAGTAATTGTCACAGGCTCTAGTAAGAAGAAAGAGACGCAGAATATCAAAATTAAAGATGATGATGTAGCCAAAAACAACAAACCTGCCAAAAGAAGTAAATCTATTAAATCCAACAAGAAATCTAAGAAACCTAAAGAACTATTTCCAACCATAATCATTAAAGGAAAGACCGAAATAGTCCGACCAAGAGTTGTGCAAAGGTAGTACGATTTTGTGACTTTATTAATAAAACTGAGGAAATTCTAAAGAAAATCTAATTTTTTCTTTAGAATTTCCCTTTCTTTTTGATATAATTTTGAATTTGACATAATCGTTAAGATTACGTAATTATTGTGCTTTAATTCTTAACGGCTATTTTAGTCTTCTTGTGAAAATTCAGATGAATTACGATTTTTTATAGATGAAACTTGCAACTTTTTTTGTATCCATTTCATCTGATTTTCGCATATACAGAAACTGTTTATGAGTTTCTAAATTCAAACAAAAATGAAAGATTTACGATTGCTTGGAGGGAAATTTTAATGAAGAACTTTTTCAAAGTTTTAACGCTTGGTCTGTTTTTGGCTGTATTTGCAGCAGTAAATGTAGCACCTACATTTGCTCAAGATCCGGAAGCGGAAAAACAAGCTATTTATAAAAGATACACTGATAACTACGCGGCTAATACAATTGAAGGAAAACAGTTAGCAATTGATGCAGCTAAAGAATACATTCAAAAGTATGAAAATAGCGGACCTGATAAACAAATAGTTGATTATCTGAAAGGAGCTATTCCAAAACTTCAAGAATGGATTGAAACTGAGAAGAAAAGACAAGCTGATCTTGAAAAAGAAAAACAAAGACAAGCACGGCTTGCAAAATATCAAGCAGCTTACAAAGCAAAAAATTGGGATCAGTTATTTGTAGCTGGTGCTGACATATTGAAATATGAACCAGAGTTCTTAGACTTAACTCTAGAACTTGCAGCTGTTGGGTATGAGCAATCTTTTGCTAGTCAAACAGCAAACAAATTTAATGAATATGCCGTACAGTATGCCAAAAAATCCATTGATAAAATGAAATCCGGTAAAACTTCGGAAACTTATGCCGGATACAAAAACAAGGATTACGCTGATGGTAAGAGTAATGCTCTCGGATGGATGAACTACATGGTTGGCTCAATTAAGTATTTCAAACAAAATAAAGAGCAAGAAGCACTTCCTTATTTATACAAAGCAACACAATATAATTCAGCTACAAAAAAATTACCGGAAGTTTACAGAGCAATAGGTCGTTGGTATCTAAACAAAGTCATCGAAATGGAAAAAGTTCGTGATGACAAAGTAAAAGCTAACGAAGGTGAAGACACTGATGAAACAAAATCCTTATTAGCACAGAATAAAGGTTATGCAGCTCGTGCAATTGATGCTTACTCGCGTGCTTACAGCTTGGCAAAAGCAAATCCTAAAACCCCTGCAGCATACAAGGATAATCTCTTCAAAAACATCAAACAGCTTTATGATTTCCGCTACGACGCAGATGAAGCCGCAATGAAAACTGAAGCTAAGATTAATTCTGACGTAGCGTTAGTTATGAATAAGCCTATGCCGAATCCAACCTCTCCGGTTGATCCGATTGAGAAGCCGAAACCTGCTGTTGAAAGCACAGATTCAACGGATGCAGCTACCAACGGTGGTGCTAAAAGAGCTAGAACAGTAAGTTCAAAAACTAATAAGCCTCGCAATCGTTAAATCATAGACGACATCAAGCGATGCTTTGAAAAAACTAAGAAAGCTGGACGTAATTTTCTTAATCGTTCGGCTTTCTTTTTTATATTACTTTTTTATAAAATGTTTTAGTGCAAAAATCGCTCGCCAAACTCGAAAAACTTCTCGACTACAAGTTTAGAGATTTAAAATTGCTTGAACGTGCCGTTACGCATCGTTCTTGGGCTTATGAAGAAATAGCCGGAGGGACAGAAGAAGAGATTCGCAAATTACAAAATGAAACAATGGAGTTCGTTGGAGATTCAGTTTTGGGCTTGGCTGTTGCTGAATACCTTTACGAAAGTAACCCGAATTTAAGCGAAGGCGATCTGACATTAATGAAACACCACCTTGTCAGCACTGAAACTTTAGCTAAAGTAGCAAAAGAGCTGGGCTTAGGTAATTTTATGCGGGTTGGAAAAGGTGAAGAAAAAACCGGCGGAAGAAGAAAACAAGCTCTCTTGGCAGATACCCTCGAAGCAATCATTGCAGCGATTTTTTTCGATAGCGGATATATAAAAGCAAGATATTTTGTAAAAAAGGTTTTGGAAAAAGAGTTAATAAAAGCTACTCCGACAAGTTCTATTGATTACAAAACTCTTTTGCAGGAAACTTTACAGGCAAACAAACGAGAGGCTCCGACCTATAATGTTTTGAAAACCGAAGGACCTCCGCACAATCGCACATTTCTTGTTGAGGCGGTTTGGGATACGGGAAAAACTAAAGGAAAAGGAAGCTCAATCAAATCAGCCGAAATGCAAGCCGCAGATTTGGCTCTAAAAAAAATTGAAAAGGAAACACAGCAACTAAATCAATAAATCTAACGTATAAAGTTTTATGAGCAAAAAGGATAACTCAAAGAACAAAGATATAAAATCAAAAAAGGTAGCTCCTCCAAAAAATATAATTTTGGAATATTTTGAATCATTGGTAGTTACATTAATCATGGCTCTATTCGGAATGACATTTGTCATTCAAGCCGTGACAGTTCCCACTGGGTCTATGCAAAATACAATCCTTGTTGGAGATTACCTACTAGTAAATAAGTTTATCTTTGCACCAAGCGGAAACCCACTTCCGTTTCTGCCACAACGCGAAATAAGACGTGGCGACATAGTAGTTTTCAAATATCCCGGCTTTAGAAATGATCCCGACAGGGATAAACAACGCGGACTTATTCCCTACCAGATCAATTATGTAAAAAGAGTTATCGCTCTGCCGGGTGAAAAAGTTGAATTCAAAAACAGTCAAGTTTTTATTAATGACAAACTACTTCCTGAATTTAGAGTAATAGGCAATATGCCAACGAAGGATGGATTACCGGATCAGGAATCAGCGTTAGATGTCAAAAAATTTGAGGAACGAAAACCCGATCAAAAATATACTGTTTACTATAACGAACCGACAATCAGAGCTGCTTTGGATGAAAAAACGCAGGTCACTCGTAGTGATTATGAATTTGCTGTGGAAGGAAAACCAATGATTGTTCCCGAAAATAGTTATTTTGTAATGGGTGACAGCCGGAATAATAGCGAAGACAGTCGTTATTGGGGGTTTGTACCTAGAGAACTAATCATCGGTCAGGCAATGTTTGTTTATTGGTCTTGTGACAGAGGAGCAAGTGATGGAAGCTTGCTAGGTTGTATAACTCACCCAAGAATTGACCGAATCGGTACGATGATAAAATAATATGTTCGTCAATTTATTTTTACCACCTGCTTAGAGCGGGTGGTAATTTTACTTTAAATATGAATTTTACATTTGATCCTGAAGTTGCTAAAGCTTTGGAAAAAAACTTACCTATCGTAGCACTTGAATCAACGGTTATAGCTCATGGACTTCCCCACCCACATAATTTGGAAACTGCTTTAAGTCTAGAAAATATAGTTCGAGAAAATGGAGCAATTCCTGCGACGATAGCTATCTTTGAAGGTGAGTTCTGTGTTGGATTAAATAACAAGCAAATAGAACGATTAGCTACTGATGAAAATATCAGAAAAATTTCCCGAAGAGATTTATCAATTGCTGTTGCTAAAAAACTAAACTGTGCAACAACTGTTGCAACAACTATGTTTATTGCTCATCGTGCAGGGATAAAAGTTTTTGCGACGGGTGGAATCGGAGGGGTGCACAGAGGCTTTTCAGAGGATGTCTCAGCTGATTTACCTGAATTAGCCAATACGCCAATGATTACAGTCTGTTCGGGAGCAAAAATTGTTCTTGATCTTCCTGCTACGAGAGAGTGGCTTGAAACAAATGGGGTTACGGTTTTGGGATACAAATGCCAAGAACTTCCTGCTTTTTATTCACACAAAAGCAATTTATATGTAGATGAAAAAGTTGATTCCGTTGAAGAAATAATTGAAATTGCAAAGGCAAGAGATGATCTGAATCTGCCAAATGCTATTCTTGTAACTGTTCCCGTTCCAAAAGAATTTGAAATGGGTGACATGCATTTGGACGAAATCTTAGCTGAATCTTTAAGACTTGCAGATAAAAAAGGAATAGAAGGTAAAGAAATTACGCCTTTCCTTCTTTCAAAAATGTCCGAATTAAGCCGAGGTGAGACACTTAAAACTAATATAGAATTGCTAAAGAACAATGCTTTTGTTGCTTCAAAAATAGCCGTTGCGATTAATTGATTATTTTTTTCGACTCATTTTTTCCTTCAAGGTTTCAAGCCTACTTTGAGCTTCTTCTGCAAAAGTCGTTTTGGGAAATCTACTCATAATTTCAAGCCAAGATTCACCATCGTAATGATAAGATTTTGTGTTTATGTTGAACAAAAAACGAATACCAATCTTTCGGTAGCGGTCGAGACTGGAAAAGTTCAAATAAAAACTGTGTAGCGGAGCACCGGAAGCTGCCATTTCGCTACGGTCGAGACTACGTGCGGCTTTTTTGGATATTTTTATAGCTTCTTCTTCAATTAAATCTCCCATCAATAAAAGAATCGCAGGGCGTAGAGGTGATTTTGGAAAAGTTTTAAGAAAAATTGCGGCTTTATCAATTTGGTCAAAACCATCTGATGACTGAACCAATTTTGCTAGCCTCTGGTCGTCATTTTTACGAAAGTTTCCAACGACTGCCTCAGCCTGCACCCAAGCAACAGTGTTGGTTGATGTTCTAACACGATAAAATAAAACACCGTCACCCTTCTTTTCACCTAACACCAAAACTTCTCTACCCACGCTCATTCGCTGAATTGGTATCGCATAAAGACTGGGTAATCGCCTCAAAACAGCAAGCCTTCTATCTACAACTATTGCAGGATTACCCTTTTGGTTTGTCTTACTGTTTTTAGAATTTTTACTTGCTCGCCGACTCTGTGCATCTGCAAAAACAGAAAACGAAATTAGTAAAAGTAAGATTAATAAAAGTGAGCGTTTCATAAAATGGAAGACCTCTTAAAATTTTGATTTGAGGGCAGATTATATTCGATGCAAACATTAAGTTTTTCGCATTGTTTTTTTAACTTTTTTCTCAACACCAGCGTGATGAAAATGTGTTATGGCAATCGCTAAAGCATCGGCGGCATCGTGTGGTTCGGGAGTTTTTCTAAGTTTTAGAAGAAGTCTAACCATCTCCTGAACTTGATGTTTTTCGGCATTTCCGTAACCAACAACTGTTTGCTTAATTAGCTTCGGACTATATTCAGCAATTTCCAGCCCAGCCTTTTCACCAATTAATAAAATAACTCCGCGAACCTGTCCAAGTTTCAAAGCAACTTTCACATTATGTGCATAAAAAGCTTCTTCAACCGAAATGACATCAGGATTAAATCTTTCTATAACTTCTTCAATCCCGTTATATATTTTCAGAAGTCGCTTAGAGAAAGCCTGTCTTGGACTAGATTTAACAGTCCCATAAGCAACGCCTTGATACTTCAAACCGCTACCTTCGACAACTCCCCAACCGAGTGTCTGACTTCCTGGGTCAATTCCTAAGACTTTCACTTGTGAAATTTACTAAAACTTGGGGTAAAAATCAAAAATTACAACTTACACATTTTCTAATTCATTGTCATCAATGTCCGAATTTGTATAGACATTCTGAACATCATCGTGGTCATCAATTGCATCGTATAGTTTGAGCATTGTTTGAGCATCAGTTCCCTCAACCTTTACATAAGTTTGAGGAATCATTGAAATTTCTGCCACGTCAGTTTCAACGCCTGCATTTTCAATCGCGGTCTTGACCTCATCGAAACTTTCCTGATCGGTAAAGATTTCAAAGCTGTCACCATCTTCTTTTAAGTCCTCTGCACCTGCTTCAATGGCTAGTTCAAAAAGTTCATCCTCGCTTTTCTGGTTTTTGTTGACAACAATATAACCCTTGCGGTCAAACATATATGCAACCGAACCCGATTCACCTAAATTTCCGCTGTTTTTCGAGAGTAAATGTCGAAGTTCAGCAACAGTCCTGTTACGGTTATCGGTCATCGTTTCAATGAGAATCGCAACACCGCCCGGTCCATAGGCTTCGTAGGTAATTTCATCGTAGCTAACTCCTTCTAATTCACCCGTTCCGCGTTTTATAGCTCTTTCGATATTGTCATTGGGCATATTTGCCGCTTTCGCATCAGAAATCGCTTTGCGTAAACGCGGATTCATATCCGGATCGCCGCCGCTATCTCTTGCCGCTACTGTAATTTCCCTGATAAGCCTTGTAAAAATCTTGCCTCGTTTGGCATCTGCCGCACCTTTTTTGTGTTTAATACTGTGCCATTTGGAGTGTCCTGACATTTCTATAAATTCCTTTTGATAAAATTGTTTAATTTGAAAGTTTGAAATATATCACGCCGAAAATTTGTTTCGCAAACCACACTTTTCACAACATCTTCATTTTTTAGTTACATCTTTTTTAATTTACTTTGGTTAGATATTTCTAGTTGAAGTGATTTCAAATGAATAGAAAGGATGTTTTTATGTTCATAGCTTTTTACTTAAAGATGTTTTTAGCTTTTGACAACTTTAATTGGTTTGATTGAAACCTGTTAGCATAAGTCCAAAATCGTACTTTTATTTACATCTTTAACTGAGATTGTTTTTAACCTTGAGGTTTCTCCTTTAATCATCTCGATAGAGCCTTTTGGAATTTTCAGATGTTTGGAAAAGAGATTTATTAACTCTTTGTTTGCTGCTCCGTCAATCGGTGGCGAGGATAGTTTTACTTTGAGATTTCCGTTATATTCGCCCACAATTTCGCTTTTTGAAGCACGAGGAATCACACGAACATCAAAAACCACAGAATCTTCTTTCTCGGTAATCTTTATCAACTATCGAAGTAAAACTCCAGCAACTGCCATCTGTAAAAAGTTTAATAAAATCAGAACAATTATCGGTGACAGATCAAACATTCCAAGCGGTGGAATTAAACGTCTAAATGGTTCTAAAACAGGATCAGTCAAACGCGAAAGAAACATTAAAGCTTTATTCATATGACTAACGATCCAAGATAAAATTATTCGGAATATAATTAAGAGAGAGTAGATCCCCAAGAAACCAAACAGAATTCCGCCAACAACTCTTGTTATGCTTGCGTTTTGAATTCCGAAAATAACATTATCAATTGCAAAAAAGAAATAGAAAAATAATTGCAAAGTGAAGTATGCAACGACGATAAAGCCTAGAAGTGCGATCAGTGGAGCAATGCGTGTATCAATTCGCCTTTCGCCTAAAAATCTTGCAATTGGATAGACAAATTTGTCGGTGAGTTTTTTGATTCTGAAGGAAAATCTACCAATCAATCCAAATGGATTTGGGTCGGTGTAATTAAAGATGAGTCGCAAGACCATTAGTAAGATCACGACCATTACACAAAAAACAACAAAACCGCGAATGACGGGATATAAATAAGTTTCTAAAATCCCTACATTTTTTATTGCCTGAAAAAAAGCGAAAAAAACTGTTTCCAACATAATTAAATACTATCTCTTAAATAAAACCTATAAGCAATATACGCTGCGAAAACTAAATCGAAACCAATACAAACCGACGGATAAAAGTCAGGTACAAACACGATGCTTTCGCCCCAATGCAATAAAACATCCCACAAAACATGAGCCGCCCAACCAACTGCCAAAAACCAAGCTGAAATTTTTACTCCAGCATAAGCAAAAAATGAATAGATCAAGACTCCGACGAGTTCAATTATCAACCAATTCGATGTTGCTGTTTCTGTCGAAATGCCGACACCTGCAAAACCTACGTAAATTAGGGCAACAATTATTAGTGAACCAGCAAAGAATTTCTTAAAACGCTCTTCTCGGGTTCTGCGGACTGCATAAAGCACTGCCGCCGCTATTAATCCACCAATGATTATCTCAACAAAAACCATCTAATTTGAATAATTTCTTTGACCAAATATCGCTGTCCCGACTCTAATCAATGTTGCACCTTCTTCTATCGCAACATGGAAATCATTACTCATTCCCATCGAGAGTTCGCCAAAGCCTTTTGCAAAAACATTTTGTGTTTGTAGGTCGTCTCTTATTTTACGCAATTTCCTAAAAAATGGACGAACCTTCTCAACGTCCTCAAAAAAAGGAGGAATTATCATCAAACCGTTAAACCTTAAACACTCACAATCCTTCAAAAAATCAACTAATTCCTGCAAATCTTTTTCTTTGATGCCAAATTTGCTTTCTTCGTCCGCTAAATCCACTTGCACTAAAACTGATAATTCCTTGCGTCCTTCTTCTAAACATATACGCTCCAGTCTTTTTGCAAGTTTTAAAGAATCCAAAGTGTGTATTACATCAAAGTTCTGAACCGCTTTTCTTGCTTTATTCTTTTGAAGATGTCCAATTAAATGCCATTCAACTTTGTCATTCCCGATTTCTTCAATCTTCTCAATTGCTTCTTGAACTTTATTCTCACCCAAAATTTTACAACCTGCCGCAATTGCTCCCTGTAAAACCTTAATTGGATGGGTTTTGCTAACCGCTACAAGTTTTACATCAGCAGGGTTTCGCCCTGCATTCTTCGCCGCAGTTTCTATATTTTTTGTAACGCTTTCAAGTTTTTCCTTCAAACTTTCGCTCATTGTTTTCATAATAAAAGAAACAGGTTATGACATAAAGTAAAGATAGTCAGAACTGTTAAAGTAGCCGATGATTTTACTCTGTGTACCTTTGTTTTTGAGTAAAATAATCGCCATAAATAAATTTGTCATCACAAACTATTCTGGCAGCTTGTAACTTTTTACAAACAAATTTATATTTATTTACACTCCAATTTGCGGATGTGGCGGAACTGGTAGACGCGTAGGTCTCAGAAGCCTATGATGGCAACATCGTGGAGGTTCAAGTCCTCTCATCCGCATCAATTTATATTTCAAATTACCTTCACAATTTAAGTTAATGAATATCAAACAAGCCATAAAAAAACATCAGTCAGCATTCGGTCTAGAACTTAACAGTGAAAATATCTCAAAGTTAGCTGTATATTATGATTTGGTGATGAAACACAATGACATTCTACACCTCGTCGCTCCTTCGGATGCAGAAGAATTTGCCATACGTCATATTTTAGAATCTCTTTACGCAATCCAATTCTTGCCAGAAAATGCGGTTTTTGCTGATGTTGGAACAGGTGCCGGATTGCCTTCAATTCCCTGTTTAATTGTCCGTGAAGACCTTTTGGGAAAACTCATCGAATCAAAGGTTAAAAAAGGAAATTTCCTTAAAGAAGTAATTTCTAAATGCGACCTGAATGAGCGTGCGATTCTTATAAATAAGCAATTTCAAGAAGTAACAAACATTAATGTCTCATTTGTTATGTGCCGTGCTCTGGACAAATTCAGCAAACGCATAGCTCAAATAAAAAAATGGTCAAATGATGCCGAGATGATATTATTTGCGGGCGAAAATGTGCGGAGGGAATTAAATAGGAGAAAGATTTCTTTTGAAGAATATTTGATTCCTATGTCCGAAAGACGTTTCATTTTCAAGACTCAAAAATAACATTTCACAGATTGCTTGAGTGTTTCATATTTGATACAATGTCTTATATGAAACACTCAAGCAGTAAAGCAGTAAAAAAAACAAGTCAGAGAACTGTTAAGAAAAAAGCAGTTGCAAAAAAAACAACAAACTCAAGAGCAAAGTCAACCGCTCCTAAACGCAAACCGACAGAAAAAAAAAACACAACAAAAAAAGCTACAGCATCTGTGAAAAAGGTTACAAAACCTAAGCCTAAAGCTGTAAGTAAACGAAAAGCTGTTTCGAAAACGACACCGAAAAGAAAAACCTCAACCACAAAAACAACAACTAAACCTAAGAGAAAAAAATCTGTCAGAAAAACGACAAAATCTACGACTAAACGGAAAACTACTGCTGTAAAAAAACCTCAATCAACTAAAAAATCGAAACCTGTTACTAAAAGTAAAAGTGTTCGCAAGAAATCCATTACAACTAGAAAAACGCTAGCTAAAAAACCAGCCCAAAAACCAAAAACCGTAAGTAAAATTACTGTAAGAAAAAAGCCCAAAACAAGAAAAACTACTCCTAAAAAAAATAATTCAACTGCAAAAAGAACTTCAACAACAAAACGCAGGGCAAACAAGAAAACAGTAAACTCTAAAAAACGCGTAGCTAGTAAAACCTCCAAAAAAGCTACCTCAACAGCTAAAAAGCCTCAAAGAGCTAAGAAAACTACGGTTTCTAAGCGTCAAACTAAAAACGCCAAAACCACACAAACAAGAAAAACTACACCTGCAAAGAAAAAAACAACTGCCAAATCAACTAAATCAGTTGTTAAAAAATCACCTACTAAAGGTAGTTCAAAGAAAAAACCCGTAAAAACAAGAAGATCAAAAGTCTCAAAGAAAACAAATGTAAGAACAAAGAAAACAGTAACAAAACCTAGAACTCGAAAAAAGCCAGCTGTTAAGTCAAAACTCAATGAGATTAATAAAACTGTTAAAAAAAAAGAAAAGAAACATAAGCCTTTTCTTTCCGACGTACAGAAGAAAAAAAGAGTCCGTAAGAAAGAAAAAGCTATCGAAAGTTTTGATACAGAAAGCTATTTATTTGAAAAACAGGTTAAAAGGAAAAGAGGTCGTAGAAAGATTATCAAACCGGTCGGATCAGCAATTTTTCGCGGTAAACGTCTGACTTATGAGTTTGATGTTTTCGACTTAAAAGCAAAGTTTGAAGACTTCCCCGCCGTTTTTGTGATTTCAAGACGCAAAATAGATAAAGTGGGAAAAGGTCATCAAAAAATTGTTTGCATTGGTCAAACAAGTTCATTAGGTAAGGAAATAATCAAACATAAAAGATTAAGTGCGGTTAAGAAAAGTAAGGCAAATGTTGTGAGTATTTTGAAGGACGAAAAAGAGAAGAATCGTCAAATAATAGAAGAAAACTTAAAACAAAGATACAAAATGCTTTGCACACACAAGTAAACTTTTCTGCAAGTTATGGCATCGGATTTTAGCTTGCTTTTATTTTGAATCAAGTTTATATTAATCGTTTGCACACTGTGCGAAATTTATATTATCAAGGGGGCAATAGTAGAAAAATGAAACCAGAAATACATCCAAATTATGAAGCAATTACCGTGACCTGTGCTTGCGGCAATACTTTTGAAACACGTTCGACAATGGACGATAATCTGAATGTCGAGATTTGCTCAGAATGTCATCCATTCTTTACAGGTAAACAAAAATTGGTTGATACAGCAGGTCGTGTTGACAGATTTAACAAGCGTTTTGCTCGCCGTAATAAAGCGACAACCGCTAAAAGCTGAAAATTAAGACCATTTAAGATGGAAGAAATAATTATTTCTAGCCAGTTATAGCAAAAAAACTAACGCCGACGCTTATTTAGTGCGTCGTTTGCTCTTGGTGTATAATTTTACAAAAGATGCAAACGCCAACTTATTACAAAAGCTGAGGCGTTATTTCTTTATCTTGTGTAAATTTTTGCAAATCAAGGGAAATTAGACATCTTTATAAACAGATTTCTTATCTAAGGAATCAGTTATTTTTAATTCTTATAATCACTTATATTTTTTGAAATTATGAAAAGATTCTTTGCATTATTTTTAGCGTTGGAAAGAGATTTAATTGTTGGCGGACAGGCAGTAATGGAAGGCGTTATGATGAGAACGCCAAATGCCTATGCGATCGCTTGTCGCAAATCAGACGGCTCAATCGTGAGTAAAGCCGATAAATTGCCTAAATGGAGCGACAAATACAAAATTTTAAATGTTCCGATCTTACGTGGCGGAGCAACACTTATTCAATCACTGGCACTTGGTATCAAAGCTCTAAACTTTTCTGCGAAGATTTTTGAAGATGACTTGAAAGAGCAAGAAGAGTTAGAAAAAGCGAAAGCTACCGAAACTGAGGTAGCTTTGGTTGAAGGAACTTTAGACGAGAACTTCACTAAAGCTCCAGCTAAAATGACTCTTCCCGAAGAGAAAAAAGACAAGTCAAAGGTAGAAAAAGCAAAGCAATCAGCCAGCACAGTCGGGTCAATAATCTTTGCTCTTGGTTTTAACATTTTGCTTTTTATACTCGCACCACTTCTTTTAACTAATGTTTTATTTATCGGTTTGGGTTGGGCAGAAGCTCCAGCGATTGCAGCTGATGCAGGAATTTGGACAACAATCAATGCATATCTTGCAGAAGTTAAGCTTGATTCATTGGGCGGTTGGGTTGGATTCAACTTAATTGACGGATTTATCCGTATGTTCTTTTTTGTTGTAATGATTCTCTCAATGTCCTACATAAAGGATATTCACAGAGTTTTCCAATACCACGGAGCAGAACATAAAACAGTTTTTGCTTGGGAGAAAGGGTTAAACTTAACAG
This sequence comes from Pyrinomonadaceae bacterium, assembly GCA_028284415.1. GTDB lineage: Bacteria > Acidobacteriota > Blastocatellia > Pyrinomonadales > Pyrinomonadaceae > Aridibacter. The sequence goes on from JANQRU010000005.1 coordinate 41,302, forward strand.
TTAAGAATGCAACGGTTCAAAAACGTCAGCATCCACGTTGTGGCACATCCTTCTTAATGGTCGTAATGCTCGTAGCAATCGTTCTCTTTTCTTTCATTAACTTTGAAGCAATGTGGATGAACTTCGCAGTAAGAATTGCCCTTATGCCTTTAGTTGCTGGAATTTCTTATGAAATTATTCGCTACGCGGCTAAAAAAGAATCAGGGGCAATCTTCAAGATCATGACTCTTCCGGGAATTTGGTTGCAGAACATCACAACTCAAAACCCTGATGATGACCAATTGGAAGTTGCTATCGAAGCTTTAAAGGAATCGCTCAAGTTGGAGCCTGACGCTAATAAAGAATTAGAAGCTGCTGTGTAAAAAATATGTTAGAAAAACTCGCACAAATTGAAGAAAACTACGAAGACCTGAACAGACAATTGTCTGATCCTGAAGTAACTTCGGATATAAATGCTTACACAAAACTTATGAAACAACATAAGTCTTTAGGTGAAATAGTCGAAAAGTATCGTGAAGTAAAGAAAATGCAGGAAGACCTCGATGGTGCGAGAGAAGTCTTGGAAGCCACGGATGATGAAGAAATGCGTGAGCTGGCTGAGATGGAAATCTCTGAGTTAGAAGAAAATGTAGAAAACAGCGAAGAAGAGCTCAAAATTCTTTTAATTCCAAAAGACCCGAATGATGAAAAGAACGTGATTTTGGAAATCCGTGCGGGAACCGGCGGTGATGAAGCAACACTTTTTGCAGGTGAAATCTTACGTATGTATGCTCGTTATGCAGAAAACCAAGGTTGGAAAATGAGCATAATGAATGCTTCCGACACAGGTGTTGGTGGAATGAAAGAGGCATTCGCAATGATTGAAGGTGATAATGTCTATTCTAAAATGCGTTTCGAATCAGGCGTTCATCGTGTACAAAGAGTCCCTCAAACTGAATCAAGCGGACGGGTTCACACATCCGCTGTAACTGTTGCCGTTTTACCAGAAGCTGAAGAAGTTGATATTCAAATTGACCAAAATGATTTGCGGATTGACACTTTCTGTTCATCAGGTCCGGGTGGACAATCTGTGAATACAACTTATTCTGCTGTGAGAATTACTCACCAGCCAACCGGGTTGGTTGTTTCGATGCAGGATGAAAAATCACAGATCAAGAATCGTGAAAAAGCTATGAAAGTTCTTCGTGCAAGACTGCAAGAAATCGAAGAACAGAAACAACACGAAGAGCTGGCTTCCGAAAGAAAGTCCATGGTTGGAAGCGGCGACCGCAGTGAAAAGATCCGTACTTATAACTTCAAGGAAAATCGCGTCACAGATCATCGCATCGGTTTGACTATCCATCAACTTGATTTAGTTATGGAAGGTGATTTGAATCAAATAATTGATGCTCTCATTACTCACTATCAAACCGAAAAACTCAAAGCCGAAACCGTCTCAGCCTCGTAATTACTGAATAATTATCAAGTTACAGGAATAAGAAATTCAAATTGAATTAACTTACTATGTGAGTTAAAATTTGAAATCTCAAATTCGTATTCAAACATCCCCAAAGATGCCTGTAACAAGATTATTATTTATTAGACACGGACAGTCGGGCGGAAACGCTGAAGGACGTTTCGGCGGACACTCTCCAACTCCTCTATCAGATTTAGGTATAAATCAAGCAAAAATAACCGCAGATGCTCTGGAAAAAGAAAATATAGACGTTATTTATTCGAGTGATTTAATCAGAGCCGTCCAAACAGCCAAACCACTAGCTGAAAAACTCAATCTCGAAATCAACAAAACAAATGCTTTTAGGGAAAGAGACGTAGGTGTTTTGGAAGGACTTACATTTAAAGAGTCTAAAGAACAGTATCCTAAAGATTACTTTGCCCTCGTTAATCGAAATATAAATCACGTAATTACAGGTGGCGAAAGCTATCGGCAACTTTTAAGACGCGGGACGAGTGCCCTAAAAGAAATCTTCTACGTTCACAAAGGTAAACGCGTCGCCGTTTTTTCACACACCGGAGCAATTTGTTATCTGACATTGTACCTTATGGGAGCCATCAATCGTCACACAAAACAAACCCCTTGGCTTGTAACTTCAAACTGCGGAATCAACCGCTTTGAAATTAGAGGAAGACGGAACACAAGAATTTTAGCCTTAAACGATACACGCCATCTTGAATTAGATACTGGAAACAACTCATTCATTGGTAAGTAGTTTTTTATTTCCCGTTTGATTGATATTAATTTCTAACCTCTTAAACTTTATAATTGTAATTTATTTGAAACAGTTCGTAACAAGATTGTGGCAATAAATAAACCTAAAGGACATTCAGAAGAGTATTTTGGTGATTTCAGAGATTATTGGTATAACCAAGATTTTCTGGAATTGATGGCGAAGCGTTGGGAACTTTCGGGGGTTCAGAATCTTCTAGATGTCGGTTGTGGTCAATGCCATTGGACACGGATTGTTTCGCAGTTTTTACCTGAAGGTGCAAAAGTTACGGCAGTTGATGCAGATGCAAAATGGGCGAAAGAAAGTAGTAAATTACAGAAGTTTTTTGATGAAAAAGAAATTGACTTTGAGATCAAACAATCTGATGTTTTAGAACTTCCCTTTGCGGATAATTCTTTTGATGCGGTTACTTGTCAGACGGTTTTGATTCATATTGAAAACCCGCTTGATGCTTTGCGTGAGATGAAAAGAGTTTTAAAGCCTGGCGGAATTTTATTTTGTGCCGAGCCGAATAATCTAGTCGCTTCAATTTTGAAAGATTCAATTACGGCAGATTTTGAAATTGATGAAATTATCGACTGGTTTATTTTCGGACTCATCAAGGAAAAAGGCAAAATAAATCTTAAACAAGGCGATAATTCGATTGGTGATCTATTACCGAAATTGTTTAGCCAATTAGAATTAAAAGATATAAAAGTTCACATCTCAGATAAAGCAAACTGCATAGTTCCGCCTTACGAAACTGACGAAATTAGAGCAATACTGAAATTTCGTCTGGAGAATGACTTCGAAGAATTTATGAAAGCTGAGACAAAAGAGCAATTTGAAACTTTCGGTGGTAAATATGAAGAAATCCGACAAAGAATTGAACAAAAAACCAAAAAATATAAATCTGAATTAAAAGATGCGATTGAGAATCAAAATTATTATGATGTCAGCACAGCTTTGATGTATTTGGTTAGTGGAAGGAAATAGACATAAAAATATGAAAAATATAACGATGCAGTTTGTTGTCAGTGGCTGGGAAGCGGAAAATTATGATGATTCGACAGAAAGCCCAACGCTTTCGGAAGTTACGGTTAAAAAGACTTTTGACGGCGAAATGAAAGGATACAGCGTTGGAAAACTTTTGATGTGTACTTCATTAGAAGATTCTGCAGGTTATACGATTATGGACAGATTTTTTGTCGAGATCGAAGGCAAAAAAGGTTCGTTCGTAGCAATTCATGGCGGAATGACCGACACGTTAAAAGCACAAGGCAAGATCGTGCCTGGTTCAGGAACTGATGAATTAGAACACATAAGCGGAACAATTGAGTTTAAGTCTGATGAAAATAGTAAAACTATAATTCTTGATTATGAATTAAACAATTGAAGAAAATTAAATATAAAATCAGTCCGAAAATCTCAAATAAAGAGTTAAACAAACTCTTTGCAGAAACTTGGGAAAATCATAAATAAAAAGACTTTAAGCTGATTCTCAACAAAAGCCTCGCATACATATGTGCCTACTCTGCAAATGAACTGATTGGCTTTGTCAATCTCGTTTGGGACGGCGGAATTCACGCATTTATTTTAGACACAACTGTTCATCCAAAACTTCAAAGACGTGGAATCGGATTAGAATTAGTAAAGAAAACTTACAAAATCGCAAAAGAAAACGGAATCGAATGGATTCACGTGGATTTTGCTCCACATTTGCAAAAATTCTATGACAAATGTGGTTTCAAGAACACTTATGCAGGATTACTAAATTTAAGTAATTGAAGCAGTTTGAATCTCACAAATCACCTTCTAACCATTTTCGTAAATTTGGTGTGCGGTTTGTGCTTGAGATAATTTTTTTCTTTGAGTTTTTCATGCGGATTGATAAACGATCGTTAAAGTAAGGTTCGAGGCGTTCGATATATTTTAGATTGACCATTTCGCTACGGTTTATGCGGAAAAATAATTTCGGGTCGAGGACTTCTTCTAAATGATTTAAGTTTTCATTTAGCGGAAACTTGTTTTCAGTAGAATCGAAGGCAAACAAAACTCCGTCGTTTATCTGAAAATATGCGATCTGTTTGGTTTCAACAAATTGTATGCCGCCTCGTAGTTTTATAACGAATCTTTCCTTATATTTTGGTTTTAGAAAGTCGTTCTGAATCTCTTTTAAGAAATCCATCTGGGCGGAAACGAAATTTTGTTTAAGTTTTTCAAGCTTTTGCATTGCCGCAGTAAAATTTTCGAACGTGAAAGGTTTGAGCAAATAGGCAATGCCATTTTTTTCAAAAGCCTGCATTAAAAATTGGTCGTAAGCGGTTGTAAAAATTACGGGACAATTTAGTTCGGCGTTTTCATAAAACTCAAAAATATTGCCGTCGAGCAGCTCGATGTCGGAGAAGATTATTTCCGGATGCGGATTTGTGCGAAACCAAGCATTTAATTCCTTGAGACTTTCAAGAGTTGCAGAAATTTCTAACGAATCGTCATAACGCTTGATAAAACCACTCAATTTTTGAGCAGCAAGCGGTTCGTCTTCGATAATAAGAACTTTCATTGGTTTATTTTTAGCAAAGGAATTTTGACGGTGAAATTCTTTTCGTTTTTTACAATTTCCAGAGGCTCTTCGGTTAATAAATTATATCTTTTTTGCAGGTTTTGTAACCCCGTTCCGCTTTGCAGTGCATTTTTTGATTTTGGGCGAATTTCATTTTCAACAATCAAATTTTGATCATCCAATTTAACGCAAACTTGCAGAGAATCACTCTTGCTTCCGGCGTTGTGCTTAACGACATTTTCAAGCAAACTTTGCAAAGCAGTCGGAACGATCATCTGACCGTTAACCTTCGAATCTGCAATCTGCCAATCAAACTTATAAGCTGTGCCGAAGCGTTTTTTAAGCAAATACAAATAGTTTTGTGAAAAGTTTAGCTCATCCCGCAGTTTCACAACATCCGCATCCCGCGTCTGCAAAATATAACGGTAAAGCTGTGCCATCTTGTCGAGAAATTCATTAGCAGTCTGTGGATTTTTCTCGATCAATGACGAGAGAACATTTAGATTATTAAACAAAAAATGCGGCTCAATATTTTTTTGCAGAGCTTTTAATTCCATCTCAGTCCTTGCTTCTTGTGCCTGACGAAGTTTTTCTTTGGTTTTATTTATCAGAGTCAGATAGAAATATCCGACACAAGTAAAGCAAACGAATACTTGAGGAAAAATCGTGTGAAGAGTTCCCAACACCCATTCATAGGCTGTGATATTTTCTCTTCCCGTCATTGATTGTCCCAAAACGGTAATCGAAAAAGCTGTAATGACAAATGCGTTTATCGGAATCAGAGAGAAAAGTATTACAAAATCCCGCCAGAGAGATTTTGATTTTTCGGAAAACAAATCAAGTTTCCACTTAGTAAAAATAATTACCGCAGCCCCCAACAATGAATGCAAAAATCCCCAAAACGGTGCATCCCAGTGCCAAGGGAATTTATAAATCGAACCGCCATGCATGATTTTCACATAAAGTGTCAGCAGAAATGAGAATCCGAGCCAACTCAAAACTCCTAAAAGAAGAAACAAAAGGTGTTTAAGACTTTGAGTTGACCGTAGTTTATTGCCCTTTAGCTTTTGCATCCTTAGGAAGACTATAAATCACTTTACCTTTTTCGTCTAAAAAACTAAGCTTCGGATTGCCGTCCGGTTCAACTGATAATTCCAGACGCATATTGCCCTTAGCATCACTCATTTGAATAAGAGATTTCTTATTCCAAGATTTTCCTATAAACATACGGTTCACAGAAGTCTCTCCGTTTTCCTTCATTTTTTTATAAGCTGCTTCTGCCGCTTCTCTAGTCGGCAGTTTATTAATTTCTTCCATTCTTTTAATGAAATCAATTAATGGCATATTTTGATCATTCATTCTCAATCCGGCGAAGTAATTTCCATCTTTGTCTTCCTGATGAGTTAGCTGAATAGTTTGGTCACCGCGAAACTTATCAAATGTAAGTGATCCACCCTGCCCCTTCCCTGTGTCTCCTCTAAAAATTAACCCGCCGATCTCATCTCCTTTTTCACTAAAGAAAATCATTCCCGCCGCACGCTTTCCTTCGCGTTCCTTAAAATATTTTCCGTCAACGATTCCCGGATGCTGACGCTCTTTATTAGCAATGACCATCTTCAACTTCCCATCGCTTTCGACAATGTTTATCCGCTGAACATCAATTTCCTTAAACTTCACTTTTTTATCCAAGCTAAATCCTAACATTAAAAGCGAAACAGCCATTAAAACAATTGCTATGCAAAACGCTTGTAAACGAAACACCTTTTTCTCCAATTTTTTATATTTGTCCATATCTTCAAAACCTAAGATTTTCCTTTTATTTTTACCAACACAACTTTAATCCCGTCCTGAAAATACATAAACAAAAATAGTGCGAATACAGGAGAATTTAGTCTCAATTAGGGAATATTAGAGCTGAACGAAACTTGAATTGTAGAAAATTTGAGTTGGTTACTACCAAAGAAATCAAATTTTGAATAAAATATGCCGATGCTAAAAATTGATATTCACACACACATACTTCCCCAACACATCCCAAACTGGAAAGAAGAATTTGGCTATGGCGGATTTATTACGCTCGACCATCACAAAACAGGTTGTGCCAAAATGATGCGTGATGATGGGCATTTTTTTCGTGAGATCGAAGATAATTGTTGGTCGGCGGAAAAACGGATTGAAGAATGTGCAAAATTTGATGTTGATGTGCAGGTGCTTTCGACAGTTCCGGTAATGTTTGCATACTGGGCAAAACCGAAAGACACTCTGGAAGTTTCCAAAGTTTTGAATGATGGAATCGCTGAAATTGTCCAAAAATATCCGAAAAAATTTATCGGTCTTGGAACAGTTCCGATGCAGGACGCAAACCTTGCGATTAAAGAATTAGAACGTGCGAAAGAAGTTGGATTGGTCGGAATAGAAATAGGAACAAACGTTAGACAAAAGAATTTAAGCGAACCTCAATTTTTTGATATTTTCGCCGCATGCGAAAAACTTGGAATGGCAGTTTTTGTGCATCCTTGGGATATGATCGGCACAAAAAGAATGAAAAAATACTGGCTTCCATGGCTCGTCGGAATGCCTGCGGAAACTTCACGAGCGATCTGCTCATTAATCTTTTCAGGTGTTTTTGAAAAACTTCCAAACCTACGAGTCGCATTTGCACACGGCGGTGGTGAATTTCCCGCAACTATCGGCAGAATCGAACATGGCTTTAATGTCCGTCCCGATTTATGTGCGATTGATAATGACAAAAACCCAAAAGATTATCTCGACAGAATGTATTTTGACTCCCTCGTTCATTCCCCCGAAATGCTTGATTATTTAATTAGCTTAGTCGGAGCAGACAGAGTCGCACTTGGTACGGATTATCCTTTTCCGCTTGGTGAACTTGAACCAGGAAAATTAATCGAAACAGGCAATTACGATGATGAAACAAAAGCTAAATTACTTCATGGTGCTGCACTTGATTGGTTGAGTTTAGAAAAATCAAAATTTGAGTAACTAATTTATTTCAAAAAAACAGTCGTACAAAAACTAACATCGTCCGACTGCAAAGTTTCTTAAAACTTTATCTATTACAATTTTGTGTTCTCTGCAAGATTTTTATTAAACATATTAAAAACCATTGAATTTAAGCTGTTGCTGCAGATTCTTCGCTTGGCAATTCGATAATTCCTAACTGAATCATAAAACCTAACGCATCGTAATAAACATCTTCTTGAACTATCTTTCCATCTTCAAATCTCACGAAAGATGAACCGGAAGTAGAAACAGATTTGCCCGTTGCAGGAAAATCTCCATCGCCTGTATTTGTTCCTGTATAAGTGTATTTAGCAAATGAATAATTATCCATATAATGCACTTCATCAAGTGTCACCTTTCCGTCAGGAAAAGCCTTTCTAAAACTCTTCATTACTTCTATTAATCCACTCAAACTATCGGTTGACTGATTGACTGTTTCAGGAACATTCCGAATTAAGTTTTCCGAAATACAACTTTCCAACCGATCAAAATCTGCACCGTTCCAAATTTCTACATATGCTTCAAAAGCTTCTTTGTTCATTTTACTAATCTCCTATTTTTCTCCTTTTTGTTTTGTGAAAACATTTTTGCCTTCTATTTATGTAAACGACGTTTTAGAAAATAATGGGACATTTTTTTCTTGAAAAAACATGTAAAAAAATAAATGGTGTGAATTCGAATAAATCCACACCGCCCCATCAAATTTTTCTCTAAAGTTATTTAGCTGAATTATTTAAATTGTTTAAGGACTTAGAAAGTTTTGCACGTTCCTCAGCAACTATATTTATCAAAGAACTCAAATCAATTGCTCCGGGAATTACCCTTGTTCCAACTATGTAAGCAGGTGTGCCTTGAATATTTAAGTTGTTTGCAAGTGTGTAGTTACTTGCAAGATACTCATTAATTTTCGGGTCGTTCATATCTTTAGTCAGAGTTTCATAGTTGACTCCAAGCTTTTTAGAAATAGTTTTAATGAATTCGTCGTTGATTTCTTCTGCGTTAGTCAAAGCTTCGTGAAATTCAGCGTATTTTCCTTGGCGATGAGCGGCAAGTGCAGCTTTAGCGGCAAGTTGGGAGGACTGGCTCAAGATTGGATATTCTTTATAAACAATGCGAATTGAAGAATCCTTTGCTAATAATTCCTTCAACATCGGCAACGACTGTTTGCAATAACCACAGTTATAGTCAAAAAATGCGACGACTGAAACTTCGGCTTTTTTATTCCCTGCAGATGGCGAATTCGGGTCTGCAAAAATTTCTTTTTCAAAAGCTTTTAAGTTTTTAGCAACAAGCTCTTGTTTTTCTCTTGCTTCTTTTAATTGCAAGGCTTGCAATGCTTCTCTAATAATCGAAGGGTTTTCGAGCAAATAGTTTCGTACAATATCTTCAATATCTTCCTTTTGTGTTTTTGAGACATTATTTTTAGTCGAACTTGTTTTAATTGTTTTTGTAGTTTGTGCTTGAATTTGGGTTATTCCGATTAAAAGAATTATTGCTATACTGACGATATAAAAGCGTTTAATAAATATGGATTTCATTTCTTTTCTCCTTTTGCTCAAATGTAAGTAGTTTTTTGGGGGAGGTATGTTCAGAGTTACAATTACTGAACTCTAAACATACCTTTTGATTTATAAATTAGTCTCTGCGTAGAAGTCTGATGTTTGGGAATACCGCACTTTCTTTACAAACAGGATGTAAATAAGCATTGACAACACTAACAAGACCTGTCGGATCTGCTATCGCTGCCACTGTAAGTACATTTTTGGAAGCTGCCCATGCGTCTGCTTCAACCATCATACTTAAGTGCTTATCTGCCCATTGCTGTCGAATATATTCAGCCCCTTTCGGACCAAATCGCCTTTCTATTTCAACTGCAATTTCAGGACTTGTTTGCTCAGCAAATTGTTTTGAGAATTCTGCCTTAAATAAGTCGTGCTGATCTTTAAGGGTTGAAGTAGCAACATAAAACTTATATCCAATTTGAAGCACTTTGCCAGCATCAATCAATTTTTTCATATTCGCTGGTCCGCCGACAGCCTGCATTGTAGTAAGTTTTGCCATTACCTTTAATCTTTTAAGTTTGTTTATTATTTTCAATAATTTAGTAAACTTTCTTGCACCTGCGGTAAATTTAGTAACATCTTTACCTGCTTTAGCTGCTTTGGCGGCATTAGTAGCAGCGGCAGAAGAGCCTAATGTTGCAATACTCACAGCCGCCATAATTGGTGAAATAACCTGACTCGAAGTTACTGATGCACAAGTTCCCTTGTCAGTTGAACATCCGAAACCACAACCGACGGGTTGCTGCACAGGACATTTTTGCCAACAAACTGGTCCAACACCAACATAGTCTTTATTTTTACAAGTTGGATAGCAAAGCAAACCGCTTCTTTCAGTTTTGCGACCTTGTTGTGTTCCGCTCGGACAAGCTAAAGGTTTTCCAACACCGCGACTGTAAGTAGGTTTTCTACAGCCAGTTCCCGTATCTGCGTAACCACTTGGGCAAGCAGGAGCACAAATATTGGCAGTGGTAGCTTTGTATCCAGTTTTACATTTTGGATACCAAATTAAACCGATCTTTTCACAGCCTTGAGAATTTGCCCCCACGCATCTTTGTCTGGCTTTGTCATAATTTCCAACTGGATCACCAATTTTCCAACCATAGCCAACTCCGCGTCCATAAGTACCAGAAGGTTTCTGACAAAATAATCCAATATCCTTAAATCCGGCGGGACAATTTGCCGAGCAGGTTGTAGCAACTCCCTTATAGCCCGATTTGCATTTTGGATAACAAAGTCCTGCATCTTTTTCTAAACCTGGAGCACATTTATTACTCAAAGGCTTACCCGCACCACGAGTCTCACTTTTTTTATAACAATATGGAACTCTTACCGCTGAAACCTTTAGAGCAATCCATTTCATTACCTTTACCGTATCACCTGCCGAAATCGGTGCAGGTAGTGCTGTCGATCTTGTCGTACTATTTGTTGCAGTTTTTTTGATATTTTCTACATAGAAAAACCCTTGATTACCACGATTATCGCGGCAGTTTGGATCTTTCTTAAAACCATTTGTTGGCTGTTGAATTGGAACACACATATCGCCAGAACTCGTTCTACCAAATGCAAAGACATTCAGTTTCGCCTTCAACCAAGCCTCTTTTACCTGTTCGATAGTAGCTAATTCCCAATTTTTTTGTTTTGCCAAATTTCTTGCTTGTTCAAGAGTCAAATTTACTTGTGAATGAAATTTCACTTCGCGAACACAAGAACCGTCCGAACCTGCAATAAACCCTGAACCACAATTTTGGGAATATACTTGCTCAGCTGATACAACTGCAAAAAAAGCAACTAGAAGCACAAAAAATATTATTATCTTATGATATTTGTTTGTTATATTAACTGCACCTGTTATTTTTATTGATTTTTTATCCATTTTGATTTTCTCCTCTCTTACCCAGATTTATTTTTTCCTGATTTTTATAATTGAAGAATTAGCTCCTCTATTTAGGTAAACGACACTTTCGAAAAAAAAGGGACATTGAGTAGAAAGTTTTGTTAATTCGTTGTTTAAGTTACAATTACTGCCATTGGTCAAAACCAAAAGTAATTAAAAATGACTCAAGGAAATTCTGAACAAGTAACGCAATTGTTGATTCAATGGAGCGAAGGCAATAATTTAGCTCTTGAGGAATTAATGCCGCTTGTTTACAACGAACTGCGTATGATTGCCCGCCGACATATGAGCGGTCAGAATTCGGGGCATACATTTCAAACTACAGAATTAATTCACGAGGCATACTTGAAATTAGCCAAAAATGACAAGCACGATTGGCAAAACCGTTCTCATTTTTTTGGTGTAGCAGCACAAGCTATGCGACACATTTTGGTGGACTATGCCCGCTCAAAAAGCAGAGAGAAACGCGGCGGTTGGCAGCAAAAAGTTACACTTGATGAAGCTTTAAAGGTTGAAAATCAAAAGTCTGTTGATATTATCGCCCTTGACGAAGCACTTAAAAAACTTTCCGAATTAGAAGATCGAAAATCAAAAGTTGTGGAGTTGAAATATTTCGGCGGAATGACGTTTGAAGAAATCGCAAAGGTTTTAGATATCTCCAGAAAAACGGCTCAAAGAGATTGGCGTTTTGCCAGAATGTGGCTTTTAAGAGAAATGAGCAAAGAGTAAATTATGTATTTTCAATCTGTATTTCCCATTGTATGGATTCAAAAAGACTCAAATTAGTAGAAAAAATCTGTAATGAGGTTTTGGAATTGCCACTGCATAAACGTAATTCCTTTTTAGATGAAACTTGCGGAGATGATTCTGAACTGCGTTCCGAAGTTGATTCGCTTCTGGAATTTGATAACACATTTGATAGTTTTATTGATTCATCTCCAAATTCTCTTCTTAGCGAAGTTTTCGACGAAAACGAAAACTTAACAGGCAAAAAATTTGACCGTTATAAAATTATTTCGCTTTTGGGTAAAGGCGGAATGGGTTCTGTCTATTTGGCAGAAGATACAATTCTTGCCCGCAAGGTAGCTCTAAAATTTCTGCATAATGAATATGGCGTTGATGCAAATAAATTAAAACGCTTTCAACAGGAAGCCAAAGCAACTTCTGCTCTAAATCATCCGAATATCCTAACCGTTTACGAAATCAGAAAAGTTAACGATACAAACTTTATCACCACGGAATTTATTGAAGGAAAAACCTTACGTGAGCTAATTTCCAAAAAAAATTCACTTTCGCTCAAAGAAATCTTAAAAATTGTGATTCAAATCTCAGAGGCAATTACCCAAGCTCACAAAGCCGGGATTATTCATCGAGACATTAAACCTGAAAACATAATGGTTAGAGATGACGGTTATGTAAAAGTTCTTGATTTTGGGTTAGCAAAACTTTTTGAAACGGAAAACAGTTTGTTGAGTAAAGAATCTCAGGCACAAAGCACTCAAGGCTTAATAAAAGGTACTGTTTCGTATATGTCGCCTGAACAAGCTCGCGGATTAAAGGTTGATAAACGAACTGACATTTGGAGTTTTGGGGTAATTCTCTATGAACTTCTAACAAACAAAACTCCATTCTTCGGCGAGACTTTAACTGACACATTAGTTTCGATTATTCATGAAGAACCGAAACAATTAAATATGCTCAACCCCAATTTACCATTTGAGTTATCTCAATTAGTTGAAAAGTCTCTGAAAAAGGATTTGGATGAACGCTATCAAAACTTTGAAGATTTATTGAGTAATTTAAAAGTCATAAAACGAAATTTAGACTTTGCTGAACACAAAAACTTAAACGAAATATCAGAAGAACAAGAAACTCAGTTTTTTGACTCATCCTCAACAAACCAAGCAATTTCTGCTAACCAAATATTGTCGCCTAACAATCTTTCGAGCGAAATGTCACCGCTGATTGGTCGTATAGAGGAAATAAACCAAATCTCAACAATGCTTCAAAGTCCAAACATACGCTTGGTAACTTTGACTGGAATTGGTGGAACAGGAAAAACCCGAACAGCAAAATCAGTTGCATCAACTTTAATTAATAAATTTTCAGACGGCGTTTTCTTCATTGATCTTTCAATGGTTGAAAATCCCGATTTAGTCATTTCATTTATTGCTAAGACTCTAGAAATTAAGGAAGAGAATGACAAATCAGAATTAGAAAACCTAAAAGAATTTCTCAAGCCCAAAAACATACTTTTAGTTCTTGATAACTTTGAACAAATTGTCGAAGCATCTCCCCAAATTGGAGATTTGATTTCTGCTTCTGAAAACTTAAAAATTCTTGTTACAAGCCGAGTTCGTTTGCAACTAAGTTTTGAAAATGAAGTAACTATTCAACCACTCGAATTTCCTTCAGAGGAAAATTTATCAGTTAATGAATTAACAAGATATCCTGCCATCAGACTTTTCATTGAACGTGCGAAATCTGCAAAACCCAGTTTTTCTTTGACTGAAACGAATGCTAAAGATGTTGTAGAAATTTGCCAAAAGCTTGATGGACTTCCATTAGCAATAGAACTCGCCGCCGCACGAATAAAATTATTTGCACCAAAAGCCATCCTTAAACGTTTGGAAAATAGCTTAAAACTATTGACAGGTGGAGCAAAAGACTTGCCTGAACGCCAGCAAACAATGCGTCAAACAATCTCTTGGAGTTATGATTTACTAACGGATGACGAAAAAAGACTTCTCAATCGTGTTTCGGTTTTTCGTGGCGGTTTCTCCATTGAAGCAACTGAAGAAGTTGCAATTTTCGATGAAGAAATAGATTTGCTAGATGGTTTAACTTCTCTTGTCGATAAAAGTTTAGTTATTCAAAAAGAACAATCTGATGGCGAACCGAGATTTCGTCTTTTAGTTGTCGTAAAAGAATTTGCTCGTGAACGTGTAACAAAGAGTAATGAACTGTTTGAAACCCAAAAACAACATGCCAATTTTTTTATGGAAATGGCAAAAGAAATCGGAGCTGAATTTGAACACGCAGATGATAAAGATTGGTTTGATAAGATTGAAATCGAAATAGATAACTTCCGTTCTGCTCTTGAGTGGTCATTAAAAAATAATCCTATTACCTCTTTGCAAATTGCTTCATCTCTTGGCAGATTTTGGATAAATCGAGGCTATTTTATTGAAGGAGAAAGGTGGATCAAAGAGGGGCTTGAAAAAATTGATAAAACAGTTGACCCAAGACTCATTGCTAGAGCAAGTGCTCATTTAGGAAATATAAGTTGGCGACTTGGAAATTTAGAAGCAGCAAATTTATATTGTGAAAAAAGCCTGCAAACTGCCCGTGAAGTCGGAAATAAAATTACAATCGTTCGAGCTCTTGAAGTAATTGGACAAGTAAAACTTGTTCAGAATGAAGTCACCGCCGCCAGCAACTTTTTTGAAGAAGGCTATAACATAGTTAAGAAACTAAACTTAAAGTATGAAATAGCCAACCTTGCAAATAACCTTGGAAATGTTACGAATCAACAAAACAAACCTCAAATATCAGATAAGTATTATGACGAATCACTCACAATTTCTCGTGAATTAGGCTACAGAAGAATGGCTCAGATAGCTTGTGTAAATTTGGCTGGAAATAAACTCAGATCGGGAGAATATGAAAAGGCTCGCTCTTATTCAATCGAATCGCTTGAGATTGCAAATGCTTTCGATGACAAAATTGGTATGGCTTACACATTTGAGATATTTCTCGCCTTAGCAGTTGTAGATGGAAAATTTGAGAAAGCAATTCATATTGGCGAAGTTATGTATGGAATTTATGAAGAAGCTAACTATGTCATAGAGTTTTATGAAAAAGAACAAATCGAATCTTACCTTGAAAAAGCTAGAGCAAAATTGGGTGAAGAAGAGCTAAAAATGGCAAAAGAAAAAGGAAGACAAATGTCTATAAAAGATGCTGTCGCATTAGCTCTAAGCTGAATGGAAAACTAAAACTTTCTGCTTTGCTAAAAATCTTACACAAGCAAAGTTTTGTCTCTCAATTATGAAAAATCAAACTGTTTCAACTAAATTTGTGTAATGAGTGAAAATCGACTAATAGATTTTAGATCAACCAAAGAATTTGAACAAAAAATGGATGGGTAAAATTTGCTCAAACACTTTCGTGATAAATTTTACATTCCTGAACAACTAAACCACTTTGCACTAGGAAAGTGCAGAGATTTAATAAACAGGAACGCAATTGAAAATTGCCTTATTTTTTTCTTCCCCATAAGAAAAGAAAGAATACTAAAGTCTTGCAAAGAATTTGCACTTTTACACTAGCGTCCTGTGACCAATAAATTCAAATATTCAGTTCTACTCTTGATTCACATTAATTATGCCCACATATTTAGATGATTCGATAATCTTGCTAATACCTCATCCTGAACAAGGTATGCATCTTTTTCTTCAGGCAGATTTAAGTATCTGGCAAAATTTATATCAGCATGTGTATTGAAAAAGGCACTCCAGTCTAAATGTTCCAAAACCTGTCCACGATGAGCACGTTGATAACCATAAATTGACCGATACCATTGGGAAATAATTCTATCCATAGCTTGCGGATAATGCTGGCGATTGTTGTATGCATGTTGTGCTGTCGTAAAAGCTATCGCACAATTATTTGAGATATTCGCTACCGTTGCTTGTTGTGGCATCAGAGAAGTAGTCGGCACGCGAAACTTTCCGGCAGAAATCCCCTGAGCTATGCGATACCATTGCTCAGAATGACGACCTTCGTGATATAGAGTAGTTACTCCTCTTGCAAACTTATCCACACTAATTTGATCTGTAAGATAACTATTTGGATATCTAATATTCCAAGAGCCGGCAACTAAAAAAGGTTCGCCCACTATCAAATCAACCTCAGGTAAATTACAAGTTCTTAACGTAGCATTAATTGCCGTTTTCAATTTGCTTCGTCTTCTCTCCTGACTATATCTTCCCCAATTTTTCCAGAGTTCTCTACATCGAGCTACAAAAGTGGTTTGAACATATTGATCACTTAAAGATGTCATTTTCTTTCTCCTTATGTAATATTTTTTCTATCTACTTATGAAAACGATATTTTCTTAGAGAAAGGGTCATTAATTTATCAAAAGTTTTTTTTCAATGGACTCAAGTCAAAGAAAAATCAGTTTTTTTATGTGTTAATTTAATGTACAAACTATTTTTGGGTTTGTAGTGAATCAATCGTGCCTTAGAAAATAAACTTATAAATGATACTTTGAGACTGAATTGAGAAACCACGAAAAAACCAAACAAGAAACTAAAATCATGCACTTTGAATCAACTGAAAAATTTGCCCAACAAACGGATGAGCAAGATTCGCTTAGACATTTCCGCGAAAAATTCTATATACCGAAGCAATCAAACGGCGAAGATGTTTTGTATTTCACTGGGAATTCATTGGGTTTGCAGCCGAAAACCACACGCGAATATATAGAACAGGAATTAAAAGATTGGGAGACTTTAGGAGTTGAAGGACACTTTCACGCGAAGAACCCTTGGATGCCTTATCACGAATTTTTAACCGAACAGATGGCGAATATTGTCGGCGGGAAACCGATTGAAACGGTTGTGATGAATTCGCTGACTGTCAATTTACATCTTTTAATGGTCTCGTTTTACCGTCCAACTGCTGAGAGATACAAAATTATTATTGAAGGTGATGCCTTTCCATCCGACCAATATGCTATAAAGTCTCAAATTGAATTTCATAAATTTGATGTTGAAGATGCATTGATTGAACTTAAACCTCGTGAAAATGAAACGATTTTACGAACTGAAGAGATTGTTAAAACCATTGAAGAAAATGGCGATTCGCTTGCACTTGTAATGCTCGGAGGTGTGAATTATTACACAGGGCAAGCTTTTGATATGCGAGCAATTACCGAAGCAGGGCATAAAGTCGGAGCAATTATCGGTTTTGATCTCGCACACGCGGCGGGAAATCTGGAACTAAAACTTCACGATTGGAATGTTGATTTTGCTTGTTGGTGTTCGTATAAATACTTAAATTCAGGACCAGGCGGAATAGCCGGAATTTTTGTTCACGAACGTCATTCGGAAAGTTTTGATTTACCACGTTTTGCTGGTTGGTGGGGACATGATAAGGAATCTAGATTTTTGATGGACGATGAATTTGTCCCGATGAAGGGTGCGGAAGGTTGGCAGCTTTCAAACCCGCCGATCTTTCAACTTGCTGCATTAAAGGCTTCGCTAGATATTTTCGAAGAAGCAGGCGGAATGAAACATCTAACGGAGAAATCCCGTGAACTGACAAGCTATATGGAATTTCTCTTAAACGAAATCCACGACGAAAGAATTTCTATCATCACGCCTTCAAACCCAAACGAACGCGGTTGCCAACTCTCAATTCGTGTTAAAAACTCTGACAAAAGTTTGTTTGAAGCTATCACCGAAAAAGGCGTAATTGCCGATTGGCGTGAACCTGACGTAATCCGCGTTGCTCCAGTTCCGCTATATAATTCTTTTATGGATGTATATAAATTTGTTGAAATTTTGAATAATTGTCTAACATAGAATTAAAAACTTAAAATATTAAGTTTCCCTATAAAATTTTATAGGAGTACACAGAATTACAAGTTAGACATCGGCTGAATTTTACTTTTTGTCTTGACTCTTGAAGTTGATACACATATGCATTTAACTGTTGTTCTTTATCTTTTCTTAATCTATGCCCCATAAAGGTAATATCTCCTATATGCTTAGCATATTCTCCATAAAATGCCCCTATGACTGGTATAAAATTTAGAGCATACGAAAGGGTCGCAAAACAAAGAGCCATACGTCTATCTCCATCAAATGCTCTGTATGACTTCTCGTAGGTTTCAACTAAATCTAAAATTTTGAGTAGAGTTCCTGCAAAACTTATTCCTTTTGCTACCCCCGAAGAAAGAGCGTTGTTAGCATCACTCCACGAATGAATCCCTGAAATAGTTATATTTTTATGGAAGAAACCTTCTTTTTCGGCGGGAATAATCCAAGAATACTTTTTAACCGTCTGTGCAGATTTCGCACTTTAGTTGGCGTATTTCCAGTTATTTTCAGTCTTGATAATTCCTGAGTCTTTTTAGTATATACACTCAAAGCCTTATTAATATTTGGACGAGCCGCATCAATAGCATTTAAGAAGTTAACTATTGAGTTCGGAATTTTTCCATAGCCTATAAATCTACCACGTCCGTTATATGAAATTGTAGATTTTTCATCTGTCCGCTTTCCATTATTTTTTATTATGTGCTTGAAGGCATCATCTAAATCTTGAACTCCTAATCCCCATCCCGCATACCCGCAATACTCAAGAGATTTGCATGCAGAATAACCTAATGATTTCTTTTTATTGCTTATGTATAAATTCATATCTTCGGCTTCAATTTTCTCAATTGTTTTTCTACCGTGATACCAAATACAGAAAGCCTTGTTTACAGCTAAAAGTCCCACACCTGTAGTGTCTTTCTTTACCCAACTAGCAGTTACATCATCTGGCTTCAGAACCGGATGGATTAATCCATTCCAATAATTATTACTCATTTCTTCTCCTTAGCTTTATTCACATTTGTATAAATAAATTTACTGAATAAAATCTGTACTTTTTCTACTCAATCAATTTCTTATATTAATGAGCGAAAAATAAGAATGAATTCCATCAATTTTTGGTACATAGTCCAAACAAAACTCCATAACTTCTTAGGACTGTTTAGTTAAATGAAGTTTGTAAGAAAAGTAAAAACCCCTTGCAAGAAGTATGTTTATCTATTCGTAACAACGAAATTATTGAGAGTAGATTTGGATAAGAAATTAAACAAAAAAAATGGCAAGAAGATAATCTTCTCACCATTTTGTTTTTATGAAACTGCATTTTATAAATGCTTTAATTATTAAAGTAAAATTATGCCTTATTCGTTCACTTTCCCTTTTTATTCATCTAATGCCAGAACTCGCTCAGTTTCGTCAACAATTGAAAGTTCCATACGTTCCCAACGATCACCATTTTCATTGGTTTGATTGAGAAGCATCTGCTTAACCTCAAAATGGAATTTGTATTTACCAACCTGGACGGATTTCTGACCATTGGTTTTCATGTAAATCCTAACTAATCCGCTAAGCAAAGTTCCTTTTTGAAAAGCATCCATTAATTGGGAAGATAGAAAATCTGGTTTTTTGTAAACAACCATTGAGTCTTGTTTAAAAGACCTTTCTATCAAATGACCAACCGGCATAATGCTAATGTCTTTACTAACTTCTTTCCATCCATCACCAAGACCTCCTACTCTTACTTTGCCAGGGTAAAACGCAACCATATCAAAATCGTAGTATCGCCCACTTTTGTTCGCTTCAATTATTCCTAAAGATACAATCACTTCCATCTTTCATTCCTCCTTTTTGTTTTGTGACAGGCTTTTTTTTGCCTTCACTTATCAAGACGCATTTGTTTAGCAAAAGAGGACATACAAACTTGGATGAATGTGTAATTTTTAATTACAATGAAAGTATAACTTCTTATGAAAAGTAAAAAAGTAATCATAATCGGAGCGGGTTTGGCAGGTTCACTGCTCTCTACATATATGGCAAAACGCGGTATTGAAACGGAAGTTTATGAAGCACGTGGCGATATGCGTAAAGAGAAAATGTCTGCCGGACGTTCAATAAATTTAGCTTTATCTAATCGTGGGATTCGTGCGTTAAAGGAAGTTGATATGCATGAATATATGCTCAAAGAAGCAGTTCCGATGTATGGTCGGCTCATCCATTCAATCGAAGGCGAAACCAAAATGCTTCCGTATTCGGGAAGAGAAGGTGAATATATAAATTCGGTTTCACGTGGCGGTTTGAATATTGCACTTATAGACGAAGCTGATAAATATCCCGAATCAACATTTCACTTTAATCAAAAATGTTTGGAATTTGATTGCACTACGGGCGAAGTTTTACTTGAAAACACTGAAACAGGTGAAACACGCTCAGTCAGTGGGTCAACAGTTATCGCAACCGATGGAGCAGGTTCGGCTGTGCGTAAAGCGATGTTTTCATCAAGATGTGTCTCGAGGTTTAATTTTCAGCAGAAATTTTTAGAACACGGTTATAAAGAAATATCAATCCCTCCAAAATCAGAATTTGTTGGTGAACTTCCAAAACTTCCTGAAAAAGCTCAAGGTGAATTTTTATTAGAAAAAAATGTTCTTCATATCTGGGCAAGACATCAGTTTATGATGATCGCTTTGCCAAACTTTGACGGAAGTTTTACATGCACTTTGTTTTTGGCATTTGAAGGCGAAAATGGTTTTGAAAGCTTGAAAGATAAAGAATCTTTGATGAAATTCTTTAAAACAAACTTTGCCGATGCAATTCCTTTAATGCCGGATTTGGTCGAAGAATTTTTTACAAATCCAACCGGAAATTTAGGTACGATCAAATGCTACCCATGGCACGTTGGTGGAAAATCCTTGCTTCTTGGCGATTCAGCACACGCGATAGTTCCCTTTTATGGGCAAGGAATGAACGCATCATTTGAAGATTGTCGGGTTTTTAATGAAATTCTAGATAAACACGGAACTGACTGGGAAAAGGTTTTTGAAGAATACAGCAAACAACGGAAAAGAAATACCGACGCAATAGCTGATCTCGCTTTGGAAAACTTCTACGAAATGCGTGATGCAGTTGCCGATCCCGTTTTTGTTAAAAAGCGTGAACTCGAAATGAAACTCGAACAAACCTTTCCTGACTATTTTTCAAAGTATTCGCTCGTAACTTTCCGTGATGAAATTCCCTATTACGATGCCCAAAAACGAGGAAACTCTCAGAATGATGTCCTAATGAATATCTGTGAGAATGTTGACGATGTAAGCGAAATTGACTTGAATGAAGTAGTAAAACAAGTAAAGACTATTTTCTAAACCATAATGAGCGAGTATTTTGAACCAATTGAAACAGAAGTTGGAATTATCTTTGGAAGGGATGCAATTTACCTAGATGATATAAAGTTTAATCTTTTTCCACATAAGGCTACTTTCTTTGGAGAGTTAAATGGTCACCTTTGTTCTAATCTTAAGAATACTTCCAAATGGATTAGTTAGTCATTAACATTTCCTAATATCTTGGGCTTTCGGATGATTGAACTTGATTTTGGAGATTTTATGGGAAAGTCCAGCTTTGATTTTGTTCAAAATTCAAAATGGATTGCCGAGATGAGAAATTTGGATTCTGCCTCAAAAGTGAAACCTCAGCATAAGCATTATTTTTTACAAACTTATGATGACATATTTGAAATTGTAAGTTTTGAATATACATTGAAACTTCTAGATTCAAGAGATAAATGATCATCTACAAAAAATAGAATCGAGGTGATTAATGAAACAAAGCATAAGAGCCTGCGTTGCATTTATTGCGGGAAATTTAATTGAAAAGCAAGATAGTGAAAGAATTTATGATTATACTGCTGAAGAATACTTCGACATTAGTGGGAAAATCGAGGATAGTGAAATCAAAATTTACGATTATTCAAGAAGTTGCGAAATCACGGGAAAGCTAAAAGATAAAGATTACTTGCTATATGATTACGGGACGGGCGAGGACATCAGATTATCTATCGTGGGCAATAAATTTGGTGGATATGATTACAACACAGGCTTAGAATTCAGCGGCACGGTAGATGGTAACCAAATATCTTTCTATGATAATGAACACGAAGATTATTTTGACTACAAATTATAGTAAAATAAATTTTTCTGAAAATTTATAGATTAACCGATTCTAATTTAACTTTTATGACACAAACAACAGCATTAGAAAACACTTCCACATTTATGACCGATGCTCCTTTTTGGACTGACAGACTTAATGAGAAAACCTTCAGCGAAATGCAGAATGGAAGGTTGGAAAAGGCAGACCAAATACTCAAGCAGATGCTTTCTGTTAATGAAGAAAGAACTATTGAAAACACGCTTGTACCGTATAATGAAATACTAATTTTGCTTGATTCTATCGCGGCTCAATCTAGTCTGATGCAAAATGTCCATCCAGCAGAGGAATTTCGCACAACTTCTGAAAAACTTTCTCAAAAAGTTTCGGCTTTTGGTAGCGAGCTTTCCTTAAATCGAGACGTTTTCGATGCTATTTCTGCTGTTGATTTAACAGATGCTGATGAAATTACAAAATACTACGTTGATAAAGTATTGCGAGATTTCAGACTTGCAGGTGTTGATAAAGATTTAGAAACCCGCGAAAAAATAAAAGCCCTCAAAGAAGAAATTGTTCTGATTGGTCAAGAATTTAGTCGCAACATACGAAATAGCAAACGCGAAGTAATCATTGAAGACACCTCTGAATTAGAAGGACTGCCGCAGGACTTTATCGAAAATCACCAACCTGACGAAAATGGAAAAATCACTCTCACTACTGACTACCCCGATGCTGTGCCTGTTATGTCTTACGCCAAAAGCGGAAAGCTACGTAAGGATATGTACTTTGAGTTTAACAATCGTGCATATCCTGAAAATATCGACGTACTCGAAAAACTCGCTGCGAAGCGTTTTGAATTGGCAAACCTTTTAGGATTTGAAAATTATGCAGATTATGTGACCGCTGACAAAATGATCAAATCAGGTTCCAATGCCTCTGAATTTATAACCAAAATTGTTGAAGCGGCTAAAGCTAGAGGCAAAGCTGAATATCAGGAATTATTAGAAAGAAAAAGAAAAGACACTCCCAGTGCAGAAGCCGTAAACCGTTGGGAATCAACTTACTATACAGAATTAGTCAGCAAAGAAAATTACAGCTTCGATTCACAAAGCATCCGACCTTACTATCAATATAATAAAGTTAAAAATGGAGCTTTAGACGTCACAAGCAGACTATTCGGAGTCAGTTTCAAACAAAGAAAAGATGTCCCTGTTTGGCATGAAGCGGTTGAATGCTGGGAGATGTTTGAGGATGGAAAACTTGTGGGGCGTTTTTATCTCGACATGCATCCGCGTGAGGGCAAATACAGCCACGCCGCTCAGTTCGACATACGCACAGGAATTCCCGAGAGGCAAATTCCCGAAGCTACTTTGGTTTGTAATTTTCCTGAAGAAACAGATGATAACCCAGGTTTGATGGAACAAGGAGACGTTGAAACCTTTTTCCATGAATTTGGACATCTTTTGCACACGCTGTTTGCAAAACATTCAAAGTGGGTTCAGCTTGGCGGAATTTCTACTGAATGGGATTTTGTTGAAGCCCCTTCACAAATGCTGGAAGAATGGGCAAAAGATGCGAAAACGCTTCAAACATTTGCTAAGCATTATGAAACAGGTGAACCGATCCCAACTGATCTGGTAGATCAAATGAACCGTGCGAGTGAATTTGGTAAAGGTTTATACGTTTTAAGACAAATGGAATATGCAAGATTATCCTTGAGCATCTATGACCGCAAACCTGAAAAAGTAGATACAGATAAATTAATCAAGGAAATTGCCCAAGATTATTCACCTTTCCCATTTGTTGAAGATACACATATGCAAGCCGCTTTTGGTCATCTAAATGGTTATTCCGCAATATATTACACCTATATGTGGTCGCTCGTTCTGGCAAAAGATTTATTCAGCGAATTTGATAGATCCAATATGTTCAACCAAGATATCGCTAGAAAATACCGGCAAAATGTCCTGAATCCAGGCAGTACAAAACCTGCTGAAAAATTGGTTGAAAGTTTCCTCGGTAGAAAATCCAACTTTGAAGCTTATCAGTATTGGTTAAATTCAGAAGTCGCCGAAGCTTGAATAACTATGAAATTAACCGTTCAAATCAATGGAATTGAATATGACATAAATCCTCACAAATTTTATGACATTTCCATTCCGCTCAAGTTCAATTCTGAACAGCCTAACGCTTACGGCGTTGATAAAGCAACCTCAGAGCCTTGCAGAGCAGGCGATTTAATTGGAGATACGAGACAAGGCGGAAGCGTCAACTTTGAAAAATACACTTTCATCCCACATTGTAATGGAACTCACACCGAATGCGTCGGGCATATTACAAACAAAAGAATCTCAATCCGCAACTGCCTACAAGATGTTTTTATCCCTGCTACTTTGATTTCAGTGAATCCTGAAAAAGCGGATAAAATTGATGAAACTTATCCTGTTAGATTAAACGAAAATGATGAGTTAATAACTCGTAAATCTATTCAAAACTCAAATTTCAACACCCAAGATGTTGATGCTTTAATTATAAGAACTTTACCAAATGACGACAGCAAACTAACTAGAAAATATGGCGAATATATTCCGCCCTTTTTCTCCAATGAAGCAATGGATTTTATCATTGAATCAGGAGTTAAACATCTGCTTGTTGATGTCCCTTCAATAGACAAAATTTTTGATGACGGAAAACTATCTAATCATCGAAAATTTTGGAATATTGAAACTGGAAAATTTGCACTCAATAACAACAGCAACACGAATAACACGATCACAGAAATGATTTACGTTCCAAATGAACTAAATGACGGCGATTATCTGCTAAACCTACAAATTGCCGCCTTCGAATCTGATACAAGTCCAAGTCGCCCAATACTTTTTAATCTATTATAAATGGCAAAATTACCTAGTATTTCCAGCATTTTGGAAACCATACGCTACAAAGAATGGTGGGTATATAAAATTGTAATCATTTTAGGAACTTGTTTTGCTACTTCACACCTCTTAAAAATTCCCTTTAATCAATTAATTCCTTTTTTACTATTTTTACTGGTTTCTCTTATTCCGGGAGCAATATATGTAAGTCTTATCAATGATCTTACTGATCTAGAAGATGATCTGAAAGCAGGAAAAGAAAATAGATTAATCGGCAAATCCCAAAATATATACTTTGTCTCAATTGCTATTTGCCTACTATTCGGAATTATTATTTGCTTTTACCTGCCTAAATTAGCACTCTTGCTATATTCACTTGCCTGGATCTCTTACACTTTATATTCAGTTCCACCACTTAGATTAAAAAGACACGGCTTTTTTGGAGTTTTAGCAGATGCCTTGGGGGCTAACTTTTTCCCTCAACTTTATACAGTTGCAATTGTAACTCATTGGTTCAATAAAGAATTAGATATTTATTGGTTTAGCTTGATTGGTATCTGGTCTCTTTTTTGGGGGCTACGCGGAATTCTTTGGCATCAGTTAAAAGATAAAGCCAATGATCAAGTGTCTGAAATAAAAACCTTTGTTCAAAAGCACAATTTTGAATTTGTTAAAAACTTAGGTGTAAAGGTTTTCTTTCCAATAGAGTTTGCTTCAATTATTGTGATTCTTGTTTATTCAAGAGGATATGCAGCTATTATCTTCTTGCTAGTTTACTTCTTTCTTGAATGGCTCAGGTACTCTCTTTTAAGTGCGAAAATAATATTATTAGTTCCCACCAATGAATATAGAATTTTTATGCTTGAGTATTACAGTATTTTTTTTCCGTTTGCTTATATAATAAGCGGCTTAAATTTTTCGATATTATCTTGGCTCATTTTAATCTGTTTTATAGCTTTTTTCTTTCAAAGCTTAAAAGAGCTAATTCAAGAGTCCGGAAAACTATTAAAAGAATTCCTTTTAGGTTATTAGATGTATTTAAAATATCCTTTGCTTTTAATAAAATATAAGCTATACTTTCCAGCGATTACAAAACTTTTTTTTCAACCAATTTTAGAAGCTTATTGGTTCATTAATAAGCTTAAACTCCCAATTACATCTCCTACACTATATTTAGTTCTCCCGCGCCAACATTATGAATGGTGCGAAAAGTATAGTGATTATATCCAGCATTGACTGGAGTTTTAATTGGCAGGGTCCGCAAGAGATTGCAACGAGACTGGCGAAAGAGGGTTACTGTGTCTTTTTCATTGAAAACACAGGCGTTCGCATCCCAAACTATAAAGATTTACCTCGCGTAAAAAGTCGGCTTAAAAACTGGAAAAATAGAAATAGAAATAATTTAACCATTCAAGTTGAAGAAAATATTCATATTTTCTCACCGATAGTATTGCCTCCATTCGGTTCAAGTTTACAAAGAAAAATAAACCAGCATTATTTTTTACCTCTAATTAAGAAAGCAGCTCAGAACTTAGGTATTGAAGATCCGTCAATATTGACCTTTTTGCCAACTGATACAGCTGCTGACCTTATTAAAACCTTTAAAACTGACAAGAGCCACGTGATGTACTACGTAGCTGGTGATTTTGATAAATTGGTCAAAGATGAAGATAAATTACGCAACAGTGAATTAGAAGTAGTTGACTTAAGTGATTCAGTTGTAACAATTTGCGACAGTCTTTCTGATCGTTATAAGAATTCAAATGCAGAAGTTAAAACAATTCCTTATGGTGTCGATCTAAAAGCATTTCTCAGAGGTAATAAATCAAAACTTGCCAAATTTGCAAAACAAATTAGCTCTAGTTTCACAGAAGAAACCAAACACGTTATCGGTTACGTTGGAGCTCTGCATAGACATGTAGATGTTGAATTATTAGAAGCTGCCGCAAAAATGAAAAAGGACTGGTCTTGGGTATTTGTTGGACCAATTCATACGAATGTTACGAGACTGGAAAAACTATCTAACCTTAGCTTTCTTGGTGCTAAACCTCATAAAGAGCTTGTTTACTATATAAAAAACTTCGACGTTTGTATGATTCCCTATGTAAATTCTCCATTTACTCAAACCGTCGTACCTGTAAAACTCAATGAATATTTAGCCGTTGGAAAACCTGTTGTCGCTACAGATATCCCGCTAGTACGAAAATTTAATGAAAAATATAACGTAATAAACATTTGTACTAATGATGCAAAAGAATTTACTTCCACAATCAATGATTGTCTGATCAAAACTGATGACCAATTAACAATAGAAAACCGTAAAAACGTCGCACAGCAATCCAATTGGGAGTCAAAATTTGAAAACATACACAAAATAATTAATGGAAATGTAGAAGAAAGAAGTGTTTTTCCTTTGCCACTAAAAATAAAATCTAAAACTCAAAAAGCATTCTCCTATGAACCCTAATCCCAAAAACATTGTCATATTTAGCTCCTGCATTGAAAAATGGGGAGGAAGTGAAGAACTTTGGTCGCAAACCGCTGAATTCTTAGCGAAACGAGGATATAAAATACATATCTTTAAACTGAGCATAGATTTTGCTCATCCACGGATAAAAAGTCTGCTCAATTTGGGCTGTGAAATAACAGATTTAAATGAGTATTTGCCCAATATCCTACGTCGGGTATGGAATCGCTTTCTACCATTTAACAGCCATCGAACACTCCCCTTCTACATAAAGAGAGTTTTAGCAAAAAGCATCCGCAGATTAGAACCTGAATTAATAATTATTTCTCAGGGAGTAAATTTCGATGGCTTGCCATTTCTTGAGCTATGCCCATTGGATAAATTTCCGTATGTGACCATTTCACAAAAAGCCATTAAATATCTTTATCCAAATGACTGGGCAAGAGATGAAATGAAAGATATTTGGAGAAATGCAAAGAAGAATTATTTTGTTTCGCAAGACAACCTTCAAATTACTCAAAACCAGTTCGGAATGACATTTAATAATGCAGAAGTTGTTCGTAATCCTTTTTTGGTTAAATTCGAAGAACCCTTTGGCTGGGATTTTAATCCTGAAGAAAAAATTAAGCTGGCTTGTGTTGGGAGATTGTATGTTTTGGATAAAGGACAGGACACAATTCTTAACGTTTTAGCACAGGAAAAATGGCGTCGGAGAAATATTGAAGTTTCGTTTTACGGAAAAGGCGTCAATGAAGAAGGGATCAAAGATTTGGCAAAGTATCTAAAATTGGAAAATGTAAAATTTAAGGGACACGTTTCCGATATTGAAGCCATTTGGAAAGAAAATCAGGCTTTGGTTTTACCAGCCAGAAATGAAGGATTACCGCTTGTTGTAGTAGAAGCTATGATGTGCGGCAGAATACCGATAGTTACAAATGTCGGTGGCACTGCTGAAGTTGTAAGAGATGAGCAAACAGGTTTTATTTCCAACGGAACTGATGAAAAAAGCTTTGATGAAACCTTAGAGAGAGCTTGGCAAAGACGAGATGAATGGAATCAAATTGGAAAATTAGCCGCACATAACATTCGAACATTTGTATCAGAAAACCCGGCTGAAGATTTTGCAGATAAGTTAGAGCAAATAATTGAGCCTAAACCAATTGCAATAGCTACGGCTCCTCAGAGTGAACCATGTTAGCTTCTGTCATAATTCCAACTTATAATCGTGCTGACAAACTTGTCAGAGCAATCAATAGTGCGATAAATCAAACTTATCCGCATAAACAGATCATAGTTGTGGATGATGGCTCAACTGATAACACAAGGGATGTAGTAAAAAAATTCCCTGAGATTAAATACTTTTACCAAAGAAATAAAAGACAAGCAGCAGCCAGAAATAGCGGTCTAAAATTAGCAAAAGGTAAATATGTGACGACTTTGGATTCCGATGATATTTGGAATGAAGGCTTTCTAACTAAAAGTATAGAATGCCTCAAAAAACACGATTTAGATTTTGTTTTTTCGAGCTGGACAGCTCTTAAAGATGGTGGATATTTTCCAAGTGCCTGGGAAATATCTAAAGCTTGGAATCAGTATGTGAATAACCCGCAAGATGATTGGTTTTTACTTTCGCCTGCACAAGTCAGGCAGTTATTTATAGAGATTTGTCCTGCCCCTTCATCTTCTTTGGTTATCAGAAAAGATTCGATTGTTTCTGAATGGAATTCTGACTTAATCATTGCTGATGACTGGTGTTTTATTCTAGATATGGTCATCAAAAAACAATGCCGTGCTGGATTTACGCTACAAAGACTATGGCAAAAAAGTGTTCATAGCGACAATATTTATGACGGGAGAAATCGGGGAGAGATAGCCAAAGAATTAGAGGTTCATGATACGCGCCTCATGAGAAATAGACATTTATCGAAATTATCATTTAATGAAAAAATGACTCTAAATAAAAGAATCATCAAAGGTCATATTGTCCAAGCATTATTTTTTGCAAGAGACAATTTTGGAATCAGAAACCCCCAAAGATTATGGCGTTCAAACCTTGAACTAAAAAACGAAATAAAACCTGTAAAATAGAATATATTAGTAAGTGAAAGAAACTACATATACATCATATTCCCAACTAGCAACACCCCGTATATTCATAAAAGAGTTTATCAATGACCTCAAAGCCACGCGTGAATTAGGCTGGCGTTTGTTTATTACAAATCTACGGTCTCAATATCGTCAAAGCTTTTTAGGATATATATGGCTTCTTGTGCCACCTTTATTAACTTCTCTCATCTGGATTTTTTTGAGTCGCTCAAGAATAATTAATACAAATACAAGCGATAACATTTATCCTATATTTGTTATTAGCGGTATATTCATCTGGCAGACCTTTGTTGAAGCAATAAATATGCCTATTCAGCAATTAAGAGCTCAAAAAGCAATTCTGACAAAAGTAAAAGTTCCACACGAAGCATTTATTTTGGCTGGATTGGGGGAAATTATTTTTAATCTTATTGTGCGAATGACTCTTCTAGTTGTTTTGCTTTTAGTGTTTAATGTTGGTTTTAACCTGACCTTACTACTCGTGCCATTCGGCTTATTTTCAGTTTTGCTTATGGGACTGGCAATCGGCTTACTTTTTACTCCAATTGGCTTGCTCTATAATGATATTCCTAATGGACTAAACGCCATCGCCGCTCTATGGTTTTTTATTACTCCAATCATCTACCAAATCCCGACTGAAACTCACATTTGGCAGATTCTGAAATATAATCCGATAAATCCACTTTTGATTACAACCCGAAATTGGATTATTTATAATAAGTCTTTGCCAGAAATTGGATTTTTCTTAGTTTTGCTATCTGCTTTAATATTACTAATATTGAGCTGGTTTATTTATAGAATATCTAAGCCACATTTAATTGTTCGCCTTTAAATGTTTTATAAGTTTTATACTCATAAAGTATTGACTTAATATGATAAAAGAATCATGCAATCATTAAATTATATGTTTGGATGCTTTGTAATATTTCAATGACAATCACCTGTATTTGACACTCAGTTATCGAAAACCAACTGTGCTTAAAATTGAATGGTTTGAAGAAAACAAGGAAATAAATTCTCTTAGCAACAACTTGGTTATTAGGGTACATTACAAAAATTCTTATCTTGAACGACTATTTCATTAAAATCTGACCATTTTACTTAAGCACATGGTAAAGAAATGAGGTTTAAAAATTAAGGGCTTAAGAAATTCAAGGAGTTACAATGAATAAATCAGACGTCTTAAATATTTTTTCAGAAAATTACGCCAAGGAGTATAATGAAAGATTTCTTTTGGAACCTTTTTCAAAAGTTAGTTCTGATTTCGAACTTTCCGTACTAAAAGAACTAATTTCTTCAGAAAGTAAATGGTTGGACGTTGGCTGTGGAACAGGCTATTTTTTAAGTCATTTTCCTAATATAAAACGTGCTGGATTTGATATTTCACCATTTATGCTGGAGGAGGCAAAACGTGCCAATCCCGACGCTATCTTCCTTGAGGAAGGAGATTGCAGAAATGAATACCCGGAATGGAATGAACAATGGACTCTTGTTAGTTGCATATGGCAACCTTATACTTATTTTGATTCATTCAGCGAATTTGAAATATTGATAGATAATATGATTAATTGGCTAAGTGTCGGAGGAGACCTTTTTATTCCGATTCTGGACATGGAAGACATCCGCTTCGGACAAATTGTTACATATGAAGAGCAAGTAGATAAAATTTATAGCGGGATAGTTCAAGTAAATGGCTTCATATGGACTTGGATAGAAGAAGCTACAAATAATAAGCATTATTGTGGTATTGCCCCACATACAGAACATGTCATACGTTTGTTATCTCCTTTTTTTGAAACTGTTGAATTATTAAGGTATCCTCCTTACTATGAAGGTTGGGTATCACGAAAAGCAGTGCTAGCAAAGTCGAAAACCAGTAAAAATGAAACGCAGCAAGCACAGGTGATACGCCATCCAGTTCCTCCACCTTTCCATAAGGATTCGGAAGAAAAGACCTTATTGACAACCTCGGAACAATTTATAACTGATAGACAACTTATTGGAGAACTTTTCAGGCGTGTAAAATCAGGACGTTTGTTTCGTTCCATTTTGAAAAAAATAATTAACAGATAAATATATAAACACAATTATGAATTATTCTAATTCCAATGATTCCGTATTTAATGAAGAATATGCACAAAATTACAATGATGTATGGATCAACAGTGAGCACTGGAAGCCTGAGGCAGAAAACCATATTGATACATTAAATTCACTGTTGAGTAATAAAACCAAATGGCTAGATGCAGGTTGTGGCACTGGTTATTTTCTTAGTTGTTTTCCAGAGATTGAGCGTGCTGGATTTGATAAATCAGAAGCTATGTTACAACAAGCACGGTTAGCCAACCCAAACATTGAACTGAAAAAAATGAACTTAAAAGACAGAATAACAGAGTGGGAAGGCAAATGGGACTTGGTTACTTGCACAGGTCAACCTTGGTGTTATCTCCCGGCTCTTAGTGATATTCATACTACTGCTAGTAACCTGTCGGCTTATACCAATGATGAAGGAAAACTTTTTATTACCATGCTAGAGATAGAAGACTATATGGAAAATAATTTTCCAAAATTTTATAATTCGGCTGATATTCATGAAGATATGGTTGTTTTTAATGGAATAATCTGGAGCATCACTGAAAATGGGACTCTACATAAAGATATGATCCTTCCTAATCTCGACCAGTGGATTAGGTGGTTATCAGAATTTTTTATGCGGATAGAAATACTTCGCTGGACACATACACCTTCCCATTTACGAATACCGCGTCGTAATTTACTATGTAGCATAAAACGCAAATCTGGGAATACAGAACCTTCAAAAATAATTGAACATCCAATACCAGATAATTATCAACAGCATAATAATCTCACAACAAAAAAGTCTTGGAAGGACAAATTTTGGGAAATGTTTTTTGCTCGAGGTGATGCTTCTTACAAATAATAATGGTCTTTTATGAGAAGCAGTTTAATTAACTGGGGGCACTGCAGTGAAAGAACAAGATTTAGTAAATCACGATATAATAGAATGTAGCGATGATGCTGTAATTTCGGCACGGAATGTTTCAAAAAAGTTTTCTCTTAATCTCAAATCTACCCTAAAATACGGAGTTGCCGATATAGTCAAAGAGCTTTTTTTTATACGAAAAAATGAAGCTTCTGCAAAACTGAGAAAAGATGAGTTCTGGGCTTTAAAAGATGTATCGTTTGAACTTAAACGAGGAGAATCAGTAGCTATTATTGGAGATAACGGTGCAGGAAAGAGTACTTTACTGAAACTTCTTTACGGTTTGATACGACCCGATGCTGGAGAAATTCACATTCGCGGCAGTATCGGTGCAATGATTGAACTTGGTGTTGGCTTTGATCCTGTTTTATCTGGTCGTGAGAATATATTTCTTAGGGCTTCACTTTTAGGTCTTCCCCGAGATAAAACTACAGAATTGATAGAAGAGATTGTTGATTTTGCCGAACTCGAACAGTCTATTGATTCACCAATGCAGTTTTACAGTTCAGGAATGATTGCTCGTCTGTCTTTTGCAGTGTCTATATGTTTAAAGCCCTCAATTATTTTAGTTGATGAAGTTCTTACAGTGGGTGACTTAGACTTTCAACGCAAATGTATTAATCAAATACTGAAATATGTTTCGAATGGCGGCTCGTTGATTTTAGTTTCGCATGCACCTTCTCATGTACAGTCGGTTTGTCAGAACTGTATTATCCTTGAAAATGGAAAAATTGCTTATCAAGGCTCAGCACTCGAAGCCATTAACGAATATCTCAGACGATCTTCAGAAAAGAAATACAACTCGCCATCTGTTTCGAAAAATACAATTCCTACAGATAAAAAACCAATTGTCATTAAAGAGGTTTTTATTAAACCACTTAAGGGCAACAAAATTTATACTAATGAAAATGTGCAGATAATTATAAATTATCAAGCTTCAAAAGATTTATCCGATATTGGTTTCGCATTTATGATTTTCTCTATGGATGATGTAACTTGTATCACTGGTGGTATTAGTAGTAAGTCCTACAAAATTAAACAAGGTGTTGGAAAGCTATCTTGCAAGATTCACGATTTTCCTTTGATGCCAGGTGATTATTTGTTAAAAATATCAATTTATCAATCATCCAATTATATAGCTTACGCGAATTTTGGTCACGAAAACCCTCCACTAAGATTTAGTGTTGCAGATTCGGAATTAAATTTATCAACTAACAGCTACAAAATACTTAATCAATTAATTACTCTAAATGTGGATTGGACATAAACAATTTAAGAAACTTAGAGTAGATTATGGACATATGTATGGTGAGTTCTAAAAACGATGCTATAAGTAAATGATTTTAGGTTTGAATTTATCAAAATTATTTAAGCCAATTAAGTATGCTTGCAAATCAAAATAAAAGCGACGAACAGATAAAGAAGCTTATTCGACGCTATCTCATATTGTAGTCTGCTGATTCATAAACCCTACTTAAGTGAATATTATTTAAATTAACAAACTATTTTCCCTTTTGTGCCTGACTGATGGCTTTTGATTTTGATTTTATCTCACGCATCAGATCACATAATTCTTTTGCTAGGGCAACACCTTCTACACGGGTATATTTTTTTCCTGTTTTTGGATTAATGTAATCTCTTTCCAGTCGTTCGGAGATTTTGCTTATTCCTAATCCAGCACAAGGGTCTTTCATTTTGGCGAAAAGTCCATATACTTCGCCTAAAGCCTTGAAAGTATCAGTTGGAATAGGAGTTTTTCCGACAGCTTCCAATCCGAACCCAACAGGAGTTTCAATGATGTCGGGAAGCCAGAACCAAATGCTTGGGACTTTAGCTACTATGCTGCTATCAATTAACCCTAGTCTTTGAATCATTGTGAGTAAATACTCTGTTCTCTCTCGCTTTTTCTTGCGATTATATTCTTCTTGCTGCTGGCGACGCTCTTCTTGAAGTCTAATTCTTTCTGCTTCATCCGCTTTTTTCTTTTCCTCGGCTTGGAGTGTTTTCCATTTTTCACATTCTTCTTCGGCTTTTTTTATACACTCTTCATATGCTTTGTGGGCAGCTTCAGCGGCTTCTTTAGTTTTATTTGCTTCTCCTTGTGCAGCGTTAGCTTTACCTCTGGCAGTATTAGCAGCAGTTTGTGCATCTTCAGCTTTTTTCTTTGCTTCTTTAGCTTCTTTTTTAAGCTTTTCCAGATATGCTTTTCTTTCTTTTTGAGCTTGCTTTAAAGCCTCTCTGCCCATAAGGTTCCTGACTCTTTGTTGATACTGTTGAGCAGTCATTTTCCCTGCTTGGTAATCTTCTAAAAGCTTACGTCTTTTTTCTTTAAGCCAATTTTGATCTGATGTATAAAAGGTTTCTCCATCGGATGTAATGCTTCCGCTACTTTTAATGAAATTTGGATTTGCTGCATTTTCAGCTTTTTCAGCCGCTTCTTTGGCATCTCTGGCGGCTTGTTCGGCTTTGTCAGCTTCTCCTTTTGCCTTATCAGCCGCTTCTTGTGCTTCTTTTGCAGCTCTTGCTTTGTCGTCGAAGACACCCTTTAAGTCTTCACACTTTTTCTCTATCTCATCACACGGATTGCTTTTTTCGCTTGCAGCTTGAAAGTTTTGATCTGTGTTCGTATTGGTTGAGGAATCATTTTTGTTATTGTTTGTTGCTAGATCACCGTGAACATTTAAGATTACAGGTAGTGTTTCTCTGTCCTGAGTGCAAGTTGGTTCTTTTTTGCAGCTTGTGCAAATAACTAAAACCTGTCCTTCGTAAGTTTTAGGAATCAGGTTAATTGTATTAAACATCACAGGAACTAATTTATCTTTTCCGCCTTTTACCTTTAATTCCGTTTGGCTAATTTCCAAGAACGGAACATTCTCAGGACGAATTTCAAAACTATGTTTTTTCTTACAACGATTTTGAACAGTTATATTACTTGGGGCTTTTTTATTGGCTTCAAGCGTCACATTCCAGGCAGGTTGTTCTTTTGGTTGTTGAGCAAACAAGGCACAGCTCAACATCAGAACGATAAAGGTATAGGCGAAAACTTTGGACATGGTTCCTCTCCTTTAATTAAATATGTTTTCAATTCAATAAATTCCGAAAAAATAGTCAAACGGAATATTTTCAATATATAACTACGACGAACCTCCTTGATTTTTTTGCAAAGACCATTTTTTTACGGGGTGTATCTTATCACAGATAATCAAACTGAATTGCTTTTTCCCCGAAAACAAAACGGTCGGTACTTTTGCGATAAAAGTACCGACCGTCGTTTTTTGGACTTTTTTAACCCCCTTCGTCCAAAAATATCTCTAAGTCTGATTTTGGTTTGCTGACATTGTGTATCTTAATAGAGCTCCCGCTCCGCCAAACTCTTCTAGTAGATTTTCATCTTCAATGAACCTGATTCTCTCCGCTGATTCAAGTGCTCTAATGATCATTTCATCGGCTATCTCATGTGAATTTTTGGCACTTGGCATCTCACCATCTTCAGCAGGTGCATATGCATCAAGAATTTCTTTTACACTATTTTCATCATATTCAATTTCGTCAAAAGTGGCTGTCAGATAAAGTTCTTGAACCTGTCCATTTGCCAAGGCTTTTAGTGTGTTTACAACTCCTGTTATACCTTTGCCTTCAGCGTAATTTAATTCTTTGAGTTGATCAATTTTTTCCTTGTCCTGCAGCGTATCAAATCGATTTATCACAAATTCTGCTTTATCGATAATTTCATGCTCGGGTGTGTCTATTTCCATTCTTGTAGTCCCAACTACCTTTTCACTTAAGAAATCATCCATCTGCTCTATCAATATAGGAATAACAACATCCTTGTTTCCGGCAAGGACTATCTGACGAATATCCTCATCACGAACAAGCTTCTCAAGTTCATTTATAACCTCTTTGGCGTTTTGTTTCCTCATTTCATCAATGCGACGCTGATAACGCATTTGCGACCATCCGCCAGCTTCCGAACGAGTGTATTTTTCGTTCTCAATTTCTTCGCTGTTAATTATTCTTCCCCTCTGCATCAGATAAATTCTCGTCTCATTTAGATCTGCGAGAACAACGGCAAACTGCGGATTTTGGTCAACCAATCGTGCAAGTGGATATATATGAGGTCTATCCATTATTTCAAAACGATGTTCTTCAAATGCAACATCAAATTCAAAAGTTTTGAAATAATCTTCTGCATCACAGGCAAAAATTGCTACACCATCTGCTGAAGCAGGAATTTTTTCTACGTAGTTTTGTATTTTTTTGACGTCATTTTTATAACTTTCCAGTTCAGGAGATTCTTCTGCAAATCTACCTTCGTGAACACTTAATTGCTTCTTTAGAAAAATATTAAAGTCATCTCGCCCGTGTTCATTCGGTTCTGCATTTAGATAAATAGAAATAAATGGTTTGTCTGTTGATTCAACTGCCGCTAAAGTTTGTAAAATACCTGATTTTCTCATTTCTTTTTTTTCCTTAAATAAATCTTTTAAAAAGTTAGTTCCTGTTGTGTAATTCTGCCACTTAATTGTCTCTTCCTGAACCACCCGGTTTATTTCCACCACCGTCTTCTTTATTAACCGTTTTCCAGGCTATCTCTTCGGCTTTTTCATCTGAATATTCTTTTTCTTCGTATGTTTCTTTAATGTGTTCAGCTTTTCTTTTTTGTTTTTTTGTATATTTATTTTTATCGCCTTTTGACATAATTCTTCCCTTAGCACATCTGCTAATAAGAAACATTGCAAATGATATGCCAATTGCTTTCAATTGAGAAAACGAAGGCTTGAAAAGAAAATCGTTTCGTATTGGTACACTTTATCTGTATATTTCTATTTCACTCAAACAAAAAAATAGCGACGGAATAAATCCATCGCTACCTCTTGATGAAAATAATAAATTGTAATTATTTAACGGGTATTCTTATTTCACGACCAACATTTAATTTAGAGGTTGGTAAAAGTCCGTTAAATTTAGCCACCTCAGCAGGATCAGCCTTGTAGCGTTGGGCTATTTTGGAAACTGTATCTCCCGATTTAGCCTTAACAACTCTTACAGGAACCTTGCTTGTTCCACCTCTAGTCGTTGTCGGACGACTATAATTAGTTTTGGAAACTAGAGATTTCTGTGGAACAAAAACTTTTCCTGTCGGATACCTCATTCCCGGATTAGCCGCCTTTAATTCAGCAACTGAAACACCCGTTCTCCTTGCGAGATTTGCCCAAGATTCCCCTTTGGAAGAATTAGCAAGTCTGGCAGTATTGCGGGTTTTTGAGGGGACTCTGCGGAAAATTCCGACTACATTATTGGCTTTTCCTGCAGGAACTCTAACAACGTAAGGCTCAGGTGGTGTTCTGTTTGTGCGTAATTCAGGATTTAAATAACGCAAATACTTAACACTCGTATCAGATGCTTGGGCAATCAAGCCTAAGCTGGTTGAAGATGGAACTCGAATTCTGTCATAC
Organism: Pyrinomonadaceae bacterium; assembly: GCA_028284415.1. Classification (GTDB taxonomy): domain Bacteria; phylum Acidobacteriota; class Blastocatellia; order Pyrinomonadales; family Pyrinomonadaceae; genus Aridibacter. Next base: position 79,209 of record JANQRU010000005.1, read on the forward strand.
TTCAAACGAGGTGCAGGACGCACATGTCCAAATCCATATTTAGCAGGATTATTTGCAATAATAATTGTTGCTAAAATGTTTGGTACATAGTTACGAGTTTCACGCGGTAGATAAGGATAAGCTGCCCAGAAGTTTCTAGAACCTGAACGACGAATAGCTTTGTCAACATTTCCTTCACCACAATTATATCCAGCCATTGCTAATTCCCAGTTGCCACCATAACGGTTTGCTAAGAATTTTAAATAGCGTGCAGAAGCACGAGTCGCTTTTTCAAAACTTTGTCTTTCGTCCAAATAAGCAGTTCTGCGTAAGCCATAGCGTCTTCCCGTTCCCGGTATAAATTGCCACAATCCTGCAGCTGAAGCCCAAGAATGAGCGGTTGGCTTCCAAGCACTTTCTACTTGTCCAAGCCACGCGACATTTTCCGGCACACCTTCTTCACGGAAAATTCGGCGAGCCATGGACATGAAGTAGCCTGAACGATAAAGTCCAACTTCCATTGTTCTGCGTCCACGTCCGCGATAGTAATTAATAAACTGCTGAACCATTCTGTGCATTTGGAAAGAGAAACCAAGCGAACGATTTTTGACTACATATTTAATGTATTCATATTCCTGTTTAGCTTCAGGAGTTTCTACATTTGTTTCTTCTTCATTTAATTCCAATTTTGAAAGTTCATCTAGCGGGGAAGGTTCAAATTTCTGTTCGGAAAAACCAACTTGGTTAGCATTACTGATTTGTGAACTGTTGTTTGCCGCAGAAGATATCAAACTGCTCATATCTTTATCAGCGACAGAATTCTTAGGAGTCTTTCGGATGAGTTTAGCCACATTATCGGCTAAATCTTCCTTCACATCCCAACTACAAACAGCCGAAAGTCCTTTTATGTTTACAGGCTTTTGCTGGGAAGGAAATTCCATTCTGTAAACAGTTTCAATTAATTGGTTATAACATTCTCTTAATTGATTGTTCCTTTGGATATTTACTCCCGAAATCAAAAAGACTTCGACAGATTTATCAAAGTCTTCACGAGCTTGCGAACGACGATTATCTTGTAAGTTGTATAAACCTTGTTTGAAATATCGTCCTGAATCTTTTGTTACCTGTCTAATTCTAGCTTCAGCTCTTTCAGCCTGTTCAGGTTTGGCATTGCTCCTTCCACTTGATGTGGAATTAGTAATCTGAGCAAATGCTGAACTACTTGTAATTAAAAATATAACTGCTAAAAATCCAAAAACATTCAAAATACCTGTCTTTAGTGATTTTCTATTAAATTGCATAATAAAGTCTGGGGTTAGGTTGTTTTTTCTTCGACAACCTAAGTTGCTTATTTATATATAATTTCTAACGCTTAATAATTTGAAAAGTTTCTTTTTCTAAAAGGAAGCCTGATTAAAAACTTCCAATCCTTTAAAAGTATCACGCAGATAAACTGATGTCAAAATTTCAAACCCTTGTAAAATAAGGAGTTTATGCATTTTGCTTATTGTAAAATCAGTTTTAATCAGCTTTGTTTATACACTTTTTTTTCAAGCAACTTTTCTTTTTCGCCTTGGCATTTTCTTTTCAAGTAATGCTTCTTCGAAAACCTGGCGAACATTATCTACAAATATAAAGTCTAAATCCTCTGATATTTCCGCAGGTAAATCTTCCAAATCGCGTTTGTTTGGAGCAGGCAATATCACTTTTTTAATCTTTGCACGACGAGCCGCCAAAAGTTTTTCTTTGACTCCGCCAATAGGCAATACGTTGCCTCTCAAAGTGATTTCGCCCGTCATAGCTACATCCTTGCGAACAGGGCGATTAGCAAGAACGGAGACAAGTGCTGTTGCCATCGTAATTCCGGCTGAAGGACCATCTTTTGGAATTGCTCCTTCGGGAATATGTACGTGTATGTCGAAGTTATCAAAATCCTCCTCATTTATGTCTAACTCGCTCGCACGAGCCTTCGCATAAGAGAACGCTGCTTGGGCAGACTCTTGCATCACCTCACCTAGCTGTCCGGTCAAAACTAATTTCCCTTTTCCTTTAGTTTTAATAGCTTCGATAAATAAGATGTCTCCACCAACCGCCGTCCAAGCCAATCCTGTAACAACTCCAATTTGATTCTTTTTGAGAGCTTGTTCGGGAAATATTTTAGGTGCTCGCAAGAATTCGGAGACGTTTGATTTATTAACTCTGATTTGCTTGAAGCGTTTTCCTGAAACAGCTTTTTTTCGTGCGACCTTACGACAAACTTTTCCGATTTCCCTTTCAAGTTGCCTGAGTCCTGCCTCTTGTGTATATTCGCTGATCATTGACTTTAGGGCTGTATCAGCAAATTTTACATCTTTATTCTCCAAGCCGTTTTCGTCAATTTGTTTTGGTAACAAATGACGCTTGGCAATTTCCAGTTTTTCCTCTTCGGTGTAGCCAGAGAGACGGATTATCTCCATACGGTCTCGCAAAGCTGGTTGGATTGTTTCCAAAACATTTGCCGTCGTCATAAACATCACATTTGATAGATCAAAAGTAACGCCTAAATAATTGTCACGAAATGCAAAATTTTGTTCGGGGTCTAAAACTTCAAGCAAGGCTGAAGATGGATCGCCACGAAAATCCGCTCCGACCTTATCAATCTCATCAAGCATTATTAGTGGATTATTTGTTTCTACTTGTTGAATCGCCTGAATAATTCTTCCCGGCATCGCCCCAACATAAGTCCTACGATGACCGCGAATCTCAGCTTCATCGTGTAAACCGCCAAGTGACAAACGTATAAACTTCCGATTTAATGCACGAGCTATCGAACGCCCAAGTGAAGTTTTTCCAACCCCCGGAGGTCCTACTAAACAAAGGATCGAACCTTTTGGTTTTTCTTTTAACTTACGAACTGCCAAAGCCTCTATAATTCTTTCTTTAACGCGCTCAAGTCCGTAATGATCTTCATCTAAAATCTTTTGTGCTTTATTGAGATTTAAATTGTCTTTTGAGGTTTCTGACCAAGGCAAGGTCGTCATAATATCCAGCCAGTTTCGCAAAGTTGCGGTTTCAGCTGTATCGGGATGCATTCTTTCAAGCTTCCTGAGTTGTTTTAGTGATTCTTCCTCAGCCTTCTCAGGCATTTTCACTTCGGCAATTTTCTTTCGATATTGCTCTATTTCTTCAGATAGCTCATTCCCTTCACCGAGTTCTGCCTGAATAGCTTTTAATTGCTGTCGCAAGAAATATTCTCTTTGCGAACGATCAATTTCTCCGCGGGCTTGGGTGTTAATTTCTTGTTGAACTTTTAGAACATCTATTTCTTTGTTTAGAAGTTCATTAACTCTTCGCAGACGCATGATCGGATCGAATATATCTAAAACACTCTGTGCATCTTCTACTTTCAACTCCAAATTTGAAGCAGATAGATCAGCTAAACGACCGGCATCTTCAAGATTTGAAATAATTGCCAAAACTTCCGGCGAAATGCTTTTACCAAGATTCGCTGCCTGCTCCATTGAGCCACGCACATTTCTGACAAGTGCTTCTATTTCAAGAGTTTCAGGAGCATCTGTCGGTTCAGGTATCGGTTCAATATTTGCTTTTACGTAATCACCATCTGAATCTATGCTTTTAACTCTCGCCCGCGACAAGCCTTGCGTTAGAATTCTTATACGCCCATCCGGCAGTTTGAGCATACGCATAATCACAGCGACTGTTCCTACCGCATATAAATCTTCCTGCTCTGGGTCTTCCATATCAACATCTTTCTGCGATACAAGCATAATCATACGGTTTTGGCTCAAAGCCTCATCAACCGCACGGATAGACTTATCTCTCGACACAAAAAGAGGAACTATCATGAAAGGATATATAACAATATCCCTAAGAGGTAAGACAGGCAGTTCGGAGGGAATCTGCATTAACGATTCACCAACTTCTACTTCGCCCAATTTTTCAGAGAAATCTCCTATTTCATCCATAAGTGAAATATGTTATTGAAATTTGGTGTAAAGGGCAAAGGGACAGAATAAGTTATGTCGTACCTTTAGAATCCATTTTAGTAAACAAATATGACTTTAAATTTATTCTTCGGATGTTATTCGAATTTTGACGGCTTTTCCGCGGCGATCATTGAGTTTTGGTAGATAAATACTGAGAGTTCCATCTTTGAGGCTTGAGGTTGTTTCTTTTATATTTATCGCCCAGTGTAATTGGATTTTTCGTTGAAATTTCCCGTATTGCCTTTCACAACGAAAATGTGAAATCGCTTTTTTAGTGTGGGGAGAATGTTTTTTAAGACCTTCGATTGTTAAATCTTTGGCGGTGACGACCAAATTAATATCTTCCGGCTTTAAGCCAGGTAACTCGACTGAGATGCAAACTGCTTCGTTTGTTTCGCAAAGATCAATGGCAGGAGAAAAAGCATTTACGGAGTTTAATTCCTCAAGTTCAAGAGCTTCTTGAAGAATAGAAGATAATCTATTGACTCTATCGTGCAAACGCTTGATTTCCATTTTCTCCAGTCCGGCGGCAGAATTCACAAACACTTTTTGTCGAGCTTGAGTCATTACTATTTCTCCAAATTAATCTTTTTTAGTTTTTTTAGCTTTCTTTTTAGGTCTTCTTTGTCTTACTAAATACTTGAGTTCATTCATAAACTCCGACACATCTTCAAATTCCAAATAAACAGAAGCAAAGCGAACGTATGCGACTTTATCCAATTTTTTAAGCTCACGCATTATTATTTTTCCAAGTTCGCTGGTCGGACGTTCACGGTCAGAGGAATCCTGCACAAATTTTTCAACCTTATCAATGATTCCCTCTAATTGCATTGCCGAAATTGGACGTTTTTCACTCGCACGCATCAAGCCAGTCATGATCTTGCTACGGTCAAATTTTTCACGCTTGCCGTCTTTTTTGACGACCATATATGGTATTTCATCTATTCTTTCGTAAGAAGTAAAACGTCTTCCACATTGCAGACATTCACGGCGGCGACGAATTGAGTCACCGTCTTTGGCTTCGCGTGAATCAACTACCTTATCCTCTATATTTCCACAAAATGGACAACGCATAAAAAAATTGTTTAGCTCTCAGTTCTCAACTCTGTACTTTCAACTTTAGTTTTAGTCTCTTCCAAAGGCTCTGAGAGAAGCAAATTCTTTAACCCTGAAACACTTATGTCTCCTCTCAGGAAGTAGTATAACCCAAAAATGACCGCGGGGGCGAAATAAACTAAATGCATCACGATCGAAACGGCTGCTGCTTGTTCCTGTGCAACGTTCAAAAATACCAATCCGAGCCCCGTTGCAGCGTGGAAAGCTCCGGCAGCTCCGCCGGGCGTCGGAACAACCGAACCAAACGCTGCATATCCCATTACAAAGAGTGCGTCACTAAATGATAAAGGTAAATCAAATGCTAAAAGCACAAGCCAAGTCGGTAAAGCAATAGCCAACCAAAGAGTTAGAGTCCAGAAAGTGACGATAACGATTTCCCTCCAATCTCGCAAAATATCAAGAGATTTAGCAAGCTGCTTCAAAATGCTCATTATAATTCTCTTGACCTTACGCGGAATGAACTTTTTATCGGTAAAAACTTCTGCTCTATCTATTACCCTTGGGGCGATTCGGTGGTAAACGTAAAGAGCTATGAATCCGCAAATAACCCCGATTAGCATCAGATTCCCAATCCATTTTACATACGCAAACTCTACTTCTCTGCCGCTTGGGACATTAAACCAAATTAAGTTCACCGAGAAAAAACAAATTATCGCTGCAAAATCAAAAATCCTTTCAACCCCTAAAGTTACAAGTGCTGCCGAAGGTCTAACCCGTTTATCACGCATCGGAAGCCACATAGGGCGCACAATTTCCCCTGCTCTGCCAATAAAAAATACAGCTGTAAAACCTACCGTTGTGGTTGCAAAAAGCTCTTTGAGAGAAGTTTTCGTGATCGGTTCAAGTAAAACTTGCCAACGCTTTGCACGCAAAAGATAACCCAAACAAATAATTAACACAGCCGAAATTATGTAAACAGCTTTTGCTTGCTGGAGACTTTCAATGACCTGTTGCCAATCTAAATTTCGCCCAAAGAACCAAAATAGAAAAATGGTAAATAAAAATAAGATTATGTATTTAATATAATTTCGCAAAATTAAATATTTTCCTGTTTGGGGTAAAGAAATATGATATGTTCAATTAGTTTATCTTATATTCCTAAGCTAGATATTTGTTTTTAGAAAATTGTAAAATTTAGATGAGCTTAAGTGATTTTATTACTTATCAAGTTGAATCAATTAAACTCAGAAAAAATAATAAGTAATAGGATAAGTAAATGTTACATTCCGGTAAAGTGAACTGAAAAATATTTTGTATCTTTATTGGAACTTTTGTTTTTTGCATTCGTAAGACTTAATTGACAAAGCAAGCTAGTTTGTTTTGTTGTTTTTTTGAATAAATCGCTTGGAGATGAAAATTTGGAAGCATTAAAGACAGAGTCATCAGTCAATAAAGGTGCTGAACTTGTTAGGCGTTGTCGTGCCGGCGATGGTGCGGCGTGGGAGGAAATTGTAACAACATACTCTCGGCGTATCTTTAATCTTGCTTACAGATTTACATCCAGAGTTGATTCTGCTGAAGATTTAACACAAGAAGTCTTTGTCAGAATCTATAAAACGCTACACCAATATGATCCCAAACAGGGTAATTTATCAAATTGGTTAATGCGTTTGGCGAGAAATTTGATAATTGACGATTACCGCAAGCGACAGCGTAATCCGCAAAACTCGATGGCAGATGATGTTGACAAACATTCATTCCATTTGAGAGCCGTTGGAACTTCCGCTCAAAAGGAAGTCGAACGAAGCGAATTATGTAACCAGGTGCAGGAAGGAATAGATAAATTACCGCCTGACCTTAGAACTTGCGTAATTTTAAGGGATATTGAAGAACTTACTTACAAAGAAATCGTAGAAGTTTTGGATATCCCCGAAGGAACGGTTAAGTCACGCATAAATCGGGGCAGGATTGAATTAGCAAAAATCCTACGAAGAATGCGGGTTGTGCAAATTTAGAAGTAAACTTCGGTCTATAATATTAGTGAGGCTATGAACAAAATCTTATTACTTAAAGAATTAGAGAAAGATTAGTAAATACAAGGGGTTAATTTGTGATATGAATTTTCAAGATGAAAAAGTTATTGGTTGTTCTGAATTCGAAGAGAATTTAACAGAATATCTCGACAAGACTTTAGATAAACCAACAAACAAGGCGATGGCAACACACGCCTTGAAGTGTCCGTTGTGTCATTCTCTTTTGAATGAAGTAAAACAGGCTCTTGAAATTTGTCATGAGATCTCTACCCCCAAAGCCTCTTTGACAAGTCTGGAAGCACGTATTCTTTCTGTCACAATGCCCGAAACGGCTATGCCTTGTGAAGATTTTGAAGAATATCTAACTGATTATTTAGACGGATTTTTACCCGCTCCGCTTTTCCATCGTTGGGAACGCCATGCTGTTCTCTGCGAAAATTGCACGGATTTACCGGGTGAAGTTGTACGCTCTATCGCTGCTTGCTATACCTATAAAACGGAAGAATTACCCGTCCCCGAAGGACTAAATGCAAGCATTTTAGAAGCAACTATCGGAACTGCTGAAGCTAAAAGTGTCAAAGCATCGTGGGTTGGACAGGCTAAAGAATGGGTGAGAGGCGTAAGCTTACCTATTTCGATGCCACAACTCGCTCCTGTTGCGATGATGATTCTCTTCGCCGTTCTGATGTTTAGCCAGACCGTTCCAACAGGCAACTTCGGTGGAATGTATCAAAAGAGTTTTGAACTCGCCGGACAAACTTATAAACAAGGTGCTGATATTGTTAAAGACAATATTTCTCCGCGTAATAACAATAAGTAGTTTATTGGAAAAATTGTCGAAGAGGAAAGGTAATAATGAATTGTGGTTATCATAGTCAAAATGTAGCTGTAGTAAATTGTAATGGGTGCGGAAAACCTCTCTGTCCTGCCTGTGACCATCGTATAAAAGGCTTTCCTTTCTGTCAGGACTGTATTGTTTCAGGCGTCGAACTTTTAAGGAACAAACATCAGGCTTTTTATGTTCCGATCGTAAAAAAACAAACATCACCAATCATTGCTACATTTCTTTCGCTTCTCTGTCCGGGTTTAGGAGCCGCTTATAACGGTCAAACATCTAAAGCATTAATATATTTCGTTCTTTTTGTCGGCTTATTTCAAATGGCAATTTTAACGGGTGGAACAGCGATTTTTGTTTTGGGCTTTTTAGGAATGTGGTTATTTGCCGCTTTGGATTCTTGGCGAACCGCTCAGTTAATACGTGCCGGAATCACAACTGATGGAGCCGAAGATATAATTGTTCAAAGATTTTCTGGTAACGCTAAACTCTGGGGCATTGTTTTATCTGTTATCGGAGTTTCATTTTTACTGCAAGCCCTATTTGATATTCAATTCTTAATGAGATTTATTTTACCAGCCTTACTTATAGGTTTAGGAACATATTTATTGAGAGATTTTCTTTTTAACAAAAAAAATAAACAAACAAATTGGAATGATTTTGACACTCAAAATAGCTCACAAAGCATTGTAAACAAACTAGATGAACGTAGTTTGGGTACTGATGAGTTTGGAATCCCAAATGAATATCCAACAGAAATCCGTGCTAAAACGTGGAAAAATAGGTAGATAATTTAGTATTATGGAAAGAGAGCAGTATTGAAACTTTAAAGCATTCAGTATTGTTCTTTGGTAAAACAAGAGAAGTGAGAGGTTTTAAGCTTATGCCAACTTGGTTAAAAACCGTAGGAAAATGGGGCGGTTTTATTGTAGTTTCAATTTTAGCTTTCTTAACAGTAGCTATTTTGATCAATCCCGAATTTGGGTCAGAATTTGCTGTACAGGCTGACAGTAAATGGGGAAGCATATTCGCCATTCTGGCTTTAGTTATTACACTTTTAAAACAAATCATTGCTTTCATAGGCTTTTTGACAACAGCCACAAAAGTTATGATAATCCTGTTTTTCGTTGCAGTCTTTTTAGGCGTAGGCATGTTGATTTTAAGAACTTGGAAGTCAACCCGTAGTAGCGAAGATTAATTAAACCTCCCAAAATTTTTACTTTATTTTACATAAAATCATCACTTGAAATCTTATGATTGGTTTGATTTAGGTGGTGATTTATGTTATTTGTTTTAATTACAATCATAAAAAATAGTAACCAAATTAAGTATTAAATTTTATTGCCCCCAAAAAGACTTTATATAAGTCTCAAAATGGATTTGCGTTATTTTGCTATTTTTCAGTGCAAATCCTCATATCACGTTTGTTGTTGATATGAACAAAATAAGGAGTTTAGTTTAGCGAATGCTTAAAAACGACCGTTATTATACATTTCTTTTATCGCATACAACCAAAGAAAAAATTTACATACGTAGACTAGAAGTTTCTAAAAAACTCTTGCACACAACTGCTGCAAGCTTAGTTTTAACTGTAGGAATCGCATCATTTGCAATTACCGGATTATTTAAAAACAACTTAAATGTTCTGGCATCTTCCGAAACAGAAAATCCTACCCAAACTTCCCTAGCCAAAAAAGTAAAACAACCCGAAGAATCCCCAATTAAACAAGTAAGAAGATACAATTATGATCGCCCAAACTCATCTGAGGAATATTCAATGAACAGCGGTGGTCCGACATCGGGATCTTTTAAATTGACAGCTGTTGATTCTGAAAAAGAAGAAACTGCTATTGAGAAAAAATTAAAAACCATCGAAGCTACAAGTAATCCTAAATACTTACCAACGATCTGGGCTCATTTAGGTAAAATTAACAATGAATTTGGTTTTCGTCGCAATCCATTTGGTGGACGCTCTTATGAATTTCACGGCGGAATGGACATTGATGGAAACAAAGGTGATATGATCGTTGCACCAGCAAATGGTGTTGTCAAAAAAGCCGGTTGGCAAGGCGGCTACGGTTATTTAATTGAATTGGATCACGGAAACGGCTTAACAACCAGATTTGGACATCTCTCAAAAGTTGAAGTTAAAGAAGGTGATCCGATCGAAAGAGGTCAATTGATTGGACTAGTTGGATCAACCGGACGTTCAACCGGACCACACTTACACTACGAATTAAGATTGGATAATAAACCAATTAACCCAAGAAGATTTCTACCTCCGCAACCAAGCGAAATAAATAATTAGTTTAATAAAGACAAAAAAGGTGAGCGAAATGCTCACCTTTTTTGTCTTTAAATTAGAATTCCTTAATAGCGTAACTTTATATATCTTAACCCTTTCATTATAACTCTTTGCCGACGTCGAACTCTTTTTGGGTTTTTCTTTGGATTAAATACATTCAGAGGACTTGGAATCATTGCCGAAAGATATGCAGCCTGAGCTGGTGTTAAATTTGATGCTGACTTTCTAAAATAATGCCTCGAAGCCGCTTCTGCACCGTAAATGCCATCGCCCCATTCAATTACATTCAAATAAATCTCGAGAATTCTTTTTTTGCCTAACTCTCTTTCAAGAAAATAAGTAATTGCTGCCTCTCTTCCCTTTCTCAAAAAAGAACGCTCTTCAGATAAATATAAATTTTTAGCCAGCTGTTGAGTTACTGTAGAAGCTCCTCGCTTGAACTTAGGCATTGGTGGAATCCAGCTATCTGGGTCATAATCGCCCTCTTCTTTTGCCTCTTTTTCACCTGCTTTAACAGCTTCATCCCAAGCTTTTTCAATAGCTTCCCAATCAAATCCTTCATGTTCAAAGAATCTAGCATCTTCGCCTGCTAAAACTGCCCTCTGCAAATTTGGTGAAATCTGCTCAATCGGCTGCCAATACATATTTTTACGTGGTGTTTTACCTTGTGCTTGGGTCTCGGTGACTCGATATTCGATCAGAGATGTTGTTGTCGGGTTTTCTGTCTTTAGTTTTGAAATGTTGGGAAATGTTAAATACTCAAATGCCAACCAAACAGCAATTGCTCCCAACAATATGAAAAATAGAACTTTTGTCCAATACCACATAATAAAAGGTTTTAGTCGGAGAAGATTATGTTTTCCAAGATAAAAACTTTTCCGTTAATCTTACGAAAGATTAACACATTCAGTTCCGTATCATAAATAAACAATTTCTTCTCAAATGCCTTTTCTATGCTGCATTGCCAATCATATTACCAACAATTTTCCCTGAACTCATAACGCCCGGAAGACCTGCCCCGGGATGCGTTCCCGCACCAACAAAATACAAGTTTGAAATATCTTCACTTAAATTATGAGGTCGCAGCCAAGCAGACTGAAATAAGGTTGGTTCAACGGAAAATGCTGACCCCAGATAACTGTTAAGCGTGCCCTCAAAATGTAATGGATCAATGTGTGTTTCGGAAATGATGTGCTTTCTCAAATCGGGCATATAATGAGTCTCGAGGTATTCGTAGATTTTTTGTTTATACGGCTCTGCCTGAGTTTTCCAGTCAATATTTGCTTTTAAGTGTGGGACTGGTGACAAAACATACCAACAATCACACCCTTCTGGAGCTAGGGATGGATCAGTTGCTGTCGGACGATGCAAATATAATGAAAAATCATTGGCAAGAGTCTTATCAACAAAAATTTCGTCGAGCAAACCCTTGTATCTGTTACCTAAAATTATTTCGTGATGAGCAATGTTTTCGTATTTTTTGTCCGTACCAAAATAGACAACAAAGAGGGACATCGAATAAGTCATTGATTTAACTTTTCGATCACTGTATTTCCTTCTAAATTTTGAGTCTATTAAATTTAGATATGTCCAAGCAACATCGGCATTTGAAACAACAGAATCGGCTTCGAGTTTCTCACTAGATTTCATTTTTACGCCTTTTGCTTTCTTTGTATTTTCATCAACTATTATTTCATCAACTTCCGCTTCAAGGAAAATTTCGCCGCCGATGTCTATGAATAAATCTCCAAGTCCTTTGATCAAAGCACCTGTTCCGCCCATCGCAAACCAAACACCGAACTTTTGTTCAAGTTCGTGAATCATCGAATAAATTGAAGTCGAGGTAAAAGGATTTCCACCGATCAAGAGCGGATGAAAGCTAAAAGCTTCACGGAGTTTTTCATTTTTGAAGTATTTTGAGGCAAACTTATAAACTGATCGGTCGGAGCGTAATTTAACCATCTGTGGAACGACCTTAACCATATCCCAAATGCTCGTAAAAGGCTGGTCAATCAGTTCAAACCCAACGCGATAAATTTCTCCCAAATCTTTCGAAAGTTTTTTGTACCCTTCGACACCTTCAGGTGAAATTTTACGGATTTCATTTAGAAGGGTTTCTTTATCATCATTATAGTGAAAAACCGTTCCGTCTTCCCAGCGTATGTTGTAAAAAGGATCTATCTTAACGAGCTTTACATAATCGGAAGTTTTTTTGCCTGCCAATTCAAACATTTCGTCAATCAACCAAGGTGCTGTGATGATGGTAGGTCCGCCATCAAACTTGAATCCGTCCTGTTCATAAACATATGCACGCCCACCGATTTTATCTCTCTTTTCAACAATTGTTACTTGATGACCTTGTGCTTGCAGACGTACAGCTGCGGAAAGTCCTCCAAAACCGCTTCCGATTACAATGATTTTCATATTTTGAATGTATTTCCCCCTTGTTCTTGATTACCTGTTTACTTTTATTATTTAATTTCAAATTCTTTACTGCAAATCGTTTTTTGCTTTTCAATAATTTTCAAATTGCTAATATTTCCTTTTTCGTCAACACTGACATTTTTAGATTCAGCAAAACCTATACAAAACTTACCTCTATCTGTGTTTGCAGGTATTTTTTCCTGAGGGCTACAGTCATCGTAAGGAGTATTTAGTTTGAAGGGCTTTTGAAAATAGATTGTTTCAGAAAAACTTTCACCAGACTTCAACAACTTGCCTCTTGGAATAATCGGAATCAACCTTTCGGGACAATTTTTATCTTTTGGTTCTGTGAAAGCTTTTTGGCTAAACTCAATGATTCCTTTACTTGTAGGCTCAGCATAAACAGTCGCCCCCTTGTCTCTGCCAGAATGTCCTTGATTAAAAATCACATAATCTTTGTCTGATTTATTACTCAAAGAATATTCAAATTTAATGGTATCTTCTGCAAAAGTAATACCATTCTCAGCTTCTCCTTTTTTAAATAACGTTATATCAAAATCTGCTTCGATATCTGTTTTAGTATTTACTGACATATTTTCATTTATTTTATTTTTTTCATTTTTATTTTCCAGTTTTGCACTTTCTCCACATTGAAAAAATGTTAAAAAGAAGATAATAAATGCGATTGTCTGTGATTTCATAACAAAGTCCCCATAAGCTCAAAATAACAGAACCCGCGTAATTTCTTCAAAGAAGTTTACGCGGGTTTGTTTATCTAATAAGAGAAGTTAATCTCTAAATAATGCACTGGAAAGATAGTGACTTCTGCGTCTTTGATTCATTTCGTCACGCAAAGCATTTTCTGTTAGTTCATCAGGATGAAAAGCATCATCACTTCGCTTAGGTGTGAGTGGATTATTGTCATGGTCGATTGGCAAACCTGTTGCAACTCTTTCACTTACGCGACCACCAAGATCGACTCTATCGTTTCCGCGATAAGTTTCACGACGCAAAGTTCCATTTGTAAAATCATAAGCGTGAGCTAATTCGTGATAAAGAACAACATTTGGCAGAAAATCTGTCTGTGCACCATCTGAATGTCCAATACTTAACATCAAATCTGGTTCAATGCCTACCGTTGAACTATTTGGAGTTCCGGGAACATAGCCTGTCTGATTACCAGAACCATCAAATGTAGGTGTTAAGAAAGGTTGTGGAGCTGTTGGATTTGTTCTGTTTGCCCAATCTGCCCAAGCACCGCCGCTACTTATTTCTTGAATCGTAACGTTTGTACCGTTTGTAGCTTGAGTTCTGTCAAAAGAAGCAAGCATTTCCCTACCAAGCGGCGATGAACGGAACATTTCGAGGTCAGCCTCAATTCTTTCTCTGAATTCAGCTGTTCCCGTAACACTCACACTCGTTGCCCCGGGATTTCCAACCAATTCGACTGTAATATTGTTATTTGTTATGCCTTTAGATGAATCGCTTGCCTGAACAGTATCATCAGTTTGCGAAAAAATTCTGTTTGTGCCGCCGTCACCATAGAGTTCGTCAGTTCCTTGTCCTGCATAAAGAACGTCGTCGCCTGTTCCGCCTCTTAACATGTCATTACCGATACCGCCTGAAAGAACATCCGTTCCTGTTCCACCATAGATACGATCATCACCTCTGCTCCCTTCAAGGTAATCGTCTCCACGTCCACCAAAGATCAAATCTTTCCCGTTTCCACCATAAGCAACATCATTTCCGTCACCAGTTAAAATCGTATCATCCCCGAAAGAGCCATTGACATAATCTACTCCACCTCTGGAACTTATGAAATCATTTCCTCTGCCTCCTTCAATTTTGTCATCACCAGCACCGCCAAGTAATGTATCCCGACCATCGCCACCGCTGATAAACTGACGGGCAGATACATTTCTATCAACACTAATTCGGTCATCACCATTTTGCCCTTCTAAGCGAAGCGATACATTAACTCCATTAGCAACAGCAATTGAGTCATTACCATCGCCGGCACGTATCACAAGATTATTTCTATCTGCTCCCGTAAATGTTCTTGATGCACCGTTTACATCAACAGTAATATCACCTGTAGTTGCGTTTTGAGTTACGGCGATTTGATCATTTCCTCCTCCTGCATCAATTATCACCTCACCGTTTACTCGTGTGACGGTTGCTTCGCTGGTTATATCATTTGGGTTATTTACATTTGCTTCGACCGATTGCTTAATTTGCTGTGCAGATGTTTGACTTTCACCTATCTTACTAGCCCTTCCAGCATCTGTCGGTGTTTCAGATATAACGTTAAGTGTAGTTGGATTATTGTTAGTTGGTTGGGTTTCAGTTTTCGGTTGAGAGACCTTAGAAACTTCATTAGACTTATTATTATCAACGCTCAATCCCATTTTATTCCTCTCCTATAAATTCCGTGCAAAATTTTTAACTTACACAAAAGTTATCGGAACAGAATCCCTAAAGTTTCCTATTTTCTTAGATTTATACAAAAAAAATGAATGGTCATTCATTTTAAGTAGAGCTAAATTGTTGATTTTTGAGCCTTTAAATATTTTGGTGAATAAACCTCTTTTACTGCTCGAATAGTATTGCAATGAATCTCAACTGTGTCTTTTATATCCTTGGCGTATCCGCCACTCATGACCGTTACGATCGGTATATCTTCTGCTTTTGCAAACTCAAGAACAGTTTTGTCACGTCTCTTTAAACCATCCATTGTAAGACTTAGCCTTCCAAGTTTATCTTTTTCATAAGGATCAGCTCCTCCTAGATAAAAGATCAAATCAGGATCGTGTTGGATAATGCGATGTAAAGCTTCCCCTAAAATTTCTATAAATTCTTCATCAGCTGTACCATCTGCTAACTCTATATCTAGATTTGAAGTTTGTTTTCTAAGAGGGTAATTTTTTTCTCCATGCATTGAAAAGGTAAATACCTGCTCCTCATCCTTAAATATAAATGCAGTACCATCTCCTTGATGAACATCACAATCGACGATTAAAAATCTACGAGCATTTGTATCTCTTTGTAAAACTCTTATGGCAATAGCTACATCATTTAAGACACAAAAACCTTCTCCGCGATCAGGATAAGAATGATGTGTGCCGCCTGCAAGATTTGAGGCAATGCCACTTTTCAATGCCACTTTACTAGCATTAATGGTTCCTGAAACTGCTAAAAATGAGCGTTTTACTAGAGATTCAGACCAAGGAAGTCCAAGTTTACGAACTTCTTTTTTAGTTAAAGTTCCGTTTCTAAGCCTTGTTATGTAGTCTTCTGTGTGTATTAATCGTACATCTTCAACTCTAGCGGATTCGGGTTCAATTATTTCTTTGGGATGTAATGTTCCCTCATCAAGCAAAATATCTCTTGCAAGCTCAAACTTTTTGATGGGAAAAACATGATCCTCACCGATATCTGCGTAATAATCGGGTGAATAAAAAAGATTGTATTCGCTCATTATTTAAAATTGTAAATAAACGAATCTCAAAATTGAAATGTAATATTTACTTTAAAAGAGGGAGTGCGGCTTATGCTCGGGATACATAAGCCGCAAATTTGGCGGAAGGTTTAGCTGTAGGCAAAGCGGAGCGGATAGGCAAAAGGCGGATTTAACGGGCAGGTTTTATGTGCTAAAGATTAAACTCTCCGCATTTATTTAATGCATTGGCACAAGAATTTTTTCATTTGGACGACTCATTCCGATTTTTCGTGCTTCACGCTCAATCGTTCTTGGGTCGCTTTTCAGGTTTTGTATTTCTTCTTGCAAAACCAGATTTCCACTTGTCAAATTTTCAATTTGTGTATTTAGCTGTTGATGTTCGGCTGATCGCGTTCTCATTTCTGAAAAAGCTCTGAAATTAATTGCCAAACACAACATAAATGTAATTGAAACTATTACTGTAAAAATAAACCATTGTGGAGTTTTACTTTTGCTACGACTCTTCGATAGCTTACGAGTTCTCTTTTTCGGTAAAGAAATCACCGAATTGTTATTCCAATAAGTAGCGACGACCTTGCTCAAGTAACACCTCCAAGTCTTGTTTATCTTCTGTTTCAGCGTAAATTCTTACCAAAGGTTCGGTGCCTGACGGACGCATAAGCATCCAGCTCCCATCAGCGAAAAGAAATTTTACGCCATCTATGCGATTTATATTTTCAATCATACGACCACCGATCTTAGATGGTTCGCGGGAAAGTTTGTCTTTCAAGCTATTGGCAATTTCTTCGGTCAGACGGACACCGATTCTGCCCGATTCCAGTTTCCCAACGCGATTCGTTAATTCGTTAAACTGTTCAGTTAAACTTGCTCCGCGTGCAGCAACCGCTTCTGCTGCTAAAAGACAAGCTAAAATGCCGTCTTTTTCAGGGTAATGCCCTTTGATTGAAAGACCGGCGGATTCTTCTCCACCTAAAATTATTTCGTCTTTGTTTATCAATTCGCCGATAAATTTGAACCCAACCGGCGTTTCGTAGAGTTTAATTCCGCGATTTTCAGCAACCCGATCAACCAGATGTGTAGTTGCTACGGAACGTGCGATTCCTTCTCTCCAACCTCGACTTTCATAAAGATAATCTGATAAAAGTGCGATCAAATTATTTGCTGAAATGAACTCGCCATTTGAATCAATGACTCCGAACCTATCACCATCACCATCAGTTGAAAGTCCGAGTGTCAGGTTATTATCTTTGACCTTATTTCTGAGTAATTCGAGTTGCTTTTCGCCTGGTTCGGGGGACATACCTTCGAATGTAACATCTCGCCAATCGTGGAGGGTTTCAACTTCTAACCCGTAGTTTTGTAATACTTTATCTAAGTACCCGCGACCTGTTCCCCAAAGTGCATCATATACATATCTGCCTTTGGCTTGGGCTATTTGGTCAAAGTCTATTTTAGTTTTCAAGTCGTCCATATAATCTGGACGTGCATCAAATTTTTCTATTTCTCCGCCGGATGCATCTTCAATTTCCGGCGTGTTTTCAATAAGTCGCTCAATTTGTTTAGTTATCTCAGGTAAAGCAGGTGCTCCATCAGGAGTGGAAAATTTAATTCCTTGATACTCAGGCGGATTATGCGAAGCCGTAAAATTGACTCCACCTAGAGCCTGATTATTTCTGATCGTGTGCGAAATAGTTGGAGTGGGAGTCGGTTTTGTACAAAGTAAAACTCTAAAACCTTTACTGCTAGCTATTTCGGCTGCAACTTCAGAAAATCTTTCACCCATGAAACGAGAATCATGTCCTATTATTATAGTATTTGATTCTCTATCTGAACTTTGTTTCAAATAACAACAAATTGCTTTCGTTACAAGTCTAACCTTTTCAAATGTGAACTCATCGGCTATAATTGCTCTCCAGCCGGATGTTCCAAATCGTATTGACATATTATTAAAACTTTAAGTGAATTTCTTTTGTTTTGAATCTAAACAAACGGTAAAGCTTTTTGTTTGGACTTGTAAAATTTGGAACTGCTTTCAAAAACTTCCTCGAGGGTGATGTGAATTTAACATGAAAAATTATTTTGTGTAAAGCATTTAACTTAAACACCTAAGCCTCTTTTTATTCAACACTTTACACCACTTCCCTCAAGTAACGACTCAAATTACTGCTTAAAGGTGAACGCTTAGTGAACACAATTCCGCTATTTTCTAAAAAATATTTAACGACCCCGTAAATACTGGCTATTACCGTAAAAATCATACTTTTAGCTGTGAAAAAAGTTTAAACTATTGCTTAAAAGCGAGTTTAACCTCTAATACAAACAGCAAATACGTTTTCGTACACCGAACAACGCTTTTGTATCAAATTGACCTAATATAGCCAATAATCTAACACATGTGTCTTAAAGACACAACCATAAAAATGCTATCCAACTTTTCTATTCTTTCTAAATATAACCTCTGCAAGGACTTACCACTTTAGAAAAAATGGCACATATCTTGCTATTGATTAAGGCTTGATAACTCGGAGTATTCTTCTACAACAATATAAATAGTTAAGTTAAATAAAGGAATACAGTGTTCAATTTCGAATTCGAAATAAGAAACACGTCCGTGGTTACTAATTAATATAGGTTTTATTATTGGAGAAAGAGAACATATGCGACCAATTAAACATTTTGAAAAAGGACTGACATATATCGCTAAAGGAGCATTCGGTGCGATTCGGTCGGTCAACAAATACAAGCCAAATGAGTCATTTACCCCTAAGTGGGCAGACAAGCCATTACTTAAATCTTGGCAAAAATCAAAGCCAACACTCGGTTTCCCTAGAAAAACCGATTCGCTCTGCCCGAATTGTGTTATCGAAGCAAGAGAAGAAATCTTATCGGGTGAAAAGGAAGTTGATATTTTAGTAAATGACAAAGTTGGTGAAATCAAGGCTGAGATCATTGAACGTGATGGACAAATTTGGATGATAAAAGATTGTCCGAAGCACGGGCACTTTGAAGATTTGATGGCGATTGACTCTAAATTCTTAGAACATATCGAAGCAAACTTCCCCGGACGTGATATGAGAGCCCACAACGATGAGAAACTACACAATCACGGTTCATCAACCATTAAATATGGACGTGGTGCAGTTTTAACAGTTGATTTAACAAACCGTTGTAATATGATGTGCGACCCGTGTTTTATGGACGCAAACCAAGTCGGATTCGTTCACGAACTTTCAATGGAAGATGTGAAAGAAATCTTGGACAACGCGATTTCCATTAAGCCGCGTCGTCAAATGTCAGTTCAGTATTCGGGCGGAGAGCCGACACTTTCCCCGCATTTTATCGAAGCGATTCGATATGCACGCAAAGTCGGTTACAACTCAGTCCAAGCTGCAACTAACGGAATTGAGTTCGCTAAATCTAAAGAATTCTGTCGTGAAGCAGCTGAAGCTGGTTTAAGATTTGTTTATTTGCAGTTTGACGGAATCGGAAACGACGCTAACTCGCACAGACAAGTTGGAAACCTTTTTGATGTTAAACTAAGAGCTATCAACAACTTGCACGAAGCAGGTGTTGATATTGTACTCGTAACAACTCTCGTCAATGGCATCAATAATGACCAAGTTGGTTCAATCGTTAGATTCGCTTTAGACAATCCGAAGAAAATCTCATTTGTGTCATTTCAACCCGTTTCATTCACAGGTCGTGACGAACACATTACTGAAAAACGTCGCTTGCAACAGCGTTATACACTTTCGCACCTTGCTCAAGACGTTCAAAAGCAAGTTGGAATTACAGAACCAACACGCGACTGGTTCCCGCTTTCCTTGATGGGAGCTTTTGCGGACTTTGCTGATCTAGTACACGGTCCTGAAGCGGATTGGGGACAAGTTTCCTGCGGTTGCCACCCGAACTGTGGTGTTGGAACTGCGGTAATGATCAACAAAGAAACTAAAGAGATGGCTCCTGTTCCTGAGTTCTTGAACATTCCCGGACTTGTCGAAGATATGAAACACATCACCGACACGGCACGCGGAAAATGGTTCTCAAACATCATGATGGGCTTGGCGTTACTCAAAAACTACAACCCATACGGAGCGCCAAAGAGTTTGACGCTCGGCGGAATCTTTGCAAAATTCGATAAATCATTCGGATTGACAGGAAAAGATTACGGTAAGGTTGACGGCACAAGAACACAAGAAGATATTGAACGCCGTCGTAAAGATCCTTGGAACTTTTTGTTTATCGCTGGAATGTGGTTCCAAGATTTATTCAACTACGATTTCCGTCGTACAGAAATGTGTATCATTCCTTACGGAACACAAGAAGGTGAAATTTCCTTCTGTGCATACAATACAGGAATCGGTTGGAGAAACATCATCGAGCATATGCACCAAAACGCAACTGTCGCTCAATGGTATAAAGAACACGGTCGCCACGAAGTATTTGCACGTGACAAAGAAGTTGCGTTGGCAAGCACCGACCACGGTTTGAAATTGAATGCACGTGACTTGGAGCGTCCCGACAAACCGGAGATGGAAGGACCGAAAACAGCCGCTGAAGAGATGCAACAGATGCGTAAACTCTACAACCAAATGGTTATGGAGAAAAACAACATCAAAGGCGACAACCTAGTCCAAATCGGCGGAATTGAGCGTAAAAAGTAAACGCATAAAAATTTTCCAATAAATAAAACTTTAGCCTTGCAGATTCAATTGAGTTTGCAAGGCTTTTTTTGTTTTGAAAATAGCAAACTATAATCTTCTTCGTTCTTTTGGTGTTCCCAAATTTTTTGGATTCATTCCAGGTACAGGATATTCGAGTAAGAATTTAACTAATGAGTCGAGTGAAGGTCCTTCGTTAGATGCTTTCCAGACCATATGAACCTGCACGTCGGATTCGAGTTCGGGGACATGAACGCGGGCAAGTTTTCCTTCTTCGATCGCACGTACTACACCGATGTTAAAAAGTATCGAAACGTGAGTCCCCGCACTAACCATATCTGTTATTACATAACCATCATTTGTACTGAAAATTGATTTGGGATTGAGTTTATTTTTGGCAAAGGCTTCCCGGACAACTCGACCGTAAGTATCACTTTCATCAAGCAAAGCCCATTTTTCAAATTGGAGTTTGTGGAGCGAAATATCCGACTTCCCGGCAAGGTGATGTTCGGGTGAAACGACCATAACCATTCCGAACAAGCCATAAGGAACAGACCGTAGCGAATCACTCTTAGGACGAATCTCCGTCATTGCCAGATCAATCTCGCCATTTTCAACACCGGCAATCAGGTCTTGTGCATTTGCGTAATTTCTAAAAGTTAATTTCACGTCAGGAACAGCGGCATTAAAATCTTTCTGCACGACTGCAAAAGGAGCATCGAGTGAACGACTCGCAATAGCAGTTCTGACAGTTCCTGAAAGTATTTCCTTTTGCTCTTCGATACGCCTTTTGAGGTCTTCGGTCGTCGAAACAACTGTATTCGCATATTCGGCAAATAACTTTCCGGCAGGCGTCAGCCGTATCGTCTTACTTTCTCGTTCAAATACCTGATCGCCCAACTGAGTCTCTATCATCTTTATCTGATGACTGACCGCAGGTTGGCTTATATTTAACTCCTCAGAAGCTCTTGTAAAATTCAGAGTTTCTGCGACCGCCAAGAATGTACGAAGATGCCATAAATCCATACGTATGTAATTAGCTCAACATTCTATTATTAGTGTTATAGATTAATAACTAAATATACCACATATCATTATTGCCTCGTACTTTCTCAAGTTTATTTAACCTCAAAAACATCCTTTTTATTCTTTGATAGTTTAGCTCAGCATTCACCCAAAAACACAATATTCCCCTGCTATTACAGCACATAAAACATTTCTATCGTAACAATAAATATTTTCGATAGTAAAAAAATTCGTCTCCTAAGAGCCTCGTGATAATTTCTGAACTCAACAATAAACAACATTTCCACATTTAATTATTCGGCTTAATAAAAAACGAATTTATTGAAGAAAACTTGGAGGAATATTATGAAAGGAAAATTTTTAGTTATAACAATTTTGATTTTAGCGATATGCGGTTCTGTATTTGCTCAGGATGATTCGGATGACGAATACAAGAAAAATGAAGTTTATGTCGGTTACACGGGCAAACTTTTTGATGACGTTGTTGATTACGAATATCAAGGCGGAATCCAAACTTCGTATGTCCGCAATGTTGACCGATATATCGGATTAAAAGGCGAATTTGCCACGACGAAGAAAAACGAAACCATCGTCAGAAGCAATCTTGGAACTGCTCCGAATAATTTTTCGGTAACGACTCGAAATGCTCGCAGAGTTACAACATTGATGGGCGGAGTCGAGATCAAGGACAACAAATCTAAGAAAACGGTTGTTCCCTTCGCACACGCACTTGCGGGCGTCGGAAATCTTAGTAACACGATCGAAACCCGTTGCAGTCAAGGAAACTGTCCCGAAGCAGAGATATTTGACGTGAGCAATTCCGATACGGGATTTGCAACTTCTTACGGTGGCGGAGCAGACATAAAAATCACCAAAAACATAACCTTCCGACCACAAGCAGATTACAGCTACATAAAACTCGATGGAATCAATCGCCACAACGTGCGATTTGGTGCCGGAATTGTGTTCAAGTGGAATTAAAGAAATAGGAGGAAAATTACAATGCTTAGAACATTTCAGATGACATCTTTGATCTTAATAATTTGTTTCGGAGCAATTTCGATATTTGCTCAAAGCGGAAGCGAGATATTGGTTGTCGCAGGTAAAAAGGAGAGTTGCAGAAGTTTCGCTATAAAAGAATGCCTAATGATTCGTGGTGAGGAAGACGAAAGATGGCGAATGCTTCCGACGAAGATTGAAAACTTTGAATTCGTTGCGGGTTATACATACATCCTGAAGGTTAAGCCGACAGCAAACTCAAAAAACAAATACCGCTTACAAGAAATCGTCAGCCGAGTAAAAGTGATCGGTCTTACCGAAACGGAAACACTCGAAAGCGGAGTTTGGGAATTGACTCGCTTGCGTGGCAGAACTGTATCAACAAACGACATAACTCTTGAATTCGACAGATACAAAAACAGAGCCTTTGGCGAGGGCGGATGCAACCGATTCTTCGCAAATTACAAGCATAACAAAAACCGCTTGAGCTTTAGCGAAGTCGGTTCAACCAAAAAGCTCTGTCAAAGAAAAATGACTTTGGAAAGAACTTATTTCGACACTCTTCGCCGTGTTACGAGATATAGGCTTATGCAAAACAAACTGTTTCTCTATGCGGGAAATCGTGTTGTTCTTCAATTTGAAGTTCGTGGAAATCAAGTGTCAATTTAATAGTTATCGGAAAGTTTTAAGAGTAGTTAACAATTTTTTTCTAAGAAAGGTGAGGTGAAATTATGAACAAAATAGAGGAAATAAAAGAGGTAGCGCAAAATTGGTGGGTCGTTTTGCTTCAAGGAATCTTGTTTATCTGTCTGGGATTGATCTTTGCTTTCAATCCGGTCACGTCCATTCTTTGGATGGTGCAGATTCTTGCTTTGTATTGGATTTTCAGTGGCATACTTTCGATCGCGGGTTCAATTATGAATGAAACAGAAGGTTCAAGGCTCTGGACTTTTATCGGTGGACTTGTAGGAATTTTTGCAGGAGCTGTATTAGTCATTGCTCCACTTATTGCGGCGGCGGTTACCGCGACATTCTGGATGTACCTGATGGGTTTCTCGTCAATACTTTACGGAATCACTTTAATGATCGGCAGAGTTGTTGCCCAAGATGGCAGCGGAGTTGAAGTTTCAAGAGGGGCAAGTTTCTTGCTTGGAATTATTAATCTTGTGTTTGGTGTACTGCTTATTTTTTATCCGCTGACTGCGGCAGCTGCTTTTACTGTCTTTGCAGGAGTTTTCGGAATTATCGGTGGCATCGCATTAATCGTTCTCGCATTTCGTTTGAAAGGAATAAACGGCTTGCAAGAACACAAGCAGGAAAGTGTTGCTTGATAAACAATTTATTCGAGCTATCGAACATGGGCTGTTGGGGAGGTGAACTCTCTCAATAAACAATTAAATTTTTCAAAAATATAGGAGGTTTAGAAATGGTAATAATAGGAATTTTAGGAGCAATTTTATTCGTAGTTGGTTTTTTTTGGCTAATGATAATCGCATTTCGTGAAAGTGCAATTTGGGGACTGTTGAATATATTTTTTCAGCCGATTGCCGGATTCATTTTCTGCATATCTTTAAGTAAAGGCTGGCAACAATTCTTAATGTTAATTGGCGGAGCGATTTTAGCAGGTGTTGGTTTTGCCGGTTCGATTGTCGAAATTTTCGAAGCAATCTTGAAATAAGCAGGTGAGCATAAGCAAACAGAGCAATCTCCCAATTTATTGAAATAACTAAACTTAGGAGGGTTTATTATGGAACACATAAATTTATTACAACTGTTGTGGATGGGAATACTCGCAACGGGTCTTGATGTCGATAATGCACTTTATATGACCTCACAAATCAAGACCCTTGACGCCAAAGAACAAAAGAAAGCGATCTTTTACGGTATTTTATTGGAATACGGCAGTCGTATCTTGCTGATCGTCGTTTCGTTATATCTGCTTAGCGGAAACCAGACGCTTTTCACGCTCGGCGGAATAAATTTCACTCCTCAAAGTCTAGCTCTGCTCGTCGCAGGTGCG
The DNA here is from genome assembly GCA_028284415.1 of Pyrinomonadaceae bacterium. Classification (GTDB taxonomy): domain Bacteria; phylum Acidobacteriota; class Blastocatellia; order Pyrinomonadales; family Pyrinomonadaceae; genus Aridibacter. The sequence goes on from JANQRU010000005.1 coordinate 103,993, forward strand.
TTTTTATTCCTAAAAAGTTCAAAAGAATTGATTGAGTTTCTGGAAGGCGTAGAAGAAAAAGAAGAAACCAAATCTACTGCCAAAATGAGTCTTTCGCGTTTGATTTTAGAAATGACGATAGTTAACACGGTTCTATCAATTGATACCGTCATCGCCGTCACGGGAATGTCCAAACTCATCATTGGAATGGCAATAATTTTGTCTGTGTCCTCGATTATTAGGTTCTTTTTCGTTAAACAGATCGGGAAATTTATGGAAGATCATCCATCAATGAACGTGGTTATCAGTTCATTCCTGATCTTGATCGGACTACAACTTCTATTGCAGGCATTTAATGACGATCTACCGGAACTATATTTCAACACAGGCATCGTAATCGCAATCATCGTGCAGATACTTTACGTCAAATACGGTCCCTTAAATAAGCCAAAATCAACCGAAAAAGCCGTTGAGAAACTGCCCGTCGCAGAAAGCAAATAAAGGAAATTTAAGATCACGTTGGAAAACGCGGTCTAATGTAAATAAAACAGGAGAAATTAAAATGACAAAACAAGCAACTGTAAAAAAAGAAAGTATAGACATAGCCGAAAAAGCTGTTCAAGCCGGAGTGGATATGAATGAGTTAAAAGAAAAGGTCGCACACGCGATCGAGGATGGTGTCGCAGATGCTAAAAGAATGATCAAAAAAGGTCGTTACGCCGCTGAAGATTTTGCCGATGAAACTGCACATCATATCAAACAAGACCCTTGGCGTTCGGTCGGAGTTACTTTCGGTGTCGGCTTAGGATTGGGGACGATTGTCGGGCTACTTTTAGCGAGGAAAAAGTAAGAGTCAGTACCGTCGGCGTGAGTCGATGAATGGAATTTGTAATTAACAAGAATTAGGAAATATAACAGACGGCTCTTTGATAATTAGTGTTTAGATCAACAAATTTTCTTAATAGCTTCGGCAAAAGCGTCCATAAGGTAGCCAGTGGTGAAGCGAAGCGTAACCTCTGGTTAAAATTCATCCAATTATTTTAGCTCTGAAAGAGCGACAGATAATTTGTTGCACTCCTTCAGAGTGCGAATCTCTTTTTCAACTTGTCCAGAGGTTACGCTGCATTTCATTCCGCTTCACCACTGGCTACCTTATCGGCACGGCTTCGCCGTTAAAAAAATGTGAATCTAAATCTAACCACTAATTATCGAAAAGCCTAAACTTTAACGGAGGAAAAAAATGAATAAGAATTATGTGTTGTTAAGTATGTTGTTTTGCTTGGTTTTAGCTGTTGGCGTATCGGCTCAAACGAACGGTGATGAGATGCCAAGATATGTCGTTGTCGAAGCAGAGCGAACCGTAGATTTTTTGGACTATGATGAATTGAAAGTTGACATAATCATTAGAGATTCAAAATTCAAAAAAGGCTTAAGAGGTCTCGAAAAGCGTCTGAAAAAGAGTGATATGAAGACGTTCACCGATTTGCTAAATAATATGTATGCAATGGGTTACGACTTTGTCGCCACAATGCCCGCGGGTGCTCAGTCCAAAGCAACTTCGGATAAAAAGGCAAAAACCAAAATAAAAAATAGTTTGATTTTCCGAAAAATGGAAAACTAAATAACATTCGGAGACCGATTCGTTTACTTACAAAGATAAGCGGATCGGTCAACAGGTAAAAGAAAATGAAAGAAGACCATCTAAAAGATATTGAAAAACAAATAGACAAAAGTTTTGATAAAGCTGGAAAAACTTTACGAACCTTTGTGCTTAGCTCTGTTGCAATCGCCACATCTGTTTGGGGAATTGCATTCAATCTCGGTGCTTTCAAGACAATCTTTTTTGATGATCTTTTCACCGTTTGGGTAGTTGCAACAGCAGTTTTGCTCGCACTTTTATTTATCCCAAGCGGACGAAAAATTCTGCGTTGGTATTCGATTTTAATCCTACTAAGCCCTACCTTTTGGTTACTATTTAACTACCTCGAAATGTCTTCAACCCTCACACCTGCCGCCGAATCATTTGTTCTTTTCCTAGGAATCGTAATAGGAATTATTTGCCTTCCCTATTCAATTTATCTGGTCATAACTATTCTTAATCCCGATCTTATAAGCCTGAAAGGAAAAGCGATCAAAATTCGTATAATTTCAGTCGGTCTAATAATTGCACTCGTCGGATTTTTTGTCGGCAGTAACAATAATATGTTTCTAACCTGCGAAGACTTTAAGATCAGTGGAAATGATCTTCCTGCAAACTGCCGAAAGGTGCAAAATTAGTCTTAGTCTGCAGTATAAAGAAAGAGAAACAAAGCCTTGCAAATTGTAACTATTTTGCAAGGCTTTGTTTCCGTATATTTAAATACCTGACTTATCAAAATTATAAAAACACATTTTTTGTAAGGTTTTGCTCATTTTTGCATAAACAATTAGATAAACAACTTTTATCAGAAGAATGGAAGCCCTGTTATGAAATAAAAATAAATCATACAAAGTGGAAGAGGGCTTCGACATAGACAATTCAATGGACTCAAATTCTATTTATTAATGTAAGGAGGAAAACTATGGAATTGTTCATCATTTTAGCTTATTTGGGACTTTTTACCATCTTGGCATTAGCTATGTATTTGATTGGATTCAGTATTGGAAGACGCTCTGCATACAAAGACTTCGATATGAATTACGAAATCTTAGAAGGTACCGTCAAAAATTCAACATGGAAACCGAAATCAGATCATTTGCTTGAAATAAAGATTACCAAATAAATATTCAATATTAGGAAAAAACAATGAAAAATAAACCTTTAGCAAGAAGCTCGAACTTAGTTATTCAAGAATCTAATACTGAACTACTGATTTATGACTTAAAAACTGATAAAGCCTATTGCCTAAACGAAACCTCGTCACTCGTTTGGCAGTTATGTAATGGCAAACATACGGTTGCTGAAATAAGCGACAAATTAAGCAAGCAAATGAAAATGTTGGTTGGTGAAGACTTTGTTTGGATAGCAATAGACCAATTTAGAAAGGATGAATTACTCGAATATGAAATCGAAATGGACGAACGATTCTCTGGACTTTCCAGAAGAGAAATAATCAGGAAAGTCGGATTTACTTCAATGGTCGCTTTACCAATAATTTCATCAGTTGTCGCACCAAAAGCAGCTATGGCACAATCGGGTCCAATGAATCTCTCTGTTGGTGACTCTTGTGGTACTGATCCTCAATGCACTTCAGGCAATTGCTCACCCTCAGGAACTTGTTGTGTTAGCACATCACTTCATAATCGTACACCCGGCAGTAGTTATGGATCATCTTTTAATGTACAAAATTGTTCTACACAAGCCTCTCTTTTATGTTGTAGTGGGAGTGGCTTTTGGCTAGGAACAAGTACAACATTCCCTTCAGGAACTGTAATTTACCAATGTCAATGCAATTAGTTTTGCATTTTTGCAAAAACTAGGTTGAATGAGTTGAAATACAAACGACAAAGATAAATACAAATAGAATTTTACTGTGCAGCATTTGCTTTCGATATAAAAAAAGTGCTTTAATGATTGTTTGCTCTTGCATGAGAAATGTAATCTGAGCAAAAGGGAGTGTGATAAACTTGGCTTACGTAGAAGTTAATTCAAATGAGAACATTGAGAGTGCCTTAAGACGTTTTAAGCGTAAAGTGATGACGGAAGAAATCATTAAGGATTATAAGAAACATCAGCATTTCATTCCGCCCGGTCAAAAGGCAAAACTCAAATCGGCGAACGCTCGCAAGCGTAACAAAAAACGTCGTATGCGTAATTACAATCGCAATCGCCCTAGATAGGCAAATCAATATTTTAGACATAATGCGTGAAGTTCTTTACTAAACTAAAGGTGCATCACGCATTATTTTTGTTTTATGTCAGAAAAACCCAGAATATTAATTACAAATGACGATGGTTATCACTCAGAAGGAATCATTGCCTTGGAGGATGCCTTAAAGGATATTGGTGATTGTTACGTTGTTGCTCCCGAATCCGAAATGAGTGGTGCTTCGCATAGCTTGACGCTCGCTCGACCTTTACGAATCAGGCAAATTGACGAAAGGCATTGGACAGTTGACGGGACACCAACTGATTGCGTAACACTTGCACTAAATCAGATTCTATCTGAAGATCAACGCCCGAATATTTGTGCTACAGGAATAAATCCCGGTGCTAATATGGGCGATGATGCAACTTATTCAGGAACAATTGCAGGTGCTTTGGAGGCTACTATTTTAGGCGTTTCGGGATTAGCATTTAGTTTAGTTGCATACAGAGATCATGATTACACTGAATCGGCTAAAGTGGCTAGGCAAATGACAGAAAAAGCTCTGAAAGAAGGTTTGCCAAATGGGACTCTTTTGAATATAAATATCCCGAAAGGTGTTCCGAAGGGCATTCATGTAACAAAACAAGGATTGAAAAATGCCCATCCAGTAATTTCCGAACACATAGATCCACGAGGAAAACCTTATTACTGGATCGGCGAGAATCGCATTGGATTTCATCCCGAAGGGGGAACTGACTTTGAGGCAATTGATGACGGTTACGTTTCCGTAACCCCAATGCGTAGCGATCTAACCAATCATGAGGTCATCAAAGACTTACAAGATTGGCAAAGATAACTTTTTTTATCTGAGATTCAAAATCTATGGAAGATGAATATCAAATTCCCCGTGAACGTATGGTGGCACGCTTGCGGGATCATTATAAAATTCAAGATGAAAGGGTTTTGGATATAATGCTTCAAGTCCCACGCCATTTATTTGTGCCTGAGGCAATAAAGTTTCAGGCTTATAAAGACAACGCTCTGCCTATCGCCTCAAAACAAACAATTTCCCAGCCCTTTATAGTTGCCAAAATGACAGAACTTCTCGAACTAACTCCAAACAAAAAAGTTCTGGAAATTGGTGCCGGTTCGGGTTATCAAACTGTCATTCTTTCACAACTTGCAGGATATATTTATTCAATTGAAAGAGTTGAAAAATTAGCTAAAATCACTCAAAAAAAACTTGACCTATTTGAGATCAAAAATGTAACTCTAAAATGCGATGATGGAACGAATGGATGGGAAGCCTATGCTCCCTTTGATGGGATTTTGGTTGCGGCAGGAAGCCCCGATTTTCCTCAGCCTCTTTTAGAACAATTAGCTGTTGGTGGCAAGTTGGTTATTCCAATTGGTGACGAAGCCAAGTCTCAAAAACTATTCAAAGTTACCCGAACAAAACACAGTTTTCAAACGGAAGATTTCGGCAGTTGTTCATTTGTGCCTTTAATTGGCGAACACGGTTTTCATAATTAATGCCTACACCGTATTTCCTTTCAAAACTTCCGCAATGTAATTTCTATCAATTCGCTTTACCAAATCTGAGTTGATTACGCTCCTTAGCTTTTCCGGCTTCCTCTTCCCTGTTTTTCGGTTTAGCCTTTGTAACAAGCGAATCTATCAATTTCCTTGAAGATAACGCTATTTCATCAATGGCTGTATTAAAAGCTTTTTCATTTGCGACTGAAGGTTTCTGAAACCCACTTATTTTCCGAACATATTGAGTTACAGCCGCACGAATTTCTTCATCTGTTGCAGGTGGCTCAAAGTTGTATAATGTTTTAATGTTTCTGCACATAATTTTGTGAGAATTTTAACATAGACATCTTATGAGGAGTTAAATGATATGAAGTTTTATCTTGAACACGCAAACATTACGGTTAGTAACATTGATGATGCGATTCGGTTTTTTACTACTGCCTTTCCACATCTTCAGGTTAGAGGAAAAGGTGAATCCTTAAATGATGCAGTAGTTAGAAAATGGCTACATTTAGGAACTGATGAAACATACATTGCTCTCGAAGAAATTTCCAGCGAAAGTGCAAAAAATCGCCAAGCCTATCAAGACCTGGGAATTAATCACATCGGTTTTGTCGTTGAGGATTTTGAAGGCGTTATCGAAAGATTAAAAAAAGCAGGTTACAAGGAAAGTATCGGCGTTGACCCGCATCCGCACAGAAAACGTGCTTATTATTACGACCAAGATGGAAATGAATACGAATTTATTGAATATCTTTCCGATGATTTTTCAGAACGCAATGAGTATAAATAACCCAAGCTGATAATCTTTACTTGTTACACTTTGCCAAACGGGCTTTACAGTCAGCTATCTGTTTCTTTAATTTATCTATACCAGGCTGATAAAATTCTTTTTCTTTTTTGCGGCATGCGTCCGCTTTAGCTATATCATTAGGGTTATTAGTATCACACTCCCTTAAACTTCTTATCAAATCGTTTTCTTGATTTCGTAACTTTCGTTCAAGTAAAAGGCATTCCCGTTTAAGCTCATCACAATTCTTCGGCTTCTCATCTTTAGATTCATTTGAACGAGGATTCTCATTGCCAGATGTATTTCTAAAATTGTCTCCTAAAGCAAACTTTTCACAATCACTAAAGCGTTTTCGACAATCTTCGAGTTTCTCCAATATCTGTTTAATTTTTGGACGAAAATAGTCATTTAATTCTGCATAACAGGCATCCCTTTCAGATTTATTTTTGGCTTTCTTAGCACACTCAGATTTTTTCTCACTTAATTCAGTTCGAAGGTGATTTTTCTGCTTAATTAACTCGTCGCATAAGGCTTTGATTCTCAGGCATTCTCTTTTTTTCTTCTCGCGGAGAATGTTTTCTTCCGTACTCTCGGGTTGCGGTGCATTTTCCACATAAAGACAAAGTTTATAAAGAGATTTACAGTCTTCAAATTCCTTTTCGGCTTCCGCAAGAAAAGAATCATAAATAAGTTTGACTCTATCCAGACAACCCTTTCTCTCCGATTCAGGAAGCTTTGCACAATCATCAATTTCCTTCTGTCGTCTTTTTCTTATTTGCCGAACTTTAAGCTCTTTCTTCTCACATGATTCCCGCAACTTTCTGCAATAATCTGACTCTTTTGGCTTGTTGCCAACAACGGGTGATTTGTCGTCGCCTACCAGCCCAATACCCGGAGGAGGTGGTTTAACATCGGTCATCCCGCCACCTTCTTCCTGTCGATTACACGGACAGGAAGGACCATCTAATTTGTATTTAATGTCAAAATTCCCACGTTGCGTTCCCCTTACTTTCCTCTCAAGTGTATTATTTGCTCCCCCCGAGGTCATAATTACCTGCTTTGTTCCGCCTTCAACATTAACAATGTCGGGAGTTTTATTTTCTAATTCAATCGGTAGTTTTTCTTCCGTTCCAATAATTTTTAACCTGAGAGTAGTTCCCTGTCCTGTAAATAATTTATTTTGATCAATCGAAGCCTGTACGCCTAAAACCAAAAATTCAACCCGATCACTTGCCGATGGCTTTTGACGAAAACCAATATCCGGATCTCCAATTTTTCCAAACGCATCTAAATCCCACGTAATCACATGCTTCCCGGGGCTTAAGTTTTTTGGAAGAACAATGACACTATCTGTTGAACCAGACATCGGTGCTCCAAGCGGTTTACCATCTAAAAGCAGACGACGACGGGAAAACTCACTTGGGAAAAAACCACAGACGCAAAGCTCTCCACCTTGAAAAATTCTTTTAGTGCATTCAGTTATTTTCGGAGGAGCGGCTAAATTTTGAGGACTTTTGTCTTTAATTAAATATGTGTCTGAGAAATCATCGACCGGCACTTCGCCAAAATAGTTTTTGTACTTAAACTTAACTCGACCCGAAGCATCCAAAGGAAGGCTGAAAAATCGAGGTTTATTCACATTTTCTTTTGCCTGTTTATCAGCTCTGCCCTCTGCTCCTATTATACGTTTGAGTAAATCTTGGAATATCTTTTCAAGTCCTGATTTTTCTTTTTCAGGAGTATTTAGCAAATCGTATTCAGCTTTAAGTGCCTTGCCAATTTTATCCAATTCATCTTTATTCTCAGCATAAAAGCTCCAATCTGTTTCTCTCTCCGGTAATCTTCGACCATCAACTTTTGTTTCTTTTCCGTCTTTATCTACAACAAAAAGCGTCCAATCTCCATCCTTAAAGCCATTTTTGGGAGTAATCGAAAACTCATATCCGGGGCGAAGTGAAGCGGGGATAAACGCCGTATCTTCCGGCTTTTGAGGAGTAAGTGCAGCCGTCTTCTTAACGTCAAACTTTTGTTTTTCTTTTCCGCTATTAGTTAAATATTCAATCTCAAGCTTTTTACGGGTAAATTTATTAAATTCATTGAGTGCATCAGGCGGAAATTCTAACCCAACCTTAAAAGCAAATGCTGGAGGACAATCCTCAAAGTTTAGTTTTTCTTTATCCTTCTCTGTCTTACAACCCTCTGGTTTGCCCATCACCCGAACTTTGTCGTTTAACTTTTTGGTAAGTTTTATTGTAACTCCCCTAAAAGCCAGTTTATCCGCAGATTTTAAGTCGATAGCCATTGTCTGATCGCCATCTGTCTGCTCTCTTTCCTCGACAACTCCTATAATGCTACCGGATTGTTTTTTTTCTGCTGATACAACTTTTGTGAATCCCCAAAAACTAATTCCAATAAACGCAAATAACAAAACCAGACCCAAACGTTTCACTATGTTTTCTCCTTTTTTATTTATTTTCTTAAGCTGAGAAAATCAGAAACACATAATTAAAAAGGTGCTTGTTATTTAGTTAATAAATTTCTGACTTAATACGGAATGCAAGCTTTTTTGAAAAGTTTGCAACATATTAATACACTTTCGTTTGAATCTAAACTTTTTATTGAAAATATTTGGTTTACGTCTTGAGAGTGCTCAAGCAGTTCCGCCTTTTACATTTTATATATCATTTATAAATTTGATACTATGTTGTTGCTTGGCAAAACTAAAAGCCGAGCCGTTTTAATATATGGAATACATTTATCAATTTATAGATTTTATTAAGCCCGATAATCTTATTAATTGGCTTCTGGATTTACTTGGAGTCTATGTTTATTTCGGTTTATTTTTCATAATTTTTGCCGAAGTCGGATTAGCCGTTGGATTTTTCTTACCAGGTGATTCCCTACTTGTTGTAACTGGATTGATGGCAAAAACTTTACCCGACAAGTTATACGTTTGGTATGCCGTTTTGGCAATGTTTGCTGGTTCTGTGATTGGCGACAGTACAGGATATTGGACAGGACGTTTTATGGGTAAAAGCCTTTTCAAACGTGAAGACTCCTTCCTTTTCAAACCGAGCCGCGTAGAAAAAGCTAACAAGTTTTTTGAGAAATATGGAGCGAAAACCATTATCCTCGCAAGATTTGTTCCGATCGTCCGAACATTTGCTCCGCTCGTCATTGGAGCCTCAAAAATGCCTTACAAAACATACGTTTTCTATAGTGTTTTAGGCGGTTTTCTCTGGATATTTGGTTTAGTTTTGACGGGTTATTACCTTGGCGGATTAGTTGAACAATCCTTGGGGATTAAGCTTCAAGATCATATTGAAAAAGTCGTTATTGTAGTCGTTTTCCTTTCAATTTTGCCACCAATAATTGAATATCTAAAACACCGCAAAGAAAAGAATGAAGAACTCGAAGAACAAACAATTGAAGCTTAAAATCAGTTTGACTATTTGCTAAATTCTAACTTAAAATTTTCAAGTTATTTCGGGGCGTAGCGCAGTCTGGTAGCGCGCACCGTTCGGGACGGTGAGGTCGGAGGTTCAAATCCTCTCGCCCCGACCAATTAACACTAAAAAAGGCTTTGCTTGAATTTGAGCAAAGCCTTTTTTTATCCGATCTGATATGTTGCAATACTTGTAGGAGTTTCGTAACAACGAACTTTGTAAACCTGCACACGTTCGTCTTCAATGCGTGAGTTCATATACTCACAAATATATGCCGCTAGATTTTCAGCCGAAGGGTTTAATTCTTCATCAAACGGTGGGAGTTCATTGATATTTCGATGATCTAAATATTTAACAATTTCATCAGCTGCCTTTTTCAAGTCGCCGAAATCTATTAATAAGCCAATATTATTTAACTCTTCACCACGTGCATAAATCTCAATTTTGTAATTATGCCCGTGCAAATTTTCACATTTTCCCTTGTATCCGCGAAGCTGATGCGCAGATGAGAAATTGCGTTCAATCATTACTTCATAAAATGATGACATTTTGATTTTTTACTCAATTTCGCTGTAACTCTTTTAGCGTGTTAAAATATAATTCCGTGTAATTAAAAACAAAGAAGTCTTTGGGTTATCCAAAATTATCTCAAACGATGAAATTTCTAGCAACGCAGGTAACTTACTTTCTAAGCCAAAACCAAACCCGTCAGAATATTAAAGCACTCCTGAAGTATTTGCTTTTTCTTGCCATTGTTATTGTTATATTTACGATACTTTTTCACTTCATAATGCTCTATGCAGAAGGAGAAGAATACTCTTGGATAACCGGTTTTTACTGGACTCTGACCGTAATGAGTACGCTCGGGTTTGGTGATATTACATTTGAGAGCGACATTGGGCGTTTGTTTAGTATCATTGTTTTGTTATCAGGTATAGTTCTACTCCTGATAATGTTGCCATTTGCATTCATAAGGTTTTTCTATGCACCTTGGCTTGAAGCCCAGATTCATACCCAAGCTCCAAGAAAAGTCCCTGAAGGTACAAAAGGACATGTAATCATCTGTAAGTATGATTCGATCGCTCCGAATTTAATAAAACGCCTCAAACACAATAACATTCCTTATTATGTAATCGAAGAAAATTCAGCTAAAGCCGCCCAGCTTTTTCAAGATGATATTTCAGTAATTTTCGGTAATCTGGATGGTCGAAAAACCTATGAAAGAATTCTTGCTAACAAAGCAAGACTTATTTTTGCAAATGCTGAAGATACCATAAATACCAATATTACGCTTACGATTAGAGAAATTGCTCCGAATGTTCCAGTTGCTGCAACTGCTTCGGATGAAGACTCAATTGATATTTTGGAATTAAGCGGCACAACACACGTATTAGCACTGAAGCAAAAACTTGGTGAGCATCTCGCCAATCGAATTGGTGTTGGTAATGAAAGAACTAAAGTTATTGGCGAATTTGATGATTGGCAAGTTTTTGAATTTACAGTTCATGATACCGACCTTAAAGGCAAAAAATTACATGAAACAAAAATCCGCGAATTGTGTGGCATAAATGTAATTGGTGTTTGGAAGAGAGGTCGTTTACTTCCTGCTCATCCCGAAATGGTTTTATCAGAATTTTGCGTTCCCGTTGCTGTTGGGACAGCCCCACAAAAAGAAAAACTCGAAGGCGAAATTATTACGGAAGAACCGGATTCAGAGGCTGTGCTAATTCTAGGTGGTGGCAAGGTTGGACGTTCTGCCGCTCGTTCATTAAAGCAAAAAGGTCGCACAGTTTTTATGGTTGACCAAAATGAAAATATGAAGCGGAAAATCGAGGACACACCTCCTGACCGCTATGTAATTGGCGATGCCGCTGACCGAAATATCCTTATTGATGCAGGTCTTGATGAATCTTCCCTCGTAATTCTCTCAACCAATAATGACGCTGTAAACATTTATTTATCAATTTACTGCCGACGCCTAAAACCCGATATACGTATAGTCTGCCGCATCACACATGAACGCAATCTCGAAGCGATTCATCGTGCAGGAGCGGATTTCGTCCTAAGTTATGCCCCGCTTGGTGCTGAAAATGTAATTTCTCTGATCCAGAAAAGAAATCCGATAATTATGGGCGAAGGAGTAGAGTTTTTTACCGTTGAGTTGCCTGATTCGCTTATTGGAAAAACACTTTCTGAAAGTGAGATCGGCTCTAAGACAGGAATGATTGTTCTGGCAATTAGAGAAAACGGAGAAGTTACCCCAAATCCCTTACCCGATACAGTCTTACCTAGCGGCTGCACATTAAATATCTTGGGAACAACTGAACAATTACAAAAGTTTAAGGAGATTTTCTAATATCACTTAATTCCCATTTGATTTTCGAGAATTTTTGCAGTGGCAGATGCGGCAAAATCTACTCCTACTTTAACTACAAAATCTTTAGTTACAATTAAAAAAGCTTTCAGTCTCCCCTTACTTGGGGTTTCTTTTTGTAATTCTTCAGCAAGTGCATCAACTACTTCAATGGCTTCTTCTCTTTCAGTAACTTGCAGAGAATTCAACAGAGTTTTCCAATGAGTTAATTCATCTAAAATTTCAGACAAATCCCCTCCAGAGCTTTGATTTATATTTGCCAAATTGTTGTTTCCAGTCTGTACATTGCTTACCTGAGCATTGAAATTTTGAATTATGGTTGCTGAGAAATGTTCTGTTGATTGACTTGGATGCTTTATTGATTTTTCTATCTCTTTTACTGCAAGATGTGATAAATATATCAATCTTTCTATCTCTTTTACCGCGAGATGTGATAAATGTATGTTTCCACCAAACGTTGCGTTTCTGAAGAAACCCTCTTTATGAAAATAAATATAGAGTTCATCAGATTCAGATTTAGAATATCCTTCCTTCTTTACAATTTCATCAAAATTTATTTCCTTATTTTCACTACCTTCTGCTTCTCTCCAAAGCTCTAAGAGAATTTGATAACGTTTTTTTTCTTTTTCTAAAACTATGTTTAAATCATCATTCATAATTAAAATATCTCTGACACGTCTTTTATCTCCGTAGTTATTTTAGTCCTCGGTAGGCTATTTAAGAAGTCTTTTCCGTAGCCTTTTGTTCTGAGACGTGAATCAAGAAGTGCGATTACTCCTTTGTCGGTTTTGCTTCGGATTAAACGTCCGATTCCCTGTTTTAGTGTGATTACGGCATTCGGGACACTATATTCAAAAAAGGATTTTCCGCCGTTTTCGTCTATGTAGCGAGTACGAGCGGCGACGATCGGATCAGATGGAACAGCGAATGGTAATTTGTCTATAATGACGCAGGATAACTGTTCGCCGCGTACATCAACACCTTGCCAGAATGAAGATGTAGCGAAAAGTACAGCATTTGGAGTTTCCTTAAATTTTTCCAAAAGTCCGGCTTTTGACATCGAGCCTTGCACAAAACATGGGAAATTTACGCGGGATGAAACAAGTTCATAGAGTGCGTTCATTGAATAGAAACTTGTCGAGAGAACAAAGGCTCTGCCTTGTGAGATGTTTAAGAGTTTTGTGATCTCACCTGCCGCCATTTGCGTAAATTCGGGTGAACGCGGATCGGGCATTGATTTAGGCAAATAGATGACTGCTTGTTTATTGTAATCAAACGAAGTCGGTGCAAGAAGCGTGTCCGTATCTTCATTAGACAAACCTAAGCGGTCTTTTATGAAGTTGAATTTTCCATTCGTGGAAAGCGTGGCGGAAGTCATCACAACCGTTTCGACCTTTTCAAAGAGTTTTTCCTGCAAAAGCCCAGAAACATCAATCGGAGAAGCCCGCAAGAAAACTCCACGTCCGCGACGTTCAAGCCAGTAAACATAATTTGTTTCAGTTTGGGTAACAATAAAATCCAAGTCAAAACGGGTCTGACGAATTCGTCGAACTAGACTTTCCGCTTCCGGCATTTGTTCTTCAAAAACAGCGATTGCCGTTTCAAGACGCTTGAGTGAATCGTCAAGTAAAAAATACGCTTCGCCAAGTGGAGTTGGTTCTAAATCATCATCATGCGTTTTGCGTACAAAAGAATTATTTGCGAGAGGGAAACGTCCTTCTTTGCCACGACCTTCATTAAACCTTGCCCAAAATTGATCGGCAAATCCTGAAATTCTGGCAACTGTCTTTGTAATTTCGCGGACGATAACTGCATCTGTGATCGGAAGTGCATCGGCGTCTCGTCCAAGTTCTTCTATTTGGAAACTAGAAATCTGAAACCCAAAATAATCAGCGGCTATATCTTCGATCAAATGTGCTTCATCAAAAATAACTGCTCCATAGTCCGGCAGAACTTTTCCGTATTGATTACCGCGAACGTTCAGATCGGCAAAAAACAGGTGATGATTGACGATAACGACATCTGCATCTTCTGCTCGCTCCCGCATACGTGTGATGGAACAAGGCTCAAATTCGGGACATTTCTGACCGATGCACGTCTCAGATTTTGCATTGATTCTTGACCAAAATGAAAGATTTTCGGGTAAAGTTACAAGTTCAGCACGATCGCCTGTTTCTGATTCTCTTGCCCAATGGCGGATTTCCTCAAAATAATCCATTTCATCCAAGCCTTCTAAAATCGGCTGATTCTCTGCTTTTTTAATGCGGTGAAGACAAGCGTAATTTGAGCGACCTTTCATATAAGCAGCTGAGAATTTTTTTGGCATCGCTTTTTGCAAGAATGGAATATCTTTTTCCATCAATTGTTCCTGCAAATTCTTTGTTCCGGTCGAGATAATTACACGCTGTTTTGTTGCTAAGGACGCAGCAATAGCGGGAACTAAATAAGCGAGAGTTTTGCCTGTTCCGGTTGCTGCTTCGACAATGAGATGCTTCTTATCTTCAAATGCTTTAAGAACGGCTTCCGCCATTTTTATTTGTCCTTCACGAAATTCATACTGCTCATGAAATTTCGCTAGAACCCCTTCTTTTCCAAATATTTTTTCCACTTAAACTTTCCTAAATTTTGTTGATTGAGTTTGATAATTAATTGTATTGCTAAACTCAATTGCTGTCGAAGTCAGTTCAGCAATAAAAAACAGTTGATTTATTTAAGTGATCCAAAGGCACGATTTGAGCGTGATTTTTTTGACCAAACAAGCCTTGATTTGTTAAATTTTAAATAGGAATTAATTTCCTTGCCACGCTATATTTAACCCAATTTTATTGCCTTTCAGTCCTTAACTTTATAAACTTTATAAAACCATGAGTGAAACTTTTAAAGAATTCGTACCTTCAACGGAAGATATGTATGAAGCAGCAAGCCCTGCTTTGTCAGTCAGCGATCCAAAATTTTTAACCAATCGTGAATTGAGTTGGTTGGAATTTAATCGCCGTGTTTTGGAACAAGCCCTTGATGATCAAGTGCCGCTTCTTGAACGCCTGAAATTTCTTTCAATATTTTCTACTAATCTTGACGAATTCTTTATGATTCGTGTTTCGGGTTTGAAGGAACAAATTGCCGAAGGAATTATTAAAGCATCGCCTGATGGGATGTCACCATCTGCACAGGTTCGTGAAATTAGAAATATTTTACGTCCGATGTTGATTGAACAAATGCTTTGTTTAAGCGAAGAAGTGCTTCCACAATTGCAAGAAGAAGGCATTCGCATTTGTTCTTACATCGAATTGAGCAAAAAGGAAAGACAAACACTTGATGAATATTTTTTGCAAAATATTTTCCCTGTCTTGACGCCTCAATCCGTAGATGAAAGCCATCCATTTCCATATATCTCAAACTTGAGCGTAAATATCGGGTTGATGGTTGAACCAGATCGAAACTTTAATCATGGGAAAATTGAGCATCTCTTCGATGAAGGACGATTTGTAAGGATCAAGTTTCCGCCAAATATTCCGAGATTAATTAGTGTAGATGAAAATGAAAATAGATTTGTCTCATTGGGCGAATTGGTTGAAGCCAATGCAATAAATCTTTTTCCCAATATGAAACCGGGGAAATGCCAACTATTCAGAGTCACGAGAGATGCAGACCTTGAAATTCGTGAAGATGAAGCGAGCGACCTTTTAAGAACAATGGAGCAAGAACTTCTCCATCGCAGACGTTTTAGTTTTCCCGTCCGTTTAGAAGTTATCTCACACATGCCTGATGAAATGATCAAGTATATCGCAGGTTCGATCGGTTTGACCGAAAATGATGTTTACCGAATTAACGGATTCTTAAATATTCCCGATTTGATGCGTTTGTACTCATTAGATCGCCCTGACCTGAAAGATAAACCAATCACATATTCAATTCCAAAACCACTGCTACAAAAGGAAAATATCTTTGAAGCAATCAAAAAACAAGATATATTAGTTCATCATCCATACACCTCATATTCGACAATTACGGATTTTTTGAATGAAGCGGCAGAAGACGAGCAAGTGCGAGGTATCAAAATATGCCTTTACCGAACGGGAAAAAACTCCCCGATAGTTAAATCGCTTGTAAAAGCTAGTCAAAACGGAAAACAAGTCGCCGCACTTGTCGAATTAAAAGCACGTTTTGACGAAGAAAATAATATCGAATGGGCAAGAAGACTTGAAAATGAAGGTGTTCATGTAATTTATGGAATGCTCGGACTCAAAACTCATTCAAAAGTAATGCTTATTCTGCGACGCGAAAATAATGAACTACGTCGCTACGTGCACATCGGCACAGGAAACTATAACCCTATTACTTCCAAAATTTACACAGATATAGGTTTACTTACAGCAGATGAAGAAATTGGTGCGGATGCATCAGACCTTTTTAATTTCCTGACAGGATATTCTTATCAAACAAAATACCGCCAATTACTTATCGCCCCGATAAACTTACGCGAGAAAATGGTTGAATTTATCAATCGGGAAACAAAAAACAAACTAAAGGGCAAAGAAGCCAGAATCATTGTCAAAATAAATAGTCTAACCGATGACAAAATCGTCAGGGCTTTATACAGAGCATCACAAGCTGGAGTTGAAATTGATCTTATTGTTAGAGGAATTTGCGTTTTGCGTCCCGGTATTCAAGGGCTTTCTGAAAATATAAGAGTTGTTTCGATTGTCGGTAGATTTCTTGAACACAGCCGCATCTTCTACTTTGCAAACGGTGGAGATGAAGAAATTTACATTGGTAGTGCAGACTGGATGCATCGAAATCTTGACAGACGTGTGGAAGCAGTTGTTCCGATCAAAGACCGAAATCTTTTAAGAGTTTTGAGAGATGATGTTCTGAATGCTTATTTGCGAGACACATCAAATGCACAGATTCTAAATGTAGATGGACATTATGAACGCATTATCCCCTCTTCCGAAGAAGAAATATTCAATTCGCAGATGTATTTTGTTGGAAGAGATTATACGTAAACAAAATTCTAGCTTAATTATTTTTATTTGAACTGCCGGATTCATTTTCTACGTCCGGCAGTTTTTTATTTTTCTTCTCTTCTGCCTCTTCGATCATTTCGTTTATATTAGCATCTGGTTCTTCTTGTATTTCTTCAGCCCCATTTTCTATATTCAGGACGACCAGCAATGGAAAATGATCGGAGCCAATATATGGCAGCCTTTTTAACTCGACCAATCCAAAATGATTTGAATGAAAAACATGATCTAGGGGAAACCTTAGAAAGGGATATTCTGCGTGAAAAGAATTATAAAGCCCTCTGCCAATTCGAGGATCAAGCATTCCGCTTACTTTCTAAAATAAGTTTGTTGTCCTAGACCAGGCAACATCATTTAAGTCACCCGCAATAATGGCTGGGGTATTGCTATTTTTAACCATTTTTCCAACCAAAATTAACTCTGCATCCCGCTCAGTCGAAGAAGTCGCTTCTCCCGGAACGGGTGGTCGCGGGTGTATTCCATAAAATTTGACTACATATCCTGAAGATATTTTTATATCTGTATGGATGGAAGGTGTGTCATCTTCTACAAGAAATTTTACTTGTGGATCAATTAATTCGAGTCTCGAATATAAAGCTATTCCATAAGCATTATCTAAAGGATGTTCTACTGCGTAAGGATAATTTTTCTTCAAGGATTGTATGCTTTTGATCCATTTTTTGTCAGGCTCGGCAAGCAGAATCACATCGGGATTAATATCTTCAATCAGATTTAATAAATTTGAAGTTTTTTTATTTTCTATGAGGACATTTGAAACCAATACCTTGATTGTTTTTTTAGGATTGCTTTTTTCTGTCCATTCAACCTGATTTGGATATATAGGAACATAAGGAATTATCCGATAAATCTGATAAACAGCACATAAAAATAAAACCAAGATAATAGCCAAATCAAAATTTTTGAGAGGTCTGGCAAATATGAAGAGCAAGAGAATTATTAATACACCGAAAACAGCGATTTGTAAGCGTGGAAAATCCCCAATTCTCACCCACCAAGAACTTAATTTTAGAAAAGGTAAGACAGTTAAACTCAAATCTAATAATCAGAATACATAGACAATTACTTTTAATCCGATTTTAACTGCTTCTAAAGTATCCATTTTCCGACCTTCCCTCTGTTTATTCTATCCGGCGGTCAATAGAATATACGCTTATCTACCAAAAACCAAAGATTTGCTGTTTTAAAAATAAAAATCCCCGCAATTGAGCAGGGATTTTGTTGAAATTATAAGAAATACTAGTTATCTCCAACCCATGGTGTCGGAGTTGGTGTTGGAGTTGGTGTTGGCGTAGGAGTCGGCGTCGGAGTTGGTGTTGGACTCGGTGTTGGTGTTGCCGAAGGCGTCGGAGTTGGACTCGGAGACGGGCTCGGAGACGGAGTTGGTGTCGGACTCGGGGTTGGACTCGGTATCGGCGTCGGCGTCGGTGAAGGGCTCGGCGTTGGCGTCGGTGTAATGATTGGTGTCGGTTGTGGATTTGGCAGTGCCGTATTACCTTCGCTATCCCTTGGTACTGGAGCTTCTAAAAACTGTACATTTCTGACACCTATTCGGGTAGTACCTTCCACTTGTCGCTTAAAACCATCCTGCAATGCATAAGCCGTCTCAACACTTGCAGAAGCCTCTACCATTCTAACAAGTGCTGATTCAGATACATCAATTTGATCTACAGGTTGGGAAAAAATTTCACCTGAAGCAGAAGGCTTCAAAGTATAGCGGAAATTTAAGTTGACTAAATGCTCTGCTATTACACTATCAACATAGGTTTCCCCTTTTACGCCAAAAACACGGCGAATAAGTTTTCCTTCGGCATCAACGTAATAATGCTTGATACTTACACGCTTTAATGTTGCCGGATCATTGTCTAAACGTGTTCCTGTCGCTAGATTGCCTGTCGAGCCAAAATAGTTCAGTCCAATTGAATCTCCTTCCTCCCAAAAAATCTGAAATGCTCCGGCATCAATACGGGTCACAGTACCAAAAACTCCTGTTGCCCCATTCGTAATGTAATAGACCTCACCAACTGTGAAATCTCCAATTCGACTTGGAGGGATATTGATACGCCCGTTTGTATAGCTTGTTGCACCGATAGGTAAATCAATCGGTGAAAAGTCCGGATCCATTCCGAGCATCGTCATTCTATCCGTCCTGTTTAAGACAGTAGTTGACGGGTTTGACCCAAGCACATTTGTTCCCGCAGGCACATCATCATCTGATATAACTGATCCGACCGCTACATAACCACGATTTGTCGGATCAATTGTGCTAGCGGTGCGAACAGTCAAATAATCAGTTACAAACTTAGTTGGAAGCCAAATATTTGAAACTCCGAAAAGTCCATCTCCAACGGTTAGTACATCCCGATTTATAAACTCTTGTGAATTGCGAAGCCCTTGTTGAGCTGAGGTTAATTCATAATTGGTGTTTGCAGTTGAGATTGATCCGCGAAGCAATGCGAATACAGCTGACATCACAATAAGCATAACGACCATTACGACCATTAGCTCCATAATCGAAAAACCTTTCTGATTTTTTTTGTTTCGCAATTCAACCATTTTAATTAAAATTTTCTATCTTTACCGCAATTTCTGCCTGAAAGCTGTCGCTTGAACATACTGGAAGAATGGTGTTCCCGGTGGCAATTTATTTGGTGTTAAAAAGGTGCTGTCAAAACTCCAGTTTCTTCTTGGCGGCATATAAATTACTGCTGTGTCATTTTCCCATTGTGCGACTGCTTGAGTTGAACGATAAAGTGGAATAAATGAGCCTGTGTAGCTCCAGGTTTTTACTAATCCATTTAAGTTCCAGAGTTCTAAAAATCTCGGATAATTTATTACCCCGCCGTTTCTTCTCAAACCACTTGAATCTCTACCCGGAAAAGCAGTTAAACTTGAAATCGTTGTTCCGGCTATTATTCCTGCTCGAACCGCAGTTCCATCGGAAATCGAACTAACGTTTGCATCAGCGATTCTGTACGCAGTACCGGTTAAATTCCTTGGATCACTACTTCCTTCAGGTCTCATTGCAGTTAATCCGTCAAACCAGGTTCTTGAAAGAGGGAAAAACGCATCTGCAACAATTGAGGTCGGAACTTGTGGTCCTGTATAACCACCATCATTCAAAGTTGAGCCTCCAACGGGGATGCTTGCAACACCTGTCGTGTTGTAATTTCCCCAAATGTAAACCATATTCTCTGAGGCTATAGAAATGCCTTTAGTCGTTGAAAGTTTTCCGCTTGCTCCTGAAACGCTTAAAACCGAACCATCAAAAATTCTTACTGCCCGACGGAAGTAATTACTTGGATTGTTCCATTGCATAACCGCCATGGCACGTGCCAATCTATCTGGGTAACTTGAAACTTGATAGACCGTTCCGGTTGTTGGCAACTCAGTTAAATCTCTTTGTAAAGTTCCTTTTTTACTAACAGCAGCCCCTGTCCAACCAAAATCAATTACATCTTCACCATCGTCGAGAGTATTATTCGGACCATAAATGTCCTCGTTATCAACATTTCCATTCGTGCTTTGGAAATTTGACCCGTCAGATAAGTATTCTGTTTTTACTTTATCTCCGCGTCGGTCAGAGATATATACCACATACCCTTCGGCACCTTTTATATTGGTGCTGACAGCATTTGTTCCTGCTAAAAGATTTGTGTCATAAACTCCGTCTAACCAACGCACAAGGTTACGCATATTGACATCTATGACGCTTGTGATACCACGCTCATAAATATCATTTTCATTCATAGAGCTTTGATACCAACCCTCGCGTACGTTATAAACATTTATCGGATAAATTGAGTTATAACCAGTCGCTGTAGCTTCCCTTGTAGTTACTCCACTATCTTCATTGGCAGTTCCAGGAGTCATAGTGATATATCCCGTGTCAGTATCAAATGTTGGTGCAGAGATAATTTCACCGTCTGCAAAATGCTGATAATTTTTAGTTAGGCTAACTAGATCGAACCCATTGGAATCTCTATCTCGACTTCCCTGTACATAAGCTGCCCAGATAGGTCTTTGCAAGTAAACAATTCCATTTGGTTCTCCAACTGTCATTCCCATACTCAGAATTTCTTGTGTTACATCAAAAACAGTTCCATCTGCTCTCGTAACTTCTATGAGAATTCTGCCTTGAATGCCTGCTCCGGGAGGAATGTAATTTAATCCAGCTGTTTCTCCCGTTGCTTTTACGCCTCTTACCGTTCTGGCATCTGATATTGTTGTACTTGGTTCTCTTTGTTTGATGGTTGCTCCATCAATATAACTTCCTAAATCTGAAACTCTGCGGAGAGCATTTCCACCCGCTAATGCAATCGGCGTAAAGTTAGAAAGTAAAACGCCTCTTCCGGCTGGAATTCCTGCTACATTTGCAGCCCCGCTTCCAGCACTCTCATCATCAATTAAAATTCTTACTTGAGCTTTCGAGTGGTATCTTGAAGTTGCCAACAAAGGATCGTCAGAAGGTAACGAGCGTTTTATTAATTCCGCCGGAGAATTTCCTGAAAGTTCAAGCGGCATTTTTAGCTGGGTTGCCCCGGTGGTATTTGTTAAAACCTGTCCGCCAAAACGATTTGCAACACCTGATGCAGCTGGCAGTACTGATTCAGTTTCCCAATTCGGGTTAGCTACTCCGTTTGGACTGCCTGGATAATGTCCTCTGTCGCCGGGAGAACTTGAAGGAAAGTTTGGACCGCCGACATATCCCGAACCAGGCATGACACTTCCATTTCCCAAAGTGCTTTGGACATTTATTCCGTTGACCTCGATCCAGACATTTTGATTACCGCTTCGCGTATTTGCCGCACCACCTCTCCAGGCATCACGCACAAATTCACCTGCCATTGTTAATCTATTGAGGAATTTAGTATTTCTTAGAGCATAGATATTTTTATTCCCGTGAACTCTTCCATTAAAGGTCATCAGAGGTCCCGGATGAATTTCTATATCTTCATTACTGAAAATTCCGAACTGAAATAAAGGAACAAGATAATTGTTAAATTCCCTCTCAATTTCAACCTCTGTTCCAGTGTTATTCATTATTGCGGTCGAAGACATTTTGTAAGGGATTATGCTGGCATAAAGCCCTGCATAGGGTCCGTCTGGAATATTTACGCGAGGATAAATGTCTGAGGGTAGCCCTTGAATTGTCCTTAGTTCATTAAGTTTATCTGTGTCTTCAACTAAAGTTTGATTGAATGTGAACCCTTCAGCAACAAGTGGGGGCGGGGGGCTTGAAGATATATTTGTTAAATCAGTTGGAGTTGGATTTAGTTTATCTCTAAACAAATCACTAAAATCGCTCGTCATTTTTTCAATTCCGGCGACAGCGGCGTAGAAGGTTTGCATTCTTTGTAAATCACTTCCGGCAATCCTCGCTTCACTTGAAGAAAAAGCTAAAGCGGTCATGGCAACAACAGCTAAGATAGCAACAATGATAATTACTATCGCTAAAGCAGCCCCCCGCTCATTTTTTCTTTTGTTCTTCAAATGTTTTTTCCTTTTAGTGATAAACATTTAACATTGCTCCCAAAACAATTTCTTGTCTCTACTACCTTGTAATTCGGGCTTCATCATTTAGATATGAAACACCGCTTATTTCACCAACTTTCCCACCGGTTGAAAAATATCTGACTTTAATTTCAATTCTTTTAATAGTAGAACTGATGTTGGTTATTTCTATCTGTCTTAAATATCCACTTCTGACCAATGCTGGATTAGTAAAATCATCACCTGTTCCAAAAGTGCCGTCAGGTCCTGGATCCGTTAAATCATCGCCCGTTCCGTTGACACCATCGGGTCCCGGGTCTAGTGAAACTTGCTGAAAACCCGTACTAAAACCAGTGAAATTATTTGTTGCACCTGTATTATCAACACTTCCGACATTCTCGATTTGTCTGTATTCCAAACGACGTGAATTTCTTAATGATTCAATTTCTTCAATAGTTGAAACAATTACTAATTTTCCTTTTGTAACGTTTTTACTAATCGCTCCAAATTCAAGAGCAAAGGTAAGGGCAGCTGCCGTTCCGATTAAACCGATAGTGAGTATAAAAATAGCAACAACTGCCTCGATCATTGTGAATCCTTCTTCACCATTTCGAGGAGTTTTGATTTTCTTATTTTGCTCTTTTTTACTCGACATAAGCATTAACGCCTTCGCTGTATCGCCATATTTTTACTCTTCCACCTGCTCCAAGAACGGAAACAGCAAAAGCTGTATCTCTTGGATATTTACTGTGGTAGAAAAATAAAGCATTATTTTCGGGGTTATCACTTCCATCAACTACTGATCCATCAGCTTGGAAAGTTACTTCAACAACTCCGCTTGTTAAGTTGGTGATATTTGTTCCATCGCCTAAAGCCGCAACTGAAACCCCACTTGGACGACCATATCTGATGTCGTCAATAACTAAACCTGAATCAGCTAGCTGCCCAACGCGGTTTTTACCGTCGCCATTCGAACCAAATTTTCCACCGTAAATAACAATTTGTTTGTTTGAATTTTCGTATCTGAATGTAATTGGTTTACGCTGTGACATAGCCTCTTGGCGTGTTTCGCGTAAAACTGAAACTACTTGTCTTTGAACACCTGAAAATCTAAATAGACGTCTTGATGAGATAATCTGGGGTAATGCAAGTACTAAAATTATTGACAAAATAAGGAGAACGATAATTATTTCCGGCACACCGAACCCTTTTTGGCTGCCCAAAGATCTAAATCTGTTATATAAATTTCCCTTCATTTTTCAGCGTGTGCGTGAATTTATGTTTATGCTAAATAAATAGGAATATGCCTACTCCTATCTAAGCATAAGTTGCAATAACATTGTTTTTCCATAAAAAACAATGTTTATTAGTGGTTTTTTTATTATTTTTGTGGAATATGAGGAAAGTGAGATTAAAAATAGACAAATGCCCGTCAGGCTTTATTTGCCTGACGGGAATGAGTTAAGAAACATTTATTGTAATTTTCATATTACAAACTCTTTTTCTAAGAGAAGTTCTGCCTTTCGTAGTTCAAAACGACCACGTCCGAAATTTCCTTCTGGTGACAAAATCATTGCTAAGAAATAATCTTCGCTGACAAGGTGAAGAATAAATACACACTTATCATTTGAGATTGTCATCTCCGAAAGACCGCCAAGACCTGTATCATCATTAATTTGTTTAGCTCTCCGAACTAATGATGTGTATTCAGCAACAGCTATGTCGAAATTCTCAAATCTCGCTTCCTCTTGCCAAACCTTCTCAACGGAAATACCATCGAAGCCCATTATCAGAACACCAAGGCAACCCTCAGTTTTCTCCAGAATTTCTTGCAGAACATCTCTAAACATA
Source organism: Pyrinomonadaceae bacterium (assembly GCA_028284415.1). Taxonomy (GTDB): domain Bacteria; phylum Acidobacteriota; class Blastocatellia; order Pyrinomonadales; family Pyrinomonadaceae; genus Aridibacter. The sequence goes on from JANQRU010000005.1 coordinate 128,292, forward strand.
CTTCAGACCGATTAATTATTCGGGTTATTATTATTAGCTGGATTATTCGCCGGCTGATTCGTAGCAGGATTATTGTTATTCGCAGGATTTGCATTTCTTGGATTCTGCGGATTTTGATTATTCTGCTGACTCGAATTCGACGGCGGATTTCCTAGCGGAACAGGTTGCAGCAATCTTACTGAACGTGGTCCATTTGATACTTTACCTGAAGTTGGTTTTCCATTGTAGTCAGGTCTGTAAATTCTTGGCGTAATGAAGAATAAAATTTCATTCGTATTACGAGCGACCTGCTTACGTTTGAATAAGTTTCCAATTAAAGGAATCTTAGAAAGTCCCGGTGTGCGGTCTTTGATTTCGCTTTCTGAATCAAATAGTGCACCACCTACAACTGTCGTTCCTCCATCTGGAACCATTACTTCAGTTTGCATTCTTTGAACACTAATTGCAGGTGTTCCGCCAGCAGTTGGTGGAACTGAGTTGTTTTCTGCAACAACATTCAAAATAACTGTACCAACATCTGTAATTTGTGGTGTTACAGCTAAGCGAAGCGGAACCGGCACATATTCTACAGTAGCAACAATTGCAGCTCCTGCAGCACTTCCGGGTTGAACCGTTGTGATTGGAATTTGCTGTCCACTTTCAATCTCAGCCGGACGGTTGTTTAATGTTGTAACGCGAGGTGTAGCAATTGTTTTAACATTACCTTTTTGTTCACCTGCTGTTAGAAGTGCATTAATCCTGGCTGTACCGAAAACACCAGTCGTTAAACCGATAATTGTGTTTGCGGCAGCTCCCAACCTACCATTTGGCTCTGGAAAACTTGAACCGTTACCAGGGCTACCAGCATTTGTGTTACCACCTGTTGCAGAATTATTATCCGCTCCCGGAAGAGTTGAGAAAATACCTGCTGCTCCGCGGCTTGGATTAGTAACAACTGCTGAAAGTTGGAATCCTAAGTCACGGCTAAATGTGCGTGTTGCAACTACAATTCTTGCTTCGATTTCAACTTGTGGAGCTGGCTGGTCAAGATAGAAAACCAATTTACGCAGAGCATCAATGTTTTCCTTAACGTCTGTAACAATTAATGTGTTACTGCGTCCGTCAACCTCAACTGTACCACGACGTGAAAGGCGTTTCTTGATAATGCCTAAAATACCTTGGTCAGCACTATTAGCACCTCCGCCACTACCGCTACTTGTAGAAGCACTTGTTGTTCCACCTGTAAATCCACCTGCACGTCCAGCTTCACCACTTAAAGTGTTAGCAGCACGAGCATAGTTCAAGCGGATAAACTCTGTAAACAGAGGAGCTTTGTCTAGTTGGCTCTCAGCAATTTCAAGTTGCAGTTCTCTTTCTTGAGCTAATGTTTTTTGCGATGCAATTCGGAGAATCGGACCATTGATCTGAACTCCTAATTCTTGCGACTGCAAAATTGAATCAAGAGCAATATTCCAAGGAACATTGCTAACATTAACTGTTACAGGAACTGCTTTTACGGATTTATCTATAACAAAATTAATGCCGTATTGTTCAGTTATATAATTTAAGATTTCGCGTATATCAGCATTGACAACATTTAAGTTGATTACTTCGCCTTGGAAGCCTGCTTGCCCGTACATTTTGCCTTGATTTTCAGGTTTAATGTCTTGAGCTAGAGCTACCATGGCTAAGCAGCTGATAACCATTAAAGTGAGCAAAGCTTTCAAGCTTGGTTTGCCTACTTTTTGTAGAAAAGTCATGTTTCTTACCTCACAAATTTGTCTCTTATTTTTAGAAATAGAGATCTTTTAGAAAGAATTTTTAATAGATTGATGAGAGTAGCTTTAGAATTAAGCTACAAAAATTTGGTTAGTTCTTTTTGGCTAACTTGGATTTTCTTTTGGAAGAACGAGTTTTGCCTCTTTTATCTTTTTCAGATTTACCTTTTGCAGATTCTTTTGAATCCTCAGCGGGCTGTCTGTTCATTTCTTCGAGAGGAGAAACTATTTTTGTTTTCTCGTTCTCTTTATCCATTGGATTTTTGCTAGCCGATTCGGGTTTCACAGAAGATTCTTGCGGAACAGTGCCTTGAATCTCTTGTTGCATGCTGTACTTACGCAAAGGCATATTCTCGACAGAAGAAATAAATTTCCCATTGCTGAGTTTATTAACTTTACGGAATATCAGACGATTTTCTTCGATTGCAACAAGCTGCCCGTCAAAGAATTTTTCACCTGGATAGATTGTATAAGATAGTTTTATTGGAGTAGCTTCAACCATAGCGGCGTAGCCTCTAGGTGTTTTAAAGATACCTGAAATGGTCATTTCACTCAGTAACAAAACAGAAGTTACTTTAGGTATTGGTTGTCCATTCATAGCTGCCTCTTCACGGATACGCTTGTAGTAATCTATTCTTTCTTGAATATTTGGAGGAGCAACCTGCACAGGACCTTTAGGCTTTTGTACCTGAGAAGATTGAGTTTTACCCGAAGCCTTCCTTCCTAAACCATTGCTAGGTGCCGAAGATTTAGGTCTAACTACTTTCTTCTTTTTATAACTCGGTTTTTCAAAAGGATCACGACCGCTCTGTGCCATTCCTTCCGAAAATACACCGCTAGTTACAATAAGTGCGAATAAACCTATTGTCAGACTCAATAATTTTCTCATTTTTGATTTGTGTGTCATTTCTTTTACTCTCTAAAAACTTTAAATTCTTTAATTTATAGCTGAAATTACTTTGCTGGTGCTGCTCCCGGTGGTGGAGGCGGTGCTGCTCCCGCTTTTGGCGGAGGAGCTTGTCCAGGTGCAGGTGCTTGACCAGGCTGTGGAGGTAGTGGTTTTCCGTCAGGTCCCAACTTCGGCTGTGGTTGATTCAAGTTATTCAAGTCATCTGGTGAAGCGTAATAAGCTGTAAGTAAAAATCGTGCGTGCAAGGTCTTGTTGGCACTTTGTTTATCCAATTGTTTCAGACCAAAATCCGTAATTGAAACGATTCTTTGCAATTTCGCCATTTTGTCGAAAAAGTCTCTTAAGTTATTGAAATTACTATCAACTTCAACTTCAACAGGCTTAGCCATTATGAAATCCTGTTGCGAGTCATCACGCGGAGAAAAGCGGCTTACAATTAAGCGGCTATCTCTGGCTGTGTCTTGCAACCCTTGCAATACATTTGTAATTTCACGTTGCTCAGGCAAAAGAACTTTTAGTTCGTCATATTCCTGCTCTTTGCTTGCATAAAGCGAACGGAATTCATTAATTCTTTGGGTTGCAATCTGAGCTGCCTGATTTTTAGCTTTTAGTTGAGCTACCTTGTCATTTATTTGTTGTACTTCTGCACGTGTTCCGCTGGTTACGAAGTACCAAACAGAAAGGTAAACCAATGAACCAAACCCGATCAGGATTAGTAATTGCCAATGCCATGCTAATGCTTTGAATTTTTCTAACATTTCAATATCCTTATTTGCATTCAACCCTACTTTTAGGGTGAAAAATTAAGCTTTTAGAATTTAGTTATCTTTATTTTGTGCCATTTGTGGAGGTTTTTGGCTGTTATTTTGGCTAGAGTTTCCATCAGGTGAAGCCTGCATATTTTCTGCAGTTGTGGAATTGCTATCTGCTGAACCTGCTTTCTCCGGTGTGTAAGCACAACGTATAGTAAATTCAATTACTTCCGTACCCGAAGATTCACCATCTTCATTAACTTTTGTAACTCCAACTTCTTTTCTTTGGGTCTCAATACTTAAATTTGTAAAAAGCCCAGAAGAGAATTCCAAACTGCGTCCGAATTGTGTAACAGAAGATTCATTCGGTGAGCTTCCTTTAACGGTTAACTGATCGCCCTTTTGCTCAATACTGTCAAGATATATATCTGGCGTCATACCAATTCTTTCACGTATCGCTTCAAGAACAGCACTCGGACCGGCTTGAGTTGAACGCAATTTCTTAATCGCATCAATTCTTAAATCAATATTTTTGATTTTGGTCTCAAGTTCTTTCTGCTCTTTCATTACGGCTGCGAGCTCTTTGGCTTTTTGCTCTTGCTCTTTATGCTGTCTTTCAGCTTCAGCTTTTGCACGGGTGGTACTGATAAAATCCCAACCGATAACTGCTGTGGTTAGAACAAATACAGCTATTCCCATTAGCAAAAGACGCGAAACCGGACTGGAAGCTTTTTTCTCAACCGAAACAACTGCTCCGCCTTGTCTTTCTGTAACTGAATTTAAAAGATTAATTTTTATCATTTTAATTCCACTCCCCTTATAGCCAAGCCAACAGCAACAGCCATTTCGGGCATAATCTCACTCAAATAATCAGGATCAAATTTTCTTGTATCTACTTTGATCTGACGAAACGGATCTAAAACCTCGACAGGCAGTTCAAGTCTCGAAGAAAGATCTTCTGCCAATCCGACCAATTTAGAACCACCGCCTGAAATTAAAATTTTCTCAACGGCGATTTCATCATCTTCGGTCGTCGCACGGTAGAAATCGAAAGTCTTTTGTATTTCCATCGCAACCATTTCCGTTACATTGTTCATTAATGGTTCAATTGCTTTTTCATCTAAATCTTCGACGGCATCAGCAACTCCGCGCTTAACAGCTTCGGCTTGCTGGAAACTAAATCCAAGACTTCTTTGCAAAATATCCGTAAACTGACTTCCACCAACAGTTATGTCACGTGTAAAAAGTGAATTAGAGCCTTTAACAATGTTTACGTTCATTGTTGAAGCTCCGATGTTCAGTAAAGTTACGACTTGTGATTCGTCCGGTTGGTAATTTACTTCGTAGCAATTTTGTAGAGCGAAAGTATCAACATCAATAACCATCGGTTGTTTTCCGGATAATTGAATCGCTTGTTTTATGTTGTCTAATCTTTCGCGTTTGCAAGCAGCAATCAAAACTTGAGTTGATTCTTCGTCTTCATCCGTAACGTGATAATCCAAGCTTACATCTGATAAATCATATGGAATGTGCTCTTCCGCGTGCCAATCAATTGATTCTTCCAATTCTTCACGGCTCATTTGCGGCAGGATTATATTTTTAATGATTACGGAGTGTCCGCTTACGCTTGTTACTACCTGGTTTGATTTAATCTGGTGATCTTTACAGACGTTCTGAATAACTTCAGAAACTGAATTTAACTCCATGATTTGTCCGTCAACGACTGTGTCATCGGGCAAATTCTCGAATCCAAGACTCACCAAATTTAGACTGTTCACTTTCCCATCAAGTTCAACTACTTTGATAGAACTCGAACCGACATCTAAACCGGCAACGCTTTTCTTTTTACCGAACAGCATTATTTTCTTTTACTCCTTATTGCTTTTGCGTCAATCTGTTTTGTTTTGTAAATCAAGTTTTTAAAAAACTTCGGGATTTGGCTTATTTGAAGATTTTTTGCCACCCATGGCGGATTGACAGTAAAGACAGGATTTTTTGTTTGATAGGTCAAAACTGAAGATAAGCCAAAAGTCCCGATTTAATTTTCAATGAGATAAAACCAACTTTGAGTAATGCTTTGGTGGTTTTCTCTGTAAATAAAAAAACTCATTCATTTATCAAGGTGACGATAGGTAACAACACATTTTTGTGCCGCTACTAAATAAAATAACAAGAATGCACAAACAATGTCAACATTATTTTACAATGTTTAACATCAAATTGGTAGATATTTTACCAATTTGGCTATTTAATATGTCATTTTGACTGATTTTGTTTGCCTATGGAGATTTTGACTTTTTGAAAACAAAAATAAAAACCCGACCATAAAGGCGAGTTTTTATTCTTTTCATCTAACCTAAAATTTGACCAGAATGGATGAAAATTTAATTTTTACTGTTTAAGAAACGTATCAGATCATTTCTTTTTAGGCTTGGCAATGTAAGTTAATCTGGATTTTCTTTCAACAATTTCATATTCGGAAGGAACCATAAATAATGAAGAGTCCGGCTCACTACGATCAATATTCACTAAACGATAAATTTGCTCTCCATAACGTGGATCATAATTTCGTGAATAAACTATCATATTAAGCTCTTTGGAAAACCATTTTTCATAGACTGTTTCTATTGGTCTTTCATTTCCGATGGCATTTGCAGGAATGGTTACAGTTGTTTTTGTTCCTTTAGCCTCGACCCCTTCAAAGAATTTTGTCCCGAGAGATTCTGTTTTCTTTTCTCTTTTCGGAAGGGTTGTTACGCTTCCTAAAACTATCGCATAAGATTCTTTGACTTCCTTCGCTTTTGCCAGTTCTTCTTTCAACTTTATTACACCTTCACTATTTTGCACTAAAGTACCTTTTATATCTTTTGTAATTGGGCGATAGTTATAGCGTCTGGCTTTTTTTGTTGATGTGTTTAAGACATATCGCACAGATTCAACCGGATCATAGATATAAATTGTGTTGCGTGAGCCGTAAAGATGATTAAGTCTCCACGTTCTATACCCGAAATTTCCGGCAACGCTCTCGCTTCCTTCCCTGCGAAATCTTCCTTCACTATCACGAAACATTTTTACAGTTGTACTTTTAGTGATCTTATTGCCATCTTGCAAAACCTGCACACTTTCACTGATCGCCTCTGCCGAATATGGCGAACCTTTGACGACTCGTGCTGAACTAGATACTGTGACCTCTCTTATTAGCTTTGACGAATCAGACGTTGTCGCTACAACGCCTTGCGAATATCCAACAGTAGCTAAAATTAGTCCGCACATTATGGATGCTAATTTGTATTTCATAAAAAAATTACTCCCTTACATTTATCTTAAAAGTTCTCAATTACTCTTATGGCTCTTGCCACTCCATCTTCTCCGACAAGTAGTTCTGTCTTGATTTTTGAATCACTATTTTCAAGCTGTAAATTAACTCCCAGAGCAAATAATTCGGATCGTGAAAGCTCAGTCTTAACAATTTCTAAATGCTCACTCTCAATTACCCCGTTAGCCCCAAAGGGCAAAGAATAAAATATCTTCTTTTCTTGTTTTGCAACTTGTGGGGAATCAGGTATTTCTTTCTTCTTTCTAAGTCCTTTGCGTTTGGCTTTTTTCTTTGAAGAAGAGATTGGTGGCTTTAAATAATTTTTTTTCTGAACAGATTTTGCAGTTCTTGAGTTTCTGCGACTGAACTTTCTTTTTTTCTTAAATTCGGAATTTTCGTTAATTAACTCTTCATCTGATTTGTAAATGCCAATTTTTGCTGCTTTAACTTCAGAGATAAGGTTAGAAGACAAATCTTCTGACTCCGCTAGTTCGGTTTGATTTATTTTCGTTTGATTTTCTTTTGCTATTTGTCTGGTTTCTGCTTTACTAAATAAAAAAACCATTGAAAAAATTGCCAACAAAACTATACAAGCCGATGCCGCAAGACCAATTCGATAATTTACAAAAACATTTCTTACAAAATTCCAGTTAAACAATAACTGCTTGGAGGTCTGAAGCTTCTGTTTTTCCTCCGTAGCAATCTTAGCCAACACAGAATCAAACAACTTTGGATCTGAAACGATTTCATCTATCTCCTCGTTTTTTAATCTCGTAGATTCAAGAAGACTCTTCTCGATTAAATCTAATCTATTTTGTTGTTCAGTTTGCTTTTTCATCGCTTATTCCAAAAGACGTCATTCATTCAAAATCGGTTACAAATATTTCTTAATAATTTTCCTCAGAGCCTTTCTTGCACGACAGGTTCTCGTTTTAATCTTTGATTTTGACCAACCTGTTATTTCTGAAATTTCACTGACGTTCATTCCCTCTCCGTAAAACATACGCAGAACTGCTTGATCTTCCGGTGATACATGCGATAACAATTTATTAGCCAAATCCTTTTCGGAAAGAATTTCTTCTATCGTTTTTTTGCTATCTGTAAAAAGGCTTTCGTTTTCAGTTTCTGCAAATTCACAAGAAAGATTTTCAGGCTTTCTTTTATTTTTCCTAAGAGTATCTATACAAACATTTGCCGTAATGCGTTTTAACCAACCAGCCAAGGAATAATCATACTTCCCGTTAAAGTTTTTAAGTTCAAAATAAACTTTGGCAAAAGTGATCTGTATTATTTCTTCAACCTGTTCGGGACGCTGAAAGTAATAGACGGCAACCGAAGCAACTAGACGCTTGTATCGCTCAAAAAGCTGTTCAAATGCTTTTTTTTCGCCAGCTAGAATAAGCTCAACAAGCTGCTGGTCAGTTGCGTCAGCGATAGACCTCGGTTTAGCACTTTCGTCCTCAATATGAGAACTTATTCCCTGATTTTGCCAGATAGTCGAATAACTCATTTAGTCCGTGAAACTTTTGCAAAGTTATCACTAATGACGAAATGTTCGGCTGTTTGGTTACAAAAATTTTCTGGGGGAAGTGGATAGAGAGAAAATTTCGATGAGAAATTTTAATTAATTTATCTGTTCAAGCGGCTGTTTTTGATTAATTTACTTTGATAAAAAATTCCGTATTATCTTTCCTGTTTCTGTGGGTTTTTCAAAGGGGAAAAGATGTGTTCCATCAATAAATCTATATTCAAACTGAAACTTTCTTTTCATAAACCCAATCCGTGCAAGTCTTGCTTCCAAAGATTTTTTTCCACCCAGATAAATTGTCGGAGTTTTTATTTTTCCCTTTAGATTGGGAAGAAAATCAGGGATGCTTCGATAAATTTCTGCTTCGATGTGCGGTTTTATAAAAAGCTCAAAACCTTTTTCATTTTTAACTAATCCATGCGTAACATAATCGCGTAGAACACCTTCATCAAAATTCGCAAATTTCTTTTTCCGCCTGTAGTGTTCTAATGCCTCTTCGACTGTTTCAAAATGATTCCGACGCTTCTTAGTTACCCTTGCAGGTGAATATTTGTCATAGAGAGATGTATGACGCATTTTTTTTATAACGAAGCTACTGAGCGGACTTATCACCATTGCATCAAGCAAAACTAGAGATTTATATAGTTCAGGCTTTTCCGAGGCGAGCATCAAATGCAGAACTCCACCCAAAGAATGTCCCACTCCAACGATTGGTTCGCGGTAATTCTTTTTTATTTCATCGTGCAATTCTTCTTTCAAAGAATGCCAATTCGTCGCAACAGGATATTTAGGATTATGTCCGTGGTGTTCGAGATATTTGATCTCAAACTTATTTTCGAGCTGTTTGAAAACTTTATTGTAGGTTTTGGCAGGAAACCCGTTAGCGTGAGCAAAATGAATAATCGGCTTTTTCATCGGACTAAAGCCATTTTATTAAAAAATCTTATTCAAACAAATGCGGGGCGAATTCTTTTGTTTGAAGTTTTACGTTTTTCCAAACCACCGAATGTTTATAGTTTGCCTCTGTCCAACCCAACTTAGAGCGGTTTGCCCAAACGTAAGAATAAGCAAGTTTCTCATCATAGCCTTGTAAGTGTTTTGCTTCATGTAAAAGAATTGAGGCACGCTCCAGATCATCTTGAGGATATGTAAAAAAATCCGGATACAAGGTCATAATCTCAAAAGGATAATTTGTCGCAGCATATGCATTTTCTTTTGGAACCGAACCATTTAACCAATTATCGCTCCCACGAAATACAGCTAAATTCTCCAAATAAAAAACTTCATCCGTAAAACCTTTTTCCTTCAAAACCGCGATTGCTCTGGTAACTTTTTCTCTTTCTTTGGCAGTTAAAGGTTCAGAAGACCAAATCAAAGAAAGATAAAATCCAGCTAATCCTAAAACCAATAAAACAAACACTACCCCAACACGCATTAACAGCGTCGGTGCAAAACCATTTCTGCTTTTCTTTGAAGCAACTTGGCGTAAATCTCCCTTGCAACGCAAACATTCGTTCGCATCTGCAAAATTGTTGAGTTTACATTTGGGGCACTTTTTGTTCATTGATTTTGAATTGAGAAGAAAATTCCGCAGTCATTTAAAAGAAATTATTAAAGAAATTTCGTTTCCAAAAAACTCAATTTAAGGCAATGAAAGAAACCCAACAGATAAAATCTGCATCATAGCAATTTGCAAACCATGCAATAGAAGATTAAGATTTTCGTTTAGAATTTACATAATATCCAAATACTTTAAGGAGTGTAGAAAAAGTGAGATTAAAAAACTCCGTTATTTTTGTAGCTATAATTTTATTTTTATCCAGCTTTTCGGCATTCGCTCAAGAAAGCGAATTAAATGTCGTTGATGAAGTGATCGCACAGGTTAATGATGGTGTGATTACACTTTCCAAGATTAAACGGGAAATGAAAACAGCCGAAGAAAGCTTCCGTCAGGCAGGCAAAACCGAGGCAGAAGCCAAAGCTGAAGTTGAGAAAAACAAAGGTCAGCTTATCGCTAATATCATTAACGAAGAATTGCTTATCCAAAAAGCTTCTGAAATCGGTTTGGAAAAACAAGTTGAAGCGCGCACAAACCGACAACTCCTACAACTTGCCCAACAATATAATTTAAAATCGCTCGATCAGCTGTATCAAGCTATGCAACAGCAGAATATAGACCCACAAGAATATCGTGCGTTAATTAAGAAACAAGTAACCCGTGATTTAGTTTGGGAAAGCGAAGTTGATGCGGTTCTTTACTACGGTTTTAAGCCTAAAGATATTAAAGCTTACTATCAACAGCATATTGATAAATTCAAAAAACCTGCGACGATCACGATTAGTGAAATATTTTTAAGCTTTGCGGGAGCCAACAAAGCAGATGTAATTGCTAAAGCAAAAACTCTCGTGGAAAGAGCAAGAAAAGGCGAAGATTTTAAAAAGCTTGCAGTAGAAAATTCTGATCGTCCAAATGTTGCTGATACGAAAGGTAAAGCCGGAACATTTAAAGTCGGCGAATTAGACCCATTATTTGCAAAACCACTAAAAGGGGTAAAAGTTGGAGAAATCACAGACCCGATTGAGATGGAAATCGGTATGGAAATCTTACGGGTTGATGAGAGGACGAAAGGAAGCGATGAATCATTTTTTGATGAAGACGCTGTTCGTCGTGCGATGCTTATCGAAAAACTTCCTAATGCACGCAAAAAATATATGAAAAAATTGCGTGAAGATGCTTACATCAAGATCAAAAGCGATTATCGTGCTTTAGTAACTCCGGCATTAGATGCTGATGCAACTGCTAAAAACGAATCAGGTAAATAATTTGATTTAATTCAAAAGTAATGTAACGTCGTCAAACCTGATGGCGTTACATTTTTTGTTTCTGAAATATGAGATTAGATTTATTCTTAAAATCCAGCCGTCTAATTTTGCGTCGAAGCTTAGCAAAGGAATTTACAAAAGAGGGTTTAGTAAAAGTAAATGGAATTAAAGCTAAGTCGGGGCGTGAAGTAAAAGTAGATGATGAAATCGAAATCAAACGCCACAATCGAATCACCAAAGTAAAAGTTCTGAAAGTTCCCCAGAAAAAACAAGTTTCAAAAAAAGAAGCTCCTAATTTATATGAAGTTATTTCCGAAGAAATAATCGAAGAAGAAATTCCTTTTGAGATAAAGTTGGAAAGCTAAGAAGCTGCTTGAAAACTCATTCTGAATCAACCTTTGGCTTTATCAAAAATAAACCAATCAAAAAGAAAATTAGTGTAAAAAATTGTATATAGCCAGTAGCACTTGAAAACCTAGGTATATCTAAAATGTAGGTTATAAATTCCTGAGTTGGATTCTCCCAAATTCTCGTTATCCAACTTCCCTTTTCATCCGTAACAATATTTGCCAAAACAAGATATTTTACAACGAAGGCGAGTCCGAACAATCCTCCCAAACTCTGCAGAAGTCTGCGTGTATCAAACTCCGCAAATAGGTTATTCCAAAGTGTCCAGAAAAAACAGAAAGCTATTATCCAAAAAGGCAAACCTTGCTCGGGAATTAAAGAATTAAAAACCTGAGTCGAAGCAGCAAAAAGAGAAAATATCACCGCTCCATTGGCAATATTTTTAAGCGTCGAAAAGTCTTCCGAAAACCAGCCATCTAATCTAATTAAATTCGCACGGAAAAAAAGTACGATCAGAACCACACCAAAAACCAGACAAATCAAAGCGGGCTTTAAGAAAATAAATTCATTTGCCTCAATCCCGATCCGCATACCACCAAGGAGCGTCACGGTCAAAAAAATCAGCGGAAGGAAAACATATTGGAGATAATATTTTGAGTTAATGGGTCTTGTATTTTGAGTTTCAGATTTTGGAAAAGCTATCTCGTTTTTCGATTTTGTAGAGACTTCTCCTTCAACCTCAGATTCTATAATTTCTTTATTGACAGAAGCTTCAATTAATTCTCCATCAATCACAGATAATTCTTCTACTTCCTTTATTTCTTTCTCCTCCTCTTTCATCTCTCCCTCTCGTTCTCTTCCCATCACTTTCTCTCCCTCGTGAGTTTCAAAGGGTTAAAATCATCTGCTGTGACTCGCAAACCTTCCTCAAATTCATTTTTTAATTCGACAGGGGTTTTCAATTTCAAATCAGCGTCATCCACCTTAAAATCATCGTCAATTTTTATCACACGATTTATTTGCTCCAGACCTTTTTTGAATAATTCATCGTCATTTGAAAATCTTCCCCATCCCTGCCGATAAAATGTGTATGCGATGTAAAACTGAGTTTTCGCATCCTTGTCTTCGGGATCAGCCTTCTCAAAATTATCTCTCGCCACCAAAAAATTATCTTGTCTAAAAGCCTTCAAACCTTCTTCAAATTTTTCTTTATCTATCTCGTAAGTATTCGTAATTACCTGAGCTTTTGTCGTTGCTTTTTCGACTGTTTCTTTGGCTTTTGTCGTAACCTCTTCAAAGTTCTTAGGTTCAGCCCAATAAAGCCACACAACGAAAAACATATAAAAAAGCGTCAAAGCAATACCTAAAATTTGGATGTATTTTTCTTTCATTGATATAATTTCACTCAATAAATAGGATACACGATTCAACAAAAAAAGTTTTATGAAAAAATCAGCTCAAATACTTTTCACATTGTTCTTATTTTTTTCAGTCAGCATCTTAGTTACTGCTCAAACAAATTGGGTAGGCGAATACTCTTTTGATGAAGATGGTGGAGAGACCGTAGGCGGTACAAAAATTTTTGTTGCACATACTCTTAAAATTAAAAAAACCGGTAAAAATCTCACTGCCCACCTTTACAGCCAAGGTTATCAAACCTCAAAAGACATCTACGCCGATGTAAAAACAGATGGCAACAAATTAATGCTTTTTTACCGCGACAAGGGCAAAGATCATTACTTAGGTGATTACAAAAAAGGAGACCATCTTTTAACTTTAGAAAAAAAGCTGATTGATGGAAAAACACAAATTCTAACTTATTGGGAAAAATTCAAACCTATAGTTCCAGCCAATGAAAAATCAGGAGAAGTTTATTTCAAAATGGTGAAAGATAACAAAACTGTTTCTCTTAAAAAAGAGGTTAGATTGTAAAAATACATATGAAGATTTTATTTTTAGCAATACTTATTAACCTTACGCTTTGCCTTTCTGTTTTTGCCCAAAAGCAGAAGGCTGACCTCATTATTATCAATGCAAAAATCCATACGATGGATAAGAAAAAGCCTAAAGCTGAGGCTCTTGCTATTAAAGATAATAAAATAATTGAGGTTGGAAGATATAAAAAGATTCGCAAACTTGTTGGCGTAAAGACGAAGCGAATTGATGCAAGAGGGAGGGTTGTGATTCCTGGTTTTAATGATAGCCACGTTCATTTTATGGGTGTGGGTAATTTATTTTCTTCAATTGATCTGAAGAACGCCAGAAGCCCTCAGGATGTTGTTGAAAAGCTTCGTTATTACGTCAGATACCTTCCTAAAGGACGCTGGATTCTTGGAGGACAATGGAATCATGAAAATTGGAATCCGAGTATTTTACCGACTAAAGATTTAATTGATGATGTTACTCCCGAAAATCCTGTTTTTCTCTATAACAAATCAGCTACTATGGCTTGGGCAAATAGTCTCGCACTTAAAATTGCACGGGTGGATAAAAACAGAAAAGACATATTGGGCGGCAAGATTGTAAGAAATACAGAAGGTGAGCCAACCGGGATTTTAAAAGATAAAGCAACTATTTTTGTCAGAATTCATATTCCCAAATTATCTACTAAACAAACTCTCGAAGTAGCTGAAACTGCTACTAATTTTGCTGCTTCTTTGGGAGTTACAAGCGTTCAAAACGTCCATACTGATGACATTTATGATGAGCTTAAAGAATTAGAGCGGCAAGGTAAATTAAAAACCAGAGTTTATGATTGTGCCGCAATTTTTAACTGGAAAAAACTTGCCAATGCGGGTATTCAGAGAGCAGATGGAGATGCGATGATTCGCCGCGGATGCTTGAAGTTTTTCGCCGATCGTGATGCGGTAGCGACCGGTGAACTTGCCGAACAAATTGTTGCTGCCGATAGAGCTAATTTACAAGTTTTAATTCACGCTATCGGCGGTCAGGCAAATGAAAATATCTTAAATGTCTTTGAGCAAGTAATTACCAAAAATGGATTTAAGGACAGGCGCTTTCGAGTGGAACACGCCTATGGTTTGAGGGAATCCGACATTGAGCGTTTTGGCAGATTAAATGTTATTCCATCTTTACAACCTCATCTATTCTACGGCGGACAACCCTACAAGGATTTACTTAAATCAAATGCAAATGTTGCTTTTGGTTCTGATGCTTCGATCACAGACCTGGATCCGATGCTTGGAATTTACGCTGCTGTCAGACGCAGTGAAAGTTCACAAAAGATTTCCGTCGAAGATGCTGTAAGACTTTACACGATGGGTTCGGCTTATGCAGAATTTCAGGAAAATATAAAAGGCTCTTTAACGACAGGAAAACTTGCAGATATTGTAATTTTATCAGACAATATTTTTGAGATAAAAACTGAAGACATTCCTAAAACCAGAGTTGTAATGACAATCGTTGATGGAAAAATCGTTTATAACGAAAGAAACTTTACGACTATGAGAAGTCCGAATGTCCGATAAACATTTTAGACTAAGAAAATTTATTTAAAAACTTATTTAACGGAGAAATTTATCAATGAAAAAACTTATATTTTTAACGATTATTACACTCGCTTTTTCAATTACTGCTTTTGCTCAAGGCGATGAAGAATCACCAAATAAAAGAAAGGCTACTGAAGCAGATAAAATCGCAACTTTTGATAAAAACGGAAAGATCAAACGCGGAGCTGAGATTGGTGATTCAAAAATGGTTTCGCTTAAGAAAGTTATAAAAAACCCAGAAAAATATTCGGGCAAAATGGTTCGTGTAAAGGGTTTTGTAGTACGTTCTTGCCAAAAAGAAGGCTGTTGGGCAGAACTTGGTGCAACAAAAGATGCCAAACAGACTGTCCGCGTCAAAATGAAAGATCATAATTTCTTCATTCCGCTTAAGTCTGCTGGTTACAAGGTTTTAACTGAAGGAATTTTCAGTATCAAAACGCTTTCAAAAGAAGAAGTTAAGCATTTGATCGAAGATGATGGAGCAAAATTCGAAAAAATTAATAAAAATGGTACCGTGACGGAAATCTCTTTCCTCGCTTCAGGCATCGAACTAAGCAAAGGGGATTAATCTTTGCTTAGTTTTAGGTGCATTTTATGAGAGCCAAACTCAAATTTTTATTGATCGCTTTAATCATTTCGCCTTTATTTGTAGAAAATATAAATGCGAAAGCATCTCACAAAACTGAAAATTTAAGAGGCGGGGTTATCAAGGGTAAACTCGTAAAATCCAATGGGAAACCCCGCCCTTACACAAACCTCGAATTAGTTCCACTCAAATCTGAAGAAAGAATTAATGACATGAGGCTTACCGCCGTAACGACCTCTCGCGGCATTTTCAGTTTCAAAAATGTTCCTGAAGGAAAATACACTCTGAGCATAAACTTTAACGAAACACCTACTACAAAAGCCCCTTATTCGACTCACTTTTATCCAAACACCTCTCAGCGTAACAATGCAAAAGTCTTTGAAGTAAGCCAAACAAGCTATTTCAACAATCTCATCTTCCGACTTCCTAAAAGCTACAAGATGCGTCGCTTTACAGGCAAAATAGTCTGGGAAGACGGCGAACCGGTTATGAATGCATTAATTAGTTTGGTTGATTTAGATTCAAGATCAGATACTGGGTTCGGTGCAATAAAATCTAACTCAAACGGTATCTTCAAAGTTACAGGATTTGTCGGCAGAAGATATCAGATCGCCGCAATTCTATTTGATGGAGACCTTGTAACTGATTCCAATCCACAATTACTTGCCCAAGGCTTCTCAAAACGATTTTATCTTCATACCAAAACCAATATAATTAAGGTCACACTAAAAAGACCCGGCAAAGCCCAAAAAAAGGGAAAAGGACTTGTCGGAAAATTGATCTACTAAAAAATTAGTCTCTATGAAAACCAAACTCTCAATTCTTGTTTCTGCACTTTTTTTAGTAATCTCTTTTGGATGCATTGAGCAAGTTTTGGCTTGTTCTCCTTCCCCATATTCACCTCCTGTTTGTGAGATGTACGGTAAATCAGACACCGTTTTTATTGGCACAATTTTAGATATAAAAGAAATAAAAAAAGTAAATGTAAGCAGTGATTTTGAAATAACCTTCTTAGTTGAAGAAAATTTCTTGGGAGTCGTAAAAAACTCGATAGTTACAGTAATTCTATGGGGTGCAACACCTGAGAATTACTGTTTCAAAAAAGGAGAAGATTATCTTGTTTATGCCCGTGGAAAAGATAAAAAATTTACCATTGATGCAGGAACACGGACAAGACATATTAATGAGGCATCTGAAGATTTAGAATTTTTACGAAAATTGCCTAAACAAAAGGGCGGAGTTAGAGTTTATGGAAATGTAAGACTACAAGTTAAAAGCTCTTTGGAAAAAGATAATAAAGAACCATTTTATGGTGCAATTGTTGTTGCGACTAGCTTGAAAAATAAGAAAACATCATTTCAAACAACTACAAATACAAATGGTTATTATGAATTTACCAATCTTCCACCAGAATCATACAGAATAAGCGTAAAATTCAAAGAGAAACACAAACTGTATAACGAAAAATATCGAGTTTCTATATCAGGCTCAACTGAAACCATGGACAAAGGATGCTTTAAACGAGAATTTACAGTTGAACCTGAAGGTACAATTTCCGGCAAAGTAATTGATTCAGATGGCAATCCCGTTAAAAATACTGAGGTAGAAATAATTTCAATATTTGTTCTCAACCCCGATTATTATCAAGGAAGTGAATATTCTGACACTGATTCTAAAGGTGAATTTGTATCCTACAATGTGCCACCAGGTCTATATACAATAAGCGTAAATTACAGCGATCCACCGGAAAATGATTCGCCGTTTCCCCCAACTTTTTATCCGAATGTAAAAAGTCGTGAGCAAGCACAGGTTTTTGAAATGACTCTCGGTGGAAAAATAGAAAACCTCATATTTCAACTACCTCCAAGATTGAAAAAACGACTGATTAAAGGCACAATTTTTTGGAAAGATAGAACTCCTGCTAAAGGCGTTACCGTTCATCTAACAGAGCGTAAACACGATGTTTGCTGTGTTAATAAAGAATTTATCACCAATGCAAAAGGACAATTTGAGCTTCAGGGTTTAGAGGGACGCGAATATCGAGTTTGGGCAGTTGGCAAAAACTTATCTACAAATGTGAATGACTATGGTGCTTCTGAGCCATTTGTATTGAGCAAAAACACCTTGCCAATCAACATCAGACTTGATAAAACCAGAAGTTGGATTGATGATATGGATAGTAATAAAGATGATGTTTCGGGAAATTGATTAAGAAGAATGAAACCTTTCAAAATAGGAGAAGTTGAGATAAATCCACCGTTAACGCTTTCGCCGATGGCTGGAGTTACTGATTTTGTTTTTCGCCGTTTGCTCAAAAAATGTGGCGGAGTTGGGATGACTGTATCTGAATTTATTTCTGTTGAGGGAATGACACGGAATTCACCGCAGTCAAAACGCATGATGCGTTTTATGGAATTTGAACGCCCGTTTGCGATTCAGATTTTTGGGGCGAATGTAAAACGTATGGTTATGGCGGCAGAAATGGCAGAAGAGCAAGGAGCGGATATTTTGGATGTGAACTGTGGTTGTCCTGCTCCAAAGGTTGTTAAAAAAGGTGGTGGATCCGGATTGCTTAGAACTCTGCCGTTACTTGAAGAAATTCTTACAGAAATTAAAAAATCCATCTCGATCCCTTTAACTTTGAAGATTCGTTCCGGCTTTGATGAAGCAAATATCAATGCGGTCGAAGTTTCAAAAATGGCAGAGCAAGCAGGTGTTCAACACGTTGCCCTTCATGGACGCACCCGTTCGCAGCGTTATACAGGACAAGCTGACTGGGATTTGGTCAAACAAATTAAAGAAGCCGTTTCGATTCCCGTTTCGGGAAATGGCGATGTTAAATCGGTTGAAAACGCTTTACAAAGATTTGAAGAAACAGGTTGTGACGGTATCCTGATCGGACGTGGTGCAATGCAAAATCCGTGGCTTTTCCGTCAAATCCAAGATGCGATTGAAGGATGCGAAGTTTTTGAGCCAACTTTGCAAGATAAACAAGAAGTTTTACTAGAGTTTTTTGAACTTCTACGCGAAGACATGCCTGAAAAAGCCGCACTCGGCAAAATGAAACAACTTGCCGGACAATTCACGAAAGGCTTACGCGGAGGAGCAAAATTTCGCCAAACTCTCTACCATTCGCATTCCGCAGAGGAAATTGTAGACAATATAGGAATTTATTTCGACACTCTCAATGAAGGCAAAAGGTATGGAGATAATGCCGTCGAAACTGAAGTTGAAATGATTGCTTCTTGTGATGCTCTTTCAAAAGTTGACGAAAGTCATTCACAAGCAACAACTTAGCTTTTTTCCCTAAAAATGCTGCTTATCAAAACCACAATTTAACTGCAAAAAGTAGTCTTAAAATACGTCCAATGTTTTAAGACTACTTTTAGTTTTTTATACAGGAAATCTATAAAAATAAAGATTTCCTCAGTCCCTTGTTTTTTGAAAAGGAGTATTAAAATGAAATCATTTCATGAGTTCCCTAATATATTAATTCATTCAGGAAAATTCACTTCAAAAAGAGGAAATACGGAAACTACCTTTGAAATTGAAAATTATTTTTTGGATGTAATGTTGCTACTAACGAAAATCCGCTGGAAATGGACGGGCTGGGCAGTTTTATGTGAAATTTTACGTCAAAGCGGAAAGCGTATGGTCATCAGACCATATCTGAAAGGTATGGAGAGCTTAGCTCCGACGGATACAAAAGCTCAGGCTCTGGCAAAGCTCAAAAGAAACTTCAATGCGACAGCCGGACCTAAAAACTGGGAAACGGCTACACCAAAAGGAAAGAGCGTTTTGCAGTGCGGAGGACCTAATCAGAATCAGCCGATTGCAGGATTAAATGGTAAAGGTGGTGGGAGTGACACAATAGTTTCTTTTACTCCGGCGATGTGGGTTAAGTCTGATGTCAAAGGAGCTTTCGGTGCAGCCAATGCCGCAGGTCCCGGAATCAAGAAAGATGAGATTTTACTTCACGAAATAGTTCACGGAATGCGACAAATGGTTGGCGTTATGCAATGTGCTGCAACACCCGATCATCCTGGTTTAGATACAGTTGAAGAATTTATGGCGATAGTCATTTCCAATGTATATCGTTCGGAATTAAAACTTTCGGGATTAAGAGCCGATCATCGAGGCTTTAAGAATCTACCCGCTGAGCTACATGACCCGAAAAAATTTGTGTTTAAGGATAAAAATAAACCAACGAGCAACTACAAAAGGCTTAAGCAATTAAAAATTCAGCATCCAAACCTGGTTACAAATCTTAAAAAAGTTCCGGCTGCTTTTAATCCATTCAAATATATTTAAGGCTGTCAGGCTTTTCTTCAAGATTTGATTTTGTAATCGAAAACATTTGTAATATCTTTTACGATTTTTTATTTCGTAAAAGATTTTTTTTGGAGCAAGCTCTATTTATGAAACGCTTAATTTTTATATCCATTTTTGTTTTGATCTTTTCGACATTTTCATACTCCCAAACCCAAAAACCTCACAAGGCAATATCTTCATCCCCTGCTTTTGCAGAAATAATCCTGCGCCAGACCGAGGTTGAATCTGAATTAGAAGAAATGCTGGTTAGCTACACGGAAGAGTTTCCTAAAGTTAAAGATGCACGTTATGAGCTAAGCGTGTTAAATAAATCTCTCGAAACCATCAACAGAGTAAAACCTGAGGAAGCAAGCAAATTAACCTCAGCACTAGGAAAACTTTTTGTGCGAAGAGCAAGAGTTGCAACTGATTACTGGCTTTTGAAAAATCGCTATGATGATAAACATCCGCAAACTATGCGAGCCAAAAAGAAGCTGGAAATCTTTGATCGGGCAATAAACAAAATTATGAATTAGTTTTAATTCACAACCTCACAAGTTTTTTCTTCATCACTTATAAACCAAAAAATCGTTATCTAAATATCAATAATCTATGAAACGCAGAGCACTTTTATTATTTTTCCTGAGTATTTTTTTACTCTCCACAAACAGCCTTTTTGCTCAATCACCTAAAAAAGTCTTGAAAAAAGCCAGCAAAGCATTGGGCGGCGAGAAGGCATTAAAATTTGTGAAATCTTATGAAAAACGCGGCGTTATAAAACGCACTAAAGACGGTTCGACAGGTTCGTTTGAAATGAAAGCGACCAAACCTAATTTTTATAATGCCATATATGATTTTCGTGGATTTGAAACTGAGGTAGGATTTAACGGTCGCTCGGGTTGGGTAAGAGACTCAAGAGCAGGCTTAAAGACCCTGACGGGAAAAGCAAGCGATGATTTCAAAGCGGAAGTGGTTCATAGAAATTGGCGTTGGGTAAATTATAAAAAGCGTCGGGCGAAAATAACCGATGGTGGAATAGCTAATGTAAATGGAAAATCTGCAAAGGTCGTAAACCTAACAACTTCTGAAGGCGTTTTGATAAAAATGTACTTCGACCACGCCACTAGTTTCCTTATTCGGGAAGAAATACCTGCCGGTGATGTCGTCAGGATTTTTGAATATAGCGATTATCGTCCGGTCGGAAAGGTCAAAGAACCTTTCCAGATAAAAACCACCGTTGGTGACGAAAAATTTGAGATCCGCTTTGACCAAATAGAACACAATACAATGGTCTCACAGAGCGAATTCAGTTTTCCTAGAATTTCGAGCGAACCGCTTCCCGACATTCCACAGTTATTGAAAGATATCCAAGCTAATCAGGAAGAAATTGAGAAAATTCTAGACAATTATTCCTACAAACAGAAAATTACAAAACGCGAAATCGGAAAGGATGGAATATTGCGAGCGACAGAATCTGAAACCTATCAGCTATCTTTTTATAAGGGTTATCGAATCCGCCGATTAATAGAAAAAGAAGGCA
Organism: Pyrinomonadaceae bacterium; assembly: GCA_028284415.1. GTDB lineage: Bacteria > Acidobacteriota > Blastocatellia > Pyrinomonadales > Pyrinomonadaceae > Aridibacter. Next base: position 149,672 of record JANQRU010000005.1, read on the forward strand.
AACCTCTCTCACCCAAACAACAAGCAAAACAAGACAAAAAAGTTCAAGATGAAGTAAAAGACATTGAGAAAAAGGTCAAAAAAGAAGAGGCACGAAAGATTTCACAATCCTCAAATGGTTCGCCAGACGGCAGAGGTAGAAATGTTTCTATTGCTGAGGTATTAAAAGCTTCAAAGCTTATCAACCCAAGACGTGAGATATTAAAAGGGCGTGACGTAATAGTTTTCGACTTTGAACCAAACCCTGATTTCAATATGAAGAATGCCAAAAGTATGCTGAAATTTTTCGGCAAAACAGGTGGTGTGATCTGGGTTGATGAAAAAGATAAACAAGTCGCACGCATCGAAGCTGCACTCTTTGATAGTTACAAAGTCGGTGGAGGACTTTTAGCAAAACTTCGTAAAGGTGCTACTTTTACACTCGAACAAGAACGGGTTAATAATGAAATTTGGCTTCCAACTGTTGCTGATATAAACCTTTCCGTCAGAGTTCTGCTTTTTGGTGGAGTTAATGTCAACCAAGTTGTTGAGTCTTATGACTATAGAAAATTCAGAACTGAGGTCGAAGATGCAAAAGTTAATGAGATAAAACAAAATTGATCTTGGAATAAAATCGGCTTCTTTTATATTCTTCTGAGGTAGGGATCATTTTTTTGAAGACTAACTCCCTACCATTTATTTCATATGAAAGATTCGGCTGATCAAACACAAAATCTACTCAAAGAAACATCCGAAAAACACAAACGCGAATTTTTCTTTTTGGAAGGTCCTCGTTCACGTATGGTGGAGTTGTGGAGTATTTTCCGTATTGCTTGGGAATTTTTACGTGTCTTCCGCGTTCTACACTTCGTCGGTCCCTGTGTGACTGTTTTCGGCTCGGCTCGATTCTCCGATGGAACCGAACACTATGAAAAAACACGACAAATTGGTGCCAGCCTCGTCAAAATGGGATTTACGGTAATGACAGGTGGCGGTCCGGGGCTTATGGAAGCGGCTAATCGCGGAGCAAAAGATGTTGGAGGGCATTCCATCGGATGTAATATAGAATTACCGTTTGAACAAGAACACAATAAATTTCTCGATCATGTTGTAACAGTTCGATATTTCTTTGTACGAAAAGTTGCACTCGTTAAGTATTCTTACGCTTTTGTGGTTGTTCCCGGTGGAGTCGGAACTCTTGATGAGTTGTTTGAAGCAGTAACTCTTATCCAAACAAAAAAGATTTCGGGCTTTCCGATTATTGCTTTCGGTAAAGAGTATTGGAGTGAAGTGCAGGAACACTTGAAACTAATGGCTAGCGAAAAAAGTATTGACGAAAAGGATTTAGACCTTATCTTTTTTACCGATTCAATTAATGAGGCTACTGAATATCTACAAAAAAATGCTGTGGAAAAATATGGCTTAATAAAAAAACCGCCTAAGAAATCCTGGTTCTTAGGCGAATAACAAATTACAGAATGAAACGATTTAGTCCTTAATTTGCCAAATTGATACTTATAATTTTGCCTTTTCTTAAAACTCTTACAGAATTTATCCTTGCAAATTGAGCATTACGGTCTGTGATAGAAGTGCCGTTAATAGAAATTAAAATATCACCGACTTTAATACCGGCTCTGTCTGCCCGACTGCCTTTTCCTATTGACGTAACTTTCCAACTTCCTTCAATAACTGCCATTCCCAAATTATTAATCAGATCTACTTTTCTGACAGAGTTTGTTTTTGGTGATTCACCTCTGACAGAATCATTCTGATTTGTACTTTGCGGGGTTATAACCTCAGGAGCAGTCGAAGCTATATTTCTTGATCCGGAGAAATCTTCTTCTTCAGCGTTTTGTAAGTTTTCAGCAGGATTTATTACATTCTTTGCGTCCCTTATTTTAACTTCTTTTTTAGCAACCGGCGTTACAAATTCAGGTTCTCTTCTTTCAGCACTTATGATTGGGGCTACCGGCTCAAATGAATTTCCGGCTGGAATAATTTCCTGATCGCTACTTTCGGTATCGACGGCTAAAGTTTCGGATGAATTTGTATCTTTTAGGGGAGTTTCGATTTCGGATTCTTCTTTCAGTTCAAGCTTATTTTCTTCAGTAATCTGATCCAAATTTGGGTTTTCATTGGTAAATAAATTTGAATTAATCAGAACAAAACCAAATATCAGCACTGCCGCAGTTGTAGGAAGTGCGTACCTTATAATTTGCCAAATGGCGGGGAGAGGACGTTTTACCTGTTCGGTGCTTGAAATGTATGCATTGAGCCGAAACCCAAAATCTTTTGGAGTTTCGACTTGTGGCAAACTCTGAATAGTTCGTGTTAGATGAACCTCTTCATCTCTAAAGGTCTGACAATTTTTGCACCCTTCCAGATGCTGTTTTGACTCTTTTTCTAATTCAGCATCAACCTCAAACTGATTTTGAAAATTCTTACAATCCATAAAACTTTATCTTGCAAAATATTTGCGAATCTTCTTACGCAAAATTCCGCGTCCGCGACTGATACGTGATTTTGTAGTGCCTAGACCAAGCTCTAAAATATCGGCTATCTCTTCATAAGTTTTGCCTTCAACCTCCCGCAAAACTATAGCAGCACGATATTTTTCAGGTAATGCAGCGATCGCTTTTTCAATCACTTCCCTTTCTTCATCACTTATCAAATCATCTTCAGGCAGAGGTTTTTCATCTTTTGGCTGAAATTCTTTTTCCTCATTTCCCTCTGCCTGACGTAAACCTGTTAGAGAAAAAAGCTTTCGACGTTTTCTTTTGCGAATTTCGCTGATCGCCAGATTTGTCGCAATCCTGTAAATGTAAGTCGAAAAGGCATATTTGCTGTGGTAGCGTTCGATTGCAAAATAGACACGAACAAATGATTCTTGTGCTAGATCAACAGCCTCTTCGTAGTCATTCAACATACGATAGAGATAATTTGTCAAAGGATTGCGATAGCGATTAACGATTTCCGTAAAGGCATCCTTTTCGCCATTTCTTGTTGCGTCAATTAATTCGTGGTCAGACAAATTTTCAAACGACACGGTAGATTCGAGCACCCCCGTACCAGATTTTCCATATTTGTCCAAAGCCATACACGCATACTTTTTTACAACAATTTGCTAACTAAACCAAAGCTGCTTTACAGTTTTTAATCACGTTCGATGAACTAAATAGTTGCAAAGTTTCTAATTAAAACGCTGTTTTAACCAACCCTCTCTATCTTTGCTATGAAGAAAAGAGCTTCATCTTTTGATTTTATAGGTAAAGACCCAAAAACTGTCGGTTCGTTAAGTGGAACTCTCATGTTCTGCAACGAAAGTCTCAGCGGGCGATACTCAACAAATGAGCCAGTTAATCCGGTTTTTCTATCTCTCACATTTGAAAACTTAAATGGAAGACTTAAATTGAATTGAAACGAATTAAACTCAACCATGTCTTTTTCCTGACTATCTTTTAACTCTCTTAAACGGAGAAGACTCCAACTAGCAAAAACAGGGTTGCTACTATCTTTTGAATCAAATCCTATTTCCTGATAATTGATATTCCCATTTCTGCCAATCATCTGTAGGTTTTCTGAAAATACACTATAGCTGGAAAAATCATAGTTTTTCTTTAAATCAGAAATGGTCTTTGATATTTCCCTCGATATTTTGGTGCTCCCTCTATCTTTCTTTGAAGCATTTATGGTAAATGTCTTTACGAGATAAATGTGATTCGATTTATTTTTTGATGTTTGAGCATTTACTACTTCAATACCTGAAAATACAAGTACAAATGCAATAATACTTACGAAAAAGATTTTCTTCAGATTCATGGTTTTCTCCTTTTGAAAAGAATTAAAGTTACAGAAAGCTTTCACATACAAATTCGAAATAAGTTGCATTATTTAAAAATAAAAAAGGCGAATCCATGTTGAATTCACCTTTTACCATTGAAATTTTTCTTGATTTTAACCGCCTTCAACCTCAAACAATTCATCGCCAATTGTTGGTCCAAAGGTAATTGTGCTGATGGTTGTTTCTTCAACCTGTTTGTCGCCTTCCCAGAGAACTGTTCGATATGGAACTAGCGTACCTTGAGCATAATTATAATCATAAAACTTACGTCTATATTTTTTGCCATCCTGCTCGTATTCAAGCATCATCACGCGCAATGATTTTTTACTTACGTAAAACGTAGTCTTTCGATCTTTCTTGTCGGTAACATTTAGGATATAAAAATCCACACCCATTATTTTTTCTTCTTTTTCTAATTCAACCTTTGCTCCATTTTCTTTGTAACGAAGAAGAGCTTCCAAGCCGTGCCAGATTTGATTCTGAAAAGCATTTGAAGCATCATCGCGCGGAGTAAAAACAGAATTATTAAAAACACCAAAAATCTTTTGTCCATCGTAAATCAACGCAAATTCAGCATTTGGGAATTTCTGATCAAATCGGATTTTCTCTTTATCCAAACTCTCGGCACGCTGAATCCGCTTTTCGTAAATGGCATTATTGGTTCTTCCTTCAGCATCAAGTATTTTCATATTGCCCAATTCGACAGTAGTTTTCCTGACTTGATTTAAGATAGGACGTCCACGTAAATTGCTGTAAACAAGAATGGCTGACTCAGCTACTTGTTCACCTTTCGATAACTGAACGGGCTTAGTCGGGGTATTTTTCTTATCTGAATCTTTTTTATCGTCTTGTGCAAAAGCGGTGAAAACGCTTCCAAACAATAAAGTTAGAGTTAATAGAAATGTCTTAAAACGCAAAACTATAAATTCTCCTCAAAATTTTGTTTTAATAATTATCTCTTGCGGATTTTAACATAAACAAAAAAAAACAGCATTTCAATTGTTTATTATCAATCTAATTGATGAAAAACTAACAATTTAAGATGCTTCTAACATTTACCAAAAATAAATAAACATCTACACTATTTTCCATATTTTATGTTACACATTGCTCTAGTAGAACCCGAGATTCCTCCAAACACCGGAAACATCGCCCGCTTATGTGCAGCGACCTTTACAAACCTACACATTGTCGGTGCAACTGGATTTCGCCTTGATGATCGAGCTGTCAAACGTGCGGGGTTGGATTATTGGAATGAGGTAAAAATAAATCGTCATATCGAATTAGAAGACCTATACAAATCACTTCCTGATTCACGTTTTCTTTACTTCACCACCAAAAGCCAAAAATCCTATCTAGATTGGGAGTATAAAAAAGAAGACTGCTTAATTTTCGGGCGTGAAACTCGTGGGCTACCCGAAGACTTGCTAAAAGAAAACTGGGAAAGATGCTTGACCATACCTATGCCAAACAAAAATGTCCGTAGTTTAAATCTAGCAACATCAACGGGGATAGTTCTTTATGAAGCTTTGCGGCAAATAAACAAAAGTTAATCTTTTTGAATTACTAAATTTATTATGTATAATGCTTGCAAACAAACACTTAAGTACCCCTTTAAAGATTTTCTTAAAAATATTTTAAAAAATTTGCTGGAGATTTTATGTCTGAAAACAAAAATTTGCCTTCATGTCGAGAAAGTGACATTGTAGTGCAGGAATTAGAAAATGAAACATTGGTTTATGATTTACTAAAAAATAAAGCCTATTGTTTGAACAAAACATCTGCTGTAATTTGGCAAGCTTGTAATGGTAAAAGAAATATAGATGGAATAGCCAAAGTATCAAGTAACAAGTTAAATTCCAAAATAACTTCTGAAATGGTTTGGTTAGCACTTGAGCAATTTAGAAAAGACAATTTGCTTGAGAAAAAAATTAACATTACTGATAACTTTGATGGAATGTCGAGACGCGAAGTTATAAGAAAAGTTGGAATGTCATCTTTGATTGCTTTGCCTATAGTTTCAACCATTGTTGCCCCAATGGCAGTTCAAGCTCAATCAGCTTGTGCAGGAGCGTGCCAATGTCCAAATCCAACGGTCAATTTTTGTTCGCCAGCAGCTGGCGGTATGACGTTAGACTGTAACACCTTGCCTCCGCAATCAAATCCAGCACCAATGAATTGCCGTTGCCGCGGTCCTTTTGGGGCTCCAGGTAGTGGTACCTCCCCAGGACAGAAAACAGGAAATTGTTCTGTTTAGAGATGAAGGCTTTTTAAAGGCTGAAAGCTTGGCAAAAATTGCTAAGCTTTCAGCCTTCTTAATTTAAATTCTCTTTAGCCAAATTTTCATTTTATGGACAAAAATTTAACTGTTAATCCATTTACCGAAGTGCATTTTGATAATCGTAGTTGTCGTTTGGTTTCTCCAAAGCCTAAAGAGGGCTTGTTAACTTTAGAAATTAATGTTGAATCCAATCCAAATTTATTTGAGTTACTTTTAGAAATAACAAAAATCCGACTTGATTTTTTAGATATTAAAAATGACTTGGATAATAATGAGCGAGAGTTATTATTCAAATATGGTGTTATAGTTGAAGAAATTAATGTCCCTACAAAACCTCTTTTTTCTTGCCAGCTCGACGAAATAGTCGTAGATAGAACAATAGATCCTAAAACTAAAACAATAGTCAACCCAAGTTTCAGATATGAACCTTTAGATTTAGGAAGTTTTAATTCTTTTGCTCATCAAAGAAATCTTTTACCATATCAATCTTCTGCGTGGGTCAAAACACCAGTGTCAGATATAGAGATTGGATACTGGCTAAATGATCAAGAATCAGAAATAGTTTCTACATTCACTACTGGAGAAGAAGTACGCGATATAGAAGATAGTAATTTACTCAGAAAATTGATTGCATCTGAAATTTTAATATCTCCAGCAGTTCAAAAACGAAAAGCATCTGAAATTGTAGAAAAAACGAAAAAGATAAAAAGAGATTTCGCTACAAATAAATATGCAATATTGCAAAACTTATTACCCAATCATCAAGTTAAAGCAATGCAAAATTATTATCGTGAATACATTTATAACGGATTTATGCCATTTGATGACAAACAAGTCGAAAAGCGATATTACCAACACAATGAGCCTTTAGCGACATTTTTGCATAATAACTTGACTCCAACTATGAATTTAATTGTAAATAAAGATGTTATTCCATCTTACGTTTACAGTGCTTCTTATATAGAAGATGCTGTTTTACAACCTCATACCGATCGCCCACAATGCGAATTTAGTTTTTCTCTTCAGGTTGATTATCAACCACAACCAGAAAATAGTCAGCCTTCTCCTTGGGGACTATTTGTTGCTGAGCCAAATTTCGACTTCGATAAGAACTTTGGCTATATTACAGATAATTTTCCTGCTAACAATCAATTTGATGATGAAAATACTGCCGCTTACTTAGCAAATGGTGATGCTCTCATTTATAAGGGTTGTGAACTAATTCATTACCGATATGCTTTACCTAAAGGTCATCAATCTACGTCACTTTTTTTTCATTATGTTCCAACAGACTTTCAAGGTGAAATAGATTAAACTGCATATTTACAAAACTTTACACAGACTAATTCTCAAAAAAAATACAACATTCTTAAGCAAAGTTTCATCGTATAAGCGTTCTATAACACAGAACATTTGTTGTTCTTGAATATTTTAAATAAGGAGAGGCTTGAGAGATGAAAGTTTTGAAGAGTTTTTTAATTTTATCAGTCGCAATTTTAGGTTTTTCATATGTCAATGTTAAAGCTCAGAGTTTTTCCAATAGTGGAGAAATAGAGAAAAAGGTTTTCAAAGAAATTTTGAAGTTACCTTATTACGGAGTTTTTGACAGTATTGGATTTGAAGTTAACGGAGATACCGTTATCTTAAGCGGTAAAGTTTATAACGGTGTAAATCGTAAATCTGCGGAAAGACGCATTGAAGATATTGAAGGTGTTAACAAAGTAGTTAACAACATCAAACTTCTTCCGCCTTCACGCTTCGACGATTCGATCAGAATTCGCACGGTTCGCACAATAGCGAATGGTGGAAGTTTGTATCGTTATCTGCAAGGTGTAAATCCTGCAATACGAATTATTGTTGATAGAGGACACCTAACTCTCGAAGGCGTTGTTCGTACTGAGGGCGATTACAGACTTGCCAACATTTTGGCACAAAGTGTTCCGGGAACTTTCTCCGTAACTAACAATCTAGAAGTTACAAAAGAAAAACGGTTCTAAAATTTAACCAACAGACTAAATTTCAAAGTAAAAAAGACTAGGCAGAATTTGCTTAGTCTTTTTCTTTTAATTGCTCAATTTTTTTACATTCTTAACAAAAACTTTTCAAAGTCTTAAAGAAATAATGTTTCATAAAGTTTAACTTAGATTAAGATAAAACCTTTAGTGAAATAACAAAATATAAAAACAGGAACTAAACGATGAGATTTTTTGTAATTTACATATTCATTTTAGCAATTGGAATTTTCGGTCAAACAACAAAACCACAAAAAACAGATTTCATTCCCAAAATAGAAAATTATTTAGCTGATTTAAACCAAAAAGATGAGTTTTCAGGTAGCGTATTAATCGCAAAAAATGGCAAACCTATTTTTTCAAAAGCATACGGATTTGCTAATAAAGAACTTAAAACTCCAAACAAAATAGATACAAAATTTAATTTAGGCTCAATCAATAAATTATTTACAGTTTTATCCATAGGTATTTTAGCTGATGAAGGAAAACTCTCATTAAACGATAAAATAGGAAAACACTTGCCTAATTACCCAAACAAAAACGCTAGAGAAAAAGTTACAATTACTCATCTGCTAACAATGTCTTCGGGAATCGGTGATATTTTCGGAGCAAAATATAATTCAACGCCTAAAAATAAAATCCGCACAACAAATGATTACTTAAAACTTTTTGCATCTTCTCCATTAGCCTTTGAGCCTGGCACAAGCCGACAATACTCTAATGGAGGTTTTCTTGTGTTAGGAGCAATAATCGAAAAAGTTTCTGGACAAACCTACTATGATTTCGTTCATGAAAGAATTTATAAACCTATTGGAATGAAAGATACAGACTGGTTTGAATCAGATAAAACCACGCCAAATATGGCGGAAGGTTATATGTTTTCTAAATCTCAAAATAAACGCATCAATAATGTAACTACACGCCCTGCAAGAGGTAGTTCGGGTGGGGGCGGTTATTCTACTGCTCCAGATATGTTGAAATTTGCCAATGCTATCGAATCAGGTAAATTTCCTATTCCAAAAGCCCTATCTCAAATTAAAGACCGCATGGTAAATAGTCTAAATAATAGAGCACTCCGTTTTGGTGGCGGAGCTCCCGGAATAAATGCAGGAATTAGGAGTAAAGTCGCCGGCAACTACACAATAATTGTTTTATCTAATTACGATCCTCCGAGTGCCTCAAAAGTTTCGAGACAAATCAGAAACTGGATTATTAAATAAAGTCTCCTTAATTTACTTCAATAAATTTTTGCCTAGGTTTATACTTGGCAAGAATGGCGAAAAAATCACTCAGTTTTTATGCATGGCTTTCGATTTTTGCAGCGATTTTTACAATCGTGCTGAAAGCCATTGTGTATTTTTACACAAACTCTGTGAGCTTTTTGTCCGATGCTCTCGAATCATTTATCAATTTAGCGGCGGCAATTCTCGCACTTTGGATGATAAAAATTGCCGAACGCCCTCCCGATGAAGACCACGAATTTGGTCATGATAAAGCAGGATATTTTTCGAGCGGAATCGAAGGAACACTCATTTTTCTAGCGGCAATTGGAATTATTTACACGGCAATTCAGAGAATTTTCATTCCTCAACCTATTACAAATATCGGCATTGGTTTAGCAATTTCAGCGATTGCAGCTTTGGTAAATTTATTTGTTGGACAGCTTCTAATTAAAGCCGGAAAGGAAAATGATTCGATAGTTTTAGAAGCAGATGGACATCATTTGATGACCGATGTTTGGACTTCCGTCGGAATTTTTATTGCTATTGGAATCGTTTGGTTTACGGATTGGATTATTCTTGATCCGATAGTTGCTTTGATTGTTGCTATAGGAATTGGTTGGACTGGATATAAATTAATTCGGCGTTCGATTTTGGGACTAATGGATACTGTAATTGATGAAGAATCAGCAAACGTCACAACCGAGATTTTAGATGAATACAACCAAAAACTAGGCGTTGAATATCATGCCTTCCGCACACGCAAATCGGGAGCAAGGAAATTCATATATTTTCACTTACTCGTTCCTGATGATTGGACAGTTAAAAAAGGACACGACTTATCAGAAGAAATTGAATTAAAAATTCTTGAAAAGGTTTCAAACTCAGCAGTTTTCATTCACTTAGAACCGCTTGGAGATCCCAAATCTCATGAAGACATCGAACTTTTTCGTTAAATTAAACATCTTTCCATTTGCTTTTTTCGGCTCAAAACCCCATTATTTCAAGTTTGTTTAAGGAAATTTTTCTACATTATGATTGATACAAAAAACATTAGAAATATCGCTATAATCGCCCACGTTGACCACGGGAAAACAACGCTTGTTGATGCAATGCTCAGACAATCGGGGACTTTTCGTGAAAATGAAGAAGTCCAAGAACGTGTAATGGATTCAATGGATTTAGAACGTGAACGTGGCATCACGATTATGGCGAAGACAACCTCCGTCCGCTACAACGATTACAAAATTAATATTGTTGACACACCGGGGCACGCGGACTTTGGCGGTGAAGTTGAACGCGTCTTAAAAATGGTTGATGGCGTAATGCTGCTTGTTGATGCAGCGGAAGGTTGTTTGCCACAAACCCGTTTTGTATTACGAAAGGCTTTAGAATTGGGGCTTCCCGCAATAGCTGTTGTCAACAAAATTGACCGCCAAGATCAAAGAGCAGAAGAAGTTGTTGATGAAATTTATGATCTCTTTATTGACTTAGGAGCTGACGACGATCAAATCGAATTCCCAATTCTTTACGCAATCGCTAAAGAAGGTATTGCCAAAACATCTTTGGATGAAGAATCAACGAACCTAAAACCCATCTTCGACCAAATCGTTGAAACAATTCCGGCACCGAAGGCAATAAGAGATGATTCGCTCCAACTACTTATCACCAATATTGATTACAACGAATACATTGGACGTTTAGGCATCGGAAGAATTTTTTCGGGAACGCTCAAAAAAAATGAACAAGTTGCCGTTTCTAAACGAGATGGAACTATCGAAAAACAGAGAATTCGTGAGCTTTTTGTCTTTGAAGGTTTAGAACGAAAAAAGGTTGATGAGGCAGGAGTTGGCGAAATCATTGCACTCGCGGGGTTTGAAGGAATCAATATCGGCGAAACCATCACAACACCAGACAATCCGCAACCTCTACCCGTCATTGCCGTTGATGAACCGACAATTTCGATGATTTTTGGTGTGAACACTTCACCGTTTTCTGGGCAAGATGGAAAATTTGTAACCTCAAGACAAATCAAAGAACGGCTTGATAAAGAGGTTCTTGGAAATGTCGCTTTGCGTGTGACGGAAACTGAATTTGCTGAACAATTTAAGGTTTCGGGGCGTGGCGAATTACAACTCGCAATTCTAATCGAAATGATGCGACGTGAGGGTTACGAATTGCAAGTTTCAAAACCCGAGGTGATAACGAAAGAAGGTGAAAACGGCGAAACACTCGAACCTATCGAATTGGTCGTCATAGACGTTCCCGAAGAATTCATAGGCGTCGTCACGGAAGCACTCGGACGGCGAAAAGGTCAGATGGCGAAGATGATAAATAACGGGACGGGACGGGTTCGCTTGGAATATGAAATTCCCTCTCGCGGTCTTATCGGTTTTCGAGGCGAATTTTTAACCGAAACAAAAGGGACAGGATTGCTTAACACAATGTTCCTACGTTTCGACAAATGGCGTGGCGAAATGAAATCGCGTCAGACAGGTTCGCTTATTTCTGATCGCGTTGGTGTAGCGACAACTTACGCACTCTACAACTTACAGGAACGCGGCATGATGTTCATACGCCCACAAACAAAGGTTTATGAAGGAATGATTGTCGGCGAAAATGCTCGTGCGGTTGATCTCGATGTAAATATAATCCGAGACAAAAAGCTAACTAATATGCGTGCCGCAGGTTCGGACGATGCAATGCGTCTTGTCCCTGCAAAGATTTTAACTCTGGAAGAAGCATTAGAATTTATCGCCGATGATGAATTAATCGAAGTTACACCTGAAAATATACGTCTAAGAAAAAGAGTTTTACAGGCGAATAAAAGACCAAAGAAATAGTTTTCTTATTTAATAGGCGAATCATTCTCATCCGCCTTAGTATTATCTGTTAAAGCAACTAAACCTACCAAACCCCAGACAAACGATCCCAAACTAAAAAATTGGGGAATGGTTATGTTTCTTGCACTTTTAGTTACTAGGTTGTCTTCTCCTAACGAATCCGCTAATAAATAGAGTAAAGTTCCAGCAACTATTGGTATCACAAAAATAGACAAAATCCAGGAAATTAAAGGAACAAAACGTTTCCAGAGCGAAACTTCTTTGACCACCAAAGCGATTATCGTTACTAAAATCGGAATTACCAAAGCTAGAATTACAGACAAGCCATATATGACACCGGTCGGATTTCTAACTGATTCCCACATAACAAACCTAAATAAACTAATATCAAAAATTAAAAATAAGCCTAAATCGAGAATAAACACCCCTAGGATTGAAAATTTTAAAAATGTTGCAAACCATAAATTGCCTAATGCTCCGAGAAAATAATAGCCAATAAGACTAGTCACCAAAGCCAATGTACTCGCTATAAAGAGAAACATCATCAATGTCCGTCCTAAATTTGATGTGGTGGGTGACATACCAAAATCTTCCAGCGGAAGAAAAATGCTAATTCCGCCCAAAAGAGTTATAATCAACGAAATCAAAATTGATAACCCGCCAAAAAATTTTTAGACATATTTTATCCACTCAATTATTTTAAAATCTTTGCTGAAAACGAATACGCAATTACTCTATTTAATTTAACAGTTGCACTCATTTTTGCTTTATCACTTTATATTAGTCTGATTCGTCTCTTTCTCTTTCATAAATGCCGCCAAACCAAGTAACCCCCAGCCAATTGAGCCTAGCGTTAGCCATTGCGGATATGTTGCTACTTTTATTCCATGATAGAGTTGTGTCGGCAATATCCTTCCTAACCCGGTTATGGAGTATAGTGTCAAAACAATTGGTGCTAAAAAAACCGGTATGATAATCCACAACGCAAGTGAAACGAACGGTAGAAGCCGATTCCGAAAACTCACCTTGCCAGCAATAAAAGCAATGGCAGAAAAAACAATCGGAGACAAAAGGATATAAAAGAGCAATGGAATGGAAATCAAGTACATATCTTGCTTAATAATGTACATATCATGTTTGGAATTTTCCGGAAAAAGAAATGTTTGAACTCCAACGGCAATCGGCAGGAGCAATATCGCTAATAAAAAAGACCCCAACAGAAAAAAAGAAAGCCAACTATTGCCAATTCCCTCTGCTAGATAAAAAGAAATGAGTCCAAAACCCAAAGGTAACAATCCAATAATTCCCAAACTAAACATTATTACTTCCATCTTTGTACGGGCAGTTTCAAAATTTGGATCCCAGTTCAAAATCCAGCTGTCAGGTGGAAAGAAAAAACTTGCGGTGTCAATCAATGTGGCGAATATTGCAAGAACTATGCAGAGTCCACCAAAAATTTTTGCAAATGTTAATTTATTCATTCTTATCCTAAACTCGAAAAAAGTAGTTACTTTGCTTAATCTTGCGTAGTTTCATATTGAAGAAAACACTTAAATGTCGCTTCCACCGCCAGACGTAACAATTGATAATCCAATTGGTCGTTTTTTGTTTTCTTCGTTGATAATTATTATCTTGTAAACGCTTCTGCCATCGCTATTGATAGATTGAAAGCCCGTCGAATGTCCGCTTGACAAAAATTGACTTCCGCGTCTGATTTCGTATTTAAATTTTCCGCCTTTTGTTTGCCTGATATTCAACTTTCTAAAGTCCCTTCCAGAAACTGTAAATACTTTTTTTCCATTAGCCTTAACTGTCGCATGAACTTTTGCCTTTCCGTTTTTCAACTTAATACGTTGGGCATAAGTTTCCGTAACTGAAAATGCCATAATTGTAATCATCAAAAAATATACCGTTAATTTTTTCATTTTTTCTCCTCTTCTTCGGATATTTCATTAAAAAACTTGTCTTTCAGTAGTAGTGTCATAAGAAGAAAACCCCTTTCATTTTTTCTTCTTGGAATAAAAAAGACGACTGAAGCCGCCTTGAGTTATATATTTCTTCATTAACAAGATTAATTAGTATGGATCACATATGTATCTTGCAGACCCCGGGGGATCACTTGGCAAACAAGCTGCCATAGAAGGTGATGCGTTTCCGCTACAGCATCTAAAGGCAAAAGCTGCTGCACTACCATCTGTAGTACATACGGTATATCCAGGAAAATTAGATTGTGTTGATCCGGCATCACAACAGCGTCCTGCTCCTCCCACAGTTAAACAATTGTTAGAAATACACGCACTGTCATCCCCAAGTGGACAGGCATCGCCATTTGCGGCAAGTGACTGTGCCATTACAGCTTGAGGAGCAACCAATGATGAAATTACAGGTAATGCCACTACTGAAGCAAAACCAACTCTCTTGATAACTTCTCTTCTTGATAAACCCGAAAAAGGAAAATCAAGTTTATCTCCGTTTTCAAGTAATTTATCTTTGCTCAATTGATCTAATGCCAACCAAACAACATCTTCACTCACAAGATTCTTCATCTGCTTACTCATCTCATCACTTATTTGAGAAACGGTGTGTTTTCCATCACACAATTTCCAAACAAGTGTAGATGTTTCATTCAGATAAAAAGCCTTATCTGCCTCAAGATCATAAACCAAAGTTTCGGTTTTCAAATCTTGTGTGACGATTTTGTCCCATCGTGCGATAGGTTTTTGAACCTTTGCCATACGATATTTTTCTCCTTCAAATTCTTTTGTAAAACTCAGTTATTTTTGTAAAATGACTGAATATATAAATGAGTTATAATTATCTTTGCAGGATTATTGCTACCCCCTCTGAAAAAAGTCTTTAATTTTCCTCTGATATTTTTTCTCAGAACTTTATCAAGTCTCTATGAGTAATAAATTCAACAACTTATATGGATTCGACGAATATATTTTAAATACTAAAGAAAGAAATCTTTGGCGAAAAAATGAACTCGTTCCGCTGTCAACAAAGGTTTTTGACACACTTTTTATGCTTGTTGAAAGACACGGTCAAGTAGTTGAAAAAGAAGAAATGCTCACAACAATTTGGGAAGATACTTTTGTCGAAGAAAATAATCTCTCACAAAAAATAAGTATTTTAAGAAAGACTTTTGGTAAGGATAAAAACTTTATTGAAACAGTTCCGAGAAAAGGTTTTCGATTTGTAGAAGAAGTAAAAGTTTTGTCAGATGCAGATGTTGAGAATATTTATAAGACTTTCCAAGTTTCTGAAAAAAAAACAAACTCACTGAAAATAGAAAACGCCAATAATAGTAAGCCGACTGAGAATACATATTTTTTTCAGCGAAGACCTCTGTTACTTACACTCAGCGTTATAGTCCTTATTTCGCTAAGTCTTGTAGGTTATAATTATTACAATACTCAAAAAATAACTTCAAATAAGACAATTGTGCCTGAAATAAAAGCATTGACAGACACGGGAAATATTCAATTCCCGACGATCTCACCTAACGGTAATTCATTAGCTTATGTAAAAAATGATAACCCGAATCTTTTTATTAAAGACTTGTTAACAGGAAATAAAACAGAGGTTCGAATTGACGAAGAATTAGTTCCAGGTTTCACACAGTTTTCGCCCGATGGCAATTATTTATATTTCCGCACACGCAAAAGAAGAACCGAGTTGGCAGATGTTTATCGAGTCTCGACTTATGGTGGTTCAGCAGAGTTAATCATCAAGGACGCTTGGGGATTATTTGAAGTTTCGCCCGATGGAAGTCAGATAGCTTACATCAAGCAAAATCAAGAACAAAAAAGATATGACTTAATCATCAAAAATATCTATTCAAAGACAGAAAAGGTTTTAATTTCTAAAAATTATCCACAAACCTTCTTTTGGGAAGATTCTCCAAGTTGGTCTGCTGATGGCAAAAGAATCATGCTTATTCAGTTATATACACCAAAAAGTTCGGGGAAATTGCTGGTTATTGATGTTGAGAGGAAAGAGGAGCAGATTTTAGAATTTGAAGCTATAAAAGCTATTCGTCAATCGCATTGGTTGCCATCCAGTAATGAACTTTTATTGATAGCAACCACTCAAAAAGCTACCGAACAGATTTTTCGTGTGGATTTTCCAAGCGGTAAGATCTCGAAAATTACAAATGACCTAAAAAAATATCGTGAACTCTCTGTTTCAAAAGATGGCAAAAAAGTCGTTGCCAGATCGCATAATATTTATGCAAATATTTGGTATTTGCCTGAAGGTGATATTAAACGCAAAAAACAGATAACCGAAGGTACACAAGGAATTGCAGGTTTATTTGGCATTAGTTGGACACCGAGTAATAAGATCGTTCATTATCAGTTTGGTGGAAATGAAAGCCAGATAAGAATCGTTGACCCAACGGATAAATCGGGAAGAATCCTTGCCAAAAATCTTAACGGAGTCAGCCAATACCCAAAGGTTACACCCGACGGAAAAACCGTTTTTTTTCAATCTTCCGAAAAGGGCAAAGTAAAGATAAAAAGCGTCAACATCGAAAACGAAAAAGCGGAAATTCTTCACCCTCAAAAAAATCAAATAGAACTTTATCCCGTCATATCACCTGACGGCGAGTGGGTTTATTACATCGAACAGAATAAAAACATATCAGCAATTTCTCGTCAATCGCTGACAGAAAATAAAAAAGAAACGATTTTCAAACAAGCTGAGTTTTCCCCATCTTCATTTTTAGCAATTTCACCAAACGGAAAATATCTCGCTTTTAATTATCAGAAAAACAAGAAAAAACAAGAAACCAAAGCCGAAAATGTTGGAGTGAAAGTCGGCTTTATAGATCTTGAAAATAATTTCAAATTAAAGACATTAGAAGTTTCTGCCAGCCGACCTTATATCCAATTTACAAATGGTGGAAAAACTTTTGATTACATCGGATTTAACTCAAAAAACACCAGTAAAATTTTCAGAAGAGATTTGGCAGAAGATTCTGAACCGACAATCATTGCCGAAATAGAAAAAGAAAAATTCTACTATTTCTCCTGGTCAAAAGATGAAAAAGATTTAGCTGTTTCGATTGGAAACAACCCAACCGACGCTATTTTATTTGAACTAAACTAAATTCATCATTCCAACACCACTCAAACTTATCGCCAGCGATGCCCAAAATTAATCACCTGCGAAAAGGAGTTCTACAGGTGAACAAACATCAAAAAAAAATTATCGTTAATTTAATGAAATTACTTAAAGTTGAGGTGGATTCTGATTGCTGATTGAATATAATCTAAAAATTCCGAGAATTATGACGATAATGCTAAACAGAACTGATAAAAACCCCAAAAGCGGATAGATAAATCTTTTTGTTTCAGATAGTCTCCAAGCTTCACACAACACAAAAAATCCGAAGATTAACCATGCGAAAGAACCGACAATTTCCGCCTTTATAGTTTTCACAAATATATGCATACTGGCAGGCTGAATAACAATTCCTATTATTGTCATCATAAAAAACAAAAGAGGAATTATCAGTAAGAACGAGCTTTTCCAAATGGAGATTTCTTTTGAAATTAAAGAGCCGATGAATAGAATTAGCGGAATGGTAAAAATTACGACAGGCACATAAGAAAGAGAGAAGAGAAACAAATACCCAAGTCCACTTCTTCTTTGATAAAGATCAAAAACAGCCTGTAGGATAAAAAGTAAAGCTGGAAAAATCGCAAAAAACCATCCGAATGCGAGGGTAATTATTCCTAACCATTTATTAACAGTTCCGAGAAGAAAATATCCTGTTAGTCCGAAAATGGCAGTCAATAGAAAAAAATGAGCAATTTCAATTGAAAATCCGGTTCTTACCAAAACTCCATTTAAAAATTCTTGAGTAATAATCCTAAGCAAATCAAAATTTCTTTCTGCAAAATCTGAAGGAATAAATGACCCAAATAAATCCTGTGCTAATTCCAACAAGCCCCGAAAAAAACCTGTAAACCCCAATGCAATACCAAATGAAGCAAATATACCGGCAAGCAAAGGCTTTCTAATTATACTTGAAGAAACATTTGTTTTATTAACTTCTAAATCCGCTTTTCGTTTTTCTGTATTTTCCATTTTAATATTTTAAGCGTCTGAAAAAGCGAGCTTCCTTTTCTAGATTTCTTTCTTACTCAAATTAATGACTATTACAGACAGAACGATTTGTATTTGTTTATTTGCATCACTGATAATTCCAATTTGCTTTCTGACAATTATTACAAAACTTTGAGAATAAGGATTTAAATCTATTGCTGAAGATGAATTAATCGAAGTTATACTCGAAAACATTCGCCTACGAAAACGAGTTTTGCAAGCGAATATGCGTCCGAAGAAAGAGAAAGGTTAATTTAACGAAACTCTATATGTAAGTGATTATCGTGTATTCCTGAATTATCTGAATGGACATATGTGAACTCATCTTGACCTGCAATGTCAGGGTCATTAAAGAGAATATACACATTTGGATAAAGCTGTTTTACAAGTTTGATAAATTTCTTTGTTAAATCTTGACTATAACTAGGAGAGTTATAAGTCAACTGTGCACCTACTCCTGTTAATCCATCGTTCCTTAATGGTCGCATATCAAATATTTTACCATCTTCATGTCCTTTGTGTTGTGAAGTATCAAGTCCGCCGGGACGACTTAAATCTCCAATTTGTATAGAACGATTAGGGTTACTTTGATTCCATATGCCCGCAATTGCTTTGATAGCGGTAATCGTTTTGTGTGTTCCAATTTGATCTAAACCGTCGATAGCTTCGTCATTTCGGTTATATACAACATAACCGGGGCATTCTATAGGCAATTCCCAAATAATATCCTCTTTGAAATTATTTCCACCGGGTTTCTCTTTATATTCATCAATTTCCGCTTCCGAAAGCCGACGGGGTTCACAATACAAATTCCAAACTCTCTCTGTTTTATTGATTAGTCGGCTAAACATCACAAGTGTCAAGGTTGGCGGTCTTGAACTTTTATTCAGCCATTTAATCATCCATTTGCCAAGAAACCATCCTTCATTGTTTTTCTTAAAGCTATTTCCTTTAACAAGTGATTGCATCTCATTATAGTCTAAATTGAACAAAAAATGTTCAACTAAATCCGCTCTGTCTTCTCCATCTTTGCAGATAAAGACTTGATAAATCAGTCCCAGTTTATGCAGAAAGCTTTTATGTAAAACATCTGCCAAACCCTTGTTATTACCGATGTATCCCGCACACAATATCTGAGCCATTAATTTATCTTTCATAGCAAAGTCATACTTTTTCTTATCTTAATTGATACTTGCAATAAGGATAAATTTAATTAGAAACTTCAGACTCAATTAAATTCGCCCTATAAATTTAGTGTAAAAAAGACGAAAAACATTTCATTTTTTCATTTTAAAGTTAGAAAAGACGACTAAAAAGCTGTCTCTTCTGTCAAACTTATTTGCTAGAGATTACTTGTAATAAGCGTCCATATATTCTCTAAGTTTTGAGAAACGTTTTGAGCTTACTAACTGACAAAGTCCAAGGTTTTCAACTTTTTTGCAGTATAAATAATAATTACGACCGCTAAACTTAAAGGCTGTATTTACATAATTTCCGCGATTGTTAATAATTGCCTTTCTATCTTCTTTCTTAAATTCTCTAGCTCTTTTTAAGGCTTCTCTTTTTGCATCTTGCCATCTTAGATAGCCGCTGTGAGTGTGTATAACTTCTGCGGAAGAACTTGAATCATTATAGTAAGCCGTTACTGATTCAAAAGATTTGCTGAATGTAACAAGGTCTTCATTATCAAGTTTGCGTAGATCAAAATTCCCCACTTTTGAGTTCTCACTTTTTATTCTTTTGATTAGAGCCTTACCAAAGGCGGTTTTCCCTTCTACATCTAAACTACCACTATTCGGGGTAGAGTCATCTGTGCCTGTGCTTACATCTTCTTGAGGTGTTGGTTTAGGATTATTAGTGGCAACTTCTTCGCTTCCTCCACTAAACGCAAAGAAATAAATTCCTACAGATAAAGCAATGACTAAAAAACTTCCAACCAAGACCAATGCTCCGACTCCGCCAATGATCCAATAGAGTTTATTACTGCTTTCTGCAGAGTTATCATTGGTCGAAGACTTTGATGTGTCAGAGATAATTTCATTGATCTCTTGTTGACCGACAGCGATTGTCTTCAAAGGGTCTTCTTCTTGGTCACCAAAAGGGTTACTTGGCATTTGCGTCAAATTCAATCCACAGTTTGCACAACTTTTAGCATTTGGTAGATTCGCTCTCCCACAACCTTTACACACGTTGTTATTCATATCTAACTCTCCTTAAAATAAGCTTCTAATCAAAAAGAAAAATGAGAAATTCGATGTTATGTACGCAATTAGAAATATCAACCACCCATTGCTCTGTTTACGGAAAGGCAAATAAATTATCGTAGCAACAATTAAAGATACCCAACCACCAAAAAATAATGTTAAAATAATACATGCTAACACAACTAAACTTCCTGCTTTTGAAGAACCTCCTGTATTTGTGTCGCCTTTTGTAATACTACTAAACATTTCAGCAGATTCTTGTTCTTCAGGAAATATATCTCTTAACTTCCGCCAATTTTCTTCACCTTTAATACAAACCGAATCATCAAGACTAAATTCGCCACCTTCTAACCTCTCTGAAACTGTGCCCTTATCAAAAGGTCCTAATGTTTCTCCATTTTTTGCTACATACATTGTCATGATTCCCATCTCCTTTTCAGAAAACAATTTCTCTTTCTATAAATAGTGTCAAAATTGAAGAAAACGTTTCACTTCTTATTTTCACAAGTAAAAAAGACGACCGAAGCCGCCTAGAATCATTTATTAAGATTTGAATATTGTGGGAAAAATCCGGGTTTGAATTGGAAACTGTTAGTTTGGCGGTGGTGGCGGAGGAATAGATATATTTTCTTCCGTGTTTTGCCCGTTGAAAAATGCGATTAAATTTATCAATCCCCAGGCAATCGAACCAAGCATAAGCCATTGCAGGATAGTTGCTTCCTGCATTCCATTGTAAAGCGTTACACTTTTTGTAACCGAGCCGATGACGAATAAGATCAATGCCAAAACAAATGTTATGACAAATGATGAAATCAAAGACAAGATCGGCAATAACCTCTTCCAGATCGAAAATTTCTGAACGATAAGTGCCAAGACAGTATAAACAACAGGTAGTATAAAAATGTTAAAAACCGCAGCTATTAATAAGGGCATCATTAAATACTCCGTCTGTGTTGAATCTCCGATCTCTGCGTTTTTGACGCTTGTGAAATAAGTAAAAATTGCAAATAAGATCGCCAGACCGATAATAACCAACGAAAGAATATTTGGAACAAAAAATAAATGAGAAAACCATTTTTTGCCGATTCCGCCGGACAGATAATATCCCGTTAAAGCTATTATCGGCGGCGTTAATGTCAAAAGACCGAGAATTACCAACATTGTTTGAGACAAAACCCATTTTTGCCCATCATAAGGCGGAGCGATCCAATAGCCGTTCAAAGGTAAAATTATTAAAAGCAATCCGATGAGTGTGAAAAATGTGCAATACAAAATTGAAAAACCGTTGTAAACTTTTGCGAACATATAATTCTCCATAGATAAAAACCTAGTTTGAGTTAAAAGTTAAAATGCATTTCCTGAGGGTGAAGATTCTAAACCTTGTATTTGCTTGCAGGTATAAGCGATCAGATAAATATAAGCTACTAAATGAAGCAAACCGACAATAATGTTCAGATATGGAATCCAAGTTCCGATAATAAGAAGGACTGCCAACACTAAGTAAACGGTAAAGGGCGTTGATGAAATGTAATCTGTCCCAGATTCATTTCGGTCAATAAATTCATTGAAAGCTGTGGGATATTTATAAATCAGAAACAGAAACCATAATGAATTAACCATTGGAATCAATCCGACCGCAATCGCCAGCCAAGGTTTTATTTTGGTCTTGCCATCGTTTATTACCGACCAGATGTAATACATAAATATATTCTGAACGATCAGCAAAAACACGTAAGAATATACAAAAACTGAGATCAAGTTCTCTATGTTACTTGGCAGAATAAAAAACAGTACAACAACATGCAGATAATTTAATGGGATAACCGTAAGCAAAAACGGTCTGACCCATTTGCTGATGCCCAAAATCGCAACTGCTATCAGACACCAATTTATTTGTTTGATATTTAAAACTCCTATGAACTGAAAACTCTTAGATATAGAACTCCAGGGCAGATCAAACCCTGCAAACGTAGTAATTAAAGTATTTAGCAAAAAATATGTTCCGGCAAATATCGGCACTAAGCCGACAAAAACATTCGACTTTTTCTTAATAAGTACTGTAACGCCTATAAAAATCGAAAGCGGTATTAGCAAATATGCCATTACATCTCCGGTAATTCGTACAAAACCGGGGACATATCCTGCCAAACCGTTGCCAACCGCAACGATCTGAATAAGTAAGTCAAAAATAATCGAAATGAATTCGACAATGATGGTTACAGATGCAATAAACAAAAGTATTCCAAGTAGTATTTTCGCCCAAATGCCTTCACCTAAAGCACCTGTAAAATACAATGCTATTAGTCCGAAAAATATCAGAATAGCGAGAAGATTAGGCACAGCGTCAGGTCTGTTTCCGTAATGTACAAAATATGTTGGAACCAGATATACAAGACCCGCGAAAATCGGTACCAGTCGCATCGAAAAATTCACTTTTCGGGTAGCAAGTGCTTTTATTCCGAAAATGATGGAAATAAAGGGCGTGAGAATATAAAATCTCAATGTCTTTTGGATATACCAAAAATCATAAAAGTTTCTTAATTTCCCTTCAAACAAATTTATTATTTCGAGTGAGTTAAGTAACAACAGGATTGAGCCAAAAACAAGAAATGTAATTTCTGTAATAGCTAAAGCAACCAATACTCCAAATAAAATCCTAGCCCAGCGATCTTTTCCAATAGCTCCGTAAAAATAAAATCCCGCCAGAGCCAGATACATCGGCAGTGTTGAAATAATCAAAAACAACACCTGAATCAAAAAGTTCAAAAAATGCTGCAATCCTATCAATGAAGATTCATCGGTTGGATCGAACCTCAAAAAGCGATATCCGAAAGAAGTTCCAATAACACTATTCAACATAGCTAAAACTGCAAGAACTATACAAAGCATTCCGCATATTTTGACAATTTTTAAATCATTCATAATATTTCCTAAAGTCTGCTTTCTAACCCCGGTTAATCTAACTCTTTTTTCTATCCACTAATAGTGTCAATACCGCAGAAAACATTTCACTTTTCTATTTTCAGGCACAAAAAAAGACGACCGAAGCCGTCTATTCTTGGAGAAAGTTTTTAGTATAAATACTATCGCTGAACGCGAAATTGAAAATCGGCTACGGACTCATTTTCACCAGAATCATTTTTACCAAATAATCTGATAATGTAATCGCCGCGTTTTAAGTTTTTAGCAGGTATGAAGAAATTTATTCTTGATTTTCTTGCCTTAAGATTGCCTCTCTGAAACAAAATATTTCCGTCTGCATCGGTTAATTGAGCTTGGTAAGATTTGTAGTCATTTGCTTCGAGGTTTAATTGTAGAGTTGCTCCTTTTGCATTTTTCGGTAAATTCAGGACATTGTTTTTTCCACCTGAACGGACTGTTCCGGCAAATAGAGCCAAGACAGGATTTGGTGCCGTTCGCTGAACTTGAGGCGTTTTTATAGGAGCCGCTTTTTTCTTAATCTGTCTAGGTGATTTCTTAGGCTTGGGTGTTTTTCTTGGAATTTGTTTGGTGTTTGTTTTTGGCTTATTAGTTTCGTTTGAAGTGTTCACCTGAGAATTAGATTGAGATTCCTGACCTTCATTAACAGAAGTATTTTCAGGCAATTCTTCGGGAGAGTCTTCAGGTGTTGGCGTAGAAGTATTTATCGGTAAAGGCTGAGTTTCTGTATTTTCTTTTTTCACGATCTGAGTTCCTGTATTTCTAAAATTTTGATACAAAAACCAGCTTCCAAAAGCAACGACCAAAATGGCAAATGCTCCAGCCATAACGGTTTTTGGAGCAAGAAAAGCTCCAAAAAGTTTATTCCAGAAAGATTCTTCTGTAGAAATTATTTCTTTTTTTTCAATAAGAACAGGCTTTTCTTCAAATGCTTTAAGTTGAGCGATCATCTGCCGTGAAAATTCTACTCTTTCGCGTCGTTTTTCAGTATTTAGAAAATGTTTTTCAAATTTTGAAGTTTCTGCAGAAGTCAGCCATCCACGAACGTATTTTTCGATCAATTCATCCTCGACGACCTTCACCTCCTCAAAAAGTTTTGCGTCAAGAATGAATTTTTCTTCAAATTCAAATCGCTCATCTTCGGACATTTCCCCGAAAAGAAACTTTAGAATTATTTGTTCATTTTCTAACTTCATTTACACTTCCTTTATTATTTCACAGCGACTTTTTTATCGCCTTCTAATAGTAGTGTCAAAACCTTAAAAAACATTTCACTTTTTTTCGCAAAATTTTTCATCTTTTTCGTCTATGCAAACGAAACCCTTATAAACATTAACCTTCGGCACAACATTTTTTTGTGCATTTTTCCAATTTAGTTTTCAGACGACTTATACGTATCCGTAAGCTATTTAAATTTATGCCGATTTTCTCCGCCAAATTCTTACGGGTATTGATCATTGTTTTTTCATCCGTATCGAAATAGCCGATCATCAATTTTCTTTTGTCTTCAGGTAATTCTGATAAACATTTGTCTAAACACTTAAGTTTTTTCTCCTTAAACTCATCTTCATTGTCAGAATTATCCTGGGAGCTTTCAGAACTATTCTCTCGAGCATTCTCATCAAGTTCTTCGCTCTTTAAAACTTCTCTTCTATTTTCCATCAAGACATATTTCGACACCGTGACACAATATGCCTGAACGTTTTCTATTTTTTCTCCTTCGGTGATTTTTTTGATCGTGCGGTCAAAAACGATGTCTGTAAGGTCTTCGGGATTTTCGCATCCACGCCACTCAAAGAATCTCTCTAATCTTTCGCGTAAAGACAGATATTTCTCAGCTGCCTGATCCCGATTTATATCAAGCAAACTCAGAAATAATTCAAAATTTTCTGATGAAAGATTTTTAAGCATTTGATAACAGGGATAGCTTTTTTATTGAAAAACCCAATATTAATATATCAAACACTTTCGCGGCTGTAACTTTTTATTTACAAAGAGGTATTTATCTCCAATCGCCGAATAATGTAAAAGTACTCCAGTAATAAGGCGATTGATAACGGCGAATTTTCTTCATTTCAAGTTTAGTTTGCTGTAAGGCTTTGGAAGCTGGCATTCCTTTTTCAAAATGATTCCGATAAAAACGTTTCATAAATTCAGCGGTTGCAAAATCATCTACCTTCCAATAACTTGCAACGACTCTTTTCGATCCTGCGTACAAAAATCCACGTGATAGCCCAATTAAACCTTCGCCTTCTACATCTTTTCCAAATGCGGTCTGGCAAGCTGATAAAACAATCATTTCGCTGGAAAGATCAAGGTTGTATATATCATTGAGGCTCAAAAATCCGTCCTGCTCCTGTCCATTTTTGTCGTACAAAGAAAAAACTAAGCCAGATAATTCTGGACGGGATGTATTTATCAAACCGTGAGTAGCAAAATGCAGATATTTATATTGTGACAGATTGAGATTTTCCAAGCCGTTAAGATTTGCTTCAAATCCGAGTTTTAAGCTTCCCGAATCTTTATTTACTAAATTAAAAATCTCTCTAGCTTCTTTACGTGATGCAAGAAGTCTCGGTAAAGTATCCCCAAATCGAAAATCTCTCAAAGCTTGTTTGATAAGAATATTCTGTGTTGATTGTGTTTTGGGATTTGGAGTTTTTTCTATTCGTGCATCTTCACTATCGAATACTGGATCGGCAAAAACGGCGATAGTTTTGGAATTATTTTGTTTGGAATTGTTTCTCAGTTGTGCCAAAACAGAGGCAGATGGAAGTAAAACGATTTCATTTTCGTCAGCTAAAGTATTCGTCTTAGAATTTGGAATATGTAATGCCGAAAAAGGTGTGTATTGCAGTACGCCGTCGGCAACTATCACCAATCTTTTCTGACTGATTTTTTCGACAAATTTTGAAATTAACAAATTGCCTAACTCTTTAGATTTTTGAATGCGTTTTGCTTCTTCATCTCGCTTATTGGAAACTACTAAAGTGAAAAATTCCCTTGCTGTTTTCTCAATCTCTTTGCGTGTTGGCAATGTGAAGACTTCTATTGTCTTTTTCGTAACTAACCAAACATAACTTCTTTTGTCACCAAGTTTGTATTCGAGCAAAACACTTTTGTCATCAAGCAAATCCTGAATCTCTTTAACTGAGATTATTTCCCCTTCGGTTAAGTTTGCGAATTTTGGGTTTGCACGTCGAATTTGAGTATTTAATGATTGAATCTTTGTATTTAAGTCATTGATCTCATTGTTTAATTTTGTGATTTCTTCAGAAGATTCATTATCTGCAATTTTTTGTTGGCGGATCGCATATTTGCTGTTAATTTCTTTTTGCAGTTTTTTTAATTCTGCAAAAAGCTTTGGATTAATGCCCTTTTTGAAATCAACTTTTGCTTCTTCTAACAAATCAAGCAAACTGCGGGAACGCGAACGTTCGCTTATTAACAGGGCTTCAAATACACTCTGCTCATCTTTGTTTTTTTCTGCCTTTGAGACCAGCAAATCAACATAGAGTTCAAAGTATTTTTGCGTGTTGGAAAAATAGCCATAACGGGATTTTGTATTTACCAATTCTCCACGAATTAATTCCGTTAAGCTGACTGATTCTTTTATGTATTCGATCGCTTTTTCTAAATTACCTTTTTCCCGCTCAGCAACCGCAAGGAAATATAATCCTTCTGCATGCATTACTCTATCACCTACTTCCTTTGAGCGATTTACCGATTCGGTAAGGCTTTTATAACCGACATCTTTAAATCCCGAATCCCACTGAGCTTTTCCGATTATCAAAAGTGAATTAGCTATTCCCCAGTTATCATTAATCTCTTTTCTTATTTCTAAGGCTTTCTCTACATATTTTTGTCCTTCTTTTGTATTCCCGCTAAAAAGCAAAGAAGCTCCGAAACTGTGTAAAATATTTGCTAGTCTCTGTTTGCCAAGACCTATTTTATTGGTTTCTTGAATCGCAATTGCCTGACGATAATAATTTTCGGCTTTTTTGTAATTTTTCAGCTCACTATAACTATTGGCGAGATTGTGTAATGTATTTGCTGCACCATAAACATTTCCGCTTTCTTTTTGAAATATCAAAGCTTGCTCAAAATATGAGATCGCTTTTTCATACTCCGCCAATGCTAAATAAATTGCCCCAAGATTGTTTACTATCGAACCCTGATACTGCCGATTTCCGAGTCTTTTCCAGATTTCAAGACTTAGCAAGTACGAATCCAGTGCATTTTGGAACTCACCTATTTCCTGATACATCACTCCACGTGTTCCAAAAGCAACTCCAGCCCATACAACATCCTCTTTTAATTTTGAGAGTTCAACAATATCTCCCCATTTCTTTATGGCTTCTGTTTTCCCTTCAATCGTACCGTTATTTCTCAGAGCAGTCGCTTGAAATGCAACTTTCATAATCAAATCGGCAGCACCATTAATCAACGCGTCACGACGAACAGTGGGGCGAATCTCTTTTAAACGAATCGTATATTTTCCAAGTTTCGCACGAGAAAAAAATGGCTTAACCTCAACTTTATGCTCACCTGTGCTTTCTGCCATCACCAATATCAAATCTTTGCCAAACAAACCACTGGGAGAATTTGTTTCAATATATTTTTCGCCTTGTGGATTTAAAGCGGCAAGTTCCAGTTCGATACCATTTTGGATAATTTCTACAACCGCAGTTTGATTTGCAGAAAGATTTATCGAATAAAAATGATTTTCACCTGATTTAATTTGGTTTTCTAATGGATTATTTAGTGTGAGTCTGGCGATGGGATTTTGAGCTGATGTGTGAGAAGTAAGTAAAAATATGAGAAGAGTAAATTTAAGAAAAACGCCAATACTTAATAAATATCTTCTCATATTAAAAACTACAAAAACTTTATCAGTTTAAAAGCTTATTTCCAATCACCGAGCAATGTAAACGCACTCCAGTAATAGGGTGATTGATAGCGTTTGATGTTTTTCATTTCCAACTTGGTTTGCTGTAAGGATTTTGCGGCTGACATCCCTTCCTCCAGATGATGTTTGTAGAAACGCATCATAAATTCAGCCGTTGCCGAATCATCAACCTTCCAAAGGCTTGCTACTATCCGATTAGAACCCGCATAAAGAAATCCTCTCGAAAGTCCGATCAAACCTTCTCCCCTGACATCTTTTCCTAAAGCGGTCTGACATGCTGATAAAACGACCATATCGCTGGACAAATCCAAATTATAGATGTCATTGAGACTCAAAAAACCATTCTGAGTGTTTCCGTTTTTGTCGTATAGAGAAAAAACTAAACCCGATAACTCTGGACGGTTTGTATTGAGTAAACCGTGAGTAGCAAAATGCAAGATTTTGTAATCTTTGAGATTTTCTTTTTCGATATTTTTAACACTTGCCTCGAAATCTGTTCTGACAGATTTTCTGTTTTTATCAATTAAATCAGCGATATTTTTTGCTTCCCGTCTTGAATAAATCAGACGTGGCAAAGTTTCACCAAAGCGGAAATCCCTTGTGACTTTCTTCATTTCAACGCTCAACGTCACTTCATTTTTCTTTTCAGATATTCTGGAATCTTGTTTATCAAAAACAGGGTCGGCAAAGATTGCGATTGTTTTTTCGCCGATTTTATCTCTGCTTGGATTACTTCTGATTTGTGCTAAAACCGATGCAGAAGGCAAAACGATTATTTCATTGGTATCAGATAAGTATTTTCCTCTTCCCTCGTCTAAAGCAGGATTTGATAGTGCTGAAAATGGTGTGTATTGCAGAATCCCATCGGCAACTACTGCCAGACGCTTATTAGTTATTTTATTGGCAACAGGAGAAAGCAAAATGTCGCCTAGTTCTTTTGACAGTTCATCAATTTTTGATTTTTCACTTTTTTTGTTATCAATGATTATCGAATAAAAAGACCTTGCTTTTTCTTCGATGGTTTTTCTGTCCGGTAAATTAAAAACCTCGACATTTTTACTAGTTACAAGCCAACCCAAACTGCGTTTATCACCAAGTTTGTATTGAATTAGAACTGTATCTTCATCAAGCAGACTCTGTATTTCCTTAGCCGAAATGGTTTTACCTTCGGTCAAATCTGCATATCTAGGGTTTTCCCGACGAATCGTGATTTGCAGGTTTTGGATCTTGGTATTTAGATCGTTAATTTCATTGTTAATTTTCGTGACCTGCTCGGGTTTCGGCTTTCCGCTTAAAAGCCTCTGCCGACCGGCATATTTTTCCGTGAGTTTCTTTTGAGCATTTTTCAACTCACTAAAAAGTTTTGCATCTACGCTCTGTCGAAAGTCAACTTTGGCTTCTTGCAGAAGTTCAACCAAACTTCGCGAACGCGAACGCTCACTTATTTGTAAAGCCAAAGCGACATCAGCGTCCTGTTTAGTTTTTTCTGATCGGCTGATTAATAAATCAATATAAAGATCATAATAATTCTGTACTGTTGAAAAATAAGAATAACGGGATTCGGAACTGACCAAACTACTTCGTATTTGTTCGATCAAGTCTAGTCCTTTGGTGATATTTTCAATCGCGGTATCTATATTGCCAAGCTCTTTTTCAGCACGAGCCAAAAGATAAAATGACTGTGCTTCCATAACTCTGTCACCGAGTGCTTTTGAACGTCGGTTCGCATCATTAAGTTTTGCCAAACCTTCGTCTTTGTTTCCCGCTTCCCATTGGGCTTTACCTAAATTAATAAGTGAATTAGCAACTCCCCAGCTATGTTTGACTTCTTGCCGAACTTTCAAAGATCGCTCTAAAAAATCTATTCCTTTTTCTTGTTCTCCCTTTAGAAGATAATTTGCTCCCAAATTATTTAACGTATAGCCAAGACTTCTTTTTCCGCGAACACTTTGGTTTTTTGAGCGAAGGGCAACCGATTGCTTAAAAAAGCTTTCCGCTTCCGTGTAACTTTGAAGTCGCATATAGGCATAGCCTATGTTGTTTAAATAGGTTGCAACGCTATTCATATCTCCAACTTCGCGTTGGAGTTTTAAGGCACGCTTGTAATAATCTATCGCCTTTTCGTATTCGCCTATGTCAGCATACACATTACCGATGTTGTTTATTGATGAAGCTTTGTATTGACGATTATTTATATCTTCCCAGATCACTAAACTTATTAGATAAACATCAAGTGCTTTCTGAAGTTCTCCAAGTTGTTCATAGATTAATCCCTGTCCAACTAAAGCCACTCCTTCCCAAACTACATCTTTCTTGATCTTAGAAACTTCTATTGCTTCATCCCACTTTGCAATGGCTTTTTGCTTTCCTTCAATTGTTCCTTCGTATTTTAATTTGGTTGCTTCCTGAGCAAGCGAAAGGATCATTCTTGCGGCATCATTTATCGCAAAATCTTCTTCAACGGTGGGACGAATTTCACTCAATGTGATCTTATATTTTCCCAATCTCGCACGCGGGCTTGCTGTCGAAACCTCTACTTTATAATGCCCTGTTTCTTTAGCCGTCACCAAAATAGAGTCTTCCCCATAAAGTCCACTTGGAGAAAGACTTACAATAAATTCTTCACCCTTTAGATTGATTGCTGAGAAATTTATATCAACGCCATTTTGAATCGCTTCGATCAAGGCAGTTTGTCCAGCTTTTAATTTGACAGTGTATGTGTGTTTCTGACCACCTTTAATTTCGGAATCAATAGATTTTTTTAATGTCAGCTCTTGAATCTGAGTCTGTGCAAAAACAAACACACTAAATAAGCATATTAGCGATACTCCAAAAAAAGCTTTTGAAATCTTAAATAGTCTTTTTTTCATACTTTTAGAAGGAATTTATAAAATCGAATATAAATACTTTCCAATAAATACGCTTTTGAGTCAAGATTTTTGATACGTCCCCAAATCAAAAAAAAGACAGGCTGTAAGAGCCTGCCTGTAAGATTTATTTTTTCTGGGAGGAAACTAATTTGTCATAATATCGCCAAAAGCGACCACTTCTTCGCTGCCTGAATCGAATTTAACCCAAACGCGACCGATATTTTCATCAACCTTTGTTACTTCTGCATCTTTGAATGACCCGACAAACGGTGCTTTTACTTTATCGCCCGCTTTTACACTAACTTTGACAGGAACACTTTTCACATCAGCTCTTGGGAAAACCCCAACTCGTCCCGCAAAAAGTTTAACGAATACCTTGTCACCATTTACGCGTATGACCTGCCCGCGTTTCATATCAGTTCCGATCGCAACTGATGTTCCGGGAGCCATCATTGCGGTAATTGGAACAAAAGTATCAGGTTTGATCTGATAATCTGTTTGAGCAATCCCTGTTCCTTTTTCTCGATCTTTCGCAGGGTTATCATATTTAAGATCAAGATAGCGAACCGTCGGAGCTTTCGGGTCAGAGGCATCCGTTACGATGGCTTTTTGCATTCCCGAACCTGTCTGCCACCAAGTTAAAACTATGTCACCTTTTTTAGCGGTTTGACCAGCTGGAATCGGAACAATATAAGCATTTGGCACTTCTTGAGTGTTGCTCATAAATTTAATCTTAGACATCTCTTCACCCGGCTCTTCCATTTTCTGGTTATACCAAATCATCGTAACTTTGGTCGGGTCTTTTTTCACCGCATCTTCAAGCCAATTGTAAGATGGTACTAAAACATTTTCGCCTTTTTTAGCGATTGTATCTGTTTTTGGAAAATCGAATGGAAACTTCATTTCCACCTTTTCATCTTCCTTTTTCTCATCTTCTTTTTTAGGGGCAGTTGCAGTGTTTGCATCTTTATTTTCAGATGCTTTATTGGCATCGTCACCTGTTTTTTCAGCTCCGCCGCCACACGCTGCAATCAAAAGTGAAAAAGTCAATACACACAAAAAAATCTTGGTTTTCATAAATCCTCCGTAAAAATTTTAAGTAGTCTAATTTTTCTTGAACCCTTACCACTAAAAATCTTCGATAAATGCAATTCAAATTAGCTCATGCATTTATTTTTACTGAAATGATTTATTTTGTAGCCACATATTTAGGTAGGTTTTTTTGAATTAAAAATAAAAAAGTGCGGAGCAAGTTAACATTTTGCTCCACACTGTTTTAAGTGAATTGTTTTTTGATGTCTTACTTCAGTCCTGCTTGAGTTTTGTTTTGTAACTCATCATTTCTAAAAGTTGTAATAATTCTTGAAAATCCTTTTCCTTTCCAGGTGTATGACTTGCTGGTAAATGAACTGAATTTTGAAAGTCTAGTCATTTCACCGTCTGAACCGATGATATTTTTAACTTCTTCATATTTCATCCCTGTTTTGATGTTATTGAATTTAGCTTGTGAAATATCAGCCGTCCCACTACTTGGTGTAATTCCTGATTGCGATTTTGAAACTAATTTACTATTTTGGAATCTTACGCTGATTTGAGCAAATTTATCGCCTTTCCATTGATATGCTTTTGATTCATAGCTTCCGCTCTTTGTACTGCTGGTTTCATTCCCATCAGAGCCCATAATTCCCTTAACTTGATCGTAGGACATATCTAATTCGATCTGATTGAATTTGTCCAATGAAAGATCAGCAGGTCCACTACTTGAAGTTGATGTGGAGTCTGATGGCTTATCACCGGATGTTGAAGGTGATGAATCCGTACTTGGGGCAGGAGTTGGAACTTCGTCTTTTTTACCTGTAAAGCTGTCCAATGAACAACCCAAAACTACAAACAATAATGTAATTAATACCAAACTTATAGATTTCTTCATTTCTTCTCCTTTATTTCCTGTTTCTTTTATAGGTTTTTATGAATAACTTAATAATGAAAATTAGTCAAATTTTTATAAAGATTTAATAGCAAAAATTATTCACAAGGAATCCTAAAACTGTTTACTAGATTTCTTTTTTGAAACCTTCCGTCTTTTGAAAAAGCGTAGCTAACTTGGCTGTATGCATCTTCGCAAATCATTCCAGCAGGTCTTTTTAGCCAAAGGGTTATAGTTATGTTTCCGTCATTATCTGACTTTGCCCGAGGTTTTTCAAATTTTCGGTTTGTAAAATCTTTAGTGGCTTTATCAAGTGGATTTCCAAATGCCATCATTCCATTTTTTACCCAGTTCAAAGCCAAACCTTCGCGTACATCCTTCGGAGCTTTTTCCCAACCGAGAGATTTTAATGCTGATTCAGATAAATCCTTTCGCTTCACATACTCTTGCCCAACAAAACCTCCGGTCAATCTACAGCCAAGATCGTGTGCAAAATCACCGACAAGTATTATGTTCGGTAATTCTTTTGGACGCTTCAAGCATCCTTTGCTATTTTTGTCATACTTCTCACCTGTAATTGATTCCAAAGCATCAAAAACACCATCCTTTGTCGAAAGATCATATTTTTGTGCGTTGGTACAAGAACTTGTCGCAAAAAGAATTAGTAAAATGAGTATGCTTTTGTATTTGATAAACATAAAAATTATATCTACGTAGCTTCAGATTTTATTTGTCTCAGCATTTTTAGTAACCACATAAACAGGTAGTTACCAGCTTATTCAAAGAATCTATCAGTGCATTCCTAACAAAAAATTTATTTGATAGCTTCGAATGCATCGTATAATTTCCTAAGTTGACTTTGAACTTCTTCAGGATTTGCTAAAACTTCATCAATAATTAACTGAGCATCAGCATCAGAGACTTCAACACCCTGTTGTCTTAGGTTCGTTACAATTTCAAGTCCGTATTGAGCTCTTTCCTGAGCTGTTAGAACAACTGCTCCCGGAGCAGCCTGAATAGCTTTAACTGCAATCGCAAGAAGTATTTTCGCTACTAAAGCAACAGCACCAAATCTACCTTTCGCCACAAACAGGGTTAAATGTCCGAGAATAACGCCCGATCCACCACCCGCAAGCTTTGGATCTGAGACAATCGCTTCCGGCACATTTCCGACGATGTTTGGAACATTCGTCCAAAGATGATGAAGTGTTGCGTCAATCAACTTATCATAAAGCGTCGGAGTATTTGCCAGCATATATCTACGAACCTCACAACTTATACGAATTGCGTCATCAACTTTTGCCAGCCATTCACGATTCGTGTATGCCCAATGCGTTAGTGTTAATCCGGTAACTGCAACAAAAGCCGGTAAATTGATAGTAGAAATGACTCCGAGAAAGAAGTAAACTTCAGCTTCTACCAACTTAAATATTGGTTCTGTTCTTTTATAGAGATCATCAAAGTGGTAAGTCACCAAATCATCCTTAAACTCTTCAGTTTTTTGAATAATTAACTTGTTGTGATAGGGACTCATCGGATTTTCTAACAGAAAAACAATTGCATTTACACCTGTCCAAACATCCGCTATGGTTCTTTTACCAATATGAGAAAGCCATGTCTCTCCTACAGATAAAAACGGACCAATGTGTAAAATTGGAATCTTTACATTAAGGTTGTGCTTTTTCTGATTAAATTCATTTTCTGGAAGAACCCAAGCTTTCTTTAATCCCGCAACCTTCTGCCAAGGCAGATCGGGGTCAGGCTTTGGTTTCGGTTTCGTTCCATTCCCAGACTCCTTTCGAGTCGGCATATGATAAAGAATCTCTCCGGCGTTTATTAAATTTTTGTTTGGTATCTCAGCTAAATCAGTATCGGTTATGGGTCCTGTCGGTTTGTGCCGACGGTGTTTATATTCATTGAGGTGATTAAAATCACCATGTATTGCCATTGAGTATTTACTCAAAGAATCTCCGCCCTTCACATTTATTGCTCCATCCTTCGCAACTATTACCGAATAACCTCCTCCTTCGTGTTTGCTACTTCCATCGGGTAAAACTGTTTTTGCCATTTTATTTATCTCCTAAAAAAATATAATTGCTTATTAAATTTATGAGTTCACATCCTCGAAACTCATAATTTTGGACGTTGAAATTTTTCGTTTGGTCGAGATAATTTCGCATTTTTTATAAAAAATATTTTTTTATAACCTATTACGCAAAAAGGCTTTAGAAGATACGTCTAACAATATTTGCGGACAATATTAAATTTAAGAAATGCGAACCAATATGTTAGTTTTCTCTTACACTTGATCCGCATTTTTATGAATAAATCTCCTTTATTTAACCCCTCTTGATTTGTTAATCACGGCTTCCACAGCTGATTCGATTCCCAGCTGAACTAAGAAGAGCAGATTATCGGAAAACTTACCCATCTGGGCGAGTTTTGAAACAGCCAACACTTTTTCTAGTCCGGGACTTAAAATCTTCTCAACTGTAATTGTGA
Organism: Pyrinomonadaceae bacterium; assembly: GCA_028284415.1. Taxonomy (GTDB): domain Bacteria; phylum Acidobacteriota; class Blastocatellia; order Pyrinomonadales; family Pyrinomonadaceae; genus Aridibacter. Next base: position 185,313 of record JANQRU010000005.1, read on the forward strand.
CCAATGCTTTTGAAGCTGCTTTATGTGAGGCTCGTAACATTCCCATCATGGCTTTGTTACGTAGGTCATAATCTCTTAACTGAATTGCAGCATCTATTGTGCAGCAAGCTTTATTGGCATCACTAAATAACTCAAATACCGAATACGGATCATAAAGATTTTTTCCCAAAAACCACTCTGGTATGCTCACTGAACCATCCATATTGGCATCATTCATATTGTAAAGAGGTGCTAGAAAAAAAATTTTGTTAAGACCTCCTCTACCATGTGATTTATAACCTGCAAGCATTTTATGACTACCGTCTTTGCTCATACTGTGCGTTAGTAATTTCCATTTTGCGTTCCTGATATTATTGCTCATCTATTTTCTCCTGCTATGAATTTTTATAAATATGTATATCCCCCTTGTTAACTTCCCTTGCACACAGTTTATTTCCCTTTTGTTCTCCACCAATCATCTTTAGTTCCAAGCCCAACTCCTGTTGCATTACTTAAAACCCAAAGTGTTACTAATTTTCCACCTCCGAAAGTTCCGATTAAATTAAAAAGTTCTTCCATACATGCTTCGGAGTCTTCAAATTCATCTACAGTTCCCCATTTACCTGGAGCTATGCATCCGGCTAAATTGTTTGGATTGTCACCTGCAACACCGTGTATTAAAACTGACTTGATCTCTTCTGTGGTTGGACGCAGACATTTCTTTGGATGCTTTCGTTTCCTTCCGTCTAAAAAATGTGTCAGCATATCGTGCTTCATTTCATAAGCACCGACTCTTAGACTGCTATGCCACAGATTGTCATCGTTTTCTCGCGTTGAGTAGGCTTTGATAAAAGATTTATTTTTGTAATATATTTTTAAGATTCCCCGTTCTTCTCCCTTCGGATCAGTTCCTGTTCTTAACAAATGCAAAACGTAATCTGTTTTTGGCTCTGGAAAAATATACTCAGACATAAAATAACTCCTCAAAATAAATTAAAACCTGTATTTTGGATAAGTGCCGAGTGTCGGAAAGTATGAAGCTTGCGTTTTGAATAAGTGCGAAGGTATCTCTAAGCGTTCAGCAGCGTCTATTCCCCAAAACTGTCCAAGTTTTTCTCGTTGGTATTTTGGAACTCCCGCTACTTTAAAAAGTGTGTTTACCCAAGCGGCACAATTATCATCAAACAGACCGTATTCAAGCGGATTTCTAGCTGTATTTCTTTTGTAGTTTTCAGCAAGTCTTACAACTTCATTGGCAAAGGCTGTGTCATTTCCTTTTGGTGGTTTGACATAGTGTTTCTGTGTTCCCCAATCAAAAGGGTTGAAAAAATCCCAAATAGGTGTGTTATCTAAAAGGTCTTTAGCAGAAAGAACATCACTAGGCTCATTAGGTATATAAATCATATTTCCGCCTTTGCTGAATCCGCCTAGCGTTACAAACTCAGCTCCATTGTGTTTTTGTGTGGGAATAGCCGTTGGTAAACAAATGTTGTCTATTAAAATTAAAATATAATGATGATTGCCTAATCCGATATTAAAACGGCTTCCTAAGTTTCTCGCTATCCAATTTACTGTTGCTTTTCCCATCTTTATCTAAATCTCCTCAATAATTTTGAGTCTTTAATAATTAACCGACTCATTAATAGTGTTGTGACAGGCAAAAACATTTCACTTTTTTGAAAAATTATTTTTTTTGAGCTCAGTTCACAAGAAAAAAAGAGCATGAAATTTTCATGCTCTTTTACTTGCTCTAAATTAATTTCACCTTGAAAATTACTGCATTTGACCTGCTCCAGGGAAAACCTGCTTATATGCGACAGTAATTGCAGCATAAATTATTGGTAGAACAAAAAATAGTCCCACACATAGAGCGAGAATTCCTGCGAGAATAATTGCTCCTAAAAGCAACATCAGCAAAAACATTCCACCGAAGTTTCCCCAACCCGCTTTGGCACTCAACTTAATCGCTTCCATCAAAGATAGGTCGTATTCAGCCAATAGAGGCAAACCGAATGCAAGTGTAATGAAAAGGATTATGCTCCCCAATAATGTAAATCCACTAATGAGAAAAGAAAGTAAGGTCATCAATGCCGCCAAACCTCCCGTTAGCTCATTCGGGTTGTAAATTGCCAGAAATTCAGCAAGCCTCAGACCAATTCGGTAAAGATTGGAAATCCCGCCCGGCAGTAGAAATAAGAAGCCGATAATCATCGCCGGAAAAAATTTGTTAAATCCTTGAAAAAGCATTCCAAATTCAACACTTTCGCCGCGATACTGTCGCAGCATCGCATAATAAACCCCGACTAGAATCGGACCTGCAATGATCCAACTAATTACAGGAATACACCCTAAGATCAAGATAATTGCCCCCATCCCAAAAAACATGAAGTAATTCGGTTTAACAATCTCCCAACCACGACTCAGACATTCACCAACATTTATCGCACCTTTGTTAAAATTGATATTTTCCATACTCATAACCTTAAAGTCTCTCTTAGCTTTTGAATTATTTTTGCTTACTTAAACAACTTGTTAGTAGTGTTGAATAAGACAAAAACATTTCACTTTTTCCTATTTCTTAGTCAGAAAGTAAAAAAGAGCATAGAATTCCTATACCCTTTCACTTGATGTAAAACTAATCGAATCTTCTTTAGCATAATGTAAAAAGTGGCAATCAGAAAACATAATCTTTAGTTTTTCTTCTTTCGTTTCTTGACCTTCTTAACTGTGGTCTTTTTCCCTTTTTGGTTTTTTACTGTTTTCTTCTTTCCTTTTGTAACCGTAGTTTTTCCCGTATTTTTATTTTTTCTAACCTTTACACCCTTTGTTTTCTTAACCGTCCGACCATTAGCATTTGTTCGAGTTCGTGTTTTTGTTCCCTTTTTTGTTACAACTGTTTTATTGCCGTTTGATCTAACAACTCTTTTCTTTTTCACAAGCGTAGAGGTTCGCGGATTGTATCTAACTCTTTTAACGGTTTTAACTCGCACTGTTTGGGAAGGAGTAAAGTTTTTTCTGCCGACATATCTAACGGTCTTTGTTCGATACGTATTTACAGGAACAGGACGACGGACACGCCAAGAACGTGGATAAGTTCGCCAACCGTAAACTGAACGATACGGACTGTAGTTTGGACGATACATCCAATTTATAACATTCCAATTGGAAAGGTTTGTAGCACGTGGCACTACATAGTAATTAGCTCCATAAAGTGTTGGCGTTCCCTGCACCTGAAAATTGTAACCGTTGACATCTTTTTCAACTGCAAGTGCGGCGACATCTTGAAATTGATCCTCTGCTAAAACGGACTGAACTGAAACTAAATGCGTATCTCCTTCGACATTTTCAACAACCCGCAAATAATCAATCTCGCCATTTTCGTCTAGATCAACATTATTAATGCCACTTTCTTCATTATTTAATTTATGCTCAAAGTCTTCGAGATTTTTAGAATCCTTAAAAACCTCTGCAACGGCATTTAAATCCAAACCAATTCCTTCTGCTGAACTAGCAAATGCTGATGTTTGTTGGGTTTCTTGTGCCACAATGCCAATAGCAAAAATAGCCGTAATTAGAATAATCAAACCTAGCTGTGTTTTTATTTTTTTCATCCTTTACTCCTTTGTTTTTATTGTCTTATTAAATTTTCAAACACCTTTATTCATACATTGTGATATGAAAGTGATCGTCATGTTTTTCATATTTGGAAACTCTCGGAAGTTTATAGATTTTAGGATCATTAAAGAGAATACTTTTCACATTTGGATCAGCGAGAAACAGTTCGATAAGCAATTTTGTTCGGTCGCTATCATATTGATCGTTGAAGATATTGACAGGCGTTTGTAGCACATCTTTACGGCAAGGTCTCATATCCACATTCAATCCTTCTTGATGAGTTCCATGTGGCGACATATATCCGCCAAATTTAAAACTTATGTCTCCTACTCCAACTAATCCATAACTTGCCAGATTATATTGATTCGTAATCGTTCTCTGTTGCATCTGAAATTGCTTACAAACTCTCACTATCGTTTCAATAGTTTTCTTCGATCCCCATTGTCTTGCACCAATATCAGCCGACCGACCATATTGGTAATAACCGCTTCCGAAACCAAAATTCTGCGGCAATTGCTTCCATTTTGTTTGGAGTTTTCTGAGTGTTCCGCCATTTGGATCAACCCTGCCGTCAGGAACTGCCATATAGCTTGATTGAAACTTTTTGATTTCCTCGACTGTTCGATCACCTTCCGTTCCATTGCACACACCATCAACCGAAAGAAATCTTGGGCTAATCCATCTATTTAACAAATTCTGAACTTTTCTTACATCTACTGAGTTGTTTACACTACCTTTGCCAACCGATGCTGTTATTGATACTTTCATGTTTTTTTACCTCTAATACTTCTATTGCTTAGGCAACTCTAAACAAAAACTTGAGCGAACGAATGAGTCTGGAGACCTGATTTCCTCCGCTCAAGTTTTTATATTTTTTTTGATTTTTCTATTTCGCTCTGTTTGAAGGAACGTGAAATGGATTTCCGACCTTTGGGACTCTCTTCGCCATCGCTTTTCCTTCCGCCGTCTTCCAAGGAACTCCGTAAAACAACCCCATCTCCGGCATCGGCGTTAAACGGTAATCAAAAGATGCACCGCCATTAGGAATTTCCATTTCAATCATTGCCGCGTCGTAAAATAGATTCACGTTTCTGCTTGCTTGTTCGGCGTGCGGAACGATTTTTCCATTTGTAACCTTCCAGCGAAAAATGCGAAGAGTCTCGCCATTTGAGATAACCTTGCATTCCCAATTTCCCGGATTGTCTTCAACCTTTACCTCGTCTAAAGTGGATTTGTCCTCGCCTGTGTAGATCGGCATCTCGAGTACGAGATCTCTGAAAACAACCTTATCAACGTAAGGGTTTCCGCGTTGATATTTCGGTATCAGACGATCAATGTAAGTTCCGACTTCGTCATTTCGCCCACTTTTTGCGTCCTGCACGTTGTCGCGGTCAAGATTGTTGGTAAAATCAATTCTCTGTCCGTTGACCGTACATCGCGTAAACATTCTGTTCGGAAGATATTTTCCGCTCTTCGGAGAAAATGTCGAATAAATTCTAAGAGTGCGAAGTTTTCCTGCATAGTTTGATCTTTCAACCGGTTCACGAAAATATCCGGCGTTTCGAAAACCGTAGTCAAAATAGGCAAAGGCAACTGCGGTCTCGGCGTGGCGTTGGATATAATAACTCGGAATATCTTGTTGCGGTTTCCGTGCGTTACCGCGAACTTTCGTGGCACGGTGGACGTCAATTTTATATGTGCGAACGAGCTTTTCTTCATCCGTATCACCATTGATAAAATAAACTTTGACATCCATCTTACCTGTCTCTTTGCTGACTTCTTCCTTATTGAAACACTGTAGATTTGTTTCCATATAATCATCGTAATCTAATAAATATTCTCGACGAATTACATTTGATCTGATCCTGTCATCCTTTGCCTTGGTCTTAATAACGCCTTCACAACGAACGCTGGACAGTTGCTTTCCGTTTTTCACAACCGCGATGCGGAAAGCACTCCTTCCGGGAAAAGTCCCCATCAAACGCAGACGTGATTTCATATACCATCCGAGGTCTTGGTCTTTCCGCGAACTTGAAGCAAAGTTGGTTTTATGCTCTGCATTGAAAAATGTATAGGCATCGTCCATAACCATCTGCCTGTTCGATGGAGTGCCTGTATTTGCTGAATTTCCATCCGTCTTCTGAACTTCTTGTTTATGTTTTGTTTTTTCAACTTTCGGCTTTTTAATTTTCGGAACTTTGATTCTGAATTGTCCAAAAACCGAATTTGTGCAAGCCGTCAAAAGTATTAAAATAGCGATAAAATTTAATGTTTTTATTAACCTCATATTTTTTTCCTTACTTTTTCGTTTAGTACAATAATTTTTTCCGTTGAAAAGATTTTGCTAATGAGTTTGGACAAACAAATAAATGAAATGAATCATCCTCAAAAAAATGAGTTTTTTTAGTTTCAATTCTTCTGTAAATTTCCCTTGAACTAATTTGCAAAATTTCCGCTATCAGCACAGGCGGAACCATGATTTGTTTGCCCTCACAAACTTTGCAAAATGGATATTTTTCTTTGGAATTTATCGCATAAATTTCTATGCTTTCTTTTTTGACAAAAAGTTCTGTTCGCCTGATTCGCTTCATATAGTTTTTTTGAAATCTTTCCGCTTTCGAAGATTTTTAGTAAAATGCTTGTAAATAACTTTTTTGCAAATTACGAAAACCAACATAAAAGAATCTTGTGATAAATGTCCTCAAGATTTGGCTCAATTAGTTATCAATCAGTTATCAAGAACTCTTTATGGACAATAAAACCAACAACTTATACGAATTTGGTAGTTTCCGAATGGATACAAAAGAGCGTGTTCTTTTTCAGGACAAGGAAGCGATTTTTCTTGCCCCGAAGGTTTTTGATACGCTTGAATTTCTTGTAGAAAGAAATGGCAAGGTCGTTTCCAAAAACGAATTACTGGATGAAGTTTGGGCAGATTCGTTTGTTGAAGAAAGTAATTTGACGCAAAATATTTACGTCTTAAGAAAGACGCTCGGCAAGGAGTTCATCGAAACGGTTCCGCGACGAGGATATCGGTTTTCGTCAGAAGTTAAAATACTGGAAAATGGAAATGGAAACAGTTATGCAAGCAATGAGTCTGATGAAATATTAATTGCCAAAAGAACAAAAACCTCTGCTTATCTAAAAGAAGAAGTTTTTGAGGAAGATACCGAAACCGAAAGTGTTCCCGCGGAAAAGACTGAAAAATCGTTTTTTAGGTTTGGGAAGCTTCAAATCGGAATTGTTGCAGGGCTTTTAATAGCTGTTTTAGTTGGGGCTTTAGGACTATTACTTTGGCAAAGAAACTTCTCTGCATCGAATGATTCCATTCTTGAAAATGTAAAACTTGATAATTTAACCGATACAGGAAACGTTCAAAATTTTGTCATCTCACCTGACGGACAATTCTTGGCGTTTATCAGAAAGGACAAGACTGAAAATGATTCGATTTGGATAAAAGACATTTCGACCAAAAAAGCAATACCGATTGATTTGCCCAAAAGGTTCAAACCACAATCGCTCGACTTTTCGCCTGATGGAAAATTTATATATTTTCTCCATCGTCCGATTAATTCGAGAGGTGCAGAAATTTATAAAACAACAAGATTTGGCGGTGATTCCGACATTGTTGCTGATGACGTTTGGAGTCAAATTTCCGTTTCGCCCAACGGAGAAGAAATCGCTTTCTATCGTTTTGACCGCGAAGAAAATCAAGCCCAATTAATTTTTTACAATGTTGAGGAAAAGAGTGAAAAGGCTGTCCTAACCAAGGAATTTCCTGAAAGTTTTGACCGCAGAAGTTTTCCTGCTTGGTCGGCGGATGCGAAAAAAATATATTCGATTATAAAATCACAAGTGCGAGGCATTTCAAAACTTGCTGAAATTGATGTGCAAACAGGAAAAGAAAAAGTCATTAAGACTCCAAAGATTCGTCAGTTTATGTCAGTTGTGGCTTTACCCAATGGAGAGGATTTGATTTTTACAGCCCGCGAAAGAAGAAAATTCCCGCAAATTTACAAAATGAAAACGATGGGCGGAGAATTTAAGCGTCTGACCAATGATTTGAATTTTTACAGAAAGCTTTCGCTTTCTAAAGATGGGAAAAAACTCACCGCTTTGCAAAAGAATGCCTTCTCGCACATATGGTTTCTACCCGAAGCCTCACCCGAAAAGGCAATTCAATTAACATCAGGAAAAAACAGTAGACACGGTAAACAAGGTATAGATATTTTACCCGACGGAAGAATTACTTTTACGTCGCTCGATGATTTTAATCGAGATATTTGGACGGTCAATCCAAAAGATAAATCAAAGCAACAATTCACTAAACAAAGTAATGGAATAAATGAACGCCCGCTGGTTTCAAATGATGGAAATTACATCTACTACAATTCCGCTCAGGGAAAAACAAACGACATAAAAAGAATTGGAATCAGTAGCGGACAGATTGAAAATATCATTGAAACTAAAACAGGAAATGAGATTTTTCCAAACACCTCACCTGATGGACAAACACTCTATTTCATCCGTCGAAGTAAAGGAAAATCTGCTATTTATAAAAGAAGTTTGGCGGATGGCAAAGAAACCGAAATTAAAACTCCCAAAGATTTCATCATTGACAGCTTTTTAACAGTTTCCCCCGACGGCAGATTCCTAGCCTTCCGACAGGCTGATAAACAAAAGCGTTATGAAATTGCCGAAACTGAAACAAGTCCTGTTGAAATCGGAATAATTTCGCTCGAAGATGATGACTTCGAACCAAAAACAATTACGGTTAAGACCTCGCAATCCCAGTTTCGCTGGAGCAAAACAAGCGATGCAATTTACTTCATCAAACACACTCCCAAAACTTCCGAAATTTGGAAACAAGAAGTTTTCGCCGATGTTGAACCAAAAAAAGTCATCGAACTTGAAGACACACGCATTTTTCATTTCAAGTTTGCCGATACTGGCGATCTAGCCATTTCAAGAGGTAATCATCTTGACGATGTAGTTTTATTAACCAATTTTAATTAAATCTTGATTCTCATTTTTCTCAATCAAATTAGAAACGGAAATCTATTTCACTTTGTTTGAAGCGACATGAAAAGCGTTTCCTTTTGTTGGAACTTTCGCTGCCATTGCCTTTCCTTCTGTAGATTGCCAAGGAATTCCATAGAAAAGTCCCTTGTTTGCCATTGGAGCAAGACGGTAATCATATTCGCTTCCACCTTCTGGAATTTCTGTTTCGACCATAAACCCGTTGTAGTACAGATTTACGTTTTCGCTTGCTTGTTCGGCGTGTGGAACGGGTTTTCCATCGCTTCCAATTTTCCAACGGAATGTACGGATTTTTTCACCGTTGTATGAAATGTCACATTGCCAATCGCCGGGATGGTCTTCTATTTTCAGACGGTTTGTGTAGCGATTTCCGAATGATAAAGGTAAAGTCGCACGAACCTGCTTGAATGAAATTTCATCTTTATATGCACTGCCGCGTTTGTATTGGGTTGCAAGGCGGTCTGTGTAAATTGCTAATTCTTGTCTTTTACGCAGGAAATTAACTTGGTCTGCATAGGGACTCGGACCAGGGAGTTTTAATCTTTTACCATTTACCGAACAGCGTGCATAAGCCTGCGGAAGTGTGCTCGTTGTTGTTTTTGGTGTGTAGCTGAAATAAACTTCGACGCGGTTTTCTCCCGGTGGCGAAGCGTTATAAGAAAAGAAATAATCATTTACTCCACCATAAGCCAAATACAAAAATGATGCGGGAACTTCAGCGTGACGCGATATATAATAATGTGCAACATCGGGTTGCGGTTTGGCTGGTATTCCGCGAACTCTTCCTGCTCGATGAACGTCAATTTTGTAAGTTCTGACTAAAGTTTGCTCATCTGTATCGCCATTTCGATAAAAGACTTTTATATCAAATTCGCCCGTTCCTTTGACCAAGTATTTCTTATTCCAACAACCTCTCGTCGTCATATAATTATCAAAATTCAAATCTTTCCCTTTGCGAAGTTGCGGTGTGCTTAGATTCGGGTCTTTTTCCTTTTGATAAATTGACGCACCGCAACGGATTTTCGTCATTTGCTTGCCGTCTTTTAAAACAATCAAATTAAAACCGCTTCGATTGGGAAATGTTCCCATCAAACGCAGAGTAGTTTTCAAAGTCCAACCAACATCAATATCTCCTCTTTGTTTTTGGTCGTATTCGCTAACGGGTTCGGCATCAAAGAATGTGAATCCATCATCAATAACCATTTCTCTTGATTTGGTCAGTGAACCTTTAGAATTTGAATTGTTAGTAGGATTATTCGCCTTTGTTTTATTAACTTTCGGCTTCTTTATTTTTGGAATTTTCAATTTGAATTGAGCATTTGTGTTAACCACAACAAATACTAAAACTATGAGAAATAGTCCGTATTTTTTCATTGTTTTATATCTCCTTGTCTGATTTGATTTTGAATATTTTGTTGCCGTATTTCTAAATATTTGCAGAAGGCATTTAAATAATATTGGGATTGACTTTTGGCAGCTTTTTTTCGTAATGAAAAGATGACTGGCGTTAGCAAAACAGGAATGACGCAGGACATAAAAAGTCCAAATGGAATAGCAAACTTCAAATATCCCCAAATTCTTCCTTCGGGCGTGATGCGAGATGTATTTGCATCTACTGCTTCTATTCTGTAAAAGAGATTTTGTGAACCTCTAGCAACAAAATAATTTTGCCCTTCTTCAATAATATTCGACCCTGAAATTGCCTGATTAAATTTTATCGAAGAAACAACCAGTCCATGATTATTATTTATCTCCGCAAGCCTCGAAGCCCAATTTGAATCTTGTGTAAGATATTGCTGAATCTGTTTGTAATTTGCCTTAAATAAAGCAACTTCATTATTGCCTTGTATCGCATACAAATTTCCCATTTGTTGACTCCTATTCCATTAATTCCTTTTTCTTCTCTTATTGCGTTTTGAGGATTTGTTTTTGGATTTGCTCCCTTTGCTTGCTTTTGACTTATTTTTTGATTTTTTGGCTTTTGAACTTTTTCTTTTTGCTCTTTTTGCAGCTTGTGTTTGCGGAGCTAACGCTTGAGTTTGAGGTGCCAACCTTTTGTCATTTTTTTCTTTAGGTGATTTTGCTTTAACTGTGACGCTTCCTTTATCAATCCATTTTCCATTTTTCCTTTCGGATTTTTCTTCCAGTGCCTGAGTTTGAGGAGCTAATCTATTTTCATTTTTTTGCTTTGAGTTTTTTCTTCTCTTAGAATTTCTTGTTCTAGAATCAGATTTATCGAGATTGTCCGCCGCCTTTTTATGAGCATCAGCCAAATCGGTGACACTATCAGGCTTGTCATCTGAGGGTAGTGCGTCTAAATGTTTCCTCTTATCTTTTTGAAGATCTTTGCTATGCTCTTTTTCTAGGGAATTCTTAGCTTTTGCAAGTTTTTTGTTGCGTTTGTTTTGTTCTTTGACAGACTTGCATCGTTGCTTCGATACTTCTTTATTTTTAATAACTATTGTTTCATAACAATCCTTTTCTGTTTTATCGTGCTTTCTGCTATCTTTTTCTTTTGAAACTTTTTCCGTCTTTTTATTTTTCTCTTTACTTTTCTGTGCAATAACAGAATCGCTAAAGATAAAACTGCTAACTAAAACTGCCATAATTACTAAAATCTTTCTCATCTTTTTTCTCCTTAAAATCTTTTAATGAATTAATCTTTTTCGTTTAACAAACTCTTTTTTCAAACCCTTGAGACATACAAAACTTTTTTTGTTTTCATCTTCGATAAAATGAACCTTATTTGCTTCGATTAAACGAAAAATCTCTCGCTCACTAATTTGCAAAATCTGTGTGACCAAAGTAGGTGAAAGTAAAACTGAATCTCCCTGACAAATTTTGCAGGCGAACACCTTTTCTTCACTCGTATTTGAGATCAGCAGAAATCTTTGTGTTTCGGAAGTTACCTCTCGTCGAAATTTTCTTTTGACATTCGCCATCTAAAAAAACTTTTGTTAAAACTGCAATTTGTCGTAAAATAGCCATTAAATCGCTTTTTTCATATTGCATTTGCAACTCTTGCCATCAATCTATTTGAAATGGTATTTGGAAGTCTTTAGGAAACCTTAAATTTTTTATTAAGAAGTTCTCAAGAGTCTTATGAGTAAGAAAATAAAGAACTTATACGAATTCGGAAATTTTCAACTTAACGCTCAGGACAAAACTCTCTGGCGTGAAGAAGAACTAATTTCTCTTCCTCCGAAGGTTTTTGACACACTTTTAGTGCTGGTTGAAAAGCAAGGCGGCGTTGTCACTAAAGATGAAATCCTCAATGAAGTTTGGGCTGATACATTTGTCGAAGAAAACAATCTTTCTCAAAACATATACACGTTGCGACAAGTTCTAGGTAAAGATGAAAACGGCAAAACTTTCATCGAAACTATTCCCAGACGAGGCTATCGTTTTGCTTCGCCGATTCGCACAGTCAAATCTCAAATTTCCCAAAATGAAGCAATTGCTACAAATGACAAAAAAGGAATCCTTTTAGCCGAACAGACCCGAACACAGGTTATCGAAGAAGAACTCATTGAAGGCTCAGATGAAAGACGAGCTGAAAAACCTCAAAGGAGTTACTTGATGTTTGCATTCGGAGCGATTTTGATTTTTGCAATAGGGTTATTTGGCTATCAATTTTTTTGGTCTCAGAAAGCAAATATCTCATATAGAGATTTAGCTGACATTAAACTTCAAAAACTAACCAAAGCAGGCGACTCATATTCACCAACTATTTCGCCTGATGGAAAATTTCTCGCTTACCAGAAAAATAATGCTGCGGAGAACACTCTGAATTTGAAAGATATTGAATCGGGTAATGATGTAGAAATAGAAGTAGAAGAAAATATAAAAGTCGGTTTTTTGAAGTTTTCGCCAAATGGAGATCAGATCTTTTTTCGAACTCCGGGTCGTCCGCAATCTTCCCAAAAGATTTATGAGGTTTCTTATTTCGGAGGGCAGGCAAAACTTGTAGCTGAAGATGTTTGGGGATATTTCAGTATCTCTCCTGATGGCAAACAACTCGCATTTTATCGCCGAAACCCCAAACAAAACAAGGTTTTTATAATGATCAAAAATCTTGAGACCGGCGAAGAAAAAAGTGTATTAGAATATGCTCTTCCCAAAAACTTATCTGTTCACAAAGCTCCGGCATGGTCTCCGAATGGAGAGACAATCGCCTTTGGTCCAACGGGGAAAAATTCCAGTCAATCGCAAATAATTTTTCTGGATATTGCCACAGGAAAAGAAAATTTGATAAAAACCAAACTGCCCAGAATCCGACAATTTGCTTTTATGCCTGACGATAAGCATTTGGTTTTAATTGCGGCTAGAAAAGGTACGGGGTTTCAACTTTTCAGATTTGATTATACAAATGGTGAAATAAATAAGATTACAAATGATGCAGATAATTACGCGGGACTTTCAGTTACGGCTGACGGTAAACAAGTTGTTACTCAACAACGTAAATTAACGTCCAGCCTTTGGTTTCTTCCTGATTCCGACCTAAATCAAGCAAATCTTTTAATCGACGGAACTTACCATGCACTTCGCGACTTGGCTTTAACAAAATATGGAAAGGTTATTTACGATACAAAAGCCAGAGGAACTCGTGATCTGCGTCTTACCGACATCAAAAGTAAAATAAGCAAAACTTTGAGTGCAGAGGAAAACTCACGTGGATTACATTCACCCGTCGCTGACAAAAATGGTCATGTCTATTTCGTCTCTGATCAAAGTGGTTCGCCAAACATTTGGAGAATAAATTCAGATGCAACCAATGCCAAACAAATAACTCTCGGTGAAAAAAGTGAATTAAATATCGCCCCTTCTCTCTCGCCTGATGATGAATGGCTTTACTTTATCAAGAAAAGCAATAAATCAAATTCCATTTGGAGAAAATCTCTAAAAGACGATAAGACCGAAAAAGTCTTTGAGCCGAAAGATTTTTCGATAACAAACTTTTGTCAGGTTTCGCCCGATGGCAAGTATTTGGCATTTCATTACGATAAAGTAAAAAACAAATCTTCAGACCCAACCGAGAATGGAAAAGCAGAAAATTTCGGCTTCTTAAATCTTTCCAATAATAAAGAGGTTAAAGAATTTGAAATAAAAACAAACCGACCTGTTATTCGCTGGACAAATGGTGGCAAATCTTTTGACTATTCTCAAAACACAAAACAGGGCGGAAAAATTTGGCGACAAGATTTATACAATGAAAATGCACCTGCCGAATTGGTCTTCCAATTGCCGCAAGAAAGAATAGGACAATTCGATTGGCTTTTAAACGGAAAGGATTTAGTAATCGCCCGCGTTAAAAGCCAAAGCAATGTTGTAATGTTTCAAATTCTTGAATAATTTTCCTTAAACTAAAAAAGGTTTTCTTGCGTTGAATTATCTCTCGTTCTCCATGTTAAAATCTCTTCCGTTTCAACTTCCCTATTTTTCAATTCTTCAATAATTACTCTGCGGTGACAATTTTCAGTCTTTTCGCAGGCACACATTAGAACTATGTTGGTTGGAAGATTGAGAATCGTTTCTATGCCCAGTTTTAAATTTTGAATTGTGATTTTGTTTTCTTTGTAGGTGCGATTTCCTAAGTTTGGAATGTGGCGATATTTTTCGCCAAGTAATGCCTTGAGATAAACTTTTCTCCAGTGCATTACTTGGCTATAGGGAGCAAATCTAATGTCAATCAACATTGCATCGAGGGCTTCGAGCATAGGCTTTAAATCATTTACATCTTTACCCGTATAGCCCGTCGTATAAATCTTCGTCATCAATTAAGATTTTCCAAAATAACTATCGTAATAATCTAAAATGTGGTTTCCGTTTTTGGAGATCAACTCATGACATCCACCTGCATTATTGCAAAAAGCAAGAAAAACACTTCCCTTGTACGAAAAAATTATGCGGTCTTTTTGGCTCGAACGGACTCTATAGCCTTTGGTTGATCTGATCGCTCTTTTATAACGATTAAAATCTCTCGAAGCATCATCATAAGAGCTAAACATTGCAATACTATGTACAACCCTTCTCGAACCATTGACATAAAGTGCAGTAACTCCGGCATTTCTTCCGCCAAAATCACTTCCCTTAAAAGGTTTTACATTATCTAACTTATATCTTCCGACTCGGCTACGTGTGTTTTTTATAAAATCTTCGAGTTGACTATCGGTTAAAACACTCGTGTCATTACTGTCAGGCTTGTCATCATTTCTGTCATCTCTTGGTTTTGGAGGAGGATCATCTTTAACTACCTCTGTTTTGCTTGAGTTGAAATATAAAAACCCTCCGACGGCAGCTATACCAACAACTCCGATCGCAAGAATTAAAAATACTGCGACTCCACCAATTACCCAAAACATTGTGTTGCTTTTCTTTTCCGGTTTTGGGTAATTATTTGCCTGAAAGTTTGGCATCATTGTCTTTGGTGGTTCTTGTTGTGGTGCGTTAAAAGGATTTTGGTTAGCTTGCCCTGTGAGAGCATTTCCGCATTTACTGCAAGTGGCGGCATTTGGAAAATTTGCTTGACCACATTGTTTGCAAAATTGATTGTTCATTCTTTGTCTCCCATGAAAAGTAAAATAGCTTTAATACAATGACTGGTATTTTTGTATTTTTTGCCAATCAATCTTCCTCAAATTCATCATCATCCTCGTCATCTTTGTCAGGATCATATTTTTGATAGCCAGTTGAATCGTCATAGTAATAGCTTCTTTCTATTTGATCTTTGCTCCATGAAGATTCATCACCCAACTCTGGTTTTTCTTGTGAAATTTCTTCAATTTCCTTATCTTGAAAATCTTCAACTGATTTTTTTTGCATAGTATATTTATACTCTGAACAAACCTTTTGCTCAAATTTTTCGTAACAGATCAATTATGAAAAACAGTATCCTTTTTAAAACAGTCGCAACCGTTGTTTTCTTTTCATTTCTAATAACTCCAAATTTTGCTCAGCAGCAAGAGCCTCCAAAAATTGATAATGAATATCAGGTTGGCGGAGTTATTTTTCATCAAAAGGCGGCAGAATATAGGGCTTTAGCTTATCAGGCTTTTAATCTAGCTAAGATGAGGCTTGATATGGATAAGAAACTACGTAAAAAGTTGCCAAAATCCGAACGCAAAAAGCCGCGAGCAATTATCGTAGATGCTGATGAAACAGTTTTGGACAATTCACCTTATTTTGGAAAATTAATAAAAACGCGACAGCCTCTGACAATCAGAAGCTTGTTTGAATGGAAAAAAAGCGGAAAAGCAAAAGCAGTTCCCGGTTCGGTCGAATTCCTCAATTATGCCAAGAAAAAAGGTGTTGAGATATTCTATGTTTCCAACGTGCCGAGTAATTTTATGGAGGTCACTCTCAAAAGCCTCAAACAAAACGGTTTCCCCGACGCAAAAGAATCAAATGTAATGTTAATTACTAATAGCTCCAGCAAAGAACCACGCCGTCAGAAAGTTGCCGAAACTCATCGGATTTTGATGCTAATTGGAGACAGCTTAAATGATTTATCTGTTGCATTTGAAGGAAAATCCATTCAAGATAGATTTACCGAAGTCGAAAAAGCTAAAAACCTGTGGGGAACAAAATTCATTGTCGTTCCGAATGTAATGTACGGTGCTTGGGAAAGTGCGGTTTAGGAAGGACAAAGATTGAGCGATACTGAAAGAAAGGCAAAACGTATCGAATCTTTGGAAGATTTTTGATTCGGAGTGCAAGCATCCTTGCCTGCACGATTGCCTAAGCAATCGAAAAAGTTTTAACTTATTAATCTATCTATCCTTAAAGTTAGTTTGCTGAAAAACGCAAACTTGCAAGTAGAGATGCTTGCACTCCCGAAGAAACACATTTATGAAAAACTACAAGCTTTTCACTTTTACTTTTTTACTTTTTACTCTTTCCCTCTCAGTTTCCGCCCAACCTTTAACGGTTAAGGAAATTATGAAAGAACCTTCGATCGCGGGTCTGCGAGTCGCGGGTGAAAGACTCTCACCAGATGGGAAATATGTCGTTTACCTTTGGAATGCAGAAGGCAAAAACCCACGTGATCTGTATTTAGTTCCGACCTCGGGTGGTGATGCTAAAAAGATTCTATCGCCCTCCGACCTTTTGACAAAAAAAGAAGAAAAGAAAAAAGCTGACCCACTTGAATATGGTGTCTTAGTCAATGATGAATTCGTTCAAGCTCGTCGAAACCAAATCGGAAATTTGCGTTGGTCACCCGATTCTTCAAAGATTTTGTTTACTCAGAACGGCGATATATATATCTGGAATATTCAAACTTATCTATCTAACTCTACGTCGGACAATTTATCGGAAAATTGGAGAAATTTCATAAAGCAGATTGAGCGACAAACCAATTTATTAACAATCATAATTGCTAATGTAAAAGCTAATGGAATCAATGAACAAGAACTATTTGATAAATTAATCAAATCTCGCTCTGAACTAAAAATTTCGCTCATAAAAAATCAAGGGGAATTTGTTCCGACACATTTCCAAAATTTATATTACACTTCCGAGCAAATAAATAATTTGCAAAAATCTTACCCGAAATTAAAAAAGACTGAATCTTTTCTGAAACTATTAGATGAATGGGCAGGTATTGAAAATCGCGCCAATGTAGCTCGAATTAATTACAATAAAGCTTTGAATCAAGCCAATCCGAAGCCAAAGCGAATCACCAAAACACAAAGCTTCGAATTCTCGGCGGATTTTCTTGATAATGACAGGATTCTATTTCAGCAGAGTGGGAACATATTTTCGATAAATACAAAGGACGGAACACTTACACAAATCTCTCGTGAAGCAAATTCTCAACGACGCATTTCAGTTTTTGGTGCAACGCCAAGCAAAGATGGTTCGATGATGGCGTACATAACTTCGGATGGCTCAAATCAAAGACCACTTTTCGTGCCGAATTATTTGCCATATTATACAACCGCCCCGACCGTTCGCAGAGGTTGGACGAAGCCGAAAATTTATCTAAATAAAACCGGTGGAAGCCTTGAAAAACCAATCGAAATCAAACTACCGAAACAAGAAGGCGAAGCCTATATTTCTGGCTTAGAATGGCTTGCCGACAACAAAACTTTAATCGTTGACCGCATAGACAAAACGCACAAACGCCGACAGATGTTTGTCGTAACTTTTGAAAACGAAAAAGCAAACGTCTTCAAAGTCCACGAAGAAGAAGACCCGAAATGGATCGGCAGAATCACACGAATTATCGAAGCAAACCCGAAAAATGCGAACCAATTTTTCTTCGCTTCGGAAATGAAAACGGGTTATAACCATCTTTATTTGGTGAATTTGGATAGAACAAAATTTGCCGACGGAAAAGCAAATGCGGAAATAAAGCAACTAACAAATGGAAATTGGGAAATCGGTTGGGCTGATTGGACCAATGAAGGAAAAGAGATTTTCTATCTGTCTACCGAAGGCGATGCATCCAGTAGAAACCTTTTTAGGATCCAGTTGGATAAAAAAACGGCAAGTTCTAGCGTTTTCCGAAACAAATTAAAAGGTGTAAAAACTGGTCTTCAGCTACAAAAATCTACATTGATTTTTCGGCAGTCGCAATGGAATATACCAACAGAGATATATGCGATGAGAGTTGAAACATCTACTCGAACCCATTTCACGGTGAATATAAGAAAGATTACGAACACAACTCCCAAAGCGTTTCTCAAACGAAAATGGAATGAGCCGAAATTTACTGAATTTAACGCACGCGATGGAAAGAAAGTTCCTGCAAAAATCTACTTCCCTGCCAATTTTTATAAATCGAAAAAATATCCGATGGCGATCTTTGTTCACGGGGCGGGCTATTTGCAGAATGTTATAAACGGTTGGAACAATTATTATCGGGAGTTTATGTTTAACCAATTGTTGACGCAAAAAGGTTATGTTGTGTTGGACATAGATTATCGAGGTTCGGCAGGTTATGGACGAGATTGGCGGACGGACGTTTATGATTTTCTTGGTGGAAAGGATTATACGGATCACGTTGACGGCATTGATTTTATGGTCAAGGAATACAACATTGATGTAAATCGTGTCGGTGTTTACGGCGGAAGTTATGGCGGATTTATGGCAGCGATGCTTGTAATGCGTTCACCCGATAAAATTCAAGCAGCGGCGGCACTTCGTCCTGTTATGGATTGGAAAAATTACTATGCAGCAAATCCTTTTTACACTTCACAAAGACTTGGTGACCCAAAGAAAAACCCCGAAGCTTACAAACGCTCATCGCCAATTGCTTATGCTTCGCAATTACGCAAAAAACTTTTAATTTTGCACGGACTCCTTGACGCAAATGTCCATGCACAAGATTCGATTCAATTGGTCGAACAGCTTATGCGTTTGGATAAAACAGAATATTTTGATTTAATGCTCTATCCTGCAGAAAGACATTCGTTTCAACGTTCGACGAGTTGGGAAGACGAATATGAGCGAATTTTGGAATTATTTGAAGAAGAACTTAAATAGTGAATAACGAATAATGGAAAGTGGATAATAATTTCTTCTATTTTATCCATTTTCTATTATCAATTATCCGTTAATAAATTTATGAGAATTTTAGTTACAGGCGGTGCGGGCTTTATCGGCTCGCATCTTTGCGAAAGACTTTTAGATGAAGGGCATGATGTAGTTTGCCTGGATAATTATTTCACAGGTAGCAAAGAAAATGTTGCTCATTTGCTGGATAATTATCGATTTGAATTAATCAGACATGACGTGACGCTACCAGTCTTTTTAGAAGTTGACCAGATATATAACTTTGCTTGTCCTGCTTCACCGATTCATTATCAATATAATCCAGTTAAAACAGTAAAAACCTCTGTAATGGGTGCTATAAATATGCTCGGAATGGCAAAACGTGTCGGAGCTAGAATTTTGCAGGCTTCAACATCAGAAGTTTATGGTGATCCGGAGGTTCATCCGCAACCAGAAAGTTATTGGGGAAATGTAAATTGTATTGGTTTACGTAGTTGTTACGATGAGGGCAAGCGTGTTGCAGAAACTTTGTTTATGGACTATCACCGCCAGAATGACGTTGATACCCGCATTGTTCGGATTTTTAACACCTATGGTCCTCGTATGCACCCGAATGACGGGCGTGTTGTATCCAACTTTATAGTTCAGGCACTTCGTGGTGAAGAATTAACTGTTTACGGAACAGGCGAGCAAACCCGATCATTCTGTTATGTAGATGATTTAGTTGAGGGGATTATTCGCTTGATGAATACAGAAGATGATGACATACACCTACCTGTAAATTTGGGAAATCCGGGCGAGTTTACAATGAATGAACTCGCTCAAGAAGTCTCAAAAGCAAGCGGAGAAAATATTAATATAAAACATCTTCCGTTACCGCAAGATGACCCTAAACAAAGACAACCAAATATTAATCGTGCAAATGAGTTGCTCAATTGGTCACCTAAAATCCCTCTTGCGGAAGGGCTTAAAAAAACGGTTGATTACTTTGCAGAAAGAATCAAAACATAAGAAAATAAAAATGAAGCGGGAAAATCTAGTTGATTGAAATAACATAAATTTATAGTTAACGATAACTTTAAACCTTTACAATCACTGTTTAGAAGTAGCATAATATTAGTGCCACTAAAAAAAGCGTAGGCTTTTTATCTCCCAAAATCCCCGAACAATCTATAATTTATTTAGTTTTTTTGATATATATGTCAAAAGGACTTAGAGGAGAATTTGTATGAGAACTTTAATTACAGGCGGCGCAGGATTTGTAGGAAGCCACCTTGCCGACAAACTTATTGCAGAAGGCAACCACGTAACAGTTATTGATGACCTTTCTACTGGGCGTTATGAAAATGTTGCACACCTCGAAGGAAATGATAATTTCCGTTTAATTATTGACACAGTTTTAAATGCAAAATTGATGGAAGAACTTGTCCGTGAATCTGATCGTGTGTTTCATATGGCGAGTGCTGTTGGTGTTCGTTTGATTATGGAACAACCTGTTAAAACTATTGAAACTATTTTTCGCGGAACAGATATAACATTAGGTTTTTGCTCAAGGTATCGTAAAAGAGTTTTAATTCCTTCAACTTCAGAAGTTTATGGTAAAGGAACAGCTGTTCCATTTAGAGAAGATGACGATATTCAAAAGGGCTCTACCAGCAAACACCGTTGGGCTTATGCTTGTGCGAAAGAATTGGATGAGTTTCTTGCTTTAGCATTTTGGAAAGAATCCAGATTACCTGTAGTTGTAGTCCGCTTGTTCAATACCGTCGGTCCAAGACAAACAGGACAATATGGTATGGTTGTTCCGCGTTTTGTAAAAGCTGCTCTACAAAATGAACCAATTCCGGTTTATGGCGATGGTGAACAGTCTCGTTGCTTCGGACACGTTGCAGACGTAGTAGAAGGTTTAGTAAAACTCATCGAAACGAAGGAATGTTATGGAAGAGTGATAAATATCGGAAACCCTGAAGAGATAAGTATTAAAGGTTTAGCGGAAAAAGCTATTGAAATGACCGGAAGTTCGAGCGAGATTGAATATATTCCTTACGAAGAAGTTTATGGTGAAGGATTTGAGGATATGCGTCGCCGCGTTCCATGTATTGACAGAGCAAATAAATTAATCGGCTTTCAGCCAACTCGAACGCTGGAAAACATCATCAATGACGTAGCAGAACAATTTCAAGAGGAGTTAAAAGCTGACTCACAAAACGCTTAAATTTGTATGAAACCTTTACGAACCATTGGCTTTGCCGTTTTAATATCTTTAATTCTTAGCACTTTTCTTTTTGCACAAGATACAGGAAGTGTAAAAGGAAAAGTTCGTGCAGAAGATGGTGACACAATTTCCGGTGCTAAGGTAACTGCCCGTCAAAATGGGAAAAACTTAAAATCTACTCAATCTGATTCGGGTGGAAAATTTAGATTAAGAGGTTTAGCCCCGGGAAGATACAATTTACTCTTTGAAAAGGAAGGATTCAGCCCGGGAGTTTTATACAATGTATTGGTAAAAGGTAAAAAAACAAATAACTTAAGAGATCGTTTGATTTTGAAGATAGATCAAGGAACTTTGGTTATTGTTGAAGCAAGTGTTTTCAATCAAGACGGGTTTAGCCTGTACGGAGCTAAAGTTCTAATTGAAGAAGTTCTAGCAGATGGAAAAACCAAAAAAGTCGGTTCGGGATATTCAAGCAGAGATGGTGACGTAGTTTTCCGCTTTAATGAAAAACCTACAACATACCGTATAACTGCTTCAGCAAAAGGCGTAAAGGCGAGCAAAGAGGTTGTTGTAAATGAAGCTGCCATTTACCGCACAGCCATAACTCTAAATCTACCGCGTAAATCGAAATAAAGATTTAATTTTTAACAAGAAAAAGGTGAGTAAATATGTTCGATATTTACTCACCTTTTTCTTTATTTCTAATGCAAATTAATTGATCGTATCGGAAATCTGCTCCGATGTGTTTACTCCTGCAACTGTTCCTGTGTCCGTAACGACTAGCGGAAATTCTTCTAAAACTTGTTCATCAGCAAGGGTTTGCACCCAGTAAGTTCCGGCAGTTGAAAAAACCACATTTACAAAAAAACTAACATTGTCTGTGAATCCACCCGGAGTTAAATCAATCGGTGTGATTTGAGAAGTTACGACAAGATTAGATTTGTTTGGTGATAAAATACGCACTTCCGTCTGATGATTTCCCTCTCCCCGCCAGTGATTTACGACAGCAAACTTAATTAGCGAAACAGGTAATTTTTCAACCATTATGTTTTGAAAAACTCCCATCAAGGAAACCTTATTTCCCATTTCCAGACGTACATCATCACACAACAATGTATATACAAGTTTTAGATTTTCATTAATCATTTTTAGTGAACTTTGCTTTTTATGACCGCAAAATCTCCATGTTTAATTCTTAGTCAGAAATAAACATTCAATACCAGTAAGATTTCATTTTACTTGCTCATTATCGCATTTTAAGTGTTAAAATCCATCTTTTTTAGAAAACTACGACTTTCCCTTTCAATGTACGGCTCGCAAGAGTATAATTATTTTATACATTAATTTAGCCTCATCTTTCTCGAAGGATTCAAATATGATGATGTATGTGTTAATTTGTCTTTCGCTTTCTTTAGCTGGTGTCGCCGGGCTTCAGTTTTTCTATATGGTTTATCTGGACAAACTGGATAAAGATAAAAAGCGACGCATCTATGAATTGGAAAAACGCTGTCAATCTCTATCAAGACGTCTTCAAAACGCCGAATCTCAAGTAGCCGAGCGAGATGAGTTTATAAATTCTATTTATGAAGAATTGGATGAAGATGAAAAAGAGGAAGAAATCTGGGCAGATGTAATCGAAGAAAGATAAATTTTGTATTACTCCAAATCTTCTAATGATTTGAATTTAACAACCGTTGCTCCCGAACCACCACCGGAAAGTTCATCACCATTGCTGAAAGATTTAACGTAATCTTTCTCAGACAAAATCTTTCTGACCATTTCTCTCTGAACACCGATTCCCTTTCCATGAATGATTCTGACAGTTTGAAAGCCTTTTTTTCTTGCCTCAATCAAATAAGATTCAACTACTAATTTAACTTCTCTTGGCTGAAAAGAATGTAAATCAATAGTATCCGTGATTTCTATCTCTACCGGTTCTGGAAATGGATTTTCTTCTACAAGATCAGCTTTATTCATGTATTTAGTTTATTTCTTACCTTTCTTTTTCTTATTCTTTAAAGCTTCAGGGATGGTTGCTCGAAGCCTCTTGGATTTATCTTTGAACAATACAAATCTCTGTTCTTCCATTTCGCCAGTATCTTCATTTCTCAAATTAACTGTAAAAGTCTTGTTATCGCCGGAACCTTCTACCTTCAAAGGCAATAAGCCCCAAACATCAATCTTCTCTCGCTTGGTGCTGTAAACGGTGTAATGTTCCTGATTGTACTTGTCATACCCAAGAATTAAAATTCCGTCAAAATCCGGTTCTTGATTATCAATAGCTTTAACTTCATTTGTTCTAGATAAGATAACCCAACTTCCCGGTTTTGTTACTTTTGCCCCGGTATCTTTATCCGCGACTGTTTCAGTGGCATCGGTGTTATCGAGTCTTTGCCAAGTAACAAACTTTCTGTCGTTTGTCTGAAAATAAACTATGTCACTCGGCACTTGTAATTCGACCTGTCTTCCATAAACCCATCCCATCGGAGCGGGTGAGACTGACGCATCGAGTCTAATTTTGTACCAAATCTCGTAAGTTTCATCTAATTTTGCAGGTTCTTTTTCTTTGCCTTCTTTAGCAGCCTTTATGTCTTCATTTTCAGATTCTTCAGCTTTCTTTTCTTTCTCAACAAATTCCCAATCAACAATTTCAAAAGTAGAACCATCATCGAGTTGGAGCAAGACGTTTCCCTCTTCCTGTCTTGGTGTTAATCGCAAATTTGAAGCGGCACGTAACTGACCTAATGCCTGAGGTTGTAAATTTTTGTCATCTTCAGCGAGTTTTCTTGATTTGTCCAGAGATTCTTCTTTGATTATGTGCTGTGCTTCTATCCAGCCCTCAGTTTGATCTTCATCATTTGCACGGACACGATACCAGGTCACTTTTTCAAATAGAGTCTCATCCAAAACATCTACTTGTTGTCCCCGTTTTACTTCAAGAAGATCCGCTGCAACAACAGCATACGAGCTACGGATATTTGCCCTTTGTGAAATGACCGTTCCCGTTTCGATTAAACCGATAGTGCTGTAAACATTTTCTGTAACAGCACTGACTATTCCACAACCGCTCATTGCGATTGAGCCAAATAAAATAATGCTAAAGATAAATACTTTTTTTAATAACATCTGTAAATTCATCTCTGTTTTCTTAAAATCTCTCGCCACCTATTATAGCCTAACTTTTTCAATATGGCTTTTTCCTTTCCACGCAATTTTTTCTTTAATCTGAGATTAGTATTGGCTGAATTACTTGTATTTTCAATACCGATTGAGGCTATATATTTTTCTATTTTTATTTCATCAGAACCCTTTATATGTTTTTCGATGATAAAATTCAATTCCGGGTAGCCTCTTAATATTTCCAAAATACTCGAATTAGCATCAACTCTCTCACTTTTTTTGCCGTGATTTTGGTATAAATTTATAAAAACATCACGTATATTTCTTTTTCCTTTGCTTGATTTGAGCAAAGCCACATCGCATAAAAAAGCTACTAATAAACCTTTTGAATAGACACTTTCACTTCCCGAGTTCCAACGTGTTTTAGAAGTATCTATCAAAGAGAACTTATTTGATGATCTCTTGCTGATGTTGTGTGCCTGACTGATTGTATTTAGAAAATCTTCAAAGCGTATCTGCCCGATCCAAACACCGGTTTTTAATGCTTGATAAACGGCAAAGCCTTCATAAAACCAAGCATAGTCACCACCTAGATTTAACGAATTGGGAATCCACAAATGAAAAATTTCGTGTCGCAACTGCTCGTGTAACCTCTGGATTGCCTGAGATTTAAATGGCATAGAAGAAGACAAAATGACTATGTTGTTTCCACGAGTCTCTGCCCGCCAACGTCCAAAGCCTAACTCCTTCGGTAGTCTTATTAGATAAATTTGTGTGTTATCGAACGGGATTTGTCCAAATAGTTTTGAATACTCATTAAAAATACTCTGAGCCATTTCAGTAGCTTCAGTATCTTCAAACTGCCATTCACCAGTTTTTATAAAAGTATTCTGCGATGTATTTACTCGGAATTTCTGTTCTTTCCAATCATTGCCAATCATAAAAACAGAATTTTCCAGATTTTTTATTTGAAATTTATTTTCTTCGAGTTTTCTTTCGGCAGATGAAACTTGCCAGTTTTGAGGCACCTTAAATTCTACAGATACAGAAACTTTGTCTTGTTCAAATTGCGGTAATAAATCGTTAAACATGAGCATTCCCTGATCTTCATCAATCCAAGACACATGAGCCATCTGCAATTTGTTTTCGGGAATGCTTAAATCTATCTCGTATGAAAATTTTTCAGCTACGCTTTCAGCTACAAAGACACCATCGGCAAATTTTTTGTTAGAAACCTGAGAGTTTCTATTATCAAACAATCTGAAATTCCTAACACGCTTACCCAAGTTTTGAGCATCAGCATAGCTTTGTAAAAAAGACCAATTTTTATCAACGAGATTTTCGTTTTTTAATATTTTTCCCTCGACTAAGAGAACAGATTTTGCGGAAGAATTGAGTGTTACTTTTAATTCAATATCTTGTGAGTTTGCTTTAATTACCGACAAAAAGATCAATAAAAATATAGCTGATATTAAAGAAAAGTTTTTTGTGATTGTTGACA
Organism: Pyrinomonadaceae bacterium; assembly: GCA_028284415.1. Lineage (GTDB taxonomy): Bacteria > Acidobacteriota > Blastocatellia > Pyrinomonadales > Pyrinomonadaceae > Aridibacter. The sequence goes on from JANQRU010000005.1 coordinate 211,280, forward strand.
TCTTAATAAATTCGGAACTAATATAGTTGCGTAGTCGTATCTTTTTATAGGCTTTCAGCTTTTCAAGGATAGAAAATAAAATGAGTATAATCAAAGTTGTCATATATGCAGTAGCATTCTTGCTGAGCCTCTTATTCTGGGGACGATTCTTTTTTTAGATGAAAGGTTCGACTGGATTAGTTTGTCGAGATGTTTACCACTTTAACAAATATCTCGGTTTGGAATAATTTAAATTGTATTGTACAAAGCGGTCTTTAATCTGACCGCTATTTTAGTTTTTAAAATCAAATATTTATGAGTGAATTAAGAAAAATCAAACGTGCTTTAATAAGTGTTTCTGACAAAAATGGAATCGTAGAATTTGCCAAAGAATTAAAAAAAATCGGTGTCGAAATAATTTCGACCGGCGGAACTGCAAGGACTTTGCAGGAAAATGGTGTTGAAGTTACGAAGGTTTCCGACGTGACGGGTTTTCCCGAAATGATGAATGGACGTGTAAAAACACTTCACCCGAAAATTCACGGTGCATTTTTAGCTTTGCGTGATAATGATGAACATGTTTCAGCAATGAACGAACACAACATCGAACCGATTGATCTTGTCGTTATAAATCTTTACCCCTTTGAAGAAACGATCGAAAAAGACGGTGTCACACTTGAGGAAGCAGTCGAACAAATAGACATCGGCGGTCCAGCAATGATTCGTTCAGCATCAAAAAATTTTCGTGATGTCGCTGTTCTGACTGATGCGAGACTTTACGAAGATGTTTTAAATGAGATGAAAGAAAATGACGGCTCGCTTTCGCTCAAAACCCGCAAACGCCTTGCCGCTTTGGCTTACACACGCACATCATTTTATGATCTGGCAATTTCGGGATATTTAGCCGAACAAATTTCGCAGGATGATCTTGAATATCTCGAACCGCTCAATCCATACGGCAATTTGGCGTTTATCGAGATGGAAGAAGAAACGGCAGAATCCGAAGATGAAGAACTCGTTGCACTCGAAGAACTGGAAGATGGAGAAGATGATTCTCTGCCATCGTTTATATCAGTGGGTTTGGCGAAGGTTGCAGATTTGCGTTACGGCGAAAATCCGCATCAAAAAGCAGCTCTGTATGATTCGGGCGAAGAAAGTGGCATTGCCAACGCCGAACAGCTACACGGCAAGGAAATGTCTTTTAACAATTATGTTGATGCGGAAGCTGCTTGGCGAATTGCGAATGATTTTGACGAGCTTGCGGTAGCCATTATCAAACACACAAATCCTTCCGGCGTCGGACTCGGAGCAAATCTTCTCGAAGCACATCAAAGGGCACTTGCAACCGATCCGGTTTCGGCATTTGGCGGAATTGTCGCAATGAACCGCGTTGCTGATGCGGAAGTCGCTACGGCAATAAACAAAGTTTTTACAGAGGTCGTTATCGCACCAGATTTTACGGAAGATGCACTCGCTGTTTTCCGTAAGAAAAAGAATTTGCGAATCTTAAAAGTTGATACTGCGGCGGAGAAAAATCCTTTGGAATTCAGACAAATTTCAGGGGGTTATCTAATTCAAGATCAAGACCTTTTAACTATCACGGCGGAAAACTTAAAAGTTGTCAGTGAAAGAGAACCAAACGCAACCGAGATACGTGCGATGCTACTCGCCTGGAAATGCTGTAAGCACGTCAAATCAAACGCGATCGTTTTTGCCAATGACGTGCAGACCGTCGGAGTCGGTGCGGGACAAATGAACCGCGTTGATTCTGTCAGAATCGCAGCGATGCGGGCGAAGAAAACGGAACTTGAACTTGAGGGAACAGTTCTCGCTTCCGATGCATTTTTCCCTTTCAGAGATAATGTTGATGAAGCCGCAAAATTTGGGATTTCCGCAATCATACAGCCAGGTGGATCAAAACGTGATGACGAATCAATCGAAGCCGCCAATGAACATGGAATTTCAATGGTCTTTACAGGTTACAGACACTTCAAGCACTGATTTTATTGTGTTTAACAAAAAAGTATTTGACATTTAGAAGTGTTTAACGTATAAATGTAAGCAATTAAGGACACTTAAGGAACGCTCGAAGGTTTTGGTTTTCAAAGTCTTTGGGCTTTTGTTGTTTTAAACGTTTTTTCTTGACAAACATTCCTTTTCCTTTAAATTCTAATAAAGCCAAAAATTCAATAAAAATAAATGCTGGATATCATACTTATAAGTATTATTTTGGTCATTGCTCTAATTCTTTTCGCCACCGAGAAGATTCGCGTTGACTTGGTTGCGATAAGCTTAATGGTCACTTTAATGATTCTCGGTTTGTTCCGCGAGAATTTTGTCACACCGAAAGAAGCGGTTTCGGGTTTGAGTAATAAAGCAACCGTCACCATCGGTGCGATGTTCATTCTGAGTGCCGGAATGTTGAAATCCGGTGCGATGAGTTGGTTAAGTCAAAAAATGATGAAATTCGGCGGCGACAGCGAAACCCGAATATTTATCATATTGATGCTCACGACGGGTTTTCTTTCAGCTTTTATAAACAATGCTATTACGATCGCAGTTTTCTTGCCGATCACTCTAACAATTGCCAGACAATACCATATCAATCCGGCAAACCTTCTGATGCCACTTTCGTTTATTTCCATCGTCGGCGGTACCTGCACTTTGATCGGAACTTCTACGAATATTCTTGTCAGTTCAATGGCGGCTGAACGCGGACTCGGTGAGTTCCAGATGTTTACAGTCACACGGCTTGGGATAATATTTTTTATCGTCGGTTTTATTTACTTATTATTCGTTGCAAAACCACTTTTAGCTCGCATTACAGGCTTGACCCGCCGATACAGATTGCAGGATTATTTTACGCTCGTAACAGTTCCGGCAAATTGTAAGTTAATCGGGAAAACCCCGCTGGAAAGCCATCTGAATGAAAATTACGATGTAATGGTCATCGAAATAAAAAGAGGTGACCAAATAATTTTATCCAACATACGAGATACAGAAATTCACGCTGGTGACGAACTTCTTTTGCAAGGCTCAAACGAGGATATCGAACGAATCAGCGAATCAGAAAAACTTGAGCCAAAACCTGAAAAATCACCTGAAGACCATTTAACCGATGGCGGTGCAGTTTTAACTGAAGCAGTTATTTCCCCAAGTTCTTCTCTCGTTGGGCAAACCCTAAAACGCTCAAACTTTCGTTACAGATATGGCTGTTTTGTCTTAGCGATCCGAAAACATGACAAAACGGATGTTTTGAAAGACCACCTCGCTGATGTGCGACTCGGTGTTGGTGACACACTCTTGATTCAAGGCAGACAAAGAGTAATTAAAGATTTAGCAGGAAATCCCGATTTCGTCATTACGGAAAAGTCAGAACTTCCCAAATTCCAAAAGAAAAAAGCGATCTATTCAGTTTCGATAATCGCTTTAGTTATATTGCTTGCGGCAACAGGAATTATGCCGATTCTTGTTTCTTCGCTATTGGGATGTGTTCTGATGATCTTCTCAAGATGCCTGACTATGCAAGAAGCTTATGACTCAATTGATTGGTTCGTGATTTTCCTACTTGCAGGCGTAATCCCCTTAGGGCTGAGTCTGGAAAAAACTGGAGCAACTGATTACATCGCCTACGGAATTTTAACCGCGACAGAATCACTTGGTCCTGTTTTTGTTATTTCTATTTTCTATTTTGTAACGACAATTTTTGCAGCAATTATGTCGCACAATGCCGCGGTTATTATTTTATTTCCAATCGGAATTGCCGCCGCTAAGACTTTAGGAATGGAGCCAATGCCTTTTTTGATGGCGATAACCTTTGCGGCTTCTTCATCTCTAAGCACGCCGTTTGGCTATCACACCAATTTGATGGTTTACGGTCCCGGTGGATATAAATTCTCAGACTTTATGATTGTCGGTGTACCTCTAAATGTTTTGTTTTGGATTTTAGCAACTATATTTATCCCGCTGATTTGGTTCTAAAGTCTTATCAGTCCAGAAATGTCTGAATTTCCAGATTTTTTCCATCGGTAGAAACAGTGATAGTTCCGCGTTCGCCGGTTGTCAAAACTTTCGCACCTGAAGCTTCCCAACGCTCGACTACTTCTTTGTGCGGATGTCCAAATCTGGATTTTCGACCGACGGGAATGATCGCGTACTCAGCTTTTGTTGCTTTGATAAATTCGTTTATTGAAGAAGTTCTGCTGCCATGGTGGGCAACTTTTACAATATCTGACTTTATTAAGAAACTACCTTGTACAAGCTCCTTTTCAATTTCTTTTTCAATATCTCCTGTAAATAAAAATTCCTTACTTCCAAAGCTTAAATGCATAACCAGAGATTGATTATTTGTAGATGTGTTTTTCGGTTTTATGTTTTTTAACAAAGGATGTAGAACTTTGATCTTAACACCTGCTATCTCAAGATTATCGCCGCGAGATAAATTTATGATTTGAATATTTTTTCTCAGTAGAACTCTGGAAAATTCAGCAAAATCTTTATCTTCTTTGTTTACACTACCTATCATTGCCGCTTTAATTCTAAAATTTTTAGCAACATTGATTAGACCTTGAATATGATCCGCATCGGCATGTGTCGCAACTAAATAGTCAACTTTTGAGTAGCCCTTTTCCCATAGAAATTCGGACACGACGGTTTCCCCTACGCCTTGTGAATCAGGCTCAAAAACTTCTTTTTCGCCAAAATCTTTTTCAACATAGAGATCGTTAAAACTAAATCTTCCGCCTCCATCAATGAGCATAGTTTCACCATTTGGGAATGTAACCAATGCCGAATCCCCCTGTCCTACATCAAGAAAATCAACTTTCAATTTCCCATCATTTTGCGGAGAACTATATGGATGAAAAACTATTAAACTGAAAAAACCTAAAAAGGCGAAAACATTCAAAATCAGTGTTTTATTCGGAGTAAAGAAATTCGCTACTTTTGATTTATAAGTTTCTTTCGCAAGCTCACTTTTAATTTCAAACGGATTCCATTTGTTCAAGAAAACGGTCAAAACTAGCAAAGGTAAGAAATATAAAAAATAAATAAGCTTTAGCTCGCCGGAATAGATCGGAACACGAACCGAAGCGAAATTATACTCAATAAAAAATCTCGGAAGACTTAGAAGAATCCAATTAAGAATTTCGGTTAACCTTATAAACGGAAAAGCAAAAATATCGCTTATTTGCGAAAGAAAGGTAGAAAAAATTGCCAAAAGATTTTGGAAAACAACAAATATTCCAACCCACAAATTTAGTAAAACCGACGAGAAAGAAAGTCTGTGAAAATACAAAATCAAAAAAGGTAACAAAAAAATCTGCACGACTGCAGTTACTAAAATCCCTTCAAATATCCAACGCAGAGGTTTTTGTAAACTGTAATTCTGAAGCTTTGTACCATAATCGGATTTGAAAATCCGACAGTCCCAAACATTTTCCCGCAAAGTTTTTCCCCATTTTTTTTCATTCCAATAGAGTGTTTCACAAAACGTTTTCAGATACTTTGAAACATTTGGTGGAAAAGGCGTTTCTGCTGTGGGCATCCAATTTCCGATTGAACGCAGTTTTTTTATCAAGGGAAATGCGACTGCGATAATTCCGACGAGGCTTGTAAAGGTTAAATGAAAAGATTGATTGAATAAATCTTCGGGACGCCAAAGCAAAATCAATAAGCAACAACCGCCGAGTGCGTTTAACAAAGTTCCGCGTCTATAAATTACAAATGAAAATAGCAGAATCGTGAACATTAAAGCAGCACGAATTACTGGAATTTCCGCACCAACAGCAAAAGAATAAACCCACAAAATAATACTTGTAATAACGAATTGCCAAATTCTTTTTCGCGTAAATGCACGAACGATTAAAAGCAACACCCCACCGATAAATGTTATATGCAATCCTGAAATTACAAGTACGTGAAATGTTCCACCTTCTCTGAAAATCTCTGCTGTATCTTTAGTTAGATAATTTCTATTCCCAAGTAAAGACGCAATTAAAATTCCTGAAGTATCTGTATTAAATTTTGAGCTAAAGGTTTGAATTAAATCCTGCCGATAATCATAAATCCAAGCAAATGGAGAGAATAACTTTGCGTCATCCAAACGTTCGATCAAAAGTGGGCTTTTAATCGAACCTGTCGCCTGAATTCCTTTTTGATCTAATATTTCTGTAAAGGCGACACCGCCCGGATTCAAGAATTTTTCTTCTCTGTTAAGATTTGTTGCGATTCGTAATCTTGCCCCGTAATGCAAAAATAGATTTTCAAATTCTTTCTTAATCTGTTCATCCCTAACCGAAGCAAATAGACGTATTTTTCCTGAGGTCTCAAAAGTTTTTCCTTTGTAAATTAGCTTTTCAGCACTAATGGTTAAGAAAATACCGCCAACAGAAAGTTCTGGCTTGCTTTGCAAAATCCCTTCGATTTCAACGGGGTCTCCCGACATTATCTGATTTGATTCATAAAGATTTTTGATTGAGTTTGAGGGCTCAGTTTGCTTCTGAATTTGATAGTAGAAACTTCCCGTTGCTAAAAAAGCTATGAAGATGAATAAGGTAGCTAATGTTCTTTTTGCGTAGATAATTGCAAGAGCGGTGAAAACAATTAAAGCAATTAAAAATACCTTCCAGTCAAACCTTGAACACTCAGCAAGTAAAATTCCAACTGAAAAGCAAATTGAAAGCCAAAGCAATGGATAAAGAGTAAATTGTAGCTGTGAGTTTTCGCTTTTTGTGGCAGACATTTATTTTTTGAGGGGATAATTTTTTTAGTGAAACTATTTAACTTTTATCATACTTCTCATTTTTCTAAAACGCTTGTCGCTGATGCCCTCAACCAACATTAAATGCTCAGCACGCCGAAAACTCCCAAATTTTTCTCTGTGAGCAACGATTTTTTGAGCAGTTTTCTCTCCAACATTTGGAAGCTGTTGTAGTTTATCCACAGTTGCAGAATTTATATTGATGGCATTTTCAGAAACTTTTATAGGCGTTTTTGGGGAAGTAAAATCCTTTGTTTTTTGAGCACAATTTACAGCAAAAAAGCATAAAGCTATTAATGTTAAAGATTTAAACAAAATTTTACATAGAGCCTTATTTTTTAAGAGTTTTCCACCCATATTTTTTTGCACTTCTTGTGTGCAAAGTGCTAGAAGTCATTGCGTTTTAAGCAATTATATAGAATAAATGAGAGTTTTCCACATAGTTTTCCACAGGTTTTGTGGAAAAGTGGAAAACTAATAGTTTATGTTACAAAATAATTCTGGAAACTTTTCTTAGAACTCTCTGCCTTCTTCCATTTCTTGGACTGCTTCGTAGGCTTTTTGAGTTACTGGTCTGGCACGTTTTGAACCGTCCATTTCGCCGATAAAGCCATCAGCAACGAGTGCGTCCAGAATAGCGGCGGCACGTCCGTAGCCGATTCGTAAATGGCGTTGGAGAAGTGATGTTGAGGCTCTTTTAGCTCCGACAACTGTTTTTAGAGCTTCGGGGAAGAGCTTATCTTTTCTGCCCGGTAAATCACCAAAATCATCCATTTCTTCTTCTGATTTGGTAATTGTTTCGTCGTATTCGGGGTTGCCCTGAGCCTTGATGTGGTCAACTACTTTTTTGATTTCTTTTTCGTCAACATAAGCTCCATGGACGCGAATTGGTAAACGACCACTTGAAAACAACATATCGCCTTTCCCAAGCAGATTTTCCGCACCATTGGTATCAATGATCGTGCGTGAATCAATTTTTGATGAAACGCGGAAAGCAATTCTTGATGGGAAATTAGCTTTTATCAAACCGGTGATAACATCAACCGAAGGTCTTTGTGTTGCGAGCACGAGATGTATGCCGACTGCCCTTGCCATCTGAGCAAGGCGTGTAATAGATTCTTCAACCTCTTTCCCGGCAACCATCATCAAATCAGCTAATTCATCAATGATGATTACGATGTATGGCAATTTGTGAAATGGATTTCCCTCTTCATCTACTTCTCCTAATTTGTTTCGTCTTTCAACCTCTTCATTAAATCCATGTATGTTTCTGACGCCCCATCCTGCTAATTCTTTGTAACGCCGTTCCATCTCGGAAACAGCCCATTTGAGAGAAATCGCAGCACGTTTCGGTTCGGTGATAATTGGAGTTGCTAGATGTGGAATATCGGCATAGACACCTAGTTCAAGTCGCTTAGGATCAACCATTATGAATTTAACTTCATCAGGTTTTGCCTTATATAAAATAGATACAATCAATGAATTTACACCGACTGATTTACCTGCTCCCGTCGCACCTGCAATCAGTAAATGTGGCATTGTTGCTAGATCAGCAACTTCTCTTAATCCATCAATTCTTTTGCCAAGTGCAATTGTTAAAAGTGATTTTGAGCTTCTGTATTTTTCTGAATCGATGATGTCTCGCAAGAATATGACTTCGCGTTTTTCATTCGGAACTTCGATTCCGACAAATGCTTTGCCCGGAATTCTTTCAATTCGTATGGACTCGGCTTCGAGTGCAAGACATAAATCATCTACAAGATTTGTAACACGCGAATATTTTACTCCGGGATCAGGTTTGAATTCGTAAGTTGTCACAACGGGACCTTGTCCAATATTTACAACCTTTCCCGTGACATTGAATTCTTTAGTTTTTTCTACCAGAGATTCCGCGATTGCATACAATTCTTCGTCTTTTTGCTCGACTCTCGGCGGTGGAGGATTAAGGAATTCTGCTTTTGGAAGCTCATAATTTGAAAAGTCCTGTGGCGGAACTGGCTTTTTCTCTTCTGGCTTTTCTTCTTCCTCTAAAGATTTCTCCAAAACTTCAGTTTCGAGGTCACCTGTCTGCTGAATTGGTCTAATAGGAATTTTATCGGACTCGGCAACCAGATCAACACTTCCACTCCCATTTCCGTTAGCAGCCTGAACTTTGCCGACTTCTAAAACTTCTTCTGAACTTACGGCAACTTCTGCTTTTTGTTTTACAGGCTCGGTTTGTTTCTTCTCTTTTTTAGATTCATCTATTATTTTGGGTTTTTCTTCTTCGAGATTTTCAGGCGGCTCACTTAATTTTTCAATAACAGCAGAGAATTTTTCGCTGATCTTTCCTTGCTTTTCTTTTTCGTTGGTAACAATCTTCGGCTTAGCTTTTTTGGTAGTCTTTTTAACTTCTGCTTTTTTAGCCTTAGCACTTTCTAAAGCTTCCTTTTCATGCTCAACTTTCATCTTGCGATATTTTGATAACCACTCGGTGAAACGAATCTTGAAGTTATTCCAACCCATCTCATAACTTTCAATAAAAGATGTGTAAGAAAAATTAGTTATCAATATTAAAGAGCTTAAAAATAAAGTCCCGAACAAAATTCCCGTGCCGATAGTATTTAATAATGCGACAGATATTTCTGTGAAAAACGCTCCCGTTATTCCACCATCAGCTATGCCTCTGTAAAATCCAAAAAGGGAAAAGAGCGAAGCACCTGTAATGACGAATAAAACGACGCCGATGATTCTTGAGGGTGGAGTGTAAAGACTTTTAGAAAATAAAAAGCGTGTGCCTATAACGAAAACTGTAAAAGGCAAAATATAAGCCATCAAACCCAAAGCTTGAAAGAGTGTATCGGCAATGATCGAACCGACTATTCCAATCCAGTTTTGGGTCTGTTCCCAAGTTGTGCTTGTATTCAGGTTGGGATCAGTTTCGCTTGAAGTAACCAAACACAAAAACAACAGAATGGAAAGTGCCAAAAGGCTTATGCCGATAATCTCGTTATATCTTGATTGGCTTTTGCTTTTTGCAGTAGTTCTTTTTGCTGTTCGGGTTGCCATTTCTAGTGGTACAAGGTTTGGAAGCTTAAAAGTTAAATTAAATAAAACTCTTACTAAACAGAAGATGTCTGAGTAATTTACGAATCTTGCTCGCAAATAGTTCTAGAGGGCTACTCGCACTAAGTTTAACACAAAATAAAAAAAACCCAAGAAAAGCAATTGTAAAATCAAACTTTTCGTCAGCTCTGTGGTTTTTGTTTTAACTAATTGGATTGTTTTTGTCCTTTTTTGAAAAGAAGATACTCTTTTATGAAATCGTCAATATCGCCATCTAGAACATTATCAACGTCAGTCCTTTCATGCTTTGTGCGGGCATCTTTGACCAATCTATAAGGTTGTAATGTGTAGTTACGTATCTGCGAACCGAATGAAATATCTTGTTTATTATCTTCAAGTTCAGCCGCTTCAGCACGGCGTTTTTCCATCTCTAATTCATAAAGCCTCGAACGCAAAACCTGCATTGCAACTTGTTTATTCTGCAATTGGGAACGCTGATTTTGGCAGGTAACAACAATCCCTGTTGGAACGTGAGTAATTCTGACAGCTGAATCCGTGACATTGACATGCTGACCGCCCGCACCTGAAGCTCTGTATGTATCAATTCGCAAATCTTTGTCTTCGATGTCAATTTCGATGTCGTCATCAATCTCTGGCGTTACAAAAAATGACGTCAGAGAAGTTTCCCTACTTCCACCCGAATTAAATGGAGAGAATCTAACCAGACGATGAACTCCAGATTCAGCCGACAACAAACCGTAGGCGTATTCTCCTTCAACTCGAAATGTCGCTGATTTTATTCCTGCTTCGCTTCCGGGAGTTTCATCAAAAATCTCAACTTTAAAGCCTTGATTTTTTGCCCAGCGAATGTACATTCGCATAAGCATTTCCGACCAATCTTGAGCATCAGTTCCGCCTGCTCCAGCTTGTACAGAACAAATTGCATTGTTTGGATCATTTTCACCCGAAAGAAGTGCTTGAGTTTCTGCTTCGTCAACTTCTTTTTCAAGCTTTTCGATCAATTCAATCAATTCACCAACTGAATCCTCATCGGTCTCAGCAAATTCAAACAAAACCTCTGCATCCGAAACAGCCGTTTCAAAATCTTTCTGATTTTGCAAAGCTTTTTCCAAACGACTTCTCTTTTGAACAATTTTTTGAGCTTTTTCCTGATTGTCCCAAAAATCAGGTGCTGACATTTGAGTTTCCAATTCTTTTATTTCGGCTTCTTTTGCAGGTGCGTCAAAGAAACCTCCCAAGCTGCGAGACTTTCTCTTTGATATCTTCGTATTTCGTTTGTAAATCGGTTAATTCCATTATCTAAAAATTAAAATCCTTGTGACTTTATCTCGAATAATAACAACCTTTGCCATGATTGCAAAAATCAGATTTCATCAAGACTATATCAATACCAATTAACGGGCGATAAATGTGATAAAAGCCGTCCGCTGGAAATACTATTTCTATGCAACCTTCTGATGGACAACCATCTGCCTCTATCTGCTTAGTGTAAAATTGTCTAAGCAAAATGTAACTTGAAAAATACGTGAGAAATAGAATTGCCGTGACGATGAGTAAAATTTTCTTTTTCACCTATTTCCTTTTCCTAAAACTTATAAACAATAAAACCAAACTTACAATTGAGCAAAGCCAAGCGAACCATTCGCCGTATTTAACATAAATCGTTTGTTTTCCATCGGATTTAGATATAGACCAAATTTTGGTATCTTCTTGGTAAACAGGTGCTTCGTCTAAAATTTCACCTCGTTCATTTATGTATGCTGTAACCCCAACATTTGTAACTCTCAAAACAGGACGATTTGTTTCAACCGCTCTAAAAACTGCACTTGCCAGATGTTGTCGCAAAACGGGTGTGTTCCCCAAATATCCATCATTTGTCATCTCAACTAAAACATCCGCTCCATTGCGAACATACTCTCTCGAAAGCGATGGAAAATGTGATTCAAAACAGATCATCACACCAGCTTTTGCATCTCCAAACGGCAACAAATCATATTCTTCCCCGTGTGAAAACCTTCCAACCATCGTCGGCACAATCCATTCAATCGGTTCGGGCAATGGAACAAACTCCCCAAATGGCAAAAGATGAATCTTGTCATATTGAATTACCTTTTCGCCCTTCTCATTTATCAAAACCGCCGAATTAAAGTATCCATATTCCCTGCGTTTGTCTGGTTCAGCTGAATTAAATAAAACCGAAACATTATTTCTCTTTGCAAAATTATTTATATACGCACGAAACTCAGGGTCTTCCTCATACTGAAAATTCATCGGTGATTCGGGGAGAATGACAGCAGTTGGTATTACATCTTTAGATACAAAATCTAAACTTCTAACTCTATCAATAGATTTTTCAGCTTGTATAATTTGTTGCTCTCTCAACTTTCGCCACTTTTCTCGATTCAACCCGCTCATGGGAACATTAGGCTGAACAGCAACTACCCTTGCCGAAGGGAATCTTTTTTGCTCTAAGAAAACTTTATTTACAGAAAAATTACTTACCAAACCAGTAATCACAAATAATGAAACTATTATTATAATTATTAATAGATTATATCTTCGTTCTGAGATTTTTTGATCAATTTTCCTAGCGACATAATCATTCGTAGTTATTAGTTTATGAACATAATCTTTCTGTAGAAAAATGATAGCATTTGAAAAAACGACGAAAAAACTTATTAAGAATACACCACCGATTTTTGCATATCCGACAATAGGAGAGCCAAACGCCTGCGAATATCCAATCGCATTCCAATTATTTCCAGTTGTCCAGAGCCTAAGAAATTCAATTGCCGTCCAGAGAAATGGTGCTGACAAAAATCCCCAATGTCCAAATCGTTTTAAGAATGAAGATAAAATCCCGCCAAAAAGTGCGGGATAAAATCCGACAACTATGCAAGCACAGAGAAGTAGAAAATAAGCAAGAACTGCTGGAACTTTTGCATAGGTTATTGGTGCAAAGGTTAGCCACCAGCAAGTTCCGAAAAAGAATATGATTCCAAAAAGCCAGCCGGTTAAGAATGCTTTAATAAATGATTCTTTTTCCAATTCAATAGCAAATAAAAGTGGAACTAAACCGAAAAATGCCAAAAACCAAAACTCAAAATCCGGAAATGCAAATATCAAAAGGATTGCTGAAAGAATTGCCAAAAGTGAAGATTTTAGAGATGGCAGATTATTCTTTATTTTTGAGAAAAACTTCATTGAAATTATTCTAACAGAAAGCTTATTTTTTTAGTAAATCTGTCAATATGAATGATTCTCTTTTTCTGGTACTGTCAATATGAATGATTCATCCAAAAAATGTCAGCTTATTTGTGCCATTTTTTGTCAACTTATAAATTTTTGTAAGTGTGGTATGTCAAATTGAATAATCGAAGCATAGTTTCATAACAAAGATTAATTCAAAATGAATGATTTCGTGTATAAAGACTTAAACCCCTTATAATCATTGGTTTAAAAGAGGGAGGGGCGAGTCTTTTTGACTCGCCCCATAATCGGAAGGACAACTGAAGGAACGCTCGGAAGGTGGTCAAGCGTAGTGGCAAACCACGCTCGGAGAAGTGTTGGCGGCGGGGTCTTGATTAACTGCATCAAGCTAGCCGCTTTTAACTGTTGCACATTGCGTGCCAAAAGTTATTGGTAGGGTAAAAAAACTTTTCAAAACGCTTATATAAATCAATAAATATCGGGCTTTGGACAAAATTTAAGACTCAAAATCCACACACATTTTTAATAATTGTCTGAATTTTGAGCCTTTCAAATTGACAAAAAGTTACACTATTTGGAACATCTTTCTACCTGACGCTCAAATATCTTTGCATCTTCGTCCTCTTTATTTACTTCCAAAGCCGAACGCGAATAATTTTTTGCCTGCAAGCAATCGCCTCTTTGCATATAGATTTTCCCTAATGCTACATGTGCATCTACTAATTGATTATTCCAAAATAAAGCGGTCTTAAATGCACTTACAGCTTGCTCTAGATCACCACGCCTCAGATGAATTTTCCCAAGCAATTGATAACTTTCAGCGTGCATAGGTTCGCTGGCGATTATTCTTCTTAGAACTGTCGTAGCTTTATTATCGTCGCCATCTTTGTAGTAAGTCATCGCCTGAGCAAGCAATTTCTTAGTTTCATCTATCGGAGCCTGGATTGATTCTGTCGCTCTATTATTTATCAAAACAACGCTTACAAATTCTTTACGGGTTGGTTGATTAACGCGTAAGTCAATCCCAGACATTTTTCCGTTTTTCCAGTTACTCTCAAGTTTTGCGTACTTATTATCAGCGGTTAGAAATCTTCTTGCTTGATTGTCCATCTGGTCTGCGGTTTCTTTATCTCCAACCTTATAAAGAGCTTTTGCAAGTAAGAAATAAGCTTCGCCATCCCTCGGGTTATTTGCTAAAACTGGTCTGAATTGATCCGCAGCATCTTTAAAATCATCATGCATATACAATGCATAACCGTAGTTAAATAGCGGACTCATTTCTGTTTCTGAAGATTCAGCCGCTTTTTTTAATAATTCGAGACCTTCATTTAAAAGAGCTGCTCCTTTGGATTGATTCCTCTTTTGCGACATAGATGCCTGAACAGCAATTGCCCCAAGCGTGTTATAAACACTTGTAAGCTTCAAATCATCTGCCAGAGGTCTTAGAACAGCCAACGCCTGTTCGTAATTTTTTCTCTGCCAGTGAATTAAACCTGTATAAAAAGCAGCTTCGGCATAGTGATTATTATCTTGTGGAACTTTTGAAAAGAAATCTATCGCTTCCTGATATTTCTTTTCATTCATAAATAAATGCCCAAGCTCTAATGCTGCGTCAGCATAAATTCCGTTATCTCTTTTTCCTGCATATTCACGCATTGCGTTGATAAAAAAGTTTGCACGAATCTGCACTTTTGAACTCGGAGTAAGCAATCCTTTTATATATGCCTCAAAAGCTTTGGATGGGACTTTGTTGGCTTTTTCGATCAAATCATTTTGCGAAAAAGCTAGAGCTTTATCTCTTTGGTAAAGTATCTGATAAGCAAGCTGTCCCTGAAGAGTCTGCAAATTTCCCAATGCGTCGCTCAAATTCACATCCCGTGTGATTCGTCTGCCATCGGGTAAATCTTCACTCAAAAACCTTCCTTCTTGGACACGTATAATTTTTGAAGTGATGTTCACACTTGCCGCTATGTCATCCCGCTCGGGGATTATGCTGTATTTTCCGAATACCAAAAGTGTCGTTCGACCTTCTCTTGCGAGTCTCAAGGAAGTTGCAAGAGATGGAAGAACTGTCAAAGGAACTTTTAAGCGTTGCTGAATAATTTTTCGTTCCTGATTTGAAACTACGTCCAAACTTGGAACATTTAATAAATCTGTTAAAGAATCTGCAATACTTTCTCCGACCCAATTAAACTCAGCTTTGTTAGATGTATTTTCAAATGGTAAAACCATTATCCTATCTTTTTTCTGATTATTGGCTTGAGCATTTACAGATATAAATCCAATAACTAAAACTAAAATTGCTAATAAAGTTTTTTTCAACATAAATTCTTTTACTATGGTTATTTATTAAAACGTTTTTTAAGCCTTCTTTTGATGAATAAATTTCATCTTTAGTTACTCGAAAAATTTTGTCACCCTCTATTTAAAAAGAAAAAATTCGCCCAAAATTTAAGCGAATATTTTAACAGATTATATTTGATTTGTTGAAAAATTGGCGACCCGTACGGGATTCGAACCCGTGTTGCCGCCGTGAAAGGGCGGTGTCCTAGACCCCTAGACGAACGGGTCGCATTCTCAAAAGCAGTTGTGATGAAACAACTTCGCAAATTATAAAAACTAAATTTGCTATTTCAAAAATCACTCTCGTTAATCAAAACGAACAGTCAGAATAGCGTATCAAGTTTTTTTCTGTCAAGTGCAATTAAAGAAATTTTTCACAAATTTTGCCCTTCTTGTAACTAGACGTTTCTTTAACTATTATTCAAACATATTTAATAGAATTACTTCGTTGCTCGTGGTCAGTATTTTACCTTCTTTATTCATCTGTGCCTTCGATAAAACAAAACAACGAACAAATAACGACTAGCAAATGGCAAAACCCAAACGAGTATTTTTGATTGATTCGATGTCGCACATTTTTCGTGCGTATTTTGCACCGATGGGTGCGAGGCAAGAACCTCTGCGAAACAGTAGCGGACAAGTTACGCAGGCAGTTTTTGTGTTTACAAATATTCTTCGCAAACTAATTGACGATGAAAAACCTGACTATATAGCATCTGTTTTCGATACGCCAGAGCCGACTTTTCGACACGAGCAATTTGAAGATTACAAAGCAAATCGGGACGAAATGCCGGAGGATTTGGCTTCACAACTTCCTTACATTATTAGAGTCTGCGAAGCGTTTAATGTGCCGATTTTAAAAATGCCCGGTTATGAAGCGGACGACATTATTGGAACTCTTGCAAAACAATGCAAGGAGAAAAAGCTACAGGCTGTAATTGTTTCCAATGACAAAGATTTAACTCAACTTGTCAGCGACCCATACATTATTTGTATGAAACAAAATTCGCAGAACATCAAACGCAAAGTTCCGGTTCCGCCGATCGAATGGTGCGATGAAGAATGGGTTGAAAATAAATTTGGTCTGCCGCCGAGCAAAATTATTGATTATCTAGCTTTGATGGGCGATTCGATTGATAACATTCCGGGAGCAAAAGGCATCGGTGCGAAAGGTGCTTTGAAGTTGATAAAAGAATACGGTTCGGCGGAAGGTGCGATGGAAAATGCGGATAAAGTTTCGCATAAAACTTACCGAAATTCGCTCAAGGACAATCAAGGTGACATACGACTTTCTTACGAACTCGCCACGGTGCACACGGAAGTTCCAATCGAATTGGATTTAGATCAACTTAAATTGGAAGAGCCTGACAGAGTTAAGGCATATGAACTTTTCCGCGAGATGGAATTTAATACTTTGACGCGGGAGTTTTCCGATTCTGCACCACTTTTCGCAGGTTTAGATGATAGCGGAAATGTAGAAAGTAAACGTCATTACACAATTATTGATAATCGTGCTGACTTGGATAAATTGATTCGCAAACTTTGGGAACTTGAACATTGGAGTTTCGATGTTGATTCTTCAAACTCGGAGGAAAATGCGAGTTCTTTTGATGTTAAAGCACCGTGCGGAATTGCTATTGCAACTGGTGCTGGCGTTTCGCATTACATTGATATAG
The DNA here is from genome assembly GCA_028284415.1 of Pyrinomonadaceae bacterium. Taxonomy (GTDB): domain Bacteria; phylum Acidobacteriota; class Blastocatellia; order Pyrinomonadales; family Pyrinomonadaceae; genus Aridibacter. The sequence goes on from JANQRU010000005.1 coordinate 228,314, forward strand.
ATAATTTCAAGGAAGGAAAAGACGAAGCCATTTCACCGCTCAAAGATATTTTGTCGAACGGATTTTTGGACAAATGCACACACGACCTCAAATGTAATATGGCGGCTTTGAATAAACTCGGAATCGTTCCCGAATCAGTTAAAGAAGACACGATGATCGCAGCTTATTTAATTGATTCGAGTCGTAAACGCTTTGATGTTCCGACACTTGCACGTCTAAACATCAATGAAGAATTGATGCAGGAAATCCCTGAAACTTGGAATGAAAATCAATATCGAACGGTCGAACGTGCTGATTGGACTGTTCAACTTGCACCGATGTTCCGCAAACAGATCGAGGAAGATAAGTTGGAAGAAGTTTATGACGAAATAGAGTTACCGCTCGTGCCGATCTTACTTGAGATGGAATTGTGCGGAATGAAAGTTGACGAAAAGACCTTGAATGACATTTCCGCTTTGATTACCGAAAAACTGGAAAAGTTAAGTGCGAGAATTTACGAACTTGGCGGACGTGAATTTAATATCAACTCACCAAAACAAGTCGGTGAAGTCTTGCAAGAATTAAATATCGAGACAAAATATAAAACTCCGACAGGCAAAATTTCTACAAGCAAAGATGCTTTGACAGAAATTGGTCAAACATACGAAATCGCCAATTTGATTATTGAGTATCGTGAGTTCGACAAATTAAAATCAACTTACACAGATGTTTTGCCGGAATTAATCGCTTCGGATGGAAGAATTCACGGGAAATTAAATCAGACAGTTGCTGCTACAGGACGCTTGTCTTCAACCGACCCGAATTTGCAAAATATACCAATTCGCACAGAACTTGGGCGACAAATCCGCAAAGCATTTGTACCTGAAGAAGGTTGCCAATTCATCGCGGCGGATTATTCTCAACTCGAATTGCGGATTCTTGCACACATAACTCAAGACAAAGTTATGCTTGAAGCATTTAGAAATAATGAAGACATTCATGCTCAAACGGCAAAATTAATTTTTGATGCAAATACGGATGAAGAATTAAAAGAAAAACGCCGTTTGGCAAAAATCGTAAATTTCGGAATTGCTTATGCAGTCGAAGCATTCGGCTTATCACAAAGAGTCGGAATTTCCCGTTCGGAAGCAAAAGAAGTTATCGAAAACTATTACGAAACTTACAAAGGTATCAAAAAATATATGGATGAAACGCCGGAAGTTGCTCGTGAACAAGGTTACGTATCAACAATTTTCGGCAGACGCAGATATTTGCCATCTATAAAAGATAGAAATTACAACGTCCGCTCTCGTGCTGAACGTGAAGCGATAAATATGCCGATCCAAGGAAGTGCCAGCGACATTGTAAAGATTGCAATGATAAAGGTTGATAAAGCATTTGAACGCGAGGACTTAGAGGCAAAAGTCATAATGCAGGTTCACGATGAACTCCTGATTGAATCGCCGGATGCAGAAGTTGAAAAAGTAAAAGAAATCGTCACCAAAGAAATGGAATCGGCTGTCGAACTAGACGTACCTCTGATCGTTGAGATCGGTTCGGGTGAAAATTGGATGGATGTGAAATAAAAATCTGTTCAATATTTTATTTAGGTAAATTCTGTAACATTTTGTTTATAAAATACTGTAAATTTTTACGAAAAATGGGAAATTTTCTAAAAAATATGTAAAATTCTCGTTTTTCGTGAACCCCTCATCTAAAATTTTTCTAAAATATTTTATGATAAAACTCTCACAACTCCGTTAAACACTTCAATTTTAAAGTTAAACAACTTTCATATTTTTAACACAGGCAATTTGATGGATTCAAAGTTGCACAAATCTCCCGTGTCCTATTTTTGTGCAGTTTTGACTCTTCTTATTCATTAATAACCATTTTCAAGGCTGCACTTGGCAAAATTCAAAATTCCCTTTTTATAGGAGTAAATTAATATGTTAAGAAATTTCAAAATGCTTTCTTTGATTGCAACTTTGATTCTTAGCTTTGCTACTTTTAGCCTTGCTCAAGAAACAACAGGCTCGATCGAAGGAACAGTTACTGATAGCACAGGAGCTGTAATTCCAAATGCAACAGTGACAATTCAAGGTAATGCCTTCAGAAGGACAGTCCAGTCCAATGATTAAGGTTTTTTCCGTGTTTTGGCTGTTCCTCCCGGAAATTATCAGGTAAAAGCTTCAGCTACGAACTTTGCTGAAAGTGAAGCAACTACAGCAACAGTTACACTAGGTGAGGCTACTCCCGTAAACTTTACACTACAACCGGCTGGTGCATCCGCAACCGTAACCGTCACAGGTGGTGACGTTGCAGCGATTGACACAACATCCAGCCGTGTACAAGACAACATTACATCAAAACGTTTTGAAGAAATTCCGAAAGGAACTAACTTCACGAGCGTTCTTAATACTGCATCAGGTGTTCAACAAGAAGCCAAAGGTGCCGGTATCCAAATTGAAGGCTCAACCGGAGCTGAAAACACTTTTATTATTGATGGTCAAGAAGTTACAAACTTTAGAACAGGTCAATTAAATTCCAATAACAACCTGCCTTTTGATCTTGTACAAGAAGTTCAAATCAAAAAAGGTGGCTTTGAAGCAGAGCATGGCGGAGCAACAGGTGGTGTGATCACGCTTGTTACAAAACGTGGCGGTAATGAATTTAATGGTTCGATCGGAACATCTTTCCAAACCAGCAAATTAGATTCTGCAACCGCTTTTGTTGATCCTACAAATGTTACAACTTTGAGTAATATCGAAAATCGTAACATTCTACAAGGCACTGTCTTAAACCCTGATCCAAATACTTTGACATATTTCAGAGCCGGAAGAGATTTCCCTGCTGATAGATATAATTTCTTCTTCCCAAGCGTTTCAATTGGCGGTCCAATTATTAAGGATAAACTTTGGTTCTTTTCTGCTTATAATATCCAAAGTTTTGAAACTGAACGTGAAGTAACACATACAGACGGTATTACTCAAAATTATCGTCGCAATGAAAGACGCGATTATGGTTTTGCACGTATTGATTCACAACTTGGCGAAAATCTGAACTTGAACGGTAGTTTTACTTATAATCCGATTCGTGTACACGGAGATTTAGCTCCGATAACTCCACTTGCAGGTGCTCAACCAAGTAATGGAGTTTTAACAGGCTCTAATTTCTTGGATAACACAGGTGGGCGTCGTTCAAGCACGACCTATAATTTTGGTGGAACTTGGACAAACAATAATTGGATTCTTTCTGCTCGCTATGGTGAATCAGCACTCAATGAAAGATTAGGAAGCTATGGTATTCCGACCAACATTCCTAGAGTTCGCTGTATCACAGGAAACACAGGTGTTGCGGGCGTTACGCCGGGCGGAACTTGTGCTTCAGGATTCTCAAGCGTTCCATCGGTTTTCGGAACTGTACGAGATATTTCCAGACGTAAAACATTCGATGCTGACGCAACAGTTATTATTAATGATTTCGGTGGTCGCCATAACATCAAGTTTGGTTACCAGTTAAATCGTTTAAGCAACGACGTTGACCAAGGTTATGTAGATTCAACCAGAACAGGTGAAATTCGTTTCTTCTACGGTCGTTCATCCAGAGGGTTTGGAACAGTCGCAGGTGGAATCGGGTATGTTTACTTACAAAACTTCGGAGCTTTCGGTGCTACATCAAGTGATAACCAGGCAATTTACATTCAAGACAGCTGGACAATCGGACGTTTAACGATTAACCCAGGTTTTCGTATTGAAAGAGAAGATGTTCCTTCATTCTCAGCAACAGGTGTCCCGATCGTTTTTGGTTGGGGAGATAAACCTGCTCCGAGAATTGGTGCGGCTCTTGATGTCTTAGGAAACGGCAGATGGAAAATCTACGGTGGCTTTGGTTGGTTCTATGACCGCTTTAAGTATGAATTACCACGTGGTTCATTCGGCGGAAACACTTTCCTCCGCAGATACATAACCATCTTGGCTAGCAACCCGGACTACACAGACCCGCTTTATTCAAGACAAGCGATCTTAGATAACCCGACAGGTCAAACATTTGACTTCCGTGTTCCTTCAAATGATCCGTCTGACAATCGGGTTGACCCAAATCTTCTCGCTGCCCGTCAAACAGGTATTGATGTCGGAACTGAATTTGAACTTAATCAAAATTGGGTTCTGGGCGCAAGATTTGTCCATAAACAAATTGACAGAACTATCGAAGACGTAGGTATTTTTGATGCACAAGGTAATGAAAACTTCTTCATTGCTAATCCAGGATTAGGCGTTGTATCTCAACCATTCTTCCCGGGCTTTGCACCAACTCCAAAAGCGGAAAGAAAATACGATGCTATAGAATTTTCTGTCAATAAACGCCTTGCCGATAACTATTTCTTAAATGGTAGTTATACCTACAGCCGTTTGTTCGGAAACTATTCCGGTTTAGCAAGTTCTGATGAAAATGGACGTTCATCACCAAACGTAAACCGTTTCTTCGATTTACCATTCTTAGGTTTTGATGCTGATGGAAATCCTGATAACGGAAGATTAGCAACGGACAGACCACATGTTGTAAAAGTAAATGCCGGATACAATTTTGACTGGATGGGAAGCAAATCTAATTCAACAGAATTTAAAGGTTTCTTTATTGGTCAAAGCGGAACACCTATTTCAACAAGAGTCAGCTTCTATGGAGCTAATACTTTCTTGAATGGACGTGGTGATCTGGGCAGAACCGAAGCATTTACCCAAACAGACTTTGCTGTGACACACCGTTACAGATTCGGACGTGACTCAAAATACACATTGGCAATTGATGTAGATGTTTTGAACTTATTCGATGAGCGTAATGTTGTTAACCGCAGAGGAGTGATCTTCGGTAGCGACCTTTCGGATGCCGATGTTAATTTCTTGTTACCAAATGTGACAGATGAATTAACCTTTATACGGCAAATTTTCAATGGCGGATTGGCAGCTCAGATTCGTGATCTGAATCAACGCGGTGATGCAGGAGCATCCACTTGCGGAGACGGAACACAAAGCTGTGCAGCTTATGTAACGGATGCCCGTTATAATCAACCAACTCAATTCCAACTTCCACGAACGGTAAGATTTGGCTTTAGATTGATTTTCTAAACCCAATCAAACCAGCAACTTAGAGAAGGCTCTTAACATTTAAAACATTTGTTAAGAGCCTTCTCTTTTATATTTGAAAAGAATTTGAAGAACATTTGATGGTTTTTTTATGACTTTTCCTTAGATTTGAATTATATCTAATAATGCGTAAAAAATTTATACAAAAGGAGTATTTTCATATGAATTCTGGTCTTAATAAAGTATTAACTAGCGAACATCATTCATCTGCTGAGATCGGCGACAATGTACTGACTCTCAGTGAGGTTCTTTCTTCTCTAACTAGAGCTGTTACAACACTTCAGTCAATGAAGGACGTTGAAACAAACGTTTTCTTTAAGCATTTTGAAATGAGTTTTCCAAAGGAAGGTATTGATTTTTATCAAGCAACCAAGCTTTATGAAATCAATCTGATCAAACAAGCTTTACGTGTCACAAAAGGGCATCAGGCGAAAGCTGCAAAATTGCTTAATATGCGAACATCAACCCTTAATTCAATCATTAAACGTCATGATATAAGTTACTAATAATTAGAATATAACCAATTTTTGAGAATTATTATCATTTTTTTGCTTTCCCAAAAAATATTTGCCATTTAGAAGTGCTGTTTATCTTCTCCACAGTAAAAAAGGATGATAATTCTCATTTTCTTTGCTCTGAAATAACTTTTGCAAGAAAATTTTATAAAAATTTTATCCACAAACCTGCAACTTTTCTTACTCAATCTCGTATCAAATTCATAGATAATAAAATCGTCTAAAAACTAAGAAACCAAAGGCTAACCAGAAAATATGTATGCTAAATCCCTTAAGTTTTAGCATTCTAAAATAATTGTCACAAAAAGATTCCCTAAGGTGTTTTCTTTATAGGTCATGAAAAAAATTTCAAATTTATAAAAAATCGGTAAAACAATGCAATTCTATGATTTCGGAAAGTATCGTATAGATGTTGCAAATCGTGAATTACTTCTCGATGGTAAACATATCCCCCTAACTCAAAAATGCTTTGAGATTTTGCTTTTTCTGATCGAGAACCGTGATCGGATGTTGAAAAAGGATGAAATTTTGAATGTCGTCTGGACTGAGAATTTCGTTGAAGAAGCTAACCTTGCTCAACATATTTATATGATCCGAAAGGTTCTTAAAGAAAATGGCGATGAACGCAATTACATAGAAACGATTCCAAAATTTGGTTATCGCTTCATCGGAGAGGTGAAAGAGATTTCAGCCCGGGATTTGGCTGCTACAAATTTTCCTAACCAGAGTGTGAATGCTTTTTATGTAAATGGAAACTCAAATGGCAGTTTTCCAAATCAGCTGACCTCGCCTGATAAAGATGAAACTCAGGAAAAAATAGCTCTCCCGTCCCGCAAGAAAACTTTAAGTTTATTTTCGACAATTGCAATTGCACTTATCTTATTTTCTTTATTCTCTTTTGTCGGATATAAACTTTACAGCAATTACAATTCTGCTCCTCAGACAGCTCAATTCGATTCAATTGCGATTTTGCCCTTTAATCAAATCGGCGGAGCTAAAAACGAAAAACTTGGTTTGGGTATTGCGGACACATTGATTTCAAAATTGAGTAATCAAAAAGAAGTTTCGATCGCTCCGACCAGTTCGATAATTCAATACCTTGAAGAAGCACAGGACAATCCAATCAAAGTTGGCGAAAAACTTAGAACAGATTATGTGCTGACAGGAACAATTCAAAAAGATCACAATATCGTCAGAGTCAACGTTCAGTTGATTGATGTTAAAAAGAAAGTTCCTGTCTGGTCAGAAAAATTTGATGCGGAATTTTCTGATATGTTCACATTGCAGGATAAGGTCTTTGAACATGTTGCCAATAGGCTTTCGATAAAAACAAACGAAGCATCCGAATTTATCGCCGAAAATAAACATACGGATAACTTTGAAGCTTATCAGGCTTATACAATGGGACTTTTCCATTGGGACGAGCGAACTGAGCAAAGCCTGAGCAAAGCCGCCGAGTATTTTGAAAAAGCCATCGAAAAAGATCCGAAATATGCAATCGCTCATGCACTTTTGGCTGATACATATTCTCTGATGGTTTTCTTTAACCTTGGGCATTTACCAAAAGATGAATACATAGCCAAAGCTAAACAAATGGGCAATAGAGCTTTAGAACTTAATCCGAAATCTTCTGAGGCTTTGACTGCTCTGGCTCTAATCTCTTTGTATGAAGAAAATACAAACAAGGCTTTTTATCTTTACAAAAAAGCAATCGAAATTAATCCAAATAATGCTAATGCCCGCCAGCGTTATGCTTGGATGCTGACCTATAACAACAATCTGGAAGATGCTATCAAAGAGATGAAATTTGCACAAAGAACGAGACCTAGTTCCCGCTTGGCAAATACTAATCTCGCTTATTTCTTGTATTTGGATAAAAAACCTGAGGAAGCCTTAGCTTTCTGCAAAAAGGCGATCGAAATTTCCCCGTCTGTGCCGGAAACCAGAATTATGCTTGCTCAAATTTATGAACAAATGGGTGAGCATGATAAAGCTATCGGCGAATTGGAAAAAACTTCCAAAGAACCTGAATTAAGAAAAACGAGTTTAACAATTTTAAGCCGCATTCAAGCTAAACAAGGCAATAAAAAGAAGGCGATTAAAACCCTAAAAGAAGCGACTAAAAAACCTGAAACCACCAATTTAGATTACGAAACTGCCACCGCCTACCTACACATCGGCGACAAAAAACAAGCAGTAAAAATCCTCAGCGAATCCAAAGATAAAGATTTAACTCTTTTCACAAAAATCGCCCACGACTACAATTTAGACCCCTTGAGAAAAATGCCCGAATTCAATCAAATTATGTCTAAAATCCAAAGTCGCGGCGATGAAAAGAAAAAAGAGAAATCTGAAGACGATGGAGCTTAAAATAAAGTAAAAAAGAAATGAGGATGCATTTTATGAAAATGCCTAAAGTTTAATCTACCGTAACTATTCTCTGTAAAAATATCGGTAATGCTTCTATGTGTAAAAGAGCAATTCACTTTTAATTTAAGTGCGAAATACGCAACGTTATTAATAATTTTCAATCCCAAAAGACTGAAGCAGGAAAATAATTTCGCTCTTTAGGCGTTAGACGAAATTCTTAATTCACAAACTGTCAAAATCTCTCTGCTTTTTTCGCTCTCCATGAGTGAAAAATTAGTTTATAAAGGATTGCTTACATAGTCATAACAATCCATTATTGTGCTTCAATCACAGTTGTATCCAAATTCTTTAATTAATACCAAGTTATTCCGGAGCCTTTTAATGGGTCAATATTTTTCTTTCTTGCTTTATCTATTCCTATTTTTTTTACTTTTTTAAACCATTTTCTGTAACTACGATAAGCTTTTTTTACAACTTTATCCGAATTCAAGACAGAGGGTTTATCAATTTCATGAAGAGCAACACCATTTGCATAATCGAATCTTTCATAAAAAAGATATGAAATGTAATGCAGTGCAGTTACTTCCACAGCTGCTGAAGGTAATAATTGAGATACTTCTGGATGAGTAGCCCCGCTCAATCCGCCTGGGGACTTATTACCTTCTAACTTTAGTAAACACTCAATACCTTTAAGTATTTGTTTAGGATCTTTTTCATCTACTTTCTTGCCTGAATAATCTACATCTTTAACACCAACCATGTTATGCCAATAATTGCAATTTTGAGCCATAATGTTTTCTACAGAAAACATCATAACGCATAAAATTGATAGAAAAATTATAGATTTTTTTGACATAAACTTTACACTTCTTTATTTCTTTTTTGGGGGGTTTTGGGTGTGTAGTCCAATATCCCGCTCATATCCCATATTGCTGTCTGATTCTATCTGCTTGTCCGTAGCCTTGAGTAGGTTCTATTGTAAGCAGCTTATTTTTTCACCCAATCTGGAATGTGTTTAGGAACACTGACATCGTTATATCTGGTTTCAAATTTACCGTCTCCATTTTCATCAAAATAATAAACCTTGTATCTTGTGCCAATCACCGCTCGAGAGCCTCCTTTCGTGAATCCAAATGGAGACCCAAAAACTGCAAAGGCAAAAACTTTTTCTTTAAAACTGTAAAGCTGAAAATACCTTATCTCAAGAGTTAAAGATTCTATTTCTAGGGTCTTTTCTTTATTTAAGTAGTAAAAATCTACAAACGAATCAAAAGGTTTCTTCAATTGGTAAGTTTTGGCTAATACCGGAATATTTTGAAAATGAACTATTTTACTTTGAAAAGTTTCGTTTGAATCTATCTTAGGCATCTTCCATCCAATTTCTTTTACAACCTTCAATAAATCTGTACTTACATCTAGTTTTTCAGAACCGAATTCTTGAGACTCTTGATACAATGCTTTTCCCACTAGGACGAGATTTACAAAAAGTGTAACCAAAATTATAAAAATAATATGTTTTTTCATCTTCCCTCCTATTTAACTCTTATAACCTTATCACCATTCGTATCGAATTCTTTTCCTGTATTTTTATCAACTATTATTAATTTTTGTTAGTGTCCTAAAAGTAATATTCTGAGAATTTATCCCGTAGGGATTGAAAGAAAATAGCCTCGCAATTTATTGCGGGGTTAAATTAAAAATCAATATAAAGCCCCATAAGGGACGATTGATTCAGCCGTCCCTTATGGGACTTGAATCACTTCAATAAATGATCCATCTCAATAAATTGTGAGGCTATTTTCAATTAGCTCCTAACGGAGCAAAAGAAGTCAGCATTACTTTTAAGGCACTACCCTTAATTATTAGTTATTTCTGCTTGCATACTTTGCTTGCATGAGTGTTTTTGGTCTTTGAAAATTAAATGTTCCGTTAGATTTAGTTTTTAGCCCTCGAGAGTGGGCGGGAGCATAAAGCCCCGTCCGCAAGGGCGGGGGATAGTTCCCACACAGAATTAAAGCCCCTGTTAAGGGGCGACAGAAATTTCTCCATTGCAAATATCTGTCGCTATCTTGCGATAGCTCTAAATCTTTGGATTCTACAGACCTAGCGTTCCGCTTCGCTTCACACTAGGCTTCATTCTGTCGCCATCTTTAATGGCTGAAGTGCTTGAGACATTTAATTTTCAAAGAACAGAACATTCGAATTCTATTTAATCTACTAAGAATTTAACGATAATTAGTTTCCTAAAAAACAGGAAACTTGCAAGCAGGGATGCTTGCACTCCTTTTACACAGCTTAATGTAGCTCTTCTGAATTGATTCTCATTCATATTCATTTTTTTTACAATATAACGCTATTGATGTTGCGATATTTTAACAAACTTACAAAATCAAGACGAAAAAGAATTGAGGTATCTTCATATTGTTTATAGATCGTTTTGCTATTCCCCGAATATTATTTATGGCATTTGGATTGCGATAACCATTGTGTAAGCCCTTGAAAATGGGCAAAAACCATCAAAATTTTGACAGTTTTTACATAATGAGTAACTCTCCAACCAACAAACTTCTAAGCCAAGCAAATAATTATTCACACCTGACTGTTCCGATCGGAGCAGTTGTAATTTTACTTGTTCTGCTTATTCCGCTTCCAGCTTTTTTGCTGGATATTTTGATTAGTTTTAACCTGATGGCAGCGGTCGTGATCTTGCTGGTTTCGATGTATATTTTGCAACCCGTAAAGTTTACATCTTTTCCTAATTTATTGCTTTTGATTACGCTTTATCGGCTTGCCTTAAACCTTGCGACTTCCCGCTTGATCCTAACTGATGGAAATTCGGGAGACTTTGCGGCAGGGGCTGTAATTAAAGCTTTTGGAGAGTTTGTAATTGGCGGAAACTATGTAGTCGGGGTAGTTATTTTCTTAATTTTGCTGGCGATTCAATTTATCGTGGTTAACCATGGTGCGGTGCGTTCATCGGAAGTCACTGCAAGGTTTACCTTAGACGCAATGCCCGGAAAACAGATGGCGGTTGATGCTGATCTGGCTGCTGGCGTGATTGATGAAAATGAAGCCCGACAAAGACGAAAAGACATTACTCAAACCGCAGAATTTCACGGCTCAATGGATGGTGCAATCCGCTTTACTCAAAGAGACGCGATTGCTTCAATAATTATCGTTGCCGTAAACATCTGTGCAGGATTTGCGGTCGGAGTTCTGCAACACGGTTTATCTCTTACGGAGGCACTTAAAACTTACACAATTTTGACCGTTGGAGATGGTGTTTCTGCGGCTGTTCCATCTCTTTTTATATCAGTTGCCGCCGCCGTTATAACTACACGTTCAGCCAGTGATTCAAGCATCGGAACGGAAATGAGCGGTCAGCTCTTAAATAATCCGAGACCGCTTTTTATTGCCTCAGGAGTTTTGGCATTTTTGGGTATCTTACCGGGAATGCCTCATGTAGCGTTTCTTTTGCTCGCTGCTGGAACAGGCGTAGTCGGATATTTTTCAATGCAAAGAGCCAAAGAGGTCGAGGCTGAAGCAACTGAAAAAGAAGAAGCCGAAAAACAAGCAGAAATGAGCAGTACCCCTGAAAACATCGAGAGTTTACTAAAAATTGATGCACTCGCATTGGAGGTTGGATATGGTTTAGTTGGCTTAGTTAGCCAAGATGATTCTTTCCTCAACCGCATACGCGAAATTCGTCGTCAGACTGCTATTGAACTCGGTATAATTGTCCCTTCAGTTCATGTCACGGACAATCTCGAACTAGCTCCGCGTGAATATGCAATTTTACTAAAAGGAGAAAAAATTGCAGGCGGCGAAATTCACCCCGATGCACATCTGGCAATTGATCCGGGAGCTGTTCGTGAAAAGATAAATGGAATTGAGACGGTTGATCCTTCGTTTGGTATGCCTGCGGTTTGGATCAGGCGTAGCGAAGACAGAGATAGAGCCGTCGCTGCGGGTTATACGGTCGTTGATCCGACCACTGTTATCTGTACTCATCTATCAGAAAACATCAAACATTACGCTCCTGAATTACTTGGCAGACAAGAAACCCGTCGTCTGCTTGATGCTCTCTCTGAAACTCATCCTAAAACGGTTGAGGAAGCGACTCCGAAAGTTCTCAGCTTGGGTGAAACTCAGAGAGTTCTGCAAAACCTTCTCGCTGAGCAAGTTCCGATTCGTGACTTGGCTACGATCCTCGAAGCAATTACAGATGTCGGAGTCGTGACACGCGATGTCAATGCTTTGACGGAATCAGCCCGTTCCGCTCTCTCCCGAACTATCTCTTCGAGCCTTGCAAATGAAAGCGGCGAACTCTCTGTTGTCACCCTTGATCCGAAACTTGAAAACCAGATCGCAGATCGCCTCGGATTGCTCGGAGGTGCGTCAGAACAGCCTATTGAGCCTGAATTCGGTAAACAACTGCTCGAAAAAATTGAGGCTGCCTGCCAAGCTGCGGTTATGTCTCAACCCGTCGTTTTATGCTCCTCTATGATCCGTCCACACCTCAGAAAATTAACGGAACGGTTCTTGCCAGAGTTAAAAGTGATTGCCCATGGAGAAGTGGCTGCCAATGTTCAACTCATCTCAATGGGAACGGTAAATTAAAAATTTTCTCCCACGAAAATCCTTAAATTACTACACAGGAAAATCAATCAATGAACGTAAAAAAATATCGTGCTGCAACAACTCGTGAAGCTTTAGAAAAGATTAAAAGTGATCTTGGCGAAGATGCTTTTGTTTTAGAAACGAAGCAGGTTCGTGCAAGAGGGTTCTTCGGCTTTCGCGGTGAAAATCAAATTGAGGTAAGTGCTCTCGCACCTGATTTTGAAAAAACTGAGAAGAGAGAGGCAAAATCAACAAATGACACAAGCATTCTGAATTTAGTGGATGATACTGTCGCCGAACCTGAAAGTGTTGAAGCCAAACCCAAAAGAAGAAAGAATAATTTCTTTGATTCGCTAAAATCCCGTGCCGAAAACGATAGTGCGTCCGTAAAAATAATCCCTGATTTTCCGGAAATTCTCAAAGATGAAACATTACCTGAATCACCAAGGGCTGAAGCTTCTGCTCCGAAAAAGAAAATTGAAACAGTAGAAATTAGCTCTGAAGCTCCCAAAATCGTTCATAAAAGAAAACCCTCAAAAGTTGTAAAAAATAAAAAGCCTCTGAAAGAAACTAATTTAGCTCCTACAAATAATTCTTTGAACGATGATGCTCCCACAAACATCTCAAAGAGCGATTTGGATATTATTCGAGCTGAATTACGTGAAGTAAAACATTCGATTAGGGCTTTTGCGACCCGCCAAAGCGTTCAGTTATTTTCAGGAAAAATTGATTTAGAATCTGAAGGCGAAATTTATGATTCACCATTTTATGATTCCTATATTGAATTAACAGCAACAGGTCTGAAACCCGAAACTGTCCGCAATCACCTCAATGAAATAATTCCTCAATTCAAACAAGGTCTTATCAAAGCAGACGAAATTTCACAAACTGTCCTCTATCATATTTTATCCTCAACCCTCACTTTTGAATCTGATCCTCTTAAAAAAGATTCAAAAAATATCCTGGCAATTATCGGTTCAACAGGGGTTGGTAAAACCACGACTCTCGCTAAACTTGCCGCTCGGGTTGCTCTACATGAAAACCGCCGTGTCGAACTCGTAACGCTTGATACTTATCGAATTGCAGCCGTTGAACAACTCAAAACTTATGCACAAATAATCGGTGCAGGTTGTCATGTAATCCGTTCGGTTTTTGAGCTTGATGCAATCTTAAATCGCTTACCTGATGACGTTACTGTTTTAATAGATACAACTGGTAAAAACCCGCATGATCTGGCAGACCAATATGAGGTTTCAGATTATCTGAAAAAGCACGATGAGATTCGTAAATGTTTAGCTGTTCAAGCAGTAATGCACCCGATTGACGGTATCGCAGCGATGAAGAAATTTGAAATGTATGGTGCGGATTGCCTTGCCCTCACAAAAATTGATGAAACCACACGCCCGGGAGCTTTAGTTGAAATTATTTCCCAAAGCTCCCTTCCTCTCGTCTATTTTTGTAATGGACAGAGAGTACCTGAAGATTTACACGCTGCTACTTGCGAAAACTTTATCTCTCAAATTCTTAATAAAAAAGTTAAACCAATGGCAAAAGCTGCCTAAATCAAGATGAACGATCAAGCATCAACACTAAGACTTATTGCTCAAAACAATACGCAGAAAAACTCTATGTATTCAGAACAACAAGCTACAGAAACAAATCCACCAAAAACCGTCCGACGTATGCGAAGCATTGCGATTTCCGGCGGAAAAGGAGGTGTCGGCAAATCCAATCTGTCGGTGAATCTGGCTCTTGCCTTAGGCTCAATTGGAAATAAAGTATCTCTTCTGGATGCAGATTTTGGATTAGCTAACGCCGACCTTCTCTGTGGTGTTACCCCCAAACATCATTTAGGTCATGTGATAGCCGGATGGAAGGAACTAGATGATATTGCCGTTCAGATATCAAACGGAGTTCAATTGATCCCAAGTGGAAGCGGAATCGAAGAACTAGCGAATATCTCTGTTTCCGCACACACGAATCTATTGCATAAGCTCGAAGCAATGGAACGCAGCTCAAATTTTATGTTGATTGATACGGCGGCGGGCATTTCGGAAAATGTAACTGGTATCTTGATCTCGGCTGACGAAATTATTATTGTTGCTACCCCTGACCCCACCTCAATAGTTGATGCTTATGCAACCATCAAAATTATTTTGCGACATTCGCCTGAGAAACCTATCTTTGTTGTTGTCAATAACGTAGTTGGCGTCGGAGATGCCGAACAGGTTTTTGAACAGGTCAGTTATGTTTCAAAGAGATTTCTGAAACGCGAAGTAAATTTCTTAGGAATGATTCCAAATGACGATTTATTGGTCGAAGCCGTCCGAGAACAAATTCCTGTTCTTGAATATGCCCCGGAAGCCCCTTCAAGTCGGGCAATAAAATTAATTGCAAAACAAATACATTCGAGAAACCCAGCCGATCTGGCAACCACAGGTGAGGCTCAATCATTCTGGAACAGAATTATTTCTAAATAAACTAATCCTTAATTCTCCTAATTAAATAAATTCCCAATAATGCTGCAACATTCTCCTGCTAATAATTACCAAAAGACTCAAGCTTATAAATCTAAAAAGTTTGGTCACAGCGAACGCGAAGAACTGATCACCAGTCATCTTAGCAAGGTAAAATTCATTGCTGATCGAATTGCTATTAAGCTGCCACCTTCAGTTGAAAAAGATGATTTGTATGGTGCAGGTGTTATCGGTTTGATTGATGCGGTCGAAAGGTTCGATCCAACCAAAGGAATAGCTTTCACGACCTTTGCGGAAATGCGTGTTCGCGGTGCCATCTTAGACAGTTTGCGAGCATTAGATTGGGCTTCCCGCTCAACCCGTCGTCGCATCCGTGAAGTGCAAAAAGCTTACGATGAGATCGAGCGAAAAAATGGTCGTCCAGCCAAGGAAGAAGAGGTCGCTGAACATCTCGAAATTTCAATTGCTGAGTTGCACAAGGTTTTACAGGAAATGAGTGGGCTTAAATTAAATAACCTTGATGAAAGAGAAGAAGATACAGGTCTTTCTCTAATGGACACAATATCTGATAAAGGTGCTTCTCCGATTGAGGAATTAGAATATACCGAGCGACGCAGATTACTAACTGAAGCAGTTAATTTTCTTCCTGAAAGAGAGAAAAAAGTCATCTCTCTTTACTATGTAGAAGAATTAAATATGAAAGAAATAGCGGTAATTTTGGAAGTAACCGAATCGCGTGTTTCGCAGTTAAGAACCCAAGCAATCATACGATTACGCGGATATATTGCTAAAAATTCATGAGAACTAACGAAATACTTTCAAATGAAGAAATGTCTGCACTCTTACCTGAAAATGAACAGGGTGAAGAGGCAAGAGATCGTGCTAAGCGTTCTAAAGTTGTCCCGTATAATTTTCGGCGACCTGATCGGCTTTCAAAAGAGCAAGTTCGTTCGATATATCTTCTACACGATCTTTTTGCACACGGACTTTCATCAAGTCTTCCGCTTTTTTTACGGGCGATAGCCGAGATCAATTTAATATCTGTTGAACAACAATCTTATGGAGATTACCTACGTGGTCTTTCCGATCCAACAACTATTTTCACAATTGCTTCAAAAAGCTTACGCGGAATGTTCGCCATCGAAATTAATTCCTCAATAGCTTTTCCGATAATTGACCGTATGCTTGGTGGATCAGGCAAACCGCTTGAAGAAAAAAGAGCGGCGACAGAGTTAGAACTTAATATCCTCGAAGGTTTTTTGGCGGTCTGTACGGACAATTACCGAGAAGCTTGGAAACCAGTCCTTGAAATTGAAACGGAAGTCGTCGGAAAAGAAACAAATCCACAACTTGCACAGGTCGTTGCTCCTAACGAAGTCGTCGCAACCATTGTTTATCAAATAAGTATTGGCGAAGCACATGGTTCTATGAGCATATGTTTGCCCGTTGCAATGGTTGAAAATATTATCGAAAAATTCACTCCGGCAACGTATTCAGCCAATAAAGAAACTCCAGCGGAATCAACAAAAGCATTGCTGCGAACTCTTTCTAAAGTAGATTTATCTGTTACCGCTGATTTAGACCGATTACCTGCCGCCGTTTCTGACCTAACTAACTTAAATATTGGCGATGTTTTACGAACAAATCATCGGGTTGAAAAGCCCCTCAATGTAAGCGTCAATGGTGTAAAAAAGTTCGCCGGAAGAGTCGCTGCTGTTGATGGAAGAATGGTCATTCAAATCACTGAAAAGCAAAAATCTGATACTGCCAATTCCAATACTTAAAAAAGCCTGTTTAATTTATGAATATGGAAAATTCACCGTTTAATATAGATCGCTTACTGAATGTCGAAATGGACGTTATCGTCCGTTTTGGACTCACGGAAATGCCTCTCCAAGACATTGTTAACTTTGGAAACGGCTCAATGATAGAACTTAACAGAACGGTTGATGATCCGGTTGAATTGCTGGTTAATAATCTTCCTTTTGCTCAAGGTGAGGTCGTTGTAGTTGATGGATATTACAGCATAAAGATAACCAAGCTTCATTCTCAAAATGGCGGTTTAAATGGTCTAAATGGTAATTCCGATACTTCAAAAGAGAATGAACAAGATGCCACAGTTAATCCTCAAACAAAACAAAATGTAGCTGAACAAACTGACAAGCCTGCTCAACCTCAGCCAAAAGCTGACGAACAAAAACCCAAACAACAAAACCCAGATCAAGACAAGAATCCGTCCCCTAAACCTAAAGCCCCTGAAGCCAACGCTCCAAAAGAGGAAAATTAAGAGGTAAATATGAATATACAAATTGAGATATTAGCAGCACTTTCAGTTTTTGGATTACTAAGTTTTATAGTTTCTGTTTTTAGTTATTTATCAATGCAGAAACTCAAAACTTTGGCTAAATATAACAATAAACAAATTATCTTTTTGGAAGACTCTCTTTTTGAATGTGAGAAAGAACTTGAAAAGAACAGAATTCGTGTTGAAAATCAATCAAGGTTTCTAAGTTCACTAGAAAATAGTGCTCCAAAACCAAAAGAGCTTAAAGAAGAAACTTTTGATGCTGCAACTCAAAGAGAAAGTTCGGAAATAAACCTAACCGAACAAAAGCACAAAGTTCTATCCCTTGCTCAAAACGGACAAGATTCACGTTCAATTGCAGAAAAATTGGGGATGATGCCGGGCGAAGTAGAACTCATCGTAAACCTAAACCGCCCTCTTCAAAGCTACTCTTAAAAATTGGAAAAAGCTTATGAATAACGGATTATATGCAGCATTTTTAGGAATGCGTGCCAGACAAAGAACACTCGAAGTCCAAGCAAATAACATTGCTAATGCTTCCACCACAGGATTTAAGGCTGAACGACTTATGTATGGTTCGGTCGAAGCCATTGAGCAAGGCTCTGAAACTCAACAAGGGCTTGTATCAGGAGTAACAACCACTCACAAAACAGATTTCTCGCAAGGCTCAATCCGCGAAACTGGAAGAAATTTGGATGTGGCAATCAATGGTGATGGCTTTTTACAAATCCAAACCCAGCAAGGTGCTCGTTACACAAGAGCGGGCAATTTAACGTTGGATGCTACGGGTCAGCTGGTTACCAAAAACGGTGATTTAGTTGTTGGACAAAATGGACCGATAACTGTTCCAAAAGGCGGAGAATTGTCTATTGGAAAAGACGGATCATTATCAGTTGATGGAAACAATTTTGAAAAACTCAAAATTATCCGCTTTGAAAACCCTGTTAACGCCTTACAAAAAGAAGGAAGTTCCTTATTTTCCCTGACTGGCGAAGAACAACCGCAGGATGATGCAAAATCGAGTGTTTTACAAGGAACTTTAGAATCTTCAAACATCAACTCGGTCACAGAAATGGCTGCGATGATTAAAAACAACCGCGAATTCGAATCACTCCAGCGTTCGATCTCGCTAATGATGAATGATTTAGGACGAAAGATCTCAAGCGAGATCGGAAGAATTTAACGGAGGATTATATTTATGCCGAACAGAGCATTATTAACAGCTGCAACAGGTATGCAGGCTCAACAACAAAATGTAGATAACATTGCGAATAACCTCGCTAATGCTTCAACAACGGGTTTTAAGCGAAGTCGTATCGAATTTCAAGATTTGATGTATCAAAATTTACGTGCCGCCGGCGGTGCAGTAAATGCTTCAACCAATCTTCCGGTCGGTCTTCAGATCGGTCTTGGTACACGCTCAATTGCCAATATGCGTTCATATCTACAAGGCGATTTTAAGCAAACAGATAATCCGCTCGACACAATAATTGAAGGAAGTGGTTTCTTTCAGATTCGTCAAGCTAACGGAGATTTAGCTTATA
This sequence comes from Pyrinomonadaceae bacterium, assembly GCA_028284415.1. Lineage (GTDB taxonomy): Bacteria > Acidobacteriota > Blastocatellia > Pyrinomonadales > Pyrinomonadaceae > Aridibacter. Next base: position 247,268 of record JANQRU010000005.1, read on the forward strand.
CAAGAGCGGGGGCTTTCAAAGTTGATAATCAGGGACAGATGGTAACTGCGAATGGTGATGCACTAGAGCCATCAATCACGATTCCAACTGAAGCTACCTCTATTACGATCGGAAAAGACGGAACAGTTTCGATAACAACCCAAGGGCAAGCTAACCCCCAAAACGTCGGGCAAATACAGCTCGCTGTTTTCCCAAACCCTGCGGGTTTAGAAGCAATCGGTGGAAACCTTTTCAAAGAAACTGGATCTTCTGGACAAGCTGTTGTCGGAACACCGAACACAAATGGATTCGGAAGTATCGGGCAGGGTTTTCTAGAAGGTTCAAATGTAAATGTCGTTGAAGAACTCGTTAATATGATCTCAGCACAAAGAGTCTATGAAACAAATTCAAAAGTTATAACAACGGCTGACCGTATGCTTGGAACAATCAATCAAGCTGTTAACTAATTCATAAACAATTTCATTTATCCCACATGAAAAAAGTAATTATTTCATTTTCGATTTTTACATTTTTGCTTGTACTTTGTATTCAAAATACTTCTGCACAAAGTAAAGCTTATATTTCTGTAAAGTCACAAACTATTATTGAAAATGAAATAATTTATTTGCGGGATATTGCAAAGATTTCAGGCAAACAAGAATCTGTCGAACTTCTGAAAAAAATTTCACTTGGTTATTCCCCAAACGTTGGAATGGTCAGAGAAATTCCTGTTCGCAAATTGAATCTTTCCATTGCTGCGGCAGGATTTTCACCAAATGATTTTTCAATAAGCTCGCCTGAAAAGATTTTTGTAAAAAGAGCAAGTCAGAAAATCGAAGAAATTCAGATTCGTGAAAGTGTCAAAAAAGCAATTTTTAAGCAATTTGAAGATAGCGAAATTTCAATCAGTATTTTGCGTTTAGACATACCTGCTTCGGTTGAAGCCCCTCTCGGAAATGCTGAAATAAACACCGACCTTTCAAAAATTCGCAATGTTTTTGCACCTTTTTATCTACCCATAGAAATCCGCATTAATGGCAAAAGATACAGGCTAATATCTGCCAAAGTGGAAATTGAAGCTTTTGCAGAAGTTTTTGTTGCAGCAAATGATTTAGCAAAAAACAAAAGAGTTAAAGTTTCCGATGCTGTTTTGAAGAAGATAAGACTGAAAAAACCGCTTTTAAGTTATTTGTATAAAAAAGAAGACTTACGCGGAATCAAAACAATCCGTGATTTATCCAAAAACTCAGTATTAACTAGGGATTCGATTGTTAAAGACATCGTTATCAAATCAGGTGATCTGGTTCGTATTGTCGGTCAATCAGGCAAATTACAGCTTGTTGTCACTGGCGAAGCCCGTGCAAGTGGACGAATCGGAGACCGCATCACCGTAAAAAATCTACAATCCAAAAAAATCATTCAAGCCACGGTCTTTGATGAAGGCGTGGTCAAAATATTTTTCTAAAAGCTATGAAATTAAAGATACTCTCAGCACTAATTATCGTTTTGTTAGCCTTTTCAGGTGGATTTGCTCAAAAAAAGAAAAAGCGTAAAACTACCGCTCCGAAATTAACCGTCGTTGAGCTTAAAAAACCTCCCCAAACTGCGTCCAAGCAATTAGTTAGAAAAGAATCTTCTTCTAATGGCTCTCTTTTCACAACTCAGGGGCAAAATGTTCATCTTTTGACGGACTTCAAAGCCCATCGCCTAGGCGATTTAGTATTCGTTGATGTCGTTGAGAATAGCCTTGCCAGCGTAAATTCTTCAGCTGACCGCAACAAAGATTCGGGCACAGCCGGAGGGATAACGACGTTGGCAGGAGCTTTGCCCATTCCCGGAGCTTCAACCATCAGCTCTGTAATCGGTGGTCTTGGAAAAAGAACTTATGAAGGAAGCGGAGCAACTCAGCGAACTTCAAACGTTCGAGCAAGAATTACTGCTCGTGTCATCGAGGTTTTACCCAATGGAGATTTGAGAATTCAGGCAATCAAGCAAGTTAAGATCAATAAGGAAACAGAACAACTTGCCGTAACAGGAATAGTTCGACGAAATGATATTGCGGCAGATGGCTCAATTCCAACAACTTTTATAGGGGACTTACGGGTAGAATTTAATGGCAAGGGAGTTGCATCTAAAGAAAATGCACCGGGTTGGTTAGCCCGCTTGTTTGATAAACTCAATCCATTTTAAATAATTAACTCCGATAAACAATGATTACTACTTTCAACCTTAAACACTTCAAAAGATTAGACTTAATTCACTCCCACAATATAAGTTTGATCTTTTTTCTCCTTTTTGCGTCTGTTTATTTGGCATTTCCCACAATAATTTACTGTCAAGAAACAGACGCAAAAATGAGAATTCGCGTCAAGGATTTGGCAGATATTGAAGGCGTCCGCTCAAACGAATTGGTTGGCTATGGCTTGGTCGTTGGGCTGAATCGAACCGGTGATCGTGTTCAGCAAAACTTGTATGCGAGACAAACGCTTCAAAACTTGCTCGAACGAATGGGAATCACCACAGAGGTTACAACCTTAAAACCTGAAAATATCGCAACCGTGATGGTTACCGCAAAACTTCCGCCCTTCATTAGACAGGGTTCTAAGATAGACGTAACCGTTTCATCAATCGGTGATGCCCGCTCTCTCCAAGGCGGAACTTTGATCTTGACCCCCTTAAAAGGAATCAACGGACAAATTTATGCGATTGCTCAAGGTTCTGTTTCGATCGGAGGAATTTCTGCCGGGAATAGAGGTAATTCGGTTGAAATAAATCACCCGACTGTTGGCAGAGTTCCAAATGGTGCAACGGTTGAAAGAGCTGTGCCGACTTCCCTCGCCGCTAATAATCGCCTGACATTGGTTTTAAGAAATGAAGATTTTTCAACCGCTGCCAGACTAGACAAAGTAATCAATGATAAATTTGGTCTTGGAACGGCAAAAGCTCTTGATGGAAGAAATATACAGGTTTCCTTACCGCCAAATTATTTTGAAAACCGTGTGGCATTTATCGCCGAACTTGAATCTCTCAAACTCACCCCAGACAAAATCGCCAAGGTAATAATTAACGAACGAACAGGAACAATTATTATGGGGCGTGAAGTCCGTATTGGTTCAGTTGCAATCTCACAAGGTGGCGTAACTATTCGAGTCGGAACAGATTTTGATGTTATTCAACCCGAACCTTTGACTAATGGTGAGACTCAAGTCGTCCCAACAAAAACCGTTGATGTCGAACAGAAAAAACCTGAATCAGTTATTTTGCCTGATGGTGCAACAATTGATGAAGTTGTTAGAGGGCTTCGTGCTTTAGGAGTTTCCGCCCGTGACATAATCAGCATTTTGCAAGCAATTAAATCTGCCGGTGCAATGAATGCAGATTTAGAAATGCAATAGAAAAAATGGAATTTTCAGCCATCGAAAATTTAGGAAATGCTAATCTTGCGGCTCAAAAGCCTTCAAAGCAAGATGCAATCCAGCGTGCTGCGGAACAATTTGAAGCAATTTTGCTCATGCAATTGACTTCTACCTTAAACGGTATTGGTGGCGGTGAAGATTCCCTTTTTGGTAAAGATGGTGGTTCTGACCTCGCACAAAAAATGTTTTCCGAACAACTTGCAACAGCTATGGCAGAAGCGGGTGGAATCGGATTAAAAGACATAATCTTGCGACAATTCGGATTAAATAAATCAGATTCAAAAAACACAAATTCTCAAAATAATACCTCCCTTTCAAAAGCAATTTCAGCGGTAAAAGATATTACTGAGAACGGTTTTACAAAAAATAAAATAAACAAAAATATAGATGTGGCTAATTTAATTAATCGAAATGGAAAAACAAATCCTGTCAGAGATAATTTTGCCTCGTTAAAATCAGGTGAAGCAGAAATAATTTCCTTGGACTCGGAGAAAAATAGTAATGAAGATTGGCGAACAGCCTTCACAGGAGAAAAGAAAAAAGAAAGATTATACGTGCCGCAATCAATCATCAACGAAATTCTCTCGCCAAATAAAGCCGCCAAGAACAAAACTAATTCAAACACAATAGAAATGCCCGTAGATGGAAGAATAACTTCAAAATTTGGAAACCGCTTTCATCCAATCGATAAAAAAGTAAAATTTCATAGCGGCATTGATATTTATGCAAAACGTGGCACACCTATCAGAGCTGCGGCAGATGGAATCGTCGTATTTGCAGGAAAACGCGGAGGTTATGGCAATATGGTAATTATTGATCACGGCAATGGCAGAACTAGCCGATATGCTCATGCTGACAAAATTTTCGTTGAAAGAGGACAACCGATCGAAGGTGGAAAACCAATTGCAACGGTTGGTTCGACGGGAAAAGCTACCGGTCCACATCTACATTTTGAATTTCGTGAAAATGGCAAAGCAGTCAATCCTCTTAAACTGATTTCTAATGTTTTACCTAAAAATGCCGATAGGTAGAATAGGGAAATAAAATTTTATAAGAGATGTACACAAAATGGATAAAATCAATGTAAACAAACCAACAGATTTAGATGCTGTCCGCCGAAAGCCGCAAAGCGAGATTCAAAAGGCGGAATCTGGTAATGCTGAATCTGCCTCCAAAAAGGTCGCAAACAGCGAAGACAAACTTGAGTTTTCAAATCGTGCGGCAGAAGTTGGTAAGTTTGTGGAACAAGTAAAAGAACTTCCCGACATACGTGAAAACCGCATACAAGAAGTCAGCCAAAAACTTTCCAACGGAGAATTTAAACCTTCAAATGAAGACGTCGCTGATGCAATTCTAAAAGAAGAAGGTTAATTATCAGTATTTTCAGAAGTCATGCAAAATGAATTGATTCAAAAAGTAGCAAATCTGATGAGTGAACAGGCTCAAGCCTATTCCCGTCTGCAAAAAACCACAAAGAATCTGCAAGCTTCTCTAATTCAGGGCGATGTTACCCAAATTGAAAAGTTAACCAGAGAAGGCGAGAGCGAACTATTATGGATGCGTTCCAGACTTCTCGAAATTACCTCTGAACTAACACACTTTGCTGAAACACGAGCAACACAAGCCGAAAACCAACCGCTCGAAGAAAATATCCGCGAAGAATTTGATAAATCGGCAAAAGGGCTTATCGAAATAGCCAAAGAATTTAAGACTCTTACATCAAGAGTAACCGGATTAGCACTTGGCGGCTCGTCATTTGCGACAGCTTGCATACAAGTTTGCGGAGTTCCCGCTTCGACCTATCGAAAACCTGTTTTGAAGAAATACTAAGGAAACCTTAAATGAGTATAAATTTTTCAGCATTTGAAATTGGCAAAAGGGCTTTGAACGCCCAGCAATTTGCTATTGATGTAACAGGCAGAAATATCGCCAACGTCAATACTCAAGGGTACTCCAGACAAAGCGTGCAATTAGCTGATTCGGGACCAACCAACCTATCTCGGTTTTCGATCGGTACTGGTGTTACCGTGCAAGGATTACAAACCTTCCGCGATCAATTTATCGAATCCAGAATCCAAACCGAAACAGGAATTCAAGGAAGTTTAAGTGCCAGACGCGATGCCTTATCCCCTGTTGAAGCCGCTTTGCAAGGTGGTGAAAATGGTGGATTACAAGATTCAATAGATAGTTTTTTCGGTTCATTTCGTGATCTTGAAGCAAACCCCGATTCCGTTCCGCTGAGAGCGGTCACAGTTCAAAAAGCAGTTAATTTAACCAACTCTTTTCAGTCAACGGCAAATCGTCTTGAAGCTTTACGAACAGGAATTGACACACAACTTCGTGCAAACATAGTTGAGGCAAACTCCGTCGCTGAAAAAATAGCGAACCTAAATTCTCAGATACGTGATCTTGAAAATATCGGTGGACAAGCTTCCGGTTTACGCGATCAAAGAAATGAATTCGTCAATCAATTGGCTGAACTCACGGGTGCCAGAGCATATGAAAGCCATGATGGAACTGTAACGGTCACAATTGGCGAAGGTCGCCCGATCGTATCAGCCGAAAACTCATATGACCTTGTCCCCGTAAATACACCACCAAACGGATTAGCTTCGATTGAGATTCAAGGAGATACAGCCGTTTTTAATGCCGGAAAGCTAAAAGGTTTTCAAGATGCGATCAGTGAAGTAAATAATCAAATAACCAATCTCGACGGACTAGCCGAACAAATTGTTGATAGAGTAAATACTCTGCATACGTCTGGAACTGACCTAGATGGAAATGCAGGAGTTAATTTTTTCACTGACGGAACGGTAACTAATCCTGTTACAGCAAAAACTATTTCCGTTGATACAGCGATCGTTAATAATCCGCGACTTGTAGTTGCTTCACCTATTGCACAACCTGCACAAAATGGAACGGTCGCCGGAGAGATTGCTAATTTGCTCACAGATCCGAACACAACGGTCGGCTCGAAGACAGGTTCTTTCACCTCAATTTATAGCATGATGATAACGGAAACAGGTGAACAGGTTAGAAGTGCCAATGACGGTTTACAAACTCAAGCTGCAATTCTTGCTCAAGCTCAATCCCAGCGAGAAGCCATTTCAGGCGTATCTTTAGATGAAGAGGCGATCAACCTTCTCCAATATCAGAAAGCTTTTGAAGCCGCCGCACGTTTTATGAGAGTCGCTGATGAAATGACTCAAACAATTCTTTCACTAGCACAATAACTTTGCTTAAAGAGGTTTAGAATACAATGACTTACAGAGTTCCTGACAGTTTTATCTCATTAAATTTTGCGTCACAGATCAATACTCATCGCAGTCGTATAAGCGTTTTGCAGGAAAGACTTACAACCGGTCGCAGGATTAATCGACCATCGGATGATCCGGTCGGGGCGGGAGTCGTTTTGAATATAAAAACCTCTCAAAGCCAGATCGACCAACTAAAAAGAAATGCTGAAGATGCAAATCTAAAACTCTCAATTGCTGATGGAGCACTGGATAATTTCACAGATTTTCTCGAACAAGTCAGAACTAAAGTTTCACAAGGGTTTAACAACACATCTTCACCGCAAGAAAAAGAAATTTTAGCCGTCGAGGTAGAATCTCTACGCAATGCGATCTTAAACCTTGCCAATACTCAAGCCGGAACTGAATATGTTTTTGGCGGAATAAGACAAGGCTCTCCACCTTTTGATGAAGTCACGGCTACCCCCAACCCCAATCCGACTGTCGCACGTTACGTTCAGGTTGAGCCGGGTGCAAATGCTATAGCGATCGGAGTTATAGCAGAAGATGTTTTTGTTGAAGGTACTTCAAATATTTTTGCTGATATAGATAATGCAATCACGGCTCTACGTGGTACTGGCGATGATGATGCTGACCTCGCAACGCTCGAAGCAATGGTTGACCGTTTAAGTCTTTATTCAGATAAATCAGCTATTGCCCAAGCAAGAATCGGTGGAAATATGGAATTAACAAATGCCGCTAAGGAAAGGCTTGCAGTTGATAGTCTTAATCTTGACGCTCAAATAAATACTATCGAAACTGCTGACTTTACCGAAGATGCAATTGATTTTGCCGAAGCCCAAAATGCTCTTAATGCATCGCTTCAAGTTGCTGCCAGCCGACAACGTAATTTACTTGATTTCTTAGGTTAAAATTCTCATCTCACTCTTCTCACATTTACTCAAACCACCGCTCATAAAACTACTTTAAATCTATGTCCATGATAAATATCAACGGAAAAGAATATTCATACGACGAAGCCGACATAATTAATTTTGTTGAAGGACTGATCGGCTTGCCAAATATGCGTCAGGCGGCACTTATTCCGCTTAACGATTACGAACCATTTTGCTGGCTGGCTTCTTTGGATGATGAAAAAAATCGTTTTGTCGTCGTAAATCCATGTGAAATTTATATGGATTATGATCCTAAGGTTTTTGACGATGATTCATCGGAAAATTCTGAAAAAGATAATTTGAACATACTCACAATAGTCAAAATTTCTTCTGACTGGAAGAAAACAACCGTCAACTTGCGCTCACCCATTTTCTTTGACTCTCAAACAAAAAAAGGAGTTCAGATAATTTTGTCTGAGAGCGATTATAAACTCGCAGAGAACCTGCCAAACGTTGAATAAAATGCTTGTTCTATCCCGCCGAGCCGGCGAAAAAATCGTAATTGGAAATGAAGTTACCATCGAGATTTTATCGGTGAATGGCGAAGGTGTGCGTTTAGGAATAATCGCACCAAAAGAAACATCCGTACATCGCTATGAGGTTTTTGCTGAGATCGAAGAAGCTAATCAGGCGGCTGAATTGGTCTTATGTGAAATCGAACAAAATTCTTTGGAAAATTTATCCGCCCACTTGAAGAAAAAATAATGAAACGTTTTGACTGGACAATTTGGCTTGGCATTTCAATCGGACTTGCAGCATTGCTCTTTGGGGCTTGGTTCGAGGGACTGAATTTAAGCTTTTTGTGGCATCCGACCGCTGCTTTGATCGTCGGAGGGGGAACGCTTGGAGCCGTCATTGTCAGAAGAGGAGCTGACGGCGTATTTAGTGCAATTCGTGCTGTTTGGAATTTGCAGTTGAAAGACAATAATGAAGAAAATCACAAAATCCAATTAGCAAAATTAGCTTGGCTTTCCCGCTCTGCCCACAAACACGGCTTAAAAACTTATGAAAGCTATGCTGACAGCACAGATGATGCTTTGATTGCTCAAGGGTTTACTCTCTTAGCTGAAAATGCCGACCATGAAAAGATCACAGAAATTTTAACCCGTCGCATAAACTTAGAAGATGAAGCAGGTACGCAAGATGCCGCAACTCTTGAAGCCGCCGGAGGATTTGCTCCAACATTTGGAATTTTAGGAGCAGTTTTAGGCTTAATCAGCGTTTTACGTGTTTTGGATTCTCCTGAAGCTCTCGGTATCGGTATTGCAACTGCCTTTGTTGCAACTATTTACGGTATCGGATCAGCCAACCTGATATTTTTCCCTCTTGCCTCAAGACTTCGCTCACGACATGAAAAAGAAATTAAACGACGCGAAGAAATTGCCTCTGTAATAATTGCTTTGAGCGAAAAAGCAATGCCCAAGGCAATCATTAATCAATTCAACCTCAGACAATGATTTCCAGACAAAAAAAAACTTCCCAAGAAAATGAGAACCAAAATCGTGACCGCTGGATGATCTCCTATGCGGATTTACTAACTCTTTTGCTTGGACTTTTCATCGTTATGTATGCGGCTAGTGATAAAAATCGTGCAAAGCTCGTAGTAGAAAGTTTTTCCGGACAAAATCAGGGTGGCAATGGCATACTTCCCAATCAAGATTCTAAAGACGACGATGATAAATTCCAAAAATCCTTGATGGAAAATCCTGTTCTGATGAAAAAAATTAAAATCAGAAAAATTGAAAGAGGTTTTGTCGTATCACTAAATGAAACAGGATTTTTTGCTCCCGGAGATATAAAAATAAATCAGCAGGCAAAGAAAGCTATAGAGGTTTTAGCTAAATCTTTAAAAAATTCTAAAGCTAAAATTCGTGTTGAAGGGCACACCGATTCCCTGCCGATCTCAAATGCCCGCTACCCCTCAAATTGGGAACTCTCAACCGCAAGAGCTTCTGCCGTTTTGATCAAATTTGTTGAGCTTGGAATTTCACCCGAAAGATTGTCTGCAGCAGGTTATGGAGGTTTTCAACCTGTTGCTAGCAACGAAACCTACGAAGGACGTATGCAAAACCGTCGTGTTGATGTGGTTGTATTAAATCGCTAGCTAATTTTCCTCTTAAACTTCATACGAGTTCATTTTTTTAGACTTTCTTCCTAAAGTTTTTTCTCAACCTACCGATAAGTCAATTGGGACGAAAAAATCCCAAACAAAAATGAAAATGTCATAAAAAAATCAAAAAACTTTTAGACCGATGCACGGATGCGGAGGTCAAACTTTTGTTCACGGAGGAACATAAAAAATGTCAAACTTTTCTTTAATTAATAACCTTTCATCTCAATCAGCTCAAAGCAGATTGAATTCAACAAGTGCTCAACTTAACCAAACTTTGCAACGCCTCTCATCTGGTCTTCGCATTAACCGCTCCGGTGATGACGCAGCAGGACTAGCAATTGCAAACAGCTTCCGAAGCGACATCAGCGTACTTTCGCAGGGTGTTCGTAATGCTAACGATGGTCTTTCCACACTTCAAATTATTGATGGTGGTTTGAATACTATTTCAGGATTGCTTGATCGTGCGGCTTCGCTTGCTTCACAATCAGCTTCAGGAACATTTACTGGTGACAGAAACACACTTCAATCAGAACTTTCAAGCGTACTTTCTGAGATAGATCGTCAGGCTCAAAACGTTGGGTTAGGCGGAACAGCCGGAACTGCTGAAGGTCGTTTTAATAAATCAATTGATGTATTTATCGGTGGCGGAGCAAACGCTTCAGCAGCTGGAAACTCTGTTTCAGTTGACTTATCAAACAGCCGTGTTGATAAAACAGGTCTGAGCCTTAATAACCTCAACATCGGTCAAGGTACAGGAAACGTTACAGGTGCTCAAGATATTTCAGGTGGTATAACTAATGCTGAGACACTCTCATTCCAAAGAGTTGGTTCAAGTGGTCAATTAGAGTCCTTTACAGTTGCTCTTTCTGCAGGTGCTACATCTTCAGGTGTAATTGATGCTATTAACAATGATGCCAATGCTCAAGCAGCTGGAATTACAGCTTCATTGGATAGCAGTAATCAATTACAACTTTCTTCAGCTCAATTCTTTACAGTTTCTTCAAGTGTAGCTGATGGAGCTAACCAAACAGGTATTGGTGGTTCTGGTGCTGCTGCTAATGATGTATCAATTTCCGGTGCTGCTAACAAGCAAACTGTTACAACTTCTGCTGGTGCTGGTGCTGCTGCTACGCAAACCTTGAGCTTTACCGGAGATGAAATTGGATATACAGGTTCATCTAAAAATGTAACCTTCGCTGCTGTAGCTACAGCTGCTGGTGGTGCTGCCGCTGCTGCTGGTGCTGTTAATAACGATGTTGACCTACGTTCAGCTGGTGTTTTCGCAGTAGTTAACAAAGCTGATGGCTCAGAAGTTTCATTTGTATCTTTGAAATCCTTTAACTTAGGAATTTCAAGTTCTTCAGTTGCTAATGCTGATAACAACATTGATGCACTACAAACTCAAACAGCTGTAGCAGGTGCAACCCTGACAGGTGGAGAACAGGGTGGTAAGGATGCTATCGCAGCTATCCAAGCAGCCGTTTCCGCACTAGGTGTTGTTCAAGGTAAAGTCGGTGCTGGTCAAAATAACCTTACTCAAGCTATTGATCTGGCATCTGCTCAAATCACAAACTTCCAAGCAGCTGAATCAGCTATCCGCGATGCCGACATCGCCCAAGAAGCTTCCAATTTGGCTCGCTTAACAACCTTACAACAGGCAGGAGTTTCGGCTCTAGCTCAAGCTAACCAATCAAGTCAGGCAGTATTAGCTTTATTAAGATAATTGATTAGTTAGCATGTTCTCCCATCAGAACTTTAGCGAAGGTTGGTCTTTAAAAATCAACCTTCGCTTAAAGGCTTAAGTAAGCGGAGGTAAACATGCAAATAAATTCTTTGAATCAAATAACAGAATATGAATCGCCCAATATCAAAGAGGCGAAATCGGCTAAAGATGTCGATGCCGAACCTCAAAGAAATTTACCTTCCGATCTGCCCCCGGATAAACAGGCTGAAAAATTAAGTGAATTAAAAAACACTTTAGCGGAACACAACATTTCTTTGAGTTTTAGTCGAGATGACTCAACCAATGAACTCGTTATAAAACTTGTTGATAGCAAAACAGGTGAAGCTATTCGTCAGACTCCTTCTGAAGTAACTCTTAAACTTGCGGCTATATATTCGAAAGTTCAAGGGCAATTCTTCGATGAAAGAGTCTGATTTTTTGCTTAAGAAAATAATTTAACAAATGCAGGTACAAAGCTATGGCAAGCAGTATATCATTTAGCGGATTAGGAAGCGGAATTGATTTTAATGTAGTTCGTGATGCGATCATTGCAAGTCGTTCACGAAGCATAAACCTTTTGCAAGGAAAGGTTAGCAATTACAACAATCGTATTGAAGGTCTCACAGAATTAAACGGGGGTCTTGCAGGTTTAATAACTGCATCTGAAGCTTTAACTAATCGTGATCTGGGCTTTGGTCGTGCAACCAATACATCCGACGCAAGTATCGCAACTGCAACCGCAGATGCAAATACCACCATCGGGCAATATGATATTGATGTAACTCGTCTAGCTACTAATCTTACCCAGACATCCCGTTCTTACGCTTCTGAAGATGCGGCTGTTTTAGCAGGTGCGGCAACAACTGCAACCTTTGAATTACGCAAAGGCGGAAGTGCTGAAGGTGTTGAGGTAACGGTTGATAGTTCAAACAACACACTCGCAGGATTACGTGATGCTATCAATAATGCAGATGCAGGTGTAACGGCAACAATAATTGACATAAGCGGCGACGGGACTACTAACCAACTTGTCTTAACTTCTGATGAAACAGGTTCGAGCGGACGCGTAGAATTAGTTGAAACCACCTCAACAGGAACTCTTGCTGATATAAATCTTAGTTCGGTGAATCCTTCAGATGGTGACTTTTCAAAACTTGATGCTCAATTTTCAATTAATAACTTAGCTATCACTCGTTCTAGTAACTCAGTAACCGATGCAATTGCAGGCGTAAATTTTTCGCTCAAGGATGTTGGCTCAACCTCAATCACAGTTACACAATCGACTGATATTGAAAACAAGTTGAGAAGTTTTGTACTTGCTTACAATACAATTCAAGGAGCTATTAATTCACAATATCAGACTGATGAACAAGGCAGACCGACTGGAGTTTTGGCTGGTGATTCAACTCTTCGTTCTGTACAAAGACAATTAAGAGATTCGATCAGAACAATTTCCGATGATAATGGCGGTAGTTTATCAGGACTTTCTGAAATCGGGATTTCCGTCCAAGAAGATGGGACTTTGGAATTAGATACCAGCGTCTTAAACGAAAGGCTTTCAGAAAACACTGAGGATGTCAGAAGTCTTTTATTTGGTGCGACCGAAAGTGATACGGGAATCTTTCAACAGATCGAATCAATCACAAAAGGACTTGGAGACGATATAACCGGAACAGTTCAAACTGCTATCAGTGGTTATCAAACATCGGTCGAATCTATTAACAAAACAATAGAAAGCAGACTCGAAAACATAAGCCGTTTACGGGATTCTTTGACAAGACAATTTGCTGCCGCTGATGCAGCAATCGCTCAGCTAAACGGACAAGGAACAGCTCTCACAAATATAATCAAATCTCTTGAGCCGAGAGATAACTAATCTCTCTTACAATTTTTTCCTCACCAATTGTGCCCTCAAATAAAATCACTTTAACTATTAAGTTTTGCAATAACTTGCCGATAAGATTATTAGTTCACAACGAACTACCCAAACGGAATAAAAAAGGATTTTATTATGTACTCAAACCCCAACGCCTTATCAAAATACGGCAAAATCGCCAACACTGAAACCGACCCTCTAAAACAAATCGTAATGCTCTATGATGGAGCAATAAAATTCTTAAATCTCACCGCAAGCGATATTGACAATGAAGACTATGTTTCAAAAGCCGAAAACTCAACTCGTGCTTTGGACATAATTAATTATCTTCAATCAATTCTGGACTTTGAAAAAGGCGGTGATGTTGCAAAAGCTCTTGATGATTTATACCGACGAATAATAGTCTTGGTCTTGAGAGCAAGTGCGGAACTTGATCCTTCTTTAATGCGTAAGGCAGCTGAACTTCTACAGCCTGTCAGAGATGCTTGGGAAACCAATGCTCAAAATACACCTGTAGAAGAAGCTACAAATGAAAAAGTTCAAGTTGCCGCATAACCTCACTCTCACACTTCTTTTACTTCCTCTGATAATAAATATTCCAAGCTCAAATAACCTGAAATGCAAAAAACAGAAAATATCAAAAATAAATCAGAATCTTTGATAGAGATACTAACGGAACAATGTTCTGATTTGGAAAATCTCCTTTCTTTAGCACGCGAAGAAACAAACGCCGCTAAACAAGGAAATTTTGGCAGGATAATTGATATTTATTCTGAAAGAGATGAAATCGGAAAAAGACTAGAAACTTTTCAAAAACAAATAACTGAACTGCGCGAGCATCTTGACGAAACAATTCCAAACGACGTTTCAAACAAGATAAAAGAGGTTGTAAATCTCACCCTCACACAAGATAAACAGACTAAAAAACTTCTCACAACATCCAGAAATGAAACAGCCCTCGAATTAAAAAACTTAAATAACACCCAGCGAAACACGAATGTTTATCTAAAAGAAAGACGAAAAGGCTTAGCATTCAATAAGCAGGTTTAAACTACAAAAGCATTTTAGTTCAAAAATTCATAGATTTTATGCAGAAGGTCTTTTACCTGACTGCAATATATCTTTTGCTTCATTTTTGCCCATTTCTTCTTCCAATTGTAAACGCTTGATTTTTTCAACTAAAGTTGTGCGTTTCATATTGAGAAGTTTAGCTGCTTGCATTTTATTTCCGCCAGTTTTATCGAGAGTTTGAATCAATAATTCCCTTTCGATCTCAGAAACGATGCTCGACAGATCAATTCCCTCATCCGGTATGTGATCAGGTATCACATTACCTGCCGGATTTTGAGAAAGACTAGAATTATTTCTTATTTCTTCAGGAAGATGCTCCAGATTGATTTCAAAATCAGCTCCCGAATAAACTGCGGCTCTCTCTATACAATTTTGTAACTGTCTGACATTTCCCGGGAAATCATAGTTTAGAAGACATCTCTTCACATCTTCTGTAATAAGCTTTTCAGGTAAGCCGCTTGCTTTGCAAAAACGGTTCAACAATCCAGCAGCAATCGGCATAATATCATCGGGACGTTCTCGTAGCGGTGGTATATTTAAATGCACGACATTCAAACGATGATAAAGGTCTGCCCTAAAAGTTCCGTCAGACATTTTTCTTTCTAAATCAGCACTCGTCGCAGCAATTACCCGAACATCAACTTTTATGGTCTTTGTCGAGCCAAGCTTTTCAAATTCATTCTCCTGCAAAACCCGCAAAAGCTTCATCTGTAGCGACTGATTCATATCGCCAATTTCATCAAGAAACAGCGTTCCGCCATCTGCTTGTTCAAACCGCCCTTTTCTATCGGTAGAAGCACCCGTGTATGCACCTTTGATATGTCCAAAAAGCTCATCTTCGAGCAAATGCTCTGGAATGGCTGCACAATTTAACGCAACAAAAGGCTCATTCTTTCTTGAACCTGCGTTATGGATAGCTTTTGCAAATAATTCTTTACCTGTGCCGGTTTCGCCCGTGATCAGTGCGTTTATTTTATACGGAGCGATTGTTTCAACCTGTTCAAGCAAATTTAGCATTTTGCTTGATTCGGCAATTATTTCTTGATGCTTTTTGTTTTTGGATTTGTTACTGGAAGAAGTTTTATTTTCTTCCATTTTAGTATTTATCTTTTTTTCCGCCACCTGAATTGCACTTATCAAATTATCTAGTGCGATCGGCTTACACAAAAAATCAGCTGCTCCTTGCTTCATTGCCTGTACAGCTGTATCAATCGTTCCATAGCCTGTCATTACCAGAACATAGGCTTCGGGATTATGCTGAAAACAAGCAGGTAAAAACTCCAAACCTGATTGTCCGGGAAGGTTTATATCAGTCAAAATCACATCAAATTTTTCTTCCTCAAAAAGCTCGGCAGCCTCTTCAGCAGATTTTGCTCCTAAAGGTTTATAGCCTTCAAGATTTAATGATTCCAACAGAATTTTTCTTAGACTAGCTTCATCTTCAATTACTAATATTTTGGGATTCATATAGGAGAACTGGGGGCTGTATTTATGGTTTATTGGGAGTAATACAAGGTGTGCTTGTGATTACGCTAACCAAAATACATTTTATTTTTTGATGTGTCAACAAAATGACAATTTTCCAGTAAAATTTTGACGCTTTTGTCTTTATTAAACTCATTTATTTTGTGAAACCCAATGTTTATGGGCGAATAAGCTTCGGCACATACCTTGCCATAGAACCAGGTGGAGGAACATGTGATGAATTTACCTACCGACAACATCACAAACTTATTGCAAACCTTTCTTGACGTCCAAAGTCGTCGGGCAGAAGTAATCGCAGGAAATATCGCAAATGCCGACACTCCCGAATATGTCGCAAAAGAACTCAAATTTGACGATTTTTTACGTGATGCAGTGAAACAATCCAGTCTCCCACATTCTCAAAAAAATGGATTGAATCCTTCTGCCTCGACTTTGGAAGTCATTGAACAAACTCCCACAAAGATTGGTTTAGACGGCAATACAGTGGACACCGGACGCGAAATGTCCGAACTCGCTCAAGTCGGAACTAATTTCAACTTCGGTGCCAAAGTTCTCCAAATGCGTCTTCGTTTATTACGAAGTGCTATCAGCGAAGGTAGATAATAAATTCCTTGATCTTTAATTTTCTCCCACGATTTTTTATGTCATTGTTTACGATTTTCAAAATTTCAACACAAGGAATGACCGCTCAACGCGAGAGGCTTGAGGCGGCAGCGGCAAATCTTGCCAATGCAAACACAACCCGAACTTCCGAGGGTGGTCCTTATCAGAGACGTGATGTAATTTTCGAAACCAAAAAGATCGACGAAGCATGGCGTGAAAATGCCATTGACAAAGGTTTACTTAGCGAAGATCAAACTCCAGTCGGCGTTAAATCAAGCGTCGCACTTGCCGATAATGAACAATTTATTCTTCAGTATCAGCCCAATCATCCCGATGCCGATGAAAACGGCTACGTGAAATTGCCTGATGTAGATACTTTAGAAGAAACGGTAAATATGATGTCTGCCGCCCGCTCTTTTGAAGCGAATGCAACAGTTTTTAATACAGCAAAAGAGTTAGCTCGCGTCAGTTTGAGTTTGGGTGATGCTTAAAAAAATTAATATATGGCAATAGAAAATATCAACGGCTTATCTCCCGCACTTTCCCCGCTGAAAGGTAATTCGCCAATAAATGCGAATGAAAATAGCGGCGAGGGTTTTGGGACTGCAATAAAAGACGCAATTGAATCAATTGACAGCTCCCAAAAACAAGCCGATCAGGAAATTGCCCGTGCTGTTACAGGCGAATCCCCCGATCTACATAAAACCATAGTTGCCCTGCAAACTGCTGACTTGAAATTCCAATTGGGACTTCAAGTTCGCAATAAACTCATCGGTGCATACGAAGAAATTATGCGTATGCAAGTTTAGACTTTTTCAGATTATTTTTAGATTCTCTCCCACAAACTTTTTTCATATAAATTAAATGCAACAAGTTATACAACAAGCTAAAGATATCTGGAATCGTCTGCCGATGGCAGGTCGTATCACAACTATCGTGGCAGCGGTCGCAACGGTTGGTTTGCTCTCAGCTGTAATTTATCTCGGCTCTCAATCCGAATACGGCGTTTTATTTTCCAATCTTAAGCCTGCTGAAGCTCAAACAATTGTTGAAAAATTAAAGTCTGCCAATGTCCCTTATTCACTCACTGATAACGGCACAACCGTCAGAGTTCCAACTGATAAAATTTCCGAACTTAGAATCCAAATGGCAAGCGAAGGAGTTCTGTCCGGCGGACACGTCGGTTTTGATCTATTTGACCAAACAAACTTTGGAGCGACAGATTTTGCTCAACAAGTAAATTACAGACGAGCTATCGAAGGCGAACTTGCAAGAACACTCGAAGGAATGGACGAAGTTGAACAAGCTCGCGTCCACATTACGCCTAAAAAAGAATCAGTTTTCACAGACAAAGAAGAAGGTGCGAAAGCATCTGTAATGCTCCGCGTACAACAAGGAAAAAAACTTTCTTCGGAAAGAACAGAAGCAATCGTCAGTTTGATTTCCAGTTCAGTTGCTAGCCTTGATCCATCTAATGTTTCCGTAATGGACACACGCGGAAGGTTACTCACATCAGCAGGAATGGGCAAAGACGGAATTGGAGATGCCGGAACATTTAGTTCTCAACTTGATGCCAAAAGAAAATTTGAGATGGAAACTGCCGCTCGTGTAGTTTCTTTAATTGAACCAATTGTTGGTTCAGGAAGAGTTCGTGCGGATGTTTCAGCTGATGTTGATTTCAGCAAAATCGAACAGACAGAAGAAAAATACAATCCTCAATCACAAGTTGTTCGCTCACAAACCAATTCAGAAGAGACAAAAAACAATACTTCGACAAGTCCAGCACGAAATATTGTTGGAGCAAGAGGAAATGATCCGACCGCACCACAGAATCAGCAAAACCAGGTAAATCAACAAACGGGTAATAATCGTCGCGTAACCCAAGCCACAAAATATGAAATAGACAAAACGGTTAAACACACGGTTGGCGGAGGCGGACGAGTTAATCGGATGAATGTTTCTGTCGTCGTTGATTACAAAAATGCAAATAACACACAAGTTGCGAGAACAGCCGATGAGCTAGCCAAACTAGAAAAACTTGTTGCTGCAGCAGTCGGGACAGATGAAGAAAGAGGTGATTCGGTCGTTGTTCAAACTATGGCTTTTGACCAATCGAACTTCCCTGCTGATGCTCCGGCAGCAACTTTTCTTGAAAATAATAAACAGCTTATAACGACCGCCACAAAATACGGCTTGTTAGTTCTGGCAGTTTTATTAGTCCTGTTCTTCGTTATTCGACCTGCAAAAAAAGCTATCAAACTTGCTGCCAAACCTGAAGATGAACCTAAGCTTTTAGAAGGTAATTCTGAAAAAGACGAAGAAAATTCTGGAGAAAAAACAGATGAGAAACGTATGCTTCCTGAAGAAGAAAAAGAAAAGCTTCAAGACAAAGAACAAAAGATTTTGACTGATGCTAACACACCTATGACAGTCGCTGAAATTGAAGCCAAACTTGAACAAGATGAATTGGAAGAAAACCTTGAAAACGCTATGGTCACAGCAGATAAAGACCCTGTAAAACAACTCGAATCCGTCAAGAGTATGCTTGTAAAACAAGACCCTGAACAAACTGAAATTGTCGTCGGAACACTCAGAAGTTGGCTAAGAAACTAAAACAAAAAAACAAGAAAAAATGGAAACTGCTACAGAAACAATTATGGAAGAAGAAACTGCCGAAGGAGCTGAGGAAACTCAACCAACCGAAGCAGTTCAAGAAATAGATGAAACCCAAGAGAAAATCTCGGGAATCAGAAAAGCTGCTATTCTTTGCCTATCTTTGGGAGAAGAAGCGGCGTCTGTTTTGTTCCAACATCTGGATGAAGAGGAAGTTCAACTTCTCTCCAGAGAATTGGCTCTTTTGCCTGATGTAAAATCCAATGTAGCAGATTCAATAGTTGAAGAATTTAACCAACTTCTACTTGCCCGAAGCTATGTCACAACCGGTGGTGTCGAATATGCCAAACGCCTTTTAATCCGTAGCTTTGGTAGTGATTCTGCTAAGCGTTTAACCGATAAAGTCGTACACTCGCTAGAATCTTCCGTTAATTTCGACACGATCCAAAAAACCGATCCGCAACAGCTTGCAAAATTATTTCAATCTGAAAGCCCGCAAACAATTGCCGTTGTTCTTGCCCATCTCGATTCTTCTACCGCCGCAGATGTTCTTCATCAACTTCCCGAACATTTGAGAGGCGAAACAATTGTTCGCTTAGCCGGACTTGAAACAGTTTCGCAAAATGTTGTTAAAAGAATCTCTCAGGTTTTGAATAGAAAATTAACGAGTGTAAGTGGTATGAATCCGTCCGAAATTGGCGGGATTCGTTCTGTTGCAGATATTTTTAATCGTCTTGATAAAGACACAAGTAAAAAAATGCTTGAGCAGATCGAAGAAGATAACACCGAACTCTCAACCCAAATACGTGATCTGATGGTCACATTCGAAGACATAGTTCTCATAGATGATCTCGGTATCAGAGAAATTATGCAACGTGTTGATAAGAAGGTTCTTTCACTTGCTCTAAAAGGTTCGACTGACGAAATGAAGCAGCGTTTCTTCTCAAATATGTCTTCAAGAGCTGTCGAAATGATGGAAGAAGAAATGGACTTTATGGGACAGGTCAAAATGAAAGATGTAACAGGTGCCCAAAGAGAAATAGTCGAAGTCTTAAGAGAATTAGACGATCAAGGAGTCATAAGTCTCGGCGGTGGCGAAGGAGGCGAAGACGAGTATGTTAGCTAAGGTCGTCAAACAGCAAAGCATTTCCAACATAACTCCTTTTCAAATACCTGAAGTTAGAACTGGAAACCCAAACGCTAAAGGACAGAAGGAATTCTCCGTTCCCTCTTTGGAAGATATTCCTAAAGTAGAAATCGTTCCCCAAGAGCAACCTTTGGTGGAAGAAACTACAACGGAAGAAATTCTACAAAAGGCTCGTGATGAAGCAGCTCAGATATTAGAGCAGGCTGAAAGAGACAGCGAAATGATCGAACAAGCTGCACGCGAAAAAGCTCTTCAGGAAGTAGAGCAAAAAATTGCTGAAGGAGTCGAGGAAAAGCTCTCAGAAATACGGGAAAGTTTCGCTGAAACTATTGACGAGATTTCATCGCTCCAAAAAGAAATAACCAATCGCGTAGAGCAAGATTTGGTCGAACTGTCTCTAGAAATTGCAAAAAAGATTGTGGGTCGTGAAGTAACGGTTGACCCTGAAATTGCTTTAACTTTAGTAAAAGTATCTTTGAAAAAACTTGATGATCGAACAGATGCAAAGATTCATTTGCACCCTGACGATTTCGCCTATGTGTCCAAACATCGGGAAAATTTAGAGTTTCGTGGCACATTGGAATTGATCGAAGATAAATCTATCTCACTCGGCGGATGTTTAATTGAAACGGAAACCGGCGATATAGACGCCAGAATAGAATCTCAATTTGAGGAAATAGCTCACGGTCTATTAGACACATAAAAACAAAAAATAATGCTTCTCTCCTACAAGCAAAAACTTGAAAAAATTGATCCACTCAGATCAATCGGACGTGTAACGCGCTCCGTTGGTTTAGTTGTCGAATCACAAGGACCGGCAGTTTCGGTTGGTGACCTTTGCTACTTGGCATCGGCTAATAATTCCCGCGATGCGATGATGGAAGTAATTGGTTTTCGTGACGAACAGGTTCTTTTGATGCCACTTAGACAAATGCCACCTGTTCGGGCTGGAGACACTGTTATCGCCGCCGGAGTAAACGCTGAAATAGGCGTCGGCGAGGAACTACTCGGAAGAACAATTAATGCTCTGGGGCAACCTCTGGATCATCTCGGAAAAATTAAAACAAATGAAACTTATCCGCTCGAACGCTCAACGACCAACCCACTTAACCGTGAAAAAATAGATGCTCCACTTGAAACAGGTGTTCGTGTAATTGATGGAATGCTTACGACCGGAGCAGGGCAAAGAATCGGAATTTTCGGCGGATCAGGCGTTGGTAAATCCACTTTGCTTGGGATGATGGCAAATCGCTCTGATGCTGATGTGAATGTTATTGCACTTATCGGTGAAAGAGGTCGTGAAGTTCGTGAATTTATAGAAAATGAACTTGGCGAGGAAGGAATGGCTCGTTCGGTTTTGGTTGTTTCAACTTCCGATGATTCTGCGCTTGTCAGAATTCGTGCCGCACTCGCTGCAACAGCCATTGCTGAATATTTCAAAGATTGCGGAAAAAACGTTTTATTAATAATGGATTCGGTCACCCGTTTTTGTATGGCACAGAGAGAGATCGGGCTTGCCGCAGGCGAACCACCATCGTCAAAAGGTTATACGCCCTCTGTTTTCGCAAAGCTACCAAAACTCTTGGAACGTGCCGGAAAATTTGAAAACGGCGGTTCGATAACAGGTTTTTACACAGTTTTAGTCGAAGGTGATGATATGAATGAGCCGATTGCCGATGCGGTTCGTTCAATTCTCGACGGACATATCATTTTGTCCAGAGAACTTGCTGCCCAAAATCATTATCCGTGTATAGATGTACTTAACAGTGCATCACGCCTCTTTGGTCATATCGCCACACCAGAACACCAACAACAGTCAGGAAAAATATGTGAATTACTTGCTGCTTACCAACGTGCCGAGGATTTGATCAATATTGGTGCTTATGAAATGGGAAGTAATCAGAAGATTGACCAGGCAATTGCTCGACACGATGAAATTTTAGCGTTCTTAAAACAAGGTCGTGAAGAAATCGCTCACTTCGATGACTCGATCGAACACTTATTAGGAATTAATACTGTATGAAGAAATTCAAATTCAAATTACAAACTGTTCACAATGTCCGCGAAATGCGGCAGGAAAAAGAACAATTAACCCTCGCACAAATCCAAAATGATGTGATCAAAATGCAAGAACGCATAAAGGAAATCGAAAGAATGCGTTTTGAAGCAATGAAAAATTACACCAACCGACTCGGACGTGGCAGAACCGTTGATCCAGTTGAGCTGGAGATAAACTCAAAACACATATCATCTCTTGACCGCTTAAAACTCGAAGCCGAAAAAGAGTTGGAAGAAAAACGAACAGAATTTACTGAGCAAGCCAAAAAAGTCGCCCAAGCAACTCAACAAGTGCAAGTAACTAAAAAGCTTCGTGAGAAACAAAAAAATCGTCACAAACTCGAAACTAATCGCCAAGAACAAAGTGACCTCGATGAATTAGTTAGTGCTAAATTCGCCCGCCGATTGACTGAAACAAGGTAATAAATATGATCTCTTTTACAAATTTTGATGCTCTTGAAAAGCACAATAACAATCCATTTTCTCCAAATGAATCTGAAGCCCTTTCGGAAGATTTTACAATGGTTCTTAGTTCGTTATTTGTCGAACTTCCAAACAATTTTCCTATGGCATCGCCATCCGAAGAAAATATAGAAAAAGCAGATTCAAATATCTCTCAGAACTCAGAGTTGTTAACTTCAAAAGTCTCTGATAAGCACATTTTTCAAGCTGAATCTTTAAATTCACTTAAAAATTTTACTCAAACCCCAAAACCGCTTGATATTTCAGCTTATACCCAAATAGAAAATTCGACTGAAGTTTCCCCTGACAAAAATATTGTTGAATTAAAAAACTCAACAAATGACACTGAAGCTGGACTTAATCAAGCAAAACTACCTGAGTTTGGATTGTCATTTGAAACAAGTGTTGCAGACAAAGAAAATTTATCGGTCAAAGATTCTGCTGATTCAATAATTCAAGAAATTAATAGTCAAGATTTTCCTAACCCCCAAACAGAAATTACCGATAAAGTTAAAGCTGTTGAGCAAAATCAAAGAGTTGAGCCAAGCTATTCAGAAAATCCGATTGTGTCTGTTTTACCGAAAAAATCGGATATAAACCAGATCAACACTCAGCAAATTAAGCAAAATGTTCCTAATTCGGTACAAGAAAATCCGACAAATACTGAACTTTCAAATTTCCCGCCAAGTGCGGATATAGAATCCCTAAATACCAATGGCTCAACTAACCCTGAAACTATCAAAATGGCAAATACTCAAACTCCCCCCCAAAACACACTTGGTGAACTAACACCTTCTACTCCCTACGATTTTGAAGTCGTGAAATTTTCTCAGGGCACCTCAATTAATCCAGAACGGGAATCAAAAACCAATGATACATCCGTCAAGGAACTGGCTTTTCAGCCTTTGGCTAAAGCTGATTCTTCATTTGATAAACCCAAAAATTCTTTGAATTCCATTTCTGAAATAATCAAAGATGTTTCAAATTCTCTAAAAACAGACGAACTCACAGTTACTAAAACCAACAATTCAATTGAAACTAATGCTTACCAAAACGAAGAAATTATAGAAGCTAATTTACTTGAAATGAACATACAAAATTCGGAGGTTTTATCTGATTCCAATTCAGAAATTGAGATGATACCGCAACCTTTGCAACCTCAATTTTTGAGTAAACCTAAAACAGCCAAAACTAGTGAAGTTGGTGCGGATTTGGCAGATTTACCGGATGTTTCGGAAAATTTGTCTATTGGAGAAAACAAATCATCATTAAAGACTGGAAATCAGAGTGAAGAATTCTCAGAATTTGATATGCCAATTGAACCTCTCACTAAGAAATCATCCAATCAACTTGATAGCGAAACAGGCTTTTTTGAAGATTTTGAGATACATAAATTGATAGATAACTTCAAACCGAAAAACCCCGAAAGCCCGCAAGAAAAGTCTGATTCTGAAATTAGTAAAACTGAAACAGTATTTACTACCGATCCTGTAAATTTGGAAGCAACGAAAAATCAAACTGGCTCAGACATCAAAAGTCCCAGTATAGAAACAATTGGTCTGGGTAAAACCCAACAAGTCTCCGGTGAAAACTTCTCAACAATTAATTCTGAAATACAAAATATAAATAGTGAAATATCGGAGGCAAACGTAGAACCTCAAGAAGTGATAAATCAAGTTAGATCAACTTTGAGTGAATTTTTACTAACGGATTCTTCAGAGCTCGAAGAAAAACCTGAAATCTTAAAATTAAGGCTGCGTCCAGCTGAGCTTGGCGAAGTAGAAATTCAACTTGAAAAAAATAGTTTAGGAAAATTGACAGTTCACTTTGAAACTGAAAATGAACTGGCTGAAAAAATTCTCGTAGATGGTCTCGAACAACTTCAGGACAATCTGCAAGATTCCGGTTGGCAGGTCGAGAATTTAGATATTTCAACAGGTTCTAATGGTTCGACTTCTTCAAACGGATTTGAATATCGTGAAGATTATTCTTCACGTGAACAATTTATCGAAGATCAGGCAGAAGAAAAGTCTGATTTTGATAAATCCGAACAAGTAGATGATTCAAATGAGAAAGATCAAATGAATCGTCTGGTTAATTTACGGGCGTAGAAGCCTGCTCCAGAGGTATAAAACAATGGAAATTAATCAATCTTCATCAACGAATGCTAACAATTCGTTACTTACAAACACACCAAATGAGCAACCAAGTCAAGGTTCAGAACGTGATCTTTTTATGACCTTGTTAGTTGCTCAGTTAAAAAACCAAGATCCGCTTGCTCCTCAGGAAGGAGCGGAATTTGTTGCTCAACTGGCTCAATTTAACTCCCTCGATCAGTTAATTGGCATCCGCCAATCAATCGAGCAGTTAGTTGTCTCTACACAGCAACAAACGCCGCAAACAACGGCGTAATAAATTTTAAGGAGTAAATAAAAAATATGTCATTTTCATTTAACACATCACTCTCCGGCTTAAATGCAAACTCAAATGCGATCAATGTAGTCGGAAATAACATTGCTAACGCAAATACTATTGGCTTTCGTAGTAGTTTTGTAACGTTTCAAGATGTCTTCTCCAATTCATTTAGTGTCAGACTAAATGGCGGTGGAAACACAAGACAGATTGGTAACGGTGTTCAAACAGCTGCTGTCCATACAGACTTTGGTCAAGGCAGTTTGAATGAATCAAGTTCCCCGCTACATGTAGCAATTCAAGGTGAAGGATTTTTCACAATTAAAAACCTTGACGGAACTACAGGCTATACGCGAGCCGGAAACTTCACAATTAATCGTGACGGTATTTTGGTTGCACCGAACGGCGGTCAGGTTCAGGGGTATCTTGCTCAGAATGGTTCGATTCCACAAGGAGCTATTTTAACTTCATTGAAAATTCCGATCGGCGAAACTCTTGCTCCGCAAACGACTACTGAAGGAACAGTTCGTATGAATTTAAATTCGGAAGCTGAGGATGGAGCAGTCTTTGATTCAACCTTCCAGGTTTATGACTCTCGCGGAAGAGCCAGAACTTTAAATATGAATTTTGTTCGTCAGACCGATGGTACTTTTCAGATGACTGCTACGCTTGATGGAAATGCGGCTGAAACTGATTCAAATGGCGGTGGTGCAACGGCAACTCCAGTTACATTTGATTTTGATTCAAATGGAGTTTTAACTACTCCGACATCTCTGTCAATCATTCCTGACCAAGCTCAACTTGATGGAGCGACATTACCTTCGATAAATATAAACCTCAGACAGACAAACCCTGATGGCTCTTTGGGAGATTACAATATAACGAGTTATTCACTCCCGTCGGCTGTCGGATCAGTTTCCCAAGATGGCTTCCCCGCCGGTGAACTCAATGGGGCTTCCGTTGATCCAAACGGTTTGATATTTGGAATTTTCTCAAACGGTCAGTCGAGAACGATAGCACAATATGCTGTTGCTAACTTTAACTCAACAGATGGTTTGCAAAGACTCGGTGATAATATGTACGGTGAAACACTTTCATCGGGACAAGCAACTATCGGAGCTCCGGGAACGGGCGGACGTGGTATCGTTGCCGGAGGATTTCTTGAGCAAAGTAATGTGAATATCACCAATGAGTTTGTCGAATTGATCGAAGCTCAGAGAGGATTTCAGGCTAATTCCCGTGTAATTTCGGGATTAAATCAAACTTTCCAAGAAATTTTACAAATTCTCTAAAGTTTTCATTGAACCTGCCGATAGGATTATTGGGTGGTAAAACACCTATTTCCCACAAACGCGAACGGGAGGTTATCAGGTCACTGAAAATTAATTACAGATAGTTAAAACTTTTAGTTTTTCTCCCGCATTATTTGTAGTAATTTTTTCGCCCATAACCTCCTTTTTTCCATTTAAAAATTATGTTTATAATCATCGGACTTATTATAGTTTTAGGTTGCGTAATCACCGGGTTTTTGATGATTAACGGTCCTCTCGGAGTGTTAGTTCAACCATCTGAATACATTGTTATTGGCGGAGCAGCTATCGGCGGTACATTGGCGGCAAACCCTATAAAATTCATGATGCAGACGTTAGGTAAATTTACCGGTGCATTAAAAGGTTCCCCTTACAACAAAGATTCATATTTCGAACTTTTAAGAATGCAATATGATGTTTTTGTAAACCTTAAAAAAGGCGGTTTGCTCTCTATGGAAGAAGACGTAAATAATCCAATGTCTTCTGACATTTTCACAAAATACAAATCTTTTATTGGTAATCATCACGCCGTTGATTTTTTCTGCGATGCAATGAAAATGCTTGTAAATGGGGCGTGCGATGCGGAAGAATTAGAAATTTTGCTCGATACTGAAGTCGAAACCCACCATGAAGAAAATGCACTTGCTCCGGGATTACTTCAAAGAGTTGCCGATGCCCTACCGGGACTTGGGATTGTAGCTGCGGTACTCGGAATTGTTGTTACAATGCAACATCTCGACGGTCCTCCTGAAGAATTAGGACATCATATTGGAGCAGCACTTGTCGGTACATTCTTAGGATTATTTGCTTCTTATGGTTTCGTTGCTCCAATCGCAACAAACCTTGAAAACCTTGCTCATGATGAAGCCCGTTACTTTGCCTGTATGAAAGCAGGAATAGTTGCATTCGCAAATGATTCTGCTCCTTCAACAGCGGTCGAATTTGCTCGCAAAACGATCTTTAGCTTTGACCGACCGGGGTCAGAAGAAGTTGACGCCGCATTACGTGAAATCAAACCTAGATAATAAATAAGAAAATGGCTGAAAATACTAACCCACAAGAAGAAAAACCAAAACGTCGGCGTGTCAAAAAGGTCAAAGGAGGACACGGCGGTCATCATGGCGGAGCATGGAAGGTAGCATACGCAGATTTTGTTACCGCCATGATGGCATTGTTTCTGGTTTTATGGTTAGTATCTCAAGCCGATACAAAACTGAAACAGGAGATTGCTAATTATTTTCGCTCCCCGGGAGTTTTTAGTTCTACAAAAGGCGGAATTCTTTCTGGTCCTAAAAAAGTAAGCCGCGAACCAAATAAACTTACGGCTAAGGATGAGGAACAGATGCTGTTTGAGGCAGCCAGAAGACTCAAACAAAAAATTGATTCGCGGGAAAGTTTTTCCAAACTCAAAGACAAGGTAAAAATTGATATTGTAAAAGAAGGAATAAAAGTTCAAGTTCTGGATAAAGCTGACAATATCTCTTTTCAGGTCGGTGGCTCAACACTGAATGAAGAAGCTAAAGAAATTCTCAGAGAAATTGCTCAAACAATATGTTCTCTTCCTAATCCAATAAAAATTGGTGGACACACTGATGCCCGCGTATTCCCTTCAAATAATGGCTACACAAACTGGGAACTTTCAACTGATCGTGCCAATGCCGCACGCCGTTTCTTACAAAGTGTCTGCGTAAAACCTGAGCAAATCCTGCGGATAACGGGATATGCAGATACCATTCCGCTCGACCCCAGAGATGCATACGCCCCTAAAAATCGGCGTATAAGTATAACAATTCTCAAGATGACTCAGGAAGATACTTCGGACGATGAAGATTCTGAAAGTAAGGAAGATGGTGAAGAAATCACCACCGATGAGCCAACTGAGGATAACGAAACTTCAGAGACTAAAAAGGATGTAAAAAAACCAAAAGTTTTGAAGCTTTCAAAGAAAAAACAAAACAAAAAAGAATCTGAGAAAGAAGATTCCTCAGAAGACAAAAAGGACAAAAAAGAATCTTCTAAAAAAGAAACTGAGGAAAAACCTAAAAAGAACAAATCAGATACGAAAAACAAAAAAGAAAAGAGTGAATCATTAAAAGAAAAACTAGCCAGAGAAGGTAAGGTTGAAGTAGGAAAACCGGACGTAGTTCCCAAGGTAGCTAAAAAACGAGAATCAAAATCAACTAAACCAGATCAATAGAAGATTTTATGTGTCGGATTGTTGACGCTTAGTTGTCAGCAAACAGTCAATTTACTTGTTAACAATCAAACCAAAGATATAAAAACGCCTGTATTTACGGCGTTTTCTTTTTTGGCATACATTTCGCAAAAACCAAACATGAGAGGAGGGTTTTTATGTCAGAAGAAGCAAATACCCCTGAAGAAAAAGATGGGGAAAAGAAAAAAGGAAGTAAATTATTTTTAATTATTGGACTTGTCGTCGTTTTAGCTCTTGGAGGTGGCGGCGGATATTACTTTTTTATGATGTCGGGCGATAAAGATGGAGAAGAAACTTCGGAAAAGAAAAAAGGCAAGAAAAAGAAAAAGAAAGACTCAGACGAATTAGTTTTGGATGACCCCGAAGAAGATGAAGAATCTGATGATGAAGATGATGGATCATTAACTCTTGCCCTGCCTGATGATGAAGACGTTACGCAAGTAGTCGAATTGAAACCTTTCATCGTAAACCTAGCTGATACGGACGAATCAAAGTATTTACGTATGACGGTAAGTCTCGGCGTAGGTGGTGAAGAAGGTGGCGGACACGGACCCGATCAACTTCTTATGACTCGCGTAAAAAATGCAATGCTCGCTGTTCTTGCTACTAAAACATCAGAAGACGTCCTCTCAGTAAAAGGAAAGGCAAAATTACGAAAAGAATTGCTTAAAGCTGCTCAGACAGTTGCTGAAGATGCACACATTGAGGCTATTTACATAACTGATTTTATCGTCCAGCTTTAATGTCACTTAAATTACCTCATTTTCCTCATCTTTTTTTATACAAAGATTCAACCAATTAAAAAGTATGAACGAAGAATGTAAAAAAGTGATTGAATCATGGAGTCATATATCTGACATTCCTCTGGAACTGTCAATAGAACTTGGCAGAACCAGTATGAAACTCAAAGACATTTTAAATTTAGAACAGGATTCAATCATAAAGCTTTCCAGATCAACCGGCGAAGGCGTAGATGTTCGGGTTGATAATAAATCAATTGTGCGCGGTGAAGTTATCGTGATCGAAGATAAAGCCAGAATTCGTGTAAGCGAAATTGTTGCTGAGAAAAGACAATGAAAATTATATTTCCCACAATTCATATTATATTATTCATACTGTTGTTTTTCTCAGCAACAAACCTTTCTCAAACCGAAAAAGCTGAAAAAAAATCTACTAAAACGCCCACCACAAGCCAAAAATCAACTGAAGAACCTTCCGCACAAAAAAAAACAGAGCCGATGAGAGAAGGCGAACGCCTTACTTTTATGCAAAAAGATAAAGTAATGGCAAGAAGTCAACCTGAATCCGGAAGTCTGCTTTTGAAAACTCTCGGAGCAATGTTTTTGATCGTCGGGTTAGTTTTTTTCGGTGCTTGGTCATTAAAAAAACTGGGCTTTGGAAACAATTCTGCAAGTGCTACAGATAGTTCGCCTGAACTCGTAATTCTTTCCAATGTCTCTCCCAAAAATGGGCAAACAATCTCTGTCGTAAAATTCGGTGAAAGAACGTTGCTGGTCGGTTCAACCGCTCAGTCATTTACTCTTCTCGCCGAAGAACAAATGACTACACAAGAAGAGTTTGAACCAAACGATTTCACCTCACAACCTCGCTCCGTTGCAGAACTGTTGGCTGAAGAAAATATTTCCTTTGACTTGGAATTAGAAAAAGCAACAAAAAAATTAAATATTTTCGGAGGACAAAGCTAATGAAAAAAATTATCTTGTCCGCCGTAATTCTCTTAATTTTATTTTTTGCTTCGGTAATTACCATTGAAGCCCAAAATGAAACTGAAACTACTTCCACCAGCCAACCTCAAAATGAAGAAACCATTGACTTAAGTAAAACAGTCGCAAGCTCGATGCCTTTGCAGATAGTCGTACTTCTGACGGTGATGAGTTTTATTCCGGCAGTGCTCATTTCAATGACCTGCTTTACAAGGCTAATTGTTGTTTTTCATTTTTTAAGACAAGCACTCGGCACACAAGAAGCTCCAAATAATCAGGTCTTGATCGGACTTTCGCTTTTTATAACTCTTTTCGTGATGACACCGACACTTAATCAGGTTTATCAAAATGGACTAAAACCAATGATGGATGGTGAAATCTCACAAACAGAAGCTTTGGAAAAAGGTCTCGTACCATTGCGAAACTACATGCTCAAACATACACGCGAAAAAGATTTAGCACTTTTCATAAGGCTTTCAAACAGTCCCCGTCCCAATTCTGCTGAAGAAGTTCCGACTACTGCACTCATTCCTGCTTTTATGATTAGCGAACTAAAAACAGCATTTCAGATTGGCTTTGTTTTATTTCTTCCCTTTTTGGTAATTGATTTGGCAGTTTCAAGTGTTTTGCTTTCTATGGGGATGATGCAATTGCCGCCTGTAATTGTTTCGTTGCCGCTCAAAATTCTTTTGTTTGTGATGGTTGATGGTTGGTATTTGATTATAAGTTCTTTGGTTAGGAGTATGGTTTAGAAAAAATATGTCTGATGCACTGATTACAGGTTTAATGCAAGACGCTTTAACGACTCTGATGTGGATAGTTGCCCCGATGTTAGCAATGGCAATCGCGGTCGGAATTATCGTGAGCCTTCTGCAAACCTTAACATCCATCCAAGATCAAACCTTCTCTTTTGCACCACGCGTGATTGTAATTTTTGTAGTTTTCCTTCTCAGTTTTCCTTGGATTTTGCGTGTACTTTTGACCTTTACCGAGTCTATTTTTAAGGATTTTACACCCTACATTAAATGACCCTTCAGAACTAAATTTCGAGTATTTTGGAAAACTTTGTCCTACCAATTCATCCCGTTTTAATTTTTCTCGTCGTTCTTGCAAGAGTCGGTGGGTTAGTTACATTCGCCCCATTCTGGGCTCATAATTCCATAAGTTTTAATATCAGAGTAATAATTGCCGGAGTATTAGCACTTATTTTGACTCCTTTTTTGATGACAAAGCTCCAAACTCCGCCAACCGAGTCATTTGCATTGTCTTTAGTTTTGCTTGGTGAACTTTTGATCGGTTTGGCTTTGGGATTTGTCGGAAGATTAGTTTTCTTGGGGTTTGAAATGGCGGCTCATCTTGTTGGAGCACAAATGGGATTTACGCTTGCCGGAATTATTGATCCTGCCACAAGAGCTCAAACAACTGCTTTTGGAATCATAGGGCAGATGCTCAGCATCGTTATCTTGCTGGGGATGAACGGACATCATTGGTTTATTAATGCGGCAGTCAGAAGCTTCTTTTTAACTCCTCCCGGCTCTTTTACGATGTCAGCCGACCTTGTAGAAATATTTTTAAGACTCTCTGCAAATGCTTTGCTTGTTGGAGTTACGCTTGCCGCTCCAGCAATTATTGTTCTCATAGTCGTTGAATTTGGTCTCGAATTTTTTGGTCGTACAGCTCCACAATTTCAGGTGTTTATTCTTGGTTTCCCATTAAAAATTGGTATTGGACTCTGGATAATCGGGGCTTCCCTGTATTTTTTGCCAAATGCCTTCCGTGATGTTTTAAGAACCATCTACACAGGTCTTGCCGAAGTCTTAAAAGTTTTATAGAAAATGTCACAAGAACGCACCGAAAAAGCCACCCCGAAAAAACGGGAAGATGCCCGTAAAAAAGGACAAATTGCTCGCGGGCAAGAGTTACCTACTGCGGTTGGTTTTCTAGGTGCTTTGCTTGCTCTTAATTTCTTAAGCGGACATATTTTCGAAACGCTTACATATTATCTACAGACACTTTCAGATAAGGTTGCACACCCTCAGGCGTATACACAGGCTGATGTTCAAATAATTTTTATCGAAGCAATAAAAATCCTTGCATTTTTGGCTTTGCCGATAATTTTGGTTGGTCTAACTGGAGGAATAGTCGGAAATGTAGCTCAGACAGGTTTTAAGATCACCCCTGAAGCACTCAAACCAAAAGCTGAAAAATTCAATCCTGTTTCAAATATCAAAAGAGTATTTGGTCTTGATTCAATCGTTAATCTCGCCAAATCAATTTTGAAACTGACTTTTTTTGCCGTAGTTGCTTACGGAGTTTTGATGCCAATGATTGAGAATGCTCCTTCTCTGCTCAACGCACCTGTCGGAACTGTTGCGATAAAACTAGGTGAAACCTTGTATAGCCTCGCCTTTCGTTATGGTTTGGTTATGGTGATTCTGGCGATTGCTGATTATGGTTATGCTTATTACAAACACGAAAAATCTATAAAAATGACCAAGCAGGAAATCCGTGATGAGTTTAAGCAACAAGAAGGAGACCCTTTCATCAAAAGTCAACGGAAAAGATCAGCACGCGACCTTGTGCAAAAACGCTCTTTGGGTGAAGTACCGAAAGCCTCTGTTGTGGTTACAAACCCGACACACTTTGCAGTTGCCTTGCGTTATGACCGCGAAAAAGATGCTGCCCCGATCGTCGTTGCAAAGGGTGCTGACCATTTAGCGAAAAAGATACGAGAAATTGCCAAGGAAAATGATGTGCCACTTGTCGAAAACCCACCATTGGCAAGAGGACTTTATAAAGTAGTTGAACCTAATCAAGTAATTCCAATTGAGTTTTTCGGTGCAGTCGCAGAGGTTTTAGCTTACGTCTTCAAAAAGGAAGAAAATCTTACAGAGCATTAATAAATAGTTTTGGTTTAGCTATAAATCAATATTTTCAACTCTGTAAGAAAAGCGATTTGATTAAAAGTTTAATCAAATCGCTTTTCTCAATTTTCTTTGTAGTTTTAGAGAAATGTAATATAATCGCCTTGATTTACAAAACATCCCAATCTCCAAAAACTTCCCAAAATGAAACAACAATTTAATAAACCGTTTGGTACAGCTAAAGCTTTAGAACCCAAAGATGAGCATAAACTATTTTCTGAAATTGGCTTAGGTGCAACCTTCTTTGACTCAATCCCAAGTGAAATTTTAATCGTGAATCAGAAGGGTGAGATTTACGCTGCTAACGAGAGTTTTTGCCAAACTTTCGATGTAGAAAGTATTGACCTTTTATCCAGAAATTGGCAAGAGCTTGTTACCTCGGAAAAAAATGAGATTGATGAATTTCTAAAAAAAGCTTTCAGCCAAAAAAGTTTTAGTTGTGAAATTAAATATAAATTTGATAATCATCAAGATATAGGATTTCATATTGATTCTACTCGCCTGAAAAATGAGCCAGATTATGTCGCCTTATTTCACAAAAAGTCATCTAAATCTCACTCCATTTCAGATAAAAAAATAGCTTCTTCTATCACACCTAAATCTGAAAATGAATCATTTGAATTGCAAGATGAATTTTTTAACCGACTTGTTAAATTTGCACAATGTCCAATTTTCATTGCAGATGAAAATTACAAGCTTAGACTCTTAAATTCCGGAGCTTATGAGTTTCTTGGTTATGAATCCGGAGAGTTACTAGGAAAAGATATATCCACAATAATATGTCCGACTGATCGCTCACGTTTCGAAGACTTAAAGAATAATTTAAAAGAAAACTCCCCGAAAGAAATCTCCGGTGAATGGCAGTATTTACGAAAAGACGGCTCTTTGGTTTGGGGAGACAGTTACTCAAGATTTTTACCCGAAGGTGTTTTTATTTCTTTTGTAAATGACATTACTGAGAAAAAACAGAAAGTAACAAAAAAGCTTCGGGAATCTGAAGAAGAATATAAAGCATTTGTAAAAAACAGTAGCGAAGGAATTTGGTGTTTCGGACTTGATGAGCCATTTTCTACGGAATTACCAATTGAAGAACAAGTTCAAAGGATTTTTGATGAGGCTAGAATCCTTAAATGTAATGATGCAATGGCACAAATGTTTGGGTGCAAAGAAGCAAAAGACCTCATAAATAAACACGCTTACGAATTATTAGACCGCACAAACTCTGTAAATGTAGCTTATTTTCGTTCATTTATTGAATCCGGCTATCAAATAAAAGATGTTGAAAAACATGGTAAAGATGCAAATGGCAATAACACTTATTTTTTGAATAACCTGACCGGATTTATCGAAAACGGAAAGTTTGTAAAAGCCTGGGGAACTCAGCGTGACATAACCAAGCTCAAAGAAAATGAAGAAAGGATTTTACAGTCAGAAGAACGCTACAGAGTATTTATCAAACAAAGCAGTCAAGAGGTCGCTCGCTTCGAATTTAATCCTCCAATGCCTCTAAATTTATCAATTGAAGAACAAATTAGATATATTCGTGAAAACAGCTATTTGGCTGAGTGTAATCAAGCAATGGCAAAACATTATGGCTTTGAAAATATCTCAGATATAATCGGAAAACCTTTTGAATCATTTATAAATTCAGTTGAAGAAAATTCTCTCTTATTGAGTAAATTCATACATTCAGATTATCTGATTAATGACGTTGAATCTGAAGAAATAGATAATGACGGTAGCGAAAAATACTATCTCAATAATTTAATAGGAATTATTGAGAAAAATAAAATTGTCAGAATGTGGGGTATTCAGAACAACATAACCCAACTCAAACAAGCCGAAAAAGCCCATCTTGTTGCAGAAAAGCAATTACGACAAGCTCAAAAAATCGAACCAATCGGAAGACTAGCTGGCGGTATAGCTCATGATTTCAATAACTTTTTAGCAGTCATAATGCTTAATGTTGACATGATCAATATGCAATTGCCCGAAGATGATCCGATGCGTTTTCGTATCAATGAGATAAAGTCCGTAACAGATAATGCAGCTAAAATGGTCAAGCAGTTACTTGCATTTGGTCGAAAACAGACTCTTCAACCACATCCGATAGTCTTAAACCAGGTTATCGAAGAATTTTCAAAAGTTTTAGGCACACTGATCGGCGAACACATAGAAATTGAGTTAAATTTAGCTGAAGACTTAGGAGTTTGCTATGTTGATCCCAATCAAATAACCCAAGTTTTAATGAATCTTGCGGTTAATTCCAGAGATGCAATGACTGATGGCGGAGTTTTGAAAATAGAAACAGACAATCTGCTCATTGATGAAAATACATTCAAGCACAAGGCTCAGCCAAAAGGCTCATACATCCAACTTTCAGTTTCTGATAATGGCGTTGGAATGGATAACAAAACTAAAAAGCATGTTTTTGAGCCATTTTTCACTACTAAAGAAGCCGGAAAAGGAACTGGGCTTGGGTTAGCTACTGTTTACGGTATCATCAAGCAATCAAAAGGGTTTATCTGGGTTGATAGTAAGTTAGGTGAAGGTACTACATTCAAAGTCCATTTCCCACGCATAGACAAAAGTGCAAAGACTGTTAAATCAGAAAAGGTTAAGGCAATCCCGAGAGGTAATGAAACCATTCTGTTAGTAGAAGATGAAGAGCAGATCAGACAAGCTGCAAGTGAAGTTTTGAAAGTACTAGGTTATGACATTATCGAAGCCCAAAATGGTGATGAAGCACTTGATATTGCGAAAAAATCTGATAAAAAAATACATCTGCTTTTAACAGATGTTGTGATGCCTCGTATGAACGGGCGAAAACTAGCCGAGAATATGAAGAATATCAATCCTGATATTTCAGTTTTGTTTATGTCAGGCTATACGGATGATATTATTTCGCGTCATGGCGTACTAGATGAAAATTTACATTTTCTCGGCAAACCATTTTCACCTATATCTCTCGCCACAAAAGTTAGAGAAGCTCTTGGCACAGAAAGCAAATCTACTGAATAGTTGCAGGCAGTAAAGAACCTTTTGGATCAGAGGCAATGGCAATTCCATCTTCTATTGCTCCAAGCATTCCGTGAAAAACAATTTCACCTTCGTCTAAAACAACGATGACGTCACCAGGACTGACTTTGCTCTGGTCAACTTCAAATTTTATAACCGTGGCGTTTCCATTAGTTTGTTCGACTGATTCGTAATCAAAACTTTTCGATTCAAAACTAAGCGTCTGTGTAAATGATACTTCTGACATATTCTAAAAATTACTCCTAAAAATTATTGATTTGAGTTTATCGTTTCGGTAAAACAAAGTCCAAAGCAATTGCATCGTGATCAGAAAGCGGTGTTCCATCTCCGTTTGTTAAATTCCCGATTGTCCTAGGCTCTGAATTTGGTGCAAGTTCAATTCTACGTCCGAAAAACCAATCTAATCGCAACGAAAACTTTCCGCCGACTCTTCTTGAAGCCCAAAAAATAAAAGGAAAACACCAAGCCGGAACCCAATCGCCTAAATTCGTATTATAAGCGGCGTTTTCCATATCGTAGTGCAGAGTACCAACGCCATATTCATTAAATTGCCGATATTCGTAACCGTAGTTTCCAAATTCCTCAAAAAGTCCCCGTTCAAATTTTCTATCAGGATGTGGATAATGATTTTTGACGACATTATTTACGCCCATTAAGACACGATGCCAAAATCCTAAAATTGCACGTGTGGCATTCTGTGCATTATAAGTCGTTGTATTGAAGTCACCGCCGATAATCGTCGGCATACGCGGCAAAGTTTCTAAATGCCTAATTATCAATTCCGCCTGAAGTTCTCGATGTTTGCGTGAACAATGAACATCCAAATGAACTGTTAACGCACGAAAAGTTCCGAGCGGATGCTCTACATCGGCAACCAAAGCACGTAAATATCCAAGCCTTTTTTCCTTGCCGATCATTTTATCTTTCCCATTTGGCAAAGGAATCGCATGGACATTTTTTAAAGGATATTTTGAAAACATTGCCAGTCCGTGAATAGACTGTTTATTTTCTCCTTTAACTTCTGATTCAACCCCGCTTCCCTTCTGTAAAGCTATATAGACGGGAGCAAATGCATAATTGAGATTTAAAGACTTGGCAATTTCCTGTGCGACAAATAAATTATCGCTCCGAGCCATTCCGTGATCGAGTTCCGTTAGCAAATATAAATCTTTATCACGCAAATCTTCGTGATTTTTGAGCTTACCAATAATTCCATCCAAGAAACTTCCTCGTTCAATGTTCCATGCCGCAACACTTACAGAATCTACATTTTTCTCATCATCACCTTCTGCAAAATTTTCTTGCACGATAGAATTGAGAATATCTACAACTTTCGATTCAATTTTTTTGTAAGCAGGAGATTTTTCTGCTTCGTGGATTGATTCAAATTCAAGAAGTTCGGGAAAGTATTGATTTAAATCATGCTCCAAAACTTCGGGGTCTGTTTTTACTTTTACTGCCATATCGAAAACAGAAAGTTTAAGATATTCAATAAAAAATGACAAAACGCTGTTTTCGAATTTATTTAGTTTTTTTTAATGTTCCAATTACTTCAAAATGATTCAAGTTAGTGAGCAATTTATTAAAAAAGATACTATCCCATTCATCTTCAAACTTTTTGTTTTTGCCTTCTTTTTTGTAAATTGACTGAATTAAATCAATAAATCTGTTGCGGTGTATCTGAATCTTTTCTAAAGTCTTTTGGCGAATATATTCCTGAGGTATTTCCTTACTAAGTGCATTTTTAACTCCATTCTTCACAGCATCCGGATCGGGCTCAACAGTTTCAACATACTCTTCATCGAAAAATACATCCCTTCCACCTCTGCTGGGTGTAGTTACAACAGGAAGTCCACAAAGCAAATACTGCATACTCGCATACATTGCTCCTTCTTCTTCAGAAAGGCAAAGTCCAGTTTTGCAAGAATTAATGGCTTTGTTTAACTCTCTGGTGTTGAGCTTTTTATATTCATTGTTTTTTGTAAGATTAAAAAGGTGTGCTTTGTCACTAAAAAAGTTTATTTGTTGATTTATATATTCTTTATCATCGCCGGGAATAAAATAGAAAAGTAAAGCAAGATTTTCTACCTTTTTTGCTAAATCATGCCTTTTCCAAACACTTAATCTTGAATCATATAAAGCATCAAACTTCTTATTAGTTTGTTGTAGAGGATAGAAGATTCTCTCATCAACAAAACAATTATGATTGCAGAAAATGCCTCTTAATCCGAAGTCTTCAAACATTTCCAATTGTTTTTTAGTGTTGCATAAATGTATGAATTGAAATCTTTTATAAGTCCTCAATAAAAAACGCTGTAAGGACTTAACCTGAAGTATATTTTCTTTCGTTTCTGCGTATCCTCCCCAGTTCCAAACTAGATAAACCCTTTCTTCTTTCAAAAAATCAAACAATATTTTGTAAGAGTTTTTTGTAGAATCAATTCCAAATGGAAATAAAGGAATGTGCAAAACAACAGGGTCTTTGGAGATTACAAAGTATGGAGCGATATGCCTTTGGTGAAGCTTAGAAAACCTTGTACTCCACAATGTCCTTTTATCCATTTTTTTAGCTTCTTTCATTGTCTTTCAGCTTTTCTGCAATAGATTTTCTAAATCCCTCTTTTTCTTGATCAATAAAGCAATTATGATTACAGAGAATAGACTCTAAATTTTCTTCTTCAAATTTATTTACCTGCTCAAATGTGTTACACAAATGGAAATTCTTAACATTCGAAAATTCCGCTTTTAAAGTGATTTCTGTATTCTTTATTTCTTTAACTAACTCCCTCGACTCTGCAAACCCTCCCCGTGAATGTAGAAGATAAATATTTTCATCTGTGAAATACTTCAAAAAGACTCGAAAGTTTTCAGCAAATCCTGTAATATTATCTAGAAAGTGTTCGGCGTAAATAACAATCGGCTCACAAGAAATAATCGAATAATTTCCTGCATGCCTTGCCCAAAGCTTATAGAAGTTTTTAATTTTTTGTTGATCGGCTTTACAAATCATGAAAGCGAGACTAGATATATAGAACTTCTACCTTAAATTAAGTTAAAATCACTCTATAAAAATGAGCCAAAAAATTCAAAAAGAATTGGTAAGTGTAATAATCCCGACATATAACGGAGAGGAGTTTATTGAAGAAACCCTTGAAAGTGTATTTTCTCAGACATATAAAAACTTTGAGGTAATCATCATTGATGACGGTTCTTCAGACAACACAAGAAAAATTATTAAAGAATATGATAAGCCCTTAAATCATTATTTTCAGCAAAATCTCGGAGCAGGTGCCGCAAGAAATCTCGGTGTTGCTCGTTCAAAGGGAGAATTTATTGCATTTTTGGATCATGATGATTATTGGACACCAACCAAGTTGGAAAGACAGATTTCTGTTTTGAAATCAAAATCCGATGTTGATGCCGTGGTCGGTTTTGTAAAAAATGTCGCACAAAAAGATTGGCATTCGATCAAAAAAGATAATTCTACCTCGCTAGACAATGCTCTTTCTGCTTTAATTCCCAGCGTTATGTTTTTGAGAAGAGATGCTTTTTCTAAAGTTGGAGAGTTTGAAACTAAAACAAAGATTGGCGAGGTAATTGATTGGTTTGTTCGTGCAAAAGAAAATGGTTTGAACATAGCATCCCTTGATGAAATTCTCGTCTTTCGTAGGATTCACAACACAAACAATGGAATTTTGCATAAGGATTTTAAGAAAGACTATTTACGAGTTTTGAAAAGATCTATAGATCGCCGAAGAGCCGCTAAAGAAATATAAATGCTAATTAAGCTCCCCCAAAAACTACAATGGATTCCAGACGAAGGTCAGAAGTTGTTACTGAATACAGCCTTATTTGAGAATAATAAAGGAGTTAGCTCTTGGAATAGCTTAAGTGAATCTTTATCGTTAGAAACCTCAGATTTAGCCACACAAAGATTGTTTCCATTGATTTATGAAAATCTAAGAAAACAAAATGTTGATAATGCTACAACTCAAAAGCTAAAAATCTTTCATCGAAAGACATTCTTTGAAAATCAAAAACTCATTGCCAAAACAGAAGAAACTCTGAAAATACTTTCTCAAGCAAATATTCAAACAATTGTTCTCAAAGGTTTAGCTTTAAGCAAACTGTATTACCGCTCAGAAGCCCTTCGCCCGATGAGTGACATTGATTTACTTATTAAAAAAGAGGATTTCAGCAATGCAAAAGAAGTTCTTAACAAAAATGGTTGGGAAGTGACTGAAGAAAATCTTCCCTTACACATAGAAATTGCACCATCTTGTCAGTTTATTTATCAGCATGACAATTCTGAGCTTGATCTGCATTGGCAGATTATGCGTGATTGCCAATATGCAAATAAAACCGATTATTTATGGAAAGAAGCCGTTCCAATAAGAATTGGAACTCAAAAATCTTTTACTTTATCCCCGACACATCAGTTCTTCCATATCTGCTGGCACGGTGCCAGATATAATGACGTGCCACCGATTCGTTGGATAGCAGATGCAGTTTTTATTTTGCGTCAAGATGAAAATAAAATTGATTGGGATAGTTTCTTAAAACTTGCTGAACTACATAAAGTAAGCATTCCTTTGTATATTGCACTTGAGTATTTGAAGGAAAACTATTTTTCTTCAATCCCAAGTGAAGCTATAGAAAAACTAAAGAATATTCCGACCACTAAATTTCAACAAAGAGTGCAAAGTTTTCATATGACTAAAACAACCGAATGGACTTTTCGCCGAATCTTGAAAGAATTAGTTTTTCAATATCAAGGATTATCAAACAGCACCGATCTGAAACCTAAGTATTTGGCTTATTTGAAGTATCTGCAATATCACTTGGGAGTAAAATCCTACTGGCAAATACCTTCAAAATTTATGATACAAGCATTTCAGCATTTTATTTTAAAACAACAAAAAACATCGTAAATAATTTTTTTTATGAACGACCCAAAAGTAAGCGTAGGAATAACTGTAAAGAACGGCGAAAAATATATTGCCGATGCAATTGAAAGTATTCTTCAGCAGGAATATGAACCTCACGAAATTTTGATTGTTGATGATTATTCAACCGACGAAACTGTAAAAATCGCACAATCATTTCCGAAAGTGAAAATTTTAGAACGGAACGGAACAGGAATTGGAAACGGCTGGAACACAGCAATTAAAAATGCTACCGGAGATTTAATTGCTTTTCTGACACACGATGATTTATGGACAAAAGATAAGCTAAAACTTCAGGTGGATTTTTTGGCTAAAAATCCCGAAATAATTTATGTTGTCAGTCATTTAGAATATTTTCTTGAGGATGAAAATTATATTCCTTCAGGCTTTCGTGAAGAATTATTGACACAGACTCCCGTGGCATTGACGCCTCATTCAATTCTTGCCCGAAAAAATGTATTTGAAACTGTTGGCTTG
The DNA here is from genome assembly GCA_028284415.1 of Pyrinomonadaceae bacterium. GTDB lineage: Bacteria > Acidobacteriota > Blastocatellia > Pyrinomonadales > Pyrinomonadaceae > Aridibacter. Next base: position 289,050 of record JANQRU010000005.1, read on the forward strand.
TTCGATGAAGATCTAACGACGGGCGAAGATTTGGATTGGTTCTCAAGAGCCAAAGACTTAAACGTTTCCTATGGCATAATACCTAAAGTTTTGTTAAAAGTTCGTGTTCATCATACAAACACAAGTTTGCATGCAAAAGAAAACAATCAAAATATGCTCCAAATCCTCAAGGCTTCTATTGAAAGAAAGAAACGTGCTGGAAAATGATGACCGACTTCGCAATAGAAAAGCTTCTACTTAAATCAGCCTTGCTTGATTCAAAAACTGCGTATGAATCATTCATAAGATGGGAGCAAAATGTTGATTTTGAAGAAATAAGCTCAGATTCTTATTTCTTATTGCCCGTAGTTTACAAAAATCTCAAAGAACTAATTTCTGAAAGCAGATTGTTTCCACGAATAAAAGGAGTTTACAAAAAGACCTGGCTGGAAAACCAACTGAGAATCCCAAAACTCGAACAAATTTTTAACGAATTTAATAACAAAAGTATAGATTATGTCGTCTTGAACAACGGGTTTGATGTCTGGAATCAAAATAATGATATTGCAACATTTTCTCTTGCAGGCTTCGAGATTTTAATAAAGCCGAAAGATTCAAAAAAAATGACCACTATACTTCAAGAGATTGGCTGGACTAGGAGTGATAAAAATCTGTTTCCTTATGATTTTATAAACTTTAATTACAAGAATCAGTTTGCAGTAAATATTTTTTGGCAGATGGATTTTTTTGCTAAAGATGTCTGGGAAAACTCAACAACCTCTAAGCTAAATAATGTTTCGATCAAGAAGTTTTCATCATCTGACCAAATTTTATACTTGTGTAGAAATACGAACTATTTAACCCGTCAAAGCTTTTTGGTAAATTCAGTTCTGGAAAACGACCAAGACTTTAATTGGGATAAAATAACTACTAAAGCAAATATATTAAATTTAAGTAGTAATCTGCTACAGATTTTAGAATGTTTAAAAGAATGCTCAAATCTCAAAATTCCACAGGATGTTATTTCTAAACTTTCAACAAACACCTTAGAAGAGTTAAAGCCTAACAAAATCAGATTAGCATCCGCGTACAAATCTTTACGCAGGACATATTTGAGAAATTGTTCCGCTGAAAGAACAAAACCAACCGAGACGGGATTTATTAAATTTTTGTGCAGACATTGGGGTGTCAATTCGGTTTTTGCTTTGCCTTGGCAAATTGGAAAGCGTTTTTACAGACAGATTAACAACTAAATGGAAGATAACCTTAGTAAAACTCTTTCTCTGTCCTCAGACAAAAAAACTGCTATGACATCAGCAGAAAACAAACCGTACATAAAAATCTATCCTGATAAAAAATGGTATGACTTAGATTGGAAAAGGATGTGGCGACAGAGAGATTTGCTTAAATCTTTTGTATTGCGGGATATCCGTCTGCGTTATCGGCAAACTCTTTTGGGAGTTTTGTGGGCAATTATTCAACCGCTTGCTCCGCTCCTTATTTTTACACTCATTTTCAGTCGCTTTTTCAGTGAATTTAACCAAGGCATTCCCTACGCAGTTTTTGTTTTCTGCGGACTTGTTCCTTGGCTCTATTTTTCAAATGCTGTTAATCAATCAGGCAACTCACTTTCTCATCACTCTTACCTAATTGGCAAAATTTATTTTCCGCGTCTCTTTTTGCCTCTATCATCAATCATCGCGGGAGGCTTAGATTTTCTTGTTGGTTTTGGCTTATTAATCTTTTTGCTTTTATTTTACGGTGTCGGTATCAGTGTAAATATTTTGTTTGTACCATTTTTATGGGTTTTATTAGGAATTTTGGCTCTTTCAATCGGAGCATTATTTGCTTCACTAAGCGTAGTTTTTAGAGATGTTAAAAATCTTTTGCCCTTTATCTTGCAGCTCGGTCTTTTCTTAACTCCCGTAATCTACCCGAGCAAAGCTCTTCCCGAAAGTGTGCAATGGATTACAAAAATTAATCCTTTGACGGGAATTATTGAAAATATGCGGGCGGTTTTACTAGGGACTGATTTTGCTTGGACAGAATTGGGTATTACTTTGATTTGGATCGCTTGTTTATCTTTTATTGCAATGATTGTGTTCGTGCGTGTGCAAAAATATACGGCGGATTATATTTAAATGATGATCGTTGTCGAAAATATTAGCAAAAAATATAAAGTCAGCCGACAAGATTTGTCGCTGAAAACTCTGCGTGAATCTGTCGCGGATGTTTTCGTTAAAAAGACCAAAGAAAAAGAATTTTACTCGTTAAAAGACATCAATTTACAGGTTGGAAAGGGAGAAACCGTCGGCATAATCGGACACAATGGAGCCGGTAAAACCACGCTGTTAAAAATTCTTTCGCAAATAACTTATCCAACCGTTGGAAATGCTTTTTTGTACGGAAGAGTCGGTTCGCTAATAGAAATCGGAGCAGGTTTTCACCCCGAGTTAACAGGGCACGAAAATATTTTCTTGTATGGTTCGCTTTTGGGAATGTCACATAGCGAAATCAAAAGAAAATACGAAAGAATTATCTACTTTGCGGAAGTCGAAAAATTTATTAAGACACCGATCAAATTCTATTCAAGCGGTATGAATATTCGTCTGGCTTTTTCGATCGCTGCACATTTTGAACCCGAAATTCTTTTGCTTGATGAAGTTCTTGCCGTTGGTGATATGAATTTTCAAGAAAAGTGCGTGCAGAAAATTGATGAATTAGCCAACAATGGACACACAACTCTTTTAGTTTCCCATGATATGGACAGAATTCTAAAACACTGCAAAAGAACAATTTGGCTGAATAAAGGTGAATTAAAAATGGACGGCAAATCCGATGAGGTCGTAGAGGCTTTTCTCGGTTTTGACGATTAAATAATTATGCAAAACCGAGATGGATCAATCAGCGTAATTATTCCCGCATACAACGCTGAGCAATATATTGAGCAAGCTATTGAAAGCGTCTTCGATCAAACGCTCCAACCAAATGAAATCATTGTAATTGACGATGGATCAACAGATAGAACTCCTGCGACACTGAAAAAATTCGGCAACAGAATAAATTACGTCAAGCAAGAAAACGCAGGTGTTTCATCTGCCCGAAACCGTGGTATTGCAGAAAGCAAATCCAAATTCATTGCCTTTCTTGATTCGGATGATTACTTCTTGCTACCCGAAAAACTGGAAAAACAAGTTAAAATTGCTCAAAAGAAAAATTGTGATATCGTCATAAGCGGCTGGCTTGTAATTAATAAAAACCACAGACCAATCGCTGAAAGAAAACCATGGAAAATTATTCCTAAACTAAACCTCTTCAATTGGTTACGCTTTCAAGGAGTTTTACCAAGTGCGATGCTTTTTCGTCGCTCAGCCCTTCAGAAGGTTGATGGTTTTGATATGAATCTAAGTCACGCAGAAGATATTGATCTGGTTTTGCGTATGTCTCTTGCAGGCTCGCAAACCGAATGGCTCGAAGAAGTCTCGGTTGCATATCGCCAACATGAAGGAAGCCTAACACGCAAAGTTTCCGAACAATCGGTCGGTATGAACAAACTTTGGAAAAGTTTTTTCTCTCGTAGTGATTTGCCTTTTCATGTTAGAAGAATAGAAAACCCCGTAAAATTCAGTTCGGAAGTTTGGATAGCATTTCGTGCATTTAGTGGTGGAAATTATTCTTTAATGAAAGAACACCTTTTGAGATCAGTCGCATTCTCAAACTTAAAAAAAGCCGGACTTTTATGGGAATGGGTGCATAGATTTATCGCTTTTTCATTGTCTGAAACCAGTGAGAAATTAGATGTAGAAAATTTCGTAAAAATCAAAGAATGGAGAGAGCTAGAGCGTAATTTTTTGGGTATTTGATAATTCTCTTAGATGCTCAAAATATTTAGCTTTTTCTTCAAAACTGGTTTCTCTAAAAAATTCTGCTAACTCCTTATATAAATCAGAATTCGGCTCAGAATTATCCAGCAACATAGATAAAATCTCGTAATCTTCCGGCTCAGCAAAATATGCCTTTTTAAGCAAAGTTTTCACTTCATCTTGATTTTTATTCGCAGCCAGTAAAAGCTTTGCGAGTCCGAATAATGCCTCGAACAAATCACCTTGCAGAGATAGAGCCTTTCGATAAAGCTTTTCAGCCACAGCTTGATTATTTTTTCTTACTTCCAGATTAGCCAAAAACGCATATGAAGCTGCGTAATGCGGGTTTAAATCAAGACACTTCCTGAGATTCTTTTCAGCCTCATAGTCTTCGCCCAAATTAAACTGACAAACGCCTAATCCGTGATATGAAAAAGGAAACTCAGAGTCTCTTTTTATAGATTCTTGAAAAGCCTCCTTCGCACCTTCAAAATCACCTGTGTTCAGAAGATCCATACCTCTTTTGTGCGGATGTTGTTCCAAAGATTTGCTCTTTTGTGCCTTAACTATTGCCCGCATTTGTTTTAAGAGATTTTTTTTATCTTCGGACATCTTGTTGATTTTCTTTGATGATCTGTTTAATAGTCTGAGAAAGACTTTCCTGATCTTCGCCAAATTTTAGATAATAGGCAGGTAGCTCACGAACTAGATTTGCCAGCATTTTTACACATTCTTCGCCTGCAAAAGGTGCTTGATTTATTGTCGAAGGTGCGATTCCGCGAAAAGCTTTTTGCTCTGAAATTCTTTCGTAATGACATTTTTCGCCTGCTATGAACTTTGGAAAAACTAAAGCATTGATTGGGATTTCTTTTGCCATTTGTTTCGGTTTATTTTCTCCGACAAACAGCATAGGCTTTTCGTCCGATTCTTCTACGCCCCTTGGATTAGTAACCCAAGATTCAAATTCAGGAAAGCGTTCGATATCATCCTTGGTCTTAACTTTTGCAGTTTGGAATAAACTGTATGTTTTCGGCTGATTTTTTGTATCGACTAAAACATAATCATCACTTGCGTATAACATACCATCTTTCAAGCAATTCAGAGCAGTAGTTGACTTGCCTGAACCACCTTCGCCGGCAAGTAAAACACCACCTTTTTCATTTCCGACTGCTCCGCCATGAACCATCTGACTTTTTGTTGAACTGAAATACCAATGAAAAACTGTGCGAATCGGAGCACCAACTTCAAACCAAGGAATTTTATCTACATTTTCAACCCAGTAAATACATTGATTTCTTTCTTTATCCAGCAAAGTAAGGATTTCGCTTCCCCACTGCAAAGATGACAAAAATCTATCATTGCTGAAAGGGTAAACTTCTTCTCTACGTCCGATCTTTTTTAACCAAGCCGCATAGGGAATGCAATCTTTCACAGTATTGATCAAAAGCGGAAGAGGTCGTTGCGTTGATTCACTATCCCAAAGTTTTATTACCAGATCGGGATCATCTATTTTATCTATTTCCAGATGCTTCAAGGCTCTTGTAACCTTTGAAATAAGAGAATTCCCCGCAAATTGAAAGTTAATTGTTTTTTCTGCAATTTGTACATGAAACTCTTCAACGCTACCAACATTTTGAACAGCATCATTATATGCTGACAAAAACATCTCAAAGACAGCTATTCTCTCTTGATCATAATAGTCTTCAAATGTCGGTTGATTTTGTACTTCCAATTTAGGTGAGTTTCCCTGCATTTGTATTTCTAATTTTGTGCAGCAGTTTTTTTATGTGGAAAACCTGCATCATCAACGTCATGGATAGGGTCAAGCAGCAGTAACTCCTGCATATCACCAAAACGCTCCATTTCGGGTTCAACAAAGTTGCCGTTTGCTTTTTCTAACCTTAATTCTTGTGTTTTTTGAATATTTTCCTCACTTTCAATTATTAAATCTTCCTCTAAAAGTTCCGTGACGAATTTTTTAATCACGTCTTCAACAGACTCATTTTTGTAGCATTCAGAAAATACTTCAATGATTTCTTCACTTGTCGCGTTTTTTTCGATCAATGACCAGACTTCAGCTCCAGTTGGATTTAGACTGTAATAATTTCCTGTCTTTAAATTGATAATTGCAGCTTCGTCGTCTGAGAAAATCTCATGGACTATGTGCGGGACATTTACTTTCAAACTTTTCATACTTCTATATCTCTTACTTCTTTGTGAATATATTTTGTTTATTTGTAATAAGATTTTTGAACGCGGGATTTTTTAAAACTTGCGTGTTTACATAAACAATTTATCCGATTTGGTAAATAAACTCCAAATCAAATTCATATTTTAGATATTTCACGAAAAAAGACGAAGCGTTAAGCCTCGTCTTTAGAAAAGTTAAAACGAAATTTCGTAAAGTTTATTTTCTTGCAACTTTCATAAGTTCCGATTTAGCATACTCCAAAATTGTATCTCTTCCTGCAGTTATGTCTTTGATTTTTGGCTGAACTAATTTATCAGGCTGAATTCCAACGCCGACGAACTCTTTACCGTCTGGATAAGAATCACGTTTTGTCGTAACTCTTGCTGAACCGCCACCTGGCAGGCGGAAAAATAAAGGTTGTCCTGTGCTTCCGGCAGTTGGTTCACCGACCATCATACCTCTTTCCATAACATCAAACGCAATCGCAAAATCTTCAGCGGCTGAGAATGTGTTTGGACTTGTTAAAACAATTACGGGTTTATCATAATGCTTGGATTTATCGGCTTGATACTCGGGCAAAGTGCTGCCAAATTTTCCTTCTTGTCTGCCCCAAGCACGAAAGGCTGGTTTGTATTCTCTCGTATGCCATCTTGAAGTTTTAAAAGGTTTATCCGTCAACATACTCAGGATTTTCCAACCATGTCCGCTATTTCCGCCACCGTTTTGCCTTATGTCAATTATCAAAGCATCAGTTTTAGAAATTTCTGCAAAATTCTTTTCAAACTCTATGGCGACTTTGTTTGTGCCGAAAGTATTTAACGCGACGTAGCCAATATTGTTTGGTAGAACTTTGAATTCGAATATTGGGCGTTGTTTTCGAGGAAATTTTTCTAATTGTGAAACATTAAATTTCATAACTTTATAACGTTGAACTTCTGCCTCAAACTCTTTTCCATTTTTATCAAGCAAAGTTAAATTAATTGGTTTACCTGTTTTTCCTCTAAAAAGTGCTGAATGATAGGTTCTCGCAAGCAAATCCTGCTTGGTCGAGGTGCTTTGATACGGCATCACGTATTTTTTCGCGTATTCTTTCACGGGCATGCCATCAATTTTTATAACTTCCTGTCCAATTTTTATGCCTTTGTCAGAAACTTCTTTGCCGAGAATTTCAGTAACAATTACCTTGTCTTCAACCAAATTCGTTAGCAAAGGCGGTCTCGAATAAAATTTCTCCCAAACTTGTTGTGGCAAGAAAACATTTGAATGTCCATCTCGCAATTTTGCAATCATTTCCATCAAAACTTTCAAGTATTCAAAAGTTGATTTTGTTGCACGAACTTTTGGTAAATACTCGACATAAAGTCCATCCCATTTTACGTCTGGCACCAAATCAAAATTTACGAAATTATATTTAACTTCCGACCACATTTTCGAAAGCCCAGCGATCTTTTCGTCTTCAGAAATGTTTTCTTTGTAAGGAGTTATGAGTGCTGGTGATTCCCAAAATTCTTTTATTTTCTTTGCTTTTGTGGCTGCTTCATCAATGATTTTTTTCCAACGTGCATCGCTATGTAGAGAGTTCAAATCAGAATCTGCTTTCATGTGTCGAACATTTGTATATCCAAAATCAACGGATTTTTGCAGATACTTAAAAGCATTTTCCGTATCACCGATTAATGCGAAACTACATGCCGCATTATAAGCATTCGGAGCTTCGTTCTCACCATTTTCGACCGCCTGAACATAGAGTTTTGCACTCTCTTTATAATTTTTATCGTTGTAAGCATCATTGGCTTTTTGAGTATAGTTTTGAGCGTTGATTGCTAATGCAAATAGAAATAGAAATATGATTACAAAATTAATTCGTGTGAACATAAAAAATCCTCGCAAAATATATTTACGAGGATTTTAATCTAAAAGTCTTGGAAAAAATTGAAGAAACCTGCCAGATTTATTTAGCCTTCAAACGCAGAATTTTCTTTGTCTGCTCTATCCAGTCATTTTTGTAATCGAGTCGGTAATCGGGCGAAACGCCAACGACTTCGTATTTTCGGGCGTTTTTGTACCTTGTTGTTGAAGCTTGAATAGTAAATTTATGTTGTGGAGTTTTCACTGAAAAAATATTTCCATAGCCAACATAACCGCCAGAATTTTCTCCGACCAAAATTGCCTTTTCGGCTTTTTGAGCTAGAAACAGAAGAGTTTCACAAGAACTTGCACAACCTCGATTGTATAAAATTGCGACTTTTTGCGGATATTTGTGAGATTTTCCTTTAACCGTTCTTGAATCTCCGCCGAGAGATGCGAATGTATTTGGTTTGGCTTTATCCAGAATCTTCATCAATTCTTTGTAATAAGCAACCGTTTGAGGACTGACCTTTTCAGGCTCTTTCATCGTGTCTTCAAATGCAACTTTGTAAAGTTCTTTGTTTTTATCGCTCACCCAAACTTCCAATGTTTCCTCAAAAACCATCGGTTTCGTGTAAAAGAAATCAATGAGCGGAAGGACATTTGTATCGCTACCACCGCCGTTGTTTCTGACATCAATTATCAAATATGGAGTTTTGTGAATTTCCGTTCCAGATTCTTTATAAAGTTTGTCGAGTTCTTGAAAAGCCCTGCCGCTAAAGGTCGGAATTCTTAAATAGGCTACATCGTCTTTTACTTCAAATTTGGTTTTTCTATCTCGATTTAAGCTGTGATTTACTTTGTTTTTAATTTTCGACTTAAACCAATTATCGCCAAAGATTCCATCGTTAAAAGGAACTACTGTTTTATACAGCAAAGAATGATTTCTCGAATAAAAAAATCCTTCGTATAAATTTTCTTTTTTCTTTTTTAACTCAAACTTTACCTGCCCTTCCTTCCAAAGTTTTGACTTTGAATCAATAATTACACCGATCAAATCTCTGAATTGATCTTTACTTTTGATGACCGCAACTTTGTATGAAGCATCTGCCGTTTCGTAAATTCCGCGAACATCATTTAGAGGATAATTCTGTAACTGGCTCTCCTTCAAATCATAAGTCTCCCTATTTTTGAAAAGCTCACTTTCTAAAAATTTTGCTACTTGCTTTTCGTCGCTTTCATCAATTTTGGCATTCGCCGGAATTCTCAAATATGTATGATTATCATTGAAAAATTCTATGTAGTAAACAAGGTATTTCGCACAATCATTTTCGCTTGAAACGGTTTTTACTTTTTCCTCCAGATCGGCTTTCAATTTTTCATATTTCGGACGGGTTTTATTGTTAACATTATCTGAAAAAGCGGGCGAATTATTTTCGATATAATCCACGACAAATTTATAATCTTCCGAACATTTTGTATCCACAAATGAATAGGCGTTTGTTGCGAAAACATTCAGCAGAATCAATAGCAATAACTTTCTCATAAACTTTAAAATATAACTGATTTTGTTTTGAACAGATTGAAAAAACCTGCCAAATTATTTACGTGTCCAGCAAAGCGTTTGTTTAACCAAACTACTTTTTTTACGGAATTTTTTAGGGGAAAGCCCTGTATATTTCTTGAATTCTCTGGTCATATGAGCTTGGTCTGAAAAACCTTGATCGTAGGCAATTTCTGTTAATTTCTTTGCAGAATGAAGTTGGGAAAGGCTTCTTCTAAAACGCCGTAAATTCAAGAACTCTTTCGGTGAAAGGCTGAGTGAGCTTCGATAAAAACGATGAATCGAGCGATAGCTTTTATAATGAACCTCTTTTAATTCATCTACCTGAAAAGCATTTATTTGATTGAACGGAACGAAATCGAATTCCGTTTTATCAGGAAAATTTTGAAGGAAAAATTGCTCGAGTTTCTCCGCACAAAATTGCGGTTTTTTATTGCTGAAAGCTGATTCATAAATCCCTGAAAAAGATTTTGGAAAAGCCAATTCAATTACATCTTGAAGAAATACTTTGTCAGAGATTTTAACGCCCGTTAGCATTTCCAACCCAAGCGGCTCAAAATCTATACAGACCTCGCTAAATTTTCCTTGATAATGAACATTTATGGGCTTTTGATAAATTCCCGTGAGATAACTTTGGTAATTACTTGAAGGTAAAACTTTATAATCCGTGTCGGAAAACTGAGCTTTCTTTTTCCCTTTATGTAAACCTAAACAATAGTTAGTGTTCGGGTAACAAATGTGAGTTTTATTATATTTTTCATCATCATTTTTGATAAAGAAAAAATACTGTATAAATTGTCTTAAAAAGTTACTTTTAGGTCTGATTAATTCTACTTTCATTAAAAAAAGGCTCTGTCGTATATTTTACAATAATTTGGATTATCTATTGTAAATACACCACAAAGCCTTAATTTGTTACAAAAATATTATTCCGAATCCCAACGCATTTTCACATCAGGCATTTTTTCATCTGGAGCTACCCCTTTTTCAACTATCTTGAAATTGTGTTTTTCATAAAAACTTATCGCTTTTTCATTGCAGGCAAATGTATAAAGTTCGAGAAAATCGGAATAGATTCTTTTTGATTCGTTTACCCAAAAACTTCCCAATCCAATGGTTTGAAATTCTTTTTGTATATAAAGCTGATCTATAAAGTTTTTTTCTAACGCTAAAAAGCCAACGATAGATTCGTTGGCTTTTGCAGTCCAAACTTGGGAATTTACTAATGTGTTTTCGCGTAGAATTTCTTCAAATCTATATAATTTATGAAACTTTTCGTCAAAGCTTGGATAAGTTTGAACATAAACATCTCGGAAAAGTTTGGCGAGTTCTTTGAAATCCTTCTCTTTATATTCAAATATATTTAATTCATTGAACGTGCTAATCATCATAACGCTCTTTGACAGGAGCGATCTCAAGAAAATCGTGTGTGATTTTTTCTTGATGATCCGAAAGTAATTCTTCCATACGTTCTTTGGTTTCAGAACGGAAAATCAGACCAACGTGTTTTGGTTTCTTGACGCGATAGACGATTTCTTCATCCGTATAATGAGATGTATCAGGATGTTCCTGTTTAGCTAAAGCAAGGGCAATTCCGCCATATTCTTTTCGCAAATCAGGCTTTTTGTATGGATTTTCTTCGGTCGCAGTTTCGAGTTTGCCCCATTCACGCCAAAGGTTGAATCCCACTGCATGTTCATGAACATTTGCGATGTATGCACCACCGACGCGACAAGCAACTTCGACCAAATAGAATTTTCCGTCTTCATCAGATTTTAAGAACTCAGCGTGGGCAACTCCGCGTTCATGATTGAAAGCTTTGAGAAGTTTCTTATTGAGCTTTTCCAATTCTTTACGATCTTTGGATTTATAATCTATTGTGGAAGAGGTGAAAACTCCACCGCGTGCGACTTTGAATGGAGTTGTGCCGTATTCATTTACGCCGTGTGCGACAATTTTTCCGCCTTCGACCACAGAATCAACGTGATAAACCTTCCCTTCAATAAATCTTTCGATCTGATATTTTGAAGGATTATCTCGCCAAGTGTTTCTCGAATCCAATTCCGTCAGGACATTCCAGACTTCTTCGGCTGTTTCGCATTTTCTGATTCCGAATGCGGAAACTTCTGTGCGTGGCTTAACGATCCAGGGTGCGGGAACTTTTTCAAGATAATCATTTATATCTTTTGGATTGAAGCATCCGACAAATTCTGGACAATCAATTCCGTTTGAAGAAGCAATCGAACGCATCGTCAATTTATCCCGAAAACGCATTGCGTGCGAACGGCTCATTCCTTTGAAAATTTGTAAGTATTCCCTTGCACGTGCCGATGGCAAAACATCAAACTCGTCTAAACCGACGACGTGATGCACAGGCATTTTCGATGCGTGTTTGACGATTGCCTGCAAATACTCTTCTTCCCTTGCCTCTTTCGGAACGGTTACGATTTCATTCAAACTTGTCCAAGCCCAATCCGAATCTTTGATGTCTTCACGGGTAATCAAAGTCACGTGCCAACCCGCATTTTGGGCTTCTTCCAAAAATTCATTTCCCTTAAATTCGCTCGCTATACAGACTATGTGATTTTTCATAAATGGTTGATTAAATTTTTGCTTTAATCAGTATAACGAACGACAGTGAGTAATGTAATTTACTCTGATCTTTAACTAAATTAAACTTGCTCACTATCGTTCGCTATACTGATTTATTCAACTATACTTTTTCTCTAAAAAATGAATCTAAACTCCAATCATTTGCTCCCCGAATGAGAAACAAAATTGCAACAAATAAATATAATAAACCCAACTCTTTCTTGCCAAACGGGTCATTTAAATGCACAACAAAAACCGCGATTAGCATCGTGAAAGCAAGAAATGCACTTGAGAGACGTGTGAAGAGACCGAGAGCAATAAAGATTCCTCCCAAAAATTCCGAAAGCCCTGCTGCCCAAGCGAATAAATTCGGCAAAGGAAATCCAATATTCCCAACCGCAGCCGCGAATTTTTCGGAAGGCGGCACTTTACCAAGCCCGTGTGCAAATGCCATCGCTAAACCTGCAAACACACGCAAAAGTGTTAAAGCAATGTTACTTGTCAAAGAATCCCCTGATTCTCCACCAAAAAGTATTTTTTTCAGCATAAAATCCCTTATTTATTGATTTTGTATTATTATAAAAGAATGGCACAATTTAACTGTAAAAACAATATGTTTATTTATTTCGTTATACCCTTTGCAGTTAGATTTTAAGATTTATTTTGTAATCATTTTGGAGTTAAAAAATGGGTGATATTAATACGGCTGAATTTATCAGTCATTTGGTAATTTTTCTCGTAAATCTGCTTTTAGCAGTTTCTGTTCACGAAGCGGCACATGCCTGGATGTCTCATAAATGGGGAGATGATACGGCTTATCTGCTTGGTCGTGTAACACTAAATCCGGTCAAACATACAGACCCGATCGGAACGCTCGTTATTCCCATTGCTGCATTTATTTTTGGTGCAATCGGAGGAGCACTGGGAGCAATCCCACTAATCGGTTGGGGAAAACCAACTCCCGTCAATCCGCGTAAATGGACTGATTATAAAAAAGGAAACTTTTGGGTTTCGATTGCCGGAGTTTTAGCAAATATGATTTTGGTAGGGATCGGCATAATCCTGACTAAAATTTTAATGGTTTCGGGAATCTGGACTGTCGGAGCGGCAAACACACCAAATCCAATTGTAATTTTTGTTACAAATTTAATGATTCTAAATCTGTCTTTGGCAGTGTTTAATTTATTGCCAATTCCTCCTTTGGATGGCGGAAAAATACTTGGAAATTTTCTACCTGACAGATTTCAACCAATTTTGGATGCAATAGAACAATATGGATTTTTGTTGCTTTTATTGTTTGTCTATTTGGGAGTTTTCCACGTAATCATTAGTCCATTTTTCAGACTTTTAGAACTAATACTTTTATCAATTTAATTTATGAAAAAACGTATCTTTAGTGGTGCCCAACCGACGGGTGAACTTCACATTGGAAACTATCTTGGTGCATTAAAAAACTGGGTAAAATTGCAGGATGAATACGATGCTTTTTACTGCATCGTCAATCTGCATGCGATTACCGTCCCGCAAGACCCGAAAGTTTTGCGAAAAAAGACTCTGGATTTAGCAAGAATTTATCTCGCAGCGGGAGTTAATCCGGAAAAATCTACGATCTTCATCCAATCTGATGTCGCCGAACACGCCGAACTTGCTTGGGTTTTAAATTGTGTTGCACGTATGGGTGAACTGGAACGGATGACACAGTTCAAAGATAAATCAAAAGGTAACGCCGCCCGTGCAAGCGTCGGGCTTTTCGATTATCCCGTCTTAATGGTTTCCGACATTTTGCTTTATCAAACCGATCTCGTTCCGGTCGGGCAAGATCAAAAACAGCATCTTGAATTAACACGCGATTTGGCGGAAAGATTTAACCGTGATTTCGGTGAAACCTTCGTCATTCCCGATCCATACATCCCGCCTGTTGGTGCAAAGATTTTGTCATTAAAAGACCCTTCGAAAAAAATGTCAAAATCCGACGAAAATCTAAACGCTTCGATCTTCTTGCTCGACGATGCAGACACAATTACCCGAAAAATCAAAAAAGCCGTAACCGATTCGGGAACAGACATAAAATTCGATGAAGAACGCCCTGCCGTGACAAATCTTCTGACAATTTACCAACTGATGTCAGGTAAGACTTCTGAAGAGTGCGAAGCACATTTCGAAGGCAAGGGATATGGAGATTTCAAACGAGAATTAGCCGAAACAGTCGTCGAATATATGCGACCTTTCCAAGAAAAGATAAAAGAATACGACGACGACGAACTGAGCAAAATCCTAAAAAGCGGTGCTGAAAAAGCAAGAGAAATCGCCAGCAAAACTTTGAAAGATGTTTACGAGAAAATGGGAATAAAATAGTTTATGTCCAAAGTTTTTGAAAAATTTGATTTCGATACTTTTTGGAAAAAAAGTGATTACGCAACAGAAAATTATATTTCTGAACCACCAACAGATGAACTGATAAATTCGATAGAAAAGGAATTAGGACATAAACTTCCATTCTCATATATCGAATTTATGAAAGTTCAAAATGGTGGTATTCCCTACAAAAACTCTTTTCCTACAAACGAAAGAACTTCTTGGGTAGAAGACCACGTTGCCGTTACTGGTTTTCTCAGTATCGGAAAAGAAAAAATGTATTCATTGTGCGGAGGTTTAGGAAGTCAATTTATGATTGATGAATGGGGTTACCCCAAAATCGGAGTGTATTTCGCTGATTGTCCTTCCGCTGGTCATGACATGATTTGTTTTGATTATAGAAAGCATGGAAAAAACGGCGAACCTCAAGTAGTTCACATTGACCAAGAAGATGATTATAAAATAACTTTTTTAGCTAATAACTTTGAAAAATTTGTTACAGGATTAGTTAACGAATATGTTTTTGAAGAAATAGATTGAGTTTGAATAATCTGATGAACAAAAACTACGAATTTGAATTATTGGAAGTTGACGGAAATGAAGCGATTTCTAAATTGCTTGAATTGCGTGAGGGTTTTACTGATTCGGGCAAATATCCTTTTATTATTGGCAATGCTGAAGGTTTTCAATTGATTGATGATGATTCTTTTCAAATTCCAACTTCGGCAGAGGTTCTCGAAAAAGCAGAATCAATAGATGCAATAGAATGGTTTGAGCGGGAAAGGCAGGATTTTGACGAAGATTTTGAAGACTTTGAGGACGATTTTGACGAATATATGGGTGATTTGAAAGATTCGCCAAAGTCCGAATCGGCTTTTGAAGACCGTCTGCTTGGGCATAAAGATATTTTGAGCGGCATTCCTCACAAAAAAGCTTATTTAGGAATTTCTGAAATCGAAGAGCCTTGGATGCTTCCGGCTTTTGTAAAATACGGCGGTTGGAATGCCTGCCCGATACCCGAAGTGCATTGTGCTTTGATGCGTTACTGGCAGAAAAAACACGGTGCGGAGATTTTTTCGATGACAAGCAGTGTGATCGAATGCAAGGTCGAAAATCCGCCGACAAATGAAGAGGATTCGACAAATCTCGCATGGGAACAATACCTTTACTGCCCTGACATTGTTGAGCAAGGAACGGGAACAATCGAAAGACTCACCGCGACCATCATTGATTCCGATTACTGGTATTTTTGGTGGGATTAATATTCTTCGTGAGTGCAAGCAAGGATGCTTACACTCCTGTTTTTCTCAATATTTCCGAAAGGTGATAAAATAATTTTTATTCAAAATTAAAACATTCCGCAGTTCAGGCATTCTTTCTGAATTGCCCAAAATCATTTTAAGTTTTAAGGAGTACAAATATAAATGGACGCTGCAAGAAAAACATACGACAAACCCGAATTCAAAGAACAATACGAAAATTTTATTGGTGGTAAATGGGTAGCACCAAAAGGTGGTGAATACTTTGATAATATCTCGCCCGTTGATGGCAAACCTTTTACGAAAATCGCACGCTCGACGGCGGGAGACATCGAAGCAGCGGTTGATGCAGCACATGAAGCTGCACCGAGTTGGAACAATTCTTCGGCGACGGAGAGAAGCAATGTTTTGTGGAAAATTGCTGACATAATGGAAGAAAATCTTGACCGTTTGGCACAAGTTGAAACTTGGGACAACGGAAAGCCGATTCGTGAAACGACTGCCGCAGATCTGCCTTTGGCAATTGACCATTTCCGATATTTTGCAGGCGTGATTCGTGCCGAAGAAGGCGGTGCAACCGAGCTTGATGCAAATACACTTTCGATGAACATCAAAGAACCGCTCGGTGTTGTCGGGCAAATTATTCCTTGGAACTTTCCTCTTTTGATGGCGACTTGGAAAATCGCTCCTGCACTTGCTGCCGGAAACTGCACCATCGTTAAACCAGCCGAGCAAACGCCCGCCGGGATTATGGTTTGGCTCGAAATGATTAAAGACGTAGTTCCCGAAGGAGTTCTAAATGTCGTTAACGGTTTCGGTCCCGAAGCAGGAAAACCGCTTGCCACAAACGAACGAATCGACAAGGTTGCGTTTACGGGTGAGACGACAACCGGGCGTTTGATCATGCAATACGCTTCGCAGAATCTGATTCCCGTAACGCTCGAACTCGGCGGAAAATCTCCGAACGTATTCTTTGAAAGCGTGATGGATGCGGACGATGAATTTTTCGACAAATGCCTCGAAGGAGCGGCACTTTTTGCACTCAATCAAGGCGAAGTCTGCACTTGTCCTTCAAGAATTTTGGTTCAAGAATCAATTGCTGATGCATTTATCGAAAGAATAGTAGAACGCACAAAAGCAATCAAAATGGGTAATCCGCTCGATCCGGAAACGATGATTGGCGCTCAAGCCAGCAAAGATCAATACGAAAAAATCTTAAATTACATACAGATCGGTGTTGATGAAGGTGCCGAAGTCTTATGCGGCGGAAAAGCACACAAAGCCGACGACGGAATCAAAGATGGTTACTACGTTGAGCCAACTCTTCTCAAAGGACACAACAAAATGCGTGTTTTCCAAGAAGAAATCTTCGGACCTGTTTCATCCGTTACAACCTTCAAAGACGAAGCGGAAGCAATCGAAATTTCAAACGACACACTCTACGGTTTAGGTGCAGGCGTTTGGACACGCGACGCTCACCAACTTTACAGAGTCCCAAGAGCAATCAAAGCAGGTCGCGTTTGGGTAAATTGCTACCACAATTATCCAGCCCACGCTCCATTCGGTGGCTACAAAAAATCAGGATTCGGACGCGAAAACCACAAAATGATGCTCGACCATTACCGACAAAATAAGAATATGTTGATTTCTTACGATAAAAAAGCGATGGGATTTTTCTAAGAAATAATTAACCACAGATAAACATGAATGAACGCAGATTTTTGGATTTGCGTTCATTCGTAATTTGAAATGTCATCAGCAAATAAGACAACTTCAGAAATAATTAATCAAGAAGAAATCTATCAACTTTTAGCACAAAAAAGATGGGATTCTTTATTAAGATTTGTTTGGCAAAACCCCGCTCTTATTGATTCAGATTCAATAATTCAGCATGCCATCGAAACTTGCGAGACTGAGTTCTTTAAAGAACTTGAAACCGAAGATAACAAAGAGATGCATATAAATAACTTGGAAAGTTTTTATGTACTGCATAAAGAACGCAAACATATACTTAGTGAGGAAAAGTTTCGGGTTGTTGTTGTCGAATTAGTAAAATTATGGCGAAACAAAGATTTAAAGCAGGCTTTTTCACGTGCAAAACATTTTCCCAATGATGACTTTTGCCAAGAAGTTATTAAAGAGTATACCGACTCTATACCAAAACAAGTTTTACACTCTCAAAACCAAGTAATACAGGTAACTGAAAATAAAAATATTTCAGAAAGCGACGGACGCAGAACATTATTTAAGTCTAGGCAAGAACGGGAATTCTTTGCAGCAGTAAGAGAAGTATTTGTGATGTTTACCGTTTATCCTAATGTTTCTTTGAGTAGCATTTTAGATTTTAATTCGATTAAAAAATTTTTATCATCTTCAGAAAAAGATTTTTATTTTAAAGGTATTGTGGATTGTGTTGTATTTGACCACCATCAAGAATTGTACGAGCCAAAATTTTTCTATGAATTAGACAGTATCTACCATGATACTCCTGAACAACAACAAAAAGATAAATACAAAGACAACATTTTTTCCGCGGCTGGTCAAAAACTTTTCAGAATTCGTAGAATAGGTAAGAATCAAAATAAAGGAGACTTTATTGAACTTATCAGAGATATTACAGAGAAAGAAAATAATTGATGAAAAATATTCCGAGAGTAAAAGTAACGGACGAAGCGAAAAAAGTTATTAATGAATTACGCGAAAAATATGGTGAATTGATGTTTCATCAATCGGGCGGTTGTTGTGATGGTTCTTCACCGATGTGTTATGAAAAGGGCGATTTTCTTGTTGGTTCGGCTGATGTTTGGCTTGGCGAGATTGATGGTTGCGATTTTTATATGGCGAAGGATCAGTTTGAATTTTGGCAACACACGGAATTAACGATTGATATTTCAGAAGGTCGTGGGGCTTCATTTTCATTGGAGATTCCAATGGGCGTGCGTTTTGTGACCAAATCGAGAGTTTTTACGCATGAAGAATCACAGAATTTAATTGAAACGCGGCTTGGTGATATGATTTAAATTTTTAGGAGTGCAAGCAAGGATGCTTACACTCCCAGTGTATAAAACTATGGCTAAAAAAATTACTGTTTACGAAAAACCTACTTGAACAACTTGTCGCAAATTAGCAAAAGCCTTCCGTGAGAATGGCGTTGAATTTGAACAGGTGAATTATTACATTGATGAATTGTCGGAAGATAAACTAAAAGAACTTCTGAAAAAAGCTGATCTCGAACCGCATGCAATTCTGCGAAAACGTGAGAAACTTTACAAAGAATTGAATCTAAAAGAAGAAACCGATTCGGATAAATTGATAAAGTTGATCGTTGAAAATCCAAATCTGCTAGAGCGTCCTATCGTAGAAGTCGGCGACAAAGCAGTTTTGGCAAGACCGATCGATAAAGCTTTGGAAATGATAAAGGCAGAAACACGCACGTAAGTAAGTGTGTTTTAGTTTAACTTTTTTATCTTTAACACACTCCCTAACGGTCGTGTTTCTGCCCTTTATAAAATTATGAGTATTACGAATGGAAATGGACATAAGCCGAAAGCTAAAAATGTGCTTGGTGGCGAATTAAAATCTTGTTGCACCGACCCGATGACGGGGTTTTACCGTGATGGATTTTGCCATACGGGAGCAAATGATGTCGGGTCGCATGTCGTCTGTGCAAAGGTTACGGATGAATTTCTGGAGTTTTCTCGTTCACGCGGCAATGATTTGATCACACCACATCCGGAATTTAATTTTCCGGGCTTAAAAGATGGTGATTGCTGGTGTTTATGTGCCTTGCGTTGGCGAGAGGCTTTGGAAGAAGGAGTTGCTCCGCCCGTCCGTTTGGAAGCTTGTCATGAAAACGCTCTGCAATTTATTGAGCTTGAAGATTTAAAGGAATACGCTCTAAATCAGGAAGAAAATTAATCCTTAATTAAGCTACTTGCATCTGTGGATGATTACTTAAATGAATTCGGTTGAACATTTACGGGAACTTTATGAATACAACGATTGGGCAAATCGTGTGCTCGTGCGGACTTTGAAAGAAAAAAATTGCGAAAAAGCCAGAAGATATTTATCACATGTTCTCATCACGGAAAAAGAATATTACGAAAGGCTATATGGCAAGGATTCAACAGGATTTGATTTTTGGCAGGATTTATCAATTGAAGAATGCAGTTCGCTGGCAAAAGAAACAGCGGAACTTTATGAAAATCTCTTAAAAAAATTCGACGATGAAGGTTTAGGACAAATCGCTCGTTATTACACAAGCGAAGGAGACCAAGTAGAAAACACATTCCGCGAAGTTTTAACTCACGTTCTCTTTCATTCAATGAATCATCGAGGTCAGGTTTTAACAATTTTAGGTCAAGAAGAAATCAAACCACCTGTTTTGGATTACATAATTTACTGTCGAAATAAAAAATAGTTTAGTGCTTGTTTTTGAAACCAAAACCTATAAACTTGCATCTGGAAAAACTAAACTCTAAACTTTGCCCCCTAAATCATGACTGAGCAAGCAGAACAATTAGAATTCGATTTTGAGAATGTAAAAGCGGAGATCGTCCGTGAGTCACGTGATGAATTGAAACTAAAACTTGGTGAATTTGATGGTCCACTTGATCTTTTGCTCTATTTAATCCGCAGAGAAGAAGCGAACATTTTTGATATTCCGATAGCCAAAATTACGGATGAATATCTAAATTATATACGCTTGATGGAAAAATTCGATGTTGCGGTTGCGGCGGAATTCTTAGTGATGGCAGCAACCTTAATTGAAATAAAATCACGTATGTTGCTTCCGCAAGAGCCAACTGAAGAGGGCGAAGAAGAACTCGAAGACCCACGTAAAGAATTGGTTGATCGTCTGCTCGAACATCAAAAATTCAAAAATGCTGCCGAAATGCTCTGGTCACGGGCAACGGTTGAACAAGCTGTTTTTACGCGCGGAGAAATCGAATCTGACGAAAATAATCTGGAAGTTTCAGCGACAGTTTTTGATCTATTTGAGATGTTTCAAAGAATCGTCGAACGCCACAAAGAAGAAATAAAACTGGAGATCGAACGCGAGGAAATAACACTCGCAGAAATGCTCAAAAATTTAAGAGCACAAATAAAACAAGAGAAAAAGCTGAGTCTGCGAAAAGTTTTTGAATCAATGAAAACTAAGAATGAGCTTGTTCTGGCTTTTATATCAATTTTAGAAATTGTCCGTACAGAAGGTGTTAAATTGATGCAGAAGAAAACTTTCGGAGACATAATCTTAGAATCAAGTTAATGGAACACGGATTACGCTGATGACATGGATGTTCTCAGATTGTTTCAAAGATTTTTTGAAACACAACCAAAAAATTTGCGGAAATTCGTTTAATCTGCGTTCTATTTTTTACAAATGGAAGAAACTCAGGAAAAACCTAGAAAAACTATAAGCGAACTTGTTGCTGCTTGTGAGGCTTTGATTTTTGTTGCGAATGACCCCTTGCCCGTTCGTACATTGATAAAGATTTTGCAGGAAGACAAAGAAACTATCGAAGCTGCTTTGGAACAACTTCAGCAAGAATATGAAGAACGCGAAAGTGGTTTGCAGGTTCGAGAAATTGGTGGTGGTTGGCAAATCTCTACACGAACTGAATTTCATGAAGAAGTTCGAGAATTCTTAAAAACGCAGCCATCGGCAAAACTGTCGCTTGCTTCGCTCGAAACTCTAGCGGTTATTGCCTACAAGCAACCCGTCACAGTTCCTGAAATCATGGAAATTCGCGGTGTCCAATCCGCATCTTCAATTAAAACCCTCCTCGATAAACGCTTGATTACTGCGAAAGGCAGAAAAGATACAGTCGGAAAACCGATGCAATACGGCACATCAAAAGATTTCATGATTCAATTCGGTTTGAAGGATTTAACAGAACTTCCCTCCATCGAAGACTTTGAAGACCTAGTTCAATAGAAAAGATGAAAATAAAAAAGACAGCCGACGGTTTGCAAGTAAAACACACGCCCGGCTGCATTTGGATTTTAGGAGGCTTTTTCTTTGTTATTGGAGCGATATTTTTATATGGCTTGCTCGGCGGTTTTACCAATTATAATGAAATAGAAACTTGGGAGATTGCCGTTGGTCTGTTCATCTCAATCGCCGTTATTTCAGTTGGAATCTGGCAAATTTTAGCCCATCCTATTACAGTAACTTCAGTTAATGGAAGAGAAAAATCTATTGTAATATTTGAGAGAGGATTTTTTTATAAACAGAAAAGAACTTTCAGACTTGCCGAAGTTTCAAATTTTGAACTAATCGAAGAGAAAGATTCGGACAATGATTCTTTTTACTACATAATTCTAAGATCAAACAAAGGTGAAAAACTAAAAATTTCTAGTTCTGGAGCTCAAGTTGAAGATTATGCTTTGGAAATAAAAGACGAGTTAAATCGCTATCTGCAAAAAGAGAAACTATTGGATAATTAAAAACAGGCGAGAAACTAAAAATTTCAACCAGCGGATTTGGAACTGAAGCGGTAGCGGTTAAAATCAAAGAAAAATAATTTCATATTTACAATAAAAATCTATGCAAGAACGCTTACAAAAATTAATTGCCCAAGCCGGAATAACCTCGAGGCGCAAAGCTGAAAAACTCATCAAAGACGGAAAAGTTACTGTCAACGGCAAAAAGATAACCAAACTTGGCTCAAAAGCTGATATTGAAAAAGATCATATCAAAGTCAATGGGAAGCTCATCAACCCGATGATAGAACATCGCAAAGATGTCTATATATTGGTCAATAAACCGAAAGGTTATTTATCAAGCGTTTCCGATCCCGAAAATAGAAAGGTCGTAACTGATCTAGTTAAGGGTTTTGGGAAGATTTTCCCGGTTGGTCGGCTTGATTTTAAAACGGAAGGGCTAATTATTCTTACCAATGATGGAAAATTTGCCAACCGAATTTCGAGTTCTAAAACCATCCCGAAAGTTTATAGTGTTAAGGTAAAAGGTATTCCAAATGAAAATGCAATAAATAAATTGCGACGTGGGATTCGCCTCGAAGATGGTTTCAAAACCTCACCTGCCGAAATAAAAAGCAAACGCTCAACAGGAAAAAATGCTTGGTTTGAAGTAACTCTTTATGAAGGACACAACCAACAGATTAGAAAAATGTTTGATGCGATTGGATATTCAGTGGTGAAATTAAAACGAATCAGAATCGGGCATATCAATGATAAATTTTTGGGAGTCGGAGAATATCGTGAGCTTTTTCCAGAAGAAATAGAAAAGTTTAAGTAAAAAAACTTTGCAATACATACTGATTGCCTTTTGGTTCCACCTCAATTTTCGTTCAGTTCAAAATTATCCGAATCTCTGATGTTCGACCAATAAACAAGCGTCTTGGACAACCTTAATTCCATTTTCAGCTAACTTCTCTGCCACTTCATCATTCCGAATTCCAAGTTGAATCCAAACGGATTTCGGCTTTAATTTCAAAATATCTTCGGTGTGTTGAGGAATATCTTGAGAACGTCGGAAAACATTCAACATATCAACTTCTCCATCAATTTGCGTCATATCCCGCTGCACTTTTTCTCCAAGAATTTCCGTAATGTCAGGATAATAGACAGGTACTGGAATGATTTTATGCCCTGTGTCCTGCATATATTTCGGCACATAATATGCTGCCTGCCCTGAGCGTGATTCGGGTTTTATTCCGAGAACTGCGATTGTTTTTGTGTTTCCGAGAAGTTCTTTAATGTCTTCGCCTGTTGTAATGATATTTTTTTGCCAGTCCATAATGTAGTTTTACCGCAAAAATCACAAAAAGTGCAAAAGAGAGAATTTATTTTATTTCTTCGATGTTTTCTTTTGTAAACCAATAAGCCCAAGCTATTGCGACGAATTGCAGGGGCAGACGTAGATAGATCAAGAGCGGATTTATGTCGGGATAAAGCTCTGTGTTCATCGCCATATGAATATTGGCGGGGTAAACGGCGATTAGCAAAAGGATTATTCCCCAAGCGGCGAGGCGTTGAAATGTTGGAATTAAAAGTAAAACACCCAAAAACACTTCGATCACTCCACTTAAGTAAACTAGAAATAGATGCCACGGAAGATAGGGCTGCATAATTTTTAGGTAGAAATCAGGATTTATAAAATGATTTATACCTTGATTTAAGGTTTTTGCAGATTTTTTAATCCTCAAATCAGAAACGGAAGTTATATAACGATTTGCCAAATAACCTGCATCTAGTCACAGATGCAGGTAACGCGTCCGATAGATAAACAATTTGGTTCATCTGGTGCAGATGTTGCACTCCCACTACAACAGAAAGCTGATGGATTGCATGATCTAGACTCACAAACGGTTGACCCCGATGTTGCAGACAATCCCCCTCCCGACGAACAGCATTGTGATAATCCAGTAGGAAAACAACCTGTAGCCATACAACTAAATAAAGTTCTGCAAGTGAGTCCTGTAGCATAGCTGAGACCGCGACAAGGTGCTAAGAGTGGCAAACCTCCTGACATTCACTCGTTGCCTTTGGGGCAACAATTCCCGAAACAATTAGCAAAGCAACTGCTGACACAAACCCGACTTTCCGAATAACCTCTCTTCAAGATAAATTAGTAAATTGGTTGTTTAAGTCCGCTACATTTTCAATCAAATCATCTGTATTTGATTGGTCAATTGCATGCCAAACGAAATCCTCGCTTATATTAGTTTTCAATTGCTTACTCATCTTGGTAGCGATTTCTTTAATTGAGTGTTTACCATCACATAGTTGCCAGACGATTGCTGATGTTTCGTTTAAGCAAAATGCTTCATTTGTTTTTAAGTCGTAAATGAGAAGTTCATCGCTTGATTCTTGAACTACTAAGTCTGATTTTCTTGCTATTGGTTTATTTTTCATATTTTCTCCCAGTTAAGTTGAGCGTGTTAAGCAAGTCGGTATAGCGAACTTGCTAGTGAGCAAGTTAAATTAATCATCAGCTTGACGTTAAATTATCTCGCTCGCTACGCGCTATGCTGACTTGCTTTTTTTCAATGTCTCTATTTAGCTAATTTTGCTCCTACCAGTTCGTTTGAGTTTGATTTCCATTTTGTAGTTTTATTTCTTTCGAGTTTGGTTGGGAGAGGATAGTTGGCTTTTACGTCTTTGTAGGCAGATTTTCTTCCGACACTGAATCCAATTATGTAAGTTGTGATTGCAGAAATGATTAATAGACTCAAATAGCCTAATATGTTTAGTGTTTCCATGTTTTTTTCCTCCAAAAAAGCTAATTTGCTAATTATTTTTAAGTGAAGCTAATTCTTGTGGAAGAACACATTACCTTATTACAACTTCCGATTTTCCTTGTATTAATTTAGAAGTTTGCACTTACTTTTTTTACTTCTATGTCTTATATGGCAAAACCCTGAAAAATCTTACACATAAAATTAAAAAAATAAATTCATGGAAATATTTCTAATGATTTACACCCGCCAGAAAAATTCCGATTCCCATAATCCATTTCAAAACTGTTTTTAAAATCTGCATTGCAACCTCTTTTAGAATAAATTATTCTTATTATATAATAATTAGAATTTATTTTAATGATTTAACTACTATGAATTTTGAATTAAACGAAGAACAAGAACAAATCAAATACAGTATCCGTGAGTTTGCTGAAAGTGAGGTTGCTCCGAATGTTATGGAGTGGGACGAATCCCAGCACTTTTTTGATGAATTACGTCCGCAACTTGCCGAATTAGGACTCTTGGGAATCATATTCCCTGAAGAATTTGGCGGTTCGGAAATGGGTTACATTGAATATGCGACGATTATTGAGGAACTCGGTCGTGTTTGCGGCTCGGTTGGCTTATCCGTAGCGGCTCATAACTCGCTTTGCTCAAATCATATTTTTATGTTTGGAAGCGATGACCAAAAGAAAAAATATCTTCCGCCACTACTGCATGGTGAAACTTGGGGAGCGTGGGGTTTAACCGAAGCTCAGGCAGGTTCTGATGCAAGCGGAACACGCACGACCGCAGTTCGTGAAAATGGTCATTATGTCGTTAATGGTTCAAAAAACTTCATAACTCACGCAATTACCGGAGATACTTGTGTTGCAGTTGCCGTAACAGACAAGGAAAAAGGTAACAAAGGAATTTCAGCTTTTATTTTTGACAAATCAATGGAAGGTTTTCGCTCTGACCACAAAGAAAACAAACTCGGAATGCGTGCATCGGAAACGGCTTCGGTAGTATTTGAAGATTGTCACGTTCCGACAGGAAATTTGCTTGGAAATGAAGGTGAAGGCTTTTTGCAAGCAATGAAGATTCTTGATGGCGGTAGAATTTCGATAGCCGCACTTTCGGTTGGAATTGCTCAAGGTGCGTATGAAGCTGCTGTTAAATATGCAAAAGAGCGCCAACAGTTTGGTCGTCCGATTTCAGAATTCCAAGCGATACAATTCAAATTAGCTGATATGGCGACACAAATCGAAGCCGCCAGATTGCTTACGTTGCAAGCGGCTTATCTGAAGGATAACGATAAGCGTGTCACAAAACAGTCTGCAATGGCGAAACTCTATGCTTCGGAGGTTGCTGTAAAGGTTTCTGAAGAGTCAGTCCAGATTCACGGCGGTTACGGCTATACTAAAGATTATCCGGCTGAAAAATACTGGCGAGATTCAAAACTTTGCACAATCGGCGAAGGAACAAGCGAAATCCAACGTCTTGTGATTGCTAAACAATTGTTGCGTTCATAGGAAAAAACAATCCAAAGAACGTTAAACTTTAAACAAAAAAATAGGACGAGTTTGAACTAACTCGTCCTTTTAAGTTTACGTGAGTTCTTAAGCGATTTATTGCAATTTATAAAACACTTTCCGAGCGTCCTTCCCACTTAAACTTAATTCAATTGTAAATTGAACTTTTTTCCATTCTTTATTATTGATCTGTATATATCCAAATCCTTTATATGTCTTCTGATCTTCAGAAATAATACTGTTCTTTTCATCATCTAAAGCCATCACGACATCTTCGGTTTTGTATTCTGCACTGACCTTTTTCAAAAGAGAGTCCATAATTACATTCTCAATATTTGTCGGAGCGTATTCATATTCTGATTTAGTTTCTACAAAATCATAGTTTAACTCTTTCACTTCTCTTTCGCGGAGGCTGATCTGTGCTTCATATCGGATCGGAACTTTTATGTTGCTTTTCGGAAACATATAAATCGCCTCACCCTTCATCTCAAATCGATCGTCAGAGTTTTGATTTCCGTTAATCGTTTTTATCTTCACGATCAGGTCTTCTTCAAATAAGTCTTCCTGCAATTTATATTTGAGCTTTTCAGATACCATATTATTCAAAGCTTTATATGAATAATTAAGCTTCTTAGCTGGCATTGAGAAAATATTTGCCGTAAGGAGAATTGCTATACAGAAAACTAATGTGACTAGAGATAGAAGGTTGGTTGAATTCTTTTTGTTAAACATGATGGGAGATCCTTTTCTTAATTTTTCTTTGGGATTTTAGTTAAAAATCCTGGAATTTTATTTTCCGAGATTTATTTATGGCAAAGCCTGTGCCAAAGAACGGTAAACAATGTTTTATTATGTTTACCAGCTTTCCGATAGACTTTTACTAAATTGTGTTCTGACAATTTGTCAGATGTAATGACAAATTGTCATCTGTTTAGCCTTCATTGTCAGACTCTTTTTCCTTCATTAATGAAGCGACAAAAAAGATGTAATGAAATCCTGAAATTGCAGCGAGCAAAACGACTATTGTGTAAACGGTCGGAAGGTAAAAAGTGTAGCCATAAACGGCAGCTATTAAAATTAAAGTAACGGCTAAAACTTGAAC
This sequence comes from Pyrinomonadaceae bacterium, assembly GCA_028284415.1. Lineage (GTDB taxonomy): Bacteria > Acidobacteriota > Blastocatellia > Pyrinomonadales > Pyrinomonadaceae > Aridibacter. The sequence continues at coordinate 316,526 of JANQRU010000005.1, forward strand.
AGTTGTACTAAGTTTTCCTAACCAAGAAGGTTTGAAGCCGCGAAAGCCAGTCATAATATTAATCGCCGCCGCAACCGTAACTATCAGAACATCGCGTCCAATAACTGCTGCCGTAACCCAAAAAGGTACGGGAAGATGCTTAACGGGTGGAAAGATATTTGGAAGTGTGAGAATTATAAAAGCTACTGTCATCAGAAGCTTATCCGCAATCGGATCAATAATTGTACCTAGTTCGGATTCCTGCCCGAATCTCCTTGCAACAAATCCGTCAACTCCATCAGACAAGCCTGCAGCGACAAATACGATCAAAGCCCAATCGCTATAACCATAATAGAGTAAGCTTGCAAATGCAGGAATCATAGCCATTCGCAAAAATGTAACCAAATTTGGAATGGTAACAACTTTTGAAGACACTTTTTTCAAATCAAAAAAATTTTAACGTAAACTTTGATAGACTCAAAACTGCAAAATTATTTTGTTTAAAAAAATGATTAAATGTTGTGTCGAGTATATTTATAGAAAAAAGTTATGGGTATTCGGCGGTCAAAGTAATCAAAGAAATTTCCGGCGGGCATTGGTAACGAACAGGCAGTACAACGGTTCCAATTCCTCTTGTGATATAGATTTTCGTGTTTTTTCTTTCGTGAAGACCGCTTGTAAGTCTTCGGTGAGCGAGTATTTTCTTTTCTTTTTCCCTTATTTTTACTTGTCCGCCGTGAGTGTGTCCGCTGAACATTACATCAACGTCGTGTTTCATTGCTTGGCGGATGATAACCGGATTATGTGCCAGAAGCATCTTCATTTCATCAGGGAATGAACCATGTAAAGCAGCTTTTAAATCTGTCTGCTTGAGCATATAATCATCAACTCCGCAGAGCCAAAATGAAACATCTTTCGCCGTAAAACGAAATCCTTCATTTATTAAAACTTTTATTTCGTGATTCCGTAGGCTTTTTGTAACGGCTTCTGCATCTGTCCAATGGTCGTGGTTGCCAAGGCATGCATAAGTTCCAAACTCTGATTCGAGTCTACCCATGACTTCTGAAACAGGCTCAACATATTCAGTTTCGTGCGAAACATAGTCACCTGTTAAAACAAACATATCGGGACTCAGATCATTAGCTATCTGAACTGCGTTTTCAATATGTTCGAGATTTGTAAAAGGACTGTGATGAATATCTGATAAATGAACCAACCTGAATCCATCCAGTTTTTTAGGAAGGCGTTTTAAGCTGATCGTAATCTCTTCAATTTCAAGTGTATTGGCTTCATTCAAAGCACTACGGGCAACTTTTGAAAAGTTACTGGCTAGCTCTCTGAAGGGGGTTTCGGAAGCAACTGCTGTTGATATTTTTTCAGATATTTTCCCCTTTTTTGCACCAGTTAGCTTCATTTTTTGTTTGATTTTGCTTAATTTTAGTTAGTTATATTTAGGAAAGCTATATTTATTATTAGCATTCAGACACAGAAATGTCTATTAAATAAGGACTATATAATTTAGATGGACTTTACGATGAAGAGTTGTTTTCTTTTATTCGGTTGATCTTATTTAATAAATTTTCAAATCGGGAATCATCACGCAAATCTTTGTAGTCAGGAGCCATCTCTAAATAAAGGAGATAATCATTACGCTCTTCAAAAGCATCATCCAACCACTCAAACGCAGCATCTTTGTTGCCTATCATCGTTGCTAACCCTGATAGTAGAACGGGAGAAATGTATTCGTCTTCTGCTCGTTTTTTTAGTTGATCATATATCTCTATTGCTTCAGGTTTTTGTCCACTCTTGGCTTTGGTCATTCCGTATAAAGCTAAGTAAAAATGATTATTTTCTGATGTAAGTCTTTTAATAGCCTCAAGTTCCTCAAATGCCTCATCGTATTTTTCCATCAGATGCAAAACATACCAAAGTCGAAAGCGTGCTTGCAAAAAATTCCCATCCATTTCAACAGCCTGACGAAAATATGGAAGTGATTCTTTATACTTCTCAGCATACAAGAGAGGTAACCCCTTTTCAGTAGCAATGATGCGGGAAGTTGGATCAAGTTTGTGGGCGGTTTTCATTTCCTTTTCGGCTTCTTCAAAACGCTTTTGGGTAAGCAATACCCAAGCATACCAGTGATGTGTTTGAGCTATATTTGGATTGAGAGAAATTGCTTTTTTATAGTTTTTTTCTGCTGCTTCAGTATTCCATTGAATCAAAGTGTGAAAGGAGGCTTTATTAACATAGGCTTCAGCAGAATCAGGATTAAGAGTTAAAGATTTATTGATGGCTTTTTCAATTTTATCTGCATGTTCCAGAGGTCTTGATGCAAGAAATGTAGAATCGCTCAAGAGCAAATAGCCCTTGGCAATTCCTGTGTAGGAATCAGCATAATTTTCATCAATTTTGACTGCTTCCTCAAAGAGCTCAATCGCTTTTTTTATATCTTCTACAGTTCTTTTAGCTAAATAAAATTTGCCTTTTGAATACGCCTGAAACGCTTTCGGACTGACTGTTTCGCGTTGTTTTAATTTCTGCGTTTCCTTATCCGATATATCTGCTATCAGATTATCAGCGACTTGGAGTGATAATTTGTCTTGAAGCTTAAATATATCTTCTTCCGTTACATCAAAACTCTCCGCCCAGATTTGAGCACCATCACGAACATCCAATAATCTTGCATTTAGACGCAGACGGTTGTCTTTGCTCTGAATCGTTCCAACAACCACAGAATCTACCTGCAATTCTTTACCAAACTGAATCGCGTCTTTTTCCCCCTCAGAAAATTTTTCGACAGCACTAAGTGGTCTGATGACAAAACGATTTAACTTTCCCAGACGTGTGATCAAATTATCGGTTAAACCCATCGAAATAGCCCTGTTCGTTTCGTTGTCATTTAGGTGTTTGAGGGGCAAAACGGCAATACTCTTGATGTTTCTTTTGTTGATTGGAACTGAGGAGAATCCTGAATCGTCTTTGTATTGAAACCAAAAAGCAAAACTCGTTAAAAAAAATATGCCAACCAAAATAATTGTTAGTAAATACCAACGACTAACTTTGTTCTGTATTGGCAAATTTTCTTTGATTGAAACGGTTTCCGAAGATGCTTTTTCAGTTTGATTTTCAGTTGATATTTTCTTTACATCGGCGATAAACCGATAACCTTTCTTGGGAATCGTTTGGATAAATTTTTCTGAGCTTTCTTTTTCAAAAGTCTTTCTTAGATTTGATACCGCAACATTTATATTCGCCTCTTCTATAAATGTATCTTTCCAGACTTTTTCGATTATTTCTTCGCGTGTGACTACTTCGGGATGCTTTTCAAGCAGAAGATTTAACACATCAAGAGCCTTTGGGGAGATAGAAATTAGTGTTTCCTCATACCACAAACTCTTTTCTTTCGGTGAAAAACGAAATTTTTCGAATTCGTAGAAATGCTTGAATTCATTAGACATAGCGTTTGTAAAATCTATTTTTACATTTTCTTTAGCTTTTTTAAAGGTTTTTTTATCTACCAATATCTAAAAATCTATTCTGCGAAAAGAATTGTTTTTCAGTGTTGGAGTTAACTCAAACTGAAATTCTTTTTAAAAAGGCTAGAATTATGAATGTCTTAAGTATAAATCAAAGCGAAGCAAATCTGAATATATTTCCGAGACCAAAAAAATCCGCGAAATTATCGGAAATACGCCCTTCAAAGAAAAAAAAATGGGAATTAAATGAGATCGCTTTTGATAAATTGTTAGAAGCATTTGCGGAAAATCGTGATAAAGCTGCAGAGAATTATTTACTACTCTGCAAGAACTTATTGCGATATTTTGAAGTGCGAGGTATTAATCATTCTCAATCAGCGGTTGACGAAGTTATCAATCGTCTTGCCAAAAAACTGGAATCTGGCGAACAGATCAATAACATAAACACATATGCACTTGGCGTTGCTCGTCTTCTAACGCTTGAATTGCATAAATCTCCCGAGCGAAAAATGTCCAATGATCTGCCTGAGCTAAGTGTTTCTCCGATCAAAGAAGAAAAAACTAAACACGAAATAGAACTCGAACGTCTGGATAAATGTTTAGATGAGCTTACGCCTGAAAATAGAGAATTGATCAAAAATTATTACCAAGGTGAACGACGGGAAAAAATAGAAAACCGCAAAAGAATGGCGGAAAGGATGGGGATTCCGCAAAATGCTCTCAGAAGCCGTGCGGTGCGTTTAAGGCAAAAATTAAAAATTCAGATTGAAGAGTCTATGTAAAAAATCGAGAATATATTTTCTCAAAGTTAATTTTCGATTAAAAATAGACGCCATTCTGCATTGGTTTCGGGAATAATTTTTTTTCCGTTTTCCTCAAATAAAATTCCTGAGCCTGCTGTTAAGTCTTTCACAGTTCTGGAAGTTAAAATTTCTCCTGTTTTTGCAGAATCTGCTATTTGTCTGGCAATCTCAACAGCTGCACCGCTATATTTTTCACCCAAAACATCACACTCTCCTGTGTGAAGACCTGTTCTTAAATCCAAACCCAAGTTCTTGGTCGAAGCCCTGATGTCTTTCGCACAACGAACCGCTCTAGCAGGTCCGTCAAAAGTTGCAAGCAATTCATTCTCAGTAAAAGATGATATTTTTCCTCGATGCAGTTTTATTTTGCGTGTTGTTGTTTTCTCAAATTCTTCAAAATCCTTTGAGAAATCATTTATCTTGATGCTTAAAACGGTAGCTAGAACTCGGTCAAACTCTTCCGAATATTGTACATCCAGCAAAAATTCTTCTATTTCATCTAGAATTTTTTTTTGATCTCCGACGAACGGTAAATGGTCAATTCCGTCCAGTTCGACATATTTACAATTTGGAATACTTTTGGCGACAAATCTTCCCTCTTCAACCTTTAAACACAAGTCGCCTTTCCTATGAATTACAAGGCTCGGCACTCGAATTGATAGAAGCACTTGTCGAACATCAATTTCAGCATTCATTTTTGTTAAAGCCACGGCTGCTCCCGGACTAGCTCCCATACGCAGATATGTAGCCCACCAATTTCTAAAACTTTCGTCGTCAGCTAAACTCGGTGCTCTATCTTCTATTCCAACCGCAGTTCCCCATTCTTCCTGCATTAATTCAAAAAATCTTTCACGGTCATCTTTTGAAACGCCCCAAGGGTAATCTTCATCTTTGATGCGTTTTGCGTAAGTTCCGATCATCACAAGTGCGGAAGTTCTTTCGGGATATGTCGCGGCAAAGAGTGAACACATCGGACCACCCTCTGAAACACCTATCAAAGTCGCCTTTTTTGACCCGACTGCATCCATAACGGCATGAACATCTTCCATACGTTGCTCAAGTGTCGGCAGTTGTGAAAGCGGAACACGGTCTGAAAGTCCCGTACCGCGTTTATCAAACAAAATGAGACGGGAAAATGATGCAAGGCGATTTAAAAACTCGGCAAAATTTGGTTCTTTCCAGAAATATTCAAGGTGCGAAACCCAACCCATCACAAAGACTATATCTATATCGCCTTCTCCAATTACCTGATAAGCAATATTTGCATCTCCACTCTGAACATATTGGGTTTTGGGTAAATCCTCCGTCTGCAGATCGGCTTTCAGAGTTTGTGGAACATTTACAGAAACATCCGCCACAAAACGGTAACCGCGTTTTGGAACTGTCTCAATGAATTTGTTTTTTTTGTTTTCCCCAAGGACTTTTCGCAGATATGAGATATTTTGAGCAAGATTATTTTCTTCAACGAAGCTGTCTTTCCAAATCTTTTCAAATAATTCTTCTTTGGTTAAAAGATGTCCTTTGTTCTGAACTAAAAGCAGCAATGTATCAAAAACCTTCGGAGCAAGAGGGATGCTTTTGTCACCTTCCGACAATATTCTTTCATCTTTATTTAGATCAAATTTTCCGAATTTGTAAATCTTTTGCATTTTTCTTCAGATTTTCTTCAGAAATTTTTCATTTTTTCTTAAAGATTAAATTTTACAACTCTCTTATAATTCAAAACGCTGGGCAGTTGTGCCTGTAAAAATATATATCTTAATACATGATAGGGAGCAATTATAACAATGTCTTATACAAGTGATGAAGTAATCAAAATAGGTTTGGAGGAAAAATTTTTAGAAAATAAAATATTCCGAACCGAAAAAAGGGCTTTTTGTATGAAATGTGATAAGCCGGTTGATTTAATTTCTTTCGAGAAAGCGGTTGATTCTATGAAAACCAGTTTCTTAGAAGTTTTCAGATCAGCAAATATGGGCAAATTACATCGAATTCATAATAAAAAAGGAAAAGTAATGATCTGTGCGGAATCATTTTTTCAAACTTTTGATTCCCGTCAAACTCAAAAATTAAACCGTGATCTATTTATAACTAATCCATCAGGAAATCTTTGTTAAAAAAAAAGGATGATTCAAAAAAAGAATCATCCTTGTAAAGTATTTCTGTACTCAACTAAAAACTAAAATAGTCTGACAGTATAAGAAATCTTAAATCCCCGTCCCCTTTCAGGAACTATGTCTTTTAAGAAATTAACGTGGTTTCGGTAAAGCTTATCAGTTAGATTTTGTCCACCAAAAGTTATTATGTGTGCAGTTTTGTCCACAATAAAACTGTACGAACCGTTTATATTAAAGAGAGCATAACCATCTGTTGTGGTTTCAAGCGGGAAGATATTTGAATCTCTCGCCGCGACAAAAACTCCTTCAGGTCTGACGCTCAATCCTTTGAAACGGAAATCTACACCGACTCTCGCACGGGCAGGAGTAATTCTTGGCGGTGCAAAACCAAAATCTTTTAGCTCTGCATCAACAATATCTCCACCGAAGAAAAATCCGAAATAATCATTGGCGTCAACTTCCAATAAAGCATCTGCACCAAAATAACGGGCATCAGTTTGTGAAAATAAAGTTGCCGGCAAACCATCATCAACGTCTATGTTTCCATCACCATCTTCATCAAGTGGAGACTGGAAAATAAAATTGTTTATATCATTGTAGAAAAAACTTCCGTTAAATCGGACTCGTTTTGAATTTTGTCTGAAGCTGAATTCAAATCCATTTGAGCGTTCTCTTTCAAGCGTTGGATCACCAATTTCAAACGTGACTGTTCCAATATGTGGTCCGAAATTATAAAGTTCTTCCAATGCAGGTGGGCGATAAGAACTTGAAAAGCTTGCAATAAAAGCACCTCCCTCCCAAACTTCAAACCTTGCACCGACTGAGCCGGAAAAGCCTGTGAAATTCAAATCAGGTAAATCAGGATTTACAGGACGATAACGATTTGTTTCAATCCGTCCACCAAATTGGAGTGCGACTTTTTCAAAGCTTAGTTCCTGCAAAGTAAACGCGGCAAAATTATTTTGGCGAACTCTTCCGTCAACCAAAGATTCAGCACCAACTGTTAAAAATGAACGTCTGTAACCTTCAACCCCAAATTGACCCGAAAGTTTATCGTATCTTTTCTGTCTCAAAATTGCCCTGTATGAGAAAACATCATTTTCAAACGTAGTGGCAACTTCTTCTTCTCCGTCTTCAGCTTCGAGTTCCCTGTGCTCATAATCGGTGAAATCTATTGTAAAAGTTCCCGCTTGAATTGGAGAATTCAAATCTCTAAATCCACCTACAAAACGGTAATTGTTTCGACGCATTCTGAGGTCAATTTGTTCATCAGGAATTGGCGGAAGTTGATCTGCAAAAATACGTTGTAATTCTTGCGGGTTAAAGACACAAGGAGATTCTTCATCATCTTCATTTTCGAGCGAGAAACCACCTTCTTCCTCTTCTTCACCACCACAATCAATGCCACCATTGATAATGCTCAAAAGTTCTCTTGATTCAAAAAGCGGTGCATAAGGAATTCCAAATCGCCTTCTGTCTAAAGTTACAGTCGCTTTGAAGAAACCTTTATCAGCAAAGTACCCGTAACTTCCTGAACCACCAAATGAACGCCCGGCTGAATTAGGAATCTTGCCTAAAGGTGTTTCAAAATCACCTTCACGGCTGAAGTTTGTATCGAAATTGAAAAGATTTTGTTTGTAACCATATTCAACCCCTCCTGCTGCTCCACCTTGTCTGTCAACCGACCCTGCAAAGGTTGTAAAATACCCTCTAAAACCTTCGTGTGCATCAAACTCATCGTCGGTTACGGCATTAACAACTCCACCAATTGCATTACTGCCATAAAGCAAAGTCGCAGGTCCTTTAATAACTTCGAGTCTTTCCAAATTGAATGGTGAAATTGGTTCACCATGGTCTCCTGAAGTCGAACCAACCGAACCATTTCTGATACCGTCTTGTAAAACTAAAACCCTGTCACCTTCAAAACCACGAATCGACGGACGAGTCGTTCCCGAACTACCATATGAACGTTTGCTAACACCTGGTTCATACTGTAAAACATCACCAATTGAAATACTTGCATTTTTATTAATGTTAGTAGTTCCAACTGAAGTTACCGATGAAAAAGATTCAAAAACTGATTCTCCTTCCCCTGTAGTAGTTACTGTAACTTCTGCATTGATTGACCTGATACTGATTGAAAAATCAAGTGTCGTCGCTCCTGATATTGTTACTCGCTGAGCTCTATCAGCAAATCCCTCAATGTGAGTTACAACTGTGTAAGTCCCATCCGGCAAATCCGTAAGTTGATATTTACCGTTTTCGTCAGTTTCAACATTTTTACTGAGACCGGTTATCTCAACTCTCACCCCCGGAACGGGATCACCTGTCACATCATTTGTAACAGTGCCGCTTAAAGTGCCGGTTTGTGCGTAAACCGAAGCGGACAAAATTAGTAATAATGCAATATTGAATAATTGCTTAGATATAAATTTCATTCTTGTTTATTCTTCCCTAAATTATTTGTTTATTTGTGAATACTGATTTTTATATTCAAAACCGTATATTATTAAGTTTTTAGTGGTATTAAATCACTTATTTTTCACAAACAGCCATTAAACCCCAACGAGTGGTAATTAAATACAACTGAATGGTCAATGCAAATATTTGAGGCTGTATATAAAAAATTTCGTAATATAAGCTCATTAATCCCTCTCTAACTCAATCGTATAAATATTTGTATAAGTTCAATTAGAGACCGCCCGCTAAAAAACTTCTATGTTTTTTTAATGAATTGCATTTAATGATTTATAAACAACTTAAAAAATGGAATAAATAGCCCGACCATCAGGAAGGGCTTCCAAGGTCAATATCTGAATATTTGATCTGATCTCTTAACTTAATAGCCAAAGCCACTCCCCCACGGTCGGGCTACTGACACAGTTTTGTATTGTTTTTTCTACCACACTTAATCAACCTATTTAAAAATCACCTTGTTCCAAATCATTTGCTTATCTCTACCATTTACTCTTGAAAAACAGCTATTCGTAAATTTAGTCTTTCAGAAATAATTAAATCTTGTAATCTAACCGATTGGAATTCACACTTAAATCATTTATGTAACAAACTTATTAAAGATTTATTTTTGGAATTTATTAATAAACATAAGGTAATTACTAGAAAAAATATAATGACTGAAAAAATTGGAAATTGGCTTGATAATTTTGGTGTGGCGGCATCTTGGGTGTGTGCCGTGCATTGTTTGTTTGTGCCCTTTTTAGTTGGGATTATTCCGCTTGTCGGCTTGAGCTTTTTGTTTTCGGAAACTACCGAGAGATTTTTGATTGGTGTTTCCGTTTTACTGGCTTTATTTAGCCTTTTGCCTGCTTATTTTCGTCAACATGGCAAGTTACGCTCAATCTTTTTAGCATCAGCAGGATTATCCTTAATAATTTTAACCCACCTGCTTTTCGAAGACAGTTTTGTTACAAAAGCAATATTTTTGATAACAGGAGCAATTCTCATTTCAACGGCACATCTTCTAAATCGTTATTTATGCAAAACGTGCGAAGTTTGCTAAAAATTTGATTGTTATAAGAACAATTCTTATAACAATCAAATTCATTTATTTAGTAAAAAAAACCGTTCGCTTTTAATTTACGGCTTTTCATAAAAAACTCGTTTCTTAATTTTCGACTTGTAAATAAACTTTCAGATTCACCTGAATTTAATAAGAAACGAGGACGATTTTTTTATGTTAAAAGCCGTCGAACTGACGAAAAATTATAACGGAAACACTGCTCTTGATTCGCTTGATCTATCGGTCGAAGCTGGAGATGTCTATTGTCTGTTAGGAGCGAATGGAGCAGGAAAAACCACAACTATCAATCTATTCTTGAACTTTATTGAACCGTCTGGCGGAAAGGCTCTGATAAAAGGCTTGGATGTTACGGAACAACCTCTCGAAACAAAGAAATATCTTGCCTACATTCCCGAACAGGTCAATCTTTACCGCAATTTAAGCGGTTTAGAAAATCTCGAATATTTTTCCGCACTCGCCGGACAGGATAGCTATACAAAAGACGATTTTCTAACTTTCTTCGATGAGGTCGGCTTGCAAAGAGAAGCGGCGGAAAGAAGAGTTTCGGATTATTCAAAAGGAATGCGACAAAAGGTCGGAATCGCTATCGCTTTGGCAAAAAAGGCGGAAGTTTTATTGCTTGACGAACCAACCAGCGGACTCGACCCGAAAGCCTCAAATGAATTTTCCGAACTTCTAACAAAACTATCTTCAAACGGCTGTGCGATCTTGATGGCGACTCATGACCTTTTCCGTGCCAAAGAATCTGGCACAAAAATCGGGATCATGAAACACGGACGCTTGGTAACAGAGATGACAACCGACGAGATCGGACACACCGACCTGGAGAGAATTTATCTCGAAAACATGAATGATTAGGCTATGAAAACATCTAGAATTTTAACTTTGTTTTTGTTGGTAATCGCATCATTTACCTTAGTCACAGCACAAACAAGACCTGACTTTACAATTGAAAATATCACTGTCAAAGCAGGTGAAAAGGCGACAGGATTTATCGAGGTTCCCAAAGGCATTGATGAGGGAACGCAAATTCCAGTTTCTGTTTTCCATGGAGCAAAAGATGGTAAAGTTTTGCTCATAACGGCTGGCATTCACGGTGCTGAACACTCACCAATTTTGGCTTTGCAAAGACTTGCAAAAACACTAGACCCGAAAAAATTAAGTGGAACTGTGATTTTGGTTCATATAGCTAACCCGCCTTCTTTTTTCGGACGAACTATTTATTACGGTCCTGACGGAAAAAACCTAAACCGAAGCTTTCCAGGAAAGGAAAACGGCACAATCACCGAACGCATTGCTTTCGTCATAACCGAAAAACTAATCCGACGTGCTGATTTATATATTGATTCTCATTCAGGTGATGGAAACGAATCCTTGAATTCCTACGTGGCTTTCTATGAAAACGATACTGTTCCACAGGAATTAGTAGAAACAGGAAGGCGTATGGCTCATGCTTCTGGTTTTGACTACATAAAACCTATTCGCGGTCGAAGCCTAAATTTTCCCGAAGCAAAATACACAATCAATACAGGCTTTATTCTCGGCAAACCATCGATAAATCTGGAATCCGGTGAACTTGGTAAACCTCAGGAAATTGACATTTTACGCAATTACGAAGGGATTTTAAATATTATGCGTGAACTCAAAATGTTGACCGACAAAAAACCCAAAAAATTCAAAAATCTAATATTTATCACCCAAGCAAAAACTATTACAAGCGAACACAAAGGACTTTTTTACGCATTAGTTGAACGAAAACAAAAGGTAAAAAAAGATCAATTACTTGGTTATGTAACAGACCTTTTCGGTAATCGTTTGCAGGAAGTTCGAGCACCATTTTCAGGCGTAGTGGTTTATTTCACAGCAACTCCGCCAATCTCAAAAGGTGAAGCGTTAGTAAATTTGGCAGAAATTAGTAGGAACAAATGATTGCCGAAACACAAGAAAAGATGGTCGAAGTATTTAAACCGAAAATTCAGTCGCTCGGTGAAAACCTAATGAACCATCAATGCTGGAATTTCGGACGCGACATACTTCATCCGTCGGGCAATCTTCTAATTCGCTATGGCTTTGAGCGTTTCGGTGTTCCGAAAGGAAAAACAGGTGGAAATTCTTACCGTATGGATTTAGACGAAAACTCCGAACTTGTTCTTTGGGGTTTTGGAATTTTTCTCGGAGAAACTGAAACAGGCGGAATCTATATTAACCGTTTTGATTTCTCGCCGAAGATTCTAAAAAAATCCCGCCTGAAACTGCCGATTACCGAAAGTGATCAACTTCCTTACAGACGCAACCCTTTGACTACCGATGAAAGAAAAATTGCTTTGGATAAAACCAAGCGAATCGTCAACTGGATTATCAAATATGAGTCTTGGATAGAAAAAGTTTGCAACAAGAATTGGCGAAAAGAATGTTTAGACGATTGGGGAAAAGCAACTTTGAAACCCAAACAAATCAAATCGGGCTGGAGAAAGTTACAAAATAATTTGAAGAAGTTATAAAAAATGATTGGAGAAATTGCCAAAAAAGAATTTATTGAATTAACACGCGACGGGCGGTTTCGTCTGACGAGTTTGATCGTATTTTCTTTATTGGTCATATCTTTTCTGGTCGGGATCGCAGTTTTTAGAAGATTGAAAAATTTTTCAGTCGCAGAATGAAATTTTATAAGGATTATGATTATGAGAATTTTTTATGTGTTTGGTCTTAGTTTAATTTTAGGTTTTTCCGCTTTTGCCCAGAGCAATTCGATTAGCGGAACGGTTTCAGATCCGGACGGAAGTGTAATTCAGGGTGCGAATGTAACTTTGCGACGCGGGGCAGAAGTTTATACGACGACAACCGACGATCAGGGGCGTTTTTCGTTTCCGAACACGACGGACGGAAAATATCAATTGACGATTAGTTCGAGCGGGTTTTCCGTTTTGACGCAAGAAGTTTCGGGCGGAACGAATAATTTGAATATATCGCTCCAAATCGCCAATGCTTCGGAAACGGTAGTTGTGCAAGCAGAAGTTGATTCATATCTGGCGGAGACTTCGACGACGGGTACAAAACTCGACATACCGCAAAAGGATTTGCCGCAGTCTGTTTCAGTTGTAACCAAAAATGTTCTCGAAGACCGTCTAGTCGTGCGTTTGACCGAAGCGAGTGATAATGTTTCCGGCGTTCAGGCACTCACCGGATACAGCGGTACGAAAAGCCACAATTTCCTTATACGTGGGTTTGACCAAAACTTTTTTAGCAGCAGCACTTTGCGAAATGGTTTTCAAGAATATGCTTTCTTGACACAACGCGATACCGTCAATGTTGACAGAATTGAATTCTTAAAAGGTCCGGCTTCGCTCCTATACGGTGCGGCTGATGTCGGCGGACTTGTCAACACTATCACCAAAAAACCGCTGACCGATCATCGTTTTGAAGCAAGTTTTACGGGTGGCGGTTTCGGCTTGATTCGTCCGACGTTCGACGCGACAGGACCGATTACTGAAAGTAAAAATCTTCTCTATCGCGTTAATTTTGCATTTGAAAATGGGCAAAGCTACCGTGATTTCGTCAATAATCGCAATGTCTTTGTCGCTCCGTCTTTAACTTGGAAAATCAATAATCGAACGACACTTTTGACCGAGCTTGAAATTGGACGTTTCCGCAATGATTTTGACCGTGGATTTCCCACCGAACCGGAATTTATTGACCAAGAAAGAAGCACTAACTATGCGGAGCCGTTTACAAGTGCCGTCAATCAAAACTTGAACATAATGCTCAATTTTACGCATGTGTTCAACGATAAATTCAGCTTCCGTAGCGGATTTAATCACGTTCGCAGTCAAACTGATTTGGATGCGGTAGGTTTTGGTTTTTTCGCACTTGGTTTTGACCGGCGAACGATCAACCGCCAAGTTTTTGTTACTGACGAATATTCGGAAAATTACAATTCCCAAAATGAATTCTACGCACGTTTTTCGACCGGAAATGTTCGTCATCAATTGGTTGCCGGTGGTGAATTCGCCCGTTTTCAGTTCCGATATGAGTTTCCGATATTTTCGCTCGCACCGATTGACCGCATCAATCCGACTTATGGAGCACAAAGAGGATTCCCATTGTTTAGCTTTGATGATGACATCAAAGCCAGCCAGTTTGGCGGATATATACTGGATCAAATTGAACTTTTGCCTAATCTAAAAGTTACGATTGGCGGACGTTTTAGTTATGTAGATGCTTCGGTCAGAGATTTTGCGGGAACAACCATAAAAAATGAACAAACTGAAAATGCCTTTACGCCGCGTGCGGGAATCGTCTATCAGCCTTTTAATTCAACCTCGGTTTATTTTTCATTTTCGAGTTCATTTGAACCAAATTTCCAATCCCGTCAAGAATCCGGTGAGCAGTTTGAACCAACAACGGGCAGACTTTTTGAGGGCGGAATTAAGCAAAGTTTCTTAAACGAAAGAGTTTTGGCTACTCTCGCCGTGTATCAACTAGAACGCCGAAATGTGCTTGTTCCCGACCCGAACAATTTCCTGTTCAGCATACAGACGGGTAAACAGAGAAGCCGCGGAATAGAATTTGAAGTCAACGGACAGGTTACACGCGGTTTGAGCTTAAACGGAACCTATTCTGCCATTGATGCGACTGTTGTCGAAGATCCGAGAGCAGACCTTGTGGGTGATCGCCTCGTCGGTGTTCCAAAACATTCGGGCGGAATTTATGCAAATTATGTTTTTGATGAAAGGGTTTTGAGAGGCTTTACGGTCGGCGGTGGACTATTTTTTGCAACCGATTATTTTTCAAACTTGCCCAATAAAACTTTCACTCTGCCGGGTTATACAAGAGCAGACGTAAACTTCGGCTATCGGCGGGAAAATTGGCGATTTGATGTTGCCGTGAAGAACCTGAATGATGTCACTTATTTTGAAACAGGTGGATTTAATTCGATGCTTCCGCAACCAAAACGCCACGCAATCGCTTCAGTTACATATAGCTTCCAGTAATTTGGGCAAAGATAAAGTGGTTTATCGAGCTCAAATAACTACTTTTTGAAAAGTTTTGATGAATTGCCGTCTGCTAACGGTCTTTGAATATTAAATACCGTATTAAATCAGCCATTGAAAATGGCGATAGCGTAAAGCGAAGCGAAACGCTAGGTCTTGTTAAATCAATAGTTAGAGCTATCGTAGATAGCGACGCATAATCACAGATTCAAAAGCTGTCGCCCTTTATCAAGGGCTTTACCAATCTATTTAACAAGTTCCCAGCCCTGACGGACTGGGCTTTATGCTAACGTCCGCTCTCGCGGACTGAAATCAGTTTATTACGGTCTTAATTTTTTAAAAACTGTAACCGACGGCAATTCATAAGAAAAAAAACTACGTTTAGAAAACCAAATTCTTTATAAAAGTTTTGTCCATTCTGTCAGGAGTTTTAAACAATGATTGCAAAAATTGCACGAAAGGAATTTATAGAGTGTCTACGCGATGGGCGTTTTCGCTGGACGGCTTTGATTATTCTGGCTCTGTTGCTCGTTTCGCTTGGTTTAGGTTGGAAAAATTATTCGGATACGAAACGCGAAATTGATACGGCTCAAGCTGAATCGCGTGAAACATGGGAAAACCAAGGCGAACGCAATCCGCATTCGGCAGGACACTTTGGTGTTTACGCTTATAAGCCGAAAAAGCCTCTTTCATTAGTTGATTCGGGACTTGATAATTTTTCGGGTAGCACAATTTGGGTTGAGGCTCACTATCGAAATCCAGCTAAACATCGCCAAATAGAAGACGCCACCGCTTTGCAACGCTTCGGTGAACTGACCGCCGCAGGGGTTCTGCAACTTCTTTTGCCACTTCTGATAATTTTTCTCGTCTTTGATGCTTTTGCGGGTGAAAGAACAAACGGCACTCTCAGGCAAATTTTATCGATCGGTGTAAAGCGTTCATCTCTTGTGTTCGGCAAAATTTTGGGGACAACATCAGCATTATTTTTATTGCTGATTCCGGCAACAATAATCGGATTTTTGGCTCTTGCTTTTGCGACCGCAAATGAAAGTCTTTTATCGAGCCTACCGCGTTTCCTACTGATGTGCGTCGGTTATCTACTTTATTTCGGAGCGTTTATCGGCATTGCCCTGACAGTTTCAGCGTGGGCTTCAACTACCCGTTTGGCTTTGATAATTCTGCTCGGATTTTGGATTTTTACCTGTCTGGCACTTCCCCGTCTGACCAATGACATCGCTTTAAACGCTCATCCGATGCCTTCCAATAAAGAGTTTTGGGATCAGATTTATGAGGATATGAAGGAAGGAGTTGACGGGCATAATCCTTCACATGTCAGAGTAAAAGAGCTTGAAGAAAAACTCCTGAAACAATACGACGTGGAAAAGAAAGAGGATTTACCCGTTAATTTCAATGCCCTTATGCTTCAGCAAGGCGAGGAGCACAGCAATCTTTTATATACCAAACGCTACGATGAAATCTGGAATATTTATTATTCGCAGGAAAGATTGCAGGAGTATTTCGGAGCGGTTTCGCCATTTTTGCCGATCCGCTCTTTTTCGATGGCAATGGCAGGAACAGATTTGCGACATCAAAAACATTTTATTGATGAGGTAGAACTATACCGTCGTGAATTTGTCAAAATGCTCAATATGGATTTTGCCAATAATTCTCCAACAAAAGACGGTTATAACTATTTTGTTGGTAAAGAGGTTTGGAAAAAAGCTCCTAAATTCAAATATGTCGAACCCAATACAAATTGGGCTTTGCAATATGAAGTTTGGAACATCATTCTTTTATCCATTTGGTGTTTCGGAGCATTGGGTTTGAGTGTCTTCGCAGCGAATCGGATGCGGGTTATTTAAAGAAATTATCCGCGAAAAACGCGAAAAGACGTTAAAAAAAATTTTTCGCGTTCTTTCATTTATTTCGCGGGAAATAAGAAATTATGTTCACAAAAATTATCAAAAATGAATGGCGGAATTTATTTGCCGAGCGAAGTTTTTTGGTTTTGGCGATAGTCTTTGCGGTTTTGCTCGGATTTGGAATATATAACGGTGCAAAATGGATTAAAGAGCGTTCAGAAAAAAGTAAAGCTCTGCTTGTCGCACAAGAAAAGGATTTTGCCGATAAAAAGGAGAAAACGGCGAAGGGATTCAAAGGCTCTTTTGAACCCGGTAATTTTCAACCGGATCCTGCTAGTCCGTATTCGATTGGGATGGGTTTGCAATATGCCGTTTTGCCGTTTTCACCGACCGCGATTTTTGCTGTTGGACAAAGCGATATTCTGCCGATTGATGCCGGAGTTACGATTTCTTCGATTCAAAGAACGATTGCCGCCAAGGCGATCGGCGAAAACCCGCTTTCTTTCCTCGCCGGACGTTTTGATCTTGCGTTTGTGATTATTTATTTGCTTCCGCTGTTTATTTTGGCTCTGAGCTTTAATATTCTTTCAGGCGAACGGGAAACGGGCGTTCTGCAAATTTTGCTCTCTCAACCTTTAAGTCTGAAAAATCTTTTAACCGCCAAAGTAACTGCTCAATTTGTTTTTCTTTATGCTCTCGTTTTGATCGTTACATTGATCGGCTTACTCGTAAGCGGCGTGAATTTTTCAGCCGAAGGATTTCTGGTCAGAACAATTCTCTGGCTGGCGGTAGTTTTTGCTTACACGCTTTTTTGGTTTTCACTTGCGGTATTTATCAACTCATTCGGATTTTCATCCGCGACAAATGCCGTTGCCTGTTCGGCTGTTTGGCTGATTTTAGTTCTGGTTCTGCCGTCGCTTTTAAATATTTTGGTGTCGGCGGTTTATCCCGTTCCGCCGCGTTCCGAACTGATTGCCGCCGAACGAAGCGTCAATCTCGATATGCGTAAAGACGGAAAACGTCTTCTGTCAGAACATTATCAAGATCATCCCGAATTGATGCCGAAATCCGAAAAACCAGACTTGAATGATTTTGGTCTGGCTTTTGTCTATGTCCAACGATTAATAAAGGAAAAGATGGATGAGACTCAAGAAAAATTTAATAATCAAATCGAAAACCAGCAAAACTTGGTCAGCAAACTTCGTTTTCTTTCTCCTTCAATCATCACTGGTGAAGCGATAAACGACATCGCCGGAACGGGGCTGAACCGCCACAAACATTTCCGCTCTCAAGTGAAAGAATTCGATAAAGCTTGGGGAGAATTTTTCGTGCCGAAGATTTATCGACTTGAAAAATTAAGTGTCGATGATTTCGATAAAATCCCGCGTTTCAAATACAAAGAAGAATCCACTTCGGAGGTTTCTGCCCGTGTTGGTTTGGGAATTTTGGTTTTGGTTTTGATGTCGGTTGGCTTGATGTTTCTAACTTTTGGAAAACTTGAAAATTATAGGTTGGAATAGGGACTTTTATTACACATTATGATTGCAAAAATTGCACGAAAGGAATTTACCGAGTATCTACGCGATGGGCGTTTTCGCTGGACGGCTTTGATTATTCTGGCATTGTTGCTCGTTTCGCTCGGTTTAGGTTGGAAGAACTACTCGGACACGAAACGCGAAATGGAAGCGGCACGGGCTGATTCACGTTCGACTTGGGAAAATCAGGGCAAACGGAATCCACATTCGGCGGCACATTTTGGCGTTTATGCGTTTCGCCCGAAAACACCGCTCTCATTAATTGATTCGGGACTTGATAATTTTTCAGGTAGTACGATCTGGGTTGAGGCTCATTATCAAAACCCCGCACGTAATCGTCCGATTGAAGACGCCACCGCTTTGCAACGCTTCGGTGAATTGACTGCTGCCGGAGTTCTGCAACTGCTTTTGCCGCTTCTGATAATTTTCCTAGCCTTTGACGCTTTTGCTGGTGAGAGAACAAGCGGCACTTTGCGGCAGATCCTATCAATTGGAGTTAAGCGTTCATCGCTTGTTTTTGGCAAGATTTTGGGTACATCATCGGCTTTGTTTTTACTACTGATTCCGGCGACTATTATCGGAGTTTTGGCTCTGGCATTAGCAACAACGAATGAAACTCTATTGTCGAGTCTGCCACGTTTCCTTTTGATGTGTGTTGGTTATCTGCTTTATTTTGGTGCCTTTATCGGCATTGCCTTAACAGTTTCAGCGTGGGCATCGACGGCTCGCCTTGCTCTAATCGTTTTGCTCGGTTTCTGGGTTTTCACCTGTCTGCTCGTTCCGCGTTTAGCAAATGATACAGCAGAGCGTTTTTATCCAAATCCGACGGCAGAAGCATTTTGGGCAAAATACGACAAGTTGAGAAAGGAAGGAGTTGACGGACACGATCCATCAAACAAAAAAAGGAAGGAACTCGAACAGGAATATCTTAAAAAATACAAGGTCGAAAAATTAGAAGATTTACCGATCAATTTTGCTGGTATCGCTTTTAATGCGGGAGAAGAATTCGCCGCAAAAGTTTTCGACAAACTTTATAGCGAAATCTGGGTGGGTTATTACCGACAGGAAAATCTGCAAAAAACTGCGGGTGTTTTATCTCCATTTATACCGATTCGTTTTTTCTCAATGGGAATGGCGGGTACGGATTTGTCGCATACTGAAGATTTTACCAGCGAAGTCGAACAATACCGCCGCAAATTCAATCGTTTCCTGAATTTAAACATTGCCGAAAACTCCACCACAAAGGACGGTTACAAATACTTCGGTGATAAGAAAGTATGGCAGGAAACGCCAGAATTTGTTTATCAAATTCCTGATACGAGTTGGGCTTTATCAAAACAGATTTGGAATCTGGCACTACTATTCATGTGGTGTTTCGGAGCATTGGGTTTGAGCATTTTCGAGGGAAATCGGATGAAAGTGCTTTAAGATTTTTGCCCGCGAAAATACGCGAAAATACGCGAAAATAAGAATAATAAATCAGTTAGAAATTTTATTTTTCTTGGATTTTATTTCGCGTTCTTTCGCGTATTTCGAGGGAAATAAAAAAGAAAAATTATGTTCACAAGAATTATTAAAACAGAATGGCGGAATCTTTTTGCTGAAAAGAGTTTTTTGATTCTGGCTGTGTTTTTTGCGGCGGTTTTAGTTTATGGGATTTACAACACTTCGAGTTGGATTGCTCAAAAATCGGCGGAAAATCAAAACCTGATCGAAAAACAAGAAAAAGATATTGCCGAGAAAAAAGAGCAGGTTGCAAAAGGCTACAAAGGCTCGACCGAACCGGGCAATTATGTTCCCGATCCGTCCGATCCATACACGATTGGAATGGGACTTTACAACGCAGTTTTGCCGTTCGCCCCGTCAGCCGTTTTCTCGCTCGGACAATCAGATGTTTTAGAATCCAACGCCGGAGTTTCGGTGGCGACCTTACAGCGAACCAAAGCCGACAAGAAGGGATTTGAAAATCCCTTGTCGTTTCTCGCCGGACATTTTGATCTATCGTTCGTCATGGTTTATCTGCTTCCGCTTTTTATTTTGGCTCTAAGTTTCAACGTGCTTTCGGGCGAACGCGAAAACGGGATTTTGCAAATTCTGCTCTCCCAACCCTTGAAACTTAAAAATCTTTTGACTGCAAAAATCACGGCACAATTTTCTTTGATATTTTTGCTAGTTCTGCTGGCGGTTCTCGGCGGATTTCTTATCAGCGGAATCTCCTTATCGGCAGAAGGCTTTTGGGCGAAAGCGTTTTTGTGGACGGTGGTTGTTTTCGCCTATATGCTTTTCTGGTTTTCGCTGGCTGTTTTTATCAATTCTTATGGTTATTCATCCGCGACAAACGCCGTTGCCGCTGCCGCCGTCTGGTTGATTCTAGTTCTGGTTCTGCCTTCACTTTTAAATATTTTAGTGTCAGTGATCTATCCCGTACCGCCGCGAACGGAGACGATATCAGCGATTCGCGGTGTCAATCTCGATATGCGACGCGACGGCAAAAAATTGCTCGCTGAACATTACCAGGACCATCCCGAACTGATGCCGAAAGAGGGCGAAAAAGCCTTTGAAGATTTCGGCTTGGCGTTCGTTCACATCCAACGCGAACAGAAAAAAAGAGTCGTCGAGGTTGAAGAACGCTTTGCCGAACAGGTTGCTAATCAGCAAAATCTTGTCCAAAAACTCGGACTCATATCGCCGTCGGTCATTGCCCAAGAAGCATTTAATGAAATCGCCGGAACGGGACTTAACCGCTATCGGCATTTTCGCTTGCAGGTCAAGGAATTCGACCGCCAATGGACTGATTTTTTCCTGCCGCGAATTTACAAAATGGATTCTTTAACGGCGAAAGATTTCGAGAGCATCCCGCGTTTTGAATACGAGGAAGAATCCTTTTCCACCATCGGTTCTCGCGTCGGCATCGGTGTTTTGATTTTGCTCATAATGTCGGGAGTTTTGATGTTTTTATCCTTTGGAAAATTAAAAAATTATAGGTTGGAATAATGAAAAATACGATTGGTTTATTAATTATATTGATTTTCGCTTCGACAATTTTTAGTCAAGTGCAAAACACTAAAATTGAGCGTGAGATTGTTGAATTTCGCACAAAAATTCGCGAAGCTGTCAAAGCCAAAGACCGCAAAAGTCTAGAAAAATTCTTTGCCGATGGTTTCACGCACACGCACGCGAGCGGAAAGGTTGATGGCAAGACCGTGCGGATTGAATTCTTTCTTAAAGGTGGAAAGACCATTGAAGATGTCGAACCCAATGAAATTCGCATCAATGTGTTTAACAAAAATCTCGCTTCCGTTATTGCCAAAACAACATTACTTTACGGCACGGATAAACGCACTTTTCAATGGACAGGCGTTTTCTTTAAACATAAAGGCAAATGGCAGGTCATAACGACACACGCTACGTTGTTGAGAAATTAACATGGTTTTTCGCATTTTATTCGTAATTTTTACTTTGTCCATTTGGTCAAACGCTCAAACCCTGATGAAGATCTCAAAGGTTGATACGCCACCCGAAATTGACGGTATAATATCGCCGAATGAATGGAATGGTGCGATTGAAGCCGAGCTCAATTTTCAAGCCTTTCCAAATCAAGACGACACGCCCGCCAGTGAAAAAACCAAAGCATTTATCACACATGACCGCGAACATTTGTATGTTGCCTTTTACGCTTACGATTCCGAACCTGACGCGATTCGCTCTCCGATTTCCAAACGCGACAGCATCAGTTCGGATGATTACGTGACTGTCTATTTTGACACATACGATGACAAACAAAGAGCATATTATTTTTCGGTAAACGCGGCGGGAGTTCAACAAGACGGAATTCTTACAGACAGCAGCGGTTCGGATAATGAATGGGATGGAATCTTTGAGGCAAAAGCACAAAAAATGCCCAACGGTTATTCAGTTGAAATGGCTATTCCTTTCAAAACTTTGCGGTTTAGAGCAGGAAAAGATGACCGTTGGGGATTACATTTTCAGCGTTGGATTGCACGCAAATCCGAGCGGACAACTTGGATGCGTCTGTCTTTGAACAATCCGAGTCTGCTTGCACAATCTGGCAGTTTATTTGGTTTTACGGACGTTTTTAGCGGAAGCACAATAGATGTAATTCCGACCGTAACTGCTTCAAATACAGGGACTCGTGAAGTTGACCCAACAAATCCTTTGCAGGGACGTTTGAATAATGAAAATAAAATTGACCCGGGCGTAACAGTAATTTATTCTATCACGCCGACGATGACTCTTTCGGCTACAGTTAATCCGGACTTTTCGCAAATTGAGGCAGATGTTCCGCAGGTTTCGGTCAATCAAAGATTTCCCCTTTTCTTTCCTGAACAACGTCCTTTTTTTCTTGAAGGAAATGAAGTTTTTCGTTCATCTTACAATGCCGCCCCGCGTTTGCTTGATACAAGACAGATAGTTGATCCCGATTGGGGTGTAAAATTAACAGGAAGAACAGGAAAAAACACTATCGGTTTCCTAGCCGCTTCGGATAATTCCGCTGGATTACGACTTACTCCCGATGATGAAAATTTTGGTAAAAACGCACAGTTTACCATCGGTCGTTACCGCCGCGATCTTACTGATAAGAAAAGTCTCGGTTTTCTTATCACTGACAGACGTTTTGCAGGTTCTTCAAATACGGTCGGCTCATTAGATGGAAGATTTCGGTTTGGGGATGGTGGAAAGCACCTTTTTGCTTTCCAAACTTCATACAGTCAGACAAAAGAATTAAACGGTACGGAAAGAAAAGGCAATTTATCCTACTTGATTTACCGATTCGACAATCGGGAATGGGCTTTCCGTTTGGGGCTATCAGGAAGCGGCAGAAATTTTCGTAGTCAGACAGGTTTCATACGCCGCACAGGTTTTCTTAGAAGCTATCATTACATTGCCAGAACCTTCCGCCCAAAAGAAAAATCATGGTGGGCAAGCATTCGCCCCTTTATCGTCGCAGTAGCTTTACGAGACCAAAACGGAAACTTCGATGAAACATTTTTTGATCCCGGTGTTTCAATGCAATTTTCACGTGGTTTATCAATTTATACATATTTTTCAACCAGTCGAGATAACTTTTTAGGACGCGGCTATACAACCCGTAGATATGTGGCAAATGTGGATTGGGACAGATTCAAATATTTTAGTATCAGCAACGATTTCGACATTGGAACGGGTGTAAACTTTAATCCCGCCCGTCCCGAAATAGGAAATCTTTTGAACAATCGTTTGTTTTTCACTTTGCGTCCTTTTACAAAATTAAACTCGGAATTTCTCTGGCTAAAAAGTAGCTTAAAAAGTCGTGAAAACAGCGACACACTTTTCAAGCAAGATATCTACCGCAACCGCACGATTTACCAATTCAATCAATTCAACGCCGTTCGCTCGATCATTGATTACAACACACTCAATCAAAAAATAGGTTTGAGTTTCTTATATAGCTACACACCACGCCCGAACACGGCGATTTTCGTTGGCTACGGTGATACGCTTTTTAACGGTTTCGATCCACTTTTCAATCGAAGAGAAAGCGGATTATTCCGCGAAAGCCGCAGTTTCTTTGCAAAATTTTCTTATAATATTAGGTTTTAGATTTCTTGTGGAAAAAAGGATTTAATTAGAAATCAAAATAGATACTGTCTTGAAAATCAACCAGTAAAAGCCAAGTTTGGGTTAAATGGACGGTTGTATTTTATGACTCCAAAAGCGAATGATAGTGAGCAGATTTATCCTCTATCAAGTTAAATAGAATTTCTATTGATTCAATCTTAAACAATACTGACGCTTTGAAATTGCTGAGTTGCTCACTATCATTTGTTAGGCTGATTTTAAGGATTTTTCTAACTGCCTACTCTTTCTAAGTTCAAGCGATAGACACTCGAAACTTCGCCGTCCTTGTATTCTTCGCCAACTTCAAACGTCCCGAAAACTGTGATTGGTAAATGTGTATATTTTACTTTTAGGTTGTCACTTATATTGACCATCACCCATTCGTTTATCGAAACGGGAGCACCGAAGTAACACATATCATAGTTACCATTCAGTGAAAACTTGCTGACATTTCCATCATCATCAACTTCATATGGAAGCATAAACCCTGAAAGCCAAACTTTTTTGCCGTTCAAATCTCGAACTTCCTGTGGAATTGAACTGAACTGATTTGGTTGATCTGTTTTGGGTGCAATGTATTCAAAACTGCTCAATTTTGAAAATGAAATTGATTGATATTCCCCCTTTAAAGCATCTTGATCTTTTGAAGCCAAAGAGATCATTACAGAAAAAATAACTGCCACAATTCCAAAGACAAATAGTCCTGTCTGCAGTATTGCACTCAATGTTGAACGCTGTTTTCGCTTATTCGGATTGTTACTTTTTTGTCTAGAAATACTAATTTTCATTAATGCTCATTCCCCTTAGGAAAATTAAATTTTTCCTCTGTAAATTCCTTGCCTTTGACTTTAACTGATTTGATAATCGCATCAAAATCTTTTAATTCTTTCAATTCATCTGATTCTGTTGAAAATTCGCTGGTTGCCCCTTTCTTTTCACCAGTCAGAGCATTTTCCACCGCCGCTAACTCAAGCGAAACCTTTTTTGGTTTTTCAATTTCGATTTCTATTGTTTCTTGGGCAATTTGAATTGATTTTTCGACTTCACCATCCAAAACATAAGCGGTAATTTTGCCTGTTTTTTCGTCCAAAACGATTTCCAAATGTGCAAATTCCTCGCCAAGTCCGACTAGAGCTCCGCCGCGTGGTGCTGTGTGTTCGTGTTTATGTCCCTTTTCCTTTTCAGAGGAAGCAGTTGGAGTTGGTGTAGCCGTAGCCGTTGCTGTCGGTGTCGCTTCCGTTTCAGGCTTGTTCTGATTATCTGCAAGGGGCTCATTTGTTCCGCACGAGAAAGCGAAAACTAAAAAAAATAATAATGCAATTTTTTTATTCATAACTTTAAGAAATTGGAATCAAGTTCTCCGCAACATCGGTTCGATAGGCTTTGAATGCGGGAATTAATCCGGCAATCGCTCCAACAATTGTCATTCCAACTGGAGTCAAAATAAGAATCCAATCAAACTGAAAAATATCAATTATCACCCCCGTTTGACTGCGGACTATGAACGCCGTTGCGAACAAAATCGCAAGATAAACAAAATAACCGCAAACTGCTCCAATTAATGCAGTTATTGCCGATTCTAAAATAATTACGGAAAAGACTGTAGTGCGTTTTGCACCTAAAGCCCGCAAAATAGCAAATTCACGGCGGCGTTCATTTATCGAATTGTAAATGCTTGCAAGAATCGAAAATGCGGCGACGATCACAACTAAATAAGCGACTAATTCCAAAACACGATTAATCCAGCCGATTTTGTTGAAGAGTTCCGCCATCGTCCTGCCGATTGGAAATGCGAGCGTAGCAACTTTCCCTTGATTATTGACTGTTTGTGCAAGTGAAATGCCCGCCTGCGGCGATTTTAGTTTCAACATTACTGCTGAAACTTCTTTGGCTTCATCAGGAATTTCCTCACCTTCTTTTGCTTTGTAATTTTCACCAGTCCCACGCAAAACGTGTCCTTTCATACGGTAAATTCCTTCTATCGGAATCCAAATCACACGATCCGAAGGAGAATTGGTGTTTTTCAAAACCCCTACAACTTTATAATCGTCGTTGTGTTTGGCATCTTCAGAAAAAATCAAACCATGATAAGGCTGAAAAACATCACCGACCTTCAATCCTGTTTGGCTGGCTACAAAACTCCCAATAACGGCTTCTTTTTGCTTTGAGTCAAAGAACTTCCCTCCCGATTCGACCTCAAACTTTTTTCCCCTTTGATACTCAAATTTCGTAAAAATTTCTTCGGTTGTGCCGACGATCCGAAAACCCTGATAGTTATCGCCGACCGCATAAGGAATAGCTAAATCTACCTTCGGATTTTTGACAACTTCTTGATAAAGCGTATATGGAATGTTACCGGGCGAAGTTTCAAGATGAAAAATTGTGTTTAAGACAAGTTGAAGCTGGCTTCCTCTCGCACCGAGAACTGCATCAAATCCGACATCTCCGCCTGTAAAAGCTTTATATGTTTGTTGTTGAATGACAAAAACGCTCATTACCAAACCACTTGCCAAAGCAATCGCAAACGCCGTCACCACAGTTGATAAAGCGTGCTGACTTAAACTTCGGCGGACGATTAAAAGCAATTCGTTCATTAAATTAGTGATTCAACCCTATTGATATTTGCTAAATTTTCAACCTTTTCAAACTTCGATAAAATTTCCTGATCGTGGCTGACCAAAAGCAGAGCGGTTCCGTTTTCGGCACAAATTTCCCGAATTAAATCTAACGCCTCAAAAGCTCTTTTTCGATCAAGGTTCCCTGTCGGTTCATCAGCTAAAACGATTTTCGGACGATTTGCCAAAGCTCTAGCAACGGCAACTCTCTGCTGTTGTCCAACGGAGAGTTGTCTCGGTTTGTAATTCTTTCTATCGGCTAAACCAACTCTTTCCAAAAGTTTTTCGGCATAATTACGATCTGCTCCGATTCCGAAAGACATTCCCAATAACACATTCTCCAAAGCCGAAAAACCTTGCAAAAGATTAAAAGTCTGAAAAACATAACCAATCTTCTCCGCTCGCAAACCATCCCTTTCGGCTTCAGTTAAAGAAGTCATTTCAGACTCGTCAATCCATATTTCACCTTCGTCAGCCTGCAAGATTCCGGCAATCAAATTTAGAAAAGTCGTTTTTCCCGAACCACTTTCCCCTTGCAGAGCAATCTGCTCAGCTGAATTAATAGAAAAATTTGGAACATCCACAACCCTTTGATTTTCTCCATCAGGTGAAACGTAACTTTTCCGCAAGTTTTTTACGCTTAAAACCATTTTTACAATGTTTTAGAATAACTTCCCAGATAAATGGATCGACATAAATATTTAATGAATAGTTTATTTTTAAGAACAGAAGGTAAAAAATCAAATGCTTATGTTTGTGATTAAAGCTTTTTCAGCAAGTCATCGCTTGAAACTTATATGACAAATCAATTTTTCTGCCACCTATTGCCTCATAAAAACCATTTATTAAAAACTAATAAGACCTAAGTTAGCCTTGTGTCATTTTACTTATTTATAAAATTTTTAGGAATAATAATCTTAACAAGAGAGAGAAAATGTATAAATTCCTAACAGCTTTGCTTATTTTTGGAACCATTGTTTTGTCTGTAATCGCACAAAATAATAGTAGCGGAGAATTGCTCATTCCAAGGTATGGGTTAACAGCTGTTTCGGACGGTAAGTGGATTTATGTGTATGGCGGTGCTCCTCATGGCGGTCGAAATGGTAAAGATTTTATGTACCAAGGATTACATGCTTCAATTGAAAGAATTAATCCCATAAGTTTGAAATCGGAGTATTTTAGTAGTGGTTTGCACAGACGAGCTAATCACGCCTCCGTTCTCTCTGACAATAAACTCATAACTTGCGGAGGAAGAACTCAATTTGGGTTAGAGCGACCTAAAATGAAATCATGTGAATTTCTTGATTTCAGCACAGGAATTTTTAGGGAATTGGCTCCAATTCCAGAAGCGGTCAGAACATTGGGTATGGTAGATGTAGCCAATGTTCTTTATGTAATCGGCGGAGTAAAAGATGGACCGGGTTATTCCAAGAACACATATAGGCTACAAGAGAATAGTCGAAAATGGGAACGATTGAGTGATGCACCATTTGAGGTTTCTGGACAGGCAGTGGCGTTTAAAAACAAGATCTACATACTTGGCGGTTATAACGGAAAAGCAATGAAATCGGTTATGGTTTTTGATACTAAAACTATGCAATGGGAAAGGTTGAAAGATTTGCCATATCCACTAAGTGCATATTCAGCCGTTTCAGATGGAAAATCGATTTTCCTTTTTGGAGATTACAACAAAATGGACACCATCCACCGCTATGACCCGAAAACACAGGAGTTATTTCTTTTAGATGAAAAAATCACCCCCAGAAGACACACAGCAGCGGTCATTGTTAACAAAAGCGTTTACGTTATCGGAGGCAACCAAAGTAGTTCT
This sequence comes from Pyrinomonadaceae bacterium, assembly GCA_028284415.1. Lineage (GTDB taxonomy): Bacteria > Acidobacteriota > Blastocatellia > Pyrinomonadales > Pyrinomonadaceae > Aridibacter. Next base: position 344,895 of record JANQRU010000005.1, read on the forward strand.
GGTATGGCATTAAAGTTGATTGAGAAATTTGCTTTATCCAAATTAAGTAACGGAGGCAAAATAATCTCAAAGAAAAACAATAAGTTATGAGAGATTCTACATTCCCAGACTCCGAAAAAACTCATATTTTTGCAACTCATTACCCTTAAAAAACCATTGATTAAAAACCCATCTCACCAAACTGAACTTTATGGGACAATTTTCTCTTATTTAAAAACCCAAAGCAATTATTTTTAATAGGAGAAAAGATGAGTAAGTTATTTTTAGCTGTGCTGACTTTCAGCACTTTTGTTTTGTCCGCTTTTGCACAAAATAGCGGAACACTTAAAGGAAAAGTCGTTAATCCGGACAACAATCCGATTGTCGGTGCGACCGTTTCAATTGAAGGTACTAGCCAAGAGGTTGTTACTGATAATAATGGAACTTTTTCGTTTGAAGGTTTAAGTTTTGGCACATACACATTTGTTGTCTCAAACAATGATTATCAGCCGAAATCCCAACAATTTAATTTTAATTCGAGCAGTCAAAATTCTTTGATAATCAAACTTGAAGTATTAACAGCAACGGTTACTGTTGACGGACGCATTGGTGAATATCATACAGATGATACGACCGTTTATACGAAAATCCCAACACGCTTAATTGATACTCCTCAAGCCATCACTTCCGTTTCGCCGCAACTGATTTTAGACAGTGCGGCAACGGATGTTGATGATATTTATAGATATTCAGCAGGCGTAAGCGATGCAACATATAGTGCGGTAACTTTTCGCGGATTTACCCAACGCGAAACGCTTTTTAACGGTGTTCGCGGAAATCCTTACGGTTCGCTAGAAGGTGATGTCAACAATTCAGGATTTTCGACAAGTATTTTAAGACTTTCAAATGTTGAAAGAGTCGAAGTCTTAAAAGGTCCTGCATCAGTTTTGTTTGGTTCAGCTGAGCCGGGTGGAATCATAAATTTCATTACGAAGAAACCTAAAACAGAATTTGATGGTTCGGCAGGTGCTCGCTTTGGTCAATTTGGCTTGGCGGCTGGAAACGCTGATGTCAGCGTCCCACTTAGCAAGCAGGTTTTTACAAGGTTTGCAGGTTTCTTAGAGCGGCGCGGAAGTTTTAGAAACAACGCCGAGCTCGAAAATCAAAATTACATTGCTAATCTCCTCTGGCAACCGTCAGACAAAACCCGTGTACTTTTTGAATATGAATTCATACGCCAAAATCAGCCCGGACATCGCCTACGGGGAATTCCTGTCTTACCAGACGGAACATTTTTGACAGATATTTCCTGGACAGCAAGCGAACCGGATGATTTTGTTGACTTAGATGCAAATGTTTTTCAGGCGAATTTGACTCAGGATTTTGCACTTGACGGTAGATTTGAAGCGACATTTCGCTTCTTAACCAACGACCGAAATGAAGAGTATCACGAACCGAGAGGTTTACTCGCCGATGGTCGCTCAATGACACGAGAATTTCGTGACCAAATTAGAGAAAACAAAGATTTTAGCTTTACGGCAAATGTTTATAAACCATTTACTTTTGAGAACTTTGGTACGCATACATTCAATGCTGGCTTTGAATATTACCGACAAGACCACGAATATATTTTCGATCGTGCCAGAGGAATTCCGACAGTTGATTTATTTAATCCGGTTTATGGACAGGTTGATCCTACAACATACAACATAATTAATATTGCAAATGATACAGCCACTCCAACTCGCGTCGGATTCTACTTCCAAGATCAAATCAGATTTAATAAATACTTCCAATTGGTCGCGGGCGGAAGGATCGAACGCTACGACGATGAAGGCGTTTCGGGCGGAGACATTTTGCAAGGCGATGACACATCGTTTACGGGAAGAATCGGTGCGGTGATTAAGCCTGTTGATAATTTTGCGATCTTTGGAAATTTCTCGAACAGTTATGTTCGTCCGAGCATTTTGGCACAAACGCCAAATGCAAACGGACCATTCGAACCCGAACGCGGAAGACAATTTGAAGGCGGAATCAAAGCCGAATTGATTGACAGACGTTTGTTCATAACGGCTTCGGGTTATCAAATCAACAAAACAGATGTCTTGCGTCCCGATCCAAATTTTGGACCAAACGGAAACAATTTCAATGCCCTTCTCCAAGTTGGTGAAGTACGCAGTCGTGGCTTTGATTTAGACGTAACGGGAGCAATTACTCCTCGTTGGAATCTAACGTTCAATTACGCATACATTGATTCTGAAATCTTAGAAGATAACAATCCAAATTTAATCGGATTGCCACTCGCAAATGTTTCACCGCATACAGTCGGATTTTTCACGAGATATGATATAACGAGAGAAATCGGTGTCGGCTTTTCGGGGCAATTTGTTGATGACAGACTTGAGCCATTTGCAGGAATTGAAGCACCTGCTTATCAGGTTTTCGATTTGAGTTATTACCATACATTCTTAAAGCGTTTCAGAGTTGATCTAAAACTTGAAAACATCGCCGACAAAGAATACGCGGTAAGTTCCCTTTTCGCCGCCCGTGCCGGAAACTTCCCCGGTCAGCCGCGAACATTTACTTTTGGATTTACGATTTTATCGTTTAAGAAAGAGTAATGGGAAAAATCAGTATAGTGAGCGGTAGCGAACAGGCTTAATAATTCGCAACTTGAGAATAAATAAACCTGCTCACTATCATTCGCTATACCGATTTGGTTTTTCGCAAAAAATAAATATGAATTTTACAAACGTAAAGAAAATTATCAGCCACGAATGGAAAAATATTTTTCGCAATCGGATTGTTTCAGCAACGGTTGGGATTTTGGCATTTGCACTTTTTACGGCACTTTTTGTTGGTTGGCAAAATTATCAAACTTACGAGGTTGAGCGAGAAAAATACCAGCAGTCGGTTGCCGACAAATGGGTTAATCAGCCTGACCGACATCCGCATCGGGTTGCTCATTACGGCTATATAATCTTTCGTCCGAAATCGGCTTTGAGCTTTTTTGATTCGGGAGTTGAATCCTTCGCTGGAAACTCTATTTTTCTCGAAGCACACAAACAAAACTCGACAAACTTCAGCGAAGCGAGACATTCAAGCGGACTTCTGCGATTTGGCGAACTGACTCCGGCAATGATTCTGCAATTACTTGTTCCCTTGCTGATATTTTTCTTAGGATTTACGGCAATCACAGGCGAACGCGAAAACGGAACCTTGCCGTTACTCTTGTCTCAAAATGTTTCATGGCGTGAGATTTTGTTTGGCAAAACTTTGAGTATTATCACTATAATTTTTTCACTCCTTTTGCCAATTGCAGTTGTTGGACTTTTGTTTTGGTTCGTATTGAGCAATGGTCAAATTTCATTTGATTCTTTCACGCGAATACTGTTTTTATTCTTAGTTTACGGATTATTTTTTGCAATTTGTGCAGGAGTTTCCGTTTTGGTTTCGGCATTTTATAAATCTTCTAGGAGTTCCCTTCTAACACTTATCGTCATCTGGATTTTGTTTTTTATAATAATGCCGCGAGCGGTTCAAAATCTAGGGGCAATCATTTACGAAACTCCTTCGCAATCAGAATTTGAAAAAAATATCGAAAAAGACATCAGCAAAGAAGGGGATAGCCACAATGCAAATGACCCGAAATTTGCTGAAATAAGAAAAGAGACTTTGAAAAAATACAATGTTTCCGACGTAAAAGACTTACCTTTCAATTATCGTGGTTACATATCATTAGTTGCTGAAGAAATATCTTCAAAAATCTTTAGCAAACATTATGGAGAAGTCCTTGAACAATTCCGTTTGCAAAACCGATTTGCTGAATTTGCAGGAATCATTAATCCATATTTGGCAGTCCGCCAACTTTCTATGGCAACCGCCGGAAGCGATTTTGCAAGCTACGAAAATTTCCAATGGCAAGCTGAGGAATACCGCTTTGAGATAATTCAAAAGCTAAATAAACTTTATGTTGAAGAAATCAAAGCCGAAAATGACCGAGACCAAAAATTAGATAGTAAAATTTGGAGTGAATTCCCGACCTTTGAAAATAAACCGGTTTCATTTGGTGAATCTATAAAAAATCAAATTTTGTCAGTCATCGCCAGTCTGGTTTGGCTCGGATTGGTGTTTGCCGGATTGTGGTTCTATGAACCCGAAAATGTTTGAAAATGAATCTTAAAACTTTTACAAGACTCGAATTAAAGAATTTCTTAAACGGACGCAGTGTGTTAGTTGTTTTTTTGTGTATCGGTTTAGCGGTTGCTTATGCTGTCTATCAAGGCGGAAGTCTAGCTGAAAAGCAAAGTGAAATCGCTGCACAAACTCCTCAAATGCAGGTTGACCACACTGATAGAATGCTGGAAGTTCATGCGGGTAAAGAATTAGCCGATTTTCTTTATTATCATAAATTTTACACTGCTCATGAACCCTCGGATTGGGCTGGATTTTCCGTTGGGCAAAGTGATGTAAACGCGAATAATATAAAAGTAACCTTGCTGACTTTAGAAGGACAAATTTATAATTCGGAATTAAGCAACCCAACTAATCAATTATTCGGAAATTTTGACTTAAGTTTTGTTATCGTCTTTCTTTTTCCACTATTAATCATCGCTTTTACACACAATTTGATTTCTGCTGAACAAGAAAGCGGAACTTGGAGTTTATTGCGTTCTCAACCTACTTCAGTTCGGAAAATTTTCTGGTTTAGAATCGGCTTGAGGTTTTTGATAGTTTCTCTCACGGCTATAGTTTTAATCACTTTGGGTTGTGCTTTTTTGGGTACAGCGTTTGACGGCAGATTTTTGTATGCGATTCTTTTAACACTCGTCTATTTTGCATTTTGGTTCGGCGTTTCGGCATTTGTAATTTCATTCGGAAAAGGCACAACCTTTAATGCACTTTCGCTACTTGGTGTTTGGATATTTTTGGTTATTCTCGCACCCGCACTTTTGAGCTCTGTCGTTGCAACTACTTTTCCCGTTTCAGAAAGTCTCGAAACAACTATCACACAACGCGAGGGCTATCATGAAAAATGGGACAAACCGAAAGCCGCCACAATGGAAAGATTCTACAAAAAATACCCACAGTTCAAAGATATTCCGATTCCCGAAGATAAATTTACTTGGGGTTGGTATTATGCAATGCAAGAAACGGGTGATTTTGAGTCCGCCGATGCAACCGAGCGTTATGCTGAAAAGCTAAAGCAAAGACAGAATTTCACAGAAAAAGTCGCATGGGTTTTGCCGACTGTTAATACACAATTGCAATTCAATGAAATTGCCTCGACAAATTTAGAAAGCCATCTCGAATATCTCGAATCGGTTAGGGAATTTCATTCGAAAATACGCCAAACTTATTATCCGCACATTTTTAAGAATGCGAAATTAACAGATGTTGATATGAAAAAAGCACCACAACATTCATTTAAAAACGAAAATGAATCAAATTTATTAAATGGACAGTTATTGGCTTTAACAATTTTGAGTTTTGTGTTCATCTCGCTGGGATTTGTACGGATGAACAGGAAAAACATTTGAGTAGCATCTATTCATTTGTGAAATAATGACTGACATTTTGAATAAATAACTGTTCATTGAATTTTTATTTTATGGCAAAAGTGATTTTATAAAAATAAAATGGATGTTTAATCACATCAGCCTTATCTAAAGGCTTAAAATAATAGAAAAGAGGACTGGCGGGGAAGCTATGTCCTCTTTTTTTCTGTTTATTTTACACAAAATAACAATGAATGGTTGCTTTTTACCAATGAATGGCATTTTAGTTTGACTAAGCTGTCTGAACCTTCTAATATTTAGTTATTGCTTCCCCGCAAAATAATATTTTAAGAAAACATTTTAGGAGAATTATATGGAACACACAGTTCACGAAAATCACGTGCATCAGCACAGCGAAAATTGCGGGCACACAAGAATTAAACACGGTGATCATTTCGACTATTTGCATGATGGATGTTTACACGCCACACACGAATCTCACTATGACGAGTGCACTCTTCCTGTCACGGATCAGAACCCTGCTGAATGCAAAGAAATCACATGCCAATGTGACCACAAAGGCTGTGGACACGAATTAGTGCCGCACGGTGATCACAAAGATTACTTAGTTAATGGACGTTTGCATCATCATCATGATGGGCACTGCGATGACCATGGTGAAGTTTTTGTAATGTAGGACACATTCTTTTTTTAACAAAATCAGTTTTGGCTGCTGTCAGAGCTGATTTTTTACTTTAAACTAAGAATAGAGTTTATTATTTTTATACAGCGATATTTTAGATTCTCTCGATAAAGGTTTGTTTTGTTGTTTTACTTGGAAAACCGCTTATTTTTCCCAACCAACTGTTTAATTAGACATATTAATGGAACTATTTGCGGTACGAAATGACTTTTTAGGTATTGAAATACAACTTAAAAAATGTCTTTTGAACAATTCTCAAAACCTTTTCTTTGAAACTTACGTTAAATCCATATAAACTCTTCCTATCAAAATTTTTCAATCAGGAGATTATAGATGTTACGGAATAGATACTTTTCTGCCGCAGTAATGATGGCTTTATTGATGCCAATGTTCGTTTTCGGACAAACATCAATGGAAGCTGTTAACAAAATTAAAGAAGAAGGAATGAAACGTTCAGAAGCGATGAAAACGATGTACTACTTAACAGATGTCATCGGTCATCGTTTAACGAATTCTCCTTCGCAAAGACGTGCTAACAAATGGACGAAAGAACAATTCGAAAAATGGGGATTAAAAAATGCAATGATAGACCCTTGGGGCGAATTTGGTAGAAGCTGGGAATTAAAGGCTTTTTCGGCTCATCTAGTTTCTCCCGATTATAAACCTGTTCGTGCATATCCAAAAGCATGGTCGCCTAGCACAAATGGACCAATTACAGGAAAAGTCGTCTATGTTGATGCTAAAAATGAAGCTGACTTAGAAAAATATAAAGGTAAGCTAAAAGGCGCAATTGTTTTAATAGACCAAAAACAAAATGTTGTACCGGGATTTAATCCCGTTGCCGGTCGTTTGGATGACAAAGCATTAATGAATTTGGAGTATTCAACTCCGGGTAGCAGAAATACAAATCGGCGTAGATTCACACCCGAACAGATTGCTGCTTTTCGTTTCAGATCAAGATTAGTTCAATTTTACTTTGATGAAGGCGCTGCTGTTTTACTAAGTAACGGTGGTGGCGTTGATTCAGGAACGATCCGTGTAATGGGAGCAAATGTACCCCCAAATTCAAATGATGGTAATTTCAGACGCGGTAGAGTTCGTGTTTATTCAAAAAATGCTCCAAAAACTCTTCCGCAATTATCTGTCGAAGCCGAGCAGTATAACCGTATGGTCAGACTTGCTAGGCGTGGCATGGATTTACAAATGAAAGTCAATGTTGATGTAGCTTGGGATGACAGCGATCTGATGGGTTACAACACAATTGCGGAAATTCCGGGAACTGACTTGAAAGATGAAGTTGTGATGATCGGTGCTCACCTTGATTCATGGCATTCGGGCACCGGTGCAACCGATAATGGTGCGGGAACAACCGTCGTTATGGAAGCAATGAGAATCTTAGCCGCCACAGGTATGAAACCTCGTCGCACGATTCGCGTCGCACTTTGGACTGGTGAAGAACAAGGACTGCTTGGTGCTCGCGGTTATGTCGCAAAAACATTCGGCAAACGAAATCCAGATGGTTCGATTGAGAAAAAACCTGCATACGATAAGTTTGCAGCTTATTACAATTTGGATAACGGAACCGGACAAATTCGTGGAATCTATTCACAGGGTAATGCGAACGCTCGCCCGATCTTTCGCCAGTGGCTAAAACCATTCAAAGAGTATAAAGCAACTACCACAACTATCAATAACACAGGTGGAACAGATCATTTAGCATTTGATGCTATTGGGCTTCCCGGTTTCCAATTCATTCAAGATCGTATCGAATACTTCGGCAGAACTTGGCACACAACCCAAGATGTTGCTGACCGCATGCTCGAAAAAGACCTAAAACGCTCAGCAGTAATTATGGCAACATTCGCCTATAACTCAGCAATGACAGACAAAAAATTGCCGCGTAAAACAGACGAAAGCCCGATTGCTTCTCTATTGAGTGTTTCGACTGTCCAAGATACTTTAGATGAAATGGCATTCAAAAATTCTGGATATGATTTCTCAATTTGTGGACATGAAGTTCACCCTGATGAAATACCTCACGGCTTCCCAGCTGCATTCGCAATTGAGAACATGCCACAAAATCAGAACTTCGGTGAATAAAAATTAAATCATTTTAATTGATTTCGGGAGGAATTTGTCCTCCCGTTTTTTTGTCCGAAATATCATATTTTATTGACACTCTTGAACCTTTGAACCATAATCACTTTAAATCTACATAACTAACACAGGAGAGAATTAAACAAGTGCGAACCAACAAATTTATTTTGTTACTTATTTTTCTATTTTCCTCAGTTTTTATCATCGCTCAATCAAAATCAAATCCGAGTGACAAATTTAAACAACTCGACGAAAAACTTCCCGCTCCGAATGTTTACCGAACGGGTTCGGGAGCACCGGGACATAAGTATTGGCAACAAGAAGCAGATTATGTCATCAATGTTGAGATTGACGATGTAAATCAACGGCTGATCGGGAAAGAAACGATCACATATAAAAATAATTCTCCTGATACGCTCGATTATTTGTGGGTTCAAATCGACCAGAACATTTTTGCAAAAGATTCGGACACGGAATTAACCAGAACTGCACCGAATCTTGATCGCGGTGTTCCGCTTGATCGTTTGGAACAGCTCGCCGCAAGAAAATACGACGGCAAAGCAAACATTTCTTCTGTTCGGGATGCGAATGACAAAAAGTTAAATCACAAAGTTGTCAATACGATGATGCGGGTTGATCCGCCGACGCCGATTCCGACGGGTGGAACTTTCGTATTCAAAATTGATTGGGATTACAAGATCAATAATCAAAGAATTTTCGGCGGTCGTACGGGTTATGAATACTTTTCTTCAGACGGCAACTTCTTATATGAACTAGCTCATTGGTTTCCGCGTATGGCGGCTTATTATGACGTTCACGGCTGGCAAAATCATCAGTTTCTTGGACGCGGTGAATTTACGCTCGAATTCGGTGATTACGATGTAAAAATCACTGTTCCAAACGATCACGTCGTTGCATCAACGGGTGTTTTACAAAATCCGAATGAAGTGCTTACGGCAACTCAAAGGCAGCGTTTGAAACAAGCTGAAACGGCGAAGATGCCTATGTATATAGTCACGCCCGCCGAAGCAAAAGCTAACGAAAAGTCAAAACCGACGGGCAAAAAGACTTGGCATTTTAAGGCTGAAAACGTCCGCGATTTTGCTTTTGCCAATTCACGAAAATTCGCATGGGACGCACAGGGTCACAATGTCGAAGGCAACAAAGTTATGGCGATGAGCTTTTTCCCGAACGAAGGAAATCCGCTTTGGGAAAAATACTCGACGCAAGCGATCATACACACCTTGAATGTCTATTCGCGTTATTCATTCAAATATCCGTATCCTGTGGCAATTTCCGTCAATGGTCCCGTCGGCGGAATGGAATACCCTATGATCTGTTTTAACGGACCGCGTCCAAACCCAGACGGAACATATTCGGCACGGACAAAATACGGTTTGATCTCGGTGATAATCCACGAAGTCGGACACAATTATTATCCAATGATCGTTAATTCCGATGAACGCGATTGGACTTGGATGGACGAGGGTTTGAACACTTTCGTGCAATTCTTGGCACAAAGCGAATGGGAAGAAGATTACCCATCTCGTCGCGGTGAACCGCAGAAAATCGCTGATTATATGGCAAATGAAAACCAAGTTCCGATAATGACACAATCAGATTCGGTTTTAAATTTTGGGAATAACGCTTACGGCAAACCCGCAACGGCTTTGAACATCTTGCGTGAAACGGTTCTCGGTCGTGAAGTCTTTGATTTTGCGTTCAAAAAATACTCCCAGCGTTGGATGTTCAAACGTCCGACTCCGGCAGATTTTTTCCGCACGATGGAAGACGCATCAGGACGTGATTTGGACTGGTTTTGGCGTGGATGGTTTTACACGACCGATCACGTTGATATTTCAATTGAAAATGTCAGACTTTATCAAGTCAACACGCAAAACCCGGACGTTGAAAAGAAAATCGGTCGTGAAAAAGCGAATTCGCGTCCCGTAACTTTGTCGCAAAGACGCAATAAAAACTTGCCGAAACGTATTGATCAATATCCATCCTTGAGAGATTTTTATAACGATTACGACGAATTCAAAGTCACCGAACAAGACCGAAAAAATTACGAAGCGTTTATCGGAAGCCTCGATGATGTCGAAAAATCTCTGGTCAATGGAAATTACAATTTCTACGTTGTTGATCTTAAAAACATCGGCGGTCTCGTGATGCCCGTGATTTTCAAGGTCGAATACACGGATGGCACGAGCGAAGAAATTCGAATTCCCGCTGAAATTTGGCGTTATGATAATTTCAATGTTTCAAAATTGATTGTTACGAAAAAGGAAGCAAAAGCAATTATTCTCGACCCGAATCTCGAAACTGCTGACACGGATTTAACAAATAATTTCTTCCCGCGTCGCACTGTTCCGACACGCTTCCAGGTTTTCAAAAACCGTCTGCGTTCGGATTTAGAACCACAAACGAATTCAACTTCGAGTAATAATTCAAACGAAAAAGTTAATCTCAACGGACGTTGGAATTTCGCCATCGCCGCACCTGGACAAAGCATTTCGTTTGTGATGAATATCAAGCAGGAAGGTGAAAAAATCACTGGCAATATCGAAAATCCGCAAGGCAATTTACCGATTGCGGAAGGAAGCTTCAAGGACGGTATTTTAACTATAAAGACGATGAATCCAATCGAATTGACTTTCGTCGGCAAGCCGAAAGGTAAATTCATCAGTGGAAACGTAACCGCACCGCAAGGGACGACAACCTTTAGCGGTTCAAAAATCGGTGATTAATTTTATGAATGTATTTTATTCAAAATTTATAATTTCATTTTGTGTAAGCCTTTTGTTTTTGGCGACAAACACTTTCGGCTTGCACAAATATCACACAAGTTTGACGCGAATTGATTACAACAAGCAAGAAAATCTTCTCGAAATTACAATGAAGGTTTTCGCACACGATCTTTTTCCGACGTTAGAAAAACGACACGGCAAGAAAATTGATCTCGAACACACGAAAGACATAGATAAAATCTTAGCGGATTACATCAACGAAAAATTCACAATCAAAACAAAATCGGGCGAAAACAAAACTCTTAAATTCTTAGGCAAAGAACATGAAACCGATGTGATTTATTTATATTCAGAAGTTTCGTTTGAAGGCGATTTGGAAGGAGCGGAGATAAAGAACTCTTTGTTCTTTGAAAGCTTTGACGAACAAGTAAATCTTTTAACTATTCGCTATGGAGAAAAGAAATCTGATCTCGTTTTCAAGGTCGGTGATAATTTTAAGACAATAACTAATAACAAAAAGAAGACCGCAAAATAATCTATCGGACGGCTGATTCCAAAAACGTCAGCGTTGATTTTTCCGTATTCATCTCAGCTTTTATCCCGAGCGGAATTGTAAAATTTTGGCGTATGTGACCAAAAGAAAGTCCATGAATTACGGGGATTTTCAAATCTCCCAGTCTATCCTTTAAAACATCCAATAAACTCTGCGAAGGCGGCTCAGTTTCGGGTTCGCCACGCGTAAAAACTCCGACGGCGATTCCTGCAAGTGAACGCATATTTATGCTTTGGCGTAATTGCGTGAGCATTCGGTCAACTCGATATGGACTTTCGTTAACATCTTCGATGAACAAAATTTTCCCTTTTACTTTTCGCAAACCGTAAGGCGTCCCTGTCAAAGCAATCAACAAACTTAGATTTCCTCCGATCAATTCTCCTCGGCATTTTCCCTTTGTGATGACGTTTGTTTTGTATAGCTCAGGATCAGCTTCATCAGGAGGCTCGGGGAGTTTTATCTCGTATTTTTTGGTTGGATTCATCAAAGTATTGATAATGTGGGTTTTGGAATAATCTGTGTAGGTAGAAGCAGCATTTGGACCGTGAAAAGTTACCAATCCCGTATTTTGATAGACTGCTAAATTCAAAGCAGTTATATCAGAAAAACCAACAAGAACTTTCGGGTATTTCTTGATTAAATTGTAATTTATATACGGTAAAATCCTTGAAGTTCCGTAACCGCCCCGAATACACCAGATTCCTGTAAACTCCTTGTTGCGAAAAGCCCAATGTAGATCATCCAGACGCTCTCTGTCCGTCCCCGACAAAAAGCCATTACGACCACGTGCGTATTTTCCAACCTCAGTTTCAAAACCCAGATCAGCTAAATTCTGCAAACCTCTTTCAAATGCTTCTTCTGAAACTCCGCTTGCCGGTGCTATAACAGCAATCTTGTCACCTTTTTTTAATCTTTTCGGCTTGATGATCCTTTTTCTCCTCTGAGCCAAACTCTTATTTCCTGCCAACATAGGTTGAACCATAAATGGCAAAAGAGCAACTGCTTTTAGAGCATCACGGCGTTTCATATTTTCTTATAATTTCAGCAATCTCTCACGCAAAACTCTAGATTGCAGACGGCTTGAGGATATTTCTTGACCATTTTTCAGAGTGATCTGATAAGTACCTCCAGGCATTGGTGAGACTTTTTCAAACATTTCGATATTTGCCAAAGCCCCTCTCGAAAGCCTTATAAATTTATCATCAGGTAATTTTGCTTCGATGTCTTTGAGGCGAAAATTTATGATAAACTTTTGCTTTTTAGAGTTTGTGATATGTAGCAATTCGCCATCAGCAATGATTGAAGCAACATCCGAAACATTCACAAATACTATTTCATCACTCAGTTTTACCGGAATTCTTTCAATAATCTCATTTTGTGTTTCTTCATAAACTTCCACCGCTTTTTTTACATTTTTAGTTTCAGTTTCTTGAAAATCCTTCTGCTCCAATCTTTCGTGGACTCGATTGAGAGTTTCCCGAAGTCTTGCTTTTTCTATAGGTTTGAGCAAGTAATCAACTGCATTAACCTCAAAGGCTTGAATCGCATATTCGTCGTAAGCCGTAATAAACGCAACCATCGGCATTTGATTTTTCCGCAGAAGTTTAACTACCTCTAACCCCGTAACTTCCGGCATCTGTAAATCAAGTAGTGCCAAATCAGGCTTTTCTGCTTTAATTAACCTAACGGCTTCCGCACCATTTTCTGCCTCGCCAACAATTTCAATATCTTCAAAATCCTGCAAAATAACTTTTAAAAAGTTTCTTGCAGGTCTTTCATCATCAGCAATTATTGTGTGTAGTTTGTTCATATTAAATTGTTTGAGTTTTTACAGGAATAATTACACTTGCAGAACTTCCACTTACAAAATCTCTATCAAACTTCAACTTCGCTTTATTCCCATAATAAGATTTTAAGCGCCCCTTTATATTTTGAAGACCGATACCATTTGAGTTTGGAGATTTATTAGAAGAATTCCCTGCTCCTGTATCGAAAACCGTTAAATTCAAGAAAACTTCTGCACCTTTATTTTCAAGCTTTGCAGAGATTTTTACCGTTCCACCTTTTTTATTTTCAGAAATTCCGTGCTTGACTGCGTTTTCCACCAAAGGCTGTAAAATCAAAGATGGCACACGCAGATTTCTAACTTCTTTCGGGACATCTGATTCGACTTTCAAACGCTCCTCAAATCTAGCTTTTTCGATGTCTAAATAATTTTCGATAAGTTTTAGCTCTTCATCCAGCGTGCAAAATTCTTTGTTTGATTTGAGAACGCCGCGAAGCAATTGGGTCAATTTCATCAATGTCTGAAAAGCAGTTTCCGGTGCGATTTGAATTAGATAACCGATTGTTGTTAAAGCATTAAAAAGAAAATGCGGATTGACTTGCGAACGGAGTGCGGTTAATTGTGCCTCGGTCGTTAACTTTGTATATTCCTGCTCGCGTATCTCCTGCTCACAACGCTCATGAACAACCCGCAAAGCATCAATTCGTCGTGCCGTTTGCAGAGAAACCGCTTCGAGCATTGCAATTTCATCAGACAGAAGCTTTCTTCCGCCAACAAAATTTTTCAGATGAATTCGGTAAAACGGTGATTCATTTGTCGGGACAAAAATTTCTGCTTTTTGCGTTGTAAAATCTACCGTTGGTAAATTCGTTTTTTCATCCGTTTCATAAACCTCGTTCCAGAGTGATTTTTCTACCGTTAAAGCATTTCCGAGTTTTGTAGTAACTTCATCTAACACAAAATCAATTGATTCCTGACTTTCAATTGCTTCAGAAATCTCTTCTTGCAAACCAACATAGCTGATTCTTTTCAACAAAACTTTATCAACGAGCCAAACGGAAAAATTGTGTAAAGACGGATAGGTCAAAGCCGTAGCAATCCATAGAACCAGCAAAACTGCCGTCGCTAATGCATCATTTTCTTCATGCGTTACGTGCAGAGAGCTTAAAGGTTGAGCAACAAAAACATATAGCGAGAATGCTGTTAGAGCCAACAAGACCAGAGACAAGGCACGCTTTAAAAATTGATCGGCAAAGGCAAAACGATAGTCCTGAATGAGAATTGCCAAGACGAGCGGAAGCGATGCTTGGTGAGCGACGAGTTCGACAAACCAATTTGAATCTTCCGCCTTTGAACTAAGATGCAGAGCTGAAACTGCAAAAACCAACAATGCTGAGATCCATACGGTTTTGTTTTCAATTTTTTGCCGAAAATTAAAATATAAAAGCCCTGCGACCAAAGCAATTGAGCCAAAAGTTAAAATTTGAAGAGCAAGATTTGAAGGAGTAATTCCATTAACGAAAGCGTTTTGAAAATGCAGAAAGGCGGCGAAACCACTCAAAATATAAGCTGTAATCGTTAAAGTTCTGGAATTTTTAGTTTCATTTTCTGCCGAATGAACCACAACAGAAGGCAAAAATCCAAGAGCTGAATAAGAAATAGCAACTAAAAAAGGTGAAAGCGGACTTTGCACAAAATCTCGCCAGATAAAAGAGAAAAGCTCACCAAAATTCCAAAGCAAACCCAAAACAGCGGTTAATAGTAACAATAGATCAATCTTTGTATTTTTCTTGCGATGCCGCAGAACCATCACAAACAGTAATGCGTAAAGTGCTACGCCAACGGCAAAACCAAGTAGATTGATTAAATTTGCTGAATTGAGCATTTCCATAGGATAAGTTTAGTTGGAAACTGTGCCAATCTTTTTTCAAACAAACTATTATAAACTAACAACGAATAGCATTTTTCAAACAACAAATGGGCTTTCCGCTTTTGACAGCTTCAAGCCCATTTATCTCAATATTTATTGAAAAACCTTACCAACTAACACTTCCTTCTTTTGAAGTATCAATCTCAGCCTCAGCAATATCACCGCCTTCATTGAAGAAAAATATCTTCATCTGATCGAACAAAAATTCGTGTGAATCGGGGTTTGCAAGGTCTAAACCAAAATGATTTATTACTTGCTTCTGTTTTTCGAGCCATTCAGCCCAGCAATCACCACAGGTTGTTGTTCCGATTTTTTCACCTAGTTCTGTTGGAATAGGTGCATAGCCAAGCGGTTCGTTTTTGCGTCCGCATCTTTGACATTCAAATTTATCTTTTGAAAATAAAGCCATTGTTATCTCCCTTTGACTGGTAGCTTTTAGCAATTAGCTGTTAGCCAAATATTTTACAAAGTGTTTTTCTATTATTTATATTAAACCAAATACCAACTTAGAAATAAAACAGAAAACCAATCACCATCTGCTAAAAGCTGTCTGCTTTCCCAATCTCTATTAAAACCTCTTCGTCTGAGGGTCGAAACATACTTAAACTCTGAACTTCATGACTCCTGATAATTCCCTCTTTATCAATCACAACCACAGCACGTGCTGATTTACCCGGAATCCAGGATTTCACGCCGTATTTATCAATAACTTTTCCATTCGTATCTGCTAGAAGTTTGAACGGAAAATTATTATCTTTTGCAAACAGCTTATGTGATTCTGGCGAATCTGTTGAAATACCAACAACTGTCGCTCCGGTTTCGGAATATTCTTCCCAATTATCACGCACCGAGCAAAGTTGTGCCGTACAAACGGGCGAATTATCGGCAGGATAAAATAATAAAACTACCTTTTCACCTAAATGTTCTGATAAAGTCCAATCTTTTCCATCACTGTCATTGAGCGTGAAATCCGGTGCTTTTTCTCCAACTTTCATATAAAAATCTTATCTTTTTGGCTTTCCAACTGCAATCTACATAACAAAACAATCAGCGAAAACTTGGAACTCAGACAAACTTGATTCGTATGACAAATTGTTACCTTCTGTTAAATCCACTTCTGTACAAATTCAAAAAGATGAAAAGAACTATCACTTTATTGCTTTCTCTGATGTATCTAATTTGTTTGTTTCAACAAATATCCGCCCAAACAAACGAAAAATGGTTGCAAGATTATGAAGCTATGAAAACATTTATGGCTGAAGCTTATGCAAATCTGGAATGGGCAATCGAAGGTAAAAAAATCAATTTAGCAGAGCTTGATAAGACTACGAAAGAAAAACTGAAAAAAGCCAAATCAGGTCAGGAAGCACGTGAGATTTTAGATATTTTTTTAGAAACATTTCAAGACGGACATCTTAAACTTGTTAAGGCGACAAAACCTAAAAACGCAGGTGAAAAGAAACAGTTAGTTTTCACATCGAATGATTCAGCCAAAAAGGTTTGTAAAGAACTTGGCTACAAATTTAAGTTTCACAGATTTTCCCTTCCATTCAATAAAGCTTCAACCTACAGGCTAATCAGCACAAACAAAGATTATTTTCCGGCAAGTGTTTTCACATTGGAAAATGGAAAGCGTTTTGGAGTCTTGGACATAAGTCTTTTTTCGGCGGATGGTTATTTAGGAACCTGCCTTGCAAGTTGGGAAGATTTTAGCCAAAAGTTGAGCAAACCTTGCGGAAAGAAATGCTTAAATCAATTTTATTACGCAACAAACAACAGATTATCTGCAAAACTAACTGAGCAAATCAGAGTCTTACAATCGCAAAACATTGATTACTTGATTATAGACATCGGCGGTAATGGCGGAGGTAGCAATTGGGTAGAGCCTGTCACTCGCATCATTTCTCCAAACCCCGTAAAAAGTAATCTGGCAGGATTCATACGTCATCTGCACTGGGCAAAAATTTTAGAAAACAATCTTAAAACTGTGTTAGCTGATTTAACCAGAAAAGATATAAACCAAAAACAAATCTTATATCTGAAAAAAGCCAAAGATCAATTGCAAAACTACATAAAAGAAGCAAAGAAACCTTGTAAAAATATAAATATGTGGAAAACTGGAAAAAAGCAAAGAAACTGCACAATGCTTAACAAAACACCTAAGTTAACGTCAGGAATTTTTGAAAGTCTTCCGTTAAATGAGATTGAAAATCTAAAATCTAAAACTATTCTTTTTCAACCCAGTGAATTTAAATATGAAGAAGGCGTGTTTAAGGGAAATTTGATTGTCCTGGTTGATAAATACACAGCTTCTGCAGCAGAAAACTTTGCGTCTTACATTCAAGTAAGTAAATCTGGAAAGGTCATTGGCGAGAAGACTTATGGAGCCGGTTGCGGCTATGTAAATGGTGGTACTAAGTATTTTTTACCGAACAGCAAACTGCAATTGCGTATGCCTGATTGTGTTCGCTATAGAGCAGATGGTGCTAATGAAGTTGAGGGAATCGAACCTGATGTGAGTTTGTGGGAATCAAGCGATGACAAGTCAGAAAAACTAGAAAAGCTTTTGAATTACCTCTCTAAACTCAAATAATCTAAAAAGCTTTTAGACACTTTACTCGAACTTCAATAATCTATTCGGATTTTGATTGTTGAGTTGTCGGTGTTTCCTGAACTTCTTTTGGCAAAATGTTATCTGTGATTATATAGCCAATTGTGATCGCCATAATTAGTAAAACACCGTAGATTGTAGGCGGTGCGGGAACAGGCAGTTTGAAATATCTGCATGCGGCACCGATAAGTAAAGCAATAACGATTCCTATAATTAATTTTCCCATTTATTCTCCAAAATCAACTTAAATCTCTTTTTTGTTTCTGATCTTCTACGCAACATTATGATGGCTGATAAACTAAGTGTGATTCCTGCAAAGAGACAAAATGAACCCAATCTTTCCCAGCGTTTGCCATAAGTTTGTATTGCTATGCAACCATAACTATTCCACTCAGGATAAAGTTTATGCTTTTTGTCATAGGCAACACCAAAACTAAAACTATCAAATGAAATAGCAAAAAAAAGTATGCCCACTAAAAATAGATTTCGGATAACCTTTTTCATCTTGAACCTCCAAGACATTAGACATCGAAATCTATATTTTGTTCCTTTCAAACAATCTCGTTTCTATCAACTCCGTCCAGAGTTTTATTTATCTTCGCACGCAGACGATGTTTTCCATATTCATTGTATGTATATTTTTCGACGATCTCCTTCGGTGCCACTTCTGTCGCAATCTGCCAAGTGATGTTCATCTCGGCATTGGTTGTTGCCGTTGCGAGTAAAGCTTCCCGCATCATCAAAAAGCTTGCGTAAAAGACAAACATAATTCCGATCAAGCCCGTTGGAATAGGAATCCAAACATACTGATTCAGAAGAGCGACTACTCCGATGGTTAAACTTGTCAAAACAAACATTCCCAGACTGCAATAAAAGAACAAAAGTGCTTTTTGTAAAATCCTTGTCCGCGTCGTGACCTTGTCGAGCAATTCAAACACAACTTCGATTCTTTCTTTATAGAGAGGAATATTGGATTTTTCCTCAGTTGTGATTAGATGATTTAGCCTTTTTTCCAACTCCCTTGCCCGATCAATCACACGCCCGAGTCTTGTCGAAGTGGACAAAACAAGCATTCCGACAGCAGATATAAGCAAAGCGGGTGTAATCATTGCCGTTAAGAAAGCAAGCGTAGCAGATAATGATTCACTGTTCGTATTCGCCAAATTTTGCAATATAATGAAAAGCATAAAACAGATACTGGATGCTGGATGTTAGTTTCTAGTGTTCACTCAAATCTGACACTTAAAATCTAAAATCTCAACCAACTATGATTAAAAACAAAGGAACTATAAAAGTTTTACAACACGAAAGCAATATCTTAAAAGACAATCCGCTCGGTGACCCTTATGTGCGGGAACTATATGTTTATCTTCCGCCCGATTATGAAAATTCCGACAAAAATTATCCCGTAACATTTTGCCTAACAGGTTTTACAGGACGTGGAAAAATGATGCTTAATGATTCAGCATTTTCGCCAAATATGGCTGAACGTCTGGATATGCTTATTGCAGAAAAACGCATCAAACCGATGATTGTGGTGATGCCCGATTGTTTTACAAAATACGGTGGTTCGCAATACATAAATTCAACTGCAACAGGTGATTATGAAGATTATCTCATCAAGGAAATAGTCCCTTTTGTTGACGAAAACTTTCGCACGGTAACCGATAAAAATTCACGTGCGGTCGCTGGAAAATCTTCGGGTGGTTACGGTGCGATGGTGCTTTCAATGCGACATTCAGATATTTTCGGTTTAGCCTCAACAATTGCGGGAGATTGCTATTTTGAATACGGCTACAAACCAGATTTTCGGAAGGCTTTTAAGGCGATTAACGGCAATCCTTTGAAATTGATCGAAAAGTTTTACGACGAAGAATCAAAGAAAGGAAAGTTTGCATTCGATGGATTGAACATGATCGGAATGAGTTCCTGCTATTCCCCAAATGAAAAAAGCGAATGGGGGTTTGATCTGCCTTTTAATCTCGAAACAGGCGAATTACGCGAAGGCGTCTGGCAACGCTGGCTCGAACACGATCCTGTTCATTTGGTCAAAAAACACGTTGACGATTTGAAATCCTTAAAACTATTTTCCGTTGACGCGGGAACAAGCGATGAGTTCGCCCTCGACATCGGAGCAAATATCTTATGCAGTCGCCTGCGAGATCATCAAATTCCATACATTCAAGAAGAATTCGACGGCGGACATTTCAATATAAATTATCGCTATAACCGAACTTTTGAAATCATCTCTGAACACTTTGAATAATATGCATACAGAACTTGAAAAAATTCAAAAACGCTACGATGAATATAAAGCCGAATATGAAAAGGTCTTGGTTGATTTTCACGATTCCGAAACATTGAATTTGTTCAATGACCGTTTCGGCTACGATAATCCACAAGCTAAAAAAGCAAACAGAGGGATTGAAATTGAGAAAAAATTAATAGAAATGAAAAGAGAAATTGAGCGGTTTGCTGAAGATTTTCGTAAGAGGTTTCCCGAAATAAATTAATCAATCTCAACATAAGTCGAAGTTCCCGAACTTCTTTCACCGTTTAGCCATTGCCAATCCAAATTCATTTGAATCTTGCCATCTGAATTTATCGAAACTTTTACGTTTGCACTTCCCGCTTTTAGCTCGCCTTCGTTTGTTAAACATTGATAGAGCATTTCGAGAGAGTTATTTTCATTTTGCTTGGCAATTATTTTGCCGCATTTGATGCTTCCGCCGTGATATTCTGCCGTTACTAAACTATCGTCTTGCTTGTAATAAAAAAGCGTTTCGGTTGAAACTTCGCCGTTTTCGCTGTTTGCAAGCAGACCGAATGTTTTGCCGTCAAAATTTATCTTTTCCATTTTTTAAGGTTCGCTGATAACTCTATCTACCTCAGCATCCATTTTTCCGATGAGCATATAGAACATCATTTTGTAATCGGAAATAAAAGACCAAAGCGGATATTTGAATGATGCAGGTTTATTTTTTTCGATAAAGAAATGCGAAAACCAGGCAAAGGCATAACCGACTACAAAACAAAGTGGGATGTAAAGATAAGTTCCATTCCGCAAAAACCATACGAGCATAACAATTCCTAAAGCCGTTCCGACAAAATGAAAATATCTCGTCAAAGGTTTGCTATGTTCCAACACATAAAAATCCCAAAACTCCGCGTAGGTTTTGATTCTTTCAGGCATAATTCAAAAACTCCAACATTTAGTTTGAATAGCTGACAAAACGATACCTTATTTTGAGTTTTTTTCAAATAATATTCATTGAGTATGTAGCTTTAATGAACCGACAGTTTCTGGTTTTCTAATTTGTGAATCAGAATCATTAGCACTTGTTTTCCGCCAGTTATTCAAAGTTTTAATGTCAGTTCCTTCTCGTCTTTTAAGAGAATTCAAACGCATAAAATCCGCATTTTCTCCGTTTGAATAAAATGTGTTGTTATTTGATTTGACTAGTTCAAATGGAGACTTACCAGCTTTTGAATGTTGGAGAACAAATCCGCCAACATAACTTTTTGCCCAAGAATTCAACTTGGCGGTTTGTGTATTTGAAAATGTATTGTTAAACATCGAAATTGAAATATCCGTTCCCAAAAATACTACTGCATAACTTGGATTGTGAATCTTTTTCGAACCATATTCGCCAGTCATTGAAACTGTATTATTCAAAATCTCAATTTTCGACTCATTTTGCCCCGCAACAAAAATTCCTGCCGTGACATTTGATCTCAAGCCGAGACCTTTGACTCCTTTGATTACATTATTTTGAATTTTGTTTGGAAAATATCCATAGCCATAAACATAAATTCCCGCAACAGATTGCCGTTCACCGCCGATTACTCCATCTATAATGTTTTTTTCGATTAGAGAATCGGAAATCGAGCGATAACATCTCTCCGTACAACGCTTTGCCAAAGAGGACATTTTTCCGCCACCTAAACGAATTCCGACTTGATCCTGTAATGTACCTTTTGGACTTTCTAAACCGCCAATTTGGTTTTCTGTGACCTTCGCATTCGTTTCATATTCCAGATGAATCCCGACCAAACGAACCCTATCTTTCCCTTTCACTGAAAGATCATTTTTGCTTATAATCGTTCCGACATTCGGCTGGGTCGGAGATTTTCCACCTGAGAAGATTCCCGTTCTTAAGCGTCGAAATGCGTTATTGATAATCGAGTTATTATGATTCAAAAATCCGCTTGAACCGGGATTGTGTCCGCCCATAGCGATTCCGTAAGATGATGTTGCTTTGCTTGAAATAATTAGGTTCTTGAGCTTATTGTTTCTGGCACTATCGTATTTATTTCTTGAATGAAAGCGAGTTTGAATAGCAACAACCGAACGTCCGCCCCACGCGTGCAATGTTAAATTTCGATTTATGCCTTTCGTGTTCGGATTATCGCCATTAATCGTGACATTATCTGTTCCATTCAAGGCAATCATCGCGTTGTAACCTGTTTTGGCTGAAATCGTTAGGTCATCTTTCAAAGGACGGATTGAAACTTTTGAATAATTTGCTGATTTTGTCTCAGCACTTTTCAAAATCGCGGCTTCCCTTTCAACTGAATCAAAACAAACCTCGACATTTATTTCGCCTGTGTGGATTCCCTGATTTATCGCGTAAAATGCCTCGCTGAGATTTGGATAGGCAATCGAATAATTTGGCGTATCGGACTCTATTTCGATGGGTTTTGACTCTGTTGCAACATTGCAGACACCAATTCTACTTTCGTCATTTCCCTGTCCAAACAAATTAATACTTGACAAACTGACGAAGCAAAATGCCAACAAAAACCTGCAAAATAATCCCGCGTTTTTAGATTTTCTTTTCATAACATTTTTCTATTGAACGTAAGAAAAACAAAAACTTACAAGACATGAGTTAAATCAATTGAATTTGAGGTAAAGTTGTTCTTGGTTTTAACTACTTCATAAACAAAAAGCTTGCAAAAGCTAAACCTGCCGCCCAACCGATTACAAGACTTATACCGCCGATTATGGCAAATAAAATTATTGCTATCAAAGCAGCTAGAAATGGATTCATCTCTTTTTTATCTGCCAAAAACCAAACTCCTAAAATGCTCAAACCTGACATAAGAAGCGTCGAAATAATCGCCCAGATTGTATATAAAGTGATTCCGGGCTGTGCGGATTGCTTACTTGGAAATTCATTCATACTGACAAGCAAAAAACCATACATAAAAACCGACAAAATGAAAATAACGAGTCAATGGCTTACTATGTTCGAGTACATAGAAATCCCAAAATTCTCCGTAAGTTTTTATTCTTTCCGACATAATTATACCTAGTTTAAAATTACCTCATTTCCCATAAAAAACTAACCAAAGCCAACGCGGCAAATGTTCCGACAACAAGACTTATCACACTTACAACTGAAAAAAGTATTGTCGAGATCAAACCTGCTAAGAATGGATTTAATTTTATCTTTTTAGAAAGTAAAAGAACTGTCGAAACACTTAAAACGCTCATCAAGATAATAGAAACTATTACCCAAATGTTAAACAAAGTTATTCCGGGTTGAACAGAATCGGAAGTGGGAAAACCATTCATCGCAACAATCATAAAACCATAAGCAAAAATGGTGGTTCCAAGATTAATTGCTAAAATTATTAGAAATGTCAAAATGCTTGCAATTATATTCATAAATGTCCCCTTAAATTATTTCCAATTATAAGAATACCGAACTTGTTACATATCCTTTGTAAATAGTCTCGCAAACTCTTCTTCTAAAGTGGGTTCAATTTTTGCTAAAGCCATATTTTCTTCGACGTGTTCGACCGATGCCATTCCGATAAGTGCGGTCGTGATTCCCGGAGTTGAACGGACGAACTGAATACTCGTTTGAGCATCTGTTTGACCGCCAAGCGTTTGACGTATGTACATCGGGACTTGTTGCGTCAACTGCCCTTGCAAGATTGAAGCACTTGCCATCACTGAAACACCTAAATCCTCCGCTGCCTGAAGTGTTGAAACTGCCTTGCCATTCGCGGGTTGGTTTGGCACAAGATACGCTTCGGGCATCGCTAAATTGTGTGGTAATTGAATGAATTTAAATCCGTGATTCTCACCACCAACCTGCTTAGCAATCTGCACAAACCTTTCGAGTGAATGATAGACTTGTTCATTTGGCATAATGCGAAAACCATCCCAAGTTGCTACGCCGTAAAAGTTGACTTTTCCTTTCGCACGATTTTCTTCCAAACGCTCAAACGCCTTGGCAATTCTCGCTTCAAATGTCGGTTTATCAACCGCTTGCAACTGCGTTTCGGGATTGTGTATGTAAAAAAGATCAAGTCCTGCAACGCTCATATTTTCAAGCGATTGGTCAATCTGCGACTGCAAATAATCAGGCGTCATACAATGACTTCCACCAACCAAATCATCAAATTCTGCAATACCTTTTTTGACAAAATTTTCTTCAAAATAACTCTGAACATCCGATGGCGGTTCGTTATCAAATGGCAAATATCCGCCTTTTGTAGCAATGAAAATTTCTTCGCGTCCAACCTTATCTTTTAATGCTTTGAAAGCTTCACCGATGCTTCTTTCACTTCTTTGAAACCGATAATTCGATGCCGTATCAATTACATTTCCACCCATCTCAACGTATTTGACAACGGCGTTTTTGTACTTTTCATCCGTCGCCTCATCCCAATTTCCAAGATAAGTTCCGATGCCGATGGAGGATAGCCAAAGCCCTTGTGTCTCTTTGTAATGCCCTTCTGCAGTATTTTCCCAAAGATTCTTAAAATCCTCTGTCCCTTCCGTTGTTGCAAAGTCTGATATCATATTTTAGCTGTAAATTCCTAATTCCTTCTTAATTTTTTTTACTGTAGTAACTGCAAAATCTTCATTGAATTGTTCTACCCAAGAATCTAGCCTCTTACCAAAGTCAGCCAAATCTTTAGATAAATCAGATATTGCTTGTTTGAATTTCTCAAATGAAGTTTCTAGATATTTTCCATTTTTTCTCGCTTCTTCCAATGAAACACTTTCTGAGTCCCACATATATACCTTTTGGAGTTTATCAATTTTAATAGATGCCATCGGAGAATGCCCAAGCCACACATCAAAATCGTGCAATGATATTTCTTTCAAATTTTGCCACTCCCAAAAGTCAAAACAGCATCCCGTAGTCAGACTGAATTTTGATGAATCAGAAAACTTCAGATAAGCAAAGTCGTCAATCTTTTTATGACTGATGAACCTTAAAACATCTTCAATCGAAGTGTTTTTATTAAATGAAGATTCATAGCGAAATATTCCTAATATGATTGAATTTATTTCCCTAAAGGTAGTGCCTTTCCATAATTTGATTTCTCTTTTTTTACCAACAATGTCAAAAGAAACTCTTCTTCTTTCTTTAAGAACAAAAACAAATGCTAGTATGGAAAAATCACTCAATACTACAATCGCTCCTCAATCAATTCAGTGATTTTTTTTAATCCTTCCGCGTCTGTTTTGTCGAAATCATCCAACTTATCGCTGTCCACATCCAAAACACCGAAGACATTTCCATCTTTATCGAAGATCGGCAAAACAATCTCCGATTTTGAAGCTGAACTACAAGCGATGTGTCCGGGAAATTCTTCGACATTCGGCACGATTATAGTTTCGCGTGTTGTGTAACAATGTCCGCAAACACCTTTATCAAAATCAATCCGCGTGCAAGCCAAAGTCCCTTGAAAAGGTCCTAAAACAAGCTGATCTTCTTTGGTTAAATAAAAACCAACCCAAAAGAAGCCGAACGCTTCCTTCAAAACCGCCGCAACATTTGCAAGATTCGCAATTGTGTCAGTTTCCAATTCGATCAGAGATTTTATCTGCGGAGTAATTTCCGCATAAATAGTTTTCCTATCCTGCGTTTTTGAAAAAGCGATGCTTTCTGCCATAGATAGAAGTGTAAAACGGAAAATGAAAAATGAAAAATTAGAAAGCTACTTAATTTTCCAACCTGTAAATGTTAGATTTTACTTGATGTTGGAAAAAGAACTGGAAACTGCCATAAGACTCGCACGTCTTGCTAGCGATGCAATCCTCAAATTTTACGAAGAGGGATTTGAAGTCGAACGAAAATTCATCACTGAATATTATTCAGAACCCGTAACCATAGCCGACAAAACTTCGAGCAAAATCATTGTTGAAGGTCTAGCCAAAATCTTTCCCGATGATGCAATTTTGTCAGAGGAAGAACCCGATGATACGGAGAGGCGTTTGAGCAAATCGCGTGTTTGGATAATTGATCCGCTTGATGGAACAAAAGGTTTTACTGAGAAACAAGGCGATTTTGCCGTGCAGATCGGTTTGGTTGAAAACGGTGAACCGATTCTCGGAGTTGTGTTACAGCCAATCGGACAAAATCTCTATTTTGCGACAAAAAGTGAAGGAGCATTTTTACAGAAAGATAATACTGAGCCGATAAGATTAAGTGTTTCTGATAAAACAAACTTTGAAGCAATGACAATCGCCGTCAGCCGTTCGCATCGGAGCAAAAATATGACCGCGTTGATTAATCATTTCGGCTTCAAAGATGAATATCGACACGGCTCGGTCGGCTTAAAAGTCGGATTTCTCACCCAAAAAACCGCCGACATATACATACATCTTTCGCCATTCACAAAATTCTGGGACACCGCTGCCCCACAAATAATTCTAGAAGAAGCGGGCGGAAAACTAACGGACATCTTCGGTGAAAAGATTCGCTATGACCTAAGAGACGTGCGAAATCATAACGGAATTTTCTCCAGCAATGGAAATTCACATGAAAAAGCGGTCTCACATCTGAAACCGCTTTTAACCAAATTTGGACGCTTGCGTGTAAAATCTGCGAAAACAAATTGAAATACTAAAAATAAACAAAAGACGCGAAAGGGCACGATTTTTTTGTGATTTTCGTGTCCTTTTGTTTTAGTTCGCGGCTAATTTTTCTAATCAGTGATTTTTCTGGTCAAATTGATCTGCGGAGGTTCAGCGGCGACTTCCTGCACTACATCAAAAAACTCTTTAAAAAATGATGTCTCAAAATGCTCATCGAGAGCAGCTTGACAAGTCCATGTCTCGTGCCAGAAAAATTGCGTTTCGTCTTCGATTGATTGATGTATATCGTAGTTTATACAACCTTCTTCCGCCCGCGAATCCGCAACGATCGCAAGAGCCGCTTTTTTTGCTTCTTCGATTTTATCTTCCTTTACTTTCAGCCGTGCGATCAGCACTATTTTTTCATCACTCATTTATTCTCTCCTCATTTTTTTGATTTACAATCTTTTTCGGGGCGGGCGGTTCTGCTCCTTTGGGAACAATCCATAATTTGATTGACACTTTTTTACTATCTTTCCCGTCCAGAAAAATGAAACGATCAATATTAAACATACGAAGCTTAATGTAATCTATTATTTCTTTTTTGGAATTTGCTCGAGATTTTTTACCTCTGCTTAAAACTATGTAACCACTCGCTTGTGGTCTGTTTTGGATTTCACTCACATAATTATCAAACCGCAGCAAAAAGTCTTCGCGATTTGTGAGTGAGAATTCATCCACCAAAATTGATTCCGGTTTATTGTCAGCGATTTTTTCTTTATTTTTGGTTAAAGATTTTCTTGGAGTCGGCGGGTTTGCTCCCTTCGGAACTACCCAAAATGCGATAACTGCTTTGGAATTTCCTTCGCCTTTTAAGTAATTTAGTTTCTTTGAACCTAAGCGACGGGCGGAATATTCTTTGATTTCTTTTTCTTTGGTCGCGTAGGATTTTTTATCGCCGTAGATAATGATGTAGCCTTTGTTTTCGGGATTGTCTTGAAGGGCAACGGCAAAAGCGTCAAATCTTGCCATAAATTCTTCGCTATTCTGATACTGAAACTCATCAAATAAAATTGCTTCATCTTGGCTTTCAGCAGGTTTTGAACTTTCCAGACACTTCGCCCAATTAGTAATTATCTCAGGCGTTTGACTGTTGTTTTCGTTGAAGAATTTTGTTTCTTTAATTTGGTCAAAAATTGCCACGTGAATAGTTTTGTTTTTGACATTTAGTGCCAATGCAGATTCAAGGCGTGTGCAGGCACGCAACATACAACCGCTCGCGAATAGAAAATCTCCTTCTTTTTTGATCGGTGATCCAACTTCAAAATTTTGCCTGAAAGAAGCGTAATCCTTCTCGCCCAAAAGTTTCTTTAGACGACTTTTAATTTCCGGCTTTTCTAATAATTCGCCCGAATCTTTGCCGACCCATTCAGATTCTTTATCTGTATTTTTTTGAGTTTGTATATTTTTATAAAATGAAAAAACAGAATAAATCTGATATTGAGTTCCCGAATCTTTAATTACGGATTTAACATCTTCAAAAAGAAGTTCGATAACTTCTTTTTTTGATTTCTCACCCAAACCTTTTCGTCTGTCCCATTTTTTGCTAACTAACTTAGCTTCCCGTTTGTCGGGTGAAAGTCGCATAACAACACCTTTCAATTCTTTAATCAAATCAGCAACCGCTTTTTCTCCCATCTGCTCCGTAGTATTTTTCTGTGCAAATATATTTAGGCTAAAAACCATACTCACAAATAAGAAAGCCAAAAATGTTTTCGTCAGATTTATTCTTTTTGTAAATTTCATTTCAATTCTCCGTAGTTTTAATTATATTGCAGTAAATCCGCCGTCGATCATATGAATACTGCCTGTGCAATAGGTTGATTCGTCGCTGGCTAAAAATAGTGCGAGATTAGCAACCTCTTCATCAACCGCATCGGCGACAAAATCTGAGATATTTTCAAAATTTGAGAGTCTTTCGCGTGTTTCTTTTATTTTTTTTCTGAGCGTCCGACAAGCATCACGCTTGCACCTTCTTCCAAGAAACGTTTCGCCGTCGCTTCGCCGATTCCGCCTGTCGCCCCCATGATAATCGCAACTTTTCCATCTAATCTATTTCCGCTGTTATTCATAGTCTTCCTTTTCATTCGCTGCTGTGCCGCCTGATGTGCGGCGATGGCTTTGCCTCGCCATAAAATGTTTCCTCAAAAATACGAAAGGCTATGCCTTGAGCAATCTGAGGCATAGCCTCATTAAATTGGGGAGAAAATGTAACGGAAAGTTAGAAACTTTCCGCACATCGAGCGGCATAGCCGCAAATAAATTACTCAATCTAAATTTCTCACGCAGCTTTCGCACCCGTATGTGAACGTCCCGCAGCAGCGTTATCAAAATATTCCAAGAAACTTTTAACCTCTCCGCCCTGAACTCTGACGATGTGTGCAAAACCCGTTTTGTATTCTTTGCCCGTGATTTTTGAACGTACGTGCAATTCGCCTAAGATCACAACCCGATCATTTTGAGCAATAAATTCCTGCGGTTCGATCTTCAAGAATTCTTCATACTCAACTAACCCAGTCAGAAATTCGGCGAGTTTATCACGTCCTCTAAAAGTCGTCTCAAGCGGAATGTTTTCAAGTTCCGGCGAATCCCACGAAGCGTCTTCCGAAAATAGATTCAAAAATCCTTCGACATCGCCTGAGTTAAATGTTTCATACATCTGTTCTGCTACTTTTGTGTTTTCTTGCTCATTCATAATTTTTGTTCTCCGTATTTTTTTTGAAATTTTGCACTCTAATCCTATAAACGACATTTCGGGCAGAAAACTGTCATAAACAGAAAAAATTATTTGATAGTTTGAAAAATTAGAAATGGCGAATCTGTTTAGTAATAACAGATTCGCCATTATCCAAAGGTTGCAAAAAAGTTGATTAAAATTTAATCTCCACCGTTACCGATCGACGGACTGTATGCTGATTTTTCTTCGGATTCATCGTTTCCTTCTACCTCGATCTCAATGGATCTAGAATCGACCTTTTTACCGTCTCTGTCTTGCAATTCTATGTTTATATTGTATTTTCCGGCAGGAATAAGACTGTCATCATAGAAAAACTCTAGGAATCGCTTATCCGCATTCCTGTCAAAATTGTCTGTTCCGTCTGTTCCCGGAACTATATCGTTTTTCTTCAAGTCATATATATCTTGACCAAGCGTCATGTTAGATTTAATTTTCATATCCTCCAGATTATTTTCGATATCAACTAAAACGTGAATCGTGTCTTTTGGCTGAAACTTCAAATTACTTTCCTTAGCACCTTTTTTGTCGGAAACAATTACTTCACCGATCTTTGGCGGACCCGTTTCGCATCCAATGATGACAAAAACCAAAATCGCCAAGGATGTAAATATTGTAATTTTGTTTTGGCTTTTCATAACTCTTTTACTCATAAAATTATTTCTCCTATTTAATATTTACCTTTAATTTATAAGTAGCGTTGCCGCGTGTCCCGCTGACTTCTATTCTTTAATCCCCACTCACAGGCAGAGTTCCCATTCAGGATTTTTGGTCATCTGTTTCGTCTGCATTATCAAGATATTTCTTATCGGGAGAAGAAATATGAAAGCGGCATTGTTTTTCAAAGCAGGGATTTAAAAAGTCATTTTTTATTCTTATTTGTCGGTTGTTGTTTCTCAGCCACGTATTTATCTAAAATCTTTTCGATGTATGAGGAATAAGCTCTTGGAATCAACGCTCCGCCTCTCGTTTTTGTTTCTTGCTCTAATTTTTCTTCGGCGTAGATTGTAGGTTCAGCACTCAAAATTTTGTAGTATTTTTTACCAACTGGAGATTCTTCAAATTTCTTTAATTTTTCCTGTAATTCTTTTAATTTCGGATCGTTTTCATCCAAAGTATTTCTGGCGGCTACGTCTTCCTGTGGCGGATAAAGCAATTTAAGAGTTCTTTCACCCTCCGAACTTTGAAAGAATGAAAGAAGTTCATTTATCTCTTTGAGAGTAAGGTTTTCTGCAACACTCTTTTCAAAACTTTCTATGGCAAATTTTACTCTCAATTTGTTATCCGATTCCGCAATGTCATAAAATTCTTTCTTGACGATTTTCAGGAGTTCTTCGTAGTTTTCTTTGAGAAACTTTTTTTCTTCAGATGTGAAATCATTGCTATCCTTCAGAACTTTGTCGAACATTTCACGCAAAGCCGCAGCAGTTAACAATTCCTCCCTCAAAACGTATTTCGGCGAAGCGTAAATCTGCATCGGATAAGATAAAGCAGTCAGTTTTTTGACAGCTTCTTGCTTTGTTGAAATATCATCCGATTTTTGAGGATTACTTGAGGCATCGTAATTTTTAGCAATATATTTCTCGAATACTTCGTTAATCTCATCCGTTGTTAATTCATCGTCTTTTAAAGATTCAGGCAATTTATCAGGATCAACATCCTCGTCATCTTCCATTTCCGATATTTTTTCGAGGAGTTCTCTGATCTCCTTAAAATGCTGATCATAAGCAACTTTATAACCGTCAATCATTAGAGAGTTTGCGAACTTTTTTCCGTTTGGTGTTTTTGAAAATTCTTCAAATGGTTCGCTGTATTGCTTAATTGCTTCTTTATCCTCATCGCTTAGTTCCGCCTTCATATCGTCCGGCATCGGCATAAGCATTTCACCAAGTTTCCAAGCAAAACTCTTTATCACCTTCTTGGCTTTAGCACTTTCAAAAAATATGACCAAAGAATTTAATTCCGCTGCACCAAAATCTGTTGCCAGACTTTTTTGAAAACCCGCAACTATAAGATCATTTAGTTCTTTCTGTTGTCTTACAGATCGAGCCAAACGTTTTTTAACCAATGTTTCATTGACAAGATCGGAGACTTCGTTGTGGTTCGTTTTTATAAATGCCTTTTGATCGTCAGTCAGACGCTTGTTTTCAGCCAAAATCTTACTAAAGAAAAAGACATCTTCCTTGCGTCTTATTTCCAAAAGCTCATTCTGTTCCTTAATTTCTTCCTCAGTTTCAGGTTTTAGTAATTCCTTTTCAACTTTTAATTCGTTTTCTAAAACTTCCTTTTCATCAAATGGCTCAATTACCAACTCAGTCAGGCGTTTTATTGCCTCATCTTTTGTTAAAGCTTTCTCTTTTTGAGCATAAGAAGTTTGAGAAATCCCCAAAATTACGGCGAATATCATCATTAAAATCAAAAGTTTTTGTTTCATATTTTCTCCTCGAACAAATTTGTTGTTCTATTTGCCTAAACGACATTTTTGTGAAAAAACTGTCATATTTTTCGGATTTTTTTTAGGTTTTGGTTTATAATCTGTCTAAAGGCTTTCCCCCGAAAGACTTATGGCAGGCGAAAACTCAAACCAAATCACAAATCTTTTAATTGATTGGAGCAAGGGTGACGAATATGCTCTTGAACAGTTAATGCCGCTCGTTTATGCGGAACTTCGCCAAATGGCTCGGCGTTATATGAGCAAACAGCCAATGGGACACACTTTTCAAGCCACCGAACTTATTCACGAAACTTATCTAAAACTTGCGGGTAGCCAAGATCAGAACTGGCAGAACCGCGAACATTTTTTCGGCGTTGCGGCAAAAGCTATGCGACATATTTTGGTGGATTACGCAAAATCGAAAAGCCGCGATAAACGTGGAGGTTGGCAGGATCGAATAACTTTCACCGAAGGAGTTTTTGCTAGCAATAACGCCCCGAAAGAATTTATCGCTCTCGACGATGCACTCAATAAATTGCAGGATTTGGACGAGCGAAAAGTTCGCGTCGTCGAAATGAAATTTTTCGGTGGATTGAAAGTTAAGGAAATCGCTGATGTTCTGAAAATTTCAAAAGAAACAGTGCAGAGAGATTGGAGCTTTGCAAAGACTTGGCTTTTACGGGAATTGGCAAATTAAAACTCTTGGCTTGTTTACTATTATTGGTTGATTTTATTGAAAACTTGATGGATTTTCTCTTTAGCTTCGGCAGAAGCGATCAGAAAGTAGCCAGTGGTGGAGCGAAGCGTAACCTCTGGTTAATGTTTATCAATTGTTTTTAGCTCTGAAAGAGCGACAGACAACTTCCTACACTCCTTCAGAGTGCGAATATCTGATTCTATTTGTCCAAAGGTTTCGCTTTCTCTTCACCACTGGCTACTTTCCCAACACGGCTTCGCCGTTAAAAACCTCAAAAATCAAATTGGACAAATAATTGTCAAAGAGCCAAACTTTTTCATTGCTTTATTTTGGCTTTGGAAGTAAAGTGCTAAAAAAAATCTATAAATACCCCTTGAATGGACTCAGACAAACTAAAAAAGGTAGAAGAAATCTATCACGCTGTCTTGGAAATCCCGCCCGCTGAGCGTGAATCTTTTCTTGCTGAATCTTGTGGCGAAGATGTGGAGTTACGCCGCGAGGTCGAATCTCTGCTTTCCTTTAATAAATCCTCAGATGAAATTTTGAATTCGCCACCTGAAGTTCTTGCCGCCGAGATGTTTAAAGAGAAAGAAGAAACGGACATAATCGGCAAAAAGATCAAGCATTACGAGATAAAACAACTTCTTGGCAAAGGCGGAATGGGTGAAGTTTACCTGGCGGAAGATACAAAACTTCGTCGCAAAGTCGCTTTGAAATTATTGTCACCCGAATTCTCTGCTGATGAGGAACGAAAGAAGCGGTTTGAAAAAGAGGCGAGAGCGATTTCCGCTCTGAATCATCCGAATATCATTACGATTTACGAAATTGAAGACGGCGAAGATGTAAACTTTATTGCCACCGAGTTTATTGACGGAAAAACTTTGGGCGAACTTTTGAGCGAGAAAAATTTAACTTGGCAAGAATCTGTCAAGATCGCCATACAAATCACGGGAGCTTTGGAATCCGCACACGCAGTCGGTATCATCCATCGCGACATAAAACCCGCGAACATTATGATTCGCCAAGACGGAATCGTAAAAGTTCTGGATTTCGGCTTGGCAAAAGTAACTAACAGAAGTTCAGACAATTCAATCACACGCGAATTGACCGCACCGAATCGCGTGATGGGAACGATCAATTATATGTCGCCCGAACAAGCTTTGGGCGAAAAAATTGATTTACGCACAGACATTTTCAGCTTTGGTGTTGTGCTTTATCAGATGCTTTCAGGCGAAACTCCATTTGCAGGTCTAAGCGATGCGGCGACTTATAATGCGACGATAAACAAAAATGTAAAACCGCTTTCTGAATTTGATAAAGAAATTCCCGAAGCCTTAAACCGAATCGTCAAACACGCTTTGGAAAAAGACCGCAATGAGCGTTACCAGACATTTTATGAATTCCGAAGCGACCTAAAAAAACTCATTCAAAATCCCGAAACAGTCTCTTTTGATTACGCTTTTTTCGATAAAAAGGAAGTTCAAACCGATCCGAATGCGACAACTAAAATAACTCAGCCAATTGATAAAGCAACTCCAAAATCAAGGTTTTCACCCGCTTGGATTATCGCCCCTTTGGCAGTCTTGGCGATAGCCTTCGGAATTTACTGGTTTTATTTTTCCGCTCCGCAAATTTCGACGGCAAGCATTCCAAATTTCCAATCGGCTAAACTAGATGTTTTAACCGCTCACGGTTTAACTCAATCCGCCGCCATCTCGCCCGACGGAAAAATGATTGCTTATTCCAAGAAAAGTGAGGACGGCAAACACAGTCTTTTCCTGAGGCAAACCGCGAGCGTCGGCGATACTGAGATCATTCCCCCCGGCGATACGAAATACAATTATCTGAAATTTTCACCCGACGGAGATTATTTATATTTTGTCGGAAAGACAGGCGAAGATGAACCGACCTCGCTTTATAAGATCACAACGCTCGGACGCAATCAGCAGAAAATTGTAGAAAATGTGAACAGTCAGATAGACTTTTCGCCCGATGGAAAAAGCATCGCATTCGTGCGTTCTTTAAAAGGCGAATTTTCGATAATCATTGTTGATGAACAAGGAAAAAATGAAAAAAGTCTGATAACCCGCAAAGTTCCAAAGGCTTACACTGATACAGTTTCGTGGTCGCTTGACGGAAAACTCATCGCTTCACCGACGATGGTTTTCGGCGAAGATTATGCGGCGGGAATTGGCGTAATAAATGTCGAAACGGGCGAAGAAACTTTGATTCCGCTAAAGGCAGAAAAACTTTTGCGAATCAGCAAAGCGACTTGGTTAAACGACGGAAAAGGATTGGTCTTTTCGCTTCTTTCCGCACCGATGGGAATGCGTTATCAATTGCGTTACGCCGCATATCCGAGCGGTGAAGTAAACAATGTCAGCAACGACCTTGTGAGTTATGAAGATTTCAGTTTGACCGAAGATACAAAAACGATGGTCGCGGTTCAGCGTGAGTATTCGATGGGTTTGTGGGTGACACCCGAAGACGATTTCAAAACGGCGGTCGGCATTGATTCCAAAACCGGAGCGGATGACGGCGAACACGGCGTCGCTTGGACAAAAGAAGGCAAACTTATCTATGTTTCAAGCGAGGGCGGTGCTCAAAATATCTGGAAAATGGATGTTGACGGCAAAAATCCAACGCCCTTAACGACCGGTTACAAGATCGGACAATCCGATATGACTTTATCAAACGACACAGGATTGCTCACATATTTGCAGGTTGTTAATCCCGGATTTAGCTTTTTCCAAATGGATTCTGAAGGCAAAAATGTAAGTCGTGTAGTCAAGGAAAATGATGCAACGATCGACAAAGCACATGCCAACGCAGATTGGATAGTTTACACAAGCCGTGCCGACGGAAAATTGAGAATCTGGAAAGTATCGCTCAAGGATGGAGAAAGAACTCAACTAACTGATGTTGAATCAAGTTCTCCGAGAATCTCGCCCGATAACAAAAAAGTCGCATATTTTATAAAAGAAAAAGGCAAACCGATAAAAATCGGCATAAGTTCAATCGAAGGCGGCGAGCCAATCAAGACTTTTGAAGTCCCTTCGACAACAAACACAAAGCCCGGACTTAACTGGAACAAAACAGGCGACGAGATATTTTTCGTCAACACACTCGGTACAACCTCAAACATCTGGTCGCAACCGACAGATGGCTCTGAACCGAAACCTGTAACAAACTTTAAAGAATTTCAAATCGCCAATTTCTCACTAAACCCAGAAGGAAATCGTCTGCTTGTTGCCAGAGGCTCACGCAACCGCGATGTTGTATTGGTAAAAGATCTACAATAGAGATTCGAGAAAATCTTTTAACTCCACTCGCCTGTTTGCAGATTGTAAGCTAAATCAGGGGCATCTTCATTTTTTCGAGCGATCATTTTTATGTAACCGAGATGTTTACCCGCATCATCCTTGATTGCGTCTAAATACCACTCCGTTGATTTACCGATCTCTGCCCATCTTGCCCAGAGTTTCCAACCGTCTTTCATTGTTTCGGATGAAATTATGTCAACTAATCCCGTTCGATTCCAATGATTTCGCCACCAATTTTCCGAACGAAGACACCAATAATCGCTCGTCCACATTGGTTTTAAGTGTTCTGGAATTTCCCTTTCAAATTCATTTGTCATTCCGGGCGAAGCAAAAGCGATGATGCCGTTCGGTTTTAAGAATTGAATTATGTAAGGCAGAAAAAGCATATCCGTGCCGAAATACTGAATCGCATCAATCGCAATAATCGCGTCAAATAAACCTTTTGCAAAAGGCAATTTATTTGCTTCGGCTTTGAATGGGAAAACTTTATCTTCTAAACCGAATTCTTTGATTGTTTCCTGATTTACATTTTGGTCAACCCATAGATCGGTTGCCCAAACTTCCGTCTCAAATTCTTTTGCCAAAAAGACGGAAGATTTCGCGTGTCCACAACCTAGATCGAGCACACGCATTCCCTTTTTAAGCTCTAAATCCTCACAAAGCCATTCGGTCAGCCATAAGGGATTTGCTCCAAAGCAATCTTTGATTAGCCATTTGGTATCGTATTTTGACGAGAGAGGAAAATTTTTATTGTTCAGAGGATTCTTCTTTGATTCTTTCATATTCAACAAGCATATTCAGGCTTGTGCTTTCGGCGGCTAGTTTTTTTGGTCGTCTTTGAACATTTGTAACGATTATCAGTTTGTCATCTTCGACTTTGAACAAACCTCTAAAAGATGTTCCTCTGAAAGGCTGTGCAGTATTTGCATCGTATGCGACATCTATCCACATGGGGTCTTTTGTAGAATCTAATTTATAATCCCCAAAATACTCTTTTCCATTTGCCCAAGTCTTGAATTTGCCATCTTTAAATTCTATTTCAGTTGAGACAAACATTCCTTCTATTTTTACAGGCTTTCCGTCATAAATAACGCTGACAGTCTTCCATTTTCCCTCTAACTGTTTGGCAACATCATCATTTTTCTGAGCAAAATTAACTGAAATGAGTGCAACCAAAATAATCAATTT
Source organism: Pyrinomonadaceae bacterium (assembly GCA_028284415.1). Classification (GTDB taxonomy): domain Bacteria; phylum Acidobacteriota; class Blastocatellia; order Pyrinomonadales; family Pyrinomonadaceae; genus Aridibacter. Next base: position 382,065 of record JANQRU010000005.1, read on the forward strand.
CAACAAAATAATTTTTCGCATAATATTTATCACCGATTTTTAATCAGCAATATCTTAAACATTTTAGTATTGAATTCGCAATTTTAATTACCAATTTTGAGATTTATTATCTTGCGTTTTCCTTTGCGAATGATTGTTAATTTCATTAATGGTTCAGCTGAAACATTTTCTTTGAAAAATACCCTTTCGTTTGTGTCTTTATCGGTGAAGTTTTTTCCGTCCATTGCAATTATTACGTCGCCCAATTTTAATCCTGCTTTGTCCGCCGGAAAATTGGAAATTATCATCGAAACTTTATAACCACCTCTGTTTGATCCCAAGCCTATCTGTTTGATTTCATGACGGCTGGCAACGACAGGCATAAAACCAACTTCATTACTCAAATCCCCTGTAAAAGACATTTTTTCAATAGAATTAGCGAGTTCTAAAAATGCTGTTAAGACATAATTTGTTCTCTCTGCCAGCTTGTCAAACGAAATTTTATCAACCGAATCAGTCGGTAGATGAGTGTCTTTCTCATGAGCCATCCCGATAACCATTGCAGGCAGTTTTCGCATTGCAAATGGATAATGATCCGTGTCAGAAATAAGTTCTGGAATCAGGGACTTAACTTCCATTCCGGTTTTTTGGTTAGCGATATTTGTAATTTTCTCCCAGATAGGACTTGTGCCGCCTGAAGCGGTAATTGGCGTGCCTTCGGGAATTCGTCCGAGTTTCTCCAGATTCAGCATTGCGTAATGACGTTTCCATTTAAAAACAGGATTTTCAACATAAAATGCTGAACCGTTTAAGGCGTGTTCTTCTGCTCCGAAAGCAATAAATAAAATTGAGCGTTTCGGTTTTAATTTCTGTTCAGAAATAATTCTCGCAACTTCCAGCAAAACAGCAACGCTCGTCGCATTATCGTCGGCACTATTCCATATAAAATCTTTAGAATTTTTATCTTTCGGCTCGTATCTTCCGCCGTCAGATTGCCCCTTCATTCCCTGTCCATCGTAATGACAACCGATTACAACGATCTCTTTTTTTAGTTTTTTGTCACTTCCTTCGATAAATCCTAAAACATTTTGTGAATCTAAGGTTTGAAAAGATTTTAAGGGTTTTCGAGCGTGAAACTTGAAATACTGAAAATATGTTCTTTTTTTATTCAGTTTATCGCCAGCAGGTTTCAGACCATATTCTTTGAAATGATTTGCAATATATTCTGCGGCTTTTCTTTCGCCTCTATGTCCTGCTCCTCGACCTTCGTATTCATCGCTTGCAATTTCAAAGAGATGTTTGCGTAAATTCTGTTCTTTGACGAGATTGATTCGATTTTTATTCTGTAATGCATAAGATTGTTTTAATTCATCAAAATCAAATATAAGGAAAGCGGAAAAAGCCAAAATGAAGATAACGAGAAACCTTTTCAAGAAATTTATTTCGGGACGATATTTTACTAATTCCATAGTTTTTACCCAATAAGAGCTTTAATTTTTTGAGTTCATACATAAAGACGAAGAAAATCCCCGAACTGTTAGCAAGTTCGAGGATTAAAGTATTTGATTTCTTTTCAATTTTTATAATTGAGCAAAATATTTTTCTGCCAGTTTTGCGATTTCTTCTGCTTTGTCAGTCCCGTTTATACAACGTCTTGCATTTATATAATCAGTTTGTAGTTCGCTGATGTAATCGGTGATTTTTCGTCCTGTAAAAGTTCCTGTTTTGAATCCGTGAACGAGAATGAAAAGTGCTACGTTTTCATTCATTGCCAAATCAGGATTATTTACGAGGTCAATTCCTAAAATATCTGCATATTTTTTGTAGTTCTTTTCCCAAGTTATCTGCACAAATCCGCGCCCGTAATACGGATAGTAACGCAAATTATCTTTACGCCAATCTTCGTCTAACCAAAAAGCTTCGCGGACGGGTTTAAATGTTCGGGCAGTTTCCCATTCGACTGTTGCCAAAACATACGCAATTTGAGTTTTTAAGCCAATGTTTTGTGCATCGCATTCCCATTTTATTGCTTCGATTGTTCCTTCTTTGGTTGAAAAATCATGGACTCTCCCACCACCAATTTTATCCAGTTTTCGTTGAATCATATCAACCGAAACAGGTCCAACTAGAAGTTCATTTCCACCAAAGACATCTGCTTCGAACTCTCCCCAAGAATTTCTTGTTTTTGGTCCGTAAAGTCCGTCAATTATTCCCACTGGGTAGCCGAGACGATGCAATGCAGTTTGTAGTTCTCTAAGCTGATCCCGACGCAATTTGTTAACAGCGATAGGAGTTTTTATTTTTGATAACAATTTTAATTTGAGAGTCATGTCGCTGTTATCATTGCTATCGGAATCTTCATCGTCGTTATCATCATCTTCGTCTGAATCTTTTAGTTTCAGTTGAAGTAATTTTGCCGCATCAGGTCCGATTAGAATTAAGTTTGAGCCAAATGTGTCAGCCATTAATTGCAACCAGGCACTTCGCGTTTTTGAACCTGGCAAACCGTCAACTATTCCTGCGTTGTAGCCGAGTTCATTTAGTGCTTTTTGAAGTTCCCTGACCTGCTCATTAGTCAGCTCATTAATTGGCGTAAGCTTCGTTAATCGAAGAAGTTTTTCAATTTTCATATTGTTATTTGAAATATTTGGCAGGAAAGCTTTTTTGCCAAATGAATGGAAGATGAACTAAAGGAAGTAATTTTGATTGAATCAAAAATTTATCTAAAAACTGCTTTGATAATAAAAAAGCCTCAGATATTTTTCAATCTGAGGCTTAAAAAGTTCTTAAAATTTAACAAACTAGAATTTAAGACGAACACCGATCTGTGCTTGTCTAGGATCACCGAAACCTGCCGTGACCGTACCATCAAAATTAAATGTAAGCGGTCTTGGAAGACTTCTTTGGTTGCGGTTGTTAAATAAATTAAACGCTTCAAAAATTCCTTCCAACGAAACTTTTTCGCTGAGTTTAAATGCTTTAGAAGCACGAAAATCAAATGTGAAAAATTCATTATCCAAACGCATGGTGTTGCGTTGGGTAATATTCGGGAATGCTCCGCGATCAACAACTGAAATAGGCTGTGCCGAACGATATTGAACAATCGGTGAGACTGTTATGTCATATGGCAACAAGAACGTTGCAAATGCATTGAAACGATGTCTCTGATCTCTATCTGAATATCCATATTCAGGTTGAAAATCTCTCGGATCAACGTAGCGGAACGTAAATGGATCGCGTTCATTATCATCGTCTGATCTATCCCAAGAGAGTAAATAATTTGCTTGGAATTGGAAATTATTAGAGAAACGCTTATTCAAAGTAAATGTTAAACCTTGATAAAGCGAACGAGCCGAACTTTCTGTCGAACGAATCTCACCGACACCTGATCCGTCGGGACGTTCAAAAATCGCTACGCCGCCATAGAGCCGTGCATCATTGCGATTTACAAATCGAGTCAGACGGGTAGATTTTGCATAGTTATAAGCTACTAAGAGTGATGTATCTTTAAAGATTTCACGCTCAATGCTGGCACTATATTGGATCGTTCGAGGGTTTTTGAAGTTTCTTTCAAAAACGGCAACACCCGGATTAAATGGTGTAAATCCTTGTGTTGGAACAATGCCCGGATAAACAGGACAGCCACCAATTCCCATACCGCCACATAGGAAATTAGCAAAGAATATATTTCCTGCTATTACACCATCAGTATTCCTAGGACCAGCTACAACCAATCCCGGAATACGAGCATAATAAATTCCTGCTCCAAGACGAATCGCTGTTTTTCCATCATCGCCTGGTGACCATGAAAGTCCTAAGCGTGGCTGATAGCCATCTGTGAAATCCGGGATTGAACCATCAGATGGAAAACGCGGATCATTTAAGAATTGTCCGTAGCGTGTGTCAGCGGGATTATTGATCGGGTCAGGTTGAAATTGTCCTTCCCAACGGAATCCAAAATTCAGTGTTAAATTCGGTCTTGGATTCCAAGTATCTTGAATATAAATTCCCGGATCCCAAGTTGTATAAGCTTGCGTTCCTGCCTCTTCAACAGTTCTGTTTCCTATCGGAGCAAACTGTAAATAAAGCTCTAAAGCATCCGCATTTACGCCATCAATATAATTTTGGAAGCCTTGAATCGCATCTTGGATAGTTCCTGCAGCAAAGATATAACGTCCACGTGCGAAACCTATAAATGTTTGCGAAACACGAACTCTGTTTATATCAGCACCGAATTTGATGGTGTGATTGCCCTGAATAACCGTAAAGTTGTCGGTAAACTGAAATCTCACATCATCAGATGGAACAGGCAAAAAGAATGGACGACCAAAGCGATAAGAGATCGAACCGTCAAAAGTTCCGATAGTTGTATCAGGAAGGTCTGGACCATCGTAGAAACGAGGACGTTCTTCTCTCGCCCACTGGAATCGAAATTCATTTAGAAGAGTTGGTGTAATGGTCGAAACTAATTGTGTAATAAATGAGTTTGAATTATTTGTCTCGCGTCCGTTTGCACTAAATCCCCAAGTCGGAACATCAAAAGTTCCGTTATTTTGCTCTGCACGACTATAGTTATGACGGAAAGTTAAAAGATTCTTGTTATCAATGTTTATATCAACTTTTCCAAGCAAAACATCCGCAACATCCGTTCTTTCAATAACTCTTTCTTCATCAGGCGAGTTAAAGCGGTTTGCAAAGATATTGTTCAAAACCGGGTCTATGTCATTCGGCTTGTTACTTTTTCCGTCGTTTCTTTCATACGCAAAAAAGAAAAATGCTTTATCTTTAACAATCGGACCACCTAAGTTTCCACCGAATTGATAGTTACTCGAATCAGCGATTGGAAGACCTGCATCAACAGCATCCGGATTCTGGCTTGAAAGCGAATCATTTCTGAAAAATAAAAATGCCGAACCTGCAAATGTATTTGTTCCGGATTTTGTAACAGCATTGATAAACCCACCACTTGAACGACCAAATTCAGCAGATGCCCCAACCGGAACTACCTGAAATTCCTGAATTGCCTCAAGACTAACGGTAAATGCAGGACGTTGACCGCCACGTTGCTCACCAAAAAATGGGTTATTAGCATCCGCTCCATCAATGGAGAAATTATTCTGAATACCTTTTTGTCCATTAATGGTTATCTCATCACCATCAGGTCCTTGAACGATCGAAACGCCTGGTGTTAACTGTACAAATCGTGAAAAATCACGACGGTTGATCGGCAGGTTTTCTACTGCTCTTTCATTAATTTGTGTTGTAAGTGCAGTCTCAGCAACATCTACAGGATTTGCATCACCTGCAAAAACATCAACTTGAGCAGTCGCTCCCGCTGGTTTTAAGCCAATTCTCAGAGCTAATGTTTGCCCGATCGTAACTTTTACATTTTCTCTGACTTCTTCACCGAAACCCTGAGCACTGATTGTTACTTTGTAATTACCAAGTGGTAAAAGTGGTGCCGTAAAAAAACCGTCCGAGTTGCTAGTGACGGTTCTTTCAAATCCTGTTTCGGTATTTCTGATTGTAATTGTTGCCCCCGGTATAGCCGCTCCTGTTTGATCAAAGACCGTTCCTTGAATCAAACCGGTAGTAGCTTGTGATTGAGCAAAGATTGCAATTGACAAAAAGAGTCCTACTGCAATGCTCAATGAATAATGCAGAAATCTTTTCATATTCTTTTTTATCCTTTTATTTTATTTTGGAGTTGAATTTATAAATACAAAATAATAGCTATGTTAATTTTGTATTAATTTAATGCGAGAATTTATCACATTTTCTTATTAAAACAAAAAAGCAGAAATTGTAATTCAATTGTTTGGCAAAATTTCAAAGTAAATATAGTGTCTCAAACACCGAATTTTCTGTTTATCCCGACACAAATCGAACCGATTATAAGCGAGAAAATAACTACAACCGGAAGCGTAATAACAGCCCATAAGAACACAACCAACTCTCCGTACAAAAACCCAAAAGGAATTAGAGATATACTTTGAATCACGCCATAGACAATAAGACTTGCAAACATTCCGAGAGCATAAACCCAACCTGTTTTTAAGTTTATCGTAAAAAAGCCAATCACAACTCCTGTTATTAAACTCGCAATAATGGAAACAATTATTTGTATAATAACCATTTCTATAAAAGCTCCCCAGATTATTTCGATATATTTTCCCTGATGTAGAGGATCAAGGAAAACGGCAAAAGTTATTAAAATGTCTGCCGCGAGAAGAATTATAATGGGAATAGCGGCAATAAATATTGATCCTAATATCAAGGCTGTAAATGAACTTAAAATAAATTGTTTGTAATAAGCTTTCCTGCTCATAATATCTAAAATCTTCTCAATTTACTTGAGACAATAAGATATGTTTAGAGAAACACCGCCACATAATCAGGTAGGTTTTGAAAGCTTCTTTTATCTGAAAGCAATCCCGAAAAGATAAAAAAGTTGTAGGTTTACCCTTTCGTCGCCTGTCGCACAACCCAAAAGAAAAGTGCATCAGGTAAGAGTTTTCGCAAAGTTAAGATCATACGCGAATTCGCTGTATAACGCATTTTCCAGCTTCCATCGGTTACGGCGTTGTAAATAACTTCGGCAACTAATCTTCCGTTAGGTGCATTTTCACCCGCCTTTTGCATATTCGGCATTACTTTATCAATATAATGATCGTAGGCGTGCAAACCCTCTTTTGTAGTCAAATCCAGCGAACGGTCATAAAAGTCAGTTTTAATTGGTCCGGGTTCGATAATTTTCACTTTTATATTAAATTGCCTGAGCTCATATTGAAGCGATTCGCTAAAACCTTCGACCGCCCATTTTGTTCCGTGATAGAGGCTGTAAAGCGGAAATGTAATGCGTCCGCCCATCGAAGCAACGTTTACAATCGTTCCCCGTTTTTGCTCACGAAAGTACGGCAAAATTTCACGACAAACATTCATTAAGCCAAAAACATTTGTCTGAAATTGTTTTTCAATTTGCTCCTGTGTTGCACCTTCAAATGCCCCTACCAAACCATAACCCGCATTATTGACAATCGCATCAATTCGTCCGAATTTCTCAAGCGTTTCTTGTATTGCAGATTTGATAGAACCAACATCTGTTACATCAAGTCGAACACATTCCACATCAACAATCTTCTGCAGGTCTTCAGCTTTTTCAGGTGTACGCATTGTTGCAGCAACTTTCCAGTTTTTTGTTTGGAAAAGTTTGACTGTTTCCTTCCCGATTCCACTCGAAGAGCCTGTAATTAAAATGACTTTATCCATAACTCTATTTGTATCTCTATTAATTCATATGTAAGGCAGAATTTTAATTCAATTTAACGGCTGTCCCGTAAGCTATAACCTCAGTAGAACCTTGTGTGAATTCAGTTGCATCGTACCGCATTGCAATGATCGCATCGGCTCCTATTTTTTGGGCATGCTCTACCATATGTGACGAAGCCTCGATTCGAGCCTTCTCACAAACAGCTGTAAATGATTTTACATTTCCACCGGCAATGGATTTTAAACCACCGACAACGCCCGCTTTGATTCCAGTCGCTCGAACAACAATTCCAAGCACAACACCAAGATATTCAGTGATTTCCCTACCACTAATTTCATTGCCGGTCGTAATAATCATTCTTTCGTTCATAATGTTTTCTGAGTTCGCCATTTTTTAACTTTTTTTAGCAGCTTCATTTGATCTCGTAAATCTATTCATACCTTAACGCTTCAATTGGATTTAAACGACTTGCTCGAAACGCAGGCATAACACCTGCTAAAAACGCGACTGTGCAAACTAATAACATTATAAAAATAATCGAAAGTGGAGTGAACACAAATAAATTATACCCTTCAAAAGATTCCAGATAGGTGCTTGCAAGATATGCATTTGCAACTAAACCGCAAGCAATCCCAATGACAATTCCCAGCAATGCTCCCCAGAATCCTATCAAGATTGATTCCATTGAAAAAAGCATAAAGATTTTTCCACGTCCCATTCCCAAAGCCTTTTGTAAACCTATGTCTTTGGTGCGTTCCATCACAGCGATTATTAAAGTATTAATAATTCCGAAAGATGCCGCTAAAAGTGCGATTAGTGCGAATAAGTTTAGTCCCGTCTGCAAAATACCGATTCCATCATAAGTTCTTTTTTCAATATCGGCATAACTCATTGCAGTAAAACCTTTTTCTTCGAGTTTATTTTTTACTTTTTCCATCGTTTTTTCATCGCTGGAATTTAGCAAAAAAGTAAAATTCGTGAAACGATTATAATCTCGGCTTTCGCCCCTTTGGGCTGTGTAAAGTCCTTTAGCAGTTTCCGCATCTACAAATGCATTGAGATTTGAAATCATTCCTTTAGTTGCAACGCCTGCAATTTTTAACTCTTTGATCTGAATTTCGTCACTTTCCTCAGTCTTGTATCCGATTTTAGCTGTTTTCCCAACGAGATTTTCAACCTTTTCATCAAAACCTTCTGCCAAATAGAGCGGTAAAATTATTTGATTTTTACCATCAAACATTTTTCCAGCTTCGAGTTTTTGCTTCAGTCCCTCTGATAGCATTCCTAGTGAAACCTTAAATTTCTTATCGCTATCAGCCAAAGCAATATATTCTGCCCTCATTCGATAAGCAGGTGTAGCTTTTTTTACTTCGGGAAATTCTTTAGCTAATGAGTTAATTTGATCTAATGAAACGACAATTGAATTCGGATCAATCCTGTTACCTTGTTCGTCTTCTTTTATTTCTTTATATTCTTCTGGTTCACCGATCCGTGCATTTTGCTCATCTTCGCGTGGAAACTTTTTTCTAACGAATAAGGCACTATCTCCTTCTATGTTTTTCACCTGAGTTTCAACATAATCCCGCAAGCCATCGCCAATTCCATTCGTCAAAGTTAAAGTAAACGACCCAACAAAAATCGCCATTACAGTTAAAAATGTGCGGAGCTTCGACCTTAGAAGATTTCTATTCGCAATTCTGATCAAATCCCAAATTTTCATAGTTTTATTATTAATTCCCCGAAATTATCCGTCCGTCTTTGATTTCAATTATTCGCTCGCATTTGTTTGCTAAATCTTCATCATGCGTAACGATTATGAGCGTAATTCCCAAATCTTTATTCATCTGCAAAAGCAAATTTTCTACCGTTTCACCCGTTTTTGAGTCCAGATTCCCCGTCGGTTCATCAGCGAAAATGACTTGCGGCTTTCCGACCAAAGCTCTTGCAATGCAAACTCTCTGCTTTTCTCCACCGGATAAATCCTTTGCACTTTTTTTTGCTTTATCATCTAAACCGACCGCCTGCAAAGATTCCATTGAGTTTTCATTCAGTCTTTTCCCCGAAGCACCTCGAATACGCATTGGCAAGGCGACGTTTTCGAAAACAGTTTCGCGTCCGTTGAGAAAAAATTGCTGAAAAACAAAACCGAATTTTTCATTTCGCAGACGATTTTTCTGCCCTTCGCTCAAAGTCGTGAAATCACTTCCTTCAAAAACGACGCTTCCTGATGTTGGCTCATCGAGACAAGCCAAAAGATGCATCAAGGTAGATTTTCCGCTACCTGATTTCCCCATTATCGCTACACACTCGCCCTGTTTTATCTCTAGGTTGACAGCTTTTAAGACCTCATAATCAACCTTGTCGCTTGTAAAAGTTCTGCTTAAATTTATAGCTTCCAACATATTTTTTTCGTCAAAAATTCAACTAATTTTCAAACATCATACGAATACACGAATAGAATTTGTTGCATTTTTTATATATTCCTTTCGTGAAACCCTGTCTCTAAATTGATATAATTTGTTTATGAAATTCTTACATATCTCCGACGTTCACTTGGGTTGTACGCGTTATCAACTCGAAGAATCCCCACGTGATTTTTTCGACGCTTGGCTTGATGTTATTCAAAAATATGCCATCACCGAAAAGGTTGATTTCGTGATAATGTGTGGTGATTTCTTTCACAAAAGACAAGTCCCGCCGGAAACGATGAATTATGCTTTTGCAGGACTTTCATTGCTCAAAGATAAAGGTATTCCTGTAATTTCTATCGAAGGAAACCACGACCAAAAACATAATGACAGCGATTACAGTTGGCTTCGTTCTTTGGCTAATTGGAACTTGCTTTATTTGCTCGAACCCAAAATTAAAGAAGGCAAAATGTATTATGAAAAATGGTCGGAAGATACTGGAAAGGGTGGATTCATAGACATCGGAAACGCAAGAATTTTTGGCTCAGATTGGTTTGGAGCATCTGCCAATAAAGCCATTCCAAAATTAACCGAATCAATCGCTGAAAATCAGAGAGAAGGAGCATTTCACATTTTACTTTTGCACACGGATGTTGAAGGACATCAAACGCATCCGATTCCTGCACTTTCAATTGAAAATTTGAAAAAGCTAAAATCTGCTACAAACTATGTGGCTTTAGGACACACACACAAATGCTACGAAATAGATAATTGGGCATTTAACCCTGGCTCACTTGAAATCACAAAAATTGATGAATTCAAAGAAGTCCGCGGAGCTTGGCTTGTTGAAGTTGATGAAAATTTAGAGATTAATGCAAAGCACGTTCGGGATTACACACAGAGACCTTTCAAACGTCTGAAATTTGATGTTTCGGGTTTTGCAGATACAAAAGAAATTACCGAAGGAGTTCTACAAACGGTTGAAAATGAAGTTACTAGACACGATGAAAATTCCGATGAACCGCAGCCGATTATTGAAATCAAGCTAACAGGACATCTTGGTTTTCCAAATTCAAATCTCGAATTAGACAAAATTCGTCGCAAAGCAAAAGAAATGACGAATGCCTTGCATATTTTGCTCAAAAACCATTCCGTTCCTGTTGAATACGCCGTCGCCGCAGATGTTGATGAAGATATTTCCCGTGAAAAATTGGAACGGCGGGTAGTTGAAGATTTAATTCTTCGGGATAATCGTTACAAAACCCGCACAGAAGAAGTAGCCGAAGCCGTCATCGGAGCAAAACGTATGGTGCTAAATGATGATTCTCCCGAAAAGATAGCCGATTTCATCGCATTAAAAACTTTAGAAAGTAACGAACCAAAAGTTGAGAGTGTTGGAAATGAGTCTTGACTCTAAACTCTCCACTCTCTACTCTTGAACTAACAAAATTATGTCTGAAGCATCTGAAAAAGTTCTTGGAATCAAACAATTAGCAATCTTCCCTCTTCCATTGGTTCTTTTGCCATATGAACTCCTGCCCTTACATATATTTGAACCACGCTATCGAAAAATGCTGGACGATATCGAAATTGGTAAAAACATGTTTGGCGTAACTCTTTTTGAACCGCAAGAAGAATTTATTGAAAAACCCGAGGTTGGCACGATCGGATGTGTGGCGGAAGTGCGTGAAAAACAAACACTTGAAGACGGACGTTCAAACATTCTGACGATGGGAGTTATTCGTTATCAATTAGTTGATTACATAGATGAAGGCGAAGAATATTTGACTGGTGATGTTGAATTTTTTGAAGATGAAAAGGAAGATGAGGAAATTTTAAATCCTTTGGCTGATGAGGTTTTTGAATTATTCAGACGTGTTGCTAAAGCCGCACACAAATTAAGCGGTCAGCAGGGAGATTTCCCCGAAATTCCTAAAGCCGATCCTGAACAGCTATCATTTTTAGTCTCTGCCGCATTTAATCTGGATAATCAGCTAAAATATAAAATGCTTGAAACCCGTTCGACCTCTGACAGGCTTAAAAGACTTAAAGATATACTCAGACAATCCGTAAAACAAATAGAAGAAAGTGCGAAGATCAATAAGATCTCTCGCACTAACGGACACGCCAATAAAAAAATAGATATCGATCTATAAAATCTTACTCACTGTTTTCCAAAGCCTCTTTAAAGAAATAGATCACTTTTTGGTCATAGGAATCAGCTTGTTCCAAAGATGCTCTGACCAATCCAAAACCTGATGGATTTAAGTTTGTACTCGCTTTGACTTTTGTTTTAGAAGGAAAGCAACTACTCAAATTTGAAGTAGAAGTTTGCAAATGTGGAGCATCTGCCCCAGCTAAAAGCATAACTTTTTTGTCTGTTAACTGTTTTGCTAATTCACAAGCTGACTGCCTTTCGTAGCATCCGGCAGCAAAATACAGATATGTTCCGCCTTTTGCCATTTCTGAAGTTAAAAAGCTTGCAAACGGATAGCGCTGGTCAACAATTGAAGCGAGCAAATCATTTGATCTTGCCGGCACTGAATCCAAAACAAGAGCTTTTACATTTGGGTCATTTGCCGCAACAGAAAGTCCGACCATTGCACCCAATTCTACACCATAAATTCCGATACTCTTCCCAACTAGTGTTTCCTTGTCAGAAGTTCTTAAACTTCTTAAATATTCAATCGCAGAGACAGTGTCTTGCTTTTCACATCCGCCAAAAGAGGTATTTTGTACTGCAGGGTTTTCGCCGTGTCCACGCATATCAGGCATTAGGACTGTGAAATTCGTTAGCTCATTCATTTTGACGCCGAGATTTAAAACATAAGATCGATCTGCACCATAGCGATGAAGCAAAATAATTGCCGGAGCATCTTTTGCTCCACGCAATAACCATCCTCTAGACTCTGTTCCATCGGAATTCATCCATTTTTCATCAGTAACTTGAGCGGCTCTCGTACTAAGTTGTCCATATTTTTCAGGCGTTACAAGATAGCTTGTTTTCGGCGGATTTGCAGAGTTATGAACAAACCAAACTGATGAAACCATCACTGCTAAAATGGTTAATACAACGACGGGCAAAAATAAACGATAAAAACTCTTAACAAGGCGTGTAGTCTTTGACATAATTCTTCTAAATTTCCGGATTTATTTCGTTCTCGAAAGATTTCTGCTGAGATTGAAAATACAACTTGAAGTTAGTTTCGAGAGTCTTAAATGAAAGCTTATGAAAAAACTTTCGGTAAGTTATTTAAAATGTTACCATATTTAGAGTTGAAAAAGGAAGAGTTTTAATAAAATATGAAGATAAAATTTTTCGCCGCTTTTCTCGTTATTTTTGCTTTTTGCTTCAGTATTTTCGGGCAGGATATAGTAAAAACCAACTTCGAAGACACTCCTATAAAATCATCTAACACACAATTTTTACCTCTTTCTAAAGTTAAAGAAGGTATGAAAGGAAAATCTTGGACTGTTTTCCGCGGAACACAGCCTGAGCCTTTCGATGTGGAGATCATAGGCGTTTTGCCGGGCGGAGTTGGTCCAAAACAGGATTTAATAATCGGTAAAATTTCGGGCGGAAGTGCCGAGCGAACAAGAGTTTTTGCAGGTATGAGTGGTTCCCCCGTTTATGTTAACGGTAAGCTTCTCGGAGCAATCTCATATAGTTTTCCTTTTTCAAAAGAAGCCATCTGCGGTATCACACCGATTGAGCAAATGGTGACCATATTTGAGAAAAATAAAAATCTTGCCCCACGAGCTAAAACTCCTAAAAAGTTTTCATTCGGAGAATTAGCTTCAACGGAATGGAAGCCAAATTTTCCAAATAGAGCAACTGTTTCCAGCTCAATTTTAGCAACTTCAGGCTCAAATCCTGCTTTGAATGCTCTTGCAGGACAGACGTTCCGACCAATCGCTACGCCGATAACTTTCAGCGGAATCTCGCAAGAAACACTTAATCTCTTTGCTCCACAATTAATGAAAGTCGGACTTCTTCCGGTTTCGGCAGCAGGCGGAGCAGCAAAAATTTCGCCTTTGAAAAAAGCAAATGAAAAAACTCTGCTTGGCGGAACTTCCGTTACAATGCAGTTATCTCGCGGAGACTATTCGATGGCAGCCAGCGGAACGGTTACATTCCGCGACGGTGAAAAAATTTATGCTTTCGGGCATCCATTCTTGAGTCTTGGTTCTTCCGATTTACCTATGAGTGAATCGGGCGTAGTAACGGTTGTGCCAAGCGTTAATAACTCTTTCAAACTTGCTGTTCCAAGCTCTATGGTCGGAACAATGACACAAGATCGTGCAACGGGAGTTTTCGGAAAACTTGGAAAAGCTCCGGCAATGATTCCCGTTAAATTGAATTTGACGACCAGCCGGAATCAAAAAGAAACATTGTCCATTGAGATTGGTAAAGATGAAGCTTTGACCCCACTTCTACTAAACATAGCTGTTTATAACTCAATCATCGCTCAAGAGAGAACGATGGGTGATTTAACCATAGAACTTGATGGTGAGATTAAAATAAAAGGTCAAGATTCAATAAAAATTGAACGTCGTTACACAGGACAAGCCGCCTCACGTCTGATTGCGACTTCAGCAGTAATTCCCGTCGCCAATTTGATGCAGAGCCGTTTTGATGACATGGAAATAACGGAAATCAATCTGAACCTTAAATCTACTGACGGCAGCAGAACAGCGTTCTTAGACCGCATAGCGTTTAATAAAACAGAAGTTCGGGCAGGAGAAGAATTAGAAATTCAGGCGTTTGTCCGCACTGATTCAGGTCAAATAATGACACAGAGAATTCCATTCAAAGTTCCGGCAGATACGCCTACGGGCAAACTTATGATCGCGGTCGGAGATGGAAACTCTATTCAAGCTAAATCAGCATCGCTACAATTCATTCCAAATAGTTTGGCTGATCTGATTACCAAAATTAATGATCTGAAAAAGAATGACAGACTTTATGTTCAAGCATATAGGGTTACAAAAGGAGCAATAATCGGTTCAAACGAATTGCCTAATTTACCACCATCTGTTTTAGCAACCTTGAACACAAGCAAGACTGCCGGTGGAGTAAAACCAACGGTTGAAACCGTTGTCTCCGAACAAGAAATTGCACCTGCTGATTTCTTGATCTATGGTCAAAAAGCACTGTCAGTTGAGGTCGTAAAATAATGTAGATTTGGTTTATGTTCTCAAGACACTTTACTCTCCCATTTTTATTTTTGGTTACATTTTTGTTGCTACCGCACTCCATTTATTCCCAAAAAGCTGACAAGAACATAACCCCTCCAAAAAACTTACTGACAATAGGAATTAGTGATAAGTTTTATACAATAAACCCAATCAATTCTATCGTTATCAAGGCTAATTCTGAGGCTATTAGACCATTAATGTACAACTCCCTTATAACAAGAAATAACAACTTAGAATTTGTCGGAGAATTAGCAAAGGAAATAAACATATTAGACAAAGGCAAAATTATAGAGTTCGTTCTCTTCGATAACATTGCCTTTCATAATACAAAAATCTTAACCGCTGCAGATGTTGAGTATACTTTAAAGGCTTTATTATCTAATAATTGGGCTAAAAGTTCAGTATTTGATGAGTCAGTCAATGGAAAGAGAAAACCTTTAATAAGTAAGATCAAAGTAGTTAACTCTCTAAAAATTCATTTATACATAAGCAATATTTCAAAATCATATGAAGTATTAGAATACTTAGCACTTGTTCCCATAGTTGCAGAAGGAAGTATCTCTACCTCAAAAAGCACCTTGTTTTATAACGATGAAGAGGATAAATTACCCATTGGAACAGGAGCTTATAAATTAGTTAAATTTGAATCTGACAAAGGAATTTTAGAATTAGTTGCTAATAAACATTACTGGCAAGGCATTCCTTCAATCTCTAATTTGCAAATTAAAACTATAGATAAGAAGGAAAATATAATCCCATATGTAAAATCAAACAAAATTGATATTTATATTAATTCTGGAGACTTTTCCTCCGTTGAAATCAATAAGTTAAAGAAAGATAACAAATTAAAAATTCATATAGAAAGAGGAAATAACATTCAACACCTAAATTTCAACACTCAAGTAACTCCTTTGGATAATAAAAATGTAAGACAGGCAATTGCCTATGCCATCAACAGAGAAAGTATTATTGATGATTTGTTAAAAGGAAACGCAGTAATTGCTCATTCTATATTACCTAAACAATCTTGGGCATACTCATCTGGATATATATATAGTTTCAATCCCACAAAAGCAAAAAAACTTTTAATAAAAGCTGGTTTCAAAGACAAAAATGGCGATGGCATCTTTGATATAGAACCTCTTGTTATTAAGGCTTCAAATGGTAACAAAGAAACTGTCAAAATAGCACAGGCACTTAAAAAACATTTGGTAAGAATTGGCTTACCAATAAAATTAGAAGTCAATGCTTTCGATGTGATTTATAGTGAAGTGTCTTCTGGAAAATTTCAGATGTATTTAGGTAGATGGCTAGGAGGGAATCAAAACCCTCGCTTTTTACACGACCTTTTTTCTTCAAGCCAAATTCCAAATGACAATCGGGCACTTAGAAACCGAAGTCGCTATAAAAATAAAACCGTTGATATGCTTTTGGCTAAAGCGATTTTGGAATTAGATATGTCTGAAGCTAAAACTCACTATCAAGAAGCACAAAATATAATTAGTAAAGATATGCCTTTACTTCCGCTGTGGTATCCATCCAATGTGGTTATAACTAATCAAAAAGTCTATGGAGATTTTAGTAACTCGGAAAATGATTTATCTTTTGTAAAAGATTTAATTAAGTTACCATTGAACAATGAGTAAAACCACAAAACTCTTACAAGCGGCTAATTTTGCAGCCCGAAGACATCGAAGACAAAAAAGAAAAGGAGAAAATGGAGAACCTTACATTAATCATCCTCTGGAAGTCGCTCACTTACTAACGAGGATTGGAAATCTTAAGGATACAGATATTCTCATAGCTGCAATTCTTCACGACACGGTTGAAGATACTAAAACTACTGAGGAAGAAATTAACGAAATGTTTGGCAAAGCTGTAGCTTCAATGGTTATGGAAGTAACTGATGATAAAACTCTACCAAAAGCCGAACGCAAAAAGCTACAGGTTGAGCACGCTCCGCATCTTTCGGATGGAGCAAAACAGATAAAACTCGCGGACAAGATCAGCAACATTGAAGATATTGCCGATAATCCACCGGAGGATTGGTCAATCGAAAGACGGCTCGAATATATTGAGTGGGGCGAAAATGTCGTTGCAGGCTTGCGTGGAGTCAATGAAAATCTAGAAAATTACTTTGATGATCTGGTTGTCAAAGCCAGGGAAAAAGTTAAAGCGTAGGATTTGGAAAAACCTCTGATACTAATACAGTCTCGCTTTGTGGAATTCCACAGATATTTGCCGTGACAAGCATCGTATAAACCCGCATTTAATTGTTGTCTAATTACACCAACTTTTATAAGGAGGCAACAATGAATGAATACAGAAAAACATAGAAATTTATTTAACGCAGGATTGGCTTTAGCGATTGGTTTGGTTGTTTCATCGCTAATCTTGGGCTGGTCATACACGAATAAAAAAGCCGGTGACGAAGCAGTTGCGGTAACGGGTTCAGCAAAAAAACGTATCAAATCGGATTTAGTGGTTTGGAGTGCGGGCGTTTCTTACCAAGCTTCAGAATTATCAAGTGCTTATAAACAACTCTCTGACAATATTCCCGAAATCAAAAAATATCTAATCGAAAAAGGAATCTCTGAAGACGAAATTACAGTTTCTTCTATTTCTTCACAAACTTTACACGGACAAGACGCCAATGGAAATAGAACTTCGCAAATTACGGGTTATTCTTTGCGACAGAATGTTCAAGTGCGTTCTAAAGATGTTGAAAAGGTAGCGAAAATTGCTCGGGAAGCAACGGAACTAATTAAACAAGGAATTTTGCTCGAATCAAGCTCACCGCAGTATTACTACACAAAACTTGGAGACTTAAAGGTTGAAATGCTTGGTGAAGCTGCAAAAGATGCAAAAGCCAGAGCAGAAAAAATCGCCGCCAGTACAGGAAACTCAATCGGAACGGTTCGTTCGGCACGTATGGGAGTAATGCAAATAACGGCGGCAGATTCGACGGAAGTTTCAGATTACGGAATTAATGATACCTCGACAATAGAGAAGGATGTTACCGCAGTTGTGAAAATCAGTTTTGCAGTAAATTAATTTTGGGGTTGTGTGTCACCCTCAACCCAGACCTCACCATCTGCATAAACTTCCTTTTTCCAGATAGGAACTGTGCGTTTGAGTTCTTTAATAAGCCATTCGCAGGCTTCAAAAGCAGCTCGACGGTGCGGTGCGGAAACTGAAATTACAACACTTGTTTCACCGATTTCGAGTTTACCAATACGATGGACGATTCCGATATTTGAGATTGCAAACTTTTCGTGGGCGGAATCAATGAGTTTTTTCATCTCTTTCAAAGCCATTGGTTCATAGGCTTCGTAAACAAGATATTCGGTTTCTCTCCCCTTCGTGAACTGCCGAACATAACCATCCAAAGTAACCGTCGCACCGCATTCAGGCAAGACAACACGACGGGCGATTTCTCCGATATTTAGAGGTTCTTTAATGATTTCAAAAAAGTCTTTCTTCATTTATCATTTATCATCTATCATTTATCAATAAGCCAAATGTTAAGTGTTAAATGACAAATGATAAATGTATTTAGCCCCCTGAAACAGATGTAAAAACAGCTAATTCGTCACCATCTTCTATTATTTCGTTTCCATCTGAGTATTCTTGATTAACGGAAAAATGTAATGATTTCTTGTCGTGATTTTTTTCGAGACCGGGAAATTCAGCAAATATTTTTTCAAGTGCAGTTTCAGCTTTTACATCCTCATCAAAAGACAATTCAACTTCCCTTTTACCAACCGAATCAGATGTCGCACCGAAAAATAAAACTTTAACTCGCATTTTTAATTTCTTCCTTCAAAGCACGTTTCAAAATCTTGCCTGTTCCGCCGACTGGCAGCTCATCCCTGAATTCTACAAAACGCGGATATTTATTCATTGCGAATTGTTCTTTACACCAAGAAATAAATCCTTCTTCGGTTAGTTCCACACCTTGATTTTTGACAACATAAGCTTTTATTTCTTCACCCATTTTTTCATCGGGAACACCGATTACTGCAACTAGTGAAACGGCTTCGTGTGTCATAATTACTTCTTCAAGTTCGCGCGGATAAATATTGTAGCCGCCACGAAGAATCAATTCTTTTTTGCGGTCAACGATTGAAAGAAATCCTTCTTCATCCATTACACCGATGTCGCCCGAATGAAACCAGCCGTTTTTCATAGCTTCGGCAGTTGCTTCGGGGCGTTCATAATAGCCTTTCATAATGTTGTGACCACGCATAACGACTTCGCCACGTTCGCCTCTTGGAACTTCGTTGTCGTCATCATCAACACATTTTACTTCAACACCAAAAACAGCTTGCCCAACCGTGCCAGGCTTTGAATCAACATTTGGATGATTAAAGGTCGAGATCGGCGAAGTTTCAGAAAGTCCGTAACCTTCCAAAATTCTGCACTTGAAAACCTCTTCAAATTTTCGCATTACCTCAACGGGCATCGCTGCCCCACCCGAACTCAAAATTTCCATAGATTCAGCATAAGGCGTGACATCAATATTATTTTCCTCAACATATTTCAAAATCGCCCAATACATAGTTGGAACACCAGTCCAGAAATTAACACCTTCTGCCTTGAAAGCTTCGAGTGCCGTGTGCGGCTCAAAACGCGGAAGCAAAACGATTCTATGTCCGGCAAACATTTGGGCATTCATCTGAGCTGTTTTACCAGTCGTGTGAAAAAGCGGAAGAGTAATCAAACAAGTTTTTTGTTTACCGTCTTTGTAATTAAGTCCGGGAACGTGAAGATTGAAAGCAACTATCGCGTTGAAATATATATTTGAATGAGTTAACTCCGCACCTTTTGGAGTTCCAGTAGTTCCCGAAGTGTATAAAATACAACAAGTATCATCAGGATTTGTCGGGACTGTTTCAAACTTATCAGATTGATTAAATGTAATTTGCGTAAGAGTCTTGCAACCTTCGATCGGTGAATTTTGTGTTGGTTCGGCACACATCACGATCATATGTTCGCAGGAATCTACATCATCAAACGCAGCTTTAACCATCTGCGACATTGGTAATTCTTCCGTGCCTTCAAAAACAAAAACCGCCTTCGCATCAGAATCTTCCAAGTGATATTTAATCTCGCGCGGCTTAAACAAAACATTGAGTGGAACGGCAACCGCACCAGCTTTTAAGATTCCGTAATACACTATCGGAAAATATGGCAAATTTGGACAACTCAGAGCCACTTTATCACCATATCCAATCCCCATTTCCGCCAATGCATTAGCAACACGATTAGCCAAAGCATTAAGAGTTCCGTAATTTATCCGCTGATCCGCAAAAATCACGGCTTCTTTCTTCGGAGTCAGCCGTGCGTGATGCTCGATAATTGAAGCTAAGTTTAAAGTAGTTACATTATGTTCCATAATTTGCTTCTATTTGTATTTAGATTTTAAGTTTCTAAAAGATTAGCACACAACTAGCTATAGCATAAATGTGCTGTTTTTTATTTCTTTTTATTCAAAATCTAGTAACCAAAATCTCTACCAACACCTGCCTTTTCCTGAAAGTCAAAGCAACTAATTTTTCAACAGATATTTTTTGCACTAGTTTTTTGCTGGTTTTAATTCTTACTCATTAAAATCTATTCTCGCTTTTTGAAGTTTCAAACTTTATGCCACATATTCTCAACAATTTCTTGGTGTTTGAGCATACCGATTTTTTGAAATATTTCCTGTGCTTCACTAAGCAAAACCTTTGATCGTTCGGCATCTTCGGGAGCATTGCGGTCATTTAACATTTTTGCATACCAGCGTCGGACTTCGCCTTGTTCCGGGAGATGCGGAATTTCTTTAGCCTGACGAAGAGCGTTTTGAAAATGTTTCTCGGCATCTTCCCATAAACCGCCTGCTGTTGCCGCCATTCCGGCGATTCGTTCGGTGAGTTCAAATGGATGGGTTGCGACCATTCCTTCGGCGAGTTTCTGCTCGATTAGTGGTAATAATTTTGCTGCTTTTTCATTGAATCCGAGCGTAATCGCGGACTCGACCATACTACTGAGTAAAATCCACGAACCGATTCCACTTTTTTTCTCCAAATTAGGGAGTTGAGACTCAAGTTCTTCCATTAAAGAACGAGCCTTTTCATCTCCCGCAAAAACAAGGAAGCGTAAATAACAGGCTTCTTCAAGTCCTGTAAACGGACCGGACAGTTTGAACTGAACCGCTTCTTCGTGTTTTTTGCGAGCCCGTTTGAAATCGCCCTCAAGCATAGCTATCCAGCCGTCTAATGAAAGACATAGCGTAAACCAAGGGAATCCTGCCTCTCGAAAAATCTTTTCGCATTCTTTGAAGCCTTCTCGAGACTTTTTGAAATCTCCTTGTGTGAGAGCATAAGTTGCACGCGTGGCATAAACGTGTCCGAGCGTTCCTTTGTCTCCTTCCTGAGTGGCAAACGGGAAAGCTTCATCGGCAATCTCTTTTGCACGGGCAAACTGTCCGGCGTATGGTAGATGTAAAGCCAAAAGTCCGAACGCACTCGAAATATCCCAAGGGCGACCGAATTTTTGCGACAATTTTAAGGCTCTTTCACTAACCGACACAGCCCTTGTAATTTGTTGCGTGTAGTAGTAATGATAGATTCTCGAATGCAGAACTTCTCCGCCCAAAAGCCTTTCGTCACCGAGGTTTTCTGCCATTTCAACCGACTCGGTGAGTAGTTTGTCGCCACCTTCAAAATTACCGGCAAGGTCGTTGATCTGACCAAGCAATGCCAAAAGGCGAGAACGACCTACGCTCGCCCCATCGCCCGCACTTGCGAGTCCGCGAGTAGCGATCTCTACTGCCTCTTCAAACTCGCTCTGCCAAATTTTCTGGTAAGCGATCTCCCAGCAAATCAACGTAACGAAATCGCTTCTGCCTTCGGATTCGAGAAGTGGTAATGCCTCATTCCAATCGGCTGCCGCCTTTTCCCAATCCCCTAAAGAACGACTCGCCATTCCCCGTTTGAACAGAAGTTCGGCTTGCTCGCGTTGTTCAATCCCTTCATCAAATTCCAACGCACGAGCATAAAAACCGTGTGCTTCTTCAGCGGCGGCTGACGCTTGAGCTAGATCGCCTGCAAGAGTTAAAAAGCGACGAGTTCGGCTCGCTTTTGCTCTTGTGCCTGCCGCCAGAAGTTGATGAGCAATATCAGCCGAATGTTTATCGGCATTTTCACCGTAAATAGTTTCCATCGAATCTGCGATCAAGAGATGCAAGCGTTGGAGACGCGGTATCGAAATTTCGCCAATAAGCGTTTGGCGAACCAGTGCATGATTGAATTCATAACGTGCCTTTGGCTTTTTGCTCTTTACAGTTTTAATCAAAAAAGCGGATTCGGCTTCTTCGATCCCTTCAAGAACTTCATCCAAGTCGCCGACGGCTGTTTCGAGAACGGGTAGATCAAACCGTAACCCAATCGTTGCTGCCGTGCTTAAAACTTTGCGGGTTTTCTCCTTCAAACGCTTTAGGCGTCGTCCGATGACAAGACGGACGCCTTCGGGGACTTCCAAAGCATCGTCTTGAAGACGGACATTCCATTTCCCTTTTTCATCAAATAATTTTTCTTCCTCGGATAAATGATAAAAAACTTCCTCGATAAAAAAGGGATTTCCTTCCGTCCCACGGTGAACCAATTTCACGAAATCTTGTGGTGGATCATCACCGCCGAGTGCTGCTAATAAATCATTTACGGCATTTTCGTCAAAGTCTTTGATCGTCAAACGCTCGGCGAGTCTCCGGCGAATCATAACGGGCAGTTCCTTTGCAAATGGTTTGCCCATATCGGCTTCAATGTCCCGATATGTTCCGATCATTAAGATCGAAAGTTCACTGATTCTTTTTGCAAGATTTTCTATGAGCAAAAGGCTCGACTCATCTGCCCAATGTATGTCGTCAAACAACATCACCAACGGACGGTCTATACTTACACGCTTGCAGAATTCAAAGACGCTGTTAAATAAAACGCGTTGCTGCTGTTCCGGTGGCAGATTCTCAGGCTCCGGAATATCCGAAAATAGATTTCTGAGTTCCGGCAAAAGCCTTGAAATTTCAGAAGCATCTTTTCCAAGCAATTCGCGGACATCTGATTCGGGAACTTGGCGAACAATTTCTTCTAAAATCTCTGTAATCGTTATGAAAGGAACCGTTTGGTTTTCATTTGCGTGTCCCGCCAAAGCGAGCATGCCCGAGCGTCGTCCATCCTTCAAAATTTCGGTCGCCAGCCGCGTTTTGCCGACACCCGCCTCTCCGCTTAACAGAACAAATTTTCCGCGTCCTTCATACGCTGATTCCAACAAACGCTTGAGTGCTTGCCTTTCGGTATTTCGCCCAATCAGAGGTGTTTGCCAATCTCCACCAAATGTCGAAAAACTCAATGCTTCATCTTTATTTAATGACGAAAATGAGGTTGAATCTCCGCTTGAATCCGTTGTGCTATACGGATAATCGGAAGAATGTTCGGTATGTCCTTCAATGACCAAACGGCTCTGAAGATTCTTCAAATCTGTCAGTAAGTCCTTCGCACTTGAATATCTGTCATCCCGATTTTTCTCCAGAGCCTTTTTAATAATTTTTATTAGTTCTAAAGGAATCTTTCTTGAAAACGGCGGCGGATCATTTTCTAGAATGGCAACGATTGTGTGATTGACGGTTTCGCCTGTAAACGGTTGCTTTCCGCTAACCATTTCGTAAAGCAGAACACCGAAACTAAACAGATCGGTGCGGGCATCTACGCGGTGTCCGCGGGCTTGTTCGGGTGACATATATTTTGCCGTTCCCATAATCATTCCCGAAATTGTATTTATCTGATTTGCCGCTTTGCTTTCGGAATCCGTATCGAAATTCTCTTTTTTAATAAGCTTGGCAATCCCGAAATCGAGTATTTTGACCAAACCATCGGGGCGAATCATTATGTTGTCGGGTTTTATATCACGGTGGATAATTCCTGCAGAATGTGCTTCTTTTAGGGCTGAGACGATTTGTATTGCAATATCAAGAATCGAGGTTAGTTGAAGTCTTCCGTCTTTCAGATGGTCTTTTAAGGATTTGCCTTCAATAAATTCTGTTGCTATATAGTGAGTTTCGTCAGTTTGTCCTATTTCATAGACGGTCAGTATATTTGGGTGATTAAGCTTTGAAACTGCCCTAGCTTCCTGCTTAAATCTTTGGATATGATTTTTATCGGTAAAGATTTCGGCAGACAGAACTTTTACCGCAACATTTCGAGCGAGATGTCCATCTTTAGCGAGAAAGACAGTTCCCATGCCGCCTTCACCTAAGATTTTTTCTACTTTATAACGTCCGATCGTTTTGTTTATTAAGTCTTGAGAATCTTCTTTGTGCGAAAATATTTCAGCGGCGAGGTCTTCTGGAGGGGTGTCTATCAAGCCAATCGGATTTTCTTCAAAATAGAGTAAAGCTTCGATCTCTTTTTTTAATTCTTTATCTTCGCCACATTCTTTTTCCAAAAATAATGCTTGTTTTTCGGGTTCGATTTCCAGTGATGCGTGATAGATTTCTTCAATTTTTTTTAATCTATTGGAATTCATATAAGAGATAAAAACTCTAATTCCTGGAGACTTCTTTTGATAGCCAACTTTTCGCAAAACTCCAATCGCGTTTTGTAGTTACTAAAGACACCTGCAAAACCTCAGCAATTTCTTCAAATTTCATCCCTGCAAAAAATTTCATCTCAACAACCCGACTTTTTCTCTCGTCCAATTTTGCAAGACCGTCTAAAGCCTCATCCAAAGCGATCATTTCATCAGAAAGTCCGTTTGAAACAAATGTATTTTCCGCCAAAGTAATTCTTTGATTTTGTCCGCCGCGTCTCTGGCTATTTTTTGAACGGGCATAATCAACCAAAATATGCCTCATTGCCTGAGCCGCCACACAGAAAAAATGCGTTCTATTTTTCCATTTTTTGCTTTTGTTTGACGCCAGTTTTAAATATGCCTCGTGGATCAATTCGGTCGTCTGGATCGTATGACCGCGATTTTGACGCTTCATAGATATTTTTGCCATTCGTCGAAGTTCCGCGTAAACAATCGGCATTAATTCATCTAAAGCTGTTTGATTACCCTCGCTCCACTGAGTAAGAAGACTTGTAACTTGTTTAGATCTGTCTCCAATCATATTCATTACAAAGGTTTGTGGGTGCCTTCGATTATAGCCTAAAGCCAAATTTAAGAAAAATTTTTAATTGATGATACGTTTTGCCAAAAATTTCCGTTTATGTAGATAGAAGCATGTTTATTTCAGATGAAATTTTAAACCGTCTGAAAAGTTAGACAGAAAAAGAGGAGAAAAGAAAAATGACCTTTTTTGCTAAAAAACCTCGTTCATATAGGTAGAGGCGTTAATTTAATGTAAGTTTACTTCCCTATAATGCCCTAACATTTCACTAGACTAAAGAGGAGAATAAAGATGAAATTTATGAAGACCAATCAATATCTATTAATTATGACGATATTGTTTTTATTTCTTGGACTTTGCCCCCAGATAACTGAGGCGCAAACTGTAAAAGGCACTAATGTAAAAAAAGTAGAGATCGGACGAACATCTGCCAAAGAAGGAACACTTGTTCAAAGTGGTCCGAAAGAATGGACTCACTATCATGGAGATGGAAGATTGTTCGTAAAATATAGAGAAAATGGACGTGATGAATGGTCAGTTTATTTATCATCATCAAGGTTTTCGAGCGTAATAATAAACCTTTGGTTGAAAACATTTGTGATGAAGCAAGGAAATTCGGTTTTTTATTCTGGAAAAATCTTAAGCTCAAGTCTTCAAGCAACTAACGCCAACGTTAAAGCGGTGAAGTTCTATTCAAGGGCTAGCTTGACCTTAGCTCAAGCCCGAAATATTGCTGCTCAAAATGGTTGGGAATTAGCCACTCCGGCACAAGTTGTTGCAGCCTGGCAAAACAAAGGGCTAAATGCCTTTGCATACGGTATGACCAGCAATGGAACATATTGCGTCCCAATTCAGCAGAATAATGGTAGTTTCAGAAGAGGGCACAACTGCGGAGTTTCAGGCGGTAATCAAGGATTTCTATATGTTGTGAAGAATCAATCAGGAAACACGGCTTCAACTTCAACGATAAATCGCTCCGCTGCCGTTGCGAAAAAGCGTTCGCCACTAACACCAAATGAAATGGCACGGGTTATGAAATGGATTTCAATTAAAACAAGTGCCGCCAGATTGCCGTTTTGCTGGCGACAGAGTTATGGAAGAACAGCTGGAAAACCTATGGTTTGCCAAGCTGGATACAAGCAAGAAACTGCCGGACTTTGCTACCAGCCCTGCAAAGCGGGTGAAAAAGGTGTTGCGACATTCTGCTACAGAAATTGCCCTGCCGGATTTCGTGATGACGGACTTTATTGCGGTAAACCAAAAGCTTACGGACGTGGTGGAGGTTATCCTTGGAAAATCGGTGATAGAGTCGGAAGCCTCGATGGGGCAAGAGCCAGATGTAGTCGAGCAAATCCACAGGGATGCGAAAAATACGGAGCGATTATTTATCCAAAATGTAGAGCTGGCTTCAAGCCTGCGGGAAGTAACATCTGTAGCCCGATCTGTCCAAGCGGATATACAGACATCGGTGTATCTTGCAAAAAACCAAACTATTCCAGAGATGTGAAACCTCTAACCAGATGTGCTGGCGGATTACAAAAAGATGGTGCATTGTGCTATCCGAAATGCCGAAATGACTATACAGGTCGCGGTCCAGTTTGCTGGCAAAATTGCCCTGTTCAACAGAATGTTGATTGCGGAGCAGGATGTGCAACTACTAAAGGACAATGTGCCAAAGCTGTATTCAATATGACTTCTGCACCAATCATTGCAGCACTAAAAATCGCTGGTTTGGTTGCAACAGCGGGAGCTTCTTCAGCCGCAACAGGCGGAGCCGCAGCCGCAGCGAAAGGCTCGAAACTTGCCGCATCTTCACCAAAATTGATCAAGCTTGCAAGTATGCTGAGTAAAATCAAAAAGCTTTACGAAGCAAATAAACAAACGATCAAAGTTGCGGCAGGAACTTATAAAGTTGTGACGGCACTCCAATCTGAAGTCAATCTTTTCTCAAAGGAATTCGCTGATAATTTTGGCGATATGACAACACCTGAAATTGAAAAGGAAATTGACCGTAGATTTAGCAGAGAGGCTGCACTGGCAATCAAAAAAGAATGGGCTGTTCATCACATAAGTATGAATATGGAAGCTAATACGATAACAACATCGAAAAACTTTATTAGTGTTGCAAGTGTTGCCGATCCAACAGGACTTTCAAGTGTGGTAAATGCTTTCCTTAATCCATTATGCAAAGAAAGCACACCATTCCCAACTGTCAGACCTAAATTCTAACCATAGAAAGTTAAGAGTTATGTCGTTTTTAAAAAATCAACCTAACTCTTAACAATTTAATCACTCAAATTACTTATTTTTTGTATTTGCAAAAAAGGAGAAAGACAATGAAGTTCAATTCAATCAAACGATTTACAATTATCAACTTAGCAATAATACTTTTATTCGGCTTTAATCAAATTCACGCACAAACTGTAAAAACAATTAAAACAAGTTCTGACAGCGATAACGATGCTGCTTCAAAAACCAAAGTTATTGAAAAAATCGTCAGAGATTATTTACTAAAAAACCCTGAAATTGTCCGCGAAGCCTTACAAGTCCTGCAAATCAAAGAAGCTAAGGAAAAACAAGAATTAGCCGCTGCTAATTTAAGGAAATTTGAAAAAGAAATCTTTGCTAATCCAAACTCACCGAGTGCCGGAAATTCAAAGGCAGAAGTTTCGATCGTTGCATTCTTTGACTACAACTGTGGTTACTGCAAAACATCTCTACCAATGTTAAATGAATTATTAGCGGAAGACTCTTCTATTCGAATCGTTTATAAAGAATATCCAATCTTAAATCAATCATCCCAACTTGCTGCAAAAGCTGCTCTTGCCGCTCAAAGACAAGGCAAATATCTAGAGTTTCATAATGCTTTGGTTAGAGTTGAGCAAATCAATGAAGAATCCATCAAGACGATTACGACTCAACTTAGCTTAGATTATGAAAAGCTTCAAAAAGATATGAACGATGAGAAAATCAACGGCTATTTAGTCAGTAATTATAAATTAGCTTCTGATTTAAATATCCAAGGAACACCAGCTTACATAGTTGGCTCACAAATCATCCCGGGTGCGATTGATCTTAATTCTATGAAAACAATAATTGCTGAAGAACGTGCAAAAATTTCCCAAGATACAAACGTTGGAGGAAACTAAACAGCTTAATAATTTAGAGGGTAATTTAACTGTTTTATCTGCTTTATTACAAATTTTCAGTTTTATTTCCTGCCCAATGAGCTTTTTTGCCGAAAAATTCCGTTATTGTAAGTAGAGAGCCAATTATTTATGAAGAATTATTTAGAGATTTCAGAAGAGTCAATGGAATCACTAAGGAGAAAGAAAATGAGAAATACGATAATAAATCAGTTAATGTCACTAACCATTATTACACTTCTATTATTCGGGTTATTGCCACCTCAAGCCAAATCACAAACTCAGGTCAAAGGACAAAACGTGACCAAAGTTGATATCGGACGAGGATCTTCTATTGAAGGCAGGTTAGTTCAAAGCGGTGCAAAAGAATGGACTCACTATCACGCTGATGGACGGCTATTTGTGAAGTATAGAGAAACCGGACGTGATGAATGGTCAGTTTATTTAACCTCATCAAGGTTCTCAAGCGTGATAATTAACCTTTGGCTGAAAACATTTGTAATGAAACAGGGAAACTCAACTTTCTATTCCGGTAGAGTTTTGAGTTCGAGCAATGTCGCCGTTAATTCATCATCAAACAACTCAGGTAACTTAGAACAACAGTGTTTCAATGCCGTGCAAGGTAAAGTAGCCTATAATCAAGCAGGCAATAAATCCTGGAGTCCCTCCAATGTTCAGAAACTTTGTAAAGGTACGACTAACCCAGCCAATACGATCGCGTGCTTCAAAAGAGAGATTCAAAATCATAATAACTGGAGCAGGGGAGTGGAGGCGTGCAAGGCTGGAGGTACAGCAGCTACCTCAAACGTAGCTGAGGTAAAATTCTACTCAAGAAACAGCATGACCCTAGCTCAGGCTCGAAGTCTTGCGGCACAGAATGGTTGGGAGTTAGCAACACCGGCACAAGTGATCGCCGCCTGGCAAAACAGAGGGCTAAATGCCTTTGCATATGGAAGAACCAGCGATGGCAAATTCTGTGTTCCGATTCAGCAGAATAATGGTAGTTTCAGAAGAGGACACAATTGCGGAATCACGGGTGGCAATCAGGGTTTTCTATATGTTGTAAAAGACACATCGGGAACTTTATCAACCAGTAGCAGATCAGGTGCATTATATGTTGTTCCCTCAGATCCTAGTAAATACAAAATTACTGGACCACCCAGAACTATCGGCACTAAATACGCTTTTCGCGGACTACATCTGGTATGGAATGACTCAGTGAGGCATCCGTCGCAACATGCTTTCGGACTTGGTGATGCGGTAATGATGCGTAAGGCAGCCGCACTACAGCTAAAAACTCAGGGAAAATCAGCATCTAATGCCAATGTTAATTCTCTATTAGGATCTATTTCGCGAGATGCTACTGCTCGATTTCAATTCGCACCATATTTATTAAAAGTTGCTTTTGAAGCCCTTGCAACACCGAAACCTGATTCGGCACAGCTTGCTTTTCGTAAAAACTTCGCGGCTTATATGGGCTACTGGAGATTTGAAAATGCCTTAGCTACCTTAAAACGGTGGAATTCATATAAAAAAGCAAATGAAAGATCTCAAATCAGACCAAACAATCAGGGTCCGACATTTGGAAATACTTTGCCAATGCGTCCTGCTAATGTACCTAAATTTCTAGCGTCGCATACAAATCCAATGTACATCGGAAATAAAGGGCAAGGTGCTATACGCATTCTACTTGAGCCGGCTGCCGCAGCAAGTCTCCCTGAATATAGGAACAGCGGTTTAGGCAAGTTAGGGGCAGATATGGATGCGGTCGCCGCCGGAGTAGGAATCGGCACGACGATCGGCACTTCCGCCGCAACCTTGGGACTTGTTTCAACTGCCGTTTTTGTTCAAGGGGGATCGATAATAACTACGACGGGCGGGGGCAGTTTGATTGCAGCAATACTAAAGGCGAGTGCGATAAGCGGAAAAGCTTCGGGGCTTTCCTTAGGAGCAGCCGGTGGAATCGGCGTAGCAATCGCCGTGGCTCTGGCAGTGGTAATTGGCATTGCGATTGCCAATCAAGCAAGAACTGATGCACTAGACAGACGTTTAAAGAGAGAATTCGATCTCGGGTTTGATCCCGTAAACGTTAATTCGTTAATCAATGACCCCAACATTTCAAAACGGGGAATCAATCGTGCCGCTGTTTTTGCTTATCTTCTCAAGATGTTGGTCGCCGATCCCGCCGATAATGGTCAGCTTACACTCAAGCAACCTGATCCGAGTACTGTAAAGCCGGGATTAAAAAAACCGGGAGTCGTTACGGTGCAACATAAAGGTGCTTATGTTTCTAATGTGGTTTTAACCTATTTGGATGAAAACAAAAAGCCTGTAAAAGTTGTTAGAAACGGACGGACTGCTGGAACAATTGATCGATTTGACATACCCGGAGAAGCCACAAATGTTCGCTTGTTTGTTGAGATGTACACAGGATTAGCCTGGAAACCAAAAGTAACATTAATTAATCGGGTATTGAGAAAAAATGAACTGCAAAACAATTGCTTTACAACCGTGGGAACAACGATTGTCGGCAGGGGATTGAAACAATCCGTATGTAATTAATGAACTATTATAGAATCCGAACCAAGCTCAATTTAGAGAAGATTCTAGGATTAATACTTCGCATAAAAGTGAATTTTTACAGGCTCAGCCATTGCATTCCGCAATGGCTTTTTTTCCCTTCAGACAGTCATCCCACCATCAACAACGATTGTTTGTCCTGTTATGTAACTCGAAGCATCGCTGGCAAGAAAAACCGCTGTTCCTTTGAGTTCACCTTCATTTCCGATGCGTGGAATTGGATTAGATTCTTGGATTGAACTTTCGTACAGATCAATAACTTTATCAGCTAGGCGTGAATGAAAAAATCCCGGTGCAATGGCGTTTACACGAATCCCCTTTCGCCCCCAGCTAGCGGCAAGTTCTCGAGTTAACCCAATCAAACCTGCTTTGCTTGCAACGTAACCTGCGTAGTAAGGTCCATTTGCTGATGAAGTCATTCCCGAAATTGAGGCAATGTTGATAATCGAACCACTTTCGTGTTTGAGCATTTCTTTTCCAACTGCCTGTGCAAACAAGAAACATCCCGTTAAATTTACATCAATTACTTTTTGCCATTGCTCAATCGTCATATCTTCAGGCATTGCTCCCCAAGAAACACCTGCGTTATTTATCAAAATATCAATCTTGCCAAAATGCTTAACCGTTTCATCAACAACATCTTGTACATTTTCTTGTTTGGAAACATCACAAAGTTTTGCGTGAACGTGAAAACCTTTTGCTCTGAATTCCTCAACTGTTTCGGTCAACCATTCTTCACGCCTTGCACAGAGCATCAAATTCGCTCCTGCCTCAGCTAGACCCTCTGCCATTTCTTTACCGATGCCGCGCGAGCCACCCGTTACGATTGCTGTTTTTTCACTTAAATCAAATAAATCTTTTATATGTTTTACCATTTGTTTTATTTATTAGTTTGCCACTTTGCTTTCTAGTCCCATACGCTGTAATAGGTCAGTATATCTGGAATCGTCACGAATAGAATGAAAAATTGAAATCCATCTTATATATGGTAAGAAACTACTGCGATCATCAAAGTCTTTTTCTAACCATTCAAAAACTTTGTCCTTTTCATTAAGTCCGGCATAAACTCTCGCAATATTTTGTCCTGTGGCTTTCTTTTCTTCATAGTTTTCTTTGAGTGTTCCGATTACCTCCAAAGCTTCATTATGTTTGCCGTTAACGGCAAGAGCATATCCATAAATAGATAAAGTGTTGTTTGAGTTTTTTGCTAATTCCCAACCTTTTTTTGTTTCGATCAAACCTTCTTCTAAATTCCCCTTTTCAATATAAGCTAAACCTAAAATAGTATGCCCTAAGGCAAAATTAGGTTCGACCTGAATAAAATTGTTTAAAAGCTCAATTGCCGCATCAGGATTTTTCAAAGCTATATGAACAACCGCTAAATTGCCGTTGATTATGCCGGATAAAGGATCGAGTTCTTTCGCAATTTTGGCTTCCTTTAATGCTTCTTCAAAACGCCCATTTTCACTTAAAAATAAACTATACCAATGATGCACTGAAGCATATTTTGGGTTTAGCTCAATTGCCCGCCTGTATTCTTTTTCTGCCTCAGTCCATTTCCAAGACCTGTGTAAAACAAGTGCTAAGGTAGCACGTGCTTCCGGCAACGATTCATCAATCTCAACCGCACGTTTTGCATAGGCTCTGGCAATCGGAAGAGTTTCTTTAGCAGGCTTACCTGTAAAATTTTCGAGAAGAACGTAAGAATCTGCCAAAGCAACATAAGCCAAAGCATAACCGGGATCAATTTCTGTAGCTTTCTTAAGGTGTTTGATGGCTTTTTCAAACCCATCAGGCGTACGTTTATTCCAATGAAACCGCCCGATTAAATATTGCTGATAGGCATCAGGATTAGTGGTTTGGGTTTTCAACAAACTCTTCTCTTCTTTGTTTGATAGTCTTATTTTCAATTCTTTGGAAACATCGCTTGTAATATCATTTTGCAGAGTTACGAGTTCCGACAATTTTCTTTTATATTGCTTACCCCAAATCTGATCTCCATTTCTTGTATCAACAAGTTCCAGACTCAAAACCAACTGCTCATTCTGCTTAACAATACGACTAATTAAAATGGCTTCGACCGACAATTCTTGTCCTACCTTTTGCGGTGAAACTTCTTTTCCTTTGTATCGAAAAACAGAACTTCGGGACTTAACAGAAATCTCGGGTAATTTTGAGAGGCTATTGATAAGAGATTCTGTCATCCCATCCGATAGATAATCAAACTCTTTTCCTCCGCTTTTATTTTCAAACGGAAGGACAGCAATCGAATTAATTTGGCTTCTTGGACTTGAATAATTCCAGTAAGCAAATCCGGCAAAAAGGACTAAGAGCAGTCCAAGTATTGAGGCTAAAGCGGTTTTATAGCTTTTCTGGAGAAAACCTACGGAAGTGTTTTCAATCGTAACTTTTTGAGATTCTTCGGCAGTCAATTTGTTTACATCTTGTGTCTGATTATTTTCTTTATTTTCAAATGATTCGGATGTCTCTAATTCTTTTGAAATCTCAATATTCCTTTGTAATTCTTTTAATTTTTCAAGCATCTCTCCGGCAGTCTGGAAACGCTCTTTTTTATCTTTTTGGAGAGATTTTTTTACAAATTTCTTCAGTTCTACAGGAATAGTCGAATTGTATAGATCAATCGGCTCGGGTTCTTTCATTAAAATTGAAGCTACAATGTCACTATCTGTTTCTCCTTCAAAAGGTTGTTTTCCGGTTAGCATTAAATACAGCACAATCCCAAAACTGAAAAGGTCTGTTTGAGCATCAACCTTCTTGCCGCGAACCTGCTCAGGCGACATATAACTTGTAGTCCCTATAAGACTTCCGGCTTTTGTGTTTGAACGGGTATTTTTTCTTGTGCCGTTATCATCAATTAGTTTAGCAATCCCGAAATCTAAAACTTTCAATACGCCGTCGGGACGGACCATAATGTTGTCAGGCTTTATATCGCGGTGAATTATTCCAGCCTTATGTGCTACATCTAATGCCGACGCAATCTGGATGGCGATTTCCAAAGAATCATTTATGGTCAGAGTTTCAGCCTTGAGTTTTGTGCGTAAGGTTTCTCCCTCAATAAATTCAGTTGTAATAAAATGTGTTTCGTCAAATTCACCAATTTCGTGAATCGTTAAGATGTTTGGATGATTTAATGCAGAAGCTGCCTTAGCTTCGAGGATAAAGCGGCGGAGACGTTCTTCATTTTGGCTTAATTCTTTATCTAAAAATTTAATAGCGACCTGGCGCTCAAGCCGCGTATCTTTGGCAAGATAGACCGTTCCCATTCCACCTTTGCCTATCTTTTCTAAAATTTCAAAATGTTTTATTTTTTGGTTAGTGTAATCGGAAGTTTCGTTTTCACTCATCAACTCTGCGGCGAGTTGATCGGGAGGTTCCTCTAGAAAATTATCTTCGGGGTCTTCAAACGAAAGTAATAGCTCTACTTCTTTTCTTAAATCCTTATCATCACCACATCGCTCGTCCAAAAACTCTTTTCTATCATTATTTGGAATCTCTATAACTGATAAATAAATCTCTTCAATTTTTTTAAATTTATCTGTTTTCATTCTTGAGATAGATTAAGATTGGTTTTGAGCAATTTCCTTTAATAGCCAAGTCTTTGAAAACTGCCAATCTCTCTTTACAGTTTCTTTTGAAACTTTCAAAACTTCAGCAATTTCTTTAATGGTTAAGCCACCAAAAAATTTCATTTCGACAACCTGGCTTTTTCTCTCATCCAAATTGGCAAGCCTTTTTAATGCGTCATCAAGTGCGACAACTTGTTCGGATTGATCATTTGGAATTACGGAATTTTCAACAAAAGTAATTCTTTGAGCATCTTCACCACCACGTTTTTTTGTCTTTTTTGCACGGGCATAATCAACCAAAATGTGTCGCATAGCTTGAGCTGCAACACCAAAAAAATGTGCTCTATTTTTCCAATCTTGCTCTTTCTTTTTTGCAAGCTTTAGATAAGCTTCGTGAATCAGCTCGGTGGTTTGCATTGTATGTTCGCCATATTGACGGTTCATATGTCTTTTTGCCATCCGACGCAGTTCGTCATAGACAAGAGGGATCAGATTTTCTAAAGCATTTTGATCTCCATTGCCCCATTCAACAAGTAATTGTGTAACTTGGTGCGAAGTAGCACTCATTTATTTATGTAAAGCTGTTTTCTAATTTTTAGCATTATACCAAAACTCTTCAAATTGAAACATTTACAGAAATTTGAAGAGTTTTTTTTCGGACAAATGTTCCTTTTTTAGCAAAAACCTCGTTTAGGTAAATAGAAGCAATAATTCGAAGATTATTTGATTTGAATAAGTGCAAATAAAGAGGAGACAAAACGATGATTTATACAGATTTAGTAATTTACAAACTCGGGGCTACAGGATTTCTTTCACAAGACACAAAAGCACTTGGAGCCGCAAAAACAGCTACTCTAACCAGATTTGGAAGAAACTATAAGCTTTCAATTGAAAAGGTAAAGTGGGCTACCCCTAACGGACAAGCTAGAAAACGTGGTCTTTTTGCTTCCAAAAAGAAAACTAATGCCGTCCCAATTTCAATGAAAATGCTGGACACTTATCATGTTTTGGCAAATTCTCCTACTGGAAGCGTTTTCTTAAAAGTTCAAATGATTGCAGCTAATCCCCTTAAAGCTGAATTTGATATTGTCGAAACTAATCCAAGCTTTGGTGCTCAACAACAAGTCGCTGAACAAAGAATTCGTCGTGCAACAACAGTTGTAGGAGCATATTTCAGAGATAGCGTTGCCTCAATCAGTGATGGAGATATAGATAGTCTATGTGCTGACTTGGTAGGCGGAATGTGATTTCAAACCACAGCTAATTTTTCACCCTGGTAAGAATGAGAAGGAAACAAACTTGAAATAAAGTCTTCCTTCTCATTTCTTTACCCGAATCTCACTAGCCTTTACTGCTAAATTTTTCACGAATTTTTACAGCTCTTTCCAAACCATCTAGTCTTTCTAAAATCTTTCTTTGCAAATCAATATCTAAGTTTGGATGTTCTTTTAAGAATTTATTGACCTTATCTAAAGCTTCTTTGCTTTTGTGCCCACCGATAAATGAAGCCGTCCAGCCATTTACGAAAAATATTTTGCGATTCTGCTTGTGATTTGGAAGTTCTGCCAATGCTTTTTCCAAGTACGGCAAAGTTAACTCCGAATGACTTGGAGCATTCCAAACATCAAACGCCGCTTCGATCCAACTCTCCGAAATCTCTTTGTTATTCACAAAATCATTCCAGTATTTAGCCTTGTTTTCCTTCGTTGCAAATCCCGCTTTTGCCGCATAAGCATAACGCTTTGCTACATCTCCTTTTTCTATTTTTTCTAATTCTTCTAAAAGTTTTGGAGCATCTTTGTCACCTAGAATTATAAGCCGTGTAACGATATTAAATTTGTCTCTAGTTCTAGGCTTGAAACCTTTGATTTTATACTTACCATTTAAAATATCCTTCAAAATACTTCTCGCTTTTGCACTTGAAGCAACATTTATAAACGATCTGTAAAATGTGATTCGCTGTTCAAGCGTTGCGGCGGATTTCATTTTTCCGATGAGCCGATTTTCGAGGTTCGAAGCAAGTTCACTATGGGCAGAAACGCGACCGTCAGGAAGCGTGTTTTCGGTTGAACTTGAATATTGTTTGGCTTTGACACGCTCCTTCACAGTCGCGTTTCCGCTTTCTGGAATATAATAAGTCATCGCCGTATTCACACGTCCCAAAATCGAACTTATCGTCGTTACATCTTTTTCAACCTCGATATTTTTTATCGCCAGTTCAACGTAATCTTTTGGATCAAGTTCGGCAAATCTAACCGAATCCCACAAACTTCCCCACATCATCGAACGCAAGAAATCATCTTTTTCATTTTGAATGTTTTCAAGAATGTATTTTTTACTTTTCTCATCAAGCAGAAAAATTCCGTAAGCATTGTCTCTGTAATTTGGAAAAATGAAAGTTGGTAAATTCGGCTTGAAATTTGGATTATTTACAAAATCAGTCCAAAATCTGGCAAATCCCCATTTTGAAACTCTTTGATTTTTAGTAATGTTTACTTCTCTTACTTCGCTTGTGCCATTCGCAAATTTCATATAAACATTTGTTTTCATCAACCAAGAACCACCTTCACCCAAGACATCATTTTGATTAAATGAATAATTTACAGCGGTATCGTGTGGTTGTCCCATTTTTCTGTACGAATGATAATTGCTTTTCTCAATTCTTATTATTGGCAAACCACGTTTTTTCACCCAAACATCTGCCCAAAGCTCCAAATCTTTGTTGCTGGCTTTTTCAAACGATGCAACTAAATCTGACCATTCGGCATTGGCAAACTCATGATTCTTTAAAAATGAACGAACTGCCGCTTGAAATTCTTTTTCGCCGAGATAAAATTCGGCTTGTTTTAAGAATGAAGGAGCTTTTTGATAGACGATATTTCCGTAGACGGATTTGGCAGAATTTAAGTTTGGAATTTCTTGATAAATTGGCGTTGTGCCTTTTGTAACATCAGTTAAATATGCACGTTGTTTGGTACGTTCATAGAAGACTTTCCAGACGTCATATTGAGGCAAAACTTTTTCCATCGCCTTGTAAGCCATAAAGGTCGCAAAACCTTCTTTGAGCCACAAATCATCAAACCATTTCATCGTAACCGTATCGCCAAACCATTGATGAGCATTTTCATGTAGCAACAAACTCGCCCTCGAAATGTAATTATTCGCCGTTGGTTCGGTCGGAAAAATAATCGAACTCTCCCGCAAAAAAGTCGCTCCTGCGTGTTCCATCCCGCCAAACGGAAATTCGGGAATCAAAACCAGATCGTATTTCGGAAAAGGAAATTTGTAATCAAAATAATCTTCAAAATACTTGATAGATTCACGATTCAAACGAAAAACTTCTTCAGCGTGCGGTTTGAATTTCTCAGCTTGCGATTTGCGGACGTAAACCCTCGTGGCAGAAACGCGACCGTTAGGAAGCGTGTTTTTGATTGAGTTAGAATCTTGATTGGCATTAACACGCTCCTTCACAGTCGCGTTTCTGCCTTGCTTATCAAATTCCTCAAACTCCCCCACCGCAAACGCGAAAACGTAAGTGCTGATTGGTTTAGTTTCTTCAAAGGTAGTTTCATACAGTTTTTTTTTCGCATCTTCGCTATGTGATGTTGGAAGTTGTTGAATTTTATTAGGTAAAGAATTTGAAATTACCTTCCAATCCCAAGATTTCTTTATCGCTAAACTAAACCTAGCCTTCAAATCCGGTTGGTCAAAAACGGGAAATGCAGTGCTGGCGTCGGATGGGACAAAAAGCGAATAGATATATTCAGAGCCATCCTCTTTATCAATGTAGCGTGTGATTGCACTGCCGGAAGTTAAAATCGGTGATTCAAAATCGAGTTTTATAGTATTTTCGCCAATGTTTACGCCCTCATCAAAAATCAGATGTTCATTGTAATGCTCATACATCGGTGGTTGAATGCGTGGCGGGCTTGGCTGTTGTGGATTCTTAACTAACTTTTTGCCGTTTATCGAAACATTTGAAACTTTTGAAAGATGCTCATGTCCTTTTATTTTTCGCCAATCTAAAATAATTTTTTTAACTTTGCTTTTTAGAGAAATTTCAATTGTTCCTTTCAAAGTCGGGGCTTTTTTTTCAATTGTGAGATTTAATTTGTAGCGAACATCCGAATAATTTTTCGCACGCCATTTGGCTAATTCTTGCGAAACGCCTTTTTCGATCGGTGGCAAATTTTTAGCAAAAGATGTGAAAGACATAGTTAAGAGAATTAACAAAAGCGAAGTTATATAAGTTTTCATAACGGTAAATTTAGCATAAAAAGATTTCCGGCTTTAAAAAACTTAGGCGACAACTTCTCTGAAAAAGTTGCCGCCTAAAAAAATTAATTTGATAAAAAGTTATAAGCTGAAATTAAAATTAACAAATCCCGTAGCTTTAACAGGCTGTCCATCACGCTTAAATGGCTTGAATTTCCATTTTCGGATAGCATTTCTTGCAGCTCGTTTGAGCATTGCAGGTCCTTCCATATCTTCAACTTTAGCAACCTTGCCATCTTCATCAACAACGACCTTAACCTTAACAACTCCGGTCAAACGCATACTTCGAGCCGTTCGCGGATAAACAGGATTTACTCTTTGAGTTGCATAACTAATTAATGAGCCAACTGTCAGAGGTCCTGCGCTTTCTTCTTTTTTCTCGTTGTTTTCAGCAACATTTTTCTCAGGAATTTTTGTTTCCTTTTTAGGTTTGTCAGCTTCTTCTTTTTTATCAGCTGTTTTTTTCTCTGTTTTCTTTTCGGGAGTTATGCGAGGTCTGGTTGGTTTTTCTTTGGGTTTCTTATCGGTTTTAGCGACTTCGTCTTTTTTAACCGTTTCCTTTTCTTTATTTTCAGGAGCAGTGTTTTCTTCTTTTTTGTCTGCAACCTTTTCTTTAGGGGTTTCCGGCTTTTCCTCTATTTTTGGTTCTTCTTTTTTAGCAACATTTGTAGGTGCCGGTTTCGGTGTGTTTGGAACATCTCTTAATTCAAAAATGTTGTCGTTAACTTTTGCATTCTCAATTGTGTTTTCAGGTTTGACTTCCGGCTGTGTTTTTTGGTCTTTCAGGTCGCTCAGAGCAATTGTTTTGGAACTTGGAGCTTTTGTACTTGTTTTTTCAACAATCGGTTTTGAGTCAACTGCATTGATGATAACGCTTCTCGAACCAACCATCTGCTCTCTTGCATCTGAGATCTGATCTTTCCAACGCTTCTCATCATAGGCGTCTTTGGCAAGGCTCGCTCTGGCAACGCTGGATTCTTCTAAAAGAGCCAATGCATTAGCTGTAAATTGCTTATTTTTTGATAATCCGCTTGATTGTTTAACGACCAATTCCAGAGTGTTTCGCATATTTTCAACATCGGTCGAAGCCTGAATCGGCAAATTACGATCTGAAACGCTCAAGCCCAAAGATTTGTATCGTTCGAGTTGGGACTTAGCACCGCTAATAACCTGCCCGGCAACCGCAAAATAATCCATTGCGGCATTTGGCTTTTTGGAATTGAAAAGTGTTTTTAAGAAAGTTTGAGCTTTTTTGTAATCGCCCTGCTCAAGATAGGAGTGCATCAAAAGCACATTTAAAACGCGATTGACCGTAGAATCTTTGGTTTCGCGTTTGATGTTTTCCAGCTCGTAAATCGCCGCATTGTAATTTTTAACGACAAGATAGGCTTTTGCTTTCGATATTCGCTCACGCATTACATCCGCAGATGTCGGCGTTTCTTGAGCAAAAATAAAGGTTGAAATTAAAAGTATAAATAAAGAAACTATAAAGACCTTAAGAAACTTTAGCGACATATTCTGTCTCCCTGATTGTACCCTTGATTAACAAAAATTTGTTTACAGACTTTTTCAAAACATTAATAAAGACATAAAAGATATAAGAACTCGTTTTGAGCCTGTAAATATCTCTATATTATGCTTTTCTGAAACGCTTGAAGCAAGTTATCAATTAAATTTACTTATTGATGCAATAAGTTTTCGTTAATTTGACAGGCTTTTGATGATTTGGTTACGGAAAGCGGTTGCGTCTATTTTTATACTCTTTTCGTTTAAAGTAATCAAGTTTTTTTCGAGCATTACTATGTTTCCGTTAATAATTACCGTCCTGACATCAGATGATTTTGTCGCATATACAAGGTGTGAATAAATATTGTAAAAAGGTGTTTGATGAAGACCATCAAAATCAACGATCACTATATCAGCAAGTTTTCCAACTTCGATTGAGCCAATTTTATCTTCCAAGTGTAAAGCCCTTGCACCGCCGATAGTTGCCATCGTAAAGACTTGTTCCGCCGACATAACTTTCGGATCGCCTGAAATGACTTTGTGTAATTTCGCCGTCGTATCCATCTCATCCCACAAATCAAGATTATTATTAGAAGCTGCCCCATCAGTTCCCAAACCAAGACGCAGATTTTGTTTGAGCATCTGCGGAACAGGTGCGACTCCGGCGGCAAGTTTCATATTCGATTGCGGATTATGTGCTACTCCGACATTATTTTTCTTTAGAATTTCGATTTCTTTTTCATTTGCCTGAATTACGTGAGCCGCAATTGTTTTGTCAGTAA
Source organism: Pyrinomonadaceae bacterium (assembly GCA_028284415.1). Taxonomy (GTDB): domain Bacteria; phylum Acidobacteriota; class Blastocatellia; order Pyrinomonadales; family Pyrinomonadaceae; genus Aridibacter. The sequence continues at coordinate 422,944 of JANQRU010000005.1, forward strand.
AAAATCCAATTTTATTTACATATTCAATTGAGCGCATTCCCTTTTTTTCCATTACAAAATCCGTTTCAGATTGAGCTTCGGCAAGGTGCATTACGAGCGGAGAATTTAATCTTTTTGATAAATTGCTGGCAGATTTCAGATGCTCTTCGGAAACTGTATAAGGGGCGTGCGGTGCAACTGCCGGAATTACAAGGGGATGATTTTGCCATTTCTTGACAAATTTTTCCGTCCCCTTCATCGCCTCTTCATTCGTCTTAAAATCAGGTGCGGGAAAATCAATGATCGTCTGTCCGAGCACACCACGAACTCCTGCTTTTGAGGTTTCATCAGCGATCGCATCTTCAAAATAATACATATCGCAGTAAGTCGTCGTCCCACCGCGAATCAATTCCGCAAGTCCAAGACGCGTTCCCACACGAACCATTTTTTCATTAACATTTTTTGCTTCGGCAGGAAATATGTATTTATTGAGCCATTCCTGTAAATCAAGATCATCGGCGATTCCCCGAAAGAGAGTCATCGGGATATGTGTATGCGTATTAATCAAGCCTGGGATAATCACTCTATCCCGAGCATTAATTTCTTTGCGACTCTTAAATCTTTTTCTGGCACTGATAACATCTCCGACGTAAACAATTTTGTTTTTATCAATGGCAACGGCTCCTCTGTCTATAACACGCATTTGGGAATCCATTGTCACGACTTTTCCGCCGTAGATTATTAGGTCAACTTCCTGTTCTTTTGCTAAAAGGGATTGTGAAAGGATTAAAAGAAATGAAATTACTACTAAAATTTTTAACTTTTCCATAACGAAATTTACAACATTTATTTACGGAAAATCAAATTCGCACGGTTATGAAATTGAGATTTTAAAATTTATGAAACTTTATTGGATTTTAAGAATTTGTTATCAAAAGCTCTTGGCAGAAGTTCTCTCATTTGCATAGTTTCAACGTCGCCGTCCAAGTTTGCTAAGGTCACAGGAATATCACCACAGAATTCCCAGATGATTTGTCGGCAAGTTCCGCAAGGTGGAGTTAAGCGTTTTGTATCAACGACTACAGCAATATGCGTAAACTCATTTATCCCTTCAGAGATCGCTTTCCAAATCGCAACTCTTTCTGCACAGACAGTTAAACCGTAGCTAGCTGATTCAACATTACAACCTGAAAAAACTTCTCCGTCTTTTGTTAAAACTGCCGCTCCGACCTTAAATTTTGAAAAAGGGGCGTGAGCCTTTTCTCGAACTTCCCTTGCCGTTTTGATTAATTCTTCTTGTTTTTCTTTCATTCAATACTGATGATTTTTTTTATTACTTTGCAGGAAATTTTAATCCCATTTCTCTGATTTGCAAAAGAGCCTCTGCGTTTCCCATCGCATCATCAACCGGATTGTGTGTATGCTGAGTTTTTCTGAAACTCTTCCATTTTGAACCTGCAAAATAATCTTTTACTAACCCCGAATACAAATCACCGATTCTTCTTCCGCTGAAGCCAAAAGGATTATTGCCTGTAAAATAATGGAAGTAATAATTTATCCATTGCCAATCAAAAGCTAAATTATCGGAAATAAAAATCGGTCGCCCCTTTGAATTTTCACTAAGCCAAACGCTAAATTTTTCCATAACTTCTTTCGGTTCTTCAAAGGTCAGATGCTCTTCGCGTGTGTGCCCACTTATGCTCAAAGCCTCCTCAACCCATTCTTCCGAAATAGGCTTAGTTTTTCCATAGAATGTTTTTGAAAGAGTGGGTTCAACAACGACTGCACCAAAAGAAACCATCGAGTATTTATGCGGAATTGCTCCATCCGCTTCGACATCAACTACAACTAAAGACATTTTTTTATTAAAACTCCCGTTATATAAATTTGCTAACCCGCCGTTGTATGGATAGATTGTTCAGCAATTTCACGCTTTAATTCTTCGCGGATTTTGCCGCATAAAAACTCTATCCCAACTTCCGGGTTTCCGCCTTCGGGAATAATAATGTCTGCATTGCGTTTTGAAGGTTCGACGAATTCGTGGTGCATCGGACGAACGGTTGTAAAATACTGCTCAATTACGGATTCAACTGTCCGACCACGCTCATCAATATCGCGTTTCAGACGACGTATAAAACGAACATCAGCAGGAGTATCAACAAAAACCCGCACGTCCAAAAGACTCAAAATTCGCGGCTCTGCAAAGATTAAAATTCCCTCGACAATCAGAACGGGTTTTGGTTTTAATCTTGCAGATTTAGAGCTTCGTGTGTGAGATTTGAAATCATAGACGGGCATTTCCACCTCAAGACCTCGTTTTAGACGCTTGAGATGATTAACGAGTAAATCGCCATCAATTGCATCGGGGTGATCGAAGTTTGCCTTGTGGCGTTCGTCCAGAGGCATATCTTCAAGATTTCTGTAGTAAGAATCTTGTTCGATCAAATTTACATTTTCTCTACCGACGGCTTGAATAACTCTTCTTGCTAGAGTTGTTTTTCCAGAACCTGTTCCGCCGGATATTCCGATTATCATTTAATTTCTTACCTTGCTTATTAGTATCTAAGCATTTGCCGTTTCCGTTTTTTCAGCCGCAATTCTCTTGATTATTCTTTTTAGCAATTCCTTAAATTTCGCACCAACTTTCTGTCCCGTTTCCATAACTTCCTCATGATCTATCGGCTGGTTTGTAATTCCGGCAGCTAAATTTGTTATGCAGGAAATTCCTAAAACTTTTATATTCTGATGTCTTGCCGCAATCGCTTCAGGCACGGTACTCATCCCTACCGCAGTCGCCCCAAGCATACGGTACATACGAATTTCCGCCGGAGTTTCATAATTAGGTCCCGATAAAGCACAATAAACTCCACGTCTTAAAAATTGTAGATATTTTTTATCAAGTCCTTTTTCAACTCTTTCCCGAGCAATTTTTTCAGCTTCTTCGGTAGCAATTTCTTGTAATTCAGGATCGTAAACTTGGGTCATATCAGGAAATCTTGCTCCGAATCTTTCATCATTTTCTCCACGCAAAGGACTTGTTCCCATCATATTGATGTGATCGCGTATGAGCATCAGGCTTCCTTGTTTGAAACTTGTTAAGACACTTCCCGCTGCATTTGTAATAATCGCAGTTTCAACTCCAAGCATACCGAAAACTCGCATTGGAAAAACAACTTGGGCGATTTTGTAACCTTCGTAGTAGTGAAAACGTCCCTGCTGAATCGCTACGGGAATTCCTTCAACCTCACCAATAACGAGTTGCCCTGCGTGTCCTTCAACTGTCGAACGCTTAAAATGAGGAATGTCTTCATAAGGAATAACAACTGCATTTTCAAACTCATCTGCAAAGCCACCTAGACCACTTCCCAAAACCAAAGCAATTTTTATGTCTTTTTTGTATTGGGACTTAATAAAATCCGCCGCTTCTTTTACTTTTTTGTAAGTCATGATTATTCGCCAATTTTACATGCTTGTAAGTTAAATAAAGTGTTAATTCTCCTTTTTATACGGAATTCCCAAAGCTTTCGGTGCTTTAGATAATCCTATGAATCCTGCCAAGACGATAATTGTTAAAACATATGGCAACATTTCAATAAACTGAACCGGGATTTCTTCGCCGCCAATTTTTGCCCAACTCGAACCCTGAATTTGAATTGCGAGTGCCTCCGTAAAACCAAAGAACAAACACGCAATTAAAACTTGAATCGGTCGCCATTTTGCCAAAATCAAAGCTGCCAGAGCAATAAAGCCTTTTCCTGCCGACATTCCTCTTGTAAAAAATGAAGATTGTCCGATGGACAAGTATGCTCCGCCAGCTGCTGCCAAAACACCGCTCAAAATAACTCCCGTGTAACGCATCCGCAGAACTTTGATTCCTGCCGCGTCTGCCGCTTCGGGATTTTCACCAACTGCACGAATTCTCAACCCAAAAGGTGTTTTGTAGAGCACATACCAAGCAGTCGGCACAAGTAAAAATGCCAAGATCGAAGCCACATTTAATCCAAACACATCAGGTAACAAGAACTCTTTAGCTATCTGCTCGGTCGAACCTGCCGAATCATATATCGCACTCGATAAAAGTGCTGGAACTCCGAGCATTAAAATATTTATTCCGACACCTGCAACTACTTGATCTGCCTCAAATTTAATGACAGTTATCGCAAAAATAAATGCTAAAACGCCACCCGCCAAAATGCCGCACAAAAAACCAAAGTAAGGATTACTCAATTCATAGGTGACAACCGCCGCTGTGAAGGCTCCTGCTAGCATCAAACCCTCAAGTGCGATGTTGATCACACCTGAACGCTCCGAAAACATCCCGCCCAGAGCGGCGAAGATCATAGGCGTCGCAAGCCTTATGGCTGAGAAAATAAATATCCCGATTATTGCTAAATCAAAAGTTTCACTCATTTCTTATTTCGTATATTTCTGCAAAGCCGCAACAAAAAGTATGATTATCGCCTGTAATACCTCAACCAAATCTTTGGAAACATATTCTGTAAAAGCATCTACAAAAATCCCGCCTCTCAATAGAACCGCAAAGAATATCGCCGCGATGAAAACACCTAACGGATGATTTCTACCAAGAAGTGCAACAGCAATCCCCAAAAATCCCCACTCGGCAGAAAAGCCGTGATAATAGTTATGTCTAAAGCCCATAACTTCACCAATTGCAACCATTCCAGCTAAAGCTCCGGAAATAGTCATCGCAATGATGATTTGTTTTTTAGGCGAAATCCCACCATACTCAGCCGCTGTTGGATTTTCACCAACAGCACGTAATTCATATCCCCACTTTGTTTTCCATAAAAATATGTAAACAAAAACACACATCAAAATTGCCAATAAGAATGAAAAATTGAGTGCTACATCTTGCGGAATGAATGGAAGAAACTGATTAAGTTTTGGAATAGTTGCAGCGTCTCCGATCGGTGCGGTTTGTAGAATTGGATCGCCCGGTATTTTATAGTGATACTGCGTTAAATAACTAACTAAAGCAATTGCAACGAAGTTAAGCATAATCGTATTTATAACTTCATGTGAGCCAAATTTTGCTTTCAAATAGCCTGGAATTGCTCCCCAAAAACCCCCAACAATAATTGCCGTCGCAAGACAAAGTGGGACTAACAAGATTGCAGGTAAGCTAACCCAAGACCAATCTTCCTGTTTACCAAAAATGTTTACTATTGTTCCGCCAAATTTAATTCCAACCCAAGCGGTCGCAAAGGCTGCTACATAGAGTTGTCCTTCCGCCCCGATATTCAAAAGCCCGCAACGAAAAGCCACTGCCACCGCTAAACCTGTAAAAATCAGAGGAGTCGCATAAAAAAGTGTCTCTGTAATTCCCTTTACTGAACCGAAGGAATTTTCAATCAATAACTGAAAAGTAGTGATCGGATTATCACCGATAATCAAAATAATTATCCCACCGATAATAAAAGCAGCAGTAACAGCAATCAACGGATATATCGCTTCACGAAAAATTTTCATTATTTATAAGCCACAAAAAAACACTCTGAGTTCTAAATATCGAACCTTTTTTGTGTTTTGAATTGTATGGAATGATGCGTGATAAATATAACCTTTTCCGTGTAAAAATGTCATCTTTTTAATGAAAAAAGTTAAATTTTCGTGAATTTCATTAAAACCCTTAACAAGACTTGACAAGGACACACTCAGGTTTTATTATTACTAAAGACTAAGCAATTAGTTATTTTTTATTGTTATATTAAACGTAAAAATTATTTGGAGGTAGGTAAATAATGAGTTTAATTAAATATGACCCATTCAGAGAATTAAAAAGCTTACAGGACGAAATGAACCGTTTATTTATGACAAGTTTGCCAAGAGGTTTTAGCGAAGAAGAAATGGCAAGCGGCGGTTGGTCACCTAGCGTTGACATTTATGAAAGCGAAAATGAAATCGTTTTAGAAGCAGAACTTCCCGGAATGAAACGCGAGGACTTTGAAGTTTCCATCGAAAATAATGTCATTACATTAAAGGGTGAAAGAACTTTTGAGAAGAAGGAAGAAGGCGATAATTATCATCGCGTCGAACGCTCTTATGGTTCGTTCACACGCTCATTCAGCTTGCCAAGAACCGTTTCGGCTGATGAAACGACGGCTGACTTCAAAAACGGGATTTTGCGTGTAAGTCTTCCGAAAAAAGAAGAAGCTAAAGCCCGAAAAATTGAAGTTGCGGGTGAAGATGCAGAACCAAAAGCAATTGATACAGAAGCTAAAGCAAGCAACGCATAAGCTTAGATTAAAAAAAGAGCGACGGGGGGACATGGAACAATTTTTCTAAGTTTCCCCGTCTTTCAGACTCTAAACATCTATTAACAATTTACATTAAAGAATTACTAAAGAAATGAGATTTGACAGATTTACAATTCGTGGGCAGGAAGCCGTGCAAAATGCTATTGGTGTGGCTGAAAAAAGCCAGAATCAACAGGTTGAACCTGAACATTTGATGGTTTCTTTGCTCGAACAAGAGCAGGGCGTTGTTAGTGCAATTCTTGGAAAGGTCGGAGCAAATCGCAACGCGATTGTTGCCGAAATGGAAGCAGCAATCGCCAAGCATCCTAAAGTTACAGGTGGACAACAATATTTCAGCACACGCATCAATTCCATTTTCGCCGAAGCACAAAAAGAAGCCGAAAAGATGGAAGATGAATACATTTCGACTGAACATCTTTTGCTGACAATTGCTTCGGAAAAAGATGGAGATGCAGGAAGGATTCTGCGTTCAAATGGCGTCAAGGTTGAAGATGTCCGCAAAGCCATTGAAGAAATGCGTGGCGGTTCAAAAATTACCGACCAAAATGCCGAAGAAAATTTTCAAGCATTAGAAAAATATGCTCAAGATTTAACTGAGATGGCTCGGAAAGGAAAGCTTGATCCGGTTATCGGGCGTGATGATGAAATTCGTCGAACAATTCAGATTTTGTCGAGGAGACGTAAAAATAATCCTGTTTTAATTGGTGAACCGGGTGTTGGGAAAACGGCGATTGTCGAAGGACTTGCTCAAAGAATTTCTTCGGGCGATGTTCCCGAAACTTTGAAAAACCGCAAGCTTGTTTCTTTAGATTTGGGTGCGATGCTGGCGGGTGCAAAATACCGTGGTGAGTTTGAAGACAGATTAAAAGCAGTTCTAAAAGAGATTGAAAAATCAGATGGGCAGATTATTCTCTTTATTGACGAACTGCATACGCTGGTAGGTGCAGGTGCTTCGGAAGGTGCGATTGACGCATCGAATATGTTAAAACCTGCACTCGCCCGCGGAACTTTGAAAGCCGTTGGAGCAACAACTCTTAACGAATATAAAAAATATATCGAGAAAGATGCGGCTTTGGAGCGACGTTTTCAACAAGTTTACGTCGCCGAGCCTTCGGTTGAAGATACGATTTCGATTCTACGCGGTTTGAAAGAAAAATATGAAGTGCATCACGGGGTTCGCATCACTGATGCAGCGATTCTTTCGGCAGCAACGCTTTCACATCGCTATATTGCCGACAGATTTTTGCCCGATAAGGCGATTGATTTGATTGACGAAGCGGCTTCGCAACTGCGTATCGAAATTGATTCGCTTCCACAAGAAATTGACGAACTCGAACGCGAGATTTTACAGCTTGAGATTGAAAAACAAGCTTTAAGCCGTGAAGACGATGAAAAATCTATTGAACAATTAGACGACATCGAAAAACGCATTGCTGATTTGCAGGAAAAATCTTCGGCGATGAAAGCCAAATGGCAATCGGAAAAAGCCGAGATTGAAAAAATGCGTTCGGGCAAAGAGGATTTGGAACAAGCAAAATTAGAGCTTGAACAAGCAAGGCAAGCTGGTGATCTGAATAAAGCTGCCGAACTGCAATATGGAACGATTCCCGAACTTGAAAAACGAATTGAAGGTGAACAAGATCGTCTTGCTGATCTGCAATCGGATGGCGTCATGCTCAAAGAGGAAGTTGATCAAGAAGATGTCGCTCAAATCGTTGCCAAATGGACTGGAATACCGGTCTCAAAAATGCTCGAAGGCGAGATGCAGAAACTTCTCAAAATGGAAGACAATTTGCGTCGTCGTGTGATTGGTCAGGAAGAAGGTTTGGTTGCTGTAGCAAACGCTGTCAGACGTTCGCGAGCAGGATTACAAGATCCAAATCGCCCTATAGGTTCATTTATATTCTTAGGACCAACTGGTGTTGGTAAAACCGAAACCGCAAGGGCTTTGGCAGAGTTTTTATTCGATGACGAAAGAGCGATTACACGGCTCGATATGTCCGAATATATGGAAAAACACGCCGTTGCGAGAATGATTGGTGCACCTCCGGGATACGTTGGCTATGAAGAAGGTGGACAATTAACAGAAGCGGTTCGTCGCAGACCTTATTCGGTTGTGTTATTCGATGAAATAGAAAAAGCACATCCAGATGTCTTTAACATCTTGTTGCAAATTCTTGACGAGGGTCGTTTAACTGATTCAAAAGGTCGCACGGTCGATTTCAAAAACACTGTTCTAATTATGACAAGTAACTTGGGTTCAACTGTCGGTTCGACAGACCCATTAGTTGATACAACTGAAAAAGACAGAGTTTTAGAGGCACTGAAAAATCATTTCCGACCTGAATTTCTTAACCGAATTGATGACATTGTTGTCTTTACAAAACTCGGAAAAGAAGAGCTAGCAGGAATTATTGACGTTCAGCTAAGAAGATTACACAAATTATTAGCGGAAAAAGATTTAAGCATTGAGCTAGATGAGTCTGCAAAAGATTTATTACTTGAAAAAGGTTATGATCCCGCTTTTGGTGCAAGACCTCTTAAACGTGCGATTCAGACTTTGATTCAGAATCCGCTTGCTGTAAAACTTTTGAACGGCGATATTCAAAGCGGCGATAATGTCAAAGTTTCGGCGAAAGATGGGGAATTAACTTTTACACCTGAAACGGCTACGGCAGCAGCATAGTTTTGTAATCTGCAATACGCTTTACGTAATTAGTTTTTAGATTTGTAATCGTAAACAGATAAAATGTAATCTAAAGCCTGAACGCAAAGCGTATTGCGTAAAATGAATAACGAAATTATGAGTTGGTTTAAGAGAAAAATGAATAACGAAAATTTTGGAAACGAAGAAGAAATTAATGAAGAGGAAGCAACTGAAATTCCCTTCCAAGACAAGCGTCGTGTTAGCGAAGATGGTGAAAGAATTAATATAGAGGTAAACGACGGAAACGAAGAAGTGAAACAAGAAGTAAAAGATCCGCCCAAATCACCAGAAGTCGTCAAACTTGAAAACGCTCTGAAAGAGATGTCAATCCGTTGTGAAGCAGCGGAAACCAAACTCGTCGGAGTTCAGCAAAGATTTGAAGAAGAAAAATCAAAACTTGAGCAGGAAACTGCCGAGAGGCGTGATCGTATGAAAAAGTCGCTAGAGCAGAGAGCCGATCAAGGTCGCTTGAGTTTTCTGAATTCACTTTTGCCCGTTTTGGATAATTTAAATTTGGCTATAGCTGCTGCAGAAGACAATCAATCGTTTGAGAATCTCATTGGTGGTGTAAAAGGTACGGCGAGGAGTTTTGAGCAAGCTTTGATGAGTGTCGGTGTTGAAACAATTGACACTGAAGGTCAAAAATTCGATCCACAATTGATGGAAGCCGTCGAAATGAAAGAATTCGATGATCCTGAATTAGATGGAATTGTAACGGCAGAATACACCGAAGGTTACACATTTAAGGGACGCTTGCTTCGTGCTGCTCGTGTACAGGTGGGTAGGGCAATTCAGTCACAGGCTAATGCCGAGTAGGGCAAAAACTTAGAGAGTAGATTTGAGATATTTAGATAAATTATTTGTTGGTTTTTGTTTACTGTTTATCGCTCTCGGATGCGGAAATTCAGAAGATGTTGAAAAGAAAGACACCAATGCAGTAACTAAACAAACGCCAACAGTTCAAAAGACACCTGAAGTCTCAAAACCAAAATTAAAGAAAGATGTTGATGTTATTCAAATGGCGAATAAATCAGCATCTTTTTTTGACGAAGCGTTTGGCGAACCAGCGAAGGTGACACCTATCAAAGATAACCCGAGATTGATGCCCGGCGAATATCGTGAATATAAAATCGAAGGACATCCAAAAGGTTTGTCGGTTAGATTTTATAGAGATCAAGCCAAGCGTTTTAATTTGCTTTTGGGGAAACCTGAAAAATCTTCGAAGGAAGCTCTTGAGAGGATATTCAAAATAGATATTGGGGGAATGAGACGAATCAAAAGTGATTCTCTATCAGAAACATGGGAAGGCAAATCCAAGGGAATTAATTTCAAAACTGCCTACGCGAAACGAAACAAGGCTGGTGGCGATTTTGTGATGCTTCATGCTGAAATCAGGTAAAAGCAACTGCTTTTTGAAGTCAACACATCATAATTACCATGAAAAAATTTATAAGTTTGTTGTTTGTATTGTTTTGTCTTTTTGCTGTTCAAAGTTTCGCTCAAAAAAATACTGGACATAAAGGTCACATTTCCGTCAGTATATTTTTTGAGGATACCGATGAGCCTTTTACAACATCTATTCACATTGATTATGACCCAAATGATGGCAAGAGTTTTGGCGGTGGCACTAGTCGGGGTTCAGAACATTGCGATTCACCTTCTTGCAGTTATGGTTTTGCAGGAACTGCTTATAAAACAAGCAAAAATAAATTCGATGTTTCAGTCTGGCTTAGTTTTAGCGAAAAATGGGAAAAATGTGACATCAAGAAAAAATTTCAAATAACCAAGAACAGAGATGTCAAGATGAACTTAAATTGCAATATGAAATTAATAGCAAAATTTGTCCTAAATTCAAAAAAAGAAGGATAAATTTATCTTGTGAAAATAATAACTTTCGCTTTCCCTTTTCCGCATCTTTTCCAAATGTTATCATTTAATTTAGGGGCAGATAATTACTGCCAAATGGCATCATAAGTTTTAGATATTTACACGAGAGAAGTAATTATATGGCAGACATAGAAACTTATAAAGATAAATTCAGCGACAGTGGTCGGAGAGTTTTAGAATCAGCTCTTGATGACTCAAGAGATAGAGACCAAAACTACGTTGCGGTCGGACACATTTTACATTCGCTGACTGAAGAAGAAGAAGAATTATTTAACGCAACAATGCGGGACTTGTCGGTTGATCCCCGTTCGGTAAAATTGCTGATTGAAAAACGTGTTGAAGCAAGTAAACAACACACAGGAAAAGGATTTCGAATCGCTCCTGAAACAACCGATTTATTCAAGCGTTCGATGGATAGAGCCAGATCGCAAGGACGTCGTGTAATTGACGCAAGCGATTTATTTTATGTTTTATCAAATGATGAACGCAGTCTTTTAAACGATATTTTGCAAAATCTGGGCGTTGGCTATGAAGAACTTTCGCAGACTGCTCGGACGAGAATTCGTAAACGTCAAAAAGAAGAAGATCGTATTCGTAAAAAATACGAATTGCCATCCTATCTGAAACACTTTGGTGTATCACTTAATAAAATGGCAAGGCAGGATAAATTACCACCCGTCATTGGACGTGAAAAAGAAATTCGCCAGATGATCGAGATATTATCTCATCGAGAGCGTTCAAATTCGCCGATGTTAGTCGGTGAACCCGGCGTTGGTAAGACTGCTGTAGCAGAAGGTCTTGCACGTCTTATTGAACTCGAACCCGATAAAGTTCCCGAAAGATTACGCAATTCGCACATTGTTCAATTACAAATGGGCGGAATGGTTGCTGGAACGATGCTTCGTGGAATGTTCGAAGAACGTATCAAAGGTGTAATTGATGAAGTTAAAGAAAGAGAAAATATAATTCTTTTTATTGACGAAGCACACACGATCATCGGTGCGGGTGCGGCTCTCGGAACTTCTTCCGATGCGGCAAATATGTTCAAGTCTTCGCTTGCTCGTGGAGAACTGAGAATCATTGGAGCAACAACTTTAACGGAATACAAAGAATATATCGGCGAAGACGAAGCTCTGGCGAGACGTTTCCGACTTGTAAAAGTTGAAGAACCTTCAATCGAAGAAACTAAAGAAATTCTGCTCGGCGTTCGTCCGCGTTTAGAGAAAAATTACTCCGTCACAATTTCCGATGAAGCCATCAATATGGCTTTGGAGATGTCGCCAAAATACATACGCAATTTACATCTTCCAGACAAAGCTATTGGCTGGCTTGATACTGCATCCGTTAAGGTTGAGATCAATGAGCCAAGCTCTTTGGTCGTAAAACCCGAACACATTGTCGAAGTCATTTCTCAGGAATCACGCATTCCGAAAGACATGATTTACCGCGACACAACCGACCGCTTCTCCGTTATGGAAGAAAAATTGGCGGAACGTGTCGTTGGACAAAAAGAAGCTGTCCAAGCAGTTGCAGAAAGATTGCGACTCAATAAAGGACCACTCAAAGAAAATCATTATTCACCTGATGGAGTTTTGCTTTTCTTAGGACCGACGGGTGTTGGTAAAACAGAATTAGCCAAAGCCGTCGCCGAATTTATGTTCGGAAGCGAAGAAAAAATGGTTCGCATTGATATGTCCGAATATGGTGATGGAACGGTTGGTATCGAAAAACTAATCGGTATGCCTAGAGGAATTGTCGGAAGTGAACGCGGTGGGATTTTAACCGAACAGCTTCGTGAAAACCCATACACAGTTCTTCTACTTGATGAGGTTGAAAAAGCTAATCCATCTTTGATGAATATTTTCTTGCAAGCTTTCGATGAAGGCTGGCTAACCGATGGACGTGGTAAGAAGGTTTATTTATCCGATGCGATTGTCATAATGACATCAAACTTGGGTTCAGAAAGCTTCAAAAAATACGAGAAACCGCTTGGCTTTGGTACAAAATCTTTAGGTGATATTAAAGAAATTAAGGGCGATGTAATGAAAGCTGCTGAAAAACGCTTTACTCCTGAATTTCGTAACAGAATTGATGAAATTATCGTCTTTTCGCCATTAACGATGGATGAGGTCAGAGAAATCGCTAAACTCTACATCGGTAAAATTCGCAAACAGATGGAGCAGCAAGGCAAATTTATCGAGGTTACAAATGACGCCATTGATTTGATCACTTTGAAGGGTTACAGCCCTGCATATGGTGCGAGATTCTTGAAACGTCATATTGACCAAAAGGTTAAATTGCCGTTAACCAGTCTCTGGAAAACTGCAACACAATTTTTGGTTGATGCTGAAAACGATGAAATTGTCGTTAAAGCAAAAGACTCATTCAGTCTCAACTAAATAAAACCAATAAAAAATTTTCTGCATCAAAGGCTTTAGTGATAACATTTTGCTAAAGCCTTTTATTTTGTTTTTAATTCCAAAATTACTATGAAAAACATTTTTTCTATGTCGCAATTTATCAAATTATCCTTGATGACTTTTCTATTATCTTCTTTAGTAGTCGCTCAAAATAATTTTGGTACTCCAACAAAGGTAGATAAAGCCAAAAGAATTAAAACGGTTATGAACAAAGCAGTTCAGAAACTTGGCGGTGAAAAGTATTTGAATTATAAGACTTCTGTTGGTGAAGGAAGATTTAGCCTTATCAAAGACGGCAAAATTGCATCGTTTCAATCTTTTGTGGATGTCATTGTTTATCCAAACAAAGAACGAACAGATTTTACTGAACGAGGTTCAAAAATCGTGCAAGTAAACACAGGCGATACGGGCTGGATTTATGAGGAATTCTTAGAAAAATTCGATGATCAGAGCGAGAGGCAAATTGAAAACTTCAAACGCAGTATGAAAACTCATTTTAATTATTTACTGCGTGGAGCATGGAAAGGTAAAGCTGAATTAATTTATGTTGGCAGAAGACAAGCAAGCCTTGGTAAAAGAAATGATGTTTTGAAATTATCATTTGAAGGCGGCTTTGAAGTTGAGTATGAATTTTCTGATGATGGGCTTCCTCAGAAGGTAATCTACAATCGGATGAACGCCGACAATCAAGCTATCAAAGAAGAAACACGTTATGCACGTTTTACAAGTTACCAAGGAATAACGATGCCCTCACTAATTGATCACTATACAAATGGTAAACACGCATTTCGCGTATCTTACGATTCTTTGGAATTCAATAAAAAAATTCCTGAAAAGATTTTTGAGAAACCGAAAAACCCTAAGAAATTAAGAAAGAAATTGAAGCTCTAAATCGCTTTGGGTGTTACGTCATACTTTATACGTAAAAACGTTCAAGTTAAAAGGCTGTTGATTGAGTAAAAATCAACAGCCTTTTCTATTAAAGAGTTTTGCTTATGAGATATGTCCTATGAGACCAGACAAGAAATCAAAGCCCTACTAAAAAATGACTCGAATCAGAAATTTATTGCCAATCGCTATAAAACAACTGAAGCGAATCTTCACAACTCGCTCTATAGTTAACAATTCCCTAATTTTCTGTATTGCTTAGAGAATTCACTTTTTTGAAAATATCTTCGCTGTACACAAAGTCTAAAGAAATACTCAGAAAGTATTGCAATGATTGAGATTTTCTGCCTAAACCATACGAGTAAAGACCAAGTTCATACAAAACGTAATTGATATAAGGATTATCCGGATATTGGATTACAAAGTTTTCCGCCAGAGAAATATATTTTTTGTAATCTTTTAGTTTGAGTTCGGAAAGTTTTTTTACCTCATTATAGGCTTTGAAGTTTCTTTCCGAAGGTTTCTTTATTGAAAAAGTAATTTTGTTAGATTTTTTCAGTTTAGCGTTTGTTTCACCACATTTTGTATTACATATCTCTGCCCACATTTTGTATTTTCCTTCTTTATGAAAAAGTTTTTGAACGAAGTAATCCTCAATTAGATGTATCTTTTCAAAGGATTTGTTGGCATCAATGTAATTAGTCTGGCAATTCACACAGGTCTCGACAAGTGTTATTTTTTTTGGATTAATAATAACTCCATCAGGACGTTCAATATAAAGCTTATAATCTCTATTCAATCTGCCTATATCAGCTCGTCCCATCACCTTGATTCCACTCTCGTTTTTCACGCTGAACTTTAGCGGAATGGGTTCTAACAATAAAAATGTATCTTTTGGAACACTTATGTTGATAGATATTCTTGAGTAGTCAGTTAATTGAGCATTAACATCTTGTCCAATAGCAAAAGAACTATAAATAAGACATAGAATCATTAGCGACAGTAGCAAATTCAATTTATACATAATTTACCTTACCTAAAATTTATTTTAATACTTACTACCCCAGACTCTTTGTTCTACATCTTATTATATTTTTAAGTGTGTAGGTATTAACTTTTCTTCTCCAACAACAATACTTGTAGCCTTTCCAATCATTATCTTATGGGATGTCCCATCTCCTTTTATACCAGATGGATGACCAATTTCATGGGCTGTTACAATTCCTCTTTCAAGAATAGGATTACCATTTGAGAATGTCTTACCTCGGAAATAGTCTGTTATTGTCTCAATTATAGATTAGTGAACCAATTCCACCTTTTGTTGTCTGAGAAAAAGAAGATAAAGAATGTTTTTTTATATTGCCGAAGAAAACCTAGAGGTCGGCGTAAAGTTCTTAGTAGCGATTGAAGATTCATTAGAGCAACTTGCCGCATTCCCACCCCACCTTGGAAAGAAAAAACTTATACGGCTAAACGATTTGAAAATGTCAGAATGTGGCAGGTCAAAAAGTATGACAATTTTCTGGCATTTTATAAGGTCTTTGTTTTGCACGCATCCCGTGATACAGAGGATTTATTTATAGTTAATCTTTGATAGATTGCTATAATTTAGACAAATCCTTAAAAGACACTCTGATGGACAATGAAATAAGGTATATTCCAATCAAAACTGATTATGAACAACAGATTCGTGTAAAATGTTATGGTTTACAGGCTCTATATAAACGCAAAATCGTATTGTTCATGATGGATTGTTGAGTCCCCTGTCAGATCAACAATTCCCAGATATTCTTCGATCTCATCTAAAACTTCTTTTTCCGCAGTTCGTAAGGTCTCAGCAACTTCAGGATGAACCCGCAAGGTTGTTTGGCGAACATCGCTTAGATTTTTCGAAAGACTCCTTGCCTCTTCCAAAATTTCATAGCAAATAGTTTGAGTTGATTTTATCCAACCCGCACCTTCACAGTATGAGCAAGGTGAGCAAAGTGTGCGTTCGAGAGATTGTTTGACGCGCTTACGAGTCATAATTATCAAACCAAAATCATTGAACGAAAGAACTTTTGTCGGAGATTTGTCGTTTGAAAGATGCTCTTGGAGGGCTTGCAAAACCTTCTGACGATTGCGGCGATCTTCCATATCAATCAAGTCCAAAACGATAATTCCACCTAAGTCTCTTAGTCTGATTTGTCTTGAAATCTCTTTTACAGCTTCCAGATTAGTTTTTGTGATCGTGTCTTCTAATCTTTCATTTCCCTTTCCGACAAATTTCCCTGTATTGACATCAATTGCGATCAGAGCTTCGGTTTGATTTATTACCAAATATCCGCCTGACTTTAACCAGACACGATGTTTAAGAGCTTTATCCACTTCACTCGCAACCCCATAGGTTTCAAGAATCGGCTGATCGAGTGTGTGGAATTTAACCCGTTTAACCATTTTTGGCTGAATCCGATTAATGAACTCCACAGTTCTTAAATATTCTTCTTCTGAATCCACACGAATTGCAGTGAAATCATCAGAAAGTTGATCACGAATTAATCTTTGAACGATGTCTAAGTCCTGATGAATAAGCTCAGGAGATTTGGACTTTTCCGCATCTTTTTTGATGTCTTGCCAGGTTTTGGTCAAATAGCGTGCATCATCTCTGATTTCGCTCTCTGACTTCCCTGTTCCTGCGGTTCTGACTATAAAACCGCCTGATGTAATTTTTTCGCTTTTTATAACCTTTTGCAGAAGATTTCTAAGTCGTCCACGTTCTTTTGCGGAATCAATTTTTCTTGAAACACCCAAATGTTCGATAGTCGGCATAAAGACCAAATATCTTCCCGGTAAAGCGATATGCGAGGTGATTCTCGCTCCCTTTCGGGCAATAGGTTCTTTGGCGATCTGCACCAAAACCTCTTGACCTTCGTGCAGAAGATCAGAAATTTTTGGTTGTTTTTTTTCGCGTCTTTTTCTTCTGCCATTTCCGCTTGATCTAAACTCGGCAGAAGCGATTGCAGCATCTGCCGTGATCGGTTTTTCTGAATCGGTGGTTTTATACCCTTTGTCCATATGAGTTTTGGTCTTTGCAGGGTTTTTTCCTCCCGTATTTCTGCGACGGCGACCGCCACCTCTGCTTCCACGTCTGACAGCCATCTCTGAAACCTCCGTTGAATCGTTTACACTTGCTTCCGCATCCGGCACGGTTTTTTCTTCTTCATCTTTTTTGGTAGTTTTCTTTCTCGTGCTGGTTGTTTTTTTGCGGGTAGAGGTTTTTCTGCCTCTGGTTGTTTTTGATTTCGTTGTTCTTCTTCTCCTCGTAGCAGTTTTCTTTGGTTTCTCTTCTTCAGCTTCTTTTGTTTTCGCTTCCGCATTTGCTTCGCTTTCAACTTCTGCCGTATCTTCTTTTTCTTTGTTCTGCTCGTTTTTCTCTTCTTCTGCGTCTTTCTTAGTTTTTCTCCTGCGAGTTGTTTTCTTCGCGGCAGTTCCTTTTTTAGCTCTTGTGGAGCGTTTTCTTCTCGTGGTTTTCTTTTCTTCTTTTTCTTTAGATTCCTCTTCTGCCGCTTTTTCTTCTACTTCTTGTTCTTCTTTTTTTTCTTCTTTTTCTTCAGAATCTTTTTTCGTCGTAGATTTTCTTCTTCTGCGAGTCGATGTTTTGGTTGATTTTCGGCTTCTTCGCGTTCTGGTTTTCTTTTCTTCCTTTGGTTCTTCTATCTCTTCGACCTCTTCTTCGTCAACGATGCGTTCAAAACCATTGTCTTCATCACCAACGGCATCAATCAAAGAACCTACTTCAGCAGAATCTGTGCTTTCCATATCAAATTCTATTGCACGAACCTTGTCTATGATTGCCTCTTGAGTCATCGCATCTTTGAGCATTTCGCCTGTTTCTTCATCTTCTTCATCGTCTTCATCAACAATTCTTTCAAAACCGGAATTCTCGAACTCAAAAGTCGGAATCTTCAACTCTTCTGATCTTTCATCTTTTTGATCTTCACTGTCTTTGTCTTCCTTATCTTCAGAGGTTTCTTTTTGTTCTTCCTTTTTCGGTTCTTCTTTTTTCTTTCTTCGACGACCGCGTTTACGTTTGGATTTTTGCTCACTTGAGGATCCAGTATCATCAGCGTCGTCATCTGATTTGACTTCTATTTCAGCTTTTTCTTGTTCATTATCAATCTTCTTATCGCGTTTCAGACGAGTTTTGTGAAGTTCGTCGGTGACTTCCTTGTCGGCATCATCAGGTGAAGCTTTTTTCTTACCCTTTTCCATTACGATGCGTTCGATCTCTTCCTGCTCATCGAAAAAGTCCGAAACATATAAAAATGCATCTCTTTCCAAACCAATATCAACAAAAGCAGATTGCATTCCGGGCAAAACTCTCTGAACCCTTCCTTTATAAATGTTTCCGACAACGCCCGAATTATCTTCTCCGCGTTCGATATAAAATTCTGTAACTTGCCCATCCTCAATGATGGCAATTTTTTTCTCGCGTCCGTTGACGCTAATAATCATTTCCTTTGACATATTTTAAGCTTTCCTACTTTCAAAAGTTTTTTTGAAAAGCGTTATTAAGCAGGTTTTATGAATAGTTTTAGAGATTTTCCTTTACTAATTTTTGTTACAAAATCAGCAAGGATGTGTTTTGGAAGAAATTTTATAAACTAAGACCTTTACTCAAAATATCAAGAGCAAAATTGCGTGTTTAGGTAAAATTTATTTTAAAGCGATTTCCCAAAAAGGAATTTTGAGTTTTTTCACGAAGAGCCTAGTGTATGTAAAAATCTTTTTTTACTTTCAAATTGCGGGGAGCTTCAAATTTATCCTTAAAATTGAGCTTCAACCCGCTAAAACTTTTAACTTAATAACTATTTTATATTTCAATTTTTCCTGTTTGCCAGCTGTTTAACAAAACAATAGTAAAAATTTCTAACAAACAGATTAAGTATAAATGTTTTTTCAAATTTGGTAAATCGTAAATTAAACAATTTTATTTTTTTCTGCTGTTTACGATTTTTCATTTAAGATTTACCATTAACTAAAATATGGAAGTTTATTTTCAATTAATCAACGACGAAGAAGGGCTTGCGAAAGCTCTCGAAGAATTTAAATCAGAAGAATATCTCGGTTTTGATACGGAAACTACAGCTCTTGACCCTTTTGATGGTTACATACGTCTTGTTCAGCTTAGTAATGGTAAAAACACGATTGTAATTGATCTAAAACCTTTTATGGATAAGGGTGATATTAAAACAATGCCCGAACTTGAGGGTTTGCGAAAAATTCTCTCGGATGAAAAACCGATCAAGATCGCACACAATGCAAAGTTTGATGCAAAATGGACTCTGCATCATCTGGGAACTGAACTCGGTGGCATCTTCGACACGCTTATTGCTAGCCAATTAATCGCTGCGGGTGATCAGGATCGTCGTCATAACTTGGCGGAAGTTACGAGCTTTTTTCTCGGGACTGAACTAGATAAAAGCGAGCAGGTTTCAGATTGGAGTGCTGATGAGCTTTCTCATTCTCAAATCGAGTATGCTGCCAAAGATGCTGCAACGATGGTTCCTTTACGTGAAAAAATCGTTGAAAAGTTAAAATCTGATGGTTTGATAAGAGTTGCTAAACTGGAATTTGATTGTGTTGTGCCAATTGCCACAATGGAGCTAAATGGCTTTTATCTAAATGCAGATTGTTGGCGGGAACAGCTTGAAAAAGTAAAAAAAGAACAAGAAAAAATTGCCCTAGAGTTGCAAGGAATGCTTTCTGCGGGTGTTGCTCAGGCTTCCCTTTTTGGCGTTGCGGAAATCAATCTTGACTCTAAAGCACAAGTTACTGATGCTCTAAAAAATTTAGGCGTCCCCGTCCCCGAAACAACACGCGGTTGGCAATTACAACCACTTGCTAAAGATTATCCTGTTGTCGAAAAACTTCTCGAATACCGTAGCGTTGCTAAAGCAATCACGAGCTTTGGCGAAACGATCTTGGAATTTATCAATCCCGAAACAGGCAGAATCCACGCAGATTTTCGCCAGATCGGTGCTCCGACAGGACGTTTTAGCTGTTCAAAACCAAATGTACAGCAAATCCCACACGGTGAAGAATACCGAAAATGCTTCCGTGCTGAAGAAGGAAACACTCTGATTATTGCTGATTACTCGCAGATTGAATTGCGGATTTTAGCAGAATTTTCAAATGACGAAAATTTTATAGATGCCTTCAAATCAGGTGAAGATTTTCATTCATCTGCTGCCGCACAGGTTTTTAATATCAAGTCTGAAGAAGTTACGCCTGAGCAAAGAAGTTTTGCCAAACGCTTAAACTTCGGTGTTGTTTATGGAATCGGTTCGCAGAGATTTGCTTTGATGACTGGCGTTTCTCAGATGGAAGCCGAAAACATTATGCGTCGTTATTTTGCAACTTACAGGGGACTTGATGAATGGCTCAGAAATGCTGGAAATAGAGTCATCCAAGAAAGAAATGCTCGCACGGCTTCCGGTAGAATGATGCGGTTTCGCTTTGATGAAGACGACCGAAAAAAAATCGCTTCCGCTAAACGTAATGGCAAAAATATGCCGATTCAAGGGACTTCTGCTGACATTCTAAAGCGTGCTTTACACCTATTGCACCAAGTAAATACCAAAACTTCCGCAAAATTAGTAAATATTGTTCACGATGAAATTATTGTTGAGGTGAATGAATCTGAACCGGAACAAGCTGCAAGAAATCTGGAACAGGCAATGGTAAGTGCGGCGGAAGAATATGTTGCAAAAGTTCCGATTAAGGTTGATGTAGAAATTTCAAAAGAATGGACTAAATAAAATACGAATTGCGGACTAATAATTTCTAATTCGCAATTCGTATTTGAATTTAACTTGCTGTTGCTTCGCTTTGTTCTTCTTCGCTGTTATCCACATACAATATTCTTGTACAGCTTTCGCAGGTCAAGATCTCATCTGTGGTCTTGAGTAGGACAATCATTTGTTTTCTTAAAGACATAAAACAAGCACTACATGTACTATTTTTAACTTCGGCTACAGCTATACCATCTCTACTTCTGGTGATGAGACGATTGTAAACTGCGGCAAGTCTGGGTGAGATATCTGAAAAAACAGCTTCACGCTCTTTGGTTAGCTTGTTATATTCTCTTTTGTTGCTTCTGAGTTCTTTTTCAAAATCTTTTAGTTTCTTTTCCCAATCGCTTTCAAGATTGTTTATTTCATCTGCTCGCTCATCTAAAACCTTGTCCGTTTCATCAATAATTTCGAGCTGTTCTAAAATCTCAGTTTCGTGTCCCGAAACTTGTTTGTTTAGAGCATCAATTTCACGCATTGCCGCTTCGTATTGCTTTGTATCGGTGGCGGTCGTTAAGTTTCGATTCGCTCTGTCCAATTGCGTTTTGGCGTCAGCGATTCTGTTTTCAAGGTCAGTTTTCTTCTCTTCTGCTTCCTTTTTTGTATTTTGTATCTCTCTAATAGAAGAGGCGTGCTGTTCAAACTCTTGTTCGAGGGTAGCACGCCTTTCTTCTGCAGTTTCTATATTGTTCTTGAGTTGCCGAATCCTTGTATCGGTTTTCTGCAACTCGACCAGCTTAGATAATTCTGATTTCACGTTTATAAAAAATCTCCTGTTAATAAATAGCTTTTTATGTTTAAATAATTATTCTACAATACGAGCCTCTGAAAAGGAAAAGGCTGTCAGCCACAAACTATCCTAAAAACACCTCAAAATGTTTTTTAAAACTCTGCATATTAAATGAAGCCCGATTTCTTTCATCTAAAACTGAAAACCATTGTGGATGATTTTCGTATCGTAACAAAACTAATTCCTCATTCATTTTGCTAAATCCAAAATGTGTGATCATCGCTGCGGCTAAAGCTCCGCCACGCATAAAACCGTCACTCGGCGTCTGCGTCCAACCCGCGTCCAAAGTCAAACATCTTACTCCCTGTTGAAGTTTTAATTGCGGACCACGCAAATTTGAATTACCAAATTTAAACCGATGCTTTTCTTTCTGTTCAATCTTGATTCTTGCACCGTGATCGTTAAATGCAAAAACAATTTCTAAAACAGTATCGAAAAGCCATTTGACGCTTTCCGTGCGGATTTTATCATTAGAGGCTTTCAGCGTTAGATAGTCAGCTAATTCAAAACGGTTAGTTTGTTTTGCATTTTCGACGGCAATTTCCAGATCGTGTTCCCAAACTTCATCAAGTTCGCTCATATTTTCAGAATAAAAGATATAGGTCATTTTTGGCAATTTCGTGTTATCATCATTGGATATTAAAAACAAATAATTTTAAGACGGATTTATTTTTATGAGATACGTAGCATTAATACTAATAATAATCCTTTCCTCGCTCACAATGTTTGCTCAGACCCCTGACCCAAACCTTGCAGAGAATACAAATACAGAAACAAAAGTTAAAACGGAAGAGAATGTTGGGGGTGAAAAAGAAGACTTAAAAAATGCGATTGCTTTATCTGCCCCGGCTGAAAGAATCTCAGCTTTACAAAAATTTATCAGAGATTACCCCGAATCGGAAGAAAAAAATCGTGCATTGGAGTTAATAGTCGGTGCCAGAGCAGCAATCGCCGCCGAAAAATTGCGTTTAGGTGAAGTAGAAGAAGGCGTAAATCTTTTCAAACTTGCCGTAAAAGAATCTCCGACGCCTGTTTCCGACAAATTATTTTCAGGAGTTTTATTACAAATCCCAACAAATGTTTTTGTACGCGGACAGAGAGTTGCGGCTTTTGATATTGCTCAAACCATCGAAGAAAAAATCGGTGATAACGCCAAACAAATTGCCGCTTTGGCAACGTTCTATTTAGGAATTGAATATTCTACCGCTGCCCGAAAACTCGCCCAAAAAGCAATCGAACTCGAACCTGAATTAGCATCAGCTCATCAAACTTTGGGTTTGGCTAACCGTATCGGTTTTAATCTACCTAAAGCCGAAGAGGGCTACACGAAAGCCCTAGAACTCGACCCTGATTCAATAGTTTCAAAAAGAAGCTTAGCAGAGATCAAAAGAGCCTTAGGGAAATCTGATGAAGCCACAACGCTCTACAAAGAAATTCTGGAAAAGAAAGAAGATGACGCGACGGCTAAAACAGGCTGGATACTTTCGCTTTTTGATGCGGGCAAAAAGGATGAAGCTGAAGCTGAGATGGCAAAGGAACTCGAAGCTAATCCTAAAAACGTTCCGCTACTCGTCGGTGCGGCTTACTGGTATGCAACACAGAAAAACGGTGAAAAAGCTGTCGCAATGGCTAATCAAGCGATTCAAGCTGAGCCTCGCTACACTTGGGCTTATATTGCACTTGCTCGTGGACATATGCTCCAAGGAAGTCCCCTTTCTGCCGAAACTGCACTCCTAACCGGACGCCAATTCGGTAATTTTCCGACGCTATCTTTTGAACTTGCACTTGCTCAAAGTGCCGCAGGTTTTTATAAAGAAGCCGCCGAAGAACTTAAGAAAAACTTTACGATTGAAGATGGAAAGGTGGTTACAAGTCTGGGCGGACGTATTGAAGCTGAAGGTGATAATTTTATCGAATTATTATCTTTAGAAAGAAAAGCAGGAATATTTGCACCGAATGCCGCGAATGACATTGAAAAAGCAAAAAAATTACAAGCCTTGCTCGAATTTGAAAATAAGCTTGCCATATCAACAGTTGATGAAATTGAACTAGCCGAGGCGGCAGAGAATTTTGCAGGTGGCGATGATGGAATGAAAACCCATCGCAATTTGTACGTTGCTAATCAGCTTATTGAAAAGAAAAAAGCCTTACCAAAAGCAATGGAGTTGACGCAGAGAGCCGTTGAAGGAGTTCAGGATGCACTAAACGTTTCCAGCCCCTCATCTGCAGTTTTAGCAGACGAACTTTATGAGACAAGAAACCTTGCCCGAACACGCGGTCAAAATGTCGTCGTTCCTGATATTCCTACACCCACGCTTACAAGAATTATTCGCGGCAGAATCGAAGAAACCGCAGGTTGGACACTCTACAATCAGGAAAAATACGAAGAGTCACTTGCCAAGCTCAATTTGGCAATGAGTATCTTGCCTAAAGATAGTGCTTGGTGGCGTTCGACACTCTGGAAACGCGGAATGGTCTTCGAGAAAATGGAAAAACCCAAAGAAGCCCTTGATTCCTACGTAAAAAGTTACGCAAGCGAGATCGCCAACGCTGACCAACCCAGCACAGTTAAAAAAGTTGTTGTCGAAACACTCTATCAACAGGTTAATGGAAGTCTGGACGGTTTAGAAGAAAAATTAAAAGATTCGCCAAAAGACGAAACCAATACCTCCGCAATCTTCGTCAAAAAATCCGAACCTGAAGAAAAACCAAAAGAAGATAAAAAGAAAGATGACGAAGTCCCCGATATTGTTCCGATTGCCAAAGATGACTCAACCGACGCCAGCAAAAAACCATCCGAGGATGAAAAGCTAACATTAAATGAAGACATCTTAGACCCAACCAAAGCACCGAAAGAGAAACCTTCCGAAACAGATGATAAAAAACCAGTTGATTCGGAAAAAAATATTGAAGATATTTCTTTGCCTGATTCGAACAATTCAACCTCTAAAGAAATTCCCTCAGAAGATACAAACAAAACAACCGATAAACCAACTGACAAACCTAAAGAAGAAGCGAAAAACACTTCCCTCTTTGACCCAATCATCATTGATATTCCAAGAACTGACATCGAACAATATAAACAGGCTTTAGAAGAGGAAAAGAAAAAAGAAGAAGAGAAAAAGTCGGAAGATAACGCAAACAAAACCAACGAAACAAAAGCAGATGAAAACGAAATAAAAAGGTCTGATCTGCCCAAAACAGACGATTCCAATCCTAAAGAACCAACAAAACCTGCCGAAGAAAATATTTCAGATTTGATTAATAAAGACGATTCCTCCAAAGAAGATTCATCCAAACCAGCTGAAGCAAAAACCAGCGATGAATCCGCGAAAACCGATTCTTCAGAGAAGCCCAAAACCGATGAAACCAATGAAAAAGAAAATGATTCGGAAAAAACTGTAATTGATCTCGGAGCAACCCGTCCGAGAGTTGTTGCTAAGGAAGAAAAGAAAGAAGAACCTAAACTAGCCGAATGCGAGATAGTCGTTAGTCAAGAAGTTGTCTCAATCATCAATACAAGCGGCGGAATAGGAATCTTGGTCGGATTAAAAGGTTTAGAAGAAAACAAACAAAAAGACATCAAAGCCACCTCAAGCAGCCCCGAAGATGTGGAGGTCGTCTATGAACCCGAAATCGGAGCAGTCGCAGGACAATCTTTCTTCCTGATCAAATCCATCAGCTCCAACAAAGGTGCTTTTACCGTAACTTTTGAAACCCCTTGCGGAAAAAAAGATATCATGGTTAAAGTCCGTTAGGATCGCTCCCTAATCCTTTGAAGCATCTTTAGGTTGACTGTAGAAACCAAGAGCCACTTTCTCATCCTGAATGAAAAAAACAAACTTCTCAATTTGTTTTTCATTTTCAAATTCTGTTTGGTAACTTAAATTTACAATCTTGTGAGATAGTTTGTTTCTCACACTAGAGTCTATTAATTTTGTATTCTTAACCTTACCTGCTTTTTTATAAAATTGTCTTATAGCGGAAACAACCAGTTCCTCGCTTTTTTCCTGCTTTTGTTCAATTGTGAACATCTCATATATTTCGCCAAATTTATTTTCGTTATACAATTTGTGGTATTTTTCGACCTGTTTTATAGCTACATTTCTCTCGTGTTCGTAATACACAGGTTTAATTGATAAACACCCTACATTCAATAAAATAACAGCTAACAAAATCTGATATTTGAGCACTAAAATGGTTCTTTCTTCAAATAGCATTGTCTTTCTTTAAATTACACTAACTGCTTACACCCAATCACATAATCATAGAGAGTAGAAGATGAATGTTCGACAACAATAATCTTTTTACCTTTTTGATATTTAATGAAACCTCGATCTCGCCAATGTTTTTCATCTTCAAAAATTTTTCGTTTCCAACCTTGATTTCTAAAATACTCCAAATAGAAACTCTTTACCTGTGAAAATGATATGTTGGTTTTGTAGTAGTAAGCGATAGCTATAGTAAAACTATTTCCCCCTCCAAAATCCTTGTGTGTAAATCTAAATCCATCCGGTTTTGGAACATTTTCGCAAAACTCATTCAATTTCCTGAATTTTTTAGATTCAGAAATCTTTTGTTCTATCTCTTCTTGGGTTAACTCACTACAGGACAAAAACATCGAAAGTATAGAAATACTTAACAAAAATAGACTAAATACCTTAATTTTTTTTGTAATACTAATCAATGAGATTACCTAAGTCTTCTATTATATCTCCTACTCTTCTACTATTATTTACACCACTAGTAATAGAGGGAGTTCCGAAACCCAAACTAAATGCAGCTCTACTGTTCCTTGAATTTTCTGGTATATTATTTTCAATTCCGGCACATAAATAATAACATACTTGTGTAGATTGACTTGTACCCGTATAAAAATCCTCTCGGATGTTTCTGTCCGCATTACTATCAATTATCCAAGAAGCGTTTGCCGAAAACCCTCCTAGTAAATTTCTCGGTCTAAACATACTGCTTATGTTGCCATTGTCCATTGCGGACATCCAATCAGTCGGGTTAATTCCAAATCTAAATCCTATTATAGGGTCAAAATCTCTAGTTAACTCAAGCTGTACACCAGTGTCAATTAAGGGTAAATTATAACTGACTGAAACCGAATCTGGGTTTGTTGCTCTTTCCAAAAGGTTGAATAAAGGGTCATTAGCTACACTTGCAGCAAAAGGTTGAACATTTCCTTTACTTTGGGTAACAGTTTCAGTCATCAACTCCCCCCAAGTTTTAAGTCGAGCTTTAGGCATAGTAGATGCAGCTCTCCTATTTAGCTCTTCTGTTTTCCCCAAAGCATAGTATCCATTTCTAGTCACACTATAGGTAAATCCATCATCAGCATCAACAAAAATTGAAGGTCCCCTATAAGGTTTTTTATATATATCAAAAGGTGCTTTGTGAAATCCAACATTTCTATGACCGTACACATCTCCAATGTGAGTAGCTGCCTGTAATCCCGTTGGATCAGTATATTTGAGCGGAGAATTCATCACATAGACATATCTATTAAAAGTTTGTGGGTTTGCCGACTTTCCACTTGCCAAAAGCGGATCAACAGCGGTAAATCTGCCGTGATTATTTTTATAATATCTTGCTTCTGCAAAGTCTAATCCTGTTTCTTCATCTCTTTCATATCCTGTGAATTTCTGTCTGACCGAATCTCCAATTACCTTGTAACCATCATTGGTTGTTCTACTTGGAGTTCCAGCATATAGGTCTTCTCCGAACGGCATAAAGTCGCGTCGAGAGACTATATTCGCATTCTGATCGGTGATTGCCCTGATACTTCCGAGAGTGTCGGTTGCAATGTATTTAGTTGTTGCTTGTGATTGAGGAGTCTGAGTTGAATATTCTGCAACTAGCTTTCCGCCTGAATAAACAAACGTAATAGTTTCCTGAGCAGTTATCTTTTTGATTCTCTTCCCATTCCCATCATAATAGTATTGTCCAATAACAGTGTTTTGTGAATCTTTTACCTGAGTTTGTTTATTGTCAGCATTGAATACAAATTGTCTTCCCTCAGCATCACCAATTAAATTTCCATTAAAATCATAAGTATATCCCTGACTTGTCTGAAATCTGTTTGTATTCGGGTCAACTGTAGGTAGTGTTTGATTATTTATTGGCAACTGAGTAGAACCAACAATTTGTGTAAATGAAGTGCGATTACCGTAACGGTCATAATCGAATGTCTGTTTCCAAGTCTGAGTTCCATTATTTGTTTCCTTAGCTTCTATTAGTCTATCCAAAGAATCAAATTTGTAAGTTTGAATAAACGGATTTGCCAACCCTGAAAAAGAGATAGTTTGTTTTGCAATATTTCCTGTATTCTTAGTTGTATCAACCGTTCCGTTTGTATTGAGTTCTCCGTAATCAAGATTGATTTTCCACAAGTTCAGATTTGTCGCACTTGTCCCTAGACCGATTTCGGTAGCTTGCATTTTGGAATTTAACTTAGCCGCTTCCCATAATCCGTTTCCAATTCTTAATTTTTCAATTTGTTTAGAAGCAAAATAAGTAATTAAATCCGCATAGGTTTTATTGGTGCTTCCCATCTGCCCAGTGATTTGAGAAATGTCACCATCACTATCAAAAGTATTTGTAATAACTCTGCCTGTTGGATAGGTTTCTTGGGTAAGTCTTCCTGATAGATTGTATTGATAGCTTGAAGTATAAGTTTGCCCATCCGTAATTTGTTGGCTTGTCAGAACTCTTCCCATATTATCAAAAGCTGTAATTTGTGAAGTTGAGACAGAATTTGATGTTTTGGTTAATTGTCCTTTTGAAAACGGCACACTTGAGTCATCATAAGTAAATGTAGCCGTTGGAGTGCCGTCTGAGTAAGTTCTCGTTAAAGTCCGATTTAATTGGTCGTAGGTGTAGGTTGTCGTTACATTTTTAGCGTCGATTGTTGTTAAAACATTACCATTGGCATCATAGGTCGAGGCAGTTGTCCATTGTGTGTTGGAAGTTCCCTGCCCTGATAGATTTAAGGCTGTATTGACTTGCTGTTCGGGTTGTCTAACTCTAATAAGTCTGCCCAAAGAATCATAAAGGAAATATCTCTTTTGAACTCCTTGAGTAACTTCAACCATATTGCCTTGCGTATTGTAGGAATAATAAGTCGCTTGAGTCGGAGATGAGACTGTTCCTAAACTGCCGGAACTATTAGGTTCATCAACTCTCGTTACTTGCCCGAGTGCATTAGATATGTTTCTCCTCTGTTTTCCTGCTTGATTAGTGACAGTTGAAGCATTGGCATCAGTTTCCGTGACAACAACTCCCGTTGAATTAGAATTGCTTCCCCAAGGTGCGGGCAGACTTGCCCCTGAAAAGTGTTCCGCTTCAGAACGTCTGCCGTGATTCCAACTCTTTGAGCGTGACCAACCCATCGTTTGCTCGCTTCCTGCTTGATTGGAATAAGCCGCTCGATATGGATTTGAAGTTAAAGAATATGTATATGGATTTGAGGTTTCATAACGGGTTTGAACTTTAATTCCATCGGTTTCATCGTACTCATCTTCCGTTGCGGAGTTTTCCAGAGTTCTGACTAATCGAGGTCTTCCCAGTTGATCATAGTGAGAAATTGAGACTTTCTTAGCATCACCGAGAGCATAAAGATCACTCCTCTTTATAACTCTTCTTTCAAGGTCTCCATATTCAGTCTGAGTCCAGATTTCATTTGATGTCCCGACTGCCGCTTTTACTTTAGTTGGTCTGCCTAAAGCATCATAATCTGTTGCAGTAGAGACATTGTTATCAACATCAGTTGTGCTGGTTACTAATCCTGTGTAGAAATCATACGTTGATGTCGCAGTTCTTTCTACACTTGTATTGTAAGCAGTTTCAGTCTTAGTTGGATAAAGTCCTGCGTAACCATTAACTGCTCCGTAAGTGATTTTTGTTTGATATCCTTTCGGATCTGTAATCAAAGTAGGATTTCCGTAAGTGTCATACGTTGTTAAGGTTCGATTCCAATTAGAACTTGTCAAAGCTTGAGTGTAAGCCCCCTTGGTTGAGTCCCAAACTCTGAGCTCAGTGACATTCCCTTTAGTGGAATAGTTATCATAAATGAATTGAGTATGTGCAACAGGTGTCCCCGAAGGCGTTTTAATAGTTGTATATTGAACAGCATCTCTTTTAGCAGGAGAACTTGTATTCCAATATCCCTTACTTGAGTTTGATGTTGCTGAATTATAAAAGACGTTAGAAGTTATTCTCTTTAATACCGCCCCGCTAGGTATGCCATTGGGTTTACCTTGTGAATCCCTCGGAATCGAACTATAAGCAACCCAGTCATATTCCTTGGTCTCTGTAGAGTTACCGTTTGGGTCAATCGTATTATCTACAATTTTAGTTAATGATGGATTCCCATTGGCGTCGGGAATGGTTGTGTAGCTTGTTTTGACGTAGGAGTTTACTGCTGCACTGGTATTAGCATTTGTTCCCGGTGGACGGTTAAATTCCCAACGGCTTTCAGTTACATTTCCGTGATTATCAGAAGTTTTCGTTACCAAACCGCTGTATGGACTTTCTGTTGAAGTATCCCCATACACATTGGTCGTAACTGTCCCATCGGGTGAGGTAACTGTGCTTGTAGATTTACCGATATTGTAATTCCAAACATCAGAAGTGCTGTTTGAATTGCCATCATACTCTTCGAGATAGGTCAAAGTTTTTTTGGAAACAGAATTCTCCAAAACCATATTAGTTGTTGTTAATGAACCAAAATCTGTGTCCCACTTGTATTCATAATCGGTAGTCGCTCCCGATGGTAATGTAACCGAAGATAGTTCCCCCCAACCATTATTGTTTTCCTGATTGTAGTTAAACTCATAATAGAGATTGCCCAGTTGTGTCGGCAAAGTGATTCGATCAACTACCTTTAGTGCCATCGAAAGAGTTTGAACTGACGTCCCACTACGACCGATTCCACCGCTTGCTCCGGTCGTTGTATATTGTTTTGTGAAAGAGACTGTTTTCCATTTTACTTTCCATTTGAGTTGCTGATTGCCAACTCCCTGCATAATTATGTGGTCTTCATTTGGGGCTGCATTTTTTTGAATTGATATGCTTCTTCCAAAGTTATCGGTTAAACCTTGAATATAATTTCCATTTCGGTCGGTGGTACGAATGCCATTACCATCTTTTCTGATTTTGCTACCATCCGGTAAATACATAGTCCATGGATTTGTCTCTCCGCGTCCGGTATTGCCTGCATAATCTACAACTAGTTTTGTGTAAGACCCGTCAATGCTGTAATAAGTCATTCCAGATGAAGAATAAAGTGTTGCACCACTATTACAATTTGAAGTATTGTAACCGCTTGGCATTACCGCAAAATAACCATCGTTATAAATGTCTGTAAATCCAGTCGGACGAAACTCCTTTCTACTTCCATCAGGCATATTGATATAAACCTTCATCGAATACGCATTTTTTCCTGCATCAGAACCATTACAGTCATACCATGATGAATTTTCAAAACGACTAATTACATCAAGAGAATAGCTAAGAACTCCGTCTCTGGTGTATTTCCATCCACCGTTATCACTAACTCTCAGCATATTTTGACTAGCCATTTGTCCACTACTATCAAGAGTGTCTTCAACGGTTGTGTCATAGAGTTTGCTGTTATACATCAGGGAAATGGATTTGCCGACTTCACCACGACCTTTCGGAAGTGAAACAAGCGGAATATTTAACATCAGATTGCCGTTAGTTGTATTAACTGTTTCGATATCGGAAATAGAATGAGAAGAACCGGGTTGAAAGCCACGATCAGGATTTGGCGGCGGGTCTTGAGCGAAACCTGATATTGCGAACAACAGCAAGATGACAAATGCTTTAACTATCCCCAAGCTTATTTTGTTTTTTGAGGTTAGTTTGTTTGAATTTTTAATTTTATTTGGCTTGCTCATTTTCAATTCTTTCGCTAAATCATTGTTTGTAAATTTTGATGGATACATAATCTTCTCTTCCTTTTTCTCTATTCTCTTTTGCTTAGTAATCTTTTTCAGAACTTTAGTCTTTCTATTAGTGTGTTTTTCTAATTATTTACTCTTCCTCAAAATGCCAATCACACTGACAAGTTGACCAATTCCAAGTTCCCTGCCCTCTAATCTCACATTGCTGAACCTGAAATGGATTTGGATTACAACCTGGCGTCGGTGTCGGAGTTGGGGTTGGAGTTGGTGTCGGCGTCGGTGTTGGTGTTGGCGTCGGAGTAGATGTAGGTGTTGGTGTCGGCGTAACTGTCGGAGTTGGCTGAGTGTAATCTTCAATCGCTAACATTCTATCTCCAGCGTAGATGTATTCTTTTGACAAATTTGGTGCTGTCGGTGGTGGTGGCGAAGCAAAAGGATTCCACAAGTTTTTCGCTGTGGCTGGCAATTCTTTTCCTAACCAGCTATATTTTTTGCCCGTCTTTTTGTCTTCATGAGGGAGCAATCCCATCTGTGCCATTGCTCCGATTCCGACTAAGAGAACCAGTCCGACTATAGTTAATTTTGAGATTATTGTTTTCTTTTCTATTTTCATTATCTTTTTACCTATTTGTTTCAACTTTTAACTAATGACTACTTAACTAACTTCCCCAAGCCTCAAGTTCGACAACATTAGAAAGACCATATGCTGCTCCCGTTATATATACTCTGATTTTTGTTGTTGTTATCGGTGTAAATGTGAACTTTCTCCAGACCTTGTCATTCCCTGTCACAGATTCAATCGTGACCCATCCTGAACCATCCCAATACTGCACTTGATAATCCGTTATTCCATAACTTGTAAATGTCGTTGTTTCGGTTGGTTCTATCGGGTTTGTATAACCATTTTGAATAGTAATAACATTGATCTCATCTATCGTTTTACTTCCATTAAACTCGACTTGTAACCAATCAGGGAAAACACCACTTGTTCCATCAGTCCAAGTTCCGTCAGGAGTTGCATAACCTGTACCTTTGCGGTCGCCATTATTGGCAGCACTTGGTGGGAAATTGCTGTTAAATTGTGATGATGAGGTTGCTGTCCCTCCATTTGTTGCTAATGCATGATTGGTTCGATTATTTTGATTACTTCCACCATTTTCTTCGATAGCTAATAATCTATCTCCCGCATAAATGTATTCTTTTGGTAATTGTAATGTTGGATTTGGTGGTGGATTTGCAAATGGATTCCATATGTTTGTGACATTCTGCGGCAGTTCCGTTCTAAACCATCCATATTTCTTACTTGTTTTCTTATCAATATATGGCAATAATCCCATCTGAGCCATTGCTCCGATTCCGACCAAGAGAATAAGACTAGTTGCAACAGTTTGTGAGAGCAGCCTTTTTCTATTTATTTTCTTAAGCTTTTTGAGAAAACTTATTCTTCCTTTTTTCTCAAGTTTAGTTTGATTTACTTTCTTTGTGCTTTTTCTTTCTTCTGATGCATTCATTTGATCATCTTCCTATCTGTCTATTCTCTTAGGCATACCAATTCCTTCTTGTTGATCTTTATTGAATAAAAATACTTGTAAAAATCCATCTTTCATTTCGCTTTCAGGCTAAGGAAGGTGCCATGAATCAAACGAGCTATCAGATTCAAAACTTTTGTAAACCTATGAAAAGAAAGACTGGAGTCTTACTAAATTAATAAATAAATGGTTTGAATAAATTGAATAGAAATCGTGAGAGAAAGAGAAAAGAGGCTTTAAAAATAAAAACGCATCTTTTTTCTAAAGCGAAGATAGAGAATTTTCTACAAATCCAAATGAATAGTCATTCATTTATCTTGCTTTATCACAAAAAGATGCTGTATGATGCTTTTAGGGTTAGGCATCTTTAGTACATCTTTTTGTACTTTAGATTTCTATTCGAGTCTGGAAAGTAACGCCAATTACATTCCAGACTTTTTCTTTTTCAAACTGTCAAATTCAAAAATCCGTATAAGATTCAATATCTCATTGTCAAACTAAAAAAGTCACCACGAATTTTTGACTTTAGTGCTAAAACCAAAAATTTGTGGTGACTTCGTAAAAACTTGTTTAGAGTGTAGGAGCATAAACTACAATACCTTGCTATATATTCATTAATAATAATTAGTTTATTGAAAACTAATTTGGGCTTTCAATAATCCCCTTAAGTTTTTAAATACCGAGCTGAACTAAGTGTATTAAAAACGTATATCAACATCACAATGGCTGTCAAGTAATATTTTACCCTTTTTTATAAACCACTTACTTTCAATAACTTAGGGCTCTTTATTTTTAATATTGTTTCTTCCATAAGTACAACCTCAGTATTTTACATTTCATAAGTTTGTTTGCTGCCTTATCTATTTTGTTTGATCTTCACGTCATTATTATTGGACATTATTTTTATGATATTCTCTGTCTGTATAAAAGCTTAAGTTTCTATTTTTTTATTCGAAGAGTATATAAAGTAGTTATAAAATTAAATAATGAATGATAAGTCTTACAAAAGCGGTTATGTTGCGTTGATTGGGCGTCCTAATGCGGGCAAATCAACCCTTTTAAATCATCTTGTTGGTGAAAAAATTGCCGCTGTTTCAAATAAACCACAAACGACACGCCATAAGATTCAAGGTATTGTAACTTTTGATGAAGGTCAGGTCGTTTTTGTTGATACCCCAGGAGTTCATAAACCTGGTTATTTGCTTAATCGTCGTATGATGGCGGCGGTTCATGATGCGATTCTATCAGTGGATTTGGTAGTCCTTCTGCGGGATGCTTCAGTTTCTACGGGAAATGGCGACAGATTTGTTCTAGATTTGGTCAAGAAAAGTAAAAAGCCTGCCGTTTTGCTTCTAAACAAAATAGATAAATTAAAAGATAAAACCAAGTTACTTCCGCTAATAGAATTTTATTCCGCCGAACACGATTTCAAAGAAATAGTTCCAGTTTCCGCACTCAAGGGCGAAGCTATCGAATTAATGCTCAAAGAAATTATCAAACACCTGCCCGAAAGCGAACCGATCTTTTCCGAAGATGAAATGACCGACCAATCTCTGCGTGTGATAGTTGCAGAAATGGTGAGGGAAAAAATCCTTGAATCAACTGGTGATGAAATTCCTTATGTGACGGCTGTGATTACGGAAAAATTTGATGAGTCCAACCCGAAAACAACTAAAATCTATTGTGCGATCTATGTTGAGCGACCTTCGCAAAAACGAATAGTTATCGGCAAACAGGGCAAAAGAATCAAAGACATAGGAATAAAAGCTCGTAAAGATATTCAGAATCTGCTTGGCAAAAAAGTCTATCTGGAATTATTTGTAAAGGTAGTCAAAGACTGGCGAAATCAAGAGCGGAAACTAGATGAAATTGGAATTAAAGAATAGATGGAAGATCAAAACTGGTTTGCAATCAAAATCACCGCCGAGCCTCACACCTCCGAAGCGATAGAATTTGCTCTTAACGAACTAAATTCCCTCGGAAATGAAATAAATAATCTTGGTAAACAATCCCACAAAGATATTTGCATCATCGGTTATTTTAGCGAATTGCCTGACGATGAATCTTTACAATCTCAACTCAAAACATCTCTTCAGATTTACGGCTTTTCCGATGATTCCATAAAAAAAATCGAAACCAAACAAATCGAAAATCAAGATTGGCTTGCCGAATGGAAAAAACACTGGAAGCCGACGGAAACGGATAAATTTATCATCGCTCCGCCTTGGGAAAACATCGAGAGAAGCGAAAAAATCATAATCAAAATTGAGCCAAATATGGCTTTCGGAACAGGAACTCACGAAACAACCAAACTTTGCTTAAAAGCCATTGAAAAAAATTATCAAAGCGATATGTCTTTTTTTGATGTCGGCACGGGAACGGGTATTTTATCTATCGCCGTAGCTAAAATTCAAGAAAAAAAGATAAGTAAAAGAGGAGAAATTCTTGCCTGTGACATTGATGTTGACTCAATAGAAATTGCTAAAGAAAATGCGAAATTAAATGATACGGAAGAAATTGAATTTTATGTCGGTTCGATTTCAGAAGATTCTCCTGTGTTTGATTTTGTCTGTGCAAATGTAACGGCGGATATTATTTTGCCAATGCTTTCCCAGTTAGTAAAAAAATCTATAAAAGTGCTTTTGCTTTCGGGCATTTTAGTCGAGCAAGAAAATCTTGTAGTCAGTAAATTAAACGAACTGGGAATTGAAAACTACAAAACTCAAGTTGATGGCGAATGGATTTCAATTACCGTTAAATTTTGAGAATTAAATTTGTATTAATTTATTACAATATTGATAAATTTTTGTTGCACAGATGAAACACTTCTGTTACTATACCCTCGTTAACAAAATTCAAAATTTAAGGAGAACCGATATGAGTACAAGTGCAACTGCAAAAACTGGAATTAATGCCGCATTAATCGCTGAACTACAACATGAAGCGACAACTTCAAGAGCCGTCTTGGAAAGAGTTCCCGAAGACAAATTTGATTGGACACCGCATGAAAAATCTATGACCTTCGGACGTTTAGCAACACACGTTGCTGAAATGTTTGCTTGGACACAAACAACTTTAGAAACTCCCGAACTAGATTTTGCGAAAGAGCCTTTTGAACCCTTCGAGCCAAAAACTAATGCTGATCTGCTTGAGTATTTTGATAATTGTGTAAAGCAGGCAATTACCTCTTTAGAAAATGCTACCGATGAATCTTTTATGAAAGATTGGACAATGAGAAATGGTGATGAAATTTATTTCACAATGCCTAAAATTCAAGTCTTAAGGACTTTTTGTATGAATCATATCTATCATCACCGTGGTCAACTTTCCGTCTATCTGCGTCTGAATGACATTCCTGTTCCTGCAATTTATGGTCCGAGTGCAGATGAAGGAAAAATGTAATCAAAAAATTATTGCTTTAAAAAGAGCTGGCTTTGTTATCAAAAAGCCAGCTCTTTTTTTGTGTTAATTATTATCGGTTTGTGGCGGTCTTGCCAGAGGAATATCTCCATCGTCAGGAATCGTTAAAATCGGCTGACGTTTTTTAGGTTTCTTGACTGGTCTCGAACGCAAGATCGGTGGAAGTTTTGGAGGATCAATTGTCAAAGGAGATAGAGGTGATGTCCGTTTTAAGATCGCTCCGCCACGTCCTGCTGTCCAAAGATTTGTTCCTCCTCGATAGACAATCGTTTGCAATGTATTGCTCGTAATGTTCGGCTGAATCTCCCAAGTTTCACCACCATCGCCCGTAAATAAAACTCTTCCATTTTCGCCAACGACTATTGCTCCATTCTGGCTGTAAGCAACAACATCATAAAATCTTATGTCCAGCGGAGATTCTTTATCTTCCCAGGTTTCGCCACCATCAGTTGTTCTTAAAATTGTCCCTTTTGCTCCGACGGCATAGCCAAATTTTTCATCGAAAAAACTTAGTGAATAGAGATTTTCTTTAAGATTAGTTTTTATTTTTTCCCAAGTCTCACCGCCATCATTTGTTGTTAAAATCGTTCCTCTGTCTCCAACGACGATGCCTCGCTTCTTGCTCAGAAAAACAACATCTTCGAGCCAATCATTTGTTCCCG
Organism: Pyrinomonadaceae bacterium; assembly: GCA_028284415.1. Classification (GTDB taxonomy): domain Bacteria; phylum Acidobacteriota; class Blastocatellia; order Pyrinomonadales; family Pyrinomonadaceae; genus Aridibacter. The sequence continues at coordinate 460,269 of JANQRU010000005.1, forward strand.
AAACAAGTTTTTCCCAATAAGCTCCTTTCAAATTCGTTCGCAGGATCGTTCCTTTTCCGCCAACAACATAGCCTGTATTTTCGTCGATAAAGAAAACCCCTAGCAAATCTTCTTTTGTGTTTGAAATGCCTTTTCCCCAAGCGGCTCCGCCATTGTTTGTTCGTAGAATTTCTCCTTTATCTCCCACAATGTAGGCGATTTCATCATCAAAATAACTAATCGCATTTAGGCTTCCGTTAGTTCCTGAATAGACCGGCAACCAAAGTTTTCCACCGTCATTGGTTATCCAAATCCGTCCGCGAGAACCGACTGCCCAGCCGATGTCATTGTCATAAAAAGCCAGATCATTTATGTCTTCACGCCCGCCGCGACTCAAGCGTTGCCAACTAAAACCACCATCATCCGTGCGAACAATCAATCCATCATCACCAACTGCCCAGCCCGTAAATTTATCAGCAAAGTGCATTGAGATAAGCTTAGGATTTGTTCGAACATTAAATGGAAGCCAAGTCCTACCACCATCTCCCGTCAGCCAAACTTTCCCGCTACTGTCAGTCATAAACCCTTTCTTTTCATCTGCAAATTCCAAAGAAAGCAAATCAGTACGACTGTAAATATTAATTCTTTCCCAATTTTCTCCGCCATCCTCACTAACGACCACACATCCACCGTAGCCGATCGCCACGACCTTTTCTTCTGTTAAAAACTCTGCTCCGGTCAGAAGGCTTTCTCCACAAGGCATACTTGCTTTCCATGTTTCGCCACCGTCTTTGGTCGTTAAAAGTTTTCCAAGTGTGCCAACGATTACGCTACGTTCGGAATTGAGAGCCGTAACCTTTAGTAGATGATTTTCTACTCCACTTTTCTGTGGTGTCCAAGTCACGCCACCATCCATGGTTTTCAAAATACTTCCGTAAGTGCCGACAATCCAGCCTGTCTGAAATTCTTCGCCTATGAACGTCAGGTTATAAAAATGGTCTTTTGATTCAACGGGAATTTTTTTCCATCTTTTACCGCGATTTTTAGTTGTAAAAACTGTTCCTCTCGCTCCGACAATAAAGGCATTTTTTTCATCTTTTACAAAGACATCGGAGAGTGTTGTATCAAATGGCGTGAGTTGTTTTTTCCAATTAAAACCACCATCTTCTGTGTATAAAACGGTGCTATCCGAGCCAACTGCATAGCCCGTTTCTTTATCTTTTGTTAAATGAATTGAATAGAGTGTGTTGCCCTGCGGATTTGGATTTTGCCATTCCCAACCCGGTGATTTTGGCTTTTGAGCGGAAATAGAAATTAGCAAAAAGCAATTAGCAATTAGCAATAAAATAAAATACGAAAGCCAAAACTTCGGCTTCCGCTTTTCACTTGCTATTTTACAATTACTATTTACCACTTTCTTAAATCTCAGATACTCCGATGCTCAAAACCGCTTCGTCCATAAAATCTTCGTCAACCCTGCCAAGTTCTGCAGTTCGACGGGCGATATCATCAGCAACTTCTTGAACATCGTGTCCAGCGTGTCCTTTTACCCATTCCCAAGTAATATCATGTTTTGCCGCCACTTTATCTAATTTTGCCCACCAGTCTTTATTGGATTTTTTACGAAAGTTTCCGAGCATTGTTTGCACAACGTATCTTGAATCACTCAAAACACGAACCTTGCAAGGCTCAGACAATTGAGCCAAACCGATTTCCGCCGCAGCTATCTCAGATTGCTGATTTGTTGCGACACCAAGATACTTTGCAAAAGCTCGCCAGTAACCTTTATAACCCAACAAAGCACACGCACCTGCCCGAGAATTTTTCTGTCCATTGCCGAGTGACGAACCATCACAAACTATTGTTACTTCTTTCATAAATTATTATTCAAAAGCTACTTCTATTTTTTCTGAAAGAGTTTTCCAAACAACCTCACCTGCATCCCCGATATGCGAAGTCTTTTTCAAAATCTGCTCTTTGCCAATACCGTTTTCATCCCAGCTTTGTCTGTTGTTGTTTAGATTTTGCAAAACAGGCATAACCCGATCAACCGCCCGTGCAAACTTAGCTTCTTTTGTTTCGCCGTATTCAAACTCCTTCCAGATTTCCAGTAATTCTTCACCAGTTTCTTTCGGCAACATTCCAAAAATTCTTTGTACGGATTCTAATTCCTTTTCTTTTGCTTCAGCTTTTGCCTTTTCATCAAAAAATATAACGTCCCCGACATCAATCTCGCCAATATCATGAAGAAGTAACATTTTTATAACCTTTTCAATTTCTATATCTTCATCAGAAACATTGGCTAAGACCATTGCTAAAACCGTAATTTGCCAACTGTGTTCAGCGGAATTTTCATATCTCTCAAGCCCAATCGGTTTATTTTTGCGAGTGACAGCCTTTAATTTTTCAAGCTCAAGTATAAACTTAAAGCATTCTTCCAAATCTTTTTTCTTCATGTTTTATTCTTCACTTTCATCTGCCCGGATAGTCAACACATTATCCACATAGCCTTCAAAAGTATCGTCGTGTGAGATGACAAAAAGTTGGTCAAAGGTTTGTTTATCAGTTATTTGGCTAATTTGTTCAGCGAGACGTTCGCGGCGTTCAATGTCCATATTTGTTGTCGGTTCATCAAAAAATGCGATGCGAACATCAGATAATTGTTTGAGAAGTGCGAGGCGAACGGCTAAAGCGGCTGACATTTGTTCGCCACCGGAAAGATTGCCAAAAGGTCTTCTGTGTCCGCTTTCTTCTAATTCGATTCCGTAATCTTCCGTCCAATGAAGCGTCCGCTCAGCATTTCCCGTTATTTCCCGAAATAGCTGATTTGCTTCGATTGAAACGTGATAAACATAATTTTTCGCAACCTGTGGAGCTGCTTCTTTTAAGGTTGTGCGAATAAATGCAGTTGCTTCGCCAACCTTTTCAAGTCTTTCCTTTTCAATAAAATCTTCCTTCATCATTAGCTTCACAGCTTTCAGACGAGTCATCTCATTTTCTATTTCGCTCTTGCGTTTTTTCGTGTTTTCGAGATTGGTTTTAGTCACAGCAAAACTTCTCTCGGCGTCAAGAAGCAGTGCCTTTTCACTCAAATGCTTTTCTTGATCATAATCTTTGTTTACTGTCTCAAATGCAGTTTCAGCGGTTTTTAGATTCTCTGATAGAGTTTTGATATCTTTATTAGCTTCTTCAAATTCCTTATGTTTTTCGGGGAGGGATTTTGCGAGCGTTTCATTGGCTAAATACTCTCTGTGAGCATTGGCGGTTTTATCTCTTAGTTCGGTATATTTGTTCCAATTAAAATCTAAATCTTTGTAGGTCTCAAGTTGCTCAACCTTCCAACGTCTGTCGCTTTCTAATCTTTCCAAATTGCTTTCGATCTTTGTTCTTTTCTCCCGCAAAGACATTTCATTTTCTATTTCTTTTTCAAGTAATTTGATTTTTTCTCGCGGACTTCCAAGAGCTTCAAGTTTTTGCTTTACCTTGATCAATTCACTTTCACTTTTTTCAGCGGTTTTAATTTTTTCTTTTAGAGAATCCTGCTCTTCACGTAGATTTTTTCCTTCGAAAATGATCTCTTCTTTGCGTTTATAAAGAGTCGGCAAGGTCGCCGCTACATTTTCAGCTTTTTTTGCGGATTCCATAACTACGGCTAAATCTCTCTGCTCAATTTCCAATCCTTCAATTTTTGCTCCGATGTCTGTAAATTGTTTTGAAATGTAAGTTTCAAGAGTGTCTCCTTCTGCTAAGTTCAGACATTTTTCGGAGAGAATCGGACACAGACCATTTTTTACTTCCTCCTGAAATTTGCGGTCGGTTTCGAGCCTCGCACGAAACCTTGCCAGTTCATTTTTTATCTCTTCGTCGCGTTTTTGGTGTGTTAGAAATAAATCACCTTTCTCTTTGTTGGCTTCGGCAAGCTCTATTTCTTTTTTGTTTTCGGAATGCTGTTGTCGTAGATTAGCAAGCTTTGTTTCAAGACTTTTTATCGAATTATTTATCTGTTCGGTTTTCGCAACTTCTGTGCTCAGAGTATCTTTTTGTTTTTCCAATTCTTTTTGTTCATTTGCTTTTGACTTCAGGCTTTCGATCTCTTTGTGAGCTTCTGCGATTTTTTCGAGCTTTTCTTTGGTGATTTGCTGTTCAGATTTTACATTTACAATGGCAGTTTCGATCTGTGCCATTTCCTTATTGAGCTTATCGCGTTCGCCTCTTTCTCTTTCAAATTCCTTTAACTTTCCAAGTGCATCAACGTGTTTTTCATGATCTGCTTCGATCTCTTTGATTCTTACAGAGGCTTTTTCAGCATTGTCCTTTTCGGTTTCTTTTTGTTTGAGAATAACTTCCGCTTTGGATTTTTCGTTCGAGAGTTTTTCAAATTCTGATTTCAGTTCATTTACATTTTTTTCAATCTTTTCAAACTTTTTAACTGATTCCTGTTTTTCTTGTACTTCTTTTTCCAAAGTTTCAAATGTTTCTTCTAAAGTTTTTAGGTTTTCTTGAATCTCCTTTAAATCCTCCTCAAGTTGTTCAAGTCTCGCTAGTTCGCCTTCCGCACGTGCGATCTTTTCTCTAGCAGTAACTATTTTTCCGTCTATATATCGAACCGTTTCGCGTAACTTATCTGCCCCCTGCCGATATTCTTCGACCTTTAAAAGTTTATCGAACGCCTTTTTTCTTTCGGTTGGAGTTTCCAAAAAAATCGCCGTAAAAGTCCCTTGCGGAACTCCGATCGCTCGACGAAAAAGTGATTCCAAATCAGTTCCTGCTTCAACGCCCAAATGTTGCCACAGAAACTTTGTAACCTCTTCTTTTTTATCGGCGATTCTTGTCTTTAACTTTGGATCGTAAACGTAGTATCCCGTTCCCGTATCTCTGTGGACAATATATCTTCTTTCATCCAAACTGCTTTCAAATGTAACTCTCGCAACTCCTTTTTTCGCTCCGCGACGCACAAAATCACTTTTCTTATAGTCAATCAAATCAAAAAGCGTCCAAGCAATCGCTTCGATGAGCGTAGTTTTCCCTGAGCCATTTTCACCCACAACAGCAGTCGTTCCACGCTCGAATTCAAATTTGGATTCTTTATGAGATTTTATGTCTTCTAGTTCTATTTTTGTGATGTGCATAGGCAAAATCCAAGCTTAAGATTTGTAGTTTCAGTTTTACGCGATTGCCTTAGATTTTAGAACAAATTTGAGGAAATATGAATTTAAGATTCGGAAGCACGTTTTAATCTATCCATCAAGGCTAAACCAATTCCTTTCTCTTCAACCTTTTCGCAAAATATTATTTCAATTTTTGCCCTGTCACATTGGCGAAAAAAATCAAAAGCGACCTGAGCATACTGCTCAATCGATGAGCATATTTTTACTACTTTAAAATCATTTTTTGGTGTGTTCAACCCGATAAATCCGGCATTTTCTGCGCTCTGTCCCCCAAGCTCTGAACTCTGAATCAATTTAACTTTCGCCCTCGGTGCATAGTGCTTATGCTTTAATCCAGGGCTTTTCGGCACTTCATCCCTTTTTAGTTTATAAAGCTTTGTATTTGGAATAATCCTTTGTAGATCTTCAAGAGTAATTGCTCCCGTTCGTAAGATCAGTGGAGCATTACCTGTGCAATCCACAACGGTTGATTCCAAACCAATTTCTGAGATTTCACCTTGCAAGATGCAATCAATTTCTCCGTTTAAATCTTCGTAAACTGCTTCCCAATTGGTCGGCGAAGGTTTGCCGGAAAGATTTGCTGAAGGAGCAACCAAAGGAGTTTCACAAGCTTGTAAAAACTCCAATGTAAAATCATTTTTTGGCATACGAATGCCGACAGTTTCGAGTCCCGCTGTTGCATTGAAAGGGACATTTTTTGTCTTTGGCAAGATAATTGTCAGTGGCGAAGGGAAAAATGCTTTGATGAATTTTTGTGCGTTTGGAGTTATTTCAGAGGCTAGAAATTTAATCTGTTCGAGGTTTCCGATATGTGCGATCAGAGGATTATCATTGGGGCGTTTTTTTGCTTTGAAAACTTTATCAATGGCTTTTTCATTAAAAATATCTGCCCCTAAGCCATAGACAGTTTCAGTTGGAAAGGCGACTATTCCTCCCTTTTTAATTATGTCAGAAGCTTTTGAAACCGATTTTGTGATCAAAGTTTTCATAAGGTCTCAGAAAAAATATTGACACGTTAAACATTGTTTTTGTATTCTTGAAATAGCTTGTCCCCAAGAGTTTTTCACTCGCTTACAAAATAAATCAAACCCTATAATTTGTCTCCCATTGACAAACGGTTCTACAAAACCTGAGTTTTTTGTGTGCCGAACTTTCCCCTAAATCCACAAATTCCCATACCATTGGAGGAAAAGTATGTTAACAAATTTACCCGTCTCATCATACTCTCGGACAAGTGCCGGAGTTGAACCCGCAATCGGATTTTCATATCGTAAGAAACCCAAAGTATTATTAGTTGAAGATGATCCCGTACTTTCTAAAGTTCTATCATTTGCTTTTGAAAATCGCGGCGTCAGCGTCACCGTAGCCAATGATGGCAAAAAGGCTTTTGAAATGATGGAGCATCTAGATGAACCAAGCTTGGTTTTACTGGATCTAATGCTGCCATTTTATGATGGCTACGAAATTTTACAAAAAATCCGTGAAGAATCCGGTTGGAAGGATGTTCCGATCATAGTTATGACCTCAAACGGAAGACAAAAATATGCGACTCGTGCATTTAATTCAGGAGCAAATGACTATTTGGTAAAACCCATCCGATTCGAAGATTTGATGGTCAAGCTTAGAAGTTTTACTGAGTTTTATTAATCTACAGAAAGCAAGATTATCACAAGCAATAATTCAGCTTAATTAGAAATAAATCTGGAAAAATCATTGAATTAAAAGTTCTTAATCCCAGAGGCGACTGGGAAACCGCCCCAAAATACAATTCATTATAATTTTTTCACAGATTTTCGAGACGGCGAAGAATTTCAAGTTCTTCGCCGTTTTTTTATGTAATCTACCTTTCATACATTCGCTCTGAAAAATGTTAAAATTATACAAATGGATTTACAGGAAAAACTCAAAAACTTGCCGACTGATCCTGGTGTTTATATACATAAAAACGATAAGGGGAAAATCATCTATATCGGCAAGGCGAAGAAGCTAAGAAATCGAGTTCGTCAGTATTTTCAATCCTCACGAAACCACGATGCAAAAACTCGCAGACTCGTTCGAAACATCGCTGATTTTGAATACATAGTTACTGACACAGAAAAAGAAGCTTTGGTTTTAGAATCAAATCTCATTAAAAAACATAAGCCAAAATATAATATTTTATTAAAAGACGACAAACAATATCCTCACCTAAAAATTACTAAAGAAGCATTTCCCAAAGTTGTCATCACACGAAAGATATTAAAGGACAAAGCGAAATATTATGGACCTTTTTTGCCTGCATCTCTGGCAAGAAAAACGCTTGATTTAATCAATAAAACTTTTCAGCTACGCACGTGCAATATCGAAATTGATGGTAAATTGCCAAGACCTTGTTTGGAATATCATCTAAAAAGATGCCTTGCTCCTTGCGTTAAAAATCTTTGTAAGCCGGAAGAATATAAAGAAGCAACTCACGACGTAAAATTGCTACTCGAAGGCAAAAATAAAGAACTTGCTGACGAACTCGAAAAGCGTATGTGGAAGTTTGCCGAAACGCAAAATTATGAACTCGCCGCAAAATACAGAGATTTACAAAAAACCGTCCTCGCACTCGGTGAACAACAGAAAATGGCAACGACTCCCGACCGTGATGTTGATATTTTTGGCTATTATAGAGAGGAAGGAACACCACGAATCGCCCTGCAACTTTTCACAATGCGTGAAGGAAAAATCGTCGGACGGCGTGAGTTTTTCTGGGAAGATTTACCCGAAAAAGATTTCGATGAATCAGAATTTATGAGCGATGTTCTGTCGCAGTATTATTCAACCGATTATGTTCCGCTCGAAATTCACGTTCCCGTTGACTTTGAAGATCGTGAGAATTTAGAACAGATTTTAACCGAAAGACGCGGGCGTAGAGTTTACATACACACACCGCAACGCGGGCAAAAAGCCGAGATGATAAACCTCGTCGAAACCAACGCCAAAATCGCCTTTGAGCAAAGATTCCGCGTTCTCAAACCCGATATGGAAAAAGTCTTGGGCGAATTGCAGGAAATTCTCGAACTTCCATATTTTCCCGAACGCATCGAATCCTTTGACATCTCAAACATTCAAGGAGCAGAAAACGTCGCTGGAATCGTCGCCTTTGAAAACGGTAAGCCGAACCGTTCGGAATATCGTCGCTACAAAATTAAAACCGTCGAAGGACAAGATGATTTTGCCTCAATGAATGAAGCTGTTTTCCGTCGCTACCGAAGAGCATTAGAAGAAGAAAAACCTTTGCCGAATCTAATCTTTATAGACGGCGGAAAAGGACAATTAACCGCAGCAGCAGCAGCAATGCGAGAACTTGATCTTGAAGCAATTCCGCTCGTCGGGTTGGTCAAACCACCACGCCGACATTCAGAGATTTCGCATCTTCTAATCAAAGGAAAAGAAAATTCACCCGTCGAATTTGAACCGACAAACCCAGTCTTCCGCCTCGTCCAACAAATCCGTGACGAAACCCACCGAGTCGCCGTCCAATACCACCGCAAACGCCGCGAAATCCGTGATTTCACATCCGAACTCACCGCAATCCCCGGAGTAGGCGAAAAACGCAAAATTAAACTATTAAGAAACTTCGGCTCAATCGAAAGAATTGCCCAAGCCGAGAAAAAAGAACTAATTCCAATTGTTGGTGTAAAAACAGCACGAGAGGTTTTTGAGCATTTTGAAAGACAAAGGAAATTGGCTAAGAAATAAAATTTACGAATAGCTGTTTTTGATTTTGTATTTAAGCGTTAATTTATTGATTTGCTCACTTATCTCAATGGGTTTATCTATTTCTGACTCGTAAAACATATACAATAAATGTTCAATAGCTATTCCATATTCATTATAGTCTAAATATTCTTGAACAATTTGAGAGCCATTCAATAGCCCTTCTTGTTCAAAAGTTTCGTGATTTGGTTGCTTCAAATGAAGTTCATTTATCCTATTTTGAATTTTATTTGTAACTTCCAAAATTTCTTGAATTTTATTCATAATTTATTAACTTTTAATCTCAATCAATTCCCGTAAAGCTTTATTGACAGTTTCCGAATCGGGAAAATACTCTTGTACATCAGGTTCGAGAAATATCGCTCGAGTTTCTCTGACAAAAGTTGAGCCATATGATTTGTGAATAATTGTTTTATGTCCTTCCTTCATTTTTTTGTAATACTTTCCGCGAACGCCTTCTTTACCTCGAAAATCGTATTCTTTTTTCATTTCCTCATTTTTATTGTTGCTCATAAACTTCTCTTTCCAAGGAGGTCGCTTTGCAATTTAAAATCATTATAAAACATTAATTCTCAGCACCAAATAAATATTCTTGTCTTTTTTTTCCTAGTGCAAAAACAGTCGGGGTTGTTGGAGCAGAATCGTTCAACAAACTTCAGTTTGTTGCCGTGCCGCTTTATCAAACCATTTAACAAACTGAAGTTTGTTGAACATTTTTCGACAAACTTTATCTAAAGACTATCCAACAACCTTAGCCGATTTTGCACTAGCTTCGGCAGAAGCGTCCACAACTGGCTACTTTATTGGCACAGCTTCGCTGTTAAAACCAAAAAACAAACTAAATTCAACCGCTAATTGTAAAAAAGACCAAAATGGAAAAATGCTTTTGAGATTAATCATTCTGGAAGATTTACCTGCTCGACTTAAGTTCGCTATACTGATTTTCTTATGAATCTCAAATATCATTTCAAAGAACCGACTAAAACAAACGAAAAGCCGCCAGTTGTAATTTTGCTACACGGCTTTGGGGCAGATGCTAATGATCTGTTTGGGCTTGCACCATTTATGGATGAACGATTTTTTGTAGCGAGTGTGAATGCTCCTTTTGCGTTGCCGTTTGGTGGAAGGGCTTGGTTTGAACTTTACTTTGAGGGCGGGCAAGTTTCAGGTTTTAATGCGAAGCAGGCTGAGCAAAGCTTGGATTTAATTCAAGGATTTGTTGACGGATTGATCGGCGAACACAATTTGGATTCGGAGCAAGTTTACATTTGCGGATTTAGTCAGGGTTCGATGATGGCGATCAGTTCGGTTTTTCGTCAGCCTAAAAAGTTTGCGGGAGCAGTTTTAATGAGCGGACGGGCGGCGAATGAAATGGTTGTTGAGGAAAATACTGCGAAACTAAAAGATTTCCCTGTTTTTGTAACTCACGGCGTTTATGATCCCGTTCTGCCAATTGATAATGGGCGTGCAACAAAGGAGATTTTGTCACGTTTGCCAGTCGATCTGGAATACAAAGAATATGAAATGGCTCACGAAATCTCGCAGGCGAGTTTAACGGATGTCAGTAATTGGTTAAGTGCAAAACTTGATGAGTCCAAATAAATTGTGCGTTTGATATTATTTACGGCTCGTCGCAGATTGTTTTTACATTTGTAAATAATTTGTTGAAGTTTTCTTCATATTTCACTTCAGACTTCAAGTGATAACGCATACCGTTTGCACAGTTCCACCAACCGAAAGTCATCACTTCTATCTGTGCAAATTTAAATCTATCAGGTGAAGAGTTTTGCTGGTTGAAAATTCTTTCGAGCCTCTGCGGACTACCATTTCTGCTACGTGAATCCATATTGACTTTTTTCCAAGTAGTTAAAAGGTATTCTCCGCCGTCAATTAAAGGTTGAGCATAAAAATCAGCACAAGGTTCGGCAACTTTGAATTCACGCAATGAAGCAGGATTTTTATAACCTTTTACAGTTACTTTTGAGAGTGCATATAACTGATTCAGTTCCTTGATTTTGTTTTGGCGTAATTCTTCCCAAATTTCGCCTTGAACTAATTTTAGGCTTTGAAATTCCTTTAATTTTGCTTTGTATTCGGCTTCCAACTCCGTCAAACTCAGTTTTTCAATTCCATCAAAATTCCTTGGTGTTGGATCATATGCAAGCGAAAGACTTCCGACGCTGGATAAGAGTTTTTGCGTATCGAGCAATTGTTCTTTCGTATATTTTGTCGAATCATAAGTTCCCTCAAATTCGCATAAGCCTTGTGCCCACTCAAATTTCGCAGTCTGTGCAGAAATAGCAATAGAACAAAGTAGAATTAAACTCGTAACAAAAGAAAAGCGTTTCATAAATTTAGAACTCCCGACGAAAATTTAGTCTTAATTTTTTATACTTTAAGTTATCCGAAATAGCAATTTTTTTATTAGTGAACGGATACCAATAAATTATGATGCCTAAAAACTATAAAAAAGATTTAAGAGAAAAAGGATATTCAATTTTTCCAAGCTTAGTCCCAAAAGATTTAGCCAATTCTGCTTTGGAAGCAATACAGACAGATTTGAAGGAAAATTATGATGATAAAAAGCAGTCTGAATACGACAATATCTCTTATTGCCCTGATTTGCGTGGAGAGAAAGTTATTAAAGATTTACTAAGAAAATCCAAAATGTGGAAGATTTTAGATGAGGCGATTGGTGTAGAAAACATCGAACACGATGTCGGGCAAATCGCTATTCGCAAAGCACACAATGCAGATCAAAATTACCCACCCGAACCCCACATTGATGGAATTCCGACTCCGCAAAACGGAGTTACGGGAAATGAAATCAGCAATTTTACTGCTCTTGTCGGTTTTTTTCTTTCAACACAAACGTCTGATTTTGCAGGTAATTTTACAGTCTGGGAAGGTTCACATCATAAATTGGAAAACTATTTTCGTGAGCGTGGAGAAAAGGCTCAGGATGAGGGTATGCCTATGTTAGATTTTGGTGAACCAGAGCAATTAATCTGCGATTTTGGTGATGCTGTTTTTTGTCATTATCAAATGGCTCATGCGGCGGCTGTTAATACGAGCGATGTTGATAGAATTGCCGTTTATTTTAGAATTTGGCTAAAAGGAATAGAGAAAAAACGTTGGCATTATCTAACTAATATCTGGGATGGCTGGAAAATCTAGCAACCTTGCAGAATGATGTCACTCACAAGGTTGCTAGGATGCTAGGTTATACGGGTTATTTGATTCTCTTGGCTTTCATTGTTCGACCGCGTTGCGTAAATTCAAAGCCATTTACTTTACCTGATGAGTCTTTTTCGAAGGTAATGCTTACATCAATATTTGGAACAACAAATTTCGTTTCCGAAACAGGTTTTAGTTCTAATTTACTTTGTCCTGATGGTTGTCCCATCAATTTATTTTCTTCTCTCGTTATTGCTATAACAAAACCGGGTGTAAGTTCGTATTCGCCGACATATGTATCCAGAACTTCATTTGAAACCGTAACGGTTTTACCCTCAATCTCATTTATCACCCTGACAGCATTCGCGTTATTTGGATTTAGCTCGACTGATTTTTTGTAGTTTTTTAGAGCTAATTCCTTGTTTTCCGCTTTCAGATACGCTTCGCCGAGACTGTCATAAGGATTAGAAGCTTTTGGAAACATTTCGACGTTTAATTTGAAAATTTCAATCGCATCCTGTGTTTTCCCTTCACCGAGCAACTGATACCCGAGCGTATTCAATTCATTTTCAGAAAAATCATAATCATCGGATTTTTCAGTCTTTAATTTTTTATATTCCGAAACAGCATATTTTCCGCCCTTTTCAAATGCTGTTTTATAGAGTGCTTCAGCGACGGATTTTTTCGGTTTGATCGGATCTTCGCCATTTAAGATATTATTTATTGAGCGAGTGATGTTCGTATGGTAGCGTCCAAGTGTTATGTTATCGAGAATCACGACCAGATTCTTTTGGTCAACAAATCTTGTAAAAAGAGCATTAAAACCATTTATCCCGCCACCGTGACCGATGGTTTTTACATTCCTGTCGGTTTTAGCTATTTCCAGCTCGTCTATAAAAAACCCATACCCATATTTTTGCAGCCCCGGCGTAAACATTTTCTTTTTGCTCTCAGTGGATAATACTTTGTTTCCGTAGAGTGCTTGATCCCATTTGTATAAATCTTCAACCGTTGAATACATCGAGCCTGCTGCATATGGAAGCGACATATCTAAATATGAAGTGTTGATGAATTTTCCGCCCGCAACTTTTTCGTAACCTCTGGCACGTTTTTTCAAAATTGGGGAATGCGTGTCATATCCTGTATTTGTCATTCCAAGTGGTTTTAAGATCCTTTTTTGCAAAGATTCCGCATAGGTCATCCCGTCAAGTTTTTCGATGATTGCACCGAGTATAAAATATCCTGAATTGTTGTAGGCAAATCTTTTTCCCGGTTCAAATTGTAAATTGCCACTTGAAAACTTTTTAACGAAATCTGCCGGACTGTAATAATCACGGCTGTCTTCTCTGAAGAATTTAGCGTTCGTGTAGCTAGGAATTCCCGAAGTGTGATTGAGGAGTTGGTGAATTGTAACTTTGCTTCCTGTATCTTTTCGGTAGTCTGGCAAATAGTCTGTAATTTTGCCGTCGAGTTTGATTTTTCCTTCCTCGACGAGTTGCATTATTATCGCGGCGGTAAATTGTTTTGTAACTGAACCGATGCGAAATTTTGTATCGGGAGTGTTCGGAATTCCCCATTCCTTATTCGCCAGCCCGTGTCCTTTTTTGTAAATAACTTTTCCATTCTCGGCAACTAAAATTGCTCCGTTAAACTGATTGTATTCGTGATAGGTCTTAAGCAAATCATCAATTTTTTGCACTTTATCCTGTGCTAAAATAGCAGATGTTGCTAATAAAATGACGACTAAAAAACTCAGAGATTTTCTGATTTTCATTTTTGTATTTACTCCGTTATAAAAAATTATGTATAAGAACTTCTAAATTTAGTGAACGTAAAAAATCTTTAATTTGTTCGCTAATTTTTTGAATAATTTTCATTTTTACAGATTTACGATATATGCAAAGCATTATGAAAACTAAACTTACAGTTTCGATATTTTTATTATCTTTTCTCTTCTCAGCTTGTATTCAACACCACGAACACTACACGGCGGAATTAAAAACAACTCCTAAAAATGTTGAAAGTGACAAACCAATTGAAATGGTTTTTCAGGTAAAAACTCCGGAAGGTGAAAATTTTAGTGATCTGGAAATTGTTCACGAAAAGCCAATGCACCTATTTATGGTTTCGCGTGATCTATCGCAATATTTTCACGAACATCCAGAAAAGCAAGCAGACGGAACTTTCAAACTTCCTTTCACATTTCCAAACGGCGGAAAATTCAAAGTCTATATAGATTTCAAACCAAAGGGCGAAGAAGAACAAGTGGTCGAGTCTTTTGATGTTGAGGTCGCGGGAAAGAAACTTGAAGAAGTTGAATTAGTTCCTGATGAAAAATTTGAAAAGGAGGTTGACGGAATTTTAGTAAAAATGAAACCGAGTGGCGAACTGAAAAGGAAACAAGATTTAATGCTCAATTTTCAAGTTTTCGATGCCGAAACAAAAGAGCCTGTTGACGACCTGCAAAATTATCTCGGAGAAAAAGCACATTTTGTAATTATCCGAAAAGGCTTGGCAAGATTTGTTCATGCTCATCCTATGTCGGCTGAAATGATGGCTGAAAATATGAATTCAAATCATAATATGAACGGTATGAAAATGGACAAAATGGATATGTCAAAAAAAGATAAAGCCTCAAAAGTTACGGCAATGACGAATTTTCCGAATCGCGGGATTTACAAGATTTTTGCTCAATTCAAAAGAAACGATAAAGTCATTACAGTTCCGTTCGTCTTTGAAGTAAAATAGAAATTCAATACAAAACTTTCGATCTAGGGAGGAAATATGAAATTACTTTTGAATTTATTGATGATTTTAATCTTGGCATTTGGAATAAGTGCTTGCGGAATCGGCGGTGACGGCGGAGATGATGACGATAAAAAAGAAACTTCGACATCAGAGAAAAAAGAAGATTCAGATGATGAAAAAGAAGAAGATGATGAAAAAGAAGAAGATGACGATGACAATTAGTTAAATCTTCATAAAAAATCAGCAAAGCGAATGATAATAAAAAAACTTATTATCGTTCGCTTTTGGGTTTTAAATCTTTTTAATACGGAGCAAAAAATAGATAATGCAATCCATAATAAAGCAAGAAAATCGTTACGAAAGCTAAATAATAAAGTCCCGTCATAAAATATGCTTCGGTAAATAATGATTTATCTCTAAGTACGAGCATTTCTCTTGCAGAAGTTGGTCCTCTAACAATTAATACAAATAAAATCGCAATAATCATTAAGTGTCCGATTGCATCAACAATACCGAATTCTGCAACAGCCAAAACAAAAATCGACATCAAAGCTAATGATATGAGACGACCTACGACCGAAACCGCACCAAGCAAAATGAAAGTTACGAAAAACTCCATAAAACCCGATAGTTTCATAAAGTTTTCGGCACTTAACCCCATCAGCATATGCGGGCTTTGTTCAAAAATCGGATCAGTCCAATCTGCATAAGCAAATTTTTCTACTGAAGCCCAGATCAAAGTTATTCCTGTACAAGCAAAAAGCACTACGAAAGCGGATTTCACCCAAGCTTTGCTATCTATTGCTGAAGCGATCAAGTAATACCCAATTCCCAAAAAGATCGGATAATCGAGCATATGAAAAAGACCGTATTGCGTAACTCCTGCAATCCACAAAATGAAAATCCCGACTCCCGTTATAGGCGTCGTATATTTGTGAATAACGCAGAGTGCGATTATTAGATGAATCCAAGGAATGATCGGTGAATTGGTTTGCAATTCGGGCGTGATAAAAAAGCTGCTTCCATAGCCCAAAGCCCACCACAAAAATAGTGATAAAAAGAAGATTCCGGCGGCAACTCTCATAATATAATTTGCCGCACCGTCAAACATTTTTAGCTTTTTATCAAATTCGGCAAAGTAACCTTCTTCATAAATGTAACGATCAACAAGGAAAAACAAGTAGCAGGCGATTACCGACACGATAAACATATAAACAAATGTCTTATCAATCACATCACCGATCGGCAGAGGCTGTTCGGAAATGTCGAATTCGACAAACCATTTGACGTGAGCTTCGGCGGTGTCTGTAAAAATTATTATCAATAAGGCAAAGAGCAAAAACTTCAATACTCCTCGAAGATAGGTTTCATTCAGAATCTTGGAAATCATTTGTTTAGCTCCTTTAACTATTTAGAAAACAAAAAGATACCTATTTGCCAAAATTAAAGCCATATTTTAATTCAACCTTTACATACAGCTACTTTTTCGAGGGACAGCATGACACTTCAAAGTCATTAATATCTGTCCATAATGCATTAAATTTTTTCCTGTCTTTTTGCGAAAGTGGAAAACTATCATCGTACCTTACAGTTTTTGCAACACCATTTGTCTCTAAAGAAATTTCTCTATAATTATCACTCTCAGGTTTGTCTGACTGTTCATAATTAATCAGGTCAAACTCTTCTTCAACAAATCCTCGATAAAGCCAAGTTTTCTGTTTCTTAGTTAATTTTAGACTCAAGGTATTTGGAGTTTTTTTATTATCATCATATTTAATTGTCACATCATCATTTTTTATTTCTATGCGTTGAAAATATTTTCTGTTATCGGTCTTATCAATGTAGATTATTCTTAGATTGCTTGGAACTTCTTTTGGTAAATCTGATTTATAATTACAACTTGCCAAAAATATCACCAAAAACAACATAAAAAAAACCAATTGTATTTTGTATTTGGAAAACATCATGACTAACTTCGACCTTTTTTCGTACTATGAACCCAATCCTGCGAAAGTGGTGAACTCATATTGACATCTATTCCAAGATAATCACGAAAGACGCCTTTTAAATTACCGACTTGTTCCATTTCTTCGCGGTGTATGTATTCATTGCGACCATTGTGCAAAGTCGGAGTAATGATGAAAAACAAACGTGGAATCGGACGATTTTTAACAATTTGATAATTGTCTGTAGGTTTTTGGACGCTTTGTAAATAATCGCCTTCATCGAAATTCCGTACGTGACATTGAATACATGACATTCCTTTTTCTTCAAAAAGACGGCGGCGTGTATCTTGCAATTTTGTTTCGGAAACCATGATATTCGACTTATATTTGTAACCGTTCAAGGTCGTTTCAAGATTCGTCTTTTTAACTGTTCCGTCAGGCAATTCGTCTGGAATATGAACTGTTCCGTGCACTTCATCATAAAGCAGACTCCAGCCTTTTTTATATGAATCGCTATTTGGATCAATTGCAGGTGGGGCAGCTCCTTTGAATTTTTTGCCGTCTTCGCTTGGCTTAATGCTGGCAACAAATCCGGCTAAAGGTGGGCTGTTGACGACGAGTGCTTTTTTGCCGTTACGCATTCCGGGATTTACCTTGAATGCTCCTAATCCCCAACCGTCGCCATGCAAATAATTACCATCTTTATCGTATTCATTTCCGCCGCCGAGTCTTGAATTATGCGGAAACGCAGCAAAATTTGCCTTGAGCATAGGCTCTTTCGGGTCTTCGTAAGTTAAAACCCAGGTAAGGAAATCGGCTAAAGCCTCACCATATTTCGCTTTATCATTAGCAACAAAATCTTTCATTTCCTTGCCATCAAAAAATGTTTCGTGGAATTTCTTGGCGAAAATGTAATTGTTTTTCTGCGTAATCTCAGCAGGGCGTTTAGCATCATCCCCCCGAACGATTCGCATACGCGACATTAAATAAGCCTGCTCGGCAACTACGTCATTAAAATAAACAAGTCGCAATTCAAAAACTTTTTTGTTAATTCGCGGACGAACGGCGATGAGTTTCCAGTTTTCCGCTTTCCAATCTTTATCAAACTTATTACCTTTGGGATCAAGCGTCGGATTTTTGTGCAACATTGCTAATTCTTTCAGAGCATCATTAAAAAGTTCTTTACCGCTCGAAGGCATAATTCCTTTTTCTTTTATCTTCTGTTTATCAGCTTCGATCTCACCGATTCTTTGGAAAAGCGAAACTATGTCCCATTTTTTATTTGCTGCTTTTAGTCTATCGGGATCAATAATTGAAACGAATGCATTAACCTCTAAAGTCGTTGGCGGCAATTTCTTCAACTTAACCTTTTCGTCAACGATATTGAGTTTATATTCTTTTGTAACAGTGCGGTGTGGGCGCGATTTGTCACGTGCCATTTCGGTTACTTTGATAAGAAATTTTCCTTCATTGCCATCGGCTTTTGTAGGTGTCCAATCGACCGTCAGAGTGTTTTGATTAAATTTCGCCGATTTTGGTTTTTCAAGGAGTTCCACCTTTATAAAATCAGCCTCTTCATCAATTACCTCCAAACCAAAAGTCAGACGTTGACCGCGACCGATCTTGTCATAATGCAAATCGGCAATTTCAGGCAGTTTATTTTCCATCTTCTCATGGTCGTCTGATTTTTTATCAACTTCTGCTTTGGTTGTCAGAGGTTTCTGAACAAAAAGTATCGCTGCAAAACCTGCGAATATCAGGAGAGCTAAAATTTTCAAATTACGTTTCATATCTTTTCTTTCTTTATTTCTTTTCATGGTCAACAAATCCTTCCGAACAGTCGTCTGGTGTGTTTAAAGTTCCTTTAATTAGTATAAGCGTTTTTTTCTCGGGTAAGCCGTCAATAAAGTTTTACTAAAGATATAATAACTTCCCAATTTTGTGAAGGTTTTTAAATTATAATAGCGTTAATTTCTGCTCAACTATCGATTTTCTTTAAGTTTCAAATAGTTCTAATCGAATTTGCCTAAATATCTAAAGAGTTGTAAATTGAAAATCAAAACAAACATAGAAAAAAGATTTTCGGTGGCTTTGCCTACATAAAGTCCGTGGTAATCTGATGTTTGCTCCAATCAAAATACAAAAAAGTCATTTGATAAAAATAGAGATATGAATACTAAAACCATAAAGAGTTTCGGCTGTGTAATTTTAATTATTTTGTTGGGCTTTGCTCCCTTAGTTAGTGCCCAAACAACCAATAAAAATAATAAAACAGAAAAAAAAGATGAAAAGAAGAAAAAATGGGATGTTTTGAATCCACCTTTTAATCTCAAAACTGTTTCGATTGATACGGATGAAGTTACTTGGTCGAGCCTTGATGTAACGCCCGATGGCAGAAAGTTTGTATTTGATATGCTCGGCGATATTTATGTCGTTGATATTAATGGCGGAACGGCAAAGGCTTTGACTGAAGATTTTGCTTGGAACATACATCCTTCGATTAGTCCCGACGGCAAGCATATCGCTTTTAGTTCTGACCGCGATGGACTTTCAAATATCTGGATCATGGATATTGACGGCAAGAATCTCAAACAAATCAGTAAAGAAAAGAAAAACATTATGCACAGCCCGAAATGGAGTCCTGACGGGCAGTATATTGTTGCGAACAAAGGAATTATGTCGAGCCGCAGTATTCCGGCTGGTGAGATTTGGATGTATCACCGTTCGGGCGGTGCGGGTTATCAGATCGTCAAACGTCAATATGGTCCTGCCGATCAGAAGAACATTGCCGACCCGGCATTTTCCCCTGACGGCAAATATCTCTATTACACAAAAGACATCACGCCCGGCAGATTTTTCCAATATAACCGTGATCCGCTCAAAAACATATTTGCAATAAACCGCTACGAATTTGATACAGGTAGAACCGAACGCTACATAAGCGGAACAGGTGGTTCAATTGTGGCGACTCCTTCACCTGATGGAAAACAAATCGCCTTTATCCGCCGAATTTTGAACAAAACCGCTCTCTTTGTTAAAGATTTGGTAACAGGTTTAGAACGTCCTATTAATTCCAATATGGAAAGAGATATGCAGGAAGGCTTCGGCACGGAAGGCTATTATGCATATTTTGATTGGACGCCCGATTCGGAAAATATCGTCTTCTGGACCGATGGAAAATTTCACAAGATTAACGTCAAAGATCAAAAGATCAAAACCATTCCTGTTCGTGTTAAAACTACAAAAAAATATCATGATGCGATACGTTTCCCAATCGAAGTTTCACCCGATAAATTCGATGTAAAATTAGTTCGTTGGGCTCAGAAATCACCTGACAAGAAATCAGTTCTATTTCAAGCACTCGGCAAGTTATACGTTAAAAATTTAAGTTCTGGTGAAATTAAACGTTTGACTAGTCAAAATGAACACGATGAATACTATCCGATCTATTCACACGACGGCAAAAAAATCGTTTATACGACTTGGAATGACAAAGATTTAGGAACTGTTCGGGTTATGGATGCAAATGGTGGTAATGAAAAAGTTATTACCAAGATGCCCGGACGTTACATTGAACCTTCATTTTCGACAGATGACAAAATGGTCGTTTACCGTAGATTCAATGGTGGATTTTTACTCGATCCAAAGTATTCAATCGATCCCGGAATTTATGTTGCAAATCTCGATACAAATGAACACAAACGAGTTTCAACGTCCGGTTCAAATCCACATTTTGCCGGTGATAACAAGCGTGTTTATTTCACGACAGGAGTTCCCGGAAAACCGTATCCCGAAAGGCAACTTGTCAGTATAAACTTAAACGGGAAAGATCGTCGTTCGCATCTGTATGGTGGCGATAAAGTTCTTGAATATCGTTTGTCACCCGACAAAAAATGGATTGCGTTCACATATCAATTTAAAGCTTATGCAATGCCTTTCTTTGAAACAGGCAAACGCATAAACGTCGGTCCGACAGCAAGAAACGTGCAGGTCAAACAACTTTCCGCACGTGCGGGAGAAAGTCTTTTCTGGCATAACGACAGCAAAACTGTCGGTTGGTCATATGGCTCAAATTATTATGAACGTGAACTCAAAGATGCGTTTAATTTTGTTCTCGGCTCACCTGAAAAAATGCCGAAACCTGTCGAAAATGGCGTAAGTCTTTCTTTCAAAGCTGACACGGATAAACCAAGTGGTACAAAGGCTTTTGTTGGTGGAAAAGTTGTTACAATGCGTGATGCTAATAATCGTCAGGAAGTTATCGAAAATGGCGTCGTCATCATCAAAGACAATCGCATTGTCCAAGTCGGAAAAGCAAATGCCGTTAAAATTCCGAAAGATGCAATGGTAATTGACACCAAAGGTAAAACGATTATCCCGGGATTGATTGACACACACGCCCACGGTGGACAAGGCAGAAACGAAATTATTCCAAACCAAAACTGGAGTCAATATTCCAATATCGCATTTGGCGTAACGACAATTCACGATCCTTCAAATGATACGTCGCAAATATTCTCTGCCGCGGAATTACAAAGAGCAGGAATGATCGTCGCTCCTAGGATTTACTCGACCGGACGAATTCTTTATGGTGCAGAGGCACTTGGTGCAAAAGCGATAATCAACTCTTATGAAGACGCTTATTTCCACCTGCAACGCATGAAAGATACAGGTGCGATTTCGGTTAAAAGCTACAATCAACCCGCACGTTCGCAACGTCAACAAGTTATCAAAGCGGCGATGGAATTGGGAATGATGGTCGTGCCGGAAGGTGGTGGTAAGTTTCATCAAAATATTACGATGATGATTGACGGGCATACGGGACTTGAACACTCTCTGCCAATCGCCAAAGGCTATGGAGATTTAACTAAACTATGGTCAGCAACCGAATATGGTTACACACCGACATTTGTTGTTTCATACGGTGGTCTGATGGGCGAGGAATATTTTTATGATCGCACAGACGTCTGGCGTAATGAGCGTCTGCTGCGATATACGCCTGCACAGATTTTAGCCGCTCGTTCAGTTCGTCGTCCAAAGGCTCCTGATAATCAATATAACCATTTTGAAGTCGCCAAATATGCAAAAACCTTGCGAGATAAAGGCGTCGGTGTACACATCGGTGCTCACGGTCAACGCGAAGGTCTCGGTTCACATTGGGAATTATGGATTATGGAACAAGGCGGTTTTACACCTTGGGAAGCACTTCGCGGTGGAACGATTGATGGAGCTGAGCATCTCGGAATGGACAAAGACATCGGTAGCATCGAAGTCGGCAAATTAGCCGACATGGTCATAATTGACGGCGATGTGCTCAAAGACTTAAGCCGTAGCGAATTCATAACTCACACTGTTTTAAACGGTAGAGTTTATGAAGTCGCTACGATGAACGAAGTTGGCAGCAACAAGAAACGTATGCCATTCTTCTTTGAAAATGATCAGAGATACTATCTGCCGTCCGATACGCTCAAAGCAATTGAGGAAGAGGCTTTTTATCATCACTGGAAACATTAAATTTTGCTTCCAATTTAAAACATAAAGCAACGTCAGATGATTTTGGCGTTGCTTTTTTCATTCCTCAATCTTTTTCAAAACATTACTACTCAAAATAGATTGCCCCGCGATCGAAATATAAAAAGAGTAAACTGCTAAACCCAAAACTAAAATCGTTGCCAGCACCGATGTTGGGAAATAAAAGACGGAAGTGTCAAAGGTGTATGGAACGACATAGATAAGAATGAAAAAGAACTGATTAGATACCAGACCGAGCAAACCGAATTTCCAAAGAGAAATCACATAACAAGCTGAAACGATGATTGAAACAAGGGCGACCAGCGGATGGATATTTAAAATAAAAAACAGCGATTGCCCGATAAGTGCGAGTATTCCGATTGATAAGGCACCGAAAAACTTATTTCCCGTCAAACGATAAAATAAAAAGGCTAGAAACAATAGGATCAATCCTGTGAGTATTGAATCAGCCATATGATCTAAAACAAAGGCGATCAAACCACTCGTACCATTTAAGGATTGAATAGAAATGGTTCCGTTTACGAATTCGTAATTTCCCAAATAGCTCTGCACGATGATATGACCGAGAAAAATTGCCGTTACGTGTCCCGCTCCGCACAAACTGCCGCCCAAAATATCGCGTCCGACCATCGGATCACGAAAATCTCCTTTCATAACCCGATTCCATGAAATCAAGGTCTCTGACCAATAACGTCGCACAAACGGTTCGAGAGCGATATACAAAAGTCCTGTAAAAATAGCAAGGATAATCGCAATACTGGTCGCTTCGTAGATGATCGAAAGTTCTCCCCAAATCGTCGGAACATGGTCGGCGATGATTATCTGGCTTATTAAAACTGCGGAAAAGACGAAAGTAATTAGTTTCAAGCCACCCCGCAAATCACCGCGTCCTGCCCGTAAATTGCGAAAAGCGAAAAACATCGAACCCAAAATGGCTATGCAGAACATTGCGATTATAAACATTGTCCCGTATTTCCAGTAAACACTCTGATTTTTCCAGTTACCGCTCTGATCTGCTTCGGCTTCACGCTCCGGCAAATCCCAAACATTGACGACTTTGAAATAAACAGGCTTACCGCTAAATTCGGCAGTTTCTATTCGTATCGGAACACTCGGAAAATCCGCTAAACTTCCCTTCCAAGCCTGTCTTGTGTCAGCAAAAACCGGCGGCGTCCATTCCGATTTCGCCGTTTCAAATTTATTAAAATCCAAACCCGCTTCATCAAAAAACACCTTCCAATCAACGCCTTGTTTATTTTCCGTAGAAACTGTTTGATTCGGAACAGAGACAAATTCACGCAAACGACCGTTTGGATCAAGTTTTATGTTTGTCATATTTGATACATCAAGCGGTGGTTCATTTTCCGTAACAAAGACCGAATCTACGGGTTCTAATTCGCTCGGCGATTGGCGATAGAGAAAAAAGAAATCATTTGCTACGCTCTTTCTGAGCATTTCCTTGCGGGAAGGCAAATCAGCATTTTTTTCGGTCTTATAAAATGTATGGTACTTAATAAAACTGGCGTCCTGAACAAATTGATAATCGGAATCTGTGGGAGTTTCATCAAAACCAACCTTTTTCAAAAACTCCCTTGATTTCTCCGCTAAAATTTCCGGCGACTTTTCAAACGGCGTTAAACGGTCAGTCTTAAAATCCTCATAAATATAAATTAGCGAAAAGAAGAGAATTAATAATCCTGCCAATAAACTAATTGCTACGGGTAGTTTCAAAGCACCTTTTTTCGGAGCCGCCGCAACCATTTCTGGACTCGGAGTTTCGCCCGCTGCAATTGCTGCTTCCAGAGGGCTTCCGCCAGGCAAAGCGAGTGCAACTTGTAATGCAGTTTTTGGTCTATCTGCAGGACTTTTTTCTAAACAACGATTGATCGTTTTTTCAACGATCGGTTCAATATTTTCGACAAAGTTTGAAGGGTTTGTCGGTTGCGTCGTCTTTTGTTTTTCGAGTAATTCCTCGAATGAATCAGCTTCGATCGCTTGCTTGCCCGTATAGATTTCGTAAAGCAATAGCCCCAAAGAATAAATATCACTTCGTGGCGTAACTTCTTTCCCTGCAACCTGTTCGGGCGACATATATGCGGGCGTGCCGACGC
This sequence comes from Pyrinomonadaceae bacterium, assembly GCA_028284415.1. Taxonomy (GTDB): domain Bacteria; phylum Acidobacteriota; class Blastocatellia; order Pyrinomonadales; family Pyrinomonadaceae; genus Aridibacter. The sequence goes on from JANQRU010000005.1 coordinate 484,674, forward strand.
GGATTTCCTCAGAATTTATTTCTTCCTCGATTCCCGCGATGCCGAAATCCGTGATTCGTGCCTTTCCTTTTGAGTCAATAATTATGTTGGCGGGTTTGAGATCTCGGTGCAAAATTCCCGCTTCGTGTATGGCGTGCAGACCAAAGCAGATTTGTCTTGAAATTTCCGCCGCACGTTCTGACGGAAGACGACCGATTCTTTTTAGTAATTGAGATAGATCATCGCCTTCGATAAATTCCATCGAGAGAAAATGTTTGCCCCCAATATCGCCGATGTCGTAAACTGTACAAACGTTTTGATGCGAAACCTGCCGAGCAGTGCGAACCTCGCCGATAAATCTTTTTAAGGCATCTTCGTTTCGCTCCAGCTTTTCCGGCAAAAACTTCAAAGCGACCATTTGATTCAGTTTCAAATCTTCCGCCTTATAAACCTCACCCATTCCACCTTTACCAAGCAAGCCGATTATTCGATAGCGTTCATCCAGAACAGTTCCGGCGATAAACGCTTCGGGTTTTGCTTCGCTGGTTGTTTGATTTTTTAAAGCTTGAGTTTTCTGTTCGAGCAGTTGGCTGACGACCTCTTTTTCAGCGGGTTCTTCTAAGAAAGATGTATCGGCTTCTTCAAATGAGTTTAATAATTTTTCGACTTCCGCACGCAGTTCCGAATCGCCCTCGCATTTATTATCCAGAAATTCTGCACGCTCTTTCCCAGACAAATCTGCTGCGACTTCAAACAGACTTTTTATTTTTTCCCATTTTTCGGGCTTCATAAATCTTTTATTTGTGATCGTTACTTTACAATATAAAACGATAAACGAGAAAAAAACGGCTTATTCCCCACTATATTTCAATCATCCTTCAGAAACTCCTTGCCCAAAAGGGGCTGTCCGGCGGTCGAGATGTAATAAGCATAGATGGCGATGGCGAAGATGATCGCCATGATCAAAACGGTTGACGGGAAATAAAAACTCGTTGTATCAAATGTTACGAGTCTGCTATCAATTATATCTTCTAAAAATGTGAAAGAAATGAAGCCGACCAGTCCGAATCGGAGAAGAATAAAAAAAGTAATTGAAAAGCTAATAATCATATCAAGTGCCCAAAGCCATTCTTGTTCGAGAATATAACCCAAACTAGTAAGACCTCCGAAAAGCACCGTCAACGCCAGAATACTTTTCCATTTCTTTTTAAAGATCAAAGAAAAGATCAGGATAAAAAATATAAATAAAAACGCCATATTGATCGCTTCCAATAAATTTTCCGGAATAACGCTAAGAGAACCAACAAGACCATTTATTTCGAGGGTTGATGCATCAAAAAAAGAGTCATTTATCCAACCGGCATTGGCGGAACTTTTGATAAATCCTAAACTGTAGAAAATCAAAAAACTTAATGCCTGTAGAAAAAAACCTGCCAGAATATCGCGACCAACCATCGGATTACGAAAATCACCCATAATCAGACGATTCCACGAGATGAACAAATCTGATAAACGGCGTCGGAAAAACGGTTCAACCGCCAGATAAGCGACAAAAATAAAAAAGGCACCCGTTCCATAAATGGCGATGATTTCAAAAATCAGTCTGGTTTTTTCTCCAATTGATGGAACCGAGGTATTTCCGTAATTTGTTAACAAATGAGCAAGAAAACCAAGTACGAAATATAAAACCGCTATTCTCACCGCTCCTCTAAAATCGCTCCGCCCTTTTTTCAGATTGTAGCGGGCAAGCAAAAACGAACCGAATAAGGCTAAGAACAAAAGGCTAAAGAGTGCTATTGAAATAATATTCCATTCTGAGTCAGCTTCGATTTTTTGCTGGACTGAACTCGCCGATTCATTCCACGAAGGAATGATGTTGAAATAGGTCGGTTTGCCCTGATATCCGGCTGCCTCGATTCGCACCGGAATATCCTTATGATCAGCCAGTGTTCCTTCCCAAACCATTATTTCATCACTTATAACAGACGGTCTCTCCGTTACTTCAATTTCCTTGAAATTTGCAATGTCCAGTCCTGCTTCGTCAAACAATGTTTTCCAATCGGTCTTTTGAAGTTCTTCCCTTTTTTCGATCTTTGTCCCGGGAATAGCTGTAAATTTTATCAAACGTCCTTTCGTATCTAATTCGACATTGATCATTCCCGGTTCCATCAGCGGAGGATTATTTTCTTTGATGCGTTTAAAAAGATCGGTCGAAGTCAGATACTTAGGAGATTGGCGATACCGGAAATAATAAACAAGCGGTTGCCCCGTTTGAACCTTTTCCCACACCTCTCTCGGATTCTTCTGCTCTTTGGCATACTCCAGATAGCTTTCGTCATAGTAATATCGGTAATGTCGGTCAAGCGGAGGTTCGGTAAACCCCAGATCGTTGATAATCGTTTGAGCTTTTTTTGCAAGCACTTCGGGAGAATCTTCTAGCGGCAAATAAGCATTGGTTCCGTACATACTTGACCAATACATCAGAAGCGAAAACATCCCGATGAATCCGAGCAGCAACCCGAGTGCGACAAGCGGTTTCAACGCCCCTTTGACGGGAGCGGCTGCGATCATTTCGGGCGAAGGCGTTTCGCCTGCTTCAAGTGCAACTTCGAGCGGATTTCCACCCGGCATTGCTAATGCGACCTGAACCGCCGAAGTCGGACGATTTTCGGGATTCTTTTCCAAACAACGCTCAATTATCTTTTCAACCAGCGGATCAATATTTTCGACAAATTCAGATGGATTCGTCGGCGTTTTAGATTTGTGAACATCAATGATCTCATCAAGCGAATTACCGCTTACTGCTTGGTTTCCGGTAAATATCTCATAAAGCAAAAGTCCGAGCGAATAAATATCACTTTTCTGTGTAACTTCTTTTCCCGTGATCTGTTCGGGCGACATATAGGCAGGTGTTCCGACTCTCGCTTCTCTGCCCTGCACGTCTGATTCAAATCCAGCAATTCCAAAATCCGTTATTCTTGCTTTTCCTTTGGAATCAATAATGATATTTGCAGGTTTCAGATCACGGTGGAGAATTCCAGTCTTATGAATTGCATTAAGTCCCAGACAAATTTGGCGTGAGATTTCAATAGCTTTATCTGAAGGCAAACGCCCAATTCGATTTAATAATTGAGATAGATCATCACCCTCAATAAATTCCATTGAAAGATAACTTTTCCCATCAATCTCGCCGATGTCGAAGACTTTACAAACATTTTCATGTGAAACTTGCCGAGCAGTGCGGACTTCGCCGATGAATCTTTTCAATGCATCTTCATTTTGCTCTAGCTTTTCAGGCAAAAATTTCAAAGCGACTATCTGACCTAATTTCAGATCTTCTGCTTTATAAACTTCGCCCATTCCGCCTTTTCCCAAAAGACCGATAATGCGGTAGCGTTCGTCTAAAACAGTCCCAGTAACAAAATTCCCGCTGTCGATTTCGCCCGTCGTATTTTGAACTGCTAAAGTTTTCTTCTCTTCAAACATACTGACAGCTTCGGCGACTGCAGGGCTTTCCAGGAAATCTTCTGACTCTTCGGATGAGCCAAGCAGTTTTTCGACCTCTGCTTTTAACTCTTTATCATCACCACAAGCATTTACCAAGAATTTTTGCCTTTTTTCAGGTGAAACTTCCTGAACTGCTTCAAACAAAGCCTTAATTTTTTGCCATTTTTCAGGTGTCATTTTTTCTTCCGATAAGATCTTTGTCGCTAGTGTTCTGTCCAAACCAACTTTAGCAAGCGTTTGCGTTATATCTTCTAAAATTGAGAATCCGCATTTTTCACAAGATTCACCGCTTTCAGATAAAACAGTCAGACATTGTGGACATTTGTTCATCGTAAAGAAAAGTATTTTGTGTTTTTTTCACACATCATAGTACTTTTCTTCAATTTCGTTAAGCTTTTGAAAATTCTAGACTTCGCTGTTTTACAAGACTGGAACTAAAAACCTGCCAAGCGATACAGCTCATTGAAATCAAAAACAGCGAATCCGTAGTGACACAAACTATTGGATTTTTCGGTATTCTTCCCATTGGGAATGAAATCGCAGCGATTGCTAAAAGAACAACAACTGGACGCGGAATTATTTTTTTTGCAAATAATCCGATGCTCAAAATCATTAATCCAATCGGGAAAAACCAACCCGGTAAAGGAACAAAAACCATCGTTAAATAAACCTGTCGCAAAAGATTTTCTGAAGTCTGCATTGCTGTTGCATCTAGTCCCGACGCTTTCATTTCATGGAAATAATAGAGAAAAGAATAAAGCGTTGTGCCGCTAATAATTCCGATTATCGCCATTCCGCCTGCGATAATTGCTAATTTTTCCATCTCTGGTTTGAGCATTTGCACCAAAGTAAAAATTGCAAACACGAATAGACATGATCCCACTTTTCCAAAAATATATTTTGGATAGTTTATTTCTGTTGAAATAATTGACATCAAACTACTTGTCAATAAAAGTGCAGGTGCCACTATCAAACAAATTGCTGATAAACTTCTTGTAAAATTTGATTCAAAGACATCATTCATTTTTCATTTCTCTACTTTTCTAATTTTGGGATTTTTTATCCCTTATTAACTAGGGCGACATTTATCAGCCAATCCGCTCATATTTTTTGTTGACTTGAAAAAAAATTACAAATATCCTTGTTTTCATTGCTTCAAATGAATAACGAACTCCAAAACTCTAAAAGAATAACTCTGCTTTTGCATCAATGGAAAGAAGGTAGAAAAGATGCATTTGATGAAATTTTTCCAATTGTTTACAGTGAGTTGAGAAGACGTGCCTCAGCCTATCTACGAAATGAACGTAAAGGGCATACCTTACAAACAACTGCACTTGTTAATGAGGCTTATTTACAACTTTTTGATAAAAGCAATTTGAATTTTGAAGACTGCAATCATTTTTTTGCGATAGCAGCAAACGCTATGCGAAGAATTCTGGTTGATTATGCTCGTACCAGAAAACGAAAAAAGCGTGGTGGAAAGGATGAGAATCTTCCTCTGGACGAAGCGAGATATGTTTCCGTAAATGAAAAATCGGTTGATTTGGTCGCTCTAGACGAAGCCTTGAGTGAACTCGCCGAATTTGATGAGCGCCAAGCAAAAGTCGTCGAATTAAAATACTTTGGCGGAATGACAAACCAAGAAACTGCCGATATTTTAGGTGTTTCAAATGTAACAGTACGCCGCGATTGGAATATGGCAAAGGCTTGGCTTCATCAACAAATCTCAAAATAAAATCCAAAAAATCTTTACTTTAAGATGTTTACACTAAATAATGTAGGCATTATTTATAAAATTTAACAGGAGATTCAAACATGAAATCTTTTCTCGCCTTTGGCGTTTTATTTCTCGCTCTTTCATTTTGTGGAATTACAGACAAAATAAGAGAGCAGGTTCAAAAAACTACTGACAATTCCGATTCTACAAACACGGAAAGCCCTGATACAGCAAAAACCGAATCCAATGATAGCGGCAACGTGGAAAAGGCGGAATTGAAGGATAAACAACAACAAATTCTGGAAGGTGGTAATGAAGCAAAATGGTCTGAACAAGGAATTACCTGGACGCTTCCGAAAGGCTGGAACAAAATGAATGTTGGTAAAACCTCTTTTAATTACGGTTCTCCGAAAACAGGCTTTCTGATTGGCACAATTTCAAACATGCCTGCTAATTTCCCTGCGGAAACGAGCCTCAATGCACAATATACGAGTGCTTTGGAGCAACTTAAAAATGGTAAATATGAAAGCGTTCGTTGGCTTGAGATTGATGGCATCAAAGGTGTCGAATGGGTTGAAGCACCAACGGAAGACAAAGGCGATCCGCGTCGTCATCAATGGATAGCTTTTCGCAATTACCAAGGAAACAATCAGCAATTGAATATGATGGTCTCTACAAAAAGCAGTGCATTTGATGAGAAAAAAGACACATTTGCAGCAATTATGTATTCAATGAAAATTGACAAGTAAAACATTATCTAAAGGTCAGCGGAAAAAATGCTTCTAGAATTTACCCAAACCCGAAAAAAGCCGAAAAGATGTATTTCAAGGAATAACCTTTAGACGAACTGAGAAGGAGGAAATAAATGCTTTTGGATTTCCTTCTTCTCAATCAAACATTGATCGAAGATTGGCATCATTTGTTATACCAATCCCTACATTATTATTTCCAATTAATTGTCCGTCAACACACTTGATTGCTTCGCAGGTATCGTTTTTAATCAATAAATTTCCATCCAAATCACACCAATCCGCCAAGCCTGCAATTTGATATGCGGCAGATATTCCGATTGAGCTTTCCGTCATACATCCAAGCAAAATTTTTAAGCCAAACCCCTTAGCAATTCTTATCATTTCGAAGGCTTCAGCAATGCCACCACATTTCATCAGTTTTATATTGATGCCATCAAAGTATCCTGCGAGTTTTTCTATATCATCTTTTGTCTGAACATCTTCATCAGCAATAATAGAGATGGAAATTTTATCCTGTAAAGCCCTTGTTTCATTCCACATTCCTTTTGGAAAAGGCTGCTCGATCAAACGAACTCCGAGAGCAATAATTTTGTTTGCAGTTTCGATTGCTTTATCTGTATCATTCCAGCCTTGATTTGCGTCAACAAACAATTCTTGGTTAGTAATCTCAGAAATTTTAGAAATAATCTCAACATCATTTTCGCCGTTTAATTTTATCTTTAAAGTTTTGAATCCCTTTGCTTCTTTTACCTTTTGCAGCATTTTTTCTATTGAATCAAAACCAATTGTGTAAGATGTAAAAATTGGCTTTGAACTTTCGATTTTGTATATTTTGCGAACGGATTTTTTAAGCTGTTTTCCCTTTAAATCATGCAAAGCAATATCAATTGCGGCTTTGGCGGCAGTATTATCTTTTTTTATTTCATTGAGATATTTTAGGGACTCTGAGAGGTCTTCAAAGCTTACTAATTTTTCTACATCTATTGATTCAAAAAACGAAGTCATTGTTTCCTGATTTTCTTCATAATAAGGCGGCATAAATGCTTCGCCATAACCGACCAAATCACCAGACCTAATCGCTACGATCATGCCTTCTGTAGTTGAACGAATTCCGTGTGCTGTGCCAAATGGCTCTTTTAATTTGAGCGAATATGGCTTGTATAAAAGTTGATCTTCACTCATTTTTCGAATAAATCCCGTAGCCTTACACGCTTCATTTTACCTTTACCAAATTCTTTTTGTAACTCAGCTAATTTTGCTTCAAATTCACCGATTGTCCAACATTTTTCCTCTTCTAAACTTTCAATCGGCTCGCCTTCTTCATTCAGCGGACAAATATCTCTTAGCTCTACGAATTGATCTTCAATCTCATCAAACCAACGAAATGGTAAACCTTGTGTGCGGCAAACATAGGGACGATTTTCGTAAATCCGGCAGGCATTATTTTTATCAAGAAAGGCACAAACTCCTTTCTTCTGAGGCTTTTCTCTTTTCAAGAGTGCTATGTGATTCTGCTTGATATTTTCGGCTTCGACCTCAAAAACAGTGATGTCATCAACGCAACACGCCGAGCATCCTTTCTTACAATTGAGTCGCTCGGCGTGAATTTTTTCTAAACGTACGGTTTGTCTTTTGACTTCCGCGTAAAATTCTTTTAGTTTTTCATTCAATTTTATCTGCCTTTTATTTTGCCTTCGCGTTCATTTCCGCGTTTAAAGTTTCCTGTAATTTTTGCCATCACAAGCTGTTGTTCAGATTCGGTTTTATCTGTAATTTGCAACAAAAACCTTTCAGCATTTTTCCCTTTGAGAATTTTTACTTCCCTTTTATTCCAAGAGATCGAAACATTTCCATTCTTATATTTCCGATATGAAAATGGCTCATCTTCCAAAGGATTATTTTCAGCCATATATTAATCGTGATTTGTTGGTTTATCCGAATGAGGAATAAAACACTTGCGGCATCGGGCTTCGTATTTTCCGCTTGCTCCGACTTCGACTAGCTCATCAGATTCGAAAGTTCTTTGCGAATAATTTGCCGTCGCTCCACATTTAACGCAAATTGCGTGGGTTTTGGTGATAAATTCCGCTATCGAAAGAAGCTGTGGCATCGGCTCAAATGGCTTGCCCATATAATCCTGATCTAGCCCTGCAACAATCACACGCTTTCCGCTGTTGGCAAGATCATTAGCCGCTTCAATGATTCCTTTATCAAAAAACTGTCCTTCATCAATTCCGACAACTTCTGTGTCTTCGTCTATCTGGGCAAGTAATTCTTCAGCTGTCATAACAGGCTTAGAAATATGTGTCATTCCCGAGTGCGAAGCAATTTCTTCAACCGAATATCTTTTATCAATCTTCGGTTTAAAAACCTGTACTTTTTGGCGTGCGATCCTTGCACGATTTAAGCGGCGGATCAATTCTTCTGATTTACCGGAAAACATCGAACCGACGATAACCTCAACCCAGCCGACACCATTCTGACGACGGCGACGGCGTTCTTCTGTATTGTCGAATACCAATTCTTCAACCATTTTTCTTGAAACTTTCCTTTGTGTAGCGTGCTTGAGAATTGAAAGATTATCAAGTCTTTTTAAAGTTGTCCAATAGAGAGATTTTCTTGTAAAAATCTCTCTTGATTTGGTGTCATTAGTAAGTGTCATCAAAAATTACAACAATCCTTAGACCTATATTTACTGAGGTAAGAGCATCGCTCACACTAACTGAAATGTTATTACTTGGGGTAAAAAATTATTTTTAGTATTGGGATTTTTGATAGCAACGCTCATTCTTTTAATTTTGATAATTTTATCTCATTTCTTTATGTTTCTCTGATTCTTTATCAGATAATTGTTTTACTAGAAACTCCATCTTTTTGTATTTAAAGAAGAAGACAAAAATCGCAACAGCCAAAATTATAAATGATTCATAGTAGACTCTACCATCAACTCCATTTCGTAACATTATCGGAAATAAAACTACTGTCAGATTTGTAAATGTATGTAGCAAAAGACATGAAAAAATATTTCCTTTGGTGTGTAAATAAACCCAAGTGTATATGAATGTGTATGAGAAAACGAAAATGAAATACACCCAAAAGGGTGTGTGGTATTGAGTTGTGCCTTTGATTAAAAAAAGGGGAAGATGCCAAACAGTCCAAAAGAACCCGAGAATTGATGTGCCAAAATATAAACCATAATTCACCAGCAATCTAGGCAAGGCAAATCCCCGCCATCCGAATTCTTCACCAAAAGAACCACCGAAAAAAAAGAATAAAATGAATGTCGAAAAAATGGTAAAAATATTTGACTCAGATTGTAATTCGCCAACAAGAATGGTTGAGATAAGAGTAGCGGTAATCGGAACGAATACAACGAATAACAAAATAAAAATGGGCATTCTCAAACGAAAACCACTTTTTAGCAGATTCCATGCTTCTTGCTTCCCACTCTTAATTGAGACAAGTAAAAATGCCGCCAAAAAAGGTCCGAAGGTGCTAATTGGTATTATTGAGTTAGCAGAAAAAGACAAAGAAAGTAATTTGTGAGAAGTCAAAATAGCTGGAACTTGTAATAACCAAGTAAAAACAAAAGCAATTAAAAAATAAATTGTCAGAGATTTTCTCGAATTCATTTTATCGAACAAGCTTTGTTGCTACTTTATCAACAATATCAGCTGCATTTTTGTCCCTTGTAATATTATTTCCAATGATAACGAACGCGAGTGTTTCATCATTATTTCTTGCATAGCCTGCTAATGAACTTACATACCTGATTGAGCCTGTTTTGCCTAAAATTTTTCCCGTGACATTTCCGAGTCTTCCGCGTAAAGTTCCGCTTTGTCCCGAAATGGGCAGGGAGTTTTTGAATGTATCAGCAAGTTTACTTTGTGAAGCATAAACTAATGCACGTCCGATAGCTTCGGGAGTTATAAGATTCAAACGCGAGAGTCCCGAACCATCGTGAACGGCTATTTCGTTTGTGGCGACATTTTGTTGAGTAAGCCACTTTTTTATAACTGCGGCTCCGGCGGCATCATCACCACGTAGTTTTTGCATTTTTGGATTTTCATCTGGAGCTTCATTTCCAAACTTTTTGCCAAGTGTTCTCAAAATTAATTCAGCGTACAAATTTACCGAATCTTTGTTCATTTTTTGGACAGTTTCGGCGAGGGTTTGGCTTTGTACGGAGGCTAATTCAATGGCATCATTTAAATTTAACTTCTCTTTTGATTTCCAATCAACTGAGCGAGCTTTTCCTTCAACTATAATTCCATTTTTTTCCAGAATTTCTTTTAAGATTTTCGCTGAAAAAAGTGCAGGTTTGCTGATGGCGATTCGTGCTTTTAAGTTTTTACCATTTCCCCAAACGTATATTTTGTTTGTACCCAGTTCACGTTTTACACCGATGGCTTCAATATCTTCGATGGGCTGAATTTCACCTGTCAATTCGACAAATTTTGAATTAGATTTTGGCTTCCCATTTTCGATTGTGATGGTAACTTTATTATCATTTATCGAAAGAGCCGAACTCGCCGCACCGTAGTACCATTGAGCCGCATTCCAAGTCCAACCATCGCCCAAGTTATCGCCCTTGAAATAACTTTCATCGCCAATAATGTCGCCTTTGATCTGTCTTAAACCTTTTCGTTTCAATTGATTAATGAGTTTGTTTACTGCCTCATCATCAAAATCAGGCGAGCTTTGTCCATAAAGAACTAGATCGGCTTCAATTACTCCATCTTTGATTTCTTCTTTTGCGTAAGTGGAAGTTTTCCAGCGGAAATCCCCACCAAGTTTATCTAGTGCGATAATGGAAGTTAATAGTTTGTGAACGGACGCAGGATTAAATAATTTCTGAGCGTTTCGACCGCAAACCACACGCCCGTCTTCCAAGCTTATTGCAATTATGCCCCAACGTGCTTTTTTAAAATCACTTTGCTCGATGGTTTCATCAATTTCTTTGCAAAGTGTAACGTCAGCAGGTCTTTCTGAAATTTCCAGAGGCTTTTCTAAATTAACTTTGGCTTTCGGGACATCAAATGTGTTTTCGCTTCCGCTCTGGTTAGAGTTTGTTTGAGTTTTTGAGTTAAAATAATCACAAGAGGAAAAACCAATAGCTCCACAAATAAATACAGATAAACATAGGTATTTGTTTACTAAAATCCTGTTTATCCTGTTCATCTTAATTGAAGAATCCTTATTTTAAGCGAAGATCAGTTCCTGTCATTTCGTTTGGCTTATCAATTCCTAAAATTCCCAGAATTGTCGGAGCAACATCTTCCAAAGCTCCGTCTTCGCGGAGTTTTAAGCCGTTCGTGTGATTTGCGACAAGATGCAGGGGAACGGGGTTTGTTGTGTGTGAATTATTTGGCTTACCTGTCGTGAGGTCTGCCATTTCTTCGCAGTTACCGTGAGAAGAAGTAATAATAGCTATGCCATCAACCTCTTTGATCTTGTTCACAATTCCTCCCAAACACGTATCTACAAACTGTATAGCTTGGATGGTTTTTTCTAGATTCCCCGTGTTTGCGATCAGATCGGCGGCGGCTAGATTAACAATAAAAACATCATTTTCTCCCGCTTCTAAACCACGAAGAAGTTTATCTGTAACCTTAAAGCTTCCCATCTCAGGGTTTTCATGCGAAACGCCATTATTAGAAGGAATTAAGACTCTCTGCTCGCAAGGATGCTCGATCTCTACGCCACCATTGAAAAAATATGTAACATGCGGATATTTTTCCGTTTCGGTCAGACGGCAATTTAATACACCATTTTTAGCGAAAACCTGTGCCAATGCATTGCTTTCTTCAGAGTTTTTGAAAGCGACCGGTAAATTAAATTTCCGCTCATATTCGGTTAAACAAATGGCGTTTATCTCTGGCTTTCCAAAAGCATTTATCTCAGTTACATCAGAGATAGCAAGAGCTTTGACAAGCTGAATCATACGATCCGCTCTATGATTAAAAAAGATGACTGTATCATCTTCCTTAATGGTTGCTACTGGTTCTCCGGGTTTATTTTCCAGAATTATTGGCTGGACAAATTCATCAGAAATCCCACGCAAGTAAGAGCTACGGATTGCGGTTACTGCATCAGCGGCACGTTCGCCTTCAGCATGAACAAGCATTGTAAAAGCACGGGCTGTGCGTTCCCAATTCTGGCTTTTGTCCATCGCAAACTGGCGTCCGCAAAGTGTTGCGATTTTACCAACTCCTATGTCAGCTAATTTTATTTCGATGGCTTCAATATATATGTCAGCAGTTCTTTGGGGAACATCACGCCCATCCAAAATTGCGTGCAAGAAAACATTTTCCAAGCCTTCTTGCTTTGCCATTCGTAATAGTGCAAAAAGACTCTCGGTTGAAGAATGAACTTCACCATCCGAAACCAACCCTACAAGATGAACAGCTTTGCCATTTTTCTTTGCTTTTTTGAAGCCTTTTTTTAATACTTTATTATCAAAAAATGAACCTGTTTTGATAGCATCAGAAACTTTTGATCTCTTAGTTTGGACAATCCTTCCCGTACCTAGATTGAGATGTCCGACCTCAGAACTTCCCGGTGCATTTTGGGTTAAACCGACTCTTGAACCGGAGGCAGCGAGCAATGTTTGCGGGTATTTTGCACAGATTTCATCATAGTTTGGCGTGTGAGCCAAAGCTATGGCGTTTCCCTGTGTTTGGGTGGAATAGCCCCACCCGTCAATGATAATCAATGCAAGCGGTCGCTTGCGTCCATCATTCATATCCGAACCAAAACCCAAACTCCAATTTCCAAGTTTAACTGTAACCATCGAATCTATTTAGACAAACCGAAAGCCGTAAAACATCTGGCAAGTGGGGGTCTTTGCTAACTCCGTCTATATTCAAAAAATCAATTTAATTTTAGCTGGAATTTCAACTGCAAAAGCAAAAGCTGATTAGCTTTTCGTCGTTCATTTTAACATATTTGAAAGATTAATGAAGTCTTTGTTAATAAGCATCGGGAGCGGCTTTTTCCATCCAGCGTTCTGGATGTTTAAATTCGGTAAAGCCATACTTTTCATAAAGCCTGTGAGCATCTCTGGTTGCCAAAACCCAGCGACGAAATCCTTGCAGGTCAGGATGGTCTGAAATTACTTCCATCAACCACTTACCCAGACCATTTCCTTGATATTCGGGCAATATATAAACATCCCCCAGATAAGCAAAAGTTGCAAAATCAGTCACAACACGGGCAAATCCGATTTGTTTTTCATCTTTATAAACACCAAAACAAAGTGAATTATTAATTACAGTTTCCATCTGCTCGAACGTGCGATTTCCAGCCCAATAAGATTGATTTACCAAATAGTCCAAAATCACCTCGATCTGTAAATCATCCCGATTCGTAGTGATTATAAATTTGTCTTTTTGCCATTCCATAATCTGCCCCTGAACTTTTTTATCTCAAAATAATTTACCATACATAATTTTTTCGTTGATAGATTCGCAAAGAATAAGCAAAACTATCGTCAAGAATATGAGGGGAAAATTTTATAGGAGAAAAAAATAAATATGAAAAAACTTTTGACAATGTTCTTTTTACTCATTTTCACGTTTGCATTTTCAACGGTCACATTTGCTGACCAGGCAGCATATATTTCCGAAGCTCAAGCCAAAAAAGCGGCTGAGTTTTTACGAAAGAAGGGAGAAATCAAACACTACTGCGAACCTTGCAATGATAAAACTGTTAAATACGAAAAAATACAAACAATCGAAGCAGTTTATACAGGTTATAAAAATTTCTGGCAAGTCAAAGTCAATGGCAAAGGCATAGATTTAGCTTATGTCTATTACGAAAAGAAAAAAGATAAATGGAAAAACACCGCAATGCGCTTTGACCTGAAAGTTTCCGATGTCCCGAGATTTTTACCGAAAAGTTAAATCCCATTTGATAAAAAGTAAAAGCGTCTAAATAAGAAAAACTTACGATTTAGACGCTTTTATCATTTGATAATTTATAAACAATTCACAAAACACTTTGAGTTGATTAGTTGTAAATACAGATTTTGTAATTTACATACTTTTCAACCACTTACTTCGTAATATAAATACCAGTTTCCTTTTATTTTCTTGTATGCATAGTTTATATCTTTGTTGAATCCACTCTCATCAAAATTATCAAGAGATTTTTCTAACTTGTTTGGTTTATTTAATAGATACACATATCCTTTAGATGAACCTCCAGTCATAAGACCTTTTGTTGATGAAATAAATTCAGTACGCTCAGGTTGATAGTTCAAAATGCCCGCATCTAAATCCAATTCGTCAAACAAATTCTTATATTGACTCCAACGCTCATCAGATATTCCAATCTCGGATTTTGGTCTTGGAAATGAAGCATTTTTCTTCGTCCAAGTGAAACTTCTCGCAACCCTAATCATGTGGGAATCTTCTTTTGCCATTTTCAAAAGCAACTCAAACCTTTGTTCATTTTCATGAAAATTATATAAGAGCGATTCATCAGCTGGGTGCGAATTATTAATACACCCAATTGAAGTGAGAACTATGAATAAGACTACCTTTAATCTCCATCTTTTTTTCATATCTAATTTAACTTCGCAAAGAAAGTTTCAATCTCATCTTTTGATTTCAATCGAATTTGTTTCAATTTATTAAATTTCTTAAGCCGTTCTTCAAGCAGAGGATTTTTGTCCCGCTTAAAATTCCAGACATATTTTGTAAATTCCCAATCAAATCTTTCATTACAACCTTCCGCCATATCAGAACGTGTTTTATTTCGATATTGAATCGTGCGTTTCAGAATTCGGTAGGTGCAGAGAATCCTTGGAAAATCAAGCCAGATCACCGTATCGGCTCGTTCCATTCTAAGCTCCATCGTACCGCCATAGTTTCCATCCATGATCCATTCATCACCGCTGATTAATTCTTTAACTTTTGCTTTCCACTCATCATCGGTTGGTTTTCCCCAGTTTGGTTTGTGATAAAACCTGTCGAGATGTATTAAGTGTAAACCTGTAACCTTATGCAAACGCTTTGCAAAAGTTGATTTCCCCGCTCCACACGAACCTATGACCAAAATTCTCTTCATAACAGTTCCTCTGTTCAGATACGAATTTGTAAAAGCTAAGTTCAATCGAAACTTTAAGATTTTGATAAAAATGGAACTAAATGTTTGAGAATTTCTTTTGGTTTTTCTTCGTGAGGTAGCAAAGATGCATTTGAAATACGAACAAAATCAACTTTATTGACAAACTGCTCAGACATTTTTTCGCCTAGATCAACGGGAAACGTTTTGTCATCTTCGCCCCATAGAAAAAGAGTTTCAGCACTAATATCTCTATGTCGTTCTTTCATTGAATCTACAATGTCCCATTCGATGCCCACTAAATATCCAAGCATTCCCTCTACACGTTTTAAAGATTTTTTCAAAGGTGCTACGTATGGCTCAATATTTTCTGCATTGAACATTTCTGCATCCGTATAAAATTCGCCCAAAGCCATCGGAGAATAAACGAATTTGTTGAAATTCATAAGAGTTTTAAATGCAATGTGTGAAAATGGCAGTTTTGCATTGAACTGATAAAAACGAATCCAAGGCGGACGATGATTCGGGATTTCGGTGTTGATAATTATCAGCTTTTTAACACTTTCGGGCTGAAGCAATGCGACCAATCTGGCGATCGTTGCTCCCGTATTATGTGCCATCAATGCATAATTTTCTAACTCCAAAGATTTAAATAATAAATCCAGACGTTTTGCCTGTGCGGTAAAGGAAAAATCAGTTTCCGAAGTCCAATCGCTATCACCTAATCCGGGCAAATCAATGACATAACAAGCAAATTCAGAAGCAAGTTCTGGCAAAAGCTTCCGCCAAGTATAACCATGAACAGGAAAACCATGAATAAAAACAATTGGTGAACCTTTTCCAAAAACCCGAACAGCTATCTCAGCATCTTCAATTTCATACTTTTGAATTTCAGCACTTTCGTAAAACTCTTTCGGCAAATTATTGGAGCATTTATTTGCTTCGTCTTCCATTCCAATTATTTAGAACACTTTTTACGTAAATTGCTTCTTGATTTCACTCACATATTCACGGCTTTCTTTGTCATCAGTTAAAAACTCAATCTGTTCATGACTCGAAACACCTAAACCCAATTTCACTGCTTGGGCGATTTGTTCCTGTTCGAAAATTTTTCCTTTTTCTACTGCTGCGGTTGTTCCAAAATGTCGTAAAATCGCTACTCCGATGGCATCAATTGCAACTCTGTCTGTTCCTGCCAAAATTACTTCGCTCTTTACTTTCTTTCCTTTATGAGGTCCACCATCCGTAAATGCTTCGACACCATCAAGAACAACCAAAGATGGCTTATAACTCGCATTTATTTCAGCGATCATACGACGTTGGTTTGGCGAAGAATGTAATTCGCTCATAAAATTATATGAATTATTCGGCACACGCTTGGCAGCAATTCCAACCGAATTTTTAAGAGCAAGAGTAAAATGTCCACCATATTGATGAGTTTTCAAACAACAAAGATTCACAACCGAATCAGCCGCCAAAACAGGCTTCGGAATAGCAAAACCTTTTTTCCAAAAACTGTCTTTATATTGAAATGCCTTCCAATCTTCTTCTTTAAGATCATCAAACACAACCGTTTTAGCCTTGGCATCTTTTGCAATCGCAAAAATATCTTTTTGTCGCATAACGGCATTCGTATAGCCCATTCCGCTACGGTCGCCGATGGTAAATTCTTTTGCTTTAAGCTCTCGCAATTCATCTATCGATGCACGCAAAATATCATTATGAGTCGAACCGGGCGTTTCATCCGCACTGTTAAAATTCGGTTTGATAAAGAGATTTTGATCTTTGAATTCATCCTTAAAATTCAAAAGCTCAATCGCACGTTTTACGCCTTCCGTACGATTTGAAGTTTTAATAAATGCGACTTTTGCTAACTTTGGATTCGTTCTTTTTATCGTCTGCTCGACAATTTCTTTTTCAACTTCACCATTTTCACACCCAAACAACGAAGGCGATGCCGCAAATAAGATACCCGCACCGCCAAACTTCTTCAGCCAATCTCTTCTATTCATAACCATCTCCTTCTACATTCTAGCCTAAAATTGCATTACCAATTAGTTCCAGTTATCAATCCACCTTAAGCAAAGTGACATCTATTTTGCCATCGGTTCTGACGTATATGACACACCCCTCTTTATCTACGCAAGCTGTTTGATGTGCGGATCTCCCTTCCGAGCTAAAATAACTTCCCGAGCTCAGAATCTTTGGATCTTTTGCGTCTGGCATTTGATAATGCAACTGACCTTTTATTACAACTGCGTGAAAAATCGATCCTTCACTTTGAATTTTTCCGCTAAATCCTGCGATTAGTCTAATGAAACTTCCGCTTGGCTTCTCATCCTGGGGATTCCCCCATAAAAATGCTCTTTGTGATTTAGAAATTTCAGATAGATTACCCCAAACAATATTCGAAGCATCCACATTAACTGGTCTTTCACCATTATCGAACGCTTTCTCGACAGGGCGAACCAAATATGGTCCTTTATCAATTTCTATATATGCAATATTTTCATCGCCTTTGGCAGATGTGATGTGAACTTCTCCGGCAGGTTGCGTCCAAAAAGAACCAACCGGCATCCACATATTTTCCACCTTTGGATCATCATTATGAACTGTGCCATTAATAACTACTCCACGATAAGTTACATTATGAATATGTGGTGGAGACGAGAAACCATCAACAAACTTAACAAGAAAACCTGTTGCTTCCGAACCATTCCTATCGCCCCAGAGAGTCGCAGCTTGCGGGCTTTTATCGCCACGAGCAGGATTAAGCGGTGTCCATTTAACCTCAGAACTTAGTACAACTTTATTAGTATGATTTGCTACTGTTTTAGACCCATCTTTGTCAGATTCAACTTCGGAATTAGTGCAGGCACACAAAATATTTAAACATATTGTTATTAAGAATATTCTTGTCAACCAATCCATTCTATTCATAAATTTTGTCTCTTAGGAATCAATACTATCACGATTTGTTGCCTTTTTTTCTAAAACTATTCTCACGAAATAATCAAATTTGAGCAATTATTCATGTCGCAATGCTTCAATTGGATCGAGACGGGCAGCTTTCCAAGCTGGATAAATTCCAAAGACAATCCCAAGCCCTACGGAAACGCCGAAGCCAATAATTGGAGCCCAAAGAGGAATGTAAGTTGGTAGAATCATTTGAACTAATTTTGCAAGAATGATTCCCAAAACAATGCCCAAAACTCCGCCGATACTAGTCAATGTCGCTGCCTCAATTAGAAACTGCGTGATAACGTCAAGTTTTCGTGCACCAATAGCTTTGCGGATGCCGATTTCTTTGGTTCTTTCTGTGACTGAAACAAGCATAATGTTCATCACTCCGATTCCGCCGATTAAAAGTCCGACACTTGAAATCGCTACCATCAAAAGAAAGATTCCACCTGTAATTGCTCCAAATTGTGTGAGGATTTGATCGGAGGTTTGTACGCCAAAATTATCCGGTTTTCCAAATGGCACGTTTCTTCGAGAACGGAGAATAGTTCTCATGTCTTCGAGAGCGTCGTTTACTTTGCCGGGCTTGGAAGTCACCATAATAAAACAATCTTCATTTGCTGGATAAAGCTGTTTAATTGTCTTAAATGGAATATAGACCGTTTTGTTCTCATTATTTGGGTCTTCGGAACCAACAATAAATATTTCTCGCTCAGCTAAAACTCCGATTACTCGATATCGCCGTCCCTCAATCTGTATGAACTGATCCAGAGCATTTGAGTAAGGAAAAAGTGTGTTAGCAACGTCAACTCCGATGACGGCTACCTTTGCCCGTGTCATTTCTTCATTGCGAGTGAAATAGCGTCCTTCTGCTAATCTCGTAACGCCCATCTGAAAATAATCGGAAGACGAACCTGTAACAGTTGCGTTAGACATTTCAATTTCTTTATTACGAATCATCACCCGTTCGGTAAACGGTCCGGCGGTGTAATCAACAGGCGACATAAAAGGGGAAACAAACTCACAACTTTTACATTTTTCCCGAATCTCATCAGCATCTTCTTCGGTTAATGGCGGACGAGTTCGCTCCTCCATCGAAGGATTAAAATTAAAGCCTGGATCGAACTTAAAAGCATAAACCGAATTTGTTCCGAAAGATTCGATTTCTTTAGAAACTCTAGCCTCAATACCGGAAACAAAAGCAGCAATTACAATCACCGTAATCGTCCCGATAGCAACTCCCAAAATGGTCAGTGCCGAGCGGAGTTTATTACGCGAAAGCGTATCCATCGCCATCCGCAAATTTTCGTAAATGTTCGAATAGAAAAAACGCATAGTTTTTTAGTCGGCTCGCAATGCTTCGATTGGGTCAAGATCAGCAGCTTTCCAAGCTGGATAAATTCCGGAAATCAAACCAACGCAACTAGAAAATATAAGAGCAATCGTCACCCAAAGAATCGGCAAAGCGGTCGGCACTGATGAAGCAACAGCAATTAATTTGGCTATCAAATAGGCAATAAAAACGCCTATCGCACCTCCAACTAAAGCGAGAGCTGTCGATTCAGCCAAAAATTGTTTCAGAATATCTGATTTCCTTGCTCCGATACTTTTCCGAATCCCAATTTCTTTTCTTCTCTCTGAAACCGTCACCAACATTATGTTCATAATAACGATGCCGCCGACAACTAAAGAAACCGAAGTAACACCGATCGCTGCCATCTGAACTGTTCCGAAGATGTTGTCACGCAATTTGTTAATAGCACTCGGCGTAACGATGCCAAAATTGTCTTTCTCCGACGGTTCAAGTTTGCGTCGAATACGCATCAATGTCCGCACTTCTTCGACGGCTGTATCATAAGTCGCAGGACTAGTTGATGAAACGCTGATCGAAATTGAACGGCGGATTCCATAGTTTGAAAGAAAGGTCGAAAGCGGAATCGAAGCATACATATCGCGAGTTTGTCCGAAAACTGACCCAAGCTTTTTCCCGACTCCGACTACTCTAAATGAACGTCCATCAATCTTGATAATCTTTCCAATCGGGTTAGCATTCGGAAACAGCTTTTCGGCTACTTCTGCACCGATAAAGCAAACATATTTTCTTTTTTCTTCTTCGGCGTTGAAAAAATATCGCCCCTGGGCTACTTCAATCTTTTCAATCTCGGCAATATTTGGGGTCGTCGCATTTAATTGAACGTTCAGAAGTTCTTCGCTTTCATATTTTATATCGGCAAGCGTCCCTGATTTTCCGCCTGCTTCAAGAACTGGATCGCCCATTTTTTGAATCGCTTTCAAATCTGCAACTCTCACGTCCTTATTTCGCCGACGAGCTTTATTCAAAATCTCGACACTCGAAAAATCCTCGATCGAATATCTTTGAACGCTAAAGGCATTGGTTCCAATATTGGCAATCTTTTCATCAACGTAGGCATTAAAACCTTCAATCAGAGAAACAACTACAATCACCGTCGCCACCCCGAAAATAATTCCGAGCAGAGTCAAAAATGACCGCAATTTATTTGACCGCAGCGAATCAAAAGCTAATCGTAATGCTTCCCAAAATGACATCCTTCAAAACCTCTTAGATTTAAACGCAATCCAAGCATAAAAGTTTAGGTTAATGAAAGACAAATGATTGGGTGAATTTATCAAAGGCAAAGACACGACCGTTAGGGAGCGTGTCAACAGATTGAACTCCAACACACTCCCTGACGGTCGCGTTTCTGCTTTGTGGATTCGTGATAGTTAATGTGATTGCGGGCAAACCACCCAGTCAGCCCAAAGTGGCTGCTACCCCTACTTTGAAAGGAGGGGTGTTTTTTTCACTCATTTATTCGCTTTTAGCTCTTCGCCCTGTAAAATTATTAAACTTCAAATTAACAATCTCATCTTTTTCATCCACAACAATTCCAAAATCGAAGCGGCGTTAGGAATTTTATAGACTTATCCCGAATGTTGAAAAACAATTTACGGCTTTGCCCCCTTTACAACTGCAAGTCCTGGGTGATTTGAATATTCTGCCCAAGAGCCTTCGTAAAGTCTGACCTTTGGAGCTTTTAGGACGTGTTTTAAAATCATATATTCAAGGCTTGCTTCACGACTCGTTCCGCAATAGACGATTATGTCATCGGTTGGTTTCACGCCTGCTTCCATAAAAACTTTTCGTAATTCGAAAATTGGTTTTAATTTGTGACGATTGTTTTCTTCCATCAAATTTACCCAAGGAATATTTATCGCTCCGGGAATGTGTCCGTTACGAGTCCAGATTTTCTTTTCGCCACGGTAAACATCCGGCGGACGTGCATCTATAAATGTAACGCTTTTTTTGCCGATGGAACTTTTAATGTCATCAAGATTTGCACTTATCTTTCTGTTATCCATAGAATCAAATCTGGATGGTTTATATTTGGGATATTCCTGTGCGGTTTTGTGCGATGATTTGTAATCTCGAAATCCACCATCAACAAAATAAATCTTGCCGTGTCCATATCTTTCAAGGAGATAAATCATCATTGTTGCTCCTAGAACGCCATTGCCATCGGAATAAACAACGACTTTATCACCTTTTTTAATTCCCGCGTTCGAGAACAATCTGCCGATCATAAAAGGTTCGAGATATTGCGTTGGATAACCCAAACGAGGTCCACGCATTGCTGCGTCTGCAAGGTGAACTGCATTTGGAATATGACTGGCAAAATAGTCATAAACATTTAAGCGTACATCCAGAATTTTTACATTTTCCTTGTTCGCATTTTCTTCAACCCATTTCGGCGAAACAACTGAAACTCTCGTTCCACGCTCACTTGCTTTCGGATCAAAGACCGCATATGAATCATTTTTCGCACTCCATTCTTCAAACGAGCCGTCATAAAGCTTTACTTTGTAACCAAGTTTTCGAGCGGCAAAATAAACAAGCGAAGCCTGCTGTCCTATATGACAATAAGTTACAACTGTGTCATAAGGTTTTACACCTGCATCGGTGAATAATTTTCGTAAAGTCACGTCATCCTTAAATTTAAGTTCCTTATCAACTATGCTTGAATAAGGAATACTTTTCGCACCCTTAATGTGTCCAGGACGCGGATAATTCCCTGCTCTCGAACCGTCATAAAAAACTGTTGCCCTCGAATCAATTATTTTTACTTTTGAATCATTTAACTTTGAATTTATCCAATCGGATTTGGCAACTTTTTTATCGTCTGAAGCTATTTTCAAATTCCCTTTCGTAACTTCCGGGATAGCTTTTGTTAAAGAATTTCCTGCCGCAACCCAAGCCGGCATTCCGCCATCGAGAATTGAAGTGTTTTTCTTTAAGCCTAAATAATCAAGCGTAAAATAAATGCGAGTTGTAGATGTAACCCAACTCTTGCCGAAATATAAAATGATGCGAGAATCATTACTGATTCCGTATTTTTCAAATATCACTTTTAGCTGTTCGGCAGTTGGTAATTGAAGAGCCAAATCGCCTTCCTCCTGTGGTAAAGAAACGTCTCTTGTTGCAATATATCTCGCTCCAAGAATATGCCCTGCATCGTATTCCTTCTTTTCTCCAACGTGTAATAAAACTAAGTTTTTGTGATCTATATGCTTTTGTAACCATTCAACCGAAACAGTCATCGGTGTATTTTCAGTTATGGCACAAGTTTCCTGTGCTTTAGTTTCTAAAAAACCCACTGAAATAACTGTCAATAAAAAAATAAAAGCGTATATCTTGAACTTCATTAATATCTCTCCAAATAAATTAGGTAATTTTATTTTTTTACTATTACATAAATATTTTCGGGAGTATTGAATAATTAAAAGTTGTTTAGAAACATCTAAAGGTGTATCGTCGTATCAAAATTTATGTCCGCCAGAGCAAAAACAAAAGAATTGAATGCAGGTGAATTTTACGGAAATGTGCCAAAAAAACGTCAAATTTCTTCGTCGGTGATTTCGGAAGTTATTCATCCAAAGGAAGTTGATTTACCCAAACATTCTCATAAATTAGGCTTTTTTGGTTTGATTGTTAAAGGGTTTTATTCTGAAAATTTCGGAAACAAAAGTTTTTTGCATCAGCCAATGACAGTCTTCTGGAGACCTGCGGGAATTTCTCACAAAGACAAAATAGAAAAAGACGGACTTACATTTTTCTGTGCTGAAATAAACCAAGAATATTTAGAAAAACTTCGCCAATACACAAAAATCCCCGTCGGGTTTGAAGAGAGAAACACATCGCTTGTAAATCTTGCCAACAGACTACGTTACGAATTCAAGGATTGGCAAAATTGTTCGCCTTTAGTTGCGGAAGGAATCATCTTGGAAATGCTCGGCTACGCCGCAAAGAAAAACCCGCTTGAGAAATCTCCGCCTAAATGGCTTTTTACAGTGATTGAAAGATTAAATGATGAATTTGTTGAAACTCCAACCACCGAAGAGTTAGCATTAGAAGTTGATGTTCATCCCGTTCATCTTGCAGCTGTTTTCCGCAAATTCCAAAATCAAACAATCGGAGAATATATACAAAACTTACGGATTAAACGTGCTTCGGAATTACTTTCCAATGAAGAAACCCCGCTTTCCGAAATCGCACTTTCAACAGGCTTTTCCGACCAAAGCCATTTCACAAGAATCTTCAAAAGAATCACAGGAACAACGCCTGGTGCATTTCGCAAAAAATTAGATTAATCTATTTTCTTTAATCGCTCCTCAAAAAGTTTCGCTGAGACCGTTAAAAAATCGTGAGCCGTGACCATGCCAATTAATTTCCTACCTTTAACGATTGGTAAACACCCGATACTTTTTTTACGCATGATGCTTAAAGCTTCTAGCGTCGGAGTTTCAGGCGGAATAGTTATTAGATCAGATTTCATTATGTCTTTTACAACAATTTCCTGATTATCTTTTGTTTGGTTTTTCGCAACTATTTCAAGCAGATCTCTGTGCGAAACCACTCCAACAAGATTTCCCTCATCGTCTTCGACGGGAACATGTCGGACGTGTTTCCAATTCATCAAACTAGCCGCGAGATCAACAATATCCTCGGGGCGAACGGTGAACAGATCTCTTGCCATAAATCGCTCAACTGTTCTGTAATTATCGATCCAGTCTGTTTCTTCCTCGATGTCTGCAAGTTCCCATGTGTGAACAGGTTCTTTTTTCTCCTGATTTTTAATCATTTGTGAGGTCAAGCATCTCATACGAACATTCAGTTTAGCTGTGCCGTCCATTTGGGCGAGAGATTCAATCATCCAGCCTGCTCCTGTTCTTTGAGCTTCGCATCTATCTTCGATAACCCCCAAATATCTGTCGATATCCGCAGAATCAACATTGACACTCTCTAATCCCTGTCTGGCAAGCGGCAGTAATTCATCTAAAATTAAACGCTTCGCACGATAGCCTCGACCATCAAGCCAAACGATCTGTGATTTTAGACCAAACCGTGCCACGCTGAAGAAATTATCTTTGGCGAAATCAAAAGACATTCTTTCCGATACATTTCCGTATTCTTTTGGCATAGCCATCATCAATCCCAGATAAAAGGCTGAATTTGCCATTTCATCTAATACAGTTGGTCCGGAAGGAAGAAATCTTGCTTCAATTCTAAAGCTCGGTTTTTCATTCATAATCCCGTAACAAGCCCGATTCCAACGCCAGATCGTTCCATTGTGCATTCCCCAGGCTTTTAATTTTGGAATTTCTCCTTTTTCTAGAGCTTTAACAGCATCTTCTTCGATATCTCTTGTTAAGAGTATGCGGAAGCGTGCGACATCTTCATGCAACATTGTCAATAAAGAATCTTTCATCCAATCATTTCCGAAATGCACACGGGTTGGCTGACTTCTTGCTTGCAGAGCAGGTGAACGAGTATCAACAGCGTGTTTGAAAAGTGCCAGACGTGTTTCATACCAGAGTCTATGTCCAAGCAAAAGTGGTGAATTTACGGCACTTGCCAAAACAGGAGCAGCAACGGCTTGTGACCAATTGTAATAATTTACAAATTCGCTTATCGGGACTTGTAAGTGAACCTGAAAACTTGTGTTGCAGAATTCTGCAAAGGTATCGTGCAAATGCAGATCAATTTCGTCGAGACCTTTTATGTGTATAACACGGTCGTCTCCCTGCATTTCGGTGAGTATGCGGTTTAATTCTTTGTAGCGCGGCAGAGGTGTCAGATTTTCTATAACGAGGTCTGATTGTTGAATCGTCGGTAAGATTCCAACCAATGCAACGTCGCTGTTGTTTTTCCTAGCTGTCTCTTTAACTACATCAACGACTTCATCAATTTCTTTTTCGAGACTGCTTAAACAATCTCCTGCAAAATCAAGCGGTGTCAGATTGGTTTCGATATTAAATAGTCCTATCTCAGTAGTCAGACGTTCTTCATTTGCATCCTCAATTATCTTGGTAGCAATCGGAGCAGGACACATTGCCGAATCTACTAAGAACATCTCCTGCTCTGCCCCGATGCGAAATTTATTATCCTCGAAAATCCCTTCTTTCAACATGATTTCCAAAGCCTGCAAATCATTCAAAACAGACTTGGTAAATTGCCTCATTTCACTACCACTGGAATCGACTGAAACTTTTTGGTCACCCATAAATAAACTACTCCTGTAAATTTAAAGTAAGTATTTGATGAAACTTTTTTGTATCTTTTGAAATGATTGTAATTTACTTTATTTTCTACGACAAATTATTTCTTAAATATGACTGAAATCATATTTTTCAAAATCTATTTAAATTATCCTCTAGCCAAGCTTTTCTATGAAACAAATTAAGGTGATTGGAAACTATAAGTTAGGTAGTGAAATTGACTCTGAAAAAGACATTCAAGCACACCAAATCTATAAAGGCTCAAGACGACAAATTATGGAGATAAAGCTTCGCAATAATGCGGTTTTATCCAAGCATAAGGCGTCTGAGCCAATAACTGTTTTATGTCTCTCAGGAAATGGAAAATTTCTTGCAGGCTCTGATTTAGAAGAAGAACAGCTTCTAAAAACAGGGACTCTAATCACGCTTGATTCCGGAATCGAGCACGGGGCAATCGCTGAACCAGATTTACATCTTTTAGTAACAAAATTTAAGAAAGACTGATTTAAAAATTCTATATTGGAGACAAGTTTAATGAAAAAACTTTGGTTGATTTTTGGATTTATTATTTTTGTATCTTTTGCAACATTGCTCTGGATTGGTACGGAGATTTTCCGTGAAGCACCGCCGATCCCAACACAGGTCGTGACAACTGATGGAAAAGTCTTGATTGATGAAGGAGAGATTTCCAACGGTCAAAATGTCTGGCAAGCACTCGGTGGAATGCAGGTCGGTTCGATTTGGGGACACGGTAGTTATGTCGCTCCAGATTGGACAGCGGATTATTTGCACAGCGAAGCAGTATTTATTTTGAATGATTTGTCGAACAAAGAATTTGGCAAAGACCATTCAGCTTTAGACCTCGAACAGCAAGCCGTTATCAAGCAACGCTTAAAAACAATGTTGCGGACAAATAATTATGATGCAGCAACAGGCAAACTCACCATCGAACCCGTCCGAGCCGAAGCGTTTGAAGAAAACCTAAAACGCTACACGGATGTTTTTTCAAATGGCAATGTTGATTATGCGATTCAGAAAGATGCTCAATCTGACCCGAAAAAACTGCGTCAGATGAATGCATTTTTCTTCTGGACAGCTTGGGCATCAGCAGCAAATCGTCCGAATCAAACTATTTCCTACACAAGCAATTTTCCATCCGAACCCCTCGTTGACAATGTTCCGACAAGTTCGACCATTATTTGGACAGGTGTGAGCGTTATCGCACTAATCGCGGGTATTGGCGGAATGATCTGGTTTTTTGTAGCAATGCGAAAAGATGAACCGTATGAAGATGTTCCTGAATATGACCCTTTGATCGGCATGGAATTAACACCTTCGCAAAAGGCAACCGTAAAATACTTTCTCGTCGTAACACTTTTATTCCTCTTACAAATAATACTGGGCGTAATCACAGCACATTACGGCGTTGAAGGACACGGATTTTACGGAATTCCGCTCGCGGATTATCTCCCCTATGTTGTTACGAGAACTTGGCACGTTCAGCTAGGGATTTTCTGGATCGCAACCGCTTGGCTTGCGGCGGGAATTTTCATCGGTCCAATCATTTGTGGTTATGAGCCGAAATATCAAAAGCTCGGTGTGGATATTCTGTTCGCTGCTCTGCTTGTTGTCGTTTTAGGCTCAATGGGCGGACAATGGTTGTCCGTTATGAACAAACTCGACGGTGATCTGTGGTTCTGGTTTGGACATCAAGGGTATGAATACATAGACCTCGGAAGAGTCTGGCAGGCAGCACTTTTTGTCGGCTTATTGCTCTGGTTGGCTTTAATATTGCGGACAGCAATTCCTGCATTTAAGAAAAATGACGACAAAAAATCTCTGCTCCTGCTTTATATGATCTCAACCGCCGGAATCGCACTTTTTTATGCACCCGGACTTTTCTGGGGAATGAAATCGCACATCACGGTCGTTGAATACTGGCGTTGGTGGGTTGTGCATTTGTGGGTTGAAGGTTTCTTTGAAGTTTTCGCCACGGTCGTCATCGCCTTTATGTTCGCACGGCTCGGAATCGTGCGTCCAAACTTGGCTGCCAAAGCCGCCCTACTATCGGGTGCAATTTATTTGAGCGGCGGAATTTTAGGAACACTTCATCATTTATATTTCGCCGGAACTCCGACTATCGCTTTGGCTTTCGGTGCAGTCTTTAGTGCCTTAGAGATCGTCCCCTTAACACTCGTCGGTTTTGAAGCGGTTGAAAACTTACATCGCTCACGGGCGACAAAATGGCTGGCTCAATACAAATGGGTAATTTATTTCTTTGTCGCCGTAGCATTCTGGAATTTAGTTGGTGCGGGAATCTTCGGATTTATGATAAATCCACCGATCGCACTCTATTACATGCAGGGTTTGAACACAACCGCCGTTCACGCTCACGGTGCATTGTATGGGGTTTACGGAACACTCGGATTGGCTTTAATGCTATTCGTTTTGCGTGCCATTCAACCCGAAAGAATTTGGAATGAAAAACTAATTTCTTTCTCATTCTGGACAATTAATGGCGGACTTCTAATGATGATGCTTTTAAGCCTTCTGCCCATCGGTTTATTACAAACTTACGAGTCAGTTTCGGTTGGCTACTGGTCTTCGCGTAGTGCCGAATTTATGCAAACGGGCGTAATGCAATACTTGCGTTGGATGCGGGTTGTCGGTGACACGGTCTTCGCCGTCGGTGCTGTCGCATTCGTTTGGTTCGCCCTTGATCTGATTTTCCGCAAAGATAAAAAAGAGGAAGTCCCGGCTGGCGATTTGGCTGAGGCTTAGGCTTCGCAAGTAAAAAGTAAAATAACCTCCCACGTTTTGCCTTTTTACTTTTTACTTTTTACTTTATAAAAGATGTTTTTCCGAATCTTGCAAATCGCCATTCCCTTCATATGGTTCGGAGCGGTGTGTGCCATTTCATTTATGGAAGCACCGCTCAAATTTACCGCTCCAAATATAACTTTGCCGTTAGGTTTAGAAATCGGGCATATAGTTTTTCATGCGTTAAATAAGGTAGAAATTACTTTATGTATTTTGATGGTTATCACACTTGTATTTGCCAAGCCGAAAGGAAAATCATCGTTCATCATTTACGGAATTATTGCTCTGATTCTGATTTTACAAACACTTTGGCTCTTTCCTCTGCTTGATGAGAGAACGATGCAGGTTATCAAAGGAACTGCGAAGCCTTATTCTAATTTACACATAATTTACATTGTTTTTGATTCAACCAAAATTATATTGCTGTTTGCTTTGGGTGTGATTTTAGCGAAGCAAAATTTGAAAACTGAATAGATTATTGGAGATACGCAATTAGCCTTTCTTTATCTTCGACGTAAATTTTTCCGAGCACTATCTTGATGAGATTTTTATCGGCAAGCTTTTTAACAGTACGGATAGTTGTCTCGGTCGTAAGTCCCGCCATTTCGGCAATATCTTGACGGCGTAAATTTATTTTTGCTGTGCCATTCTGAGATTCCTTTTCGCTTATTTTGATGAGGATTTTTCCGATTCTTTTTTCGGGTGAAGCGACAGCAAGATTTTCCATAGAAGAGGCTATTTCACGCATCAGAGAAGACATTCTTGACATAATAAAATCAGAAAATTCATCTGATTCATCGAGTAATTTGAAAAATTCTGTTTTGTAAACCAAAAGGATTTTTGTATCTTCCATTGCGATAGCTGTTGCAGGGTAGTTTCTGCCATCGAGGATAGGTGGAATCGCAAAAACATCGCCGTCATTAAAAAAATTTAAGATGATCTCTTTGCCTTCTTCTAAAAATCGCACTACTTTAACTCTGCCTTGAAGAATCATTGGCAAAAATTCAGCTTTTTCGCCAACGCCAAAAACTTCTTTACCGCTGTGAAAAGTTTTGGTGCGACCATTTTCGTGAAGCAGTTGTAAAAGTTCGGAGTTTTCGGTTCTTATTGATGTATTCATTTCGGTTAGAATTGATATTTATATCATATTTTGTCTTAAATTTTGGTATTATATTCATAAATCGTATTCAGGGAGAAAAAATATATGTCTGAATTTGGAGAAATTAAAAAACGTCTTATTGAAAGAAAAGAAACTCTGGCTCATCTTTTAAACCGCGTCGAAAATAGTGCGAGACGCAAGCTGGATAAAAGCTTTGAAGAACAAGCGATCCAACGCGAAAATGAAGAAGTTCTGACCTCTTTAGATGATTCCCTCAACGATGAGTTTGAACAGATAGAAAAAGCACTTTACCGAATGGAAAAAGGCGAGTACGGCAAATGTGAAGAATGTGGTAAACAAATTTCTGCGAAACGCTTGGAAGTCGTCCTCTACGCTAATTCCTGCATAAAATGTGCTGATTGATTTTTCGCTGATTTTCTTGAGAAAATGCATAAAAGCTCATTAAACACAATACTCGCTGCAATTGTCCTTTTATTTTTGGTTCTCGGTTGCGGTAAGAGTGAACCACTCAAACCAATTCCTATTAGCGAACTCTGTGTTCCGGAAAACAGTAATCAAGATGTCATTGTTGACGGTTATGTTTGGGCAAAAAATAGTATTTATTGTAAGAAAACAGCTAGTTTCACAAAACTCTGTGCCTTAAAACTTTATGACAATCGGGATCAAAGAGGAGATTCCATCACGGTCAGATTCCGTCAAGGAAATGGGAGCAATGAACTCAAAAAATTGCCAAATCCATTTACACCTTCCGATATTGATATTCAAACCAACGATGGCAAGGTTGTCAGCGTAATGAATAAAATTCGTGTGATGGGTTATGCGACAACTAAAGGAAAATCTGAAGACTTCAAAAGATTTGGCTGTTTTATAAATGTCAAAAAAGTGGAATCGGCAGAGTAGTTATTTTCTCTTGAAAGGACTTTTTGTATCGTGTTTGCGACGGCTAACAATTAATTTATCATCCCGCCAGCGTCTTTTTCTAAAACCTAAAAGGTGAAATATCTGCAAAGGAAAAATCCTCGCAATTCTTGTATTAACTGTTAAAGATGATTCTTCGACAGGATGCTGATTTACACCGGGCAGAAAACGCATTAAATCACCGATCTTGAGCTTTCGCAAAACCCTCGAGAGCCAAAGCCAGAATGGAGAAATCTCACGCCCTAGGAAAAAGCCGTCACTTCCCTGCGATTGATAAAGCGGCATTAAAACCAATCCTGTTTCTTTCGCTTTTATCTCGCCGTGCTTGTCGAAAGCTAAAACTTCTCCTTTTTTGACGGGCTGAAAATTTTCATAACCGAGTTCCATTTTGAATTCATCAGCTTCGGTAATTGCGTGGCGATGACGAACTTCAACAATTCTCAACTCCTCGCCCATCGCATCTTTTAACTTTTGCTCATAGCCTTCAAAATCAATATCTTCTTTCGTCAAAATTCCTGAGTGAACCAGTGCAAGCCAAATTAATGCCTCTTGATTTTCAATTGCGGCTTCGGTCGTGTGCTGTCCCGCCTCAAATCCGAGCGTCACCGCTCCCAGATTATTTATATATTCTAAGGTTGTCCCGTCCAGTTGTTCCTCTATGCCTAAAAGAAATGTGGCTGGAAAATTCTTGGCAAACTTGCGGTTTCTGAGAGTATCACCAATAAGGGCGAAAGGTGGACTTTCTGCCGAGGTCGAGTGCAAATCCATTGCGTAAACTTCATCTTTTGCTGAAGAAATAATTCTATGGATGATTTCTAATAATTCTTTCTGTTCTATATCTTCAACCCGATTTGTCGCAATACTCGAATCGGGAGAATTTCGTTCGACATTTTCTTCAGTCCAATGGCGATTTAAATCATCATCTATGTATCTGGCACCCTTATTTATTGCTCTAGTATTTCCTGCAATAAGATAAATTCGCCCCTTGATTTTGTCCTTCAGACTTTCAAGCGTCGGTAGCATTCGACGCATTGCGATCAAACCACTAGGCTCATTTCCATGTACGCTTCCAAGCACAATCAGAGAAATTCCCTCTTCATCGCCGATAAACTCGCCAACCATATGTTCGCTTTCACCGATGGAAATTTCTTTGATCTCTTCTTTTTCAGGAATCGAAATTATTTGCATTGAACGAACTCTAACTTGCCAAACTTTTCTCATTCTTGCAAACGCTAAAACCCAATTCGTTTTTGAAAAATCTACAAGCTATAATTAGCTAAGGTAAAAAGTACAAAAAAGGGGGATTTTTATATGTCAAAAATCAAAAGAACACGCGAACAATTAGAAAAACGTCGCGAGGAAATAAAAAAGCAACTAGGCGAAGTAAATGAAGATGAAAGAGTTGAACTGGACACAGATATGGAAGAGCAAGCCATACAAATGGAGCAACACGAAGTCAGCGTAACAATGGAAGCCAATCTTCATAAAGAATTAGTTCAGATCGAAGAAAGATTGGCAGAAATGGATGCGGAAGAGTAAAAACTTATTTCTTTTCCAAAGCCTTGTTTGCCATTTCATCAAGGTGTGCGATGGTTGCTTTTTTGAGCACTGAAGCAAGTTGGGTTACTAAAGGGCGAGTTAAAACATTAGTTGGAAAAATCTGAAAACGGCGGGTGATGAGTGTCTCGCCGTTTTCGTTTTCTTCAAAGTCCCAAAACTCTAGAAAATGACTCGCCATTGTCCGAAGTGGTAAAGGAAAATCATAAATTTTCATGATGATTCTTTTACCTGCGATCCATTCGATTATGTCTTCCCTGTGCTGACTGCCGTCGGAATTCGTAACACGAATCGTCGAACCTTTAATTTCATCAGTTCGTTTTTCATAAACGGCTTTTTCAATTCCAGGCACGATTCCATATCCGTCATAATCATCCCAACCATCAACATCAGCGATGCCTTCGGAAACTTCGATAGCGGGTTGCGGAACTAATTTTCGGGCAGTAAATTCGACTGGTTTCATGAATCAAGCATTTCGACTTCGAGCATATCGTCTTTTTCAAAATATAGATAAAAATACATCGCCGCACCAAAACTCGTCGCATCGGTTGAAACCAAAGACCAACCATCTGCCGCATATTCATCCAGTTTTTCTTGAATATCCTTTGTAGAAGATTTAGTTATATGCTCTTTATCAAGCGTGACTTTTGAATAGTAAATAAGAGATTCTACCTTATATTGTTTCATTCTATATTCCCTGTAAATTGTTGTGTTTATTTACAAAAAATATCTTATAGAATCTCTCATCGTCAAATTTAGCAATTAAATTCAAAACAAAAGATAGAACACGGATTTTGCAGATTTCGCGGATTTTCACCGATTTTTTATAAAGAGAATTTGCGTCAGTCCGTGTGATCCGTGTTCTATCTAGTTATTCCAATTAGATTTCAACCTGCTTTCCCATCAGGCAAATCCAGCATCTGTACCGAAGGCTCGCTTGGCGACCATAATTTTGCAATCCAAAACCATTGCATTGCTCCGATAACCGCAAGAAAAATTGTATTCAGATAAAGTCCATCGCTTGAAATCGGACTTAACTCCAAATAATGATTCGACGCGACCAAAACGGGAAGAACAAAAATGCTACACGGCAAAGCTAAAATAAAAGCCAAAACATTGAGTGCGAGAATAGAAATTTCCAATTGCTGATAATCTATCCCAAACCAATGAAACCCAAGCAAAATCAAAGAGATACCTGCAACCACTGTCCAAATCCTTTTGAAATCAAATTTAATTTTCATTTTTCATGCTCCTTGTAAGTTTGATATTCAATTGGACACCGAATTTTCTTTTTTTGTTCCCGATTTTAAGAATAGTTTTGAAAAAGGAATGATTTGTAAGACAAACAAAATAATCGTAGCAATCAGAAATAACCAATCAAAAGTAAGTGATCGGTGGAGCAGTTTGTTATAGGGAGAATTCCAGACAGGTGATTCAACTATCACATATTTGTCCGAAAAAATATTCCAAACTTGATACAAAATAAAAAAGATAGCGGTTAAACAGACTATATGTATGAGAACTTTTACTTCTTTGTGTTTATAAAACTTGAAAAACTCAAATGACTTCCCTGTTCCAAAAAGCACTAAGAGCCAACACAACAAATTGTATTTATCAGCAAGATGTTCATAAGTTCTTGGTCCACCTCCTGACATTTCAATTTTTTGCTCTATATTTTCATATTCTCTTTTAGCAAGTTCATAACCATCATCAAAACCTTTGCTTTCAAAATAAAGTGAAAAGCAAAGCAGAAATGCAACTATTGCAATCAAAAAAGATACTTTTTTTAGCATGATAATTAGACGCTAATTACTTAAATTTGTTCCCAACAGGTCAGAACTGCTTGCAGTAGCGAGCAATTTTACTTGAGTAACTGAATATACGAATTAACTACTCCAACATAAACCATTTGCTACTGCAAACGGTTCTGACTTGTAATTACTTTTTCGTGATATAATTCCTAAAATTTTTCACCTAAATTTTTCTAAATTTCTATGACAAACGACACATTAATCGGCACGGTCAAAGGTCCCGGCGAATTGCCGCACGAATATCTGATTATTACGAAAGATAATGAGAAAACTCGCATCGGTGAATTTGTTTATTATGCGGTTGAAGTTGATGATGACAAACGCCAGATCATCGGCACTATCAAGGGACGAAAACTTGTTCGCAATCTGCCCGACGCGTTTCTTGCCGATCCGAACACTCCGCCGAATATGATCTCTTCACTAATTGGCTTGAACGGCGATGAAACAAGTGAGATTTATCAGATAGAAGTCGAGACTATCGGCTATTTTTCCAAGACTTTGAAAGATTTTGTCAACCCTAGAATTCCGCCAAATCCGGGTCAGCCAATTTATTTAGCATCATCGGAAACGCTTGCAGAAATGCTTAGTCCGAAGCAACGAACGGAAGCTGGTTCGGCACACATCGGTTCGCTTCTAACACGCGAACAAGGCAAAGTTCCAGTCGTTCTTTCAGTCAAAGATGTCGTTTCTACGCACCTTGCAATTCTCGCTTCGACGGGTTCAGGAAAATCTTACACAGCGGGTGTTTTGGTCGAAGAATTGATGAATAAATACAATCGTGCCGCCGTTCTGATCGTTGACCCGCACGGCGAATATCACACGATGCAATCCGTCCACGGCGACGAACAATTTTTTGGTGAAGACGGCTATAAACCCGAAGTAAAAATCTTCACACCCGACAAAATAAAGGTTCGTTTTTCGACTTTGACGGAAGCTGACATTAAATATCTTTTGCCCGAAGGAACATCCGACAAGATGCTTCATTTTCTCTCGCAAGCCTTTCGCAAATTAACGGATTCGCCGATGGCAGACCGTCAAATGTGGGGTTATCACGATCTACGCGATGCCGTGAACGAACAAAAATATGGCGACGAAAACAGCAATTCCAGCAACGCTTCTTCGATTGACGGTTTGTTGTGGCGACTTGATTCTCGGTTTGACAGAAAGGATGGAATTTTTAGTGACAACGAACATATTCCTTTACAAGATTTGTTCGCACCGGGACGTTGCACTGTTTTGGAATTATCCGACATCGAACAAAATGAACAACAAGTCATCGTCGGAACGCTTTTACGACGTGTAAATAAAGCACGCATGATGACCGTCCGCGAAGGCGTTGATAAAGGCGAAAACTTCCTCGACTATCCCGTTTTCACACTTCTCGAAGAAGCCCACCGTTTTGCACCAGCAGGAGCAAGCGTCGTTTCCACAAATATCTTAAAACAAATACTCTCCGAAGGTCGCAAATTCGGTGTCGGCATCGGTTTGATAACGCAACGCCCCGGCAAACTCGACCAAGACGTTTTATCGCAATGTATGACACAAATAATTATGCGAATCGTCAACCCGATTGACCAACAAACAATCGCCCAATCCGTCGAAGGTGCAGGACGAGCAATGCTCGCCGAACTTCCCGCTCTAACCAAAGGACAAGCAATAATCTCAGGTGTCGGCGTAAACACACCCGTAATGTGTCGCATCCGCCAACGCCTAACCAAACATGGCGGCGAAACCTTCGATGCCCCCGAACAATGGCTCAAATGGCATTCATCCGATTCCAAAGAAAAACGCGAGCAGGAAGATGCATTATATTTGAAAGAAACAAAGGAAAAGCCGACGGAAAAGGTTGGAAATATAAGGATTTAAAAATATTGAGTTTGTATTAAAAAAAATATATATTTAATGACATGAACGAAAGTTCCATTTTGATAAAAATTTACGAAGCTATGGTTGGCAATCTATTTTATGATTTGGCTAAGATGATATTTTTGTATTTGATTTCTAAATTATTGATTTCTTTTTGTAGATTTTTAAAACCTTGTGTTTCAAAAGTGTTTAAAAAAAATACTTTCCAGCATATGCCAACCTGATCGTGTCCTCTCGATATAAATTATCATGAAAATAAACTAGTTGTTTTTTTGTTCAAAAATTAGAGTATTTTCGAAAAATGTTCCGTTAGGAACTATCTGATAATAGCCCCGTCATTTATGGCGGGGTTTTGATTATAAAATTCGTTAAAGTCCCGTGAGGGACTACCCAATTGCTCCTCATGGGATTTTATGTTTTTAGCGGAACATTCTCTTTAAAAAAACAAAACTATACGACTATCCGTAAATAATTCATATGCAAAAAATTACTTGCGGATTAGGCAGATTTTCACAGATTATTTCTCGAAAATCTGCGGGTATCCGTGCAATCTGTGTAATCCGTATTCTATTTCCGTAAAGACTTTATTGTTTTGAAGTTTTTTAAGGATTTCCACTCGGAATCTGATAAATCTCTTTTGCTGTTATGTCTGCTAAATCTTTTCTGACGAGCAAATATAATTCTACTCCGGGACGCAAAGGGTATGTGCCGACGTATTTGTAATGAGCGGCATATCTTGGTGCTAGTTCGGGCAATTGTGCTTTTGAGGCGATGACCATTTCGGCTGTGTTGGCATCTACCAGACGCCCGTGAAAATTGGCTTTTGGATAATCATTCATATACCAAGGCATTGACCAATAATCGGGCGAAACGACCTCAATAGTTGCGTCTTTTCCTCTGCCGCTTTTTTCGGCGTAGCGATCAATTTCTTCTATCAAATCTAAAAAACCGCGTTGGGTGTGGGCGTAGATGTAAGGCATTGAATCATCGTCGTATTTGACGAAATTGAGTTCATAAGTTTGATATGACAAAACTCCGACTGAAACGATTGCTAAGATTCCCGCTAGGATTTTTTGAACGAGCATTTTTGATATAGCCAGTTCGTTGATTGCATAACCGCCGATAATGCACATTGGTAAAGTAAATGAAAGCATTAGCCAAGGTGTTTTGTAAGGGATAATTGAGTATGCGAGGAAAAGCCCGAATGCCCAAAGTGCTGTAAAAATTGCGAAGCGATGGCGTACCTTGATGAAGGCGATGAGAGTTCCGGCAACAGATAAAATAATCAGCGGGGCTTCAATGTCCCAAAGCCATTTTGCATAAGCTAATCTGCCATTTTGTGTGTGGTCAGTTCCGCCCGTTTTTGTCCAAATCGCATAGGCTTCAAATGCTCCGATAACGCCTTTTGGATACGTAAAAAATGAAGAGAAAAATAAAACTCCAACGTAGATAAATACTGCTGCAAATGCGACATTTATTAACAAGAAATCTGTCGAACTACCCAAAGCTTCTTTGAAATTCCCCCATGTTAGAGGCTTTTTGGATAATTCATCTTCACCAATTTCACCAATTGCTTTTTCGTAAATCTTTCGCCAAATCCAAACGCAAACGCAAGCAATTATCATTGTGCCGATGGTTATAAATGCTGTTTCTTTCGTGGCAAAGAGCATAATCAATGAGGCAGATGCCAGCAGAAAATAAATCGGTCTGCCCTCATTCCAAGCAAGAAGCATACGCATCACGAAGAAGATCAAAACTCCTTCGATGGCAAAAATCAAAATTCGCAAAGCCCAGACGACAGTCATATTTTCCCCGCCCAAATATCCTGCTAAAGACAAAGCCGACGGCAAAAAGCAAACCATCAAAAGCAAAACCATCCAAGCAACCGAAAAGATTCCCGCTTTGCGTTTTTCGATAAAATAGGCAAACGCAACCACAAAACTCAGGCTAAAAAACACAAATAAAATCTCGTGTATAAAATACCGTGAGATATAAACCATTCCCGGCGAAAGTGCCAAGAAAAGTCCCGCTGAAAGACTTCCGATCTTCCCAATGTAGCGTTTTAAGAAGAAAGCTAAAATAACGGTTAAAACACCAAATATCGCCACGCTAGCACGGACGCTGATGGTATTTAAGCCAAAGATCTTTGCAAAGGTTAAAGAGAAATAATAGAGATTCGGACCATGATAATTTGCAGGATCGTATTGATACATTCCCTCGCGGAAAAGCCTCGTTAGGAAAAAACCATTTACACCTTCATCATGGTGCATCGGTTTGAGTTCAAGCCAAAAGAAACGTAAAAACGTGGCAAGAGCAGTAATGAGTCCGCAACATAAGTGGTAAGTAGTAAGTGGTAAGCGGTAAGTTTTTTTATCCTTACTACTTTCTTGAGAGTTGTTGTTTTCAGTGGGTAGATTTTCACTTACCACTTTCCGTTTACCGTTTTCCACTTTTTTATTCTTGCTCATTTAACTTTATAAACTTTGTATTGTCCCGCGATTGCGACGATCGGGTATTTTTGAAAATACTGCTCATTGACCTGTTGCGAAAATTGTCCGAAATACTCGCGTTCTTTTGGTGATATTAATACATAATCAATTCCGTATTTTTTCAATAAAATATCAGCAGAGGCTTCGCCTAAATAGATTCTCTTTAGGTCGTTTTCCCTTTCAACATAATCAATTCCGTGCGATGAAAGATGCCCAATGTAACGCATTAATGAAGGTCTGCCTGTTAGGACAACGGCAGAATTATACGTCGGAGCATTTAAGAATAAAGCGTTCGGCTTAACTTCTTCTTTTAATTCTTCGGCGATTTTGACAGCATCCGCATCATAAATCCCGTTTCGCATTTGCCCCGAAGTAGTTCGCCAAACATCCAATGCTCCTGCTAATGTCAGTATAATTAAACACGCAACTGAAACAGCCTTAAATATTTTATCCTTCTCCCACATCCAAGCCAAAAATAAAGCAACAAAAGGAATCGAACCAACAAACCAATAAATCAAAACCTTGATGTTATCCCATTCCCAAGGTGCAAACTTTGCTATATTTGAGATCACAAATAAAAATAGAAAAGGTAGGAAAAAGATTAAATGGATAATGGATAATGGATAATGGATAATGTTTTCCTCTTCTTTTTTGCCTTTTCCTTTTACCTTTTTATTTTCTTCTTCCTTTGCTTCTTCGCGGCTTTGCGGGAGAAAGATTAATAATAAACCAGCTATCAAAAGTGGAATCAGAAGCCCTGTATTCTTAAACCAAAACCAAATAAGATTTTCACCTTGTGAATGCCAACCGAAATGCCACGCGATGAATTCACTTGTCCTCGTCGCACTTCCCGATAAAGTCCAAAGTAATTCAGGAACGGCAATAATTGAAACTCCGATTGCAAACGCAACCCAATTTTTCCAGTTTTTTAAACTAAAGAAAAATAAAAATGCCGATACAATGAAAAGAACAGCGAGGCTATGTGCGTGAATGAGTGGCAACATTCCAGCGATTAAACCGATTGATAGGGATGAAGCGAGTGTGTGAATTAGAGAAGGCGAGACTTCTTTTTTGGACTTCTCTTTTTTTCCCTCATCGCTTTTTCTTTTCTTCTCTCCATCGCTCACTCTCTTACTCTCTCTATTCCCAAAAACACTCCACAAATACCCCAAAACTACAATCGTCAAAGGCAATCCGAGAAGCAGACTTCTTTGGGTGATAAAGAGAGTTATAAGCGAATTTCCCCAACGGAATTTATCGCTGATAGTATAATCTCTCGGCAAATTCCAGAGTATTTCCCAAAGCCCTTGTGTGCCATACCAGTAATCTTTGAAGAACCATAAAAGACCGAGACCACCAGAGAAAAATAATATAAACGGTGCGATTTTTCCGGCGAGGCGACTGTTTGTAACTTTGAAAACAAATCTCTCTAAGATCACCAAAAGCGAAAACGCCCAAACGGTATTTTGCATGAGCATTGCTGATTGCACGCTCGCTCCGAGTTTAACCAAACAAGCAGTTAAAAAATCAGCAATAAACGGATATGTAAATTTTGCATCTGCAAATGAAGGATTTTGTGGTGGAAAATTATTGCCATCGGTAAAAGAGAAAATCGCTCCGAGATGATATGGCAAATCACCTAAATTTTGTGATGCTCCGG
Source organism: Pyrinomonadaceae bacterium (assembly GCA_028284415.1). Classification (GTDB taxonomy): domain Bacteria; phylum Acidobacteriota; class Blastocatellia; order Pyrinomonadales; family Pyrinomonadaceae; genus Aridibacter. The sequence goes on from JANQRU010000005.1 coordinate 524,475, forward strand.
TGAAGATTCCATCTGCACCGACGATCATTGCTTTGTCGAAAAAAGCTAAAAATAAGATGACGAAAAATAAATAATATGCCAAACGCCAAAACCTTTTGGCACTTACGCCCTGAGTTTTATCTTTCGCTCTTTGCCATTCTTCTTTGAGCAGTCGTTTTCTATTTTTGTCTTTGAATAAAAGAACGGGAATGAGAGATATTAAAAGTGCGATTAAAACAGTAACAACCGAAAGTCCTAAAAAACTGGCAAGCAAAAAATAGATCAAACCAAACACAGCCGAACCGACAATATTCCCCGCCGCAAGCCGCCACAGAAAAGTCTCGTCTTTGGCAAAAAGGTAAGTCAGGCTAAGTCCGCCGACTGTGATGATTGAAATTATTATTAATGAAATAAACATTTAAATTATTCAATAAAATTAAGCCATAGTTTCTGCGTTTCTCAAAATCAATATAAAAGTTTAGAATAAGCAGTTTGAAATTTGAAATATAAAAACTTTGGTCTGTGAAATTATTCAACAACTGACCAATAACTACTAAATTATGCTACAAGTTGGAATCGTTGGCTTGCCCAACGTCGGAAAATCTACTCTTTTTAATGCTTTGACCGCACAGGAAGCGGCTCTGGCGGCGAATTATCCTTTTGCGACGATTGAACCAAATGTAGGAATCGTTGCCGTGCCGGATGAACGTCTGCCGGTTTTGGAAAAGATTCATAAAGCCCAAAAACTCGTTCCCGCTACGGTTGAATTCGTTGATATTGCGGGGCTTGTCAAAGGTGCGTCCAAAGGCGAAGGTTTGGGAAATAAATTCCTTGCGAACATACGCGAAACTGACGCGGTCGTGCAGGTCGTTCGTTGTTTTGAAGATGAAAATGTACATCACGTTGAAGGTTCAGTTGATCCGATCCGTGATATCGAAACTATTCAAATCGAATTGGCTTTAGCCGATCTTGCATCAGTCGAAAGACGCATCGAAAAAGCTACGCGGACAGCAAAATCTGGCGATAAAGAAGCAAAAAAAGAAATTGCTATCCTCGAAAAACTTCTGCCCGTTTTAGAAGAAGGACGCCCCGCACGTGCCACCGATTTAAATGATGACGAGAAAAAGATTGCTAAAAATTTCTTTCTTTTAACAACAAAACCGACGATCTACGCGGCAAATGTTGATGAAAATTCGCTTGCCGATCCCGATTCAAACCCACACGTCAAAGCCGTTAAAGAACATGCCGAAAGCGAAAACAGCGAAACAGTTGTAATCTGTGCAAGACTCGAAGAAGAATTGATCTCACTCGAAGAAGAAGAGCGACTCGAATACTTGAATGATCTCGGTGTTTCCTCAAGCGGTGTCGATAAAATGATCAAATCCGCCTACAAACTTTTAGGCTTGATGTCCTTTTTAACAGGTGGAGAAAAAGAGGTGCGTGCCTGGACGATTCCCGTCGGCACAAAAGCCTCAAAAGCCGCAGGAGAAATTCATTCCGACATCGAACGTGGTTTCATACGTGCGGAGATAATTTCTTTCGATGACTTGGTAGAAATGGGTTCACGCTCCGCCGCACGAGATAAAGGAAAAGTTCGCCTCGAAGGAAAAGAATACGTAATGCAGGAAGGTGACGTTGTAGATTTTCGCTTCAATGTTTAGACATTTTTATATATAATTTTGGTCGGTGATTCGGAATTTTACCAAAACTAAGTTTTTAACAGTTTTATTAACTGCTTTTCTCTGTTTGAATTTGAGCGGTTCGCTCTGTCTCGTTCATTGCCAGTGGATGGATATGAGTGAGGACACAGAGCATTGTCCGATTGCGAAATTAGATAAAGAAAATTGCCCAAATTCAAGCGAATCATCTGAAGAAAAATCCAAACTCAAAACTAAAAGCCAAAACATAAGTAATTGTTGTGATCTTGCAATAAACCCTGCCGTTGCAAAACTTGAAAAACAACAACAAATTACTCAACAGGTAGCCGAATCGAGAAAGGCAACTTACAATTTCCAACCAATTTGGTTTGAAAAAACCATACATCAAACAAAATTTTCTTACCAAAAGCCTCTTAAAGACAAGAGGATAATCCGTCTAAAAATTTGTGTCTTTTTGATTTAAAAAGTTGCTTTATTTATCAATTGTGAATAAAGCGTCAGGCTGTTTTCCGGCTTGACAGGATATAAACTTTTTAAATTAATGAGGAATAATTTTAATTATGAAAAAGAAAATAATTATCGCTCTTTCGGCGATGTTGATTTTTGGACTTGTTGCGGTTGTTTATGCAATGAACCGTACAGAAACAAATGCAAAAACAGCACATTCCTGTCCGATGAAAAAACATGAAAAAGTTGCATCAAAAGACAAAAAAGATTCATGTTGCGGAATGGAAGATTGCTGTAAAGACGGAAACTGCAAAATGGGTGGTTCGTGTTGCAAAGATCACGACTCATGTCCAATGAAAAATAATCAAACAGCAAAAAAACAAACTGCTGACACTGATTATTCAAATATCATTTACGGCGATGACACCAAAGAAAGTTGCTGTTATCCGGGCTCAAGCTGTTGTACGGGCGGAGATTGCTGCAAAGGCAAAAACGGTTAATCTTGATTTGGTAATTTAAATTGGTTGAGGCAGTCGTATTTCGGCTGCCTTTTTAATAAAATAAAAAATATGAAGTTTAAGATTTTTACGTTTTCCTTTATGCTAATCTTCGCTGCATGTTCTTTTGGGACAACAGTTCTGACAACTAATGAACCGCATAAACAAACATCGGCACTTTTGGAAGTTTTGAAAAAAAGAAATGAAGATGATGAAGATGAATAAATTAGCTCTTATAACTTTTGCTCTTTTTTTGCTGAGTTTAAGTGTTTTTCCACAAAATAAATCCATTGCCGATGCCGAAACGGAAATAAAGAGCTTTCAGAATTTCACAAGTTTTTCAGTTTCTTATGATGACCCTAAAGATCTGACGACCGCAAAAGTTGTAATTGACTTAAGAAATGACGAAAAATCTCTAAAAAAATCTTTCAAGAAGTTCTATTGGGAATTAATCTCAATTTACTCTGGAAACGCGATTGACCAAAAACCTGTCAGAAACCTTTTATGCCTGAACACACAGGGCAAAAGATTGAGATTTGGCAGTAATAACCTACTGACATTTATGCTCGAAAATGAAAGCGTTGACTTCGGTGAACCACAACGCTCAACCAAAGTAAAAGGCAGCAAGGTCAACGAAAACTTATGTTGGGATATTAACAAAGAAATCATTGAAGATTTTGCACAAGCAGATGATATAAGCTTTAAGATCGGTTCATTTAATAATTCATTCGGGGCAGTAAAACTTCAAATTTTCAAAGATTACGCAAAACTTTTGAAAATCAAAGAAAATTAAACTTATTTTTTATTTAGAAATGTCTTCAAAAAACTTAGACAGAATAGAAAACCGCTTAATTCTGCATCTATCGAGAGAAAATCCTGATAGATCGGAAGCTTCACGCCTGCTTGAAGATTGCACTAATTGGGACTATTTTATCGAAACTGCTTCGAAACACTGTGTTATCCCACTCATCTACAAAAATATCGAAAAAGACTTTAGTGACAAAATCCCTCAAAATATTTTTGATGAGCTTCATACACAATTTCGCGATACCTCGACCTTTAATTTCTTTCTCTCCGCACAAGTTATCAGCATTATAAAAGCACTAAAAAAAGCGGATTTAGATATTCTCGCCTATAAAGGTATGACGCTTGCTCAGCTTGCTTATAAAGATATTTCTCTCAGGCAATTTGGAGATATAGACGTTCTCATTCGTAAAGAAGATTTCACAAAAGTTAAAGAAACTTTAATCGGGATTGGTTGTGAGCCGGCTTGGAAGGCGACAGAAAAACAGGAAAAAGCAGCTCTCAAATATTATTACGAGTATCCTTTTATCTACGGTCAAAATAAGACTTTGGTTGAAGTCCATTGGAAATTTATAGAACCGTTTTTTGCCTTTGATTATGACACTGACTCAATTTGGGATAGAACTCAAACAGTAGATATTTGCGGAAAAGAAGTTCCGACGCTTGCTTCGGAAGATTATCTTGTAATTTTAAATTCGCATGGGTCAAAACATTTCTGGGAAAGATTTAGCTGGATCTGTGATGTTGCAAGATTAGTCGAAAATACTGATATAGATTGGGATTTAATGATCAGAAGGGCAAAAAAGGTCGGAAGCTTGAGAATGGTTTGGCTCGGACTTTGGATGGCTAGAAAAACTCTCGCAACCGAAATCCCAGATGAAATAAATAAAAAGATTGATGCCGAACCTGAAATTGAAGATTTGGGGGAGACCTTTCTTGAAGAAATTTTTGCCGAAGAGAAAAAACATCAAGATTGGAAAGAAATGGCAAAAATTCATATGAAAATGCGGGAAAAAATCCGCCACAAACTTCTCTATTCAAAACGCCTTTTATCAACGAAGGCGATTGATTCTTTATTTTTACCGATGGGAAGACCGCAATAATTCCTTCAATGCAGTCAGTTTATCTCTGATTTTATAGCGCATGTATAAAGGTAAACTCCGCCGGTAAAATTGCTTTAACCCACTTAGTTTTGTCTCTACCTTCAAACTCCTTCTAAAAGACCTTAAAGACTTCCAGACTCTTTTATCATTTGCATTCTGTTCAATCAGATATTCTTCTAACCAATCAAGGAAAATCTGCATTGAGGGGATGTCCTGTCCATCTTGCATTTCAACTGTGCTGCTCGATGTGGGATGTTGCCGATACTTTGATAGACAATCACCCATCACAAAAATCTTTGCATTCAAGCTTACCTTTGCCCAAAAAATCTGATCTTCCCAGACATACTGACAGTCATCTTCAAAAACACTTCCTATTCGCTCAATAAAACCACGCTTGAGCATCACGCAATTTATACCCGGTTTTCTACCTTTGGCACTCAAATTATGAATTAATAATTCAGGTGGTTCATATATTCTTTCAAGTTGTAAAACTAAATCTATCTCAAAATCTTTCTCTCTCTCATCAGCCTCTTCGGACCATGAATACCAACATTCTAAAGTTCCACAGACAGCTTCAGCATCAGGATTTTCTGCAAATGCTGTAACTTCTTTTTCAATTGTATCTGGAAAATAGATGTCGTCAGAATCCAAAAAGGTTATAAATCCCCCTTTTGAGTTTTTAATACCCAGATTCCTCGAAGCGCTTGCCCCTCGGTTTTGTCCGTTTTCGTGAGTTAACACCTTGATCTTTCGAGGATGTTTTTCACTGTAATTTTTGGCTATCTCAAAACTTTTGTCTTTCGAACCGTCATCAATTAACATCAGTTCCCAATTCTCATAAGTCTGACTTAGAACACTATCAATGGCATCGCTTAAAAAATCTTCCCTGTTGTAGAAAGGAATTATGATAGAAACGAGAGGCTTTTCTAATTTTTTAGATGAGTTATTATTCATTGCCGTAAATTTAATTAGTTGAGTGTAAAATACAAAAAGCTACTTTCCAAATATAAAAGTGATGCTTGCAGGGAAATAATTTTCAAGTTTATACTTTCCTAAATCTTTGTTAGTTATTCTAAAAAAAATCATTGGCGAGATGTCAATTTTTTCAAAAGTAAAAACCTTCTTTAATTTTCCCATAACCTTCCAATTTATGATTCTAGAAAGTTTTATAATGCTTGGGCTGGCGAGGGCTGCTGTTTTGGCTTTACCTTTTCGTTGGTTAGCGAAATTTTTAGGTAAGCGAAAAGATTCTGTTAAAGATGATGAATTATCAAAAGATAAACCTTCTCCGATGGCTATGAAAATAGCTTGGATAATCAATAAAACCAGCCAATACACTCCTTGGGATAGCAATTGTCTGGCAAAGGCTGTCGCCGGAAGATTTATGCTGAAACGGAGAAAAATTTCGGGGACAGTTTATTTTGGTATGGCTAAAGATTCCGAAGGAGAGCTTGAGGCTCATGCTTGGCTTAGAAGCGGAAACAAGGTTTTAACGGGCGATACAAATTTAGACCAATACGCAATAGTTGCGATTTTTAGCGATTAATATGGCAAATTACACATACTCAGCTTACGGATTGAACTTTGCATCTGAATTTCCTTTACCGGAACTGATGCCACATGAAAATGGCAAAGCCGACATCCGAATCATTTTTGGTAAAGTTCCTGAAAAATTGGAATCACCCGCCGCACACGGAGTTTGTTGGCAATCAGAGTCGGGCAAACTATTAATGTCGATTGATGAAGTCGCCCGTTATTTGGTTCTTGAAGATAAAGAAGTAATTATCGAACGTAATAATGAAAGTACGGAAGAAGATATTCGGGCATTTCTTCTTGGTTCGGTATTGGCGGCGGTGCTTTATTCAAAACAAATTCCCGTGATTCACGCCAGCGTAATTAACACTCCAAAAGGAGCAGTTCTTTTCATGGGCAGGAGCGGTGCAGGTAAATCTACTCTTTTGGCAGCCTTTTTACAACGCGGTTATGGAATGTTGGCTGATGACAAAGCAGGAATAATGTTGGATGAAAAACGAGTTGCGAAAGTCCTCCCCGCTTTTCCGATCGCACGAATTATGGAAAGGACTATTAAAGCATTAGATTTCCCAACCGATGGCTCTTGGATCAGTCGAGGTATGGGAAAATATGTTGTTCCTATCAAAAAATTTGTTCAAACCCCAACTAAAATCCATGCAGCTTACTCAATAAATTCACATAATAAAGACGAGATGAGCTTAGAACCTGTTGAAGCTTTCGATAAATTTCAGATTTTAAATAGAAACACTTATCGGCGACGCTTTATGAATCAATCTCATCAAAAGAAATCACATCTTAGGGTTATAAGCAAAGTGGCTGAACAAGTCAAAGTCGTTAAAGTTTTACGCACTAATAATCCCGAACTTATTAACGAATTAGCAGACAAAATTGAAGAGGATTTTACAAATTGAGTAAATTGTTCTGGTTAGCATCTTATCCAAAATCAGGAAATACTTGGGTACGCACCTTGTTGACCAACTATCAGCGTGATGCCGATGAGCCGGTTGATATAAATGCACTGGATTCCGCTGGAGCGTTTGGCGTTGAGCAGATGAACGAATGGCTTGGTATTGATTCTTCAAACTTAACTGAGCAGGAAATGCTCAAATACCGCCGATTGGTTTATGAAGAAATGGCTAGAGAACATACCGAACCATGCTTTCTCAAAATCCATGATGCTTATATTTACGATTCCGAAAACATTCCGGTCTTTTCTGAAAAGGCGACAGGTGGTGTAATACATATCATTCGTAATCCGCTTGATGTTGCCGTATCTTATGCACATCATCGCAATGCTTCGATAGAAAAAACAATTAAATCTATGAATGATGAAGAACATCATTTAGGCAATTGGCGAGTAAACCACGGACAGGTTAAACAACCTGCTTTATCTTGGAGCAATCACGCTAAAAGCTGGAAGTATCAATCCAAACTAAAAGTTCTAACTATCCGCTATGAAGATATGCTTGTAGATACGATTAAAGAATTTACAAAAATCGTTAAATTTGCAGGATTGGAATTTAGTAAAAAACGAATTGCCAAAGCGGTAGATTTTTCATCATTTGATAAACTAAAAGCACAGGAAAAGAAAAGTGGTTTTTCCGAAAAACAACCAACTGCCGAATCCTTCTTCCGCAAAGGCAAAGCAAACTCCTGGCGAGAAAGTTTGACAGACGAACAAGCCAAACGGATAATTTCAGACCATCAAGATGTGGTGGAAAGATTTGGATATTTGGATGAATTAGAAGAAGATTTATTGAAATAATAGATAAAATTACGAATTACGAATTACGAATTACGAATTACTATTCACTATTTACTATTTACTAATAACTATGAATAAAGAAAATATTAACCCTGAAACTGTTATCTCTCGAAGCGATTCGCTGATTTCTAATAATCTTGGCGAAGATATTGTCATGATGGATATTGATGAAGGCTCTTATTACGGGCTTGAATCGGTTGCCGCACGGATTTGGGAATTAACTGAAGAACCTGTTTCCGTTGCGACGATTTGTAAAACGCTTACTTCCGAATATGATGTTCCTGAACAGAAATGTCTGGAAGAGGTTGCTGAATTTGTCGGTGATTTATTAACTCGTAAAATTATTCAAATAGCAAAACAATAATTTGATAAGCTCTTTTGATTTGTTTGCTTGAAAAATTTTAACCTATCTTGATATTATTCAATACTAGACTTCTTTCAATCCCAAACATACCGGAGAATATTTAATATGCAAAAGCCACAAGAAAAAATTACCAACAATGAACTAGAAAGAGATACTAAACCTGTTGAAAATCTAAAAACATGGAAAACTCCTGAACTAAAAACACTGCCTGTTCCAACAAGAACTCAAGGAAACCCAAATACTGGTCCAACTACTGAAAATACTATTGGTACCTACGCACCGACGTCCTAAATATGAACAGTTAAATATATTCAAGCGTTTTTATCTTCTAAATGAGTGCAATCAACGGCATTTTTGAGCGGCAAGGAAATTCAATCTCTGAAGCCGCTTTTAGTTTGTCTTTACAAGCTTTGGATGAATATGGAATCGACGGAAGAAATCATTGGACTTCTTCTTCAATTGCTCTTGGACATCAAAAAAAATCGCTTTTGCCGAAAGATGAAACTACAGAGATACCCTTTTATAATGCTCAATCAAAACTTACAATTACATCTGATGCCCGCATTGATAACACTTTAGAATTATGTGAAAAATTAGCAATCCCTCAAAATGAGCAATCAAATTTATCCGACTGCCAAATCATTCTCAAAGCATATCAAAAATGGGGACGGGATTGCCCTCTGCATCTTATAGGAGATTATGCCTTTGCGATTTGGGATGAAAGAGAAAAAACTCTCTTCTGTGCCAGAGATCATATTGGCGTAATTCCCTTTTATTATCATATTTCTGCAGAGAGATTCGTCTTTGCAAGTGACATAAAGGGAATAGTTGCACATCCAGAAGTCTCCGATGAACTCAATGAAAATTTTGTCATTAATTCTCTTGCATATGGAAATTTCTATATCCCTGATCAAACACATTTTTCATCAATTCGCCGTCTCCCTCCCGGTCATACATTAACCGTAAAAAAAGATTCGGAAAAATTAGAAAAGTATTGGTTCCCCGAAAATGTCGAGAAGACCAGATATGCAAATGATGAAGATTATGTAGAAGCTGCCAGAGAATTATTAATCCAAGCTGTTAATAATCGTCTGCGAACAAAAAAAAAGGTCGGCGTTCACGTTAGTGGCGGTTTAGATTCATCGAGCGTTGCGGTTTTAACCAATCGTTATCGCCAACAAATGAATTTACCTGCTCCAAAAGCCTTCATCTGGCAACCTACTCCCGATTATTCCAAACCTTTAGAGCGTGAACATAGACAAATTGAAGCAGTCTGTAAACAAGAGGGATTTACTCCTATCTATTGCCCTGTTAAAGCTGAAGATACTTTTGAAGTTTTCAAAAAAGACCCGACCACAACGCCAATTTATTCAGCCCCGCATGCTGAATACACTATTCAAAAAGAAGCACAGAGACGCAGTGTGCGATTAATGTTGTCAGGATGGGGCGGTGATGAAGCATTATCTTTCAGCAGGCGAGGGTACTATGCAGAGTTACTTTTGAATGGAAAGTTTTTAAAACTTCTAAAAGAAAGTCGCAGACGAAACTCAGCTTTAGGTTTCTTGGCTTATGAATTTCTTTTATTATTTTTCTCCGATAGAGGCGAAGGGGGGGGAAAACTGCAAAATCGTTCGTTATTCTATAAAAAACCACTCTCTTCATACCTTCATCCAGAACTAAAAGATAAAATAGATTGGGATAAACCCAAAAGCAGACAACTGAGTATTAGATCGACTATGCTTTGGCTTTGGAATCTTGGTTTTTTAACTTCAAGGATAGAATGCTGGGCAGCTTTAGGTGCAGAACATAAAATCAAATACGCTTATCCATTACTCGACCGTCGAATAATGGAATTTGTTATTAGTCTGCCAAGTAATCAATTTGTCAGGGATGATGGTGTTGCCAGATGGATTATGCGAAGAACTTTAGATAACATAGTCCCATCGGAAGTTTGTTGGCAGCCTACAAAACTTGAGACCGTTCGTGTTGAAAGTACAAAACTTGCATTTCATAAGGCTCAAGGGATGGTTAGTAAAGAAATCGCATTAAATAATTTCTCTGCTGATAGAGCAAGATTTTTGGATATGAATCGTTTTCTCAATGACATCAAATCTGTAAACAATAAGAACGATGATAAAGAAACAAAAGGCATTGGAGCTGCTATACAGTTTTTAGATTTTTAGTCGTATGACCTATGAACGTAAAAAAACCTGAAAATATACTCAAGTTAGGCAAAGCAGATATTTCCGAAATTAGGAAATTAATTCCTCGTCTATCCGAAAAGGTTTGGAATTTAGAAAATTCCCAAAAAGAGAATAAATTCAAATGTTTTCATCATACCCAACACATAGTTTTTAGATTTATTGAAGGAAACCGAAATCATCGAAACTTTTACTCAAATCCAATTTGGGATGTTTGGCAAAATCAGTTATTACCAATTATGGACAGCGTAATTACCAAATATAATTATGAAAATCCGGTTTACCCAAAAGTAATGCTCGCTCGCCTCGCCGCAAATTCAGTGATTGACTCTCACTCTGATGGTGCAGGCTCACATCCACATACGCATAAAATTCATATCCCAATTCAAACCAATGAAAAAGCACATTTCTTTATAAGAGATGAAGCATTTCATCTGAAGAAAGGGATTGCCTATGAAGTCAATAATTTAGTTCCTCACGCTGTCGAAAATCATGGCTCAACAGACAGAATTCACTTAATATTTGAAGTATTCAACCAAGAGAATAAGTTAAAAATTCAATAATCTTTTTCTAATTTTTGTAGAAACATAATGGATAAACTCAAATCGTCAAAAAAAAAATACTGTGTTGCATTAGTAACTGACGATTCATTTCTTATAGGAACATTAGTAACTCTTTACTCATTCTTAAAACACAATACTTGGTTTGATGGTGATGTAGTTATTATTTGCCAAAATTTATCAGATACAAATCGCGACTACCTTAAACTTATTTATGAGAAATTAGATTTTCTCGATGTGCATGACAGTCTATCGAGCAATATTGATAAGTTCAGAAGGTCTTTTCCCAAAATTTCCCAAAGAGTTGAGACTTTTATTTCGCTTGAGATATTCCGTTTAAGAAATTACAGCAAAGTTTTATATATTGATAGTGACTTACTATACCGTAAATCAATAGAAGAATTATTTGAGTTACCGCATAATCTAGTAGCTTGTGGTGATGGAGCATTTTATAACAAAGGAAGACAATGGAAAATAACAGTCAATAAGGAAACTGATGAAGAAAAATTTAAAACATTCAGAAATTCATTTAATTCAGGAATGTTTTTAGTGGATAATTCTCTGTTGACCGACAAAAATTATGACAAGTTAATTGAATTTATAGAGAATAAAAAATTAACAAAAGATTTCGTAACATTTACCGATCAGTATGCTCTTAATAATTATTTTGATGGTCAACAATATATTGTCAGCGGAACATATAATTATCTACTAGCTTTTCACTCTCTGATTTACAAGCGTGAAAAAATCCATCTCAAAGATGCTCATGCTATACATTTCAATATTAGACAGAAACCTTGGGAGTTAAATAAGGTTTTAGAATATGGAATAGACCAACCGACATATCTGAAAGCCTGTAATCTTTGGTTTGAAGAATATGTAGAATGTTTGCAAAAATTACACATGCAGAAAAACATGAGAAAGTTTTTTCAAGTTAATTAACAATCTATGGATTTATATTACGGGGCTCAACATAATTTAAAAGATTTAATCAAAACACACTTATTCATTATCTGCTGTACTAACAGCGGCACTACATTTGTGAAAAATGCTTTGGCAACTTCTAAAAACACTTGGAATTTATTCCGTGAAGGTCAACATATTTTTGGCTTTGCCGGACCTAGCGGAATAGTTTTGAAAGCATACAAACTATGGACTACCGAGGGATTGATAGATAAATTTACCGACACTAAGAATTATAATTGGGAGAAAATAAAGATCGCATGGTATTTTCAAGCTTTTAGTAAAAACCCTGAAGCAAGCGTTTTTGTCGAGAAATCACCGCCTTTCCTGTTGATTGTTGAACAGCTCATTAATCAGTTTAAAAATCCCAAATTTTTATTTATGGTGCGCAATCCCTATGCGGTTGTTGAAGGAATTCATCGAACAACTTGGGGTAAGTGTCGTAATGTTTTTACTAAAGAAGAGTATTTGAGTTTAGCCGCAACACAGGTTATCAATTGCTTGAAAATCCAAAAGCAAAACCTCGAAAACTGGGGAGACTACGGAACTTTCTTCACTTATGAACAAATGTGCGAAGAGCCTGAAAAAGTCGAGGGATTGATAAAGGATTTAGTTCCTGAAATGGAAGATTTGGTTTTGCGTCAAAAACTCAAAGTCAAAACTTATAATGAAGAGCTTCGCAATATGAACGCCCAACAAATTGAGCGTTTGACCGATGAAAATATAGAGCAAATAAATAAAATCTTTTTACCTGATAAAGATATTTTGGATTTTTTTAACTACACACTAATGTAATGAAATATGCCGCCTTTTATTTTTGCTTTACATCTAAGTTGACAAACTTGCGAAACATCTATTTACTATTAAACTAATTCCTATTCGCCCGCTTTCCTAAAATTAAATTTCCTATGAACAGATGTAATTACTGTAAAGTTAATCTACGCTTTTGGAATCTTACTTGTGCTGCCTGTAAGAACAATGTCATGCAAGCTCCGCAGATTACTTTCTTTTCAATTTCCCTTCTGGTAATTTTGGCAATTCCTATTTCTTTATTCGTTTACATTCCATCAGAAAACTCTGAAATTTACGAAAAAGAACCCGAGGTAAAAGTAGATTTCAAACCTTCAAAAGCTAGGCAACAAGCCGCCAGAAAGCTATCCAAAGAAGAGCGAAGAGAGAGAAGAAAACAAAGACGTCTGCAAAGAAAACAAGGAAAGCAACAAAAGAAACAACAAAAAGAAAATAAATGATTCTTTAGGAGTGCTTTTCTGTGGTGTCCTAATTTGTGTTGTTACTAAAATATCTAAAAATTTGTTACGTAGAAACTTACGATGATAGCTGAGCGATAAGGGTCTTTGAAAAATTAATGTTCCAATAGATTTAGTTTTCAGCCCGTGTAACGGGCGATGGCATAAAGCCTAGTCCGCATGGGCTGGGAATATAGTTACATCACACATAATTAAAGCCCTTGATAAAGGGCGAAAGCAATATCTGCATGGCAAACATTGCTGTCGCTATCTTGCGATAGCTCTAAATCATTGATTGCAATAGACCTAGCGTTTCACTAACGCTTCACACTAGGCTCTATGCCAACGCCATCTACGATGGCTAAAACTATTGGAACATTAATTTTCAAAAACCATGCTGGGCTATTATTTCGAAGTCCCTCTAGAATATAAAAACATAACAAACCAATTTTTGAATATTAGTTTGATTCAGCAAAACTATTTAGGACTCCATCCGTTTTCACCTCTCTAGAAAATATCTATCTAAATCTGTATTATATCCACTTCTAGATATTATATTTTCCTACTTCAGAAAATACTCTTATGAAAATTGCTGAAAAAAAGCTGATAACACCTTACAAATCTAATCTGGTTAATTTACAGATCACCGAAGAAGAAAAGAAATCAATTCTCCGACGATCTCATTCTTTACAAAAAATCCAACTGACCAATCGAAATATCTGTGATCTTGAATTGCTTGCAACGGGAGCTTTTACTCCTTTGGATAATTTTATGGGAAAGGAGGATTATAAACGTGTACTGGAAGAAATGCGGTTGGCAAACGGGACTTTATTTCCAATCCCCATAACTCTCTCAGTCAATTCAGATAAAGGTATAAAGTTGGATGATGAATGCCTACTTACAGATCAATTCAATAATGTTCTGGGATTGATGAAAATTGCGGAGATCTATGAGGCTGATCTGGAAAAAGAAGCCCGACTCGTTTGCGGAACAAATAATCCACACCATCCGCTTGTTGCCGAAATGCAATCTTGGGGAACATACAATATTTCGGGCGATATAAAACTCTTAAATTTGCCATTTCATTATGATTTTAAGGAGCTTAGATCAAATCCGAAACAAGTCCGTGAAAAATTAAATTTGCTTGGCAAACAAAATGTCGTTGCGTTTCAAACGAGAAACCCTCTGCATATGGCACATGAAATGATGACAAAACGTGCGGCAGAAAGTATAAACGGAACTCTGCTTTTGCATCCCGTCATAGGGATGACTCAAGCAGGCGATATTCAATACCACACAAGAGTCCGTTCTTATAAAAAGCTCGTTGAAAAATACTACAAAAATTATCAAACTCTGCTTTCTCTGTTACCTCTGGCAATGCGTATGGCAGGTCCCAGAGAAGCCATCTGGCATGCGATCATCCGCCGAAACTTTGGAGCAAACCATTTCATTGTTGGACGCTATCATGCCAGCCCTAAAACTTCTCAATTTTACGGCGAATACGAAGCCCACGAATTAATGCTCAAATATGAAGAGGAAATTGGCGTTAAGCCGATACTCTTCTCCGAATTTGTCTATCTGCCTGATGAAGAAAGATTTGAGGAAACATCCAAGATCAAAAAAGATAAGAAATACCTTAGTCTTTCAGGAACTGATATTCGAAAAAAACTTACCAACGGAGAAAATATCCCCGAATGGTATTTGCGTCCTGAAACTGTCGAGATTTTAAAGGAAGCCTACCCACAAAAAAACAAACAGGGTTTCTGCATTTGGTTCACAGGCTTGAGCGGTGCTGGGAAATCTACGATAGCAAATATCTTAACAAATAAGCTCTTGGAACACGGTAGAAGTACTACCTTGCTGGATGGTGATAATGTCAGAATTAATCTCTCAAAAGGATTGGGATTTAGCAAAGAGGATCGTGACATAAATGTTAAACGAATAGCCTTCGTTGCTTCTGAAATCGTAAAACATAACGGAACAGTAATTTGTGCGGCAATAAGTCCTTATGAAAAGACCAGAGATGAATGCCGTTCAATAATCGGTAAGGATAAATTTATCGAAGTTTTTGTTGATACCCCTTTAGAGGTTTGTGAACAAAGAGATGAAAAAGGACTCTATTCTCAAGCCAGACAGGGAAAAATTAAAAACTTCACGGGTATTGATGATCCTTATGAAGCACCTGCAAATCCTGAAATCAGAATTAAAACCACCGAAAGTTCCGCTGAAAAAGAAGCGGAATTAATTATTAATTACTTGATCAAAAATCATTTTCTGATTGACGAAAAATAAATCCTTTCAATTTCCCGTCTGTTCACCCCACGATTCAGCGTAGCGTCCGTTTTTTGAAAGTAATTCATCATGAGTGCCCGATTCAGTTATGTTCCCTTTTTGCATAACGTAGATCAGGTCGGCGTACATTGCAGTTGAGAATTTATGTGTGATTATGAGAACGGTTTTCCCTTTCGTCTTTTTAATAAATCTCTTTAACCAATCAGCCTCTGCCCAAGGATCCATCGCACTCGTCGGTTCATCCAATAAAATTATCTCCGCACCGCGAAAAATTGCTCTGGCTAAGGCGACTCTCTGCCATTCGCCGACGCTTAATTCAGTTCCTTCAGCAAAACGATAACTGAGCATCTGCTCATATTGTTTTGGGAATTTCTCAATTATAACGTCAGCACCTGCATCTTTTGCTGCCAATTTTATCTTTTCTTGATTCCTTGCTTCTTCAAGATTTCCCAAAGCGATATTTTTACCTGCCGTCATACTATAACGAACAGGAGTTTGGAAAAGAACAGTGATCATCTGGCGTAATTTTTCAAGCGACATTTTTCGTAAATCCGTTTCATCAAATTTTACAGTGCCTTTCTGTGGATCATAAAAACGGCAGATGAGTTTTATCAGAGTGCTTTTTCCTGCTCCATTTTCGCCGACTATTGCAACAACCTTTTTAGCGGGTATGAAAAGATCAAAGTCATTAAGTATTTCATCTTTATCTTCTTGATAGCGAAATGTCACATTTTCAAAACTAATTCCTTTTTGTAGTGCTTGCGGTGGAGAAATTGGATTAGTGGGACTTTGAACTTCAGGTTCTAAATCCAAAAACTCAAACAAATCTCCAAGAAAAAGGCTGTTGGCATAGAGTCTGCCAATGTCACTCATAAACGAACGCAAGACAGTCTGCCCTTGATTAAAAACCTGATAAAAAAGTGCTAGATCACCAATCGTCCCGGTTCCCTGCAAAGTCCGCCAGATTATCCAAACAAAAACAGCTCCCGTTAATGCTAAAC
Source organism: Pyrinomonadaceae bacterium (assembly GCA_028284415.1). GTDB lineage: Bacteria > Acidobacteriota > Blastocatellia > Pyrinomonadales > Pyrinomonadaceae > Aridibacter. The sequence continues at coordinate 540,889 of JANQRU010000005.1, forward strand.
CGAGAAAACTTGCCCCAAATTCCAGAAGCTTCTGCCGAACTGTCAGTCGTAGTTTTTCTCTGTAAAGTTTGATCCTAAGTTTTCTGAATTTATTTCTAAAAAAATCACCAAGTCCAAAAAGCCTGAGTTCCGAAGCAAATTCACCATTCGTCAACACACGATCAAAATAAAAACTTAGCCGCTCGTCAATAGTTTTGCGTTTTTGCCAAGCGTGAAGCTTCGAGGTAGAACTTAAAACAACATAGATTGTGGGTAAGGCAATAACAATTAAAACAAGCGGAAGCCAAACTCCATAACGCAGTAATATAATTCCCATCGAAATGAGCGTTACTAAGTTCTGCAGAAGACCTCCGAGCTGTGTAATTAACTCGCGAGGTCGCGTATAAGCCTGATTTTTAGCACGGTGCAGATGATTATAAAATTCTGTCTGTTCATAAAAAGATATGTCAGCTTTGATAGATTTTTCGTGGATTAATGTGAAGATATGGTCGGTTAATTTTTCGGCTTGAGCCGTGTAAATCATTTGAATAATACTACTCAAGACTTGTGATAAAAGTGTAATAACTCCAAAAGCAACTCCGAGCCAAATGACATTTGATATGTTTTCGTAATTCTGCCCCTTGTTGATCGTAGTAACAAGTGAATCTACAAAAAGCTTTGTGATATAAACTAAAGCAGCAGGCAATATCCCTTTAATTATCGATAAGATTCCCTGCAAAATCATCCAGCCCTTTCCCGCTTCCCAAACCATTTTCAAGCCACGAGGAAGATTAGATAAAATTTCAAAGTATCTCTTTATTTTTGTGGACAGGAAGCTATCAGACATTTTAAGAAATTATAATATCTGAATTTTCTCATTGTCCGAAATCTACCTTTAAATTGGTCGATTAATTTTTTATAAATTTACCAACCCTGTTTCTCTTCTGTCTCTTCTAGTAATTGAATAAATGTTGAGTTATTTCTTATTGGATCTAATGCAAAATCGTATTTAACTAAATAGAGCCGATCACCTATATTTTCTAGAAACTTTTCTAATTCCTTTATTGCTATTTCCTCATCTCCTAAAGCCACATGAGCAAGTATTAATTCGTAATTTAGTTCCTTATCACCCCATTTCTTTAACGCTTCGTTTAATAACTTTCTAGCTAACTCTTTTTTTCCATTTTGGGCATAAATTCGGCACAAAGCAGCTTTTACATCACCATATATACTTAGTTTTTTCAGTTCTTTTTCTGCTTTATCAAATTGCCGTTTTTGCTCATAAGCCTTTGCCAATAAATTGTCGGAAACGTAGCTCATAGCTTCAAGCTCTTTTGCTTTATTTATGTATGACATAGCTTCATCTGGTTTATCAGTATAAATTAACATCTTGGCTAAAAAAAGATTCATATGAGCAGATTGGGGATCAAGGCTTTGTGCTATTCTCATTTCTTCAATCGCCTTTTCAATTTGTCCTTTGTTTGCATACATCCAAGAAATACGATGTCTTGCATGAGAATCATTCGGCTTGAGTTTCACGGACTGCTCCATTAACTCAAATGCCTCTTTTTGCTTATCAGTATTTGCATAAATTAATGCTAAAGCTGACATTGCTTCTGCACAACTTGGATCCAACTCTAGTGCTTTATGAGCTGCATTTATTCCTTTTTTTACAACCTCATTTTTTTTACCTATTACGCCTGCAGGCACGATTAAATGTGCGTAACTATCTGCCATATAAGCGTAAGCCAGAGAAAATTTAGGGTCTTTTTCTATTGCTTTCTCAAATTCTTTTATCGCTTTGTTAAAGCCAATTGGAGCATGCATCCCCCAAAAAGATAACCCTGTCGAATAAGCTATAAAAGCATCATGATTTTTTGTGTATTTTAGTTCAGCTAAATCCTTAGAGTAATTTACTAATAAAAGCGGAAGTTTTTTCGTAACTTGTTCAGCAATACTATCTTGAAGAGAAAAGATATCAGAAAGCTCTGTATCAATTTTGCTTGTCCAAATAGGTGTTTTTTGTGTAACGCTTATTAATTGAATATTTATCCTTGTGGCATTATCACTTTTTTGAATCGTCCCCGTTAATACTGCATCAACACCCAGTTTTTGTCCGATTTCCAGAGGGTTATTATTATTTTCATTAATGTATTTGGTAATTGTAATTGTTGGGATAACAGTAATTTCGCTCTGATTACTAAATCTTGAAATTAAAGTGTCTGCTAATCCCAATCCTATTTTTTCATCCGATTTCTCTCCTATTTGCTTAAACGGTAAGATTGCAATTGAATTAATATCTGTAAAGGCTTCATCTTGATTTGAAGAAAAATAAAAATACCCCAAAAGTGAAAGAATTATTATTCCACCAACGATAAAACCCCAGTTTTTCTTATCTAGAAATGAAATTTTCTTAGAGATTGGTTCTTGAATAGAATTTTCAAGAGTTTTATCAGAGAGTTGCTGAAACTGGGTTGAAGCCCCATTGAGATACTCCGAAGAAATATCTTTTGCCGAGAAATTATTGGATTCTACATGAGATGAATTTTTCAGGGATTTTAACCTATCAGAATGGTCGTATATTTCTCGAACGTCGGCGGTGAAGCGATAACCATATTTTCTAATCGTATTAACATAGGTTTCCCCTGTATCTTCATCTTTTATGGCTTTTCTTATTCGATAAATTTGCTGGGCTAAATTTGTCTCTTCAAAATACTCTTCCTCCCAAAATTTATCTAAAAGCTCTTCTTTGCGTAAAACCTTCCCCGCGTTTTGGACGAAAAAACAGAGGATTTCAAAAGTTTTCTGTGCTAAGAGAATAGGTTCTCCATTATTTACAAGCTGTCGATTTTCTATATCCAAACGACAAGAACCAAACTCGTAGTAAAGTGCTTTATCTGATACTACCATTTTTATTTCCTGCTAAATACTTTATATCTGTGCTGTAAATCTGCAAATACAAGCGAGTATTTTGATTTACAAATTAAAAACTATGATTTGCCCAACATTTCGACTTTCAAAACAAAAACTAATAGCTAATTTTATGCCGTTTGATAATTGAATTTAGAGTTGTTGTGTTTAAATTTAATAGTTTCGCAGCTTTAGTTTGATGACCATCAGTTTGTCTTAACGCTTGTTTAACCAAATTAATTTCGTATAGCTTTTTTGCTTTATGATAATCAATGCCATCTTCTGGAAAACGCATCTCCAGATTTTTAAAGAAAAAATTAGTTTCCGAATCTTTCATTGTCTGCAAGGCAGATGCGGCACTAATTAATGAATTTACGATTTCACTTAAAACAGAAATATTTCTGTTCACTTCAAATGTTTTTTTTTCGTCACTTAAAGAAATATCTTTTAATTTTCGTTCCATAATATCTTGCCTCTCCTTAACACAAAAAATTTTTGATTGTACATCTTCTATTCAAGAAGCCTTTATTGCTAAATTCGACAAAAGCAAACAGCCCTAAAATAATATTTTAGAAAATGTATAATTTTTGAATTCTTGAATATAGATTAGAGGCAAACACAATTCCATAAACGATATTTTATTTAATGAAAAAAGATTCAAACCCAATTTTCACAACAATATAACCCAATAGCTTTTTAAGTAAATTATATAATAATTTCAAGTTTTTTTTACTAGTAAATTTATATATCAACTTAATTTTAGATTAATTACTATCTTTCGGAAATAAGTATGAAATGTTGAATAAGATGAGCCAACAAACTCCATTGAAACAGTTACAAAAAAGATATTGAGAATTAGAGGTATACACGTTATTGCACCAATAGTTGCACAACTTTGAGACATTAAAAGAAAACCTATGATTCCCTGTAACCCAAGCAACAAATGTTCTCCATAAACTTAATCCATACGGAGCTAGAATTCAGATAGACTTAATAGAAACGTCGTAACAGGAAAATAATTTCCTTGAGTCAACTTTCCCATTCCAGCAGTAATAAATATAAAACCAAGAAAAATTCTAGCTCCTATAATTGATAAGCTATATAAAACTTTAATTGTGGAAAAAGAAATGTTTATATGTTGAAAAAGAATTGTCCATAAAAACCTCACTAAAGCTTTTCTTAATCAGGTAATACTATCTATTATGTAAAATTCATTAAAAACTCTAGGAGTTCCATTACACAAAAAAGAATTCATCCCCGTTACTGAAGCAGGATTACAGGTTGCATCAATATCATAAAAAGTTGCGTTTATCGTGCTTCCAGTACATTCTGGCGGACAGACATTTACTGTATTAGAAGCGGTACATACGCCAATTGGCTGATTACATGTGACGCTCTGAGCAGCTACGGCATTTGGGGCAACAACTGATGAAACAATTGGTAAGCTCACCATTGAAGTGATCCCAATCTTTTTAATTACCTCTCTTCGAGACAATCCTTCAAACCTGTTTTCAACACCCTCTCCATTTGATAAAAGATCCCCGGCATTCAGCTGATTTATCGCAAGCCAAACTAACTCATTATCTATAGTTTTTCCTAACTCTTTACCAACTTCTTTAGCAATACTAGAAATACTTCTGTTTCCATCGCACTTTTTCCAAATGAGTTTTGCCGTTTGGTTTAAACAAACTACTTTGTTGGTATCAATATCGTAAATTAGTACTTCATCTTTCATTTCTTGAATAATTACATTTTTGCTCCTACTTTTCGGCTTAATTTGCATTTTTATTTCTCCTAAATTAAAAAAGATTTATTACTTTAACTAACTTAATAAAGTTAAAAGAGCCTTGAAAGACTCTTTTAACTAAGACTTTTAGCAACTTAAACTAAAAGTTAATACGTAAGACTAACTCAATAATACGACCTCCCGGGTCATTTGTTGTTGAAGTGTCTTGGTAAGCAGTTCCGTTTAAGAATTGTCCAAACGTGGTTGAACCAAAGTTAGCTGTCGGTGCATTTGATGACCAACCACCAATTCTAAATTGCGGACTATTCAAAGCATTGTAAAATGCCGCTCGCAATTCAACATTACGTCTTTCATCAAAACGAATTTTCTTTGAAAGACTTACATCTAGTTTGGCAAAATTTGGACCGTGTAGAACCAAGTTTGTAAACCCACATTGACCTGTAAATTCTTCAATGCAATTTCCAAATGTAGCTGGAGCAATTGCTCTTCCATTAAAGGGCTGTAAATTAGCAGCAGCAGCAGAATTATCAATAATGTCTGCTGGCAAATAAGCTGCAGGAATTGCGCTGCCATTTGCTAATTGGATGTTGTGATAAACACCAATGCTGTTTTCTAATTCTTCAGGCGTCATGCCAACAAGTTGAACGTGCCCAAAACTAACAGGAGAACCGCTTTGCATTCTCAAAGCACCGATAACACTCCACCCACCAACTAAAGCATCTGTCCAACGATTTATGTCTTTAAAGAAAGCTTTACCTTTTCCAAATGGAAGCTCATAAATCCAATTAACCTTAAAGGCATGACGCAAATCGAATGGAGAAGTGGTTTTATCTAAATCACGATTTCTTAAAGTGCTGAAATTTCTGAAAACAATAGAACTCGAACCATAAAAATCAGCTAGTGATTTTGAATAGGTGTAGCTCCCTGAAATTAATAATCCATTTGAAAGACGGCGTCGTAACTCAATAACGGCAGCATCGTAGGATGAGTTTGTTCCGTTATCTACTACAAATGAACCTCCGCGTGTTGTTGGATTGACAATAAAGAAATTTGCTGGAAGTCCTCCTGCAATTGCATTTGCTCTTAAAAATCCAGCACTATCAATTCTTTGTGCAAAACCTATTGCACTAGGTGAAACAGTAGAAAGTTGGTTATTAAACGTTCTGTCTCTATACAAACTAGAAGTATATTGAGCCGGATTATTCAGGTCTCCTGCACCTCTAAAATGTGCTTGAATAATAGGAAGTGGAACTGTTCCTGTTCCAGGTCCGAAGTAGGCAAATGTGTTCCCACGTCCGGCAGCAATATTTGCTGCTTGATTAGATTGTGCATTAACAAACTCAGCAGCAAAACCGTTTTCAGTTAGGTTATATTCATTTAGACCAAATGTTCTCCATAAGTCTCTTCCACGATTACCTACATAACGAATCTCAAGAACAGTATTCTTATTAAGTTCACGCTGATAGCTGAAATTCCAAGAATCAACTACGCCAGTTTTTATATTGGGGTTGAATCCTATAGTTAAATCCGCGGCTGTTCCCGTGAGAACCGCAGGAGGCGTGTTTGGAAATGTCGGTGCAGGAATTGAACCAATATTCTGAAAAAGAGTTCCAACCGGAATAGTCCCTAAGCTAACACTTCGATTAGCATTTAAGGAAGCCCCTCTGTTTAAAGATAAAGCTGTTTGAGCAACATTTGTTCCTTCACGAACAAATGATCTTGAATATCCGGCTCTGAATACACTCTGTCCCCCCTTTCCAAATAATCCCGAGAAAAATCCTTTTTCTCCAAAATCAGGACTGTAAACAATCCCCAGACTTGGTGCAAAATTGTTATAATCCGCATTGTGAGCTTTATAACCAGATCGTGCAACAAAAAAGGTTGGAACACTTCCTGTTAATGTCCCAGGCATAAACAAATTACCTTCTCCTGAAACTCCAAATAAATCTGCAAAGCTAGTCGGAACTGAATAGTTTCCTGATCTTGTTGTAAATGGCAATTGCGGCTGCCAACGCAATCCAAAATTCAAAGTTAAGTTTGGTCTTATTCTCCAAGAATCTTGAGCATACAAACCATATGTAACTTGTTCTGCTCTTTGAGTTCTCTCACCTAAAAATTCATATTGACCTTCTTCTGTCAAATATGCACTACCGTTAATGGAGGTGACTCTTCCAACTAACATGGAATAAAGCCCTGCAGCCTCTGCTAATTGCGTATTAGAAGCTCCCGGAAAATTTATAAGATTAAATAACGCATTGCCTGCTGGATCCGTTGCATCAATGCCAAACCCTAAACTTGGAACAACCTGACTTACATTCGTTAATCTCAATTTAACTCGCTTGTACTGACCACCAAAATTAATACTGTGATTTCCACTAAGCCAAGTTACATTATCTGTAAATTCATAAATTGGTGAATTACGACTACTACTACTATTTCGAGCAGTTGCACTTGTGATTCCATTCAAAGTCAAATTAAATCCGCCTTGATTTGCAAACTGTCTGGGATTAACTTCACCAGCAAAGCTAGAAGGTCCATATGTATAGTTGAATCGTGCTTCATTTACTAAATAATTTGTAAATGTTGAACGCAATGCTGTTGAATTTGAATATCTGTCTGAAGACTGGGAACCAAAATTTGGGAATCCTGGAAATCTTGGTTCCATGCTATTTAAGAAATCAAATGTTCCACCAAATATCTGATACTTGAAGATATTTTCTAATGCGTGATCTTTTGTCAGATTAAAATCTAATCTGACAGTAGTAAAATACCTTTTTGAATCACTTGTTGGATTGTAATTGAAAAACTCAACATTAGGAGTTGCATTACTTGGAGTAATCGTTCCGGTTTGTGAAACTGCTGAACGTATATCTGAAAGTAATGCTCCAATCGTTGGGTCAATAGTGGATGGAAAACCATTTGCGGCTGCAAGGTTTAATAAATTTACTTGCTGATTTCCATAGCTAAAAATACCACTTGCAGCTTGGGTAGTTAAAATTGATCTCGTTCGACTCACAGACTCAGGAAGACGAAACTGTTCATGATTTACAAAAAAGAATGACTTGTCTTTACCCGAGTGAAACATCCCGCCATTTTCGCTAAAATTGAAAAACGGCAAAGGTCCGCCAATATTTCCCCCAAACTGATTTAACCTTATGGGCGTTCTAGGTAAACCATTTAAATTATTAAACCAATAGTTTGAGTTAAAAGCATAGTTTCGGTGATGCCAAAATGCACTTCCTTTATATTCATTGGTTCCTCTTTTAGTAGCAAATTTTATCTGAATTGCTCCATCACCTGTGCTTTCTGCTCCGCCCGCCGCGGTTGAAACCGTAACTTCCTCAACCTCATCAAGTCGTGGTCTAACAAATGTGAAAAAACCATCGCTTGATCTTAAAAGTTGACTTCCAACATCAACGCCATCTACCGTTATGCTCAAACTTCCTTTTGGTAATCCATTGATTGTAGAAGCTCTCGGACGACCAACTTGAGCTGTTCCAGGCAAAAGTGCAACTAAGTCTAAAGCATCTCTTGATGTAAGAGGTGTTTCAACAATTTGCCTTCCAACAATTGTTGTTCCAACCGTTGCAGTTTCTGTCTGTAAAACCTCTGCTCCGCCTATAACCTCAACTGTTTGTGAAACACTTCCAACTTCTAATGTTGCGGTAACTGCTGAAGGTGTTCCAACATCTACCTTTACATTATTTACAACTGCTTTCTTAAATCCGTCAGCACTAACAGTTAAAGTATAAACACCGTTCCCTACCGCCGGGATTTTAAATGTTCCATTATCACTGGTTACTGTTGTAAATTCTTGTCCTCCTTGTCCTTTTGCAACAACAGTCGCATTTGGCACAACTGCACCGCTTTGGTCTAGCACCGTTCCAACTATAGAACCAGTAGTTTGTCCTAAAGCTATTATCTGAAAGCCTAAAATCATTACTGACATGGCTGTTAAGAATGAGACTTTCTTCAGCATATCTCCTCCGTTAAATTTTTATATTTTTTTAGTTTTAAAAACTCTAACTATTGAAAAATTAGAGTTAATGAAGATTTGAAAAAGACATCTATTCATTTAACTTCTAAGTAGTCATTTGAAATAAAACATCCCTAAAAACCTTCATAATGAAGTAGATATGCAACAGGAATTCCATTAAATACACTTAAGACTCTTACCTCTTGCTAACCCCTTTACCATCAACACTTTGCAACCCAAGAATTCAGATTAAATACACACTAAATTCAAATTTACCTTTCCAGTAAAAGTAAATCTCAAGTTGGTTTTATGTTAAATTCTGTTTTTTGGAAATTAGTCTATTTAGATGTAAGAATAATAGACTGGAAATAATACTTTCGATTATATTTCGCAAGTGAGTCCTTTTATGAAAAGTTCAAAGTTATCTGCTAAGAATGTAATCTCTCCACCGTCTTCTACATGTACAACTCTAGGTTCTGAACTCTTACCGTTTGTGCTGTAATCCAACATAACAATATCGTGTCCCGCTGATGGACATGAACAAACGACAAAACCTATATTCGGATATTTCCATTCTCCTATCATTAGTTCTGTATATTCAACAATTCCATAATCTACACCAACACCGCAAATGCGTGTAATTGCAATACAATTTTCTGACCAAGATTTGGGAGTTTCAGTTGGAAAGAGATTCTTCAAAGGATAACCACCATTCTTGATCTTAATTAACTCAATGTAAGAACTGGGAAGTTTATAATTTAAAATGTTCTCAGCCTCAATAATCATCTCATCAGTAACATTAATTGGAGTTGAGATTTCATAATCTTCGTCCCAAAAGGTTTCCCAATCAAAATTTTCAAAATGTAATTTCATAAATTTATCTGAATAAATTAAATGAAGTTAGTGCAAATTAAAGTTCTATTATTCCAACATTTAAGTTGTGTTTTAGAAGTGTAAGCATCCCTGCTTGCAAGTTTCCTGTTTTTTTGGAAACTAATCATTGTTAAGCATTTGATAGATTAACCATAATTTCGAGTGCTAAGGCACTCGTGCAAGCAAGGATGCTTACACTCCTTTTAATTTGCCCCCCCTTCAATTAACTATAATTGACTTTTTCTATATGTAACAAAATACTTCTTAGGTTTATTGCACCAAGTTTCAGCCATTAGTTCTGCACAGGGTTCTTTTATTTGAATTTTTTTAAAGGAAAGTTTTTCTATAACACCAACTCTAATGGGTATGTTTCTATTTTTTAGATAAGTTCTTTTTTTGCCATTTAAGCTTGAAACACCGGAATATTTTTGAGGTATAAATGTTATTTTTCTATCTTCAATTTTGTAATTCCCAAATTCGACAAAAGCCATTGTAAGCCTGCCAAAACTTGATCTTGAAATTGCTTTATAAACAAGTTTGTATTTACCATTTTTATAAAAAGAATAATTTATTCCTGTATTATCTATAGCTTTTGTACTTTCGATAATAATGTCATTTGCATAGCCAGGTCTTTGATTTACGACTCTACTTACATTTCCATAAAACCAAGTTCCTATTAAATTTTTTGCTAAAACAGGCTTTGTTTGTTTGTAATGTTTAGGAGTGTATAAAGCATTTCTATCAGCATAAAAATTAGTTAACAGAATGTTTGTAAAATTACTATATCTTTCATCGCTCTGATAATCATTTCTTATATTTGTTGCATAAACTGATGTAATTACTTCATAGCCTAAAATATGAATTATTATGTTTGCTTTTTTAATAGGAGATTTATTACCAAAAAGTGTAAGCGTTATATTGTAGCTACTTGTAAAAGTCTCATCTTTAGAAACTATTTGAGCTTTTGCTTTATGTTTATTTTGAAGCCATGCCACCAATCTTGAGAAGTGATTTTCTATATCATAATTATCATTTATTCTATCAATAGCAACATGAATATTTGCCTTTATCTTACTTTTTTCTCTTTCTATAAACTCTAAAGAATTATCTCCATGTCTAATTCGTTCCCAATTTTTAGGGATACTAAGTCTAATTCTTCCGCTTTTATATTCCGACCAACTATTTTGAGCATAAATACTCTCTTGCCCTCCAAAACCAACGATAATAATCAAAAAAAATAAATTCAGTCTGAGCATTATAAACCTCTTTATTGAAAAACAGCGAGGTTCCAAAATGAAATGAATTTTGGAACCTCGCTTCCATACTCAAAGATTTTAAATCTATAAACTAATTAGAATTCATATCTAAGTCCAAACTGCATAGAACGAGGGCTACCTTGAATACTGTCCAAGATTTTTCCAAATAGAAAATTACCCTGAGCATCAGTAGCAGCAGTTGCCGTTGCTGGATTTGTTCCAATCCCCCAAGCTGTTCGACTTCTTGTGGAAGATGTAAAGTATTGAACGTTCGTCACGTTAAATACTTCCCAGCGGAATTGGAGTTTATGATTCTCATTCCAAGGCAATTTAAAATTCTTTGTTAATCCCAAATCCAATGATTGATATCCAGGTAATCTGATTGCATTTCTATCTCCTGTTTCTCCTGGTCCGGGAGCCCTGAGTGCATTCAATGCTGCTTGAGGGTCTGCAAAAATATTTTGTGTTCCTCTGTTGTATTGAATGTTAAGTGGAGCGGTTCTTATAGCCGTAGAGGAGATATTCCAATTTGTTGCCCAACGCCCTGCCTGAAACGGAGTATTAATTGGCAAACCTGTGTTAAATCTATAAACTCCTGCAAGTTGCCATCCGCCAAGGAAAAAGTCGAGTGTCATTCCGTTTGTGTCAAACATTTGTCCTTTTCCAAACGGAAGTTGAAGAATGAAATTCGCATTTATAACGTGTCTAGCATCAAAATCTGACACCGAACGATTATCTTCAGGTCTCAGTGCATTTAGGATAAACTGTGAACCATATGAGGCTCCGGTTTGTAACCCAGAAGCATTATCAATAGACTTAGAAAAACTGTAATTAATATCATAAGTTAACGTATCACCTAATCTTTGTCTCAAAGATACTGCCGCACCGTGATAATCAGAGGAAGCAGTAGTCCCAAATGCTGAGAAAGCTGCATACTGCGGATGGAAAAAGTAATTTCTAACTGACCCTCTATCATCAAGTATTGACTGTAAAAAAGTCCAATCACTTCCTGCAAAGTTCTGGTTTATTAAATACACAGACTGTGTTGCAGTAGGCTGTCCCCCAAAACGAAGTCCTGGAAATAGATTTTCAAAATATGGAATCGGCTGAACATTAGCAACATTTGTTCCAGCAATTGTAAGTTGATTAATTATTCCTGCTGCTGTGTACCAATCCGTTCCAGAAACAGGATCAACCAAATTATTCAAAGCCATAATGTCGCGTGTTGCAAAAAGATTTCTTGCTGCTCGACCAACATAACTGGCTTCTATATACATTCCTTTCAGAAGATTTCTTCCATAAGATACATTCCAAACATAGTGAATTGGTGAAACAATTGTTGCATCCAAAGATGTTTGAATTCTCTGCGATTCATCTGCCGGAGTGCTAAATAATTGCACTGGAGCAGGAATCCCCGGAAGGCTTCTTACATCTTGGTTAAACCCAGTAAATAATGGTGCACAAGGGGGTGTCCCAATTGCTGAAACAGGTCCATTACAACCTGTTATGTCATAAGTATTAGCTGAAATACCTGAATTACTGGTAAATCCAATAGTTGATAAACCATCAAAAGAAACTGCTAATTGCTGACCGAAAGCATCATTGGTAATTGAAAAACCACCTCTAATCGTGGATGTTCCTTCTGAACCGAATAATGCTCCAAGAAAACCACCTTCAAAATCAGGTGACCAGGCTACAGCGACTCTAGGCTGGAAATTATTTTTATCCATTTCATAAAATCCAGGTCCATTATTAGCTGATCCGCCTAAGACGAAATTAATTGAATCATTTAGCGGAACACCTTGGGCTGCACTTGCAACTCGACGGTCAAAGAAATCACCAAGTGGTGTATCAGGAACAACTTGAAATCCATTTTTCTCATAAACCGGGCGGCTTAATGAATAACGAAGTCCAGCAGTAATTGTTAAGTTACTAAAGGGTCTCCAAGTATCTTGTCCATAAACATCATATTCTTCAGTAGCAAAATTTCTAATGGATGGAGTCCCAGAAGGTAAAATACTTCCATCAATATCAAAGGTGAAATTACTGGAATATTGCGAAAATCTACCAATTAAAGCAGAAGCTGCATTTTGGACGATTGAATTTTGTCCATTTCCGATTGTATATCCAGCGGCAGTGATTGCCCCATCAAGTACTGCTCCTGATTGATTGTAAAAAGATGGGTTTGCTACTGCTACATCAAAAGCACTTCCTAAACTACTGCGTTTATTACGAACAATTCTGACATTACCACCAAATTGCATGGTGTGATTTCCTTTAAGCCAAGTGAAATCATCTGTAAAGTTATGGGTCTCGGTTATACGGCTTAGTGTTCTTACAAACCTTCTTGGTGAATATACGAAACGAAAACTTATATTATTTTCCGAAGAATCCCCTTGGTTACTAAATGCCTGACGTGTAAATCCATAACGGAAGTTATTGATCTTGTTTGAACTAATCGTCCAGTTATGTCCTAAAACAAATCCTAAAGGATGACTCCAGAG
>JANQRU010000006.1 GCA_028284415.1 Pyrinomonadaceae bacterium
TAATTTGCTTATCGAAAGATTTTTTACTGTGGATTAGGTAATAATTTTAATCGAGATTAGAAGATTTAAGAATGGGTATGACTACCCATTTTGCGTGGGTAGTCATACCCATTTTCAAGAGATTTTTTAAACACATAGGCACATAGAGCAGATAGAAAAGAAAAAAGAAAAAAACTTAAAATTTAGCTCCGTTATTTCTTTAATAAACCTATGTTTCCTATTTGCCTATGTGTTTAAAAATGTATTTAGAAAAGTTTTTCTTTATTGGCGAGTGCGAATTTTAGCAGAACATTGCTTCCTTTCAAATCCAACTTTTCGCAGATGTTTTCGCGGTGGCGTTGAACTGTGCGGATGCTTATGAATAGTTCATCGGCAATTTGTTGGCTGGTTTTTTCTTGAGAAACAAGTCTTAAAACTTTGAGTTGAGTTGGTGTTAAATCATTGATGGTTGGTTTATCTTCCTGTAAATTTGCGTTTCGGCGACTGCGATTGAATAGATATGTTGAAAGCGAAGAGTTAATAAAATTCTCACCTTTAGCAACGGCTTTGATTCCATTTACGATGTCCTCAACCGCACTTTCCTTGAGCAAATATCCTTTAATTCCCAAATCCATTGCAGAGTTAAACATTGCTTCATCTTTGTGCATCGTGAGAATAATTATTTCCGTAGCAAGATTGTAATTTTGCAGTTTACGAACAACATCAAACCCTGTGAACTCAGGCATATTAACATCCAAAACCGCAACATCAGGTTCGTGTTCACGGATAATTTCCAGAGCCTGTTGTCCATTTTCTGCTTCACCGACAACTTCCAGTTTTTTATCATTTGAAATAACCATCTGCAAACCGCTACGAAAAACGGGATGGTCATCGGCGATTATTATTTTGATTTTATCCATTTTTGTTTAACGCGTTCAGAGTTCAAACTTCAGTTTGCTACAAATGGCAAGCGAAGCAAGACATTTGCTTGCATTGAATACTTTAAAGTTTGAATCTAAAGAATACTGCGAATATATTTTCGCCTCGCTTTGCTGGCGAAAATAACAAACTGAAGTTTGAACTCTGAACGCGATTTATTTCAATTCAATAAAAATGTCAATCTCAGTTCCTTTGCCCAATTCGCTTTTAATCGTCTGTTCCCCGCCGAGCATTTTTAGACGTTCTTCGATTCCTGTCAAACCGAAGCCGTTTTTCTTTAATTTTGAATCTTCCAAATTAAAGCCTTTTCCATCATCAGAAATTTTTACTTTTATCGTATTGCTTCCATTTCTTATGGAAACAAATGCGTTTTCAGCTTCGGAATGTTTGACGATATTGTTCACATATTCCTGAATAATTCGATAAAAGGTAACTTCATCTTCTTTGTTAAATAAATGGTCAATTTTGTCATATTCCAAATCGAAATTTATACCCGAAGCGGATTCGACTTGTTCGATCATTGTTTTGATTGTGTCGGTTAAACCAACTGTCTCAATCTGATGCGGACGCAAATCGTTGATGATTTCGCGGACTTCTTCGAGTGCTTGCAAGGATGTGTCGGAAATTTCTGAAACCTGCTCACGGGCAGGCGATTTCTTGTCCATAATTCCCAAAGCAAGCGTTGCCCAATTTTTGATGATGATTAGATGCTGTCCTAAACTGTCGTGCAAGCCAGCAGCAATTCGTTTTCTTTCATCTTCTTGAAGTGAAATCAGCTGTTGCGAAAATGCCATCTGTTCTGCGTTTCGTTTTTTGAGTAGATTTACTCGATAACGATAAAGCAAAAATGCTGTTGCGAGGATTGCTAATATCATCGAAGCGAAGAACCAATTCGTTCGATAAAACGGTGCGAGAACTTTTATGTTTAGAGTCGTTTCTTGCTCATTCCAAATTCCATCGCTATTTGCTACTAAAAGACAAAATGTGTAATCGCCTGGTGGTAAATATGAATAATATGCTGTGCGGCGAGTTCCTGCTTCTATCCAATCTTCATTGAATCCTTCTAATTTGTATTTGAATCTGATTTGTTTTGGTTTGATAAAACTCGGTGCGGTGTAATGAATCTCAACATCATCTTTGCCAACACCGACCGTTACTCCATCTTGCATTTCGGCTTTTTCTCTTTCAATAGTCACATCTTCAATCAAAGCAGTTGGAACATTTTCATTGTATTCGATATTGTTAGGATCAATAATCGCCACACCATCCATCGTTGGAAACCAAAGTCTGCCATCGCTTGCTTTAATTCCGGCAGGTTGTTTTCCACCATTGACTTCGGCATGTTTCATTCCATCTTCTTTGCCATAACCAAAACTATTGACACGAGCAATTTTTCCTTCGGCATAGAGATTTAATTCTTTCCTAGCAACACGATAAATGCCTTGATTTCCACCAATCCAGAAGTTTTTATTATCATCTTCAAAAATTTGAAAAACTCCGTTGTGATAAAGACCATCTTTGGTTGAATAATTAAAGAATTGACCATCTTTGAAACGGCTCAGACCATTTCCATAAGTACCAATCCAAATTGTTCCATCCGAATCTTCGTAAATTGTGCGAATACGATTTCCTGCTAAGCCATCTTCGGTTGTGTAGGTTGTAATTTCATCATTCTCAAGTTTGGCAATACCTTGAGCAGTTCCAAACCAAAATACTCCATTTCTCGATTCGTGAATAAAACTTATATCGTCGCTGAGAAGACCGTCTTTTTTAGTATATCGGCGGACAATTTTGTCTTCCCGAACTTTATGAATGCCGACATTTGTGCCGAGCCAGATATTATCCTCTTTATCCGATTTTATTGCCCAAACATTATATAAATTTTTATCTACAAGATGTGAGAGGTCTTTTTCAATACCGTTTTCATAAACGACAAGTTGCTTAGTTCTCACCCCCTTTTTAATGGTGATTCCGCTTGAACCAAGCCACAAACGCCCTTTTTTATCTTCTGCAAAGGATTTGTAATCTTGTTTTTTGCTTTCTTGAGTAAATTTGCCATCTTTATAAATATCAAGATTTCTAAATGAGCCAAGCAAGATTTCTCCGTTTTTACGTTCAAAAATCGGATATATTTGCCGGTCAACTAAACCCTGTTCAGCCGAAAGAGTTTGAATCAGATTTTTCCTCAAACGGAAAATTCCCTGCACACTGCCTAACCAAATAAATCCTTCTTTATCCTCGAATGCAAAAAAACTGGCGTTATCTTCGGCACCAAAAACTAGATTTTCATCACTGAAATCAACTTCGCCATTTTTGAAACGGTATATGGATGAATTTCTGTTTATTTTTAATTCAACCCAAATATTGCCTTTTTTATCTTCAAGATTTGGGGATATTCGAACAAAGTCCTTTTCTGTAATTTTTTCGGTTAACTTGGAAGGAAGCGGATAATTTTCAATTTTACCTTGTGAAAATTTGTAAAGATTACTCCTATCACCAAGCCATAAAAATCCCTTTTTATCTACAAAATAATTGTTTCTATTTCTTATGTTAAAAGTTTCAATATGAGAATGAGGGTATTTTGTAATTTTTCCATCTATATGTTCTGTAACTTCATTAGTTTTAAATTCCCAAAATGTTTTTTCATTAACAAATAACCAATTATATTTTTTGTTTTGATATTCTTTCGGAGCTAAAACTAATTCATTATTTTTTAAGTAATAAGTTTGGTTATCTGCTGCAGTTCCGCTTATAAACAGTAAATTACCCTTTTTATCTTTTTTAAAAATTGTATTTGAAGCTTTATCTCCGAGTTTTCTGATATCGAAAGATTTAAATTTGCCGTCTTTATAACGAACAACCGAGCCATTTAACATACTCGCCCAAAGCGTCCCGTCATCTTCGACAAAAGCATCAAAAAAACGATTATCGGTAATTTCTTTGGTGTTTATAGAATTAAAAACCGTGAAGCGAACACCATCAAAACGGGCTAAACCATCAAAAGTCGTAACCCACAAATAACCGTCGGGAGTTTGAACAATCCGACGAACAGAATTATGCGGCAGACCATTATCGGTTGACCATTGATCAAAACTATATTTTTCATTTGCTGATACAGCTAAAATACAAAAAGCAATAAGAAAAATGGTGTAAATGAAGTATATCTTTCGCATTGAAAAGGAAAAGCTTTGTGTAATAATAAATCAGATTCTAAAAATATAACAGGAATTTATTTTTTATATTTGTTGAGAAATAAGCAACAAGTACTATTTTTCGGGGCGAATCAAATGAAGTTTGAAATCGAAAAAGCAATTGAGATCCTTTCTCAAACTCCTAAAACTCTTAAATCTTTATTGGGGAACTTATCTGAGGATTGGGTTGAAAGTGTTGAAAATTCGGATGAATGGAATCCCTTCGATGTCATCGGACACTATATACACGGTGAAAAAACAGATTGGATTCTCCGTGCAAAAATTATCTTGGCTCAAGCAGAAAATATTAAATTTGAGCCGTTTGACAGATTTGCTCAGTTTGAAGATTCAAAAGGTAAGTCTCTAGACGAATTGTTGGATGAGTTTGAATATCTTCGTAAAGAAAATATCAAAACATTACGAAATCTTAATATCACTTCTAAACAATTAGAACTTAAAGGTGTTCATCCCGAATTGGGCGAAGTAAATCTTGAACAGCTGCTTTCAACTTGGGTAGTTCATGATTTAACCCATATCAGACAAATAACAGTTCATTTAGCCAAAAGATATTCTAAAAATGTGGGAGTCTGGAAAAAATATCTTTCGATCTTGGACTAAGTATTATTTATCTCGCTTATTTTTTCCTTTTTCCTTTGCGTCAATCACGTACTTGCCCCAAATGTATTTTCGCAAGTCTTTTGCCAAAGCATAATTTGTTTTCTCAAGTAGTTTTAATCTTCTGTAAGCTTCATCACGATCTCCGCTTTCTAAATAGTTTGAAGCTAAATTGTACTGAGCCATTGCAAAATCAGGTTTCGCCCGCAAAGCCTCCAAATAGTGTTTTCTTGCCTGTTTTCTCTTTCTTACTCGGTCTAAAGCAACTCCTAAATTGTTATTAATTTCGGGGTTATTGGGATCAAGAGCATAAGCTTTTTTAAGGCTTTTTATAGCGGATTTGAATTTTCCCATCTTGAATAGAGTAAAACCTTTATTGTTATGCGTAGCAGATAATTTTGGGTTTATCTTGAGAGATTTATCGAAGTTATCCAGAGCTTTTTCATACTGCCCTAAATTTTGTAAAGATATTGCATAATTGGTAAGTGTAAATGCATCGTTGGGATTTATTTCTAAAGCTTTTTGGAAGTGAACAATGCTTTCTCTAAATAGACGCTGATTAGCTAAAGTTTCACCTAAACTGGAATGCCCATCAGCAAAATCCGGTTTTATTTTTATTAATTCACGAAATGCTTCAGCTGCAAAATCGTATTTTCCAAGTTGTAAATGTGCCCTTCCAAAATTGTACTTACAGTCAAAACATTTTGGGTTAAGTTTCAGAGCTTTCTTAAAATACTTCAAAGCACCCCTTTGATCTGACTCGTTAATAACTTTTTTAACCCCAAGGTTATTTAGTTGTATGTAAGTTAAATTTGCTTCAGATTTTTCTTCGCTTACAACCAGTTTTGTGTCTGCGTTTTTTTTCGAAATTTCCGTTTGTAATTTCAAACGATCATTATTTTGAGAATACGCGGTGAATGACAAAATTATGATTGCCAAAAGTATGTATATTTTTCTCATAATTTAACTCCTTTGAACGAATGTCCAACCCTATAAATTCAAAGAGCAGTTTCTAACTAAAAACGAAGGCGGATTTTTAAGCGAAACCGTTTATGAATAGAAAAAGAAATATGTAATTTTATGAATACCTTCTTTCCCCTTTAACACCGCTAAACGCACTCTTCTGACAAATAGTTTCTTTTTTATACAAACCGTTGTAAACACTAGACTTACAGAGGTATTGTTGTGAATTTTATTCAGATATTCGGATTGGTAATTCTAATCGTGCATAGAAAAAATTATGTTTTTAAAGACAAAAAAAGAGGTGGATAAATCCACCTCAAAGTAATCAATAGATAGTTTTGTAAAATTAGAATCTGAGCAAATATAAGATTCCTTTTAAGATATTTCCAAACAGATTAAATCTGCCGTTTGAATATCGTCCATAACGACTATTTCTGTAGTAACCATCACGATAACCACGCTCAAATCCTTGTCGGAAATAGTATTGATATTCGCTCAAGCTGACATAATAGCTGTCATAACCGTAATAAGCATCTTGATAGCCATATGAATTTCGATAATTGAATCCCCATCCATCATATCTATCAGCCTGTCCGGCTCTGTAACCTTGGTCATAACCATCGTTTAATGCACGCCTTAACATACTCGCACCATAACTACTGGTGTAATAGTATGTACCGTTTCTGCGATAACGATAGTCATTTCTATAATTGTTATAGAATCTGGCTTGCTGCAGACGGATTCTGTCACGTCTCAAACGCTCGTAGTATCTTTGCTGGTGTCGCAATCTTCTTATACGTCTTTGTTGACGCAAGATTCTCTGTCTTCTTTCAAAGCGTCTTTGTCTATCTCGTGTAAGTTGACGATAGCGTCTCAAACGCTGATCTCTTAGACGTCTTTGATCCCGACGCGTATAGACTCTGTAGCCGGTTCTGGAATTAATTCTTCCGCGACGATTTCGAATATTTTCACGTCTTCTTTGTTCTTCACGACTAATTCGTCTTCTATTATCTCTATCTCGACGAATCCGAGCCTGACGCCTTTGTTCTCTGATACGTGCATCTCTTCTCTCATTCCTGATCCGAGCTTGACGTCTTTCCTCTCTTAAACGTGCATCTCTTCTTTCATTTCTAATCCGAGCCTGCCGACGATCTTCACGAATTCTTGCTTGTCTTCGTGCGTCTCTATTTCTGGTATCTCTTCTTTGACTTCTGAGAATCTGTGCACGTCTTTGGTTTCTGCGTTGTTGTTCCAAACGCCTTTGATTACGACGATTCTGCTCAGCACGATTTCTTGCTCGACGGTTCTGTTCAGCACGCACTCTCGCACGACGATTTTGCTCTGCTCGTCTCTGCGAATTTCTGCGATTTTGAATTTCTTGTTGTCGGCGGATTTGATTTCGGCGGGCTTGCTCTTGCTGTCTTCGGCGGGTTTCAGCTTGGCTTCGTCTATTTCTTCTTTCTTGTGCTCGTCGATTCTGGGCTTGACGATTGTTTCTGCGGGTTTGGTTATTGTTTCGGTTTTGGCGTCTCGCGTTATTACGATTTTGGCGTCTTTCACGACGATTAGCCCTATTGTTGTTGTTTTGATTTCTTTCAACGCTGTCGCGTTGACGCTCGCGGTTTCTGTTTCGGTCTCTTTGAGCAAAAATATCGGCAGTACCGATTAGAAGCAGGAGACCAGCCACAAAAAACGTAGCTAAATGGTTAAAACTTCTTAATCTCATTGATCTTCCCCTTAGTTAGAATTTTTTAATTAAAAACTTATTCAGTTTTTCGGCAGTAAGTTGTAAGAGCAAAAACCGTTCCGTAAAAAAAAGCGGCTATTTAGCCACTTTTCCACCATTTCAGATACGTTATCGTATGTTACATGAACCTTATAGGATATTTTAAAGGTATATTTTGCACTATTTAGCTTTTAGAAATTGGTAAGAAATATAAACATCAATGGATTTTTCGTGTACCCTATGTCGCATCCCCAAAGCTTTCATACGCAAACTTCCCTGATCTTGAATTGGTAACGTAAAAGAGATTTTATCCATTGTTAATAATTCTATTGGATTTACCTTGTTATCAATCGAGCTTTGAACAAGCCTTGCAAGAAAGCCTCCGCCGACGCCACCCGTCCCACTTAAATTTACATTAGTAACGTTAGCGTTCCCAACCAAAGCTTGTTTATTTCTGTCAAAAGATAAACTAATATTTGTTTCCGCCCAGCCTTGAAATTCAATACATCCAATTAGAGGAGGATTATAATTTCCCTGAAATGCAATCGGAGCATATATTTTCCCCTGTCTAAATTTAACCGCTGTTTTAACACCATTAATCTGACGTTTTAAACGGACAGATTCATCGCAGACTTTTTTAGAATTTGAATAATCAGCTTTTACAAAACTGAATCCTTCGCTGTCTTTCCTCTTTTTTTCCAGCATCGCTCCAAGCGAAACTTTCGGCTCATTTAAATTTGTAAAAACTGCCTCCAACAAAGCTCCGAAAAATTGCTCATTCAAAGAAATTTTTATTTCTGCCTTTTGAGCATAGGAAACATTGGAAAAAACAAATATCAGAATTAGTAAACTTAAGATTTTTCTTTTCATTTTAGTTGGTTATCTATTTGAATTAGGGAGTATTTTATTACCTTTTTGAGATGATTTTACAAGTTATCAAGTTGGAAACTAAGATTTCGGAAAAAAAATACGGATAAGACAAGTTATTTTTCAATACCTTATCTTATCCGTCTAGGCTTATAACAGCTAAAGTCACAAATTACTGTTTATATAAGTTTGATTTTTTGAAATTAAATCTATCTTCTTCTTTGAATAATTTTTGACAAGAATCTTTTAGCAAATTTAAGTCTATTGGTTTTTCAAGAGTTTGCGTCGCTCCGTTCTTTATTGCATTTTCTCTTACTTCATCAGAAAAATATCCTGTCATCAAAAGAAATGGTGTGTTTATACCTTCGTGTCTTAATGCTTGCAAAATCTCCAGTCCATTTACTCCTGGCAACTTATAATCACAAAGTATTAAATCAGGAGTTTCTCTAAGAAGTTTAATCGCTGCGTCTTCACCGTTTTCAAAATCTATGACTGCATATCTTTCTTTATCAAAGAAACGACGCAAACCACGACGCAAAACGGCATCATCTTCAATTATCACAACTTGTTTCTGTTTAATTGACACAATAATTTTATTCTTATTGTTTTCGGTTTTTTAATGGTTTCAGAATAGTTACCCAAATAAATTTTTGTTCTGTTTATTTAGGTAAAGATATTTATTTGCGGGTTTATATGTATTTATCAGGTTTAGAAAGGAACTTCGCCTAGGCTTTGGTCCGCACCTTCTTGCGTTTGAAACTCTTCCGCCACATCTACAAACCCAACTTCCTGAACCTGGAATTCCGAATAATCCTCCTTCTTCATTCCAAACGCATTTGGTTCTATTGCGTCGTGGTTTGGATTTTTCACAACCCGTTGTGTACCAAGAAACACTGACATTAGCTCTTCTGCTGAGTGGGTAAACAAATATTGCTAGACGATACCCATCGGAAAAGAAACCTGATGATTTAAAAAGCCTGTCATATTTGAAAAATCTGTTTCCGCCTGATGTTGCTGTAAGAGCATTTCTACCGCTTGCAACAGTCTGCCATCTAGCTCCTCTTTTGTTTTTTCTCGTCTGAATTTTATATCCGAAGTTGCTGTAACTTGAGATTCGTAATTTATAATTTCCTTTTTGATTGCCGATAAATCCACGCCATTCTAAATAGCGTATTGCTCCGTTTCGAGTTTTGACAATCCCGGAATCTCTTGGATAACTGTATCTATCATGTACGGAATCTCTTTCGTTACAAAAAAGAAGTCTTTCGACATTATTCTTCTGTGCATAGGTTGAAATGGATAAAATTGCTATTGCTAAAACTAAAAATAGAATCATCTTTTTGCTGATGGCTTGCATAACTTCTCCTTTTTTTAGACAAAATTTCTTTTATTTTCTGACTTATTCTGGCTAATGCTAATAATTTTCATATGTGGGAAAATTTTGTTTTGCCTTTCAAGGAAGCACATCGTGTGCCACTTAGCTAAACTGGAAAGAGTTCGATATTTATTGGGGTAATCGGATTCTGCCTTTTACAGAATTGTTATCTTAAAAAGACAATATGATCCTCAAACAAAACCCAAAGAGCCATAAAGTGCTGTATTTATTACACTTACTCGAAGCTGTTCAAATGAAATGACAAATTGTCATTTCATTTGAACACAAAAAAGCCTCTGTTTTACACAGAGACTTTCGTTTGAATGTTTAATTGTTAAAACCCTTAATTTTTAGTTTGCAGACTTAGATTTTGATTCTGCATCCTTTGTTTTAGGTTCTGATTCTTCCTTTTTTGATTCAGATTCTTTTTCTTCAGACTTATCATCTTTTGATTTTGATTCTGTTTCTTTAGATTCTTTTTTCTCCTCTTTTTCTTTCGGTTCTGCTTTTTCGGTTTCAGCTTTTACATCAAGAACTTCTGGTTTTCCTTCTACAGCGAATTCTTTTCCGTTCCACTTAAATTGTGTTTTTGTGAAAATGGTCGGTTGTTTTTCCGCATTCATTTTTTCTTTTGGAACTGTAACTTCCCACTTTCCTTTTTCAAATTTGGCATCACCGAATAATTCAACCATCAAATTACCTTCATTTGAGGCAATGTTTTTAAGCATAACCTTGTCGCTTGAAGCCAAACTCATAAGCAGTTTTGGATCTTCGTCTTCGAGCATATAGACATAAGCTGAGTTTATTTTAGCTTTGTCGCCTTCGCCCTGATTGATTAGGACGATAGCTTCTTCTTTTTCATCACCTGTTAAATCAGCGTATTTTACCTCGCCTAAGCTTATTACTTCGCTCTTTTCAGTTTTTTCAATTTTTCCATCTTTGAGTGTAAGTTCTTTTTTGTCCTTAGAATCTTCACCTGTTGAAAATGTAAAATTCTTGAAATCTACTTTTCTGATCGGAGAATTCTTTTCATTCATTTTTGTTTCGGAATTCTCTTTCTCATTCTTAGTTGTCTCCGTATCACCTGTTGGGCAACCTGTAATAAACAACAAACCTGTAACAACAATTAATCCTACAATAATTAATAATTTCTTATTCATTTTTTTACCTTCTAACCTAAAAATTTAGCTTCGTAAAAACACAGTTTTTCTTAAAGCCAACTCGATTTAACAACAGATAAGATTCATCAAATACGTTGCAAAGCACGAAAACCACCTGTGGACAACCACATAAGAGAGTGTGCCTAGACTTGTGTAATTTTTATGAATGAATAAGAGGTTAGAGTTTAATTTAATTTATAAAGCTTTATTTTTGAATGTAATGCACCTCTTGAAATGCCAATTTCTTCGGCGGTGCTTGAGATATTCCAATTATTTTCTTTTAATTTTTGTTTAATAAATTCTTGTTCAAAGTTCTCAACTAAAAGTTTTGTTGCCGACTTTAAATCTCGATTTAGGTTTTCTGAATTTATGTTTATTGATTCGTTCAGAGAGTTATTTTTAATTTTCTGAGGTAAGTTAGAAACTGTAATTTTCCCATTCGCTGCCATCACAACCTGCAATTCAATCAAATTTTCCAATTCACGAACATTTCCCCGCCAATCATATTTCTCCAAGATATTGATTGCATCTGATTCTATTTCAACTGATTTTTCCTTTTCACGATTAAGTTTTTCAAGAAAGTATTGAGTCAGTAATCTAACATCACCATTTCTTTTTCGTAATGGAGGCAGATTTATCATCGCAACGGCAAGCCGATAATATAAATCTTGTCTGAATTTATTTTCGTCGATGAGTTTTTCTAAATTCTGATTTGAAGCGGCAATAAAACGTACATTCAATGGAATTGTTTTTGTTCCGCCAACTCTGCGAATTTCTTTTTCTTCTATTGCTCTAAGAAGCTTAACCTGCATTTCTATCGGCATTGAACCAATTTCATCGAGAAAAAGAGTTCCATTATTGGCGGTTTCAAATAAACCTTTCTTTAATTCTTTGGCATCGGTAAATGCACCTTTCTCGTGTCCAAAAAGTTCTGATTCGAGGAGATGTTCGGGCAAAGCTCCGCAGTTTATGGCAACAAATGGCTTATCTTTTCGTGGAGAGTTGTAATGAATTGCTTTGGCAGTGAGTTCTTTTCCCGTCCCGCTCTCACCGATTAGTAAAATTGAAATATTAGCGTCGTCAGAAAGAGGTTTAAGCTTATCAAACATTTCCAACATCGCGGGACTTTTTCCGATAATCCCTTCAAATTGAAATTTATCTTCTAGTTCTCTTTTTAGACGTTTATTTTCCTCAACAAGTTCTTGTCGGGAAAGGAGGTTTTCAACTTTAAGAGTGATCTCATCTAATTGCGGAGGTTTGGTTATATAATCTACAGCTCCGAGTTTCATTGCTTCAACTGCCGATTCAACGCTGGCAAAACCAGTCAATACAATTGTCGGAATTAATTTATTTTTCTCATTTAATCTCTGCAATAATTCAATGCCTGTAATATTTGGCATCTGTAAGTCAGTGATGATCAAATCAAAATCCATACCTCCTAGCATATCCAGTCCCTCTTGACCGTCAACACATGAAAAAACTTCGTGCCCACTCTTTTTAAGTTGCAGCTCAATAGCTCGTCTGATTTGTTCTTCGTCATCTAGGAGTAAAATTTTTGCCATGTATTTTTAACCCATAAATTGTTTTTTTTTTAACTCGTGTAGGTTTAATTAATTTGCGGGTAATAAAATTGTAAAAGTTGTTCCTTCACCAACCTTGCTTTCAACCTCAATTCTGCCTTTGTGAGCGGAAAGTATATTTGAAGAAATAGCTAATCCCAAACCGCTTCCGCTGGATTTAGTCGAATAGAAAGGATAGAAAATTTTAGACAGGTCTTTTTCTTTGATTCCTTTACCATTATCACTAATTTTGAGAATTACTTGTTCTTTTTCTCTTTGAATTGATGTATCAGTTTTTATTTTGATCTTGCCTTTATTATCAACCGAGTCAATTGCATTCAAAAGCAAATTTAGGATCACACTTTTAAGTTTTTCTTTATCGCCCTTTATATCAGGCAATGTCATTTGCAAGCTTGATTCAATTTTTATGTTCTTCATTTTTATTTTTTCACCCACAAATAGCAAAGCATCATCAATCAGCAAATTTATATTCACATCAGAAATATGTAAAACTGGCTTTTTATAATATCCTTTGAGATCAGTAAGCATCTGCATAAAACTATTAAGCCCAAGCTTCATCTCATCTAGATATTCTTTTCTCGGGTCGTCCTTTTCTATTTCTGCATCAAGATGCTGTAACCAAAGACTGATTCCGCTAATGCGATTTTGGATTTCATGAGAAATTTCCGAAGTCATTTCGCCCATTGTTGCGAGTTTTGCAGATTGAACTATTTGCTTTTGATAAGCCAGTAAGTCATGATTCATACGACTTACTGCATTAGCTAAATCCTCAACCTCATCTCCGGTTTTTATATCCAATTCCAACTCCGTATTCCCTTGAGAAATTTTACTCGTTGCAATGCTTACCTTTTCAAGTGGAATAGTTATATAACTTGAAGCTTTTGTGGTTAAAAATAAGACTGCACCAATTGCTAAAAGTAAAATAGAAAAAAAGACAGCTTGAAAAGCTAATGGAATCGGAGTTTCACTTTTCGGCTGTAAAACTCCCAAAAACCAATTTGATCCATCCTGCCTTTGAAAAGCACCTGTAGCGGAAAATGATTCGGATGGTAAAAAAGATAATTGATAAGTTTCATTTTCTACCACGACATCTTTTTGAATTGCCTCCATTGAAGGATTGGTAAGCATTTTTTTTGCATTTTCGGAAAGATTTTTTTGGTTTAATGACTTTTTATATTTGTTTGATCGAAAAGCCTCAGCCAAAATCACGCCCCGATCATCAAATAAAAAAGTTACTAAATCACTCTTTGTAAGTGGTCGCATAGAACGCTCGAAAATCTCTGTGTTTAGAGTTAAGACGAGCATTCCTAAAAATTCATTTCTGTTTATTGATCTAGTGAAGACGACAGCGAATTTGTCCGTTTGAATTTCTCTTGCCGGAGTTTGAATTCCGCCTAAAATCAAAGTTCTGCGAAAGTAATCTTCCCTTTTTAGACTTTTCAATTCTTGATCATTGGGTAGTTTACTGAATTTTATAACTTCATTCCCCGTGTTATTGACGAGAGATAGTTTTGAATAATACGGATTTTGCATAAAAAACAATTCCAAAATAGTTTTTGCTTGATTTTTTTGATCGGTTTCTTTTTCTTGCGTGTTTACATCACTTTGCAAATATTCAGCTATTATCGGAACATTTGAAAGCAATTGAATATCTTCTTTTACAGAGTCAATTTCCTTTCCAAAATTGACTACTGCCTCATTCAACCTTTGCTTCTTTTGTTCATGGATTTGAATTTGATTTGCACGGATAACAAAATAATAAACTGCTATCGCCATCAATAAAAAAGGAATTAGAATCAATGGCAATGTATAGCTTAAAATTTTAGTGCGAAGTTTCATCGTTTTAATTCTAAAACCTCTATGTCATCAAAATATGTAGGTGATGCTGTGTAACCGCCAATCCCGATTTTTCCAATTGGAAGAACAATCTCTCCCTTATAACTAAGCATCAATCGCCCGTTTACGTAATAATCGATCTGCTTAGGAGCAACAACTAAAGTAAATTTATACCAACGATCTTGTCTGAACGGATAACGTTTCTGCACGATCGGTCTTCCACTAACTAAATGACCACCTTCAGGGACATCTAATTCCTTAACACTTAACCAAGTCCCAACCCTAAAATGATTAACTATTACATATTTCTTTTTTCCGTTTTCACTAGATCTAAAATGTAACATTGCGGCAGTATGAGCATCTTTATCTAACCTGAACCGTCCTTTTAATACATAAGTTTCAGGCTCTTGAAACTTTGCATACGATACAAATGGTTTGAACTGATTTGGATAAACTCCCATGTATGTTCCACCTACTAAGTCCCAAAAACCGGATTCAACCTCCCAGTTTTCAGCAGTTACACCTGAAAAATCCTCCGCAAAAAGTGATTTTCCAGTCTTAAATTGAACTGGTTCTTTTAATGGCTCAATTGAACTCTCTTCTTGAGTTTTAACTGAATTAATTTCTTCTTTAGTTTTTTTCAGAAAAGCGTAATTGACAGAATGTTCACCAGATACTTCTGTTCCCATTCTCACAAGTAATTTACCGGGCTTAATGTAGTCAACTGATGTGTAATTTCCCAGAACAATTTCATCTTTTGTAGTGAGCGGAATTGACGGCGACCATGTATCTCCTTTGTCATTTGAGTAAGAAAATACAGTTTGACCAAATAATGTTTCTCTTCCAGACTCCCAAACACAATATAGATTGCCTTCTTTGTCTATCGAAAAATCTAAACTCCAATCGATTCCTTCTTTGATATCATTTAAGCGTTTGTTTTTATCCCAAGTGTTTCCATTGTCTCTCGAACGGGCAAAATATATATTCCAATCATTGTCATCCTCTTCGCCTTGTTCCCGAAAATCAGCAAAAGCAACATAGATATTTGCACCATCAGCAACAATCTTCGGAGCCATTTGCCAGACTTCCTTTTCATCATTATTTATCTTGATACTCTCACTCCAATTGACGCCTTTGTCATCCGAATAAGAATAGCGAATATCAACCAATGTCTTACGATCACGCCAATCTTGCCAAACCACATGCAATCTGCCGTTTTCGCCTTGCACGATTTTTCCAGATTGTTGTCCACCTTCTCGAAAGTCATAATCAATAGGTTGATTGGGAGACCAGGTTTTCCCTCCATCATTTGACGATGAAAAATATGTCAAAGCAAAACCACGCCTATTATCTGTCCAAACACAAAACACTTCGTTTTCAGTCGTTTGTAATATCTGAACGCCACCTAGAATAGAATCTTGTTCATCGTTAACTTGATTCGGCTCGTTCCAGTTTTCCAAAGTTTCATCAGATTGTGCGTAAAAGAAATTTTTTCCTTTTCCCAAAGTTAATGCCAGTCCATTTGGAACAAAATGAAAAGTAAAATTTTCAAACTCTTCATCTGATTTAATAAATTGTTCTGCTTCATATTCTTCGCCAAAAGTTTCTCCACCATCGTCAGAAAACCTCAAAAACGAACCAAGATTTTTGTCATCTGTAAGTCGTTTCTTTTGGTATTGAACAAGCAATCGACCGTTACCGTCAGATGTACTGTAAATATTGATGAAGTCAAATTCTTCAGAACTACCAAGATTGAATTTAGCTTCCGTAATTTTGTATTTGAAAAACTTGTTTGAATTATTTATTGAGGCAGTTGTCGGATTACATGAAAGGTTTAAAAAGACACACACAAATAGCAATGGAAGTACATAAAAGATTCTTTTTATTTGCGGAGAGCACACAAACATTTTCTAAAGGGAATCGTATGATTTACTTTTTTTCAAGGGGAATAATAACATGAGTTTTTTTAATAGACGCAACTTTATTTATAAATCCCCTACAAACCACTTCTGACAATATCGTGCAATCTGAGCAAACCTATGCACGCCCCGCTTTTGTCAACAACGGGCAAAACTGATATTTGTCTTGGGCGATTTTCCATTAGTTTGAGAGCATCAAATGCAAGCATCTCCGGCTTTGCAACAGTTGGAGCTTTTGTCATCATTTGCTCAGCTTTCAAGTCCGAAAGACTTTTTGGCGAAGTTTTTTCGATGGCTCTACGTAAATCACCATCAGTAATAATTCCAATCAATTGTTTATCATCGCTAACTACATTTACAGCTCCAAGAGTATATTTTGAAAGGGCTTTGACAATTTCAAGCAAGTTGGCATTCTTAGATATATCGGGACTCTTATGCATAAGGTTTTTTACTTTTAAGGTAAGGCGTTTGCCCAAACGCCCGGCAGGATGATTTTCAGCAAAATCTTTTTCCGTTAAACCTTTTGACTGCATCAAAGTCATTGCCAACGCATCGCCGATAGAAAGTGCAACAGTTGTAGATGTTGTCGGTGCTAGATTCAATGGACAAGCTTCTTTATCAACAGATGCGTCTAAGACAACATCGCTTTGACGTGCAAGAGTAGAATTTGTATTTCCCACAATCGAGATAATTTTTATTTCGCGGTTTTTAAGCGTTGGTAGAAGCGTTAATATTTCGTCAGTTTCACCTGAATTACTCAAAGCAATAACTACATCACCTTTTGTAATCACGCCGAGACTTCCGTGTAAAGCATCAGATGGATGCAAGAAAACCGCAACCGTCCCGGTCGAGGTCATAGTTTGAGAAATTTTTTGTGCGATGACTCCTGATTTCCCAACACCTAAAACAATGATTTTGCTGTTACAACACGATAGTAAATCCAATGCTTTGACGACTGCTTTTTTATCAAGTCTTTCAGTTGCACGCTCAATTGCATCAGCTTCTACGCTTAAAATTTCGACTACTTTTTTGAAACTATTTTCCACAACAGAAAAATTTTGCTGATAGTTTGATTATTTATCAAACATAAAAATCATTTTTTTTGCTTTTTGAAATTACTTATGACAAGATTCCAGTCAAATCTTACAAAAATTTTCAAGACAAATGAATAAAAATTTACAATTTAACGTTAGTGCGATAAATGCTGGTGAATGTATCAGTCAGGGCTGGAATTTAATCACTCAAAATTTAGGGCTTTATGTAGCCATTGCTTTAGTCGGTTTTATTTTGACAGGATGTATTCCAATAGTCAGTTTATTTCTTGCTGGACCTATCTTATGCGGTATCTATTACGTTTTGATCAAACAGTTAAAGGCAGAGCCAATTGAGTTTGGAATGATGTTTAAGGGATTTGATACTTTTGTTCCAGCAATGGTCGTTGGAATTATTATGGCAATCCCGGAAATAATCGGTCAGGGTATAAGGATTTCTGTTGATTTGGCTAACATCGGCTTAAATAGTGGTAGTTATTACCAATCAGATGAAACCAAAATTGCCTTAGCTAGCGGGATAATGATATTCGCAATTATCGTCGGATTAGTTTTATTAATCGGTGGCATTGCTCTCAGACTTTCATTATTCTTTGCATTGCCGCTCATAGCTGAACATCAGCTCGGTGCAATCGACGCTATGAAGCTAAGTGCAACGGCGGCATGGAAAAATGTCGGCGGAATAATTCTGTTATTTATTTTGGAGTTTTTCGTTGCTTTAGCAGGATTGTTAGCGCTTTGCGTAGGTTTATTAGTGGCGATACCAGTCATATATGCAGCAAATGTTTACGCTTACAGACAAGTTTTCCCAGATATAAGTTCAGGAGCTCCAGATATTCCACCACCACCAACTGAATATGGAGATATGTTCGGTCAAACTACGTAAATTTAGAATTGAAAGATACTGAGCATTAATTCGCACCGGCTTCTTCGAGAGTTAAGCGATTTAATGCTCTTTTACTTAATACTCCAATTACAATAGTTGCGGCGACGGTAGCTACTATTCCTAAAATGATTAGCCAGGATTCTTTAGGCTGGTCAAAATTCAATTGACTCAAACTTGAACCAACAAAAACCGTTGCGGAAGTTCTCGGGATGTAACCAAGCACAGTTCCAAATAAAAAAGCTTTCATTGAAACTCCTGAAGCTGAGATCATAAAATTAGTAGCAGCAAAAGGCGTTGCGGGGGAAAGCCTTAGCAATACTATTATCAAAACCACTTTAGCTAAGCTTCCTCCAAGTAGTGCTTTGTGAATGGCTCTTAATTTAGGCTTTTCACCAATAACGCTATCGAACTTTTTACCAGCCAATCTACGCGAAATAAAAAAGTTTAGTGCAACGGCTCCTCCAAGTGCAGAAAGCATCGTGAGCAAACCAAGCGGAAAGCCGAATGCCCAACCACTTGTCATACCAACGATGTTAGTCGGTAAAATCGCTAAACCAGAGAGTATTGATATAGTCAGAATAAATGAAGGAACACCGACTGATGGATTAGACTCAAGCCAAGGACTAATTTGATAAATCAATCCAATAAATAAGGAAAGACCGATTATAGGCATTACCAAAGAAAATGCCGTCCAGAAACCGATCTTTCCAAAGTCTTCACGTAACTTTTGTATTTTTTTATAAAGCTTATCCTTAAATGATGACACTTTTTTCACTACCCTATGTTCTAAGTATTACTACATTTATAATTTAGCGAAAATCTAACATTCTCTGCAAGCTTAAATTTACTGTTTTGCCTTAGCTTTTTGTAACTCCTTACGCGTATCTTTGTGTTTATTCTTAATTGCCCAACCCAAAGCAGTTGTTCCATCATTATCACGCAAATTCAAATCGGCACCAGCTTTAATTAAAACCTTGAGTGTGTTTTTCTTGCTGTTGGCAGCCGCTAACATCAAGGCAGTTACTCCCTGATCATTTTTAGCATTTATATCTGCTCTTGAATCAATCAGCATTTTTGTTGATTTTTCGTGTCCTTCACTGGCTGCCCACATCAAAGGCGTATAGCCTTGCTCATTCTGACTATTTATGTTCACACCTTTTTTCAAGAGATACTTAATAGAATCACGTTTATCATTGCGTGCAGCTGCTATTAGACCTTTTTCAGCTTCGGCATCAGTGGCTTTTACAAACCCTTTTTCATCCATAAAAATACTGATAATTTTTTCTGAATCTGACGTCACAGCATATATAAAGGGCGTGTTGCCTGCATTATCTTCGGCATTGATATTTGCATCTTTTTCAAGCAAATATCTTACTGCATCTGATTGTCTTCCACGTGCCGCTTGCATTAAAGCTGTTCTTCCAATCGAGTCACGACTTTCAATGCTAACCCCCTCATTTAATAGAAGTTGCATCACATCCGTGTGACCATAATATGATGTGTTTAAAAACCCTCTTTCTAAATCTTCTGCTGTAATGCTACGGGATGATTCATCATCCAAAAACTCCCTTACTACTCGACCATGCCCACCAGCAGCCGCAAGTGTAAAAGCCGTATCATTATCATCATTTCTAACTAAAACATTAGCCCCTTCGCCGATAAGCATTCTGGTAACTTCGTTATGTCCGCCTTGAGCTGCAAGCATCAATGCAGTATTTCCTTTGTTATCCCTTAAATCAATTGAGGCTCTTTCGTATAGAAGCTCGCGGACAATATCTCTGTGACCTTTGCTAGAAGCAAGCATTAAAGCAGTTCGCCCCGAACTGTCCGTTTGGTTAATTGCCTGTCCATCGCGGAGTGCATCTTGTACTCTTCTTAAATTCCCATAAGAGGCAGCATCAATCAAAGAATTTCTTCTTCGATTAGTAACTAACATCTCGTATCTACGACTTGAATAACCTCGATTATTGGCTGTGTAGTAACAACGACTGTTTTCCAAACGTCCGGGGTATTTAGCATCATCCGTTACAACGCGACAGACATAAAAATTTTCGTCATTATTGCTTCCACCAATTACTGCTCTCGAGTAATTAGAAGTTTTGCTACGCCACGAAAAACCATTTCCAACCAAAATCTCAAATCTTGAAGTATCTCTTTCGCCTCTTCCACCCCAATTGTAGTAGCAGCGATTGTCCACGACTTTCCCAGGAACAGTTACTCCGCGGTAAGTAACACGGCAAATGTACGAGGTATTTTTATCTGATTCATATCCCCCTATAACTGCATCAGAAGGGATTCGATTATTTCTAAGGCGAACCCAATCATAATCAGACTGTGCTGACACAATTAGTGTTGAAAATAAAACACTAACTACTAACATAAATACACTCTTACTCATTAATTTGCTGTTTTTCATATTTTTAGACTTTAATTTTTAATTCAGTTTGATTTGGTAATTTTAATCAGTAAATGAAACCTGAATGTGCTTTTAGCCAGACTGGCTAAAATTAGACGTAAATTACGATGCCAATTTGCAAAAATTATTTGCTATTTAATGTAAGACAACAGACAAAATATAATAGATTCGAAAACTCTTTTCAATTTATTCAGAATACTTTTCGGAAAGAGAATTGGTAGCTTTATTTTACCAAGTCAATCAAAACCACATCGCTAAAACTTTTTCTGCGAGTTAGAGCCATATATTTACCATCATTTGAAACTGCAAAATCTGAAACCCAACGAGAAGAAAAATCTGTAACTTGGCGAGTTTCTTCGCTATTCAAATCTATTGAATAAATATTGCCGACTCCACCATCTGCACCTATGTAATATATTGATTTATCATCGTTAGACCAAACAACTGTGTTTTCTTTATGATTTTTGGGCAGATCAATGTCGTTAGATAGTTTTTGTCCATTTCGTGATAAAAAACCAAGCTTCCATTTATCTTCCTTCATATGAAAATATGAAACTTTTTCGCCTTCAGATGAGATTGCTCCCCATTTAGCCTGAAACTCAGTAAATTCTTCTTCTTTACCGTCAGCAATAGAAACTTTCCACAATCTAGGTTTAGTAGTTATACCTCTTTGGAAAATAATAGTCTCACTGTCAGGCATACATCTTGGGTAAACATCTACATTTCCTTTTGTTAGTTGAATTAAATTTTTTCCTTCAGAATCAGTTCGCCATAAATTTAAATTACCTTCAAGGATTGATGAAAAAATTATGTGATTTCCATCTTTAGTTACACATAATCCCCTTGAACTAACATTTGCGTTTTTGGTCAATTGTTTTTTAGTCCCGTCTAAATCTGCCCGCCATAAATTGTAAGTCCCATCTTTTTTTGAACGATAAATAATTTTTTCATCAGGTGTCCATATCAATGGATTCAAATTTCCAACCTCGCTCACGATTTCTTTATATCCATTAGCCTTTGTTTCACCAGCGAAAATACTGTTTGCTGAATTTGTTTGAATAGCTACTAAGTTGTTTCCATCCGATGACATATTTACTTGCGTATATTCATTTAGGTCATTTGTTACCTTGACTGGCTCACCTGCAGTTATTGGAATGAACCATATTTGAAGAGAGGATGCGGAAGAATCCGTAGCATTTACAAGTAATCCGCTTCCATCTTTTACCCATTCAACCCCATCGACCTCAAACCAACGCTTTTTGCTTAATTTAGTT
Source organism: Pyrinomonadaceae bacterium (assembly GCA_028284415.1). Classification (GTDB taxonomy): domain Bacteria; phylum Acidobacteriota; class Blastocatellia; order Pyrinomonadales; family Pyrinomonadaceae; genus Aridibacter. Next base: position 21,776 of record JANQRU010000006.1, read on the forward strand.
TCTTCACCACTTTCTGAATCAATCCCAATAATTTCCGTATAACTACCTTTGCTGTCAGAACGCTTTACCAAACAAGCTATCAACTTTCCATCAGGTGACCAAGAGACTGCGTTTACTGGACGGTAAAATGTATCAGGGTATTCTTTTTTTGAAATTATTTTTTTATTTTTTCCGTTTTTATCAGAGATATTTAGCGAGTAATATTGTTTGTAAGAATTGGTTAGTATGTAAGCCATCTGCTTACCGTCGGGTGAGAAAGTAACTCTGCTTGTGCTTACGTCTGAAATTTTTTCAGCAATTCCTCCCAAGGTAGAAATTCGATATAACTCATATTCACTATTATCAGGTGAAAAAAGACTGTAATAAATAAAATCTCCATCAGGTGAAAAAGTAGTTCCCCAAAACGTTGCTTTTTGGGGTTTCAGGATTTGAACTTCATTCGCAGTTCCGATCTGTCTTAACCACAAACTATTTCCTTCTTTTTCTTTCAACACATAAGCAACATAGTTATCTTTTGGCGACAACGCAATGCTTTCAATCAAACCGCTGTTTGTAAGTCTGGAAAGCTTAATATTTTCAAAGTTCTTAGCGTCGTTTTTGAAATTCCAAAACCCGTACATCCCAAAACCCACACAACCAAACAACAATATCAAACCAATAATGAGATATTTTCTTTGCTTACTAAGTGAACTATTTTGTGAAATTTGAGTTGGCTCAGATTGGGTTATTTCTTCTTCAAAGGTAACTTTGGAAAGTTTGCGTTTTTCGATAACAATCTCTCCATGGCTTTTATCAGTATCTATGACGAATTTATACCCTTTTCCCGGAATTGTTATTAAAAACCTTGGTGAACCCGCTGTTTCGCCAAGAGCTTTTCTCAAAGCCGAAATTTGTACTGACAAATTAGCTTCTTCAACAAATTGTCCTTTCCAAACTTTATCTAAAATCTCATCTTTTGTAAGAATTCGCCCGCTGTTTTCAACCAAAAATTCGAGCAGATCAAAAGTTTTGGCATAAATAGTTACTGGTTCACCCTCTCGCAACAATCGTCTGTGAGCAATATCTAACTCAAACTCGTTAAAGGAGATACGTTGTTGCATTTTATCTTCCATTTATATTTTTTGGAACTTTTTGGAACTTTTTAGCCCGTTTTTTAAGACATTTTGGAGTTAATCATTTAATACTCCGAAACATGAAAACAAAACATTTGGCAAAAGCAGTTCTTTAATTTATGTGCCACAAATTTTAACAAACTTTTGACGTAAGAAAAATATTTATTTGCTCTTATGAAAAACAGCAAACGCACAACCGTAACGGTAGAAACATTTGAATCAGTGGCAATTAGATTAAACAAGATGCCGAAAAAAATTCTATGTAATGGATGCCAAAAATCAATTAATGACTTTCAGATTATGAAGATTATTTCTGCTCAAATCATATCTGACGTAGATGGGATTTATCTATTTATTACCGATTCGGGTATGTGGTTTTTCTTGGAAACTGAGTAGGAAAGTTTACTAAATATCCAACTGAAAGTATGGGTTAAAAAAGATATTAGTAAAAAGATTACAAAGTAAAAATCAGAATTAGATTATGGCTTTTAGAGATAACAAAATGGAATGGAACACTCCACAAACTCAACGAATTTTTGGAAGAGGTTTCTTTAATTTAACAATGGCTGTGGGTGGTAGAGAACACGGTAGCAATTTACCTGCTCCCAATCTTCTAACTGATATGCAATTGGTATTTTACTTTAGTTTCATAATTTACAGGGACGGTGATAAAAGTATATTCCCATCAACATCAAGAGACTCGTTTAGTACTACACCTGCACAAATCAATTATCTATCTGAAAACACTAAAAAAGGTCTTTCGGCAATGATCTGGAGATTTCAGGAAGACTTAAAGAGAAGAGGTCAGGCAATTTATCAAGATGGGCGTTGTGATCCGGCACATAAAAAAATATCCGGTTATTCACACACTTTGTACACAATTATGATGTACAACTCATATTACGAACACACTGTAAGAAATTTTTATAACCAAACGAATTGGCAAGAGTATCTGCTCAGCGATCCTTTATTACCCGACCAAGTAAGATTTGAACTGAAATATGGATTAGACCCTTATTCATACATGTAAAGAGTAAAGAAATGAGGTAAGAAAATGAACATACCACTGAAACACAGATTTATCATTTTAGCTAATCAAGAGATGAAAGGGGCTATAGAACGAACTCCTACAACGGAAGAACTAAATAAATACTTTAGAGAATGTAATGGCGGATATAGTGGATACGACCAATCAATTCATTGGTGCGGCATTTTTTGCACCTATCTTTTGCGTAAAGCTGGAGCTAACGTAAAGTGGGTACCTTCAAAAGGTATGGATAATGTTACCGGCAAAGAAAACCCTGATGGAAAACTATATATTACCCGTTATTTTGGAACAAAAATCGGGAAAAACAGATACAAAAATAATGTTATGGTCGGAGATATATGTGTCAGAGGCATAGGACAACATCATTTTATTGCTTTAGGTCCGACTGATGAAATCGGGGCTTTTGGTCATACAGTAGAAGGTAATTATGGGGGGCTTGCAAATCCCAGACTTCATCAAGGCAGAAGAGTTGAAAACAGTAAACATGTAGTTCATACATACTACCGCATTCACTAATTAATAATTTAGGAGGGTAGAAAATATATGGCAAGAGTTTTTATTTCAGACGAATCAGACAGAAAACACTGGTACACAGTAGAAAAAGCAGTCGGTCAAGGATGTCCAAATGTGAGGGATGATGTTTTTTTGGTTCAATTTTTCTTAAGGAGGGCAATGCAGGACTGTCCTGAATCTAAAGGATATGTTCCTCCGGGAGAAAGACCTATCACAATTGATGGAATATATGGTCAACAAACTTATAGATACATCAGCTTTTATGAGGATGAAGCTAATCGACGCAAACCTGGAATTGTAACTACAGACAGAATAATTGATCCGATAAATAAATCTGGTACTGGCAAAGGGGCAATGTCAGGAAAATATTACAAGATATTAGGTCTAAATGTTTCCTATAAGCAAAGAATGGGTTTATTAGTCGCCGATATTAAGCGTGATCCGATTTTCCCTCATGAATTAACCAGTTCTTTGTATTATTAATAGCTTTGGATTTCTATAGGTCAATTTTTTGCATTTAGTTATTAATTAAAATTCTAAATTAAGTATCTTTGCCCCCTCCTCTTTCTATTAAGTGAAATACTAAAAAGAAAAAAAGTTTAGTGGGAGCACAACAAATTTTGGCTTATTCGAATAGAGACCAAGTTTATGAATGAAAGAGATAAAAACTACCGTTATCCGAAGAGGATTATTTTACAAATAGCCTGCATTTTTCTTGACAATTATAAGAAAATGATGATCAGGGTGTTATAGAAAAAGCAAGTGAAATGCTTGATAAACACAACCTTGAATTGAAAGTTTGGTTGTCAGAAGGTGTGCAAGTGAGGAAGCAACCGATTAATACGTTGACTTATCGACATTTACCTCAACTTGCTGCAAAGAAAGAAAAAGAGGTAGTTCCTATCCCACATGAAAAGTGGGCGTATGAAGTAGTCCGAAAAGCAGCTGACAAAAAAATAAGCGATGGTGGATGTACATTTAATAATCCTTTGCCAATTATCTTCTGTCAATTTGTCCATCCGGGACATGGGATAACACCGCCTGCAACTAAAATTGAAGGAAAACTGACTCGTGCGTGTTTAATTCACCAAAGAGTTAATGATGACAAAGTAACGTTGATTCATGAAATGGGACATGCTGTTGAAGCAATTGGCGATTCTCACTCACCTGATCGCGGAAACTATATGCACGAAGCTGAGCCACGGTCTTTCATGTATCGGTTTCAAGTTGAAAGAATGGCAAGAGCCATGTATGCAGTTGGATGAATATCTAACTTGGTCAGCAATTGTTTTAACACAAATGAAGTTTAATTTTGAGAAATTTTACAGGAGAAAATCAATGGCAGAAAAACTTCTTCCTTTTTACAATGTAGAACAAGCAGTAGGCAAGAATGGATTTAATCAAGGTTCGGATGTTCTCTTAATTCAGTTTTTCCTTTCAGAAATTGGAAAAGTACCTCCTCACCCCATTCCTCCTCCAACTACTCCTTTAGTATTAAATGGAGATCCAAATTCTGTCCCATTATTAATTACTTGGATTGAATGGTTTCAAAAAGGCGTAAAAGCAGTAGGAAATCCAGGCGTGGTTGATGGTCGTGTCGATTCTGCAAAAACATTCGACAAATGGAGTTATTTCAACAACACCAAGGGGCTATTCGTTGATGGGACAATGCAGGATATTAATTTCGCCTATCGCAGAAGATTCAAGAAGGCTCACAATGACCTAGCCCATGCACCAAACTGTCCGCCTCAGTTATTTACATTATTTATAGATTAGTTTCTCGAAAGCTCAACATATTTTTATAAAAAATCGGCTACTGCTTTGTTATTGCAGTAGCCTTAAATGTTTTGGATTAGCTGAAAGGATTAAGGTTTTTTTCATACTTATTCAAGTTTTTGGATTTTTTTGGATTTTTTTATTTAGGTTTTTAGGACATTTTGGAAACAAATTCACAATACTGCAATTACTTAAAAAAATTGGGGGATAATCTTATGAAAATACTATTTTTCGGAATTCAAACAGTAGTTATTGGTTTTATGTTATGTATTTCAACAACATTTGGACAATTCAATCAATACATTAAAAACTCTACGAATTTTCAGTACGACGCAAACTTTAATATAGAAGGAAAAGGTAAGGCTTTGTTCTTTGATGCTGTTGAACATTATCAGTTAAACGGTCAAAGAATTCTTAGCAATAATGGAAACTCGAATTTATTTGTTGGAGTTCTAGCTGGAGCAACTAATTCCGCGGGACAATTCAATACTTTCGTTGGTGCTGAAGCTGGACTTTCTAATTCAATAGGTCAATCAAACACCTTTATTGGGACACAGGCGGGATACTTTACGACAACGGGCGGACGAAATGTTTTTACGGGTGCAGGTACTGGCTTTTTTAATAGCAGCGGTCAAGCTAATTCTTTTTATGGTGTGGGTGCTGGACACAATAATTTAACCGGAAGTCATAATTCTTTTTTTGGAGAAAGAGCAGGAGAAAAAAATATTGATGGGAAAAACAACTCATTTTTCGGCGTTCTTTCGGGATATAATAATAGTAAAGGAAGTCGCAATTCATTATTCGGCTGGCAGTCAAATGTTGCGAAAAGCGATCTTAATTATGCGACGGCGATTGGAGCGAGTGCTATCGTTGATAAAAGCCATAAAGTTCAATTGGGTAGAATTAACATTGATATTGTCGGCATTGGAAGACTATCAAGCTCAGGAAGAATAACGCTTTGTTTAAATTCCGAAAATGAAATATCAAGTTGTTCTTCCAGCATCCGCTATAAATCAAATATAAATAAATTTTCGATGGGTTTGGAAATCGTGGATAAACTTCGTCCAGTTACATTTAACTGGAAAGATAATGACTCTTACGATTTAGGATTTATTGCTGAGGATGTTGGCAAAATTTCACCGCTTCTGATTTCTAGAAATGATAAAGGTCAGATAGAGGCTGTAAAATATGACCGCATAAATATTGTTTTGGTCAATGCTATCAAAGAACAGCAAAAACAAATCAATAATCAAAGAAGAGAACTTGCAGATTTGAGAAAATTGATCTGTGAAAGCAATAATTTTTCTAAGTACTGCAATTAAATACTGATCAAACTAAAAAAAAGATGTGTGGTTTAGAACAGCCACACATCTTTTTTGAGGAATTTTATTTGACAGTTACGAAATCAGTTCCACTTCTACCAAAAGTTTCGGGATGATACATCTCTTCAGCTTTGGCAGGTGGGACGACGAATTCGCCCGGTGTTGTTGCTCTGGCAACGTATGTGTAGTTGTAAACTCCACTCCACAGCAAAGAACTAAATGCTTCGGCTCGTTCGTCACGGAAGTTTTGGTGTTCGAACCAGCGCGAACGCCAGTAATAATAGCCTCGTCCGTAACTTCTAGAACCACGTTCGACAACACCTGTATTTCGACTTCCTCTCGGTGCGGGTGGAACTTCTTCCGTTACTGCTAATCCGGGATTTAGAATCTCTAATCCCGCCGGAAGCGAATCAACGAGTGCGACATGATATCGTCTGGCTTGGGCAACCATTGTCAGCTTAACGCGAACTCTCGCACCTGCTTTGATTGTCCATTTGCCTTCCATATCTTGTTTTATATCGTCAGCGTCATCGACTGCTTCATAAGTTCTCAAGACCGTAAAACCATAATCGGCAGGTTTCAAGTTCAAGTTCTTCGGAGCGTATTTCATACCGATTCTGTAATACAAACGTCCTGCACCTTGTTTATTCATAATTAGGTCAGCTTTTCCGCCCTGATCCATTAAGTAACTCATCGGAATGTCGAGTTGATTTGAATCAACTGAGCGTCCGACAAATTTTTGCTGACCTGCGTAGGCTTTTCCGAGCCAGACTTGATTTACAAAGTTTGGTGTAACTTTCTCGTAAGCTTGGAAATATTTATCTAAAGCTAACAAGACAAAAACGTTTTCCTGTGTGTTTGACCAACGTCCTTTCTTACGATGTGCAAGCAATCCGCGAGTGATTTTTGGTACGAGATCATTGTCTTTGTCAGCTTTGAGCATTCCTTCGAGAAGAACCGCATCAGCACGTCGGTTAGAATACATAATCACCCAAGCACCATCGCCGTAATTCGTGTTGAATTGTGCGGTTGCAGCTGTTTCACTTGTTCGATTTAGTAAGAAGCGTTTGATTGCTTCAACTTCTGTTGCGGAATTTCCACCGTCAACCAAGACCGGCATTAACCAACCGAGTGCTTCAAATGGCATTTCTTTGATGGTTGCTTCGGCTAATAACCTCTTAGCTTTTGATTCATCGTTGTCGCCCATTACATTTCGGACATAAAGTGCATACGCCGAAATTGTCCAACGAACTTTTTTCGACTGATGCCATCTGTCGTAATGTTTTTCGATATTTTTCAAATATGGTCGAACACGCTTGAGCATTTGGTCTGGTACTTTGAAACCTTTCTGTTTTGATAATGCCAATGCGTGTGCAACGTGAGCAGTTACGAATGGATATTTGTAACGCTCCCCTCGTTTTCGCCATAAACCAAAGTACCCATTGTTATTTTGACGTGACTGCAAGACTTTTATGTCTCTTGCAAATTGAGCTTTAATTGCAGATTCACTTGGCATTTCTTCGGCTTTGAATGCAGTTAAAACATCTTTCAAAGCTGCAATTGAAAGCATACGCGACGAAATTTGTTCGGAACATGCGAAGCGATATTTGTATAGATAAATAAACGCATCAGTTAATTCCTGCAATTGCGTCGAAGAAGTCGTAACCTCCAATCCACCGAATTGTGAATAAACGTCTTTCGGGGCTTCAACGGGCTGAACAATTGCACCATTTTGGTCGGTCGTTCCATAAGTTGCAAAAGCTTCCGTCGTTGCAGGTGTCCAGACAGGCAAATTGATTTGTGCCGCATCTGAATGTTTGCCCGAATTAACTGCAAATTGGAAACGTGCAGTTCCCGCTTTGTCAGCATTTACAGGGAAACGAACTTCCGCTCGGTCATTTGCTTTAATGAGAACCTTGCGTCCGCCACCGTTCGTTAAAGTTGCGTTTGTTGCACGAACTCCGACATTGACCATCATGTCTTTTTCTGTTTGATTTTGAACTACAACAGGCAATTCAATCTTGTCACCAAAGTTCATAAACCTTGGTGCAGATGGTCGAACCATCAAGGGCTGTTTTGCTATGATTGAAGATTCACCTTTACCAAAGCGTTTAGCTTGATCGACTGAAACCGCCATTATTCGATAACGGGTTAAATTGTCAGGTAACTTCACAGGCACAACTGCTTTTCCGCTAGAATTTGTTTTTACATTCGGAGCAAAAACCGCGAGTGCGTTGAAATTCTTGCGGAGATTTATTTGTTGCTCAGGCTGTCTATTCGCATCATCTGAATCTCTCTCTTGCGGACGAAGTTTAGCAGCCTCTTTTCTCACACTTCTGCCAGCTTTCATTGCCATGGGTTTATTTGCTACGACGCCATCAGCAATTTCGCTTGATGCAGGCGATGGTGGTGGTGGCGGTGGCGGTGCTTTATCTTTGATGTCATCTGGATTTCCTAGAAGAACATCTTTTCGCAAATGATAATCCTGTGTACCATCACCACGAGTTGTGTAAAAAGTGTTCAGAGGATTTGCCAAATTGTAATTTGATAAAGCCAGAACGCTTTCATCTACAACAACGACCGCAACCTCCGTGTTTGCAACAGGCTCGCCGCGATAATCTTTTACAGCAACATTGATATTGGTCTTGCCTGCCGGTTCTAAGGTTTTGTCCACAGGTTCGGCTTCCACTTTTAACATTCTGGATTCCTTCGAAATTTGCAAGTTTAAACTTCCGCTTGCAAAGGCAGGTCGTTTCGCCAGTTTTTCCTGCACTTCGCCCTTGTCATCTGTTCGCGGTGCAGAACCAACTAAGTCAACTTGTGCGTGAATGTTTGGCAGGTATTCTTCTTTCAAAGGAATCTTCAAAGTTACAGAAGAATCTTTGATCGAGAATCTTTCCGTCTTAACAATTCCTTCACGTCGAAGAGTTAGAATGCCTTCTGATGGCGTAAACGGAGCAAGAACTAAAATCTCTGCAACATCGCCCGGTTTGTAGTCTTTTTTGCTTGGGATTAGTTCGACTCTTTCCTGTTCGACGTTGCGTTTCGGAGGAGTTTTTCCGCCCGCAACCCAAACTGTCATTTCAGATTCGTTAAACCTTTCGCGGTCATCCATCACGAGTGCTGTAATAATGTAACGTCCACCTTGCTTGGCTGTAAACTTACACATTTGGGCTTCGCTCGAAGATTTCACCGTGCAATATTGTTCATCAATGGTCTTCTCTTCCCATTTGCCTTTTTCAAATCTCCAAGCCTTTAATTTGGCTTTGATTTCGACATTTTTACCTGTAACTAATTTTCCGTCTAAATCGGAAACTATTGATTCGATTTTAATGTCTTCACCCTTTTGAACGAATGAGCGAGGCGATTTAATCCCGACATATATATCTGCAGGATGAACAAGTAAACTTGTCGAAGAAGACCAAGTTTGTCTATTCACATCTTGAACGCTTGAACTTGCGTTGATTCTATACGGTCTTGGAGGTTTGACCGACTCAAAATCTATTTTGAGATTATGTTTTCCGCTCGCGTCAGTTGTACCTTGAAAATATTGTGTTCTTCCGCCACCGCTATAACTTGATCGTGAATACCACCAAGGTACCCAACTACCAAAAATATAATCTCCTTGATTTGGAGGTGTGTAATTTGTTGGTGTTGCACGAACCGTCCAATTTACTTTTGCATTGGCAAGTCCACCTCCTGCGTAGTATTTTGCTTCAACTTCTACATTTGCGGAGTTTCCAACAAAATGTGGGGCTTCGGAAGCTACTTTAGAATTAACTTCAAACTCTGGACGTCGAAATTCCTGAATCTGGAAATTGTGATAATGTCTATATCCGCCAACTTTGCTGTTGGTTGTAAGCTCTACACGTGTATAACCAAGATTCGCGTTGTCAGGAAGTTTGACCTTAAAGTTAAATGATCCAAAAGCATTCAAATTCGTATTGCCTTTTACAATCTCATTGCCACGTGAATCTCTGACTATATAATTCAAACCACTTGCGGCATCACCCAACGCTGAAACATCGCCTAGTTTTCCGCCAGTGATCTTTCGTATGTATCCTTTAATAGCAACTTCTTCTTTCGGACGATACATTTTGCGATCATCAAAGACGAACCAACGCAGGTAATCACCTTGAGTTTTTTTGTACCAACTACCCGAGTCTCTCCAGTAGTAGTCAGAGTTTTCAGGCAAAAATGCAATATCATTTCCTTTTCTGGCAATTAACAAGTTCGGCTGTTTAGCCACATTAGTCGGTAATGGAAGTCTCAAAATTCCGTTAGCAGGTGTAGCATTTGACTGAGCTTTTTCAACTGTTTCTGTTTCGATTGCTGCACCATTTTCATCAAATGACTGAATATCATTAGCTTGTGAACTGCCCCAACTTGTGAGCCAGTCCCAAACATATCTCGCATAACTTTTATCTGATTCAGCAGGCTGATTGCTACTTATTGCTTTGCCGTTTGGATAGATTGAAAGTTGGACGCCACCAAGTGGTTTTCCATTTTTCAAATCTGTTGCAAAACCAACTAATTCTTGACTATCAACAAATGCATCTAAGCCGATGTTTGTTGATTGAACCCAAGTTGAAATTCTTGTGCGATCATATTTATCGCGCTTTTTGGTCGGAGTAATATCTAAAACGATATTTCCGTAACCACTCTTCAAAAATCTTGAAAGGTCAATGCGTGTTTCAACCATCTCGTCCATTTTCTTTTCGATCTGAACAAGACGATTACTAATGAGGCGTCCCGGCATGGGAGCTTTTGTGCCATCTTCATAATTCCTGTAACGTATAAACTTTTGAAATGCAGACCAATCTTGAGGTTGAACTCGATAGACCTTAACTCTGGCTGAAGGTTGATTTGTAGAATAGACCGAATATGAAGGTTTCTTCATCGTCGGATCAAGCACAACCATATTTCCGCCTTGGGAATAGAGGCTTACAGGAGCCGAATCCGTTCTGATTTTTACTCGTGCAGGTTCTTGTAGATTTTGTCCGTAAATATCTTTGATCGTTTCATCAATCGAAACTGTGTAAGTTGTACGACCTTTTTTAACGCCTTGGATATAAATGTTTCTTCCGCTTGGATAAATGTTCAAACCTTCAACCGCAGGAGTTATCTTAATTTTAGACTTATCAAATGATTTAGCGTCAATTGAATTTGTAAACCGTAGATACCAAGTTTGGAATGGTGAACAGTTTTTGTTTCTTCTGTAACTGCAATAACCTTCGACGAACTTCATTGCACCATACGTTTTGAAACTATAACTTTGTGCCGTTGTGGTTGTTAGAGGTCCCTCTGCGGAAGGCGTTCCTTTATTTACTGTAACTTTAATCGGAGAATCAGCAGGCAGAGCATTTTCGATTCCACCATTTGCATTAACTGCTCGAAATGCCAACCAGCGTTTGGTTTGAGCTTGCTTTGTGTAATAAGCGATATTTGAACTTTTGATTTCTTCTTCGGTAAGAAGTCTGATCGGAATACGTTTTCCTCTGGAAGTAACTGAAATAGTTTCTAAAACTGCTTTGGGTTCGATTTCTTGGTCAAATGAAACAAACATCACCGAATTACGACGAGTCGTTGCATTTGTAGATGGATAATGTCTGACCATCTTGGGCGGAGGGGTTGTAAAAGTCCAGACAGTATCTTTCTGTAGTGTTTGCCCTTTAGCTGCTTTTGTCCCAGCAGGAATTTTTGCAGTATATTTCGTCGCCATGCGAAAACGCTTAGTCGTATCAAACATAAGAGTTTTTGTTCCCAACCAACGCCATTTTCCTTCTGCACTTGGACTTAATTGAACTGGAACTGTTTTAGCAGCACCGTCCTGAGAAGTAACGGCAACCATCGGGTGCGAGAACGTAACGCTTAAATCAGGTGCAAGCGAAACATCTCCCTCGGGTGAAAATCTAACGACTTCTAAATCTTGATTATTATTTACATCCGGTGCATCTCTTTGCTCATCTACAGGAAATTTTACGGGAATTCTCTTTCCTGTTTTTGGTGCTGGAAGTGTGCCTACACGTTTTGCAAAATCTGTTTTGTCTCCATCTTCAGTTTTTATCTTTGGCAGACGACTTAATAGGCTAGAAGTTTCTCCTTCTGAAAGTTTATCTGCGTCAACTGGTTTCGGGACTTCGCGTTTGTCTGCACCTTCAACACCTTCACTGAGGCTAAACTTCAAGCCGTTAGGTAAATCTTTCATTATATTTTCTTTTGTTTTTCCCAGAACTTGTGCGTGGGTTGGATGTGCGAATGGAGCGATAGTGCTTAAATATATTGCGACGAATAAAATCCAAGAAATCGTTTTTTTCATTTTGTATTTTTCCTCTTACCGGTTGTTTTATGGTCAAATTTGTTCTTGAAAAAATAAAGAGGTAAGATTCGCCAATAATCTTACACAAATTTGCCATTTCAAACTACTATTCGTTTAAACATGACCAGCCTTTCCGTGTTTAAGAACGATTCAATTAATATTTCTTGCAAAAAAATAATTCTTTTTTCGTTTCTCTGTTATAATTCTAAATTAAAGTTTAAAGCAATTGTGTTTTCTTGCTATACTTACTGTGTATTTGCAACTTTAGCGATTTTTTGTCGTAAAGTATTGTGAGAAAAAGTTGTTTTGACATAAATTTTTAGGAGCAGATTATATAAAAAATGGGATTGTGGCAAAGAATTAAAAGAATTTTTAGAGCAAGCAGTGGGGCGGCTTTAGATAAAATAGAAAACCCCGAAATGGTTTTGCAACAAACCGTTCGAGATATGCGGGATAGAGTTCCCGAACTCAACAACTCAGTTGCACAAGTAATGGCAACTGAACGTATGCTCAAAAAAAACAATGAGCGTCTTCAAGAACAGGTTGTTGAATTAGACTCAAAAATCAAAGCGTCTGTAAAAATGGGACGAGATGATATTGCAACCGCTTATATCGGTCAACTACAACAAGCTCAGGTTGATCTTGAAAAAACCTCCGCACAGCTGGAATACGCAGAAAATGCTTCAAAACAAGCTTTGAAAGCACGAGACAACTATGTTCTCAATATGAAAAAACGCACGGCTGAGGCTATGCAACTTATCAGTGCTTCAAAACAAGCCAAACTTCAAGAGCAACTTGCTCAGACAATGGAATCATTTGATATCGGTGACGACGCTTCAACATTTAACGAAATGCGTGAAAAAATCGATCGCCGTGTTGCCGCTGCCGAAGCCAAACTTCAACTCGGAACATCTTCTGTCGATAATCAAATGCATGATATTGAACGTGAAGCAATGGACATACAACTTCAGGACAAATTGCTTTCTTATAAAAGTGAGATGGGCTTGTTAAGCGAAGGTTCCAGCAATGACACCAAGCAAATTGAAGCAGGAGATGCGAGCGAAGCTGATGAATCAAGCGAATCTTCTACTAATGAGTCTGCTGGTGAAGAGAAATCAACTGAACAATTATTAGCCGAAGCTGAAGAATTGCTGAAAGATACAAATAAATAATTTGTTTCCAAAATAATGATTATTCGCAAAACTCAAACGGAGAAAATAGCATCAAACTGTTAAGTTAGTTATGGCAGATTTAGCAAAGTATCAACAATCAATAGAAAAATTTAATTCTTCATACGCCAAAGAAGCTATAAAAGAACCAGTTAATTTCTGGGGTTTGGCGGGTTTTGCGGTTGCGGCGGCTTATACACAAAGTTTTATCCCATTGCTTGTCGCTTTATTTTTTGAATTTGTTTATGTCTTGGTAGTTCCGAATTTACCTTCATACAGAAGATTAGTTCAAACGCGCGAACGTGAAAGATTAAAAGCATTAAATAAATCCCAACGCGAAAAACTTATTAAATCTTTCAGCCCGCGTGAACGCGAAGCAGTTGAATATCTACGCTGGCAGAAAAATAAAATTCAGGAGAATTACAAAAAGTTCTCTGGAGCTAGAGAATTACCAACAAATCTACAATCACTCGATAGACGCTGGGAAGATTTTGTTGATCTTCTGGATATTTACAGACGAAGAAAACAACATTTGAAATCTATCAATCGCCAAGCTGTTCACAACCAATTGAGTCAAGCTTTTCGTGCAGCAGAAAATGCCGAAGACGAAAAAACGAAACGTATTCAACAAACAAATGTTGAGATATTAAAGCGACGCCTGGCTTCTTTTGATGAATTGGAAAGAAGTGTGAAACTTGTTGAGGGTCAACTTCAATCAATTGAGAATTTCTTTGGTTATTTGAACGACGAGATCGTCACTATGTCCACACCTGATAAATTCTCTCTGCTTGATTTTGAACAACTTTCAGATTCAATTGCTATGACCAAACAAATGCTGGATGCAACATCTGATTCGGTTGGGGCTTTAGACGCCTACAATCGTGAAATGGGAAATTACGAATTATTGCCCGAAAACAGATAATTTAATAAATACAATTTAGAAAAGGAACAAGAAAATTTACATTCTTGTTCCTTTTTATTTGTCCTGTAAACTTGCGGGATTTTGACGAATCAAATATTATTATGGTTTTAAAAACCTGCCGATATTTAAGGCTATTATTATTAACATATATTTAACAGAATAGGATACAAAGAATTATGAAAAAAGTTGGAATTTTAGTGGGACGCGAAGTTACGTTTCCACAAGCAATAATTGAAAGTATTAATGAAAACGGAAAGGGAAAAGTTACAGCTGAAATGGTCAAATTAGACGGCGTTAAATTTGACCAAGAGAAAAGATATGACGTTGTAATTGACCGCATTTCACATGAAGTTCCCTTCTATCGTGCAACATTGAAACAGATGGCACTTGAAGGCACACACATTATTAACAACCCATTTTGGTGGTCAGCTGATGACAAGTTTTTTAACTTTGCACTAGCTAAAAAATTAGGGGTTGCAATCCCTAAAACAGTCCTTCTTCCACAGCATTCTTACATTGAAGATATTAACAGTGATTCCCTACGCAACCTCGAATTTCCAATTGACTGGGAAGGAATTATTGAATACACAGGTTTGCCGGCATTCTTAAAACCATTTGATGGTGGTGGCTGGAAAAATGTATCGAAAATCGAATCACTTGAGCAACTTTGGTATGAATATAACCAAACAGGAACTTTGTGCATGACTTTGCAGGAAGGTATTGATTACGACCAATTTGTTCGTTGCTATTGTGTTGGGCAAGAGAAAGTGCTCATCATGCCTTATGATCCGTCAAAACCATATTTATCAGGTGAGCAATATGTGCCAAATCCTGATTATCTTGCACCTAAGCTTGCTAAAAAAGTAGAAAAAGATGTAATCACGATCTGTAAAGGTTTGGGTTATGACTTGAATACAGTAGAGTTTGCGATAAAAGATGATGTTCCATATGCGATTGATTTTATGAATCCCGCACCAGATGCTGAGCTTGCATCTGTTGGTGAATATAATCACCGCTGGATCGTTGATTCAATGACTGAATTTATTTTGAAGAAACTAGAAAAAGGTTTTATTAAACCTGAATACCGTTGGGATGCCTTGCTTAACCCAAAACCTAAAACAGTGAGAAAAACACGTGCTAAGAAAACTACTGCAACAAAAGCAAAGAAAACCACAAAAGCACGAACTAAGAAAGCTTCAGAATAAGATTGAACAAAAACACAAAAAAGCAAGGCTGAAATTTCAGCCTTGCTTTTTTTGTGTTTGTATTTATTTGTTACTCAATATCTAGTGGTACTCTGGCTGAAAGAATGTTTCTGCTCATAATCATTCCAACCCATATCAAAAGAGATACACAAGAGACTGCCCAACCTAAATTAACAATTAAATTTTGTTCTAAAACTAAACCTATTAAAATCCAAGGTAATCCAAGAAGAGCAATTTTTAGCGAAGTTCTTTTCGCACGTTCCAAGCTTTCGAGTAAGTTCACGCGACTCACTTCCATATCCATATATTCATCATCGCTATTCAAACGTGTGAAATATTCGGTTTCGTTTTTTGTCCAACGCCTTAAAGCTGGAGTTTCAGCAACACGATTTGCAGTTGCGAAATGATGAATCACATGGGCAATTTTTCCTTCTCTTAAGGAAATTTCAGCCATTCCGCGAATTGATCTAAAACTTTCTTCGGCAATTTCCAATGTCTTTTGAAATACTTTTCTTGCCCTCTGCCATTCGCCGTATTGAAAGTAACTTTCTCCTAAACGAGCAAGCAATTTTTCATCACCATCCGCACGTTTTTCGGCAAGACGCAAAGCCGCAAGGGCTTTTCTCTCAAGTTTTCGGTTCTTTTCAGCTCCTGCAAAAGAATGCAGACATCTTGCAAATTCAAAAAGTAACCAGCCATCCTTTGGATTGAGAAACAATGCCCGACGGAACACTTCTAATGCCTGTAAGAGATGACCGGATAGTCTTAGCTCATTTGCCAAACGTCGCAAGTAATCCACCTTTTCAAGTTCTTCATCTTCAAACTTTGGTGGAGTTTTTTTGATCTTCCTCTTAATTTCCCGACTTTCCAATTCACTTAATGAAAGCTCTAAAACCTCTGCGGAAGGAACTTTTGCAAACTCCGCTTTCATTAAAGCTTCTTTTGGCTCACTCAAATAATCTCTTAATTCTATTGAACGATTGTCCAGTAAATTCTCAGACAGAAGCGGAAATAGTTTTACGACCATCTGACGATATTCTTCACCACCTGAAGCGAAAGTAAAGCTTATGTCTTTGCCTCTTACCGAAGTCCTGTAACGGTAAAAAACATTTCCTCCGCGTTTAAGTGCTCGTAGAGCTTGAGTCTCAACTTGTTCGATTTCATCCAGTTTCAAGCGATATCTCGCGTTATTCAGCCAAGCCCAAGCTCTTGGAATTAAGCCTGTTCTTTTTAGTTGAATTCCATCAAAAGAAATCTTGTCTGACCATAGGAAAAATGGAATCAAAATCCAGCTTGCCATCAACGTGATTGTAGCGACCAAATCATATTGAAGATAAATAAATAGCCCTGTAAAAAATGTTGCTAAGAAAAGTGCGACAAAATAATTGTTTGGCGAAACCCGAATTTTTATAGATTTTTCTGTAAGTTCTGCAAGGATTGATTTTTCCTGAGCAGATAACTCAGCAGACTTTGTTTGTGCTAGTTCACTCACCTAATATTTTCCTCTTTTTATTGCTTCGTAAATAGAAATATCTAATTAGGTATGATTTTTCAAGTTTTTACAAAATAAAATAAAAAATGAGGACTTTGAATGTCCCCATATCTTCAAATTTCAGATCAAAAGTAGTTTACAAACCTAAGGGTAATGCCGGCGGAGGAGTTTCTGGTTCTTTGATTTGCTTTGCTCTTTCAGGTGCAAGTTCTTCCAGTTTCTCTTTAGCTTCTCTTGCCGTCTGTGTCAGTGGAACAGGCTTCCCATCAGAATCTTTCGCTTCACTGGCTTGTTTTGCGATATTAAAATATAAGTCAGCTGCTTCCTTAGATTTGTTTTGCTTTTCGTAAATTTTTGCCAATGCAAAATTTATTGTGTCACTTGCAATAACCTTATTTCCTGCAGCAGCCAGTTCTTGATAGAGCTTGACTGCTTCGTCTAATTTTCCATCATCAACTTTGGCTTGAGCTAGAGCAAATTTTGCCATTGTCCCAACTTCATTATTAATTGAAACCAAAGCTTCTAATTCTTTAATTCCTACTGCACGATCTAATTTAAGGAGCTGAACAGCCTTAAAGTACTTTGCTTTCTCAGCATAGCTGCCGCTGTGATTTTTAATAACTTCGTCAAATTCCTTGATTGCTGCTTCAGCTCTGGCTTTTTCTGTTTTGAAGACTTTTGCTGTAGAAGTTGGTGGAACAGGTGAATCAGTAACTAACGCTTGTGAAGTATCAATCGCACTTCCCAAAGCTGCTTTTGCTTGTGCATTTGAACGCTGATTCCACACGTAAAAAGTACCAATAACTACAGCTAAAACACCTAAAGCCGCTACGCCATAGAGAATATTTTTGCCTTTACCTTCAAATTTTCTACCGAAGTCTTCAACTTTTTCCCCGACGCTTTTTTGAAAGTCATCCTTAAATTGGATTTTATCCTTTTCCTCTTGCGTCATTGGGACTTCCGTTGCCTTCGGAATCATTCTTTTCTTACGTTTTTTCTTCTTGATCGCCATTTTTATTATTAATGCAAATAATGCTTAGTTAATTCGTTATAATAAACAGAAAATTGATTTTTTATACAAAAGAGTCAATTTATCGTAAAATTGGGGTTAGAGCAAGTAAGTAAAAAGTAAAAGTGAAGTTGGATTTTCACTAAAATGAAGAAAATTAAAAAAATTTTACTTTTTTGGGAACAAAATAAAATTAACGGTGTCTAAGCTAATAGTTCGCAGGTTATAGCGGATGAGCAAGTTTCAAATTTCTCGGACATCGAGATGAGGAAAAAGGCAGAGGATGGTCTTCAGCAAAGCAATCGCATTTGACGAAGAAAAAATTGGAAAAGTCGCTTTGGCGGCAGAAAAAACCAATGCCTGCTCAACCGTTGAAGCTGAGTTCATTGAAAAATTAAAACAAGGCGACGCTAAAGCTTTTGACACTTTGGTCTTGCGTTATTCTTCTGATATTTACGGACTTCTTTACAGAATTACTGAAGATGCGGAAGAAGCAAGTGATCTTACACAAGAAACTTTTTTGAGAGCTTTAAAAGCAATAAAGAAGTTTCGTGGAGATTCCGAATTAAAAACGTGGCTATTTCGAATTGCAATAAATCAATCCAGAAATCGCTTCCGTTGGTGGAAACGCAGAAAGAAAGAAAAAACTATTTCTTTAGATGCACCAGTCGGTGAAAGTAATACTCCGATGAGCGAAACTGTTTCGACCAATTATGCAAGCCCTGAAGAAACCACTCTTCAAAATGAACGTGAAAAATTTTTAGTTGAAGCCTTAAAGGAACTACCTGATATCTTTCGAGAAGCGGTAATTCTCTGTGACATAGAAGGATTAAGTTACGAAGAAATTGCAAAAGTGCTTGATCTGAACATGGGAACAGTAAAATCGCGGATTGCTCGCGGACGGGTAGAACTTAGAAAAAAACTAAAAGATTTTTGATAAATAGAGTGGATGATTGACTCGCCCCGGTTTCAGACTTTTGAAAACTAAAAAAACAAATCGGTGCCAAACGATAAGTAATGGGTCAAAAGGGATGCTAAATCTAAAGTGAGTTTTAAAATTACAAAGTAAATTTATTTTCGTTGTTATTTGAAAACTGACCAGCAAACAACATAGATAATGACATGAAAATGTTTTACTTGAAATTCATTAAAGATACTAAGCGTTGTTCTCCTTTTTACTAAATAGGAAAACAGCCGGGGTCAGTGAGTCATTCACTCATTATTAAAAAAATGAAATGTGAAGAATTACAATTTAATTTACCTCTGTATATTGATGACGTACTAACTGATGATGAACGCTCGTCGGTAGAAAAACACTTGCCGACCTGTCCTTTGTGTCGTCAAAAACTTACAGAGTATCGTGAGTTAAGGAATAATCTGCGTGTGATGTCACAGCCAGCTATTCCTGCTGATTTACTTAAAAACGTCAGAAGTGCCGTCTCAGCTAAAACAAGCTCTCCCCAGCCAATGTTTTCGCTTTTGTTTACTGAAAGTATTGCTGAAAGAGTTAAGCAATTCTTAATGCCCTATAGCATTGCGACTTTTGCCTCTTTGGTAATTGGAATCTCTCTGCTCTTCTTAATTGACTCTCCGGAATCGAATACTTTGGAAGTAGCTCTTAATAATTCGAATCCAACTGAGTCATCGGTTCTATTAGCGAATTCTAACTCACCAAATATTGGAGAAGACTTAAGCTTAAATTCCGATGGTTTTGAAAGAATAGCTTTAGCAGATAGACCACCGAGCATAAATCCAACAGGAGCTTTGGTTGCTCTGACAAAATCTTTTGTTCGTGGAAAAATGAAAGACGAAGAAGTAGTCATCGTCGCAGATGTATTTGGAAACGGCTTGGCAAAAGTTGCTGAGGTTGTTGAACCGCCAAAAAATGCTCAAACTATGGCAGAAATTCAAAAAGCACTTGAAACTGATCCTGAAGATGCTCCGTTTTTGCCTGCCAAAGCTGATAATCGATCAGAAAAAGTTACTTTTATACTTAAAATACAACGCGTTGACGTGGTTGATTCTAAACGGTCAACCAGAAAAACATTTTAGATTCCAATTTTTTCCTCACTTTCTCCACAAATTATCGTCTTTCTAATACTTGCAACATATCACTCAAAATTGATATAGCTTTTAATATAAGCAATTTTCCAAGGGGTAAGGTATATATAATTAATATGAGTGATCAAAACTTTTTTCAAACTAATTTTCAAAATTTAATTAATGGCGTCGAACAAAATGCTTCGACACTTTTTGAAGGCATAACCGAAGCTTTTGTCGGAAAAGCTGAAGATTTAAGAGATGGTACTGAATATGATCCGGTCGAACTACCAAGAGATTTGTATGCACACCGTAATGCACAAACTGAATGGTGGTATTACACAGGTCATGCGGAAACAACTTCGGGTAATAGATTTGGATTCGAGTTGGTTTTCTTCAAACGAAGAACTGATCTGGATAAATTTTCTTTAGTTCCATTGCGTCTATTTGGAAACCCGATTTATTTTGCACATTTTGCAATAACGGATTACGAAAATAAAAACTTCCGTTATTCACACCGTAAAAGTTCAAATGGCTTATTTGAATATCCAGCTTCTGCAAGCGAAAAACATTATCATTTGAGGTTAGGTGATTGGTCATTACGTGAATCTGATGGAAGACATCTTTTACGTGCTTCAATTGGAAGTGACATTACTTTTGAAGCCACACTAACACCTGGTAAAGAACCAATTCTAAACGGCAAAAAGAAAGATGGAGTTTCTTTCAAAGATGAAGGCGAGGCATCCAGATATTTTTCATACACACGTATGGAAATGGATGGTGACATAATCTGGAATGGTGAAACCGAACATTTTACAGGTTCGGCTTGGATGGACAGAGAGTTTGGAACTTGGACTCCAACGGAAAATCAAAAAGGTTGGGATTGGTTCTCAATTCAGCTTGATGATGAAACAGAATTAATGTGTTATCAGCTTCGCAATGATGCAAATGGAATTTCTGATTATTCCAGCGGAGTATTCATAGAAAAAAATGGTGAATATACTCCACTCTCAAACGAAGAATTTTCTATTAAACCAACTGGTTACTGGAAAAGCCAAAATACAAAGGCTACTTATCCAAGCAGTTGGAAAATTGAAGTTCCAAAATTTAATTTGGATTTAACTGTAACACCTGTAATACAAGATCAGGAACTTGATACACGCGGCACTACAATGGTTATTTATTGGGAAGGTGCCTGCGAAGTAAAAGGCAAATCAGATGATAAAGATATAGAAGGAAAAGCTTATGTAGAATTAGTCGGCTACGATCGTTCACATGAAAGCCCTAATCTTGCATATTTTCTAATGGGTAGCGATTTTTCATATCCACCAAAATCTTTTTTTGGATAAAAACTACCTTATTGTCGATTGAAGAAGAGCAGAGTTTGAAACTCTGCTCTTCTTTTAATTTACTATTAATTTTTGTTTTGTAAATCTTGACACTTTGATAAAACTCAAAATAGACTTGTAGAATCTTACTTTTCATTTTTTTATAGTGAATTTACCTAATTATTTAACACTTTTGAGAATCTTTCTTGTACCACTATTGGTGGTAGTTTTACTCACGCCTCTTTCTGAAAATCTGTTCGGTATAAATAGTTATCCTTTTGCAATAGCAATATTTTTAATTGCTTCTTTAACAGATGTTCTTGATGGACATCTTGCCCGTCGTAGAAAACAAGTTTCCAAGGTTGGAGCTTTACTTGATCCTATTGCTGATAAGCTACTTGTTTCCGCAGCACTTATCGTTTTGGTTGAAAAAAATCTTGCTCCTGCCTGGGCAGTTGTAATTATTTTAGGAAGAGAATTTGTTGTAACAGGCTTGCGTTCCATTGCCGCCTCAGAAGGAATAATCATTTCCGCTCAAAAAGTGGGTAAAATAAAAATGTGGGCTCAATGCGTTGCAATTGTTGCACTACTCGTCGCTGGAGCAAACTCACCTCCACCTGTTTCTAACTTTGGTTGGGAAGTACCCGCTTTCTTCTGGCAAGTTTCCGAAGTTCAAGTAGCTTTTCAGAATCTCGTAAGCTTTTCGCTAACTTCTAATGACTGGAAAGTTTTTGGTTATCTCGTTGGACGCGGGGCATTATGGATAGCTGTCCTTACTGCTTGTTGGTCTATGTATGGTTATTTTAGATTCTTTTATGACGAAAACAAAAAGAAAAAGACGGCAAAAAATGCCGTCTTAGATAAAAATGTTATTAGTCAATCAAAGTAACTTCAGACTTTTAATTCTTCATTTATTTTATTGAACTTCTACATAGTCTCCCGTGTGAACCTCAGATGTATTTCTAACTATCACAGCCGTTGCAGTTCTCTCTAAAACGTTTAAGATAACTATCTCGCCAACAACTTTTCTTAAAGCAGGACGACCTTTTTTAGCACCTTCAGTTGTAACAACTTTACCATTTGCTTTAGAGCCTTTCTTACGTGCTGATTGATTCGAGAACATACCGCCTCTGTATCTATCGCTTTGAAATCCTGCTTCTCTGTTATCAAGATTCTCATCAGGAACTTTTTTAAAAATGTTTCCTGTTCCAAGCGGACGGAAAATAGTTAGATAATCACCAACTTTCACATTGTCTTCACGACCGAGGTCAATGTAAACGATCTGTTCACGGGCTAATAATTCCTGACCATCACGAGCCATAACTATTCTTCCTTGAGCCTTGCCGGATGGCATTGAGAATTTATCTAAGGCTGCACGTTTCTTGAAAAGTGGGCTGTTTCTTACAGGAACTCTCTGCAATAAATCGCCGAGCAAGATTGTGCTACAAGATGTTTTAACTCTTGCAACAGAAACTTCACGCATAACTTTTACAACTTCAACTGCACCAACTTCTTGGATAAATATTCCTAGTCGTTTTTTCTTCGTCCATTTGGATTTTACTTTTCCTCTTGGGCGTACAACTGCGAACATATCACCAACTTTTACACCATCAACAGCACCGGAGTTCAAATATAATTCGTCACCTTGTGCATATATATGTTGATCTTTTTCATCGTCAGCACCGATAACTTTCAGATTTGTATTTACATCTGATCTCTGTATGTAACCTGCACAGTACAAATTATTTCGCACCGCAACAGGCATATCCTTATTTAAATCACTAAAGATCACAGTCGGTGATTCATTTTGGGCAAATACTGTAAATGTAGTCGTTAATAAAAGAAATAAAGCAAAAATAATGCTTTTTAAGCTAATTTTCTGAAAACTCACGTGATTTTCTCCTTTCTTGAAACTGCTATTTGAATAATTATTTAAGTCTGATGTGAAGACTAAAAAGATTTAAACAGAAATGTTTTGCCGCAGAAGGGCTTTTATTATCCTAACTTTATTTATAAACAAAAGTCAATTATTTTTATTAATGTTAAACACTAACCCAAAGCATCAGTTTAGACTTGCACAAATTAAAATGTTTTTGTAGTATTTTCGCTTGCAATTATTTGTTATAATTGCAACACAAGCCGGTGTAGCTCAGGGGTAGAGCAACTGATTTGTAATCAGTAGGTCGCGGGTTCGAATCCCATCACCGGCTTTTATTTTTTTTAAGCGTAACTTTTAGTTGCGTTTTTTTAGTTTTAAAACAAAAACCCTTATCTATTTTTAGCCTGCTAAATTGCAAAATTTGATTCGACTATTTGTAATAGCTACAATTCAAACATTAAAAGTTAAAAACAGAATACTTAGAGGAGTTCATAAAATGAGATTATTTACAAAATTTTCGTTGTTTTTAGTCATAGTATTATTTGTAATGTCAGCGACCAATGTTGCTTTTGGTCAGATAAAATACCCAAGAGCGAGTCAGCGTCAACATATCGAACAAACAGTCGGCGATACTGATATAAAGATCACATATCATCGTCCTAATGTTAAAGAAAGAGAAATTTGGGGAAAACTAGTCCCCTACGGACAGGTCTGGCGAGCAGGTGCAAACGAAGCCACTGTCATAGAGTTTACAAATGATGTATCCATTGATGGGAATGAGCTTGAAAAAGGAAAATATAGTTTTTATGCTATTCCAACAGCGGGTGAGTGGACATTGATTTTCAATAAAACATGGAATCAATGGGGTACACAATACAAAGAATCTGAGGATGCTTTGCGTGTAAACGTAAAACCTATGATGGCTGAGAAGTCAAAAGAAACTCTTTCTTACTCAATTGAAGATGTTACCAATAATTCAGCAAATGTAATTCTTGCTTGGGAAAAAGCTAGAGTTCCATTCAAAGTAGATGTAGGTGATGTCAGTGCCAGAATTTTACGTTCAGCCCAAAGACAAATGGTTGCAACTCCTCTTAACGCTGCAAACTTTATTTTTTCTACTCGTCAAAAAGATAAGTATGACCAAGCCCTTAGCTGGGTAAACGGCTCTCTTGCAACTGCCGAAACATATTTTGGATTATTTATAAAGTCCCGTTTACTTGCTGAAATGGACAAAAAAGATGAAGCAATTACAACAGCTGAAAAAGCTATCGAAGTTGGTAAAAAAACGAATGCAAACCCGAACAGTATAGCTTTTCTTGAAAGACTTATGAAGAGCTGGAAAACTGAGGAATAAACGTCAGAAAATAACTTTCATATAAGAAGCTCAATAGTTTAATTGAGCTTCTTTTTATTACGAAAGAAAATTACTTGACTAATTCTAAAAAATCTATAATAATGCTTATTGAAATTGATTTTCAATTTCTTTTTTCAATAACACTATGAAAGCAAATACAGCTACAAATTTTTCACCTATTGTTTCTGACGAGAAAAAAATTGATATTTCTCTGAATGATAATGAAGCAACAATAAAGTTATCCACATGGACTGATGCACTTGGATGGACTTGTCAAAAAACATTGCAGGTTGATAGTGAAATGTTAGATGAACTGCATCATGTTATATCCGCAGCAAGATATAAGATAAATAAGCAAAAGGCTGTGGAAAATGAAGAAATTGAATCAAACAAAATCATCGAATTCCCTTGTATAAGATAGATCTCTCCTCTTAACCGAAAAACTAAAAACGGAAAGCAAAAGTATTAACTTTATGCTTTCCGTTATTTTTTATTAATTGTTGATTTTAACTAGCTTACTTCTCGTAGCACGATTTTTTCATTATCAACATTAGCTTCTCTTTCGGAAGTTAATTTTTCTAATTCTTCAATGTGTATTTGCTCCTCAGCTATTTGACCTTCAACCCAGAACTTTGTAGCTAAATCCTGCTCGTCACAAGATTTCCAAGCCTCCATGTAAGCATCAAAGGCTTCCCTTTCAAGCTTTAAGTTTTGAGCAAGCATTTCATTCAAATCAGTTGACTGTCGAATCATTGAAGGCTCAACTGTCGGAATTCCTCCAAGAGCCACAATTTTGTCTCCCAGAAATTCTGCATGTTTTTGTGCTTCAGCAGCATTTTCACGGAAAAATTCTCTAAAAACTTCTCTGTCTGTTCCAGTTACAAGATAACTATGCTGAGAGTATTGAATAATTCCCGTTAACTCTAAACTCATTGCTTTATTTAAATTTTCTATTAATTCCTGTCTTGCCATATAAAACCCCTTTAATAATTAATTTGTTTACTTTTAAAGATTAACAAAGCTGAAAACCACAAGTCAATCTAAGTTGTTTGTTTTCAACAGCATAGAATTGAAATTCAATTTCAACTTCAATAAGAGCAATATAAAAACAACTTAATCCTGAAATAAGAATTTTGTGAGTAACCTGTGAAAATGATGAGTTCCTTGCTCTCTATTTGGTGAATATCTTCCTTTGTTATAAAAGCTTGAGTTGATTCCTTTTTGTACTGACTCAACTACTGCTTGATCTTCCATTTCAACAGTTTCTAAATCTGCTCCTGCTCCCGTATCCAATTTAGTTTCATCATTTACAAACGTATAGTAAGAAATGACTGTCAAATCTTTTTTTACGGGTTTTACAACATTTAATGAGAGTCCCCAAGGATAATAATTGAACATCATATTAGGAAAGATGAAAAAATAATGGGCTTCAATTTCATTATTTCCGTTATACCCTGTTTGCAGGCTGGATAATTGAAATGTTTCTGTTGTGTAATTTCCAAAATCCAAAATCTCATTCAAAGATTTATGGACAAATGGTATATGAAACCCTTCTAAATAATTTTCACAATATAATGCCCAATGAGCATTGACTTCATAATCTTTGGTCGAAATTAATCTCAAATTTTCAAAATCGAAAGAATTGGTGGTTTTCTCCATTTCAGAAATAAAATTTAGTAGCGGATAAGATGGTTTTATAGATGAGAATATAAAATCATTCCAAGTTTCATTTGGAATTTGGCACAAATTATCTTTTTCAGTTGGGAATTTCTCTACTCCTTCAAATTCCGGCATCGAGAGAAACTTTCCATCCAATGAAAAACGTCTGCCATGATAACCACAACGTATGCCTTCGATATTTTTTTCACACTCAACCAAAATTTTTCCGCGGTGAGTGCAAACATTGGAAAGACAATTTATTTTCCCTTTTTCATTTTTCGAAATCAAAATTGGTTCATCCAGAAAATTTGGTAGAAGATCAATTGGTTTTACGTTGTTGATTTGAGGTTTTAATGCAACAAACTGCCAGGTTTTGCTGAAGATTTGTTTTTTTGAAAGTTCAAAGTATTTTTCATCTGTATAAAACTCAGATGGAATTGTTTCAGCTTTTTTTATGTCGGAATTTATTTGAAACATTTTATTTTTCAAAAAGTAAGTATTTAGAAGACTCACTACCTTTTTCAAAACCACTACAAATTAATTTTTGAGAAAATCCTTCTAAAAATTCTTCTCTTATACGTTTTTGTTCTTGTATGGCTTTTTTTACATTAGTTTTTAATAAGTGATTCCATTCGGCGGGAATTGGGATTTTTTTTATGATTTTTCTTTTTTCCTGATAGCTTTCCCCTTTTGAAAGTGAAATAACTTTTTCACTTTCTAGATGCCATTCTGCAAAAAGTCTGTCACTATCTATTCCCTTTGCCTCGTTCTCTTCTTTTGAGGTCGCGTAGTCTGTCCCATAGAAATTTGGTTTGTAGGTTTGAACAACGGCGCCAAGTTTTTCAAGGTTAAAATAAGCATTAAGCGACATAACTGGCTGGAATGTCCACTTGATGATCTTGACTCCTCTTTCGAGTGAATATCGACGTTGTTCCCACTTTATTGTCGAACCGATACCGAAGCCTTGAAATTCTTCATCAACAGCTGTCATATGGGAATAAAAAGCTTTTTCTCCCCTCAAAAAAGCAGGAATAGATAAACTAAATCCAATAAGCCTGTCTTGGAAGAAAGCTCCTAAGGTAAATCCCCCAACATTTCGATTCACAATGAAGTGTCTTATTGGAGAAAGTTCGATGGCAGGTAACGAAAAAGCTTCCTTTTGCAGTCGTACACAGTCTTCTAATTCGTTAAGATTTTTGCATTCACGAATTTTTATATCGGTGCTATTCATGATTTCCTGTGTTCAGCATCAAGCAAAGCAATTTCACTCAAATTATGAATTTTTTGAACCAATCATCTGGAACTTTCTCAATTTTTTTGTCAATGGTCAAATCTTTTATGTTGCTAACAAAATTTATCAGAACAACTCTGTTTTGGGGACGATATTTTTCAGGAATATTTTTCTGTAATTGTTTAATTAATGAGTCAGTATTAAAACCTATTTTAAAAAGTACAAACTCCTCAATATTGGTATGTTTGAGCAACCAGGCAGTTTTGCGAATTGTATTTTGTCCGCATTCTCCCCAAAATTCAAAATCCCTATTTCCGTTTTGTGCAACAAGGTCGGGTTTATAACGCAAACCAACTCTTATCTCTATCTCTATGTGTGGATATTTTTTGATAAACATCGCATACCCAAGTGCCTTCATTAAAATATGTTCGTACGATTCCCCTGTTTTTTGCCACAGACGAACTTTTTTCCCAAGTAATTCAAAATTATGAACCATACTTTTAAGATTAGCTATTGCTTTTGGATTTGTTAATGGGAGAATTATTTTTCTTAACTTTTTATCCAGTTATTTGTTATCATTTATAAAGCAATTGGATAACAATTGTTGTACATTCCAAATCTCTCAAGTTTTCTATCAAAGAAACTCTCAGCAAAATGACTACACAGAATAATTTAGAAATTAAAGGAAGTCTGCTAACTCACACGTTGGCAGAACTACTTGCTGTAATTTCGCAGGCTGAACTTAGTGGTTCTCTTAGATTCTCTAATGATGACAAGAAAATCATTATTTATGTGGAGAAAGGAAAAATTGTCTTCGCTGTATCAAATATGCGTGAGCACAGACTTTTTCAGATACTTCTTGATGCAACGCAAATATCAAAACCTGAATTATTAAAAATTGAAGGTTTCACAAACGATCTAAAGTTAGTCAAATATTTAAAAGACAATGAGAAGTTTAGGACGGAAGAGATAAAAGCTTTTACTCAATTTCAGATAAAGAAAATCATAGAATTTGTTTTTGGCTTGAAAGAAGGTGAATGGATTTTTAGTCCGCTTGCTCGTGTAAAAGAAGGACTAAACTTTCAGGTAGATTTGAATTCCTTGATTCATGAACATCTGAGAGCAATTGAGACAGAATTTGTATTTTCAAGATTTAAGAGTTTAGAAGAGACATTTAGTTTTAACCAATCCAATCAACAAAATAATTTTTCGCAAAATCCGCCCACACCTCAAGAGGCATTTATTCTTTCAAGACTGAGTGATAGCGAGTTGTCATTAAATGAAGTAGTCACTACAAGTGGGCTTTCAAATCAAGAAGTCATTCCTATTTTGTATAAACTTTGGATTTGCGGATTTATTCACAGAAACAATTGGCAATCTCCATTTGAAGAAACGGACTTATCAAAATTATCTTCTTCAAACTATGCACTAAAAAAATCTGCTATTTCCTTAGAAGAAGAAGAACAAAAGAAAAAAGAAGCTGAAGAAAATGCCAGAAAAGAAGCTGAAGAAGCCGAAAGAAAAGCCAAAGAAAGAGAGAGACAAAAAGCTACATACTCTCTGGAAAATTATCTGAAACAGGTCGAAGGTGCTGCTACTCACTATGAAATGTTTGATGTTGACCCCGAAGCACCTGTTAGCGATATTAAAAATGCATATTTTTCCTACGCGAAAAAATACCACCCTGATAAATACTACAAAAAGGTTGATAGCGAAAAGCATTTGAGAATTCAAAATGCTTTTACTGAAATTGCTAACGCTTATGAAACTTTGAAAGACGCCGACTCCAGAGAACTGTATGATTTCAGATTGAGAAAAGCTATCGAACAACTCAAAGAAAAGAATGTAAAAGCCGCTACCTCAACCAATAAACCCATTTCAAGTCCTACAAAGAAAGATGATGATTCTAAGATGGCAGCAGAAAGTTTTGATGCCGGGTATGATCTAATTTTAGAAAACAAATTTTCTGAAGCAGTACCACATCTGGCTAGAGCAGTTCATCTCATTCCAGATAATGCCCGTTATCATGCATTTTACGGGAAAGCACTCTCCTTAGATAGAAGCCAGCAGAGAAAAGCTGAAGCCGAACTTCAACAAGCTGTTAATTTAGATCCCAAAAATTCAACCTACCGAATTATGTTAGCTGAGCTTTATATAGAAATCGGCTTACTTGTTAGAGCAAAAGGTGAAATCAATCGGCTTTTGAAATTTGATCCAAACAATCAAGAAGCCAAATCTTTACTCGACAGTTTAACGAATAAATAGTTAAACTCTATTCGAGGAATTTTATATTTATTAAAAGTATATTAAATTTAACAAAAAGCAGTTAATAAAGATGCAAGCTAATGATTCAATATTTAGCATTGCACATTTTTGTTTTTATTTATGTCTTTTCCAAAAAAAGCGATGACCAAAGAGATCAGAGTTGATGAAAAACTTTTAAAATTATCTTCAGCTATAGATGATTTTGAAGGTTATAATCATGCCCACGCTATCCGTATCGCAGCGATGGCAGATGCGATCGCTCAAGATTTTAATCTGGCATCTCAAGACCGTTTCGCACTTCAACAAGCTGCACTTGTTCATGACATAGGCGAAATGGTTATGGACAGAGATTACATAAAAAGTAATCGAGTGCTGACTCAGCGGGAAAGAATAGACATGCAGAGACATCCTGTAATTGGTGAACAGGAAGCAGCTAAAAGAGGTTTATCGAGAGCTGTCCAACTGATCGTGCGTTGGCATCATGAATGGTGGAATGGAAGTGGTTATCCTGATGGCTTAGAACGAGATCAAATTCCGCTTGCCGCTCGCATTCTGAGAGTTTGCGATACCTATGCAGCTTTGACTGATTCACGCCCGTATAGCGTTCCAATCTCTGAATCTGAAGCTAAAAGATATTTAACAGAATGGGCAGGAATAGAGTTTGATCCAAAGGTTGTCAGAGTTTTTTTGTCGCTTGAAAATGTCCTACAGCTGAGATCATTCGCCAATTCCGATAAATAAAGTAACTGATAAGTTTTTCTATGCAGACAAGTTTATTAAACAAACCTAAAAGCTGGCTTGCCTTTGAATTAAATGTTCTACGCCGTTTAGATTTTGATTCAGTGTCAATACCATTCACAGTAAAACCTTCACTAGGAAAGTACTTAAAACATTGGGACGTAAAAATATTTGCCAACAACTTGCTGGAATCTGATTACATTGAATCAAAAGCTTGCATAGAAAATAATGATGATAAACTAACTGAAGAAGAAATAGAGATTATCCTTGAGGATGTTTACGTTCCGCATTACAAGTTAAAAAACCAAGCTCTGAGAAATTGGTTTAATGAAACCGACTCTTGGTGGTTTGATAATGTCCGCACAAATATTGAAAAGCTTCCTTCTCCGATGTCCAGAGCAATTGCTCTAAGTCTCGGAATGAGCGTTGGTGACTATGTTTTATCTTTTGATGAAGAAACCCGCGAACTTAGGCAACCTCTTTCGAATGTATATAAAAGATTTTGGAGCGTTGGTGATGATCCTGTAAATAACGGACAAAACAATAGCTGTCAAAATAAGAACGCAAACGAATTTACCGCTGAAAATTATACAGATTTAATGTTTTTACGTCTTCCACGAGCCAATAATCAAACTGTTAAAAACAATTTGGGTTGGAAAGGCTGGCGTGAAGAATGGATTCGCGGCGGCGACAATTTTTGGAGTGAACTGGAAAGAAAGCAAATCGGAATTTTGGGCACTCACATTGAAACAAAATCTCAGTATCTAAGCCTGCTTGAAGAATTGTTCAAAACAGCTTCGCATATAAAACTTTGGGCAATCGCCCATGTCGAAGATAGTTTTGTTCAAACTCAAGATATTGTTGAAACCATCAGCCGTGTCAGAAGAGTTGATACAATTTACACAAAAGATTTTTCCGAATTACTTGGAACTAAAGCGGTTATTATCACAGCTTAAAAATTATATTTTTGTATTGTGAATTTCTAATTCATCATAAGCAATTGTTTCAACCGAAGCATTTTTATCATCCTTAAAATTACGACTTCTAATTAACCAAACTATACCCGCACTTCCAGCGAGTAATCCGGCAATCGCAGTTGCCATTTGTGCTGAGATTATTGTTAAAGAAACGCCTGCCAAATAACTCGCTGTTCCATACATCGTAATTTCTGCTCCGCGATCGAGAGTCGAAATCCGCCCGCGAATTCTGTCAGGCAAAGATCGTTGAAACATCGTTTCTTGAACCGCATATTCTGCACCAATTAAAAGCCTTGAAAAGATAACAAAAATCACAACCAACCAAAGATTCGGCATATAACCACCGACGGCAAAAAGTAATCCGTGAAAAATCAAAGCCCAACCGATAAATGGTCGTGTAATTCCCTTTTTCTCAACGTAAGTTCCAACTCGATGAGCGATCAGCATTCCAATAAAAAGCCCTACGCCATTTGCTGTTAACAGAACAGAATATACAAAATCTGTTGACCAACATTCATCGGAAAACACATTTACGCCAAGCCCTTCAAAAACAATGTTGGTTGCACCACCCCCAGCTGCCCAAATCACATTCATCAAAAGTATAGTCAAAGCGAGCGGATTTTTTAGTGTGTAGTGGATTCCCTCTTTTATCTCCTCGAAGAAACTTTGTGTTGCCTCTTGAGCAGACTCGAGTTTTCTTTGCAAAGGACTTCTTTCACTCATGGCTTCTTCAGGAATTAGCCAAATAGAATAGGCGGATACAAAGAATGAAATCGAGTTGATAATAAAAGCTATTTCATAGCCAAAAACAACAATCGCAATACCACCAAGTGCTGCTCCGATTGCCATTAATAAAAACCGCGTTGAAAACATCAAAGCAGTTCCTGACAAAAGTCCTTCTTTACCCGTAATATTTGGAGTAGCTGCATTTTTTGCACCATCAAAAAATGCCGTAGCACCTGAAACTAAAATCGAAGCTACATAGGCGATCCATAAATCATCAGGTTCAGTTACAAGTAAAAATATGAGTGCAAAAAAACCACGCAGAACATCCGAGATGATGAGAATTTGTCTGCGTGAATAACGATCGGCAAATGTGCCTGCAAAAGGCATTAAAATAGCAAAAGGAATAGTTCTCCAAAACAAAAGCATCCCTGCCGCAATAGGTGATTCCCCTGAAACAAGCCGAACTATTCCCAACCCAGCCACGAAATTAAACCAATTTCCAAGCTCAGAAATAAATTGTCCCCACAGAAGATTTCTAAAATTTCTGTTTTGACTAATTAATTGTGCATAAGATAGGTTCATTAAATTTTTGGGTTACAAAATAGTCGAAGAACTGAGACTTAAACTTAAAAATATCCAAATAACAGTAGATTTATTCCATTTATTGTAAATTCTTCTAAATTATTGATAATTAACAAAATAAAGAGCCGTTAGGCTTATCTTCCTAACGGCTCGTAAGCTTAAAAAGTTTAACTTTTTTCACATCAATTTCCTGTGAATTTAGGCGGACGTTTTTCAAAAAATGCTGAAACGCCTTCTTTGAAGTCTTCTGCTTTACCTGATTCGAGTTGTAATTTATGTTCTAGCTCAAGTTGTGATTGCAAATCATTTGAAAATGTCGCATTGAGCATTTGCTTGATTCTGCCGATTACAGCCGTCGGTGCAAATGCAAGTTTATTTGCCATTACAAGCGTTTCTTGTTCCAAAACTTCTAATGGAACAACACGATTTATCATTCCCATTTCAAAAGCTCTTTCTGCAGAAATCGTGCTTCCAGTCATAAACATTTCCGCTGCTAATTTACTACCGATAGCACGCGGCAAAAAGAAGCTTCCTCCGCAATCCGGTGACAGACCAATTCTTACAAATGCTTCATTGAATGAAGCCTCTTCAGCGGCAAAAACCATGTCGCAGGCAAGTGCAAAATTACTTCCCGCTCCGGCACAGACACCATTTACCGAAGCAATAAATGGGATCGGCGTTTCACGAATCAATTTAATAACTTCGTGCAATGCTTCTAACGGTTCTTCCAAAAAAGCCTCAATGCGTCCTTCTTTTTCCCACATCGAATGCATTTCGCGTAAATCACCACCGGCACAAAAAGCTCTTCCCTTTCCGGTTAAAATTACAACCCGTGCGTTATCCTCAACCGCTTTTTCGATTGCCGAACGCAAATCTTTTGTTAATTGCAAAGATAAAGCGTTCAAAGCATCAGGACGGTTCATAGTAACAACCACCACATTTTCATTTATCTGATAATCAACTGTTTCAAACATATATTTTTTAAGCGATACGTAATATTTATTTTTTCACCAATCACTTGAATTTAAGCTACTCTTGCTCTCGAACGACTTGCCTCAAAACATTCTTTGCATAAAACTGAGCGTCCTACTTTAGGCTGAAATGGAACCGAATCATGCTTTCCGCAGTGATCACAAACGATTTCATAACGCCCACCTACATTTTTTTTACCTTTCTTCTTCGAACGGCACTGTGAACATCTCTGGGGAGACATCATATTTCTTTGATAAAAAATTTCCTGTTCTTTTTCGCTGAAAATAAAGATTTCTTTACATTGAACACACGGTATTTCAACATCTGGCATAGCTCTTTTTCTCCTTTTCCAAACTTAAACGGGGGCATCCTCAGAAGTCTAACACATACAAATGGAATTTGAGCAGTGATTAGCTTTTATTTAGTTCTGCGACGTGATTTCTAACTGTTTCGCCAAGAGTTTCAAGATTATATCCACCTTCCATACAAGAAACTATTCTCCCTTTACAAACGTCATCTGCCCATTGTTTGACAGTTTTCGTCATCGAAACATAATCCTTATCTTCAAGCATTAATTGTCCCAGAGGATCGGTTAAGTGTGCGTCGAAACCCGCTGAAATAAAGATCATGTTGGGCTTAAAGTTTTTATTTATGTCAGCAATTGCATTTTCAAACATACGCTTTTGCTGTTTGGCAGGAACTCTTGCTTTGACGGGCACATTCATCGTATAATCTTTACCTCGACCGTAACCAGTTTCACCACGAGAACCTGTTCCCGGATACCAAGGATACTGATGCATCGAGAAAAAATAAACACTTGGGTCATCAAAGAAAATTCCTTGTGTGCCATTACCGTGATGTACATCCCAATCTATTATTGCGACTCGCTCAATTTCTTTATAACGATTTTGTGCATAACGTGCGGCAACTGCAACATTATTAAATAAACAAAACCCCATTGCATTTTCAGCCGTCGCATGATGACCAGGAGGACGTACAGCAACAAATACATTTTCAGCTTCATCTTTCATCACAGCATCAACTCCGCGACAAACTCCGCCAGCCGCATAAACTGCCGCTTCAAACGATTTCATAGAAATCATCGTGTCATTATCTAGTGCTTCATAACCCTGTTCAAAAGCACTTTCGACCAATTTATAATGATCTTTCGTATGTGCCGCTTGAATTATTCCTTTTGAAACTTCTTTAGCCTCAATTTCTTTAACCGAATCCCAAAGTGCTTTGTCGTTTTTTAAGGCATCCATCACAACTTCATAACGCTTCGGCGTTTCAGGATGCCCAAATCCAGTGTCATGTTTCTGATAAATCGGATGATGTATAAGTGCTGTTGTCATATTTTATGTTTGAGATAAAGATATTTTTCCTATGTAAAAACTCAATTTCATACCTAGAGCAGTAACGTCATTATTTGAGTTTGAAAGAATAATCACACCACTTTTTTGGTTTTTATTAATGCCTAGAAAAGTTCTATAACCTCCAGTTGCACCATTATGCCATAGAATGTTTCGTTCACCCGTCATAAATGTAAAGAACCATGAATAGAAATGCCAACCCAGACCTGTTTTTGTATTTGAATATTTTTTGTGAGTTTTGACTAGAGAATTTGAAATTTTGCTGTTCTCGGAATCAAGATTTGCCGAAAGAAATTTACACATATCTTTTGCATTTGAGATAAATGAACCCGCACCTGCTAAAGCTTTGTTTTCCCAAATAGGCGTTGGATTACCTTTATTATCATAACCTTGAGCCAGATTTTTTTTCTGTTCTTCAGATAAGGTAATTGTCGTATTTTTCATATTTAGTTTTTCGACAATTTCCTCTTTAACAATTGATTCAAATGACTTCCCTATTTTTAATTCCAAAATGTGCCCAAGAAGTCCCATTCCCAAATTTGAATAAGCATATTTTCCTACTTCGGAATTTTCTTCACAAGTTTCTAAGTAATTATATATGTCCTGTACATCTAAATCTTTATATGGGTCTTTTTCATCTCCCATCTTCGGAAAAAATATCTTTGGTAATCTAGGTAATCCCGAAGTATGTGTCGCTAACTGAAACAAAGTTATCTTTCTTGCTTTGTCACTTAGTTTCAAATCTTTAGGTAAGTATTTTTCAATCGAATCTTTCCAATTAATCTCACCTTTATCAACTAGGATTTGGGCTGTCGAAGTTGTAAAAACTTTTGTAATTGACGCAAGTTCAAACAATGTATTTGCATCTGGAGTTTTCCCATTAGTCTTTTGTGTTTTTCCAAATCCTTCAATAAATATTTTATCGTCTTTTACTACACCAACAACTAATCCAATGCTTCCTTCATTTTGTACATAGGCATTGCCTTTTTGTCGAATTATTTCTTCTAAGTTCTTTGTGTCTTTTAAGCTACGGTTCCGATAGTAGCGATAAATCGAAAATAAAAACACCCCTCCGGTTAATAAAAGTAAGACAATATTTATGTATCCCAAAATATTCAAAATAAGTTAGTTTATATAGATTGATTTGTTAAAATTTAACACAAAACTTTTTAAGGATGAACGAGACTTCTGAGAATTAGAGATTTGTAATTATTATCTTCCTTTCCCTTCCTTTTATTTTTCAGTTGTAAAAGATGAAATTTCCTTTATCCAGATTTAGAATTGTAAATTTCTAAACACTTTTTCACTTTTTACATTTTCCTTTTTATGAAATTTACAACCACATTTGAATTTATTTCTTTGGCAATTGACTAGAAAAATCTTAGAATCCTTTTAATTTTACAAATTACTAAAATTTTGATGAAAAAAGATTTTCAAAAGATTCGCGTAATTGATTCGCACACGGGCGGCGAACCGACTCGTGTTGTCATCGAAGGTTTTCCAGATTTGGGCAACGGCACGATGGCAGAAAGATTGGAAGTTTTCAAAAGCGACTTTGATAATTTACGTTCCGCAATTGTCAAAGAGCCACGTGGACACACAGCAGTTATCGGAGCTTTGTTGTGCGAACCAAGCGATAAGAATTGCATTGCAGGAGTTATATTTTTCGATAACGCAGGGTATTTGGGAATGTGTGGACATGGCACAATCGGTTTGGTTAGAACACTGGAATATTTAGGCAAAATCAAAACAGGAAAATATAAAATCGAAACACCGGTTGGAATTGTCGAAGCTGAGTTGGATGAAAATGATTTTGTAACAATCGAAAATGTTCCAAGCTATCGTTACAAAAAAGATGTAGAAGTTGAGGTCAAAAGTTACGGCAAAATTACAGGTGATATTGCTTGGGGTGGAAATTGGTTTTTCTTAATTCAAGAACATTCTTTTGAGCTAAAACTTGAAAATCTAGAAGAACTTAAAAGATTTACTATAAGCGTTCGAGAAACTTTAAATAAAAATGAAATCACAGGCAAAAATGGTCACGAAGTTGATCACATCGAAATCTTCTCGCCAACTGAAAAAGCTGACAGCAAAAATTTTGTTCTTTGCCCGGGACACGAATATGACAGAAGCCCTTGCGGAACAGGAACGAGTGCGAAACTAGCTTGTCTTTATGAAGATGGCAAATTAAAAGAAGGCGAAACTTGGAAACAGATGAGTATCATCGGAAGCATTTTTGAAGGAAAAGTTAGAATTGATAACGGAAAAATCATCCCAATAATTAAAGGAAATGCTTTTATAACAGCAGAAAGTGAATTAATTCTGGATAAAGATGATACGTTTTGTTTTGGAATCAGATAATATTTTCGCCGCAGGTTTCGCAGATGCTGCGGATTTTTTAAGAGATGATTTTTAATATTTTTTTGATGGCTTACTTTTATCTCTTTTAGTTTATCTGCGTTAATCCGCGAAATCCGCGGCAAAAAAATGCTTATGACTTTCGATATTGCAATAATTGGTGCAGGAATCATCGGTTCGGCGTGTGCAATGCGTTTGTCAAAAGAAGGTTTTAAAGTCGTAGTCATCGAAGCAAACGAAATCGCAGGCGGAACAACTTCAACAGGAATGGGGCATATTGTTGTAATGGATGATTCCGAGGCACAGTTTGCTTTGACAAATTATTCGCAGAAACTGTGGGAGAAATTAGCAGAAGAGATGCCTAGAGATTGCGAATATGAAACTTGCGGAACAATTTGGGTTGAGGCGGATGATGAAGAAATGGCTGAAGTCCGACGCAAAAAGGATTTTTATGAAAAGCGAAATGTAAAAACAGAAATTCTTGACGAAAAATCTTTGCGTGAAGCCGAACCTAATTTGCGAGAAAACTTAATTGGCGGTTTGCTTGTTCCAAATGACAGTGTTGTTTATCAGCTTTGTGCCACGCAGTTTTTTCTTGATAAAGCTATGCAAAACGGTGCAAAACTTTTGACGGGAAAAAGAGTTGTTGAAATTTTGGAAAATGGCGTTCGACTAGAAAATGGCGATTTGATTAAAGCAAACAAAATAATCAATGCCGCAGGTTTTTGGTCAAAAGATTTGATGCAAGATTTGAGAATTGTGAAACGGAAAGGTCACCTTGTAATTACCGAACGCTATCCTAATTTTGTGAAGCACCAATTGGTCGAACTCGGATATTTGAAATCAGCTCATTCAAATGATGCAGATTCAGTTGCGTTTAATGTTCAACCACGGATGACCGAACAAGTTTTAATCGGTTCATCAAGACAATTCGGCGTTGATGATAAAACTATTGATTATGAAATTGCGAAACGTATGATCAAGCGAGCACTCGAATATATGCCAAAGTTGCGGAAACTTTCTGCAACCAGAGTCTGGACTGGATTTCGTCCTGCAACACCTGATAATTTGCCCTATATCGGGCAACATCCAAAACTTGAAAATGTTTATCTGGCAACGGGACACGAAGGTTTGGGAATTACAACTTCTCTCGGAACAGCAGAGATTTTAACTGATGAAATTATTGGGCGAGATTCGGAAATTGATAGCAAAGTTTATTCGCCAAGTCGTTTTGAAAAGAAAGAATTTGCCCGCGAATAGGAATTTGAAGAAAATCAAATTACAAATAAATAACGAAAGCGTTTCTATTCAAGAAGGAAGCACAGTTGCGACTGCAATCTTTGAAAGTGACGCAAAAACATTTCGCAAATCTGTTTCGGGCGAAAACCGTTTTCCTTTGTGTGGAATGGGTATTTGTTTTGAATGTCGTGTAACGATTGATGGCGTAAAACACCAAAGGAGTTGTCAGATTTTAGTTAGAGAAGGAATGAAAATCGAAACTGATGGATAAAATGCAAACAGACATATTAATCATCGGTGGCGGTGCTGCGGGAATGTCGGCTGCAATGAGTGTTGCAGAAAACAGTAATTTGCGTGTTTTGATTGTTGATGATAACCCAACATTGGGCGGACAAATTTGGCGTAGTGAAATGGGTAAAATAAAATCCCCTGAAGCTAAAAAGTTAATTGAAAAGATTGAGCAAAATGAGATTGAAATTTTGAATAAAGCTCAAGTTTTTGCCCAAAATGATGAAAAATCGCTTTTGGCTGAAACTCCAAATGGAGCAGTCCAAATGCATTTTGAAAAATTGATTCTAGCAAATGGAGCAAGAGAGAGATTTTTGCCATTTCCGGGTTGGACTTTACCAAATGTTTTTGGTGCGGGCGGTTTGCAAGCTCTTGTGAAAAGCGGTTTGTCAGTTGAGAATAAACGGATTGTCGTTTCGGGAACAGGACCTTTGCTTTTGGCTGTTGCTGAATATTTGAAATCAAAAGGTGCGATAATTTTGTTGATTTCTGAACAAACCAGTCGTATGAAGCTTCTGAAATTCGGTCTTGGTTTGTGGAGAATTCCAAAGAAGTTTTTCGAAGCGATTAAGCTTCAATCAAAATTGCAGAGGACTGTTTACCTAACCAACTCTTTTGTTATAAAGGCTGAAGGCAAAGAAAATCTTGAAGCTGTAAATATAGTCCAGAATGGTAAAAACCGCAGAGTCGAATGCGATTTTTTAGCGTGTGGCTTTCATCTTGTTCCAAATATTGAACTCGCTTTGATGCTGGGTTGTGAAATAATGGATGGAAACGTCTTGGTAGATAAATTTCAAGAAACTACTCTTGAAAATGTGTTCTGTGTAGGTGAACCGACAGGAATTGGTGGAGTTGAATTATCGTTGACCGAAGGAAAAATTGCCGGGCTTTCTGCCATTGATAAAAAAGAAAAAGCGAAAGAATTATTTACACAAAAGGAAAAATTACAACGCTTTGCTAACGCTTTGAATGAAACTTTTTCACTGCGAGATGAATTACAAAGTTTGCCAAACGAAGAAACAATTGTTTGTCGTTGTGAAGATGTTACTTTTGGAAAGATAAAAGATTTTAACTCATTCCGAGAAGCAAAATTGCAAGCACGTTGCGGAATGGGAAGTTGTCAGGGAAAAATTTGTGGTTCAGCGACGGAGTTTTTATTTGATTGGAAAAATGAATCAGTAAGACCACCGATATTTCCTGTGAAGTTGGAGAATTTAGTTGATTGAGAAATATTTGCCCGCTAATTTACGCTAATAAACGCCAATAGTTTTTTTGAAAATTGCTTTCTTTACATTATTAGCGAAAATTGGCGTAAATTAGCGGGCAATAAAAAAGAGGAATAACTTTATGGAATGGAAAGGCGTGATGCCTGCGATAACGACTTGTTTTGATGAGAATTTGCAGATTGACCACGAATTCACAGCAAGACATGTTAAATGGTTAGTTGAACACGGTTCGACCGGAATTGTTACGAATGGGAGTTTGGGCGAAGGTGCAACTTTAACTTTTGATGAGAAAGTTTCGCTTTGGAAAACTTGTGTCGAAGCAGTCGGTGATAAAGTTCCGGTGATTCCGGCAATTGCGGCTTTGAGCACAGAAGAAGGAATTAAATTAGCAAAAACTGCTGAAGAAGTTGGATGCAAAGGTTTGATGGTTTTGCCGCCTTATGTTCACAAAGGTGATATGCATGAGATGAAATATCACGTTTCGGAAATTATTAAATCGACTGAACTTTCTTGTATGCTTTACAACAATCCGATTGCTTATGGAACTGACTATTCAGCCGAAGATATTGCCGAATTAGCAGACAAACACGATAATTTACAAGCTGTGAAAGAATCAAGTGGCGACGCTCGCCGAATTACAGCAATTAAGGCTTTAGTTGGAGATAGACTTGCAGTATTTGCAGGACTTGATGATGTAATTGTTGAAGGAATAAACGCAGGTGCAACGGGGTGGATTGCAGGTTTAGTAAACGCAATGCCGAAGGAATCTATTGATTTGTTTAACTTCGCTTTGAATGGCGAAAAGGAAAAAGCATTTGAACTTTATCGCTGGTTTTTGCCGCTTTTGCGACTTGATACAGTTCCGAAATTTGTGCAGTATATCAAACTCGTGCAGGAAAAAGTCGGAATGGGAAATGCTCGTGTTCGTCCGCCGCGTCTTGAAATTATCGGCGAAGAATTGGAAGAAACTTTGAGAATTATTGATACGGCTCTAGTAACTAAGATTGATTAAAATTAATGGGTAAAAGAATAGACAAAATAAAACTATTTAATAGCTTAGTAGATAATGCTATTGATTTCCTAAATAATTCAGTCTCACAACTAGAAAAATCACCCAAATATTCGGTAATAAATTTTTGGTCAGCAATTGAACTTTTCTTTAAAGCTCGTCTTTTTTTGGAGCATTGGTCTCTTGTATTTGCAAACATCAATGATGCAAATCCAGATAAATTAGAAAGTGGTAGATTCGTGTCATCAAATTTCAGTGAAACAGTTGAGCGTCTAAAAAACTTAACTGGGTTAATTTTAATCAATGATGCAAATAAAACTTTTGAAAAATTAAGAACTCATCGTAATCAAGTAATTCATTTTTTTCATAGTAACTATTCTGATGAGTCAAACTCTGACCTTCTAGAAGATATAATTTCGGAACAATGTCGTGGATGGTTCTATTTACATAAACTCTTAACACGAGATTGGGCTAAAGAGTTCACTAATTATCAAGAGCAAGTAAATGAATTCCATAAATCATTAAAAAGAAGACATGGTTATTTAAATGCTAAGTTTGACTCTTTGAAACCTTCAATTAAAAAAGGGATGGATAGAGGTGTCAAATTTAGATACTGTGAATCATGTCAATTTTTAAGCCAGTCAATTATTAAATTAGCTCCACCTTTTTATAAATTTAATTGTTTGGTGTGTGAAATTAAAGGAACAGAGTTACATCAAAAATGCCCGGGTTGTAAAAATGAGGTTTTTGAAATTGAATTTGGTGAAGGACGTTGCAATTCTTGTCATTACGAAACTTATATAGAAGAATTGGTAGAAATTTATAATCCAGAGACGAATTCAAAAGATTCGGAGCAATATCAGATTAGTTGTGGGAATTGTGATAATGAGAACACAATTATTCCAATTAATGAAAACTATGATAAATTTGGGTGTTTTTTTTGTGGATCAATTTATGGAAGATTTGATTTACATGAATGTTTTAGATGTACTGCAACAACAGCTACAGAAGATTATGACAGACTTTTTAGTGGCTGCCCATCTTGTCA
Source organism: Pyrinomonadaceae bacterium (assembly GCA_028284415.1). Classification (GTDB taxonomy): domain Bacteria; phylum Acidobacteriota; class Blastocatellia; order Pyrinomonadales; family Pyrinomonadaceae; genus Aridibacter. Next base: position 63,955 of record JANQRU010000006.1, read on the forward strand.
ATGGTACTAATATATACGAAAGATTTTAGAACAGTATTTATATGAAATTAACAGGAAAATCAATCATTGGATTTACTCACGGAAGCGAAACAGAAAAAACATTTACCGCTTTTAATCCGCAAACAGGTAAAGCAGTTGAGCCAAAATTTTATTCAGCAACAAATGAGGAATTAAATCGTGCCGTAGAATCAGCCAAAAGAGCAAGAATCAAATACGGCAAACTTTCTGGCAAAGAAAAAGCAAAATTCTTACGACAGATCGCTGAAAATATTGAAGCTTTGGGCGATGATTTGATTGAAAGAGCTTCGCTTGAAACAGGATTGCCAAACGCACGTTTTCAAGGCGAGCGTGGGCGAACTTGTTCACAACTTCGGCTTTTTGCAGATTTGGTTGAAGAAGGTTCTTGGGTTGATGCACGGATTGATTTTGCACAGCCTGATCGTGAGCCGATTCCAAAGCCTGACGTGCGTTCGATGTATAGACCGATTGGTGCGGTGGCGATTTTTTGTGCGAGTAATTTTCCGCTGGCGTTTTCAGTTGCAGGTGGTGATACAGTTTCGGCACTTGCGGCAGGTTGCCCTGTTGTTGTTAATGCTCATATTGCTCATCCGGGAACTGCAGAATTGGTCGGAACTGCGATTTCGGAAGCTGTAAAAACCTGCGATTTACCAGTGGGCGTTTTCAGTTTACTTTTTTCAAGCGACTATGAAATTGGACAGAATCTCGTCAAACATTCCGATATCAAAGCGGTTGGTTTCACAGGTTCACACATAGGCGGTCGGGTTTTGATGGAGATTGCCGCAAATCGTGAGAATCCAATTCCAGTCTATGCAGAGATGGGTTCGGTTAATCCGACATTTATTTTGCCGTCGGCTTTGGAAAATGATTATGTAAAAATTGCGAAAGGTTTATTTGGTTCGTTTACACTTGGAGTCGGACAATTTTGTACAAAACCGGGCGTTGTGATTTTGCCTGAGAGTGAACAATTATCGAACTTTGCGGATTTTCTGCGTGAATTGACAATGGAATCAGAAGCATCGCCTTTGCTGACTTCTGGAATAAAAGAAACGTATGAGAAAGGTGTTGAACATCGCAATGAGAATGTAGCTTCAGCTTCGGGTGAAGCTGTAACAGAAGGGTTTGAGGTTCAACCGACAATCTTTCAGACTAATGCTGATTTTTTCTTAGAAGATAAAAGTTTGAGCGAAGAAATCTTTGGTCCAACGACGCTTTTGGTAAAATCAAATACGCTTGCTGAATTGCTTGCGGTTGCCAACAAAATGGAAGGACAATTAACTGCAACAATCTGGGGTAATGAAAAGGATTTAGAAGAATACGCTCATTTAATAGACGTTTTGGAAACAAAAGTCGGGCGTTTAATTTTTAACGGTTTTCCAACAGGTGTTGAAGTCTGTCATTCAATGGTTCACGGCGGAGTTTATCCAGCAACTTCCGATTCACGCACAACTTCGGTTGGAACTCGTGCAATCGAGCGTTTTGCAAGATTAGTTTGCTATCAAGATTTTCCGCAAGAATCTTTGCCAGATGAGTTGAAAGATGAAAACCCTTTGGAAGTTTGGCGAATGGTTGATGGTGAATTTCAGAAGAATTAAGCCTTATTCTGATTTCAAGCCAGCCGCTTCCATTACAAACTTTGGAACTCTTGGCTCATTTGGCAAAATATTTTCTTTTCCTTTTGCTATCGCCCAACGGTGAATCCATGAAATTCCTGCACGTCCTGTAAATTCATCGGGCAAACGATATGCTTCGTCTGTTAAGGCTTCTTCCAATGTGATGAATTTGTAACCGCGTTTTTTATACATTTTCATTAAATCATCAAAATAATCTGCGTTGATGGAATTTGCGTGAAGCAACAAGATTTGCTTGATTTCCCTGTTAAACAATCTTACTGATTGGCGTTCCCAATAATCGGTTTTGGCTTCCAAATATGGAACGTAAGCTTTGCCGATTTTCTTTTTTAATTTTTTATCTTTTTTCAAAATCGCATTATCGTAAGCGGCTGAAAATGCCCAATCGGAATTGTCGATAGAAACGGGAGCGATTGTGTAATTGTGTTTGGCTAGGAATTTGTCCAAACCTTTCTTCACATCCAGACTCAGCCCTGTTTGCAAAAATGGATGACGGAAATATCGCATTTTCATTCCGTTTTCGCTCAATAATTTTTTTGTGGTCTTCTCGCCTTTTAAGATATCTTCTTTATAATCTTCGAGCGAAATTCGATTCAAACTCTTGTGTGAATAAGTGTGATTTCCGAGTTCCAAACCATCCGCAAGCCACATTTTCAAATAACCTGTCAGTCGTTCTGCATCATTTTTGTTTCTAAAAATCTTACCTTCATTTACGAAACCGATCGCCGGGACGTCTGCGTTTTTTATATGTTTGAGCAATTTTTTTGTTATACGTGTTTGTGCTTTCGCATCTTTTTGTTTAGTAATAATCGGCAAATCGTCAATTGTTACGGCGACAACTCTTTGAGGATTTTTGGATTGAATAGAAATCGTAAACACAAATACAAAAAATAAAAATAATAACTGTTGTTTCATAAGTTTTAACTACACGGGATATTAAATTATTTTGCAAAGACTTGGGAAAAATCATTAAACCCTTTGAATTCGAGAGCATTTCCGCAAGGGTCTAAAAAGAACATTGTTGCTTGCTCACCGACTTCACCTTCAAAACGAATTTTTGGCTCAATGATAAATTTTACACCTTTCGATTTCAGTTTTGTTGCAAATTCTTTCCATTCTTCCATTTGCAAAACAATACCAAAATGCGGAACTGGAACAGCATCGGCATCAACTTCGTTTCGATGCTTTATACCGATGCTTTCAGGTGCAAGGTGAGTCACGATTTGATGCCCAAAAAGATTAAAATCAATCCAATACTCATCACTTCTTCCCTCTTCACACTCTAAGATTCCGCCATAAAATTCGCGTGCTTTTTCTAAATCATCAACAGGAAAAGCTAAATGAAATAAATTTGTCATACTTAAAATTTCCTTTATTATTCTAATAATTTGACATTTTATGACTGAAAAAGAAAAAAACAAACTGGATTCTGAATTTAATAGTGCTTTAGATATTTGGCATGGTGGAGATGGCGATAAAGCTATCAAAATCCTCAAAAACTTAGATACTCAATTTCCGAATACCCCATCTATATTAGGCATGATTGGTGCAATTTACTTTTCTTTGCGTGATTGGAAACATTCAGAATACTACTTTAAGCGAACTATAGAAATTTCACCCAAGTCTGAATTAGCTTCGCTTGGTCTATTTCATTCTTTATGGGAAATGAAGAATCTCGATAAAGCTTTTGAAGAAGCCAAACGATTTGTGTCAATGAATGGATATTCTAGTAAATATCAATTACTACCTAAATGAAATCAACGAAAATCTTGAAAATTAATTAGAGCCTGATTTGCTTAACTGTCTGATTGCTCCTAAATGGTATGCCGTGTGTGCGATTATTGCTACGGCATCACCGATATTATCTTGATTCCAAGTCTCGACTTCGGCAAAACACTTTAAAACACTCTCATAAGAAGTTCTCATTCCTTGCCGCAAAGTATCCCATTCCCCAACACTGACCGTTTCAATCAGCCAACTCAATTCCCAATTTACCTTTTCGTTGCTACCTTCGATAAACTCAATCAATCTATCCAAATAAAACTTTGTGTGAGCTGTGTGTGCCGCGATTGAGGTTGAATTTACCATTTTTGAAGCTTCTTTGGCAGAGACTTTCTCTAAAGTGTTGAAAACGCCAATTCCATTATCTAAATAAACGCTTCCCTCACTTTCAGGCGAACCTTCAAAAGTTTCGTATAAAACAATTAAAATGTCCTTTAAAAAATCTTCTTTGCTTATCAAATTTTTATCTGTATTCATCTTTTGCTAACCTTTATATTTCAAAATCATGTCTGCTGAAAATATCGAAAAATTCTTATCTGAAATTGCCAAAAGCTTGCACGAAGAAACTTTTGTAAAAATGACTTTAGGGAATTATCGTGGAAATGACCCATATTTGCAAAAAATTCTTACACGTCTGATCAAAACTAAAAAAGGTGTAAGACTGTTTTTCCTTTATAAATACGAAACTCGTGATACTGCAAAGAATTATTCAAAAAATAAAGGAATCAAAATCATACGGGATTTCTTGGGAAAAGATTTCTTTGCGGGACATCTTTTTACAACCAAAAATAATTTTCAGTTAGACATTGGAAAAAAAAGGCGTTCACGCTTAAATATTGGCAAACCAACTTTCAAAGCAAAACCTGACCTCAATCACGACAGAAATAAATCAAGACTTATTGATCCAAACAGTTTTTATTTGAAGGCTTTGGGAATAACTACTGATTCAGGAGAAATCCGAGCAAAGCAGCAAGATAAATGGAAACAAATAAATAAGTTTGTAGAAACACTTAATAATTTAGTTAAAGATTCAACGCTTAAAGAAAAGAAAAACTTAAAGATAATAGATATGGGTTCAGGCAAAGGCTATCTCACATTTGCAACCTATGATTTTTTCAAAAATATAATTGGAATTGATGTTGAACTTACGGGAGTTGATACAAAACAACAGCTAATAGACCTTTGCAATGATATTGCCAAATCATCAGAATTTAATAACCTCAAATTCGTTCACGGGTTTATTGATGATTACAAATTGCAAGATATAGATGTTTTAATCGCCTTACATGCTTGTAACACTGCAACTGACGATGCAATTTACAAAGGAATTAAAGCAAAAGCAAAGCTAATTGTGGTTGCTCCTTGCTGTCATCAAGAAATCCGACCTCAAATAAAAGCCCCCGAAATGATGAAAAACATACTCAAGCACGGAATTATGCTTGAGCGTGAAGCAGAATCAATTACTGATGGATTACGCTCTTTATTACTTGAAGAACAAGGTTATTCAACCAAAATCTTTGAATTTATCTCGACTGAACACACTCCCAAAAATAATATGATCATCGGAACTTTGAAAGAAAAAGAGTTTGATTCGCAAAAAATCAGTGAACAAATTCAAACAATCAAAGATTTTTACGGTATCGAAAATCAACATCTGCACAAACTACTTAAGTCAGATTAAATAATCCTTTCAAACTAGATATACATAGTTTTTTTGGTCTGGTTATTGCTTAAATCTAATGTGTCGGTTTTGCTCTCGAACCGAATGAGATTTTGGCAACATACGATTTTTATTGAGTAATAAGTAAAAATCACTTCTTCTGCCTAGACAAAGAACTATCAGATTTTGTCAATGACAAGCTGACGTTTTTTGTCACTATTCAATGTTTTAACAAATTTTGGTGTTTATTCTTAAACAACAGAAAATTAGTAAATGACCAAATATTTACAATCAGAAAAACAAGTTCTTCCAAGTTTGAATTTTTTAGATGGAAACTAACCTTTTAGTGCTTCTATTTATGACAGTTCAAGCTATTTTTTGTTTTTAAGCTGACCAAAATAATTCAAGAAATACAAGACCTTTTTGCACACTAACACTATGAAACTAGAATTCGAATCAAACACTGCATCAATGCCTTTAGTTGAACATCATGATGCTAATGCCGTCGCAAATGAACATAATTCCCCCGAAGTTATGGAAATGCTTCGTGATGGGATAAAAGCCGCCCAAGAAGGCAATCGGGCTGAAGCTCGACAATTATTACTGCGTGTTACAGAAGCTGATCCAAATAATGAAAATGCTTGGTTATGGCTCGCTTCAATCAGTGAATATCCTGAAGAATTGCTTGTTTTCTTAAACAATGTCTTGAAGATAAATCCTGATAACCAACGTGCAAACGAATGGGCAAAAGCAACTAAATCTTTGTTGGCGAAAACATTTGTCCAAAGAGGAATAAATGCAGCTAAAGAAGAGCAAAAAGATTTTGCGAAGCAATGCTTTTTACAAGCCATCGTTCATGATGATAAGAGCGAATTAGCTTGGTTATGGCTTGCCTCAGTTTCAAATGCTCCGGAAGAAAAAGTTTCACACCTGCAAAAAGTCTTAAATATAAACCCTGAAAATGAAAATGCCTTGTCATCTATGGCTAGTGCCAAAATGCAAATCGCTCAAGCATTGATGCCTAAAGCCAAACAAGCAGCTGTCGAAGGCAATCATGAAGAGGCTCACAAGGTTCTAGATAAAGCATTAAAAGAAGCTCCAAATCTTGAAGAAGCTTGGTTATTAAAATCTCATTTATCTGATTCGCTCAGCGAAAAAATTATTTACTTTGAAAAGGTCTTAGCAATAAATCCTAACAATGAGGCAGCTAAAGCTGGTTTAGCTTCTTTGAAATCTATCGTTGGTGAAATGCCGAAAAACGAAGAGGAAAAAGCAGAAGTAGAACCAAATGTTGAAGAGCAAGTAGCGGAAGATGCTTCGATGGAAGAAGACCAATCTGATGAACCAGAATTCTCAGCCGAAGTTGAGGAAGAAGTAGTTCAAGAGGAAGAGGTTTTAGAAGATACAGAACCTCAGATTGAATTTGAAGAAGATGTAGTTGAATACGTCGAAGTTCAAAGTGTCCCTGTTGAAGAAGTTCAATTAGAAGAAAGTTATGAGATCGAATCAGAAGCCGAAGAAGTGTTTGAAGCTCAGGCTGAAAATCATCAAGATGAAATGGTTCAAGCTGAAGATCATCAACAATCATTTGAAGAAGCTTCTCATGAAGAACCCATCGAAGAAGTTGAGAATCAAGAAGAAGTTCAAGCTGAAGAGTCTGTTGTTGAGCTCCATTTAGAAAATGAAAATGAAGCTTTACAAGAAGAAGCTGAAGAATTTCATGAAGAATTAGAGGATCAACAAGTCGAAATGGAAGAGGTATCCCCTGAGGTTGTTGAAGAATACTCCTTTGATTCTGACGTGCAAGAGGAAGATGAAGCAGAAGTTGAAATGCAGAATCATGAGGAAGAATCATACGATTACGAAGATGCTGAGGAACAACATGTTCAAGTAGAAGAGGAATTCCACCAAGAACGTGAAGAACAGCATTTTGAAGAAGCAGAAGCTCAAGATTTTCCAAATGAAGAAGAGGATCATTTTGCAGAACCTTCTATGCCTCAATTTGAAGAAGTTGATAAATCTGAAGTCTCGATGCCAACATCTGCAAATGATCAACCCGCAAAATTGATGTCTTGCCCATTCTGTAATGAAGCTAATGAAGCTCAATCATTCGTATGTAAAGCTTGCCGAGCAATATTAACTCTTTCCGATATTGAAATGATTCTAGGGCATGAAAAAGCCAACAAAGAAATAATCAAACAAGCCGTCGAGATGATGGAAGAAGAAAGAAAAGTCCGCAATTTCGATGCTGAAGAACTTAAATACCTCGGAATCGGATATATAAACATCAAGGATATGCGAAAAGGATTTGAGTATCTACAGGAATCCGTACAAGCAAATCCGGAAGATGTAATGCTTGTATCGCATTTAGACGCTCTTGCGATTCGTTTGGCTGAAATTGAAAAACAAGAGAAAGATAAAGAAGAAAAATCTGTATCAGCAAACATTTTGGTTGTAGATGATAGCCCGACAGTTCGTAAACTTATTTCAGGTAAACTGGAAAAATCCGGTCACGAAGTAACTTGTGCAGTAGATGGAATGGATGCACTGGCGAAGATAAATGAGGTTATTCCTGATTTGATTTTGCTTGACATTACAATGCCTCGAATGGATGGCTATCAAGTTTGCAAATTGATCAGAAGCAATGAAGCGACACAAGATGTTCCTGTTGTAATGATTTCAGGTAAAGACGGTTTCTTTGATAAAGTTCGCGGAAAAATGGCTGGAACAACTAATTACATCACTAAGCCATTTGGACCTGAAACACTTATGAAAACCGTCAATGAATATATTAGCTAAGAATGAATGCGGATCACTTTCCGCATTCATTTCTCTTCCTCTCAAAATCCACCCTCCAAAATAAAAAGTTTTTAAACCTTTTCACCCCAGCACTTCACCTACACCCCAGCAAAAGCTACCCCTACCAACTCATAAACCTAACAAAATGAATAAACTTGTAGAAGAAAAAGGTGAATCAAAGAAAGATGTAATATTTGACCTTGATAACACAAATGTGGCGGATTTTTCTGACTTCACGGATTCTTTTTTTCCGAACGAAGAAGAACTCCAACCCGTTGGTGAAAAGTTTATTGTGTTTTTTTTGAACGATACACAATATGCAGTTTCATCAAGCAGTGTTTCTGAAGTTGTTCGTCAACTTAGTCTGACGACACTACCAAATATCCCTTCTTGGGTTTTAGGTATAGCAAATCTACGCGGAGATATAGTTACTGTTGTTGATCTGCAAAAACTTTGGAAAAAAGAATCAAATGATTATAACTCAAAGACTAAACTCATTGTTTTAAGACATGAAGATTCTGATTCATTGATCGCCTTCAAGGTTGATAGATTGAGAGAGATTATAACTCTTTCAAGCGAAGCTATCGAACCTGTTAAAAAGGATGACTCAGATTTTTTACTCGGTCAGACTAAATATAAATCAAGCCTTATTAATTTGCTTGATACTGAAAAGCTGATTAATTCACTAAACATAAACTAATACAAGTAGTCTGCGTTTTTTTCGGAGAAAATTATGGCTTCAAAATCTGCCAACTCTTTAAAGGGTAAAATTTGGCTCGCTACTAGCGTGTTGGCTTTTTTTATTTGTACCTTTGGTCTTATTTCGTATTTAGTGGTTTCACTACTGATAAATGATGCCTTTTACGGTGTGTTTATCCCATTTCTATTTTTGGGATTTGCTGTAATGGTATTCGGGTGGTGGCTATCCAATGAAGTAGTAAGCCCAATTGAGAAAGTAACACTTTTAGCGAAAAGCCTTGAACGAGGGGCTTCAACTTCATTACCTAAAACATCGGGGTCACATGAAACAGACCAACTTTTGCAAACTTTGCATCGCAACAGCCAACAAATGCAAAAGCTCGTAGTTTTGATGGATAAAGTTGCTAACGGAAATGTTGATGTGGCTCTAACACCACTTCAAGGTTCAGACCGCTTAACCTCATCCTTTCAAAAGCTTTTAGGAAAATTCTCTGAATCAATTCACGCAAAAGAAGACTTAACCAAATTACAAAATGCACTCGATCAAATCAGACGTGAGATTTCTTCGGTTAGAAACGGAAATCTGGACGTAGAAATAAAATCAGATTATTTCCAAACAAAAGAGATAACTGAAACTTTTAAGTATCTTATTGACAATATGAACCGGCTGATAAAACAGCTGAAACAAGATTCTCAGAATGCTCAAACCTCTGCATCTGATGTTGATAAAATGATGAATTCAATCGTTCAGAAAGACGAAAATAGAATTCACGAAATGAATCAAGCCTCTATCGTTCTCAAACAAGTTCCGAACCTTATTGAGAAAATATCAGAAGATCTTTCTGGTTCAGCAAAATCAGCCAAACAATCTATAGATAAGGCTCGCCTTGGTAACAAAATTGCCCATGAAAATTCAAATGCAGTTAGCCAACTCCGCAAACAAATGCGTGATGCTGCACGCGGAATCCAAAGCCTGAATGAGCGTTCGCAAGAGATTGCCAAGGTTGCAAAAACAGTTGAAGATTTAGCACATCGCACAAATATGATCGCTCTCAATGCATCAATTCAAGCAACTGAAATTGGCGAAAATGGTCATGGCTTTGTGCTTGTTGCCGAAGAAGTCGAAAAGCTTGCAACCCGTGCAAACGGAACAAACAAACAGATTTCAACACTCAACAAATCCTTATTAGCTGAAATCAACAAAGTCGGATCATCACTGGAAACCACTAACACCGAAGTTGCTAATTTATCGAGATTTGCGATTGAAACTGCTAATGTTTTAAGTGAACTCGAGAGATATGTCGGTCAATTCCTAAATCTTCAAGAAAATCTTATTGCTTATTCTAAACAGCAATCCGAAGAAACCGACGAGGCATTCCAGACATTCGTTAAATCTATTGGTGAAACGGAAGATAACGTTGCCGATCTGAAAGACTCTTCAATCAGAATCGAAAACTTGGCAAATGTTATGAAGAATCTACAACAGATGGTTTCTGAATTCCGCTTGATTCAAGAAGAAGTTGAGGAATTTGAAGATGTAGATGCTGAAGAAGAAAAACAGGATGAGCAGGTTGCACAAGTGAAGGAAGACCCGCTTTATGAAGAGTTCGCAAGTCAGGAATTTACTTCAGAAGAATTTAACTCAATGGAACTTGCTGCTGAAGATTTTGACTCTGCAGAATTCACCAGCGAAGAATTTAATTCAACAGAATATCTTGCTGACGAATTAAAACCTGAGCCTAACGAAGAAGATAATGAAAAAGTGTTGGACAGCAAAGATAAATTTGTAGAAGAAACTGCTTCAAATATCGAAGAAGAACTCTTTTCGCTTGAGATAAATTTTGATAGTCCTGAACCTAACAGTGTGGAATTAGATGATTCTCAGATAGAAGAAACAAAAGTAGCTTACGACACTTCAAAACTTCCCCCAGAAATTGATCCAAATTCACCAGTCCCAACTTACGAGGAGATTTAAAAGAATATGTCTAAAAGTCCAATTTGGAATTTAGTAATAAAAGCCCTTTCTTTTTTGGCAATCGCGTTTTTAGTTTTAGGAACAGTTTTAGTAAACGCCTCGTTTTTGGGATTGCCTGAGAATAAATTTGCGGCTGTATTGATTATGTGCTTCGCCGTTTTGCTGGCAGTTATTTTGCTTGTAGTTATAAATGTTAGCAATTTGAATCTTAGCCGCGAGTTAAATGAAGCATCACAATTAGCAAATCAGCTGTCGCAAGGGGAATTCTTAGATGAAAATTTGATCTCTAAATCAGACCTGAGTTTTCTTTTAACAGACATTTCTGAATACATGCGAGAAAAAGCCAAGATTGCAGATCAAATAGCTTTGGGAGATGTTTCAACCGTCGTAATCCCTAGATCCGATGCAGATCAATTCGGTCAGGCATTTCAAAATATGACCGATCAATTACGAGAGGTTGTTCAGACACAAGAAAAAAGAGATAGCCTTCAAAATTCTATTATGAAACTTCTCGAAGAGGTTTCAGAAGTAGCTGCTGGAGACCTAACTGTTCAAGCAGAAGTTTCACCCGAAATAACAGGAGAAATTGCTGAATCATTTAATTCAATGACGAAAGAATTACGTTCTCTGATTAAACAAGTAAAGGATGTAACCTACCAGGTCAGCACATCAGCAAATGCGATTAATGACACTACCGAACAACTCGCTCGTGGTAGTGAAGCCCAAGCTTCACAAATTTCTAGAACAACTTCAGCAATCTCAAACATGGCTGTACAGATTCAGGAAGTCTCAGGAAATGCTTCCCTTTCAGCTCAAGTTGCGGGAGACTCCTTAAACAACGCACGTTACGGTAGTAAAGCTGTTCAAGACAATATCAATGCGATGAACGGTATTCGCAAGCAGGTACAGGAAACAGCCAAACGAATTAAGAAACTTGGTGAACGTTCGCAAGAAATTAGCCAGATCGTTCAATTGATTGATGATCTTTCCGAAAGAACCAGTCTTTTAGCTTTGAATGCTTCTCTTCAAGCTTCAGCAGCAGGTGAAGCAGGACGCGGTTTTGCATTTGTAGCAGAAGAGGTTGAACGGCTTGCAGAGCGTTCCAATCATTTGACCCAACAAATCGCCACATTAGCACAGACAATTCAGGTTGAAACCAAAGATGTTGTTGCATCAATGGAAGAAACTATTCACGAAGTGGTGGTTGGCTCAACATTAGCAGATAATGCCGGGCAAGCTTTGATAGAAATTGAGCAGGTTTCAACAAGACTTGCTGAATTAATCAAGTCAATTTCTGAATCTGCCAAACAACAGGCTCAAACTTCAGAAGATATTTCAAAAGCAATGGGTAATATCTCAAAAGTTACGGAACTAGTAAATGTCGGGTCAAATCGTGCAGCTGATTCGGTTAAAAAACTCGTCAAGCTATCTGATGATCTGCGTGGAACAGTTGCTCCATTCAAACTTCCTGAAGATCGTCGCATGAGACCATCAAACGCCCATATCGAAACCTCCGAAAACTTCGTTAACTAAATTCTGACAGGCTAAATTCTATGGATGCTGAAATACTAAAAGGTTTTATTGAAGAAGCTGAAAATTATCTGCCGTTAATTCGCGGCGGGATATTGCTGTGCAGTCAAGAAGAAACTTTCTCAAAAGATGAGCTGCAAAATTCCATTAATCAGATTCACACTGTAAAAGGTGCTTCATCAATAATCGGTATAGATGAAGTTAGTGAAGTAGCAAAAAACTTAGAGGAGAAACTCAAAACTGCTTTTGAAGCCGGCAAATTATTAACTGACACTCAAACCCGCGAATATCTCGATTTATTAGTTAAAATAGAAGCTCTTATTTCTGAATTAAAATTTGGCATTGACGAGTTTGAATTTGATGCTTCCAATCTTGTTGACGAATCTTTTGAATCACTCCAATCAGCTGAATTTAGCAAAGATGATTTAATGCCTGAAGAAGATGAGGATGAAGGATTCGAAGATTTTGAAATTGATGATGAAATGCTTGAGATCTTTGCAATGGAAGCAGAAGATCATCTTCGCAACATCAATCAAAATCTTGAGATTTTAGAACAAGACGCAAATAATCGTGAGGCATTGCTGGAAATTAGACGTAGTTCTCACACACTAAAAGGCTCTGCGGGAATCGTCGGATTAAAACAACTTTCCAAGCTAGCTCATAGAGTTGAAGACCTTCTAGATTATATTTCTGATAATCAAATCGATAGTAACGAAGAAATTTTCCATCTACTCTTAGCATCTACCGATTGCTTAAATGACATTACAAACGGTGAAAAATCTGAAGAGCTAAACGATAAGCTTTTACACTTACACAAAAAGTTTGATGTATTACTAGAGCAGCTTCAAAATGGTGAAACCCCGCAGGAAGTTGAGGAATCAAGTAAAGAAACTGAAACTGAAGAAATTGTTGTTGAGGAAGAAAAAGAAGAGAAAATAATTAAACCAATCAAGCCCGAAGTCGAAAAATCACTTCCTGCCCCGGCACAACCTCGCTCTATTATTCGTGTTTCACTTGAAAAACTTGATGACTTAGTTAAATTAGTCAGTGAAATGGTTTTCAGCCGTTCTGTATTTGAACAGAGATTATTTGAATTAGAAAGACAAATTGAAGAATTACAATTAACAACTCGCAGGCTTCAGCGTTCAACAGGAAAACTTGAAACTGACTTTGAAGCAGGAATGATGGGAAGCCCTTCCTATCAAAGTTTTGGAAGTCTTGCTCCTAATAAAATGAATCTGTTCGAAAATAATCCTTCAAAATTATCTGACACTTTAGAGTTTGATACTTTGGAATTTGATCGTTACACAGATTTCCACCAAACCACGCGGGAACTTCTTGAATCTACAAGCGATACATTTGCAATTAATTCGGAACTGGACTCAATCTATAGCTTTCTGGAGCTTTTATTTGATAATCAAAAGAGGCTTATTGATGAAATGCAAGACAAGCTTTTGAGTCTACGTATGGTTTCATTTGGCTCACTTGCTTCAAGACTGCAAAGAACCGTCCGAGTTACCGCTGAGGAAGAAGAAAAGCTTGTTGATCTTTCCATTGTTGGAGAAAATATAGAAGTTGACACACAAATTCTTGATTCATTAGTCGAACCGCTTCTACACTTACTCAGAAATGCTGTTGCTCACGGTATAGAACCGCCCGAAACACGCAGACTTTTAGGAAAAAACGAGAAGGGTAAAATTTCTCTCAGAGCCTTTAGTGAAGGAACCCATATTATTCTCACAATAGTTGATGATGGGAGAGGTATTTCGAAAAACGCCTTAAAAGAAAAAGCTGTTTCGCTTGGACTTATAACTCAAGAAGAGTCTGAGCAAATGTCTGATGAAGATGCCCTTTCATTAGTATTTTTGCCTGGGCTTACGACTGCAGAAGAAATTAGTCAAGTTGCCGGACGCGGCGTAGGAATGAACATTGTCAAGGCAAATATTTTACGTCAGCAAGGAACTATTTCAATTGATTCCACTCCACAGATTGGCACAACATTTACTATTCGGATGCCGATGGCTCTTGCAGTCACTCGCTCATTGTTAGTCAAAGCAGGTGGGCAAAAATTTGCTTTCCCTCTAAAACTTGTAAAACACATTAGCGAAATATCACCCGAAAATCTTCAAAAAGCACAGAAAGAAAAATCAATCAGGCTCGGCGATATTAATTACACTGTATCGCACTTAAATGAACTGTTAGGATTACCGATTCCAAAACATTCCTACGAAAATGATATTCCTCTGCTTTTGCTCGATACAGTCAAAAAACCTTGTGCGTTGATAATTGATAAGATCATAAAACCTGAAGAAGTTGTTATAAAACCTTTAGGCAAACCGCTTCAGGATCTACCAGATTTGCTTGGTGCAACAATCCTCGGTGATGGAAGTGTTGTTCCTGTTATTGATTTGGTTTATTTGCTCGATGAACAAAAACCAAAACCAAAAGCTGAAAAAGTCTCTAAACCTGAAAAAGAAAAAACTCAACTAAATGTTTTGATTGTTGATGATAGCCCAAGCGTTAGACATATAAACTCAAAACTTGTGAAAAACAATGGCTGGAATCCAATCGTTGCTAAAGATGGATTAGAGGCTTTAGAAATGTTGCAAACGACAAGCCCTCTGCCTGATGTGATTTTAACTGACGTTGAAATGCCTCAAATGGATGGTTATGAGCTTCTCGCCTCAATCAAACGAAATAAAGCTCTGAAGAAGATTCCTGTTGTAATGATTACTTCCAGAGCAGGAGATAAACATCGCAGAAAAGCTTTTGATTTGGGAGTTTCGGAATATCTAACCAAACCTTATGAAGATTCTAAATTAATTGAATTTATAGAAAAACTCTCTAATTAAACTTATTTTTTAGGCGGTTTACTTGGTCTAATTTCTACTTTGCTTGGCAGACTTCTTGATTTTTGTCTCAATAAATCCAAAACGGTTTGAGCAATATCATCAGGTTGTAATTGCCAGGCTTTTTCGTCAGAAATTTCATCATTTCCAAATTCAGTATTGACCGAACCGGGACAGACATAGCTGACTTTTATATCGTCGTGACGAACTTCTTGCATTAAACTTTCCGAAAATCCGTTTAAGCCGAATTTTGAAGCGTTGTAAGCTGACATTTTGGGGTGAGCATTTTGCCCCGCTAATGATGAAATATTAATGATATATCCACCGCCGCTTTTTTTCATCATTGGTATCGCATAATGACAAGCGTAAAATACACCAAAAAGATTTGTTTCTAAAACCCAACGGAAATTATCGGGATCAAGTTCTTCGACAGTTTTACCAAAAACTCCAACTCCTGCATTGTTGATTAAAATATCAAGTCCGCCAAAAACTCTCTCACATTCATCAAGCATCATCTTAACTTGAGCTTCGCTTCTGACATCACAAACTTCCCCGTCAACCTTTCCAAGCCTCGAGAGATGTTCTAATGCTCGTTTTATCTGAACCTTATCTCTTGCACAAATAAAAACGGTTGCTCCCGCTTTTAATAAGTGTTCGGCAACCGCTTTTCCTATTCCTTTTGTGCCACCTGTTATTACGGCGACTTTATTCTCTATGTTCATTTAGTTATTTAATCTATTAACTTAGGCGATTTTTTTTCTTTCAATCTCCGCCAAAGAATTGTAATTTCTCCCTCGCTTCCCACATTCACTACTTTGAATGCAACCACTGCCTCAACACGCTTGTCATTGAAAGCTTGGTCTTCCCAACGATAGCCGATGGAACGTAGTATGTATGTATTTCCCAATTCCACATTGACTTGATCTGAATATGTAAAATTATCTTTCACAATTCCTGTTTTAGCTAGATTCTTGGTTATCTCTAAAACTTTATAAGTTTTTGGTCTTGGCAAACTTCTGATGAATTTAACCTGCGGACTTTTCAAAGACAAAGATTCGATTGAAGTATCACCCAAATCACTGATATACCCCAAACTCTGGTCACTAAATCCAACTTTAATTTTGTTATTGATATAGTGAATATCAGCCCAATCTTCTCCCGAATGTTTGAATGTTCTAAAAGAATAGTATGAACCGCTTCCCTTGATTGGAAGGGCATTTGAACATTTGGGGTCATTGATTTGAAGCTTGAGTACATTGCAACCGGGATCACTCAAAATCTTCACTAATCCTGTTTTCTCTGAGTCTAAGAATTCACTATATTTTTCAAAATCTTCTCTGGCGGGAGTTATTTTAGCAATTTGGTTTGGAGCTAATGGTTGTTCACGGATAATTCTTTTTCTCGGAAATCTCCTTGAAATTATTCCTGTGTCATAAACAGAATTACTACGAATTCTGTTACTAGCTCCTCTGTTGCGGATGCTTTGTTCCTCATTACGTATCCGATTTTTCAGATCCGCATCATTTCTAATCGGTGGGCTTGCTCCACTGTCATAATCTCTGTTTTGAGCAAATGAAAAACTTGAAAAGAGAAATAAAGCAATTACTGTGTAAATAGTGAAATTTTTCATAGTTATCTCCTTAGTCAAATAAAATGGAAGCCAACAGAAACATTTACTTCAGTATTCTGTGTTATTAATCTCAGGAGGAGAGTATCTTTTATGATAGCATTTTAGGCTAAATATCCGAAAAAATTCTTTAATCAGTTCAATTAAGATCAAATTAGCTTCTTAAATTTAATTCTTAATTTTATGAGTTTTTTTAGATTTTAGTTCCTTCCAAATTAAGCTAACGCTTTCAGCATCAGCTTCGAGAATTTTGAAAATTATAATTACGTCTCTTCTTTTATCGAATTCAAACTCATCATAAGTTATTTCATTGACTTCCTGATAGGAATTTCCTTTGTAAGCAATTGATCGGAGAGCGTACGTGTGTCCGGCTTTTGCTTTAACAGAGCTACTGTAAGTAAATTTTTCGCCTCTGATTCCCTTTTCTAATTGATAAGATAATTTTCTAGCTGGCTCCATTTTCTTTGGTGGTGTAAATCCAGACAAAACCACAACTCCAGGACTTTGTGCATTTAATTTGTTGATATCTGCATTCCCTAAATCAACCAGAATTCCGTGTATTAAAACACCTTTTATAGATAAATTGCCATTTACAAATGTTATGTCGGACAGACGCTTAACCCGATAATTGGTGGTTCTGAACGAATACGAAGAACCTGCTCCGGGCATTTTATATTTCAAACAATGAGGTGTAGAAACTATGACATTTAGTTCCTCATCGCATCCCTTGTCTGCGACCAACTTGATCAACCCCGTGTTCTTTTGCTTTAAGAAATCCGAGTATTGATTTTCAAACTTTTCATTTGGCTTGAGTAATGCAAGTTCTTTTTCATTAGGATCACGATAAATCGGTTTGATCACTTCCTGATAAGTCTTGGTGTTTTTGTATCGATCTCTAATGATCCGATTTTTGCCAACGTTTCGTAAGTTATCAACACGCGTATTAAATGCCGCTCTGTTTCTTCTCTCATTCGCGGCTTCTTCATCTTCCTGACTGGATTCTTGTGCAAATGTGGTAACTGCAAAGAGTAAACAAATAAGTAAGATTGTTAGATTTTTTTTCATTATGCCTCCTTAAGTTTATTAAGAAAAAATCGAAAGGTTATTATTCAGCAACCTCTAGTTTAGGAGACTTTTTATTATCTAACTCCTTCCAAAGAATAGTTATACTATCGCTGTTTTGTTGTACCACGCGAAAAGCTATCGTCACATCTTTTCTTTTATCAAAATCGAGTTCGTTATATGTAATACCTGCAACCGTTCTTAAAGCCTCTCCTTTATACGCTATCGAACGCAAAATATATGTAGAATCTGTTTTTGCAGGTAACACACTGGCATACATCAAATTCCCTTGCTTCATGCCTTTTTGTAGTTTCTTGGCATATTCAGCGGCTTTTTTGAAGTCATCAGCCGGTTTGAAATTTTTAATGTATTTGTAGCCGGAATTGTTTGCATTGACTGACTCAATCGGTACATCACCAAGATTTACCATAACCCCGTGTAACAAAACCCCTAAAGCTTCAAAGCTTTTGCCTGTGTAATTAATATCACCAAGATTCTTAACCCGATAATTTTTAATTCTGAATGAATAGGAAGAGCCTGCACCAGGCATTGAATAAATTGCACATTCTTTAGTCGCATTAACTACATCAGCAACGTCTGCACAACCTCTATCTTTAATTAATTTAATTAATCCTGCTTTTTTGTTTTTAAGAAATGTCGAATATCTTGCTTTGAGTTCTGCGTCAGGCTCGACAATCTTTAATTCAGATTTTTTCGCTTTTCTGTAAAGCGGATTGATTGCTTTTCGTATAGCCTTTCGTCGCTTTCTTGCCTCAAGGTCATTTCCTATGAAAGTTTCCGTATTTCTTAAATCACTTGACCTGCGGCTAATATCATTTGATCTCTGAATTGCTTTATCACTAGGGCTTTGTGGTGTTGGATCAGGTCTGCCTCTTACCTGTGCATCAACAAAAATTACTCCCCCAACCATTATCAAACTTAATAAACAAACTAACTTCTTCATAACTCCTCCTCATTATTAAAGCAATTTACTATTGGTCAGCGATTATTTTACTTATCTTTGAGAGACTTGAAACCCTTTAATTTTTCGGCTTTTTCATAAATAAGCTTTGGTGATTTCTTTTTCGAAAGTCTTTTCCAGATTATTGTTATTCCAGCATCATCATCTGATTTTTTAACAATCCGAAAAAGGAAAATTGAATCATTTCTTTTGTCATATTGTATTCCAAAGAATTTACGCTCTTCATCCGTAGCTTTGCCAATATTCTTTTGCCAAAGTCTTGTTGAATACTCGTCTTTGTATTTATAAGCAATCAAGCGTAAAGCATATGTGGTATCTTCTTTTACTGTTAAATTATTTGAATATTTGAAGCCATTTTTTTCAACTCCAACAGACAGTTCTTTATATTGCTCAGAAGCTTTTTTTCTGTCATTTGCAGGGACAAAATTTACTAAATATTCAAGACTTTTCTGATCCAAGGAAATGTCATCAATAGACGAATCACCAAGATCAACTAATATGCCTTGGGTTAAAAGACTCTTAACGATGAACTTGTCTTTTTTAAAGCTTATGTCATGAAATGTCTTGTTTGAATAAGATTTCAATCTAAAAGAATACGCCCATCTTCCGGGGATAAAGTCTTTGCAATCTCCATCCACACGAATCACGTTTTTAGTTTCACACCCAAAATCAGGAAACAAACGAAAAATTCCTGTGTTTGATTGTTTAAGAAAATTTCTGTATTGATTCTTAACTTCTTTACTAACTTTTGTTGCGATTTTAACCCTTCGTCTTTCTTCACTTGTCAGACGTTTATTTCTAGGAGTTGAAAGTTCAGGTCTTATGCTCATCGCACGACTAAGTGCCGCCCGCCTTCTCTGAAAATCTTCATTTCGAACTTCCTCCATAGTTTGTGGGTTACGAACACCTGACTGCGTTTGAACATCACTTTGACCAAACAAATTTGGAGCAAATAGTGCGACAAATAAGAAAAACAAAAGTTTTTTCATTTCTATTTCCTTCTTTTTAGTTTTGGGGCTTTTTGATCT
Source organism: Pyrinomonadaceae bacterium (assembly GCA_028284415.1). Lineage (GTDB taxonomy): Bacteria > Acidobacteriota > Blastocatellia > Pyrinomonadales > Pyrinomonadaceae > Aridibacter. The sequence continues at coordinate 83,597 of JANQRU010000006.1, forward strand.
GATAATTTTTTCCAGAGTATGCTGACACTTCCGTCTGCATGCATTCGTACAATCCTGAATGCTACAGTTATATCTCTGCGTTTATCGAAATCAAGCTCATTATACGTCAATCCCCTTAATGCACGAAAGGATTTTCCGCGATAAGCGATTGAACGCAATACAAAAGTAGTATTTTCTCTAGCATATAAAGCTCTTCGGTAAATAAATCCGTTGTTTTTCAAACCTCTTGCTAAAGCTTTATCAATCAAAACCGCTTTTTCGTATTCAACCGGAGGTTTAAATTCTCTTAAAAACTTTACGCCTGTTGTATTTAAACTCACTTTATCTATTGGTACATCACCAATGTTTACAAAGATGCCGATAAGAAAATTTCCGGTAGCCTGAAAACTATTTTCTGTAAAAGTTAAATCAGCAAGTCTTCTGAGGCGATAGCTATCGGTTCTGAATGAAAACGAAGAACCTGCTCCAGGAAAACTATATTTCAAACAATCGTTTGTAGCGACAACAATTTTTGTGTTTTCAGAACAACCTGCGTCATTGATCAATTTGATCAGTCCTGTATCTGAATTATTCAGAAAAGATTTATACTTTCGCAAATCTTGCACATTCGGAGAAATAGCTTCAAGTTCAGATGATTTTGGTTTTCGATATAAATTCTTTAAGTGAAATCCTGCAATTATTCTCAGTCTGGCAGGGCTTACAACTACGACAGGTCTTGAGCTATTTAGTCCACTAAAGCTTCGCCGTGTGTTCTGTTTAGCGTCATTTTTTTCGACCGCAGGGGTTGGTTTAGGTGTTGGGGTTGGCTTCGATTCTTGTGCAGAAATAGAGATTACGCTAAAAAGTAAAAATAAAATTACGGGACTTATGTAGTTCATTGAATAAACAAGATTATCACGAGTTTTTAGCCTTTGAATAAATAGATTCTACAAAACTATTTATTGATTCGCTTAGGCTTTTCGTAATGACTTTACATTTACAGGGAAAGTTTTGGAGATTTTTTCTTCCTTAAAATCTTCCAAACTATAGTTACTCCGCCATCTAGTTCGGACTTTCTTATCACCTTGAAAACTATTAAATAATCGGCTCTTCTTTTTGGCTTTATCTCGGAATATTCAAAGCTTGAAAATTCAAAACCCACTTCGTTTTTTTCATCACGATTAAATCCTTTAAATTCGGCTGTATGGTGAATCTTACTATTTCTTCCTAGTCTGTAAGCTATCACGCGAATCGCGTATACATTTCCAATTTTTACTTCAGCGGAATTTGAAAAATTATCACCTAAATACTTTCTACCTACTTTGATTTCTATATTTTTTTGCTTGTTCTTATAGATTTTCTTTTGAGGCTTATAGTTTAAAAGTGGTTTTAGTTTTTTGTGTTTCAGATTTACATCTTCAATTTGAAAAGCTCCAGTGTTAGAAATTAAACCAATTGATAATAGACCTGTGCTTTGAAATTCGTCACCAACCAGCTTTAAGTCGTGAATTGGGTCAGTTACATGGAATCCCTGTCTGAATGAAAAAGTTGATGACTTTGGATAGAAGGTCGCACATTCATCACCAGCCTTTATAACAATTGTTTTCTTACAATCTTTATGTGGTAATAAACGAAAAATTCCTGTATCCTTTTCGCTCAAAAATGCTTCATATTTATTAATATCTTCATTGCGAGGTTTGGTAATTTTTTTGAATTCGAGTTCTCTTAAAGTCGGCTTTCTTTTCTTTAATTTTGATTTTCGGTAAATTCTCTCAATATATTCCCTTTGTTTTTTTAGCTCCGCTTGTTTTCTCGTTTGAGAGTTTATACCTTTTTTAAATTCTTGTGAGCGACGATAATTTTCAGCCCTTCTCTTTTCTACTAAAGGATCAACGTCTCCCTGTTGAGAAAAAACGCCTGTAACAAGCAAAGAAGTAATGATTAGGAAGAGTAGATTAAGTTTGAGAGTTTTCATAAATTACTCCTTTGAGCCTAAGTTTAAAAGTTTTGATTTAGGAAATCTGATAAATAAGTGTACTATCCAATCGCTTACTTCTTAAGAATAGTCATTTTGTTTCGTAAAACTTTAACAATTTTACTAACTATCTATTTTCATGTTTTCGGTAAAATAATCTTGGGTGCATCATTATCTTCCAAGACTTTCCAAAGGAATGTGACAGCTCCATCTTTATCAATTTCGATGACTCGTATGGCAACAATTATATCTCTGCGTCTATCGTAACTTGAATTGTCTTTCACAATGTAACGCCCACGCCCACTTCTAAAGCTTTTTGTCTTAGTTTTCAGCTTATAAGCAACGGATCGTAACAAATATGTTTTACCTTCAACCAATCGTGCTGACTTCTTGTATTCAAATCCATTGGAAGTAATGCCGCCAACAAATCTATCATTCTGTTCTTCTATTTTTTTTAATTTTCTTTTCGGTTTAAAAGAAAAAGTGTAGTTTGCTCCTTTAGTTTTGTTTGTCACTTCAGCAAGTGGTACATCGCCAAGTTCAGTGAAAAAACCAGTTGTTAAATTGCCGAAAGCATACAAAACTTTATCTTTATAAACCAAGTCAGCAAACCGCCCTAAGACATACAGATTTGTTCTAAACGAATAAGCTGAACCATAGCCAGGTATATTTTCATATTTTAGGCAATCATCCACAGCTTGTACGAGCCTAAAATCAATTCCACATCCAATATCCGAAACTAATCTGGTTATTCCTATATCCTTTTCTTCTAAAAAATCACTAAATTGCTGAAAATATCTTGCTTTAGGTGCAACAATAGCTAATTCTTTTTCATTTGGATAACGCTTACCTGTTCTACTAGTCCTAACAGGTTCTATTTTATCTTCAGATATTCTATGGGTTCTCGCCAGATCTTTTGCGGTTTGGTTCTCATACTCTCTTTGTTGCTTTCGAATTTTCTCAGATTCTCTGAGCTGATCAAGACGTTCTTGTTGTTGCCTTGAGGTTGCTTTTTGCCCAAAGCACACTAGATTTAATGATACGGCTATGATTAATGCCCATATTATTTTTGAGGTCTTCATAAAATAAATCTCCTATCCAAGTTTATTTCTTAAAACTTCATTCACAACTTTTGGATTTGCTTTTCCTTGCGAAGCTTTCATAACTTGCCCGACAAAGAAGCCCAAAAGTTTTTGATTTCCGCCGCGATAGGCTTCAACCTGTCCTTGATTGTTGGCAATTATTTCATCAACGAATTCTTCAATTGCACTAACATCAGAAATCTGTTCTAAACCTTTTTCTTTAACAACAACAGCAGCAGTTTTACCGGAATTAAACATTTCAACAAGAACTTCTTTAGCTTGTTTTCCGCTAATTTTACCGCTGTCAACAAATTTTATTAATTCGGAGAGATTTTTTGCTGTGATGGGCGAAGTGCCTGCCGTGTTGCCTGAATTGTTTAATTCACGCATTAATTCAACCAAAATCCAGTTAGCTGATGCTTTTGGATTTCCAGATTCCTTCGCGGTGGTTTCATAAAACTCAGCCAAATCTTTTTCAGCAACAAGCTGAACCGCGTCATTATAATTTAATTGGTAATCATTTTGAAATCTCTCAAGCATTGACAGCGGAAGCTCGGGCATTTCGTCTTTTGATTGTTGAATAAAATCAGCTGAAACTTTCAGCGGCTGCAAATCAGGTTCGGGAAAATATCTGTAATCATCGGCATTTTCTTTAGAACGCATCACACGAGTTTTACTATTTGCTTCGTCCCAAAGCCTTGTTTCTTGATTAACGCCTTCACCCGATTCGTGTGCTTTTATTTGGCGTTCGATTTCATACTCAATCGCCTTTTGCATAAAGCGGACGGAGTTCAAATTTTTAAGTTCAACCTTGTCTCTAAATTCAGTTTCACCAACTTTTCTGACGGATACATTCGCCTCACAACGCAAATTTCCCTTTTCCATATCGGCTTCCGAAGCACCAACCCATTGCAAAACTCTGCGGACGTGATTGACATAATCATACGCCTGCCAAGAACTTCTAAAATCAGGTTCAGTAACAATTTCCGCCAAAGGAGTCCCTGCACGATTCAAATCAACATAGGAATACTTATCCGTGTCAGGCAAACCTTCATGGACATTTTTTCCCGCATCTTCTTCGAGGTGCATTCTCGTTATACCGATTTCCATCTTTTGCCAATTTTTCGCGTGCCCGCCCTCGTCACGTTCGGCGGTCATAATTGTCAGGTGTCCATCCGACGAAAAGGGCTTGTCATATTGCGAAATTTGATAACCTTTCGGCAAATCAGGATAAAAATAATTCTTCCGTGAAAAAATCGAAGTTTCTTGTATTTCCAATCCCAAAGCCAAAGCCGCTTTTGCTCCCAAATCAATAACCCGTTCATTCAAAACAGGCAAAGCTCCGGGCAAACCTAAACAAACAGGACAAGTGTTTGAATTTGGCTCATCCCCAAAACTTATTGCACAGCCACAAAAGATTTTAGTATCTGTAGCAAGCTGTGCGTGTATCTCCATTCCGATTATTGCTTCCCAACCTTCTTTCATAAATTATTTAATTGAATATAAATTTAGTTTTCCGTCTGTAGATAATAAAAGTTTTTCAGTTCCGTCATCACTTGGCAATGCTGCAATTAGGCTTCTGAGTGATTTAAGAGTTTCCATATAAATCACCTTCCCATTGGCATCGTAAATATAAAGAATGTGAAATCTTTGGTAAATCTCTTGATCAAAAGCAGTTGCCAAAACCAATAAATTTTCGTCTGTTTTATTTTGTAATTTCGCACGTAGGAACTTTGCCTCAGTCATTCCGAAACCATTCGCATTCGGTAAAAGTGAACGTCTTTTCAAATCACTTAAAGGTGAATTATATTTCTCTTTTACATTTCCCTCAATGTCCGAAAAAATTAGCTGTCCATTTTCAAACTTTCCAAGCAGAGGTTTTCCATCCTTCCCATCTAAAAAACCGACAAATTTGGAAACTTTATTTTCCGCAACAATATTTCCTTTATTGTCAAAAACAGTATTTCCGACCAAAATCTCTTTCTTCTCATCGCCCGTAAAATCAGCTATATGTGCGTAATAATCTGAAAAAGAATACTTTTTAGACTCCGCAACAGGTAATTTTTTTAACCATTTACTTTCACCTTCAGCATCGAAAACTTCTATTTGTTTATCTGTAATTGTAATTATTTCATCTTTTCCGTATTCATCTAGATCCTTTACCAAAACATCATAAAAATTTCCATACTCTTTTCCACCTTTGTATTTCCAGACAATATTTCCCTGCAAATCAAAAACGGCAGAGATCAAAACCGTGTTTCCGAGAATCTCAACATTTCCCTCACCATCTATGTCTTTAACTTTTGCATAGGTGATTTTATCAGCTTCTACTTTTGGGTTAGTCGAATAATATTTGAAACGTAAGGAAAATTCTTTTTTCACATTTCCATCAAAACCCAAAATAAAAGCTTTTTTGTCATTCGTAGCTAAAATATTCGTGACTTTTTCCCTATCGGTCGCACCTACATATAAACCCGTTATTTGCTTTTCCTTCGTGGATTCTGCACTACGGAAAATTCTCTTTTGTGAAAACTTGCCGTCACCAACGTAAATTTTAGGAACTTCAAGGTTTTGCGTGTTGGCTGGTTTTGTTTTTTTCTGTAAAGAAATTGACTGTGCAGAACAATTATTTACTAACAATAGAGCAATTAAGAAAGAAAACAGATAAAAATTAGATTTCAGATATTTCATAAATAAGAATTGAAGAATATAGATTATTAAACTTTCAATTTGATAACGAAAAGACTTATTTTTCTTGCGTTTGAAAAGTTAGATGCCGTGTCATATCAATTTTTTGTAACTTTTTTGTCGAATTCAGGAAACTTTTCTATAACCCAACCGATAATTAAAACAGGTAGGAAATTTTGACAGATTTTTTTGCCTAGACATAAAAGACACAAACTTATATACAATCTTACAAACTTTAGTGAATGAACCTAAAAAGGCTGAGGGTATTTAGACCATATCCTCAGCTTATTTTTTTGCTATAAATATCTGCAAACAGGAAACTTCTTCAAATCATCACCGATAAATTTAATAACACAAAAAAATTTTCGGAGGAAAACTAAAAAATGGCAGGCGTAAGTGGAGCAAGCTCAAAATCAGACAACAATGTAAGTGCAAGTCAAAATAATGCAAGTGTTTCAAAGACAAATGAAACAACGAAATCTCAAACAGCTGGTAACAATACAACAACTCCAAAAACTACGGAACAAACAAATGTTCCGACAAATCAAAATGTGGCGGAAACTTATGCTTCCAGAACGGGTATAAATGTAACGAAGTTTGAAGTTCAAAATGCCCAAACTGTTCAACCTACTCAAACAACTGCGACGCCTCTGCCACAAGGCTTGACTGACATACAGTATGATGGGGCTTTAGTCGGAGCAAATGGCAGAGCTTATCCGCCGGACACACCTCTATCCGAAATTCCCATGGTTGAGCCGAGAAATGGTAGAACCTCAGATCAACCTATTGTTTACACAAACGGTATTAATACAACCTTTGAAGCACATCAGCAAAGTTTACAAGAAATTGCTGATAGAACAGGTCAACCGGTTGTCGGAGTTTATAATGCTACGGAAGGCACATTCCGCGATTTGGTTCAGAGTGCAGCTGATAAATATGACATTGGAAACAATCCAGCTGTTTCGACTCTTGCAAATACTGTTTATAACGAATTAAGAGCAGGAAGAGATGTTCACTTAATGGCACATAGTCAGGGTGCATTAATTACGAGCCGTGCCTTAACAGATGTTCAAAACCGTATGCGTTTAGAAGATGGTATGACACGAGAACAGACACAAAATGCTATGAGAAATATGAATGTAGAAACATTTGGCGGAGCAGCTTCTTCATTCCCAGATGGTCCTAGATATGTACATTATGTAAATAGCAGAGATATTACGCCAAATGCTACTGGACTCGGTAGAAGCCTTGATATTCCATGGCGAACGAGGATTGCAGCTTATGCAAATCCTGCAACCCGTGGGCTGATGGCGACCATTGATGTAATCAGATTCTTAGCTAAACCAAGCTACCGACCAGGTGAAAATGCTCAAATAAGAACATTTGACTATAATTCTCCAACGGGAGGTCTGGGTAGATATTTTGTTGAGAATCATAGTTTTGATGACGTCTATCTGCCGAGACGAGTTCCATTTGATCAAGCTTATGGCGGGCAGTAATTAAACCATTTTTCAAACTTACAAAATAAACCATCTGCATTAGCGGATGGTTTATGATTTTAAGATCAAATTATTGATATAATCATCACAAAAACAAAAACAATAGCTTTGTAAAGAAAGAAAAAATAACTTTTTTAAGTATGAAAAAACAGGAAGCAATTAATTTATTAAAGGCATTTTTCAACGCGAAAGAGATTCCAATTGATGAATTGAATGAAGATAATAATTATTTTCAAATTCAGTTAGAAACTGAAATTGTCGCATTTAATTATCGTTTAAATGAAGATGCTTTTACGGTTAGCAGTCTGATTTACCAATTTCATGACCAACCAAAGCCACAAGTCTTAAATGCAATTGAATTAGAAGCTGAAAAGGAAATGTATTATCAAATACAATATGAACCTGAAAATAAAACGCTTTATGTGACAAAAACCTACACGACAAATGTAAGTGAAGAACTTTTTATCAAAGAGGTAGATGAAATAATCTCTACAAGCAAAAAATGGTCGAGCGAAACACTCGACCACATTGCCTCAAAAGTTTTTCATCCCGAAGAGATAAATTAACTTCCTCTAGTTCCTCGAACAACTCCGACACCTAAAACCAAATTGCGATTTCCACGGCGAGTCTGGATTCTTTGAATTCGATTCAAACGCCTGTCAGTCCGCAAAATCAGATTGTTTCTGTTATTTCTTCTGTTGTTGAGATTTATTCTTCCTCTTCGACGATTCTGATTTCCACGTCTGAAGTTTCTGCGATTATTAGGTCGAAAGAATCTTCGATTAAAAATATTCGGGTAGATGTAAGTTGATGTGCGATACTGTCCATAATCAACAAAATTTGGGTTTGGATAAGAATAATCTGTTTGGTTCAAATTCTGATTATTGTTTTGATAATTAGAATTTTTTAGAGCTTCTCGCTCAATTCTTTGCTGACGAAGCCTTTGAGACAATTCCGCAGTTTCTTTTCTATCCTTTTCATTTTGCCTTTCCATTTCTTCAGGCGAAGGAAAGCCCATTTCCCTGTAATTTTCCCGCAATTCTCTCTCTGCCGCTAGACGCTTCTGCCGATATTTCTCCAAATCGGCATTTGTAATCGTTTTCGTCTGTGCAAAAGTCAAACTAGAAATACCCAAAACCAATGCGGACAAAAATAATACTTGTCTTTTCATACCATACCTCTGAAATTTGATTTACTTAATTATACCACGTCAATCTGATGCGTTATATGGAAATTTGTTTGCAAGTTAATGATTAACTCTTTTATTTTTGATAATCACAAAACATCTATGTACAAACACAATCACATTGTTGATTACTGGGATTACCAGGGGCAGGTCCACAATTCATCGCTGTAGCTGTTCCATTCGCACAATTACTGGCAACATTGTTACAACTGTTATTACAGATAGAGTCAGCTGGAACAGCCCCTGTCACACAAATCGTAAAAGGACATCCTGCCGGAAATGGTGCACTGCTACAATTAAGGCTTTGAGCATTGCTTGCTAAAGGTGCTGTGATTGATGAAACGATTGGTAAGGCAATAACGGAAGCAAATCCAATCTTTCTTATGACCTGTCTTCTGGACATTCCGTTAAATTTTGTGTGAACATAGTCAAAATTTGACAGGAGATTATCTTCTCTTAATTTATCGACTGCTAACCAAACTATTTCTTCAGTTACAGCTTTTCCTAAGATTTCACTCATTTTCAGTGAAATCTCAGATATGCTGGTTTTCCCATCACACATTTTCCAGATAATCTCAGCGGTTTCGTTTAGACAAAGAGCTTTATCTGTCTTTAAGTCATAAACTAACAATTCATCTTTCATTTCTTGCACGATAATGTCTTTTGTTCTGGCTTGCGGATATCTGCTCATAATCTCTTCTTTTTTATTGGCTTAACTTTATAGACGGAATGAACCCCAAAAAGCGGACAAAAAATACCGCCAAGAAAATAAATCTTGACGGTATTAAAAAGAGATTTTTTTATCTTTAAGCTAGAAACTCAAGCCCAATCCTATTCTGCCTGAAACTCCTTGAGTCCTAAAACCATTTTCAAAATACTCATTGTCAAAAATGTTTTCGATTGTTCCGAACACGTTGAAATTGTATTTTTCCTTAAATGTCAGGAATGAATATCTCGCCGTCAAATCACCACGACGGTTTCCTTCAAAGCGGTAAATAAAGGTTGAAAATGTAGTGTTGCTGAAAATCGGTGCGAGATAGCTGCTTGAAGCTAGGAAATCAAAATTTACTGTAAAACGCTTACCGATTCTTTGTGTGGCAACTAATGTGAATTGATGATCGGGGATTCCAAGAGTTCTGATTATTCCGCTTCCCGCAACTTGTGGTGAAAACTGATCGCTGTTTGTAAATGTATATGAAGCAAAAAAGTCGGTTGAGTCTAATACTCTAACCTGTCCGCTAAATTCTGCTCCTCTGGCAATCCCGCCTTCTTGATTTAAGTAACCGCCAAAAGGTCTTGAGGTATTGCCGATATTCGGAACAACATTTCCAAAACCGATGGTGTCAATTAATTTAGTATAAAAATATGTTGCCGAAAGTTTCAGCCGATTTTTGTATAATTCTTGGTCAATTCCTAAATCAAAAGCAATCGAGCGTTCAGGTTCGAGATTTGGATCGCCTAAAGCCGTGAAACTTTGTGAGAATGAACTGTAAAAAGTTCCCAATCTTTCATACAAAGACGGCACACGATAACCATTTCCAATATGACCACGAATCTTCGTTCCCGTTTGGTCAAAATAATATGAAACCGCTCCGTCAAACGTAACGGCAGTCGCCGGATTGTCTAAACTCAAATTTGCGTAAGGTGCGTTATTTACACTAAAAGTTGGATTATCCAACGAAAACCATTGCACACGAAAACCGCCTGCTATTTGCAATTTATTGTCATACAATCCCAAAAGATTCTGTGCAAAAAACGTATTGCTCGATTGATCTACACGAGCGAAAAAATCTCCCGCAGCTGTCGGACCAAATCCCTCGTTTCCATACTTTTCCAGTTCGTATTCATAACCAACCGTTAAACGATTATTGCTTACGGGAATCCAATCTAGCTTCGTATTCAGTGTATGAATCTGTCCATCAAAAATACTAAACTGTGTTCCTCCAAATGGCTGAAAGCCCACTCCTAATCCACCATTTTCATTTTCACGATTTGTTCTTAACCCTTGATAAGTCGCCGAAAAAATCGCTTGCGGATTGATGATTTGCGTCAAAGCAATCTGTCCGCTGAAAAAATCTGAACGTTGAAAATTATCTGGATCATTTATATCAGTCGTAAAGTTTTGACCCACATTTGCATCAATAATTTGTCCGACAGGTAAATTCCCCAATGTATCTGGGTTCGAATTCAAGCGAACAAAGGCATCTGATAAATAAACTCTTCCGGAAATATTTGTGCTTTCAAAAGGATTAAAATCAATGCGACCTTGAAAATTTGTGTTATCGGCATCATCTTCGCCGTCAATTCCTTCGGTAAATTTTGTTTTGGAAAACCCTGTTGTAAACGCAACTTTTCCATCGTCAGTTCCCGCTCCGACATCACCGCGAAAACGTGTCATTCCAAATCCACCGTATTCGCCCAAGAAACTACCGTTAAACTCTCTCTGCGGATCAGGAGTCTGAAAATCAATCACACCACCAATCGCATTCGTACCGTAAATCGAGCTACCTGAACCTCTTAAAACTTCAACCCGACCGATGTTTGCAGTATTAAAATCCGATAAAAAAGGAGTTGCGTCCCCTGTTATCGCTGTTGGATCACGAAACCGAATCCCATCAAGCAAAATCGCCGTATCCTGATTTCTCAAGCCACGAGTTTTAATATTCGCCGTTCGTCCAAACCCACCAAGCTGTTGAATACGAAATCCCGGAACTGTTCGCAAAGTGTCAGTTAGAGTTACTTCATTTCGGTTTGTAACTTCTTCATCGCTGATTAAATTTACAGTTTTTGAGACTTCGGAAATCGGTTGTGAAGTTCCTGCTGAAATTTCGATATTTACATTCTCTCTAATAACAGAAGGCTGGCTTGCATCACCATTAGCTACGGCAAAAATATCAACAGTTAAATTTTCTCCTGCTTTGACCTGAATCTCTTTCTTGAATCTACCAATTCTCTCTATCGTATATTTTCCTGGAGGAATATTTTTAAATATGTATTCCGAGTTATTATCAGTGTATGTCATAAATTTTCGCTCATTGTTATAAATAGTAATTTCAACATTTATACTTTTGACTCCATTGAACGTGTATTTTCCGGAAACCGTCGAACCTTGTTGAGCAAAAACTCCCGCCGCCAAAAAACATAATAAAAATAAACTGCTTATAAATTTCATATCATCTCCTTCTCTTGCCCATCGCAAGAATTGGTTATTTGTTAATGTTTTAAGCAAAACAGCAAGGTTTCCTGACTCATAGCTGGAGTAAAAAAATTGAATAGACAACAAATAATTGTTGTGTTTTCAAATTTCAACCCACGGCACGCCTTCCCATTTTTGTTGAAAATAGTGGCTTCGTATATGCCGCTTTTCGCTATTTACAGTTGCGTGGGCAGTTGTGGATTATTCACCACATTCCCTTGAACCGTCTGCTCTATATCTATTAAAAATTTCAAATTACGAATTACGAATTAAAAAACTCATAATCTTTAAAATATCGTTGTTATTCTCACATTTTCTGTGAGAGGGTTTCTGTCTAATAGAACTTTTACACCAAAAACTTTTTGTAAGTTTTCTTCTGTTAAAACCTCTGCTGGTTTACCTTGCGAAATGATTTTTCTGTCTTTTAGTAGCAAAACTTTATCGGCAAATTCGGAGGCTAAGTTCAAATCGTGCGTGATAACAATTGCTGATGATTCGCAAGTTTTGCAACGCTTCTTTACTAATTTCAAAAGCAAAGCCTGATGCGATAAATCTAGATTATTTGTCGGCTCATCAAGCAATAAAATCCTTGCTTGCGTCGCAAAAGCACGTGCTAATAAAACTCTCTGGCGTTCACCGCCTGAAAGTTCATTCATCAAACGATTTTCATAATTTTCAAGGTCGCAAAGTTGTAAGCAATCAAACGCAATCTGGATGTCACTTTCAGATTCCCAACCAAATGCATTTCCGTGTGCAAAACGTCCTGCTAAGACAAACTCAAGCACTGTTATCGGAAACTTCGTTTCATTTTCTTGTGCAATAACCGCAATTCTTTGAGCAATTTGCCTGCGTGAATACTCATTAATCTGTTCTTCATCCAAGAAAATTTCGCCGTTCTCAACGGGCAAGGTATTATTTAATGCCCGAAGTAAAGTCGTTTTCCCTGCTCCGTTTGCTCCAAGAATTGCAATAATTTCACCTGTTTCAAGCGTAAATGAAACATCACGCAAAATCTGCGAGTCACCATAATTTATTGAAATGTTTTTGATTTCAAGCAATTAGTTTTTCCTCAACAAATAAATAAAAAGCGGGCATCCGATAAGTGCTGTAATTGCTCCGACGGGCAATTCTCTTGGTGCAATCACAGTTCGTGCAATCGTATCTGCAATGACAACGAAACTCGCTCCAAAAGCGGCAGAAAAAGGTAAAACATTTCGGTTATCACTTCCGATAGCCAGTCGTACAAGATGCGGAACTATCAATCCCACAAACCCAACCGAACCGCTTGCTGCCACGCTTAAACCCACTAATCCCGAAGCAGTCGCAAAAACGATAAGCCGAGTTTTTTCGATCTCAACCCCAAAATCAAAGGCATCACGCTCACCGATCATCATTAAATTCAAAGCCCTTGCTTGAGAAGCTAAAATAATCGTCCCGATAATTACCGCAATTAAACTTAAATAAAACCCACTGCTCGTTGCTTGTGATAAATCTCCGAGCAGCCAAAAAGTAAATGAACGCAATTTAGTAGCATCAAGCAAAGATGTCAGCAAAATTATGATTGATGAAAGAAAGGTCGTAACGATCACGCCCGATAAGATCAATCTTTCGACGTTCATCCCCACACGGGATTTTGCCATTTGGTAAACTGTGAAAGTCGCAAGACCTGCTCCGACAAATGCCATTATGGGACGGGAAAATTCAAACGACTCAAAAAAAACAAAAGCAAGCATCGTCCCCAAAGCCGCACCGTTTGAAACGCCCAATAAATAGGGTTCTGCTAAAGGATTTCGTAAAAGTGTCTGCAAACTCGCTCCGGCAATCGCAAGACTTGCCCCAACACAAGCTCCCAGCAAAATTCTCGGTAAACGAACTTCATAAAGGATTGCACTTTGCGATTCAGTTAATTCAAAGAACGATAAATTTTCACTACCAAGCAAGACTGCTAGAAAGATTGAGATAAGTAACAAAAAAAGCAGACCAACGCCGAAGCGAATACTCTGAATTTTGAAATGTGAACTGTGAACTTTCACTCAAACTTTTCTGGATGCAGAGCCTTTGCTATTTGCTCCAATGCATCAACAATTCTAGGTCCCGGACGTGATAAAATGTCTGCGTTTATTTTGAACACTTTGTTTTTTTTTACCGCGTTTGAATTTGCAAAAACCTCATTGGGTTTATCATTGTCAGGACTTTCAGACAGAATTATTACATCTGGATTTAATGCCAATGCTTTTTCCTTACTGATTTTTGGATAGGCAGTTTCGACGTCTTTCGTAACCGATATTCCACCTCCCTTATCAATTAAATCCGTAATAAAAGATTCTTTTCCAATTGTGTAAAGCGATTTATCTATTTGCACAAAAGTTTTAATTTTCTCGGAAGAATCTGTTTTGGCTTCGACTTTCTCAACACGTTTCCTTAAATCTTTTATTAACACATCAGCTTTTTCTTTTGAGCCAAAAACATCACTTATTTTTTCAATACTTTTGTAAATGTCGTCTAAAGAATTCGGGTTTGTAACAAATACATTTATGCTCTGTTTTTCAAGGGTTTCAGTAAATGCTTCAAGTTGTGAAGCTGTGGAAACAAAAACAACATCTGGCTTTAATGCGATTATATTTTCAATATTTGGCTTTAAGGTATCACCTATTTTCTGGATTTTTGTGGCTTCTTCAGGATAATTGCAAAAGGAAGTTACCCCAACCAATCTATCTCCCGCACCAATGGCAAAAATTATTTCGGTCAGATTTGGAGCAAGAGAAACAGCCTTTGTAACTTCATTTGGCAAATTCACCTTGTTTCCCAATTCGTCAGTTATGACTCTTTGGTTTGGCTGATCATTTTCAGGCTTTGTTGAAATCTCACTTTTGCACCCGCTAAGAATTAGCAGATTAAAAATTAAAAAAACTGTCCAATATATTTTTACTTTTTTTTCGTAATCCAAAATAAAAAATCCTGTCGTTCTAATCTCACGTAAGATAAGAAAAACAGGACTTTTAGAAAAATCTTAAAATTTAAAAGTATATGCTTAACCAAATGTCTTGACGCGAGACATTGTTCGGCTAAAAAACTTGTAGAAAAGGTTTCCTGACTTTTGAGCCTTTTGAGTCAAGCTTTTTATTGACTGCTTGCGGCTTTTCACAGTGACGCGATCGTGTGGGATTTTCACCCAACTTTCCCTTAAATCTAAAGTGTTTTAGTCTGAAAAGAGCTACCAAACCAATCATTTGGTGAATGGCAAAGTATCACGCATAGCTTTAATCTGTCAATCTATTTTCGTTTAAAACTAATACTATCTTGAAATTAAAATTAGAATAAAGCTATCCTGTATATGTAATAACAATTTAACAAAAGTGTAATAATATTATTTTATGTATCAAGACCCGAAAGTGATGGCGATAATTTTAGGCGGTGGTGCAGGCACACGCCTTTTTCCTTTAACTCAAGAACGTGCTAAACCGGCAGTTCCTTTAGGCGGAAAATACCGACTCATAGATGTGCCAATCTCAAACTGTATTAACTCAGGTATCACACAAATATTTATTTTAACTCAGTTTAATTCAGCTTCGCTTAATCGTCACATTGCCAGAACTTATCGTTTTTCTAACTTTTCGAGTGGTTTTGTTGAAATTATTGCTGCTGAGCAACGTCGTGATAGTCCACAATGGTTTCAGGGAACGGCTGATGCTGTCCGACAAGTTATTCCGCACATACGGGATTGGGGTGTAAATACAATCTTGATTTTGTCGGGAGATCATCTGTATCGAATGGATTACAGCCAATTTCTGGAAAAGCATTTTGACACTAACGCTGATGTAACTATTTCTGTTATTCCATGTCGCCCGAAAGAGGCAGAAGAATTTGGGTTACTTAAAACAGAAGGTGACGGACAAATTATTGAATTTAAGGAAAAACCGCAGGGTGAAGAATTAGAAGCCATGCGCGTAGATACAACCCGCTTTGGCTTAACTAAAGAAGAATCAAGCGAACGTCCTTATTTGGCTTCAATGGGAATATATGTTTTTGATTATCAGAGACTTGTTGAATTACTCAGCGAAGATGATTCATGGCTGGATTTCGGACGCGAAATTATTCCTGCATCGATCAATAACTTAAATGTTCAAGCTCATCTTTTTCAAGATTACTGGGAAGACATCGGAACAATTCAAGCATTCTATGAAGCTAATTTAGACCTCGCATCTTCTTTACCTAAATTTAACTTTTTCAATGCAGAAACACCTATTTATACACGCAGTCGTTATCTGCCTCCATCAAAAATCCAGAATAGCGAAATAAATCACTCGATGGTCAGTGAAGGATGTATTTTGGACGGGGTTTTTGCACAGAATTCAATTATCGGTTTGCGTAGCAGAATTGATCGCGGAGCGAGAGTAGAAGATACAATTTTGATGGGAGCGGATTATTATGAATCTTACGAGGAGATTCAGATCAACCTTCAAAACGAAATCCCACATATAGGTATTGGCGAAAACTCAATAATTAAGAAAGCTATTATTGATAAAAACGCCCGTATTGGAAAAGATGTAAAACTTGTTAACGAAAGAGGCGTCTCTGAAGAAGAAGGCGAAAATTATTACATACGCGATGGAATAATCATCATCCCCAAAAACGAAATAATTCGTGATGGAACTGTTATCTAGATTTTACGATTAAAAGTTTTATTTCTTACTTTTAGCTTTTCTATTTTTAACAACGTAGCTGTCTCTAGCTCTGACAGCTACGCCTTTTTTATCAACTTTTACTTTTATACGACGTCTTTTAGAAGAAGCTTTTTCCTCGTCAGGATAATATCCCAAACTATAAAATTGTCTTAATTCGCTGGCAATTTTAGAAAAAGCTCTAGAAAGATTCACCATATTATTTGCTTTATAAACCCTGCCACCTGTCCGAAGAGCCATTTCATTCAAATACTTATCAGCTCTCTCATATTCCTCTTTGCTGGTTCCTGATCCGGGCAAAGACCTAGGGGTTCCCTTTCCTTTACCTGTTCTGATCGTTCCCGTCGGTAAAGGAAACGGCAAAGGACTTTTTGGCTGTCCGGTCGGAATACCTCCGCCACCAATTGGAGGAGTAGTTCTTATTGACGGTTCATTTATGATGACTTTACCGCTCTGAATTTCCTGCACATCTTTGTATGTGTCATACTGAATTGGATAAACCAATGCATCAAATTCGAGTGCATCTCTGAGGTTATTAAAATCGGTTGACACTGCTGAGGTTGTATCAACTCCATCGGTAAAGAGCACAATTGATTTACGTCCATTTATCTTGCTGAATTTTTTGTTGATTACAAAATCAATAGTATCGTAGAGGCTTGTTCCTGAACCGATTCTGGTTCTGATTATGGCTTGTTCAATTGTTTTTCTATCATTGGTTGGTTCACACAAAATATTAAATTGATCGGCAAATGAAATCACCATAACCTTGTCATTTGGGCGTAATTCCGTGACGAACGTTAGGGCAGCCTGTTGAATTTCATCGATCTTAAAACGGCTTGAATAGCTCATATCCAGTACCAAAGCTACCGTAAACGGCTTTTCTTCATTTTGAAAATAGACTATTTCTTGTTGAACTCTATCTTCCCAAACTTTGAAATTCTCTCTTTTAAGCCCTCCCATAAATCTACCGTTTCGATCAGTTACTTTTACAGGAATAGTTACGAGGTTTGTCTCAACACTGATTATTTCATCATCGGTTTCAATAGACTCATCAATTTCATTTTGATTGGAAAATTTAGGCTTTTCTTTTGGCTTGGTATCATCTGAAACACGCCTATTTGCCTTTTTATTACTCGCGGGCTTTCCTTTATTTGATTGAGCAAAAATACTTACGGAACATAAACAAAAGAGAGCAATTACAGTTGATATAATGATTTTCTTAGCCATTTACTTTTCCCCTAAAACTTTACAAGTATCAAATTATATTGGTTTTAGAATTTAATCAATGAGAATTTATCAAGATAGAAAGCCATTTGAATAAACTTCAAATGGCTTCTTAAGTATTTCTTCAACTTACTTTATCTTTTTATCGTCCACCTACAATGTAACTGCGTTTAGTCCTAACGACCAAATTCGGACGCATCACGCGAACACGAATTTGTTTTCGTTCACCTCTTTCTCCAACAGCTTCCGGATAATATCCGAGCGAATACTGACGACGTAATTCTTCTGCTATGCTTCTAAATGCTGCATCCAAATTATAAGTGGTGTTAGCTTCAAACTTTCGTCCGCCGCTATATCTTGCTAGTTCTTCTAAGTAGGCTTTTCCGCGTGCATACTCTTCCGGACTTTGACCTGCACCACCAACAGAGATTGTTCCGCCTCTACCAGTGATGATCGCACCTAAGATATCGCCTAAAATGTTTCCTGTCCTTCGAGGTATTCTCCTGGGAACTCTACGTCTGGAATACTGAGCTGAAGTGTCATAACGAATCGGATACATTAAAGCATCAATTTCTTCTACCTTACGTAGTGTGCTTTGATAATCAGCATTTCTTGAAGTTGTATCAACACCGTCAGTAAATAATACGATAGCTTTTCTACCTGAGATATTTCTCAAATGTTCGTTTATTACCTTGTCAACTGAATCATAGAGACTTGTCCCATCTCCAAAGCTTGCTCTTCGGATGGCATTTCTCATTTCGATCCGATCAGTAGTTGGTTTTTGAGTCAGCATCCTCAAACGACGATCAAAAGAAGTCACTAAAACTTTGTCATTGGCTCTTAATTGGTTTACAAAAGTAATAGCAGCATTTTGAATTTCGTCAATACGATATTGCGTTGAAGGACTGACATCAATCATCAAAACAACTGTGAAGGGTTGTTCAACTGATGCAAAGTATTCGATTCTCTGTTCCTTGCCATTCTCAAAAACCTTAAATTGACGTTGTGTAAGCCCGGAAATAAACCTTCCTTGTCTATCTAAAACAGTTACTGGAAGAGTAACGAAACTTGTGTCAATTTTGATTATTTCATCATCATCTTCAAGTATCTCTTCTTCAGGAGTCTGATTGTTAGTTGAAGGAGGCTTCTTAGATGTATTATCAACCAAAACAGGTGGTTTTCTGATATCGGGGTTTGGGGTAACTGTATCGTTTCTAAGAACCGGGGGCTTTTTGTTTATCTGTGGAGTCGGTGTTGGCGTTGGCGTTTTTACAATTCGCGGACGTGTTTTTCTGTTGGCTTGAGCAAAAACAGACAGACAAAACAAACCAATAAACAGCAAAACAACGGCAGGTTTTCTCATTGCGGATCTCCAATTTATAAATTCAATTTAGCCAAACTAAACGGGGAAAGAAACCAATTTTTCTTTCCTATGATTGTAAAAACCTACTTTAAGATGCCTAAAAAAAATATCATTCCGACATCTTGGATTGACTATAAGAATTTGTATTGGATTCCGATTAAAATGTCTTTAAAATTTTTATAAATTATCTGCTATCTTTTGCTTCGACGATATAACTTCCTTTCGCTCTGACTTTCAAATTTGGACGCATAACTCTGACGACAATTTTTCTTCTTTCACCAGCGATGCCTTCTGACTCAGGATAATAACCGAGCGAGTATTGGCGACGTAATTCTTCCGCAATATTTTTGAATGCATAGTTAAGGTTTAGAGTGGTGTCGGCTTCATAAATTCTACCACCGCCTGCTTTGGTTAAAGCTTCTAAATAAGCTTTGCCGCGTCTGTGTTCTTCCGGGCTTCCGCCGATTCCATATTGAACATTTTTGTTCTGTTTTTTGTGATCTATAAAGGTGTTGTATCTGACTGAATAGATCAAAGCGTCAGACTGCTCAGCTCGGCGGAGTGTTCCATTGTAACTGGAACGCTGCGAACTTGTATCGACTCCGTCGCTAAATAAAACTACTGCTTTCCGACCTTGAATTGATTTAAGAACATCTTTCATTGCAAAATCAACTGCTTCGTATAGACTCGTTTGGGTACCGAATCTTGCCCTGCGAATTGCCCGTCTAACTCTGTGATAGCTTGTTTTTCCTTGGCTTAAAATTTCAACATTTTTGCTGAATGCAACTACTATCAACCGATCCTTTCCACGCAATTCATCAAAAAATGAAATCGCCGCATCTTGTATTTCGTTGATTTTATATTTTGTTGATGGACTCAAATCGAGTAATAAAACAACGGTAAATGGATTTTCAACTGATGCAAAATATTCTATCTGTTGCTGTCTGCCATTTTCAAAAATTTGAAAATCATTTTGCCTTAAACCCGAAATAAACCTTCCGTTCGTATCCAAAACAGACACAGGAAGTTTTACCAAATTTGTCTCAATTTTAATTACATCATCCTCATCAACCACAGGCATTGGCGGCGGTGGTGCAATCGAAACTTCATTCGGACTTGGCACTTCTTTCTTTTTAACAGGAAGCTTAACGATTCTCGGACGCACTTGACCACTTGTTTGGGCTATTACAGAAACACCTGAAACAGCCAACAAGCCCAACAAAGCTAGAATTTTTTTCATTTTATTTCTCCAAATTTGTAAGACCCATTTGAGGAAAAGGAGAGAGCAACATCTATGATTATAACACTGTCTTTTAAGATGCCCAACATTTTTTAAAGTCAAAACCTAAGCATCTAAGCCGTTAAGAATTCCTGTCGCCAACCGATGAAATTGCTGTCTGGTTTCCTTTAAGTCAGCCAAAGGCAATTCCCTGTTGTGAGTGCGATTTGTCAACAAAATAAAAATTCTCTCTGTCGAAGGTTCGATCCAAAGCGATGTCCCAGTGAAACCCAAATGCCCAAAACTATCTTTTGAAAGTGCTTCACTGGCAGTAGAATCTTCCGTTTCAGCAAGTTGAAAGCCCAATGAACGAGCTTGGTTCAAATTGGGCGTAAAATTCGTGTGAAACAATTCACAGGTTTCAGGCTTTAAGATTTCTGTCGAATTCGGGAAAAATTGTTGTGCAATCCGAAAAGTTTCAAAAGCATTTGAAAAAAGCCCAGCGTGTCCGGCTACGCCATTTAAGAAGTAGCAGTTGTTATCGTGAACTTCAGCCCAGATAACATCTTTACGAAATTTGTCAGAACCGGCGGCAGTAGCCGATGGTTTGATGTAACCTAAGTCAATGCAAGTCTGTCTCTCAAAGGCATTTCCCTTCTCGTTAGCGGCAATTTTTTCTCTTAAATCTTTCGGTGGATTGAAAAAGGTGTTTTTTAGATTTAAGGGTTTAATAATTTCATCATTGAAATACTTATTTAGTGATTTTCCTGTTATTTTTTCTATTAAAAGCCCTAATATCAGAAAATTAAAATCACTGTAAACAACCTTTGAGTTTATTGAACTTTCAAGCTTTTCGTCCGCAATAATTTTAGAAATTTGAGAGTGCAAGTCTGTTATTAAATAGAACGGCAACCAAGCCTTAAAACCCGAAGTATGTGTTAGTAAATTTTGAATTGTAATTTCCCTTTTTTCATCGGTATCAAATTCGGGAAAAAATTTGAAGATTTTATCCGACAAATTCAACTCGCCATTTTCAATCAATTTTGCACACAGCAATCCCGTTACCAAAACTTTCGTCAAAGATGCCAAATCGTAGATTATATCAATTTTCGCTTTGATTTTTTTTGGTTCGACAACAGCAAAACCAAACGCACCCTGTAATCTTATCTCACCATTTTCCGCAACTAGATAGACTGCCGATGGAAAATCGCCAGCGTCAATTTTAGATTGTAGAAGTGTTGAGATTTCATTCATAAACGGAACGCAGGCAGCTTGCCTGCAGCCAACGCGTTTTTCAGCGTTGGAACAAAATTAATTATCACTATGTTTTTATTATATCTTATAAGTTTTTCATGTTTGTTTTCGTGCTTTCGCACTCATTGCCGGCAAGCTGCCTGCGTTCCATTCAAACATCTAAACGATTTCGGTGCTCTTCGATCCTGTCCAAAACCTGCAACGCCAAATTTAATGCCCTTCTACCGTCTTGGGCTGTGATTGGCAGTTCTTTATCTTCCAAAATTGAATCAATAAAATCCGATAATTCTGCACGGAGCGGTTCGACGTCTTCGACTTCAAGTTTGTTTATATTAATTCCCAAAAGCGGATGTGCAGCTTCAGGGTTCAATGAAGTTACTGATGCAAATTTTGTAACGTAATCCAAAACGACGTAGGAATTTGTTTGATAAAAGCGTGTTTTGCGAATCTTTTCGGTGCCGACTCTTGAAGAAGTTATATTGGCGACCGCACCGTTTTCAAATTCGATACGGGCGTTTGCCGCATCAACTTTATTTGAGATGATTGGGATTCCGACAGCGTGGATCGAATCGGGTTTTATTTCTTCACCAACCAGCCATTGAATTGCATCAAGATCGTGAATCATTACGTCTAAAACTACATCTACGTCCAAGCTTCGATTGGGAAAAGGCGAAACGCGATGAATTTCAAAATAAAGTGGATTTGTTACATGCGGACGAAGTGCAACCATCGCGGGATTGTATCTTTCAAGGTGTCCGACCATAATTTTTGCACCTGTTTTTTTAGCAGTTTTGGTCATTTTGTCAACTTCTTCAAGTGCTCGTGCAATCGGTTTTTCAACAAGGCAGTGAATTCCCTTTTCCAAGAATTCACAAGCAATTTCGCAATGTGTTTCGGTCGGCGTAACAATTGAAACGGCGTCAACTTTATCTAATAATTCTCGCCAATCTGTAAAATAATCGCAGTTATTTTTCTCAGCAATTTCTTTCGCACGCTCTTCGTCAGCATCGCAAACTCCAATAAATTCCGTGTTTCCGTCACCAGCAATTTCCGCAAAGTTCCGTGCGTGATGCTGTCCTAAACTTCCGACTCCGATCACGGCAGTTCTTAATTTTGTCATTCGTCTTTTATCGTTTGTCCTTTGTGGCTTTATTTTGAAATACTATTTTGTTATTTTTTTTCAGATTATTGCAAAGGACAAATGTTAAAAAACACGGAAAAATTGACTTGGATTTTATTTGCGTTGGTAATAGTCGGCGTTTATCTATTCGCACTTGATCTGCCTCTGCTCGGTCCCGATGAGCCTAGATATTCACAGGTCGCACGAGAAATGTATGAACGCGGGGACTGGGTAACGACAACTCTCGGTGGCTACAATTGGTTTGAAAAACCTGCACTTTTATACTGGCTGCAAATAACTTTTTACAACATCTTTGGCACGACCGAATTCGCCGCAAGGCTCGGTTCGGCATTGTTCGGATTAGGTACAATTCTTTCGCTTTGGATACTTGGAAGAAATATTCGAATAACAAATGCCGAAGGACAAAACACTAATCCCCAATTTGCAAACTGGCTGGGCTTAATCGCCGCTTCATCACTCGGATTACTTGTCTTTGCACGCGGAGCAAGTTTCGACATAATGATTACGTTTCCCGTGACAGCTTCGCTTGTTTCATTCTTCATCTGGGAAACTAAATCCTCAAAATCAAACGAAAAATCTTTTGCATATTGGCTCATACCTTTTTATGTTTTTATGG
Source organism: Pyrinomonadaceae bacterium (assembly GCA_028284415.1). Lineage (GTDB taxonomy): Bacteria > Acidobacteriota > Blastocatellia > Pyrinomonadales > Pyrinomonadaceae > Aridibacter. The sequence continues at coordinate 106,701 of JANQRU010000006.1, forward strand.
GAATCGGTGTGATCGCCAAAGGTTTGATTGGAATAGTTTTTCCATTTGCCATCGTTGCTTTTTATTACGTTCTGCGTCTGAAGATTCCAAATAAGACATTTTTGTTTAGTTTAATTTGGGGAACAATTTTAAGTGTCGTAGTCGCTTCGGTTTGGTATCTGCAGATGTATCTGACAAATGGTTGGGAATTTATTGATGAATTTTTCTTGCAACATCATTTTAAGAGATACACCTCGAATGAATACAAACATCCGCAACCTTTCTGGTTTTTCTGGGTAATTTTTCCGCTTTTTGTAATCCCATGGATTCCTTTTTTCCTCTTGGCAATCTGGAATCTGTTTCGACGCGGAGACATGAAGCCGCAGAACAACGATAATGAAAAGAATCTATTTACAAAAGTGTTAAAAATTTCTCCCCCTCCCCTTCTCATTTTCTCTATTTCTTGGATGTTGGTTCCGCTCGTTTTCTTTACATTCAGCGGCTCAAAACTTCCCGGTTACATAATGCCTGCTGTTCCTGCGGCGGTAATTTTTACAGCGGAATATGTCTTTCGTTTTATTCAAAAAAGCAACACGAGAAAATACGCTCTACAAGGCTTAGCAGGTTTAACATTTGCTGTTGTGGTTGTGCTTTTGCAATTTGTCGTACCTCATTTCGCTGAAGAAGATTCAACCCGCCACCTTGTCCAAAACGCAAGTACTCAGGGTTATAAAACCGAAAAAATCCTTAATATGCATACCATCAATCACAACATAGAATTTTATGGAAGTGGTAGATTGGTAAGAGAATCAGATGGCAAACAAAAGAAATTCAGCGGACCGAAAGAGATTGATGATTATCTGAAAAAAGAGAACGCAAGTTCAGTTTTAGTATTGATTCCACATAAATTTGTTCCACAGTTAACTGATAGTGACTTATTCGATGCAAAAGTTATAGACAAAAACGCCGAGTTAACTTTCGTTGCTGTCGAGAAAAAATGATTTTATGAAACTAAAAAAAGATGAGGCAGTATTAGTTGTTCTGCAAAATCCGAGAGAAAAAGTCTGGGGGATTTTGCGTGAAATAAGCCAAGCTGGTGTCTTTGTTCGCGGGATTGATCTGAATTCATTTGAAGATTTTGTCAAAGCCGTTGCAAATGATGAGACATTTTATGGTTTGGGCGAACAATTCTTCCCAATGTGGCGGATTGAAAGAATTTCAAAAGACGAAACCGATGGAGATATTCCCTCAATGAAAGAACAGTTTGAGCAAAGAACAGGTGTATCATTTGCTGACTTTTTTGGTGTTTCTGAAATTGAACTCAACTCAACCTTGGATTCATAATACAGATTCTTTCTTTTATCTAACAAAATCTTTCTTCTTAAACAAATTTGTTATAAACTTATAACAAAACCAAACCACAATTCGGGAGAAAAGTATGAAAAAGGATAAATCTTCAAGACGGGATTTTTTGTCAAAAACTGCTTTAGGAACATCAGGACTAGTTTTAGGTTTATCAGCAAACTCAGCGGCGAGAGTTAGTGATAATTCTGTTGAGGAAATAGAAAAAGACGGTGAACTTTCGATGCGTTCAGATGGAACTTATGAAACTGTCCCTCTGGCAAAAAACTCTGTAAATCTTTCAGTTATTCAATCTCGTGTTCGTGCAGTTGATGCCAAAAATCCAAAGCCTGGAATCAAAGCTAATCTTTCACATATGATAAAGCTTATTGACAAGGCTTTTTTCTATGGCTCACGCCCCGACATACTCTTTTTTCACGAATTCCCAATCACAGGTTGGAGTCCTTGGAATCGTAAAGAAATCTTAAATTTTGCAATAGAAATTCCAGGTGAAGAAACTGAACTAATTGCCAAAAAAGCCAAAGAATATGGTTGCTATATAGTTTTTGGCTCGTATGCGAGAGATAAAAACTGGAAAAACCACATCTTGAGTATTACGACGATTATTGACAACACAGGAAAAATTATTGCCAAGCATTGGAAAGCTCGAAACATCAAAGGTGTTTTTCCAAACTTTGAACTTTTTACAACAACAATTTATGACGTGCTTGATAGATATGTTGAGATGTATGGAATTGATGAAGTGATTCCAGTTACACGCACACCTTACGGCAACATCGCAACTTCTTCTGTTCAACGTGAACCCGAACTTTTCCGTGCTTTTGCAATGAAGGGGACAGAAATAATGCTTAGAACTGCTTCTGGTGGTTTTACACCTTTGGATGTTTGGTCAACTGCTTTTTACGATGGAATGTACACAGCACTTTGTAATAATGCATACTCGCCTGAGAATCCAGGATTTTTTGATGATGCTGGTTCAGGCGGAAGTGTGATTTATGAACCTGGTGGAAGAGCTTTGGCAGAAGCAAATACTAAGTTTGAAACAAAAGTTTCAGCACGAATCCCAATAGCAAATTACCGTAATCGAAACCGACAACCAACCGTTCACATGGAGCTTTATCAGCAAATTTTTGAAAAATATAAAAGTCCTTATGCTCCAAATCTATTCACTAATTATCAACCAAAAGACTTACAGGATTCTAAGCGTTATTTAAACGATAAGACACGTTGGAAAAGAAAATAATTACCTTTTTTGGACTTGCACAAATTTAGAATTTACAATAATTTAATTGATTAACATCACAGTTTGGAAAAAGAAAATACTGTTTCATGCACGAAACAGTATTTCACAAACCACACTTTTTGTGCTACACTTACTCCCGACTTAAAAGAAATTTTTAAAACAAAGTTATTAAGGAGTGTAGAAAATATAGATGGCTAAACAGGCGGTTAAGATGAGTATGGATAAAGGAAAAGCCATAGATGCGGCTTTGTCTCAGATAGAAAAGAAATTTGGTAAAGGCTCAATCATGCGTTTGGGCGAAAAACCTTCAGAGGATGTTGGAGCTATTTCGACAAGTTGTTTGAGCCTTGATAATGCAATCGGAGTTGGCGGATTTCCAAGAGGAAGAATTATTGAAGTTTACGGACCTGAAAGCTCAGGTAAAACAACACTTGCACTTCAAGTTGTTGCTTCAGCACAAGCCGAAGGTGGAATCGCAGCATATATTGACGCAGAACACGCACTTGATCCCGTTTATGCTGAAAATTTAGGTGTAAATGTTGATGATATGTTGATTTCTCAACCTGATTCGGGTGAACAAGCTTTAGAAATCGCTGAAACTCTTGCACGCTCAAACAGCGTTGATGTGATTGTTGTAGATTCGGTTGCGGCACTTGTTCCACGTGCAGAACTAGACGGCGAAATGGGCGATTCACATATGGGTTTGCAAGCACGCTTAATGTCACAAGCACTAAGAAAAATCACGGCAATTGTTGCAAATTCACGCACAACATTTATTTTCATCAACCAACTTCGTCAAAAAATCGGTGTCTTTTTCGGTTCACCGGAAACAACTACCGGCGGAAAAGCACTCAAGTTTTATGCAAGCGTTCGCCTAGACATACGCCGTATCGGTGCAATCAAAGAAGGCGATAAAATGGTTGGAAACCGAACTCGCGTGAAGGTTAAGAAAAACAAAGTTGCTCCGCCTTTCCAAGAATGCGAATTCGACATTATGTATGGCGAAGGAATTTCACAAGAAGGTGACTTGCTCGATTTAGCAGTAAATAACGGAATTGTTCAAAAGAGCGGAGCATGGTTTTCATATGGTGAAGAAAGACTCGGACAAGGACGCGAAAAAGTCCGTAAGCTTCTGAAAGAAGACAGAGAAATCTTTGAAAGAATTGAGCAGGATGTAAAAGTGAAACTCGGAATGATCGAAGATGAGAATGCCAACATTCAAGGCGAACTTGATGAAATGGCGAAAGAAGCTTAAGCAGATTATTATTACAATTTTGCTTTAAAATAACTGTGTCAGTTTGAGTTCAAATCAACAGAAGACATTGACTGAAACCAAACTGACACGGGCAGGTATCAAACGGGCTTCGGAAGGTATAATGTAGCTGACATGGGCAGAACAGCTACCAAATCAGGTTATAAATTAATGGTATCATTGTCAATACCTTTTTTTATTTTTTCTCATATTTTTTCATTTATTTTTCAAATTAATTCATTAAGGTTGACATAGGCGAAAGGCTTATTTACACTATTTCACTTGCTTATAAAAAACATAAGCAAAATATCAATGGCTTGGTAGCTCAGTTGGTAGAGCAGCGGACTGAAAATCCGCGTGTCGGCAGTTCGATTCTGTCCCAAGCCACCATAAGTTTTTAGTAATTTAGGACATCTGATAGGGTGTCCTTTTTTAATTTTAAATTTGTAATGTCCAAATTGTAAAAATATGAGAATAATTTGCATTTTTACTGTAAGATATTAAGCAATTTTTCATAATTGGATAAAAAGTAGGAGTCACTTGCTATGAGCATAGAAGAAAATAAAAATTTGGTCAGACGTTTTTATGATGAAGTTATAAACCAGAAAAATCTTGATCTTGCAGATGAATTTGTTGTTGAAGGTGCGATTGAAAATGAAGAGGTCAATATGAGTGGCTTAGAAAGCCTAAAGCAATTTTACAGGAATTTTTATGCTGCTTTTCCCGATTTGCATTTTCATATTGAAGATATGATCGCTGAAGATGACAAGGTTGTTGTCCGAATGACTGTAACCGGAGCTCATACCGGCGAAACTGAATTTATGGGCTTTACACCTAGCGGAAATAAAATGAAAGTCGAAACAATAGATATTATTCGATTTGAAGATGGAATGATGGTAGAGCATTGGGGGAGAACCGACACATTGGGAATGATACAGCAGTTGGGTGAAACTCCGAATGAATCTTTAATAAATAGCATCAGAGTTGACCCGTAACTTTTTCCCTGAAACCAAAAATTAATATTATGAGACTATTTGTTTAACATGTAGTCTCTTTTTCTTTTTCGTTTGAATATGTAAAATCATTGCCATGCTTAAACTTGCGAAATCATTCATCTTTATTTCACCTATTTTTCTAATCCTTATGGTTTCAAACATTTCATCGCAAAATAAAGATAGTTCTAAAAACCCTAAACCCAGAACTACTGATTTAGGACTAAAAATTGGTGTTATCCCAACTGGAAAACTTAATTCAATTACGGATGTTGATGGAGTTAAAGTGGGACATACAACAATCATTAAAGGCAAAAAAATTCGAACCGGAGTGACTGCAATTTTGCCACACGATGGAAATTTGTTTCGAGAAAAAGTTCCGGGAGCAGTTTTTGTTGGAAATGGTTTCGGAAAATTAATGGGTTCAACCCAAGTTAAAGAGTTAGGTGAAATTGAAACTCCAATTTTGCTGACTTCAACTTTAAGTGTTCCAAAGGTAGGCAATTTTTTGATGGATTATATGCTTGCTCTGCCGGGAAATGAAAATGTGCGTTCGATTAACCCTGTTGTTGCTGAGACTAATGATGGTTTTTTAAATGATGGCAGAGGCAGACATATCAAACAAGAAGATGTTTTTAACGCAATCAAAAATGCTAAATCCGATGAAGTTGAAGAAGGTTCGGTAGGAGCAGGAACAGGAACTATTGCGTTCGGTTGGAAAGGCGGAATCGGAACATCTTCACGTAAGCTTCCCGATTCTCTTGGCGGATATACAGTCGGGGTTTTAGTTCAGACAAACTATGGTGGAGTTTTACAAATTGATGGTGTGCCTGTTGGAGTCGAATTAGGAAAGTATTACTTGAAAAGATTCTTAGAGCCGTCAAAAGCTGCATCAACATATGACTTAAATGATAATGCTGATGGTTCGATAATCATTGTTATCGCAACAGATGCTCCGATAGATGCTAGAAATTTGAAACGTATGGCGTCACGCTCAATGTGGGGACTTGCCAGAACTGGTGCAGCTGGAACAAATGGAAGCGGCGATTATGCAATTGCATTTTCTATGGCTCAAGATGTTCGCATTAAATCAAACGGTGCATCGCCACAACCAACCAAACTTTTACCCAATAATTCTATGTCACCATTATTTTTAGCTACGATCGAAGCGACCGAAGAGGCAATTTATAACTCCCTTTTCAGAGCAACAACTATGGACGGACAAAAAGGTCGCAAGATTGAAGCACTCCCGATCAAAGAAACAAAGAATATTTTAAGAAAATATAAAAGAATCAAATAAACAGCTCTTATTCCGGACGCGTAGGAATATCTAAAGATTTGATACGCGATGAAAGAGTTGTGGGTTTCGCTCCCAATAGTTCCGCCGCTCCATCTTTTCCATAAACCTTATAATTTGTGGCTTTTAGAGCTTTTATCAGGTTTTCTCTTTCTAAATCTTTAAGCTCTGAATAAGTAAGAATTTGTGGCTTCGTCGGTTCTTTTCCTAGAATTGATGCGATTGAATCCTTTTGTTTCGGGAGTAACATAGAATCAATTATGTCATTCATATCCATACTCAAAACGCTGCAACCCGCAACAATTGTTGCTCTCTCGACGATGTTCTCCAGTTCCCTTACATTTCCCGGGTAATGGTAATTTTGCAAAGAATTTATATTATCGTTGGTCAAATTTGTTATGGAACATTCGTGTTTTTCAGCACACTTTCTAAAAAAGTGCTGAGCTAAGATCGGAATGTCATCTAATCTCTCACGCAAAGGTGGTAAAAATAAAGGAAATACACTCAAGCGATAATAAAGGTCTAAACGAAAACTTCCTTCTTCTGCTTCTTTTTGCAATTCACGGTTGGTCGCAGCTATCACACGAACATTGATCTTTCGTGTTCGGTCTTCACCTACTCTCTGATATTCTCCTTCCTGCAACACACGCAAAAGCTTTCCTTGTAATTCAAGTGGCACTTCACCAATCTCATCAAGAAAAATCGTTCCTCCGTCAGCCGTCTGAAATCTTCCAAAACGATCATTTACTGCACCTGTAAAAGAACCCTTGATATGTCCGAAAAATTCACTCTCGAATAGTTCGGGAGCGATTGCCGCACAGTTTACCGTAACCAGAGGCTTATGCTTCCGACCGCTTTTTTCATGTATGTTTCGAGCGACGAGTTCTTTTCCAGTTCCGCTTTCGCCCATAACAAGAACCGTAGCTTCAGTTGAAGCTACAAGGTCTATATTTGCCATAACCTTTCGCCATTTTGGACTTTCACCTATAAGAGGCTTTTTTCCATTAGTCTCATCAAAAAATTCATTTTTTGCCATAAGAGCATAATAACGAAAACTCGTGACACCAGCAACGACATTTCGTGTTTACACGATTTTCTTAGTAGCTAGCCAAAAACAATTAACACACGCAAACCATTGCTACTCTTGAACTTGCCCCTATATCAACAGTTTGGCACAAGGGTTGTATTAAGTAACAGCAACTTGAGAATTCAAGATTAAAAAAAAGCAATTATTTAGGAGATAACAAAAAATGACACAATTTACAGTTCCAACAAAAGATGACGTTTCAACCAATAACCAAGAGATTTTTGATAACTTAAAAGGACAATTAAGTTTTGTTCCAAATCTGTACGCAACAATAGCCTATTCAGATAACGCTTTGGCTACATATCTAGAATTTTCCAAAGCACAAGGCAAAGGCTCACTTTCCGCAAAAGAAAGAGAAGCTATAAGCTTAGCAGTCAGCCAAGTTAATGATTGTCTATATTGCCAATCAGCACACACGGCAATTGCAAAAATGAATGGTTTTACAGATGAAGAAGCCATCGAATTTCGCAAGGGCAGAAGTGAAGATGCAAAACTTGATGCTTTGGTTAAATTAGCAAAAGAAATTACCGTTACACGCGGAAGACCAAGCGAACAAACTCTGGAAAACTTCTTTAACGCCGGTTATGACAAAGGTTCTTTGATAGATGTTACATTGGTTGTAATTGACACTACATTTACAAACTACGTCAACAATATCACGCAAATTCCGATTGATTTTCCAGTCGTAGCTGAATTAGGGCAAGAAGCAACAGTGTAAATAATAAAAACGGACAAGGGGAGGTAAAAAAAGAGTCGTCTAAAAAGCGGCTCTTTTTTATCGAATATGACTTACTGTACAAAAAAAGACGACCGAAGCCGTCTTGAATTATGTATTTGTTTATTGAATAGGAAATTAGTATGGATCACATACGTATCTTGTAGTTGGCGAGGGACTAGGAGGACACGCCCCTGTACCAGGTGATGCACTTCCGCTACAACACCTAAAGTCAAAGTCAGCGGCAGTTGGGTCGGTTGTACATATGGTATATCCGGGATTATTAGCTTGTGATGATCCGGCATCACAACAGATCCCCATCCCCATTCCGGCATTTAAACAATTATTTGAAGCACAAGTTGATGGGTTTCCAATCGTACAAGCATCGCCATTTGGTGAAAGCGACTGTGACATTGCAGCCTGAGGGGCAACCAGTGATGAAACCACCGGCAATGTTATTACTGAAGCAAAACCAACCCTTTTAATAACTTCTCTTCTTGATAAGCCCGAAAAGGGAAAATCTAGTTTATCTCCATTTTCAAGTAATCCATCTTTGTTCAATTGAGTTAGTGCCAACCAAACAACGTCTTCGCTGACCAGATTTTTCATTTGCTTACTCATCTCATCGCTTATCTGAGATACTGTGTGTTGTCCATCACTTAGCTGCCAGACAAGTGTAGATGTTTCGTTAAGACAAAAAGCTTTGTTTGCCTCTAGATCATAAATCAGAGTTTCAGTTGCCATATCCTGAGTAACGATTTTATCCCGTCGTGCGGTAGGTTTTTGAACCTTTCCCATAAAATATTTCTCTCCTATTTTTGTTATTTTTTGAAACTTTAATTATTTGTTTCATTAATAGTGTCAGAAGAAGGAAAAACATTTCACTTTTTGTTTTTAATCCAAAAATATGAACGAAACAGTTCTAAATTATGTAAAAAATTTGTAAAACAGAAAACTTTTCTTGACTAAAAGACGTATTTAGTCATAATTCAATGTATATGAGAATCAGCGTTCAAACTAAAGAAATAAGAGAAGCTATTTTGGATTCTACTGATCGTTTGCTTGCTCGTTATGGTTATCAAAAGATGACAATTGATGATTTGGCAAAAGATGTTGGTATCGGTAAAGGAAGCATTTATTTGCATTTCAAAAGCAAAGAAGAGATTGTTTTGTCACACATTGACAGAATCGTTGAACGTGTAAAAAAACATTTAATTAAAATTGCTAAAAGTAATGAAAAGACTGAAACCAAACTAAGGGAGATGTTAGTTCTAAGAGTTCTTTTCCGCTTTGATAGCGTTCAGCATTATACAGAAAGTCTTGATGAGCTTTTAGCTTCTTTGCGGGAAAAAGTTAATGAACGACGAAAAATATATTTTCAGGAAGAATCCGAAATATTTAGAGAAGTTCTGGAAGAGGGTATTGAAAATGGTTCATATGAAGTAAATGACACTCAGAAAACTGCTGAAGCGTTCATCATTGCTACAAATTCTTTGCTTCCCGCAAGCCTTTCAACTAAAGAACTCGGCAAACGTAATGAAATCGAAGAAAAGGTTCTCAAAATAGCTGAAATATTAATTAAAGGAATCAAGAAATAATACACATAAATTTATTTAAGGAGTAATAATTATGAAAAAGCTGACTGCAATTATAGTTTCATTGAGCATCATCATCGGCATTTATATATTTTCCAACGTTGTTATTGTTGCCGAAAAAAATCCAGTTAATGATTTAACGGTTGATGCCAAAACTCAAAAAGAAGTAGTGGAAAAACTTGCTAAAGACTTAAAGGAAAATTACGTTTTTCCCAAAGTGGCTGAAAAAATGAGTAATGATCTAATGAATCGTTTGAAAAGAAATGAGTACAGCCAAATCACGAATGCCGATGAATTTGCCAAAAAACTGACCGCTCATATGCAAGCGATTAGCAAGGATAGGCACTTAAGAGTACGAACCTCAGATCGTCCGCTTCCCGTTAGGGCTAAAAGAACAGAACCAACGGAAGAAGAACAGAAAAGATTCAAAGCTTACCTTAAGAGAATCAATTACGGTTTTAACAAGGTCGAGAGATTAGAAGGAAACATTGGATATATTGATTTAAGAGGATTTACAAATCACGAGCTGGGAGAAAAAACAGTAAAACACGCAATGAATTTTCTTGCTAATACTGACGCTTTAATCTTCGACCTAAGGAAAAACGGCGGCGGTTCTCCGCGTATGGTTGCACTTATCAGTTCGTATCTTTTTGGTGATAAGCCTGTTCATCTAAATAGCCTTTATTGGCGGAAAGGTAACGTCACGAATGACTTTTGGACAAAGCCCGAAAAAGCAAATGTGAAATTTGAAGGTAAAGATGTTTATATTCTGACGAGCAAAAGAACATTTTCAGCCGCAGAGGAATTTTCTTACAACTTAAAAAATCTAAAACGCGCCACGATTGTTGGCGAAACCACGGGCGGCGGAGCTCACCCAGGTGGAATTTTCAGACTTGCAAAACATTTTAGTGTTTTCATTTCAACAGGACGTGCAATTAGCCCAATTACTAAAACCAATTGGGAAGGGACAGGTGTAGAGCCTCATGTAAAAGTGTCAAAAGAAAAAGCTCTAGATACTGCTCACGTGATAGCTCTGGAAAAAGCTCTAAAAAATATAGATGACCCAAGAATGAAAAAATCTATTGAAAATGTGATTAAGAGGAAAAAAGAAGAGCTCTCTAAATCTGCCGAGGGAATAGCACAAAAAACTCAAGTGATATTTTAATCTTTAAAATATCTTCTAAGCAGGAAAGACAGGTAACATTTTGCCTGTCTTTTTTTATTTGAAGATTATCTGTTAAAGGTTTGCTGAATCTTCAAGTCAAGCATTGGAAAAGGAACGTATTCAACCTGTCTCTTTCCTTCACGTAATTTTTCTGCCATATTCGAACCGCCTTTGCGATTTCGTGTGTGTACGATTATGTATGCAGAGGGTTGAACCTTCTTGTTATCTGCTAACCATTCTGCAATCGCATACCCTGTGTTGTGAAAATCATCGTGGTCATTTGATTCGTAATGATGCGGAAGCAGATCGTGATCCAAAAAAATAGCATCATATCTACCTATCTGTAGGATTTTCTTTGCATCCTCTACAGTTTCAACAATTTCGAGACGATCACCTTTTAATCTTTTCTTAAACCAGCGATGTCTTCGCTCATCATCATCGAGAATAAATACTTCTAGAGGTTCCCTGTCGGCAGTCAAATCTGCCAGCCCTAATTTTATCAAAATGCTGCGTAAGATACCCATAATTATTTAAAGCCTACTAACTAAAGAATTTAATATACCACACGTATTTAATCCGAAAAATTGTAAGAAATATCTTTTTTAAGCTAATGTAAATTTTTTGTTAATTACTAAGTCTTTTGTTTTCAAAAGCTTCCTCATTTTCAACTCACAGAATATAAAATTTGTTGCAATATTTAACTTGTAATCAAAGCAATTTATGCCTATACTTTCGAATTAACTAAGCCCTGTTTTTGAACCAAATACCTCCGGAAAAAAATCAAGGTCTAATTAGGGAAAACTTATTAATCTGATACCGAATGTCACAAGATAAAGCGACAATTCATCCATTATTCGCTGTGCCAAATGAGGCTGAGCAAGAGATTCCTGAAGAAGATTATCAGAGATTTTCTGATGCCGAAGAGGAATCAGAAGTTTGTTCGCTTTGCTATGGTTCGGGTATGGAAGTAGTTCCCGGTAAAGGAGCAAGAGTTTGCCAGTGTCGAAAGCAGAATTCTCATACAAAATTACTTCAAACTGCACGCATTCCGAAGCGTTATGACAACTGTCATTTTCATAGTTACAAAGCCTTAAACCCTTCTCAGGAAAGAGCTTTTCGCTTTTCTTCCAGACTTGCAATGGAATACCCTGCAATCGAAAGAGGTTTGCTTTTAATGGGAACAGTCGGAGTTGGTAAAACACATTTAGCTGTCTCAATTTTAAAAGGCTTAACGGAACGCGGATTTTCTTGTCTTTTTTATGAGTTTGGCGGTTTACTTAAGGAAATTCAGAATTCTTACAACTATGTTTCCCAAACATCAGAATTAAAAGTTCTCGAACCTGTTTTTAACGCTGAAATTCTCGTTCTAGACGAGATTGGTGCTTCAAAACCAACCGACTGGGTTCGTGACACGATGGCTCACATAATAAATACTCGCTACAACGATAAAAAATTAACCGTTTTTACAACAAATTATCTTGATAAACCGACCAATGAACGTGAAGAAACTTTGGAAGACAGAATCGGCGTTCGCTTGCGTTCGAGACTTTTTGAGATGAGCAAAACTGTTGTGATGAATGGTGAAGACTTCCGCAAAACTTTCGATTTAACAACACAAATCAAGAAAAGAGTTTGACTAGTCAGGCTTTTTGTCTCTGCACTTTTGGCTTTTCCATAATCTTGTAAACTCTATGTCCCAAAAGAACAGCTAATATAATTGCAAACAAAATCGGATAGAAGTAATCGGATTTTTGTATCCAAAAATAGTGAATTAAACCCAAAATAGCTATTACATAAATAAGTTTGTGAAGCCTAGCCCAGTTTTTCCCGCCCAGTCTTTTTATCATTCCATTTGTAGATGTAACAGCAAGCGGAATCATCAAAACTAGAGCTGTCATTCCAACGGCAATAAAGGGTCTCTGCCAAATATCACTTACAATGGCAGATACATCCAAGCTTTTGTCAAAAATAGAGTAAGTTACAAGATGAATGACGCCATAGAAGAATGCGTAAAGCCCAAGCATACGTCTTAACTTGATCAGTTGATTCCAACCAAAGATTTGTCGCAACGGTGTAACTGCCAAAGTTATGAAGATAAATATGAGAGTTAAAATTCCCGTAGTTCTTAAAAAGAATTCAATCGGATTTGCACCTAATTGATTAAAAAACCAATCCCAAAGTAAAAACGCTAAAGGTATCAGGCTATTGATAAATACTAGAAATTTGTTGAATTTCGCGTCGTTCATATAAATTCTAAGATAAGTGTTAAGCCGAGTCATCACTTATCTTCCATTCAAACAATAATCACAGACAAGTTCGACCGTTATCAGGTCCACAGATGCCTCCTCCTCCCATCTGCATTTCACAACAAGCATTTGTACACTGACAAGTATTAGAGCAAGCCAATCCATCACCAATCCCCGTCGGTGAAGGGCAAGTTGATTGAGCATGTGTAGCAGTTGGTGCGATTATTGTAGCCACAATAGGAAGGGCGACCATTGAGGAAAAACCAACTTTTTTTATTATTTCACGTCTGGATATTTTTAGAAGGTCTTCAGTCAAATCATATGACTTCAATAAGTCTTCTTTGTGAAGGTCAAATAATGCTAACTTCACAACATCTTTCGACACAAGATTTTTCAATGTAATACTAACTTTATTACTAATTTCGTCAATGCTGGTTTTCCCATCACACTGTTTCCAAATCAAAGCTGAAATCTGATTGAGGCAAGTCGCCCTATTAGTTTTCAAGTCATAAATTAATGTTTCATCACCAGATGACTGAACAACAATCTCATTATTTCTAGCTTTTGGGTAGATTTGATCCATATTTAATTTTTTCTCCATTTATTTGTTTTATTTGGGAGTTAAACTGTTATTGCTTTTATTTATATACGATAAAATTGTGTTGAATGGAAAGAATGATTAGTTAATTTTAATAAAACTTGCTTAAATCCATTCCCTTATAGAGATTCGCAACCTCCTCACCATATCCGTTAAACATTAAGGTATCCCTTCTGCCGAACTCACCTATTCTTCTTTCAGTTGCTTGCGACCAGCGCGGATGATCAACTTTAGGATTTACATTTGAGTAAAAACCATATTCTGAAGGTGCTGACCTGCTCCAGGTTGTGATTGGTTGTTTGTCGGTTAAAGTTATCCTAACGATAGATTTGATACTTTTGAACCCATATTTCCAAGGTACGACTAATCTGATCGGTGCACCATTTTGATTAGGCATTAATTTTCCATAGATTCCCGTCGCCAAAATTGCCAAAGGATGCAAAGCTTCGTCGAGACGCAAACCCTCCAAATATGGAAATTCTATTCCCGCGGAAAGGCTTGACTGCATTCCGTTATCTCCTTTTGGCAAATTGACTCCCTTCCCTTTTGGATTCGAGCCGTCATAGAAAGTTTGAAAAGCAACATATTTTGCTTTTCCTTGTGGTTCTACCTTGTCAAGCAATTTTTTAATTGGAAATCCTACCCAGGGAATTACCATTGACCAACCTTCAACACAACGAAATCTGTATATTCGCTCTTCCTGCTCAATTTTGAGTAATTCTTCTATTCCGAAAACTTTTGGCTTATTTACCAAACCATCAACTGAAACTGTCCAAGGTTTTGTAACAAAATTTTCTGCAGCACTGGCAACCCCTGTTTTACTAGTCGTAAATTCGTAATAATTATTGTAGTTGGTGATGTCTTCAAACGAGGTCAATTCATCCTTGAGACTAGTTGGTTTAGACCTAATCACGTCATCTATTTCTGCTGTGACAACTTCTTTTGGAGGCGGTGGATTAAACAAACGATACCCTACACCTGTTGCAACTGCCGCTCCCGCAAGAACTCCTGTGCGTATAAAATTTCTGCGGTTTAGATATGTCCTCTCATCCGTAATTTCACTTGATTTTATTTTTTTTGATTCACTCATTTTTTCTCACCCTAACCGTTTTTCTCTAACTATTATTTACGAAAATAGCTGTGTTTCGGATTCAATTGCTATTTAAAATGTCACAAAACAACTATTTTATTCCATCACAAAAAATATGCATCTTTTCCGTTTTTTCGGGAATAAACCTGCCACTGTTTTGTCATCTTGCAAGTGTTACACACGAAAAATTCGTGAAATTCAAATTAATAAAATTTAAGGGGTATTTTGTCATTATGAAAAAATTTATATCTAAAACTACAGCTTTAATGTTCGCTTTTGTTTTACTTACGGGTTCATTCGCAATTTCAGCTGAAGCAAGTGCAAATGCTGTCAGAAAAAAACCGACGGTTGTACTTATCAAAGCAGAATGGTGCGGAGCATGCAAAAGGGTTGATCCAATTATCAGTAGTCTAAGAAAAGAATATGGCGGAAAAATGAATTTCGTAGTTTTGGACGTTACTGACGAAGCAGCAGAAGCTAAATCTGCCAGAATCGCTAAATCATACGGTTTGAGCAGTTTCTTCCGTACAAACAAACGCAAAACATCAACTGTTGCTGTCTTCAAAGGCTCAACTAAAGTTTTTCAAACAGCGAAAAATTATAGACGTTCGGCTTATGTAAATGCTTTCAACAAAGCTTTGAAATAAGGTTTTGTCGAAATTTTGGTTCGGATTTCGACAAAATGAAGAGGGATGGAAAAGGGTTACAAAGCAAGGAAACATCCCTCTTCTTTCTGCACAAAATTCAAAGGAGGCTTTTATGGAAAGTTATGTAGCAAATTTACAAGACCTTTTACAAGGAAATTCAATTTTGGCTCTACCGGTAGCATTTTTGGCAGGTGTTTTAATCAGTTTTACACCGTGTGTTTATCCAATAATACCTATCCAGTTGGGTTTTATCGGAGGACAAACAGCTAACCTAAATCAACAAAGCGAAATTTCGAGTAAATTTAACCTGCGTGGATTTACTTTATCAGTTCTTTTCGTAACGGGAATGAGCATCGTTTACGCGGCTCTTGGAGCATTTGCTTCTTTGACAGGAACACTTTTTGGAGCGTGGGCTTCCAGTCCTTGGACATATTTAATTGTGGCAAACATCGTTTTGATTATGGCTTTATCTATGCTTGATATTTTTTCTATAAATTCGCCGCAATTCTTAAATAAATGGAATCCACAATCTAAAGGAAAAGGTTATTTGTCAGCATTACTCATCGGAGCATCTTCAGGTCTTGTTGTTGGACCATGTACGGCACCGGCTTTAGGAGCGACGCTAGCTTATGTTGGCTCTCAAGGAAATGTACTTTTTGGAGTAAGCGTTTTATTTGCTTTCGCATTTGGAATGGGGATTTTAATGATTGCTCTAGGTACATTCAGCGGATTTTTTGCAGCAATGCCACGCTCAGGTGTTTGGATGGAGAAAATTAAAAAAGGCTTCGGTTTTGTAATGATCTTGGTCGCACAATATCTATTGATTGAAGCTGGAAAAAGGGTTATTTGAGGGAATTAATAAAATTATGTCGAAGTTAAAGTTAGCATCATTGATTATAATTGGAATAGTTGCGGGTTTTGTTATTTCGGCTTGCACAAGTTCAAATGCAACCGAAAGCATTAAACAGAATAGAGAAAATTCTACAAAAAAAGTTCAGCCAATAGATAAACGCGGGACAAAACTCGGAGACTTAGCTCCTGATTTTGAATTAACGAAAGTTAGCGGCGAAAAAGTTTCTTTTGAGTCACTCAAAGGAAAACCTGCTGTTTTAGTTTTTTGGCTTTATTACTGTCCTGTCTGTGAAGAGGAGGCTCCGCACATTAATAAACTAAATGCTGAATTCAAATCGAAAGGTGTTCAGGTTTTAGGAATAAATGTTGGTGAAAGCGAAGCCAGAACACAAAGCGGCATCAAAGAATTTGGGATTCAATACGATGTTGCCAGAGATGAGGGAACAAAAGTTTCACAAAAATATAATGTTTTAGGTACACCGACTGTAGTTTTCCTAGATAAAGACGGAATAGTCAGATACTACGGGAATGAACTTCCAAAAGATTATGCAGAGCGATTAAATAAACTGATTTAAAATCCAAATCCCTTCTAAGCAGGAAAGGTAAAGGAACAAACTAACTTTAAAGAATAGTCTTGTTCTTTTACCTTTTTTTTAGCATTTAACTTCTCAATTAACTCACTTAAAACTTCCCTTTTATCTAATTTTGGTCAATAATTGTTTTGTTATGTTGACGCAAGGCGAAACTTTAAGAGAAAGATACAAAATAATACGCCGCTTAGGTCAAGGCGGTATGGGTGCAGTTTATGAGGCTCACGACAATGTTTTTGATACATCTGTTGCAGTAAAAGAGGTTATACTTGACCTATCTTCAACTCACAACACCAAAGCACAAGAAATGGCTCAACACGCATTTGAGCGTGAAGCTAAAATTTTGGCAAAGGTTAATCACGAAAACATTCCACACGTTAAAGATTATTTTACGGAAGATGATAGTCAATTCCTGATAATGGAACTTGTTGATGGAGATGATCTAGCCAAACTTTTGCAGGAACAGAGAAAATCTTTTCCAGTTGAGACAGTTATTGAATGGACAGATTCTTTGCTTGATGCATTGGATTATCTACACTCTCAGGATCCGCCGATTATACACCGAGACATCAAACCTCAAAACTTAAAGCTAACTTCCCGCAAAAAAATTAAATTACTCGATTTTGGTATTGCTAAAGGGACAGAAGCCAATGCAGCGAATACTGTTGCGAATCAGACATTCGTTGCAGCAACTCTAAATTATTCTCCAATAGAACAGATGTTGCGCGTTCTTGACCCAACATTTTTGGCAGTAATTACACACAAATATTCAGAAAAAATAGAAAAATTCCTTGAGCAAAATGCTGATGTTCGGAGTGATCTGTATGCACTTGGAGCTACTCTCTATCATCTAGTTACAAATGTTTCTCCGGCTGAAGCGGTTAAAAGAAGTATTGAGATTTGGGATGGTAAACCCGATCCTTTGGAAAATCCAAGCAAACTAAATCCTGAAATTCCTGCTGAGTTTTCACAGTTTTTACTCAAATCAATGGAAATAAAACGTGAAGACCGTTATGGAACAGCCGCAGAAATGCGTGAAGCACTTCGAGGATTTGCCGAATTTGGCACCAAACCATCTTTAGTTCCAACTGTTGAATTAAACATGGATGACTTCAAAACTAATGAAGATGGCATTGATCTGGAGGCAACCTCAGCAAAAACCTTCGTTTTAGAAAATCCACCAAATACAGGTGGAGAGCAGCCAACAAATACTGATCCATCGAATGCAGAAGCACAAACACCACCAACTCCACTTGAAAGCACTTCTCCGTCTGATTCAAATGTAACTGAAGAAATTGTTACCGAAGTAGGCAAACCGAGAGTAAATACGGGTCAGCAATTTAATCAACAAGTAGTTTCACTAAGCTCACAGGGACAAACAGGAGGACAAACTCACCAAACTCAACCTCCCAAACAAAAGAAAAAAAGTAATCTTAAATTTCTACTATTGATTCCTGTTTTCGGACTTTTGTTTTTATTAGTGGGCGGTGCTGCTGGGGCTTTTTATTACATAAATTATGTTGCTGGTAAAGATACGCCGACCGCAAATACTAACACAAATCAAGTGGTAGAGGATGACGGTGAAAATAACTCAAACTCAATCCAGAGTGACGTTCCGATTGGTCAGGGAGATATTTTGACAGATGGAAATACTAGCTCGGATGATTCAAATACCGAAACAAATTCAACTACCACCACAAGCAGAACACCTACAACGAGTAAAACCCCGGCAACGAAATCGACTCCGAGAACCGTTACAAAAGCAACACCTAAGCCGACGCGTAAAGCAACTCCAAGACCGACTCCAAGGACTATTGTTGCTAAACCTACTCCGCGTAGAACCCCCAAACCGAGAAGAACACCGAGACCTCGTAGAACGCCTAAAAAAGATATGAATTGTATTTTTACGGACGACTGTTAATTTTTCAATCAACCCAAAAGACGTATTTGATAATCATAGATAAAGCAAATTTTTCTATTTAATACGTCTTTTTATCAGTTAGTTTTTCTAACAAACAATTTAATAATTTAAGCAATGACTAATTTTTTGGTGCGAAACTTTAACTATGTTAATATTTTCAAAGCTAATTTAGTCTGTAAGGAGTTAAATAAATCGTGAAAATTCGACATACTGCATCTAAATCCATTTTAAGCTTGGCATTTGCAATTGTTTTAACAATGTCGTTTTCTTTGCAAACGGCACTTGCTCAAAGTGGTCCTTTAAGTCTGGCTGAAGTTCTAACGGGCTTACAATCTAAAAGTGGTGGGTTCACAATGAGCCAAAAAAACTCATTTATAACCCAACAGATCCAAAGACGTGGAATAACGTTTCGTGTATCAAATGAGATTGAGCAGGAGTTACGAAGAGCAGGAGCAACATTTGCATTGATTTCTGCTGCCCGAAGTCGTGCCCCTCGTAACACACCGGTTCGTAACATAAATCCAAATGCACCTCCGATTGTTGAGTTTGATAAAATTTGGGTAGATTACAACGTTACAGTTGCCGGCAAAAAGGGTATGCGTGTTCACACAAAGTTTACACTCAAAAACTTGAAGGATGTACAGCTTAAATTGGCTGTCAGAATTCAGAGAGATGATGGTGATGTCTTGAGTTCTAAAACTGCTGCATACAGAAACAGGGGCGGACAATTGGAGGTTTCTAAACCATTAAAACCAGGTTTTACCTCAGCAGTTTATAAAGATTACAGTGTTTTCCTTCCTTATGATGAATTTGCGATTGAACCTGGCAAGCACAACTTAAAACTTGATGCTGACATTTACTATCCCGATGGAGATTTACTAAGACATTTAGCTCTCTATCCATTTACATTTACTAAGCCTGCTAGATCAACTACATCAACACCACCGACCAACAATGGCGGAAAACCAAGCGTTAAGCTAGGTAGAATGTGGATTGACTATGATGTGACTCAAGACGGGCAAAAAGGAATGCTGGTTCACACTAAAGCAACTTTGAATAACCTGCGTGGGAGAAATCTGCAATTAGCATTAGTTGTTCAAAAAGCTGATGGTGGAAAGATCACAGCCAGACCAAATAGCCGAAATCGCTCAGTAAATGGTAGCCTAACTTTTTATAAAGACATCGTTCCCAGATATGATTCAGCTGTTTTTCATGACATTAAAGTTTTCATTCCTTACAGCGAAATCGTTCTTGGTGCAGGAGTTCATAAATTGAGATTACATACAGATATTATTTCACCTGACGGGAAATTTAATCTGCATGTAAACTATTATCCGTTCCAATTTAGAAGAAGAAGTAGCAGCAACTACAACTAAAAAACATTTACAAAGCTCTTTCTTTAGGATAATTTATATTCAAATTATTGAAGAAGGAGCTTTTTTATGTATTTTCCACGCCTCGTTTCAACTTCTGCCTTTATACTTTTTATTTTCTGTACTCTTGCACTTCCACAAACTTCTCCGACCGAATCAAAATCCGAAAAAGATGAAGCAAGAGAAAAGCTTGAAAAACAAGCCTATAAATTGCTGGATGAAGCTCTCGGAGAAGCAGAGTCTCTGAAGCTTTGGGAAAATCGTGCTTTAGCTTTTGCGATGGCTGGCGATTTGATCTGGAAAGTTGACCAGAAGCGTGCAAAACAGCTCTTTCAGAATTCTGCCGATGAATTAATTCAGGGAGCGATTCAACCTAAACAAAAATCAAAGGACTATTTTGAAGAATATAGTTATTGGCAGCAACGTTCACCTAGACGTGTGATTATGCTGATGATCGCCAATCATGATGCGGATTTTGCTTTGGAATTACTCAAAGATACACGTCCCGCCAATATTCAAGCTGCACTCGATGCTAAAAATACTCCTCAAATAAAAGGTCAGAAAAAATCCGCAGTTGATGTATTGAATAATCAAAGGAACTCATACTTAGTCCAGCAGGAATTAAGTCTCGAACAGCAATTTGCCGTCAAAGCCGCTGAACAAAATCCTGATAAAGCGGCTAAGTTGATTCGTGAAAGCCTCAGCAAAGGTGTTTCGATGTCAGCAATAAATTTAGTTCAAAAAGTAACTGATAAAAATGAAGACTTAGGAAAGGAATTGCTCGGAGAAGTTATTGATAAACTGTTGAACTCTCAATTCAAACAAGCCTTTAATTCGGAAGTTTCTATAGCACAGTATCTATTAACACAATCTTCCCGACCTCAGACATATAAATCAAGAAACCCTAAATTCAAACAATTAAAAATAGAAGATGGTGATTTGAGAGCGATTGCTAACAAAGTCGCCGACTTTTATTTACAAACAACTGATTTTCAGAGCTTTTATGGTTTGGGTCAGAATATGGGTGAGTTAAAAAAATATGCTCCCTCTAAAGCTGAAGCATTAAAAAAGAAAGAGCAGGAAATGTCAAAGGTCATGCCCGAATCGCTTCGCAGTTATCAGGATATGTACAAGAAAATGAATGATCCTAATGCTAAGCCTGAAGAATTAATTGCAGAAGCCAAAAATTACCCCGGTTGGCAAAAACTTCAGCTTTACCAAAGTGCTATTAACAAAGCCATTGAAAGCGGAGAAACCGACAAGGTTCGACAATTGATCAATGCTGAACCGCAGAGTAAACAAAGAGATGATGCATTAAGTCACCTGAATTCAAAATTATCATCTAAAGCAATAAAAGACGGAAAACTAGATGATGCCAAATCTTTAATTGACCAAACTGAATCCGAAAGTTCCAAAATAGTAATAATGGTTGATCTGGCAATCGGCTTTGAAAAGAAAAATACAGAAGAAGACCATAAAAATGCTGTCAGGCTGATTGAGGATGCCAGTCAGCTGGTAAATCAAGTACCCGAAAGTCGTAAAGAAGTTAATGATATTTTGAAGGTTGTTTCAGGTCTAGCCATTATCGATCCCGAAAAAGCATATCCATATCTTACCAATCTTATGTATATGGCAAACGATATGATGACTGCCTATGCTTTAATTGCAAAATACAATAAGCGAAGTAATTCATTCAAAAATGGAGAGATCATTTTCACACAAAACGTCAGCCGTTCATTTTCAAATTACGGTGAAGCTCTCGCTAAATTAGCCGCACATGATTTTGGAAAAACTGTCAGCTTGATCGACCAATTCCAGCGACAAGACGTAAAAACCCTAGCAAAACTCCTTTTTGCCCAAAGCATAATCAAAAACAAAATGAATCTGGAAGGAAACAGACAATATAATGTTGTTTATGGTTTCTAAAAGAATAAGCAATTAAGTAGCTTACATATTTAATTTGTCCTTTTTATATCCAAAATGTCGCATTAGTAATTAAGCGACATTTTTTATTGGGATTATTTGGGTATGTTGAAGATAGGGACAAATTTGCAGGATAGATACCGAATTATCAGATTGCTTGGTAAGGGCGGTATGGGAGCAGTTTATGAAGCAATTGATGAAAAGCTTGGGTATTCGGTTGCGGTAAAGGAAGTCCTCATTGAATTATCGAATAAAAAAAGGAATGAGCAAATTCTTAAGGCGTTTAGGGATGAGGCAAGATCATTAGCTAAAGTTCGGCACAAAGCGATTCCTTACGTAAGGGATTATTTTTACGAAACAGATAATGTTTTATTAATTGACAGACATTATCTCGTAATGGAATTGGTGGAAGGCAATGATTTGGGGCAGATACTTTCTCGTCATAAATCTCCTTTGCCGATCAAAGAATCCCTTGATTGGACAAAACAAGTTTTAGAAGCTCTTGATTATTTACACACCCTCAAAAATCCAATTTTTCATCGTGATGTTAAACCTTCAAATATAAAACTCGATCCATATGGCAAAATAAAACTGCTTGATTTTGGAATTGCCAAAATCGCCGAGGTAAATAAAAATCCGAGACACTTACAAAAAACTTTTGTAGCAGCAACAGTTGATTATTCTCCGGTTGAACAACTTATTCACACGATCCCACCAATATCACGTGAATACTTTATGCTTCAACACAAAGAAAAAGCCAAAAGAATACTAAAAATGAAAACCGATGCTCGCGTTGACGTCTATGCAATCGGAGCGACGGTTTATCATCTATTGACCAATGAATTACCTGTTGATTCCACCAAAAGACTTCTTGATATTTGGGAAAATAATACTGACCCTTTGACGCCGCCTCACGAACTAAATTCTGCAATATCCTTAGATTTATCAAACTGGATTTTGAAAGCAATGTCAGTCAAAAGAAGAGATCGTTTTGTATCGGCAAAAGAGATGCTTTATTCAATACCTCCAATTAAAAAAACTGCCGAAATCAAAAAAGAAACATTTGATAACAAGGTTTTTGCTGACTCTAATTTTGATTCAATTACGCATTTCAAACAAGCTGAAACAACTCAAGAAAGAATGCCGGAAACGAGTCATGGTGAAATTCCCCATAAAACAAGATCATTTACTTCTTGCACAAATAAAAAAGCTATCGGAATCGCTGCTGCGAGTTTATTAGGCTTACTTCTGATTACGGGAATTTCTTTTGGTGCAATATTTTATTCTGAGCTTTTTAGTTCTGAGGAATCAGAAATTGCAAACAATCCAATCCCCTCTCCTGATATTCCTGAAATTCCTACAAAAGAATTGACAGAAAAACCTATTCGTAAAACATTATGGGAAAAACAGTTAGCTAAAGCAAAGGAGAGAAGAAATTCTCCGATTGGAAGAAGTGTAACCGATCTTGTTTACCCAAATGAAATACGAACGGGAGCTAGAAAACAACAGGAAATAATAAATGCTTTGATATCAAAAGGTCTTAGGATACCAAATGATTATGCCGATTTAGCTCGAAGAATTTTAGATAAAAAGCTTGTTGAAATACCTTTAGTAACTGAAACTTATGTAGTAACAACTGGTGAAAAAGTCACTGAAGATCAATTTACGTCTTTTGATTTTGAAAAAGATATTAATTCACCAATAATTAAACTAAATTCCAAGGATTTTGAGATATTGAGCAAAGTAGCTCAGACAGCATTTTCTGAAACTTACGATATTAAAAGTCCAAACGACAGAAAAAGACTAAAAGTAAAGTTACTCAGCTCTCTTCATCCAAATGCGAAAGAAATACTTGAAAAAGTTAGTTCAGATTATGCCAATCAATTCAAAAGACCTCTGATAATAAATGCTTTAACAAACTCTTTAGAGCATCAAATATCTTTAAGCAAACTCGACCCAAAAGATATTAAATCCCGAACGAGAAAATTTTCCCCACCGCATATTTTTGGTTATTCATTTGATATTTCGTATGCACATATGAATGTTGAGGAGCAACAATATCTCATTGATAAACTGGCTGTTTTAAAAAAAGAAGGCATTATTCATGCTTCCATTGAAAGAGGATTAAAACAGTTCTTTCATGTATTTGTAATCCCTCAGAATGTAAATCTAACAAAAACAACAAACCAATCAAAGAAAATCGTAGAACAGAAGAAAAGCAAGAAAGAAATTAAACGATCACAATCAAAAACTAAAACTAAAACCTCAAAACAATCAACTAAAAATTCGTCTAAACAGAATTCAACAAACAATCCAAACTGTATATACACAAATAGCTGCTAGCAAAGGCTTTATTAAGAAGGTATAGAAATATGAAAGTGCTAAAAATTAAATTAAATAAATTGTCTGTTAGCCTAATAGTTTTGGCTCTGGGATCAATTATTGTCTTTCCAAGTTATACATCAGCTCAAGTCAGAAATGTTTCGAATAATCGAAATGCTCCTTTGACTTATCCAATGATTATTACAGCTCTAAATGCTCGCGTACCAAATAAAGTTTTTCGCAGCAAAGCCCAAGTGCTACGCTTTTTGGTGAAAGAGGTAAAACGTCGAAAACTAAATTCGCCATTAACGAAAGATATTAAAAACTTATTGATCCAATCAGGAGCAACTCCGACATTAATATCTGCAATAAATGAAAATTCACCTTCAAGTTCTAACAATGCAAATGTCACTTCTCTCAATAATATTGCCGATGATTTTTTTGATAAAAAGGAATTTGATAAAGCAATTCTGAATTACTCAAAAGCTTTAGAAATCGAACCTGATAACTTTTATGCACATACGGGGCGAGCAATGTCGTTTGCACGCATAAAGCTTTATGACTATGCTTTACGTGATTATAAGAGGGCTGCCCAAATCAGAAAAGATGTTCCTCTATTACATTTCTTTATAGGATTAACTTATAAAAATAAAGGAGACCTCCAGCTAGCTTTTGAAAATTTTACAAAAGCTATAGAACTCAATCCTGAAGATGCTGATTCATACTTCCAACGCGGAAATCTTTATTATGGCTCTAAACAATATGATGAAGCCATTGCAGACTTTTCTAAAACTATAGAATTTAAACCTGATCATGTAATGGCTTATGACAACAGAGGAGTAAGCTATCTGCAAAAAAATATGAATCAAGAAGCTCTCACTGACTTAAATGAAGCAATTAGATTAAATCCCAAGTCCTACAATACTTACACAGCCAGAGGAGTTGTTTACAGGCGTCTAAAACAGTACGACAAAGCTGTTGCAGATTATGAAAAAGCTCTAACTTTGAATCCCAAAGACGTAAATGCCTACAATAATTTAGGGAATCTTTACTTTAACCAAAAACAGTTTCAAAAAGCTATTGACAACTATAATAAAGCCATTCAGTTAGAGCCTGATTTTGTGAACGCTTACATATATCGCGGTAGTGCATATCAGGAACTTCGCAAACACGATGAAGCAATTACTGATTTAACAAGAGCCATTAAATTGGATGGTAAATCTGCCTACGCTTACTATAAACGTGGATATTCTTATGACAGAAATGGAATGAATAATGAAGCTACTGTTGACTTTACAAAAGCCATTGAACTAAATCCTAATTATGTTGACGCCTATATTAAACGTGCTCAACAATACTATTTTGCTAGGGAAACAGGTAAAGCTACTGATGATTTTAATAAAGCAGTCGAAGTTGACCCAAATAATGTGCAAGCTTATATTTCACGAGCTGAATTTTATTACAAAGAATATGAATGGAAAAAAGCAATTGCCGATTGGCGAAAGGTTCTGGAAATTGACCCTAAAAATGCAATAGCCAAAAGCAATTTATCTGGTCGTTTAGAAGATGAAGAAAGTGAACTTAGCGATCACCTGAAACCGGAAAAGGGTAAAAAAATATCTTTTATAGGACTTAAACTAGCTCTTAGAAGTGATGATTATCTCTTAACTACTCAAAAGAAAAATAAAATCATCCTGGATCACATAAAAAAACACGGCGTAGATTTCAAATTAAACACAAAAATGGAAGGTGAATTATGGCAATTGGGGGCTACTAAAGCGATTGTAGAAGCTATAAAAGATTGAATAAATTTTAATAACTTCCCGCGACGATATTTGATTTAATTCCGCTTGCTTCCTGTGCGATTTTTACTCCCACAGAAGCTCCGATTCGTGTCGCACCTGCTTCAAACATAGCTCGTGCGTCATCAATTCCCTTCACACCACCTGAGGCTTTTACACCAAGTGAATGCCCAACAGTTCGACGCATTAAATTTACGTCTTCAACCGTTGCTCCTCCTTTGGCAAATCCTGTTGAGGTTTTAACAAAATCCGCACCGGCATTTTTTGAAGCAAGACAAGCTCGAACTTTTTCTTCGTCTGTTAAAAGGGCTGTTTCAATAATTACTTTACACAAAACATTGTTTTCGTGTGCGGCTTCGGCAACGGCTCTGATGTCATCTTCAACTGTACAATCATCTCCCGATTTTAAAGCCCCAACATTGATGACCATATCAACTTCTTTTGCACCATTAAAAATTGCACGTCTTGTTTCATAAGCTTTCACATCAGGCAATGTCGCACCAAGCGGAAAACCAATCACAGTGCAAACAGGCACTCCGCTTCCTTCTAAAAACTCGGAAGCTTTTTTAACCCATGTAGGATTTACACAAACCGATGCAAAGCCATATTTTGCCGCCTCATCACACAAATGCCGTATGTCATTTTCGCTTGATTCGGGTTTTAACAGTGTATGATCTATTAAACTTGCCCAATCGTGAGCGGTTGCAGTTTCGCCCAAAACGATTCCGATCCTTTCAGCACCTGCGTCAACGATTCTTTCAACATCCGCACGGCAAAATGTCGGACAATAATCATCATCCAGACGAGTTAAAACCAAATCAGTAATTTGTTCAACAAGTTGTTCGTAATTTCCGTTTGTTAAATTAGCCATTTTTAATTTTTGTATTGTCGCTCAATCGCATCAATTTTGCCAACTCTTCTTTTGTGGCGGTCTTCGGTTATTTCGTTTGTCAAAAATGCTGAAACAATATCTTTCACTTCTGCAAATGAATTCTGTCCGCTCCCCAAAGTCAAAACATTTGCCCCATTGTGTTCGCGTGAGTTTTTGGCAAGTGCGACATTGTAACAAGCTGCGGCGTGAACATTCGGAACTTTGTTTGCTGCCATCGCCGAACCTATTCCCGCACCATCTATAATTATCCCGACGTCAATATGGCATTGTGAAACTCCTTGAGCAACAGCATGTGCATAATCAGGATAATCAACAGAATCTTTTGAATTAGTGCCAAAATCCCGCACGTGCAAGCCCAAATCTGTAAGAAAATTTTTCAGCTGCTCTTTCATTTCAAAACCTCCATGGTCGCAACCGACCCCAACACTTTTTACTTTCAGCCCTGCTTTTCGTGAAACCTTGCGAACTAAGCTTATGTTTTTTTCCTTAACAAAATCTGCGGCTGAAGGAGTAAGTTTTGCCTTTTCAGCAACGCGAACTTTTGCTCCGCTTTCAAGTCCTCGAAAATCATCTTCAGTGAGAAGAGACTTCGCCGATTCATCACGATCAAACTCTTTATTCAAATTATCTTCCAAAGAATTCACAACCACATGCTCAGGCAAATTTTCTTCATATTTTTCTTCAATCGGAACACTATCCAAAACTTGCCTTACAAGTTCACGAATCTGATTTCTGCTTTGTTTGTTATCTGCCATAAATTCAAAAACTTATAATTTTCACTTGTCAGCAATTACTTCTTGAAATAGTATTGCCAAATACACTTTCAATCAAATATCGGAGGCAAGTTGTGGAAACTCAAACAGCTAAAAATGAAACTGAATTCACAAGTTCAAATCTGGAAACAATGTATTCTGCTGAAGAAATTACAGCGAGGGTAAAAGAATTAGGTAAACAAATCACAGAGGAATATGCTGATAAAGATTTGGTTTTAGTTGGCGTATTGAAAGGCTCTTGTGTTTTTATGGCTGATCTTATGCGTGAAATTGATTTGCCGATGGCGATAGATTTTATGGCGGTTGCAAGCTATAAAGGAACGCAATCTTCGGGCGATGTTGAGATATTAAAAGATTTAACTAAGCCGATTCGCGGAAAAGATGTGATTGTCTGTGAAGACATAATTGATACGGGTTTAACTCTTACAAGACTTGTTGAAATTCTCGGCACACGCGGTGCGAATTCTATTAAGATTGCTACTCTTTTAGACAAACCCGAACCGCGTATCAACAAAGATTTGAAAGTTGATTTTTGCGGCTTTACTATCCCAAATAAATTTGTTGTCGGATACGGTCTTGATGTTGAAGGAAGATTTCGCAATTTGCCGTTTATCGCTGTCGTTAAAAACCCCGATCTACTCTAAAAAAATTTCGTATAAGTTTTTATGTTAAAAATAGAAACTTTTTATAAACCGATTCAGCCTGATACTTCCGATGATTTAAAAGGTGCTTTAACCTATCATGAATATCCTGTTTCAAAAGACCTAAAGAATTTTATTCACTGCTTTTGGACTCTTTCAACGTCGAAATCTTCAAACATAAAGAAAGCCAGCTATCGGATAATTCCCGATGGCTGTTTTGATTTGTTGATTGATTGCCAATCAAACGATGGCTTGTTGGCTTCGACAACCTCAAACACGTATTCAATCGTCGGGTTTGATGAAACTGTAAACTTCTTCGGCATACGTTTTCTTCCCGCTTGCATACATTATTTTTTTCCTTTCCAGTTGTCCGAATTTGTCAATACAATTATTCCAAGCAAAGAGATTTTTGATAAAAGCCTTGCCGAATTGGAGGATTTGATTCTCTCAGCCGAAGATGTTCCGACTCGTCTCAAAAATGCAGAGAATTTCTTGCGTAAGCAGATAAAGAACGAAGTTCCTGATAAAAGATTCTTAAATGCACTCGACAAAATCTTAAAAGCTGATGGGAATATACATATAGAAAAAGAAGCATCGGAATATATAAGTTCGCGGCATTTGCGTAGGCTTTTTAAGCATTACATCGGT
Organism: Pyrinomonadaceae bacterium; assembly: GCA_028284415.1. GTDB lineage: Bacteria > Acidobacteriota > Blastocatellia > Pyrinomonadales > Pyrinomonadaceae > Aridibacter. Next base: position 135,706 of record JANQRU010000006.1, read on the forward strand.
TTCACTCCAAAGGTTTTCTCACGCATTATACGTTTTCAAACTAATTTGGAATTCATGCTCAAACACCATGAAAAAGACTATATCCACCCTAATTCAAGCTATTATGACCAATCTCATTTTATCAATGAATTCAAGAAATTTTACGGTTTAACTCCGACCGAATTTCTAAAAAAATAATCTTGTCCGTTTTTTCCAATAACTTTTCGTTGCATTGAAATATGATGTATTTGTCTTTGAGAAAAATAAGAATTTTAGGAGATAAAAAAATATGTCATTTTACAACGGAACTATCATTTCAAAACTACAGGAAACAAAAGAATTTTATACGCAAACTCTTGGCTTTTCGGTCAAGTTTGAAAATGATTGGTTTATTTTATTGGAAAAAGAAGGACGCGAACTAGCGTTTATGTTGCCAAACCTCGATTTCCAACACAAAATTTTTCACGGTGAATTACAAGGACAAGGGACTTGGATTGCAATGGAGGTCGAAGATTTGGAAGGAGAATATGAAAGAATTAAAAACTCTAACATTGAAATACTTGTCGAACTACGCAAGGAAGACTGGGGAGAAACACATTTTACAATCGCTGACCCAAATGGAATCGGAATAGATTTTGTCCGATACAATCCGGACGAATAGGCTATTGTTTATTATTCTAAGTTTGCAAAATTTTCAAAATTGCACACGAAACCTCAATGACTCCAGGAAGATTTCATTAGAAATTTTCCCGAAGTTTTCCTGAATTATTTCCGATGTATTTATCTAATGTTTTGGAGTCTTTTACATAAGACTGTGTGCGATAAATGCCGTCCATAGCTCGTGCCATTTTTGCGTTTTCAAGATACCGCGTTTCAAGCAAATCCGAAATGTGAGCCTCACGTGTAAAATGCACAAAATCTTCGATTAAATCTATTCTAACTTCCCCGTTTATCTCACAAGCAGTCATTTTTTGTTTGTATCACACTTTTAAAAGCAATGTTGAACAATAAAATCAACTTCAACTCCTGAAATTCTATTTTCTCGTTTTGAATTTCATGGTGTAATTTTGCAATGGATACGCTCCATCTTTTGTTCTAAACCATAAACCATTAAGCACAAATTCATATTCCCAATCAGGCTTGAGTTTTACTTCTATTTTCAATGATGTACCGGTTTCATTGAAGCCAATTACTTTAACAATCGGATAGCTTGATTTTCCACCTTTTCCTTGTCTTATAGAACGTGGGTTTACGGCAATTTCTGTATCAAGTGGTTTGTCGAAGTTTATTGTTAGCTGTGTGATATTCGGGTCAACATCCTGTGCCTCATTGGCAAAAGGCGACATACTCATGACGTGTGGAGACATTTGCTCAAATGTTTTAGCTTTGCGGTCGATGTGTTTTGAGAGTTCATCAAAATAACCTATAACCAACGGAAATAGTGAGCGAAAGGTTGAGAAACTTTTACGACTGTTTTCATAAGCCCCAAGAAGTGAAACCAGTTCCTCTATCCAAATAAAACCTCTGTTTCGTTCAGTTATCAATCGATTGTAGGCTGCTTTAGGGTTATTTGCTTCATGTTCAAGTATGTAGCGGATTACTGACGCTCGCACAAGCGATTCTATAACTATGCTTTCCCAGTTACCATAGCCAATAAGCCTGACTCTATTTCGAACTGAGGCAAATACTTTCTCTCCAGCTGGTTTAAATTTCTCTTTATTGGCGAAAAATAAAGGGTTGACGAATGAATGACAAAATTCGTGAATGAGTGTTGCCAGATGGCTTTCTCCGTAAACAGGCAGTCCGTCATTATCTACTCGCCTAGTGGTGATAATCGCATATATATCTTTCTTTTTTTCTGAAAACACGACTTCAGGACCGTAATTTCCCCTGCTATCCAACACAATATATACATAAGATGTGCCATTTGGCAGTTCGCCATAGTATCTGTGATACCAATCAAAATCTACTTTATCAAGTACAGGTTGAAATCTTTTTTCAACTGTCGCATAAAAATCCTTTTGGGATTCAAAGAAACCTTCGCAATCGGCATCCTTGTAAAATTGCCTGAGAAGCTTCACAAATTTTTCGGCTTTTTCTATATTTCCCCAACGCCCATCAAGTGCTCCATCCTTAAAAGCTTCTTGAAATGGTATTCGTGGCTTAAGTTCGGGCGGTTGGCTAAGATGCACCGCCATTGTCATTACGGCATCATACGCGACGCCGTGGTCTTTTCTGAGTTCTTTTAAAAAAGTTATTGCCGAATGTTGCTTATATTTTTCAAAGTGTCTATCAATGTCATCGGAATACCTTTTAATAGTTTTATTTGAATATTCTTCAAAACCCGCAAGGCGTGCAACTATTGTGAAAAGCTCAACACGCCGATCAACTTTTGCTTTTTTATTGAATGTCTCGTCTTGAACTTTTTTCGGAGTTTCAACTGTTTCAGCCGCGATTGATACTGTCAGCAACAATAAAATACTTCCGTACAAAAAACATTGGGTTATAAATTTGTTCATATTTAATTCTACTTGGAGATAATCCCTGCTTGTCTGGCAATAGTCTCGTCTTTCTTAGCTTGCATTTTAGCCAATTGCTTTCGGTATTCGGCATCAGCCTTTTGTCGTTTAAGCTCCTTTTCAGCTAATTTCTTACGGTATTTAGCATCCAACTTCATCCGATTGTTAATATCTTCAGTTCGCTTATCCTCCTTTTTAGCCCGTCGCTTTTGCCGTTCGGCATCAGTCTTTTGTCGTTTGGGAATATCTTCAACTCGCGTGATCTCCAATTCAGTTCGTTGTTTTTCGGGTTGTAACTTTCCAAAGTCACTTTCTGCTTGCAACTTTTCATTTTGAATTTCGCTTGAACCATCCGTCTGGGGCTTATAGCCTTTAATTCTAAAACGTTTTTTGTTGGTTCTATTATTTCTCTTTCTTATATAATAATTGTGCCTGCGGTAGTCGTTTTTGCTGATTTCATTTTCAGAATTGTCAATAAAATTTTCTTTTGGAGAATTGGTTTTAGTCTTTGTCTTTACGCTTGATGATGCTTGAGTAATTGAAGATTGCCTCACAGCCTGAATGGGAGCAATTGCCAAGACCAAGAAACTTGCCGCCAGTGCGATGCTTGTAATTGTCCAAAGTCCTACTCTTCCTCGCCGTTGATGACCATTAAGAATGGCTGAGAGGCGGATCGACAAATCGCTTCGGTTCGCCATGCCGAGAGTAATTGGTGTAGAGGGCTTCGACAGTCTTTGGGCTAATGACAATAACTGATCAGCATACTCGATGCTTTCAGAGCATTGGATTACGGCATCGTCACAGGCACGTTCAGCCTCAAGACATAAACGTCGCCAGACTACCCAGATGAGAGGATGAAACCAATAGATCGCATAAACTGTACGAGCCACCAACTGAATAAACCAATCGCCCCGCCTAACATGCTCCAGTTCGTGAACAAGAACACGGCGAAGATCATCTTCACTCCACTGGCGAGCATCTGAGGGAAACAAAACTACCGGACGCCAGATGCCGCAAGTAAAAGGCGTTTTGATATCCTCGTGCAGTAATACTTCAACTTTTCGGCGAATGCCGCATTCGGAAGCCAGTGATTTCATGTACTCATGCAGCTCCAGCCATGGCACTCCGTCTCGCCGAAGTCGCCAAAGCTGCCAGAGATTTATAAGAAGTGATACGAACAAAAGAAAAACCCCGACTGCCCAAACAAAGCGGACTATTTTCGCCAGTGAAATTGGTAACCAGTCGCCACTATCCAGATTTCTTTGCTCAGAAGAATTACCTATGTTAGGTATCAGATTCTTTGAAGGAGGGACAGCACTTAGCTCAGAAATAGAATTTTCCGAGTAACTAATGGGAACTTCTATAGTCATTTCGGGCATTATCACAACAATGATAGGAAGCGAAAGCAATGCAGCAAATGTTGCCGCTAGAATAATATGACGTATGGACGCGCGTGCGTTTCTAAACAGCCATGCCAAAGTTAAACCAAAAACCAGGACGATAGTTCCTTTTGCCAGAATTGAAAGTTCAACCTGGCTACTTAAAATAAATATCGCCTCGTTAAATTTCGATATCATTCTTTTCCCCTTTCTTTACGGGCTTTATTAATCTCATCATGCAAGGCGTCGAGTTCATCATCGGTCCATTTTTCTTGTTTCAGTAATGCTGCAACGGTCTCGCTCGGCGAGCCGCCAAAAAAGACTTGCATAATTTTACGGAGAGCACTACGTTGAGCTATAACCCGTGATTTTGTCGGCAAATAAACATATCGCAACCCTTCTTCACGATGCTGGATAAAGCCCTTAGCTTCGAGCCTAACAAGCATTGCCCGGACCGCTGAGTAGCTGGGTGGATCTGAAAGGCGTTCGCGGATGTCTCCAACAGATGCGTAATCTCCGATGGCAAAAAGAATATCCATAATCTCACGCTCTCTTCGAGTAAGTTTTTCATGCGGTGGTGACTTCATGCTTAAATTGCTCCAACTTTGTGTGCTAGCTTTGTAGCATACTGCTACGTTTGTAGCATGTCAAGTCAAACTTGTTTTTTCCTTTGAAAATGAACGTATGAAACAGGCAAATCAGGGGAAAACTAAACACAGCGGTCAACTTTCTACTTTAACTTGGAGTGTATGATTTTGCATTTTTCCGAAGATTTAACTGTTTTAGCCACAATTGATGTCGTCAACCAAGCCAAAATACTTCCATGTAAAAAATTATCCACTGATTAGATACCTATCAAAAAAATCCACAACTTTTGGATAGAGTCCTAAACGATTTTCTAACCTTGAGATTCCATATTCCCTGTTTTCATAAAGTTTGTATTCGTAACGAATATTCGCTTTTTCAGAGCCTAAGCTAATTGTTCAGCTTCGGTGTATAGAATTCGTGGATCGTTTTGCCGAGGATTACAAAAAGCAGAGTTTTGATTTTATCAACTTTATAAATTGGCGAGATTGAGCGTACTAATTCCGAATGGTAAGTCTAAATGCGTGTAACATTTGTCGCGGAATTGAAAACAAGTGCGAGTTTAAATGCATCGTTTGAAAATCGTAGTTTTCTTGTCAAACCTTTTCCCAAAAGCAGCATTGATCTTGTTCGATACAATCCCTATCAATAAATGAAAAAGGGATGTTTTTGAGATTTATCCAAATTCAAAAACATCCCATGTAGTTATTATTTTTCTAAGGTTTTAGTAAATTTCTAATTTATATATTAATTGTAATATCTTTTGCGTTTTAATCACGAAACCCCTTTACTTTTTGACACTCATATTTCGCAATGTTTTTTGAACGCTTAAAAGGTACGTAAGTTAAAATAGTATCAGATGCTAGCATTCGTCCATCAGAATTAAAAATTCTATAGGAAACGATCGCACCACCGCTAAAAGATAATCTTTGACCACCTGTAAACACATCTACAACAGGACTGCTTTTATTGCGTTGATTACTTCCCGCTTTAGTCACATTTACATCTAGCCAGTATTTTCTTGATTTATCTGATGAAGACAGATATTTATACGCTATTTCAGCTCTCATATAGTCAATAATTGTTCTTTCCAATTCGACTACATCTATATCATCCGTATTAATATTTTCTCTGCTATCGTCTTCTTCCTTTACAACATCCGCTGGTGCGAAAAATTGCGAAATAGTTCCATCATAAAGTGCGTTTAAAGCAGGAAGACGGGCAGATAATTCATCGAATGAAGCTTTTATAGACCTCAGCGTTGATTCATCATCAGTATTTGCAGAACTAGAATATGCAATTTCTAATCTAGCTTTTTTTTGCTTGATTGAATCTAATATATTTTCTGATTTAATTCTGTATTCAGCTAAATCATTAATTATTGCAAGAATCTCAGATGATTCTTTCGCTTGAAGGGGAATTATTTTTTCAGGGTAATAGACTTCTACATTCAGACCTTTTACAACTTCTGCAATAAATTCTTCTTTTCCAATCTTTATTATTTTCCCTTCTACTTTTACATCAGTCTTAAAAAGAGAAAGCATATCTATCGTTAGAGCCTTAAACTGTTTAACGGGATTAATAACGCTATCCAATGTAGTAAATGCTTCAACTTCTTTCGATGTATTTCTCCTGCCGGGCAAATTTTTATTAGGAAGAATTTCAAAAGCTCTTTCATACCGTCTTTTTAGTATTCTCAATTGCCCCATTAGAGCTGAATATCTTGAGACGGTTTCGGCGAATTCAGGACTATAAATCATCAAAGTGTCAATTTGATTTTGTAATCTTGCAACATCAGCTTTTATATCGGTTGCAGCACAAGAAACTGCTTTATAAGCAGAAATATCAGACTCAATTAATTTTCCTTGAACTGTAGTTTTGGCAGATAATAATTCTAATTCAGCTTTGCGGTTGGCAAGTTCATCTTTTCTTGTTTTAGCCTCAGCAGACCGTGCCTGTGCTTCGGCAGTCCTAGCCTTAGCTTCTGCTTCCCGTGCTTCTGCTTCTGCTTTTCTTCTTTCATTTTCTAAAGATTCATTGGTTTGTGCATTTAAGATGTTGGTTGGAATTGTAAGAAAAATAACCAAGCTTAAAAAATAGGCGGTATGTTTAGTTAGTTTTGTCATTGAGAATTTCTCCTTGAATTTGTGATTTGTCAATTCAAAATCAGATACTTCCCTACACTTTAATTATACCTCTAAATTTAGATTTTCGTTACTGCTCTTGAATCTTACGGGAGATTTCGATGCCTGCAGGAAAATTCTCAATAAAGTCCTCTCGCAAACTTTCTGCATCATTCTCTAAATATTTATCAAGACTTGCTTTATCTTCTGCATGATAGCTTATTCGATACAACCCAGATGATTGCTTAACGAATTTCGCATCAAAAAAATGTCCCGTTTTCATCAAATCCGGAATATGTCTTTCCTGCATAAATTTTTCGAATTTTTTTGTAAGTTCCTCATGAACCTTTGCTGTTATTACGTAAAGAACCATATATTTTAATCAGGTGAATAATCTTTCAAGTTTTCCTTAAATAACGCTAAAAAATGATACCCCTCTTTGGCAAAGCTATTTCGCATTGCTAGTAACTAACCAAAATTAGAAACAGTGTATCAAACGAAGGTTTAATGTTACTAAGCCTAACTACTCTGAGTTTAACACTATTATTTCTAAGTAGTTAAAAAGAGGCTTTGCACAAAAATCAATAAAAATGCTGATTTTCATAATCTTTTTGTTGTTCCGTTAGGAACATTTGAAAATAGCCCGACGATAAATCGACGGGCTATTTTCTATTAATCTCTTACGGAATGAGGAAAACAATAGAAGAAAGTTTTTTAGAATAATCTAAAATTCTTATTTTTTGTGCATAGCCTTAAAAAAGACTCAGAGTTTCGGCAGCAGATTGTGGATAGAAAAAATATCCATAACAATTCTAGGTTGAAGCTACATAAAGTAAATGATTGATTTGAAAAATTAAATCTATTGCATCTTTCTTTGGAAATAAATTTAGCATTCTGTTTTTTTGGGGATTTTGCAACCTGTTAAAAGATCAAAGAATCATATTCGACATGAAAAAACTTCTAACCTTTCTTTTTATTTATACATGCATTTTATCTGTATATACTTTTGCACAAACTCAACAAATCGCCAGCGTTTATCACGATGTTCACAAAATTAACTCAAAAATACTAAACGAAAAAAGAACCTTTTGGGTTCGAGTTCCGCTCAATTACAACCAAACAAATGAAAAATTTCCAGTAGTTTATATGCTTGACGGGCATGCTCCTCAGCCTTCGATGATGGCTGGAATTATTGAACAACAAGCTTGGGGAAGACAGATGCCTGAGATGATTCTTGTCAGCATACAAAATTTGAGTGGTCGTTCACGCTCACGTGATATGACTCCTAGTGATGACGGAAAAGGAGGACAAGTTGGCGGAAGTGATAAATTTTTGCAGTTTATAGAAAAAGAAATAATGCCGCTTGTCGAAAAAAAATACCGAACTCAACCCTTTGAAATATTTGCAGGGCATTCATTAGGTGGGTTAACAGTAGTTTACTCATTTATCACACGCCCTGATCTGTTTGATGCCTATATTGCCGCCAGTCCCGTTCTGCATTACGACAATTACTTTGTGATAAAAGAAGCTGAAAAGTTCTTTGATAAAACTTTTAATTTGAACAAAACAATGTTTTTGGGTTTAGGAGATGAACCCGAATATGAAAAAGGTTGGAAAAGATTTCAAAAGCTCTTGAAGGATAAAAAGCCAAAAAACTTTGAATATGAATTTCGTGAATTTAAGGAAGATAATCACGCATCTGTTGTTTTGCCAATTTACTATGCCGGGTTGAGGAAAATTTATCGTGGTTGGGACTCTAAAAATATTCAAACAGTCAGCCAATTAGAAAGACATTACAAGAAACTCTCTACAAGATTCGGTTATGAAGTTTTAATTCCTGAAGAGACTCTAAATAGAATCGGATATCAATATTTGCGTCTCGGAAATAAACAAAATGCGATTAATGTATTTAAAAAGAATGTGAAAAACTATCCCGAATCACCAAATGTTTATGACAGTCTTGCTGAAGCTTATGAGAAAAACGGACAAAAAAAACTCGCCCAAGAAAACTACCAAAAAGCTTATGATCTGGCAGTAAAAAAAGGCGATGATAGATTAGCAAATTTTGTTAAAACAAGGCTGGAAAAACTGAACAATTGACTTTTACGGCGAGTTGTCATGCAACGGACAGAACTCTTTAGGCTCAGTTCCTTTGGCAAAGACTTTTGAACGCATATTCGGGCATTTTGAAGTTGCACGTTTTTGCGAGATTGGACAGAACATTACTGTAATTCGATCTACTGAGCTTTTATTCTCTGCTGATTTGGATTTATCTTCTTTTTCTTCTTTTTGAGCTTCTGACCAAGTTGTAAATGGAGTTGGGGTTGGGGTTGGAGTCGAATTTTGCTTATCTAAATCCACCTCCTCAATCGGAACAAGCATTTTATTCGGCACAGTTCCGCCAATAAACAATTCGATCCTACGGAATTCATCAGGAATATTTGAAACGTATAGATCTTTTAAGTCTTGTGGAGTTTTACTTATTTGAGATTCATTTTCTCCATTAGCATCAGCGTTTTTCTTAAGAACTTCTTGTTGAGTTTTTACAGAATCCGCTTCTGAATTAGTCAATTCGCGTATCAATGAACCATTTCTAATGTCTATTTCGGCTTTACGAATAGAGCCAGGCATCTTCCAATCACCGTTCCATTCGGGGTGTTCGCGTAATGCCTCTCTCATAAATTCAGCCCAAATCGGCATAGCAGAGTCCGATCCTTTCATATTCAAATCAGAGCCGTCGTCAAAACCAACATAAACAACCGTCACTAAGTTCGGTGTAAAACCTGCAAACCAGCCATCCCTTGAAGTTCCTGTTTTACCTGCATATCCGCGTTTGCCGTCAACATTCCTAAAACCCCAGGCTTTAGCTTGAGCGGCAGTTCCTTTGTTAATTACATCCTTCATCATGTCGTTCAGAATGTATGCAACATCCGAACGCAAAACCATTTTCTTTTCAGGAGTTGGAGCAACCAGTGTTGTACCATTTCCACCCGTAACACGACTAATAGATACAGGAGATATTTTCTCACCTAAATTCGCAAAGGTTGTGTAAGCTTCCGCCATTTGCAGAGGTGTTGCTTCAGCCGTACCTAATGCCATTGAAGGAAAAGCTCTTTTTACTTTTGGCAAGCCTGCTCTATGAGCTAAATTCATAACCTTTCCAACGTTCAATTCCATTGCCAAATCAACTGTAATTACATTTTTACTTTTGATTAAAGCATCTCTAACAGTTATGTCTTCATTTGAAAAATAATCACCGTAATTGTTGGGCGAATAAGTGTCTTGATTAAATGTAAAGACTTTCTTTTCATCCTTGAACATTGTTGCAGGAGTGACTACGCGAGAACTCGATTCATAAGCTGTATTAACTGCGGCGGCGTAAACGAATGGCTTAAATACCGAACCCGGTTGGCGTTTAGCATCAGTCGCTCGATTAAATTGATTCTCTAAATAATTTTTACCACCGACCATTGCGACTATCTCACCTGTTTTAGGTTTAATAGCGACAAGTGCTGCATTAAGTTTTGAGCGTTTGTCCTTCTTAAAATACTTTTCTAATCTCTTTAATCTTTTGTTTACTGTCTCATAAGCGATTTTTTGGAGGTCGGGGTCAATTGTCGTGTAAACACGCAAATGTTGGATTGCTTCGGGATCGTTTACTATTTTGGGAAGTTCTTCTAAAGCATACTGCGAAAAATATGGCATTCCCCGCAAATCTTTTTTGCTTGTAACTTTATTTAGAACCAAATCTGATTCTTTAGCATCCTTGGCTTTCTTATAAGAGATCGCATTTGCTTCAATCATTGAATCTAAAACTTGATTTCTACGAGCCTTAGTTTTCTTCGGATTCTTGTATGGATTATAACGATTCGGGCTACGTATAATACCTGCGATAAAAGCCGATTCAGATAAGTTCAGAGCGGAAACGTCTTTTCCAAAGTAAATATTTGCAGCTTCGCCAACGCCATAGATCGAAACGCCTTGATTTTGCCCTAAATAAATTTGGTTTGCATAGAGTGTAAATATTTCTTCTTTGGAAAGTCTCGTTTCCAAAATTATTGACATATAGGCTTCTTTAGCCTTTCTCTCATAACTTTTTTCGGGGGATAGTAAAAGATTCTTAATAAGTTGTTGAGTAATTGAAGAACCACCTTGTCTATCCAATATAGAATCTTCATCTTCACCGTCATATCTACGCCACAATGCTCGGGCGATCCCACGAAAATTTACACCGTAATGCTCAAAGAATGCACGGTCTTCAGTAACTGTAATAGCTTTTACAAGATGCGGAGGCAAATCTTTGAAAGTTACAACCTTTCTCCTACCATCGCCTTCTGCGGCAACAGAACTAAGTAATTCAGGTTCAAGTGCAGTTTTCTTTAATTCTTTTTCAGCTTCTGTGTCAAAAATTGAAGCAACTGATTTACCTTTTTTGTTAAACTTGACGACTATATTGCGATAGTTTCTCTTACCATCAATGATTGCTGTATTGCCCGGTTCGATTTCTATTGAATTTTCTTTTACCTCATAGCGGCTTCGTGCCGGATCGGCTTTTCGTTCTTTTTTGATGTACCCTGCTGATTTTAGATATTCGAGCAATTCATCCTTGGAAATCTTCTCACCCTTTTTCAAAGTTTTCGGGGCAGAATAGATTCCGGCGGATTTTGTGAAGACTTCACCGCTTAAAAGCAAATCAATTTTTGCAGAAAACTCAAACCAAAAATATGATGCTGTTAAAAATACAACCAAAAAAAGTAAAGAAACTATTCCAAATGTTACGGGGTTAAAAATTAACCTTAAAAACCTTCTGAAAATTGACGGTTTTGGCTGTTTGAAGCTTTTTACCGCCTTGCGTTTACGCCTGACATTTGGCGACCGCCTAACTTTGGTGTATTTTTTCTTTGGTTTTATTGTTTGAGCCATTTAATAACTTCGAGTAGAAATGGAAGAGGAAAGTTGCAAATAGTGATATTCTGATTGTCAGCATTTTAATGAAATGCATATAAATTTTATAAGTTTTTAGCAGTCTGTGTCTAGTTATTTCTTAAAGACATTATTTTAGAAAACACTTTTTTGCCGGTTCACTTATAACTCCATCGCAGGAATTTTTCGAAAAATAAGACATTGACAGCATATGTTCCTTTTACAAAAAATTTCAACAGATCTGAAACGAAAACTCATTTATGCACACTTAGCCATAGTTATTATGGTTACTATTGGCACAGTTGGGTTTAAGTATTTTGAGGGTCTAGGCTGGCTGGACAGCATTTATTTCTCAACTGCAACTCTCACAACTGTAGGGTATGGTGATATTGTCCCGGTTACGGAAGGTGGGAAAAATTTCACAGTCTTTTTTATATTCTTAGGCGTCGGAACAGTTCTTTATGCACTTTCAATACTAGCTCAATCGTTTATTCAGGCTGAAATCATTTCAGCTCTTGGATTACGCCGAAAAAACAAAGAAATGAAAAATTTATCAAATCATTACATTATTTGCGGTGCAGGTCGTGTGGGTCGAAGAGTATTTAATACTTTAGATAAGGAAAATATCCCTGTTGTTGTAATAGAGATAGATGAAAAGAGAGTAGAAAAAATAGACAACATTGATAACCACTATGTTTTGGTAGGAGATGCGACTTTAGAAAAAAACCTTATAAAAGCGGGAGTAGAAAGAGCAGCTGGACTGGCTAGCTGCTTAGCCGCTGATGCATCAAATGTCTATGTTGTCTTAACGGCGAGGGATTTGAATAGTGATTTACATATAGTTTCGCGGGCTGTTGAAGAACAAGCCGAACTTAAATTGATTCGTGCCGGAGCAAATCGCGTTGTTTCACCGACAATTATCGGCAGTGTAAGTATGTCGAGGGCATTAACAAAACCGGCGATTGCCGATTTTATGGATTCGATCGTTGCAGAAAACTTGGATTTAGTTTTTGAAGAGATACCAATAAGAAATAATTCCGACTATGCTGGAAGAATGCTTAAAGATACAAACATCAGCAGTGAACTAAATTTACTCGTTGTTGCAATTCGTCGTAAAGATGGCGAAATGATATTTCGTCCGTCAGGCTCTTCCAAAATTTTAGAAGGAGACCTGCTGATAGTTATTGGTGAAGCCGAATCTATGAAAACATTAATTCAATTAAATCAATAAATTTAATAGCTTTTACCTGCACAAATACAATAAGTTAAAATTATTCTATGAAAGTTTTGGTAACCGGCGGAAGTGGTTTTTTAGGAACACACATAAGAGATTTTTTTAATGCTGATGATTTCTCACGCCGCTCTAATCTTGATTTATTAAATCTACAAGATGTTCAGATTGTTGAAGAGTATGATGTAGTCATACATCTTGCGGCTCTACTTGATAAATCCCCTGATTCTGCCGAGGAAGTTTTCTTACATAATGTTGAGGGAACTATAAATTTACTTAGACATATTAAAGAAAACACAACCTTTATTTTTGCTTCAACGAAAGATGTGTATGGTAGATTTGCAGACAACTTTCCGCTTGTACCGGAAACTTGTTCTACGATCTATTCAGGACAATCGGCTTTGGAATGGTCAAAATTGATCGCCGAAAAATACGTTACATTTTACGCTCACCAAAATAATTTTCGCTCGTGCATTTTTAGATTATCAACAATCTATGCTCCACAAAGCGAAGGAAACGCTCCAAACTTTGTAACACATTTTGCAAATGCACTTAGCGAAGGAGAATCCATTCGATTGCCCGCAAATGGCAAGCCAAGAAGAGACCTGTTGCATGTAAAAGATTTTGCCAAAGCCTGTGATGCTTTTATAGATTCCTACATCCGACACGGACTTTACAATCTGGGTGGTGGGAAGAATAATGCTTTAACCTTAAGAGAAATCGTCGAAACGATGGAAAAAGTTTTCGGGCTACAAGCAGTCATTGACGAAGAAAACCCTCTTCCAAACCCAATTCCAATGAATTATGTTTCCGATTTGGATTTGATTATGCAAGAACTTGACTGGAATCCCGAGATTGGAATTGAAGAAGGACTAAATACCTTGTTCAATTAATTTATTGTTTTAATAAAGAACTGTCTGTTAAATGAAAATAGTTGTGCGAGGAACAAACTGGATAGGCGATGCTGTGATGACAATCCCCGCTTTGCGTGAATTACGACGCATCTTCCCGAAAGCCAATATCACACTCCACACACGAAGTTGGGCAGAAGGCATTTTTCAAGATGCAAACTTTATTGATGAACTTTTACCTTTTGAAAAAGAAAATAATTCCTTGCAAACGATTCGTAAACAAGCAAAAATCTGGCGTGAAAAAGAATTTGATTTGGCGATACTTTTCACAAATTCTTTCCAGACAGCTTTGCTTTCAAAGCTTGGAAAAGTAAAAAAAAGATTCGGCTACAAAAATGAAGGTCGTAGTTTTTTGCTCACTAATTCTTTTGCAAAACCAGATTGGAAAAATGAAAAACACGAAGTTTATTATTATTTGAATCTTATTTCGGAAATTGAAAATGAATTCTTTGAAACTGAAACTGTTTCCAAAAATAAGCCTGTATCAAATTTGGAGGTTTCAGAAAAACGTAGAGAAAACGCCAGACACATATTAAAAAATAATGGCGTAAGTATTAATAAAAAAACAATTGCGCTTGGTGTTGGCTCTACTAACTCACGTGCAAAACGCTGGTCAGCTGAAAGCTATGCAAAGTTAAATGACCTGCTGCAAAAGGAATTAGAAGCAGACGTAATTTTGATTGGGTCTGAAAATGAAATAGATGTTTCACAAGAGGTTTTCGATAAATCTGAATTTAAGCCTAAAATTTTTACAGGTAAAACATCTCTCAGCGAAGTAGTTGCTATCCTTGCAGAAATTGATGCTTTAATTTCAAATGATATGGGGTTAGCTCATATTTCTTCAGCAGTTGGAACAAAGACTTTAACTATATTTGGACCAACTAATCCGAAGACAACCAAACCCTGGAATTCGGAAATTATTAGAAAAGATGTAGAATGTTCACCGTGTATGCTCAGGGATTGCCCAATTGATCATCCTTGTATGAAGTTAATTCTTCCACAAGAAGTTTTCGAAAAAACACAAAATATTTTGAGTATTTAATAAATCAAATGAGTAAAGAAAAAGCCATATTTTTAGATCGTGACGGAACTTTAATAGAAGAAGTAAATTTTCTTTCTACCGTTGAAGAAACAAAATTATTTTCATATACAGTTGATGCGTTAAAACTTTTGAAAGACGCAGGTTACCTTTTCTTTGTTGCAACAAATCAATCCGGAATCGCCCGCGGATATTTTGATGCAAATGCGGTTAATGCAATTCATGCCAAAATTTTGAACGAATTAAATGCAGTTGGTTTAAATATCGAATCTTTTCATTTTTGTCCGCATTTTCCTGATGAAGGCTGCAAATGTAGAAAACCTAACACAGGCATGATCGAACAAGCCTGTGAAAATGTTGATCTTGATCTGGAAAGAAGTTGGATGATAGGAGATAAAAAACTTGATATAGAAATGGGTTTTAATGCAGGAACTAGAACAGCCTTAGTAAAAACTGGTTACGGAGAAAACCACCAAAAGGAATTAGACAGACAGCCTGATGTAATAGCAAAAAATCTATTCGAAGCAGCAAAATTTATAGTTGAAAATTAAGATTGCTCTGTCCTCCCAAAGTCATCTTCAAGACGAACTATATCGTCTTCGCCAAAATAATCTCCTATTTGCGTTTCAATAAATATGAGGGTTTGATCAGACTCAGGATTTTCAACGCGATGAGATGCTCCAACAGAAATATCAACAGATTCGCCCTGTTTTACTAGCTTTTCAACACCATTTAATGTTACTTTAGCAATACCACGAACGACGAACCAATGCTCGAATCGTCTTTGGTGTTTCTGATAGCTCAAACGTTTGTTTGGCAAAACTTCAATTCTTTTTACTTTATAATCTTCGCCTTCGTCTAAAACTGTGTAACTTCCCCATGGACGTTGGTCAAATTCATTCATCATTTAATGTCTGTTTGGTTCGATAAATTTTCAGCAAATATTAAATGATTAAATTCTTTAGTTCAAAGATGGTTGACGAAAAAGACTTCCCTGCAAATTCCAAATCAATTCAAAAAGTACAGATGCTCATTGTCGGGCGTTTGATGACGATTTTTATCTTGTTAGTAGCAAGTTGGCTTTGGAATAGCCCCAGCTGGAAACTAACACTTGATAATCTTCCGCAAGAATTTTTTATAGTCTTTATTTTTTCTGTTGCTTTAACAATCATATACTTCTTTGCACTCAGATTTAGCAGTCTTTACTCTTGGCAAATTCGTATTCAGTTTATTGTTGACGCATTACTGATAACATCTTTAGTTTGGCGGACAGGAGATATAACTTCCCCTTACATAACGCTCTATATTGTAGTAATCAGTGTGGCAAGTTTATTTTTAAGTGGTCGTGGAACTCTTTTTATCGCAGGGCTTTGTGTACTTTTGTTTTCAGGGCTTTCTATTTCAACTATTTCTTCCGTCATTTCTTCATATTCAAGAACTCCTGAGTTGTCCAAAGCAATTCAAATAATAGGTTTTCACAACGTAGCATTTTTAGTTGTAGGTTTACTCGCTGCAAGATTAGCAGAAAGATATGCTTCGGGAGAAAAATTAAGGGAAACCACAAAAACTCTAGCCAATTTGCGTGTCTTGCACGAAAGAATCGTTGAATCTATTCGCTCAGGCTTAATTACGATAGACCTCGATGGTAAGATTTACACCTTCAATAAAACTGCTGAAGAAATCACGGGTTATAAAGCCAAAGATATGCGTGGTAAATCCATATACTCTTTGATGGGTGACATCGGATTACAAATTGGCAAGGCTTTAAATAGTGAAAACAGTGCCGAACTCCAACCTCGTTACGAAGTCGGTTTCACTACCCCAGATGGTTTTGTAGTCCAACTAGGTTACGGCATTTCTCCTTTATTCGCAGAAAATGGTGATAAAACGGGATTGATAGTAACTTTTCAGGATTTAACTGAAATTCGCTCAATGGAAGAAAGTGTGCGTCGGAAAGACCGTTTAGCAGCCGTTGGTCGCGTCGCGGCAGGTCTTGCACATGAAATCAGAAACCCTCTAGGAGCGATGCGTGGAGCAATACAAGTCCTAGAATCACAAACTAAAAAAGACTCCGCTCAAGCCAATTTAATGGACATAATCTTACGTGAATCTGACAGACTAAATAAGATAATTACAAATTTCTTGACTTACGCTCGTCCACGTATGAGTAATTTTTCTGAAGTTGATGTCCGAGAAGCTATAAACGATACAATCACTTTGCTGGAGCACAGTCCTGATGTAAATGACACTCACAAATTAAAGGCTGATGTGCCAGATAATCCGGTAATTGTATCTGCTGACATCTCCCAACTAAAACAAATCTTCTGGAATCTATCGAGAAACTCCTTACAGGCGATGACAGACGGTGGAGAATTAAAAGTCAGCTTAAAGACTTTGGAAAATAATCGCATTAGAATAGTTTTTTCCGATACGGGTTGTGGAATGTCTCCTGAGCAAGTTGAACAACTATTTGAACCTTTTTCAAAATCAACTACCGGCGGCACAGGATTAGGTTTATCAATCGTTTACCAAATAATACGCGACCATAACGGAACCATAAATGTTAGTAGCGTTGAAAATAAAGGAACTAAAATAACGATTGAATTACCTTCCGACTATGCGAAAAAGTCCACTTCAAACGAATATGTAGATCAAACATTTACCGATACTAGCTCGAGACTTGAGAGTTTTTTGAACGTCAAATCAGAAGAAAATCGCATTTCTTCTTGAAAAAATATGTGTTTTTCTGTGAAAATATAAATTAAGCAGATATTCTGTCTGCGTTTTCGTCAAATCTTTTTTACTACCCATTTTCTACTTTTTTTCTAAAAAATTTTCCGATGGCTAATATATTACTTGTCGATGATGAACAAAGCTACAGGCAGCTTTTAAGTTTAGTTTTTGAAGAAAGCGGTCACAAAATTAGAACTGCCAAAAATGGTCGAGATGCTCTCGAACAGTTACAAAATGAAGCTGCTGACATAATTATCTCAGATGTACGTATGCCCGATATGGATGGCATCGCTCTTTTACGTGAGGCACGAAAGGAAAATCCAGATATTGGTGTAATTTTAATGACAGCCTTTGCAACTGTCGATACTGCCCGCGAAGCATTCATCTTAGGAGCGGACGATTTCATCCAAAAGCCTTTCGATGTTGAAGAATTAAAACTAATCGTCAAGAAAACTCTCGAAAAACAAGAGTTAATAAAGGAAAATCAGGCATTCAAAAAAGCCCAAAGAGAAAAAGGAAACGTCAAAAATATTGTCGGTAATTCTGACAAGATGCAAGCGATTTTCCAAATGATTGAAACTGTCGCAGAAGTTCAATCAACTGTTTTAGTAACAGGCGAAAGCGGCACAGGTAAAGAATTAGTCGCTCGTGCAATTCATGATTTATCACCAAGAGCAGAAAAACCTTTTATATCAATAAACTGTGGAGCTTTTACTGAAACTCTTCTTGAATCAGAGTTATTTGGATATGTAAAAGGGGCTTTTACTGGAGCTAATTCAAATCGGAAAGGCTTATTTGAAGCCGCCAATCAAGGCACTATTTTCTTGGATGAGATCGGTGAGATGTCAACGGCTATGCAGGTAAAACTTTTAAGGGTTTTACAAGAAAGAAAAGTCCGTCCGGTTGGTGCTCATGAAGAATCTTCAGTAGATGCTCGTGTCATTGCAGCTACAAACCGCGATCTTAAGGGTATGACCGAAGACGGAAGTTTCCGCGAAGACTTATTCTATAGAATCTCCGTAATTCCTATTTCCCTACCGCCTCTTCGTGATAGAAAAGAAGATATTTCTGATTTATCAGACCATTTTATTGCAAAATTCTGTAAGCAAACCGGAAGAGAGCTTTCAATTTCTCAAAAGGCAATGCAAATGCTTGAGAATTACACTTGGCACGGCAATGTAAGAGAGTTAGAACATACAATTGAACGTGCTGTAGCATTGGAGCGTGAGAATGAAATTCAACCTGAAAGACTTCCCGATCATATTACTAATTACAACCCTGAACGTATAAAAAGCGAATTTGATTTGCCTGATGATGGAATCAATTTATCGAGCCATCTTGGTAACTTAGAGAAAACGTACGTAGTTGAAGCACTCAAAAAGACCAGTGGAAACCAAACCAAGGCAGCAGAATTATTACAAATGCCTGTTCGTTCTTTAAGACACTTATTGGATAAACACAATATACGCTCACTTTCTGCTCAAATGCGTAGCTCTGGTGATTAATAGGCAAAATTCAGTCATATTTATGACAAATTCTGTCACTTATTCATAACAAAAAACTGTTATTTTACTTATATTTCCTTCCCACCTTGCATCTACTCAACTAAAACTGAACATGCTAAACCTCGTAAATACAACTACTTAACACACACAGCACACTTCAAATTCTTTTGGCACACATCTTGTATCTACTAATTCCGACTACTGAAATGGTAGAAAAAGACTTAATAAAATTTTAGGAGATTGTGAAAAATTAAAATGAAAAAGAATCAAAAAGGTTTCTCTCTTATCGAACTTTTAATCGTTGTTGTAATTATTGGTATTATCGCTGCTATCGCTATTCCAAACTTGTTGGCTGCTCGTCGTTCAGCTAATGAAGGTTCAGCTATTTCTTCATTAAGAACTATCCACGGTGCTCAAATGACATATCAAGCTACAGCAGGTAGCGGAAACTATGCTAACGCACTTACTGACTTATCTGGTCAACAACTAATTGATACAGTATTAGCTTCAGGAACAAAGAGTGGTTATAACTTTACTATTGGTGCTGCTGCTGCTGCGAGTGGTAACCCAGCTACATTCGCTTCTGCCGGTGCTCCAACTACAGCAACTGGTATTACTGCAACGGGAACCAGAAGCTTCGCTGTAAGTACTGAAGGGGTCATTTTTGCGGGTACTATTACGCACGCTAACGGTGACTCAACCTTCTCAGGCGGTTCAGCTCTTAACAACTAATATCAACAAACTTAGTTAAATTGAAAATGGAGTGGTAATTTTTGCCACTCTATTTTTTTTAGATTATCTCACATTCTACCTCTCAATGACTCTTATAAAAAAGTCAGTTTCATGCAAGCAATAATTAAAAACAAACAATCTAGAGCCATTTATTTTTGAGAATAATTACAGAAATGTTAGTTAATAAGAGATTCTTCATAAATAAATTTAAAGATAGCAAGAATTATAATCTGCTGAGCTTAGTGTTTTCATTAATTTTGGTAGTAGTTCTTGTCAGATTACCGGAACCTGCTACAGCCAGTAATTACTATTGGCGTGTGGAGTTGCTGATTTCAATATTTTTGTTAGCCCTAACAACTTTTTACTTTTGGAAAAATAAATTTTCAGATATTCATTTTGGACTAAAAACTAAGTTTCTCAAATTTATTACTTATTTTATTTTTTTATTCCTAGTTTGGAGTGCATTATCTGTTTTTTGGAGTGACTCTTGGCGTTTATCAATACTTCATACACTTACTTGGTCTATATATCTGATCTTATTTTTTGCCACGCTACTCTTTGTTGAAAAATCGAAAAGTATCAAGCCACTTGTTACAATTTTCACCTTTACTACAATAATAATTGCAATTAATTGTGTCTTTGATTATTTAACAATTGAGGGTTTGAATGCCTCTATTAAGTACCCACGCATCCGTTACTCAAAGTTCGCTGAAATGATAGTCACGATAGCTCCTTTTATCTGGATTTTTTCAATTTATTGGAAAAATGGGCGAAACCGAAAGCTATTTCTAAGTATTGGAGCCTTAGCTTGGTTCACAGTAATGCTAACAACAAGTAAAGGAGCTTTTATCGCAGGTGTATGTAGCTTTTTTATTTGTTTTTTTCTGACTTATTTATTTTCAAACAAAATCTACAAAAGACGTATATTGACTACAGCCTTTTTATGGTTACTTCTTACCTTTTCCTTTCAAGTTTCATTTAGTTACTTATTTAATAAAGTTCCCTCAACTGTACAATATGCAACCGAAGCAAAGTATAACAATAAAGAGACTGCCTCTTTTCGAGTTTTCACTTGGAAAATTAGTGCAGAAATGCTTTCTGGAAATCCAATAGTTGGAGTGGGAGCTAATAATTTTGGGATACATCTAAATGAATTCAGAAAAAAATATGCTGTGAAGAACTCTACGGATAAAGATCACAATTTGTCCGAGGATTATCTGATCTTAAGAGCTCATAATGAATATTTGCAAATTTTTAGTGAACTAGGACTAATTGGGGGAATAATTTTTTTACTCATTACAGCTTCATTTGCAGTTTGGATATTTACAGCTTTTGCAAAAAATAGATATAAAATCTCCCCCGTTCTGATTGGTAGCTTAGGGTCTGTCATTGCTTTTCTAATTAGTTCAATGTTTAGTTCTTTTTCATTTCGCCTTATGCAAAATGGCATTGTATTCACTATGATTTTAGCCATTTTGACTCACGAAATTTTAAAGTTGGAGAAAAAAGAGACTAAAGATGGAACAGGTGCCTCTGAAAACAAAATTCCAATAAACAAACCAATATTAGTTACAGCATCATTTATTTTGATAATAACTGTGTTTTTTTCATTTATGATTGCAGTAAGTAATTATTATGTTTATCTTGCTGAAAATAGCCCTTTTGCTGATGAAGCTTTTGATAAGTATGACAAATCAATTTTTTTAAACCCTGAAAATTCATCAGCTTATTATTCAAGGGGGATGAGATATTTTAGTGAGAAAAAATATTATGAATCATCTCAAAACCTGCAAAAAGCAGCTAAATTAGGACAAGGGACAGTTATATCTTATTCCTACCTTGCTGAAGCTTATGAAAAATCAGGTCAAATAAAAAAGGCAGAAAATACTCTACGAGAATCTGTACAAATATTTCCTCATTCTATATTTGCAAGAATTAGATTGGCAGTGCTTTTGAAAAAAATTGGCAAAAATGATGAATTTGAGAAGCATATGCAAATTGCAAAGACTTTAGATGTTGGTCACGCCAAAGGG
The DNA here is from genome assembly GCA_028284415.1 of Pyrinomonadaceae bacterium. Lineage (GTDB taxonomy): Bacteria > Acidobacteriota > Blastocatellia > Pyrinomonadales > Pyrinomonadaceae > Aridibacter. The sequence continues at coordinate 157,398 of JANQRU010000006.1, forward strand.
TGGTATTATTTGATTACTTTAGGTAGTCAAAAAGCTTTCTTAAAAGGAAAAAAAGATGGCGACTTTAATCTACCTTCATCTCTTTTGCCCCGTGAGGCTAATTTGCAATTTTTAGATAAAAGAGAATTGCCTGATACCGCTCAGAAATAAAATTTTGCATTTTAAGCTTTCGTGTTAAAATTTCTGTTGAATTTATAACCTTTACTTTCAGGTTTTACTTTTCAAAAATGTTAACAACACAAAATAATTCCAACACATACTCTAAACTTTTAAGTATTTCAAAAAACACTTTTAGAGAAGCAGTACGAGATAGAGTGCTTTATAATTTGATAGTTTTTGTCTTGCTTATCACGGCTTGTGCAATATTTATTGGAGAATTAACAGCAGGCAAAGAAGCTCGCACAATCGTAAATTTCGGATTAAGTGCGATGTTGTTTTTTGGAGTATTTATTGCAATTTTTGTCGGGGTCGGACTCGTTTCTAAGGAGATCGAAAAAAGAACCCTTTACACAATATTTTCAAAACCAATCGGACGTGGCGAATTCATTGTAGGTAAATATCTAGGGCTGTGTCTGACACTCTTCGTAAATGTATTTGTGATGGGATTAGGAGTAACCCTTGCCTTATTATTCGTAGGAGGTGGTAACCTTGCTTTCACAGTTTGGGGAGCAATCATTTTAATTTTTTTGGAACTCACAATTATCACCGCAGTAGCAATACTTTTTTCATCTTTTTCATCACCAGCTCTTTCTGCACTTCTCACATTCTTTGTTTTTATAATTGGACATTTTAGTTCTTCTTTAAGAGATTTTGCAGAAAATCTCGGATCACAATTTGCGAAACTCTTTTTTGGTGCAATTTATTACTTACTACCCAACTTTTCTCACTTCGAATTTGTAACAAACGCAGCTAATGGCTCTGTCCCTACATTTCCATTGATTGGTGGAAGTCTCGCCTACGCAATAGTTTACATTGCAATTCTTCTTTCAATCACAATAATAATTTTTAATCGTCGAAATCTTAAATAACAATAGTTATGATTTCCAATTCGAACAAAACTCATATCGCAATTACAGTCATTATCTTTGGATTTATGGCAGTTTTTGGCTTAAGTAATTTTCTTGAAAATGAAAAGCCTGAGCTGCCCGAAAACTATATTGACGAAGATTTATCACTACAAGGAAAAAGATTAAGAGGCTATGCATTTGGATTCGAAGGTTTGATTGCTGACTGGTATTGGATGCGTTCGTTACAATATATAGGTGATAAAGTTTTGAAAAATAAGGAAAAACAAACTATCAACCTTGAAAACCTTAAACCGCTAAATCCAAAACTTCTTTATCCATTACTTGATAACGCAACGACTTTAGATCCAAAATTTCTCGAAGTTTACTCTTATGGAGCAATTGTACTCCCCGCAATAAACTCAGAACAAGCAATTAAAATTACGGAAAAAGGAATAAAAAATAATCCTAACGAATGGCGATTATATCAACACTTAGGTTTTATTTATTGGAAACTAAAAGACTACCAAAAGGCGGCAGAAATTTATGAGAAAGGCTCGAAACTTGAAGGGAGTCCCCGATTTATGAAATTGATGGCTGCAAAGATGCAGAATGAAGGAGGAAGCCGTGGAACTGCAAGGCAGATATACGAGCAGATGCTCCTTGGAGCAAAAGACACTCAAACCAAAGAAAATGCCGAAATTAGGCTTCTGGAACTAGATTCGTTAGATGAACGGGAAGCAATTCAAAAAGTCCTTAAAACTTTCAAAGAAAAGAATGGAAGATGCGTAAATATTTGGAAAGAAATCTTCCCTCTTTTGCAAAATGTGAAACTACCAAGTGGAAAAGATTTTAGAATTGATAGAAATGGAAATATTGTTGATCCAACAAATATTCCATATGTTTTAGACAAACAAAAGTGTAAAATAGAACTTGATTTTAAAAACACCAAACTTCCTACACAATAATTATCAAAATGAACCATATGGTAGAAATCGAAAACTTAACGAAAGACTACGAAAAAGGATTTTGGAAAAAGAAAAAAATCCGTGCGTTGGATGGCTTAAATCTACAAGTTGAAGGTGGGCAAATCTTTGGCTTTTTGGGTGGAAATGGTGCGGGAAAATCTACAACTATCAAGCTTCTAATGTCTATAATTTTTCCAACAGAAGGAACAGCAAAAATACTTGGTGAAGATATTTCAAATACGAAGATGCATTCCAAGATCGGTTATTGCCCGGAAAATCCTTACTTCTACGATTACCTGAAGGCTTCAGAATTGATGAATTATTTTGGTGAACTTTTTGGTCTTGATTCTACAGAAAGAAAACGAAAAACGGAAGAACTGCTTACAAAGGTCGGCTTAGATGAAAAAGATTGGAATAAACAACTGAGGAAATTTTCTAAGGGAATGTTACAAAGAGTTGGGTTGGCTCAAAGTTTGATAAATGATCCTGAAATAGTCTTTTATGATGAACCAATGAGTGGGCTTGATCCAACTGGCAGACGCGAGATTCGAGAACTTATCGCTGAGCTACGTGATAAAGGCAAAACCGTTTTTATGTCGTCGCACATTTTATCTGACATTGAAGCTCTTTGTGATAATGTAGCGATTCTTCGAAAAGGTAAACTCGTTGCCACCGGAAATTTACAAGATTTATTGAATAAGAGTGGTGAAATACAGGAATTTGAAATAAATGTTAAAGGTGTAACAGCCAAAAGTTTAGAAAATGAAATTTCAAAGATTTCAGGTGCCACAATTACAGCCAAACCTAATGGAGCCAATATTCACGTTACCAATGAAAACGATATAGAAACAGTTCTGCAAATTAACAAAAAAACGGGCGGAAATCTTGTTTCGATCCAGCCCGTCAAGCAATCTCTAGAAGAATTATTTGTCCAAGAAACCAAAGAGTAAAACTATTCAGCAAATCTGATTGCTGTTACTTTCCAGCGAACGTTTGCACGATCGTCTCCGGGATCAAAGCCTGAAATATTTACCATAACATCAATTGTTTCATTTGGTTGTAATGTTCCCTGTATCTTAGGAATAATCATCACTTTTTTCTCTTTTATCATTTTATTCTGCCGATCAATAACGCCAACACTTACTTCTAATCCATCCAAAGTTTTATCTCCTTTGTTGCGTATCTTACCGGCAATATTCATTAGAATTGTACCTAATCCCGTTTGAGCTTGAGTTGTTTTATCAGTGTTTGTAGTGATGATTATTTCATTGGTGTAAGCTTCAAATTCTGGTGTTCCATCTAAAAAAGCTCCTTTTAATTCTTCTTGTTTGATTTCTTCGGATGAAGGCACTAAAGAAATCAACCCTATTAATCCGCCAATCAACAAAATGCCAACTAAAATACCAATGATTAACCCCTTGTTTATTCCCTTTTTTTCTTTCTTCTCTTCTTGTAAAAATTCGACCATAAATTCCCCTTATTTTGTATTAGACCTGCATTTCTTATAAATGTTCCAATAGGTTATCATTTTATCTGAAAAAGTCAGAAATTAGGTTCATATGTTTACCCTCTTTCAAATACTTTGATGCCCAAGCAAGCCACTAAAATATTCTTAGATGATTCTCCAAAGCCCGAATTTGTTGAAGTTGCTTTGCCAATCCCACTTAGACAAACTTTCACATATTCGATCCCGATGGGAATGCGGGAGATCATACAAATTGGCTCACGTGTGCTCGTTCCATTTGGCAGAAGACATTTGACGGGTTATGCAGTCGTCCTTCACGAATATTTAAGTGAAGAGCTGGAAATTGAAGAATCCGCCATTAAAGAAATAGCTGAATTACTTGATGACGAACCATTGGTAACCGAAGAAATACTTAACCTTACACAATGGACTGCCGATTACTACGCATCATCTTGGGGTGAAGTCTTGAAAGCTTCTCTGCCGGCAGGAATTAATGCAACAGTTGAAGAAATCATCAACATAAATTCAAGAGGACTTGATGAAATAATTAAAACTGAAACTGCCAAAACCACGAAACTTCAAATCCTCAACTATCTTAATGAAAAAGGTGAAACTTCCCTGCGTGAACTAAAGAAAGCATTTGGAGCAAGCAAAGCTTTGCGTGCTGTAAATTCACTTTTATCACAAGACTTTATCAATAAATTCAGTAGAACTATTACAACAAAAGTTAAACCCAAACGCCGCAAAGCAGTTCGCCTTTTGCCGCCCGAAAATCATAAGTCAATTCCTAAAAAACTCACTGAAACACAACAAAAAATCATTGATTTCTTGATCGAATATGATGGAGAAATTCTGTTCACAGAGTTAATTGAAAAAGCTGATGTCGGAGCTTCACCAATAAACACTTTAGCGAAGTATGGTTTCGTAGAAGTCTTTGTTAAAGAAGTTTTTCGTGATCCGCTTTCGGAATCTAAAATCCCTGAAATTAAAGATTTGATTTTAACCGATGAACAACAGTCGGTTCTAAGCGAAATAAAATCTGCACTTAGAAAAGAAAAGTATGAGGCTTTTTTGCTTCACGGAGTAACAGGAAGCGGAAAAACCGAAGTTTATATACGAGCGATGAAATCTGTTTTGAATGAAGGAAAGTCAGCTTTGATGCTCGTTCCAGAAATTGCATTAACTCCTGTTTTTTCAAAGAGACTGCGAGCAGTTTTTGGTGATGAAGTAGCAATTTTACATTCTTCTCTCTCAACCGGCGAACGCTTTGATGAATGGAGAAGGATAAGAAAAGGCGATGCCCGAGTTGTTATCGGCACACGTTCAGCAGTTTTTGCACCTCTGCAAAATTTAGGGTTGGTCATCGTTGATGAAGAACACGATTCATCATATCGCCAACATGAAATGCCCTTTTACAATGGGCGTGACGTTGCGATTGTTCGTGCGAACTTTGCAAAAGCTGTCGCCGTTTTAGGTTCGGCAACCCCTGCACTCGAAAGTTTTCATAATTCCCAAACTCAAAAGTATGATTATTTAGCTTTACCAAATCGCGTCGGGAATCGTCCGCTCGCCACCGCAGAAATTGTTGACATGCGTGAGGTTTTCAAAGAAGCTGGTAAAGACCCTATTTTTTCACCTGCTTTGGAAGATGCAATCATCGAAACTCATGAACGCGGCGAGCAATCAATAATATTGCTCAATCGCAGAGGATTTTCCCAATTTGTTTTGTGTAGAAGTTGCGGGGAAACAATCCGTTGTAATAATTGCGATATAACTCTGACTTATCATAAAAGAGAGCAAAGATTGGTTTGTCATTATTGTAATCACCGAGAAAAAGTTCCTAACAAATGCCCTAAGTGCGAAGCAAAGTTCTTATATTTTATGGGCGAAGGAACTGAGCAAATCGAAAATCTCCTACAAAGAAAATTTTCTGAACTACAAATTGCCAGAGTTGATCGGGATACGACTAAACGTAAGCACGAAATGGAAAATGTTCTTTCTGCTTTTAGTGATAAAAAGATAGATATGCTCGTCGGAACACAAATGCTCGCTAAGGGGCACGATTTTCCAAACGTAACACTTGTCGGTGTAATTTCGGTAGATGCCGGGCTCTCACTTCCTGATTTTCGTTCAGCGGAAAAAACTTTTCAGCTTTTAACTCAGGTTGCAGGACGTGCGGGACGTGGAAAGTTGCCTGGGAGAGTGTTGATTCAAACTTATTATCCCCAACACTATGCTCTCAAACATTCAAAATCACAAAGTTATGATTCTTTTTATGACGAAGAAATTGAGTTTCGTAAAAAGCTGAACTATCCTCCATTCGTCGTATTATCTTCAATTCTTATAAAACACCCAAATTACAATTACGCTCATGATAACGCCCAAATTCTGCGTGCGGCTCTGGATTCCTCGAACACGCAAAAACAATGCATTGTGTTGGGACCTGCTCCTGCCCCACTACCGCGATTGAAAGGTGAACACCGTCTTCAAATTTTGGTAAAATCACGAAACCGCAAAAGTTTACGCGAAACATTGGATTTTGCACTAGCTGAAGCCGAAGCAAACTTTTGTGATTTGAAAATTATTTATGTTGAGATTGATCCGATAAACCTTCTATAAAATTAATATGAAACTTTCAGAATTAGCTGATAAAACCAATTCAAAAATTGAACAAGGACAAAAAGATTCAGAAATCAAAGCCGCCGCTGGTTTAGATATTGCCAAATCAGGTGAAATTACTTTTCTGGCAAATCCCAAATACACACCGCAAGTAAAAGAAACCGAAGCGAGTGCTATTTTTCTAAGTGAAGGTGTTGAAATCAAGCGTGACGATATAGCAATTCTTCGTGCAAAAGATGCCTATGTTGCATACACAATGGCTCTAAGAGAGTTTCATCCTATGCCCGAAATCATTCCATCGATTCATCAAACCGCTGTTATTGATGAAACTTCAGAAATTGCCAAAGATGTGGAAATTCAAGCAAACGTAGTCATTGGAAAAAACTGTAAAATCGAAAGTGGCGTAAAAATCTTCCCAAATACAACGATTTATGACGATGTAAAAATCGGCAAACACTCTATTATTCACTCAAATGTTGCCATTAGGGAAAACACTGAAATTGGAGAAAACTGCATAATCCACAATAATTCAACTATCGGCTCAGATGGCTTTGGTTATGCGAAAACCGAAGACAGCAAATGGTTAAAAATTCCTCAAGTTGGTCGGGTTATCCTCGAAGATGATGTCGAAATTGGGGCAAATACTGCAATTGATTGTGCCAGCGTAGGCGAATCCAAAATAAAACGCGGTGCAAAACTCGATAACCTCGTCCAAATAGGACATTCCTGCACAGTTGATGAAGATGCTTTGATTTGCTCGCAAACAGGACTTGCAGGAAGTTCTGTGATTGGAAAACGTGTAATTTTAGCAGGACAAGTTGGCATCGCTGGACATTTAAAAGTCGGTGATGATGTAGTCGTCACAGCAAAATCAGCAACTTCTCATGACGTCGAAAATGGCAAGGTTATTTCAGGAGTCCCCGCTTTTGATAACAGAGATTGGCTTCGCTCGACTGCTGCCTTTAGACGTTTGGGAGAAATAGCCAAAACGGTAAGAAAGTTAGAAAAATTATTAAAGAATAAAAAATAAAGAATATTGATTAGACAAATGAGACTTCTATCTTGTGATACTTTCGCATAGGCATATGTGAAAAAAAATGTTCTCCAAGTTTTACGGTTGGCTTCGCATTATTATTTTTCACCATCATGGCTGTAACAAAAAGCAAAACACATATAGCTGCTGCATCAGGTGCAGTCTCAAATACCGGAACTGTTTTCACCTGATTTAATGCCCTGCTAAATGCTGCATGTAAAGAACCTAGAAATGCTCCTTTTTCCAATTGAGCTATATTGAGATGAGCCAAACGAATAAGCCAACGTATAATGTTGTCCAATTTATTTTTCAAAGGACTTCCGCCAATTTTGTGCAATTCAATTAGTATGTGCTTAATATAATTAGAAGAAGGGTATCCAGTTGATAACTTTTTAAGTGCTTTTTGAATCGTAGTGAAATCGCCATGGTCTCCTGGTTCACGTAGTAAAGTTAAAAAAATCCCTTTACTCATGGGATTAGGAGATTTGTTTATCAAGTCAATCAAGTTTACTAAATGCATTGCGAACAATCGCGTATCATTAAATTTATTTAATCCAACCTGAGCTAAAGTCGTTATTGCAGGTTCCCATTGCAATCTGATTGTCTGCAAATTGTTCTGCGGTTTTTGCCCCCACACTAAATTATTAAGCACTATAAAGTGTGTTTGATGTGTATAGACTTCAGTAAACTCCAAACGAAACTCTACCGCGTCTTGAATAAATAAAAATGGTGGCAAATTATTCGGAATTGCATAGGCAGATGCAGTAAACTTGAACCTACCGTCATCATCAGTATCATCATTCCCTAGAAAATACCTCGGTGATGGCATGGATTGATTCTGAGGAACAGAATATGCCCAAAGTGATGCGTCAGTCCAATTTCGCATAGGGCGATTCGAGCCCCACGAACCTTTTTTATAAACTAATCTACCGCTAACGTCAGCGGTCAAGTTTCGTTGCGGTGCCGTTTGATATGCCATTTAAATACTCTCCGAGAAATATAAAACTAAGATGAATACTTATTGTCTTTTTAACAATACATTCGCTTCCTTATATTTTTTGTCAGCTTTTTTACTTTTGGGGTTTATCTCGATTGCTTTTTTATAATCAACAATTGCTTCTGCGTATTTTTCCAACTTAAAATACGCATCCCCACGGACTAAATACAAATTACTGTAATCAGGTCGAATCAGACTTTTTTCCTTTGGTTTTATATTTAGTGCGGTTGAATAATCACTAATTGCTAGCTCATATTTTTCTAATTCTTCATAACATCTTCCTCTGTAAACATAAGCCAAAAAGTCTTTAGAATTTAGATCTAAATATTTTGTGTAGTAGTTGATTGCCAATTCAATTTTTTTCTGAAAGTTATATGAATGACCTCTTGCATAAAAAGCTGCTGCATAATTAGGTTTTCGCTTGATGGCATTTGTGAAATAAGTAATCGCTTTTCTATAACGTTTATTGCAATGATGCTCAAATCCATGCCAAAAAAGTTCCTCAGCAGTCAGTTTCTGCGAGTAGAAGTAATTTGCACAAAGAGTAATTATCACTAACAAAAACAAAACCCTATTAAAAACAAATACTCTATTTAACTTCATCATTCCTCCTATTTTTTGTCGGTCATCTGTTTGTAAAGATAAATGATTCCTCTCTATACACGAGTTCTTTCAAAATAACTGTCAAGAATAACTTAAGTATGTTCGAGTGAGATGTAATTAAGTGTTCGCTGACTGAAATAAGATATCGGCAACTTCTTCCGAATATCATTTACACTTCTAATATCCTTCGCAATAATTCCAGAGCAATCACAAAAGTCAAAAACATACTATACGGTCATTTTGAGGTTTTTAGTTCTCTCGCTCACCACGTTTTGTATCTTTCCCTTCCTCATCTCAAAACTGGTTTATTAATATGAAATATACAACTATCTACTTTCTTGTGTTACATCAATTAGTGCGTATTCTTCTATAAAATAAGAAGTCCCGATTGAACATTTACCATTGATCATTGCATCGGTAAAACAATCATTGTAATTAAAATTTGGCGTCACATTTATACGGCTTCCTTTTAACTTAAATTGAACCGTTTTTTCTCTTATATTTTTAGCTTCTGTTGCATTCCACATAAGTTCTCCGCCCTGAGTTATGGTTGTATGGCTCAGCGATACAGGAACGCTAACCTTCGCTATTTCCAGAAGTGCATCATCTGCAAAGGTACTCAAACTGACTCCAACAGCTTGTCTTGAAACGCCCATACTCATTCCTTTGAACATTCCAATAACTGCTGCTTTCTTAACATCTCCTCCCGTAATATATGCGTATGTTCCGTCACCTGTGGCAGTGGCAGTTCCACCTGCTCCCATTGAAACGATTACGCCTGATACGCTATTGGGGTTAACACCTGTTTTACCTACGCCAAATGGTACTAAACCAACTGCTGTTGAAATCCCACCACGAATCGCACCTTTTTCAAAACTACCTGTTTCTGCCCATGTAATACCACCTTTTATTCCTCCTCCTGCTGCGACTGCTAATCCCTTATATGCCCATGCAGCCTTCGAATGAGGACTTAAGATTAGTAAAATATCCGATGAGGCTTCAGCAACAAACTTAGACACTCCTAATCCTATTTTTCCGTAACTTACTGCACTTTTAATTGAATTATGTGTTTTCTTAAAAGCCTTTTTGCTACTTTTTCTAAACTGTTTACGATACCATTCCTGTTCTCTTAAATATTCAGATAGTACTTCTGTTAGTGGTTGAATACTTGATGAAGAGTAGGCGAGTTTCCGAAAATCCACATAATTTCGGTTCGCATTTAAATTTGTATCTGCCAAGGTTTTCTTATAGTTAACTTTTATGTGCCAAGCATCAGGCAGGTCTCCTCCAACAAATCGCCTTCCTCCATCTTGTTTTACTGTTTTGGAATTGTAATATCTTGCTCTTGCCCAACTTTCTGCTCTTATAATGTCCCACACAACTGCCCAATTAATAACATATACCCCCTCATCGAATATAAGTTCATCACATTCATAAATTGAATCTGGTATTTGTTCTGACATTAATTACACTCCCTTTACTTAGTTACTAGTTTTTCCCAGTTATTTAGATATTTTTAATTTCTTTCGTATTAGAAATTGCCTTTTTACCCACTAATCAACGTTGATTGATTTGTCTTTCATACAGTTAAGACAAATGTGGAAAAATATTTCACTTTCTTCGGTTAGAGTTAAAAATATTGAAAAAAACCACTTGCAAATTGCAAGTGGTTTAGAAAAAATGTAAATATAATTGTCCCGCTTACTCAGCGTGTGCCTTCAAGATTTGCCCATTCGCCCGACTGTATGAAACCTGCCCAGTAGAACGGATGTTGACGATTTTTTTTCTTTAACATTTCGAGCTGGACTTGTCTTAGTGCTTCATTTCTACCCATGCCTGCTTTCAGGTTTTTGTAATAATCAGTCATTAACTCTCGCGTTACATAATCGCTCACAGCCCAAAGGCTCATTATTAAAGACTCAGTTCCAGCAATTGTAAATGCACGCCGCAAGCCATAAACGCCTTCGCCGTTTTTTACTTCTCCTAGTCCTGTATCACAAGCTGATAATACAACTAATTTTGTTCCCCATAAGTTTAACCCTGATGCTTCAAGTGCTGTTAAAATACCATCATCATTCCCACTCTTTCTTTGATTCGCTCCGGCAAAAGCGAGCCCTGAACGTAAAAGCGGATTTTTAATTTCATCTTTTATATCTTCCAAAAAGAATCCATGCGTAGCAATATGCAACATCTGCGGAGCTTTTATTTTTTTGAGAGCCGTTTCAGTAGCATTCACTTCAGTCAAAAATTGAGCTTTGGGAAACAATCTTTTAATTGCAAGAGCTTCTCGCTTAGTTCCATCTAGAGGGGCAAAATACGTATCTGATAAATTTCGCGTAGCTGTAACGCTTTTTTGTAAGTCTTTTGTTTTCTCTGTGCTTGAAGTACTGTTTAATTTGGCATTCCCAAAAGTCGGACTAGCAACTAAAATCGGCGGAGCTTTGCTTTCACGGGCTACTTGCATACGCATTAAATCTCGCCCACTAGTTAAATAGCTAATCGAAAATAGTTCTATTAAATATCTTTCTTTTTTATTGACGAGAGCTTCAAATGGTATAAGATTTAACAAACCATCTGGCGAAATTAAAAGATGTGCTTTGTTACCTAGTGCAAAACGAAGAGGTTCAAATACTTTTTCACCTAAAGCTTTTCCAAGTTCTTTTGTGTCTTTGTGTTTCGGATTAGCCAATGCTTCGCGGTATGCAACAATAGCTTTATCAATATTCTTAACTGTTCCAAGTTCTACGCCTTGCACCTCATTATCAGAAGTTACAATGTAAACTACATATCGTGGCTCTTTTGCTTTCTTTGTTTTCTTTTCTCCAGCCAAATCAAATGTTTCAGACTGCGTATGATAGTAGATTGAAAACTCAAGTAAAGCTGAGTTTTGAGGTAGGTTTTTACGGATAGCCTGTAAATCAAATGATTTTGTTTGAGAATGAAACTCTGAACTTCTTAGGCTAATTTGGTTCTCAAGATTTTCTCTTTGTCTGCTAAGCTTATCAATCTTTTGTTGATATTCATTTGCCTTTAATTTTCGGCGACCCACAAGAATCAAATCTACTAATTGTTTAGTTGTATGATTAAGATTCTCAAGTAATTGTTGATCATCTTCATTGAAACGCTGACGTAATGAATTAAAAACCTCAGACATCGAATCAAGAACACGCCCTTTTCTTTGAAATATAGTATTAATCGCTAAATTTGTTGCCGCTTGAGATTTTTTTTCGACACGAAAATTTAATGAAAGAGTTTGATTTTCAAATCTTGCAAGGGTTTTTAAGTAATTTAATTTATCGCGTTCAGAACCGATTAATAAATTGAGTTTTATATTATATTCGAGGATATTATTTGCAACTTCTTGAGATTCTACAGCTTTATCAAATTCACCTTTTTCTGAATACATACTAGCCAAATTTGTAAACATTGACCCAAGATTTGGGTGATACTTCCCCTTTGTATTCTGTTCAATAGTAATTGCTCTTTTATAAAACTTTTCCGCTTCGTCGTATTTCCCCGTTAATCTATTTATCGTCGCAATTTGATTAATTACAGGCGAAGTCCAAGGATGTCCGATTCCCATTCTGTTTTCAACAATTTCTAAAGAACGCTGACAAAAAGATTTAGCTTCTTCATATTCGCCTTTTTTACTGTATATAACACATAAGTTATATATGCTTTGAGCAACCCTTGTATCTTCTGAGCCATATAACTTTTCTTCAATAGCAAGTGCCCTGATTAATAATGACTCAGCTTTATCCAAATCAGTATATAAATTGGCTAGATTTATCAGTGTCGATGCAACATATTCGTGATTAGGTCCTAAATTTTTTTCGCGAATATCTAGAGCTTTTTGAAAATAAATCAGAGCTTTTTCTTTATCGCCTCTTCTCAAACTGGCATTACCAAGATTATTGAATGATAATGCGATTAATAGATGATTTGGTTCTAATTCGTTTTGTCTTATTTCAAGAGTCTTTTTGTGTAGCTCTTCTGCCTTCGGATAATTACCCTTATCATGATATAAAAGCCCCAAGTTGTTTAATATATTTGTTTTTGAAATGTGATTTTTTCCGAAAGCTTTCTCATTTAATTCAATTGACTTTGAATAATAAAACTCTGCTTTTTCAAAATCCCCTTTAAATCTATAAAGAATTCCTAAATGGTTATAAACTCTGTGAAAATCAGGATGTTTTTCATTTGGGTATTTATTCCAAATTGCGATTATTTTATCGGTTGTTTCCAAAGAGTCATTGTAATTACCGCTTCTCCATTCTTTTACAGCCCTTAAAAGCAACATTCTGGCTTCATTAATTGCGATTTCTTTTTCTGTAGCAATTCGTGATTCTTTGAAATGGATTAAATAACTTCCCTTTGGCAAAGTTTTTTGGCTCGGTGAGATAGAGATTTGATACTCATATTCACTACTAGAAGTCATTACCACTTCTTCAACACCTTTATTTCGAGGGTCTGCGTTATATTGTGTAAGCAGTTTCCCTGATGAATCAAGTAGTGTTGCGGCAATATCAACTCCCTTTTGCTCTACTTTAATTTTTACAAATTGTTTGACAGGAACTTTAATTCTGTATAAGTGTTTTTGTCCGCCGGAGATTTCACGTTCAATGGCTTCGCCAAGTTGAAGAAAAACACTATCGGAGTTCTGTGCGGCTAGACAAATTGGGAGAAAAAGAAGACATAAAGCCTTTTTAATAAAAGAACTTAGAGAAAAAATTAAAGTTCTATTACAATACATCAGATAACCTCCTGTTGTATAAAACTTAGTTTTTCGGATTACTCTTCGTAACTCGAAAAGGATAACTGCTAATTACTTCTGCTTGACCACTATTGTATATACCTGAAACTCTTATTAAATAGATTTTATTTTCCAAAAGCTTTGCTGAAAATCTAATATTTATAGAATTATTTTCGCTCGTTTTTTTAGAATTTAATTTGCCACTTTGCCAAAGACTTTTACCATTCGTTTGGTCAATCAAAGCTGTTCTGTAATTTTGAAAGTCATCAAACTCTAACTGCAAAGTTATTGCTACATCACGTATGTTTTCAGGAATAGTAATTTGTTTAACTTTACTCCCGCCTCGTACTGGCGGGCTAAAAACAAATGTTGCAAGACTTACTTTTGGAGGAGTTTTTGTGGGTTTACTTGGCGAAGTTTTTGGTTCTACTGTCGGTTTTGGCGTTTTTATCGGTGTTGATTCAGGATTAGGTGTTGGTTGAATTTCTACATTCTCATTGATAATAGCAATTTCTTTCATTGGTTCAGGCGTAATCTTTGGAGTTATATCCACATTTGAATCTGTTTGTGGAGTCGGAGTTTTTTGAACTATATTTTCATTTAGTTGCTGATTTGGTCTAAGTGCAATAAACCAAATACCAACTACAAAAAACAACAATAAAATTGCTATAACCCCAAGCTGCATCGCAGCTTTAGGGTTAGCCAGAAATGGAAAAAATGAAGAGAACCTGCTTAAATTTGCATTTGTTTTCTCGCTAGCAATTACAAGCTCTTCTTTCTCGACTTCCGAATGTTTTTTATCAATAAATATTTGAAGTGACTCTGCAACTTCAACTTTTTCTCTGCGTAAAGGTGTGGCTAAATAATAAGATTTAAATCTGTTTAGTCTTTCCCCTGAAAGCTCCCCCTTTACATAAGAGTCAACTAAGTCTTTTTCTACAACGTTCAGTTGATTGGCAAAATCATCATCAACAAAACCTAACTCGTCAAAATGTTCCGTTTCAGTTTCGGACAAATTACCAAGTAGATAATCAGTAATTTTCTGATTGTCATATTTATTTTTACTCATTTTAATAAAGGATGAAACGAATATGCTTCAATCTTATAAGACAAAACTTAAAAAGCGTTTCATTTTTAATCAATCTTCTTTCACGCAGTTTCCAACACAAAATTCTAATTTTTCGCGTATCCGACAAGCTCTTATACTTAGGGCATTTACAGTTATACCTAATTTTTTTGCCATTTTGCGACGATTATCAATTTTTATTTTTTCCTCCCCAAAATAATACTCCAAAATCATTTTTTGTTGATCAGGTTTTAGCTTTTTAGTGCAGTGCTCTAGACACTCGAGTCTTTTTTCTTTTAACTCTTTTTCATTTGTTTGAGTATTTGATTTTAGATATTTTTCTTGTAAATACTTTGGCATTTCGTCCAATGAAACACTTGTTTTTTCTGTACTTCGCAAATATTCCATAAATACAAAACGGGCTGTAATGTAACAATATCTTCCTGGAGTTTCACTTTCAATTTTCCCTTCTTCTTCAAGTCTTCGAGCAACTCGATGTAGAGTTTCATCAGCAAGATCATCAGGCGATAAACAATTTTTTCTGTCAAAATATAAAACAAGTTTATTTCTCATTTCGAGATATTCTTGTCCATCAGAATCAACTTCCCCATCAAGCCACTTTAGTAAATTACGAAACGCTTCTGGTGTGGTTTGCCAATTTTTTTTTAACTCCGGCTTTTGCATCAAAACAGTTGATTGTTTTTGGGTTGTCTAGGATAAATAACAACTCAAAGAATCCATTCATTTTTCACTTATGTATTTTGAGTATAGAAAAAATAGATTCAAATTCAAAAAATATTTTCGTGAACTTGAATCTGTAAACTTTGATAAACTGTTCTAAATTATCTACATAACATTTATTGGATAAATAATTAAATCTGTGAACTTTCTGGACAAAGCCTTGGCACATTTAACAATTATAATTTTCCTTTTTTAAGGTTTCATGTTTGCGATTTATAAATGAAAATTGAAAAATAATATTTTGGAGAATTTTTATGGAACCAACAACATCAAAAGAAAACAAACACATTTCAGAATCAGGATACAATGTAACGCCAATCAGTAAAGAAGAAAGAGAAAGATTAGCTCAGGAGTTAGATCTGGAGTCTTATCATATTTTACTTGAACATGGTACGGAAGCACCTTTTTGCGGCAGTCTTTTGGATAATAAAGAGACTGGAACTTATGCTTGTAAGCTTTGTGGTTTACCGCTTTTTCATTCAAGTTCCAAGTTTACTTCCGGAACCGGTTGGGCTTCGTTTTATGAAACTATTGATAAGGAGCACATAAAATATATACGTGATACAAAGTTTGGGATGATTCGTACTGAAACACGTTGTGCGAGATGTGATGGTCATCAAGGACATGTTTTTCCGGATGGTCCGCCACCGACAGGTCAGAGATATTGTATAAATTCAGCCGCTTTAGATTTTTTTGCTGAAGGAGAAGAAATTCCACAAAAAGCCGATCAGTAAAGAAATAATTAACATTTTAAGTAGAGAGGAATAGTTCCCACAAAACTATTCCTCTTTTATTTTCCAACTAAAGTTATTTTGTGATTCTGCCGATAAGTTTTAGTTGGATACCTGATTTCAACTCTCACTGAAATCTTATTTAAAAATTCCTCACTAAAAATTTACTTTAATCAACTTACAATTTTATAAACCTACTTGATGAGGTATTAAAATGAAATTCTTCCTGCACAAATTCACCTTAAAAAAACTCTTCACAATTGGATTAATGTTCCTTTTACTTTTTTTTACCGTTGGATTTGCATCAAAATGTTCTTCGGACAAAAAACCTAAAAAGGCAAAAAAATCAAAGAAAAAATCTAAAAAAGGTAAAAAATCTTTAAAGCTTTCTTCAAAATCTAAGGGTAAAAAAGATGATTCTGAAGATGACGAAAAAGAGAAAAGCAAATCTGATAAAGAAGATTCTGATGAAATCACTGGAAAAGATGAGTCTTCGAAAGATAAAGAATTAGTTGATAAAGAAAAAGAGAAAAAAGAAGAAAAGGACAAAAAAGCGACTAAAAACCCCGTAAAAAAAGAAAAATCATCAGCAAGTGTTAAGGAAATTTGGAAAGACCTAATTAAAGGAAATAAAAAGTTTGTTGCAGGAAAATATACGAAAGGAAAATTCGTTTCGTCGAGAAAAAAACTTGTTAAGGGGCAACATCCTGAAGTAATTGTAATCGGCTGTGCTGATAGCAGAGTGCCACCTGAATTGGTTTTCGATAAAAACTTAGGTGAACTTTTTGTCATCAGAACAGCTGGGAATGTAGCTGATCCGATCGCTCTAGGAAGTATAGAATATGCCGCCGAGCATTTACATTCAAAGGTTCTGATTGTTTTAGGTCATGAATCCTGCGGAGCGGTAGGTGCAGCACTCTCAAAAGAAAAAATGCCTACTGCAAATCTGAGAGCAATTGTTAGCGAAATCCGACCTTCATTTAAGCTCGAAGAAGAATGCAAAATTGGCAATGATAACAATATAAAATGTGTGGAATTAAATGTAGAAAATAGTGCTAAAAATATTGTTAACCGAAGTCCCATTTTGAAAAAGCTTGTAAAAGAAGAAAAATTGACAGTAATTGAAGCTGTTTACGAAATGGAATCAGGCAAGGTTGTTAGATTAGAATAACTTAAAATGTCTGAATATTTCTTAAAAAAGGTAGTCTTTGCGACTACCTTTTTTATTTTTTTAATTATTTGGATTGTTTGCATTCCAAGGCGGTACAACTCCGTTTACACGTGAGTAAGCAATTAATTGCCCTAGATGCTGGTTTGTATGTGCATTCATAAAGCTGATTACTCCTCTGTAAGTAGTATCATTACCAAAGAATTTTACTCCTTTTTCTAAATCAGCGTCTGAAACTCCTTTAACAGCATTGCGAGTGTGCTCAAACGATGTTTTAAGAGCAGCTATGATTTGTTTTTTATCAGTCATCTTATTTACATCTTTTGGAGCGTTGGCTGGTGGTTTAACTCCGATGACGCCGGGAAGTCCATAATTGGCTTGAATCATATGGGTTAAAACCTCCCCAAATGATCTTACCCCTTTACTCGGTCTCCAAGAATACTTATCTTCAGGAAAAGCTTCTGCCAGAGAAAGGTAACGCTGTTCAGCAAAAGTTATCAAACCAATTGATTCGGCTTTAAAGCCTTTTACTACATTTGCGGAATCTTTTTTTTCTTGTCCGTATGTTAAAGAAACAGATGTTAAAAGAATGAAAATGGATAATGTCAGCAAAAGTGTTCGTTTCATGTTATCTCCTTTTGTTTGGTCTTTTTGGTTCGGTGAAACTACTTACGCCTTTTGCTGGTTTATTGTTTCAGATAAGCAAGATTTTATTTTCCTTGTGTTTTGCAAAATCTAATATATTGATTTTATTACACTTAATTAATAATTTTTCCAATATTTTGTAAATTATTGTGATATTTAATAACTCAATTTAACAATGACAAATTCAATAAAAACTGTTAATTATTGCTCCAAGGCGGCTTGATTCCAACTGACCTTGAGTAAGCTATTGATTGTCCTAAGTGTTGGTTTACATGGATAGTTAAGAAATAAAGGACGCCCCGCTTGGTAGTTTTTCGTCCAAAAAAATCTATCGGATCATCTAAATTAGAAACTTCTGTATCTTTGACAGCTTGCCTCGCAAACTCAAATGATTTTTTGAGGTGTTTAACAACTTTGCTTTTCTCCGTTATCTTTTCCATATCTTTTGGAAGGTCTTTCGGCATTTCAACACCTGCTTTGCTTGCTATCAGATAATTTCCATATGCAACATGCATAAAGACCTCACCGATTGAGCGAACTTCTTTTGCCGGACGATAGGAATATTTTTCTTGTGGTGTAGTTTCTGCTAATGAAACATATTTTTTCTCAGCTGCATCAATTTGAACGATTATCTCTGCACGAATTCCCTTGATCTTTTCTGAACTGTTTTCCTTTTGAGCAAAGAGATTTGAATTCGTCAAAAATACAAAGAATAAAAAAGATAGAAAGGTAATTCTCAATTTCATATTTTCTCCTCAATTGAATTAGACACAAATCATTATTTTTGTTGGATTCCCAAATTTTTCATACGACGATAAAGATGACTGCGATCAACGCCCATTGCTTCAGCAGCTTTTGTCACATTTCCGTCAGTTTCAGCAAGTTTGTGCATTATAAACTCTCTTTGGTAAGCATCTGTCGCTTCTTTGAATGATGGAAAGCGAAAACTTGAGGAAGGTGGCTCATCACTCGGATTAAAAGCAGGCAAATCCTCGACACTAATTTTTTGTTTTTCGTTCATTATGACAATCCGCTCAATTGTATTTCTGAGTTCCCGCACATTTCCTAACCAACTATAGTTTTGCATTACTTCTATAGATTTTTTCGTAAAGTTTTTTGGTTTCTTACCATAATCAGCCGAGAACTTTTTATTAAAGTGTTCGATCAATGCTGGCACATCTTCTAAACGTTCGCGGAGTGGTGGAATTTGAAATGGAATCACGTTGAGTCTATAAAACAAATCTGAACGGAAATTACCATTTTCAATTAAATCGTCAAGTCTTTTATTAGTTGCAGAAATTACTCGAACATCAACATTTATGGGATTATTGCTACCGATAGGCTCAAACCTTTGTTCTTCAAGAACTCTTAGCATTTTGGCTTGAACACGCTCGCTCATATCGCCGATCTCATCCAAAAAAAGCGTTCCACCATCGGCGACTTCAAACTTACCTTTTTTGTTTTTCAAAGCTCCAGAAAAAGCTCCTTTTACATGACCAAATAATTCTGATTCAACTAAATCTTCAGGTATCGCGGCTGAGTTTATCTCAACAAAAAGTGCGTTTTTTCGATTAGATTGGTTGTGAATCGCACGTGCGACAAGTTCTTTTCCCGTGCCGGACTCTCCGAAAATCAAAACCCTTCCGTCAGTTGGAGCAACAATCGAAATTTGCTTTCTTAAAGCCCGCATAGCAACTGAATCACCAACCATTTCGTATTCGTGACTTAATTGTTCCGATAGATTCTTATTTACTCTTTCAAGGTCTCTCTGTTTTATCGCATTGCGAACTGTCAAGATAGTTTTTTCAAGAGAGAGAGGTTTTTCAATAAAATCAAATGCTCCCAATTTGGTGGCATTTACTGCAGTTTCAATATTTCCATGTCCGGAAATCATCACAACTGCCGAATCATTTCCTTCTTTGCGTAACTTCTCTAAAGTTTCAAGACCATCAATCCCATCAAGCCAGACATCTAGTAGGACACAGCTGTATTTATTGGATTTTACTTTCTCCAAACAAGCTTCGCCTGATTCTACAGACTCAACTGTAAATCCTTCGTCTTCGAGAACATCCCGCAGAGTCTCGCGTATGCCTCTTTCGTCATCAACTATGAGTATTGTATTTGACATTTTTTGTTAGGAATTTGTTTTATCTTGTAACAATTGTTTACATCTTAATACAAAATTAATTTTTTATCAGTCATCTGACTCCCGTTTTTCCAAGATTGAATTGTACAAACTTTTACTAAGAGAGTTGGCACAGAACTTGCTCTGTTTATAAGTGCGTTTGTGTGAGAAATGTTATCTCATATACTTTGGAGAATTTTAATGAGGGATTATAAAAAAAGTTTATTAGATGAAAAAGGATTTTCCTTGATAGAACTTATTATAGTCGTAGTTATAATCGGCATTATTGCCGCTATAGCTATTCCCAATCTATTACAAGCAAGGAGAGCTTCAAATGAAGCTTCGGCAATATCAAGTGTGAGTTTAATTCATCGCTCACTTATGACTTATAAAACTACTGAGGGTGACGGTGAATTTACTGATTTAACAGGGCTTTATAACAGAAATTATATTGATACAACACTTGGATCTACACCACATATAAAATCAGGCTACCGTTTTGAGATAAACGTTTACCCTTCAACCTCAAGTGTTGAAGCTCGTTATGATCTGCGAGCACGACCGATTGTTCATCAAATAACGAACAATGTGACGGCTACCGGATCAAGAGATTTTGGAGTTAATGAAGCTGGCGGAATTTATGAAACGACCGATAATACAGCGGTAAGTTTTGACCCAAACACGCGTTTGGCTTTGGGAACAGCAGTTCATATTGATAGATAGGTATTCAATTTGACCTAAATATGACTGATTTTATAGCGGTAATTCAATAATAAATTTAGCACCTTGAGGATTGTTTGAGACGACTTTGATTTTACCATTATGTTCGCTGATTATTCTTTGGACGATGGCTAACCCTAAGCCTGTCCCGCGTCCTTTTGTGGAAAAATAAGGCTGAAACAGCTTCTGAAAATTTCTTGGATCAATTCCCTTTCCGTTATCAGAAACTTCTGAGACTACAATACCTCTTGCTAAATCAACGTAGGATTTAATTAATATTTCTTTGTTTTCGGCGGACTCTTCAAAAGACTCGAAAGCATTGTCTAAGAGATTTACAAACACTCGTTTTAACTGCTCCGTATCAATCATTAATTTTGGTAAATCTTCCGATAATTCCGTATTGATATTTACTTCGTCCTGGCGGTCTTCATAGAGTAAAGTTGCCTGATTAATGACATTATTCAAATTTCCTTCAATGAGTTTTACATTTGGAAGGCGTGCATACCGTGAGAACTCATCAACCATTGCTTTGAGGCTTGAGACCTCTCGTAAGATCGTGTTTGTTCCATCCTTTATTATTTTAGAAGTTCTTTTATTGTTTGAATTTATTGGAGATAATTCTTTATTTTCATCAATGCCGTTAGCTAAGCTAAATCGCTTTGCAATTCTTTCGGCAGATAATTGAATGGGTGTCAGCGGATTCTTAATCTCATGAGCCATACGTCGGGCTACTTCCTGCCAAGCAGTCGCACGTTGAGCAGTTATAAGTTCAGTTAAATCTTCAATTACAATTACTACGCCATTTTCATCAGGCAACGCAGTTGCCGTAATAGCAACAGGTAAATTTTCTCCTATTTCCGCACTTCCATCTGCAAATTCTCTCTGAAGAATAGTCTGTTCAGTAGCCTGCCCAATTCGCTTCGCACGCGAGATCAAAGTTTCTAGAATCTGATTATTTTCCTTACTGACGATGCGGTTTAATTTGATTTTGGTGAAATCGGCATTTTCCAGTTTAAGCATTTGAACCGCAGCCTTATTGATCGTGGTTACATGATTCTCTTTATCAAAAGAGATAACCCCTGTGGATAGTGACTGCAAAACTGTTTCGATATATTTTCTACGCTCCTGTAACTCAGCGGAATTTTCCTCGAGCGTAGCGGACATATCATTAAAAACATCAACTAATAATTTAAGCTCATCTTCTGCAAAAACATCTACACGATGTGCGAAATTTCCGTGTGCTATTTCATCCGCACCTTCCGCCAAAGCTCTGATCGGGCGGGTTAATCCTTTTGCTACATAAAATGCAAACCATGATGCAGCGAAAATAAGTAAAAAGGTTAGAAGTGCGAGAGTCGTTAAACCAAGCTGTCTAATGATTCTTTGTTCAGATTTTAATTGGTCAAGCTGTCGCAAAGAATCCAAAGCTACATTGCTTAGGTTCTCAGCCGATCGCATATCCAAAACCGCAATCAATTCTTTTCCATCTGACGTTTTGGCTCTTTCTAAGTAAAACCCTTTTCCATCAGAAGCATTTTTCTCGTCCGGGCTTTGTGAATAGATAAATGAGAGTATTTTCTCTAGTTGTTTTTTGTCCGCATCATTTATTTTCTGATTGCTGGCACTTATTTTTTCACCGTCTTCCGAAACCACTTCGAGATGGAGTAGCTTCCCTGATTCAACTATTCTTTGCAAATCTTGTGAATCAACATCTTCCCCGTCCAGTAAAACAGCCAGCATTTGAGTTGTCTGATTGAATTGGTCTTTTAACGAACGGTTTTGCAAAACCCCTGCCTCACGGACAACATTTTCAGGTATTTGAGTAAACCAACGATCCAAGGCACGATTCATAAACAAATATGAAAAAACAGCCATTGCAATAAGAGGAAGAATCGTGACACCTGCGAAATATATCAAAAGCTTTGTTTTCAACTTTGAACCAAGCTGAAAAGATCTTCGCTCTTGTCTTAACTTGAGAAGACTCCGAATCAGTATAAATGCAAATATGATAAAAGCTATAAAATTCAGAGAGGACAGAGCATAGAGCAAAAGTGTGTCGCTGGCAGATTCGACCGTAACAATTTTCCAAAGATTTGAGGGTTGTAGAAGCAGTAGAAATGTAAAGAGAAATAGAACTATACCACCCAAAACCCAAGGCGGTTTTCTCTTTGGCTTAATTCCTCTATTCGACTTTTTTTTGCTCATTTTGTGATGATTTTAACATAGATTTTTTAAGATGATTCATAGAATTTTAAGTAACCTTCCAGTAAAATCAATACCTTATGGATGAAAACCCAAAGATTCAAAATAAATCATTTATGATTGATTTATTCTTAAATGAGATCGGACGGCTCAGAAGCGGTTGGAGATTTTTTGTTTTCCTTGTTCTTTTTCTTTTTCTGTTTCCTGCTTTTGCAACCACCATTAGTTTCATACTCATAAAACTCCCGATCGGTTACGGTGACAACACGCTTTTAGCTAGAATCGTCGGTGCTGTGATCGGACTATTTCTGGCTATCTTGTTGGGATGGGCTTGCGGTCGATTTTTTGAAGGTTTGCCATTTAGAGCATTAGGGATTTGGTTTACAAAACTTTGGTTTAAGGATTTATTGATTGGACTAGCAATTGGGGCAGGTTCAATTTCATTAGCAGTTTTAGTCGCCATGGCATTTGGCGGACTTCGCTTTAATTACAATGAATCTGCCGGAAGCACCGCAATACTCATCACTCTTGGAGCTTCATTCATAGTTTTTACATTTGGAGCAGCTTTTGAAGAAGTCTTGATTCGCGGTTATATGTTTCAAACCTTCACAAGAGCAAAACTTGCCTGGTTGGCGATCGCCATCACATCGCTTTTTTTCGCATTCGGACATATGGGAAATCCAAATGCAAATGTATTTTCGACGATCAATACAGGATTAGCAGGAATATGGCTGGGGATTGCGTATTTAAAAACCCGCACACTTTGGTTGGCAACGGGGATTCATTTTGCTTGGAACTGGGTTCAGGGAGCGATCTTTGGAATCGAGGTTAGTGGTTTAACTGACATTACGACAGCTCCTCTTTTGAAGGAGGTTGATGTGCCGACAAGCTTGATCTCA
This sequence comes from Pyrinomonadaceae bacterium, assembly GCA_028284415.1. Classification (GTDB taxonomy): domain Bacteria; phylum Acidobacteriota; class Blastocatellia; order Pyrinomonadales; family Pyrinomonadaceae; genus Aridibacter. The sequence goes on from JANQRU010000006.1 coordinate 181,137, forward strand.
GGTGGAAGTTATGGAATCGAAGGAGGAATTGCCTGCACAATTGCACTTATAGCTTCGACTGCTTTAATTTGGTTTCTACCTGTTTTAAAACCTACAGAGGAAATGCTCGAACTGACCAGTGAAGAAATACCTGCTGGTAGAAACTTAACCTAAAGAAATTTATTTTCTTGCAAGTTTTTCGTCTAAAGCACTTAAAATCTTCCTGACGTGACGGGCATTTTCGCCAAAATCACTTTTGCCAACACGTGACTTTGAAACTACATCAACTTGAACTTCGCCTTCATTTTCAGCCTGTTTTATTTTTACTTCCAAATCATCAGTAAAAACTATCACGGGAATCTCAGCCTTAATTGAAGTAATGTTTCCACCATCGGCTTCGTCAACTAACTTCCAGTTACTTCCATAAGTTGAAAGTGTAGGGATTATTTCTTTAACTGTTTTTTTAGCTGTCTCCACGTCAGTTTTGTAAATTCTTGTCTTTAATTCTTTTACGCCACCATCTTTAGAAGTTTCGGCTACATTATCTGGGTAAAAAGTGCGTCCAATTACCAAGATCACGACAACGAAAACAACCAATAAAATTCCTAATGCAATAAGTATTTTTTTCATATCCAACTATTTAGCAAAACTTAAACTAATATTTTAGATAGCCCGTAAAGCACTTTCTTGTATTGTTTTGATCTTAAAGGAAATATCCATAGCACGGGCTGAATGAGTCAGCATTCCGGCTGAGATCAAATCTACTCCTGCTTCTGCATAAGAACGGACATTTTCAAGATTCATTCCGCCTGAAGCCTCAAGCAAAACATTTGGATTCATACTGCGTGCCATTTCTACCAGCTTTTTGGTTTCTTCAGGAGTCTGATTATCTAACATAACAATATCCGCACCAGCTTCGATCGCTTCACGCAATTGTGCCCAGTTTGAGATTTCAATCTCAATTTTATGCAAATGTCCAACCTTTTCTTTTGCTGATTGAATCGCTTCTTTTACACCGCCCGCTAATTCAATATGATTGTCCTTTATTAAAACTCCATCATCCAGTCCAAACCGATGATTTTTGCAACCACCAACAGTGACAGCATATTTTTCCAGCATACGAAGTCCCGGAGTTGTTTTTCTTGTATCAACAACCTTTGCATTTGTGCCTTCAACAGCTTCGGCAAATTTCTTTGAAAGAGTCGCAATACCTGACATACGCTGCATCAAATTAAGAGCCAATCTTTCTCCCGTCAGCAAAACATCAGCAAAACCGCTAAGTGTTCCAAATATAGTCCCTGCTTCAACAAAATCGCCATCTTTATAATTTGTATCTATCTCAGGACTCTCAGGATCAAGCTGTGCAAATACCGCCTCCGCAACCTGCAAACCGCAAATCACTAAATCTTCCTTCGCCAAAAACTTCCCCGTCCCGCGGACTCCTGCCGGAACAGTTGATTGAGTCGTAATATCCCCACGCCCAATATCCTCAGCCAGAAAATCACCAATATCAGCTAATATGTCGCTGTTTTCTAAAAGATTCATATCGAATAAAAGTAACATAAAAGAGCCTACAAATGTAGGCTCTTTTATGGAACAACAAAAATTTAATAATTGGTGTACTTTGAGCTTAGGCAAGAAAGTTACAGTACCTAAACATTTTGCTTAGATTTTTTTCTTGTATCTTGAATTACTTCATAGCTTTCTTAAGTCCAGGGTTTGGGATTACAACAGGTGTTTCATAATCAAATGTTTCAACTTTAACTTCAAATTGAGAATCTTTTGAAGACTTAATACGTGTGATTTTTTTATGTAACAAACCATCATTACCAAACCAATAAGTTTCTTTACCTTCAATAAACCTTAAAGTTAATTCAAAGACTTTTTCTTTATTGTTACCAACCTTATTTTCCCTTAGCATTTTAATCTCTTTAGAGGGATTTGCGTCTATATACGCAATAAGTGTGTCTTTTGGTTTTTCTAGTTTCCATGAGCCATTGTTGGTTTTAGTAAAAATTTCCCCATCCAAATTCAAACTCTCAACTTTAAGTTTCCCTTCAGTTGACTCAATCGAATTCAAGGTGTAGCTGTTGAGAGTCTTAGCTTCCCGTTTATAAACCTTTACGGCTATCTTCTTTATTGCCAATGTATCAGAATCAAAAATCCTTGTTATTGTCTTATGGGTAAAAGATTTACCTTTACTTTTTTCAATATCTAAATCAAGTAACCTAATAAAATCTTCTGTCGAATTTCTATTGGTTTGCCCAGAAACTGAAAAACTCAAAATCAACAAGATAAACGGAAGAATCTTTCTCATATCTTTCTCCTAAAAAACTGTTCTTAAGCAAAAAGACGTTCAAAGATTATTTTTTTGCTGGATTACGCTCAGTAAAACTTAAAACTATTAGATGGGTTTTGAATAATTTTGAGATGAGTTTTTCTTCCATTATTAAATTGATTCTGAAATAAACCTCTAAAGCGAATCGTTCGATGTTTACATTTCAAACTGATGATGTTCAGCAATCAATGTATATGTTCCTTCATCATGTGAAATGACGGTAAACTCTATATTTTTCTTTTTGTTGTCTAAGTATTTCTGTAAATCTTTCGCAGTGATATTTTGTTTGATTATCTGTTGTTTTGCTTGGTCAATTCCCTTTTGCCCTTGCTCGTTCATTTTATAAGCCCCCTTGTTTCTTAAGTTATTGTATTCGAGAAAGTTATGGGATTAGATTCATTAGTTAGAAGCCATCTAATATATTTACTTCAAAATAAAAGTCTGCTGTAAGAATCTGAGGAAGGCTGTTTGTAATACTATTTTCCTTCAACAATGGTAATTTCTCAGGACGCATTCTGGGGTGCAAGCAGGGATGCTTGCACTCCTAGCCTAGATTTTCCAAATTCTCATTCAATGCCTTCGTTTGAGTTTCGATTTCCGCAACTCTTTCTCTTACTGCATCAACTTTTTCTTTTGGTGCTTTGTTGACGAAGTTTTCGTTTGAGAGTTGTTTATCGAGTCGTTCTTTTTCCGTTTCAAGTTTGTTGATTTGATTTTGTAAGCGTTTGCGTTCCTTTTCAAAATCAATTAAGCCTTCGAGCGGAATTGCGATTTCTGTGCCGTTGGTTAGAACGCCTTTGGCGGAAGCGTTCGGGGCATCGAGCGATTCGCCGAGCGTTAGATCTTTTGCTCTGGCGAGTTTTAGGATTTGAGCTTCATTTGATGCGAAGATGTTTTGTGTTTCGGGATTTCCGGCAAGGTGGATCGAGATTTTGTCAGATGGCTTGATCTGCATTTCGGCACGTATGTTTCTGATCTTTGTAATCAATTCAATGATCGTCTGCATTTCCGACTCGGCTTTTTCGTTAATCAATTCGGCGTTTGATTCAGGAAAATCCGCGAGCATAATTGTCGGTTCAGCGTTACTGTAAGCAGAATTGTGCAAAGATGCATCCGCTCCAGGCAATTTGTGCCAAAGTTCTTCCGTAAGATACGGCATAAATGGGTGAAGCAGACGCAGAGATTGTTCGAGAATTGTTAAAATTCTCGTTGTACTTTCAGTGTCTCCTGCCGTGATTTCATCCTTTGAAAGTTCGATATACCAATCGCAGAAATCATCCCAAAAGAAATGATAAAGTTTATCAACTGCAACGTGAAAAGCATATTTATCGAGTGCTTCATTTATTTCTTTCGCGGTTTTATTCAAACGCGAGATGATCCACTTATCAGCGATCTTTTCGGCATTTTCGAGTGTTGCAAGATCAACCTTTGCACCTTCTGCATTCATCAAGCAAAAGCGTGTTGCATTCCAGATTTTATTGGCAAAGTTTCGGTAAGATTCAACCTTTTCATCACGCCAAGCGAAGTCCATTCCCGTTGAAGAACCCGCCAAAGTTATGCGTGTTGCATCAACACCGTATTGCTCGAAAACGTCCATCGGATCAACGCCGTTCCCTTTCGTTTTCGACATACGCTGACCGTCTTTTGCCAGAACCGTTCCCGTGATGTAAACATCGTCAAAAGGTCTTTCGCCGATGAATTTCATAGCCGACATAACCATTCTGGAAACCCATAAAAAGATTATGTCGCGGGCAGTTACAAGAACATCAGTTGGGTGAAATTCCTGTAAATCTTCCGTTTCGTTTATTTCGCCGTCCCAACTCAGCGTTGAAAATGACCAAAGCCAAGATGAAAACCATGTGTCGAGAACATCTTCATCTTGCGTCAGTTCATCAGTTCCCGCATTTTCGATGGCTTCTTCTTTTGATCTTGCAACAAAAACATTTCCGTCCTTGTCATACCAAGCCGGAATCTGATGTCCCCACCAAAGTTGGCGAGAAATTGTCCAATCACGCAAATTTTCTAGCCAATCCGTATAAACTTTTGTATGCGGATTTTCGGGTGTAAAGCGTGGATAATCTTTATCTTTTTTGAGTTCGAGAGCCAAATCACGCATCTCGTCCATTTTCACCCACCATTGTTCAGAGATGAGCGTTTCGATAACGGTTTTACAACGTTCGCACACGGGCAGAACCATTTCATAGTCATCAATTTTTTCGAGCAATCCGAGTTCATCAAATTTTTCAACAACTAATTTACGTGCTTTGTAACGGTCTAAACCGCTGAAATCTTCACCCGCGTCCTCGTTCATTGTGCCGTCAAGATTCATTACGTTAAGTTGTGGCAGATTTTGTCTCTGCCCCATTTCATAATCATTCGGGTCGTGTGCAGGTGTGATCTTAACCGCACCCGTTCCAAATCCCGCATCAACATATTCATCAGAAATGATAGGGATTTCGCGGTTAGTCAAAGGTAAATCAATAGTTTTACCAATTAAATCCTTGAATCGTTCATCATTCGGATTAACCGCAACCGCCGTGTCACCAAGCATTGTTTCCGGTCTCGTCGTTGCAACAGTCAAAGTTCTCTTCTGCTCACTCTCCTTAATCGGATACTGCAAATAATAAAGCTTTCCGTCCTTCTTCTCTTTATCTTCAACTTCGAGATCAGACAAAACTGTCTCGTCTTTCGGACACCAATTTACGATTCTCGCACCGCGATAAATATTTCCTTCTTCATATAAAGCAACGAAAACATTGCGAACAGCTTTTGATAAACCTTCGTCCATCGTAAAGGCTTCGCGTGACCAATCAACCGAAATTCCCTCACGGCGAATTTGTTTGAGAATCGTTCCGCCATATTGTTCTTTCCAATCCCAGACTTTTTTTGTAAACGCCTCCCTGCCGATATCTTGCGGAGTTTTACCTTCATCTTTTTTGAGCTGACGTGTAACCATCAGTTGAGTCGAAATTCCCGCGTGATCCATTCCCGGAACAAAAAGCGTGCGAAATCCCTGCATACGTTTGCGGCGAGTCAAAACATCCATAATCGTATGTTGCAAGGCGTGTCCCATATGCAAACTGCCTGTTACATTTGGTGGTGGAATGACGATTGAGTATTTTTCCGCATCGGGATTCTCATTGATTTCGGGGCGAAAACATCCATTTTCCTCCCAGCGTTGATAGTGACTTTCTTCGGCTTCTTTCGGGTTATATTGTTTTGATAATTCCATTTTCGTGTTCATTCTGACTTTAATAATGTTTGTTGATTCTAAACAAACTAGTAATTATTTTCTATCTAAGATATTCAAAAATAAAAGGTTAGTTTTAATCTCGAAAGAAAAAACTAACCTTTATAAAGAAATATTTTTTTGAACCTTAATCTTTCATTTTTTCTTCCGCCATTTTTTTGATTATTAAGTCCGCCATTTGCGGAACGACTTCCCAAGCAATTTCTTTAATGGCTCGCTCGGAAAGTTTTTCGACGACTTTTTGTGTGATAATTTCTACCATCTCAATTGAAATAGTTTGTTCTATTACTTCTTTCGTATTTTCATTTACAGCTTTCGGCGTAGATTCTTGCTCACGTTCTTCTTCACTTACAGGTTCATTAACTGCATCTTCTTCCACTTGCTCTGTGACTTCAGCTACTGGAGAAACTTCTTGATTTTCTAATCCATCTACTTGGGCAGTTTCTGGAGCAACTTCTTCCTGTTCTTCCGAAATGGCTTGTTCTTGCTCTTCTTCAACCTCTTCCTGTTCAGAAACATCAGATTGTGCTTCTTCTTCAGGTAAATCCATCGGTGGAAGTTCAAGCAAATTCATTTCATCCAATTCCAAAACAGATGCCGCTTCGGGTATCGGAAGTTCAGCTGTTTTCTCTCCGTCATTTTCACCAAACTCGGCGAATGCAACTGATGCAGGGCTTGGTTGAGACTCAAATTCTTCTACATTTTCAACCTCATCAGAAAGCTCTTCTTCAGAACTTTCAACAACAGGTGTAAATTCAAAATCTTTTTCAACAGTTTCCTCTGATTCGGATGTGAAATCAAAACTTTCCTCTGAATCTTCTATTTCTACTTCGTCTTCGACATCTTCAACTGCTTCCAGTTCTTGTGTGTCAATAAAATCCTGATTTTCTTCACCAATAAGTTCTTCAGTGTCATCCTCACTTGATTCATCATCTGCATAAAGTGTCGTATCACTATCTGGTTCATTTTCAGATAGCTCCATTTCTCTATACATATCAGATTCTTCTTCCTCAGAAATAATTGATTCTTCTTCTGATTCAATTTCTTCTGTGGCAAATAACTCATCTGAATCTGTTTCATTTGATTCATTGATTTCTTCCCCTACTTCCAAATCTGATTGGCTATCAGGATAATCAACTTCGGATTGGGAAGTTTCTGCCTCAACTACATCCCTTGTTGGTTCGGGAGAAGATTCGAATCTTGCTACATCGTTTACAGGTAAACTACCAACCTGATCGGTTTGAATCATTTCATCATCAATACCGGGTTCGCCATAATCAGCAAACTCATCATGAACCTCAGCTTCAGTTTCAAAACTGTCTGTATCATCATCAATCAAAATTTCTTCAGTTGTATCAAAAGATGAAACAGATGATTCAGAATTGTCTGAGTTTTCAGAGTTTTCGCCGTTCGGATCTAATAAAAACGTTACTTTATCAACTAATTGGCTGATTGATTGAAATGGTTTTGTTAAATAATCATCCGCACCGACTCTTTTTGCTTCGTCTTCGTCAAATGGTTCAAAAGAACCAACCAGTAAAATTACCGGAGTGCTGCCAGATGTATCTTTAATTTTTTCGCAAATTTCGTAACCATTTAAGCCGGGCATATTTACGTCTGCCAAAACCAAATCGGGTGCATCTTCCCGCAATTTGTCCATTGCAGAGTTGCCATCCCCAACAGATATAACCTCAATGCCTTCATCGGCAAAGGTTAAATTAACTACCTTTTGGATTGTGATTGAATCGTCTGCTAATAACAGTTTACGTTTGGACACGAAAATTTGCTCCTTAAAAATTATCAAAATGATGAAAAATATTTTATCTCATTACAGATAATTTTGTTTTGAAAAATTAACACTCGTCATTGTATTACGTCAAGAAAATTTTATTAGTTATGCATCTTTTTTTGCCTTTCTTTTTTGAAGCGACATTTGCAACATAACTTTTAGCTGGGATGTAGTAAAAGGTTTTGGTAAAAAAGCTATTGCTCCGGCAGCAAAACTTTCTGATGACAATCTCGGATTTTGTTCAGCAGTCATCATAATAACGGGGATGTTCATAAGTTTTTTTTCTGACTGCATAAATTTCACAAGTTCTGTCCCCTGTATGTAAGGCATTACAACGTCAAAAATAGCCGCTTCAAAATGGGCTTCTGACTGCAATAATTTATAAGCTTCTTTTCCGTCACGTGCAGAAATTACCGTGTATCCTTCTTTTTCAACAATGGCTTTTACAAGCCTTAAAATTGCCGGATCATCATCAGCGACTAAAACCTTTTTTTGAACTTCATTTTGTTCTTCACTCATTATAAAAATTTACCTTATGTTTGATGTCAATGTCCATCATAACAGACATTTACAATTCAAGACGAATTTTAGCTAAATCAGCCGCTAATTTTATTGCAACTTTAAGACTTTCTGAGTCAGCAATATTCTTTCCGGCTATATCAAAAGCTGTTCCATGGTCAACCGATGTTCTAATCAGAGGTAAACCCAAAGTAACATTTACAGAAGCTCCAAATGATAGACATTTTACAGCAATCGTAGCTTGATCGTGATAGCAAGCAATAACTCCATCAAACTCGCCCTGATACGCCCTTAAAAAAATGGTGTCAGGAGAAAAAGCACCGCTTACGTCAATTCCAAACTTTTCCCTACATTCTTTGATTGCAGGCTCTATTTCTTTTGCTTCTTCGCTGCCAAACATCCCAAATTCTGAAGCATGTGGATTCAGCCCGGCAACTGCAAGCCTTATGTCTTTTTTCAAGAGCTTTTTGAGTTCTTGTTCAGAAAATCTTATCAGTTCAACAAGGTTATCTTTTTTCACTATCTCAATAGCTTTTTTCAAAGAAACATGTGTCGAAAGCAAAACAACTCGTAATTTATTGGCAAAAAAGCTCATTGCAAAGTCTTTAGTTTTTGTCAGTTCAGCTAAAAACTCTGTGTGACCCGGGAAATTATAGCCTCCCATATTTATGGATTTTTTGTTTATGGGAGCAGTCGTTATTGCATCAATCTGTTTGGATTTCCAAAGAGATACTGCTGTTTCGATATACTCAGCAGAAGCCTTACCTGCAACTGAGGATTCTTCTCCTGTTGGAAAATCATCTTGAAGATTGTCTAAATTGTAAAATATCGGCAAATCTGATTTAGAGGGGAGATTGTCACCTACTTTTACTTCGGTATATTCGAGTTCTTTGCCTATTTTCTTAGCTGTATCAAAAAAATATGAGCTATCGCCAATAATAATTGGCTGACAAATTTTATTTAATTCGCCGTCGTGAAGTGATTTGGCAATTATTTCCCCACCAATTCCGGCAGGGTCTCCCATCGTTATACCAATTTTGGGTAAGTATTTATTTTGTGTTGTTTCTGTTGGGGGTACTTCGTTTCTTTTATTATTCACCTACTTAATTGTAATCGCGTTCTTCTGCCTTGAAGAGATACTTTATATTTTGCTTGAGAAGCAAAAGGTTTGGAGCGTCATCTCTGTGAATTTTTAATGCCCCTTTATCATACCATTCAATAGTTCCAACAATTTCTTCTCCATCTTGCAAAATGATAACCATCTCGGTGTGTCCATCCATTTGCTTTTTGTAATAATACGTTTCAGCAAGAGTTTCGACAGGGGGTGGTTGTTTTTTGCGCGAACTATCGTAACGCTTATTAGCATACTTTCTTGAGCTGTATTTTTCTTTCATAGCTTCGTCTCTTGAGTCCGCGAGGCTTAATTTTCAAAATCACAAAAAGTAAGAAACACAAGCAAAAAGATTAATCTGCTTGTCGGCGAATAAATGTGGGAACATCTAAATCCTCTTTTGTAGCTTCATTTTGGTTGACTGTATTTTGCACATTCGGTCTAACCTGAAAATTTTGTCCGACAGCTTGAGTATCTACTTTATCTTGATTTGGATTTTCAATAATTGCAACTTGATTTTCAAAACCGGTTGCGATGACAGTGATTTTCACTTCATCTTCATTACCGCCGCTGTAAACTGTACCAAAGATTATATTTGCATCTTCATGTGCTTCATCATGAACTAAAGCAATTGCTTCTTCTATCTCATTAAGAGGTGTATTTTCTGAACCAGTAATATTTATCAATGCACCTTTTGCACCTTTTATAGAGTTTTCTTCAAGAAGTTTTGAATCAATCGCAGCTTTCATAGCTTTGATAGCTGCACCATCACCTGTTCCATGACCGATCCCCATCAATGCAACACCCATTCCTTTCATAACTGATTTAACATCAGCAAAATCGAGGTTGATAATTCCCGGAACAGTAATCAAATCTGAAATCCCCTGGACGGCTTGTAATAAAATGTCATCGGCTCTTTGGAAAGCTTCTTTGATAGAAATTTTCTCTTCGACTTCTTTTAACTTGGAATTTGGAATGGTAATTATTGTATCAACACATCCACGCAATTCAGCCAAACCTTTTTCAGCTTGCTTCATGCGTTTTTTACCTTCTACCCCAAAAGGCTTTGTGACAACAGCGACAGTTAAAGCTCCCATTTCAATAGCTAAAGCAGCGATTACTGGAGCAGCTCCGGTTCCTGTTCCACCACCCAGTCCGGTAGTCACAAAAACCATATCAGAATCTTCCAGCACATCCATTATTTTTTCAGTATCTTCAATTGCCGCTTCGCGCCCGATGTTTGGATCAGCCCCTGCTCCCAAACCGCGAGTTAAACGTGATCCAAGTTGAATTTTAATCGGAGCTTGTGAATCATTGAGTGCCTGTACATCTGTATTTGCTACGATAAATTCAACATTTTGGACTCCAGCTTCGATCATTCGATTGACCGCGTTTCCGCCACCACCGCCAACACCGATAACCTTGATTTTCGCACCGGTTACTGGTGGCTCATCCATAAATATTTTTATTCCATTATTTGTGCTTTGAAGACCGTCCGTTGTCATTATAATTGCTTCCTTTTTATTAAATAAATAGAACTTGTGATGTATATTTCAGAGGAAAAGTGCTTTTTTATTATTTCAACAAGATATAGTGCCTATGGCGAAATAGCATACAACGATTTGGGGTTAAAAATCTAGTCGAAATGTTAAATTTATCTAAATTTTCCTCTAAAATTTTCAAACCATTCAGCAACTTTGCGAGTAGGTGACTTTCCGCCTAAGTTATACTCGCGAATTTGCGAACGCATTGAAGATAAAGCAAGTCCTGTAGCCACAGTCCATTCGGGACTTTCCAGTTCATCCAATAACCCCCCAAAAAGTCTTTTTTGGGGAAATCCAACTCTTGTAGGGGCATCAAAAACTTGTTCAGCAACTTCTACCATTCCGCGAATTGTAGAAGTTCCTCCAGTCAAAATCACACCACTCGAAATTTGTGATGTAGCACTTGCTACTTCCTGAGCAATGTGTTGCAAAAGTTCAATGCCACGAGGCTGTAAAATGTCACAAAGAATCTCTTTTGTAAGCTGTCGTGTTTCGCTTCTGCCAACGGGGGTAATCTCTATAATTTGTTGTTTCTCTTCCTCATCCATCAGATAGCCAGCAATGCAACCCATTTTACGCTTTAGTTGCTCTGCTTGAGGAATAGAAACTCTTAGCCCAGTCGCAATATCTTTCGTAAAATGCATCCCTCCAAATGGGAAAACAGCAGTATGCTGTACAGCTCCGCGACCAAAAATCATTAAACTTGTTATTTCTGCACCGATATTTACTAAAGCACAACCATATTCTCTATCTTCGTCCGACAAGGTGCTCGTTGCTGCCGCCAAAGGCTCTAGCATCATCTCTTCGATCTCAAGACCTGAATCGTGAACCGCCTTAATAATGTTTTGACCGCCCGCACTTGGGCTTGTCACTATATGAACAAGAGCCTCCAGCCTTGAACCTCTCATTCCAATTGGTTCAATAATTCCATCTTGACCATCAATTATGAATTCCTGAGGCAAACGGTCGGCGATTTCCCACCCAGCAGGAAGTTGTATTGCACTGGCAGAATCAATAGCTCTTTCGACATCTTCAGTTGTTATTTCACGTCCAGCACCGGCAACTGCTACAACTCCACTCTTATTTTCTCCTCTAAGATGTTCTCCAGAGAGATTTACAGTTGCCATCTGAGCTTCTAAACCGCTCATACGCTCAGCTTCATCAACTGCTTTTTTTATTGATTCAATGACAGCATTTGTAGTTGTTACGATTCCGCGTCGGAGTCCTCTGGATTCAGCCTGTCCAAATCCGACGATAACCATTTTCCCATCATCGCCTGCTTCACCAATCACGCAACGAACACGGCTGGTTCCGATATCTAATCCTACTGCTTGTATAGAATGATTTATCATTTTTTTATTTAGGAATCTCGATAAACAATGATTGGATTAACTCCACTCATAATTGCACCTTGGACACGATTGCCTTTTCCTGCAATAACTTCTAAACCTTCCTGCAAACGCTTCTTGAATTTCTCCTTTCCAAGAGAAATAGTTACGTTTTCTCCAGAATCAACTACCACAGCCTCGGGGTCTTTAAGATCAGCTAAATTAACAGCTACAACTCTATCGGCTAAATCATATTCTTGCCATTCTTTTTTCAATTCTAAATAAAGTTGGATTCTCTTTTTGTTGTTTTCTTTTGCTTTTTCCGTGTCTTCATCATTCCAACCAAACATTGTGAACGACGGACGTTTATCTTCTGAATTTACACGTCCAAGAATTGTAGCTTCTTCATCTACCCAATAGTCTTTACCGTCAAGCCTAACTACAGCCTTCGGATCTCTTTCATCAACGATAACCTGAATCGAATCAGGCAAAACTCTTGAGACACTTACATCCTTTGCGTACTTAAATTTTTTGACCTCTTTTTTTATTGCGTCGAGATCAGCATTCCAAACGCCTGTTTTAACCGTTAAAGTTTTTACAATGGCTTCAATCTTTTCTTGTGGGATATTTTCAACTCCTTTTAACTCGACAGTCTCAATATCGAAAAAAGAAGAGGCTGTAGCGGTTCTATATCCCATAAACATCAGTAAACCTAAACAAAATAAAATACAAAAAATGAAAAACATCGGGACAAAAAAGTTAGCAATTTTACTCGAACTTTTTTTGCTTCTTGTGGTTCTTCTTTTTCTTGCGGTTGTTCCTGTTTTACGCTTTGTTGTTCTTCTTTTTCTAGCCATGTTTGCTCCTCAAAAGGTCTAAAATTTCATCGGAAAGCTTTGTAATACTTCCCGCTCCAAGCGTTATAACTAAATCATTAGGTTCCAAGTTATTAACAACATTTTCTGCGGCAGTTTCAACACCACCAATATAATTCACATTTCTATGACCGAATTCTTCAATTTTTTCACCTAAAACTTCAGCAGTAATCCCCTCAATAGGCTTTTCACTGGCAGGATATATATCGAGCAAATAAACTACATCCGCATTATTAAAGGACGTAGCAAAATCTTCCATTAAGTCTTGAGTGCGAGTATAACGATGTGGTTGAAACACAATAACTATTCTTCTACCATCCGAAGCATTTTTAGCAGCTTCTAAAGTAGCCAAAATTTCGGTTGGGTGATGTCCATAATCATCAAATACTTTTATATCATTCACTTCACCTTTGTATTGAAAACGTCTGTTTGCATTCTTAAATTGTGCAAAGGCTTCAGAAATCTTTTCAAATGGAATCTCTAATTCCAGTGCAACAGCAATTGCTGCTAAAGAATTGTAAACATTGTGTTTTCCGGGAACAGGCAAAACTACCTGACCAAGTTCATCATCGCGTAAATAAACTGTAAAAGTTGAGCCAAAATCTTCATTGAACCTAATATCGTCAGCTGATACATCTGCTTGGCGGCTGAAACCGTAAGTTATAATCCGACGCTTTAAGTTTGGAATGATTGACTGTACATTTGGATCATCAAGACACAGTATGTTTGCACCGTAGAAAGGAACTTTGTTTGAAAAATCCGTGAAGCATTGCATTACATCATCCATTCCCTTGTATGATTCCATATGCTCACGATCAATATTTGTTACAACAGCGATTGTCGGATAAAGCATTAAAAATGAACGATCACTTTCATCTGCCTCAGTTACAAACCAATCACTTTTACCAAGCTTTGCATTTGAGCCGAGTGTTTCAACAACACCTCCTACAACGGTTGTCGGATCAACTCCGGCGTACCCTAAAACGGTCGCAACCATCGAAGTCGTCGAAGTTTTTCCATGCGAACCTGAAACCGCAACAGAATAAGGTTTCAAAGTCATCAATTCCGCAAGCATTTCCGCACGCGGAATAATTGGAATCTTACGGCTTTTTGCTTCAACTATTTCAGGATTGTCTTCTTTAATTGCAGATGAATAGACAACCACTTGTGCATCTCCAATATTTTCTGCGGCGTGACCTTCAAAAACTTTTATCTTAAAAAGAGTTTCAAGTCGAGCCGTATTTTTTGACTTATTTAAATCTGAACCGGTTATATTAAATCCGAGATTACACAAAACCTCAGCGATGCCGGACATCCCGATTCCACCAATCCCTATAAAATGTATGTTCTTTACGTGTCTAAACATCTAGTCAATTTTCAGTTTTTGTTGACTGCTAATTCTTCTATCAAATCTACTGTTGCCGAAGCTGCGTCGGCTCTTGCCATCTTCTTGGCATTCTTTTCCATTTCGGTGATTTTCTCGGGCGAATTTATAAAATCTTTAATTACTTTTGCCAAGCTCTCACCGTCCAAATCTTTTTGTAAGATCATCTTCGCTGCACCATTGTTTTCCAAGGCTTCAGCATTTTTTCGTTGATGATCGTCTGCGGCTGTCGGTAAAGGAATCATAATCGCAACCTTTCCCGCCGCTGCAAGTTCCGCACAGGTTGTTGCACCTGCACGAGAAATTATTAAATCCGTTTTTTCAAATTGCGAAACCATATCAGAAATGTATTCCCGTATATCGGCTTCGCTCCAATCATTTTCGGCATAGCCCTTTTTGACTGTTTCAAAATCAAGTTTGCCCGTCTGATGTGTGATGTTCAGCTTATCTTTTACATTCTTTAAATTTGCCAGAGCATCAATCATCGCAAGATTTATCGCTCTTGCACCTTGTGAACCGCCAAATAGCAAAAGGTTGATTTTTTCACCTCTATCTTTCGGCTCAATTTCAAAAAACTCCTTGCGAACGGGATTTCCGGTAACAACACCTTTATCGCCGAAATATGGCAAAGCCTCTTCAAATGTTAGAGCCGCTTTTGTAACAAATCTCGCAAGTTGGCGATTTGTAAAACCCGGCAGAGCATTAGAATCCATCGCCAAAGTTGGAATTCGCATAAGGCTCGCCATCAATAAAACAGGTCCCGTAACATATCCGCCCGCACCAGCCACAAGATCGGGCTTAAACTGTTCCAAAATCTTTCGAGCCTGCAAAAAACTTTTGGGCAAAAGTGCAAGTCCTTTGATCTTTCCAACCAAGCCAACGCTTTTTAAGCCTTTACTTTCAATTGTCAAAAGTTCAAAACCATTTTCAGGAACAATTCGTGATTCAAGTCCGCGTTCCGTTCCTACGAACTTAACCTCACTTTTTTCATCACGCTGCAAAATTTCATTTGCAACGGCAATTCCCGGGTAAATATGTCCGCCTGTTCCTCCGGCGGCTATCAAAACTCGCATCAAATTACTTTAATCTCGTTTTCCTTCTAGTCGTTTTTCGCTTTCTTGGCGTCTTTCTTTTCGTAGTCTTTTTCTTGCTAGTTTTTTTCTTTCGCTGTTTTTGTGGTGTCCGCGTTGCATGAATTCCATTTTCAAACGAAATAAATCCCGCGTGTTGCGAAATATTCAGCAAAATGCCTATTGCAAAAAGCGTTACAATCACTGACGAGCCACCATAAGAGATAAATGGAAGTGGAATTCCTTTAGCAGGCAAAATTGAAATTACAACGCTGATATTAAATAGAGCCTGCATCACAATTCCTGTAATAATCCCGATTCCAAGTAACATTCCAAAACGATCTGGAGCAAGCAAAGCAGCTCGCGTTCCACGCCAAAGCAAAAGCCCGAATGCTAACACAACCGCTAGTGTTCCGACAAGTCCGAATTCCTCACCAACAACTGCAAAAATAAAATCTGAATATGGATACGGCAGATAGAACAATTTCTGCTGTCCGCGTGCAAATCCTTCACCTAAAATTCCGCCTGAACCAATAGCATAAAGTGATTGCACAACTTGGTAGCCCGATGAATCCGCTTTCGCAAATGGATCCATAAAAGCCATCATACGTTCAAAACGCCAAGGTGCTAGAACAAGTGCTAAAGTTCCAAAGACCAAAAGAATTGTGCTGACAACGGCAAGGTGTAAAATCTTAGCTCCACCTGCGAAATAAACGCTAACAAAAACTGCACAAAGAACTATTACAGTTCCTAAATCAGGTTCGAGAAAGATTAATCCACAAAGTAGTGCTAAAACTCCCGCACACGGCAAAACCGTTTCGCGTATGTCACCAACCCACTTTTCATTTTTTGTCAAAAAATACGCTAAGAAAATTGGCAAAGCAATCTTGGCAAATTCAGACGGCTGAAAAGACATTCCGGGAAAGCGTATCCAACGTCTTGCCCCATTTATCGGCGGGAAAGCAAACACCGCAAGAAGCAAAATGACAGTAATTATCAAAAATCCGTAAACGACATATTTATGTTGATACCATTTATAATGAATCTTGCTTGCCGCATACATCACGGCTAAACCAGTAATCGTAAAACCAAACTGCTTGAAAAAATATGCAAACTGCGTTTCGCCGCCTGTTTCACGTAGCGAGATCATCGCTGATGCGGAATAAACCATTACCGCCCCAAACAACGCCAACGCCGCTGTTATAGCAAACATAAACCAATCTATTCGCAGTTTTTTTGCCATTTTCGTTTAACCGTCAGTTTTAGCACTTTTGCTATTCGTTGGAAGCAAATTACCTACCGCACTCTTAAATACCTCGCCTCTTTCTTCATAGCTTTTGAACATATCGAAACTTGCACAAGCTGGTGCGAGTAAAACCGAATCACCAGGTTTGGCACTTTGAAAACTTTTTGTGACTGCATCTTCCATCGAATCAGCATGAAGTGTTTCTGCAACATTCTTCAATTGCGATTTGATATTGTCAGCATCTTCACCGATTAAAACGAGTTTTCGCACTTTTTTTTCAATCAGTTCTTCAAGCGGTGTATATGGTGCGTTCTTTCCCAAACCGCCCAAGATCAAAACTATCTTTCCTTCTTCTTCCGAAAGTGCTTCAAGGGCTTTCAGGGTTGCATCAACGCTTGTCGCTTTTGAATCGTTATAAAATTGGACGCCTTCGATTTCTCTAACAAATTCAAGCCGATGTTCGACCGCTTTGAAATTTTGAATCGTTTCTTTCATTGAATCAGGTGAAGCACCACAAGCAAGTCCCGTAGCAAGTCCAGCCAAAATGTTCTGCACATTATGAATCCCACGAAGCGTCATATCATCCCGTGTTGTCAAAACTTTTTCTTTTCCACCTGCACGACAAATTAATTCTCGCCCTCGCAAAAACAAACCTTCATCCAACTCTTTTGCAGTCGAAAATAAAGTTACATGGGATTTCAATGTTTGTGCCCAAGAACTTGTGATTTCGTCATCAGCGTTCAAAATTGCTAAATTATCTGTCGTCTGATTCATAAACAAGCGATGTTTGGCAGCTGCGTAGTCAGTAAAAAAATCATAACGATCCATATGATTCGGCGTTACGTTCAAACAAATTCCAATATTCGGACAAAAATCTTTGATCGTTTCAAGTTGAAAACTAGAAAGTTCTCCAACCGTCCAAGTCTCATCAGTAGCTTGTTCAGCTAAAGACAAAAGCGTTGTGCCTATGTTTCCACCGACTAGAGTTTCAATTCCGGCATTTTTCAAGAGTTCACCGATCAAAGTGGTTGTCGTGGTCTTACCGTTTGAACCAGTAATCCCAACTATTCGACCTTTCATAAAACGATATGCCAACTCTACTTCACCGATAACTTCGCCATCTTTGCGGTCAACGTATCTCGCCGGGATTACAGATGTTGGAACTCCGGGAGAGATAACGACTAAATCAATCTGATCTAGTAGCCATCCCGGAAGTTTGCCATCTATCAAACCAACTCTATATTTATCTTTCAAAGAACGTGCTTCTTCCGACCATTCAGAAATTTCTTTTTTATCATGAAGTGCAACCGTCGCTCCTTTTTGAGCCAGAAACTTTGCCGATTCAACACCGGATTTTCCTGCTCCGAGAACTAAAGATTTTCGTCCCTTTATATCCATTAAATCTATCTAAGTTTGAGCGTTGATAAACTCAATAAAGCAAACAAAATTGCAATAATTACGAATCTGAATACCACCTTGGATTCTTTCCATCCAGACAACTCAAAATGATGGTGAATCGGTGACATCTTAAAAACTCTTTTCCCTGTCAACTTAAATGAGGTTACTTGAATCATTACTGACAAGGCTTCAATTATGAAAACTCCGCCAACAAATGGCAGCATAAATTCTTGCTTGGTCAGAATGGCTACTGTTCCTAAAGCTCCACCAATCGCAAGCGAGCCGACATCTCCCATAAAGACCTCAGCCTTTGGTGCATTAAACCAAAGAAAACCTAAACTTGCTCCGACCATCGCACCACAAAAAATAGTTAATTCAGCAGCTTCGGGTTTGTGCGTTAGATCAAGATACTCTGCCCAACGCCCATCACTGGTTATATAAGTTAAACCTGTCAGAGCAGACATGGCGATAAATGTAACGCTGATAGCCAATCCATCTAATCCATCTGTAAGATTTACCGCGTTTGAAGAACCAAGAAGAATAAAAATTATGAATCCCAGATAAACCCAAGGTCCTACCCAGCTAATACTTGTAAAAGGATTCGGATCAGCCGTTGCCTTTATGAAAGGAATGCTGATATTCCAAGGGTAATTAGCCACTGAATTAAGGGGATAATTAGCTACAAAATACAAAGCTCCCCAAACTCCCACTGCTACAATTACTTGACCGAGTAATTTTTGTTTTCCTGTTAAGCCAAGATTTCTTTTTTTAACGATTTTTATGTAATCGTCGGCAAACCCGATTAGACCAAAGAGTGTCGTAGCACCTAAGGCGAGCCATAAATAAAGACTGTCCATACGTGCCCAAAGCACAGTTGAAACAAAAACTGAGCCAAGAATTAAAACCCCACCCATCGTTGGAGTTCCCTTTTTGGCTTTATGAGATTCGGGTCCCTCTTCTCTTATCTCTTGACCAAACTTTAGGGCTTCAAGTTTTTTGATTACTTTGCTACCTAATAACAACGAGATCAGAAGTGCGGTAATAACAGCCCAAGCGGTTCGGAATGTAACATATTGAATTACGTTCAAACCCTTAAAAATATACGATTCGCCCCCCGCACCGTATTGTTTAAAAACTATTTCGTATAAAAAATAATAGAGCATTTTATCAGTGGTCAGTTGTTAGTTTTCTCAAAACCAACTCTAAAAACTAAGCAACTTTATACCTTTCAACCAGTTTCTCAATAACTTTTTCAGTCCGAACACCACGCGAACCTTTTACTAAAATTAAATCGTCTTTTTTAACTTCTTTTGCTAAATAATCACCTGCTGAATCTGAATCAGGAAAAAATGAAGCTCTGTTATCAAACTCATTTTCAATTGCGGCTAAAACCATATCTTCTGCAAATCCTCTGACACCTATCAGACAATCAATTCCAGTTTCAGTTAGGTCTCTTCCTGTTTGACGATGAATTTCTTTCTCATCTTCACCAAGCTCAAGCATTTCGCCAGCTACAACGATTGTTCTATTTTCGGGTTTAGCACCGTCTTTTAAAGTGTTGACCATTTTCAAAAGAGCAGCCGGATTTGAATTATATGAATCATTTATAACTGTAAATCCTTCTTGAAAATGTAAAATCTCACCCCTCTGTGTCGGTGGCTTAATGGTATTCAAAGCATCTGCTATTTCTTTAGCCGACATTCCAAAAGAGTATCCAACAGCTGCTGCTGACAGAGCATTTAAAACATTGTGCTTCCCCGAAAGTTGAAAAATAACTTCTTCTTCACCACTAGGAGTTTTCAGTGTAAAATGTGTTTCGCCAAAACGCTTCATTTCAATGTTTTCAGCTTTCACATCAGCTTCATTTTCAATTCCGTAAATTACATTTTTTCCTCTGTGCAAATTCCGCATTTCAGCAACACGAAAATCATCTGCGTTTAGAATTGCCGTTCCATTTTCTTTTAATCCCTCTACCAATTCGGCTTTTGCTTTGGCAACATTTTCAATTGAGCCCAAATGTTCTACGTGAACAGGTAAAACGTTTAATTCGACCGCAAAGTCAGGTGGCGTAATTTCACAGAGTCTTGCTATCTCTCGATTTGGCGTGGACATACCCATTTCCAAAACGGCAACTTCATAGGAATCATCTTCGACTAATTTCAAAACAGTCATAGGATGTCCTAATCCATTGTTGAAATTCTTTTCAGTTTTCAAAACTTTTCGCCCTGATGATTGAAGAACATGAGCAGTTAATTCTTTAGCAGTTGTTTTTCCTGCACTTCCTGTTATAGCAACAACAGGCTTATCCCAATTTAAATAGACATTGTGAGCAAGCTTTTGAAAAGCAACGATTACATCATCCGAAAAAATCAATCTGTCCGTGTATTTTTTTAATGATTCTTTATGCTCTTCGTAGCGGTCTTGGCGAACAACGCAGGCAATTGCACCGCTCTCAAAAGCCTTTGGAACAAACTTTGTGGCATCCATAAAATCGCCATTGAAACAATTGTTTTTGAACTCAGGTTGTGAGAATGCAAAAAACACTTCACCCGCTTTTACATTTCTTGAATCGGTTGGGAAGTTTTTTACTTCCGATTCTAGTAAAGCGGGGTTTAAGTTTGACGCATCTGCGTTCATATATTTAATGGCGGTTTCAAGTTTCAAGTTTCCCTATTCTTTCTTGCTCCTGTTTTCTTTTTTCCTGTTTTTTTGCGGTCGGCAACAGTAGATTTACCATTTTTACCTTTATTATTCTTACTCTCTTTTGGTTTTTCTTTAGGTTTTGTCTTTCTACCTTTTGTAACTTTTTCTTTTTTATTTACTTTGTCTTTTTCTTTTTTCTTGTCTTCTTTTTTTGTACTCTCTTCTTCTATCAAATCGGGATTTTCATTGTCGTTTAGCTCATCTTCTTCGACAGCAAAGTCATCTGGCAAAGTTCCATCAGGTGTTACATTCAGTTCGGGCAGAACTTGCTCAGCTATTTCACGAAAAACTGGAGCAGCTACCTGTCCACCATTTCGTAAAGCACCTTGTGGTTCATCCATTACAACAGCAATGACCACACGCGGATTGTCTGCGGGGGCAAATCCGATGAAGGAAGAGACGTATTTGTTTCTATTTACAGCTTTGAGTTTAGCGTCGTATTTCCAAGCTGTTCCGGTCTTACCTGCGGAAGTATAACCCTTTAATTGAGCTCTTTTAGCCGTACCATCTGTAACAACCTCACGCATCATCTTACGTAAGCTACGAGCAGTTTCTTCAGTCACAACTCTTTCCGATTTCGGCTTTGTTGTGAAAACTGTTTGTCCGTCAGATTTTCTAATTTCTTTGATGATTCGCGGTTGGATCTTTACACCGTCATTAGCAATAGTCGCAAAAGCAGTCGCACTTTGCAAAGCTGTAACGCCGATTTCATATCCTATTGACATTGAAGCTAGAGAATCACCGTTCCACTTCTTCGGATGACGCAAAATTCCGCCTGCTTCAGCGGGCAGTTTTACACCTGTTTTATGACCAAAACCAAATTCACGAGCATAGCGGTAAAATCTATTTTTTCCGACTTCCATACCCGTTTTTATTGCCCCAACATTGCTAGAATGAGCAAATGCCTTTGAGTAAGAAACCGTTCCTACTGCGTGTGAATCCTTAAATGTATGTCCACTTACAGTTATCGTTCCATTACCGCAATCAATGTCGCTTTCAGGTTTAATTAATTCTTCTTCGAGTGCCGCCCCAAACGTAACCAACTTAAAGACTGAACCGGGTGAATAATTATCCTGAATTGCTCTGTTTTTCCACATCGCTGGTTTTAGCTTGCGATATTCGTTTGGATCAAATGAAGGATAATTAGCCATTGCTAAAATTTCACCTGTTTTTGGATCAAGCACGATAGCTTTACCTGATTTCGAACCTGATTTTTTAGCAGCTTTGGCAAGAGCCTCTTCAGTTTTGTATTGAATGGAGTTACTGATAGTTAAAACGACATCTCTAGGCGGTTCACGGTGAACCTCAGTTTCTTCATAAACTCTTCCTAATCTGTCCCGTTCTCGAAGCAAGCTAACCACCTCACCTTTCAGAACTTCTTCTTGCGACATTTCAATACCAGCTCGACCCAGATGCTCGGAATTTGTAAAACCAATTATATGAGCTGCCAGATTTTTATATGGATATGTCCTTTTTTGCTCTTTCTTCCAGTGAAGTCCAGCAAATTTAGGCATATCATATTTCTTTAGATCTTCCTCAGATAAAACTCGATTAACCTCTTTATATTTTTCTTCATCCAATCGACGAGCAATCCAGACAAATCTCCTGTTCTTCTTCTTACCATTTTTCAGGTCTTTAATAACTTTTTTTGTATTTATATCCAGAACTTCAGATATTTTTTGGGCAGTATCTTCGATATCTTCGATTTTGGTTGGGTCAGCATAAAGAGATTTAACTCTAATACTCATTGCCAGAGTTCTTTCATTCCGGTCAAAAATTGTTCCTCGCAGCGTCTTTGTTTTGTGCTCATACTGTCTTTGTTCCAGAGCTTTTTCGCGCAACCAGGAGTGCTGATTTACTTGTAAATGCACAAGCCTCACGCCGATTGCCACAATCCAAAAGATAAATACAGCGACAATAAGCATATACCGCGTAAAAACGGTCTGCAGTGAGTTTTTCTTTCGTGTGCTTTTTTTTCTAGAACGTCTAGGCATAATTTGAACTTGAATTATCTTTTAGTTGATTGGGTTTGGGATGTTCCGTTTTTTCTGAAATTCTCTGCCGTATATTCTTCGACTTCTTTATCAATAATAATCTTTCGTTTTTCAGTCTTTTTATCTTTCTTTAGCTCTTTTTTCTCCTTATTTTTACTTTTAGACTTTTTGGTTTTCTCGGTCACCAGAGAAGTTTTTTCTGTTGGTAAATCAATTTTCTTGTTGCTTTTCTCTGATGAATCCTCAAGCTCTTCCTTTTTTCCAATGACTTGAATATTTCTAGCGGTCATTGTGGTCAAACCGAGCTTTTTCGCAGCTTTTTTTATTTCGTTTGGAGAAAGTGCAATCTCCCTTGCAAGTTTTAAGCGACGTGTCTCAGATTTTAGTTCTTCGATTTCTTTACGAAGTTTGGCGTTTTTCATTCCGTAATCCATTGAAGAAAAATGGGAACGGGCAGCCCAGAAAAATCCTGTCACCAGAATTAATCCGCATACAACGGTTAATAAACAATACTTCCAAGGGATTGGATCATGTTGGCGGCGTACTTTTGAATGTCTTTTTTTAGGCAGGTTTCTTTTTCTCATAATATTACTCTCAAAAAGAATTATTTTTTTTGGCAAGCACGAAGTTTCGCACTTCTTGAACGTGGATTCTCCGTTTGTTCTTTTTCGCTTGGAGCGATCGGTTTGCGAGTCAGAATCTTTACTTGTTGGGAAGCCCCGCAAATACACTGGGGAAATTTCGGCGGACAAAAACACTTTCCACTGAGTTTTTGCATCGTTTTTTTAACGATTCTGTCTTCTAATGAATGAAATGTTATAACAACCAATCTTCCATTCGTTTTCAAAATTTCTACGCTGTCACGTAAAAAATCTTCTAAAATTTCTAATTCTTTGTTTACCGCTATCCTTAATGCTTGAAAGGTTTTAGTAGCGGGGTGAGTTTTGCTTTTTCTGCTTTGTCTAACAGCTCCTTTGACAAGTTCAGCAAGCTCAAAAGTGGTTCTAACCGGAACACCTTTTTTTCTTCTTTCAACAATCCGACGAGCTATTCGTCTCGAAAATCTTTCTTCCCCATATTGATAAATGACGTTTGCAATTTCTTCTTCTGTTAATCTCTCAAGCAATTCAGCAGCCGTTTCTTCATCAGAGCTTTTGTCCATTCGCATATCAAGCGGGGCGTCAAACCTGAAACTAAAACCTCTTGACTCACTATCAAACTGTAAAGACGAAACTCCCAGATCAGCGATGACTCCGTCCACCTCGGCGATTTCATGATTTTCTATCACTTGCTTAATTTCAGAAAAATTTGAGTGGACTATGCTTATCCTTTCTCCAAATTTTTCAAGTCTTTTTTCTGCAAATGCGAGTGCTTCTGTGTCTTGATCAATTCCAAATACTTTAGTTTTTGTAGTAACAGATAATATTTTTTCTGTATGACCGCCGAGACCTAATGTTGCATCAACAATAATCGATTTATCTTTTGGCTCAAGAAAATCAATTACCTCCGTCAATAATACGGGCTTATGCAAACTATCATCTTTTGTTGCAAAAATATTCAAAGAACAAAAACTCTCTTACATTAAAATGTTTTTGAAATAATTAATTGTTTTTTTAAGTTAAGTTGGATTCTCCTCATCTTTACGTGGTTTTGTGTTTTTTAATAAGCTATGTTTTCCAACTCTAAAAGAATAATTTGTTAAGCAACTTTTCTAGTTTTTGGGGGAAAGTGCTTAATGTTGTGTAAATTCTTAAACACTATATTGGGAAAGAAATTTTATCTAATTTGTCATTTTAGACTGCTTTCATCTAATTGATATGGATTTTACGATTATTTTAGAAGTATTGTCAAGATAATTTATAAAGAAATCCTGCTTAAGCACTTGATTAAACTTTGAACAGATAAAAATATCTTTGAAGATTTAATATTTTTAACTCCAATGTATAATAAAAAATTAAATTTATAATGTAATTTATTCACAAATTTAATGGAACTAAACTTCATCCAATTATTGATATTTGGTATCGTCGTCGCACTTGCTACAGTTATCGGCGGATGGGTTCTTTTTCCCTCAGGTATCTACAAAAATTACAAGAAATCACTTAAATACCTACTGGCTCTAGGAGCAGGCTTTATGCTTGCCGTAACCTTTGTAGAGGTGCTCCCAAAGACACTTTTACTATGGCAAACGCAAAAGAACCTTCCTGACATTGGCGATACTTTCTACATTCCGATGTTGCTCTTCTTAATCGGATATCTTTTAACTCAATTTTTTGAACATACGATTGCCCCACATTTTCATTTAGGAGAGGAAGTTCATACTGATCATCAAATCCCGGTTAAATCTGCCTATGCCGCCATTGGTGGATTGCTTATTCATGCTTTTTTTGATGGAGTTTCTATTTCCGCAGCTTCTCAGGTTGGATCTGAAATTGGCATTTTAATGTTCATTGCCATCTTCCTACATAAATTTCCTGAAGGGTTTACGATTGCATCATTAGTATTAGCAACCGGAAAAGGATTTAAGGAAGTCTTAATTGCGACTTCGCTAGTTGGCTTAACAACTCTTTTAGGTGTGATCGGATTTTATTTGATTGGTACGAATTTAGAATATACTGTCGCGTATGCACTGCCTTTAGCTGGTGGTGTAACGCTCTACGTTGCTGCAAGTGATTTAATACCTGAGGTAAATCATCATGGTGGTAAAAATCCACTTGTTTCGATTTCGGTTTTTGCAGGGGTAGCTTTATTCTTTCTTTTGCACTATGTATTACATCTATATTTGGAAGGGTAATAAAACTGAATTTGTTTAATTTGTAGGTTTTTAGACATTTCGAGCATAATAGTTAAATAATCCAATGAGAAATTTAGCAACAAAATCGACTCTCATATTTTTCACCATCTTATTTGCGTTTACTTCTCTTTTTTCTCAGATATCAGGTTCTTTTTCATTGGACGAATCTCCTTTACCTACTCCAACTTCCCCTGTTATGGACTATGCTGATGTCCTTGATTCTGCAACAAAAAGCAGAATTGAAGAAAGAATAAATCAGTTCAAAGAAACCTCCAATCCTTCGGTTGAGCTAGCTGTTGCAATTGTTAAAACTACAAATGGAAGACCTATCTTTGATTATTCGTTAGCCGTTGCCAGGGGTTGGGGAATAGGTTCAAGAGATGATGACAATCCAGGATTATTGCTATTTATAGCGATTGATGACCGTAAATACTTTACTCAGGTTAGTCGTGATCTAGAAGATGAATTACCTGATGGATTAGTTGGTTCATTACAGAGAAGATATCTAGTTCCACAATTTAAGCGTGGTAATTACTCAAAAGGAGTGGAAGATACGATTGATGCATACATCCGCACCATCAGAGCCAAGCAAAACAATGAAGGAATTCCAACTTCAACAGGAGAGAACCAAGAATACACTGACCCGAGAGATTATGAATATAATAATTTTGAATGTGACGATTTTATTATTTGTTTGGTAATAATTGGAATAATCATATTTATAATCCTTGCTAATTCAGGTGGCGGTGGCGGTGGCGGTCGTGGTGGCGGACGCAAACGCAAAAAGAAATCCAGCAGCTCTGGTGATTTCTGGTCAGGAGTGGCAACTGGTATTTTGATTGATGCAATTAGCAATAGCGGCGGTTCGTCTGGCTCCAGTTGGGGCGGAAGCTCAGGTGGCGGCTGGGGTGGCTTTGGCGGTGGCGGAGACTTCGGCGGCGGCGGTGCCGGCGGTGGTTGGTAAGTTCATTTATTTTAGTGAAACACTTTCAAAGAAAATAACACTATAGAATAGGAGGAAATTTTATGCATCAACTGAAAAAACTCTTATTCGCCAAAAGTCTATTTTTCTTCATTTTCTTGGGTCTTTTTTCAGTACCACAAATTTTTCCTCAAAAACCGTTTTCGATTGATGAATCTCCCCTTCCTAAACCGACAAGTTATGTGATGGATTATGCTGGAGTCGTTGATTTAACGACCAAATCGAGATTAGAAAAACGCATAAATGACTTCAGATTAGCCACAAACCCTACCGTCGAAATGGGTGTGGCAATTGTAAGAACCACCGGCAATATAGATATTTTTGATTATTCCTTAGCGGTTTCCAGAGGTTGGGGCATCGGAACCAGACAAGACGACAATCCAGGATTATTGCTATTTATAGCGATTGATGACCGTAAATATTTTACACAAATTAGTCGTGATTTAGAAGATGAATTGCCTGACGGAGTGGTAGGTTCTTTACAGAGAAGATTCTTAGTTCCGGAATTCAAAAAAGGAAATTATAGTAAAGGAATCGAAGATACGATCGAAGCATACATAAAAAGAATTTCTGATAAACAAAACATTCCATACAAAAAAAACAGACCCGCAAAAAGAACAACCATCGGAGAAATGCCCGCTATCCCAACCAGAACTACTCACGCAAGCAGATATTCGCTAGATAAAAGTTTGGTTCATGACTATACAAACGCCATTTCGCCTGTCCGTGAACTACTTTTAGAAAATGATCTCAAAAAATATAAACCTCAGTCTGAGATTATTTTTATGAGTTCTGTAAATGGAAATTCAATTGATGAATATGCATCTAAAACTGCTAAAGAATGGGGTATCTTTTCGGATGATGAGAAAAAATCAAAAATTCTGCTTGTGGTTGCCGTTGAAGACAGAGAATACTCATTGCAAATGAATGAGAGTCTCAAAAAATATCTTCCTGACAAATTACTAAAAAAGATAAACGAAAAATATATTGATTATATATTTGATTTGGACATTCTTGATTCAAATCGACTCGCTAGAATCTGGCTGGCAGTTGCTACTTACAGAGATGTTATAACACAAAAGAAAAACGGTGAACCACTTACATTTATTCCGTTGATTAAAACCAAAGAAGATTTAGAGTTTATAAGGAAGGTTGGGTTAATATCAGACTTCTCTGATTCAAAATATCATTCGGAATTTCAAAAACTAAGCGATTGGGCAAGCTCACAAAAGTATGATGAAAACATAAATTTTTTGATTGTTCCAGAGACTTTTGAGCAACCTATTGAGGCTTTCGCAAAAGAATATTCCCGTAAATGGAAAATTAATCCTGACAGCAAAACTCAATCAGATATATTCATCCTGATAAGTTCAAAAGATAGAGAATTTTCTTTCATTACTACTAAGGCTTTTGATGAGGCAATCCCGCAAGAATTACAAAATAGTATTTTTGATGACTACCTGAACGCGTCAATTGAAAAAGGCAATATTTATGAAGGCGTGCGAAATACTTTAAGTTCGTTCAATCAGGTTTTTAACCAAAAGAAATCAGGTGAACCTCTAGACCATAAATTATCACAAGTATATATAGAACCGAGTCCTACACCTACGCCAACTCCGAATGTATATACCGGCAATCGAACTGATAGATATAGGTTTAGCAACAAGACTGAAAGATCAAATCCGGTTAAAAATGTCGTAATTTGTTTTTTCATTTTCATTATATTTTATTTTATCCTGAGCTTTTTCAGATTTCTTGCCAACAGTTTTTATAGAAGCAGAAGTTATGACACGCTTGATTTGAATAAATCAAAAATCAAAAAGGATAAGCTTTACAATTCTAATTTGGAATTGCTCTCTGCTATTTTTAATGCCTTGGCTGAAGGGCAAAGTAATACTTGGGATAATGGAGGCGGAAGTTACAGCAGCAGTAGCAGCTATTCATCTTCGAGTAGTTGGAGTAGTTCTTCTTCATCAAGTAGCTCTGGCGGAAGTAGTTTCGGAGGATTTGGTGGCGGCGGAAGTTTTGGCGGTGGCGGCTCAGGTGGAAGTTGGTAATTTTCCTGTTAGAGTTTATTATTTCTAAACTGATTAAGTAGAAAACAAAATCTTTATGAGACATTATTTTGCAGAATTTATTGATGATCTAAAGAGCACTCACGGAACTAATCTTGCTTCCGTGATTTTATACGGCTCAGCGGCGGCGGGGGATTTTATACCGCACGAATCCGATTACAATTTGCTCGTTGCATTAAATAGAATTACGCCGAAAGACTTGCGTAATGCACACGCATGCATGCGTGAATGGAATAAAATGGGACATCCGATTCCGGTCTATTTTACGGTTGATGAATTAAATGATGCGGGTGATGTATTCCCAATCGAATTTCATTTTATGGAGCGTGCAAGAAAGGTCTTGTATGGCAAAGATGTTCTTGCAGATGTCAAAATTTCTGATAAGTATCTGCGACATCAGACAGAGTTTGAACTTCGCAGTAAATTAATAAAACTTCGTCGTACATACATACACGCATCAACTGATGTTGAAGCTTTAATTGATTTGATGGCTGAAAGCCTGACGAGCTTTGCGGCTTTGTTTAGAGCTGTGCTTCTGCTTTTGGGCTACGAACCACCTGTAACCAAAGAAGATATTGTCGGTCAGACAGTTCTAAACCTTGCTATCAATGGAAAACCGTTTGAAAAAATATTCGATATTCGGGAAAATATAAATTTCCCTACTTTAGATGAGGTTTCAGCCAATCAGCTTTTTGCTGATTATTTGGAGCAAATTGAAAAAGTCATTGAAGCAGTTAATAGTATGGAAACGACTTATGCTGAATGATATTTAATCTTAGTTATTTTTTGGGAGAAGAATTATGAAAAAAGTAGTTTTATTATCGCTCACTTTATTTATTGCATTTGGTTTATCCGGCTGCAGTTACAATGAATTAACGGAAAAACAACAAAATGTTAAAGGCAAATGGGCAAATGTTGAAAGTAATCTTCAAAGACGTGCCGATTTAATCCCTAATCTTGTTAAAGCTGCTCAAATGGCTGGCATTCAAGAGCAAGAAGTTTTCGGGAAAATTGCCGATGCACGCTCAAGATTACTAAACACAATGAAGGAAGCTCCGAAAGGCGAAAGTGGAGCGAAAACTCCCGAACAAAAACAAGCTATTTTGGAAGCCAACAATAGTTTTGGCGGAACAATCGGTCGCTTGCTTGTACTGCAAGAGCGATATCCGGTTTTACGGTCAAATGAAAATTTCTTGAAACTCCAAGATGAACTAGCCGGGACAGAAAACCGCATAAATGTTGCTCGAATTGATTACAACAAGGTTGTTACTGATTACAACACAACACGTAATCAATTCCCTGCTGTCATAACTGCAAGTTTAGTTGGATTTAAGGAAGAGCCTTATTTCAAAGCTGATGAAAAATCTAAACAAGCTCCAGACATTGGTGATCCGAATGATTTAAGAGAAAAGAAAACTGAAACAGCACCCGCTCCTGCAAATGCTAATGCAAATAAAGAAAAGAAATAGTTAAAACCCGCGGGAACTACACATCGAACAATGATCACAAGGCTTGCCGTTTGGCTCAAACGTGCAAGTCTTTTGTGCGTCTTGATTTTCAAACACTTCATCAACAATTGCTTCGATGACATCGTATTTATCCAAACTTGGATGATTAGAGTGGTGAGTGGTAAGTGGTAAGTGGTGAGTATTTTTGTTTAATTTACCTTCAATAGAATCTAAACGGTCATTAATTTTTCCAATGCTTTCTTGAATTGAATGCAAATCACTAGCTTGCGAATCATTATCTAAAAGATTTGCAATTTTTTCAGCTAATTTTTGAGTTTTCTCATTAGACATCTTTTACTTTTTGCCTTTCACCCTTTTACTTCTTTTATCTTCGGGTAACAAATCAACATAGTCAACCACGCCAACAATTGCTGAGTCAATCGCTGCTCCAGGTCTGCTGGTTGCTGCGGTTGAAGCACTAAAACCTTCTCTAGCAATAATTACAACGTCGCCTTCACCTGCATCAACGGCATCGAGTGCAAGCAAGGTTGTCTTTGTATCTTCCAATTCAGGCGTAAGTTGCCGACACAACATAATCCGCGAACCTTCGTAACGTTGATTTTTCTGTGTCGCAACTACATTTCCGATTACTCTTGCAATTAACATTTGCTCTTAAATTAATTTGTAAAAAGAGCCGTTAACATCATGTTTAATGATTTTTGCTAACTGCTCACTGCTTACTGTTCACTGTTATATATATGTGAATCTGAATCAATTATCGCAATAATTGTGCAATCTGTCGGAGTAGCGTCTCTTTTAAATGGAAAAGAAGCCTCTTTTCCACGACACCAAAAAACCAATTCTCCAACTCCGGCACCGATTGCATCTAATGCAACCAAAGGTTTTCCAACAGGTTCTAGCTTTTCATTCAGATTTTGCACAAGCATAATCTTTCGCCCTTTGAGCGATTCATTCTTAATTGTAGAAACTACATTTCCGATTACTCGTGCAAGCTGCATTTACTCTTCTGATTGTCTGAAATGTGAAAAAGCTAGAGCTAAAAATAATGCGATAAGCAAAACGCTATATTCAATACCGTTTCGCCCTGCTCCGACTACGAACCAACCTTCTTTCAAATGAACAAGAAAAATTCCAAACAATAGGTGTATGGAAAAAATAATAGCAATTGGAGTTACAAAAAAACCAATCGCTAAAAAAAGACTTCCAACAATTTCAAAAATCGTAATTCCCCAAGCTAAATAAAATCCAAGTGGAAGACTGTAAAGTGTTAAAAACTCACCAAAATCATCTACGATTCCCAAATAAATCCGTGCAATTCCATGTATAAAAAGCAAAACAGCAACAACTATACGCAAGAATGTGAGTGCATAAGTTTGTTGCTGATGTTTATTCATTTTTCGGGAGTTACATAATCAATCGTATCAATTACGCCAACAATCGCTGTATCAACCGGGCAATCTTTATTTCCTTCAGCCATACGTGCTGATGAACCACCAACGAGCAAAACTTTTTCGTGAAAGCCTGCACCAACGGTATCAACCGCGACGACATAATCATCGCGGTCGGTTCCGTCTAAATTAATTGGCTTGCAAACTAGAAGTTTTTTGCCTCTCAGACGCTCATCTTTTTGTGTGGAAACGACTGTTCCCAAAATTCTGGCGATACGCATTTAATAAAGTGGTAAGTGGTAAATGGTGAGTGGTAAGTAATTTTTTCAATCTTACTCTTCACCATTTATCACAAATATTAATCAGACAAGGCTACGGGTAAGTTTTCGTCAACGCTTCCATGTGGTCTTGGGATTACGTGAACACTTACGAGTTCACCAACACGTCTTGCCGCGGCGGCACCTGCATCGGTCGCAGCTTTAACGGCAGCAACATCTCCGCGAACAATAGCAGTTACAAATCCCGCACCAATTTTTTCGTAACCAACCAAATGAACATTTGCCGCTTTGACCATCGCATCTGAGGCTTCGATCATTGCCACAAGTCCTTTTGTTTCAACCATTCCTAATGCTTCTTGCATTTATTTTTGCTCCTGAAATTAATGATTAAGATAATACGTAAATTTAATTGATTTTTCTTATTGATTCAAATGTACAACTTGATTTAGAAGTTCGATAAGCTCTTCCCGAGTGAAAGAAATTTTTGCACCATTTGAGTTTCCATTATCATTGGATTGAACGTCAAGCTCGCAAGTTATGTTTGTATCGTGCAAATATCCACAGGATTGACAGCGTGCGGAAGAATCAAGATAACCTGCTTTTTCTCTGATGTTAATTAACTTTTCGATAGCGTCTGACGGTAGATTATTTGTGTTTCCTAAAGCTCTCGAAAGTATTGCAATTTTTGCGGTGTGTTCGAGCGTTTCCATTCTGTCCCAAGCTTCCCACAAATCTTTTCCGTAAGCGACAGCTCCGTGATTTGCCATCAAAAGTGCGTTGTGATGCGGAACAAACGGCTTCATTGATTCGGTCAATTCATCGGTCGAGGGAGTTCCGTAATCCGTTAAAGGAACACAACCGAGAGTTAATATAACCTCTGATAAGATCGGCTGTTCAATTGCCAAACCTGCCACGGAAAAAGCTGTTCCATGCGGCGGATGTGCATGACAAACGGCGTGGATATCGGGGCGCATTTTGTAAATCAAAAGGTGCATTGCAAGCTCAGAAGACGCTTTATTTTCATTCAAAGCATTGCCGTCCATGTCTGTGATCGCTAAACCATCTTCGGTCATACGCCCTTTTGAGGTCATTGTCGGAGTCGCTAAAACCCGATTCTCATCTAGACGTATGCTCACATTGCCGTCTGAAGACACAACATAGCTGCGTTCATACATCAAATGTCCGACTTCAATGACTAATTTTCTTGCTTCTGATTCTTTCACTTGACTACAATTTAATTAATTTCTAAAAAGATTTAAGCCACAGATTAACACAGATGAATACGCTTGGAGAAATTTCCAAAGTTATTCATCTGTGCCAATCTGTGGCTTGTGGTTCTTATAGCTTAAAAGCTAACTATTTTTTCTCAACTACAACGGGAGGAACAAGATTAATAATATCTTTCTTTTGTTTTGCCTCGCGGCGTTCTCTCATTTTCCTTTCCCATTTCAGACGGCAATTTTCTCTCTTTAGTCGTCTGTTTTCCATTTTCAATTTAAAGCTTTCATATCTTTCAGAGCTTTTATAGCTTCTTGTGCTATTAGTGTTTGCTTGTCCTGTTAAGCCCAAGACCAAGCTCGCAACAAAAAGTCCTACAGCAAAAGTTAAAACAAATGGAACTATTCTTTTTACAAATTCTAAATAACGCATAATTCTTAATACCCCTTGAAAATTGTTTATATATATTATTTACGACGAAAATTTGAAATCGGTTTCAAACTATCTCAGTTATTTCCGTTTATATTGTTCACATGTGATAAAAAGTAAGACAAACTTTCCAATGAAATAGTTAAATCAATCGTTTTTAATTTAACTCCATCGTGGACACGCAAAGGTGTCGGTGCAAAGTTCATCACGGCTTTTATCCCTGATTTTGTAACCTCTTCCAAAACGCTTTGTGCAAATTGGGCAGGTACGGCAATAACCGCTACGTCTATTTTATCTTTTTTGGCAACTTTAGCAAAATTTTTGAATGCGAATACATCAACATCACCTATTCGCTGACCAATTTTGCCCTTATCATTGTCAAAAAGTGCGACAACATCAAAATTAGTTTGCGTAAATCCATAGTAGTCTGCCAAAGCTGTTCCCAAACGCCCTGCACCAATTATCCCAACCCGATGATTTTTATCTAAGCCAAGAATTTTTTGCAGATGATCGCGTAAATCCTCGACGTAATAGCCGACTCCACGAACACCAAACTCACCAAAACAAGCCAGGTCTTTACGAATCTGTGCTGAATTCAAATGAAAACGCTCGGCAAGTTTGTCAGACGAAACTGTCCTTTTCCCTTCTGCAAGCAATTCATTCAAACAACGCAGATAGACACTCAAACGATTGGTGGTTAATTCTGATATTTTCTCTACTTTCATCTATTTGAGATATTATAGTCTAAATTTTCTAATTGTGAAAAAGGTTACAAACAAGAGATGTTTTAATTGTTTCAAGCCGTTGCCCCAAAACTCAAATTACATTACAATCCTGTTTCATACTTGAAACATTATGATTGGATATTTATCTGGAAAATTATTAGAAAAAGAAGCAAACACCGTCATCATAGATGTCAATGGTGTCGGTTATGAAGTTACGATTCCGCTCTCGACATTTTATGAATTGGGTGAAATTGGTGATGAAGCCGAATTACGAATTTTTACATATGTTCGTGAAGATACGCTTCAACTTTACGGATTCAAAACCTTGCGTGAAAAAGAACTCTACTTAAAACTAATTTCCGTTCAAGGAATCGGTGCTAAATCAGGAATCTCTATGCTTTCGGGAATGTCTGCCGATGAAATTATCGTTGCCATCCGAACAGATAATCTTGCTCGCTTAACTTCAATTCCGGGCGTCGGTAAAAAAACTGCTGAACGGATAGTTATTGAACTGCGTGATAAACTAAACGACTTAACAACAGGCGAAACAGTCGCCACAATGAATCAAGATTCAAAACCTGTCGAAGGTGTTGATGAAGTTTATGATGATGCACTTTCAGCACTTGTAAATCTAGGTTATCAACAAAACGCCGCCGCCAAAGCCTTGAAAAAAGCCGTCAATGAAGGAACAGAGATGTCTGTTCAAAAACTACTTAGAAGAAGCCTACAACTTCTTGCCAAAGGCTAATAATCGTAAATAAGAAGGCACAATTTTATGTCAAAACTTTTCGTTTTAATTATTTTAATTTTTTGTGTTTATTGTGGAAACTTATTGTCACAAAGTTTTCCTGCTAATTCAGTAATCCTTGAGCAAAAAACAGTTACAACGGATAGGCAATTGGTTCTATGGATGCAAAATCCTAAAAAGAATCCACGCGATGCTGATGTTGAAGAGCCTTATACATGTCCTGAAGAAACTCGTGGTAGTTATTATTCAGGAAAAGCAAATGTCTCTTTAATTGACTTAAAAAACAAAACAATCATTAACACAATCGAAATCTCTGGTAATGGTATTTCCAGTAGTGATAATACCTTGGACTTACCTTATTGGATACACAAAGGTTATTATGAAGTGCCTTTGATTGATAAAAACAAAGAAGGCAAGCCTATTTTGTTAAATCTCAAAGATTACAATAATGATAGCAAGCAACATGAATTCGCACTTTTCGATGCTGTTGCCTGCATGGGCTTGCCGTCAACACTGCTCGGTTACAGCCAAAACCAAGATAAAGTTATCCAATATCAAACTGAGTTAAAAACCTCTGAAGGTAAATCTAAAAGATTTTGGGTAGATTATTTGTTTGGACAAAAGCCCAATAAAAAAGGTGTTTGGAAATACGAAATAGATTATCGAGGGCGCGGTGGTGCTCTAGAGAAATACGAAATTCGGTATGATAAAGCAAAAGAAAAGTTTTATGGTGAACGAATTTCTATCGTAGATGAAACTAATTGATAAGAATTTTTATTTTGACATTTCCAGATTAATAGATGGTAACCGAATCGAAAATACCTAATAAAATAGGCGTTTATAATGCTTTGATAGTTTGGGCTATATTGATAGTATTTTTGATTTTGCAACTGTTGATGGGTTCAAAAATAATAATGCAAATATTACCTGCATTATCAGGATTAGCATTTATTATATCTTTACTGTTCTTTTGGCGAGGAAGAGAAAATGCAAAGCGAATTCTAAATAATAAAAATTCTACATTTCGCTCATTAATAGAAGGCGGATTGATTGGAGCAATTATCTTTCCTTTGTTAGTTTTAGCTTTCACTTGGAAATTCTTTTTAGACAACTTGGTTTGGAACGATAGCGAAGTATTTAATCAAGCAAT
Organism: Pyrinomonadaceae bacterium; assembly: GCA_028284415.1. GTDB lineage: Bacteria > Acidobacteriota > Blastocatellia > Pyrinomonadales > Pyrinomonadaceae > Aridibacter. The sequence continues at coordinate 216,921 of JANQRU010000006.1, forward strand.
TAGAGTTTTATTACTTACAATTTTGTTTGGATTTATGACAGGGACTTTTGGTGGATTTGTAGTACAAAGATTTAACGAAAAGACTATTGAAAAGATTAAAAATAATTCTTAAATGGCAAATGATTTTGAAATAATTGAAACCCGAGATGCGACTGTTGTTTCTGATGAAGAGCGGAAATTTGAGCTGTCTCTGCGACCGACACATTTGGGTGAATACATCGGTCAGAAAAAAATAAAAGACACGCTTCGGGTGTATATGAAAGCGGCTCTCAAACGCCGTGAAGCACTTGACCATATTTTGCTTGCAGGTCCTCCAGGGACAGGAAAAACTACTCTTGCCGCGATTGCTGCAAATGAAATGGGAGCGGAATTTAAATCTACTGCCGCACCGATCATTGAAAAAGCAGGAGATTTAGCTGCACAGCTTACAAATTTAGAAGAAGGCGATGTGCTTTTTATTGATGAAATTCATCGCTTGAACCCTGCCATTGAAGAAGTTCTTTATCCTGCGATGGAAGATTATCAATTGGACATAATGATTGGGCAAGGAACGGCGGCACGTTCAATAAAATTGGAGCTTCCGAAATTTACGCTCGTTGGCGCAACTACCCGTCCGGGTTTGATAACTGCTCCGCTGCGTGGACGTTTTGGAATTGTTTATAATCTGGATTTTTATTCAGTTGATGATTTACAAACGATTGTTGTACGTTCGGCAGGGATTTTGGACGTTGAAATTGATGAAAACGGAGCAAGACAAATTGCCAAACGCTCGCGCGGAACACCAAGAATTGCTAACAGACTTTTAAGAAGAGTTAGAGATTTTGCTGAGGTCGATTACGATGGAAAAATCACCGAGGAAGTCGCCAAAGATGCCTTAAACAGAATGGAAGTTGATGTTTTCGGACTAGACGAAGTTGACCGAAAACTGATGCTTACAATCATCGAAAAATTTGACGGCGGTCCTGTTGGTTTGGGTACGCTTTCTGCTTCAATCCACGAAGAAAAAGATTCGATCGAAGAAATCATCGAACCATACTTAATTCAAATCGGTTTCTTGAACCGAACCCCGAGAGGACGTATGGCAACTCGTTTGGCTTATGAACACTTCGGTTTGGATAATTTGTTAAATAGACAAAACAATATGCCAAGTCTATTTGAATAAAGATAAGTGCGAAGTCAAAAAATAATCTAATTGAAACTTTTAGTATCAAACGATTATTTTTATCTTCTTTCATAATCTTGACCGTACTTTATTTTCTGATAATGGGTTTTATCTCTCTTTTTGCCGACAAAATAATTTTCCAGCCACCAAAATCTTCTTACAAAGATGATATTTCAGTTATAAAAATTGAAACTACCAAGAATCAAAAAATCTCAGCTAACTATTTCAAAAACCCTGACTCCGAATATACGATACTTTTTAGCCATGGAAACGCAGAGGATATCGGTTTGGCACAAACATTTTTTGAAGAGCTTTACGAATCGGGATTTTCAGTTTTAGCTTATGATTACAGAGGTTATGGAACCAGTGATGGAAATCCTTCTGAAGAAAACGCTTATGAAGATGCTGAGTCTGCTTATAGATATTTAACCGAATCATTAAATGTTCCAGCCGAAAAAATTATTATTCATGGAAGATCACTTGGCGGTGCAGTTTCAATTGATCTTGCTTCAAAGCAAAAATGCGGAGGGTTAATTGTCGAAAGTTCTTTTGTTTCAGCATTTCGAGTTATGACTGGATACAAAATCTTCCCTTTCGATAAATTTGAAAGTATAAGCAAAATTAAGGACGTAAACTGCCCAATTTTATTTATTCACGGCAAAAAAGACACTCTGATTCCCTTTTGGCATACAGAAAAATTACTTGAAGAAGCCAAGTCAAAAACACACACATTTTGGATCGAAGATGCGGGGCATAATGATGTGTTCTTAAAGGCTCAAGATGATTACTTAAAAGCAATAAAAGATTTTTCTCAAAAACTTACAAAATAAAAAACCCGAGCATTTCTAGAAACCCTCGGGTAAATTTCAAATCATACAAAGGTTTTATTCGTCATTATTATCATCAGCACCACCATTTGTATCCAGCAAAGAAGCACTTGTTACCAAATCATTTTTGTTGGTCCTTATGAGCATTACACCCTGAGCAGAGCGACCTGTTTCGCGGACATTTCCTACTCCAATACGGATCAATTTGGCTTGTTGAGTGATAATCATTATTTCCGAATCGTCTTCAACAGGGAATGAAGCAACAACTTTTCCTGTTTTTTCAGTTGTTTTCATATTGATTACTCCCTTTCCACCGCGTTTGATCAGGCGATAATTTCCAACCTCCGTTCGTTTACCGAATCCTTGCTCGGAAATCGTCAGGATTTTTTGACTTTCATCGTCAACGGCACAAACGCCGACAACAAAATCGCCTTTTCGCAAACTTACGCCGCGAACCCCGCGTGCGACTCTTCCCATTGGGCGAACATCGGTTTCCTTAAAGCGAATAGCCATTCCATCATGTGTTGCAATGAGGATTTCTTTTGAACCATCCGTTTGAATGATATCAAGAAGTTCGTCGTCATCGTCAATGTTTATCGCATTAATACCATTTACACGAATATTCTGATACTGCGAAAGAGCGGTCTTTTTGATAACGCCTTTTCTCGTGACCATTGTTAAGAAAGCATCATCTGTAAAATCCCTAACAGGAACAACAGTTACAAGTCTGCGTGCCGATGGAATGCTGACCAAATTGACGATTGCCTTTCCGCGAGCCGACGGTAAAGCATCTGGAATTTCGTGAACACGGAGTTTATAAACCTGTCCATCATCTGTGAAAACCATCAGATAGTCGTGGGTCGAAGCAACAAATAAATGTTGGACAAAATCCTCATCTTTGGCAGTTGCTCCAAAACGACCTTTTCCGCCGCGTCCTTGTCTTGAATACGTCGCAATTGGTGTGCGTTTTACATACCCCGCTTTTGTAACGGTAATAGCAACTTCTTCATCAGGAATTAAATCTTCTATGTTTAATTCAACCCCCGCATCAACGATGTGAGTTCTGCGTTCGTCACCATAAGCTTTTTTTACTTCTTCCAATTCTTCAATAATGACTTGTCGTAAAACGTTTTCATTATTCAGAATATTTTCTAATTCATTGATGAGCTTGATAATTTCTTCGTACTCATCAAGAATTTTTTGACGCTCAAGAGCAGATAATCTGCGAAGTTGTAGATCAAGAATTGCCTGTGCCTGAATTTCACTAAAAGCGAGACTGGTGATGACCTTCTGCATCTTCTTAACAAAAGCTGCTTGATTATCAGCAACACCACGCCATTTTTTGACTTCGCTTGCCGTTTCAAAATCACCCGTCAGCCATCTTTTTGCTTCATCAACCGAACGGGAATTTCTAATAAGCGGAATGATGTAATCGAGTGCATCAATCGCCTTGTTCAAACCTTCTAAAATATGAGCTCTGGCTTGTGCTTTTTTGAGTTCAAATTCGGTTCGACGACGAACGACTTCTCTTCTAAACTCTACAAACGCTTCAAGCATCTGTTTCAATGTCAGAATTTTGGGCTGTCCATCTACAATCGCAATGTTGATAATTCCAAATGAACTTTGAAGAGCGGTTAGTTTGAAGAGCTTATTGAGCACGACTTGAGGAACGGCATCACGTTTTAGTTCAACAACAATTCTCATTCCTTCACGACTGGATTCATCCCGAATTTCTGAAATTCCTTCAAGTCTCTTCAAATGAACAAGCTGAGCCATTTTCTCGATAAGTCTGGCTTTGTTTAATTGATACGGAATTTCTGTGATTATAATTGCGTTTCTCTCACGTTTGCCATTACCGATAATGTCAATTACAGCTTTCGCACGCATCTTAACGATGCCACGTCCTTCTTTGTAAGCTTTGTGAATCTCTTCCCGACCATAAATAAACCCACCTGTTGGAAAGTCAGGTCCAGGAATGATTTCAATCAATTCATCAGCCGTGATATTAGAATTATTGAGCAAAGCAATAGTTCCATCCACAACTTCTGTAAGATTGTGTGGCGGAATTTTCGTCGCCATTCCGACGGCAATTCCCTCAGAGCCATTTACTAGCAAATTCGGAATTCGTGTTGGTAAAACAGTCGGTTCAGATAAAGATTCATCGTAGTTTGGCTGAAAATCAACGGTTTCTTTTTCGATATCTGCCAGAATCGCGTTTGTCATTCGCTCCATACGCACTTCCGTATAACGCATTGCAGCGGCAGAATCGCCGTCAATTGAGCCAAAATTACCTTGCCCATTAACGAGTGGGTATCGCATTGAAAAATCTTGTGCAAGACGGACTACTGTGTCGTAAACAGCCGTGTCCCCATGCGGATGGTATTTACCTATTGTGTCCCCAACAACCCTAGCGGATTTCTTATAAGGTTTGTTATAATAGTTACCGAGCTCTTGCATTGCCCACAAAACGCGGCGATGCACGGGCTTCAAGCCATCGCGGACATCTGGTAATGCACGTCCGATGATTACGGACATCGCATAATCCAGATAAGACCGCTTCATTTCATCTTCAATATTTATCTGATTACGTTCTAAAGTTGTATCCATTAAAAGTACCTTCTTTTTTGAAATTATCCTTCTAAAATTTTGTTACTTTGAGTTTGTTTCAAAGGGCGTGAACATTAGATAAAGTTTTGGAAAAATTGCTTCATTAAATATATTTATATTTTACAGGTGTTTCGCTTTTTAAGCAACCTCTCAAACGCCGAAAAAACTTAACTTAAATCAACTATTTACATATTTTTAACTCACACAATTTCAAGTAAATTCTTCAGCAAAAAACTGCTACTCTTGGAGGAGAAAAATGCCAGCAACTTTAACCCCCGAAACTGATGAGAAACAAGAGCGTCGTGTTTCCAGAGTTCCAATAACTTTACCTCTCAAAGTAGAAGGTAAAGACGATACCAACACATCGTGGGATGAAATATCACGTTTGAATGACGTTTCGCCATTTGGGGCGTCATTTAATTTAACCCGCCCAGTTAAGAGAGGAAGATTAGTTCAATTAACATTACCCATGCCAAGGCGTATGCGTTGTTATGACCATATGGAATCGCAATATAAGGTATGGGCAATCGTCCGTCGCTGTATCTTAGTAGAAGATGAAAATGGAGAAGAATCTTATTTTCATGGTGTTGCTTTCATAGGTAAACAGCCTCCTAAAAGTTATTTTGAAAACCCTGCAACTCTTTACGAATTGACTCAAAAAGAAGATGATGGACTTTGGAGTATTACTTACGCAGATTTAAATCCTGATGAGAGTCATTTACCAAAGCAAGATCGCAGACATTCTCGGTATGGAATTCCTGTTAATCTAAAAGTTGAGATATTAGATAAGGACGGCACACCTGTAAATAGCGAAACCACTGTTACGGAAAATGTCAGCTTAGGTGGAGCGTCTGTTTTCACTTCCTTGAATGTTGAAGTTAATTCATTCATCAAAGTAACCAGCGATCAATATGACATTGCTATAAAAGCAATCGTTCGCGGAAAACGTATCGGTCCCGATGGAATTCCACGTTTGCACATAGAATTTATTGATAATTTCTTTCCGCTTAAAGGAATTGACCTATAAAAATAAAATTAAAAACCAAATAACTTGCAAATTAGTTCTTAAAGCTTAAAATTTGCTTGTGAAAAATTCTCATCCAACAACTCACGAAATTTCCCCTACACTTGTAAAAATGGTTAGGGGATTAGTTTTTTTATTTTCTAAAACTATCTGGCGTGTAAATTTTCACAACAAAGAAAAAATCCCAAACGAACTAAAAAGTGGGTTAATAATTGCCTCAAACCATCAAACGTATTTTGATCCTTTTTGGATTTGTTTACCGATACAAAAAGATATACGTTTTATGGCTTGGGATAAAGCTTTTGAGTGGTTTTTGGTAGGAAAATTGATTACTAAGTTAGGAGCATTTCCAATAAGCCTAAAACGCGGAGGCACGATAAAATCTCTGAAAGCGTCGCTAGATTTTCTACAAAATGGAAAAAGTCTTATGATTTTTCCGGAAGGTGAACGAGGATTAACCGATGGGAATCTGCTTAAATTCAAGACTGGTGCAGTTCGCCTTGCCATGGAGGCAGATGTACCAATTCTCCCTGTTACAATCCAAGGTGGAAACCAAATTTGGGCGAGAGGGCAAAAACTACCAAGATTTGGAAAAATAGATATTTATTTTCATGATCTATTTTACCTTCCTGAAAAGGAAAATAGCGAAGAATCAAGCGAATATGTAAAAAAAAGAACAGATGAGTTGAAAGGCATCATCGCCTCTCAACTCTAAAATCTCTTAATTTTTTCTGGGTGGCGGAAAAGGTCGTTTTGGAGGTTTATTATTTTTTCTTTTGTTTTCTCTCATACGCTTAAGAGCTTCTCTTCTTTGTATGTCCAAAGCTCTTCTAACCTGTCTCTTCTGTGCGGGTGAAAGCTTATCATATTGCTCTCGAGACATCGGAAATCCTTTTGGTAAAACAGGGCGTGGAGGTCTGACTTTTCTGGCATCACTATTTTTGCTTTTTGGGTCAAAAGGATTGCTTCTGTTTTCAACTTTTGTCTTTCCTATAACTCGTCCATCTTTAGTAATTATTTTACCGTCTTTTGTTATTTTTAGTCCATCGGGAGTGATTATTTCTCCTTCTGATATAACCAATTTTCCATCGCCCCCAACTGCAACCTTATTTTTATTAACCCCTTTACTTTTTTCTTTAGGCTTGGTTTCAGTCTTTGTGGCAACCTCACTTGGTTTTGAAGACTTGGGTTCGACTCGTTTCTCAGGTGATTCTTCCAAAGGAACTTCAACAAGTTTTACGGGTTCTTCTTCCACGTTTGTGTTAGCGTTTTCTAGTTCTGTATCTGTGTTTGATATTTCCGCAGTTGTTTCAAGTAAAGGTTTATTTGATTCAAATGCAGAGTTTTCCACAGGATTGGCTGTGGTTGTGGAAGGATTCCAAAAATAAACTATTGAAGCCGCTGTTCCAACGATTGCTAAAATTCCAAGTGCGGCAATCGCTCCTCCGAGCTTTCCACCTAAACTACTTTGAGTAGTAGGTGGAGCTACTTTTGCGTTTTCATCTGTATCTTGCTTACCTCCAACCAGAGTTTGAGGACGTACAAGTTTGGTCTGAACTGATGCTTCGGCAATTTGTTGTTCAGACAAAACTTCGGTTTTTATATCCGACTGTTTCAGTGGTGCTGCTGTTTCTTTGTCCGGAATGAGTTTAGTATTTTGAGTAAGAAGATCGGTGTCAACATTTGTATTTGGAGCAGTACTTCTTTTAACTGAAACTTCTGTAACCTCCTCACCGGAAAGCATTTTACGCATCTCAATTGCTTCTTGGGGACGTTGATTAGCATTGAGTGACATCGCGTTCTCTAAGACCGCCGAAAATGTTTCGGGAATTTGATCGTGGATCAAATGAGCAGGGAGAAGCGGATCTTCTTCCTCATTCATAACCATCATCACGCGAGTTAAAGCATCAGCGGGAGCTTTTCCCGTTGCAAGGTGATAAATGGTTGCCGCCAGCGAATAAAGATCACTTCGCGGGTCAGTTCCTGTTCCTTGAATTTGCTCTAGAGAAGCATAATTCCGTGAATATCCAAAAATACTATTTGCAGCCGTTTGGTGATTAGCATCAGTTGGATTTCCCTTCGCCAAACCAAAATCAAGCAAAATAACTTTTCCATCGGAGGTAAGTTTTAGATTCTGAGGCTTTATATCTCGGTGGATGACAGGATCATCTTGATTATGCAAGTATTCCAAAGCTTCAAGGAGTTGCTCTGTCCAATTCATTACATCCTCAATTGAAAAAGCTTTTCCGGATTTTTCCATTGTCTCAAATAAATCATCGCCCGGAATGTACTCCATAACGATATATTGCCCGTTATCCTCAATGAAAAAGTCCGTAACTTTTGGCAAAGCTGAATGCTTGAGACTATTTAACAATCGTGCTTCGCGTTTGAATGCTTTAAGATACTTTTCATCAGGTAAAAGCGTTCCTTTAATTGCGACGGTGCTATTAAACCTTTGGTCTGTCGCAAGATAAACCGCTCCCATACCGCCTTGACCAATTTGTTTTTCAATGCGGTATCTTTTTTGTAGGATTTTTCCAGTCTCAATCATTTTTTCAACTCCAAGAAAAACTGCTGAAATTATAATAACATTTTTACCTAAAACCTAATTTTCAATTAATTTTTTACAAAATAAGAAACAATCTTGAAAATCTACCGATAATTTAATTGGGAGAGGTTTATCTTTAGTACGCTGAAGGAGAAATTTTGTTATGCCGAAAATAAAGAGATCGCCACCGATTCATCAACACTACAGAAAACCAAATAATGTAGAAAAACCCAAACCACAAAATAGAGATGATGATTTTCGGGAAAACGGCTCAAGAAATATTTCTCCACACAACCTAAACTCCTCCCGTGAAGGTTTTGACTATGGCTCTTACAAAAAATACGAAATTGAGGATTATTACGAAAAGGGCAAAAAAGGTAAAAAATACGTAAAAGGAAATAATGGCAAACGTGCTGCTCTGGAAGAGGCAATCGAAGAAGCCATTCAAAAAGCTCTTGAAGAACAAGCTATTCTTGAAGAGTTGAAACAAGAGGCTCTCAAACAAGAAGAAATAAAACAAGAGCAGATTCGTGAAGAGGTAAAACGCGACGATATAAAAGATACTGAGCAAGATTCAACATTGAAAAAAGATACTCACAAAAAAGAGCTTTTACATAATGAACGTCACACACCGCACGAAACTCAGCGAGGATAAAACTCACATACCAAGTAAATAAATTCAAGAAATTCTTTATCAAACAACATTTAGGGCATCCTTAGAAATTTAGGATGCCCATTCGTTAACTTAAGTTTCTTTCTAAATCAATTAATAGGCACTCGAACCAACTAACGGTAATCTATATATTCTCGCTAAAGTATTTAATTCATATCTTAGCTTTGCCCAATTTGCTTCGGTTTTTTTGCCAAGACGTCGCTTTTTCACCGTGCGATTAATGTCAGTAGCTAGGTTCAAAACTTTTCTAACTTGAGCTTTGTTTTCTATCCAACGATCACTTTTATCAAACTCTCTTTCGAGTTCATCAGTTTCATTTTCTAACTTTCTCGCTTTTTTCATCAAATTATCTTCGCGTTCTGTACCATCTAATCTGCTGTTATCCAATGACTCATCGAAATTATCAACAAAATTATCTGCTCTTGTTTCAACGCGTTTAATAACTTTCTCTACCTGTTTCTTTGTATAAATCTTACCGCGAGCTTTGCGTGGTTGGGCATTGCTAATATCAGCAATTACTAAGATCATAAATACGGCTGAAACACCTACGATTAATTTCATCAAGTTCTCTTTCATTTTTATCTCTCCTTAATTATCAAAAAATATGAATGATATTTTATAAATTCGTTTGAGCTTTTTTATCAATGCTCACTATTTCAGACGCAGAGACATTTGAAAAAGTCGAACTAATTTCGACTTTTTCACAAAATAATTTTTCTTGTAAATTATTATGCAAAAAGGATTTGTAAGATACGTCTAATTATAAATTATTGAATTATACAGTGAACTATAAATTGAGATTTAATTGAAGATTTCTTAAAAAAGTTTAGTTTAGTTTTTCTGCTCGTCAAGCCATCTTTTGCTCATATCAAACCACATAACAAGCCCTTTCCAATCCCCAAATCGCTCATAAAATTTTTCAATTTTCTTATCTGTACAAGTTTTTCCATTGTTATGTTTCTTGTAAAACTCTGAACGCAAAAAGGAATCTAAAGCAAGACCATCATACCTCCCGATTAATTTGAGAAGATTCTCTGCTGCGTAGTTTCCAACACCTTTTATTTTTTTCATTTCTTTTTTTAATTCGGGCGTTGGTAAATCAGTTTTTGACCATTCTTCCGGTTTTACTTTTCCAATTGCCACAGACTCAGCTAGTTCAACAAAATACTCAGAACGATAACCCGCTCTGATCTCTTCTTTGTAAAAATCTACATCAACGTTTGCCATTGCCTCTGCTGTTGGAAAAGATTTTCCCCCTTTGTTATTTTCTTCTCCGAGCTTCTGAACTAAATTTGTCACCATATTTTTGGTCAAAGCCCAAGAGCAATTTGTCGTACAGATTGTTTTGACTAAATCCTCATAGACATTCGGCGAACGCAAAAGTCTGCCCGCTCCTAATTTCTTGATCCACGTAAACTCTTTTTCTTCTTCGATGAGTTGATAAAATTCAGTCAAATCTTCATCAATCCGAAATATACGTTTTACACACTTCTTAATTTTTTCTTGTGTTTTCTTTGAGGTGCGTTTATCTGAGAATTGAATTTTTATCTTTTTGTCAGTTTCACTTATATCTGCCGAAACAGGCTTTTTACTAGTTTCATTTTGAAAGGTGTAAGTAAGTTTCCAATTATCTTCATCGAGACTAAATGGGGCGAGTTGATACCACCCGTGGCTGTAAATGGTATTTTTGTAGCTAAAATTTTGTGGTCTGTTAATGAACATTTATTTTAGAGATAAAAATAAAGTTCCATATCAAATCAATGATCTGGAACTTTGTTTGTAAAAAAAATCAACTTGATTTAGTTATTGCTAATGGCATTCATTAGGCGTTCTGCTAAACCGGGATCGATTTCTTTTAATTTATCGTGCTGTTGCTTAGCAGCAGTTAGATTATTACCTAGAAAATACATATACCCTAAGTTATATCTGGCTTTTGCAAAATTTGGACTGAGCTCCAAACATTTCTTATAAGCTTCAATTGCTTTATCTCTTTGACCATCAGCATAAAGAGCATTTCCAAGCAAATAAAACCCATCAGAATAATCTGGATTATCTTGTGTGAATTGTTGTAACCCCTTAACTGCATCTTTGTAATGCTTTGTTGCAGTTTTCGTCTGATTTAGAAAATCATAAGCTCTTCCCAAATAGAAATTTGATTCTCCATCGCCCGGTTGTAGTTCAAGAGCTTTTTTACAAGTCCTGATAGCGGCTTCATATTGCTTCGAGTCATTATAAGCACGACACAGGTTTGTGTAAGCCATATATTGATTAGGAACTAACTCAATAGCTTTTTTAGCCGTTTCAATTGCATAAGCAGTTTTATCATTGAGGCTAAAATACCAACTCAAGCTGACGTGTAGGTCACCGTCATTTGGGTATTGCTCAATAGCTTTTTTTGTAACCTCTATCGCTTCATCATATTTTCCCTGATTACGATAAATCTCTGCCAAATTTACATAAGCACCGTAAAATTTATTATCCGTAGCAATAACAGTTTTGTAAGCATTTGCCGCTTCGTCCAACTTCTTTTGTCTTTGTAAAGAATCTGCAATATAAAACCAAGACCATGCGCCAAACCTTGTTCCCTTTTGAAGTGCTAAACGCGATGCCGATTCTTGATTATCATAATCGCCAATTGCGTTGTAGCTTTTTGCCATAAAATAATGAACATTTGGATTTTGAACCTTCAGACTTACGGCTTGCTGAAATGATCTGATTGCATCATTATACTGTTTCTTTTCATGGTAAATCTGCCCTTCGGCGATATAAAAATATGGTCTCTTGGGGGCTAATCTGATAGCCTGCTGGACATCTTGAAGAGCTAAATCCAGCTCTTTACGTAAGAAATTAGCTTGCCACCGAACAGCAAAAACTTCTAATGGTCGATAGCCTTGATTTAGGGCAATGCTAAATTCGTTAACTGCTTGATCATACTGTTTTAAGTTAAAATGCGAATACCCCTTAGAAAATCTAGCAAATGGGAAGTTTGGCATTAAGACAAGAGCTTCGGCATACTTGTTTAACGCAGTCTTGTAATCTTTTTTACGATAAAATTGATCACCTTCAAGTGCCAAACTTCTTGCTTTTCGCCGTTCCTTTCTGCTTTGAGCATCAGAATCAATTGGCAAAGCCAAAAGAAACGTTCCCAATAGAACCAATATTACTAAATTTATAAAACCCTTTTTGGTCATTTTTGATCTCCTAACTACTTAAATCTGCTATTACTGAATGATATCCGTTCGCCCTCCACGTTTTTTCGGAGTTTTCTTTGGAGTCGGCTTTCTTGGCGGCTTTTTAACTGGTGTTTTTCTAGTTACAACCCGAGGCGTAGGTCTTGGTGTACTCCTTCTAACCGGCGTTGATGCGGGTTTTGTTCTAGACCCGGATGTTGTAACAGTTGTTTTTTTAGTCCCAGTCGGAGTACTCGGACTATCAGGCTGTTCTTCCGTATTTGTCTCAGTATTTGTATTTGCTAAGTCCTCTCCGGTATTTGTGTTTGAATCAGTATTGACATTTTCGTCAATTGTATTTGACTCCACAATATCCGGCGTAGGTTCAGGCGTTGGCTCAACTGAAGGTTGAGGTGTAGGATTGGTGTTCGCATCATTGGTTCCAGCTCCGGTACTTCCGCCATACATATACCAACCAACTCCTAGAGCCGAACCGAGAAGCAATACTAAAACCAACCCAAGTCCGCCAAGTATTGCAATATATTTTCCTGTTGAACTCTTTGAAGTAGGTGGAATTGCTGCCGCAGCAACAGCTTTTTCTTGATCTTCCTGCGGTGCAATTTTCTCTTGAGAATCTTCCGTCACATCAGAAAACTCTTCTGATTCATTGAAATCATTTGTTAAGGCGAAGTCCGTAGTTTTATCTCCTACTTCCTCTTGCCCTTTAACCGAATCATTTTCAAAACTAGAAAAATCCGTTGTTTCGCTTTGAACTTCACTATCTGCACTTTCTGAATCAACGTTTACCTGATCTTCCAAAGAAATCAAAGGGACAGTAGCTTCAGGTGCAAAATCTTCACCACCTTCATTTGTAAATCCATCGCTGGTGGAAAAATCTTCCGCGTTTGAAGTATCTTTAACATTTACCCCAGCACTTGTTTTAAAGTCAGGATCATCGGGTATTGCCGAAGGTATGTCCGAATAATCATCACTTGTTGCAAAATCATTTGAAGTCTCATTAACAACATTTTGCTCATTTGTCGGCAAAGCATTATCTAACAAAACTTCCGTTTCCATTCCGATTGCATCATCATTTGCTTCTGCAATCGGTAAATCCTCAGCATTTACCTGAACAGTGGCATCCAAATCATTATTTACTTCACTGACTTCCGGAATGCTGGGTATTTCAGATGAATCTATAACTTCTGTTTTTTGTGCAGAAACATCTTCTTCAACTGAATCCATTTGTGCCATTGGTGAACTTTGAACTTCGGGTTCAGAAACAGAATCAGACGGAATTGACTCAACTGGAATCGGCGGAACGTCAGAAATAACCTCAGTTTTTTCGCCAACTTTTTCCGGTAGCTCAATGTCATCAGTATTAAATGCAACCGTCTCAGCAGACATTGAATTTTGAACTTTGTTGAAAGCACGTCGCAAAGATTTTTGCATATCACGAGCACTTTCATGACGTTTTTCCTGGCTGATTTCCATTCCCTGCAAAATTATGTCAGAGATTGATTTTGGTACTTCAGCATTTAGTTCATCAATGGATTTAATTGGATCAGGCAGGTTAGCCAAAAGACTATCTGCACGGGTTAACGAATCAGGCGGAACTGTACTTGTAAGAAGCTGATACAAAGTTGCCGAAAGCGAATAAATATCGCTACGCGGACTTGTTCCTGTTCCCCTTATTTGCTCCATAGGTGCATAGTGTGGTGTGTATCCAACCACGCTACCTGATGTTGTCAGACGGGTCTGTCCAAGGGCTTGTTTTGATAAACCAAAATCAAGCAATACGATGTGATTATCGTCTGTCAATTTCAGGTTTTGAGGTTTAATATCCCGATGAATTATTGGTGGTTCATTGGTATGCAAATAATGCAATGCTTCTAGTAATTGATCTGCCCAAAACATCACCCAATTCAAAGGAAATGGCTTTTCAGAAGTTTTTAATCTCTGCGATAAATCATCACCTGAGATATGTTCCATTACCAGATATTGTTCATCTTTCTCCACAAAGTGATCGCTGACTTTTGGCAACACGGGATGACGCAGATTTGCTAAAGTTTTAGCTTCTCTTTCAAATGCTTCTGCCAACATTGGATCGTCTCCAACTGTTGTTCGCTTGAGTGCCATCGCACTACCGAGACGCTGATCTACAGCAAGATAAACTTCGCCCATACCACCTTTACCTATTAGATGTACTATTAGGTAGCGGTTCTGAAGTAATGTATTAGGGGCTAATGGTTTCATTTTATACTTCCAATCTAATTGTTAAGTTGTTTTGTTATTTATTGCTCTTCCGCCAATAACTGTTTAGTTGGCACAATTGCTTCCCGATTTTTATGTTGCCAACATCTGCCTCCACCTTTCACACGCCTTGAGCATGGTGTTCCCTTTTTGGTTTCAGCCCCACAAAAATAGACAGGCTCATCCGTCTTTTTTTGCTTACCTTCCGTCACATTGGTTGTTACCAAACTATCTTTGGACAAAAGATTTTTCTTTGATTCTGTAGTTACACTCGATTCTTGTTTGGGATTTTTGGTGGAAGTATTTTCTTTGTCATTTAGATTGTACCCAAAACTTTCAGATTCATCTTGTAAACTACTACTTTTTAAAGAACGTTTTATATTTGGAGAAGAATTCTGCGTTTGGTTTGTCTTCTCAATGGTTAAAGTACTATCAGATACAATGAATAATGAACCGAAGCCCCAAAAGCCGAATCCCAATAGAATTACGGCGATAGCTTTTGGTAAAATTTCATCAAATTTATATTCCGTTTCGCAAAGTTCACAAAATTTTCGACTTGAAAAAACCGTCCAATTGATTCGTTCAATCCTTTCGCCACAATTACAACAATACTTTGGTTTATAAAGCATTTTTTACCCTGTTAATTATAATTATTGAGGTTGTTAGTATTTAAATTTAGGGGGTAAAACTAACTTTTCAAATAATTTATCCTTAAAATAAATTGCAAAAATTCGGATTTTATTATAACGCATAAGTCCTTCAATGTTAAGATATTTAAAATCAAACTTTGAGCAACCGTATTTCGTAATAGAGCGTCAGATTATTTAATCTAAAGCTTACAATTTAACTATGCGTTTTTATAAAGTCTTTTTAGCCATAACTTTTCTGTTTTTGAGTGCCAATATTTTAATTGCCCAAGACGACGATGACATAATAAATGTGGACTCATCTATTGTGCGTCTCAACGTTGGTGTGGTTGATCGTTCGGGACAGCCGATTACCAATCTAAACAAGAATAATTTTACTCTGTACGAAAACGGCGTTAAGCAAAATATTGTGAGATTTGAACCAACTGTTGCTCCATTTAGCGTGGTGATGATTCTTGATATGAGCGGTTCAACTCTTGGATTTAGACAAACCATCCAAATGTCTGCTTTTCGTTTTATTGATGCACTTTCAACGAATGATCGGGTTTCAATCATAGAATTCTATGACAAGGTAAATGTATTAAATGATTTTACGACCAATCGTAAAACTCTCGCTAACTCCATTAATGTCGCCAACGGCAGAGGAAAAACTCAGTTATACAAAGCTCTTAACCTGGCTCTTAATAAACTTTCGCAAGAGCAAAACCGTCGCAAAGCTATTATCGTTTTGACTGATGGCGTTGACACAACGGTGCGTGAACAAGATAGACAAGTCCTTGCAAAATTAGATGATAAAGATATTCCTAATCACATCAAACCTGAAACAAATCAGATTTTGAATAGTGTTTTAGGTAAATCTTCCGCACTTGGAGTCACGATTTATCCGCTTGCTTTACCAACGGGTGATCCTTCAAAACTTGCAGATCCAACTCCGATCCAAGTAGAAATGTTTCAAGCCGCAAGATTTCGTCTAAAAATGCTTGCTGACCGAACGGGTGGAACATTGAATGCAATCAATCGCCTTGAGCAGATGGGAAGACTTTATGCTGAAGTCGCTGCTGATGTTCGTTCGCTTTACACAATCGAATATCAACCGACCAATACCAAAAAAGATGGTAAATGGCGTGAGATAAAAATTGAAGTTGATAAGCCTGAATTAATCTCAAGAACTCGCCCTGGTTATTTTGCAAAGTAAGCCTTCGGATTATCCATCTACAAAGCTTGACATAAAATCGCAAGGTTTGTAGTCTAATTATTCGTTTTGTGCACCCGTAGCTCAGCTGGATAGAGTGCTTGACTACGAATCAAGAGGTCATAGGTTCGAATCCTGTCGGGTGCGTTAAAAAAGATGGTCAAATTTGACCATCTTTTTTTGCTTTTTAGGTTTTCATTCTAAATTTATTAGAAAGACAATTTTTTTATGTAGCTTCTTTTTTACGCCCCTCAGCAATCTTGCTTAAAAGTGAAACTACTAAATCCCAACCAAAATATTTCAGAAATATGGTCAACCAAGGAACTACACCAACGAAAAACATAAAGCCTGAGCTAAATCTGCTTTGAAGGTAATTCAAATATAAAATGTCTCCATTTTCAACACCAACAAACTCAGCAGGGCGAATGGATACAATTAACCAGATTGCTGGAACTAGAAAGATTAGAATGCCAAGTAAAGTTCCAAAGAAAGTTTGAGCAATCTTTGATTTTTCGAATTTAACCTGACTCCAGATCAACAATAAAAGCATAAAGCCAAATAAGCTCCAACCAACAAACCCCCTTATGTATTTACCAATAAATTCCCATAACCATAATGGTTCAGGATAAAAGATTATAGAAACAGAGCTAATGAATATTATGAAAACTGTGAGTAATATCGTTCCAAATGCCAGTCCATCTTGCCAACCGGGAGAAAGTGAAGCAAACAATGATTCAATTACAGGCGGTTTATCTCTCTTAACAGACAATTCGATTTCTGAATTTTCTTCATCTAAAAATTTATAGTTCCAATTCAAAATAATAAATTGTGTGTCTTCATTCCTACCTGTTAAAGATTTCTGAGCAACAAACTTTTCGCCTTTTTTCAGAAATAAATCAGGAAACTCAACTTCTAAAACAAATTCTTTTTCTTCTTTATAGCCTGGTAGTTCGAAGTGTTCTGCAATTGGAAGCAAAAATTTGTCTGAAAAGCCTGCATTTTCTGGTAACGTATATTCAGAATAATTGATTCTAATTTTTTGCATATTTTCTCCACCTTCTGCATCTATACCTTTATTATCCAGCTTATGGATTTATTAAGTTATGCGATATAAGCTGAGATTTCTAGACAATTTTTTATGCTGTTGACAACAAAATCCATTAAACCAGCATTTCCCTTACCTACAAAAGCCAAAACTATTCCGTAGCAAATGATATTCATCACTGGCAGAATCAAAAGAGTTTTTATAATTCCAACTTTTTGCAAATCGGTTTGACGAAAGCTTGTTTCAGTCCAGTTTGTGATTAGGTGAAATGCGGTTGACCAACCTAATAAGCCGAGGAAGTATTCAGTTTTAATACCTGCGATAAGGGCTATGATAACGATAGAGATTGAAATTGTCGGAAAGAAATAAGGTGCAAGGGCGATCCAAGTTTGTCCGATGGAACTTCGACCAACTTGTCTAACTTCTCCGCCTTCATGTGCAGTTACTTTTATGCTTGTAGGGATTTTCAAGAAAAATAAACCGATGATTACGTGTGTTAATTCATGTTCGAGAGTTTGCAAATATGACCAGATACTTGTGAATAACCTTGAAGCAACAGCATTTATTGGGAAAAAGGATAAAAATCCGACTCCAAATGCTATCCAACGCGAGTCCTTGTAAGAGATTTCAGTAATGATCTTAAGAGTTTCTTTACCAAACCCATAGATCAAAAAAGGTGTGGCAACGAGAAACAAAACCATTAAAATTTTAGATAGAACCTGCATCTTTATTGCTAAAGATTCTAACTCATTATTCTTGCTTTGAAAATAAATTTATTCGTCCCGTAATACCAATTGCATACGAATATCCGAACGTGCGAATTCGCTATTCGGGTCTTGTTCGATCTCAACAAAACCAAATCTTCTATACATATTTATTGCCGGAACTTGTTTTCTGGCTGATTCCAAGATAATGCTTTTTTTACCTTCTTTTTTCGCATAGTCAATGCAGGCGATCATCAATTTTTTGCCAATGCTGTAGCCACGATATTTTCTTGTAACCGCCATTTTTGCAAGTTCAAAAGCTTCTTCATTTATATTTATCAAAGCGGCTGTACCGACAATTTCATCGCCTAATTTGGCAAGCAAAATCTGTCCACCGGGTTCGATTATATGCTCATTCGGATGATCTAATTGCTCGCGGTCGTGTTCTTCAACCTCAAAAAACTCCTCTACCCATTCATAGTTCAATCGTCCAAAATCTTCTGCATACTGCTCTTCAAACTCAATTATTTCAACGTTGTCTTTTTGCTTTTTAATGACTTCTTGAGTGCGTTTTTTGAAGCCTTTTTCTTCCACACGATTTTCAAGAATTTCCAAAAACTCTAAATAATCTTTGTCAGAAAGCATTTTCTTTAGCCCCGTAACACCTGCATTCCAGACTTTTTCAAATTTTGGTAGTTCCGTTTTTGCTTTTTCGCTTAGACGCAGAAGTCTCCGACGACTATCTTCCGAACACTGACTTGATTCCAAGTAACCAGCTTTGGTCATTTTGTTTACGATCGTTATAACCGAAGGATGTGCAAAGCCAATCGTGTCAGCGATTTTTGTAATAGTCATCTCATCGTTTTCATCTAACAACCTAAAAATGACGTACCAATTTGGCTCTATATCCATTCCGAGTTCTTTATAAAGCCTTCTGCCATCGTGCAACATTGCATCGCTAACACGCTTTAGTCTTGTAACAAAACTTAGAAAACCCAATTCAGTTAAATAATCTTGTTCAGCCATAGCAAAACCTCCTTTATGTAGTGTCCTACATATTAAAACTAAAATAACGAGTAGTCAACTACATTTCCTCATAAATTAAAATGGATTTATTAATTTCTACGAATTTATTCGAGAACAATTAAGGCTGTTTGACCGCCACCTTGCGTGACATTAACGAGTGCAGATGAGGAAAGTCTGACCATTCCACCTTCGGTTTTGTTCTGAAATAGGAAAGGATCAAAATCAACTAGCAGTTTTTC
This sequence comes from Pyrinomonadaceae bacterium, assembly GCA_028284415.1. Lineage (GTDB taxonomy): Bacteria > Acidobacteriota > Blastocatellia > Pyrinomonadales > Pyrinomonadaceae > Aridibacter. The sequence continues at coordinate 236,038 of JANQRU010000006.1, forward strand.
GATAGATACATTTTTGTCATAAAAGGGAAACTCATGTTTTTCAATTGAAGCTTTTTCCTGCACCACAAAAGAATCCTCCAATGCTTCATCTATGGCTTTTTCCCAATCATTTTGCGAAACCTGCCAACCTAATACGATGCCTTTCCCGCCATAGTCATCATTTGGCTTGATTAAGAAATTATCTTTGTATTTTCTTAAGAGTTCTAGTAAATCCACCTCTTCGCTATGAAATGTGGTTTTTGCGTCTTCAACTTTTCGTGTCCAGGGTATGTGTTTTGAGATTATTTCAAGTTGTTCATCAGTAAAAATATTTACATATTTTTCATCAGTCAAAATTGCAAAACTCATCTTTTTGTGTGGGATTTTCACACGAAAAGAATTTGCCATACATAAATTTCCGTCTATGTATGCCTGAATAATCGGATGATCTTCTTCAACTTTTTCAAGCAATTCGTGGATCAAAACACGTTTGTAGAAAACATCTATCTCAAAATCTAAAGCGTGTAATTTTTCACCGTCATATTCCAAATCAAATGGGTCAGCAATTAAAGTTGGAAAGCCATTTGACTCAAAATATTCTTTTAATGAATGGAATTCGGCTTCAGTTGCGACACCTTCCCAATCTACTATTGCTATGTTTGGCTTGCTTTTTTTACCGCCAAATTCCCTGTAAGAGATAAAAAGCGATTGAAGCAACTTTTGGTGAGGTTTCGGTCGCCAATGATTATGCTCTTTCAAAAAATCTTTTACTAAAGGTATTTTTTCAAGCACCTTTTCAATCTGAACCTGATCGCCAACTCCTGAAGGAGTTTCTCCGTTGTACTCCAGAAACTTAAACTCTCTTCCCTCTATAAAAGTATCTAGACGACTCGAATTACAGATTTTGTCATAACCGGGATCATAGCGAACAAGCTTTTCTTCCATCTCAGTTAAATCTAATCTTTTTAATAGTTCATTGTCTTCAAGTGCTGCAAAAGTCAGACGTTCTTCAGCCTCTGCAATAGTTTCGGCGGCGTGAGCTATTTCGTTGTAAAATTCGCGGGATAAAAAGTGCGGTCTTAAGAAAGGACTCAACGGACGTTCATCAAATACGAGCCATAAATCTTTTTGAACTCGGTTCAATTTATCAATAAGCTCAGTGTCATTTTGGTAAGTATCAAGAAGAGCTTGATTTAATTCGACTATTTTTTCTTCAAATTCACTTTGCATATATTTGTCCATCAAATCAAATAAAAAAGGCATCTTTGAAGGGAAAAGATGCCTACTAAATTCTTAAATTGTAAAATTTTTACTTGCCACCTAATTTTCTATCTTTGAACGCCTCAAAGAACTTAGTATGGCGACTCGTCAGAGGTATTTTTCTCCCGCTAATGAACATATGCTTGATGTTCGTTCTTACTTCTAAAATATCCCCGTCTGTCACAACGATATTAGCCATTTTACCAACATCAATCGAACCAACCATTTTATCAACACCAAGAATTTGTGCTGGATAAAGTGTAACACTCTTTAAGGCTTCCTCAGGAGATAAACCATAGGATGAAGCCAGTCCTGCTTGGTACGGAAGTTCACGTGCATTAGCTCCATTATCACCAGTTGAGATACAGAATTTTACACCTGCTTTTTGCAACATAGAAGGTGCCTCAAAAAAGAGATCATACGGATCATCTTCTCTATTTGGATTATTGTGAACACGATTGTAAATAACGGAAATGTTATTTTTCTTGAGTTCATCAGTCACTTCATGTGCATAAGCCCCACCGTAGATAATGGCTTTTACTTTCATCTCATTCGCAAATTTTATAACTCCGCGAATATCTCTTGCCCTTTGTGCAGAAAAGACAATTGGTTTTTCACCATTTACGTAAGGAATCATTGCCTCCATTTTCAAATCAGTTTTTGGTTTTGGCAAAGATTTATCTTTTTCATACGCAACTTTTACGTCAGCATATCTTTTGGCTTTTTTAAAAGCGTCTTTCAAATCCTTTACACGATTATCACGTCTCTTAATTGCCTGATTAAAATCAATAAATCTTGGTCCCGTTAAAAAGCTAAACCCAGCAAAAGTGCTGATTTGTGGGAAGTTCACAACCAAGCCAAATTGCGGTACTACCGCCATCTCATCTTGGGTAGAACCATTTAAATTAATAATTGCTGATTGCCCGGAAACGATACCACCACGAGGCATTGAATGAGCCATTGTAATTCCGTTTACGCGAGTAACATTTATATGTGACATATGTGGATTGATGCCGAGAATCGCTTTCGCGTTAGGATTTATGTTTCCCGTTTCAGCAACATCTACTGTTCCGATTACAGCATTACCGATTTCCAGTAACCCCATATTTGTTCCCGCATCGATCATTCCGGGATAGACACTCAGCCCCTTGCCATCAATTCGCTCTGCTCCGCCCGGAATTCTCGCATTTGATCCAACTGCTGTGATTTTTCCATTTTGAATTACAACAGTTCCATTTGGAATTGTTGCCCCTGAAACTGTCACAATTCTTGCATTCGTGATTGCAAATGTTCCCGCTTTTCCCGTTAGGTTCTGATCTGCAGGACCATTTTGAGCAAACAAACTTCCTACTGCCAGAAGGAACAAACTAATAACTAATAACTGATAACTGATAACTGTTTTTAATCTTTTCATTAATCTAAACCTCCTTCGGGAACAGGAGTTGATTTTGGTTTAGGTTTAGTTGCAGGTTTCTTAGACTTTCCGCGTTTATTCGGTGGAAGATTTGGCTCCATTGCTTCGAGACGTTTTCTTTCAGCAGCCAGCTGACTTCGTCTAGCAATATCTTTTTTTCGATCAAAGTAAACTTCTCCATCTATCAGAGTCATTTCAGCTTTTGTATAAACGCTGAATGGATGTTTACTCCAGATCGCTATATCTGCATCTTTTCCAACTTCAATTGAGCCAGTCATCTTATCAATTCCAAGCTGTTTTGCCGGGTTAAGAGTAATCATCTTCAAGGCTTCCTGTTCAGGAACACCACCATATTTTATGGCTTTTGCAGCATCTAAATTTAGGCGACGAATTCTTTCGCCTGAATCGGAATTAATCGAAACAACAACACCATTTTTCCATAAAATATAAGCATTGTATGGAATTGTATCGTATGCTTCTATCTTAAAACCCCAATAATCAACAAAAATCGAAACACCTGTTCCAAATTTTGCAATTTCAGGGGCGATTTTGTAGGCTTCAAGTCCATGTTGAAGAGTTGAAACTGTAAATCCAAATTCTTTGGCAAGTTTCATCAAATTCAAGTGCTCATCCGAACGATAACCGTGGGCATGAACTAATCTTTTGCCTTCCAATATCTCTACAATTGGCTCAAGTTCGACGCTTCTTTTCGGAGGGGTTCTCATTTTTCCTGCACGAAAATCATCCCATTTTTTCTTGTAATCTTTGGCACGCTCGAAGGCATCACGCATAACTTCCAGAGTTCCCATACGGGTTGCAGGATAACGTCTTGGCTGTCCGGGAGCATTTCTTGCACGCTTCACATTTTCACCCATCGCAAATTTAATTCCGGGTGGTGCTTCTGGAATCAAAAACTCTTCAATAGGTTTGCCATATTTGAATTTAACTACAGTATTTAGTCCACCGATCGGATTTGCTGAACCGTGTAGTAAATTCGCTGCCGTAACTCCACCACCTAACGCACGATAGATCGTAATGTCCTTTGGATTTAAGACATCACGTATGCGAGCCATTGATGTGACTGCATAGGAAATTTCGTTAACGGAATCCATCATTGCATGTGAATGAGCGTCAATGATTCCAGGAGTTACGAATTTCCCGCTGGCATCTATGACTTGAGCATTTCCGGCGTTCAGATTTTTGCCAATGCGAGAAATTTTGCCGTTCTGCACTAGAATATCTGTATTTTGCTTAGTGCCATTAACAGCCGTCATTACCGTCGCATTTTTTATCAACACATTTTGACCAATTGCCAAACTTGGCAATATCAAACAAATTGAAATTATCGTTAGAAAAATGACTTTACTTTTCATTATTTTATCTTAGTTTTTAAGGATTTTTTGTTCCTGTAAATGATGCCGGACCTTGGGCTGTGTCGGCAGTGCCTTCAACCTTATTCCCAGTGACTGTTCCGCTAAATGAAACCTCAATATCTTGCCCACCTGCTGAAATCGTCACATCAAAATTGAAGCCTTTTTCAGTAGCCTCCCCATTTTTGATCTGTGCTGTTCCAAACAGCGTAGAACTAATAGTTCCTGTCAGAACTTTTCCTTGTTGGTTTAAAACTAGAGTCGAATCTATGCTCTGACCGGGTGCCTCAATTGTCAAAGTCCACGTACCCGCAACTTGTGCAAGCTTAGAAGGTGCATTTCCCGAGGTTGTCGTGGCTGTCTTTTTCCGTTCGGGCTTTTTCGGTTGTTCAAATAACTTACCGTCAACAAAAACGTGTGTAATTCTCTTATCGTCAGCAAAAATATCACCTTTCATCACAACCAAGTTGGCAATTTTTCCTTTATCAATTGAACCAAGCTGACCGTCAACGCCCAAGATTTCTGCCGCATTCAGAGTCATTGCCTGAAGTGCATCAGACTTTGACAAGCCATTTTTAGTTGACTCCTCAGCGTTTTTGAAAAAGTCTTTAATGTTTTTCAAACCACCCGACTGAAATGCAAATTTCACACCTGCTTGCTTCAGTCTTGCTGCAACCTTTGGAACTTCTACTCTTAATCTCAAAGTCCTGAGCGGCTCACGATCAGCCTCTTTGTTTTCTGAAAGTGTTCTCTTTGGATAATTGAGTGAAAGTAAAACGGGAACGTTTTGTGTTTTTAATCTGTTGGTTAGACGACTTGCTTCATGTCCGCCTGAGATTATTCCCTTCAAGTTAAATTCCTTGATCAGGTCTAGTGTTCTGACCATTTCCCTTTCAGTAACTGCATTAAACACGATTGGCATTTTGCCATTTACAATCGGAATTAAAGCTTCCAACGAAGGGTCTGCCTCAGGACGCTTGATACCACGCGGATTTTTCGCGTACATTTTTTTGATTTCATCAAGCCTTTTCGCATCATGGAACATCTGTCTCAAGGCTGCAAAAGTTCCCATTAAAGATGTTGGGAATATGCCTCCGCGATTTGTTCTGTACGTAACGTGCTGAGCAAAAGCAGATTTCACAACCATTGAAGAAACAGAATCACCTGCGAGATTGATTACTGCCGAGTGACCGTTAAAAATTCCGTCAGAATGTCCGGTCAAAACCGTTGTAAAACCATTATTCCTCTGGCTTGTAAACTGTCCATCACCCGCTTTCAAACTATCAATAACCATTCGCTCAGGTCTCAAAACAGCAGGATAATTTGAATTTGATTGCGGTTGATTGTTTTGTCCTGTTGGACTCGGCGGGCGTCTTTGTGCTCTTTGAACTGCAAGATTTGTATTTGCATCAATGAATCCGGGATAAACTGTTAATCCCTTGCCATCAAAAACTTTCGCATCAGCCGGTATATTTACATTTGTACCGACTGACTCGATCAGACCGTCACGTATCACAATAGTTCCATTTGAAATATTAGAACCTGAAACTGTAACGATTTGAGCATTTTTAATCGCGTATGTTCCCCTTTGTGCAAAGACAGAAACGGACAGACAAACTAACGCAAAAATTGCGATAGAAAAACGCAAGAAATGTTTTTTCATAACTTTAAGAAATGATTAAATTGGAAATTGGAACTTCAAAAATTTATTTACGGTATTTTAGAACAAAATGTTGCAAGATGGAAAGTTTTATTTATGAATTCATAAAAAATATGCATTTTTGAAGTTCCAAAGGTAGGCTTTATTTTTGTTCATTTTCTTTTTCAAGCAATTTCTTTTTCCTTTCAACGCCCCAACGATAACCGCTCATTTTGCCGTTGCTACCGATCACGCGATGACACGGAATTACCAACGCCACACGATTTTTCGCACAAGCCGAGGCAACTGCTCGAACTGCTTTTTTGTTTCCGATTTTTTCTGCCACCTCGCTATAAGAAAGCGTTTCGCCATAAGGAATTTTTCGCAATGCTTCCCAAACTTTCATCTGAAAAGCAGTTGCCTGAACATCTATTGGCAAATCAAGATTTGGGCTATGACCACTCAAATGAGCTAAAATTGTGTCAACAAATTCTTTTAATTTTTCGTCGTTCTCAGAAAAATCAGCCTTTGAATATTCATCTTTCAAATCCTTAAACAACTCATTGTCATTGTCACCAAACTTTACTCCGCAAATACCTTTTTCAGTTCTTGCAACCAATAAACGACCTAAATCACAGTCGGTTATCGTCCAAAAAATCTCCATTCCTTCTCCTTTCTTTTTATAAGTTTTCGGTGTCATCCCTAATTTTTCTGAAGCTTTCTCATATAGACGGCTACTCGAACCGAAGCCCGCTTCATACATCGCATCAGTCACATCCCGACCGTTTTTTACTTCATCTTTAAATTTTTGCATACGCTTATTTTCAGCATATTTTTTTGGCGTAACTCCAATTACTTCCTTAAAAGATCTCTGCAAATGATAGGAACTTACATTTAATTTGCTACTCAAATTTTTTAGAGAAATATTTTCTTCGGTTTCCAACAATCGGCAGGCTTTCAAAACTGTCTCAATCTTTGTATTGACGGTATTTTCTAACTTCGGCTGACAACGCAAACAAGCCCGAAACCCCTTTTTTTCAGCTTTTTCATATGCATCTACAAAAAAGACGTTTTTCTTCTTTGGAAGTCTCGCCGTACAAGATGGCTTACAGAAAATCTTGGTTGTTTTCACACAAGTCCAAAACAAACCATCAAAACGCTTATCATTTTGCTTTACTGCTTGCCAAAAAATTTCACTATTCATATTCATACTTTTTATTTATTTTTCGCTAATTTTATTCTGCCTGATAAGCATCTAATACTTGCGAGGTTAAATCTATCCGAAAATTGCGGTAGAATTTAATAAAGGCTATGAATGAACAAAAAAATGCCATTGTCTTGTTTGATGGAGTTTGCAATTTTTGCAACGGCTCGGTGAATTTTATAATTGACAAGGATTCAAAAAATTATTTCAAATTCGCCCCTTTGCAGTCAGAAATTGCCGAAGAACTCGCTTCAAAACATGGGATCGACAAAGAAAAAACTGATTCTATTATTTTAATTGAAAACGAAAAAGCCTACACGCATTCGACTGCTGCTTTGAGAATCGCAAGACATTTAGATGGCGTTTTGTCAAAACTTTATGTATTTATAATCGTACCGAAATTTATACGCGATGCCTTTTACAAATTATTTGCAAAGTATCGTTATAAATTATTCGGTATGCAAGATACTTGTATGATCCCTACGCCCGAAATGCGTGAAAGATTTTTAGGATAAAGAAATTATGAAAGCTATTTGGAATGGAAAAGTTGTCGCAGAAAGCGATGAAACAATCGTTGTCGAAGGAAATCACTATTTTCCTGCCGACTCAATAAATAAAGATTATTTTGAACCGACCGAGACAAGCACGGTCTGCGGCTGGAAAGGAACGGCAAGCTATTACACATTGAATGTCGATGGCGAAAAAAATGCAGATGCAGCTTGGTACTACCCGAAAGCAAAAGATGCTGCCAAAGAGATCGAAAACTATGTCGCCTTCTGGAAAGGTGTTGAAGTCACAGAATAAATAACTCGAAATGTTCAGCCTCGAAACCTTACAATTTGAAAAATTGCTTGAGCTCATAGCTCGAAATGCCCAGACACCAATGGGCAAAAACTTTGTGCTGGACATTGAACCGCTGAATAGCAGTCTCCAACTTGAAAAAGATTTGGCGGCAATCTCGGAAACTTTTGCATTAAAGCAAGAAGAGATTACTTGGAATTTTTCGGGATTGAGCGATCCGTCTGAAGCGGTTTCGCTTTTGCAAATTGAAAACTCTTCGCTTGAGCCTACTATTCTTCGTGAGATTGCCAGACATCTTTCACAAGCCCTGTTTGCAAAAAACGCAATTCAAGCAGAAAAAGAGTTGGCTCCGACACTTTGGGAAATAGTCCAAAATCTTCCCAAAGACCTTTCAAAAATCGCCGATAAAATAAATAAAAAGATTCTGCCAAATGGCGAACTGGATGATTCAGCCTCGCCCGAATTAAATCGTTTGCGACGGGAAATAAACTCTCAACGCGGGAGATTAACGAAATCACTCGAAAGCGTAATGCGTTCGAAAAGCACTGCGATCCAAGATGACATTGTAACGGTCAGAAACGATCGCTATGTCATCCCCGTCAAAGCAAGCTTTTCAGGCAAGATTAATGGCGTAACACACGGAGCTTCGTCCTCTGGAGCAACCGTTTTTATCGAACCGCTTGAAGCAATCGAGGCAAACAATGAGCTACAAAAATTAAAAGCCAAGGAAGAAAGCGAAATTGCCAGAATTTTATTTTCTTTAACGGAAAATCTACGCCAAAATCTACCTTCTGTCGAAAATGCCATTGAAGCCATCGGCGAACTCGACTTCGTTAAAACAAAGGTTGTTTTCGCCGAAAAATATAACGCCATCGTCCCAAAAATCTCTGTAGATGAAACCTTGGAATTAATCGAAGCAAGACATCCATTACTAGAAGAAAGTTTAAAAATTTCTTCTAGTAAGTCGAATAAAAAACTGACAGGAACGCGACCGTCAGGAAGCGTGTCAAACACACCTCAGAATCCAAAATCCGAAATAGTGCCAGTTTCATTTAAACTCACCCAACAAAACTCCGTAATGATTATTTCCGGTGCAAATGCGGGTGGAAAGACGGTTGTATTAAAGACTGCGGGATTGCTTTCTTTGATGGCAATTTCGGGTTTACCTGTTCCGGCACAATCGGCGAAAGTGCCATTCTATAAATCCGTTTTGGCGGACATCGGTGATAATCAATCTCTGTCGGCAAATCTTTCGACGTTTTCTTCGCACATCTCAAATATCGCTTCGATGATGAAAAATTTGCAGTCTCCCGCACTCGTCTTACTAGATGAAGTCGGCACGGGAACAGACCCTGAAGAAGGTTCGGCTTTGGGCGTCTCTGTCGTGGATCATTTTCGTCAAAACTCCGCACAAGTTATTGCTTCAACTCATTACAAAGGTTTAAAAATTTACGCAGCAAACGATGAAGACGTAATAAATGCATCGGTTGAGTTCGATGAAAAAACGCTTGAGCCGACATACAAACTTTTAACAGGAATCGCCGGAGCATCTTCAGGTTTAGAGATCGCCAGACGTTTTGGCATACGCGATGATGTTATCGAAAAAGCTCGTCAAAACTTAGACATTTCCGCTCAAGAAGCCGAAAATTATTTGCACAAACTGCAAAAAGAAACCAAACAAGCTGAAGATTTACGAACCGCCCTCGAAGAAGAACGCCAAGCGACTGCTGAAAAATATGCGGATTTAGATATAGACTTTCGCAAAAAAGAAAAGAGACGTCGCAAAGAATTTGAGAACGAATTAAACCAAGTAATCCGTAATTTTGAAAAACAAACCAAAGAATTCTTAAAAACTCTCAAAGACAAAAAAGAACGCAAAAAATTTGAAAAACAGATCGCTTCACAGCGTTCTGAATTAAGAAGACACGGAGACGCGGAGATACAAAGACGGAGTGACAAAACCAAGTCAGTAACAATGGTGTCTGACGATGGTTCAGATTCAAAAACCGAAGACCAAAAACCGAAAGTTATAAACAAACCAATCGAAGTTGGCTCAAGAGTCCTACTAAAAAAATTTGGCACAATCGGTAAGGTTGAAAAGATTAACAACAGTCAAGCCGAAGTCCTTGTCGGCTCAATGCGTATGAAGCAAAAACTTGCTGATCTACAAGCTGTCGAATCTGAAAAAAGACCAAGCAAAAATCGCCTTGCTGAACTACAAAAGAAAGCTAAACAATCAAATGTAAACCTAGAAATAAACACCGTCGAATCCGAACTAAACCTGATCGGCAAAACCACTCTCGAAGCCGAAGATGAAGTTGATAAATTCCTAGACGATTCCTACGTTTCCAAACTAAAACAAGTCCGCATCGTCCACGGCTTCGGCACAGGTGCTTTGAAAAATTTCGTCCACCAATTCCTCAAAGGACACCCGCACGTCTCAAATTTCCAATTCGCCCCACAAAACCAAGGCGGAAATGGTGCTACAATTGTTGAATTAAAGCAATGAGGAGAACTAATTCAGTGAAACTACTCACCTTAATACTACTTTTATTTTCTTGCTTTTATCCCGCATATATATATTCGCAGAAAACTTCAGATAGTTTATTAGTTGGTGAATTAGGCTCTTTTAATTGCTCTGAGTATGCAAAAAATTCATTAGATAACTTCTTTGTTGCTTTACAAAATCAACCAGATAAAAAAGGTATAATAGTGCTTTATGGTGAAAAAGATAATCAAGGCAAAATTTTAGCTTTTAAAAGAAATGTGATAAATCGCTCTAAATTACTCAGTTTTGACATGAGCCGAGTTAAAATTATTTTCGGCAAGCCTCAAAAAGTAGCTCGCGTGCAATTTTGGATTACTTCAGAAGGTTCACAACTACTTAAAAAAATAGAAACATTTGAGAAGAGTACGCTTTCTTCACCAATCCGATTTGATGAGGGTTATGCAGATTTGTCAAAAGACTCGAAAACTGTTGAAACAATCAGATACGATGAATCTGCTGAAACTTGTGACTTAGGTTTAAATTTTGAAGATTTTGCTGCTGAGTTTTTTGAAAACTTTGAGTTTACAGGCTATCTGGTTATTTACAACTCACCTAGTAAATTTTTAAAAATTTCGGAAATACTAACAGAAAAACTAAACCAAAAATATAAAGTCCCTAAGTTTCGTATAAAAACAATTTACGGAGGCAGAAAAAGTGAACCACAAATCGAGTTATGGTTTGTACCAATTGGAACAAGATTGCTTAGACCAGAACTTATTGATGAATTTGGCAATACTCCTTGTGGTGATATTTTAGCAAGAATAGATAATCTTTTTATTTCACTCCAAAATAAACCCGAATCAATCGGATATGTAGTTACCTATGGTGATGAAAACAAAAAACTTAGTATTCTATATCGTGAAATGCTAATCAAAGGACAAATTAGATACAGAGGGTTATACAAAAATCGTATAAAATTTATTCGTGGGGAAAAGGAATCTGAAATTCGCAATGAACTATGGATTGTTCCCAAAGGGACAAATCCACCTAATTTTAAGAAAGCTAAATATACTTTCAAGCTTTCTGATTCGACTAAACCTTTCAAATTTGCTGATGAAAATTATTTGGGTTATTGCCCGGCAGCAGGCTATGAAAAGGCGTTCTTTGAAGTTTTGTTTTCTAACCCCAAGGCTCGTGGCAATCTTGTGATTTATGCCAAATCTCAAAAAGAATATTTAAAAAGAAAGGAAGACCTTCTTCAAAAACTTTCTAAAATTTCTGCTAAAAGGTTAAGATTCTTTTACGTTAAAGAAGATTATTTAAGTGTAGAATACTGGATTGTTCCTAAAAGGAAACGAAAGTAAAATCCTTTTTACTAAAATGCTCTATCCACAATATTTTATTGATGATCTGAAAAATCGTGCCGACATTGTGCGGATTATTGGCGATTTTGTGGAACTTAAGAAAAAAGGGGCGAATTGGATGGGATGTTGTCCGTTTCATCAGGAGAAAACGCCATCTTTTTCGGTGAGTGCGAGTAAGGGTTTTTATAAATGTTTCGGTTGCGGAAAAGGTGGGAATATTTTTACTTTTTTGATGGAAATCGAGGGTTTGAATTTTCCCGAAGCAATTAAGGAAGTTGCGGAGAAAGCGGGTGTCCCTTTGCCTGAGCCAGTTGATGATAAAACTTATCAGAAACGCAAAGAGAAAAAGGAAAAAGAGAAAAAACTTGCCGATAAGGTCATTGAGTTAAACCAAATAGCCTTGGAGTTCTGGGAAAAGCATCTTGAGGATGACAATCCGCATTCGAAAGCGGCAAGAGAATACCTAAAGGGACGCGAATTGGATGAGCAAACAATCAAAACATTTCGCATCGGTTTTGCTCCAGATTCTTGGGATTGGGTTTTGAATCTTTTGAAGAAAAAAGGTTTTGAAGAAAAATTGATACGCGAAAGCGGTTTGGTTTCGATTAATGAAGAAAAAGACCGCATTTATGATCGCTTTCGCGGACGTATAATTTTCCCCGTTTTGGATATAAATGGAAATCCAATCGCTTTCGGGGCGAGGACTTTAGGAAATGACCAGCCTAAATATCTAAATTCGCCTGAAACTCCCGCGTATATCAAAGGCGAACACCTTTATGGACTTTTTCAAAATAAAGAAGAAATTCGCCGTCAAAAATACGGAATTTTGGTCGAAGGATACTTGGATTTAATCGCACTTTATCAATTCGGTGTGAAGAATTGCGTAGCTAGTTTGGGAACCGCTCTAACTTCGGGGCAAGCAAAGATTTTAGGTCGTTTTGCACGAAAAGTTGTTATCAATTACGACGGTGATTCGGCAGGTGTAAAGGCGGCGAAACGTGCTATCGAAACATTACTTTCGCAAGATTTTGAAATAAAGGTTCTTGTGCTTCCCGATGGTAAAGACCCTGATGATTTCATACGAGCGGAAGGATTTGATGCTTATAAAGAACAGCACAAAACTCACGCACTTCCCTATTTGCAATTTGTTTTGGAAACAATCGTTCAAGATAGAAATATTTCACTACCTAAACAAAAGGCGGCTGCTGTTGAAGACGTTTTGCCAGTTGTTGCATCTGTTCGTAACACGATTGAAAAAAGAGAAACATTAAAGCAAGCTCTGCGTTATTTTCAAATGAACGACCGCGTTTTGGAAGATTTTCTTTGGAAAGAAATTCAGACAAACAGGCGTTATCAAAGTAATTTTGAAAATGATGAAGTCGAGCAATTTGAAAATGACAAGATAAAAAAACTTGTCATAAAGCGGAATACGAAAAAGATCACGGTCGCCGAACAGCACCTGCTTGAACTATTAATTCACGATGCAGAGCTTAGAAGCGAGATTTTACCTCAATTGGAAGAAACTGATTTTGAAGCCTTGGCACTCGCTTCGGTTTTTGAATCTTTAATTGAATTTGAAAGTGAAAATAAAGAAGTTACCAGCGAAATTTTACTTGAAAGTGTTAAGGATGATGAGGTTGCCGCCGACATCGTGCCGATTCTTTTGATGAGTGAGCCTCCGAGAGATGAGGATGAGGCGATTGATGAAGTCTTGCATGATGCAGAAAATTGTCTTGTTTCTTTACGTTCGATGGCTATCTCCAGACGAATTTTAGAAATCAGTCAAGAATTAGCTTTTGCAGAACAAATTGGTGATGATGAGCTTCTGAATAATTTAGTTTCGGAGCAAATAGAATTAGCCAGGATGAAGAGAGATTTGCAGACAAAACTAGCGGAATATTCTCAATAATATCAATCACAAAATTTGGTAAAAAAATTTAGAAGTTTAGCCAAAAATAAATAAACAAAAAGAGCAAAAAAATCATCTAATTTAGTGAATATAAATTGTGAAATTTGATGAAATTTCACTTGTTTTGACAGTTTATGCTCTTATCAAAAATATTTACGTTTTAAGGTGAAACAATTTATTTGATTTGAGCGTTTAATTATATTTTAAAAACAACGTATAATGAGTAGTTTTGAATCAAAATAATTTACTTAAATTATTAAAAATATGGCAGAAGAATTAAACGACAAAGAGAAACTTATAAAACGCCTTCTTAAGATGGGAAAAAAGAAGGAGTTTTTAACTTTTGACGAACTAAATAGTGAAATACCCGACGATTTAATGTCGCCGGACGATATTGAAGAAGTTTTGGGGAGATTAGAAGCATCAGGCATTTCGGTTGCCGATGCTGACGCACACCTTCTCGCACAAGCGGCACACGTCGCAATGAACAGCAAAAATGATGAAGATGGTGACTTGGACTTATCTGCTGGAAAACTCGACAAAACTAATGATCCCGTTAGGCTTTATTTACGCGAAATGGGTATAGTTCCGCTTCTTACACGCGAAGGCGAAGTTGCCATTGCTCAGAGAATCGAACGCGGACAAATGAAGGCTGAAAAAACCATTGCACGTTCTCCGATCGCAGTCGAAGAACTTATTAAAATCGGAAATGATTTGGAATCCGGAGATTCAAGCATTCGTGAGATCGTAAACTTTTCCGAACAAGCCGAGGTTGCCGAGGGAGAAGACAAAGCGGAGGAATATCTGCGTTGGACTTTGGAAGGAATCGGTAACATCGAAAAAAATTACAAAAAAGCTTTGAAAGTTGTTCTGAAATATTTGGCTGAAAAAGAAAAAGCCAGCAAAAAACCAACTAAAAAGCTTCGTAAACTAAAACTTGACCTTGCACGCATCCGTATCGAAATTGCACAAGATATAAAGCTTTTAGATTTAACAGCTTACGCACAGCAAAGAATGGTCGGAGCGATCAGTAAGGTTGAGAGCGGAATTCGCCGCATTGAAAGAGTTATCAAAAAGGCTGAGGCTGAAATCGAAGAAAAACCAAAACCTGCTCGCAAAAAAGAGCTAAAGGAAAAAATCGCCGATCAAGAAGAAAAGCTTACAAAGGTTGAAGAGAGATACCATCTCAAACCACATCGCATCAAGCGTTCTTTGCGGGTTATCAGAACGGGCGAATACAATGCAGGAATTGCTAAACGTGAATTGGTCGAAGCCAACTTAAGACTCGTTGTTTCCATCGCTAAAAAATATACAAATCGCGGTTTACAATTCTTGGATCTTATTCAAGAAGGAAATATCGGTTTGATGAAGGCGGTTGATAAATTCGAATGGCGTAGAGGATATAAGTTCTCAACTTATGCAACTTGGTGGATTCGTCAGGCAATCACCAGAGCTATTGCTGACCAAGCAAGAACCATCAGAATTCCTGTTCACATGATCGAAACGATCAATAAATTGATTCGTACATCGAGAGCTTTAGTTCAGGAATATGGACGCGAACCAACCTCTGAAGAGATCGCTAAAAAGATGGATATTCCGGTTTCAAAAGTGCGAAAAGTTCTGAAAATCGCACAAGAACCTATTTCACTTGAAACTCCGATCGGTGAAGAAGAGGATTCCCATTTGGGTGATTTTATTGAAGATAAATCAATTATGAATCCTGCGGAATCTGTAACTTTCTCAAACTTACGCGAAATTACAGATGAGGTTCTCGCAACCTTAACTCCGCGTGAGGAAAAAGTTATTAAGATGCGTTTTGGACTTGGAAATACAGGCTCAGAACACACGCTCGAAGAAGTCGGACAACATTTCACCGTTACACGCGAACGTATCAGACAAATCGAAGCTAAAGCATTACGCAAACTTCGTCACCCTTCACGTTCGAGACGTTTGAAGGCTTTCTTGGAAGGCAAACAACAATAATTATCAACTAAATTTTTACATAGTAAAAAAGTCTGCAATTCCTACAAAATTGCGGGCTTTTTTTTGAAATCCCATTTTACAAATTTTTTACAAATTCTTAACAAACTAGTTTTTTATCTGGAATAACCTAGGTTTATAAATCAAACATAAAAGGAGAATTTGTAATGAACAAAACCGCATTTTTTTCTACCATAATTTTTACTCTTTTGTTAGCAATCACAACGTTTGGTCAAAATTCCAAAACCGATTTTTCCGGAGCTTGGGAGTTAGATATGAAAAAAAGTTCTCTACACGAAAAATCCATTCTGACCTCTATGACAATGACCGTTAAACAAACTAATGAGAAAATTGTTATAAAACGCAAAACTAAGAGAGATAGCGACTCTAGTAGTTCTGCTACTCGAACAATTAAATTCAACAGTAAGAAAAAAGAAGATGAAGCTTATAAGCTAGATGGCTCTGAAACAACAACGGAGTTAAATAATGGTCAGGCTGAAGGAACACTAAAACTTAAAGCTCAATTCGAAACAAATGAAAAACTGATTTTGAATAAAAACATTAATCTAAATTATGGTATAAATGCGATAAATTCCACCACCAAAGAGACTTGGAAATTATCTGACGACGGAAAAATTTTAGAAGTAATTTCTGAGGTAAGAACCAATGTCAACACCTTAGTTTCAAAAATGATCTTTACGAGAAAGTAAACCTTCTTTTCTCCCATGATGCATCATCAAACGACTGACTGAACCTATGATAAACAAACTATTTTCTATTAAAAACCTTATATCAATCTTAATAATTTTTGCTCTCTCATCATTAATTTTTGCACAAAAACTTGAGAGAAAAGGGACGCTCGGAATACAGATGAAAGCAACATCTGATAATTCATCAATCGAAGTTTTGGAGGTCTTTAAAGACACTACAGCTTCAAGCCTTGGCATATTAAAAAATGACATTATTTTATCAATAAACAACCAAAAATATGGAGACGTTACAAGCCTTGTAAATGAGGTCAGAAAATGGCGGGCTGGCGAAGCTGTTTCAATTGAGGTAAAACGCGGAAATCAACTTAAAAAACTAAGTGGAAAAGTAGTGGGGAAACCTCTAGAAACCTCTTCATTCGGTAAAGTAATTTACGGTCATGTTGATTACGACGGTGGGAAATTAAGAAGCATCCTGCAAGTTCCGCACAATGTTAAAAACCCACCTGTGATGCTTTTTCTACCAGGGGTTGGTTGTGCTTCTTATGATTTTTATATTAATCCAAAATCAACCGTTAAGTTACTTATCGAATCTTTCGTTGAAAAAGGAATTGCCGTTTACAGAGTCGAAAAGCCCGGTATGGGGGACAGTTCAGGAACCAAGCATTGTTTGGAAATGGATTTTGATTATGAAGTAAAAGCATTTGAAACAGCTCTGAAAAAACTTAAAACGATAGATGAAATTGACAAGGAAAATATATTTCTGTTTGGTGAATCTTTAGGTTCAGTTTCAGCCCCCTTAATTGCTTCAAAAAATAAAGTTCAGGGAATCGTCGCTTGGGGTGGAATTCCTTCGACTTGGTTTGAATATTACTTAAAACTACAAAGAAAACAAAAAACCCTTCTTGGTATTGATTATGCCAAAATGGATTCCGATTTTCGTAAGATTCTACCATTTTTCTATGACTATCTAATCAATAAAAAAAGTCCAAATGAATTAGCGAAAAACCCAGATTATTCCGAACTGGTCAAAAGACATTTTCGAAACGATACTTGGCACGGGCTTCATCATTACAGTTATTTTCAAAACTTAAACGATAAAGATGTCCTAACTGCTTATAAAAATGCCAATTGCCCTGTCCTATCAATTGCCGGAGAACATGACATTCATGCAGCCGGAACAGATTGGGCAGAAATTATTACTGACGCGGTAAATTATTACCGTCCCAATCAAGCAAAATCAGTGATAATCCCTAAAACAACTCATCACTATTACAAAGTTCCATCAATTACTGAATACAACAAGTTAAGAAGAAGCCGAAAAATCACATCAGATTATATGGCTAATAATTTCAGTAAAGAAATTGCTGTTGCCGTTGATACGTGGATTGAGTCCCGAATGTAAAACCTACAAAAAGGCAGATATTTTCAATAAATCGAAAACCTCCAAGCTATAGTTGTAAATTAGCCAGTTTTGTAATTACAAAGGAGAATCTTCAATATGTTTTATTTCTATAAAACCTTTTTTGGGGGCTTGCTTTTATGTCTTATTTTTTCGACTCAAATTAAAGCTAATCTGAAAGATATAGAGAGTAACTCGACCTTAGCTCATCCACACATAAAGGGAGTTATCAAAGTTGATACCGATAATGGATTAATAAGTTGTGACTTAACGATTGAAAATATTCCTAAAATGGAAGATTTAACTTTCGCACTTAATCGGGGAATGAATGTTAAGTACATGAAAATTAATGACAAGACGGTCGGATACAATATGGATTTCGGTATTGCTATATTAAATTCCAACTTAACTGAAGCCAGATCATACGTACCAATAATAGAAAATAATGATTCTATAAAAAATGTCAGGATAAATTATACCGGTGCTTTTCCAGTCTATGACAATAACTATGTAAACAATAACTATTCTGACTCACAAACTACCATAGCTTTCAAAAATAGAATATTGAGAGCTTCCTACTTAACAAAATGGTATCCGTTTATATATAGCAGAACTAAAAATAAATTGATTTCTAAGTTTACGTACAATCTAAAAATAATAGGTAACAAATTAGTAAATTCTATATACATAAATGGTCTCCCTCCCCATAAAGGCAATTTATTTGAAGCCTACTCCCAAACCCCGCAAAACTTAATGCTTTATATTGGTGATTATAAATTTTCAAAAGTAAATGATACTTATTTCCTAAACACTTCTCTGAGCAAAAGTGAAAGGATTGGTTTTGATCAATCTCTAAAAAAAATAGATGACTACTTTGTTTCGATACTAAACGCAAACGAAAGCAGACAAGCTATTGTATTAGGACAGATTTTTTCAATTGGACGGAAAGATGAATATGAAGACTGGGGCTTTGCTGAGTATCCAGCTTTAATAACTGACTTGTTGAAGCATTCAAAATATATCAATAGTGAAACAAAAAAAATTGAAGATGCTGCTATTTTCAGATTATATGCTCATGAATTAGCTCATAAATACTGGGGGTTGAGCGTTTATTCTGCGAATAACTACGCAGGTTTTTATAGTGAAAGCTTTGCTGAATATTTTTCACTCAAGGCAGTAGAATATTTCTTGGGAAAAGAAAAATATGAAGACTATCTTAAAAAGAGATATTTGACGCAAAAAGCCCGACAAACAAAACACATAAAACTAACTGATATAAATGAAAAACCACTCAAGAATGTAAATCCTTGGTATAGATATTATCCGATGGTAATTTTAGGACTTGAACAAATAGTTGGCAAAAAAAGAGTTTTTAATGTCTTTAAGAACCTTTTGAAAAATACAAATAGCAGTGATTTTGATTACTTGTACTTTAAAGACACTGCTGTAAAATCCGGAATTACAAAAAAGGAGTGGGAAAGATTTGAAGATAATTATGTAAATATAAGTAACTGCTTAGACATGATCTTACGCAACCTTTAAGTTACTTTGCATCCCAAATCTTCTGACATTCTAGTTTTTCCAAATTAGTTATATTACTCTTTATTGTATATTTAGGAACGTTTCTTTTATTCAAAGACATTGGTAAATAACTAATCTCCGTAGGCTTGCCATCTTTGATGACAGTCATTTTAACGGGTTGGTCAGCTTTACCTGAATCTAATTTTAATCCGGCGATTTGTTGACCGTTACGAACTCCTTTTTCGTAAGCGACTGAGTTTTCTTTGATTCCAACTACCTTAAAATCATTTTTTTGTGTTGCAGGAAAATCCCAACCCAATTCGAAAGTTCCTTTCTTTACAAACTCGACGTCAACACATTTCCCAAGTGCATTCTCGAAACCTACAATCGTCTCACCTCTATCAACATATTTTTCTATATCCTTATCAAAATCGTATTTGGCATATTTTGAAAGATAAGAAACAATTTTTTCCTTGGAAAGTCGCTTGTGTTTGCCCGTTCGAGCTCCCTGTAAGATATCCCGCATTACATCATCTATAGAGTTTTTGCCTTTAGTTTGATTCTGTATGATGCGATTCCATTTTGTTGCCAATAAAAATCCGCGACGATAAGCCTGATTTGTAACTTTTATATTTGTGAAAAACTCTTTTCTGATCTGTTCATTGTTTATATTTCTATAAGGCGATAAATAGTAGTCAGTCATTAGTTCGTTGTGTTTAGCGACAAATTGTTCAAAGTTGAAAAAACCGCCTCTGTATAACAATAAAGCTGTGTAATAATCCGTAAATCCTTCACTGAACCAATACAGTAATTCCTGAGGCTCTTTCAGCCCGCCAAAGCTTAGATAATTCCAATTATGGAAATATTCGTGTGCAATCAGCCAATAGAGGTCTTGGTCAGGAACATTATTTGTCACAAAGGTCGCAAAAGAATTTGTTAATCCTGTTCCGCCATAAGACCTCCTTCCTCGCTCATATTCCAATGGCAAAAGAGTTACAAGATAAAAGGGATGTTCGTAATCTCTCCAAAAATCTCTCTGAACTTCAACTATTTTATTGACAAGACCAGAAAATTCTTCGTCAGTAAATTTCCAATTTCCACGCAAAGCTGTGTAAACAGGTTTTCCTTTTATCTCTCCCTTCAACACGCGATAATCACCTGCGACAAAAATTGCTGAAGTAAATCTCGAAGATGAGGTTGTAAATTCTTGATTTTTTTCTTCAACTCCGAAACTATTAGCCAGTTTCCAATTTTGCGGTATGTTTTGCCACTCAAGTTTTATTTTCAGATTTGATTCATCATTAGCTGTCGGAACAATCCAAACCCCTTCACCTATAAAGTGTAAGTATTCTTTCTGAAAAATCGGACTGTAACCGCCACCTCTGCCCGCTTTTGTAACGGTATTGTCTTTTTGCTCAACAAAGTATGACAAATTTATAAGAGCATTCGGTTTATGTTTTATGTTTTTGATAAAAGGTCTTTTAGTATTTTCCAAATTTATGTAATTGTCAGTGAACTTTAGCTCTCTTATTTGATTATATAGCTGTGTTTGTGATGCAAATCTGTTTGGTAGCTTTATTTCTGTTTCGCCAGATTTATTACCTCTGAAAGTAAGATTTACT
Source organism: Pyrinomonadaceae bacterium (assembly GCA_028284415.1). Lineage (GTDB taxonomy): Bacteria > Acidobacteriota > Blastocatellia > Pyrinomonadales > Pyrinomonadaceae > Aridibacter. The sequence goes on from JANQRU010000006.1 coordinate 256,698, forward strand.
CTTAGTTTCACACTGCTTTCTCCAAAAAACGGTTCGATTTTATAGACTACATTTCTTTTTGATTCATTTGCATGAAAAGTTTCTACACCGCCAAATAAGAAAAAAGACAGGAAAAATACATTTATAATTGCTAGTTTGATAAAACTATTCACTAGTTCAACCTCCACACGTTGTTAAAATAATTACGTAAAAGGTTTACTCAATTTTTTCGTAAAAAGTTTATCTTTCTCAACGTTTTTACTTATTTTTTACATTCTTTACATTTTCAAAAGTTAAAGAACTTAGATGGCTGATCTGGCATTTTTGAGATTTTGTGTTGTAAACGAGTTGAAAATATATATTTTGATAAGATATTCTGTTTGTTTGCGGTAACTATGAATAAAAAGATTATCGAAAGCTACAGAAAGAAACTTGCGTCGGAAGAGGGATTTATCTTCAATCCGCACGGCGGTCAACTTCGTGTTGCACTTTGCTATCCAAATACGCATTCGATTGGAATGGCTAACTTGGGAATGCACACGATGTATGAGCTTTTCAATAAAATCCCCGAAGTTTCCTGCGAAAGAGTTTTTCTGCCCGATAATTTTGAATTAAAAGAATACGAAAAATCCAGCACGCCTCTTTTATCTTTAGAATCTCAAACTCCCGTCAGAGATTTTGACATCGTCGCATTTTCGATTTCGTTTGAAACCGATTATTTGAATATGGCAAAAATGTTGCAGATGTCGCAAATCCCCGTCTGGTCAAAAGACAGAAATCATTTTCATCCGTTAGTTGTGATGGGCGGTGCAGCTTCATTTTTAAATCCTGAACCCATTGCTGATTTTACGGACATAATCGCTGTTGGCGAAGGCGAAATTCTCGTTTATCAATTGATTGATGCGATCTTGGAAAACGAGACGAAAGACGAAATCTTGCTGGAATTAGCGAAAATCGGACGTGGATTTTATATTCCTTCTCTTTATGACGTCGTTTATGATGACGATGGAACGATTTTTGATTACATTCCGAAGGGAGACGGAGTTCCAAAACGGGTTGGGCGTGCTTTATCGGCAATCAATCCAAAAGAAGGAACTTTGCGTCGTGCTTTGAAACGGGGTGAAAATGAACTTGCGGATTTTTTGATGAATCAAGATGTTTTTTGCCCTTCAACTTCAGTTTGGTCACCAGAGGCGGAAATGGGTGACAGGCTTTTGGTTGAAATTTCGCGTGGTTGTTCGCAAGGTTGTCGCTTTTGCTGGGCTGGATATAACTATTATCCGCCACGTGTCGTTCCCGCAAAAGATATTTTGGCAAAGGCAAAAGAATGGAGAAGCAAAACGAATAAGATCGGTTTGGTTTCAACCGCCGTTTGCGATCATCCCGAAATTTCAACTATTTTAAGCGAACTTCGCAAAATGGAGTATCGCATCACGGTCTCTTCTTTAAGACTTGATCAAATTTCCAAAGAATTACTTGACGCTTTGGTCGAATCAAAAGATCAACAAATCGCCGTCGCTCCAGAAACGGGTTCTGACAGACTTCGCCGTGTCATTAATAAAAACTTAACAAATGACGAGATCGTTGATATTTGCGGTTCAGTTTTCGATCGCGGAATGTTGACGATGAAACTCTATACAATGGTCGGAATTCCAACCGAAACGCAAGCTGATTTGGACGAATTATTCGTGCTGGTCGAGCGAATAAAGAATCGTATGCTTGAAGCGGGCAAAAAATTCGGGCGGGCAGGTAAAATAATTCCGAGCTTGAATGGATTTGTGCCAAAGCCGAATACGCCTTTGCAATGGGATTCGATCTGCGATGAAAAAGAATTAAAAAAGAAGATTAGATACGTCTGCAAAGGCTTGGCGAAAATCCCGAATGTTGATGTGCGTTTTATGTCAGCAAGAATCGCACACGAACAGGCATTATTTTCCTCTGGCGACCGCACGATTGCAAAAGTCATCGAATCTGCTGCACGAAACAGAGGCAATATAAAAACGGCTCTGCGTGAAACTGGAATTGATCCAAAATTTCACACGAGCCGAAATCGTAATTATGATGAATTTTTGCCTTGGTCAATAGTTGATTCGGGTTTGTCTTTTGACTTCTTGAAAACCGAACACGAAAAAGCCCACGAATCTATGTCTTCAAAGCCTTGTCCTGCCGTCGAAAAATGCACGACTTGTGGTGTTTGCCCTTCAACCTGGTTGGCAGATGCTCCCGAAAGCTTAGTGCAAATTCAACCTATTAAAGTACAGGAAAACTTAGTTACTATTTAAGTATTATTCAGTTAAAAACCCATTTGGTGTTATAGTGTGGTCAAAAATGTAGTCATACTCGTATATCCCAAAGGGTAAGATAGGCACTTTTTTCTGATAATAAACACGTGCACTTACTACATTATTTTTTTGTTTTACATCCATATATGCGTCAATTGGAATTTGGTGAGTAGCCATAGTACTTCTCAATTTCTTTTTAACTACATCTACTGTTTTTCCATGACTTGGAGGTAGTGCAATCCCTCTCATTACTGCAGCCTTCATTTCCTGCTTAAAATTTTCACCTTGATAAGCTGTTGGAATATAATTGTATCCAGCGTTAGCTACCAATATTAGGACAACTGCAACTAACAAAAGTTTCGCACTTGCACTTCCGCGTTCACCTCTGCGGACATCATTTTCTAAAAGATGATTCATACAGAAAACTCCTTTAATAATTAAAACTCTTGGAGTGTTTATCCTTTAAGAACTTTAATAATGGATTCTTTGATGATTGACTTTGGGATGAATTGGCTTTGTAGAATTTTAGGCTTGCCAATTGATTCTAAAAGTATCCATTGGAGGGACTGACCAATAGCTTTTTTATCATAGGCGAAGGATTCCAGAATCTTGTCAATCTCGATATTTTTGGTTTCAGGTAATTTGCCAACCAAACCAACAACATCGTTTAACAATTTTATACTATTGCCGTCACAAATATCAAGTTTTTTTGATATTTCTCCTGCAACCAAAGTTCCATACCCCACCGCTTCGCCGTGCTTGAAATGCTTATAGTCTGTAACTTTTTCCAAAGCGTGTGCGGTAGTATGCCCGAAGTTCAAGATTTTGCGGGACTTAGAATCTTCCCTGTCAGAAGATTCTTTTTCATCTTGCATTACTATCTGAGCTTTGAAATCTATTTGTGAAGCTAATAAATTTGTCAGGTCTCTAAGAAAACCTTCATTATCGAAGTTATAGATGAAATTGTTTATGGGATAGTCACGTAAAAAACTTGCTGTTTTATCAAAGAGTTCTTTGCTCCCGATTGCTCCTTGTTTAATCGCCTCACAGAAACCCGCGACTATTTCTCTGTGTTCTAGAGTTTTAAGCGTTGCTATATCTATCCAAACACCTTTTGGCTGGTAAAAACTACCGATTAAATTTTTACCAAATTGAGAATTTACAGCAGTTTTCCCTCCAACTGAGGAATCAATCATTGCCAGAAGTGTGGTAGGAATTTGTAAAAATGAAATGCCTCGTAAATAAATCGAAGCAGCAAATCCAGCTAAATCACCAACTATTCCTCCGCCCAAAGCAATAACTGCATCAGACCTTTTCAATTCATTTTGCCCAAAGACCTTTAGAGTGTTTTGTAATGTATCAAAACTTTTATATTCTTCGCCATCACCAATTAAATGCGTTTCGACCAGAAGACCTGAGTTCTTTATACTTTCGGAAACTTCCTTCCCATACAGACCAAAGACCTTTTCGTTTGAAATAATAATAATTTTTTGTGAGTCTTCGGAAAGATTACTTTTTGCCCATTCGCCACAGTCATTTAATACTTTATGTCCAACTATAACTTCGTATTTATGTGAATTTCCATCCAGATTGACTGGAACTGATCTTGTATTCATATGTTCATAAAGAAAAAGCCGTAAGTTTTGAGTTGGCTTACGGCTTTGATCTTTTTTTTGAGTTAAAGCAGGTGAAGCGACGTGGAAGTGTGCCGCACCTGCCAATTTGCAGTAACTGTCCTCACCCCAGCTACTACTAGAAACATAGGATGTACCTAATGTCTCAATTGTTTATAAATATACATTCAGATTACGAAATTTTCAAGTATTTTGGTTCTCTCTGGGAAAAACATTGACTATTTTTTCAGTTAACAATAAATTATTGAAAATAGTATGAGCAAACTCCCTATAACAAGTTTGAGCAACTTAGTTTGCTCTTTATCAATTATTTTATTCGTCACTATAACTACGTTTCCTCAAAATAAATCAGATATTGATTCAAATCTTGTAAAAATTCCTGTTAGCGTTTTGGATAGAAATGGAAGATACATCACTGACCTTAAAAAGAATAACTTTAGGCTTTTCGAAAATGAGGTCGAACAGAAAATAGTTTATTTTGAAGCTACAGAGGCTAACTACACAGTTTTGTTTCTACTGGACACAAGCGGTTCATTAGGAAGGTACATATATAACTTAACAAATGCTGCTAATACATTCATCAAACAAATGCCTCTTGATAGTGAAGTAATTGCTATTGAGTATTCTCATCAATTAAAGAAGCATTTTGATGCCACAAAAGTTAGAAATTTGAAAAAAGGAATAAAACTTGGCATCTGGAAAAACCAAACTTCAACAATAACTTTTGATGCTGTCGATTACGCACTTGAAACCATGAAACAAATTTCCAACCGAAAAGCTATTATTCTCTTCTCTGATGGTGAGCTTTACGGTAAAAACTCAAGTCTGGAAAGTAATCTACAAAATGCCTACGAACAAAAATCGTTAATTTATGCAGTACATTTTGGCAAGCTCGTTTTAGGTGCTAAAGCTGCCAAAAGGTATGACTATATCCAGTATGTTAAAAAACGGAATAAAATAAGAAAAGAATACTTAGAGGGTTTAGCTAAAAAAACTGGTGGACGTTATTTTCAAATTGATAACATTGTTAATTTGGAAGAAACTTTTAAACAAATAGCAAAAGAATTAGGTCAGCAATATATTGTTGGTTTTTATCCAAAGAGCTTGAGTAAGAAAAACAAAGAACGAAAAATCAAAGTAAAAGTAAATATCCCAAATGTTGCTGTTCGTGCAAGGAAAAGTTACATAATCGGTTCTAAAAATAATTAATTTATTAATTTTAGATAATCCTCCAAAATCTCAAACTCTATCGGCTCAAATCTTTCTTCAATAGCTTCAGTCATTTTTTTACTGGCTGGAAGATCAGGAGAATTTGCAAACGCATTTTCTCTTTGCTCAGCAGATTTCCATTGAGCGTAAGCGTAGAATTTTCCATCACTTCCCTTATGTAGCCTTGAACCAAGCGAATCGAAGTTTTTCACGTAATACTCTGTAACCTCCGACCAGCTCTCAACAAATTGTTCTTCTAAATCAGGCTTTATTTTCCAGCTATATAAAATGACAAACATAAATTATTTACCCCAAAGCAAATTCTATCACTTTAGCGAGGCGGTTGGCTTGATTTTCTATTTCAGCCTGAACTTTTCCTTCAATCATCACACGAGCAAGATTTTCCGTGCCTGAATATCGAAGTAAAAGCCTACCAGTATCTCCTAATTCATTTTCAATTTCTTTTGCTGATTTTGTAATTTCCGGCACTTCTTCAAAAGGCAATTTTTCTTTTACATGAACATTAACAAGAATCTGTGGGAATTGTGTAAATCCTTGCTTCATTTCTGAGAGACTCTTACCAGTTGCTTGCAAAGCTTCCAGTAAATAAAGAGCAGTCTGCATTCCGTCTCCGACCAGAGAACGTTTTGGAAAAATTATGTGTCCTGACTGCTCACCACCGACTGACGAATTTGTATTAATTAACTCTTGCAAAACATATTTATCCCCGACTGATGTTCGTAATAAATTTATATTTCTTGAATCAAGAGCGACTTGTAACCCGATATTGCTCATTACAGTGGCAACAACTGTGTCATTATTAAGTTTCCCTTCATTTTGTAAATGCTGAGCCATTACCCAAAGTGTTGCATCACCATCTACTAAATCTCCTTTGTCATCAACGAAAAGTGAACGATCCGCATCACCGTCGAACGCAACACCAAAATCTGCTTTTTCTTCCTTTACTTTTGCCTGTAACTTATCAAGATGAAGTGAACCACAATCTTTGTTTATGTTCTTTCCATCAGGCTCATTGAAGATAGATACAATATTTGCACCAAATCTTTTGAACAGCCGTGGAGCTAAATTTGACGACGCCCCATTTGCACAATCTACTACAATCTTTAAACCTTCAAGCGACAAGCCATTAAATTCATTTTCCAAATGGCTTAAATATTTCTGTTGAAATTCAGTAACCTTAGAATAATCAACTGATTGCTCAATGTTATTTGGTATTTGTTGACTGCCATTGTGAATATCTTTTTCGACTTGCTTTTCAGTTTCATGACTGATTTTTTTTCCGGTTGGCAAGAAGATTTTTATACCGTTATCCTGAAAAGGATTGTGTGAAGCACTAATTACGATGCCGGCATCAAAATTTTCAGAAGTAGTTAAATAAGCAATTCCGGGAGTTGTTATGACACCTGCGGAAGTACATTCGGCACCAGCAGAAATTGCCCCTTCATAAAAGGCTTTTTCGATCCAGTTGCCTGATTCTCTTGTATCTCTGCCTGAAATAAAACTTGCCGAATCACCTGTCCTTTCCTCAAATTGTCTCGCTAATGAACTACCAATAATCCTAATTGTTTCAACATCCAACGGAAACTTTCCAGCTTCACCCCTTATTCCATCAGTTCCAAAAAGTTTTTTCATATTTCAAATTCTAAATTAATTAACAACAATTGTCTTAATAATGTTTTCTTATAGCAATTTCAAGTTAGACTTTTTTTTCTTATATTGAAAGTAAATCCTTGACCAATCCTTCAAATAAGCCATAATTAAAAATTGTAGATTGTATAATAAATCTAAATACAATCTGACAACCTTTTACATTTTATGTGAATCTTTACTTATACGCGGAATTCAAATTCACCGCCACAAGCGTATGCTTTCTAAAGCATATATTTATTAACAAGGTTTAACTCTCCGGTAAATTATTTATGAAAAACAAGTTATTTTTATTCGCCCTATCAGTTGTTATTTTTGCGTCATCATCGATTATGGCTCAAAAAAGTGTTGATACTACAAATCAAGAACGCCCCCGAATATATGCGGGTGGTGAAAATCAAATTGTTGAACCGACTCCGACCCCAACTCCCAGAAGAGTAGTCGTTATTACAAGTGCTACTCCATTGCCAAGTCCCACACCTAGAAAAATTTACCAACAACCGACCTATAATAATCCTTCAAATCAAAGTATTCAAAGACGCACTTTACGCTATGGTGAGATAAGAAATAGGCTTGCCGAAGCTAAAAGACAAATGCAGGCTAAACCTTTACGTATCTCCTTAAATGATGTAACACAAACAACTGACATTGTTAGACTTGCATTTATAGATTATCGCACAAATCAATTGGATTATGTAGTCTTACCCAAAACAGAATTCCTTTCACGAAATTCACAGTTTCTTAAAAGAAGTGAAGGCGGACAAACCGTAAGAATTCAAACTAAACGCGGAAATGGTGTTAATACTCCAATCATAATTTTTGATACTTTTAATAAAGCTCAACAACCTCTTCTGGTTCAGTATCCGATTGAAAAATATGGGCGATTCATTGAAATGGCTTATTATGTTTCTACTCACCCGGGAATAGTTACACCGGAAACTGTAAATGCCGGAAAATTGTATGTCAGAAATGTTTTGGATGCCGCACGTGCAAAACTGCGTCAAAAAGGAATTTTCATACAGCCTAAGGTTGTAGATATTGCTGAAAGATTAGCTTTAGTTGAACACGTTGACCATTATCGCTTCCGCACAGAATTCCACCCTAAAATCTACAATGACGTTTACACGCTTTATGCATTAAACCAAGGACAAACATACCGCTACTCAGTAAGCCGTGCAGGGGCAGGCGGAATGATTCAAATGATTCCTTCTACATATCGAATGATTCGTTCAAGATATTATTCGGTTGGTTTAATCCCTGATTTTGTTAGAGGAATGAGAAATCATCTTAATGCCGCACAGGCGATGCTTTTATATATGCAGATGACTTGGAATGATCTGATTGGAAACAGCACTGTTTATAACGCAATGCAGAGCGGAATCGCTACGCAAGAACAATTGATGGCAGCAGGTTATAATTCAAATCCTGCCAGATTACCTCGCTACATACGAAGAGGCGGTGCAGGTTGGACTCGTCTAATTCCGAGTGAAACCAAAGTCTATTTAAGAATCTATGCATCGGTCGAAAGATACGTTCCATTGCGACCCCGTACGAAATAGCTGATTCAAAATAAAGATTACTGAAGGCGAAAGTTTATTAGCTTTCGCCTTTTATTTTTGAATACTCGGCTTGTACATCTGCAAAGGTTTTACCAACTAAATTTTCGCCTTCAAAAAATTTATCATTTGTAACTTCTATGACTGCGAAATCGGGTTTTGTAAAACTTTGAAAATCTTTTTCACTTTCAAATTCTGCCAAAGCGATATTCAATCCCCAAAGCTTTCCTAAAAAAATGTCTATTCCAACCTGAGTGTCATTAAATGTGCAAAAATATCGGTTTTTTCTAATTTCCCTTCCCTTGAAGTGTTCTAAAGTTTTGTATTCGGTTTCATTTAGAAACATTTGAGAGATTTTGAGCTTTGAGAGTTTACCGACTTCTGCTGCATATCTTTGTTCCAAAACTCGCGTCCATTGTTTTGTTTCCGGGACTCGAATTTTCCTGAGACGGATTCTTGTATTTTCGATATAATTATCAAAAATTTGCCAATGCGTATCTCTGGGATTTATAGGCTCGGGCAAACCTTCGACCAAGTATTTACGTTGATATATGATTCTGTAACTATTGCTCATATCTTGTTTTTTTCTGTATTTGTTTTATACTTTTTTCTTTTTGTAAATAAATATGCAATTTTAAGGAGAATTTATGCGTATTCAAAACTTAATAATTATAATTCTTGCCTCAGTAGTTATGACAGGATGTGCAGGGTGTGAAACTGAAACAAATCCCAAAGGCAATATAAATTCAAATAAAACACCTGTAAAAACTAGTCCTAGTCCATCAAACACAAATAGGGCGTCTAATACCAATACACCCGATAATAGAAATCCGGATGAAGATTTAGGAGTCAACAGAGCTGAGAAACCCAAAGAAATTAATAAAGCTGAAACTATCACACCTTTGGTTGATGCTTTTTGTAAGGCAGTTAATTCTCAAAACGACGCGGAATTACAAAAAGTTTATTCCAAACAGGCTTGGCAAACAATGCAAAAATACGCAAGAGATGAAGGAGAGAGTTCCGTTGCGAAGTTTCTGAATGAAAATGAACCCGTAGGAAAAAACTGCAAGGTGATAAATGAAAAATTAACCGGAAACACAGGCGTCGCCTACGTTTCTACTCAAACTTATCCGAATGGAATTGAGTTAAAGTTTGTCAAAGAAGGAAATGAATGGAAGATGACTACTCAAACTACTGAGTTTTAGAATAAACAATCTATGTATCGAAAAAGGGATTAGCGATTTCGACCAAATCGCTAATCCCTTTTTTTCTTTGGACTAATATTGATCTTAACCAGCCGCTTCCTTTGTTTTGTAAGCTGGCAGTGAAACTCTAGCTTTCGGTTCTTTTTTCAAACCTAACGCCCAATCTGCTTGCATCAAAGTGTGTATATCGCGTGTGCCTTCATAAATAACAGCGGCTTTACAATTACGTAAATAACGCTCGACAGGATAGTCATTTGTGTATCCGTTCGCACCGTGAACTTCGATCGCCATCGAAGCGGCTTTTTCACTACGAATTGTCGCCTGCCATTTTGCTAAAGAGGCAGCTTTAGTTGAAGGTTTTCCGATATTTTTAAGATAACCGGCTTTCATCCAAAGCAAATTACACATTTCATAATCAGCTTGCATATCAGCGATTTTTTGCTTGACGAGTTGGAAATTAGCAATTGTTTTGCCTTGAACTTCCCTTGTGTTCGCATAATCAACCGAAGCGTCACGTGAAGCACGAATCACACCCGTTGCACCAGCCGCAACTGTATAGCGACCGTTTTCAAGTGCAAACATTGCGATCTTAAAACCTTCACCTTCATTTCCGAGCATATTTTCTTGCGGAACTCTCACGTCTTGCAGAGTGAAATATCCAGTATCACCCGCACGAATTCCCATTTTTCCGTGCAGAGTTCCCGATGAGAAACCTTCCATCGAGCGTTCGATGATAAAACAACTCATCCCTGTGTGATCTCGTTTTTTGCGTTTCTCTTCATCCGTCCAGCAAAAGAACAAGAAATTATCGGCTGTATTTCCGAGCGAAATCCACATCTTTTCACCGTTCAAAATCCAGTCATCGCCGTCGCGTCTTGCCGATGATCTCATTCCGATCACATCACTTCCAGCGTTCGGTTCAGTCAAACCAAAAGTTGCAAGTTTCTCACCTTTTGCCTGTGGGACAAGATATTTTTGCTTTTGCTCTTCAGTTCCCCAAGTCAATAAGGATAGTGAATTTAGCCCGACGTGAACGGACATTACGACACGCATAAAAGTGTCACACGCTTCTAATTCCTCGCAAAGAATTCCGAGCGATATGTAATCCATTCCGGCACCGCCGTATTCTTCAGGAATGCAAACTCCTAAAAGCCCTAGTTCACCCATTTTGTCAAAAACGGAACGCTCAAAATGCTGTTTTTCGTCCCATTCTTTTATATTCGGTGCGACCTCTCCCGCAACAAATTCACGAACGGTTTGTTGAAGTTGTTTGTGTTCTTCAGTTAATTCAAAGTTAATCACTTTATTCCAAATCCTCTCAAATTAGTTTTTGTGTTAAATTATTGGAGTAATATCAAATTTAAGTCTATCATTTTGCTTATTTTTGTGCGAAAAGCCAAGTTATAAAAGGCATTATTTCATTCACTAAAAATGACTAATAAAAAAACAAGAATGCTCGGTTTAGTTTTAGCAACTTTGGTTATTTTAATTATTTCTTCAGCCATCGGTTATTTTATTGCAGCTAAGGTGGCTGTAAGCAATTCAAAAAAAGTTGGTAAAGAAATAAATTATTTGCCCGAAAAGATTACTAAACTCGAAACCGAATACAAAAGCCGAACGGGAATACATTTTCGCGGAGAAAGCGGAAAATTGTATAGATGCAACAATGCTGAAGAAAAATGTGAGGAAATCTCACCTGAACCTCCAAAGTATGAAGATAAAACTCCTTTTGTAGAAACCAAAGGAGTTTATGGCAGATTTACATTACCTCCAGCCAAACCTAAACAAACAGTTTTTAGAAGGAGTCGCGGACTCGTCGGACATCAAACTGCTACTCAATATGTACTGCTTAATGATGGAAAAGTTTGGTTTTGGCACTACAGCGGTAATGATATGGGAGATTCATTTCCTTTTTGGCACTTAAATAACATTGCGACTTTATTGTTAGGTGTTTTTGGCGGATTAGTAGTTGGTTTGATTATCTCCGCATTGGTTTGGTTTGGATTTTATCCGAGAAGTTAAAATTTTATGATTTCGATTTCTAAAGCAAAAAAAATAGTTAAACAGGAAACTTTCACACTCGAAAATGAAACTGTCGATTTGTCTAAAATAGTCAACAGAGTTTTAGCTGAAGACATTGTAGCCGATATGGATTTGCCGCCTTTTGATCGCTCACAGATGGATGGTTTTGCGGTAAAAACTGCAGATGTAAAAGATGCTCCTGTTTCGCTAAAAATTGTTGGTGAATCTGTTGCCGGAAAAGGCTGGCACAATGAATTAAAAACGGGTGAAGCAGTCAGAATTATGACAGGAGCTTCAGTTCCCAAAGGAGCAGACTCTGTTCAAAAAGTTGAATTAACTGCTGAAAAAGATGGGTTTATTGAAATTCAAAAAGCGACAAAAATTAAACAAAACATAGTCAAAAAAGCCGAGGAAATTACTAAAGGAACAGTCGTTTTAGAAAAAGGTGAAATTGTTACTGAAAATATGGTTGCAACTCTGGCTTCGTTTGGTTATGAAAGCTTGAAAGTTGCAAAACGTCCAAGAGTTGCAATCTTAGCAACCGGAAGCGAGATCGTTGATATTTCTCAAACTCCCGCTCAAGACCAAATCCGCAATTCAAATTCTTGGATGCTCGAAGCTTTTGCAAGAAAATTTGCCGATGTTGAAATTCTACCGATCGCAGTTGATGATCTGGAAGGCTTGAAAAAAACTATTTCCGACGCAATAAAATCCTGCGATTGCTTGATAATTTCTGGTGGAGTTTCTGTCGGGGATTATGATTTTACAAAACCTGCCCTAAAAGAGATCGGGGCAGAAATTTTCTTTGAGAAAGTTTCTCTCAAACCCGGTAAACCAACTGTTTTTGGGAAAAAAGATAATACATTGATTTTTGGTCTTCCAGGAAATCCCGTCTCAATAGCAGTCACTTTTTTTGTTTTTGTACAAATGGCTTTGTTGCAAATGCAGAACGCCATTCAAACCGAACTAGAAAACGGCTATGCGAAACTATCACATGACATTAAAGGAACAAAAGGACGCGATGCAATGCTGCCTGTTACGCTTTCGACCAATAAAAAAGGTAAATTAACAGTCGAAACGCTTCGTTTTTCAGGATCATCAAATTTCATCCGATTTGCCAAAGCTAACGGACTCGTTTTTATACCAAGTGATGTCGGGCTAAAGAAAGGTGATGTTGCTGAAATTTATTTTCTATAACTCTTTACAAAAAATTATGATAATACTTGTTGTTTTACCCATTTTAATTATAATTTTTCTCGCCACCCGCTTTGGAATAAAATCTGAATCGAAACCCATTCGCATTGCTTCTTACGCAGGAGTATTTTTCTCTGTATTGCTATTATCATTACTTACTTTTGCACTTATAATTGAGAGGATTGAAAATTGATTTATGAGCAACAAACTTTCACATTTTAACAACGACGGAAAAATCAAAATGGTAGATGTTTCTGACAAAGAAGCTACATCCCGGACCGCAATTGCTTCGGGTAAGGTTTTATTAAACCAAGAAACAATTTTCGCTATCACTGACCAATCAAACCCAAAAGGTAATCCGCTTGAAATCGCTCGAATCGCAGGAATAATGGGAGCAAAGAAAACTTCTGAATTGATCCCACTCTGTCATCAGATAAATCTTTCGAAAGTTAATGTTCATGCTGAAATTAAAGAATTTGGAGTTTACCTGCAAGCAGTTGCGAAAACCACTGCCCAAACAGGTGTGGAGATGGAAGCCCTAACTGCAGTAAGTGTTGCGGCTTTAACAATTTACGATATGTGCAAAGCTGTACAAAAAGATATTCAAATCATGGATATTCAGCTCGAATCAAAAATGGGCGGAAGTAGCAATTACAAACGGAGTTAAGACGATTTTATCCAACGAATTACATTAAAAACTCAACTAAATATTAACTTGGAGCGAACTTTCGTGTAAAATAAAACGTAAAGTGTTTTTAAGGATTTCAAGGAGTAAAGATGATCAATAAATATAAATTAGCAGAAGACGTTAAACCACAGGTCAAGCTTTTGATTGTGGCAACTGTCATAAGTGTTTTGATTTGGGCGGCATCGTGGTATTTTCCGATTGCTAACTATATAGTTTATCCGTTGCAATTATTCGCAACATTTGTTCATGAAGGCAGTCACGTCTTAGCCACCTTGATGACCGGCGGAACTGTGCAGAGTATGACCGTTTCACCCGATACAAGCGGTGTGGTTTGGTCTTTAACTAACAGCTGGCTTTCACAATTGATTATTTCAAGTGCGGGCTATCTCGGCACGACACTTTTCGGAATCTTACTTCTTGTCTGGTTTAGATATAACTATTCTTCAAGAAATGCTCTTTACTTTGCTTCCGGATTTGTCGGTTTTATGACAGTTATCTTTGGATTACTTGCTCCGCTCTGGAATATGTTTAGTGCCAAAGTCGGTGCTCTAGATGTAGCTTTTACAGTTATTTCAGGTGCTGTTCTAGCAGGCGGGTTATTTGCCATCGCTAAATATGCTTCGATGAAATGGGTCAATTTCTCATTAGCGTTTTTAGCCGTTCAGTGTTTGCTTAATTCGATATTTAGCCTGAAAACTCTATTTATGATCTCAGCTACATCAAACTCGCATTCTGATGCGATGAATATGGCACAAGCTACTGGAATCCCTGCACTCGCTTGGGTTTTAATTTGGATAGTAGGTTCAGTAATTATGATTTCAATTGGCTTGCGCCTATATGCAGTTTCACAAAAATCAAAGAACAATGATTTGCCATTTGAAGACTAAAGGGATTTGCAATTTTAGATTTACGATTTGCGGTTGGATACATTATTATTCAACCGCAAATTTTATTTTATGGAAAAGAAGCCTCAAAAACTTAGCGACTTACCAATCGGCTCAAGACTTCTTTACCGTGCTAAAGATGACTGGCGAACTGCAACTATCGCCCGTTTTGGAAATGAAAAAGCGGTGCTAACAGTCTGTTCTCCAACAGGAAGAACTTATCGCTTACACCGCTTACTTGAAACTGAAATTGTACTTGACGGGAAAATACCAATCTTAAAAATCGAAAAACAAGAAGATTGGCGTGAAAACTTTACGAATTATGACTTTCGTTGGTAATTAACTACAGGTGCCCATTGCTGTCCCGTCAATGTTTATAGTACAAGTCATACATCCGGGAGGGCACATTGTTACACCATCACCATCACCGCAGGTATCGCCTAACATGCCAACAACCATGCATGAACACATAGAACCTACTATGCAACTTTGAGCATGTGCAGCCTTTGGAGCAGCAAGTGATGCGACTATCGGTAAAGCAATCATTGAACTTAATCCTACTTTTTTAATAACATCTCGACGAGACATTCCATTAAATCCAACAGCTACTTCATCTTTATTGTCGATAAGGTTTTCCTTTTTCAGCTGACTTAATGCGAACTTGATAAAATCTTCTTTGTAACAAAACGCTAGTTCTCAAAAGTAAAACTAATGAAAACTGGCGTGAAAAATTTACAATTTATAAGCTTCTTTTCTCAAAACATAGGACTTAAATACAACCTGTTGAAGCAAAAGACTTACAATAAAACGATTACTAGATAATTAGGTAAAACAATACCTAATCTTTTTTTTCTTTTAAATAAAATGTAGAGAAAATAAACCGTTTCTTAAATGTCAATATATTTGACGGACAATGCGACTATTTACTATATCTTTGAGAAAGACTGAAGGCATGATCCATTGCCTCATCTGTTGTTTTGAATACTTTTGGAAATTTTTCAACTAATAAATCAGCAATATCGCCTTGCATCATTTCTCCGTCCATCGAATTTAGAACAAGTAAATCAATTTCAGCAGTTTCATTTCTTGTAGGAGTAAAGAATTCGGATTTTTTTATTGCCGCTTTTGGGTCTAAATACATCGCGGCAAGTTGCGATTGATTGAATTGGGCTTTGATTTTATTTTCTTGATTTCCTTCAAAAATTTCTGTTTTCCAGCTCCAAATATAGTCTCCGTTTTCATACTTTGCAGAAACGTATGACCTTACAAAATCACCCTTTTTAACTTTGACTTCTCTTTCAAATGGAAAAAGAGGCGAAGAGTATGTTGTATTTTCAATTTCAATTGAATTCGTAACTCCATTATTGTCTGAGAGTTCATTTTCAAACCAACCTCTCAAACCATGTGCAATACCGTCTTCGATAACTTCCCATTCAAATAATCTTTCAAAACTCAATTCTGTATTTGTTTGGTGATTAATTTCAGCAAAAATTCCCGGTTGTGTAAGTAATCTTTCAGATTTATCTTTTGCAGAAAAGTATTGGTTGTAAACGAGTCGCTCAGCTGATGGGATTCTAAACCCGTGAAATTTTTGTAAGTACCTGCCTACATTGTGTTTATATATTGACTCAGACTCAGAAAGTGCAAAGTAAATTGTTTCTTTTCTAGGTATCAGAATCGCATCATCGGTGAGTAATCTTTGGCGTGTGTCAATGATTGTTTCAATGCTTGATTCAAAGAGCGGAAAAGCTCCGTGAATATCTGAAACCATTACGTTTGCTTTTTCTTCAAGATCAATATCTGTTGAGAGTTTTTGGATAATTTCAATTTTAGAATCATAACCTCTCTCTTTAATAACATCTTTTAGCAAATGTATCAGATGGTTTACCTCAACAGAGTAAACCTTTTTAGCTCCAAACTCACAAGCCAAAACAGAAAAGATGCCTGTGCCCGCACCAAGGTCTAAAACAATTGACTCGGGAGTGATAATTTCTCTTAAAGCTTTTACATAAGCATCCAGACGGTTCTCGTCCGTAAGCATTGAGCAGTAACCTTTAAAGTCGTAAAAATGCATATTTGGTAATTAATTTTCGAGGTGATTTTTGCTAAATTATTGATGCAGAATCAATAATTAGTCAATCGTGGGAGGATTTTTTTAGGATTTAAATTCAGATTCCATGCTAATTCTATTTAAACCGATAACTTTTCGGCTTCTATTTTCTTGAATAAAAACTACTAATTTCAAATTCTTTTTTTTCCAGTCTTTTTGAATCTGTAAATTCTTTTTGGCTTCGAATGACTTATCATTTGGCATAATTCGACCGAGTGCATTTAGGCTTCTTACAACTGATAAATGTGTCAGATTTTTACCTGCATTTTCGCCTCTTTTTATATCCGTACTTAAATTATCTTCTGCGATGGCTAAATAAACTGTTGCATCTTTGTGTTCAGGCAATTCAGATATTTTTACAATCAACTTATCTTTATTTAATTTGAGTTTGACTGTAGCTTTCTCATTTTTGACAGATTTTTTAATTGCCTTTTCAGCACTTTTTTTGCGACTTCCGACAAATTCTATATCACCATCAACAATCATTTGCGGCGTATAAATTTTGCCCGTGCGGAATTTTCGGTCATAGACTCTCTGACGTTGGCTAAATAGAGGCGAAGCATACTTGTCTTTCCATCCCAAATAATCCCAATAATCAACATGAAAAGCGAGCGTAATCAATTCTGCATCTTCGAATGGCTGTTCTTTGTCTAATTTTGCTAAAAGTCTTTCCGCAGGAGGGCAACTGTAACACCCTTCAGAGGTAAACAGCTCAACTAAAATCCGTTGTTTAGAAGCTTTTTCTATTTTTAATTGCTGTTCATTCTCAACTAATTTTTGACTCTCAACCTTCTGCATTGCACAAGCTGAAAATAAAACTAGAACGAACAAAATCAAACTCTTTTTCATATCCTTATTATAACCTGAATCTTCATTTTTATTCCTAATCTCAATTTGATAAAATTTAATTTTGCCCAAATGACAAAATATTTCATCTATGCAAGCTACCAAGACCAAAGAAGATTCAATCAAAGTTCGCAGTGCAAGAGTTCATAATTTGAAAGATGTCTCTTGCCACCTTCCCCTCAATAAACTAACTGTTATCACAGGCGTTTCGGGTTCAGGAAAATCAAGTCTTGCCTTCGATACAATCTACGCCGAAGGTCAACGCCGATACGTCGAATCGCTCTCGGCTTACGCACGTCAATTTTTGGAGCGAATGGACAAACCCGATGTTGATGAAATAATTGGAATCGCTCCTGCAATTGCAATTAAACAGAAAAATTCAACACGCAATCCGCGTTCGACAGTTGCGACTCAGACGGAAATTTACGATTATTTGCGACTTCTTTACGGACGAGTTGGCAGAACTTTTTGTTATGTTTGTAATGTGGAAGTTAAAAAAGACTCCCCTGAATCTTCGGCAGATGCAATTTTAGAAAAACTTGGAGACGGCACAAAATTTTACGTACTTTTTCCAATCGAAACTTTTTTTAATCCAACCGTCAAAAAACAAAACAACACCGCAGTGTTGATGAGCATTTTGGGTCATGGTTTTTCACGTTTGTTGCGAAAAGGCGACACGATAAACTTACAAAAACCAGAAGATTTTAAATATAAAACCTTCAAAGACACATACGTTCTAGTTGACCGCTTGAAATCGAATAAAAAGATTAGAAAAAGATTGGTTGATTCGCTCGAAATCTGTTTCCGTGAAAGCAAATCAGCGATTATCCAAGTTCCTGAAACCGAGTCAGTACCCTCGGCGTTAGCCGATGGGCAATTAAGATTTGCCGAGGAATTCATCTGTAAAAATGACGGCACGGTTTATGAAGAACCCGAACCACGTTTGTTTAGCTTTAATTCTCCATTTGGAGCTTGTCCGACTTGCCAAGGATTCGGCAACACAACGGGAATTGATTACAACTTGGTCGTTTCCAACCCGAATTTATCCTTAAAAGAAAACGCCGTCGAACCTTTTTCGACACCACAACACCGCTGGGCATTTCGTGAATTAAAGCAATTTGCTGAAATTGAAAATATTCCATTTGATGTTCCGTTTGCAGATTTAACAGATGAACAAAAACGTTGGATTTTCAAAGGAAAAGGTCGCTGGAAAGGCATTGATGGTTTCTTTAAATGGAAAGAACGCAAAAAATATAAACTTCATGTCCGAGTCTTTTTAGCAAAATTTCGCGGCTACACAAAATGTCCCGATTGTGATGGAGGGCGTTTAAGACAAGAATCTAGAGCAGTAAAGATCGGCGGAAAATCCTTGCCCGAGGCGGTTTCACTTTCGATCAAAGACGCACAGGAATTTTTTGCTCAGTTAGAATTAACAACCGAACAAGCAAAAATCGGCGAAAAATTATTAGAAGAAATCCGCCAACGCATAAAATTTATTGTTGATGTTGGTTTGGATTATTTAACGCTTGATAGACTTGCTTCTACGCTTTCGGGTGGCGAAGCTCAACGCATTCAACTTGCAACAAATTTAGGCTCTTTGCTAGTCGGAACACTCTATGTTCTAGACGAACCCTCAATTGGTCTACATCCAAGAGATAATGCACGACTTATCAAAATTCTTGAAAACTTGCGTGACATCGGTAACACAGTTTTGGTCGTTGAGCACGACGAAGAAATGATGCGTGCCGCCGACCATGTTATAGACATCGGTTTATATGCTGGCGAACTTGGTGGAAATCTCGTTTACGAAGGTGATTTTTTAGGCTTAATCCAAAGCGATTTATCCCTAACCGCAAAATACTTGCGTGGCGATTCGGAAATCAAGATTCCAACCAAAAGACGTAAACCTAAAAAAGACAATCAAATCGAAATAATCGGAGCAAGAGAACATAATCTTAAAAACGTCAATGTCAAGTTTCCACTCGAAATGTTTGTATGCGTCACAGGCGTTTCCGGTTCAGGAAAATCAACACTCGTTCACGATATTTTGTATGCCGGAATCAAGAAAAAACGCGGCGAATGGAAAGGCGATGTTGGGCTTTTCAAAGACATAAAAGGATTTGAAAAAGTTGACGATACAATCTTGGTTGACCAAACTCCAATCGGCAGAACACCTCGTTCAAACCCCGTTACATACATCAAAGCATACGACATTATCCGCCAAGTTTTCTCAAAAACAAACCTCTCCGATAAAAAAGGCTATCAACCATCGCATTTTTCTTTCAATGTCCCCGGCGGACGTTGTGAAACCTGCCAAGGCAGCGGAACACAAACAATCGAAATGCAATTCCTCGCTGATGTCGAACTAACTTGCGAAGATTGCAAAGGAACTCGTTTCAAGCCCGAAATTCTAAATGTTAAATACAAAGGTAAAAATATACACGATGTCTTAAATATGACCGTCCGCGAATCAATTCTATTTTTTAAAGACATCAAAAAACTAACCAAAAAATTAAAAACTCTAAGCGATGTCGGCTTAGGCTATTTACGTCTCGGACAATCCGCTACAACTCTAAGCGGTGGAGAAGCCCAACGTGTCAAACTTGCTGCACACCTCGCTACTAAATCAAAATCCAAAACACTTTTCATCTTCGACGAACCAACAACAGGTTTACACTTCGACGACATCAGCAAACTCCTTTCAGCCTTTCGTGCCTTGATTGCTGAAGGAAACTCCGTAATCGTCATCGAACACAATTTAGACGTAATAAAAACCGCAGATTATGTAATTGATCTAGGACCAGACGGCGGAATCGGTGGGGGTGAGGTAATTGCTAAAGGAACACCTGAGAAGATTGTGAAAAGTAAAAATTCTCACACGGGAAGATTTTTGAAGGATTATTTGAGTTAAATTATTCACCAGCTTTTTGCTTTATCAACTCAATAATTGAATCAGAAAGCCAAAGTCCGTTTTTTTGAACTTCTTTCAAAGCATCTGTAACTGATGAAATCAGATTTTCTCGTTTTGCCAAAATAAGCAATCCGCCTGTTCCAATAAACGGAACTTTCAAATCTTTAGCACATTTTCTGGCGGCAAAATCATCAAGAATAACTTTTGACAAAGATTTTTCGAGAGCGAGATTTATGACGGAAATTTCACCTTTTCCGAGATTGTAGTTTGCAGTTAGTGGATTAGATTTTGCGTCGGGGACAATGTTGAGCCAAGAAATTTTCGGTAGTTTCTGTATGGCTAAATCATTCGGATCGCCTGCAAAAATTTCTTGTGAAACTGATTCGGGAATGAGAATTTCATCAAACAAATTCGGCAAAATATCTTCCAAATTGCTTTTCAGCAAAACGATTAGCGGAGAGGAATCGGCAATTACGGTTTTACTCAAAACTTAATTCTTTCTCCAAATCTTCAGATGAATATTGCCAAGCCGAAACACGATATTGTGCTAAAACATCAAGCATTTCAGCCCGCGAAATTCCAAGTATTTCCGACGCTTTTCCTTGTGAGATTCTTCCGAGTTCAAACCACTTTACAACCGCCGCAACTAAAATTTCGCGTCCTAATTCTTTTTGCTCTTTTCCTAAAACTGCAAATGTTGTTTCAGGTAAATCTATCGAAACTGTACTCATAATTTTACTTCGCCACCTTCAAAGCTATTTTCAATATAAATTCAAACAAATCACCAATCGGACTCTTTTGCCACATTGATAGAAGAAATGCGTAAGTATATTGAACATTTATCCAACGTGCTTTCCAAATTTCTTTATTGCTTAATGCTTCAAAATATTCTTCTTGCCAATCTAATGTTATTGGTTCAAAAACTTCATTTTGATTTTTTGATGAAAACAAAACACCTGAAATTCTCAAAAGCCTGCTTGGGAATCTAAATCTAGCTATTTTTAATGACTTTATGGCATTTTTCTTCCCTTTTAAGAACCCTTTTCTCCAACCACTTACATAATCATCTACAATTTGTTCTATCTCTTCTTGGTTTAGAGAGTTATCCAAATTCAAATTTGGATGCTCGTTTGAAAGGTATATAAGTTTATTATTTTCAAGTAAGTCAACTAGTCTGATTTCTAAACCTTTATCTATATAGTATTTGTAATTGCAATGCCAAAAAAACTTCCTACCTATTATAAATGCGACCATTTTTAGGATATAGAGAATAACTATATTTGAATCAAATTCAAAGTCTATCTCAACACCCTGAAAAGTTTTTCTAACTCCCATTAATTTACACCTCCCCAAACTAAGTCGGAGTTGAAAAATTCCTGTGCTTTAACATTTGCCCTATAAACTCTTTCACCTAGCCCAGAAGCCCAATATTTTCGGCGTGGTATTCCTATTTCAGGATATTCTCTTGGTTCTTCGCGGGATTCGATGTAGCCTTTGCCGGACATACGAGAGAGGATTACATAAATCGAACCTCGTTTGAGATTTCCTTCTGATGCTTTAACCATTTCTAAACCAAACATCTCACCTTTTGAAACTAAAAGTTCTAAAATTGCAAATTCTTTACTTGAAAGTCTTGGTAATTGATTTTCTCTATTATCTTGTTTGGACATCGAATTTATCCTATCTTACAAAATTTCAGCAACGAATCTTACCTTAATAAAACAAGATTAAAATGTCAAGTTTTTTTGAGGTAAAGTTTAAGAATCTAAAACCCAAAATAAAAAAAGACTTCCAAAAGGAAATCTTTTTTTCTAGTTAATAAGTTTGCGTAAGTTTTTTACAATTTCGAACTGTCACAATCTTTCAATTCAGTTGGACAATCCATCTGCTGCCAACTGTAGAATTCGGTTGAATTACCTTCTATGGAATAGAAAACTTTTTTAATCGTTGGGAATTGTTTTAGCGTTGATTCAATTTGTGCTGAAAAACCTGCACCGCCGCAACTTGTTGTTGCACCGCCTAGATTTTGTATAACCCATTTATCTAAATCGACATAAGCATTGCCTTCTTTGATGGTTATGTTTTTCAGAATGTCTTTGGAATCGTTGGTAAAAAACGAAGAAAGTTCACCTTTCTTTTCCTCTTCAGTAGGACCTTTGAAAAGTTCATTAAGAGCGGCTTTGGCGACGCCTTGAGTTTTCGGGACTTTACGCTCAACTGCTCGCACTTTTTTACAATCTTCAAAGTTAGGATTGTCTTTTCCATCGCTGAAATAGACTTTAACTGTCATCGTTTCGTCAGAAGTCTTTGGTTCATACTCATCTGGATTCATTGCTTTCTTGTCTTCAGAAGTTTCCGTATTGTCTTCAGCTTTTTCCTCTTTTTCTTTTTCCTCTTCTGACTTCTCATTTTTTTCTTTTTCAACTGTATTGGCTTCTTCTTTATCAATTTTCTTAGTTTGTTGTGTAGTTGCACAAGAAATACATAGACTTATCAACAGAACCAAGACCCCCAGTTTAATAATATTTTTCATATATCCTTTTTTCTTCTCCTATATAGACTGGAAACTGCTGAGTGCATAGAAGTTTACCACAAGAACAAATTAATCAAAGAAGTTTTCGTTTATGTGGAATAAGTCCAATAGATTCAATTAACGAAACAAAATAATGAATTATAACAACTACTATTAAACGCTAATCATTTAGTATTTTGTTGTTTATATAATGCTAATTTAGTTTTTCTAAATCTGATTTTACCCGTTCGAGTATTTTTCTATCGAAATCACTTAAGGCTTTTTCTTTGGCTAATACATTTCCCTGTTCAATACTTTTTTCTAGAACAATTTTGGCTTTGTTGGTTTGATTTTGGGCAAGTAGATTTTTACTCAAATCAGCGTGGGTCTTAAATAAGTTTAATTTTGATCTAGGTTCATTTGGGATTTCCTTGAGAAGTTTTTCATAACCTTCTATGACCTGCTCATAGACTTCCTGTGCAGCTTTTAAGTCATTTTGTCTTTCATATAAAACACCTTTTGAATGAACTGCAATAAGTTTTTCTTGTCGATAACCGATATTTTTCGGGTTATCTCTTAGAACCAAATCCATGTTCTTGATGCTTTCGTCAAATGATTCCAGAGCCTTATCATAATTTTTTTTCATTCGATAAGCTCTACCCAAATAGTTATAACTCATTGATAAATTGTATTTTGCAGTTATATTGTTTGGCTCAAGTTCAACTTGTTTTTTTTGAGTTTCAATAATCACAGGACAGCTTTTTATAGCACCTTCTGCATCGCCTTTGACGATATACATCTCACAAGTGCTGAATTGTGCTCCCCAAAGAGTTTCTCTAAACTTAAAAGATTTCGGATTTTTATCAACTATACCTTGGGCTATTTCTTCTGAGGTTTTTAATTTTTTTATTGATTCCTCATAGTTGCCTTTACCCATATCAATTTTTGCCAAACGACCAAAACTGTATGCGTATTTTGCTTTTTTCTCTAAATCATTTGGATTTTGCCTGACTATTTCTTTTAACGAATTATGAGCTAGTTCATATATTTTCCCCGCCTCATCATATTTATTTTCCCAATATGGAACATCTCCGTAAAATAGATATAAATCAGCCAAAGAAAATTTATGCTCGATGGAACCAGGATTTGATCTGATTAGTTCCTGATATAGTTTTACAGCTTCGTCATATTTAGTATAAGTTTTTGGGTTATCGCCCATCCACCATAAAACAAAAGCTTCCTGCTCTAAAGCATCTGCCAGTTTGCTTTTCACTCTATCGTCATTCGGTTGCTTTTGATGGACATCACGAATCAAACCTACAGCCTTTTGATAACTTTCAAGACTGCCTTTCAAATCGCCTAAATTCGGGTATTTATTATTTCCCTGCACATCGCCAATTTTTTTGTAGGCATCGGCTAACTCCAATTGTAATTCAGTATTTTCAGATGCTTCTTTTGAAAGACTATCAAGATACTTTAGAGCATTTTCAACAATCTGCTGCCTCGCTTCGATTGAACCTTCCAATTTTTCTACAGTTGGATAAACCTTGAACAAAATAGAATTAGCTAACCCACGAACATCATTAAATCTTTGTTCGGCTTTGACCCTTTGGATTTCTGCACGTCTTGCTTGCCATAATGTTGTGATCAAACCGCTGATAATTGCCAAAATTATAATTCCGCTTGCCATAACACCATATCTATTTCGCTTAATAAATTTTGAAGCTCGATAGGAAAATGTGGCAGGTCTGGCAGATACAGGCATCCCGTCAAGATGTCGCCAAATATCTGCCGAAAGTTGTTCGACAGTTTGATAGCGTCGTTCGGATTCTTTTCGCAAAGCCTTTAGAACAATATTATCTATATCGCCATTTAATTGTTTTGGGTAAATGCTTGAAAATTGAGGTCTAGTTTCATTTATCAGTCTCTTCGTTTTTGCCTCATCCAAAATTTGTGTTGCAGGTTGTGTACTACTAGCCTTTTCATATTCTTGGATTGCTTCCCTTTTAACTTTTGGTATTTCAATTAATCTAGCTTGCGATAAAATATCACTAGGTCTCTTGGGTTCTTCTTCAATTATCGCCTTCAATAAGTCGTCAGATTTTCTTATTTCATTTCCAAAAGGTCTTGAGCCCGTCAAAAGCTCAAATAAAATTATTCCAAGGCTGTAAATATCGGTTGAGGTAGTTACACTTTTGCCTCTAACTTGCTCAGGACTCGCATATTCAGGAGTCATAACCCCCATTTTTGTTACGGTATGTGTTTCATTTAGCTCTTCGTTTAATAATTTTGAAATTCCGAAATCCAGCAATTTCGGTTCACCATTTTTAGTAACAATAATGTTCGAAGGTTTTAAATCCCTATGAATAATTAAGTTTCTATGAGCAAATGCAACAGCATCACACACTTTATTGAATAATTTTAAGCACTCTTCGAGTGAAAGATTTTCCTTTTGGCTATAATCACAAATATTTATGCCTTCGATGTATTCCATGACAAAATATGGAATACCATCTTCAGTTGTTCCAGCATCAATAAGCCTTGCTATATTTGGGTGGATTAGTTTTGCTTGAATTTCCTTTTCTTTTTCAAATCTTTGACGAATTTTGGATGTATTAAACTCACGTCGGAGCATCTTGATAGCGACTTTTTGAGTAAACTCTCCATCGGTTCGCTCAGCAAGAAAAACCGCCCCCATTCCACCAATTCCCAGCTCTTTTATGATTCGATAACTCCCGATTATCTGTCCCACATTTGCCGACACCGCATCATCTTCCCAAAAATTTGTAAAATGAAAACCTTCTGAAGAATCAAAGTAATCATCAGCTTCGCCTTCCATGTGAATCAAAGATTCAATCTCACCCTTGAGCTCAGGAAACTTCTTAGATTGCTCGAAAACATATTTTTCTCTCTCTTTCTCACCTAAAGCCAAAGCATTAGAGACTATATCAGCTACTTTTTTCCAATCTTCTTTTTTCATGACTCTCTAATAATTTAGGCGGAGTATTATCTACATTTAGGACATTTTTGATTCACTAATTTCATTTTTTTACATTTTTCAATTAATCCTAAAAGATTATACAAAATTTCATTTTTTTCAAACTTTTTTTAGATGTCCTTTTGTCAAATCTCAGCACGCCTAACTTAATAAAACAAACTGAATTTAAAAAAAGGAGAAAAATGTGAATCTATGAAAAAACCCCTAAAAATGCCTTTAGCCAAAAGCCAAGATATTGTTATTCAAAAAACCGAAAATGAAACCCTTGTTTATGACATGAAAACCCACAAAGCATGTAGTCTAAATCAAAGCATCGCTTACATCTGGGAAAATTGCGATGGCAAAACAGACATTGAAATTGTCATAAAAAACCTTGAAGAAAATCTTAAAGCTAAGTTAGATAATGAATTTGTTATATATGCCTTGGGGAGGCTTGAAAAAGCCAGCCTATTGGAAGGTGGAAAGCAAGGATTTGAGTTTCCAACAATGAATAGAAGGAGTTTGTTAAGAAAATATGCTATTACAGGACTTTCTTTGCCGATAATTGTATCTTTGGTGGCTCCCACTTCAGCACAAATGGCAAGCTGTTTAACAACTGGTCAAACTGGATGTAACACAACTCCCTGCTGTCCAAACAATACATGTCAAGCAATTGTGGGTCCGGGCGGAATAATTACAAATCAATGTGTTGCAACTCCGTAATTAATTCTTGTCTGGCTCATCTTGAGCAAGTTCCCGATAAAGCCAAAGTTTTGCAAACTGCCAGTCTCTTTGAACGGTTTTTTCTGAGACTCCCAGAACTTTGGCAATTTCTTTTTGTTTGAGACCACTAAAAAACTGCATCTCGACGACTTTCGCCTTTCTCTCTTCCATTTCAGCAAGTCGAGTTAAAGCATCATCCAAATCGAGTATGTCAGTTGCTTTTTGCCTGTCCTTGATTTGAATGTTTTCCAAGGTGATAGCTTTTATGCCACCGCCTCGCTTATCCGTTGCAATTTTCCTCGCGTGGTCAACCAAAATCCGACGCATAGTCGTTGCTGCAACCGCGTAAAAATGAGCTCGATCCTCCCAATTCAAACGGTTAATATCTGCGAGTCGCATATATGCTTCATTAACAAGTGCGGTCGGTTGAAGTGTGTGATTTTTACGCTCGCGGCTCAAATATGATTTTGCCTGTTTTTTGAGTTCTTCATAAACGAGTGGAAATAAACGGTCAACAGCCGTTTCATCACCTGCTTTCCAGTCATATAAAATTTTTGTAATTTCTTCTGCCACTTGATTTTATGAGATTATATACGGAAATTCGGATTTTCTACAATTATTTTGAATCATGACTGGTTAAAACATCTTCAATCTCACTCAATACCCAATCGATTTCTTTTTCTTCGATTATGTAAGGTGGCATAAATAAGAGAACATTTCCAAGTGGACGCAAGACAATATTGCGTTTCAAGAATTCTTGGTAAAGATTTTGTCCGATGTCAGCAAGATAACCACCGTCTGAAACTTTTAACTCAAAGGCGAGGACTCCGCCGATTATTCGGACATCTTCTACAATATTGAAGGTTGACAATTTTGGTTCAAACTCTCGAAACTTACTATTAATGAAAACAATCTTTTCGAGTGTGTTTTCTTGTTCAAATAATTCAAGGTTTGCTATTCCAACAGCACAAGCGAGCGGATTCGCACAGTAAGAATGTCCATGAAAGAAAGTTTTTAAGCGGTCGTCATCGTAAAATGCTTCGAAAATTTCTTCGGTTGCGGCGGTTGCTCCGAGTGGCATATATCCTGCGGTCAAGGCTTTGGATAAACAAATGATGTCAGGTGAGATTTCGGCGTGGTCGCAGGCAAACATTTTTCCGGTTCTGCCAAAACCTGTCAGGACTTCATCAGCAATCAGCAAAACGCCGTATTTGTCGCAAAGCTCGCGGACGCGTTTTAGGTAATCCGCTTCCCAAACGATCATTCCGCCTGCACCTTGAAGCATAGGTTCGATTATTACAGCAGAAGTTTCTTTATGATGTTTTTCAAGCAGATTTTCTAGGCTTTCGATGCAGGAAAGATTGCATTTTTGTTTGCATTTATCACAATGCAAAGCATAAGGAGCTTCGGCACGTAGAACTTTGAAAAGTAAATTTTTAAATGGAGCAGTAAAAGCCGAGTCATCGCTGGCAGACATCGCACCTATTGTATCGCCGTGATAGGCGTGTTCGAGGGCAATAAATGTGCGGCGTTCTTCGCCTTTGTTTCGCCAATATTGATACGCCATTTTTAAGCCGACCTCAACCGCTGTTGAGCCGTTATCGGAATAAAAAACTCTCGTCAAACCTTCGGGTAAAACTTCGACTAATTTTTCTGCCAAAAGAACAGCGGGTTCGTGTGTGAAACCTGCGAAAATTACGTGCTCCAAAGTTTCAGCCTGTTTTCGCAAGGCTTCATTTAGATAAGGATTTGAATGACCGTGCGTATTCACCCACCAACTCGAAACACCATCAAGCAATTTCCGCCCGTCTTCCGTCTCCAGCCAAACCCCTTTCGCCCCGACAATCGGAATCGGCAGTTGTGCGATCTTTTCCTGCGTATATGGATGCCAGAGGTATTTTCTATCTTTTTCTAAAATGTTCATTAATTGTAAAAAGAAAATATTTGCCCGCGAATAAACGCGAAAGAACGCGAAAAAATTGATTATTCAAATACTAAAAAATCATCGACTACTTCA
This sequence comes from Pyrinomonadaceae bacterium, assembly GCA_028284415.1. GTDB lineage: Bacteria > Acidobacteriota > Blastocatellia > Pyrinomonadales > Pyrinomonadaceae > Aridibacter. Next base: position 285,115 of record JANQRU010000006.1, read on the forward strand.
CCATTTTCGTCTTGGTGATAGCAATAATAACCAAATTCATCGCCGTTTGGATAATGCAATGACAAATTTGCTTCCAAGATATAATGGGTTTTGTTTCGTTCAAAAAACTGAATTCTTACGTAGTTTTCCTTAGCAACTATATCTTTAAGTGAAATACCAATTTCTTCATCTATCAATTCATTATTGTTTTCCGCACTACAATTATTAATACATTCATCAAAATAAATTTTTGCTTTTGAGTACAAAACCTCAAAATCTAATTTTTCTAATACCTTAGCATCCATTACTTTTTTTCATCTCTTGAATCAAATATTTTTCGCCAAGGAACGGCAATCTCTTCCAGAATTTTGCAATCGCAATAGCCACCTTGTTGGGAAAGCCAACCAGAAACTTTTGGAAAGTTCATCATTTTCTGCATCATATACTGCATTGTGAAACGCGAAGTGTGGTCACAACCCTGCGAATCGATTTTCATCTCTAGATAATCAAATAAGCTGTCGAATTGCTCTTTTGTGGCGGGCAGTTTTGTTTTGATATGTCGCTCTAGTTCTTCGCCATTTAGCTGAGCCATTATTTCAACTTCTCTTTTTTTAACGATTGCCATAAATTATTTTTGCTCCAATTATTTAATATCTTAAAGTCAAGTTTCTCAAATTTCGGCATTTCTGCCAAAACCGAAACTTTGCCGTAATGCTCAATGGCTTTTCTGTTTTCAAGATTCGGTTCGCCATTCATAATGACACCGAGAATTTCAATGTTTTGATTTCGCAAAGATTCAATTGTTAAAAGTGTGTGATTGATCGTGCCGAGTACCGAACGAGAAACAATAACAGTCGGAAGATTTAGTTTTTGCATCAGATCAATCATTAAATCTTTCTCATTTAAAGGTACCAAAATTCCGCCTGCACCTTCGACAATGTAAAATTTCTTATCATTACTTTTATTGCAATCTAAGATTTTTTCAATTGTTATCTCAACATCTGCAAGTCTTGCCGAAAGATGCGGCGAAAGCGGTTTTTCCAAACGAATGCCATTTTCATGAATTTCTTCCACGGAACAACTAGCAAGATTTCTCACCATTTCCGTGTCATTATCTTCTTCGATCCCCGTCTGCACAGGCTTCCAATAACAGATATTTTCGTGATTTCTTAAAGCACACATCAAGCAGGCAGAAGCTATCGTTTTACCAACTTCGGTGTCCGTTCCTGTAATAAAAACCCCTTTCATAAGTTGCTTGTAAAATCAGTATAGCGAACGATAGTGAGCAGGTAAAAAATTGAAATGACTGTGCAAAAAACTCAAGTAATTTTCTGAAATTCGTCTCTTGAGTAATTAATCTTGCTCACTATCGTTCGCTATACTGATTTGCAAATATCTTTTAATTTCTCAACAAACTCTTTCAAAATTTCTTCACTCAAACTCAGATTCAAAGTTACTCTCAAACGTGAAGTTCCTTCAGCAACCGTCGGTGGTCGAATTGCCCGGACATCAAAACCTTCGGCTTGCAATTTATTTGCAATTGCCACAGTCTTTTCACTTTCGCCAATAATTATTGGGACGATCTGCGTTTTATCTGTCGGTGCATCGAAACCGTTTTCAACTAATAGCTGATTAAAATACTTGCATAGATGATTTAATTCTCCACGCCTTTTTTTCTCACTCTCGATTATTTCTATTGCCATCATAAGAGCATCCGCAACCGCCGGAATCGGTGCGGTGGAGAAAATAAAAGATCGGCATTTGTTAATTAAATATTCGATGGTTTGATTGCTTCCGGCAATGAAAGCTCCTGAAACTCCCAAAGCTTTTCCAGCTGTGTTTATTGATAAAAAAACATCCTTGCCGATTCCGAATTCTTCGATCAATCCACTTCCCTTTTTACCGTAAAGTCCAACCGAATGTGCTTCATCAATGATAAGATTCGTATTTGTCCTTCGGCAAATTTCAGCATATTCTTTGAGCGGAGCGATGTCGCCATCCATCGAAAAAAGTGATTCCGTCACGAGAAACTTTTGCCCTTTGCATTCTGTTTCGTTTAATAATTTTTTAACTTCTTCAACATCAAAATGCTTAAAAAGTTCTTTTCGGCATTTTGCCAAACGAATGCCATCAATCAAACTCGCGTGATTTAATTCGTCGGAAAATATGACATCGTCTTTTTCCAAAAACGTCTGCATTATGCCGATATTTGCTTGATAACCGCTTGAAAAATAAAGTGAATTTTCAGTGCCTTTCCAATCGGCAAACTTTTGTTCAACTTCACGAAAACAATCTCTTTCTCCCCGAAGCAGACGAGATGCGGTCGAGCCGACACCTTCGCGTTTTACAGCTTCAATCATAGCGTTTTTTAGACACTCATCTTTTGCCAGACCGAGATAATCGTTTGAAGAAAGGTCAATTCCCTTAGGACTTGAAAGCTGTCGCTTTAAGCCTTTTGATTCGATCTCGTTGAGTCTGTTTTTGATTCTACTTTGCAAATCCACTATGAAATTTTAACAGGGATGGGGGAGATTGACAGGGAGTAAACAAAGATTTTCAGATTTGGTTTTTATAATCTCTTTCATCCCCTCCATCTCTGTTATTACTATTTGCTTCTGCCTCCGCTTTGGCGTCTTCGAGTTCTTTTTGTTTCAATCCTTCGCGTCCATCGTAAGCTATGAATTTTGGCAATAGAATTGCCAAAACGATTGTTCCAATGACTGCCAAAGCACCGCCTGAAATTACTGAGGTTTTGACATCCGTAAAATACGCGACGACTCCGCTTTCTGCATCACCGAGCATTGGTCCAGTTAGAAAACTTATCATTTCGATTCCGGCAAGCCTTCCGCGATACCTGTCGGGAATGGATTGATTCCACATCGTCTGGCGGAAAACGCCGCTGTACATATCAAAGAAACCGGCGACGGCTAGAAAGAAAAGTGCGAGATAAAAATTCTCTAAAGATAAACCAAAAAAGATCATCGCAACGCCCCAACCGCCTGCCGCTATTGCGACCATCAAACCGTGGCGATACACGTGCCTTGTCCAGCTTGATGTGAAAGTTGCGATTAGAGCACCGATTGCGATAGCCGAATAAAACCAACCGACATACGCAAGTACTCCGAGCGAAAGTGCGATAGCCGGAAAGAGTGCTTTCGGCATTCCGAAAAACATCGCATTTATATCAACGAGATATGTTCCGAGCAATTCCTGTCTGCTGACCGCATATTTGAATCCTTTTTTAATTGATTGAAAATTCGGTCGGTCAGCATTTGCGGGCGGTGGAACTTGGCTAATCATCCAGACTGCCACCATTGATGCAAGAAATGTTAAAAAATCAATAAAATATGCAAGTGATGCTCCATATTTGGCGATGATAAATCCGCCGAGTATCGGGCTGACAATAAACCCGAATTCGCCTCTTAGAGTATTCAAAGATGCAACCGCTGACATGTGTTCGAGCGGAACGATTTTTGGAATTAAAGCTTCAAATGAAGGTCTCTGTAAACCTGCAAGTCCAGCGTGAATCCCGACTGCTGTAAAAATAACCCAAATTTGCGGATTTGGCAGAAGTGCATTAATAAGCAAAATTAAAGTCGTCAAAATCAAACCGATTTCTGTCAAACGTAAGATCATTCGCCGATCAACTGCATCTGCTAAAGCACCGCCGATAAACGCCAAAATGAACATCGGCACGAATTCCGCCACGCCGATCAAACCGACCATCAAATTTGATTCGGTGAGTTGGTACATCTGCACGGGGACAACTATAAAAGTCATCATAGTGCCGAAAAAAGAAATCAATTGCCCAAAGAAAAGCAGACGATAATCTCTCGAAATTCGTAATGGTGTTATGTCTATAAACATTTGGCGAAAGAGTAATTCTAGTTCTAAAAAGTCTTAAAGCATAGTGCAAATTGAATATTAGTTTTTAACCTTTGGCGTGTTTTATTTACCACTCACAAAGTTTCTATTTCAAAATCCCGTCTTTCTTTTTACTATTGCTGAAAAAATTCAAATCAATTTTTCCAAATACTTATGACAAAAGTGTCCAAAATATTTCACTTATATTTATTTTCAGTATTTTTTGTTCTTTTTTCAGTTTCCTGTTTTGCGAACAATTTGGAAATCAAAAATGTCCGCTACTTTGCTAATAGAGATTCAAAAGGTGAGCATCGCGTGATTTTTGATCTGAGTTGGCAAAACGCTTGGCGAAATTCGCGGAATTACGATGCGGCTTGGGTATTTCTTAAATTTCCACTAGGAAATGGCGACACGCATGCTAAGCTTGCGGCAGATGGACACGCAATTATCCAACTTCCAAACTCAAATTCTCCGAAAGCCAAAATTGATGTAGGCAAAGACGGCAACGGATTTTTTATTTATCCGGCAGAAAATTTTCGCGGCAATATAAACTGGCGTGTGAACATAAAGTTAAACCTTTCAAAATTTGGCGAAAGAATCCCGCGAACTCAACCAAAGATTTTCGGAATTGAGATGGTTTATATTCCGAAAGGCAGTTTTACGTTGGGTGAACCGAGCGAAAAAGCTTTGAACTATGGAGCGTTTTATCGTTCAAATGCTAATGGTGAGCCTAGCGGTTTGGTTGAAATAAATTCCGAATCGGCAATCAATGTCAGTGCGTCGGATGGAAGTTTGTATTATCGCAAAGCGACTTATGTTGGAGATCAAAAAGGTCCGATTCCCGCTACTTTTCCGAAAGGATTTAATGCTTTTTATGCAATGAAGTACGAACTCACACAAGGTTTTTATGCTTATTTTTTGAATAGCATTTCGAGTGATGCGACATTTGAGCGGGTGAATTTTGGTGGACGGGATTATTTTGAAAATAAAGGAACGATCAAATTAAAAAATGGTCATTACATCGCTGAAAAACCGAATCAACCTATGAACTTTATAACTTGGGATGATGGACTTGCATTTGCTGATTGGGCAGCACTTCGTCCTATGACGGAACTTGAGTTTACCAAGGCTGGTCGTGGCTCTCGCAAACCGTCTGCAAATGAATTTCCATGGGGAACAAATGATTCAAAACAGCTTGCAAGAATCGTCGATTCGGAAAATAATTTAACGCTCATAAATAATTGGACGGAAGATAAACTTTCGAATCAGACACTTTCCTTTTTTGGTGCTTCATATTTTTGGGTGATGGACTTATCGGGCAGTTTGTGGGAAAGAGTTATCACGATTGGCTCGCCCGACGGTCGTGCATTCAAAGGCACACACGGCGATGGCGAATTGGGCGAACGCGGAGATTCTACAAACGAAGATTGGTCGCAAACAAAACGAAACAAAAATGGACACGGCTATCGTGGCGGAGGCTTCTATTTTCAAGGTCGTGCCGAACACGAATTTAATCCATATAGTCCGATAGCTTACCGTAGATTTGGCGGATGGTCGGGAGCGGATTCGCATATAGCTTACGGATTTCGTTGTGTGAGAACAGCAGAATAATTGTTTTTGGAAGGATGAAAATATGAAAGGAATAATTTTAAGTTTTATAATCGTTGTTTTATGTTCCGCTCAGAATAACTCTGTCGTACACAAAGAATCTTTTTATTCCGAAGTTCCATTCGAGGTGGAAAATAGTCGGATATATATTAAAGTTTTTGTTAATGATAAGCCGTTCAGATTTCTTTTTGATACTGGGGCTTCAGGTTATGGGAGATTAGATTCCGCCGTAGTGAAAGAGCTGCAAATCCCAATAACAGGGACGAGTAGTAATTCCGATGGCGTAAATGTAAGAAGAATTGATAATGTAGAGGTAAAAAATATCAGATTCGGAAAAATAAAACTTGAAGAAATTACTTTACTTTCGAGGGATTATAATCGAAGTAGAAAAAAGGGCGAAAAGCTTACAAATGGAATCATCGGCAGGCGATTTTGGGAGAATTATACACTTACAATTAATAATGAAAGGAAAAGGCTGATTTTTACTGACAAGCCTCTTTCATTAAATGATAAAAACACAGTTCAGTATGAAAGACCTTTTGAGATTCCTGTTGAAGTTGGTGAAGTAAAAACTGTGGGGAGTATAGATATGGGTTCTAATTTAGTTATGCACTTTCCTATGAAATATACCAAATCCGGCAAAGTTTCGGAACTCGTCAAAGCCGGAGAAGGATTTCGTGCCAATACAGTTTTTTATTTGTGGGAAGGAGAATTTACAGACCCGATAAAAATTTTAGGGAACACCGAAAATAATCTCAAAGTCTTGTTTTCTGAAAAAGCTAGGCGAGTCAACATTGGAATGGGGCTTTTGAAAAATTACAATTTGTCATTTGATCAGAAAAACCGCCTCGTCAAACTAAGGAAATTTACCGACAACGATTAAAATCAGAAGCTTTTGCTACTAAAAAAGATTTTTCATTTTGGAAACAACCGCAAAAATACCATCATTTTGGACGCTTCAGCTTATCGGTTGGGCAGGTTATACCATTGATCGTTATATTTCTTTGGAAGGAAACTTTTTTCCTGTTCCGATAACTTATGTAACGATCGCTTTTGTCTTAACAATTTTACTGCGTCCTATCTATCGACGTGTTTGGAAAAAGACTCAATCCATTGCAATTATAGGTTTAACGGCAATTATTGGCTCAATTTTAGCCGCGTTTTTGTGGTTGATCTTGGGCGAAATAATTTTTGATTTTTTCGGGATTCGGGAAATAAGAGATGAGAGTTTTACTTCGTTTTTGTGGGATTCTTTTCGCTATTCGCTCCAACATCATAAACCGTTTTTGTTTCTTTCTTGGAGTGCTCTTTATTTTGGGATTAAGTATTGGCAAAGCAAACGCAATGAAGAAGAACTCGTCTTAAAAGCAAATACTCTGGCGAAAGAAACCGAACTAAAAATGCTGCGTTATCAGATCAATCCGCATTTTCTTTTCAATTCACTAAACTCAGCAAGTGCTTTGATACGCGAAAATCCAAACCGTGCAGAAAAAATGATTGATGAATTGTCGGAATTTTTGCGTTATTCTTTGAACAAAACAAAAGCCGGCTTGGTAACATTGAATGAAGAAATTGAAGCCGTTCATAATTATTTAAGTATCGAAAAAATACGTTTTGAAGAAAAACTCGAAGTTGATTTTCAGATTTCGGAAGAAGTCTTAGATTTCAAACTACCAAATTTTTTGCTTCATCCTTTGGTAGAAAATGCCATAAAATACGGTATGCAAACGAGCAAACTTCCCTTGCGAATTCTAATAACTGCGGAGAAGAAAGAAAGTTTAATTTTAATAGCAATAGAAAATAGTGGAAAATGGGTTGATGATGCGAACTCGAAACAAAACGGTACAAATGTCGGAATCAAAAATGTAAGACAAAGACTCGAACAATTTTTTCCCGATAGACATAAATTTGAAATCAGTAAAAATAGAAACGGCGTTCGCATTTCGCTTATTTTTTATCAATGAAAAACTCTTGGAAAGCCATAATTGTTGATGACGAAAGACTTGCCAGAGCAAAGTTGTATCGGCTTCTTGATGAGCATAAAAATATAAAAATCATAGGCGAAGCAGATGGCGTATCGAATGCGATAAAACTCATTGAAACAGAAAAACCCGATGTTATTTTTTTAGACATTCAAATGCCGAATGCTACGGGTTTTGATTTGCTTGAGCAGATAAAAATCGAAGCTCAAATAATTTTCGTGACGGCGTTTGATGAATATGCGATCAGAGCATTTGAAGTCAACGCCCTCGATTATTTGTTAAAGCCCATAAATTCCAAACGCCTTGCTGAAACTATCGAGAGATTGAATAAAATTGACATAAATGAAAGCACAAAAGAGCCTCTCGAATACAATGATTATTTCTTTGTGAATACAAAAGATGAGTCGAAATTTATCAAAGTCAATTCGATAAAATGTATCGTTGCCGCAGATGTCTATACAGAAGTTTTTACCAAAACGGACGAAAAATTTCTGCTTTCAAAAACGATGAATGATTGGGAAAGTCAATTACCAAAAAAGAATTTTATTCGCATTCATCGCTCGACAATTATCAATTTGGAATACATCGAAAAAGTTGAGAAATGGTTTAATTATTCTTACAGAGTTTTCTTAAAAAATATCAGTAAGCCATTTATCATTAGCCGCCGATATGCTGCAAAAATCAAAGGTAAATTTGGTTGAAATTTTACATTTCTTTTTCGATACATACCGTTACCTTTTACAAAGACAAGCAATTTTCAAACAAACCTGCTATTTACATTCAATACATTCCTAAAGATTCTTGTAAACTATCTGAAGCAATAATAGGAGAAATTTATGCGTTTTTTTACAAGTCTATTAATAATTTTGTTTTTATTTAGTATTTGTTCTTCAAAAAATCTTTTGGAAGAACAAAAAGCTGAAACAAAAAAGATTTTACAAGCGATTCACAAGAAACAAAAAAATATTGGTTTATCAGCGGCTATCATCAAAAATGGAAAATTAGTTTACACAGAAAATCTTGGTTATGCTGACCTTGAATTCAAAATTCCTGCCTCAGCAAAGGACACAAAGTTTCAAGTTGCAAGCGTTACAAAAGCATTTACGGGTGCGGCACTTTTGAAACTTCACGAAGACGGAAAAATTGATCTTGATGAAGATATTAGAAAGTACGTGGAAGATTATCCTCATAAAGGAATCACTCCAAGACTCTTGGCTTTGCACCTTGCTGGAATTCGTCACTATAAACAAGGCGAAAAAAGTGTCCAATTTCTGAACACGAATTATAAAAATTTATCTGAAGCTATAAAACTTTTTAAGAATGATGATTTACTTTCAGAACCCGGAACCAAATATCAATACACGAGTTTCGGCTATAATTTGTTAGCTTTAGTTATCGAAAAAGCCGCAGGGAAACCTTTTGATAACTATGTCGAAGATGAGATTCTCAAACCTCTGAAATTAAATAACACAAAATTCAATGACATTCGTTTTGTCGTAGAAAATCGCGGAAGCCATTACAGCTATTTTGATCCGATCAATTTTCAGCCAAGCGAGAAAATCCTGCGCGTTCCAGACTTTGATTATAGCTACAATATGGGCGGTGGAAATATGCTTACAACTGCTGAAGATTTAGCAAAGTTCGGGCAAGCTTTTACAAAAAAAAGTTTTTTGAAAAAAGAAACTCTCGAAATGCTTTACAAACGTCCAAATGAAAAATCGCCTTGGAGTTTTGGTTGGTTTGTTCCAAAAGAACCCGAAAAAACAGGAAAACGCCTACATATCACAGGAGCATTTCCCGGCGTGCAAGCGTGTCTTTATATTTATCCCGATGAAGATTTATCAATCGCAATCCTTTCTAATACTTGGGGAATCGGCTCAAACTCTGGCGAGATGGTTGCAAGCGTTCCTCAAAATATCGCAAAGCTTTGGAAATAGACTTTGCATTAAGCTGTCGCTTCGGCAAATAACTTCATCCCCAGTTTGTCGAGCAACTCGGCATCGCTGTTAGTTTCGGGATTTGGTGTAGTCAGAAGTTTATCGCCCATAAAAATCGAATTCGCTCCAGCGAGGTAACACAAAGCCTGTGCTTCATCAGTAAGCTGCAGACGTCCAGCACTTAAGCGAACCATTGACTGGGGCATAATTATTCGGGCAGTTGCGATCATTCTGACAAAATCGAAAACGTCTAAATCGTTTTCATCCTGCAAAGGAGTTCCCTCCACCTTGACGAGTTGATTTATCGGAACGCTTTCAGGATGTGGGTTTTGATTGGATAATTGTTGAAGCAATTTATAACGATCAAGTTTTGTTTCGCCCATTCCGATAATTCCGCCTGAGCAAACTGTTACGCCAGATTTGCGTACATTTTCGAGTGTTTTCAAGCGTTCGTCATAGACGCGTGTGGAGATAATATCGCCGTAAAATTCAGGTGATGTGTCAAGATTGTGATTGTATGCGGTCAAACCGGCTTCAGCTAACTTTTCAGCTTGGTCTTCGCGAAGCATTCCAAGTGTGCAACATGCTTCGAGCCCAAGCTCTCGAACACCTTTAACCATTTCCAAAACCTGCTCAAATTGTTCACCATCAGGAACATCGCGCCATGCCGCTCCCATACAAAATCTAGTCGCACCTGATTCTTTTGCATTTCGGGCGGCTTCTAAAGTTTTATCAACGCTTAAAAGCTGTTCGCGTTCTACTTCGGTTTTGTAATGAGCCGATTGCGGACAATATGCACAATCCTCAGGACAACCGCCAGTCTTTATACTCAAAAGCTGGCAGCCTTGAATTTCGTCTGTCTTGTGATTTTGCCGATGAACAGTCATCGCCCGCAGAATCAGTTTCGGAAATGGTAAATTGTAGATTTTTTCAATTTCGCTAATTGTCCAATCGTATCTTAAATTCCTCATTTATTTATTATCTCTTTTGCGTATTCTTTTGCTTCTTCCAGATTCTGAATTTTACCATCAAGTTGCTTTTCAAACACTTCGTCGAGAATGACTTTAAATTGTTTTGAAGGTTTTAATCCAAATGCTATGAGGTGTCGTCCCATCAAAATAGGCTTTGGTGCCTCATATTCGACATTGAGATTTTTCGCACGCTCGATAAACCATTCTTGTGCATCAGCGTTAGAATGTTTCTCTTTTGGAACCCAATCAGGATTTCTGCCGAGTGCATCAGCTTTAGCAACTCTGTAAAGCAAGTCAAGTTCGACCTGTCTTGCCAAACGGCGAAATGCACCGTCACCGACTTTTTTGGCTTTAAAAAACATTCCTGGTTTCAGATGATGACGAACGAGTTCGACTACCTGCTTGCGGACGTCATAATTATTCAGTGTATGTATGTTTAATGTATCTAAAAACGAGATTGTCGGTTCAACTCCTGCTTCATCATGACCATATGAACGTAGGCGTCCATCAAAAAATTCTGTAGTAGAAGGTTTACCAAAATCATGGCATACAGCACCGAGCATTACCGTAACCTTTTTTTCATATGGCAAATCACCAATCAGTTTTCTTGCTTCATCAACAACTAGAAGTGTATGCACATCAACATCGCCTTCGGGATGCCATTCTTCTTCCTGTGGAACTCCGACAAGTGCTTTTAGTTCGGGAAATAACTGCTCTACAACGCCCAGTTCATAAAGCCATTTCAAACCAATCGAAGGTTTCTGTGCTTTTAGTAAAAGTTTTTCAAATTCGCCCCAGATTCGCTCTGATGGTAAATCAGTTAAATCAATCGAACGGCAAAGTTGAATCGTTTCCTCATCAATATTAAATTCAAATCTCGCCGCAAATTGTGCTGCACGAAGTACTCTTAAAGAATCCTCAATGAAAGTTTCTGGCGAAACAACTCTTAAAATTCCTTTTTCAATATCTTTTCTACCGCCGTAGCAATCAATTATTTCACCCGTGAGGACGTCCTTCATTATTGCGTTTACAGTAAAATCTCTGCGTTTAGCGGCTTCTTCAAAGGACATATCGGGATCACCTTCGACTATGAATCCTTTGTGTCCACGTCCGACTTTTCTTTCGCGTCTAGGTAATGCAACATCCAAATCTTGTCCGATCTTATAAACAGTAAAAGCTTCGCCAACTGCATCTACTCTGCCGAAATTTTCAAGTATCTTCCTTAATTTATTAGGTTCAACACCATATACCTCAACATCCCAATCTTTAGGTTCAATTCCCATTAATTCATCACGCACACAACCGCCTACGAGCATTGCCTGCCCGCCATTTTGCTCAATGATTTCGGCAAGTTTTGTAATTTTGTTTGGAATATTCATCGGCTACTACCTAAAAATTCAAATTTAGATAATAGCCGATTGATGAAAGTTTTTTAATTGACGTTAGATGATTTATGCAGGTTTATACACTTTTGGTTTTTTCTAATAATAAATCACGACATCCGAAAACACCTTTTTGTTCTTACCTTTCTTAGCAACATTTTTATTTTGTTTTCCTTTATCTCCGCCAATAATAATAACTTTGTCCTCGAAGACTGGTTTTTGCTCAGCCTGTTTCTTCGACAAAGTTTTTTCTTTTGCAACTTTTCTACCTGACTTGGTTGGTTTTGACTTTGAAGATAAAGATTTTCTTGTGTCTTTCTTTGGTTGTCTGTTTACAGACCTTTGAGATACTTCTGATTGAACCTTTTCAAAAGGAAAATCATCTGATTCTGAACCGTTAGTTTCTGCTATATTTTCTGTTAACTCAGGCTCTTTTTTATCTTCAACATCTAAATTTTTAGCTGCTGTCGGTGTTTTAATATTCTCTTTTGTCTTAGTTACATTTACTTTTTTCAAAGATGCATTGCTTTGCCAATTGTAAAATGTAACAAGGAAAAAACTACCGAAAAGCAAAGCCATCATAGTTCCCGCAACGTAAACATGAGATTTCTTAAACACAAAAGAATTCGGAGGTGGTGGCGGAACGTCAGATTCTACAGGAATATATTTAAGAGCTGATTTGTTTTCTTTTTGCTTTTCATCCGAAGCAATTTTCTCAATGTAATCAACATATTCTGATTCAAAATCAGTAATATCCTCTCCTTCATTTATCAAGCGAGTATGTTCTGTTCCCTCATCGAAATTTTCATTTGTTAACAGTTCTTCTTCAGCCTTATCATCACTGACTTTGTTAATAAGTTCCGTTTCTTCGTTATTTACTGCATCTGCAATAAATGCATTTTCCGCTTCGCTTGAGTATTTCTCTTCTTTATTGAAAGAATCTACAACATAATCTCTATCAATTGGATCATCTGCAACACTTTGATTTGTTGACTTGATTGAGACATCTTCATCTTCGTCTATCTCTTCAACGGGAGTAGCCACCAACTCTAAATGCCTGAGCTGTCTGGCAAAATTGATTGTTGTACGAGGACGCATACTCAATCTTTGCTGTAATGATTCGCGTAAGGTGTAGCCAATCAAGGCTCTTAAATCATGATCCAAACCATCTACATCATCTTCATTGAAGATATATTCTTGTATTTCTTGAGGAGTTGCGTGTTTGTATGGGACATGTCCAAGCAAAATTTCATAAAAGACTATCGCTAAACTGTAAAGGTCTGATTTAAAGTCTATTTCTCTATCAGTAAATTGTTCGGGCGAGTAATACTGAAAAATCTCAGGCTTAGCTTCAATGCCATTAGCAGTTTTTATGATCCGTTGCTTAATCAATCCACCAAAATCATAATTTGTAATCTTAGCTTCAATTTCTTCTTCATCAGAGATTGTAAAAAAGATATTTGCAGGAGATATATTTTGATGAACAACTCCGGCTTCGTGTAATTTTTCGAGACCTTCGGCAATCTGCCGCGTGATCTTTATAGATTGTGTTTCGGTAAGAGTTGAATGTTTGGAAAGATATTCTTGAAGATTTTGTCCACTGGTATCTTCAAATACTATGAAAATGTCTTTGTCTTCCAAATTGCCAAACTCAAAGACTCTAGCCAGACTTGGATGGCTTAAATTTACAACTGATCGCAAATCATCCAGCAATTCGGCAGACGAAACTTCCACCGCAATAAATCTAATTAAAACATTCTTTTCAGAAGCCAGATGTGTAGCTCTGTAGAGTTCGACAGGAGAGCCGGATTCAATTTTTGTCTTGATCTTGTAACCTTCAACTAAGTTGCAATTCCCGCTTCTCGCCTGAGTTAAAGTTCCATGATCTTCCAAATCGCATTTCGCAATCGAATCGTCATAACACTGCTGGCAAACAGAACAAATTTTCATTTTATTCTTCTCCCAAACTTATGACCTGTAGTTTCGACTATTTTACGACTTCAAAGGTTGTTTGTCCAAATTTTTGTGAGTAAGCCAAACGATATTGTCACATTACAAAATAAAAATGGATAACCAAGAGCGGTTACCCATAATTTGATTCATTCTATTTTTTACTTAATCTTGTCGTTCTCTTAGGTAATTTTTTAATTGATCTGTACTTACTCTTTCTTGTTCCCAAGTATCTCTATCCCGAATGGTAACGGTATTGTCATCAAGCGAATCAAAATCAACCGTAACGCAGAAAGGTGTTCCGACCTCATCTTGGCGAGCGTAGAGTTTACCGATTGCAGCAGTATCATCATAGACAGTTCGCATAGATTTGATCAAATCTTTTTTGATGCCTTTCGCCATTTCGACGATTTCAGGTTTGTTCTTCTTGAGCGGTAGAACAGCAACTTTGATTGGTGCTAGTTCGTGAGAAAGTTTTAGAATGACACGATTGCCCTTGTCAGTTTCGCGTTCCGTGTATGCGTCCATCAAAACAGATAAAAGTGTGCGGTTCAAACCGATGGCAGGTTCGATAACATATGGATAAAAGCGTTTATTTGTATATGGATCGTGATATGACAAGTCTTCGGTTGATTCAGGATTTGTGCGATTTCCCTCTTCATCAACAACCTTTTTGGAATGTGCTTTTGTATCAAAATCCGTGCGGTTGGCGATTCCCATTAATTCATCCCATTGTTTGTCTTCATCTTCGCGTTCGGGGAAATAGCGATACATTATATCAATCGTGCGGTCAGAATAATGTGCGAGATCGTCATCAGGAACTTCGTACAAATACAGGTTATCTTTGGAAATTCCTAATCCCGTCAGCCAATCCATATAATTTTCTACCCACATCTCAAAAAATTCAGGAGCTTTTTCGGGATGACAGAAATACTCCATTTCCATTTGCTCAAATTCTCTCGTTCGCAAAATAAAGTTTCCGGGCGTTATTTCGTTACGAAATGCTTTTCCAATTTGGGCAATACCGAATGGCAATTTGCGGCGGGTCGTTGTTACCATATTGGCAAAATTTATAAAAATTCCTTGAGCAGTTTCAGGACGCAAATATGCCATCGAATGGTAGTCTTCTTCATCAGCAACTGCACCAAGTCTGGTTGAGAGCATTGTTAAGAATGGTCTCGGTTCAGTCAGATCACATTTATCAGTTTCGCCCGGATGCTTTGAAGGTTTTAATTCACATTGCGAGTCCACCAGCTTGTCGGCACGAAAACGCTTTTTGCAATTCCGGCAATCGGTCAACATATCGTTAAAAGTTTCTTCGTGTCCACAGTATTTCCAAACAAGGCGATTTTGAATAATTGAGGAATCAATTCCCTCAATATCATCGCGTTCGTGAACCATCCAACGCCACCAATTTTGTTTGATGTTGTTGGCTAACTCGACCCCAAGTGAGCCATAATCCCAGGCACTTCCCAATCCGCCATAAATGTCCGACGCGGGAAAAACAAAGCCTCTGCGTTTTGATAAATTTACAATTGTTTCGATATTTGGTGCTGACATAAATAAGTTCTTTTAAATAATATTTTGGTAATTTGAGTAATTTCTCAAAGTGAGCATTTTACAACGAACAATGGACTACGAACAATTAACCAAATGAAAAAAGGATGACCGAAGCCATCCTCTTTCTTAGTTACACTTTTTTATTTGTTATTCATTTGGAACCGGAATAGTTGCTCCCGGAGGAATTATCCAGATTTGGTACGTTGTAACAGGTCTCGTTCCACCGCGAACGATTGTCACTCTTCTTGGATCAACTCCGCGAGTTTTCACTAGATAATCCAGCGTTCTCTTCTGCAATCTATCCATATTAGTTCTCTGTCCTCTTCTATCAGTTCCTTGATAGATAATGATGTAACCTAGATTGTCCTGATTGTTTTGCAATTCAATTACTAAATTATCAAGACGTGCTTTGTCATCATCGAAAGCAACTGATGGGAATTCATCAAACAACTGTGGTTTTGGCGGCTCAGGTTCAGGTAATTTTTCAACCGATGTGCTTACCGCAATCCTTTGGCGACATGAAGCATCATAAACCCCATCTGTTACATCCAGTTCAGCTGAAATTGTTCTTCCGCCCAAACCGGTAGTATCAACTGTTATCGCCGATGTCCCAAGTCCGCTGGTTATGCGTGCGGAGCTTGGTGTCACCTTCCAAGCATAATTTATTGCGACAGCAGAAACTGCAGTTGCAGCGGCTAAATCCCTGGCTGAGAAGGTTATCAGATCGCCTTCATTTACCCGATCAGGTCCATCAACAACAATATTATAAGGACAAGGTCTGGTTGTTTTCTTTTCAACTACATTCAAACAAATACAGTTTTTTACATTTTTAACTATATTTATTTCTCTGGTGAATTTCTGTCCGTTAGGACCTTCGATCTCAACTAAATGAATACCCGGTGTCAGGTAAAATTCTGCTGCTTCAGTCGTTCCGCTCATTCCAACCAACTTGCCGTCAACTTTAACAGGCAAAGCATTTGGTGTAGCTTTTACAGAAAGAATCCCAGTATTTTTCGGTCTTTTTTGTTTTTTCTTTTTATCGTTTTTGCCAGTTGCGGCAAAAGCACTAGTTAAACCTAATGTTAGAATCAGTCCAATAACGAATAAAAATGTGTATTTGTTTCGTCGCATTTTCTCTATAGCCTCTTATTTATTTGAGTGAGACAAGTTTCTTATCTCCTTGAAAAACACTTACTTCCGTTGCTAAGTTTTAGAGACGAAAGCGTTGCTGAATACATTAAAGTCTCAAAAACGCTTTCATTTCAAAAATTCAGATTTTTCCTTTTACTCTTCGGTTTCTTCTTCTTCTCTTTTACCGAATCTCTTACGAGCTGCGAATCCTACTCCGGCTAAACCTGTACCGAATAATAGAATCGTCATTGGCTCAGGAATCGGCTCCGGTGGTGTTGGAGTCGGTGTCGGCGTCATTGACGGTGTCGGTGTTGGCGTCGGTGTTGGAGTCGGTGTCGGTGTTTCCGATGGCGTCGGCGTTGGTGTTGGCGTTGGAGACGGTGTTGGGGTCTCTGTCGGCGTTGGCGTCGGTGTCATCGTCGGTGTCGGCGTTGGTGTTGGGGTCGGATCATCATCATCGTCATCAAATAAAAATATCAATGGAACTGCTCCTAAACCTAACAATGTCCAATATGGAAATCCACCATTTGTTGGAGGATTTTCACAAGGACACACTTCTTCTTCAACCATTTCAAAAGTAGTTTCCGTGATCACACGGTCATCTTGTTGTGGCTTTGAAGTTCCGCTTTTGTCTTTATCACCATCGCCGTCTCCATCTTTCTTGGGATCATTAACAGGATCATTCAAAAGACGAAGCTTGGTGTAGTTGCTGGTGCTTGCTTTGCCCGGTTTTGCGTTAACTATTTGTGTAACTTGATTATATCTAACAGGGGCAGCACTTACCGAAACTGTCATTACAAACAGAATCGAAAATAAGCTTACAGCCGAAAGGAAAAATCTCAAATTTTCTTTAATCATTTTAATTTACCTAGCTTTCTGGTTAAGTGTTATTTAAACCTATACGACCTCAGAGTTCTGGATGAAACTCTTGATTTTCAGGTTTTGGAGGGACTGTGGAACAAAATATAACAAATTTAATATGGAATTGCACGCTTTTTGTGCAAAGTTTTTTACATTTTGTTACTGTCCAACCTACCTAAGCTGGTCATTCACCAATTAAAAAGACCTAATAGAAGTAAATTCCAAAAAAAATCCACTTTTTTTAAACTTTTTTTCATTTTTTTTGGAAACGGCAGAAAATAGCACAAGTTTAGTGTTTTCATACAAATAAAAAACCGAAGTCTAAGATTAAAAGACTCCGGTTAAATAATTGTTAACGATTAACTATATAATTAGTTTCCGCTTGCTTGTGCCTTCTCATCACGCAATACAGCTTTACGGGAAAGTTTGATCTTATTACCTTCTTTTCCGATACATTTAACCATAATCTGCTGTCCTTCTTTTAATTCATCGCGGACATCGCGGATTCTGCGTTCGGAAATTTCGGAAATATGTAATAAACCATCAACTCCCGGGAAAATCTCAACAAAAGCACCAAAATCAACTATACGGGAAACTGTTCCAAGGTAGGTCTCGCCAATCTCAGCTTCAGCCGTTAAAGCTTTGATTTTTTCGAGTGCTGCATCAGCGGCAGTTCCATCGGCTGTGGCGATATTAACTGTTCCGTCATCCTCTATATCAATAGTTGCACCTGTTTCTTCAGTAATTGAGCGAATCATCTTACCGCCAGGTCCAATAATGTCACGAATCTTATCAGGATGAACTTTGATCGAGATAATTCTTGGTGCGTATTTTGAAATATCTTCACGTGGCTCTTCAATAGCCTGAGACATATTTTTCAAAATATGCAAGCGACCTTTTTTCGCTTGTTCGAGAGCCTCAACCAATATCTGTGCATTGATTCCAGCGACTTTAATGTCCATCTGCAAGGCTGTGATACCTTTGTCAGTTCCGGTTACTTTAAAATCCATATCGCCGTAGTGATCTTCTGCTCCGGCAATGTCTGAAAGGATTGCGTAGCGGTTTTCTTCTAAAACCAACCCCATCGCAATTCCTGCAACTGGACTTTTCAAAGGAACACCTGCATCCATCATTGCAAGACATCCGCCACAAACAGAAGCCATTGAGGACGAACCATTCGATTCGGTAATTTCCGAAACTATTCTGATTGTGTATGGAAAATCTGATTCCTCAGGTAAAAGTGGTTCTAAAGCACGTCTGGCAAGGTTTCCATGACCGATCTCGCGGCGACTTGTTCCACCGAATCTTCCTGCTTCGCCAACTGAATATGGTGGGAAATTATAGTGAAGCATAAAGCGTTTTTTGACTTCACCGGTTTCAAGATCATCCATAAACTGCTCATCCTGTTTAGTACCAAGAGTTGCAGTTGCGATTGATTGCGTTTCACCACGCGTAAACAAAGCTGAACCGTGCACTCTTGGTAACCAACCAACTTCATTCGTAATCGGACGAATCTCGCTGAATTTACGTCCATCCTGCCGCCGTCTATTATTAAGAATATCTTCACGGAAAACTTTTTCCTTCAACGCACCGAACACTTTACCCGCCATTGCACGTTTGTCAGGATCATCTTCAGGATAACTCTCAACAACCTCTTTTTTAAGTTCATCAACTGCGGCGTAGCTCGCTAATTTATCTTTGCCGCCCGTTGTGTCGAGAGCCTCACGCATTTTATCCGTATATTTTTTCTCGATTTGCTTAAAGAGTTTGTCGTCAAGCTGCTCAGGTTCGTGAGTTCTTTTTTCAATTTCCAATGCTTTGAAAAGCTCTTTTTGCCACAAGCAGAGTCGCTTTATCTCTTGATGAGCAAGCATCATTGCTTCGACCATTTTGTTTTCAGCAACTTCATTAGCTTCCGCTTCCACCATCACAATGGCTTCTTCAGTTCCAGCAACAATCAAATTAAGACTTGATTCACGTCTTTCATCGTAAGTTGGATTTACTATGTATTTTCCATCAACTAACCCTATACGAACTCCCGCAATCGGATTTTCAAATGGAATATCCGATAAATATAAAGCACAAGATGCTCCTGTGATTGCAATTACATCGGGATCATTTTCAGAATCCGCAGAGAGGACACTACCAACTATCTGAGTTTCGTGCCTGTATCCGTCCGGGAAAAGCGGTCTGACTGGACGATCAATCAAACGACAAGTCAAAACCTCTTTTTCATTTGGACGTCCTTCTCTTCTAAAGTAATTGCCCGGAATTCGTCCGGCAGCATAGCTAGACTCTCTATATTCAACTGTGAGTGGGAAAAAATTTAAACCTTCTTTTGGTGAAGTGTCGCTCACGGCTGTAACAAGTAACATTGTTTCGCCATAAGAGATGATTACCGAACCATCCGCTTGTTTAGCGACTTTTCCTGACTCGACGGTTAATTCATTACCGCCGAGCTTTATTGATTCTTTCAAATATTTTTTCTTTGACATTTAATTTCCTCTATAAAAACAAAAGCGACAGATGCACACGCCGTGATGCACTGTCGCTTTCGGTTTTTTTATATTTACCTTGAGCTGTTCTCTTTTACAAATGCGGCAAAATACGCTGTCACGTTCAGCAAACCGATTGCAAATTCTTCGAGAGAACCTTTTCAAATATGACTCGAAGAGGTCAAATTCTAAGGTAAAAGTAAAAAGTTAAAAGGAAAAAAATCGTTATTTAAGAATTCCATTTGTTAAATTTTCGCCTTAATTATAGAAATCTTTTTATATATGAAAACCTTAATGTTGACGACGAAAATTATTTTCACCTTTTACTTTTTACTTTTGCCCGTTTTTCATTACTATCTTCTCAACTTAAGCTTCTTGATAATCGCGTGGTATTCGCCAATATCCTTACGTTTGAGATAATCAAGAAGTTTTCTTCTGCGGGCGACCATTCTTAATAGTCCCCGGCGAGAATGATTGTCCTTCTTGTGAACTTTAAAGTGTTCTGTAAGTTCATTAATTCTCTTGGTTAAAAGTGCGATTTGCACTTGTGATGATCCGGTGTCCTTATCGTGTAATTTATACTCGTTTACTACTTCTTCTTTTACTTCTTTTGCTGTTGGCATATCTATTAAAAATAATCACTCCTTCATCGCAGTAACTTCAACTTGCCAAAGTTGATAACCGCAAAAAATTTAATTAATCTAAATGGTAAATGGAAAGCGTTTTTTGGTCAATTTACTGGCTTGCTTTTTCAGCTTTTTCTTTTTTATTTTCCGCTTCCATAAACTCTTCCATAAACTTAGTTGAAAAATCTCCTTTTTGAAATTTTTCGTTTTCCATAATCTTTTGATGCAGAGGAATAGTGGTTTTTATTCCTTCAATAACCATCATTTCTAAAGCCCTACGCATACGTCTGATCGCCCCTTCACGAGTTCTCGCTTGAACAATGAGCTTAGCAATCATCGAGTCATAATAAGGCGGAACAACATAATCAGGGTAAACAGCTGTATCAACTCTCACACCTGGACCACCAGGAATGTTAAACGCAGTGATCTTACCAGGAGATGGTGTGAACTTCTCAGGGTCTTCAGCATTTATTCGGCATTCGATCGAGTGTCCAACTATGTGAACATCTTCTTGCTTGTAACTTAGCGTTTCCCCTCTGGCAATACGTATTTGGTTATAAACAATGTCTGCAAGAGTAACCATCTCCGTAACAGGATGCTCAACCTGTATGCGTGTGTTCATTTCCATAAAGTAAAATGAACCATCTTCATCAAGCAAAAATTCAAATGTTCCAGCACTTGAATAACCAATTTCTTCACAAGCTTTAACTGCAACCGAACCCATCTGTTCTCTTTGTTCAGCTGTTAAAACAGGTGAAGGAGCTTCTTCGAGTAACTTTTGATGGCGTCTCTGAATTGTACATTCTCTTTCGCCCAGATGGATGCAATCTCCATACTCATCAGCCAAAACCTGAATCTCAATATGACGTGGGCGTTCGATATATCTTTCGATATAAACCGAACCGTCTTTGAACGCTGCCAAAGCTTCTGCTTGAGCTGTCTCTAATTGGCTCTCTAAATCTTTTTCTTCACGGACAATTCGCATCCCGCGTCCGCCACCACCTGCTGCGGCTTTAATAATGAGTGGGAAACCAATTTCTTTGGCTATTTTCTTTGCTTCTTCCGCATCTGCAATTGGATCGGGACTACCAGGCAAAATAGGAACTCCTGCCGCTTGCATTGTCCGACGGGCTTCTACCTTATCGCCCATCATTTTGATAATTTCAGGCTTAGGACCAATAAATTTTATGTTGCACTCTTCGCAAATAGTTGCGAAGGTCGAAGATTCTGCTAAAAAACCATAACCAGGATGAATAGCATCTACATTTGTAATTTCAGCAGCTGAGATAATTGCCGGAATATTTAAGTAGCTTTCAGCTGAACTGGCAGGTCCTATACAAATTGCCTCATCTGCAAATTTTACGTGTAAAGCATCTCTATCAGCTTCAGAATGAACAGCAACTGTACGTATGCCCATTTCTTTGCACGTCCACATAATGCGGCAAGCAATTTCGCCTCGATTAGCTATTAAGATTTTCTTTATCTCTCTCATAAAAAAGTGAGCAGTAAAACGACAAACAGCGAACAAACTTTTCTTAAAAAGAATCTAGTTTCTGTTCACTGTTTCTTACACACTACTTACTGTTTGATTCCGAAAAGCGGCTGCCCATATTCCACAGGTTGTGCATTTTCTACATAGACTTTAACGATCTCACCCGAAACTTCTGCTTGAATTTCATTCATTAGTTTCATTGCTTCTACGATACAAACAACTGAATCTGGTGAAACTGTGTCACCCTCTTTAACGTAGGGCGGCTTATCAGGTGCAGGTGAACGATAAAAAGTTCCAACAATTGGAGAGGTTATTTTGTGTAAACCGTCATCGGCTTCAGTTGTTTGTTCATCAGCTTTTGAAGATTCAGTCTCAGCAGTTGCTTGAGCCGGTGTTGCAGACTGAGCAACTGGAGCAGGTACAGGCTGAACCACTTGTTGAGTCGGTACAACAATATTTTTGCTTAAGCGAACGCGGATTTTTTCGTTTTCAAACTCAAAATCCGTAAAGCCATTTTCATTGACCAAATCAGCAAGTTCCCGTAATTCTTCCATATTTAGAGAAGGTTCGGTGACATCAGTTTTTTTCTGTTCGCTTTTATCTTTTTTATCTTCTTTTGATGTAGCTGAAGCCATAGAATTGCTCCTTAACTTTCGTCGTAAATTTTACCAGCTGCTTTTTCACGCGGATTATCAACTAACTCTATCAAAGCCATTTCGGCATTATCACCTTTGCGACGACCACCTATTCTGACTATCCGTGTATAACCACCGTTTCTGTCTTTGTAACGCTCGCCGAGTTCGTCAAAAAGTCTTTTTACAGCTTTTACACCTGCTGTTCTTTCTACTTCATTAGCATTGCTACCAAAGCGACTTTGTTCTCTCTTAAAGTTACGGTTTCCAGCGTGAAAATAAGTTGCTGCTTTACGCCGCAAGTGAACTTCTTTGGCTTTTGCATCATCACCTTCTAATTTTTGTGCATGTCTAGCCAAAGTTATAGCTTTTTCTACAAACGGACGAAGTTCCTTTGCTTTCTGAACAGTTGTAACTATGTACTCATTTTCAGAATTAATCAAAGAAGTCGCCATATTGCGTAACATCGAAACACGATGCTCCGTTGTCCTTCCCAATTTACGATGTGCTTTTAAGTGTCGCATAACCTTACACCAAATCTTAAAATAATATTCTCAAAGGCTATTTCTTTATTTATATGGAGACAGCCTTTACCTTATGTTTAGAATTTATAAGTCACGTCCGCCCGATCCTGGAATCGGATTTCCTTGCTCATCAAAATCCATTCCAAAATCAAGCCCCATACCATGTAAAAGGTCTTTGATTTCATTGAGGGATTTTTTACCAAAATTTTTCGTTCCGAGCATATCTTTTTCGGTACGACGAATTAAGTCACGGATTGTTCTAACGTCTGCATTCTTCAAGCAGTTGTAGGAACGTACTGAAAGTTCTAATTCATCTACAGAACGATCAAGTAAATCATTTCTTAGAAGCGGCGGACGAGCAATATCTTCGTATGCGTATTCCTCTTCTTCCTCTTCAAAGTTAATAAAAATCGTCATGTGATCTTTCACAAGCTTCGCTCCTAAACCGATAGAATCTTCAGGAGAAACTGAACCATCGGTCCAAACTTCCAGAGTCAATTTGTCATATTCTGTGTTTGAGCCTTGTCTTGTTTTTTCAACTGTATAATTTACTTTCTTAATAGGAGTATGAACTGAATCAATCGGGATATAACCCAATGATAAATCTTCATCATTGTTGAATTCCGCTGAAACATACCCTCTGCCACGTTTGAGACGCATTTCGAGGTTAAGTTCGCCACCTTTACTCAAAGTTGCAATATGTACATCTCCGTCTAACACTTCAACGTCACCATCGTGTTCGATGTCTCCACTGGTTACAACACCTTCTCCTGATACGTTGATCGTTAAAGTTTTTGGCTCGCTACCATTCAACTTAAATGGTACTTGCTTTAGGTTCAAGATGACATCGGTAGCATCCTCTGTCACACTTTTGATTGACGAGAACTCATGTTCAACGCCTTCAATTTTCACAGCAGTAATTGCAGCTCCTTCGATTGAGGAAAGCAAAGCACGACGAATTGAATTTCCAATTGTCGTACCAAATCCGCGTTCGAAAGGCTGTGCATAAAATTTACCGTATCTTTCCGTTAAAGTATCCGATTCGACATTTAAGCGACTCGGCATTTGAAAATTAGTCCAATGGTTATTTTGTGTCATATTTTTAGGCTGAATAAATGTCTTTTAAAACCAATAATTACTAATGAACAAAGCTTGCAAGGAAAAACCCTTACCAGCTTTGCCATTAGTTTTTATAAACTTACTTACTGTAAAGCTCGACAATTAACTGTTCGTTGATATTTGCATCAACATCTTCACGCTTTGGCAAATCTGTTATTGTTGCACTAACTTCTGCATCATTAGCAGTAATCCACGGCGGACGTCCACGCCCGACCGCTGTCTGCCAAGCACCTTCGACATGCGGATTCTTTCTGCTTTTATCTTTAATTGTAATTATGTCACCAACTTTGACCTGAAAAGAAGGAATATCTACTTTTCGTCCATTAACTTCGATATGTCCGTGGTTAACGAGTTGGCGTGCCTGCCTACGAGATGTTGAGAAACCTGCTCTGTAAACGGTATTATCAAGTCTTCTTTCAAGTAAAAACAATAAGTTTTCACCTGTAATTCCCTTTTGTCTTGAAGCTTTGTCAAAGTAATTACGGAATTGTTTTTCTAATACGAAATATATACGCTTAACCTTTTGTTTTTCCCGAAGCTGCTCACCGTATCCTTGCAGCACTCTGCGACGGGCTGTCGGACCATGTTGTCCCGGTGGCTGTGTACCACGTTTCTCAATTGCACATGAAGGTTTATAACAACGATCTCCCTTCAAAAATAATTTTGCACCTTCGCGGCGGCACAAACGACACACCGCATCTCTGTATCTAGCCATTTATTTTTTTGCCTCCAAGCAAGGTAACTTTGGATCTTAGATTTGCTTATTCAAATAATCTAAATAAATCCTGAAATTACTCTGTTACTATGGAAAAGTTTACGGGACGTTTATTACTTTCCCTTCATCCTTTCGATATTTACTTTCTATTATAAAAAACTTTTTCAAAACGATTGCAGAAAATCAATCCAAAACCATCAAACTCTTCTGCGTTTTGGTGGTCTGCATCCGTTATGCGGAATTGGCGTAGTGTCACGAATTGATGTAACGCGAATTCCCGCATTATTGATTGCACGAATTGCCGACTCTCGTCCTCCGCCAGGACCTTTTACTCTAACCTCAGCTTCACGCATACCAGCTTCGATTGCTTTGTATGCAACATCATTTGCAGCCTGTTGAGCCGCAAATGGTGTTCCCTTACGAGAACCTCTGAAACCTTTGGCTCCAGAAGAAGACTGAGCAATCAGATTCCCATCCATATCAGTAATTGAAATAAGAGTATTGTTGAAAGTTGCTTTAATATGAACTATCCCGACTGGAATGTTCTTTTTCTCTTTCTTTTTATATTTTTTTGTCTTACCTTTTGCTTTTGCCATTTTCTATTACTCGCCAATGTGGTCAGTAATTGTTGGTTCTTGTTATGAAAAAATAGCTACCAACCGTAACTGCCAACTGTAATCTATTTTTTGCCTGGTGCTTTTTTCTTAGCAACTGCTGCTTTCTTAGGACCTTTTCTGGTTCTTGCGTTTGTGTGTGTTCTTTGTCCGCGAACCGGTAACCCTCTACGGTGGCGCAAGCCTCTGTAACATCCAATATCCATCAAACGCTTGATGTCCATCTGACGTTGTTTACGAAGATCACCTTCTACTCCGCCTTGCTGATCTATGACGTTACGAATTCTCTGCAATTCTTCTTCACTTAAATCTTTGATTTTTGTATCAATGCTTATATCAGCTTCATTTAAGATTGAAGTTGCACGAGATTTACCTATACCATAAATATAGGTCAAACCAATCTGAGATCTTTTGTTTGGTGGTAAATCGACACCTGCTACACGAGCCATAATATTCCTCTATTACTCCTATCCTTGACGTTGCTTATGTTTTGGATTCTCGCAAATTACACGAACAACACCTTTTCGGTGAATAATCTTACATTTATCGCAAATTTTCTTTACTGAAGGACGAACTTTCATTTTTATATACTCCTTGCTCTTTTCTTTTTGCGACTAAATAACCTTAATTTTACTTATACCGATAAGTAATTCTTCCACGACTCAAATCATACGGTGATAATTCAACCAAAACTCTATCTCCAGGCAATATACGGATAAAATTCTTACGCATTTTACCTGATATATGAGCCAATACTTCATGATCCTTGTTGTCTTCTAACTGAACCTTGAAGAGTGCATTTGGCAAAGTATCAATTACAGTCGCTGTTACTTCTATCGCTTCTTCTTTTGACATAAATATAAAACCAACTCTTTATAGTCGGACAAACCGTAAATGTTAGCGTATTTCCTTTAATTTTTCAAGCTAGGCAGCGACCTTCTCTGTTTTGGTCGCTTCAAGCTCTTTTTTCTGTTCTTTGGTTAAAGTCAAAATCTCCGGTCCTTCTTTTGTTATTGCTACGGTATGCTCACTATGTGCGGAGGGTTTTCTATCAGCAGTCACAACTGTCCAACCATCTTCGAGCGTTTCTGTTTCTTCTGTGCCGAGAGTTAACATTGGCTCAATTGCAAAAACATATCCGGGACGAATTTTCTCTTTAGTACCGCGTCTTCCATAGTTTGGAATTTGCGGTGCTTCATGCATATTTCTGCCAATTCCGTGCCCTGTGTAATCTCTTACGATGCCATAGCCGTATTTCTCTGCGTGTTCCTGAACTGCTGCACCAATATCTCCTACTCTTTTGCCCGGGTAACACTCGTGAATAGCTAACTCAAGACACTCAGCAGTCACTTTAACTAACTGGGCTACCTCATCATCAATTTCCCCTACCGGAACTGTGGTTGCTGTATCACCTACAAAACCATTCAACGTACAAGCCATATCCATTGAGAATATGTCACCTTCTTCTAAAGGAGTATCGGTAGAAAAACCATGCACGACCTGCTCATTAACTGACGCACATATTGCATAAGGAAAAGGTGTCATACCATGTGGAGCATAACCGATAAAAGTTGGGATAGCTCCGGCATCACGCATCATTTTCTCCGCTGTATCGTTTAGTTCAAGGGGAGTAACTCCAGGCTTAATCATCAAACGCAAGGTTTCTCTAACCGTTGCAATCAATTCACCTACTGCACGCATTTTGTCTAAATCTTTTCTTGATTTTGCAATAATCATCTGTTTTCCCAGTAAAAGTTGGGCGGATTTTCTTATAAGTTCGCTAAACTTAGATTCACTCAAAATTAAACAAATGTAATGCCAGCTAAATAGCTGGCTATTACAAAATAAATACTTACAAAACTATTTTATGCAGCAACATTGTTTACTGCCAATAATGATTCTAATTCTTTGTAAATTTCTTCCGGTAATCGCTTGCCGTCAACTTTTTGTAAACGTCCCGACTTTTCATAATACTCAAGCAAAGGCTTTGTATTTTCCTCGTAGGTTTCCAAACGAACTGTAACCTTTTCTGAGGTATCATCAGCACGATGCAGAAGTTCTGCTTCGGGGTGTAAATCACAGCGTCCCTCTTGTTTTGGAGCTTTGAAATGTATGTTGTAAATCTCTCCACAAACAGGACAACTTCGACGACCTGTTAAACGTTTTTCCAAATCATCAAACGAAACATCAACAAGAATTGCACTAATCGGTTTTCCTTGCTCTTCTGAAAGTTGTTCAAGCATCTCAGCTTGCACAGGAGTTCTTGGAAAGCCATCTAAAATATATGTTCCCTTGCAGTCATCTCGTGCAGTCCTTTCTTTGACCATTTCAAAAGTAACTTCGTCGGGTACTAATTTTCCCGAAGCCAAAATTTCTCTAACTTCCTTTGCAAGTGGAGTATCTGCATCTTTCATTTCACGGAACATATCTCCCGTTGAAATTTGCGGAACACCTAGCCTCTCTTGCAACAATCTTGCTTGAGTTCCTTTTCCCGCCCCGGGTGCTCCTATTAAAACAATAATCTTCGACATAAACATAATTCTAAATTTTCTCTATCCTCTTCTACCACGTAACCTTCCAGCTCCGAGAAAACCTTCATAGTTACGCATTACGAGTTGTGCTTCTATCTGAGCAACTGTATCCATTGCAACAGCTACAATAATCAATAGGGACGCCCCACCAAAGAAGAACTGATAACCCAATCCATTTATTATCCAGCTAAGTCCCGGTGTATTAGTGAAGAAACTATCTAAAGCCCCTCCGATAAATGGCAATCTGGCGACATTAAATCCGCTTAACAAAACTTGTGGAATAAACACGACTAATGCCAAATATGTTGCACCTATGGTCGTCAGTCTTGTCATAACTGTATTTAGGTAATCAGCTGTCGGTGCACCAGGGCGTATTCCGGGAATAAATCCACCGTGTTTTCTCAAATTATCTGCAACATCATCAGTGTTGAAAATAATTGTTATGTAAAAGAAAGTGAATAGAACAATCAAGCCGATGAAAACCAAATTGTAATATGGATCATTACCACCAAACTGATTGAAAAATGTAACAATTTGACTCCAAATGGAATCAGGATTGTTAGGGTCAGCCGGAAGTGCTGAAAAAAGAGTTTGTGGCAGAGCTAATACAGATGAAGCAAAAATGATTGGAATTACCCCCCCCATATTGAACTTGAGCGGTAAGCTTGTTTCTTGCCCTTGAAAGACTTGATTTCCTACACGCCTGCTCGCATAGCTTATAGCAATATTCCTTCGAGCCGACTCCATATAGACAATTAATGCTGTCAATGCAATCAGTACACCTATAAGGAATATTACGCCGAGCGTCTGCATAGCATCTCCAGCACTTACTTTTGCAGCAACCTGACTTACGGCGTTTGGCAAACTAATGATGATTCCCGCAAAAATAAGAAGCGAAATACCGTTTCCAACCCCTCTTTCGGTAATCTGTTCTCCTAACCACATAACGAAAATCGTACCTGTTGTTAGAGTTACAACCATCATCATTGACATCCACCAAGTGTTATCAATTACTTGGTTTCTTTGAAGCCATGTAGCAATGAAAAAAGATTGAACAGCACAAAGAGCAACAGTCAAATATCTTGTCCATTGATTCATCTTTTGCCGACCAACTTCACCTTCTTCTTGAATTTTCTTGAGTTGTGGATAAAGAGTTGGCATCAACTGCATAATAATTGATGCAGTAATGTAAGGCATTACACCAAGAGCCAGTACAGAAATTGTCTGGAAATTACCGCCTGAGAAAATATCCAAAATACCCAAAAGAGTTTGGCTAACCTCAGCCCAAACCTGTTTCAAACGTTCGGAATTAACCCCAGGAGCAGTAATGTGTGCCCCGAGGCGATAAACAGCTAAAAGTGCCAAAGTGAAAATAATTCTTTTTCTTAACTCAGGGACTTTGAAAATATTCTGTATAGCGGCAAAAAACTTATCCATACTTTCCTCTCAATAAATACAGTCAACAAAAAACTCTTATCAATACTACAAATTATACTTGCTAACAGATTTATTCTTCAGTTTTTTCTTCTTCAGACTTAGCTTGTTTTGTAATTAGATTTGCTGTACCACCAGCTTTTTCGATTTTTTCTTTTGCGGACTTGGTAAAACGATGTGCATTTACCGTAAGTTTTTTACCTACCTCACCGTTACCTAAAATAACCAAATCATGTTTCGCTTTTTTAATTAGCCCGCGTTCACGCAAAATATCAGGTGTGATTTCGTCACCTGCATTGAAGTTGCTTTCCAATGTTGAAAGTCTAACTTCGATCCATTTTTTCTTAAAAATATTTGTGAACCCACGCTTGGGCAAACGTCTTTGAAGCGGCATTTGTCCGCCTTCAAACCCAGCACGTCTTGAATAACCAGAACGTGATTTTTGTCCTTTATGCCCTCGTCCTGCTGTCTTTCCCAATCCTGATCCCGGACCGCGACCTCTGCGTTTTTTCTTGTGTGTTGAGCCTTTTGCCGGTTTTATGTTGTTAAGTGCTAAAGCCATTTTTTCTTTCCTCATTAAATCGTAAAAGGTAAATAGTGAAAAATAAATGGTCTAATGTGAAAAGATACCATTTATGTTTGACTATTTACCATCTTCGAAACTTACTCGACAATTCTTAAAATATGCGGAATCTTACTTACAACTCCACGCATAGCTTCATTGTCAGGTTTTTCTACAATTTGATTGAGTTTGGTGATTCCCAAACTTTTTACCATTGCTTTCTGCTTTTTGGAATATCCAATCGTACTTTTGTAGTACTGAATCTTGATTGTTCCGTTATTTTTTTCTGTACTCTTTGCCATTTTTTTGTTAGTTGTCAGTTACTAAAAGTTAGTTGCCAATTGAAAGCTAACCTTACGAAACTAAAATTACATTAATTCCTCAACTTGTTTTCCACGAAGGCGTGCAACTTCCATTGGGTCTTTCATACGCATCAACCCATCAAATGTTGCTCTGATTACGCTATGTGGATTTGTCGATCCTAAAATTTTCGTTCTAACATTCTGCACACCAAGCATTTGCATAATTGGACGCACCGCACCGCCTGCAATTACTCCGGTACCTTCTGCCGCAGGTTTCATCAAAACTCTTCCAGCTCCAAATCTACCGATAAACGGATGAGGTAAAGTATTGTTGATTAATGTGACGTGAATCAGATTGTTTTTCGCTGATTCAACTGCTTTTTTAATCGCATTCGGAACTTCTTTAGCTTTACCTGTCCCAAAGCCTACATGACCTCCTTCATCTCCAACGACAACTAATGCGGCAAATGAAAGGTTTTTACCACCTTTAACAACTTTGGTCACACGATTTACGGAGATCAACTGGTCATTTAAAATCAAGCCATTTGGCGAAATTCTTTGTCTATTCTTCATTGTTACCTTCTTTTGAGTCGTCTGACTTTTCTACTTTTTCTTTCTTTGTATTAGCTTTTTTATCTTCTTTTTTTGCCTTTTTCTTTTTCTTAGGCTTTTCTTTTTTGGGTTCTTCTTTTACTTTTTCAACCGGAGTTTCATCAGCCTTACCGTTTGATTGTTTATTTAACCCAGCCTCACGTGTAGCGTCTAAGAGAGCTTTTACGCGACCGTGATAGATATAACCACCACGATCATAAACAACTTGATTTATACCTTCTTTAATCGCTCGTTCAGCAATAGCTTTACCAATTGCTTTTGCACCATCAATGTTGCCACTGTTGTTACCCTTTAAATCTTTCTCAAGCGACGAAGCTGAAACTAAAGTTGCTCCCTTGTCATCATCAATCACTTGAACATAAATGTGTTTGGTACTTCGATATACAGCCAACCGTGGACGTTCAGACGTTCCACGCACTTTCTTACGAATACGTGAATGTATTGCTCTACGAATATCTGCTCTACTTCTTCTTGCCATACTATTTTACCACCTACCTAAGCGGCTGTTTTACCTTGTTTCAATCTGTAATATCTGTCCGAGTATCTAATACCTTTACCCTTGTATGCATCCGGCTTTCTTAAACGTGAAAGTTCCGCAGCAACCTGACCTAAAAGCTGTTTATCAATTCCGCTTAAAGTCAAAGTTGTTTGATACTGCTGAATGCTATTTTTTGATTGGAGTCTTTCAGCAGTTGCATCAATGCCATCGGGCAACATGTATTCAATCGGGTGTGAATATCCCAAAGCGAAAACAAGCTTTTTACCTTGAATATCAGCTTTATAACCAACGCCGACAACATCCATCTGCTGCGTAAATCCTTCTGTGACACCAACAATTGCATTGTTAGCTAATGCCCTTGCCAAACCGTGCATAGCGGCATCCTTGTCACTCTTACGTTCAGCAGTTAAAGTACCGTCTTCTTGCTTAAACTCAATCCCTTCAGGAATAGGAGTTTTCAAAGTGCCCTTTGGTCCTTTAACTTCTACTTCACCTTCGTTTATTTTCACCTCAACTCCAGAAGGAATTGTAATCGGCTGTTTTCCTACACGAGACATAATTCTTAAACCTGTTCGATTTCCAATACTTGCTTATTCAAAGCAAGCAACTCTCGAACTATTCTTTAATAAACGTTTGCCAAAATCTCGCCACCAACATTTTCTTGGCGAGCTGTTTTCCCACTCATCAAACCTCTTGAAGTAGAAATGATGTTCACACCATAACCACCCAAAACATTTGGGATGTCTTTCGAACCGACATAAACTCTTCTACCCGGACGCGAAACTCTCGAAAGATGTGTGATTGACGAAGTACCTTTTGCGTCATAACGCAAAAATATACGAATTACATATTTTGGTTTTTCACCTTTGGTTACAAAATTATTGATGTAACCTTCTTCCTTTAAAATTCTTGCTACTTCCAACTTCAATTTTGAACCGGGAATATCCACACGGGAATGATTCGCACTAATTGCGTTGCGAATCCGTGTGAGCATATCTGCGATTGGGTCTGTCATTCTTTCTATTACTCCAATAAAAGATATTTTAAGTTAGATGTTAGTTTCTACTTCACCACAATCTATCAACTAACATCTGAAAATTTACCAACTTGATTTAACTACACCAGGAATTTGCCCTTGCAAAGCTAATTCACGCAAAGCAATACGGGAAATTCCAAACTTTCTTATATAACCTCTTGGGCGACCTGTTTGCGAACAACGATTTACAACCCTGATTGGACTTGCGTCACGAGGAAGTTTTTGCAATTTCATTACCGCATCATCAACCTCCTCAGGTGTAGAATTCGGATTATTGATAATTTTCTTCAACGCTTTTCTCTTAGCAGCATATTTAGCCACTGTTTTCTTGCGTTTTTCGTTTTTTACTACCTTGCTTATTTTAGCCATAATTCTTTAATTCAATTCTTAGTTTTGACGGAATGGCATACCGAGTGATTTGAGCAATGAACGTGCTTGCTCATCATTGGTAGCAGTTGTAACTATCGAAATATTCATTCCGCGAGTTTTATCTACTTTATTAAAATCAATCTCTGGGAAAATCAACTGTTCTTTAATACCAAGCGTGTAATTTCCTCGTCCATCAAATGATTTGGGTGAAATTCCGCGGAAGTCTCTCACACGTGGTAGAGCGACTGAAATCAATCTGTCGAGAAATTCATACATTCTGTTCCCGCGTAATGTAACCATCGAACCAATCTTCATTCCTTCACGCAATTTAAATGCAGCGATTGATTTTTTTGCTTTGGTAACAACAGGTTTTTGTCCGGTGATAGCTGTTAATTCATCAACTACTACATCAAGTATCTTCGAATTCCCGATAGCTTCACCAACTCCCATATTGACGACGATTTTTTCCAACTTAGGAATCGCCATCTTATTTTTTATTTCAAACTCTTTAGCAATTGCCGGAGCAATTTCACTTCTATATTTTTCTTTTAGCCTTGCCATTTTTCAGAGTTTCTCCTCATTTTGTGTTTGGGACTCGCTACTTTCAAAAAGCGTTACCAAACTTCAAACTCTTTTATTCTTCTTCGTCTTTTTTATCTTTAAGATTCTTCTGATTTTGTTTCTTTAGTTTCTTTAACTTCCTTTTTAGCAAACTTCTGCGGTTCAGGGATTAATGCACCGCTTTTTGCCACACGAACTTTTCTTCCATCTCTGATTTCATATTTAATGCGAGTTGGTTTGTCAGTTTCAGGATCAATCAAAGCCACATTTGAAGAATCAACCCAAGCTTCTTTTTTGATAATTCCACCTTCAATATTTAATTGAGGGTTTGCCTTTTGGTGCTTTTTAACAATCATTGCACCTTCAACTTTAACTTTTAGATTTATAGGATCAACAGCTATAACTTTGCCTCTGTAAGGAACACGATTTACTTTTCCGTCTGAGCTTCTTTCATAGCGGTTATACTCTTTTCCAGTGATAAAAACTACTTCATCACCACGCTTGATTCTTGATCTTATTGTTCCTCTTTTAGCTTTACTCATTTTCTATATAACCTCCGGTGCAAGCGAAACAATTTTCATAAAACTTCTATCACGTAATTCGCGTGCGACTGGACCAAAAACACGGGTTCCGATTGGTGAACCATCTTCTTTAATGAGAACTGCTGCATTCTCATCAAACCTTATATAGGTTCCATCTTTACGCCGTACTTCTTTTTTCGTTCTTACAATTACAGCGTCGTAAACTTTACCTTTTTTTACCGTTCCATCAGGAGTAGCTTCTTTAACCGTAATTTTGATTTTGTCGCCAATTCCTGCAATCCGACTTGTCGAACCGCCAATCGGCATAATCATTTTTACTTTCTTAGCACCTGAATTATCCGCAACCATAAGTGCGGTTTGCATTTGAATCATAACTTCACTCCATTTGAGTGGTCAGTAATCAGTCGTCAGTAGTCAGTAGTTAACGCCTTTTGAGCTTCTCTGCTAACCGCCAACTGCAAACTGCCAGCTTATTTTTGTGCTTTCTGAACAATCTCTACAACTCGCCAGCGCTTACGTGCCGAAAGCGGTCTGGTCTCGACAATTCTAACTTTGTCGCCAATTGTTGCACCTAGCTCATCATGAGCCATAAATTTCTTCTTACGCTTAACGTATTTGCGATACATCGGATGTTTAACCAATCTGTCAACTCTCACAACAACTGTTTTGGTCATTTTGTCTGACTGAACAACACCGACTTTCTCAGCTCTTTTATGACGCTTTTTCGTAGCTTTATCACTACCGTTCTCGTCTGTACCGCCCGTTACTGTTTCAACAACATCAGAAACTGTATCCGCAACTGCTTCGGCTACATCTTCAACAACCTCAGTTGCTGCTTCGACAACCTCTTCAACTATTGAAGAGTCATTTTTTTCTTCTGTTTTTGTTTCTTCTTTGTTCTTCGCCATTTCTTAATTCAACCTTAATTATGCCTCTGCACTTTCTACTTTAGCTTCCGCCTCTCTTTGACGAATCAATGTGTAAACCCGTGCCAAAGTCTTTTTTTCACGTCTGATATCAGTAACTACCTCACCAACACCTAAAGACTTTCTGAACTTCAAACGAAAGAGGGATTCTTTCAAACTATCAGCTTGTTCTTTTAACTCATCAAGTTCCATTTCACGGAGTTGATCTAACTGTTCTCTACGTTTCATCGTTAAACAATTCCTCCTTCTAAGTCAGCACGAGTGACGAATTTTGTTTTGATTGGAAGCTTCTGTGCTGCTAATCGGAATGCTTCTCTGGCAAGGTCTTCATTAACCCCTTGCATCTCATACATAATTCTTCCGGGTTTTACTACTGCCACCCAATGATCCGGTGCTCCTTTTCCTTTACCCATACGGGTTTCAGCCGGTTTTTTTGTAATCGGCTTGTCAGGAAACATACGAATCCAAATTTTTCCACCACGTTTTACGTGTCTGGTCATTGCAATACGTGCCGCTTCGATTTGGCGGTCTGTGATCCAGCCCGGTTCTAAAGCTTTCAATCCAAAATCACCGAAATTTAATTTATCTCCACGATGAGCTTTACCTCTCATTCGTCCTTTTTGTTGTTTTCGGTACTTGACCTTTTTCGGCATTAACATAATGAGCTACCTCAAATAAACTTGCGTATAATTAACTATCTATCCTTATTCCTGTTATCACGACGACGCGGTCTTCTTCCTCTTCTTGCTCCAGGTGCGATTTTCGGTTCATTGATCGGATCTGTAGTCGTACCGCGTGCCATATTGGCATCAGGATCAAGAATATCGCCTCTATAAATCCAAACTTTAACTCCAATAATTCCCATTGTTGTATGAGCTTCTGCCAAACCATAGTCAATGTCAGCTCTCAAAGTATGAAGAGGTAATTGTCCTTGCAGAGACCATTCGCTACGAGCAATTTCAGCACCGTTCAGACGACCCGAAACCATAACTTTAATACCTTCTGCTCCCATGCGAAGAGTTTCTTCCATAGTTTTTTTCATTGCACGTCTGAAAGCAATACGTTTTTCAAGTTGATACGCGATCTTTTCAGCTTGCAATTGAGCATTTAACTCCGGTCGGCGGATTTCTTGAATCGAAACAATCACGTCACGTCCGGTCTTTCTTGATAAATCTTCTTTCAGCTTTTCAATTTCTGACCCTTTTCGACCGATGATAATTCCGGGGCGAGAAGTGTAAATAATGATTTTCAGACGATTAGCTGCACGCTCAACATCAATGTGTGAAACTCCAGCACCTGAAAAACGCTTTTTCAAGTCACGTTTTAACTTCAAATCCTCTGCCAAATACTCAGCAAATTCGTTTTTGGCAAACCAATGTGAATGCCAATCTTTGTTATATCCGACTCTAAATCCGTATGGATGTACTTTCTGTCCCATAAAATCTTCCGTATCTAATTATTGCTTTTCAAGTTCCTCGTTCTCTTCTACCTGTGCGTCAGCCGCTTTTTTTGTTTCTTTTTTTTCTTCATCAGTCTTTGCAGCTAAAGGTTTATTTTCAGGAGTTTCTGTAGCTACTGAATCTTTTTCCGCTTCGGCAGACTCGGTTTCCTTTTTCTCTTCAGGTTTATCGGTTTTTACTTCTGCTTTCTTTTCTTCAGGTTTAGCCTCTGCCTTTTCATCTTTAGCTACTTTTTCGTCAGCCTTGGATTTTTTCTCAGTTTTTTTGTCCTCAGCTTTTGACGCGTCTTTTTCAACGTTTTCTTCAGCTTTCTTTTCAGTCTTTTTGGTTTCTTTTTTCGTGTCAGCTTTACCTTTTGGCTTTTTGCTTGAAGTATCTTTTTTCTTAGCTGAAGATTTTTTTGTTACTTCCTCTTCCTCTTCTTGAGGAACGTCACTTGTTAACTCAACAGTTATGTGGCAGTAGTGTCTTCTCTCAAAATATGCACGACCTTGTGGTGCAGGACGCAAGCGACGACGGTTTTTTGTCGGTCCCATATCTACATAACAAGTCTTGATCCAGAGATCATCGGGATCAATTGCAATGTTTTGTTGCTCTGCTTTGTAAGTTGCATTGGCGATTGCTGAGCGAATGCATTTCGCAATCGGTTCAGCAGCTCGCTTATTCGTAAACTGCAAAATAGCTAATGCCTTCGAAACATTCTTCCCACGCACCAAGTCAATCACAAGACGTGCTTTTCTCGGCGATCCTTTTACATATTTTGCTTTTGCTATAGCTTCCATAATCGTAATTCGTATTCCTTAATTCGCTTTGTGCCTAAAGCGTATAACGTAAAACGTATCGCGTTATTTTCTCTTTGCCGCTTTTTCCGCTTTCGTTCCCGGATGTCCCTTAAATAGTCTCGTCGGAGAAAATTCTCCAAGTTTGTGTCCCACCATATTCTCAGTTACATAAACCGGAATGTGTCTTCTCCCATTGTGAACGGCAAAAGTCAAACCAACCATATCAGGAGTAATTGTTGAACGACGTGACCAAGTCTTGATTGCTTGCGGCTTTGATCCGCTTTCTTCAATTCTTTTAAGAGCTTTTTGAACACTCAAATCAATAAAAGGTCCTTTTTTAACTGAACGTGGCATAATTATTTCCTTCTTCTATCACGTACGATCATATTTTGTGTACGTTTGTTTCTACGTGTTTTATAACCTTTAGTTGGTTTACCCCAAGGAGTTACTGGATGGCGACCACCGGAAGTTTTACCTTCACCACCGCCGTGCGGGTGATCAACCGGGTTCATAACAACACCGC
Organism: Pyrinomonadaceae bacterium; assembly: GCA_028284415.1. GTDB lineage: Bacteria > Acidobacteriota > Blastocatellia > Pyrinomonadales > Pyrinomonadaceae > Aridibacter. The sequence continues at coordinate 322,696 of JANQRU010000006.1, forward strand.
GAACCTTTGGACGACGTCCCATCCATCTTTTACGTCCTGCTTTACCTAACGAAACATTTCCATGTTCACGGTTTCCAACCATCCCTATAGTAGCCATACAAACAATCGGGATTTTGCGGACTTCACCTGATGGCATTTTCAACTGAGCGTATTTACCTTCTTTCGCAACGATCTGCGCGAACCCTCCGGCGGCTCTTACAAGCTGTCCGCCTTTTCCGGGACGCATCTCAATGTTGTGAACCTCTGTACCCAAGGGAATATTCAAAATAGGAAGAGCATTTCCGGGCAAAATATCAGCCTCAGCTCCACTCATAATTTTTTGTCCTACTTCTAACCCAACAGGGGCGAGAATATATCTTTTTTCACCATCAAGATATGTGATCAAAGCGATATTTGCAGAGCGGTTCGGATCGTATTCGATTTGCGTTACTTTTCCGGGGATTCCTGCTTTGTCACGCTTAAAATCAATCTTGCGATAGAATCTTTTGTGTCCACCACCACGACGTCTGACAGTTATTCTTCCGTCGTTATTTCGACCCGAAATTCTTTTTTTCGGCTCGAGCAAAGATTTCTCAGGCTTTGCCCCTTTAGTTAGTTGCTCGTTCTTCAAATATGTTTGATAGCGACGAGCAGGTGATGTCGGTTTTAGTTTTTTGATAGCCATAATTCTTGTCAGTTATCAGCTTTTTTAATACCTACTGATTAAATTGCTTCAGAATAATCTACAGGTGGTTCACCAGGTTTCAATGTCACATATGCTTTTTTCCAAGCTGGGCGGCGTCCTTGATAACGACCTTGCCGTTTCATTTTGCCTTTGTAATGCATCGTTCTGATTTTCGCCACTTTGACTCCGAAAATTTCTTCAACAGCATTCCGAATATCGTCTTTGCCAGCTTTACGGTCAACGCGAAAAGTCAAAACCTGTCCTTCATCTTCATCACTACTTTGCTCTTTCAACAAAACAGACTTTTCAGTAATAAGCGGAGCTTTCAGAACATCCCAAGTATTCATCATCTTCTTCATATTATGCCGCCTCCTTTACTGCTGTTTTCTTTCCTCTTGGTGTTAATAAATCATTCAATTCTTCAACAGCCTTCTTGGAAAAAACAATTTTTTCGTGATAGAGCAAATCGTATATGTTTACGCCAAAACTATTTGTAATTTTTGTCTTTTGGACATTGCGGGAACCCAAAACTAAGTTTGAATTATCTAAAGAATCGACAATTAGAGTTTTGGTTTGCTTGTCTTTATTGGCTAATTCAAGTTTTTGCATAAGTGCAACAAACTCTTTGGTTTTAGGATTATCAAGATTAATTTCATCAATAATAATCAAATTACCTTCACGCAATCTTTCCGATAATGCTGATCTGAGAGCACCCCGACGCATTTTCTTCGGCATTTTGTATGACCAATCTTTAGGTAACGGACCATGAACTCTTCCGCCGCCACGCCATAAAGGTGAGCGAATTGAAGCAACTCTTGCACGCCCTGTTCCCTTCTGACGCCAAGGTTTCCTGCCACCACCGCGAACATTCCCGCGAGTCTTGGTTTTTGCTGTTCCCTGTCTTGCGTTAGCCAAAAAGTTTTTAACTGCCGCATGAATCAAGCCTTCATTGAGTTCTACATCAAAAATTTTGTCTGACAACTCAATATCGCCGACTTCTTTGTTTTCTAAATTACGAACCTTTACGGTAGGCATAATTTAACTCCATAAAAGTAACCTACGGGCTACTGAATCTTAGATTTCTTAACTACAACTAACCGACCATTAGGTCCTGGGATAGAACCGCGAACCATAATCAAATTGTTGTCAACATCAACTTTCGCAATCGTTAAGCCTCTGGCTGTAACGCGAGCATTTCCCATGTGTCCTGAAGATTTAGTTCCCTTCAAAACTCTGGAGGGACTTGCTGACTGTCCGATTGAACCTGGACGACGAACGTTCATCGAACCGTGTGTCATCGGACCACGTGCGAACCCGTGTCTTTTAATCGTTCCTGCAAAACCGCGCCCTTTTGATCTACCAATGACTTCGATTTTGTCTCCATCAGTGAACATATCAGCCTTGACCTGTTCACCAATTTCTACTTCAGGCTCTTCCTCCAAACGAATTTCTCTTAAGATACGGGTTGGTGGAGTACCACCGCCTGTTTTCTCGAAATGCCCACGCATAGGTTTCGTTACGTTCTTAACTTTAATTGGCTTATCTTCTACCAAACCAAGTTGAACCGCATTGTAGCCATCGCGTCCGGTTGATTTCTTCGTTTGAACTACTACACAAGGTCCTGCTTTGATGACAGTTACGGGTGTGACTGTCCCATCTTCAGCAAAAAGCTGTGTCATTCCTACTTTTCTTCCGATGATTCCGTTAATCATCCTCATTTACCTCAAACTTAAGGTTAAGAGTTTTGGCTTTCTTAAAAATATTAATTCCAAAACTCGGTTGAATTCCTTGCTAACTAATTTCGATTGACTTACGTTCCGAAGGCTTTGATTTCTACATCTACGCCAGCTGGCAAATCTAATCTCATTAACGCATCTACAGTTTCAGCAGTCGGGTCAAGAATATCCATAAGTCGTTTGTGCGTTCTTATCTCAAACTGCTCACGCGATTTTTTATCAACGTGTGGTGAACGTAAAACCGTCCATCTATTTTTAACAGTTGGAAGAGGAATCGGACCTGCGATCCTCGCTCCCGTCCTTTTTGCCGTAGCAACAATCTCTTGAGTTGATTGATCCAAAACTCTGTGATCGTATGCTTTTAACTTTATGCGTATTTTCTCGTTTAACATAAATTAATTCCTAGCAATAAACTATTCAATGATTTCAGTAACTGTTCCGGCTCCCACCGTTCTGCCACCTTCTCTGATCGCAAATCGTAGCCCCTTCTCCATTGCAATCGGGGCAAT
>JANQRU010000008.1 GCA_028284415.1 Pyrinomonadaceae bacterium
AGTTGGAAAAGAAAGATAACGATAATTCCGAATAGTTATCTTTCAAAACCTCGCCGTTGGCTTCGATTTAATTCCTGTTTATCTTTGTTTCGCTCTAATTTGGCTAAAAGTTTTTGCTTCAAACGGTCTTCGGGTGATTGTTCCAAATCATTTTCTCGACTCACCTCTTGAGTTAGTTCTTTTGCTCTCATCGCCTCAAGTCGCTTCTGACGATCCTTTTCAAAATTCTCAAAGGATTCCTGTTGTTGTTGGTGGATTGTTTCAAGGTTAGATTGGAGTTCTCGGCTTCTTTCTTCATCTCTTTGGGCTTGCCCTGAAATCATTCGCCAAAACCCAATAAACCAATTTGATTTTTCCTGAACCTGCCAAATCTGGGCGAGTTCCTTCATAGATTTTTGGCGTTCTTCTCCAAATTGCGTTTCTTGGGCTTGTAGAAGCTCCCTGCGGCGTTTTTGAGTTTCTTGGTAGAAATCCGCAAAGGAATCCTTCTCTTGCATCTGCGGATCAATTTTGGGCGTTTCTGAAGGTATTTGATGAGCTTCAGTTTCTTTTGCCTTCAGTTCCGCCCGTTTTATTTCCATATTGACAGCATTCTTTTGTTCATAGAGTTGTTCCCTCTCCGCATTTCGTTTTTTGATTTCACGGTTCAAATTGCCAATGTCGGTTTTGATTCCGTCCCTTTCAAGCTGAATAGCTTCCTTGCTCATCGGTTTCAAAGGCTCTCGGTCAATGCCTCGTTTTTCAAAACTCAAATGCTCAATATAAACGGGAACATTATCACGGGCGGCGATGTTGTTCATCGAATCTGCTATTCCCTGGCGTAACCGTGTTACTTCTTCCCTTCCCTTTCCAAAACGGTCATCTAAAATGCGGTCTTTGGTCTTTGCCCAATTTCCCTCTTCAAAACGCCGCGTGGTCATCAAAATATGCAGGTGATAGTTTCGCTCATCGCCCTGCTTGCTCGGTTCGTGCCAACACATATCAACGGCGACACCATACCGGGCAAATAAAAACTTCCCGATTTCAACCCCTGCCTCTTGGCGTTGTTCGGGACTAAATTCTGCAGGAAAAGAGATCTCTATATCTCTTGCCGTTTGGCTGTTCTTTCTTTTTTCCTGCAACTCGGCGGCATTCCATAAAGATTTTCTGTCAATGATATTTTTCGGGGCTTCATTCGGTATCAAAACAGCATCAAACTCAACGCCCTCTTTCTTTCGATAATCGTGCGTGTCGCCCGTTCGTTCACACTCAATCAGAGTGCCGGAACGATACGCGGCGGCGGCGGTTGCTGACCGCCCTTTTGAACGCTGAATGAGCTTCACCGGAGAATGTAATTCCATTACTCGCATATAAGAAAATCTATGCCCGCCGATAACCGAAAAAGGATGCGGAAAAAGCCGGAACATTTCCGCGTGGCTTTCAAGCCACAAAAAGGGGTTTTAGGGTTCTCCCTAACACACGGCAATCGGAGATTGCATAAGTGTGCTATTTAGATGTTAATAACCCTCAACCTTCACTTGTAATTATCAATATTACGCACAAAAATGGCAAATTATTGAGTGTCTAATGTCCACAAAAAAACTCGAAAATCTCTATCAGAAAAAATCTAAACTCGATGCCCGAATTAAGAAGATCAAGGCTCGTGAACGTGAGCGAAATCGCAAGCGTGAAACACGCCGTAAAATCATTGCCGGAGCGTTAGCCCTGCACCATATGAGAAAAAACCCGGAAAGCCAATTTTCTAAAGTATTGGTTCGGCTCTTGAATGAGTATGTAACCAAGTCGCACGAACGAAAATTGCTTGGATTAGAACCATTGCCAGAAGCCTCAAATAGTGTTCCAGCAAATGACCTACAACCCTCTAAAGGAACACTTACGAATGATTTTATTGAAAGCGGTTTTGACCGCTTACTTTAGTTTATTTCAAAACTATAATCTGTTGTGGATCGTTGCACTTGCTTTTTAGTCTCAATCAAATTATCAAGCGTTCCATCTTCTACGGCATCTAAGAATGTCATACGATCTGAAAAGCTGTTGAACTTAAAATCATAGGCATTGTGTTTTAGCTGAATCGTAAAATCAATGTTCTGCTCTTTTAAGAATTGTTCTGCGGCGTTGCGGGATTCATCCAAAAAATCCGGGTCAAAAGAATGGAGAGTTTGAGTATGCCCTTCCCTTTCGTGCATATCACCAAAATTCTTGTAAACAAAATCTTTGTAAATTTCTTTATCATCAAACCCAAATTCATAGGCGGGTTCGCCGTGAATAATAATAAAACGATAGGTGAACTCTATTCCTAATCTATCGCAATTTTCTTTTATGTGACGAAGAAAATCTTCTTGCTGTTCGCTACTTTCGCCATTTTCAAAAATATGGGCGTGAATGTAATCTCTTTTGAACTCATCCTCTTGAATTTGTTCGTTATTTTCTAAAAAGAAATCATATGTTTGCCTCAAAATCTCTGAAAAACGATTTGCCTTATCAAATAACTGTTTTAGCATTTTTAATCCATCTGTTAAGTTTCCATAAGTTTATTTATGACACAATTTACAGATGATTGCTAGAAAAAAATTTATTTCCTTTTTTGATGGATTCTGCTCCGCTTTCAAAACTTGTCAAGGCTTACGCCTACTCCACTCCGCCCTGCTCCGTTGCGTTCCGTCCCGGATGACAAGTTTTGAGCCGCTTCGCTTTTTTGCTCTCCATCAGGAAATGAGGAATTTTATTCTTTTTGTATGGTATAGTTTCGATAATTGGCAACGCCCTGTTGCCATAAATGGGCGTGAGGGGTGAGGACTTACGCTCGTATGGGGCTACGGTGTGGGAGACGTAGCCCTTTTAATTTATTCGCCTTTGGCTCAAATTTAGCCGTATATGCGTTTGAATGGTTTTTTGCTCCCCTTGCAAGCATTTCTGCTTAAAGGCTCTTAAGCGTCAAAATATGGATAAAATAGAAAAGGGTGAGTTTTTTAGGCTCACCCTAAGTTTAGTTTAGGAATTATCAGAAGATTGGCTGTTTTCCTCATCCTCTTTTGGCTCTAACAAAACCAAATTAAGAGATGGAATGTTGATTCTGTTTCGACCATCTTGCGTTTTAGTGGCAAATGCTCCGCCGAGCTTATTCCAAAAATCGTCCTTCCCTTCTCTTTTGACAAGATTGTAAACAGTGTACGTAGGTTTATTATTGCTCATTTTCTAATCTCCTTTTGAGTTTTGTTTGAGAGATGCAAACTATTTGCACTCTTTGATGGGATTGAATTTAGGGACATAAAAAACTAGAGCTTTGCATAGAAATTTGTTTTCGCGGTGCAAAGACGGCTCATAGCCGGCGGCGGAAATTTCGTTATTGCAAAGTCTGTTGTTTGTCCCAATATCTCAGCAAGTTAAGAGTGTCTAATGATGTTTGTATAGCTGTAAAACTAAAAGGAAGTTGAGTATTGCAATAAACTATAAGTATAGTATTCTATATATGTAGAAATAAAGAAATGTAGAAGTATAGAAAGCTACAATGAAAATTTTAACTGTAACAGGATATAAAGGCGGCGTTGCAAAAAGCACGACCGCTATACATTTGGCAACGTATTTCAGCGAAAAGGGAAATACGCTCTTGATAGATGGAGATGAACGCAAAACCTGTCTGAAATGGGCGACTCGCTCTCCTACTCCCGACAATCCGCTTTTTGAAGTCGTGGATGAAAGAAAAGCTGTTAAAGCTGTTCAAAATAAAGATTTCATAATCATTGATACAAGTGCGAGTCCTGAAAGCGACGATTTGAAAGAATTAGCAGATGGTTGCGATTTGATGATTTTACCGACAATCCCCGACGTTTTTAGTTTTGAGCAAATGGTTGACACAACGCAAGCACTTGATGATGCAAATTACAGAGCTTTGATAACGGTCAACCCGCCGCGTCCAAGCAAAGAAGGGGAAATCTTACGATCTGATTTAGAAAATGAGGGCATACCGATATTTAAGACAATGATTAGCAGAACCACGGGCTACGGCAAAGCGGCTCTGATGGGCGTTCCTATTCGAGATATGAACGTCAAAGCCTTTAGAGATTTTTGGAAAGATTACAAAGCATTGGGTAAAGAAATTACGGAGATTTTGAAATGAGTAAGTTTAAGGATGCGATAAAAGCCGCAAAGGGCGGAGACGTTAAAAAAACATCTAACAAGAAATCCACAAGTAAAGAAGTAAAGAAATCTAGCAATGTAGAAATAAAGAAATCTATAAATGTAGAAAGTGAGAAAGAAAAAATGGTGGGTATCAATATCAAAGTGCCGGAATCTCATCGGAAACATTGGAGAATTGAGGCTACTAAGGCGGGTTCAACTATTACATCGGATATTATTGAAGCCTTAACGGAAAAATACGGAACACCTTAAACTTTCTATAAAATCGCTTCGCAAACCGTTTTGGCTCTGCTACGTTTCATTAATTTTTGGTGTAACTGGAAAAAGGGAACTGCGTAGCAATGAAACTAGACCTCGAACCTCTCCGGCAAAAGATAGACTTAGATTCAAAGTACGTGGATTTTATGACCGTTAAAGGCTCTTTGATGGTCTTAACGGTCGTTGAAGATATAGGCATCAATCTCAATGAACCCAACCAAGACGGTGAATGTCGTGGCGATTGTCCTTGTTGTGAACATCAAAAGAGTTTTTCACTTAACATAAATACAGAACGTTTCAACTGTTTTAATACAGATTGTGATATGAAAGGGGCAGGGGTGATAACTTTTGCCTCAAAACTCTTTGAAACGGACGCAAAAGAAGCCTGTCATTTGCTGGCGTGTGCGTATGGCATTCAGCCATACAATGCCGAGTTTGTCGGAGCAAGTTTGAGCAAATTAAAAGAGTTGGAAGAAAGGGAAGATACGGAAACAAATAATCATTTTGTTCTGCGGTCGGAATATGACGATCTGCAAGAAAGACATAATGATTTGAGGGAAGAATTTAATCGTTTCAGAAATATGGTCTATGAATTTATGCTTGAGCAAGACAATGAACAAATTCAAAGCTTTGAAAACGGGGAATTTGAGCATCTTGTTCAACATTAATTTTCTTACTTTGGTTTTGGCTCTATGTATGCTTAATTTATTGACATAAAACAAACCCTCCACTTGGTCAGCAAAAATATCTCTATTTTCGCCATATTTGCCCGTATGTGTCTTTTAAGGTTTTGAGCATTCTATCTACTTCTTTTTTGTTTTAAGCTCTCCAGAAGCTAAATTTTGCGAAATTCAAGGCTTTGGCTTCGGATTAAATGAGATAAAAAAATAAACGGCGTTTTTAGCCGTTTTCCTAATTGTTTTTTCTTGTGTTTAATCTCTAAATTTTGGGTTATCCACAGGTTGCGTCTGATAACGCAAGCAGGGTTAAATTTTTAAAAGGTTAAAAGAAGGTTAAGAGGTTAGGGGCGTTTGAATAAGGCTTAAACTCTTTATTATCAGACGCTTAGTAAAAACCAAGTCAGACTCAAAACCACATATTTTGCTATTTTCTTCCAAAAGTCAGACTCAAAACCACATATTTTTTAGCCATAAAATCTTAATTTTTCCAAAAGTCAGACTCAAAACCACATATTTTTTAGCAAAGTCAGACTCAGAACCACATATTTTGTTACTGATTTTCAAAAATTTTTGGTCATAATATGACTATTTTTAGCAAAGTCAGACTCAGAACCACATATAACTCAGACTCAGAACCACATATTTTGGTCAAAAACTCAGACTCAGAACCACATATTTTGTAAATTATCCCCGCAGTTTTCCACAGGCTTAGGATTTGGGAAAAGTTTTGATCGTAGAATGTCGCTTATTAGCTCGTTTCATCTCTTGTATGAAATTTAGATCGGGTGTGATTACAAATTTGGCATCCACAATTTTATTGTTCTTGTTTTGATCGAAAATCTTTTCAGATTTGTAAGACATAATAACGGCATTTTCTTGCATTTCATCAAGAGCGGTTTCAACTTTCCGAATGTTATCTCGAAGCTGTGCGTATCGAGTTAAGCCAAAATCACGAATGACTGTATTTAAGGTTATCGTGTAGGGGTCTGTATAACTGGCTTGTGTGTAATGATGGCTCATTCGCTTGTGAAGCTGTCGGGCAATCACATTTTTATACTGCATTGAAACGGAATAATTGATCTGCCGGAACATTTTTTCTTTAATCGCTCTGCTGACTAGGGAATTAAATCTGACAAAGGCATAGGCTTGCTTTGGGGTGCTTTTCCAATCCTCACGGGTTTGCAATCCCAAAGTAATGAACATAGTTTCACTAAAGATTTTCTTGCCGTCCGAACTTCTAACAACAAGACTTGTTTGATTACAGACCTGTAAGGATTCTTTAATCTGCGTGATGTTGTAATCGTGTCCGTTTCTTTTTAATTCTTGTTGAAGCTGATAGAGCGTAAATTTTACACCCGCTTTATCGTCCAAATATACGCCTTGCCCTTCAACGGCTAGCTTTCTTAAAGCATCTTCAACAAGTTCCTCTCGTTTGGTCGGGTAGTAATCACGGCTTTTGCCGTTTGGTTGTTTAATTCTCGCAGGGTTAATTGTTACGCTATATTTTTCTCTCCGGCACTCAAACTCACGGTCTAATTCATCTAAAAAACGTCCCTCGATGCGTTTGGCTTTTCCCCAAAAGTATTTGGGTATGAAGTCGTAAAACTCGATTGTATTGGAATACTTTTTATCTTCCGGCAAAAGCATTTCAAACAAAGTCATTTGATAAGGCTTCGATTGCTTGAAATCTTCGAGCTTTTTATCTTCGGCTTGTTTTACGGCTTTTTTTGTCATTGCTTATCTTTATAGCGTTATGACGTTATAACTCTATGACGCTACTTTTTACTAATTTTCTCTAGTCCACGTTGTTTAATGTCTTCAAAATCTTCTTTTGTAAGCGGTGTTGCTTCTCCGCTCTCTAAACCTTGCAAAAGTTTATTTTCCAATTCCGTTAAGGCTTCTCGTGCAGATCTGCCTTCGCCTCTTTCAATACTGTCCATTGCTTCCTGTATCGCCTCAACGGTCGCATTATATTCTTTCTCAAAATTTATCATCTCACGGCTATCAATGGCTTCCGAGCGTGATAAATCAATGCCCGAATCTTTAAGCGGACTGTTTAATAAAAAATCGGATTGTGATTGTTTTTTACTCATCTTGCTTTTATAAATCCAATAAGATTTTTAAGTTATCTTCAACGTCAAGCATTGTATCAGATGCAATACTACCAAAGCGTTTTATAAGACGCTGTTTGCTAATAGATCGCATTGCCTCGCACATAATAAAACTTGGCAAGGTTAGACCGCCCTCCGGCGGCATTACTGCAACGTGAGAGCGAATTTTTTTATCTCTTGATGTGATTGGAATAGCATAAACCAAGTTGGCATAACCTTTGTTAAAATAATCGGTTGAAACAACCAAAACAGGGCGTGTTCCGGCTTGTTCCCGTCCTCTTGTCGGGTCTAGATCAGCTAACCAAATTTCACCACGTTTTATTTGTGTCATTCGTTTTCTAGCCCGTCCTGCAAAGTATTATCCCAAAGTGCCATTTCTTCTTCATGTTCTTTCCACGCTTCCGGGTCTTCCTGCAAAGCCTGAAAATCTTGGCTTAAGCCTTCCAGAAAATTCTTTCGTCTATAATCCTCAATGGCTTTATCAATAATATCCTGCATTGTTTTGCCTTCTTTTGATGAAAGGGCTTGCAATGCTTTATGTGTGGTTTCACTAACTCTTACTTGCGACATAGTTTTTACCTCCTAAATTCACAATATAGATAGTTTACTAATCTGTCAACGAAAAAGATTACTATACAGTAAAAATATAATCATCCTTTCCCTGATGAAAAGCCAAAAAAGCGAAGCCTTAAAAAGCTGTCACCCATAGGGACAAAACGCAAGTGGAGTAGGTGAAACCTTGACTGATTTTGAGGCGAAGTATCATTGAATGATAGGGAAAGAATGACCACAAGATGTTGTGGTCGGGCAATTTTTACAAAATTAGGGCGATTTTCGCCTTTGCCGCCCCCTTTGTTCGCACGAAAATCACCCTAAAAAACACAAGATGTTGTGGTTTGGCTCAAAATTCATGAATTTTTGATGTCATAATGCTAATTATCAGACACAACGAACAAGAAAAGCCCGTATTTACGGGCTTTTTTGCTATTTAGATAAGAATTTCCAATATACTCAAAATTTAAGGCTCATAAATCGCTTCTAACGGCTTTTTACTATTCGCCTCGACAAATACTACTCACCATTTTTTTATTCTGTGGCAATTTGAGCAAATTTTCATTGATGCTGTATGATTTAGAGAATTTCACATAAAAAGAGAATAGCTATGCAAGAAACTACCCAACTTGGCACGGCAAAATGGGAAGATGATTCTTCAATAATAAAAAAATTTCGATTTGAAGAAGGTAAATTTTGGCTCGGTCGTTCAATAGAAAATAACTCTGCCCCAATAGGCTATCTTGATGACCGTCATATCTGCCTTGTCAGTGGCACACGCGGCGGCAAAGGGGCTTCTGTCATTGTCAATAATCTCTGTCTTTATAAGGGATCTGTCGTGGTCGTTGACCCAAAAGGTGAGAATGCAACCGTAACAGCCGCCCGGCGTGGCGAAGGCTCTGAGCATTGTAAAGGAATGGGGCAAAAGGTTTATGTTCTTGATCCGTTTCAAACTACTCGAAATTGTGAACAATATCAATGCTCATTCAATCCATTAAAAGAACTTAATCCTAATGATGAAGATGTCATAGACAAAGCGGCTGACATAGCGGATGCAATCATTGTTACCGGAAAGAAATCGAATCCATTTTGGGATGAACAAGCAAGAGATATGCTTCAAGGTTTAATTCTTCACGTTTTAACATCGCCTGTTTATAAAGGGGAAAGAAATTTAGTAACAGTTCGCAAACTTATTTCAAGCGGAAATAAAAAACTTTATCAAGAAATGATAGATGAAGGACATAAGCCTGAACATCTTCCCTCACCACAAACAATACTGTGGCAATCTTTGCAAGAAAATGAAGCCTTTGGCGGTATCATTGCCGAAATTGGCGATACTTTTTTTGAACTTAAAGAAAATGCCAATGAAACTTTTCAAGGTGTTCTTTCCTCGCTTACTCAAAATACATCATTTATTAACAGTCCAAAAATGCGAAAATCCCTTTTGAAGTCAGACTTTAAATTATCCGAATTAAAAAAAAATCCAAACGGAGTAAGTCTTTATCTCTCTTTGCCACAAAGCAAAATGAAAAAGAATTTTCGTTGGCTCAGAATGGTGATTTCTCTTATCACTACTGAAATGGAAACTGTTAAAGAAAAACCGGCAACTGGAAAGCGAATCTTGATGATTCTTGATGAATTTGCAGGATTAAAACGTATGAAAGTCATCGAGGATGCTGTTGCTCAAATAGCTGGCTTTGGGGTTACTTTGTTTTTTGTTGTGCAGAGTCTTGAGCAATTAAAAGCAACCTATGAAAATAAATGGGAAAACTTTCTCGGCAATGCAGGATTAAAAATCTTCTTCAGTATTGAAGATCACTTCACCCGTGAATATATATCAAAGTTTGTCGGAGATACAGAAATAATCGTTGAATCTTCATCTGAAGGTAAAAGTGACTCAGAAAATTTTGACGATGATGATTCAATGTCATATCAAAAATTTCTTGGATTTCGATATAACAAAAGTTATACCACGGCGAACAAAGGGGGCGGCAAAGGCGAAAATGAGGAGAGAAGCAAAGCACCGCAAAAACGAAGACTCATTGAACCAAATGAAGTAGGCAAAATTTTTAGTAGGGTGGATGATAAAAAGGACGCAATTTATCCGGGTCTAGCCCTTGTGCTTATTTCGGGGCAAAATCCATTTCCCGTTAAAAGAGCAAATTATTATCAAGATAAGCATTTTCACAAAAAATTTAATCCGCACCCAGACCATAAAACTTCAAATGTTGAAATTCCACTAAGTTCACCTGATAAGAAGGTTTTGGAATATCTGAGAACTTCGTCCGAGGTCAGAATAGATATTCCTGATGACCACGAGATAAACACGGGAAGCACTTATATGAATCTGCATATTTCAGATGACTTCTCAAATTTGGATAACAGCATAGTTCCCTTTGTTAAATTGGGTAAAACTTTAGAAGACACATTTTTTAAGGATTATCCCAAAACGCTCAAATTGGAAGCTACGGCTGATGGTCGTCTATTAAAATTAGGAGAAGATAGAGCTGTTATTTCAACTGATAACCCGGAAATAGACGATTCCATTGAAAAACAAAATCATGAAAAGATTGGCTATTTAGGTTTAGGTCAACAAGGAACTTACCGAATGGCAACTTTAATTCTCTTAGGATTAACTACTTTTTCCGTGCTGTTTGTTTTCTATTTGTTCATTTCCCTCTTTAATTTGGTCATAGGAAATGAATCTGTATTGTGGACTCCTTTTGAGGCAGTAGATTTGTTATACAATGAATTAACGTCTGAAAGTGATTTCTGGTACATTGTCCTTCTTATTCCATCTTATATCGCTTATGTAGCAGTGTTTTTAGGCTTGGTTTACATCGTCTTCAAAAGTATAAAATTGCCGAAAGAAATCTTCTCTATTGCTTCTAAAACTGTGGAATATGTTTTTGAGTGTCCTATATCAAACCCACGTTTTGATAAATTTGATAAGGATATTCTAAAGCCAATATTCGAAAACTCCTTCGCAAAAATGATTATCGATAAACCTTAAAAATGTGTTGTGTTTTGAATACTTACTTTTGCGATAAGTTTTTTTCATTGCTATCGCTACCCCTATTTTATCTCAAATGGGTTATCTATTTTATCTTCTTCTGTTGGAGTTGATTTTACTTCCTCAAATGGATTATCTATTTTCTCAGGTGGCGTAACTTTATTACCTGCCTTATATCCCCAGCCAAAGCCAAACAAAAATGCTATAAAAACAATAACGGCAAATCCGACAGGCTTTTTCCAACTAAAATCATTTTCTTTCATAAAACACGCTCTATTTTCCCATTTCCAAATGTGTAGCTATTTATCTAAATCTCCAAGCGGATTTTTCTTCTTTGGAGTAGGTGTAGCTTCTGAGTCATCTACATCTAAGTTTCCAAGCCGATTTTTCTTCTTTTTCTTTGGAGTTGATGTCGTATTTAGGTTATCTAATATCGGATCAATCTTTTTAGGCTCACTTAAAGAGCGTTCACTCCCTACGCCATTACCAACCTTATAGCCCCATCCAAAACCGAACAAAAAAATTATAAAACCAATAACACTAATCGCAATAGGTTTCTTCCATGTAAAATCAGTTTTGTCCATAAAACACTCCTCTATCCAGCATCAGCAGAAGTTTTTAATAATTTTAGTCAATACAATCATCATTTAGGATATCGCACTTCTCTGAAGTCGATGAGGTGTCGGAGCTAGAACCAACACAATCATAATCTGCTGGGTCACATTGTTCCTTGGTTGGAGTAGCTTCAGAATCTGTCTCGCACCCTTCTCCGGTTATTGGATTGCATTCTTCTGTTTTTGAAGGGGGCTGGCTTCCCATCTTTTGACCTGTCTTTACTCCCCATCCAAAACCGAACAAAAACGCTATGAAAACAATTACTCCAATTGCAATGGGCTTTTTCCAACTAAAATCTGACTTATCCATAAAACACACTCCAAATTTCGTTACTCGTCTTTAGGTTTTTGAGTAATTCTAATTGCTTCCACAAAGAAGTTTCAAATTCTCCGCACAGCTTTTGAGCTTTGGAATTGACATATAGCTTATAATTTCTCTGAAATCCCAAAGGAGAATTATAAAAATTATGTCAGATTCTGATTTTGTTAATGAACAATGGAGAGGAAATGCCCCAAATGCCACAAAAGATTTTAATGAAGCTGCTAAAGAACAGGCAAAAAAAGAAGTTCCAACTGCTAGCGACAAAGGAATTGCAACGAAAGCTGAACTTGATCAAAGAATAAGAACAGAAACAATTTTAAGGGAAAAAATGGCAAGAGACCATAAATCTCAACTCAAGCCTAAAAACGATATTGCCAAAAAAGCATCTGAAGACCAATTCAAAAAAAATCAAGAAGCCTATGCAGAAAACGAAAAAATTAAAAACAAAATTAGGCAACAAATTGAGCAAAAGAAAAAAGAAGAATTGACTCGTGAATTTAATCTAAGAGCAAATCCAACTAAAGAGTTCAAAAGATAATTTTTCTTGCATAAAGCCTCTATTTTCTGTAATAATAAAGAATGTCTAAGTTCTTAACAGAAAAGGAGATAGAGGCACGCCTCATTGAAGAAACCCGTTATCTCCCAATTCCTGAACCTCTGAAAACATCTGATGGTCGGATTGTAACAATTTACAAGAAAAAGCCTGTTACGATGATGAAAGAACTTTGGAATACTTATGACACCTTAACAGAAGAACCGCACCAAATTTATACTGAAAATGAGCTGTTACTGATGGCAGCAAAAACTATGATAGAAGTAAAATCAAATCTAAATGATAGTCTTCATAATGTCGTTGCCCATGCTTATAACTCATACAGAGAAACAAATCTTCCAATCCTAAACGAAATAGATGAACTGGCTCGTGAGCTTGAGGAGTTGGAAAAGAAAGATAACGATAATTCCGAATAGTTATCTTTCAAAACCTCGCCGTTGGCTTCGATTTAATTCCTGTTTATCTTTGTTTCGCTCTAAT
>JANQRU010000001.1 GCA_028284415.1 Pyrinomonadaceae bacterium
AAGGAGAATTATGAGTCTGTCCCCAAAAGCTAGAACTGAAGATATCGTTGTTCAAAAAACTGATAATGAAACATTGGTTTATGATTTGAAAACAAATAAAGCCATATGTCTAAATGAAACAGCTGCAATCGTATGGGAAAATTGTTGTGGTGAAAAAGATGTTTCACAAATATCCATCGAAGCAAGCAAGAAACTTGACAGTACAGTTTCAGAAGAAGTTATTGCTTTAGCATTAGATCAGCTCAAAAAAGAGAAGTTATTAACAAATGTTGATAAGTTAGATGCTAGATTTGCTGGATTAAATCGGAGAGAGATTATCAAACGTGTTGGTTTAACTTCTATGGTTGCATTGCCTATCGTTTCAGCCATCGTCGCACCACAGGCGAGCCATGCACAAAGTGGGTGTACATTGCCTTTGTGTATCGCAGCAATGGATAATATTTGTCAAGGTTGTGCTGGAACCATGATTACTTTATTATGCTTTAATTCAACTGACGGTAGTTGTAGTATGGGAACATCTTCAAGCCCAACTCCTTTTTCTTGTAGTTCAAGTCCAACCACTACAACGGTAGATTGTCAGAGATCTTAGAGACAACAAACTGTGTAACTTAAATCTTGTTTAGTAATTTATTTATTAAGATTTTTGTACTTTCAATTTTTGCCAGACTAGAGATGTTTTTTCTCATCATCTCTAGTCTTTTATTATTTTTTACTAATTTATCAATTTTATAAGCTAAGATTGGCAAATTATTACATTTGATCGCACAACCCTTTTCGAGCAAGTGATCAGAATTTCGCTCCTCTTGTCCCGGGATTGGGTTTACGATTACAAAAATCAATCCTTTAGCTAATGCTTCTGATGTTGTTAAACCGCCGGGTTTTCCGACGATCAAATCTGAAGCAGACATATATTCATCCATTTGTTTTGTATAGCCGATTGGTAGGAATTTGACTCGTTCATTATTAAGTTTTTCAATCGCAAGTTTGTCTATCTTAGATTTTAGTTTTTTGTTTCTGCCACAGATTGCGATTATTTGTGAAGGTGTTTGCAGTTCGCTCAATGCTTCAAGTAAATGTTCGATATTTCCGACTCCAAAACCACCTGCTGAAACTATGATTGTTAGTTTATCTTTATCTAAACCATATTTCTCTCGCATTTCTAGTTTGTCTTTTTTTTCTGCAAAAACAGGATCAATCGGAATACCTGACACAGTAATTTTCTCAGCAGGAATACCAACTTTTGCTAAATGAGCCTTGGTCTCATCAAGGGCAACAAAATAGTGTTCAAAATTATGTGCAAGCCACATCGCATGAGCATCGAAATCAGTTACAACGATTGCTTGTTTTGTATCAATTTTCTTTTTAGCTCGTAGCCAAGAAATGATTTCTGCAGGAAGGAAATGTGTGCAGATTGCGATGTCGGGTTTTTCTCTCTTGATAAGTTTTATAAAAGGTTGGGTGTTCAAACGATCAAGGGCGAGTCTCCTTCTCTCGTTCTGCCAAGGTTTATCGAGCGAATCATAAATCCAGCCTAGAACCTCAGGCATTGAATTGACCATCTCAATGTATGCCTTCCCATATAAACGGCGAAAAAGTGGGTTCGTATATTCAAGAACATCTATATTTTTGATTTCTTCAGCCGCATTTTGATTTATTAGTTCTTTCTCAATTGCATTAGCCGCAGAAACATGTCCGGCACCGACTGACGCTGATAATATGAGGACTTTTTTGAACATATGCTGAAATTATTAAATTAGAAACTGAAAAATGAAAATACAGATGATGATAAAACTATGGCTTGAATGATATTATATTTGCAAGTTTTTCAAAAAAATATTCTTCAAATACTTTGAACTTTTCACTTTCAAATTTTTATAAATCTGGCATAACCCAGATGTTTCTCTCGACATTTTCTTTTGCGATGGCAAATGTTTTTGTTAAGCAAATGTCGGATATGCCTGTAATGGAAATCGTTTTCTTT
The DNA here is from genome assembly GCA_028284415.1 of Pyrinomonadaceae bacterium. Taxonomy (GTDB): domain Bacteria; phylum Acidobacteriota; class Blastocatellia; order Pyrinomonadales; family Pyrinomonadaceae; genus Aridibacter. The sequence goes on from JANQRU010000001.1 coordinate 1,982, forward strand.
CGGAGCGTTGTTGCAGGCATCTTTTGTTGGATTGGAATAAGACAGGCAAAAGTTTCTTGGAAAGGAAATAATAAGCCTTTTCTAATTTTTAGAGGTGTTGCAGGGACAGTCGCATTGGTTTTATTTTTTATAACCTTACAAGAAATTCCTCTAGCCTCAGCAACTACTATTCAATATCTATCACCAATTTTTACGGCATCAATAGCAGTTTTTTTTCTAAGAGAGAGTGTGAAGGTTTTTCAATGGTTTTTTTATGCGATTGCATTTAGCGGGGTTCTCTTAATTAAAAATTTTGATCCGCGTGTGTCTTTGCTTTATCTAGTGATAGGAATAATTGCGGCATTTGGTTCGGGAGTAGCTTACAATTTTGTACGTAAATTAAGAGAAACCGAACACCCGATGGTAATAATTTTTTACTTTCAGATTGTTGGATTAGTTGTAAGTATTCCATTTTTATTCTTTTATTGGAAAACTCCGGTTGGTTTGGATTGGTTATACTTGCTTTTGGTCGGAATCTTCTCTCAACTTGGACAAGTATTTTTAACGAACGCATTTAGCAGAGAAAGAGCGGCAAATGTTGCAATAATTGTATATAGTGGATTGATATATGCTATTTCGATCGGTTGGATATTTTATGGCGAAGCACAAACAATTTATACTTTTACAGGAATGGGCTTAGTTGTGGCTGGGGTTATAGCAAGTATTATTTACGGAAATAAACAAAAGAAATTAGAGAAAGTTGAATCAACTTTAGCACCTTAAATGAAAAGAAAAAAATTACATAGAATCACATTTATTCTGGCGGGAATTTATAACATAACTTGGGGATTATGGGTGAGTATTGATCCTACTTGGTTATTCCGTTTTGCAGAAATGCCAATACCTACATACCCAGAGATTTTTGTTTGCGTTGGAATGATCGTTGGGCTTTACGGTGTGGTTTATTTAGAGATCGCCCGAAAATTAGAAAAAGGTTTCGTTTTAGCTTTAGTTGGATTCATCGGGAAAATTCTAGGACCGATGGGGATTTTTTATTATATGTATATCGGCAAATGGACATTCCCAGCAATAATTATGAATGTGACAAATGATTTTATCTGGCTAATTCCGTTTGGAATCTATTTATATGATTCATTTCCATATTTTAAGAAAGATTTAGAGGGAAGTTTTGAATAATAAGATTAGAGCAATAGTATTATCGGTTAGCGACACAAGAACCGAAGAAAATGATATTTCGGGAAATAAATTGGTCGAATTACTTAATGAAATTAATGCTGAAATATTAGAGAAAATAATTGTCTCTGATGATTTTGAAAATTTACAACAAACTCTCTTTTCATTAACTGAAACCGAAGCAAATCTAATACTAACGACTGGCGGAACAGGCTTCGCTGAAAGGGATAATACCCCCGAAGCTACCCTTGCAGTCATCGAAAAGGAAACTCCCGGAATTTCTGAAGCAATGCGGGCTGAAACTGCTAAAAATACAAAATTTGCCATGCTTTCACGCGGAGTTTCGGGAATCAGAAATCAAACTTTAATAATAAATCTTCCCGGTTCAACCAAAGGCGTTGAGGAGTGTTTCAATGTTATAAGGGATATTTTGCCGCACGCAATAAATCTTATTTCTGGGAATACAAAGCACTAAAAAAATATGAAAAATAAATATAGTTTTTTAATTAAAATATTTTTAAGTCCAATCTTGATAGTCAACTTTACAATGCTATGTGTCGGACAAGAGTCTGCTAAGTTTTCAACTCAAGACGAAATTAAAGAAGATATAAGTTTGGTTAAATGTAAAAACAAAGAACGTCTGGAAGCTGTTAAAAATCTTTTCTTAAAAAAAGGGGCGAAGGACAACGAAATCATCATAGAAGATTCTAAGGGAGTCAAAAACCTTGTAGTCACTAAAAAAGGAAAAACTGATGAAACTATAGTAATCGGTGCACATTACGACGAAGCAGGTGGCGGATGTGGTGTAATTGATAATTGGTCTGGCATCGTAATAATTGCCAATCTATATAAGATTCTGAAGGATTTTACCACCCGAAAAACTTATAAATTTGTCGCTTTTGATAAAGAAGAACAAGGATTAATTGGTTCAAAAGTTATGGTCAAAGCCATTCCGAAAGAAAACCGAAAAAAATACTGCTCGATGGTAAATTTTGACAGTTTTGGCTTAACTTATCCTCAAGCAATGCGAAATATTTCAAACAAAAAACTTATTGATTTTGCCGAAAAATTAGCCAAAGAAATGAAAATGCCATTTGCAACAGCTTCAATTGCAAACGCTAGTTCTGATTCCGAACCATTCAAAAATGCCAAAATTCCAGCTATATCCTTTCATGGACTAAATGGTAAATGGAAAGAAATCCTTCATACACACAATGATAAAATTAAAAACCTTAACACGGTTAGTGTTTATTATGGTTATCGTTTTGGCTTGAGTTTTTTAGCTAAAATGGATGCAAATGATTGTAATGCTTTTAGAAAGTAAAGAAAAAATCTTTTAATTAAATTCAATGCTAAATAAAATCTTACCTTTTTTGTTTTTGCTTACAACTGTTTACAATTGCCCTTTGTTCACAAAACAAACTGCTGTCAATTCAGCAAAAAAAGAACAAATCCGCAAACAGATTGAAAATGTTGATTGTGATGATGCCGATAGATTAGAAGAGGTAAAAAAACTTTACAAGAGTCTGGGGGCAAATAAGGATGAAATAAAGGTTGTAGATTATGGCGATGTAAAAAATGTCATCGTAACGGTTCGTGGAAAGACTGACGAAACTGTTGTTGTTGGTGGACATTACGATAAAACAACGCTTGGTTGTGGAGTGATAGATAATTGGTCCGGAATTGTATTGATAGCTAATCTCTATGAAAGCTTTAAGAAAAAAAATAATAAAAAAACATATAAGTTTGTAGCATTCGGTAAGGAGGAGAAAGGGTTAATTGGATCAAAGGCAATGGTCAAAGCTATTCCGCTAGAAAAAAAATCAAACTATTGTGCAATGGTTAATTTTGATAGTTTTGGATTTACAAATCTTTGGACTCTTGAAAGCATTTCGGACAGAAAATTAATCGAGTTAGGTCAAAAAGTTGCAAAAGAGAGAGGACAAGTCTTTCAAATAAAAAACTTTCGTGGTGCGAGTTCTGATTCAAAATCATTTCAAAAAGCAGGAATTCCTTCCATAACAGTTTCAGGACTAGGTGATAACTGGAGGAAATACCTACATCAAGATGCAGATCAATTAGAAAATATAAGTTTCCCTAAAATCTACGAAAATTATACTTTTTCAATAGATTATTTAGAAAAAATTGATTCCAAAAGCTGTGATTATTTCAAGTAAATTATTTAATTCTGGTGCTATTTGGTCTTTCAGCAACACTGGATGCAACAAATCAGTATTAAATAATAAATTTCCTCGATATTGAATCTAAAGATACTTTTAATCCGAAACCTATACCAAGGGAATAAAAAAGCGGAATACACACATTACAATGTATATCAGATCAAATTGGGGTAGGTAACTATGAATAATCAAATCAAATGTCAGGATGGATTTTTTTGTAAATCTCTGAGTCGGCAATTTTTCTTGAGCACTTTTTTATTGGCGGCTTTAGTTTTCTTTAGTTTTTCGCTGATACAAGTTTTGTCTTAATTTTTATATCTTAAAACAGGAAATTCGGTCATTCTTATCAAAAGAATAACCGAATTTCAATTTTTTTAGTGCTAGTTTATTTTGCTACTTCAAACTTATTTGATGATTTATTCCATTTTAAGTAAATAGCTGAAACCTTCTTCGTAATTGCTTGATAGTCATCATAGTCTGCTTTTGAAACATCATCATCGGCATAATCACAAAACACTAATTTAACTTCCATTTTAGTTCCAATTCTTGGTGGTTTGAATTGCATATAGTATCCACCTATCTTACTCGACAATTTTTTTTCAAGCTTGACGAATTGAGAATATGTTTTTGAATCTTGAAAAAACATAGATATTTTAATCTTTGGCAAAACTAACGATTTAACATCAACCCACATATTTCCTCTTTTCTGCAGGAAAAAAGTCTGGTATTCATCACAAACCTGATCATATATGTAATTTGTTGCTACTATCGTCGGATATCTTCTTTGGGAATTGAATTTAGCAATTTCAAAAAAAGTTAAAGGCTCTGTATCATCATCTAGTTTAGGATTCTGATAAGCAGCATAACCATTTTTATTGTCAATAATCGTTTTCCTTTGTTCTTCTAAAGCAACATTATCACCACCAAAAGTCTTATATTTTTTGGGTAGGTTTTTTAGATAATCAGAAATTTGCCATCTAGTTTGTTGAGAAAAAGCGGTAGAGGATAAAACAATAAAAATAAGGCAAAAGTATATTATTTTCATCTATTTATTTTCTCCATAAAATTCTTATTAGTTATTTACTGAACTACGTATAAATGACGTAATATCTCTTTTTAATTTGCGGAGAGAACCAACTTCTATGTACATCATGTGACCTGCTTCATAATATTCGACCGATATATTTTTTCTCAGTTCTGGGTCAAGATTCATATTTGAAAGTGTATATTCTGTTGCAAAATATGGAGTTGCCATATCGTAGTAGCCTGAAGCGACAAATACTTTCATAAAAGGATTTTTTTGCATGGCACTTCGTAAACTACTGCTGGTGTCTGCGTAGCCGTTATTTTGATTCCAGTTCCAGCGACCTACTCCGCCGCCTAAAATGTAATACTCTAAATCGGTTTTAAAGCCCAGATCACGACGGACGTAATCATTAAATGTAGCTGTGTACGGCGGGCGTATGGCTGTCATACTCGGATCAAATTCAGTTCTATTGCCAGTTGCGTTTTTATTTATTCCCGTAAAGCGACTATCTAATCTTCCAACAATACGTTTTTCAGTTCGCTTTAATTCCTTCATAAATTCAGAAAGCTCAACACGAAAGTTATTTTGGTCTATGAATGTTTTATTCAAACCTGTGTATCGGCTGAATTTGTCTAATAAGCTTTGCTTTTCAGATTGAGAGAGCTTATCAATTCTCATTAGTGCAGGAGTTAACTCTTTCATTGCAAAGCTTTCTGCTTCTCTTAAAACGGCAGTTAAAGATTTACTTTGTAGATCAGAGGGAAGTTTTTTGTGATACCAAGCTGTTGCTGTGTAAGAAGGAAAAATCAAACTCAAAGGCAAATCATTGCTATCTGCAAAACGTATGCTTTGAAAGTTCATGACCGATGAAACTAAAGCAATTCCGTTGAACGCAATTCCGCGATTTATCAAATAATTTGAAAGCCCTGCAGCACGGGTAGTTCCATAACTCTCGCCAACAAGATACAAAGGGGAGCTCCAGCGTTCATAACGAGTCAGATATAGGCGAATAAATTCTCCAATTGAAGCAATATCACCTTGCAAACTAAAAAACTTTGAAGCTTTTTTAGAGTCCATTGCCCGACTGTAACCTGTTCCGATTGGATCAATAAAAACTAAATCAGTTTCGGTCAGCCAAGTCCCTTCATTATCAATTAATTCATATGGTGGGGGAGGCATAAACCCATTATCCAACATCTTGACGCGTTTTGGACCCAAAGCCCCTAAGTGTAACCAGACTGAAGAAGAACCCGGACCACCATTGAATGAAAACATCAATGGACGTTTTTTATTGCTATTGTTAAGTGTATAAGCCATAAAAAACATTTTCGCTTCCTTTTTACCTTCTTTATCGATAATTGGCATAAAGCCAGTCGTGACTGTGTAATTTAAGACTCTACCGTTTACTGTAACTGAGTGCTTTGTAACGGATAGTTTTTCAGTATGCTCATCAATTAGGGTTTTGGCTTTTGCTTCGACGTTTTGTGATTGAAAAAAGCTAATGGTAATAACGATAAGTGAAAGTATTATTTTCTTGTGAATCATGATAATTGGGTTGGTCTAAATGAAACCTGCGAAAAAAAAGTTAAAAAATTATGACTACGAAGGATAAAGTGAAAAAAGTAGATTGTTTCTACTTTTTTCACTAATCTTTTATCTGACTACTGTGCTGACTATTTTGCCGTTGATCATAGTTCCAACACAATGTGTTGTATATTCAAAAGGGTCTCCATCGAAAATAGCCAGATCAGCATCTTTCCCGACTTTAATTGAGCCGATTTTACTATCTAAGCCAATGATTTTGGCGGCATCGATCGTAATAGTTGATAAAGCATCTTCAAAACTCATTCCATATGCAACTGTAAGTGCCGCTTCGAATAGAACAACTCTAGTTTTCGGAACATATGTTTCATAACCGCTTTGCAATGCGACGGGAATACCTGCTTTTTTGAGTTTTGCAGCAGTTTCCATTGAAAGCGATTCAGTTTCTCCACCAGCACGATACATAGTTGGGTGAACAATAACAGGGAAGCCAGATGCTTTTATCTCGTCCATAACCATCTGAGCCTCAGCAACACCATCAAGAACTATTTTGATATTAAATTCTTTTGCTATCCGCAATGCGGTCATAATGTCTCGGGCACGATGAGCAGTTATAAGTAAAGGTATTTCTTTGTCAATTACTTTTTTCATCATTTCCATTTTCAAATCTCGTGGAGATTCTTTTTTCTTGCCGTAGTTCTGAGCTTTAATTAGCATTTGGCGAAGCATTGCAGCTTGTTTCGCTGATGTTCCGGGTGAACTCCCACCACTACGCATAGCACGTTGACCAATTGTTACTGCAATCATCGCTGTTGGAATAACTGTTGCTTCATCAACATTTTTCCCAACTGTTTTGGCAATCATCGTTTGTCCCGAAACCAAAGCGGCTGGTGCGTGCCCTGTATGTATCGTCGTAACGCCTAGACTTCTTACCCATTTGATCAGCTCTTCTTCAGCGTTATAAGCATCTATAGCACGTAATTCAGGTTGCATTGCTGTGGACATTTCGACCTGCATTTGATCATGTGGCTGATTTAAGTACCCAGCAAGTCCAATTACTGTATGAGCATCAATTAACCCGGGAGTAACAACTTTCGCCTCAACTACCTTGTAGCCGGTCGGAATTGATATCGAATTCGCTGAGCCAACTGCGGTGATTTTGCCGTTGCTTGTTAAGACCACTCCATTCTTGATGGCTTTTCCTTCCATTGTATAAATAGTTTCGCCTTTAACGGCAACTTGAGCCGAAATAGCTACCACAGAAGACAATAGACATATAACAAAAAGGGAAATGATTATTAATTTACTAATAATAAATGTTGAGTGTTTCATTATCTATGCCCTCCCAAATCTCCGTCAAAGCAATCTAAATGAACTAAGCGATCATTTGTTGCACCATATCCGCCGACTGCAATTAGATAATCTTCTTTTTTACTTCGGTCAAAAACATTTAATCCATCTACAAATGTTTGTTCAACTTTTGTATAAACGCTCAGAGGATCACCTGAGAGTACAATAAAATCAGCATCTTTGCCTTTTTCCAGTGAACCAATTCGGTCCTGTAAATCCATCATAATTGCATTTGCCATGGTCATTGCGTATAGTGCTTTTTCGCGTGACATCCCAGAGCGAACTCCAAAGCCTGCCGAACGCAAGAAAACTCTCGAATCAGTTATATAGTCATCTGTGTGGAAACCCACCAAAGCACCCGCTTTTTCTAAAGCTGCTCCGTTTTCCCATTTGATGTCTGTTGTTTCAAGTTTTCCGCCCGGTGAATCAATCATAATGATAGAGGAAGGAACTTTTGCGGCAGCGATTTCATCCGCAACTTTCCACGCTTCTGATACATGTTGTAAAACTAAACGAAAACCAAATTCTTTTTTGAGTCTCAAGACAGTCAAAATATCGTCGTGACGATGGGTGTGATGATGAACAACCCTTTTGCCTTCTAAGACCTCAACTAATGCTTCCATAGCCAAATCTCTTGGTGGCATTTTGGATTTATCATTGCCAGCTTTTTTTATTTTCTCACGATATTCTTGAGCTTTTATAAATCTTTGTCTGACCAAAGCAGCAGATTTTGCACGTGTTCCGGGGAAGCCTCCGCGTCCTCTCAAACTGTTTGTGCCATTAGCAAACTTAATACCGCCCATATAATCTCCGTCTTTATCAAATATGAGTAGGTCTTCTATCTTATTCGCGTTGTCGCGGAGTTTGACATACAGAGTTTGTCCACTATCCAGATGACCAGAACCGGGCATTATGTTTGCAGTCGTAACGCCGCCAGCTTGTGCTCTTTGGATGCTTGAAGCTCTCGGATTTATTGAATCCAAAGTTCTTATCTCAGGTTGGATTGGATTTGAACCATCTGCCCCTGAAACTTCGCCTATGTGGCTATGTGTATCAACCAATCCGGGCATTAAAACTTTTCCTTTCACGTCAACAATTCTTGTATCAGCAGTCCAAGCTTTATTGCTGGCATTACCCCCAATATCAAGAATTTTTCCTTTGTGGACTAACAAATAACCGTCATTAATTGGATTTCCTACAATCGGGATAATCTTTGCACCTACATAAACCGTTTTCATACTTTGGCTGAAAGCCGTCACCGCAAACAGCATGAGCACAAAAACACAAGATATGCTTTTTTTCATTTGGTTTTCCTCTTTTTGAATATTTTCTAAAGAAATGTATTGATAAGGTGCTATGAATTTAGCTCGATGTCAAGAAATGTCTAAGAAATTAGATAAATACTAAAAACTATCTGCAAGAATGTGAAATAAAACTTTTGTGTTTGGTGCTTATGTTTTCATAATCAAAAATTCAATTTTGTATAACTCAATAAATTTGAATTAATATAGTCTAACCAAAGAAAATTAAAGCTTTAGTAACATCTGAAATGTTTATCATTATTTAACTATTGGAAGTAAGATATTAAAAGTGGAACCTCCTTTTGGGTTATTACTCACCTCAATTTTTCCATCATGAGCTGTAACAATCCCATAGCAGACTGCTAATCCCAGACCTGTCCCATTACCTGTAGATTTAGTGGTAAAAAAAGGATCAAATATTTTTTTTAGGTTTTCATTTTCAATACCAGTGCCGCTATCTGAAATTTGTATTTGAATTGAATCATTTTGCAGAGATGTCTTAATTGTCAATTCACCGCCGTTAGGCATCGCATCACGTGCATTCAAAAATAGATTCAAAAATACCTGTTGCAATTGGTCAGAATCAGCAAGTATTTTAGGTATTGAATCATCGATATTCTTATTTGTTTTCAGTTTTTGAAATGATTTGTCAAAACTAGCTAATCTTAGGCTCTTTTCAATTGTTTCATTTATGTTTGTGAGTGTTTTTGCACCCGGACGGACTCTTGCAAAATCCATCATATCTTTAGTTACTTGAGTGATTCTTAATATTTGTGTTTTTATGAGCTTTAACTTTTCTTTTGCATCGGCATCTAAGTTTTCTGTTCTCTCAAGCATTTGTATAAGAGATGAAATTGATGCTAGAGGATTATTAACTTCGTGGGCTACACCTGCAGATAAAGTGCCCATTGCGGCAAGCTTCTCAGTTCGTATTAATTGTTCATTTAAGTGTTGGAGTTGCTCAATATCAGAAGCCATTTTCCGACTCATCTCATTAAATGACTGAGCAAGCAATCCTATTTCATCATTACTTTTTCTAAGGTTAACCTCTGTTCCATAATCGCCATCTGTCACTTTAACTGCTGCGAGAGTAATTTTTTGAAGAGGTCTGGAAATTGACCGCACGATTAAAAGAACTAGTATTAAATTGGGGACCAGTGCTGAGATCACACTAAAAACCAAATATCTACGCCAAGCCTCAAAATTATTTCCTTCTTGGAATGCCCACCAAACGATAGGTATTTGAAAAATTATAAAACTAATAATTGCAACTGAAGCAATGCTCAAAGCTACTTTATATGTGATTGGAAAGAGTCTGAATTGATCGAGGGCAGTTTGCAGTGAAAACAATTTGAAGTTAGAGATCGCGTAAGCGTAAATTAACACTCCCGGCAATACGAAAATTGTGCTGTATGGAAGAAAATCATAATTTCCGAAAAATGGTAATGCAATGTTAGCTAATGTTTTAAGTAAGCCTGTTATGAACAAAGCCCACAAAATTGCACCTACTTGCTGTCCTTCTTGGGAACCCTTGAATTGATTGTATTTGGCAAAGAGTACGAATGCTCCGTACCCAAAAATGAAATATACGTAAGTGACAAAGGCATAGGCAAGCGGAGCAAGATCAATGACAAACTTGTTATTTTCAAAACCAACTTTATGCCATAACAAACCAAAAAGTGCTGCCGGTATTAAAACTAAACTGGGAGCAAATAGTATTGCTGCTTTTTTCCTGGGGATTCTCAAATTTTCAGGAAAAACCCAGGCAAATACTACAAGAGCACACTGCATTAATAGAGCTATTGTAAAGCTTGAAGCTGCCCACCATCCCGCATTTGTGCTTACATCTTTGAAATTCCAGAAAACTAAATCTTTAACTGTCCAAAGTGCTAAAAAAGATATGAAGGTTGCGAAAGTTTGATTGGCACGGCTTCTAGGGTTTGCTACGAAAACGTAGAAACCAAGAAGGACAAGAAGGAGCAAAGCAAATAAATGTAAAAGGACAAGCATTGATCTTTAAAACAAACGCAAAATAGCTAAATGTTCGATTATTTTATCAAACATTTAGCTATTAAATCAGTAACTGCCTGTAATTAACTTATTTAGTTAGTGACCTTGAATTTCAAATTAACACCAACAACGTTTATGTGTTTAGTTCCTGACTGAAAATTTCTACGATATTGGTAAAAGAAATCTGCTGTAAAGTTCTTGGTAAATTTCTTGCTGATTCCGCCAACTGCATCGTTTCTGTAAACATTCGGGGCTTGAATATCAAAATATGTATCATTTGAAACGAATGGTGTAAAGATAGTTTTATCGTCTTTTTTTACAGGAATTTTTAATTTAGTACGATTACGATAAAACGTATCATCATCGCGTCCGTCAGTTTTGAATCTATGCTCAAATCTACTTCTATTTTCTATAGAAACGTTCTTAAATGATTTTTTTGGTGTTATATCGAAACGCAAACGATGCTCATAACGATTTGACCTTCCTCCTGATCTTGTCTGAACTCTGAAAAGATAGCTGGGTGCAATCGTCAAATTCTTAGTTGCTTTATATTTAACTGCAAACCCTAATCTTTTATCAGATAAGTCACTAATATCGTCAGTAACTCGCAAGTTTCCAATTATTACTCCACTGACTTTTTTGTTGTCAGGGTCAAAAGGGAATTCAACTGTTGTTTCATTCCAAAATTGTGTGTCCTCACCAGTTTGGGCAACTACTGATGATACCGAAAAAATCAATATACCGATTATTATTAAAATGTGTTTTTTCATACCGCGTTCATTTTATGGAAAGGTGTGTTACATAATTGTTACAACTTGATGAAATTTTTGTAACAATTTAATAAATAATTAAAATGAACTTAAAGAAAAATTAATAGTGAGTTGAATTCTTGTAAAAAATGTTCACAAACAAAAAAAGAAGCCCCCAGATAGACTTCTTTTCTTGTTAAGAGATTATTTGCAGTAATTACTAAAAGTGAATCTTAATTTATCTTGCTAACACTAAGCTAAATAAAGTGGATGTTTAATTTATTAAATGCCGAGTATAAAGGCAGAGATGACGAAAGTTATTCCAAACGCAATAGGTAAAAAGTGTTTCTTTTCAATTTGATCTCCACGTTTAAATAAGCGGTGTAGGATAGTGAAAAGTGGAAATGCTACCGATCCTACCGCACCACCGATCATTGCTCCAAAAACAACTCCGAAAATGAAGATTACTAAACCACCTGCGCCGCCGGAAATTGCTCCCCAAAGCAGACCTATAAAAGGAAGAATTAAAATCATCGAATGCCAAGAGAGTTTTTCCATCTCAGTTGTAAGACGTCCGATCAATTTACCTGAAAAGTATCCGACAGTTGCAGAAATTGCATTTACTAAAAAGAACAATATGAAAAGCCAGGATTCTTCAGGTCTGATTTGCCCCGCACTCAAAAAGATTTTAGAAAAGAATGCAGCTGGTGGAAAAATTCCAAGTAACAAACCGAAATAAGTATATGTTTTCTCAGCTGAAATCGGGTTTTGCATCGTAGCAGCTTCAAATTTTTCAGCTTCAGAGTTATATAAGGCTTGTTCTTTCGCGTATTCCGAATTGATTTTTAGGAGAGTGTCTAGTCTTTCTCTCGTGTATTCGGAATCGCTGTCAAAGTCTGAAAACGATTGGCTATTGGGTTCAGCATAGGTTGTTGTTCTTTCGTTATCCATAATTCACTCTCCAATTGTTTGACGTTTTCAACTTTTTGTATTTGCTTATCACTTTCAAAAATACTTTTTAGTTTGCTTAAAGCTATTCTGTCATCTAGTGCCCTGACAAACTCAATTACTTTTTTCTGAAATTCTTCCTTTTTTTCAGTTTGGGTAAGAAGTTCTTCAACAACTTTCACAAAATCTTTGCGTGCTTCAAACTGATGTAATGTGAGTTTCTGTTTGTTTTTCCTGCTGAGACACTTTTGTGCTGTTTGAATGTTTGTATGTTCAGCCACCACAAATAAATCGTGTGAATGGTTTTCATTGGATTCATTGCTAAGAAGTAATTCTGTAAGACCTGAGTATCTCTCAATTATTTCCCTTAGTTTAAAAATTGTTAATGCCCGATAATTTCTAGGAAGAAAGCTTTCTAATTCTTTCTTTAATTTTTCGATTCTTCTTGGACTGACTGAATCTGAAACATAAGACTTATCGAATCTTTTAAAAGTTAACCAATTTGTAACTTTTGAATGCAATAATTTAATTGAATAAGGAATCCAAAGAAAAACAATTAATACAGATTTCATTAAAATATTGCTTTTCTGTCGGTGATTGAAAAAGTAATATGCACCAAACGGTGAGCCACATGCTAAATAAATGATGATCAGGTCTAAAATATTCATCATTTTGACTGCGGTGCAAATCATATGCCATCTGCTGCAAGAGTTGGGTAATTTGGCGTTCTTATGACATAGGCAAGAAAAAACGCCTTCATTTTGAAAATCTTGCAACAAATTACCAGCTCTAGGCGTTTGAAGTATTAGCAATCCGCAAAAAATAAATTCAGTTAATTTGCAGAATGCGAAATAAACATAAGTAAAAAAAGTTTGCAAAAAAAAAAGCAGCTAGCGTCTAATTAGTGGCATTAAAATTGCAAATCAAAAAATAAATGGGAATATATAGTTTCCAAAACGCAATAATAAAATATACATACATAATTTATACAGACATGAGGGACAGCAATAATGACTAAGAAAGCAAAAATAAAAGTAATAAAGAAAAAAGACATACAGCCAATAAAAAAGGCGGTTAAAGACGAAAAAGAGACTAAACAAGAAGCGGCACGCAAAATGGTCTCTAATGTATCCAGCTGGGTAAATGACTTTCAGAAAAGAAAGCGTGTTGAGACAAAACAGGCAATTGAACAATTGTTTCCAAAAGCACCACAAACGGACAGTGTGTAGCAAATTGGTACATCGATTGTCTTACTATAAAAATTAGACAACTAAGCAGAGTTATTACAAGCGACATTTTTATGTCGCTTTTTTATTTTGATGATTGTAGATATAAAACCTGTCTGTGCTAATATTCAACAAATTTTCTTGCAGTTTTTGCGGATTTCAAAGTTTGTATGAAAGATAAAGTCATAATTATTACAGGTGCCAGTTCCGGAATAGGTAAGGCTTCAGCCAAAAAGTTTGCAGAAGAAGGTGGTAGGGTTGTAGCCGTAGGTAGGAATGAAACTGAGCTAAACATTCTGCGTGATGAAGCAAACGGTTTCGATGGCGAAATTAAACCTCATCTAGCTGATTTACGCGAAATAAGTCAAATAGAGAGATTAGTCACGGATACTGCTGAGAACTTTAAGAAGATTGATGTTTTGATTAATTCTGCTGGTATAATCGCAAGCGGTTCTATTGAAGACACTACATTAGAAGCTTGGGATAAAATGATGGACATTAATTTACGATCAATGTTTTACACTGTCCAAAAGTGTGTCCCTCATTTAGAAGACTCAAAGGGAAGTATCGTCAATGTTTCAAGTGTTACAGGGTTAAGAGCGTTTCCAAATGTCTTGGCGTATTGCGTATCGAAAGCCGGAGTAGATCAATTTACCAGATGTGTTGCACTTGAGCTTGCTTCAAAAGGCATTAGGGTAAATGCTGTTAATCCGGGCGTAGTTATTTCTAATTTACATAAAAGAAGTGGTATGTCGGAAGAAGAGTACGAAGCATTCATAGAACACTCAAAAGAAACACATCCTCTCGGTCGTGCAGGTGAACCTGAAGAAATCGCGGAATTGATTTATTTTTTAGCCTCAAATAAATCTTCTTGGATAACCGGAGCAACATACGAAATTGATGGTGGTAGAGCTCAAACTTGTGCAAGATAAACTAACTATTTATTATTAAGTTTTAACAATCTTTAAATTGTAATGAAACTACAATTACTTCCAAGCACATTTGATGAAAATGGCAGGGCTAGCAAAAAACAACATTTATCTTGTTTTGTTATAGATGATAAAGTTGCAATCGATGCTGGCAGCCTAGCAATTTCAGCTACACCAAAACAAAAAGAACAACTAAGAGACGTTATCTTAACTCATGCTCATATTGATCACATTGCTGGTTTACCTCTTTTTATTGATGACCTATTCGCAAGTATTGTTAAGCCTGTAGAAATATATGCCACTCAAGAGGTTATAGATATCCTTGAAAAAAATATCTTTAACTGGGATGTTTATCCGAAATTTTCTGAGCTCGAAAATGATAACGGAGTTGTTTCAAGTTATATACCCTTTGAAATTGGTAAAACCTTTAAAGTAGAGCATTTAGAAGTAAAGGCAATTGGTGTAAATCACAAAGTTCCATCGGTTGGTTTTATTGTAAATGACCAAAATTCAAAGTTTGCAATTACAGGTGACACGGCTGAAATGAGTAAATTTTGGGAAGTTGTAAATAATGAAAAAGATTTAAATGCTTTGATGATTGAGTGTGCTTTTCCAGATAGGCTTAAAGAGTTGGCTGATGTCTCACATCACTTAACTCCCAAAAAACTCTCGGATGAATTAAAGAAATTCCAGAACAAAGACTGTCCAATTTATGTGATTAACATAAAACCTATGTACTATGAAGAAATCATCAAAGATCTTTCTTCAATGAAGTTAGCTAACTTGGAAGTTTTGGAGGTAGGAAAGATATACAATTTTTGATTTCATATATCACTTTTAAAACTAGCAAATATAAATTTCCTTTATATAAACATTAGTTTGTGCTAAATTTACATAGTTTTAACAATAATTCTTAGTAAACTATCATTCTAAAAGCTGAGAAGATGGAGTAAAACGTTGAATTATAATCAACCAAACCATAACAGAAGAGATAGTAATTATTACGTTAAAAAAAATAACCCTAGACAAATTCCCCCATTCTGGTTATCTAAATCACGATTCTATTTCTTATCAATTGTAGTTGCTCTTGTAATATTTTTCTTTTTATGGGCAATAATACAGGAGTCTGGTGATAAAACTCCTTGGATAACAGCTGGTTTAATTACAAGTATTTTACTTCTTTGTGCATTTTTTCTGAGAGAATTCGTTCTTAGAAAAACGAAATATGCTTATGTGGTCTCAAAAAATAATTCTGAGTTCAGTTTAAGCAAACGCACATCAAATGGAGGTAATAAATCAGGTAAATTAGCATTGAGTCTGCAACAAAATTCGTCTTTTTTGAATCGAATAGAGAAAAAATCGAAACAAGCACGAAAAAATAATCAACTAGTCGAGGGACATTTGGAGGCTTTTCGTCTTTGTGAAGATTATATGAATTTAACTTCAAAAGAATTGAAGAAAGCAGCTGTAGGTTCGACTAAATGGGGGGCAATAAAGAATGGTAGAAAAAGAGTTAGAAAAGTTCATAAACACCATCTGATTTCCTGGGCTGCACTCGAATCCAGAAGACTTACTAAAGAAGCAAAATTAAAGGGAACAATTGCAGGTAAGATTGAAACCGCTCAACAAGCTAATTTAGTATTGGAATCTGCTTTAAGTTTTTATCCCGAGGATTCTCAACTCATTGATTCAATTGAAGCTGTTTCAGATTTTATTTCATCAATTAAAATTTCACATTGGATTGAATTAGCTGAGAAGGCTACATTTAAGGGGAATTATAAGCGTGCTATTAGTCATTATAAAGATGCACTATTTTATCTTGCCAGAGAAACTATCGGCAATATAGATAAAGATCAATTGGCACAAAAAATTAATAAAGAAATTAAACACCTTAGAAAGTTAAATAATTGACCTGACATAGAAAAATGATTAGTCAAAAATGTCCTAAATGCTCAAGTGATAGGGTTAGACGCGGTTATCGTCCAACCTCGATTTTCTCTAAAATTGTCTTTCGTTATAATCTTTTATGCGACGCTTGTAATTGGGAATTCAAAGGATTTGCAGTTCCCGGTACAGTGTCAGCAAAGCCGACACGAAAGAAAAAGAAAGTAAAAAGTAAAAGTGTAATTTAGTGTTAGTAAGCAGTACCAAAATTAGATTCATATATATTTTTTGCTTAACGCTATTGCTACATTCAGTAAGTGTTTATGCACAAATTGAGAACCTCAATTTTGAATCTAATCCTGAAAAAAACATTAATACTGAAGAAAAACCAAAATATATTGGCTCTGATGATTTGATTCATTCAGGTGATCTCATTGATGTAGATATTTTGGGTAGCACTGAATATGATTGGCGTGGAAAGGTAACACCGGAGGGTTTTATAACCGGACTAAATTTTATTGACAATGTTTTTGCCCTTTGCAGAACTGAAAAACTCATAGCCAAAGAAATAGCAAATAAATACAGTAAGTTTTTGAGAAAACCTAGAGTAGCTGTAAAAATTTTAGATCGATCCAATCGCCCTGTTTCAACTTTATTGGGTGAAGTAAAAGTCCCGCAAAGATTTCAACTCAAGCGAAAAATATTCTTAAATGAGATTATAATTTTATCAGGTGGTTTGACTGAAAAAGCCAATGGCGAAATACGCATTTTAAGAACTCCCAATATAAATTGTAGGATTCAAAAAACTACTAACGATAAAAACAAAGAAAGTTTTGTTAAAGTTTCACAAGATAATAATTTAAAGGTTATCAATATTAAGGTTTCTGATTTATTAAGCGGGAAAAAAGCTGCTAATCCTGAAATTATTTATGGAGACTTGATTACGGTTTTTGGATCTGAGCCTGTCTATGTTATCGGTGGAGTTAATAATCCCGGCAAAATTCTTTTTCGTGATAATTTAAGTGTATCTAGAGCTATTACAACAGCTGGTGGACTAACTAAAAAGTCAGGTTCGAATGAGATTAGGGTTTTTAGAAAAAATGGGTTGGAAACACAAATCATTGAATTGAACTTGGAATCCATTAAAAACAACGAAGAAAAAGATATACTGTTGAAACCTTATGATATAGTTGATGTTGCAGGCAAGGAATCTGATAGAATGTTTTCGCCTCTTGCTAATTTAGATGAGATAACCAAGGAAAATAATTCAACTTTACCTTTGCGAGTTATTGATTAACGAAATAATATATACTTTCATTTATTTTGGAGGAATTATATTTAACAATGGCAGAAAAAGTAAGTAAATACAGTCGCCGCACAAAAGCACTTTTCTGGTGTTTTGCCGTTGCGATAGTAATTGGGGTATTGATTTACCTTGAACAAATTGCAATTTTATATGTTTTAGCAACTATCGGTTTGGTTGCGTTACTATTTATAGTTGGATTTTCTGATTTAGAAAATGTAGGTAGAGATAATCTTGAAACTTAAGTGATTTTCAATGTTTGATGTTTAGACATTCTTCATTTTATAAGATTTTTTTAACGCTGATGTTTTTTGTTACATCAGCGTTTTCATACACGCCTCAATACCTAGACTCCGAAAAGACTAAACCATTGAGATGGGATCAAAAAGTTATCAAAATATCCATCTCTAAATCCCTTCTAGAAAGCCCAAATAATTTAAAAACAAATAAAGACATATTCAAAGTAGTCCAAGAAAGTCTTAATCAATGGCAAAATGTATCAAATATTAAATTTCAGTTAGAAGTTTCTGATGAACTTAGTGTAAGTCAAGCTGGTAAAGTGGGTGACGGCATATCATTGATAACAATAGCTCAAACTCCCGAAAATATTTTGCTGTTTGGTGACAAGGCAAATGAAGTTTCTGCTTTAACACAAATATTCTATGACAAGAATGGAATAATTTCTGAGGCTGATATTGTTTTAAATCCCATACACCTATTTTCCACGGATGGCACATTTGGCACATTTGATTTACAAGCGACTCTAACCCATGAAGTAGGACATTTATTAGGTTTGGATCATTCTAAAATCATTGGTTCTACTATGCACACTCATCAAGGGAAAAATGGAATCTATGATTTGCCAGGATTTAATTCAAGAACTATATCTGAAGATGATACAGCAGGCATAATTTCCTTATACGGAAAGAAATCCGATAACCAAAAATGTTGTGGTGCAATTGACGGCAGACTTACAAATGTCAATGAAGTAAATTTATCTGAATATCACATTTGGGCAGAAGAGATTGAAACGGGAAAAGTAGTTGCGGGTGTTTTGTCTAACTCAAAAGGTAATTTCTATTTGGAAGGTTTAGACAAGGGAAGCTACAGATTATATGCACAACCTATCTACAAAGGTAGTTTGTATTCAATTATTACGCTTGGCGAATTTGATATAGAAACTGATAGTACTGTTAATCTTGAAGAAGAAGTTGATATAAAACTAAAAAGATTTGAGGCAAAATATGTTGGTTTTAATGGTCAACTTTCAACTATCGCAGTCCCTGTAAATCAAGGTAAAAAGTTTTTAATCTATATCGGTGGAAAAAACTTTAGTGCCGAAGATATTGAAATTACTATTAATTCACCTTATTTCATAATTGATGAAAAGAGCTTGACAGAGCATAAATACCAAAAAGACGTTTCTGTTGTAAGTTTTGAGTTAGAGTTATCGGAAAATACTCCGTTTGGGGAATATAGTATTCAAGTGAAAAATCAGAGAGAAAATACCTCTTATATTGTTGGAGGGATAACAGTTGGGAAACTTGTAAATCCTTGGAGTATTTAGCTTTGCATTAAATCCCTTACTATATCTGATTTAATACTTAAATTCCAATTTAGCTTGCAATAAACACAAATATATGCATAATTAAATATGTTCACCTCCCCGGTGAACGTTTGGTCACGAGGGGTGAGGACTTGTGACCTAGGGGCGACGGTGTGGGAGACGTCGCCCTCTTATTATTTTAAAACCTAATAAAAAAAGAGGTATGAATATAATGCATCAGATTACATTCATACCTCTTTTTTATGTCTTCTCAAATGACCTACAACCAAACAGACTTGGAATTTATACGCATTATTATTCCGGTGCCTTACCTAATGTGTCAGGATTCATTGCTAAGAAACAAGAGCGACAATAAACTGGTCGTCCTTGGGATGGGTAAAAGGGAACAGTTGTGTTTATTCCACATTTAGCACAATTAACAGCTACTTCAATTTTTTGTTTGATGCCCGCCGCTTGTGCTGCAGCAATAGCTGATAGTCTTTCGTTTTTTGCTTTTTTACAAGGCTTGCATCGTTTAGGAGGGTTTTTTAAGCCTTTATCACGAAAAAATAATTGCTCACCGCTTGACCATATAAAAGTACCACCACAATCAATACAATCTATGCTAACATCTTCAAATTCATCTTCATCGGAAAATGTTTGTTTGTTAAAATTATTAACACCGTTTGACTTAAACTCCGACATAATTTTATCCTTCCCTTCTTCAAACAAAAAAGATTCATTAAAAGCATTTATTTTTTTACTTTTTTCAGAAACATATTTTTTTGAGTGAAGAAATTGCAAAAACAGTTAAGATTAGAACTTATACCTTTATAACTGTAGTAGTCAAATTAATAATAATGTTAAGTTTTTTTTTAATTGGAAATAGTATAGAACATATTTAGAACAATGAAAATATTAGTAATAGGATCGGGCGGTCGGGAGCATGCACTTGTATGGTCATTTGATCGAAGTGAGCAGGTAAACACTATATTTTGTGCCAATGGAAATGCTGGTATTTCTGAGATAGCAGAATGTATTGATGTGTCACCTGTGGACGTTGATGGATTGGTAAAATTTGCAGTTGAAAATGAAATTGACTTAACTTTTGTTGGTGGTGAAACTTCTTTGGCTTTAGGAATAGTTGATAAATTTGAAAGCAAAGGTCTTAAAGTCATTGGATTATCACAAAAAGCCACGCAACTTGAATCAAGCAAAGCTTTTGCTAAAGATTTTATGGCTAGACACAAAATCCCAACAGCCAAATATCGAGTAGTAGAATCAACCCAAGAAGCTGTTGAAACTTTGAATTCAGGACATTTTGGCGATGAAAATTCTCCAGTTGTTGTAAAAGCTGATGGGCTTGCCGCCGGTAAAGGGGTTGTGGTTGCTGCAAATAGAAAAGAAGCCCTTGATGCAATAAATTCAATGGTTATAGGTGAACTCATAGATGCAGATGCCGCAAAGAAAATAGTTTTAGAGGAATGTTTAGTCGGTAAAGAAGTGTCATTGATTATGTTTGCAGATGGAAAAAATTTCGCTTTGATGCCGCCAACGAGAGATCATAAACGAATCGGCGAAGGTGATACGGGTGCAAATACAGGAGGTATGGGCACAATTACAGATACAGGATTCCTAACAAAATCTGAAACTAATAAAATCATAAATGAAATTATTAAACCTACCCTAAAAGGGTGTGAAGACGAAGGTTTTCCATTCAAGGGAATACTGTTTCTGGGACTTATGATGACTGAAGATGGTGCAAAAGTTCTCGAATACAATGTCAGATTTGGAGACCCGGAAACTCAGGCAATACTCGTAAATCTAGAAACAGATTTAGTTGATATATGTGAGGCTATACATAATCAAAATCTTGATAACACCCTTATCGAATGGAAAGAGGGAAGTTCAGCTTGTGTCATATTAGCGGCGGAAAACTATCCAAAATCACCGCGAAAAGGAGATGTTATAGAGGGTTTAGATGAAGCTAACAAGCATGAAAATGTAGTTATTTTTCATGCTGGAACATCAAAAGATGATGAAGGAAATATAATTACTTCGGGAGGAAGAGTTTTAGCTGTCACAGCTATTGCGAGCAATCTTTCAAATGCACTTCATAGGGCTTATAAAGCTGTCAACGAAATAAAATGGGAAGGAATGCAATATCGTCGGGACATAGGAAGATAGAGCAAAGTGCAAAAGAAAAAATATAAATACTATGACCTGATAATGGCGGCATTTGTTACTGTCATACTTTGCTCCAATTTGATTGGTGTACACAAAGTCACGGTAGTAAATCTTCCGTTTTATGGGGAATTTATCTATGGTGCGGGTGTATTATTTTTTCCAATCAGCTATCTTTTTGGCGATATACTGACAGAGGTTTACGGTTATGCCCGTTCCAGAAAAGTGATTTGGGCTGGTTTTGGTGCAATGATCTTTGCTTCTTTTATGTCATTCGTAGTAGTAAATTTGCCTTCAGCACCAACTATGGATGCTGCACGACAAGAAGCTATCGAAATGATCTTTGGGCAAACACCGAGGATAGTCCTCGCTTCAATGTTAGCTTTTTGGATGGGAGAATTTTCTAATTCATTTGTTTTGGCAAAAATGAAAATTCTTACTGCTGGAAAGTGGCTTTGGACAAGGACAATTGGTTCAACATTTGCGGGCGAAGCAGTTGATTCGTTAGTTTTTTATCCTGTAGCATTCTATGGAATTTGGTCAAATGAGCAGATAATCGCTGTAATGATCGGTAATTATTTTCTGAAAGTGCTTTGGGAAGTCCTTGCAACTCCATTTACCTATAAAATTGTTGGATTCTTGAAACGGGCGGAAAATGAAGATTACTATGACAAAGACACGAACTTTAGCCCCTTTTCAATTGAAACCTAAACCATTTAAATTATGTCTATCTACAAAGATTTAGAACCTACTAATTTTGACAAAATAGAAACTTACGAACTTAAGTCTCGCCCAAGTAAAGTTACTGTCAAAGACTTTGCAAAACCGATCGAATCAGATGACACTTTAGATTCATTTTTAGATAAATTCTCAAATATTCTTGCAGTTCAGTCTGTAAAAGAACTTGCTTCTGCAATAGCACGAGCAAAAAAAATCAAAAAACCAATAATATGGGGAATTGGTGGGCACGTCATTAAAACAGGATTATCGCCTATCTTAATAGATTTGATGAATCAAGGTTTTCTGACAGCCATTGCATCAAATGGTTCAGTCTTAGTTCACGATACAGAAATTGCCCTAGTTGGTTTTACCAGCGAAGACGTTGATGCAACTTTGGGTAAAGGTGACTTTGGAGCAGCCAAGGAAACTGGTGAAATACTCAACCAAGCAGCTAATAACGGACAAAAAGATAAGATCGGTTTGGGTGAAGCAATGTGTAGAGAAGTTACAAATCTGAATCCTGATTATTCTGATTTTTCTATTCTTTGCCAAGCTTATAAGCAAAAAGTTCCAGTAACTTCACATTTAACAATTGGTGCAGATATAGGACACTTTCAAGCCTCAGCAGATGGTTCAGCACTCGGTGAAACTTCTCATACAGATTTCAAGCTTTTTTGTTCAATTGTAAAAGAAATGAATGGTGGAGGCGTATATATAAATTATGGTTCAGCTGTAACTCTTCCTGAAATTTTTCTTAAAGCTATCACTGTAAATAAAAATTTAGGTTTTGAAATACAGGATATTACAACAGCAAATTTTGATTTCATCCAACACTATCGTCCAAACACCAATGTAGTAAGACGCCCAACTGCAAATGGTGCAGGGAAGGGGGTTTCGATTACAGGACACCATGAATTAACACTACCTCTTCTTACTGCTTTTATTAAAACCTTAGCTTAATGACTTCAATTGTAAAACTCATACTATCTGATAAGAGTTTTTACTACGTAAGTTTTATATAAAAATCTGATAAATCCCCTGTTATTACTGACCAATTCTCAAATCCAAAAAATAAATCGAAATATGCCTTGACAAAAAAAGTGTTTAGGCTTAGTCTTCTTCTTATTGAAAACGATTTTCAATTTCATCATCAATAATAAATATGACAATTAGAAAGTACGGAATAGACGAGATCGGAAAACGCGAGGAAGTGAGCGTTTGGTTTTGCGATAGCTGTGACTGCTATCACATCAAGGCAGGAAATACAGTTTTAACATTTAATAGGGAAGAATTCTCAGAATTCGTCAACGATACTTGGAATTGTTTTTATGACCAAGAAGAAAACACTTTGGCTTTGCAGTAAATAGAATCAATTTTTGTGTCATACATTTGCCATTCAATTCTATTGCAAAATAGGTAGCCGAATCCGCAAATTCTCTACCATGCAGATGTATGACACAAATTAGCGAACTAAAGCTTCAAATTTACTAAATGTTTTGAAACTCACAATAGTGAATATATTGGAGGAATTTGAGCTTAACTTTTTTTATATCAAAGGGATTGATTAATAAATTAGTTTTAAATCAACATAAGCCATACTAATTAAAAATGAAATTCATTATCGTTTGTTGAAATCATAATATTTTTTTATGAATAGATTTGAAAAAAATTAAGTATTCAAATCACAGGTCAGTTTTATATTTATAAGGAATTAAAAGTATGTATTACAAATTCAAAAAATTAAATTTCCTACTATTTTTAGTAGGTTTACTTACTGTAAGTGTTTTCGCACAGAAAAGTAATTTTTCAATAGAAGGAACTGTAACGGATTCAAATGGTGCGGCAGTTCCGAACGCCAAAGTTGTTGTTATCAATACAACGAACAGCAACGAGCGAAATTTGCAAACGGATGCAAGTGGTAACTTTTCTTTTACCAATTTAGCAAACGGCAGTTATCGAATAATTATTAACGCAAATGGATTTTCATCTGCATCGCAAGAAATTTCAATAGATGGAAGCAATGTAGATAATCTTCAATTTTCTCTTTCAATCGGAAACATATCTGAAGAAGTGACGATTACAGCAACTCGAACACAGGTTGCAACAATAGACACGACAGTTCCGGTTACGGTTGTGGGTGAAAAAGAAATAGAAAGGAAAAACGTCAACACGGTCGGCGATATTTTCCGCAATTTGCCTGGTATAACCACTACAAACGAGGGAGCATTCCAAGTTCGTCCAAGAATTCGCGGACTTGAAAGCAATCGAATCTTGGTCTTAGTTGATGGAGAAAGATTGAATAATGCGAGAACTTCGACAACTCAATCGGGAATCGAACCTGGATTAGTTGATATTTCTCAAATTGAGACATTAGAAGTAGTTCGCGGAAGCGGTTCGGTTCTGTATGGAACAGACGCTTTGGCTGGAACAATAAACATAATTACCAAAGACGCTCAGAGGAATACTGATGGTGGTTTTCGTTTCGGAGCGACATTCAACGGCTATTACAGTTCAAATGAAAACGGAAGACGTGGTAACTTGGCAGTCACAGGCTCAACCGAATCCTTTGCTTTTCGCGTTTCGCAATCACTAGAAAGATACGAAAATTATTTCACAGGTGACACAGAAGGACTAGGACTAACACCAGCTGACGGTTTTCCGACCGAAGGAGAAGTTGGAAATTCACAATCACACGGAAGCAATACGCAAGTTACGACAAGATTCTTTTTTGATGACGACAATGATTTGCGTTTGAATTACGAAAGAAGAAGAGCAGCGGACATCGGTTCACCGCTTCTGACGCTTGATTTTGGTTTTAACGGATTTTTCCCATTTTCAAATAGAGATAAATTTAACGCTCGTTACGAAACGAGAAATGTAAATAGTAATCTTGCCAAAGTTGCGGCGACATTTTATTACCAAGACCAAGAACGCAACTTCTCAAACCGTTTGGTTGTTCCGGCATTTCCACCGTTTTTCCCGGGACTTGATAATTTCAGCGAAACCATCACGGACACAGAAAGCGTTGGGTTTGATGTTCAAACAAACTGGATTCTCGGTAGCAAAAACTTCTTGGTTGCGGGAGTTAGTTTTTTCCGCGATGAAAATACAGATTCTAGATTAACGGAAAATCGAATCCCAGTCTTTGTTAGAGAGATTGAGCCGAGTGTTCCAAATTCAGATTTTGGAAGCTTCGCAGGTTTCATTCAAGATGAATTTACGGTTAACGATCGTTTGAAATTTGTAGGTGGCGTTCGCGTTGAGCGATTTTTCTCAAGTTCTTCGCAAACGGCAAACTTTGCACTTCCTGCAACACTTTCGCAAAATGACCGCGAAGACTTAGGAATAAATGGACTTGACCTAGGCTTAGAAGTTAGTGAAACGGCTGTTACAGGTGACTTCGGTGCAGTTTATAAATTAACGGATGAAGTCAGTTTAACAGGGAGATTTGGACGCTCTTTCAGAGTTGCAAATCTTTTTGAGAGATTTTTTACAGGGGCAGGTTCAATTGGTGGTTTTGTTGTTGGTAATCCAAACCTCGAACCCGAAAGCGGTATAAATTTTGATACAAGCTTGAAGATCAGTACGGATAAATTTGCTGGTTCATTTACATATTTTAATAACTATTACCGGAACTTCCTTTCCAATGAACCCGCATTCAACCGAGACGGAAATGCGATTGTTTTGCCACCATCAAATCCTAGGGGTGCACCGATTACTGTTTTCCAGACAATCAATATTGGACGTGCAAGGATACAGGGTTTTGAAGGAGAATTAGAAATTCCATTTCAGATTGGTGACGGTTTCTTAACTCCGAATGGGAATATTTCTTATTTGCGGGGAGATAATCTTGAAACTGATGAACCACTCAATACGATTACGCCATTGAAAACGGTTCTAAATCTTCGTTGGAATGATGTAAAAAGAAATTATTACGCGGATTGGACAACGAGAGTAGTCAACAAACAAGACAGACTTTCAGCATCGTTTCTTGCCTCAAACGGAGGTGCTGAACCGGGGTATGTTGTCAGCGATATCGGAGGTGGATATACCTTCGACAAAGAACGGTATCGCTTCAGCATTAACGCCGGAATCAAGAACATTTTCGACCGATTCTACACAGAGCAATTTGTTTTTGCACCGGCACGCGGACGTTCTTTTGTGATCGGCACGACCATAGAATGGAACAGTAAATAATCAATATGATGAGCGATAGCGAGCAAGTTAATTTATTACAAATTTGTAATTAAACTAGCCCGTTCACTATCGCTCGCATTACCAAATTCTACTTTGTCATGAATAAAAATAGTCAAAAAATCCCTTTTTATATTTCCGCTTTTCTGCTTTCCTTTTGCACGTTTTTTCTCGGTTGTTCCGATAATTCGGCGAATGTTTCAGCGGGATCAGAAGACGAAAAACGTATTGTCACGGTTGGTGGCTCTGTTACAGAAACAGCTTATGCCTTGGGAGTGGAAAAAGAAATTGTTGGAACCGACACTTCAAGTATTTATCCTGAGAAGGCTACCAAATTACCGCAAGTCGGTTATCAAAGACAACTTTCTTCTGAAGGTGTTTTGTCATTAAAGCCGACACTTGTTTTGGCAAGTTCTTTAACGGGAATTCCGACTGCAGTTGAGCAGATCAAAAATGCAGGTGTGAAATGGGAAACGATTCCGCAGAAGAATTCGGTGGAAGGGACAAAAAATCAAATCAAGCAAATTGCAAAAGCC
This sequence comes from Pyrinomonadaceae bacterium, assembly GCA_028284415.1. Taxonomy (GTDB): domain Bacteria; phylum Acidobacteriota; class Blastocatellia; order Pyrinomonadales; family Pyrinomonadaceae; genus Aridibacter. Next base: position 28,784 of record JANQRU010000001.1, read on the forward strand.
CTGAGCAAAGAAGAAAAAGGCGAAGAACTTTTAAAAACACTCGAAAATGATTTAAACGAAGCAAAAAAATGTTCGGAATCTTTTGAAACGAAGCCGAAGGTTTTGTTTATTCACGCGAGAGGTGCGGCGGTTGTTAACGTCGGCGGAGCGAAAACTGCGGGTGATGAAATGATAAGACTTGCGGGTGGGGAAAATGTCATAACGGAGTTTGAGCAATATAAACCTTTGACTGCGGAGACGATTGTTTCTGTTTCACCGGAATATATTTTGATTCCCGAAAGAAGTCTGCAAAGTATTGGCGGAAAAGATGGTTTGTTAAAGATGCCGGGAATTACTCAAACTCTGGCAGGGAAGAATGAAAAAATAGTTTCAATGGATGATTTGATGTTGCTTGGATTTACGCCGAGACTTGGCAAAGCTGTGAAAGAATTATGCGGGAAACTGCAATAACAAGACAAGGAGAAAAGCAGATGGGGAGATTAGGAGAAATTAGTGTTTTTTCCGGTCTCTCTGATTTTCTCTTTTCCAAGAGGATTGTAATTACTGTTTTATCAGTTGCACTTTTGGGATTAATTTTACTCGGGGTTGGTGATGGTGCGGTGGCAATTTCACCGACTCAAATTATTGCGATTTTGGCGAGTAAGATCGGAATTGATTTGAGAATTCCGTTTGAAGCACAACAAGAATCTGTGCTCTGGGCAATACGTTTTCCGCGTGTGATTTTAGGCGTTTTAGTTGGTGCAAGTCTTGCAATTTCGGGGACGCTTTTGCAAGGACTTTTTCGCAATCCTTTAGCTGAACCTAATCTATTAGGAATCTCAAGTGGAGCAGCATTTTTTGCAGTTGGAGCAATTGTTTTAGGCGAATATATCGCTTTTGGTTTTTTTACAGAATACAAAATCTATGCACTCCCTTTTGCAGCTTTTGTAGGCGGAATTTGTACGATTTTACTGGTTTATCGAATCGGAAAACGGCGTGGAAGTGTTGATACAGCAACAATTTTGTTAGCAGGAATTGCGATCAATGCCTTGGCGGGTGCAGGAATCGGACTTTTGACATTTCTTGCCGATGACACACAACTTCGCAATATAACTTTTTGGCTGTTGGGAAGCTTAGGAAGTGCGACTTGGCAGAGTTTGGCAGTTATCGCACCTTTGATAATTTTACCGCTCTTTTGGTTGAAAAATTTATCACGTCAGATGAATGCTTTGCTTTTAGGTGACGCGGAAGCCAATCATTTGGGAATTGACGTTGATAAGTTAAAACGAAAAATTATCTTTGTCGTCGCTTTGACTGTCGGAGCAAGCGTTTCAATTACGGGAATCATCGGCTTCGTTGGTTTGGTTGTTCCGCATCTTTTACGTTTGACGATTGGTGCAGATCACAGAAATTTAATTCCTGCATCAGCTTTGCTCGGAGCGAGTCTTTTGATCGGTGCAGATTGGTTGAGCCGAACGATAGTTTCGCCTGCTGAACTACCAATTGGGGTGATTACGGCAGCGATTGGTTCACCATTTTTCCTTTGGCTTTTATTAAAAAAGAATGAGCATTAAAGCGGAAAATTTAAGTGTCGAAATTGGTAAAAAAACCTTGCTTAAAGATGTTTCATTTGAAGCAAAATCGGGCGAGGTGACAGCTATTCTAGGGGCAAATGGTGCGGGGAAATCAACTTTGCTCAAGACACTTTGCGGGGAATTAAAGCTGACAAATGGCGAAGTTTATTTTGAAGAAAAAACTCTAAACAACTGGCAGATTGATAAATTATCAAAACTACGTGGGGTTTTGCCACAAAGTTTTGAACTGAATTTCCCATTTACTGTTGAGGAAGTAACGCTTTTAGGCAGAACACCACACATTAAATTTGCGGAATCGAAAAAAGATTTTGCGATTGTTGAAAAAGCTTTGGAATTGGTCGAAGCATCTGATTTGAAAGATAGATTTTATCCGACACTTTCGGGCGGTGAACGTCAGAGAGTTCAACTTGCAAGGGTTTTAACACAGATTTGGGAATCGGAAAAAGATGAAGCGCGATTTCTTTTGTTAGACGAACCAACTTCAAGTTTGGATTTGGCTCATCAGCATTTAACCCTGCAAACTGCAACAGATTTTGCTGATAAAAACACAACAGTAATAACGGTTTTGCATGATTTAAATTTGGCATCGCAATATGCGGATAAAGTTTTAGTTCTGAAAAAAGGAAAAGTTTTTGCGTTTGATTCGCCAAAGAATGTTTTGAATTCACGATTGATAAAAGAAGTTTTTGGCATTGAAGTTTATATCACAAATCACGCAAAAGATTTCGATGTTCCACTGATCGTGCCAATGGGAAAGTCAAAAGAAAAAGCATTTATAGCGAAAGTATAATTTTTACAAAACGAGGTTAGATAAATGAATACAGCAACAGAGAAAACACAGACGAATTTGAAAGAAAGATATATTGAATTTAAGAAAGAAAACCCAAAAGTTCGCATTAAGGATGCGGCTGAAAAATTGGGTGTTAGCGAAGGCGAATTGTTAGCGACAAGCGTTGGCGAAAATGTCGTTAAATTAAAAGATAATTTCAAAGAATTGCTTCACGATTTGCATACCTTGGGTTACGTTATGGCATTGACTCGCAATGATGAAATAGTCCACGAACGCAAAGGCGTCTATGAGAATGCTCAAACCGAAATGCCACATGGAATGGCACTTTTTGTAAATCCCGACATTGATTTACGAATCTTCACAAAGTGCTGGCATCACGGATTTGCGGCGGAAGTAGAAAACCCACGCGGAACGCTTCGCAGTATCCAAATTTTCGATCAAGATGGAACCGCTGTTCACAAAGTTTATTTAACCGATAAAAGCGATTTATCTGCTTATGAAAAATTAGTCGAAAAATATAAATCCGAAGACCAAACTACAACTTTGGAAATGACTACAAAACCCGAAAAGAAAGCTGACAGACCCGATTCAGAAATTGATGTGGAAGGTTTCAGAAAAGCTTGGGAAGAAATGAAAGACACACACGACTTTTTCCCGATGCTTGGCAAATTTAAGGTTGGCAGAAAACAGGCTTTGCGTCTGGCTGATGAGAAATTTGTCACGGAAGTTCCTGCTGACAGCTACAAATGGCTTTTGGAAAAAGCAAGCGAAAGACAAGTCCCAATTATGGTTTTTGTTGGGAATGATGGAATCATCCAAATCCACACAGGCGAAGTTGAAAAGGTTGTCGAAGCGAGGGGTTGGTTTAATGTTTTAGATGAAAAATTCAACCTACACATAAACCAAGAGGAAATCGGCTCTGCTTACGTTGTCCGCAAACCGACTGAAGACGGAATCGTCACAAGTCTTGAGTTATTTAACAAAAAAGACAAAGACATCGCACTATTCTTTGGTAAAAGAAAACCGGGAATTCCAGAAAGAGAAGATTGGCGAGAATTGATTGCTGATCTAGAAAATAGATAAAGAAAAAGGTGTAAATAAGAATTCTTATTTACACCTTTTTCTTCTAAATGGCTGTTTTATTTTTTCTTCTCTTCTTTCACTTTTTCAGCTGTAAAATTAACTGTCATACCGTCTGAAGTAATCATAGTTCCAGACATTTTGTCCTTATCAACTTTTCCAGTTAAAGCTAAGTCAATCATTTGTCCTTGTGCATCAACTGAAACATCTGCAGAAATTGAACTTCCATCAATTTTCCCATTTGAGATTTTCCCGTTTCCAAGTGCTGTGGATAGCTCACCTGTGAAAGTTTTTTCTGATTGTTTAAAAACTGCTGTCGCAGGAATAGATTGACCATTTACATCTACATTCATTTTCCATTTACCGTCAATTTTCAAACCTTCTGTTGCTGAAATTACTGTAAATGAAGAAATAATTATTGCTAAAGCTAGAGTTAAAACTTTAATTTTTGACATGCGAAATATACCTCTCTTAATTTAACTGATTTTTTTAATAATTTATGAGAAACTTAAATTCCTTGCAAACTGTAATAAACATTTCATACAAAAAAGGTTCAGCAAGTAATCATGCTGAACCTTCAAAAGTTTAATTTAAGAAGAATTATTTTGCCTTCTCAGCAGTAAAATCTACCGGTGGCACACCTGAACCAGCCATAGAGCCTTTCATTTTGCCATCTTTGATTTCACCTTGCATAGTTAACTCCAGCAATTGACCATTGAAATCAAGCTTTACGGTACCAACGAAATTGTTTCCGCTTACTTTACCTTTTTCAATAGTGCCATTGCCATAAGGCGTTGATAGAGTGCCTGAAAAAGTATTGTCTTTTTGGGTTAGGTCAATTGTGATGTTAACAAGTTGTCCTCCGGCATCTGCGGTCATATTCCATTTTCCTGAAACATTAACTTTAGCACTTGAAGACATATCAACCTTCTTTTCTAAAACAACATCCTTCGGATCAACTGTAATTTCTTTCAGTCTTTTAGCAACAGCTTCAGTCATATCCTTTTGATACCGCCCACCTAAATGTTTAGCAAGAAATTTCTCAGCTGAAGCAAACATTGCCATATTATTTACAGGGCGACGGAATCCGTGTCCTTCATCAGGGGCGAGAATATATTCAACCGGATAATTTCTGTCACGCAAAGCAACGACAATTTGATCTGATTCACGTTTCTTAACACGGGGATCATTCGCACCTTGAACAACCATTAAAGGTGTTTTGATCTTGTTAGCGTGCGTAAGAGGTGATTGTCGCATCAATTGTTTTTTGCCTTCTGGGGTGTTTGGATCAGCCATACGTTTGTAGAACATCGTTCTGATCGATTCCCAATAAGGTGGAATAGCTTCAAGCAAAGTAATTATGTTTGAAGGTGGTACGATGGCAACAGATGCAGCATACAAATCGGGTGTAAATGTTACGCCTGCGAGTGCTGCATATCCGCCATAGCTTCCGCCCATTATTCCTACTCTTTTTTCGTCCACGATGCCTTCTTTTACTAGGTGTTTTACGCCCCAAGTAATGTCATCTTGCATCAAGTCACCCCATTGACCATTTCCTGCGTCAAGGAATTTTTTACCGTAACCGGTTGAGCCTCGGAAATTCATTTGCAAGACTGCATATCCGCGATTTGCAAGAAATTGAGCAATTGGATTATATCCCCAATTATCTCTAGCCCAAGGTCCACCATGTGGCTGGACAACCAAAGGAAGGTTTTTAGCAGGAACGCCTTTTGGCAAAGTCAGATAAGCAGGAATTTCCAATCCATCTGAAGATTTGTAAGTGATTGGCTGCATTTTGGCTAAGGCATTACGCGGCAGTTTTTCACGTATTTGGTATAGGAGTTTTAGTTTTTTCTTTTTGCGGTCAAAGAAATATACTGAACCGGGGTCAGTATCACTAAATGCATCAATCTTATAAATTGTTTCATCCTTTGTAGAAGAACTAAAATTTATTTCCTTTCCGGGGAGCTTTTTCTGTAGCCATTTATAATCTTTTTCAAAGTTTTTATCCTTCCAGTAAATTTTAGTTTTGTCATCAGTATAAGTTGTTGCGATCAAATCTTTTGAAACTTGGCTAAACAATACTCCGCCCAAGTCAACACGCTTTTTCGGGTCTTGTTCAACAAACGTTTCCGTCCCTGTTTTTACATTTAATAAAGCAAGTTGTGAAAAGTTTCTATTGCCTTTATTCGTGCGGATGTAAACTAATTTATTGTCTTTATGAAACTGAACTGGTGCACAAGTTTCAAAAACATTACATGAATAAATAACCTTTGGTTTTTCACCATCAAGCGAAAGGATTTCAGTATTGCCATTTTGTGCAGTTCTGACAGAAAGACGGACTTTATTATCATGATCGAAAATCAAACCTTGGAGACGATCTTTGTTTTCCATCACAAGCGTTTTCTTACCAGTAGAGATAGAAACCTTGAAAATATCATGCCAACGTGGGTCTCGTTCATTTAAGCCTACGTAAATGTAATCTGGCTCATTTTCAGGAACATTCTGTATAATTGCACGAACTTTTTTTCCTTCGGTCAAGTTTCGAGCTTTTGGAACATCTTCGCCTTCGACTGGTTTATCCATTGGGTTAACTGTGTAAACATTAAAGTTTTCATCACCGCCGTTATCCTTAACGAACAAGATATACTTGCTGTCCCAACTCCAGAAATAACCAGCAATAGGACGTTTGGTTTCAGCTGTAATTAACTTGGCTTTTTCGAAAGGTTCATCGAAAGCTTTTACCCAAATGTTTCTTGTTCCTTTATGTGGTTTCATAAAAGTTACCCATTTTCCATCGGGCGAAATTTGGGTGTTTGAATACTCTGGGTTACCAAAGAACACTTCGCGGTCAATTAACGGCGGAAGTTTAGCTGAAGCTGTCATAATATTTGAAAAAAACAAAGTTATAGCAAATAGAAAAATCGTAAATTTTGTCATATTTTTTACCTTAAATCTTTAGAAGTGAATTACATTCAATCTTACGGAAAATATTAATCTAAAGTTCCAATCTAAATCTTCTTTATTCTATTAGAATCCTTTAGAATTGGTCAGACCAATATTTCTTTTTAAATTTATTTTCATTCCAAAAGCCTTTTTTGTGTTCGACTTTCGGAGCTTTTTTACCATTTAGAACAATGCTTATTGCGTCGTATCTGAATTTAATTTTATCCAGATTAAAAGTCTTTCGATAAACTCTGGCAGTTCTGGTGATTTGTCTCTGTTTTCTGATGTCTATAGCCGATAGAGGGGACAAAAAGACATCTGAGCTACGTGTTTTTACTTCTATGAAACACAAAGTATTTTTATCAAATGCGATCAAGTCAATTTCACCTGTAACCTGTACACCTTTTCTGTTTCTACCGATGGGAGCTTTGAAGTTAGCTAATACAATTTTACAGCCTATTTTTTTAAGATACTCTTTAGCAATAGTTTCGCCAAAAATGCCTACTTCGCTTGAAGTTGTTGGTTTTGGTTCGCTATTCTTGATTATCGAACCAGATAAATCTGACATAATAGGAAAGGTTAACACAAATGCAAAAAGCTTATAAATTTCTGTTTTTTATTATTTTAACTTTTACAATTTCAATCTCCGGGCTAGGTCAAAACTTTACTAACAATGTAAACAATACTTCAAAAAGTAATTTACCCAAGATTGAACATTTCAAAAAAGCAAAAAAACATCTCATATTGCCAAAGGATATGCCGAAACCCTTTGCCAGTAAAAGTGTTAGAAAACCATCTAGAATGGTGCCACAGCCTTCGAACGCCACTTTGAAAATGCCAAAGGGTTTCAAAATAGATGTGTTTGCAGAGGGTGGATTCACTTATCCAAGGTGGATGGCTTTAGCTCCAAATGGAGATGTTTTTGTGGCAGATTCAAGAGCAAACAAAGTGGTCGTATTACGAGATAAAAACAAAGATGGAAAAGCCGATGAAAGATTTGTGTGGTCAGATAAATTAAGCCAGCCATTCGGAATGGCGTTTTGGAAAGATTGGTTTTACGTAGCTAATACAGATTCTGTTGTTCGATTCAAATATAAATCCGGACAGACTCAAGCCGATAGTGAGCCGGAAAAAATCATAGAGCTAACCGAAGGCGGATACAGACAACATTGGACACGAAATATTTTGTTTTCGCCTGATGGTAAAAAACTCTATGTTTCGATTGGTTCAACCGGTAATTACCAACCCGAGACAGACGATAGGAGAGCTGCTATTAATGTCTATAACCCGGATGGCAGCGGACACAAAATTTTTGCAGGTGGTTTAAGAAACCCGATCGGTCTGGATTTTAACCCAAAAACTGGCGAACTTTGGACAGCAGTTAATGAGCGTGACCGACTTGGTAACGATTTAGTGCCTGATTATGTAACATCTGTCAAAGAAGGGGCTTTCTATGGTTATCCATATGCATACATCGGTCAGAACCCTGAACCACGTCTTAACGGTGCTAGGCAAGACTTAATCAAAAAATCAATAGTTCCGGATGTTTTAGTCACATCCCATTCAGCCGCACTCGGTATAGTTTTCTATAATGGAAAAATGTTTCCTAAAAAATACAGAGGTGACGCATTTGTTGCTTTTCATGGCTCGTGGAATCGGGAAAAATTGACTGGTTATAAGATAATCAGAATTGATTTTGATAAAAAAGGAAGACTAAAAAATCGCGGCTATGAAGACTTTATCAGTGGCTGGTTGCCAGATGAAAATAGTCGTGAAGTCTGGGGGAGACCTGTCGGATTATTAGTTCTTGAAGATGGTTCAATGCTAATTACTGATGATGGAGCTAAAAAGATTTGGCGGGTTAGTTACGAAAAATAAAAGAGGTCAATTGTTTACACAAATAAATTTAGAAGAAAACTTAAAATAAAATTGTTTCATCAGAAATGAAGTAAAACCCAATTTTACTCTCCTGAATTAAAAGTATGCGTAAAATTAGAATAGTTTTTTTATTCTTTGTGATTGTTTTTTCAGTTGTGTCTGTTTCTCCTGCCTTCGCTTTTGTCAATCCCAAACCGCTTAAGAGAACACAAAATTATTCACCTGACGAAAAAGACCCATTTCCAAACTTTTTATCTTCAGGGGATATTGAAGACGAGATCCATTTTTTAGTAAATCGACAGCGAAGAAAATATAGACTGAAAAATCTTACTCTAGATAGAAAAATATCTCGAATGGCTCGCTATTACTCTAAAAAAATGGCTAAAGATGATTTTTTTGATCACTATGACCCAGACGGAAATTCAGTTGTTGACCGTGCAAAGAAATTCAAGATAAAGAATTACCTCAAAATCGGTGAAAACCTTTTCTATGGCGAGGGTTATAGAGACCCTTCAAGTATTGCTGTGAGAGGTTGGTTGGAATCTCCCAGTCATCGGAGAAATATGTTGGCTAGAGATTGGAGTCATACAGGTATAGGTGTTTACATTACTCGGGATAATAGAATTTATGTAACGCAGGTTTTTTTAAGAAAATAAGTGTTTGGTATATTTCACTAATAAAATAGACGGCAAAATTTATAAAGATTTGTCGTCTGTTTTTATTACAGCAATCTTAAAGAAACCTAAACTGGACGAATTTCGTTTATAGTATCAAAGGAGGTTTACAATATGGATTTCTTGGTAGATAACCCGATTGCAAATATATATGGACCTTATTTTTTAATTTTTTACGCGGCATTTATTATTTTTGTCATTACGGTTTTGGTCATTGCCAAAAAATCCTTAGACGGCACAGATAAAATTCCGCTCCCAATTATTCCAAATGAAATTGATCCTTATGAAATAGCTTATTTACGGGGCGATAGACAAGAACTTGCCCGTTCACTTATTTTTGGTTTGGTTCAAAAAGGTTATCTAGAATTTGATGACTCGAATACAAAAATCATTAGATTAAACAAAAATGGAAATCTTAAAAGACTTTCTAGAATAGAAGAAGTTACGCTTGATTGGTTTGGAACTCAGAGAACTACATCAGATGTTTTTGCTTCAAATGGTTTGGTCACACAAATCGAATCTTACTCACAAACTTATAAAAACAGACTTGAAAAGCAGAACCTTTTAGTTACAAATGACATAAAAAGAAGATACACAATACTACAGTTAGTTGCATCACTGGCAATAGTAAGTTTGGGGCTTTACAAAATAATGGTTGCCATTTTGAATGCAAGAACAAACTTTATTTTTCTTATAGTTTTAGGAGTGATTGGATTGATAGTTGTTTTTATGACTTCAGTATTCCCAAGAGTTTCAAAACTTGGTGAAAAATACTTATATAGGTTGCAGCTAACTTTTGAAGATTTGAAAAATAGAACGCAGAAAGCATACATTGCAAATCCAGAAGCAGCTTCTAGCCAAAAACTTGCTGGAGTTGACCCAATGCTTTTATCAGTTGGACTTTTTGGAGGAACTGTTCTAGCAGGCACAGCATTTGGTTTTTATAATGATGCATTTAAGAAGTCTGCAAACAGCCACGGTGCATGTGGTGCTGGATGTGGAATGTGTTCAAATGATTCAGGGAGTAGTTGCAGTAGTTGCAGTAGTGGATGTGGCGGAGGCTGCGGCGGATGTGGAGGTTGCGGCGGTTAAATATTATGAAAAACCTTAAAAAACTCGGCATAGGAATAGGCTTTCGTGAGCAATTTCGTGCCGATATTTTTTTGAACCAAAATAAAATTGATTTTCTCGAAATTACTGCGGATCATTATCTAGATGCAAATGATAAAAAACTCGATGAGTTGCAAATTTTAAAGGAGCATTTTGAGTTAATCCCACACGGTTTGGATCTATCGCTTGGAAGTGCTGAAGGAATTGACTCAGACTATCTGGAAAAATTTGCTAGATTAGTTGAATTTGTTAAGCCGGAATGGTTTAGCGATCATATTTGTTTTACAAAATCAGGTGGAACAAATATTGGTCATCTTGCTCCCGTTCCATATACAAATGAGGCTCTCAAAGCATTTATTAAAAATATTGAAACTGTAAAAAAGCGAATAAGTATTCCCTTAATACTTGAAAATATAACTTACATGGTCGAGTTTCCCTCATCCAAAATGAGTGAGACCGAATTTATCTCAAAAATCCTAAATGAAACTGACTGCGGACTTTTGCTAGATGTAACAAATCTTTACATAAATTCCAGAAATTTTGACTTTAGCTGGAAGAAATTCTTGGACGAAATTCCGCTTGAAAGAGTAGTCCAACTTCATTTTGTTGGTTCACATAGACACGGAAACAAATTTATTGATGGACATTCTCATAAAACAGAAAACGAAATCTGGGAAGTTTTTGAAGAGGTTTGCAATAGGTGCGATTTAAAGGGGGCAATTCTTGAAAGAGATGGAAATTTTCCACCGTTTACAGAAATTCTCGAGGAAATAAAAATAGCAAAGGAATTTTTCAGCAAAAGTTATGATACAGTTATTGCAAATTAGATAAATAAGGAGAAAATTTGTGATGAGTGATATTACTCTTGACCAAGCTCATGATGTAGTAAAAGCAGCTCGCAAAAAAGCTGAGGAAATGGGCGTTAAAATGGATATAGCCGTAGTTGATGCAGGAGCGAATTTAAAGTTTTTCATACGTATGGATGATGCTTGGCTTGGCAGCATTGATATATCAATCAAGAAGGCTAAAACCGCAAGGTTTTTTGATATGCCGACAGGTGAAATTGGAAAACTATCCCAACCGGGCGGTGCTTTGTATAACATTGAACATTCCAATGGAGGTTTGATAAGTTTTCCTGGAGGTTTACCACTAAAAAATGAAAAAGGCGAAATCATCGGTGGCATAGGAGTTTCGGGGAGCACGGTAGAAGACGATCATGCAGTTGCTGAAGCCGGAGCAAGTGCAATCTAATTTATCAAAGTTTATAAATTGAGGAGTTGGCGAATTGCCAACTCTTTTCATTTGCTTGATGAAAATGGGCTTACTGGAACAACAAAATTTTCTAGCAAAACTTTATACAAATGAAGATTTTCGCCAAAAGTTTATTGATAAACCAAAAGATTTTGGAAAGAAAAACGGTCTGAGTCAAAATGAAATTGATGAAATTGAAGAAATTTTACCTGATGAAATAAGTGCTTTTGCCGATTCGCTTTTTTATAAACGCTTAAGAGAAGTGGAAAAATTTTTGCCGCTAACAAGGAGAATTCTTGAAGATGATTTTGAAAACTACTTTCGTGAATTTATAAAGACATTTAATCCAAAAACTATAAAAAAGCACTTTGAAGATTCGCTTGAGTTTGCAAAATATTTACAAAATCAGAAAGATTTATCAGATTTAGCCAAAGATTTTTCTAAATACGAATTAGGTGATCTGGAATTTAGAGAAAAGAATTTGATTATAAAAAGGGTAGGAGCTGATCTTAGAAAACTGAATAAGGAAAATTTGAGCAAAAACCAGTACTTGGATAAAAAGACTTGCTTTATCATTTGGTTCAGATTCAAGAAATTTCGAAGAATTTTATTTATTAATTTACCTTTTAACATTTGAGCTATAATATAAACATATGGCGTTATTAAAGATTGTTCATTATCCTGAACAAGTTTTATTGGAAGTTGGAAAACCTGTAATGGAAGATGAGTTTAATCCTGAGTTGGCAAAGCTTGTCGAAGATATGTTTGAAACAATGTATGACTCACATGGCGTCGGTCTTGCGGCACCACAAGTTGCTGTTTCAAAAAGACTTTTTGTGATGGATTGTTCGGGCGGTGAAGACGAATCCCAAAAGATTGCTTTGATAAATCCTAAAATAGTTCACGTTGAAGGTGAACAATATGGAGATGAGGGATGTTTATCATTTCCAGGTATTTATACAAAGGTAAAAAGGGAAATGAGAACGGTCGTTCGTTTTCAAGACGTGAAAGGTGAAAAACAGGAATTGGATTTAACTGATTTGCCAGCCAGATGTGTTTTACATGAGACCGATCATTGTGATGGCATAGTTTTTCTTGACCGTATGTCTGCATTAAAGAGAGAATTATCAAAACGTAAAATAAAAAAACTACAACGAACTGGAAAATGGGAGTGAAAATATGAGTATTGAAAATACAAAACTAACCACCGAAGTTGATTCTAGCCGTGAAGTAAACCAATATCTACAAAATGGTTGGACATTGCTTTTGAGCTACGCACATCACACACACGATACTCAAGAACCGCGTTTTGTTTTGGGTTGGCAAAATGATTCAGAACCTGTCTATCCTGAGCTACTGGACAGGTGGGAAAGAGAAGAGATACAAAGAAACACTGGAAGTTTAAGATAAGGAGTCAATGTTATTTCTGTTTTTTAAAATCCACGATAAAGTTACACCAATCTATGAACTTTATCTAACTTTTACACTGTTAGGTGGTGTTGGATTTATTTTGGGATTGTTTAGATGGTGGGTAGGTGCATTTTGGATTATCTTTCCAGTTCTTGTAGCTTTTATCATTTTTGAGGATCTCTATTCACTGTTAGGAACAGGTATTTTGGATTTATCAAGAAGTAGCTATCTTTTGCACTACTACATTTCAATTTTAACAGGATTAACGTTGAATATATTTGGTGTTTTAATAAGATTAAAAAAAAAGAAACATTACAAAATTAGATTAAAATAAATATGCAAACAGAAAGAAAATTGGATGAATTTAAGAATGAGCCGTTTACAGATTTTTCATTAGTTGAAAATCAAGAATTAATGAAAGCGGCAATTGAAGAAGTTACAGCAGAATTAGGTAGAGAATATCCTGTAATTATTGATGGTGAAAAAATTGAACTTGAGCAGAAGTTCGAAAGTATAAATCCTTCTGATAAATCTCAAGTTGTAGGGATTTTTTCAGATGCAGATTCTGACGCTGAAAATTTGGTTACAAGGGCAATTGACGCAGCGACAATAGCTTTTGAAACTTGGAGAAATGTTCCAGCTGGAGAACGTGCCGAATACCTTTTCAAGGCGGCTGAAATCATTCGTGAAAGAAAACATTATTATTCGGCTTGGATGGTTTTGGAAGTCGGTAAAACTTGGGCAGAGGCTGATGGTGATACAGCTGAAGCAATAGATTTTCTTGAGTTTTATGGAAGAGAAATGATCCGCTGGGCTGAAGAACAACCCATAACACCTTCACCTTTACCAGAGAAAAATAATTTTGAGTATATTCCGCTTGGAGTTGGAGCAATTATTCCTCCTTGGAATTTCCCACTCGCAATTATGGCGGGAATGACTATGAGTGCAGTTGTTACTGGAAATACGACTGTGTTAAAACCTTCGCCCGACGCACCGACAATCGCATATAAGTTTATGGAGGTACTCGAAGAGGTTGGTTTACCTAAAGGCATCGTGAATTTTGTTGTCGGTTCTGGAATTAAAGTCGGTGAGGAAATGGTTAAAAGTCCTAAGACTCGATTTATCTCGTTTACAGGATCAAAAGCTGTTGGCTTGCACATTTATGAAGAGGCTGCGAAAACACGCGAAGGTCAGAAATGGATGAAGCGTGTAGTTGCAGAAATGGGTGGAAAAGATGCGATCGTTGTTGCTGATGATGCTGATATTGATGAAGCGGCTTCGGGAGTTGTTGCTGCTGCGTTCGGTTTCCAAGGTCAAAAATGTTCTGCTTGCTCGCGTCTAATCGTGGATGAAAAAGTCCATGATGAATTGATACAAAAGGTTGTGGATTTAACGCGTAGATTAAAGCTTGGTAAGCCAAATGAGTCTGACACAAGTGTTGCAGCCGTTATCAACCAAAATTCTTTTGATAAGGCTACAAACTATATAAAAACTGGTAAAGATGAAGGTGGCGAAGTCGTAATTGGAGGTGCTGCCGATGATGCCGAGGGTTATTACATTCAGCCCACAATAATCACAGGAGTTAATCCACATGACACAATTGAACAAGAAGAGATTTTTGCTCCTGTTTTGGCAGTTATCAAAGCAAAAGATTACGATCACGCCTTAGAAATAGCCAATGATACGGACTATGGATTGACTGGGGCAGTCTATTCTCAAAGTGAAGAAAGACTCAATCAAGCACGACTAGATTTTCATGTTGGAAACCTTTATTTGAATCGAAAATGCACAGGAGCTTTGGTCGGAGTTCATCCATTTGGTGGGTTCAATATGAGTGGTACAGACTCAAAAGCTGGCGGACGCGAATATTTATTGCAGTTTATGCAAGGGAAATCTATAGCTGAAAAAGTATAAATCTAGTGAGGTTGAAAAACTTTTACTTCATTTGACCGAATAAACTATGAAATATAAATCATTTTTGAAATTCATAACTTTAAGCTTGGTTGTGAGTTTTTCAATTTCTACTTTTTACGCTCAAAAAAACAAGCAAACAATTGTTTTTGCGGTTATAAACGGTGGGAAAACAATTGAGCCTATTGCTACCCTTAGCAAAAATAAACTCTTTAAACCTGTTGGCGGAGATGAGAGTTTTGCTAAGAAAAAGGTGTTTGTAAATACCTACTACAAAGCCAAATCGAAATATAATTTGATATTTGCAGGTAAAATTGCAGGAAGTGTGAACATCTTAAAAGCTAATCCTGAATCAGATTGTTCCTCAAATATGGCGGAGGTTTCGACAGTTTCTGACAAAGCAAAGCTGTCAGATAGAGTGTTGGGTTTAGCAACTAATAAATCTTTAACAACTCAGAATGGAATTCGAAGGATGCCAACAAGAAAAGAGCGAATTCAAATTGAAAGTTTAGTTCGCAGGGAATTAGTAAAAAACAAAATTCCCAAACGAAAAACAATTAATTTGAAGTATTTGAATCTAACAGCTCTGGATTTAGACAAAGGTAAAGCAGTGGAGTTTGTAGGATCATTTTTTGCAGAAGTATCAAAAACTGAGCGTGCAATATTATTTTTTATCGCTGAAAAATCAAGAGCAGGGTATTACTATTTAAATAAGAGTAATTTTTCCAGAGTTAAACAAAAAGACTTAATGAATGAAGATATTAAGACTGTTGATTCCGGGGTATATCACGAATTACTTTTGGACGTTATGGATTACAATGGCGATGGAATCAAAGAGGTGTTCACAATGGTTCAGGGGTTTGAAGGTAATACATTTACTGTTTATGGTCGAAAAAAAGGAAAATGGTATAAAACTTTTGAATTTTCAAATTATCACTGTGGTTTTTAATGATTAAACAAATTCTTTTAATATTAAATCAGTATTGGAAACGTATTACCCAATACTGATTTTTACTTTCAACTCCATCAAACTAATGATTTAATCAGGTAAGTTAAACAAGAAAATATTATGTTTAAATTAAACAAAATAACAGCAATTGTAATTCTGTTTGGAATGATGTCTGTGACATTAGCACAAACATCTCAAAAGAATTTTCCAGTCAAGAGAAATGAGTCTGAGCAAACTTGGAAAAGAGATGGTGAAAATTTTATTAAGCGAAATAGAAGATTAAAAACAAAAAGAAAAAAAGCCAAAAATGTAATTCTTTTCGTTGGTGACGGGATGGGAATCTCTACCATTACAGCAGCGAGGATTTTAGCCGGACAGCTTCGTGGAGAAAGTGGTGAAGAAAATTCATTATCTTTTGATTTATTTCCTTATGTTGCACTTTCTAAAACTTACACAGCTAATCAACAGACGTCTGATTCTGCTCCGACTATGGCTGCAATGATGACTGGTGTAAAAACAAATGAAGGTGTGCTCTCTGTCAACCAAAATGTTGCTCGCGGAGATTATAAAAGTGCTTTGATTAATAAAAGTAAAACTTTGCTTGAAATGGCGGAAGAGAATGGAAAATCAACTGGCGTTGTATCAACTGCACGTTTAACACATGCAACACCAGCCGCTTGTTACTCTCATGTTCCTGATAGAGGTTGGGAATCTGACACACAAATTTTGAATTCAAATAAAGAAGCCTATGATGCAGGTTTCCCTGATATTGCTCGACAACTTATCGAATTTCCGTATGGAGACGGCTTAGAAGTAGCAATGGGCGGTGGGCGAGTGTTGTTTTTGCCAAAAGAAGTAAAAGACCCTGAGTATTCAGATAATCCAAGAGGGGTTGGAATACGCTCTGATAAGAGAAATTTAACTGAAGAATGGAAATCAAAATATAAAAAATCTGCTTACGTTTGGAATAAAAAACAATTTGATGAAATTGACCCCCAAAAAACTGACCATTTGCTTGGGCTTTTTCAGCCTTCACATCTGAACTATGAATATGACAGAAAAAATGATAGGGCTGGCGAACCTTCCTTGACTGAAATGACTTCTAAAGCGATTGATATATTGTCTAAAAATAAGAAAGGCTACTTTTTGATGGTTGAAGCAGGGCGAATCGATCATGCCCATCATGAAGGAAATGCTTTCAGAGCATTAACTGATACGATCGAGCTTTCTAAAGCTGTGCAAATGGCTAAATCGAAAGTAAATTTGAAGGATACTTTAATAATCGTAACCGCAGATCATAGCCATGTTTTCACAATGGCTGGCTATCCCGCTCGCGGAAACAACATCTTAGGTTTGGTCAGAGAAGTCGGAAAGGATGGAAAGCCGAGTGAAGAAGCGGCAACCGATAAAAATAAGAAGCCATACACCACTTTAGGCTATGCTAATGGTCCAGGGTTTGTTGAAGGTGAAAGACCTGATTTAACACAGGATAATGTAACTTCGCCTGACTACAAACAAGAATCTACAGTTCCAAAAAACTCAGAAACACATGCGGGTGAAGACGTGGCAATTTTTGCCGATGGTGTGAATTCATGGATGTTTCGCGGGGTAATGGAGCAAAACTGGATTTTTTATGTGATGAAGGATGCATTGCGTTTGAAAGAAAAAAAGAAAAGATAGATTTATGAAAATTGTTTTTATGGGAACTCCTCAGGCGGCTGTTCCAACCTTGAAAAGAATAATTGATGATGGTCATGAAGTTGTTTCAGTTTGGACTCAGCCAGATCGTCCCGCAGGGAGAGGAAATAAATTAAAAGCTCCGCCTGTAAAAGATTTAGCAATTGAAAAAGGTATAGAGGTTTTCCAACCTGAAAAGATTAGAACAAAAAAAACTATCTCACTATTTAAATCACAAGATGCGGATGTTGCAGTAGTCGTCGCTTACGGAAGAATTTTATCTAAATCTTATTTAAGTGCATTCCCAAAGGGATGTATCAATGTACATTTTTCGCTTTTGCCAAAATATAGAGGTGCGGCACCGGTAAATTGGGCAATAGTCAACGGTGAAAAAACAACTGGTATAACAACCATGCAAATGGATTTAGGTTTAGACACAGGAAATATTTTACTTCAAAGCGAAACCAAAATTGGAGATGATGAAAATTCAATAGAATTAATGGAAAGATTATCCTTTCAGGGAGCCGAGCTTTTATCTAAAACACTCGCTGACTACGATAACATTGAACCGAAGAAACAAGACGATAATGAAGCTACACTTGCACCTCTTATGTCAAAAGAAGATGGTTTAATTGATTGGAATATGTCTGCTGAGCAAATAAATAATCGCATACGTAGTTTTCAACCTTTTCCAAAAAGTTTCACAAATTACAAAGGCGAAAAACTAACTCTTTGGAAAGGAAAAGTCTCAAATAAAGCAATTGCTAGCAGTACTAATGGCAAAATCTTAGTAGCTGAAAATGATGATTTATTAATTGCCTGTGGAAAGGGAAGCATTCTTAAAATTGAAGAATTACAGATAGCCGGAAAGCGTCGGATGTCAACTAAAGACTTCTTAAACGGAATAACTTTAGAAGAAGGGGAACATTTAGGATAAAGACTCCATTATTTTAGCGATGAAAATATCACCCGCGAGAAAAGCTACCTTTGAAATACTCCAAAAGATTGAAAAAGAAAAAGCTTTTTCCTCTATTTTGCTTCCTGTTTATGAAGACAAATTATCACCTAAAGACCGTTCACTCTGTCACAAACTGACACTTGGAGTTTTGAGAAATAAACTGTATTTAGATTTTATTATTGAAAATCTCACCCGTAAAAAGCTGAATAAATTTGATCTTGAAGTTATAAACTCATTACGCATCGGTATTTATCAATTATTATTCCTTGAGAAAATTCCAACTTATTCAGCAATTAATGAGTCAGTCAATCTAGTAAAATTTGCAAAAAAAAAATCAGCAAGTGGGTTGGTGAACGCGGTTTTAAGGAGGGTTTCAAGAAATGAATTTGACCTAAAATACAAAAATGAATTTGAAAAAATCTCAATTGAAACTTCACATCCAACATGGCTACTAGAAAAGTGGATCGAGCAGTATGGTTTGGAGACAACTAAAAAGATCGCTCTATCAAATAATCAGACACCTAAAATAGCATTCAGATTTACAACTAAATTCTATAAACAGAAATCAGAAAAGGAACAAACTAAAATTAAGGAGAATCTACTATCTGATAGTGCGGTCAATGAGTCACCTATTTTAGACGGAGCTTACATTTCTGATAAAACAAACGAAAAAATCAGAGAATTAAATGACGATAGATTTATTTACTTTCAAGATATTGGATCACAAATAATTGCCGATTTAGTAAAAACAAATTCTGAGGGTAAATTTTTGGATCTTTGTGCAGCACCGGGAAGTAAAACTACCTACATAGCATCTAAAAATTATCTTCATAACTCTAAATTAACACTTTTTGCCGGAGATTTTTTTCAACATAGGGTTAGGAGCCTGAAGGGAAATATTGCTGCACAAGATTGTGATTTAATTAATCTTATTCGGTACGATGCAACAAAATCATTGCCATTTAGTGAAAATAGTTTTAACGTAATTTTAATTGATGCCCCGTGCTCAGGAACTGGAACTATCAAACATAATCCGGAAATTCGTTTTAGGTTAAAAAAAGATGATTTTATTTCCTTACAAAAGAAACAACTTCAAATATTAGATAATGCATCAAAAATAATTAGTTTGGATGGTGAAATAATTTATTCAACCTGTTCTCTTGAAAAAGAAGAGAATGAAGAAGTAATAGATTTATTTTTGGATAAAAACCAAAACTTTGAAAAAAAACTGCCAAATTTACGAAATGAATTCTTAATAGATGATAAATTTGGGAAAATACTTCCTCACAAGTATGAATCTGACGGTTTTTTTATCGCTGCTTTGAGAAGGATAAACTAAAGCTTTTTCTTTAGCTTTGTGATTAAAAGTGTTAGACTTCAAAGTTCATTACTGAATTTTTTCAAGTGTAAAAATTAAATTTATGGGATTAGTTAAAACAGGTATATCTGCGGTTGGTAAACTTTTAGTTGTAACAGCCTTAGCCGGAACTTTTTTGGTGGGTATGTTGAGTGTTTTTTATCTATCATTAAAAGGTGAAGAGGTCGAAATACCCAAAATTGTCGGCAAAAACTTTAATAACGGAGAAGATGAGCTAACCAAATTGGGGCTAAGAATAAAAAAAGTTGCGACCAGATATAGCAACGAAAAACCAAACACGATTTTGGAACAGAGACCTAGAGCAGGTGAGAATGCTAAAACCGGTTTGATGGTTTTTGTAGTTGTTAGTCAAGAAAACCCTGATGGAAATGAAGCTCCGATCGACATTGAAGATAAGGAAAAAGAAGTAAAAGAAGAAAAAAATGAAATTGAAGCTCTTCCAGAACTAGAAACTGATAAGTCGAAGAAAAAGTCCAAGAAGACGAATAAAAAGACTGGTTCTAAAACACGTGATGTAATTAAAAAAACAAAAAAAGAAAAAGAGGATAAAGACAAAAAAGAATCAAAGGACACTGCAACAACAACTGATTCTAAAACAGGAACAGATAACAAGGCTACAAATCCAAAAGGCACTGAGCCGAAAACCAGCGGTGACAAACCTAAAACACCACAAAATCAAAAGCCTAAGACCAATACAACTAAGCCAGAAAATAAAAAGCCTGCTAATCCAACTAAAAAACCAAATACGGCAGGAGATACACGTAACAGAAAAGTTCCACCAAGCAACTAAGATTTAATTTTTAGCAACAAAAGCTTTAGACCAAATAAATAATAAATATGTTTGAAATTGCACCATCAATTTTGTCGTCGAATTTTACAAGGCTCGCTGAAGAAATTGAAATTGTTAAGCAAGGCGGAGCTAACATCTTGCACGTAGATGTGATGGATGGACGTTTTGTGCCAAACATCACTATTGGCTTACCCATTGTAAAATCTTTGCGAAAAGCAACTGATATGACGATTGATTGTCATCTGATGATCGAAGAACCGAGTCGTTATGCAACTAAATTTGTTGAAGCAGGTGCAGATATGGTTTCAGTTCACGTTGAGGCTGATGTTCACTTGCAAAGAACTTTAGTTGCCATCAGAGATGCAGGCGGACAGTCAGGGATTGCAATAAATCCAGCTACACCTTTAGTTTCACTTGAAGAAGCTTTGCCATATGCTGATTTCATTTTGCTAATGTCAGTAAACCCTGGTTTTGGCGGACAGAGTTTTATACCAACTTCGCTTGATAAACTAAGACGGCTAAGACAAATGATCTCAGAAAGGAGACTAAACACAAAAATCGAGATTGATGGCGGTATAGATATAGATAATATCGCAAAAGTGGTAGAATCAGGGGCTGAAATAGTTGTTTCCGGTTCTTCTATTTTTGGAAAAGATAATCCAACCCAAGCTGTAAAGGATATGATTGATGCAGCTTCTGTCTGGGTATAAGAAAGTTTTTTGAGGTAAATATGCGTTTAACCAATATCAAAGTATTAATAATTAGTTTAATAATTTTAACTTTATTTACAATTCCTGCGTTTGCACAAGTCAAGGGGAGTGATGCAACTCCTTCGCAAAGATTGAACATTTTGAATCAAAAACTTGATGCAATGCGTAATTCTTTAAAAATTTCTTCTAAAAGGCTTGAAGACTCAGCTTCTAAAGAAGATAAAAAGAATCCTGAAACTCCAATAGGGCGTTTAATTTCATTAGAAAAAGAGGGTTCAAGATTTCAAAACGAAGTCAATAACTTACGCGGAAAAGTAGGTAGAAATGACAAGGTTGAAATTAGTGATATTGAAAGATTAGAAGAATCAGTTTCTCAATTTCAATCCAGAGTTGATAAAGCATTATTAGAAACAGCAGATGCACGTGCCGCTAAAACTACTAACGAAGGTAAACCTCGTAAGAAAAAGAAAAAGAAAAAGTTTCTGGGTATATTTGGCGGTGGCGGTCCTGATGAGTATGAAGAATTGATCGGAGACGTTACTCCCGGACGCGACAGAGAACTTTTCATAGTAGCAACGCGTGAAGTCCGCAAAAAGAATTTTGATGTAGGGAGACTTTTATTCCAAACGATCATCTCTACCTATCCCGATTCTCCATATCTACCAATGGCAAAATTGGCTGTGGCGGATAGTTTTTATTTGGAAGGGGGAAGTAGTGCAATGATTCAAGCTGCTGCCAATTACCAAGACTGGCTAACCTTTTTCCCGACACATCCCCTTGCTGATAGAGTGCTTCTTAAAATTGCTGAATCAGAAATGCGTCAGATTGGGTTGCCTGACCGTGACATAACTAGAGCTAAAAAGGCTGAGCAAAGATTACGTGCATTAATTCAACAATATCCAAACACTGTTCTTATGCCAGAAGTCAAGACCCGTTTAGCTGAGGTTCAAGATAATTTAGGTATGCATGATCTGATTGTTGGAAATTATTATTACAAGCAATCAGTTAAATTCAAGAAGGGTGGACTTAAAGGAGCACAGTCTAGATATTTGGAGATTTTAGAAAAATATCCAAATTTCAGCTTTATGGATGAAGCTCTTTATAAAGTAGCTGTCACATATCAAATAGAAGAAGAAACTGACCAAGCTGCTAAATACTATCAGCAAATTATCAGAGATTATCCAAACAGCGATTATGTCAAAAAAGCAAAGGAACAGTTAGAATTGATAGGGGCAAAAGTTCCTGAACCAAACCCTGAAAGAATGAAGGTCTTACCGCCTGAGAAAAAATCCTTTATTACCAATTTCAAAAATCAGTTTCTAGGGGTTTATCCACTTACAATTGATAAAAATGGTGTTTTGATGACTAAAAAGTTCGACAAGCAGAAGTTTGAACTGATAGACCAAATTATCGAAAATCAGGGTGAATTAAGGGATTCTCAGATTCCAAAAGCTCTAACCACAGTTATTTCCGATAGAAAAACAGAAGAAGGTAAATAATTTGTAGTTATTTTGAAAATTCTCCCATTACATCTAAGTTTTTTAGTCAGGACTTGGATAATATCCAGAGGTAAAATGAAGAAGTATCTTTTTGTAATAAGTCTCCTAACTCTAATCGCTCTGAATACAAACTCTTTTGCTCAGGGTGACTCTTCCAAGCCAAAAACTGTTGCGACAAACAATGGCGAGAATATCTCTACTAAATCCTCAAATTCTAATCAAGAAGAAGAGGTTTCAAGAGAAAGACGAAAAAAGGCTTATGCGAAACTTCTTGAAGGACAAAGATACCTTTGGAGTATGCGACGATTACGCTCCGGGTTTGAACAAACAAGCGCCAGATTGGCTAAGGCGGCTTTGCAAGAAGCTGTCGAACTTAATCCAAAGCTAGCTGAAGCTTACACGGCTCTTGCCGAATTAGCGATTACCGCTCCTCCTCAAAACATTAATGAAGCAATTATGCTTGCGGAAATTGCAACCAGGCTTGATAAAGACAATTTCGGTGGACACAGGATTCTTGCTCGTCTTTACACAATAAAAAGTAATCTCGGTCGTGGAAGATTGCAGGCTGTTGCCGCAAAAAATGCGATAGAAAAATGGAAAGAAGTCGCAAGGCTTGATCCCAGAAACGCAGAAGCATGGGCTTTTTTAAGTGAATTTTATGTAGATACCAATAAGCCCGATTTGAGAATTGAGGCTTTAAAAAAATGGTTGTCATCAGCAGCTCCGATTGATGAGGGTTTTTTCAATCGTGTAATGTCGAGAAGGTCTAGATTGCAAAATCAAGTTGCAATCTTAAAGCTAGGCGAAGCACTTGTTCGTAAGGGTGACTATAATGAGGCATTAAGCGTATTGAACAGAGCTTTAGCTGACAATCCTCGCAACTTAAAAACCATCGAGTTATTCAGACAAGCATTGGAAGGCAGTGATAAAGATTCACTTTTACCTGCTGTACAAGCTTTACGGCAAGCTGTTTTTGCAAATTCTCAAAGCAGTATATTGGTCAAACTACTTGCGAAAACTTTGGCTCGAACTGGTCAAATAGATGATGCAGTGAAAGTTTTAAGAGGAGCTGTAGAGGAAAAAGCGGTAAAAAACAAAGATTCTGCTTCTAGTTTACAGGTTGTTCTAGGTGATATTTATGCTGATTCTCAGAGAACTAATGAAGCAATAGTTGCTTACCAATATGCACTAAAAATTCGGGGGATTGGTGATGCTGCATTAACCAATAATGATGACAAAGATTTTGCCATACGTGTTGTTGGTAAAATGATTCAAATATATCGGAAAGCAAACCGTCCTAGTGATGCACAATCCTTAATCGAAAAATATCGCATACTTTTTGGAAAAGACGATTTGTTTGCTGATAAGGAGCTTATTTCACTACTTAGAGAAACCGGAAAAAAAACAGAAGCACTTGCCTTACTAAAAAAAGTAAAAAAAAAATTCCCGAAAGATTTTAATTTGATTAGAACCAAAGCTTCTTTGCTAACTGATCTTGGGAGAGTTGATGAAGGTGTGGCAATTATAAGGGAGTTGATTGTTAACAAGCCAGAAAATCATTCGCCATCAATGATGTACAACGACTATGTAAATTATCTGTTTATATCGTCTTTGTTTAATCAATCTAACCGGACTGATGATGCAATCAAAGCTGCTAAAATAGCCTACGATAAAGCTAGCGGAAACGAGCAACAACAAATAGCTAAATTAAGTTTAGCAAGTGCATTTCAAACTGCAAAAAACTTTTCTGAAGCTGAAAAAATCCTAAATGATTTGTTAGTGCAAACTCCGGGAAATCCAATCGCATTAAACAATCTTGGTTATTTATACCTGACAACAAACAAGAATTTAGATAAAGCCCTAGTACTCATAAAAAATGCGGTCAAGATCGAACCAAATAATCCATCCTATCTAGATAGTTTAGGATGGGCTTATTTCAAACTAAAAAAATACAATGAAGCGAAAATAAATTTGGAAAAGGCAGTTAAATTATCCCCAAATTCATCAACTATCCTTGAGCACTTGGGAGATGTATATGAAAAACTTGGAAAAAACACCGAAGCAAAAACTAAATGGGAAAAAGCTTTAACACACACCTCTAACTCAGAAGAAATAAATAGAATAAAAGTAAAAATAAACAAGTAAGAGAAAATTCTAATTTTTGTATAGAGGCTCAGCTGAACAAATTCAGCTGAGCTTTTTTGGAATTTTAGAAACAATACATGTTTATATTTATTGAGGTAAAGGTATAATTTTTTGCCTTTAATAGTCTTTCCTGACTAAGCAGCTACACAAACTGCTCCTCGAACCGAAAAAAGCAACCCTACAGTGATGTAGAAGACGCAAAGCCGTGAATCTCACTAGAGATTGTCTGGCTACCGAAGTGAGGAGAAAATGAAACATTCAAAACTTAATCTATTTATAAATTCAATTTGCATTACTGCATTCGCAATTTTATTAACTGTGACTTATACATTTGAAGCAAAAGCACAGAAAAACGAAACAAAAAAACGAGTAAGAACTATATATGTGACTTCATCCGCAAAAGCTAAAATTGCTTCAAAGTCACCTAAAATTAAAATTGTAAAAAATAGCGATTCAAAAAAAGCGAGTCCCCCCCAAATAAATAGCTCTACATTTTCACTAGAGAAAAAAACTTTTGAATTAATAAATAAACAAAGAGCAAATTCAGGCTTGAGTCCTCTTAAGTGGAATGAAAAAATTGCGTCGCTTGCTAGAAAACATTCTGAAAATATGGCTCGTTATAAGTTTTTTAGCCACAAAGGTCTAAATGGAAGGCTAATTGATGAAAGAGCGACTGATTTTGGCATAGATGATTGGCAGTCAATTAGTGAGAACATTGCCTTCAACAAGGGATTTAATAATCCCGGGGAATTTGCAGTCGGACGATGGATGCAATCCAGCAGTCACCGTAGAAATTTACTTCATACAAGGTGGCAAGAATCTGGGGTTGGCATTGCGGTTAGTCAGGACGGTGCATACTATTTCACGCAAATTTTTCTCTACAAATAGAGTCTAAAAGTTAATAATCAAAAAACAGTAACTCTAAGTAGAGTTGCTGTTTTTTTTAAATTTTTTTAATCTTAATCAATGAATTCAGACTCTTTTACACTACCCTCATACGCAAAAATAAATTGGTTCTTGAGGGTTTTGGGAAAAAGAAAAGAAGATAATTATCATGAGTTATGTACAGCTTTTCAAACTGTCTCATTAAATGATTATATTACTTTTCAAAAAGGCAATGAGCTATCACTGACATGCGATGATCCCAAAATACCAACCACGGATGAAAATCTGATAATTAAAGCTGCTGAATTATTAAATAATAAATTCAATACAAAATACGGTGCTAAAATTCATTTGGAAAAAAGAATCCCTTCTCCAGGCGGATTAGGTGGGGGTTCTTCTAATGCGGCTGTTACGTTACTTGGTTTATCAACACTCTGGGCATTAGATACAGGCTTTGAAGAATTATTTAAACTTGGAACAAAACTTGGGGCAGATGTTCCTTTTTTTCTAAATGGTGGGACTGCACTCGGAATGGGTACAGGAACTGAAATAAAACAAACAAAGCAAGTACAGAAAAACCACCTATTAATTGTCACACCGAATGTGAGTATTTCCACTGCAGTCGCTTATGCAAAATTAAATGCTCCTTACTTGACAAAGAAAGATGGCAAAAGTATTCTTACTATTTGCCGAAATTTAGCGAATAGGCTGAATTCAAAAGGCTTCCAGCTTGAAAATGACTTTGAAAAAAGTGTCTTAAACGCTTATAAAGAAGTAAAAGAGATAAAAGAAAAATTGCTTGAAGTTGGAGCAATTCAAGCTTTATTATCTGGAAGCGGCGCGAGCGTTTTTGGTGTCTTTGACAATAAAGAAAAACAGCAACTTGCACTTACTAAATTCAATGGTGTAAAAACAAAAAAGTTCGCTGTTCAAACAGTTTCACGGGAAGCTTATATTGATTCGCTTGAGCCGTGTAAACATCTGATTCCAAAAAGTCTCTAAAAAGTTTATTGGGGCGTAGCCAAGTGGTAAGGCAGCGGGTTTTGGTCCCGCGATTCGTAGGTTCGAATCCTTCCGCCCCAGCACATTTTATAAAACGACGAGTAACTTAAGGTAAAAACTGAAGTTGCTCGTCATTTGTTTGTTAGACAAAAAATGAGTGTAACCGGCAACATAAAAATATTTTCTGGTAATGCACACAAAAAGTTAGCGAAAGCAATATGTCGCAAACTAAGTTGTGATCTTGGTAATGCAAGCACGGACAGGTTTTCTGATGGAGAGTTCAATTTCCAAATTGGTGAAAATGTTCGCGGGGCAGATGTGTTTATTATCCAACCAACTTGTCCGCCAACTGATCAAAACCTGATGGAATTACTGATAATGCTTGATACATTTAAGCGGGCTTCGGCTGAAAGAGTAACTGCTGTAATTCCTTACTTTGGTTATGCACGTTCTGACAAAAAGGATCGTCCAAGAGTACCGATTGCTGCAAAGTTAATTGCAAATCTAATTGATACTTCCGGAGCTGACAGAGTTTTAACAATTGATTTACACGCATCTCAGATACAAGGATTTTTTGATATTCCAGTAGATCACTTGTATGCAGCACCGGTATTAGTTGATTATTTTCAGCATAATTCAATTGAGGATTTAGTTGTTGTTGCACCGGATACAGGCGGAGCCGAAAGAGCTAGAGCCTACGCAAAGAGATTGAATGCCGGTTTGGTTTTAGTTGATAAGAGACGCGAAAAAGCTAATTTTGCACAGGTTATGAATGTTGTGGGTGATGTAGAGGGGTTGAACTGCCTAATCATTGACGATATGTGTGACACCGGTGGGACAATTTGCAAAGTAGCAAAAGCATTGCATAAAAATGGAGCAAATGACATTTATGCAAGCTTTTCACATGCAGTTTTGTCAGGTAATGCAATTGAAAATTTAAGGGCATCTCATATCAAAAAAATTATTGTTACTGATACAATTCCGCTTTGTGAAAAAGGCAAAGGCTTAAAGAAAGAAGGTAGAATTGAGGTTTTGTCTGTTGCTGAGCTTTTAGCAACAGCTATTAAGTCTATTCATGATGAAACAAGCGTTTCATTTCTATTTATATAAAAATTTTGCTTAGAAAGGTTTAGTTATGGCAGAAAAATTTGTTGTAAAAGTTGAGAAAAGAGAAGGTCGTGGAACAAACCATTCCAGAAGATTAAGACGCGAAGGTAAAATCCCTGCAAACGTATATGGTGGTGGTGAAGATAATGTTGCCATTACAGCTAGTTTGAAGGATTTGGCTGCCATCTTACGATCTGATTCAGGTGCTAACACACTTTTTACTTTAGACATTGATGGCTTAGGCGAGAGCAGAGTTATTTTTCAAGAAAGATTAATTGACCCTGTAACAGGACGTCTTTTGCACGCTGATCTACGACGCTTAGCCAAAGGTGAGAAAATTGAAATAACTGTTCCTGTTCACATTGTCGGAAATCCGAAAGGTGTACGTGAAGAAGGCGGTTTGTTGGAACAGCAAATGCGCGAAATTACAGTTAAATGTACACCTAGTAACATTCCTGAATCAATTGATGTTGATGTTGAAGAATTAGAGGCTAACGAATCAATTTCTATTTCTGAAATCAAGGTTGATGACGAAATTGAAATTATGGAATCACCTGAATCAGTCGTTGCTTCAGTTGTCTTTGTTAAAGAGGTTGAACTTGAACCTACTGATGAAGATGAATTGGCAGAACCAGAATTGGTTGGTGATGAAGAGGCTGAAGAAGCTGAAGAAACTCCTGAAGATTCAGGCGAATAAAATTGCATTCAAATATAAGTAAATTTTCTTAGGATTTTAGGGTATGAATTCTGAATCAAATCTGAAAAAAGAAGATTTACGTAACCAAAATTGCAATTGGCTGATTGTCGGACTTGGAAATCCAGGTGAAAGATATGAAAGCACCCGCCATAATCTCGGATTTATGGTTATAGATTTATTGGCGGGTGAACTCAATATTCCAGTTAAGCGGAATGAATGCAATTCATTGATTGGGTTAGCTAATTTTGACAATCAAAGAGTAGAGTTGGCAAAGCCGCAAACTTATATAAACTTAAGTGGTGATGCCATTGCTTGTTTGACTAAAAAAGAAAATAGGTCTTTGAACAAAATTATTGTTATTGTTGATGATCTTGCACTGCCATTTGGTTCTATACGTATTCGAGGTAAAGGTTCAGATGGTGGACATAACGGCTTAAAGTCAATTATTGGTCGCACTAAAACCAAAGATTTTATTCGACTAAGAATCGGCATTCAACCAGATCATCCAATAAGTAATACAAAAAAGTTTGTATTAGAAAATTTTTCAAAAAAAGATTCTGAAAAATTAAAAGAAGTTTTAGAGCGAAGTGCTGATGCAATTCGCTGTGTCATTGTCGAAGGTATTCAAAAAGCAATGTCACAATTTAACGGATAAACACAATATAAAAAACCTTCTTACTTCGTTTTTTCATTAACGAGGTTAGAAAGCCAAAAGGAGGAAATAAAATTGGCAAATACAAGAGTATATGAGCTAATGTACATCGTTGATCCAAAAACATCGGACGAAGTGATTAGCCAAATGAACACAGAAATAGAAGAATTAATTGAAAAGGAAGGCGGCAAGGTAGTCAAAACCGACGATATGGGTAAAAGACAACTTGCTTACCAAATTAAGAAAAATACTGAAGGTTATTATTACCTTTTCGAAATTGAAGGTTCTGGTAAAGAAATAGCTGAAGTTGAAAGACGTATGCGAGTAAATGACAGCATCATGCGTTATTTGACTGTACGCGTCGATGAAGAACGCAAAACAGCTGCAAAAATTGAGGCTAAACGTGAAAATCGTAAAGCAAAACTCGCAGAACTAAGATCAAATAGATCTGAAGATGATGGAGAGGAGGAATAAAGAAAATGGCTGAAGAGACCAAAAAAACTGAAGAAAAAAAAGAGACG
Organism: Pyrinomonadaceae bacterium; assembly: GCA_028284415.1. Lineage (GTDB taxonomy): Bacteria > Acidobacteriota > Blastocatellia > Pyrinomonadales > Pyrinomonadaceae > Aridibacter. The sequence continues at coordinate 58,378 of JANQRU010000001.1, forward strand.
AAAACATCCGAATCGAAATCAAGACCAACGAGAAGGGAGAATAGACCAAGAACAAATCGTAATTATCGTAGATACAATCGTCGTCGTCAAAGACAATCAGTTCCTGCATACGTAGATTGGAAAGATGTCGAATATCTATCGAGATTTATCCCTGAGCGGGGGAAGATTATGCCTAGACGGATTTCTGGCGTCTCAGCTAAAGATCAAAGAAGAATTGCGAGAGCGATCAAGAGAGCAAGGGTAATGGCTTTATTGCCATACGTTGCAGACTAGTGGGAGGTATTAAAAATTATGGCAACAACAACAATTTTATTGCGTGAAGATATAGATAACTTGGGTGGACGTGGTGAGATAGTCACGGTCAAATCAGGTTATGCCCGTAATTATTTGCTTCCTCGTGGATATGCAATTTTAGCTACCAAAGGCAATATCAAACAGATCGAGCAGGAAAAAGCTTTTCTTTTGAAGAAAGCAGCTCAAGAGAAATCTACTGCTGAAGCTCAACTTGAGCAGATGCAATCCCTTTCACTTAATTTTGAAAGAAAAGCAGGAGAAAGCGGTACACTTTTTGGTTCTGTAACTTCGATGGATATTGAATCTGCTCTCACAGAAAAAGGTTATGAGGTTGATAGACGTAAAATTGTTCTCAAAACTCCGATTAAGGAGATTGGTGAATACACAGTTCCTGTGAAGTTACACAGAGAAGTTACATTAGAACTTCCAATAACCGTTTCAATTGAGGGTGAGGCGATTCAAGAAAAATTAGAAGAAGAGACAGTTGAAGAACGAGCCGAAGTCACCGAAAATTCAACTGAAGCTAATAATGAGGAAGAATAAATAATAATTTTGATACAAACTTTGAGTGATTCAAAGCTTTGTAGTAGCATCTAAAGACTGCAAGTTTTTTTGTAAACTTGTGGTCTTTTTTTCCACAAAAAATAGATTTTCAAAACTATTTGAAGTTTTTATCCTTAGAACCAAATCAATATGAACCCAGAGATTGCACGCGAGCAGTATTTAGAGAAACCATTACCTTCGAGTGAAGAAAGCGAGCGTGTGATTTTGGGTGCGATTTTGTTGGATAATACTTTGATATCTCAAGCTGTCGAACTTCTCAGACACGAAGATTTTTATTCCCCAAGACATCGTCGCATATTCAAAGCGATGACTTTGCTTTTTGAAAAAAGTGAAAGAATAGATCCTATTTTAATAGGTGAAGAGTTAAAAAAAGAAGGGCAACTTGAATCAATTGGTGGAATTGCGGCGATTACAAATTTAACTTACGGCTTACCTCATTTTTCGAACATTCAAGATTACGCAAAAGTAGTTAGAGACAAATCAATTGTTAGAAATCTTATAAAGGTTTGTAATCAAATAACCAGTGAAGCATTAGCAGAAGAGGATGATGCTCAAGAAATTCTCGATCATGCTGAGCAAATGATTTTCGCATTAGCAGAAGAGAAAAACAGGCAGGGTTTTGCTCACGTTAAACCTGTCGCTGAGGACGTCTTAGAAAAAGTCCAAGAATTTGCTAAGAGAGAAACTCACGCACTGACTGGTTTGGCTACGGGGTTTCGTGACCTGGATCAAATGACATCCGGATTACAGCCAGCTGATTTGATAATACTTGCTGCTCGACCTTCAATGGGGAAAACAGCACTATGTTTAACACTTGCTCAAAATTCAGCAATTCAAGAAGGTGCAACAATTGCTCTTTTCTCACTTGAGATGTCGAAAGAACAACTAGTAATGCGTATGTTAAGTTCAGAGGCAAGAGTTGATGCGCACAGATTTAGAACGGGATATTTATCCAGGGAAGAATGGGGAAGGCTAGCCGAATCAATTGGAACTTTATCAGAAACAAACATTTACATTGACGACACACCTGGGATTTCCGTATTAGAAATGCGTGCCAAAACCCGCAGGCTTGTAGCTGAACAAAAGAAATTAGATTTGATAATCGTTGATTATTTACAACTTATGTCAGGTTCAAGGCGTACAGAATCACGTCAACAAGAGGTTTCTCAAATTTCGAGGGAACTGAAAGGATTAGCTAAAGAATTAAATGTCCCATTAATAGCTCTTTCGCAATTATCAAGGGCACCGGAAGCAAGGAATCCACCAAAGCCTATGCTTTCAGATTTAAGGGAATCGGGAAGTATTGAGCAAGATGCTGATGTTGTGGCATTTATTTACCGTGAAGAATATTATGCTAAAGACCCTGAAAGTTTAGAAGATGATAAGCGAAATGTCGCCGAAATTTTGATTGCTAAACAAAGGAATGGTCCTACAGGAAACGTAAAACTAGCGTTCTTAAAAGAATTCACGAGGTTCGAAAATTATTTTGGAGAATAGAATGAGTGACGACTTAAGATTTCCGATCGGTAGATTTAATTCTGATATTGAGGTAACTGAAAATCTCTTAAAAAGTTTTATTAAAACGATCGAAAAATTGCCCGATGAGATATCTAATGCTGTCAAAGACCTAAATGATGAACAATTAGATACTGAGTACCGACCAGATGGTTGGACTGTAAGACAGGTAGTTCATCATGTTGCTGATAGTCATCTAAATTCATATTGCCGATTTAAATTAGCTCTAACTGAAGAAAATCCAACAATAAGAGCTTATTACGAAGATCGCTGGGCAGAACTACCCGATAATGAAATGCCAATAGACGTTTCAATAAATATAATTGATGGAGTACATTTGCGTTGGTCGAAAATACTTAATTCTATGAGTAATGAGGATTTTAGGAGAACATTGGTACATCCTGAGTCGGGAAACTGGACTTTAGATAAATTTTTAGGTTTATATGACTGGCACTCAAAACACCATACTGCACACATTACAACTTTGAGAGAAAGAAAAGGCTGGTAAGAAATTAAATTTGGTAAATTGAAGGATAGACAAAGAAATTGTCTATCCATTCTTTTTTGTGAGTTTATGAATTCAGTAAGCAATAATCGTCCTACATGGGCTGAAATTAATTTAGAAAATTTGGCTTTTAATTTTCATTCGGTAAAAAGTTTTGTAGGTAAAGACATTAAATATATGGCAGTTGTCAAAGCTGATGCGTACGGGCATGGTGCTGTCGAATGTGCAAAAAAGTTGGAAAAAGAAGATATTGACTGGTTTGGTGTTGCTTTGCCAAAAGAAGGGGTTGAACTTAGAAATAGTGGGATTACCAAGAGAATTCTGTGCTTAGGTAGTTTTTGGGCTGGTCAGGAAAGCTTATTGTTAAATAATCATCTAACTCCAGTTATTTATAGGATAGAACAGGCTAAATTATTTAACGAAGCAGCGAGAAAAAAAGGTTTAAGAGCTGAGATACATGTAAAAATTGATACAGGCATGGGACGAATTGGAGTTCGCTTTGATGAAATAAAAAAATTCGTTAAGGAACTTAAACAGTTTGAAAATTTACATGTGGAAGGATTGATGACCCACTTTGCATCTGCCGATAATTTAGATGAAAACGATTTTACAAATCTTCAGATCAAGAGGTTCAAAGAAGCACTAAGTATTTTTGAAGAAAATGATTTCAAACCAATTTACAAAGATTTGGCAAATTCGCCGGCAAGTGTTGGGCATCCGGAATCGCACGGTAACTTGGTTAGATTGGGGGGTATTTTGTATGGTTTGGGCGATGATATATTGCCAAAAGGAATTAAATTGCCCGAAATAAAGCCTCTATTAAGTCTTTACACGAAAATTGCTCATCTAAAGAAAGTCCCAAAAGATGAGACAATCGGATATGGGAGAACCTACAAAACTCAAAAAGATTCGATAATTGCAACAATACCAATCGGTTATCAAGATGGTTACTCAAGAGGGCTTTCAAATAAAGGCAAAGTCATTATAAATGGAAAACTTGCTCCAATTGTTGGAAGAATTTCTATGGATTGGACAATCATTGATGTTACAGAAATTCAGAATGTAAATGTTGATGATAAAGTTACATTGATCGGACAAGAGAAAAACTTGGAAATTAAAAGTGTAGATTTAGCAAAGATTACTAATACTATTTCGTATGAAATTACTTGTGGTATAAACCAACGGGTTGAAAAAATATATGTTGGAAGCTAATAAAAAAGCTTGGTTTGATAAGATTTTTTATATTTATAATAAAAATTTACTCAGACGGCGTTTTAATTCTTTTTTGGTTTCCGGGATAGAAAATTTAAGTCAGAGAAATAAAGAAATTCCAACTCTTATTTATTCTAATCATTCGAGTTGGTGGGATGGTTTAGTTCTTTATCATATAGGAAAACAAATAAATCTAGATCATTATGTAATGATGGAAGAAAAGCAGTTGGTTAATCTTCCGCTGTTTAGAAAATTAGGAGCATTCTCTGTAGTTCGTGAAAACCCAAGAGAAGCTATAAAAAGCATAAATTACACTGTCAAGATACTAAAAGAAAAATCTGATCGAGCAGTTTGGATATTCCCCCAAGGTGAAATCCAACCTAACGACACAAGACCGATTAATTTTTTCAATGGTTTAACAAAGATAATCAGTAAGCTGGAAACTGCCCAAGTAATTTGTGCAGCAATGAGATTTGAATTTTTGGGTGAGTACAAACCAAATATCTTTGTAAAATTTACGAAACCGGAATTGATTGAAGACTTAAAGAAGAACGAAGCCAGAGTATTAACAAACAAATTTTCTAAAAAGTTAGCTGGTAATTTAGATTCAATAAAGAAGCAGATTTTGAATCAAAATCATTCAGAATTTAGCAATATAATTTAATAAATTAGTAAATGTCTTTCCCTAAATCATCATCCATCGAAATGCCAATCTTACAAGAGCTTACAGCAATTGGTGGCTCAGATGATGTGCGGTTTTTGTATGAAAGATTAACAGCTTATTTTCCGCAACTAACAATTCAAGAGATTAGAAAAATTCAGACCAACAAACTACCAAATTGGAAAAAACACGTTCAAAAAGCAGGAAGAGAACTTGATGACAAAGGTTTAATTACTCGTCAAAGAGGTTTTTGGAAAATAACTGAAAAAGGTCAGAAACTTGTAGAAGAAGAAACTTCGGGATTTGAGATTAGCTCAGAGAATGAAAAGCAATTATCCCACAAAGATATTCAGAATTTATTAATCGAGATTGGTAATATCCTGGGTTTTTATACTGAAATGGAATTTGAATTTTACGATGTAGTTTGGCGTGAAGTTCCGCAAGCAGCACGTTTATCCCACGTTTTTGAAGTTCAAAGCAAAGGAAACATTGATTCAGCTTTTGCGAAGTTGAAGCGTGCCTATGAAGCTCAACGCTCAAAGATTTTTTTAGTCATTTCCAGCGAGAGAGATTTTAACCGAGCAAAAAAATCACTCGCTCAAGAATTTCAAGAAATAAACAATGAAATTACGCTCATTACTTTTGCTCAAGTTCAAAAAGTCCACCAAAATACCACAAATATTAAAGATATTCTCTCAAAACTAATCGAAAGTTAAGATTTTCTTCATAATAGGTTAAAATTAGTGAAATAATAATTATGAAGAATGCAACGCCGATTCGTCGGCAGTATTTAGAAATTAAAGATAAGCATAAAGACTCAATTTTGCTTTTTCGTTTAGGTGACTTTTACGAAGCATTTGATGATGACGCTAAGCTTGTTTCACGCGAATTAAACATTTCCTTAACGACAAAACCTATGGGAAAAGATATTCGTGTGCCCTTGGCTGGAATACCTCATTATGTTTTAGAAAAACATCTGGCAACACTAATATCTAAAGGACATAGGGTTGCGATTTGTGAGCAAACAAGTAGTGTTCCTATAAAAGGAAAAGATGGCAAAAAGCTTATAAAAAGGGAGGTTACAAGAATAGTTACAGCAGGAACTGTCATTGAACCTCAACTATTAGATAGCAAATCCAATAATTATTTAGTTTCATTTATTAGTGACGGCAATAAAGCAGGAATTGCCTACGCAGATATTTCAACGGGGGATTTTTCTGCAACTGAAATACCAAATTCTGAAGCCCTTACGGAATTGAGCCGAATTTCCCCGGCAGAGATTATTTTGTGTGAGAATGAAGAGATTCAAGATGAAGACTTGCCTCAATTCGTCACCAAATTAAAAAAGAAAGAGTTTGAATATAAAAACGCTCGAAAAACTATTTTCAAGCATTTTAATACCAAAACGCTGAAGCCTTTCGGACTAGATAAGTCACCCTTGGCAGTATCGGCTGCAGGGGCATTGATCTCATATCTCAATCACATTCAGGCAGGAAATTCTGAGCAAATAACACGTTTAACAAGCTATGACAGCCATTCTTTTATGGTGCTTGATAAGAAGACATATCGAAGCTTAGAAATCTTTAATAGCGAATCAGGTAAAAGTCTTTTATCAATTATTGACGATACCAGAACTTCGATGGGAGGAAGACTTGTCAGAAATTGGTTACGCCAACCTTCTTTGGATGCGACAGAAATTTACCGTCGGCAGGAACATGTATCCTGGTTTTTTGAAAATAAAAAGGAACGCGAAAATTTAAGAGAATTATTAGAGCAAATTGCTGATTTGGAAAGGCTTAGCGGAAGAGCCAGAGCAAATTATATAACAGCTTTTGAAATTCGTAATTTTGGATTGAGTCTGCAAATGATTCCCAAAATTAAGAAAATTTTGCAAAAAGATACCGTCAGATTTGGTCAACTGTTAGCACATCTTCCAGAGTGCCGAGAGATTTCTGAACTTATTGAGATGAGCATATCCGATGAATTACCTTCACAATATGTTGAGCAAGTTGGCATTATCAAAGATGGATTTTCAGAAGAGTTGGATAAATTAAGAGCTAATCTAGATGAGGGAAAAAATTATCTAGCTGAATTAGAAAAAAGAGAAAGGGAAAAAACGGGAATAAAAAGTTTAAGGGTTGGATTTAATAAGGTTTTTGGTTATTACATCGAAGTAACCAAGCCAAATTTACACCTTGTTCCAAGTCATTATAATCGCAAACAAACCCTGATTCCTTCCGAAAGATTTGTCACACTTGAATTAAAAGAGCATGAATCAATGGTTATACATGCTCAGGAAAGAATTGCTGAGCTTGAGAATAATTTATTTAGGCAAATCTGTAACGAAATTGGCAGTAAACGACAGGAAATCCTCTTAGCTGCAAGAACTATCGCCTATCTGGATGTTATTTGCTCTTTTGCAGAAATAGCAGCTACAAATAAATTTACTAGACCAACAGTAAATGACACATCACTCTTAAGGATAAAAAAAGGACGACATCCGGCAGTAGAAAGCATTCTCAATGAAGAAGATAAAAACTTTGTTGCTAATGACTCGGCTTTGAATGGAAATAATGCTCCCCAGATTGCATTAATAACAGGACCAAATGCTTCGGGCAAATCAACTTATCTAAGACAGGTTGCAACAATCATTTTAATGGCTCAAATTGGGAGTTTTGTACCTGCTGAAGAAGCGGTTGTTGGAATTTGCGATCGAATTTTTACGAGAATTGGGCTTTATGATCGGATAGGAAGCGGTGAATCTACATTTATGACAGAAATGATAGAAACTGCAGAAATTCTCCACCACACGACACCTAAAAGCCTGATTTTACTTGACGAACTTGGACGCGGAACTTCAACTTATGACGGTCTTTCTGTTGCTCGCTCAGTTCTGGAATTCATCCACAATCATTCAAAAATCAAATCAAAAACTCTTTTCGCAACTCATTATCATGAACTTGCGGAACTTGAGAGTTTATTACCAAACATCGAGAACCTGCATTTTGAAATAATTGAAGAAGGAGACGAAATCAATTTCACATACGAACTTAGTAAGGGAACTGCACTTAAAAGTTATGGAGTTTACGCCGCAAAGATCGCAGGCTTACCAAAACCAGTCATCAGACGTGCGACTGAATTATTAAAAGAATATGAAAAGGATATCCCAACTCCAAATAATATCAATTCCAGTTCAAATATGAATGAACTTGAAAAAGCTTTGTCAGAAATTGATACAGATTCACTTTCACCTGTTGAAGCTTTAATGAAATTGTATGAGTTAAAAGAACTTTCAAAGAAAGAGTCTCATTCTACTGATAACAAAGCTTTTCTTAGAAAAGTAGGAAGCTAAGTATTACCTTAAATATCAGTATTCCAATTCCAATTTGAAATAAAACATTGATGGTTTTAGAAGAGTTTGAACTTAATCGTCAAGTACTTTCTCGGGTTTTGACGGAAATCATATATTAATTTAGTGCTTTCGCTCGAAAGCTGATTTACATTAGACATAGTTTGGTTGAGATTATTGTAGAGAGTTTCATCAGTCAGAAGCTTCCCAAAAGTTCCTTTTCCGCTTTGAGCATCATTTAGAACAGTATCTACTTTTGTTGTGAGCGTGTTGAGTTTTGTTAAGGCTGTTCTAGCTTCTTCGTATAATTTTTCGTCTTTTAAGAATTTGCCTGCTGTACCTTTACCCTCATTTAATTCTTTTGTAATGGTTTCAAAATCACTTGAAATTTGATTTAGACGTTTGATAGCAGGTTTAATGTCTTTCATTGATTCGCGGACGTCTTTGATTGTTGCCTGTGCGTCATTATAAAGAGCCTCATCGGTTAAGAATTTACCTGCAGTTCCTTTACCGCTTTGAAGGTCTTTTGAAATTTTCTCCAAAGTCGCTACAGATTTATTGATGCTGTTGTAAAGTTCAGGATCATTTAGAAGTTTACCGGCTGTTCCTTCTCCAGCCTTTACTTTATCAATAAGGGTTTGAACCTTAACCATAGAAAGTTTGGCTTCTCCTAGAGTTGCATCCAGATTTTTGTAAACATCATCGTTATTAATAAATTGTCCCAAAGTTCCATCGCCCTGATTAGCTTTGTTCAGTATTTCATTGGTTGGGACAGCAAGTTTATTAATCTGTTGCAAAAGGTCATTCCCGGTTTGAGTTAATTGATTGATAGAAATTGCTGCACTAGAATCCAACACATGATTGGTCGAAACTGCCGAACCCTCAGGTGTGCCGGGAGTAATATTAATCATTTTGTCATTTGCTAAAACGCTTGTGGCGATTAGTTGAGCAGTTGAATCAGTACGAATTCTTTGAGTAATCGCTTTTCCATCGAGTGTTGTATCAACTGAAAGAATTGCTTCTATTTTCGCATCTTCAGGGTTATCAGGAGGCAATAGTCTAATTTGTGTTACCTTACCAATATTTACGCCAGCAAGTTGTACTTCGGCTCCTTCCCGCAAGCCGTCAGCACTTGTGAATCTTGCACGCAATTTTAGTCGTTCAGCGAAAGGGTTAAAATCTCCGGTTGAATTGAGGATTAGAAATCCCAACACAGCAAGTCCAAAAAGAACAAATATCCCAACACGCAACTGACTAAAACCGATATTTTTTTGACTCTTAGGCATAATAACTAATAAAGCTTGAATATATTAATTTTTGATTTTTCAATTAAACAAGATTTTGCTGAAAAAAAGCAACTATTTTCTTTTGAAACTACTTGCCGTTTAGAAATTTTTGAATGTATGGATCTCTGTTTGTACGTAGTTCTTCTTCTTTCCCTTCAAAGATAATTTTCCCCTCATTTATCATTATTATTTCTGTATTAATAAGACATAATCTTTCACCTTCTTCCTCAAAAACAATATTTCCTTCTTCATCGTGAATCGCATACTCTTGAGCAAGATAATCAAGATTTTTCATTTCATGTGTAACAAAGATAGAGGACACATCTTGAATATCTCTTAATTTGATAGCCAATTCACAGATCGTGCGAGCTGTTGGCGGGTCTAGACCAGCTGTAGGTTCATCAAACAAAACAATGTTTGGTTCGCCAACTAAAGCTCTGGCTATTCCGACTCTGCGACGCATTCCACCCGATAGTTCAGATGGCATTTTATCAATAGCTTCTTCCAGATCAACAAACTGAAGCATACGTTCGACTTCTTCTCTAACAAGCTCTTCTTCAACGTCTTTTTCATGTAGGCGATAAGCAACATTGTCATATACCGAGAGTGAATCAAATAATGCTCCTTCTTGAAACACCATCCCCATATTTTCTCTGACTTTCATCATTTGAGACTCAGAGAAATATGTTATGTCTTCACCGTTTATTAAAACTTCACCATCATCTGGCTTTAGCAAACCAAGTGTTAGTCGTATTGTTGTGGATTTGCCGCTACCGCTGCGTCCAAGAATGATTTTGGTTTCGCCCTTTCTGACTTTGAAGCTAACACCATCTAGAATAACTTTTTCATCAAAAGCAAGGCGGACATCCTTGAATTCAATCGCTGGAACAGCTCTGTCTGCTCGAAAGAAAGAATGCCCGAATTCGGGTGACTGTCGTTCAGTCTTTTCTTCGACTTCTTCATTTTCTATTTTTTTTTCTTCCGATGAAAGCATATAAAAAACTACGATATAGTTTGAGCGTCTAAGATATGTTGTAATCCTCTTGATAAAAAGAAATCAATAATGATAACCACAATTGAAGAGAGCACAACTGCATTTGTTGTTGAACGTCCAACTCCTACGGTTCCGCCTGTTGTACTTAATCCCTTATAACAAGAGATGCTTCCGATAATCAGCCCAAATGCTAAAGGTTTAATAACTCCTCCAATTATGTCTTCTACAGTAATCCCGTTTCTTACTGACGTTAGAAATACATTGTAATCAAGTCCAAATAAATTGTTAGCTACGACGCCGCCACCCAATATGCCAAAAACATCTGCTGCTACTGTTAATAAAGGTAACATTAAAATCAAAGCAATTATTCTTGGAGCAACTAGTTTTTTGTAGGGGTCAGTTCCTAAGGCTCTCATTGCATCAATTTGTTGAGAGACTACCATTGATCCTAATTCTGCTGAGATGGCTGAACCGATTCTTCCTGAAACCATTAAAGCAGATAGAACGGGACCTAGTTCTCTGATCAATGTAAATGCTACGAGCTGACCTGTTTGACTTTGACCGCCATAATATTCAAGAGTTGGGTAACTTTGTAAAGTTAAAACTCCACCAGTAAAAAAACCCGTCAGAATAATGATTGGTAATGATCCAACACCAATTAAATCCATTTGTTTAACGCTCTCGCTTAAATAGCGAGGCTTGCTAAACAATCCTGAAAAAGCATAGAAAATTAAGAATGTTATTTCTTGCAGTTCATATATAAATTTCTTGAGTGGATTCATAGGAAAGTTTATTAAAAGATATTAAAGCAAAGACGCTAATTCGTAAACTCAAGTAATAAGTTTATTTTGCATTAATCCTCTAATTTTAAATTGCTCTAAGATTACAATAAGTTACAGAAAAACAACAACAAAAAAGCTGACCAATAAGGTCAGCTGGTTGAAAAGAAATTAATATGTTTTTTTAGAGATATTTATTGATTATTTTGTTGCCTTCTTTTTTGCCTATTCAACATTCTCTTTCTACGCATTTCACGTCGTTTTTTCCTTAACTCAAAATTTCTGCGTATTTCTCTGAATTTAACTAACTGTTCGGGAGTTAGAATATTTCGAATAGCAAGTTCGGATTGAGCACGCAATTTAATAATTTCAGCTTGAGCTTCGGCAACTGCTTTTACATTGTTTCTAATTATTGCCTCGTCTGTAACATCAGAATATATCGACATATCGAGCTGTCTTTTAGCTTGAGCATGTCTCCTCTGGGCAGCTTGCCTCATCGGTTTCATTTTTTGATTGATTAGCCTTACCTGCTGAATTTGCTCTTGGCTCAAACCCAATTCACGCAAGAGTTTGATCCTTCCGGGTTGGCGATTAGGACGATCAAAACCATTTGATCGTGGATTTTCCACATCAACTTGTGCACACACATAAAATGCACTAAATAGTAAGGTCAAAAATAAAATTGAGAATCTAAATATCTTCATTTTTTTATCCTCTAGAAAAATTAATCATCTGAATCATCTTCTTCAACTTCTTCAAATATATCTGTTAAATTTATATCTTCATCAGTTGTATCTTCAATAGCAAAATCGCTTAAACTAGGAGCCTTATCTATAACAACAGTGTTTGGTTTTTTATTGTCAATTAAGTCTTTTTCATTAATTTTATTATTAACTTTTGGTTTTCTGTTGTTAGCAACTATAACTTTATTTTTTCTAGTTACTCTATTTTTGGACTCGGAGTTTTTGTTGTTTTTGCGAACAGGGCGTGTAGATTTTGTTGCAGTTTCCTGACGCTTCGGATTTGTTTGCACAGCAATCTCGCTTTCAGGAGCTTCTTGTTTTCGAAGATCACTATCATTATCTTCAGTACCAACAATCTCAACTTTTTCAGGCTCAATCGGCTTTTCTTGAGTTTCTACAGTCTTTCGAGTATCAATTTGATTACTCTTATCTTCTGCAATGTTTTCTGAACCGTTTTGGTATGAGCTAAATAAAAACCAACCAAAAGTAAGCATCAGAACTATTGCAGCAAAGCCCGTCGCTGTTTTTAGAAACACAGGTGAGAAAAGATTATTTAATCTTTCTAACCAGCCTACTTGTACTGTGTTTGTCTCAACCACTGGAACGGATTCTCTATTTGGCTCAAATTCAATATTGATGTTTGGTAAAGCCAAATTGTCAAAATCAGAAGATTTCCAGTCCTGAATAGATGTACGAATGGCACCAAATGAAGCAATTTCATCAGTGCAATTAGTGCAATTAACCAAATGTGATTCAAATTCGCTCTTTTGAGAATCTGTAAATTCATCATAGATATATGAAATCACTTCTTCACTAAAAGAGCAGTTTGAATTATTTTTTCTGCTATCAAACATTTTTATCACCACAAAGCTTAAACAACCTCAAGAGAAGTTCTCTCAAGTTTCATTCTAAGTTGTTTAAGAGCTGTATAAAGACGGCTTTTAACCGTACTTAACGGCAAGTCCATCGCATCAGAAATTTCTTGAAAAGTCATCTCTTCAAATTCTTTCATTATGACGACTTGCTTCAAATCAACGGGGAGAGAGTTTACAGCTTGACGAACAGCGACTAATCTTTCATTTTTTTCAGCTAGACGTGAAGGAGTTTTATTTTTTGGTGCTATAAATACTCTTTCTTCTGCCGAATCACTCTCGTCTAAATAACTCTCTGAACGAGTTTTATCACGCCGCTTACGAGTTAAACACTGATTTACAGCAATTCTGTGAAGCCATGACGAAACCTTGGCTTCACCACGAAAACGACTTAAGTTTTTGTAGGCTGCGATAAATGTATCTTGTGCAGCATCTTTGGCTTCATCTTCACGATTGAGCATACCAAAGCAGAGAGCGAAAATTTTACGCTCCCATCGGGTGACGATCTCTCCAAAAGCATTTGGATTTTCATTAACCGCCAACTTTACTAATTGCTCATCCGTTAGCTCTGAAACCATAAATCTCAATGCCTAAATTTGCACGAGAATCCTACAAAAAACTTCAATGAGTGAACTTAAAAAACACACTCATTATATTAGACGTAAAAAATATGTAAATAGTCTAAAAAAGTAGGTAGTTTACTGATTTTAATTGATTGTCTATTTTGGTAAGTCTAAAGTTGAAGTTAAGTGTTATACATATTAAGAGTTCATAATGGTGCTAACTATCTGAGTTGATTATATTTATGTTTCTAACGTTAATGCCCCTATTTTTAAACAATTCATTTAATTCATTTGCTTGTGAATTTACAATTTCACCAACCTTTTCTGAGTCAGTCACGAAATCTAAGCTTATTGTTTTATCTTTTTTTATTGATAGCTTTAAATTAAGACCTTCAAAAACAGAACGCTTTAGTATGATTTCAACTTCCTTACTATCCCCAACTTTTTGAGATCGAATTGTTGAAATTATTCGTTCCAAGTCAGTTATATGCAAAATAGCTCGAGCATTTACTGATTTTAGTTCATAGTTTTGATTAGCCTGACTTAGCTGTGATTCACCCAAGTAATATTTGGCAAGTTCAGCTTCTTTTTCTTGATTGCTATCAATATGTTTCTTCAATTTTGTAAGTAATGTATCATCATTTTTAAGTGATGTTTCATCCAATACAGCTTTGTCAGATTCAAGAGGTTTATCCATCTGAACAGAATTTTCCATGGCTGACTTTGAGTTTTTTGATGATTCAAATTTTTTATCGAGTATTTCTGAAAAATCTTTTTTTCTCTTATTTTTATCGGCAACTTCATTTTGGTTAGTGGATTTTTCAATAATTTTTGAGTGTTCTTTGTCGAAATCTTTCGTGTTGATTTTTTGATTTGTTTTTGAAATCTCGATTGCCATAATGCACTTCTCCTATATTTTATTTATCGGCAAAAAATATGTTCTGTTGCCAAAAAAAAATAGTTCGGATTGTGTTAATTCCGAACTATTTAGAAAAAAGATATGAAATTAATGCTATTTAAGTTTCTCAGCAGCTTCTCTGACAAACTTTCTGGCTAAACTCACATTAATCTGATTACCTTTTGAGTCAAGTTTTAGAGCTTCTTCAAAAGCTTTTTTAGATCTTTCGTATTCTTTCGCGTTAAACAGAATGTCTCCTAACTTATAATAAGCCTTTGCCGAATTTGGAGATATATCTGTTGCTTTTACATAAGCTTCATAAGCACTAATATTTCTCTTAAGTTCTGCATATAAATCACCTAAAGCTATATAAACATCAGAGGTAGGGGCTTCATTTACAACACTTTCAAGCTCTTTGGAAGCATCATCCCATCGTTCTTCTTCCATGTATGATCTTGCCAGATCATATCTTACAGCCGGTGTATTAAATCCGTTTTGAATTGCTAATTTATAGTATTTGATTGCATCTTTATGCTTTTTGTTAGCACTATAAATATCGCCAAGTTTTCGATGTGCAAGTGAAAATGCCGGATTTAGTTGTAATGTACGTTGAAAAGCAATTGTAGCATCAGAGATTTGTTTGTTAGATAGATATGCATTTCCTAAAGCATAATAAGGATAGGCGGAATCAGGAATTATCTCAGAAGTTTTAACAAATGCCGCATATGCATTTTTGTAGTTGCCTTTAGAAAATTCTATCTGCCCTGAAGAAAACCATTTTTGAGCCTCAATCTGAACTGCAGTGAAATTTTTCAAACTATTAGTTTGTGCCTTTTCCAACACATATTCCCAATCTGTCAGTGTAACTGTTCCTGTTTTTAGCGGATCAACATACCTAGCCAAAATGTCGTTTACTTTGTCTGCGGCATCTACGGCATCTTTTAGCTCGTTGTTAAGATCTTCTTCAGCCGTTGAAGCAGCTTCTTTTTCAGGCTCTTCTTTGGGTTCTTCTTTTACTAATCTAAATTCAGTATTTTTTGAACTTACATTAATCAGCATAGATTTCAAAAGGACATCACCTTTGTCATCTTTGACACTGACGATGTAATTACCTCTTAACATCCATTTCTCAAGTTGAGCAGTATCGTCGGTAGTTCCTAATTTTCTGTTACCAGTCCAAACCTCTTGTTTTGGAGCAGCAGTTTCAAAGGTAACTAAAACCGATCTGCTATTTCGTTTAGCAGTGTTTTTGCGAGTTCTTTTCGTGCTACGCTTTTTTGTCGAAGCAGGCTTAGATGCTGGTTTTTTTGTCGTCGATTTTTTAGGGGTGGATTTTTTTACATTTTTTTTCGGCGTTGCTTTTTTCTTTTTATTATTGTTTTTATATACAGATTTTTCTAATTCAGAATCTTGTGAAAATGAACTGCTCACAAAAAATGGAATTATTGCGAGAGATAAAACAATGATTGCTAAATTTTTAAAAGAAAATTCTCTTATATAGTTAACTATAAATGCCTGAATCATCGAAGCTGACCTCCTAAAGTATATGAATACTTATCTTCAATTAGAGTCATTTTTAGAACTTAACCCAGTTTTTCTTATGGATTTAGATTTAATTATAACATATCTAAATCCCAAAGACTTATTTCTAATAGTCTGAGGGATTTCTGCTCTAGTTTGAACAGTTAATTTTTCTTTTGGCTCATTGTATGAACCACCTTTTGCGATTCTTAATTTTTTACCTTCTTGAAGTGCTTTTTTTGCACTCTTTCCTTTAACTTCGTCTAAGGTGATTTTTTCAGCAGTCCACTCCCAAACATTACCAACCATATCAAAAGCACCAAATGGTGATTTGTTAAGCTCATAACTTTTTACTGCTTTTAGTTTTCCTTTTGTTTTTTTGCTTGCGGCGGCTTCATCATTCCAATCATTTCCCCAAGGATACTTGAATTTTTTAATTCCACCAGCTGCCAATTCCCATTCCGCTTCTGTTGGCAAACGAACTTCGTAACCATATTTTTTACTGAGCCATTCACAGTATTTTTTTGCATCTGTCCATGAAACATTGGTAACTGGAAGATCATCCTGACCTTCTGGAAAAGAATTGTCTTTCCATCCTTTTGGTGCAAGATAACCCGTGTCTTTAACAAAATCGAAATACTCAGAATTCGTTACTTCAGTTTCTGATATATAGAAGTTTTCAATAAAACTGCGCTCAATCGGACGATTGGTGTTACCTCCGCCAATCGCAAATTCACCTCCAGCGACTTCTAGGATACCTTCAATTTCCTCTGTGATCTCAACTTTGGTTTCCTTTGGTAACGCATTTTTGGGTGAATCTTTTTTAGCTTCTTCCTTTTTAGGCTCAGGAGTTGTACTGGTTCCGATTTTAGTAAAAATACTCCCAAATCTATTTTGATCATTCGAAGCTGAACCAAATATTGACCATGCTCCAAAGCCAAGAGCCGTAGCTATTGTAAAACAGACAATTCCGGCAATGAACAAAGGCAAAACTCTTGATTCATTGTTTCTTGAATCGCTTGAACTGGAGGGAACTTTATTCGACATTTTGTTATCAGATTATTGGGAAAAAGATACTGTTCACTTTCATAAAAAAGTGTCTTGAAAAATAAATAAAAAACTTAAAAAACTTAAAGTTTAGTTATTGAAATTATTATAGCTTATCTGAACGCTGGTGCAAGATAGAACCGATTTCATCGCTTAGTTTTTGTTCTTTCTTGTTTTCTGTTAATTTTTCAGTTTCTTGCCACTGTTCTTTATGTTTTTCTATTACTTGAACTTCTTTCGACGCAAGAATCAAATTTTCCGTTGCTTTTTCAACTTCTTTTTCTGCTTCAATAACAATATTTTTTTGTTGCTCAACAGCTAGAATTAAACCTTCTTCTGTTTCCTGCAAATCTTTTATGTAGTTTTTGTGCGAAATTATCCTCTGGGCTTCGACACCTTTAGAAAATTCAACTTGCATAAACTCATTAGCTTGACGAATTGTTTCTATGCATTCTTTTAAAATCATTATTCTACGTTCAAGCTCCTGCTCTTCTTCAAGGAGTTTTTGCCTGCAAACCGCTAAATAGGATGCTGCTTCGTCCTTATTTTTTTGACGAACATTTAATACAGTTTCCAAGCGGTATTTTTTCTTCTTCATAAAGAGTATCTAATTCTAACATTTGTATTAAGTAAAGCGATATATTGATTGTATTTTAATAAAGCTAACCTAATAAAAAATTCTGCTAAATAATAAGACATTCCTTGCAAAATACTTTATGATAAGGTACGTATAAAAAATTGATATTAACGAGAGAGATTATCTAAATTGGCGGAGTTTCAGAAAAGACAGTTAAAGAAAGAAGCTTTTGTTGACCGGGAAGAGCTGGTTGAAAAATACCGTTATTACGTTTATTCGATCGTAAAAAAAGTTCGGGCGACATTGCCTAAATATATTGATTTTGAAGAGTTGGTTAGCTACGGAATGATCGGTCTTATGGAAGCAGCTGATCGGTTTGATCCAGTTCGGGGGGTATCATTCACAACTTTTTCTTACTATCGTATTCGTGGAGCTATTTTCGATGGATTAAGACAGATGGGCGTTCTCATGCGATCGCCTCAAGGTAAGTGGGTACAAAGGGAAGCTAACATAAATGACCTGACCCAAACTGCCATGGGTGACTCAGATTCAAAACAGTCGGTTGATGACGAAATAAAAGAAGTTGGCAGATTAGTTGATAAACTAATTCCAGCTTATTTACTATCTCTTAGCGATGAGAATGCTCCTGAAATAGCTGACAATACTGAGTTGCCGAGTGAGTTATTGGAATTAGATGATTTGGTTTTGTTAGTTAGAGACGAAGTTAATAAACTTTCTGACAAAGAGAAAAAATTGATTGAAAAACTATATTTCAAACAAATCACTACAACCCAACTTGCAAAAGACATGGGAATTTCAAAATCTTGGGTTTCCAGACTTCATGCTAAAGCCGTCAGCAATCTGAGAGACCGTTTAATTAAGATTGGTGTGATTCCCCCACCAGATTAGTATTTGTTCAGAATCTGTGAATGAAAAAGTTTCCTATATGTTGTAGGAAACTTTTTTTATGTTTAACGGATAATTTTTACAGAACAAAAAATACACCAAAACTATCTCGGAGGATTATTTGGAATGTCAATCAATTTTAATCAAGTGAATGTTTACAATTTTAATGGTTCAGTCCCTTCTTTCGCCCCACCAATGAATCAAGCAAATCAAGTACGAGATATTTTAGCTGATTTGTTTCAAAGCTTTGCTGATTTGTTCAATTCGATGGGTTCCAATCAATTTAACAATTCTTCAAACATTCCAAGTTGCGGTTGCACATCACCACCCAATTTTACTGAGAGTTCACACCCGTCAGGAAGTTTAAAGACAGATGGAAATGTAGTTACTACTCCCGGAGGGTATCAGATTGAACCCTTGAGTAAATTTGAATGGAAGATTACCGGACCAGACGGGAAAACCACGAGAGTTTGGGGGGATCCACACGTTGCGGAGGGGGATGGTGGAAAATGGGACTTTAAAAGAAACTCGACATTTGTTTTGGGTGATGGCACAAGAATAAATGTTACAACAGCCCCTTGGAAGAATGGAAAAATGACAGTTACTTCGCAATTAGAAATAATCAGTGGAAATGATCGTGTGATGGTAACAGATATTGATAAAGGCAGAGGAAAAATTGGACAGGTTACACAAGATGGGTATCAACACGTGAATAGTTTTGGTGGTAACGATGTGTTTGTTATGGGCAGAGAAAGTGATGATTGGTCACATCAAGGCAGAGAAATCATTGGTAGTAATAATGGTGGTGAATCATTCAAGCTTGGTAACTATTTAGCTGCAGGAAATACAAATGCTCTTACAACTAACAGCAATAAATTTATGAATGCTAGTGATATGATTTTACGATTTGTTGAGGAATTAATTGGAGGTTGGCAAGATAACTGGCGTCCAAACAATTTTGGTTCAAACCCATATACAAACGATCTCTTTAACCGCCCTTCATATGATCGTACTCAACATCAAGAGCAAATGAGAGATGTGTTCAGAGCATTATCGAATATGTTCGATGCTCTAGCCAGACTAGCGAGCTTGAATGACACAGTGTTTGCAATGCGAAATAGAACTGCCTTTGTTTAAATTAATAATTAGATTTGAGTGATGTTAAATACCAAAAAGATAAAAAGATGAATTCAAGTAAAGAACATAAACCAAGAATTAAAACTTCTAATGAAGAAAAAGAACAGTTGATACTGGGAACAACAACTGTTGCTGAATATGTTGGATTAAGCAAGGAGCAAATGTATGCAATTGCTAATCAAGGTTATTCATTAATCCAACAAGGGTGTTTACAAGAGGCAAAAAAAATCTACAAAGGTTTGGTTGCAGCAGATCCTTACGATAGTGTTTTCCATTGTCAACTAGGTGGAATTTATTTTCAGCTCAAAGATATAGATAATGCATTTCGTGAGTACGATGCTGCCATTAGATTTAATCTTTCAAATGTTGATGCTTTAGCCGGTAGAGGCGAGATTTACTTAATGAAAGGTAAATTTGAGGATGGCATAGCCGATTTAAGAAAAGCTCTGGAAAATGACCCAAATGCTGAAAAACAATCTACTATACGAGCTAGAGCATTATTATTCTCACTTATGCAGAATACTCAAGACGATACTGTTGATTCAAAAACAAATATAAATTAAGAATCAAAAAAATTAAGTTTGCCACCGAAAAAGAATAGAAAACTGAGGGAAAAGTCATTTTGGGGTATATGTTGTTAACCTTTTGCTTTCTGCTAAAAAACTTTTTTGGTGGCAAAAAATATTTAATTGACTATTAAATCAACTGATTCTATGAGATTTTCAGCTGTTTTTGCGTAATTAGAGTCCGGATCATTCTCAATAATTTTTTTTAATTCTACAAATGCCTCATCCTTTTTGTTTTTAAAGAGCAGAGCCTCCGCATAATGTAAACGGGCGTAATCGCTTTTAGGGTATCTATCTGAAGCCTCTTTGCAGGTTTTAAGGGCAAAATCAAAATCCTTTTTATGTAAAAAAACTGTCCCCAACCCAACTTCAGGAACTTCTGAATGTTCCATTAATTCAATGCACCCTTTGAAGACTTTTTCAGCCGCATCGAATTTTCCAGCATCCCGAAGAATAAATCCAGTCTCAAGCATTACCTTTAATTCATCTGTTGAAATATTTATTTGATTGTTAAGCATAATAAAAAGCCAAAGTTTTTAATGATTATAAAAATTTTGGCTCAAAAAAATAAATTAAGAATAGAATTTTACGATTTAATATTGTTTACTGCAGTCATTTCGCTATCGTGTCTTGTTTTCAATAGATTCGAAATTGTTGAAAACTCTTGTGATTGTTGAGCGACTTTTGTTTGCATCGAAATCAGCTGAAAAGATTGTTTTTGTTGTTGTTGCATCATCGTTTGTTGCTGCTGTTGCTGCATCATATTGGCAACGGTATTGTATCTTCGCATTTGTTCAAATTGCCTCTGTTGTTCTAACAAAGGACCATAAGAACCGAAGGGCGAACCGCCTCCACCGATTAAACTCCCAATCATTGTGCCAACACCCGGGGCTATTATGTTCGCCGCTCCGCCAGCAATACCACCTAGAACTTTTAAGAATTTGTTTGGCTTTTTCTCTTTTTGAGTAATAACTTGTTCGGTAATTGTGGGCGGCATTGAAGGTAATTTCGGTAAGCCTGCCGGCGTTGTCATTGGATCTCCATTTGGCATAGTTCTAACCTCTCTGAAATTAAAATTTAGCTTTCAGAAACTTCCTGAATGCAAGATAGAATTTTGGTAATTCAATCTAATTATCGGTAGGTTTTGCAAAATGTTTCCTAATTTTTTTATTTATTTTGAGAATTTGAATAATTTTCTTCTAAATTTTCCAGAAAACTTATTGTTATTTGAATTGCTTCTAATGCTTTTGAGGCTTTTTGTGATTCTTCAATCGAACTTCTACGGATGATACTGTCTAATTTTTCTCGATTGGAATTAAGTTTCTTTTTAATTTCCTGTAAAGATTCTAAATCAGGGTCGGAAAACAAGTTTGCTATTGAAGGAAAATTATATAAATCACTGAGATCAGCTTTTAATTTATTTTCTGACATAAGATAAAAGTAGTTGAAATAAATAAGTTTGTAAAAGCTAAATAATAAAGTTAGCTACTTTATTTGTAAAAATAAGATGTAATTAAGCTAATGATTTAGTAAAATATAAAAAATCAACGCATCCTTTTCAACTAAAGCTATTTTCTTCTTTGTTTTCTGTGGTTTAAGAGACTAGGCTATGTTTTATTTGTTTAACTTATTATAAGTTTTTGTGATGGAAAAAAGATTAACCGTAAGAAAGAAAAATAAAAATAAAGTGTTATTTGAGCATGAAATGCCCTCAGATAGCATTGTTACGGTTGGAAACAATCCTACAGCAACACTTGAATTGAGGGATAAAGGGATCGCACCTGAACAATTTATTATTGTTTCAGAACAAAACGATATTTTATTGATGAATCGAGCCGACGGAACCAAAATAAATGGCGAAGATTTGGGACTTGGCGGACAAGTTTCACTTCAAATTGGAGACCAAATAGAAATTGGTGAATATCAGGTAACATTTGAAGGAAAAAACGGTTTAAATGGTTCAGTAAATAATGAAACTGAAAAAGAAAAAGAAGAAATTATTAGTAGCAAAGTAGAAATAAAAACCAACGAATCGGTAGAAGAAACTCAAGATGAATTGGAAGTAGAGGAGAAAAAAGAAAAAGATTTTTCTGAAATACTCGACAATTTAAAGAATGAAGATAGTTTTTATTTTCAAATTGTTGATGTAGAAAATATAGTTGAAAAAATTGGCTTTGAGGATGAAGAAATTTGGATAGGTGTTAAATTTGACGAGTGCACGGTAAAAAAGAATAAAAATGATCTAGATGAAGTCTATGCTCAAGTAAAAAAAGACTGGAGTGGTGCAGTCATTTACCCTAATACCTCTGAAGAATTATTTTTAGATGATGAAGTTTTGTTAGAGCCGACAAGGTTAAAAAATAATTCAAAAATCGTCTTAGTAGATAGTTTTGAGGAAGAAAAATACGCTAGCTCAATTACTTTTCATGAACCAAATGCACTTCAAGCTCTAAATTCAATCTTACCTGAAGAATTACCAGAACCGGTTTCTCACTTAATTGATGAAAAAAATGAGCAACAAACTTTAGAATTAACCGAAAATAATAATTTAAGCTCTGTTGAAGATTCCGTTGCTGATAAGAAGAAATCGGAATCAAAAAAAGGATTTCGACTATTCGGTTACTTTTCTCCGCTTGAAATTCTGATTATGACAATCGGAACAATTGTAACGGCAATTCTGATATTTCTAATCTTAGAGTACGTTTAAAATACTTGAAAATAATTTCACATAGGCTATTCTTTAGATAAAAAAACACAAGAAATAATTAATGAGTGCTACGGAAATACCACAATCAACAAATTCTGCTCTAGATTTTTTAAAGAACGGAAATTTGAATGGTGTGTTGGCAAATTCAAAGGAATTAATTTTGCCAATTGGATTACTATTGGTTGTAGGGACACTTTTCATACCATTTCCACCATGGTCAATGTCAATTTTAGTATTAATTAATTTGGCATTTTCGATAACAGTCTTATTAACTGCACTATTTATTAATTCACCTGTTCAGCTTACATCATACCCATCAATTCTACTTTTAACTACGATTTTTCGTTTAACAATAAGCGTTTCTATTACAAGGAATATACTAACCTATGGTGAAGCAGGTGAAGTAGTAAAAGCACTGGGAGAAGTAACTGCACAAGGCAATATTATAACCGGTGCGGTTATGTTCATAATTATTTTAGTTGTGCAATTTTTGGTAGTCGGAAAAGGGTCAGAAAGAGTTGCTGAAGTTGCTGCAAGGTTTACTCTCGATGCGATGCCCGGTAAGCAAATGGCAATAGATGCTGATTTGCGTTCTGGCTTAATCAATCAAGAACAAGCTTTGCAAATGCGTAATGAATTGCAAAGAGAATCTCAACTTCATGGTGCTATGGATGGTGCAATGAAGTTTGTTAAAGGAGATTCTATTGCAACAATTATTATCGCACTTGTGAATATAACAGCAGGACTCGCCACAGGTGTTTTAATCAGAGATATGACACTTGCTGATGCGGCTCAAAAGTACACTGTTCTAACATTTGGTGATGGTTTAGCTGCAATTATTTCTTCATTATTAATCACTCTTTCAGCAGGTATTGTTGTTACTAGGGTTTCTTCTACTGAATCAGTTACTAACGTAGGAACTGATATCGCCGAGCAAGTATTCTCAAATCCCAAACCGCTTTATATAACTGGCGGAATTATGATGCTCCTTACACCATTAAATTTCTTATTTGTTCCTGTTGGATTAGGAGCAATTGGTGTCGGATATCTATTAAAGAGAAGACAAGACAAACTCAAAGAAAGTGGGATAATACAAGGACAGGCTAGTGGTTTGGCAAGTGGAAATTCTGCTAATGAAGAACTGGAAATGAGTTTCACAGTTCCAATGGCGGTTGTCGTCGCTCAAAATCTCAATCAATTAATTGACGAAAATACAATAAAAGGAGCTGCGTTTAGAGCTGAGATTCCAAAATTGCGTTCTGCTCTGTATTACGATTTAGGAGTTATGGTGCCGTATTGTTATATAGGCGGTGATGCTCCGCTTGGTAATAATGAGTATTACATTGCAATAAAAGAAGTCCCTGTTGGACATGGTTCTTTAAGACCAGATTGTGTCTATGTAAATGATTCAGCTGAAAATATAGAGGTTTTTGGGCTTAAAGGGGAAAATGTTATCAACCCAGCAGATCTCAAACCTGGAGCTTGGATACCTGCTGAACAAAAAGAAATTGCTATCACAGCTGGCTTAAAAGTTTGGGAGCCTTCTGAGGTTATAATACTTCATTTATCACGAGTAATGAAAAAATACGCTCATGACTTCTTAGGAATACAAGAAGCTCAAGGTTATTTGGATTTTATTGCTCGTGGAATGCCAAAGCTTGTTGAGGAAGTAGTACCAAAAGTAGTTTCAATTCATCAATTTACTGATGTTTTGCAAAGATTAGTTCAAGAAGGAATTTCCATACGAGATACGAAATCTATTTTAGATGCTTTAAGCGAATGGGGAAGAATAGAAAAAGACCCCGTTATGCTTACTGAACACGTTCGAGCATCTATGAAAAGATACATTTCCTTCAGATTTACTAGCGGGCGTGACACATTATTTGTACATCTGCTTGATCCTGAAATTGAAGATGTAATTCGCGGTGCGATTCGGCGAACCTCAACCGGTGCTTTTTTATCTCTAGATCCAACGATTGCTAATGATATTTTGGATGCAATTAGACGGGAAATAGCAAATTTGCCGCCGACTGCTCAGCAACCGGTGATTGTGACAGATATGGACTTACGCAGATTTGTAAGAAAAATGGTAGAAATCGAATTTCCAAATCTGCCTGTGCTTTCATACCAAGAATTAACTCCGGAACTTAACGTTCAACCGATTGGAAGGATTACAATGCAACTAGATCAGCCAGTTGCTGGATTTGCTGAATTTGATGAAGATTTTGGTGAGCTACCAAGTTCTTCTGCATTTTCACTTGAAACTTAATTTTGATGATTAAAAAGATAGTAAAAGATAAGAGAATTCTATTAATTTTGCTGGTTGCGAATTTAATTCTGTTTGCCGGATGTTCGCAAACTAAAGTCCAATCAGTTGAAGAAGAAACTGAAGCAAATCAGATAATTGATGTGTTAAGAGAAAACGGTATTACTGCTACAAAGGATGAATCCGGCGAAGGAACAAATAAAAAGTTTGATATTTATATTAATGGCGGTGACATTGAGTATGGAGCTGCAATTCAGTTAATGGAAGATCATTGCTTACCCCAAGTTAAACCACCCCAAATTGAAAGTGAAGGGATTGTTCCCTCTGGAGAAGTAGAAAAAGCTAGAGATTTGAGACGAATGAAAATGGGTATTGAATCTCAACTTAGAAAACTTCCGGGAACAACCTGTGTGTCGGTTAATCTTGGACAAGCCGATGACAAGCAATTGACCCTTAATCCTGATCCTGCATCTGCAACTGTTTTAGTTAAATATAAAACCGAAAAGTTTGATTTAAATAATAAACAGATCGCCAGTATGGTGGCTGGAGGAATTACAGGACTAGAGGCAGATAAAGTTTTTGTAACCCTTACTAGACAGCCATTGAGACCGTTACCAAATTTGGATTCTGGAAGAAATTTAAGAAGATTTTTGCTGGTTGGGGGAATTGGTTTTGCAACAATTCTAGGATTTATCTTGATAGTCTTCTTTATGCGAAAAAATAAGGATGAAACAGATACAGATTATTTTGAGGAGAATGCAATTGAAGGTGAAATAACTGATGGTGAATCACAAGAGCTTCTTGAGTCAGGTGATGAAAAAAGGTTGGATAATGAGCCTGAAGTTCAAACTTAATGATGAATAAAACTATTTCACAATCTGAGAAACTAGATGTTTTTCTTGCTTTGGCAACAACTTTTAAAGAACAGCAGAAAGACTCAAATTCAAGCCTCAACAGCTTTTCTCAGGCTCTTAATGGAAATGACAGGCAGCTATTTCAACAAAAATTGAATAAATTTAATTCTCTTGATGAGAAAAAAAAACAAGTTTGGCAAACTTTTTGGCTAGAGAAGATTAAGCAAAGAAGTAAAACCTTACGTCTTGATGAGACAATCCATCCAGAGCAGATCGCTGAAGTCTTAAAGCACGAACCTTTTTTAGTGCAGGTTTTAATTCAAGAAAAATTACCTGACATTTTAGCTGATAAAGTTGCAACCGTCCTTCAAAATCAGCCACTTTTGTCAGTTGTAAAAAAGAAAGCCCACCACAAAAAAGTAGAATTACCCAAGCCAAACAAAAAAGTTCTATCTTTAATTAGACAAATTTTTTTGGACAATTTTGTGGCGTTTGAAGATTTGTATAAACCGCTTGATATTGACCGCTTAGACACAAAAAAACTCGGGAATTTTATTTGGAAGATTGGTATCAGAGAAATCGCCATATTTTGTAGAGGAATTAAAACTAAAGAAGATCTTGCTAATTTTTTAAAAGATTTTGAGGAGGAGCAGACAAAAGAAATTCTTCTAAAAATCAGTAATTTAAGAGACATTCAAGTTGCTAGAGTCACGAAAACAGAAAGCCTTATCAATGAAATTTTTCTTTTGGAAAATGAGCCGAGTAATCGTATAAGGTGTTTGGGGTTGAGGCTTATTTCTATATCTTTTATCAACAGAGACAAGAATGCACAGCAATATACAATTCAAAAACTACCAATTGAAATTGGTAATATTCTACGAGCAAATATTCTAACCTCAACAAATGAGTACAATGAGCTTAAAAGTGATCGTAAGAGAATTTATGAAGAGTTTGGGAATGAAATATTGCTGTTGGCAACAGAATTCTTAGAGGATATTTAAGATGAAAAGACAATCCACGGAATCAATCAATATAATCAACCGCGAGTCAATGTCTAAAACTCTCAAACGTAAGGACAGAGCAGTAATTAAGAATCGTGTATTAAAGGCAAAAAAAGAAGCTCAAGAAATTATTGAAAGTGCACAAAATTATGCTCAGCAGATCAGAGAAGATGCAGAAAAAGATGCAAAAGATACTTTAACTGAAGCTTATCGTCAGGGAATCGAAGACGCAGTTTATGAACTTGAGAACAATTTGCTACATGCAAAAGAGATAAGAGAAAAAGTTATAAGAGAAGCTGAAATAGATATCCTCAAACTCTCAATTAAATTAGCCGAAAAGATAGTCGGACGCGAAATTGAAGAAGATAAAAAAACAATAGTAGATATTGTGTCAACGGCACTTCAAAACGCTAGACAACAGGAAAGAATAACTATCAAAGTTAATCCAAATGACCTACAGATAGTTCAAAAAAAAGCAGAAGACTTCAAATCATATTCACAAACTAAATATTTGGATTTTGTTGCTGATCCAAGAGTTGAATCAGGTGGGTGTTTGATTGAAAGTGAGGTTGGTACGGTTGATGCTCGGCTTGAAACACAGTTCAGAGTTTTGGAAAGAGCAATGCTTGCTCAAGCAGATGGTGAGTTTGCACAGGAAAGTTTGTAATAAATGCTAAACCTTAAACCATATATTGAAGCAGTAGATTGGATATCATCAGTTGAAGTACGCGGTCGCGTAACAGAACTGGTCGGTTTATTAATTCGTGCTGCTGTTCCAGGTGCAAGAGTCGGAGAAATATGCCTTGTTCATTCACCACACAGAGCAAAAACCTTACGTGCCGAAGTGGTTGGATTCAAAGGGAGCGAAGTTATTTTGATGCCTTTAGGGGAAGTTTCAGATGTTGCAATGGGGGCAGAAGTAGTACCCACAGGAACTTCAATGAGTATAAAGGTTGGAGATAACTTACTTGGTCGAGTATTGGATGGCTTAGGTGAACCTTTGGATGGATTAGGTGAAATAGAGAATGCAATAGATAGAACAGTTATGGCTCATCCTCCTGACCCAATGAAAAGAGAGCGGGTTCAAAAGATTCTAAAAACTAACATTCGTGCTTTAGATGGTCTTTTAACAGTTGGCGAAGGACAAAGGGTTGGAATTTTTGCAGCTGCCGGAGTTGGAAAGTCAACAACTTTAGGAATGCTCGCCAGAAGCACTGAGGCTGAGATCAATGTCATTGCTTTGATCGGTGAACGCGGCAGAGAAGTCCGTGATTTTCTCGAACACGATTTAGGTAAAGAAGGATTAAAACGTTCAGTTGTAATCGTTGCAACATCTAATGAGCCGTCTTTAATCCGTATGAAAGCTGCTTATGTTGCTACAGCTGTGGCTGAGTATTTTCGGGATCAAGGAAAGAAAGTCCTGTTTATGATGGATTCAGTGACACGTTTTGCACGAGCTTTACGCGAGGTAGGACTTGCTGCTGGAGAGCCACCTGCTCGTGCAGGCTTTCCTCCATCCGTATTCAGCGAATTACCAAGGCTTCTTGAAAGGACCGGTAACTCTGACAAAGGTACTATTACAGCTTTCTACACAGTTTTAGTTGAAGGTGACGATATGACTGAACCAATTGCTGATGAAACTCGCTCAATCCTTGATGGTCATATTGTTTTATCAAGAAAATTAGCTTCCGCAGGGCATTATCCGGCGATTGATGTTAATGAATCAGTTTCGAGAGTAATGGGTTCAATTACAAACGAAGAACACGTCCAGTCTGCCAATAAACTTCGAGATATTTTAGCAACATACGAAGAGCAAAAAGATCTAATTCTCATTGGAGCTTATAAGAAAGGAAGTGATAAAAGAACAGATTATGCGATTTCCAAAATTGACGAAGTAAATAATTTCCTGAAGCAAGGAATTGAAGAGCAAATGCCATATGAACAAGCATTAAATAAGTTGAAAAGTATGTTCTGACAGACTTTCACTGGTTTTGTGTATTTAATGGGTTATTAGTGTTGCTTATATATAGTTGTTTACTTCACACCCATCCTTAAAAGATCCTTTTGGTTGAGTTCTTGAATTACTACTCTTGTAACACCTTTTTATCTAGAGTAAATTGTCTAACTCAGACCTAATTATTTTATATATCTAGATATAAATAATACTCAAAGTATTTATCCAAATTATTGAATAAATTACACTTGCTTGAATTATTCTTGAGTTATTCGGATTGCTTATACAAATTTCTGAATTTTAATTTAAGTAGTAAATTAGTAATCCACAAATAGATTCAAGCTTATACATTTGTAAATAAACAACTTAAAAGAAATATTAATAACTCGGTATGCAAGATGCATTGGTCTCTATCAGGAAAATTTGTTTTTAATACGAATTTTTACTTTGACTAGGATGGAGAACTATTAAAAATGAGAAAACTATTATTCGCGTTTTTCATTGTTTGTTCTTTTACAGTTTTAATAGTTGGACAAGGCTCAACCGGAAGACTTGTCGGGACTGTTTCGGGTCCTGATGGATTATTGCCGGGGGCAACAGTGACTATTACTGATAATCAAACTAATAAAACTTTAACTGCGACTACTAATGAAGATGGTGGGTATTCGTTCGAGCAATTAACATTTGGTGTATATACACTTAGGGTAACTGCTGACGG
Source organism: Pyrinomonadaceae bacterium (assembly GCA_028284415.1). Classification (GTDB taxonomy): domain Bacteria; phylum Acidobacteriota; class Blastocatellia; order Pyrinomonadales; family Pyrinomonadaceae; genus Aridibacter. The sequence continues at coordinate 87,867 of JANQRU010000001.1, forward strand.
ATTTAAAACTTTTATCGCTACCGAACTAAAAATTGACGCAAACCGTGTTGTTACAAGAAATGCTACCCTTGAACTAGGGGATGTTTCAGCTGAAGTAACTATTCAGGCAGGTGCCGAAATAATAAATGCTGATAACGCTGAACTAAGTACAACTGTTGATCCACAAAGAATACTTGACCTTCCTTTGAATGGTCGTAACCCTTTGTCACTCGTTAATTTACAAGCGGGTGTAAATCCAACAAGTAATTCAATTAATGGACAGCGTGCTTCTGCTCTCAACGTTACTAGAGATGGTATCAATGTTCAAGATAATTTTATCCGAAGTACGACGGCTAACTCTGGAGCTGAAACGGGGTCCTTTGTTTCAGATAGACCAACAGTTGATAACACAGCAGAATTCACTGTAATTACGCAAAATGCGGGAGTTGAATTTGGAAACGGTTCATCTCAGATTGCTTTAGTAACACCTCGTGGAGGTACAGACTTTCATGGTGCAGCATACATCTTAAACCGTAACTCAGCATTTGCAGCGAATGAATTCGGAAATAATGCAACTGGTGTTGAAAGACCATTTCTAAACAGAAACCAGTTTGGTGGAAAATTATCAGGTCCGTTACCAATGCCAGGTTTTGGACAGGGAACTCCAATATTGTTCAAAGACAAAGGATTCTTTTTTGTTAATTACGAAAGATTTTTACTTCGTCAGCAGAACTCGGTTACAAACACAACACTTTTACCACAATTTCGTGATGGAACTTTTACCTACACTGATAACAGCGGTAATCAGCAAACTGTGAATGTTCTGACTGGAGCTGGGTTGACAGGACCGATTCCAGCTAGCGCAAACGGAGTTTTAGCTGTTGATCCGACTATTCAACAACGTATTCTTTCTAGACTTCCAAATTCTGGAAACTCTTTAATTACTAATGGGGGATTAACCCAACAAAGTGTTATAAACAGAAGAGACAACACAACTAGAGATACATTTGTTACCAGAATTGATGCACAGATTAACGACAGAAACAGCATTTCAGGTGTGTATCGCTGGGTAGATAACTCAGATGATCAATCAGGAACTGATATTGATTTCAGTAGTGATCCAGTAGTTTTGTTAACCTCTGTAGAGCGTTTCTTTACAATGGCTTGGCAGACATCAGTTGGGTCAGGATTCAGTAATGAATTTAGAGTTGGTTACACTGACGGTGGTCCATTTTTCAGACAGTCGCCCGATTTTCCAACAGACTTCTTAATCGGTAGTGTTCCACTAGGAATTACAAATCCAGAACCTGGCTTCCAAGATCAAGGGCGCAAAACTAAACTTTACAACATTCAAAATAATTCGACTTATAGTTTCGGAAACCACACATTAAGATTTGGTGGAAACTTTATTAATCAAGTTATTGATAGTGAAACCAATTTTAACCGTGTTGGGGTTTATAATCTAAGCGGACCAAACGGACAATTTGATGGCTTAGATGCTAGTTTATTCCCTGGCGGAATTAGTGGAGTAAATTTAGGCAGAGCCGAAAATTTACGTGAATTATTAGGTGGAATCATCGGTAGCGGTACGATCAGTGCTCAATATCAAGGTCCTCAATTAGGTCCTGTTCTAGGTTCGACCAACAGAGAGAACTTCAGATATCAAACAATTGGATTTTACATCGGTGACCAATGGCGTGTAAGACCAAATTTAACTGTGACCCTTGGTTTACGTTATGATTACATTTCACCAATGAATAATCCTGAACAGGTATATTTAGAACCTGATTTAGAAGGTGCTGAAACTCTTGAGCAAATGCGTGAAGCATTGCTTGATCCAACAGGACAACTTGTTTTGATTGGAACTAATTCAGGCACACCCGGTAATTTCTTTAAGGCTGACAGAGATAATTTTGGTCCTTCTATATCCGTAGCTTGGTCACCAAATAACGAAAGTGGACCTTTAGCATTCCTTTTTGGGAAAAATAGTGAATCCACAATTCGTGGTGGATTTAGAGTTAGCTACATTAATGACGGTTTCGTCAGATTGGCAGACAATGCCTTAGCAGCAAATGATGGATTGGATTTTACTGCAAATGCATTGAATGCAAATGGTACAGCGGTATTAAACGCTAGGTTTAATAATTTGCCTCCATTTGTTTTACCGACTTTCCAACCCCCACCAATTAGCTTTGCAACTGCTAATGCTAATGATGGAAACTTCCTAAACACAATTTTTGCGGTTGATCCTAATCTACAACTTCCCAGAATTTATGAATGGAATGTTGGATTGCAAAGAGACATAGGTTGGGACACAGCTTTTGAAATTCGTTACGTTGGCGGTATGAGCAATGATTTGATTCAAGGATTTGATTTTAATCAAGTTAATATTAACAACAACAATTTCTTGAATGATTTTCTTGCTGCAAGAAATAACTGTCGCCTGTATATTGCTCAAAATAATGCTAATCCGAATAACACAACTAGATTTTTAGATGGACGTTGTTCAACATCAGAATATAGAGGGATTGCGGCAAATGCACCTGCTGGCGTTGTTGATTTGACAGGAACTCTGCAAGGAACCTTCCAAGGTTCTTGGAGAACTACGACTGCACAGGGAATAGTTGGACAATTAGCTAGAAGTTTTGCAGCACGCAGAAGTCTTCTTGAAGCCAATGGATTTTCGACTGCACAATTTGTACGTAACGTAAATGGTGGAAACGTTGATTTAGCAACCAACGCAGGAAAATATCGTTACAATGCACTTCAGTTTGAAGTCAGAAAACGATTTTCTGATGGTCTTCAGTTCCAAGGAAATTACACTTTCCAAAAAACTCTAACTGACACAGGCTCCGATAGTCAGTCCAGATTTAGTGCATTTTTGGATTTAGCTAACCCGGGACTTGAATATCAACGTGCTGATTACGATAGAACACACACCATCAATATCAATGCAAACTATGAATTACCATTTGGTAAAGGAAAACTATTCCTGAACCAAGGCGGCATTGTTGATAAGATTTTTGGAGGATTTCAATTAACAACCATTGTTACTATGAGTAGCGGTGCACCTCTGTCAATCAAAGACATCAACGGAACTCTAAACAGGACTGGGCGTTCAAACCGCCAAACAGCTAATTCAAGTTTGACAGTTGATCAAATCAGAGATTTGGTTGGTTTGCATTTTGTTGGTAATCGCGTTTTCTTCATTGATCCATCTGTTATCGGTCCAAATGGTTCGGCAACAAATGGAAACGTAGAAGCAACACCAGATTCCCGCTTCCCGGGACAGGTATTTTTCCGTGTCCAACCGGGACAAACAGGAACATTACCTAGAGCGTTCTTAAATGGACCTTGGTATTACAATGTTGATGCTTCTCTCATCAAAAACATCAGATTTGGTGAAAGATTCAGAATACAATTGAGAGCGGACGCTTTTAACCTATTCAATAAAACAAATTGGTTCATAGGCGAAAACTCCAGCACTTTTGATATTGATGATGCATCTGGAACAACATTTGGTGAAATTCCAATTGGAAACACTTTGAGTCCACGCATTATGCAATTTGGATTTAGATTTGAATTTTAATTTCAAAAGATAAAATTCATTCAAGACACTATTTCATTTTAGAAATAGTGTCTTTTTTTATTTTTTTTGCTTTTTTGTATAAATCATTTACTTGCAATAACTTAAAAATTTTCTGAACAAAAATAATAAATATTTTTAGATTTTTAGGAAACAATTCCCGAACACTGCCGATAAATTAGTTAGAGCAAATAATATGCTTGTGCTGTTTTAAAATACTGTTTGAATAAGTACTTTGAACTGCTTAGAAGTAAAATAGCAGAAAGTAAGTATTTGCGTTAAGGTCAGCTAGATTGGTTTGTCACGGTGGATTTATGGTTGAAAAGGAGAGCGAGAAACTGAGACGAGTTAATTTAGCTGACTTATTATTTCATTTATGCCCCATTTATTTGAATGCTAAAAAAAATTAGCATATTCCAACTAAAAAATGTTAAATTCTTAGTAAATAAAAAAAGGGCTTATAAATGAAATGTCTGTAAAGAAAACAAGTTCACCATTTAGTAGTGGAGCTGAGCCATTAGAACCGTTAGATTCGAAGGAGTTAAAGCAAAGCGGAAAGATAGGCGAAGGTTTTGAGGCGGCTCTTTCAGAGGTTGAAGAAGGGTTAGAGCAAGCCGGTGAGGCATCCGGTTCGGGAAGTGCAGAACGCTCTACCCTCAGCAATATAGCTTCTAATGCTCAGTTGGATACTCCTGATGGTGCAATTGAGGCAGTAAAAGAATCCGCAAAATTCCTTGTTCAATCGCGTTTGAATGAGGGTTTTCGTGATTCTAAACAGGGCGAAAAAATGACTGAAGAGTTAAGTGAATACATCGCCCGTGATCCATTTCTAAATCGCAAAATATTAGGTATTTTGCAAAGATTAAAATAAATAAGAATACAAGGGAACAATGTCTAGCAGTTCCGGGGAAAAGACTGAACAACCTACCCAGAAGCGTCTTAAAGACGCCAGAAAAAAAGGGCAGGTATCTAAAAGCCAAGATTTATCTTCAGCTTTATTGCTTTTAGCAGCGGTCGGTTTTCTGTGGCTGGTAGGCAATTTTATTGGAACATTTGCTGTTGATAGTATTAGAGAGCAAGTCCAATGGGCAGCTACTTTTAAGGGAGCAATGACGGAAGAAGTTGTTTTTTCTGCTTTGCTCAAAGGTTTAATTAGTTTTGCACTGATCTTGGCTCCTTTGTTCATAGTTGTTTGGGTATTTGCATTTACTGTTAATTATTTGCAGGTTGGTTCTTTGTTTGCTCCTGAGTCAATCAAGCCAAAATTTTCAAAATTAAATCCAGCTGAGGGATTTAAGTCAAAGTTTTTAAAAATGCGTCCTTATGTAGAGCTTGGTAAAACTCTACTTAAAATGATAATTACAGCCGTTGTTGTCGGAAATGTTTTATGGGGAGCGAAAGCCGACATTGTAATGTTGACTACCAAACCCATAGATGTTGCAGTCACCTTCACTTTTGGTTTGGTTATACAAATAGGGTTTCTTGTAGGGTTGGCATTTTTAGTTTTGGGTGCGGCAGATTATTTCTTACAAAACTATTTGCATAAACGTGATTTGCGAATGACCAAGCATGAGGTCAAGGAAGAATTTAAGGAAACCGAAGGAAATCCTTTGATAAAATCCCAAAGACGCATGCTGCACCGTGAATTATTATCAGAAGGAATGGCTGCAGCTGTTCAAAAAGCAGATGTGGTTGTTGCGAATCCGACTCATGTTGCTGTTGCACTTATGTACGAACGTGGAAAATCAGAAGCACCAATTGTTGTCGCAAAAGGTGCGGATTTAATGGCGGCACAGATTCGAAAACTAGCGAAGGAGGCTAGAATTCCAATTACCAGAGATATTCCGCTTGCGAGAGCTTTGTATGAACTGGAATTGGATGATGAAATTCCTGAAGAATTATTTGAAGCTGTTGCGGTAGTTTTACGTTGGGTTTATGAATTATCAGAAGCGAAAGCTGCTTGAATAAAGTGATTTAGTTATGGCTGATATAAAAAATGTTGTAAGAAATGGAAGCGAATTAACCAATCTCAATGATGGAAAGGTTGGCGAGCGTGACATTCCAAATGTTCAAAAGACCAAAGATGGAGTTAATGCCACAAAAACTCCAGTTGGACAACCAAATGAAGGTCAGAGAACAGGTGATCGTGCAAATATAAATACCGGGCAACAAATTCTCACTGATGCAGTGAGCGGTAAAGAATCATCACAAATGGATGCTGCTCAAAAGTTGAGTCTATTGGGTGGAACTTCTGCAACCGATAAACTATTAGGTTTAGATTTAAGACCGACGATGCTAGGTGCATTAGTCGCGCCTCCCGGAAATAGTGATTTCCTGAGACATCTTTCTCCAACTATGCGTCGAACAATTATGAGAAATATGCTTTCCAGACAAAGGAAACGCATGCGGAAACTTGCTCGTTTCCTGCGAGATGAAAGAGATAATCAGGATAATGAAGATGAAAGACAAGAAAGTGAAGAGAGTTTCTTAGAGGTTATTGCTGAACCAGTTGAACTGGAAAAAAATAGTGTTGATAAAGCAATAGACGAACTTGGCAGAACTGCAAAAATGCTTGATGTATTAGATGAATTACTTGCTATGCAGGATTATACAATTAGCCAGATCGGAACATTTTCTCAAGGGTGAATTTGATTAAAAAGATTGCAGTTTACAATAGTTTTGTTGCACAATTGTATCCATAAATGAAAACTTCTAAAAAAAAAATCCCTGAAGAAGATAATTCTTCACTTGAGACAGTTGACCCTTTTGCAGGCGACTTTTTCAATGCTGCAAAGCCAGATGAAAAAGAAAATGGTCAAAATGAAGTAAAGCCTACTTCTAAACTCAAAGCTTCACAACTATCTATTCCCAATAATTTAAAGTTAGATTGGGCAGAAAATTTACCCAAATTAACCTATGATGAGCTAGAATACTCGAATCGCCTAAATGCAATTCCTGAGAGACTTGCGGATGATGCAGAACAAATAGTTAAGAAAGTTTTTACAGATTTAACTCCATTTAAAAAAAATCAAATACATTGCAAAATTTTATCTTCATCAGAGGTAAATCTTCTTGAATCAGAAATACAGATCAACAAAATCAGACATGCAAATCTGAACATTGCTTCAAAAAACCATAACAAACTTGCTTGCCTTGCAGTTGATCTCAGTTTTGCGACGGGGATTATTGATCTTATTTTGGGGGGAGATGGAACACATGAAGAAACATTAAAAAACTTTTCTCCGATTGAATCAACCATAGTTGAGTTTATTGGAATTAAATTACTTTCTGAAATTAACGACTATTTTGGTGCAGCAAAATTTAGTCTTCAAGGTATAAATTTTAATAGTGACTTGAATTTTGAAGAGAATTCTAGAGGTACAGAAATAGTGCTTGATCTAGTCATTGGAAACTCTGAAGGAACTGTGACTCTATTACTTCCAAGCGAGTTTCTGGATGAGGTTTCAAATGCAGAGCAAAAACTTTTTGATTACAAAGCTTTTAACAAAACTATTGATAAAGTAGATCTGAATATAAAAATTGGTGAAACTAAAATTCTCGCTGAAGACTTGATTTATTTAGAAAGCGAAGATGTGGTTTTAATTGAAAATAAAAGTATTGATATCAATTTTAATCAAAGAGAAAAAATCAGTGTATTTATTGGAGCAGGTGATAATTATTTTTTGCAAGGAAATTTGGGATTTACAGATGCAGAAGATATTTTATCTTCCGAGTTTTTGTTTGAAATTGAATCAATAACAAATAATAACCCTGTAATTAACACACCAAACAGAATCAAAATGAGTGGAAAAACTGAACTAAAAGAAGAAATAAATGAACAAGATGTCGCTAATAAGGCTAAAGCTGAATCAAAGGTAGAAGATACTAATGTAATACCAAATTCTGAACAAAAAGTGCCTGCTGAAGATATCGAAATTGATGAAGATGAGTCTTTATCAGCACTAGAAAATGTGCTAGTTAATCTTAAAGTTCAAATTGCCGGTAAAAAAATAAGCTTAAGTGAGATACAGAAGTTGCGGAATGGTCAGATTATTGAGCTAGGATGTCGCCCAACCGATCCAGTTGAAATTGTTACTGATAATGACAATAAACCGATCGCAAGTGGTGAATTAGTTGATATCGAAGGACAATTAGGCGTTCGTATTACTAAACTTTTTGTTTAGATGAATTAAAAATAATGGATACATTAAATTTTATATCAATGCTTTTCCAGACCTTTGTCGCATTGGCATTGGTGTGCGGGCTTGCTTATCTTGTTTTTAGAGTAATAATGCCAAAACTGAATGTTAACTACACCTCGAATAGTATGATTCGGGTTGTTGACAGAATCGGCTTAGACGCACGAAAAAGCTTGTATATAATCGAAGTAGCCGAACAATATATGCTTATCGCAGTTTCGGAAAATGGTGTTCAGATGGTAAGCGAATTAAATTCTGATTCTGCAAAATTAGCGGAAGAAGAACTTGCAAAAGTCCGTTCAAATCAATCAGGTGCATCTATCGGCAGTGCATTTTCTGAAAAACTATCTCAAATTATTAAAAAGAATCAAGGAGACAAATAATGCAAAGTTTGAAGAAAAAAAGATTTTTATTTTTCCAAACTATGTTATTTGTGATTTTAGGTGCGTTTTCAGTAATTGCTCAAGATGAAGTCACTACAACTGCATCAAAGGAAACTGCAAATCCAGTTGTATTAATAATCATAATAGGTGCTTTAGCATTAGCTCCATTTGGCTTAATAATGCTTACGTCTTTTGTGAAAATAGCTGTTGTACTTTCAATTTTAAGAAATGCACTTGGTACTCAGCAAGTACCTCCAAATCAAGTAATTACAGGTGTTGCATTAATTCTGACTATTTTCATCATGGCTCCGGTAGTGGAAAAAATGTATGAACAAGCAGGGACAATTGATAATACCGAAGCTATTTTCTCTGAAGTTTCTGTTAAAACACTTTTTGAAGCTTCAAAAAAAGGGAAAGAGCCATTAAGGGATTTTCTAAGCCGTTATTCTCACGAGCCCAACCAAGTTATGTTCTTGCAACTTGCTCAACAATTGGCGAAACGTAATGGGAATGACCCAAATGAGATTAAAGCCACTGATTTTCGTATCATCATTCCTTCCTTTGTAACCAGCCAGTTAACTGAGGCATTCCAAATAGGATTTTTCCTATTCATACCATTTCTTGTGATTGATATGGTTGTCGCAAATATTTTACAAGCGATGGGAATGTTTATGCTTTCGCCGACAATTATTTCTTTGCCATTCAAACTTTTACTTTTCGTTATGATTGATGGTTGGGTTCTATTAGTTAAGAACCTTGTGATGGGATATTTTTGATTTTTAGAAGAGGTTAAAAATTATGGAGTTATTTACAAGAGTCGCTGCTGAAGGATTATTTTTAATTTTGCTTCTGTCATTATTTCCATTGCTTGCAAGTTTGATTGTTGGTTTGGTCGTAAGCTTGTTTCAGGCTTTAACACAAGTTCAGGAGCAGACATTAACTTTCGTTCCAAAGATTATTGCAACTATCCTCGTAATAATGATAACAGCCCCTTGGATGCTCAAACTTTTAATAGAATTCGGGAAGGATACATTTGAACTTATGCTCAAAGTTAGCGTCGTCAGATAAAAGTTTATGGATGAGTTTCTAAAACTTCTCGAACTTGGGTTACAAACTTTTGAGGTTAGCGGAAGTCCGCAAGCCTTTTTAGTTTTGTTCGGACTTTTGTTTGCACGTTTTTTAGCTTTCGTAAATATTGTCCCATTCTTTGGCGGACAGGCTGTGCCAGCCCCTGTCAAAGTTGCGATGGCAACAGCCCTTGTCATAATTACTTTTCCTGCGGTTGTTCAAGAAATTCCGATGGATGGAAAACCACTCGGGTTTGGACCGGTTGGATTTGTCGCACTCATCGCAAAAGAAGTTTTTGTTGGATTCACATTAGGATTTGTTGCATCAATAATTTTTGAGGCAATAGTTGTTGCAGGAAGAATAATTGATTTTCAAAGAGGGGCAACTATGGGGGAGCTTTTTGCTCCGCAAGTTCAGAGACAAGTCTCAATGCTCGCTCAATTTAAATTACAGCTCGCTATCGTTGTTTTTCTAACGATCGGAGCACACAGGTTTTTTATTTCAGCACTTGTAAAAAGTTTTGAATTTATTCCAGCAACTAAATTCCCTCAAATAGAAGCGGGGTGGACTCCTGCGGCAGAATTTATAACTGTTTTAACAGCTCAAGTCCTTTCTATAGGAGTGCAATTATCTGTTCCGGCTGTTTTGGCTTTGCTGTTAACCGATTTATTTTTTGGATTAATAAATCGGGTTGCTCCACAAGCAAATGTCTTTTTCTTAAGCCTTCCCGTAAAAATGGCTATGGGAATATTTGTTGTATTACTTTCAATTCAGATTATTGTTACACAATACATAAGCTATTTTGATGATATGTTTGGTGCATTTGAGTTTATGATTAGATTTTTCAGTGATATGTATAAGTAGTTTAAAAGCTAAAAAAGAAAATCGCCGAAGCAGGAGATCAAATGCTTCGGCGATTTTCTTTGTTTGGGAACTTAAATCTATAGATATAGCTACTTATAAGTTCCCGCAACTCTTGCAACAATTTGTGTTGGGTAATTACCAATCTCGTGGTACTTGGAAACTGCAAGGCTTGGAAAGAATCTTTTCGTTGCTAATGCAAGTGGGGAATCCATACCACCAACTTTCAAATTTTCCCATTTGGATGCATATTGTCTGGCAAATGAAACAGCTTCCGTTCCAACTAAACCTTTGTTTCTGGCTTGAGCCAAGCCCCGACGATAAGCGTGTCCCATCGCAACTGAAACTGTGCCTTCACCGCCATTGTAAGCGGCAGTAACAAATTTCCAGAATTCAATACCATTTGGCTGACCGTATCTTGAGAAAGCTATTGTGCCAAGTCTCTTAGCTTTTATGTTCAATAATCTTGCCGCTCCAGGAATTGCCTTAGAAGGATTCAATCTTTCATCTGAGGCAGAACCAGCTATTCCGACTTTCAAACCAACCTCTCTAGCTGCCGGTCTTCCAAATTGTGCAATTCCAGCATACCCATATTTGTTAATAACTGTTGGATTAAATCTTGATTCTTGAGCTAATAGGCTTTTCAAAATTGCAGGTGATAAACCGGGACACCATTCGACCGCATTTGCAATAATATTGTCGTAACGCGTTGTGTAACCGTCTAAGCTACCAGCGTTTATGCTAAATTTGCTGGCTTTAGCAAATGCTGCGTCAAGTTTTTGAGTTTCGTTTACTAAGCCGTTTAATTTTTCTGCACCAACAACATCCTTAATTTCATTTAAAGTAGGATGAACAAGTAAGGCACTTATTGAATTCCATTCATCCAAAAGTTCTTGATTTTCTGAAGTTAAAGGCTTTCCTTTGGCATCAGGGTGACGTGCATAAAATATTAGATCTGTAAGCTGCCATTCATCAGTAACACCTAATTGAATGGCTTGCATCAAGGTTTTAAGCTCTTCAATTGTCCTATTTCTCAACCACTTATCAGTTTCTACATCGGTCTTTGCTATTTCTTTTTGTGTGGTTGAATTGGACTGAAAAGGCTTATTTTCACCAATCTTGAAAGATTTTGCTGAACGCTTACGAGTTTTATTTGCACGCTTAGTTTGTTTTAGATTCGGCGTTATTTGATATTCAATTTTTACATTCGAAGTAGAAGACATAGCTTTTTGTAAAAATTTAGACGTTTGTATTCAAAACTGTTTTAATTCCACCTGACATTTGATCTACGACTTTACTCATAACTTCTATATGCTGAGAAACTTGATAAAGTCTTGCTTGCAGGGCAAGTAATTCTCCTTGACTTAAATCTTTGTCAGATTTCATTAAAGCCTCGACTTGCTTATATTCATTTTCTACCTGCATAAAACGATTTTCAAAACCACTTGTCATTTTGGTTTCATTCATCTGACTGTAAGCTTCTTTCAACAGACTTAATCTGGATTTTCCTTCAAGCAATTCATTTGGAAGTTGGTTTGATTTTATCTTGTTTGAATCAGCTTGAATCTTTTGAGCTAAATCAGTTTGTAACTGTTCTAATTTGTCCAACATTTTTGAGCCTGATGTTGGATCAGTAGTTTGAGTTTTTGTTTTGTCATCATTCTGTAGATAACTTTCAAAACTCTTTTTATTTGTTTTTTGTTGAATGTTTTGGTTTAGAGTTTGGTTTTCTAGAGATTGCTGTAATGTCTGCTGAATTAAACCTGAAATAGCTTCACTCATTCGGTTTCTCCTTAAATTTTCGACCAAAAAAATTTATGTGATTAACAATATGATTCTAAATACAATTTTAGCTTACATATAGTTATCGGAGAAAAATTCTAAATGTTTCCTGTTAAATGTAAAAAAAATTAATTATTTTCGGAAAGTCTTTCAGTTGCAAAAATAAGAGCTTGTGCACGAACTCTACATTGAGAAATTATAAGTGGCTCATTCTGGGACTTTTCGGAATTGATTACATACTCTAAATCACTTTGTGCATTTTCAAAGTCACCTAATTGTAAATATGCCTCACCGCGATTAACTCTGGTTGGTATATCTGTATCGTCTGTTTCAAGAGCAGCATTTAAGTGTTTAAGTGCTTTTTGGTAATTTCTTTCACGTAGCCAAAGTGCTCCCAGAGCTGATTCAAAATAGACTGTAGAAGGTGCAAGTGCTATCAGCCCCTCAAAAATAGAAATAGCTTCAGAATTACGTCCTTGTTGAGCTAATGCAAAGCCTAATTCTGATACAAGCCTGATCTCATCAGCTGACCAATTAGCTGCCGCTCCTAAAGTCATCTTGCCATTTATCCATTCTTGCTCAATCGGTTGCATAATTTAATTTAATGTAACTCAAAAAAAAATATATGTCATATCCAAAAAATGAGGTTCAGCTTAAATATAGTATTAACAACTGTTTAAGGGACTAACCTGAAAAAGAATGCGAATAAAATCAGAAAAAAATGAAAAAATATTACAAAATCAGGAAACATTCTAGAAACGAAACCGATAATTGTTACAGAGAATTAAAAAAGATTCTTTATTCCGAACAAAAAAGGACAACTGAAGTTAAGTCTTAGGAGGAAGTAAGTGTTGGGAATTGGCAAAATGCTTGGTAACATCGCCGGTGGTTATTTAGATCAATTAGGGTTAGGACGAATGGCGACATTCGTTAAATTAGGTCTGAATGCAATGACCGGGAACTGGATGGAAGTTGCCAGAGAGATATTTGGCATAGTTTCTAACTTTAAAGGTGATTTTTTAGATAAGGCTGCAAAACAGCCACCGCTCGGAAATTTCCAAACTCCAAGAAACATTAATGAAGAAAGTCCACTTAATTCCGACAGATTAACAAAATTGTTAAGAGGAATGGGAGAAGTTTTTGGTGGATTGAGTAACATTAACCACAGCGGATTAACAGATGGTTTAAGAAGAATTTTTGGAGCACTAAGCTTGTTGCAAAATACCTTTAATAATCATTCTTATTACGACACACGGGCATCAAGTTCGATGTTTTTGAACATGAGAATGTAATTCTCGGCATGGAAGGAAGTATTTATCGGGAATATGGAAAAAACAGCAAGCACTTACAAAAGTAAGCTCAAAATTACCAATGATGAGTTTATGGAAATGGGCAGAGTAGGTGCAATGTTTTACGAACAGGGCAATATTAATAAAGCCCGAACGATATTTGAAGGTTTAGTTGAGTTAGATCCCGAAAGTGCTGATGCACATTCAGCACTCGGGGCGGTTTTAACGATTAGCCAAGACGACCAAAGGGCAATTGGTCATCTTGAAAAAGCAATCGAATTAAACCCAACTCAGATAGCTCCTTATGTAAATCTTGGCGAGGTTTTCATAAGACAGCAAAAACTGGAGGAAGCGATAGCAAACTTAAAGATGGCTATTGAGCTTGATCCAGATGAGGCAAATCCGGGAGCAAATCGTGCAAGAGCGATGATACTCGGCATTTATCAAACTATAAAAGCAGACGGGATAACTGAACAGGTTATTATAGATACAAGTAATCAAAAAATTTCTAAAAAGGAGAATAAAAATGGCAATTGACACAACAGGATTAAGCAGCCAGCAGGCATCAATGATCAGGGCACAAGAACAATTAAACAACCAATCAATGGCTAACAGCTTAGCTATGATGAAATTACAGCAACAGCAACAAGAGCAACAGCAAGCTATCACAGCATTAAGTACTATTATGAAAAACGGTCACGATGCTAATATGGCTGTTATTAGAAACGCGAAAGCTGGTTAATAGGTAGCTGATAACTTTCAGTTACAGTCTAGAGCAAACATTTTTGCTTGGAGTTTCAAACTTAAGTCAGCTAAAATTCAATAGTCAAGAGTGTTTGGTATAATTTATCAGGCGTTCTTGACTATTTGTACTTTCAAGAAACGATAAAAAAAGAGGATTTGTTATGAAAAGAAGTCTATGTTTCCTTTTAAGTGTTTTTGTAGGTATCGTTTTAGTAGCAAACGCTGATTCACAAATTTTACCTTATAATCCATATCAGATTGCCACACAAACAAATACAATGGTTACTCAGCATATCCAGAGGACAATGCTTTCTAACCAGATATTTAATAATGTGATGGCTAATGAAGCACTAAAGTCAGGTAAGCGAAGGACAGGAAGATCCTACAGCAAAAAGGCTAATAGACTATCACTTGGCGTTACAGGTTTTAATAAACAAAAAAGAGTTCTACCTAGCTCATTAGTTACAAATTTTAACGGATCCAAAGAACAAAAAACTCAGATTTATTCCTATTACAATAGATTGCTTGATATTTATGAGCAAACTGCTGCAAAGGATGGATTTCCGTCAAATGATTTAGCTTATGGATTTGAGTATTTTATCGTAAATAATTACATCATTTACCACAATCTGAATGATAAGAGAGCCGATAAGGCTAAAATAGATCGAGATGACCCATTAGGCAGTTTGCAAAAAAGCTATGTGCGGGAAGTTCAAAAGGTCACACCCTTAGAAGAACTGAAAATTTATAATCAATTTAGAAGCTTGTTGCAATCTAATCCGAATACAAAGAAATTAACGAATGCTCAAAAACAGCAGTTTACAGAATTGCTTGCGATACTCACGAGCGGAAATGCTTTGGTCTATGCCAATGGTGTAAATAATCAAAACGACCAATTCATAACTAAGGCTCAAGAAATGGCAAGAAAAAGCCTTGAGCAACTTACGGGAAAATCTGCCGATAATATAGTTATAAATGATAATGGTTTAAGTTTTAAGAATTAAAAATTATGGCTTTAAGTATTTTTCATATAGATTTGGGAGCAATGGTTGAGAGAGTTCAAAACTCTCTCAGTCAAGAAATTGCCGAATATGAAGAAAAATACAATTTTAATTCCCAAAGCCTAAATCAAAACGGCAGACGAACTGTTTTACCTACACAGATCAATCCTCAACCAGAACAGCCAGTAGTAAATGAAAATCAACCTGAACAAAATTCTACACAAAGCGATAAACAAGCAATTAATAATTTATCAAGTGCAATAAGTGTTGATGTAACAGATGATTCTGTTGCAATAGTTGCTGACGCTTCGACCAATAATGTTGAAGATGCAATCGCAGACGAGATCGTAAATGTTATTACTAAATCCACAGAGGTCGATACCGAAATAAAAGCTAAAGTTGAAGAAGTTAAAGAAGAAAGTAACGCAACTTTGGATGAGATTAAAGAAGAAATTAGTGAAGAAATCAGCAAATATCTAGAGTATTACAAGAATCTTATTAGTAAACATAAATCAAATGTACAATATCAAAAAGCACTTTCTGAATTGAGTTCCAGATTCCGACATTCGTTTCAAAATCTAGATATTGCCGGACAGGATTTATTTACCAATAATGATGCAATGAGAAGAAATGCATCTAGTAGAGAACAATCTGACTTAGAAGGAAGGCGTGAAATTGAAGAACTTGATAAAGAACTTCAACGAAAAATGAGTGAAAAAATGAGTAGAAGAATCTAAAGTTTTATTATTTTGATTATTTCTATGAAGGAAGAGAACATCAAAACTTGATGTTCTCTTCTTTTTATATTTGTGCTTTCTGTTTGCATCTTATGGTGTTTAGAAAAAGAGTCTCAATAATTATTTACAATAAAATAAGAAGCTAATATATTTTGTCCTTTTTTATCTTACTTCTTCGCCTAAACAAATGTGGATTAAATTTTTTTAACATTTGTAGGAGAAAGGGTAAATGAACATATTGCCATCTGCACATAATTCTGATTTGGTCGTTCAAGAATTAGAAAATGAAACTTTGCTTTATGATATGCAAAACCATAAAGCTTTTTGTTTGAATGAAACCTGTTCAATCATTTGGAAGAATTGTGATGGTCAGACAAAAACAAAAGAATTAGCTGATAAAAACAATCTGACAGAAGAATTAATAGAATTAGCCATAAATGAACTGCAAAAATACAATTTGATAAAAGAAAAGATTGAAACACAAGTTCCAAAAGATAAAGTTGAAAGAAGAAAGTTTTTAGTCAAAGCTGCTACGATGGCAGCAGTAGCAATTCCTACAGTCAGCACAATAGTAGCCCCACGAGCAGTTAATGCCCAAAGTTGTGCAGGAACCGGACCACTTATGCCACTTCCTGCAAATGCACCAGCAGCAAACTCCCCTGCGTGTGGTAACTATTGTGTAAGTCCATGTTGTATGAGTGGCAATGCTGTTTCAACTTATAGTGGGGGGATTTGTTCCTGTCTTGCTGTCGTTTGTAATTAAGTGATAGAACTTTTGAGATAAGTTAGCAGAACGTTGAAAATAATTTGAACAGAAAATAAAGGTAAGTTTTTAAATACATTATTTACCAAATTGGGATTGTCTGTTACATTTACCTCAAATGAGGATGTCGTGAACAAGTATGATTCAGACATCCTCTTTAGCATTTTAAATGGATAGGTTGGCTGGGATTAAACCTGCGACCTAATAATTAAGAGTCCTCTGCTCTACCAACTGAGCTATCAACCCAAATTCACACAGAAATTATACTACGAAATAATTTGCTCTTACATGAAAAAAATCCGCAATATTTTATACTAAAAAACGTTCAACATTTGGCAAAAAGACCGTAAATGAGCGAATATAAAGCAGATGAGAGAATGTGCAAAATGTGGAGTCTGTTATGAAGATAACATAGAAGTTTGTCCACAAGATCAAACTAAAACTCGACACAGTTTGCCAGGCGATCAATTGCTTGCAAACAGATATTTCCTTGAAAGACGTTTAGGGCGAGGAGCTATGGGGCAGGTCTATCTTGCACAAGATAGAAATTTAGGTACACGAAAAGTAGCTGTCAAAACCGTCAGACAAGATATCCTCAATAGTGATGATCTTCAAGAAGGTGAAGCCATAGTGAGATTTGAACGAGAGGCTATGTCAGCAGCATCCATTAGGCATCCACACATTGTAGATGTAACTGATTTCGGTGAATCGGAAGACGGAGTTTTTTATCTCGTGATGGAATATGTTGAAGGAGAATCTCTACATAAATTATTACGGAGAGAAGGAACTCTACCAATCAGACGTGCCGTAAAAATATTGCGACAGATTGCTGATGGTGTTGATGCTGCCCACGAAGAAGGTATTCTTCACAGAGATCTAAAGCCCGCCAATATCTTCATAATGCAAAAGAAAAATAAAAGGGATGGTTTTATAAAGGTTGGGGATTTTGGCTTAGCTAAAATCGTAAATCAAACTGTAACTGACATCAGCTCAAATGCTACACCATCTTCAAGAGGTATCATTGGCACTCCTGAATTTATGGCTCCTGAGCAAATGCAACCTGAATTGGGAGTTGATGTCAGAGCCGATATTTATGCTTTAGGAACTATTGCATACTTGATGTTTGCAGGAAGAACTCCATTTACAGGGGATTTAATGGAGTTAGTTATGCAAAAAGTTATACAGGATACACCTCCGCTTTCTAAATTTCGATCTGACATTCCAAGCGATATTGAAGCTGTAATAATGAATGCTTTGGAAAAAGAGCCAAGTAAAAGAGTTTCAACAGTAGCTGATTGGATAAATGAACTTGAAGAAGCAGCTGAGGATGTTGGTGATAAAGCACCTCCGGGAACCTCAAAAGTAACAATACTTGCTCCTGTTGGGGCTGAAGTTTATATAGACGATGAAAGAAAGGGAAGTATCGGTAGCTCAGGTCGTCTAATTTTAACGACCGTGCCTTCCGGTCAGCACATATTGAGGGTTTCTAAACAAGGCGAAAAAGATGATGAAAGAGTAATTGAAATACGTGAAGGTGGCGAAGAACAGGTTATACAGGCTCAGTTAAAACGACTGAAAGCAGGAACTGCAAGTCAACCCTCACCTTCACAAGGCGCAAGTAGTAGCGGAGTTGCAAGTTCATTAATGCCGGGAATTGTTGCTTGTAATAATTGTGGCTCAAGATTTGCGGAAGGAGTTCAGTTTTGCGGAAGATGTGGAAATCGTTCATTTTCACTTGTTAGTCCCGGCGAAACAACAGGCACATTTGCTTGCCCAAGATGTTCTTCACAATTACCATCCAACTCAAAATTTTGTGGAAGATGTGGATTGAATATAAACAATACAGCTGCGTCTGCAATGCAACCAAGCCCAGTCGGCTTTAGCAGTAATGTAAACCAAAATACACGAGTCACCAATTCAAAACAATGTTCAAAGTGTGGCAGCCAATACCCAGCAAATGTTAAGTTTTGTGGTCGTTGTGGAATAAGTTTAAATTAACTCTAAAAATACGTTACAAGATTTTGCATATAAGACAAATTCAATTAGTATTTATACTGTTTATTCAGAAGATTTAAAACTTTATCTTCATGTAATCGTATATACAGAAAGAAAACTATCTCATTTGTAGTTAAAATTGAGGTTTGAAAAAGATGAAAATTTGTCCGCAGTGCAACACAACTTATGATGATGACACTTTGAACTTTTGTTTAGAAGACGGAACCGTTCTCACACAGCCTTCTAACACTTCTTCAATAGAAGACCCTCCGCCCACAGTAATGATGGGGCAAGCTCAGGAAACTTTTCCTAATCAAAACATTACAGAACAGCCAACACAGCCTACTTGGGACAACACTCCAAAATACCAAGCTCCTTCATCAGGTTCATCCGGTAAAACTTGGTTGTGGGCATTGGGGATAATCTTTGTAGTAGTGATGTTATGTGGAGGCGGGTTTGTTGGCTTAGTTCTACTTGTGCCGGATGAAGATGATGATTTTGTTCCTAACACAAATATAACAACTACAAATAAAAAAAATGATAATCGTAAACCTACTAAAGATAATCGTACTTTAGTAGAATCAATTAATTTTTCTAAATGGGATATAAAAGAAAACGATTATATTTCAGCCGAATATGTTGATGGTGAGTTACGCTTAACTTCCAAGGACAGATATTATTACATAATTTTAACTAAAGGATTTAAGACCTATAATGCAACTACCAGACTTACTCTTAGAAATCCCGAAAATGAGAGAGCTAGCTTAGGTTATGGATTGGTGGTTCATAGCCATCCTAAAAATGTATTATCAAAAGATTATGCCTTTTTAATAAGAACAGATACAAAACAATATAGAGTTGTCCGACACACAAATAAACGGGAGTCAAACATAATTAAATGGACTCGTTCATCAGCAATTAAAGGCGGAACACAATCAAATGACCTTGAAGTTAGGGTAAATGGTAATGAAATGAGTTTCTACATAAATAATGAGTTTGTAACAACAGTTAAAGATTTTACAGGTTACAAAGATGGTGTTGCAGGTGTGTACACCAGCGATGATGTGCCGATAGCTTTTCAAAAACTCGAATTAAGAAAATAGTATATAATTGCTCAGTTTATGAAATATTGTCCTAAGTGCAATGAAACATACAGAGATGAAAATTTAAATTTTTGTCTGAATGACGGTGAACTTCTTAATGAAATGGATAGTACTGATGCTCCTCCGACTGTGATGTTGGATTCATCAAGAGTAACAAGTGAGAATCAATGGAGTGATCAAAATACTAATTTTTCAGATTTTAACCCACAAAACCAACAAATTTACCAGCAACCTTTTTCTTCCCCGAGCCCAGTTGCATCAACAGAGCAAGATAAAACTCTGCCAACTATTGCTTTAATTTTAGGTATCACAAGTCTGGTATTTTCTTGTTGCTACCTTGGTGTCATCACAGGACCGATTGCACTGGTGATTGGTTTTTTAGGTATGAATAATGCTAAAAACGATCCAGAAACCTATGGTGGAAAAGAAATGGCAATAATTGGTATGGTATTAGGTGGAATTAGCTTTGCTCTCGCATTTGTTTTTCTATTCCTAGGTTTTCTTGGGAGCATAATCGGCTAAAATAAAAAACTTATAAATGCGCGTAACTCTTAAAGTAATTGCAGGTCCTCAAATAGGTCGTGTATTTACATTTGACCAACACGAAACTTTTTTAATCGGTAGAAGCGAAGCCGCACATTTTTGCTTGCCCGAGGATAGATTTTTCTCCAGAAATCATTGCTTATTGGAAATTGCTCCACCACAAATCTTCATCAGAGATTTAGGTTCAACAAATGGTACATACGTAAATGGTTTAAGGGTTGAAGCTACTCATTTGAAGTCAGGAGATCGAATTCAGGGTGGCGAAACAGTCTTAGAAGTTGAAGTAAGTGTCGATCTTCCTACCACCAGAGCAGTTGGAGATGACACATTTAATTCAACTATTCCATCAGTAATTTTAGTTGAATGTCTAAACTGTGGGAATCCATCAGAAGTTGAGGCTTCGAGACCTGATTCAAAATTATCTTACCTATGTGAAAATTGCCGTCAAGTATTAAAGAAAAACCCACAACCTGTCCCAAATTACCAAATGATAAGAGTTTTAGGTCAGGGCGGAATGGGGAGTGTAATGCTCGCACGTTCGGTTAAGGATGGGCGTGTTGTTGCAATTAAAACGCTATTACCTGAAGTTGCGGTTAGCGAACAATCTCTCAAGCGCTTCATGAGGGAAATCGAAGTTGCAGCAAGTTTGCAACATCCACATATTGTGAGCTATATCGAACATGGCACTCATAATGGAACAGTTTATCTTGTTTCTGAATATGTTGGCGGAATGGACGCTTCCAAATTGGCTAAATCGAGAGGCGGGAAACTCAGCTATCAAGAAGTGGTTACAATAATTGAGCAAACACTTTCTGCACTAGATTTTGCCCATAAGTTAGGTTTCGTACACAGAGATATAAAAGAGCAAAATATACTTGTGGATGGAAATTATCCACAATATATTTCAAAGCTCACTGATTTTGGTCTCGCAAAAAGTTACAAACAAACCGGCATGAGTGGGGTAACAATGGTTGGTGATGTTGCCGGAACCATTGCATACATGCCACCTGAACAAGTACGCGATTTCAAAGAGGTTCGTCCTCCTTCAGACATATATGCTATCGGTATGACAGCATATAGCCTACTGACTGGAGCACATGCACTTAATATTTCGCCAAAAGCTGGCATTTCCGAGACTGTTAAAGCAATATTTGAAAAACAGATTATCCCGATTTCAGCTAGGACAAATGAAGTTCCACCACAGATTTCTGCTGTTATAGAAAAGGCTATTTCTAAAAAAGTTGAAGATCGTTGGACAACTGCAGGAGAAATGCGGGATGCACTCATAAGAGTTGCTCAGTATGGTTAAACTGTTTTTGTAACTTTAGATAAAGACCTTGGAGAATCAGGATTAAGCCCTTTTTCCTCAGACAAGTAAGCCGAAAACATTTGTGCTGGGATGACAAATGGAATAGGCGATAAGATTTCCTCTATTTCTTCTGACATCAACAAACTTCTGGAACTCATTTTAGCTATTTCTTTTTTATTAGTGATTGTAAAACTATCAGCATTCAATTCTTTTAGACTATTTAAGAGTCTTAGATTGCTCTTATTCGTTACTCCATCGGGAGCAAACATAATTACAGGGAATCTACGTTCGACAATCGCTAAAGGTCCGTGAAAAAAGTCAGCTGAAGAAAATCTTTCCGCAACAACATAACAAGTTTCCATAAGTTTTAAGGCTAGTTCAAATGAATTACCATAGTTCAAACCTCTTCCAACCACCACACAATTTTCCATGAAGGTATATCTCTGTGCAATTTCTTTTATTTTTGTATGTAATTTTATTGCTTCGTAAGCGTAAGCTGGTATTTTTTCTAGTTCGATTTGTTCAGATTGAGCAAGTAATGCATTTGCTAACAAATAAAAATGTAGCATTTGACCAGTATAGGTTTTTGTAGCTGCAACAGATTTTTCTTGACCAGCGTGAATTAAAAGTGTTTCATCAGCAGTTTTAGTTATTAATGATTCATTATTATTAGTGATTCCAAGAGTAAAAGCTCCAAATTCTTTTGCATCAGCTAGTACTTGATTAATGTCTGAACCTTCGCCTGATTGTGATACACCAACGACTAAGGCTTTTTTTAAGTTAAGTTTCGAATTATAGAGCGTGTAAACAGATGGAGCAGACAAGGAAACAGGAATTCCACAGTTTATCTCCAGTAAATATCTACCGAAGAGTGCTGCATTGTCAGAGCTACCTCGTGCGACTAAAATTATTAATTGTATATCTCTGTTTTGTAAAAAGTTTCCTAGTTTCGCTAATTTAGTCGTTTCTTCATTGATAGTTTTTTCCAGTACACGAGGCTGTTCGGCAATTTCATCTAGCATTAGAGACATAGTTTAAGCTTTTCCTTTTTCGAGATTATCAAGATTTGTGTTTTCTTTTTCTGTTTCAATCAAACTCTTACTTTCTTTTATCTCTCTTAAAATGGCATTTATCATTCCACCAATCAATATGACCATCGAAGTAATGTATAGCCAGAGCATCAAGATTATTACCGCACCGATCGAACCATAAATCCTATCGTAAGTGTTGTAATACTGTAAATAAGTCTTAAATCCATTTGAGGCAATTAACCAAAGAATAATACTGACTACTGCTCCAGGTGTGATCCAAAACCATTTAAATGGCTTTCTGTCAGGCAGAAGATTGTAAAGTATTTCAAAAATAATCAGTAATACAGACAAAATAATTATCCATTGAATAAAATCTGTGAAATAGGGTGAGTCTTCAGGCAAGCCTAAATTTGTTAATAACTTAGAGCCATAAAATACAAGTGAAAGAGCAAGACCCATCAACATAATTAAAGCTAGTGTAATTAGAATTGATAAAATCCTTGTATGCCACCAGGCTCTGGATTCACTGAATTTATAAACTCTATTTAGGGAAATTCTTAGTGTGTCAACACCAGCTGATGCTGACCATAAAGCAACCAATAAACCAATTGTGATTTTACCGCTCGTACTATTAGAGGAAGTTTCTTCGACAGTAGTTTTTACAAGCTTAAATGCTGAGTCAGGCATGATCTGACTTAAGTAAGAAAACAGATTTTGTTTGAATTCTCCGTTAGTATCTAAGTCCAAAAAGATTCCGAACACACCCACAGCGAATAAAAGTAAAGGAAATATCGAAAATGAAAAATAAAAAGCTACTTGGGCAGTGCTACTGAAAATATCATCCTCAATGGTCTTTTCATATAACTTGTAAAGAATTGTTTTGAGTGTATTTTTCATATACAGCTCTATTTTGCCATACTTTTTTAGGGTTATGAAAAAAATTATTTGTAGCTTTATTTGTTAGCTAATTGTTTTTTGAGCCTTCGAGGTCGTATGTTATGTATAGATTCAAAGCCTTTTCTTTTACTTCTGCTCTGACATCTTGAATTTTTGCGTTTAGAGTACCATTTGTTGCGGTTATAGGAATTTGGACAGCAATTTTTTTGCCATCAATTATTTCAATCGGGTTTACGTTCTGATTCAAAGTTCCTTGAATCAATGGTGTAATGAAATTTGTGATTAGAGGCGAAACTCCATCTAAATTTACTGTTTCGACGTTTATTGTCCCGAAAACTTTTTGCTCTTCTTTATCAAAACGTAATTCCAGACCTGCTTGTGACCATCCAGAAAAATTTATGCAATTACCGAAAACGCTTGCATTTCCATCAAATGCTAGTGGGGCTTTAATTTCATTTTCTGCAAAATCAACTCTTGTTTTTACACCGCTGCCTTCCTTAAGAAGCTTGATATTGCCTTCGCATTTATTATCTTGAAGTAATCCGAATTTTATTTCATTCGGTTTATTTGGCTGCTCGTTATCAGCAATTTTCAGAGGGAAAGAAGGAGAATTCATATCCTCAAAAATAGTATTCAAAATCTCATTAAAAAAATCTTGCTTGAGGACAATTTTAGCTGTTCCGGCGGGTGTGCCACCTTTATCAGGGGCTTTAATTGGCTCACCTGGCAATTTAGTTGCTTGGGGAGTGCCGACAAATAAAAAGTATGTCAACACTCCGCCAAGTATTAAACCCACCAAACTACCTAAAATAAAAATGACAAATTTCTTCATTTAAGTTATTAATTGGCTGTCATTGATTTAACGAATTGCTCAAGAAAAGCACTAGCTGCTGTAAATACAACATTTATTTGCTGACGTATTTGTTCCTCTTCAATTTTTTCAAAGTCTTCAGGTTCTTTGAATAAATCTTCAGAAACTTCAGTTTTTATGTCGCTCATTTCAGTTATAACTTTTATGCCTTTGTAACCTTTGATGTCTTGTTCAGTTGTAGAAACTAATTCAGTCCGTAATGGCAAACCTGTCTCTTTATCTACAAAAATAAAAGATTCGGTATTAACTTCTCCGGCTTTTGTATTCGTTTTTGTTTCAGCTGCATATTTGTACTTAACAGCATCTCTTCCATTTAGTTTTTCGTCTCCAACCTTCTCAACACCCTTCAAACTTTTTACCTGATTAATCATTTGTTCAGGAGTCATAAGACTTCTGACTTGAAATCCGGTTGATTTTTCGTTTAATTCTGCATACTGCTTTTTATCAGGTAAAACTACAAAGTTTTTCTTTCCTAATTCTAAATAAACTACTTTTTGATTGTTTGGAAGATTAAACTCCATTCTCTTATTTGCTGCACTTTTTGCAAAGGTTGCTTCGAGTGGAGTAGGTAAACTAACGTTACCTTTTTCACCCATAGCTTCAATCTTTAAGCTGATTTTTCCTTGATAGGAATCAGGTTCTTTCGTGTCTATAGCGTTTGAAGTTGTTTCATCTGCTGGTTTATCAGCATTTGAGTCTGTACTGTTTGATTCAGAGTTTTCAGATGTAGATTTATTATCAACAGAATTTGTATCTGGTGTAGTAGTTGTAGTTGTGTTACATGCAATAGAAAAAAGACTGATACATAAAATCAATGTATATACCAATCCTATATTATGTTTGTTCATATTTTCCCCCTTATTCGATTGTTTGTAGTGTAATCATAATACAAACAGATTCAGAAGTTAAGCATTTTCTAATTTTGCAAACTTCTCAATCAATTTTTTCTGACCAAATCCAGGGAAACTGATAGTTAATTTTACATTATCTCCAGAGCCTTCTCTGCGTAAAACTAAACCTTTACCGTATTTTGCATGACGGACATGAGAACCAGGCAGGTATTTACCTTTGGGTTTCGGGGTTTCAGATCTATCTTTTGAAGCAAAAGCCTTGAGTTTTTCTAAGCCAGATGTTTTCTTTGCATCGCTATTGTCTTTATCATTAGTAGTGTCGCCAGTTTTCTTTTTCTTAAAAAATTCTGCTATTGCTTCGGTGTTATTGTAGGTTTTACCAGCATAAGTCGAGCGCTTTTTAGGTTCATTATTTTCACCTTTTAAAGCACTAACAGCATATTTGTTTTCTTTTACAACTGAACTCTTTGCAAAAGAAAGCCAGGAATTACCACGTGTTTTATCTTCAATCAAATCAAGCGGCATTTCATTCAAAAACTGTGAAGGTTCGGCAACCATTTCCTGTCCGTAAACTCTTCTTCTGGTTGAATGGGTAATATAGAGTGTTTTTTCGGCTCGTGTGATTGCAACGTATGCGAGTCGTCTTTCTTCTTCTAATTCAAGCGGATCATTGATACTTCTGGCGTGAGGGAAAATTCCATCTTCTAAACCGACGAGAAAAACAATGGGAAACTCCAATCCCTTAGCAGAGTGAACGGTCATCAAAGTTACTGGTGCGTTGCGGTCGAATTTATCTGTGTCAGAAGACAGGGCTGCGTGGTCTATAAAATCACGTAAGCCATTTTCTTCTTGCTTGTCATAATCAACAGCAGCATTAACTAATTCTTCCAAGTTTGCTAAACGCCCTTCCGCTTCCTCAGAATTTTCAGCTTTGAGCATTAACGAATAACCTGTTTTTTCTATTGCGGCAATCACTAAATCTGAAACAGGCTGTTCAGATTTAGTGCTTTCAGCTAATTTTTTCTGTAAGCCTTCTACAATACCCTTAAACAGTTTAAATGACTTAATTGCTCTTGGCTTTAAGTTGAGCGGTTGGTCATATTTTTCATCTGTGACAATTGCGATAGTTTCCCAAAGCGAGACACCAAAATCTTTTGCACGAAAATGCAGTTCATCAAGTGATGCTTTGCCAAGACCTCTGGCAGGAGTATTTACCACACGCATTAGAGCTATGTCGTCAAAAGGATTTAAAGCAAGTTTTAGATAAGCAACAATATCTTTTACTTCAGCTCTTTCATAGAAAGAAAATCCGCCAACGATATTGTAATTTATACGCATTTTCCTTAATGCTTCTTCAAATACACGTGATTGAGCATTAGTCCGATAAAGAATTGCAATTTTATCTTTGGAGTTCATTCTTTGATGGTCATAAATCATTGATGCAACGTATTTTGCCTCTTGATCAGCATCAAATGCCTGATAATAAAAGATTTTCTGACCACCAGAATTTTCTGTCCAAAGTTTTTTCTCTTTTCGCCCTTTGTTATTTGAAATGACTGCATCTGCAACATCTAAAATAGTTTGTGTAGAGCGATAATTTTGCTCAAGTAAAACGACCCTTGCATCGGGAAAATGCTCTTCAAAATCCAGAATGTTTCGTATGTCAGCCATTCTAAAACCATAGATACTCTGAGCGTCATCACCAACGACGCATATGTTTTGTTGTTGTTCAGTTAAATATTGAACTAAGGCAAATTGCAAAGGGTTTGTATCTTGATATTCATCAACTAAAATGTATTTGAATTTGTCATTATATTTTTCACGCACGACAGGAACTTTTCTCAAAAGCCGAACTGTTTTAATCAACAAATCATCAAAATCTAAGGCATTAGCATTATTTAACCTTTCTTCATACATTCGAAAAACTCTGGCAATGGCAGCACGTTTTTCATCAGCATATTCCACTCGCGAAGCATACATCTCATAGTCTTCGCCTTTATTTTTGGAACTACTAATTGCAAATAAAACCTGTCTTGGAGAAAGTTGTTTTGGATCAAAACCTAAGTCTTTAAGGCAGGCTCTAATTACCTTTGTTGAATCGTCTGTGTCGTAAATCGTGAATGAGCGATTATATCCTTCTTGTAAATGTTCAATATCCTGCCGCAGAATTCTTACACAAAGACTGTGAAAAGTAGAAATTAATGGTGCAGATTGTAATTTCTGTCCACGCAAAATTTCATTAATCCGCTCACGCATCTCACCGGCAGCTTTATTTGTAAAGGTAACTGCCAGAATATTATGTGGTGGGATTTTTTTCTCGGCGATTAAATATGCAATTCTGATGGTTATTACACGTGTTTTTCCTGAACCTGCACCAGCAAGTACAAGTAACGGTCCTTCGGTGTGTTTTACTGCTTCTAGTTGTTTTGGATTAAGTGATTCTAATATTTCCATGAATTATTTTATGAGGTTTTGTATTTCTTTAAAATGATCTGCTTTTGAATCTCTTAATAGTTCAAAAAGTGCCATCTCAACGCAAGATGGAACAACTCCATTCATACGCATCTTGCTGATAGCTGTTGCTTTATCCTGTTCGTAACGTGAACCGACTGCATCATTGAGTATATGGACTTCGAAAGCTTCGGTCAGAAGATCATGAGCAGTCTGATTTACGCAAACGTGAGTCTCAATGCCACATAAAACAACCTGAGACACATCGGTTGCTCGAAGCTGTTCGTAAAAAGGTTGAGCACCACATGAGCTAAAAGCGGTTTTTTCAATAAAATCAAAGTCGTCAGGAATAATTTCCAAAAGCTCATCAATAGTTCTGCCTAAACCCTTAGGATATTGTTCAGTAATAATGATAGGAAGTTCAAGAATCTGAAAGCCTTGAATTGCAATTTTGGCACGCGAAACAATTCGGTCAAATTCCGGAATGACCGGGCGAAATGCTTCTTGAATATCAACGACAACAAGTGCGGTTCGATTTCTATCTAAAACTCTCGGATGCGACATATGTTAATTTTTGACGGTTTCCTTTTTTTGCTTTTCTTTGAGTTCTTTTTTCTTTCTTTTTTCTTCTTCCCAATGACGTTTCTCGGCATAGTAAGTTTTAAAGAAAACATACGTTGCAACAGTGCTGATTATCAAAATCAGCACCATCATTCCTGTTATAAAATAAATTTCAGCTTGTTCTGCTCCTGGCATACTTAAATTTTAACTTATAGGGATTTTGTCGTAAAGAAGCCAAATATTTTCTAATTAATTTGACTTATTTGATTTGGTTACGCTTGATAGCAAATATATCATTGATTTGCTATTTCCTAGGTGTTTTTTTTCATCAGCTAAACGAATTAAATAATCAGATATTGATTTAACATGTAATTAGGTTTATTTTTTTTAGTAAATTAAATACCAGAACTTATCAGGAGTAATAATTTTAATGTCAGAGACAGGTCGCACAAAAATTGAATCGGTTTTACAAGAAGACAGAGTTTTTAATCCACCAGCAGATTTTTCTGCCAAAGCACATATTAAAAGTTTTGATGAATACGAAAAGATTTACTCCGAAGCGGAAAAAGACCCCGTAGCTTATTGGGAATCGGTTGCGGAAAATCTACATTGGTTTGAAAAATGGGACAAGCCACTAGAATGGAACGAACCCCACGCAAAATGGTTTCTCGGTGGAAAAATAAATGTTTCTTACAATTGTTTGGACAGACATCTTGAAACTTGGCGAAAAAATAAAGCCGCAATTATCTGGGAAGGTGAGCCAGAGGGTGAGGTCCGCACAATTACCTATCAGCAACTTCATCAAGAGGTTTCAAAGTTTGCTAATGTGCTAAAAAAACTCGGTATTCATAAAGGAGATCGTGTTGCTATCTATATGCCAATGGTTCCTGAAGCGGCGATGGCAATGCTTGCTTGTGCAAGAATCGGAGCAACTCATACAGTAATTTTTGGAGGCTTCTCAGCAGATTCAATAACTGACCGCGTAAACGACTGTGATTGCAAAGCAATTATCACAGCTGATGGTGGCTACCGTCGTGAAAGTGTTTTACCTCTTAAGGAAACAGTAGATGAAGCCGTGAAAAATTGCCCGACGGTTGAAAATGTAGTTGTCTTAAGGAGAACAAACACTGAAGTTAAGATGGTTGCGGGCAGAGATCATTGGTGGCACGAATTAATGCAGACTGTAGATGATAATTGTCCTGCTGAAGAACTTGATTCAGAGCATCCTTTATTTATTCTTTATACGTCAGGGACAACTGGAAAACCTAAAGGAATTTTGCATACAACAGGTGGTTATTTGACTGGAGCATATATCACAAGCAAATGGGTTTTTGATTTAAAAGATGAAGATACGTTCTGGTGTACAGCAGATATAGGGTGGATCACAGGACATTCTTATATTACATATGGACCACTTGCTAACGGAGCAACTGTTTTGATGTACGAAGGTGCACCTAATTATCCTGATTTTGATAGATTTTGGGACATTGTTGAAAGGCATCGAGTAAATATCCTCTATACAGCACCGACTGCAATCCGTGCATTTATAAAATGGGGAGAACAATATCCCTTAAAACATGATCTTACTTCACTACGTTTACTCGGAACGGTCGGCGAACCAATAAATCCCGAAGCTTGGATGTGGTATCACAAGATAATCGGTGGAGGTCAATGTCCTATTGTAGATACTTGGTGGCAAACAGAAACAGGCTCAATAATGATAACTCCTCTACCGGGAGCGACACCGACAGTACCCGGAACTGCGACAAGACCTTTCCCTGGTATTTTAGTTGATATTCGAAACAAAAAAGGTGAGTCCAGAGAAACTAACGAGGGTGGTTATTTAGTTATTAAGCATCCCTTTCCGTCAATGTTAAGAACCATTTGGGGGGACGATGAACGCTTCAAAGAACAATACTGGTCAGAGATACCCAATGTTTATTTTGCAGGTGATGGAGCAAGACGTGATGAACGTGGTTATTATTGGATAATGGGGCGGGTTGATGATGTGATAAATGTTTCAGGGCATCGTTTGGGAACCGCTGAAATTGAATCTGCACTCGTATCACATGAAAAAGTCGCTGAGTCAGCAGTTGTTGGACGTCCTGATGAGATCAAAGGACAAGCAATAGCGGCTTTTGTAACTTTAGAAGGAAAACAGAAAGGTAGCAGAGAATTAAAAGAAGAACTAAGGCAACATGTAGCAAAAGAGATTGGTTCTTTGGCAAAGCCTGATGATATTAGATTTACCGATGCCTTACCAAAAACCCGTAGCGGTAAAATAATGCGTCGTTTGCTTAGAGAATTAGCATCAAGCGGAGAAGTTTCAGGTGATATAACGACACTTGAAGACTTCACAGTTTTAGAGAAACTTCGTGATGAGGAAGAAGATGATTAATTGACTTTTCAGAGGATTTTCTTGAAAATTTAACTACAATCTTGGATTGCAAAGAGGTTTTATGCGGAATCAAAGAGTTTTAATTCACTTGATTTGTTTCACACTGCTACTTATTTCTTTGCAATTTTCTGTTTTCGGACAAGAAAAATGGCTGAAAGTAAAAACCAAAAACTTCACATTGGTCGGAAATGCAGATGAAAAGCAAATTCGAAGAGTAGGTACAAAGATTGAGCAATTTCGGGAAGCCATGATTAGAATTGTCCCTGAATTTAGAAGAGCTTCACCTGTTTCGACAAACATAATCGTCTTCAAAGACAATAAATCTTTTCATCCTTTTAAGCCTATAAATGCGAAAGGTGAGATAACCGAATGGGTAACAGGTTTTTTTCAATCGGGCATTGATAAAAATTACATTTCATTTTCAGTTGGTCAAAATGAACAACTTACATACCAAACGATTTTTCACGAATATGTGCATTACTTAATTGATAACAATATCGGGCGTTCTAATTTGCCAACTTGGTTCAACGAAGGCATTGCAGAGTATTATGATCAAATTTCAATTAAAAAAGACAAGGTTGTAACAATTGGAAATGTAAATAAACCGCATCTGCAATACTTGAGAAAAAACAAGTTTATTCCATTCAAGAAATTTCTTGACATAGATTACAAAACACTGCGTGTACAGAATCAAAGTTTTGCAAAGCATTATTATTCTCAATCATGGGCATTTATGCATTTTTTAATGTCTGACGAATCCAGAAAGCTGAAATTAAATGAATTTATAAATTCAATCCCAACTAACAAACAAAGTAAGAAAACTCTACAAGATCAATTCCGAATGAATTATTTTGAATTTGAAAATTCACTTGAGCAATACATTAGCTCTAAAAGACTCAAAACCAAGAAATTCAAATTTGAACAGAAACTCACACAGGATATGAGGATTGAATCATACTCTATAGACAATGCCGAAGCTTACGCCTATTTAGGTGACTTACTGAATCTTCGTGACCAATTAAAGTTAGCTCAAAAGTATCTTGCTAAATCTTTAGATGAAAATCCTGATAGTAGTTTGGCTAATTCATCAATGGGATTGCTGAAATTAAAGCAAAAAAAGGGTCATGAGTCAGAAAAATACCTAAAAAAAGCTATAAATGCTAAAGAAAATGATTACTCAGCATATTATCGTTATGCACATTTTCTAAGCCGTGAGGGAATGCAATTTGGTGAAGTCATCGGTGGGTATTCCGATGAAAAAACTAAACTTATGAGAGAACTAATTAGAAAGTCTATCTCACTAAACCCTGACTTTTCAGAAAATTACAGATTACTTGGATTTATTAACCTTGTCAGAAATGAGAATCTTGATGAGGGAATAAAATTAGTTGAAAAAGCATTAAAATTATCCCCGGGAAGAGAATCCTTTTTACTGAATTTAGCTGATTTACATTTTAGAAATAAAGATTTCGGGAGTTCTAAACAGATTGCTCAAAATGTCTTGGATATAACTGAGGATGAAGGTTTTAAGGCTCACGCTCAATCAACTCTTAAAAAAATAAAAAGAACTCTAGAATTAATTGAAAGAGCAAAACTTGAGAAAGAAAAAACAAAGTTTAAAGGCGAAAATAGTTCACTCTTGACCAAAAGTGACAGCTCTGGAGAAACTACAGAAGAAGAGTTAGAGAGAAATAGAACAAAGACTCTGAATGAAGCAATAGCTGAAGTTTTGAGAAAACCCAAAGAGGAAGAAAAAAGATTAGTAGGAGTCTTAAAATCAGTAAAATGCAAAAACGGTAAAATTTATTATCAGGTCTATAACAATGAAAAAGAAATAACTTTTTACAGTAAAGATTTCAGAGGCTTGTTCTTACGAGCATATAGAATGGATATGGGAAATTTTGATATTGATTGTGGTTTAGAAAATATTAATGCAACGGGAGTTATTACTTATAAAACGAATAAAAAGAAAAGCATATTTGGAGATTTAATTGCGATAGAATTCGTTCCTGACGATTTTGCTATTTCTTTAGAAAATCAGGATTAGATAAGAAAAAAGCTGACAATCATAAATTAGATTGTCAGCTTTTTTTAAGCGAGGCGTAAGAGATTCGAACTCCTGACCCTCAGTTCCGAAGACTGATGCTCTATCCAGCTGAGCTAACGCCCCTCAACTTGGAATTAGATTTTAAGGTGATGTCATAAGTTTTGCAAATCTTGAATAGTTTGCTCACCAAATTTGATTAATTACATTCCACTATTTAACTTAGTAAATACACATAGTTCAGAAACAAAATTTCGTAAAAGGGGAAGTTTATGCAAAAAAAGAAATCTTTGATCGGGGGAGAATGGAGAGAAACATCAGAAAGTTTTGAAGTTAAAAATCCTTTTGATAATGAAGTAATTGCAGAAGTTTGCTCAGTTAATGCTGACGAATGTGATGAAGCTATTTCAATAGCAAATCAAGCGGCAGAAGAGATGAAAAATCTCCCTAGGTTTAGAATTGCTAAGGGATTGAGAAAAATTTCTGAAGGTATTGAAAAAAGAAAAAAAGAATTTGCTGAATCAATTTCTAAAGAGTCAGCTAAGCCAATTAATGTAGCAAGAGGCGAGGTCGAAAGAGATATTTCTACTTTTGCATGGGCTGCTTCGGAGGCAGAAAGATTTACAGGGGATGTTATCCCTATTGACACACAAGCAGGTGGAAAAGGAAAAACCGGTTGGACGCAAAGAATTCCCAGAGGAGTAATCTATGGAATCACGCCTTTTAATTTTCCACTAAATTTAGTTGGGCACAAAGTCGCCCCAGCTTTGGCTTCCGGAAACTCAATAATTATTAAACCAAGTCAAAAAACTCCTTTAACAGCTCTTTTACTAGGAGAAGTTTTCCTGAGATCAGGACTTCCTAAATCAGCCTTACAAGTTGCACCGATGAATACAGATTATATGGATACTGTATTAAATGATGAACGCATCAAAATGATCTCGTTTACAGGTAGTGACAAGGTAGGCTGGATGCTTAAAGAAAAGTGCGGTAAGAAAGCAATTTCGCTTGAACTTGGCGGAAATGCACCCGTTATAATTGACCAATCAGCAGATGTGTCAAAAGCCGTTGATAGAACAACAATGGGAGCTTTTGTTTATGCGGGACAAGTTTGCATTTCAGTCCAGAGAGTTTTGCTACATGAAAAAATCTCAGATGAATTTACTGATAAATTTATCAAAAAAGCTAAAAAGCTAAAAAAAGGAAATCCGCTCGATGATTCAACCCAATTGTCATCAATGATTGATGAGAGTGCAGCTGAAAAAGCTGAAAGCTGGGTAAATGATGCCCTTCAAAATGGAGCAGAATTACTGTGTGGGAATAATCGAAGTGGCTCTATGCTTGATGCAACTGTCGTTACGAATGTAAACCCTGAAATGCGTGTTGTCAGTGACGAAATTTTTGCTCCAGTTGCAGCAATCGAAAAGTTTTCAGATTTTGAGGAGGGAATTTCGATGGCAAATCATACGAGGTATGGTTTGCAGGCAGGAGTTTTCACTCAAAGTCTTAATAATTCACAATTTGCGGCTAACAATTTAGAATATGGTGGCGTCATAATTAACGATGTCCCAACATTTCGTGTTGATAATATGCCCTACGGTGGCATCAAAGATTCAGGTTTCGGACGTGAAGGATTAAAATACGCAATGGAAGAAATGTCCGAACTTCGTTTAATCGTCTTAAATTCTTAAATAAACAATTCAAAAATATGCTGAAAAAAAGAAATTTTATTTGGATAATTTTGGCAAGTCTTTTAGTCACAACAGCTTGCTATGCCCAAACTGCTCCGAAGTTTGACAAAACTCTTTCCGTCAAAGGATTAAAAGAAAATGTCGTTGTAAGAAGAGATTCGCGTTCAATTCCTTATATCGAAGCTAAAAATGAATATGACCTATATTTCGCACAAGGTTTTGAAACAGCAAAAGACAGACTTTGGCAAATGGACCTTTACCGCCGTGTTGCACGTGGGCAATTAGCAGAACTTTTTGGCAAGCAGGTTTTGAACGAAGATAAAAGATGGAGAAAACTAGGTTTTTCGGGCATTGCTGAAGAGGGACTGAAGGTGTTGAATCCAGACCTTAAAAAAGCTTTGGCAGCTTATGCAGACGGCGTAAATGCTTATATTACCAGCGTTGATAAAAAAGATTTACCTGTAGAATTTAAGATTTTGCAGTATGAGCCGACGGAATGGAAACCAACCGACACGATCGTTGTCGGGAAAATTCTAGCTGATTCGCTCAGCACAACTTGGTGGCAAGATCTAAACCGTTTGAATCTTAAAAAATTACCAAAAGATAAATATGAGGCAATCACAAACAAAGTTACACCGAGCGATGTCATTTTATTTGGTAAAGATTCCGCTAAAACTAGAACTGCGACAGCAGAGTCAAACATTTCATTACCAAAAATTGATGATGAATTGATTGAAGGTATTGAGACAGCTAAAGAAATTCGTAAAAAATCACTGGAAAGAATTGGTTTTTATGCTAAAGATCTGGCGGCAAGTAATAATTGGGTGATTTCTGGAAAGAAAACTGCTGATGGAAAAGCCATTCTCGCAAATGATCCACATCTTCGTCCGACTGCTCCGGGGATTTGGTATTTGACACATCTTTCCACTCCAAATCTAAAAGTTGCAGGTGTGACCGTGCCGGGTGTACCGGGAATTATTCTAGGTCATAATGATTCGATAGCTTGGGGAGCAACAAATGTTGGACCCGATGTTCAAGATTTATATATTGAAGAATTTAATGATAAAGGCGAATACAAAACACCGGACGGTTGGAAAAAGCCTAGAGTCAGAAAAGAAGTCATTAAGGTACGCTCAAACTTACTCAAACCTGAAACAGTAGATGAAACTTTGGAAGTTGTAGAAACAAGAAATGGAGTTATTTACCGCGAATCTGGTGGCAAGAAGCTCGCACTAAAATGGACTGCGAGAATTCCAAAGAACCAAGAGTTTGAAGCTTTTTTCTTGCTCAACAGAGCTAAAAATTGGAATGAGTTTAAGTCTGCACTTAAATCTTACGGTGGTCCAATGCAAAATTTTGTGTATGCTGACACAAAAAACAACATAGGTTGGTATGCTGCCGGGCGAGTTCCGATTCGTCGTAAAGGTGAAGGGGCTCTGCCGTATAATGGTTCAACAAATGATGGCGAATGGTTGGATTACATACCTTTTGAAGAATTGCCTAATTTATACAATCCGCCAAGCGGTTTTATAGTTACAGCTAACCAAAGAATTGTTGGAACAGATTACAAATATCAACAACTTGTAAGACAGTTCGCTGCTCCTTGGCGTGCAAAAAGAATTTATGAACTAATTGATTCAAAAGACAAAATAACAATGGATGATGTTAGCGATATTCAATTTGATTCGTACAATATCCCGCTTTCTAGCTTTGCCAAAGAAATAGTTAAACGAAAAGCAGCATCTACCGAAACTTTAGAAGTTCTTAAAAATTGGAACGGTAAGATGAAGGCAGATTCGGTTGGGGCAACAATAGCTAGTGCAATAAATTCTTGCGTTGGAAATGAAATAGCTTCCGTTAATAAACCCGCCAGCGGATGGATGTTTCGCAATACAATTATGCATTGGGCAATTCCTAATAATGAAAAACGTTGGCTACCTGCAAAATATTCTAGCTATGATGAAATGCTTAAAACCTGCGAATCAAAATCCATAGAAAGACTCTCAAAGATCAAGCGACTTGGCACAAACAAATCCAATTGGAAATGGGGAAATTATTCCCAAGCCACATTCCAGCACCCACTTGCAGCCGCTCCTTTGATCGGCGGACAATTCAAAGCAAACTTTACAAACGTTGACGGAAGCGGACAAACTCCAAACGTTGGTGACAGTGTTTCTATGAGATTTGTGGCAAAACCCGCAAATTGGGATGAAACACGCCATACCATTCCTTTAGGACAAAGCGGAAATCCTCAATCAAAACATTGGAAGGATCAGTTTGATTCATGGAGAACAGGGAAATCCATGGTATTTCCTTTCAGCAGTGAAATTGTCAAATCAGTAGCTAAGGAAACAACCTTATTGATGAAATAAATTATTTTATGGGAAACAGAGAACTTATTTTAATTCTCTGTTTCCTATAAAATCCTCCAAAATAACAGCAGCAGCCTCGCTATCTAATTTATCTCTCATTTTTTTATTATCAATCCCTAGTTCCCAAAGATTTCCGCGTGCTTGGTAGGTGGAAACCCTTTCATCTTGTAGAAAGACGGGTATATCAAGTGAGAGGGAAAAGTTTCGTGCGATGCGTCTGGCTTCTTGGGACATTTCGGATTCTGTGCCGTCAAAATTGTATGGCAAACCTATGATAAGAGCTTTGGCATCAAATTCTTCGATATAAGAGATGATTTCTTTAAGGAATTTTTTCCAGCCTTTTCGTTTGATAATTGCAACTCGGCGAACAGTTAATTGGATTTCATCAGAGACGGCTATTCCGACCTTTTTAGTACCGAGGTCAAGTGCCATCAAACGCCCCTTTTTAGGAACATTTTTCATATCTGTAAAATCAGCTTGATTAGGAGTTTTATTTATCATTGTTCATTTATCATTTATCATTTATCATTGAACAGAAATCATTTGCAATCATTATTGTAAGGTTAGCGTGATTTCATTAAAAGTTTCAAAATGAAACCTTTTCGATTAAATAGTAGTATTGTTGAATTAAAAATTATCATTTAAAGATATTGAATACCCAATAAATGATAATTGTTCAATGTTAAATGCCAAGAGGAATAATATATGTCTTTTCGTTCCAAAATAATTATTGTTTCAATTTCAGTAGCACTTTCGCTTTATGCCGTTGTCGGAACTTTGATGGGTTCTTTCGGCGGCGGTTGGTTTAGCACAAGTGCTCAGCAGCCAATTAATGACCCGGGTGCTCAGATCAGAATTTTCGAGAGTGTTTTGCAACATATCCAAAATGATTATGTTGACGAACCCGATCTTGAGAAA
The DNA here is from genome assembly GCA_028284415.1 of Pyrinomonadaceae bacterium. Taxonomy (GTDB): domain Bacteria; phylum Acidobacteriota; class Blastocatellia; order Pyrinomonadales; family Pyrinomonadaceae; genus Aridibacter. Next base: position 125,294 of record JANQRU010000001.1, read on the forward strand.
GTTCGTTTTGGTGCTTTGAGAGGATTGGCTGATGGACTTGATCCCTACACAGCTTATTTAACGCAAGCACAGGTTGTCGAATACAAAAGTAATCAAATTGAAAATAATAAAGTTGGAATCGGAGCGGAGTTTTCTCAAGTTTCCTCCTATCTATATGTAATTTCAGTTATCAAGGGTTCGCCAGCTTATAAAGCAGGTTTAATGGCTGGTGACATCATCGAATACATCGGAGAAAAAGCGACCAGAGACATTTCTCTGTATGATGCTAAACAGCTTATTCAGGGAAATCCCGGAAGTGATGTGAAATTACGTGTTTTGCGTACAGGTGCAAAACCACAAACAATTAACGTTAAACGTGGAACTTACCAAGTTCCGAAAGTTGTAGCCAAAATGGATGGTACTGATGTTGGGGTTATCAAAGTTTACAGCTTAGAAAAAGGCGAAGCCGAAGACATTCGCAGTCAGGTTAAGAACTTTGCAGATAAAGGCGTTAAGAAAATAGTTCTTGATTTAAGAGGTGTTGCCGCCGGTGGCATTGAAGAAGCGGTTGAAGTTGCTGACTTATTCATAGACAAAGGCAAGATAGCCAAAGTTATCGGTCGCCAAAATAAAGTTATTAAAGAATTTAATGCCAATACAAACAAATCAATATATAACGGTGAGTTAGCCACACTTATTGATTTAGGAACTGCTGCTGCTGGTGAGGTTGTTGCCGCCGCGATCCTAGAAAACAAACGTGGTGAAGTCATAGGCGAAAGAAGTTTTGGTTCCGGAACAAGCCAACAGCTATTTACATTGCGTGGTGGAGATGGATTTCTCCTAACAACTGAGAAATGGGCTTCTCCAACAGGGAACACTTTTCTTTCAAAAGAACGCTCAAAATCAGGAGTAAAACCTTCTATAGAAGTTAAGAGACCTGAAACTCCAGAACCGATCGAAGTTGAAGAATTAGTTGAAAACAAAGATGAGGAAGATGAAAAAACCCCTCAAGACAATGATAAACCAACACCTAAGAAACAAGAGCTAAAGAAAAAGCAGACGGGTGAAGATCTGCAAATGAAAAAAGCTCTTGAAGTATTAAGAGGTAAGTAAAACAACTTCAACTTTATAAAATTAAGGCTGGGCAATTTAGCTCAGCTTTTTTATTTGAAAATAAATTTAGCATTTCAATTTTAATCAGTAGTTTATGTCTTCATAAAAATTGAAGTATAATGAGCAAAATATTGGTCAGTAGGTAAAAATAAAATGATTTGTCGCCAGATTCACAAATTAATTGTCTTTAAAGTAATTTTCATCGCAGCCCTAATCGTATTTGTATTTTCAAATGCTAATCAGGCTTTTGCCCAATCTTCTGACCAAAATGCTCCGACTCCGCTCGTTACTAATGAAATTCGTGGACAAATAAAAGCAAGAGATATAGGTGATTCCCGTTTAACAACTTATTACTATATTTTTAACGGACAAAGAGGTGATGTTTTTATAAATGTCGTGACGAATAATTTGAATGGCGATATAGATATTTTTACGGCTGATACTCTAAAACCTAGAACCAAGATCACTGTTTATGCGGATAGTTCCAATAATGAAACGGGAAGAATAGTCTATATGCGTCAACCTGAAAAGCTTCTTATGAGAATTCAGGGACGAACGCCTAACGATGATCCAGCTACTTATCAAATTAAATTTGCGGGGAGTTTCCAAGCAATAAATCCATCAGAAATACCTGAGAGACCTGACTTGCCTGAATTAGATGTTAAGGGCGATGGGGTGGTTAAAGTAAATTCAGTTGGAACAATCATTGAAGAGCCTAAAGAGGATGATTCGTTAGATGAGACAAGGAAAGATAATAAAAAAATAGATACTAAAACTGACGTAGCAAAATCTGAAGAAGATAAAACAGGTATTCCTAAAACATTTGATCCAACCAGAAAAACCGTAAAAACTCTTCCAGAAGACGAATCAATCTTGCGTCCAAGAGTAATCATTACAGATGATTCTAAGTCTGAAACAAAAGCAGAAAATATTGACAAAGAAGAAAAAGCTGATCTAACAGTAAATATTGAAGATAAGAAAAAAAATACCTCAGCAGTTGTTACTATCGAACGTGTTGAAGAAGATGAGAAGGAATCAAAGGAAGCAGAAGAGGCTAGAAAACTGGCTAAAATTTCTTTGAAAGTAAAATTAAAGAACGGCGATAAATTTGAACGCCCGATGAATGAAGTTACTAGTGTTAATGTGATTAAAACCGTTCTAACGATCGTTACTTCAGATGGGAAGATTCATGAGTTCTCAATATTCGATGTATCTAAAATGACGATAGATTAATTAATTTTTGTTAATTATCTGCTCTAATCTGGAAATGAGTTGGCTGTTAGGTGTCGCCTCTTTTAATTTTTCTAAGGCTTTCTGAGCATTCTCTTTTTCACCTTTTCTCAAATAAGCAATTCCCAAATTATATAGCGTTGGTTCATGGTCTGATTTGATTTCAAGAGCTTTATTAAAATATTCAATCGCTTTATCGAAATCAGGATTATTTCTTTCGACAAAGGTAGTTCCTAAATCTGTTAATACGTTTACGTCATTTGATTTGATTTCTAGGGCTTTCAAATAATAAGTTTCTGCATTCTCAAATTGTCTGGAATCAAAAAAAGCATTTGCAAGGCTGGCATTTGCTTCAAATTCATTTGGTTTTAATTTTTGAGCTTTTTGATAAAATTCCAAGGCTTTATCCGCTCTTTGGATTTGAGCATACATCTCGCCTGCTTTTATCTGAGCCTCATAATTATTTGGTTCATTTTGGGCTTTATCCAACACTTTCTGCACATCAGGCAGCATATTGCCTTGGGATGTTTGCCCTTGAGGATTGGCTTGTGGTGGTACGCCATTTGGGTTTTGTATTTGATTTTGAGCAACACTTGGATTTGGTGAAGTCTTATTTAAATAATTAGCTCCCCAAAAGCCGATCACCAAACCAACTATTAATCCAATAATTCCAAAAAGTATATTATTTTTTCCCATTATCTGTTCTTCAAACGCTTGAAATAAATAGCTTTAGTATTAGTTTTTGTGTATAGCAAGTTTTTATTATCAAGCCTTTCATAATCATAAAGACTAACTGATTTGAAATCTTTTTCAGGCTCAGACGTTATTTCCCAACCTGAATTTCCTAATTGGCTAAGAGCTTTTTGAAAAGCCAATTCAGATGCTTTTAAGCTGGCAAGTTTTCTTGAATCGAATGTTTCTTGCAAATTTGCTTGTTTTAAAAATTTGCCGTAATCAAGCTCGTATCTAATTTCTGAGCGTTGGCATCCCGCCTGAGTCATCTTGCAGAATTCAACGATTCCAAATATCTTGTCAATTCTTTGTTTTTCGGGTTCAAAATAGAAAATTGAGTTTATTGATCCATATTCCCATTTTTCAAAAATTTTCTTTTGTGCCGTTGCTTTGTTAGATTTATCAAAAACAAAACCTAAACCAAATGAAACAATAGATGTTAGTAAAACAAGCCCAAATATATAAATAGATTTCTTTTTCATACAGTTTTCTCTCCCCAAAATAACATAAATGAACACTTATTTGAGGAGAGAAAGTTTCAAAAAGTTTACGCGTAACTGTGTAATCCCGGAAGTAAATAACTTACTCCAAGATAAGTGAAAATTACCAGTAAAAATCCGAGTATAGCAAAGTAGGCAGAACTACGCCCTTTCCAGCCACGTGTAATTCTTGTGTGCAGAAAAGCTGCATACGTAAGCCAAGCTACCAATGCTCCAGTTTCTTTTGAGTCAAATCCCCAAGGTCTTCCCCAAGATTCGTTTGCCCAAATAGCACCTGTTATCAAAAGCATTGCAAGTCCTGCAAAAGCCAGACTAGCAGTTTTGTACATCAGGTTATCGAGTGATTCCAAAGAGGGAAGTCTTTCGCGTAATTTATCAGTTTTGAAGCTGAAAAGTATGACAAAAAACAATCCTGCAATCGCTGTTATCAAACCTGCAAATTCTACAGGATTAGTTTTTAGAGATAAAAACATTTTATTTCCAGCTCTGTTGAGAAAATCTCTACCTGATTGCTCGAATTGTGTTTCAGAAATACCCGCAAATTCTTTGGCTGATAAATTTTGTTTGGCAACAAGTTCCTTACCAGCGATCATAACTTGAGCAGGATTTTGTTCAAGCTGTGTTTGCAATCTTGGATAAACATCAGTGATTCCCTTTACTCCATTTACCCAAAGCCCGATTGCTAGAATTTGAGCCACAAAAGCACCAATCAAAAGTGCATGTCCTATTTTTTTAGCTTGCTCATTGTTTTTGTACAAATAAAGCAAAAATGCAATAATCACGCCTGCAAGCATAATTCCTGAAATCGCCAGAATTTCACCGACATAAGGAATTTCTAATCTGAAAGGAGTTGAAAAAGGTTTCGGACTACCTTCATTCGGAACAAAAATTCCCGCACGATAAACAAACTCTGTAAACACGCTAAATTTGCTAATCGTTGCTAATACACTTATACCAAAAATACTTGACCATATAGCCATTGCTTCGGGTTTTACTTTGTCTTTAAGCAAATAAAGCACAGCAACAGCAAAACAGACTAATGTAATTCCATAACTTAATGCAGCGACTCCAACGTGAATTGGTCTCCAGTAAGAATCAAGAACAGGTGGCAAATCAATAAATTCACCACCAATAAATCTTGCAAGAGTTAAGATCAATGCGGCAAGAGGTAGAGTAAAAGCAGCAAGCACTTGGAAATTTTTACGATTTATAAGAACCAAAGTAGTTATTCCGGCACCAAATGCAAAAGCTATGCTTAGGTCATACAAATTTGCGAAAGGTATGTAACGGAACATCCAAGGGGTTTCTGGATTTCCAGCCTCACGCAGCATTGCAATTTCACGCTCGTACGCAGCCACCCAACGAACCAGCCATGAAGAAAAGTTGAAAAATACACCGAGGGTAGCCGTCCAGATGCTTATTCTCTGTGCCATCTCCGATGGGGCATAAAGATTAGTTAATTGGAAAAGTGCTGCCAAAATATAACAAGCTAACGCCACCATCATCAGGGCTTCATCAGACATAAATTCTGTTGTCTGTAAACGCCAAACCAACATCAAAAGAGAACCAACGATAGCGATTATCGCGGGAAAATATTCTCTCAGATACCCCTTAAATTCTGTTGTTTCTGTAATTTCATCCGCTACTATTTCTTGCGACATAATACCTCAAAAACTTTCTAAAAAAAATTAATAATTAATTAGTATTTTTAGCTATATCTTTTTCTATCCGTTTGAATTTATCTTCAAATGCTGTGTGATTTCGGTTCGTATCTCCGCCTAAAATAACATCGTATTTGTCGTTAAATTCATCTTTCTCGATCATTGCCCAAACTCTTTTGTGTGAAATAAAAAACACAAAGACTAAAGCCGCCATCAAACCGATTCCACCGAAATACCAAGCAATGAAAGCTCCTTCATACGGATCATATTTGATAGATAAAACATGAGCTAAAGGTGCTTTTTCAAATTCTTTTAGTTTCCATTTGTATCCGACCTTTGGAGCACCTACCGGAATGTTATCAGCTATATTTCCGGCAAATGCAAAAACTCTTGTTTTTTCGCCATCCTTTGGAGTAACTTGTAAGACAGCTACAGGATTGTTGTAATCCCCGGATTTTGTATCTGGATTACCTTCTTGGTTGAATGTAAAATCTGGTAAGAATGATTCATATTCGATCAACGTGCCATCATCAAGTTTGGTTGAGCCATTTCTTGCTAAATTAACTGAGATTGGTTTGGAATCTCCTTCTTGCGGAGTCAATTCCAGAGTCATGGTTCTCGCATTTCCAATCGGAACTGTCTGTGCTTGAAAGAAACGATAACCACGATAACTAAATGGATTATTCAGACTTACATCAGCTTCTGTGACTCCATATTCAGGATCATCAATCCTGATTCTCGTACGCCAATCTAGAGTATTGAATGTTTCTATTGAACCATTTGGGTCAATTAATTTTTGCTGGACATCTGTACAGGTGATAGTGAAGGGTAACGCAACTGCATATCTGTTTTGCTGGTCTAAATTAAACTCAATAAGTTGTATCTTATTCGTGGTTTGACCGGGCATGAAGTTTACATCTGCGTCGAAACCTGTTTGTAAAGCAACAAAATGACCCAAGAAAAGCGTCAAGAGAGCAACGTGAACAATATATGCTCCCATGCGATTCCACTTTCCGCTTTCACCAAAGACATACAAAACTCCGTTGTTCTCAGTAATTTTAGATTTTAATCCGTTTTTCTTAAATACTTTACTAATTCTCTCAGCTATACCTTCATCGTTACTTAACTGAGTTGATAAGGTTGTATTTTGTGTTTGGCGTATTAACCAGTTTTTAGTGGCTGTTAATTTTGGTTTTGAAATGTATGACCAAGCAGAAGGGAATCTATCTATCGAAGCAAGAACTATATTGAGTGAAAGTACCAGCAATAATAGGTTGTAATACCAACTATGGTAAATATCGAAAAAACCGAGTGCTGCAAAAACTTTTTTCTCAGCAGGGGTCAGTCCGACATAGTATGCATCAAAACCATTAACATTTTGTTGAATAACAACCATCCCAACGACGGAAAGAATAACTAAAATGCACAATAAAACAACACCGAATTTAACAGAACTTAAAAAATCCAGAATTCTGTTTAAGATAGGTGGTGATTTTCTTTTAACTTTAGGTTTTGATTCAGAAACCTGTTTAACTGATTCTTTTACTGCAGACATTACTTAATAGATCAATAAATATAAGTATGATTATAAGAAAATAATAACTTAGCAAAATTAATTTGTCATCTTACTAAAAATAAGTTTATCTGCTAAAAGAAAAACTGGGAATTAATGTTTTCGGACTTGGAAATTCATTATCTAAAAGTTATTCTTTTTATAAATATAAAAATATCTTTTATTAAATGGATACAGTTACAGCAGAAATACAAGAGACTAAAGCAATTAGCGTGAGTGAAAAAATAGCTGCATATTTCGAGCTAACAAAGCCTCGAATTGCATTTATGCTCGTTTTGACCTCAGCCGCCGGATTTTATCTCGGTGCAAGTCAAGGCTTTGATATTTGGTTGTTTGTAAACTCTATGGCAGCTATCACCTTGCTTGCTTTTGGTGTTGCCACACTTAACCAGTATATTGAGCGAGACATTGATACTAAAATGGAACGCACGGCAAAACGTCCATTACCGAGCGGAAGGGTTTCACCCATAGGAGCTTTGATTTTTGGAATTACACTTTGTGTAGTTGCCGAAATGTATTTATTTCTAGCTGTAAATACTTTGACTGCGATTTTAGGTCTGATTGTAATTGTCGGGTATGTGTTTCTTTACACACCTTTAAAGACCCGTACAACTGCATCAACGGCAATCGGAGCTTTGCCTGGAGCAATGCCTCCTTTAATGGGATGGACTTCATCTGCAAATGGAATCACGCTTGAGGCTTGGTTTTTATTCGCATTTTTGTTTTTGTGGCAATTTCCGCATTTTTTGGCAATTGCTTGGATGTACAAAGATCAGTACGCAAAGGCTGGTATAAAAATGCTTCCAGTTGTTGAAAAAGATGGAAAAGTTACATCTCAACAGATCGTTATCTTTACAATCTTGCTCCTGCCAATAAGTTTAGCACCATTTTTCTTAGGACTTTCAGGAGTCATATACCTGATTGGAGCAATTATTCTGGGCGGTTGGTTTCTGTTGGCTAGCTTGCGGACTGCACGAACTAAATCAATCGCGAAAGCAAGAAAACTATTATTAGTATCGGTATTATATTTACCGGTAATTTTTGCCTTAATGGTATTTAATCATTAGAAGTATGGAAGTAGGAACACTAAAACCACTAAGCAAAAAGAGTAAAAAATTAAGGGAAAGACCAAGCTTTAGTAGATCAAGCGGAATGGGAAGCGATAACAGCGATAGTAATAACGGCGGTGGCGGAGGCGACGGCGGCGATTACAAGCCAGATAATATCAAATCTGAAGAAGTTCCTCCCCAACCAACAAATAAATCAAAAATATTAATGTGGTTTCTTTTGCTTGTTGTCTTGATGACATTCGGGGGGCTGATAGGTGCGTATGTCGTTATTTCTACTAATAATGCATTGGAATGGAGACCATTTTCCCTGCCAATACAAGTTTGGATAAGCACTTTGTTTATATTAGGTAGTAGCGTTACGTACCATATTGCTAAAAATGCTCTACAAAATGACCTTGATACTAAAGCAAAAAAATGGTTTTTAGCCACAAGTGTGTTGGGCGGATTGTTCATTTCCTCACAATTGCTAGCTTGGATGGAACTTGTAAATCGCGGAATGTATATGCGTGGCAATCCATATGCAGGATTTTTCTATATTTTAACTGCGATTCATGCAATTCACGTACTTGGTGGAATAATTGCACTTGGCTACATAATTCTTCGCACATGGAATAAAACTAGGTCTGCAAGAGAACTTGAGAAAAGAAAAAATGATGCTGAATCAATTGGTTGGTATTGGCATACGATGGATGGACTTTGGTTGATTCTTCTTTTTTTACTTGGTTTTTGGAAATAAGAGATGGAAGGCGTTGCTCAGGAAAAGTATCAAAAAAATTCTAAATTGCTAATTAACGTAATTTCAATTTTAGTACCTGTTGTTGTTGCAGTATTATTAGCTTTTCCAAATAAAGTAGAGCTTGGTGAATGGACAAAAAGTATTCCTCACGTAATCGGAACCATAAACACTTTAACCTCTTTTGTTCTTATTTTAGGAATAATTTTTATAAAACAAAATAAAATTGACCTGCATCGTTACTCGATGATGACTGCATTTGGATTAGGTGGAGTCTTTTTAGTTTGTTACATCACATATCACATCTCTAATCCCTCAAATAGATTCAATGGAGAGGGCTTTTTAAGGACTTTTTACCTGTTTATTCTCATAACACACATTCTTTTTTCATTGGTTGTATTGCCTTTGGTCTTAAGGGCATTGATGTATGCACTGACAAAACAATTTAACAAACACAAACGAATTGCGATGTATGCATTCCCCATTTGGCTTTATGTTTCAGTCACCGGTGTAATAGTTTATCTAATGGTTTATCAGCTGTTTCCTTCATCATAACTTTACTTTTCAAACAGTTTGAATATGACATTAAACGGGTGTATATTTATCACGTTGAAAATTTACAACGCCTAAGTTGATTTCATTGTTAGTCAACGCGGGGGAACCAATTTTCTAAAGTGTTTAGAACAGGGGCGAAGCAAATATTGCGGGGAAACTTCTTCATTCCTAGCCCGACAGCTAACCTCGTAGGCGTGGCGAAGAAGAATAATAAGAAAATTGCCTTTGAATAAAAGCACAATTCTTGAGTTCTTTGTGCCTTTATTTTTCAACTATTGTAAGACTACCAAGTCTTCTCCAAAGTAAAAAAGTTCCGAAACTCATACATGATTTCGGAACTTTTTTGAATTTAAACTTCTCTATTTAATTGTCCGTAACCTTGATTGACTAATATCTTTGAGTGGAATTTTATAGTCTTTATCAAAAGTTATTTTCATCGGTTTTGATTTTAGCTTGAATTCAACTTCCTGCAATCTTTTATCTAAAATGATCTTCTTATTTTCAATTCCAGAAGGTGTTCTAAGTTCAACTTCTAGAGGAAGTCTAAATATCTGAGGAGACTCAGTTTTTTGGTTTTGAATTTGGCTAAGCGTCAATTTTAAGGTTTTAGAAGAAGCACTGTAAATAGGTTTAATTCTAATTTTGGGATACCCGATTCCATACACCCATTGTTTGAAGAACCAATCTAAATCTTTTTTGGAAACTTCCTCCATAACTTTCTGCAAATCTTTAGTTTCAACATTAGCGAATTTGTGCCTCGTTAAATATAAATTCACTCCTTTCCAAAATGCTTCATCGCCGAGTTCTTCTCGAAGTGTATGAACAACAGCTCCACCTTTTTGATAGGTGATCGGAGTAAACATTGTCTCATCATTTCGAGCATCAGCTTGTTGATTGAATAAACCGTGTTGACTTTTTTCCCGTAAAGAAACATATGTGAAAAATTCTGTAGCATCGCTCTGAATTTTATCTATATATTGCTTTCGACCGTACATTTTTTCTCGGTAAGCCGCTTCCATAAATGTTGCAAAACCTTCATTTAACCAGAGTTCTGCCCAATTACGACAGGTGACAAGATTACCGAACCAAGAATGAGCTAATTCGTGAGCGACAAGATCTTCTACAAGTGGTTGAGCGAACTTGAATCGTGACATCAATATTTCCGTGTCTGCCATTGTTGTTGCAGTTATGTTTTCCATACCGCCAAATTGGAACTCAGCAACCATAGTTTGGTCATATTTGTTATATGGATAATCAACACCTGTCAATTCTTCAAATATCCTGAACATATCTTTGGTTTTGCCATACGCATTTTTTACCAAAACTTCTTGTCCTGGATACACATAATATCCAATAGGAATATCTTTATATTTATCTGTTACCTTGTTATAAGTCCCCACAATAAAGGATGTTAGATACAGAGAATGTGGGACAGGCATTTTGTAATGGTATGTGACCGTATTATTAGGATTTTCTTTTCGTTTTATTAATTCTCCATTTCCAACAACTGTTTCACCCTTATTGACGGTAATGATTTGCTCAGTAGTAGCCTTGTCATCGGGAAAATCAAAAGAAGGAAGCCAATGATGAGTTTCTTCTGATTCACCTTGAGTCCATATTTGAGAATTTCTGGTTATTTTTCCTCTCTTTTTGATCTCATCTACAAAATAAATGCCTTTCTGCGGCTTTGCGGAATATTTGAAATCAACAGTTAAGGACTCATTTGGATTATAAACTCTATCCAATGTGATAATCAGGTTTTTACCGATGGTTTTGTATTCAAGTTCTTTCTTATTTTCTCTAAGTCTAATTGACTCAAATTTAATATCTTTTGCATCCAATTCAATAGTAGTGAAATTTGGAGTCAAAGGTTTTAATTTTATAGATGAGTTTGCAAATACAATTTTATTTTTTCTATCAAAACTAAGTTGCATAACATAGTGCTCTGCATCAAATGTTCTTTTGCGATTGAATGAATTATTTTCGCCTAAAACTGTTGGTGAAAAAATAAAAACTAGTAACAAAACTAAGGAGAGAAGTGTTTTCATAATAAAATTCCTTGAAAAAATAATTTTAATTTGAATATCACACAAAATAAATATCTTAGGCAAGCAGAAAGTAATAGATGTACGTATTTCATCAATAAAAGGTTTGAAGATTATGATTCTTGTAGATAGAGTTTATCTGAATAAAGAAAAAGATAGGAAATAAATTTCATATTTTTTTGATAAAGTATTTGCAATACCAAATGATGCTCAACAACCAATCCTGTATCACCATAATGAGGCAGACAACTTTGATAGAGTTAATCCTAAAGAATTAGCAGAAAATGCTTCTGTGTTGGTAGTTTTGGCTTACGGATTAGCTAATCTTGAGAAGCCCGTACCTAGGTGAATAAAGTTAAGTAATCCTATAACTAAAATCAGACTACGTATAGTTGATATAAGTTAATATAAATGATAAATGTTATCTATTATGGACAAAAAACCACCACCATATTTTCCGCAAAGCTCCTTGTCACCGAGTGATGAGAATCGTTACAAGAAGTTCAAGTTAATAATGGGCTTGATAATTTTTGGTGCGATTTTATTATTGTCGGGGCTTGCGATTGGAATCTATTATCTAGTTTCTTGGTTATCATCATAAAAAAAAACGGGCGATTCCAGCCCGTTTTTCAGTTTTAATATAATCTATATCTTATTTATTACCCTTACCTCTTTTTTCAGCATTTGCCCTCGCACCTCGTAAAGCTAGTTGCTTGGCTTGTGGAAGCAATTTAATTGCTCTTAGCAATTGATTGTCGTATTCGTTATAAACCTGATAAGAAGTTTGAGAACCATAGGCAGCAATAACTAACTCTGTTCTAAGCATACGTTTTATAAACTCTTTTTCCCGCTCAATTTGAGCTGGTGTAAATTTATAATTAGTCGTAGCAAATCGCTTGAATTCTTGGAAAGCACTTGGAGTTACCTTGAAATCATTTGGTTTGAGATCATAGCCAAAAACTATTGGCTTATCAATTGTAAATTCCTTGAGGGCATCAGATTTTCCATAAGCTAGATCCAAGACAAATGCGAAAATCGGATCAATCAACTTTCTTTGGAATCTTGCTTTTGATGATGGAATTGTTTTGGCTTTGACCTCGACATCTGGTGCAATTCCACCACCTCCATAAACAATTCTACCTGAATCTGTTCTTCTCTCTTGTCCTTTAGGCTTTTTGGGTTTGTCTTCATCTTTTAAAGTTCCGCCATTTGTATAGTAATCATATAGATTACCGTCTGAATAATCTTTTTGGATTAATCTTCCCGAAGGTGTTTCATACTTAGCAATTGTTAAGAGAAGCATTGAACCATATTCCAAAACAAAAGGATTTTGAACAAGTCCTTTCCCGAAACTGTTTTGCCCAACTATTAAAGCACGATCATGATCTTGTAAAGCACCAGCAAGAATCTCAGATGCAGAAGCTGAATTTCCATTTATTAAAACCACTAATGGCGTATCATCAGGATTTGAATTATCTGCCGCAAATGATCTTGCAGAACCATTTAATCTTCCTTTTTGGGTAAAAATTACTTGCCCATCCTCAAGAAATGTATTGGCTACAAAGTAGGCTTGATTTACTAAACCACCTCCGTTATTTCTCAAGTCCAAGATTAAATTTGTCATTCCTTGAGACTTAAGCTTACGCATTCCTTGTCTGAATTCATTATAAGTAGTGCGGTTAAATCCGCCTGTCATAGCAATATAACCAATTCCCGGTCGCAACATATAAATTTCGGAAATAGATGGAGTTGAAACAGCATCCCTGACTATTTCTACCTGCTCTCTATTACCTGTTTTGTATCTCTCAACCGTTATTTTGGCGACTGTTCCCCTTGGACCTCTTAGAAAATCCCTAACTTGCGGATAAGATTTGCCTAAAACAGATTTGCCATTAACTTCAACAATCTTGTCACCATAACGTAATCCGGCACGATTAGCTGGTGCGCCATCAAAAGTTGCTTTAATATATGTCGCTACTACTTTTCCATTTTTGTCACGCAGGTCACCGATGGTTGCACCGATTCCATAGTATCGTGAACTTTGATTCGTTCTAAACTCTTGAAATTCTTTTGGATCAAAGTAATTTGAATGAGGATCGAGAGTGTGAAGCATACTATCAATAGATGATTTAAATAAATTGTTATAATTTAACTCTTTACCCTCAATATGATTATCTTGAATCAATGTGAGTGCATCTGCTATATCTGATTCTATTCTTTCTACATTAGTTTTTGATTTCTTTTTATCAGAAATCGTGACATTTTTGGAAGTTCTGGATTTTGTAGAAGCTGTTGCTGTTGATTGGGCTGTCGTTGAATTAATTAATACGAAGGATAATATTAGGGCAAAAAATACATTGATAGTTTTATTCACTTGAAAATCTCCTGAAAAGAAATACTGCCGGAAATACAAATTCTTGAAAAAATGATAACATTCATTTGAAGAAAAAGCGATAAAATTAGTTGCTTGGGGAGTTGAATTTCAGTTTTGATTTTAATAATTTGTAGTAACTTAAAATCAAATAAATACATAATTTATAAAATTAAATGTCCCATTTATTAGAGATCAAAAATCTTCAAACTCATTTTCCAACCAAAGAAGGAATTGTAAAAGCGGTCAATGATGTTAGTTTTCACATTGATGAAGGCGAATTATTAGGTTTGGTTGGCGAATCTGGATGCGGCAAATCTATCACTGCATTATCAGTAATGCGTTTAATTTCAAAACCTGGAAAGATAGTCGGTGGTTCAATAAAATTTCGGGGTGATGAACTCACAAAAGCTTCTGAAGAAAAAATGCGGGAGATCAGGGGAAATGATATTGCCATGATTTTTCAAGACCCAATGACCTCACTTAACCCGGTTTATTCAGTTGGAGAGCAAATTGCTGAAGCATTGAGGTTACACAGAAATCTAAGTAAAAATGATGCTTGGGATGCTGCTATTGAGGCGATGGAAGAAGTTGCAATTCCTTCGCCATCAACTCGTGTGAAGGACTATCCACACCAACTTTCCGGGGGCATGAGACAGAGAGTAATGATTGCAATGGCTTTGGCTTGCGAACCAGAGCTTTTGATTGCTGATGAACCAACAACGGCTTTGGATGTAACCATACAAGCTCAAATTCTCGAATTATTAAATGAATTACAAAAAAGCCGTAAGCTTGCAATTCTTTTAATTACTCATGATTTAGGTGTCGTTGCTGAGACGGCTGACAGAGTTTGTGTTATGTACACAGGTAAAATAGTCGAGCAAGCTGGAGTAGGTGAAATATTTGATGATCCAAAACATCCATATACACAAGGTTTGTTGAAATCTGTTCCTAAATTAAGTGCTGAGGAAATAAAAGCAAAAACTAAGCTCTCAACAATTGAGGGGACAGTTCCGAGTCCGACTGAATTACCTAATGGATGTCACTTTGCACCCCGTTGTTCGTTCAAGATTGAAAAATGCGAAGAGGGGGATATCCCTCTATATCAGTTAAACAATGATGTCGAAGTTCGATGTGTGATGTATAGCGATGAGCAAGAAAAAAAAGCCAACATTAGTTAAGGGCAAAAGAGTTTTTTTACGCTATCCCAAAAAAGTAGATGCAAAAGAATTTATTGCATCAAGCAAATCAAGTGTTGCTTTGCACAAAGGTCTTGTAAATCCTCCTAAGGACATAGATTCATTTTTAGCATATATAGAAAAAAATGATTCAGAGTCCAATGAAAATCTTTTGATTTGTGAAAATAATAATGGAGTCATTTTAGGTGCGATAAACTTCTCACAAATTTTTTATGGTGGATTCAAAAATGCATATTTGGGTTACTACCTTTTTCTAGATTTTGTTGGCAACGGTTTTATGACTGAGGCTCTAAAATTAGCATTAAAATATGGCTTTATTAGTTTGAATTTGCATCGTCTTGAAGCGAATATACAGCCGAATAACACTTCATCTATAAAGCTGGTTAAAAAATGTGGGTTTACAAAAGAAGGTTATTCTAGAAAATACTTAAAAATAGGTGGTAAATGGAGAGATCACGAACGGTGGGCGATAATAAAAGAGGATTGGAAAAAAACAAAATAAATGGTTGAAGGTGCAGTTAAAACTGAGAAAGAAAAACTTGTTCGAGTTAGAAATATGGTCAAGCATTTTCCTGTCGAAGACAGCGATGATGTAGTAAGGGCTGTAGATAGAATTTCGTTCGATATATTTGCAGGGGAAACACTCGGTTTAGTGGGAGAATCTGGTTGTGGTAAATCTACAGTTGGAAGGTGTTTGCTAAGACTTCATGAACCAACTTCTGGTGATGTCTATTTTGAAAAAGACAATATTGTAGATCTTGGAAACAGGGAATTACAAAAACTTCGTCGAGAAATGCAGATAATTTTTCAAGACCCATATGCTTCTTTGAATCCGCGTTTGAATATTCTTTCTATTGTTTCTGAGCCATTAAAAATTCATGGAATCGGCGATAAAACCTCGAGAAAAGAAAAAGTCTCTGAATTACTTTCAAAAGTTGGACTTGATCCAAAATATATGACCCGATATCCACACGAATTTTCCGGTGGACAAAGACAAAGAATCGGTATTGCCAGAGCTTTAGCGTTAAATCCAAAATTAATAATTGCTGATGAACCAGTTTCAGCTTTGGATGTTTCCGTTCAGGCTCAAGTAGTCAATTTATTACAAGATTTGCAAAAAGAGTTTGGATTAACTTATTTGTTTATTTCACACGGGCTTTCTGTTGTGGAACATATATCAAATAGAGTTGCGGTGATGTATTTGGGCAAAATCGTAGAAATAGCAGATTCCGAAACATTATACAAAAATCCTCTTCATCCTTATACAGAAGCTTTGTTATCGGCAATCCCAATTCCCGACCCAAAACGCAAACGCGAGAGAATAATTTTAAAAGGCGATGTGCCGACACCAATAAATCCACCATCAGGTTGTCGTTTCAGAACTCGTTGTCCAATTGCTATTGATGAATGTTCTAGAATTGAGCCTGAATTAAAAGAAATAAATGAGGGGCATTTTTCTGCCTGTATTCGTAATGAAAATTATGAAAGTTCACCTGTCGTTGAATAAATTTTGAAACGAAGTGTGATTTTTTTACGTAAAATAATTACAAATTTGGAAAATATTCTAATTTTAAGTATTCAAATACAACTTAACAGAACTTAGGTTTATAAAGGGGGTCAAAGTTTTATGAACGAACAAAATTCTAATGTTGAAGAACCGAATGGTGGCGAATGGAAAGCACCACCTCCACCAGAGGAAATAGAGGCTGTTGAAGAAGAACAGCCACAGATGTCCGAAGTTGGGACATTAGCAAATATTTTTATTGAGCCTGGAAATACTTTTAAGGATTTACGCAGAAAGCCAAGATTTATTATGGCGACCGTAATAATGGCTCTTTTGATAACGGCTTTTTCTGTAACCTTACAACAAAGATTAGGTGAAGAAAGAATTAAAAGAGCAGTTATGCAAACTTTAGAAAATAATTCACAGTTTGCATCTATGCCTGCTGAACAAAAAGAGCAACAAGTAAATCTTTCATACACTATTCAAAAATATGTAAGCTATGTAACACCAATTTTTGTGTTTCTATTCTTTTTGATTGGTGGATTGCTTTATTGGCTTGGTGTAAAAGCTATGGGAGGTGCTGCATCTTTCTTGCAGTCGCTGTCAGTTTGGATATATTCATCTTTTCCGCCTACGATTGTGGCAATGCTCGCCAATTTTCTAATACTATTTATCAAGTCACCTGATGATATTGATATTGCTACAAGTCAAAGGGGATTGGTTAAGGCTAACCCGACTATGTTTTTTGATGGTAAAGAAATGCCTGTGTTAGCAACTTTAATCAGCACAATTGATGTGTTTATGATTTGGGGGTTGATTTTAGCAGCAATCGGTTTGCATATCGTAGGCAAGATATCAAAAGGATCAGCTTGGGGAATAGTCCTTATCATAACCTTGATTGGAATTACATTTAGAGTAATTGGAGCATTTATTAATGGCGTTCCATCTTAAGCTTTAAACTGATACTAGTGAAAAAGGAGCAGTTAATTTAACTGCTCCTTTTTTATTTACTCGTATCTTAATGATTCAATTGGATCTAGCCTAGCTGCTTTCCAAGCAGGGAATAGTCCAAAGACTAAACCGATTCCGACACTAGCAAAAAAGCCTAAAATTGGAGCCCAAAGCGGAACATATGACGGGAATACTAGGGCAATCAGAAAAGTTAAACTCCAGCCAATAGCAAGTCCAAGTAATCCTCCAAACCCTGTTAAAGTCATAGCTTCTACCAAAAATTGCAGTAGAATATCCGAACGTTTTGCACCTATCGCTTTGCGTATCCCAATTTCACGAGTTCTTTCAGTCACTGAAACGAGCATAATATTCATTACGCCAATTCCACCGATCATTAAGCCAACTGAAGAAATAACAACCATAGCAAGAAAAACTCCCTGTGTTATAGATTTGAATTGGTCAATGATACTGTCAGCAGTTTCCATCGAAAAATTATTTGGCTCTCCATAGGGAACTTGGCGACGAACTCTTAAAAGGTCTTGAACTTGGTCTTTTGCTTCATCCAAAAAACCATTTTTTGCGACGGCTAAAATAAATAGATCATCGGAATTAGGTTT
This sequence comes from Pyrinomonadaceae bacterium, assembly GCA_028284415.1. Taxonomy (GTDB): domain Bacteria; phylum Acidobacteriota; class Blastocatellia; order Pyrinomonadales; family Pyrinomonadaceae; genus Aridibacter. Next base: position 143,127 of record JANQRU010000001.1, read on the forward strand.
GATACGAAGTGCTGAACCCATCGGCATATAAATCACATTTGATTGGCTATTACTTCCGTCACCGCCAAAAAGTTCTTCTCTTTTTTCCAAGACACCGATAATTCTGAACTGCCGTCCGCCAATTTCAATTTTCTCTCCAAGAGGAGATTTTTTTGGAAAATAACTTTCAACAACTTGTTGTCCAATTAAGGCTACGTCAGATTTAGTTTCATTTTCACCTTGGGTGAACCAACGACCTTGTAGCAACACTTCAGTTGTGGTTTTTTCAATATCTGGTGTAGTACCTTGCAATCTAACTGAGGAGGATTGTTTGCCATTGTCACCTTTTACTAAAATCTTTTGTCCCCAACGGTCACTTGAAACATCTAAAAATGGTACCGCAGTTTCAATAGTTGGCAGGTTTCTTATTGATTCAGCATCTTCCATCGTTAGAGGCTTTCTCATACGTTCTTCGCGGGAGCGTCTGCCGATCTGAATCCCAACATTATATTTGTATAGAAATATGGAATTAGTTCCAAATGATTCAATTTGTTTTTCGACCGCGACGTTTATACCGCTAATGATCGAAGAAATAAGCATTACAGTAATTACGCCTATAACTACGCCGACGATCGTCAGAAGCGAACGCAATTTATTGTTTCGCAACGTCGAAAATGCCATTTTGAAATTTTCTATAAAAGTATTGCCTAAAATCATAATAATTTAATCTGCCCTTAATGCTTCTATTGGATCTAATCTGGCGGCTTTCCATGCAGGGAATAACCCCGCAAGAATCCCAACTCCTGCAGAAACTCCCATTGCAAGGATAATTGACCAAATTGGAATTACAGTTTGGAAAATGTACATAGATATAACAATACCGATTAACTCTGCAATGACTAATCCGATTAATCCGCCTATCGTTGCCAATGTTGCTGATTCAGCCAGAAACTGTTTCAAAATGTCACTTTGGCTTGCACCGATACTTTTTCTGATGCCGATTTCTTTTGTTCTTTCGGTTACAGCAACAAGCATTATGTTCATTATCACTATTGCACCGACAACAAGGGCAATTGATGGAACGACCATAATCACTATGAAAATCGGACCAAATACCTGATCTCTTAATTTTGTAATTGCGTCAGGGGTAAATATTCCAAAGTTATCTCTCTCACCAAAAGGAACTTTACGCTTGATCCTCATCAACGTCCGAGCTTGCTCAACAGCATCTTCAAAGGTTTCATCCGATAACGAAGTACCTTTAAAGTAAAGACTGCTCCACCGATTTTTGCCTTTTAAGTAGGTTCTGATAGGCATATGTATGAAGTTATCTTGTGACCTGCCAAAAACCGTTCCTTTGGCAACTGCAACTCCAATAACACGGTAGGGAATTCCATTAACTTTAATTTCTTGACCTAGTGCGGAGCTTCTTGGAAATAAGGTTTTTTCAATGTCAGCACCTATGAAAACAACTCTTTGAGCGTTATCGTTCTCGACTTTAGAAAAATAACGACCTTTTTCAATTTCGACTTGCTCAATATCAGCAATAACTGGTTCAACACCTTCTACTGTAACTTCTTCAATAATCTGTGCACCGCGTTTTACCTGCATTCTGTTTCCGCGTGTTTTCGCACCGATTTGTTTTATCAAATTTCCGTTTTTCTCTAAAAATTCCAGTTCTTCAAACGTAAGGTCTTTATTACGTCGCTGTGCTTCAGCTAGTTTGTCTGAATCTTGAAAGTCTTCAAAACTAAATCGGTTGACAGAAAATGTTTTTGTACCCACACCTGCCAGTTTTTCATCAACATAAGTGTTGAACCCTTGTAGGATTGAAAGCACGACCATAAAAGCAGTCACACCAATTATCATTCCAAGCAGTGTTAAAAATGAACGCAATTTGTGAGCCCAAATCGCAGATAAAGCTAATTTTAGTGTTTCTGTAAAATTCATTGTTTTATTAAAAAATAAATTATATCAAAGCAGAATTGTCTAAGTCATTCTATTTACAAAAATTTACAAACTCATGAAATCTATTCATATCTAAGTGCATCAATCGGATTTAGGTTAGAGGCTTTCCAAGCCGGATACAGTCCAAACACGATTCCGACACCTGCTGATACGACTAAACCTATGATTACTGCCCAAATAGGAATATAAGCAGGAAGTGGTGAGTATGTATTAATCAAAAAGCTGGTCGCTTCACCAATTATCAAACCTATAATCCCGCCTATACCTGTCAAAATCACAGCTTCGATCAAAAATTGTGACAAAATACTTATCTTTGTTGCCCCAACTGCCTTGCGAATACCAATTTCTTTTGTGCGTTCAGTTACGGATACAAGCATTATGTTCATCACACCGATCCCTCCGATCATTAATGCGACAGCAGATATCGCCGTTAAAACTAAATATGTGGCACTAGTGAGTTGGTTATAGATATCTAATAATGCATCTTGGGAAGATATGCCGAAATTGTCAGGTTCACCATATTGAACTTGTCTTCTGCGTCTCAAGATTTCTTTTACTTCAGCCATTGCATTAGGAACTTCAGCCCTTGTTTTAGGGCGTATTATTATTACAAATACAAAGTCAGGAAAAGTAATTTCAGGATAGTATTTTTGAAAAGTTGAAATCGGGACAAAAATTGAATTATCTCTTGATTGCCCGAAAAAAGTGCCCAAATCCTCCATAATTCCAACTATCTTGAAAACATTACCACCAATTTTTATGTCTTCGCCGATTGGGTTTTGATATTCTGGAAATAGTGCTTTGACGACATCCCTTCCTAAAATAGCTATATTCCTACGTTCGCTGACGTCAACATCTGTAATAAATCTACCTTCTGAAACATATTGTGAAAGAGTGAAATTGTAATCAGGTGTAACGCCAAAAATAATCGGCGTTTCTGTTTGTTTTTCTTTGAAACGAACTGTTTCTGAGAGTTTTCTTTGGAACGGAGCAACACTAGCAATTGATGTAGCTTCACGCCTAATGGCATCTACATCTTCCATAGTTAATTCTTTTCTTTGTAATTCCTCTTGAGTTTTTTGAGGTGAGAAACTTGGATCGAATTTGTTGACAAAAATAGTGTTTGAACCTAAAGATTCAATCTGCTCAGCAAATGTTTTGTTCAGACCTTGAATAATTGAAACCATAGAAAGAACGGTCAAAACTCCAACTGTTACGCCTAAAATCGTAAGAGTTGAGCGTAATTTATTTGCACGCAATGTTGATAACGCCATTACGGCAGATTCTTTTAGATCATCAAAAGTCATTTAATCATTTCTCATCGCATCAATTGGACTTAATTTTGATGCACGCCAAGCAGGATATAATCCACTAATTATTCCAACTATGAAAGATACAGTTACTCCTAGAAATGCAGACTGAGGACTTATCATCAAAGGGAAGCCCATAACGACTGATAAAACATAAGCCAATCCATATCCAGTAAAAACGCCTATTGCTCCGCCGACCATAGTTACTGAAATAGCTTCTATCAGAAACTGCAAAAGTATATCAAGTTGTCTTGCTCCGACTGCTTTTCTCAAACCAATTTCTTTGGTTCTTTCTGTAACTGAAACAAGCATGATATTCATCACAACAATGCCGCCAACGACCAAAGAAATGATTGCTACACCGAAAGTGGCAAAATAGATTCCGGAAGTGGCGTTTTGATAAATTCCAATGAAAGCATCTTGCGAATCAATCGAAAATCCATCATCTGTATCAGAAAAAGTCTTCTTTCGGCGGTTTCTCATTATTGTACGGACTTCATCCTTTGCGGTTTCAAATTCGTCAGAGGTTTCAACCTGTACATGCACGACTATTGAATCCCTTGAACCAAAAAGCTTTTGTCCTGCTTCAAAAGGTAAATAGACAAAATTATCGCGTGAAAAACCTAAAACTTTTCCAAATGGTTCTGAGATACCCATTATTTCAAATGGAACTCCATCAACTCTAATCTTTTTGCCTAAAACATTTTCTGGAGTTGAACCTTCGAAGAGGTTATCAATAATATCTGTACCGATTACGCAGATATTTCTGCCTGATTTGCCTTCTTGTTCAGTCCAAATCCTACCTGCTTGAATAGAGACGTTTTCTATTTCAAACATTGATAAAGAAAGACCTCGCACGGCAACATTTTCTGCTCTGTTTTCTCCAAATTTTACTAAGCCTCTGCCGTTAATAGCTGTTCCAACTCTCCAACAAGAGTCACAGAGTCTATTTATCGCTTCAGCATCTTTTTCAGTTATATCCTTTCTTTTGTTGAATTTAATAAAATCTTCTCTGGAAGTGATAACTAAAGGTCTCTTGGAAACACTAAAAACGGTTGAACCTTGAGCTGAAAATGCATTGGCTACTGTCGAATCTAAACCGTTGATTATAGTGACCACAGCAATAACCGCTGTTACTCCAACAATTATTCCAAGAAGTGTGAGAAAAGTACGTAATTTGTTACTTCGTAAACTTCTAACAGCGAGCCTAAAGGACTCAGCTATCAATGAAATTGTAGCTTTTAACGCCATTTCTTTAAATAAACAAAAAGTTTAGCTTTAAGAATAATATCACTTGTAGATATTGATTCAGATTCAGGAAAACAAATAGTAGCAAGACACTTTTATGATTAAGCTATATTTAATCAAGTAAAATCATAGTATCTATTATTATTACGGATAAATTTATTTAGAGGTTATGTTTTTTTTGAAGAGTTGCCAGAGGCTTGCAAAATGTGTGAAAAAAACAATTGGAACAATAATTCCAGGCAGCCAAACATAAGGGAAATACAACACTCCTCGATTCGGTTGATCGAAGGCAAATTGTTGAAAACTTACAGGCAGTGACAAAATTGCATTGGTCACAATATTGGTCACTAAAAGTAAACAAATTATATTCCAAACAATTAGTATTTTACTATTAACTTCATCTTTCCTAAAACAAAACCAAAAAACTATTGGTGCCGTGATTCCAGCGATAATATCAAAGTTTCTGCCTTCAAATGTCATTAACTGAGGAATCATTCCATACTTATAAAGCCAAAAAAGCACTATTTCGACAGGGATTCTGACAATATGCAATAAAGTCAAAGTTTTCAAAGGCAATTTTTCAATGAAACTATCACGGGAGAAAATGAAGATTAAGATGATAAGTATTAACGGAGGTACCGGTAACAAAGCAAATCTTGGAGGAAATCCTGTTGTTGTAAGATAAAATCCACCAGTTCCGAGAACTGCTGTGAAGATCAGCCAAAATCCAACAAGAAAAACAATGATTTTTGCAGAATTAGTTTTTACAACTGATTTTTTTATTGCGTAGAAAAAAAAGCCAATGGTGAGGAAAGTGGTTAGGATAAAAGTTGTTGAAACATAGTAAGGGACATTTTCGATCATCTTGTCCTTTCATCTTTTTCGATCTTACCATCACGAATAGTTATTATGCGGTGAGCTCTTTCGGCTACTTCCATTTCGTGCGTGACTATAATTATTGTATTTCCGTCTGCGTGCAGTTTTTCAAATAAGTTCATAATTTCCGCACTTGTGCTGGTATCCAAAGCTCCAGTCGGCTCATCTGCTAATAAGATGGATGGTTGGTTAACTAATGCCCGGGCAATTGCCACACGTTGTCTTTGTCCACCAGATAGCTCATTTGGTCGGTGATCTACTCGATCACCTAATTCAACTGAAGACAATGCATCAGTTGCTCTTTTATTCCGTTCACTTGAGCTGATACCCGCGTAAATCAAGGGAAGTTCTACATTGTGCAAAGCAGTCGCTCTAGACAATAAATTAAATGTCTGGAACACAAAGCCGATTTCTTTATTACGAATCCTGGCAAGCTCATCATCTGTCATTTCAGCAACCTGCTCGCCATTAATCCAATATTTTCCTTTGGTCGGAGAATCAAGACATCCAATCAAATTCATCAAAGTTGATTTACCGGAACCTGAAGGACCGATAATAGCGAGATATTCACCTTGTCTCACGTCAAAAGATACTTCTCTTAGTGCGTGTAGCTGTTCCGTACCCATCTTATAAGTTTTCCAGATATCACGCATTTTGATCAGAGAATTGTAAGGATGCGAAATCCCGTTGCCATTTGTTTCAATATTTTCTATTTCTGTAACCATTTTATTTTTGTAAAAAAATGACGAAGCAAGCATAAACTGTCACAGCACTACACATACTTCGTCGGTAAAAACTATAAAACTATATTAACTTCCGCCCCTTTCACCGTCTTTTTTCTCTTGTTTTTTGACAACATCACCTTCTTTAAGTTTGTTTAAGACGCGACTTGGTCCAGTTATTACTTCTTGATTAGCTTCAAGACCGCTTGTAATTTGAATGTCCGACTCACCTGTAATTCCTGTTGTAACTTCAATAAATTTAACTTTATTACCGTCTAAGATATACACACCTTTAACAGTTTCTTCCTTGTCTTTTTTAGGTTTAGGTTCAGGCTTTTCTTCTTTTTTGCCTTCTTCACCTTTCTTGTCATCAGGTTTTTTCTCGATAACAGATTGAATCGGAACTGCAACAACATCTTTTTTAACGTCAGTAGTAATTTCAGCTGTCGCACTCATACCGGGTCTTAACCCATTTCTTATTTCATCAGGTACATCTTTTAGCTCAATAACTACACGAAATTCTTTAGCTTCTTGTGTGTTAATGGTGTTGGATAAACCACCGGATGTCTGAGTTTTACCTACAGCTAATGGAGTTTTTTGGGTAACTTCACCTTTAAGCTCATCATCACCAAATGCATCCACTTTGACAACTGCAGGTTGTCCTACTGCAACTTTATCTATTTCAGTTTCATCAACCTTTACTTCAATGTTAACCGTTGACATATCTGCAATGGTCAATAGAGGTGTCGAAGATAGATTTGCCGTTGCGAACTGACCAACTTTTGAAGGAATGTCAGCAATAACTCCCGCAATTGGGGCTACTTGTAAAGTTTTATCTCTTTGGTTTCTTTGTCCACGTAGAACAGCTGCTTGTTGATTGGCTCTTGATTGAGATGCATTAGCACCAAAAGTAGCAGTTGAAACTCCTCGCCTCGCATCCCTAACGGCTACCCCTTGCTGATTAGCCCTAGCTCTAGCCTCTTTTACTCTAGCCCTAGCTTCTTTTACTCTGTTTTGTGCTTCTCTAACTGATATATTTTGTGATTTTAGTCTAGCTAAAGCGTTGTTGTAATTTGCTTTTGCTGTATCAACCCGGTCTTTTGCCTGATCAAATTCAAGTCTTGAAGCTACGCCACTTTCCAAAAGCTCTTCAGTTCTTTTTAATTCACGGTTAGCAGCGTTTACCTCAACTTTTGCACGATCAACTTCAGTTTGAGCTGCAACAGCTTGTTGCCTAGCTTGATTCACACTCTCCTGAGCGGTTGAAACTTGTTGTTGAGCAGTAGAAACAGATGCTTGTTGAGCAATCAATCCCTGTTGAGCTTGATTGAATTGGTTTTGAGCAGCAAGCACTTGAGAACGACTTGCTTGAACATCATCTCTTGCAGCATTTAAAGCTGCGATTTGAGCGTCTGTGCTTGATTGGAGTTGATTTGGGTCTAAACGGACAAGTTGTTGTCCTTTATCTACCATATCGCCTTCTTTTACATATATTTCTTCAATCCTACCCTGAACTTCACTTGTAAGATTAATATATTGGATAGGTCTGACCTCGCCTGGAGCAGTAACCGTGGAACGCAATTCAGCTTGCTTCTCAAGCTTGACCACAGTTACTTCAGGTGCATCGGAGCGAGAAGCTAAAGCTCCTACAACAACTGCTAAAATAAGGACAGACAATAATGAAATGCCAATTATAACTTTGGACTTTCGGCTAAGTGCCATTTTTAATTTTCCTCAAATAAATAGTTTGATAATATCAATAATACAAATTACGCAAATTATTATACAAACTGCGTCTTGAATTTGTTACGACAAATCAATCTATATAGTTTCAAAAAAGATTTTAGATTTTTTTTATAAAAATAACTTCAAAAAACTGTCTAAATGCTTAGGAAAAGCTACTTTATTGTTTCAAATTTTCCTAGAGCATTTACGAACTGACGTTTAAGAGTTAAAATACCATAGCAATTTTAATAAATATAATAAATTAGCGTATCTTTTAGGTGAAATTAAGATGATAAAATGCCAATCTTGTGGGACACAAAATCTTGATAGTTCGCAGTATTGTGATGAATGTGGGGATTCATTACAAAAATACCAAGCCCCGGAAGTTTCCAGCGAGGAGTTAAACAACCCCTCCAATGGACAATCACAAAGCCAGGAAGTTCCTGTATTTCAATCGGCTAGTGTAACTTCTATAGGGATTCCACCTGTTGTTGAGGAATCACAAATTGCAAAAGAAGAAAAAGTTAATCCAGAAACAAATACTGAGAAACAACTTGAATTAAGAAAATCAAAAGGTGTCCATGCAAATTTAATTATCGAAAGAGGAGCCTCAATCGGTACTGAATTTCCTTTATCTTCAGATGAATCTAACATCGGACGTTGGGATGCAGATAATGGGATTTTTCCTGATGTAGATTTAGATGCTTACGACCCCGAGGCAAAGGTCTCAAGAAAGCATGCTCGTATATTATTGCAAAATGATGGATATTTATTAGAAGATCTTGGGTCAACAAACGGAACTTTTGTAAACAGGGGTAGGAGACTAATACCGGGTAATCCTCATCGTTTAAATGATGGAGATGAAATTATTGTTGGCAAAACTTTTTTGAGATTTCGTATCACTAACTAAAAAATTTTAGAAAACTTATATCACTAAATAAATGATTCATATTTTTTGAATCAAACCAAACTATAAAACAATGGCTTATTGTCACGAATGTGGTTCCGAAATAGCTGAATTAGAGGCTTTTTGCCCGTATTGCGGCATCTCTCTTCAGCCTGTTTCAGTGCCTGAAAAAGAAACAAAAGAAGATAAACCGGAATTTATCCATGAGATTATCGAAGAAGATTCTGATAACCAGAGTTCGGAAACTGTTGATACATCAGCAGAAATTGATAGCTCTTCTGCTGATGAAATAAATGATGACTTCTCTATGTCTGAGACAGTTGTCGTTCCGTTAGAAAAAGACGAACTTGAATCTATTGAAACTGATGATTCTGTGTCTGAGATTGAAGAAGAAAATGTCTCAGCCCAACCAGAAAACATTGAATCTGAAATCGAAAAAAATGAAGTTATTTCTATTTCTGAAGAGGAAATAGTAGAAGAAGAAAATGAGCTTTCAAAACACAGTATCTTAGAAGATGATACGACCGTGAGCGAAAAGTCCGTTGAAATTGATTCAGACAAAAAAGGAGAACCTGTTTTAACATCTGATACTGACTCTATTGAAAATGAAGTTTCTGACAATATAGATCTTATTCTTTCAGATAAAGAAGAAACCTCCGCAGAAATGCCTGAACCTATTATTGAAGAAGAGAGAGTATTTAAAGTTGATGCTGAATTGTCTTCCCAAAGTGAGTCTAACGATAATATTTCAATGAGTGTGGAAGAGTCTGATTCAAGCTCATCAACAATTGATGAGCCACAAGAGTCTTTTGTTGAAACAACTCCTGATACAACTGAAACTGAAGTTGAAGAAATTGATACAACTGAGAATATTGAAATTGAAGAGCAGACAGAAATAGAACAAGAAAATCTTGTTGAAGAAAAGAATGAATCGGATGGAAAAGAATTTGCTGATTCGGAAATTGCTCAAGATGATGATTTTGCAGCAACTATTCCTTACGTTGCTATTGAAGAAAATAAGCCTGAAATCAACTCAGATGATGCCCAAATTGAAGAAGTTTCATCTGTAAAAGAAGAGGTAGCTCAGTTTACTCCTGATATTGCTGAAGAACAACCAGAGCCGGACGACTTATCAGATGTTTCGCTTGAGATGGATGATGCAAGATCTGAAAAAGATAAAGAGGTCGTCGAAAACGTTGTTGAAGTTCAAAAAGCTAATTCTGAGGCTGTAAAAACAACAGCTGAGGTTGAAGATGAGATAAGCCAGCAAGTTCCCGAGGAACAACAAGATATTGAAGATTCTGAGGCACAAACTATAGTCAAAGGCTCGAGTAAGCTTGAGAGTGTTTCAGAGGACACAACAGAATCCACAGATGTTGAGGAAGAAAAAGTTGTATCTTCAACAACTCCAAATATTGGAACTACTGATACCGATGGAAATAAGAGTTCAAAACTAAAACCTTTATCTGAAGGCACAGTTTTAAACGCTCGCTATGAAATTGTAAGAAAAATCGGTGGTGGTGGGATGGGTGCCGTTTATTTGGCAAGCGATAAAAATCTCGGTGGAGTTTTAAGAGCTGTCAAAGAAATGGTTCAGTCCTACATTGAAGAAGAGCAACAAGAAAAAGCTATTCAAGACTTCAAACGGGAGTCTATGTTACTTACATCTTTGGAGCATTCTTCAATACCAACAATTTATGACTATTTCTTTGATGAAAAAGAAGCTCGATTTTATTTGGTAATGAAATATATTTCAGGTGGAGACCTAGCTGCAAGGCTTAAAGCTGCACCTGAAGGAAGGCTTGATGAAAAAAGCGTTGTGGAGTGGGGCATTCAGATAGCAGATGTTTTATCATACCTGCATAACCGACAACCACCGATAGTTTACAGAGATTTGAAACCTGCAAATGTCATGATGGATGGTAATTCAGGTCGCATAATGCTGATTGATTTTGGAATAGCTCGCTGGATAAATAAAGAGGAGAAAGGAGTTACCGCAGTTGGGACGATGGGATATGCTCCACCGGAATTATTTAGTGGAAATGTTGAACCGCGTTCTGATGTTTATAGTCTAGGTTCAACAATGTTTCATCTTTTGACTGGTGCTGACCCTCAAAGCAATCCACTTTTAATCTTTGATTTTCAGAAACACCCAAGACCTCGACAGATCAATCCAAGTTTATCGGATCAGGTCGAGCGGATTGTCATGAGAGCCGTTGAGTATAATGCTGAGAAGCGTTTTGAAACAGCTACTCAAATGCGTGACGCTCTAATTAAACATTTAGAGCAATTAAGCTCAGGGCAAGTATCTTTCGGGGTTAAGCAAACTCCTCAGCCAATCGGTTTAGAAGAACAACCTGTTTTTTGTGGGTTTTGTGGTCAAAAAATTGTAGCTTCAGATATGTTTTGTGCATTTTGCGGAGCAAAACAACCACTTGCTCAACCCGGTGTCCATTCAAAAGAGTACGTACAAACAAAGGTAACAGCTAAGCTTATGATTGATGGCACGAGTGAATTAGATGTGCCTGCTTTCATCTTGGAAAAAACTGAAAATTTAGTTGGCAGAAGAGATCCTCTTTCAAATATTTTTCCTGAAGTTGATCTATCGAAATATGATCCTCAAACAAAAATTTCCAGAAAGCACGCTAGAATTTGGCGAGATGGAGATAATTTCTTGATTGAAGATTTAGGCTCATCTAATGGAACAGTTGTGATGCAAGCTATGAAAGAAGCAATTAGGTTGGAGCCAAAAAGAGCTATTGCTTTGGCAAATGGCGACAAAATAAAGTTAGGTGACACAACCTTACAATTTGTTATTCAATAATAAATACAAAGTAGATTTATGAGTGCTAGAGCAGAGAAGATCGTATCTGCAAAAAAAGTTAAACCTAAACAAGTAGTAATCGGATTTGATGCTGAGAAATTAAAAGCTCCAATTCTGTTAAGGTGTGGAGCGTTGTTAATTGACTATCTATTGCTCATTTCAATACCAGTATTTAGTCTTTTACTTGGCAGGTATATGGGGGACGATGGAGCTGGATTACTAAATAATGAAATTAGTAATGCGGGTTGGTTGATAACAGTTCTTCTTGCTCTCACAAACTTTTTAATTTTTCCAATGATAAATGGGCAAACTATTGGAAAAATGTTGACAGGTTTATCCATTACAACTTTAGACGGAAAAGACCCTAGAATTGGTTCACTCTTTCTTAGACATTTTATAGGATACCCACTTGTACTTTTAACTGGTGGACTTGGTTTTTTTGTTTCACTATTTAATTCAAAAGGTAGGGCTTTACACGACTTAATAAGCAAAACGATGGTTGTGTATGGACAACAAACCGTAAAAAAAACAATCACTAGAAAGAAAGTAAGGAAAAAGAAATCTAAGGGTTCAAAAAAATAATTTTCTTCAGAACAATAAATTTGATTTATCGTAGTTAAAGATATGCCGCAATTAGTAATCAAAAATTCAGATAGCACAGTTGAAACATTCCCCCTGTCTCGCCTACGTACAACTATCGGACGTTCGGCAAGAAGTGATGTTTGTATCCCCGATGCTTTTGCTTCTCGATTACATGCTGAACTTCGACAAGAAGGAGATACATACTGGTTACAAGATTTAGGTTCTGCAAACGGAACTCGTTACAACGGATCAGTTGTGAATATGCCAATCCCAATTGTTTCAGGTGGTGAAATTCAAATTGGAGAAACCAAAATTGTTTTTGAAGATGAAAAAGTTGAAAAAAGTCAGAATGCTACGCTAATTGCTGACAACACCCAAGCACTTGATCCCTCAATGACTATTTCTTTTTCACGTAAGAAAAATCCAACATCTGAGATTCTGGAATCACAATTTTCTTCACGAAATGAATTGGTTGGATTAATTAGTAAAGTTGGTGTCACTCTTTTATCATCAACAGGTTTACAGGAAACTCTGACCCAAGTTGCAACGTTAGTGTTTGAAGCTGTTCCAGCTGATCGAGTTGTCATAATGCTGAAAGATGAGGCTGAGTCGGACGGGATGAAAATTGCGGTCGCAAGAGAAAGAGGTAAGGACGATCAACCTGATGAAGTAAGAATAAGCCGTACGGTCATGGAAGAAGTGATGGTGAATGGAAAATCAGTCCTAACCTCTGATGCCCAGCATGATCCGAAATTTGCAAGTCAGACTATGGCTTTGCTTGGTGTTCGATCAGTATTGGCAGTGCCTTTAAGTGTTAACGAAAGTGAAGTTTTCGGTATCGTTTATGCTGATTCTCCAACTTATGAAACTACTTTTACGGAAGAACATTTAAATATTCTTACAACGCTTGCTTCGGTTGCTTCTATTCGTGTCGAAAATGCTCGATTGATGGAAGAGCATTTTGAACGCAAAAGAATGGAGCGTGAGCTAGAGCTTGCAACTGAAATTCAACAGAGATTTCAACCCTCTGCTCCTCCAATAGTTGATGGATATGAATTGCAAGGAATCTCATTTGCTTGTTATGAGATTGGCGGTGATTACTACGACTTTATTCCAAGACAGAATGGAAATATGATAATCGCTCTTGGCGATGTTTCTGGAAAAGGAACTGCCGCTGCACTTTTGATGTCTAGTTTACATGCTGCAATTCATGCACAGACTGTTGCCAACAGCACATTGCCCCAAGCAGTCAAAGCGGTAAATGAGTATCTGGCTATAAATACACCATCTAATAGGTTTATAACATTTTTTGTGGCTGAATTAGATCCAATAACTGGCGAACTGACATACATAAATGCCGGACACAATCCGCCATTAGTTGCCAAAACAGATGGAGCTGTCATTGAACTCGAATCAGGTGGTTTCCCATTAGGTATAATGCCAAATGCAGAATTCGAGCTAGGAAAAATTACTCTTAATCAAGGTGAATCAATGGTTGTTTTCTCTGATGGCGTGTCTGAAGCCGAAAATGTCGAAGGTGAAGAGTTTGGGATTGAAAGACTGACCGAAGTAATCAGAGGTAACATACAAAAATCAGCTTCAGGCATGAGAGATAAAATCGAGTCTTCTCTTTCCACATTTACTACTACGGCTCCTGCAAATGACGATATAACCCTCGTAATTGTCAAAAAGACTTAAACGCTAAGTGTTAAACATTCTTTATAATTGTTGACCATCCTTAATATATTATATTAATATAGATACGGGTTTTTCTACCCATATCTTATTTTTTTCCCGCACACACCTTTCCAAATGGCTCAACGAAAAAAAATAATCAGTCTTAGATATATTGTTTTAATAACACTCTTACTAGTAGGTGTTTTACCATTAATTGTTACCGGATGGTTTTTATCTGACAGAAGTGCTAAGGAACTCCGTGCAGTAGAGGGAAGATATCAAACTCAGCTTGTACAGGATAAAGCCAGACAGATCGAAATGTATGGGCAAAGATACAGTAATCTTGTAAAAAACTTCGCAAATGCACTTGAATTATCAAATGATGATTCTGTTTTAACTTCCTTAAAAACACAAGAAAAATTAGGTGAGTCATTAAAAGAAAATCCAAATTTAATAGCTTTATTCATCAAACCAATTCAGGAAGAATCAGTTAGTGCCTATCGAACAGAGGCAATTAGTCTAAAAGAGATTGACAGTTTATCAACTGCGGTTTTAGGAAAAGTTAGTGATGAAAATTTTGTTATCAGTCAACCTCAATTAATTGAATCAAGTAATCAAGCTGTTTTGACAATGGCTTCACCAGTTTATATTTCAGGCAATATCACAGCTGCGGTTGTGGCAATTGTTTCGTTAGAAGGAATCTCTCGGATTGTTGTTGACCGTCCGATGAGTGAAAAAGATTTATGGCAATATGGTCTTCCGATTATATTTGTTGTTGACGAAAATGGAAGAGCCATATCACATCCGAATTCTTCATACACAACAAGCCTCAAACCTTTAACTGAATTAAAAATCGTTCAGGAATGGAAAGACACTAATACTCAAATACAGTCTGCATTGTTACCCTTTGATGTAACTCATGAAGGTGAATTACATAATATGATTGGTGCATATTCGACGGCTAGCTTTGCTAAATCTCTTAAATTTGGTGTTGTCGTGATGCAAGACGAAGCTATGGCTTTGGCATCCGTCAGCGATATGCGTAAACAAACTTGGATTATAAGTTTAGCACTCGCTTTCATAGCATTAATTATCGGATTGCTATTGGCGAGGCAATTAACTTTACCTTTGTTAAATCTTGTATCTATTGCTCAGAAAATTTCAGGTGGCGATCTTTCTACTCGAATCAAGTCAAAAAATATCACTGAAATTGGAACACTCGGCGAAGCGTTTGACACGATGAGTGATGAATTGGAGCAACACATCGCTAATTTAGCGAAAGCAGCAGAGGAGAACCGGGAACTTTTCGTTGGAGCAACTAAAGCACTTGCAGCGGCAATTGACGGAAAAGATCGCTATACACGAGGTCATTCAGAGCGTGTGTCAAGAGTTTCTGTTGCAATCGGACAGAGACTTGGAATGGGCGAAGAAGAATTAGAAACTCTTCGTATCAGTGCTTTGCTACATGACGTTGGAAAAATTGGTATTGATGACTCTATTCTCAAAAAACCAGCCGCTCTAACCGATGAAGAATACGAAATAATGAAAACTCACCCTCAAAAAGGCTACAAGATAATGAAAAACATTCCTGCAATGAAAGAATTTTTGCCGGGAATGTATATGCACCATGAAATGATTAATGGCGAGGGCTATCCACAGGGATTGAGGGGAGAAGATATTCCTCTTCAAGCGAAAATTGTTTCCGTCGCTGACACTTTTGATGCGATGACAATTGACCGACCGTATTCAAAAGGGATGGAACTTGATGCCGCCCTTGATCGAATCAGAAGTTTTGTTGGTACAAGATACGACGGAAAAGTAGTTGAAGCACTTGTTCAAGCTTGTACTGAAGGTCAAATCGGAATCGGGAGAGTTAAACTTAATAACTTTAAGAAAAAGGGTGATAAAAAAGCGACACCTTCCGCAAAGAAAGTTGCTTAGATAGGTTATAAATCTCACAAATCAAACACTCAAATTAAATCGAAGAGGAAAAAACAGAGGTTAAAAACCAATGGAAAATCCAAACGAAATATGGCAAGTAGATGTAAATGGCGAAATCTACGATACAAGTTTTGAGGAACTGACAAATTGGGTTCTTGAAAGCTCGGTTTTAAAAACTGACAAAGTCAGACGCGGTAACTTGCGTTGGTTAGAAGCTGGAAAGGTACCTATGCTCAGAGAATTTTTCAATGCAAAAGAGCAGGGTATTACTCCTCCCAATGTGAGTATCAATACGCCAGAAGCAGATTCAAATGAAAATGCTGATGCTGTTCAAAGCGAACAAAATTCATTTAATTTGTCGGATAATCAAGTAAATGAAACCCAAACATTTGGTGAAGAGCCTGTTTTTGATCAAAAAGAAGCTGAATTTCAGGATGACTTTAACTCTCTTGAGAATAATATCGACAATATTGATACGTCAGTTTGCGATATGCACAAAGACGCACCTTCATCCTATCTTTGTGAAGCTTGTTCACATGCGTTTTGCAAAGCTTGTCCGAATAGCTATGGCGGGACTGTAAAAACTTGTCCTTACTGTGGAGGAATGTGTAAACCTCTCAAAGAATTTCAAGATAATAGACAAAGAGAATTTCAATATAGAAGCGATATTTCTGGCGGTTTTGGGTTTGATGATTTTGGAAAAGCTTTAGCTTACCCATTTAAATTTAAATCTAGTTTATTTTTTGGTGGTTTATTATTTGCAATCCTTAGTTACGGTCAAAGTGCAGCAAGTATCGGAAGTATATTTTTGATCGGTGCTGCATTGATTTGTTTTATGCTGGCAAATGCTCTTACATTTGGAGTATTGGCAAATACGATTGATAATTTCTCGCAAGGATATACGGATAGAAATTTCATGCCAAGCTTTGATGATTTTTCATTGTGGGATGATGTAGTCCATCCGTTTTTTCTGAGCATTGCTGTCTATATTTCATCATTTGGATTGCTGATAGCGATAGTTTTTGGAACTGTCTGGTATGCATGGAATTCTTTTTCAAGCCAAATTGCTAATCCAACGCAAGATACTATTTCAACTTTGGATAAACAGTCTGCTCAATCAATAGATCATGTTAAAAAGGTAACTGAGAAACTAAAACAACAAAATGCGGGAAGAAGCGGCATTGAGGTTGGAGAAGATGGGTTAACTGATGCTCAAAGAGCAAATGTACAAGAAGAAGCTGAATTTCAAAGACTTAATGATTTAACGAAAAATTACAAGAAAGCTCAACTCGAATCTACAATTGGGAAAACGCCCGAAACTCAAGAAAAAGAGATGAAGGCAATGCTTACCCAATTTATGCAATTTGCAGGTATTTTTCTGTTACTCGCAGGTTTGGCTTTGCTTTGGGGATTATTTTATTTTCCAGCTGCTTGTGCAGTTGCAGGATACACACGCTCGTTCGTCGCAACCATAAATCCTCTGGTTGGTTTGGATACCATAAAACATCTTGGATTTGATTACGTCAAGATTCTCTTTATGTGTTTCTTGATGTCAATTATGTCAAGTGTCATTGGGATGATCTTAAGTATTATCTTTTTACCATTTGCTTTACCGAGGTTTGGAAATTTACCAGCCCAATTTGTCGGTAGTTTCTTTTCCTTCTACTTTGCGATAGCTTTTGCAGTTACATTAGGTTATGCACTGTATAAAAACTCAGACAAATTAAAGCTTTACAAAGGATAAATAAAAAGTAAAAATTTACTTAAAAAGGTAAAAGCCGCAAATGCTTTTGCCTTTTATTTTGTTTAAAACGTCTGTTTGTTTGTCAAAGGTTTCTTAACTATAATTTTAAGTTTGCTAGACATAATAATTTAGCTTTAGTTATTTTATTCAGGAATTATACAAATGGCATTTTGGCGACGAAAGAAAAAAGATAAATTTTCGACTTCGACTCTTGGGCTTGATAGATCTATTGAGGAATTAAAAGCTGAAGAAGAAGCGATAGAGAAAGAATTCGGTGTTCGTTTTAATAAAGCGATTTCTAAAACACGGAATTCTATTAACGACAAACTAGATTCTGTTTTTGAAAATAGAAAACAGATTGATGACCAATTTCTTGATGAACTTGAAGAAATGCTCATCTCAACAGACATAGGTGTTTCAACGACATTTCAAATACTAGACGAAGTTCGCAAAGGTGTTTCCAGACAGGAAATCAATGATTTGGATGCTTTAAAAAAAGCCATGAAAAAAGAACTTCTGGATATTTTAGATAGCACCGGAAATGATGGCGTAGCATCAGAAACTGAAGTTTCGAGAAGTATCAAACCTTACGTTTTGATGGTTGTTGGAGTTAATGGAGTTGGAAAAACTACAACGATTGGAAAACTCGCTCAAAGAATCAAAGATGAAGGAAATCAAGTAATGATCTGTGCCGCAGATACATTCCGTGCCGCTGCTTCTGACCAATTAGAAATTTGGGCACAGCGTGCTGATGTTCCTTTAATCCAACAAAAACAGGGAACAGATCCGGCAGCAGTTTTGTTCGACGCACTAAAATCTGCAAAAGCCAGAGAAGCGGATGTTTTGATCGTTGATACTGCCGGAAGACTCCATAATAAATCAAACCTTATGGCGGAACTCGAAAAAATGAAACGAGTCGCAGGAAGAGAAGTCGAAAAAGCTCCACATGAAACCTTGCTTGTAATTGATGCCGTAACGGGACAAAACGGACTCGAACAAGCCCGCCAATTTATGAAAACCGCAGATGTTACAGGAATTGTCTTAACCAAACTCGACGGTACAGCAAAAGGTGGAATCGCAGTGGCTATTTCAAAAGAACTTGATTTACCGATCCGCTACATTGGAATCGGCGAAGGGGTTGACGATTTAATGGTTTTCAACTCAGAAGATTATGTCAACGGGTTGTTTAATTAATTGGATAGGAATTTCTCAAAAATTGATATAGAAATGACGCAACGTGCTTTGGAACTTGCGTCTTTTGGTATTGGACAGGTTTCGCCGAGTCCGCTTGTTGGTTGCGTGATTGTTTCCGAAAGTGGAGAAATTGTTGGTGAAGGTACATATCTTTATAAAAATATAACTCATGCCGAGGTGATAGCTTTAAATCAGGCAGGAGCAAAAGCTAAAGGTGGAACTGCATATGTTTCACTCGAACCTCATTCACATCATGGAAGAACACCGCCTTGCACTGAAGCACTCATAAATGCTGGTATAAAAAGAGTTGTTTGTCCGATTGAAGACCCAAATCCGCTTGTTTCAGGAAAAGGTTTTGATGTTTTGCGTCAAAATGGAATTGAAGTCTTAACTGGAATTCTAAAAGAAGAAGCCGAAAAACAAAACGAAAAATTTATTCACTGGCACAAAGTTGGAAGACCATTCGTACATTTGAAGATGGCAATGTCTTTGGATGGTAGGATTGCAACTCGCACAGGTGATTCACAATGGATTACTAATGAAAAATCACGACAAAAAGTGCAAGATTTACGCTATGAATACGATGCAATTCTCATCGGTTCAAATACAGCATTTGTTGACAATCCATCTCTTACAGACCGAAGCAATAAGCCACGAAACAAAAAACTAACTAGGATAGTCTTGGATAATAGTTTAAGGATGAACATAAACTCAAAACTTGTTCTTACGGCAAAAGAAACTCCAACGTGGGTTTTTACTGACTCAGATGATGAAGAAAAGATAAATCAACTAAAAGACGAAGGGGTTGAAGTTATACAAATTGCTGAGGGTGGTCGAAATCTACAAGGCATATTACATGAACTTACAAAAAGAGAAGTCCAAAGCGTATTAGTCGAAGGCGGTGCAGAAGTTGCAGGATCATTTTACGACGCAAATTTAATAGATAAAATCTCTTTTTTTTATGGTTCAGTTGTTATTGGTGGAAAAGATGCTCCGACAGCAATTGGCGGAAAAGGCTCAAAAATGCTTAATTCAGCTACCAAATTAAGGGATTTAACGATTACAAAACATGATGACGATATAGAATTAAATGGTTATCCATATGCAACTTAATTTGTGAATTTATAAGATGAAAAAAAAGCCATTCGCAAAAAAATCTCTCGGTCAGAATTTTCTCATTGACCAAAATTATATTGACAAAATAATTACGGCTCTAAATCCTCAAAAAAATGAAACTATAGTTGAAATTGGTGCTGGCAGGGGAGCATTAACTAAAAAATTAGTTGAAAGGGCAGGAAAAGTCCTTGCGATAGAAATTGATAAAGATTTGACCCCCGTTTTGCTGAAGGAATTTGACCAGCAAGATAATTTTTTTTTGATACAACAGGATGCTTTAGAAATTAATTTTCAAAGTTTGATTTCTTTACAAAGTCCAAGTAAGCAAGCGAAATTGGTCGCTAATTTGCCATACTATATTTCAACTGCAATTCTTCAACATCTTATTCAATATAGAAATTCATTTACAGAGTTGATCTTAATGCTTCAAAAAGAGGTAGTAGAAAGAATTACTGCTTTCCCTGGGAATAAAGAAAGAGGTTATCTAACTGTTTTAACAGAAGCATACTTTGAAACAGAAAAACTTTTTGATGTGCCGCCAAATGCATTTCGACCAGTTCCAAAAGTTACAAGTAGTGTTATGCATCTGATAACAAGAAAAGGTGTTGGAAAAGATTTTGATGAGATAATTTTTAGAGAACTTGTTAGTTTAGGATTTAGACAAAAACGTAAAACAATCCAAAATAATCTAAAAAATGCTCAAGGTGAGTTATTAGATTTATTTGAAAGGAGAAATGGAGTAGCAAACGTTTTGAAAAAAGCTCAAATTTATGAAAAAAGTAGGGCTGAAACTTTATCTTTGGATGAATGGAAATCACTTTGTAAATACTTAATTGATGAATAAAACTGTGTTAAAGACAAAATTACAAAAGCCGATTATAAAAGTTGTTGTAGCAGTTTTTAGTCAAAACAAGAAGAAGATTCTCTTTCAGTTAGACAACGAGAAAACTTTTTTAAGGTTTCCAGGAGGAAAACTCAAGTTTGGTGAGACATTTGAAGATTGCATTAAGAGGGAAATAGAAAAAGAAGAATACAAATTTAAGATAACAAACATAAAACCTTGGATACTTTTTGAGAATTTTTTTGAATGCGATGATTCACTTAATCACGAAATACTTATTATTCAATCCGCAAATTTATTGAATGAAGAAATTGAGTTTCCAATATCTCACATCGAAATTTCAGAAATTCAAATTGATTGGTTTGAAATTTCAGAGCTTTTTAAATATAAAGTAGTCCCGATTGGAATTAAAAAACTTTTAAATCTTGACATAGAATCAACCCACCATTACTCAAACTTTCAATGAAATTTTTCTCTAACTTATTGACAAGAAATAATTTATTATTAACAATTTTGGAGAGATATGTGGGTTTCAGGTAATGGAAAATAACAAATCTAATCAAAAAACAACTGTAAAACAAAAAATTTGGGAATTAGTTGAAGCAACAGATCATGAAGACAAACCAAAGAAAGATTTAGATTATTTTGATTGGTTTATATTGATTTTGATTTTGCTCAATGCAGTGGCTGTTATTCTTGAGACAGTTAAATCAATTGATCAGAGATTTGGGGATTATTTTCTGGCTTTTGAAATTTTTTCAGTCATAATTTTTACGATTGAGTACGTAACTAGAATTTGGGCATGCACGAGTCAGCCTGAATACTCACATCCTGTTTGGGGACGCATAAAATTTATTTTCACACCAATGGCGATAATTGATTTACTTGCTATCTTGCCATTTTATCTTGCATTCACAACGCTTGATTTGCGGTTTATCAGAACTTTAAGAATTTTCCGCCTTTTGCGTTTGATGAAATTAATGCGTTATTCATCATCAATTTCTTTGTTTGGAAAAGTTCTAAAAAATAGGAAAGAAGAATTAATTGTAACTGCTTCAATAGTTTTTGTATTGATGGTTCTCTCAGCTTCATTTATGTATTTTGCCGAACACCAAGCCCAACCTGAAGCTTTTCCTGATATACCAACTTCTATGTGGTGGTCAATTGTAACACTTACAACCGTTGGTTATGGAGATGTTTTTCCAATTACAACTTTAGGTAGGATATTTGCAGCTGTAATCGCAGTTTTAGGAATAGGGATGTTCGCTTTGCCAACAGGCATTCTGGGAGCAAGCTTTGTTGAGGAATTGGAAAAACAAAGACTTGAATTAAATGCCAAAAAAGAAAAGAAAAAGTGTAAACATTGCGGTGAACTTATTGAATAAAAAGTTACTTAGCCCTATAAGTTTTCCTTGCTCTTACGGATATTTTCTTTTTATCAACTTCAACTTTTATTTTATGAATCGTTCCTGATTCCCCATTTTTAGTCGGGTAATATCCAAGCCGATACTGATTTCTTAGTTCACTTGTAATTGTTTTGAAAGTTTTTCTGAGGTCATCGACATTTTTTTTGTAAAAACGTCCTGCCGTGATCTCGGACATATATTTTAGATACTCTTCTGCTTCTTTGTTCATTCGATCTTGTCGAGTATTTCTACGACGTGGAAAATTTCTACCCCAACGACCTCTACCCCAACGGCGTCTTTGACCTAAACCTGTTTTGTAAAATACTGAATAAACAAGAACATCGGATTCTTCGAGTCTGTTCAAAAGTCCATCTTCGGAATAATAACTTCCAAAATCCTTCCCGTCTGTCAAAACTATAATTGCTTTTCGTCCTTTTACGTTTTTGAAAGAATTTTGAACAGCATCAATTACTGCATCACGCATAACTGTTCCAATGTCATACCCAATATCAACGCTGCGAATGGCTCTTTCTAATTGGATGCGATTTGAGGTTAAATTTGTGATGACATTAATTTCTGCATCAAAAGTTATAACTGATGCTTTATCAGACTTTTCCAGAAGATAAATAAAATCTATAGCAGCTTTTTTTATTAAATCAATTACATTCCTAGTGCTTTTGCTCGTATCAAGCAGAAGAGCGATGTTCAAAGGTTCCTTCTCATTTCCAAAAAAACTAATTTCTTGTTTTTCTCCATCCTGAAAAAGTTTAAAGTTACTTTTTTTCAAGTTTGGTATGTATCTGCCATTTCTATCACTTACGATTACTGGCACACTTACGTAAGTAGTATCAACCTTAATTATTTCATCTGCATCTTCGTTTTGTGCATAAATGTGTAATTGAGATGAGAAAAATATCAGCAAAGGGAAAAACAGGAAAAATTTAGAACGCATTTTATATCCTCTGAAAATTCTTATATTTTTTTGACGAATTTAATGTTGGAAAAGTCTGAATAATTTACGGTTGAAAAAAATATGTGTGTTTATGTTAGACTTATCTTTTTAGTAAATAACTTAAGGGTTTTCATTTTAATCTGTGGATAAATTAGAAATAATTCCTCTTGGCGGGATCGGCGAATTCGGTATGAATTGTCTGGGAATTCGTTACGCTGATGAGATGATTGTTATAGATACTGGAATGGGGTTTCCCGAAGAAACTCCATATGGGGTTGATATTTCCATACCAAATTTCGATTTTTTAGATGAGTACAAGGATTATATAACAGCACTTTTTTTAACTCATGGACACGAAGATCACATAGGCTCAACCCCCTATTTCTTAAAGAAATTTAATGTCCCTGTTTATGGTTCTCAGCTAACTTTAGCTTTTATCGAAAGAAAATTAGAAGAGCACAAAATGCTTGATGAGGTTTTGATGCATCGTGTTAAAGCCAATGACGTGGCTGAGGTTGGAAATTTTGCAGTCGAATTTATTCATGCATCACATTCTTTGGTTGATTGTTTTTCATTAGCTGTAAACACACCTGTCGGAACGGTCATACATACGGGAGACTATAAGATTGATGACACACCTGTGATCGGAGAGCCGTATGACCTTGAAACCTTAGGCGATTATGGCAAAAAAGGCGTTTTAGCACTTTTGGCAGATTCCACAAACGCAACAGTGCCGGGCAGAACACCATCCGAGGAAGCAGTAATTCCGGACTTTGAAGATATTTTTGAAGAGGCAGAAGGTCGTATAATCGTTACAACTTTTTCTTCTTCCATACACCGCCTTCAGATTGTTTTTGACCTTGCCTACGAATTTGGAAGAAAAGTCTGTGTTCTTGGTCGCTCAATGATGAATAATGTTGAGGTTGCATCCGAACTAAATCTTTTGAATATTCAGCATAACACTCTGATTGGTTTGAGTGAATCAAGACAAATAAATGATGATGAAATTGTTTATCTAGTAACTGGTTCTCAAGGAGAATCGCGTGCAGTTATGTGGAATCTTGCGACTCAATCATATAAAGGATTATCAATTGAACCGGGCGACACCATAGTTTTGTCTGCACGAATCATTCCTGGCAATGAAAAAAGGATTTCAAAAATGATCGGTGCGATATATCGTCGCGGCGGAAACATAATCGAAGAAAAGCGACGTCTCATTCATGTTTCGGGTCATGCTTCACAGGAAGATATTAGAATTATGACCGAAACAGCAAAACCAAAATTTTTGATCCCGATACACGGTGAATATAGAATGCTCTTTCGTCACAAGGAATTTGCAAAAAATCATCTGGGTTTTACAGATGAAAATGTAGTTTTAATAGAAAATGGTGATATTCTCGAACTAACAAGAGACTCTGCAAATATCATCGAAAAAAATGACATCGGAAAAACATTTATAGATGGTGCGGCTTATGATGAGATAAAATACGATATTGTTCGTGAACGCAAAAAACTTGCATATAGTGGTGTTGTTTCATTAGTTGTTTCACTCGACAAAAAAACAAAAGAATTAAAATCGAGACCTGATATTAAGATACAAGGTGTTGCAAGAATAAATCCTCTCAACGGAACTCTACAAAGTGCCAGAGAATCAGTAGCAGAGGCTATTGAAAATATGTCTTTACAAGAATTAAATAATGAATCATTATTAACTGAAAATCTAAGAGTTCATTTAATGAGATTCATACAAAAACAAACAGGTACAAGACCTGTTGTAGTGCCAACAATAATCGAAATTTGAAGTGAGTTTTTGATAAGCACGCAATCGAAAAGTAAACATTTAATTAATTAGGAGGAAAACTAAAATGGGTTTTTTAATGTTTCAAGAAGAATTAATTCCGATAGCTATAGGATTGGTATTTTTAGTCATCGGGCTGGCATTTTTTGCAGTATGGGTCTGGTCTTTGATTGACGTTATTCGTAGCGACTTTAAGGGTGAGAATGACAAGCTTATTTGGATATTGGTTATAGTTTTAGCTGGCATACTCGGCTCTGTAATATACTTTTTTGTTGGCAGAAAAAATAAAATTTAATGGCACTTGATTCAGTTTCATTATTAAAAAAAACAAGGGTTGAAGTCTCACCTGAGACTTTTGCTGTTATATCTTTACGGAGTGAGGAGTGGTTGAAATTACTGGAAAATCCTGAATTATCACCACGTATGCAAACTCCATTTATGATTTTCAAGGACAAGTGGGAGGTTACACTTGTCCTTGATGACATAGATTTCGGTACGATCAAACACGCTATCAGAGATGCAAAGATCGAAAGGAATTTTAGAATTTTAAGCTTTGATGTGGATTTACCATTTGATGTAGTTGGTTTTATGGCTAGAATCGCGAAAATTTTTGCTGAAAGTGAGATTTCTATACTTCCCATATCTTCTTTTTCGAGAGATCACGTTTTGATAAAGCAGGATGATTTAGCTAAAGCTTTAAAGGCTCTGAGAGGGCATATTGATGAAATTTGTTAGATGCGAACTTCTACTTTTTTATTAATATGCTCAGGAATTGCAACAATTCTGGTTCTATCAGTTCAATATCTGTTGCAAAGGTTAGGGTTTTACCCACCTTATTTGGATTGGATTATTTTTGACTTCATCAAAATAGCTTTTTTTGTTCCGATCGTAGCTTTTGCCTTGAACCCTTTGAATAAAAAGCTTCGAGATAGAAGAAAAATACAGGGCAGGGACATAGATGCAGAAGAAATGTATGAAACTGAATCAGGATTTCTCTCCCTTACCGAAAAAGATAAATAACCTCGCAAGTATTTAAGTAATAAGCGTTCTCAATGTGGCGAAAGAGAAAATGTTTCTCTTCAAATTTAAGCAAAAAGGAGAAGCTATGAATAATTCATTCTTAAATAACATTGCATTACTATTGATTTTTACCCTAACTGCTTGCAATCTAAATGCATCGGACAATCAAAATAATAATTTAAATACAAATTCCAAAGAGGTTGAAAACTCCAGTATTGAAATAATGGAAGTCGCCGAGCATCAAGTGTTTTGTGAGCAAATGGTTCCCAGAAAATGCTTGTATGTAAAAAGAGAAGGCAAGAAAGGTTTTCGTGCATTGTGGGATAATATAGAAAATTTTGAATACATTTCTGGATATAAATACAAACTAAGGGTTGAGGTGCAAAGAAACCCAAGACCTGCAAAAGATACATCAGGATTTAAGTATTTCTTAAAAGAAATTGTTAGCCGAGAAAAAGTTGAAGTAGATAAGGTTTCAAATTTGTATTTAAGTAAGTGGTATTTAACTCACATAAAAGGCAAAAAAGTTGAAAATGCAAAGCCTTATTTAGTGTTCAAAAAGAGTGATAAAGGTTTTTATGGCAGGACTGGATGTAACAGTCTTAGTGGTCAATATCTTCTGGATGGAAACAGTATTGAATTGTCCAGAATGCGTATGACAAAAAGAGCTTGTCCAAACATGCAAAATATCGAAACTTCTTTCACTCAAAAATTAAAGGAAGCTGATGAAATCGAAGCTCAAAAAGACAGACTTTATTTCAAGAATAATGGCGTTGTATTACTTGAATTTAAGTCTAATTGGAGTTAATTCTTCAATAATTTATTTTACAAAGCTGTAATTTCTTATTAATGTGAATTAATTTGTACTTACGGCTTTTTTATTATGGGATTTTGGAAGGACAAAGTAATTTTGCTGACAGGGGCTTCGAGTGGTATTGGTGAAGCTTTAGCTTACGCAATGGCAAAACGTGGGGCGATAATTGGATTGTTAGCCCGAAGGGAAGAATTATTAGTCCCAATCAAAGAAAAAATAGAACAAAACGGCGGCATTGCCAGATTTTTCATTTGCGATGTCACAGATAAAGAAAAAGTTTTTGATGCAGCTAATTCACTTAGAGATGAATTTGGGCAAGTTGATCTCATGATTGCCAATGCAGGCATTGGTGGTAATAACAAAGAAACCAGAACTTTAAAACCTGAGGCAGTTAAAAAAGTTATAGATATAAATTTGATTGGAGCAGTTAATTCAGTTTCTGCAGTTTTACCAGATATGCTCAAAAGAAAAAGCGGGCAATTAGTGGCTATTTCAAGTCTTGCAGGATTTAGAGGACTTCCCAAATCTGCGGCATATTCAGCAAGCAAAGCTGGTATGACAGCCTTTTTTGAGAGTGTTAGATTGGATGTCCAACAAAAAGGAATTGCCGTAACGATAATTCAACCAGGATTTATCAAAACACCCCTAACATCTGGTCGCACAAATAAAATGCCCTTTTTAATGGAGTTAGATGATGCCGTTCCATTATTCTTAAAAGCAATTGAAAAAAAAAAGAAATTCGCCGCTTTTCCTTGGCAATTAGCTAACTTTGTTTGTCTTGGAAGAATTTTTCCCGCCTGGCTTTATGACCGAATTGCAGGTCGTGCCAAATTCCGAGAATAATTTACAATACTACTTTTGACGAACTTTGAGAAAAATAAGAAAATTCTTAAAGTTTTTTTCATAAATATCAATCAAACTCCCAACCTAATCTATGGATGTAATACAAGCTATAATCCTTGGCATTGTTCAAGGTTTGACAGAATTTATTCCGATAAGTTCTACGGGGCATCTTGTTTTTGCCAGCCGTTACACAGATTTATATGGCGGCAACCCCGAACAAATAACTGCGACAATGGCAGTCATACAGCTCGGCACTTTGGCGGCAGTATTCGTATATTTTGCTTCTGATATTTGGAATATCTCAGTTTCTTTCGTGCAAGACCATTTTGCTTTAATTTCTGGGAACAAAAAAAATTATTCGGGTACAAATGGAGTCAGACCGATTTGGATGTCAGAAGATTCTTGGGTTGGCTGGTTAATAATCATTGGCTCAATACCGGTTGGAATTGTTGGTCTATTATTCAAAGACACTATCGAAGGGGCACTTACCAAAAACTTATGGCTGATAGGCTCAATGCTTATCGGAGTAGCACTTCTTTTGGCTTTAGCGGAATATATCGGAAAGCAGAGAAAAGACATTAAGGAACTAGGTGTGATTGATGCATTGGTAGTTGGTTGTTCACAAGTTTTAGCTTTAGTTCCAGGTGCGAGTCGTTCCGGCTCAACGATTATGGGAGGGCTATTTGCAGGCTTAAAAAGGGAAACAGCCGCTAGATTTTCTTTTCTTTTAATGATTCCGGCAATTACTGCCAGCGGTTTACTTCAACTATATGAAGCGTGGCATATTTTGCCAGATGATACATGGATTCCTTTATTAGTTGGAACAATAGTCTCAGGAATAGTTGGTTATCTGGCAATTTGGTTTTTGTTGGCTTTTTTACGACGATATTCAACCGCAATTTTTATCATATATAGAATAATTTTAGGTGGTATAATCCTCATATTACTTTGGCAAGGTGTCTTAAGTCCGCAGGTGTAGTTGATGAATAAGCGTTGGACAATTAAAAAACACGACCGAAAAGAAGTAGCGAAATTAGCTAATGCTTTACAAGTTTCTCCGCTCATTTCCGCACTACTTATTTCAAGAGGATATGAAACAGCCGAAAGAGCGAAAAAATTCCTAAATCCAAAATATGAGGACTTACACGATCCTTACTTGCTTAAAGGGATGGAAAGAGCTGTCCAAAGAATTCTTAAGGCAATTGAAAACAAAGAGAAGATTCTGATTTGGGGAGATTATGATGTTGACGGAACTACCGGGACAGTTGTTTTACGCAAAGCTCTGGAAATCTTAGGAGCTGAGACAGGTTTTCATATTCCACATCGCTTTACAGAAGGTTATGGAGTGAATATTCCTGCTCTGAAAAAGGCAAATGAGAGAGATTACAAAGTTGTTATCAGTGTTGATTGCGGAATAACTTCATTTGAGCCTATTTCATGGGCAAAAGAAAATGAGATTGATTTTATAGTTACAGACCATCACCTCGCCAAAGAAAAAGGAAATCCTGATGCTTTCGCAGTTGTTAATCCTAACCAGAAAGGCTGCGAATATCCAGACAAAAATCTTGCCGGAGTCGGAGTTGCATTTAAACTTGCACATGCACTTTTAAGAGAAAACGATAAGGAACACATTGTTCCACATTTTCTGAAGGTAGTAGCTATCGGAACAATTGCTGATGTCATGCAACTGACAGGTGAAAATAGAGCGATTGTGTCTTTGGGACTAAAAGATTTGCCGAATGCTATCAATTATGGTCTTAAAGCTTTAATGGAAGTTTCGGATTGTCGATCGGAAATGACCAGCTACCACATTGGCTACAGAATCGCACCCAGAATCAATGCTGCTGGGAGAATGGATGCTGCCAGAAATGTCGTGGAGCTTCTTGAAGCTGAAAGTTTTGAAAAAGCCAAAGAATTAGCTGAATACTTAAACGATAAAAATTTGGAAAGACAAAAAGTTCAAAGAAAAATAACTGAGCTTGCTCTATCTGAATCAAAAGATTTGAGTAAAAGGAAATTTGTAGTCGTTGCAGGTGAAAAATGGCATCGAGGTGTTATAGGATTAGCCGCATCAAAAATAGCAGAAAGGCTATATCGTCCAACGATTGTTTTTTCAACAGAAAATGGTGTTGCATATGGTTCAGCCAGAAGTATCAGTAATTATCACATCCTTGAAGGGCTAAATAGTTGTGAAAACTTGTTTGAGCAGTTCGGAGGTCATGCAGCTGCGGCAGGAATGACAATAAAAACTGACAAAATTGAGGAATTATCCGAACAACTTAACAAGCATGCGTCCGATAATTTAAATGAAGAGGATTTGATTCCTGAAATTAAAATTGATGCTGAAGTTTCAAGCCAAACTTTGAGCCTTGAAATGGTAGAAGAATTGAAACTTTTAGAACCATTTGGACAAGGAAATCCCAAGCCGGTTTTTTCTACAGATAATTTAGTAATCATCAAAGAACCTTGGATTATGAAGGACAAGCATCTGAAGCTAAATCTAAAGGATGATAATGGTAATCATTTTGAAGCAGTTTGGTGGGATGGTGTTGAGAAATCTAAAGGGCAAACTCTTGAGCCGCAAAATCGCATCAAACTTGCGTACATTCCCGAAGAAAATACTTGGCAAGGTAGAACTAATCTGCAACTGAATGTGAAAGACCTAAGAAGTAGTAAATAAATGGCTAAAAATAAAAAACTTAAAAAAAGCTTTCGCTTTAGAGCAAAATTACCCATTATTTTGCGTGGATTTGCGATTTTTGGGTTTGTTGTAGCTATTTTTGCTATTGGTATTGGTTTTTACAAAGCCAGTAATAAAACCACTTTTCGGATGAAAGGTGAACTTGCACAACTTTCAAAAGAGGTTCTAGCAGTTGTAAATGATTATGAACGCAAGGAAAGCGAAGATGGAGTCCTAAAATATTTTATAAAAGCCGATAAGGCAACCACTTTCACAGATAAGCACCAAGAACTGGAAAATGTTTATTTAGAGGTTTATCAGGACGGAAGCTCTGAATCATTTCACAAACTTGAATCAAAAAAAGCAATTTACATTCCTGCTGAAGATGGAACAAAAAATTTCAGAATTTACTTAGCAGGCGATGTAGATATTAAAACCAATGATGGTCTTGAAGTAAAAACAGATCAACTAAAATACGATCAATCGACAGAAGTTGCTGAAGGTGAAGAGCAAATTACTTTTTCACGCCAAAATATCTCAGGTAAATCATTTGGCGCAATTGTAAATATTAAAAATGAAACACTAGATTTATTAAAAGATGTTGAGATTGATGCATATGCGTCCGATAACAAAAATATTTTATCTGGCTCAGGTGTAAGAAGAGCAAAGCTTAAATCAGGTCGGGCTTTTATTGAAAAATTAACAGAAAAAATAAAACTTGAGCAAGGAGCAGAAATTTATCTGACTCCTGAAGGAAATGGTAATGAAAATTTAACTCAACCCACAGATATTAAAGCTAATCAAGCGATAGCCTTCTTCAAGGATCAAGAAATAAGAAAAATTGATTTGAGAGGAAACGTAGATGTTTATCAGAAACCATTCGGGAGCAATAATAATTGGACAAAAACAAAAGCTGGTAGAGCAATAGCTGGTGTTGATAAAGAATTAAAGAAACTTGAGTTATATGACAATGTAATAATTGAAACTACAGCAAACACTAAACAGCCGACTAAAATCACCTCTAATACTGCCATTTATGTAAAAGAAACTGACATATTTGAATTGAACGAAAATGTTGAAATCATAACTGTTCAGGACTCAAAGCCAACGAAAATAAATGCTTCACAAGTTATTTATGAACAAACTAACGGAAAAGTCTTTTTAACAGGAAATTCTCAGGTAACTCAAGGAACAGATTTAGTTAAAGGAAATACCATTAATGCAGAATTGTATTCTAACAAGAAACTAAAACTTGCATACGCAAGCGGGAATGCTTTTTTAAGACAAGATACTACTGAGCGTAAAACTGAAGTTTCTGCAACGGAAATAAATGCTACATTTGACCAGAACCAAAAATTACAAAAAGCAAATGCACTTGGGAATAGCGATGTAAAAGTCTTTCCAAAAACTACAAATGAATACAGTAGATTGGGTTTATTTGCCCCGAAAGAAATAAATTTGGATTTTCGCAGCGACGGAACTTTGAGCAATTTAAGAACACAAGGTAGAACAACTATTAAGCTAAATGCGGTAAACAAATCTGAAGATTCCGCAAATAAAAAATTAACTGCTAACTCAATTAATACTACTTTGCGAGCAAACGGAACTGAATTAGCTACAGCCCAAGCTAAAGGAAATGCCGAATTATTAATTGAACCTCTCAGATCTTCGAATCAAAATTATAGAACCACTATCAAAGCCTCGCAGTTTAATTGCGATTTTTATAGTGGTAACAATGCTAAAAGTTGTGAAACAAGTGGAAGGACAAAAGCTTACAGATATCCAACAGTTAAAAAAAAATCAAATCAAATGTTGGAATCAAATAAAATGAAAGCTCTATTTAACAAAAAAGATCAAGACATTGAACGTTTTGATGCGATTGGAAAAGCTAAATTCCAAGAGGGTGATAGAAACGGAATATCCGATAGAATTATTTATACAGAAAATAATGGACTTGTCAGATTGTCCGGTGGGAACCCGACTGTTTGGGATTCGCAAGCAAGAGCAAAAGCCTCAGAAATTTTATGGGACACGAAGGCTGATAAGTCAGAATTAAGAAACAGAGTAAGTACAACATATTATTCTCAAAAACAAACAAATGGATCAACACCTTTTACTAATGTAAGTTCACCCGTCTTTATTACAGCACAAAAAGCAAACTTTGATCACAAAGCTGAAACAGCTGTTTATGTCGGCAATGCCAGAGCTTGGCAAGGAAATAATTACGTCAGAGCCGAAAGATTACTTTTGCAACAAAAAGAAGGGCAAATGTTTGCTGAAGGAAAAGTTCAGAGCATGCTTTACGATGTAAAACAAACTATTGCAGGCAGAAAGACAAGAAAATCAGTTTTTGCTGCGGCAGATAAGATGCTTTTCCAGCGTAATCTAAATCTTTTGCGTTATGAAAAAAATGTTGATATACGGCAGGGAACTGATCGAATAGTTGCAGGAGTTGCGAATGTATTTTTGGATAAAAATAATGAGCTTTCCAAAACAATTATTTCAAAAAATGTTGTCATTACTCAGCCAAACCGACGTGCGACAGGTGATTATGCACAATATACTGCCTCAGATGAGTCAGTAGTTTTGCGTGGAAATCCGGCAAAAGTGATCGATTCAGAAAATGGTTCTTCTCAAGGAAAAGAAGTTATTGTTTATTTGAAGGAAAACAGAATCATTGGAAAAGGTAGTAACAAAAAAAATAAGCCGGGTAGAATAAGAACAGTTTATAAAATAAAAAATGGCTCAATTAACTAATTTGTAATCTTCATTTATACTTATCAAGTGAAAAACGGTTCGGGTAATTCAGACAATTCATTAGCAGCAGAAAATCTCCAAAAAACATATGGTCGTCGCCGTGTTGTTGATGATGTCAGTTTGTATGTTGAACAAGGAGAAATTGTTGGATTACTTGGTGCAAACGGTGCCGGGAAAACAACTACGTTCTACATGATGACTGGACTAGAAAGAACCGAAAAAGGAAAAATTTTTCTCAACGGTGAAGATGTTACAAGGCTTCCAATGTATTTAAGAGCAAGGCTTGGTTTAGGCTATTTGCCACAGGAGCCTTCAATTTTCCGCAAACTCACAGCCGAACAAAACATACTTGCAGTTCTAGAGACTATGAGAATATCGAGGTCAGTAAGATTTGCGAGATTAGAAGAATTATTAGAAGAATTTGGAGTAACACACGTCAAAAAAACTCGTGGAGATTCACTTTCAGGTGGAGAAAGGCGTAGAGTAGAAATTGCAAGATGTTTAGCAACTGAGCCTCAATTTATTTTGTTGGATGAGCCTTTTGCTGGGATCGATCCCATTGCAATTGACGATATACGTGAAATAATTTTATATCTGAAAGAGCAATCAATTGGAATTCTAATAACTGACCATAATGTGCGTGAAACACTCGGAATAACTGATAGAGCATACATTATGGCTGAAGGTGAAATTTTAAGAAGTGGTGATCCTCAGAGCTTAGTTGAAGACGAGGATGTACGCAGGCTTTATCTCGGAGAAAGATTTAAACTGTAATTTTTCACTTTTTACTACACTTTCGGTTATAATGTTTACTGCTTGGTAATTATAATCATTTCAATAATTTTCAAAAAACCAACTCTTCAAAAAAATAAATGTCGTCTTTAAGATTAACTCAAAAACTTCAACAAAAAATGGTGCTTACGCCACAGTTGCGTCAACGCATTGAAATGTTGCAGATGACGACTATTGAGTTAAGTGAGCTGATTCAAAATGAGTTGATCGAAAATCCAATTCTTGAAGAAGTAGAAACTGATGAAGAAATTCAAGAATTAGCCGAGAAAATCCTTGATAATAATGCTGATGGAACTGAAAGAGATTTCGAAAAAGAGTTTGATAGTGTTGAAAATTCTGATTCTAGTAGCATAGAAAATGCTGATATTGAAACGATCAAAGCTCAAGAGCCAAATCAAAATGGACATCAAGATGAAGTAGATTCAGATAGCTCTTCAACAGAAAGCCAAGAAGATTCTGAGGTGTCTGAAGAAGCGAGCGATTCTTTTGAAGAAATTGATTTTGACCGAGAATTTAAAGATTACCTTGATCCTGGTTATAAAACTCAGGAATTTGAATATAAAGAAGACGCACCGACTTTCGAACAGTTTTTATCCAGCTCTGAAACATTAAATGATCATCTCGAATGGCAAGTTAATTTGCTTCCAATACCGGATGAGGTTGAAGAAGCGGCATTTTGTGTAATTGGCAACTTGGATGAATACGGTCGGTTGCATGCTTCTAATGAAGAAATATCTGATCTTTGTAACTATGATTTTGATACCGTCGAAATGGCAAGACAAAAGGTTATGAGACTTGACCCTGTGGGTTGTGGAGCAAGAGATGTTAAAGAATGTCTCTTGATACAACTTGAAGTTAATGGGCATCGAGATAGCCTTGCGAGCGAGCTAGTTGCAAATCACTTTGAAAATATGCAACCTCATCGCCTACATCATTTAGCCAAAGAAACCGGATATGATTTGGAAACATTAAATAATGAGATTGAGAAAGTTCGTGTGTTGAATCCTTATCCAGGGAAATTGTATTCATCCGATAAACCAATCTATGTTTCACCAGAAGTCTATATAGAAAAGGTAGAAGGCGAATATGTTATTTATTTTTCAGATAATGGAAGTCCTCGCTTAAGAATTAGTCAGACATATCAGCAGATTCTTGATAAAGGTGAAGCTAACAAAGAAACTAAAGACTTCATTAAGGATAAGGTTCGTTCAGCGGTAGATTTGCTTAGAAACATTGAGCATAGACGACAAACAATTTATAGAGTTGTCGAATGTATAATTCATAGACAAAGAGAATTTTTAGATAAAGGCGTAGAATACATAAAGCCTATGATGCTTAAAGATGTTGCTGAAGATATTGGTATGCATCTATCAACAGTTTCAAGAGTTGTCAACAGAAAATATGCTCACACACCACAAGGCGTCATCGAACTGCGGAGATTTTTTAGTGAAGGAATGATGAATGAAGATGGCGAGGAAGTCTCGACCAGAATTCTCAAACTCAAAATCAAGAAGATGATTGAAGATGAAGACTCCAAAAAGCCTCTGACAGATGATAAGATCTCAAAAATTCTCGGGAAAGGTGGTGTGAAGTTATCCCGTCGTACAGTCGCTAAGTATCGTGACCAGATGAATATTCCTGGATCACGTGAACGAAAAATAGTTATTTAGAATAAGTAAAATTGTTGCTTTAGATTGTTGTAGTAAAGTCAAATATAAATAAACTCTTAAAAATGAGGTAAATATATGAAATTTGAATATACTGGGAGACATATTGAAGTAACTCCTGCAATTAAATCCCACGTCGAAGAACATTTTGGAAGATTAGAGCACTTGTTTGGGAAAGACCACAACCACGCTCATATAATTATTGAAGTTGAACGAGGAATGCATCATTCAGAGATTGTTGTTAAGTGGTTAAATCAAGTTTTAACATCAAAATCTGTATCAGAAGATATGTATCAATCTCTTTCGCAATCAATTGATAAAATTGAAAAACAAGCACTCAAAATAAAAAATAAAATGATTGATAGATCACACAAAGCTGAAAAAATCAGTAAGATTTCTACTGATGATGAGAATGCTGAATAACTCTTTATTTATGAATTTTTAATCCTTTAAAGAATGTTGCCTAACCAAGCTGAAGAACCTAAGATTTCAATAGCTGAGTTTGTTGAAAAAGCTCCTCTTGAAATGCAACTTGAAGTTCTTTCAGGTACTAATTCTTTACAAAAAAAATATATAAATTCCCCAAGAATTCAAAAATTAGGGTTAGCCTTGGCTGGTTTTGCACATTACATTCACAAAGGGAGAATACAAATCGTTGGGCAAAGCGAAACAGCTTATTTAGATCAACTCAATCAAAAAGAAAGAAGTTATGCATTTGAAAATTTAGATCTAAATAAGATTTGCTGCATTTTGATCACCAAAGATTTAAAGCCAAGTAAAGAACTTATAAATACTGCACTAAAAAATGATGTGCCAATTCTCAAAACACATCTTGTTAGTTCAACTGCAATTGGTAAAGTATCAAAACTCTTACAGAAAATTCTTGCACCAAAAATTACAATCCACGGCGTTATGCTGGGTATGTACGGCTTAGGACTTTTAATAATTGGTGAATCTGGAATTGGGAAATCTGAGTGTGCTTTAGATTTAATTACTAAAGGACATAGATTAATTTCCGATGATGTCGTTACGATAAAAAAAATTGGTGATATTTTAGAGGGAAGTTCACCTGAATTAACAAAAGAGCATTTAGAAATTCGCGGGCTAGGAATAATTAACATTAGAGATCTATTTGGAGTTTCTTCGATTGGACAAAATAAACAAATTGATCTTTGTATAGAATTAAAAAAATGGGATGAAGTAGTTGATGTTGACAGACTTGGTCTGGAAATGCAGGAAGAAAATATATTTGATATAAAAATCCCGAAGTTTATTCTTCCTGTCAGTTCGGGTAGATATATCACCACGTTAGTTGAAACAGCAGTAAGGGTCTTTTTGCTAAAAATATCTGGACATGATGCCGCAAAAAAATTAATTGATAAACACAACAAAGTAATCAGAAAAAGTATTTGATCTAATATGGATGATAAAAAAAAGAATGAGCTAAGACCTAATTTTGTAATTATTACGGGCTTAAGTGGGTCAGGAATGACATCAGCAACAAATGCTTTTGAAGATTTAGGATATTTTTGTGTTGATAATTTGCCTGTAACTATGCTTTCAACCTTCGCCAGGCTTTTAGTCCCATCTGAGGAGGAGATTCCGGCGATCGAAAAAGCTGCCCTTGTTATCAATATTCGAGAAAGGCACTTTTTATCAGATTTTCCAGATGAACTCAAAAAACTAAAGAAAAAGGGGCTGAGTCCATTCGTACTTTTTTTTGAAGCTTCTGACAATATTTTAAGACGTAGGTTTAGCGAAACTCGCCGTCCACATCCGGCTGACACAAGTAATGGTTTGTTAGATGCAATTAGAGCTGAAAAATTGGCGATGGAAAAAGTTCGTAGAAGAGCGGACATGATTATTGATACAACAAAACATACTGTTCACACTTTAAGACGTATGTTAGTAAATGAATTCAGCCATTTTGAGGATGGAGTGCCTTTACAAGTACAAATTGTAAGTTTTGGTCATAAACATGGTGTTCCAAATGAAGTTGACCTTCTTTTTGATGTCAGACATTTACCTAATCCTTATTTTGAGAAAAAATTAAAAGAACTACCTGGAACAGATCCAAAAGTAATAAAGTTTTTGGAAAAACAAGAAGAAGTACAAGAAACTATCGAGCGATTTGTTGATTTACTGATATATTTACTGCCACAGTATCAAAAAGAAGGAAAATCTTATCTTACAATTGGAATAGGTTGTACGGGGGGAAGACATAGATCAGTTATGTCAGCCAATAAAATTGGGGACATTTTACAAAATGAAGGATACAATACTTCAGTTGTACACAGAGATGTAAAAAAATAAGATATGAGTAAAATAGGTGGAGTCATAGTTTCGCATGGGAATCTTGCAAACGAACTTTTGGAAGCTGCCAGACAAGTAGTGGGTGATTTGGCACACATCAAATCTGTTTCTATCGGTTGGCACGACGATGTAGAAAAGGCTAAATCTGAAATAAGTGAGGCGATCGAAAATGTTTCCAGTGGCAAAGGCGTTCTGTTACTAACTGATATGTTTGGCGGCACACCAACAAACATTTCAGCAATGTTTTACAAAGAAAATGAAACTGAAGTGATTACGGGTGTGAATTTGCCTATGGTCATTAAACTAGCATCACAACATAAAGATATGACGCTATCAAAAATGGCTGATGTTGTTGAAGCACAAGGTAAACAGTCAATATATTTAGCTGGAAATTTACTTGCCCCAAATAAGATGAAAAAAGATGCTTAGAAAAGATGTTAAGGTAATTAACCAACTTGGTTTACACGCACGTGCAGCAGCTCAATTGGTCAGGTTAGCAGGGACTTTTGAATCTAAGATCAAAATAATAAGAAAAGAAAGCCAAATTTACGCCGATGCTAAATCTATTTTAAGTGTCCTAACATTAGCAGCATCGAAAGGAACAGATTTAATTATTGAAGTTGAGGGTGCAGATGAAGGTATAGCACTTGAAAAAGTTTTAGAATTATTTTCTGAAGGTTTTGGAGAACTCTAAAGATTTATTAAAATTGAAATATGCAAATTTCAGATAAATTCTTTCCCGGTAAAGGAAAAAAAGTAGGATTGTTAGGTGTTCCGCTAGGATTTGGTGCGGGTACACAAGGAAGTGAAATGGGTGTCGCTGCAATTAGACAGTCGGACATTGCAGGCGGACTTTTATCAGATCAAATCAAAGATTTGGGGTATGAGTTTAAAGATTATGGCGATGTCGAAATCGTCAGACCTCAAAAACCAGCTGAGAAAGGGGATAATCCAAGATACTTGAGCGAAATGATTGCTTCTAGCAAAAATATGGTGGCTTCAGTCAAGAAAATACTTGAAGATGATGCTTTTCCGTTAATAATTGGTGGGGATCACTCCATAGCTATTGGGACATTTTCAGGGGTTTCTTCTTTTTTTCATGAGCAAGAGAAAGAAATCGGTATGATTTGGTTTGATGCTCACGCTGACATAAATACACATGAAACCTCTCCATCTGGAAATATTCACGGAATGCCACTTGCCGCAATACTTGGTATCGGAAATGATGAATTAGTTAATCTTGATGGTTTTGCTCCAAAGCTGAATAAAAAATATTGTGCTCACATCGGGGCAAGAGATTTAGATATTGGTGAAAAACAGAGAATTCATGATTTGGGACTGAGGGATCATTTTTTCTCTATGC
Organism: Pyrinomonadaceae bacterium; assembly: GCA_028284415.1. Classification (GTDB taxonomy): domain Bacteria; phylum Acidobacteriota; class Blastocatellia; order Pyrinomonadales; family Pyrinomonadaceae; genus Aridibacter. The sequence goes on from JANQRU010000001.1 coordinate 182,186, forward strand.
ACGACATTGACGAGCGTGGAATGCTTGAGTGTATAAAAGATGCAATTGAAATTGCTTCACAAGCTCCAGGTGGATTCGCAGTTACTTTTGACGTGGACATGATTGATCCACGTTTTGCACCAGGGTCAGGAACTTTGGTACGTGGTGGAACAACCTATAGAGAAGCTCATCTTGCATTAGAAATAATTGCTGGGCACGAAGGATTGAGGTCTTTTGAGATAGTTGAGATAAATCCTATGCTTGATAGAAGCAATATAACTGTAGAATTAGCAGGTGAGTTAATTCTCTCAATTTTGGGTAAAACCATTTTATAGTTTATTATTCGAAAAGTTTAAAATTAACAAAATAATTTAACAATATGACAAAACAAAGAGTCGGAATCGTTTTTGGCGGACGATCTGGTGAACATGAAATTTCCATTCGATCAGCATCTACTGTAATTGAACAAATCAACAAAGATAAATATGAAGTTATTCCAATAGCAATAAATCAGCAGGGGAATTGGTTGAACCCTAAGGAATCCTTAAAATTACTTCCAGAAGACACAAAAAGTATTTTAGCTTCAAATGTTGAACAATACCCAAACCAAAGCATTGGATTTTTAGCCGACACAGGATACAAAGGGTTAACTAAAATTGGCGATAACGGGTCTGATAACCAAACAACTTCTATAGATGTTATTTTCCCGGTTCTTCATGGAACATTTGGAGAAGATGGCACAATACAGGGGTTATTTGAGATGGCTGGTATTCCTTATGTTGGGTGCGGGGTTTTGGCTTCATCTTGTGGGATGGATAAGGTTGTGATGAAAACGCTTTTCCGTGATGCTGATCTTCCCATCTGCAAATATGTTTGGTTTTTGAGAAAAGAATGGGAACAAAGTAATGAACTTGTTATTAGTCAGATCGAAACAAAACTTGGTTATCCTTGTTTTATCAAACCTGCAAATTTGGGATCATCAGTAGGAATTACAAAAGCGATTGATGAAGAATCATTGAAAGAAGGAATTGATTTGGCTGCCCAGTACGATCGAAAAATTGTTGTTGAAGAGTGTTTGGAAATGCGAGAAATTGAATGCGCAGTTATGGGCAATGATGAACCAGTCGCCAGCTTGCCGGGCGAATATATAGTTCACGATGATTCGAAAAAATTTCTAGACTATACTGAGAAATATGCCGGAACTGGAAATAATGAATTCGTCGTACCTGCTCTTATATCTCAAGAACTTACAGAGAAAATTCAAAAATTAGCTGTAGAAACCTTCAAATCAATCGACGGTGCTGGATTTGCACGGGTAGATTTCTTTTTAAGAAATGATACCGGTGCTCTATTGGTTAACGAAATAAATACAATACCAGGTTTAACTAGTGCATCAGGATTTCCAAAAATGTGGGCGGGTACCGGAATAGATTTTTCAAGTGTAATTGATTCACTTATTGAATATGCTTTTGAACGTTATGAAGACAAAGCAAGAAATAAAACTAACTTATAAATAATTAAAAAAAGGAGAAGTACAAATATGTCAGTAGCTAAAAATATAGAAATAACATCGACATCAGAAGTGGGTTTTGAAGATGCAATCAAAAAAGGAATTGCAAAGGCTTCTGAAACAATCAACAATATAAAAGGTGCTTGGGTGAAAGAACAAAAAGTGAGAGTTTCCGAAGGGGAAGTAGTTGAATACAATGTAATGATGATAGTAACTTTTGTTTTGGACTAAATTTTTAAAAATAATTCGTATAAGGTGAGATGAATGTCAGTTCATCTCACCTTTTATTTTTTGGTGCTTTATAACCTTCTCTTGTACGAACATTTAAGCCATCACTATTTAATTTAAGTTCAATTTTCCGCCATTTACCGTCTCTTTTTATGTTCGAAGGGTAATAACCGAGTGTGTATTGAATACCCAATTCATTAACTATATTTTCAAATGCATCTCGCATTTCTCTTCCGCCGGGCGTCGAGATAAATTTCCCACCGGTTCTTTGAGCATATTTCTTTAAAATTCCACGGTTTTGCATTCGGGCTTTTCCGCCGATATTAATACTAGACATATCAACAGTATAAATCGTTGCGTTAGCAGCCGACGCAGCATTTAAGGCTTTTGATGATGAATGACCGCTTCTTGTATCAGCACCATCCGACAGGACAATTATAGCTTTTCTTTTTTCAACTCTTTTACCTAACTCCTTTGCAGCTTTATAGATAGCATCATTAAGCACAGTCCAGCCTTTAGCTCTTAAGTTAAAAACTTGCGGTAAAAGATCTCTCATATTTGAAAAATCTTGAACCAATTTAACTTCGGAATCAAAATTATAAATGGCAACATTATCTTCTACTCTAATTCCTTCCAAAAATTTTATAGCTGCAGATCTAGCTAAACTTACTCTTTGTTCCATGCTTCCTGAAGTATCAATCAGAATTACGGCTGCATAAGGTGTTTTTTGAGTTTCAAAAAAAGCGATTTCTTGCTTTTTCCCATCTTCATAAATTTCAAATTGGGATTGATTCAGTTTGGCGGCTGGCTTTCCGTTTTTATCAGTTATTGTTGCATTTAGGATGACTAGATTTGAATCTACACTTATGATTTCCTCATCCTGACTATAAAGAGAAGTTGTTACTAGCAATAAAAAGACAACTGAAAGGAAATGATAAAAGCTGTCTTTATTTGAAAAGAGATTCATTATAATAGAGAAGTGTTAGTTTTTGAATCTTAAAAATTTAACTAATTTCAAAACAGTGTTTGAACTTTGAATAGCAACAGCAGAAATGCTGTAACGGGAAGTCTTCTTCAATTCATTAAATAATTTAAGGGTTTTTTCTTTAAGTTTTTTTATAGCTTCTAATTTACTTTCAGGTTTTTCATCATCATTATCATCATCATCTGCACGTAAATCTCTTCTGATTTTCTTTAAGAGTTTTTCTACTCGAGCAAGCTTTTTATTATCATCTGAAGTAAATTTTTTATTCTCTTCGTATGAGGTTTCGATTTCTTCAGTTAGTTTTGCTATCTCCTCGCCCCGGTCCAATAATTCTTGAAAATCTTTTTTAGCTCGTTCGATGCAGTTTTTAGCCAGTTTTTCTCGGATGCTTTTTGGATATGGTTCACGACGATTTTCTCCAATACTGTAACAATTCTCAACTTGTGCAGATATACTGATCGCAAATATTGAGAATAAAAAAGTAAATGATGTAAGGTTGAAAAAAAGCTTTTTCATTTGTTTAATTCTTAGTTTTTAGAATTCCTTCAGGTGTCTTGCCGCCAACATAATCAATTAACTTTACGAGAAATTCATCTTCAATAATTCCTGAACTTTGTAAGGTTGACCATTCTGAGAAAAGACCATTCTCTGAACGACCTTCAACTTTAGCTGTTACATAAACATTATTTTTTATACCATCAATTGATTGAACGTCAATCGTCAGTGTGTATCTTCCGCGTGTCCATATCTGATCAGTGTTGGGCACAATCGCATAACGGTTAAGTTCATTTTTTGTAATAATCGCACCTTTTGAAAAAATAAATGGTTGTGACACAACTAATCCTTCATTGAATTTTGAGGCAGATTCATCCACAATCATTCTTTTTTCTTTCAAAACATTGACAATATTATTTACTAGAATGTTTCGACGAGAATTGATCTGATAAGGATTCGGCAGTTTATCTCTGGTTTTTGTTTTTCCTTTACCGAAAGAAAATGTGCGGCTAACATCGTTTTCTCGACGAGTCGTTTTATTAGCTGTGTCATTCTCTTGACGAATTTTATTGTTTTGTGTATCAATGCCTTTACTTTTTTGAGCAAAGGTAAATGTTACAGATAAAAGAAAAACTGAAATTGTAATAATTGCTTTTTTCATATCGTTTAACTTAGCGAAAAATTGATATCTTAAACTAAAATATAACTGATATTATAACTTAATTAAAGTTTTGATGTTGGCTAAATTTTAATAGTTGTATCTATAGGATTTAGATAATCTATTTGTTTTTATTTTGAAGTTCCCAGAGCAATAAATGCTTTAGGTAGGAATTATATGCTGAGAATTTAGAAATGCAGAATCCGGGGAACCCATCCATAAAACCACCTTTAAGTACGAAGGTTTGCAGAAAGGTGGTTAATCCGGTTGTTGAAACTTTTAGTAATGAAGTTCTTTTCCCACGTTTATACATTTCTCTTGCAGCTAAAGGTGCATATCGCTCGCCAATCATTCGATGATGATACGAAGCATTTTCTACGCTGTAGTGCAGGATTTCTTCTTTTAGCTTTTCCACTTTCGCGTCTTTGTCCATTTCAATTGATTCATGAACTTCAAAATCTTTCCAATGTCCTTTGTTTTTATTAAATAAACGCAACTGCCAATCCGGGTACCATCCGCTATGACGTATAGGCTTGTTCATATAATAAGAAAGCCTGGCAATTCGATATCCATCAGCCAGATTTTCTTTTGGCACAGTTTTTAGTTGTAAAATTTTATTTTTTAGTTCGTCTGAGACTCTTTCATCTGCATCGAGGCTAAATATCCATTTATTAGTACATTGTTCGACTGCAAATTGTTTTTGTTTACCAAATCCTAACCAACTTTGAGTTATTACTTTTGCCCCTTTATTTTCTGCAATTTTGACTGTGTCATCGGTGCTTTCTGAATCAACTACAATAATTTCATCAGCCCAAGATAATGTATCAATTGCTTGAGCAATATTTTTTTCCTCATTGAAAGTAATAATTGTAGCTGAAATTTTCACGTGGGTATTTTGACAGACTTAAAGTAAAACTTAAAGTGTCGAGATTGTGACATTTGAAGTGTTTGTTTAATGAAGGGGCGGAATGATCAATCCCGCCCATTTCATTAATTGTTGTCGTCGCTTGGAGAATCAACAACAATATTGTTGGCTCGGAATGTGGTTGAAGTTGCTCTTTGTAAATCAGCAAGAGCTTTGTTGTAGTCTGTCTCAGCTCTTATTTCTGCATTTCTGGCATTTGCTAATGCGTTTTCTCTTTGAAATAACAAAAAGGTAGTCGAACGACCAACATCGTAAAGTTTTCTTTCACCTTCGAGTTGTATCTCAGCATTTTCTCTAGCTTTTCTAGCTGATAAAACTCTAAGCTTCGCCGTTTCAACCGCTTGAACTGCGTTTCTGACTTCTGTAATTATTGATTGCTCTTGTGAGCGTGTCTGAGCATCTAAACGGTTCTTTTGCGTTTCTGCAATGGCTAAATTTGCTTTCGCAGTTTCATTTTTAAGTGGGAAACTTATTGTCACTCCAACAGTAAAGTTAGGTGCGTCAGACCTGAAAATGTTCTGCAAGGCTTGTGTGTAACCACCGCTTAAAAATGATGGCGTTCCCGGAATAATTACTTGTTGATTGACCAAAGGTGGTAGATTCAATGAAGCTCTTGTTTCATTAATACTATTTAAAAAAGCTAAATCTTGCTGAGAGGTAAATAAAGTTGTGACAATAGGTTCATCTCCTAAGGAAGTTTTGGATGATAGACCATTTAATGAAACCGTAGATGTAAGATCAATTCTTGGTTTAGTTTGATTTTTGAAGAAATCTATATCTATTGTGTTTATTTCATTTTGTAATTTTAATCTACTTAACTCGGGACGATTTGAAATCGCATCTTTTATAGCATTATCTAAGCTTACCGTATCTAAACTAAAAACAGGTTTATCAGTTGGCATGTATGTTATCGTCCATTCAACCGAATTTGCTTCTTTTAAGAGAAGCTGTTTCAGGGCATTTTCGGCGATTGCAACTTGTTGTGAAGCAACTAAAACATCTGCTTCACGATTAGCCAATTCAGTGCTTACTTCAGCCTTTTGTAAAGGAGCCGCAGCACCCGCTTCAATCCGAGCTTCTACTTGTCTTAAGTTTTCTTTAGTCAAGTTAAGATTAGCAGCTCTATTCTGCTGATCACGAAGTGCAAACACTAGATCCCAATAGGCTCTTTGTACTTGGGAAATAATTTCTATCGTTCTGCGTCTAAAGTCAGCGTCAGATTGGGCTATACGTTTTTTCTGAATTTTAATCTCTTTTCGGTTGAAATCAGTCTTTAAATTTCTCCAAAGAGGCTGGGTAAAAGTAACACCTAAACTTGTTGAGTAAAGAGCAGTACCGCCGGAGCCTGTTAAATTACCATTACTTACTTGAGCTTGTGCAAAGGAATTTTCTGTACGGCTGTTATTAAAGAACACTCTGTAGTTACCGCCACCTTTTTCTACAAGCTTTGTGAAATCAGAATTTACTCTTATATCGTTCGTCGCATTTTGACCGGTGATCGAATTTCTATCGTAGCTTGGATTAAATGTAAATACACCATCAAAAGTACCTTCAAGTCTCCTGAGGTTTAACTCAGCAAGTTTTACATCGTCTCTAGCAATCTCTATATCATTGTTATTTTGTAATGCAAGCTTTATTGCATCATTCAGAGAGAGAGATTTAGTTTGTGCAGTTTGAACTCCAACTCTTTTTAATAAGTTGGAGTTAGCAGAAGTATCAGTTCTTATAGCTTTTCTAGTAGTGATTATTTTAGAAGCGTTGTTTTTAGATTTTTCATCTTCAACAGCCTCCTCAATAGCTGGTTTGACCGTGTTTTTAGCTACCTGAGTAACTGGCTCTTGAGCAGATAAGTTAACGTCGCAGATAATTATTGCAATTAAAACAAATAAGTAGATTATCGAATAGCGACCATATGATTTCATTATTTATATAACTCCAAATTAGTTATTGTATTAAAAAATTTCTTTCAAAACTCAAAAAATACTACGCTCAAATTTTTTCGTTTGTTTCAAAAAAAAACTTCAATAGTTAGAATAATTTACAAAAAATTAAATTCGTATGTTTATAATAACGTGTCTTTGAACTTTATTAAAATATGGGTTATCTTCAATCCTTTAACAGACAAATATTTGGGAGGAATTTTTATTAGAAATGGGCGTTAAAGTTGGTATAAATGGATTTGGTCGCATTGGTAGAAATGTTTTAAGAGCTTCTCTTGATGATAATGATATTGATTATGTTGCAGTAAATGATCTAACTGACACAAAAACACTTGCACATCTTTTAAAGTATGACTCGGTGATGGGGAATTTGGAACATGAAATTTCTTCAACTGATGATTCTATTACCGTAGATGGTGATACTTTCAAAGTATTCAGTGAAAGAGACCCAGCTAAAATTCCTTGGGAAGAAGTTGGAGCTGAGGTGGTCATTGAAGCCACAGGATTCTTTAGGGATAGAGAAGGAGCAAGCAAACATTTAAGAGGTGATGTTAAAAAAGTCGTTATTTCAGCCCCAGGAAAAGACCCTGATACGACAATTGTTTTAGGAGTAAATGAAAATGATTATGATGCTGATAATCATCACATTATCTCCAATGCATCCTGTACAACTAATTGTTTAGCTCCTGTTGCAAAAGTAATAAATGAAAAATTTGGTATTAAAAATGCGATGATGACTACAATCCACGCTTATACCAACGGACAAAATTTACTTGATACTCCACATAAAGACCTGAGGAGAGCAAGAGCTGCAGGACTTTCGATGATTCCTACTTCGACAGGTGCAGCAAAGGCTGTTGCTTTAGTAATTCCGGAACTCGAAGGAAAATTTGATGGTATTTCAGTTCGTGTTCCAACACCTAATGTTTCTTTGGTAGATGTTGTGATGAACGTTGAAACTGAAACAACTGCAGAAGAAGTAAATCAAGCTTTGAAAAACGCTGCAAATGAAGAAATGAAAGGTATCTTAGGTTTTTCAGAAGAACCGTTAGTTTCTATTGACTATAAAGGCAATTCAAATTCTTCTATTGTAGATGCTGAAAATACAGCAGTAATGGATGGAAAATCAGTTAAATTACTAAGTTGGTATGACAATGAGTGGGGATATTCTTGTCGTGTGCGTGATCTAGTTAAATATATTGCTGACAAGGGTTTATAGTTCAATATATAGAATTAACTTAAGTAAACAAGACAATGCCTTAGGAAACTGAGGCATTTTATTTTTTAAAATTTAGAATTTCAAATTTGTCAGTTTTTTAGTATTTGGCTAATCTTATAAATTATGAAATTAAATAAAACTTTACCTCTCATATTTGTAGCTTTATTTGTTTTCTTAGTTCAAGTTAATAATTCACAAATAGTCGGAGAAACTGCAAGGACCGCTGCAGGAAGCTCAAACTCAGCAAATGATTCTGAAGCCCAGCGTAGATTAGAAACTTTCAACATCGTTTGGAACACAATAAATGATAATTATTTCGACAGATCATTTAGCGGTTTAGATTGGAACAAAATTAAAGATGAATATAGACCTAAAGTGATCAAAGCCAGTAGTGATGCTGAGTTACACAAAATATTAGAAGATATGGTTTTGAGATTAGACCGTTCTCATTTTGGAATTATACCGCCGGAAGTTTATGAAGAGTTTCAAAAAAAGAAAGAAGAAGCCAAGAATAAATTCCCAGATGAACAAGAAGACACTGAAATAGACGATGAAAAAATAAACACTGATGAAGTTTTGGAAGAGGAGGATAATAATATTTACAAATATGGACCAGGCATTGACTTAAGATTTATAGATAACAAATTTATTATTTCTGAAGTAAAAGTAGATTCATATGCAGCAAAAGCAGGTATAAAGATTGGTTACATATTGGACAAAGTTAACGGAGTAAGTCTAAGCGAATTCATTTTAGCTATAAAACCCTACATGGGAAAAGGAAAGTCTGTAGAAAAACAACTAGCCCTTTCACTTGTAAATGAGGTACTAAATGGTCTTGATGAAACATATGTTCAATTAACTGTAACTGATGGAAATTCCAAACCTTCACAGGTATTAGTTAAAAGGGAAAAAATTGAAGGCAATTTTGTAAAAGTATTGAGCAATTTCCCCGATAGTTACTTAAAGTTTGAGTCTAAATCAGTTGCCGAAAACATTGGATTTATTAAGTTTAATCACTTTGCACTACCTGTCGTTGAAAAGTTTTGTAATGCAATCACAGAACATAAAGACAAAGAAGCGATAATAATCGACTTACGCGGTAATTTAGGCGGTTCATTCGGAACTTTGATTGGAATTACAGGACTTCTTATTGATAAACCAATTCGAATTGGAACTGAAATATCTAGAGATGGTATTGAACCAAGATTTGTTAGTCCTCACAAGAAAAACTACAAAGGCAAGATACTAATTTTGGTTGATAGTTTGAGTTATTCTGCGGCTGAGATATTTGCTGCTGCACTCCAAGAAAACAACAAAGCTAAAGTAATAGGTGAGGTAAGTGCGGGCGAAGCCCTTCCTTCATTAACTAAAGTGTTACCTACAGGTGCTGTGTTTATGTTTCCTGTAGCAAACTTCAAAACTCCAAAGGGTAATGTAATTGAAGGTGTTGGCGTAAAACCTGATCTGAATGTTTCTTTGAACAGAAATTTATTATTAAGCGGTAAGGATAATCAGTTAGATGCAGCGATAAAAGTTATAAATCAAAATGTTTTCTCTAAAACAGACAAGAATAAGAGAGCCACAAAGAGACCTCCAAAAATAGCGGCTGGTGCTCCAACACCTCCGCCACCACCAAGACCAAAAAAGATTCGCAGAAAGAGAGAACTAAGAAAAAATTACGATGCTCAAGCTTTAAGTATAATTGATGAATACGTAAAGGCTATTGGGGGAAAAGAAAATATAGACTCAATCCAAAATTATAGTGCTTATGGAAAAATTGCATTATCAAATTCTGGTGCTTTAATTGAAGGTAAAGGAAGTATAAATTGGTCGTCACCAAACAAGTTTGCGGAAATATATAGCATTGATTCAGTAGGGGAAGTCAAAGAAGTATTCAATGGAAATCAGTACTTTATGCAAACCCAAGTGACTGGGGCAGATGAGATTACGAATCAACTTTACTTGACCGATAAGAAGCTTGCAGCAAACTTTAAAGAGTTTATTAACATAAAGGAAATATATCGTCAGATAACTTATAGTGGAGCTTATGACTTTGAAGGTAAATCACTACATCTTGTAGATGTTATGACTCCTGAAGGATTTAATGTAACATTTGGGTTTGATTCTAAAACCAAATTATTGGTTAGGAGAACAAGTCGTTTTTCCGATATTACTTATGGTGATTATAGAAAAGTTGGGAATATTTTATTTCCGTTTTCAATCAAAAGAGGGAAAGTTGTTGAATACAAATTTATAAGTGTTCAGACAAACATAAAGTTATCTGAAGCAATATTTAATAAAGAAGAAAATTGTTTTGATAAAGTAGATTAAGTATATGAACAAGAAATCAATTAAAGATTTAGATTTAAAAGGCAAAAGAACATTCATCAGAGTAGATTTTAATGTTCCTATAAAAGAAGGCAAGGTTGCTGATGATACAAGAATTCAGGGTGCTTTACCGACAATAAAGTATGCGATTGATAATGGGGCGAAATTGATTCTTGCCTCTCATTTGGGAAGACCTAAAGGAGAAAGAGAAGATAGATTTAGTTTAGAGCCAGTTTCTAAAAAGCTAGCGGAGATTTTAGGACAAGAAGTTCATTTCGCAGATGATTGTGTAGGGGATGAAGTAAAACAAAAGGCTGATAACCTTAAAGAAGGTGAGATATTGCTTTTAGAAAATGTGCGATTCCATGCTGGAGAAAAAGGAAATGATAGTGAATTTGCTAAACAACTAGCTGAGCTGGCAGACGTTTATGTAAATGATGCATTTGGAACAGCTCACAGAGCTCATGCTTCAACTGCGGGAATTACAGAGTTTGTTGGGCAATGTGCTGCCGGATTATTACTTCAAAAAGAACTTGAAGTATTAGGTGAAGTCTTAGAATCACCCAAAAGACCTTTTGTAGCAATATTAGGTGGAGCTAAAGTTTCCGATAAGATACCTGTTATTAAATCATTGATAGAAAAGAAGGTTAACAAGCTTTTAATAGGTGGTGCAATGGCTTACACCTTTTTTAAAGCCATGGGATACACGATCGGGAAATCATTAGTTGAAGATGATATGATGCCAACAGCTTTAGAAATCCAAAAAGAAGCTGAAGCGGCAGAAATAGAATTACTTTTACCTACAGATCACAAAACAGTTGATTCTTACGATCCTTTAAATTCTATGCGTGAGATGCCAATAGATTTTACTAATTCTGGTTTGGTTGGTTTGGATATTGGAACAGAAACAGCAGTAATTTTTGAAAAAGCTCTGGAAGGAGCTAAGACAATAATCTGGAACGGTCCGATGGGAATGTTTGAAGAAAAGCCATTCGATACAGGTACAATTGCGATTGCTGAAGCTGTTGCAAAAGCAACGGAAAATGGTGCATTTTCTGTTGTTGGCGGTGGAGATTCAGTCGCTGCAATAAAACAACCGGGGCTTGATGATAAAATTTCACACATTTCAACTGGCGGTGGAGCTGCATTGGAATTTCTATCAGGGAACAAATTACCAGGAGTGGAAGCTTTAGACGAAAAATAAATTATGAGAAAACCTATTATCGCCGGAAATTGGAAGATGTATAAATTGCATGATGAAGCAGTTGATACATCTTTGGAATTAAAACCATTAGTTGCTAATGCAAATCACTGTGAAATCATCATTGCTCCTGTTTTTACAGCTTTGAAAACTGTAGCAGATAGGATGGAAGGTTCTAACATTCAAGTAGCAGCACAAAACTGTTCTACTCAGATTGAGCACTCTGCTCATACCGGAGAGATTTGTGCGGATATGATTAAGGACATCGGATGTTCACATATAATCATCGGACATTCTGAACGTCGTCAATTTTATAGTGAGACTGATGAATCGGTTAATCAGAAAACTAAGGCTTGTCTGCACTTTGGATTGACAGCAATTGTTTGTGTTGGAGAGACTCTCGATGAAAGAGAATCAGGCAATGCGGAGAACATTGTTAAAAAGCAACTAACGGGTGCTTTGGCGGGTTTGACAGTTGCAGACATGGAACGTATCATAATCGCTTACGAGCCTGTCTGGGCAATTGGTACAGGAAAGACTGCCACGCCCGAACAGGCTCAAGAAATGCACGGGTTCATACGCAGAGTATTGAATGAAACACACTCTACAGAAGCTGCTGAAAACACTAGAATTCTTTATGGCGGATCAGTAAAACCTGCAAACGTAAAAGAGTTGATGAGTGAGGCAGACATTGACGGTGCATTAGTTGGCGGAGCAAGCTTGGATGCTAATAGCTTCGCTCAAATAGTTAATTTTAAGTAGTTTCATAAATTGGAGTATTAAATTGGAAACTTTTTTATACATAGTATTTTTTCTTTCTTGTATTGTTTTAGTAGTTGCTGTTTTGTTACAACCAGGTAAAACTGATGCGGGAGCTTTATTTACAAGCGGTGTCTCAAGCACTTCCATGAACCCGCGCGGTACGGCTTCAGTTTTATCTAAGCTGACAATTGTTACAGCTACGATCTTTATGCTTACGGCACTCTTACTTTCTTTACCTGCATTAACCGGACAGCGTTCTGTAATGGAAACTGATAGTGGAAATAATATAACCGCTCCGACAAATGCAAATACCTCTAACGCTAATGTTGCAAACACAGCTAATAGCGCAACGAATTCAGCTAATACCACAGATGAGAAAAAAGATTCAGAAGAATCTAAAGATAAGAAGTCTGAGGAAAAAGAAGAGAAGAAGGCTGACAATGAAAAACCTGAGAATAAATCTGAAACAAAAGCAGATGAAGTTGAAGATAAGGCAAAAGATAAAGAAGATAAAACTGAAGAAAAGAAAGACGAAAGTAAATAGTATTTTGAATGATATATTCAAATCAGCCGAGGTGGTGAAATTGGTAAACACGCACGCTTGAGGGGCGTGTGGAGCAATCCTTGGGGGTTCGAGTCCCCCCCTCGGCATAAACAAAGTAAAGCCCTGCTTGTTTAAGCAGGGCTTTACTTTGTTTATAAATTACATTAAATGTCTATATTCTGACTCTTAAAGTAAGACTTTAGAGTGGGATGTTGCCATGTTTCTTCGGTGGATTGGTATCACGTTTGTTTTGAAGTAGTGATAATGCTTTTATCAATTTTGGTCTTGTGTCTTTAGGTTCGATAACTTCATCAATAAAACCATGTTCAGCGGCTACATAAGGATTAGCAAATTTATTTTCAAATTCCACCTTCTTTTGTTCGAGCAAAGTTTTTGCATCGGTAGTTTCCTTAAATTCATTTCGATAAAGAATGCCCACTGCACCTTCAGCTCCCATCACAGCAATTTCAGCACTCGGATAAGCAAAGTTGATGTCTGTCCGAATATGCTTAGATGCCATAACACAATATGCTCCGCCATAAGCTTTTCTGGTTATAACCGTAATTTTAGGAACAGTTGCTTCTGCAAAAGCATATAAAAGCTTTGCCCCATGCCTAATAATTCCAAAATGTTCTTGATTGACTCCCGGAAGAAAACCTGGAACATCTTCGAAAGTAATTAAGGGAATATTGAATGCGTCACAAAATCTCACAAATCTTGCTCCTTTGACTGAAGCATCAATATCTAAAACACCCGCTAAAAACGCAGGTTGATTTGCAACTATACCAACTGAATGTCCGCCAAGTCGGGCAAATCCTACAACAATATTTTGTGCAAAATGCTCATGAACCTCAAAGAAATAGCCTTCATCAACAACGTTTTTTACAATATCTCGTATGTCATAAGGTTGGTTGGAATTTTCCGGAACAATAGAATTTAATAATTCTTCAACTCTGTTTGTATCATCATTTGTAGGCACAAAAGGTGGATTTTCCATATTGTTTGATGGGATGAATGATAAAAGCTCTCTTGTCATTCTTAGGCACTCTTCATCATCTTCGGCTGCAAAATGTGCAACGCCAGATTTTGCATTATGAGTCATTGCACCACCTAACTCATCTTTTGTAACGTCTTCATGAGTAACAGTCTTTATCACATCAGGTCCCGTAATAAACATATAAGATGAGTCTTTAACCATAATGTTAAAGTCAGTTATAGCAGGGGAATAAACAGCTCCACCTGCACAAGGACCCATTATGCAACTAATTTGTGGCACAACACCGCTGGCTAAAGTATTTCTTAAAAATATATCCGCGTAACCACCTAAGGAAACTACACCTTCTTGGATTCTGGCACCCCCGGAATCATTTAATCCGATGACTGGGCATCCTGTTTTCATTGCCAGATCCATAACTTTACAGATTTTTTGTGCGTGTGTTTCAGATAAAGACCCGCCAAAAATAGTAAAGTCTTGAGCAAAGACAAAAACTTCACGACCATCAACTAATCCATGACCGGTAACTACACCATCACCAAGATACTTTCTTTTGTCTAGACCAAAATCATTTGACCTGTGAACAACAAATTTATCAAACTCTTCAAAAGAGCCCTCATCAAGAAAGAATTCAATTCTTTCACGAGCAGTCATTTTTCCTTGAGCTTTTTGTTTTTCAACCCGGACTTCGCCACCGCCTAGTTCTGCTTGACGTGATTTTTCTTTTAATAGATCAAGTTTATCCATTGATTCTTCAGTTGTTTGTGGTTGCATAAGCTTAAAGTTTAGCTGAAATTAATTATTTCGGAAAGTGCTCAAACGACCATACGTTTTCTAATGCTACGTAAAGCCCATTCAGTGAGTAGAATTGAGATTATTATCAAGTAAATAGCCTCAAATATATGTCTTTGCTCAAATCCACCATTCAAAAAAGCACGGGTTAAATCTATAGCTGAAGTAGTTGGTAAAATGTAAGCTATGACTTGTAGCCAATCAAATAACTTATTAACAGGAAACCAAGCTCCACAAAGAAAAATAGTTGACCAATATAATGCAAAATATAAATTGAAATGATCTATCTCTCTAATATGGGCAGTGATTGCTAATGACAAACTCCCTAAAAATAAACACCCCAAAAGCAGAGGGAAAATTGATAATGGAGCAAGATATGAGGTTGACGATCCAAAAATAATGACTAGTGGAATAACAAAAAGTGCATCAATTAAGCCTTTAGTAGCTGCATAAAGGATTTCGCCAAAAGCCAAGGATTCAGCATTAACAGGAGTTGAAAGTATTGCATTATATGTTGATTGGTAAACCATTCTAAAATAAGCACCATAGGTCAATTCAAATACTGTTCGCATCAAAACTGTAAATGCTAAAATTCCGGCACCTATGAAAGAAAGATAACTTAAACCTTCAACTCTTGAACTAATTAATGCTCCGACACCGAATCCGAAAGCAAAGAATGTGAATATTGGTTCAATGATTGGAGCAATTAATTCGGTTTTCCAGAGTCGCAAATAAACACGCATATTTCGACTCCAAACTGATATAGCATCAGTTATATCAACTTTTGCAAGAGCAAGATACATATTATGTAAAAATTCTTAATCTTTTAGTTTAGGTAACTCTCTGTAAATAGCTGGAAATAAGTCTTTTCTCAGCAATTGAACTAATTGATTTGTTTCTAATAACTCAGTGTCAGTTTGAGCTTGAGCAGTTTGTATTTCATTAATTAAATTATCTAATCCTGATTTCTGACTATTCAAGGTTCTACGCCTCTCACTACGTAATTCCTCAGCATTGGTAGTTCCTCTTAGTGCAACACTACGATCTATATTTTCTCGCCTGAGGGCAGAATTCAGTTCGCCAATCTTAGCTTTAACCGATGCTAATTTTTCGGCTAACTCAATTTTAGTTTTCTGCAAAGTCGCTAATCTTCGTTCAGCACGTATTAATATCTCGAAAGAAACAAGTATTTTCTGCTGGTTTTCTGTCAATACCAAACCCTGATTATTTAGCAAGTTAACGTATGTTTTAACAATATCTTTATTTAATTGCTCAACAGATTTAGCGATTTTTTCTAAATCTTGTGAAATAAAATCCAAAGATTCAGCAGGATGTAATGGTACGGTAGCTCGACTAGGTGAGCTTGGTTTTTGACCAAGAGAATTTATGTAAAATAAACTGCAAAATAATATTAAGAAAAGAGCATTTTTCATAGGAAGTCTCCTTTAGATTTTGTGGTTAATTTTGTTAAGACATAAACTTTGTTGCATTCAAACACTGAAAGGAAACTTTTTTGCTTCAATTTTTTTTATTAGAACTTCGATATTTTCTTTAACTTTGTATTTTAGACTTTCTTGATAGTTAAATTTTTTGGCATTTTCTTCATATTCTTTTTCATCGAGTATCTTGTAAGAAAAATCATTCCAAACCAAAATATCAATGTCTAAATCTATATAGTCGAGCACCTTTTTATTCATTCTAGGCGGCATATTTATGTTGCAGTAATAATTTCTTAATTCACCATTAGGTTCGTGGAATCTAAAGATGTTATACCAGCGATTAAGCCAATAATACTCATAAGAGGTTGTGTTGGGTCTGATAACGCCTAAATCTGGATGATTTACTTCATTTTCAAAAACTCCAAGGAAGACAAGAAGGGAATCCTTTTTTTCTATTAGATCAGCTTTCCAACTTCTATGAATCCGTCCATCAAATTTTCTGGCATTAATTGTTATATTTTTTTTAATCAAAATTTATTATTTAAAGCTATTCAAAAAACTTGTTACAGCAATATTGAACTCATCTGGATTTTCGAGATTGGAATAATGTCCCGCATTTTTAATTACTTTAAGAGTAGAGTTTTGAATCCTTTCATTCATCAAATTTGCTGTTTCTAAATTTGTTACTTTATCCTGCTCGCCAAAAATCAAAAGTGTTGGGATATTTATCTCTTGGAGCAAATACGTATGGTCTTTTCTTATAGCCATTGCTTTCAACGCTGCGATTGCACTGACAGAACTAGCTTCTAAAAAATCTTTTTCTAATTTTTTTACCAAGTCTTTATTGTTTAACTTTGTAAAGCCACTAATTAAATTCGGCAATATATTGTCAATTAATGCTTGTGAGCCTTTAGCTTCTATCTCTTTTATCAAATCGTAACGTAATTGTTGTTTAGATGAATCTTCATCTTCACAGTTTGTGTCACATAGAATTAAGCCGGAAACAAGTTCAGGAAATAATCTGTACAAATTGAATGTGACATATCCACCCATTGATAAACCACAGAAAATTGCTTTTTTGATCTTAAGTTTATTTAATAAATCAGAGATATAATTTGCTATTCCTTCCATCGTTAATTCATCAGAAGCTATTTTATTATTACCAAAGCCTGGCAAATCTAAGCAGATGACACGATAGTTAGAATTGAGAATAGAGTCAATATTAGGTTTCCACATAGATTTAGAGAGCGGAAAGGCATGAATCAAAACAACAGGGAATCCTTCTCCAAGGTCTTCATATACAAATTCCATATTGATCATTTTTATAGACTGGAGAGGAAAAATCAATCACTATTCACATAAATCAGAAAGACATCCTCTAAATTAGATGGTCTTAAAATCATTTGTGTATTATCATAAGAATTCATCAAAGGAGTTAATTGTTCTATTTCTTCGGCGAAATATAAATGTGTATTTCCTCTTTTGTGAGACGTGATATTGGTAGATGTAACTACTAATGGATTGTTTCTTATACCCCTAACCTCAAGTGCATAATTTTTAACCCTCTTCCGAATTATTTCTTGTGGTTTTCCTCGGGTGATTATTTTTCCATTAGCCATTACGAAGAGCCTCTGACTAAGTTTTTCTGCCTCATCCATATAATGTGTTGATAAAATTATTGTTAAATTTTCTGTCTGGCGTAGCTCCTCTAATTTTTCCCAAATTTCTTGTCTTACGCTAGGATCTAACCCGGTAGTAGGCTCATCAAGCAATAAAATGCGAGGTTTGTGAAGTAATGCTCTGGCTATTATCAAACGGCGTTTCATCCCTCCTGATAATGACTCGACCTTCGAGCCTAATTTCTTACTCAATCCGACAAAATCAAGCAATTTATCACTTCTTTTTTCTGCAGTATTTTTATCAATACGAAAATATCTTGCATAGACAAGTAAATTTTCACGTACATTTAAATCGGGGTCTAAATTATTTTCTTGTGGCACTATGCCAAGTATCGAACGGATTTTTACTTCTTCTTTTTTGGTATCAAAATCCCCAACAAATAATTTGCCTGAAGTTAGAGGGGAACGGCAAGCGATCATACGAATAGTAGTTGATTTACCTGCTCCATTTTCTCCTAAAATAGCAAAAGTCTCTCCAGTTTGAATATTAAAACTAATATCATTAACTGCGACTAAATCATCAAATTTTTTTACTAAATTCTTAGCATCAACTGCACTTTGCATAATTTTTAAATAAATCTACGAATTCACAGATTGCAAACTATTCTTAATTTTTTCAAGCAACATAAGAGCCAGAACTTTTTCTGTATCACTTAAATTTTTCAGAACTTCTTCTTCTATTTCTAACCATTGTTTTTCAGTTTCTGAACGTTTGCTTAATCCTTTTTTGGTCAAATAAACACGCACAAGCCTTTTGTCATTTCGAGATTTCTTTAACTTAACATATCTATTTTTTTCTAGTTTATTTACCAAGGTATTAACCGTTGGTGGTGAGATGTTCAATTCACGAACGATTTCCGCTTGTGAAAGCCCATCTTCTTTCCATAAAACAGACAAAACTTGAGCTTGCCCGGAATGTAATCCCACATCGCACATTTTTTGTTCATTCAAGTATCTGAATGAATTTGTAAGTTTTAATACGATTGTAAATAATTGGTTATGCATAAGATAGAGTTATATTATTCTTATATTATTAGCTAGCTAATATAAATTATATTAGCTAGCTAATAATATAAGAAAGTTCACCAAATCTCAAATTAAGAAGTATTGGGATTTCTCAATTAATGAAGGAAAAATCTAGTTTATCTATTAATTTACAAATTAAAGAATTTATGAAATCTTATTTGTAAAGCATAAGGTAAGCTAGGGGAAATATGATTGACAATTTTGAAGAAAGAAAAAATAAACTAAAGATTATCAGAGACAAATTATTAAGATTTCACAAGGTTTTAATGGACTGGGATCGAGCAAACTATGAAAGGGAATTTGGTGTTGTAACCCCAGGTAAATTCTTAGAATTACTTTTAAGTGATGAAAGGTTTGTCTGGTTGAGGACAATCTCAACATTAATAGTTAGAATTGATGAAACTTTTGATCTAGATGATGGAATATCTAATGAAATGTTAGATGGTTTTTATACTGAAATAAATGACCTTTTTGATTATGATTCAGAAGAATATGTACAATTCAAAAACAAACTGAATTTAGCTTTACCAAATTTACCAGAAGCAAGAAAATTGAATGATGAGATCGTCGAGCTTGTATAAAAAAAGGCGAGAAAACTCCCGCCTTTACAAATCTGCTTGAAAGATCAATTAACTTCTTCCGCTGTTTTTCCAATCGGATAAAAATGCATCTAATCCTTTGTCCGTCAATGGATGTTTAACTATCTTTTGAAAGACTTTGAAAGGTACTGTCGCAACATCAGCTCCGGCAAGAGCTGATTCAACAATATGCATTGGGTGTCTGATACTAGCTGCGAGTACCTCAGTTTCAAAACCATAATTGTCATAAATTTGAACAATATCTCTTATTAAATCCATACCGTCCTGAGACAAATCATCAAGGCGACCAATGAAAGGCGATATGTATGTTGCACCTGCTTTAGCTGCAAGGATTGCTTGAGTGGCTGAAAAACAAAGGGTTACATTAGTTTTTATGCCCTCAGAGGTAAATGTTTTTGTGGCTTTTAATCCGTCCCATGTCAAAGGGCATTTGATTACAACATTATCAGCTATTTTGGCAAGATCTCTTCCTTGTTCGAGCATACCATCTGTATCTAATGCTGTAACTTCGGCAGAAACGTCCCCGGAAACTATTTTGCAAATCTCTGCTATTCTCTCTTTAAAATCAATATCGCCTTCTTTGGCAACAAGTGATGGATTAGTTGTTACTCCATCAATCAAGCCAAGTTCACTGGCTTCTTTAATTTCGTCTAAATTTGCTGTATCAACAAAAAATTTCATAAATTCTCCTTAAGTTATTTTGGAACGATAGATAATAATAAATTTATAGCTAAAACTATCAATGCAACGATAGCGAATTCTCTATTTTTACTAAACTGTAGAGATAAAATAGAGAATATTAATCCTAAAAAAAGTAGCAAAAGCCAAAAAAGAAAAACTCCAGATATGAGAAAATCTCCTATAGTTGTAAGTCTCTTTTTTTCAAAATAAAGCCACTGCCAATAATTATGTGAAAGTGCAAATGTAATTGAAGCATATTCTAAAAATTTCAACCAATGTTGAGTAGCCTTTTGCTTCAAATTTTCCGCTTTTTCATTAAGGTGATTAGGTGAATCTGTTTTAACAGCATCAGCTACTTTCTCAGTATCTAAATTTTTATTATCAAATGATACTGTTTCAGCTTCGGTTTTTTTGTTTTTAGGTTTAATTGATTGAACAGTTTTTATTTCATTAGAAACAACGCTCAATTGTTCACCATCTTCTAAACAATATTCGAGCATATTGTCAAAATAATCGGTATTACATTTTGGGCATCTTTTCATCCTTAATTAGCATTGACAACCTTGTTGGTTAGCGAGCCAATATTTTCTATTTCGACCTTACACACATCACCATCTTTTAACTTGGAAACGCCGGAAGGAGTTCCTGTGGCAATAACATCACCTTGTTTTAGTGTCATTTGATTTGAAATGTATCTTATCAAAAAAGGAATATCAAATATCATTTGTGAAGTTCTACCTTTTTGTTTAATTTCACCATTAACTTTCGTTGTTATTTCTAAATCAGATACATCAATTTTGTCGGTAAACACTATACCAATAGGACAAAATGTATCGAAAGATTTTGCACGTGTGAATTGGATATCTCTTCTTTGTAGATCTCTAGCAGTAACGTCATTCAAACAAGCGTAACCATAAACATATTCGAATGGATCATTGTCGCTCATTAAATTTTTACAATCTTTTCCTATGATGACTGCTAACTCACCTTCATGCTCAACTTTTTGGGATTGTTTTGGCAATTTGATTTCTTCATTATCAAAAATAATAGCAGAGGGTGCCTTTAAAAAAAGTAGAGGTTCTTTTGGAACTTCATTGCCGAGCTCCTTCGCATGGTCTGCATAATTTCTTCCTACACAGACTATCTTTGAAGGTGTTCCGTATATAAGATTTTTGTCTGATACTCTCATAAATTAAAGTGCTGTTTCTGAAACGACTTTTGAAGGCTGGCTTTTATTACCAAACTTATCTACGGCGATGATGTAATAGTAATAGGTTTTATTAAATTCAACCTTTTTATCCTGATATGTATTTGATTTTAATATGTCTTCTGTTAATAGAGTCCAATCAGCTTTAGGTAAATTGGGTTCAGTAGTTCTATAAATCCTGTATCCAACAACATCTTTTTCCGGATTTATTGCAAAGAAAATAGAGATAATATTTGGAGCTGCTGCTACAGTTATGGAATCAGGTGAACTTGGTGGAAAAGTATCTCTAGGAGTAATTTCTATAGAATTAGAACTTAAACTTTCTACTCTTTCTCCATCTGATCCAACTGAGACTGCCCGAATGAAATATTGATATTTTTTTTCAAATTCAAAAAACTCATCTACAAAACGATTTTCATCAATTATGTTCTCATTGATCTTTTTTGTAGTTTGATTTGCAACTGTTCTATATAAATTATACCCCAAAATATTTGCAGGTGAACTCCCATCAACATTACTTGTGGGTGGTGTCCATTTTAATGTAATAGCATCTTGGCTCACTTCCGCAATTAGGTCAGTTGGTTTAGAAGCAATTCCGGAAGCTGGTTCTATAAGAAATATATTTGAAAAAGCAGCTTTTTGCCCCGATGAATTTACAAATCTAATTGCATATCTTAAGCGCACTGGTTGGGTGGAAAATTGTAATTTATCGATATAAGTCTTTTCTTTTAATGCAAAGTCAGATTCATTTATGGGAACAGTGGCAATCAAGGTGCTTCGGGACGCAAATTCTTCTTCTGTAATGGTCAGGGGGGAACTAATTGGGTCAGCAAGTCTGTAAATGTCAACACGATTGATGTTGAGTAAACTATTTTTAGAAGCATTACGTGCAGGCATCTGCCATTCTATTCTAATTTCATTTCCAATTTGGGTTCCATCAATCGCGACTCTTTGAACAACTCTTTCTGTAGGAGGTAGAGGTGGCTTACGACTTCCACAGTTTGTGACAAAGATTAAGAAGCAAAATAAACCTACTAAACATAAGTGTTTTAAGTTAAGTGTGTTTAAAAAGTGTTGCTTAAGTTGCTTAATAAGCGATTGCATAAGTTTATAATATGTATTGTCTTAAATTCTGATCTTCAACTAAACCTTCAAGCTTGTCTTTAACATATTGATCATTAATAACTTGGTTTTTGTTTTCAAGCTCAGAACCTTTGAAGCTAATCTCTTCTAAAAGTGTCTCAAGTAACGTGTGTAATCTCCTAGCCCCTATGTCTTCTGTGTTTCGGTTGATCTCTTCCGTCATCTCGGCAAGTGCAGAAATTGCATTCTCAGTGAATTCAAGTGAAATATCTTCTGTTTTAAGCAGTGCTTGGTACTGCTTAATAAGCGAGTTCTTAGGTTGTATAAGTATTTGCTTAAAGTCTTCCAAAGTAAGTGATTCAAGCTCAACTCTGATAGGAAAGCGTCCTTGTAATTCAGGAATTAAATCTGATGGCTTAGAAACGTGAAATGCACCAGCTGCTATAAAGAGGATATGCTCAGTATTGACCATGCCATATCGGGTGTTGACTGTTGTTCCCTCGACGATTGGAAGTAGATCTCTTTGGACTCCTTCTCTAGACACATCAGCCCCGCCACTTCTCATATCACTTCCTGCAATCTTATCTATCTCATCGAGAAAAATAATTCCTGAGGATTCTGTGCGATCAATAGCTTCTCTTGTGATTTGCTCCATATCTACAAGCTTTTCTTGTTCTTCTCTAATCAGATAAGCTCTGGCTTCGGAAATTTTCATTCGTCTCTGAACGGTCTTATTTGGAAATAGGTTGCCAAACATATCACCGAGGTTGACACCCATGTCATCCATACCTTGACCGCCGACAAAATCAATCATGCGACCTGACCGATCTTGGGTTTCAATCTCAATCACTCGGTCTTCAAGTTCACCGTTTCGCAATTGTTTTCTTAATTTTTCACGAGTTCTTGAAAGATTTGGTTTTGCACTTGAATCAATCACATCAACATTGTTGTCATATTCAAAGTCATTAGTATAAGAACTTGAAGAGGGAAGTAGAGCATCCAAGATATCTTCTTCAATATTTTGCTCAGCTCTTTCTTTAACATCTTCGAAAGATTTTTGTTTGATCATGTCAACTGCTATGTCAGTCAATTCTCTAACCATACTTTCGACATCTCTACCAACATAGCCAACTTCCGTAAATTTTGATGCTTCAATTTTGATAAAAGGTGAATCGGCTAATCTTGCAAGTCTGCGAGCAATCTCAGTTTTACCAACCCCGGTCGAACCGATCATTAAAATGTTTTTTGGTAGAACATCTCTGGCAATCTCAGGAGGTAATTTTTGTCTCCTTATTCTATTACGCAAAGCAATTGCAACCGCCCGCTTGGCTTTGCCTTGACCTACTACATATTTATCCAATTCTTCAACAATTTGACGAGGTGTTAAGTCATCTAGTTTAGGTTCATTGGAGTTTCTTGTTTTACCACTTAAAAAAATAGCCATATTAAAAATGTAATCAAAATTCCTTTATTAAATTTCTTCTAAAATGATTTCTGAATTTGTATAAATGCATATCTTTCCGGCAATCATTAAAGCTTCTTGAGCGATCTCTTTAGCTGGTAAGTCTGTATGCTTCATCATTGCTCTCGCGGCTGCAAGTGCATACATACTACCGGAACCTATAGAAAGTAATCCTTCATCAGAAGCAATCACATCACCATTACCAGAAATTAAATATGAATCTTTAGAATCAGCAACTATCATCAATGCTTCAAGATTTCTCAGGTACTTATCTGTTCGCCAATCTTTAGTTAGTTCAATCGAAGCCCTTTCAAGTTGTCCTTGAAATTGTTCTAATTTAGCTTCAAACCGTGTTAACAAAGTGAATGCATCCGCAGTTGCACCCGCAAAACCTGCTAAAACTTTATCATTATGAATACGCCGGATTTTTCGTGCATTACCTTTTATAACCGTTTCACCTAAAGTTACTTGACCATCAGCTGCAATAGCTGTCTGACCATCTCTTTTGACGAGCAACACGGTTGTTGAGCGTATTGTATTTTCATTTTTTACTTCATTCATAATTCTAGAAAAATAATGATAAATGTTTAATTTGAAATGCTCAAATTGACAGTTGAGACATTTTGTTTGAACATAACAAAAGTTTATGAACCAAAATCCCAAAATTGGCATCACAATGCGATTAGAGGTAGAAACTGATAGGTTTTATTTGGGGCGTGACTATAGCGAAGCAATACAAAATTTTGGTGCTGTACCAATACATATAAGCCTGATACCGGATAGAGATTATATTGCTAATATACTTGAATCAGTTGATGGCATACTTTTACCGGGAAGTAATACAGATGTTGAGCCAATGAGGTTTGGAGAAGAATCTCATCAAAAGTTTGGTCGGAACGTTCCTGTTAAAGATGAAACCGATTTGTTGGTTCTTGAGTTAGCAGAGGAAAAACAAATTCCAATATTGGCTATTTGTTTTGGTATGCAAATACTTAATGTGTTCAGAGGGGGAACCTTATATCAAGATATACAGAGTCAGATCCCAAATGCTTATCGCCATGATCAGGGAGTTCCACTTGAGCGGAATTCACACAGTTTGTTGATAGAAGAGGGAACGCTAATAAATAAAATAACAGAGAGTTGTAAAATTAAAGTAAACTCACATCACCATCAATCCGTAAAAGATATTGGAAAATATTTGCGTATTAGTGCCAGATCCAAAGATGGGGTTATTGAATGTATAGAAGATATAAGAGATGGAAGGTTTATTTTAGGTGTTCAATGGCATCCAGAATTGAGTTGGAAGTTTGATAGAAACTCTAAGAGTATATTTAAAGTGTTTGTTGAGGAGTGTAAGAAATAACTTAAAGTGTTACTTTATAAAATGTTAAAGCAAAATATAAATAAGGTTCAACTTGGTCTAGAAATAGGTTTAAGTGATAAAAAGAAAGTGTTTTTGAACAAGAAAATAGGCTTGATTTGTAATCAAGCCTCTGTAGATCATAAGTACCAACACATTGCTGACCTATTTCATGAGGTTGATGAAATAAATTTGACTACACTATTCGGACCTCAACATGGTATCAGGGGGGATGTTCAAGATAATATGATAGAAACTGACCATACTCTTGATAGGAGGACGGGTTTGCCTATTTATTCTCTTTACAGTGAAACACGCGAACCCACTGCAGAAATGTTGAAAAATGTTGACTCCTTAGTGTTTGATTTACAGGATATTGGGGGAAGGGTTTACACATTTATTTACACAATGGCTTATGCAATGAAAGCATGTGCTAAATACGATAAAGAATTCATTGTTTGTGATCGTCCTAATCCAATAAACGGTATAGATATAGAGGGAAGTTTGTTAGAAGAAGGGCATGAGTCTTTTGTAGCTCAATATCCAATACCCATGCGGCACGGTTTAACAGTTGGTGAATTGGCTAAATTATTTAATGAGGAATTTGGAATTGGTTGTGAATTGCAAATACTTGCACTTAAGGGGTGGGATAGAAGCTTTTATTTAGATGAAACCGATTCACCATGGGTAATTCCATCACCGAATATGCCAACTGTCGATACTGCTGTGGTTTTCCCTGGAACAGTTTATTTTGAAGGTACACAAATTTCAGAAGGTAGAGGTACAACCAGACCGTTTGAGTTTGTTGGAGCACCGTATATTGACTCCGATGAATTAGCTGATGCCTTAAATTCACTTAACTTAAAAGGTGTGATCTTTCGACCAACAAATTTTTTACCAACATTTCAAAAGCACGCAGGTGAAGTTTGTGGCGGAGTTTTTGTACATGTGACTGAGCGGAGTTCTTTCAAGCCTGTTTTAACTGGCGCAGCTATGGTCAAAATGATTTATGACTTATATGAAGAAAATTTCAAATGGAAAGTACCTCCATATGAATATGAATATGAACGGAATCCATTTGATGTGATTGCTGGAAATACAAGCTTGAGAGAGTCAATAGAATCAGGCGAAGGATTAGAGAAAATAATAGAACCCTGGAACTCTCATGAGAAGAGTTTTGATGATTTAAGACAAAAATATCTATTGTATTAGTGAGTTTTGAGAGGTTTTTGTGTGAAGTAATACCTTAAACGTCTGTATTCCGACACTTAATTTATTACTTTAAGTATTATTTATGAACAACATAGTCTTTATTGGAATATTATCTTGGTTTTTTCCCGGGGCTGGGCATATAGCAATCGGTAAACTACGTAGAGGTGTAATAATTGCTGTAGCAATTTGGTTAATGTTCATTATCGCAATTATTAGTGGCGGAGCATATTATCCAGGATTAACTTTTAACGAAGGTGCTTTACTGTATCTGCTCAATATATTTGCGAGAGCGGGCAATGGGTTGGGGGCATTAATAAGTCTTTTCTTGAATATGAATCCTCCAACTGATGTGGCAGCATGGGGAACTTTTGAATATGGGGGAAGATTCCTTGAGGTTGCGGGCTTGCTAAATTTTTTAGCGATAATTGACGTAATAGATATTCATTCGGGGAGGAAAGAATAATGATTCATTTTTTATATTTGATCGGTTTTGCTTTATTTGTTTCTGTCCTCTTTGCGGTTTTTTCTACAGGCACTCAGAAAGAAAAGATTATTTATGGTGCGAAAACTTTTGCCCAGTTCGTATTAATCAGTTTAGCTTTAGCTTGGGTATTTTATTTTATTCCTTGGTAATTTATGGCACTTTCAGAAACAGAAGGGTTAGTATTAAAAAGTTTCAATCTAGCAGATGCTGATAAAATTGTAGTTTTTTTGACACAAAATAATGGTTTGATCAGAGGGGTTGCCAAAGGAGCAAAAAGGCTTAAAAGTAAATTCAATGGTTCTCTAGAACCTTTTTCAGTTGTAAATCTTGCATATTTTCAGAAAGATCAAAGAGAACTAGTTTCAATAAGACAAATAGACTTAAAAAAATCTTTTTTTAATCACGCATCTGATCTTATCTTTCTTCAGAAGTTTGCTTATATAGCTGAACTTCTTATTGAGTTCGTTCCACCAAATGACCCCAATGAAAGGCTTTATAAAATGTCAAAGGTCTGTTTGGAAACTGCCTCCACTAATTTAGAGAATCTTGAAGCCATATCCTTATATTTCGAGCTTTGGCTTTTGCGTTTAGGTGGTTATCTTCCAAATTGGGCTGCCTGTTTCAATTGCAATTCTGATTTTAATGATAATGAGATAACTAATTTACAATATGATTTTCATTTGTATTGTTCCAAATGCCAAAACGTTAAACAACGTTTCATCATAGATCCAAATCAAAGATACGTATTTCAGTTAGCTCAAACAGTCTCACCAAAAAAATTTATTGAATTGACAAAAGGTTACCAAAACGAGTTCAAAGAAGTTTCAGGCGTATTAAAGCGTATTATTTCGCATTCTTTGGGTAAAGATATAGTCGAAAGAAAGATTTTAACAAACTAAGTAGTGTTTTAATGAGAAGATTTAGCTTTTTAATTTCCAGATATGTCCTCCAAGCCATCTTGCCTTATTTTTTGTTCACATGGCTATTATTAAGCGTAATTTTTTTCGTACAACAAGCTGGCAAATACTCCGATCTTCTTTTTAATACTGCTCTTCCGAGTAGTCTTGTTTGGCAACTTACAATTGCACTTATACCAAATGTATTATCTTTCACTTGTCCAATAGCAGTTCTTGTGGGGGTAATTATCGGTCTGTCTCGGATGCAGGGTGATAGTGAGATGGTTTCTTTAAGAGCAGCTGGTGTGGGTAATTTACAAATTGCTTTGCCGATCGTACTTATAGGTCTATTATTATCGGCTTTTGCATTTACAATTAACTTAAAAGGCGTACCTCTTGCGGCACAAATTGTAAGACAAGTTGCCCTGAAAGCAGCACTCTACAAGCTTGAATCACCAATCGAACCGGGACTTTTTAATTCTGAAATAAATGGATTCACGATATACGTGAAAAACGGAAATATTGAGGATGGTAACTGGGAAAACATTTTTATTTATCATGATGACAAAGCTAATAAACAAGTGCGTCTGATAACGTCAAAAAAAGGGAGGATTGATACTAGAGACGAAAACTCTGAGATTGTATTAGATAATGCAACTGTAACAACATTAGATTTAGATGAAAATAATCAAATAATCAGTAAAGATTCTCCTAAAAAAATAGTTTCAGAAAATGTTGGAAGTTTGCGTTGGGTCGTTCAAACTAAACGACGCGAAATAATTGATCGTTTGGCAAAATCTAAAGAGATTCCCGAAGAAATGGGTTTATACGAACTATCGGGATACATAAACACATTAGAGGGAAGAGAAAAAAGAGAAGCTCAGGTTTTATGGCAGAGACGAATACTTTTATCTATAACACCGATAATTTTTGCCTTGCTTGGGACGGCTTTGGTACTAAAATTTAATCGAGGTGGGCGTGGTTTTGGAGTATTTCTGTCTCTCTTAAGCTTGGTTATTTATTATTTGCTTATGCTTTTGGGGGAACAGTTAGCTCGCAATGGAACTATTCCAATAACTGCTGCAGCTCTGATGCCTTTAGGAGCTAGTATCATTGCAATCTTCTGGTTTTTTCTATCAAAGAGATTATTTATTACCAAATCTTTATCAATAAGAGGTTATTTTAATTTTAATTTTCAGAAAAGTAACGATAAAAAGGTTTCTCCAAAAAACACCATCTTAGATTTCACTACTGGAATATTGGATTTTGATTTAATTCTAAACTTAATCAAAAACTACATCTTAACAGTCAGTTTTCTCACAATAATTTTTTTAGTGTTTACAGCTTTTGAACATTGGAAGTTTGCTGGTTCGATGGAAGGTGGGGTTAATTTATTGGTGAAATATCTGTTTTACCTCATTCCATTTGTTTACATAAATGTTGCACCTTCCGCACTAATGATTGCGACACTTGCTACATATGTTATTAAATCCAGACAAAATGAGATAGTTACTTGGACAGCAGCAGGGCAGAGCGTTTATAGATTACTCTTACCATGCTTTATATTAATGATACTTCTTGGGTTCTTAAATTTTGGATTACAAGAATATCTATTTAATAAAACAAATAGAGTACAAGACTCAGTAAGGGCACAGCTGAGAAGTAGAAATAAAATACTAACAAACAAAAAGAGTTTTTGGATTACTAGTGAAAATAAAGTAATTTCTTTTACAAAGGAAGGTGCGTCTGATAATCCAAAAAGTGTTTTAGATAAAATAATTATTTTTAAATTTGATAAAGATTTTGGGCAAATAAAAAGGTTTATTCGTGCCAATAATGCCAAGTGGGATAATGGAGAGATAATTTTATCAGGAAAGGTTGAAGATATTTTGTTTAAGGAGAATGAAACCGTAAAATCTAAGAAAAATAGCTTGAGTATTCTAAACAAAGTAAATCCTTTCAAAAGTGAGATTGTTGAGCCGAACCACCTAAACATTTCTGAAATGAAAAACCGATTAAATCAATCTAAATCGGAAATTGAAAGGGTTAGTTATTTAATATCTATACAAAAGAAATACACTACAATCTTTTTACCTTTTATTATAACTTTATTTACAGCTCCTTTTGCTTTAACGCTCAGTAGAAAGGGAAATGTTGTGACAATAGCTTATGCTTTTGCTACATGGTTATCATTTATGGGAATGAGTAGTGTATTTACAGAGCTGGGACAGAGTGGTTATTTATCGCCTTCTATAGCAATTTGGAGTCCGCTTGTGATGTTTACAATCATAGGTCTATATCTGCTAACAAAAGTAAAAACATAAAAAAGCCGCAGTATCAATTACTGCGGCTGAAGAAAAATTATTACTCAATTTAGTTTATGTTCCGGTTTCCCAACTTCCTAGATATTCAATCATCTCAGGAGTCAATTCATCGATCTCAATACCTAAAGATTTCAATTTAAGCCCTGCGATTTCTTGATCAACTTCATCAGGTAATACATGAACTTTATGCTCAAGTTCTCCTTTGTTTTTAACGAGGTATTCTGTTGAGAGTGCTTGGTTTGCGAAGCTCATATCCATAACGCTTGCGGGATGACCTTCAGCAGCGGCGAGGTTAATCAAACGACCTTCACCGAGAACGATTACACTTTTTGAATCATCTTTGAATCTGTACTCTTCGACAAATGGTCTTCTTGTTTTAGGCTCTTCAGACATCTCTCTTAGTGCTTCTAGGTTAAGCTCTAAATCGAAGTGACCACTATTACAAACAATTGCACCATCCTTCATACGTGCAAAATGATCTCTGTCGATTACATGTCTGTTACCTGTTACGGTTACAAAGAAATCACCCGTTTCGGCAGCTTTGTCCATAGGAAGAACTCTAAAACCATCCATTACAGCTTCGACGGCTTTGATAGGATCAACCTCAGTAACAATTACATTAGCACCTAAACCTCTAGCTCGCATTGCCACGCCTTTACCGCACCAACCATAACCAACAACTACAAGATTCTTTCCTGCTAACAGAATGTTTGTAGCCCGAATAATACCGTCCAGGGTTGATTGACCTGTTCCATAACGGTTGTCAAAAAAGTGTTTGGTTTGTGCGTCATTTACAGCCATGGAAGGGAATTTCATAACCCCAGCTTTTTCCATCGCTTTTAGTCGAACAATACCTGTTGTTGTTTCTTCAGTCGTACCGATGATGTTTTCCGCATGATCCTGGTATTCCTTTAGCATTGTTGCTACCACATCTGAACCATCATCAATGATTATATCTGGTTTTGAATCCAAAGCGATTCTGACGTGTCTGTTATATGTTTCAGTTGATTCACCTTTGATAGCAAAGACAGGGATGTTCCAGTGCTTTACAAGCGAAGCAGCAACATCATCTTGTGTTGAAAGCGGATTAGAAGCAATTAAAATTGCTTCAGCACCACCTGCTTTGAGTGTTCTTGCAAGATTTGCTGTTTCTGTTGTTATGTGTGCACATGCAACTAATCTAACCCCATCAAGTGGTTTTTCTTCTTTGAATCTTTCTCTGATTAATTCCAAAACAGGCATTTCACGGTTTGCCCATTCAATTCTTTTTTTACCTTGTTCCGCAAGGTTAATATCCTTTATATCGTATTCCATTACGGTTCCTTCTTGTGCCATATTTATTCTTTATTAATCCTTAAACTAAAAATAAGGAATAAGATTAGTTCCTATTCCTTCAATTATTCCTATATTCCAGATGCCATACCATTGGAAGCACCATTTTTAAGAGCTTCTGCTTTGTTAGTTTGTTCCCAAGAGAAATTCTCACGTCCAAAATGACCGTAGGCGGCAGTTTCTTTGTAGATAGGACGTCTTAAATTAAGCGTTTCAATGATACCTTTTGGTGTTAATTCGAAATTGTTTCTAACTAGCTCAGAAAGTTTTTCCTCATTAATTTTTCCTGTCCCATGTGTGTCAATTAATACTGAAACTGGGTCTGCAACACCAATTGCGTAGGCTAGCTGAACA
The DNA here is from genome assembly GCA_028284415.1 of Pyrinomonadaceae bacterium. Classification (GTDB taxonomy): domain Bacteria; phylum Acidobacteriota; class Blastocatellia; order Pyrinomonadales; family Pyrinomonadaceae; genus Aridibacter. Next base: position 213,884 of record JANQRU010000001.1, read on the forward strand.
GTACATTTATCTGCAAGTTCTGCAGCAACAATATTTTTAGCTATATATCTAGCCATATATGCAGCTGAACGATCTACCTTGGTTGGATCTTTACCTGAAAAAGCACCACCTCCGTGTGGAGCATATCCACCATATGTATCTACAATAATTTTGCGTCCCGTTAAACCTGCGTCACCCATCGGTCCACCAACTACAAATCTGCCGGTTGGATTTATATGATATTTTGTCTCATTATCAAGTAGCTCAGTTGGTATAACTGCCTTTATAACTTTTTCTTTAATATCTTCATGCATTTGTTCATTAGTTACGTCATCAGCATGTTGTGAAGATATTACAACGGCTTCAACTCTTACAGGTTTGCCGTCTCTATACTCAATAGATACTTGTGATTTACCGTCCGGTCGTAAGTAGGGAAGTTCCCCATTTTTTCTAACCTCAGAAAGCTTGAAAGTTAAATCATGTGCTATTTGGATTGGCATTGGCATAAGTTCAGGTGTTTCATTACAAGCATAACCAAACATAAGTCCTTGGTCTCCTGCTCCACCTGTATCAACGCCTTGTGCAATATCAGGCGATTGTGTACCCAAAGCATTTAACACGCTAAGTGTATTGCAATCATAACCAAAATTTGCGTCATTGTAACCAATGTCGTTTATTGTGTCTCTGATAACTTTTTGAAAATCAATTACTGCGTTTGTTGTTATTTCACCAGCGACGACAACTAAACCTGTAGTTACTAAAGTCTCACAAGCAACCCTACTAGTAGGGTCTTGATCTAATAGTGAATCTAAAATCGCATCAGATATTTGATCGGAAATCTTATCTGGATGTCCTTCCGTAACGGATTCGGAAGTGAATAGGAAATTCTTGTTACTCAATTTTCTGCTACTCCTTTTGTGGTATTAGGATAGATATTTATTCTATATTTTTACAAAAGGGCAATATTATCTATTTAGTAAATAACTGTCAAAGAGGACTATCACAAAATAGATTAATAAAAAGAAAAGTATAATAGTAAGATTCTAATGAAAGGGAAGAAAAAAGTAACACACCTACTGCGTCCGATAATAAAGATTATGTTATTTTAGGGTTAACTATTATTTTTAACTGAGTCAAATGCTTCTTTTAGTGCTCTTAAAACATCGTTATTTGTAATTGAATCATCTTCAAAATCAATTTTTAATTCAAAGTTGTTTTGTCCCCCTTTATAAATGAAGGATTTTTTCTTTTTGTGCTTTTTCTTTAAATCGTTGTCTTGGGCACTAACAGTTTCTTTGTTATCTTCAGATATTTTTTTCTTTGTTTTCTTTTTTACTCGCTTCTCAGATATTTCTTTGTTTAATAAATCATCAAGAAAACTATGCATTTCAGATTCATCGAATTGTCTTGAAATTTCTACAAGGGTTGATTTGGCTCTTATATTGGCTTCTCTACAACGCTGCCTGATACTTTCTGGTAAACCGGCAATTGCCATTGACTCAGTTACGGTACTACGACTTTTTCCGATTTTTTTAGCTATATCATCATGAGTGTATCCAAATCTTTCTGCTAAATCAGCTAAACCATCTGAGATTTCCCAAATTGTTAAATCTTTTCTCTGAAGATTTTCTATTAAAGCTATTTCTGAAATAGTTTGCTCATCTATATCTAATTCAATGCATGGAACTTCAGTTAATCCTGCTTTATTAGAAGCACGCCATCGTCTTTCTCCAGCTATTATCAAATATCTATTAGAATTTTCAATAGGTTTTACCAAAATAGGCTCAAGCACACCATTTTGTTTTATTGATGATGTTAATTCCTCTAAATCCCCAAATTCTACACGTGGTTGTTCAGGGTTTGGTTCGAGCTGGTTAATTGGTAAAACTTTACCGACTGTTTTACTCTCTTTTGCTAATTCATCGACGTAATGAGAGTCATGTCTCATTTTTACACTACCTGGTAATCCTCTTTTAACCACGTTTTAGTACCTCCTTACAAAGCTTTGAGTATTCTTTGGCACCGCTAGATTTTGGTGCAAACGTGAAAATAGTTTCCTTGTGTGCGGGAGACTCTTCCAATCTTACACTTCGAGAAATGGTTGTTTTGAATGCTTGTGCACCAAAGACATTCCGTATATGTGCTTCCACATCTTTAGATAATGAAGTTCTCTTATCAACCAATGTAACCAAGACGCCTAATAATTTTAGATCTGGGTTTGGTCTAGAACGAACTTTGTCAATCGTCTCTAGCAGATCATCAGTTCCTTCTAATGCAAAATAGGATGATTGTATTGGAATTAATACGTGTGTGGCAGAAACTAATGCGTTAACAGTAATCAAACCTAATGTTGGAGGTGTATCGAAAATTATATGGTCGTAATTATCCTTTACTTTATCTATTCTATCTTTTAACCGAAAAATTGCATCGAAATCACCAACAAGTTTAGATTCTAGTTTGGCTAAATTTATTTTTGAAGGAATTATATCTAAACCTGTAATCTCAGTATTATAGATTAAATTTTTTACTTTGGAGTCAGTATCTGTAAAAAGCTCATATGCCCCTTTTTTTATAGAATTAGGGTCTATAAATGATAAGGAACTATTGCTTTGAGGGTCGAGGTCAATTAAAAGTATTTTTTTCCCTTTAAGTGCACAACCCGCAGACAAATTGATTGCAGTAGTAGTTTTACCTACCCCGCCTTTTTGGTTAGCAATTACGATAATCATTGAGTTAATTAGCCAATTAAATCTGGCCAGTCTTCAGTTTTTACTTCTTCTTCGGAACCAATCTCTATCTCAGGATCACTTAATGTTGAGCTATTTGAGATTTCAAAGACTTTTTCTTCAACAAAAATTGGGCAATCAGAACGTAGTGCCAAAGCTATAGCGTCTGATGGTCTTGAATCTAGCAGTAAGACTTTTTGGTTTTCATCTGTGAGTTCAATTTGTGCATAGAAAGTGTTATCGAGTAAATCAGTAATGATGACTTTACTTATTTGAAAACCAGTCTCCAATATAAGATTTCTTATTAGATCATGAGTCATTGGTCTTTGTGGAACAATTTTTTCTATTTCTAAAGCAATTGCGTTTGCTTCAAAAGCACCTACCCAAATGGGTAAAATATTTTCAGTTTCTACTCCTTTTAATACAACGATCGGAGTATTGCTGTTTGGATCCATTATTAAGGCACCGATTTTTACTTCTATCAACATACTTATTTCATTTACCTATAATAGTTTTCCTAAAAGCGTGTTTGCTTTTGCCTCTTGTATCTGAACTTTACAGATATCACCCAAATTACTTTTGTTTGCATCAAAATTTACTACAGTTTGACACGTAGAATGTCCTGACAGTTGATTTGGTTTTTTATTAGAAACTTTTTCTGCTAATACTTCAAGTGTTTTCCCGACTTTTAACTTTAAAGATTTTTTTTGACTCTTTCGTACTACATTTTCTAAGTCGAGAAACCTTTCCCTTTTTTCTTCTTTTGTTACATCGTCTTTCATTTCAGCGGCGGGCGTGCCGGGTCTTTGTGAATACTTGAAAATATAAGCACTATCAAACTGACAATATTTAGCTAGGTCTTTAGTTTCTTTAAAATCTTCGAGGGTTTCACTTGGGAAACCCACTATTAAATCTGTAGTCAGAGATATATTTCTATCGGAACTCTTTATTTTGTCAATTCTTCTTTTGTAATTTTCAATTGTATGACCTCGTCGCATAGCTTTCAAAACTTTGTCGCTCCCGGATTGTACGGGTAAATGCACCCAATTACACAGATTTTGGTTTTCATCAATTGCATCTACTATATCTTGATGAAAGTCTCTAGGGAAAGAAGTAGTAAACTTTATACGTTCAATATCTGTTGCAGCTACAGCTCTTAATAATTTTGAAAAAGGAGTTGCCCCCTTAAATTTTTCAAGACCTGAATCATTCCTTGGTCTGTAACTATTAACGTTTTGCCCAATTAAGTGTATTTCTTTAACTCCCTGTCTTCTCAGTTCTAAAACCTGTCTAATAATCTCAGAAGCAACCAGACTTTTTTCTCTACCTCTTGAAAATGGCACAATGCAATACGTACAGAACTTATTGCAGCCTTCAATTATCGGGACAAACGCAACGTATTTGGAGTGTCTTTGAGTTTCAGATGTTGACCAATCGTAGTCAAATTCCCTGTTATTTAAATCTAATACTTTTTTCTTTCCTTGATAAGCTTTTTCAATCGCTGTATCTATTCTTCCTACAGCTTTAGTACCGATGACAAAGTCTATACCTTTATTCCTTTCAAAAAGAGTTTCTCCTTCAAGTTGAGCAACGCATCCCATAACACCAATTAACGGGTTAGATTCATTAAAGTTTTGTATTTGACCAACACGTGTATATAGTTTGTGTTCAGCTTTTTCTCTGACAGAGCAAGTATTAAGCAAAACTACATCTGCTGAATCTTCCTCAGAAGTCATTTCAAATCCTTTAGATTCAAGGAGTGTTGCAACTCTTTCTGAATCTGATACATTCATTTGACATCCGAAAGTTTCTAAATAAACTTTTTTCATAATCTATGAGTTCACAAATAAATAAAAATAAAAACAAATCCGGAGATTTTGTTCACTTACATTTACACACAGATTATAGCCTTTTACAAGGTGCTATCCAACTCAAACCTCTTGCTAAGAAGTTAAATGAATTAGAGATGCATTCCTGTGCAATAACGGACTATGGGAATATGTTTGGTGCTATATCATTTTACAACACTATGAAAGCCAATGATATACATCCGATTCTTGGTTATGAAGCCATAATTACATTGGGAAGTAGATTTGACAGAAATGTGACTGTTAAAACCGGAGAGCTTCCCTACTATCATTTGGTTCTCCTAGCAAAAGATTTAGAGGGTTACTATAACTTATGTAATTTAGCATCAAAGGCTTACACAGAGGGTTTACATCATAAACCTCGAATAGATTTAGATTTATTAAGCAAAAAAAGTAAGGGCATAATTGGATTATCTTCCGGATTAAAAGGATTGATTGGACATTTTCTTGCTCAGGATGAAGAAGCTAAGGCTCAAGAAAATATCCAGACTCTTAAAGAAATTTTTGGAAAAGATAGTTTTTATTTAGAAATCCAAGATCACTCTTTGGAGCAAGAGAAAAAAATACGCGATGGTTTACTAAGACTTTCAAAAAATAACAATGTACCTTTAGTTGCTACAAATGATGCTCATTATATGACTAAAGAAGATTTCAAAGCACATGAGGTACTGCTATGTATTGGGGAAGGAAAAACTATATTTGATAGTACCCGTAGCACACTTGGTAATGAACAATTTTATCTGCGTTCAAAAGAGGAAATGTGGGAATTGTTTGGGAATGAGTTACCTGAAGCATTAGATATAACATTACAAATTTCCGAAATGTGTCAGGTCGATATTCCCATGAAGGATAATTTAGCTCTGCCAAATTATCCAATTCCTGACACTTCAGAATGCGAAACAATTGATGAATATTTTGAAGAAGTTATCTATGAAGGGTTTGAAAAAAGAAAAAAACAGGTTTGGGAAGTGCTTGAAAGCAAAGGAAGCCTCAAGTATTCGTATGATGTTTATAAAGACCGTATTAAAACAGAAATTGAGATAATTCAAAATATGGGGTTCCCAGGCTATTTTTTAATTGTTTGGGACTTTATGCGATATGCAAGAAACATAAATATTCCTGTAGGACCAGGAAGGGGATCAGCTGCAGGTTCTTTAGTTGCATACTGCATGGAAATAACTGACATTGATCCAATCCAGTATGATTTGCTCTTTGAACGTTTTCTAAATCCTGAGCGTGTATCTATGCCAGATATAGATATTGACTTTTGTGTAAAGGGTAGAACCGAAGTAATAGAACATGTTTCAGAGTTTTATGGTAAAGATTCAGTTTGCCAAATAATAACCTTCGGTACAATGGCTTCTAAGGCAGCAATAAAAGATGTCGGACGTGCATTAAGTATGGAATACGGGGATGTTGAAAAAATTGCTAAATTAATTCCTCCACCCGTGAGAGGTAGGAATGTAAGTATAGGTCAGGCTTTGGAGCAAGTGCCGGAATTAAACAGATTGATTGACAAAGATTCTAAAGTCAAAGAATTAGTAGATTTGGCAAGGAGATTAGAAGGGTGTGGTCGGCACACCTCTGTTCATGCCGCTGGAGTAGTAATTTCACCAAAACCCCTACATGAATTAGTTCCTATTGCGATTTCTTCTAGAAATGACGAATTAACCAGTCAGTATTCTATGAATGATCTAGAAAAGGTTGGGATGCTTAAGATGGATTTCCTTGCTTTAACCACCTTAACAATAATAAGCGATTGCTTAAGTATGCTTAAAGATAAGACTGGTCAGGAAGTAGATTGGGGGAAAGTATCATTAGAAGATGAGTATGCAATGAAAATCTTTTCAGATGGTCGGACGGAAGCTGTCTTCCAGTTTGAATCTGGCGGTATGCAAGAGATTTGCAGACGGTTGCAACCTAAAGAATTAGAGGATCTAGCTGCACTAAATGCTTTATATAGACCTGGTCCCTTAGATGGCGGAATGGTAGATGACTTTATTGCTCGACACAGGGGGGAGAAGAAAGTTAGATACATAGTTCCTGAAATGAAGGAAATACTTAAAAACACCTATGGAATCTTGGTTTATCAAGAACAGATCATGCAAATAGCCCAACAACTTGCCGGATATTCTTTAGGCGAGGCAGATATGATGCGTCGTGCTATGGGAAAGAAAAAGCGTAGCGAAATGGCTATTCATGAGGAGAAATTTATTGAAGGTGCAGTAAGCAATAATATCAAACGAGAAAAGGCTGAAGAAATATTTAATCTAATGTCTCAATTCGCAGATTATGGGTTTAACAGAAGTCATAGTGTTGCCTATGCTTATATAGCATTTCAGACTGCTTATCTTAAAGCACACTACCCTGCTTATTTTTATGCATCTGTTTTATCTCATGAATCAAACGACACAGCAAAGATTTATAAATACGCAACCGAATTAAGAAAAAGTGGTCTTGAACTCCTTCCCCCTGATGTAAATGAAAGCGATGTTGGTTTTACTCCACTTGATAATGCCGTAAGGTTTGGGTTAAGTGCTATTAAAGGTATCGGCACATCAAGTGTAGAGGCGATAATTGAAGCAAGAAATGAGAATGGAAGGTTTACGGATTTATTCGATTTTACAAGTAAGGTTAGCCAAGGGGCGATAAACAGACGCGGTTTAGAAAGCCTAATTGCCGCTGGGGCTTTTGATTCTATGATATCTGATGGCGAAAGTATAGCATCTTGGAGAGCAAAATTATACGATTCTGTAAATGCCGCTTTATCAAGGGCTCAGAGACTTTGGAATGATAAACTGCGAGGGCAAAGTGATTTATTTGCTGTTGATTCGGGACATTCAGTTGTTACAACTGACCAATTGCCTAATGTGAAGCCTTGGACTCAAAAAGAATTGTCTCAGATGGAAAAAACTGCGGTTGGATTTTATTTATCTACTCATCCGCTTGATTCATATACAGACATCATCAAGAACCTAAATGTAAGGAGTTTTGCTGATTACCAGAATGTTTTTCCAGGAGATATGATTTCGGTAGCTGGGATGATTACTAAGTTTCAGGCTCGACACAGTAAGAAAGGAAATCGTTTCTGTATTTTTAGATTAGAAGATAAATCTGATGGTGCAAAATGTCTTGCTTGGGCTGAAACTTTCAATAAGTATTCTAATATATTGAAAGAGGATGAATTAGTTATATTAAATGCTAAGGTTGAGTCTAATGAAGGACAGGATATGACATTGATTGTTGAGGAAGTGAAAAGTCTGTCAGATATGGTCTTCAAGAGTGCGAGCCGTTTAGATATAACTCTTCCCTTTAATTTGTTAAAAGATTTTAATGAGAATTATTTTGAAAGTATTGTTGAGCATTTAAGCAAAAGAAGAGGTAGCTGTGATGTTTATTTGCAACTGGAATTGGAAGATGAGATATGTGCGGAGATATACGTTGAGCCTCTGAGAATTCAAGGCTCAGATACTACTGAAGTTTACCTGAAAGAAATCGGCTGCAAAGTTAAATGGGAATTAGTTTAGAGTTTATGAGTGAAAAAGAACAAACAGCATTTGAAAGAGTGAAGATGGCGAGGCATCCAGACCGACCTTATTCTATGGATTTATTTGAGCACATGTTTACAGATTTTTTGGAAATCCATGGAGACCGCAGATTTGCGGATGACATGGCTTTGGTCTCTGGGATTGCCAAATTAGAAGATTTCGAAGTTGTGGTCATTGGTCAGCAGAAAGGCAGAGATACAAATCAAAGACGTGAAAGGAACTTCGGAATGCCTAAGCCGGAAGGATATAGAAAAGCCTTACGCCTCATGAACTTTGCTGAAAAATTCTCGCGTCCGATAATCACATTTATTGATACACCAGGTGCATACCCAGGTATAGATGCAGAGGAAAGAGGGCAAGCCGAAGCCATAGCTTATAATTTGAGAGAGATGGCTAGATTAAGTGTTCCTACAATAGTTGTAATCATAGGAGAAGGTGGTTCTGGCGGAGCTTTAGCCATTGGAATAGGTAATAAGGTGCTTATGATGGAAAACGCTGTCTATTCCGTTATATCACCAGAAGGGTGTGCAGCAATTTTATGGAAAGATGCTAGTCAATCGGAGCGGGCGGCGAATAGCTTACGTCTTACTGCGATTGACCTTGAGGCTTTTGGTATAGTAGATGAAATAGTACCTGAAAAAGAATTTTGGAAAATTGAAGGTGAGCAACAGAATGGAGATTTGGATGTAGTGACCAAATCTTTGAAAAAAGCTCTTTTGAAGAATCTGAAGAAACTTTCAAAAACAAACAAAGAGGATCGCAAGAAACTAAGACAATTAAAATTTAGAAAGATGGGAGAATGGTTACTAAGCGATACCATGACAGTCTAGGTATCGCTTTCGAATAATTAAAATGGGATGTCATCATCGTCAGGCATGGTATTATCTGTAGTCTGTGTTGTAGCACTATCGCCGCTATCTGAATCTGAAAAACTATTCACATTATTTTGACTTGAAGCAGAACTTGTTGCAGCTATCTCTTCACCACGACCGCCGCTAATAAATTGCATATCAGTAGCTGTAACATCCAAAGTTTGTCTGGTATTGCCGTCTCTATCTGTCCACTCATCAAGTTTGAGTCTTCCTTCTATATAGACTTGACTCCCCTTTTGTAAGTACTTAGACGCATTCTCAGCCTGTTTTCCCCAGAGTGTAATTCTAAACCAAGTAGTTACATCTTGAAGTTCACCTGATTTGTCGCGTCTTTTTTCATTTGTAGCCATGGAAAAATTGCAAACAGCATTTCCTTGTGGGGTGTACCTAAGTTCCGGGTCTCTGCCCAAGTTACCTACTATAATAATTTTGTTAAAAGACATATTTTTATCTCCATTTATATATTTTCAGCGAACTGTGTAAATATATAGAATCATCTATTAAAAGAACTACAGTTCTAATGTGTGTAATATATTAAGCATTTATACAGCAAATTACAAAATGGCAGTTTTCGAGAAAATATCTCCAATTATTCTATTCTCGTATTTTATTCTTTTAGGGTTGATTCTTACTACTTTTCCGCAAAAGTCGGTTGAAAAAGTTGATTGGTCTAAACCTATAAAGGAATGTTGGTCATACAACTCTAAGGAAGGGGAAATAGCCCTACTTGCGTCTGATAATAAGAACATATTTATTAAATCAGGACTAAAGATAGTTGCGTTAAACCAAAATGGTAAAACTATTTGGCAAACAGAAATTCCAAATCGGGTAAAAAATGCATCACTTATTGGGAGTATGTTGGTTCTAACAGTTCAAACAGATACGGGGAAACACAATATCTTACAGCTAGATAAAGTAACAGGACTTGTGAATTCGATAAAAGATTTACCAAATCATGAAAATAATACATCTTCAAAAGTGTTACTTAAATCTAACTTCCCTATACCATTAAGTATATCTAGTAATCCATCGATAGAAGCTAATACTAATGGCAAATACTACTTTGAATTTAACTATAAAGATAATCTAAAAATTGTGGGAACAAAGAGTAAGACTGTCGCAATTTTAGATAGAAAGACTAATAAATTTAAAAATCAAATTAACTCTTCAGGTCTCCCAATAAGAGGTTTAGTCAATTATGATAGTGATACGTTGCTAATTGGTACGGATGGAGGTTTTGTAAAAAGCTTTAAGCTACCAACACTAACTCAAAATTGGTCAGTTAAACTAGGTGGTGGAGTACAGTCAATTTATAAACTGAAAGACGCGTATTTAGTCAATTCAAAAGACAATTTTCAGTATTTGCTTGAAAGCAATTCTGGCAATCTAATTTGGCGAGAACGATTGTCCGGTAGAGTTTTAGACACCATTATTAAAAATAACTATTCATTTAACCTTGTGGTTGGAGATGAGCGTATATCTATCTTAGAACTGAAGGAAGGGAAAATAGTTAACTATCTTGTAACTAGTAAAAAAGATGACTTTATAAAATCTATGAAAGTTATTGATGAGAAATTGTTTCTAATATATTCGAATTCTTTATTTGTGTATAGTGGGAAATGCAAAAGGGCTGGTTAATTTCCAACCCTTTTGCCAAATAAAATTGTGTTCGTGACACTAGTGTGACTTAGCGTATTGGTCAATTTTTGAATACATTTGATCTTTAATGTTCAACTTTAATTTTTTAATTGTAGTTTCTTCAAGTTGTTCTTCTTCGCTTGGGTAAGTTAAGTTGGAAAGTTCGGAGAGCCTTTGTTCGTAGCTTTGATGTTGATGTACTAAATCTCTGAATTTAGGATCGGTTTCCATTAGTTCTTTACGAACTGCTTCAGTCTTTGAAATGTCCATAAGTTATTTATCTCCTTTATTTTTATTAAAGAACCTAAGTTCACACTCGTCTAGTTTCTTAGCGGTGTAAACCACATTATATTATACATAAGTTAAAATTCAAAGAGATTTATTATTGTTAGTTTGATCTAAGCATTATCGGACGCACCTTAGTCAGTAATAGATTGGAGCATTGCCAAAAGATCTTTTGGCTCGGCTTTTTAACATTTGATTTGCCATCAATTCTGATAATGTTTTTTTTGGAACTGATATATTCACACTTTCATCAAATTTGGTATATATTAAGTCTTCAAAATCAGTTTTCGTGGGTACACTACTAAAACCCACCAATTCACATGCATCCAAATCTCTTATTTTTTTCTCTAAAGCGTCTAAATTAATATTTTCGAATTGGGAAAAATCTAAGTCTTTTTTTTTCTCATCCTTTTCAATATATTTAAGCAAATAATTATTTTTCTTGTACTCATAAAGGAGAATTCTATTCCCTTTAGTTTTACTAGTAAAGAATAATAAACCAAACAGAGGTAGGCATGTCAACATTAAACCTAACGATCTGCTTATTCCCTGTCCTAAAGAAATACCTATCCTAATGCCTGTGAAGTTACCTGGACCGTTACAAACTACTATGTCGTTCAAATCATTTTTTATCAGATTTTCGCTATCAAGCTCATCTTTAATTAATCCAAGGAGATTCCCAGAACTTTTTATTTGTCCAAACTCTTTAACTTTTATAATCTTTAAATCTGTAAATAAAGTGATATTTGGTTCTCTGGAAACTGTATCAATCGCTAAACTATATGACATGCTTTGTTTTTTATTGTTGGTGTTTCTTTTTCAGTTTTGCCTATTAATTTTTCTTTGCCTCATCAAACCATTCCAAGAGTTTTTTTGAAAACCTTCTTGCTTCGCCGCGTTTAGTCTCAATAGCAATACTATTATCAGCCAATTTGTTTAATGACTTGAGCGAAAATTCAGGATTTCTTCTAATTGGTAGAGTATTGGAAATTAATTCAAGCACAACTTCACCTTGTGTTAGTCTTTTAGGTCTAAACTTTGAATGTTTTTTATATTGTGTAACTAATATAAGTCCTGGCTTAATAGCTTCCTTCCCCTTGTTGCCGCCATAAAATCCCACATCTCTTTCAAGCTGTGTATATTCATCAATTATACCTCTAACTGATAAAGTTTTTGGAAATGGATGAACATAACCTTCCGAATCAATTACAGCATATTCATCCGAGTAGTAAACAGCACCTCTTTTTACTAACTCAACGACTAAACTTGTTTTCCCTTTGAAACTTTTTGCAGGAATAATAATTGCTTCATTCCTCCAGCTGACTACACCAGCATGTACAAAAACTCTATCATCGGCATATTCTCCAACTGTCAATCTTAAATGAGTTTCCAACCTGTCTATTAATTGCTCAAAGTTTACTTTTATAACTAAATCCTCACCATCTTTTAATAAGCTAAAATTATTAGATTTATCTGATCTGATTTCAAAATTGTGCCCAGTCTCTTTTCCAGATTTTATCTCTAGATTTGTTGGTATCGCTTGATTAATACCTTGAAGTAATTTTTCTTTCTTTTCAGGAATATCATGAAAAATATTTATATCAACCCCAAAAGCTTTTAGGGTAATTGTTTCTGATAAGTCATTTCTTTTGTATGAATTTGCCATAAACTAGTTAAAAGTTTAGTTGAGATGTCTGTATTATGACGTTTGATGTTTTACTTAAGTTTCTAATTTGTTAATTAGAGCTTTAAGATCTACTCTGGATGTTCCACTTTTTTCTACAACAAGTCCAGCCGCTACATTAGCTATTCCAGTTGCTTCCTTATAGCTAAACTGAGAAGCAATCGATAATCCTAAGGTAGAAATAACTGTGTCACCAGCTCCAGTCACATCATATACGTTCCTTGCTTGAGTATCTAATTGATATTCATACTCGCTAGTTACTAGTAACATACCCTTCTCGCCTCTAGTAATAAGCATTCCCTTGATGTTTAAAAACCTTAATAAATCTTTCTTTTCAATTATTTCAACGCCTCTATCTTGATGAAACGAAAAAGCATCTCTAAATTCTTTTTCATTCGGAGTCAAAACTGTGGCTCCAAAATACTTTCTATAATTCTTTCCTTTCGGGTCAACAATAATCCTTAAACCATGCTTTTTAGCTTTTGTTATCAGACGCGCGCAGATTTCATCACTTACTACTCCTTTGGCGTAATCTGAAATTACTATTAAATCTACCTCATCAATAACCTTTGTAATTTTTTCCCAGAGTAAATCAAATTCGTTTTGAGTTAGGTTATTAGTAAGTTCCCTATCATATCTACATATTTGTTGCTGATGAGCAATTATTCTTGTTTTTTTTATCGTTGGTCTATCTCGACTTGTGACAATCAAGTCACTAGAAACTCCCAATTGATTAAGCGAATTTGTAAAATTTATACTTCCTTCATCATCGCCAATTAACCCTATTAAGCATACTTCCCCACCAAGACTTTTAATATTGGTTGCTACATTACCTGCCCCACCCGGAACAAAATTAATTTCTTTCAGCTTTACCACTGGCACCGGTGCTTCTGGTGAAATTCTTTCTACATCACCAATAAGGTATTCATCTAACATTACATCACCGAATACCATAATCTTTCTGTTTTTAAAGTCTTGGATTTTACTTAAGTCAAGCATTTGTGTCTATTTGAGACTCTATACTTCAAGTTGTTTATCAACATATGCACAAATTATATGCCCTACTAATATATGAAATTCCTGTATATTCGCAGTATTCTCTGTAGGAATCATTATGCACTTGTCTGAAAGTGAAGCCAGTTTCTTTCCTTTTGCCCCAGTTAAGCCAATAACGAGACATCCTTTTTTTCTCGCAGTCATTACAGCGTTTATCACATTCTGAGAATTTCCACTCGTGCTTATTGCAATTAATACATCGCCCTGAACAGCCAAAGCTTCTACCTGTCTCGAAAATACTCTGCTAAAATCATAATCATTAGATATAGCTGTCAAAGCTGAAGTGTCTGTATTTAAGGCTATTGCAGGTAAAGCTTTTCTCTCCTTCTCATACCGACCAACAAACTCTGTTGCAATATGCTGTGCATCTGAGGCACTTCCTCCATTACCGCAAAGTAGAATCTTATTACCGTTAGAAATGACTTTCCATACTAAATCACATATTTGCTTTAAATTGCTCAAAAATTCCTCATTTTCAATTTGTTCAAAAACTTGTCTATGTCTTGTTAAGCTTTTTCTAAAAAAGTCTTCAGAATAATCCGTTTTTTGCTCATGATTTCCGTTGAAATTGTTAATTTTTGTAGCTAAATTTGTTGTAGAAAAGCCATCTACCAAGGGTATGGTAATTACAGTTCCGCCGCATGCTTTTACAAACTCTGATCCAATAATTTCGTTTTCTTTCCAGTCTCCCCCTTTCACAAGCACGTCGGGTTTAATTTCTTTTATTAATTTTTCTGGAGTTAATTCATCAAAAATATATACTTCATCAACAAATTTTAAGCTTTCCAAGACTGTTTTTCTATCAAACTGGTTTTGGAAAGGACGATCATTGCCCTTAATTTTTTTTACGGATTCATCGCTATTTATTGCGACAATTAATCTATCCCCTTCTGCTCTTGCTGCTCTTAAAAGAGCTATATGCCCCGTATGTAACAAATCAAAGCAACCATTTGTGAACACAGTTTTTTTCATTTATGTTTGATAAACAAGCCTACAATTAATTTCAAGAATTATTTTCTACAAACTTGTTTGATAATGCAAAGACCATAAACTAAAATCATACGAAATTATTTTATCTTTTTATTCCTCTTAACCTATGAGTAAAGTAACTCCAATGCTTAAACAATACTTGGATATCAAAAAGGACTATCCAGGTACTATTTTATTTTTTCGCTTAGGTGATTTTTATGAGCTATTCAATGAAGATGCTATCATCGGATCAAAAGAGCTAGAAATTACTTTAACTTCAAGACATAAAAAAAGTTCTAACCCAATACCAATGTGTGGAGTGCCTCATCATGCTGCATCTGTTTATATCTCTAAGCTTATCAGAAAGGGTTATAGAGTTGCTATTTGTGAACAGATCGAAGATGCAAATGCTTCAAAAAAACTTGTAAAGCGTGAAGTTGTCAAAGTTATCACACCTGGAACTGCAATTGATGAACAACTACTTGAGCAAAAAGAGCCTGTGTATCTGTGCTCAATATATGGGGATTCTGATGTATTTGGATTAGCTTATTTGGAATTATCAACCGGAGAGTTTTTTGTTAATGAATTTACCGGGGCAGATGCTTGGAGTAGAGCCTGTCAAGATATAGAAAATCTTTTACCAAAAGAAGTAATTTTCCCAAACAAACTACAAAACAAAATTAATAAAGTGTTTTCAACCAAAAGAAACGTAATATTAAACAAAAACATTAACAATAATGTACTTGATTTTAGCAATCGTTTAGAAAGTTCAAGTAGTTTCTCAACCACTTTAACAATACTTGAAGATATATTGTTTGATTTCGATAAATGCAATACTGAATTAATAAAGCATTTCGAAGTGAATGACCTGCTTAGTTTTGGAATAGATAACAAAACAGAAATCATAAAGGCTGCTGGTGCTTGTTTAGATTATGTGCTCCAGACTCAAAAAGAAACAGCAAATCATATCACTGATCTGATGTTCCTTGAATCAAAACAGTTCATGACGCTAGATTCAATTACACTTAAGAACTTGGAGATTATTGAGTCAAACGATTTTGATAACTCTAATAAAAAGACTCTTTTAGGCGTAATTGATCAAACTATAACTGGCATGGGGGGGAGACTTTTACGGTCTTGGATTTTACGCCCATCAATCAAAAGGAGTGAAATCAATACAAGACTTGCTGCAGTCGAAGAATTAACTCAAACAATTTTGCGAGATCAGATAAGATTTTTACTTAAAGAAGTTTATGACTTAGAAAGATTGATTGGTAGGTTAAACTTAGGAACAGCATCACCCAGAGACTTGCTAGCGTTAAACCAATCTCTTAAAGTTACCCCTAAAATCAATCTTTCATTATCAGACGCTGAAAGCTTATTCTTACAAGTTCTAAATGAAAACATATTTGAATTACCTCAGGTTACCAAACTCATCTCAAGTGCTATTTCAGATGAGCCTTCAAATAATATCAATGATAGTGGAATAATAAAGAGAGGATTCAATAAAGAATTAGATGAACTACGAGATATATCTGCTAATGCGAAACAAACGATTGCATCATTTGAGGCTTCTGAAAGAAAAAAAACAGGTATAAATTCGCTCAAAGTAAAATTTAATAATGTTTTTGGTTATTTCATAGAAGTCTCAAAGTCAAACATTACAAGAGTTCCTACTAATTACGAAAGACGACAAACTTTAACAAACTCAGAAAGATACACTACTCCTGAACTAAAAGAATGGGAAACAAAAGTACTAGGTGCAGAGGAAAAAATAAAAGAAATAGAGCTAAGTCTTTTCAAAGATATTAGAGATAGAATAGCCGAAGAAACAAAGCCACTTCAATCAACTGCAAGGGCTATTGCTACTTTAGATGCACTCGCAGCACTTTCTGAAGCCGCAACACAAAATGACTATGTTAAGCCGGAATTACATGAAGGTGATCAAATATCAATAAAAGATGGAAGACATCCGATAGTTGAATTATTCAGTAATCAATCTTTTATTCCAAATGATTTGTTAATGAATAACTCGACAGACAGACTATTGATCATAACCGGAGCTAACATGGGTGGAAAATCGACAATCCTACGCCAAATAGCTTTGATCCAAATCTTAGCTCAAATTGGTTCTTATGTTCCAGCAAAATCCGCAAAATTACCAATTGTTGACAGGGTTTGGACAAGGGTCGGAGCATCTGATGATTTGGCATCTGGTCGTTCCACATTTATGGTTGAAATGACTGAAACAGCAACTATTTTGAAAAATGCAACTCCAAAAAGTTTAATATTACTTGATGAAATCGGCAGGGGAACATCTACATTTGATGGATTAGCAATAGCTTGGGCAGTTTCAGAATACTTACACAACTCGCCAGATCATTCAGCCAAAACTTTATTTGCTACACACTATCATGAATTAACTGAACTAGCTGAGAAACTGCCTGGGGCGAAGAATTACCAATTAACGGCTAAAGAAGTTGATGGTGATATTGTGTTTTTACACAAACTAAAAGAAGGTAAAGCTTCCAAATCCTACGGAATTGCTGTCGCAAAGTTAGCCGGGCTACCTAAACAAACAATTGCCAGAGCAAAAGAAGTACTGTCTAAACTCGAGCAATATGAGTTAGCAGTATTTAATGACAATCAAATAACCAGAAAAAAAGGGTTAGAAAATGCTGTAGGTAAGGCAGTTGCAACTAAAGCAGCTTCGCAAGTGTCTCTTTTTGCAATTTCCAATGAGAATGTAATTGATGAATTAAGAAATTTAAATATGGAAACAGTTGATGAAGGCTCTGCGCTGGAAATTTTGATAAATCTAAAAAATAAAATTATATAAACAGGTAAAGCTAAACTTTAAATGTCTGTAACTCGACACCTTAAGTAAAACTTTAAGTAATAGACTATGAATAAAAACACTAATTTGCTTAATTTGGAAATAGAAAAGAAGATCGGACAATTATTTTTTATAGGCATTTCCGGCGAAGAGTATGATAAACAAACTGGAGATATTATTACAGAAGTTTCTCCCGGAGGAGTCTGTTTTTTTGCTAGAAATACAAAATCAGCTCAAAAAGTAAGAACACTAACACAACAACTTAGCTCTGCACTTCCCTTTCAACCATTTCTGAGTGTTGACCAAGAAGGCGGATTGGTTGATAGATTACGACGAATTGTAGAACCGATTCCCTCTGCAAAAGAAATAAGTAAACATGGAATCTTGGAAAATGCCAGCAAACTAGCAAAACTAACAGCAGAAGTAATTAGGATTTTGGGCTTTAATATGAACTTTGCACCTGTTGTTGATGTTACAAACGAAGAAAGAAATTCATTTGTAATGAATAATCAACAACGGACTTTCGGTGAGTCCAAATATGATGCCTTTAATTTTTCTAAAACTTATATAGATAGTTTACAAAACGCAGGTGTGTTAGGGTGCTTAAAGCATTTTCCGGGTATCGGTGCTGTAGAGTTTGACCCCCATGAAGAATTACCTAGTGTAAAATTAAATAAGTCAACTATTTATGAAATTGACCTTTACCCATTCATGGAACACCTCAAATCCGATCAAATTGATGCAATTATGACTGGTCATGTAACATTTCCAGAAACAGATTTGCAAGAACTTGATTCTAATGGCAAACTTCTTCCGTCTTCCTTGAGTCCAAAGATTGTTACAGGGCTTTTACGTGATGAACTAAACTTTGATGGTTTAATTCTCACAGATGATCTTGAAATGGGGGCTATCATTAATAATTACGGAATTGGAAAAGCTGCAGTAATGGCATTTCAGGCTGGAAGTGATTTACTTCTTATATGCAACAATTCAGAATCAGTTCGGGAAGCCTACAGAGCTGTTATGAAAGCATTTGAAGACGGATTTATAACAGAACAAAAGATCAATCGCTCCCTGGAAAGGATTGAAAAAGTCAGATCGAAACTTCAACCCCCATTAGACTTTAATGAAGACAGACTCAATGAACTCTCTCTTGAAATAAAAGAATTAAAAAGTATTTTATAAATTAACCTGTATTGGAGGATTTTTTTTGATGCACAGTAAGCGTCTTATTATTTTATTTGTTATAACAATTTGTTTTTTCTCTTTAGCATCAAACTGTCGTGACCGCGGAAGTGATGTATTCACAATTGCAATGGATGGAAAATTTTCTACACTTGATCCAATTGGTTCAGTTACAGTGGATGCGAATTCTGAACGACTAAGAACTTTAATGTATAACTCTCTGGTCAAAAAGAATGATAAGTTTGACTATGTTGGTGATTTGGCTAAAGAATTTAAAGCCAGTGAAGATGGATTAACTTATACATTTACTCTGAATGACAATATAAAATTTCACAATGGTAATACTTTTACATCGGCAGATGTTAAGTACACTTTGGATAAACTTTTTGAATCCGAAGGTGGTAAAGCCGCTGCTTTTTTTGAGACTATAGACGGCAAGAAAACACCAATTATTACATCAGTTACCACGCCCGACGAAAAAACAGTTGAAATAAAAATACCTCGCCCAGAACTCAAAAACCAATTAATCCCTAATTTAGTGCCTGTAGCAATAATTCCAAAAGGGGCACCAGTTGGAAAAGGTTCAAACGCTGATAAAAATCCTCCTCCAGGTACTGGGGCTTACAAATTTTCAAAGTTTGATACCGCTCAAAATGTCGTTGAACTTGAGGCTTTTGATGGATATTGGGAAGGTACACCAAACATAAAAAAATTGAAAGTTAAAATTTTGGCAGATGCAAATGCTTTACAAAATGAATTATTAGCAGGAAATGTGGACTTAGCACCTGCTGCTACTAATCTTGCACCAGATACCTTAAAAAGTTTAGAAGAAGATCCGAAGTTGAAGGTTGAAGAATTTAAAGGTTCAAATATTCAGTATCTATGGTTCAATACTGAATCAAAACCAGTAAACGATATAAAAGTTAGGCAAGCAATTGCATATGCAATCGATCGTGAAAAAATAATCAAAGATCAACTTGATGGACAAGCAGCTTTAGCTTATTCGATATTACCAGCTGATTCATGGGCATACACTGAAGGAACTAAATATAGCTATGATGTTGATAAAGCTAAAAAACTGTTAGAAGAAGCCGGATATACCGACAAGAACGGTGATGGTACTCTGGATATGGACAAAATCATATTTAAGATTTCCTCAGGTAGTAAGGCTACTCAACAATATGCTGTAGTTATCCAGAGCCAGCTCAAAGACATTGGTATTCCTGTTGAGATTGAAAGCTTAGAATTTCAAACTATGCTTTCTCAAGTAAAACAAGGGCAATTCATAATGACAACAGGACGCTGGGTTGGTGGTAATCAGGACCCTATTTTCTTAAAAGACCTATTTGCTTCAAGCGAGATCCCAACCGAACAAAGAGCTGCCAGAAATCGTGGAAGATACAAAAACACTGAAGTTGATGAATTATTAGCAAAGGCACTCAAGGAATTAAATAAAGAAACAGCTAAAGAATCTTATGTTAAAGCTCAAGAAATTATAAGTGTTGAAATTCCACTCTTCCCTCTTTGGTATCCTAATAACATGGTAGTAGCTAAAGAAAACGTAAAAAATATTCAAATGAATGCAAGTGGAGATTGGGACTTTGTTAGAAAAATGACTATTGAATAATTAATTTGAACACTTTTACATTGTGAAAAGGGGCTTAATTATAAGCCTCTTTTTTAATCCAATGGTTTAGATTGATATTTTTGCATTATCGGACGCACACCTTTGCGTTTTCGCAAACCTCATTTGCTACGAACCTGAAGTATTAAAACAAAGAAAAGTGCACCGATCAATTTTTTATTGACGCTAACTAACTTGACAAAATTTCTCAGCAAGGTAGAATTATTTTTTGCAATGGGCGGGAATAGCTCAGCGGTAGAGCACAACCTTGCCAAGGTTGGGGTCGCGAGTTCAAATCTCGTTTCCCGCTCCAAAAAAGTTTTCAAAGCGACGTGGATAGATGCTTATATTTACAATCCGAAGCGTCGCTTTACTTTCTTTCTTAATTCCCTTTCTTAAAGGCGGCGTAGCCAAGTGGTAAGGCAGAGCTCTGCAAAAGCTTTATTCATCGGTTCGATTCCGATCGCCGCCTCCAAATGCATTCTTAGAATTAAGCTATTCTGTCAATGTGAAGCCAAATACTCTCTTCACCGGAATTTTATAATCTATTCGATCTCAAACGCTGTAAACAACCAACCGTCAAGTAATTTCTCCAGCCATTTGTATCATTTGGATCAGTAGATAAACACCATCCTTTGCCACCATTTGATCCTGCTCCGCCGACATACACACCATTGCGATAAAGACGCCATTGATCAATATAAAAAGCATCATTCCCATTTGTTCTAAGCTCTACATATTTAACTATCCGATTAGAGTTAAATGAAAAAATAGAATTTCCGCTTGAGCAGTTAGTAATCCCATTCTTAGATACAGATCTAATGACATTACCTGTTCCATCTAAGAACAAAGCCGTGATTCTGTTTGCTGTTTGACGTGCACTTACTGACGGATGAGTGCAATCCACTAACAATCGATAAACAGCAGAATTAGGTGGCGGTGAAGAAATATTTGTTATTGGAAATCTGATTCTGGTTTGACATGTTCCTACCAAATACCCGCTCCAACCACGTGAGTCAGCGGGGTCTGTTGAAAGACACCAACCTCTTTCATTGTTACTTCCCTGTCGCTTTATTAAACGATTGTTTCTATATAAAAACCATTGATCAACATAAAAGGCATCGTTTCCATTTGTGAGTAATTCTACGTACCTTATTGAGCGATTTGTATTTATATTAAAATTGATGTTTCCACTTGAACAGTTATTTATTCCATTTCTGAATACACTGCGTATTATTCTTCTGTTTCCATCTAAAAATCGAACAGTAATGCGATTTGTAGTTTCACGCGAACTTACTGATGGATGGTTACAGTCCATTGCCAACCGATAATTAGTAGAAGTAGGAGGAGGCGTTACGCTAGATGAAACAGAGAATCTCAAACGGGATTTGCATGCACCAGTTAAATAATTTCTCCAGCCTGCTGTATCGTTTGGATCTGTAGATAAACACCATCCTCTTCCATTATCTCTACCCTCATGTTTAATTAATCGCCCATTTAAAGACAACCTCCACTCATCTATAAAAAAAGCGTCGTTTCCATTTGTCCTAAACAAAACGTAACCAACCTGCTGATTAGTGGTTAAAGTAAAAATTCCTTCAGAATTAGCACAATTACCGACTCCATTTCTAGAGACATTTCTGATTAGCCTCCCATTTCTACCTAGAAAGGAAACTGTTATCCGATTTCGTGTATCAGTTGCACTAATTGCATTGTGATTACAATCAATAGTCAGTCTGTAACTGTATCTTGTAGGTGGAGGATTTCCTGCAAATACTGAAAATCTAATTGAGCTTCTACATCCACCTGTAACATAACCTGACCAAGCTCCAGCAGCATCATTTGGATCAGTAGATAGACACCAACCTCTACCATTATCTCTGCCTTCGTGTTTTATTAATGTACCATTTAGATAAAGTCTCCACTCATCTATGTAAAATGCATCGTTTCCATTTGTACTGAAAACTACATATCTTACCGTTCGATTAGTTTCAAAGGAGAAAGTTTTATCCAATGCTGCACAATTTCTTATGCCGTTTCTGTACATCCTTCTGATTACATTTCTGTTTCTATCCAAAAACGAAACGGTAATCCGATTACCTGTTTCGGTCGCACTAATTGCACTGTGATTACAATCTATTGATAGTCGGTAAGTTGCTGCTAAAGAACTTCCAACTGAAATAACTAACAAAGCCGTAAGTCCAAAGATAATTTTTATAAAAAGTTTCCTAAACTTATAGTTTTGATTCTTCATTGATTTTCTCCATAGTCAATTTTTAAATATTTTTTTGCAATATACTTTTTTCCAAAAACTCTGACTACATTACATTTAGAGCAAATTGCATTCCTCTCGGAAAAAATAATGGTTTTCTGATTAGTCCTTATTTTGTTATGAAAAATACCACAGTCATCTGCGGTATTTTTCGCGGTTAGTAACTTTTTTCTGTGATACAATCTTAAAAATTCCAAACCAGATATGAGGAAATATATTATGAAGAAATTGTCTTTTCTGAAATGTATTATTGTTTTATTTACGCTAATAATAACAACATTTAGCCAGTCAACTCCTTTTTTAACTGATGATGAAATTCGCATGCTTAGGAATGAGATTTCCGGGGATCGTGCATTTGAACATATAAGAATTTTAACTCAATGGCATAGAAACTCTGGGATGGATGGATACTTTAAAGCAATGGATTATGTGGCTGAACAAGCTAAGAAAAATGGTTTAGAAGATGTAAAGATAATCAAACAGCCTTACAACGATAGTAATGGAAACCCCAGAAATTATACTGCAAGATCAGCGGAGTTGTGGATCATTTCACCATTTGAATTAAAACTTGCAGACATAGGCGACCACGCATTATTACTTTCAGATAATAGTCGAGACGCAAATATTGAGGCAGATTTAGTTTGGATTGATGATGCAAGTTTGGAAACCTTAAAAAATATTGATGTAAAGGGAAAGATAGTTTTAGCGAATGCAAACCCTGGAACTGCTGTAAGAAATGCCGTTTATGAAAAAGGTGCAATTGGCGTAATTGCTTATACAACATCTGAATCAAAAAATATGTTGGACTTTCCTGACCAACTCCCTTGGACAAGAATCCCAAGCCCACCAGCAGGAAAAAAAGGAACTTTTGCATTTAGTCTCTCACCAAGAAAAGGCGATACATTAAGAAAAGTTTTGCAAACAAATAGCGAACATGATTTTTTTGCAATTGGTAAAAGAACAAAGGGTGGCAAAATTCGCGTTAAAGCAAAAGTGGATGTTGATTATGGAAGAGAAAACAAAAATCTTGGCACAGGAATGGTAGAAGGTTGGATCAAAGGGACAAAATACAAAGACCAACAAATTGTAATTACTGCTCATTTACAAGAAGAACAAGGTTCCGCAAATGACGATGGAAGCGGTTGTGGAAACATTCTTGAACTAGCAAGAGTTTTCAATAAATTAATCAAAGAAGGTAAAATTCCGCCGCCAAAACGAGATTTAAGATTTTGGTGGGCGGATGAAATCTCTTCCGAATACCGATACTTGCGTGACAATCAAGGCGAAGAAAAGAAAATGCTTGTAAATCTTCACCAAGATATGACAGGAGCAAAACAATCTATGGGGAGCCGTGTGCAACATCTTATTTTTGCTCCGCTTTCAAGAACTTCATATTTGGACGCACTTTTTGAGAGCATCGGAAATTTTGTAATTCTTACAAACAATTCATACATCCACGCAAATCGTTTCAGCAATTATCCACGCCCACACTCTCAACCAATTTACGCCACACGCGGAACGAGAGAAGGCTATAACGCAAAATTCGTCCCATATTTTGGTGCTTCCGATAATTTAGTATTTGTCGAAGGAAAATTCGGTGTTCCAGCGGTTGCTTTAATCAATTTTGATGATTACTACATTCATTCTTCAGATGACGATTTAGACAATGTTGATCAAACTCAACTACAACGTAACAATTTTATAGTTGGTGCAATGGCATTTTATTTAGCTTATGCAGAAGCTGAAGATGTTCCAGTTTTAGCGGCAGAAACATATGCACAAGGAAGCAGGCGATTAGCTAAAGAAATGAATGTAGCAATGCAAATTTTGAATAAGTCAAAAAACTCAAGTGATGCTTTTCTAATAATTAAACAAGGATCACTTCGTGAAAAAAGAGCTCTAAATTCCATTCGTATATTAGCTTCGAATGATAAGTCTGCAAATGAAGTAATTGACTCATTTTTAAAATTAGTTGATATTCGCGAAGAAAGATTAATAAATGAAATAAAAACGTTTCATTTTACAAGGTATAAACAACCTTCTGCATCTGCAATGACTGTTCAAGATCAAGAAGCAGAGAAAAAAATACCTTATAACATTGCGTCATCAGAGGAATATTTTTCTAAGAGAACGCGCCCAAGAACAAATATGCACAGAATTATGGTTAGTGAAGTATTTAATTTTGTAGATGGAAAAAGTAGTTACTATGACATATACAAAGCTGTTCGAGCAGAATCCTTATCTCAAGGAAAATTCTTTTATGGGACAGTTACTCTTGAAGACGTAGTTAAAATTTTAGATGCGAATGTTCAATCTGGTGCTTTAAAACTAAAATAAAAATTGACAGTAATAAGAAATGAAAATTATGTGGTAAACATAATTGAGTTATTGATTTTTGATACAAAAAAAGGATGGCTAAGTAAACCATCCTAAATAAACTAATTTCTAATATACTATCTCAAAGGCGGTAAACTCGCACCTGGCGGAACAACCCATATTTTATATGTTGTTCTGGAAGTATCCGGACCTTTGACAATGGTAATGTTACTTTGGGGAACATTTCTATTTCCAACGAAGTAATCTAAAGCTCTTTTGCGAACACGTGTGTATGAATTTCTCGTTCTGCTTATTCGGTCAGTTCCCTGATTAACAATTATGTATAATTGAGCAGCAGGATTACTCTGCAATTGAATTACACAATTATCAAATCGAGCTTTGTCATCGTCAGGTGCAACTGAAATAAACTCATCACATAAACTAGCAACAGGTTGTGGTGGCGGTGGCGGCTTAGGTGGCTCTGGAACTAACAAACTAATTGATTTTGTTTGACGACAACTAGCATCATTAATTCCGTCACCAACATCTACAGAAACACTCAACTCTCGTCCAGCTAAGTTTGATGTATCTACTGTTATTGATTTAGTACCTAATCCACTCGTAACTCTGGCATCAGATGGAGTGATTCTCCAAGCGTAATTTAACGGAACTGCATCTGTACCAGATCTATTCTCAACAAAAAATGTAGCAAGCTCGCCTAATCCAATACTTGATGGACCTCTAACTACCACATCAAAAGGACAAGGTTTAGTAATCGTCTTTTCAACAACATTCAAACAAATACAATTTTTAACATTTTTTACTACATTGATTTCTTTGGTGAATTTTTTCCCGTTTGGTCCCTCAATCTCTACTACGTGAATTCCTGGTTCAACATAAAACTCAGCAGCCTCAGTTACACCACTTGTACCAACTGGTTTTCCGTCAATCCTGACAGCGAGTGCATTTGGAGTTGTTTTAATCGAGATTATTCCCGTATTTTTTGGTCTTTTCTGTTTTTTCTTTTTTTCTCCCCCACCTGCAATTGCTAAATTTGAAAAACATAGAACTGCGATAAGGCTTAGTAAAAACAGAAATCCTCTCTTCTTGTTTTGCATCTTATTACCTCAAAGTAGATATTTTGAAGGGACAAATTGTTTATGTCTGAATATCATATACTATATTCACTAATCTCCCAAATAATTTTTTCTTGAAAAATTATTTTACACTCACTCCTTTGACAGATTCAGCTTCATTTTTTTCCTGTGAAGAAGACTTTAGTTTTTACTTTTGTCTTGAATCAGCACTTATTTGGAACAATTCCGGAAAATCATCTCCCATTCGTTTTCTAATTTTCATAAGTTCAAGACCAAAATTCATTGTGCCAAGTTTTCCGTGAAAATATTTGACACATTGGTCTAATAAGTCTCTGCGACCTAATTCTAGAAAACCATAAAAATAATTGCCAATTCTGTCTGACCACAAATTAGGATATTTTACTCCATCTGGACGACTAAAACGATGAAGCCACTGTAATGGTGTCAAACAATAAACTTTACCACCGTTTTGTCTATATTTTTCGTGAATATATCCCTCTTCTCCGCCAAAACCAATAAAGTTTTTATTAAAACCAAGCCACGATTCCTTGTGGCAAAGAAATAACCCTAAACCTTGCATTTCTATTTCAAATTTAAAATCCAATTGAGCGTTATCTAAATCAATTACCTCTTTCCAAGCACCAAACATTCCCTGTCTCCATTTGGGTTCCATTTCAGCAATACCGGTTTTTAGGTCTTGAGAGAGCATTATGCCTTGATACAAATCATTTTTTTTTAATTGATGTTTACTTTTAAATACTTGAGTAAGTCCTTCAGGTTTTAATAATACATGCGAATCAATACACATCACCCATTCTGTACTGGCATTTTCGAATACAGCATTTCTTGATTGAGATGTTCCTTTACAATCATCAAACGGAATATATAAAACTTGTGTTTCTTTACATAAATCCTTTGTTGCTTTGCCGTGTAAACTATCTGGATTGTTGTCAACAACTAAAAACTTTATCCAATTTTCATTCTCAAATGCCAACCTTAACGCCTGTAAAGTAAAATAAACTCCATCAAAATCATCATAAACAGCCATTCCTATAGTAAGGTCTTTCATGCTTAGTCTATAATAGGCGGAGTTGGCGGTGGTGGTGTGGTCATAAAAGGTGGAGTTGTTGTTGGAGTAGTGGTCATCATCATTGTAGTTGTTGAACTCTGAGCTTTAGTTTCAGGAGCTGTTATAGTTGTAATTGTTGGTAACAAAGCTAATGCAACTGCACTATTACGTATTTTGCTCAATACTTCCCTACGACCTAATAACTCAGATGGTTTATCATTTAATTCAATGAGATCTGCTTTTTTCAGATCATATAATGTGAGCAAAATAACATCGTCATTTAATGTTTTGTTGTAGTTTTTCTTGATTGATTCTCTTAGATCGGTAATTGAGGAGGCTTTATCACAAATCTCAAAAACTTCAGCGGCTGTTGAATTTAATGAACTTGCTTCTTGACGATCTTCGTTATAAACAACAATTTCGTCGTAAACTCTTTCATAGATAAGTCCTTCTTTTTTTGAAGCTAACATATTGATCTCCTTTTTTTGTAGCTTATTTTGAAGCGAATAATTACATAATAATAATGTTTTTGTCAAAAAATCTGTTTTTACATTTTTTATTTTTACCATATTTTATATTGGAATATTAAGAAGTTTCCATTACACCATCCATTTTTTTCTTTAATAATTTGTTACAAAAAGTTATTATAATAATCAGCGAATTTCTTTCGTTCATCCTTTTTTAATCCCTTTCCTTTTATTCCTTATTCGAGGTTAAATACTAATGTTTGTACTAATGAGTTCTTTTGAGATGTTTACAGGTTTACCTGTCTGGGTCGGCTATGTTTTCTTTTTCATGCTTGGCTCAATCATCGGCAGTTTTCTAAATGTCGTGATCCATAGGATTCCACTCGAAGAATCCATTATTTTCCCGAATTCTGCATGTCCTAAATGTGAGAATAAAATAAAGCCTTATGATAATTTACCAATAATAAGTTGGTTGTTTTTAGGTGGAAAGTGCAGAAATTGTAAAGAACCTATATCAATCCGATATCCAGCAGTTGAATTTTTAACTGGCTCTTTATTCTTATTATCTTTTTGGCAGATCGGACTAACAGAATTTTTGCCAGTTGTTCTAATATTTGTGACAACTATGGTTTCGCTCATTTTCATAGACTCTGAGCATATGATCTTGCCAAATGTTATAACTTACCCGCTATTGGTTTTTACTATAATCATCAGAATCATTTTTCCTGTAATGTTTGGTGTCGCCATATATTTTCCTGATCTGAGTCACTATCCGATGTCACTTCTGCACGGAAGTCCTATTTGGCTTGTTTCTCTGATTGGAGGTATTTTTGGTGGACTAGTTGGTGGTGGTTCACTTTGGCTGGTTGGAGAAATCTGGAAAAAATTACGCGGTGTGGATGCAATGGGAATGGGAGATGTCAAGATGATGTTCGGTGTAGGAGCATTGTTGGGCTGGCGTTTAACACTCTTGTCAATATTTCTTGGTGCATTTTCAGGGGCAATCGCTGGTGTCTTAGTTATTGCAAAATCAAAAGATAAAAGTATGCAG
This sequence comes from Pyrinomonadaceae bacterium, assembly GCA_028284415.1. Classification (GTDB taxonomy): domain Bacteria; phylum Acidobacteriota; class Blastocatellia; order Pyrinomonadales; family Pyrinomonadaceae; genus Aridibacter. The sequence goes on from JANQRU010000001.1 coordinate 242,426, forward strand.
GCTCAGATTCCCTTTGGTATTTTTCTTGGAATCGGCTCAATTGTAGCATTACTGTTTGGTGAAAACATTATAAATTGGTATTTGGAAAACTTTATTCCTAAATAGAACTATTTGTTGAAAGTTATAGATTCTTCTAAACAACTTAAAGAACAATAAAAATTTGTCTTGAGTTTTACAGCCTCATCCTGAGGTGTCCATTTATTACATTTCGGACAACGAACTAATTGCGTATCATTTGAAGTGTCTTTTTTAGGTACTTGTTTTTGTCTTGGCTTTACCTGCTGTTTAAATTTGCGGAAGGTTTGATACATAATCCAGGCAGTTTGTATTTGCTTGCGATATTTATAAACTACCAAACCAATTACAATTAGAATTACAAGTAAAACTATTATCCATTCTGTCATTTATTTTGTTTGATCTGACCTTCTAAATCTGCTATTCCTTGATTTTTGGGGTTTATTTCTTTTAATTTTGCCAAATACTTTTCAGCCTCATCTAAATTTCCCTTTTTGATTTTTGCTTGAGTGAGAAATTGTAAGGTTTTCTCATGCTTAGAGTTTAATTCAAGTGACTTTTCAAGCTCACCAATTGCTTTATCTATCTCTGCATCTTCAGTTAGTAAATAAGTGAGACCAAAATCAGTTCTGACATTAACATCTTTTGGATTTTTTTCTAAAGCTTTTTGGTACAGTTTTCTTGCCTTTAAGTTACTTTCTTTATCTTTTTCGATTTGCCCCAAATCAAAATAAACATTTCCAAGCGATACAATAACATCATAATCATCGGGATTTAAATCATTGGCTCTTTGCAACAGCATAGAAACATCAACAAGTAAATCTTTATCCTGTTTGAGCATTGCATAACGATAAAGTCCCAACCCCAGACCTTTTTGAAAAGCAAAGTCTTTAGGATTTTTTTTAGCCTCAGCAATTTTTTCTTGAATTTCTTTATCAGATAAATCAACCTCAGATTGTTGTGAAGTTTGTCCGCTTTGATTCTTTTTCAATCTGGCATTTTCAGCTGTTAACGAGGATATTTCGCCACGATTAAGAGCGTTTGCAAGAAAAAAGCCACCTACGAAGCTCAGAATCACACCTAGAATTGATAACCAAACGAATTTCTTATTCATCTTAAAAAAATTTTACCAAATCATAAATATATAAGCGATGAGCGCGGTTATTAAAAAACAACCACGCTCAAAATAAAGACCCTTATTATTTTGTAATTATTTATCTTCAGGAGCTATATATGGTAGATCTTCTGAACGTCTTCTGGGTAATGGATCAGTTGAACGTCTTCGGGGGGTAGTCTTAGGACTGCGTCTATCAACACTTCCTGACGGTAATCCTTTACCATGTACTGCTTCAACCAAAATTCTTGTTATCTCTTGAGACAAGGTTCGATGTTCAGCAGCAGCTCTTCTTTTTAGTGATTCTTTTAACTCATTTGGTACATAAGCACCAATAAATACCCCTTTCCTGTTTGCCATAATAAATCAAGACTCCTTAAAAATTTTTAAAAGAAATAACGCCTGCATTAAGTAAATTCATAAGCCGAATTTTGTAACTTCTAAATCAAAGCAGTAATCATTCATCTAGACTTCCTGTTGCCAAAAAGTTCAAGCGACCTACCCGAAAATGCCATCTGCCAGGCAGAATTTGAGCGAGCAACTCAAGAAATACATTTTCCTATTTGGTCTTGCACTATGAGGAGTTTGCCTAGCCACATTTGTTACCAAATATGCTGGTGAAGCTCTTACCTCACCATTTCACCCTTAACCTAAAAGGCAGGTTTACTTTCTGTTGCACTTGTCGTCATTTGAAATTTCAAACGCCCGGACGTTATCCGGCTCATTGCTCTACAGTGTTCGGACTTTCCTCTTTTCTTAAGAAAAGCGATTACTAAAACTTACTCAATTGCAAGGCAAGTATAATATTAACAAAAAAATGTTAAACAATGAAAACCTAATTTGTATTTGTTAAGGGAAAATATTATTTATTTAAAGTATTTTGTAAGTTTCCTATTCAACTTCGATTATATCGCCTTCTTGTAATACTGGGTCAGGTTTCTTACCTTTCATAATATCTTTTAGATCATAACTTTTAGATTTTAACAATCCTTTTTTATTTTTTCTTCTGAGTATAACTTTCTTAGTGTTTTGATCTTTTAGTCCACCTGATGCAAAGATAGCTTGCGTTAGTGTAATTCCTTCATAAAAATCCATTCGCCCGACTTTGTTTACGCTTCCGCCGATGTAATAAAACTTATTTTGTTCCATTACAGGTTTCTTGGATTTTTCAAACTCAATTATGTCTCCAGGAAAAATGAGCAAATCATCATTAGTCTTTTCTTTTAAGCTATGACTTTCTATCTCTGAACTTTTTCTTTTTATGGTTACTTTATCTGCTTCAGGACTTACAATGGCTTCAGCTTTTATAACAAAAAGCGGGATAGCGTCACGTTGTAGATATTTAGCTCCAGGTTTTTCTACTAATCCCAAAACATTTATCTTATGACTGGTATGTTCTCTAACTTTAACTGAGACCTCAGGGTTTTTGTAAAGTTTTATTTTTTCTCTTAAATACTCTTCTATTTCATCAGTAGTTAAATTTGAAACAGAAACCAATTCACCAGCTAGAGGATAGTCAATAGTTCCATCATCTAAAACTGTGTAATATTTAGCAGAATTAGATGGACCATTCAGAAGACTTATAAACAATACATCTCCAGCCCCGACTGTATATTTTTCAGTTGGAGGCAAAGATTCTTTCTTGGCTTTTTTTGCTAATTCAATTGTTTTCTGAGCAATAGTCTTGTTTTTTTCTTCCTTTGAAGTTTTTCCCTTTTCTTCTTTTTTTGCCGAGGTTTTGTTTGTATTTTCTTTCTTCTTGGATTTAACAGTTGGATTAAGTGAATAACCAAAATTTACTTTCTTTACTTCAGACTTCTCTTGTGCGAAAACTTGATTTGCAAAAAACAAGCTCAATAGAATTAAAGTGTAACTAAATTTTTGTATATTGGTTCTTTTCATTGTAAAAACTTCAAAATACTAGATTGTGAGTTTTAATCTTTAAATTATTTATAATCCAGATGCCGAGAACATCCTGTTTTTATTATATGGCTAAAAACAATTAAATTCTATATTTTTTAGAAAAAATCTTGTTAAGCAAATCCTTTATAATTTTTCTTTCTTAAAGGTGGTAGAGAATTTTCATCAAATAAATGTGTCCAATGTTCTTGGAATGAAGTTCTAACAAATTGTTCCATCTCATCAGAAGTTTTACACTTCTTCAGATCATCGACCAAATTTCTCGCCTCTTCAAATGCTATGTTAGAAATCAAATTATGCACTCTCGGAATAGAGTTCAAATTCATACTAAAATCTATAATTCCAAGACCAATTAAAATGACAATATAAATTGGAGTTCCAGCCATTTCACCACAAACTATCATAGGTTTATGTTGCCGATTTGCAGCTTTTGATACTTTTTCAATGCTTTTTAAAACTGCAGGGTGTAAAGTTCTAAACCAATCAGAAACTGAATCATTATCTCTATCAACTGCTAGTAAATACTGAACTAAATCATTTGTTCCCAGATTTACAAAATCAACTTGCTCAAGTATTTCTTCAATACAAAAAACAGCAGATGGAACTTCTATCATCGCCCCAAGTTTTGGATCACCGTATTTAATTCCCTTTTTTTTGAGTTTATTTTTTTCTTGTTTTAAAATCTGTTTTACCCTAATGATTTCAGCCACGTCAGATACCATTGGCAAAACAATATCTAAATTCTTTTTATATGAAGCCATTAGTAGAGCTCTTAGTTGTATTCTGAAATCTTTCTCGTGTCTTAAAGCCCAACGGATACCTCTTAAACCTAGGGCAGAGTTATTGGTTTTCTCATAATTATCATCAGCAAATTGATCAAGATTTAGATCAAAGGTTCTAATTATTACTCCATCTTCCCCGACCAGTTTAGCTATTTTAGAATAGCTTGATATTTGCTCTTTTTCGTTAGGAAATCCTTTATTTTGATTAAATAAAAACTCAGACCTATATAGCCCTATACCCTTCGCACCTAAATTCCTAGCTTCGGTATAACCTGTTGGTCTATCTAAATTTACCCTTACATTGATTTTTACATGATCAAGTGTTGTTAAGGTTTCTTGTGAACGACTTATATTTAGAATAGTTGTTTGTGCATTTTTATCTTTCTCTTTTATGATTTTGGTTAATGTTGCATTCTTGGGTTCTAAAATGATTTTCCCATTATATCCGTCAACTACAATTTTTTGTCCAGTAGTAACTTTTCTCAAAATTCCCTTCATTCCGGTCACAGCAGGCAATTCTAATTCCCTCGCTAGAATAAAAGTGTGAGAAGTCCATCCTCCGTTTTCTGTAACTATTCCAGCAGGATTATTTTCACTTAGTTCAATTAAAGTTGATGGTTTGAGTTCTTTTGCAATAATGACTGAGTTTTCAGCTAGAGCCAAATCCGGCTTTGTATGTCCGCCAAGAGCTACTAACAAACGCTCTGCTATATCTTCAATATCTATGTACCTTTCCCTCAAGTGTTTATCAGGGATTGCCTTATATTTTGAAATATATTCGTCAGTAACTTTTTTTACAGCCCATTCAGCATTTACTTTGTCCTTTAGTATTTTATTTTCTATTTTTGTAAGAAGTGAGTTGTCTTCAAGGAGTAAAAGATGGGTTTGAAATATTGAAGTTTGATTTTGATTGATTAAATCTTTGTCTTTTGAAATTTTCTTTATTTGCCTTTTTGCTAGCCTTACGGATGCTCTAAATCTTCTTATTTCTTTATCTATTTGGTTTCTTAAAGTAGCCTTGAAATACTGCCTTTTTGCTCCATAGAGGCACAATATGTTTCCGATACCAATACCTCTGGATACTGGTGTACCCTTAAATATTATTTCACCATTTTTTTCGATTTTTTTTATTTTTTCTAAGGAATGTTTTTTTCTCATCTCAACTAAAACTTAATAAATTTGAGATTAAAATATCTTATCCACGTGTCTTATTTAAAATAATACTTACAGCTTCTTCCGCAGTGTCAGCAAAATTTAACAGCGAAATATCTTGATTACTTACTACAAGATTTTCTTGCCAGCTAGTAACAACATTTTTCCAACATTCGCCAAGCAGAACCAATGGACGTCCAGAAATTACATTTGTTTGTAACTTGTTCCAGACTAAAGAGATTTCAGTAACAGTTCCCATACCACCTCTTATGGCGATAAACCCAACTGAACGCGAGATTAAATTCTGTAATCTATCATAAAAATGGTCAGTTGCAACTTTATCAGTCAGAAACCGATTCGGTTCAGATTTGAACTGATTCATTACAATTCCTAAAACTCTACCACCTTTTTCTCTAGCTCCTCTGGAAGCAGCCTCCATCACACCTAAATACCCACCAGTGCAAATTGTATAGCCGGCTTCCGCTAGCCTTTCACCGACTTCTTTTGCTTGTAAATACTCAGGTGATTTATCTGTGCATTTAGAACCACCAAAAATCGTAACTATTTTTTCATTATTAGATTCAGCCATATTTTCAAGTATTCTCAGAGAATATTGTTATATAAATTATATTCAACATCCTTTTGATTACAAATCTATGTTCTTTTAGCCGCCTCTTCGGGAGTTAAATTTCCTGCTTCATGTATAGCTTTGGCAGTATTTGTAAATAGCAAAATGATAATACCAACAGCAAAGAAAAAGATCAGGCAAAGTATAGCTTGTCGATATGAACCTGTACTGGCTATGACTATTGCAAAAACCATATTTCCAAGCCAAGAAGTCCCCTTTTCTGAGATTTCATAAAGCCCAAAAAATGAAGACTCACGCCCTTTTGGAATCATTTGTGAGAAAAGTGAACGTGAAAGTGCTTGTGTACTTCCAAGAACTAAACCTATGAATGCTCCCATAATCCACGCCTGAAATTGAGAAGCCAGAAAAGCATATGCAAATACAACTATACCGCCCCATATGATCAGGCAAATCATAATTGTTTTTTTTGCTCCTATATATCTGGCTATTCGTTCAAAAACTATCGAGCCAATTACAGCCATTATTTGTGCAACAACAAATATCCCTAGAAGAAATGCCTGATCTGTTTCTAAACCTTTTGAAATAAATAACTCTTGTGAAAGAAAAATTGAAGAGGTTAAAATAACAGTCTGGATACCATCATTATAAAACAAATAAGCAATCAAAAACATAAGTGTATATTTCAAACCCACTAATTGCTTCAAAGTTATCCATAATTCTTTAAATCCAACAGTAACTAAATTTTGATTGTTTGGAACTTCTTTGTCTGGATTTCTGGTTTTAACAAAAGTAAAGGTTATGATCGCAAATAAACCCCACCATAAGGTTGCAACAAGCATACAAATCCTGACTGCCAATCCAGTAGAAATTCCTATAGCTTCAACTTGATTTATGAAAATTAAACTGGCAACTAAAATGATAAATCCAGCAAAATAACCAGCTGCAAAACCATAACTTGATATTTTATCACGTAAATCTTCAGTAGTTATATCAACCAAGTAAGCGTTGTAAAATACATTTGTGGCTGCAAAGCTCATATTTGCAACAACCATAAAAATACTTCCTAAAACATAATTATCCCCTGTGATGAAAAATAATAGTCCACTTGCTACTACGCCCATGTAACAAAAGAAAGCCATCATTTTTTTCTTAAGATTTGTGTAATCGGCTAGTGAACCAAGTATCGGCAAAAAACAAACTTGAGAGACTACAGACAGAGCCAGAGCATTTGGAACCAATGATTCAGCAGTAACTGCTCCTAAAAAGCCTAAATTAAAAACAACACCATTTTTACCTACATCTTCTTGTGCGAGCGAAGTCAAATACGGACCAAGCAAAACTGTAATAACAATTGTATAAAATGCTGAGTTTGCCCAATCATAAGTTATCCAACCAAAAATTTCTTTCCGATCATTTTTAGGAAGCGTATTTGAGTTATTTTGTTCAGACATTAATTAAAAAGTTTTAGAATTGCAGGTGTAATATTTGATAGATCAGTTATTTGCTTAGCAAATTTCTCTTTGTTTTTTCCCCAAACAATTGTAGGTACTTTGTTTAAGGTATGATTACGAATTGCCAAATTTTCTATGTTTCCATGGTCACTTGTCAAGATAAATGTTGTTTCTTCTAAATTTAGTTTCTCTAGAGTCTTTCTTATAAAAAGAGAAAGTTGCGGTAAATGTCGTTCTGCCCAATTAAAATCTTGTTCATGTCCGATTTTATCCGTTATGAAATGTTCATATAATGTGAAATCATAATCTTTACTTAAATCAGAGAGTATCTCAGCTGCGTCATTCGGACTATATTCGGGCACTTTGAAACCATTTTCTATAAGAAATTTGTTTGTAAAATCATGATAGATTGATTTTCTACCCAGAAGATCTGTAATTCTGCAAAATCTCATGTCTGCTGCCTCAACAGAACAAGTCGTAGCTGACTTCCAACGGGGTGTTTTTTTGAAAAACTTTGGTGTGTAAGTATTAGCAAAGATAGTTTCTGATATACCCTTGTTCTTTAATTGCAAAAAAATTGAATGTTGTTTTATGACATCTTTTAGTTTTTGGTTTGGAAACCCCTGTTTGTGGTGTCCTAAAAGCTTTGGTGCATTTATTCCTGTGTAAATAGTTGTTTGTCCTGAAGCACTTTGAGGTCTGCCTTCTACTCCTAAACTCGCATCGGTCGGAATAAGTATCCCATCATTTATTATGTCATTTTTTTCATCAACAAAATGTCCTAAAGGTTCAAGACCATCTAATAAGTAAAATGGATTATGATCTCCCCTTGTTCCAATACCAAGTCCATCAATAAAAAATAAAACTACTGAATTTCTCATATACTAACTTAGAAACTTAACTCATCGATTGATTTTAAAACTATCTCATCTGTTGAGGATATTTGTACTAATTCTGAAATTTCATTTAATCCATTAAGATCAAGTAGAATTCTGAAATATTCTAATTCTTCAACACTGAATAAAATGACCTCATCTACTGCACCATTTTCAATAAGTAATTTTATTCTTGATGCTTCGATACCATTAACTATAACAGTATCGTAAATTAAGATCTGTTTAGCATTTATATTCGCCTTTTCAAATTCTTCAAAAATACCATTTTTTCTATCCTTCCCTTCAAAAATAGTAAATGATGAACCTTTCATCTCGTTATCAGACGCAATGTAAGATAAAAGATCCGATATGATTCTGTTTGGGTTTAATTTTCCCGGAATAACATCTGAATGAACCTGTGAAAACCTTAAACGATCCGCTACTGCCTCGCCTAATGTACAAATCCTAACTTGATCTAGTTCATAAATATCAAATTTATTTTCAGCTAGTCTATTTACAACTATATCGACTGTAAAAATATCTGAAAAAATCAACCAATCATTTTCAGATATTAAATTTTTGAAGTTATTTATTTGCAGAGCTAAATCATTTTCTACTATTTCTAAAGTCGGTAATCGGAATACTTCATACCCTTGAGTCTCAAGATTTTCTATTTTTGATTTATTTGCAGAAGTATCAAAGATTCCAATCTTTTTTTTCATTTTATTCATCTATTATTCAAAACTTATATTTGAAAACTATTGTTAGCAAATTTGCAATTAAGATACAAAATAAGTAAGTTAATCATTTGAACGGATTGAAAACAAACCGATAGTGCCTTTTCAGCCTTAAGTATTATTCAAAATGAAAGCAATGATTCTTGCCGCAGGTTTTGGAACGCGGCTTTTCCCCTTAACAATAGATCGTACTAAACCAGCCATACCTTTTTTAGGTAAACCATTGGTTGGTTATGTGGCTGAATATGTAGCAAAATTCGGTTTTGAAGAGGTTGTAGTAAATTTGCATCATCAACCCGAATCTGTAAAAAAAGCTTTAGGTGATGGAAGCGATTTTGGCGTAAAAATCCATTATACATACGAAGAACCTAGGATTTTAGGCACTTCAGGAGCGTTAGATAACGCTAGACATTTACTTGAAAATGACACTTTCTTAATTGTGAATGGAAAAATCATTACAGACATAGATTTGAATGCAGTTCTCGAAACCCACAAGAAATCAGGTGCTTTAGCTACCATGGTGTTAAAGCCAAATACGAATCGTGAAAAATTTTCTCAAGTTTTTGTCGAAGATGGATTAGTAACAGGCTTTGGTGATTTTCCAAATCCAGATAATGCAGAAAAACTCCCATACATGTTTACTGGCATACATATTCTCGAGCCGAGAGTTTTTGATTATATTCCCAGAGGTGTTTACTCCGATATAGTTCCAACATTTTACAATCCCGCTATCAAGAAAGGCGAAAAAATAGCTGCACACATTACAGAGGGAAAATGGTATGAACTATCGACCATTCCCCGTTATCTAGATATTAGTCTTAAAATGTTAAATGGTAGTAAAACTCGCAATATAATCGGTAAAAATGCAAATATCTCAGAATCTGCTGAACTTAATGATTCTATAATTTGGGATAATGTTGAAATATCAGATAACGCGAAGGTCAATAGATCCATAATCGGTGACAATGTAAAAATTAATGATAATGAATCTTATGAAGATGTAGCTATTGTAAGTGCTGAAATGATAAAACACGCCGGTCAAATACCTGAAAAAGCTATTAAAGGAGTTTTTTCAGGCGATAATTATATAGTTTCATTAAAATAAGCCTTCCTTTCAAAATGAATATGTCAAAAACCTTTGATAAGTCTGCAAAACAAAGACTCAAACTCTTTCTTAAATCTCAAAATTTATCAACTAGCATTGAACAACTCACACCCGATGCCTCTACACGTGAATTTTTTAGAATTGAATACGAAGATAAATTAGCAATTGCCTGTATTTACCCAGAACAATTTAATGAAAATCTACCTCAGATTGACATAACAAATTTATTTTTGAAAAGTGAATTACCTGTTGCCAAAATTTTCAATATCGATTTTGAACTTGGAATTATAATTCATGAAGATTTTGGTGACAAAATTCTTCGTGTTCATTTAGAATCATGTGATAACTCTGAAAAAGAGTTACTTATCGAAAATGCAATTAGTCTGATTGCCTATATCCAAAAATCCACTAGTAATGCGGTTGCTCTTGACTCAATTGCGGCAAAACTCAAGTTTGACGAAGAAAAACTCTTGTGGGAATTAAATTTTTTCAAGACACATTATTTTAAAAGCCTTAAGAAAAATCCATTATCTATTGAAGATGACGAGAAATTAAGTGCTGAATTTACTGAACTGTCCAAAGAATTAGAGAACTACGCCAAAGTCTTAACTCATAGAGATTTTCATGCTGCAAATTTGATGCTTGATGATTCAGGTAACTTAAAAATTATCGATCACCAAGATGCGAGACTCGGTTCTATTGCATATGATTTGGTTTCTTTGTTGTTAGATAGAATCACTCAACTTCCGTCACAGGTATGGTTGAAAAATAAAAAAGTTTACTTCTTAAATGAAAGGAATGGATTGGGTTTAGAAAATATAAGTCTAGAGGATTTTGATTATGAATTTGAATTGATGACAGTTCAAAGGTGTCTTAAAGCTATCGGAACATTTTCAAATCAAGCTGGAAATTTTGGTAAAAGTCATTTCATCAAATACATAAACCCAATGTTCAAAGTGGTTTTGGACGCATGTATGCGTTTAGACAGATTTCCCCAAATCCAAAAAACTATCATTGAAATTTTAGAAAATTAACAAATTAATTTCTTTGCCTTCTTTGTCTTGGAATTATTCTTCTATTCTTTAAATCGTATCTGTCACCATTTCTCAAAAAATAAAAAAGTGAGTTTTTATCAGGCAGATTTTTAAGTGAACTTCCCTCGCGTGACCAAAAAGTGTTGTCATATATCAATACATAGCTTCTACCTAAAACTTCAAATTTGTCATTCTGGACAATCATTGCAGTTCCTTCATCAATGCCAATACCAAGTAGCTCTCGTCGTTTTTTCAAAATCGTAAACATATCAAACTGACGATTTCGGGCGAGAACGTGTTGGTCAATCGCAACATTTTTTAAGAACCCAAATCCCTCTTCGTGATCGCCCATCATAATTTGATTGTTTTTTGTATCTCCCCTAGCTAAATATGAACCTTGAATAGTTGCTCCTGCTGATGAACCACCAATGACTCCGCCTCTTTTCAAAACTTCCCAAAACATTTTTTCAGTTTTAGTTCCGGCGTATGCATCAACCAATCTCCACTGTCTTCCACCGCCAAACCAAACTCCTTTTGCATTTTTTAGTGGCTCAATAAATTTATCTGTATCAGCTTCTTTTTTATCGTATGTGTGCAAAACTGTGACATTTTTTGCACCTGCTCTTTTTAAGAAATTTGCACGTCTCTGATCATATTTTTCTGCTCCTAAAGCAGTGGGGATTACAACGATTGGTGCATCCACGCCGCCAGCAAGTTCTATAAACCTTTTTACAATAGCTTGCGGCATCCTACCTCCGCCCACAATCACTAAGCTTCCTTTTTCAGGTCCAGTAACAACTGCTGACTTAGTATCTGTTTGTGCAAGATTCGTCAAAGTAAGGACTAACAGTACACATAGTAAAATAATTACGAATTTAATTTTCATATTTTTATTAAGATTTTCTTGAATGAAAAGAATAGTTTGATTGAATATAAACAAAATACTATTTTTCTGTAAAAAACTAAAATTTTAGTTTTTTGTTCTTCACTTTTATTCACGAATAGAAATTTAGCTGAAATTTGGTAATATATTTCTTCTTTTGGTGCTTATTTATTTTCAGAGCACCATGTAAACTAACAGCAAATATGAAGTCTTATTAATAGAAATGAAACAAACATATATTAACGAATTACAAGATAAAATTAGTGAAGAAGTTACCCTTAAAGGTTGGCTTTATAATTCACGCTCAAGTGGAAAGCTCGTATTTCCACAACTCAGAGATGGAACAGGAATTGTGCAATGCGTTGTTTTCAAAGGCAATGTATCCGAAGAAGTTTTTGAAGTTGCAAAATCTGCTGGTCAAGAATCTTCGATAATTGTTCACGGAACTGTCAAAGAAGATGCTCGCTCTCCAATTGGTGTTGAAATTGATGTGACAGATTTGGAAGTAGTGCAAAATTCAACTGATTATCCAATCTCACCCAAAGAACACGGAACAGAATTTTTGATGGACAATCGCCATCTTTGGATTCGTTCAAAAAAACAACACGCGGTTTTACGAGTTCGTCACACAATTATCAAAGCTGTCAGAGATTTCTTTGATAGTAATGGATTCATTCTTGCTGACACACCAATTTTCACACCGGCTGCCTGCGAAGGAACGACAACGCTTTTTGAAGTTGATTATTTTGGCGATGATAAAGCTTATCTTACTCAAAGTGGACAGCTATACAATGAAGCAACTGCCGCTGCCTTTGGAAAAAGTTATGCTTTTGGTCCAACATTTCGTGCTGAAAAATCCAAAACTCGCCGCCATTTAACTGAATTTTGGATGGTTGAACCTGAAGTTGCTTATGCAAATTATGAAGATATGATGGACTTGGGCGAGGATATGATTATTCACGTCGTTAAAGCTGTTTTGGAAGAACGTCGCGAAGATTTGGAAACTTTAGAACGTGATATATCAGTTCTCGAAAACATTCAAAAACCTTTTCCGCGTTTGCATTATGACAAATGCGTAGAAATTTTGCAGGAAGGATTTGAAAAAGGTGAACTTGAAAATAAATTTGAATGGGGTGGAGACTTCGGTTCTCCTGATGAAACATATCTATCCGCACAATTTGACCAACCGATTTTTGTTCATCATTTCCCCACTGCAATCAAAGGGTTTTATTTTGAAATCGATTCTGAGCGTCCTGAATGTGCTTTGGGAATTGACTTACTTGCACCTGAAGGTTACGGAGAAATTATTGGTGGTGGCGAACGTGCTATGGATTTGGAGTATCTTGAAAAACAGATCGAAAATCATAATTTACCAAAAGAAGATTTTGAATGGTATTTAGACCTAAGACGTTATGGAAGCGTTCCTCACGCTGGTTTTGGTATGGGAATAGAACGGTGCGTTGCATGGATGTGTGGAATCGAACATGTTCGTGAAACAATTCCATTTCCGCGTATGCTCTATCGTTTGAAACCTTAAAATTATCTAATACAGCAAAAAATAAAATTGAAAACATTCTATAAGTGGTTAGGAAAAATTTCTAACCACTTTATTTATGGAGAAAATGAATGAGTATGAAAGCAATTTTACTGTATTTTATAATTTCAACCTTCAATCTATCTTTTGTTAATTGTATTGGAAATCCCTTTGCTGAGTCAGAGTTACCAAAAGAAATGCCTGAAAATGTTCGTATGAAGTTTAGCGAAAACGGTGGAATGGCACCAGAATGGCACAGCATCGAAATTTCCGATGATGAAATTTTAATAACCGATAAAAAAATGGATGACGATACAGAAAAGAAATGGTTTGCAAAAATTTCTAAAGAGGATAAAGCAAATTTATATAAGATTTTTGTAGAAAATAAATTGGATCTAATCGAAAATGATAAACAAAAGGAAATAGTTTACGATGCAGGATCTGAAGGAATCTATATAAGAGCAGGAAATGTCTCTAAAAATGTATCTTATGGTATGAATTCACCTCTATCAGGTAGAAATTTATCCAGATACTCCGCAGTAAAAAAAGCCATTGTTGATTTAGAAAAAAAATATATAACTAAATCAAAACAAGTCTCTGATAATTTTGCTGTCATAAATTACAACCCCCAAAAACATAACTTTATCTTCGAAAATGCAAAGCCCACTAAATTAAATCAATCTGAAATCCAAAAAGTCGAAAGCATTGTCAGTAAAACAATTGGGAAATACAATGAAAAACAAATCAATGCACTCAAAATAAAAGATTTAGGAAAATATAAGCGTCAGTTTATTCCTGTAATTAATGAAGGTGGCAAAAAAATAGTTTGGGGGAATTATTTTTGTAGAGCAAATAAAAATTGGAAAAGAGAAATTCTAGTGGTTATGGATGGTGGAAATTGTTATTTTAACGTTTTTGTGAATTTGACTAAAAGCGAATCTGAAAAACTGTCTGTTAACGGTGAAGCATAAATAACATAAATTCAAACTAGAATTCAAAAGTTAGCTTTTTCGTAATATAATTTTTGTACATTTTATTATGAAAAAGCTAACTCTTTTTATTTTTGCAAACGTACTATTACTTGTTTTTAGTATTCAGGTTTTTACTAGAATCAAGCCCATAAACGACTTAGAACCAACAGTTATACTAGTTTCTATTGATGGCTTTAGATATGACTACATAGAAAAATACAACACCAAAACGCTAAATAAACTTGCTAAAAATGGCGTTCGCGCAAAATGGTTAATCCCCTCTTTTCCAACAAAAACTTTCCCAAACCATTACACTATTGCGACAGGTCTCTTGCCTCAAAATCACGGGATAGTAGCGAATAATATGTACGATCCTGAATTTGATGCGGTTTTCACATTGGGTAAACGCGAAGAGGTACAGAATTCCCGTTGGTGGGGCGGCGAACCAATTTGGGTAACAGCTGAAAAACAAGGACAGATTGCCGGTGCTTTTTTCTTTCCCGGCACTGAAGCCAGCATAAAAGGCGAATATCCAACCTACTGGAAAACCTATGATGGAAAAATCCCAAATAAAACCAGAGTTGATACTGTTCTAAGTTGGCTTGATAAACCGAAAGACAAACGTCCAACTTTATTAACACTATATTTTAGCGATGTAGATGATGCGGGTCACAGTTATTCACCTAACAACAAAAAAACGGGAAAAGCAGTTAGAAAAATCGATAAAATGGTAAAGAGGCTTTATAAAGGATTAAAGAAAAGAAAAATTCATAACAAAGTAAATCTCATAATTGTTTCAGACCATGGAATGGCAAAAGTCCCACAAAAAAACGCAATAGTAATCGATGAATTATTTGATAATAATTTAGCTAAACAAATCTTCTGGGTAAGTGAGATTGTTCAGATTTTTCCAAAAGTAGGAAAAAAAGATGAAATTTACAACTCAATAAAATCAAAACTTTCGCCACAAGCAACTGTTTATAAGAAAGAAGACTTACCTGAAAGATTCCAATATTTAAACAATAGACGAATTGCTCCGATCTTAGTTTTACCGAATGAAGGTTGGATTTTGGTCACTAGAAAGCGTTTTGAAGATATGAAAGCAAGCGGAAGAATAAACACAATCAGAGGTTCTCATGGTTATGATAATGAGTTAGTTTCTATGCGAGCCATCTTTATCGGACACGGTGATGCATTTAGACAAAACTATGTTTCAGAACCATTTAACAATAAACAGATTTATAACTTAATGTGTAAAATTCTTGGCTTGAAGCCTGCAAAAAACGATGGAGACTTTAGAGTTGTGAAAGATTTATTGAAAGTAGATTAGTTTACTTAGGAAAATATTCTTTCCATCTTCTATCAACCAATTTTTTTATATCGTCCCTAACTTCTACTTCCTTTGGGTACCAAGGTTTCATTCGTGCATCAATCACGATAGGGGCATTATATGAAATATGATTATTTACAACTTTTATTTCTTTTGCATAAATATCAGTTGATGGATTAAACCTTGTCCAGGTAGCCCATAAGAATTTTTCTGTTGATCTAGCATATTCAATTGAATCGTGCATTACAACAATCTCAAAATCATCAAACACACCTGATTCAGCTATTCTCTTGCCTAATTTATTGTTATATTCTTTTTCGTTATCAGATGCGTATTTTTCTACCTCTAAAACTAAACATCCACCACAATAGATTTCGGCTTTTTTTACTCCTTTCGGCAAATCGCCCTTAAATTCTCTTTTCAGTTCTTTTTTCTTTTCTCCGACTCCTACAAGCATTGCCTTTGAACCATGGTTTATTTTGCCGGATGCATAATCAAGCGTATCAAAAGATGTTCGGTCAAAAATAAAGAAATCACTTTCCCAATTGACTCTTTCTAAGATGTATTCAAATAAATTCTTAAAATCTCTTAAATCTTGAGGTTTGTCAGTTAAAAGTAAAAATTTTGTTAGAGATAATTGTCCTTCTCCAAGAATTCTAAACCCTGCGCCGAGAGCTTCTCTGGCATATCTTTCTCTCACAACAGCCGCCGCTAGAGAATGAAAACCTGTTTCTCCATAACTCCAAAGATCTAGAACTGCTGGCATAACCAATGGAAAAAGTGGAGACAAAAGTTCTTGTAAATAATCTCCTATAAAGAAATCTTCTTGACGAGGCTTTCCTACAACTGTAGCAGGATAAATTGCGTCTTTTCTGTGAAATACAGCTTCAGCTTCAATTACTGGATAATCGTGAGCTAAAGAATAATAACCATAATGATCGCCGAATGGTCCTTCGGGTTTTCTCAATTTTGGAGGTACTTTTCCGCTGATTACAAATTCAGCTTCCGCTAGCAAACGCAAACCATTTTCCAAAGGATTTTTGGCTAATTGAATTTTTCCGTCATTTAATAAAGAAGCAAGCATTAATTCTGGAACATCTTCTGGTAGAGGTGCAATTGCAGCCAGAATCATTGCCGGTGGACCGCCTACAAAAACATTTATTGGTAAAGGTTGATTTACTTGCTCAGCTTCATAGTGATGAAATCCACCGCCCTTACCAATTTGCCAATGAATTCCAGTTGAAGTCTGGTCATACCTCTGGATTCTATACATTCCCAAATTATGCTTTCCGTTTGTAGGACTTTCCGTGTAAACAAGAGGCAATGTAACAAAATGTCCGCCGTCTTCGTGCCATAGCTGTAGTAAAGGAATTTCTTCGAGACGAGCAGGCTTTTGCATTTTTTCAAGGATAGGAGCGTTTCGAACATTTTTTGTTCCGAGTTTTAACCCAGTCCAAGCCATATCGCGGTATTGCCACAGTTCTTTTGGTTTTGGTGGTAAGAGTATTTCAACCATTTCAACAGCTCGCTTAACAAATTCTTGTGGTCGTTTACCAAAACCTAAATCAATTCTCTTTGCAGTGCCGAATAGATTTGTAATAACAGGAAATTTAGAACCTTTAACATTTTTGAAAAATAAAGCCTTCCCTTGTTCTTCTATGACTCTTCGATGAATTTCAGCAATTTCCAGATATGGATCAACTTCTGCTTCAATCTCTACTAGGTCATTTTCTTTTCTGATCGCTTCGATAAATGTACGTAAATTTTTATGCATCTTATTAAATAATTTTATTTATTAGCCTAAATTCTATTGAATCAAAGCAAAACTGAATTCGCAAACAGCAGAAATATAAGTATTGTTTGTCGAGTATTTTAGAAATTTGTTAGATATTTTTTAGTATTATTTGAGGATTTTGTTTATTTATTTATGGTAGAAAAATTGTTATGAAGAAAACTAATTATTTCCAGCGTCTTATTTTTTTATTTTTATGTATTTTAATTCTTTGCTCTATTACTTTTTCTCAAACAGCAAAAGAGCTTACAGAAAGTAATAAGCTAGAGCGACAAGCTATAAATCACTACAGAGCTAAAAATTATGAACAATTCCTTAAAGATATTGTTAAAGCTGATGTTTTGCGACCAAATCATGCCCGTTTGATTTATATTTCAGCTATTGCTTATTCACTAAATAATAAACCTGAAAAGGCTCTAAATGCTCTACAAAGACTTGCTGATATGGGCTTATTTTTTCAAATAGAAAAGGATAAAGACCTGAAAACTCTTCAACAAAAGGATAAATTCAAAAAGATCTTAGCCAAGTTCAAATTGAATTCTCAACCAGTAAATAAAAGCGAGAAAGTATTTGAACTTAACCAAAAAGATTTAATTACAGAAAGTGTTGCGTTCGATAAAAAAACTAAAGCCTACTTCGTTTCAAGTGTTCATCAAGGAAAAATTCTGAAGATTGATGAAAAAAGAAACGTGAGGGAATTTTCAACCAAAGAAGATGAACTGTGGAGTGTTTTGGGAATTAAGATAGATGAAAAAAGACGTTTGCTTTACGCTTGCACCACTGCATTTCCTCAGTATATTAATTTCAAAAAATCAGATGAAGGAAAATCCGGGATATTCAAATATAATCTTGATACAGGGAAACTGATAAAAAAATATATTTTGTCAGAAAATGATAAAAAGTTTGTGATTGGAGATTTAGCAATACATAAAAATGGTGACGTATATGCAACTGATAGTGTTTCGCCGCATATTTACAAAATAGATACGAAAACAGATAGTTTAGAGATATTCTTAAAAAGCGAAAACTTCTCTTCACTTCAAGGTATTACTTTCAATAAAAATTATAGTGAACTTTTTGTTGCAGACTATTCAAAAGGAATTTTTAAAATAAGTCTGAGTAACAAAACTTATAAACAATTAAAACCTGCAAGTAATATAACAATATTAGGAATTGATGGGCTTTATTTTTACAAGAATAAACTTATAGCCATTCAAAATGGCACACGTCCAAATAGAGTCGTTGAATTAGCATTAGATGATAGTCAATCAAAAATAATCAGTTTTAAAGCACTAGAAGCTAATCACTCAGATTTTGAAGATCCAACCCTTGGAACAATTGTAAATAATCAATTTTATTATGTAGCCAATAGTCAATGGAATTTTTTTGGCAGAGACGGAAAATTACAAAGAGACAAATTAAAAAATCCTGTGATACTTAAACTCAGGTTGTAAAAAATTAGGGCAGATGTCATAAGACTCTGCCCTAATATAATTTAATAACTTTTAGTCAATTATCTTCTCAAGTTAGGTTTATTTAAATCTAAATTACTAACTTTTATTACATCTACTTTTTGATTAGGAAAACGTTTTTTTATATCTTCCATAAACATTTTCGCATCACCTACAATAATCATATCCCCACCTTTTAGATTATCAGACGCAAAACTCTTTATTTCAGAGTCAGATACTTTGTTTACATTTTCCATATAGGCGTTCAATTCGTTTGGATTGATGTTGTAAAGATATATATCCCGCAATCTTGCTGCTAATCCGTTTGTTGTTTGAAGACTTCTGCCAAATCCGCCTGTTACAACTGCTTTTCGTGGAGTCATCTCGTCTTTTGAAATTATGTCTTTAGTGAGTTTTTCAATCTCAATTTTGATTAGTTCAGCAACTTCGGCAGCAGATTCGTTCTTTGTTTGCGTATTGGCATTAAAATTAGTATCCCAACCTCGCCATGCAAAACCACTTCTCGCACCGTAACTTAAACCTCGTTTCAAACGAATTTCTTGATTAAGCCTTGCAGAATAACCTCCACCTAAAACTGAGTTTAGAACTGTTGCGGGGTAATAGATTTCACTCGTTAAGCAATTGTTGCTGATAGTATCTTCGCTTTCACAAAATATTCGACCATCACTTAATCTTTTTGCGTAACCAACCGCTGCTTGACCTGAGTTTGGCAAATCTACGACTAGAAATCTGTTGATTATTTGATCTGGTTTGTCACGTTTTTTCAGTGTCCCAACAATCGTTGCGACTTTATTTGATCTTTTTGGTATGTAATTTTCCCAACCACCAAAAAATAACCTGGCAAAACGAAATGCCTGTTCTTCAGAAATATCTCCCGTGAAAATCAGAACAGAATTTTCGGGTATGTAGTTTTCCTTGTGAAATTTGACAATTGAATTACGATTTATTTTCTTTATGGTTTGAGGTGTACCGGATGTTGTATGTTCATCGAATGAATAACGGCTTGCAACATATGCCAAAAGTGTACCAGGCTGCCTTAAACTTACGTTAAACCCGTCTAAAGTCTGTTTTTTTGCAAGTTGCACTTCTTTGAGCGGAAATGTAGGACGAATAACTGAATCAGACATAATTGATAAAGCACGTCCAAGTTTGTCTTTCATAACAGTTAAATTAACTGTTGAAGCATTCCAACCTACACCTGAATTCAAGTTACCGCCTAAAAAATCTATTTGTTCAGCAATATCTGTCGCACTTCTAAATTCAGTTCCCTTTACTAAAAGATTTGCGGTCATATTTGCTAAACCTGCGAGTCTTTCTTGTTCGCTGTCAGCTCCTCTTCTGACCAATAAAGAAACTGTCACTAAAGGAATATCTCTTTTAGGAACTATAACTACTTTAAGCCCGTTATCAAGCTTTTTTTCTTTTACTTCAGGGACAGAAACAGATTTAGGCTCAGTTGGTGGCGGAGGAGTTTCAGATGGTTGCTGAGCTTTTGCATCTAAAACAAAATTAATTGTCAAAAATACAAAAGTTATAGTCGATAGTATTTTAAACTTAAACAATTTTTTCATTATTTTGCCCCTCCATTTTCTGTACCACGAATGTAATTAATAACTGCTCTGGTATTTTTCTTAAAATACTTTTCCATAACTCTTTTTACATCTTCAGCAGTTACTTTTTGTAATTCAGCAACGTCCTTGTTAACAGCTCTGGGATTATTTCTATAAATAATCGCACTTCCAATGTCGGTCGCTTTTCCTTGAACTGTTTCTCTGTTTTGAAGAATTCCCGTTATTATTTTGTTCTTGGCTTTTTCTAATTCTTTTTCTGTCGGTCCATTGTTTTTAAGCTTCTCTATTTCTTCCGTAATTGCTGACTCAATATCTTCAAGCTTTTTGCCGCCTGCTGCAATTGCATAAAAAATTAATAGCCCTTTATCTACTCGCGTATCAGCAAAAAATGCAGCTTGTTGAGCAAGTTGCTTTTCATATACTAACGACTGATAAAGCCTTGAGCTTCGACCACTAGATAGGATTGCCTCAGCGATTTCTATAGCCGGTATGTCAGGGCTAGTGGTTGGTGGTGCAAAGTATGTAATACCAATTGCCGGAAAAGGAACATTAGGTCGTTTTACTTCAAATCTTTCCTCTTTTGTTCTTTCGGGTTCTTTAGCATCAACTCTTGTAATTGCCTTTTCAGGAGTTTTGATTCGTCCAAAATACTTGTCAATCCATTGATTTAATTGTTTTTCATCAAAATCACCAACTACAATTAATGAAGCGTTATCAGGTCGGTAATATTCTCGATAAAACTCAAATGCATCTTCAATTGTGGCGGCATTCAATTCGTCTAAATTCCCAATAACACCACGTTTGTATGGGTGAATTTTATAAGAAAGATAATCAAATGACCTGAATAACATTCCATATGGATTAGCTTCTACTCTCTGCCTATATTCTTCTTTTACAACATCTCTTTCAGATGCAAAATTTTTGGAATCTACAGCTAAATTAACCATTCTGTCAGATTCTGCCCATAGAAGTGTTTCAAGATAATTTGAAGGAACTAATTCATAATATGCTGTTACATCCTCGGATGTGAACGCATTGTTAAATCCACCCACATCTTCAGTTAATCTATCCATTTTTTCATTAGGCATATTTTTTGTGGCTTTGAACATCATGTGTTCAAACATGTGTGCAAAGCCTGATTTTCCTTTAGGATCATCTTTTCCACCAACTCGATACCAAACTTGTATGGTCACGACCGGATTCGATTTATCTTGCACAGTCACAACTTGTAAACCATTATCAAGCTTTCTAGTTTTAATATTCATCGGCGGAACACTAACCTGAGCTAGTATTCCCACACTTAATGCTAATAAGATTGTTATCAACAAAAATTTACGCATATTTTATTTCCTTTTTTTACTTTGAATAATTGTAAAAACCACGACCTGATTTTCTACCTAACCATCCGGCATCAACGTATTTTTTAAGCAATGGGCAAGGACGATATTTCGGATCACCTAGACCTTCATGTAAAACGTTCATAATCGCTAAGCATACGTCTAAACCGATAAAGTCAGCCAAAGTCAGTGGTCCCATCGGATGATTCATACCCAACTTCATAATTTCATCAATTGATTCCTCAGTTGCAACTCCCTCATGCAGACAATAAATTGCTTCGTTGATCATTGGCATTAAAACCCTATTTGAAACAAAGCCGGGATAGTCATTACATTCAACCGGAACTTTTCCTAGTCTTTCAGATAATTCTTTAACAGTTGAATAGGTTTCATCACTTGTTGCAATACCACGTATAACTTCGACCAATTTCATTATCGGTACTGGATTAAAAAAGTGCATTCCGATAACTTTGTCTGGTCGGTTGGTCGTCGCCGCAATTTTTGTGATGGAAATTGAGGATGTGTTAGTTGCCAAAATTGCATCTTCACTTGTTATTTCATCAAGTGTCTTGAAAATTTCTTTTTTGATATCAAAATTTTCAGTAGCCGCTTCAACAATCAATGTGCAATCGCTTAAATCCTTCAAATCTGTAGTTGTAGAAATCCGACCTAGAATTGCGGATTTATCATCTTCGGTAATTTTCTCTTTTTTTACGAATCTATCAAGGCTTTTAGAAATAGTTCCTACTGCACGTTCGAGAAATTCTTCGCTGATGTCGCACATCACGACTTCAATTCCTTTACCCGCAGCAGTTTGGGCAATACCGTTACCCATTGTCCCCGCACCAATAACACCAATTTTTTCACTCATATTATTAAACCTTTTTATATAGAATTTTTTGTTAGAACTTATAGTTAAAAAATAAACAAAATTGTGCTTTAAAACAAACAAGCGACAAGATTTAATAAAATCCGTCGCAGTTCATTAATTGTAAATCAGTTTTTATTAATAAAAGCGGAAGATTAGACGAGAGAGTCTAAAATCCGCTTTCTTTATTTATATCAAATTTTATTGCCAGCTATTTGGCTGAGGCTGAGTCGGTGCACTACCTGCCATTCCACTGTCGTAGAGTTGTTTTCCTTCATCGCTCAAGAAAAACCAAAGACCATAAATACCTAAAGCCAATCCTAAAGGAATACTTGGTAATGACAGTGCACTGCCAACAATACCTAGAGTTCTACCAATTTTCTGATGCTTACGCATTTTCATTCCGGCAAATCCATAAAAAGCTGCAATCAATAAAAGCACCACACCTAAAGCAACTGCTAGGATTAAGAAAATACCGCCAACCATCTGACCTTCTGAATCAGGTGATCCCGATACAAGTGCTAAACCCATAATGCCGTAAACTACGATAATGAAGATTCCGGCAAGTAGTTGAATTCCACCCATTATAAGAAAGAAAATTGATAATAAGTTATTGTGATCTCGTGCTGTCATTTTTTTGCTCCAATTATTAAATTAAAAATCTTTAGCTATTATTTATTACGAAGTTTCTAATAAATTTGTTGCTAGAATTGTCTCTGATATATGAACGGAGAATTTGATAGATTTTGCAGTATTTCTTACTTATTCTTCTCTATTAAATAAAAAGTACCAAAGCCCGTAAATTCCAATAATTGAACCAATCGGAAAACTGAATAAATAGATTATGCTGGCGACAGTTCCAAATAAATTTGCACCTGTCGTATTATTATGAATTTTCAGACCTGTGACAATAAAAAATACCGTATAAAATAGATATAACCATTCCCCGCTTTGCCAACCTCCCATTCCGATCCACCCAAATAGATCCAAAACGCCAAAAACAAAAAAGATCGTTGATAAAATTTTTCGATGATTTCTCATATTTATATCTCCAGTTAGACTTTATGTAAAAAATAATAAAGCGAAGCTAAAATTAAAGCAATAATTTTAGCTTCGCCCCAAGTTTTTCTTTACTTTATTGATTAGTCTCTTTCTACTGCCATAGCAACTGAGTTTCCACCACCCAAACAAAGTGCGGCAACTCCTTTTTTAGCATCACGACGTTTCATTTCGTGAAGTAAAGTTGTTAAAACTCTCGAACCGCTATTTCCGATAGCATGACCTAATGCAACGGCACCGCCATTTACATTTACTTTGTCCATATCAAGACCAAGTTCTTGCATAACGCCAAGTGCTTGGACAGAAAACGCTTCGTTTAATTCAAATAAATCAACTTCTTCCATTGTCCAACCAGCTTTATCAAGAACATTCTTAACGCCTTGGACTGGTGCCATCATAATTAATTTTGGCTCAATTCCACTTGTTGCATAAGCAACAATTTTTGCCATTGGCTCTATGCCCATTTCTTTTGCTTTTTCTGCAGAAGTTACAACAACTGCTGAAGCACCATCATTAACAGACGGAGCATTTCCAGCCGTTACAGTTCCACCATCTCGTTTGAACGCAGGACGCAATTTGCCTAAACCTTCTACCGTTGTGTCATCACGAATTGTTTCGTCTTTATCAAAAGTAATCGGGTCTTTTTTGCGTTGCGGGATTTCGATTGGAACGATTTCTTCATCAAAACGACCTGCATCTCTTGCTTCTTTAGCTTTGCGGTGTGAATTGTATGCATATTCATCTTGTTCGCCGCGTCCAATTTGATATTTTTCGGAAACGACCTCACCAGTATTTCCCATATGCCAATTTTCAAAAGGACACCACAAACCATCATGAATCATCAAATCAACGGAAGTTTTGTTTCCCATACGATGCCCAGAACGTGCGTCAGGCATTGCATAAGGAATGTTTGACATTGATTCCATTCCACCAGCTACGACAAAATCTGAATCGCCTAATTTAATAGCTTGAGCCGCCAAAGCAACTGCTCGAAGTCCGGAACCGCAAACCATGTTTACAGTCAAAGCCGAAACTTCTGGTGGTAATTCAGCTTTTATTGCTGCCTGTCTTGCTGGTGCTTGTCCGAGCCCTGCTTGCACAACACAACCCATAATCACTTCGCTAACATCTTCTTTATTTATCCCTGCACGTTTAACTGCTTCTTTTACAGCTACCGCACCTAAATCTGTTGCTGAAAATGGAGTCAAACTCCCTAAAAACTTACCTGTCGCCGTCCTTGCGGCACTTATTATTACTGCATCTTTAATATCTGTCATTTATAATCCTCATTTCTAATAATATAAATTTACTTTATAGCTTACTTATTTATTCTAAGCCTTATCAAAAGGTCATTCAACTCTTGCTTGGCTATCGGCTTTTCAGGCAAAACTGATTTTTCTCTTGCTTCTTCTAATTCCAAAACCAATCTCTCATATTCCTTACTGTAAAAATCCAAATCAGCATTTGGCAGAATTCCCTTTTCTTTGCCATTTACTTTTCGCTCAATCAATTCGGGAATGTATGAAAGCTTAAATTTTTCATCCAGCTTAACCAAGTTTGCTTCGATTTCGCCCGTTTGCATTAAGTGAATTCCTGTTAGTAAAACTCTGAAAACATACAAAAGTGGTTTAACTTTTTGTGGATTTTCCTTTTGAAACAATTTCCATTCAGTTCTTGCAAAACCTAGATAATGATGTGAGTGAAATTTAGTGATGCACTTTTTTGAAATTTCGATTAGTTCTTGATGCTCTGGCGAAGTCTGAACAACCAATGGTGACAAAAGCTGTTCGAGAACATAACCATTTTTCTTGAGCATCAATTTAAAAAATTTTCTAACATCATGAGTTACAAGGTCTAATTCTAAACCATCACGAATTTCTTCAACTTGAAATGTTTCTTGCCCAATTTCTAAACCCACAACATCCTGCAAAGGCAAAATGTGAACTCCCCGCAAATCATAATCGGAATCTTCTGACGGAAAACCATATAAATGGGCTCCACTAATTGTTGCAAATAGTAATGGATATGGATGTTCAGAAGCTATCTTTTTAAGTTTTTCATTTATCATTTATTTAACCATTGATTTTCTTGCTCTAATTAAAAATTCATTTGCTTTTACATAATTTGGTCTTTCAGGGAGTTTGGTATTTGCGAACACATTTTCAAAATCTTTGTGCAACTCCAAACGCCATTTGTTTACTTTTTCCCAATTCATTTCACCGAATTTTATAGCCAATAATTTTTCTTTATTTTCCGAAACATTTGTTTCTAAGTTTGCAGTTTTCAAGATTTGAATTCCCTGCAAAAGAAGCCTTATCAAGTGCATTGCATGTTTATTTTTGATTTTGCCAGTCGTTCGCAAATCTTGTTCGAGTTTTTTGAATTGGGACATAACATAACCATTATAAGTTTGATAAACGAGTCTTGATAAAAATATATTTCTGATGCCCAAAAGTTCTTCTGCCAAATCAGTTTTGGATTCAATCAAAGGTGTGTAAAGGCATTCCAAAATATTTGGATTCGCTTTCAATGCAAGCATCAAAAATTTTTGTAATTCCCAATAACATTCTTCATTTTCTTTATTCTCAATTTGTTCAGGAACACCATACATTGACCAATGCAATTCTGCGGGTGGCAAATAAATTCCTCGATAATCAGTATCAGAATTTTCATCATCTAAACCAAATGCTCTTGAACCTACAACACAGCGATAAATTATGTATTCAACAAGATTTACCTCTTTATTCTCAAAACCAATTTGTTCATTCCTGTAATGTTTGTGAATAGAAAATTCTTTGCGATTTATCATTGAGATATCGCCATCATTAAACTCAACCCTATAAGAATGAAATGCATCCGTAGGCACGCCGATAATTTTGCCAACCGTTCCTTTTTGTTTGAAACGATTGGCATTTAAGATTTTTGTTTTGTTTAGCAATACAATTTGAGTTCCAATTGGAACGATTAAATTGAGATTATTATTGTCCATCTATAGCTTTCTCAAAGGCTTTCTTAGCCTTCTTTCCATGCATTACAGCGTGTTGTGCGAAACTTGTAAATATTACTGAATTGATAATCACACTCTGTGGATTTAAAGCTTCGAGAACATACGCATTAGATTGATGAGTCCTCGTGCTGTAATCAAGAGAAATATAATTAATATTTTCTCATAATTTTTTATTCTATGATTGATTTTTCAAAAGTTTAGCACATTTTACCTTTGATTAGTTTTTAGTTAACCTTAAATTATTATGTCGCAAAATTTTCAAGCAGGTGATTATTTAATTTTTCAAATCGAAGCAGCTTTCGGGCTGATGCGTTTATTGGAAATTGAAAAAACTGAAAACGATATTATTTGGCACATTTCTGCATATGAAGATATGTTTATGGATATAGAAATGGCTGATATGGCATTACAAAACAATCAAAAACTCAAGGTGAGCCTACCTCACGCCGCACTTACTAATCGAGCGTTTGAAGCAACTCAAACCTCCAGAATGAAAAATGAAGAATTGGTTGAAGAAGAATTAGAACCTCTCAAAATATGGAAAAATGATCCTGATAGAGAAATTTCGGATAGAAGTGTGCGTTTGCTTTTAGGACTTCGTTGAACGTTTAACTTTTTCAGTTAAATTCTTGGTTGTATTTTCTGTAACACTAATTGGGACAACATCTTCCATATTAGCTTCAGGTAGAGATTCTTTGATAGGAGAAGTATCTAGCTCATTTTGAACCTCTTCATCATCTGCAATTATTTCCGATTGTCTTTTAAATTGCTTACGAAGCTGTAAAATCCTCAAAAATGATTGCAATTGCCAGGCAAACATTGCAGTCAAAAATCCGGCAACTATATAAATAATAACAGGAGTGCCTTCTTTCCCTAGAAACATTACATAGAGCGTAATTGCTAAAACTAAACTGACTGTTCCAGTTAAAGCAGAAAGAACTGTATTTGCATTGAAATTTTCATTAACCGGACGTTGAAGTTTACTGATCTTTCCAAAATCAGCTAGATACACACCACACTTTCGGCAATATGTTTTCTTTTTTTGATCCGCCTCACCGCAGTTTGGACAATACATAACAAAATCTTAACGAAAATCTTTAACCTGTTGTTCTATTTATTTCTACGTCTGATTTCCTTTGTAATCAAATCGAGTTCTCTGCTAACTTGTCCCGTCACAGATGAATTTTCTTCCGCACGACGAATTAAATAAGGAATCGCATCAGCAACAGGTCCGTATGGAACATATTTTGAAACATTATAATTTTTGTCAGCTAAAACATAGGAAAGATTATCGCTCATTCCGTAAAGTTGAGAGAAAAATATATGCGGATGATTATGGTCGAGACCTTTTGCGTGCATCTCTTCAGCGAGTTTTTGAACGCTTTCTTGATTATGTGTTGCCGCAACAAATGCAATTTCTTCAACGTTCTCTAAACAATATTCGATAGCCAGATCAAAATCTCTGTCAGTCGCTTCCTTGCTGGGCTGAATCGGTGATTTATATCCCATTTCTTTTGCACGGTCGCGTTCTTTTTCCATATACGCTCCGCGAACTAATTTCACTGCCAAGATATATCCGTCTTTTTTGGCATCTTCGTGAGATTTTTTTAAATATTCCAAACGGTCGGGGCGATACATTTGTATAGTGTTAAATACAATCGGTTTTTCTTGATTGTATTTTTTCATCATTTCCACTGCCAGATCATCAATTGCATCTTGTATCCAAGTTTCTTCTGCATCAACAAAAACAGACTGCTCGATCGAATATGCATACTCACAAATTTCATTGACACGGCGTTTGGCATTTTCCCATTTCGCTTTGCCGGTAGCATCGTTTAGTTCTTCCCCGCTGCTAATTTTTTCGAGTATCGAAAAAGGAGCGACTCCCGTAACTTTGAAAACGGCAAATGGAATATCATCATCATTTTTTGCACGCTTTAGATTCTCAATTAATTCATTTTTTGTACGCTCAAAATCCTCGTCACTTTCCTTACCTTCAACTGAATAGTCGAGGATCGTACCGATATTTGATTTTCCAAGACGATCTATTACTGGCTGGCACTCTTCGATATTTTCACCGCCGCAAAATTGCTGAAAAACAGTGCTTTTTATCAGACCTTCGACTGGCAAACCAATCGCTAATGCAAATCGCGTTACGCTTGTGCCGATCTCATTCAAAACCGCTGAATTCATCAGCCTGAACATACGATATTTTTCGTGTAATTCCGCATCAGTTTTATCACCAAAAGCCGTCGCAGTATCGCCAAAATCCAACTTAAATTCGCTCATACAAATAATTTAACACATCTGTAAATTGTCTTACACGAAATTTTTATTTATTTTGCTTATTCTGATTTTGTTTATCTTTGATATTTCATCTATCATTAAAATTTTTATTGAGGACACATCTGATTTATGAGTAAGAAACTTCCAAAACGCAGCGAAGATTATTCGGCTTGGTATAACGAATTGGTAAAACGTGCGGGACTTGCGGAAAATTCGCCTGTTCGCGGTTGTATGGTGATTAAACCTTACGGTTTTGCCATCTGGGAAAAAATGCAGAGAGCTTTGGACGATATGTTCAAAGCGACTGGACATCAGAATGCTTATTTTCCGCTTTTTGTGCCAAAATCATTTCTCGAACTCGAAGAAGAACACGCCGAAGGTTTTGCGAAAGAATGTGCGGTCGTGACACATTATCGTCTAAAAGCAAATCCTGATGGAAAAGGCTTGATTGTTGATGAAGATGCCAAATTGGAAGAAGAATTGATCGTGCGTCCGACTTCTGAAACTGTGATCTGGAACACATATAAAGGATGGATTCAATCTTGGCGAGATTTGCCTGTTTTAGTAAATCAATGGGCAAATGTCGTCCGTTGGGAAATGCGAACCCGTCTGTTTTTGCGTACGGCAGAATTCCTTTGGCAAGAAGGACATACGGCTCACGCAACAAGGCAAGAAGCGATTGATGAAACCGAACAGATGCTTCAAGTTTATTCCGACTTTGCCGAAAACTGGATGGCTTTGCCCGTTATTCAAGGCTTAAAAACCGAATCTGAAAGGTTTGCTGGTGCGGAAGAAACTTATTGTATCGAAGCCTTGATGCAAGACGGAAAAGCTTTGCAAGCCGGAACTTCACATTTCCTCGGGCAAAATTTTTCGAAAGTTTTTGATGTAAAATTCGTCTCAAAAGAGAATAAACTCGAATATCCTTGGGCGACAAGCTGGGGACTTTCAACTCGTATGATGGGAGCTTTGGTGATGGCTCATTCCGATGACAACGGCTTAGTTTTACCTCCAAAACTCGCTCCAATCCAAGTTGTGATAGTTCCTATTTTCCGCACTGATGAAGATTTGAAAAAGATCAAAGAAAAAATTGATCCGATAATCGAAGAAATAAATGCTTTGGGAATCACAGTTAAATTTGATGATGACGAAAAATACAAACCGGGTTACAAATTTGCTGAGTACGAACTAAAAGGCGTTCCCATTCGTTTGGGAATCGGAATGCGTGATTTAGAAAATGGCACAATCGAAATTGCACGACGAGACACTTTGGAAAAAGAATCTCGACCAATTGATGGAATTGCTGAATATATCAAGGATTTGTTAGATACAATTCAGCAAAATATCTATGACAAAGCTTTGAATTTTCGAGAAGAAAATACTTTTTCGGTAGAAACTTGGGAAGATTTCAAAACACAAATTGAGAAAGGTGGATTCGTGTTAGCTCATTGGGATGGAACCCGTGAGACAGAAGAAAAAATCAAGCAAGAAACAAAAGCAACTATCCGTTGCGTCCCGCTTAACTCAATCGAAATGGCTGGAAAATGTATCTTTTCTGGAAATGATTCGGCAAAACAGGTTGTTTTTGCGAAAGCGTATTAAGTTTATTGAACAAATCCATGTTGCCGACAGAAAGGCTGGATGAATCTCCAGATTCTTTCAGAGACTTTTTTGTCTTCAGCGTATGTAATAGTTGTAATTCCATCTGGGAAACCTTCATCAATCAAATCATATTTATTTGCACCATCTGGAACTACCCATGGGACGCCACCCATTCCTCCATGTGTACATAAAAATTTATATGCTTCCATCTGAGTAGGTGGATAATAATACATTGCATCATTGCTAAAACTTTCTCTTGATTTTGATTTAGGATCTCTGACTAAATGAAGAACGTGTCTGACGTTTCTTGGAATTATCTCTGCGTCAATCACTACGTGTCTATCAACACAATCAAACAAAAGAATAGCTCTAACTTCAATATCTACACGTTCAAGTTTTTTAGCAACTGCTACTACTCCAGCCGCTCCTCGGCTATATCCTGTCAGTAAGACTTCACGCATACCACGGGTGCTTTCTACTTTATTTCTTATAAATGAAAAAGCCCCATTAACTGCTCCAACCAAACCTCCACCTGCTGTAACTGGACCACGCCAATATGCCGTATTTGTTCCCGGTGTCCAAGAAAGAGTTCTTACAAAACTATTCGCAAAATCTTCATCATATTGCCTGTCTCTATCCCTACCGGGTACTGCTCCACCACCTGTTCCATCTATGCCAGCTATTATTTTCATATCATCCTCATTGATGTAATCGCTAAATCTATAAAAGACTAATTTAGTAAAGTCTCTCTTATTCTTGTTCTAACCTTGTCTGAAATCACAAACTTTTGGCTCCAATACATTTTTGAATCAGTTTCATTAGACTTTCTGTAATGATATCCTATTTGAAGCTTTTCTTTATCTAGTGAGTGAATGATAAATTTATAACTCTGGATTTTCATTTTGACAGATTCTTTTGGATTTAACTTGTATGTAGAAGTACCAAAACCACACCAATCCCACGATCTAATATTTTTCTCATTACGTTTTAGATTAACTAAGTTATAATTATTAGCATATCCAGTGAAATATTGTGGTTTGTTAGAATTGTTTATGACCTCCACTTCGAGAAAAATTTCAGTCTTTTCATTTACTTTGTTGTTCAAACCTTCAATTATGTATGGATTTTTACTAGGTAACAAATTTTCTCTAAAACCTAAGACACGTACAAAAATCTCTTCATTGTTATTTTTAACTAACGGAAATTTTTCGTTTAACAATTCATAATTAAGGGAGGTTTTAGAATTGTGTATTACCTCACTTGTTATAAAAGAATCTTTATCAAGATTAGGTATAGGTCTAGTCAAAATCTCATATATTTGACTAGAAATAATTCCCAAACTAAGTGTGATGAAAAAGAATAGTGATTTTGATAATTTCATACTTGTCTTCAGACTGACTTAAGTAAAAACTTATTTCATAAATTACTTTAGCCTTTTAAAATCCCTCTAGAAATGACAATTTTTTGAATCTCGCTTGTTCCTTCATAAATTGTAGTGATTCTTGCATCTCTATAATATTTTTCTACGTTATACTCTCTGGAATAACCATTTCCGCCGTGAATTTGAATGGCATCAGCACAGACTTTATTTGCCATTTCGCTTGCGTATAATTTTGCCATTGAAGCGTAAATACCCGTTTTTTTGTGTTTTTTGTCTTTCATAGTTGCAGCTTGCCATGTTAAGAGTCTCGCTGCTTCTATTTCGGTAGCCATATCGGCAAGTTTATGCTGAATAGCCTGAAATTCAGCAATGGGTTTTCCAAAAGCAATTCTGTCCTTTGCGTATTCTTTTGATTCATCAAAAGCAGCTTGTGCTATACCAATAGCTAAAGAACCAATTCCGATTCTCCCATCGTCTAGGCTATTGAAAGCTACCTTCATACCGTTACCGATTCCTCCTAATACATTTTCTTTCGGCACTCGTACATCAACAAAACTCATCTCTGTAGTTTTAGAGGCTTTTTGACCAAGCTTGTGTTCAACTGAGGAAACGCTCAAACCCTCGCTTTCTTTTTCAACGATAAATGACGTAATTTCTTTCTTGCCATTATTTTCTCCAGTTGCTGCCATAACGATGTGTGTATCTGCTTCACCGCCATTGGTTACCCAAGACTTAGTTCCATTAATAATATAACTATCCCCATTTTCAATTGCTTGCGTTTTTATATTTGTTGCATCACTTCCAGCTTGTGGTTCGGAAAGACAAAAAGCTCCAAGTTTTTCGCCTTTGGCAAGCGGCAGTAAGAATTTTTGCTTTTGTTCTTTTGTTCCAAAAGTTGCGATTGGGTAACAACAAACCGAATTAGTAACTGCAACAATCACGGCAACTGATGCATCAGCTTTTGCTAGCTCCTCTAAAGCCAAAGAATACGAAACAGCATCAAATCCCGCTCCCCCGTATTCTTCAGGAATTATCATTCCGAAAAGCCCTAGTTCAGCCGCACTTTCCAGCTGAGGGCGTGGAAACTTTTCCTCTTCATCATATTCCCTTGCAAGCGGTGCAATTTCATTTTGTGCAAACTCCTTTATGGAGTTTTTCACTAATTCTTGTTCTTCATTTAATTCTAAATTCATAAAAAAATCGGATAATTAAGCTAAATTTTCTTAATTATCCGATAACATAATATGATTGTCTATTGACCTAAACTTGATCTCTCCATTTTTCAACTTCAGCACGCAAAATTGGATTTTGTTGGAAGCTTCCAGTTTGCCCTTGGGCAGCAGTAGCTCTCTGGATATGCCAGTAAGACAATCCTAATTTTCCGATTGCACGCATATATTTTCTACGTGCCATATATTTACCACTTGTTAAACCTGCTAAGCTCCATCCCAAACTTCCAAATGCTGATGTTACCTTATCTAAATGCTCTTGAGGAATTAAACCGCGTGCAACATCAATGGCAAGCATTTCTTTGAGTATCTTGTTCTGTCTTCTCATAATCCAAAACGTAAAGCCTAAGAAAATAAAGAAGAAAGGAACTTCCAAAATAATATAAGCAATAAAGAACGGACACAGACCACTCAGAGAACAAGGTCCGTCAAAAGCAGGACAAATCCCTGCAATCCCTACAGCATTTAACAAAATGATGGTTACTATCGTCATACCGTTCCAGATCGCATGAAGAACAACTGCCAGAATGTAACCACCTATTGGAGCTAAGAATCTAATGACGGGATTATGAGATTCTCTTGAGACCCCACATCCAATGCCGATCATTGCAGTAAAAGTCACGTGAGCAAAAGGTGATAAGATTCCTCTCACAAAAAACAGTACGGCTAGACCTGATGCACCACAGGATAAAATACTTCTTCCGTAATAAAGCACATTTTCAACAGTTGCAAATCCTAAAGCTATTACTCCCGCAAAGACAATTCCATCTAAAATATCGTCAAAATCTCGTCTGAAGAAAATTAAAAGTGCTACTAAACCGAGTCCTTTGGTTAATTCCTCGAATATAGGTGCTGAAATCACAGCACCAAGTATATTTCCTAAAACTAAACTTTGAGTTGCGACTGCGGCTACTGTCCCAAATAAAGTATTGATAATGTACGAGGCAAAAACAGCTACGACTGCCCCCCAAGCAAAGGCAAGTCCCAATAACCATATTGGTTCAGGATCATATCTATCCAACCAGGCAATTGGGATTAAGTAGATTGTTGCGGGTAAAAAAGCAACGACAGTAGCTAAAATTGCGACGATTGGTCCAAGGCTCAAGCCAACAATAAGTAGCACAGGAACTAATAAAATAACGATCAAAAAAACCATTATTCCCAGAGCAACATATTTACCAACTGGTGTTGCTGAGGCTTCGACTTCAGGTTGACCTAAACCTATACTTGAAAATGTGTTTTTTACACTAACTTCCTGATTACCAAATGCTTGACTTATTTGCTCAATTTTTACTTGGTCATACATATTTTGAGCAATAGTTGGTTCAGCTTGTTTATCTATGGTTGGTATAGAGACGCTCTCAGTTTCAACTAATACCGATGCTTGAACACCATTTCTTCCAAATTGAATAGTGTCACCTGAGTTTAGCTTGATACTTTGAACCTTTTGTCCATTAACAATGGTGCCATTTGTACTATTGTTATCAGTTATATAAAAGCCATCTTGTCTAGCTTCAATAAAGGCGTGTTGTTTTGAGGCTATTTTTTCTGTAAGAGGGTCAAATCTAATACTACAATGTTCGCTTCTCCCTACTAATAAATGTCCTGTTGTCAATTCAAATGTTTGTCCCGAAAGCGTGCCGCTGTTTATGGTCAGTATTAGTTTCATATTGACATTTATCATAAAAACAAAAAACCTAAAGTCAAGCTTTTTTTTCAAGACTTTAGGTTTTTGTTAAATTTATCGAGTTTTTTTAAGAAGCGGCTTGTGAAGCATCACGGATAACTAAATCAAAAGTACCCGGTGCAACTTTTCTGAACCGACGGTTTCTGTTTAATGATACAGCAATCGAAATTGTGGGATTATTTCCTGTAAATTCAAATCCACCGGCAACTAATAAATTATATAGTTCATTTACATGTAATGGATTACCAGATTCTCTTAAGAGTAATGTGCAAGCCTGCGTGATAGTTCTATCAGCAAATCTCTGACTGATTGGTTCAATGTTTTGACTGATGGAGGGTACTCCACGATTGTTATTACGATCGTTGTTATTATTTGTCTGACTTCGATTGAAATAAGTTACAGGCGTTTCTTGATAGTCATCATCTATGTAACCACGATTACCTGTAGAGTTATTTCTCAATGAATCCTGAATATTAGAATTTCTGCGGGCAACTCTTCTGACCTCTGCTGGTATTTCATAATCATCATCCACACGTAAATTCTTGATGATATTCCTAGATTTACTACCCGAACGCATAGTTGCCAGCAGGCTATAAATTGCCTGTTCAGTTTGTTCGGCACTATTTTCCAAAGCCTCAATTTCTTCCCGCAACCTTTCTGCCTCTGCCTCAACTTCTCTGAGTCGTACAAGCAGCCTGTTCTGGGCATTGCGAGTTTGTCTTAAGCTTTGCTCGAGGGTAGCAATAAGATTTTCGTTTAACATTGATTCTGACATAGTATGGTTGAAATACTGCTTGGAGAACTTATTTTTTGTTAATTACTTATTTCTTTCGATCATTAAAGTAGGTATCTGCTCTAAACCTAAACGATACTCTGTTTTGGGCAACAATTCAAGATTTTTCCTTGCTAAATCAGCAAAATCATGTGCTTTTTTTCTCGTTTCAGCCAAATGACCGTGATCGTCTAGTTTCTGAAGTAACATTTGTCTTGCATTATTTTTATACTCACCATCCCGCATAATTTTATCTAGGACACCTGTTATTTCCGGTTCAGTTTTAACTAAAGAAATCAAAGGTAAAGTTAATTTACCTTCTAAAAGATCAGCACCAGAGGCTTTTCCGAGAACTTCTTTTTCAGCTGTAAAATCAAGCACATCGTCTGCTAACTGAAATGCTATGCCAAGATTTTTACCGAAATCTCTCAAAGCTTTTTGCACTTCTTTGGAAGCATTTCCCAAAATTGCACCAATTTCACAACAAGCTGAAAATAGATAAGCGGTCTTTCTTTGCAGAATATCAAAATAGTCTTCTTCGCTTATGTCAGTTCGCCCTAATACTGTTAATTGTATTAACTCACCTTCAGTCATTTTTCTAGTTAACTCAGTAAGTATATCTAGAACCTCAAGACTTCTCTCCTGAAGCGAAGTTTCAAAAGCTGACATATAAAGCCAATCGCCCATAAGCACAGCAGACTGATTACCAAATCTGGCATTGACAGATACTTTATTTCTACGTGTGCTTGCATTATCAATGATGTCATCGTGAACTAATGTAGCTGTGTGGAGCATTTCCATCACAGTAGCCATTCTGACCACGTTTGCTTGAGAAGCATCACTATTTACAGCTTTGTTTGATAAGAGTAGTAGTGCAGGTCTAACTCGCTTTCCGCCTGATGAGCGTAGATATTCACCTAAATAGTTGATAACTTGAATGTTAGAGCTTGCTTGCTTTTCAAACTCTTGCTCAACAAGAGCCATTTCATCCTTTATTAAGCCAAATATATTGCTTGCTATCAGATTAGGATTTTGCTTTGCAAATTTTGTACTAAATGTTTGCATTTATTTTACCTGTAGTTATCAAATTGCATATCAATACCATAATCTTTCTTTTTTAGGTGTTGAATTATTTCCTGCAAATCATCTCTTTTCTTCCCTGATACTCTAACAGAATCACCCTGAATTGATGCCTGTACTTTGAGTTTCAGTTTTTTTATATCTTTAACAATTTCTTTAGCTTTTCCTTGCGGAATACCTTGTTGAATCGTGATTATTTGTCTAACTGTTCCACCTGCAGCAGGCTCTTTTTGTTCATAGTTTAATGCCTTTAAAGAAACTCCTCGTCTGACTAGTTTGCTTTGTAAGACATCATTTAGGTTCTTCAATTTAGTGTCATCTTCAGCACTAATAATTAAGTTTTTCTCGTGAAGACTCACCAAAGCTTTACTACCCTTAAAATCAAATCTTTGACTTAGTTCTTTTCTGGTTTGATTAATTGCATTATCTACTTCGGCATAACTTGTTTTAGAAACAATGTCGAATGAATTATCTTTTGCCATAATTGTTGTTTATATTTTCAGTAAAAAATTGTAATAAATGCCGATCTATGATATTTAACTTGCCGTAGTTCTCCCTTCGTTTTGATTATAGGGGTATTTGTATGACTCATGCTAAACGAAGAACCAAGAAAAAACATTTTTGCTCAAAATGTTTAATGAAAGTTCCGGTCTATCGTTACACTTGCCGGTATTGCGGTGACCAGATCAACAGCAATTTGCCATTCGTTATTTTAATATATGCTTTGATACCTTTAACCTTTTTATTTGTGATAATTGCTATTACTTATACTACCTAAATCCAATTGAAAGAATTCAACAAAGTTTTGAGTAGTTTGCTGGGCTAAAGTTTCAAATTCTATATCATAAAAATCTGCGAGAAATCTTGCTGTGTCTAAAACCCTTGCCGGTTCGTTACGTTTGCCACGATACGGAACTGGAGTTAAATACGGGCAATCTGTTTCAACCAAAAGTTTATCCAGCGGAACAACCTTCGCCGCCTCACGCAAGTTATCTGCCTTCTTAAAGGTTACATTACCTGCAAAAGAAATTAAAAAACCAATATCCATTAAATCTCTAGCCATCTCAGGTGTTCCGCCAAAACAATGCATTATTCCACCACGAAAATCTTCATATGAACATTCTTCAGTTAAAATCTCAACAGTCTCATCATTAGCATCTCTTGAATGGATAATGATTGGTAAATTTAGTTCTTTAGCAACATGAATCTGTCTGCGAAAAATTTCTTTCTGCACATCTCTTGGAGAATGATCGTAATAAAAATCCAACCCAATCTCGCCCCAAGCAATCATTTTTTCGCTTGAATTTATTATTTTCTTTAATCGATCTTCGACCGCTTCATCATATTCAATTGCATCATGCGGATGTATTCCCGCTGAACCATAGATGCACTCGTATTTCTCAGTCAATTCAAGCGTTTTTTCAAAAGAATCATCTTTCGGACTTCCCGTTCCGATATTCATCATCGCAATAACACCTGA
Source organism: Pyrinomonadaceae bacterium (assembly GCA_028284415.1). Classification (GTDB taxonomy): domain Bacteria; phylum Acidobacteriota; class Blastocatellia; order Pyrinomonadales; family Pyrinomonadaceae; genus Aridibacter. The sequence goes on from JANQRU010000001.1 coordinate 280,541, forward strand.
ATCAAGTGCATTTTGTATAACTTGCTCCCGATCTTCATCAAATCTTTCACCATCAATATGGCAATGTGAGTCAATTATCATTATCTTAATCTTGCTCCATTTGGCGTATCTTCCATAACTGTTGCAAGCACAGGTTTATCATCATTTCCAATCGAAGCTGCACAGATCATACCTTGTGATTCCATGCCCATCATCTTGCGTGGTTTTAGGTTTGCAACTACAACAATTTTCTTACCTTTCATTTCCTCAGGCGAATAATGTTGAGCCATTCCCGCAAGAATTTGACGGGGGTTTTCTTCGCCTAGATCAACTTTGCATTTTAGTAGCTTGTCAGACTTTGGAACGGGTTCGCATTCTAATACTTCGCCGACTTTTAATTCAACCTTTATAAAATCTTCTATTCCAATGTAATTATTTTCAGCCGCTTCATTAGCTTGTCTTTCTTCCTCTTTTTTTGCTTCGATAGCTTTCATAATTTTGTTCTTATCTAATCTTGGAAAAACAGGCTTGGCTTTACCAATTTCCAGACCGACAGGTAAATCACCATATTTCAAATCTGCTGGATTCATTTCCGATAAATCGCCTTCTAAACCTATTTGTGAATAAATATTCTGCATTGAATCGGGCATTACAGGATAAAGCAAAACACAAATCCAACGTAGAGTTTCAGTCGAACGATACAAAACTGCATTTAATGTTTCCTGTTGATTTTCGTCCTTTATCAAGTTCCAAGGGGCAGATTCGGTTATCATCTTGTCAATTTTTGAAATGACATCCCAAACCTTTTCAATCGCAATGCTGAAATTAAATTCATCAAAATTGCGTATGAATTCATCTCTTGCTAACTCTAAAGTCGAAACCAAATCCTGTTCATCAGGCAAAACATTTGCCCGTTTTGCGTGGATAAAATTCTCGTCGTGAATAGTGCCGTCTGGAACTTTCCCATCTCGATATTTCGAAATCATCGAAAGCGTACGTGATGACAAATTACCCAAACCTTTTGCCAATCCTGCATTTGCTCCTTCGATCAAATTCTCATATGAAAACTTTCCATCTTTACCGAAAGTCATTTCATTCAAAAGAAAATATCTAAGTGCATCCGTCTGAAAATGTTCTTGTAAAATACTTGGCTCAATCACATTTCCAAGAGTTTTGCCCATTTTGCGACCGTCACCATCAACCCACATGCCGTGGGCATAAACGCATTTTGGAAGTTTAATTCCTGCAGCTAACAAAAATGAAAACCAATAAACGGTGTGAAAACGCAAAATGTCTTTTCCGACAAAATGATGTGCATTCTGCCAGAATTTTTCAAAACCAATGTGTTCACGTTCTTCGTTTCCATAACCAATCGCCGTAATGTAATTTGAAAGTGCATCAACCCAAACATACATCACATGACTATCATCGCCCGGAACTGGAACGCCCCACGAAACATTTTTCTTCTCACGCGAGATCGAAAGGTCTTGTAAACCACTTTTAATAAACGAAACGATCTCATTCCGACGTGATTCGGGACGAACCAAATCTGTATTTTCAATCTTTTCAAGCAAAATTTCATCATAATCCGAAAGCCTGAAAAAATAACTTTCTTCCTCAACTCGATCCAGAGGTTTTTCGTGAATCAAACATCTTGGAATCTCTTCGCCATCAAGAATTTCATATTCCATCTCGGTCTTAAACTCCGCACAAGCTGGACAAAACCAAGCCTTGTAAAAGTCTTTATAAATCGTTGAATTCCCTTTTGGCGTTTCATTTTCTGCCATTTGCACCCAGAATTTTTGTGCAGCAGATTTATGAAATTCATTTGTCGTCCGCATAAAAATGTCATAACCGCCGTTTTCTGTGTTCAAACCAAAATCAGCAAACATTTTCCTCAATTCCCCCGCAACAAAATCAACTTGCTCCTGTGGCGTACGCTTGTTTTTCTCAGCTTCACGTTGAATGTTTATTCCGTGTTCGTCGGTTCCTGTCAGAAAATATGTCTCAAAACCACGCTGTTTTTTGTATCGGTTAACGACATCAGAAACTGTCGTAGTATAAAGATGTCCTAGATGTGGCAAGGAATTAGCATAATAAATCGGTGTTGTAATATAAAAAGTATTCATAGTAATTTGTTCTAAAATCGTTAAAGGCTAATTGTAAATTGAAGCGTTCGGAAACGCCAACTCATAACTAACCAATACTTATTATTTTTGTAATATAATTTCTCAAGCTATAAGTTAATAAATCTTTGAAAAAAAGTAGATATATAAAGGAAAAAAGTATTAAATTAAGAATATGATAGCAAGAATATGGCACGGAAAAACTAAAGCCGAACACTTTGAAGAATATACGGATTTTATGAAATCTGTGGCTGTTCCTGATTATGAAAAGACCAAAGGATTTATAAAATTGATATTTTTAAGACGGCTTGAAGGAGACATTGCACACTTCAACCTGATAACTTTTTGGGAAAATCTAGACGTAATTAAAAATTTTGCCGGGGATGATTATGAAGTTGCTAAATATTACCCAAGAGATAAAGACTATTTGCTCGAATTTGAAGAAAAAGTCACTCATTACGATGTATTTGCCGAATGAAAATAATCCGAACACAGCACCATATAATCAACTAGCTACCCGTTATGAATTTACAAAAAGAACTTATTCTGCCATGCGAAGCTAAACTGCAAAATCGAATCGCCAAGTCCGCAATGAGTGAGAATATGTCTCCCAAACATCACAGTCCCACCAAATCCCTTATCCATGCTTACAAACGATGGGCAGATGGCGGTTCCGGTTTAATACTTACGGGTAATATTATGATAGATCAAAAGGCTATTGCTGAGCCCGGAAATATCCTTGTTGAAGACAAATCTCACTTTGAAATGCTGCAAAAATGGGCAGATGTTGTTAAGGACACCGATTCACATCTTTGGGCACAAATCAATCATCCCGGTCGCCAAGCTATTGGAATAATAAACAAAGAGGTAGTTGCTCCATCTGCAATTCGGACGAATGTGAAGGGAATGTCAGGATTGTTCAAGCAACCCAAAGCATTAACAGAATCGGAAATTTCCGATATTGTTGAACGTTTTGGAAATACGGCTGCCATCTTGAAAGAAGCAGGATTTACCGGAGTGCAGATACATGGAGCACATGGCTATCTGGTTAGCCAATTCCTATCTCCCTTAGTCAATCAACGCAAAGACCAGTGGGGAGGAAGTCTGGAAAATAGAGCCCGTTTCGTTATTGAGGTTTATAGAAACATCCGCAAAAAAGTTGGTAAAGATTTTCCTATTGGAATCAAAATCAACTCAGCAGATTTTCAGCGAGGTGGTTTTACTGAAGAGGAGTCAATGAAAGTGGTGCAGTTGTTAGATGCCGAAGGAATTGACTTGATTGAAATCAGCGGCGGGACATATGAAAGACCGACAATGACCGGTGCTTCTCAGAAAAAAAGTACAAAGGAGCGGGAAGCTTATTTTCTAGACTATGTAAAAAAGGTACGCAAACTGTTGAAAACACCATTGATGTTAACTGGTGGCTTTCGAACAGTTGCGACAATGGAAAGAGCCATCGCTGAAGGAGAAGTAGATGTTGTCGGAATTGCTCGTCCTTTTACGTTATATCCAAACTTGCCAAATCAAATCTTCCAAGGCAAGATCACTTACCTTGATACTCCTCCACCAAAAACCGGGATCAAATTGCTAGATAAAAGTGGTTTTGTAGATATAAAGTGGCATGAAATTCAAATTCATAGGTTGGGTGAAGGAAAGAATCCAAATCCAAAGTTAGCTGCTTATTCGGTGATTGGACATAATTTAATGACAACAATAAAGAAGCTTGTATTCAGCTTGCCTATTTTAAAACAATCAAATAAATGAATTAAAAAACTGTTACCAACAATTTATAGCTATGCGAACCGTTGTTTTCTATCTGGTTGAACCTTCGCATACTCATCACTTAGTTCTAAACTCTTGAATCTAGAAAAATGTACAAGACTAAAAATATAATTACGATACAGCATCCCGAATCAGTACATCATACTAACGGGATGATAGGTTCTTGGACTGATTGGGAATTATCTGAAAAAGGAAAACATCAATCGGTAAATATTGCGAATAAATTAAAAGTAGAACTCGAAGGTGAAAAGTATTCCATTTATTGCTCGACACTTTTAAGGACAAAACAAACTGCAGAAATTGTTGGTGAAATTTTGGATACAAAAATTACTTTAACAGATGCTTTAAAAGAAAGAAGTTTAGGTAAAGCTATAGGAAAATCAGTAAAATGGTTAAGAGAAAATATAGAAAATGAAGAAATAACTGTATATGACAGGTGTTTTAGCGATGCTGAATCAAGAAGTGATGTATGGGAAAGATTATTACCATTTTATAAAAAGATGATAAATAATGAGGAAGAAAATATAATTCTCATTTCGCACGGAGATACTTTAAGTATATTTAATGCCTTATGGTTGGAATTAGATATAGAATACCTCAATAAAATAAACTTATCTGGAGTAAGCGGAGGCGTTTCTTTTCTTTACCAAACAAGTTTAGGAAAAAGAATAATAAAAAAAATAAGTGATACCTTTTTATATGAACTAAGATGCCGATTAGAGATGACAGAATATATGAAAGATATTCTCTGCTAGCTCCAAAAAAACATATCGCAAGATGAAAGATAAAATGACCAGAAAAGAATTTTTTGAAAAGTGCGGACTGTTTAGCATTGGAATTCCTTTTTTCAATGCCAATAGTTGGTTTTTTAAAAATTCGTCGCTAAACCCCAAAGATAAAGTAATTATTATTGGTGCCGGTGCCGCAGGGCTTACTGCTGGATATTTGCTCAATCAAAAAGGTATTAAGGTCGAAATTTTAGAAGCTAACACTATGTATGGCGGTCGAATGAAACGTACTAACGATTTTGCTGATTTTCCAATCCCGCTTGGAGCAGAATGGTTACATGTAAAAAAATCAGTTTTCAAAGAAATTGTAAATGATAAAAATGTTGAAATAGATATTGAAAATAAACCCTATAACTACGATGTGGATTACGCATTGATAAACGGCAAAAAACGAAATCTGAAAAAACTGGGATTCACAATCGACCAAAAGTTTATAAATTCTACCTGGTTCGATTTTTTTGAGCGATATATAGTTCCCAGCATCAAAAACAAAATACAATACAATAAAGTCGTAAAATCTATTGATTACTCATCAGATAAACTAATTATTGAAACTGTTGATGAAAAATATACAGCTGACAAAATAATAATTACCGTTCCAGTTAAATTGCTACAAAATAATTCGATTCAATTTAAACCCAAGCTACCCGATAAAAAATTAAAAGCTATTAAAAATGTTAAAGTTTGGGGCGGTTGCAAAGCGTTTATAGAGTTTTCAGAAAAATTTTATCCCACCGTTACGGGTTTTGTTGATGTCCCTGAAAAACTAGGTCACAAATTGTATTATGACGCATCATACGGGCAAAAAACCTCACAACACATTTTAGGATTATTTGCAGTAGGTTCTGTTGCTGAACCGTATTTAAAACTTAAAGGTGAAGAGCAACTCAAGTATATTCTTAACGAATTAGACAAAATTTTTGACGGAAAGGCATCAAAAAACTATAAGAAACATATCTTTCAAAATTGGACTGATGAACCTTATGCAAAAGGTGCATATGTGCATTATTTTGAGAGTTGGCGAACTATTAGAACGTTAGGAAAACCGGTCGCAAACAAATTATATTTTGCAGGCGATGCATACACAAATGGAAGTGATTGGTCTAGTGTTCATGCCGCTGCACGATCGGCAAAAAAAGTAGTTAAAAAGTTAGTTGGTTAATTAAATTGAAAATACTTAGAGAGAAAATTCTGTGGAATTTCAGAGTTAATGTAGAGATAATTTAATAAAGGGAAAATAATAATGAAATGGATACTATTAGCTATAGGTATTATTGCTGAATTATTAGGATCAACTTGTATGAAAATGTCAGAAGGATTTACAAGATTATATCCTTCAATATTTACTTTTGTTTTTTGGGCTCTCGGACTTACTATTTTTATGTTTGCTTTGAAAAAATTTGATTTAAGTTTTGCGTATGCTATATGGGCTGGGCTTGGTATTATGGGGGTTTCTGTTATTGGAATCGTCTTTTTCAAAGAACCATATAATATATTTAAAATTATTTCTATTTTAATAATTGTAGCAGGAGTTATTTCATTAAATATTAGTGATATAACAATGAACGAATAACAGTATGGCACTTAACCTGCTAAACGAACATTCGTCCAACAAGATGTTTTAGCACATTTGTGAAAATTGCAGAATATGAAAAAAGTTAAGGACTTATTAATTCTATTACCCACATTTGGGATTTTAATTTTTTTTGGACTTTATGTTTATTCAGCTAGTTTATATCCCGGAGGTTCACAAGCAGATGTAAAGTCTGTTGGATTTGATTGGTTTAACAACCTTTGGTGCAACTTAATGAGAGAAAAAGCAATAAATGGGGTTGAAAATCCTGCAAGACCAATTTCCATTTTTGCGGTAGTTGTACTTGGTAGCAGTTTGATAATTTTCTTCTTTCAATTTGCGAAGTTTTTTGTAGAAAGCAGATACTGGCAAAATATAATAAGAACTACAGGAATTTTATCAATGGTATCGGCAGCCTTTATTTTTACTAAATATCACGATGTTATGACCACTTTTTTAAGTATTTGTGGTTTGTTTGGGATACTTAGTATTATTAGGACTCTACACATAAACAAAATGACTTTTTTCACAATAAGTGGAATAGTCTGTTTGATAGTTATCGGACTTAATAACTTGTTTTATTATGATGAAAGATTTATTGATTACTTACCAGTAGTACAACAAATCGACTTTATTCTTGTTCTTTCATGGACAATTGGTCTTAATTTAAAAATGATAAATAAAAACGTGCTACAACAAAACACATAACCGTCATGTCGGCTAAACGCCGCCACGACGTATATGCGAGCTGTTATTTTCTATTCGGCTAAGCCTTCACAAACTCATCTTTTTTATTGTAACGAGTCAATTTCTTCGTATCAGATGCTTGCATAGCAATATCCATCACGACATCTAGCACTTGCACCATTGCTACAAAAACCCATTCATCACGGAATTCGTCAGAGGACTGTTGGTAGTGATTTTTGATGAAATCAGCGAAGAATTACTCACTACCCAAAGATACATATTGACAATTCGATTATTGTCGATATAATAATTACGTGAATATTATTGAAATTAATAAAGTGCTTTCCAATGAAACAAGGTTGAATATCTTAAAATGGTTGAAAGACCCTGAAGCTCATTTTCCTCCACACAATGATATAAATCATTTTAATGATGGAGTATGTGTGCAATATATTGGAGACAAAGCTGGATTATCACAGTCCACTATTTCGCAATATCTAACCATGATGCAAAAGGCTGGATTAATAATTCCAACACGACACGGAAAGTGGACTTATTACAAACGTAATGAAAAATTAATCAAGCAATACATCCAATTTCTTGATAAGAGTTTGTAGTTTTTTTTGAATATTCAATTTTATAATTCGAGATATATAAATATGATTGCTTTAACAATTGATATTTTAGGATGGACCGGCTCTTTACTTTTAATTATCGCCTATTACCAAAATAGTAGGAATAAAATAAATGCCCAATCTGCTATATATCAATCTTTAAATGTTACCGGAAGCATACTTTTAATAATCAATACCCTGTATTACGGAGCTTATCCATCAAGTTCGGTAAATGTTATTTGGGTATTTATTGGTTGTCATTACTTAATCAAAAGCAGGAAAAATGAAAAATTTTGTTGATTTAAGTCACACTATTAAAAATGGTGAAATAACTTATAAAGGGTTACCAGCACCAATTATTTGTGATTATCTATCCAGAATAGATAGTGAAAAGCTATATGAAAATGGAACTACTTTCCAGATTGGTAAAATAGAAATGGTTTCTAATACAGGCACATATATTGATTGTCCTTTTCATCGCTATGAAGATGGTAAAGACTTAGCCAACATAAATTTAGGACAGATTGCAGAACTTGAAAGTATTTTAATTCAAGTCCCATATCAGAAAACCATCGCAATCGGTAAAGAACATTTTTTGAATAAACAGCTAAAACATAAAGCAGTTTTGATATTTACGGGATGGTCAGAGCATTGGCAAACAGACAAATACTTTGAAGACCATCCATATCTAACCAAAGAGGCTGCAAGTATTTTACTGGAACAAAAAGTTGCACTTGTTGGCATTGATTCCCACAATATAGATGACACAAAAGACAAAACTCGCCCTGTGCATAGTATTTTATTAAAAAATGAATTATTGATAGTCGAACATCTGAATAACTTGGGAGCTTTAGTAGGTAAAAATTTCAATTTTTCAGCTATTCCCCCTAAAGTTCAAGACCTTGGCACGTTTCCGGTAAGAGCGTTTGCGACTATTAAAAAATAAAAATAAAAAAATGAAAATATTAATAATTGGTGGAACAGGAACAATAGGAAAAGAGGTTGTAGACTATTTTTCCATAAACCACGAAGTCATCATTGCTAACAGAACATCAAAGGATTATCCAGTAGATATTTCTGAGGCTTCCTCTATCAAAAAACTATTCCTCAAAATTGGAAAATGCGATGCTATTATTTGTGTCGCTGGGGAAGCAAAATGGGGGCAATTTAAAGATTTAAGCGAAGAAGATTTTTATGTTGGTATTCAGAGTAAATTGATGGGACAAGTGAACCTTGTTCAAATTGGTCAAGAATTCCTTTTTCCAAATGGTTCATTAACGCTAACAACAGGAATTTTGGCAGATGACCCTGTTGTGCAAACAACGAGTGCAGCAATGGTGAATGGAGGAATTCATAGCTTTGTAAAAGCAGCAGCATTAGAATTGGAAAATGGAATTCGATTAAATGTTGTCTCAACGGGCGTTGTCGAAAATGCTTACAAAAAATATCAAAGTTATTTTCCAGGACACACTCCCATACCTATGCAAAAAATGTTAAGAGGTTATATTAGAAGTGTTGAAGGTAAAAGTAATGGGCAAATTATTCGAATATATGATTAAATGCTTGCTGCATACAAAATCATAATAAATCCTGTGTGGACTTACTGTAATTGCATTTGCTTTTAGGCACAAAAAAATCAGATTATGGAAATCGAAAAAGTAAACTTGGAAGATAAATTCAAGACATTCTCCAAATATTGGACACCTAAAATAGTAGGTGAATTAAACGAGCAATATGTCAAAATTGCAAAATTTAAAGGCGAATTTGTTATGCATAAACATGATAATGAGGATGAATTATTCTTTGTTATTAAGGGTGTTTTAAGTATTGAATTACTTGAAAAAACTATTGAAATCAAAGAAGGAGAGTTTGTTATTATCCCTAAAGGAGTAAAACATAAACCTTATTCCAAAGAAGAAGTGGAGGTCTTACTTTTCGAACCAACTTCAACCTTAAATACAGGTAATAAAAATAATAAAATGACAGTAAGTCATCTAGAAAAGATATAAATGAAATAACTAAATGCTAATAGCAAACAAAAACTTAAATATCAAAAATATGAATTCATTGGCTACTGACATTTAGCCAAGCCTTTATCTCCTATTCGGCTGAGCCTTAGCAAATTCATCTTTTTTGTTGTAGCGGGGCAGTTTTTTCACATCCGAAGCCTGCAAAGCAATATCAAAAATGACATCAAGCATTTGCGGCATTCCGTCGAAAACCTATTCATTGCGGAACTCGTCGGACGGCTGAATTTTGTTGTAAACAGCTTTTTTTGATTATTGGTTTTTATTCAAATACATTTCTTCTTTCTTTACTCGAAAATTTATTTTTTAGAAGCTAACAAAGTTTGTTATAATGTTCATTATATTAAACAAATAAGCTATTTTTGTTTGATATAATGAACATTATGACAACTAAAAATAAATTCTTACCAAAGGAAAAACGCATACTAAATCAATTAGGTGAAAACTTAAAGTTGGCTCGACTAAGAAGAAATTATTCAACAGAAATGGTTGTGGAAAGAGCCGGTATCAGCCGAACTACATTGTGGAATTTAGAGAAAGGAAATTCTGTAACTTCTATTGCCACACTCCTAAAAGTTTTATCAGTTTATGGTTTGGAAAAAGACATTCTCAAGTTGGCAGAAGACGATACACTTGGAAGAAAAATACAAGATGCAAATTTACGAGTAAGAGAACGGGCACCCAAAAAATAGAAAACAATGAAAGAAATCTTAGTCTATGCGGATTGGCAAGAACTGCCAAAAACAATGTTAATGGGTACTCTAAGAACCCAAATATCAAAAGGAGAAGAAATATTTTCTTTCGAGTATTCGCAGGAATGGCTGAACAGCGGTTACGCACAAGATATTGATCCCGACCTAAAACTTTATGGCGGTCAGCAGTATCTAAATGATGATAAATCTAACTTCGGACTTTTTTTAGATTCGTCTCCGGACAGATGGGGACGAATGTTAATGAAAAGAAGAGAAGCGATCAAAGCTAAGGAAAGTAGAGAAAACCCTAGCCACCTTTTTGAATCGGATTATCTTTTAGGAGTAAATGATGAAACTAGGATGGGCGGTCTTCGATTTAAACTTGACGAAAATGGAGATTTTCTGGAATATGACGAGAATGTAAAAGTGCCACCGATAAATTCTATCAGAGAATTGGAACAAGCCAGTTTAAAAATTGAGGATGATGATTTTTTTGACGATAATGACGCAAAAAAATGGCTGAAATTAATTATGGCTCCTGGCTCATCTTTAGGCGGAGCAAGACCGAAAGCCAGCGTGCGAGATATTGATGGAAGTCTTTGGATTGCAAAATTTCCGAGTAAAAATGATGAAAAAGATTCGGGTATCTGGGAATATCTGGTGAATAAATTGGCAAAGAGATTAGATATAAACGTAGCTGAATCAACTGCGTCTGTATTTTCTCAAAAACAGCATACTTATCTAACAAAAAGATTTGATCGAACAAATGAAAGCAAAAGACTTCATTTCGCTTCGGCTATGACTTTATTAGGTTATAAAGATGGTTATGACCATAAAGAAGGTGGAAGCTATTTAGAGATTGTTGATCTAATCGAAACTTACGGAGCATCACCAAAAAAAGATTTAACAGAACTTTGGAGACGGATTGTGTTTTCCGTTGCTATCTCAAACACAGACGACCATTTAAGAAATCACGGTTTCATACTTTCACGAAAAGGTTGGAATTTGTCTCCCGCCTACGACATAAACCCAAATGAAAATGGATTGGGATTAAGTCTAAACATTTCAGAAAATGATAACAGTCTTGATTATGACTTATGCTTGAGTGTTGGAGAATTTTTTAGATGGAATTTAGATGATGCGAAATCATACATCGCAAAAGTTAGAAAAGAAATATCGAGTTGGAATAAAATTGCAAAAGAACTAAATATCTCAAATAGAGAACAAAGCCTTATTGAGAGAGCTTTTAATAAATAAAAAGCCTACTGCAAACTTTTGGAATAAGCTATAGACTTTCATAAATTTTGCTTAAATCACAAAATCATCTACGGTTTGGCTGAGCCTTCGCAAACTCATCTTTTTTATTGTAACGAGGTAGTTTTTTCACATCCGAAGCTTGCAAAGCTATGTCAAAAACAACATCAAGCATTTGCACCATTCCGTCGAAAACCCATTCATCGCGAAATTCGTCGGACGGTTGATGATAATGATTTTTGTTGTAATCGGCTAAGAGTTTTTCGCTGAAATCAGCAGGTTTTCCAACATAATCACCACCGTTTCTGATGCTTAATGCAGGAACGCCTTTTTTCGCAAACGGAAAATGGTCCGAACGGAAAAAATAACCTTGTTCAGGACGATTGTCGGGCGTAAAAGTCATTCCGCGACGCTTCAAAGCCTTGTCAACAAATTTGCCTAGATTAGAACGCTCCGCTCCTAATGCTCCGAAATCTCTTGTAATTCCATAAAGGTTTCCACCGTCAATGTTGATGTTTGCGGCAGTTTTTTCCAGAGGATAAGCGGGATTTCTGGCGTAGTATTCCGCACCGAGAAGTCCTTGTTCTTCGGCGGTTGTGAATAAGAAAACCTGTGAGCGTTTTGGTCTGTCTTTTGGACGTAATTTTGTAAATGCTTCGGCGATTGCAATTGTTTGTGCAACACCTGATGCGTTGTCCAAAGCTCCATTATAAATCGTGTCGCCCTCCGCGTTTGGTTTGCCGACTCCCAAATGATCCCAATGCGAAGTGTATAAAATGTGTTCATCTTTTAATCTCGCATCTCGTCCTTCAAAATATCCGACAACATTGTTGGATTTCACTCGTTTCAAATCATATTTTTGATTTAATCTTGCACGAATCCCAAGTTTTACAGGCTTAAACTTTTTTGATTTCGCCTTTTCTCTCAATTCATCTAAATTCTTCCCTGCTTGTGCAAAAATGCGTTTGGCGGTTTCGTTTGTTACCCAAGACTTCATTGGCAAGAATGGAGTGTTGTCGTTTGAATCTCTTTCAACTTCAAAACGCCAACTTCCGCCGAGTGATGTTTCAACAACATTCCAACCGTAGCCTGCTGATTCGTCTGTATGAATCAAAATCAAACCAGCCGCACCGCGTCTTGCCGCTTCTTCCTCTTTATAAGTCCAACGTCCGTAATACGTTAAAGCCTTTCCGCCAAAACGGTTCGGGTCTTTCTCCGTCGGCGGAGGATCATTAACCATCATCACCAAAATCTTGCCACGATAATCGCTCTCTTTGCCCTTGTAATCGTTCCAATCCTGCTCCGGTGCATCCACGCCATACCCAACAAAAACCAACTCCGCCTCGACATTCACATTTTCCATCTGCGAACTCGTCGAAACAACAAACTCACGCCCAAAATCATACTCAAACGTCGCATTTTTCCCAACAACACTTAGTTTCGATTTAGGATCAGCCTTCACCGCAACTAACGAAACAGGCTGAAAATAACTACCATTATTTCCAGGCTTTATCCCAGCCATTTCCAAACGATGAGCAATATACTTTGCCGCAAGTTCACCACTAAGACTTCCCGGTTCGCGTCCTTCAAAACCATCATCTGAAAGGAATTTGATAGTGCTTTTTAAATTGCTCTCATTGAACCAGTTTGCATATTTACCCGTAGTTTGAGCAAATACGAAATTGCCCAATAATAAAATTATTGAAACGAATAAAAATATTTTGGTTTTCATAACTTTTTGCTTTTTACCTTTTTACTTTTGCCTTTACTATCCTTTTATCAAACTCATTGCTTCGGCACGAGTTCTCGGGTCTTTTCTAAAACCGCCCAGAACTGCCGATGTAACGGTTTTTGCACCAGGCTTTTTCACACCTCGCAAAGTCATACAAGTGTGCTCGGCTTCCATGACGACCATCACACCGAGGGGCTTTAATTCTTCAAAAAGCGTATCAGCAATCTGTTTGGTCAAACGTTCCTGCACTTGCAAACGTCTTGCGTAAATTTCTGCAATTCTTGCAAGTTTAGAAAGTCCAACAATTCGCCCACCTTTTGGAATGTAAGCGATGTGAACTTTGCCGACGAACGGAGCAAGATGATGTTCGCAAACTGATGCGATGGAAATATCTTTGACGATAACCATTTCATCGTGTGAGTCACCCGGTAATGCGACGATTTCCGCCCGTGCGTCCTGCCACATTCCTTCGGTCAATTCGGCATAAAAATTTGCAACGCGGTCGGGCGTTCTCTTCAAACCGTCTCGGTCGGCGTCTTCGCCCATTCCTTCCAACATCAAACGCACACCCTGTGCTATCTTTTCAATATCAACTTTTTTCTCTGACAAGTTTCTCTTCCCCTATTTGTATTTCTATTTGTTTATTAATTTCCTTCTCTACTTCTCTGATTGGAATTTCGTTTTTATTAGCCAAATGACGAATCTGTTCAAATTCAGCTTTTACATTCACAATTTTACCGTTAAATCTTGCAACTTTTACATCTATCTCACCGAATTCAGTAAGAATTCTCTGAATCTCGCGTGGCAAACATTCGCGTTCAATCTGTCTAATTCTGATACCAATCGTTGAGGTCTCAGTATAAAGCAATTCAGCGAATTTTTCTTTTTCGGAAGGTTTACACAAGATCGAAGCCATTGTCGCCGGACGATTTTTCTTCATTTGAATCGGCGTAAACCAACAATCCAATGCTTCCATATCAAAAGCTTTTTCCATTACAAACCCCAAAATTTCAGGTGAAATATCGTCAAGATTAGTTTCAAGAAGGAGTAAGTGGTCAGTGGTCGGTGGTCGGTGATCGGTTTCCTCTAAAGAATACTCATTTTCATCTGTGCGGCTGTGAGCTGAGTTTTCACCAAGGATTAAGCGAAGCGTGTTTGGGAAATTTTTGTATTCTCTTGTTCCTGCACCATAGCCAACTTTCTTACTTTGAAAGTCAATTAATTCTCCAAATTCATCACACAACGTAGAAATAACTGCCGCTCCGGTTGGTGTAATTAATTCGCCTTCAATTTCAGTTGAATAAATTGGAATATCATGTAAAAGTTCGGCGACAGCAGGCGGTGGAACTGGATATTTACCATGTGCAATTTCGACAAAACCGCTTCCGACGTGGATTTTTGAACAGACAAATTTTTCAATTTCCAAAATCTCAAATCCAATGCAAGTTCCAACAACATCAATTATAGCATCCGTTGCTCCAACTTCGTGAAAATGAACTTTTTCAAAGTCAATTCCGTGAACTTTAGCTTCGGCTTTTGCTAAGTTTTTGAAGATTTCAATTGCATTTAATTTAACTTTTTCACTCAAATCAGAATTTTCAATTATTAGTTTTATATCAGAAAAATGTCTATGAGTTTTTTCTTCTTGGTAAATAGTTTTTGCATGAATAGAGTTTATGCCAGAGCGATTTACAGAAGTAAACTCAACAGCAAATTCTGGGATATTTAGTTTCTTGATTTCTTCTTTCAATTGCTTTGGCTCTATTCCAAGCGAGACTAATCCGCCAAGAATCATATTCCCGCTGGCACCTGCAAAACAATCGAAGTATAAAGTTCTCATTAGAATCTTAAAATATTCATTTTGATTTATCTTAGCTTTATTATTTTGTGTAGTAAATCAAAAAGAATTGTCCTTTTTCTTTAGTCAATAACGCTCTATTAATTGAATGACTTTTCTATGAAAAGAAAAGAATTATTTATCTTAATCGAACTTTTTCAGATTTCATAATTGTTAGTTTGATTAGACATATTAAGGAGAATTTACTAATGGCTTTAGGTAGCAGAATAGGATTAAAGGTCTTTTTTGTCTTTTTAGTAATCAGTTTATTGCAATCAATTAACTTTGGACAAGGTAATTCTAGAGATTTAATTCTTAATAAAACAAACAAAAACACTATTACGAATAGTCAACCTCACATCTTTGTAACGAAACTAAAAAAAGGACATACCATAAGAGTTGATGTTTCAGAATTAGGTTTTGATATTGGGATTATCTTATCTAGACAAAGCGATTCACAAATCATGAAAAAGTCCGATTTTAGTTTTGGTGATGGTCGTGAAGTTTTAATTGACACTGTAGATCAAGATGGGTTTTATGAAATTGGTATTGTCCCAATAAAAGAAAATACAAGCGGAGTATATGAAATCATTTCGAATATCAATGAAAATTTAAAGGAAGTTGATAAAGTAACTATTAAAGCCTTTCAGTTAGTATCTGAGGGAATTGCCATTAGCAACAAAAAAACACTTGAAGGACATCGTTTAGCAATTTCTAAACTTCAAAGTGCAAACTTATTATGGTCAAAAACGGAAGAGTTATATTGGCAAAGCAGAACCTTATTCTACCTCGGTGAACTTCATAACGTTCTTGAAGAAACTAAAAAAGCATTAGATTACTATGACCAAGCATTCCTTCTCACAAAAAAACTTGGTGATTTGAAATATGAAGCATCTATGTATTTCCACATTGGTTCACTGTTTTATAATTTGGGTAAGAAACTAAAGGCTTTGGATTATTATGCAAAAGCTTTGCCTTTGTATAAAAAATTGGGTAATGACTGGAATCGAGGTTCAACTCTTAATAATACAGGATTTATTTATTATGAATTAGGTGAATATAAAAAAGCATTGGATTATTTCAATCAAGCTTTACCTATAAGACGAAAAGTTAATGATATAGAAGGCGAAGCTCGAACATTAGACAATATTGGGCTAGCTACTTCTAGAAATAGTGGTAGCAAAAAAGCGTTGTTGTTTTTTAATTTAGCCTTACAAATTTGGGAAAAAACCAATGAAAGAGAAGATCAAGCAAAAACACTCCATAACATTAGCAAGGCTCATTATAATTTAAAAGAATTTCAAAAAGCCTTAGAATTTTTAAATCAAGAATTGTTTATTCGTAAAACACTAAAAGATCGGGAATCAGAAGCTCTGATTCTTCACAATATTGGTTTGATATTTAGTGAACTAGGCGAATATCAAGTTGCATTAGGTTACTATAATCAGTCTTTGCCTATCATAAAAAAAATTGGAGACAATTTTACTGAGATTGAAACATTAAACCAAATAGGAATACTTCATAGCGTACTAAATGAGAAACCAAAAGCACTCGAATACTTTGAAAAGAGCTTATTTCTTTTGCAACAGTCTGATAACCCCAAATTAGAGGCTCAAACGCTTGAGAATATGGGAGATACACACAGGAATTTTGGCGAAAATAAAAAAGCATTGGAATATTATAGATTGGCTCTTCCAATCTATCGAAAACTAAAAAATAGGGCAAAAGAAGCACTCATGCTTGGTGCAATAGGCAATGAGTACTCTAATTTAGGCAAGAAACAAAAGGCGTTTGAGGTAATTACTCAAGCAATATCTATTCATAGTGAAATTGGCAATGAAGCTGGTCAAGCACAATTATTAGTATTTTTAGGTGACATTAAAAGAGATTTGGGTGAAACAAAACAATCTTTTGAATACTACAAACAAGCCCTACCTTTACATAAAAAAATTGGGAATAAATTGGGAGAAGCAATTTCATTAAGCAGAATTGGTATTTACTTTAGTAATTCTGCTAATAAGCAAAAAGCTTTAGATTTTCTTAGTCAATCGTTTGAAATTGTAAACACTATTAATAATAAAGAAGGCAAAGCTAAACTATTTAGTCATTTTGGAAACGTCCATCAAAAATTTGGAGATAAACAAAAAGCACTAGAAAATTATAAAAAAGCAATAAACATTTACAGAGAAATCGGGAATAGAAAGGGTGAGGCGGAAGTATTAAAATTTATCCAAAAGGTTAAAAAATAAGTAAAATCAATATACATTGAAATAATTGGTAAACAACCTGTGTTTTTATTTGGTAATGTTCTAAAATTATGGCTTTCAGGACATTACCAAACGCTTTTGTGAAATGGATTTGGATCTTATAATTCTTGACAGAAGTTCTTTGTTATTCGAAGATTCTAGTTGACATACAAATATTCTAACTTTTTTTGAGGACTTTATGATAGTAAGAAAATACTATAAAAAATCAGTTTTAATGATTCTAATTATCTTAATTTCTTCATTTACAGCTTCCTCACAAGTAGTAATTAATAAGAAAGAAAAAAAATCAGGCAAATTTGATAAATCATTGATTAACATCTCAGAAATTGAACAAAAAATTTTTGATTTGCTGAATGAAAAACGAATAAAGAAAAATTTAAAACCATTAAAATGGAATGAAACATTAGTTAAAGTATCAAGAAATCACTCCTCCGATATGAAATCCAACAAATTCTTCGGATTAAAAGGATCAAAAGGTAAAGACATTAAACAACAAGCTTATGATGCTGAAATTACGAATTGGAAGAATTTTGGCAGGATGATCGCCTCAACTGATGATACAAAAGAGGTTGAAACTAAAATTATTGAAAGATGGACTGCTACAAAAGCCCGACAGGATTATTTACTTAATGCCGTATGGGTACAAGGAAGCGTCGGATTATTTGTTTCTGATGAAGGGCAGTTTTACATAACACTAGATTTGTTAGGCAATTAAATTTGAAACTAAATCCGGCACAATTTCTCCTGCTTTCCCTCTCAAAGATTCATCACAATAAGCTGTCAGAGGCGTTTCTTCAGGATTTACTTCGATCAAATATGCACCGTTTCGCTTTGCAACTTCCGGTAAAATAGCTGCGGGGTAAACCAAAGCTGAAGTCCCAACAACTATAAATAAATTACACCCCGAGGCTTTTTCTACCGCTCTTTCATATGCACCGCTTGGCAACATTTCCCCAAATAAAACCACATCAGGGCGAACTTTATTTCCACATTCATCACATTTACTTGGATCATGAGGAACATGATGCGATTGCATTTGAAACCTTTTTCGACAAACAACACATCTTGAACGATTTATATTACCGTGTACTTCAATAATATTTTCAGAACCCGCTCTCGTATGAAGTCCATCAACGTTTTGTGTAACAAGCAAAAAATCGTCAACCGTTTTTTCAAGTTTTACTAAAGCTTTATGAGCTTTATTTGGCTCACATTCCTTCAATACTCCACGTCGATAATCAAACCATTCCCAAACCTCATCCAGATTTTCTTTCACCATCTTTGCTGACGAAATCTCATCAAATGGCATCCCTTTCCAAACAGCAGATTTTCCACCACCGCGAAAGGTTGGAACTCCGGATTCCGCTGAAATTCCTGCTCCGGAAAGTACACAAACTGAATCAAAGTCAAAATTAATCATTTTTTTGGCTTAATATTTTTAATTTTCTCGCATTATTAACTAAGAATCTTATTTAGCAAAATTTTTGCTGCGATGTTACTGAGTGTATCCCATTTTTTAACTGTTTAATAAGTGGGAATAAAAAACTTGGCATATATTTTTGGAGGATAAAATGAATCTTAGCTTATCTTTATACCCGCTTGATTTTGGAGATTTGCACAAATTTTTTTATAAGTTTGCAAAAGTAAAGTTTATCGCTGAACAGTCGAGACTAATCCAAGAAAGAGGTTTGTGGATTACTCCTTGGATTGTCACGAGTAATACTGAAACACAATTTAATTTTAGTGATCCTGCGGTTCAAAATGAAATCAAAGCTGAGATGGAGGAAATATCTCATAGATTTTTTAGAGTTATTAACAGATGCAAACCACCACGTAATCCTGTTTATGAAGCACATGTATGGTTAGAAAATCAGAAAAACCTAATGGTTCAGTTCCAACAGAACATAAGCACTCGCCTTAATGAATATGTTAAGCAAACTAATGATGCAAACAAGCTAATTACTGTTGGAATAATATCCTCAAGCGTTGCGAAATTAGCTGCTGAAGCAGCGATGATACTGGCTGGTTTGGGCATAGGAACAGCAACTTTAGAAGCTGAGGGATTGCTTACTTTAGTTGGTCAGAGCAGAACACTTACACAAATAAGCTCTTTCAAAGGTTTTTTAGCTCTATTTGGTGTTGGTATGGGTAAAAGTTATTCGTGTTCTTTTGCTGAAGGATGGTCGGCATCCAAATCTGCTGACCTATGGTTTACTATCCGAAGTGATAGTACAAAAAATACTTTGCAGAATTTTCCCTCTTTTGTGAATGATGTCTATTCAAATAACCTCAAAAGACTTGAATCCACTAACACTAAAAATGTTGAAACTCTAAAAAATGTAATGGAGCCACCACCGCCAGTGCCAATTCACACAGCAAAATCGGTTGGAAAAAGCCGTTTACCAAGAGGTTTTAAAATGAACAAGCCACCCTGGGAAAATCCTAATTGGGCAAAGCCAAATGCCAAGAATCTTCGGGTACAAAACCAAGTAAAGCCCACGGTCACAACCGCTCCAACTCAGCCTGTGCCTTCAACACTTCAACCAACAGCAGCACCTAAGCCCAAAGTATCAACTGCCCAAAATGCTCTTAAGGGTACAGTCTATTTAATGGCTTTATGGAGTGCCAGTGATGCGTTAAAGGAATTTAAAAAGCACGCGATAGACATGGAATTGTAATCGTAAATGATGCGAATGGTTTTATTTTTAAAATCGTTTAATAAATGAAAAAAAGGAGTACTGGAGGATACTATGTTAATTGGATTTGAAGGAACAGGTTGGACAGGAGAAAACGATTTAAGAAATTATAAAGGACCTAAGGGAGGTAGAAGCTTTGTTCATATGGTCATTTGTCGTTCAAAATCCAGATTATCAAAATATATACCTGGTCCTAATGTTGGAGGAACTAATTGTTCAAAAATATTGGATAAAGCTCTTGATTATTATTTCGATAATAAAGACAAAATAAAGAATGATAAGTTATCTCTTGTTGGCTATAGTCGTGGAGCATATTTAGCAATGTGCTTTGCTAAAGTTCTTTTTACGTTTAATGAAGAAGTATTCTACATGGGATTATTTGATTCAGTTAGCCGTGACGTCACAATAAACGATTCAAAGAGAAGGGCTTATGGTATTCCCATGAATGTCAGACATTGTTTCCATGCCTATCGAAGTCCCACAATCGGTTCAAGAAAATGGACTATGGATTATTTTGGTCAAAAATGGGAGTCAGGTGAGGAGTTGAAAACCAAGATAGAATTACCTGGTTCACATGCGGCAATAGGTGGCTTTCCAAATGAAGCTGGACCTGGAGATGGACCCAGCCATCTTCAAGGTGATCCCAATTATATAAATAAGTTTCATCCTCAAAAAGAAGCTACAGCCTGGTGGGAAGCTGGTAATTATATATCTAAATATGCAGTGCATTTCGATATTTTGCACACAAGTTTAGTTAATGGTAAACCTGATGGTTATTTAGAGGATAAATCTGCTTGGTATAAAGCACAGCCTCCTAATATTAAGCCAAGTGACTATTGGAATGGCGAATATGGCAAACCTAAAATGTAGTTTGTATATTTATTCTTACCTCATTAACAAATATCGTGTGATATTCCTTATGTATGAAGTAACAAAATATATTTAATTCATTTTAGCGTCCAGTATTTTCTTATTATAACTAACACACTAATCAATAGTAGTTTTATTTATCAAGTATGCTTTAATATGAAGTTGAAAATTTAAAGTATGGCAAATCGAACAAAGAAACCATACAAGTCTGAACAAGTTATCTTTTTGCGATAAAATGTTCTGTAGAAAGTATAGAGAATATGAATAAATACATTAATTATTAAATGTATATTCTTTTTTTCTTTTTTAGATTTATCTTTGCAAATTTACTTTTTAACTGGATATACTTCATCTTTTTAAGAAGCTATGAATCTTTTACAGTTACAAGAAAAAGTAAAAACGAAAACGAAAGAAACCACTAAAAGTATTTTTGGTTTTGAACTTGAGCAAATTACAACAGAAATTCCACCTAAAATTGAATTTGGAGATATAGCTTTCCCTGTTGCTTTTGAATTAGCGAAATTATTAAAAAAGCAAACTGGTGAAAAACAAAATCCGAGAGAAATTGCTGCGAAATTAAAGGCTGATTTGCTGGAACTAGACTTCATTCAAGACATTCAGATTGCCGGACCCGGTTATTTGAATATCTTTTATAATCGCACTAATTCACTCACTAAAGCTTTAGATGAAGATTTATTACCAAACATAGAAAATAAACCGATTAATGATTCATCTAAAATTTGTGTAGAGCATACATCTGTTAACCCAAATAAAGCTGCACACGTCGGACATGTTCGAAACTCTGTTTTGGGGGATACATTTGTCCGAATACTACGTGCTGATGGCAATAATGTCGAAGTACAAAACTATATTGACAACACAGGGGTTCAAGTAGCAGACGTTGTAGTTGGTTTTATTTATTTGGAAGAAAAAAACCTTGAAGAAATCAAGAAACTTGATTCTGAATTAGGCGACAAAGGTATTGCGTTTGATTATTACTGTTGGGATCTATACACAAAAGTCGGTCAGGAATATCAAAATAATGAAGACTTGATGGAAAAGCGTGCGGAAACACTGCATTTGATCGAAGAAGGAAATAATGCAACCGCAGAATTAGCTGATTATGTTGCGACGCGAAATGTCGAGTGCATTTTAGACACAATGGAAAGACTTTCTATTCGTTATGATCTATTGCCGCGCGAATCAGAGATTTTACACCTCAATTTTTGGAAAAAAGCGTTTGAAATGATGAAGGAACGCCAAGTCATCAAATATGTTGAAGAAGGCAAAATGAAAGGCTGTTGGGTAATGCCTTTTGAGTCACACGAAGGCGGTGAAGAACACGACCAAGATAAAATACTCGTCCGTTCAAATGGAACCGTGACATACACTGGAAAAGACATCGCTTACCAAATGTGGAAATTAGGTCTTCTAGGATTAGATTTCAATTATCGAAATTTTTCCCAATATGAAAACGGCAAGGATGTTTGGATAACAACAGCAAAAGAAAATGATTCTAAGCATCCAGAATTTGGAAACGCTGATACAGTCTATAATGTCATTGACACTCGCCAATCTTATCCTCAAGAAGTTGTAAAAAAAGGAGTTGCAACAATTTTCCCTGATAAAGGCGAAGATGCAAGCGTACATTTATCCTACGAAATGGTTACTCTTTCACCTGATGCAGCTGAAGAACTTGGCTTTGAGCTATCTGAAGAGGACAAAAGCAAATCTTTTGTTGAGATGTCTGGAAGAAAAGGTTTAGGCGTAAAAGCAGATGATTTGATAAATCGTCTTGAAGAAAACGCTCTAAAAAAGGTTAAAAAAGGCGATGCTGAAAGAGTTTCGAGAGGAAATAGTCCTCTTAGTGAAACTAAAAAAATCGAAATTGCTCATCAAATAGCAGTAGGGGCTTTGAGATACTTTTTAATGAAGTTTACTAAAAACACCCTCATAGTTTTCGATTTTGATGAAGCTTTAGCTTTTGAAGGAGAGACAGGAGCTTATTGTCAAAACGCAACTGTGCGTATTAATTCAATCTTTAAAAAGCTTGAAGATAATGCATTGGAAATTGCACCAAAGTTGGTCACGGAAAATCAAGAACGGGTTGATGAGATTTTTACAGAAAAAGAAGGAAATGATTTTTGGTCTGTAATTATAATGGCTTTACGTTTGGAAGAAACAATCAAACAAGCTATTTCTAGTGCTGAACCTGCTGTATTGGCTAAATATACTTTCAGTTTAGCTAAAACATCTAATCTCTTCTATCAAAAACACAACATCAAAAATGAAGAAGATGAACTAAAACAAGCTGTCATGATTTGCACAGCAGAAGTTGCTAAAAAGGCTTTGACATCTGCACTAACGACTCTAGGAATTCAAGTACCTGAGCGGATGTAAATAAAAGTAGGTTTGACAAAATTCTCTAATTTTTGTTATTTCTTAAATTAATGCAAATAATACATTCAAATAAAACACAAAACTGGCTTTGGAGGCATTATGCTCTAAGCATTGGTGATTTTGTGTAAAAATTTGAGTTTGTATTGACCAGAAATTTTGTAAAAGCACCGATGAGATTTAATTCCGTCGGTGCTTTCATTTTATGAAAAATGAATTTGAACAATTAGTTTCTCAATTTGGCGAAGTGGAAATTTTCCCTGTAGTGACAAGATTCCCTGCTGATCTAATTACGCCTTTTGGTGCTTATTTGAAATTGTCAAAAGATGCAGATTATTCATTTCTTTTTGAATCGGTCGAAGGTGGCGAAAATCTCGCCAGATATTCATTTTTGGGGGCAAATCCTGATTTTGTTGCAAAAGAATCTGATTTTGAAGATGAATCATTTTACTCATATTTAAAGGACACCCTTAAACAAAGAAAGATTGCTGACGTTCCGAACTTGCCTTCATTTATTGGCGGTGCAGTGGGATATCTTGATTTTTCAGCAATCGAACATTTTGAGCCTGTGATAAAAAAATCAAATAGAAATTTTGAACAAATATCTGATTCACAATTTGCTTTTTACAGCACAATAATTGCCTTTGACCACGCAAAACAGCAGATCGCAATTATCACACTTGTTTTTGCTAACGAACTACGAAATAAAGAAGAATTAATTGCAAAAATAGAAAAAGCAAAACGAAAAAATAGGAAAATTTTTGAAAAATTAGAAAATTCACCATTTCCAAAATTACAAAACAGCAATTTGGTTAAAGACAATGAAATCACCTCAAACTGGAAAAAGGAGGATTTTAAGAATGCAGTTTCAAAAATAATTGAACTAATTAATGCCGGGGAGTGTTATCAGGTTGTTATTTCTCAATGTTTTGAGAAAAAAACAAATGCCCAGCCTGAAGCAATTTATAGGGCGTTACGTGCTTTGAATCCTTCGCCCTATATGATTTTACTCAAACACGGAGAAAAATCTATCGTTGGAGCTTCGCCAGAAATGCTAGTTCGTTGTCGAGATAAAAAACTAGAATATCGTCCGATTGCAGGAACAAGACCACGCGGAAAGGATGAATTTGAAGATGAAATTCTAGCAAATGAAATGCGTGCGGATTTGAAAGAAGTTTCCGAGCATATAATGCTTGTTGATTTAGGAAGAAATGACCTTGGTAGAGTTTCAAGGTTTGGAAGTGTAGAAGTCAAAAACTTGATGAATGTTGAAAAATTCTCTCACGTCCAGCATCTTGTAAGTTATTTATTTTCTGAGTTAAAAGAAGATTTTGATCAGTTTGATGCATTAGCGAGTTGCTTCCCTGCAGGAACAGTTACGGGTGCCCCTAAAGTTCGTGCAATTCAGATAATTCAAGAATTAGAGCCAACACCAAGAGGAATATATTCAGGAGCGGTTGGATATATTGATTATTCGGGAAATCTTGATACTTGTATAGCTATACGAACGCTCGTTCTTGAAAACGGAATAGCAAAGATACAAGCAGGTGCGGGAATAGTTGCCGATTCAGTTCCCGAAACTGAATATCAAGAAACTATTCATAAAGCCAATGGATTATTTAAGGCAATTGAGTTAGCGGAAAGTGGAAAATATTCAATTTAGGATTCTAAATGTTCGACATACTTCAGTCTGTCGAAAAACATTGCAAAATAACAGCATCGACAAACTAAAGTTTATCGGACAATTATGGAAATTTTACAAAAATATCAATCCAAACTGGATACAAAAAACGATTTATCAGTTGAGGAAACAACTGAAGTTTTCAACGCTTTGCGAACTGCTACAAATCAAGAAATAATCGCACCTTTTTTGGATGCTTGGGCAGAAAAGGGTTACACATCGGACGAACTTGCAACCTGTGCCAAAATCTTGCGAGATAATTGCATAAAAGTTAAAACTAAACATGAAAATTTTATTGACATTGTTGGAACTGGCGGAAGCAAGGCAAAAGTTTTCAATGTTTCAACTGCCGTAGCTTTTGTTGTGGCAGGTGCGGGAATCCCTGTTGCTAAACACGGAAATCGTGCTGCTTCAAGCAAAACAGGAAGTGCTGATGCACTTGAACTTTTAGGTGTAAATACCGTTGCTGAAACAAAACTTGCTAAAAAGTGTCTTGATGAAATTGGGATTTGCTTTATGTTTGCCCCAAAATTTCATAATTTGACCAAAGAACTTGCAGTGGCGAGAAAATCACTTGGGAAACCGACGATTTTTAATTTGCTTGGACCGCTTGCTAATCCAGCTAATGCACCATTTCAGTTAATTGGTGTTTGGAACAAAAATTATATGAAACCGATGGCGGAAGCTATTGCCAAACTAGGTACGAAAAAAACTTGGATTGTTCAGGGTGAAGACGGTTTAGATGAAATAACATTGAACGGAAAAACCTTTGTTGCAGAAATAGTTGAAGATAAAATAAATTATTTTGAGATTTCACCTGAGGATTTTGGCTTGGAACAAAACTCACTTGAACATTATTCTGACATGACGGCTGAAAAGAGTTTCAAAATAGTCAAAGAAACGATCAGCAGACACGCTGTTAATCCATCATCTTTAGACATAGTTTTAATAAATTCTGCCGCAGCAATTTATTTGTGTGGCAAAGCAAAAACGTATTTAGAAGCAGAAGAAATCGCAAAAGAAAGTATCAATAGTTGTAAATGTGATGAAAAGTTATCTGAATTGGTAAAATTAACAAATCAATGAATAATCAACCAACAATTTTGCAGAAAATCTTTGAACGGAAAAGAGAACGAGTCAGGGAAGCTAAACAGGGCTTCGACTATAACGAATTTGTTCAAAGAGCAAAAAGAGAAAGAAAGAATGTAATACCTAACCGTTTCGCACAGGTTTTTACTGACAAATCTTCAATCAATATTATTGCTGAAATCAAGCGTGCTTCGCCCTCGAAAGGAATTATCAACGACATTTTTGACATTAGCGAAATAGCACAGAACTATGAAAAATTCGGAGCTAAAGCAATTTCGGTTTTGACAGAAGAAGATTTCTTCAAAGGGAATATTGAGGATTTAATCGCAGCAAGAAACTTAACAGATTTACCAATTTTACGAAAAGACTTTATTTTCGATGAATTTCAAGTTTACGAATCAAAACTCATCTGTGCTGACGCGATCCTTTTAATTGTTGCAATGCTTGAAGATAAAGAATTGCAACAGCTATTTGAACTTGCAACTGAACTTGGTTTGGATGTTTTGGTTGAAACTCACAACTTAGAAGAATTAGTTCGTGCAATCCAACTCGGTGCAAAAATTATTGGAGTAAACAATCGTAATTTGCACACATTTGAAGTTTCTTTGGATACATCAAGAGAATTAATTAAGCACAAACCTAAAAACACAATAATGATTTGCGAAAGCGGTCTAGGCAAACGCGAAGAATTGTTAGAAATGAAAGAGTTGGGTTTTGATGGTTTCTTGATTGGTGAAAGTCTGATGAAATCATCTAATTCACTAAAAGATTTAACCGCAAAGGACGCAAAGACTGCAAAGAATTTATAAAAATCTCTTTTGCCCTCTTTGCACTCTGTGGCTAATAAAAATATGACAAAAGTTAAAATTTGCGGAATTACAAATTTAGAAGATGCACAGCTTTCCGCCAAGTTTGGGGCAGATGCTTTGGGTTTTAACTTTTATCCGAAATCGCCGCGTTATATTTTGCCCGAAGATGCTCGAAAGATTATTGATGAATTGCCCGAAGATATTTTGAATGTTGGTGTTTTTGTTAATGAAGATTTGGACAAGATCATCGAAATTACCAAAACTGTAAATTTAGATACGATCCAACTTCACGGCGAAGAAACGCCAGAACTTGCAAAAGAATTAAAAGAAAAAACAGAACTTGAAATCATCAAAGCATTTCGAGTTTCGTCAGAATTTAAGCCAAAAGATGTTTTGCAATACGAGACGGACGCAATTTTGCTCGATGCTTATTCACCAAAAGAACACGGTGGAACGGGCGAAACTTTTGATTGGGAAATAGCTAAGAAAGTGAAAGAAATTTTTCCAAAAATGTATTTAGCTGGTGGATTAAATCATGAAAATGTTTTGCGACCCGTTTATGGTCACCCCAAAATTAACCCTGACTATTTAGATGTTTGTAGCGGAGTAGAGTCTAAAAAAGGGAAAAAAGATTATGCAAAATTAATCAACTTTATTACCAAATTAAAAAACCATCAGCGGCTTGAAGAAAAATTCAAAAAATTTGAGAAAAACAAAAAATCTGACACTTTCGAGTATTACAAACACGAAAATATTTACAGCTTACTGGAATCAATTCATCCACGCCCAGCAATGTTTTTAGGCGAAAAATCTTTATCAAAATTATGGACTATGGTATTTGGTTTTAATACTGCTTTGCACTTAACAAATTCTGACTACTTAAAAGGAAACTTCGAAAGTAAAGAATATTATAAATGGATGGGAGAAAAAATTGGCTACGGTTTTCCGAACGCTATCGGTCCGATGCACCATCTTCTAAGGATTCATGATAATGATGAGGAAAAGGCTTTTGATTATTATTTTGCATTCTTGGAAGAATTTAAGTTAGAACACGGAATTAAATGAATAATTTTGAACCGAATGAAAATGGATATTGGGGTGAATATGGTGGGCGTTTTGTTCCTGAGACGCTTGTTTCGCCTTTGGAAGAATTGACTGATGCTTATTTTGCTGTGCGGGATGATGCTGAATTTCAGACGGAATTTGAACGGCTTTTGATAGATTATTGTGGTCGGAATACACCGCTTTTTTATGCCAAGCGTTTGAGTGAAGAATTGGGTGGGGCGAAGATTTATCTGAAACGTGAGGATTTGCTACATACGGGAGCACACAAGATAAATAATGCGATTGGGCAGATTTTGCTTGCGAAGAGAATGGGTAAAAAACGCATTATTGCTGAAACTGGTGCGGGACAACACGGTGTTGCGACTGCGACAGTTTGTGCTTTGTTCGGGTTTGAATGTGTGATTTATATGGGAACGGAAGATATGCGGCGGCAAGCTTTGAACGTCTTTCGGATGGAACTTTTGGGAGCGGAAGTTCGTGGCGTTGATGCAGGTTCAAAAACGCTCAAAGATGCGATAAATGAGGCTTTGCGTGATTGGGTTACTAATGTTGAAACAACACATTATTTGCTCGGTTCGGCACTCGGTCCGCATCCATATCCTTTGATGGTTCGTGATTTTCAAAGTGTTATCGGCAAAGAGGCAAAGGAGCAAATTCTTGAACAAGAAGGAAGACTTCCCAATGCTCTCGTTGCCTGTGTCGGTGGAGGTTCAAATTCGATTGGTTTATTTCATCCATTTTTACAAGATGCTGAAGTTCGTATGATTGGAGTTGAAGCGGGCGGAAAAGGAAACGATTTAGGCGAACACGCAGCACGTTTTAATGAATCAAGCGGAAATAAAGTGGGAGTTTTGCAAGGAACAAAAAGTTATTTGTTGCAAGACCCAAATGGACAAATTTCTTTAACACATTCAGTTTCCGCAGGTCTAGATTATGCTTCAATTGGTCCTGAACACGCTTTTTTACACGATGAAGGTCGAGTTGAATATGCTTCTGCAAATGACGATGAAGCGTTAGAAGCTTTTCAGAAATTATCACAAACAGAGGGAATTATTCCTGCCTTGGAAACTTCACACGGAATTGCCTATGCAATGAATTTGGCGAAAGAGATGAGACAAGATGAGATTTTGATTGTTAATCTTTCTGGGCGTGGGGATAAGGATGTAAACACAGTTGCGGAAGAATTGGATAAGTTGAAATAACACGTTCAGAGTTCAAACTTCAGTTTGTGTTTCGACAAGCGAAGCGACGTGGAAACAGCGAGTTTGTTATCTTGGAAGTTTTATTTTTTACTAAAAGATTATTATGTTGAGAAAATGTCTTTGCTTCGCTCGACGTTTTTGCAAACTGAAGTTTGAACTCTGAACACGTAATACAAAATTATTATATGAGCAAAATTGCTGAAAAATTTGAAGAAATAAGAGTTAACAATACAAAAGGGTTCATTCCATTTATAACTGCTGGTGATCCAGGTTTGGAAACTACCTATGAATTGATTTTAAAACTTGCTGACCTTGATTCTACTGTTATTGAACTCGGAGTTCCCTTTAGCGATCCGATGGCTGATGGTCCGATAATTCAACTCTCAGCTCAACGTGCTTTGGAAAACGATGATGTAACAATTGCAAAAGTTTTTGATGTTGTGAGACAAGTGCGACAGAAAACAGATGTGCCTATTGTTTTATTTGGTTATTTAAATCCTTTTCTTCAATTTGGAATTGATGAATTGAGAAGTGAAGCAAAAAATGTCGGAGTTGATGGTTTCCTGATTACAGACATTATTGGCGAAGAATTTATCAAAATGTCTGAAAATTTTGCTCAATCTGATATTGATTTGATTTCGCTTGTTGCTCCAACTACTAATGATGAAAGGCTTGAAAAAATTACCCAAGCGGCAAGAGGTTTTGTTTATGCAATTTCACGTGCAGGAGTTACTGGAACTAGAAACGAATTGAGTAATGAAGCAAAAAAGTTAGTTGAAAGAACAAGGAAATTCACAGATTTACCGATTGCAGTTGGTTTTGGAGTTTCAAATAGCCAACACGTAAATGAAGTTTTAGATTACGCCGATGCTGCTGTTGTTGGTTCGGCTATTGTTTCTGTTATTGAAAAATCTGAAAAAGAGAAAACAGTTGAAAATGTAAGTAAATTTGTTAAAGAACTTTTAGAAGTTGAAAGCTCTCCATCTTTGGCAGGTTAATTGCAGTTGTCTATCTTGTGGCACCGACTTTTTGAAATTTGGGCAGTTTTAAGTTAAATACTTTGCAAGTTGCTTAATTATTTTTGCTGTTTGCAAAATTTATAAGAAAAATCTAGGTTAAGAGATTATTTTAAACCTTAATTAGAAGAATTTATGTTAATTGTAATGAAACAGGATGCGACTCAAGAAGATGTTGAGCGTGTCAATGAAGTTATTGAGAAATTAGGATTTAGACCGCATCCGATGCCAGGAGCGGCTCGAACGGCAATTGGAATTACAGGAAACCAAGGTGCAGTTGACAGAACTCATTTTGAAAACTTACCCGGCGTTGCTGATGCAATTCGAGTTACTAAACCTTACAAACTAATTTCCAAAACTTTACGTCCAGAGAAATCGGTAATAAAAGTTGGCAATGCCACGATTGGTGGCGATGAGCTCGCAATGATTGCTGGTCCGTGTGCGGTTGAGTCTTTTGACCAGGTTTTTGAAGCTGCAGAAATTGTTGCCAGTAGCGGTGCAAAATTCTTCCGTGGTGGAGCATTTAAACCGAGAACATCGCCTTATGCATTTCAAGGTAAAGGCGAAGAAGGGTTAAAAATACTTGCACAAGTTCGTGAGCAATTTGATTTAAATATTGTAACCGAAGCGATGGACGAACATGGTGTTGATTTAGTTGAAAAATACGGTGATTGTATCCAAATTGGTACAAGAAATATGCAGAATTTTTCACTATTGAAATATGTTGGACAAACTCGCAAACCTGTTTTATTAAAACGTGGCATGTCAGCAACTTTAGATGAGTTTTTACTTGCCGCCGAGTACATTATGGCTGAAGGAAATTATGATGTCATTTTATGCGAACGCGGAATCAGAACTTTCAACAGATACGCTCGTAATACTTTGGATTTGTCCATCGTTCCCGCAGTTCATAAAATTTCACACCTTCCTGTAATCGTTGATCCATCTCATGCAACTGGTCATAATTATATGGTTGCTCCAATGGCAAAAGCTGGTGTCGCAGTAGGTGCCGACGGTTTGATTATTGAAGTCCATCCGTGTCCAGAAGAAGCACTTTGTGATGGTGCCCAAGCGATGTTACCTGAACAATATTTTGAATTAAATGAACAAGTAAAAGCTATGCGAGAATTGATGTTTCCTGTTAAAGAAACTGTAGCAGTTTAAGATGTTGAGAGTGTCATAGGTCAAACTTTGACACTCTTTTCTTTAATCCAATCAACTAATTCTTTCTCACTCAAATTTCCCTCAGCTAATTTCAAAAAAGTAATATATTTTTCTTCTTGATTAGCTTCAATATCAAAACCATTTATCAATAAAAATGTTCGCATAACAACATAAGCTGTGAGTTTATTTCCGTCTAAAAAAGGATGATTTTTTGCGATTCCAAAAGCATAAGAGGCTGCAAGTTCATAAATTTCAACATTTTCGCCATAAGCATATAAATTTTGAGGTTTGGCTAGTGCTGACAGCATTAATCCATCATCACGAACGCCATCCGTTCCACCATGTTCAGCGATTTGGCGTGAATGAATTGCATAGACAGTCTCTTCTAAAATCCAGATTATTTCTGCCATTGGTTACTCCGCTAATTTTTTAAGAACGTCTCTATCTTCTCGCATAACCTTTTCCGCGAGTTCCATTTGATTGGCAAATTCAGGATTGTATGGAGTAAGTTCAATACCGTTTGAAGTTTCTACTACAAACAACGTGTCGCCTTTTGAAACTCTTAACTTCTCAAGAAGTTCTTTAGGAATTATCACACCTGTTGAATTTCCAATTGTTGTTACTTTCAGTTTATTCGTCATAATTAAAACCTCTAGCGAATTATAATAATCGTTATAACATTAAATCAATTAAAAAAATTCGCACTTGCCAAAATGCAAATGCGAACCTTCATCTTTCAGACGGCGTTTATCGCCTTTTGCCTATTTTGATAAACGTAATCTGAAAAAGCCGTAAAACTGAATATAGCAACTGAGCATTGCAGTTACCACGAGTAGAGTGAGCGGAAGAAAGCTAAATGCTTCAGGCAAAACTACGCCGAGTGTTTGCTTAAACATCATTCCCAACATTAGTGCAAAGGTTATGATCAGACCTCTACCGAGTAACCAATTCCCGAATTCTGGTTTCTCGTCCGAAGCAACGAAATATGGCAAAATGGCAACTGCGATTAATGTTACTGCCAAAAAGATGACGTCGAATCTCATTGCTCCAAGATTTTGTCCTAAATCTACCGCCAAAAAGAACAGAACAAATGTTGTATCGATGGCAAAATTTGAGTTTTCGCCTTCGCGTATTTTGGTTAAGTTTGAAGTTGCTTCCACTTTCTTGGTTTCCTCCCAAGACAAAACTTCTGTCTGTTATTTCAAGTTGCTATGTAATTAGGTTTAGAGGTCTACATGTTATTCAAAGCTACAAACCTTTAAGCTTATTTTTTCTTTTTCTTCGGTTCGCTAAATTGCGAATAAGCTACACGGAATAATTCGCTTAGAGCATTTGCTGTATCTTCTGAAAGATTTTTGTCAGCACGCAAGTGAGCTTCGACAATTTCCGGTGTTGCTTCATGCGGATAATAAACGACAGGTTCAACATCTTCTGATTTACCTTGCTTTTTCATCACGCGATCAATCGGCATATCTAACCAATTTGTAAGACGTGCAATATTGTCAGCATCAGGCTTCCCTGTTCCGTTTTCGATGCGTGAAAGTGTCGAGGCAGATACTCCCGTTTTATCTGCGACATCACGCAAACTAAGTTTTAATTCTTCACGACGACGTTTGATTGCACGTCCAAGTTCTTCGGTGCTTATCAAGCCATCATTTTTTAATTTCTTTGCCATAATGAATTCTCCACTATACCTAAATGTTTTGTTACAAGAAGTTTATTTGTAATTTTTTTCTTGTGCCATCCGTAAAACAATTTACCATATTAAAATTTTAATTGCAACACCTCGTTTCACACTTGCAACATAAAAACCATTATGATACTCTGTTTCACAGATGAAACATTTATAGTTTTATCTACTTATTAAGTATTAATTATTTCAATAATTTACTTATAAAGCGAGGTAAAAAAGATGGCAGTATTAACAGAAAAAAGTTCAGCACAAGAAAAACGTGAAAAAAGAGCCAAATCTATTTCGGCAATGGGTTTAGTTAATCGAGATGGAAGTCTTTTTCGTGTTTCGACACCTTCCCTGCGAGGTCGCCAAACTACTTATGAAGTGAAGCGAGATGAAACAGGAAAGATTCGTTGTAATTGTTTGGAATTTGAAGAAGCTGTTATCGAGGATTTAAGTTTTCGTTGCGAACACATTTTAGCAGTTAAGTTTGCTTTGATTGACAAAACAAGTGAATCCGTTACCAAGAAAAATAAAGACAAAAACGCTACTGAGTTACGCAAGTCCAAGCGTAGCGAACAGAAGACTGATGAAGCTCAAACTGATGTTTTAGTTAATGGACAAACTGAAACGAACGAGAAGTTTGAAGCTGAATCACTTGCGAACAAAAGAGGTAAAAATAAAATGACACAAAATAATTTACAAGAAATGCCATTCGTAACGGCTGAAGAAGCTGAACAATTTGAACAATTAGCTGATAAAGATCAAGAAAAAAAGGTTGAAAACTCAAATAATGTTTTGGATTTTCCGAACAAATTAAAAGAATTAAGAAAAAATGTTAATCCAAATCTTGTTAAACAAAGACATGGTTGGACAAATCGCAATGGCGAAGTGCAGATGATTGATTATGTTGAATGGCACACTGTTGCGGACATCCTGGATGAAACTACCCCCAACTGGAATCATTCTGTTAAAGGAATAAAACAAATTGGAAATATCGTTACGGCGACTGTTGCTATTACGATTGATGGTATTACACGAGAAGGAATCGGAACAGGTTTGGCAGATTCCGAAATGGGAATCAAAAAAGCCGAACACGATGCTCTAAAACGTGCAGCGGTAAAATTCGGAATCGCACGAGAACTTTACAAAAAAGAATCTGACACAATCGAACGCGAAGGTGCAGTTCCTGTTCAAGCAAACAATAATGACAACGGTTTCCCTGCAAATCCAATTGCAAAATCATTATCCGATTTAGTAACGGCAAAACAACTTGGAATGATTCGTGCAATTTCGAGAGAAATCGGTGTTGACGCTGATGAAGAATCAAACAAATTGATGAACTGCCGAACCGATGAACTATCAAAACGTGCAGCATCTAGCTTAATTCAGCATTTGCAAGATTTACAGCAACAACAGGACACAGCGACGCAGACACCTTTGCGTCAAGCAAGTTAAGTCTGGAAAGTTTCTCTGATGCGATTTACGCATTTTAGACTTACAGACTTTGAAATCTCAGTTGTGAAAAATATAACCGTCCTGCTTTCTCCACGAAAGAGTAGCCGTCATCTCACTCACAACTGAGATTCCTCATTTTAAGTTTTATAATGAGCTATTTGAAATAAATTTTTCGCTTTTCATACTTTTGTGGTACATTTTTGTTGAACATTCTTTGTTACCCCCGTTTCTACTTCAAATAAGCTGACCGCTTAAAACTAATCACAACAACATAAAAACAAATTTCCAAGACAAGGAGAAATCAATATGTCAGTTAAACCTATCCCTGAGGGTTTTCACACGATAACACCGTATTTGATCGTAGATGATGCTAGTAAAGTAATTGAATTTCTTGAAAAAACCTTTGAGGCAAAAACAAATGAGAAACTGTTGCGAGATGATGGTAGCGTGGCAAATGCCGGGGTTATGGTTGGAAATTCAATTATTATGATGGCTGATGCGAGAGATGAATTTCAGGCACAACCATCTATGCTTTACGTCTATGTTGAAGACACAGACAAAACTTACCAAAAGGCTATTGAAGCGGGCGGAACATCTATGATGGAGCCTGCTGATATGTTCTATGGAGACAGAAATGCGGGAGTGCAAGACCCGAGTGGAAATACTCGGTGGATTGCAACACATTTTGAAGATGTATCAATGGAAGAGTTGCAAAAGAGACAATTAGAAAGTCAAAAATAAGCGAGCGAGGGTAGAAAAAAAAATAATAGGAGACTGAGAAAATATGTCAGAAGGAACAAAAGAACAAATGGAAATGCATATGCCTAAACATGGAGAAATTTGTTGGACGGAGGTTGCGACAACAAATTTGGAATCTGCAGTTAATTTTTATTCAGAATTATTCGGATGGAAAATTACAAAGAGCCAAAATGATGAAGTTCCAATGGATTACAGAGAATTTGATACAGGGCTTGGCTATACTTCAGGCGGGATGTTTGAAATGAAACCGGAATTTTATGGAGGGGAAAGTCCACCACCACATTTTATGAATTACATTGCGGTTGATGATGTTGATGCAACCGCTGAAAAGATAGAAGAACTAGGCGGTAGTATTATGGGAGAACCGCAAGATATTCCAAAAGTTGGACGTATGGCTGTGGTGCAAGACCCTACGGGTGCGACCTTTTCAATCTTAAAACTAAGCTACTAATAGGAGAATATATGGCTGATTTTGAAATTCCGAAAAATGGACAACTTTGTTGGTATGAACTGGCAACTCCAGATGTGGAAAAATGTAAAGAATTTTACTCAAACATTTTTGGTTGGAATTTACAACAAAGTGAAATTACTGAAATGAACTATACAGAAATTCATACTGATGAAAAAGCAATCGGTGGTATATTGCAAATGACAGATGAATGGAAAATGCCTGAGACAGGTAAAATGATGCCTGCACACTGGATGACTTATATTGCGGTTGATGATGTTGATGCAACAGCCGAAAAAGCTAAGTCATTAGGAGCAAACATCTGCGTAAAACCAGTTGATGTTCCTAATGTTGGTCGCTTTTCAGTAATTAATGATCCTACAGGTGCAACATTTACGGTGATTAAATTTGTCGAAGCTTGATTTTTGACTAATCAAAATTTAAGCCTACTATTTTTCTCTTTAAAAAATAGTAGGCTTTTTTGTGTTTAGGTGCGATTTCCCTTAAATTCCAGAGGCATAGGAATCATTTGGGAAGTCATTGATCCCTCAAAAGAATCACCTTCAATATTTCCCTTTATACCAATTTCAACTTCTTGACCATTAAATTCTGATTTGGCGACGGCAGATACTTTGTTTCCTTTAACTTTACCGTCACTTATCTCGCCTTCCCCCATCATTGAGGAAATCGTTCCTGATAGTTTTTCACCGTCTTGTTTCAGATTTAATCCAATTTCAAGTGTTTGACCCATAGCTTCTATTGATAATTTCCAGTCGCCGGAAACATCAGCAGTCTCTACTGTTTCATCGACAACATACTTGCTTAAGTCTTGCTGGTTATTTTCAGTGTCAAAAATTTCAATATCACCTGAATAGGATTTAGCCTGTGTTAAAACTTCTTCTGCGTCGCCAACAATGACCATAGCTAGTTTTTCAGGGAGTACATATTTGTTCGCAACATTTTGAATTTGATCTAACGTGACATCGTTGATTTTGTCTCTATACGTTTCCAGATAATTTTCAGGTAAATCATATAGTAATTGAGATACGATCAAATTAGTTAATCCAGTTTGAGTTTCTGCTCGAATTGGGAATACTCCTGTTAAGTAATTTTTTGCATCTTGGAGTTCTTCATCTGATGCCTTTTCATCTCTAATTCGATTGAGTTCATAGAAAAACTCCTTGAGCGAATCATCAGTAACTGAAGTGCGGACTTCAGATGTTGCTTCAAATGAACCTCCAAGCCTTTTTGAATATATTCTGGAATAAGCTCCATAGGTATAACCTTTTTCTTCGCGTAAGTTCATAAATAAACGAGAAGATGCACCTGCACCAAGAATTTGATTCATTACAATTGCCGGAAAATAGTCTGGGTGATTACGGTTAATTGCCTGATTAGCTAAGACAATGTTTGATTGCGTAGAACCTGGACGATCAACTATCGTCAAGGTTCTTTTATCAAGACTAGGAAAATTAGAAAACTCAGGAGTGTCAATTTCTCCTTGTTCCCAATTTCCCAGATTTTCTTCAATTTCAGAAACTAAACTCTCACTCTCGACATCGCCAATAACAATCAACATGGCATTATTTGGAATAAATAATTTATTATGCTGATCGACTAACTGCTCTCTTGTAAGCCTTTTAATATCATCCTTAGTTGGAGAATTTATACCGTATGGGTGTGAACCATATATCAATCTGGATACCTGTTCATCTGCCAAAAAATCTGGTTGAGAACGCTGGTACTTTAAGCCTTCAATGGCATTTTGCTTGTACAATTCAAGCTCGTTTTCCGGAAAGGTGGGAGTTAAAACCAATTCAGCAATTAATCTTAAAATTTCAGATTTATAAATTGAAAGCGTATTAGCTTTAACAATTGTATTATCCGACCCGGCACTAACTGATAAACTTGCTCCAAGTCGTTCTACTTTTTCAGCTAACTGTTTACTTGTATGTTTTTCAGTTCCCTCATTTAGCATAGATGCCATTGCTGAAGTTACTCCTATGCCATTTTCAGGATCATTGATATCTCCTTTCTGAAAGGCAAGACGAAAATTTATCAGCGGAAAACGCTTGTCTTCAACAATAAAAATCTTCAAACCATTTTTTAATTCATATTTAAATGGTTTAGGAACATTAAAAGGAACTGCTTGAAGCGGAGCAGGAGCAGTTTTACGAAAGTCTTCTGTCATAATTATGTATAAATTCTTTTGTTAGTTTTGATTAATCGGAACAATATCAAGCAAAGATCGGTTTTCTGTATTTAAATATTTCCCAACCGCACTTTTAATTTCTTCTGGAGTAATCTCAAGTAATTCATTTATTTCATTGTTCACGAGATTTGGATCGCCGTCATAAAGTGTATATTCAGCAATAGCTTTTGATCTGGCAGATGAAGATTGGCGTGAGCGTACTTCATCATTTATCAGTTGGTTATGTAGCTTTTGCATTTCCTCATCTGTGGGTCCATTGTCTGCTAAATCTTTGATCTCATTTATAATATTCTCACGAATTTTATCCAAATCCTTTTCAGGTTTTGGGATAGCACCGATCATAATTCCCGAAGGTCCTCTGCGTTCATCTGTGAAACCAAATAATTGAGTCACAGATTCTTCGCCTTTGACAAGTTTCTGATATAGCCTCGAACTTTCACCGTCATAAAGCAATTTTCCAGCCAAGTATAAAGCGTAATGCTCTTTAGTTCGTCTTGGTGGAATTTTCCACCCCATCAAAAAAGCAGGTAAAGGAGCGAGTTTATCTTCATACTTCTTATACGTTTCAGCCACTTCTTCTGGTTCACTTACATCTAATTCTGGAGGATTAGCTTGAGATTTTATTGAACTAAAATACTTATCAATTAATTCTTTAGCAGTATCAGTTTCAAATGCTCCTGATAAGACCAAAACAGCGTTGTTTGGTGCATAATAAACACGGAAAAACTCTTGGCAATCTTCAACCGTCGCTGCATCTAAATCTTTCATTGAGCCGAT
This sequence comes from Pyrinomonadaceae bacterium, assembly GCA_028284415.1. Taxonomy (GTDB): domain Bacteria; phylum Acidobacteriota; class Blastocatellia; order Pyrinomonadales; family Pyrinomonadaceae; genus Aridibacter. The sequence continues at coordinate 319,217 of JANQRU010000001.1, forward strand.
TGTCGAATGTGCGTTAGCAAAATTTTTGTACATCATCGAAATCAGTAAGTCGAAGATCTGTCCATAAGGCTGATTGTCATACCGCAGACGTTTTTCTTCCTTAACCGCTTCTAGTTGGTTATCAAGGTTTTCTTGAGTTACAGCAAGTGTTCTCATACGATCACTTTCCAACCAAAGACCAAGAGGGAGCTGATTTGCGGGTAATGTCTCAAAATAATTGGTACGTTCAGAGCTGGTCGTTCCATTCATTGTTCCGCCTGCTTTCATAATGAATTGGAAGTGCTCAGCTTTACCGACGTTTTCAGAACCTTGAAACATCATATGTTCGAAAAGATGTGCGAACCCAGTTCGCCCCTCCTTTTCATTGCGAGAACCTACATCGTAATACACAGCAATAGAGACTACAGGAATAGAGGTATCTGGATTTAATACGACTCGTAAACCATTTTCCAATGTATAACTTTCTAATTTTAGATCAGATAAATTTAAGTTTTCAGACATAATTTTATTTAGAGTTTACTTAATTATATAAATGCTAAATTTCATCAAAACATTTTGAGTATGAAAAATCAAAGGCATTAGTTTTTTTGTTTTTGATTTGAGATAGCTATTGAATAGAGTGCGGTTTTAACCTCAAAAGGAGTCATTTTGGGATATTTTTCAAGTAAAAGAGCAATTATTCCGACGATGTGCGGACATGCAAAACTATTTCCTGTTAGCTTTCTGTGACCATTGTTAAGCCATGTAGTTTTTACATTTACTCCTGGAGCGGTTAACTCAATTATTTCACCAAACTTAAATCCAAAATTAAAATAATCAGTTTCGGAGTTTTTGCTAACTGAAATTAACGACGAGGAAAAAACTGATGGAAAACTAGGTTGGGGAAAGTTATTTGCCGCCGCAACAACTATGCAACCGGATTGATAAGCTCTGTCTAAGAGGTCATGTAAAGGAGGTGCAAATTGTGGCTTAGTAGTACCAAGACTCAGATTAATGACATTAAATTTTTCATTTACAGCAAACTCCAGACCAGCTAGAAAAGCGTGTCCATCACCCAGACCGCCACTGCCTAACACTCTTATACTACTCAACTTAGCCTTAGGAGCAATTCGGGAAATAATTCCAGCACAAGCAGTTCCGTGTCCAGCAGTATCACCTCTATCAGTCTCCTCAAAAATTATTTTATTGTTATCTCTTTTTGCCTCGTATGACTTATCAATTTTTCCTTCAAGGTCTTGATGATTTTTATCTACTCCACTATCTATGATAGCAATACGCACACCTTTTCCCGCACCAGACTTCCAATCTGAATTTATTGAGAATTGCCGTAATTGTGTCACTTCGTTTGAAATAAAATTCTTCCTTATATTTGCAACATTGAATGCTTTTTTATAAACGACTGAATTTGGAGTCCAAATTGTTATCTGTAAAGTTCACAATCGAATTTAGTATCTCTTTACACAGATTTCTTTCAGCTTCTCCACGATGTGATATTTCATAAACAAGAATTGCTAGCTCTATCATGTCTTTGTGATGTGTAGTGTTACGTAGTTTTTTTAGCCAATTTTGTATGTCACTGAAGCTAGATGAATCTTCTTCTGAAAGGATTCGTTTACTTAAATCTTTGAATAGGGAAGCCGATTCATAAGCATTTACAATACCTGCTATCGTATCTGCATAAATCGCAGCTAGCTCCATCTCTTCTGGAGTAAACGGTTCATAAGGGGCGAAACCTACTCTATTAACATATTCCAAAACACCGATAACATTTCCACTATAAATTAAAGGGGTAGCAAGGACAGTCTCAGTTGAATAGCCTGTTTTTTTATCTACTTCAGCGTAAAAACTTTCTTCTTCACCAACATCTGAAACAGCTATCGGTTGTCCTGATGAAAATACAAAACCAGCTATTCCTTTTCCTGCAGGTAATCTCAAACCCACTATTTTATCTGCTACTTTTCCAATTGCACAAAGAAAAAGCAAATCACCTTCGCTCCCATGCCTTATCAAAACGGATGCCTCTTCTGAATTCATTTTTGCAGCAGAAGTTTTCAATAGTGAATCAATAGTGGCAGTTAGAGGTTCGGTAAGAGCATTTGCAACATCAACAGTCTCAATTACTTGTCTAAGTTTATTCTCAATATTTTTTTCATCAATTTTGGTCATCTTTTTTTTCTCAACAAAGACATTTTTGGTTTAACAATAAGCCTAATTCAAAGTATTTCAAAAAACAAAATAAATACTTGGAATATTATACTTATTAAGAGTTTTTCCAATACAAATTCAAATTAATTTACTGGCAGTAAAGCAGATAGTTTTCTTGCAGATTGAATTTGTGTTTTGTAATATGCATTCAAAGACAAATTTTAATTTAACCAACTGAAAGCAAGCTTTACTTGTTTTCGGAGTTGACGTCTATGCATAGGTTTTTAGTAGTCTTAATCTTAACTATTTTTTTCACAGTTAGCCTACACGCTCAAAATGAATCTAAAAATTTAACGCAATCACCGAAAGCTGATCCATTTATGATCAGCAAGGGGAAATCTTTTTCGGCTTCAAGAAGCGTAATAAGAAATGGTGACAAACGTGAAAAACGGGTTTCTAAAAAAAGAATCGCAAGTGACTTAAAAGAAGCAATAAATCTAATCAACAACAACCACGCCTCCGAAAGCAAATTTGACTATAATGAATTAATCAAATCATCAATCTCTGCGATGCTTCATGAACTTGATCCTCATTCTAATTATTTTGACAATACAGAATTTAGTGAGCTTATAAATGAACAAAACTCAGAATATTTCGGTATTGGAGCGACGATAGCGAACTTTGAAACAAAGGGGACTTTTGAAACTTTTATTACTTCTACATATCCAGATTCACCAGCGAATCGAGCGGGGCTTAGATTTGGTGATCGTATAATCGAAGTAAATGGTGAAAATGTAAGCAGTAAATCGTCTTTATATGTTAGAAATAGAGTTCGAGGTGCTAAAGGAACTACTGTTCGGTTAAAAATTGAAAGAGTGTCAAACACAAAACCCTTTTACATTTCATTAAGAAGAAATCGCGTTCCTCAGCCTTCAATCCAAGATGCTTACATAATTAATTCTGGAGTTGGATACATTGATTTATCGAGCAGTTTTAATTACACAACCATTAACGAACTAAATTTAGCTTTAGGTGAATTAAAGAGACAAGGGATGAAATCTTTGATACTGGACTTAAGAGATAATCCCGGTGGAATTCTCGAACAAGCTGTTCGAGTAGCAGAAAAGTTTTTACCTAGAGGAAAAACGATTGTAAGTCAGAAAGGAAGATATGTAATAGATAACAGAAAATGGACATCAAGAAATAAAGCTCCTTTGGACATTCCTTTGGTAATTTTGGTCAATGATGAAAGTGCTTCTGCATCAGAAATTGTCGCTGGTGCATTGCAGGATTATGATAGAGCTTTAATTGTCGGAGAAAAGACATTTGGAAAAGGTTTGGTTCAAAGCATAATCAGCCTGCCTTATGGTTCAGGACTTACACTAACTACAGCTAAATATTACACCCCAATAGGTCGTTCAATTCAGAGAGATTATTCTAATGGTAATTTGTATGACTATTACCAACAAAAAGTAAGTCTTAAAAATAAACAAAATAAATCTCGAACAATAAATGGTCGGGCAGTTTATAGCGGTGACGGAATTACACCTGATGAAATAGTAAAATCTAAAAAATTTACTGAAACTCAAATTGAATTATTGGACAATATATTTCTATTTTCTAGAGAGTTAGCAAGTGGTAAGATTCAGGGCTTTGAAAGTTATAGAATTATTACTCAAAAGAATTTCGGCTACAGAATAAAAAATAATGATTACCCTACTAACAAAAAACTCTTGCTGAAATTTAAGAGTTTCGTTAAAAACAATAAATCTGTAAGTGAAAAAACTATTGAAGATAATGCGGATTTTATCCTACTGAGAATTAGATATAATCTCATATCAGCTGCCTACGGAAATGTAACTGCCAAACAGGTTTTAATTGCGAATGATTCTCAGGTTTTGAAGGCAATAGAAAATCTTCCAAAAGCTACACAGTTGGCGAAATTGTCACAAAAAGCAGCAAAATAAAAAATGCCCGTCGAGTCACTTTCTCGACGGGACTTAATTAAAGAAACAGGAGGAATCAGAAAGACTTAAAGTCGTATCAAATAGATTTTTGTTCTCAAAATGTTCGACCCTCAGTCTATTAATAAAGATGAAGTATTAAGCTTCTTAGTTGCTCTAATTATTTTTATTTTTCATAGCGAATAATCACTCCTTCTTTACCAACTGACCATCCGTATTTTTTATTCATGAATAGCCCGTAAAGACTACTTGAAGTCTTGCTATCTTGTCTAACCCAACTACGACCTCTATCAAACGATCTTAAAATTGTTCCTTTAGACCCGACAATCCAACCATTTTTATCATCAGCAAAATCTACTCTAAATAAAGTATTTTTTATAAAGGACTGTACTTTTATCCAATTTCTTCCACCGTCTAAAGTCCTTAAGATAATTCCGTTTGAACCAACTGCATAACCCTCTCTTTCATCTCTAAAGTCAACATTATATAGGGTTTCCTTTGTGCCGGAACTTTGAAATACCCAAGAGTTCCCATTATTGGTTGTCGCCAGGATCGTTCCCATATCTCCGACAATCCAACCGTGCGACTTACCATCAAAATCTAAGTGGAACAATTCCACCTTTGTCGGGACAATAATTCTTGACCAAGTCTCCCCACCATCAACAGTTCTCAAAAGTAAGCTTCCAATGATATTTTCATTGTCATTTTTGTCTATAACTGCACCAATGATAAACCCTTGTTTTCTGCTGTTAAATCTTATACTCAGGAATTCAGGGATTCCATCCTTGAATTCATTCGGATTCACTATTATTTCTTCACGCCAACTTTGACCACCATCTTTGGTAATAAACATTTTTCTTCCAGCAACGAGATAGCCATTGTCATCATTACGGAAATAAATTTCGTTTATATTAGCTGCTGTATTAAGAATTTTTCTTTTCCAAGATTTTCCACCATCGTTTGTAAAAGCTAGATAACCTTCATCTCCTGCGACCCAACCATCATCGGAAGAAGTAAAGAAAACTGAGATTAAATCTCCGTTTCCTTTAGCACGATTTACCTCCCAACCTCTTTGTGCAGAGATTAATTGGGTGAAAAGAAATAAAACTAAAATTAAAAAAACACTTTTTCTAATTCTGTTCATTAAATTTTCTCCGTTGATTATATTTATCTGTTTTAATTAATTACGCTAAAAAAGGTAACTTTTTGCTTAATTTAGAATTTTTTACAACAAAAAGTTACCTTACATTTATTAAACGAGAAATTCAATTGAATTGTTTACTCAGTTATTCGATACACCTTATTTTTCCAAACAACAACAACTTGTTTTCCTATCGACAAATACTTCGCTAATGCCTTTTCTTTGTTGATAAGTTCAAAGAATTCGTTGCTTGCGAATTTAACCGTTATTTCAGGTAATTTATCCTCTTTTTTGTAAGCTGTATCAATCCAATTTCCGTTATCGTTGATAAAGTTTTTAGTTCCGATAAACTGATTTTTAGTTGTATTTTTCAAATAAACTGAATCGGCTTTTTTGTCTTCTTCTGAAACAGTGATATTTGACTGAAGAGTGTTTTGTTGAACGCTCTGAGCAACTGCATCACGTCCAGTTGTACTTTTCATCTTAGATGAAACTCCAGGGGCTCTTCTAAAACGATTACCACTGGTTTCTCCTGGTCTGTAACTACCGTCAGTAGCTAAATAAGAGGTATATGGCGTGACTATTCCGAAGCGGGTGCCGAGCTCAATAATTTCATCGCGAAGTTCTTTGTTTTCTCCATTCGCTCTGATTTGTTCAATTAACCAGCCAACTCGACGTGATGCCCATAGTCTCGGCAGAAAATCGTTTTCTGTGGAACGCATCGGAAAATCCAAATTATTGTAGCGAAATTCCCTTATTCTGTTGCCACTCTTTCCTTTCAAAAGAAGAGAAATATTCTGCAAATCACTAGAATTTTTGTAACGTCCAATTATAACCATTTGCATTCCCTTGAAAATATCCGAAATTTTTCTTGGATACATATAATCTGGCTTGAGTGAACCAAAATTTATATTTATATCCGATAAGACCGGAGAATTTACTTTGGTAAAGAAATTTGAAACTTTAACTTCCAAATCTTCTTTTGGTTGGACATAATCAGCAACCCCTGAATTTTCTGCTGCGAGTTTATCTAGCAATCTTGTATTTACATCATACCCAACACCAAAAGGAAACATTCTTAGTCCGTTTACATTTATTTTTTTAGCATTTGCAATGATCTTATCTACGTTTGATTCACCGACTGTTGGTAAACCATCCGTTAGGAATACGAGCATCTTAGGTCGGCTTGATGAATCAAACTGTTTTAGTGCAGCACGTAAAGCATCATTTATGTTTGTTCCGCCATTTGGTTTTAATTTTTTTACAAACTCAACTCCCTTTTTCTTCCCGCCATTGCTAGCTGAAATTAAACCAGTTTCCATTAAATGCTCTTCACCTGAAAAATTTATTACGTTGTATCTATCTCCATCATTTAAACTCTGTATGCCAAAATTTAAAGCCGGGCGAGCTTTTGTTATTTTTCCGGCATCAGCCATTGAACCTGATGTATCAAGCACAAAAATTACGTCCTTATTTACAATTTCTTTGTTAGATATTTTGTCGCTTGGAGAGATCATTAATAGAAAATAACCATCTTTTCCAGGTTCTCTGTATGTCATCAAAGACATTCCAAAATCATTATTAGAAAGACCATAAAATAATTGAAAATCACTAGGATTTTTCTTTGTTTCAAAAGAAACCGTAGCTGTCTTTTCACCTTTGTTATTTACATCTATCGAATGGCTTGGAGAATAAATGTTTCTAATGGCTTCTTTTCCAATAATTTGAATTTTTCCTGAGATGGTTCCGAATTTCTGTGTTGGATTTACAGGCGGTCTGCGAGAACTGTTCATTTCACGATATGGGTAATTTCTATTTCTTGCCCAAAGCCTTTTACCTGTTCCTAGAGGATATTTGTAAGAAACTGTTCCCGAATCGGCTTTCAAAACTTGTGAATAAGTGATTTCAAGCTTTTTGTCTGAATTTCCCGGTATCGGGAAAATTGATGCTTGAAATAAATCTTTGCCTGCGTACTCTAAAAGTCCCGGGTCTTTCATTTTTCTTACAATTTCATTATAAATTCGCCTAGCCTCTTTTCTTGTACGAACTTCCCCAACCAGTCTTTTGCCATTTTCCCAGATTGCAAACTGCTCGATCGAAGCATCTTCAGGAATTGGAAAAAAGTATTTACCTTCAAGTGTGTAAGGCAAATTATTTCTGAAAACCTGCTCAACACGAGTAGTTGCAACCTGACCTTTTATTTTGGTATCAATTTGAATAGATTTAATTGGTAAAACTATTGGAAGTGGGCGAGGTCTCGGGATTGGACGTGGACATCTGGGTCTTATTGTGCAATGACTTGGTAAAATAATGCCTTGCGAAAACACAATCTCTACAGACACAAAAATTACAAACAGCAATCCAAAAAAGCTGAATATCTTCTTAGAATACATTTAATTTTCTCCTCAAAATTAGGGTAACTTTATGCGGATATCTTTAAACACACTTAGTTTGACGTTACATAGAACGTTTGAAGATGCTATTTCTTGCATTTTTTTGAAAAAATTTATTAGATTATGTTTTTTCTGATAAACTTCAGAAAATCAAACCTTGGAGTCTCCACAATGAAATACTCTGTTTTCTTATTTCTATTTTTCCTATTGTCAATCACCATCAATGTTTTTTCACAAGTAAATAGTGTAAATAATACAACTATTTGTACTGATGATTTTTCTAAAACATTGGTTCAACAGCAGTTATCTGGAATTGACGGAATTATTGAACCTGAAAAGAAAATAAAAAGCCTTACCAAAATAGCGAAATTCTTTTGGGATTTTGATAAAGAACAATCTGCTGATTATTTCAGAGAAGCATATAAGTTAGCTGAAGAGGACTTTTTCGAACGTAACAAAAAAAGGAAAAAGTATCAGTATATTCAAGATCATAGGTCTTTGGTTTTAACTGAGGTAGCTAAAAAAGACAACAAATTATCAAACGAATTAAGAAAAAAATACCTCTCAAACATTGAAGATAAAATGAATTCACGAAAAACAAATAACTTTGGTAAATATCGTGAAATCCAATCAACTCTTTTTATTGTTGCTGAGATAGCCAAATCTAATCCAGAATTTGCGATAAAGATGGGACAAGAAGTTACGAAATACGAATTATCAAATGCATGGTATTTTGGGCTCTACTACATTGCTGCAAAGAATCAATCAGTTTCAGATGCTTTATTCACTGATGTTCTGTCAAAACATACCAACACTGATGTCTTCAGACTTTTGTATTTATCAGCTTACCCATTTGTAAGCGAAAGGATTTTTGGGGTGGAAAAGAATTCTTTAGGAATGACAATTGATGAATCTATAATGCCTAATCCTGCATTACAAAAAGCTTTCTTAAATGTTTTGCTGGACAAAATCTTAAAATTAACACCAGAAGATTCCGGTAAATCAATCCAAACGGCTTTTCCAAATACTTCAATTGCCATTTCTGCCCTAAGAGATTTTGAGCCATTAATTCCTCAATTTCCAGAAATAAGAAGTAAGTTTTATCAAGCTAAAACTCATGCAATTTCGCTGATCTCAAATGAAATGCTTGATAACTTAGATAAAAGAATTGAATTAAATAAATCTTTCAATTCATCAGTCCGAGACAAAATCGATAATCTAAAAAAACTTGAAAGTGACGGTAAGTTAACTGACGCAGCTATTTTCTCTGTGATGTTTGGTCTTAAAGAAGAAATTCACTTTGAAGAAATGAAGCCATGGCTGATAAAAATAGTTGATTCCAAAGCTAGAGAAGCAGCTGAACAATACTTTTACTACAAAAGAACAACTGTCGCAGTTGATGAAGAAAGACTAGATGATGCCCGAAAGTATTCAGAAAAGGTAACAGGTTTTATTTATAAAGCTAATCTAAAGTTTGAAATAGCCCAAGCTGAAATAAAAAGCAAGAAAGATAGATATACTACCGATAAATTACTAAGCGATGTTTTTATTTCAGCGAACAAAGCCGATGATTCTGCAGAAAAAGCTCAAGTATTCTTTGGATTAGCCAAGTTATATGCAGATTTTGACGAACTACAATCCACACAAGCTTTGAACAAGGCTATTGAAATAACTAATAAGCTTGAGAATCCTGATATATTTAAGAGTCATTTACAGGTGGCAGTAAAAATGAAAATGGCACAGTTTTACACTTCATATCAAACTGTTGGATTAAATATGGAAGAAGTTTTTAGAAAAGTGAGTAATAAAAACTTTAGTCAAGCTATCGGTCAGGCGCAGAGCTTTTCTGATTCATATTTTAGAACGATTGCTGTAATTGCTTCAGTAAATAAATGTAGAAAGAACATTGCCAAAGAGAAAGTTGTTAATTAAGGCTGGTTTTTTGAACTTTCATCCTCTAATGCTTTATCAATTTGTTTTTCAAATTTGAGTCTGACCTTTTCTACCCACTCATCAGCTTTTTTTAAACTCTGCTCTATGTTTTCACGATTTCTTTGTATTTGTGAAAGTAAATTTTCTAAATTCTTTTTTTCTGACTCTAAGTTTTTCTTTCTTTGCTCTCTAATATCTTCTGGTCGTAATGATCCGTAAATAGCAGTTGAACGCGAAATTATCTCAGGTCGTAAATTGTATTCAACCGCCTCTAATCTTGTTTTTATGTTAGTTTCTTTTTCTACCAAATCTATCAATTGTTTTCTCAGGTTTTCGGCTCTCTGTTCAGTTTTGGTCAAAATATCCAAGCTTAGCAAAAGTTTTTTTTGTTCTGCGTCGTAATTGCTACCTTTTGATGATTCCAAAGACTTTATACGAACTAGTAATTCTTCTAACTTTTTCTCCAAATCTGAAGATCCTTTGTTTTTATCTTCAGAATTACTCTTAATGGAAATATTTTTGTCATTATCAATATCACGGCTAACTACTTCAGCAATATCATCAGGGGGTGTAGCTTCGGGAATTTGTCCGTTTGCTTGATATGAAAAAATGAAGATGATTACCACAATAAATGGGCTATATTTTTTTATGCTTTCGAATACTTGATACATTTTGATTTATCCTTTTTCTTCTGTTTGATTATTTTCCTCAATCTTCGATTTTTTGTCAGGTAAAAAATCACCAGTGACCATTTCTGTTACATTTTTTACTGTTCCAACTATTGGAATAGCATCTAAACCTGAATTGATTGATCCATTTATTACCCCTTTTTTCTTAATATCGTAAGCCAAAAAGCCTAAAGCCATTGCCGTACTTAAGCCAGGAACTGATCTGGCTACCTTCCTTGCAACTCGCCACCCACCTGCGTGTATAACTTTTGAGAATAACTTATTTTTTTCCATATTTAAGAAAACCCCCTTGTGATTAATCAGCAATTATTTTTAAAAAGAACAAATAACTTTTGCAAATTTTTGATGCCTTAAGGATACTTCTATTTGCACGTATTTATCCAATTTTAGTTTCAGGTAAATCATAAATGTCCTTAAAAATAAATAACCTTTCAAAAAATTATGATGGCACTTGGATTATTAAAGATATTTCATTTGCCGCACATTCAGGTGAAATCTTAGGCGTTTTTGGCACAACAGGTAGCGGTAAATCTGTTTTGATGCGTTTAATTGCCGGTATAGAAAAATCAGATAGCGGTGATATTTCTTCATCCGACAAAGACGTGACTGAAATGAGTTGTGAAGATCGTGGTTTTCAGTTTCCAAGTCTTTCAAACGAATCCTTTTGGCAGAAATTATTTGGCTCAAAAGAATCTGAATTGGCTGACGGTGAAGGTCAAATCCTTGCACTTGAGAATGTACTTGAAGAAGCTGATGGAGTTTTGCTATTGGATAATTCATTCTGCCAAATGGATAAAAATACAAAAGCTAATGCTTATAAAAAGTTAAAACAAGTCACCAAAGAAAAAAATCTCACAGTAATTTTCGCAACCAATGATTACGATGAAATCTTTCAAGTTTGTAATCGAGTTGCCATATTGAGCAATAAAGAAATAAAACAAATTGGTACACCCAAAGAAATCTACGAAAATCCAAATTCTAAAGCTGTTGCAGAAATTTTTGGTGAAAATAACTTGTTTTTGGCTAGAAGACTTACATCAAATAAATCTTCGATACCTGAATTTTTAACTTTGGAAGGAGAACATAAACTCACTACCGCACAAATAGATAAGAAAAAATTAGGAACTATAAATCAGAATATTTTTTTATCAATTAGACCTGAACAAGTTGTAATCACATCGGGAGCATCATTTCCTGAAGATAATTTACTAAAAGCTAAGGTTACTGATATAAAATTTCTTGGCTCAACAACAAAAATATATCTTGACTCAGAAGGTTTGGAGTTAAAATCTAAAGTTTTGAGAGTTGTTGGTCTAAATGTAGGTGATGAATGCGTCGTTGGACTGCCACCTAACAGAATAAACGTTCTCAAAGAATAAAAAGAGGCTTGTAAATTTCACAAGCCTCTTTTTTAACTTATTGAATGTTCGGTGTAAAAATTATTTCCACTCGCCTGTTTTTTGCACGGTTTCTGCGTGTATTGTTCGATGCTACAGGCAAAGTTGAACCTAGCCCCTTAGATTGTAAACGGCTTTCGCCTACTCCTAAGGACATTAATTTATCAGAAATTGCCTGTGCTCTTTCATTTGTGAGGATTTGTAGAGCATCAACTTCCCCTCGGTTATCAGTATGTGACTCAATCCTAACGTTGTAATCAGAATTATTAACCAAAACATTAGCAAGCTCGCTTAGTTTAGAATTTCCAGTTTCTGAAAAACCACTCACACGAATTCCAGACCAATAATTTTCATCCAAAGTTAAAACTATCCCTCTTTCATTTTGCTGAGTTTTACCAAATCGGCTTAATGAATTAATGAACAAGGAAGAATTTGATTGAAGTCTGGCAAGTTTTTTATCTTTTTCTCTTTCAGCTTCAAGCAATTGTTGTTTGGCTTCAATTTTAGCGAGTTTAATATTCAATTGTTGATTCTGGTCTCTTAAACGTTTTAGTTCAGCTTGAAGATTTCTCACTTGGCTTGAATAATTCATTGCATCACGCTCAGCCAATTCCCTTGCTCTGGTTTCTCTAGAAAGTTCAGACTTAAGCTCAGTTATTTCATTTTGAGCGTCAACAAATTTATCTTCAGCCTGTCTTAATTCTGCATCCTGACGGAGTTTAATATTTCTTTTCTCTCGGGCATCTTTTCTGACAAGAGCAATTGCCTCAGCTTGAACAGCTGTACTTATTGCTTTACGTGCAGCTACATCAACATACTCTTCATCTCTTCCAGCTTTCCAGCCATTTTCAGCGTTATTTAATAGCACTTTAGCCTGTTGGAATTCTTTTGGTGCATCTCTATCAGCCCCTGCGTACTCTGCCAGTGCAACTGCTTGTTTAGCTTGTAAAACTGCCGGTGGAGTTTTCCTATAATCTATATTTGCAATTTCGGGTGTTCTGGGATTGTTAAAATAATCACTTGAATTTCCGAAATACTGAATTGTGGTAGTCGTAGGTATTCGACGACCACTTCTTGAATAAGGGCTTAGATTTTCAAGCATAACGGCTCTGCTCGGTCTTGTAACCATAAAGTGAGGCTCTGCGGTTATTATCAAAGCAAAAGTCTGCAAACGAGTTGTAACTTTAATCTTTGAATCAAATTCAAAGAACCCTCGACGCTTAATTTCTCCTAAATTATCGACTTGCCCACTTGGAGAAATTGCCCAAAGAATATAAGTTGCATAGCCAGCTCCAAGTTCAAATGGTCTTGGCATTTTTGACACAGACAACGAAATCTCTGTTCCATTTTTTTTAGTTCTTTCAATGTCAGCTTCGCCTTTCATTCTTGGAAATCTAGTAGTTCCACGAAATCTGACAACTACCTCTTCATCTATTGGATAAGTTATTGCCTTTGTTTTCCTAGGAACATCTACTTGAGCAAAACTTGTAACAGCCAGCAAAAACAAGACAGACAAAAGACATGATAATTTAAGTGCGTTTTTTATGAACATATTTTTCTCCGAAATGGAAAGAGTTTGTTAGTTAAAATGATGCGTGGAAGACATATAATGTTGCTATTCTAATTTATTTTCACCAATTTAGGAAATTTTTCTGGAAATTTGAGCTAATTAATAATATGCTAGCTTAAAATCACATGTTTACATCCATCAAAATCTTTTGAATTATGAAAAAAAGCACACAGTTTTTCTTACTTTGTATTTTACTTTTCGGCTTACATTTAAGCGTTAAGGCTGAGCCAATTAGAATAACAGCTGGAAGTTCAGGTATAGTCTTTTCTGGCTTATCTTCAACTAATACTCCTAGATTTAGCATTTCTGGTACCTCGTCTAACTCGTTTTTACGTTTTGGTTATACATCTAGAATTAATTCTAACAACATTTCTCCAATCAGGGCATGTTTAGTTAACTGTCAAGCCGGTGATATATATAGTGGCAATCTTTTCATTTTTATTGGCGGATCAGAAGCTTTTCCATTGCTTAATGGAATTCCTGCATCTTTAACTTCTACTAATACAGTTGCGAATATTGATGGTGAAAACTTCTCCAATTTTAATTTCAGTGGAACTACATTTAATTTTCGCAGTGTAACTGATGTAATTCCTAACTCTGAATTAAGAGCCTTAACCCTTGAATTACCATTTTTTATGAGTGGAAAAATTGTCTTGAATGGAACAACCTCTAGGGATATAACCGGGTTGGGTCTTGTTAAAATATTTTACTTCAGAAATGATTCAGGCAAATATGATCTTGAAGCTGTGACTTACAATTTTCAGTCTGGACCAGAGCCTACTCCTGAACCAACGACTTTGTTACTTCTAGCAACAGGTTTGGCTGGAATTGGGGGATATGCTTCTCGTAGAAGAAAGAAAAAGCAACAAAATTAGAGATTGTTCTTGATAATAAAAAAGCGAAGTTTGTTGGAAAGTAATAAACTTCGCTTTTTTGTGTTTGACGTTAAGAAGGTGTTGAAACTACACTTTTGCTTTTACAGATGCAAGACTTTCGACGTTTATTAAAATACCTAAAACCAAACCTGACACTATTTATCATTGCAATTATTGCGATGTTTCTTACTGCACTCTTTGAAACGGCATCAGGTGCTTTGATTGTTCCTTTGCTTGACCAATTCCAACCAGAACTTACAAAAAATACACAGACATTATTTAATTTACATGAATACATACCTAAAGGAAGAGATAAATGGTATGAGTCTTGGCTTGTTATTTCTGGATTTTTATTTAGTTTTGTCGTCTTAAAAGGTTTTACATCTTATGTCTCTGCTTACTTGATGGCTAAAATAGGACAATCAACTGTGTTAGCCTTACGACATGAGCTGTATTCTCACATACTTGGTCAATCAGCTTCGTTTTTTGAAAAACACAGGACTAATTTTTTAGTATCAAGGCTGGTAACAAGTTGTGCTGCTATCGAACAGGCTGTAACGGCAAACCTGCGAGATGTAATACGAGAAAGTTTCATGTTAGTTGCCTTCATAAGTGCAGCTTTTTATTACAATTGGCGTTTAACACTTGGAGCATTAATTATAGGTCCAATCATCGGTGTTATAACATCTAAATTCAGTAAAGCTCTAAGGAATTTAGCTGATGTTTCACTCAAAGGTAATCAGAGATTAGTTGATACTGCTCAAGAATCTCTCTCCAACCAAACAATTGTAAAAGCCTACACAGCAGAAAAAAGAGAAAACAAACGTTTTTTAAGCGTGGCTCAGCTTATTGCTAACGCAAATTTACGTTCGGGTAAAATTGCCGCTACTTCCCCGCCAATAATAGAAACACTCGTTGTAATCGCTATAATCACTTTCTTTTATTTTGGATTAAGGGAAATAAATGTTGGCAACATCGAACCTTCCCAATTTTTTGCTTTTTTGTTTTTTCTTTTGAGAAGTTATGAACCGATGAGGAAACTTTCACGACAGCACAATGAAATCAGTAAGGCTTTCGCTGCTGCTCAAGATATTTGGGATGTTTTGGATGATTCTATTAAGCTTTCCGAAAATGAAAAACCAGTCAAACTAGAAAAATTAGAAAATAAAATTTCTATTAAGGATATAAGTTTCAGCTACAACGGAGAAGAGAAAAAGGTTTTAGAAAATATTTCTCTTGAAATACCAAAAGGTCAAATGATAGCACTCGTCGGAGAAAGTGGCGGTGGAAAATCAAGCTTAATTAAATTAATTCAAAGGCTATACGATCCGACAGAGGGTTCAATTTATTGGGACGAAACAAATCTCAAAGATGCACAAATTTTTAGTTTGAAAAAGAATTTAGCACTAGTTACTCAAGAAACAGTCCTCTTTAACGATACCATCAAATATAATATTTCTTACGGGAAACCCGACGCAACAGATGAAGAAATCAGAAAAGCAGCTAAGGTAGCCTTTGCGGATAAATTCATTGAGGAACTTCCCGATAAATATAATACTTTAGTGGGTGAGAGAGGAACATTTCTTTCCGGTGGACAAAGACAAAGAATAGCAATTGCGAGGGCTGTACTGGTGAATGCTCCTGTTTTAATTCTTGATGAAGCAACATCAGCTCTTGATACTGAAAGTGAAAGATTTGTAAAAAAAGCTCTTGAAAATCTAATGGAAAACCGTACATCAATTGTAATAGCTCATAGACTTTCAACAGTCAGAAAAGCTGATAAAATAATTGTTCTCAAAAAAGGAAAAATTATCGAAAGTGGAACTCATGATGAACTTATTGATCTCAACGGAACGTATAAGAAGCTATATGATTTACAATTTATGGAAGATGAAAAATGAGGTTTGATAAAACAAAAACAATAAGCTTTACGAATTAGATTTTTTAAACGAATCTGTACTCATATGTGATATTAGATACGTTTTTGACTATGATGAACGAAAGTCACCTAATATCCCCCAACACATTATAAATAAAATATTTACTAAACTATTATGAAATCAATGACAGGATTTGGACGCAGTGAAGTTACAGGCAATAATTTCTCTGTTTCAACAGAAATTAAAACAGTTAACAATAGATTTTTGGATGTTAATCTGAGACTTTCAAATGAATTACAGCCGATCGAAGCTGATCTTAAAAACCTTATCTCAAAAGAACTTTCAAGGGGAAGAGTTGACATTAATTTACAATATGAAAGAAATTTAGATGTCGTATATGAATTAAATCGCCCATTAATCTCAGGCTATGTTTCCGCCTTGAAACAATTGAGTGAAGACTTTTCTCTCGAAGGCGAGCCGGATATGAATTACATAGCCCGCTTACCAAATGCTTTGATTGTTAAAAAAGATGACTTGGATGAAGATTTTATTGAAGGAATTAAAAAATCTGTTTCTAAAGCTTTGGAAAAATTACAGCAAATGCGAGAAACAGAAGGTGAGTCCCTCAAAAATGATCTCAAAAGTATTTTGACTAATATCGAAAATCAGTTACCTACGATTGAAAATGAAGCTGAGGGAGTGACTGAAGAATACTTTGAGCGTCTTAAGAAAAAAATTGAAAAATTGCTATCTAAATCTGAATCACAAATTGAGATAGATCAAGCAAGATTGGCTCAAGAAGTAGCTTATCTAGCTGATAAAAGCGATATTTCCGAGGAAATTTCAAGACTAAAAAGCCATATCGAACAATTTCATTCAATTATGAATGAAGACGGTGTGGTTGGTAAAAGACTTGATTTTCTGACACAAGAATTTAATCGCGAAGCAAACACAATCGCCTCAAAAACTCAGAATCTCAAAATTAAAGAATCGGCACTTGTAATAAAAGCTGAGATCGAAAAAATTCGTGAACAAGTTCAAAATGTTGAATAATGAAATTATCTGAAAACTCACAAAATATTTTTGCTGTTTTTTTTAATGAATGTAATTATTGTGGGATTTCAGAATTTTCAAATGTACAAATTTATTCGCGTAGGGGTTCTTGGTTGATAACCAATACATTAATGGTAGATGGTATAACTTTTGGACGACACATATTTGTACATCCAAAGTTCGTTTGGAGAGATGAAAACAAAAAACTTAGAATCCAAGAAAAATTGGTAGCTCATGAATTAGTTCATGTTCTGCAATATAAAAATCTTGGAACATTTGGTTTTTTGAAAAAATATATTGCAGATTTTTGGAAAATCTTTAAACAAAAAGACAAGTGGAATTCTAAAACATGGTTTGAAGCATATTTAGAATTACCACATGAGGTAGAAGCTAGAAAAGTAGCTTCAGATTTTGTTAGATGGTTTGAAAATCAAGGTCAGTAAAATTTATTGCTTAACTTTATCTCTAGAGATAAATTCAAAATTTACTTTGTCTTCATCAAATTCCTGTAAAGCAATAGTGGTTGGCTTGATTTTTCTGGGATCAAGATCCACTCTTGGGTTTGCACCTCTTTGAATCTGTTTAGCACGTTGAGCTGCCAGTAAAATTAAACGATATTTAGAATCAATATCGGGAATATCTTTAGGATCGACTATTATTTCAGTGATTTCTTCTTCTTGTATATCTTCGTTCAAATCAAAATTATCTGTCATATATTGTTATTTTAACTCCAAAAATTAAATTAATAATTTTCAAAAGAGTTTAGAATATCTTGAATTTGGTCTGTTTGTCTATCTCGCTTTAACCTTTCAGCAAGAAAAATTGATCGCAAATCATTAACCGCTTTATCTAACTCATCATTTACAACTATAAAATCAAATTCAGAAAATCGTTTAACTTCTTGTTTTGCATTGTTTAGACGTATCTTTAGTGAGTCATCGGTTTCAGTGCCACGTTCAACCAAACGTTGGGATAAAATTTCATATGATGGTGGTAAAATGAATATTCCAATTGCCTCCGGCAGTTTATGCTTAATTTCTTCAGCACCTTGAACATCAATTTCAAGCAAAATATCATTGCCAGAGATTAATTCTTTTTCTACTTGAGTTTTTGATGTTCCATAAAAATTACTGTGAACTTTTGCATATTCGAGAAACTCATCTTTTTTGATTAAATCTCTGAATTCACTTTCTTCAACAAAAAAATAATCATTTCCGTGGATTTCACCAACCCTTTTTTTTCTTGTTGTATATGAAACAGAATAACTTAGATTTTCTATTTGAGGCAGAACTTGTTTTATTAATGTACCTTTTCCACCACCGGATGGGGCTGTGACAATATAGAGGTTTCCGTTCATATTAAAGCTAGAATGGCAGTAGGCGATGTAATCTAAACAAAGCCTACTGCTGTATTTTACATACCCTTATAATCAGGTCCGCCACCACCTTCTGGTGTTACCCAGTTGATGATTTGATATGGATCCATAACATCACAAGTTTTACAATGGACACAATTTGAGAAGTTAACTTTTAACTCTTTTCTACCGGTTTTGTCATTATCTTCCATTTCGTAAACAGCCGCTGGGCAAAATTTCTCACATGGATTTCCAAACTCCTCAGCACATCTTGTGGCACAAATTTCTGTATCTAAGACATGCAAATGTGATTTTTGGTCTTCTTCATGTGCAACTGCAGCGTGATAAACATTCGTGACTTTGTCAAAAGTCAGCTCCTTATCAAATTCTAAATTCTCATAGCGTTTTCCATTTGCATTGCCGTTACCATTTTCTGCATATTCTTCTAAAGTCTGCATCCTTTCGTGTCCGGCAACGTGATGTTCTTTAGGCATAAATCCCCAAGCTAATCCGCCGGTTAAATATTGTAAACCACCGTTTACGAGTGCAGACCAACGACCTCTCTGGAATGAAGCGTGAAAATTTCTTGTAGAATACAATTCATCATAAATCCAAGAATGCTCTACCTTTTGCTCAAAATACCTTAAAGTTTCAGATGTATAATCTTCCTTTTCTAAAGCCATCAAGATAGTCTCAGCAGCAAGCATTCCACCTTTCATTGCTGTGTGAATCCCTTTAATCCTTTGAGCATTTAAGAATGATGCACTGTCACCGACCAGCAAAACACCATCAGCATAAAGGCGCGGCATTGTGTAATATCCACCTGCATTGATAGTTTTTGCTCCATACTTGATCATCTTTCCGCCTTCGAGGATTTTGGCTATGTCAGGATGAGTTTTGAACTTTTGGAATTCAGCATGTGGATCAATATTTGGATCAAGATAATCTAAACCTGTTACGTAACCAATGCTGATAACATTGTTTTGCATTCCATATATCCATCCCCCACCATATGTTTTAGTATCAGATGGAAAACCTAATGTATGCACAACAAAACCTTCTTCAAAATTACCTGCTGGAACTTCCCAAAGTTCTTTTATTCCCAAAGAGAAAACTTGTGGCTCTTTTCCATTAAGCAGATCAAGCCTGTCCATTATTTGTTTGGTCAGAGAACCACGCGAGCCTTCACCCAAAATAGTAATTTTTGCTATTAGGTCAATTCCCGGTTCAAAGTTCCCTTTTGGTTTCCCATCTTTATCTAGACCTTTATCACCTGTGCGAACCCCTATGACGCGATCATTTTCATCATAGAGCATTTCAGAGCCAGGAAATTCAGGAAATATGTTAATACCAATTTCTTCACATTTTTCACCGAGCCATTCACAAACTTTACTAAGCGAAACCATATATTTGCCTTTATTCACAAGTGGCGGAGGCGTAATCGGAGTTTGGATTTTCTTATTGTCAGTCAAATACCAAGCGGCATCTTTAGTAACTGCAGTATCAACAGGACAACCTTGTTCCAAAAAATCAGGCATCAATTCTCGCAAGGCTTTTGGGTCCATAACTGCACCAGACAAGATGTGTGCACCAACTCTAGAACCTTTCTCAATAATACCTATCTCAATATCTCCAAGCGGTTTTCCTTCTTTCTTACCTGAAGCTATTGCAGCATCATGTTCATCAATCAATTTCTTCAAATGATATGCTGCTGCCAAATTTGCAGGTCCTGCACCTACAAATACAATGTCCATCTCTAACTGTTCGCGTTCGATCATAATTTCCTCAAAAAATGAATAGTGATTCAGTAAAATAAAATTATAACAAATTTTTTTTCCAAATGCCCTTCGCTGATAAACAGATTTTTTGTAAGTATTTATTAATTATTGGAATATTTATCAAAGATACAGATATTGTTTGAAAGCTGAAAATAAAACATAATTGTTGAAATGTTTGGCGATTCTACAATTTTGAGGTTATTTTGCTTCATAACATTGGTTTTTGTGCTTATTATTTCAGCCTGCCAAGAAAAAAATCCTATCAAAAACCACCCTGAAATGCCTCAAACTATACTCTGGGCTTGGGAGAGACCAGAAGACCTGAGATTTATAAACACTAAGAAATTTGGTGTTGCTTTTTTAGCCCAAACTTTAATTCTGAAAAAAAATGAAGTTGAGTTTCGTCCTAGACGTCAGAAAATTGATGTCGCTGAAAACACATATTTAATCGCTGTTACAAGAATAGAAACAATAAAGAATAGCTCTGATAAACCTGCTTTATCTCCCGAGCAAAAACAAAAATCTATTAATTTGATAAAAAATACTTTAGAATTACCGAATGTAAAAGCGATTCAAATAGACTTTGATGTAG
Organism: Pyrinomonadaceae bacterium; assembly: GCA_028284415.1. Taxonomy (GTDB): domain Bacteria; phylum Acidobacteriota; class Blastocatellia; order Pyrinomonadales; family Pyrinomonadaceae; genus Aridibacter. The sequence continues at coordinate 339,980 of JANQRU010000001.1, forward strand.
TTGTTTCAGAACGACTGTTTTACAAAGATTTGATAAAAGAACTAAGAAAGGAACTTCCTTCTGACTTCCCTCTGTCAATAACATCTTTGGCTTCCTGGTGTATTGGCGACAGATGGTTTACTGATTTTGAGATTGATGAAGCTGTTCCAATGGCATTTCGAATGGGTGCAGACGATAAAAAAATTCGCGAATTCTTGACAAGCGGAAATGATTGGAACGAACCTCTATGCAAAGGAAGTTATGGAATTGCACTTGATGAACCATTAAAAGCTAAATTAATCTCAAATCGTCGAGTCTTTTATTTTAATAACAAACCTTGGTCAAAAGCCGATCTAAGTAGCTTAAATAGGTGATAATAATGAAACCTGCTTTCCGTATTTTTTTGACACTCTTTCTAATTTTCAATTTACTTTTTTTCACCCTGCCTGAATCAAAAGCATGTGGTCCTAGTTATCTGATACCGGTTTTTGACTATGAACGAGCACCCGAAAATCCATATATTAATTTCGCCAAGGGTAAGATTGGAATAATCAAGCCAACGTATCCTCGAATTGTGCTTTTTGCCGCATATCGCCACCTTAATGGCGGAGCATTTTCTGCTGAGGAACAAAACGGATTAGTTGAAGCCTGGGATGCGTATTTCAACAATAAAGATTTTAAGGACAGGAACATAACCGAGGCAGTACGTGAATGGATAAAAATTCGCAAAACGGTTATGAAAGATGAAAAAAAGCCCCCTCAAATCTATGTTGAACGCAACTATATTGGTTATAACTTCTTTCCCAACTGTACTAAAAATGCATTTGAGGTAGCAAAAGAAACCCTTGAAAAGAGGATATTTGAACATGGTGTAGATAATAAACTTGTAAAAAACTGGGTTCTTGCACAAGACGATGTTTTTCAAAATTGTGCAAGCGGAAAAAGAATACCAAGTGAAGCAAATTCATCTATGCCGGTTTGGTTACAAAAAGACCGTAAATACCAAATCGCAGCTGCCGAATTTTATTCTTTAGGCTTTAAGAAAGCGAAGCAATATTTCACAGAAATTTCTCAAGATTCTGATTCACTTTGGCAAGAAGTTTCTAAATATCTTGTCGGAAGAACATTGATCCGCCAAGCAAGTTTATCTCGAAGTCCTCAAATAGCAAACACGCTTTATATTGAAGCTGAACAAAATCTTCAAAGTGTTTATTCTGAAGGTGGAAAATACTCAAATGCTGCTGATGGTTTAATAGGATTAATCAAATACAGAACCCGACCGGAGGAAAGAGTCATTGAGCTGTCGCAAAACTTAGCTAATTATGGCGGAGAAAATTTTCGACAAAGCTTAATAGATTACACTTGGTTACTCGAAAAATTTGAGAATAAAACTTTAAAAGCCGAGCAAAAAAGAATTGACTCTCTCAAAAAACAAGAGGAAAACTATAAAGATAGCGGTGCCAGAGAAATCAAAGATGGGGATGTAAAAAGTGCAGATGAGAAAGCAGGACGAATTATTCAAGATGGTATTGATGCTATAAAAATTGACAGATCAAGCCAACGCATATTTTCTGATACATCATCAATAACTGAAAATGATAAAGAATATCTCGTAATCAGATTTTATATTGACGATTATTCTCAAAACTGGACGATAAAAGTTCCAATCGAAGCCACTGAACAAGAGGTTTTTGCTGAAGCTGAGAAGGTTGCTGGTAAAATCACGGAAAAAATGAAGGAAAAGATCCGTGAGACCAAATCAAGTGCATATCTGTCCAGATTTAACAGGAACTCAAATCTTAGTCGAGATACAGGCTATTATGGGGATTTAGAAACCTCAATTGACATATTACCCGATTTCATCAAATTTGATGACCTAAGCAGTTGGTTGTTCATATTCCAAATGACCGACGAAAGAGCTTATGTTTATTCACTTAATAAATACGAACAAACAAACTCTGATTTATGGTTAGCAACTGCTATCTCAAAAGCAAATAAAAATTCTAAGGATATAGAAACATTACTAAAAGCCGCCGAAAATTTTGATAATCAGTCAAATGCTTTTCCAATGATAGGCTATCATCGGGCGAGAATTTTACTCGATCAGGGAAAAAAATCTGATGTCTTACAGCAAGTTGATGAAATATTGCAATCCAGTTTGGAAATGCCTATTTCAACCCGTAATAAATTTTTACAAATAAGGATGGAGTTATCCGAAAACCTTGATGATTTTCTAAAACACTCCTTGAGAAGACCTTTTGCATTTGACCAAGATGGTTATTCAACCACTATCAAAGAGATAATTGCTGAAAGAAAATCTTATTACGATCCGAAATACATCAAAAAATCACGCATTGAATATGAAAGAGAGATTAATGAGGAATTCGCAGATGTATTAAACATTCAGAATGAGCCGATGCTGGATTACCACACTTCAGATATAATCAACCAAAATTTCCCAACTAAATTATTACTACAGATACAAAAATCCAAACACCTTCCTGTGTATTTGAAAAAGCGTCTAGCAAAAGCAATTTGGACACGTTCGGTCTTGCTCGAAGATTTTAAAACTGCGGATAATATTTTCACTGAAATTGTAAGTGAAGATGAGAAAGATAAAACATTATTCACTAATTATAAAAATTCTAAAACTAAGCAAGAAAAAATTACTGCTGCACTTTTATTAATCTTGAAGAATGAAAGATTTACACCTTATCTTACTAATGGGATCGGTCCTCCAAATGAAACTTACTCGGGTGGAACAAGATGGTGGTGCACTGTTGATGATGAAGTGTGGGATAGTAATTTGAAGAGTATGGTTAAGCGTAATGTTTACACTCCAAGTTTTATTTCCAAAGAGCAGAAAAATTCTGCCCAAAAAGAACTAAAGAAACTTAATGAAATGGGGAACGCTTCAAATTATCTGACTCAAAAGGTTTTTGAATGGGCAAACAAAAATCCACGTGATAGAAGGGTTGAAGAGAGTTTGTTTATTGTATATGAAGCTAATGATTGGGATAAATATGGCTGTGGCGGAAACTATGAAAGAAGACAGAAAATAGGTAATTTTATGAAGAAACGTTATCCAAAAAGTCCTTGGACACAAAAAATTCTTCAAGAAGAAAACTAAATAAAAAAGGCATACTCAGTTAAATATGCCTTATGATAACTTACTTAAAATCTCTATTAAGCGGCTGCGGCGACAACCTTTTCGGCAGCGTCTTGCATGCCATCAGCAGAAAGAATATTGATACCTGATTCATTCAAGACTCTTTTGCCTTCTTCAACATTTGTACCTTCGAGCCTTGCAACAATTGGTATTTCAACGCCTAAATTTTTCGCAGCTTCAACAACGCCTCTTGCAACCATGTCACAACGGACGATTCCGCCAAAGATATTTATCAAGACAGCTTTTACATTCTCATCTGCCATCAAAATTCTGAATGCATTTTGGACTCTTTCTTGAGATGCTCCACCACCTACATCGAGGAAATTAGCAGGCTCACCACCATTGTGCATAATGATATCCATCGTCGCCATTGCTAGACCAGCTCCATTAACCATACAGCCTATGTTTCCATCTAGCTTGATGTAACTTAAGTCGTATTTTGACGCTTCAGTTTCCAAAGGCTCTTCTTCATTTAAATCGCGTAATTCAGGATAATCTTTGTGTCGAAACATTGCATTACCATCAAAATTAACTTTGGCATCCAAAGCAATTAATCTGTCATCGCTTGTTTTTAGAAACGGATTGATCTCAACGATTGTTGCGTCCATTTTTTCATAAGCATTAGCCAGAGCCATCATAAATTTAGCTGCTTGACCAATTAATTCTTTAGGTAATCCTAATCCAAACGCCAAATTTCTAGCTTGGAATGGTTGCAAGCCAATGCCTGGCTCAATAGTTTCTTTTAAGATCTTTTCAGGAGTAGCGGCAGCAACTTCTTCAATTTCGGTTCCGCCCTCACTTGATGCCATAAATACATTCTTGCCGCTAGCACGGTCAAGAGTTATGCCCAAGTAAAATTCTTGATCTATTGGGAGTCCTTCCTCAATGAGAAGGGTTTTTACTTCCCTGCCTTCAGGTCCGGTTTGGTGGGTTACAAGATTCATTCCGAGTATATTTGAAGCAATCTCTTTTGCTTCTTGAGGTGATTTTGCAAGCTTTACTCCACCACCTTTTCCCCGACCTCCGGCATGTATCTGTGCTTTGACAACTACAACCTCAGTCCCTAATTCTTTAGCAGCTCTTTCAGCTTCGTCAGCGCTTCTGGCAACTATGCTGTTTGGAACAGGAACTCCATAGGTTTTTAACAATTCCTTCGCTTGATATTCGTGTATTTTCATAGGTTAAATTAATTAAATAGTATCTTTTGTAAATTTAGAAAATTTTAACTTTGGATATAGAAAAAAGCAAAACCGCCCCTAAAGTAAAAAAAGGCAGTCAAAAAAACTGCCTTTTCAGTTAAAGTTTTCTTCAAAAGCTATCTTCTAAAGCTTCTGGTTCTAACATTAATTGCAAAAAGCTTCCACTCTTTTCCTTCAGGAATATATTCCAGTTCAAATTGTGTTGGCGAAGGACTTGTTGGATAAGAGCCCTTTACTATAAGTCTTTTAAGACGCTTACTGCTATCAACTCTTTTTGTTGTGAAATTAGCTTCCTTAGACCTGATTTCGCTTATATCAGCTTTTCTTTCTATGAATTGTCTAAAACCATCTTCAAACGTCTTAGGTTTTGTTTGTCTCTGCCAAAACTTTGAAATTGTCTTATGGAAATCAGAGAAATCGCCTTGTTGAACTGCATCATTAAAGTTCATTAGAGTTTCTTTAACGGTTTCTTGTAGTTCTTCATCAGAAGGAAGTTCTCCTTTGGATGCGTCAGCTTTAACAATTTCTTTCTTTTCCTCAGGTGTTTCAAATGGATTGCCTTCTTCTTTTTTTTCTTTTTGACCACTGGAATTAGTGTTTTCCTTACTTCCCCATTGAAATCCGTCTTTATCATTGCAAGTACAGCCAAGAGCAATTAATGCAACAACAAACAAGGCTAAAACTCCATTAGCCAGTGAATTTTTTGAATTTACAAATGTACTCAAACTTTCTTTCATAAAATCTCCTTTAAGGTTTATCAAACTTTATAACTTTTAATCTTTTCGCCAAGGTTCGAGGAGTTTAGACCAAGCTCTAGCAGTTTTTTCATACTCTGATGGACATCTCACTGCTCTGGCTTTTGGCAAATAACCTTTACTCACGATGTAATTATATTTACTCGGGTTAGATCCATAAACCATACATAGCGAATTAAAAAATCTTTGTTCTTGCAGAAGGTGTTCATCAGCCAAGCTTCTTTTGCTGGGCGTTCTTCCTTTTGATTCGATAGCAAAAGCATCTGCAGCAGCCAGGATTGAACGAACTCCGTCTTCGCCTAATTCTTCAATACAAATATAGGAAGAGCATCTATCTGCTGCATCCTCTTCATTTGCTGTAATTGGCAATTCATATGCATCAATTACTGCATGACCAAGCTCATGTAAAAACACAAAAGTAATTGCTCTATTCATACGCTCATTAGCTTGATCATTTGTATCTCCTACACTTTTAAATAGCTTATAGAAATGCTCCATTAACTCATAGCAAAATGTAATAGAGCGATCTCTCGGGTCGTAAAATGCATTGATTACACCGCAAGCCTTTGTTCTGAGAGTAATATCATGTGGCAATGCCAGTGAACGATTTAGTCTATCTGCGGCTTTTTCAAGGACTTTATTGTCCTTTAACGATCGGTCTAGGCTTTCATATCTTGGATTTGTAACTGATGAATGATTAACAACAAAATCGCCTCTGTCAGGCTTTTTATTTGGGTTTCGTTGAGAGGTGTCATCAGAAGTGCGATTTGCATCTGATATATCATTTTGATCTTCTGAGACAGGCGGATTATCGGAATCATCTCTAGAATTATTCGCATTGGGGCAGACACAACCTAAAATCAAAAACAAAGTTGCTAGAACAACAAGTATATTGAACTTATTTCGGCTTTTGAATTTCATTTGATTTTTTTATTTAAGTAAATGAACCAGAAGTTTTTTTTGACACTGAAATAATTTGCGGTGTTGAAATCACAAAAAAATAGGTCACCGTAAATTAGACGATGACCAATAATAATACTATTTTTGTGAAAAACCAAAATTTAAACAAAAAAGTTACTGTGATTTTTCGACTAAATTTAAAAGCGTTCTGATAGCAACTCCAGTTGGTCCCTTGGCTTGATGACCTTTTGGACTATCAGACCAAGCTGTGCCTGCTATGTCTAAGTGTGCCCATTTTGCTTTGTCAATGAATTCTTGGATGAATAAACCGCCCGCAATAGTTCCGGCACGTCGTTTTGTTCCGATATTCTTGACATCTGCAATATCAGATTTCACTTCGCTTTCATATCCTTTTAAAGGTAATTGCCAGAACCCTTCATCAACTTCTTTTCCAGCTTCAATAACTTCATTAACAAAATCATCGTCGTTACCCATAATTCCGGTGTTGCGATTTCCAAGAGCAATCACAACCGCACCTGTGAGCGTTGCCATATCTACTATGTGTGTAGCGCCTTTCTTTTCGGCGTAAGCAACTGCATCAGCGAGCACTAAACGACCTTCTGCATCTGTATTGAGAATCTCGATAGTTTTACCATTCATTGCTGTTACGACATCACTTGGTCTGGAGGCTTTTCCATCTGGCATATTTTCTACACAACCCATTACACCCATCACAGGAATTGATGGCTTGAGTAGTGCAATTGCACGCATTGTTCCAAACACGGTTGCGGCACCAGACATATCGTATTTCATCGCGTCCATGTTTTCACCGGGTTTTAATGAAATACCGCCTGTGTCAAACATCACACCTTTTCCTACTAAGGCAAGAAGCTCACCTTTTTTACCAGTATTTTTCTTTGGTGTGTATTTGAAAATGACCAGCTTTGCAGGTTGCTCAGAACCAAGAGAAACACTTAAAAGTGAATTCATACCAAGTTTTTTCATCTGTGCTTCAGTCAAAACTTCGCATTTTAATCCAACTTCTTTTGCCATCTTTTTAGCCCGATTAGCTATTTCTGTTGGTGTCAAAATGTTTGGTGGTTCGTTGGCTAAATCACGAGTAACATTCATAGATTCACCAATTGCCTCTCCACGACTCAAGCCATTTTTTAATTCAGTAGGTTTTGCATCTGCTATGTAAATTACAAAGCTTGTAACTTCCTTGTCATTTTTATCAACGGTTCTGTATTTATCTAACTCAAATTGGCTGGTAATTGCACCTTGAAATGAACTCGCTGCGGCATCAACAGCATCGTCAGCTTTTCTTGGAGCAAACACATAACTTTTTAATCCTAAATCTCTGACTTTTCTTGCTGCAGTTCCAGAAGCTATTGCGATATCGGAACTACCAAATTTCTCTTCTTCACCACCACCAATTATCAAAAGACGATTCGCTTTGCCTTTATCAGCAGAAAATCTCAAAATAGCAACTTCACCTTTTTCACCTTTAAACTCTTTTGAATCAATAATTGAACTAATTTGCCCTGATGTTAAATCATCTAATTCTTTCAAGAATTCATCAGATACTTTTTCGTCCTTAAAAACAACAGTTGCCAAAGCGTCAACCTTTGTACCGGTAAAATTCTTATTTATTCCTCGTGATTTCATATTTTCCTCAATAATTTTATTTAATTTGCTGTAAATCCAAGTAATATCTATAACTTATCTAAGGCTTTCTTTCAAATGCCTTTTTGTTTCTTTATCTAAAGTTTTTCGTTTAAGTGTTTCCCTCTTGTCATATAGCTTTTTACCTTTAGCCACACCGATCTCAAACTTGATCCGCCCATTGTTCCAATAAACTTTAGTAACTACAAGCGTCATCCCTTTTTGTTCAGTTTGTTTTTTTAGCTTTTCTATTTCTCTACGCTTTAAAAGTAGCTTCCTAGTCCTCAGCGGCTCATGATTATTTATGTTGCCATGTTTATAAGGAGAAACGTGTGCATTGAAAAGCCATATTTCGTCGTCTTTGACGGCAACATATGATTCTTTTAACTGAATACGACCAGCCATAATGCTCTTAACTTCAGTTCCTTGAAGAACAATACCAGCTTCATATTTATCCAAAATATGATATTCATGGTATGCATTTCTATTCTTTAATATGAGTTTACCGTTATCCGACATAAGAAATTATTTTGCCCTTACATAGTTTAATTGGCAAGTTACTTTAATACATAAACTTATTTGACTATTTCAAAATTTGAAAGCATATTCTAATCCTTATGGATTGGCTGGAAACAAAGATAAGAGTTCGTTACGCAGAAACCGATCAAATGGGAATCGTTCATCACTCAAATTATTACGTTTGGTTCGAATTGGGCAGAAGCGAGGTTTGTCGTGCGAAAGGTTTTTCGTATAGAGAAATGGAAGAAACTGAAGGGGCTTTAATGGTTGTTGCAGAAAGTTATTGCCGATATAAATCACCGGCTTTTTATGATGATCTCATTATTATTAAAACAAAAGCCGAAAGAATTAGAAGCCGCAGCATAATTTTTATTTACCAAATTTACAGACCTACTGATAAAACTATCTTAGCAGAAGGAAAAACAGTTCATATAGTTACAAATAAAGATAAAGAAATTTGCTCATTGCCTTCTAAATACAGAAAAATGTTAATTTCATAACTAAATCTTCTTCTACTTAATCCCTACCCATTCACTTTTTGAAATAAGAAAGTCTAGAGACATTAAAATTTATTTTGATGGTGTTTCCCATTTTTTTTCGCTTACTATTTCGAAACTTCTTTTTAAGAAAATAATTGAAAGGATAGGTTAGCGATATGAATAATTTACATTTACAAACACTATCAGTAATTCACAGCCCTTTTAGCTTCTTTACTACTTTGATTGATGAATTTAAGCAAAAAATAAGCAAAGAAAGATACAAGCTTATAAAAACCAATAAAGATCGGTATAACAACACATCATCTTATGCACCAAAGTTTGGTCAATCTCAACTTAACCAAAGAAACAAATTACAATCAGCTAGAAAGATTTTTACTATTCAAAATGATTCATTTAAGGAAAGATTTAATGACGCCATGAGTAAACAAACATTTAATGAACTTTCTGATTTTATTCGTCCTGGGGTTGGGTATATTACAGCTACTGAAAGATTCTTATTTACTGAAAACTCTTTTCCAACACCAGCTGGAATGGTTTGTGCTCGGACTGGAGATGAAATATGGCACATTGAAGAAATTGGTAAAACTCGACTAATGAAAGCAAATAATTATTTACAACTAGGAAATGTACCTGCTATGCCCGCTTTCAAGGAAGCCTTTATTTTAATTGACCCGAAACGAGCCAATGATGCTAGTGTTAAGACAAAAGGATGGCTAATTTATTTAAGTGAAACAAAGCAATTAGTTGTTTAATTCACAATGCTTGCAACGATTTTTTCAGCGGTTTGTATGTGAGTTTGCATTAGTTCATCTTCTTGTATGAAAGGAATCTTTTCTCTGATCAATTTATATATCTCATCGGTCTTTTTGCCTAACTTTTTATCCTTGCCAATTTCCTCTTTCCTAAAATCTATCCCTTGAGCAGCTGCAAATAACTCTAATGAAATTATGGTTTTTAGATTTTCCGCAATCTCTCTAAGTTTTAGAGCTGATGTTGCTCCCATCGAAACATGGTCTTCAACATTTGCAGATGTCGGAATTGTATCTACACTTGCGGGATGAGAAAGGACTTTATTTTCTGTACAAAGTGCCGCGGCTGTGTATTGAACTATCATAAAACCTGAGTTTAATCCGCCTTTCTCAGTCAGAAAAGCAGGTAAAATATGGGCATTTGACGCTTCATCTGTAAGACGCATAATTCGCCTTTCGCTGATATTGCCTAACTCAGATAAAGCAATAGCCAAATAATCAAAAGCCAGTGCAAGTGGCTCACCGTGAAAATTACCACCAGAAATCACATCAATTTTTTCACAGTTTTCATCACAAAAAATCAATGGATTGTCAGTTACTGCATTTAGTTCTAACTTTAAAAGCCATTCAGCATAAGCAATCGCATCTCGGCAAGCACCGTGAACCTGCGGCATACATCTCAAAGTATAAGCGTCTTGTATATTCGCTGGATCATACCCTCTTGTAAATTCACTACCTTCTAAAATATCCCGCAAGTTTTCTGCACATTCATTTTGTCTTGGATGTGGACGAAGAGAATGTATTCTTTCATCGAATGCCAAAGTTGTTCCATTTAAGGCTTCGAGTGAAAGACATCCAGAAACATCAGCTAATTCAGCTAACTTTGTGGCTTTATGAGTTTCCAGTAATCCAACAGCAGTCATCACTGTCGTACCGTTTGTTAAGGCTAAACCCTCTTTCGCTGCTAACTTAACAGATTTTAATTGTGCTCTTTGCAGAGCATCAACACTTTTAATTTTCTCACTTCCATAAGTAACCTCACCCTCACCAATCAAAGGCAAAGCCATATGTGCCAAAGGTGCTAAGTCTCCACTTGCACCAAGACTTCCTTTCTGTGGAATTATCGGATGTATACCTTCGTTAATCAGATTCAATAAAAGCTGGAGTGTTTCAATGCGAATGCCTGAATATCCTCTTGCAAGTGTGTTAGCTCGGATGAGCATAATTGCTCGTGTAGTTGGAATATCGAATGGTTCACCAACACCAACAGCGTGACTTAGCAAGATGTTTTTTTGGAGTTTTTCTACTTCTTTTTGGGAAATTATTTTGTCTTTAAATGCACCAAAACCCGTTGTGATTCCATAAGCAATTTCTCCCCGCTTAATAAGCTTTTCAACTGCTTTTGCGGATTTTTCTACATTCTTAATTGCTTCCTCATATAAAGAAACTTCTATTTGATCGTACTCAGAAAATGCAACCTTCAGAACTTGCTCAAAGTTCAAACTTTGTCCATCTAAAACAATTTTTTCCATCAGTTTAAGCTAATTACCCTTTTTTCAGTTATTGGCAAAATATATTCCATTTATCTCCTAAAAACAAAAAGGTGATTGCAAGTTTACAATCACCTTAAAATAGTTTTGAGAAAAACGTCTTATTCTTTTTTTTCTTTTTCTAACTTTTCCCAATTTTGGTCAGCCTTTTTGAGTAAATTCTCAGAATCTTCTTCAAACTTTTTAGCAAAATTTTCACTGTAAAAGAAATAGAGTTTATTCTTAATTACTCTCCAATGAGTGGGTTTTCCTTCTATTTTTTTACCTTGGGATAATGAGTATGGACAATATTCTTCAAAATTCGGCACGTATTGTTCTGGATTTTTTAGGAATGTATTTTTATTCTCTTCATTTGAAAAATACCATTTCGCACCTTCATAAATTATTGCCGTATGCTTATTTCCTTTGATTGCTTTCTGTGTTGCAAAATAGGCAACTGTATCAAATCCGTCAGCTGCTATTTCAGCATTTTCCGCATTTTCCGTTTTTACAACTTGATTCTCTTTTGTTGGCTCCTTGCCAGTGGATTCTGCACAAGAATAAGAAAATAAAGCCGTTACTATTACTAAAAAAAATATTTTGAATTTTTGTAGATTCATAAATAACTCCCCTTTGTTCAACCAATAATTAATCAACCTGTCTTAAAAATATAATAAAAATAGTTTAAGATTTTATTCCTACGAAATATTAACTTTGATTTATCCAATTTATGCAAGAACAAGATAAAACCCCAGCCATTTCCCCAAACCCAACTACTAATAGTGAAAAAACTCTATCAGAAACTACGGAAGAGCAAACTAAATCCATTGCTAATGAGATAAATAATCTCTTTCCTCATTACACAGTAAGTGTTTTAGTGGTCATCTTAGTTTTTTTCATGCTAGGTAAATTAGTTGACTGGATAATTACGGGTTTACTTGCAAAGGTCGTGAATAGAACCAAATCCGATTTTGATGACAAAGTTCTTGAGCTACTGCACAAACCCATCTTCCTATCAGTTTTACTGGTAGGACTAGGTTTTGCAACTTATCTTTTACAACAGCCTGAAAGAATAACTAGCATTACGATTCATATTCTTCAAACTTTAGCCGTTTTGGTCTGGTTTCGCTTCGGACTTGGATTAGCTAACAGCACAATTGACGAATTAGAAGCAAATGAGAAACGTTTCAAATTTATAACCACAACAACAAGTCCATTATTAAAGAACACTCTGTCAATAATTCTTGTTGCTATTTCTGTTTATGTCATTTTTCTTATTTGGAATATTAACATCACGGCTTGGATAGCTTCTGCAGGAATAATCGGACTAGCTGTATCTTTTGCCGCAAAGGATACTTTAGCAAACGTTTTTGGTGGCGTAACGATCTTTGCTGACAAGCCATTTAAGGTTGGAGATTTTATCAATTTAGATACAGGTGAGAGAGGTGTTATCACACACATTGGAGTTAGAAGTACCAGAATACTAACCAGAGATGATATTGAAATAACTGTTCCAAATGGAATTTTAGCCAATACAACAATTATAAATGAATCAGGCGGACCGCATGAAAAATTTAGGATAAGAGTAAGGGTTGGCGTGGCGTATGGAAGTGATATAGATAAAGTTGAAGATGTATTAATGAGAGTTGCAACAAAGCATAAAGAAGTCTGTAAATCACCAAAACCGAGAGTCAGATTCCGAGTTTTTGGAGCTTCCAGTTTAGATTATGAATTATTGTGTTGGGTTGAGCGACCCGTTTTGAGAGGTAGAATTTTGCATGAATTGAATAAAGAAGTTTACAGAGCGTTTGCAAAAGAAAATATAGAAATTCCATTCCCTCAGCAAGACATCTACATTAAACAAATTCCATCTTCAACTGATAAATTAGCTGAAGATGAAAAGTAATTAATCATTTCTCACATAAAAGGACAGATTAGTTTCACTATCTTAACCAATTATAACCTCACCATTTTTGACTACTTTTTCAACAAAGTTACCACCAAATTCATAACAAATCTCCCGATAATCATTTGTTTTAAGAATCAATAGATCAGCTTTCTTACCGATTTCTATTGAACCTAAGTATTTCTCTTGTCCAATAGCATACGCTGAATTTATCGTTACAGCATTTAAAGCTTCAGCAGGCAATAATTTTTGGTAACGGCAAGATATTGCCATGGCATTTTGTAATGAAGGGCATGGTGCAGAACCTGGATTGTAGTCGGTTGAAACAGCCAATGCACACCCCATATCAACCATTTTTCTGGCGTCAGCAAATTCAGTCGAACCAAAGTTAAAATTTACGGTTGGCGTAACTATTCCGACCGTATCAGACTCTGCAAGTAGTTTTATTTCATCTATACTTGTTGCATCCAAATGATCTATTGATGTTGCATTATTTTCTATAGCAAATTTCGCACAACCTAAATTTGTAAATTCATCAACATGAGCTTTTATTTTAAAGCCTAGTTTTTTTCCAGTTTTTATGACTTTTTGGGATTGCTCCAAATTAAAGGCACTTTTTTCGCAAAATACATCAATGAAAATGTGTGATTTTTCTTGTTTATAAAAATGAGAATTTTCGAACCAATTCATTGCTTTTGGCAGCATTTCACTGCAAATTAAATCTGTAAATTCGTCCTCTTTCCTTTTCCACTCAGGAGGAATTGCATGAGCTGGTAAAAATGTTGGAATTAAATCAATTCTATGTGATTTATCAAGCAATGCTATTGCCTCAAGCATTTTTAACTCCGTTTCAGTATCCAATCCATATCCGGTTTTCACTTCGCAGGTTGAGACACCAAGTTCGAGCATTTTATCCAATCTATTTCTAGATTGCTCAACCAATTCATCTAAACTTGCTTTTCTGGTTTTCTCGACGGTAGAAATAATCCCTCCGCCTGATTCCAAAATTTCTAAATAATCTGCACCTTTTATTTTTAGTTCAAACTCATCAATTCTGTTTCCTGCATAAACTATGTGCGTGTGACACTCAACAAAACTTGGCGTGACAGACTTTCCATTTGCATCGATTTGATTTTTGCTATCGAATTCTTTTAATAATTCATCAGTTGTTCCCAAACCAATGATTGATCCATCACTGATTGCAACAGCACCATTCTTGATGATTCCAACATCAAGCATTTCTTTTCCTTTTTTAGCTTTTTTATTGGAAGCACAAGTTACTAATTGTTGGGCATTTTTTATTATTAAGTCACAATTTTTCATGTTTCGTCTTTATCAAGCCATTTTTCTAAAATTGGCGGTTTGTATTCCCGCATAGCTTCGATCATTTTTTGAATATCTTCTTGAATCAATACAATATTTCTGTGCTCTTGACGGACAAATCCTTCATTTGTTGCCTTATCAAATAATTCTATAAGCGGCTCATAATAAGAATTTATATTTAAGAAGCCGCAAGGCTTATCGTGGAATCCCAATTGTGCCCAAGTAATTATTTCGCACAATTCTTCAAATGTTCCGAACCCACCAGGCAAGGCAATAAAACCATCAGATAGTTCAGCCATTAGAGCTTTTCTTTCGTGCATTGAGCTAACCACTTTAAGCTCTGTTAATCCCTCATGGGCAACTTCTTTCTCGGCTAAAGCTTCTGGAATTACACCAATAACTTTCCCGCCATTCTCCATGACGGTATCGGCAATCTTCCCCATTAAACCAACTCGACCACCACCATAAACTAGCTCAATTTTTTCTTTGACAAGAAATACTCCTAATTTTTTAGCAGTTTCTAAATATATCGGATCAGCACCATTGTTTGAGCTGCAAAAAACACAGATTCTTTTCATTTATTTTCTTTTTACCCTCAGCCACAAGACAAAAAACTTTGCTATTACAGCAATGGCAACTACCAGCATTGCTAAGAAAGCCAAACTTCCAATAATTAATTTTGATGAGGTGACAGTTGATAATAAATTAACTGTCGAAAGATATTTAGCCGGAAAGTTTGAAATTAGGTAAAGAAGGATTGAGTTTTCTGTCAGATCAAAAATTACCAGTAAAATTGGTAGAATCAAAACTACGCTCAAGAATTTTGAAGTTTTCAGCTTTTTTAGCAAATAAAAAATTGTGGCAAAGATTACTAATCCAAGTAAAAAACCATTGAGATAATCCATTAACTGAAAGTTAAAATAACTACTCAAAACACCTTCATCCATCTTATCCAACAGATCGTAAAAATACTCGCTTGTTAAACCAATTTTTTCTTCAGGGAGATCTTTGTTTTGAATTTGTTTTTTTATTTGAGGATAGAGGCTAAAATTAAACAAATAAGTGCCCCATACAAGAAAAACTATCCAACAAACCAATACATTTTTTCCATTTGAAAGTAATTTATCTAGCATTAACTCAAAGTTTTTATATTTTTTGAGAAATACTATATCAAAGAATTTGTAAATCAAATCGTACAAAGTAAAAAAGACTATCAACACTTAAGTTAATAGTCTTTTAAAGTAATTTAAGAGATTGTTTATTGACTATTGCCCACAATGTAACTGTCTCTTGCACGAACAATTAATTTTGGTCGGTAAACTCTAACTTTTATTTTCTTTCTCTCACCGGTTTTACCTTCTTTTTTTGGATAATAACCGATGTTATATTGTCGTCTTAATTCTTCGGCTATACCTTCAAATGCCATTCTTAAACCACCAACAGTTTTTTCAGGGGCGAAGACTCTCCCACCTGTGTAAGCAGCTAATTCATCCAGATACTTTTTGCCTAAAGCATATTCTTCAGCAGACATTCCGGCACCTCTTATGACAGTGCCGCCAATTCCTGGAATGCGTCTCCCAAAAACTCCACCGTTGTTAACATTTCTCAAATAAGTATTGTAATAAATAGGAAAAATAATGCTTTCTGATTTTTCGGCATCTCTGAGAGTTGTGTCATAAGTTCTTTTAGAAACAGTATCAACTCCGTCAGTAAATAATACAATGGCTTTTCGTCCTTCTATTTTTCTTAATCTTTTGTTAATTGCGAAATCTACTGCATCATAGAGTGCTGTACCACCTCCAAAATCTGCTTTGTCTATACCTCGATAAATTTGCTGACGATTATTAGTAGCTTCAGTTAAAACCTGCGGGTCGCTATCAAACTCAATCACTAAGACTTTATCCTGTGGCTTTAGTTGATCTACAAAAGCTTTAGCAGCTCTACGTATTTCCTCAATCCGATATTCTGTTGAGGGACTAGTATCAATTAAAAGTGCAACTGTAAAAGGCTTTTCTGAAGTCCCAAAATATGCTACTTCTTGCTCAATCCCATCTTCAAAAATCTTAATTTCTTCCTTTTTCAAATTCCTGATATACAAACCATTTCGGTTGTAAACAGAAATTGGAATAGTTACAAGAGTTGAATCAACTTTAATAACATCCTCATCTGTTTCAATCTCTTGTTTTTTGACTTCTTTTACTTTTTTTATGTTTTTCCTACGGTAATTTGGAGGATAGATTCGTCTGGGTTTGTATGGTCTGGATTCGG
Organism: Pyrinomonadaceae bacterium; assembly: GCA_028284415.1. Lineage (GTDB taxonomy): Bacteria > Acidobacteriota > Blastocatellia > Pyrinomonadales > Pyrinomonadaceae > Aridibacter. The sequence goes on from JANQRU010000001.1 coordinate 356,441, forward strand.
AATATGAGTTTTCATCAACAATTACGGGAGTTTTAATTGGCTTAGGCTTAATTCTTCTTCCTGATTGTGTAAAAACAATTGTCGCTAAACTTAAAAGTAATAAAAACGAAACAAAAAATCTGACCATACCTTATCTCCATTTATTTATCTTAGTTTCATAGTCTGTGATGCAGAAAAATAGATTAAGTCTGTATGTGATTTTGGTTCGACTGAAATGTTTATAATAATTTCATAGATAAATTTCTGGGTATCAAATTAATAATAATTATCTCGAATTCTGATTATTAAATCTGGACGATTAATTCTAACCTTTAATTCTTTTCTATCATTACTTTTATTGGGAGACTGAGGCTTATAGCCAATGAAGTTCTGTAAACGAATGGTAGTTCCAATAATTTCAAAAGCCTGTTTTAACTGATCTAACTTTGGCTTGACAAAAACTACTCTTCCTCCTGTTGATGCAGCCAATTCGCTCATAAATTGTTGACCAATTTCGTATTCCTCTTTACTCTGTCCTGTTCTATTGGTTACTGTTCTATTTTTTCCTTGAGATAAGCTATCCTTCAGAATTTGATCTAAAACAATACTTCCTCTTCGGGCTCTGGCAATATTCCCTAAATAGTTAGTTTTGTATTGTTTAGAAGTATCAATTAATATGGAAAAGAAAATAGCATTAGAGTTTTCTGCCATTTTGATTGACTGTTTATAATCAGAGTATCTTGAAGTTGTATCAACACCATCGGTAACAAATATGATAATATTCAGATTTTGTTTATCTTGAACATGGTCTTTAAGTAATAATTCAGAAACATCATACAAGGATGTGCCCGAGCCAGTTTTTTTCTTTTCTAAAGCTCCTATTAATTTTTTTTTATTATCAGTGTAAGTGGCGACAAACTCTAGCGCATTATTGAAAACAAAACCTGAAACTCTGTCATTAGCCTTAATTACTCTAAATAATTCATCGAGCGAATTATACAATTTCTTCTCGAATCTAATAAAAGAAGGGCTTTTGTCCATCAATAAAAAAATATTTAATGGCGTGTTTGGAATACCCAAAAAAGAAACTTCCTGTTCAATTCCGTTCTCGAAAATCTTCACTTCATCTTTTCTTATGTCAGAGACATATTCTCCATTCGATTTGAATACAGAAATAGGAACCATAATGAAATTTGTTAAATTTTGAGAATAATGATTTGTTTTTTTCTTGGCACTACTTTTCCTTTTCTTACTATTGCTGTAGCTACTTACTATTTTATCGATTGGATATTTTCTAATTGGTCTATAAGATTTAGATTCTGAATAATTAAGTGGCTTTTTTTGTGCTTCCCTAGTCTTCTCTGACTTTTTTTCATCTTGAGCTGTTACAGTTTGAATGGTGGCAATAAGGACTAAGATAATTATGACTTTTGACATAGCTTCAACTTTCTCCTCTGATAATTATTCAAATTATAACACTATCCCAACGCTAAACTTTCCAAAATACTCATTACCTTTTTTAGCCAAATCTAGCATTAATTTATCTCCGCCTCTACGATAGATGCCGTCGCGTGAATTTGTAACTCTTGGGGACTTTCTTTCAGAATATGGTTTTAGTTTTTGCACATCCTTTGTAAATGATTCATCAAAATATAATTGCGAAGTGTGCTCATAACCGCTACTTGAATCTGGACTTGTACGAACTTTGTAATGAATGTGAACTGTTCTTCCTTCGTACCAACCGGGATATATGGTCTTGAATTTAACCATTCCTTTTTTATCGGTCATTTGATAACCACGTAGAAACTTTTGTCCCCGTGTGTCACCTGAATAATAATCATCAACATCAGAATAAACTCCTTTTGTATCACAATGCCAAATATCTACCATTGCATCTGGCAAAGGTTTGCATTGACCGTTTGAAACTTGGAGAATTGTAAGCTCTAAATTTAGTATTGCACCAGATTTAATTGATTTGTCTTTCGGATTGCTGCGAATATCAACTCTGTTCAGTCTTTCATCAACAAAGTATGGACCGGCAGTTTGCTCAGGACTAACTACACAACCAACTATTTTATCCAAATGAGTAGAACTTGATTCAACATTAGTACAACCGGTTAAAACTGACGCAGCAGTTGTCCCACCTAAAAGTAAAAATAAATCACGTCTTGATAATAATGTAGGTTTGTTTTCTTTTTGTTTGGAATTCATACTTGTCCTCTTGAATACTACTTTGTACTAAGAAGCAAGGTTTCAAAAAAAAGTTTGCAAGGTTAAAAATTATTTTCTGCTGTTGGTCATTAGTGTGTTGAAAATTAATCTTAAGGCTTCAATGTCTCCTCTAAATTCAAAAAACTGATCTCTACCCGTTTCCTGTTCAAGGAGCATTCCATTTTTGTAGAAGCTTCCACCAATTAAATTTATGAGAAAAAATTGCTTTGTTCCGTTTGTTCCATTAAATAGAACTCTTTTGTTTGTGAAATAAAGTGTGCCCTTATCCTTAAGATGCATAGACTTACCTGCAATTTGATTGGTTGGAATTCTGCCGGATTGAAATTCTCTACCATATCTTCCACGAGAATCGTGGTAACCGCTGTATTTAACAGGATGATAAACATTTGAGATTTCGTAATGCTTTGCATTTACATAGCCAGAACACTGCTCATCTTTATCCAAAAAGATATTTACAGATACTTTGGGCAATTTGCCAGTGTATAGATTCCAGAGATACCTACAACGTATTAGGTTTTGTTCAGCAGTCTCAGTAAATTTGAGTTCGACCTGTAGATTTTTTGCGATTGTATTTAATTCTTTTTCTTCACCATCAGATAGCATTTTATCTTCTAATGAGGCTCTCAAAACTGAATGCAGATATTTGCTTGCCTCTGCCGTATATATTTTTTTGGCAGAGGATTTTGGGATTCTTAAACGGACAGTTAATTCCTCAAGTTGTTTTTTTTCTTTTGAAGACAAAATTCCGTCATAAACCACATTCATCACATGTCTTTTGTAAATGGGTTCTGTAATTGCTCTATGAACTGAATTTACTTCTTTTGACTCAAGCGAAAATATTTTTTGAAGATGATTGAGTTTTGTGTATTCTTCTTTCGAAATATCATAATCAATAACAAAATATCTTAGTAAAACTGAATAAAAATCCAGTAACCGAGAACGTGCTTTTTCATGAGTTATTTTATATTTATCCAAGCAATTTTCTATTGATTCCTCATCCAGTTTCAAAATTGGGACACAGGCGAGTAAATTATTGATTTCAACAAACGCATTCTCCCGCGGTTGCCGACGCAAAACCTTATCCATAAAAGAGGCTTTTTTTAAGTCTATTATCTCGAATCCATTCATTTATCGTTGAATTCTAATGTTTTTATTTGCCTCTAGCAAATTAATGTTTGACAGCCTCATTGATGTAAAGTAAACTTTACAAAATAACAAGTTTGCTTGTCATAAAGTATAGCTTTCAAAAAAAATATCAAATGAAGAAGATTTATTGCTATCAAAGTTATTTACAAAATACTGAGATCAAACAAGTTAGTAAAAATTGTAAGATGTTTGAGTTCCAAATAATTTTTGTATCCATATTTATTCCAATTATTCTTTATTTGATAGTTAATGATATAGGAGTCATTAAATTCTTATTAAATTTGATGAAAATAGTTTTTTAGTACTATGAACACACAAAACATTTATGAATGTGAAAGAAGAAATTTAGAAAAAATAAAAAGATATTTTTCTTTACCAAATTATCTCAAAGCCCCAAGTATAGCTTCAGCTGCAATTTTACTTTTACTCTTATTGGTCTTAGGTACTTTTTCCGAAACTGATCCGCTAGTAAAAGTAACAATAGAAAAACTTACTTTAGTTGCTTTACTAATAGCTGCACTTTCAAAAGAAAAGATCGAAGATGAATTGATCAGCAAGATAAGAGGTCAGGCATATACCGTCGCTTTTGTTTCGGGGGTTGTTTACGCACTTGTTCAACCATACATAAACTATATTGTCTTAAGATTTCTGAAACCTGATAAAGCAAACTATTCTGAATTAAGTGTATTTATTATACTTTGGTTCATGTTAGTGATTTATTTATGTACCTTTTACCTTCTCAAGCGGACAAGTTAGAAATGATAAATAAATTAAAAGTAGAAAGGGCGATTCACAATCTTACTCAAGAAGAATTAGCGCAAAAAGTGGGTGTTTCACGGCAGACAATTAATTCGATTGAAAAAAACAGATACGTTCCCTCAACAGTTTTGTCATTAAAAATTTCCAAAATATTTAATAAACCCGTAAATGAAATCTTTGAACTAGAGAAAGATGACTAATTTTCATAAAATTTAATTAATTATGATTACTAAGCCAACTTTCTTAATTGACGAACAAAAATGCAGAAGAAACATTCAGAGAATTCTGCAAAAAGCACAAAAAAGCCACACAAACTTTCGCCCACATTTCAAGACTCATCAATCGCTGGAAATAGGTCGTTGGTTTAAAGAGTACGGGGTAGATAAAATCACGGTTTCATCCGTTACAATGGCTGAATATTTTGCAGAAGAATGGGATGACATAACAATTGCCTTTCCTGTAAATATCCTAGAAATTGATTCAATTAATCAACTTGCTAAAAATATCAAGCTCAATTTAATTGTAGAATCCGAAGAATCAGCCAAATTTTTAGTTGAAAAAATCGAATTCGAAACAGGATTTTTTATAAAAATTGATGTCGGCTATCATCGAACGGGCATTTCTCCAAAAAATTTTGAATTGATTGACAAAATTATAGAAATTTCAAATGAGAGCAAGAAACTTCATTTCAAAGGTTTTTTAACCCATGCAGGGCATTCGTATAAAGCTAGGAGTTTTTACGAAATAAAAGCAATTCACGAAAAATCTATCAAACGCATTCAACCTCTAAAAGATCATTACAAAAAAATATACCCCGAATTAATAATCTCGGTTGGCGACACACCAACTTGTAGCATTATTGATGATTTTTCAATGTTTGACGAAATTCGTCCGGGAAACTTTGTGTTTTATGATCTTTCACAAGAGCAGATCGGTTCATGCAATATTGAACAGATTGCCGGAGTTTTAGCTTGTCCAATTGTAGCAATACATAAAAATAGAAATGAAATCGTGATTTACGGAGGAGGAGTTCACCTTTCAAAAGAGCGAATGGAAGATGATGAATATGGAACAATATATGGGAGAATAGTTGAGCAAAATGATGCTTCTTGGGGCGAGCCAATTCCAAATATGTATGTAAAAAATCTCTCACAAGAACACGGAATAATCTCAGTTACAGATGAAGAAATTTCTAGATATAAAGTGGGTGATTTACTTTATATACTGCCAGTCCATTCTTGTATGACAGCAAATTTAATGGATTATTATCAAACGCTTGACGGTAAAATCATTCCGAGATTGTGAGGTTTCTAATACGAGTAAAAAAAGAGTACCCTGAGAAATTAAGCTACTCTTTTTTTACTCATTACTACATTGTATTAACCTTTTTGGGATTCTCTTGAATCTTTCGATTTTATCTTTTTAGATTTTTCCATGACCTCTTTTTCACTTATCTTTGTTTTTTCACCATTTGCATTTTTTCTAGTTTATTCTTGCGGGCAAGAAAACTAGAAAAAATAAAGTTGAAACTAGAACTTTTTCACATAGTTCTACAAATTATTTGTACATCTTGATGAATCAGAGTTTAATTAGAGAGAAATCTTATAGCAAAATTTATGAATAGCAGGACAAACCAAAATACACTTATGAAAATATTTATTTACGCATTTTTATTACTCTCTTTTTTGAATCTTCCAGCTTCGGCACAGGTTGATACAAGCACAATCGAACGAGAACTAGCTGGCTACTGGGAAGGTGCTTTTATCAAAGGTAATTCATATCAGAGAGTTGACTTAGACTTCTATAAAAATGAAGGTAAATTGAAGGTTTCCCAATCAATCGAAGAATGGTATCCGGCGTTTGGTCTTTTCGAAAATGATGTCAAAATTGATGATAAAGGAAAAATCGCGATGCCTTTAGGTTACGGACAAGCAAGTTTACTATTTGATAGTAAGAATTTAGTTTTAACCGGAAGCATTGACGATTCCAATCCGACGATATACCTACAATTTAAAAAAGTGCCAACTCCTCCAAAAGGACTTTACAAAGGCGAACCCATACAAGTTGATAATGGCGGTGTTATGCTAAACGGTTATTTGCATTCACCTCGCTTCAGACCTACGAAAACTGCAATCATAATTGTCGGTGGTAGAAGTTGTTCCCCGGCATCTTTGAAATACAGCCTTTTTGCCAGAATCTTACGAGAATACGGAGTTACCGTCCTTGCTTACCAAAAACGCGGAACAGGAAAATCTTCAGGAGATTGCAATAAAGCAACAATCGCAGACCTTGCCTCGGATGTTGTTGCAATGAGAAAATATCTTGAAAGACAAGAAAACAAATATGAAAACATAGGTGTAATTGGTTCAAGTGCAGGGGGTTGGGTGATTACCAAAGCATCGGAAACTACTGATTTTGATTTTATGATTAGTATAGTTGGACCTTCAACTTCTGTTCGCGTCCAACAAATCCAATCAGGTAAATACGGTGCAGAAGTCTTTAAGTTATCCCCTGAAGCGGCTAAAAATGTCTTAGAATATACCGCTCTGACCTTTGATGCTCCGGCAACTCAAGATGGATTTGAGAAATTTCAAGCGTTGCTTGCTAAAGCTAAAGAACAAAAGTGGTTAGGACTGCTTGATGAAACAGACAAACCTAAATCAGTTAAAGACATAGATAATTTGTGGTTACGTCGTCACAATTATGATCCTAAAGAAGCACTTAAAAATTTTAACAAGCCTTATCTTGCAATATTCGGTGAAAAAGATTGGATTGTACCCCCTAAAGAAAATACAAAACTTTTAAAGGAATTTTTTGAAGGTGAAAGAGCAAAACTTTTAACAGTTGTCACAGCTTATTCAGCTGAACATGGAACAGAAGTTGCCGACCAGTATGTGAATCTAGCTGGCAAAAAATCATATTGGAGATTCTTTAGAATGACACCAAGAATAAAAATAGAAATAATTAGCTTTTTAGAGAAAAATGGATTTTTAGGAACATAAATCTCAATCAGGATAAAAAGGGGAACTATATTTTAGAACAACTACACCAAAAACTTTTATCTGAAGCAACTAAGGAAAAGGGCGAGAGAATTATAGTTATTATCGCTATAATTAGTTTTGTAATTCATCTTTCCGTAATCGTTTTGGCAAGTTTTGATGTCATTCCAAAATCAAGTTTTCCTAAACTTTTAAGTAGTCCGATTGCAGCGATATATACGCCTTTTTCTTTTATATTGATTTACGAAGTTTACCTGCTTATATATTATTTACCTGATTCGATTACTAGTTATATCGGTAAACAGTACGAAATTATTTTGCTCATAATTATTCGGCGTAATTTCAAAGATCTATCAAATCTCGAATTAACGACTGATTGGTTTTCCGATCCCGGCGACCTGCAATTTACTTATGATATTTTGACGACAATCATTCTTTTCGCTCTGATATTGTTCTTTTATAAACTCAATAAAAGACGAATTGAAAATAAACCAAAAGTTGCTAAAAAAGACTTATCGCCTGAAATACGCCAATTTATCAAAACCAAAAAAGTAATCGCAACAATTCTCGTTCCGTTGCTTCTTGTCCTGGCTTTTTACAGCTTCGGAAGCTGGGTTTATGAAAATTTCTTTTTACAAAGCTTAAAACAAGAAACAATTAGTGATATAAACAAGATTTTCTATAACGAATTCTTCACAATTCTGATAATGGCGGATGTTTTTCTTTTACTTTTTTCATTCATAAACACAGATGAATTTTACAAGGTCATCAGAAATTCGGGCTTTGTTATTTCAACAATCCTGATCAAACTTTCATTTGACGCGAGCGGAATCTTGAACAACATACTGATAATTTCAGCTGTGCTTTTTGGTGTCATTATCTTGTACATTCATAATCTCTACGAAAACAGCTCGTTCATCAAAACAGAAAAAAACTTTGAAGTTGCAGACCAAGCTCTGGAAGAAAGAAAAGAAATCAGCAAACAATCTTGAGCAATTGAAGCGTAAAGAAAGCTCCGTTCCCAAAAATCAGAGAAAACTTTTACCACTTTTCTACCGTAATAGGGTATTATCCTAAGCAAACATCAATACAACTTTAGACAATTTTTTTGGAGTGTAGAAAATAACCATGAAAAAAATTACATTAATCGCCATCGCTATTTTAGTTTTAGGAAGTTTCGTTTTTGCAGGTTCTAAAGCTGATCAGGAAGCCGTCGAAAAAGCTTCGATGAATTACATAGAGGGTTTTTATGAAGGTGACGAATCAAAATTAAAAGCCGCCATTGCTCCCAACTTAAAAAAACACGGATTCAGGAAAAAGAAAGATTCCGATAAATATACACCTGCCGGAGAATTTCCCTATTCTAAGGCGATGAACTACGCAAAGTATGTTCGTGAGAAAAAGAGTTATGCAAAACCCAATTCACCAAAAAAGGTCGAGCTTTTAGAAGTCAGCGACAAAATTGCTATTTCAAAAGTTTATGCTAATTGGGGAATAGATTATATGCTTCTTGCCAAAAATGACGGCAAATGGTTGGTTCACCAAATACTTTGGGAAGGTCCCGAAAGAACTTCCGACCCAACCGAAGCTGACCGTAAAGCAGTTAAAAAAGCCGGAATGCTTTACCTCGAAGGATTCTACGAAGGCGATCAGGAAAAACTCAAAAATGCTCTTCTGCCAACTATGTATAAGTATGGCTACGGCTACGACAAGAAGAAAGGCGAATTTAAAAAGGGTGGTCAGATGACATATGAAAAAGCACTGGCTTTTGCACGTGAAGTAAAAGAAAAGAAATGGTTCCCCAAAAAAGATGCCCCGAAAAAGGTTGAAGTTTTAGACATTATGAACAAAACCGCCGCGATCAAAGTAACAGGTTGGTGGGGAATTGATTATATGTTGCTTTCAAAACAAGAAAACGGCACATGGATGTTCGAACACATTATGTGGTCAGGAGTTCCTCCGAAAAAAGCCTAGTTAGATCATTTTCAACAGAACATAGAAAATGAAATACATACTTTTTTTGATTGTAATTTGTTTTGTTTGTGTGAGTTGTTCTCCTGACCAGACGACTCATGCAATTTCTTACAATGAAGCATCCATACTCAAAGAATTTCAAAATTTAGATTCCAAGAGTCGCTTGAAGATAACGGATGATAATGAACCCGGTGAGAAACTCAAACTATGCATCACAGTCGTTGCTAAAGAAACCAAACAACCTTTGGCAAATCAAAAAATCCACTTTTATCAAACATCAAGCGACGGCGAATATGAACCCAAAGACCCGGATGACGAATCCACCGCACGCCTAAACGGCTCAGCTTATACTGATTCAAAAGGAAGAGTTTTGGTCGAAACGATCTTGCCCGGCGACTACGGAAGTTCACCAAACAACCGCCACATACACACAACGATATTCAATGCAAAACCTGTCGGCTATGACATACATTTCAAACAATATACAGGTTTTATGGGAAAGAACTTCATCAAAAGCAGCGATCAACATTTCCTAGCCGATCTCAAACGTGCTAAAGATAGGTCATTAATTACATTTGTGACTTTAGAACCTAAAAATACAGGTAAATAAATTAACAGTTTTGTCGTATTACTAAAAATATATTCTCGTATCAGTTATCTAATTATTAACATAACCGCTAGCTTCATTGCGTCTTCACTCAAACCTTCAACCACCGGCAAATCATTTGTCAAAAAACAAAACTTTACTTAGGTATTGGAATTCTTCAAATTTTTCTGTAACCTACATTGTAATAAAATTATGGCATCAGGAATTTTTGCAATTTTAGACGATATAGCGATGTTGATGGACGACGTCGCTTTAGCAAGTAAAGTAGCGACCAAGAAAACAGCCGGACTTTTGGGTGATGATCTTGCGGTCAACGCAGAAAAAGCGACGGGTTTTGTTTCTTCTCGTGAACTTCCAGTTCTGTGGGCAATTACCAAAGGCTCATTTATCAACAAACTAATAATTGTTCCCGCGGCGTTTATTTTAAATGTAATATACCCGCCAGTTATAGTTGTGATTTTGGTTATCGGTGGATTTTATTTGGCGTATGAGGGTGTTGAAAAAATCCTTCATTGGTTACTTCATCGTAACGAACACGATCATGATCATAGCGTAGAAGAACCGCACCCCAAAGACAGCGAAGAGGTCGAAAAAGCTAAAATAAAATCGGCTATAAAGACTGATTTCATTTTGTCGGCTGAAATAGTCATCATCGCTTTAGGAACTGTTTTGGATAAGTCTTTAACCGTTCAGATAATTACAGTTTCCCTAATTGCTTTGGTTGCAACCGTTGGTGTTTACGGGCTAGTCGCATTAATTGTCAGAATGGATGACGTTGGCTATAGACTTATCAGTTCGTCAGAAGAAAAAGGACTCACCGCTAATTTCGGTGAAATTTTAGTCAATTTATTACCAATAGTTATTCGCCTTCTAACTATTGTTGGAACAATAGCTTTACTTCTCGTCGCAGGCGGGATCTTTAATCATAATATCGAATATATACATAATCTTTTCCCGCAAATTCCTACCATCATCAAAGATGGCATTTATGGAATCATCTCAGGTCTGCTCGCTGTAGGCGTAGTAACGGTAATCAAAAAGATTATTTCATCATTTCGTAAATCCGAGAGCTGAATTTATCAGAATTATTTTTCATAATTGTTGACTTACGAATCAATATAACCATTCGCTTCGTTTCTTCTTTCCTCACGGCTTCTGCCATCGGCAATATCAAACCAACGCTGATAGCCGTTTCGATCCCCCCCAAGCGGGACGACCGAAAAGATTAATGATTTTCTTCTTGATGAGTTTGCGGTCAACCAATCCTTTGCAGCTCAATAAAAAGACAGCATCTTCCTGAACCTTAAAACGCCCCGCAATAAATTTCAAAATCACCAACCATTCCGGTGTGAGAACGGGAACACCTTTTATTTTGACCGATTCTTTCAATGCCTGTGCAAATAATTCCTTAAATTCATCCTTGCGATTTACCCAATCCACCGCCCCATCATTTTTATTTGTTTTAATAAGATACCGCTCACCGCCCTGCAAAAGTTCACCGACTTTTTCAAGCGGCAAAAGTTTATCGGCAATAATTTCAATACCCTTCATCGTGCGGTCGCTTCCATACAAAGCCATCGCCAAACCGCCTACCAATGCCCAATCAACGCCGTTTTCATTGGCAATTTTGGTAACAATTTCAATCGCTGAAACAGCAGATTCTTCGTCAAGTTAACCTAGAGTAATTGTCATCTTCATTATACAAATTTGATTATGATTCTCTTTTTTATTCTAGCCAAAATAGTAAGTTAACAATATCAGTTACTAGTTGTTTTCTTTTAGGCGAAAGTTCTTGGTAAATTTTGCCTACATTATTTTCTAAATCATTATCTGTTTCACTCATCATAATAGCAGCATAAACTTTCTCCTTATCTCTAACGCTAATGACATTGTTTGCAAAGATGAGAAACAGCACAAACTCAATTTTGACAATATGAACCAAAAATTGCTATTTTACAAGCTATTAGCTTTACTAAAGTTTTACTCAACTTATTTTTTTAAGGGCAATCTCTCATGGGAAAAATTTTTAACAGAAAACACAACGATTATGATATTTATGAAGCAGAACTAAATGCTTGGGAAACCTTATCTTTAGGATGGAAAGACTCTGAAGGCTATAACAATTACGATTACAAAGCATTAGCTATCAATCTTCGTCACGATTATCGTGTTTCTTTTGATAGAGAAAAGCATTTCAGAGAAGTGTTTAAAGACGAAGTGGTAAATCATGGAGGAACTCTAAGAAAAGTCTTGGATAAGTATTACACTGAATTTGTCGAAGCATCAGGTCTTCATCATCAGCCTGATTTCTGTAACACTGAGAATAAAATTGCTGTTTGCACAACAGAAACTTGTTATAATAATTGTTTTTTCGATTTTGATGACTATTTCGTAACCGTTATGAATCTTAACGGTTTAAGAGAGAAAATAATCGACGCAAAAAATAACTTAACAGTTACCTTGCCTAAATGGGAGAAATTAGTTTATGACCTTAGAGTTTCCGATTACCTTGTTAATCCCATTACATTTGGCAGGTGGTTGGATGAAAGATTTAAGGAAGATGGCATAATTAAAGGTGGCGATCATCTTGATGTCTTGGAAGTAGTTGAAGGTTTTTTCGAGCTATTGGGACACGATTTGAAGCATAGACCTAATTATCATAAATATCCTATATGGGTTACGAGGTGGACGCTCTTTGAAAAATTTACTTCTGCCGTAAAAGTTAGTGGTGATGCCGATATTGACCGATGGAATCAAGTTGTTGGAGTTAATCGTAAATTTCCAACTTGGCAAATTATTGTAAAATATCCAATGAACGTGGTAGAATCCATTTATCGTCCATCGCAACTTGATGGCTGTTTTTACCCTCAACATTTTCCTCCACCGCCTTTGCCGCCCCGTTCTAAGTTTACTTTTGGCACGGGCGGACACACGGTTGACTTAGTCGCAAAAAATAATGAACTTTTGCCTGAATTTATTCATCAACCGATTGCTCTGAAACCGGAGTATTACCAAAAGAAAATCGGTAAAGCTGAAATTACACATTACAGAGTCAGAACACCTCGTAACCATCACTACAAAAAACTTTCCGAAGAATATTTTGATAACCCCGATGAGATAAAACAATGGATGGAGAAACCCATTTAGTTTTTTAAAAAAGGAGTGGAAAGTATGACTACGTTAACCGAAAATTCGACAAATACCATAGACCCAGCATTCAAAGCATTAGCTGGAGACTTAAAAAGATGGTTGGATAAAGACGAAAATGATTTTGTTCTGTTCCGTCGTTGGCTTACAGGTTACGAGATTCATATTCTCAGTCGGGAGAGACAAAACTACGGATGGATTTTAGAAGGTCTGAAAGTTATAGACGATGAGTTTTATTATCAAAAACTAGCCGAGAAAACCGCTTCTTTTCTTACTGAAGTTTCGCCTGAAAAATATCTTGTTACAGAAGAAAGATATGATGACGAATTTCTCTACAATTTATATTATCTGTGCGTCGGATTAAAGCAAAAAGACATTTTAGCAAAACCGCTTCAAACACAATATAAATATTTCAACGAACACCCCGAACAACGCGAAATTATCTTTAGAAGAGAAGGCATTTTCGATGTTAGTGATGCTTTCAGAGAAGCCTTAATCAGCAACCAAATTGATGATACTTACTACGAAGTTTGGGAAAATATTATGAAAAGAAAAGAAGATGCGTTTCTTTTCACTTACAGTATTCTCGATGGATATCGTGGCATAAATTCAATGCCTTCAAACGACAATGCATCTGCCCCAAACACCCAAGCTATCGGTAAAGCATTAAAGTTAATGGCAAATTACTTCACAGACCTTCCCGAGAGCGAACGGAACATTCGTGGCTTACTTGAAAGGACACAAGAAGTTTGGAGCGATTATCAGCATTTTGAACAAGAGTTATATAAAGAAGCAATAGAAAACAGTTTTCCGAGTTGGGCGACAGATGAGATTCTACTTCCTCTAATTCAAGTTAATTCTAAAACTGCCGAAGTTATTCGTTATGATGTTTGGGCTTTTATACCGAATGCTTTAACGAAATTTGGTGAAAAATTTAAAACTATCTCTCAAGGTGATTTTGTTTTGACGATTGAAATTCCAATTACTGATACGAATACTATTTATTTTATAAATGGAATCCTTGAAAAGGTTGTAATTGTAAGAAACCAAACATCTCAAGAATCATTTCCTTTTCAAATGAAAGGAATAGCTAATGAACTTTTGAGTTTTAAAAATTTATTGGACGCTAAAAGAAGTTATAATTATGGAGAAGTTGTTTTTGATGTTTATAAAAAACTGCGAAAATTTCATCAAAGAAAGGAGTTTCAATCAAAAATTGAGGAACTATACAGTTGATAAATTAACTTTTAATTAATCAAGATTGAATTACTTCAACAAGATTCTTTTCGTTAAAACCCTTAATTAAATATGTAACTTGTGGCAAGTTTTTGATTTCATCTTCAATCTCTTCAATGTCTTCAATGTCAAGAATAGTGTAAAGGATAACTGGAATATTTCTGGTGCGTTCATCCTCATTCAGCATTTTACTACAGCGGAAACTTGCCCGATAAAAGCCTACTTCTAATATTTCTTGTGGAGGTTTCTCCATGTTCGGATCCGGATCAGCCCAGCGAATCATTGTATTAATTAAAACAAAACCTGAATTGTTGCCTACCAAAGCCTAAAATTAATTCTAAAATCAGATTTAGTTTTTATCAGCTTAATTTTGGTGTTAGGAAATTCTTTTTCGATTGCGTTTTCAATGAATTTTCGTTGAATAGGGTCAGGTTCAGTAATGGCAGTATACATAAATTTTTATCTCTATGTTAAAGATTTTATTTTATTAACAAGATTCTTTTCGTTAAAATCCTTAAACAAATATTTTGCTTTTGGTAATTCTTTTATTTCTTTTTCAATATCTTCATAATCGAGCACAGAATAGATAATAACTGGAATATTTTTCGTCCTGTCGTCGTCATTTAACATTTTAATACAACGAATACCTGCCCGATAAAAGCCTGCTTCTAATATTTCTTGTGGAGGTTTTTCCATATTTGGAACTGGATCAGTCCAGCGAATCATTGTATCAAAAATCATCAAATCAGGTTGATTAGAAGCAATGTCTTCAAAGCTATTTCTAAATTCAAGTTCGGTAACTATTTCTTCTGGTTCAATTGAAAATTCTTTGCTGATAGTATTAATAATGAACTTCCTTTGAGTTTGATCGTCTTCAACAACAATAATATACATAAATTTATTCTCTTAATTTGAAATCGGGAAAAGCAATTTAACTACAGTTTTCCCGCTTAAATTTGTTGGTGTAATAGTCAATTTACCACCGTGTGCCTTCATAATATTGTCAGTAATCCAAAGTCCAATTCCCGAACCTTCTCCGGTTGTGAATTTTGCCGATTCACCACGAGTTTTTCTTTGTAATAGCTTTTTTATTTCACTCGCAGTTATTTCCAATCCTTGATTTTCAACCGCAATATAAAAATAGCGTTTCCCTTGATATTCTTCACCGCAGTAGATTTGCACCGAAGTTTCAGTATAACTGTATTTGCCCGCATTATCTATCAAACAATTTAGGGCTTGTTCCAAATAATCCACTTTTACTTTTACAGTAACATTATCCAGTTTTTTGAAAGTTTCAAAATGGCGATAAAATCGGATGTTTCTATAATCATCAAGCATAAGTTTCGTGTCTTCGGCAATTTCGTAACACATTTTACTCAAATCATCTTTGGTCAATTTAGTTCCGCCGATAATCTGTTTCAATTGTCCTTTGGTTGCCAATTCAGCGAACATTCCGGCATTTTCCAAAACTTTTTTCGATTTTCTGGCAAGTCCTCTGAACGAAAATAATTCATCGGAAATTTCTTTTGCAGTATCTTCGTCGATTTCGTATGGCTCATCATAGAAACATTCGTGGTTAATTAATGTCGTGGCTCTCGCAAAATTGTAACGAACAGGACCTTTCAATTGATGCCATGTGTCTTCAAAAACTTGTCTCTGTTGCTTTTCGGTTTCCCATAATTCCAAATACAAGCCGAGTTGACGACCGATAAGCTCAGCCATTATGGGAGCATTTGAGGGAAAGGGGTTGTCGGTTGTGCGGCGAATATCAAGAACGCCGATGTTTTCTTTTGCAACACCAATCGGTGCGATGATTATCTGTTGTGTGTCGGGAAATGTTTCTGTATCTTTACCGTACTTTTCTTTGACATTTTTAATAAATTCGACATCTCCCGTTTCAATAACATCAAAAGCGAAGATTTTTTTAGAATCTGTTTTTGAAAAGGTTTTGTTTTTTCTAGCTTCGCGTTCAATTTTTGACCCTTGTTTTTCCCACGAATCACCTAGTGTTTTTGCAAAGTAAAGTTCTTTATTGTTGTTGTATAAACGAATATCCAAAATATCCTGTTTATCAAAGGTTTTTTGTGTAATGTCTAAAATTTCTTTATAAACTAAATCTTTGTTAAAATCCAAACGGTCTATGTTCCCTTGGATTTTATTGTTTTGAGCATTTATTTTTTGAATAAGTTTTTTCCAAGACTCGGATTCTTCAATTTCTTCGAGATGAAGTACAAAATTACTCCAAAATCGGCTTATGAGAATTGCAACTTTTTCCAAAATACTCGAATGTCGCTTCGGAAAAATCCAAGGATTGTCTTTTGCTGTGCAGCACCGAATTACGCCAAGCAATTTTGTGTCTCTAAAAATCGGAACAGCCATAAAACTCAAAGGTGGAACATCTTCATCATTTTTTAACTCGGAATCTGACGGTAAATTGAGCATTTCTCTGAGTATTCGTTTGAAATTTTCCGAACCGAATTTCAGAGAATCACTCCAACATTCCTCTGCTACATAAAGTTCGTTTTTTTTATCTTGGTGAAATGTCGCTAAATTAAAAATAGTTTTTGTTTTCATTTCAGCCAACACCCAAGCAGTTAAACCATCTTCCTTTTTTAGAGAATATTCTGTTTTGGCTTCTGTCCATTCCTGATAATTAGTTGCGAAAAGGCTGTATTTTTCTCCAACTTTATATTTCTTTTGGTTTGAATGAGTCAGTTCAAAGTTTTTGTAAGATCTGTCAAAAAACAAAGATGTTTCAACACATTGAAAATTTTCCGCAACCATTTTGCAAAAATCAGTTAGCGAGTCCTTAGCTAGTTGAATTTGAACTTTAGCAGATGGTTTGTTACTGTCCTCTGTTCTATCGCTTATATCAATTCTATCAAGAATTTTGTTTGCTTCTTCCAAAAGTCTTTTACCGACTTTATCACAAATTGCTTCGTATAATTGTGGAACTAATTCGGCAATAGTTTTGATAAATTTTTGTTCTTCGTCTGTAAATTCATTAATTTCTTCGTTGCGGTAGATTGCCAGTGAAGCATTTTTCTTATTGTTTTCACAGTCAAAGCAGATCGGAACGATGCAAATTGAAGTAACATTGAGTTTTTTTACTAGATAATTTTCTTTGTGAGTAGGTGCATCTTTTTCTCTAGCATCCCGTATTGACATTACACCGTTGACTATCCATTTGTTGTCAACTTTTGCGTGATTAATAAGAGCATAACCATTAGCTGAGCCTTGAATTGGAATTCTAAAGAGTGGTATTTTTTCTTTTTCTCCAATCTGAAACCATTTGGCAAAAACATAAAGATTGCCAATAGGAGGTTCATTCTGAAATTTACTAAACGGTTCGCTTTCCCACAAAATACAACCACAAGCATCAACAGCATCGCAGAGCATTTTTAAGATTGTTTCGACTCCGTTGAGTTGGTCTTGGGATAAAGCCACTGAGATAATTTCGGAAAGTTTGTTTTGAAACAAATCATTCACAGTCAGATTATTCCACTACTTTTCTTAAAAATCAATAAATTTTGATTATTTTATCATCGGTATTTCAACATCATTCCCTCTGGCAAATTCAATCGCTTCTTCATAACCTGCATCAACGTGGCGGACGACGCCCATTCCGGGGTCGGTGGTTAGGACTCGTTCGATTCGTTTGGCGGCTTCGGGGGTGCCGTCGGCGACGATTACTTGTCCGGCGTGGAGTGAATAGCCGATGCCGACTCCGCCGCCGTGGTGGAGTGAAACCCACGTTGCACCACCGACAGCGTTTATCATTGCGTTGAGATAAACCCAATCGGCGATTGCGTCTGAGCCGTCTTTCATCGCTTCGGTTTCTCTATTTGGTGATGCGACCGAACCGCAATCAAGGTGATCTCTGCCGATGACGATTGGAGCTTTGACGATTCCTTTGGCGACCATTTCATTTAATTTGAGTCCTGCTTTGGCACGTTCGCCGTAACCCAGCCAACAGATTCGTGCAGGCAAACCTTGAAATTCGACTTGTTCTTGAGCCATTGTCAGCCAGCGTGTGAGATGGTCGTTTTCGGGGAAAAGATTCATAATTGCTTCGTCGGTTTTGTATATGTCTTCCTTTTCGCCTGAGAGTGCGACCCAGCGGAAAGGTCCTTTTCCTTCGCAAAAAAGCGGGCGGATATATGCGGGAACAAAGCCTGGATAATCGAATGCATTTTCGATTCCGACATCTTTTGCACGTTGGCGTAAGTTGTTGCCGTAATCAAAGACGATCGAGCCTTTTTGTTGGAAAGCGAGCATTGCTTCGACGTGCTGTGCCATTGATTTCATCGCACGATCCTCATATTCGGCTTGATTAGTTTTGCGAAATTCTTCGGCTTCTTTGACGGACATTCCGACGGGAATATAACCATACAAAACATCGTGTGCGGAAGTTTGGTCGGTAACGACATCGGGAACGATTCCGCGTTTGTTTATTTCGTGCAAAACTTCTGCTGCATTGCCGAGAAGTGCGATGGATTTTGCTTGCTTGTCCTCGACAGATTCTTTTACCATTGCGAGGGCTTCGTCTAAATCTTCACTTGAAGTATCAACCTGTTTTAACTGCAAACGCCGTTCGATTCTCCACGGGTCAACTTCGACCAGCAAACCAACTCCACCGTTAAAAGTTATCGCTTGAGCTTGAGCACCACCCATTTCGCCAAGTCCTGCCGTTAAAACAAACTTCCCTTCAAGACTTCCCCAACCTTCTTGGCGTGCAAGCGAACCAAAAGTTTCATAAGTTCCCTGCAAAATTCCTTGTGTGCCTATGTAAATCCAACTTCCCGCAGTCATTTGTCCATACATCATTAAGCCATCACGTTCGTATTGGTCAAACTGCTCTTGCGTTGCCCAATGCGGGACGATATTGGAATTGGCGATAAGCACTTTCGGTGCGTCTTCGTGAGATTTGAAAACAGCAACAGGTTTTCCAGATTGAACCAGCAAAGTTTCGTCTTCTTCTAGATTCCTCAATGATTCCAAAATCGCATCATAACTTTTCCAATCTCTCGCAGCTTTTCCGCGTCCGCCATAAACAATTAAATTATCGGGATCGAATGCAACCTCATCATCCAAATTGTTCTGAATCATCCGATAAGCGGCTTCGATCAGCCAGTTTTTACAATGTAATTTTGTTCCGGTCGGTGCTTTGATTTTCCTTGTCATATATTTTGTTTTGTTCTAATTTTGAAAATGTAAAGATATATTGCCAAATTTATGAGAATTAGCAAAAAGCCTGCAACTAAATGCATTTGCGGTGTGATTTCGGGATAGACGAGTGCGGTTACAAAATACTCTATAAATCCTGTTTCATAGCCTGATTCGCCCGAATTTATTCTTAGATAGCTCTCTAAATGTGTAAGCGGACAACTCCATTGAAGATACTGTATGAGAACTCCCCAAATAACCGCAGGCAAATGTATTTTCCAAATCCAATTCCAACGAATCAACAACACTCCGCCAAATATTACAAATAATATGAAGCAGAAATGGAGTATAAGTATTAGGTCAGCCAACAGACTATAAATCATAACTTTAGGAATTCTGAGAATCTTATCATAAAGGTTTTGTGATGTTTTTATATTTTTTGTCAGCTCATCACCAATTTGTATCTGTTGAGTTACACATTTTACCATTTATCACAAAAAACTTTTTAACCGATAGATTTTATAGTAAGATGTGCGTAATTGGTGCTTGATTCTGCATGCCAATCTACCTTCAAATCTTTTTATCAATCAAATTAATTGAGGAAAATCAATGAAAAATTTCAGACTTTATTTCTGTGCAATTTTAGTGATTCTTTTTGCGTTTTCAGCTATTGCCTTCGGACAAAAGACCGCCGATAACAAAAATTATGACGCCCAATTGGCTAAAAAGCTTGGGGCAGATGATTATGGAATGAAGAGTTATGTTTTTGTTATTCTAAAAACGGGAGAAGCAAAAATAACTGACCAAAAGAAACGCAAAGAATTATTTGATGGTCATTTCTCGAATATGGGGCGTCTAGCTAAAGAAGGAAAAATGGTTTTAGCAGGACCTTTTGTAGAAGGTGGCGAAAAACGCGGACTTTTTATCTTAAACACAAAATCAATCGAAGAAGCGAAACAGATGGTCGAATCAGATCCCGCTGTCAAAGCAGGTATTTTTGATTATGAATTAACAAAATATTACGGCTCTGCGGCTTTGATGCAGATCAATGAGATACATTCTAAACTTCAAAAAACTCCAGTCAATTAGAAAAATTTTTCTGGCTAAAATTTAAGCTGTAAGTTACGATGTGTTTGAATTTATAAGAATTCAAACACATTTTCTA
Organism: Pyrinomonadaceae bacterium; assembly: GCA_028284415.1. Lineage (GTDB taxonomy): Bacteria > Acidobacteriota > Blastocatellia > Pyrinomonadales > Pyrinomonadaceae > Aridibacter. Next base: position 376,851 of record JANQRU010000001.1, read on the forward strand.
TGTCAGAATCTGAAGATAAACTGAAAATCCTTCAAACAAGACTTGATAATCTTGCCAAATATGAAGCGGCTTTCAAGCGCGAAATCGCAGATATTCGCCGAGAAATAAATCTTCTAAAGGTTACTGAAAAGCCAGAAACAAAAGCACAAACACCTAAAGAAAAACCAAGAACTGAAAAACCAAAAGAATCACAAAAATCTCAAAAGAATATTCCTCCTCAACCAGAATTTGAAAAATCACTTTTCGAAAGTCCTATCGACAAAAAGAGCAAAAAAACACCAAAAGAAAAATCTGAGATAGAAAAATTTGTCGGGAAATATCTGATAAGTATAATCGGTGTTTTAGTGACAATTATTGGGGTTGGGATAGGTGCTAAATACGCAATTGATAACAATTTAATTAGTCCCTTGATGCGTATAGTTTTTGGCTACGTAGTTGGGCTAGGATTAGTTGGATTTGCCGTAAAACTAAAATCAAAATATCACACTTTCAGCTCAGTTTTATTAAGCGGTGGTATGGCAATTATGTATTTTATTACATACTTTGCTTATAGTTTTTACTCCTTGATTCCTTCCATTGCAGCTTTCACTTTAATGGTAATTTTTACCGTTTTAACAGTTTTGGCTGCCATCATCTACAACCGTCAGGTTATTGCCCACATTGGTCTTGTTGGTGCATACGCAGTTCCATTTTTGCTTAGTGAAAATTCTGGCAGGGTTGATATTTTATTCAGCTATATCTCAATAATAAATGTTGGAATCCTTGTAGTTTCTCTAAAAAAATACTGGAAATATTTATTCTATTCTGCCTTCATAATCACTTGGTTAATATATGCAGTTTGGTATCTGGACAGCTATGATCACACCAAACATTTTGCCCTTTCATTAACATTTCTAGGTATATTTTTCTCAATATTTTATCTGACTTTTCTGGGTTATAAGCTAATTCATAAGAAGCCTTTTAATCTAGAAAATGTCGGATTAATTTTGCAAAATTCGTTTACCTTTTTTGGATTTGGATACGCAATTTTAGATAACAGCGTTTGGGATAAGTTTTTAGGTTTATTCGCAATCGGAAATTCATTTATTCATTACCTTGTTGCTTCCATAATTTACAAATATAAACTTGGTGATAGAAAAGTATTTTACCTTGTTGTAGCCCTATCAATTACATTTCTAACGATCGCAATTCCTGTTCAATTTGATGGAAATTGGATAACCATTTTGTGGATAGCAGAAGCAACATTTTTATTCATTATTGGTAGAACGAAAAAAATTGCTCTGTTTGAATATTTTGCTTATGCGTTGATGATTTTCGCTTCGGTAAGCCTCCTGAATGATTGGCAGCAAGTTTATGATTCAAGGTCTTATGATATTGCCAAGACAATTTATCCTCTCCTTAATAAAGATTTCCTTACTTCAATTTTCGTGACCATATGTTTTGGTGTGATTTTCTTTGTTGATCGGAATAAAAATTACATAGCTCAAACTGAAAACTCAATCTATCTGATTATTAAATATTTTATTCCGAGTGTTTTGCTTATTGCTCTATACAATACTTTCCGTATGGAAATTGATAACTATTTTTATTATCAAAGCGTGCTAACAGCAATCGAAAAACCCTCAACAGATTATTATGATTACGTTAATTATTTAACCGATTCATCGCTGAATTATTTTAACGGAATTTGGCAAATCAAATATACGATGTTCTTTTTAACAATCCTAGGCTATCTGAACATCAAAAAAATAAAGAGTTCGAGTCTAGGATTTATAAATCTTTCACTCAATTCGTTTTTAATATTTATTTTTATAACGCTGGGCTTGGTTTGGCTTGGACTTCTAAGAGAAAATTACCTTAATCAAATTAATGCAGATAATTTTAATCGCGGCATATATCATTTAGTTATCCGGTATTTTGCATTTGTATTTCTGGCTGGAATTATTGCAGTAACTTTCGAATACATAAAACAAGAATTTATCACTAAATATATTTCTAGAAAATATCTCTCAATTGCTTTTGATTTAGGTCTTTCGTTTGTAATTTTGGTTATTTTGAGCAACGAATTAATCCATTGGACAGATATTTACAAGATTGATGAGTCAAATAAATTAGGGTTAAGTATTCTTTGGAGTTTATTTGCTGTAACATTAATAGTAATTGGAATAATCAAGAGGAAAAAACATTTACGGATATTTGCAATTAGTTTATTTGCAGTAACTTTGGTCAAACTATTTGTATATGATATTGCCGAACTTGAAACTATTCCGAAAACAATTGCGTTTGTCACAACTGGAATCTTGCTTTTGATTGCATCATTTTTATATAACAAATATACGAAACTAATTTTTGATGAAGAAAATACTTAATATGAAATTCGCTATCTTTTTACTTTTTTTGAGCATACCTTTTGCTATTTATTCACAAACTCCAAAAAACATTAATGCTGATGGGCTGACTGGAAAAATTATTCGCTACGAGAAATTCCAGTCTAAATTTGTCGATCCGAGAAATGTAGATGTCTGGATTCCAAGTGACTATGCAAAAAAGAAGAAATATTCAGTGATCTATATGCACGATGGTCAGAATTTGTTTATTCCAAAACTCTCTTACACGAAGATTGATTGGGGAGTTGACGAAACTGTCACAAGGCTTGTTAAAGAAAATAAAATAAAAGACACAATCGTTGTTGGAATTTGGAATACTCCTAAGCGTGTTCTGGAATATATGCCGCAGAAAGCAATCAAATATGCTACTAAAGAAACGCTGGCAAAAGTTCCCAAACAAATGGTTGATTCTGTAGTTTCAGATAACTACTTAAAGTTCATAGTGAAAGAGCTTAAGCCGTTCATTGACAAAAATTATAAAACAAAAACTGACAAAAAAAATACCTTCATTATGGGTTCTAGCATGGGTGGACTTATTTCCTGCTATGCTCTTTCTGAATATCCAAAAATTTTTGGCGGTGCAGGCTGTGTTTCAACGCATTATCCGGCAGGAGAAGGAGCATTTATTGAGTATTTCAGAAACAATTTACAAAAGCCAAATAATCACAAAGTTTACTTTGATTTTGGCACAGAAAAACTTGATGCCCAATATGAGCCATACCAAAACAAAATGGATGTTGTGATGAAAGAAAAAGGCTGGACAAAAGGAAAAAATTGGATCACAAAGAAATTCGAAGGTGCGGATCATTCAGAAAGAGCTTGGAAAGAGAGAATTCATATTCCAATTGAATTTTTTCTAGGAAAATAAAACTTCTTTGCAAAAAGACGTGTTCAAAGTAAATCTAGTTCCACCTTCGATGGTTGTAACTTCGTGTACAAGTCTTGATGGAAAAACAATCAAATCACCTGTCTTAGCCTTGATAGGATATCCAAACTTTTTGAAGTTATCATTCTTGATAAGTCCGTAAATATTTAAGATTCCACCCTGAAAAGTGTCGGTTTTGACCTCCTCTGAGTAATCATTCAGAAAAACAATAGATTGTAACTTACTAACTATTTTCGTTTTTTTTCCTCTAAAGGTTTCTGCTCCATCGGCATGTTTTCCAAGAAAATTTCCTTTCTGATAAATACTAAAGTAAGGAGGAAATATTGAATCAATCTCAATTTGAAAATGATCCTTTAACCTTGGAATTAACTCGTTAAATCTACCTGTCAATAAGTTACTTATTTTTTCAGGGTAATCATTGATAACTCTTGGACGTTTATTATCTGTTTCATAGTCAATTCCTTCAACAATATATTCAGGTAGCGGAGTAGGTAATGATGTAGAATTTTTTATGACCTCTAACAATTCTACACAAAAATTGCGGTCAAAAAAGTTTTCAACCGCAAATAAACCCAAATCATTTAAAACACTTAATTTTTTCATCCTTAATTAATAATCACTTCACAGGTACCACTTGAATTTGAGCCAAATGGAGCAACACAAGTAGCAGGTGGGCAACATGGTGTCCCCATTGTGAAATCACAAGGAGACTCAACAGGCAAGCAACTTCCCATCTGTGCTGAGACTGGTGTTACAAGTGAAACAATCAAAGGTACTGTTACTGCGGCAAGTCCGTATTTTACAACAACTTCTCTACGTGTAAGATTTGTAAATGGGCTTTTCTCAAAATCCCTTTCAAGTAAATTTATTTTTTCTAGTTCATTTAATGCAAGCCAAATAAAATCTGAATCAATTTCTGATTTAAGTTCATTATTCAGTTTTTCTAATAATTCACCATAAGTCGTTTCACCATTGCAATTTTGCCAAACAACCGTTGAGGTCTTATTTAAGTGATGAGCCTTGTCATTCCTTAAATCATATACAAGAGTTTCATCAGCTACATCTTGAACGACAATATCTGAAATTCTGGCTTTTGGGAGCACTGAGTTCGTAAAATCTTTTTTAGATTTCATTGGGGTAACTATCTCCTTTTATATTTTGATTTTTGAAACTTAGCAATAAGTATATGTTAAGTCAAGTTTTTTTCTGTTATAGAAAACTAAGTTTTTTTATATATACCAAGTAGTTACAGCGTATCTACTACCAAAAGTTACTGGTGTAACCTCATGTGCCATATCAGGTAAAAAAGTAATTAACATTCCCGGTTCACTGACAAGTGGATAGCCAAATTTACCGAAAATTTCATTTTTAATTAAACCGTGAAAGGTGAGATTTCCGCCACAATATGAACCTTCTTTTTCAACTGATGATTCTTCATTCAAAAAAACAATTACAGATACTTTTCTTTGTCTTAAAAAATCAGCAGCATTTTCCTGTAAGTTAGAATCAACATGCATTTTGTAGTAATCGCCTGTTTCATAAATAGAGTATTTGGGCGGTTGTATTGCTTTCAAGTCTAAATCATAATGGTCTGCAATTTGTGGCATCAGGTTCTGCAATTTTTCAACTATTGTTCTGTTTAATACTTCAGGGAATCGCGTTACCTCAAAACGCTTTTTAATATTCTCATCTACAATCTCTTCATTTGATCCTTGTTCCACAAAAGTGCCTTGTTTTCTTGGGGCTTCTGAGATTTCCTTGCAAAGTTCATCACAAAAATTGTGGTCAAGAAAATCCTTAACCGCAAATAATCCATATTGTTCGAAAAATTCGGCTGTTGGCATTTTAGTCTGGTGCAACTAAGTCACAAGAGTTACCCTCAAAAGCATTACAAACTAGTCCAGGACAACAAGCAATTGGATTACCAAGACAAGGCGATTCTTCTGGTAAACAGCTTAGCATTTGTGCATTTGTAGGAGTAACAAGTGACATAACCATCGGAATAGCTACAGCAGGTAAAGCATATTTAAGTAAAACTTTTCTTCTTGACAGACTATCAAATTCATTTTTTTCAACACCTTCCTCAATCAAGTCTGACTTTTTTAACTCTGAAAGAGCTAAAAACACGAGATCATCATCTACTTTTATCTTGAGTGTTTTTGATAGCTCATCTTTAATCTCTTGAAAATTTGTTTTTCCATCACAATATTTCCAAATCAAGGACATTGTTGAATTGAGGTGATGAGCATTTTCATTTTTCATATCATAGACCAATGTTTCATCACCTGTATCTTGAATCACTAAATCAACTGTTCTTCCTTTAGGCAAAACTCTGTCATCACTATTTATTATAGTTGGGGACATTTTAGCTACTCCTTGTTTTTATTTTGGAGAAGTTTAGCCTAATTGGTTTTTATCTGTCAATAATTTTTTGTTTAAGTTATTGCTTTATTTATAACTTACGTTTCATCAATCTTATGCATTAATAATTGGTTCACATTGACCTGCCAAATCATTACAAAATAAGCCATTGCAACAAGGCAAGGTTGTTGCTGGATTGCAATTGCTTTCATTTGGTAAGCAACTACGGGCTAGCAAATTTTGAGCTGGCACAACTAAAGACATAACTAAAGGAATAGCCACAGTTGGCAGTGCATAATTAAACAAAACTTTTCTTCTAGACAGTTTTGTATAATTTTCTTTAGATACTTTTTCTTCTAATAAATTAGCTTTCTCTAATTCATTCAGAGCTACCCAAATAAAATCATTTTCAATATTTTTATTCAGATGTTCATTTAAAATCAACTGCATTTCATTCGTGTTTGTTTTTCCATCACAATGATTCCAAACAATTGAAACTGTTTCATTTAAATGATGTGCTTTTTCATTTTCTAAGTCATAAACTAAAGTCTCATTATTTGACTCCTGTACGACTATTTCTTTACTTCTCGCTTTTGGCAAAATTAAATCTGTTCCTTGCTCTACATTTTTATCAAACATAGATTCCTCCCAAAAAAATTTAGTTTTGTATCGATACAACTTTTTGAACGGAATCACTTTTATTTCTTGCAGGTAAGTTATCAAAGATTCAATTGGCAGGCTTCGGATGGGTATGAAGATAAAGAGTGAAAATGTGAGGATGGTCTTTTTTATTACTCTTCAACTAAACAATTTTACTCTTTAACTAAACAATAGGATGCAGATTTCAAAAAATAATCAAGCAACACACATATTATTTACACAAGTTGGAAATACTGGATCTGTACAATCTGAGTCACTTGTGCAAACTATCGGTGAAGCTGAGCAACAATTATTAATGCAAAAAGGGCGGGCGGGGTCTAAGCAATCTGCGTCAGTTGTGCAAACTGTGCTTTGACAGCTTGTGGTTTGAGCAGGTGTAGGCGCAGCTAATGACAATACTATGGGCAAAGCAATGGTTGGTAATGCATAATTCAATAAAACACTTCTTCGCGTAACTTTGTTTTCTAATTCAAATCTAGTCTCTAACAAACTAGATTCATACAACTCATTTAAAGCTAAACTAACGAAATCAATGTCTATTTTGGTGTTCAGTTTTTCAGTCAGTAATTTAACAATTTGATTTAGATTTGTGTTTCCATCACAACGATTCCATACAAAAGCCACAGTCTCGTTTAAATTGTGTGCCTTATTTGATTTCAGATCATAAACGAGAGTTTCATTTTTCAAAGATTGCACCACTAAATCTTTTGTTCTAGATTTTGGTAAAGTCAGATTTCCCGTATCTTCACTTAAGAATTTCATGATAGATTTTCTCCTAATTATTAGTTTTCAATTTAGTAAGCGAACTTAAAGCAAAAAAACCATCAAAAATTTCGGTAACACAAAGAATTTTTTTCAAACACGATGATTTTGTGAGTGTTCTAAATGCTTGACAGAGAATAATGAATTTCGATAACTTATAGGTTCGCTTTATTGTTGGCGGAAAGTGTAGTCAGTTAGCTCAGTGGTAGAGCACTACCTTGACACGGTAGGGGTCAGCAGTTCAAATCTGCTACTGACTACCAAGTTTCATAATTTTGGTAAGATGCTAGAAAAGAACTTTGTTACAAAAGAAACAACTACGACGTGCTTCTAAGCACGTAAAACTCGCATTGTATTTCTACATTGCACAACAAAGTCGCTCTTATCAGATCAGATCAATTGAAGTAGTTGGTAGTTAATTGTAAAAAACAAATTATTACCTATATATTCCGAGAACGGCTTTGTATTCTTAAGGTTGGCTTTTGTGTCATTTAATAAGCAGTAATAAAGATATTTACAATTAACAAAAAGATGAGTGAAATAAATATAAAATACGGCGAAAATTCGAGAACTTTCTCGGATTCAGTTTCAGTTTTGGACGCAATCAAAGCATTTGACCGTAAAGCTTCAAGAAAAGCTTTAGCGGCGAAAGTGAATGGTGAAGAATTCGACCTAAATAGAGAAATTACTGACACAGATGAGGTAATTTCTATTGAGCCAATTTTACCTGACACAAGAGATGGATTGGAGGTGCTGCGTCATTCGACCGCACATTTACTAGCGGCGGCGGTCTTAGACTTGTACCCGGGAACGAAGCTTGGTATTGGTCCGGCACTTCTCGATGATCCTAGATATGGTTTTTTCTATGATGTAATTACACCAGAACCTTTGTCAGAGGATGACCTTCCGAAAATTGAGAAGCGTATGCAGCAAATGGCAAAGCAAAATCTTAAATATCGCCGTGAAATAGTCGAAAAAGCACAAATATTAGATATATTCAAAGATCGTAAAGAGCCGCTTAAATGTGAGTTGATAGATGAAAAGGTCGAAAGCGATGCAAGCATTTATTATATAGATAATTCACCTTTTATAGATTTTTGTCTCGGACCTCATGTTCCACATACGGGAAAACTAAAAGCGTTTAAGCTTTTGGCAATTTCCGGTGCCTATTGGAAAGGTGATTCTGAACGTGACCAGATGCAACGCATTTACGGAACAGCTTTTTTCTCACATGAAGAACTGCAAAACTGGATCAATCAGAGAAAAGAAGCTGCTAAACGTGACCATCGAAAAATTGGGCAAGAATTAGATCTATTTTCAATTCAAGATGATTATGGACAAGGATTGATCCTCTGGCATCCGAAAGGCGGAATAGTACGTATGGAAATGGAGAATTTCTTGAAAGAAAAACTCCAAGAATATGGCTACAGCTTTGTTTACACGCCACACATTGCGAAACGTGGTTTATGGAAAGTAAGCGGTCACGAAGAAAGCTATGCAGACGGTATGTTTGCTCCAACGACCATCGAAGAAGAAGAATTTCGGCTCAAGCCTATGAATTGCCCTTTTCACGTAGGAATATACAAATCAAGACCTCGTTCTTACAGAGAATTACCACAAAGATATTCTGAAATGGGAACGGTTTATCGGGCTGAACTTTCCGGTACGTTACATGGCTTAATGCGTGTGCGCGGATTTACAGTTGATGACGCACACCTTTTTGTCCGTGAAGATCAGGTTCAGAAAGAGGTCAGCGATTGCCTAGACTTTGCCATTGAAGTTTTTGAAACTTATGGTTTTGACAAAGTGAATTTCGAGCTTTCTGTTCGTGGTGCCGCTGAGAACAAAAAATACTTGGGTGAAGATAAGGATTGGGAAAATGCTGAATCCTATCTGGCAAACGCATTGAATGAAAGAAACATCAATTATGAGAGAATTGAAGGTGAAGCTGCATTTTACGGACCCAAGATAGATATTAAAGTTGAGGATGCAATCGGTAGAATCTGGCAACTTGGGACGATACAGGTTGATTTTAATCTACCTGAAAGATTTGATTTAAATTATAAGGGTGAAAATAATGAACTTCATCGTCCATTTATGATTCACAGAGCATTATTTGGTTCTGTCGAACGATTCTTTGGAGTTTTGGTTGAACATTTTGCTGGTGCTTTCCCATTTTGGATGTCACCTGTCCAAATTGCGGTTTTACCTATCACTGACAGAATTAATGAATATGCTGAAAGCATTGTAAAACAGTTAAAACAAGCTGGATTTCGTGTTGAATTAAACTCTAGAAGTGATAAAATCGGTGCCAAGATTCGAGAAGCAACAATTTCAAAAGTTCCCTATATGCTCATATTGGGGGATAAAGAGCTTGAAGAAGGAAAGGTTGCTGTTCGTGATAGAACAAAAGGCGACTTAGGAGCTTTTTCAATTGAAGATTTTATAGAAAAAATAAACAAATTTAGAGAATCCAGAGCCTTAAAAGGTGATTTTTAATTAGTTAAAAATATAGTTTGGATTACTTAGTAAAAGATACGGAGGTAGAAAAATAGCTAGAAGATATAACAGAAATCGCGGAAGAAGATTTCGTGGACCAAAACACCGCACAAATGAAAGAATTCGTGTTCCGGCTGTTCGTGTAATTGATGAAAACGGTGAACAAGTTGGGATTATGGATACGCGTGATGCAGTTTCAAAAGCCCGTGAAATAGGACTTGATTTAGTCGAAATTGCACCAAAGGCAAAACCGCCAGTTTGTAAGATAATTGATTATGGCAAGTTTCTTTATGAAGAAAAGAAAAAGAAACAGGAAGCAAAGAAAAAGCAGACCACTATACAGGTCAAAGAAATCAAATTCAGACCTGCTACTGATGACCATGATTACAGTTATCGAATGAAGCGTGCCAGAGGTTGGATCGAAGATGGTTCAAAAGTAAGGGCTACAATTTCTTTTCGCGGCAGAGAGATGTCCCACCGGGAATTGGGTGCGGCTATGTTGAAAAGATTACAAAAAGACTTGGAAGATATAGCTGAGGTGGAAGTTAGACCTAAAATGGAAGGCTATCAAATGTTCATCATTTTAGTACCAATGAAAAGCTAAATTTATTTTATGAAAATTATAAAATTACAATTTGCATTACTAATTCTTTTATTATCTACACTGAGTTTTGCTCAGTCGTCTGATACATCTGAAGTAGTAAAAAGAATTAACGATAAATTTAGTTCTATCACCAAAGGTGCTGACTCATTAGAGAGGGGTGAAGCTATCAGAAAAAAGTTGGAAATGTTGAGAGTGAAATACTCTTACATCCCTTTTACTGTAAAATCTTCCGATAATGAGCTGACTGGATGGAATATAGTAGCTGAAATTAACAGCCCAGGTGCCACACAAACACTTATGATTGGTGCTCATTATGACAGAGTTACCAAAGGCATAGGTGCTGTTGATAATGCATCAGGCTCAATAGCAATTTTGGAACTATTGAAGAACTTTAAGAAAGTTCCACTGAAAAATCATAACTTAAAAGTAGCATTTTGGGACTTGGAAGAACGAGGTTTACTTGGTGCAAGAGATTATGTAAAAAGTAATTCTACTGAACTACCTGAGATTTACATTAACTTTGATGTATTCGGATATGGTGACACATTGTGGTTATGGACTGAAGACACAAACTCTGCTTTCGCAAGCACTTTTGATAAGACTTCTAAGGAGCAGAAATTTTCAGCAATTGTTAGCAATAAATATCCACCAAGCGATCATTTAGCTTTTGCTCCGACTAAAACACAGAGTTATTCATTTAGTTTGTTAAACAAAAACGAAATAGGAAATCTGACCAGATTATTAAACCGGGAACAACTTAAACCTGACGAATTTCCTGAAGTTATAAGAATTATCCATACTGAAAATGATAATTTAGAAAAAGTTAAAGCGGAAGATATAGCTAAAGCTTTGCCAGTAATCGAGGCAGCAATCCGCAATTTAGATATTCAAAAATAGGAAGTATAAAATTATGCCAAAATTAAAAACACATAAAGGTGCACAAAAGCGTTTTCGCAAGACCGCAACAGGTAAATTCAAACGCGGAAAATCACATGCACGACACATATTAACGAAGAAATCTACTAAGAGAAAAAGAAAATTAGATATTGACACCTATGTAGCAAAAGCTGACCAAAAATTGGTCGAAGAAATGTTACCCTACGGTAGAAAATAGTATCAGAAAATAGAAAGGCAAAAGGTTGAAGGTAAAGCTTATTTACCATTCGTCTTAATAATTTATTTTTTTACTTTTACCCTTTTGCCTTTTGATTGACTGAAAGGAGTGAATAAAAAATGCCAAGAGCAAAACGCGGAAATAAACGCTTAAAGAAACGCAAAAAGTATTTATCCTTAGCGAAAGGATATAGAGGAACGAAGTCAAAACTCTATCGTTCAGCTAAGGAATCTGTTGAAAAAGGTTTGCAGTATGCTTACGTTGGAAGAAAGCGTAAGAAACGTGATTTCAGAAGACTTTGGATTGTTAGAATCAATGCGGCTGCACGCCAGCATGGAATGAGCTATTCTCAATTTATGCACGGTGTAAAATTAGCTGAAATTGAAATTGATCGTAAGATTCTTGCTGACCTTGCTGTTAAACAGCCTGAAGCCTTCGAAGCAATAGCTGGTAAAGCAAAAGATGCTTTAGAAAACAAACCAAACGCAACAGCGTAAGTTCATACATTGCAAGAATTTACAACACAGACAAATTCAATTCTTGAGTTTGTCTGTGTTATTATTTGGAAGTTAAATTTCATATAAAAAAATGTCCGAAGAAAAAAAACAAGTAGAACAGATTCTAGATAGGTTTGAGAATGAGTTTGAAAAATTTACCAACATAGCTAAATCAAAATTTGATGGCTTAACTTTGAAAGTTGCAGAAAAGCTTCAAAAAGAAATTAGTGAAGTTAGAATCAAACACACAGGTAAAAAAAGTGAGCTTTCAGGAGCTAAGAAACTGATTGGAAAAGTTGCTCCAGAGAATAGAGCAGACTTTGGTAAATTTGTGCAATCAATCGGTAAAAAAATTGAGAATTCGATTGAAGAAACCGAAGAGAACTTAAAAACCTTCATCGAAGAAGCCAAAATTGAACGAGAAAAAATAGATGTAACGCTTCCCGGTCGCCGACCGCGAGTTGGACACTTACATCCAATTACTTTGTTGAGACAACAAATTGAAGATATTTTTGTTTCAATGGGTTATGCGATCGAAGATGACCGCGAAATAGAAACTGACTATTACAATTTCGATGCCTTGAACATTCCTGAAAATCATCCTGCAAGAGAATCTCAAGACACCTTCTATACAACTGATGGTTTTGCACTTCGTTCTCAAACATCTACAGTTCAGATCAGAGCAATGGAGCGTCGAGGTGTTCCGCTCCGAGTAATAGCTCCAGGCAGAGTATTTCGACGTGATACGCCAGATCAAACTCATACACCTATGTTCCATCAGATCGAAGGTTTATGTGTTGATGAAGGCATCACAATGGCACATCTGAAAGGAACAGTTACCGAATGGTTAAAACGTATGTATGGTAAAGAAACTAAAACCCGTTTTCGACCTAGCTACTTCCCATTTACTGAGCCTAGTGCTGAATTTGATTTTTCTTGTTTCAAATGCGAAGGAAACGGAGAATTTGAGGGTAACAAATGTGGAACGTGTCGTGGTTCCGGGTGGATAGAATTAGGCGGATGTGGAATGGTACACCCAAATGTTCTACAAAATTGTGGTGTTGACCACAAAAAATATTCTGGCTTTGCATTTGGATTTGGACTCGAAAGAATGTGTGCATTGATGTACTCATTGGATGACATACGATTGATGTTCGAAAATGATGTGCGTTTCTTAGAACAATTCAATTAGAATATTGTATTTGACGAACTTACTAACTACTTAAAGGCAAGGTGTTTAACTTCTTTTAAACACCTTGCCTTTTGTTTACAAAAGATTTAGAATTATTACAGTAGATTTTTTATAAAGAAATCTATTTTCCCCCTGATCATAAACTAACTCACATCACATACCTCGCAACCAATCACGATTGGATTTTCAAATGATGCCGCACACAACTGTATCTAAAACTAAAGTCAGGACAACTTTTACTAGACTGTTGTTAATTACTAGCACCTTTATCTCATTGGTACTAGTTGGTTTAACGGTCTATAAAACTATTGGTTTATATCATAAATATGAATTTGGAAAAACACCTTTTTCAAACTCCAAAGCGGCTACAGAATCAATAAATCGTCAAAAAAATACTGCGACTCAAATAACAAAACAAAAATCTACAGAAAGTGATATAACCGAAATAGTTGTTTTCATTTCATTAACTATTTCGATTTTAACCCTTTGGTTAATATTTATTTTCGTTAAAACTTACAGAGATGCACAATATGTAGAAAAAAACGATGAGATACTGAAAAAACAGATTGATGAAAGAAAAAGAGCTGAATTAGCATTACATCAAACTCACACTCAATTACAGACTAAAAATAATCAGTTAAATGAAATTATCGAAGGTACATCGGACCAAATAGCGGCGATTGATAATAATTTTAATCTGTTATTTTTTAATAATTCATATCAAGATAGTTTTAACTCAATTTTTAATATAGATATCTCAATTGGAAGTAATATATTTGATTTTTTGCCGACGGATTATGAACATTCTGAGAAAATAAAAGGACTTTGGCAACGAGCATTAAATGGTGAAAAGTTTGAAGCGGAGCAAACTTTCCTAATTGATTATGATAAACAGGTTTATTTCGAACTAAACTTCAGTCCGATTTTTGATGATGAAGGTAAGGTTGTCGGTGCAACACAAATTGCCAGAGATGTAACGTTGCGAAAATTAGCAACTGACAAAATTGAAAACGAAAGAAATTTTGTATCTGCCGTAGTTAATGCAAGCAGTTCTTTAGTAATTGTTTTGAACAGAGATGGAAGAATCATCAAATTTAATAAAGCCTGTGAAGAGATTACTGGATACAGTTTTGAAGACGTACAAGGAAAAATAGTCTGGGAAATATTGTCACCAACCGAAGAAATCAGAACTCTGAAACAAAGTTTTCGAAACATTGATAAAGAAACATTTAATGGTGATTTTACATATCATTGGATCACCAAAGAAGAAAAAATAAAGCTCATCTCATGGAAAGTCTCTTCCATTAAGGACGAAAGTAATCACATTCAATATGTAGTAGCAACAGGAATTGATATTACAGAAAAGGAAGAATTCGAAAAAGCTAGAAATCGCATGCTAGACATTTTGGAAAACTCCGATGATTTTATTGGAATGACCAATATTACTGGTAAATTTAACTATCTCAATTCAACAGGACGTAAGATGCTCGGGTTAAACTCCGGCACAAACATTTCAAATATCAGACTAACAAACTGCTTAACTGAAGAATCTTCTAAACTCATTACGACGGTCGGAATCCCACAAGCTATTAAAAATGGGTCATGGATTGGAGAGGCAATTTTGTTAAAGCCAAATGGCAGTTTAATTCCTGTTTCACAATTAATCCTCGCTCATAGAAACAAACACGGGAACATAGAATATCTTTCGACTGTCGCAAGGGATATTTCAGAATTCAAAAAAATGGAAAATGAGTTGCAGGAAGCCCGCGACATTGCTCTGGAAACAGCTCGGATGAAGTCTGAATTTTTAGCAAGCATGTCTCATGAAATTCGTACTCCAATGAATGGTGTAATTGGTATGGCTGAACTGCTTTCTAATACTGAACTTGATGAAGAACAACAAGATTTTGTTGAAACAATTCATACAAGTGGCGAAGCTTTACTAACGATCATTAACGACATCCTGGACTTTTCTAAAATTGAAGCCGGTAAGCTTAAGTTTGAAAAAATTGAATTCAGTTTGCGAAAAACAATTGAATCAGTAATTAAATTATTCTCCAATCAACTAGTTTCCAACAAAATTGAGCTTTTAATGAATGTTTATCAAGATGTGCCTGATAAATTATATGGTGATCCCGGAAGATTAAAGCAAATTCTCACTAATTTGATTGGAAATGCAATTAAATTTACGGAAGAGGGCGAAGTAGTAATAAGAGTCAGACAAATCGAAGAAAACGATGGAAAATTAGAACTAAAATTTTCTGTTTGGGATACAGGAATTGGAATTTCAGAAGAAGCTCAAGCCAATCTATTTAATGCATTTTCTCAAGCTGACAAGTCAATAACTAGAAAATACGGCGGGACTGGACTGGGATTAGCTATCTCTAAAAAATTAGCCAATCTGATGGATGGAAAAATCGGGGTAAACAGTGAACTTCATGAGGGGTCGGAATTTTGGTTTACTGCTCAATTTGATGTAATCGAAGATTCTAAAATTGTAAAATCTAATTATACTTTACCTGATAACTCAAAGATTCTGATCGTTTCCAATAATGATACCGCCCGAAACATACTTACCTATCAAGCTAAGTCAATTGGAGTTATCGCTGAAGAAGCATCAAATATTGACAATGCATTAAAAATTCTTAACAAAGCCTCAAAGAATGGTGAAGCATTTCAATATGTAATTATCGATAGGTATATAGGTAGAAAAAATGGTTTATCGTTAGCTTTACAGGTAAATAATCTACCTTCGTTAAGGAAAACTTCAATTGTTCTTATGCTAAATAAAAATGATGTTGAAGCACAACAAATTGCAAAAGACAGTGATATAAATGAATTTTTATATAAACCAATTCAACAAACTGTCTATACTAAAAAAATAGTATCTCTATTAAATAAATCTAAAGGAAATGAGAAACCTCAAGTCAAATCTGTACAGGTTTCTGAAACTAATAAGATGAACACAACTTCCCACGAAACTGAGTATAAAGCTAGGATTTTAATAGCTGAAGATAATTTAGTTAATCAAAAGGTCATCTCTAATCAAGTTTTAAGACTTGGATATGATGTAGATGTCGTCAGCAACGGTAAAGAAGCTTTACAAGCATTGGAATCCGGTGTTTACGATTTGATTCTTATGGATTGTCAAATGCCGGTGATGGATGGATTAGAGGCAACAGCAAAAATACGAGAAAATGAAGCTCTTAATTCAAGCCATATTCCAATAATAGCCGTTACAGCACACGCAATTGTCGGCGATAAAGAAAAATGTCTGTCAATCGGAATGGATGATTACATCAGCAAGCCCACGAATCAAGAAAGATTAAAAGAATTGATACAGAAGTGGCTAAAACCAGATGAAAATGCCGATGATTCACTAACTACCCAAGAAGTTTTAGATGATATTGATTTAAGTGATTTATCTGAAAAAGAAAAAGTTTCAATTCGATTAGCTGAACTAGCAGAGGTTTGTGATGCTGACATAGTTATCGAATGCATTGATCTGTTTATTAAGGACACTTCTGAAGTAATAGAGAAACTTAATATAGCTCAAGAAAATGCTGACTATGGAGCGATTCTAAGCGAAGCTCACAAATTAAAAGGAAGTGCTTCAAATATGGGAGCAGATAGAATGCCAAAAATATGTCAAAAACTTATGGCTTTAGTAAAAGAAGATAAATTTGAGGCTACACCTATACTGATTAATCAAATTTCTGTCGAGTATAAATTCTTGAAGAAAGTCTATAAAAAAGAAAAAAATAACTACCAATCTATGAATACAGGTATTGTTATGGCTTAAACTCTAGAATCAAAAACTTTTTGAAAGCAATAGGCATTTACAGACTGAATTGTAAATGCCTATTGCTTTTTTGGTATGCTAATTAAATACCATGAAAAAAATATTAGTAACAGGTGCAACTGGATATATTGGCGGAAGACTAATCCCAAAACTACTTAAAAAAGGCTACGAAGTCAGGGCTTTTGTACGTGACACCAGAAGAATAAAAGGCAAAAAATGGTTCGACAAAATAGAAGTAGCCCAAGGAGATTTGAACAATTTAGATAGTATCAAATCTGCAATGGAAGATATAGATGTTGCATATTTTCTTGTCCATGCTATGTATGAAGGTGAAAACTATGCTGAGAAGGAGAAAAGATTTGCTGATAATTTTGCCAAAGCTGCTAAAAATACAGAAAAAGTTATTTATCTGGGAGGACTTCTACCTGATGAAAATGATGTATCCGAACATCTGAACAGCCGTGCACGTGTCGGAGAAATTCTTAGAAGAGAGTGCAAAACGACTGAATTTCGAGCTGGTCCAATTATCGGCTCAGGTTCTGCATCATTTGAGATGGTTAGGTATCTAACTGAAAGATTACCTGTTATGGTAACTCCAAGATGGGTAAAAAATCCTGTCCAACCTATCGCTGTAAAAAATGTTCTGGATTATCTTGTTTCAGCAATTGAAAAACCTGAATTGGGAATTGTAGATATTGGGGCTGATGTAATTCCCTTTCTAGATATGATGACTCAATTCGCCGAAGTCAGAGGATTAAAGCGATTTATACTTCCTGTTCCAGTATTATCTCCTTTGGTTTCTGGATTGTGGGTTGGCTTAATTACACCAATACCGAATTCACTAGCGATTCCTCTTGTAAAAGGAATCATAAACCCGGTAACAGCTGATACTGAAAAAGCTGAAAAATATTTTCCCGAAATTAATCTTATTTCTTACAAAGAATCTGTTAAGAGTGCTCTTGACAAAATTTACAAACGTGCAACGGAAACACGTTGGAGTGGCTCAATTGGTAAAAATAACGTTTATCGCCTAACTGACAAAGAAGGATTGATAAAAGAGGTAAGAACAGTTGTGGCTGATGTCACACCTGAATCAGTATTCAAAAGCTTCACAAGTATTGGCGGGGAGAAAGGGTGGCTCGCTTGGAATTGGGCTTGGAAGTTACGTGGCTTGTTTGATTCGTTAATTGGAGGTCCGGGATTAACACGCGGAAGAAGACATCCACAGGAAGTAAATATCGGAGAAGCACTTGATTTTTGGCGTGTTGAAGACATAAAGAAGAACCGACTTTTACTTTTAAGAGCTGAAATGAAAGTGCCCGGTAAAGCCTGGTTACAATTCGAAGCTGTGAAAAAAGGAAATCAAACCCAATTTGTACAAACTGCCATGTATGCCCCGAAAGGATTTATAGGTTTTGCTTATTGGTATGCTATGTATCCTGCTCATTTGTTTTTATTCAGCAAAATGGCTCGAAATATAGTAAAAGCCGCTGAAGTTTATGAAGGAAATATAGACTCAACTGAAATGCCTTCTACGGTTTAATATATCGAAAGATTTCAATATAATACTTCTCTTTTAGATATATTAAATTCGGAATATAAAAATGAAAATAAGTTACAACTGGTTACAAGATTTAATAGATATTGATCTACCTGCAAATGAATTAGCTGAAAAATTAACTTTGATTGGTCTGGAATTAGATGGAATGCATCAAACAGAAGATGATTTCATCTTGGATATTGAAACAACTTCCAATCGCGGTGATTGTTTGTCCCATCTTGGTGTTGCGAGAGAAATATCTGTAATAACTGGCAAGCAAATAAAAATAAAGGATTACAATGACTTGCTCCCAAACACTCCGGAAACCGATTTAGTCAAGATCGAAGACTCGGATTTGTGCCATAGATTTACTGCCAGAATTCTACACAATGTAAAAATTGCTCCCTCCCCCGCTTGGTTAGTTAAAAGATTAGAAGCAATTGGCGAGCGCTCTATAAATAACGTTGCAGATATAACCAATTATGTAATGCATGAATTTGGGCAACCGATGCATGCTTTTGATCTAAGTAAATTGGCACAGAATAGAATTGTCGTGAGAAGAGCAAAACAGAGTGAAACTATCGTAACTCTGGATGAATTTGAGCGAAAGCTAGATACATCAATGCTTATGATCTGTGACGCAGATAAACCCGTTGCTGTCGGCGGAGTTATGGGTGGATTCGACTCTGGAATCACAGAAGACACAACTCAAGTTCTCTTAGAGGTGGCTTATTTTGACAGGGACAGCATTCGTCAAACATCCCGTAAATTAAATCTATCAACCGAGGCTAGTTATCATTTTGAAAGAGGCGTAAATATTGAAAATTTAATTCGAGCATCAAACCGTGCTTCAGAGTTGATTTGCGAACTAGCAGGAGCTCAATTGGGTGATTTTGTTGATGTTTACCCAAATAAATATGTTTCAAACGAAATTTCAGCTCCAAACTTACAATCAGAAGTAAAGAGATTATCGGGATTGGATGTTGATCAAAACAAAGCTGACCAAATACTTAATGACCTTGGTATTGAAAAAATTGAAGAAGGTAAGTACTTAAGTCCAACCTGGCGACATGATCTAGCCATTGATGAAGATTTGGTAGAAGAAGTGGTTCGCATTGTTGGTTATGACAAGATTGGTGTTGAACTTCCCTTCGCACTTTCACTTGGCGAATATCAACCGACGGAAAACCGTAAGAAAAAGCTGCGTCACACTATGACAATAATGGGATTTGATGAAGCTATTTCTTATAGCTTTATTGACGAGAGCTTTGATGAAACCTTTGAGTTAGTGCCAAACATAATTGAAGAAGAAGTTGAAAAATTCGTTAGTATCAAAGACCCAATCATCGAAGGTGCATCAAGAATGCGTCCTAGTTTATTATCTGGTTTACTAGATGCTGTCCGGGTAAATTTCAATCATCAAAATAAAAATATAAAACTTTTTGAGATTGGAAAAGTCTTTGGTAAAACAAGAAGTGAAAGCGGCTTACCTAAAGAACAAGAAATTCTAGGCTTAGTAGTGACAGGAAATGAAACCTTTGAGGATAAGGCAATGACCAGTCGCAATTTGGACTTTTACGACATTAAAGGAGCTTTAGATGCCTGTATTGATTCTATTAAACTTCCAAAACTGAATTACAGCTCAAAAGAAATTAAACATTTACAAAAAGGTCAATCTTCAGAAATTTCTTTTAACGGCAGAGCAGTTGGTTCAATTGGTAAATTAAATTCTGAGCTAACTGGAAAATATAAATTCAAACAACCTGTTTTTGTAGCTGAAGTTGATCTACAAATCTTATTGGACAATGCAGAAAAACCTGCATTTTACCGCCCCTTACCAATTTATCCGTCAATTATCCGTGATGTTTCTCTGATAACAAAAAGAAGCCTAAGTTTTGAAGAAATAAGAGCGGAGATTAATAAATTAGGATTTGAGCTTTGTAAAAAAGTTGAGTTTGTTGACGTTTATGAAGGCAAAGGGATGGCTGATGATGAAAGATCAATTACAATCCGGCTTGAATTCAGGTCTGATGAAAAAACTTTGACTGAAGAAGAGGTCGAAGAAGTATATAAAGAAATCCTGACTTCACTGGAAGTAAATCTAAGTGTTAAACAAAGATAATACAATCTTCTTCGCATTTTACTTGAAGTTTTCCTAAAAAAAAAACATAATCATCAAACAAAAGATTTGTCCCATCATATAAAACGTGGAGAAAATAATGAACGGATTGGCTGGCATGGAAAAATTTTCGCATCTTGAAGACAAAATATATCTAACTATCGAATTCGCTAAAAAGATGCGCGAGGAGAAAGAAAAACTTGAAAGTGAAATGAAAACACTTCGTCACGAAATAAGCACACTTCTCAATGAAAAATCGCGTTTAGAAGAAAAAGTTGAAGACCTGATGAGCGAAAGAGATGCAATCCAGCTCAAAATCGAAGCTATGCTTGATGCAATTACTGTTATCGAACCAGAAGTTAGTGAAGTCCTTCAAAGTTAAATTATATGATTGAAAGTAAAGCTAAAAATCAAGAATCAGATCAATCCATCCGCGTTGAAATTTATAATCAAACCTACAACATACGCTCAGATGGTGATAATGAATACATTATACGTCTGGCTGAATTTGTTGATAGCAAGATGAGAGAGATTTCATCTGGCACATTAACTGTTGACTCTTTAAAAGTTGCCATACTTGCTGCATTGCATATAGCTGACGAATACCATCGCCTCAAAGCTGATCTAGAGCAAAGCGATGCTCAACTAGCTTCTAGAAGTGCTGAATGTGCTGATATGCTCGATAGGTTTCTTAAGCAAAAAGAACCTGCTCCGCAAGAATTTGAAACTGAACAATAAATTAGAGAAATTGAGCAAACACCTAAAGATTAGCGAACATTAATTTGTTCGCTTTTTCAATTTTTCATTAAGTTTCTATATGTTACAATTGTTTAAAGCGAAAGAACTTTACTGAGAAGTTCGTGATAAGACAATACACATATTGAGCCAACATTTGAAGAAAGGGAGGCTAATGCTGTTGACGGTGCAATCTTTCTAGGCTAAAGAATGCCATAGGAGACAGCTTTGATACCTTTTTTAGGTAGAAAGCCACCCACCTGTTGAGACACAGGTTCAATTCATTTGTTCTTACACGGCTTTTCGGTTCTCTTTCGCAACATTTTTTCATAAATAGTGAAGAGTAAATTGTGAATAGAAAGTTGAAAAATCTATTTATTATTTACAATTCACTATTTTCTTTTTGATTATGAAAGTATTAATGATCGGTGATGTAGTTGCTAGACCAGGAAGAAGAGCCGTATTAAATTATATCCAAGAACTCAGACAGCATTATTCGATAGATGTTGCTGTGATGAACGCAGAAAATGTTGCTGGTGGTTTTTCTATTACACCACCAATTGCAGATGAATTGTTCGAAGCCGGCATAGATTTAATGACCTCTGGAAACCATATTTTCGACAAATCCGAAGTAATTCCTTACATAAAGGAAAATAAAAAACTTATAAGACCCGCAAATTATCCTGAAGGAACACCCGGTGTTGGTCTTTTTGTAGGTGAAGTAAATGGATTTAAGGTTGCAGTGTTGAATTTGCTTGGCAGAGTTTTTATGCCTCCTAATGTTGATGATCCATTTAAAGTTGCCGATAAAGCAGTTGAATCAATACCTGAAGATGTGAAAATTCGCTTGGTCGATATGCATTGTGAAGCAACTTCTGAAAAATATGCGATGGGATGGTTTTTAGACGGAAAAGTTTCCGCAGTAGTCGGCACGCACACACACGTTCCAACAGCTGATGAGCGAATTTTAGATAATGGTACTGCTTATGTGACTGACTTAGGATTAACTGGCAGTTATGCAGGTGTAATCGGTATGAAAAAAGAAGATGTATTGCAAAGATTTACACAATTTCCTGCTAAAAGGGCAGCTCATTCAAAAGGAAATGTCTGGATTTGCGGGGCTGTAATTGAAATTGATGAAACAACTGGTATGGCAATAAGTATAGAGAGATTTAGAAAAGAACTGATTAATTAATTCTTTCTATTTATCTAGAAGCTTGACACCTTTCATTTCTTCCTCAAAATCATCTTCCAACTCTTTTACTACCTCTTTTCTCAAATCTTCCGTCATTCTAGCTTCTTCTAGAGCAAGCGGTAACTGTTCGGTTCTAGCAGAGAGCTTTTTCAAAGCTAATTCTTTTCCTGCTAATTCAGTTCCTCTACGAGATGCAGCATCGATCATTTGTAAGCGTGATTTGGATTCAACTAACATTTCTTCAGCCTCATTCTTTATGTTTTGGAGGTTGGAAATGTCATCATCAATTTCTTTTCTAAAGTCATCTAATCTCTCACTCTTTAGGTATTTAAGTTTATTTTTTCGACGCTTTGCCAACATTAATTCATCTCTGGTGGATTTAATAATTCTTGTAGCAGTTAAACGGGATGCGAGTGTTTCTTGATAAGCATCAGCCAGTAACAAATCTTTTGAGCGAATGTCTTTTAAAGCTCTTTTTTCTTCACTAGAAAGCTCATTTTTGAACCAGTCAACTTCACTGGGTTTGATTCCATCTATTGCAACTCTTTCTCTTAATTGACTTAACCAGCGTGAACGATAAATTAAAGTACCAACCGAACCAATCCCCCCTAACACGAAGCCGCCGATTAATGTAACAAGACTCATGAATAGGAAAAAAAAAGCCGCTGGAGGTGTAGTACCAAAAATAAAAGAAAGGATAAATAAGGTTGCAGAAGGAACTAATGATAGAACTGGTGGTAAGGCAATAGCCATAGCCCTCAATCTTCTGTCTTTACTAATATCTTTTTTAGTTATTTCGTATTTTGTGGTTGGTACTAAATCACTCATCTTTTGGATTACTCTACATATTCTACAAACTTAATTCAAATTAGCTGCATCTAAATCCAAATACATTTTTGAAAATGTGATAAAGTTGTAAGATATAAATTACTTAAAACAATTAAAAAAGAGATTATGTCAAATTCTAAATTGTTACAATACACAGCTGTTCTTCTTCTTTTGACACTTGCTTTCACTTCAGTTTTCGCTCAAAAGGAGAAAAGCAAAAAAAAGAAACAGAAACAAAAACAGCAAAACCAAGTTCGTGTTGTGACAATTCCTATCTCAATTTTTACGGAAAAAGAGCTTGAAAAAAGACAAGTTGAAGAATTTGTTGAGGCAGGAAGAATACTTGTAAAAGAAGATGATGAGGATCAAACTGTCTTGTCAATCAGAAGCGTTAGCAACACACCTTTATCTCTCGCAATTTTACTCCAAGATGATCTTAGTGCAAGAGTTAATTTACAACTTAAAGACATTAAAGAATTCATTAAAAGTTTACCAAAAGGCTCTAGGGTAATGGTTGCCTATTTAAGAGGTGGAACTTTACAAGTTCGTCAAAAGTTTACTAAAGATTTGGATAAAGCCGCCAAATCTCTGAGAATAGTTTTAAGTAGCTCTGCTGTTGCACCTAGAAGCCCGTATGATGGTGTTATGGACGCCCTGAAGAGATTTGACGGACTTCCAACTGGCAGACGGGCAATTTTGTTATTTTCTGATGGATTAGATATTTCTCAAGGCTTTAGTAATTCCACACCTGGTCAGAGCAATGATCTGAATCGTGCAATTCTTAAAGCTCAAAGAAGAAGTGTTGCAGTTTATTCAATTTACTCATCAGCTACTTTTACCAAGAGCGGAAATTCTTTACTTGTAAATAATGGTCAGGGTTCGTTAAATAAACTTTCTTATGAAACAGGTGGTAAAGCATTTTTCCAAGGAACTTTTACCCCTGTCTCGTATCAACCATTTTTCAGGGATTTAAGTTTGGCTTTGACAAGACAGTTTGCTCTTTCTTACCTATCGACACAAATGAAAAAAGGCTATTATAAAATTGAAGTTACAAGTACTAACCCCGAAGTAAAAATCGAACATCCGAAAGGTTATTATTACAGAAAAAGACGTTAAATTTTATAATGAAAAAAAGTCCGTTTGTTAAACAAACGGGCTTTTTTTCATTATAAAATTTAAGCTACTCTGAAGTTACAAACAGGACAGGTTTTGACTTCTTCTTTAATTAGAAAACCCACCCAAAATAATGGAAAGAATGTAAGCAATAAAACTGTGAAAACTATCCAACCGGCAGCTGAAATTTTCTTTTCAATTTTTGGCATAAGCTGGCTAGCACATCTCGGACACCTGTATCCAGCTGATGTCATATTTTGTTGATACGATGCAGGGAGATTACTCTGTGGCATCTGCATATCTTTTTGAGTAGGTTTTGAAGGTGTGTTTACTAATGGACGGACTTGATTAATGGGTCTTGTTTGTTTTTCTTCTTTTAGAGTTAATTCGTCTGTTTTCCAAGAATAGGGTTTAGGAGGAGCGTATTCATAACTAACACGTTTTTTCGGCATTTCCTGTCTTTGTGTACGTGTAAAATTAAGCCCACAAAATCGACAGAAATTACTACCATTTGAATTTAATTGACCACAACTTTGGCAACGAATCATTTTAACTCCTCTTAAGGAAAAAGCCTTCATATTAACTTACGGAATATTTAAACAAAAGTTCAGATTTCGTATTAATCAAATCTTACTTTTTGTCCAGTTTTTATCGCTTTGTAAACTGATTCAACTAATTCTACAGACTTAAAGCCATCAAAAGCTGTCACAGGAGGCTCTTTATCATTTAAGATAGAATCAATGAATGCTTTATCTTCTTTTACATACCCCCAACGCTCTTCTTTTTCCGT
Source organism: Pyrinomonadaceae bacterium (assembly GCA_028284415.1). Taxonomy (GTDB): domain Bacteria; phylum Acidobacteriota; class Blastocatellia; order Pyrinomonadales; family Pyrinomonadaceae; genus Aridibacter. Next base: position 401,935 of record JANQRU010000001.1, read on the forward strand.
CATCGCAAAAGAATGTGTTTCAAAGTTTGCATCCATCCCTTGTGAGTCAATCAGATGCTCCATTTCCTCTGTCATAATTGTTCTGTGATGACAAAAAACCTCAATTCTTTCAAAAGGAAAGTGCCAACTTGCATCCGATGAGGATGCGAATGTGCAATGAAATCCATTTTTGAACTTAAAGATTATTGAAAATTCATCTAGTTCAGGGTATTCATGCTGTGAACCATAAGCTACCAGTTCTTCTATTTCACCAAACTGAAAACGACACATATCGAAAAGATGAATAGTTGTTTCATACAAAAATCCACCTGTTACGTTCACATCACCTGTCCAGACCGGATTTTTTAATTCGCCACGATTCATTTTTATGTGTGCCGAATGAGCACAGTCTGTTTTAATCAATTCTTTTAATTTTTGATACACAGGTGCGTATCGGCGATTGTGTCCTACCTGAAAAACACCTTTACCGTTATTTGCGGTCTCAAGAAGTTTTTTTGCATCTTCGGTGCCTATAGCAAACGGCTTTTCACAAAAAACGTGTTTTTCGTGTTCCACGGCATCCGTTGCTATTTCAATATGAGTTTTATTCGGTGTACATACCAAAACTGTATCACAATGATCGAAAAGTTCTTCGCGAGAATCGCAGACTTTTCCCCCAATCGTTTTAGAAGTTTTTTCAGCCTTTTCTTTTACGATGTCATAAAGTGCCGAAATCACAGCGTTTTCTAAACCTGAGTAAATTCGCCCATGCACATTTCCAATGAAACCTGTGCCAATTATTCCTATTTTAACTTTTTCCATTAAACTAATTTTTTTATAAGATTTACCAACTTCCACCAGCAACGCTGCTTTGCAGTCCCAAAACATCAATTGTTGCTCGACGAGCTTTTATAGCAACTTGAAACGGATCTTGATTCCAATACTCAGGTCTAAAAATCTCTATAGAAACCATTCTGTCATAACCAATTTGATCGAATTTAGCTTTTATATCTTTGATAGGTAAAATTCCTTCACCGGGATATAACCTGTGTGCATCTGTCAATTCCTCTTTCGGAAGGTTTTCAGCATCATTTATATGAAAAATGAACAACTTCTCTGGATTCAGATTTTCTATAGCTTCAAAACTTGAATTGCCAGCGTAAAAGTGGAATGTGTCAATTACATTGCCAACATTTGGTCTATTTACTTTTTCAACAATTTCATTGCATAAATCTAATGTTTGAACTGAACAATCAGTTTGCCCTAAAAACTCAAAAGCCAATCCAACATTGTGCTGTTCAGCAATATCAGCTAACTCATTTAAGACTTTTACAGATTCATCAATTATCTGCTCTTTAGTCGCATTTTCTGGTAATTTGCCCGGTACAACCACAACATAAGGACTTCCGATTTTGCCTCCAATTTCACACAATTCTTTACATTCAGCTTTTATATCTTCGTAATCTTCTTGTGTTCTAAAAGTAATATGTTCAATTGAGTTAATTGAATAAGGCATAAGAGTATGCTCATTCAAAAGACTTTTCAGGTCTTCGACTGTATTTGTCTCTAAGAACTTACGTAACTTTGCCGCCCAGATTTCTATTAAATCATAACCTGCTTCGCTAGCAGCTTTTATATCTGTTTCTAAATCTGCGTGCATTGTTGTTGCTCCATTCAATGCAATTTTCATAAATCACTCCTTAAAATTCTGTCAATAATTGCCAAATTTTAACACGGCTCAGTTCAATTGATAAAAAGCATTTACATAAGTTTTTAAGTGAAAAAAGGCACTTTTTTTGGGATTTATAAAAAAAAATAAAAAAAACTTGTAAGATTTCACAAACTTTTACCATAGATAATTAGAGTCCTTATGCAAAAAATTAACCCTAGACTAAAGTCGTCGGTTGTTATTAGGGTTAATAACAAGACACTTCATCCCTATGATCAAAGAAGAGGTAGTTATCAATCACTTGAACTACCTCTCACCGTTTTTTACATTCCTACTTTGTAAAATCTTGATATTTATCTTTTATGTACTAAAAAAAAATGGTATAAGTTTCATCAGAACATATCTTAACTTTTGAAATCTTCGTATTAATTTCAACCTGCAACGCTAATTGTTTTCTTTTCGTCTAAGAACCTGTAAAGGTGTTTATCAAACCTTAGCTCCCTTAAATCAATATTATGAAAAAAGCATTTATTCTTTTCGCATTTTTATTTTTATTTTCATTCCAAGCATTTGGACAAGTTTATAATGATGCAACTCTTTCAAGAGTTATTTCTTTGGATAAACTCAGCGTTGATGTTAGTGGCAATCTCCGCACTTTGCCTGTTAAAGATCACATGTACCGTGCGGACGTGTATATGTCTAACAGGCAATTTTCCAACGCCAGAGAGCATTGGAACAAGGTTCTGACTCAATATCCAAATGAACCTAATATCCCGAAAGCCTTGTTTGGAATGGGGCGTTCAAATATGTGGGAAAGAAATTATGATGTAGCGGTTTCTTGGTTTGATAAATTAGTAAAAAATCATCTATCAACATCCTGGGGTCAAGAAGGCTTAGCATACAAAGGAGCTTGTTTTGTACGCCTTGGTAAAAATCTGGAAGCTGCTCAAACATATCAACAATATACGGTAATGTTTCCATACGGGAAGCGTATCGAATCTTCGTTCTTGAACATAATTGATGCATACAGAGAAGCCTCTAGATATGATGATGCGAATGCTTGGGTTGATAAAACACGGAAAAAATTTAATGGGACTACGACAGAAGTAAACGCACTTCATGCAAGGCTGCGTATGGAGATTTATCGCAGTAATTGGAATGAAGTTCTCAGGACGGCAAATGAATTATTAAGACTCAATAACTTTAAAGGAACAATGGCATTCGAGTATGAAGTAAAATACTTAAAAGCTTATGCTTTAGAAAAATTAGGAAACCGAACTCAAGCTGTTAGCACCTACACTGCTATTCCAGCTTCTCCAACATCTTATTATGGTGGCTTAGCTACTGAAAGAATTTCTGCACTTGGCGGAAGCACGGTGTACAGAAACCGTCAAATGAAAAATGCTAGTCGTAGGGTTGCTCGACTCTACCCTGTAAGATTTAGAGCTGAACTTCTTAGATATTCCAAATCCAGAGGAATTGATCCGCGTTTTGTTTTAGCAATAATGAAGCAGGAAAGCAGCTTTAGACCAAAAGCAAAGTCTTTTGCGGCGGCAAGAGGACTTCTTCAATTAACTTACGACACAGCCCTCAAATACAACAAAGAAGCAGGATTTAACAAAATAAGCGGGACTGATTTGTACAGACCAAATGTAAATATTGCAATTGGGAGTGTTTATATTGCTAAGTTAAAAAACCAGTTCGGGGGCTTATATGAAGCAATCGCAGCCTCGTATAACGGTGGTGAGGATAACGTAACTCGCTGGTTAAATCGTAGTAATCCAAAAAAAGAAGCCATTTTCACTTCAGAGGTAGGATTTTCTGAAACTAAAAAATATGTTTTCAAAGTAATGAGCAATTATCGAGTTTACCAAGAACTTTACACGGAAAATCTGCTTAGAAAATAAATAATTGGAATGGGAAGTATAAATCTGCTTTTTATTCTTCCCATTCGCCGGGTTCTTCTCTAACAACTTGATAATTCATACCCTTTAATTTATTAAAAATATCTTCTCCATGCTCTTCATCGCGGACTTCGAGTAGCATCTCTATACCAACTTTACCAAGTGGTGCTAAATACATCGCCCGTAGGTGGAATACCTCAATAACGTTTGCACCTTCATCAGCAACTACATCTAATAAAGTAGATAAACGTCCCGGACGATCATCTACTAAAGCCTTCAATGTAATGTAGCGGGATTGCCTAACCAAAACTTGCTCTAAAATTCTAGCCAACAAATTTGCATCTATGTTTCCGCCACATAACACTGCACACACATTGTCGTCATTTGTAATATTAACTTTTTTTGCTAAAAGTGCCGCAACTCCAGCTGCACCGGCACCTTCAACGACTAAACGATTGTTAGTAACGCAATGCGATATGGCTAAAGCAATTTCTTCTTCGCTTACGGTAACAATTTCATCTACATAGTCATTTATAATTCCGAGAGTTATCTTCCCTGGACTTTTAACTGCTATTCCGTCGGCGATTGTTGTTTTCAATTTGTCAGCGTTGGGATGCCCAAACTTTAGAGAGTCTTCAATCACAGCAAAATTTTCTGCTTCAACACCAATAACTTTTATATCAGGGTTATAATTTTTTAAGGCTATTGCAATACCTGATATTATTCCGCCACCACCAATAGGAACGACAGCATGACTTATTTCAGGTAATTCGTCCTTTATTTCTAGACCGATTGTTCCCTGCCCTGCAACTATAAGCTCATCATCAAAAGCGTGAATATGCGTGTAACCGTGTTTTTCGGCAAGTTCGTGTGAATAAGCCATAGCCTCATCAAAACTTTCACCGTGCAAAATCACATCCCCACCAAAAGTTTTGGTTGACATTATTTTTGTGAGTGGAGCATATACAGGCAAAACAATCGTCGATTTGATCTCGTTTAATGTGGCGGCTAAAGCAACTCCTTGAGCGTGATTGCCTGCCGAAGCAGCAACAACTCCACGTTTTTTTTCTTCATCACTTAAACGTGAAATTTTATTGAATGCACCGCGAATCTTGAATGATCCACCTCTTTGCAAACACTCAGCTTTCAGAAAAGCATTTGTGCCAATCAAACTTGAAAGACGGTAGTCACGCATTAGTGGTGTAGTCGTGATAACTCCACTTAGTATTTCCTTCGCATCGTTTATATCTGAAATTTGAACAGCCATAAATCTGCATTATAGATATTTTTCAAAAGCATTCAATGCCTTGTAATTAAAACTTTTAGCTTAAAATCTGATATAATTATTAAATAGTTTTTATTTAGCGAATTTTGGAGGTCAATGTATGTTTACTTTAGTCTTTTTATTTCAGATTGAACTTTTTGGACTTGGTTTCTTTTTCTTGATGTTTTTGGGAATAGCTCTTTTAACAGTTGCTTGGAAAACGATCAAGATTGTTCCTCAGTCTTCTGTGCTTTTAATCGAAAGATTAGGAAGATTTAGTCGTGTGGCAAAGAGTGGACTCAATATTATAGTTCCCTTTTTTGAAGCACCTCGCTCCGTTTTTTGGACAAACTCGCGTCCTGGTTTAACATCAATTGACCTTCGTGAACAATATATTGATCTTCCACCTCAGCCAGTCATCACAAGAGATAACGTAACTATTAACGTAGATTCAGTAGTTTATTGGCAGATTACTGACCCAATCAAAGCAGTTTATGAAATCAATGATTTAGTTGGTGGTATTGTCCAATTAACTATTACAGGTATGCGTGCGGTTATGGGTGAGATGGATCTGGATTCAACGCTTTCATCACGTGACCAAATTAATAGCAAACTTCAAATGATCCTTGATGATGCAACGGATAAATGGGGCGTTAAAGTTACGCGTGTAGATGTTAAGAATATCAATCCACCTGAAGATGTTCGCATTACGATGGAAAAACAGATGACTGCTGAACGTAACAGACGTGCTCTTGTTTTACAGGCTGAAGGGGATAAACAGGCAGCAATCGCTCGGGCTGAAGGTGAAAAAGAAGCGGCTATTGCTAAAGCTCAAGGTGCGAAAGAAGCGGCTATTTTAGAAGCTGAAGGGGCTGCAAAGGCAAGACTTAAAGCAGCTGAAGCAGAAGCCTCAGCAATTAACCAAATTGCTCAGTCAATTGGTGACCGTGGGCAAACCGCAAACTATTTGATTACAGCACGTTATGTTGATTCTCTAAGAGATATGACACGCACACAAAACTCAAAAGTTATATTTATGCCAACTGAAACTTCTAACGTTTTATCAAGTGTTGGAGCTATTAAAGAAATTCTGTCTGCGACTGGTGAGGATGATAAAGATGCATTACCAAAGCCTCCAACACGCAGAGAACTTAAACGCTAATCTTGACTTATAAATCTATTATGAGATGATTGAAAAATCATAATCATCTCAATCTACCTCGTTTTCTTTAAAATTTTTATTTGAGGGAGTTGTTTATTTATGCAAAAGATTATTAGTTTTATTGCAGTCGCATTTGTTGCGGCTATTCTTTTGACGGTGTTTAGTTTGAACTATAGTGGTAGTTCTGCAAAAACTTCTATGGAAACAGCAAAATCAATTTACGAAATAAATGTAACGGATATTGACGGTAATGATGTCAATTTAGGCAAATATAAAGATAAAGTCATAATGTTTGTTAACACCGCAAGTAAATGTGGTTACACACCTCAGTACAAAGGTTTACAAGCTATTTACGATAAATATAAAGAAAGAGATTTTGTGATTCTTGGATTCCCAGCAAATAACTTTGGAGGACAAGAGCCTGGATCAAATGAAGAAATTAAAGAATTTTGCACATTGCGATATAAAGTTACATTTCCAATGTTTGCTAAGATTTCTGTAAAAGGTAACGATAAACATCAGCTCTATCAATACCTTACAAGTGAAAAGACTAATCCTAAATTTGCCGGCGACGTAACCTGGAATTTCAATAAATTTTTAGCAAATCACAAAGGTGAGATAATTGCTCGTTTTTCATCCAAAGAAACACCTGAAAGTAAAGAGGTAAAAAATACGATCGAAAAAGCTTTAGATGAAAAGGAAAAAGATAAAAATACTGCTGATTAAATAAAATTTGATTTTGAAACAATGTTATAAACTGAACCTGTTGGTCTAAGTTCACTTTCGTAAATTACGATACTTGAAACTGAAAACTCAACGGGTTTTATCTTATTTTGGAGATGGTTTTTCACTAACAACTTAGATTTTTTTGGCTCCTTCAAACGAGCAATGGTTAAATGTAGCTTATATTTTTTCCTGTCTTTTCTTAATCCGATGTTTTCGCATTTATTTTCTAATTCTTTTTTTAATTTTATAAAAAAATCTTTTCCTTCATTTATGCCAAGCCATAGGATTCTTGCTCTGTTTTTGTTTGGGAATACGCCTACTGTTTCAGCTGAAGCTTTAAACCTTGTGTAACTTTTAGCTAAATTAGCAGATACAAATTTTAATTTATCAAGAGTTTTTTCATTCAATTCACCAATAAATTTGAGAGTAAAATGCAATTTATCATTTTTTCCCCAACCAACTCTCAAATGAGAAAAATTAGCTTTTAAGCCTTCTTGATAGTGTTTGACTTTTTCTTTAACTTCATCGGGAATATCTATGGCAACGAATATTCTTTTCATAATCTCTAAATTTTTCTGTTATTTACAATTTATAACGATTTATATTTTTTGATAAAATCGCAAAGAAATGAAATTCATAAAAGTAATAATTATATTATTCGTAATATCAACTCTTGCATTTGGCGGAGTTTCTTATTGGCTGTATAGCTCTTTAAATAGCCCGAATGATCACAACAAAGCAGATAAATATATAACCATTGAAAAAGGTTCTTCCCCAAATCAGATCATAGGCAAATTAACTTCAGAAGGGATAATCAAAAGCCAAACCGCAACACAAATTTATCTTCGTACATTTGGTGATGCGAATAAACTACAAGCAGGTGAATACAGATTTCGCTCTCCAATTACACCTCTTGAGGTCTTGGAAGAGCTAGAAAGTGGTAGAGAAAGAACGATTAAAGTAACTATTCCTGAAGGATGGACTCGCTTTGAAATTGCAAAAAGAATTGCAAATAAATTCCCTACCGATCCGCCAACTGATGAAAAAGCCATTCTTTACATGATGAATGATACGAGTTTGATAAAAGATATTGATCCAAAAGCAAAAAACTTAGAAGGGTATCTTTATCCAACGACATATCACTTTCCATTAGAAACAAAACCGAAAGAAGTTATAAAAAGAATGGTTGACCAATTTAAAAAGACTTGGAAGCCAGAATGGACATTACGAGCACAACAATTAGGTAAAACTAATCAAGAGATTGTTACTATTGCAAGCCTTATTGAAAATGAATCAAAGTTTGAAAAAGAACGCCGAATCGTTTCGTCAGTCATTTACAATCGTCTTGATAAAGGAATGGCTCTAGGTATAGATGCAACAAATGTTTACATAGCAAAGTTACTCGGGCGTTGGGATGGAGTCATAAACAAAAGCGATGTAGAAGTAAATCATCCTTACAATACACGCAAAATTTCTGGATTACCCCCCGGTCCTATTTCATCTGCAAGCGAATCAGCCTTGGAAGCTGCTCTAAATCCAGCCAAGACCGATTATCTATTTTATGTCTTAAATGTAGATAACAATGATGGATCACATAACTTTTACGAAAGTGCATCCGGCTTTGAGAAAGGCAAAGCTAAATATCAAAAGTGGTTAGCTCAACAAAGAAATAAATCAAAATGATAAAACTTCTCGCACTCGACTTAGATGGAACACTTCTTGATTCAAAAGGTAGGGTTTCAAACGAAAATATCTCTGCGATTCGTAAAGCAGAAGAACAAGGTATTTTAGTAACAATAGCCACTGGCAGGCGTTTTCGTGATGCACGTCCTGTTGCTTTAGAAGTGGGATTTAATGCACCAATTCTTACCCATAACGGAGCATTGATTAAATTTGCTGAATCTTTAGAAACTATTGAAGTATCTTTAATAGAGAATGAAACAACTAAAGAAATTTTAAAAGTTGGAAGAGAATTTGGTGGTGATGCTTTAGTTAGCACTGACCCAAAAGGCAAAGGGACTCTACTTTACGACACAATTTCTGATGAGAATTTACCGTTGCAAAAATATATTATCTGGGCAAGACATCTTCACGGAGATGAAGCAGAAGAAGCGGTTCACCACGTTGATAAAATAGAGGAAGTGCTGGACGACAATGAAATAATCCACATTTCTTATTCCGGCTCTTGCAATCCTATGTATGAATTGCAAAGACTTTTAGAAGATGAACTTCAGAATTCAGTGAATATTTTAGCTACTATATATCCACATTTGGATTTCACGCTTCTCGATATTTTGCCACCGAATACTTCAAAAGCCACTGGCTTAGATCATTTAGCTATGATGCATAATTTCTCTCATAGCGAAGTAATGGTCATCGGAGATAACTTTAATGATTTGGAAATGCTTGAATATGCAGGCACTTCTGTTGTTATGGGAAATGCAGATGAGAGTTTGCTTGAGAGAGAAGAATTTTATACAACATTAAGTAATAATGAAAACGGCGTAGCTGCCGCAATAAATAAACTTATTTTAGGAGAAATTAATGGCTAACAGAACAGCAGTTTTAGAAACGAACAAAGGGACTATTAAATTTGAATTATTAGAAGAAGATGCTCCAAAAACGACTGAAAATTTTCGACTTTTAGCAGAAAAAGAGTATTACAATGGAATAATTTTTCATCGTGTTATCGAAAATTTTATGATCCAAGGCGGTGACCCGCTCGGGGAAGGTTATGGAGGTGAATCTGCTTGGGGTGGAAAATTTGATGATGAGATAGATAAATCTTCTGATCTATATCAAGGAGCGTATGAAGCCGGAACAGTTGCTATGGCTAACTCGGGTCCAAATACAAATGGCTCACAATTTTTTATAATGCACATTGATTATCCGCTTCCACCAAGCTACACGAAATTTGGTCGCGTAACTGAAGGACAAGATGTAGTTAATGAAATTGCAACAGTTGAAACTAATCCAAGAGACAAACCGCTTGAGCCAGTCATAATGGAAAAAGTTTTTATTGAAGAAAGCGAATAAAAAATGCGTGCTGTTTTACAAAGAGTTTCAAGAGCAAAAGTTTCTGTGAATGATGAAATAACAGGAGAGATAGGAAAAGGTATTTTAGTTCTTTTTGGAGTTTCAAAGGAAGATTCCGAAAAAGAAGCATCACATTTGCTCGAAAAAACTATAAACTTACGTATTTTTGAAGACTCGGATGGAAAAATGAATCTTTCTCTGAAAGACATTGATGGCGATCTACTTGTAGTTTCACAATTTACATTATACGGTGATGCAAGAAAAGGTCGCCGTCCGTCATATACAAAAGCAGCACTCCCTGATAAAGCTAACAAGCTTTATGAATTTTTTGTAACTGAAGCTGAAAAGCATATTAAAAATGTTCAAACAGGAAAGTTTCAGGCAATGATGGATGTCGAATTGATCAATGACGGTCCGGTAACAATTTTATTAGATAGCGATAAAAATTTTTGAATATGAACAAAATAGCATTTCTACTCTTAACAGTGATTTTTTCTGTTTCACTTTTGTCTTGTGATAACAAACAAAGCTCAAATAGTTCTACAGGCACTCCCGATATAAAAAAAGAAGTAAAACCAATTGCGGATAATGAAGTTGCTGTAATTGAAATGGAAAATGAAGCCGCTTATGGAAAAATAACTATTGAATTATACTCAAACGTTGCACCCAAAATGGTAGCTCGCTTCAAAGAACTCGCAAATGAAGGCGTTTATAATGGCGTAAACTTTCACCGAATTAATCCAAATGTAATTCAGTCGGGTGACCCAAATACAAAAGATGACGATCCAACAAATGATGGACAAGGCGGATCAGATAAACCTAATGTGGAGGCTGAATTTTCTGACCTAAAATTTGATACGGGTATAGTTGGTGCAGCAAGAGGACCCGATTTTAACTCAGCAAACTCACAATTTTTCATAACTCTTAAGAGAACTGAAGGCTTTGATAATCGCTATACAATTTTTGGAAAAGTTATAGATGGAATGTCTTTTGTCAGAACTATCGGTGGTGCGAACAAACAAGGTGAGCGTCCGCTAGATGATATAAAAATCAAAACAATCAAAATCCAACCCAAAAAGTAATCATTTATAAATGCCAAAATGAACAGAATCACAAGCCGTGATAATCAAAAATTAAAAAATGCACGAAAAGTTCGTGATGGCAAGATTAAAGATAAAATCTTTGTTGAAGGCTTGAAACTTCTTGAAGAAGCTATCAAATCTAATCTTAAAATATCTCAAATCTTTCTTACTGAAAAAAGCAAAGAAGATTTGGAAAATCTAGATTTCTTGAAAGGTAACTTGAGAAATCTAGATTTTGTTCTTCTTTCTGAAAAACTTCTAAAATCTATTTCTGATACAAAGTCGCCACAAGGAGTTATCGCCATTTGCGAAAAACCAAGTTATGACTTGGATACTTTGTTAAAAAAATTAACTACCACAGTTTCCATTCCAATAATCATTCTTTTACACAAAGTAAATAATCCCAGTAATGTAGGAGCTATTTTCAGAAATGTAGATGCTTCCGGGGCGATTGGAATAATTACCACAGAAAATTCAGCTGATGCATTTTCGACAAAGGCAACCCGAGCTGCAATGGGTTCAAACTTGAGAGTTCCAATAGTTGAAAAGTTGAATTTTGATGAAGCGATAGATTGGGCAAAATTGAATAATTTGAGGACTATTTGTGCAGATATAAATAGCAACAATAATTATTCAAATGTAAATTGGAATAAGCCAAGTCTGTTGGTTTTTGGCTCAGAAGCAAGTGGTCTAACAGCGAGTGAACGTGAGCAAATTAAAAAAAGTGTTTATATTCCAATGGAAGAAAATGTAGAAAGCCTAAATTTAGCTGTGTCTAGTGGAATCATTTTGTTTGAAGCAAGAAAACAGTTTTTCAGCAAATCTTAATTACTATTGCTTCCATTGGTATTATTCTCAGAATTTTCAGACAAACCTAATTCCTTTTCAAAGGTTTTTTGAGCAAAAGGATCATTTATAACTGCAAAGCCTGCTGCCAAATCAGTCTCAATTACTTTCCTATTTGTTTCGTTTGCCTCGCTTAGCTTTTCTTTTGCAATTTCAAAATTCTTTTTTGCAAGTTCATAATTTCGCATATTTAGATATGCTCTACCAATCAAATAATAATCTTCTGCATCTTGTGGATTATTATTATTTGCAATTAGCTGGCTGGGATTTACGTCAGCATTTCTTCTGTTTGTTTCAAAGGAAGTTAAAGAAATATCTGCTTGAGGTGCAGATGTGTTAGGAATTTCGTTTGTGCTATTACTTCCGCTTAGCCATAGGTATGTTAAAACTGCTCCTAAAAGTCCACCTATCAATAGCCAGAGTAATCCAGAAATAAGCTTTCCAACTAATCCATCACCTGAATCTTCGTCAACCTTGTAAGCCCTAACATCGTTTTTGGCAGTATCAATGACATTATCCTGCTCAATTCTTACTTCTTTAGATTCAGATTCTGGTTTAGCTTGGATTGATAACTCTTTGGATTCTTCAGCTTGGATTTTAATCGAATCAATTTCAGATTCTTCTGTTTCGATAACAATAGGCTGATCATCATCCTGAGTTGAATTAGGTAGTTCTTCGACTTCTAAAACATCAAGTAAAGGTTCAGATTCATCAATAGTTTGTTCGTTACTAGATTTCGCGTTTGAGATTATTGAACTATTTACAAGAGGTTTTCTAACACTTGCAACTGTTTCTTCTTCGATTTGACCATCCAATTCAACGACCGACTCAAAATCTTCTACCTGTTCTTCACTAACTTTAACTACAACAGCTGTAAGGTTATCTTCAGCTCCCCTCTCAAAACATAAAGTTTTAATCTGCTGACAAACGATAAACATATCTTCATCGGAAGATAAAATATCTTTAAGCTCATCATCAGCTATATGAAGCGTGACACCGTCCGTACAAGCTAGAAAAGTCGTACCAGGTTCAAACATTATTGTCTTCATGTCGATTTCGACAGAATCTTCGGCACCTAAGGCTCGGCTGATAACATTTCTGCTGGGATGAACTGCAGCTTGCTCAGGTGTCAAACGCCCTGCTCTGACTTCTTCTTCAACAACAGAGTGATCTTGAGTTTCTCTAAATAAATTTCCGTCTGAATCCAGACGATAGAGTCTTGAGTCCCCTACATGACCTATTGTAGCGATATTATCTTGTATATGGAGAGCAACTACGGTAGTTGCCATTGTGCTTAGTTGAGGTAGATCATTGGACATCTGGAAGATGGCTCCGTTAGCTTGCTGAATAGCAATTTGCATACGCTCTTCGGCATCGCCATCTTCTGCCAGATTTACGAATGCTTCGGCAAGAATCTCCATTGCCATCTGTGAAGCAACATCACCTGCTTGTGCCCCACCAACTCCATCAGCTACTGCATAAAGTCCACTATCTCTAAGTTCTAAATAAGAATCTTCATTTTGCGGACGCTTATCACTTAAGCCTTTATCCGAAACAGCTGCTGAACTGTATTGAAAATTATTTTGAGTCATTCTCTTCTCCAAAATATAAAAATCAGAAAAACTTACCCTGTTTGATTTTTTTGAATGAACCCTTCAAATGAATATTAAGAATTTTGATTAATACTAATCTGTCTGTCAATTGCGTTGCGGTGTGAGAATGCCATTAGCATTCCAAGCATTATGAAACTAGTTATCAAACTAAATCCGCCGTGACTTACAAATGGAAGAGTAATTCCAGTCATTGGCAGAGCTCTTGTAATTCCGCCAATATTTACAAGTGCTTGAAACCCAATGAAAGCAGTCAATCCGACCGAACAAAGTTTACTAAACATATCTCGTGCGTCAAGAGCCGTCCTAACTCCAGCACTGACAAAGATTATCAAGGCAAAGGTTATCAATAAACCGCCTAAAAGTCCAAGTTCTTCACCAATTGCAGCATAAATGTAATCAGAATCAGCAACCGGTATCAATTCAACAAAGCCCAAACCGAGTCCTCTTCCGGTTGTCCCGCCAGATGCCAGTCCATATGTAGCTTGAGCAGGTTGAAAGGCAAGAACATCAAACCAAGCATCTACGTTTATTGACTTTTGCAAATTTGGGTCTTGTTCAAGCATCTCTGGTAATTCGGGGTTATTTTTTATCAAACGCTTGTAATATGCATCATAGCTATCTTTCCACCAATCAGTTTCAGGTGTTGGTGGATTAAAACCATCTAACCACAGATGAAATCTTTGTTGAATTCTATCCGGTAGAACTTTCTTTACCGGTTTTGCAATTGTCGGTAGAAGTGGAATATTTTCCTGAGATTTTTCAGGCAGAGCACTTACAACTAAAACGCTGACAAGCAAGACGACACTACCTATTAGTACAAACCTTTGTGGAAACCTTCGAACAGCTATGAAATAAAGAGTCACATAAACTGAACTAAAAACCATCATTTGCCCAAAATCCTTCAAAACGAAAAATGGGAAAAATGGCAAAACTGCCATAAAAACTAAAGGCACAACATCTTTAGCTCGTGGAATTCCCCAGTAAGTACGGGCTAGATTCTTGTACAAAACTGCAAGAATAGCGGCAAAACCTATTAAGAAAGGAATTTTGGACAATTCCCAAGGCGTCATATTTCCAATTGACTTACCTGCTCTTGAAGTCACTGCCGCCAAGAGTAGAGGACCAAGCGTAAGCAATACAATCAAGAAACCATTTTTTTGCATTATCTCAAGAATTTTTTCGTTTCTTGTTAGGAAAAATGCACCTAAAAAACAAAAAATGGCAAACAAAGGAATTAAAGTTTTACCGGAAAACAATACATCATCCATACCAACACCTGATGGTCTTGGTTCAATTTTTGAAAGGTCAACGGGTGATGGATCAGTTGGCTCTAATCCCATCATTTCCTTTTTATCGGCAGTATAGTTTTCTTGGATGTAGTGTTCTTGAAGAGTCTGAATTTTAGCTTTTCTGGCTTCAGCTTTATTTTTTCTTGAAGTGTATTCGGGATCACTAAACAGTCTGAATTGTGCCGTTAAACCTATTGAAAAAAGCAAAACTACAGAGGTGTATAGAGTCCAGTTTCCTTTGTACTTAAATATTTTTGCTAAGAAGATCGGTAAAATCGCTAGAATGCCTAGTAAAACAAGATTTCTGCCACCAGTCCACCAAGAAGCCTCATACCCTCTGATCAATGCACCATAATAGATAGAATAATGTGAAATCGCCGTTAATATAACGATTATCACTAAAATAAAAAAATGTGATGATGCACGACTTTTCATAACCTAACGTCTTCTTCTATTGCTTCTACGTTTTGTAGGTTTAGTTTTTACCTTTGGAGTGTATTTTTCTCCTAATAAGCCTAACTCTCTTGCTTTCAATACAACTCTAGCGGCTATAGGTGCAGCTGTTTTACTACCTCCGCCACCACTCTCAACAACAACAGCGATCGCCACTTGTGGATTTTCTATCGGTGCAATAGAGATGTACCAGCTATCTGTTCTCAAGTACATTACAGGTGATTTATACTCTTCCAACTCACCATCAGCATTGCGTCTTTTCTTTGTAACCGTTCTTAATTTACCAGTTTTCTTATCGTATAGAGGTGCTTTCTTTTCAGCTGAGCCGGTTTTTCCACCAGTCTTGACAATTCCGTTAACCCTTGCGAATGCCCCACGTGCAGTTCCAGCAGTTGGAACAAGTGCCATAATCTGTCGCATTTGAGCAGCCTGTCTTGGTGTGACGACCTGACTATAAACTTCAGGTTTCAAGTCATATTCAATCTTAGGTTTCATCAATCTGCCACGCATATTTGCAGGTATTGCCGCGATCAGAGCCATCTGAAAAGGTGTCATTTGCCCAGCATAACCTTGACCAATTCCCTCTAAGCCAACATCATAAGCAGTAACTTTTTTGCCCACAACAATTGTTGATTGTCTTGGTGAAATGGAATTAGCGATCTTATCATCTGAAGCATTCCAAATATCTGAATAAAATCCAGCTCTTGTAGCATCTCCAGGAGTTTCTACAGGCAAAATACTTCCCTTTCTAGCTGTCTCCAAAATTCCAACTTTTCCAACTGAAATAGCAAGCTGTGCGAAATATTGATTACTTGAATACTGATAAGCTTCAGCAATTCCTAAAGGTCCGCAGCGCGAACAACTGCCACCATAATCTCGAATAGGTCTTCCTGAACCTCTCGGCAGAAAGCCCTCGGGTTTTGCAACGAAGACAGAATTTTGTTTATTGTTACGAAAAGCTGAGATCATCGTAAATGTTTTGAATGTTGAACCTGGCACATAATATTCGCGTGTTGCTCTGTTTAGTAGCGGTTTGTCTTTGGAATTCCCTTCTAATTTCAACCAATCATCTAAACTTTGAGCTTCGGATAAACTAAAAGATGGATTGGAATACATTGCTAATAAATCACCGGTTTGGGGATTAAGAACGACGATTGCACCTTTTCTTCCTTTTAGCTGATCAGCAATGTATGTTTGAAGTGCTCTATCTATTGTAACTCTTACATCACGCTTTTCTTCATCGGGTTGTTTTATTTTTGTTAGAACTTCCCAAGCAGTGGGCATCGGGTTAGCTTTTTTTCTATAAAGAGTTCTTTCTAATCCTGGTGTACCGCGTTCCGTACCTAAAAGGTGTGCCATTTCTCTTTCAAGTGAAAAAGCACGCACAATATCACCATCAGAATCCTTTTTGTAATAAGCCAAGGCATTTCCAAGCTTGCCCGAACGATCAAACATCCAGCCCCTTAAATTTGCGGCAGTTGTTCGACGGTATCTTAGATCCTTATAACTTAATTCCTGAAATTTTTCATTATTTTCGTCGGCGTAATATGTCCAATAAACATGAAACCCATAAACTCCAATAGCTAATATGAAAAAGACTGTTTGCCAAAGTCTTAAACTACGATTTGTTGCACGTGAACTTAACTTTTTCCTGACTTCTTTTGGGAGGTTAATTTCGAAATTGAATCTAGGTCGGTTGAAATTGCCGATGAAGGATGTAAACAAGAAAAATACCAGTATAGATAAACCGATTACGTAAACTACAGTCAAACCAGCTGGAGTTCTCTCAAGTATCTGCACTCCAAATAGTTTTTCGGGGCGGTATTGCTCCCAGTCAATTTGTAGTAAAAATAACAACATTACTTAAATTTCCCAATCTTGAGTTTCATCTATATTTATTTGCTTACTTTTTTTCTCGCTTTCAGATTCTGGTTGTGGCTTTATCTCTTCGTGTTTTACTTTCTCATTTTCTAGTCTAGATTTTTTGTTGATTAAATCGTCTTCTTTCAAGCCATTTGATGAAGGCTGATTATTTTCATGTGTTTGATTCCAAGCTTCTGTTTTTGCAAGCTTCGGAGTATTGTCTTTTGCTTTTTCGTGCTTTGAATCTAACTTTGTTTGTTCCAACTTTGCAGCCTTTATTTCAGTAGAAACATCAGGTTTTGGTATGTGTATTTCAGAAGGATTTAGTTGATTAACCTTTTGTTTAGCTTCTATTGGGGTTTGCTCATCAAGCTCTACAACTGCTTGAGTTGGCATAAGTTCACCATTTTGATGATTAATAGATTCTTCATAGATTTGCTCGGTAAACTGTTTTTCAAATACTACTTCTACATTGCCAAATTTCACAGTTGTTTCCTCATTTATTGGAAAAGCTTTTCCGTATTTTATACGCTCACCATTGAGAAATGTTCCATTTGTTGAGCCCGTATCTGCGACCATCAATCCTTTTTCATTATTAAACACTAAAGAAGCGTGAACCTTCGATATACTCTGGTCAAAGATAGATAAATCGTTTTCTTTAAATCGTCCAACTGAAATCCTCTTTTTCTTTGAAAAGTTTAATACAACCTCTTTATCTTTGCCTTGTAAAGAATACTTTGCAAGATAAATCTCTTCTTGAGGTTGGACAACTGTTTGATCTTGACCACTCAAATTCACGGTTATTTTATTATCGCTAAGTAATTGATCAGTTCTTAAGTTCGGTAAAGTAACATTTATAGCAACCTCATCTTCTTCATTTTCAGCATATTTACCGAAACTAGCCAACATCCTGACGCCTTCCGTAAAGTAGTCAGTTTTTATCTCGATATTTAAAGGAGCATATGTGTGGTAAAGTTTGTCGTTTATGTGGTCAATAGCTGCCGCGTGAAGTTCATGCTCAAGTTTTTCTAATTCTTCATCTGAATCTGTCGAGAATTTATTCCATTGAATTTTTAACTTAATTATGTGCGGGACAAATTTTCCCCTGTCATCTAATTCTCTAACCTCAGAATCCAACAGAAATTTTAATTTCTCTACCAATTTACTAGTCGCAAGACTGCTGGAAGGATTCCAGCCTCGTCCAGTCAGTCTATCGAAAGTGTCGCCGACTTTTGTGAGTACCCCACCAATTAACCAGTCAAAGGAAAAAGATTTCTTCTTGGTTGTTTTTTTATCTTCTGACATAGATAAGCTGCAATATTTATTACCCCACAATTCTAAACAAAAAATGCAAAGTTTGGAAATATTTTTGAAAGAATATTTTTTTTACTTTTTTTGTTAAAAAATGTTTAATTTTTTTGAAATAAGCATAACATTAGAAATTTATTATATCTGAAGGTTAAGTTTCCCACTACTTTAACCCATAATCCTCAACCCACCTCGCAATTATTTCTACCTAGGAGAATGGATATGTCCGAATTTGACTATAAGAAGCAAATACATAATGAAAGTGGTTTCTCAATTGTAGAGTTACTGATCGTCTTAACAATCATAACTGTTATGACTACTATTTCATTTTTATATTTTGTAACAACTAAAGAGAAATACAAACCGGATGATCAATCACTAAAACTCATTGATGTGATGCAAGAGGCTCGTCAAAGATCTTTAACACAAAGAGAAACTATGCGTGTTGAGATAGATTTGACTGACAACGTAGTTAGATTAATAGATGAAAACACCTCCAGCACAGCAAGCGATGACACAAAACTTAAAGAGTTTTCATTATTAGATGATGAAGACGTCAGAGTTGACGAGCGTCCTTCGCAAATAAATGATAATCCACCGGAAGAATTTCCAGTCCCATCAGCTTACTTTCGTCAAAGTATATATCCAAACAGCTTAGCTCATGACGTATGTACCATAAGATTTTTAAGTAGTGGAAAAGTTGTTGACCAAGGTACAAACGAGGTCGGTGAAAATGCTGTCGCTTCAGGGCTCACATTACATATCTGGGCTCCTAAAAAATCAGATAATACTGAAGCTGAAATTGCAAGGGCAATTACAATTATTGGTGCGACAGGTTCTATAAGGCTTTGGGAATATGATGCTTCACTATCAACCTCCAACAAATGGAAAGATACGCGACGTACAAGTTTATTTGGTGGTCAGTCTACAGGTGGAAACAACAATTCTAATTCTAACTCTAACTCTAACACTAACTAACCCGAATAGTACGGCAATTTTGATATGAAATTTTATAAAAAAGTAAGTAAAAATGAAGAAGGCTTTTCATACATAGACGTGATGATAGCAATAGTTATCTTACTTGTTGGTGTACTGGCATTGGCTTCAGCGCTAACTGCAAATCTTGTTCGTTCATACGAGACAGACAAAAGAATAGTTGCTAAACAATTAGCTCTTTCAACTATTGAGTCAATTATTGCGGCAAGAAACATAAAAAGACCTGGCACAGTTGAGGGATGGGATTCTATTGGAAATGTCGGCAGTAATATAGTCAACGGTACTGCACAAGGAATATTCTTAACCGGGTGGACTCCAATCAGAGAAGACTTAGGCTGGGATGGCGTTGCTGGTACTGCAGATGATGCTTGTGCTGCCTCTGGACCATGTACTGTCACCAATAGACCCGCGAACAACAGTGAAGTAATGACAGGATTTGAACGAAGGATCGAAATTACAGACGTACAAGATTCTGATCGTCCATCCCCCCCCAACCCAATTACCCGAAGGCGCATAACTGTAAAAATCAAGTTTTATATCAGCAATATTAGTCGTCAAGAAGAGGTTTCAACATTAGTAACTAATTATTAATGTAACAGGAAATAATTATGAAGAGTCCTTTCACATATATATTGAATAAATCCAAATCTATACACCAACAACAAAGTGGATTTAGCGTTATGGAATTGTTGATTGGTATGGTTATTTTTCTGGTTGTTACAGGTTCTATTTATGGGCTTTTATACATGGGAAGTATCTCAAAAAACCGTGCAAGCAGAAGGACTGATGTCTTAAAAAATGCACGTGCGGCTATACATCTTATAGGTCGCGATGCTCTTAATGCGGGGCTTCATTACCATCAAAAAGGTGCAATCGTTCCTGATGATTTTATTTCAAATACGTTAGGTACTCCTCAGGATGCAGACAATGATAGAGATATTCTAACCTCTGTTATTGCAGGGGATAACCTGTTCAATAATGATCTACAAAGCAGTAGCACTGAAAAAACTGACACTATTGCTTTTGCATATGGAGATCTAAACTTCAATAACGGCGACACAATTGATTTAAAGGAGTCAAAGCAAGGGGCATCAGCATCGACAACCAGATTGGAATTTAAAGATGCACAAACCTCAAATGTGAATCCTTACGATCTAATGCTTGTTGAAGCTGGTAGTACGCAAGTTGCTGTTATGGCTTCCAGCATTATTGATAGTAAAAATATTGATTTGGCTTTGAATGATCCACTGGGAATTAATCTAGCCCACAATGGTTCGGGAGTTAACCGAACATTACTATTTGAGTGTAACCCACCCTCTGATGTGGATGACTGCACAAACTCAATTACCTCATTAAAACGCTTCTATTGGGTTAGTTACAAAGTTAAACAAGACGGAACTTTAGTAAGAATTGTTTATGGAAATAATACTGGTCGTCCATTTGATGAGCAGATACAAGAACAACCTCTAGCCTATAACGTAAAAGACCTCCAATTTAAGTACGTTCTGGAAGATGGGACGGTTACTGATAATCCAGCAGCTGGTCCTGACGGTACAGTCGGAACTGCTGATGATGAACCTAATAATTTTAACTTAATCAGACAAGTAACTGTAACTATCACAGTTCAATCGACCGAATTAGACGAACAAACCAAAAAACCAGAAACAATTGAGTTAGATGCAACTTTCAGCGTAAGAAATTTGCAATATGACGTTGGTTAAACAACTAAGAGGATAAGAAAATATGAAAAGAAGAGTATTAAATATTTTTCGTACATTTTTATACGGCAAGAATCAAAGCAGCAAAAAAGCCATGGAAAACCAAAATGGTTCAGCAATTATTATTGCACTCTTAGTTATGGTTTTATTAATGGGTTTTGTTGCCCTTGCTGTTTCAAGGACTTCAAATGAAACAATTGCTTCGACTAATGATGCTGAAGAAACAAAAGCATTTGAAGCTGCCCAAGCCAGCTTGGAAGTAATGACTCATAACTTCGACAAGATTTTTGATTATAAGTTAAATCCTGATACGAATGACTTGAATTCTATTATGTCAAAAAATCCTGATGGATTTACTACCGATTATGATTTTAATCAAAACATAAGTCGTACAAGAACTGCTGAACAGGTTGTGATGACAGGACAGCAATTCCAAGGATTACACGCACTACGAGATGAATGGCAGATAGATACTACCGCAACTAATAAATATAGTGGTGTCCAAGTTGCTCTTCGACGTAGATTTTTTAACAACTTAGTGCCTATTTTTCAGTTTGGAATCTTTTATGAAGATGATCTCGAATTTCACCCTGGTCCCAGGTTTGATTTTGGTGGAAGAGTTCACTCAAACCGTCACCTATTCATGAAAGCAAATAATCTGTATTTCTCATCTAAAGTAACGGCAACAGGTGAAATCTTCACAGACGTTATGAGAAACGGTAACAGCTCAGGTACTTACACAAATAAAATTAAAATTAAGAATGCTTCAGGTCAATATGTTTCTTTGAACTACAACATGGGAAGTGTATTGAACAGTGTTGCTAATGGTCCTGCTGTAATTAATGAGGCTGATATGCCTGTTGGCTATGCAAATGCAAACTGGGCAGCAAATGAAGTTTTGTTCCAAGGTAATCTTTTAGCAAATCAAACAAGACTTGATCTGCCTTTAAGAATTGCAAGTCAACTTGGTGGTAATGCACTTGATTACATCGAACTTGTCAAACGCGGTAAAACAGTAGGTGATTTATATAACGATGGAACTGGAACCGTTTCATCCCCAAGCATAGTTCCCGTAAATAGCACGTCAGCTGACAGCATAATTACAGCACAGGAAAGATATTACAATAAAGCAGGTATCAGAATTACTTTAGCCGATAGTAAAGCTAAGCTTCCAGGATGTGCTTCCGGAGTTGGGACATCAGCAGTTACTACTGCTTGTGGAATCAGATTGGACGGTGCAGCGAGTGGAGATGGTAGCAATCCTAGCGGCGGAAATGCAAGGGGTTATCAACCAAAGACAATGAAAGACGGTTATCAAGCAACCAAAGTTAACGGTGAAAGATTTTACCGTGGCTCTGGAGTAGAGACTTGGATAAAAATTGAAGCTGTTGGATGGAATCAATCTACTAATTCAGTCGGTGCATTTGACATAACTGAAGACGTTTTGAGTCTCGGTGTAACTGAAGCTGCTCCGATCATTAATGAAAGTGTAACTAAATTTGCGATAGATGAAAGTGGATATTACTCAAATAATATAGATACCCGCTCAATAATAAAACTGCAAAGATTTATTTTCGATGATGGTGTAGTTGAATCAAGTTCAGATTACATTTCTGATGAAGAATGGAACAGTAAGGATTACAACTTCATTGTTGCAGAAGACGACAGTGGAGATGTGGATGATGGTACTTTCGGTGCGTTTAGCGGTGACCATGCTCAACACATGAAAGATGCAATTGTTGAAGGTTACACTGATCCAAAGGTTGTTCCATTTCCTATAAAAATGTTTGATGCCAGAGAAGGCATCTATAATGACGGTATGAACCTAAGCTCAGCTTATGGAAGTAATGTTCCATCGGCAGGCGTTATGAGTGTTTTAGACATTGATGTCGCTAACTTGAGAAAGTTCCTCAATGGTAATTTTGATGCCAATATGCCGAACGCAACACTTTTCCACGCTGCAATGGGAAGAAGTTTAGCTGGTACTGATATTCCTGACGCTAATGGCTGGGTATTATACGTGTCGGATCGTCGTGGAGACTATGATTTCGATGGCGAATACGACATGGAAGATATTTACGGTAATAATGACGGCATTCTTCAATATGGTGAAGACGTCAATAATAACGGTACTCTAGAGGCTGATTATTCAAATGAAGCTGTCAGATACACAGGTTCCGGAAATCATGTTCCAAAAAGTATAGCTGCAACCATTGATCACACATATTATCGAAGAGCTGTAAGACTGATAAATGGAACACAATTGCCTGGTCAATATGACAGTTCAACACCGACTAATACAAAAGGTTTTACCGTTGCTTCTGAAAATGCTATTTATACTTTAGGAAACTACAACGCAACAGGAATTAGCTCGGTTGGAAACCCTACACCTTCAACAAGTTATTTACCACAAAACACATTCGATCATGTTCCCGCATCTATAGTAGGTGATGCAGTAACTATTCTTTCAAATAAATGGACAGATGGTAATGGCTTTAAGAATGCTTTTAATAAAAATAATCGCACAGCAAGTGAAACCACTGTTCGTTACGCGATTATGTCTGGAGATGCTCGATCAAGTCTGATCGAAGCGGGCGAGCCTAACCAAGGTGGTGGTGACGTACAGTTAACAGGTGGAGTTCATAACTTTAAGAGAACACTTGAGAAATGGAGTGGAAAACGCTTGAACTACGCTGGTTCACTCATCAATCTATACAATGCTCGCAACAATACTGCTGCATTTAAGTGTTGTTCAAAAGTTTACAGTCCTCCAACTCGTAACTGGGTTTTCGATACGTCTTTCTTAGATCCAAATCGTTTGCCACCAGGGACTCCTTATTTCCAAACAATTCAATTAACAGGCTTCCAAAGATTGAATTAATTTTAACTAAAAACCTATGCAGGTAAGGGATGCAGAAACTGCATCCCTCTTTTTTTATTTGCAGAGACAGAACTTTGCATCCTAAAAATCGTATGAAGTTTATAGAGTATTTCTCTGCTATAATGTAAGCTTATTACGATTTCTTATGAAAGAATTGGCTCTAAAAAACAGTCGTTTGGACGATAGATATGACATACGCCAAAGATTAGGACGTGGAAGTTATGCAGAAATTTTTGTCGCCAAAGACATATTAGCCTCAACTCAATCAACTCATCGTTTTGTTGTAATTAAAGCTCTCAATGTTTTTATGCAAAACGATCTTGATCTTGATCTTGAAAGAACACTTGTCGAAAACTTTCAAAATGAAGCAATCGCCCTTGATAGAGTCCGTCATCCCAATGTCATCAGCCGTTTAGGGCACGGCACAGCTAAAGATTTACATGGCACAGTCTTTCATTATTTAGTTTTGGAATACTTACCTGGAGGTGATCTAGCTAAACTTTGTAGAAAAAAAGCCTTAGAATTACAACAAGCTTTAGATTACGTTGAGCAGGCTTGTGCTGGGCTTGCACATGCTCATAAAAATGAAATTATCCACCGAGATATAAAACCTCAAAATTTACTTTTAACTGAAGATAAAAAAATAGTAAAAATAGCGGATTTCGGAGTCGCGAGAGTTACTCAAAATGATGCTCCGATCACACGGGTTGGAACTAATATCTATGCCCCGCCTGAACATAGTCCTATGTTCTCAGGCGATACGGATAAACTAGTTTTTTCGGAACTTACACCTGCGGCTGATATTTACTCTTTAGCAAAATCAACATATGTATTAGTCACAAATGAATCACCAAGATTTTTTGCTAACCAACCGATCACAGAACTTCCCCATTCGATGAGGCAAAAAGTTTGGGCAAATGAATTTTTAAAAGTTCTAACCAGAGCAACACAAAAAGATCCTCGTAACAGGTATCAGGACGTTAATGAATTTTGGCAGGATTTATCGAAGCTTAGGTACGTTGGTGAAACAAGCGGAATTGAGATAGCTACAAAAGTGTCAGTTCGAAACAGTACTACTCCGAAACCTCAGATAACGAAAGGCTACACACCCTTAGCACCACAAAAACCTGAATTTGATACATCAAAAGAGTTAAATCGTAAATTTGAAACCAAGGCTTTAGATAAAAAAATCGCAGTCAACATTAATCGAAATCCCTTAATTGAACCACCAAGAAGAACTCCTACGGCAACTGCAGAGAATCAAGACTTAAACAACAAAGAAATTATTGATATACAAAAACCTAAACCTAAAAGAAAATATTTGCGATATTTTGCTATTTTTCTTTTACTCATAGGAATTTTTGCAGTAAGTTTATATGGCACATATAATTACATCTTAAGTAGAGGATCGGTCACAACGAATCCTGAAATAATTGGGGTTGCGAAAACCAATATAAATTTAAGACCTGAACCAACAACGCAGAAGCCACCAATCGGGCTTATAACTGAAAATTCGAGACTTAGAATTATTAGCAAAAAAAACAGGTGGTATGAAGTTGTTATAATCAAGCAAGGTACGCTCAGAGATAACTCTCAGGAAAATAAAAAAGGCTGGGCATACGGTAAATATATAGAAATCGAAGAATAGGAGAAATCGGTGAGCGTTTTAGACAAAGTAAGACGTTGGATTGATGGAGAAAGTGCAGAGCTTGTTTTAGAAGAAGCCGCACGCGATGCTCAAGTAAAACCTAGAAGCAAAGCCGAAGAATTCATTGTAAAGATTGCCAAGGCTGTTGAGGAAGTAATGCAAAGAGAGCTTGTTCCGCTCCCGCAGGGCACTACTATCATTCCGACTGAATATATAATCTTTTTAAGCGAGGAAGATGATAAAGAATGGCAAGGTGCTAAACGCCGCGGTTTAGAACAAGGTCTTTACCATGTTTTAGCTGAAAGAGCTAAAGAAATTGCGGGCAAGAAAAAGCTTGAAACTCAATCATTTGCTGTTGAACTACGCGTTGATGGCACTTTAGAAAAAGAAGAAATTCGTGTTCAACACAGCTGGGAAGAAAGCTCTTCACCAAAAACCAGTGTGCATGCACGCAAAAAGCCAGTTCAACCTCCTAAACAAAATCCAACACCTCCTGTTCAATCAACACCTCCTCCACCTCCTCCGAATTTCACACAAAATCCAGCTACTCAACAAAATTATCAACAGCCTACAAATGTTGGATACCAGACACAAAACCCAAATGATGTAGAGGAGATGACTCGCGTCAGTAACCGTAAAATTGCACTTTATAATTTAGAAATTTGGAAAAATGGTGTAAGACAAAATGTTTTACCAATCTACCAAAGAGAAATAACCATCGGACGCGGTTCAAAATCAAAACCTGTTGATATAACTCTGGCTGGTGACCCTGAAATAAGTCGCCGACATTTAATGTTGATTTTGGATAAACTTGGTAATTTTTCAATCATTAATGAAGGACGTAATCCAACTATCTTAAATAATGTTGAATTACCAATGGGGCAAAGAATACAAGTTTCACCGGGTCAGCATTTCCTTGTTTGTAGTTATATGTTGAGAATTCAACCCTAAAAAATACCTATGAAAAAAAATTTATCTTTGTATTCAGTAGTGCTATCTCTTTTAGTAGTACTTTTTGTATCGCCTAACTTTTATAAACTTGAAGCTTCTTGGGGAAAGCCTGTACGCGGTAAAAATGCGATGGTTGCCTCACAACATGAGCTGGCTTCAAAGATTGGTGTTGATGTTATGAAAAAAGGTGGTAATGCTGTTGATGCCGCGATTGCTGTCGGATTAGCTTTAGCAGTTGTTTATCCTGAAGCGGGTAATTTAGGTGGTGGAGGCTTTATGGTCATCCGCACTAAAGACGGGAAATTCACATCAATTGATTACCGAGAAATGGCACCAGCAAAAGCTACAAGAAATATTTATATCGGCAAAGATGGCAAGGTAATTCGGGGTGAAGGCGGTTCTGTAATTGGCTATCGTGCGGCAGGAGTTCCTGGCACTCCAGCAGGATTTGATTATGCATTAAAAAAATACGGTTCAGGAAAAATAAGCTGGGCTGAATTGGTTGAGCCTTCACGTAAATTAGCTGAAGAAGGTTACATATTAAGCTATAGACTTGCCGAACTTTTCAAATCCTATAAAGGAAGTTTAGAACAATACGAAGACAGTAAAAAGATATTTTTAAGAAATGGAAATTATTACAAAGAAGGTGATTTATTTAAACAACCTGACTTGGCAAAAACCCTCGAAAGAATGAAAAAAGAGGGAGCCAAAGAGTTTTATGAAGGTAAAACTGCCCGTTTAATTGCCGACGATATGAAACAAAATAATGGACTTATCACCTTACAAGACCTAAAGAATTATGTCGTGAAAGAAAGAGTTCCCGTCCGGGGCAATTATCGCGGACATGAGATTGTTTCAATGCCTCCGCCATCATCTGGTGGAATTGTTTTAGTTCAAATACTAAATATGTTGGAACAGTATGATATTGACAAAATGGGACATAATTCATCAGCAAAATATCATTTACTAGCTGAAGCAATGCGACGAGCTTTTGCTGATCGAGCTGAATATATGGGTGACCCTGATTTTTCTTTCATTCCAACATTCCAATTAATTCAGAAAAAATATGCAGTTGAAAGAAGCAAATCTATTAATCCGACCAAAGCTTCAAATAGTAAAGACATCAAATTTGGAAAAATAAAAGGTAAAGAATCTCTAGACACAACTCATTACACAGTCGTTGATAAAGATGGAATGGTGGTCTCAAACACTTACACAATCAACAATATATATGGTTCGGCTGTGACTGCAAAAGGTACGGGAGTCTTGTTAAATGACGAGATGGATGACTTTGCCGCCCAACCCGGAAAACCTAATTTATTTGGACTTGTACAAGGAGAAAGAAATGCTGTTGGTCCAAAAAAACGTCCTCTTTCATCTATGACACCAACAATTGTAATGAAAAAAGATGGTTCATTTTGGTTTGCGGTAGGTGCAAGAGGAGGACCAAGAATTATTACAGCAGTTCTGCAATCCACAATAAATATGATAGATCATAAGATGAATATTCAAGAGGCGATTGATGCTCCACGAATTCACCATCAATGGTTGCCTGATTATATAATGTTTGAACCCTATGGGATGTCAAAAGACACACGCAGTATCCTCGAAAAATATGGACACAAATTTGCTCCAAGAGCTAGGAATCTTGCATCGGCAACTGCTATCGCTGTTGATGAAAAAGGCGTTAGATTAGGTGCGATAGATTCAAGAAGTGACGGAGTTGCCATAGGATATTAAAAATTTTGAAATAATTACATAAAATAAAAAACAGGAGACAGAATGAAACTATTTAAATTACTATTCATTGCTATTTTGGCTATTACAATTGGTGCTTGCGGTGACGCAACTGAAACTAAAAAAGCTGATGAAAAAGCAGATACAAAAACAGAGGAAAAGCAAGAAGATAAAAAAACTGAAACAACTGATGCCTCTGCAGATACTCCAAAGAAAGCAATTGAAGACTTTGTAAAAGCTTACCTTGCCAAAGATGTTGAGGGTATAAAAAAACGTTTTTCAAAAGCTACTTTAGCAACAATGCAAAAAGGTGCTGACGCTCAGAAAAAAGAGCTTGATGATATGCTGAAGCAATTTATGGAGCTAGATGATATGCCATTTAAGGATACTCCAGAGATGCGTAATGAAAAAATCGATGGTGACAAAGCCACAGTTGAAGTCAAAGCTGATGGCAAATGGGAACCAACACCTCTTGTAAAAGAAGATGGCATGTGGAAATTAGATTTCCAAAATATGGAGAAATAAAATCTGTATAATAACTAACAGTAAAATGAAAGAGTAGCGTATTACTTTAGCTACTCTTTTTTTTCAACCAAAGTATTGCTAATAGATCAAATGAAGGTGCTTTTACGGAATAATGTATTGTTAGTTCCTAAACAAGTCTGTTCTTTAACGCTTTTGCTACAGCTTCAGATTTTGAGTGAACCTGAAGCTTTTCGTAAATATGTTTTATATGAAATGATATCGTATTTACGCTTAAATTAAGTTCCGCTGCTGCAGTCTTGTAATTATGTCCTTCAACAAGCATCTTCAGAATGCGGGTTTCATGTGGAGTGAGATCATAGTCAACTTGTTTAGGCGGAGGGCTTTCGCGAAATAATTGCATCACTCGCATTGCAATTTCTGGTGACATTGGAGCACCACCACTTTGGACTTCACGAAGACATTCAAGAATTTTTGGCATCGGTGTAGATTTAAGCAAATATCCGCTTGCCCCTGCACAAATTCCATCAATTATCCGATCATCATCATCATAAACGCTAAGAATTAAGATTGATAAATTTGGATATTTTTGTTTGAGAATCTTTATTCCCTCAATTCCGCTCATTTTAGGTAAGCCAATATCATTTAAGACAACGTCAGGCAAATTTTTGGGGAGTTCTTCTAATCCCTCTTCCATCGAACGATAGCTTCCGGTACATTCAAATCCTTCAGCACCACCTATTAATCTGGATAGACCAAAACGGATTTCTTCGCGGTCTTCAACAATAGCCACACGAATAGGCTTTTCTTGCTTACTATTTTGGGCGTTCACTTTCATTTATTTTTTGGGGCTTAGAAAATTCTCTATTAGATTAAATCAGAATGTAAAAGCGTAAACCACATATTTAGGTAGTTTTTGAAAATGATAAACCACCTAATCTTCTTGGCAGCTTGAGTGTAACCGTAGTGCCTTTGCCTATTTCACTGGAAATATCAAAAGTTCCGCCCATTTCTTCAGCTCTTTTCTTCATGTTATTAAGACCATTCCCACGCCGTAAACCATTTAACTCAAAGCCTTTACCATTATCAGTCACCCTCAATAAGATGCCATCGGAATTTCTCTTTAACTCAATTTCGACTTTAGTGCAATCTGAATATTTAACACAATTATTTAAGCTTTCCTTAAAAACTAAATATATTTGTCTTCTTAGATCAACATCAAGTTTAATTTCCCGATCATCCTTAGGTGCATTGAAGGTAAATTCAATATCTTTAGCTGACAGAACTTCATTCGCAAAACGCCTCATTCGTTGCACTGTGTCCCGCATATTATCCCGATTTGGATTGATTGACCAAACCATATCGCTCATTGAACCTACAACCTCTCTGGAAGTATCAGCAATGGATTGAAGAGCATTTTTCTCATCTTCGTCCGCATCCTTTTTACTTTGTGCTAAAACCTCACTGAGTATTGAGATTTTGGAAAGACTTGCTCCAACATCATCATGTAAATCAGTTGCAATTCTTGTTCGTACTCTTTCAATCTCAAGCATCCTGCGATAACGATTCCGATATAAATATGCAATGAAAGCTATAATTGACAATATTGCAAGCAAATACAGCAAAAATGCCCACCAAGTTAACCACCAAGGCTGATTGATAATGAACGGTATTTCGAGAGGTTTGCTTACATTCCCACTCGCATCTTTTGCCCAAATTTTAAAGACATATTCTCCGCTTGGGATAAATGTAAATTCCCTTCTGGGTTCTCTTGTCCATTCAGTTGGTTCATCCTCCAAGTTAATTAATTGAGTTCTGTATAATGTGCCAGACTCTCTAAAATTAGTCGGCATTACATACTCAAATGTAAGATTATTTTCGCTGTAACTTATGGTTGAATTCGGGATTAGTTTTCTTTTTTCACCATCAACAAAAACAGTTTGAAGAAATAACGGGTCAGCCTTTTCATCTTTGAATTCTTTATCAAGGTCTAAGATTGCAACTCCACCAACTGTTCCGATCCAAACGCGATTTTTACTATCAATAAAACCTGCTCCGGATGTGCATTCATTATTGGGTAAACCATCTTTGGTTGTAAAAAAATAAGCTTGAGATTTTGTAATATCGCCTGATTTATCAGGAACTATCCTCGAAACACCTCTGTTGGTTGTTACATATATTCTTTGATTAGAATCTTGAAAAATACTATAGACAGTATCACTTGGAATTAAATTGCTATTTTCTGTTGTGAGAATTTGAATTTCAGAATCCGGTTTGTCCAAATCCAAAATGGCAATACCACCTCCACCAGTGCCAACCCACAACTCGCGTTTATTACCGTACTTAATTTCATTTGCACTGTAAGTTCTGTTAGTCAGTAATCCCTTATTCTTATCAAAGACTTTCCAATTCTCTCCATCTTTCTTGATAAGCCCTGCATTGTAAGAAGCTATCCACAGAGAATTTTCATCATCTGACGTAGAAAAGCTACCTCTAAAATATTCATCTGGTAAGCCTGCAGATGTGTCAATTAACTTTACCTCTTCGCCATTTTTTACAAATAATCCCAAATTTGTTGAGAGTAAAATTGCTTTTTCTCCATTTGCATTTTTATGTTCTGCTATTCCCCATATTTCTGTTTGTCTTTCAAATTTTCCTAAATACTCATTTTTCCAAACACCATTTTTCCAACTTACCAATCCTGTTTCTGTTCCCACATATAAAACTTCTTCTCCTGTGTTGTCTTTCATTACAAAAAGCGATTGAACAAAATTATCTTTAAGTTTGTTATTACTGTCATAGTGTGCCCATTTGCCTTCAGAAAAGCTAGCTAATCCACCACCATAAGTTGCAATCCAATATGTTGGCTCTCCATTCGAAGATGTTGTTTCAGCAGCTGTAAATACAATGTTATTTTTTAGCCCGTTTTCATTATTTAAAGTTCTCCAATTACTTCTCTCTAACCTCGCCACACCACTTCCAAGATTTGAAATCCATACAGAACCATCAGGTGCCCCCGTTGGTAAAAGTTCATGAACTAAATTGCTGGGAAGACCATCTTCCTTATCTAGAAAGAACCATTGACCATCTTCAAAATAAGCAAGTCCTGCACCATCTGTACCAACCCAAATTGTTTCAGTTCCATCTTTTTTTACCGATTTTCCTAACCCACGAACCGTTTTAGTTAAAACTTCTGATACATCACCAAATGATTCCCATTCCCCATCTTTAAATCTCAAAATTCCTTTATCAGTTGCAGCCCAAATAATTGATTTACCGTTATCGTCAATGACTTCAAGTAGTCTAAAGACAACTTTTGCAGGAAAGCCATTTTTTTCGGTGTAAGTTTTCTTTTCATTGCCTTTCCAAACTGCTATCCCGCCATATGTTCCAATCCAAATTGATTTTTCTCCGCTTTTATCAACAGTCTCAATAACACATCTGACACGTTTGTCTGGTAAACCGTCTTTTTCATCGAAATTTTCAATTTTATTACCCTTTAGTTTGCTGACACCGCTTCGCCGACCGATCCAGATCACCTGTTCTCCATCATTATCGAAGCTTTCTAATAAAACTCTTGTCTCATTGCTTGCCAAGCCTGAATCCGTGTCAAAAGTCTTCCATTCATCGTCTTTTAAACGATGCACCCCACCATTTGTAGTGGCAAACCAAATGCTGCCATCTTTAGCTGCCATAATATCCTGAATATAATTTGAAACAGCTCGATTAGGCATATTTACTACCGTAAAATCATACCCATCAAAATATGCAGCACCGTCCTGAGTGCCAAACCAAATGAAACCGCGTCCATCACGCTCCATACTCATGACAGCATTGACTGGCAATCCATCGACACTTGTAAAAGTGGTTAGAGAGGGTTTCGCATGGTCATAAATATTTTTTGACGTGATGTTTTTTGCGTAGGCAGGTTGAATTAGGACTGTTAGATATACAATCCCAGACAAAAACAAAGGGAAAAATTCATAAAATGAGTGGGGTAATCTCATAAAAATAGGCTTTCTTTATTTTCTATCCTAAATTTCTAAATTTATCAATTATTTTGTGAAAAAGTTTTTTTATCTAAAGTTCTGGTTGTTTCTTCGGTAACACTAACTGGCTGTAAATCATCTGAGTCACGCCAGTTTACTTGCGGTGGATTGTACTCAGTCGAAATTGGTTCGGATTGTTGAGGAGGCAAAGCTTTGTTATTAACAGGTTTACCTAATAGATCTTTTTTAACCGTGTCAACAATTCCTTCGTTTTCTAAAGTTGGAACGCCTGATTGAAAGACCAATGCATAAATCATTCTGAGAATCCCAGCAAGAAAAGTAAGTATTGCAGCCATCCCAACAATATACCCTTCACCATTAAACATCGAAGTTAAAATACCAAGTATCGGAACTATCACACCACCTGAAAGAAAAAGTAGTCCACCTTGTTTTAATCCTCTTCGGCGAGGAGACATAGCTTCAGGATGCTTTTGATCAATTACCTCTTTTGGCAAGCCACCATTTTCGACAACTTCAGCCATTCCCGTCATCGAAAAACCACAACGCGAGCAAAATCTAACATCTTCCTTTATTTGTTCTTGACTACAACGAGGACAATACATTTTTACTCCTGTTTTGTTATTGATTATTTAAATATCTTGTCTGTTCTTCTTCTTTTTCTTTTTCTTTTTGTAAAAGCTTTGTCGTGCCTTCTGTTACGCTGCCAGGTTGAACTAATTCTCCTGTGTCGTAAGACTTCCAACTTCCGGCAGATGGTGATACAAAGTCCTGTGCAGATTGTGCTTGCTGAGGAGGTAAAGCATTTTGATTAGTTTGCTGCCCTGTTAAATTTTGTGGAGTTGATTGTTGGTTAGCCAGCACGGCAGAATCAGAAAGTGGTTTAGGTGCACTTCCCAAGAAGAATAATGAGAAAAGTAAGATTAATATAGAGCTAAAAACGCCAAACACAGCAGAAATTGCTGATAATTCATCAACATCTAATACTCCCCAAAATGCGGCTCCAAAAGGTACGAACAAAATAAACCAAAAAATACTGAAAAAGATTCCATTTTTTCTGGTAAAAAGTTTACTTTTTTTGCTGTAAAGTTCTTCTAATTGAGGTAGGGTTCCACCATTTGATAGAACTTCCGCGACCAGCCCCATTGGTAGCCCGCATCGAGAGCAAAATCTTAGATTTCCTGAATTTTGTTGTTCTCCACAGCGTGGACAATACATAGACACTCCTATATTTTATGAATTCTTGTTCAATAATTTTGTCGTTTCTTCGGTTACACTCCTGACTTCAACCAAATCATTTGTATCATACTTACCTATTTTTTCATTTGGTGAGATATAGTCACTCGTTGGATTTTCTCTTGAATTTAAAGTTCGCATTTCAGGTGTCGTTTCAAAATTATTTGATTCGTTAAATTGTAATTCTGATTCATTGGATTTATAAGGCTGTTTGAAGATTGCAAAAACTATTGTTGCTATGCCAACAGTCAATGCAAATGAAATCAACACAATAAAAACTTCAACTGCATCTTCCCCATC
Organism: Pyrinomonadaceae bacterium; assembly: GCA_028284415.1. GTDB lineage: Bacteria > Acidobacteriota > Blastocatellia > Pyrinomonadales > Pyrinomonadaceae > Aridibacter. The sequence goes on from JANQRU010000001.1 coordinate 436,086, forward strand.
AAGAACCATAGCAATCATTGGCAAAACTAATATAAACCAAAATACAAACCAAAGAACACTAAACAAAATTATTCTTCGTCTTGTAAAAAATTCTTTTTTCTTCTCAGTTTTCTCTGATTTAGTTGGTTCTTGCCCGGTCTCAACAACCTTAGATATAAATTCTAATGGCAAACCACATTTAGAGCAAAATTTAAGTTCTTTAGATTTTTGTTCTTGACTACACTTAGGGCAATACATAAAACCTCTGAAAAATTGAAAATCGTAGTGCTTTATGACAATTTAAGATTATATACCTTAAATACATTTGTCATAAAACTCTACGATAAAAATTAGCTTTGAGTTCGTATTAATTTAGCTTATCTATTCTTTATTTTCTTTTGAAATCTTCTTAAAACCTTTTTTGTTATTAATTGATATGCTTTTATTTTCCTTATCAATGATAATGATAAGTTCCGAATCTTCCTCACCAAAAGTTCCTTTTTGCTTATATAACTTAAGCTTTAGTGTATTTTCCTTATCTTCAATAATCTTATATTTTCCTTTTTGAGTTATTGGCGGGTAACCTGTTTGAGTGAATTCCCCATTATTAAATTCCCATTCTAAATACCATGCTCTATTTTCAGTTTCATCCCCAATTGTTCCTGAAAGGCTCCATTTCCCTTGAATAAATTTTTCGTTCTCGCTTTTGTTATCAATAATTTCACCATTGCAAGCAATTGCGAATAATAAAATAAATGCTATTAAAAATTTCATGATTAATGTCCTCCATTTTCGGCTATCAGCCAAACTTTGAACGCTACCTCTTAGTTTTTTTGCATAGTACAGAATTGGTTTATTAGTCTTTATTACCCAGTCTCAAAACTAATTTTGCTTGAGCTTGTAGCTTTTCTGCATCAATTAAAGTCTCAAATAAAACCTCAAAAAGAGACTTTATCTTCTCTGGAGCTGGTAACTCTCTGTATAGATCTTCATCAGATTTGATTATTTCAAATCCCTTTTTTCTGGTTGCTTCTACTTCTTCAATATATTCAAAAATCTTTTTGTGAGTGGATAATTCTTCAGGTAAAGTCCATTCAAATGGGTCATCCCAAAGCCGGGATGTAATGCCACCAAATGTTTGTTCCACCCTTCCTACGCTTCGTAAGATATATTCACCCACGGAAAATACTAAGTAATCAACAGTTGGTTTTTGAAACAATTTTTCTTCAGGAACAGTTTGAATTAATTGAAATGATTCTTCAATTAACTCATTAAATTTTGACTCTAATGTTCTAGTTATTTTGTCCATGTATTAAGCATATTTGAACAAAATATAAAAAGACGGGCAAGCCCGTCTTTTGTAGTAATTAAAATTTGTTTGTTTAATTTTTCTTAAATTTCCTATCGTCTTCAATTAAAACCAAACCATAGTTCTTTCCATTGTAATTAACTCCGTTTTGAATTTTCCCTTTCACCCCGAGTTGAGCATCTTTGGAAGGAACACTTCTTTTCGTTATAACCCAAATAGAACCAGTTCCATCATCAATTTTATAAATTCCTCCTGATTGATTAACTATCGGGATAGATGCCCCGTAGCTGGTTTTTACAACGCCTGCAACAGCAACATCTTTATTTGTAAATTTTCCAGGGTTTGCTTCTATATCACCAATACTCATGCGTTTAGGACAGGCTATTGATAGAAAACATACAGACAAAACTAAAGCTACCAATAACAAATTTTTCTTACTTAACATCTCATTCTCCTCAAATATTTTGGCATAAGGGAGAGTATTTATTTTCTATCAAGATTGATTCAAAACTTATATAAAAGTTTGCCATAATAATTTTTTTTTGAGATGCTTTTGGTGTTCAAAATAATCATAACCACAATAAAATTAAATGACTGAACCATTGGAAAAACTTTCTCAAGAAAATTTTTCATTTTCATCGTGCATAAAAACTGATGTCTGGCATCCAGAAAAGGAAGATCAGGGATATGAATGGTGGTATTTCGACGCCTTAAGTGATGATGGAAAAGATGGTTTAGTTATAATATTTCTAGACAATTTTATTTTTTCGCCAAGCTATAACTCCTACACGTCAAAAAATAAAAATAACGGCAATGCTCCACAAAGATTTCCCGCCATAGCTTTTATCTATTACAAAAATGGAAAACCAATTTATCGGGCAATAAACGAATATAAACAGGATGAATTTTATGCAAGCACAGACTTTCCTGAATGCAGGATTGGAAAAAACTCATTTCGTTTAGAATCAGCACCTTACGGTAGCGGATATATGCTTTCAATCAATGTAAAATTACCAAAAAAGAGAATTTTAAGAGCAAAACTTGAATGGCTTTCGATTGAAAGCGATTTGATGAAGCCCAAAATAAGCCAATCAAATTCGTCACATTTTTGGAACTTAGTCTCCCCTCGCTCTGATGTTACCGGCTGGATCAATATTATTAATCGAAAAGGCAAAAGAGATGCAAAAATTCATTTTCGAGGCTCGGGATACCATGATCACAATTATGATAGTCGGTGGTTGCCGGACACGTTAGAAGATTGGCAATGGGGGCGTGCACATTTTCCTGACGCTACGGCTGTATATTACCGTTATAAAGAAATAAAAAAAGATGAGATATCAAAACTTTTTCTAGTAAAAAATGATGTGCTTACAGAGAGAAATGCGATATATGAAGAACAAGAAATCGGCAGAGATAAATTTGGATTAAAATATCCGAAAAGAATCAGAATTACGACTGAAGATAATATTAAGATTCGTGTAAAACAACAACAAATCGTTGATTCTTCGTTTTTTTACCTGCGTTTTTTAAGCGAAATGACGATGGCAATGCGTGATGGTAAACCTCGAAAAACGACTGGATTTACTGAACATCTTGCCCCCAAAACATTAAAGTACCGTTGGCTTGACTGGCTCGTGAATATGCGAATCGGCAGAAATGGAAAAAGTTCACTTTTACCTTAATAAATGATCGTTTTTGATTGTTTTTAAGCTTTTATAATTGAGCACAAAAAAACTACATATATATGTGGTTACAACTGAGGCACTTAAAGGATAAATTCTAAACTATGGAAAATAACCCCCAAATTGAAGAAGAAAATGTAAAACGGCATTCTTGTCAAAATTGCGGTGCGGATATGGTTTTTGATCCCAAGATTGGAAAACTCGCTTGCCCTTATTGTGACGCACAAAAAACCATAGCCACAAACTTGGCTGATATTGTTGAAAGAGATTTTGAGAGTTTTTTAAGACCTGAAGCTGAAAGATTACAACCGCTTGCCAAAGACGCAATGCAAGTTTCCTGCGATAGTTGCGGTGCAACCGTAACTTTTGTTCCACCCGAAACGGCTACAAGCTGCGATTTCTGTGCTGCAAAGATTGTCGCACAGCCTAAAGTTGCTGATCCGTTGGTTGCACCGGAAGGGGTTTTGCCATTTAGTGTTCAAAACAAAGAAGCTATCACTGCTTTAAAGGCTTGGACAAGTTCGCGTTGGTTTGCTCCAAGTGCACTAAAAACAATGGCTCAACATGATAAAGCTGACAGTATATATTTACCTTACTGGACTTTTGATGCTGATACAGAAACTCATTATCAAGGTCAAAGAGGCGAAGATTACGAAGATACTGAATACTACACAGATTCTGAAGGTAAGGAACAGGAAAGAACCGTCACAAAGACCAATTGGTATCATACTTCCGGCAATGTTTACAGGACTTTCGATGATGAATATATTCCAGCCACAACTTCAGTCTTACCGGCTTATATTGACCGTCTAAATTGGGATTTTAATGAACTTGCTTCTTATGACCCAGGATATTTATCAGGGCACAAGGCTCAAACCTATCAGGTAACTTTGGAAGAAGGCTTTGATAAATTTAAAGAAAAAATTAAAAGTGTTATTCGTCGTGATTGCGAAAATGATATTGGCGGAGATCGACAAAGAGTTGATTCAATGGATACAAATTACAGCAGTGTAACCTTCAAACATATCCTAGTACCTGTTTACGCTGGTGCATACCGATTCAACAATCAGGTTTACCAAATAATTGTTAATGGGCGAACTGGTGAAGTTCAGGGAGAAAGACCTTATAGCAAATTCAAGATTGGCTGTTTAATCATTTCAATAATTGGCGTAATTTTATTCTTCATTTTATTGATAATGCTAATCGGTGCACTTCGTTAAACACAACTTTTTATAAGAAAATAAGGTCATTGCAATTTATTAGTAGTGACCTTTTTTTGTAAAACCCAAGTTGTCATACATCTTAAATTTTGAACATTTGTCGTTTTTATCGGCTCCAGAAAACTTCCGTTTACCTCTTTAGTTATCTCAAATAGAAACTCTTCATCTACCAAAAAACGTTCAGAGCCATCGGGAATTAAGTATCTTCTGCCACTAATGTTCTCAATTTTGGTTTCTATTCCAATGCTCGAAGCCAACCTTGCGAAAAATAAACCACCTATTTTTAGTACCCTCCACATCTCAGAAAACATATTCCTAAAGTGTTCTTCATTTTCAGAAAAATGTAGGACTGCACTGCTAATTACAGTATCAAATGTTGAGTCCTCAAAGGGAATTATATCTGCGTCAGCTATTTGAAAATTTTCAATCAATTCTTCTCTGCCGAAAATCTTGGCTAACTGCTTCACATTTATAACTGACTCTTCATTCCTGTCAATGCCAAAGACTTCATAACCATTTTTGAAAAAATAAACTAAGTTCCGACCATTCCCGCAACCAACATCTATTATTTTTCCTTCTTTGTGAATTCTGTTCTTTAAAAGCTGGTCAAACAGGTATATGTCGATATTCCCAAATTCCTCATATACTTCGTTCATTTATTAAAGATTTTCTAACCAATCAATTACCAAATTCATTTTTCTCAAACTTATAAATTCTCTTTTCTTAGCTTCTTCATCCGTAACCATCTCATGAAACCATTCTGTCTCGTAAGGAATGTGAATAGCATGTGCTCCGTTATCAACGACTGGCAAAATATCTGACTTTAATGAATTCCCAATCATTAGAAAAGAATTTGGCTCAATTTCGTATTTACTTAATATTTTCTTGTAAACTAATTTATTTTTTTCGGAAACGACCTCAAAATCATCAAAATAATCGCCCAAACCCGAACGTGCAAGTTTAGCTTCTTGATCAAAAAGATCACCTTTTGTAATGACCATTATGTGGTAATTTTCTGAAACTTCCTTTATAGTTTCTTCGACCCCTTCAAGAACTTCTATTGGAGATGAAAGCATTTCTTTTGAGTAAGCAATTATTTCATTTATCTCTTCCCCTTTGACACGACCTTCTGTTAGCTCAATAGCTGTTTCGATCATTGATAGTGTAAAACCCTTGACACCATAACCGAAATGTTTGATATTTCTCATTTCGGTTTTATCAAGACGCTCTTCTATCCAATTCTTATCATGGTACTTTGATAAAAGTTTCTTATATTTTTCCTTCGTTGAAAGAAAAATTCTCTCATTGTGCCAAAGCGTGTCATCAGCGTCGAATGCTATTGTCTTTATCATTAATTTATTAATTTCTTTAATTTTTCTGAATTATTTTACAATTCACAAATTAGCTAATCAATGTCTTATCAATAACTTAGTTTATTTTTTTGTAAAGATTTCGCTTTGAGTAAAAAAACTCTTGCTTTTTGCCCCCAAAACTGTGGTAAAATGTAAGCCTGTCGTAAAAACAGTAAAAAGTGAGAGGTATAGTATTATGACATGTTGGCATTGTAATTGTGAGCTGGATATGAATTATCAAGCTGAGGATTTCTCATTCAAGTTTTATCATTGTTCAGTTTGTGACGCTTGGTATGAAATGAGAAAAGAGAAAACAAAAAATAACGGAGCAGTTCCGGTTAGATTCGATCAATTAAAGAACGCACCTCAAATTCCGTTAGCAGCTTAAATTTGAAGTTTTACTTATAAAAAAAGGTCAGGCTAAACAAAAGCCTGACCTTTTTTTAATGTTCTTAGCTTATTAATTCTCATTAATAATTTGACGTAGAACAAATTGAAGAATTCCACCATGACGATAGTATTCAACCTCGATCGGTGTATCAATCCTTAATTGAACTTGTGTTTCTGTTTCAGTCCCATCAGCACGTTTTATTCTCAAAGTAACATTCTGCTGAGGTTTCACATCAACTCCTTCCAAACCAACTAAATCAAAAGTCTCAGTTCCATCTAACCCTAAAGATTCTACGGTATCATCACCTTTGAATTGAAGAGGTAGAACGCCCATCCCGATCAAATTTGAACGATGAATCCTTTCAAACGATTTTGCAATGACGGCTTTAACTCCCATTAAAAGAGTTCCTTTTGCCGCCCAATCTCTCGAACTTCCGGTTCCGTATTCAGTTCCTGCTAGAATCACCAAAGGAGTTCCCTCTTCCTTATATTTCATCGCCGCATCATAAATAGTCATTTCTTCGCCGGATGGCTGATGTATAGTATAGCCGCCTTCTTTCGGTGCAACTAGTAAATTTTTGATACGAACATTTGCGAATGAACCGCGTAACATTACACGATCATTTCCGCGACGTGAACCGTAAGAGTTAAAATCCTTTGGATCAACACCTTGTTTAATCAAATATTTACCTGCTGGTGAATCAGGAGCGAATGAACCCGCTGGTGAGATGTGATCAGTGGTTACCGAGTCCCCAAACAATGCAAGCGGTCTTGCATCTTTGATGTCCGAATACTCGCCGACCTCCATTGTCATACCGTCAAAATAAGGTGGTTCTTGAATATATGTTGAATTTTCGTCCCATTCGTAAACTTTTCCTGTTGACGTCGGTATTTCATTCCACATTGGGTTACGTTCTGCAAAATCACCATAAAGCTGTTTGTAAGTTTCCGGGTCAAACGCCGCTTGCATAACTTCTTTTACTTCTTCCATCGAAGCCCAGATGTCTTTTAAGTAAACGTCATTTCCTTCTTTGTCTTTGCCAATTGGTTCAGTCGCAAAGTCTTTATTGACAGTTCCTGCAAGTGCATAAGCAACAACTAAAGGTGGTGACATCAAGAAGTTTGCTTTGATGTTCGGATGAATTCTCGCTTCAAAATTTCTGTTTCCTGAAAGCACTGAAGCCATTACCAAATCGTGGTCTAAAATCGCCTTTTCGATTCCTGAATCGAGTGGTCCTGAATTTCCGATACATGTCGTGCAACCATAACCGACAAGATCAAAACCAACTTCATTCAAAAATGGCTGTAATCCAGTTTTTTCAAGGTATTCAGTAACAACTCTCGAACCCGGGGCGAGAGAGGTTTTAACATACGGCGGAACTTTCATTCCTTTTTCAGCCGCTTTTTTCGCTAAAATTCCTGCGGCTAGCATTACGCTTGGATTGGAAGTGTTTGTGCAAGACGTGATTGCCGCAACAACAACATCACCATGTCCCACCTCAATTTCACCAACACCTTGTTGGTTTTCACCATAAATTGGTAAACCGTTGCTATTTCCGCCCATATTCGTTTGATAACGATTGGCTAACTCAGCAGAACTAGCACTAAATCCACCTTCGGAAATCGGCTGATCCAACAATTCTGCAAATTTGTTTTTGAAGTTTGTGAGTTCGATTCTGTCTTGTGGTCTTCTTGGACCCGAAACGGAAGGCGTAACTGTTGATAAATCCAAATCAAGAACGGTCGTATAATCAACCTCACCTTTTTGGGGAATTCCGAACATTCCTTGAGCTTCAAAATAATTTTTAATTGTTTCAACTTTTTCGTCGCTTCTTCCCGTCGCACGGAAATAATCAAGTGTTTTATCATCAACACCGAAAAATCCCATTGTTGCACCATATTCCGGAGCCATATTTGCAATTGTCGCCCGATCAGTAGCGGGAAGATTCGAAACACCTTCACCATAAAATTCAACAAACTTCCCAACTACTTTCGCCTCACGGAGCATTTCTACAACCCGTAAAACCAAATCTGTCGCAGTTGATCCATCTGGTAAAGTTCCGCTCATGTGAAATCCAACAACATCAGGCGTTAAAATATAAATCGGCTGCCCGAGCATTCCAGCTTCTGCTTCGATTCCGCCAACGCCCCAACCAACGATGCCTAGTCCGTTAATCATTGTTGTATGCGAATCTGTCCCAACCAAAGTATCTGGGTAATAAACACCTTCTTTTTCAAACACTCCACGTGCGAGATATTCCAAATTAACTTGGTGAACAATACCAATTCCCGGTGGCACAACTTTGAAACCATTAAATGCCTGAGTTCCCCATTTCAAGAATTTATAACGCTGTTCATTTCGTTCAAATTCCTTTGCCATATTGCGTTGGAAAGCCTCTTCGCTTCCTGCATAATCAACTTGAACTGAATGGTCAATTACCAAATCAACTGGGACAAGTGGCTCTAAAATCTCCGGGTTCGCTCCCAAACGAGCGGTCGCTGAACGCATTGCAGCAAGATCAACAAGCAACGGAACACCTGTAAAATCTTGCAAAATAACACGTGCAATGACGAATGGAACTTCTTCAGATCTTTCTGCGTTCGCCCCCCAATTTGCTAAATTGCGAACGTCTGATTCCTCAATGGTTTTTCCATCGTCAAAATTTCTTAAAACCGACTCCAAAACTATCCGAATAGAGATTGGAAGCCGCGAAATATTTCCGATTCCTTCTTTTTCTAATTGCGGAAGCGAGTAATAAGTTCCCTCTTCTCCGCCTCCTGCTGTAAAAGTTTGTCTTGTATTAAAAAGATTGTGCGACATATTTTATTTTTTATTCTCCATTAATAATTCATTGTAAAAACTTAATTTAAGTCTATGTCTGTAAACTCAAAAACTCAAGTGGTTTGCCTTCTGATTAATTTTTTTCAAATTGAGAAATTTTTTATTTTAGATTCTAATATATTTTAAGTTAAAGACCTTACAATCGATAATACCTTTTACATGGTTTTAGTTTTATATTCAGATTCTGTAAAAGCTAAATTTAAAAGTGAAAACTTTGAGAAGATTCAGCAAAATCTAATACATTTATGAGTTCTAGAAAATCAAAACTGAATTATGAACAATTTAATCTGGAAGACAGAGTTGTTTTTTTTGATGAAAATCTTGATATTGATCAAATTGAGAATCTGACATACTTTTCAGAGTCAAATTGGGCTGAAGTAAGTAATGAATTAAATGAAAAAGTAGATTACTACGTCACAAATAATCATTACTCTAAAATTGACCATAAAAAAACTAAGATTTTTTCAGTCAATAAATTTCTTAATTACTTAGACAAAAAACCAGAATCTTTTGACACATTTATTGAAGCTTTAATTAAAGAAAACTTTGACATTTCGATCTATTCAAATGAAGGAGATGGTCTTCTCGACTCAATAAACTTTGCTACAAAACAATCTGATATAAAAGATGCGTTATTAGAACTTGCCAGACAATCTGAAATTGTCGAAAAAATAATTTTAGCTTCTAAAAATCGTTACAATAGTAATTACGAAAAAGAAAATAAATATAAAAATGATGAACAAATTGGTTGGTACAAATTTGTAAATCCGATTGATTTTGCTTGGGATATTAGGGCTTTTAATGACGATACCTTAGTTTCTGGCAAATCGATTCTCGATACATTGAGCAAATTCGCAACTGATATTTCTGTCTTGGAAATACACGACGTACCAAGTCATGAAAGCATTGACGCAATTCATATCTGTGGTGGATTTGACGAAAATAAAAACCTCATCGGGTTTATTTTGCATAGAGTTTGGACTTAAGCCTTGCAAAAAAATTGATAAACACACTAAATAATTGCTTTTATTACTCATTTCAAATTACAATCCATCTTTCGAGGTAAGAAAATGAAAGACGATGACGATTTAAATAATGTCAAAAAGAAATTTTTCCTTCCGACAAACAATTAAATCTGCCTTACGCTATCCTACGCGTCTTCGTCGAAGTTTATCTGAATACAAATTCTACACATATCTGGCAGTTCTAGGTCCCGGAATCATCGCGGCAAATGCCGGAAATGATGCCGGTGGAATAGCTACATACTCAACTGTTGGAGCTACTTATGGGTATTCTCTGCTCTGGGTTTTTATCCCGATGATCTTGAGTCTGATTGTCGTGCAAGAAATGTGTGTGAGAATGGGAGTTGTGACAGGACAAGGCTTAGCCGACTTGATCAGAGAGCAATTTGGCGTTCGTTTAACAGCACTTGTGATGCTTGCATTATTGATTGCGAATTCAGGTGTAATAATTTCTCAATTTATCGGAGTCGCTCAAGCATCAGAACTTTTTGGAATTCCGAGATATATTACTGTACCGCTTGTTTCAGCTTTGATTTGGTGGATAGTCGTTAAGGGGACTCAAGAAAGAGTAGAACAAATATTTTTGATAATTTCACTTGTTTTTATCTGCTATATTGTTTCTGCCTTTTTATCTAATCCTGACTGGGGACAGATTGGAAAAGAATTTGTCACCCCAAGTTTCCAATTTGATTTAGGTTATATTTTTACTGTCATGGCTTTGATCGGAACAACTATTACGCCGTTTATGCAATTTTTTGTGCAGTCTTCTGCCGTAGAAAAGGGTATGGACGATGAAGATTTACCACTTGCAAGAGCTGATGTAATAGTTGGAACTACTTTTGCTTTGATGATCGCGGCATTTATTGTGATTTGTACAGCCGCCACACTAAATAAACAAGGTGTTACAAATATAGATTCTGCCGCGACTGCTGCGGAAGCATTGGCACCGGTTGCTGGAAATTATGCTAAATACTTGTTTGCACTAGGTTTATTTGGAGCTTCTATGTTGGCTATGGGTGTATTACCTCTTGCAACAGCTTATTCGATAAGCGAGGCTTTAGGGTTTGAAAAAGGCTTATCAAGGAGTTTTAGAGAAGCACCAATTTTCTTAGGAATTTTTACAGGACTGATCTTAATTGGGGCTATTGTCGCTCTTATTCCAAATATTCCCCAAATTCAGCTACTGCTTGTAACTCAAGCACTTAACGGTTTATTACTTCCCTTTATACTGGTTTCTATCGTCAAATTGTCTAGTGATTCTGAAATAATGGGAGAATATAAAAATTCACTATTATTCAAAACATTTGCGTGGTTGATAACGGTTGTCGTTTCAATACTTTCTATTTTATTGCTTATAACTAGTTTTACTGATATTTTTTAATCTCATTAGAAAAGGTTATGTTTTCTGACGAACTTCAAAAAAGAACTATATATTTTGTAGGGTTTTTGGCAATAGTAACCCTTATCCTTTTTGGACTTCCCCTTGTTATTACTCCTTTGTTTGGTCTTGAGATCAATATGAAGGGAGAGATAGCTCCGATCGAAGGAAAAGTATCAGACTATGTAATTACATATTTCGCTCTCATCGCAAACCTTTTCAAAATAATAAAAATACTCCTCTGGATGTCGATAGTTATTGCGGTTATCAGATTTTTAAATTATCTGATCTTCGGAGCCGCTCTAAAAAATTCAGAGGAATATGAGATTTCTTCACTTCTAAGAACAGTTTTAACCATAATTATTTACATAGTTGCGTTTTTCATTATTTTTCAAACTCAATATCCGAATATTGAACTTGCACCTCTATTTACTGGTTCAGCCATAATCGGTATTGTTGTCGGTTTAGCTTTGCAAGATACTCTTGGAAATTTGTTTTCGGGAATTGCCATCCAAGCAGATCAATCTTTTCAGGTTGGAGACATCATTGCAATAACAAACCACGGTATCGGAACTGTCGAAAGTGTTTCATGGCGCGGAGTTAAGATCAGAACTTTTCAAAACAAATTATTAGTTATCAGTAATAGTGTAATTGGGAAAGAAACAATTGAGGTAGCACCAAAAGATAATCTGAATGCGAGAATTGTGCGGTTCAATTCACTTTATACAAATTCACCTGCAAAAGTAATTCAAGTTGTTAGAGAAGCTGTTAGACAAGTAGAAAATGTATCCCCAAAACGCAGACCAAAAGTGCGTATTTGGAATTTAGGTGATAATGGAATCGACTGGGAAGTTAAATACTGGACAACAGATTATCGAAAACATAACGACACAGATGCATTGATCAGACAAAGAATTTGGTATGCATTTCAGCGCGAAGAACTGGATTTTGCTTATCCGACAAGAACCATATATACGGCAAGTCAAGCCGATGCTGAAGAAGTTTTTGTGGAAACAACTGATGAAATATGCGAAAGAATAAACAGTGTTGCAATATTTGCCCCTCTATCTACTGAAGAAACTCAAAGAATCGCTCAAAATTGTCACGTCAGAGTATTTGCTCCCGAAGAACCAATCATACAAAAAGGTCAAACAGATAAATCAATGTTCATAATTAATCGGGGAAATGTAAGTGTTGAAATCAAAGAAAATGGAATAACCAAAACTATTTCAAAATTGCGAGTGGGCGACTTTTTTGGTGAGATGAGTCTTTTTACAGGAGAACCCAGAACAGCTGATGTAGTTGCAGAAACTGAGACTCAAGTTTTGGAGATAAGCCCGTTTATTCTTAAACCAATTTTGGAAAGAAATCCTGAGTTAGTTCGTTTGATCGGAGAAATCATTGATGATCGCCGTGAACTTTTGGAAGCTGAACAAGAGGAACAAAAAGCTAAGACAGATGCAGAAACTAAGGGAGTATTTAAAAACATCAAGAAGTTCTTTGGATTAAATTAAAAACACCTAATAAAAAAAGAAAAAGAGATGTGAAAATTCACATCTCTTTTTTCTTTTAGCTAGAAGATAAATTATTAGTAGATTGTAAAGTTATACTGAATCCGTTTAGTAACGCTGTATGGTTGACCATTTCTCATTGCAGGCTTGAAGCGAATTTGTCTTGCTGCCGAAATTGCTTTAGCAGTCAAACCATGTGGTAAACCTTTTACTGCAGAAACCCCACCCACTCTTCCATTTGCCAAAAATGTCACACGAAGCATAACTGTTCCTTGAACATTGTTTGTTCTGGCTGAGTCTGTATAACCGGGTCTTGGCTTAGATAAAATCTTGATTCCAACAGTTGGTCCGGCTGGTGGTTTAGGCGTTGGTCTTGGGGTTGGTGGAGGCTTGCTGACACCACTTCCACGTCCGCTTCCACGTCCACTTCCGATACCATCTCCGATACCGCTTCCACTACCGGAGCCAATTCCTGAACCTTCTCCAGTACCGCGTCCACTTCCTTGTCCAGTGCCAACTCCGGAACCCATTCCGCCACCGCTACCTTTACCGTCAGAGGTAAGAGTAGATTTTGAATTTGGATTACCATAAGGCTCATCTGTAGGCGGACGTTTGATCTCACCTTCAGTAGCACGGGTTATCTTTATGTCTGGATTTGTTAATTTGACGGCACGTGCAGTAGGAGCAAACTGAGGCTTTTTCATCTGAGTAGCCAATCTTCCTTTAGAAGTCTCGGTCTTTTCGTTTTTACCGCCGCCGCCACCGCCACCGCCTTCATCATCATCTTTTTTCTTCTCAGGCTCGTCGGGGTCAATCGGCTTTTCATCAACTTCAACTAAGCTGATTAGATCGCCATCGTCGCCGATTGCACCAACTAACAAAGGAGAAGTAAATATTGAATAAACAACGCCAGCAAGAGTCAGTGTAATCATTAAGGTAGCAGAACCAAGCAAGAGCATGTTTCTTTGCTTGACCCCTTTTTCTTTGATTACTGTAATGTGATAGCCACCATCGTCTAAATCTTCCTCTTCAACACTATCAACGGAAGTAAAATCCTCTGAAGTGACAGTTGATTTGAAATCGTCATAAATGACTTCAGCGTCGTCAACAGTTTCCGCAGCAACGTAAGCTTCTTCAGCTGTATCATTGCTTTCTTCAAAAGTTTGCTCTTCTAGCTCAGAACCTTCGTTCGTAACGAACTCTTCAGTAGGTGATTCATCATTTGCGTCAAAAGAGCTTATAATTTCTTCTTTTGTTTCTGGAGTTTCTTGCTCAAAACTAACAGGTTCAAAAACTGTTTCACTATCAACTGTTTCAGGTTCATCCACAGTTAATGAAATTTCCTCATCAATTTTTTCAGTCGGAGCTTCAGCTATTGATTCTGTCTTGATCGGTTCTTGAGTTTCTAAGATAGGCTCATCATCAACTTCCAGAGCCGGGGGATCCTCTTCTATTGGTTTTTCCGCAACAGGTTTCATTTCAAATGCCGTTAATTCATTGGCACAATTCGGACAAAATGAAAACTTTTCGGCAAAACCCTCTTCACATGCTGAGCAATATTTTACTATTTTTCCCATCTTTTTCTTCTAGCCTCTAAAACTTTAGGTTCTATATATAAAACACTACCTTCAATTATAACGACTTTTCTCGCTTTGTTAAACTAAACGCCGTCCTTAACAACTACTAACATCTTTATAGATGCGATTAATAGTTGACGCGATGCCTAGAGACATCTAAACTTTTTGTTCTTGAAAAATATTTTAAGTTCATTTTAGATTAACAACTTTTGTTTACATTTACGCAACTAAATGTTTACTAATTAACCTTCTAATAATTATAAAACAATGAAAATAAAATTTTATTTCCAAGGAACTGTTTTTTTGACGTTTTTTTTGTTTCTTTTGGCGAATTATTCCTTTGCTCAAATTAGAAATGTAACTGAACCGCGCGAAGAAACCTTACTTAATGACTTAAAAGTTCTAATTTGGAATCAACCAAACACTGGCAAAGTTACTGTCAAGATACGTGTTCATAGCGGATCTGCCTTTGACCCTCAAAATAAAACAGGAGCAATGGTTCTGCTGGGAGATATTTTGTTTCCTGAAGATGGAATCAAAAGTTTTTTCAAAGAAGATTTAGAAGGTAACTTAGAAGTAATTAACACTTATGATTACATTCAAATTAATGCGACAGCAAAAGCGAATGAGTTTGTGACCTTGCTCGAAACTCTCGCACCTGCGGTATCTAACCCTGATATTGACAAAGAAAAAACTGCTGCGGTAAAAGCCAGACATCTCAAAAAATTGGAAGAGATGGAAAAGAATCCTTCATACATTGCTGATAAAGCAATTGCAGAAAGATTGTTAGGTGATTTTCCTTACGGCAGACCTCTTAATGGAACAACTGGAACTATTAATCAAATAGATTTTGCCGATTTGATCTTTGCTGAACAAAGATTTTTTAACGCTGATAATGCGACTTTGGCAATTATTGGTGACGTAAAATCTGACTTTGCATACAAAGCCGCACGGAGACTTTTTGGAGCTTGGAAAAAAGGGGATAAAAAAGTCCCCTCAACATTTAGATTGCCCGCAGAACCTAGTGAAGCACCTTTGGTAATAAATGTAGATGACGAAAATGTTATTGAGAATAGATATGCAATAAATTCTATCGCTCGTAAACATAAAGATTATTTTGCGACTGAAATTTTGACAGAAATACTAAATGAAAGATTTAATAAAATGTCCAAACAAAAAGGTCTGGAATCATCTGAAGTCAAAAACCACGCTAATCTTTTGAGAGGATATATAGTTTTCTCTAAAAAATTTGACTCAACTAAAATTCCTGCAATTTCAGAATCATCAACAACCTTAAAACTACCTGAGAAAAACGCTCGTCCAAATGAATTTATTACAAAACTATTCACTAAAAAAATTACGACTTCGGAGTTTTCACAAGCAAAAAATTCTATCTTGAAAAGAATAAATAATAAAGATGATGCCGATATTTATTTGGATATAGATACCTACAAACTTGGGTCAGCTAAAAAAGAAATGAAGAAAATTGAAGCGGTTTCATTAGCTGATGTTGAAAAGATTGCAAGTCAATTAAGTAAAAATAAAATTGCTGACGTTTCAGTTTCCTCTATCAGCAATGAAGTAATACCAGATGCGGTGTTAAGAAAAGACCCGGACGATCCCAAATAAATTACTATTAAATCTGTACGTGATACTTCTTTTCAATTTTTGTAAAATGTTGGAAAGAAGTTTTTTTATGGCAGACGCAAACACAAATCAAAAAACCGCTGGCGAGATCGAACACGCAAAAGCAGTCAAGGAAATGTTTTCTGGTATTGCTACCAAATATGATTTCCTTAATCATTTTCTATCAGTGAATATAGATAAACGCTGGCGTAGGAAAGTCTCTGAATCATTATCAGATATACTACAAAATCCTGATGCCAAAGTTTTGGATGTTGCTTGTGGCACAGGCGATTTATCTCTTGAACTTAAAACTTTTGGAAAAGCAAAAGTCGTCGGGACTGATTTCTGTCGCCCTATGCTGGAAATAGCTAAAGATAAAACCGAAAAACTGACAGAATCAATACCTTACATTGAGGCAGACGGTCTAAATCTCTCATTTGATGATGAAAGCTTTAATGCCGCTACAATTGCTTTCGGACTGAGAAATTTTTCAAATTGGAAAAATGGCTTGATAGAACTTCACAGAATTCTGAAAAAAGACGGAAAGCTTGTGGTACTGGAATTTTCTTCCCCAATTGTTCCGGGCTTTAGACAGGCTTTCAATTTTTATTTTTCACACATCCTTCCACGAATCGGTGGAGTTGTCAGTGGTTCGCGTGGTGCATACGAATATCTTCCTGATTCTGTATCAAAATTCCCCAATCAAAAAAAATTAGCTGAGATGATGCGACAAATTGGATTTTCCGATGTAAAATACAAAAACTTAACTGGTGGCATCGCTGCAATTCACACAGGAATTAAGTAGAATATCTCCGACGGCGTTGGCACTCAAAGCTTTGAATATTCAACTACTTCCGACTTTACTGAATGAATAAGTATAAAATTTTTAATTTTGCAAAGCGACTAGGTTTATTTTTGCTGGTAATTTTTACAGTTGTATCTCTGGTAACGATTTTGATCGAATTAGTACCGGGCGATCCGGCAACCGCGAGACTGGGCGATCAAGCTACTCCTGAGCAGATACAAGCTTTTCGTGAACGCCATAAACTCGACCGCCCAGCGTTCTTTTTTACATATTCATCAGAAAAAGGTTTTCAATGGCACGGAAGTAGAAATCGCTATTTAGATTATTGGAAAGGTGTTTTACAAGGTGATCTGGGCATCTCTTATGATACAGACAGACCTGTTCTGGATATGATTCTTGAACGTTACCCAATGACCATCAGGCTTGCCCTTGCCGCACTTTTCGTAGCAATTTTGATCTCTATACCGCTTGGAGTTTTAGCTGGAACTAACAAAAATTCATTGATTGATAATTTTTCATCAGTTTTCGCTTTGATGGGAATTTGTCTTCCAAGTTTTGTAATTGGTCCACTTCTTGTTTATCTATTTGCCGTTCAAATCAAAATTTTTCAACCATCAGGTTATGAATATCCTGAGGACATAATTCTTCCTGCAATAACTTTAGGTGCGGCTTTGTCGGCGATTTTAACTCGTATGGTTCGGTCAAGTGTGATTGAGGAACTCGGAGAAGATTATGTACGAACAGCCCGTGCAAAAGGTTTAAGCGAACGAATTGTTGTTTATAAGCACGTATTAAAAAATGGTTTGATTCCAGTTGTCACAATTTTGGGTTTACAACTTGGTGTTTTGCTTGCAGGTGCAATTATTACAGAAAGGATTTTTAATTTACGAGGTATAGGAACTCTTTTATTGGATGGCATAAACACCCGTGACCATCGGCTCGTTCAGGGTGTAGTTTTGGTGATAAGTGTTACATACATTTTAGCTAATTCATTGACAGATATGGTTTATCGTTGGCTTGATCCAAGAATCAGACTAAATTAATTTTTGCTTTATTTATTGAATGAATAAACTTGCTTACATAGGATTTTTTCTAGCGACTGTCTTTATTTTGACGGCTATATTCGCACCGTATATTGCGACTCACGATCCAATCAAAAGATTTGAAAAAATCGAAAATGGTGAATCGGTTTCTAGAAAAAATGATCCTCCCAGCAGAGATCATTGGTTTGGCACAGACTCTCTGAGCCGCGATGTTTTTTCTCGAGTCGTATATGGAGCAAGGATTTCTTTATTCGTCGGAATTAGCGTCGTTTCGATTGCTGGAATTGTCGGTATCATTATTGGCGCAATCGCTGGTTTTTATGGCGGATGGCTTGATAAATTCTTGGCTGGATATGTATTTAATGTATTTCTCGCATTTCCAGGGTTACTTTTAGCGATCGCAATTGTTGCATTTTTAAGTGGTACAAATCCTTCTGCTACAGATAGAATACGACACCTCATTATCGCTATGTGCATAACAGGTTGGGTTGGTTATGCAAGAGTTATGCGAGGACAAGTTTTAAAGATTCGTGAATACGATTTCGTACAAGCCGCCAGAGCTTTAGGTGCAAGTAATATACGTCAGCTCTTTATACATATTCTCCCTAATGCAATTCAACCACTTATTGTCCAAGCTTCACTTGCTATGGCAGGAGCTGTTCTTGCCGAAGCTTCCCTATCATTTTTAGGTTTAGGAATTCCACCACCCTCTCCTTCCTGGGGAACTATGATTGACGATGCACGTGGAATTGACACCCTCAGAACTGCAATACATAACTTGATCTTTCCGGGTGCGGCTTTAGCTCTGACTGTGCTTGCCTTTAATTTTATCGGTGATGGTCTCAGAGAATATTTAGATCCGAAACAAAGAAAAAGATAGAAATGTCAGTCATATCAATCAAGAACATCTCTAAGACATACCCTCCGAACTTTCCTCGTCTAAAAAAGTTTTTTCGGATAGCTGTTAATGATGCAGTCGAAGCTTTAAGAAATGTTTCATTTGATATAGAAGACGGTGAGATATTTGGTTTAATAGGTAGAAACGGAGCTGGCAAAACCACCCTAACAAAGATAATCGCAACTTTAATTCAACCGACTAGTGGAACTGTTAGTGTAAGAGGGTTTGATTCAGTAAAAGATGATGTGATGGTGCGTTCTTTGGTTGGGTTAGCTACAGCTGAAGAACGTTCATTTTATTGGCGTTTGACTTGCCAACAAAATCTGATGTTTTTTTCTAGACTTTATGGAATGACTGACAAGAGTGCAAAAAATCGCATCTCTGAATTATTTGAACAATTGGATTTAGAAGAACTCGCCAAACGTAGATTTTCAGATTTATCAACAGGAAATAAACAAAGATTAGCTGTTGCAAGAGCTTTATTACCCAATCCACCAATTCTACTTTTAGATGAACCAACACGTTCACTAGACCCGCTTGCTGCAGCAAATATGAGAAAACTTATCGAATCAATTGATGATGTTTCTATACTGCTAACGTCACACAACCTTTCTGAAATTGAAGAATTATGTAATCGCGTCGCCATAATTTCTAAAGGAAGTATTAAAACAATTGATACACCGGAAAATTTAAGAACGTCGCACAAGACAACTCAAAAAGTAAAAATCAATTTGAAAGGTGTGCTGGAAGACTCTCTGGGTACACTAAATAATTTAAAAAATTACCGAATTGAGGAATATGAAGATGGAATTACACTTACTTTTGACCGTGAAACAGATGATGACTTGCTCGGAAAGACAGTTTCAGAATTAAATCAAAGAGGAGCAAAAATCCTTGATGTAGAAACCGAAAAAGCAACTCTGCTTGATGTTTTAGAGAGTTACGAATAATCTTATAGACTCAAAAATAAATTAATCGTGTAGGATTCTAGCCTACACTTTTTTTATGGAATCAAAGAAAAATTACAAGATTTATTCTGTCGGTGAAAATGCCATTACTATTGATTTTGGTAACTTTATTTCACCTGAACTTAACGAATTTGTAACAAATCTTGCTGACCTTATTGAAAATAATAAATTTGAAGGGTTTATTGAATGTCTCACTGCTTACTCGTCGCTGACAGTTTTTTATGACAGCTACCAAGTCAGAAAATCAGAAGAAAAACTTCTCACTGCTTTTGAAACTGTTAAATCACATATTGAAAATCAAATAGAAAAAATTACAGATACAAAATCTACAGAAAAGAGAATAATAGAAATTCCGGTCAGTTTTGATGAAAAGTTTGCTTTAGACTTAGATTTCGTAGCTAAAACCAATAAATTAGAAAAAAAAGAGGTTTTAAAAATTTTCTTATCCAAAACTTATCGAGTTTTTATGCTTGGTTTTTTGCCAGGGTTTGCATATATGGGTGAATTGGATGAAAGGATAGCCACTCCACGAAAAAAAACTCCAAGGACTAAAATCCCAAAAGGTAGCGTTGGAATAGCCGGAAAACAAACTGGAATTTACCCATTGGAATCACCGGGTGGTTGGCAAATTGTCGGGAAAACAGACATAGAATTATTCACGCCAAATGATAATTCACCGACATATTTAAACGCAGGAGATTTAATTAAATTTAAAAAAGTTAAATGAGCATTTTAATCGAAAAAACGGGCGTATTAGATACCTTTCAAGATTTGGGAAGGTTTGGCAGCCGAAAAGAAGGAATCAATCCAAACGGTGCGATGGATAAAACAGCTCTACGCTTAATAAATATTTTACTTGGTAATAGTGAAACTGAAGCTGCTTTAGAAATGCATTTTCCAGCCAGCGAAATCAAATTTGAAAAACAAACCCTATTTGCAATTGGCGGAGCAGACTTTACAGCTAAGTTGAATAAATCTCCAATTGATAACTGGCAAATTCACTTAGCTAAAAAAAATGACTTATTAAAATTCAAAAACAAACATTTTGGAAATCGTTGCTATTTGGCTATCGATGGAGGATATAAGCTTGATGAATGGTTAGGAAGTTCAAGCACTAATTTAAATGCAGAAATTGGGGGACTTGAAGGCAGAAAATTGAAAAAAGGAGATAGAATTGATTTTAATAATACTCAGAGAAGTAATAACTCTATTCCAAAAATCAAAATTGCAAGGAGTATAATTCCAAAATACTCAAACTTCCCTACAGTCAGAATAGTAAAAGGGTCTGAATATAATGATCTAACAGCATTGAGTGAACAAAATTTTCTCTCGCAAAGCTTTAAAGTTTCGGCAAATTCAAATCGTATGGGCTACCGTTTGGAAGGAACTGAATTGCATTTATTAGAAAAAAAAGAGTTGATTTCATCCGCAGTTGATTTTGGAACTATCCAGCTTTTACCAGATGGACAATTAATAATCTTAATGGCTGACCATCAAACCACTGGTGGTTATCCCAAAATTGCAAATGTCATTGAAAAAGATTTACCTCTAGTGGCTCAGTTAGGTGCCGGAGATGGTATCGGTTTTCACTTAGTTTCAATTGAAGAAGCTGAAAATCTGAAATTAAAATTTGAAAAAGACTTGAGCTTTTTGAAAATAGGCTTAAAACTTAGTTAGGAATAGCATATAAAAAAATTGTGAGTGAAAAACAAACAATAGATTTGAATTGCGACATGGGAGAAAGTTTCGGTTCATGGAAAATGGGAAACGATGCCGAACTAATGAAATATCTTTCTTCCGTTAATATCGCTTGTGGTTTTCATGCAGGTGATGCAACTACTATGCGTGAAACTATTGAACTTGCAATTGAACACGGCATAGCAATTGGCGGACATCCTTCATATCCTGATTTACAAGGCTTTGGAAGACGAGCAATGGCTCTTTCTACTCAAGAGGTCTATGACGTAGTTCTATATCAAATTTCAGCAATCAAGGGCATTTGTGAAGCTTCAGGTGGTAAATTGCACCACATTAAACCTCACGGGGCTTTATATAATCAAGCGGCTAAAGATAAAAACTTAGCTGAATCAATCTCAAAAGCCATTAAATCATTGGATGAAAATTTAATTCTCTATGGACTTTCAGGCAGTTATTTAATTATTGAAGCTGAGAAAATAGGTTTGACAACGGCTTCTGAAGTTTTCGCTGATCGAACATATCAAGCAGATGGAAGCCTTACACCCAGAACTGAACCAAATGCTTTGATTCATAACACCAAAAAAGCAATTTCTCAGGTTTTACAAATGATTCAAGAACAAACTGTCACAACAACAAACGGAGAAAAAGTTTCGTTGAAATGTGAAACAATTTGTATTCATGGAGACGGTGAAAATGCAGTTGAATTTGCAAAGGAAATAAACAAAAGTTTAATCCAAAATGGCATAACTATTGGGAATCCATAACATCAGCTAAAAGTCTCTTAAAAGAATTTTATGAAGGTAATTAATTCGTCAAAATCAAAAACTTTAACAATCGATGAAAATGTAAAGAAATACATAAATCATATAGATAAAAGTTATTTAATTGATGTTGTCAAAGAGATTTCTATTCCTCGCCACTTTCAATATGATCAAGCGAATAATGAATACGTAGCTAATTGGATCTATCAAGAATTAGTATCATTTGGCTTTGAAACACATTTTCACGGCAAATATTCTAATGTGGTCGCTTACAATCAGAATATAAGAAAAGAAAATTTGATAATCATAGGAGCCCACTATGATAGTGTGCCTAATTGTCCAGGTGCAGATGATAATGCTAGTGCTGTTGCAGCTTTATTAGCTTGTGCCAAAGCAGTTTCTGAAATAGCTCCCGATTTACCCATTTGCTTTGTGGCTTTTAATTGTGAGGAAGATGGACTTATTGGAAGTTTTGACTTTGTTACAAACTATCTACCAAAACTAAATTTAAAGATTAAACAAGTACACATCTTAGAAATGGTAGGTTTTGCAACGGACGAACCAAATTCTCAAGAAATGCCTATAAATTTACCAATTAAAATTCCTACTGTTGGTAATTTTTTAGGAATACTCGGAAATAAAAATTCTTTGGTTGCAGTTGATGATATTGCTGCTTTAGGAAAAACATATATTCCCGATTTACCAGTAGTAGGGCTAAAAATATATTTTGGTGCTGAAAAACTATTTCCTGACTTTGGAAGAAGCGACCATCTTCCTTTTTGGGAAAAAAATATATCCGCTACAATGTGGACAGATACAGCTAATTTTAGAAATCCAAATTATCATCAATTAACTGATACACCTGATACTCTTAATTATTCATTCCTGCAAAAAGTAACTCAATTGCTTTTAATAGAAGTTTTGAAAAACAAATATCTAACAATTAAATGACAGAAAATAAAAAAATATCTTCAGTAATTTTAGGTGCGGCATTTTTGATGGCGACCTCAGCGGTGGGTCCTGGTTTTCTGACGCAAACTGCGGAATTCTCGAAAACTCTTTTGGCAAGTTTTGGGTTTGTAATTTTAATTTCTGTAATCATAGATATTTTCGCACAACTCAATATCTGGAGAGTTCTGACCGTT
Source organism: Pyrinomonadaceae bacterium (assembly GCA_028284415.1). GTDB lineage: Bacteria > Acidobacteriota > Blastocatellia > Pyrinomonadales > Pyrinomonadaceae > Aridibacter. The sequence goes on from JANQRU010000001.1 coordinate 459,292, forward strand.
AGCGGCAAGCGTGGTCAGGACGTTGCAAACGAAACCATTAAAGGTAGCGGTTACTTGTTAGCGATTTTAATAGTTTTCGGTGGTTTAGCTTTTAATATAGGAAATATTGCCGGAGCAGGACTTGGATTAAATGTTCTGTTTGGATTAAAGCCTGAATACGGTGCAATCATCAGTGCTTTTGTGGGAATTGGCATTTTTCTATTCAAAGATGCAGGAAAAGCAATGGATTTTTTTGTTAAAGTTCTTGGCTTTATCATGCTTGCGTTGATTATTTATGTTGTTTTCGTTTCTAAACCTCCACTTGACCAAGCAATTGTTAAAACTTTCATTCCAGACAAAATAGATCCTTTTGCAATCATAACTTTAGTTGGCGGAACGGTTGGTGGTTATATAACATTTGCAGGTGCTCACCGTCTAATTGATGCTGGCGTAACTGGAGAAGATTCACTAAAAGAAGTAAATATCTCAGCAACTTCTGGTATTTTACTCACTGCTATAATTCGATTTTTACTATTCTTTGCTGCTTTGGGAGTCTTAACTCTTGGGTTCACTTTTGATAAAACCAACCCTGCCTCGTCAATTTTTCAAAGTGCTGCCGGAACTATTGGTTACAAGATTTTTGGAATAGTTATTTGGTCTGCCGCTATAACTTCAGTTATTGGAGCAGCCTACACTTCAGTTTCTTTTCTAAAAACCTTCAACGAAAAACTATCTGAATATTCAAAATATTTAATTATTGGTTTTATTGCCTTTTCAACGTTAATTTTCGCATCCATCGGAAAACCCAAAATGGTTTTGATTTTAGCTGGGACATTTAATGGCTTTATTCTTCCTGTTGGATTGGCAATCGTACTTTTAGCCTCAAGAAAATCAAAAATAATCGGTAACTACAAACATCCTTTGTGGTTACAAATTTCTGGCTGGTTGGTTGTTGCGGTAATGTTCTGGTTTAGTGTGCAAACTATTGTAAATAGATTCGGATAAACAATGAAAACTGTCACAAAAACTTACTCAAATTTTTCGTTTTCTTTGTTGATAACATCATATGTATTAGGCTTCGTCCTGTTTCTAGCCTCAGTATTTATTGCTTTTTTTAATGCAGGTTTACTCTGGACTATCATCGGTATTTTATGTGCAGGATTCGGTGTAATCTTAGTAGCAATCATATTTAGTGCAATAAATAACGCTTGGATTACTTCTATTATTTTAGCTGTGAGTTTTCTAGCAATTAGTGTCTTGCGAAACTACGCCAAATCCCTTGCCAAAATTAAAGTTAGCAATTCAAAAGAGAAAAACTAAACCTTCAATTATCGAACCAAAATATCCTTAAAATTAAATTTTTTGTCATTTTTATTAGTCTGCTGGTGTATTCAAATTAGAAACACCAACAAATATTTCCAAGGAGAATTCATAATGACAAGAGGTTCTAATATTTTTATACGTAACTCCGCATTTATTTTTCTTTCTGCAATCCTTCTTTTTTCAAGTTCAATAATTGTACTTGGACAAACACAGACCGGTACATGGAAAGCTAAGGTCAGCAAGAAAAGTAACCAAAAACTAAATATATCTTTTTACAAAGAAAAAAATACAAGCAGTGAAAACCGCAAAAGATACAGTATATCAGGAAGTAATTTCAAAATAAGCGATTTACAAGGCTTAACAGAAAATCAGATAAATGGCTCAAATATACCTGTAAATTTCTCAATAGTTAGAGAAGCAGGAACGATTCAATTTTCAGGTACATTTAATCAAGGAAAAGGTGAAGGAAACTATACTTTTACTGCTGATTCAAATTTCATTTCTGCAATGGCTGGCTTAGGTTTTAATAATATTTCTGATGAAAAACTATTTTCTTCAGCTGTGTTAAACGTAAAAACTGCAACAGTTAGCGACTTAAGAGCGTCAGGACTCCAAAATATTGATTTAGATGATGTGTTCAAGGCAACTATTTTCAAGATTGATTCAAACTACATAACTGAAATGAATTCAGCAGGTTTTAGCAATCTAGATATGGATGATCTTGTTAAAGGGCGAATTTTCAAAATTGATGCTAATTATGCTAGAGAGGTTTTAGCAATGGGATTTGGCAAACAAGATTTGGAAGAACTTGTAAAATTTAGAATTTTTAAAGTTACGCCGCAATTTTTATCAGAAATGAAATCCGAAGGTTATGCAAAACTTGATGCTGAACAAGTTGTGAAACTAAGAATCTTCAAAATTGATGCTAAATTTATTCAAAAAGCCAGAGAAAAAGGCTATGCAAATCCTTCCGTCGAGGAATTGGTTGAATTGAAAATTTTCGGAAAAGTTAAATAAGTTCTCCGAATTTTTATAAACGCTGCTGTTCATATACCAATTCCAAAACAATTGGCGAGTCAATAATTTTGGCTCGTCTTTTTTTTATTTTGTAAATAAGAAAATAAAACTTATAATTACGTGTTTCAAAAAAACGCAACTCCCCAAATTCTATACTTACAGGAGAAAAGATGGCTGAGAAAAAGAAAATGAGTCTAACGATGAAAATTCTGTTGGGCTTGGTTTTAGGTTTAATCACTGGTGTTCTTATCAACACGTTTTTCAAAGGAAATGAGGTTGTTGACACTTGGCTTGTCAAGGGAATATTTGAACTAGGCGGTGGTATTTTCTTAAACCTCCTAAAAATGCTAGTTGTACCTTTAGTTACTTTTTCCCTGATAGTAGGGGTTTGCGGAATTGGTGATATAGCCGCACTAGGACGCATAGGTATAAAGTCCTTTCTGTTATATGTTTTGACCACTGCAATTGCCATCACAACGGCAATTGGACTTGCGATGTTGATAGGTCCTGGTCAGGGCTTCGATATGCAATCCTCTAAAGCCGCAGAATTTACGGCGAAAGAAGCACCGCCGATTACCGAAGTCTTTATTAATATTGTGCCAAGCAATCCGGTTGCAACCTTTGCTAATGGCGATATGTTGGGCATTATCTTTTACGCGATAATGGTCGGGATAGCTCTTTTGATTATAGGAAAAGCTGTAAAACCCGTAGTTCAAGCTGCGGAAATGCTTAATGAAGTGGCAATGAAATTGGTTGATATGGTGATGAGCGTCGCACATATAGGCGTTTTCTGTCTGATCGCCAAAACCTTTGCAGAGCAGGGAATCGAATTGATACTACCTATGGCAAGTTATTTTTTCACTGTTTTGGGAGCATTGGGGATTCATTTCTTTGTAACGATTCTGGTTATACTTTTTGTTCTCACCAGATTTAATCCTTTGACATTTTTACGGAAAATGCGAAGTGCCCAAGCCTTTGCGTTTTCGACGGCAAGTTCGGGTGCGACAATTCCCATAACTTTGCAATGTGTTACGGAACGACTCGGTGTAAAAAATTCAGTTGCCTCGTTTACAGTTCCGCTCGGAGCCACGATCAATATGGACGGAACGGCGATAATGCAAGGCGTGGCGACCGTCTTTATCGCTAATGTTTACGGAATTGAGCTCGGTGTTGGCGGTTATATAACCGTTATCGGAATGGCTGTACTTGCATCTATTGGAACCGCTGGTGTACCTGGTGTAGGACTTATTATGTTGGCGATGGTTTTAAATCAAGTTGGCTTACCACTTGAAGGAATCGGCTTGATATTAGGTGTTGATCGTTTGCTAGATATGTGCCGTACAGCTGTCAACATCACGGGTGATGCTATGGTTTCAACTGTTGTTGCCAAGGGTGAAGGCAAGATTGACACGGACATTTACAATGATCCTTATGCAGGTGATATAGACTTTGATGAAGAGCTGGATATTTCCGATGAGGATGAGGAAGAATTCGCAAGAGTAGTAGATGATCCTCTCGTGAAGAAATAAACACAAAACTTTAAAGTAAAAAAGTTCGGTCAAAAATTTTGACCGAACTTTTTTTAAATTCTGGTGATCCGAGGAGGGCTCGAACCTCCGACCCACTGGTTAAAAGCCAGTTGCTCTGCCAACTGAGCTATCGGACCACATTTTAAAATATCTAGTTGGAAATTGCTCCCAACGAAATTTTAGATTTTAGTATTTTAATCTAAGAAAAGCAAGTGAAAATATTCACTTTTAATTAAACCAGCCTTCCATCACGGAATCTTTTAAAATTATGGTTTGATCTCTTTCAGGTCCAGTAGAAATTAATCCTATTTCAACTCCGATAGATTTGGACAAAAAATCGACATATTCTCTTGCTTTTGTAGGCAAATCATCAATATTTGTAATTCCAACTGTGTCAGACTTCCATCCTTCTAGTGTTTCATAAACAGGTTCAATCTGCCTTAAATCTTGCGAAACAGCTGGAAATGTATCCACTCTCTCTCCATCAATTTTGTAACCAACACAAACCTTGATTTCATCAAGAGCATCTAGAACATCTATTTTTGTAAGTGCTACGGAATCAAAACCATTTAATTCAGCCGCATACCTAGTCGCAACTGCATCAAACCATCCACATCTTCTAGGTCTTTTTGTAACTGACCCGAATTCATTTCCTCGCTCTCGAATTAAATTTGCCGTATCCTCTTCTGCATCTAACATTTCAGATGGAAAAGGTCCTTCGCCAACTCTAGTCATATAAGTTCTGACAATTCCCAACACTCCTGTGATGTGATGTGGTGGAATTCCAGCACCAACGGAAGCTCCGCCAGCTGTGGGATTTGAAGAAGTAACAAAAGGATAAGTTCCATGATCAACGTCTAAAAGTGTTGCTTGTGCTCCTTCAAGTAATATTTTTTTATTTTCTTTTTTAGCTTGTGCAAAGAAGTGTGAAGTCTCACAAACAAATGGTCTCAATCTTTCAGCCAGTGCAGAGATTTCCTCAAAAATTTCGTCTGACCGAAGCGGCTCACGTCCATAAAGAACTATTACACGATTCGCTTCTTCTAAATTTCTTTCAATTCGTTGTTTAAGCACCTCAGGCACAAGTGCATCTGCAACACGAATTCCACGTCTTCCTGCTTTATCTTCGTAGGTTGGACCAATCCCGCGTAAGGTTGTTCCGATCTTTTCATTTCCCAAACGCTCTTCAGATGTGTGATCTAATGCCCGATGATAGGGCATTATAAGATGTGCTCGGCTTGAAACTTTTAATCTTTCAGGAGTTATAGAAATTCCCTTGTCAGTCATTTGATCAACTTCTTCAAAAAATGCAATAGGATCAATCACCATTCCATTTCCGAGTACACACGTTGAACCTTCATGGATAATTCCTGAAGGTAAGAGTCTCAAGACAAAAGCCTGATCTCCAACATAGACGCTGTGACCGGCATTATGCCCACCCTGATAACGTGAAACAATATCAAATCTATCTGCCAATAAATCTACGACTTTTCCTTTTCCTTCATCGCCCCATTGTGAGCCAATTATTACAATAATCATTTTATACAGTAAACAGTGGTCAGTAAGCAGTGAGCAGAAAATCAGTTTTAACTTTTAGCTGATAACTGATAACTGATAACTGTTATTTCCATTCCTCTTTTAAAATTGAATAAATTACTAAATCAACAAATTTATCGTGCTTTTTTGCAGTCTGTCTTGCAATTCCCTCTTCAGTAAAACCTAATTTTTTAGGTATCGCTTGGCTTTTTTCGTTTTCTGTTTCACATCGGATAATGACTCGTTTAAATTTTAAATCTGAAAAAATATAATCTATTAATACCTTACAGCTTTTGATAATTATCCCTTTTCCAGTGTGATCTTTATCCAACCAATATCCTATTTCAACGGATTTGTTTAACAGATCGTGTCTTACACAACCTATACCACCAACCAATTTATCGTTATAAAAAATAAAAAGACCGGGTAAATCGGTTTCTGCAAATTCTTTTCTGCTTGATTCAATAAATGTATGTGCATCTTCGATAGAATAATCTTTAGTTGCCCAAATGAGCCATTTACCTAAATGCTCTAGATTATTTTTTACAACAGAACATAGTTCTTCATCGTAAAGTTTTGAATGCAAACGAAGTTCGATGTTTTCATCAACTTGTTTAGAAAGCATTTTTAGTTCCCAAGCGTCAGATTGTATAGTGCAACATACTTTCTCGCTGCATTTTGCCAAGAATTATCTTCCAACATTCCATTAATTTGCATACGTCTCCAAGAATCTTTCTCAGCGTATGTAAAAATAGCTTCGTAAATCTTTTCCAAGAATTTATCAGCTTGGAATTCTTGAAACTTAAATCCATTACCAGTTCCAGTTACACGATCAAAATTCTGGATTGTATCATCCAATCCACCCACAGCACGAACTATTGGGATTGTGCCGTAACGCAACGAATACATTTGATTTAAGCCACAAGGCTCAAACCTCGAAGGCATTAGGAAAATATCTGCTCCTGCCTCTATTTTATGTGCTAAATCTTCATTGTAACCTTTGAAAACACCAACCTGATTTGGTGCATAATCTCTTAACTGCTGGAAAAAGTTTTCATAAGAACTGTCTCCTGAGCCGAGTGCAACAAAATAGGCTCCTGTATTAATTATTTCTCCAGCTACTTGCTGAATTAATTCAATTCCTTTTTGTGCTGTCAAACGGCTGATAATTGCAAACACAGGGCGTTCTAAGTCGATCGGCAACATAAATTGCTCAAGTAAATCTTTTTTGCAATCAATTTTGCCATCTAAATTTTGATAATTGTAATGTGCTCTCAAATTTTCATCTGTTTCTGGATTCCACACATCATAGTCAACCCCATTCGTGATACCGATCAAATTGTCACTTCGCATTCTCAAAAGCCAATCAAGACCGTAACCGTTTTCAGATTGTTGAATTTCATAACCATAGCGATTAGAAACAGTCGAAAGCATATCGCTGGCACTCAAGCCAGCTTTCAAGGCAGAAGCATATCCATTAAATGTAAAGTGATTTTGCTCAAACTCGCTTCCAAAACCCATCTGCCAAAGTTCACCTGAACCAAAACCACCTTGATAAGCTAAATTATGTATTGAAAAGACAGTTCTAGTGTTTCTCCAATAAGAATCCCAATATCTAAGATGAGCAATTTCTACAGATGCAAAACCTGTGTGCCAATCGTTTAAGTGAACAATATCTGGAGGTGAGCCGAGTCTTTTGATCAAAGCAAGTGCCGTATGATTAAAGAATGCAAAGCGCTCGTAGTCTTCATTGTAACCATAAATTGAATCACGATGAAAAAACTCAGGTGCATCAATCAAAAAGGTAGGTGAGCCATTTGCTTCAGAGTAGAATGCTTTAGCTTTATAGGGTTTGCCTCGCCACTCAACCCATAAATCATCAATTGCTACATGCCAAAGGTGTTCACCCTTAGTCTGTAAATAACAGGGTGTAATAAGAAACGAATCAATACCAATCTGTTTTAGGGCTTTGGGTAAAGCTCCTGCAACATCAGCTAATCCGCCTGTTTTTGAATATGGAACAGCCTCTGCCGAAAGAATTGCTACACGCATAAATCAACAAAAAATAAATCGTGAATAGAAAGTCGCTAGTATTATAACGACTCTATTCACGATTTACTATCCAACTTACTTAAAAATTTAACTCTGCATCGATGCAAGGAAATCAGCGTTAGTTTTTGCTTTGCCGAGACGCTCTAAAACAACTTCCATTTGCTCAACCGACGAGAGTGGATTAAGTACACGACGCATAACCCAAATTCTGGCAAGATCGTCTTTGCTAATAAGCAATTCTTCTTTGCGAGTTCCGCTTCTTTGTAAATCAATAGCTGGGAATAAACGTTTATCTGAAAGTTTACGGTCAAGATGTATTTCTGAGTTACCGGTTCCCTTAAACTCCTCAAAAATTACATCGTCCATACGCGATCCCGTATCAATCAGAGCCGTAGCAATGATGGTTAAACTTCCGCCCTCTTCAATATTTCTTGCAGCACCAAAAAAGCGTTTTGGACGTTGCAAAGCATTTGAATCTATACCACCGGACAAAATCTTTCCAGATGGTGGAACAACCGCGTTGTGTGCCCGTGCCAATCTTGTAATCGAATCTAACAAAATAACTACGTCTTTTTTGTGTTCAACTAGTCGTTTCGCTTTTTCAATCACCATATCCGCAACTTGGACGTGTCTTGTTGGTGGCTCGTCAAATGTTGATGATATTACTTCACCTTCAACAGATCTCTGCATATCGGTTACTTCTTCAGGTCGCTCATCAATTAGAAGAACAATCAAAGTAACCTCAGGATGATTTTGTGTGATCGAATTTGCAATAGTTTGCAAAAGCATCGTTTTACCTGTTCGAGGCGGTGCAACGATCAAAGCACGTTGTCCCTTACCAATCGGAGTAACCAGATCAATTACGCGAGCCGAGATATTATTCGGGTCTTCTGTCTCCATTCGTAATTGTTCATCTGGATAAAGCGGAGTTAGATTATCAAAGAATATCTTTTCTCGCGCCGCTTCGGGTGCTTCAAAATTGATTGCCTCAACTTTAATTAATGCAAAATATCTTTCACCTTCTTTCGGAGGTCTGATTTGACCTGAAATTGTATCTCCTGTTCGCAAATCGAATTTGCGAATTTGCGAAGGTGAAACATAAATGTCGTCAGGTCCCGGGAGATAGTTATATTCGGGAGCTCTTAAAAAACCAAAGCCATCAGGTAGAGTTTCAAGTACACCGGAAGAAAAGATTAATCCGCTTTTTTCAGTTTGTTTAGCAAGAACTTTGAAAATAAGCTCTTGCTTACGCATTCCCGAAGCCCCTTCAACTTCCAATTCTTTGGCGACTTGAGCTAGCGATGAAATTGACATTTCTTTTAACTCAGCTAAATCAAGGGTGTCGCCTTTTTGGTCGTTTTTAGATTTTTTCTTTTGTGAATTTTTATCTTTATTCACATTATCACCAGAATCCTCAAAACCATTTTTTGTAGATTTTTTGGTTTTTTCGTTTTTACCTCTAGTTGTCTTGGTTGCCATGTTTTTTTTACCGTTTGATATCAAGGGTGATATTCAATTTTATAATTAATTCGTTTGTGAATGCTGTTTTAGTTAAACAAGGAACGAATAGAGTTAATTAATTTTAACTACTTAATTCGCAAAGAAAATTGATTGGAAAGTCCTTTTGGTTGCTTACCGTTAATAAGCTTAGATCTTTCTCAAGACCCTTGAGTTTTTTTGGAATGTTCAATTTTTACTATATTTAGCAAAATAAAGCAAATAAAAAAAGTTTATTTTTGTTTAAATACCGCTTTTTCTATTTCTTGCCAAACGCCATCTTTTCCCTTACCCGTAATTGAAGAGTACGCCAAAACCTTACTTTCGGGCATAAATTCCCTGATAGTCTTTAAACTTTTAAACAATTTGTTGTTAGAAAGTTTGTCAGCTTTCGTAGCAATTACAATGTTGTTTTTTTTATAGAATGTGAGCCATTCGTAAAGTTGCCTATCTAAATTAGTGGGCTTATGGCGAGCATCTACTAATTGTATTGATAGCACAAGTTGCTCACGTTTGGCAAGATAATCTTCAGCCATTTTGCCCCAATCCTGTCTCATTTTTTTTGAAACTTTCGCAAAACCATACCCGGGTAAATCAACAAAATAAAAGCTTTCGTTGATCAAAAAAAAGTTTATCGCTTGAGTTCTCCCAGGTGTATTTGATGTTTTTGCAAGTTTTTTTCGGTTAAGCAAAGAATTGAGCAAGCTCGACTTACCAACATTTGAGCGTCCTAAAAATGATATTTCTGGCAGATCATCATCAACCCAATGTTTTTCTTCAAAAGAACTTTTAATGAATTCTGCCGAGTGAATTTTCATATTTGTCGAAGATAAATTTAAAGAGAAGCAGGTGGTCAATAATTATTGACCACCTGCTTCTCTTTAAATTAAATTACTTAATTGTTGCAGATATATCAGTTGAATCTGTCTTCTCTGTATATACGGTTGGGGTTTTTACATCAATATCTTCAACCATTTCTTTATGCAGTGCGATTTCAAATACTTCATCAACCATATCCACACAATAAACTTTTAGCTCTTCCAAAACTTCTTCAGGTACATCAGCTAAATCTTTTTCATTATCTTTTGATAAAATAATATTTTTGATACCAAAACGATGAGCTGCTAGAAGTTTTTCTTTTACGCCTCCAATCGGTAAGACTTTACCTCGAAGAGTGATTTCACCAGTCATTGCAACATCATGCCTTGCAGGTTTCTTCGTCAAAGCTGAAACCATTGCAGTTGCTAAGGTGATTCCGGCGGATGGTCCATCTTTTGGTATTGCTCCCTCTGGGACATGTACGTGCAAATCTTTACGACGGAAATCTTTGTAATCAATTCCAAGTTCTTCAGCACGAGTTCGCACACAAGTTAGAGCTGCATGAGCTGATTCTTGCATAACCTCGCCCAATTTACCGGTGAGTTGAACATTTCCACGCCCTCTGACGAGGGTAGTTTCTATCTGTAACACATCTCCACCAACTTCTGTCCAAGCCAAACCGTTAACCAAACCAACTTCACTTTTACGAGCAATATCTTGTTTACGGAATTTAATCGTACCTAGCAACTCACGGACTTTTTCTGCGTCAATAACTTCTTTAAAATTTTCTTCTCTATTGGAAACGACATATTTACGAGCAACTTTTCTTATACACGAACCGATTTGTCTCTCAAGACTTCTAACGCCTGCTTCCCTTGTATAATGCCGAATAATCTCGACAATTCCGTCATCGCTAAATTGAACTTTTTCTTCCGTAAGACCGTTTCCTTCAAGTTGCTTAGGAATCAAATGTCGCTTAGCAATCTCTTTTTTCTCCCTTTCGGTGTAACCTGAAAGGTTGAGAATCTCAAGACGATCTTGCAAAGCAGGTGGAATTGTGTGGAGTACATTTGCAGTTGCAATAAAGAAAACGTTTGAGAGATCGTAGTCAACATCTAAATAATGATCTCTGAAAGTATGGTTTTGTTCCGGGTCTAATACTTCTAGTAAAGCCGAAGCTGGATCACCACGAAAATCCTTTCCAAGCTTATCTACCTCATCCAGCAAAATAACTGGATTCACAGTTCCGGCACGTTTCATGAGTTGAACGATTTGTCCAGGTAATGCACCAATGTAAGTTCTTCGGTGACCGCGAATTTCAGCTTCATCGTGAACCCCACCTAAAGCTAATCTGACAAACTCTCTTCCTGTAGCTTTTGCAATAGATTTTCCGAGAGAGGTTTTTCCTACCCCCGGAGCACCAACAAAACATAAGATCGTTCCTTTCGGATTTTTAACCAACTGACGAACAGCTAAATACTCTAAAATTCTTTCTTTAATTTTCTCTAAACTGTAATGATCTTCATCGAGCACAGTGACGGCTTCTTTCAAGTCTTCAATTTCGTCTGACCTTTGCTGCCAAGGAACATTTATTAACCAATCTAAATAAGTCCTTGCGACTGTGCTTTCGGCTGACATAGGCGGCATTGCTTCGAGTCTGGAAAACTCCTGTAAAGCTTTCTCTTTTGCTTCTTCGCTCATCCCAACTTCATCAATTTTCTTACGAAGTTCTTCTAATTCAGCTTTTTCATCTTTACGACCTAATTCTTTATGGATAGCTTTTATCTGTTCATTCAAATAATACTCACGCTGTTGCTTATCCATTTGTTTTTTCGTGCGTGTATGAACAGTCCTATCAAGCTGTTTTTTCTCGATTTCCACTTCGAGAATTTCAATCAATTTTTGTAAGCGCTCTTGAACGGAATATGTTTCAAGCAATTTTTGTTTTTCTTCAACTTGAATCCTCAAGTGAGAACTCATAGCGTCGGAAATCTGTGCAGCTGAAACACCTCTTAATGAAGCATGTAAAGCATCAGTATAAGCATCTGGAGCAATCCGCAAGAACTGCTCAACCAAACCGTGTATTTGCTGCAACAGCCCATCAGTTCTATATCCTGACTCATCAATAGATTCGACTTTTCGAACCATTGCAGAGAACATTCCCTCGTCATCTTGTACTATTCTCTGCGAGGCACCTCTGTCCCGTCCTTCGACAACAACCTTGATTTGTCCATTATCTTGTTTTTGGGCTTGAAGAATTCTTCCTAAAGTTCCAACTGTATAGATTTGCTCAGGGTTTGGTTCGTCTATGGTTGCATCATGCTGCGTTGCTAAAAATATATTCCTATCGCCTTTCATAGCTTTTTCTAAAGCTTTTACCGAGCTTGGACGTCCAATTTTGAATGCAACTTTTGTAAAAGGAAAAATAACTACATCCCTGATTGGAACCATAGGATAACGCTTAATATCTTCGGGCATTTGGTCTGAAAATTCTTGCATATTAATTCTGACTATTTTGGCAGTTTATTAAATTATGTTTAAGGTAAATGATTATTAACTCCGATTTTCTAATTTTAGAACATTTGAAAGTAGTTTTGCTAGTAAAGCACAAAGAAATATAAAAAAAGAAAAAGTTGCGTAAAATCGAGTCCTTTACGCAACTTTTATCTTGTCTAAAAAAAGTTCTATGCAGCTTCTTCTACATTTTCAATTACTTCTAGAGGAGTTGGTGATTTTTTCCTCTCAACGATTTCTTTAGTTATCATCAATTCTTTAACCTTTTTCTGTGATGGAAGGACGTACATTGGCTCGAGCAGTATTTCTTCCATGATCATCATCAAGCCGCGTGCACCAACTTTTCGCTCTTTTGCTTGTTTAGCAATTGATTTCAAAGCCCCATCAGTAAATTTCAATCTAATGTTATCAAACTCAAATTTGCGTTGATATTGCTTGACCAAAGCATTTTTGGGTTCAGTCAAAATTCTAACTAACGCACTTTCATCAAGTTCGTGCAAAGTTCCAACAACCGGCAATCTCCCAACAAATTCAGGAATTAAACCATAATGCACCAAATCATCTGGTTCTAAGCTATTCTCTACTTCCGTTTGTCGTTCTTTTGCTAACTTTATATCGGCTTTAAAGCCAAGGGATTTATTTCGTAAACGATTATCAACAACTTTATCCAAACCAACAAAAGCACCACCACATATAAACAAAATATTGGTTGTATCGACTGGTAAAAATTCTTGTTGTGGGTGTTTTCTGCCTCCGTTTTGGGGAATATTCGCAACTGTTCCCTCCAAAATTTTTAGTAATGCTTGTTGTACTCCTTCGCCGGAAACATCTCGTGTAATTGAAGGATTATCATCTTTACGGCAGATTTTATCTATCTCATCAATATAGATTATTCCTTCTTGAGCTTTTTCAACATCATTACCTGCGGCATGCAAGAGTTTTAGTATAATGTTTTCAACATCTTCACCGACATACCCGGCTTCGGTCAAAGTAGTTGCATCAACAATACAAAACGGAACACTTAAAAATCTAGCAAGTGTCTGAGCAAGCAAAGTTTTACCTGTTCCAGTTGGTCCAATTAAAAGAATATTTGATTTTTGGATTTCGACATCAGCCCGTCTTTTAGCTAACTCAAGTCTCTTGTAATGCTGATAAACAGCTACTGAGAGTCTTTTTTTAGACTCACCTTGTCCAATTACATACTCATCCAAGAAATCGTGTATTTGTTGTGGTTTAGGTAAAGAAGTTCTTGCTGTGCCAACTTCAGCCTGTTCGTCATCATTAATTATCTCATTACAGATGTCTATACATTCATTACAAATGTAAACGCTCGGTCCGGCAATTAATTTTTTGACCTCATTCTGTGATTTACCGCAAAATGAACAACGTAAAACTTCTTCTGGTCTTAGTATTGACATAAAATTCTAAAGGATAGATGAGCTTGAAGAGATTAAGCCGAATTTTTTATAAAAAATTCGGCTTATAATTATTTAGCTGGATTTCTCACGATGGTCAATTACTTCATCAATTAAGCCATATTCTTTTGCTTGATCGGGTGACATAATTCTGTCACGCTCGACATCAGCCTCGACTTGTTCAAAACTTTGACCTGAGTGTTTTGCAAGAATTTCAGAAGTTAATTTACGCATACGCAGAATTTCTTCAGCCATAATACGAACATCAGTTGCCTGACCTGAAGCACCGCCTGAAGGCTGGTGGATTAAAATTCTGGAATTTGGAAGAGCAAAACGCTTTCCACTTGTTCCGGCAGTTAATAACAATGCCCCCATTGATGCACATTGCCCAACACAAATTGTGGTTACGTCATTGCGAATGAATTGCATTGTGTCATAAATAGCCATCCCTGCTGTAATTGAGCCACCAGGGCTATTTATGTACAAGTTGATGTCGCGTTCAGGATCTTCAGCCTCTAAGAATAAAAGCTGAGCGACAATTAAATTGGCAATCATATCGTCAATAGGTGTGCCAATAAAGATAATACTGTCTTTTAATAATCGTGAATATATGTCAAACGCACGTTCGCCACGCGAAGTTTGCTCGACAACCATTGGAACTAAAGCCATAATTTTATTTCTCTTTTCTTATTAAAATAAAGGTTAATTGTTAAAGAATTTGCTTAACTGAGTGAAGATAAATTGTTGACTAGAATAGTTTCCACTATCTGCATTGATTTTACAAATTATCTTACAAAATGCAAATTCACTAAAGAATATTTCAAGTCCTTACCCGAAATTACTCTTCAGATTTTGATTCTTTTTCAGCTGAAGATTCATCTTTTTCTATTTCTTCTTCTTTTTCAGTTATCTCAGGCTGATTTTGACTCTCGTCAACCCATTCACCATCTGTAACTTTTGCTTTATCAACTAACGCATCAACAGCTTTGCGTGTGCGAAGATTATTTTCAATCATCGCTTCTCCACCTTGCTGGTCTAAAGATTTACGAAATTCTTCAACAGAAGTTTGATAATACTGAGCCATTTTTTCGATTTCTTCTTGAACTTCTTCTTTATTTACTTCAACTTTTTCAGCTTCAGCAATTTTTTCGAGCAACATAGCTCCCCGTACATCTCTCTCAGCTTGGCTTTTCATCTGATTGTATGTCGTTTCAATATAATCTTGTTCGACTTTGGACAAGTCAACACCTCTTTGAGCCAAATCTTGAGCAAAGTTATTGAGGAGGTTTTGTGCCTGAGATTCTATCAAAGCATTGGGAACTTCAAATTGATGTTTTTCTATTAGTTTTGCAATCAAATCATTTTTCACACGACTATCCGCATCTGCAGTAGCGACAGCTTCCATATCCTCTTTTAGCTTATTACGAAGATCCTCAATTGATTCGAAGCCTTCGTCTAGACTTGAAACCCATTCATCATCTATTTCCGGCAATTCAATAGTTCCGACTGTTTTAACTTTAGCTTTGTAATTTACAGTTCTACCAGCTAATGCAGGTGATGAAAATTCGTTAGGATATTCAACTGTAAATTCTTTCTCATCGTCTTCTTCTACACCTACTAAATTCTCCGAGAAAGATTTTTCAATTAGTTCGTCACCTAACTGAACTTCTAAATCATTTACCTCAATTGGGTCTGCGTCTTCATCATCCGTAAAAGTACCAATCAAATCTACAATTACCATATCGCCATCCTCAGATTTTCTATCCTCAACAGGAATTAGCGTAGATTGTTGTTGGCGACGTTCATCAATGATGTTGTCAATCTCTTCATCATTTACAGGTCTTGTTCTGCGTGTTGCTTCTAGCCCCTCAAACTGCGGCTCAGGCACTTCCGGCATGACCTGCACATGAACATTGATAACCAAAGGCTCAGAACCATTTACCTTGACTGTCTCAGCATTTTCTAAATGTAGATGTGGTTCTGTTAAAGGTTGTAAACCATGTTCTTGGATTGCCAAAGTTACTTTTGGTGGCAGTAACTCTTGGATGACATCGTTTTTAATCTGATCTTTATATCTCAATCTAATCACATCAAGTGGTGCCAATCCCTTACGAAATCCGGGAACATCAGCTTGATTAGCATATTTTTTACTCACTAAGTCATAATGTGTTCGAACCTCGTCCGGAGAAACCTCAATTCTGATTTCTTTATTAGTTGCGGAAACGTCTTTTAATTCTGTATTCATTTGATATTTTTTCTTCTAAAAAGATTTAGCTCGCCAATTCTAAGAGATGCGAGCTTTATCTGATAAAAATCATTTTTAAATTGTTTATTGTTAATTTAATGAACTGATTTGAAAATTAACATTCGTAATCAAAAAAAGCTTGAAAAACAAATGCCGAGGGCGAGACTCGAACTCGCACGCCGTAGGCACTAGTTCCTAAGACTAGCGTGTCTACCAATTTCACCACCTCGGCAGGAATATTATGTATTTTCAACAATTTTGAATTTATAAGATTATTTACTGAATGTCTAGCTGAGAAAAAGAAGCTGACTAATCCTTTTTTTTGAAATGAATTAACTATTAAGCAGAGCAGGACTGATACGAAAGTTAAATGCAAACTTATTTTTCTTCGTTTGGTAGATATTTCTGCTTAAATTCTTCAAGAGTTCGCTCTGCATTTTCCATTTCACTAATAGCTGTAGGTTTCTTTTCTTCTAGTTTTGGCGTATCTTCGCTCGAGCCGCTCAGAAACAATTTATAGCTGACTCCTGCACCAATAGCTATTAAACCTATCCAGAAGACATACCAAAGTAAAGCTGAAACCCAGCCTAACAAAACTAGTAAGAGATATGCCCCAACTCCAATTGCTAATAATAATGCCAAAAATTTTAATATTTTCATTTTGTAAATCCTTTCTTCTTAATAGTAAGATTTATTACGCTGAAATCAAAATTTTGTTCGTAAAGTTTTTTTCACGAGGACATTACATTGACCTTTCAAAATTTAACCGCAAAAGAAATCGCAGAAAGAATCAACGCTAAATTAGTTGGCGATGGTGACATAATCATTTCTGATATTACACATGATTCCCGTCAAGCTAAAGTGGGTACATTATTTGTAGCAATAAAAGGCTTAACAATGGATGGACATCGTTTTGTTGACGATGTTATGCGACGAAATTCATCCGGTGTAATTTCTGAACAAGAGTCCCCCAAAGGTTTTCAGGGAGTGTGGCTACAAATTGATGATGCCAGACGAGGTTTGGCAAAAGCCGCTGATGTGATTCATGGAAGTCCTTCAAAAGAACTTGATTTGGTGGGAATAACAGGAACAAACGGAAAAACTACAACAACCTATTTAGTTTTAGCATTGGCAGAAGCTAACGATGTTAAGCCAGCTATGCTTACAACTGTAGAATACCGGATAGGAAACGAATCACAACCAGCCGTTAGAACTACACCTGAAGCATCTGATACTCAAAGATTTTTGCGTGAAGCAGTCAATAAAGGTTGTAAAACAGCAGTAATGGAAACTTCTTCACAAGCGATACATTTAAGACGCTGTGATTGGTTAAAATTCAAAGTCGCTGTCTTCACAAATCTTACCCGTGACCATTTAGACTATCATCACACGATGGAAAACTACTTTGACGCAAAAAAAGAATTGTTTGATGGACGTTTAGGTGAGAAACCTGATTCATCAGTAATTAATGTTGACGATGAATGGGGAGTTAAGCTTTCTGATGAATTAAAGAAATCAGGGCAAAGAGTCATCACTTATGCTCAAAATAATCAAGCTGATTTAACAGCTGAAAACATAAATGTTTCTTTAATTAGTGGAACATCATTCTTACTTAAAACTCCTAAAGGCGATAGAGAAATTGTATCTCCGCTTGTTGGTAAACCACATGTTTACAATATGCTTTCAGCAACGGCAACTGCATTGGAACTTGGTTATGATCTAGATAAAATTCAAAAAGGTCTAGAAAATTGTATCGGTGCTCCTGGACGTTTTGAAAGAGTTCCCCATGATGGCGATTTTGCCGTAGTGGTTGATTATGCTCATTCAGACGATGCACTTCTCAATATCTTAAAGACTGCCAGAGATTTAACTAATGGAAGGATCATAACAGTATTTGGTTGTGGTGGAGATCGTGACAAAACAAAAAGAAAACCTATGGGTGAGATCGCGGGTAAACACAGCGATTTAGTCATTGTCACATCAGACAACCCAAGAACTGAAGACCCGCTTGAAATAATTCAAGAAATAGAAGTTGGGTTAAAAGAAACTGATTGTCCTTACCTTGTAAATTCAGATCGCCGAGAAGCTATTCATCAAGCAATCTCAAAAGCGAAAACAAATGACGTAGTAATAATCGCTGGCAAAGGGCACGAAACTTATCAAATCATCGGAAGTGATAAATTTCATTTTGATGATAGAGAAATAGCACTTGAAGCTCTTGATAATTTAGATAATTAATTATCAACTTAAAGATACAATTAATTTTTCAACAAAATCTTTTTGAGCTTCATTTAGTTCAATAAATCTTGCACCAAATCCTATTTCCAAAACGTGATTGACAACTTCTCCCCATAATTCAATCTTCATTCCATCTGCAATTGGAATGTAGATTTTTACAGTCTCACCATTTTCTACTTCACCTGAACAGAGTACAAAACATCCCAATGAACTTATGTCACTAATTGACCCCTTTTGCCTTCCAATTAAACCTTCCCATTCAACTTCGATGTTGACGGCATATCTTCTTACAGCTCTTCTATCTTGATTTTTTCTACGATCTTCTTTAATCATTCTTATTTTCAACAATTTTAGATTCTTGATTCTTCGTCAAATAAAAATAAACAGGTAATCCTAATAAAATCAACCCCAGTCCAATCAATGAGTTAGTTGGATTAGACATCACCGTGTTAACTAAAAGCCAAGTTGCAACTAAAATAAACAGAACTGGAACTATCGGATAACCAAATGTTTTGTAAGGTCTTTCTGCATCTGGGAATTTTCTGCGAAAAACGAAAACTGATGAAGTTACTAAAGCATAAAATATCCACGAGCCGAAAATTACATAATCAGTCAGAGTGTCAAACGAGCCAGATAAAGCCAAAATGCATGCCCACACACCTTGGAATATCAAAGCGGTCACCGGAACTCTTGTAGCTGAAAGATTTGCAAATGATTTGATCATAACTCCATCTTTCGCCATAGCATACGGAACTCTCGCACCTGAAAGTATTGAGGTATGAAGCGTGCCGATTGATGAGATCATCAAACCCACAGTAAATAAGGCAACAGCAAATCCAGTTGCAAATGTCGTAATATCACCACTAAAAAATCTCTCTACTACAACTTTTGCTACGGATGAATCTTTTGAAACTGAAGCCACTGCAGTTGGATCTAGAACATAAAAATACGCAATGTGTATAAATATATATAGAACCATAATTAAAGTGGTTCCACCGATCAATGCAATCGGTAAATTCTTTTGAGGATTTTTCACTTCACCGGCAACCAGTGTTAGATTATTCCATCCATCATAACCCCAAAGTGCTCCAAGCATTGCGGCGGCAAAACCTGATAAAAAAGAATATCCTGCCGCACCATACGTCACTGAAGCTGAGACATCCTCACAAGTTCCACCTGAGTTCATTAATGAGAAATTTCCAAAATCTCCTCCAACAACGAACAAAAAAGCTCCCAAACCAACCATTGCAATCAAACCTATTTTTACAACCGTTAAAGCTTTCGCTATCTGTCCTCCAAATGCCACAGAAGCACAATTCAAGGTTGTAAAGATCACAATTGTCATCACAGCAACTATCTGCAATGTTGTTAATTCATAAGTAAAACCTAAAGCATCAGTCTGAATTAAAACTTTTCTTAAAGTTCCATCTAAAAAATCATTTAACCCGATTGCAAAAACCACTGCGACAGCAGCTTGAGAACCTGTTTTAGCAATAAAAATCTGCATCCAACCGTATAAAAAACTCGGAATCTTACCGTATGCATCTCGCAGAAAAACGTATTCACCACCTGCTTTCGGTTTCATAGAGGTCAATTCGGCATAGGTTAATGCACCTGCTAGTGTTAAAAAACCTGCTGCAATCCAAGCTATTAAAACCCAGGTTGGGGAACCTACGTTACAAGTCATCACACGAGCTTTGAGAAAAACCCCTGTGCCAATTACGTTTCCTAAAATAATTGCTATTGCTGCAACTAATCCTAGTCCACGGATTAAGCCCGAATTATCGTTTGAATCTGTTGTCATATTTTATTGCTTTGTATAAGTTGAAATGATTTTGCGTAATCTTACGCTAAAATGCCCCTTAAAGAAAAGTTTATTCCTCGTGTTAAAATTTTCAACGTGCAGGAAATTGAACTTTCAACTAATTCTCTAGTAAATAAATTATTATCTATTTCACAAGCAGAAACTGTTTGTTTGCTTGACAGTTGCGGTGTCAATCATCTCAATTCTCATCAATTAGTCGCCGGAATCAATCCACTTGAAGTTTTGGAAATCCAAAATAATAATGCAGATGAGACTCTACATATTCTTGATAAAAAAGTATCAAATCCAAACGTAGCGGGAATTTTCACAATTTCTTATGACCTTGGATTAAAACTTGAAAACTTGAAACAGCGTGAGAAAGAATATTTTTCATTTCAAGAACCAGACATTTTCCTAGCTATTTTTGATTGTTTGATAATTCACGATTACAACACCAGAAAGACATTTTTGAAAGGAAATATAAATAAGTTTAGTGAAATTAACGAAAAAATAATTAATATAAAGAGTCTCAATTTAATAAATACTTTTGATAAATCCGTAGTTGAGTCTAATTTCACAACAAATGAATATATAAATGCTATAAATCAAATTAAAGAATACATTAGAGCTGGCGACACATATCAAACAAACTTAACTCAACAATTTAGAGCAAAACTCACAAATGATCTGAATGCACAGATCATTTTTCATCGGTTAAGAAATAATCATCCCGCTCCTTTTGCATCTTTTTTGAAACGAAAAAAAGACTACGTTGTCAGCATTTCTCCAGAAAGATTTTTCAAAACAGAAAACTCAAAAAATCACAGAAAAATTTCTACTTCTCCGATAAAAGGCACACGACCACGCGGGAAAAATTTAGCTGAAGATTCACAGCTTAAAAAAGATTTACTCGGAAGCCAAAAAGATCGTGCTGAAAATACAATGATAGTTGATCTTTTGAGAAATGACCTTGGTAGAATAAGTGAGTTTGGAAGCGTAAACGTCGAAAAGCTTTGTGATTTAGAAACTCATCCAAGTATATTTCATCTTGTTTCAACTATTTCTGGAAATTTAAGAGAGAAAGCAACAATTTCTGATCTAATCAAAGCCACATTTCCGTGCGGTTCTATTACCGGATGTCCTAAAATCCGAACAATGGAAATCATTAATGAACTCGAAACTGCAAACCGTGGTCTTTCAATGGGTGCAATTGGCTACTGTGACTTTGATAATTCAGTCGATTTAAGCGTTGCAATTAGAACGATGGTGATACGAGATCAAGAAGCGATATTTAATGTTGGTGGAGGAATAGTAATAGATAGTGATGCATATGAAGAATATCAAGAGAGTTTAGACAAAGCCAAAGCTATTTTTGAAGCAATAAATGCTGATTTTGTGTCTGATTAAATCTCTTATTTATTTTGTCGGGAACATTTTTCTTTCTGTGGAGTCTAATAACTAAACTTCTTTAGGAGGAAAATATGAAGCCTGATATAAATGTTACCCCTTTGATAGATATCTTACTTGTATTATTGATAATTTTTATGGTCATCTCACCCATCAAGCCGAGTCAATTTGAAACAAAGATTCCCTCAGAACAAGAGAGAGATAATCCAGGTGAACCAAATCCACACACTTTGATTGTTAAAATAAACACTGATAAATCTTTACAACTTAATAAAACTAAAAACCTTGGCTTTATTAAGGAGACTGAAAAATTACAAAGCAAACTCACCAAAATATTTTCTGAAAGAAAAGATAATGGTGTTCTAAATGAAAATCTTGCCACAAATCAAAATTTGGATATGTCAGACAAGATTCAAAAGACTGTTTTCATCAAAGCACCTAAAAAAATTGCCTATGGTGAGGTAGTAAAAGTTATTGATGCAATAAAACTTGCAGGAGCAAAACCGATTAGTTTACAAATTGATGATTTAGATTAAATTCGTATCTGAAAAATGGTAAAATTGTGCTATAATTATAATTAATTGAGATAAATTATTTTCTCAATCAAAACGCTCATTTTTCTCCTCTGTTCAGCAAGCTTTTTAACGTGGATTACTACGAAGTATTAAAAGTATCACCGGATGCATCAAATGCTGAGATAAAATCGGCATACAGGAAACTTGCACGAAAAAAACACCCCGATCTTAACCAAGGTAGTCATAAACATTCTAGAGAATTTGCAAAAATCGCTAAAGCTTACGAAATTTTGAGCGATCCTCGCAAACGTGCAAACTACGATAGTAAAAGACTGCGTGCTCAATTTTCCAAAGAAGATACTGTTTTAAATGCAGATAATCCACACGCTAGTCGTGCAAGGCAAATGATGTATGAGCAGAGATATAATGCAATTATTGACCGTATGATTGAAGAAGAGAGACAAGAATCAATGGCTCTTCAAGAAACGATATTCCCAATAGTTGCTTTATTTATTTCGACTGGCTTTGTTGCAGTATTCAAACCTCTGATTTGGTCAAATTCCAATGTATTTGGAAAAATGATCTTACTGATGCTTTTCATTATCGGCATTTTGCATCTTCTAAAACGTTTGCATGCAGCTTTTGAAAGATATACCTATTCTTCTTTGAACATACATGATTCTTTACTTGCTGAAATTGAAGAAGAAACAAGACCTTATTCAAGAGTTCAGGCTGTAATGTTTTTAGTAATAGGATTACTTTTGAGCTTGGGTATAGGATTATTGATAAGTAGTTTCTTTGGTGTAATGACAACAGCTATGATGCCAAGGGTTTTTGCTCCAACTTTACATCTTGAGTTTATTTTTTATCCCCCAATCGTAGTTCTTTTCGTAGATATAATGCACTCTTTTGTATCTAAGAATAGTCCCTAAATGCATACATTTCACGGCTTGACTTTGATTTACCCAAGTTTTATACTTTGTAGTTTCTCTGCATGAGAATTTATTTATTTTTTTATTTTTAATACGGAGTTATTTAATGGCAAATCATCAATCAGCAAAGAAAAGAATGCGACAAAATGTGAAACGTCGTGCAAGAAATAGAAGCAACAGAAGTCGCCTTCGAACTCAAATTAAGAAATTAAGAGAAGCAATTGCAGCTAACGACAAGAAACAAAGTCAGGCTGAGCTTGTTCCAACAATTTCTTTGATTGATAAAATGGTAAACAAAAAGATATTACATCAGAATACAGCTGCTCGTTACAAATCTAGATTAACGAAGCACGTAAACAATTTAGCATAGAAAAATTACCTCATACATCATAGTTTTTCTCCTTTGAATTAGAACGGAAGTGAGCCTTGAGTAAGTTCACTTCCATTTTTTTGTCTTTTTTAAGCTTGCTAATTCACAAACCAGCATTTCGATTTGTAATCTTGGAGTAGCTTTTGAAGTTTTAATTGCTAGATCAGTTTCTGCTAAACGTTTTAAGATTTCGATGAATTTTAATCTGTCAGTTCTACGTGCAGTTTCGAGAAAGCTTTTTTGTTTACTGTATGGCAGACGCATTACTTTTGAAACTGCATCTCGATTTACCCCTTCCGTCATCATTTCTTTAGCCAAAGCTAAACGATGAAAATGATATGAAAGCAAACCCAAAATCATCAGAGGTTCTGCTCCATCATCAAGTATTTTTTTGAGAGTTTGCAAGGATTTTGTTTTATTTCTGGCTAATAAATAATCTGCGAGATCGAAGTTAGATATTTCTCTTGAATTTGGGACTAAAGATTCAACAAGTTCGTACGTAATTATTGAATCAGGTAAAGCAGCAATAGCTAATTTTTCTAATTCAAGCGTTAATTTTCTAACGTCATTTCCTACTAAACCAATAATGTGTCTGAGTGCTTTTTCATCAGCTTTTGCCTTTAGTTCTTTTAATTTATCCTCTGCCCATTTATGTAACTCATTATCATTTAGCTCCTTAAATTCAACAGAAACACAATTTTCTAAAAGAACTTTTGCCATTTTCAGGCGTTTATCAAATTCGTCTGCAATAAAGATAACCACTGAACTTTCAGAAGGTCTTGCAAGATAGGAACTCAAGACATTAAGCTCATCTTCTTTAACATTGTTTTTTTGCTTGTTCGTGGAAACAACTACATTTGTGATCCTTATGACACGCTTCGAATCCATCATTGGTATCTGTTCGGCTGATGCAATTGCGTGCCTTACCTCCGCCTCATTCAAACTTATTTCAGCTTCATTAAAATCTCTTAGTGATGAATCTTTTAAGGCGATATTGGTAATAGTTTTCGCCGCCAGGTCACGCAAAAAAGTTTCTTCACCAAATAATAAGTAAACTGGTGCTATCTCTTTTTTTCTAAGTTGATTTCTTAAATCTTCGCGGGATAATGTTTTCATTGAGGCTTAAGTTCCCTTTTTCTTTCTTACACCGATTCCATTTGTGATCGTAGAAACGACAGATTCTGCAAATGCTTTAGCCATACGTTCAACTGCCGGATCTTCTTCATTAAAAAATGAACGTGGATCCTCACTAAATTCGAATGAGTCTCTGAAAACAAAATTTTGGTTATCGTAAATAATTCTGTCATTTTTCGTATCAAAAATTGTTACGCTTGACCTGATTGTGACTTCATAAACTCTTGCTCTTCCATCTCTGTCGAGCAAAACTCCCGAAAAACTAAAGTCATTGATTTTTCCTTCTATTATTGCATCTGCCCCTTCTCTTTTTCCTTGAACTTTTATACCTCTTCCTCGTTTAATTATTTCTCTAATTACTGAGTCCGTAAACCTTGAAGCAACACGATATCTTGCTCCCTTAGCTTCAAATTGAAAAGCTGGTACTGCGACTTTCTTAATGTGTTTCGGTAGTCCTGAATTTGTTACGGGTTTGTAACAGTCCTTGAACGCACTACAAAATAAGAAGATTAAAACTGCTAAAAAAATAAGCCTGACTTTATACATAGCTAGATTTTGACAGAAGATTTTTTCTTGGTCAAAAGAAATTCCAAAGGTATTATAAAAACACTCTCTTTACTATTTCTGTTTTAGAACTTCTTCAGCAATTCGGACAGCTTCTGCGTTTTCCTTTACATCGTGAACACGTATAACATTTGCACCATTGAAAACAGCGATAGCATTAGTAGCTACTGTCCCATTCAGTCTTTTATCAACTGGAATATTATTGAGAACTCTTCCTATAAATGATTTACGTGATGTGCCAACCAACATTGGATAATTGCTGAAATCGCCACAGAGACTTTGTAGTTTAGCTAACAACTCAAGATTTTGTTCTAAAGTTTTGCCAAATCCAATACCTATATCTAAGCAAATCTGTTTATCCTTTACACAAAAACTTTTTGCTTTATCAATGCTCATCTGAAAACCTTTTGAAACTTCTTGTAAAATATTTTGGACTGGTTTTTGTTTATGCATTGATTCAAACTCACCTCGCAAGTGCATTAAAACCAAACCTGTTTTGTACTTTGCAGCAACTGCTCCTATTCTTTCATCAAATTTTAACCCTGAAACATCATTGATTATTTCAGCTCCTGCAGCAACTGCTTTTTCAGCTACTTTGCTTTTAGAAGTGTCAATAGAAATTGGGATATCAAACCTTTTTTTAATCTCTTCAATAACTGGGGCAGTCCTTTTTATCTCTTCCTCAATATTAACTCTTTCACTATTTGGACGGGTTGACTCTCCGCCTATATCCAAAATATCTGCTCCTTCGCTGATTAGCTTTTCAGTTTGTTTTAGGGCATTTTTAATAGAATTATATTTACCTCCATCCGAAAAACTATCGGGCGTAACATTTAGGATTGCCATTATGAGAGTTCTCTCAGAATAGTCTAATTTTCTGTTAGAAGTTTGCCAGAATTTTTCTTTGGTTTTGTTGCTCATTTAGAGTGTTTTCTGCATCCTTTCGTGATGATCTTTTCCATATTTTTTTAACCCCGTTTGCACATCAATTATTTTAGCTCGAATATTGCCACCAGATATTTTCTCAGCTTCATTAATATCTATGTTATGAATATCATACTTCTTGCCGTTCAAATCAAGCATTATTACATCAAACGTAAAAGCATTCTCAGATTTTGCGACAAACCAATGAACATTGTCCTTTTCATCTGAGATATTTGAAAAATCTCCAGCCGATATAGATTTATTAATTGTCGGATTAATTATGAGAAAATCATTTTCTTGTTTTATCTTTTCATAATGTCTCAAAGCAAAATCACCCTTTAATACAAAATGTGCCGAAGCCATATTGCTATGCCCATGTGGAATGATTGCCCGACCTTTTTTCATCCCAAAAATCTTTTTATAAAAAACTGTCTTCTCAGGTAAATCCTTCAATTTTGGAAATTTAACTTTCCTTGTGTTTACTCCCAAATCAGGATATTCAAAATTCTTAATTAGTTTCTCAAAGTCAATAAATTTCAATAATTCATTCAGTTCTATTTGACTGTATAATTTGTTAATTTGCTCTTGCCAAACTTTTTGCGAAATTTTATTAGTTCCTAAATCACTGCAAATTTCATTTAATTCAACTGCCCAATGATTTAAAACTTCAGTTGCTTTTGGTTCAATAACGTTATTTGATTTTGCAATTGCAATTTTCTTTTCACTCGAACAACCTACAAACAAAGTTTCCAAGAAGGAAATTGATATAGCTGTGCCTAAAAGTCTTTTACTAAATTTGCGTCTTGAAATTTTCTCTTCAGCCATAAATTAATTACCTAATACTTTTTACAGCTTATTTTTACCACAAAAAAAGCAAAAGCAAAGATTAAATCTTCACTTTTGCCTTAACTAAAAAGTTTATTTATCTAAGCCGTAGCAGGATTGTTTCCAGTTATCGGAGGAAGTATTGGCTTCTTGAATGGATTTTTTTCAGTCTCTTCAGGACTTCCATCATCATCCGAACTTGGAGTTTCATCGTCTCCGTCCAAAGGTAATCCAGCAACAACTCTGCGAATTTGAACACTATCTAATGTCTCATGTTCAAGTAATGCTTCTGACAAACGAACCATTGCATCAGCATTTTCATTTAAGATTTGTCTAGCACGTTCATATTGTTCATCAACAATTTTACGTACTTCCTGATCAATCTTAATTGCAGTGTCTTCTGAATAATCACGATGCTGATTAATTTCACGACCTAAGAAAATCTGTTCATCTTTCTTACCAAAAGTAAGGGGTCCAAGTGAACTCATTCCATATTCGCAAACCATTGCACGTGCAAGGTCTGTTGCCCGCTCAATATCATTTGAAGCACCGGTTGTTACATTTTCATTACCAAAATAAATTTCTTCAGCCAAGCGTCCACCCATGAGTATTGCGATCTGGCTGGTTAAATATTCTCTTGTGTGACTATGTTTATCCGTTTCAGGGAGTTGCATTGTGACACCAAGAGCCATACCACGCGGAATTATCGAAACCTTGTGTACAGGATCAGCTTGCGGAACTTTCAAGCCAACGAGCGTGTGCCCGGCTTCGTGATAAGCAGTGAGTTTCTTCTCATCATCTGAAAGAACCATACTCTTACGCTCAGCACCCATCATTACTTTGTCTTTGGAAACCTCAAAATCTGACATTGTAACGACTTTTTTATCGTATCGAGCCGCATTCAAAGCTGCTTCATTAACAAGGTTTGCTAGGTCTGCACCAGTAAATCCTGGAGTTCCACGAGCAATGACGCTGATGTCAACGTTTTCGTCCAAAGGAATTTTGCGTGTGTGAACTTTGAGAATTCCTTCACGCCCCTTGATGTCTGGGCGACCGACTACAACACGTCTATCAAAACGTCCGGGTCTTAATAATGCCGGATCAAGAACGTCAGGTCGGTTAGTTGAAGCCATCAAGATTACGCCGTCATTTGACTCAAAACCGTCCATTTCAACAAGAAGTTGGTTCAAAGTTTGTTCGCGTTCATCATGTCCGCCACCGAGTCCTGCTCCACGGTGTCTTCCAACCGCATCAATCTCATCAATAAAGATTATGCAAGGAGCATTTTTCTTACCTTGTTCAAATAAGTCTCTGACACGGGAAGCACCAACTCCAACAAACATTTCGACGAAATCAGAACCTGAAATTGAGAAAAAAGGAACATTAGCTTCACCAGCTACTGCTTTTGCCAATAAGGTTTTCCCTGTTCCTGGAGGTCCCACCATCAAAACGCCTTTTGGAATTTTACCGCCAAGTTTTTGGAATTTTTGCGGGTCTTTCAAGAATTCGATGATCTCTTCTAATTCTTCTTTTGCTTCTTGCACACCAGCAACATCTTTGAATGTTACACGTTTTTGCTGATTGTTGAGCAGTTTA
Source organism: Pyrinomonadaceae bacterium (assembly GCA_028284415.1). GTDB lineage: Bacteria > Acidobacteriota > Blastocatellia > Pyrinomonadales > Pyrinomonadaceae > Aridibacter. The sequence continues at coordinate 487,527 of JANQRU010000001.1, forward strand.
GCTTTCGATTTACCAAAGCTAAGTGCTTTGTTACCACCAGCTTGCATCTGACGCAAAGTAAAGATCAAAAATCCTATCAAAAGCAAAAATGGAAGAGCGTTAAGCAAAACTATCCAAAACCAACCGCTTGAAGCTTGTTCTAATTCGGTTTTAATAGAGTTTGGTTTCTCAGCGTTTACTTTATTGATTGCACCAAGAATTACCTCTCTTGTTGCATCACTGGCATCAAGCGGAGTGATATACTTCTTACCATTCTTGTCTTCTAGTTCTAGTTGACTTTGTTTAACAGACGCTGCGGTAATGTCTTTGTTTTGTATAAAGGTTAAAGCTTTATCAAATGAAATTTCCTCAGGATTTGCTGATTGTTTGCTTTGTAAAAACCATACAAAAAGCAATGCACTGGAAATTATCATTACCCATAACAGGACTTGTTTTGCTTTAGAATTCAACTTTTCGCCTCCAAAATAACTTTCATCAAATAATTAGCTAAAATAACAATTCATTTTTATTAACAACTTTTTGATGAAATATTATCAATTTACGTTGTTCTTTATGAGCTAAGACTACACTTAACTACAAACTTTTATTGTAGTTGCCCAAATGTCATTTTTCAACCTTTGTATCTTGGAAAAATAGTCGCCCTTTTTCTTTTTTTATAATAATAAATTCAGGAAGTTCCACAATTTTCCCACTTTTTCTGCTTTCAACTAATTTTATGATTGACTCTATGTGATTTAAACCGATTTGTCTCAGATTTCCTTTTCTTTTCTTTATCCAACTTCTTAAAACTCTATAACGCATAGGTTTAGATAGATTTTTAAGATTTTTTATTGTTATGTGATCTCCATCTATTAGTTTTTCTTTATCTAGTTTTTCATATATCAAGTCATTAAAAAGTTCATTATCTGCGGATATGGTTTTGCTAGTATTTGCAAGAGTTTTAACAATGTTAGGATTAAATTCTTTCAAAAATGGAATTAATTTTTTTCTGACTTTGACACGCTTATAAGTTAAATCCTCATTCATTGCGTCATCTATAAATTTTATTTCGTTTTCATACAGAAAGTTTTCAGTATCTGCTCGCAATGCCCAATTTAGCAAAGGTCGAACTATCAATACTTCATCATCAAAGGGTTGAGATTTGGGCTTCATAGCGGAAAGACCATCCAAACCACTTCCACGGATTAGATTTATCAAAAAAGTTTCAGCCTGGTCATTGATTGTATGAGCTGTGATGATTGAATGAGCATTTTGTTGGTTAGCAGTTTTGATCAAAAATTTATATCTATTTTCTCTAGCCCATTGCTCTATATTGTCTTTTTTTTTAGGTTTTTCCGACGCTTTTTCTTCAACATAGTCAAAACCAACTTGTTTCGCAAAATTTTGGACAAAACCCGCATCACTTTTGCTTTCCTCTCCACGCAAATTGTGATTAAAATGAGCGATAATAAATTTATTCTTAAGCTTTTTTCTTTTGTGCAGATCAAATATAGCAGAACATAAAGCCATAGAATCTGCACCACCGGAAACAGCAATAACAATATTTTCATCTGAAAAAGGCATTTCTAAACGCCTCCACTCAGTTAATAAATTTCTGACGAAAGTATGCATTAAGAGTTTTTTTCTTCAAATTTTAGTTTATTTTTAGCTTCAATTATTGCTTCAGAAACTCTTGACTTTGAGGTTCCGCCGATTTGGTCTTTTTGCCTGATAATTTTGTCAATTTCCAAAATTTCAAAAATATCATTTTCAATTAATTCCGAAATATTCTTTAATTCTTCATATGAAATAGAGGTTGTGTAAGTTTTTTTACTCAGATACTCAATTAATTTTTCAGCAATGGATTCCGACTCTTCAAATCGAACGTCTCTTTGCAGAAAGTATTCTACTATTTCTCTTTTGTCCAAAAACCGCATTTGAGCTTTTCTATTTATTTTTGTTTCGTTTAGTTTAATTTGAGGCAGTAAGTGAACAAGAATATTTAGAGTTTCTTTCAACAAATCGACAACTTGAATAATTATTTTGTTGTGAAAATAAAAATTATCATGGAAACCTAAGGTCAACCCCTTGATACTATTGATCAATTCATTTTGGGAACTATATATCAGTGAACTCTTGCCTATTATTGAGTGAAAGACTGTTTCTAAATTTTCATTCTTATACTCAAAGAAGCCTATATTTCCTGATGAATAGTAAATAATATCTTCAGAAAAAGTATTTATATGATTAATTAATAAAGCAGAGGCATTTGCAAACTCCAGAACAAAATCTCTATCACTGATTGAATCCAGGCTGTTATTAGTTATACCTTCAAAATTTAATTCTTTTGCAAGACCTTCCCTGTCAATTTCTACTGAGGTTCCATCTCCATTTTTCGAACCTAACGGGAGAGTATTATTCCTTCTCCAGACCTCATCCAATCTTTCTCTATCTCTGGAAAACATTTCAAAATAAGCCAAACACAAATGAGCAAACAATATTGGACTTGCAGAAGAATTTTGCTTATTTATAAAAAACAAACATTCTGAGTGTTCACTTGCCTTAAGTATGATTTGAGACTGAAGATTTCTTACTAATTCTGAAATATTAGAAATCTCGGTTCTTAGCCAAAACCTCAAAACTGTTTGTTGTAAATCACCGTCTGTAATTCCAATTTTTATTTTGTGGGTTACTTCGCCGACTAATTGAAGCAATCTTTCGTAGATAAAATCAGTAACTGTTAATGATTGGTGAAAATTTAGGTATTCTTTATCAAATTCAGCTCGTTTGAAAATAGTCTGTAAACCATTTTTAATTTTTTCTGACTCTTGTCGTTTAAGAATGCCAGCCTCAAAAAGTGCATCACAATATGCAATGTTGACCAACACTTCTGATTCGAACAATTTTTTATCGGTCTTGAAGGTATTTTTAAAGTCTTTTACGAGTTTAAGAAGTTTTTTCTCTGAACTTTTTTCCAACGCTCTTTCGGCTTCAGTCATCATTGAATTTGGGAAGTTTATTGTTATTTTGACTGTATATATCTTACTATTACAACTAAATTTGGCTTATTTATCTTTTTCTTTTTCAAATTGTATTTATTACTAATTGAAAAAATGTGTAGCAAAAAACTATTCAATTTAGTCTTATTAACGCTTTTTCTTGTGCCTGTATCTATTTTTGCACAAGAAAAAGATAATATTAATGCTACGTCACAAATTGTAACAGAAAATATTTCCAAAAGCTGTAAAGAACTGGATTTAGGGAAAAATACTCAATTACAATCACCTTTTTACCCAACTGAAGCTAAAACAGCGAGAATTGGTGGTTCCGTTCAAATAAAGGTTTTAATAAATGAAGATGGCAAAGTTGAAAAAATCTTAGACTCTAAAGGGAATAAACTCCTTATCCCATCAGCACAAGAATCTGCCCTAAAAGCTGAATTTACACCAACAATTTGTGATGGAGTTGTAATAAAAACCAATGGAATAATTACTTATAATTTTATTCCGATTGTCTTTACGGAAAACTATTTTATTCCTCAGAGTATTGAAGATTTTAGTGATGTGAGTGAAGGTTCTAATTATTACGAATCAATACTTTATCTAACTGAAAACTATAAATTAACTTTCGGATATGCTGACAAGAAATTCCATATGAATGCTCCTTTAACAAAAGGTGATTTCATACATTTTTTGCGTTTAACTTTGGATTTTCTGCAAAAAAGAGCTGAAATGTCCAATAAAATCCCACTTGAAATAGGTCTTTATTCACAATACAACCCACAAAAAATTAAATCACCAAGAGAAATAAAGGATCTGGAAAAATCTCAACCATATTCTGAATCAACTGAATTTCTTGTTTCAAAGTACAATATCTCGTTAATAAATGATGAAAAAGAATTAAGAGGAAAACTCCCTTTAACTCAAAATGAAGTGATAAATTTTTGGCGAAAGATATTTGGCAAAGAGGCAGTCCCTGTAAACTTCAAACAAATAAAAACAGGCGACAGAATTTTTACACGCGGAGAGTTTGCATTGTTTCTACAAGAAAGTTTGTATGTTTTAACTTATAAAGTTCTTCCGTAGAAGATATTGGCTAATTAAAATTCCTTTAAATTTTCTATATAATTATCATAGTTTCTTTTCATTTCAACCATGCTGTCACCACCAAATTTCTCACGCATTGAATTTGCTAAAATAATCGCAAGCATTGCCTCGCCAATTACTCCTGCTGCTGTGACTGCCGTTATATCTGAACGCTCGAAAGCTGCTAAATCTTCTTTTTTTGTGTCAATATCAACCGATTTTAGTGCCTTACGAAGAGTAGAAATAGGTTTTTTATAACCTCTAACGCGAAGTTCCTCCCCGTTTGTAATGCCACCTTCTAACCCTCCAGCTTTATTTCTGGCTCTTTTGTAATTATTATTTTCAAAAATGATTTCATCGTGAACTTCCGAGCCAAACAGCCCAGCGTTCTCAACTCCATTGCCGATTTCAACTGCTTTTACAGCTTGAATCGACATAATTGCTTGTGCAATTCGCCCATCAAGTTTTTCATTCCAAGAAGTATGCGAGCCTAATCCCACAGGAATATTTTTTGCTACTATCTCAAAGATTCCCCCAAGAGTGTCTCCATTTTCTTTAGCTTCATCTATGTGCTTGACCATTTCATCTTGTGTGTCATTATCTGCACATCGCAGAAGTGAATCATCAGGTATATTTTTTATTTCTCGCCAACTTACAGTAAGAGGCGATTCTGGAATATTTCCCAGTTTGATTACGTGGCTTAGAACTTCAATTCCAAAATTTTGTAGTAATTGTTTGGCAAAAGCTCCACAAGCTACTCTTGCGGCAGTTTCTCTTGCAGAAGCCCTTTCAAGTATATTTCTCAAGTCTCTGGTTTGAAACTTCTGTCCACCAGCCAGATCAGCATGACCGGGTCTTGGGCGCTTCACAATGCGAGGATTTTTAGGTAATTCTTCAATTTCTTCACTCGCCATTATTTTTTCCCAATGAACAAAATCCCGATTGGTTATCGTAATTGAAATTGGCGAACCAAGCGTTTTCCCGTGACGAACTCCAGACAAAATTTCAATTTTATCTTGTTCAATCTTCATACGCCCACCACGACCGTAACCTTGCTGACGTCGCCAAAGTTCGTGGTTGATTTTTTCTATTTCTATTTTTAATCCTGACGGAAGTCCTTCTATTATTGCAATTAAAGCTTTTCCGTGAGATTCTCCGGCAGTTGTGAATTTGAAGTTCATAAATATGTTTAATTCTCGGTTTTTAATTCACCTGTTACAGTTTTAATTTTCTTCCTGAACACGATTAGCCCAACGCTAGCAAGTATTAAAATCCCACCAATCAAAGTTTGTGGAAGCAATTTCTCGCCCAAAAAAATTGCTCCACAAACTACGGCAATTAATGGTGTAACAAGTGCAATAGTCATAGCCTTTGTAGATTCAATTTTACCTAAAAGCCAATAGTAGAGCCAAAAGGTCAGAACCGTTCCGAAAATTGATAAATACAAAATACTTATTATGGCAGACCAAGAATAATTGTAATTAAAAGGATTTCCCTCTTTAAAAAGAGCGATTATAATGACTGGAAATACTCCGCAAACCATCTGTCCAAAAACCAAACTAGCAGGGTGTATGTCGCCTCCTTTAGCTTTAGTCAAAATAGAAGCATGTGCTGCTGCATAGGCACCTATCACTATCGCTACACTTCCAGCAAAAGCCATCAAACTATTAACCCTGAGTTGTTCAATAAACACAATGCCAACACCGATTATCCCAATTATGAGAGCAATGACTTTTAACCAGGTTATTTTTTCCTCAGGCAAATAGAACCAAGCTAAAACCAATCCAAATACAGGTATCATTGCTTGCAAGACAGCAGCCAGTCCTGAGGTAATATACAATTCACTCCAAAATACTAGACTGTAGTTAATTGTAAACTGCAATATTCCTGTTATTGCTAACAGTTTCCATTCCCTTTTGGTTTTGGGTAACGGAATTTTATTAGCAATAATTATTAATCCGACAACAATGACGGCTAAGATAAACCTAATTGATGCAAAACTTAAGGGTGGTAAATCTTCAAGTCCTACTTTGATAAACAACCAAGTTGTTCCCCAAATCAGACACAGAATTAGCCACACTACAAATTTCATTTTTTGATTGTAAAGGGTTTATGAATAAAGGTCTAAGCGAGGATAAATTATTATTTTAGGAATGCTCATCCTAGTTTTTTTCATAAAAACTTAACCTTGATTCACCCTGTTTGACAATTCTCCAACGTCTAATATTCTCAACTGAATCAGGCATAAAGTTTTTATTATGATGTTCAACAATTAACAAACCATCATCTTCTAAAATATCTGAATTATTGCTACCAATTATTGATAATATCTTTGAATAGTCTTTTTTGTAAGGTGGATCAAAATAGATTAACCCATAGTTTTTATCTTTTTGTTTAGTAAGAAATTTTTCTGCTGATAAGCAAAAAATTTCTGTAAAGTCTTCTGGTATAGATAACAAATCTAAATTTTCTTCGATTAATCCGCAGGCTTTTCTTGAAATATCCACAAAGGTAACAAAACCAATTCCTCTTGATAAAGCTTCAATCCCAATCGCACCTGTTCCTGCACACAAATCTAGTAATTTGGTGCTTGCATCAAATTTTGTTTGAAGAATATTAAAAAGTGTTTCTCTTAAACGGTCGGATGTTGGACGAGTTTTATTGTCGGAAGGGCTTTTTAGAACCCTTCCGCGAAATTCTCCTGCAATAATACGCATTTAAGATTTTCTTTCGTAGAAACTTATGGCAGTGTCACCTTTTACAACTACCTTAAACCTCTTTAAAACACCTATTCTTTCAGGAAAAAACATTTCTGAATGATGCTCTATAACTAAAGCACCACGAGGTCTGATTGCTACTCCTCTTTCGAAATACTTTAATACCTGATCGTAATCAGTGTCATAAGGAGGATCATAATAAACAACATCCCAAAAACGTCTTTTCTTGCTCATCTTTTTCAAAAAAGGAACTACTTCCATTTCATGGATTTCACCATGTCCTTCTTTGATCTCACAATTTTCTAAGTTTTTTCTTATAAAACTGCACATTTTAGCTGAGCGTTCTACAAAAGTTGCAAGCAATGCTCCTCTGGATATTGCTTCGATACCGATAGTCCCTGCACCCGCACATAAATCTAAAAATCGCCCAGCACGTACTCTTCTAAATAAAATCCGAAACATAATTTCTCGAATTCTGCGAGCAGTTGGACGAACTTTGGGAGAATCTGAACTTTTTAGATATTTGCCACGATGTTTTCCATCGGTTATTTGCATATCGGATACGATACGAGGTAAACGATTTTTCTTCCAAGGTGGAGTCGAACCTTTACCTTTGTTGAAACGTTTTTTTGGATTAAATTTGTTCCTTGATTGATAATTACCTTCCCCTTTTGAAAACCTTCTGTCCTTTTTTTTGAACCTGCTATTACGAGGCTCAGAATCCCATTTCTTGTAAGATTTGTCTTTGCCCTTCTTGTAATACTTTTTTTGACCATAAGGCTTGGGGGATCTTACTGCTGTGTGTCGTCGGTCATTCATTTTTATTCACCTGGTGCTATTTAGTTCCTTATGAGAATCACCAAAAGTTTTTTACTACTATTGGAATTAATAGTAGGTGGTCAGGAAAAAAACTAAGTTTTGGAAGATATCAGCAATACTGATATTTCATCTCAAAAATCTATGGAGAAACTGAGAAACTATTACTGTGATTTAATCAAATCTTTAAACAAATTTCAAACTTTAAAGTATTAATTTATTACACAATTAATTGTGTTTAACCAATTCCTGCTAATTTAAATCTACTATCTTTTTTAGCAATTTCTATCATTTTGGAAGTTTCTTTTGTTAAACGTTTTTGTATTAGATAATGTTCAGCTTCTTTTCTTGCTTCTTCTAATATCTCAAGATCACGAATTATATTCCCGATCTTAAAAGTTTGTATTCCAGATTGACGAGTGCCTAGAATATCACCTTGACCGCGTATTTCTAAGTCTTTTTCGGAGATCAAAAAACCATCATTTGTTTTTTCCATTATTCCCAAACGCTCTTTCGCTACAGCAGTCCTTTTAACCCCAGCTAATAGAACACAAAAGGATTGCTCAGCTCCGCGTCCAACTCTACCTCTCAATTGATGTAATTGAGACAAACCAAATCTTTCTGCATGTTCAATAATCATCAAAGAAGCATTTGGGACATCTACACCGACCTCAATAACAGTAGTGGAAACAAGAATGTGTAAATTTCCTGCAACAAACTCCTGCATTATTTTCTCTTTTTCGGCAGGTTTCATTTTCCCGTGAAGCAGTCCAACCTTATACTGAGGAAAGATTTCGTCTCTTAATTCCTCAAACATTTTTGTCGCCGCCTTTAAATCCATTTTTTCTGATTCTTCAATCAATGGATAGACGATGTAAACTTGTCTTCCCAGCTCGACTTCACGAACTATTCCCTTATACACGCCATTTCTTTGGTCTTCTCCAACAACAACAGTTTTAATAGGAGTTCTGCCCGGCGGAAGTTCATCAATTACTGACACGTCCAAATCACCATAAACAGTCATTGCAAGTGAGCGTGGAATTGGAGTTGCTGTCATCACTAAAATGTCTGGATTGTATCCTCTTGCACGTAATTCTGCTCTCTGCATCACTCCAAATCTGTGTTGTTCATCTACTACTGCCAAACCTAAATTTTGGAATTCAACAGCATCTTGGATCAAAGCATGTGTCCCAATTATCGCCTGAACTTCACCCTCGGAAATTAGCTTTTGTACTTTCCTTTTTTGAGCGGCTCGCAAGCTTCCAACAAGTAAATCTATTTTATATGGCGTTTGATCAAATAGCTTTTTTGCATTTCTTGCGTGCTGTTCAGCAAGAATTTCAGTTGGAGCCATTAGAGCAGTTTGATATCCGCTTTCCATTGCCGCAAACATAGCTAAAAAAGCAACGATTGTCTTTCCGCTACCGACATCACCTTGAATCAAGCGATTCATAGGAGAATCTGATTCCATGTCAGAAAAAATTCTCTTAACCACTCTGTCTTGTGCGTTGGTTAAAGTAAATGGAAGTAAATCCTCAATTCTTTCATAGGTTTTATCCGTAATTTCTATAACAGTTCCTTTTGGCTCTTTTGTGCGTTCGCCTCTCTTTAACTGTAAGGAAAATGATACCCAGAAAAATTCTTCAAAAATAAGCCTTTTGTGAGCATTACTTCTGGCACCTACATAATCGGATAAATTTGAGTCTTCAGGGGGAAAATGAATTTCTTCAATTGCTTTAGCTCTGGTTATTAAACTCTGTCTTTTACAAAGCTTAGCCGGTAATGTTTCTCGAATAGTCGTGGTATCTATATTTTGGGTAACATCAAAAATAATTTCTCGCAATCTTTTTGTCTGAAATTGACCAAGCTTACGGTAAACCGGAACTCTTCGTCCAACATGTACCATTGCCAACTCCGGAGTTTCAGAATCTTCAACTAAATCCGTATCTTCATCTTCTTTAGCTTGACTCTTTTTTAATTTTTCAGTCAATTCATCAAAACTATCAGAATCGTCTGCCATTTCCTTGAGCAAACCAAAGTTTTCGGAATCTTCAAAATTCGGAAGTATTTCTAATTCATCAGGTTTATTTAATTTTAGTGAAAAAGTATTTCTGCGTGAGTCCCACTCCCATTGACCATAAGCAACAAAGCGAGTTCCACGTTCAAATTTCTTTTTCCAATAATTAACAATATGATTCGCACTTTTGCCCGAGATAAACCACCAAACAACTACGGGTTTTCTGGTTCTGTCTATGTCACTTCCCGTAATCTCAAAAATATATAGCGGAGGAGCTTTTCTTGGTCGGTTTTTTCCTACTCGAAAGCCTCCAGCAACACGTACATAAAGCTCAACTGATGCTTCTAAACCATCATAAAGTTCCTCAATCGGCATCATATTTGAGCGATCTTCATAACGCATTGGAAAATAATTTAAGAGGTCTTCGACATTTGCTTCAGTCAAATCAGTTTTATTCGCATGATTAGCGACTGCCATTGCCAATTTTCTTGACATAGTCGCAGTAAGGGTTCCAATTTCGTGTTGATGTAAATTAACGAGAGGAGTTTTGATAGATAAAGTCATTGCAAAAATTTTAGCACAAAAAAAGTATTAAAATATCCCAAACCATTTTTTTCTGGGAAGACTGATTTCAGGTCTTGCAGATTTGCTCAGACAATTTCCGGGAGTTTGTTTTGTTAATCCGTAATTATTTTTCAAACGTGAGCGAATACCCTTTCGATTTACACAAATCTTTCCTTCACTTTCAAATAACAGCCCCAAAGAAATTCCTTCTTCGGTGTATTCTCCTCCTCTTCTCATTAAGTAAAAAGCGGATGTTAAGTGAGCAGAATATTCTCTTTGAAACGCAGTTGGATTGTAAATTTTTTCTTCAATTCCTTGTGAAAAAGTAGAAAGCATCAAAGCAAAATCTCTTGCATGTTTGCCCTCGTGAACGAATGTACCCTCAATACCTCTTTGTCCGCCTGTATCTATGGTTTCTCTAGCAATATTTAAGCGTATAAATCCAGCTGCATCCTCAACACTTAAATTCCCTGCTTGGACAGCTTCTCTAGCTGCTTTTTGATCATTTAACTGAACAGAACCTGAACCACCAACCTTTTTAGCAATATCCAAATAAATAATTAATCCCGTATCTTCTATAAAATGCGCAGTTTCAGCTTGAAACTTATTGCCAAATTCTTTTATGTCATCTAATGCCTTTTTTATCCGCTTACGGTCAATATCGGGTACACTTTTATGAAAAATCATTTATTATTTAAGCTGAAACTTTTATTTTTGATAATAATAAATCCCGTTAACATTTCAAGTTGTTAACGGGATAACTAAGTTGTTGATTGTAATATTATTTGCCTGATGTCAGTTGCAACCGGGCTTGAGCTTTTTCAAGTCTTTCTAATTCAACTTCAAACTCATCTTCAGAGCCTTTCCAATCACCAAGTAATTTCTGTGCTTCCTCTCGTTCGGTTTTTGCAACGTCAATATCAATCTCATCTTTACTTTCAGCAATGTCTGCAAGAATTGAAACTTTATCTGTACTGACTTCAACAAAACCACCAGAGACAACCATACTTTCAGTTGTACCTTTATTTGTATAACTTAAAATTCCTGATCTAAGAGTGGAAATCAATGGAGCGTGGTTAGGTAAAATCCCTATTTCACCTTTTGCAGTTGGCACTGAAACAGCATCTACTGCCTCATCAATTACCTTTTTTTCAGGAGTTACTATTTCTAAATTAATCATTTTCTCATTTATCATTGACCATTGACCATTGACCTAATAATTATGTTCAATGGTCAATGTCAAATGGTCAATACTTAAGCACTTGCCGCCATATTTTTGGCTTTTTCTCGTGCTTCTTCGATTGTTCCAACCATATAGAAGGCTTGCTCAGGCATATCGTCGCATTTTCCTTCGATAATTTCCTTAAAGCCTTTGATGGTGTCTTCAACTTTCACATAACGCCCTTGCAATCCTGTAAATTGTTCTGCAACGTGGAACGGTTGCGAGAAGAATCTTTGTACTTTTCTTGCACGAGCTACAGTCAGTTTATCTTCTTCACTTAATTCATCAAGACCAAGAATTGCAATGATGTCTTGTAAGTCTTTGTATCGTTGCAGAATCTGCTTAACTTCTTGAGCTGTATTGTAATGCTCATCACCAACGATCTGAGGATCGAGAATACGTGAGTTAGAAGAAAGCGGATCAACCGCAGGATAAATGCCAAGCTCAACGATTTGTCTTGAAAGTGCAGTAACAGCATCCAAGTGAGCAAATGTTGTTGCCGGAGCGGGATCAGTATAATCATCCGCCGGAACATAAACTGCTTGAATAGATGTAATAGCACCTGTTTTTGTGGATGTAATTCGCTCTTGCATCTCACCCATTTCAGTCGCAAGGTTTGGCTGATAACCAACCGCCGAAGGCATACGTCCGAGAAGTGCCGACACTTCCGAACCTGCTTGTGTAAAGCGGAAAATGTTATCTACGAAGAAAAGTACATCGTTTCCTTGATCGCGGAAATATTCAGCAACCGTCAAACCTGAAAGGGCAACACGAAGTCTTGCTCCCGGTGGTTCTGTCATCTGACCATAAATCAATGCAACTTTTGAATCTTTGATTGCTGCTTTATCTACCTTGGTTAAATCAAATGCACCTTTTTCTTCAAAATCGTGCATGAAGTCTTCGCCGTATTTGATAACTTGAGATTCAACCATCTCACGCAAAAGGTCATTTCCTTCACGAGTTCTTTCACCAACGCCAGCAAATACAGAATATCCGTCACGACCTTTCGCCACATTATTGATAAGCTCCATAATGAGAACTGTCTTACCAACACCTGCACCGCCGAAAAGTCCAATCTTACCACCACGTAAGAATGGCTGAACGAGGTCAATAACTTTAATACCAGTCTCGAACATTTCCAACTCGGTTGATTGCTCTTCAAAATCAGGGGCGTGTGCGTGAATAGGATAGCGGGTTTCAGCAACAACCTCGCCTAGTTCATCAACTGGTTCTCCAATCACGTTCAAAACTCTTCCAAGAGTGACCTCACCAACCGGTACGGTAATTGGACCGCCTGTATCGATAACCTTCATGCCACGAACCATACCATCTGTTGGTAACATTGAAACTGCGCGGACACGTCCTTCTCCTAAGTGTTGTTGAACCTCAGCAACAACATCTATTTCTGCATCGACGTCAAAACCCTCTGACGTGATACGTAAAGCTTGATAAATAGGTGGTAAATAATTATCTGAAAATTCTACGTCAACAACCGGACCGATAACTTGTACCACTTTTCCGACTTGCTGAGTTCCTTCAATAGCCATTATTTAATATGCTCCTTAATAATAAAAACACTTATATTAATGTGATAACAAAGGAGAAAGAATATCACACGAAACTACCCGTTTGCAAAGGGGAATATGCAAAGATTTAGACTGAGATTTATTTAGTATTTGTTAGATATTTATTACGAAAATAAATTAAGTTACAGCAACCATTCTGATAGCAACTGTAACTATAATTTGACAATTTTTATTTGGCAAAAGGAAAATTTTATCGCATCCCGTTTAATTAATAAATACCGTCTTTTTCGCTTATATTTTCTTTGGCTTTTTTTTCTATAATGGCTGGTTTAGATTGCTCTAGTTTTCCTTCGGCATTATTAGAAACTGATTCTTGGGTTAATAATTCATCATCATTTCCCAGCGTAAATAGAATTGCATCTGTTTCAACAACTCTGGTTTGACCTTTACTCACACTACCCTCCTTGAAATTTGAACCGAATTCAAATTTTTGCTTGTTAGTTAAAATTGTGAATCAAGGGGAAGTAAATAATATCTTTACTGTAATCACTATCTCACATTGAAAAAGGAATAAAAAGCTATTTTTTACTTTTTTGTAGATATTTGCTGACATCTCAACTTTATTGACACTTTTTTTTGCTTTTAGTAGCCTCAAAACTATTAAATAATCTATTTAGCATAGGAATATACATAATTTGAACGATATTAAAAGAATTGAATTACCGCCTCGTGCACTAGAAACGCTATTCGGTGTTCACGATGCAAACATTAAGTACCTTGAATCCATTTTGGATGTAAGAATTAATCCACGCGGTCAGGATTTAACAATTGATGGTAATCCACAAGATGTACAAACTGTAAAAAATATTCTCAGTGATTTCGGAGAATTATTTGCTGGGGGGAATCAGTTTACCGACAAAGAATTACGAAGTGCTTTTAAGCAAATCGCGGAAGATCGTGCTTATTCTTTGAAAGATTATTTTACTAAAGCCAGATTCAACCCATCAGGTAAAAAACAGGTTGCACCAAAATCTGCAAATCAAAGAAAGTATATTGAAGCCATACAAGATAATGATCTGACTTTTGGTATTGGTCCGGCAGGGACAGGAAAGTCTTTTTTGGCAGTTGCATTAGCTGTTCACTCGCTTTTTCAGAAAAAAGTTTCACGCATAATACTTACACGTCCGGCAGTAGAAGCAGGTGAACGCTTAGGTTTTTTACCTGGGGATTTGCAAGATAAAGTTGATCCTTATCTGCGTCCGCTTTACGATGCACTTTTTGACTTAGTTGACTCAGAACGGGTAACAAAAATGCTTGAGAAAAGGATTATCGAAATTGCACCTTTGGCATTCATGAGAGGTCGAACTCTATCTGACGCTTTTATTATTTTGGATGAAGCTCAAAACACAACAAAAGAACAAATGAAAATGTTCTTGACTCGCATAGGTTTTGGTTCAAAAGCAGTAGTAACTGGTGATAAAACTCAGATTGATTTACCACGAGGGCAAAAAAGTGGTCTCGTACAAGTTCAACATATTCTCAAAGGACTTGATGGAATTGAATTTATATACTTCAATGAAAAAGATGTTGTCCGTCACAAACTTGTGCAGATGATCGTAAAAGCCTATGAAGAACACACCACAACTGAAAGTTAACAAATGAAAATTTGCCTTGATGTTCATTATGAGAATGATACAGCCCGAACCGCTGGCATATCTTTTCAAAACTGGAATGATAAACTTCCGACCAAAGAATTCACACATATCTCAACTGGTATAAAACCTTATGAATCTGGGAAATTCTACAAGCGGGAACTTCCCTGTTTAATTTCACTACTGCAAAATCTTCCTGTACAACCTGACTTAATTATTATTGATGGACATGTCTGGCTGGATGAAAAGAACTTAAGACTGGGCGGGCATTTATATAAAAAATTGAATCAATCAATTCCAGTTGTTGGTGTCGCAAAAAACCAATTTAACCCGTGCTCAAAAGTGAAAAAGGTATTTCGCGGAAGGAGCAAAACTCCACTCTATGTGTCTTCAATTGGTTATCCCTTGAAAGACGCAATAAATGGCATCTTGAAAATGGATGGAAGATTTCGAATACCTACTCTACTAAAGAAAGTTGACCAATTGAGTAAGGGCATAATAGAGGCTGATGTATGATAGAAATACATGATGAACAAAGTGTGATAGCGATAAAGCCAGAAGATTTCAAGGAGTTTGCCAAAAAATCAGCAAGGTTGTTACCAGAGTCTGAAAATAAATCTTTAACGATTGCGTTTGTTGACGACGATAAAATTAAAGAACTAAATAGTAAATACAGAAACAAACCAAAAACCACAGATGTGCTTTCATTTCCGTATGAGTCAGATGATTTTGAAGAAAATACTGATTATTTAGGCGATATTGTGATTTCAACTAATCAGGCGAAAAAGCAGGCGTTTGAAAATGATCTCGAATTAAATATTGAAATCAAACAACTTATTCTGCATGGAATTTTGCATTTATGTGGGTATGACCACGAAACCGATAATGGTGAAATGAATGAGTTAGAACTTAAACTTCGTGATAAACTCAACATTTAAAAAATCAAAATTCTATTCTAAGAAAAAAAAACTCTTTATACGATATGATTGAAACAAAACAGAAAGCTGCTGATCCTTGTGTAATGGTAATTTTTGGTGCAACTGGTGATCTAACCAAACGTAAGCTATTTCCTGCACTCTATTATTTGGCAAAAGATGGTTTTTTGCCTGAAAATTTTGCAATTATCGGCGTTGGCAGACAAGAACTTTCTGGTGCATCTTTCCGCAAGCAAATTATTTCTGATCTAAAAAGTTTCATCGGTAAAGATGTTGACAGAAAGCTAGTTAAATGGTTTGAAGATAGAACATATTACACTGGTGGAGATTTCGATGACGACAAAGCCCTTTTTAGTGACATCAAAAATTTACTTGATGAAGTAACAAATACTCACGAAATTCCCAAAAACTATTTTTACTATATGGCAATTCCGCCTTTCTTGTTTTCAAATGTAGCAAATAAAATTGTCAAAAATGGTTTGGGCAAACAAGATGAAGGCTTTTGGAGAAGATTTATTTTTGAAAAGCCTTTCGGAAAAGACCTCGAATCCGCAAAAAAACTAAACTCTGAGCTTTTAGAAATACTAGAGGAAAACCAGATATACCGCATTGATCATTATCTTGGTAAAGAAACTGTCCAGAATATTCTGGTTTTCAGATTCGGAAATAGTATTTTTGAGCCAATTTGGAATAGAAACTATGTAGATCATGTGCAAATAACAGTTGCAGAGGATTTAGGAGTCGGGACACGGGGAGGCTATTACGATAAAGCCGGGGCATTAAGAGATATGGTTCCCAATCATATTTTTCAACTCATAACCTTAACAGCTATGGAACCTCCCGTTTCTTTTGAAGCTGATGCTGTCCGTGACGAACAAGCCAAAATTCTTCAAGCAATACAGCTTTTTTCTCCTGAAGATGTTTTGAATAAAACCGTGCGTGGGCAATATGATGAAAATGAGATCAATGGTGAATCGCTAAAAGCTTATAGAGATGTTGAAAATGTTCCAGCCAATTCAAACACAGAAACTTATGCTGCTCTTAAACTCTCAATAGATAACTGGCGTTGGGCAGGAGTTCCTTTCTATGTCAGAACTGGAAAACGTATGCCTAAAAAACATACGACAATTCTGATCCAATTCAAAAAAGCCCCATTTATGCTTTTTAGAGATACAGAAATAGATCATCTGACAACGAATAGGATTGTTTTACATATTCAACCCGATGAAAGTATCACCTTACATTTTGGTGCAAAAATACCGGGACCACTTGTAAAAATGGGAACTGTCGATATGGATTTTGATTATTCAGAACATTTCGGTGAAACAGTTTCTACAGGATATGAAAGACTGCTTTATGACTGTATGGTTGGTGACGCAACACTTTTCCAACGTGCCGATATGGTCGAAGCAAGCTGGTGTGTTGTATCACCGATTTTAGATGTTTGGGAAGCCTTGCCTGCCAGAAATTTTCCAAATTACAAAGCCGGAACGTGGGGACCAAAAGAAGCGGATGAACTGCTTGAAAGTGATGGTCACAAGTGGAAAAACAATATTGATTAATTTTCAACAATTATTTGTAATTAGTTAAACGAGTATGGAACTAAATGTAGTTGATAAAAACTTATTCTTTGTTGAAGTAGCTGAAAGATTTAAATCCATTGCAAACAAGGCGATAGATGAAAAAGGTCATTTTACAGTTGCACTTTCAGGTGGCTCTACACCCAAGAATCTGTATGATGTTCTGTTGGAAGATAAGTACCAAACTGTAATAGATTGGGAAAAAATTTATTTTTTCTTTGGAGACGAAAGAGATGTTTCTCCTATGTCAGAAAAAAGTAATTATCGGATGGCAAATGAATTTTTGTTAAAGCCTCTAAATATCTCTGACGCAAACGTTTTTCGTTGGCAAACAGAAATAACTAACTCGAATGAAGTCGCAGAAAACTATGAACGTTCGATCAAAAAATTCTTTGATTTACATAATAATGAATTCCCGAAATTTGATTTAATTTTTCTGGGAATGGGTGATGATGGTCACACAGCATCTTTATTTCCATTCACAAAGGCTCTTTCTGAACAAGAAATGATAGTAGTGTCTAATTACGTGGAAAAATTAGATACAAACCGTTTAACTTTCACTTTTCCAACAATTAACAAAGCAAAAAATATAATATTTTTAGTTACTGGAGAAAACAAAGGAGAAACCTTAAAAAAAGTTTTAGAAGGCGAGAAAAATTGTGAAAAGTTCCCATCCCAGTGTGTAAATCCAACTAATGGAAATCTGCTTTGGTTTGTTGATGAAAGTGCTGCAAAACTTTTATCTAACTAATTTCTTTGAGAAATCATCAAGTTTCTGCTTTACTTCTGAAGAAATCTCATCATTAATAACCCAAGTATGCACATCACCTAAATAAATCATTCCAAGATAGTTGGCGGATTCGTAGAAAGGCATCGAAAACCCTTCTTGTAAAAGTGAATCAGAACCACAACTAATCATACCCATGTTTTTCCCACGCAACATCCGACCTGTTTCTTTTTCAGTTCTCAAAAGATCAGTAATCCTATCAAAGAAATCTTTCATGATTCCACTCATCGAGTACCAATAAACCGGAGTAGCAAAAATTATTGTGTCATAGTCAGAAACTATTTCTCTTATAAGTGGCAAAAAGTCATCATCTCGATTTCTAAATTCATAATCAAAATGTCCAATATCCTTTTTACTTAAATCAACAATGTCGAAGGATGTTTTATCTGATAAATACTTTACTATTTTTGCGGTATTTCCATCGCTTCTAGAACTTCCCTGTAATATTATGCCTTTCATCTTTATTGGGTTAAATTAATTGAATCTGATAAATCTAAAATTTATTGTCTAATTTCTCTTACTATTGTGTAAAATATAATTCTAAGATTTACTATTTGATGGTAACCATTTACAATCTCTAATTTATAAATATGGGAATTGAGATAGCCATAGGAGTTATTTTACTATTAGCACTCACGCTATTAGCTTCTGTTGATATGTCTTTTTCACAATTGAGTGATGTAAGTCTTCGCAAATTATTTGCTGATGCAGAAGATAAAAAGAAACCGCGTGCTTTGGAATTTCTCGGTGAAGTTTCTGAAAATCGTCCACGCTTCCGTTTTGCACTATCTTCAGCAATGCAGATACTACTGATTATCTTTTCAGTAATCGTTGTGCTTATTGTATATCGCTTCTTTCAAACTCCATCTCAAATGCTTATCTACTCTATTTTGATAAGCCTTGCAGCAACAGTTGTTTTTAGACAAATTATTCCCAGATTAGTCACCTTAAAGAATCCTGAGGCACGTCTGCTATTACTACTTCCTTTAGTTAGACCTGTCTATAGTATTTTACCTGTCCTCGCAGACCCACTTGAACCTTCTTTTAGAGGACGCGAAAAAAACAAGTTGGAAAATACTCTCATTCCCGAAAACATTGAAGAAAAGCTAGATTCTGACGATTCTGATGATATCCAAGCTTTCATCGAAGTTGGACAAGCTGAAGGGATTATCGAAGAAGAAGAACGTGAATTAATTGAAAAAATGTTCGAGTTTGGGGGCATAGAAGTTGATGAGATTATGACTCCCCGAACCGAAATTTGCGGAATAGAGATAAATGCTACAGTTAAAATGGCTCGGGATATGATGATAGAGGAAAAATTCTCACGTCTGCCTGTTTATGATGAAAACATTGATAATATCGATGGCGTGATTTATGTACGCGACATCTTAAATGCTTGGGCTGAAGGCAAAGAAAATCAAAACATTAAAGAACTTCTCAGACCCGCTTATTTTGTTCCTGAAACTAAATCTGTTTCTGAGCTTCTTAAATCAATGCAATTAAATCACGTACAAATTTCAATTGTGATTGACGAATACGGCGGAGTTGCAGGTTTAGTTACGGTTGAAGACATACTCGAAGAGATTGTTGGTGAAATCGAAGATGAAGATCAGGAAGAACAAATTATCGAGATAATTGAAGGTAAAGACGGTTATTACGATGTTTTAGGATCAACGGAGATCGGCAAAATCGAAAGACTTCTTAATATGGAAATAGAGGATGATGATTTTACAACGATTGCCGGATTAGTTACTTCTGAATCAGGATACGTACCCAAGAAAGGTGAAAAATTGAATTTTCGTGGCTTGGATCTGGAAATCCTCAAAGCCGACGCAAAAAGAATTCAAACTCTTAGATTAAAAAAGATTAATGAGGAAGATTTGGAAAATCATCCACAAGTAAATGAATCACAACATAGAAATTAAAGCGAGAGCAAAGAATTTTTCCACCCAATTAAAAGTTGCTGAGAATCTTAGCGACACCCCACTAGAAATACTTCAGCAGGAAGATACATTTTTTTCAGTAAATTCCGGCAGGCTAAAACTTAGAAAATTCAGCGAAAGTCACGGCGAATTGATTTTCTACAGAAGAGCAAACAATAAACACGCAAAACAATCAAGCTATCAAATTTGTCCTACTGAAACGCCAGAAATACTAAAAAAGACTTTAGTAATGGCTTTGGGGTTGATCGGAATTGTAAAAAAGACACGATTTCTATTTCGTTACGGACAGACTAGAATTCATTTAGATAAAGTTGAGAGACTAGGACATTTTATCGAATTCGAGTACGTCTTAAGACCTAATGAAGACCTTAAAAACGCTCAAAATGTAATCGCCAAATTGATGAACGATTTGCAGATAAATGAAGAGGATTTAGTTTCCGGTGCTTACATAGACCTTCTGTTGTCTGATTCTTAAATAAAAAGTATATTTATATTTATCGATAATTATATATTCATTTTCCAATTATTCTGTTATAACACAGTTTAATCGGATTTAACCCCCGTATTATAAGGAGTATTAGATATGGCAATTAGATTAGGCGACGAAACACCAAATTTTACAGCAGAAACAACAGAAGGGACTATTAACTTTCATGAATGGCTTGGCGATAGCTGGGGAGTTCTTTTTTCACACCCGAAAGATTACACTCCTGTCTGCACGACTGAGTTGGGTTACACAGCTAAATTAAAACCCGAATTTGATAAGCGAAATGTTAAAGCAATCGGATTAAGTGTTGATCCGATTGATTCGCATATGGGTTGGTTAAATGACATTGAGGAAACACAGGGCACAGCTGTAAATTTCCCCGTTATTGCCGACGAAGATCGCAAGGTTTCAGATCTTTACGATATGATCCATCCAAACGCAGATGATACGTTTACCGTTCGCTCAGTGTTTGTAATCGGACCTGATAAAAAAGTTAAACTTACTATTACTTATCCAGCTAGCACTGGAAGAAATTTTGATGAAGTTCTACGAGTAATTGATTCACTACAATTAACAGCAGATCATAGTGTTGCGACTCCAGTAAACTGGAAAGATGGAGATGATTGCATAATTGTCCCAACTCTTTCTGACGAAGAGGCAACTGAGAAATTCCCTGCCGGATTTACAAAAATCAAACCTTACTTGCGTACAACTCCTCAACCAAATAAAACGGATAAGAGTGATTCTACATCTGCTTAATTGAATATCAAATTAGACTTAAGAGCAGATTATTAGTCTGCTCTTTTTTTTGTTTGATGAAATTGTTATTTTATTTAGCAATGAACAAAATCAAAATCTTACCCGATAATTTAGCGAATCAAATTGCCGCTGGTGAAGTTGTCGAGCGTCCTGCATCTGTTGTCAAAGAATTGATTGAAAATGCAATTGACGCAGGTGCAAAACGCATAAAAGTTGAAATTGAACTTGGTGGAAGACGCTTGATGCGTGTTGCTGACGATGGTATTGGGATGGTTCGTGATGACGCGATTTTAGCTTTTGAGCGTCACGCAACTTCTAAAATCAAAGAACTTAGAGATTTAGATGATATTAAAACCTTAGGCTTTCGAGGTGAAGCTCTGGCTTCGATTGCATCTGTTGCAAAAGTTGAATTGATAACAAAAGTTTTTGACGGTGAAGCGGCAACGAGAGTTTATATTGAGGGTGGAAAATTAATTGACGTAAAAGAGACCGCTAGACCAACAGGTACAACTATTACGGTTAGAGATTTATTTTTTAATACACCCGCACGACGCAAATTTATGCGTTCTCAAGCAACAGAAAATTACCACATTACAAGCACAATTCAGCACTATTGTTTAGCTAATCCTGAAACTGCTTTTACCTTGACAAACAATGGACGAGAGACAATTAGAGTCAGTCCGGCAAAAAATTTGCGTGAGCGAGCTTATCAGTTATTTGGCAGTGATTTGATTGAAAGTCTTCTACCTGTAGAAGGCGGACGAGAGTTTATTGCAAATGTATCAGGCTACATTTCTGCGCCTAGAGAAAGACGCACAAATAAAGATTGGCAGTATTTCTTCATCAATCGGCGTTTTGTAAAAGATAAAATAGTTACTGGAGGATTGCTTGAGGGTTATCGCTCGGTTTTGCCACATGGGGTATATCCTGTCGCTTTTTTATTCCTCGATGTCCCAAATGAAGAAATTGATGTAAATGTTCATCCGGCAAAAACTGAAATTCGCTTTCGACGTTCGCAAGCAGTCAAAGATGTAATTGCTGAAGCTATTCGAGAGGCTTTGCAAAATGCCGGAATAGTTAAGAGTCGAGATTTGGTAGAGGGGGAAAAAGAACCCGTTTTTGAAAATGTTATCACAGAAGAAAATAATTTATCACTTCGAGACACAGAACTGAAAACTCAAAACGTGCCTCAAGCTTCTGAAACTTCTGTTCAAAATGAAGAACCTCTGACTCAACCACAAGAAATAGAGCAACAGAAAATTGATTTTGAAATTCCTTCAAGCTCACTAGATTTTGAATCTTTAGCTGTAAACCGAAGTGAAGAAAAGGATTATGAACAGCGAAAACAGGAAGATCAAGTGGCTATAGATGACTTTACTGAATCTGAAGACGTTCAAAATGTATCAGAAGAAACCAAACAAAAAATAATAAATATAGACAAACAGACAGTTTCCGGAAATTTAGAAACGAATGTCGCTGACTACGCAGTTTTGCCACCAGTTGATTCAGCGGAATCAATTCCAAAATCGGTTGAGGTTGAAGATGTTTCTGCTACAAAAATTCAACCAATCGGGCAACTTCATGAAAGTTTTATCATAGCAGTCGATGATGAGGGTTTGCTTTTAATAGATCAGCATGTAGCTCATGAAAGGATTTTGTTTGATAAGTTTCGGCAAAAAGAAACTGAAAGAAAAATCGAATCACAAAATCTCTTATTACCTGAAACTATTGATCTAACACCTGCTCAAGCAGCAGTTTTCGATGAAATTGAAGAAGAATTGGAAAATACAGGTTTCGGTTTAATGAAACTTTCTGGACGAACTATTGCAATTAAATCTGTACCAACAGATTTGCCACCTTCTGAAGTTAAAAATTTGTTTTCGGAGATTTTAGAGACTGTTGAAAAAGAAAAAAGAGGTGCGGCAAAGGCGACAATACGAGACGACATTGCTGCATCAATGGCTTGTAAGGCAGCAGTAAAAATAAATATGAAGCTCACTCCAGAAAAAATGCGTTGGATGATTGATAGGCTTCTAATTACCTCATCTCCAACAACTTGTCCACATGGAAGACCAGTGATTTTACGCCTAACGATGAAAGATATTGAGAGAAAATTTCACCGGACTTAAATTTTTTCTTGACAGTTAAAATAAAAATCTGCTAGTTTTACACAATTCCAAATTACGGAATTATCCAAACAAAATGAGAAATTATTTTTACAACTTTAGCTTTTATTTTGCTTACTTTTTTAAGCAGCGGCTAAATGTTTGTGTAATTTGAGTCTGAATTAAACAAAAAAGTTTTCAAACAAGAAGCCGCGAATTTTCAATCTGAGATTCGCGGCTTTTTTGTATTTTCAAAGGAGAAATTAGAAATGAAACTTGAAGATTGGCGAAAAGAGATTGATTTGATTGATGATGAAATTATCAAACTCATCAACCAACGTGCGAGAATCGTCCAAAAAATAGGCACACTCAAAGCCAAAGCCGGCTTACCTATTGTTGACAAAGATCGTGAAGAAAAAGTTCTTAGAAAAGTTTGTGAAGAAAATCAAGGTATTTTGAAGAATGACTCAATTGCAGGAATTTATCGCAAGATTTTGCACGAATCAAAAACGATCCAAGAAGATGTTTCAAAAAAAATCAGCAATAAAGGAGTTGAAATTTACTAATGCGTTCTGTAGCAATCCAAGGCACAAAAGGTTCATATAGCGAAGAGGCGACGATTCAATTATTCGGTAACAATGCTTATATCCAAGGCTTTTCATCCTTTTTTGAGACGTTTCAGGCTCTTCTTATGAAAACGGTTGATTACGCAGTTATCCCTGTTCAGAACACAATTATTGGCGAAATTTCATCAGCTGTAAAATTGTTTCAACAAACCGATGTAAGGGTAATAGATGTATTACCTTTGAAAATTCAACATGTGTTGGTTGGCGTCGAAAATTCCAATCTCAACGAAATAAAATCAGTCCGTTCCCATATTGCTGCTCTCGAACAGTGTAGAGATTTCTTTGAAGAAAATGAACAAATAGCAAAAATAGTTGGAGCAGACACAGCTTCTAGCATTCGTAGGGTTGTTACAGACAGTATCAATGAAAATGCTGCAATCGGAAGTCCCAGAGCAGCAGAAATTTACGGTGGAAAAGTTTTATCTGAAAACATTGCAAATCAGCACAAAAACCAAACCACATTTTACTTGATCGAAAATAAATTGGAGTTTTAATAATGTTAGACAGTTGGAATTATAAAGAAAAAAATATAGTCCAAAGAGATATAAATCCGAAATATCCTTTGGCTTCAAAACCAAAGAAAGCAACTATCGTAAAAGTTAAAAACATTGCGTTTGGTGGAAATGAGGCAGTTGTAATTGCAGGACCTTGCTCGGTTGAGTCTCGTGAACAAGTTTTATCAACGGCTGAATCAGTTAAAAAAAGTGGTGCAGTGATGCTTCGCGGCGGGGCTTACAAACCCAGAACATGTCCTTATGATTTTCAGGGTTTGGGAATAGACGCACTAGAAATATTACGTGAAGCCGGAGATAAATACGATTTACCTATCGTTACTGAAGTAATGAGTGAGGAAGATATAGAAATTGTTTCCGATTATGCAGATATGCTTCAAGTAGGAGCTAGAAATATGCAGAATTTTGCTTTGCTCAAAAAACTTTCAAAAGTTAATAAACCAATTTTATTCAAGCGAAGTGTGTCCGCGACAATTAAAGAGTGGCTTTCAGCGGCTGAGTATCTGCTCCATGGCGGAAATGAAAATGTCGTTTTATGCGAACGTGGGATTAGGTCTTTTGATAACACTTTAAGAAACACGCTTGATTTAGCTTCTGTTGCCCTAATTAAAGAATTAACTCATTTACCAATAATCGTTGATCCATCACACGCCACAGGTAAACGTAGCCTTATCTCTGCAACTTCAAAAGCAGCGATTGCAATTGGAGCAGATGGACTAATTATTGAAGTACATCCCACACCGTCCAGGGCTTTGTCAGATAGTGAACAGCAACTTACGTTCAAAGGATTTGCAGAACTGATGCAAAACTTGCAAAGCCCACTTCGCCCTTTGTACAAAAATAAAAAGACAGTAGTCATGATGTAAGACTACTGTCTAAATTTAGTTATTTATACTTTTACTGTTCAGGTTTTATTTCATTGGCAAAATTAGAGGGTAATTGCCCCGTTGTATTTTTAAGTTGATTACCGCATGACGTACAAGCTACCCAAGCCTCTTCAACTTCGTTTCGACAATTCGTACATACTAATCTTGCTTCGCGTAAATTTGTTTGGCAATTCGAGCAGAAATTATAATCCTCGGGAATTAGCATCTTACATTTTGAGTTGGGGCACTCTTTTGCTCTCGGAGTTTCGATATTGTAGCGGGTTCTGTCTGCGGCGGTAAGAGTCCTTATTCCTGTGGCATAATTGCCGTTCATAATATTCTCAAATTCTGGAGATTCAGCCCATTTTCTAATTTCTTTTACACGAACAACAGGATATGGATGCGTCTGCTGAATTAAAGAATAAAGTTTCAAAGCCTTAGTAATAACTGAATCGGCACCTATTTCTTCGTAACCTTCTGCCTGAACCTCAACTTCATCTATATTAAATTCTTCGCCATACTTGGTTGAATAACCTGCTAATTTTCCTAATGCCCGAGCCACACAATCGACATCTTGAGTAGCAAGTAAAGCTGCCCTGTCGCAAGAAAATTCAGCTTTTCTGTTCCAATCCAAAACGGCTAGCTGAAGTCCAACACTCAAAAGATTACCAACAACCGGCATTAATTGTTTGATGACATCACTACCAACTGTCATTATTATATGAGTCAAAGTCTTGTAAAGCATATGTTCACATTTGACGTGACCTAGCTCATGTCCGAGAATAGCCATCAATTCATCCTCTTCCATAATGTCTATCAAACCTGAACAAAGAACAATTGTGTAATTCTCCATGCCCATTGCATAAGCATTGATAGTGGCAGTTGTATCAATATAAAGGAACGGAAGTTTGCGAACGTCTAAAACTTCAGCCATTTTGAGATATTGTTTATAAAGTGAAGGATATTGTTCAGCATTTACCCGCAAATTGCTTGATGTATTATCAAGCAAAAAAGTTCTCTCAATACTCTTTTCCGAAACATATTTTAAAGCCTTAGATATACCTGGTACTTTTTGTAGATGAGCAATTGCTTTACTATCTAAAGGGTGTTGAAATGCGTGGTATGAAAGGTCTGGAAATGTCTTTAAATCTTCATTAAGAATCATATTTTACTCCTACAATAATGACTTCAGTTTTTTTGTTATTTTGCCTTTTATTCAATAATAACTAATACATCTCCTGCATTTACGGTATCTCCTTCATTAAACTTGATTTCTTTTATTACCCCGTCTTTAGGAGATTTCATTTCATTTTGCATCTTCATTGCTTCAACGATTATTACACCTTGGTTGCTATTGACTTCTTCTCCAATCTCAACAATAACTTTCACTACTTTCCCTGGCATTGCTGTTTTGATTTCCGCAATACCATCAGCACTTCCAGCAGTTGAGCCTGCTCCGCGAAGTCTTTTAGGGTCAATAATTTGAATATCAAAAGCATCATTTTTTACTGAAACTTTTTTTGCTTCTGACTGATCAGAATCAGGTGATACAAAAACTTCAAAAATTTGATTTTGATATTTTAATAAATAAACATTTGGCTCTGGCTCGGATGATTCGAGTTGATATTTTCTGCCATCTATTTCAGCAAATATCTTGCCTTCTTCATTTATAATAGAAAGCTCTAATTCTTCATTTTCTATTTGGGCTATAAGTTTCATTTTATTGGTCAAAATATGATTAATTGATGTTCTTCTATATCAGCATTAGTTGCCTTATAAATCCAGTCTATAAAATTCTCTCCAAATAAGTTAATAAAATGCAAGACGTTTAATGTGCGTTCCTGTAAAGAATCATTTGGAAGTACAGTTCCAAACAAATCGTTAATTCGCCTATGAATTACCTCATTTTTGTCTATCTCAGCTTTGTGGAACTTCTTTCTCAATGCAGCAATATGCCAAAGTATTTTTTTTCTTCTGTTGGCTGAATTGTCAGACAAGGTTGGAGCATCTTCAGCTAGTAGATTATCCAATTGATTTAATTGAGAATTGATAGTTTCCTCAGTTTCCGCAAAAACTTTAGATGTTTCGCTATTCAGATATTGCTCAACAATTTCAGCTAGTATTTCTTCTTTTCCCTTAAACAAATCAGAAAAACTCAAATTATATTTATCCATTGATCTTCTGTGCTTTCCCTCAATAATTGTAAAGCTTGATCTATGTCTGATTGGTGTGACAGGACGATCTAGAAGTTCATAAATTACCGAATTCTGTCCGAAATAGGCTATTTCAGCCCCGCCACCAAAATAAGTCAAAGTTGGGAAAATGTTATCCTGAACAATTGGACGCATTAAAGCATTCGGACTCAATTTTTGAGGAGAATCTGTCGCAATTTGTTTCAATTCATCAAATGTAAATTCATATTCTTTGTCAATTGACTTTATTTTAGAATTTTTAATATCTAATCTTAGAGGTTTTCTTTCTTTCTCATCATTAATAAAAAAGAATGGAAAAAAATCTTTCTCAACATGTACTTGAGAGTGATAATCCTTTTCAACCAGCTCTTCGTTTCTTATCAGTAGTTTTTCAGTGATTTGTTTTGAAGAATCTATTGCATTTATAACTATTTCAGTACTCAAACTCCGCAAATCTTTATTTAAGGGCGACACAAATATTAAACCAAAATCGGCAAAAATTTTGGCTAGCAGTTTCCCAAATGCAGAGCTGTAACTTTCTTGTGCTTTATAAGAATGCCTTAAAAGGTTTTCTATACCTTTTGTGAAGTTAGTTTGTGTTAAATCTCTCAATAATCGATGTAAAGATTCATTTATATTCGGTTCAATTTGTATAAATCCAACGGGTAAATTATCTACCTTACCTTCTGGTGAATTTTGAATTGTAAATTTTTTGTTGTCTTGATTTATGAGACTTGTTTCTTTTATTTCATCAAAATCATGATCCTCCGAAGCAATCCAGAAAATTGGAACAGCCTTAATACCTTTTTTACTCAAACTTTCGGCAAATTTAATTGCTGATAAAGCCTTGTAAACGGAATAAATTGGACCGGAAAATAATCCTGCTTGCTGACCGGTTAATATGGCAAAACAATCTTCGCTCTCTAATTTGCTTATACTTTCAAAAGTTTTTTCACCTGCTCGATAAAACTCGTTTTCTTTTTTCAAAATATTACATAATCTTTTTCGATCAATTTTGTAGTTGTTTTTTACTTCAAAACTAAAGTCTTTTAAGTTTTTGCTTTTATTAGGATAAAACTCTGTTAAAGCACCAGTATTATTTTGATAATCAACAAACAACTTAGATTGCCCCGGTAAATCAGAAAAAGAAATCAATTTTTCTTTGAAAATATTTTCTTTAGAAAAAGAAGCAGGTTTAAGATTCATTTGGCTATTATAGAAGTGTTTTATTAATTCACACAAACAAAGAAAAGGTAACCCTGAAAGGCTACCTTAATTTATGAAAATAAATTATTACTCAAACTTTTTTGCAAATTAGCAAAAAAGATGAATTTTATTGATTAGAACTGCTTACTCTGCTTCGCGTAGCAGAAGTCTTAACAGTTTTAGCCTCATTATCAGATTTGGCTACTACAGTTCTTTTAATTTGATAAATCCCTGAAGAATGAGTACCAGCAAGCAATTCATTCTTGTTGATAGGATTAAATGTGATACTCCAAAATCTATGGCTTGCTAAATTCGAATCTTTAGTATCAATTCTCTTCCAGCTCCAGCCTTCATCTTCTGAGAAAAATATACCACCATCGGATTCCAAAGCACTTGCAACGTACATTTCCTTAGTGTTCTCAGGATTTATCAGAATGCTTGAGTAGTTTCCTAAAGGCAATCTTCCTCCTCTGCGAATCCAAGTCTTGCCAAGGTCTTTACTCATGTACAGCGTCTGAATAGTACCAACAAAAACATTTTCCGGCTTTTCAGGATTAGAAGTGATCGTGCTGATCGGCACTCTCTCAGGGATTGTAGGCATTTTAGACCAGGTTTCTCCACCGTCGTTTGACATCAAGACTCCGGAAGTCGCCGTTCCAACCCAAATAATCTGTGGCATTTTCGGTGAAACATGTACAGCAAAAACCTGCTGATTTACGCCTTCACCTAAGTTGATTTTTTCCCATCCTTTGGAAATATCATAACTTCTGTAAAGACCATCATTAGTTCCCGCTATGTAGCCATTCTTACCATCTTCCGTATGTATCAAAACATTAACTTTTTTTGTTAAAGCTTTTACAAAATCTTTTTTGGCAACTGTGTTAGCTGTAGGTTTTTTAACCCTATTCCGTCTGCTTCTACGTCGCTTGTACCTTCTTTTCTTGCGGACAGGTTTAGGTGCTTTCAACTGAGTCCAGCTAAGTCCACGATTGATTGATTGGAAAATACCAAAATTGGTAGCTAAATAAATCTTGTTTGCATCTGCTCTATCTTGAACTATCGAATATGAGATTGTTCTGTCTGTATCTATCCCTCTTACAGATGGTTTCCAGTTTTGACCAAAGTCATTACTGATAAACATATATCCGCCACCAGTCGCAGTATTGATCGTTGTTGCATACAAACGATTCGGTTGTTCAGTATCCGCAACTATATTATAAGTAAAACGACTGCTGAAGTTTCCGTTGTTTAGCCCAAAACTTTTACCACCGTTATTTGAAACCATCACGCCATAATTGTTTGTCCCGATAAATACTCTTTCAGGAGCATCAGGGTGAACAGCGATCGAGTTTATTTCGATTGTTTTAGATGAAGTTAAGCGCCAAGACCTGCCACCATTTGAGGACATCCAAAATCCTTCGGTTGTGCCAGCATAAACTATTCCTGGTTTACTAGGGTGATGCAAAATCGCTCTTGTTCTACGCGATTGTGATGGAATTCCTTGGACTTTCTTCCATGATTGTCCTTTATTTATAGATTGATAAATACCGCTACATGCAGAAGCAATTACATGATCAGGATTTCGTGGATTAATATCAATTGCAAAAATATCAGAATCGTCAATCATTCCTCTTTTGGCTAATTTCCAGCTATTTCCACTATCTGAAGTTATATAAGGTCGCCACCAAGTACCAGCATAGATAGTTCTTGTGTCTCGAGGATCAATAGCCAAAGAATTTAATTTTTTTGGTGCAGTCGCTGAATCAAATTGCTTCCAAGATTCACCAGAATCACGTGATACCCATAAACCGTTTACAGTTCCAACAAGTATCATATCCGGGTCCTTAGACGACTGAACCATGGCGTGAACTGATTCTTTTTTTAATACCTTTGATTCCTTCCAAGTTTTTCCGCCATCAACTGACTTGAAGAAACCTCCAGGCTGTTTATGACGGTGTCCAGAAGCATAAAGTATGTTTGAATCTCTTGAATCTACAATAAAATCATCAAGAATTAGTTGGGGCTTCTTGAAATTAACTAATAGATTCCAGCTGTTTCCAGCATTGTAAGATTCGTAAACTTGTCCATCAAGAGTTGTAATGAACAAATGATCTTTATTTCTAGGATCAACTTCTATAGAACGAACATCGCCACCAGTCGGTCCGATTGTTCGCCAATTTTTGAATACATTTTTCTCACTTGCACTTATGGTAAAGCTTGCAAGACAAATGAGAACCAAACTACTCCATATTTGCCAAACTTTAAGATTTTTCATTGCTCTCATGTTATTTATATACCAGTTGATTTAATACGTGAAATGCGTGTATTGGGGATTGTTAGGAAAGGACATAAGACAACAACCTTGTATAAGATGTTATACCAAGAAAAGTTGTTGTCTAAAAAATTTAACTCACAAAAGATGTTAAATTTGCGTGGTTTTAGTTAAAACTCTTCGCTTTAACTAAATGACATATTAAACCTACCCATCATAAAAAGTAAAGTTTAAAGAAAGAAAAAGGGTAATGTTTACTAGACATTACCCTTTTAGATATGTCAGGACTTTCAAAAAAATTCCTGAGTTATAGTTTATTCATTAACAGTACTTGGGTCAGCACCAGCAGGCACTTTCCAAAGTTTTGTTCTGATTTGCGACTCTACTCCACCGCTCACAAATACAATGCGGTCAGCTGGGAAGCCACGCAATCTAATGTGATTTCTGATGAGCCTTACACGTCTATTAACTTGACGTGCTGAACCATAGTTAACGATATAACCTGTTGCACTTGGATCATTCTGTAATTCTACAAAGAAAGCATCAAGTCTTTGTCTAACATCGTTGTTTTGGATGTTACCAAACTCATCAACCAATGTAGGCTGTGGGTTACGTCCAACAATACCTGCTTCACTATAAGTTGGTGGGCAAGTATCACAGAGACCTCCTACCTTAGCTGTAGCATTGATTGTAGTGTCAGACAAACCAGATGTGCTAACTGTAATTGTTGGTGTTCCTTGTCCGCTGATAATACTACCTTTATCAACTGACCACTCATAAGTTACGTTGCTTTGTGAACCACCTGATACATTAGCAGTAAAGGTCATATTGTCGCCAGGATTTACAGCTGAAGGTGGTGCAGTAATTGAAACTTGTGGACACTCACATGGTGGTGGTGGTGGATCTTCACAATCACATTTTTCGACTGTTACTGTTTCGGTTTTTGTTTCGCTACAAACACCGCAACCATCATCAACACCAACTGTAACGGTGTATGTTCCTGGTTGAACACCACTTAAGTCCCAGCTAACGTTTGCACCTTGACCAACTATGCGTCCACCTGAAACTGTGTAGTTATAGGTAAGAACATCATTTTCTTGGTCAGTCGCACCTGTTCTGATGCTAACAGTTTGATTGTCACTACAGGTTTCGCCTTCTTTAGGCTGCTGATTGCCAGTACAAGGTAACTTAACAGTTTTTGTACTTAGATTAACTGAATTAATTACAGCAGGAACATTCAAAATTTCATCCTGACGATTATTACGTCTTCCAATCCAACCTTGAACAATAAATCCATGTGGATCAGTTGATGTTCTAAATCCAGGAGGAACTCCTGTAAATGTGTTGTTAACAGGAAGTATTGCCACACCGCCATCACTGACTACGCTAATGTTCCCATTAAATTCAGCATCTTCAAGGCTGCTTCTGTCTTGTTGATTGGCGTGGTAGCGATAGGCTAGACCAACTCCCATCCATCTTTTCGGGAAGATGCGAACACCAGCTAAGCCGTCAACCGGATTGTTTTCAAATGCATTTGGAGTTCTACCACCTACGTATTGAAGTGTACGAACCTCAAAAATTGGCTGGAAGTATTTGTTAACTGGGAAGTCAACACCAATAGCAGCAATCAATTCATCACCCCGATCTAATAATGTTGCTGTACCACCTGGGAACTGTCCTTCAACATCACTATTGTAAATGTAGCCAATGTTAGCTGAAACATTGAGCCATTTTCTTAGACGGGCATCTGCAAAACCGATGAGTCCAATATCACCATTGTTTCCACCTGGGCTTGCTCCACGTTGAAGTTGATTAAATCCATTTGGATCATCTGCATTGTCTGCATAAAAGCGGTAAAAAGGAATAATACCCGCTCCGATTGGATTATTAGGTCCTGTAAATCTCCATTTTGCACCAACTGTAAATGTGCTAAATGCTGATTCGCCATAACCGCGCCCGATAAATGGAGCATCAGGTAAGTAACTAGGAGCTAGAGCAAATACTGCGGGTGCTTCGATTGGTTGACCATTTCCAAAAAATGCATTGTTGTTAGCTGGAATTGTGACCGTCTGTAAAACAACGCCTGGAAGAATTCCACCATAGATTGAACCCACACCGGGGAAGTTGTTAGCTACACCACCGCCAGCCGGATTTCCAAGATTTAACCCTCCAAAATTCGTTCCGAATAAGTTGTTGAATACTGCGTTGCAAATTGCAACATCGGGAGCGAAAACAAAACCGGGACAATTAAACCCGAAGTTACCAGCAGATCCACCAGCAAACGGGAATGCTACAAAAGGTTGATTGCCTGTCGGTCTAAATGTTGAAAAATTAGAAATGGCTCCTGTACCTGGTCCTAATACCATTGCCGGATTACCATTAGCAATGTTGGGCAAATAAAAACCTGAGAGATTACGTGGCGAGTTAACTTTAACAGCTCGGTAAGCATCTGTATTGAAGAAAAGTTCCAAATGGTCACTTAAACCAACTTGGAAACTAATAGGTACTTCAACAAAATCTGCATTACCGGGATCACGGTCAAAGTTGCTGTATGCCACACTAAATGTGAACTCCCCTTTCCTAAGGGTTTGTCCATCATATACTGTGAAAAGACCGGTCGGACCTCCCACTGGTCCCCCTGTTCCTACAGTGGGAGCTAAGTTTCTAGGATCTTTCTCCGACCTTAAAGTTTGAGCTGACACTGTAAATATAAGTGCCATTATAGTAAGCGAAATTATAAACGCTTTTTTCGCGAGTTTCATCACATTCCTCCGCCGAAAATATTAAAATTAGTTTTTAAAATTCAAAAAAGTAGCTATACAAGAAAGAGATAATAACATAAGTCTTTTCAATAAGCTACAAAATTATTGCTATCTGAGAAACTTATTCAAATAAACTGCATTTTGAGTAAAGTATTCTAGAATTAACCAAAGAAATTTGATTTTACAAATTTATAAGGGAGTCAAGCAGAAAAGTCAATAAACTCACAATAATACCTAATACTCCCTTGCAATAGACAATACTTTAGTTCAGCCATAAAATCAAGCATTCTTAATTGATTAACTCAAATAAATTCAAAAATTTAATGCGATTTTTTTTATTTGGAAATTAGTGACTTTATTTTAGTGTCTTTTATAGCTATTAAAGTATGGGAAATTGCTAATTATTCTTAAATAATTTCATTTAATGAACCTGATCGATACCCATCTATATCAAGAGTTACATATTTAAATCCAAGTTGCTTAAATTTATTTGATAAATCTTCAAATAAATTTATGTCCAAAGCCTTTGTTAATTCATTTTTTGATATCTCTAGTCTAACCAGATCCCCGTGATAGCGAACACGAAACTCCTTAAATCCTGCTTTGTTTAATATCTCTTCTCCCTTCTCTACCTTGCTAAGCCTTTTTATCGAAACAGGTATTCCATACTGTATTCTGGAAGCAAGACACGGGCTAGCAGGTTTATCCCATGTCATTAAGTCTTGTTTTTTGCTTAATTTTCTTATATCGCTCTTCGAGAAACCTAATTCACTCAATGGGCTTAAAACTTTTTTCTCCTTAGCAGCAAGACTCCCAGGTCGGTAATCATTGTCATCGTCTGCATTTGCACCATCTAAAATATAAGCTATGGATTGCTCTCTGGCTAGATCAGTAAGTTTTCCGTATAACTCGGTCTTACAGAAATAACAACGATTCACTGGATTAGATTTGTAATTTGGATCATCCAGTTCATGTGTGTCTATAATCAAATGATTAAATTTATGCTTCTCAGCAATTTCTCTTGCAGTGTCTAACTGTTTTTTTGAAACACTTGGTGACTTGCCTGTCACACAAATAGCTTTATCTCCTAACTCTTGTGTGGCAACCAAAGCCAGATAACTGCTGTCAACTCCGCCTGAAAAAGCAACCAACACGCTTTTTAACCGCCGCATCAAAGAACGCAGAGCATTTTCTTTGGCTAAAATATTCTTTTCTTGTGCTACTGCACTTG
Organism: Pyrinomonadaceae bacterium; assembly: GCA_028284415.1. Taxonomy (GTDB): domain Bacteria; phylum Acidobacteriota; class Blastocatellia; order Pyrinomonadales; family Pyrinomonadaceae; genus Aridibacter. Next base: position 522,368 of record JANQRU010000001.1, read on the forward strand.
CTGAAATCATTTTATTTATTGCTATATATCTTAAGTTTATTTGGTTGTAATTTTATCTTAGCCATTATTCCTAAAGCAAACACTAAATAATTATGAACTTTAGAAATCTTTTAAGAAAATTTCATAGACCGAATTTTGACTTACGTGTTAAAATTTTTCTAATCAATCACCGTCAAATTAAATCGTCTCTCAAAAAAGATGCCAGATAAATTTTTACATCGACGAAAAATCATATTCTTGCTGGTAATTAGTTTACTGATTACTTTTGCTTCAGTTAATTCTTTTTCACAAGAAGATGAAGAAGAATTTACACAAGATGATTTCTCACAAGACTCAAACAAAACTAATGACCCGGTTAAGTTATTTAATAAAGGACAAGCAGAACATGAAAAAGGAAATCTAAAAGAAGCAATAAAATACTATGAAAAAGCCTTAGAAGTTTATCCAGAATTTCCTGAGGCAGCTGTTCAACTTGGAAGTGCTTTTGAGAGTCTGGGTAAAATTACTAAAGCAGAGAGTTTTTATCGAAAAGCTTTACAGTACCGCCCCAACTGGACAATTGCCATGACAAGACTGGGTTCTCTATTAGTAAATGAAAATTCACTGATTGAGGCGGAAAAACTTTTAGATAAGACACTTGAAATTGAAAATAATAATTTATTAGCACTCGAATCTTTAGTTAGTTTGCACATTTTAAAGAAATCCGATCAGAGTAAATTAAAGGCTTTATTTATCAGCGTAGAAGCTATTACAAAAAATAAAAATGTCCCAGCTGGTATTTGGGCTTCAAAAAGTGCTTTAGAAAGAAGACTAGGAAAAAATGCTGAAGCTGAAAAAAGTTTGAATCAGGCTTTAACTCTTGACCCTAAGAATAAATTAGCTTTATTAGAAAAATTCGAGCTTTCACTTGATAAAAAAAATTACAACAAAGCGATTTCTACTGCTGAGCAAATTTTAGTTTTGTATCCGAACCTAGAAAACCTGAAAATCTCTCTAGCTAAAACTTATGTTCTATCTGGCAAAAATGATGAAGCCCTTAAGGTTATTTCAAAAATAAGAAATCCAAATGCAGAAGTTATAAAGCTTAAAAATTCTTTAGAAACAGTTGGCAATAATAATATAGAAAGTCTGGAAAAGAGCCTTGAAGAAGACAAAAACAATGTAGCTGTTTTAGGCAGATTATGTTCGCTTTCGCGAGTTAAAAATCCACAAAAGGCTTTAATATACTGTAAAAGAGCTTCTGAACTTGAACCATCGAACATTGACTACGCAATTGGGTTTGGTGCGGCTCTAGTCCAACAAAGAAGATATGGAGATGCGGTTGGATTATTTAACAAACTCATAAAATTCGCACCGGAAAATTACACAATCCACGCAAATTTAGCAACTGCTCTTTTTCAAATGGGCGATTTTCAAAATGCTAAAATTGAATATGAATGGATAATAAAAAAACAACCTAAGTTAGCTGTTGCTTATTATTTTCTTGCAATTTCACATGATAGACTGGAAGAATATACAGACGCATTGGAAAATTATGAAAAGTTTTTGAAGCTTGCTGATCTTGAGCAAAATAAACTTCAAATAGAAAAAGTTAATTTGAGATTACCGATATTAAAGAGGCAAATTAAAAGCGGTAAATGAAAAGAGGAAAATAAAAATGAATGATAAAACATTAATTTTCGCAACTACCCATAACTCAAACGTAAAATCTAAAAAAGCACATATTTCACTCTCAATTGTTATCGTATTTGCCTTCATTTTTCTTTGTCTTTCAAAAACTTCATTTGCTCAAGAGAAGCCTGATAATTTGGTACCGCCTCCTTTGAATGTTTTGACTAAGAATGAAAAGAAACTCTTGAAAGAGGAAACCAAGCCAAAAAAACGAACTAAACTTGCATTGGAATTAATGGAAACAAGATTATTAAAATCAAAAGCCTTAGTTGATAAAAATAAATACCGTGGGTCACTGGATGAACTGGGCGGATTCCAAGCACTTGTTCGTAACACACTTAAATATTTAAAGGGCAGTCAAAGAAGAAAAGCTTCTGTTAAAAATTTCAAAAGATTCGAAATGACCTTACGAGAATTTATACCACAGCTTGAGTTAATCAGGCGCGATATGCCTGTTGAATACAGCTACCATGTCAGAGAGATGATTAAATTCGTAAGAACAACAAGAGGCAAAGCAATCGAACCACTCTACGGAGACACAGTTTTACGCGAAGGCAGCTAAAAAGATGTACATTTATTTAGAAAAAATTTCATTTAATAGACTTTGTTTATTTGCAATTTCCCTTTCCATATTTTTTGTAACTTCAACAAATCTTTATGCACAAAGGTACGACCATTTAACTGATAAGGAAGCTGACCTCATCAGAGAAGCACAAGCCATTGATCTGCGTATGAAGGTTTTTGTGCGAGCTATTAATCGTCGTTTTTTAGTTCTTGATAAGAAAGTTCTAACTAAACAAGAATCTAAGAAACTACAAAAAGAAGCTGAAAAATGGGGTGAATTGCCAGATGATTCCAGAACAAAGCTTTTAACAGATATTGAAAAGATTTTAGATGAAGCGATTAATAATATTGACGATGCAGCTGAGAGAGATTCTAAAAGTGATCTTTTCCCAAGTGCTGTTCACATCCTTGCTGATGCTTCAAAAAATTACATTCCTAAACTTAAAGGTTTTTATGAATCAGCTAAGACTGACAGAGAAAAAGCTGTGACTTATCAAGCAATCGAATATTGCACAATGATTATCGAAGCCTCAACAAAAATAAAAAAACCTGAGAAAAAGAAAAAGAAACGAAAGAAAAGTTAATCCATGAAACAATACATTGAAACTAAATTTTTTGATATTGAAGAAAATGTCAAAGAATACATTGAAATGTGCGAAGGAATGGATTGTAGAGATTTAATCGAAATCTTAAAAGAATATCTCAAGCCTAACTCAACAGTTTTAGAATTAGGTATGGGTTCAGGGAAAGATTTGGATATATTAAACGAATTCTTTAATGCTACGGGCTCAGATAATTCAAGAATATTTTTAGATATTTATAAAAAGAGAAACCCACAAGCCGACCTTTTACATCTTGACGCTGTAACTTTAGAAACAAATAGAAAATTTGACTGTATATTTTCTAATAAAGTCCTACATCATCTTTCTAGGGAAAACTTAATAAAATCATTTATTAGGCAGAACGATTTGTTAAATGATAATGGCATTATATTCCACACATTTTGGTTTGGTGAGCAAGAAACTAGTTATCAAGATTTAAAGTTCATTCAGTATAAACAAGATGAGTTATTGAGAATGACTGATGACAACTACAAGCTACTAAGCCACGACACTTACGATTCGATTGGCTTTAACGATTCTTTTAATTTGATACTAAGCAAAAAATAGTGGCATTTAACACTTCAAACATCATTAAATGATTTTCTAATTTTACAAATAAAAATTTATTAAGTTAATGCGTCTTGACGCTCATCAGTTGTGAGTGATAATTTCTTTTTTTACACACTTTTTTAAATTATGTCTGATTCTAATCTGAAGAAAACACCGCTTAATGAAGTTCATCGTGAATTGGGCGGGAAAATGGTAGATTTTGGTGGTTGGGATATGCCTGTGCAGTACAAAGCAGGCACTATGAAAGAGCATCTCAGAACACGGAATTATTGTGGTTTGTTTGATGTGTCACACATGGGAGAAATACATGTTGACGGTAAAGATGCGATTCCATTTATTAACTCTCTTACCACCAACAATGTAAAGCGTCTTAAAGACAATCAAGCTCACTATTCTGCCTTAACATACGAAAATGGAACAGTAGTAGATGATTTATTAGTTTACCGTTTTAATGAAGAAAAACTCTTACTTGTTGTGAATGCTGCTACACAAGATAAAGATTGGGATTGGATTTCATCTCATCGTGGCGAAAGCGATGTAGATTTAAGACATGCAAGTGTTGAGTATTGTCAGATCGCAATTCAAGGTCCAAAAGCCTTAGAAACTTTGCAGACCATGACAGATACAAATCTAAGCGAAATTAAATACTATTGGTTTACAAATGGCGAAGTTGATGGTGTTCCATCAATAATTTCAAGAACAGGCTACACTGGTGAAGATGGCTTTGAAGTTTATGCAGATGCCGAAAAAGCAGTCCAACTTTGGAATAAAATGCTCGAAGCCGGAAATTTTGGTGAGGAAAATGGAATACTTCCCTGCGGCTTGGCGGCACGAAATACTTTAAGGCTTGAATCTGCTATGTCACTTTACGGAAATGAGATTAGTGACGAAATCACACCTCTAGAGGCGAACTTGGGTTGGATTTGTAAATTAAAAACGGACTTTATCGGACGAGATTCACTTGTAACCCAAAAAGAGCAAGGTTTGGAACGCAAGCTTGTAGGATTTGAAATGAAAGATAGAGGAATCGCTCGTGATCATATGGATATTTATATTGATAACAAAAAGGTTGGCGAAGTAACATCCGGCAGCCATGCTCCTTATCTGAAAAAAGCTATTGGTTTAGCTTTTGTCCCAACTGAGTTTGCAAACATCGGACAAGAGATTAAAATTGATGTAAGAGGAAAACATCTTGCGGCAGAAGTTGTGCCGACACCATTTTATAAAAGAGAGAAAAACTAATAACTAAATAAAATTATGGCTAACAATATTCCAGAAGAATTAAGTTATACGAAAGACCATGAATGGGTCTCAATTGAAGATGATGTCGCAACAGTCGGTATCACAGACTATGCCCAAAATGCATTGGGTGATGTCGTCTATATCGAACTTCCTAATGAAGGTGAGAGTTTTGGTTCACATGATGCTTTTGGTTCGGTCGAATCAGTAAAAGCAGTTTCTGAGATTTTCACTCCAGTCGGCGGTGAAATTTTAGAATCTAATGAGGACTTAAATGATTCACCCGAAACAGTAAATGATGATCCATATGGTGATGCTTGGCTCGTCAAAATTAAGATGGATGACCCGGGCGAAGCCGAAGACCTTCTTTCTGCTGAAGAATATGCAGAATTTTTAGAATCAGAAGAAGAATAAATTGATTAAGTTAGTTTTTACTTTCAAATATATCTAACTTAAATAATGATTTGATTTACAAAAATGAGATATATACCTAATTCACCCGAAGAGCAAAAGCAAATGCTCGAACAAATCGGGTTATCGTCGGCGGATGAACTTTTTCGTTCTATTCCTGCCGATATTTTATTAAATCGCAAATTGGATGTAACTAAACCACTTGCTGAAAATGAAGTTATCGGTGAAATGCAAACTTATGCTGATAATAATCAGGCATCAAAGAAAACTTCATTTTTAGGTGGCGGAGTTTATTCACATTTTTCACCTACGGTTGTAGATTATCTAATTCAAAGAAGCGAATTTTTTACTTCATACACACCGTATCAAGCCGAGGTTACACAAGGGACTCTTCAATATATTTTTGAGTTTCAGACATTAATTTGTCAGCTGACCGGTATGGAAGTGGCAAATGCTTCTATGTATGACGGCTCTACTTCAATGGCTGAAGCTTTCTTGATGGCTCAAAGAGTTACCAGAAAAGACAAAGTGCTAGTTGCTGAAACAGTTCATCCTGAATATCTGCAAGTTGCCAAAACTTACACACAGCATGGCGATTTGAAACTAGACACAATCGGTTTTGAAGAAAATTCAGGACGAGTTCTAGAGTCTGATTTGAGCAAGCTTGATAAGGAAACCGCTGCAATTGTCATTCAATCACCAAACTTCTTTGGTTGTATCGAAGATTTAGAAGCATTGGCTGAAAAAGCTCATGAAGTCGGTGCATTGTTAATCGTTGTTGTCACAGAAGCTATTTCTTTTGGGTTGCTAAAAACACCTGGTGAATGTGGTGCTGACATCGTGGTTGGTGAAGGGCAGAGTTTCGGAATACCAATGAGCTTTGGCGGTCCACACGTCGGATTATTTGCATGTCGTCAAAAATATGTACGTAAAATGCCCGGCAGACTTGCGGGTGTAGCGTATGACAAAAATGGAAATCGTGGTTTTGTGCTTACACTTTCAACTCGTGAACAACACATTCGCCGCGATAAAGCCACATCAAATATTTGTACAAACCAAGGTTTGATCGCACTTGCGGCTACAATATATCTGGAAATTATGGGCAAGCAAGGTTTGAAAGAAGTTGCCGTTCAAAATGCCCAAAAAGCTGCGTATGCTGCAAGAAAGATTTCTGAGATTAAGGACTATTCTTTAACTTTTGATTCGCCCAAATTTAATGAATTTGTGGTAACCGCTCCAAGTAATGCCAATGAGCTTTTAACTAGGCTCAGCAAGGAAAATGATATTTTGGGCGGAATTGCACTTTCGAAATATTACGAAAATCATCCAAATGAATTCTTGGTTTGTGTTACTGAAACAAATACCAAAGAACAGATTGATAATCTAGTTCAGGCTTTGAGCAGCTAGTTATTTTGTAAATGATATTTTTTGTCCCTGAAGCAACATTTGGTCAGCAGTTAGTAATGTACAGCTTCTTTATTGGAGTGCCTATTTTGTTTACGGTTGTAGTTGTTTACATTGGGTACAAATCATTAAAACAAGAAAAAAAAAAAATGCTTGCAAAAAATGCGGCAAGTTTATTGATGAAGAGTTGAAATTTTGCGATGAATGCAAAACTTAACTAGAAATTTTAAGAAAAAATGAGCATTAAAAAAGTTAGACAGCACCCAACACAAAACGAAGCGTTAATTTTTGAACGTTCACATGCAGGTAGAGTTGGCTATCGGCTTCCCGAATTGGACGTCGAAGAAACTGAGATTGACGAAATAATCCCTAGTGAATTACAACGGAATGACGATCTTGAAGGTGTTCCTGAAGTATCGGAGGTCGATGTAATTCGACATTTTACCCGTATGTCCAGTTGGAACTATTCAATTGATTTAGGTATGTATCCGCTTGGTTCTTGCACTATGAAATACAATTCCCGTTTGAACGAGAAAGTTGCAAGAATTGAAGGATTTACGAACATGCATCCACTTGCTCCTGAAGACGATTCTCAAGGTGCCTTGAAATTGATTTACCAATTGCAAGAAGACTTAGGTGAGATCACAGGACTTCCTGGAGTTTCATTACAACCAGCCGCTGGGGCACATGGTGAAATGACAGGAGTTATGATAATTCGTGCATTTCTCGATAAGAGGGATGGCGAAGAATCTAAAAATCGTCGGGTGATGCTTGTTCCAGACTCTGCTCACGGAACTAATCCTGCATCAGCAAAAATGGCTGGATTTACTGTAAAAGAAATCCGTTCGACAAAAGAAGGGATTACAGATATGGATCACTTGCGTGAGCTTTGTGCAGAAGGCGGAATTGCTGGATTAATGCTTACAAATCCAAGTACAGTCGGAATCTTTGAGAAAAACATCAAAGAAATTTGTGACACTATTCACGAAGCGGGTGGATTGGTTTACATGGATGGTGCGAATATGAACGCATTAGTTGGTGTTACCCGTCCCGGAGATATGGGAGTTGATGTAATTCATTTGAATTTACACAAAACATTCTCAACTCCGCATGGTGGCGGTGGTCCTGGATGTGGTCCTTGCTGTTGTACTGCTGAACTTGAGCCATTCTTGCCAAAACCACAAGTAATTAAAGATGGTGATACTTATAAACTAGATCACGACAGACCTGATTCGATCGGTCGTGTTAAGGCTTTTTATGGTAATTTCGGCATGATGGTGCGTGCCTTAGCTTATATCCAAACTCATGGAGATACTGGCTTAAAAGATGCAACCAAAGCTGCTGTATTAAATGCCAGATATTTAGCACATCATCTTCAAGAAGACTTTCACAAGCCTTTTGATCAAGATTGTATGCACGAAGTTATTTTGTCGCATAAATATCAAACCCCAAAAGGTGTCAATACAATGGACATAGGTAAACGCTTGATTGATTACGGTTTCCACCCAATGACAGTTTATTTCCCTCTAATTGTTGACGGGGCGATGCTAATTGAGCCCACCGAATCCGTTGGAAGACAAGAACTTGATGCCTTTGTAGATGCTATGAAAGCAATCAATAAAGAAACTCAAGAAAATCCTCAAATTGTTTTGGATGCTCCGCATACAACCAGAATTGGTCGCCTTGATGAAGCAACAGCTGCAAGAAAACCAATTTTACGTTGGAAACCAGATATGGAAGCATCAGCTAAGGGTGCTTGAATTTTTAGGTAAATATTTTTTAGAATACGAGGCTGAGAATTTTCTTAGCCTTTTTTTCATTTATGAACGAATTAATCAACCTAAAATCTACTGAAGAACTAAAGAAAGAGTTGCAAGAAGAAAAAATTGAGCGTGTCACACTCTCTTTTTACAAATATCACCAGATTCAAAATCCAACTGAATTCAGAAATGATCTATTTGAAAACCTTGAAAACTTAGGAGCTTTAGGCAGAATTTACGTTGCGAATGAAGGGATTAACGCACAACTTAGCATTCCAAAAGAAAGTTTTAGTTCATTCAAAAAATACCTTTATAGCATTGATTTTTTAGAAAATATCAGACTCAACATTGCATTAGAGGATGATGGCAAATCATTTTGGAAGTTGATTATTCGCGTGCGAGGTAAAATTGTTGCAGATGGAATTGAAGATGAAGATTTTAGCGTTGAAAATAAAGGGAAATACTTAAATGCTGAAGAATTTAACAACTTAACTGACAATCCTGAAACAATTGTTGTTGATATGCGGAATTATTATGAATATGAAGTCGGTCATTTTGAAAATGCAAAAGAAATTCCGGCTGATACTTTCCGGGAGCAATTACCTTTAGCGGCTGAATTATTAGAAGACAACAAAGAAAAACCGATCGTTATGTATTGCACTGGTGGAATCCGTTGTGAAAAAGCCAGTGCTTACTTGCGACATAAAGGTTTTGAGGACGTTTTTCATCTTGAGGGTGGAATAATTGAATACGTCAGAAAAGTAAAAGAATATAATCTCGAAAATAAATTCAAAGGAAAAAATTTCGTATTCGACGCAAGAATGGGAGAGCGTATAACTGAAGATATTTTAAGTAATTGCCATCAATGCGAAAAGCCTTCCGACACACACAGAAATTGCGAAAATTTGGGCTGTCATCTTCTTTTTATTCAATGTGAAAGGTGCTTTAAAAAATATGATGGATGCTGTTCTGTAGAATGTCAGGAAATCATAAAGTTACCAATTGAAGAGCAAAAGAAAATCCGACGCAAAAAAAATGCTGAATCAAAGTCATTTTGTAATAGCCAAAATCGTCGCAGAGCAAAGTTGAAACCTAAAGTTGAGAGTCATTTTTAATCTCTTTTATTTACTAATGCTAATCTTTTTACTACTTCCCCACCAACAAGATGTTCTACAATAATTTCAACAACATCTTCTGCTCGGACTTGTGCGTACCAAACATTTTCTGGATAGACCAAAACAGCTGTTCCTATTGAACAAAATCCAACCGATCCACAGTCTGTCAAAAGAATCGTCCCATTGGGGTTTCTGCCCTTTGATTCTTTTCCATATCGCAAATTTCTTGCTTCTAGTTCTTTTACAAACGCCTCTTTAACCTCTGAAGCACCTACCTTTGAACAAGATTTTCCACCGCAAACGAAAACGTGATGCTTCAAATCAGCTTGAGCAACTGGTGCCAACTTATTTAATTTATCCTGATCTTCAATAAATTTTGGTTTTGCCATATTTAGAGTATCGCAAATTAATATCTGTTGAAAAAGTATTCAGTTTTCATTTTTGATCCTTTAGCTTACCGTGCAACCAAGCCCGTGAAAATGCCCATTCACGCTCAACAGTTGCTGTTGATTTACCAATTACTTTTGATATTTCTTTTGTGGTCAATCCTCCAAAAAATTTGAGTTCTACAATCTGAGTTTTAGTTTCATCTAATTCGCCGAGTTTATTTAATTCTCGATCCAGAGCTAATATATCCAAATCCATCTCAGGCACAGCCACAATCGTTTTTTCAAGCGAGACTTTTTGTTTGTCTCCTCCACGTTTTGCTGCCTGTTTTGATTTTGCATAATCAACCAAAATATTTCTCATCATTTTTGCGGCTAATGCGAAAAACTGCGTTCGACTATTAAATCCGTAAGCCTTTTGGTCAACTAATCTAAGATATGCTTCGTGAGCTAGCTCTGTAGGTCTTAAGGTATGATTTCTTTTTTCTTTAAGAAGCCGACTAATTGCTAATTTGCGTAACTCATCATAAATAATAGGAAAAAGCTCATCCAAAATCGCTCGATCACCACTATCACTCCATTTATTTAGTAATATTGTAACTTTTTCGCTCATTAATTTATAAACAAGGTAATTTCTTCTTTTTTTCTACAAAAACGTTCCATCCAATAAATTTTGCACTCAAATTAAATTAGTTTCTTAGTTTTGTAAGAGTTTTGTAAAGACTTTTCTGCCTTAATTTTCCTAATTTATACCCAACAAGCAGGAGTTAAAGCGTTTGGGTATAAGAATTACACAATATTATATCAAACAAATTCTCCAAATAATACATTTTTTGTTTTGCTGAGGCTTATGAACAAAATTACTAAAGAAAACGAAAAATAATGATGGAATAAATTTTTATACTCAGCTTGTTAATTTAGAGCAGTTCTTTTAACTGTTCATTTTTTTAGAAATAACAGAAGTGATATTTATTAATCGCTAACAGGAGTAATTATTATGTCTGTACCAGCTTTAGGCGGTGCTATAAATATAGAAAAGCAAGGTCCCGAAATACCTTTAGGACCATATATTTTGTGTCAAGCAACAATGTCTCGCCAAAACCACTTTAAGAGTGGAAGAAAGGGTGGAAGATTTGGTGTAACGGTAAGTAATACAGGGAATGTTGTTCTCGCCAATGAATTGAATAAAGTTTCAAATAAAGTAAAAATTATCTATGCGACAAAATTTAAGCCTGATTGGAACAAAGTATGTGAAGCTGTAAAGCATAGATCGCTTTCGAAATTTGTACAAGCTTTAATGCCCGGTCTGGAAATAACAGCTAAAGGTAAAAAAGGATTTCGATTGGGTGAACATTTTTTTACTTTTCAAGGTGGATTAGACTTCAAAAGTCTGCCAATAATGTTCAGAACTTATTACTCAAACCAAAGTCTGCGGTCAGTCAACGCAAGATATATATTAACATTGCATTTTGGGCTTAGTAGTGCTGGTTGGGCTTTCGTCGCACAAAGAATCGGACCTGAGGCTGTTAAACATTTCTTTTTGAGCCAAGGTTTTACTCGTATGGCAACTGTTGCTCTTGGCGACTTAAGTTTTGCAGTGGCTACGGGGACTATTTCTTTTGGAATACTAGCATTAACTGCACTATACGCTTCCCATCGTGCTCAACAAGGTGTTTTTGCAGGATTAGCAGCTACTTATGTCAGTGCATATTACAGAAAAATCACTCTGGCAGGAGTTGTTGACGGAACTCGAAAACGAGCTGAAGAAATAAAAAACGAATATATAAACGATAATAAAGCATTGCGTGACAAAATAGTTGATGCTGCAATTTCTGATGCCATAAAAGATGCGAAAAGCTATCTTAGGACTTCCAATATCAAAAATGCCAACCCAAATGATGAAATCGAACTAATGGGTTCTTGGTGTCAAGCTCTTAGAATAAAGTACAAAACTAAAAATGAATTTGCATTTAAGCAAGCATTAGACAAGGAGCTTACTAAAAGAGCAATGACCATTTTGAAACGTTAAAAATGATAATTTTTATCCGATTGTAGGAAGCAATCAGAATAAACTCAGTTCTGTGACAAATTTTCCATAGCGTGAATCTTCCCTGATCTTTTTAAATTCAGGGGAGACTTCCAGATATTGTAGGTAATCATTACGCTCCTTTAACCCAGCTTGTAGATATTTATATGCTTCATCCATATCACCAAGTTCAGCCGCTAAGGGAGCAAGAGTAACAGGAGATATGTATTCTCCTTTACTTTTTCTTAATTGCAGATTTTTATAAATCTGTTCGGCTTTCTTCGTGTTTCCATTTGCAATATTTGTCAGCCCTTTCATTATTTGGAGGTAATAATTTTCATTCTCTTCTTCATTTTCTGTTAACTTTTCTAGAACTTTTATTTGTTTAGTAGCTTCATCATTTCTACCGGCATAATGAAGTGCATACCATAACTGAAAATGAGCTTCAGGGTAATTTTTGTCTAGCTCAATTGCATCTCGAAAATATTTTATGGCTTTGTCATACTCTCCCTTAAATACCCAAGGGATACCCATATCCGAGGCGATGATCTTTGAGGTTGGATTTAATTCTTTAGCAAGCTTCATATGGGATTCGGCTTCGTTGAAACGCTTTTGAGCGATTAGATTCCAAGCATACCAATGATGAGCTTTTGCCAGATTTGGGCTTATCGATATTGCTTTTTTGAAGTTTTCTTCTGCTTCTCGCAAATTCCATTGGGATAAAGCTAATGAGGTCAAAGCTTTAGCTGAATTTGGATTTAGTTCAATTGCTTTTTTAAGATTCAGTTCTATTTCATCTTTAACTTCCAAAGGGCTAACTTCACCAAAGTCTGAATCACTTAAAAGTAAATAACAATCTGCCAACCCAACATAGGCATCAGAAAAGTTGGCATCAAACTTTACAGCTTCTTTGAAGTGTGAAATCGCTTTTTCAATGTCTTTGGTTGTACGCTTACCTAAGAAATATTGTCCCTTTGAATAGGAACTATAAGCATCAAAATTATTGGTCTTTTGTTGCTTGAGCTGACTGTTTTCCTCATTTGTTAATTTATTGATCAAAATCGCCGCAACCTGAACTGATAATTCATCTTGCAACTTGAAAATATCTTTCTCATTTTTATCAAAACGGCTTGACCATATTTGAGTCCCGCTCTTAACATCTAAAAGCTGTACGTTAATTCTCAATCGGTCATCTTGTTTTTGAAATGTTCCGACAAGTACGGCATCAACTTTCAACTCTTTTCCAAAAAGCGTTGCACTTTTACCACTATCATTAAAATTCTCCACAGAACTTAAAGGACGGACAACAAAGCGATTAATTCTGCCCAGACGACTTATCAAATCATCTGTTAAACCAATAGAAAAAGCCTTCTCTTGATCTATATTCCCTATTCCCTTCGGAGGTAAAACAGCAATACTCTTGACCTGATTTTTATAGAGCAAATCATTTGAACTAGTTCTGTTATTTTCGGCTGCTTCATTGGAATCTTTGAAACTTACCCATAAAGAAAAACTGGTAACTAAAAACATTCCTAACAATATAATTACTGCTAGATGCCATCTAAATCTTGACTTTTCAGGCTTAACATCAGTTTTTATTTCTTCAGTTTTAACATTGAATTGTAATAAATCCTCTGGGGCTTTGATGTTTTCTTTATTTTGTACTTCTTCAAAATAATACTCGACATCCGCTACAAACCGATAGCCTTTTCTAGGAACTGTTTCAATATATTTATTTGGTTTAAATACCTTTCTCAGAACCGAGATATTTCTTGTAAGACTTCCTTCTTCTACAAAAGTGTCACTCCAAATCTCGTCTAATAATTCATCCTTTGTAACAAGTTCTCCGCTTCTTTTAACAAGTGCAACCAATGTTTCGAATGCTTTAGGTGTTAATTTCACTTGCTCTTCATTGTGCCATAATTGATGTCCTTTTATATCGAGCAAGAAATCACCGAAGCTATATTTTATGGGGGTTTTAGAACTCATATTATCTTTGTCAGAGTTTTGTCAGAGTTTAGTAAAGACTTTTTACAAAACTCAAAATAACATTAGTAATCAGGAAGCTATAAGAAAAAGCTGGAACTTTAAAATTATAACAAAAGTACCAATCAATTGATAAGTTTTCATGAACTAAATTAATTAATTTTCAATGTATTTGATGGAATTCATTTTTCTTTTTCGCTTGATAGTTTGAGTAGTTAAAAATCCTTAAGTTCGAAGGAGCATTTATGTATTTAAGATTATGGACAAAAGAGCATGGCAAAGTAAGAATTCTCCAAGAAGAATTAAATAAACTCTATCCAAATGATATTCCAAAATTAAAGATTGATGGTAAGTACGGTCTCAAAACTCAAGCCAAAGTAATGAAGTTTCAGAGATCAACCAGAAAATTATTAGTTGATGGAGTCTTTGGTCCAAAAACACTTGCTGAATATAAGAAAAAAATTCCAAACACAAAATTAATCGGGACTCATATCAAACTTCCTGAAATTGTTATAACAGCATCTGCTGGAAATAAATACAAATTTCATAACGAAATGAAGGAAGTTTTTAAAAAAGAAAACAAGAAAACTGAATGGGAACAATTTGATAAATTTATCGAAGAAGGAATGAAAAAACATTCTTTTTTCAAAACTATCTTCACGGGTATTCGGACTGCTGAAAATGCTGGAATGTTTGCTAGAATGTTCCTCACATTAAGAGCCTGGGGATTCAATCAAAAGCAAATAATTACGGTATTTCGACAGCTTTCAAAACTGGGCGGAAGTCAATTTACAGGAACATTAAAAACTCTTTCCGAGCCTATGGGAAGATTCGGGGTTATGTTCAAAGCATTGGGCAATGTTGCAACAAAAGCAATCCTGTTATGCGACTTTATTGAATGTTTGTATCATGCAAGTAAAGGAAATTATGCTGCTATTTTTGGCATAGTCTATAAAGCCGGAATGCGAACTTTGTTTTGGAAACTTGGAGCACTTAATTGCCTTCAAACCTTTTTAACCGGAATCCTCCCACCTTCTATGAAACTCAAAGCTGTTTTCAAAATAATCAAGCTATTTGATCCAATAGGACTCGGGCAAGTTGGAATTGAATCAATGGCGGCGAGTGCAACGGCTGCCTATCACTGGTGGGATAAAGGTGATGCTGGTGCGACAATTCCACGTTTAGATAAATTGGTTAAGAGAATTAAGAAAAGCCCGGCGGGAGTTTTAGCTGAAATCGGGGACAACGCTGGAAAGAGTGCTTATGAGCTAAGTCGCATAAGCAGTGCAGAATGGGCACACATTATGAGACTAAATTGGCGAAGATTTAAATCTTTATTTTCATTTTAATTTGACAAAATTGCTTAATATCGCAGAATTATTTTGAAAGAACATTTAAATTAATTAAGAAGGAGAAAGTATGAAAAAATTACCCCAATCAAAAACCGAGAACGTCGTCATCCAGAAATTGGATAATGAAACTCTTCTTTATGACCTCGATCTGAATAAAGCTTTCTGTCTGAATGAAACTTCTGAACTCGTCTGGCAATTATCTGATGGCACAAGAACTATTACCCAAATCAGTGATGAGATGAGTAAGAGATTAAAAACTCTTGTTAGTGAAGATTTAGTCTGGTTAGCCATAGATCAATTAGAAAAAGATGGATTAATCGAAAATCAAGATAACTTGAATAACAAGTTTGAAGGATTATCAAGAAGAGAGGTCATCAGAAAAGTTGGATTTACCTCAATGGTGGCATTGCCAATAGTAAGTTCATTAGTAGCACCACAAGCTTCAACAGCTCAATCTTGTATTGCGAACAATAACAGTTGTGCTGCCCCCGGTTCTACTTGTTGTTCTGGAAACTGCTTAACAATTCCCTTTGGAGGCGGAGCACAAAATTGTTGTGCCGCCGGAGTTACAGGAGGGTTAGCACCTGGTAGCAACTCTAATTGTGTAACCCCGGGTGATACAGCCGCATGTAATTCCTCAGCAGCAGCTGGTTGTTGTAGTGGAACAGGCACTATTGGCACGGCGAACCCTGCAGTTTGCCCAACTGCCGGATCAGTCCCTTGTATATGTGATTAGTAAAGTATTGAATATAAGGTTATGAAAAATCTACCAAAAGCTAGAACTAAAAATATATTAGAGCAAAAAAACTACAATGAAACTTTAATTTATGATCTTAGTTCAAACAAAGCATTCTGTTTGAATCACACATCTGAACTTGTTTGGCAGTTGTGCGATGGTACTCGTACAACTGCTGTGATAAAGATTGAGATTGAAAAAGTATTGAAAACTGAAGTTACAGAAGATTATATTTACCTAGCTATACAACAATTATACGAAAATGAATTGTTGGAAGATGAAATAGAGCTTGAGTCAGAAATTAGTAATTTATCCAGAAGAAAGCTAATAAAAAAAGTTGGTTTTGCCTCTATGGTAGCTTTACCAATTATTTCGACTGTGATAGCCCCACAAGCGACTTCAGCACAGTCTTGCTTGGGACTCAGATCAACCTGTGATTTTAATTCTGACTGCTGTTCAAACAATTGTATTACTGCGGATAGAACATGTTGTGTTTCAGGTGCAACTGGTAGTTTATTAGGCACTTTTTGTGTTCCGGATGCTCCAAGTTGTAATGCTTTTCAAAGTAGTTGTTGTGCAAATACGATCACTCCAGATCCAAGTACCCCATGTATTGACTCACTCGGTACACCGGGAATTGAATGTACTTGCGGGGTAGTCATATAAAACTACTCGCTTATCACAGCTTGTTTAGCTTTTTGTAATTTACTTGCATCAACCATTTTCAAGCCTCTTGTGGATTCAAATTCTGGAACTATCTCACCTATGTTGCTTTCCATTAAATGTTTTCCACGTTTATAGCCTGAAAAATCAAGATAAAGGTGTTTTTTCAAAAATCTTTCAGGAACACCTGCGAAACGCCAGAGAGGTTTCTTGATTCCCTCGCCAAATAATTTTTTGCCCATCATTTTGTAATAAATAGGAACGCCAGCAGACCATTTCCAACGCGAATGAGCACCACCATAAAATTCAAGATTGTATTTCCAACAAGTAAAGAAAAACTCCCATTGCAAATCAGTCATTTCAATGAGTTTTACACTATCGTCCTTTTGCATACGGGTATTCTCAAGTGGAACAAACCAAGTTGGAACAAACATTCCTTTTGCATCTCTTAAATCGTAAAGTAAATCCAAAGAAGCCTTTGTATCTTCATCAGTTTCATCAGGAAGACCAATGATAAATGTGCAGAATGGATACCAGTTATGTTTGTTTAAGGTTTCCATTCCCTTCAAAACTACATCACGCCATTGGTGAGCTTTATATGGATAAGCTTTGCCTTTCATATATTTATTGAAAAGCCTGGGACTGCCCGTTTCCAAACCGATAATTGGATCAACCACACACTTATTCGGCTCAGTTGAATCATCATGAGTTAAATGTGAATAAGGAACCACATGCGGAGATAATCTTTCAATTAGATCAGGATGTCGAACAACAGGAGCCATGGTAATGTGAGATGTCTGAAGAGTTTCAATTCCATCAACTGCTTTTACTGATTTGAAAAGATTTATCAATGCATCTGTATTTGGGGTAAAGTTCGGATACTGTTCATATAAAAACATATCCTCGGAGGCAAGCATGACTTCCGTAGCCCCTTCCGAAGCATTTACTCTAGTGCTTTCCAAAATGTGTTCCATTGGAAAACTTCTACCAACTTTTGTAGCTGGCGAACAAAATTGACAGCCTCGCCCACACCCCCTAGTAATTTCAACAACACCAAAGGTTGAGCGATGTTTAACAACTGGAATTTCATCAACGGTTGGCTGCTCTGATTTTGGAATTTTTATTATTCTCTCAAGACTTGGATCACCTTCAATTATCCTTTTGAACAAATCACTAAATACTCTTTCGATCTCACCATCAATCAAATAGTCAATCTTAAATTCATTTAAACGATCAGCCTTCTCTAGCTGCCATGCTCCGGGACCACCTATAACTATTTTGGGTTTGTATTTTTTAATTACCGGATGCGTAACTATTTTAATGAACTCGTTGGCATTTACAGGCATCACATTGTCGCCAGCAAGTTTTGAATAAACGTCGGTGGCATAAGAAATACCCAAGGGATTATGAGCATGAATTGCTAAAACTTTAGTTCCAGAGCCGACAAATTTATGTAAATTTTCATGGTAGCAAGTGACTACGTCTTTTTCTTGATATTCTCTCAGTAAAAGGGTCTCAACTACACGAAGTCCGTTTGGAACATATTTAGCACGTCCATCTTCCCAAGATTCACATTTCAGTGCATCGGGGTGGATAAATTGTTTGAAATATTTATGTGGTATTGTAGCCGAAAGCATTTGTTGCCAAATACTGTGTTTCCATTCACTTGCTTCTGAAGCAGAAGCCGTTAAGACAATTTTGGGGGAACTCATCAAAACTTTTTCTCCAGGGATAAAAATCGTTAGAATTTAATAAATGATATACATTACATTTTATTTACTTCTTACAAAAAATCAAAATATTTACGCAAAAAACGGTGAGTAACTTCATTCAAATAGGTAGTTAAGAAATTGCTTTTTTGCTAAAATAGCAATTGCATGAGCCTTTATAAGGGTTAGCTTTAAGCTGAAAAAGATGTCTGTTGGAATAATAATTCACGTTACTGTCGGTAAAGAGAGCCGCACTGAGTTCTTCAATGAAGAGCATATTCGTATTGGTTCTGATGAATCAAGCGAACTCCAAATCCATACAAAAAGGCTTAATGAAATGGGTTTGTGGCTACAGTTGGAATTAGAGGATGGAGTTTACCGAGTAATAAATTACAAAAAGAGTTTAGGTCTAAAGTTAAATAATGTTCCTTTGCGCAGATTTGTATCTGTTGAAGATGGCGATGTAATCTCCATTGATTCAGCAAGCATCTCTTTCTCGTTCTTCTCTCTTACTTCTGAATCATCTCTAATCACAACAAATCGTGAGCCACATATTGCACCGTTTATTGAAGAAGCCGCAGTCGAAGCTGCATCAACCGAAAAAAGGGACGATGCTAAAGCTTTCCTTAGAGAATTTTCACGGGAGCTTTTAAGAGAGATTAGTTGGACGACAAAGCTAATTTTTCTGGTGATTTTTGTTGGAGTAGCCAGTGGGATTTTTTATCTCGGATATGGCTTTTATTTAGAGACAAAAAGAAATCGGGAACTGGCTGAACTTCAAAATAAACGGATTGCTGAATTACAAAAACAAATTTCATCAACAAATGAGCACATAACCGAGCTGGACAAAAAGAACAAGACAGTAATTGATATTGTTTCTTTAGCACCAAATTTGAGAAACAATTATGGAAATGGGGTTTGCTTAATTGTAGGTGTCTATGACTTAGTTGACCGTAAAAGTGGCAAAATGCTTCGTTATCCAGACCCAAATGAATTTAAACCTGATCCTTATGAAGAACAGCCAATGGAAGAAGGCATTTATGAAATGCCTGAAACTAAAGGTTTAACAACAGCTGGAAATGGCACACCTGTCGAATATGATTTTATTGGGACTGGATTTCATGTTGGAAATGGCTTTATCGTAACTAATCGCCACGTATTGCAACCTTGGACTGAAGATGATTTGGTAAAACAACTTATGCAGGAATCTAAAGGGCGTGCAAGAATTAAAAAGCTTGCTGTCTATTTCCCGAATTTTACGAGATCATTTTCAATGAAAGTTAGGAAGGTTAGTTATCAAGAAGATTTAGCTGTTGGCTCTATCAATGCTAGTGATGTTTTATCCGAAATACCCGTTTTACCTTTAGAAGAAGAGCAAAATGAATCGTTTGCGGTTGGTAAAACTGTAGTGACTATAGGTTTTCCCAACGGTCCCGATAGACTTCTTGCTACTTTAGATGAAAAAGAAGCCAAAAACATTAATCGTCGCTTTGGAAGTTCAAGACAAGCACTTATTAACTACCTTGCTCAAACCAAAAAAATAGCTCCCTTGACCACACAGGGATTAATCACAGATTTAGATAAAAAAAGAGTTGTTCATGATGCAAAAACTGCTGAGGGTGGCTCAGGTGCTCCTCTTTTTGGTCAATCGGGTAAAGTTATTGGTGTAAACTTTGGAGTATTTACTGAGAATAATGCCTCAAATATGGCTGTTCCTATAAAATTTGCAATTGAATTATTAAACCAAGCAGGTTGGTCAAACCAAGAGAGCACTCCAAAAGATCTGAACGGATCAACGCAGACAGCAAGCACAAGAAAACCGAATGATAATTCGAGCAATAACGATTAAATTACCACCCTTGAGCTAACTCTTTATTTTTCAAAACCTCTTCAAATTTGGGA
This sequence comes from Pyrinomonadaceae bacterium, assembly GCA_028284415.1. Lineage (GTDB taxonomy): Bacteria > Acidobacteriota > Blastocatellia > Pyrinomonadales > Pyrinomonadaceae > Aridibacter. The sequence continues at coordinate 542,464 of JANQRU010000001.1, forward strand.
TTAGTTCTGATCGGATCTAATTTCGGTTCATACTTGACTCTGTAAATATTATCTTCGGTCGAATTTATAATCTCAGTCAGCCTTTTGACTGCTGCTTCATTTTTACCCAAAGCAATTTCTGCAAAAGCGATTAGATGCTCGTCTCTTTGTTCCTTGTCTAATTTTAGAGCGTCTTTTAAAAGGCTTTCCGCTTCAGCTCTTTTATTATTTTTTGCATAGAGGCGACTTAAAGTGATTGGGTAAGATTGGAATTTTCCATATCTAGTGACTAATTCTTCTAGTTGTTCTTCAGCTAGATCAAATTGCTTTTTTTCTTCATAAGCCTCTATTTTTCGCCATTTTGCTGAAAAAGAATCAGGCTCGATCTCAAGCACCTTATCAAAATACTCCAAAGCTTTATCAGGCTGACGGGCTAATAAAAGTATCTCTCCATAAAAGAGATTTATGTAAGAAGATTGAGGATCAAGCTTTTGAGCAATTCTCATCTCCTCAACCGCTTTATCTATATTTCCCTTGTTTGCATACATCCAGGATATTCTATGCCGCGAATGAGCATCATTTGGCTTGAGTTTGATAGATTTTTTCATCAATTCAAAAGCCTCAGTTTGTTTATCTTGATTTGCATAGATGAGTGCCAAGGCTGCCATCGCTGGTGCATTTTGCGGGTCAATTTTGAGAGCCTTTTCAGCAGCTTCTTTTCCCTTTTTTTTAGCTTCAACCGGATTAATCACACTGCTTAAATGATTTGTGTGACCATAAGTATCAGCTAAATATGCATATGCATTAGCAAATTCCGGGTCTTTTTCAATAGCTTTCTTAAAATGAACTAATGCATTTTCAAAACCAGTTTTTGTGTGCATACTCCAAAAGGAAAGTCCCATCGAATAAGCCTTATAAGCCTCTGCACTTTTTGTATATTGCTTATATGGCAGAGTTGATAGATTTGTCTTTAAATTAGCCAGAAGTTTCTGGGCAATCCTTTCAGAAATTTTGTCTTGAAGGGTAAAAATATCTGTGTATTCTTCATCAAACTTCTCTGTCCAAACCTGCCTTTTTTTCTCAACTTCATACAACTGAGTTGTGACTCTGATTAGCTTTTCATCTCTTTGAATGGTTCCGGCAATTACATAATCAACATCCAGCTTGTTACCTATATCAAACAGATCATTATTTGCTGTATCGGCAAAACGGATTATAGACGTTGTCGGACGAACATTGACCTCTTCAATATTAGCCAAACGTGCAATTAAAACATCAGCGATGCCGATGCCCAATTTCTCATTTTTTTCTTTATCTATTTGCTTAAACGGCAACACAGCTATTGATTTTGTATTTAAGGCACTAGAGGAAATTGAATTATTTTGATTTGTATAAATAAAATAGCCGATTAATATTGTGCCCAGTGCAAGTAATGAACCAATTGCTATGTAAGTAGCTTTGTATGATTGATTATCTTTTTGTCCTTTATCGTTTTCTTCTGAATACTGCTCAACCTCACCAGACTTAACCGTCTTGTATCCTTTTTCTTCAGTTTTTTTGTATTCAGTCTGATTATGTAAGTCTAAAGGCAGATGTCCATTGGTGTTTGATGATTCCTCAACTACGTCAGCAACAAACCTGTAACCATTTTTTGGAATTGTTTCGATATAGACATCATTTACACCCTCTTCTTTGAGTGCTTTGCGGAGCATATAGATATGTTGAGTAAGATTTGCTTCTTCAACATAATTTCCCTCCCAAAGCGTATCTAGAAGATGCTCTTTTTTTAATATCCTTCCCCTGTTTTCTAATAAAAAAAGCAAAACCTCAAAACTTTTTTGAGTTAGAGAAACAGGGTTCTCATCTTTTAATAATTGGTGATTTTCTACATCAAGGCGAAATTTACCAAAGACATAAGATTGAACTCTATTTTCCGACATTTAAGACCCCTTTTGGATAAATTGTTCAAAAACTTTTATACAACTATTTGGTATATACTTTAGGGACTGAATATAATTTTCGTCGGTTTTGAATTACTTAAAAAGTTTTAAGAATTTTAAGATTCTTGAAAATTTATATTTGGTTTTTTCTAATGAATGTTAGATGCCGCTCAAAAAAACTAAGTTGGACAACTATGAAAAATATATAAAATGTATTAAAAAACAATTACAGTTGATATTTTTCATGAGAAAGAAAGCTTTGTTTCCAAATCATTGAATTTGAGTGCACTTGTCCCTATTTATACACTTATTTGATGCATAATATTTGTCGCAGAGTTATCAAAAATAATTAAAAACTAAGGTTATAGTTTTGGGAAATGATAAATACTCGCAAACCATTCTGTTTGTTGAGCAATTAACTTTTCATTTTATATTTATTTGATAAATATTTTATGAATTAGGTATCTTTTTTTCATTTTCTTTTCGACTTGTGCTAAAGACAAAAACCTTAATTTTTCAGAAATATGGATTTAATCTTATTTCTTGTACGAACTCCAAATATTTGGATGGCATCCTGAAGAATTTTATTCCCCACTTCATAGCACATTTGATACTATTTTTTTATTGTGAGAAACTGCATCGAATTTCAATAATTTCCACAATGGTTTTATTTTATGGATAATTTAGTTTTTTCAAATTTCTTACACAGACCTGCCAGAACAATAGTCAGCATTCTTGGTATATCTCTGGGCGTACTGTTAATTGTTTTCACTACTGGTTTAGCCAATGGCTCAATTAGAGAAAGAGCAGTCCGTGAAGGAAATGTAAATGCAGAAATTTTTGTCAGACCTTCAGGTTCGGTAGGTATGAGCGGCTCAGCTTCATTCAGATTACCTGTATCTTTGGCAGATGATTTTGAAAAACTTGATGGAGTAAAAAAGGCTGTTCCCTTTGGACAACAAACAATTGAAGTCTCTGACTCTAAAACAGGCGAAAGATTAATTGAAGGAATTAATATTGATGAATATTCTTCTGTAGTAGGACTAGGTATCAAAGAAGGTCGTAAACTATCTGCCTCAGGTGATGAGATAATTATTGACACAGGGTTTCAGTCGCAAAAGAATCTTAAAGTTGGCGACACGATGAAAATTTGGGAGAGGGACTTCAAGATAGTTGGCACTTATGAACCCGCTGCCGGAGCAAGAGTCAAGATTCCGCTCTCTACAATGCAGAAACAACTTGGCGGCGAAGATAAAGCCACAGCTTTTTTAGTTAAAGTAAATGAAGGAGTTGACGCGGAAACTGTCGCCAAAGCAATTAGTGACAAATTTCCTCAAACTCAGATAATTTTAACCAAAGATTTAGAAGAACTCTATATGAGTGCGATTCCAGCCTTGGGTATTTTTCTCAATGTGATTATAGGTGTGGCAGCTGTCATTAGTGCTTTAGTAATTTTATTGACAATGTACACAACAGTTACTGAAAGAACCCGACAAATAGGAATTATGAAATCGTTAGGCATGTCTAACGCCAATATTGCTTGGATAATAACTCAAGAGGCATTGCTAATAAGTGCATTTGGAATCGTATTTGGAATAATTTTTACGATTACACTGCGCTTTTTACTGTCATTTGTAACCACTTTAGAAGTAGATCTAGATGGGTTAGTCATAACAATAACAATTCTTGTAGGTCTTCTCGGCGGAGCATTGGGCGGGCTTTATCCAGCCTTACGTGCCGCAAAACTTGATGCAGTTGAGGCTTTAAGTTACGAATAAAAAAAAGAGGATGGCTTTATTAGCTATCCTCTTTTCAAGCTTTAACTTAAGATTCAATGCGAGTAAGTTTGTATGGTTTTTGAATTGGTTTTCCATCCACTTCTCACAGTCTTTCCATTTTCGTAACTATACTTATCTATCAATCCCGTTTGATTATCAAATGAAAGCATATTTGAACCAAAATCTTTAACCGCATAGCTCGGATTTATTTCTTTTTTTAGAACTGCGTATCTCCTCATTTCCTTTTTAGCTCTTGCCATAAAGGCTTCTATTTCACTAATTTTTCTCGGAAGGTCTTTAGTTACCCATTCAACTCCAGTTTTGGTAATCAGCATATCGTCTTCTATACGAACACCTATGTTTTTGTATTTTTCAAAAACAGGTTTAACTTTTGCAATGAATTCTCTGTTTGCAGGCGTATCAGGTAAATAATCAAGAGCATCTTCACGAATGTAAATTCCAGGTTCGTTGGTCATTATCATTCCCTCTTGAAGTTTTGTACTGTAATTTCCCACATCATGAACATTCATACCTAACCAATGTCCCCAACCATGCATAAACCACAGGCGATATTGCGGAGAATTTTTATCAGTAATTAAACCAAGTTTGAAGAGTCCATCAACAATTACCTGTCTTGCAGCAGAGCTTGCTTCTCCTACGGTTCCGCCAGGTTTGAGCTTAGCCGCAGCGGCTTCCTGTGCGTCATAAACTATCTGATAAATTTCAGCTTGTTCTTTTGAAAACTTTCCATCTACAGGGAAAGTTCTTGTCACATCAGCTGTGTAATGATCATATTCAGCACCGACGTCCATTAACATCAGATCACCTTTATTTATCTTCCCTTGTGATTCTATGTAGTGGAGTGTCGTCGCATTTGGTCCACAACCAACAATCGAAGGATACCCCCAATAATTTGCGTTTCTGCGTCTGAATGTATATTCAACCTCAGCCTGAACTTCATACTCATAATTCGCACGACCGATCATTCCCATTGAACGCATCAAAGCTTCGTTTGTAATGGCTATTGAGTGACGCATAATTTTGATCTCATAAGGAGATTTAATCAATCTTAAACGCGAAAGAATAGGAAAAGCGTTTCTGACATCATATCCCTCCAATGATTTAGCAAAATCATTTTCTTTATTAAATTCACGATTGTTACCTTGTATTAAATATACTATCGCAGGCACAAATGAACTTGAAAAGCTGTTATCTTTGGCTTTGAAGGGCTGTTTATTTTTTACTGCTTCTAAAAAATCTCTTGTATAACGTGCATCTACTATTTTGGTTAAACCAGAACGTCTAGTTGCATCCTCTTCCGAATACATACGACCGTCCCATGTTTCTCTTTGTGGATTTCTTTTAGGTAAAAATAAAATTTCTTGAACTTCATCTCCATTTTTTGTGATTACTAATGTTGCTCCATTCTGCTTGAGAGCCGTCAAATAATAAAGGTTATTTTCTTGCCTGTAATGATAGTTAACGCTATTAGAATAAATCTTAGAATCAGCACTAAACATTATCAACATGCTGTTATCAGCCATTGCTTCAACAACTTTTTTACGACGACTTATTAATTCATTGTGTCGTTCAGCAACTGTAAATTTAGGAGATGGTGGTGCAATTTTTATCGCCTTTTTGGGTGTCTTTTTGTCTTCATCAAGTGCCAAAGAATCTATGGGCAGAACACCTATTGAAAGCACAAAAACTGACATACAAATTAAAAACTTCTTCATTTTTACCTCGTTAATTGTAGTATTCATTGATTTAATTCTTCTTAAACTTTATATCTTCTGATGCAATATTTCCAAAAAAATCTGCAACTAAAACTCTTAAAATGTAATTTCCCGATTTTAATTTGCTAACATCGAAAAAATTTTCTTTCATCAATCTACCTGAGACTTGATTAGTTGCAATGTAATTAAATATTGTCTCGCCCGTTGCTCCTGATTGACTGCCAAGTGCATAAACTAATTTTACTGCTTCATTTGATGGAGTTTTATCAAATTTAATATTCCAAAGTGGTTCTCTGAATTCTTCGAGTGGTTTTTCATTATCGTCAAAAACCTGATAACCAACTTTAAATAGTCCTAGCTTTCTACGTGCGGCGTTGCCATCCATTTGGTCATATGCTCTGACGACAATTCTTATTTTTCCACTTAATTCTATACGTTCAGAAGACTTTTGGGTTTCAATCTCACCCCAATTTTCATCATAGAGCGAGACACTTTCAATAGTCGGCACTCTCGAATCACTTGCACCCGGTAAAACTAATGCATCAAGTGCATTCATCTCTCTGCCCGTTCTTCCGGCGATCAGATGCACATGGTTAAAGGTGTTCAAAGTTCCGATGATTTCACCAGCTTTAAATTTAGCTCCTCTTGGCACTCTGACACCGTTTGGTTTGCCATCTGCATCAACAGAAAATTGAAATCTTTCATCTTCAAATGGCACTTGTTTAACATCACGTCCCAAACGTATGTGTATGTAACCGATCGTTGGCATACGTATTAATTCACGGGTCGTATCATAATTCTGGACAGCGATAGGGCGTAAAACTTTTTCATCGCGTATAAAATGTGCTGTTTCTCCATATCCACCAACTATATCCAATCCATTGTGAAACCAAGCAACAGAATCCTCATCCTTTAATTTTCCTCTTATTTCGCCGAGAGTTCCTGCTATTTCTCGAGTATTTTTTGGAGGATCATATGTCCAACGCGGTTCAGAAACTTTTCTGAATTCTTCTGCTGATTTTTGTGCTTTGTCAAAATCTTCTGTTTTTAACTTTTTTCCAACCTCGAACTCTGAAAATGCTCTAACCAGTAAATTTTCTGAATCTGTCACAAACAAATTCCCTTTTTTATCTAAAGCCAATCCACTTGGACGATTAAATCTCGAAACAAGAGCTTTTCCATCCAAAAAACCACGTCTTTCGTCAGATAATGTTTCGACAATAGGGATTAAACGACGCCCGATCACACGTATAGAATTTCCATCAGCAATGAAAATTGAACCATCCTTACCAACTGCAATAGCTGAAGGCTGTACGAACTCAGCTTCATTTAACAAACCATTTGTTAAATTTTGATTTCCGTTTCCTGTTAAAGTCCAAGTACGTCCATCTTTTTCAATAACACGAATTCGCCGATTTTCAGAATCTGCTACAAGGATTTTTCCTTCTTTCCAAACAGCCAAAGAAGTTGGAGTGTTAAATTTTGCGTCGCTTCCGTCAGCAAATCCTTGTTCACCACCTGCAAGTGTCGAAACCTTTCCATTTTCTATGACCCGAATTTTGTCATTGTAGGTATCTGCTACGTAGATTTTACTTTCATCAACTGCAATCCCGATTGGGGCATTGAATAGAGCACCTTTAGTGACTCCATCTTGGAAACCTTTTTTATTTTCAACTCCGGCAACTATCTCTACTTCTCCACTTTGCAAAACCCTCTTTACAGTATGACTTCCTGAATCAGCAACTAACAGATTACCTCTACTATCAAACACAATTTGTGAAGGCGTATCTAATTTATTTGTTATTACTTCTTGTTTTCCATCCTGTGAGATTTTAATGATCTTATTGTTTTGACCATCAGAGATATAAACATCGTTTCCCATTGTAGCAACTCCGAAAGGCTCTCCAATTTCATTATTTTGCCCGGCAAAAGTTTGAACTCTGGTCAAAGAATTAAATTCTTGTTGCTTAAAATAATTACAACCATTAGAAAAAATAACCACAAATAAAATCAGTGATGCTAAAAAGATTACTTTTTTCTTAATTAAATTGAGCATTGTTTTGAAAATTTTGGATAACTTAAATGAGGCTAAACCTTAACGACTTTTTTTATAATTTTTGATAGTATTACAAACAACCCCAAAAATTAAATACAGTTGATATAAAATAAGGAGATAAAAGTATGTTTTCATTAGAAGATTTATTAGGTCGTCAACAAGGAAATACAGCAGTGGATCAAATCAGTCAAAATTTAGGAAGCAATCCTGCACTAGTAAATTCAGCCATCCAGATGGCTTTACCAGTCATATTAAGTGGACTTACAAAAAATGCACAAACAACTGAAGGAGCACAAAGTTTGGATAATGCATTAACAAAAGATCACAACGGAAATTTGTTAAATAATTTGAGTGATTTTCTGACAGGCGGTGTTCCAAGTCCACAACAAGCAACCAGACAAACTGACGGAACAGGTATTCTTGGACATATCCTTGGTGGATCTCAGGGAAATGTTACACAAGAAATCAGTAATAAAACTGGTTTGAGCATGGGACAAGTAGCTAATCTTCTTATCACAATTGCCCCAATTGTAATGGCTTATTTAGGAAAACAAAAACAAGAGAATCATCTCGATGCTGGCGGAATCTCCGATCTTCTGACAGGTCAACAACAACAAATGCAATCAAGCGGAAATCCAATGATCGACATGGCATCACGTATGCTTGACTCCGATGGTGACGGAAGTGCGATTGATGATCTGGCAGCGATGGCAGCTAATTATTTTATGAAGTAAATTGAAATTAATTTGATTTTGAAAAGGCGTCGTTAAACTGAAAACGACGCCTTTTCCGTTTCTATTATAATTGACAAAAACTTTTGAGTGACCGAAAATGTTTCTAGATATTACCAATCGATGCAATCCCTTGTATGCAAAAAAGTTTTGTTATCCCGTCAATTCAGTGGTTGTAAAATCAAATATTATTTTCACTAAACTAAATACTAGGAGTATAAAATGAAACGTAGTTTACGAAGCATTATTTCATTATTTTCAATTTTACTTATTTCTTTAGCTCTTACATCAATGATCTTTGCCCAACAAGCAGGTGATGTTAAGAGCGATGAAGGCACTAAGGTTACTAAAATCGGCATTTTGATGCCAAACGTAAAACTTGTAGAAGCTACAGGCGACATTTCCCCTGAGGAAGCCTTGAGAAACACTTATGCCGTATTGTTGCAATCTGATACTTTTGAAATTGTCGGTATTGGAGCAAAACTTAAATCCTTAGCTTTGGAAGAAGCTGTTAAAAAAGGTTGTGATTACATAATCAATGTAAGTTTACTTCAAGAGAAAAAGAAAAAAGGCGGTGGACTCTTTGGTAAAATCGCTCGTGATACAGGCAGACGTGCCACTTGGGAAACGGCAAGAAAAGTACCTTACGGCGGCGGGACAGGAGAAAGAATTGCCAGAACTGCTGCTCAATCAGCAATCATAAATACTGGATACACAATGTCCAATATGTCTGTCAAAGTCAGAAAAAACGATAGATTTACATTGGACTACAGCGTTTCATCAACAAAAGGTGAGACACTCTTTGAAAACTCACTTAAAGAAAAAGCTACAAAGAAAAATAAAGATGAACTCTTAATGACCATGATCGAAAAATCAGCAGAAGATATCGTTTCTGTCCTGAGAAAACGTCCAGGTAGAACAAAAGTTACACCTTAAAATCTTCACTTTCACAAATCAGAAAAGCCAGACAAACATTTTATTTGTCTGGCTTTTCTTTATTGAGCAATTAGAAAATTAATTGAAACTAAAATAAATTTTAAGTCTTGCTATGTTCTTTCTAGAATCCACTCACTTTTATAATACTTCCAGTTGTTGCTCCGCGTGATAAAACTGCCTTTTTGCCATCTGGTGAGATATCTAAATCCAAAATTCTTAAATCTTTAAAATGCGTGATTTGTTTTTTCTCAAAAGTTTCCGTGGAAATAAACCAAACATTATTAAAACTCTGTCCTCCGTCAAGATAATAAACCCCGCTTCCATCAGCCGCCCAATCTTTAGGTTGACCAATTTCCAGTTTTTTCCAATTTTTGGGATTGTCCTCATCAAACAAAATATTTATCCAGGGATGTTTTTCTTTTTCGTTTGCATCGAAATAATTTGATGCTATCTTTTTTGGATTTGTAGGTGAAATGACACTTCCACCTACTACGTTTTTTTGTATTAAGATAGGCTTACCTTTTCCATCCAATTCTCTTTTCCAAAGAGCCTTTGTATTTTCACCGAAAGATAGATAATAAAGCCACTTACCATCGGGCGAAATCACTGGAATCGCTTCATCAACGCCATTTGTAATTTGGCGAAGATTTTTACCATCTAAGTCAATTCGCCAAATATTTTGTTTACCTGTGCGATTTGAAGCAAACACGACAGATTTTCCATTAGGCGTTACGTCAATACGATTAATCCAAGCCGGTTCATCAAACGTCAGTTGTTGCTTTTCGAGCGTTTCGACATTAATTTTCCATAAATCGTTTGCCAAACCGTTTTTCGTACGGACATAAAAAATGTGCTTTCCATCAGATGACCAATTCAGCCCAAAAACACCATTTCGAATACCGGTCTCAAAAGTAAGCTGCTTTGTATTTGTCGTATCGTCCAGTGACATTAGATACAAATTTTGTGACTCAGCGAGGGTTGTTGTAAGTAAAAAACTTTCATCTGAAGCAACACGATAATCAGTATATTGGTTCGTGTCGTTGGTGATATTTCTCGCTTTACCTGTTAGGTATTCAAGATGCCAAATTTGTTTGGGCTTTCTCACTTTTTCACGAACTATAAGATATAAGCCTTTACCGTCTGCTTGCCATTGTGGATTACCAAAATGTCTCCATTTGGGAGTTTTGATTGGATTAATTGTTCCGTCGGCAATATCAACTTCCGCAAGTTCGCTTCTTGATTTCCCTTTTTTCAATCCTTTTTCTTTTGTAAAAACAATTATTGCTAATTTTGTGCCATCAGGTTTCCAGGCTGGTTTTACTCCCCAAATTGCAAAAGTCTGATTTCCCTGTAAGGTTTTCACGATTCTCTTACCACTACCGTCTAAACTATTGCTTATAATTAAATCCGTCTTATCTTTTTCGGCGTCATATTCAAGATAAGTAATCTGGCTGCCGTCCGGTGAAATAGAAAAAAAGGATGACAAACCTTTAACTACAGTTTCGGTTCTACCGCCATAAATCGGCACACGAAATACGGTGTTTGTATTCGTTTCATCTCTCGTGGAGTAATAAAGATAATGTCCATCAGGTGAAAAAGTTAGACAATGGGGTTTAGCTTCTTGCGGAGGAATGATGACTGTCTCGCTTTTTGTTGGTAAATGCTGCATCGTCACCATGTAAAGACCATCCTTTGTGTGTGAAACATAAACAGCATTTTGATCATCTGGTGAAAGCCCTATATGGAAATCTCTACCCGATTCTGTGATGCGGTCATACTCTAACCTCTTCGCGTCTCTATCCTTATCAAAAACTAAACCTTCAAAATATGGAAAGACAAAAAACCAACTGGAAAATCCGACAAATGAAAAAGTTAAAAGAATAGTAGAATAAAATAAAATACTTTTTGATGAGAATAAGCTTTTTGTTTTTGTTGGATTTTCGACAACCGAAACATTCAAATCTTTTTCGGAGGCAACATCCTGTTGTAAATAAATCTCACGTTCAAAAGTTTCTTTTTCAAGAATAGTTTCTTCAATTATTTCATTTACATCACCTAAAAAACGGTAACCTCGTCGCGGAACATTTTTTATCAAATCTTTATCTACACCGTATTTATCAAATGTCTTTCTAAGCAAATAAATATTTTGACCTAGAACATTATCTTCAACAAAAGAATCCTTCCAAACATTGTTAAAAATTTCTTCTTTGGTGATGAGCTGACCGGGATTTTCAACCAAGACACAAAGAACCTCAATTGCCTTCAAAGGCAGATCAACATTCTCATTTTCGTACAAAAGAGTCTTTTTTCTGGTGTTCAATTTAAAATTTTCAAATTGATATAAATTGTTGATTTTATTACTCATTTTAGATTTTTGAATGTTATTTCAAAGTAAATTGAAAGTTATATGAAGACTTTTTCATTGCCCATCTAATAAACCTTATACAGCACACAAAAAAATTCTAATTTGTTTCTTTTGACAAGAATTATAAACGAACTAACCAAATGAAAAAAGAAATTTTTATAACTGAAAAGTATGAAAGGATAAGGGTTCGCCAGATTCGGCGGGAAATTCCTAATTCTCCATGTTGGAAATGCAGCCAAAATCAAGAATGGTTGACTGTTGACGAAGCTGCCGAACTTTTCCAAACAGATTCTGAAAACATATCAACAGATTTATTGAAATTAAGAAGAGATCATCAATCCCAAAAAGATAGGTGATCTCAAAAAAGTGTGCTTGGAAATGATTCTTCCACAAAAAAATTAACATTTATATAAAAGTGGGAAAAAAAGAATGAAAATAGTAAACAGAAAACACAACGTAGCTCTAAATTTGTTAATGATTTTTTTATTAACTAATTCAGTTTTATTAGCTAAAGAAGCTAACAACCAATTTAATGAATCTATTAAAACTAAACACAAGCTTAGTAAAAGCCTAAATTTTTCTTCAAGTTTTTTAAGCCCTTCTCCCACCTTTCCATTTTTGCAAATGCAGAAATTTACTGGTGCGGAGCTTTCAAGTTCTGCCATTGGCTCGCCATTAGCAATATCAGGAAACACGATCATAGTAGCAGACAAAGATGGTTCTAAGATCAGTGCTATAAAAAGAAGAAGTGACGGCAGATGGTATCTGATAACTACGACTTTAATTACAGACAACTCAGATGAATTATCTAGTTTTGCTGAAAAAAGAATCGCTATTGATGGCAATACTGCCGTTTTAGGAATACCTTTTCACCGCCCTGATGGGACTACAAGACTTGGAGCTGTTTACATTTTTGAGAAGGATCAAGGCGGGGTAAACAATTGGGGAATCTCAAAAAAAATACTTGCATTGGACGGGGCTGATGATGATCGCTTTGGATGGAGTGTTGATATTTTTGGAGACACAATTGTTGTTGGTGCTCCCGGTGATGACCAAACCGGAATAACCCAAGGCTCAACCTATATTTTCAAGCGTGATGAAGGCGGAACTAATAATTGGGGTGAGGTAAGAAAAATAAAAGCCACACGTCCGTATCCTCTTTTCCAAGGAACGAACGTCACCTCATTTGGCAGTTCAGTTTCGATTTCGGGAGATAGAATTGCAGTTGGTTCTATGTTTGAACTTAACTCCATGTCAAAAACTATCGGAGCTGCTTATATTTTTGAGAAAGATTTTGGGGGCACTGACAATTGGGGAAATATAGCATCTGTCACTGCTTCCGATGATTTGGGAGGCACAACTCCTGTTGAATTTCTTTACTATGGCGAATCTGTTTCTTTAGATGGTGACGATTTGATTGTAGGAGCTTCACATTACGATGGTGTCATAGATGATGAACCCGGAGCTGCCTATATCTATAACCGAAATTTCGGTGGTACAGACAATTGGGGGGAGGTTGTAAAACTCGTCGGTTCGGATTCTGCGAATGGTGATAGATTTGGTCAATCTGTTGATATTGAGGGAGATTACGCCATTGTTGGTGCAGATTTACACGATTCACTTGGCTCACAATCAGGTGCTGCATATCTGTTCGAAAGAAATTCGGGCGGCACAAATAATTGGGGGGAGTGTAAAAAAATTACTCCTCATGATGGAGAAGTTAATTTTTTCTTCGGAAATGATGTGAATATTTCAGGAGAAAATATTGCTATCGGAGCACCTGTAACTGTTAACCCTAATAATTCCAGCGGTTCAATTTATATTTTCGGCAACCCAACTCTCAAAAACCTACGCAAAATGCTTCGCCGTTTGCACGAGGAAGGTTCACTAACGGGCAGACAATTCAGAGACCTTAGAGAAAGACTAAACCTTGCCAGAGACTTTATTAATGCAGGTGAAAATGAACAGGCAAAAATTCAATTAGTAAGTTTTATTACTGATGTAAATAATTTGGTTTCTGTGAGTGTTTTGACGGCTAGAGAAGGTCAATTACTGACCGATGCCGCGGATCAAATAATCATCAACATCAGCTAATGAAACTCGGAGAGGGTAAATTTATCCTCTCTATTTTTTATAAAAAAAATCTTTAATTCGGAGGAATTATGAACTTATCAATTACTAAATTATTAAGAGGAATTGCTTTTCTAATTATTTGTTTGCTTACAACAAATAATTCTACATATTCTAAAAGCCTGTTAACCCAGAATCAAGCAAATCTAAATTTCAACAGTTTATTAAGCTCAACAACCGACTATCCGTTTTTACAAACCGCCAACATCTTCGGGAGTAGTTTCCCGGGAAGTCAAAAAATGGGTAGTGGAGTTGCTATCTCAGATGAGGTATTGGTTGTTGGGGCACCTCTTAATAATAGAGCTTATGTTTATACACTAGACGGGAGCGGGGCATGGAATCTTGAGGCTATTTTGTCACCTTCCGAATTAACCTCAAATGATTACTTTGGTTTTTCAGTCGGAGTTCATAAAAACAACATTATTGTCGGTAATCCCGATAATGGTCATGTTTCCCCCGCAAACCCAGGTTCTGCATACATATTTTCTCGTGATAAAGGTGGGACTAACAACTGGGGCTTAGTCAAAAAATTGAATGCTCCCAATGGATTCACCATGAGTCAATTTGGCTGGTCAGTTAGTTTTACAAATAGCAAAGTTGTTGTCGGTTCTCCTGATACAGACGGTACAGGAGCAGCATATATATATGGAGCTTCAGTTGGTGGTACCCACAATTGGGGGCTAATCAAGAAAGTTACTCCATCAGATGGTGTTATTAATGGTAAATTTGGAACTTCAGTATCAATTTATAAGGGTAAGTTAGTTGTTGGAGCATCATCAAACAATACTAATGGATATGTTGCTGGTGCGGCATTTGTGTTTACAAGAAACAAAGGCGGAACTAACAACTGGGGCGAGGTAAAGAAACTGCTTGCTTCGGATGGTAGTGCAGGAGATTATTTTGGACAATCTGTGTCAATTTATAAAAATACAATCGTTATTGGTGCGTTTGGTAACTCAATAAAAGGAATCGACTCTGGTTCAGCTTATGTTTTTGAAAAAGATTATGGTGGTGGTAATAATTGGGGAGAAATTAAGATTTTAGTAGGTTCTGATACTGCTACCTCAGATTCTTTTGGGAATGGAGTTGGTATCTCTGAAAATCATATTATTGTTGGTGCTTGGCACCACCGTAATACTAATATCTCTAATTATGGAGCCGCCTATATATTTGAACGAAATACTGGCGGAACAAATGAATGGGGAGAGTGCAAAGTTCTTTTACCATTAGGAGCTAATCAAATCGGACTTTTTGGCTGGGGAATAGCAATCTCTGGAGATAATGCCGTTGTTGGAGCTACTGGAACTTCAACTTATAGTCCTGGTGTTTCATCCGGAGCAGCTTTTGTCTTCGGTATCCCGACCACAGCCACCATCAAACAGATGGTTCAGCAATTGTTTGATAATGGAAGACTGACGACCAGCCAATCCAACTCATTAATCAACAAACTCAATCTCATTCAAGCCAAACTCGATGAAGGAAGTAATGCTCAGGCAATCGTTATCCTCAATGATTTTATCACTGAAGTTCAGGGACTAGTTTCATCTGGAACAATAACCATCGAGGAGGCACTCCCCTTATCAGATGCTGCATTCTATTTAGTAAATGTCAGCAGTTGAAGAAATTAATTTTGTAGAAGTAACGATTAAACCAATCATTACTTCTACAAAATTAACCACAATAAAGGAGAAGCTATGGCAGCTAGATTAAATTTTAACCGACCTATTGATGGTATGAATTTCATATGGAATGTTTCACAACACGTCGGTGATAACACTTCTTGTGCTAACCGTCCGACTGATGTTGATCTTGTAAAAATACTTATTGGCGAATGCATCAGAGCAAGACCAATAAACTGGGTTAACCATACTTTACGAACTCCCCTCTTGGTAAATGGAGAGATGGATATGACTCTTGCGTATTGGATTAGAGCATTAAGTGCCAATGAAAACTCACCTTTAACAGCAATCGAGTCAGGAATAATAAGTCCAGCTAGAGGTGCTGGTTATGGCAGAAATTATTGGACAATCTTTAAGCTTAATTACGTTTTACACCAAAATGCCCCCAATGTCTGGCAAAACATCCCAAATCATAGAAATACAAAACCAGCTTTAAGAAATGAGCTTCAATAAAGAAGTTTTTTGAATTAAATAGTTTAGAGGGAAAGTATATGTCTAGTGAATTTTTTAATGATACCAATGGAAACTTATGGTGGGCTGATTTTGATCAGATAATAATTCTACTTAGAATGTGGTCACAAGCAAAAGCCTATACTGAAACAATCACTGTAAGCGAGCATAATGGTTTGCAAGAGTTAAATCTGGATCAATCACGCTTTCGTGGTTTAAGGGAAACGCTACATCAAAGGGAAATTGGCACAGTCTCTGAAAACATATATGCAAACCCGCAGAATGTTTTTAGTCATTTGGTAGGACGTTATCAAGACATACCTCGTCTAGAAGAGCAAAAACGAAGGCAATTTAACAGAGTTCAAAGTCATAACCATCAATTAATTGAAAGAAGAGTAACGAGAGGTGAAAGGACTGTCGCTGTACTGCAGTTCACACGCGATGTTTCTGCAGCAATTTTCATGTGTTGCATTCCGGTAGCAGGTCTCGAACTTGGTCCTGCAATGGCACTTAGACTTGCCGGAAGTGTTTTTCAAGGAATATCCAATTATGAAGATACAGGAAATGCTGCGTCAGCTCTTGCTACAGGAGTTTTTTCTTTTAAATCCAGCTTATTGGGATTACCCGAAAGTGCAAACAGAGCCGCTCAAATAATTTTCACTATCGTAAACACAGGCAATCAGGCTGTAGCAAATTCAGCTATCAGCATGTTAACAGTTAACGACAGATCAGCGACAACATTTACAAATGTGCTTAGAGGAGAATTAATCAGTGGCGGATTTGATATTGCTGCCACACCAATTTTAAGTGCCGTAAATAGTAGGTTAGATGGAAATGTATTGCCTATCGCAGTAGAAACTTTGGCAGGTCGTGGGGTTTCTGCTGCAGCTGGAGCCACAAATGATGCTTTGCCACAACCAGCTCAGAGCACAACCCAAACACCGAACCAAACGCCACCAAATTCAGGTAATCAACCTGCCAATGCAGCAAGAATTCGGCAAGAATTGTTGAGACGAAGTTCACAAGCTCACCCCCTCCAAGGTATAGAAAATACACCTTTTTACAGGTATCTCTTAACAGGTGATGAGAATCAGCTACTATCCAGAGCTCAACAATATGTGATGGGAAATCTACTGCGAAGAGGAACTTGATTCTTAAACTTCATGACTGTAAATAAGGCAGTCAAAAGTATTTTTTTGACTGCCTTTAGTTACATTGAAGATATTATCTTTATTACTGAATACAGATTCTAGTAGGTGCTACAAATCCGTTTGTGCTATTTGGATAAGTGGTTATACCCTCAAAACAATTTGCATTTACAGCATAACCTTCAAATACATTTAACTGATTACTGCCATCGTAGGTATCAAAAACTAACTTTTTAGAACTTGGTTGATACCAACTTCCTGTAAGATTTGGATAATTTGTATAACTTACAGTTCCATTTGAATTCAATGTTGCGGCGAGACTTTGAATAGAACTTGGAAATAGAGTGCACTCAAAAAATGCAGTTAAATTTGTTCCACCACAGAATGAAATTAAGTAATTACCACCACTTACAACATTTTGGACATATTTAAATTGGGGGCTTTTGGTTGCTGAATTATCAGTAAGATTTGACTCATTAGTAGAAGTTGTAGCAGTTGCTGTCATTGCCAATGATTTACTTGAGACCGGAAACTCAAAATTGAATCTGATTGCCTTGCGTTTGCCGGGTTTTATTCTACCGATATTACATTCGATCTTATTACTAATAATCTGACAACGGCTGTCCAAATCAGTGACCGTACCCATTATAAATTGATTTGGACTTGTATCTGTAATCGGCATATCAATAGAAATTGTCACGTCATCTGCTCGAACAGTTCCGTTATTGGTGACACGCACACGATAGCGATAGGGATTATAAACAAATGGTCTCTGTCTGCCTAAAAATTCTGTTTCCAAATCCGCTTCATTTGAGCTGGCAAAAAGGTTTTCCGAACCTGCTACGACAAAAACAAATAGAAAAGACCAAACGATAAAACTCTTTAAATTAAATATTTTCATATTATCTCCTGTTTCTTTTCTAGTTGGGGTTTTAAGATTTATTTACTGTTTCTGTGTTTGAGAACGTCAAGTAATTTTCTTCTTGCAAGTTTTCTCAAATTCTTATCAATTTTGTTTGAAATTTTGATCCTTTGCCCCACAAATTCGCTTTTTTAAGCTATAATTTAGCGATATTTTTTAACTTTTAATTCAGAGGTAAAATCATGAGAGTTTATAACTTAAAACTTATTCCTTTATGCGTAATTTTATTACTTTCGGCGACCTGCATTTTTGGACAAAAAAGCTTTTCACCAAAGGATTCGAAAGCAATAATTAATATTAAAGAAACGTACAAAGAAGCTTGGCTCAAAAATGACAGCGAAAGGATACTTTCACTTTTCACGGAAGATGCGACAATCTATCCAAACGGACTTTCGCCAAGAACTGGTAAAGAAAATCTGCGGAAATTCTGGTTTTCGCCCAGTGATACGAAAACTATCATCACAGATTATGATTTGGGTGTTTCCGAAATACACGGAGATAGAAAAATGGCAGTGGCGTCCGGCTCAACCAAGATAAAATGGACGATGATGAACAAAGACGGTACTTCAAAAAAATATGCATCAGAGGGAAATTATATGACCGTTTTTACGAAAGAAAAAAATGTCTGGAGAATCTTCAAACACATCTGGAATGGCAAATTTCTAGAAGTGAAAAATTAAGCGGCATCTTTGAATAATGGTTGAATTGACTCAATTTAACCAAACAGCTAGAATCATAAGTTGAAATGTGGTGAGTTATGGCAACTTGCGACCACTTAAAACAAACTGCTAAACAGCTTACAAAAGATTTTCAAAAACGAAAGCCTTGTGTTGTTTAGCACAGGGCTTTTGATTTTATATTATGAACAGCAAATTTCTCGAAAGTTTCACGGAAGATTACGCAGTTTTAAGTAAAGAAGGTGGTATTTCTACTCTTGAAGGTGGCGATGTTTTTTGGAGTCAGACACCTGAAGAACTGGATAAGATTGGAGAGAGTTGGCTGATTACGGAATTTGAATTTGATAAAGATTGGGCAACTTGGGAAATGCATCCAAATGGCGAGGAAATCGTTTATTTGCTTTCGGGGGCGTTGAATTTAATTTTGGATAAAGATGGCGAAAAGCAAACGATTGAACTACGTAAAAAGGGTTTAGTAATCATCGAACGCGGAACTTGGCACACTGCAAAAGTTTTTGAGCCGAGCAAAATGTTAGTTGTAACATACGGAAAAGACACTCAAATAAAGCCTGTTTGAAACTTTTGAATATATATGAGTAATAACTTTTTAGATTTATTAAAAGAAAAAATCGTCGTTTTTGACGGAGCGATGGGAAGTAGTTTGCAAGCTCAAGAATTGAGTTTGGATGATTGGGGTGGAGCAGAGTTTGAGAATTGCTCTGAGAATTTGCTTTATACAAAACCTGAAGCGATTGAAATTGTCCATAGGGATTTTTTGGAAGCGGGTTGCGATGTAATCGAAACAAATAGTTTTGGTGGCTCTGAAGTTGTCTTGGCGGAATTTGGAATTGCTGAAAAAACTTATGATGTTAATCGCAAAGCTGCTGAAATGGCGAAGCGTTTGGCAAATGATTATTCGACCAAAGATAAACCAAGATTTGTTGCAGGTTCGATTGGTCCGGGAACGAAACTACCAACACTTGGACATATTACTTATCGTGATTTAAAAGCAGCTTACGTTGACCAAGTTCATGGACTTATTGACGGTGGTTCTGATCTTTTGATTGTCGAAACTTGTCAGGATTTACTTCAAACAAAAGCGGCTCTTTCGGCTATTTTTGAACACTTTGGAAAGAACAAAATCCAACTTCCCGTTTTTGCTCAAGTTACAATTGAAACTTTCGGAACAATGCTCAATGGAACGGAAATCGGAGCGGCTCTAGCCGCTCTTGAACCTTTTCCCATTGACGTTATCGGAATGAACTGCGGAACAGGTCCGCGACAAATGGCTGATTCGCTCAAATATCTCTGCGAACACGCCGAAATGCCCGTTTCAGTTTTGCCAAATGCTGGGCTTCCCGAAGTAAAAGACGGCAAACAGCATTATGACGAAACGCCCGAAAGCTTTACTGAACAAGTTATTCATTTTGCCAAAGATTACGGCGTAAATATTGTCGGTGGGTGTTGCGGGACAACTCCACAACACATTGAAATGCTTCGCGAAGAGATCGAACGAATTTCACCAAAAAATCGTGATGCCTCTCTTGCACCTTCGGCATCTTCAATCTATTTCCGTCAGCCTTATGACCAAGACAATTCCTTTTTGATTGTCGGTGAACGTGTAAATGCATCGGGCTCAAGAAAAATGCGACGTTTGCTCGATGCTGAAGATTGGGATGGACTTGTTTCGCTTGCAAAAGAACAAGAACGAGAAGGCTCACATATCTTGGATGTAAACGTGGATTTCGTCGGACGCGATGGCGTTGCCGATATGAAGGAACTTGTTTCTCGGCTCGTTACAAATGTAAAAATTCCTCTGATGCTCGATTCGACCGAGTGGGAAAAGATGGAAGCCGGGCTCGAATATGCGGGTGGAAAATGTATCTTAAATTCAACCAACTACGAAGATGGCGAACCTCGCTATTATAAAGTTTTAGAGCTTTGTAAAGAATACGGAGCAGCAGTTGTTGTCGGCTTAATTGACGAAGAAGGAATGGCTCGAACGGCTGAGAAAAAAGTCGAAATCGCCCGACGTGCCTATAAAGATGCAACAGAATTTGGAATTCCTGCACACGATATTTTCTTTGACCCGCTCGCTCTTCCAATTTCAACAGGTATTGAAGAAGACCGTGCCAACGCACATCAAACAATCGAATCAATTAAACAAATTAAAGAGGAAATGCCAGATGCAAATATTATTTTGGGTGTTTCAAATATCTCATTTGGTTTGAATCCTGCGGCTCGTGTTGTGCTCAATTCCGTATTCCTAAATGATGCTGTCGAAGCTGGCATGAATTCAGCTATCGTCAATGCTATCAAGATTTTACCGCTTTCGAGATTTAACGAACACGAAATCGAAGTTGCACGAGAATTGATTTACGACAAACGTCAATTTGATGGTGACATCTGTACTTACGATCCCCTTACAGAATTTACAAAACTCTTTGAAGGCAAAAAACGAAAGAGTTTAAAACAAGACATTTCCGACTTACCAATCGAAGAAAAACTCCAACGCCACATCATCGATGGTGAAAAAATTGGTCTTGAAGATTCATTGAATACTGCACTTAAAAAGTATGAAGCTTTAGACATTATCAACATACATCTGCTCGGTGGAATGAAAGTCGTCGGCGATTTATTTGGTTCTGGACAAATGCAACTTCCCTTCGTTTTGCAATCTGCCGAAGCGATGAAATCTGCTGTTAAATTCCTCGAACCACACATGGAAAAAGTTGAAGGTGAATCAAATAAAGGCACAATGGTTCTTGCAACTGTTAAAGGAGATGTTCACGATATAGGCAAAAATTTGGTTGACATAATCCTAACCAACAACGGCTACAAAGTCGTAAACCTTGGCATTAAACAAACAATTGATGCGATTTTGGATGCTTGCGATGAACACAAACCAGACGCAATAGGTATGAGCGGTCTGCTTGTAAAATCGACACTCATAATGCGAGATAATCTCGAAATTATGAATGAACGAGCCGTCACAACCCCCGTTGTTCTAGGCGGTGCGGCACTGAATCGTCGTTATGTTGATAATGATTTGATTCCTCTGTTTAATAGCAAATTGTTCTACGCTCGTGATGCGTTTGATGGCTTGAATGCAATGGATGAATTGACTCAAAAAGAAGATTCAACCGCAAAGGTCGCAGAGGACGCAAAGGCAAAAGAAGCTGTTGCAGGAAATGGTAAACCGGTACAGTTGGGGTTAGCAGATGCTTCAAATGCTGATATTCAAACAGTTACAGACGAAGAAAACCTTGTCGGCGAAGATGCGAAACTCGGCAAAAAAGCAACAAGAGTTTCAGCAAAACAAACCGGCGACACAACACACACAACCAAATCTGATATTCAACCTGTCGAAAATCTGCCAACTGCACCATTTTATGGTTCAAAAGTTGTCGAAATCACAGACCTAACCAAAGTCTTTGCATTTATCAACGAAACCGCACTTTTCAAAGGTCAATGGCAATACAAACAAGGCAGAAAATCAAAAGAAGAATATCAACAGATTCTCGAAATGGAAGTTTATCCGCGTTACCAAGAAATCAAAACCACAGCCATCCGTGAAAAATTGCTCGAAGCGAAATTGGTTTACGGATACTTCCCTTGCCAATCGGAAGGTAACGATTTAATCATCTACGAAGACGATGAAAAAACAGAAAAAATGCGTTTTACATTCCCACGCCAACCGCTTGAACAACGTGGAAGTAAAAACCTTTGCTTAGCTGATTTCTTCGCGTCAAAAGAATCAGGCAAAATTGATGTCGTGCCGTTTCATCTTGTGACAATGGGACGAAAAGCATCCGAACATTCAGCAAAACTTTTCAAAAATGACGATTACAAAGATTATCTATTATTCCACGGTTTATCAGTAGAATCAGCAGAAGCACTAGCCGAAATGTGGCACAAACGCATCCGCGAAGAACTCGGAATAGCAGACAACGATGCACCAGAAATGACCAAACTGTTCAAACAAGGCTACCAAGGCTCACGCTACAGCTTCGGCTATCCTGCGTGTCCAAATTTGGAAGACCAAACTAAATTGTTTGAACTAATAAAACCCGGACGAATAGACGTTTCGCTCACAGATGAATTTATGCTCGATCCAGAACAATCAACGTCGGCAATTATTTTGCATCATCCAGAAGCCAAGTATTTTAATGTGGAGTAAATTATGGCAGGCAAAACTTATCAAGATTCTTATTTTGGCAGTTTGGTTTACGATGAGAAAATGCTAGCTTGGATTGGAGAGTTTTCAATTGATCGTTGGCATAAAATTGCTGTTGAATTTGATGGAGAAGATGAAAATGATTTGGAAACGGTGGAAAAATCTAAACTCTCTATCAATAAAATTCTAGAAAGAGAAAATGAATTTCGGTTGAATTCCGCAACTCAACTTTCAGATTCCAAGGATGGAAAATCTATAGAAAATCTTTATTCCAAGCTGTCTATTAAATCAATATGTTTTTCCGATGATGAAAGTGTAGCTATTGAGTACGATAATGGAGATTTGTTTTCAAAAAAATCAATTATCATTTCAGTTGATAGAGACGGAAATCTAGAAGATTTTGACGTATTGGATTAGAGAGATTATTTGTTCATTAGCACTCAAATCCGACGAAAAAATTGCATCGTGAATGTCATCCAGACATAAAACCCGTTTCCATTAATTTGCAAAAATTTCTGCCAAAATTACGTAGATTCATTTGGAATATTTTCTATCAACTTTTAATTCTCATCTATTGATTCAGATTTTTCATCCTGTGTATCTAATGAGCCGTCCAATACTAACTCCTTGTAAACTTTCAATAATCTGATGGAGTAAAGGGCTAAGTTTCTAAATTCTCCTAATAAACTCAAAAATAGTTGACTGTTTCTTGTGCCTATTTCATGATTTTTGATGCGTTTAATCTGCTTTTTGCGGGTTACTCTTAATTTGGTCGAGAAATCCTTCATTATCAGTAAATGATCTGAAGGCGGATTTCTGTTCGGGTCTGTGAAAACATTAATCATCTCTTCCATCCTGAACTTTAAGGCTTGGTTTACTGCACGAAGTTCTTGAATTTGTATAGGTATGAGTGGTTTGTGGCTATTATCAACGTGAGATAGCGAAGGTTTTACAATTTGCGAAACATGCAAGGTCATTTCGTATAGATAATCCGCAGCCAGAACGTAAAATTGTGCGATTTCTAAGTCCTCATCATTTATGTTATTCAGAACGTCATTAACGGATTCTTTTACCCCCCAAGTTCTGTAATTTAGCTCAAGCAATCTTTTATGGGCTTTGTTGAGTTTAGAAAGACTTTCTTGTTCTAAACCGTCTAGAGCCTCTTCAATAATAGCTATCTGTTCAGTTAAAATATTTTCTAAACCGCGTGTGCTTATACCAAGAATTTCATCAATTGTTTCATTTCCATTGATTATATTTTGTTCAAGTTCGGATAATTTTTTAACTTTTTCGCCGTGGTATTTGTGAGTACGGTAAATGATGAATCCCGTTCCAAGCACTACCGGGACTAAAGCATAAACTCCTCCAAAATATAAAATATTGGCGAGTATGAAAGCTCCTGTAAATGCTGAAAAAGCAGTAAAGAACCAACCGCCAACAACTGATAAAACACCTGAGACTCTGTAAACTGCACTTTCTCTACCCCAAGCACCATCAGCAAGTGATGTTCCCATAAACACCATAAATGTAACGTAAGTTGTCGAAAGTGGCAGTTTGTAGATTGTTCCGATTGAAATAAGTATGCTTGCACAAACTAAAGTGGTTGCGGCTCTGACCATATCGAATGATGGAGCTTCTTTGCCTAATTTAACTTGTTTTTCTGTAAATGGTCTTTGATCAAAGCGATTGTTTACGCCATTTTTAACACTTTCGGGAAGCTTATTATTTACAAAATTTGCCATTTTACTAAAGTTTCGGACAATGCTTCTCGAAGCCGCATATGAATTAAATCTTTCGTAACCTCCGTGTTGTCTGCCAAGATCGAGGGATGTCTTTATTACACTTCTGGCTTTTGAGGATTTCCAAAGCGTTATCGCCATAATTATTCCGGCGGCGAGTAATAAAAGTGTTGGAGTTGGGACTTTGCCTGCCAAATCACTCATCAATAAACTATCTGCACCCGCCCCGCTCGCTATGTAAATTTCATATGAGTTATAACCCGCAAGTGGAACACCTATGAAATTAACCAAATCGTTTCCGGCAAATGCCCAAGCCAAAGAAAATGTTCCTATCAAGACGATGAATTTCAAGATATTCACTTTCGTCAAAAAGGTAAGCAAATATAAGATTACCGTCCAAACTACAAAGCTTCCGAGTAGAATCACAACTGTATTTTCTGTAACAGCAGCTTGTGTTTCTTTGCTCATAAAAGAAGCACCTTTAACGCCTTTTATGAGCATAAAATATGTGATCGCCGAAATTGCAAAACCGCCCCAGATCGCACCTACATATTTGAGACTATTTTTGTAATTAAATGAGAAAATTAACCTAGTTATGTATTGAAAAATGACTCCGACTGTAAAAGCAACAACAACAGAAAGCAAAATACCCGAAATAATCGCCAAGGCTTTTCCTGAATTTATATATTCACCAACCGTCAAAGCATCAGTTACAGAGTAGATTTTTATGATAGTGAATGCAGTTGCTGCTCCGAGTAACTCGAAAACTATTGAGACGGTTGTTGATGTCGGCATTCCGAAGGAATTAAATGTATCGAGCAATATTATGTCCGTAACCATCACGGCTAGAAAAAGTAGGATAATTTCGGAAAAGTAAAAATGTTCAGGATTAAAAATTCCCTTTCTGGCTACTTCCATCATACCGCTAGAAAATGTGCATCCGACCACAATTCCTAATGCCGCAACAGCCAATATAACTTTTAAGCTTGCAGTTTTTGATCCAACTGCTGAATTCAAAAAATTAACTGCATCATTGCTTACTCCGACGATCAAATCAGAAACAGCAAGAAAGAATAAAACGATCACGATAATCAGATAGACATTTTCCATAATATTAAATAATCCGCCTCATTTTTGCCGCTAGATTCCCTTCAGCGTAGTCAAAAAAACAACCCCTGTTTTATTCCCTCTTGATGTGTAAATAGATAAGAAACCTATTTGAAATGAACAACTAAATATAAACGCAAATACGCCTACATTTGTATGTAAAAGCCTTCGGCAAGTGCATTTTTGAAGTAAAGCTTTGGTAGCAAATGCCAAATAGAATGTTTATGAAATTAATCACAACTAAATTGGTATGTTCTATGGGTTTATATTATCACGGAAAGAATAAAATGTTAACAAAATGTTACAGATATGTTAGCTTTTATCCATCACTCATTTTTCACACAAATTTAGTTTATGAATTACGGCTTAACAGATGTAATTACTTTATTCGGTTCGTTGGGATTATTTCTCTACGGAATGAAGGTAATGAGCGACGCTCTGATGGAAGTTGCAGGGGATAAGATGCGAAATATTCTGGCATCAATGACCTCTAATCGTGTTTTCGCAGTCTTTACAGGATTCTTAATAACGTCCGTTCTTCAATCTTCTTCGGCGACGACTTTGATGGTCGTAAGTTTCGTAAATGCTTCGCTTTTGACTTTAACCGAAGCTATCGGAGTTATCCTCGGTGCAAATATTGGGACAACAATCACAGCCTGGCTCATTTCAATACTTGGCTTCAAAGTTAGTATGAGTTCAATTGCCTTACCGCTTGTCGGTGCGGGATTTTTATTAACATTCACTAAATCCAGCAAATATCGAAACTGGGGAAAATTCATCATCGGTTTTGCTGTTTTGTTTATTGGATTAGAGTTTCTGAAAAATTCAGTTCCTGACATTAAAGCAAATCCGAGCATTTTAGAGTTCCTTAAAACCTATACAAATATGGGTTATTTGTCCGTTCTGCTGTTTTTATTGATCGGCACGATTCTTACGCTTATTGTCCAATCTTCGAGTGCAACGATGGCTCTTACTTTGATTATGTGTAATGAAGGTTGGATTCCATTTGATATGGCAGCGGCGATGGTTTTAGGAGAAAATATTGGAACTACTATTACTGCTAATTTAGCCTCTTTAGTCGCTAACTTTCAGGCGAAGAGAGCAGCAAGAGCACACCTAATAGTCAATGTTTTAGGTGTTTCTGTCGTACTTATAATCTTTTACCCGTTCTTAAATTTTGTTGACTATATTACTCAAAGCAAAGGGGCTTCTGCATTTGTAGCGGCGGCGTCAATACCTGTTGCACTTTCAATGTTTCACACAGCTTTCAATGTTTTCAATGCCTCTTTGATGATTTGGTTTGTTCCGGTCATTGAAAAAGTGGTTACAAAATTGGTTCCTGAAACTCTCGAACCCGAACCTGATATTGATCAGCCAAAATTCTTGAAAGAATCTGCACTTCAATATCCACAAACAGCTATCAGAGCTTTGTTAGATGAAACCAAAAGACTCTTTGAAGAACCTTTTTTCAAAATTATTACTCATTCATTAAACTTACATCGGGAAGACATAAAATCTCATAAAAAATTAAAGAAAATAGTCCGCAAATCTAAAGAAAAAATAGATATTGATATAGATGAAATTTACTATTCTAAGGTAAAAACTATTTACAGCAAGATCATCGAATTTGCCACCAGAATCCAAGGATTATTCAACTTAAGCCCTGAGAAGACTGAAGCAATTTACAATATCAAAGTTGCCAATCGGTATATGGTCGAAGCGATTAAAGACTCCCGAAGTTTGCATAAAAATATAAGCTTCTACATGAAATCCGAAAACGAGTATATCCGCAAAGAATACAATCTACTACGACGTAAAGTTTCTAAAGTTCTAAGGAGGGTTTATCGAGTCGCTTATGCTGAAAACTCTGAAAAACATTTAACCAAACTTTTAGAATTAAAGTCTAAGGTAAAACAATCTGATGTCTTGGTAAATGGTAGGTTGGATAAACTTATTCGTGAGGGTGTAATTGATAGTAAAATGGCAACGTCACTCGCCAATGACAGCGATAATGTTGCCGGAATCTCCAGAAACTTAATTCGTGTAGCTGAATTGTTATATATACAAAGAGATACGATCTTAACAGGGATTGACGAAGCTGAAATTACTGATTCGGAAAATCCTCAGGATAAGATCAATTCCGAATCAGTCCAAGCCGAAATTGTTTCCTAAATTGGGTTGATTTTATTTTGGTACATTAGAGCAAAGCATTTCTTGCGAACTTCCCGAACGCATATAGACTCCACCATATTTCCCGCCACCCTGACTTTTTTGCTCGAATAAAACTAAATACGAATAGCACTTTCCATCTGCTTTTTTTAGTGCAAATTGGGCTTGTTGATCCCGACTTAAAATTATTCCCGTCAGCTTATTTCGACGAACACTCCAACCCGAATTTACTAAATGAACTTTCAAAATTTCACTTTTAGCAAAATCTTTTTGCGTAAATGGACTTCCCTTAAAAGCACTAATAAATCTTCTTTTTAGTGCCTGACTTTTTTGACGTTCAGGAAATAGACGAACCTTTGCTACTCGTGCAGCATAGTTGGCTTTTCCTCGTTTTTCAATTTGGTCAATTGTGCCAAGTTTAGCAATTAAGGTATTTGCAACATTATTTGCCTTAGAAAGTTCATCATTATCAAAAATTTGTTGCAATGTCTCGAGTTTTTCTTTGGCAAAGATCACCTCGAAATATCTCATTAACATTATATTTGGCTTTGGATCATTTTTTATTCTGGCAATGTCAGTTTTCGACAGCTCACTTTCTAACTGAATTGCCCTGCGAATTGCCTTTTCTGAGATTCTCTTTACTTTACGGTTATTTTTTTCTGCGGCAATAGCTTTTATCTCAGGTGTGATTTTTGCTTTCATATTGCTACGAAAATCACTTAATTTTTTTTGAGCCATTTCTGTTGCGTCGCTCTTGCTCCTTAAAAATTCTCTCGCGGGCGATTGTAAAGCCAAAATTTCATCAATTAATTCAGCAAAGTCCTCAACTCTACTAAAACTTGTTCTCGTGGATTTAGTCGGGGAATTATTACTTTCGCTAGCGATTTTCTGTGGGTCTCTGTAAGTATTTAAAGCGTTTTCAAACTTACTCGTATCGTAATCAGGGTGTTTTTTCTTAAATCTGAGTAAAGCTTTTTCGGCTGATTCAATAGCCCTCTTGTAACGAATTGCAGAGTTTTTATTTTTTGGTGCTCTGATTATTCTCTCAATTGATTCGAATCTCCGAGTCAGAATTTTTACATCCGTATCTATTCTTTTTCCTGAAGTCGTGGGTTGAGCAATACATAGCGTTGCAAATCCAAATAAAAACAAAATCAAGACAAAATGTTTCACTGATTTTTCTCCTGTCAAAGTTATTTGTTTTTTAGAACGCCCCTCAAAATACTTCTTGCAATATTTAACTTTTCTTTCCAGATTGAAAAATAGTCCACATTAACGAAAATTAAATAATGCGTTCTGCATATCCTTAACTTTTTCAATAAGTTAAAATAAACAGAATATGAATTTAGAAATACAAAAACTCAGTTCTAAAGATTTTGAACTTGCTAAACTTTTATTCTTATTTTTTCAAGTTGATAATGGTAGCGAAAACCCAACAAAAGTTTCTAATGAATATATGAAGGAAATGCTTTCGCGTAATGACTTCCACGTTCTTGTTGCCAGAAGTGGCGAAAGCATTTTAGGTGGTTTGACAGCTTATGAATTAAAAAAATACAAAAATGAGACGACTGAGATGTTTTTGTATGAAATTGGTGTAGAAGAAGTACATAGGAGAAAAGGAGTTGCGGCAAAACTAATTGACGGTCTAAAACAGATCTGCCGCCAAAAAGGGATTTCAGAAATATTTGTTATCACCGAAATGGATAATGAACCTGCCAAAAAACTATATGAAAAATCAGGCGGTGAGTTTGAAGAAACGGCAATCTACACTTATCAAGTTGAGTAAAATTACTTTTTCTTCAAAGGTCTATGCTCATAACTATAAACTCTTGAAAGCTTCCATTTACTATCAACCAACAACCAAAGATGCGTAAATTTAGCGATACCTTGTCCGCCGAACGTATGCTCGCCTTTTTGTATCGCACCATATAATTTACCTTGATTTTTAAGTTCAAAAACCTGCAAGCTTTCTTTCACCAAAGCTCTCTGGACTTCCGGTTTTCCGGTTTTGCAAGGTCCGTTTTTGAAGTTATTTACAAAATCAGATTTTGACTTCATGACGCCCGTTATGTCGTGATAAAACTCCATATCCTCGTTAAGTAATTCTTCAAAACGTTCCATTTTGCATTGGTTAAAACCTTCTCCAAAAAGAAGTTGGTCTCTTTCTAACAGAGTTTTGAATAATTCAGAATCTTTATTTACTTGAGCACTTGAAAAGCTGACAAAACATAGTCCGACCAAGAAAAATGTAAACAGAAATTGAGCAAATGTTTTTTTCATAAATTTGTAATTGGTTCGTAGAAAAATTTTATTGAAAGTGTAATTTTGTAAATCTTCTCGCAAAAAGTGCGATCACTAAAATGCTGTAAACAAAACTAACGAACAGAAAAATCAAAAAGTTCTCGCCTAAGATAATTTTATTAAATCCTTGATACGCCCAATAAGTTGGGAAAATTGCGAAAAGATAAGATAAATAAACGGGAATCAAAAAAGCCAAAAGCGGCATAGTTACAGGAATGTTGAACAGTTTCTGCCAAGACATTCCTTCAATTTTGTTCTTTGCCATGATCGCCACAAACAAAACCATCATCGGTGCAACAAGTCCTGTTTGAACTGAATAAAGGATATTTTCAACAAGCGGTATGTTGTAAAAAGGTTCGACCAAGAGAATTAGAATTGATGCCAGAACCGAATATAAAAATGGTGTGATGAGTCGAAAAATGACGAACCAGAATTTAGAAATTGGTAAGATTCCATAAACTTTCGCTACATTCGTATCTTTTTCATCAATCAAAACCATCGAATAGATGAAACCGAAAATCAAAGAACCTTGAGTCGTTATCGACATCACTATGACCATTTTGAAATCTTCTAAGAGCGGAAAGTTTTCAACCGCAAAAGGAACACCGTAATGGACTACAAACAAATTCAAAAGTGGAAAAATAAAAAAGAACTTCAGCGAATTATCTCGAAAGACAAGTCTAAAATCATTGATAGCTACTTTTATGAGTTTTTCCATAAATTTACTGATTTACGAGACGGGTTTTAAAAGTACGATAAACAAAAAAATAAAGCAGTGGAATCCAAATAGCCAAAGAAATGTAACCGAAAACAAGTTCAAAAGTGTTTGGCGTTGATGAATATGAATTTACAATCAGATTCAAGCTTCCTTGAATGGGAAAGAGTTTTAAAACAAACCAATCCGTAAACTCAAAAAAGTTCAAAAAAGGCAGACTCATTGCAATAATTATCGGGATTGAGCGTAGCGTAAAATGCAAAATGTCTTTTGTAAAACTGACAACATAAATCCCAACGAAACTAAACATTGCACAGCCGAAAAATGCACCGATGGTGAAATGCAAGAAATTAAACGATGTTCCCTTAGCGACCAAAACGATTCCCCAAGAGCAGATCAAACTAATTGTCGAAAGCGTGATTACGCGTGAAAGCAAATAAAAATGGTGATTTATCGGTGTTATAAATAGGGCAGATAAAACTTCCTGATCCTTTTCTAAAATTATTGAAATACCGATGAATATGAAACCAACCATCGTCGGTTCATTGAAAATTATCAGCGTGGTAAATTTTTCGACATCACCGAAGCTTTGTAAAAAATATATAGCGACGCCGTAAAAAATCGTCATTCCGATAACCATCGAGAGAAGATTATTTTTCTGAAAAATCAGAAATTGCCATTTTATTTGTCGTAAAAGATCGCTCATTCTTGCAATTGTGTTCCTGTTACTTTGATAAATACTTCCTCTAGAGTTGCTTCTTGTGTGTTGATTCTTAAAATTTCACCTTTTTTTATAAAGTCTAAAAACTTAGCATTATTTCCCAAATCTTCAACCGGAAATTCAGCCGTTTGCGAATTTTCTAACTCAACTTTTACTGTGTGTTTACCGTGTTTGTTTTTCAAAAAAGCTGGTTCATCCGTCAAACGTATCTCGCCATCGACGATAAACGAAACGCGGTCGCAGATTTCGTCCGCCGTGGTCATATCGTGTGTCGTTACAAAAATTGTTTTGCCCTGATTTTTCAAGTGAACAATGTGTTTTTTGATCTTCTGTGCATTGATCGGGTCTAAACCTGCGGTCGGTTCATCGAAAAATAAAATATCAGGATCGTGCATAATCGCACGTATGTAATTCAGACGCATTTTCATACCCTTTGAATACTCTTCGACACGTTGATTAATGCTTTCTTCCAAACCGACAATTTCAAATAGCCCGTCGAAATTTCTGATGCTCTCCTGAGGATAGAACGAAGCGAATAATTCAAGATTTTCCTTTGCGGTGAGCTTCAGATAATGATTCGGCAATTCAAAACTGACTCCAATTTTTTCAAAATATTCATTTCCCCAATCATTCAAAGCTTTCCCAATAACGGAAATCCCTCCTTCAAAATCATTGAGTATTTTGTATAAAACTTTCTGAGTTGTACTTTTTCCTGCACCGGATGGTCCTAGGAAGCCGAAAATTTCTCCCTTTTCTATCTCAAAATTTAGATTTTTCAGTACAGTTTCAGTTGATTTTGGATAAGTGTAAGTAAGATTGGTGACTATAATCATTTTGTATATGGAAAAAATCTTATTCTAATAATAATCATATTTGCAACATCAAAATTTCGATAATGGGAATAATTTAGATTGCTAATGATATAAACTAAAAGCTATGTCAACAAAAAAAATAACATTTGAAAACAGCCGGGGCGAGAAGCTTTCTGCCAAGATCGAATTGCCGATAGATCAGCATCCGCATAATTTTGCCATTTTTGCACATTGTTTTACATGCAATAAAAATTTTCGAGCAGTTCGATATATTACACAATCACTCTGTGCTGAAGGTTTTGGAGTTTTAAATTTTGATTTCACAGGACTCGGTGAAAGCGAGGGGGATTTTGCCGATACGACATTCTCTTCATCGGTGGATGATCTGATTTGTGCTGCGGGATATTTGAAAGAAAATTATGAATCACCAAGTATGTTTGTTGGTCATTCTCTTGGCGGGGCGGCAGTTATTTTAGCAGCGAGCCAGATTGAGGAAGTAAAAGCCGTTGTTACCGTCGGAACTCCATCTGCTCCACAGCATGTCAAGCACCTTTTGCAAAGTGGAATTGAAGAAATAAATGAAAAAGGGTTAGCCGAAATAAACATCGGCGGGCGACCATTTACAGTAAAAAAAGAGTTTATAGATGACTTGGACAAACAAAACCTACTCGGGATGGTCAGCAGGATGAAAAAGTCTTTTCTTTTCATGCATTCTCCGCAAGATAGGATTGTTGGGATAGAAAATGCTGCGGAGCTTTATCAAGCAGCCAAGCATCCGAAAAGCTTTATCTCGCTTGACGGTGCAGACCACTTATTATCTAAAGAAATTGATGCTTGCTATGCAGGCGATGTAATCGCAAATTGGGCAAGGCGTTATGTTGAAATTCCTGAACCTATTGAACTTTCTACCCAAAGCCACATCGTTGCATATCTCAATACAAAAGATAAATTCACTACACAGATAAAGGCTGATCAACACAGACTTGTAGCCGACGAACCAAAAAGCTTCGGTGGAAACGACTTTGGACCGTCGCCGTATCAACTGCTTGCATCGGGACTTGCGGCTTGCACAGTTATGACTTTGCGTATGTATGCAAACCACAAAAAATGGGATTTGCATGAAATATATTGCCACATACGTCACGAAAAAACTCATATGGAAGATTGTCAAGACTGTGATAATCCAAAAGCAAAAATTGATAAATTTACCAGAGAATTAGAAATAATCGGGGACTTGGATGATGCCCAACGACAGAGACTTTTAGAAATCGCTGATAAATGTCCTGTTCATCGAACGCTTGAAGGAGAAGCACATATTGAAACCAAACTAATCTAACCGTTTGTTTCACTTTGAAAGATTGATAAATTTATGATGAAATCTTTCACTTATGAATCACACAATATTTATCGCAGGTTCTGGCGGAATTGGTAATGCCGTTGCTATTCTTTTACGTGAATGGTCTGGTAATGAAGTTAATATTTATCTTGGTGATATTTCAGAAGAAAACCTCAAAAAAACAAAGCAATATGTAACACACCTTTCGCAACAGACTAGTCTAGTTGAAACGGTCTTGATGTCAAAAGATGGAATAAATGATGCAATGAAATCTGCTTTTGAAGAGTGTCAGATTTTGCTTGATTGTTCACCCGGTAGCCAAGCTCCGCGAATGGCACAATTTGCCAAAGATTTTAAGATGCATTACGCGAATTTGACTGAATACGTCGCTGAAACCGATGCGGTTATAAAAATTGCCGAAGACGCCGAAACAGGTTTTGTTGTGCAAACAGGTCTCGCTCCGGGTTTCATAAATGTTTTGGCGATGTCGCTTTATAATGAATTCGTTGAAAAATATGAAAACGAAAAAGTTGAGCGAATTGGAATGAAAGTCGGTGCATTATCAAATCATGCACACGCCCCGCACTTTTATGGATTTACATGGTCGCCGATTGGCGTAGCAACTGAATATGTCAAAAATGCCAGAGTCGTGCGAGATTATGAACGTGTTCAACTTCCTGCACTTTCCGAACGCGAGAAAATCTATATAAATGGTTATGTCTATGAAGCCGATCTGACATCAGGAGGGGCGGCAAATCTCCCTAGATACTTTGAAGGCAAAGCAAAAAATCTAGATTACAAAACTTTACGCCACGTCGGACATTACAAATGGGTTGAAGGTTTAATAAAACATCTGCCGTTAGATGAAAAACTACCGCAAAACTTGGAAGACATTATGCTCGAAAAAGTCCCTTCGGTCGAAGATGATTTTGTTATCGTTCACTCTTCGGTTGACGGCTTTGATACTCAAGGGAGACGCCGAATGGTCGAAAAAGCTTTTCATATTAAACCTCTGGAAATAAATGGTCATTATTTACGTGCGATTCAGACCACAACTGCTGTTCCACTAATTGAATGTGCTGACATGCTTGCCACAAATAAATACAAGGGTGTCATAATGCAGAGTGATATTGAGCCAAAAGAATTTCTCAACGGGAATTTTGTTAGCCGTGTTTACAAATAAAACAAATGCGAATCGTCTGCCTTTCTGATACGCACAATTGCAATGAAGAAATCTCCGTTCCTGACGGTGATATTTTGATTCACTCGGGCGATGCGACGCTTCGTGGTACAGAAACCGAAATTGAAGATTTTCTCATCTGGTACTCTTCCCTACCGCATAAATATAAAATATTTGTAGCTGGAAACCACGATTGGCTTTATGAAATGAATAATCATTTCGCAAAACTTTTAACTGCAAATTACAACATTAAATACTTACAAGATTCTTCTACAATTATCGAAGGCTTAAAAATGTACGGAAGTCCTTGGCAACCAAGATTTTATGATTGGGCATTTAATCTAGATCGTGGCTTTGAACTTGCAGAAAAGTGGAAATTAATCCCTGATGACACAGATATTTTAATTACACACGGTCCACCACATGGAATTTTAGACGAAGTTCCTAGATTTTATGGTGTTGAAAAAACAGGATGCGAAGAACTACTAAAAAGAGTAAAAGAATTAGCACGAAACAACTTGAAACTTCATATTTTCGGGCACATTCATAGCGGTTATGGTCAAGTGGAAAAGTTTGGTGTAAATTTCATTAATGCCTCAAATCTTGATGAACAATATCTTCCTAAGCAGCCTCCAATTGTTTTTGATTATTAAAGGTGAATAATTAGCAAGATTTACATATATCACCAGACTTAACTAATAAACAGCAAAATGATTATAATATGCAGTATCTTGAAGCCTTCATAAACTCAGATGAGTGGGCAAAAAAGTTTATTAATGGACAGTACAAAAACAACCGAAAAAAAGAAGGAAATAACCGTATCAGAACCCAATCAGGTTACACTTCCATCTGATGAGGAAATTTCCGTTCTAGGAATCACTGAAAAGCTTGGTTTTTATTTGACTCACAATATGAATCAAGGAAGCTGGAAATCATTCTGGACAACCTGCCAGCGTCATATCGGCTCACTTTGGATAAAGATCGCTACATACAACTTAATGAATGTTTTCGGCATTGAGAACATTGAAAACTCAGACCACAATCGTCCTCTTTTATTGGTCGCAAATCATCGTTCTTTTTTTGATATGTATGTGGTTTCGAGCGTTATTTTTCGTCAAACTACTCGCCCCGTAAAATTATATTTCCCTGTTCGCGGTAAATTCTTCTATGACAATCCAGTTGGTTGGTTTGTAAATCTTGTGATGGGCTGGTGGTCAATGTATCCACCTTTTTTTCGTGAGGCAAAAGAAGCAAAAAAGCGCGAGTTTGATAAATATTCCCTGCGTCGTCTTATTGAGGTTTGTGCGGAAGGTGAGGCTCATATTATCGGCTTTCATCCGGAAGGAAAACGAAACCTCAGTGACAATCCTTACGAATTTTTAAGAGCACAACCTGGTGTTGGCAAAGTGATTATGGAAGCGAAACCGCAAGTAATTCCAGTTTTTATTGCAGGTCTCGGAAATGATTTACCAAAACAAATTTTGGGTAATTGGACAGGCGGTGATAAAGTTCGCATCTGGTTTGGTGAATCAATTGATCTGTCAGATTTTTACGAACAAAGAAACGCTGTCAGAACGCATAAAAAAATTGCTGACCACTTAATGGAAAAAATTGGTGAACTCGGCGAAAAAGATAAAGAATTTATGGATTCGATAAAAAATTAGATTTCTGAGTTTATTTATAAAATCCAACAATTACATACCTTTCACCAGTTGTAACTTCAGTAACTTGGTGAGTTCTTTCGGGAGGAAAAGCTATTAATAATCCCGGTTCAGCGACTAAAGGTAAGCCCATGTTTTCAAAACCCTCTTTTTCTATTAAACCGTAAAAAGTTAAATTTCCGCCGCTGTAGGTTCCTTCTTTTTCTATTGGAGATTCTTCATTTAAGAAAATTATTATCGAAACCTTTCTTTCCTTCATAAAATCCGGTGAATTCGGATCAGGTTTCTTATCGCTGTGAGGTTTGAAAAAATCACCTTTCTTATAGACCGATGGTCTTAATGGTTGAAGCCCGTTAATTTCGGTTTTAAAATTTTCCTCTATTTCAGGAATGATAGCTATTAACTTGTCATTTATTGTCTCTAATTTATTGCTTGATAATTTTGTAATTTCCCGTCTTCTTGAAAAATCTTCATTAGTAGTATTTTCATAAGTAAAAGCCGTGGATAAATTCCCCAATTCTTGGGGTGCTTCTCTCATCTCTTCACACAAGGACCCATAGAATTCTTCATCTAAAAAATTCTTTACCGAAAAAAAACCAAACTTGTTAAAAAACTCAGCAGAAGGCATTTTTAGAATTATTGAAAGAATACAAATATAGAACTATCAATCATATACAAAAAGGCGGACCATTACCAATATTAGCTTGACAGGTTAATGTTCCAACGCAACACGGCGTTCCCCCAAAATTACAAGGGTCGAGTTGCATTGCAGTACAACTCTGTGCATGAATGGATTCAGGTGCAACCAAAGACATAATTACAGGCAATGTAACCGCCGGGAGTGCGTATCGAAAAAGAACTTTGCGTCTGGATAATTTTGTGAAATTCTCTTTTTCAACTTTATCCTTAAGCAAATTAGCCTTTTGCAATTCATCTAATGCAACCCAAACAAAATCTTCTTCAATTTTTGTATTTAATTCATCAGATAATAATTTAGCA
Source organism: Pyrinomonadaceae bacterium (assembly GCA_028284415.1). GTDB lineage: Bacteria > Acidobacteriota > Blastocatellia > Pyrinomonadales > Pyrinomonadaceae > Aridibacter. The sequence continues at coordinate 579,908 of JANQRU010000001.1, forward strand.
ACTTTTTTGGTTGTGGTTTTACCATCACAGTTTTGCCAAACTATTGATAGTGTTTTGTTCAAATGATGAGCTTTATTTATTTTAATATCATAAACTAAAACATCATCTTCAAAATCTTGAGTAACGATCTCCTCTGTTCTTGCTTTAGGAAGTCGAGTTAAATCAGAGTCAAAGTCTGACTCAGGAGAATTCATAGGGGAATTCATAATTTAATTTATCCTTTCTTCTTTTTTTAATTGTAGAACTGTAAGTTTTGGCATACTAACAATAACTTTAACTTTTTGTCGACATTTTTTCTTTATTGTTTTTATTGACTTAAATTCAAAATAAAGTTAAACAAGTAATGCCTAGAAATAAATTTAGTAAGGAAAGAAGATGAAAAATTCATTTTATATTATTGCTTTATTTTCAATACTTTTCACAATTTCATGTTCGAGTAGCATTGAAAAATCCAATGATCAGCCAAATTCCAGAAACGCAGTTTCTAAAGACACCACATCTGACAAACCAAATTCAGAAGCAAATGACAATAATGTTGTTACTGAGAAAACTGATGAGCCTAAATCTGAGAATAAAGAAACAACATCTGTTACTACAATAACCAAAAAACAATGTGAACAAGTTGATACGGGCGATAATATTCTTTTGAAAAGCCAGACTTTCCCTTTCGATGCAAAACCTTTTGAGGGAACATGCTTTGTAACTGAACACAACCCCGAATTTGACGATCCACCGATTGGTTCAGAAATTTCTTTATACAAAGATGGAAAAAGAATCTATCGTTTTGACAGCCGTTATAATCCTGATAGTGCGACTTGTTATGTTGTTGGAGTTGCTTTTCAGGATTTAAATGATGATGGACTTAAAGATGTGATTGTAGCTGGAAAGTGCGGAGCGAAGTCAGGCGAAATTATTGGCAATGAAGTATTTATCAATACAGGTAAAGATTTTTACACAAGCACTGAAGCCAACGATAAGCTTGAAGAATTTACAAAAATTAAGGATATAGCTGATTTTGTTAGAAAAAACAAAAAAGATTTCTTACCGAGAGGGTAACAAAAACCTTCCGATTATTATCGTCAATCCTAAGTCTGCGGGCGGTTCAACAAGAAACCGTTGGTCGCAGATAGCTTCGGATTTGCGTTCACATTTCGGAGCTTTTCGTGTTGCTCTAACAAAAAAACAAGGCGATGGAACTGAATTAGCAAAAAAATTTATTGAATCTGGTCGAAAATTTATTATCGCTTGTGGTGGTGATGGAACTATTAACGAAGTCGCCAATGGAATTTTGCAAACAGGTGAAGACATTGAATTAGGCATAATGCCAGCGGGAACGGGTGGAGATTTTCGAAGAACTATCGGGATGGATTCAAGCCCAAGAGAAGCCGCCAGACAATTGCGTGAAGGAGATAGCAAATTAATTGATGTTGGAAAAGTATCTTTTTTAGATTATAAAAATAAAGAAGTTTCACGATATTTCCTAAATGTTGCATCTTTTGGTTTAAGTGCTTCAATAAATGCACGCGTTAAGGAAAAAGGTGAATTTCAGTGGATTCCAAATGAAACTATTCGTGGAAAGACAAAATTTGCAATATCTACTTTAGAAGAAATTCTTGAGAAAGAATATAAAACTATTAAGGTAAAATTTGACGAATCAGTAGAAAAAACACTACAAACAATAAACTTCTGTGTTTGTAACGCACGTTTTTTTGGTGGCGGAATGAAAATCGCCCCAGATGCAAAATTAAATGATGGATATTTAGATCTGGTTAACATAGGAGATATAAAAACAGCCAGAATCCTCCTAAATGGTTACAAACTTTACAATGGTTCACACTTAGATTTGCCCGAAGTAAAAAGCAAACTAGTAAAAAAGATAGTAGTTAAACCATTAAATGAAGATGAAATAATAAATCTAGAAACCGATGGCGAGCTTCCAGGTAAATTACCTGCTACTTTTGAAATAGTTCCAAAGGCTTTGAAAATTAGGGTTCCAAAACCCAATAAATAAATGACCAAAACATTTTGCCAAAGATTCATTGACTCTTGTGAGAAGTATTCGCAAAAGGTTGCAATGAGTGTTGTCGGGGATGAATCCGAAGTTTATACATTTGGCGAAATGCTTGAGCAAGTTAGGAGTGTCGCTTACCGACTTACTCAAGAAAATGTTGAAGTCGGAGATAGAGTTGCTGTCATCGGTGAAAACCATCCATGTTGGGCAATTAGCTATTTGGCGACGCTTTATGCAGGTGCGGTTTGTGTTCCGCTTGATCCAAATGGTGAAATCGAAACTCTCACAAATTTTCTTGAAGATTCCGAAGCAAAAGTTACCTTTTTATCTCCAGATGTAACTGAAAAATATCACGGAATTGAAGAGCGTTTGGGCAAACACATTCCATCTGTTGTGTGGCGATATGAAAATTCGACTAATGGATTCCAAAAGTTTGAAGATTGGATAAAAACTGATTATCCCCCTGCTTTCACCGAAAAAGAACCGCCTGCAAAATTAGAAGATAATGCACTATTGATCTACACATCCGGCACAACCGGAAAACCGAAAGGCGTTTTGCTTTCACATAAAAATATTTCAGCTGAACTCGATGCGATTGATCATGTCATAGATTTTTCTCACAAAGAATCAGTTTTGAGTCTGCTGCCGCTTTTTCACGTTTATTTGCAAATTGTGAATTTGTGGTTGGCAACAACCAAAGGTGCTGAGGCATTTTATCTAAAAGAATTAACTCCCGATGAATTAGCTAAAGCTATGAAAGTCAGTAAAATGACTGTCCTGACAAGTGTTCCACGTCTTTGGTATATGTTTCACAAAAAGATATTTGATGCGGTTGAAACAAAGCCGAAAATCATTCAATCGCTATTCAAAACAATGCTCCGAACTAATAGCTTCACTAGAGATTACCTGAACATTAATCTCGGAGGGCTTTTCTTTAAACAAGTCCACGATTCTTTCGGTGGAAATCTGGATCTAGCTGTCTCAGCTGGTTCTCGCTTTGATGAAGATGTAGCGATTGATTTTCATCGTTTGGGATTTACAATTATTCAGGGCTATGGACTTTCTGAAACAAGCGGTGCAGCGACAGCAACTTATCCAAATGATAATCGAGTCGGGTCTGTCGGAAAACCAATGCTTGGTGCAGAAGTAAAAATTGATAAGCCCAACGAGAAAGGCGAAGGCGAGGTATTAATTAAAGGAGGAATGGTTTTTGACGGATATTATAAAAACCCACAAGCCACCAAAGAAGCTTTCACAGAAGATGGTTGGTTTCGTTCAGGAGATTTAGGCAAATTTGATAAAGATGGGCATTTATATATTGTCGGACGTGCTAAGGATGTAATCGTCTTACCATCTGGAAAAAATGTTCATCCAGAAGATTTGGAAGTTCATTATCTGAAATCACCTTTGGTTGAAGAGATGTGTGTTTTGGGTATTGAAGATAAATCTGTAAATCGCAAAGGTGCGGAAAAATTAGTTGCTGTTGTCATTCCTGATTTTGAATATTTAAAGCAAAGTAACATTACAAATTCAAAAGAAATCATCCGCTTTGAATTAGATAGCCTCGGACGCGAACTTCCCGAATATCAGAGAGTTAGAGATTATGTTATCCGTGCTGAACCAATCCCACGAACGGCGACACGCAAAATCAAACGTTTTGAGCTACAAAAAGAACTAATTGAAAAAGGATTAACTAGCGGTGAAATAAAAGATGCCAAAAAATGGATTTTAACGGAAGAAGGCAAAACTCTGATTGATTCACAGGCTGGAAAAGCACTTGCACAAGCCATCAAACAGCAAAAGGGTGAATTGAAAAAATTACATCCAGCTATGAATCTGGAAATTGATTTGCGTCTTGACTCACTTTCCCGAGCTGAAATAATTGCCAGCTTAGAGCAGGTTTTCGGATTTGAGTTTGATACTGAGGAAATCACGTCTGTATTTACAATTGAAGAGATAATTAAACTTACTCAGAAACGTGCTGAATCCGAAAGCTTTACGGGAGACATTTCTAAGGAATTTAATTGGAACAAAATAATTAAAGATACTAAAGATGATTTACCAGAAATACAACGAATAATAAAACCCTCTCCAATCTTTTCATTTGTGGCTTTTATTTTTCTCAAGTTTGTTTATCTGTTCAGTAAAATCTTTTTCCGTTTGGAAGTTGAGGGAATTGAGGAACTAAAAAAATTGGACAAACCATTTCTCATTTGTCCGAATCATCAGAGTTACATTGATCCCTTTATAGTTTGTTCGACCTATCCTTATTCTGTGCTAAAAGACATATTCCACGTTGGAGCAAGCGAATATTTCAAAGGCTTTTTTACAAGCCGCTTAGCAAGTCTTCTAAAGGTCGTACCAATTGATGCCGATGCACAGATATTAAAAGCTATGAAAGCAGGTGCGATCGGACTAAAAAACGGCAAAATACTCAACATATATCCGGAAGGCGAACGTGCGTTTGATGGAAAACTTCATCCATTCAAAAAAGGTGCGGCAATTCTTGCAACAGAATTAGATTTACCAATTGTCCCCGTTGCCATTGACGGACTCCATAAAGTTTGGGCAAGAGAATCCAAAAACATACGACTCGCAAAAGTAAAAATAACATTCGGAAAGCCCTTTTATTCAAAAGAAACTGTAGATAGTTCAATTAAAGATGAGGAAAAATATATTGAAATCACTCAAAATTTAAAACAAAGAATACAAGATATACTTAATGATCTAAGGAGGTAATATCTTTCTGAAAACTTTGATAAAACTTATTTACTACATTATTTTTAATTCATAGACTATTCTCACTTGCTACTGCTCAATAGTTTTCCTTTTCAAAATTTGGTAAATTTTAAACATATAAAATTTTAACGAGGTGAATAATTATGCCTTCAATTGCTATAAATTTTGGTAGGATTTTAGTTTTAATCGGTGTTATTGGCTACGTAGTCGGGATGGTTAACGAAAAAGCCAGTGTAACGGCGATGATTCCTGCTTTTTTCGGGATTATCATAATGATTTTGGGATATGTCGGAAGAGCTAAAGAGAACTTGAGAAAACATGTGATGCACGCTGCTGTCTTAATTGCATTACTTGGCTTTCTGGCATCTGCCGGAAGATTAGTTTCCAAATTTAGTGAAATTACATTTTCGCCGGCTTACGTATCCCAAATTGCAATGGCTCTAACTTGTCTGATTTTCGTAATTTTAAGCGTCAAATCGTTTATTGATGCACGTAAAAATGCCTAATTTCAATACTTTATGAAAATAGACTTCGCAAGTCTTTAATGGAATTAATCTGCAAAAGGCTTGCGAACCATGACATTTGTAAGTAAAGCAAAGAAATAAGATTTGATTAAAACAGATTTGTGCGAGAAAAATCATATCGGTTATGTCTTAGCAAAGGTATTGGTCTTTCTGGTTGAGGGTACTCAGCCTTGCAGTATTGGTAAATTTATTTTTACCAGCAAACCTTCTTTTGTATTTTCAGCCTCTATCGTTCCTTGATGATTATCTACAGCACGCTCAGCGATTGCCAGCCCTAATCCGATTCCGCCTGATTTTCTGTCTCTCGCTTCTTGAACACGATAAAAAGGCTTAAATAATTTTTCTAAATCAACTTCTGGAACTCCTTCACCATGATCCCGTATATTTATTTGAGCATTTCTTTCATGTTCTTCAATTGAAATTTTGACTTCTGTTCCCTCTTTCGTGTATCTAACAGCATTTCGCAAAACATTTTCAATTGCACTTCTTAAAAGCATTTCATTACCGAGAATTTTTACTTCACCATTTTGCTCTAGATTTACAGTTTTATTTTTTGCTTTAGCTTCATAATTAGCATCTGAAACTATATCTTCGATCAACTTAGTGAGATTGACTTCCATTTTCTCAAAATCTTGCGAACCTGTTTCAAGCTTAGAAAGAGTTAATAACTGCCCGATCAAATCATTTAAGCGGTCAGATTCGGTTTCAATTCGGTTTATTAACTTTTCTGATTCAGGTGAAGTTTTTGCTTTAGCTAATTCGAGTGCTACATTCATACGTGCGAGCGGCGAACGCAATTCGTGAGAAATATCTTGTGTGAGACGTTTTTCAGAATCAATTAAATTTTCAATTCTCTCAGCCATTTCATCAAAATCTTTTGCCAAATTCCCCACTTCATCGCGTCTTTTACCGACCTTATCCGCTACTCTAGTTTCAAAGTTACCTTCAGCAATTTTATGCGTTGCACGACTGAGTTTCGCTAAAGGTGAGGTTAAATATCTGGCTAAGAAATAACAAAAAAGTCCGCCTATTAGAATCACAGAAATCAACTGCAATATAAAACGGGTAGTAAAGAAGGTGGGCGGTCTGAATCTTTTTAGTTCAACCGCATATATGTAAATTTCGCCATCATCTAAAACTACTCTATTTGCACTGTAAGTTCTATCAGAAAATCTCTTAAATTGTGGTTTATCACTTTTCAGGGTTAAATCAAACAAATCGTTTATCTGAGCAACTCTTAAATCGCCGGCAATTAGTTTTCTGTTTTTATCAAATAAACCAGCTGAATTAATGCGTTGCCGATTAGATTTTCTTTCTAAGAATTCTTCAAGCCCATCCAAACCTTGATTTTCATAAATTTGCACCGCAGTTTGAGAACTTTCGGCAATTGCTTCACCCATCAGCATTCTAAATTGCATCGCTAAAGGTGCATTTCTGGTTGACCAACTAACAAGCGTTATGGCACCAACAATCAATGCCATTGCCAACCAAAACCAAAGAAAAATTTTAAGGAATAAACTCATTTAATAAATCAAATTAATTACTTAGTGTGTAAATGTAACCTACTGAGCGGATTGTCTTTATCCTATTTTCATCATTTGTGTGTTTACCAAGTTTTTTGCGTAAGTTACTGACGTGCATATCGAGACTTCTATCAAATGGTGAAAGCTCTCTTTCCAGAACCTGTAAGCTTAAATCTTCTTTTTTTACAACGCTTCCGGCTTCTTTAACCAGTGCTACTAAGAGATCAAATTCAACAGCTGTCAAACTAAGTTTTTCATCATTTACTTTTGCGGTTCTTCCGCTCAAAGAGATTATCAAATCTTCAATTTCGATCTTTTCAGTATTTAAATTTTTAGCATCCTGAGCATTATCAATTCGTCTTAAGATTGCACGAAGTCTTGCAACTAATTCTCTTGGATTAAAAGGCTTCGGCAGATAATCGTCAGCCCCTATCTCCAGACCGACGATTCTCTCCATATCTTCACCACGAGCTGTGAGCATAAGGACTGGAATTTTCGATTCTTTTCGTAAATCCCTAAGCACATCGAATCCATTCTTTTTCGGAAGCATTACGTCCAAAATAACTAGATCATGCTCTTCTTTGAGTGCTTCATTTAGACCACTTTCACCATCGTGTATAACGCTAACCTCGAAGCCTTCTACCGTAAGGTATTCAGAAATTAACTCGCACAATTCTTCATCATCATCAATGATTAATATCTTTTCCATATAAATTTCAAAGTTTTTATTTTATCGCAAAATCAATGCATTTTTTGTCAAGAAATGTAAATTTATTCAGACTATCACAAATAATTGAACGTCTTAATTATTAACGCAATCGATTCCGTTACACAATTTAGAAAAACTTGGAGGTTACAGTTTATGAAGAAATTTTTATTTCTTTCGATTTTCTTGTTAATAATTGGTTGTGGTTCAATTCTGGCACAACGAGGAAATAATCCTCGTGGAAATCGTGTTGGCTCTCCTCCGACAGCTAGAACCCCAAAGAACATTAGAGTTAGAAATACTAACGCTAGTGAAATTCAAAGACGCAAAAATACTGTAGATAGAAATAATCGCCCCGAGATTGAGCGTCGTAAACCGAAAAAGATAAGCAAGCTTTTACGCGGTCTGAATTTATCAGATAGACAAAAGCGTAAAACTAAACAAATACTAAAGGAAGCAAAAGAAAACGGAACACCTAAAAATGAGGTATTGCGTGAAATAAATTCAATCTTAAATCCCAGACAATCTAAAAAATTTAAGAAAAAGATCAAGAGAATTTATCAAAATCAAAATGGCAATGGTGATAATCCACCTCCGCCAACCGATGATGATGATTCTCAAACTGGGAATTGATTTTCGGACTATTAAGAAGTCCATTTTGAAGCGAGCATTTGAAGTTTAATGCTCGTATTTTTTTGCTCTTTTTTTCACTTAAAATTGTTAAAAGTTAGTTAGAACAACCCTGATTTGTAAAGGTTTTGTAAATGTCAGGTAAAAGTTAGGTTTAAGCCTCGACTATTTCAAATTTGAATGCATCTTACACGGCAACGAAACCGGTTACGTTGAAAATAACAAATAAAATGGAGGCTTTTAGTTTCATGAAAAAATTAATCTTATTGACAGTTTTCGTGCTTTTCTTGGGAAGTATTTCAATACTTGCACAAAGAAATGGAAATCGTGGTCCAGGACAAAATCGTGTCAACAATACAAATACACAAAATAGAGTAGGCACGAGACAAAACAGAGCAAACAGACAGGGGAAACGCGGAAACAATAATGCACAAAGACAAAGAAACCGTCGAGGTAAAATTTTCCGTGGTTTAGATTTATCTGATGAGCAAAGACAACAGATTAGAGATATAAACTCTTCTGCTAGAGAAAACGGTACCGATCGGGAAACTGTAATTAATCAGGTACGGGGAGTTTTGACTGACGATCAATTAGAAACCTTTAACGAAAGGTTGGAACGAGCAAGACAAAGGCAGGAAAGAAGACAACAACGCAGACAACAAAGACAACAAAATCAAAACAATCAAAATCAACCTCCTCCTCCCCCATCTAACAATGGTAACTAACCTATAATTACTTCCAAGTATTTTCTTCATAATAGCCGATGCTGGTAACTCACATCGGCTATTGATTTTTGCATTTTACATTTCTTTACATAACTTCACGTAAAAATTACAGACAAAAGAGTTTTTCACGCGTCTAAATAACTGAACGTGAGAAAAAAAGCGTTTGATACATAAAGAAATCATTTAAGGAGAAAAATAATGAAGAAATTTGCAGTAACAATAATCGCAATCGCAATGGTTGCACTTGGAACAGTTTTCGTGATCGGTCAGACATCCGAAACTGATCCTAACGAAAGCAGAAAATATGGAAAACACAAGAAATTCGGGAAATTTGGGAAACGCGGAAAACGCGGATTCAGAATGAAACGCATGTTAAGGCAGCTTGATCTAACCGAAGATCAAAAAGCTCAGCTTAAAGAAATTCGCAAAGCAGCACGTGAGAATACAAAACCAATCCGACAGCAAATGAGACAAAATCGTCAGGAATTAAGGCAGTTAACTGAAAATGGAAACTTTGATGAAGCTGCAGTTTCAGCGATAGCTCAAAAACAAGGTCAACTCCATGCACAAATGATCGTTGAAAAACAAAAAGTTAAGTCGCAAATGTATAACGTCTTGACCGATGAACAAAAAACAAAGATGGCTGAAATGAAAGCTGAATTTAAGAAAAGAATGCAAGAAAGAAAAGCAAAATGGGCTGAAAAGAAAGCTCAATATGAAGCTCAACAGTAAATTAACCAGACTTAAGACCCCTAGTTAATTTACTACTTGAAAAAGTCTCCGCTTTGATTGCAAAGTGGAGACTTTTTTTATTTAGGAAAACTTATCAAGGCTGTTTGTCAATTTTTTGGTTGCTTTTTATTAAAAAGTAGCGTTAAATTCTTATACAAATGCCAACCAATATCACTCAACTTGAAGATACTGAACGCAACAAAACCGTTTTGCGTATTGAAGGTGATTTGTTGCATGAAGATGCTATCCTGCTTGAGAGAATCGCTCTGGATTTAAGAGAACAAAATGACAAAAACCTTACACTGGACTTCGCAGATTTAAATTTTATGGACAGCGAATCTGCTCCTATCGTCAAAAAACTTCAAAATGAACACGGCTTTGAAATTGAAGGTCTGGAATTTTTTGTGCAGAAAGTTGTGGACGACACTGAAAAGCGTAAATAAGAATTTATGAACGACTTTAAAGATAAGGCAATTAATTTTATTTTAATTGTCATAGGCATACTTTCTGCAGGGTTGGGGCTTAAAGGCTTCCTTGTGCCAAATCGTTTCATTGATGGTGGTGTCACGGGAAGCTCTATGTTCATATCTGAACTAACTGATCTACCTCTGGGCTTATTGTTATTACTTATCAACACCCCTTTTGTCGTAATTGGCTATAAGCAGATAGGAAAAAAGTTCTCAATTAGAAGTGCTGTTGCGATAGTTGGCTTAGCTATAACCGTGTTCGTTTTCCAATCCATCGGATTCCCGGCAGTAACGACTGATAAAATTCTGGCATCTGTTTTTGGAGGTTTTTTTCTGGGACTAGGAATTGGCTTGGCTATGCGTGGCGGAGCTGTTTTGGATGGAACAGAAATAGTTGCGATTTTAACAAGTAGAAAGATCGGCATAACAGTTGGTGATTTCATCTTTATATTTAATGTGGTTTTATTTTCGACAGCCGCAATTGTTTTAGGTGTCGAAAAAGCCCTCTATTCGATGCTGACTTATTTTGCTGCTTCTCGAATGGTAGATTTTATAATTCACGGAATCGAGGAATATAATGGCGTTTTGATAGTTTCAGAACATAGTCGTGAAATCCGTCAGGCAATTTTGGAGAATTTAGGTCGCGGGGTAACTGTTTTTACCGGAAGCGGTGGTCGTGATGGAATTAAAAGAGACATACTTTATTGTGTTGTCACACGATACGAAATTCCCAAAATCAAACGTACAATTAATGAAATTGATGAAAGAGCTTTTATAACCATTCAACATATAAGTGATATTAGCGGTGGCATTATCCGCAACCCTTTAGCACCCGTTTTCAAACCGATTGATATTTCACTAACACCCGATAGAGTAAATAATGAAACTAAAAAAAATAGCTGAATTTCTAGGCGGAAAACTTGTAGGAAATGGCGAAATAGAGATTTATAGAGTCGCCTCAGTTCAAGACTCGGAAAAAGGCGACATAACATTTATAGAAAACCGTGAATCTATTCCAGACTCAACAAATATCAATGCCTCTTGCATCATAGTTTCTAATGATTTTTCGATAGAAACCTCAAATAATTTAATTAGAGTAAATAATCCTAAGCTTGCCTTCGCAAAAATTGCGGAAGTTCTTCATCCACCAAAAATTAGAGAGACGATCATTCATAAATCTGCTGTAATCGCTGATAATGCTCGATTAGAAAAAGACATTTTCATTGGGGCATTTTGCTGTGTTGGTGAGAAGTCCGAAATCGGAGAAGGTACTCAACTAAGAGCAGGTGCAAAAGTCGGTGACAATGTAAAAATTGGGAAAAATTGTGTGCTTCATCCCAATGTATTTATCGAAGACAATTCAGAAATAGGAGATAGCGTCATACTACACTCAGGAGTTGTAATAGGTGGAGACGGTTATGGGTATGTTAGAGATACAGAACGACATGTTAAATTCCCACAAATTGGAAAAGTAATAATAGAAAATAATGTGGAAATTGGGGCTAATACATGCGTTGACAGAGGAGCTTTGGGTAATACAAAAATTGGAGAAGGAACTAAAATAGATAACTTAGTTCAAATAGCCCACAATGTGAAAATTGGCAAACGGGTGGTAATTGCTTCTCAGACAGGAATTTCAGGGAGCGTGACGATAGAAGACGATTGCGTAATCGCTGGTCAAGTTGGATTCGCCGATCACACCGTTATCAAAAAAGGTGCCATCATCGGAGCTAAATCAGCAGTATTTCCAGGTAAAATTGTTCGAGAAGGAATGTGGGCGGGAATCCCCGTACAACCAATGAACAAATATAAAAGATTAAACGCTCATATTAATTCAATTCCCCGCATAAAAGAAGACCTTAAAAAATTACAAAAACTAATAGATGAATTAGAAAATAAATAGAACCAGCATTACACAGATTACGTGGATTCTCGCTGATGATAGAAAATCAATGTTTTATTTCTATAAATAACTTCTCAAACTTTTTAATCAATTTTTAATAAATCCAGAATTTTTTCTGCCACAACTTTAGCTGCATCACCATCTCCCAAACTTTTCTTTAATTCTTTTAACTGAGTGCGCATTTTTGTATTGAATTCCTCTTTTAATAATCTGAACAATTCTTTACTGAGTATCTCAGGAGTAAATTCATGTTGAATTAATTCTTTAACCAATTTTCTTCTGGCAATGAGATTAACCAAGCTGTAATGTTCAACTGAAACAAGTGGCTTGATAAGTCTGTAATTAAGATTCGTTGATTTATAAACTACAACCAAAGGAGTCCCGATAAGTGCAGTTTCCAGTGTTGCTGTTCCACTTGCAACTGCAACAACATCAGCCGCATTTATTGCTTCAAAAGTCTCATTTTGAACAACTATTAATTTTTTAGGAATTTCTACTCCCACATTTTCACAATCACTTAAAATCTTCTTAACTTCACTTTTGCTTCTGTTTGAAGCCAAAGGTATAACAAATTGTAAATTGGGATTATCCACAGCCATCAACGAAGCAGTTTTGATTAAAACTGGCAAGATTCTTTCTATTTCTTTTCTACGGCTTCCCGGCAAAAGTGCGACTGTTGGCTTTGATGAATCAAGATCATGTTTGTCGCAAAATTTATCTTTGGAAATCTTTGGAATAGTTTCACTTACCAAAGGATTCCCGACAAATTCCACATGATGAATTCCCCTTTCTGCATACCAATCTTTTTCAAATGGTAGAATTGATAAAAGCAGATCTACATAATTTTTAATTATATTTATGCGATAGGTTCTCCAAGCCCAGAGTTGCGGTGAGATAAAATATACGACCTTAAAGCCACGTTTTTTCATTGCCCGAGCAAACTTTAGATTAAAATCAGGAAAATCAATCGAAACAACTAAATCAGGTTGTCTCTCATCCGCAACTTTTTTTAAATCCTTGTAAACCCCCCAGAACATTGGCAGAGCTTTTGCTACTTCAAGTGCTCCAATTATTCCAAATTCATCAGCTTCATAAATAGTTTCCACTCCCGATTCACGCATCTTCGAGCCGGTCGTTCCAAAAAACTCAAACTCAATTTCAGGAGCAAGTTTTCTCAAAGCTTTTACTAAACTTGCACCGTGAGCATCTCCTGACGCTTCCCCGACAACAATCATTATTTTTAGTTTTTTCTTGTTCACAAATTGAGCTTGAACTGCTTTTTTATCTGAATAATTTAGTTTTCTGTAAAGCACTCAAAGTAAAATAGATATTTATAAACTTATAAGTTTGATTTATGAAGATAAGGGGGTCGGTTCTTGCCATAGATGTTAGATTTTAATATCCTTGTAGGGAATATAAAAACCCTTACAACGAAATTTTCGGTATTTCCCGCTTTTTCGTTGTTTCTTCTATTTAGATTCATAAAACTAAATCAATATCATACCGTAAGGAGTATTAAAATATGTCAAGTAAAGATGTTAATACAAAAAAAGTTGCGTCCAAAGTCTGGCACAACGGAGAATTTATAGATTGGGATGATGCAAGAGTCCATGTAATGACTCACGCAATCCATTATGGTTCAAGTGTTTTTGAAGGAATCCGCTGCTATAAAGGCGAAAACGGCTCAGCAGTTTTCCGTCTCACCGAACATATGCAGCGCCTTCTAAATTCCGCGAAGATTTACCGTATGGATATCGAAACGTCCCGTCAAGAATTCTGCGACGCAACTATTGAATTAATACGCCACAGCGGTCTGGAAGAATGTTACATACGTCCGATTATCTTTCGCGGATTAGACGAAGAAAATCCTGCATTCGGCGTAAATCCTTTCCCAAATCCGATCGAATCATACATCGCAGTTTGGGAATGGGGTAAATATCTCGGCGAAGAAGCACTTGAGCAAGGAATTGACGTATGCGTTTCGAGCTGGTCACGCATCACATCAAACTCAATGCCTGCAATGGCTAAAGCAGGTGCGAATTATATGAATTCACAACTCATCAAGATGGAAGCAATCCTTGGCGGATTTGCTGAAGGAATCGCACTTGATGATCGTGGTTACGTTTCGGAAGGTTCAGGCGAAAATCTATTCTTGGTCAACAACGGAAAACTTATTACACCTCCTCTCGGAGCTTCGATTTTACCTGGAATTACAAGAGATACAGTAATCGAAATCGCCAAAGATTTAGGAATTGAAGTGCAAGAATCCGTCATCCAAAGAGCAGCTCTTTATTTAGCTGATGAATTATTCTTCACGGGAACAGCCGCAGAGATCACACCGATCCGTTCGGTTGATAGAATCACAGTCGGTCCCGGAAAACGCGGAGAGATCACAGCCAAATTACAGGAAGAATTCTTCAAAATCATCCGAGGCGAACGCCCTGCACCAAATAACGCAGAATGGCTAACACCAATTACGGGAGACACAAACGTAAAAAAGTCAGTAGCGGGGTTGAACTAGAATTAGCCTAATTCAATTCCCTTGAAAATCTTTGAACAAACGCAGATGATTTATAAATTGTCTGCGTTTTTATTTTAATGAATCGTATATTCTATGAACTAAATAGAACTAGGATTTCGCAGATTGCACGAATAAACACAGATTTTTCTAATATCTGCGGAAATCGGCGAAATCCGTGTAATCCGCGTTCTATTCTTACTAATCCTTTGAATTTTTAATGTCAAAATTCTCTTTCAAAAATTACATCTTAGAACTAACCGTCTTTCTCTGCGGCGGATTAGTAATGATTTACGAAATTATCGGCTCACGCATTCTCGCACCGTATATCGGAACTTCAACTTACACTTGGATAAGTCTTATTGGAGTAATCTTAGGAGCATTGAGCCTTGGCTACTGGCTCGGCGGAAAATGGGCAGACAAAAAACCTGATATTAAAATACTGGCTTCAGCAATCTTTCTGGCGGGTGGATTAGTTTCAGTTACCATTCTCTTCAAAGACGCGATCTTAATGATGATTGCCGAACTACAAATCGGTTTGGAAATAAAATCACTGATCGCCGCACTTTTTCTTTTTGCACCTGCGAGTGTTTTTCTAGGCTTTGTAACTCCTTATGCTGTAAAACTAAAAACTAAAACGCTCGATGAAACAGGTAAAACCGTCGGCAGACTTTATGCACTTTCAACCATTGGAAGCATCTTAGGAACATTTTCAGCAGGTTTCTTGCTCATCCCATTTGTCGGAAGCACACACACACTTTATTTCATTGCCGGAAGCCTTTTTGTAATCTCAATCCTTTTAATTCCCTTTTCTGCTTCAAGATTCAAAATCGTCATTCTAATAGTATTTTCACTCGGCATCGGCTTAAACGAATTTCAGACTTACTACCTGCGAACCCAACACAATTTCCATGACATAGACACCGAATACAGCCGCGTCCAAATCTTTGACACAACTGACGAAAAAAATGGCAGACCAAAGCGTGTGATGAAAATTGATCCATACTATTTTCAATCCGCAATGTATCTAGACAATGACAGCACGGAACTCGCCTCAGAATATCTAAAGTTCTACCACCTCGTCCGCCACTTCAAACCCGACTTTCAAAAAACCCTTATGATCGGCGGTGCCGGCTACTCATTTCCGAAAGACTATCTAAAAACTTACCCAAAAGCCGAAATGGATGTCGTTGAAATAGATCCACAAATGACCAAGATCGCCAAAAAACACTTCCGCCTCAAAGAAAACCCACGCCTAAACATCTTCCACCAAGACGGCAGAGTCTTCCTAAACCAAGCCCCGAGCAAAAAATACGACGCAGTTTTTATAGACGCCTTCACAACCCTCTTCAGCATTCCCTTCCAACTAACCACCATCGAAGCCGTCCAACAAATCAATCGAACCCTAAAAGACGACGGCATAGCAATCCTAAACATCGGCGGAGCAATCAAAGGCAAAAAAAGCAAATTCCTCAAATCTGAAATCAAAACCTATCAGCAAGTTTTTCCCAAAATTTTTATTTTTAAGGTTGATTTAGAAAAAGATGAGAAGGAAATTCAGAATTGGATAATCATTGCCTCAAAAGATAAGAATTTAGTAAATTTGGAAAGTAGCGAAACAGAATTAGGGAAACTGTTAAAGCAAATTTACAAAAGAAATTTCTCTCTAGAAACACAAATACTTACTGATAATATTTCTCCAGTTGAATACTATAACTCCTTTGCTCAGAGGAATTACTCAACACTTTCAAAATAATTCCTAAAAAAAACTGAAAAATCTTGTAATGTTTTATGCGAAAAATACATAAATAGGTAGATAAAAAATGACAAGTAGCAAATTACCGTGAAGACTTAAACACTAATCAAGTCTATTTCCAGTTTTCACTTGCTTCAAAAAAAGGAGAATGTTTATGAAAACTATTATCATGAAAACACGAGTTTTTCTAACCCTAATTTTAATAGCTCTCATTACTTTAAATAGCAGTTGTGTTGAGCTTGAAGCAATTCGCAAATTTGCTGAAAACTCTGCAGTTGTTTCACAAAAATTCCCAGACTTATCATCTGATTATTATGCTTCTTGTGTCAGAGAATATCGATATTTGTTTACAGGAATTGTAAAATTCAAACCTAGGTTGATGCAGGAAATTGATGAGTTATCAAGTGTAGAAAATCTTGCTGGGTATGAAACCGCAATACCGCTAGATAATGATGGGTATTCAATTGTTTATTATGAAAATAGATGTCGTAAATGGAAAACAACTCATAAAGCTGCTCTTTTACTTAATAAGGCATTAGTTGACTACATGATAGCTTTAGGAGAATTGGCAGCAGATGATTTAACCAGCTATGACAAGAATCTTGATGCCCTTAGTGCGAGTATGACAGAGACAGAAGTTTTTAAGGAAAAACATATTAAAGCTGGCAGAGGTTTAGCTGGTTTTATTCTCAATGCATCAACAAATTTTTGGCGACGAAAAAAATTAAAATCAGCGATTGAAAGTCGTGACGAAGATGTTTCTATACTTGCTGAAGTTCTCAGGAAATATATAGCTCGGAATTATGTTCTCCAACTTAAACTTGAAGAAAGACGTATGAACAAACTTTATATCGACACAATAAAGGATTATCAGAACAATAGTGCGGACATTAATCAATTAACAATCCTCACGATAAAAAGTGAATGGAATGAGCGACAAAAATTGTTAAAAGACAAAATGGACTCAGCAGAAGCATACGGAAAAATTATGATGAACGTAATTGGAGGACATCACAAGTTATACGAATTTCGTGAAAGTTTAAAGTCAAAAGAGGTAAGACAAATAACTTTGCAATATGCAAAAAATATCGAAAGTTTGATTGGAACTTTTCGCAAGGCTTTTAAATCATAAAATTAGGAGGAACTTATGCCATCAACTGAATTAACATCTGAACAAGCATTTCAAATTTCTCAGGCATATTATGAACTGGCAGTAAAAATAGGAAACTACCGTTATGCCAAATGGGACGATATGACACCTGAAGAGCGTCAAAAACTCGGTAGCTATGAAAACTCTTTATTACGGCAATCCTCAGATTTTAATCAAAAATCTGTAGTTTTGTTGTTAACTGCTCCAAAAACTCAAATAGCTGTAAAGAATATTACTGAGACAACAAAAGAATTAACTAAAGCAGTTAAAACCCTAAAAAGCATCAATAAGATACTTGGAATAGCAGCAGCAGCTTTTACTCTCGGTGGGGCTATTATTTCAGGTAATCCCAAAGCTATTCTTGATGCTATTGACGAAGCTATAACTGCAATTAATGCTTAATCTATTATTTCAATTCTCTTTTTAATGAATTTTGCCAATGAAGTAGAAGGTGTTTGCCTAATTTTGGAGTTAAACCTTCTTATGGAGAATTAACTATGGAATATATTAAATTTATTTTTGGAAATACCGGATATTTATCATTTGGTCTGGGAATCATATATTTATTCTTATCTTTGTGCGGGCTTATTTTTGTTTATCATCTAATCAAGAAAAAATCGCTTGAAGAAAAAAGTTTAAACAAGCTAATCGAAACAGGTAAATGGTTTGTGATTTCTGTCGCACTTGTTATAGGTGCAACAATCATCAGTGATGGATTTAAGGAACGAGACCAAGACTTAAAAGAAATGGAAGCTTTCCACAAATACGTAAACACAATAACTAAAGTAGAAGGTGTTGAACAAAGATATTTATTAGCTGAATACTTTTCAATTGTAGCTCCTAATGGAGGACTGAAAACAGCATGGCAAAATTATAAAATAGAAGTAGGAAAGGCTCGAAATCAATTTAGGAATAATAAAGAAAAAATCAATGAGTTAGAACGAAAACCTAGTTTAACCAAAGCTGAAATCAAGGAAAAGGAGAAACTAGAACAAGAAAACGAAGCCTTAAATCAACAATTCATAAGTGAGTCTAATGAAGAATCTACTGCTCAAATAGAAGAGCGAATGATAATTGCAGGCGGTGACAAAACCATAGAGGAAGCACAATATGAATTAGCAAAAGCTAAAAAAATCAGTAGTGTGGCACAAATCTACAAAAAAAGAAATAGTTACAGAACAGTAATTCCTAATCTATTTGATAAAGATGAAGCAACTAAATTACTGATTGAAGTTAGAGAAAAAATAAATTCGGGGGCTTACATTGTCAGGAAAAATAAATGGTGTCCAAACATAGAAGAAAACGACCAATATTTAATCTGCAATTAAACAAAAATGTCTAGAATTATCCTCAATTTAAATTAAGGGAGAAAACTAATGCCAGAATTACCAAGTTTTACAGATTTACAAGCTAATTACCCTGACCCTTACAATGACGATGAACGCTGTAGTGATGGCTACATTAATCAATGTGCAATAAGAGTCAGTATTTCATTAATTGAATCAGGATTTTTACTTACAAACTTCAATGATCATCTTTGTTCACACGGTCATGCACGCGGGGCTCAGGCATTGGCTGATTACATTTATCGCCAAGTTAAACGTCCTAGAATTATACCAAATAATCAAGATATGGAGGGGTTTGTTTCAGATAAAAAAGGAATTCTCTTTTTCAAAAACCTTGATGGAGATTCCGTTGACCATATAGATATCTGGAATGGTGCTGAATGCGAGTCAGGAGAATACTTTGATAGTTGCGAAGAAATATGGTTTTGGAATACTAATTAACTTGACTTTCAATAAAGTATAAACTTCAGAATTAGCTATTTAATCCGATTAATATCTAAAATCCACCCTGACCAAATTGTTCGGTTCCGAATGTGCCGATGCCGTTTAGGCGGAAGCTGAAGACGAAGCGGTTTTCGCGGCGGACTCCTACATTGAAGGTGTAGAATTGTCCTGTTACGGCACAGCATTTTGAGGCGTAGCCGAGGGTGTAGAGGGAACTGATGAGAGGTTTTCCGCCTGTGGCTCGGCGGTTTTGGAAATCAAAGAAGAGGGATGTTCCACCATAGAAGCCTTTGGTTTTGTCACCAAGGAAGATCGAAGGACTCCACTGTGAACCTCGGAGTGTTCCTGCTTCTTTGCCGAATTGGTTAGCGAAAATTGCTTCGTTGTTGGTTAGTGTAACGGCTCTTGTGTAGTAGAAAGTTTGAAAGAGTTTTAGGAGTTTTCTATCGTAGCCGACCGTTGCAGAAATGGCTCTTAAACCATCCCCTTGAATACCTACATCCATTCTCGTATTTACAAAAACGGTGTTTCGCGGACGATAAGTTGCGTCTATATTGATCGGTGAGAATCTGCGTGGGATTCCGCCAAATGTATAGAAAGTCAGAGCCGTAATTGGTGCGATCTGATTACGCTGTCCGGGGATTAATGCTCCTCCGAAATCTTTGTCAAAAAAGTATTTTCCGCGAACTGTCAGAGTAAAGACTTCATAGGGCTGGATTGAAAGTGGGTCTTGATCTACGTCTGGATTATCACTTAGTTTTTTGCGTGCATCCGAGGTAACGGCTTCGGTGTATCGGCGTGTGTAAAAGCGATTTGTTATGCCGAATTCGATCTCATTTGTATCTGTAACAGTATCGTCAGCATCTATTCGGATGATCTTATTAAAATTGTTTATTCCGCCGATATATTTATATGTTAAATAAGGTTCGATAACGTGGCGGAAGCGGAAAGAATCATTTTTGCCGTAGTAATTTCTAGCTAGTGCGACGGGGCGAAAATCCAGTTCCAGTTCGCCATATTTTCGGATTACATCATTTCCAACCACATTTCGCAGAGGATTAAATGAATTTGAATAATATGTCACTCGTCCGCCTGCTTTTGCGGTCAATGAAAAATACTTGAAGTTAAATGGAATAGTAACTTCAGGATTTACATCAAACCTCTGTCCGATGGCAGGTCCGACAACAGGATCACTTCCAGTCTGTTGACGATAAAGATCAATATCATCTACTTCCTCGCGTCGGCTGATTCCCTCTAAACTTGTTCTAAATGAAAAATATGCCCGATCAAAAAAGCTTAATATTGAAGGGCGTTTCTCAAAATGTACACTGGGCAGATTTCGAGTCTTTACGCGGACATTCGGAATTGAGATCACCTGTGATCTTGCCCGTAAATTTATTGTGTAATTATCCCAACTTTTATTGATGTATGCTTGTGAAACTTCGATTGGAGAGATAATTTGCTGAATTCCGTCTGAAAAAACCTGTCTGAAAGCAAGGTTGGAAGTTAAGCGAACGTCGGCAACTGCTGTGAAACCATTTTGAAAATAATGAACTCCATCTGCATAGATACTTGTTCCGCCTTGATCCGGGTTTTCAGGGCTGGCACTCGCTCCGAGAATTCGATCAGTTACTCCGTAAAAACCGAAGTTAAAATAAGAACGCGAATTTGCACGGGTTCTGAAATCTAATCCGTATCCTATTCCCCTCGAACTAAAAAGATCAGCTCGAACGGTTACATCAGCTGAACGTCCAAGCGTTTGATAGTATGCTCCTGATAGCCTGACGCCTCTGTTAGCTGAGAAACCGAAAGTCGGTGTTAAAAATCCCGATTTTCTTGCACGTTCCCTAATTGGAATTGTTATGAATGGAAGCGTTGCGACAGGAAAATCTTTGACTCTGAATTTTGGTCTTTTCAGCTTTATCTCGTCATCTTGAATTATGGTTGCTTTTTCCGCCGTAAAACTCCAATTCGGCACTGCTTGTTCGCAAGCCGTAAATTTTCCATTTTCAACCACGACTTCTTTTAACCCCGTTCTTTCCACACGTGAAGCTGTAAAATAAATTGTAGTTCCGTCTTCGGTCTGGTTAGTAAACCCGGTCGAATCTTCAAATTTTCCGAGTTTTGTCTTTACATTCCAAACGCCTTTAGCCCCTGTGATTCTTTGGTCTTCGCCTTGGTCAAAAACAACGCTTCCCTCGGCAACGATATTCCCTGTTTCTTCAAAATATGTGATTCGATCTGCTTGCAGACGATAAATTCCGTAGCGGACATCAACGTTTCCTTCCGCAGTGATTACGCGTTTTCCCTCTTCTCCTTTGGCATCTTGAGTTGAGGAATAAATCACTACTTCGTCACCGCCACCTTCGGGCTGGACGCCTTGCTGTTTTTTCTTTTTGCCTCTTGGTTTTACTTTATTTTGATTGGCGATCGGGTTGATATTTGGCTCGTCAGTGATCGGATTTGCCACCTCACGGTCAACAGGATTCGTCTCTTGAGGAAGCACCATTGGGGCAGAAATCAAGACAAATAAAACGATAAAAATTTGACAGAATTTGAAATGCATTTTTGACTAACAAGGAGAACTTTTTGATGCTAACACGAAAAGCTAAAAATGATAAAGCTGTGTGATTAATTGATAGTTGATAATTGATAATTGATAATTAAATGGTCATTCTTAATTATCAACAAATTTGTATCAGATAAAAATATATGTCATCAGATGCTAAACAAACTGTTCTAGTTGTCGAAGACGAAGAATTAATGCGTTCGATCTTGCGACAGCTTCTTGAAGATGAAGGTTATAATGTTTTAACCGCAGATAGTGCTGAAAATGCTCTTGAAATCTTTCCCTCAAATGACGTTTCAATAACCATCACCGACATCAAAATGTCCGGTATGGATGGGCTTGAGTTATTGGATAATTTAAAAACCATTGATGAAAATGCGATTGTCATAATTATCACAGCTTATTCATCGGTTGACTCAGCGATCGCCGCACTCCGCAAAGGTGCTTACGATTACGTAACTAAGCCTTTTGTCAATGAAGACCTCCTTCAAACTGTAAAAAACGCGATTCAAACAAAAGAATTATTTAAGGAAAATCGTGTTCTCAAACGTGAATTAAACAAGCGTTACAGTTTCTCTGAAATAATCGGCAACAGCGAAGCATTACAGAGTGTTTTTAGAATTGTTGAAAAGGTTGCTAATACAAATGTAAATGTTTTGATACAAGGCGAAAGTGGAACAGGCAAAGAATTGATCGCACGAGCTTTGCATCATCAGAGTTCGCGTGCAAATAAGCCTTTTCTCGCCGTAAATTGCGGAGCTTTACCCGAATCGCTACTCGAATCGGAATTATTTGGTCATACCAAAGGAGCTTTTACAGGAGCAACTGCTGATAAAAAAGGCTTGTTTCGTTCAGCGGATGGCGGGACATTACTTTTGGACGAAATAGGTGAAATGCCTCAGCCTCTACAAGTTAAATTATTGAGAGCCTTACAAGAACAAGAAGTAACACCAGTCGGTGCTTCAACTCCTGTGAAATTCGATGCAAGAATTATTGCCGCGACTAACAAGGATTTGGAAAAAGAAGTTTCTAAAGAAAATTTTCGGGAAGATTTGTTTTATCGGCTTAATGTTGTTGAAATAAATCTTCCGCCTTTGAGGGAAAGACGCGAAGACATACCTTTGCTCGTAAAACATTTTGTGAACAAAGCTGCCCAAGCACAAAATTTAGCCGAAAAACCTGTTAGCAAAGAAGTTATGTCCACACTCTTAAATCACCGCTGGCAAGGAAATGTGCGCGAACTTCAAAACGCAATCGAAAGAGCATTTATTTTGAGCGGTGATGAAATTGATGTGGACAGCTTACCACCACGCATAAAAAATAATTCACACGAAAATGCTTTTGAAATACGTGACCCCGAAGGAATTCGTCCGACCTTAGAAGAAATTGAGCGTCGCTACATCTTGGAAATCTTAAACTCTGTAAATAAAGACAAAACATCCGCCGCAGAGATTCTGGGCATTGATCTTTCTACTCTTTACCGTAAATTAAAAAAATATAATGAAATTTGAGTTAATCTATTTTGTTTGTAAGACGAGTATAAAATAATCTGCACCTTCTATGAATACTAAAGTGCCGACAGAATAAGGCGGTTTTACAAACTCATCAGCTGAATATCCTTTTCCTTTTAAAGTGTTGTCTCCGGTAGTTTCACTCTTGGCGATCAGCTCGGCAGGAAACCAGCTTTCAGCATCAACATCAGTATCAAATGGCTCTTTGTTTTTGCTGGCTGTTTCGAGGATTTTTTTCGTATCCTCTTCGGAAAATTTAAGAACAGCTGTGAGTTTCCTATCTGTTGGACCTGGTGCACGATTGTCTTTGTTACCTAATTCTTCTTCACGCCAAGGGCTGTCTTCGATGGGTTCGTAAGGCAAATTGACCATTTCTTTTAATTTAATCTCGCTGTCATCAACCACATTTGCGTTTGCATTTACGTTTACATTCGCGTTTTGGTTAACGTTTGGTCTTAAGGTATTTACATCATCAATCGGCTTGTCTTCCGAAAGACAGGATAGCGAAAATAAGCAAGTAAATAATACGGCAAGAATTTTGACAGGGGGATTAAACATTGGTTAATTGTAAATTTATTGTTAATTGTTTGCAAAGAATTTAGACTTTATTCATTTTGTAAAAGGCAAACAAAGTTGTAGATTTATAAGTTGTAAATTTTGCAAATACCTAACTTAAATGAATTTATTACGCCGCATAAAAGCTTTCATAGTCAGAGATTTTCAACTCGCTATTTCTTACCGTTTTGAATTTTTTATCAAGATTCTATGGATTTTGGGAGTTTCGACTACATTTTACTTTATCGCCCAACTTGCCAGTCGTGGCTTGCTTGATACGGCAAATTATCCTAATTGGCAAAATTTGCTCACCGCCTGGCTGACAGGTCTGGCAATGCTCAATTATTTTCTCGTTGGCTTTTCCTCGCTCGCAAATGCCATCCGCCAAGAACAAATGCAAGGTACTTTAGAGAGTGTATTGCTTACACCGATAAATGTTCCGACCGTGATTATTTCAAGTTCCGCTTGGGCTTATGTTGAAGCGACATTTTATTCATTTCTATATTTATTTTTCGGCTGGGCATTTTTTAATGTGCAATACCAAGGTAGCTTTTTGCTGGCGGCATTTTTCCTGCTTTTAACAACACTTTGTCTGGCTTGTTTAGGAATCTTATCGGCAAGTTTTGCGATGGTTTTCAAACGCGGTGATCCTTTCGCAATTTTTTTGGGTGTCGGCACAGCACTTTTTTCTGGCGTTTTCTTTCCAAAAGAAATGCTCCAAGAAGAACTCGGAAGTGCTGGAAATGCACTCTCCGCTATCAATCCTTCCACTCACGGACTCGATGGAATCAGAAGCATTCTAATACAAGGAAAAACCTTTACCGAAGTTCAACCACAACTTCTTGTATTATTGGGTTTTCTTGCTGTCTTACTTCCATTTTCACTCTGGGTTTTCTCAAACGCAGTCAAAAAAGCCAAACGTGACGGCAGCTTGATTCAATATTAATGAAAAAAACCGAAGTCTGTGCAAATAAACAAGGAGTGTAAGCATCTCTGCTTGCACTCCTAAATACAACTTAATTATTGAAATAACTTGACTTTAATTTGCTCAGACTCCATTTAAGACAATAGATAAATAAGTAGCTATTTAAAGAAGACCTAATAAGTCAGCGGAAATCAGTGCAATCCGTGCAATCCGTGTTCTATCTCTTTCGCAAAAAAATCTTTAGCTCACAAACTTATTATCGTTTGTTATTTATATAGTCATAAATTAAAATAATAACGTTAAAAATCAATAAACAAAGGAATTATCAAAAGCCATTATGCCAGAAATCAAAGAGCAATTATCAAAAAGTAAAGAAGAAGTTAAGCGTTGGGAAGAGGAAACCTTAAAACCTGTTACAGATAAGCGTCCCGAACGAAAAGAATCTTTTGAAGGCGTTTCGCTTGAGCCTGTCGAAAGGCTTTACACACAAGCTGACGTTGAAGACATAATTTCAAACGGTGATGTTGGTTTCCCTGGCGAATATCCTTACAAACGCGGGATTCACCCGACGGGTTACCGCGGAAAAATCTGGACAATGCGACAGTTTGCAGGATTTTCTTCGCCTGAAAAAACGAATGCTCGGTTTAAGTATTTGATGAAGCAAGGTCAAACAGGACTGTCCGTTGCTTATGATTTGCCGGCTTTGATGGGGCTTGATGCAGATTCTCCGCTTTCTGAAGGCGAAGTCGGAAAATGCGGCGTTGCAGTTTCATCATTCGCAGATTTTGAAGCACTCTTTGATGGCATAAATTTAGAAGATGTGACTGTTTCGCAGACGATCAATGCACCTGCTTGGATTTTCTTGGCGTTTTATGTCGCACTTGCCGAAAAACAAGGTGCAGATTTCAAAAAGATTTCGGGAACGCTTCAGAACGATATTTTGAAAGAATATATCGCCCAAAAAGAATGGGTTTATCCGATTCGCCCAGCGATGAAATTGGTGATTGACACATTTGAATTTTCATCAAAACATATTCCTCGCTACAATCCGATTTCGGTTTCGGGCTATCACATCAGAGAAGCAGGTGCGACCGCCTTGCAAGAACTCGCCTTTACGCTTCGTGATGGTGTTGAATACGTTCAATACGGTGTTGACCGTGGAATGGATGTTGATGAATTTGTTCCGAGAATTTCATTTTTCTTTAATGCTCACAACGACTTTTTTGAGGAAATTGCCAAGTATCGTGCCGCTCGTGTGATTTGGGCTGAAACGATGAAAGAACGCTTCGGTGCAAAAAATCCACGCACAATGAAAATGCGTTTTCATACACAAACGGCGGGCGTTTCATTAACAGTTCAGCAACCGCTAAACAACATCGCACGAGTCGCAATTCAAGCACTCGCAGGTGTTCTCGGTGGAACGCAAAGTTTGCACACAGATTCTTACGATGAAGCATTAGCATTGCCAACCGACGAAGCCGCACTCATCGCACTCCGTACACAACAAATCATCGCCGAAGAAACCGGCGTTGCCAACACAGTTGACCCACTCGGTGGTTCTTTTTATCTAGAAAACTTAACACAAAAAATGATTGATGGTTGCTACGAGTACTTCGATAAAATAGACGGTTTCGGCGGAATGGTCGAAGCAGTCGAAGTCGGATTCCCGCAAAGAGAAATCCAGGAATCCGCCTACCAGTACCAAAAAGCAGTCGAACGTAAAGAACAAATCATCGTCGGTGTAAACAAATACCGAATGGACGAAGAATTATCCCAAACTAACATCCTAAAAATTGACGAAACCGTCCGCGATCATCAACTCGCACGCTTAGAAAGAGTAAAAACCCAACGAGATAACGGTGCAGTCGAAAACGTCCTAGAAAAACTCAAAAAAGCATCAGTCGCCAACGAAAACCTAATGCCAGCAACAATCGAAGCAGTCAAAGCATATGCAACCGTAGAAGAAATATGCACGGCTTTGAGAGATGTTTATGGAGTTTATGAGGAACCTGCTTTTTAGGACTCGTTTATTGGAAAACAGGAAAAAAAATGAGTGATCCCACTACATTATTTTTATTAGGATATCCTTTAGCTATTTTTGCGAATTTCAGCACTGTTTTTATTCAAGAATATTTCAAATCTTATGACACAAAACGCTTATCTGAATTATTTGCAGACTCCTTTTTCCATTCTCTCGAAACTAATAAAAATCACGTAGATGAAATTGGAAAAGAAAATATAGAAAAATGTATAGAATTTTTCAGAAAAGATAAAGCAAAACTAATAAATATTATTTCCGTATATATTAACGAAAATAACCTATCACTTTCTCAATTAAGAGCTTCAAATACTCTTGAAAAAATTGCAGATCACTTATGTAATGAATTTAAACTAGGGCATATAAATTTTTGTAAGTCTATAATTAAAGACTGCTTTAGAAATTATGAAGAAGCCTTTTTTTCCGAAATTACAACTAAGGAAGGTTTAAGCTATGTAATAAAATATTTAGAAAAGCTAGATAGGGATTTTGTCAAAAAGAGTGATATAGAAGAATTAAAAGACATAATAAATTCCAACTTTTCAGAGTTAAATTCGATTCCCCCACACTTAAAGAGCGTCAACAAACTACTCAAAAAGGAGCTTAACAATCCTGTAAGTGAAAATTTTTCAGATAATATTATTCAAAACTTTAACTCACTACACAAGACAATTGATAAATTAACGAAAGATCAATATCAAATTATCCATTACTTGAAATATAAGAAAAGAGTAATAATATCTGGCTGTGCTGGTTCGGGAAAAACTCTTTTGGCTGTAGAAAAAGCTATTCGTTTACAAAAGTCAGGATTAAAATCATTGATAGTTACCTATAATCCGTATTTAGCACAATATATTAGAAAATTAGTAAAGCCAAGTTCTGTGCAAGTATTTGATTTTACTAACCTTATTTACTCAATAATAGGAAAAGAACCATATGCAACAAATGAATGGCATGAAGGAATTGAACCAATGGATACTGAATTAGATGTTGCTT
This sequence comes from Pyrinomonadaceae bacterium, assembly GCA_028284415.1. Classification (GTDB taxonomy): domain Bacteria; phylum Acidobacteriota; class Blastocatellia; order Pyrinomonadales; family Pyrinomonadaceae; genus Aridibacter. Next base: position 607,676 of record JANQRU010000001.1, read on the forward strand.
TTAACTTAATTAATGAAAATAATATAAACTTTGATGCAATAATTGTTGATGAAGGTCAAGACTTCAAAGAGCTTTGGTGGTTAATTATTGAAGAAATATCATCCAACTCTAGTGAACAAATACTATATATTTTTCACGATGATCAACAATCTCTTATTCCAATAAAATCAACATATCCTATTCAAAACAGCCCGTTTCCCATGTCTAAAAACTGTAGAAATAGTGGTAAAATATTTGAAGTTGTTAAAAAATTTCATTTAGATGCTCCAATCACTTCTCAATTCTTAAAACAGTTTGGAGAATATAAACTGACCACTTTTCAAAATAATAAACATCAAATAGCTTTACAGGAAATTATTTCCAAAATTGACGAAGATTATGGAATTCACAATCTCAAAATACTAACTAATGAATCTACGAGCAAAGGTAGTTTACTAAATAATTTAAAATTAGTGAGTTCTAAAACATTTGATTGGCAAAAAGTAGTTAATTCAGATTTAAGTTTTTTGAGAAATAGAGCATTAGGGCAAATAAAAAAATTGATAAAAAAGAAAAAATTTGTTTTACATGGATTTTCAACCCTTGAAGAAATTGAAAATTACTTCAAGGTTCCTTCATTAAGTTCTGAACTAGTACCCAATAACGAGGACATTGATTCAGTTGTTTCCTTTGCAAACATAATATCCCCTTTCATAAAAGCTAATAAAAAACAAAATAAAAAAATTAATTTATTAACATCAAGTGGTAATAAATACTTACGACCAATAAAAAATATTAACATTCATAAATCTGTACTAAAGATAAAAATGTATCTTTCACGTAGTTGGGCAAAAAAGTTATTAAAGTACGAGATTATTACAATATCTTCAAATATTAATAAAGTTAATTTACAAAAAAATATTATCCCTCTAAACACTGTAGATTTATTTAAAGGTTTAGAAACTGACATCTTAATTTTATTTATCAATCACATTAACAAAGATATTATGAAAGAACTATACATTGGAACGTCAAGAGCAGTTGCGTATCTACACATTTTAATAAATCAAGATGTGTTTGAAAGAATAAGTCAGCTAAAAGATTAATGTATCAAATAAAAATGTGAGTGCTCCGCCTGCAGGGCAAAAACAAACTGCAAAAGCTGATGAAAATGGGAAATGGATGGTTACTTTTAAGCCTTTGGAAGCGGCGGCGGATTTGGGGGCATTTATGAGGAACCAGCTTTTTAGTTAATTCGTATTTAGATATATGAAATCAGAAATTACACTTCGAGAAGGAATCGAAAAATTTAACAAGAAGAATATGAAGTATTTCTCTGATAGGGATACTTCCGATGAGGCTAAAGAATTTTTTCGATGCCATGATATTGCCCATGTCGTGTTTGGTTGTGATACGACGATCTTTGGTGAAGGAGTCGTGAAAATTTGGACAGTCTTTGGAACTACTTTGGGGTTCTGGAAACATATTGTGGGGTATAATGAAGCTGATGCATTTGCCCTTTTTAGAATGTACAGCTTAAAGCATGTAGCGAAAAATATTTTTCGGCTCTTTGTTACAATCCCAAGTGTGATCGTTCGAGCCAAGCGTATGAAAAAACCTTGGAATTGGTCTGATTTTGATTCATATATGGATACTCCGATCGGCAAAATTAGAGAAGAATTTAACATCGTTCCAATAAAATAAACGGAGATTCCAATGTCCAAAGTTACAATCCATATGGTTTCTAGTCTTGATGGGTTTATTGCCAAGAATGACGGAGACATTTCATGGATGCGTTTGGATGATTCTTTTGAGGAAGGCATTGAACTCACGGACGAATATATTGCTGAGTTTCTAAAGAAAATTGACTGCTATATGATGGGTTCCCGTACATATGAACATGCTCTTAAACTCGGCTGGGCATACGGCGATACATCCGTTTTTGTTTTGACCAACAGAGATTTGCCAAAGATACGGGAAACGGTTGAATTCTACTCGGGCGACCTCAAAAATTTCATAAACGACAAACTAAAACCAAAATACAAAGGAATATGGATGGTCGGTGGTGCTGAAGTAACCAAAGAATTCATCCGTCTAGGGCTTGCCGACGAAGTAGTTATATCAATCCTCCCAATAATCCTCGGTGATGGAACATTATTTTTCGACTACATAGGGCAGGAACAAAAGCTACATTTGACGGATGTAACAGCATTCAAGAATGGAATGGTTGAGCTAACTTACGAATTAATCAATAATGTGAATCAATAGTAGAACAGGCTGTTAGCCTGTTTAAAAGAGTTAAATGTAATGCTGTTTAACTCCTAAATAAGCGTAGGTGAACAGGCTGACAGCCTGTTTTACATTTTGACATCTATTATTATCAAATAACACTCTAATATTGATTCACATCAATATTTACAATATGTGCAAAAGAGAGGTAAAAATGAAACAGCAAATAATTTTCATTATCACAATTGGCTTGTTTGTTTTAATTCTCTCCTGTACTGAAAAAAATAAGTCTTTATGTCACCCTTGGCAGTCCGGCTCAAATTTACCAACAGCCCGTTCAGAATTAGCAAGTACAATAATTGACGGAAAAATCTATGTCGCCAGTGGAATAAACTTCTGGGGTTCGTCTGATGCGTTTGAGGTTTTTGATATAGAGAAAAATTCATGGGAAGTTTTGCCTAATCTACCCGAAAGCTTAAATCATGTTGGAATGGCATCCGCCGATGGCAAAATTTATTTGTCAGGAGGATTTTTTAATATGCGTCAAACAGAATTTTCCGATGTGCTGTATGAGTTTGATGTCGAGAAAAATACTTGGAAAGAGATCGGCGAAATGCCAGATTCTCGGGCGGCTCATTTTATGATTGAGCGGGACGGGAAGCTGTATTTAATCGGCGGAAGAAAGTTTCGGGAAATTTGGGCTTTTGATTTGAAGGAAAAAACTTGGGATAAAAATGCACTTTCGCCACTGCCGGAAAAACGTGACCATATATCGGTTTTGCAAGATGAAAAGTATCTATATGTCGTTGGCGGAAGACAAGGCGGAGCAGTTAAAAAAGATTGTTGGCGTTATGATTTTGAAACTAATAAGTGGGAAGTTTTTGCGGAATTGCCACAACCGAGAGGCGGACAAACTGCAACACTCTTTGACAATAAAATATATGTCATCGGTGGAGAAGATTTAGGCGAAGGGGTTACTTATAACCGACACGATGTTTATGACTTAGAAAAAGATATCTGGTCAACTGCCGAAAATTTACCAACCGCAAGGCACGGTTTAACTTCACAAATTCACAAAGACAAGTGGTACATTATCGGCGGCGGTGAAAGTGCGGGAGTTAAAACTTTGATTTCAGCCTCTGGTGCTGTCGAAGTTTATAAATTTAATCCCGACAAATAATTTTTAGCAACAAATTCTTTTGTTTCTTCGTCACATTTGTAAAAGTTTTGTGATAGTTGAAAATTCTCTCACAAAATACTTTTATCTCTTCCCATTTTTGTTTAGAATCTATCTATGATTAAGCCACAGACAATTGCCATACCCATATTTGCATTGTTAATCGCAATTGAGGCTTATTATGTCATCAAGGAAAACCGTGAGAATTTTGATCGGAAAGATACTTGGACAAATATTTTGATCGGTTTTGTAAGTGTTGGATTTGGGGCAATTTTCGCCTATTTTACAAGCCAAGCTTATCTTTGGGCTAATTCAGTCACACCAATTCAAATGCCAATGAATGTTTGGTGGAGTTGGGTTTTGCTGATGTTTATTGACGATTTTGCTTATTACTGGTTTCATCGTTGTAGCCACGAAATCCGTTTTCTCTGGAACTTTCATGTCGTTCACCATTCATCGAACCAATATAATTTGAGCGTGGCTGTTCGCCAAAGTTGGTTTAGTGGCTTTTCTCATTGGATATTTTATGTTCCAGTCGCATTTCTTGGATTTCCCTTTTGGGCTTTCGTGACAATGCATGGTCTAAATCTTATTTATCAATTCTGGATTCATACAAAATTTATTGGCAAATTAGGCTGGCTTGAATATGTGTTCAATACCCCTTCTCACCACCGAGTACATCACGGTGTAAATGCACAGTATCTCGACAAAAACTATGCAGGAATTTTTATAATTTGGGATAGATTATTTGGTACATTTGAAGAAGAAAAAGAAGAAGTTAAATACGGAATAACAACTCCGATTAATTCATACAATCCGCTATGGATTAACACACATGCATGGTTTGAAATGTATGATAAGATGTCACAGAAAAAAACAATATTGGGCAAATTGCGATGTATATTCGCGTCACCCAATATGGATTTTGAAGAAAAATCTAATCTTAAATTAAAGCCTGAGAATTAAATCAAAATGAAAATAAGAGTCTTATTAATTAGCATTGTGATATTAACAATGTGCGTCGGTATTTTTGCCCAAAATAGTGCTTATTTAGTTTCTTCTAAAAAGGTTACCTATGAAAGAAAAGGTGAAAATATTTCCGAGTATAAGAAAAAATTTAATGTAAATTATCCGAAGGTTTCGGGAGTTTCTTCTAAAGCTGCTCAAAAAAATTTGGACGACACACTAAACTATTGGAAAACATTCGGAATGACTTTGGAAGAGAGTCTCGGTGATTATACGTGGTTAGATAGTTTTGATTACAAGGTTAATTACAATAAAAATAGTTTACTAGCCATAGAATTGATAATGGAGGGTTCGGGGGCTTACCCGGATGGTACGGTCAAAACTAAAGTGATTAATCTAAATACAGGAAGAAGAATCTATATACAAGATGCTTTTACAAACATTGGCAAACTGCTTGTAAAAATTGAAAAAGCACAAAAAAAAGAACTTGCAGATCATATAAAAAATCTTCAAAAAGAATATCCTGAAGATTATGCTACTGCCCAAGATTTATTTAGAAACAAAAAATTTACTACAAACACGCTTGATGAATACTCCATAGATGAAAAAGGCGTAACATTCATATTTGATTATGGATTCCCTCATGCAATCAAAGCACTAGAACCGGATGGAAAATATTTTTTCACATGGCAGGAAATGAAGCCATTTATTAAAACTCAGAGCTTTTTCGGAAAGTTCATTAAGTAAAATACAATTTTATGGTTGATGATTTTTTCTTAAAGTAAGAGGAGATATTTCAAAAATGTCTCCTCTTACTTTATTTTATGGGGCAACTAAATTATTTCGGCGTTCATGTATTAACCATGCAGAACAACCTGTTTGTCCTGCTTGTCCTCCACGGACTGGATCAACTAACCATAGATATAAAACATGCTTTAATTCCTGACCTTGTTTTCCGACCATTTCAATAGCCCAAACCTCATCTTGTGTGCGGGCTTGAACTTCCATAGTCATCGCTGCTTGGCGGGCAGATACAGCTGTTGTAATAATGCTATAACCAACATTTGCAAACATACCTGCAACTCCCGAGACAACGGGATAACTTCTGCCGCCTCTCAGCTGTGTGTTGAGTTGCGACATTATGTGGCTATCCCTTTGACTGAAAGTAATTAGTCTTTGTCTTGAAATATTTTCTGAACATAGATTGACTGTATTTGGAGGAACGTGAACATATCTATTCCCACCTACATTTTCTACTCTTGCCAGCCTCGGTCCGTTCCAGCTTGATCTTAATCCCATCCAAACATCGGTTGCCACTTGTCCAACTCTTCTTGACTCAGGTGCAATATTCGGTAAGCAAGCTAATAATTCCTGTCTTGTATTCATCAAATGACCTCCATACTACATATTCAATTAACCTAAATTTGAAATTTCTCTAAAGCTCATATTTCAAACTCAACGACTAATAGTTGCTTGCCAACCTCGATTGGTAAACAATCTCGTTCTATTCCTCCAGCAAGTGTAAGTTCCATTGACATTTCTCTTATTTCTAGCAATGGTTCCCGAATAATTACAATTAATTCCGTCACTACTGTTTCTCCTCGTAACGGTAATTTTATTTCCATTTAATTTGATGGTTAACGTCCCCTTCACGACAGAACCGCCTAACCTCCAAATTGCATCAAAAACATTACTATTCCCACGTCTGGTCCAAACTCCTGTCCAACCGCTCTCACTTTCATTCCATACTCGTCCTAAAACATTAGTAATGACAGGTCTAACAAAATTAAAAGCACGAATTTCTCCTTGATATTGCCGACTTCTAACTCCATTTCTAGCTGTGCTTCGGAAATAACGTGGTCCCGTATCTAATTCGATATAAACTACTCCTCCTCGATTTCTAGCAATGGAGCCATAGTGAACAGCAGCTGTACAAATAGATGATGTATCTGTATATGAAATTGATCCCCAAATAGGTCTGATTTGACCATTAGGAGGACAATTGAACGCATATCTTTGACCATTATTTCCTGCGAGTCTTAAATTTCTTGGAGTGGCAGTCCAGGCGATTCTTCTGACACCAGGTACGTTGCCAGTTTGCCAACAGGTACTTTTACCCGTTCTAACAAACTGACTTATGCAATTACGTAGAACATTTAATCTTTGAGTTTCAGAAGCAAATCCATTGACCTCAACATCAACAAGCATTCTCATCGCCCTTGAATTTACAAGATTGTTACTATTGTCATCGACAATGCATTTAATTCTGACGTTGAGACGATTAGCATTTCCTACTACAAACCAGTTTTTACTCTCTGTAACTGGAATTTTTGCCAACCTTAAAGCCACTTTTGCACGTTGAATACAATTATTCTGTGGAATTCTCATCCAACTAGTCCAACTTGCAGTCTTAATACTTTGTGCATTTAAATTTGAACTGAATATAAATATTGATAATCCGATAGTTAACAAAATCGATATTTGATAATTTATTTTGATATTTTTCATTTTTTTGATCTCCTGTGTTTCACTAACTGCAAAAGATGTACCCTAAACTAAACACCTGTAAATACATAGTTTAGAAGAATCTAAAATAAAACTATCTATAAATATTTCGCGGACATATGTGGAATATTCCACGTAAAGACTCGTTAAGCTGACCGATTGTGTGAGCTTCAATTGTAATTATTAATTTCCAAAAGATTTGATAAGAAAAGAAAATATTCGGGCACTATTTTTTTAATTTGTAAAATAATTCCGAACCAACTAAAATTCTAGCTGTCATTAAAGAATTTGTATTTATTAGTTTTGTTTAAGAAAGATTATGAGTGACAGAAAAATTCGTGTATTGGTTGCAAAACCTGGTTTAGATGGACATGATCGAGGTGCAAAAGTTATTGCCCGTGCTTTAAGAGATGCAGGTATGGAAGTAATTTATACCGGTTTGCGTCAAACCCCCGAAATGATTGCAGCAGCAGCTTTACAAGAAGATGTTGATGCTGTTGGAATCTCGATTTTGAGTGGTGCACACAACACCCTCTGTCCCAGAATCGTTAATTTACTTAGGGACAATGGAATGGATGATACTTTGGTGGTAGTGGGTGGAATCGTCCCGCAAGAAGATATTCCCGCACTCAAAGAGAAAGGTATCTCAGAAGTATTTTTGCCGGGTACATCTACGGAAGATATTGTCGAATTTTTACAAAACAATGTAAGAAATGAAGGTTAGTGTTTGTTAAAAAAAGATTTACAATGCTTTAACTAAGCATTTATAATAAAAAGTCGGAAGTAGTTAAATTATGGCTTCCGACTTTTTCTCACTTACTCAAAATTCTTATTCAACAAATTTCTCACAACCCCATACATAACATGATTAAACGAATCGCTCTTCAATTAATTTTCTGCGGAATATTTGTGCTTATTTTAGCTATGGGCACCAACGCTCAACAAAAGAACTTAGCTCAAAAATCTTTAAGTGTTTCAAAAAAGGCAACTGTAATAATTGTTGGTAATTCTGCAAAATATTCCTACAAAGCAACTAAATTTACAGCCTCCAAAGTCGCTAAACCAATCATTGTAAAATCTGCACCAAAAGTAGGAATGTTTCTACTAAAGAAATCGGGCTACACCGCTAAAAAAGCGTTCCCGGTTGGAAGAAAACTATTCGTAAAATACATCAAATATAAATTTCTCCCCTAACTAACTGATCTCTGGCATGCCAAGTGCAACTTAAGCTTGTAAATACATTGATCAGGGGGAATTTAAGATATTTATGAGATTAAGAATAGTTTATTGTTTCAGTCTAATACTTGGAGTCGTATTGTTCTCATACGGAACAACTAATGCACAGGTAGTTGATGCAGTTGAAAAAGTTGCTGAAGTAACTAAGGAAGCAACCGTAGAAACTGCGAAGAAAACCGCAGAAGTAACTAAAGATATTGCAAAAGGAACAAAGGATGTTACCGTTAAAGGTGCTAAGAAGACTGTAAAGGTTACGAAAAAAGTTTATGACAAAGGTGATGATGTAGCTTCTGATACTGCTAAATTAACTAAAAAGGGTGCCAAAAAAGCTCTCAATGCAGGTGAATACGTAACAATTTCTGTTTGGGACGGAACTGAATGGGTATCAAAGAAAGTTAAAAAAGGAACTTTTAAAGGTGTCGAAAAAACTAAAGAAAGTGTAGAAATTGTTGGTGAGGAAGTTGAAGACGTAGTTGATTAAAATTACAAATAATAATTTATTAAAGGCGAGTGGATTTTTATATTCCCTCGCCTTTTTCTTTTTTGCAAAACAACCTTTATTTGGTACATTACATCTTTAGTTTATCCTTTTCAGCCAAATATTCTAATTAAAATACTATCTCTACAAGGAGAAGAAATTATGTTTCGTAAAGGATTAATTTGTATTGCATTCTTATTTGGATTGATTTTGTTTTCCAGCACCTCAGCAGAAGCTCAGGTATTTAGTGCAGTAAAAAAAGCCGCTAAGGCTACGGCATCAGGTGTTAAAAAAGGCTCTAAAGCAACCGCCTCAGGCGTAAAAAAGGGTTCTAAAGCGACTGCTTCGGGTGTTAAAAAAGGTTCAAAAGCCACTGCAAAAGGTGGCAGGTGGGTCGTTGTAAAAACATGGAACGGTTCAAAATGGGTATTCAGAAAGATTTTTATTCGAGATAGGAAACCGAGAAAACTATAAGATAAATAAAGATTTTTATATCAGAAAGAAACGGCAACACTTTCAGATTTTGATTGTTGACCGTTTCTTTTTTTTGTTTTTTAATTTAACTCAATGAAAGAAAAAGTAAGAGTAGCGAGCGGACAGGGTTTTTGGGGCGATATGCTTACGGCTCCGATTGACCAAGTTCGCAAAGGACCGATTGATTATTTAATGTTGGATTATCTGGCGGAAGTTACGATGTCCATTATGCAAAAACAACGTGCAAGACGACCTGAAGCAGGATACGCCCGCGATTATGTTTCTTTAATCAAAGAAATCTTGCCTGACATCATTGAAAAAGACATAAAAGTTCTTTCAAATGCAGGCGGTGTAAACGTAATGGGTTGTGCCGAAGCAATTCGAGATGTCGCTCAAGAACTTGGTCACAAAGGTGTAAAAATCGGTGTAATTACGGGCGATGACATAATGCCACGACTCCAAGAATTTCTTGATAAAGGCATTGAAATCAACAATATGGACACGGGTGAACCACTCGCAGATATTCTTGATAAAGTTCAGGCAGCAAACGTTTATCTCGGAGCAAGACCGCTTGTTGAAGCACTTGACCAAGGAGCAAGAATTATCGTCGGCGGACGACTTACCGACACAGGTTTAACACTCGCACCTTTGATGCACGAATTTGGTTGGACTTTTGATAACTGGAATCAACTTGCCATAGGAACAATTGCAGGACACATCATTGAATGTGGTGGACAATGTTCGGGAGGAAATTGCCAATACGATTGGCAAAATATTCCCGATTTAGAGGACATTGGATTCCCAATCATCGAAGCATATCCCAACGGCGAATTTGTCGTTACCAAACACGAAAACACAGGTGGAATTGTCAGCATTCCTTCGGTTAAAGAACAGCTTCTTTACGAAATGGGTGATCCACACGAATACATTACACCTGATGTAGTTGCCGATTTTACAACCATTAATTTAACCGACGATGGCGAGAATCGTGTCAGAGTTTCGGGAATTCAAGGGAAAGAAAATACCGAATTTTACAAAGTTTCGATTGCCTACTCTTCGGGTTGGAAATCTGTTGGAACACTTGTTTATTCATATCCAGATGCATACGAAAAAGCCAAAGCCGCAGATAGAATTTTGCGTAAGCGTTTAGAAAATCTTGGTTTAGAATTTGATGTAATTTTAACGGAATTTGTCGGTGTAAATGCTACACACGGACATCTTTCAGGTGAGCCACCAAAAGATATACCTGAAGTGCAATTAAGAATAGGAGTTCGCGGACAAAATCGTGATGACATAACTCGATTTACAAAAGAGATAGCACCGCTTATTTTAACTGGTCCACCAGCCGTAACAGGATTTGCAGGAGGTCGTCCAAAAGTTGAGGAAATCATGGCGTATTTCCCTGCTTTGATTCCGAAAGATTTAATTGAAACCAAAGTTGAGATTATCGAAACGTGAGTATAGATATTTGGAAAAAAATCGAATCAAAAGAAATCGCAGATTGTCGTGTTTTCAAAGTCCATGAGGTTTTCTGTGAAAATTCAACTACTAATGAAAAAGCAAACTTCTATGTGATAGACAATCCCGACTGGGTGAATATTATTGCATTAACAGAGGATGAAAAAGTTGTCTTAATCGAACAATATCGGCAAGGCACAGAAGAAGTAACTTTGGAAATTCCAGGCGGTATGGTTGATGAAAATGAAGAACCTTCAAAAGCCGCTGAAAGAGAATTAACGGAAGAAACAGGGTTTGTTCCAAAAGAAATGATTTATCTTGGCAAATCAAGACCTAATCCTGCGATCCAATCGAATTGGATATATCATTTTTATGCAAAAGATTGTTATGAGACTGGTAATACCCAATTTGATGAACACGAAGATATACGAGTCAAATTAGTTAACGTGAATGAAGTTGAAAATCTGATTGAATCAGAGAAAATAAGCCATTCACTTGTGGTTAACGGATTTTATCGATTTGAGAAATACAGGAAATATAAGTATGAGACCCATTAAACTAAAACTAATAGCCTTACTAATTATATTTATTTTTAATTCTATAAGTTATGCTCAGAATGGGCTAAACTTAACAAAACTTTATGGCAAACCAATTGAAACAACTGAGACAACAAAAGTTTATTTTGTACGCGATCACATAATTAAAATCTCAGTTGAAACTCATTTTTTAGGTTCACCAAAATATACAATATTTCCAGTTAAACCATTAAAAGTAATCTCAAGTAAAACCACCAAAGAAATTCTTACTGAATTATTTCCACAGTCCGAAGGTTTTAAAGAAAAAAACACCATTACATTTCAATCAAGCTGTAATGGTTCCCAAATTTCTTTATTCGAAAATCAAATTGATAGTTATAAGATTTATAAGTCATTTTCTTGTAGTGGAAACTTTAGAATAATCATTGAGAAAAAAATCTTTACATTTAATATAAAAAGAAAATTTAGTTTATGAAAGTTGAATTGACGAAATTGGCACACGCTCGGTCGGGAGATAAGGGTGATACGGCAAATGTTGGAGTAATCGCTTTAAAAGATGATATATATCCAATCTTAGTACGTGAAGTTACGGCAGAAAAGGTCAAGGAGCATTTTGGAGAAATTGTAAAAGGTGATGTCGAAAGATTTGAATTACCGAATCTTGGAGCTTTAAATTTTCTACTTCATGAATCGCTTGGTGGTGGCGGAACATTGTCATTAATGACTGATGCACAGGGTAAGACTTTTTCTACTGCCTTATTACGAATGCATGTTGATATCTCAGATGAAGAAGCTGATTCTTTAGGCATAGCTTGATAGATTATGATTTTAACTAAAGAAAAACTGGAAAAACTTGATGAAGCTTATGAACAATATAATCGTAAGTCAGTTGATTATTTGGTGAAAGAATTACGCAAAGTTAGAAGGATTATTGAAAGCGGCACCAATGTAACAGTTGAAAGCACGGGGAAAATATTAGATTCATTTACAGAATTTTATTTTTGGGCACATCATCGCTACCCGGCGTTGGAGGATGATCCGAAAGTAGAATGGATCGGAATGGATTAAATGATTTAGGAGAACAAATGAGCGAAGCATTACAGAAAAAAATCAACTTTGACTACGCACAGATTGGGAGTGTTAGGTTGCATTACGCAACTGCCGGAAATGATGAAAAGCTGGTTTTGCTTCTGCACGGTTTCCCGGAATTCTGGTATTCATGGCGTCACCAATTAGTTGATCTTTCAGATGAATACACTGTTGTTGCTCCAGATATGCGTGGCTACAATTTAAGCGATAAACCGAAAGCTGTTTCTGACTATGAAATGGACAAACTCGCCGATGATGTGACTGGATTAATTCGACATTTTGGACGCGAAAAAGCCTTTGTAATTGGACATGATTGGGGAGCTGCGGTTGCTTGGGCTGTTGCCACCAAATATCCGGAATATGTTAAAAAATTGGTTACAATGCAAGTTCCACATCCCGCAGCTTGGAAGAAAAATCAGTCTTTGAAACAACTTTTATCCAGCTGGTATATGTTCTTTTTTCAACTCCCGAATATTCCCGAGTGGCTTTTGAGCAGAAATGATTACAAAGGCTTGGCAATCGGGCTAAAAACCTCAACGGCAAAAAAAGATGTATTTACAAAAGAAGAAATTGTCGAATATAAAAAGGCTTGGAGCGAGCCGTATGCACTTACTGCATCAATAAACTATTATCGTGCAAATATTATGAAAAGGATGTTCGGCAAACAACCAAAAGTAGAAAAGATTAAAGTTCCGACACTTTTTATATATGGTGAACAAGATAATGCGATCATACCTCAGACTGTAGAAGGGACTGGAGATTTTGTTGACTCAGATTATGAAGAGCTTCGCATTCCCGAAAGTGCTCATTGGGTTCAGCAAGAAGCTTCTGAGAAAGTGACTGATGCCTTGAGAACATTTTTAGAAAAATAATGACCGAACTTATTCAAAAAACAGAAAATTCAATTTTAACCTTATCGCTTAACCGCCCCGAAAAGCGTAATGCTCTTAATGACGCTCTCATAAATTCGCTTAAAAATGCATTAATAGACGCCAATAAAGACAATGATCTCAGAGCAATAATTATAAAAGGTGAGGGAAAAGATTTTTGCTCGGGTGCTGACCTTTCTGCTTTACAAAAAATATCCGAAAGTGATGTTTTGGAAAATTTGGAAGACGCCGAAAGATTGATGGAACTTTTTGTTTTGATGCGGAAGGTAAAAATTCCTATCATCGGCGCAGTACACGGACGGGCTTTAGCCGGTGGATGTGGTCTGGCAACTGCTTGTGATATTGTTCTTGCTTCAAAATCGGCACAATTTGGTTATCCCGAAGTTAAAATCGGCTTTGTACCTGCAATGGTCATGGCAATTTTGCGTAGAAATTTATCAGAAAAAAAATCTTTTGAATTAATTACACAAGGGTTTAATTTTGACGCTTCAGAAGCAAAAGAAATGAGGTTAATCAACCAAATGTTTGATGATGATAATTTTGAAGATGAAGTTTCAGATTATGTTTCCGTTTACCAAAAAGTAAGCCGTTCCGCTGTTGTGTTGTCTAAAAAACTTCTCTACCAAATGGATGGAATGACATTTGACACAGCTATTGAAGTTGGAGCTGAAGTAAATACAATTGCCAGATTAACTGAAGATTGCCAAAAAGGAATATCAAAGTTTCTGAATAAATAAATTCTTTATTTTTTATCCAATTTGAATATCAACAAATAATCCATATTTCCCGCTTTTACAAAATCGTGTTGCTCTTTTAGAGTAAACCCTGCTCTTTTTGCTTCTGCTACAACTTTTTCCGAATCTATTCCGTGGTCGTCACCATCGCCATTGCGATCAATTATTCCTACTAAAGCTTCTTTTTTTAGCGATTTGCGAAGGTTTTTCATGAAAATGATTGGTTCTGATATTTCATGATACGTATTCAAGATTAAAACTGAATCAATTGATTTTTTGGGAAGCATCGGATCATCTTCTTTATTGACTATAGTTTTTATATTCTTGAACCCATCTTTTTTTGCACGAGCAGCAATGTAAGTTGCTGATTCTTCATTTATGTCAACAGCATAGACAGTTCCTTTTTCACCTACTCTTTTTGCCGCAATTACCGTAAACCATCCGCCTCCGGCACCAATGTCCGCAACCTTTTTACCTTCAGCGATACTCAATAGATCCATTACTCTCTGGATTTGTAGCCTTTCAGCTCTCCTTTCTCTATCAAATCTGGCAAGATCGCCTTTGTATGGATTACTCGTCGGACGATCAATTTTGTCATTTGGAGTAGGAGTCGGGGTTGTAGAGCTTTGAGGAAGTTGCTGAGCGTGGTAATTAGAAAAAGCAAATAACGCAAAAACTACCAAAAGCACAAGCTTAAAGACTATCCATCCAATAATATATTTCTTCATTTCTTTATTCTCCAAATTCCTCTATTGCTTTTGCAAGTGGATCATTGCAAATTTCATCAACTAGCCCGATTCTTAAAGCTTCGTCTGCATTTATTTTTTTTGCGGTTAAAAAGATTTCAATTGCATTTTTCTTTCCAACCAGACGAGGCAAAATTTGTGTTCCACTCCAACCTGTTATGATTCCGAGTTTTGCTCCCGGGTGTGCAAAAACAGATCTAGGTGAAGCAAACCGTAAATTACAAGATAAAGCTAAATCTAAAGCTCCTCCCATACAAAATCCATCAATAGCTGCAATAGTTTGTTTCTCAGAACTGTAAATAGTTTGCATCAAATTTTGTCCGCGAATACCAAATTCAACTGCCGTTTTTTCGTTCAAACTTGCAACTTCATTCAAATTCGCACCAGCCGCAAATGTATTTCCCGAACCAGTAAAAATAATTGTCTCAATGTCTTTATCCGAATTTAGTTGCCCAAATGTTTCATTTAGAATTTTAAGAGTATTGATTGAAAGAGGATTTTTCATTTCGGGGTGCACAAACTTTATTATTACTAAACTTTGTAAAAATTCAGTTTCAATCGGTTTTATTTTGGACATTGTGCTTTGTTTTGACTCAAACGCTTTGTTAAATTACTTACTTTGATATTGAAATAAGAATTATTAGCAATTATTTTATGAATTACAAATACAAAGCACACCCTTGGCATGGAATTTCTTACGGGGAAAATTGCCCCGAAGAAGTTACTGTTTTTTTGGAAATCGTTCCAAGAGATACAGTTAAATACGAAATTGAAAAAGAATCTGGTTTCTTACAAATTGACCGTCCACAACAATATTCCAATGTTTATCCTGCAAATTATGGTTTTATTCCGCAAACATATTGTGGTGAAAGAGTTGCAGATTTAGCTAGAGAAAAATCAAACAAAACAATCAAGACAGGCGATGGAGACCCGCTTGATATTTTGGTAATTTCTGAACATCACATACCGCGTGGCGATATCTTATTAAAAGCCAAACCTATTGGGGGATTTTGTTTAATTGATGATGGTGAAGCTGATGACAAAATTATTGCAACTCTTTTAGGTGATAAAGTTTTCGGACAATACCAAGAAGTAAAGCAATTGCCAAAAGGAATCTTGCAACGTATGAAACATTACTTTTTAACTTATAAAAATTTACCGAATGAGCCTCAAAAATGTGAAATTGCGTATAGTTATGGACGAGACCAATCTTTTGAAGTGATAAAAACTTCAATTGAAGATTATGAGGAATTTATAAAAACTAAAATGAATGATTAAAAGAAAACTGCCCAGGTTGCAAAATCATCACTAAAATTTTCAAAGTGATGTTGAGTTAAAGCAGGAACAAAAAAAGAATCTCCGACCTTGCATTTATGTCTTTCGTCTCCAATTATTAATTCACCGCTTCCTTTAACAATAAAATAAAACTCATCTTCTTCATGATAAGTCTGAAAATCCTTGTTTTGAGGTGCAAAAAAAGTTAGTTTCACCCCCTTTTTTTCAAAAGGCTCAATGTCCCAGACACCTTCTTTCCATTTATTCGTAGGAGGAAGTGGCAACATTGCTGACATTTCTTCACTTGTAAATTTCATAAGTCTTAGTGTAAGTTCTCAGGCAAAACAAATGCCCCTAAATGTGGTTTATCTGTGTTTAGAGTAGTTTTCAATGTAAGTTCCAATGAATCTCGTAAATTCTCTGGAATTACAATCGCGTCCACAAAACCTCTCGCCGCTGCATATTTCGCATCAAGTTCTTTTTCATATGTCTGGCGAACGGCTTCCATTTCTTGAAACATATTTTCATCGGGTTCTGTGCCTTCTTTTTTCATACGATCGAGCATCGTTCCAAAAATTGCTTGCACAGCAGAATCGCCTTCCATCACTGCCATACGCCCGGTTGGCAAGGACAAAATGAAATCAGGATCAAACCCCTGTCCAGCCATCGCATAATATCCCGCTCCTGATGCGTGATTTATCGTCAAAACTAATTTCGGAACGGTTGCCGTCGCCATCGCTTCAACAAATCTTGCACCCGCACGAATGATTCCCGAATGCTCTGCATCCGCACCAACCATAAAACCCGAAACATCTTGAACAAACAAAATCGGTGTGCCATGACGATTACAATTCTCAATAAAATAAGCGGTCTTTTCAGCCGATTCGGTATAGACAATTCCACCGAACTTCGGAGGTTTTCCTTTTCGTGTGACCATTCCGCGATGATTAGCAATGATTCCGCAATGAATTCCCCGAATTCTTGCTGTTCCGCAAATCATTTCTTTGGCATAATCGGCTTGGAATTCATCCAAGTCACCATCGTCAATGATACATTTCAAAACCTCACGCATATCATAGGGCTGACGATGATCTATCGGTAAGATTTCGTATAATTTTTCTGGCTTATTTGTAGGCTTTTTTGCTTCGTTTATTGTAACTCTTGATCCAAATTTGTTTGGCAATTCGGAAACAAGTTCACGGATTTTATCAATACATTCTTCTTCAGTTTTGGTTCGATAATGAGCTACGCCTGAAGTTTCATTGTGAGTTAAAGCACCACCGAGCGTTTCATTATCAATAGTTTGCCCTGTCGCACCTTTAACAAGATTTGCTCCACCAAGCCCCATAAAAGAAGTGCCTTCAACCATCAAGATCACATCCGAAAGTGCCGGAAGATAAGCACCGCCCGCAACACACATTCCCATCACGGCGGCAATCTGCGGAGTTTTCAAATAACGCCGCATTATCGAGTTATAATAAAAAATCCTCGCCGCTCCATATTGTCCCGGGAAAACGCCACCTTGATACGGTAAATTAACTCCTGCTGAATCAACCAAATAAATAATCGGCACATCATTCCGCATAGCGACTTCCTGTGCACGCAAAATTTTCTTGATCGTTTCAGGATACCAAGCACCCGCTTTAATCGTTGCATCATTCGCTACGACAACGCATTCCCGCCCATGAATTTTCCCAATCGAAGTGACAACCGCCGCTGCCGGAGCTTTGCCGTCATACTCATCATAAGCCACCAACAAACCGATTTCCTGCGAAAAAGAATCATTATCAAACAACAACTCTATCCTCTCACGAGCCGTCAATTTGCCCTTCGCGTGAGTCCGCTCAATCTTAGCTTCACCGCCACCAAGCTCAAGTTTGTCTTTCAGACGCAAATATTCGTCGGTTAATTCTTTCAATCTTGTTTTGTTTTCGCCTACTTCCATTATCGTAAAATGAATCTGTATGAATAATTATTTATAATAGGTTTTGTCG
Source organism: Pyrinomonadaceae bacterium (assembly GCA_028284415.1). Lineage (GTDB taxonomy): Bacteria > Acidobacteriota > Blastocatellia > Pyrinomonadales > Pyrinomonadaceae > Aridibacter. The sequence goes on from JANQRU010000001.1 coordinate 625,442, forward strand.
CATCTAGAAATTTTTCACGTTCTTTTATTCTTTCATCTGGTCTTCCCCACTTATTAAGTCCATATAAATCAATTGTAATTTTAGCCCTTTCTTGGTCATTTAAATCTCTTGCAGGATTAGGTTTTATTATTCCTTTTGAATAGCTGTAAATAAAGTAATGCCGAAACTTATAGTTAACCTGGTCTGGCTTCAATAGTCTTCTATCAAACTTATCACCTTTTTTTTGACAAGCAGAGCAACAATAAAATAAATTCCCCCAATAATATGACAAAAGAGGAAATTTCTTTTTTGGTCGAAAGTGTTCGATTGTCGCACCTGATGCTTTAAGCGGTTGAATATCACAAAATGAACAATGATTTGCTGTCATCAAAAATAATGCCTCATCAATTTCATCTCGCCGACTGTGCCAGTGAAAAGAATATTTTGAATTTTTTCGTAATTTCTTTTTATATTCTTTTCCCCACTTTTTGTAATTCTCTTTCAAACAATTTGGAGTATTTGTCCTTGAAGTTTCAATCATATTGAGAATTTTTTGCCCTTAATTTCGCTTAATTGTTGAAGTTCACCTTTCACTATGTTTTTAACTTGGTCGCTTGGTTCTTTTGCCAAATGGCTCGCGATTTTCAAAAACTCTTTTTCATGTTCTTCATTATTTCCATTTGAAAGAAGTTTGTCTCTTAATTCCTCGAGTCTGTCTAATTTATCTTGAACATCTTTTCCAAATAATCCATAAATATCAAAAACTTCACGCAATACTTGTGTTACGCTTTCACTATTTTCTGTTTTTTTGACTTCAGCAACTTTCGCCTTGCCATCTTTAAGTTCCAATTTATAAACCCAAGCATCATCAACCGAATTAACCACAAACGGTGAATGTGTAGAAAGAAAAATTTGTGAATTCTTAAACAACTTTTGAACAACAGGTAAAACTTTCCTCTGCCAAGCAGGATGAAGATGTACTTCGATTTCATCAAGAAACAAGATCAAATTCTTTTCAGTTATCGGCAAATCATCTTCCCATTTCAACAAATCAACTCTACCAAGTAAATCTGCAATCCAACTTATTAAAGAACGTAAGCCATCAGGTAAAACATCAAAATCCAATTCTTCACCATCAACTTTTAGTCTAAGTTCATTTGGTGAACGCTTAAGAACAAATTTTATTTCTTTATCTGTAACATTTTTAATAAAAGTTTCAATTGCATCAATTATAGCTTCATACCTTTTTGATTCTTCTACACTTCCGTCATCTCTTGCTAAAGCTCGATTCGAGATATTATTCGTAACCAATTGATTTATTGTGATTTCGCCCTCTTTACGATAATCCTTTATGAATTCAAGTGATTGTGAAAGCGGATTAAAATCCTTAGGCATATAGTTTGCTTGAACTGTTTCACTTTCAATTTGGCGATAACCAGAAAATGCAAAAACAGCAAAACTTAATCCACTTTGTAAAATCTGTCCTAAATTGTTACCCGAATTAACATGTTTCCTGTATCCTTGCAAACCCTTTAAGTAAAGTTCATCAACTACAGATTTAGGGCTTTGGTATGGGTTTAATTTAGAATGAAAACTGCCAATTCGAAAAAACAATGAAGTTTTAGTCTTATCTCGAAAAACTACTGTTATTTTATTTGTAAGTTGCGTAATCTCTTGGAACTTAACACTAACAAACCTTTTTCTTAATAAATTTGGGATTTTGGTGTAATCAACATTTTCTTCTAAATCAATAAAAGCACTAGTTAGTCCTAAAAGAATAGATGTTTTACCAGTTCCATTTTCACCTGTAAAAATATGAATTTCAGCTTTGTCTTTATCTGGACATGGCTGAAATTCGATGGATTCATCATCGAAAACTCCAATATTTTTTAGATGCAGTTTTCTGATTTTCATTTTATTTGTCCTTCAAAATAAAAGTCGGAACCATTCCGCCGCCTGAAGTTACGTTTGCTAATTCTGTTATGGAAAGTCTTGTAAACGATGATTTTACCTTTCCATTGAATAGAAGCGGATCGAGATCAACCAATGATTCGGTCATATGAACTTTTCCGTCGTCATCTATGAATGGAAAAACTTCTTTGGCGGTTTTTACGCGTTCTTGAACGATATAATCTTCATTGGTCAGAGCGATCTTCATTGCCTCTTCCCACTCTTCTTCGCTTGAAACCCAACCGATGTATATGCCGTGTCCGCCATAGTCATCATTGGGCTTGAGAGCAAGTTTGTCACGATTAGCCCTGACCCATTCGACCAAATCAATTTCTTCGCCGTAAAATTCAGTTTTTTCGTCTCGGAGCATACGAGTCCAGGGAACGTGTTTTTTGATGGCAGCTAATTCGTCTTCAGTAAAAAGATGTGCATATTTTTTATTTGTTAAAACTGCAAAAATAGCTTTTTTGTGAACGAGTTTTGCTCTAAAACTATTTGCCACACAGACTGCACCTTCACGATAAGCATCAACAAAAGCAGGATGCTCATCCATTATCGGCAGATATTCATTGACCAATAAACGCCGATACACCATATCAACCTCTTCCCCTTTTGCTTTCAATTTTCCATTAGAAAATGCCAGTTCATCAGGTGAGCAAATGATTGAAGGAACACCGTTTTCCTCAAAATAATCTTTGCATAGCTCAAATTCTTTTTGAGTCGGTAAACCTTTTAAATCTACGATTGCAATGACGGGAGGCTTTTCTGGCTTTTGCCCTAAATATTCTTCATAACATTCCAGCAAAGTTTTGAGCAGATTCGCTCTCCCTTCAAGTCCTCTAACTTCAAACTTTTCAGTAAATTTTTTCATTATTGGAAGACTTAAGAATATGTCCCGTGACGAATCAGAGTATGCGATCCCAGCAGGGCTTTCGCCATTTAATTCAACATAAGAATAAGAATCTTCTGCAAAGAAAGAGTCAAGTCTGGATGTTGGACAAACCTGCTTATAGCCAGGATCAATTGCAATTAGATCTTTCTCGATTTCGGTAACGCCGAGTTCGTTTAATAATTCATCTGATTCAACTGCTGCATCTTTAACCTTTTGTAATGTGTTAAAAATAGTTTCGCCAACTCTGACAACATTTTCCCAATCTGATTCCAGAACAAAATCAGGACGCAAATATGGGCAGAGTCTTCTACCGCCAAAAATTAATTTAGCTTCTTCCAAACCGTCTTGTAATGCTTGCAAAGACGCTTGTTTCAACTCTTCGTCTTCTAATAATTGATGATAATAATCAACCGCTTCCTTAAACACTCATTTCCCTCGAAATATTTATAGAATATGTAAATCTTTTATTTATTTTGTGCTGCTTTCCGATTAAGCCATTTTGCCCAACGCTGCATCACAGGGCGTAGAGGTTTAAATATTTTCCCACGCCAACTTTTCTCTGATTGTTCTTCGCTCCAATTTTTTAGATTATCCTGAGTATATTGGAGAATTTTAGGCTGCAAATTCTGTTTTTTGACGGAATGTTTCATTGTTAGAAAATAATGCTGACCAACCATCCCGAAGATCGCACCGGCAAGATTACTTTTGAATGAAGATTTCGCCATCCAACGCTCAGTAAATTTCCCGAGCGGCTTGAGCAGAGACATCATCGAAATTTCCATACGTGCGGACTTATTTTGAACCTTCGGATAATACATATATGGAAGATTATCCTTGAAATCCCCTTTTGCTTCTTTTAAGCCTGATTCATTTATAAAATCAACCAATGTTAGCTGTTCGATACCGCGTCTATGTTCAACGGGCAGATAATCCAATAATTCCTGAATTGTTTCTTCAGTATTTTTCGGTAAATCTATTTCCGATTTATTAATTATATTTATTTTCTTTTTTCCAACAGGTTTTTTACCTGCAACTTCTAAAGCCATAAGTCTATTTAAATAATTGCTCTTAAAATTTGTTTTAATAATGCCACAGATTTTATTAGTTTATGTTGTATATCTGCAACATTTTTTTTAATTCAATCTATAAATATATAGTATTTTCCGAACTTTATTAAGCGGCACATTCATTGCGTAAAATATATGATAAATGCAGCGACAAAAAACTCTTAATAAAGAAATTAAAACGAGCGGAATCGGACTTCATACAGGGGTTGAAGTCAATATGTCTTTAAAACCTGCTCCTGAAAATACAGGCTATATTTTTGTCCGCACAGATTTGGATAATTTTGAAATTCCTGCAAGTGCCGAATACATTTCTCATTGTAGTTATGCTACGACTCTTTTGCGAAAAGGTGTTGTGCTATCTACCTGTGAACATCTTCTCTCTGCATTAAGAGGAGTTGGCATAGACAATTGTTTTATCGAACTCGACAACATAGAAATCCCGATCTTAGATGGTTCAAGCGAAAACTTTGTCGGCTTGATCGAAGAAGCGGGGATTAAAGAACAAAACGCTTCACGAAGATTTTTTCGAGTCAAAGATAAAGTTGAATTTGAACAAGACGGTAGAAAAATGTCAGTTGAGCCTTCTAATAAATTTGAAATTGAATGTTTGATAGATTTTCAGCATCCTTTCATAAACACTCAAATCTTTCATTTTGTATTAGATAATGACTCTTTCGGACGAGAGATCGCATCAGCCAGAACATTTGGATTTACACACGAGATAGAAATGCTACGCAAAGCCAATTTAGCTCAAGGAGGTTCGCTAGATAATGCGATTGTCTTAACCGAAAATGGAATGCTCAATGAAAATCCTCTTCGATTTAAAGACGAATTTGTTCGCCATAAAATCCTCGATATCATCGGCGATTTCGCATTACTCGGCATGCCGATGCTCGGAAAAATAAAGGCTGAAAAAAGTGGACATGCTATCCACGCTGCAATGATGAGTAAGTTACTCAAGACCGAAAATGCTTGGGAAATAATCGAAAACTAAACTCTTGAATTCTTTTTTACTTCCCTTTCTCTGTGGTTAAAACACATCTTTTGCTATAATTATTTTCGTGGCAAAAACAGCAAGCGGGATAAAACGGGAAAAATTTGAAATGCAGATTCAAAGCGTTTCAAATTTGGACTCTGTCGAATCTAAGACTGACACACTAGCTGTTGAAGAACCTCTTGAAATCCGCATTGGTTACATTCAAAATAATAGACCAATTCACAAAGCAATCTCCATCACAATGCGAACTCCTGGCAAGGATTTTGAACTTGCTACAGGATTTTTATTTACGGAAGGAATTCTCAAATCTAACAGTCAAATTAAATCCATAAAACATTGCGGGAAATTTCCAAACAACCAAAATACTGTCAGAATAGATTTACAAGAAAATATAAGCGTTGACCTCAAAAAACTTGAACGAAATTTCTATACGACTTCTAGCTGTGGTGTGTGCGGTAAAAGTTCTCTCGAAGCTTTGGCAACAGGTGCGAAACCGATTGAGAAAACTGGTTTCCCTTTGGTTTCTTATGAAATCATTAATGAACTGTCTCTAAAATTAAGAGATGCTCAAAATGTTTTTGATGAAACCGGCGGTTTGCACGCAGCTGGATTATTTGACGTTGATGGAAACTTACTGTTCTTGCAAGAAGATGTTGGACGCCATAACGCTTTAGATAAATTGATTGGAGAACAATTTTTGCAAGAAAAGCTGCCACTCAGTGATAAAATTTTGTTTTTGAGTGGACGAGCAAGTTTTGAATTGGTTCAAAAAGCTGTTATGGCACAGATTCCAATTATTGCTGCTGTTTCTGCCCCTTCGAGTTTAGCTGTTGAAGCGGCGAAAGAATTTGGTATAACGCTTTTAGGATTTGTCCGCGACGGGCGATTTAATGTTTACGCTGGAAATGAAAGAATAATTTATGAAACTGCGACTGCGTGAAAATTCTATCAGGCTTAGACTTTTGCAAAGCGAAGTAAAGAAACTGCAAGAAACTGGGCATTATTCCGAGACTATAACTCTTGGCTTAAGTCCCGACCAGCAGTTTGTATATGCAATTCGTATTTTAAAAGATTATAAAGAAGTGTCCGCACAAATAAAAAACAATCATTTCGAAATTCTTCTACCTGATAATACGGCTAAAGACTGGATTGAAAATGATGATGTAGTCGGAATTTACCAAACTCAAAATATAGACGATGTTCTTGATTTGAAGATCACAATTGAGAAAGATTTTGCCTGTCCGACCAGACCTATGGACAAGGATAATTTAGATGCTTTTCCTAATCCCGAACTAAGCTGTTAAACAACTATTTATGAGTGAACATGGTGCTACAAAAGCTAAGAAACCTATTGAATTAGAGGATTTAAGACGCGAGGAAATCAAAGATACTGCCGCCGGACTGCCATCAGTTTGGTCAACGCTAAAAAATGTCTATGGCAAAATGGGAATTATAGAAGCTACTCGCACTCTCACGAAATTAAATCAAAAAGGCGGGATTGATTGCCAATCATGTGCATGGGCTGACCCGGAACATCGTACACTTGCTGAATTCTGTGAAAATGGTGCTAAAGCTCTTGCTGACGAAGGTCATAAAAAGCTCGTTACTCCTGATTTTTTTGCTAAATACAGCGTCGAAGAGTTATCGAAAAAAGACGATCATTGGTTAAATGACCAAGGGAGGATTTCTCAACCATTTGTTCTAAAGGAAAATGCGACTCATTATGAACCGATTTCTTGGAAAGATGCATTTCAGATTATTGCTGATGAACTAAATTCATTATCTTCCCCAGATGAAGCCATTTTTTATACTTCGGGTAGAACTTCAAATGAAGCCGCCTTCTTATACCAACTCTTTGTAAGACAATTTGGTACAAATAATATGCCCGATTGTTCCAATATGTGTCATGAATCAACATCAGTCGGTTTAGCAGAGTCAACAGGTCTCGGAAAAGCAAACGTAAGACTCGAAGATTTTGAAAAGACAGATTTAGTAATAGTCATAGGGCAAAACCCTGGAACAAATGCTCCACGTATGATGTCTTCTCTACAAGATGCAAAGAGAAACGGAGCAAAAATAATCGCTATTAACCCCTTGCCGGAAGCTGGCTTGATGAATTTCGTCAATCCTAATCCTCAGCATTACCCAAATCCATTAAAATTCCCAATTGCAATGCTAGGTGGTACGAAAACACAGTTTGCCGATTTACATTTACCCTTAAGAATTGGGGGTGATATGGCTGTTCTAAAAGGGATTATGAAGATATTGGTCGAGATGGAAAATGAAAATCCAAATACCATCTTTGACCATAGTTTTATTAAGAAAAAAACATCTGGGTTTGATGAATTTCTTGAAAATTTAGAAACTGTTTCTTGGGATGACATACTGCAAGAAAGTGGACTTACACGCGGACAACTTGAAGAAGCCGCTAAACTGTTTGCCGAAGCTGATCGAGTAATAACTTGCTGGGCGATGGGCGTAACACAGCACAAAGAAGCCGTTGCAACAATTCAAGATATTTGCAATTTACATTTTTTACGCGGACAGATTGGTAAAGAAGGAGCTGGACTCTGCCCCGTGCGAGGTCATTCAAATGTGCAGGGTGATCGAACTATGGGAATCTGGCACAAAATGAATGATACGTTCAAAGAAAATCTTGAAAAGCTTTTTGACTTCCAAACTCCGGAAAAAGAAGGTTTTGACGTAGTTGATAGTTGCAAAGCAATGCATGACGGTCGCGGAAAAGTTTTCTTTGCGATGGGAGGAAACTTTCTTCCGGCAACTTCTGACACCAATTTCACCGCTGAAGGTCTTAGGAAAACTAATTTAACAGCTCAAGTAATTACAAAATTAAATCGAACTGCACTTGTCACAGGCAAAAAATCCCTGATACTTCCCTGTATTGGTCGTTCTGAAATTGATAAACAAGCAACTGGAGAACAGTTTGTTTCTTGTGAATCAACAACTCTGCAAGTGCAGATGTCACAAGGAATTTTAGAACCTAAAACTAAATATCTAAGAAGTGAAACTTGGATTGTCAGCGAAATGGCAAAAGCTGTTTTGGGTGATAAATCAACTGTTGATTGGGACAAAATGGTTAGTAACTATGACAACATACGCGAGTCAATAAGCAAAGTTGTTCCAGGGCATGAAAATTACAACGAGAGAATTCGCAAACCCGGCGGTTTCTTTTTGCCAAACGCACCGAGAGAAGGAAAATTCCCAACTGAATCGGGTAAAGCAGTTTTCAAAGCGAGTAAATTAGAAAAGGTTGAAATCGAAAAAGACCAGTTACTATTAACAACACTTCGCTCACACGATCAGTTTAATACAACTATTTATGATAAAAATGATCGCTACAGAGGAATTTACGGCACAAGGCGTGTGATTATGATGAATGAGCAAGATATGGCTGAAAGAAACCTTTCCGAAGGTGATGTAGTTGACATCACCAGCTATTTTACTGATGGTGAAAGACACGCCAACAAATTTATCGCAATCCCATATCCAATTCCAAAACAATGTGCTGCAGTTTATTTTCCTGAAGGCAATCCTTTGATACCGATTGATTCAGTTGCCAAAAGAAGTAATTGCCCGACATCAAAATTAGTTATCGTTACGGTTGATAAAAGTTAGAAATGAACCTTGAAGACTTTTCAGGATATGTTTTAGCAGGCGGAAAATCCTCACGTATGGGTGAGGATAAAGCTTTTCTGCAAATCGGAGAAAAAACATTCGTAGAAAACTCCATTGGAATTATTAAACCAATCTGCGGTGATCGCACAAAGGTTGTTCTTAATCCAAACCAAAAACATTTTATCGAAAAAATCCCTAACGAAACCCCGATAATCTTTGATATATACGAAAATAAAGGTCCACTTAGTGGGATTCACACGGCTCTAGAAGATTGCGAAACCAAATGGGCGATCATTTTAGCTGTTGACTTACCATTAGTAACTACCGAAATTATTAAACATTTGGCAAGCGTTTCAGATGAACATCAAAACTATTCTGCCATTGTTACAAAGCAAAAAAACGGAAAGCTTCAGCCGCTTTGTGCTACCTATAAAGTTAAATCATGCTTGCCCTTGATAAAAAACATGTTGGTAAATGCAGAAACAATTTCAGTCGTAAGTTTTCTAAATCGCCTAGTAATAAAAAGCGTTTCCGAAAAAGAATTTGATTCAAAAACACCATTTCTAAATATAAATGAGCCAAGCGATTATATTAAATTGTAGATGGATTCCATTTGTGCCTTAGTCATCTACTAGAGACTAAAAAGGCTCAAGACATAAAACAACTTGAGCCTTTTTGAGAAATAGCATTACAACAAAAATTGAAGAACCTATTCGTCCCATTCAGTGTGGAATGTTCCCTCTTCATCAATTCGTTTGTATGTGTGTGAACCGAAGAAATCTCTCTGAGCTTGCAAAAGATTTGCAGGCAATCTTGGGGTTCTGAATGCTTCAAAGTAAGAAAAGGCTGAAGCAAAAGCAAAAACAGGGATATGCAAAAGCGTAGCCATCGAAATAAACACTAGATAATTGTAACGACTTTGCAGGACAACGTTAGTCATTTCTTCATTTAGAAGAAGATTCTTAAGCGAATTATCTTCTGAAAAGATAGTCCTGAAATTTTCAAGTAGAGCCGCACGAATAATACATCCACCCCGCCAGATTTTGGCTATTTCGGACATATTTAAATCGTATTCTTTTTCAATTGATGCTTCTCTTAGAAGTGCAAAACCTTGTGCGTAAGTGATTATATAAGCTCCCAACAAGACACTTTTTAATTTATCTATATCAAAATTTTCTTCAACCATATTTTTTGATATTTCATTTTGTGGGTCTAATTGATAATCGCTACTTACTTTGCTGAGTTCCTGTCTGTCTTCTTTCAGAGCAGATATTTGACGCATTGTAACTGCCGCGTCAATTGTTGGAATAGGAATACCCAATTCAAGAGCTACCTCAGATGTCCAACGCCCTGTTCCTTTTTGTCCGGCTGTATCGAGAATTTTTTCAACTAAATAATCATCAGATTTATTGTCTTTGGTTTTCAGTATTTTTGAGGTTATTTCAACCAGATATGAATTGAGTTCGGCTTCATCCCATTTAGTGAAAGTTTCGCTCATTTCCTCATGACTAATATCCAAGCCACGTTTCATAACATCATAGCTTTCGCAGATTAATTGCATTAAACCATATTCGATTCCGTTATGAACCATTTTGACAAAGTGACCAGCCGAGCCTTTTCCTACATGAGCGGCACAAGGTTCTCCGCCGACCTTTGCCGAGACACCTTCGAGAATCGGTCTAACTCTTTCATACACCTCTTCCTTCCCGCCAATCATTATCGAAGGTCCTAATCTGGCTCCTTTCGCACCACCTGAAACACCAACACCAAGAAATTCAAAACCTTTTTCATTTAATTCTTTTTCACGTCTTTCTGTATCCGGAAAGTGGGAGTTTCCACCATCAATTATCAAATCTCCCTCATCAAGATGTGGCGTTAGATCATCAATTACTGCATCAACGATTTTGCCCGCAGGAACTAAAAGCATAATGTTTCTGGGAGTTTCTAAAGAATCTAAAAATTCTTCTAAATTTTTAACCCCTGTAACATCAAAGTCTTTACCTTCTTCATTTAGAGCATCAACCTTTTCGCCGTCTAAATCATAGCCGACGCAAGCGAAACCACTATCGGCGACATTGAGTAAGAAATTTCTACCCATTGTTCCGAGTCCGATCATTCCAAATTTTGCTTTTGACATAAGTATTTTTTTATCTGTTTATAAAGATTTGCATTTAAAGCCTATTGTATAACTTTGCTGGTTTAATCAAAAAACTATGACTAAAGTTTCTCCCAAACTTTGGATAATTCTAAATAATCTTTCCATCCCTTGATATTATCCTCAAAATCCCACCAAGCACCTAAAACACAATGAGTCCAAGCCCATTTTTTTAAGAATTCTTCTGTTAACTCAAAAGACTCGGAAAATTGTTCGACTATATTTTCAATCTTTAGTAAAAAGTTTTTCTCATGTTTTATCCAAATGGCATGTTGATTTAAGAATACAGCTATTTCAAAACCAATGTTTCCTATAAATCCTTCAGGATCAATTGCCAGAAATCCATTTCTCTCAGAAGATAAAATATTTTCGTGGTGAAAATCTCCATGTAAAAGATATTTTTGCTCAGGGTCAGAATTTATTTCTTTTAATAACTCACTTGCTTTATCAAATTCTTTTTCAGGTCTGACATTTCTCTTTTTATTGAAATCATCAAACCAAAAATCTAGAGTTGGAAACTCAGTTTCTTTTGGCTTTTTGTTGAGAATTTGTTTGAGCAGATTAATAGCTACCGGGATAGCTTTTTCCTTTTCTGAACTAAAAACTTTTTTGAGATTTATCCCTGGTTTTAGTTTTTCGATTAAAATTGCTTCAATTTCTGTATTTTCAAGAAAAAGCTTAACCACACCTTTGCCCTGATAAAATTTCAAAGCATCTATTTCGTCAACTAAACCGGGCTTTGAAACAGGCAAGCCAATTTTCAGTACCGCTTCTGTTCCATTAACAAAAACACAAGGAGCAACATAATTATATGAAAGATTTTCAAAATGTTTTTCAGCCTTTATCTCCCATTTTTTTTCAAGCACTTTTAGCATAGTTGGCAAACTATTAAGCCATTTCTCACCATCGAAATTTGGAAAAGATTTTACATTTTCGACAAACCTTTTCGGCAGATTTTTTACAAATTCGTTGCTCATTCTTGACGAGTTTAGCTTTTGTATTAGAATCTTTACAAATGAAAACATTGACTGAAGTGATTCGCCCTACAACATTTATTCAATCTGAAAAACTCTCGACTTATCTAGGCATTGATATAACTATTGCCTCAGAAACTTTCCAACATACGGGCAGTTTCAAATTCCGAGCCGCATACAACGTCGCATTAAATGTAGAAAACGATCATTTAATTACAGCCTCATCGGGAAACTTTGGTCAGGCTCTGGCTTATTCCTGCAAATTACTCGGCAAGAAATGTCACGTCGTAATGCCTGAAACCTCTGCAAAAGTAAAAATCGAAGCAGTCAGAAATTATGGGGCAGTAGTTGATCTAATTGACGTAAAAAAGGTCGGGCGAGAAGAAAGAGTTTCACAATTGATAAGAGAATTTCCAAAGGCATATCAGGCAAGTGCTTACGATGATCCACTTGTGATTGATGGAAACTCAAGTTTAGGCAATGAAATTGCAGATTATGAAACAGATTTCGACTTTGTAGTTGTCCCGGTTGGCGGAGCAGGACTAATTTCGGGAATCTCAAAAGGCTTGTGCAGAATGGGTAGTCAATCAAAATTAATTGGTGCTGAACCAAAGATTGCTAATGATGCCTATCTGTCTCTACAAGCCGGGAAAATCATCAAAAATGAACATGAACCAATGACACTTGCTGATGGTGCAAGAACAGTTTCAGTTGGCAAACACAACTGGGAGATTATTAAAGACGGTGTTTCTGAGATAATCGAAGTTACAGAAGAAAATATAAAGCAATCTCTCAGGCATTATTTTAATTACTCAAACTTAAAGGTTGAGCCAACAGGAGCTTTAAGTTTAGGGGCAGTTTTGGAGAACTCTCAAAAATTCAAGAACAAAAAAATATGCTGTGTCGTTAGCGGTGGAAATGTAGACACAGCGATTTATAAAGAAATTTTGATGGAAAATAAAACTGAAGCATCTGCTATGTAAAGTAATATAGAAACATAATTTTTAATTTGAAATCTCTATTGATAAGTGTGAGAAAACTGTTAGTAAATTTACATTCTCAAACTTATTTCTATCATTTATCCTCTCGCATAAATTTCAGTTTATAATTTTGTTTTCAGAATCAATGATTAATTTTAGTGATTCTGAATTGATGTTAAAAATTTCATTATTTTATGCTTTTTATACATAGTTTTATCTAACAATTACAAAATAATAATCTTTGAAATGTAGTTCATATAATTTCAAGGCTTTTCCATCCTCGCCTTTACCTACGACTTCTATGACTCTTCCGCGCCTCGGTAAAATATGATAAATAGCAATTTCTTCTGCTTGTTTAACCCTCGTATTTCTCTTTGATTTGTAAATTGCGAGGTTTTCTCTATCAGAAAGTTTTGGGATAACGGCACTAGTTATGGGCATCATTCCTATGTCTGATTCTCCCTCATCTAGTTCGTAAGCCTCAACCTTTGTAGAACACACAAGATCACATTCTTTCTTTGATACGACCAGAATTGCATCACCGTTTTTATCTCTAAATAGGGCAAGCGTTGTATTTGCTTTATCGTTCAACTCCAAATATCCATTCTTTGTGTCTCTGACCTTAAATTTTGGTTTGGGTAAAGTTCTGCCATCTCCATCTTTTTCAAACTCAGGAAAATATAATTCAAAATAATCCGAGATATTCCTCCAATCTTTCTTTTTGGTAGTTTGAGCCTGAATAGAAACTGCTGAAATTAATAAAAGTAAAATTATGCATCCGATTGTTTGTTTCTTGTTCATGTTTCATTTTTCTCTTCTTAAGTTTTAGACTTGCTGAGTTTCAATATCTACCATTAATTATCCATTTCCCCTGATAGGTGTTCTGATAATCTTCTATTAGAAAATCTCCCTCTTTTATCAAATTGTGATTAAGCAGATTTTGTGGAACATCAATTAAATTTATGAATTGCAAAGTCAAAGTTTTAGGAGTCATCGTGGCTATATAAAATCCATTTATACGGTCATATTTAATCTCCCATTTTCCTTTGGAATTCATTTTAGGAAATGAATAATGACCTCCGCTAATACTTTTCCAAGTCTTTTTTTGATTAACCTCAGATAATTCTAAGTTGCAGTTATTAATGCTTTGTGAAAACTCCAATTTAATCTCCAAAGTTGAGACTTTTTTTCTAGTAGGAACTTTGTATCTATCTCTTCTCATGTTTGCTTTTACTACTTATACAAATATGTTTTAGCAAAGACGTTTTAAATTAACCGAAATTTATTTTTAATATCAGACTTTGACGCAACAGGGGCTTCGCCTCATACGTTTAATCTGAAACCAATCAAACCATTGGGGTAAATAGTTACCTCGCAAACCATGTTTGAACATTACATTCCATTTGTCTTTCATCTCGTGACCTAACCCTAGAATGTGTCCAATTTCATGTGCAATGGTGTAAATGTAATAATTTCGATCCTCAATGAAGGTTGCTGGACGGAATTTATAACCTTGGTTGTTAGCACATCCAAGTGCTCTTTTGCCTCCCCATCCTATTAATCCCTTTAAATAAAATATTGATATTTCATTCATTGGAACATCTCTAACTAAACTGTTAAGTTTTGTAATTTTTCCAGAGTCGAGAATTCTACATTTGACAGGATTACCAGAGAAAAGTTCCTTATAATGTTCTTGATTGTCTCTTAAGACTTTGCCACCTGCATATTTAATTTCTATCCCATATTGTCCAAATACGCCTTGAGTTTCCGCTAAATCAAATTCTACCCATGGTCTTGTTCCAGGAAAGTTTCTAAAATGCACCTTAATACGCCACTGATAGCCGGGCAAGAGTTTGTCTAGAGTAAACAAGGTATCACGATCAATTATTCCCGTTGGCTCTAAGTTATAATCCTTTTGAAATCGTATTAAATCATTTGTAGTTGCATCATCTATCTTTCCATTAACAAATGAATTAAGTCCTTCATAACCTAAATCTCTTAATCCAACTTGAGCAATATTTACTGCCCTGCCTTTTTCGCCTTTTCTAATCGGTTGCCCGTTCATCACCTGCTCAAAACGATAACAATTTGTGCCATTAAATCTTGGTGAAATTAAAACCATTTTCTAGAATCCTTACTTTCGAAACCAATTATTTGACTGCAACGAATTTGTTACCTTTAAGGTACAACTCATACAATTTCACGAGGGTGTCTATTCAAGCGAGATTGTAACAGTAGAAGGGTTCTAGACTTATCGTTTCTTCAAATAAACCCCATCAAAACTAACATTTACCCCACCACACATTTTATTATCTGAGACTAACAGGAAATTGCCTATTCTTTGCATTTTTACCTGGCAATCATATTTATCTTTCCCATCTCCACCTTCAAGGATTCCGCCTTTAGCTGTAGCAGTAAAATCAAGTTCGCCAATGTGAACATTATCGCCCAGTCCTTTCCACAGAGCGTCTCCTTTGACTTTGTATCTACCAGAGGTTTTTGTTGGAATAAATGTGATTGAGTTTTCGGCATATTCCCATTCACCTATCCAAGCAAGGCTTTTTGTGTCTTTAACAAAATTAAGCCTGTCTTTTTTTATCCATCCCACAGTCTCACTTCCTTTTTGGGGTTGATACCAAACACAGGCGTAATCACTATATGACCTCGAATAAATCACTTCATCTCCGGGTATTAAATAAGCTTTACCACGACAGTTTATTCCGTTGGGACAATCATTTTCATCTTTGTAGAAATAAGCACGTGAGTTTTTCTTACCGTTTATTCTAGCAAGAGCAAAATCAACCTTTTGCCTTGTGTAAAGTCCATTTCTACATATATTTGGCGGACTGCCATCAATGTATGAGACTTTCGCTACGTCATAGAATTTTGAGCCTTGCGTTTGGTAAGTGAATTTTTCGTAAGGTAAGAGAGTTTCAAAACCTCCTGCTGCATATGGTCCAACTTCATATGGATCAAAATAAAACTTCAAGCCTTGTTTTGTAATAGTCCATTTATTAAAGTTTTTGAGATTAGGACTTGCTCCTTCTTTGATCCAATCAACCGCCGCATATTCGCCTTGTTTTTTTGTAATTTGTTGTATGCTTTCTTTGGAGATTACATTGAGGTAATTAGAGTTTTCCTTAAAAAGATCCGTTAATTTTATTTCCTTGTTATTTTTTAAATCGTAATTTAGCGTCTTCGTAAAGTTATTACCGTGTGCACCGCCAGTATATTGATATTCTCCAAATCGGACACTGATAATATCATCATCTAGATGCTCTACTTCATAGCTGAACGACATCGTCCAGCCACCTGCAATCATCTTTTTCCATTCTTCTTCAGTTACTTCAGATGTATAACCTCTAAACGCTTTTATCTCATCCATCGCTATTTTCTTTGCGACGGCATTAAACGCCTTGTGAGGCGTATCACCTTTCAAATGCAATTCTGGATAAGCAACATCATATTCCCATTTTCCTTCAGCAACATCTTTAACTTCGCGTTTGATAATTTTTCGCTTTAGGTCATCTTCGCTTGGTGGGTCTTGCGATTGTGCATTGATTCCGATTGTAGTTAGAAGAGTTATTAAAAGAAGGTAAATCAAATTCTTTTTGATCATTAATATTTCCTCAAAATTTAATATTGGCAGAGCCATTTATTGAACGTTGATAATATATACTTTTGCCTTACTAATCACTAAAAAGTTGGAGGCTGAGGGGGAGAAAAACTCTGTTCTGGTCTTTTACCATTAAAATAATCTTTTACTTCAGGTTTCCGTAAAATCATAAATGACCAAATTCCGACTGGCATACCGATAACAAAACAACAAGAAATAAGTGGGATAAAAGCTAAAACTGATGCCATTTTAGCCAAACCTAATTTCTTGAAACTCATCATCTGAATAGCACCATAAATGATTATGGGTGAAATCAAAAGACCAATGAAAGCCACACCATATCCGAAAACTGTTCCGATAATATAGCCAGTCCTTTCAGCTTCAGAGGCAGGCAATTGTTCAATTCCTGCAACCAGTCTAAACAAACCGCTAACTAAAACAAGAAATGATGTGGCAGCATTAAAAATTCCTATAATTAAAAGTCCTATCGCTGGATTTTTTATTTGTTTTGCAAAATCAGTCATCTTCTTTCTTCAAAATATTCCTTCTAAGATAATCTAATGCAGCTTGTGAAGATCGCCAACGGATCAAGTACCTGTCTCCGGGAAGATTTAATTTTATAGATTTAGTTTCTTCCTCATCGGAATATCCAATAAAAACTGTGCCAACTGGTTTTTCTTCAGTCCCGCCGGTTGGTCCTGCAATTCCTGTTACAGAAATTGCATAATCCGTCTCAGCTTTTTTTCTCATTCCTAAAGCCATTGCTTCAGCTACCTCTCCGCTTACTGCACCGTGATTTTCAATCACATCTTTTGGAACGGATAAATTTCTGATCTTTGCATCATTGTGATATGTCACAGAACCTTCGATAAAATATTTTGAAGAACCTGACACTTCGGTCAGTCTTTCGCCGATCAAACCTCCTGTGCAGCTTTCAGCGACTGAAAGAGTTTTATTCTTCTCGATAAGAATTCTTCCGATTACCTCTTCCATTTTTTCGCCTTTTTTAGCAAAAACTGCCATTCCGAGCTTATCAGCAATTTTATTTGCTAATTCATCTAGTAAACTTTCAGCTTCTTCTTTTGTATTCCCTTGTGCTGTCAGCTGAATTTCAATTTCAGTCTTATTAAAAAGCGTGGCAGTTTGGGGGTTTTTATATTTTGTGTAGATCGGAGCAATCAATTCGTCTAGTGAAGATTCCCCCATTCCCGACACACGAAGACTTCTACGTAAAACCACAATGTCACCCGCTGATTCTTTCAATTTAGGCAAGACATATTTCTCAAACATTGGTTTGAGTTCACGTGGAGGTCCCGGCAAAACTACTAGATATTTTTCACTTAAATCTGAAAGCATCCCAACGGCTGATCCTCTCGGATTTGGTAAAACTTCTGAGCCATCAATTATATAAGCTTGAGATCTGTTTTTTTCGGGCATTTCATATCCGAATGATTTAAACCTTTCTCTTAAATCATCTAGAAGTTTTTGTTTGAAGATTAAATCTTTATCTAAGGCTTTAGCAGTAATTTTGCGGGTTATGTCATCTTCGGTTGGTCCAAGTCCGCCAGTCGTAATTACAATATCTGATCTTTTTATGGCATCACGAACAGTTTCTTCTAAGCGTGCTTCATCATCACCTACGACAGTCTTTAGTTTAACCTCAATGCCAATTTCATTGAGCTTTTCGGTTAACCAAAGACTATTTGTATCTGTTTTAAAGGGTGTTAGAAGTTCCGAGCCGATAGCGATTATTTCAGCTGATAGCATATTTGAATTTTATTGAATATTTTTGTCGTAAATATCGTGCAAAACTTCTGTGATTGGTTTTCTGTTTGTGAACAAATCTTCTTCATTTGTTTGATTAGATTTTTTGTTCTTTTGTGAAGGTTTACGCCTAACACTCTGTTTCGATGTTGATTCTTGTTCTTTGTTTAATTCGCTATCAACAACAGATTTGAGCAGTTTTTCGTCTTTTTCTTTTTCAACTACAGCTTCTGACTTCTGGAACAATTGCTTGCGTTCTTCTTTTTCTTTTATTGTTTTGATTTCGTCTAATTTCTCTCTGCTTTCATCAAGCAACTTGTTCGCACGATTTTTTCTGGCTCTTTCCAGAGACCGAACTGCGGCGGAAGTTTGCGGAGCTGAGGTTGGCTCACGCTCTATTTTTCTTAAAAGTTTAACGTAAGCTCTTAAATCATTTGATGGATGAACATAAGTGCCTTCTTCGGAATTTTCGTTTTCTACAACGTAAGATAAGTGATTGACAGCAGCCTCGTGATTATCGATTTTGTTATACAAAGCTCCAAGCGTGAAATAAACAAGCGGAGGAGCACCGTGCATTACCTGAAGTATTCTCTCACCTCGTGTAATTACTTCTTGAACTTCAAAACCAAACCAACGTCGCTCATCATCTCTCAAAATTTCATTTGCTGACAAATAAAATTCGAAAACTTGATGAACACCGTGATTGGAAGGCTGAGAAAAAGTTTTCCATAGAAAATATGCAAAAACTCCAAAGAAAAATATTACGATCATTGGAAACCCCGCAACGAAAAGCATCGTTGCTATCACGCCGAATGTAAGACCATACTGCGTTTTTTCTTTTAATGCATTTGTACTTTTTTTCTGTAAACTATTACTCACATTTTTTATGTCTTGAAAACTTTTTATTAAAATTTACTAATCAATTTTCAAGACTTTACTTTTCATCTTCTTTTTTCTTAGTCGTTCTTTTACGAGTCGTGCGTTTTCGCGTCGTTCTCTTCGTTGTTGATTTAGAAGCAGTCTTTTTCTTTTCAGTTGTCGAAGATTTTTTTTCATCTTCAGACTTTTCTTCTTTTGTGTCTTCTTTTACATGTTCATCGGGGCGTTTTGCTTCGCTGTCATCTTTTTCCATTTTCAGACCAAACTCAGCTAAAACGTCCATTACTTTACCAACTGCACTGTAAGGAGAATTCATAACAAATGAAAATGTCTCGCTTAGAGCAATTGCTTCAAGTTCCAAAAGATTCGAAATTTTCTTCTCTAAAGGCAATTTTTCAAATTCTTTTCTGAATTCTTCTGATTGCTTTTCTTCTTCTGTTTGTTTTTCTTCAACTTTTTCTTTTTTCTTAACTGACATAACTGTAATTTCTCCTGGTTTTTCAATTTTGGCTTGGCACGCCAAGCGTTCACCACTTCTACGTGCCTGTGCACTCAATTGTTCCATTTCAACCTTTGTCGGTTTAGATAAAAGAGTCTTTCCTTTTGAAATTTTCATTACACAAGGATATGTGGTTTCTTCCACTTCATCTTGGTAATCGCATTCAACATCTATTCCGAGACGTTTAGCTGCATCAATCAAATATGTACCAACAGCAACTACGCCTTCTCTGTCTTCTGATTCAAAATTTATTATTACTTCACTCATTAATATATAAATGCTTAATTTAATGTAGTTTTTACACGAACCCTTGGTTGTGCACCTGATGCAACACTTTGTTCTCTCTCCAATTTTTGGCATTCTCCACAGATTCCAAGAATCCTTAGAGAATGGTGTGTGGGCTTAAAATTGAATTTTTCAGCCATTTGATCTTGAAGTTCTTCAATCTCAGCTGAGAAAAATTCGATCACCTCACCACATTCGGTGCAAATCATATGATCATGATGTTCATGATCAAAATGGTGTTCATAATAAGTTCGACCATCACCTAACCTAACTTCTCTTGCTAATCCAGCTTCAGTGAGAAGTTTTAAGGTTCGGTAAACAGTTGTCTGTCCAACATTGGGATCTTCTTTTTGAACTAACCAATAAAGATCTTCACTTGATAGATGGTCTTCAGTCCGCAAGAACACTTCCAAAATTAAATCACGCTGTGCTGTTCTACGTAAACCGGATTTTTGTATGTGCTCAAGAAAAATTTCTTTTTCTTCTTTGAATTCTTCAGTTTTGCTACCCATAACCGCTACCATTTCTTTGACCATAACTACCCCTTTTTGTTCGTTATTTATATCTTAGCATTTGAGATTCTTTTTCGCTAACGAAATCTTTTTTGCCATTTTATCTAACCTTTCTTGGCTAACTCCTTGCTCTTTAGCGAGTTTCAGAGAGCTTTCACCAAGTTGTAGATATATTTTTGTTTGTTCGTTATTCCCATTTTTTTCTAAATTTTCAATGTGTCTTTCGAGTGTTTCTACATCTCCTCTAGCAAAAGTTCCGGTAAGTGATTCAGCAAATGTTTGATTCTCAAGGTTATTGATTGTGCTTTTTACAAGTGGTAAGAGAATTTCTTTGCCTGTCTGCTTTTCTATTCCACTCGATTGAAGCATTTCTGTTGCAATATTTAACAAGGTTACTAAATGCCCACAAGCTGTAACCGCCGAAGCATGATACAAAGCCTTGTTTTCTGTATCGATTGAAAAAGGGATTCCACTTAAGTCATTTACAATTTGTTTAGCTAGAGTAATAGCTTCCTTATCTCCTTCTACTCCAAAATATGCTCCTGCAAATCTATTTTGACCTTTTATAGAATTGCTTATCGAAACTAACGGGTGAATCGAACCAATGTTGTAACCAACTTGTTTAATGTCATTTAAGATTTTGGATGAAAGTGAACCGCTTGTGTGAAAGACAAAAGCATTTTCATTACCTGAAATTTCAGACAGTTTTTTGCTTACATTTTTTATTTCATAATCTTGAGTAGTAATTAAAATTATGTCTGTATTTATCTTTTCAAAATCATCGAAAGATATGATTTGAGGTTCGTTTCCTAAAAGATCAGAGATATTTTTTGCTTTTTCAGGGTTATGAAAAATCAGATTCTTTATTTCATAACCATTCTGGTCTAGTGCTAAAGCCAATGCTCCGCCGACTCTCCCAACTCCAATTATTGAAACAGTTTGCATAAACAAACTTTATAGCAAAAACAAAAAATGGCAAAGAACTATAGATTGAACTCTGCCATTTTTTTTCAAATTACGTATATATTTTCTACAACTTGAGTAAAACAGGTTCTTTGGGAAGTTCATCCAACCAAGAGTTAATTTTTGCTCTTAATTCCGCTGTGCTTTGCAAACCGCTACTCTGTGGAATCTGAACATTTAATAACGGTGATGAATGCATATCTTCCAGAACTTTTTTGAGTATTATTAGCTGTTCAATAGAAAACAATTCGATATTCTCTTTTTTTGTGAACATTTTCAATAAACCAATAGAAGCCTCATTGAATTTCTCATTGGTTTCATCTTTTGAGAAAGGCTCAACCAATTGAATCAAAATATCGCTCATCATTATTAAAGTTTTTCGATAGCTTTCTCTGGCTGTATTTATGATCGATGTCAAATTTTTGGGTAAATTATCCCATTCATTCGTTTTGGCGAGGTTAAAAGAGCAAGCACAGAATGGATGTCCGTTTAAGTTTTCTCTAACATCAAAACTACAATCCAAATCCTTAAATTGCTTGAGTATCTTTTGTGTTTCTGTCCAAAAGTGCGATTGGAATATCGGTAGTTTTGAAAGGCTTTCAAATTCCCACCATTCATCGCTTTTTAGGATTTCATCAAATTTTTCTTGCAGTTGGTGAGATTTCATTATTGCATCATGTTTAATTGCAAAATGCTCTTTATATTGAGAGTGAAATTTTTCCCAAACTCGATTCATTTCAACGTTAGCTTGAGCATCAGGTGAAACAGAAGATAACTCGATCAAGTTCATTAAATTATCCCGATGTTCTTCAATCTCAATGTCTTGGGTTGACTCACAAACTGCCAAATAAGACCAAATTTTTTCACGCAATGCCGCCCCTTCGACAAAATTTTTGAGCGACATCAAATCTTTAGTGCGTTCTAAAAATTCACTTTCCGAATCTGAAAATGCATCTGCAAATCTCTGCAAAGCTTCTTCTAAAGAGATAGCTTCGTTGAAATATGAATCAATTGTATTTGCTACGATTCCGAAGGATTTCTCTGTATTAGTCGAGTATTGCCAAATCTTAATATTTAAAATCTCATCAGGCAATTGGTTAAATTCCTGTAAGAGATCTTCATTCTTCCAGTCATCAAGCCATTTTTTTAATGATTCTTTAATTACATTCCGATCTTGAGGGTTATCAACTGATTCAATTTTTTCTGATTTAGTTACCAGTCTCGCCCATTTGGCTAATTTTTTGCTATCGAATGTAATACTTGCAGGTTTTGCAACACCATCTATATCGTCCCAGAGAATTTTCAGATCCAATGAACGACGGTTTATTCTATCGCCCTTTGAGGTAATAAATTCTATTTTTCTCTGTGCAACTAAAGCGGCAAGAATTAAATGCTGGGATTCTCGTACTACTCCGAATGGCTGTTCTTTTAGACTATGATAAATTGTATCCAGACTAACCTTTCCATCAGGACTGTTACCGACTAAATTAATTACTTTTTCTGCTAAGGGCAGGTTGAAAAGATTTTCTTCGGTTTCGAGAACAAAATTTTCGCCTCTCTTCGCAACTAAACCCAATGGTAAAGCAAAACTTTCCGCTAGTTCCTGTACATTCTCATGATTGATTCTCGCTCCACTAAACAGATCATTAACAAGCTTTGAAACATCATTCATTGCAAGAATCTTGTTAAAAATAGGATGTTCAGGGTAATTACAATCAAAATAATGAGATAGTAACTTAGAAAGCATTTTGCTGAGGCTAAGTTTTCCGCCAGTATGTTCAGGAAATGAAAACTCATTATCATTAATCAAAAATTTGCTTTCTTTTATAAATATACGGTTCCAGACTTGCTCGACGGCAACCATATGTGTGTGTCCAGCTGCTCTAACCTGCTCTTGAAATTCTTCTCTTAGATTTTGGTCATTCAAAAGAACTGAAAACCTTTTTACGGTATCAATCTCTTCATTTTTAAGCTTTGCAGTTTGCCAGACTGCTCTTGGGACGTTATTTGAGTTAACCGGAAGTTCAGTCTTATTTTGAGAATTACTTATAAAAATTTCCAGATCAATTAAATCTGTATTTAGTTTGTCATTTTCAACCTGATTGGTATTGACGCCCCAATTCCAGTGAAGCCTGACTCTTCTTACGCTTCCACGCCAAATGACTGGACAATCAGCCCAATCCGTTTTTTCTTCAGATTCATCTGTTGATAAATGCCAATCCTGAAATCTATCCTTTGATACTTTTTTGAAAATACCTGAAATGACTTTTTCAGGTACATTCTCAATTACTTCACTAAGCCTTGTGTTAAGGCTATCTTTTTTACTTAGTTTAAAGCTAAACCTAGTTTCTTGTCCCTCAATAGGCTTTGACCAAATTTCATCTGGAAGAGCTTTTGCAAAAGTTTCAAGTAGTTCTTCAACTAGTTTTATCGAACCCTCTGGGTCATTTTCATTGAAGATGAGCATAGTTGCGGCAATCTCACTTGCCGACGTGCCATCCCCATCTAAAGATAAAATCAATAAAGCTTTGAGAATTAATTTACCCTGAAGCCTCTGCATTACGGGTATTTCAGAAATTACTTCTTTGTTAATTTTATCGTAAGCTGCAAAAACCTCCTCTAAATCTTCTGACTTTCGAAGTGTGTTTTCGATGCTGTCAAAAACTTCATCAAGTGCGATTAGAGAATTTGCCGGGCGACCTAATATTCTTGCTCCTGCTTCCGATGCAAAGCTTAAAAGAGCAAATTCAGGTGCATATAAACGTATAAACGGGGCAATCTCTAAAATAGATGGGTGTAATGGGTAAAGAGAGTTAAATCTTTGTTCGCTCCAGCGAAAACTTGGCAGAGTATCTTTAAAGTTTGTATAAATCTGCTGAATAACAGATTGTGTCTGCCGATGCTTTGGGAAAATATCAGTGTTGACTATTTTATATAGATGTTCTTGATCTAGGTAATCAATTGTGTAGCTTTGAGCTATCGCAGAATTAACACCATCTGCATTTGTTATGTCATCATCGAGAGCGACTGCAATAAATACATTGTACTGTTTGGCGATTTCTGCAAGTTCACCTAATGTAGCACCGTCTTCCCTATTAACTCTAGATTCTCTGCCAAAAGCAGTATCTACAAGAATTACAAAAGGTAAGTCACCTGCATTATTTGCAACAAATTCAATTATTTCTTTTTTATCGTTTGGAATTTGAGATTCTTCTATGCCTAAGCAATTGGAAATTCCAAATTTCAATTCTTCGACAAGGGTAGGGTATAAACCTCTTTGAACGTATGCTACCGGATATCTTCTTCTTTTAAGGTGCTGAGCACTTGAAATTACATGCTGATCAGCAATTTTAGATCTTAGCTCAGGATTAGATATTATTGCTCCTAAAGTTGCTAGAAAGTGGCTTTTTCCAACTCCCCTATATCCAGCCAAAGCTTTAGCTGCACCATCCTGACTTTGTACAACTGAAAGACTATTCAGCCAATTAGCCATTAATTCGGATGTAATATCAGTAAAATGATAGCTCGAAACCGTTTTGGCAGGATCGCTTATATAATCTTGTAAGCCCTCGTAAGAGCGAACTTCAATTAGATCTTTAATTTTCTGTTGGATTCGATTCATACAATAGATGCCAACCTAAAGGAATAAATTGATACTAAAAAAATATATTTTGTCTGTAATGATGTGTAGAAGATATGAGTGTTTCTAGAAGAGCAATTAGATTTATGAGTAGTACAACGTAAAACACACCAAAATATATTTTAACAGGTTTTAACACCTTATCAAACTATTTTGTGTAACTTTTTATGGATTTTTTGAAATAAATAATAAAAAAAGAATATCTCACAAACTTTTTTAAAAATAGGTGCATCATAAAAATGTTGCTTAATTTAACAAATAAAAGTTAAAATCATATTATCAATAA
Source organism: Pyrinomonadaceae bacterium (assembly GCA_028284415.1). Classification (GTDB taxonomy): domain Bacteria; phylum Acidobacteriota; class Blastocatellia; order Pyrinomonadales; family Pyrinomonadaceae; genus Aridibacter. The sequence continues at coordinate 650,516 of JANQRU010000001.1, forward strand.
AAAATGATTTAGTGGAGGCAGATTTATATGTGCAAGGGAAGAAGCCGTAGAGTAACAGCTTTCTTTTTGTTTTTAGCAGTTTGGTTTAGCAGTGTAGCAATAGTGCCGCAAGATACTTATGCTCAGACCGATAAAAAGAGTAAAAAAACTTCCAAGAAAAAGCCTTTGAAGAAAAAAGAAAATCCGGCAATGATTGGTAAAAGAAATATCAATGGTGGGTTTGACAAATTTACAGGCTGGTTAGGCGGTTCGCGCGAAAAAGAAATAGCCTTAGGAAGACAATTAGCTGCACAGGTTGAACAACAAGCCAAAATGGTTGATGATCCTAAGATTACTGAATACATTAACCGTGTTGGTCAAAACTTAGTTCTTCATTCTGATGCTAAAATCCCATTCACAATCAGAGTAATTGATAGCGATGAAGTTAATGCATTTGCTCTACCTGGCGGATTCTTCTTTGTAAATAAAGGATTAATCATTGCAGCCGACAATGAAGCTGAATTAGCCGGTGTAATGGCACATGAGATTGCACATGTTACTGCTAGACACGCCATGGAAAATCAAGGTAAAGGATCTCTACTTGGTTACGGAATCCTTGCAGGAATAATTTTTACCGGTGGAATCGGGGGTGCGATATTACAAAACACCGCTGGATTAGGTCAGGCTCTGGCATTCTTCAAGTTTAGTCGTGGAGCTGAAAGAGAAGCTGATATGCTAGGTGTTCAGTATTTATATGCCGCTGGATATGATCCAACTGGTATGGCAACAATGTTTGAAAAACTTGCCTCCAAAAATAAGAAAAAACCTGGAACAATTTCAAAACTATTCTCCTCTCATCCGCAATCAATTGATCGGCGTGATGCAAGTCTTGCGTTAGTTGCGAGATTTCCTGAGAAAGAAGAATACAAAATTAGTTCTTCAGAGTTCCAAAGAGTTAAAGCTCACTTATTAAGAATTTCAAATGCTGGTATCGTTTCACCTGATGATATTGACGAAGTTGAAAAAGGAAGACCTACACTCAAAAGACGTCAACCTGCTTCTGATAGCACATCACCAAGTGATTCAACTTCACCTAAAGACAGCTCTGATAGTGGTCCTCCAAAGTTGAAACGTAGAAATGAACCAACTTCTACTGACAATGACAATTAATGAAAAAAAGAGGCGAGTTTTTTTCTCGCCTCTTTTTTTGAAATTGATTTTGGAATTACACTAGCAAGCCATATGTTTCAATTGGCAAACTATATACCGCATCATTTGTAGCAACTATCATTTCACCTTGTTTTGAAAAACAAACACCAACAATTGCCATTCCTGCAACAAATATTTCTGCTCTGTTGTCATCACCTGAAATTTTTACTATCCCATGTCTTCCCTTTAAACAAGCAGCGACATATAAATTTCCATCTCTGTCAAAAGCAAGCCCTTGAGGTCTTCCTAAGCCCTTGAAGTAAATTTCATCAAGTCCATCTTTGCCGATCCTAAATACAGAATCATAGCTGCAAAGCCCCGGAGCTGTTACATATAGGTTCTCATCTTTTCCAAATGCCATGTGATATGCGGAAACAGACGGCTCTAGTAAAGCCCACGATTCTTTGTCACCAAGTGCAGATATCTTAAAAATCGTACCGCTACGATCTCCAACATACATAACTCCTTCTTGATCGAAGGCTATTCCTGTGGCAACACCTAAATCTGACGACAATGGGACAGATTCCCTGTCATTATTTATTTGACAGACCTCTCCGTCTGCTCTGTTTGTTACAAACAGTTTTCCTGACTTGTCGAACGCAACACCTGTGGGGTTCATTATTTCGACATTCATCTCAGTTAAATTCCCATCTACTTCGAGTCTAAATAATGTAACTGGCAGTTGTTGTCCTCTAGACCCTGATCTAGTCAAAATTATGGATCCATCTTCAGGGTCAATTGCCGGATTTGCTACAAGATGTAGATTATCAGCAATTTTTTTACCAATTGTAATGCTTATTTTTTCGCTCCGTTCTCCACTATTTTCAATAGAAAGTTCCGCACTGTGAGATTCAAAATTCTCTGGCACGATTACTAAAAATCTATCGTTCGAAGCTCCTACAATTCTTGCTTTTTGATCGTTAAAATAAAAAGCCAATGATATAGGATCATTTATTTCGACTCCTTCACATTTAACAACCAATTCACCACCAGGAATTGCATACTCAGGACTGACTGACAATATTTTGCCTGCTTTTTTCATTAATTATCTCCAATTCAAAACAGGTATTTTACGATGTTAGTAGTACATTAATCAATTGGAGTACATTGCTTAATTGTGATTCGTGAAACCACAAATGTGGTATAATGTAAACATTCTGGAGGTATAATTTATTAGTAATATTTACGGTTTCACAAAAGGTTTAAAACAAAATCAAATAAAGCGTATTGAGAGACTCTCGAATCGCCGAGTCGCACCCGAACAAATAGTTTCACAGGAATTAGCTCGACAGCTTTCAGAAATTTCGCATGACACAGGTCGTCAAGTTGGCGTTTTAATAAACCGACGCGGGAAAGTTGAATACGTGATGGTTGGCGATGCAAAACAGATCGAGATGCCTGACTTTAAGCGTGTTCGTGCTGCGAGTGGCAGATTTCGCGGCTTGCGATGCGTCCACACACATTTACTTGGTGAAAAGCTAAATCAAGATGACTTGACTGACCTTGCTTTACTAAGACTTGACTTGATGGCAGCTATTCAAGTCGATGAAGAAACAGGGTTGCCAAAACTTGTACACTCAGCTCATCTTTTACCAACAACTGCCGAAAACCTTGAAAATGGCAATCAAACATTACCTTACCAGTTTTTAGAACCTAAAGTGCCCTCTCAGTTGAAGGTAGATTTTCTGTCACTTATAAACTCGCTTGAAGATGAGATGGCACGTAGCCGTCAAACGGCTCAAAGCAAGCAAAGTACAAGAGACCGAGTTATTCTTGTTTCAGTTACAACTGAATACAAATCAAAAGCTCAGGAATCTTTAGCAGAGCTAGAAGAATTGGCAGTATCTGCCGATATTTTGGTTTTGGACAAAATAATCCAAAGACGCAAACAAATCCATCCCAAAACAGTTCTGGGTAGCGGAAAATTAAATGAATTGTTAATTCGAGCTATGCAATTAGGTGCTGATTTGATTGTTTTTGACCGTGAACTTACACCTGCACAAGTTCGCTCACTATCTGAAGCGACTGAATTAAAAGTTATTGATAGACCACAGCTTATACTAGACATATTTGCTCAAAGAGCACAATCAAGAGAGGGTAAATTACAGGTTGAACTAGCTCAATTAAAATATCTTCTTCCCAGACTCGTAAAAGGTCAAAATTCAGCATTTTCGCGTCTCGCGGGTGGAATTGGTGGTCGTGGTCCGGGTGAGACCAAACTCGAAACGGATAGACGAAGAGTTCGTAATAAAATTTCTAATTTGGAAAAACAAGTCAAAAAATTAAGAAAACAGAGGCAGGAAAGACGTAAAGGCAGAATCCAACGCGATATACCTATTGTTTCTTTGGTTGGCTATACAAATGCTGGTAAATCGACTCTCTTAAATACACTAACTAACAGTAAGGTTTATGCTGAGAAAAAAATGTTTGCGACACTTGATCCGACCGCCAGACGTCTGCGACTTCCCTATGAACAAGAAGTGATAATTAATGATACTGTTGGGTTTATCAGGGATCTGCCTGAAACTTTGGTTGCCGCTTTTCGGGCTACGTTAGAAGAAATAAGTGATAGTGATTTATTGATACATGTCGTCGATTCCTCCAATCCAAGAGTAATTCAACAAATCGAATCAGTTGACAAAATCCTTCAGGAATTAGAGTTAAACGAAATTCCCAAAATGATAGTTTTGAATAAGACTGATTTGCTGAAAAAGGTTGAAATTGAAGATTTGCAAAGAAGGATTTCACTTGACAACGATACTGAATGCGTGGCAATTTCAGCTATTCGTCCCAAAACCATAAAACCATTTATTAAATCTGTTGGCGAGCTTTTGGCTAAAGATTTAACAAAATTTGCTGCATTTACACAATAATTAGCGATTTACTAATTAAGTAAACGAATTAGCAAAAAGTTAACATCTAAGTAAACGAGATGAGTAAAAGAAGAAAAACAAGCTTATCGCAGATAGAAAAATTACGTATAAAAGCTATCGATCAGATCAAACGTCCGTTTGAATACCTTTCGAACACACAAAAATTCTGGATCGGTTTTGCTTTAATTTCTATTGTTACAACCTTACTGATAAATAATCCTCTCTGGAGAACTGCCAGTTATGAATACAAAGAAGGTGATATAGCCAGAGAAAGCATAATATCTCCGGCTGATATTTCTGATATTGATAAGACAGAAACAGAAAAACTCAGAAAAGCTGCTGCTGAAGGCGTTAAGCCAATATTTAATTACGAACCAAATAGTTCCACTCAGGCAGTCCAAAGCTTTCGTTCATCCTGGGAAAAACTGAAAGAAGACTTAAACTCCAAAAACACAAAATCAAATACTAACGCTTCTCCTGAAATCAAATGGACAGGAGCGGGCGGCGGAGAGTTAGGTAAAGTTTTTTCAGCCCGTTCTTTTAGTTCAAACGATGTTGCTTCCATTGAAAGAGTTTTGAAGGAAACAACTGAAGAAACCGTTTACAGCGACCAAGATCAACAATATCTTGAAAGCGAAGTTTCTTTAATTAACAGGCAAAAACCTAATCAAGAATCCCTTGTCAAAACTCCACTTAATAACTGGACATCACTTTCCGAGGCAAGAAAGAAATTGACAGATGGATTGAGAGAAATCCCAAGTTTATCTGAAAATGAAATTGAAGCATTTGATAAAGCCTTGTCTCCGCTAATTCAACCTAATGTGATTTACGATAGTGCGGCTACGATTAAAGAAAGGCAAACTATGTCTAACGTCGAGCCGATCACAGTCAACCTCAAACGTGGGCAAACAATTGTGCGAGAAGGAGATACAATAACAGATAAAGCACTATCCCAAATTGCTGCAATTAAAAACTATAGCAGTTCCTCTAGGCAATATAACCGTTTCTTTGGCTTGCTCTTACTAATAACTGCGTTATTTTGGGTAGCTTGGAAATTTATTCAGCACAGAGGAATTGTTACAAGATTAGAGCTTTCGAAGGAAAAAACTTTTGCACTTTTCTGTTTTATTGTACTTATTCAAACTGCTTTGATGGCTATATTTTTTAGGCTTGCAGAATTTACAGCAGCACAAAATTTGAAAGCCCCACTTAACGATCCAACGCTTTGGAGTTTTGCACTTCCATTTGCTTTTTCAAGTCTGTTAATGACGCTTTTAGCTGATCGCAGAACAGCTTTATTTACAGGGTTATTCACTTCATTACTAGCTGGATTCCTTGCTCCAAAAGGTTTAGAGTTTGCAATTTATTCTGCTATCTCAGCCGCAGTTGCAGTTTATGGAATTGGAAGATACAGAAGTCGCCAGTCAGTTACGACAGCGGGCATTATGGTCGGTGTAGCAAGCGCTTTAACAGCTGTTGCATTGATTGCTTACACACAACAACCTTTTATATTAAATACTATTTTGTTGGCTATAAGTTGCGGTTTAGCAAGCGGTTTGGTCACGGCTGCCGTAACTGCTGTCTTCTTGCCGATCTGTGAATCATTTTTTGGTATATTAACTGATGTAAAATTACTTGAATTATCAAATGCTGACTTGCCCGCATTGGGACAACTAGCTCTGCGTGCCCCTGGAACAAACCAGCATTCACATGCAGTCGGACAACTTGCTGAAGAAGCCTGTCGCCAAGTGGGTGCCAATGGACTTTTAGCTAGAATTGGTGCTCTTTATCATGACATTGGTAAAACGGCAGCTCCTGAACATTTCGTTGAAAACCAAATGGGTACAAACCCTCACGACAAACTAAAACCAACTCAAAGTGCAAAAATCATAATTAGTCACGTTACATACGGTAAAAAGCTTGCTAGAGAAATGGGGCTTCCAAAAAGAATTGTAGATTTCATTCCACAGCATCATGGAACAAGAACTCTTCACTACTTTTTATCTAAAGCTAAAGAAGAGGCTGGTAAAGGCGAAGAAATCCATGAAAACGATTTTCGTTATCCAGGTCCGAAGCCACAATTTAAGGAAGCGGCAATAATGATGATTGCTGATAGTTGCGAAGCAGCTTCAAGGTCACTTAGCGAGCCAACCCCTGAAAATATCAGATTCATTGTAACTAAAATTATTGATGCCATCTTAGCTGATGACCAACTAGATGAGTGCGATTTAACTTTGCGTGAACTAACTAAAATCCGCGAATCTATGATTAAATCATTAGTATCCATCTATCATTCTAGGGTTGATTATCCCGGTTACACTCCACCAACGAAATCTATGCAAAATATTATTATCCCAGATGACATAGATTCTGAGGAACGCGGAATGCGTTATAGCAACCCTGCAGATATTCCTATTGGAATAGGAGGAGAGGTTGAAGACGAGGCAATAAACCGTTCTATTCAACCTAATATTGAAGAAAAAGCTGAAGCTAAAACAGCAGATTAATTTGGAAATTCTTTAAGCAACAGTAATACTCACTAGCCTGTATTCTTTTTGCATGAGTCTCTGTATTCAATATTCAAGTTTAAGGCAAATTTAAGATTCTCCTTCGTCCCATATATATATATCTTATATTTAGGAGGACTTAATGAAATGCCAAGAATAACCTATAGCGTCCCTATGGTAAGACAATTCCAAAATCCCATTTGTTGGGTGGCTTGTGCTGCAATGATTATATCTTATAGTGAATTTCGTACAGCAACTGTTCGTGAGTTACTTGGATATGATCCATCAAATTCATCAATACCTAATCCGGCAACGACCTGGCAAATAATGTATTCAATGTTAAACAGCTGGAGCATAGATTCTGTTGGACCACAGATGTGTCCAGCCACACAATATATAGTTGATACTTTGCGTAACAAAGGTCCTTTTATTCTTACACACTACACAAGGACACTTGCACCTTCTCACAGCAGTCCCGGAACTCATGCTGTTGTAATTACTGGAATAGATACTACTAAAAATGAATGCTATTACAATAACCCATGGGGAACCATGAATAATAAAGTTGCGATTAATACTGTTTTGAGTTCAATGGAAAGGTTGTGGAATATGAACTTAAAATCAGTTGCTTATTACAAAAGATAATTTCCTTGTTATGGAAAATATATTTAGAAATTAAAAAGCGTCTTTTAATTTTTCATATGTAGTTTGCAGTGATTCGGGAATAGTTCTCGTTTCACCAATTGCAGTCATAAAATTAGCATCTCCAACCCACCGTGGAAGAATATGCATGTGTAAATGTTCAGCGACTCCAGCCCCTGCTGCCTTGCCTAAATTCATACCTATATTCAAGCCTTGTGGATAGTAAGTTGATCTTATAATTGATTGACATTTCTTAGTCAAATCCATTAATTCATCGGATTCTTGCTTGCTTGATTTATCTATGTCAGCAATGTGTTTGTAAGGTACGACCATTATGTGACCACTTATGTAAGGATAAATATTTAGGATAATAAAATTATGCTCGGCTCGATGAAGAATAAATTTTTCTTCATCGGAAGCCGAGCTTTTTAATATATCGCAGAAAACACAACCAGTTGACTCGATTGCGTCTTCGTTTTTATCAGATTTTATGTAGTCATATCTCCAAGGACTCCAAAGTACATCCACTACACAAATCCTATTTATCTGTTAACCATATCTTTGAGGTCTTTACCGGGTTTAAAGTAGGCAACTCGCTTTGCTGGAATATCAACCGGTTCACCTGTTTTTGGGTTACGACCTTTACGGGCATTTCTATGTCTTACACGAAAACTGCCAAAACCACGCAATTCAATTTTTTCGCCATTATTTAATGAATCAACAATACTATCGAAAATTATTTCAATAAGTTGTTCCACATCTTTTTTTGTCATGTCTGCTTGTTGAGCGACAATTTCGACTAAATCTGCTTTTGTCATAAGTTTTCCTCGAACCCTTTTTATCGTTTAATTATATAGATAAAGAAAGCTAACTTTTTAGTCTAATTACGAATCCTGAGCTGCAGCTTCAGCTTCTTCCTTTGAATCACTTTCATCTGATTTTTCGTCAGATTCTGCAGTAGCTTCTTCTTTTGATTCTGCTACTGCATCAGCAGTATTTTCATCTTCAGCTACAGAGGTTTCTTCTTTCTCTCCAGATGTTTCTTCTGAACCAGCTTCAGCTACTTGTGTTTCTTCAGTAGCTACGGACTCTTCAACAGTCTCTGAAGCTTGAACTTCATCTGTTTTTTCATCAGTTGATTCAGACTTTTCTGCTGTAGTTTCAGCTTCAGCAGGTGTTTCAGCAACATCTTCTTCTTTAGCTTCAGGCGTTTCTTCGACTGTTTCTTGATCATCAGCTTGAGCTTCTAAACCTAATTTTAGTTTAGCAAGTTCCCCAAGTGATGCCATACCGCTTTTTGCCTGACTTGAATAAGAACGTGAATCTAGAGTTGGCTCATCTGCTTTGCCGACAGCCCTATGCGAAAGTCCAATTTTTTCGACATCATGTTCAATTCTCAAAATCTTGAATTCCAGCTCTTGTCCGATCTCAAACATATCTTCGGGATTTTCTACCCTTTCGTCAGATAATTCTGAGATGTGACACAAACCTTCGAGTTCAGGAGCGAGCTCAACAAACACGCCAAAACCAGCAAAGCGAGAAATTTTACCTTTAACTACATCGCCTGGCTTATGTTCATTTGTAAATGTTTCCCAGGCACTTGGCGTTAGTTCTTTAATTGAAAGTGAAAGTCTTCTGTCATTAGTATCGATATTAGTTACAATCGCCTCAACTTCCTGACCTTTTTTCAATACTTCTTTTGGATGCTTGATTTTCTTCGACCAGGAAATATCTGAAATATGTACCAATCCATCTACACCTTCTTCAATTTCAACAAATGCTCCAAAATCGGTAAGGTTTCTGACCTTTCCTTGAACTTTTGAGCCAATGAAGTATCGTTCGCCAATGGTGTCCCAAGGATTTTCTTGCAACTGTTTGATTCCAAGACTGATGCGACGTTCATCTGGATCAATGCCTAAAACTTGAACCTCAACCTCATCGCCTCTCTTAACGATATGTTTCGGATGTTTCAGACGTTTTGACCAAGACATCTCAGATATGTGAACCAAACCCTCAACACCCGGTTCTAATTCAACAAACGCACCGTATTCTGTGATGCTTGATACATTACCCTTAACTTTTTCATTGACAGGATAAAGTTCTGTTACGGTTGACCAAGGATCGGGCACAAGTTGTTTATACCCAAGAGAAATTTTTTCTTTTTCTCTATCAAGTTTGAGAATTTTTACTTGTACATGATCGCTTACTTTGAATAGTTCATTTGGATTTTGCAAACGCCCCCAAGACATATCTGTTACATGAAGCAGACCATCAATACCACCAATGTCAATAAAAGCACCGTAGTCGGTTAAATTCTTAACGGTACCTTCGATAATATAACCTTCACCAATCTTAGCTAGAGTTTCTGCTTTCTGTGCATTTATAACTTCATCGGTTAATACTTTACGTGAAAGAACGATGTTGTTACGTTTACGGCTAAACTTGATTACACGAGCTTCAATTTCTTCGCCTTTGAGGCTATCAAGATTTCTTACAGGACGTGAATCTATTTGTGAACCCGGCAAAAATGCTTCAACACCCTCAACATCAACCTTCAAACCACCTTTGGTTTTATCTTTAACCGTACCTTTGATAGGTGTTTCACTCTTATAAGCTTCCTCAATTTTGTCCCATGAGTAGCGACGTTGTGCATCATCTCTGGAAAGAGCAGGTGGTTGATCACCTATGCCCATATTCTTAATTACAACATCAACATTTTCGCCTTCTGATATGGTTACTTCACCTTCGGTTGTTGTAAATTCTTCAATTGGAACGACACCTTCGGATTTGTACCCGAAATCTACCAAGACTCCGCGCTCGGACACACCGACCACTTTACCATTTACCAATTCGCCTGAATGATATGAGACTTGTTCTTGTTCAAATTGTTCAAGAATTGCACCAAAGTCCATTTCACCGCCCATTTCTTGTTCGGGAGCTTGGGCTTCTGATTTACCGTTTTCTGTCGCTTGTGCGTCAGCCGCACTCTTTGTTTCTTCTGTTTTAGTTTCAACAGAAGATTCTGTGTTGGTTTGTTCTACTGAATCTTGCTTTTCTGCATTTTCATCAGCTTCCTTAATTACTTCGTTTGACATTCTAGTTTTGTGTTACTTTCCTTATTTAAAATGGCTATTTTATATTTTGTCCCCATATTTACCCAGATTTTGAACATAAAAAAAATCAGCTTGAGGGCTAGCTAATTTTAGTCCATTCTCAAATTATCAAGGGCTAATAAATTTGCTTATTTTGCAAGCTGTTATATTACCCGTAGCAGTTTCTTTAAATTTGGACTGCTTTTAACAAAAAAAGTTAATTCGCAAGAATAATTTTTCAGATAAAAGCATTTGACTAGGTAAACATAAAATGTAACCCCGAAGTTCTTTAATGTCAAGATAATACTGGTAAAAAGCTTCGATTTTTTAATGATTTAGCCGAATTCTCAAATTCTTCAGATTTTGATTTGTCTTAAGTTTGAAAACCTACTTCATCAAATAAATTGCTGTACCACTTCTCTTCTTATATGTAGTTGACTACATTATCTAAGTAACTTATAATTTCCTGCATTATTTAATAAAAATTTGAGATTAGATTATGAGAAAGTTTGAATTCTATAAATTAGACGTTTTTACCGATAAACGATTTTCAGGAAATCAGCTTGCAGTTTTCCCAGATGCTCTTGGATTGTCAGATAGTGAAATGCAATCAATAGCTAATGAGATGAATTTATCAGAAACTGTTTTCGTTTTGCCCTCAGAAAATGCTTTGAGACGTTTACGCATATTTACCCCAAAGCAGGAATTGCCTCTTGCCGGACATCCTGTTGTTGGAACTTGGAATTTGCTTGCACATTTGGGGATTGCCAAAGGCTCTGATGATGAAACTATTGTAGTAAAACAAGAATTAAAGCTAGGCGTTTTAGATGTATCAATAAAATTTCGAGATGGAAAACCAAGCATAGTTACAATGACACAAGGTCAATTTGCAGCTTTTAATACTCTCAAGGATGAAAAAGAAATTATTACATTATCTGAAGGTTTAGGTCTGGACAGACAGGATGTAATAGCTGAAGAGACCAAACCAATCCAAATAGTCTCAACAGGAATAAGATCGTTAGCGGTTCAAGTTAAAAATTTAGAAGCTTTGAAAAAATGCCAAATCAATTTTAGCCTTTTGAATAAGGTTTACTTAAATCATGGTGCGGTGGGTGTTTATGCTTTTTGCTTTGAAACCATGGAGGAAGAATCAAAAGTTCACGCAAGATTTTTCGCACCTGCGGATTCAATACCGGAAGACCCTGCAACAGGTAGTGCTGCTGGAGCTTTGTCAGGTTATTTAGTTCACCATGATCTGATAGATACAAATACTTTTATAATTGAGCAAGGTGATTTTATGGCACGCCCTAGCCGCATATATGCAGAAGTAAAAGGTGAAAAAGGAAATGTTGAAGAAGTTAAAATTTCAGGCAAATCAGTGATCGTTGCCAAAGGTGAATTTTATTTAGATTAGTTTTTTGGTAACTGCAGAGTCTTTGCTAGAAACTGTTCTTGCACAGGTTTAACATATTTCATTTTATTGCTGGAAAGCATCCAGTAAATAGATTTAGCTGGTCCTAAAGTATTATTTACTACATCACCTGCTTTATGATACTCACTTAAAAACCACTCTCTGAAATATGTTAAATCAAATTCATCCTTTATAAATCCTTTCTGAGCTAAAAATCCCTCAGTGTGCAAATGTCTAGCGACCAATTCATCAAGCGAATGATTTAGAAAAACCTGTAGCATTGTCTTATCACTTCTCGGAATTAATCCTGCATTTTCAGTATTCGAGGTAGTTAAAGAGTACCCTTCTTCATATTTGCTCACTAAATCTATGTAATTAAAACTTCCAAAATTATAATCACACAAAATCAGATTTTTTTCTGGATTTTCGTAAACATAAACAACAACGTCAGTTGAAATTTGAAGATAAAATTCATCAAACTTAACAAAACCAAGATTTCTCAACTGATATTCATTTGAATTTAAAGTGGATAATCTTTTTTCGTATCCTTTCTCAGGAATAGGTTCGAGTTGTAATGAACTTCTGAAGTTATAACGTGTTGAAAAATACAACTGTCCATATAAAAGAAAAGGCGTACTAAAAAGTATCATCCAAAGAGGTAATCCGAAAAAGTTCAAGACCTGAAAAAAAACCACACCTATAATGACACTAAAAATTAAGAATGATGTATTTTTCATTTTAGTTGAGCCTCTCTTTAATTTTTCATTTTGTATGCGGATTTATTCTCGTGAGATCATATCCTCAACATTACTAACAGCACTGAGTTTTTCCATCTCTTCTTTAGCTTGTGCTGAAGTATTTTGGATACCTGCAAGTCTTAATCTGAATTCATCTGGGTTAGTTGAACCGCGTAATGCTTCATCCAGATCAATCAAGCCAGATTGGTATAGATAGAACAAAGATTGATCAAATGTCTGCATTCCATATTGTGATGTACCTGCTGAAATAGCGTCCCGTATCTGAGATGTTTTTTCTTCATTCAAAATACAGTCACGAATAAGCGGAGTTGAAACTAAAACTTCAACTGCGGGAACTCTGGAATTTCCTTTTGCAGATTTCATCAAACGTTGTGAAACAACCGCTTTTAGTAATCCGGCTAATTGTATGCGGATGGATTTTTGTTGGTAGGGCGGAAAAGCTGTAATAATACGGGTCAAAGTTTCTGAAGCATCCAAAGTATGTAACGTAGAGAAGACCATATGACCTGTTTCAGCAGCGACGAGTGCTGTTTCAATTGTTTCAAGGTCACGCATTTCACCTACGAGTATCACGTCTGGGTCTTGGCGTAGCGATCCCCGCAGAGCTTCAGCAAAATTTCTAGTATCGACATCAACTTCCCTTTGAGTTACAAATGACTTTTTGTCTTTATGCAAAAATTCAATCGGATCTTCAATCGTGACGATGTGACTATTTCTGTTTTTATTGATGTAGTCGATCATCGCGGCGAGTGTAGTTGATTTACCGGAACCTGTTGTTCCTGTAACTAATACCAAACCTCTTTGCTCATCAGCAATATTGCTTAAGACAGGCGGCAAGCCTAGTTCGCTAAACCCACGGATTTGATCGGAAATTACACGAGCAACAATACCAATAGAATTTCTCTGTTGGAAAATATTTACACGAAAGCGTCCAAGACCTGAAACTCCGTATCCTATGTCAACTTCAAATACTTCTTTAAAGTGCATTTTCTGTCGATTGGACATCATTGAAAACGCCATTTCCAAAGTCTCTTCTTGTGTCAGGCGGTTAACTCCAGAAATTGGTCGAAGTTCACCATTCACCCTGATGACAGGATAGGAACCAGCTCTAAGGTGCAAATCAGAAGCACCAAAACTCATCGCCATTCGCAATAAATCGTCAATTCTTGTGGACATACGCTCGTATAAAAATTTTAGTTAAGTAGGTAGAGTAGAAATTCCCGCTTGTATTGGTTGGATAACTGTCAGTCCAAATTAGATTTTAACCTTGTTAAACTTTTGCGTCAATGTTTTTTTGATTATCTGTACCATTTAATTTTTACTGCAATGCCGTAATTTGTGATAAGTGTCAGTAGCCCGACCGTGAGGGAGTGACTTTTGCTATCAAGTTAAAAGATCAGATCAAATAATCAGATGTCGATCTTGGAAACCCTTCTTGATGATTGGGCTACTGACACGATTTGTTATTACCAATTACTGCAAAAGGTAATAATTAAAAACACAAAAATTTGACGAAAGTAATTTATCCTGAATAATATTTGTACCATGCAACCGAGAACTAAACGCCAAAGAGAAATTCTCTCTTTTATAACAAACTTTATTGAAGATCATGGCTATGTTCCCTCATATCAACAAATAGCAAGACATCTTGGTGTAAATTCAAAAGGTGGGATTGCAAAACATATCGAGGCACTGGAAAAACAAGGTCTTTTACTTAGAAATTATGAAAATGGCAGTTTTAATCTGGAAATAAATCCTCAAAAAACTGTAAATGAATATGTGCATGAGATTGAATGGTTAGAAGAACCTGTATTGACAGACGATTCTAAGAAGGAAAATAGACTTTACGTTCCACAATTTATGCTTGGTTATTTATCCCCGACCAATGTTCGTGCTTTGCAAGTAAAAGATAATGCATTGTTGAAAAAAAACATTATGGAAGATGACATAGCTTTGATAGAGATCAAAACCTTTGCTAGAGACGGTGAGTGTGTTGCTGCTTTGGTGGATGGTCAAATGTTAATGCTTCGTCTTTTTTATCGAATGGGGGCTGATATAGATCTCGCACCAGCTAATGATAATTTTGAAATAGCTAGCTATCCAGCAGACAAAGTTACAATTTTAGGCATTTATCGTGGACTCATTCGACCTTTCTTCTAGCTAATATTTACAAAGCGTTAAATCACCAATCCTTTTAATTTGCGTGAGACAAACTTAATAGAGTAAGCTAATTTTTTAATTATTTTATATATAAGCAGGTATAATTTAGTGCCAGAGAAAAATACACCAACAGCAAGTTTTAGTTTTACTTTACGTGTCAACATAAACAATCTCCCCGGTAAGCTCGGAGAAATCACTACAACTATTGGTAAAGCCGGAGGAGACATCGGTGCTATTGATATTGTACGAGTTGGCAAAGGTTTTATTGTTCGTGACATAACCATCAATGCAACCTCTAAAAATCACAACAAAGAAATAATTGATGCAATAAAACAAATCGATGGAGTTGAAATCATAAATGCCTCCGACAGGACATTCCTAATGCATTTGGGAGGCAAAATAGAAACAGTCTCAAAAATCCCTCTGAAAACTCGTGCTGACCTTTCGATGGCTTATACTCCCGGTGTTGCTCGAATTTGCGAAGCAATCCACAAAGACCCAGAAAAAGCCTACACTTTAACAATTAAGAAGAATACAGTTGCAGTGGTTTCAGATGGAAGTGCTGTTCTTGGTTTAGGAAGTCTTGGGGCTGCTGCGGCAATGCCTGTAATGGAAGGAAAGGCACAACTCTTTAAAGAATTTGGTAAGGTTGATGCTTTCCCGATCTGTTTAGATACAAAAGATGCCGACGAAATAGTCCAAACTGTCAAAAATATAGCTCCGGCGTTCGGCGGAATTAACCTCGAAGATATATCCGCACCAAGATGTTTTGAAATAGAGGAAAGACTTATTGAGGAATTAGATATTCCAGTTTTCCATGATGACCAACATGGTACTGCGGTTGTTGTACTTGCTGCATTGATCAATGCCCTAAAAATAGTTGGCAAAAATATAGAAGACATAAAAATTGTCATAAACGGAATCGGAGCTGCTGGTGTTGCCTGCACAAAGATCGTTATGGCTGCTGGAGTAAAAAATGTAATAGGTTGCGATACTAGCGGAGCACTTTACCGAGGTCGCACTGAAAATATGAATTGGGTAAAAGACTGGTATGCAAGGCACACGAACCCGAATAATGAAAAGGGTGGGATTCACGAAGTAATAAAAGGTGCTGATGTCTTTTTTGGTTTATCAGTTCCTAAAGTAATTAACGTCGAAGATCTCAAAAATATGGCAAAAGATCCGATAATTTTTGCTATGGCTAATCCTGATCCGGAAATTTATCCTGAAGAGGCTGTTGAGCATGTTGCTGTTATGGCAACGGGAAGATCAGATTATCCAAATCAGATAAATAATGTCTTATGCTTCCCGGGAATTTTCCGTGGAGCATTAAATTGTCGTGCCTCAAAAATAAATGAAGAAATGAAAATTGCTGCAGCTAACGCAATTGCCGGAATAGTTGGCGACGATGAGCTTCACTGTGATTACATCATCCCTTCAGTTTTCGATAAAAGAGTGGCTAAAGCGGTTGCTAAAAAAGTAGAGAAAGCTGCTAAAAAATCAGGCGTTTCCAGAAGAGAAATTTCCATGACTGAAGCAGAGTTTTGAAGACTAAACATTTTACTCAAAAAAAGAGGTGTAGCTATCCTAGAGAAGTTACACCTCTTTTTTATTTAGACACTCAAACTTAAACTTTATCGAACATCGTAAATTTCAGAAACCTTAAAATCTTCCACGCCGTATCTTAAAAATAATCAAAACCGTTCAGCTGACCGTCTTTAACTGTTTGAAGCAAAAATGTTTTGAACTTAACTGTTATTGATTATACATACCTTCAAATAAATTACTTTTAAGGAGATTAATGTTGTGTCAATTAAACTGTACGCTATTTTCATAATTTTATTTATCTTATCTTTTGTAAGCCATCTATCAGCTCAAAAACCTCGATTAGACCAAGACCCTAAACTAAATAATCTAATACATTCAGCAAACTACAAAACAAGTAAGCTGGGAGAACTTGGTAATGTCAGAAAAGTAGGTAGCGGTAAACAAAGCATGATTCTGATTTCAGGTTTAGGATTTAGCGATGAAATTTGGGATAGTTTTATAGAATCAAGGAAAGAAAAATACACAATGTACGCAATTACATTGCCTGGTTTTGGAGGAACTCCTGCCCCGCCGATGCCATCCCAAAATACAAGCTATGGTGAACGGACTTGGACAACAGCTGCACAAAAAGCCGTAAAAAGTCTTATATCGGAAAATAAACTTAAACAAACGATTTTAGTAGCTCATTGGCAAATTGCTAGCGAAATCGCTCTAGGAATTACACTAGAAAATCCGGAATTAATTTCTGAAGTGATTATTATCAGCGGAGTCGCTAAAAATGTTATGGCAGATGCCCAATTTGGTCGTGCTTTAACTGTTAAAGAAAGAGCTTCATATGTTGACAAAGGAATGGCTCCGCGTTGGTTTAAAACTGTTACCAGAGATACTTGGGATGATAATAATTGGTATCCATATGAGTATGCCAAACACCCGCTTCGTGGTTTACAACTTTGGCGAATCGCTTATAACGCTACCTTGCCAGTTCACGTACGTTATTTATGTGAGCATTGGACACAAGACCTAACCGTAAATCTAAAATCTTTGAAAACTCCCCTGCTTATAGTTAAACCAGGGCTTAGTAAGGAATTTGATGAAATACCCGGGCAAAGAGGGGGAGTCAGACAATTAACTATTGATTCTTGGAAAGGTGTAGAAAAGCTTAATCCGCTAGTTCAAACAGTAACTATTGAAAATTCAAGGATTTTTATAATGGACGATCAGCCTGAGAAACTAGATGCTGTGATTGAAAGTTTTTTATCGGGTAGCAAAGCTAAATAATGGATCTATATCTCCCACAAAAAAAAATCAATAATTTAGCTTACAAATTTATAACCCAAACCGTGAACAGTTTGAATAAACCTAGGGCGTTTGGGGTTTGTTTCTAGCTTTTGACGAAGCCAAGCGATATGTACATCTACAGTCCGAGTTGTCGGCATTGCATCGTATCCCCAAACTTCATCCAATAACTCATCTCTTGAATGCACACTACCTTGATTTTCAATTAAAAATTGCAAAAGCTTAAATTCCATTGCAGAAAGATCAACCTCATCCTTATTTTTGATAACTTCTGCTTTTTTGAAATCAATCGTTATACTTCCAAAAGTAAATTTATCAATTGAGTTTAAATTTTCTCTTGAAATTGGGGAACGTCGAAGAAGGGCTTCAATCCTTGCAAGCAATTCCATAATCTCAAAAGGTTTTGTTAAATAATCATCTGCACCAAGCTTTAACCCTAAAACTTTATCTATAGTTTCGCCTTTTGCCGTGAGCATTAGGATAGGAATATCTACACCTTGTTTTCTCAAATCACGACATACATCAAAACCGTTTTTTTTCGGCATCATTACATCAAGAACTATCAAATCAAAACTTTCTGACGATGCTTTTGCCAAACCTTCTTCACCATCTCTTGCAATTTCTACATCAAAACCTTCACTTTGCAGACGGTCTGAAAGTGTAAGTATTAAACCTTCTTCATCTTCAACGACTAAAACTTTGCTCATTTACTTTATTTCAAATTACTCAATTTTAATTATTAACAGGTAAATGGATTGTAAATTTACTACCTTTATGGATCTCACTTTTAACTTCGATTTTTCCTTTGTGAGCATCAACAATTTGCTCTACAAGACTCAGTCCCAAACCATTACCGCTGATCTGGTCATCTACAACCTCTTTTGAACGATAAAATGGTTCAAAAATTTGTCTTTGATCGCTTTTTGAAATACCAATTCCCTTGTCTTCAACTGAAAGCTTTAAATTCCCATCGCCATTTTTTGCAGTGATTTTCAGCCATTTTGTCCCATTGCTATATTTAATCGAATTGTTGATTAAATTTTGTACTGCTTGAGTCAGTGCCTTTTCATCTACTTTTATTTTTGGCAGGTTTTCAGCAATTTCTTTTTCAATTTCAAAATTCTTCTCTAAAAGGATTGGTTCGCATTCTCTTATTGAATTCTCAATAACCATAGAAATATCAGTTTCACGAAAATCATATTTACGCTTACCCGAGTTAGCACCTGCAAATTCCAGAATCTGCTCAACCATTCCGGATAACTTTTTGCCCTCTCTTTTAAGTAAATTTCCGTAGCTGACAACCCTAGTTTGATCTTCAACCACACCATCAGAGAGGTTTTCTCCTGCCGAATAAATAACTGCAAGAGGAGTCCTGAATTCGTGTGAAACAGAAGAAACAAAATCCATCTGTTTTAGAGCGAAGTTTTTTGCTCGCTGGGAAGAAATGAATATGAGGATTATGCTTACAGCTAAGAGTGATAATATGCCGAAACTTACAGCTAAATTTCTTTGCCTAGTGTTCGTTATAAATTGTTCTAACGAACCATCAACATGTTGAACTTTAAATGTCCATAAACCTTCTGATTCTTTGCCCTTGTTCTCAAAAACCCTGAAAACAGGTTTGTTGTCACTCGTAATATCTACATCTACAACTTCGCTAGTTCCGTTTCTTCCGCTGGAATCTGTCATCTTTGTGACTGTTCTGGCTGATACAGAGTTACTAAAAACCACTCTACCATTACCTACTTTTCTTTCGAGAGGTATTTCTCCTGAATTACTAAAAAAGAAAAAGTTTTCAGGATTTAGATTGAATAGTTTTGCTTGAGCATCGTCTTTATCTAATGCTTCCTTGTGTGTTTGAAAAATAGTATTTTTATCTTTTCCAACAATTGATAGCTTGTAACTCCCACCATCAGACTCAGAAAAATATTTTTTTGCCAGCGTAGGTAATATTTTGGTTTTTATGACATCTTCATTGAGATCAATTATTAAAAAACCATCTTTATCAGGAATTTTTAGTCTTTTTAAGATATTTTCTACATTTTTGCTGGATGCTTCGGGACCGACTATATTTTCTGTGAGTGTTTTTCCATTTTTATCTTTAACAAAGACTGAACGTTTCGTATTACTCAAAACCTTCTTGAAATCACTTAGCCTTTTGTAAATCGGAATTATTAGAGCAAAGTGTTTTTCACTGTATCTCTCAAAATTGTTGTTCTTGAAGTTTGTTTTAATTTCACTTAGTTTCTTATTCCAATCAGCTTTTTCGAAGTTTCCATTCTTTTCGTTGTAAACATTAAGTTCGTTTTCTTTGCTTGTTTTAACAAAATGAATCGAAGTAATAAGGCTTGGGTAATTGGTTTTTTGTTTCCAAGCTTTGTAGCGATTATTGAATGAACCCCAATCATCTTCAGTAAATTTAAATGGATAGTAAGCGTTCTGGATTTCTTCATTAAAATCATCGGCAAAACGCTTAGTGTCATCTTTCAAACGCTCTTCAAGACGAACTTTTTCTGCGTCACTGATTTGTCCCAACCACTGGTACTGAAGAGTTGCCAAAAACACTAGCAAACCCAGCAGAGCAACAATCATTAAAGTTGGAAACCAAGAACTCTTCATCACGTAAATTATGCCTATAAAGATTAGTAAAAAACAATACTTTTCGTAAAATTTTACATTTTTAACAAATTCTTTGCGGATTCTTAACCAAATACGTAAATTCATCTGTCAAAGTTTATAGCTGTAAAAATTATAAAAATTTTGAGGGTATTTAAGAATGTCATTTAGAAATAAAATCGCAATAATTTTCATTATTTTTCTTCTTACAAATAGCACTTTTGCTTTTAGTTACGAAAAATCAAACTTTACAAACGTGAATAAATTAATGAACCGCTTAACTGAAGAAGGTTTTAGCGGAGCAGTTTTAGTTGCACAAAATGGAAAAATTAGTAGTAACGGTTATGGATATGCTGATCGTGAAAAGAAAATTAAAAATACGCCGAACACAGTATTTTCAACCGGCTCGGTTACAAAACCTTTTACGGGAGCTGCAATACTAAAACTTGAAATGAATGGAAAATTATCAGTTAACGATAAATTAAGTAAATACTTCAAAGACGTTCCCGATGATAAAAAAGAAATTACAATCCATCATCTTTTAACTCATTCAAGCGGATTTCCTGGAGCAATCGGCTCAGACTCAGAAATTATCAATAAAAGAGCTTATTTGAAAAGAGCATTTGAAACTCCCTTAAAATCTAAACCCGGTGCAGTTTACAGATATTCAAATGTCGGATATTCACTTTTAGCTGCGATTATAGAAGAGGTCTCTGACCAGAGTTATCCTTATTATGTTCGTGAGAAATTATTTGTACCAGCCAAAATGTTCAATACAGGTTACAACGTGAAAACATGGAAAGAAGATCAAATTTCAGTCGGTTATAAAGACAATAACCGTTGGGGGAAAATGACCGAAAAGTACCAAAGACAACCGCAAATGTATTGGAACTTAATGGGCAATGGTGGAATTTTGAGCACAGTCGAAGATCTTTATAAATGGCATCTTGCTTTGGAAAGCAACACAATTCTGGATAAAAAAGCCAAAGCTAAGCATTATGCTAAGCATATTAAAGAAAATGAAAATGGTGACTCATTTTACGGTTACGGCTGGTCTATTGTACCTACTTCAAAGGACAAGAATTTGATTACACACAATGGCGGTAACGGAATATTTTTTACCGACTTTTGGAGATTTCCTGATGAAGACACAGTGATCATTCTTATGACCAATGGTTTAAAGCGTGAATTTTACCGCTTAGCTGAAGAAATTAACGAAACCTTGCGGAATCCGAAGTATGTTTCAGGGCTTACAACGAAAGTAGATGCTGTTTACAAAAGCATAAATGAGCATCCAAATAATAAGCTTATCAACAGTTTCATTGAGACTTATACATCTCAAGACAAGAAAATAATAGAAAATTTTATAAACAAGAATTTTAGCAAAAATCTAGTTAAGATGGTTTCAATGAAAGGACACATTGAAAGTCTTTCGCAGATTGGAGATGAACTTAAGGGGTTAAAACCTAAGTCTTTGACTGTAAAAAACGGCAGAACCACCATCGGTTTTGAAAACAGCCCATTAAATCTAATTCTAATTATCAATAACAACAAAATTGCAGGTATTGGGATAAATGATTAGAAACTTTTGAATTAGATTTAACATTCTTAACAAATTCTTTGCGTTTTCTTAATCACTCAAGATTAAAACTCTGCAATTATAATAACGTCAAAATAACCGCAATAATATTTTTGGAGGCAAAAATGAAAAGATTTATTATTTCAATCCTGTGTGTTTCGGTATTTCTTATCGGACTGGGAACTATTATCGAAAAAACAAGTGCAAAATTTTTAAATGATGATAAGGCAATGGAAATCATTAAAAATGCCCGCATTGCCTTAGGTGGCGATGCCAATATAAGCGAAGTCAAAAGTATGACTATCGTTGCAACCACCACAAATTTCTTTGAAAGAGATGGTGTTCAGGATGTTAAGCAAGGCAGTCTGGAAATCAATATGAAAATGCCCGGTCATTTCAGTAAAAAAGTAAGCATTGGTGATCCGGGAGATGGCAAAAATGTTGAGTTTAAATCAAATTCTGATTTTGTTTTTATGCAAAAAGATGGAGAGAAAATTGACTTCACTTCAAAAGATGGAACAAAGAAAAAAGGGGTTTTTGTAATTAAAAGAGGCAAGGATGGTAAAGCTGAATGGAATTCTGACACAGATGGAAAAGTCAAAGTTGAAGGTGACAAAGTAATTATCACTAAAGAAGACGGCACAACTGAAGAAATCAATTTAGAAGGAAAAAATAAATTCCGTGTAAAAATTGACGGCGATAGTGACATAGAAGGAAATGATAAAGTCGCAGAAAAAGTCGTCATTGTTAAAGATAAAGATGGAAAAATTCTCACGGAAAACGTAATCGGATCAGATAACAAAAAAGTTATTGTTGTTGATGACAAGGATGGCAATGTCCTGACAGAAAATGTAATCGGACCAAGAAGATTACGATTTGGTAGTCACAGAGGACACAATAATGAAATGCTCAGAACAACTATGGCTTTGCTTTTAACTGCTCCCGAAAACTCAGGTGCTAGTTATAAATATGCTGGTAGCGGAAACGTTGATGGAAACCCGAGCAACATAATTGAGGTTTCTTCAAATGGCTCATCTTTTAAGCTTTATTTAGATGCCTCAACCAATCTTCCACAAATGGTTAGTTATCAAAGCAACCAAAATATGTTCTTTTTCAAGAAGGGTGAAAACCAAAAAATCGAAAAAGAAGCTTTAATAGAAATGAAAAAAGACTTAGGTAAATCTGTTGAGCACCAAGTTAAATTTTCCGATTTTCGAAGTGTTGGAAACTTGCTATTGCCACACAGATGGACGAAAAGTGTTGGAGGAAAACCAAGCCAAAACACAGACATTACGAGCTATGAAATAAATCCAGCAAACATTGATGAAAAACTGAGTCATAAGAAATTCTATTTAAAACGAAAATAATAGATTTCTTTTTTTTAGATTTTATCAATCATTCTCTTAAGTAAAACGACCTTCTTTACTAAAGGTCGTTTTACTTCCTTCAAAACTAATACAAAAAGGAGGTTTTACAGATGTTAAAAGCTAGAACTGTCTTCATTTTCTTATTTACTTTTCTTTTATTTATATGTGTAGCAAACGCTCAAGAAAAGAATAGTGTGAGTGTAAAAACTGATATCTATGAAATCTATGCACCGAACGATAATGAGCTAAAAACTGCTCAAGAAGAAGTTCAGTTAGCAGCTGACACTTTTGAAAAATATTTTGGTGAAAAGCCGCCCAAAATCGCCGTAATTATTGTTGACTCCCCTGGAGAAGTGCCCAAAATAGATTTTAGCCCTTTCATGAGTCGCGGACTAAAAATTCTTCCATTTGTGTCGAATGATTATCTAAAAAAGATTGAAAAGCCTGGAACACAAAAAAAGAGTATGAGCGAAGCCAGACCTTTATCACATGAAGCAGGTCATAAATTTTTTATCACATACGTCAACAAAAATATGACCAAAACAGCTTCAAATACAACTAATCTTAAATACGGACATCCTGAAATTCCTGATTGGTTTGATGAAGCGATAGCAACGCTTAGTGAATATCCAAATTTAAAGAAGCGACGAAATAATTTCTTAAAAGAAAATTTGGATAAAACTATTCCTTTAGAAGAGTTTTTTGAAATGGAACACCCCTATTTTGCAAGAAACAAAGTTAAATTAGGTGGCAAAAAAGTTCTTTCCGGCGAAGAAGCAAAAGAATTCTTAAAGAATAATCCAAACATTATTAAAAACAGGTCAGGAGTAGCAAAAGTTACAGTTGTACAATCTGATAAAAAAACTTCACCTAAAGATTTGATGTTTTACTCTCAATCTCTAGCATTTACTGAGTTTTTGGTTGATAAAAAAGGGAATTCTGTCGTTAAAGATATTGCCAATGGTTTAATGAATGGAAAAAAAGCAACTGAGATTTTAGCAACAATTGACTCAAGATATGAAAATCTGGAGAATCTTGAAAACGATTGGAAGGCTTGGGTCAAATCACAAAAATCAAGCGAATAATCCAGAGAAAAATTCCTCACCAATTTTTCATCAAATCATTTCTGCAATTACAGCTTTTATTTCACCATAACTAAACTCCTCACCTAAATATTCTTTTATAGGCGAGAGTCCATTTTCAGGATTCATTTCAAATATCGCATCCTTTATAACTTCGATCTTTTCTAACTCCACCAAATCTTCTATCTGAATATCACCGGTTGGAATAAATTTAACTAGATGAGACTCAATCGTCCCAATAGCTAAATTTCTCTCTTTTGCAATTTCTTTGACAGTTTTTCCTTCTTTGAACATTTTGAGCGAAATCGAATGTGAGCTTTCACCATTATTTTTTCTTTTCCTTTTGCGACGTGTCGGCTCTTTCAAAGTCATACGAGTTTCATAATTATTTTCCTCGCAAAACTCAATAATTTCAGCCAAAAAATCTTTGCCGTATTTTTCCATTTTAACGTCACCGACACCTGACATTTTTAGGAAATGACGTTCTGTTAAAGGTAGATAGGTAGAACATTCAACTAAAGTCACATCCGAAAAAATAATGTATGGAGGAACGTTTTCAGCCTTTGCAAATTTTGCACGCAAAGTTCGTAAACGCTCGAATAAATCTTTCTCATATGGATGTGAGACTTCGCTAACAAGTGTAGATTTCTTTTCTTTTACAGTAACCTTGAAAAGTTCAACAGGTGTATTTCCCTTCAAAACGCCCAAACTTTTTTCAGTCAAGGCAATGGTTGTATATTTTTCTTCAACCTGCTTTAGGAATCCTTGAGTAACCAAGTCCCGAAAATAAGCTAACCATTCGTCTTTTGAAATGTCCGAACCTATGCCGTAAGTTTTCAAGTTTTTATGTGTATCCCAAATCTTTTGAGATTTTGAACCACGTATAAAATCAACTAGATAAGTCAGACCAAATTTTTGACCTGTTCTAGCTACCGCTGATAGAGCTTTTTGGGCAATGATAGTTCCATCTATTTTTTCAAAATCTGTGTCACAGTTATCGCAATGTCCGCAATCCTCGTTTAATTCTTCATCAAAATAATCCAACAGATACTTTCGACGGCAATGCTTTAAATCACCATATTCGCCCATTTGGTTGAGCTTTTTGAGCATAATCTCAGACTGCTGTTGATTATTTTCAATTTCTGCAAAGCCTTTTAACTTGTTGACATCGCCCCATGAAAAAAACAATAATGCGTCGCTTTCGAGTCCATCCCGTCCTGCTCTTCCCGTTTCTTGATAGTAGCTTTCGATATTTTTTGGTAAATCCATATGAACAACGAAACGCACATTTGATTTATCAATACCCATCCCAAATGCTATTGTCGCAACAATAATTTTTACATCGTCATTAATAAAAAGACTCTGATTTTTATCGCGTTCGCCTTTTGTCAAACCCGCATGATACGGCAAAGCATTAAAACCTTCATCCCTTAAGTCCAAAGCCAAATTTTCTGTCGCTGCACGACTCAAACAATAAATAATTCCACTTTCGCTTTTTCTCTCCTCAAGAAAATCCAAAAGCTGACCATAGGAACTTCGTTTTGGTTTGACGGTGTAATAAATGTTTGGGCGATTAAAACTTGAAATGAGAAGTTCGTAATTTTGTAAATTGAGATATTTGATAATGTCCTGCCGAACCAATTTATCAGCAGTTGCAGTCAGAGCTATTAGCGGAACGTCCGGGAAATACTGTTTTAATTTGGAAAGTTGACGATATTCCGGACGAAAATCGTGTCCCCAACTCGAAATACAATGTGCTTCATCAATCGCAAAAAGCGAAATATCCAATCCATCCAAAAAATCTATAAACCTTTCGCCTGATTGCATAAGTCTCTCAGGTGCTACATACAAGAGTTTTACTTCACCACGTCGAACTTTCTGAAAAACCTCAACCTGCTCACGATTTGTCTGAGTCGAATTCAAATAAGCCGCCACAATTCCATTACTTTGAAGTGCATCAACCTGATCTTTCATCAAAGCAATCAAAGGCGATACAACTAACGTCAAACCATCAAACATCAAAGCAGGAATTTGATAACAAAGCGATTTCCCACCGCCAGTTGGCATCAAGACAACCGCATCTTTTTTATGCAAAAGGCACTCAATCGCCGCTTCTTGATTCATACGAAACGAATCATAGCCGAATTGGTGCTTTAATATTTCTTTGGCTTTTTTGATGGTCATATTAATTTGGTTTCGATAAACCGATTTTAGTTGCTAGATCTTCATCATTTGGAATAAAAATAGTTTCGTTTGGAACTAACAATTTTTCAAGCTTATTATTTTTTACAAACTTTCTTTGCTCAATAACAAAATCCGTAACATCTTCAATCTCAATAATTTGTTGCTTTCCAAACTTTTCAAGTGTTTTACCTTTCAACCCTATTTGAATTGCTTTTCTTTCTAACTTTTTTCCAAAAGGGTCATGATCTGGATTCCATTGGAGTCGAACATTACTATTTTACATATCTTCTTTCCAGTTCTGTTCTTTTTCGTAAAATTTTGAGTTAAAAGAAGTAAACACAGCTTGATTTAAGATACTTTCAAAATCGCTTTTCCTAATCCAAATTGCCAAAACTCTTTCTTGTCCTGACTTTTCAGCCCAACCACTACGATACATCATCCATAAATAATTTGGTTTAATCCAAGACATACGATTATAGCTATATCTTGAACCACCGAAAAACTGGTTTTCTACTGCAAAATCTGCAATTTTATGCTGATATGCTTGATAAACAACTATTGATTCTGCATCTTGAAATCCAACTATATGCCTTCCCTTTTTTGGTAATTTATCATTGTAATCAAGATAGGGTTGAGTTTCGATTTTCATAATTGTGAGTTATTTTCATTCGTGTAACTTCTCTGCAATCTTTGGAATAATCATCTGAGGAACTTCTATCGCACCTTTAATATGCCGAGCGTTTGTGAAATGTCCAACAACATAAACTCCCGAAACGTCCGTTTCAAACGTCTCCTCGTCATAAATTGGAACTTCCCCATATTTATTTTGCTCAGTTTTTACACCAAGATTCTTGAGCATTGTTAGATCAGCGTCTGCACCGATGAGAACAAAAACGACATCATTTTCTAGAACGCAACGTTCGCCATTTTCATCCTCGAGAACGACATCATTTTCTCGAATTTCCAAAACTTTGCCGAGGAAAAATAGATTTAAACAACGCTTTTTGAGCTGTTCTTCAAGAGGATTCTTTACCCAATATTTAATGCAACCTTGTTTCGGATCAGTTTCTTCCCAATCATTCCGAAAAATAGCCAAAGTGGTGTCTGCCCCTTCTTCTGCTAAAAACAAAGCCGCTTCGCCCGCAGAATTTCCGCCACCGACAATCAAAGCTTTTTTCTTAACCCAAGGATAAGTTTCGCGGAAATGCGTATGAACTTTTGGCAACTCTTCACCTTTAACATTCAATTTACGTGGATAATCCATCGCTCCATGAGCAAAAAGAACGGCTTTCGATTCATATTCACCTTTTGGAGTAATTGTTCGAAAATGATCTTTGCCCAATTTATCAACCTTTAAGACTTCCTCTTCCCATTGAACTTTCAAATCATTATCCAAAACGAACTTCACATAATAAGAAAGTAATTCCTCACGAGTAGGCTTCTCCCTCGCAGGCTTTAAATCACCTTCTTCAAACTCAAGCTCATTCGTCGTCGAAAAAACTGTTAATCCAACAGGATAGTTATAAATCGTATTTCCGATTAGCGCTTTTTCAATGACAAGATATTTGAGCCCTAATTTTTGTGCTTCGTATGCAGCAGAAATTCCGGCAGGTCCAGATCCGATTATTATTAAATCTTTCATAGTGAATAATTGATAATTGATAATTGATAATTCTAATCATTCATTATCCATTTTTAGTTGTCTTCTTAGTTGTTTTTATTGATGTTGTTAGAATTTTCTGTAATTCATTGCAATCAATTATCAAAGAATCAGCTTGGGTTTCAGTAATATATTCAGAATCTCGTAAAAGACAAAGCCAATATTCTGTTTCAAAAGCCTCTTTATTTGCTATGGAAAGTTTATGAATAAAATCAGCTTTAGATTGTGCTTGATTACCCTCAGTAATATTTGCTCCAATTGATGTTCCAGAACGTAATACTTGTTTTGAAAGGACATATTCTTTCTTCTCACTAATCAGATACTTGTAAAGTTTAATAATCCGCAAAGCAAATTTATAAGATTTATCTTTCAAAACATTTTCTTTATTATCCATTATCCGTTTTCCATTATCTTGAGTTGTTCAGTAAACTTTTCAATCTGCAACTTAGTATTTTCCATATTTCTCTTACTTTCTAGATAAGTTTCCCATTCGCCCGTATTTGTCATCGCCTTGACGACATCTTCATCCATTGCGTGCGACATTACGACGAGCAAATCACTCAAAGCCTCATTTGAATCTAAAAGTGACTGGATAATGGTATAAGCTAGTTTTGCGTTTGGCAGATCAATATCTAAATCGTTCATATTTATTTGTGCTACGTTCATTATATAAATGGTAATGTTTTAACTTTAGCTATAAAATCACCGACTTTCAATTCTTTTCCTTCCTCTAAATAAGCATTGCGAATGTATGCAAAAGCAATTGTTTTTTCGAGTTTTGGAGAATATGTAATTGAGGTTAAAAAACCTGCATTTTTATCTTCAAGTGATTTAATTTCTTGTTTTGGTTCAATTTCCGGGTTTTCATCTTCAAAAATCAAACCTGTTAATTTTTTAGCAACTTTTCCACGAAAATGTATGCGGGCGATAACTTCTTGTCCGATGTAACAGCCTTTGTTGTAGCTGATCGCATCTTCTAAGCCGACCTCAGGAACGACAGTTTCTTCGTCCATATCAATGCCGTATTTTGGAATGCCACTTTCAATTCTCAGAGTTTCATACAGATCATTTGAAATTTCTATGTATTCAAGTTCTTTTAATTCATTTTCGAAATTTTCTGCATTTTCTTTTTCAACAAAGTAAATATCTGAGATTTTGACTACTTCATTTACATCAAAACTCAAATTATCTGAATCACCAAAAAATCTGTATGATTTGTAATTTTCAGTTAAATCTTCAACCTTGAAGTCGCCTGCGAATGTGAAACGAAACAGATTTTCGTAAACTTTTTGATAAGTCGCTTCTTCTGTCTGAAATAGGTATTTTTCACCATCTCTTAAAATGCCAACGACTGCCAGCATACGCCCTTTTGCATTCGGAAATGCCGCAAGCATTTGTTCGCCGTCTTCAAGAGTTTTCATATCATTGGTAATCAAACCATCCAAAAACTGAACCGCTTCGCCGCCCGAAACTTCGATCAAACCGCGTTTATATTTGTAAAAACCAACGGCATTTTCATTTCTGATTTTATTATAATTCTCTATAGTCATCATATTTTCATGTTATAAAAACGGTGTCATATCATTGGATTGATCTTTGATAAATGGAATCCATTCATAAAAAATATCCTCACATTCAATTATCCAATTTGCATTTACCCATTCAATCTCGTGAATCACAAATCCGCTTTCCGATAATCGAACTTCATCATGCAATAAATCGTGATGTACAAAACCTTTGAAATCAACAGGAGCAAAAAAATCTCTGTTAGATTTAAGACTATATTCCTTGAGATTTTTGTAATGAATTTTTAAATAGCCATTGTGATAAGCACCAAGCAACTTTAGATACATCTTAGTTGATTTAAGTTTAAACTTTCCTTGAGATTCCGAAACTTCACCAAATCTATATTCTTCTAACCATGAATCATGAAGACATCTTGCATCCATTGTATTGTAATGCCATTCCGCAGTTGCAAAATCATAGGCTGAACTTGGTATTTTCTCTTTATTAGATTTCAGATATTTTTGATAGTTAAGCCATTGAATTTTGAAAATTTCAAAATCTTCATAGTTTTCAGATTCGTTTTTTTTGTAAGATACAATATCTTTGCTTAGAATAAACACCATTCTTATTTCTCTATTTCCCTTTTCAAAACCTCGTAATCTTTTAATTGCTGTTCCATGTTCCGATGCGAAGCTATTACTTGTGGACTTGGATGATAAAGCGGAATCAATTTGAATTTGTTCCAATCTATAACTTCTGCAACATTTTCTTTTATTTTTAAATTATGATTCTCAATCTTTTTGAGTGCTTCAAGTGCAACAGTTCCGAGGGTAACTAAAACTGGTGGATTAATTAAATCTATAGTTTTCTCTAAATAATCCGCACAGTTATTCATCTCGCTTTTTTTCGGTTTGCGATTTGCACCGCTCGGTTTTCGTGGACTGCAAAGAACTGCGTTTGTTATGAAAATTTCTTCTCGTTTCAATTTTATCGAATTCAACAAAACTTGAAAATTCTCACCAGATTTATCTCCCGAAAAAGGCTTGCGAGTTCTGTCTGCACCTTGTCTGCCGGGAGCTTCGGCGATGAACATAACTTTTGAATTTATGTTACCGTTCATCTCACTCAAAACGGCAATTTTATCCGCTAAATCGGGACAGATTTTGCATTTTCTTGCCTTTCTCGCAAGCGTTTCAAATCGCTTTTGTTTGGTTGAACTCATATAATCTAAAGTGTATTGTGAAAATATTAACAAATTAAAATATAAAAAGGTATTTATATGAGTCAGGTAACTGAAGAGAAGGTTTTAGAACAATTAAGTAAGATCAAGGATCCGGATTTAAGAAAAGATATTGTCACGCTGGAATTTATCAAAGATTTAGAGATCGAAGGCGGTGACGTTTCATTTCGAATAGTTTTAACCACACCCGCATGTCCTGTAAAAGACGAATTTGAAGCCGACGCAAAAGAATTAGTAGGAAGCATCGAAGGCGTTGAAAATGTTAATGTAACTATGGATGCCGAAGTTCCGAAAGGACGCGGAATTGCAAATAATGTAGCGATTCCCGGCGTTAAGAACATTATTGCAGTATCAAGTGGTAAAGGCGGCGTTGGAAAATCAACAGTTGCAGTTAATTTAGCAGTCGCTTTAACAAAAAACGGTGCAAAAGTCGGTTTGATGGATGCAGATGTTTATGGTCCGAATATCCCTATGATGCTCGGTGCGGGACAAACTCAACCTCAAGTTGGTCCGGGCAATAAGTTAATTCCATTGGAAGCTCACGGGGTAAAATTGATTTCGATGGCAGTTTTAGTTCCGCCTGACAAACCGATGGTTTTGCGTGGTCCAATGCTTCACGGCGTCGTTAGGCAATTTTTGAGTGATGTTAATTGGGGCGAATTGGATTATCTAATCGTTGATATGCCGCCGGGAACAGGTGACGTCCAGCTTTCACTTGCTCAATTAGTTCCCGTGCAAGGTGCGGTTTTAGTTACGACTCCGCAAAATGTTTCCTTGTCTGATGTGACCCGTGCATTGAAAATGTTCGAGCAGGTCGCAGTTCCCGTTTTGGGGGTGATCGAAAATATGTCTTATTTCATCCCGCCAGATATGCCCGACAAACGCTACAACATTTTCGGTGAAGGCGGCGGAAAGAAATTTGCCGACGATTATGGAATTCCATTTTTAGGCGAAGTCCCACTCGGAATGGAAGTCCGGGAAGGTGGTGACAAAGGAACGCCTGTGATCGTTTCGCATCCCGATTCGCCACAATCCAAAGCGTTCCACAAAACAGCAGAAGAGGTGGCAAGACAGATTTCAATTGAGGCGATGAAACCGGAATTAACAATTTTGTCGAGAGCTGGCTGAATATTTGGCAAAGATAAAGCCTTGTCAGACATCTAAAATTCAGTTAATATTGAAATTAAAGTAAAGATTGGTTATAAACTAATCAGAAATTTTTTATTGAGGAGAATATAAATAAAATTATGGCAGCAGTTGCAGCACCTGAAATTGAATTGCTAGTAACGCCTAGTGCGGCTGAAGAGATTAATAAGTTTATGGCTGGTGAAGATGATTTACCGGAAACTGCCGGATTGAGAGTTCGTGTAGTTCCAGGTGGATGTTCGGGTTTTCAATACAGTTTGAATATTGAAGAAGAATCAAAAACCGGTGACACAATCATTGAACAAGAAGGCGTAAGACTTTTTGTAGATATGTTTTCAGGTCAATATCTGAATGGTATTACAGTTGATTATGTATCAAATATGATGGGTTCAGGTTTTACATTTGAGAATCCAAACGCAACAGGCGGTTGTGGTTGCGGAAGTTCATTTTCAGCATAGTCTAAAATTATTGTGAAACAAATCAGGGATCGCTTTTGGGTCTCTGATTTTTTTTGTTTTTTGGAAGTTTTCCTTGATTGGAACTTTGTCTTAGTTAATCCAAGGACAACTGAAGAACGCACGGTTTAGGCGGAGAAGATGGGCAGGGTTTTTTACATTTTCACTAGTTGTCCTTGTGTGTTTTATCCCACAATCGCTAAAAAAACTTGCCAAAGTATGCCCTTTTATTGTTAAAATAGTCACGGCTACTTGCTTTTTCAACCATTTTTAGAGAACATTCTAAAGTCCTAACTAAAATAATTAAAAAATAAATTAAGTTTTAAATCTAGAAAGTTTTAATAAACTTTTTGGAAAAATGTGAGTTTTGGCAATATTTTTTAAATAAGGGCTATCCCCCTTTCAAATGTCAATCCTCGCCCCCAAGATATACCCAGAATTATTATGAGTTTTTATAAGCAGTTCCCCAGAAATGCAGTAAGTTTTTCATTTGCAATTATTCTAACAATTTTCTCTGTAAACTCTGTTGATGCACAAAACAGAGCAAGAATAGTAAACCAACCCCAAACACAAGAAACACAAACAACAAAAACGAAGGTAAATAAAAACGAAAATAGAAGAAGAGGATTAACCAACAAAATAGTTGTCGTTAAAACGCCTAAGAAGAAAAGTTTGGTTAAAAAAACTTCTTCAAGTAAATCAACCCGTCTAGACAAAAGAGGAAATAGAGCTTATCTAAGTCCTGTTATGAAATCTATGATGATGCGTTCTATTCAGTCAAAGATTGGAATACGTTATCGCTTAGGAACACAAGGTCCGAACCGTTATGATTGCTCAGGCTTTGTCTGGAAAGTTTTTCAAGAATCCGGAATACCTTTTACAAGAACTAGTGCCAGAGTTTTTTGGCGAACGTTTGAACCTGTTCGCGGCGACGATAGATTTGAATTTGGAACTTTGGTTTTCTTTAATCGTTTAGGTCACGTTGGAATCGTCGTAGATAGAAATGGTTTCTATCATGCATCATCAAGTAAAGGTGTTACCTATTCCAAATTTAAAGGTTATTGGTCAAGAAGAATTGTTGGATATAGGCGTGTTCCACAAAGCTATTTTAGCTGGAATAACGCTGTTGAAGATGAAAAATTTAATAAATAGGAAATTTTCTAAAACAAAAAACATACGCCGTTTGATGAATTTCGAACGGCGTATGTTTTTACTTTAATAAGTTGATTAATGTACAAACCCAGCCCTTGGTTCTTCACTAGTCACTTCCCAAATAAACGCAATTCTATCAACGATTACATAAGCAACTTTTTCTTCTTCATCACGTAGATACAAAATTCCGTCTTTTACATCAACTACGTCTCCGCGAACCACCGCACTTGTTCCACATGACACATCAATTTGTTTTCCCATTAATTGTTTCAAAAAATCTTCCATATCATCTCCGTTTTATAAATTATTTTTCATCATTGCCAATCTGCCTGACATAACCCAGCGACTTGGTGCAGCAGAAGCATTTTGAGCTTTCGCAGAAACTTTTTTCTGATTCTTAGAATTTGCTAAAGCTGCTGCAATTATTGCCATATCCCGATTGATTACATCTGCCTTTCTTTCTTTTCTGCGTTCATTAAAAGCAGAAATAAAACCTGTATCTAAACTTCCCTCTATAAACACCTCATCTTCCATTATTTCACGGAAAAAAGGCAAAGTTGTTTTTATTCCTCCAACTTCATATTCCAACAAAGCACGTTTCATTTTCTCAATGGCATCCTGACGATTTTTACCATAAGTGCAAAGTTTTGAAATCATTGGGTCATAGTAAATTGAAACTTCCGCTCCTTCATAAACTCCACCGTCATCACGAACCCCATTGCCCTGTGGCAAATGCAAACGGGTAATTTTTCCCGGTGATGGCAAGAAATTATTATCTGGGTCTTCTGCATAGACACGACATTCGATCGCGTGCCCTTTTATTTTAATATCTTCTTGTGTAAATGAAAGTTTTTCTCCATTTGCAACTCGAATTTGTTCTTTGACCAAATCCATTCCTGTAACCAATTCAGTTACTGGATGCTCGACCTGTAACCTCGTATTCATTTCGAGAAAATAAAAGGATTTATCTACATCAGAAAGCAAAAATTCAACTGTTCCCGCACCGACATAATTAACTGCCTTGGCAACCTTTACAGCTTCTCTGCCCATATGTTCTCTCAAGTCTGCATCATTTATCGGTGATGGGGCTTCTTCCACAACTTTCTGATGCCGACGTTGGATCGAACATTCTCTTTCGCCTAAATGCACGTGATTCCCATGCGAATCACTCATAATTTGTATCTCAATATGTCTTGGACGAACAATTGCTTTTTCGACATAAACCGCATCATCTCCAAAACTTGCAAGAGCTTCAGCCTTAGAGTTTTCTAGTCCTGATTTTAATTCGCTTTCATCGTGAACAAGCCTCATTCCTTTTCCGCCACCGCCGGCAGATGCTTTGAGCATTACAGGATATCCGAAGCTTTTAGCAGTTTCTTTCGCTTCATCAAAACTTTTTAGCGGTTCAGTTGTGCCCGGAACTACAGGGCAGCCTGCATCTATGGCAATTTTGCGTGCAGAGATTTTCCCTCCCATTCCTTCCATAGCTTCAGGAGGAGGACCGATAAATGTAATCCCTGCATCTGTGACTTTGCGAACGAAGTCAGCATTTTCAGACAAAAAACCATACCCCGGATGTATTGCCTCAGCTTTCGATTCTTTAGCTACTTCTAAAATTTTGTCACTACGTAAATAACTTTCATTAGAAGGCGGTTTGCCAACTAGATATGCTTCATCTGACATGCGTACATGCAGAGCATCTTTGTCAGCTTCGGAATAAACAGCGACTGTTTTTATTCCCATTTCACGACAAGCTCGAATTACGCGAATGGCAATTTCACCACGATTAGCAATTAAAATTTTCTTAAACATTTTTATGATTAAAGCCAATTTCCGATTTGGCGGGATTAATTCATCAGCTTTTTTTGATTTTACAAGTCCTGTATTTTAGCAGTTTTACAGAAAAATAGCACCGTAAATTGAAAATATTAGTTAGTAATGTTTAGCTAATTTATCTAAACAATCAATACAACAAATTCATTCTATTCCTTCAAACCTACTCATATTTACTACCGCTTTACTGAAACAATCTTGATTATAAAACGTAAATGCTTCGAATTTGAGAAAAATTTTATATCCAAACAGTAAATTTTTTCGTTATATTTACTGACGCAACAAGTTTAAAAACCAAAATTCAAACTTTCAAAATCTCTTAAAGGGGGAGATTTTGACTTTTTGCAAATAAAAACTATGAGGAGGACTATCACAAATTTTCTTCTGAGAAAAGATATTTGTGATGAAATCACTATGAAGAAATTATTTATATGTAAAAGCTTGCCGATTTTTTCGATTGCAATTCTGGTGCTTGCAATGTCAATTCAAACTTTCGCTCAACCAAATGTAACAACTCCAAGACCTGTTAGCCCTGCAGCTGAGGTAAAACAGAGAATTGGAATTACGGACATAACCGTTAATTATTCGCGCCCGAAAGTTACTTTACGAGGGAATGATCGAACAGGAAAAGTCTGGGGTCAATTAGTTCCATATGGCTTCAATAAAATTAACTTTGGCGGACGAGGTGAAATCCCTTGGCGAGCCGGCGCTAATGAAAATACAACTATTGAATTTTCACACGGAGTAAAAGTTGAAGGAAAGCCTGTACCTGCGGGCAAATATGGTCTTCATATGGCTGTTTTTGAAGATGGTAAAGCAACTGTGATCTTTTCTAAGAACAACGGTGCTTGGGGCAGTTTCTTTTATAAACCTGAAGAAGATGCTTTGAGAGTAGATGTAAAAATGAAAGACATTCCTCAAACTGAAGTCTTAACGTATGATTTTATTGACTACGGAAACAATTACACGGTTCTAGCATTGTCTTGGGAGAAAAAACAGATTCCTTTCAAGATTGAAGTTGATGTGCATGATATTGTTATAGCTAATTTCCGTAAAGAGTTAACCTCCCTTCCCGGTTTTGGCTGGCAAGGCTTCTTAACTGCGGCAAATTATTGCCTGAATAACAACGTAAATCTTGAAGAAGCGATGGGCTGGGCTGATACAGCTGTCCAGAGGAATAAATCTTATAACACACTTGCGGTAAAAGCTGGGTTATTGATTCGCTCAAACAAAATTGCTGATGGTGAGAAAGTTTTAGATGATGCAATTCCGTTGGCAAACAAAAATCAGCTTAATGCACTTGGTTATCAGCTTTTGGGCATCAAACGGTATCAAAAAGCGATTCAAGTTTTCCAGAAAAATGCGAAAGATAATCCGAGCGATCCTAATATGTTTGACAGTTTAGGCGAAGCTTACAAACAAGCCGGCGATAAAGAAAACGCTATCAAGAATCTTAAAAAGGCACTTTCTATGAACCCGCCGCCTGCCGTTAAAGCCAATTCTGAAAAGCTATTAAAAGAATTGGGTGCAATGTAGTAAATATTTTTAATTCAGAATAAAATAAGCAGTCTTTGCACAAATCAAAGACTGCTTTTTCTTCTTTTCATTGCAAAAATGGAATAATAATCACAAGAATTTATATCTTAAACGTAACAATCTTATACTATCTTATTTAAATTCAAATCTATGTTGATCAAACCAAAGCTTTTTTTAATAACTTTTCTGTTTGCAGTTATTTTCAATTTTGCTTGCTCGTCTAAAACTGAACCTGAAAAAACAACCATTTCAGGACAAATTAAGAATGCTCCGAATGGAATTTTGATTCTTACACAAGAAGAAGATATTAATCGTAAAAAAAGAAAAATTATTGATAAAATTCCTTTGGACTCAGATGGAAATTTTTCTAAGGCATTTAACCTTGAGCCACACATTTACAATTTAAATATCGATGATGATAAAAGAGTTACTTTAGCGATCAATAAAGGTCAACAAATAACAATCAATGGAGATGCAAATGACCTTAAGAATATAAAAACTAGCGGATCTGAAGATACAAAAAAACTTCAAGAATACGAAAACTTTAGAAATGAATCTTTAGACCGTTTAGTTGTTTCAGTCAGAGATAAAATAAAAAAAGTTCAATCAGAAAACAACCCCGAAAACGCAGAGGAAATAGAAAAATTAGGTAAGGAGGAAATTGATAATTACGATAAACATAAAGATGAACTTATTGACTTTGTAAAGAAAAATATGGGTGATTCAGTTGCCGTTTATGCGACTTCACTTCGTTGGGACGGTGAAAAAAACATCCCATTTTTAGATAATTTAGCTAAAGATTTTGAAAATAAATACCCTGATTTAGATATCACAAAGAAAATTCGAGAAAAGGTTGAAGTCCTTAAAAATACCAGTATCGGCGGAAAGGTTTCAGACATAAATTTACCGGACAAAGACGGAAAAGATATTCCCTTATTACCGCTCAAAGGAAAATATACGCTGATTGATTTTTGGGCAAGCTGGTGCTCCCCGTGCCGTCGGGAAAGTGAAACATTAGAAAATGTCTATGCAAAGTACAAAGATAAAGGATTTGAGATTTACGGTGTTTCGCTAGATGAAAATAAGCAAAAATGGTTAGATGCGGTGGAACAAGATAAGCGAACCTGGACTAATGTTTCAAGTTTACAGGGGTTTGAAACACCTATCACTTTTGATTATGCCGTAACCGCATTACCTGCAAAATTTATTATTGATAAAGATGGTAAGATAATTGCTAAAAATCTGCATGGTAAAGAACTGGAAAAAAAGATTGAGAGTTTATTTAGTGAATAGTAAATTGTTAAATTTTCTTCATTAGATCACTCAAAATATCATGTAATTTTTCGGCTCTTTCATAGTCTATTTCGACTTTTTCAGAGTTGTTAAATTGTTGTCCGATTTCGCTTATAAAATCTACGCAAGCAGCTGTTGCATATAGATTTATCATTTTTCTTTGAACAGAATTAAGATTCATTTCATCTGCCCAAAAATCGATGTAGTCTAAACTTTGATTATCCTGTAAAAGTGCCATTTTTGTTAAACCAATTGTTTGGACGCAATCACCAAAACACATTGAATCAACATCAACAATTCCACTAAACCTTCCATCATCAATCAAAACATTTTTTGTTGTAATGTCATTGAAATAAGCTTTTGGTTCAACTTCTAAAAAGTAGTTTTCATATTTGAATATTTTTTTATCAAAATCATCTACAATTTTAGTGTCAAAAACTCCGATGTCTTTGATTCTTTTGCGTGAGCGATCTGTCATTTTAAGAGATAAATCAAGCCAAGATTTTGATCCTGATTTGCTCTCGTAAGTTTCTAAATAACCAAAAGTCTTGGCTTCCGGTAAAGTCTTAGCAATCATTTGTAATTTAGCAGTTTCCTTCGCAAGGCTTTTCTTTTCACTTATTGAAAGTTCTGCATACACCTTCCATAAATCAACCCCATTCAATCTTTCTAAAATCAAATAAGGAAACTTATCTTCCAAATCAAAATGATAAATTTCTGGTAGATTAACACCTTTCGGCTTTAATAATCTGTTCCAAAAGAGTGCTCCTTCTTGCAAAGTTTTGTTTTCCGGAAACGCAATTCGTGCAACATACTTTCTTTCATTTGTGGTCACAACTTCATAAACAAAATGACAATTCCCCGTCGAAAACCTTGAAACTTTCTCCAACTTTGAACCTGAAAATCTTTCGATTATTTCGCTGGCATATTCACTTGTAGGAATTTTGTTATGCACTTTTTTAGTCTTGAGCTATTGTTTTTACAGCATAGTAGGTCGCTTCGACAACTCTCGCCATTCGTCCATAATCCAGTGTATCAGCAGTATCTTTGGTCGTATGATAATTTTTGTTTCTAAAAAAAGCTGTGTCTGTAATCATCAGTGCGTCATAACCAAAATGCCAATAATTACGATGGTCTGAAAAATCGACTCCCGGTAATTTTGTAGGTGCATTTATTGAATACACAGGTAATTCATTTGATTCTGACATCAAGCGTTTTACTTTTCGGACGGTAAAGATGTTCGTGAAATGTCCGACAACAGAAATAAAATTTCCCTTGTTTGAGTATAAATATCTCATACCAGGGATTGGAAATTGTTGACTATTTTCTTCATCTGAAAAGTATCCAATCATTTCTAAACTTAACATCAGACGAACGTTTACATTCTTTTCTTTCAAAGATTTTGCATGCACAAAGCTACCCATTTGTTCAGTAGCGAAAAATGGAGGCTCTTCCAAAGTGTATGCGACGAGTTCTATTTGAATAGGAGGTTTATTTTTTCCAAAGACTTTTGCAAGTTCAATCAAACCTGCCACACCGCTGGCATTATCATCTGCACCTTGCGTGTCATAACAAGAATCATAGTGAGCACCGATTACAATTCTTTCTTTTGATTCATCTCCAAACCTTACAATTACATTCCGATAATCATTTTTACCTTCTTTGAATATTTGCTCTGATACTTTGCCACCTGCTTTTTCAAACTCTTCCTTTATATAATTCGCTGTTGCGTTCAGGTTATCGATGTTTGCAAAGTTTCTAGGGTGGAAGTCTTCTGAAAGTTTGCGAACGTGGAATTTAAGCATTTGCTCATTAATTTTAATTTCAGATTTATTAACTTTTGGGTTGGTAAATAGAGGTTGAGTAATCCACAAAATGAGGATAATAACTAAAACTACTACTGCAATTATTCCATACATTGTGAGTTTTACAAGACTTTTTTTAGTTTGTTTCTTATTTTTTCTGGGACTTTTACATTTAGAATTTACCATCACAGTAGAATCGAATTGTGATGATTTTTCGGATCAAAGCGGACACCGACGGTTGCACCAGGAGCATATTTCAGAGGCTTTTTCTTTTGCTCATCAGATAAAATTTCAGAGGATTCAAAATCAACACCGTGAATCGTGTAATGATAATGGACTATTTCTTTACCATCTTCATTAATTTCAGAATCTATTATGATTCCATCAGTTATTCTACCTTTTGAAAGAAGAAATTCTCGACGAGCTTGAGCTAATTCTTCTTGTGATTTTTTCTTTTTGAGAAAGTCAAAAAATCCCATCTTATTCCATTATTAGTGGGGGTTTATTATATTTTTTCCGTAGTTTATTGATGGCTGCCAAAACATTCGGACGTTTAATGATTCTGGCTTCTAGAGGACGCTTCCCGGGAATATCTATCATTATCAAGCCCAGAAGAATCGTTAAAATTCCCTGCCCCGGCACACCAGGCAAAGATAATAAGATACCTAGAATAATCAGAAAAACGCCAAAAATATTTTTTATTATTACTGCACTCCAACGAATGTACCAAGGCTTGTCAGGCATAAAGGATTGCTCATAATTCGGACTAAAATAATTAGCCGGAATTTTTACCATGACGATAGCAATTGCTAAAAAACTGAACCCTAATGAAAGTAAAAAAACACCAACGCCGAGTAAAACTTTACTCCAAGTCAATGCCTGCCAATATTCAGAAATCCATTCCATTAAAATATAAACAAACTAGAGCGAAAATAAGCTACTAATCACCTTTGCTTTTTTCCGCTTCGAGCTTTCTGAACTCCTTCCATGTATGAAACATTCTATGAATAAATGTCCATGTTGAACCGATAGCTAAAACCCATAGAACTTGTGGCATTCGATTAAATAAAAAGAAATCAGAATTCCAATCCCAAGTTGATAAAGCTCCAATTATGAGAAGAACAATTCTTTCCGGACGTTGTAAAAAACCAACATTAGCTTTTACACCAAGGCTGTCAGAACGGGCAGCTGTATAGCTAACCATCACCGAACTCATCATTGCCAAAGCCGCAAGAAAAACATTTGTAACAGAACGTTGCGGTGTATTACTGGCATAAAAAACCATTATTCCGATAAAAGCAATCATATCGGAAACCCGATCCAGTGATGAATCTAAAAAACCACCAAATCTCGTTACATTACCGGTCAGACGGGCAACATTTCCGTCTAACATATCAAATATATTTGCAATGATCAGAACGATTCCTGCCCAGAAAAATTCACCGATCCCAAAGAGAATACCACAAGCAACAGCAATCATTACGCCGATGGTTGTTAAAATGTTCGGATGAACTCCGAGGTTGGCAAGTCCACGCACCATCGCATCAATGACACGCTTCGCACCACGTCCTATGCTTGCTCCAAACATCTTTTTAGTGGTAAGTGGTAAGTGGTAAGTGGTAAGTTTGGTTTTGCATATTTACCACTTACCACTTACCACTTACCATTTTTATTCTCCTTGTTCGTGAATTGTGGTTAAATCTGAAATCTCAAAATTTCTCCAGCCTTTTGGTGTTTTCACACGTATTTCATCACCTTCTTCTTTACCCATTAAAGACTGACCAATCGGTGAAGAAGTAGAAATTAGTCCATTATCAGGATCACTTTCTTCTGAGGTAACTAATCTATATTCGATTACTTCATCTCTATCAATATCATAGAGCTTTACTGTCGAGCCATAAGCCACACGATCTTCGGGTAGTTTGGAAATATCTATTGAATCAACTTCACTGATTCGCTGCATTAATTGTCCGATTCTTGCAGAAACAAATGATTGTCTTTCGAGAGCTGCTTTATATTCTGCATTTTCTTTGAGGTCTCCCCATTCTCTTGCCTTCTGTATTTCTTTTGGCAATTTGTTATGTAACTCGTCTTCTAATTTAGCTAATTCTTCTTTTAATTTTTGTCTAACTGCTTCCATAATTCGTTAGTAAGTATTAATTTTTTACTTGCTGGTAATCTTCCGTCACTAATCTACTTAAAAATCCTCTTCGTTAGGTGCAGCAAATGAGATACCAATATCCCTTGCTGTTCTCACCAATTGACCTTCAGCATTGACACATTTTATTGCGGCTGTTGCATCTGCCAAAGGAACATTTATAACCTTTCCAGACTTAAGTGCGACCATCTCGCCTTTTTGTCCCCTCGCTAATGCCCTGACAGCACATGCACCAAAATTTGTGCCGAGCATTCGGTCGAAAGCGTTCGGGCTACCACCCCTTTGTAAATGCCCAAGCACGACACATCTTGATTCTTTACCTGTTATTCTCTCAACGTTATGTCTGATGTATTCGCCAACGCCGCCTAAACGTAAATTTCCTTCGTCGAGATACATCTCATCTCTACCAACTTCTTTCGCACCTTCAGCCACGACTATGTTAGTAAATTCAGATCCATTTCTTTCTCGTTCGTAAACTTTCTTAACTACCGAATCAAATGAAAAAGGTATTTCGGGAATTAAAATTACATCTGCACTTCCTGCCAAACCAGAATGGAGAGCAATCCAACCTGTGTTTCTACCCATTACTTCCATCACCATTACACGATCATGGGAAGCGGCTGTTGTATGTAACCTATCCAAACCCTCGGTGGCAATATCAATTGCTGTCATAAAACCAAAGGTTAATTCCGTTGCTGATAAATCATTGTCAATTGTTTTGGGAACACCCACAACCGGAAAACCCCGATTGTGAAACTGCTGGGCAATTGCTAAAGTTCCTTCCCCACCAATCACAATTAAAGCTTCGATTTTATTCTTCTTGAGATTACTCAAAGCTTCATCTATCGGCATATCCGGAATAACCATTTTGCCGTCAACGATTTTGCAGAAACTTCCTTTGTTGCGTGTTCCAAGAATAGTTCCACCACGCGGCAAAATCCCACTAACTTTTTTGGTGGTTAGTTTTGTTAATTGGGTTTCTCCTAAAATCCCTTCAAAACTATCTTCGATTCCAATACAACGCATCCCGAATTCGCCAATTGCAGTCCTAACAGCGGCACGAATTACGGCATTAAGTCCCGGTGCATCTCCTCCACCTGTTAAAATTCCTATTTTTTTATACATAAAAAAAGAGTCCTGAAAAGTAAAAATGTTATTTTACTCTATGAACTCTGTATTTCTAAAGTGTTAACTGCTAAAAAGTTAATTGTTTATTTTTACAAGCAATTAAGAGAAAGCAAAGCATTACATATTTGTAGTTCTATAATCTTTCTAACTTTATTTACCACCAACGCTTGATGGCTCGTGATATTCTCCATATTCAGGATATTCTACCGTCCTATAACTACCGGGTCTAAAATTCTCAGCCAACAAACTCAGTGCATCTTTGAGAACCTTCTTCTGAAGAGCCTTCATATTTGGTTTACCGAGTGAATTCCCTATCTTAAACCCTTCCGGATAAAGTGATCTTGGTGGACGCATTTGATTTGAGACTTCTGGGCTTACTGTAATCAAAACCGTTGGCGTTCCAAGCATTTCAATTTCTCTTTGAACCGCGACGACCGTGCGGTGACAAACGTTAGGTCAACCACCAGTTAAAATGACAGCATCTGCACGCG
This sequence comes from Pyrinomonadaceae bacterium, assembly GCA_028284415.1. GTDB lineage: Bacteria > Acidobacteriota > Blastocatellia > Pyrinomonadales > Pyrinomonadaceae > Aridibacter. The sequence continues at coordinate 694,222 of JANQRU010000001.1, forward strand.
ACCCTCTATCAATTTCATTGGCGATCTTCGGAGCGGTTTCGTCATACATATCTTTGAGCCGCATTGTGTAACCCATATATCCGATATGCTTACGGGCAATTCCACCAATAAATTCTTCTTCAACCAATTCACGCAAAATATCAATTGGAAAAACTACGTTTATATCCTCATCTGCATCCGTATGATCGTAGTGATGATGAGTTACCATCAAATCATCAGACTGAACATTTTCATCCATCAGACGATATGTTAAATCACCTAACTCATCGGCAATATTAAAACCATCCTGATCTTTTCGGTGAACTCCGGCAGCTGTAACAATTGAAATATTTGCTTTGCTCAACTCCTTATCAAAAGGCGTAAATGGAACACATTTTCTTGAAAGTTTATTCATATTTTTAATTTTTATTAATTCTAATTAGACGATATAGGAAACAAGAACAAAATATAATAAAACCAACTTGTACTAACCAATCAAATTTAAGAAATATAGGGACTAATAAAAAACTAAAAACTCCCCCTATTAATCCATAAATTAAGTAATAAAAGATGTTACTTTTCATTTAAATAAAGATAAGTCACAAGAGATTAAAACTATCTATTATGATAGTAATAATTATCTCTTGTGACTTAATTTAATCTTATAAATTTTTCAGAACATCAAAGAGTTCTTCATTATCTGGTTGGTCACCTATGTCGTGAATGTCTATGTAAGCGATTTTGCCTTCTTTATCAACGATAAATAAAGCCCTTTCGCTAATTCCATCATTTTCACGCCAAGCACCGTAGCTTTTAGCAACTTCTCCTTTCGGATGAAAATCGGCAAGTAAATCATAGTTCAAACCGCCGAGTGATTTTGCCCAAGCAACATGGCTTGGAATTGAGTCAACGGATATGCCCAAAACTTGAGCATCATATCCTGCGAAGCGTTCTCCATCAGCTTCGTAGGACGGCATTTGCACCGTTCAAACAGGCGTCCAATCCAACGGATAGAACGCAATTACAACATTTTTGCCCCGTAAATCCGAGAGTTTAACTTTCTTATCTTCACCAAGATGAGAACCTAGCTCGAAATCGGGAGCCATATCTCCAACATTTAACATTAGATTTGCGTCTCCTTATTTTATTTTAATTAAGCTGTTATACCTTTATAACTTAATGACTTATTAGGGTATCGTTTAATAGAGTTGGAATCAAATATTGAAGGCTTTTTTAACTTGTTGGATAAAAGATTGAACACTTCAAAACCCGAAAAATTTTACTCTAGTTTGAAATCTTCCGAATCAAATTCATAATTCATCAATTCAACCTTGTCATCAATTATCGAGAAAACGAATCTTTCTTTTCCGCTCCCTCTTTCAAATTTGGTTTCAAAATTCGCAGTCGTCTCTAATCTAATGGAATTTTTTTCAACAGCCCAGCCTCTTCGAACAGTAGATTCTACTTTTCCTAGATTCTCTCGAATGTTTTCCAAATCTTTTATTACTTTCTCTTTATTAAAAACACCTTTGAACTCAATGCTTGATTTATCGTAAATTTCTTCAAATTCTTTCTTATTAAATTGTTCGTGAAATTTCGCAACGGCTTTATCTGCAGACTTCAGACCTTCGCTGTAGTGACATCCTGTTGAAATGATAAAAAGAATTAAGATAATTACGCATATTTTTTGTATTTTCATAAAGAAAAGAAATTATTTCTTCGCCATTATTGATTCAGCTAATTTTTTAGCCTCAGGTAAAGCATCAATTGCTTTCAAAACTTGTGGATCATTCTCAATAAATACTTGCCCACCTGCTTCACTTGAATGTTTGGCTGAAGCAAGTTGCTCTCGCAGACGTGCTTTTGCATATTTTGACTGGCTATCAATATTCGCTTTGGTCAAACCGTTTTTTTCATTTTTGACTGTAAAAGCGATAAATGCACCATAGAGTGAATCGGTAATTTCGAGATCTTCGGGTGCAAGAGTACGGTCGTAGGTTTGTTTATCAATCTTGTAATTTTCAAAACCATTGATATTTCCGGCTACTAAATCACGTGCGAAGAAGAATGTGGCTTCATTTATTCTGGCTCTAAGGGGCGTATAAGCAAGACTCGGAGCTTTCAGATCAGGTTCTATTCCACGACCGCCATAAAAAACTCTGCCACCAGCAGTTTTGATTGCTGTACCTTTAGGCTTCGGTTTTTCCTCTTTTATTTCATTATTTTCTTCATCTTCACCGTTAGAATTTGAATAATAATCGTAGATAGAGCCTTTGGAATAATCCCTCTGAAGAGAACGACCAAATGGTGTGTAATATCTGGCTGTCGTCAATGTTAAACCGGTGCCATAAGGAAGCGGAAAAATTCTTTGAACGAGTCCTTTACCAAAACTCTCGCTTCCAACTACTAGTCCCCGACCATAATCTTGAACCGCTCCGGCTACGATTTCGGAAGCGGAAGCCGAACCGCCATTTATCATAACCACAAGCGGAAAATTGTGAGTCGTATTTCCAGTTGCCCGCAATTCTCTTTTCTGCGAAAACTTAAATCTTCCTTTCACAGAAACAACCGTATGTCCTCTAGGTATGAAACGACTCGTAACCTCAATTGCCTGAGGCAATAAACCTCCGGGATTCCCACGTAAATCAAGTAAAAGGCTTTTCATTCCCTTTTCTTCTAGGTTCGCGATTGCTTCGTCAAGTTCTTTTGCGGTAGTTTCTTGAAAACCACCTGATAAGCCGACATAACCAATCGTGTCATTTAACATGAAATAGTTCCGTATTGATGGAAGCGGAACGCCTCCTCGAACTATCCGAAATTTTATCGGTTCTTCAACTCCCGCTCGTTTTACTTTTATGTTTACAGGTGTTCCTCTCTCACCACGAACATTTTTAGAAACCTGGGAACTCGACCATTTAGTTGCATCTTTTCCTTCTACATCGACAAATTTATCTCCAAATTTTAGACCTTCTTTGTCAGCTGGTGTGTTGGGAATTACGGATTGAATATAAACTCCATCACGGTATCTTAAGATTGATACGCCGATTCCAAAAAACTGTGAAGACTGATCTTCGTAAAGTTTTCTGAATTCGTCGCGGGTGAAAAATGATGAGTGTGGATCTAAAGTCCAAAGCATTCTTTGAACTGAACTATCTAAAATGTCTTCATGCTTTATTTTTTCAACATAATTTTCGTCGATCAGTTCGAGAGCTTCACCATATTTACTGCTAATGGATTCTGTTGATAAAGCTGTGTTCGCAGAGGATTTCCCCGGCAGACGTCCAAAAATTCCGCCGATTACAGCTCCTATTAAAATTACTACAAATGCGATTATTAAAAATCCTTTATTCATCTAAATCACCCAACATAAAATATATCACATATTGTGATGAAAAAAACTACTGGAAAAGATGCGGAAAAACCGAGTTATTTAAATTATTTATTTACAAAACCTAAACAAGTATTTAACATAAATGTTTTTTGTGATGGAAAAGGAACTTTCAATCATAATTCCTGCTTACAACGAAGAAGCAAGGCTTGGCAAAACAATAGATGAGATTCTCAACTATATAAAAGCCGAAAATCTTGATGCTGAGGTCATAGTTGTTGACGATGGCTCAAGTGACTCTACTGTTGAAGTTGCCAAAAAAACCTTTGAAAAACATTCACAAATTCAAACTGACGCTATTAGATACGAACAAAACCGTGGAAAAGGTTACGCAGTAAAAACAGGATTAAAAGCTGCAAAGGGCAAAATTGCACTTTTTAGTGATGCCGACCTTTCAACTCCAATCGAAGAATTACCAAAACTGATAAAACCTATTCAAAAGGGAGACTTTGATATAACTCTCGGTTCGAGAGCTTTGGACAGAAGTCTAATAGGCGAACGCCAACCTTGGAGACGCGAGCAAGGTGGCAAGGTATTCAACTTATTTGTCCGCACATTAACGGGATTACCATTTTGGGATACGCAATGTGGCTTTAAAGCCTTCAATATGGAAAAGTTCCGCCCACTGTTAGAAGTAATGCAAATCGAAAAGTTCGGTTTTGACGTTGAATTTTTATACGTAGCTCATCACGCCGGTTTACGACTAAAAGAAATTCCTGTTCGCTGGAACAATGACGATCGAACCAAAGTAAATATCTTTCGCGACAGTTTACGGATGTTCAATGAAGTCCGCGAAATCCGCAAAAACTCCAAGCTTAGACTATACGAAATACAATAACCCCAACCATTTACCATTTATCATTTATCATTTATCATTTAATTTCCATTTGAAAATTAATTGAGAAAAAACCATTTACATTTAACTTTGTCAGTAAAATATGACTCATAAACTACTTGCTGATAAATGATAAATGATAAATGATAAATGAATATATGTCCGCAAAATTAAACGTAAATATTGACCATGTAGCAACGATCCGCGAAGCAAGAAAAACTATCGAACCGAGCATTATTACTGCCGCTGTTATTTGCGAACAGGCTGGTGCTGACGGTATTACAGTTCATATCAGAGGTGATCGTCGGCATATCCAAGACCGCGACATCGAACTTCTCAGAGATGTTGTCACCACATATTTAAATGTTGAGCTGGCAACTACAGAAGAAATGCTCAAAATCGCTATCGAAACTAAACCCGATGCGGTTTCGCTAGTTCCCGAAAAGCCAAATGAAGTTACAACCGAAGGCGGTCTCGACGTTGTTGGTAATCTCTCAACTGTCCGTGCTATGGTCAAAAAATTACGCGATGCCGGAATCTTTGTAAGTGCTTTTGTTGATCCAGTCCACGAGCAAATAGAAACCTGTCAATCTATCGGTATCCAGCAAATCGAACTCTGCACAGGTGAGTATGCCGAATTAACTCTTGGCTCAAAAGCAGCTCATGGCGAAGGTGCAATGAGAGCAGCTCAAGAAGTAAAAAGGATTCACGATGCAGCAGTCCACGCTCACGGTTTAGGCTTAAAAGTTGCAGCTGGGCACGGATTAACTTATCGAAATGTCGGTGCTTTAGCAGCAATCTCAGAGATTACCGAATTTAATATCGGTCACAATATTATTTCGCGTTCGGTTTTCACGGGATTATACAAAGCAGTCGAAGAAATGATTGAGAAAATCCGCGTCGTGCAATAAATAAATAACCTTCCGTTCTTTTTTATAAGAAGCTATTTGCAAACTCATAAATTATAGAAATCAATCAAAAATAGAACGCGAATTTCACGGATTAGGCGAATGTTCGCGGATTTATTTTGAAAAGAATCTGTGAGAATCCGTGTAATCTGCGCAATCCGTGTTCTATCTATCTGATTTGGTCTTATTTCTTGAGTTTTCAAACAGCTTCTAAGATCGCAATTTTGGATCAATTCTAGCTTAGTCGGGAGTATTTTCATGAGAGCATTTTTCTACGTATTTGTATTATTGTGTTTATTCGGATCAACGCACTCTGTATTCTCGCAAGATAAACAAGTCTCTAAAAAAGAAAACAACAATAACGATACTCAAGTTAAAAATACCAATGATTATTTTGAACAAAAGTTTACCGTGGCAAAACAGCTTATTGAAAAAGATATTAAAGAACTGACCAATCCAAAATATCGCGTGTGGGCTTTCGCAAATGCCGGGCGACTTTTGTATTACAGAGATAAGGAAAAAGCGGAAAATTTGTTCAAAAGTGCAAAAGAGGAACTGGAAATTGCGATAAAACAATCGAGATTAACGGAAAACAAAGATGAAAAAGTTAGACCATATGCCTTTTATCACCGAAAACTTTTGATTGACACTATTTCCGAGCTAGATAAGGAGTTAGCTTATAAATATTTGTTGGAAACACGCCCTGAAGAAATCCAGACTTTAATCAATAAATATTACAAAACAACGTATTTTCTACACGAAGGTAAAAAAGACTATAGAATGCTTGACTGGGAAATTGAAACTGAATACGGACTTAAAGCTTTAATTCTTGTTAGAAACCCCAATAGGCTAGAAGAATTCATCACATCCGATCTAAATACATTTAGCACTCATTTCACAGTAGATCGCCTGAAAAAGCTTTTAAAGAAAGACCCAAAACTAGCTCATCAATTAACTGAAAAAGTTATCCTACAACTCCTAAACGTTCAGGTTAAACATCAAGGTAAAAATGAACCGTTAGTATTTGGTTCTAGATTTACAATATCAACGGCATTAAAACTTTTAGCTTTTATTGATGAGCAATTTCTTAAAAAAACTACAGATACAAACATTTCCGATGAATTAGTAAAAAAACTAGCTGAGAAAACCTTAAACGATCTGTTGGCAACCGGTATGTTTCTTGATTTTTATTTCTACTATTACCAACGCGATGGATTAGATGTCGTTAAAAGATATTTTCCCGGACAGTTTCAAAGAATAGAAAAATTTAGAATTGACGCTCCTAAGCTGCCAAAATATCAGGATAGTTTGCGGTATCAAAACATTACAAGTAAAGACTTTACTTCCGATACGTTGCTATCAAATGCACCGAAATTTTTAGAAGAAAGCAAGTACAAAATCTACCGACTAGCCGCCTGTAAACTTTCTGATGAACAAAATTTTGACCAAGCAGAAAAAATGCTTGAATCAAAATACAAAAGTAAAGCATTAGCTGAAAAACAGATAAGTTTGATCATATTTACAAAAGCCATAAAAGATATTTCCGAAAAAGAATTTGATAAAGCAGAAATTAAGATCAAAAATATCTCCGATGATTCCCTCCGAATTGATGCACTTACGCATTTTGCCGAAGAAATTTACAAACAAAATCCAATGCAAAATAAACAAAAGGCTTTATCAATACTCAACCAAGCTGAAATAGAATCTGAAAAAATCAACAAGTATGACTTAGAATCATTAGGAGAAATTGCAGCCGCTTATGCTGAAATTGATAAAAATTTAGGTTTCAGAAAACTTGACCAAATCGTTAAACTTGTAAATTTAGGATTATTCGATACTCAAGAGTCTTTAAATTGGGATGGCGGGAAAATAATTGGTTATGAACCTTACATGGGTAGTAAACTTTTTAATTATTTCGATGAATCTACGGTTCGTTTAAGAAAATACGATTTTGTACAGACTCTGAATTTAATTAATAGGATTAAAAATCCGGTTGATCGTATAACAATGAAATTAGTGTTTATTCAAAGAGAAACGATTAATAGAATCTATAAAGAGAACGTAAAAAATTACTGTAATCCTAAAAAGATATTTATTTAATAATTGCTAATCAAACTACAAACTTCCTAATCTAAAAATAAATTAAATTCATACCAACCAAACTAACCGCTTCACTTATTTTGTTGTATAATCCCTGTGTAAATCCTGATAATAAACACTAAAACAACAAATAATGAACTACGGCTTTGTCATAGATAACCGCAAATGTATCGGTTGCCACGCTTGCACGGTGGCTTGTAAATCGGAACACGATGTCCCGATCGGTGTAAATCGCACTTGGGTAAAATATATCGAAAAGGGTGAATTTCCTGACACACGCAGGCTTTTTAATGTAATGCGTTGTAATCATTGTGCAGATGCTCCGTGTGTTGAAATTTGTCCAACGGAAGCCTTGCACACACGCAAAGACGGCATCGTGGATTTTGACGACAGACGATGCATCTCATGCAAAGCCTGCACTCAAGCTTGTCCGTATGATTCGATATTTATAAACCCCGATACAATGGTTGCTCAAAAGTGCAACTACTGCACACATCGAACTGACATTGGCTTAGAGCCTGCTTGCGTCGTCGTTTGCCCCGAACACGCAATTATTTCAGGCGATATGGACAATCCAAATACTGAGATTTCGCAACTTCTGGCACGCGAAACAGTAACGGTTAGAAAACCCGAAAAAGGAACAAATCCGAAGCTGTATTATATTGACGGTGACCAAGCTTCGCTCGATCCAACCGAAACAATTCAAGACACGGATTATATGTGGTCAAGTCAGGCAACGGGTGTCGGAAAATACGCAAAATACGCCGAGCAAAGAATTAGTGAAGTTGCCGATCCAGAAAAGATCACAGCTCATCAAAAATCAAACTTAGTCCAAATCGAACCACGCAAAAAGAAAGCCAAAAGAGTGTATGATGCACCAACAAAAGGTGTACTTTGGGGTTGGGAAGTTTCGGCTTACGTCTTAACTAAAGCCATCGCCGCCGGAGCGTTTTTGATTCCGATCATTGCGGGCTTTTTCTTTTTTGCAGTTTCGCCCTTTCTTAAACAAATTGGTGCCATCGTCGCTTTTATCTTTTTGACAATCACAGGTATTTTGCTCATTAAAGATTTAGGTCGCCCAGACAGATTTTTATATGTTCTGCTCCGCCCGCAATGGAAATCATGGCTAACTCGTGGAGCATATATCATCACGGCTTATGGCGGTCTTCTTACCGCTTGGCTCTTAGCTTCATTTACAGGTTACGTAAATCTTTTGAAATTTATAGAACCAATCGCCGTTATCTTTGCTTTGCTTTCGGCGGTATATACAGCATTCCTTTTCGCACAGGCAAAAGGACGCGACTTCTGGCAGTCGCCAATGCTAGGACTGCACATGATTCTTCATTCGATTATGGCTGGGCTTGCAGTATTTTTATTAGCAGGCTTTTGGATTAAATATAACGTCGGACTCCAGTCTGTGCTTGTCTTCGTAACTATTGGTGTAATTGCGTTTCATCTAATAACTTTAGCTATCGAATTGACCACAACACACACAACCGAAGATGCTCACAAAGTCGTAAAAATGATTACCAAAGGTCATTTTTCAAATGCATTCTGGTTCGGAATGATTATCGTCGGAAATTTCATTCCGCTCATAACATTGCTATCAACTTACGATCTAGACGCAACTGCGGCGATGGGGGCATTAATTTTAATAGGTTTAGCTTTTGCCCAACACATTTGGGTTAAAGCACCACAACAAATTCCACTAAGTTGAAATAATAGAACTTAATTAAAGAAAATGACTAAGAAAGCTAGAGCAGGAAGAGATTTTGAAAAACTAATTGCTCGAATAGAAAATGTATTAGCACCAATAGGGGCAGAAATAAAATCACCTGACTATATTAGCGATTTAGTAACAGGTTATCCACGTGAAGTGGATGTCTCTATTAGAATTGATGAAGGAAATAATACAAAGTTAGTTACTGTAGAATGTCGTGACCATAGAAACAAAGGCAAAAAATTAGCACAGAATGACCCTTGGATTGAACAACTAATAACTAAACGAGAAAAAATAGGAGCTTGGCGAACAATTGCTGTCTCTTCTGGAGGTTTTTCTAGCTCAGCAATAACTACTGCGAAACATTACGGTATTGAATTGCGTCAATTAGACGAGATTACCGATGATGAAATTGCTCAAAAATGGTTATCAAACTTAAAAGTGGAAGTTGTAGTAATAGAATCCTTGGTTACAGGAATTACAATTATTGATAAAGATGAACAAACTTTGAGTAAAAACACTTTCTCAGAAGAGCAATTAGAATCTTTCTCAAAAGATTTATCGAATACAAAGTTTATAAAGAAAATTGATACTGGCGACATTTTATCTGCATCAGATTTAACATACTTAGTGCAAACACCAACCCATATGGAAGAAGATGGTGAGCCAACTCATTTTTCTATTGTAATGGAATGCAAAGATGAGAGTTGGTCAATAGTAACTAAAGATGGTGAGAAAATGTTTTCAAAAATCATAGCTAATTATGAATTTGCCAAACGCAAAATCCCAGCACCAATTAATTTTGTTCAGCAATACGCATCGAATGAAGAAATGCTTCTTCAAATTGTTCATGGAGAAACTCCATCCAATGATTATAGGTTTAAAGTCGAAGTAACAGGGAAATTTGGTTCGATTCCTAAAACAGAATCTACAAAGAATATATAAAACTGAGTCTATAATGAAACACAAACCAACATTCATCGAATCCATCGCCGAAAAGCTCGGTATTATCGAAAACTTGCATCCTGAGTCAGTCGAATCACTTCCCCGTTTGGAAGAGCCGGGTGAACTCACGAATTATCCGCCACCTGAGAAGTGGGATGATTGGACGGAGTATGAGGCGAAGAGCGGTTTGCGGCGTGAGAAGAAAAATTACCAGATCGTACCGACGACTTGTTTTAACTGCGAATCGGGTTGCGGTTTATTGAGCTATGTCGATAAAGAAACGATGAAAGTCCGCAAGTTTGAGGGGAATCCTTATCACCCGGGAAGCCGTGGGCGAAATTGTGCGAAAGGTCCGGCGACAATTAACCAAATCAATGACGTAGATAGAATTTTGTATCCGCAAAAACGTGTCGGCGAACGTGGTGCCGGAAAATGGGAAAGAGTTTCTTGGGATGATGCTTTAGATGACATCGCTGGAAGAATTCGCAAAGCGTTAAGAGAAGACCGACGAAATGAGGTTGTTTATCACGTTGGACGACCCGGACACGAAGGGTTTATGGATAGAATTCTGCAATCTTGGGGAGTTGACGGACACAATTCACACACAACGATTTGTTCTGGCGGTGCAAGATTTGGTTATGCAATTTGGCACGGTGCGGACAGACCTTCGCCCGACCATGCCAACGCAAAATTCATGTTGCTGATTTCCGCACACCTTGAGGCGGGACACTATTTCAATCCACACGCCCAACGCATCATGGAAGGTTTGATGAACGGTGCAAAAATGGCTGTGATGGATCCTCGTCTTTCAAACACGGCTTCAATGGCGGACTATTGGATGCCGAGCTATCCCGGAAGCGAAGCGGCTGTACTTTTGGCAATAGCGAAAATCATTTTAGACGAAGGAACTTATAATCGAGAGTTTCTATACAACTGGGTAAATTGGCGTGAGAGTTTAGCGGAATTAAACTCAAATGCTGATGTTACTTTTGAAAATTTCATAGACGAATTAAAGAAACTCTACGCCGAATACACGCCCGAATTTGCCGAAACTGAAAGTGGCGTAAAAGCTGAAATGATTCGTGAGGTTGCGAAAAAAGTTGGCGAGGCAGGAAGCCGTTTTGCTACACACAATTGGCGTGCAGCAGGTGCAGGAAATCTCGGTGGTTGGGCGGTTTCCCGTTGTTTGCATTTTTTAAATGTTTTAACGGGAAGCGTCGGAACAGTTGGTGGCACTATGCCTTCTGCTTGGAACAAATTTCATCCGAAACCTTTTAGTAAACCACCTGCACAAAAATTCTGGAACGAACTGCATTTCCCTAACGAATATCCACTCGCACATTATGAAATGAGCCAATTGCTTCCGCATTTCCTTAAAACAGGACGCGGAAAATTGGACACCTATTTCACAAGAGTTTTTAATCCAGTTTGGACATATCCCGATGGTTTTGTTTGGATTGATGCTTTGTCTGATGAAAACTTGGTCGGGCAACATATCGCACTTACACCAACTTGGAACGAAACCGCATATTTTGCAGATTACGTTCTGCCGATGGGACACGCTTCGGAACGCCACGACCTTATTTCATACGAAACTCACTCGGCAAAATGGATTGGTTTCCGCCAACCCGTTTTGCGTGAAGCATTGAGAAAACAAGGAAAAGAAGTCGAATACACTTATGAAGCAAATCCGGGCGAAGTGTGGGAAGAAGACGAATTTTGGATAGAACTTTCATGGCGAATTGATAAGGATGGCGACCTCGGAATCCGTGAACATTTCCACTCGCCATATCGCAAGGGTGAAAAAATTACGATTGATGAGTATTACCAATTCATCTTTGAAAACACCAAAGGCTTGCCCGAAAAAGCAGCCGAAGAAGATTTAACACCGCTCGAATATATGCGTAAATATGGTGCTTTCGAGGTTGAATCTTCAACATATATGGTTCATGAAAATGAATTGTCTGAAGAAGATTTGAAAGGTTCGGAAACAGACGAAACCACAGGCACAATCAGCAAAGATGGTAAAAATATCGGTGTGATGATCGACGGTGTTGCACATCGAGGCTTCAAAACACCTTCCCGCAAACAGGAGTTTTTCTCTGAAACGCTCAAAGATTGGGGTTGGGAAGAATACAAAACGCCCGTCTATATCAAATCGCACATTCATCCCGAAAATCTTGACGAATCCAAAAACGAGATCGTTCTCGTTCCAACATTCCGTTTGCCAACGCTGATTCATTCACGCTCTGGAAACGCCAAATGGCTTGCCGAAATCGCTCATCGAAATCCACTTTGGATTTCAGTAGAAGATGGAAAAAAATGGGGAATCGAAACAAATGACCTCGTTCGCGTAAACACAGATATCGGCTATTTCGTCAACAAAGCGTGGGTAACGGAAGGAATGAAACCTGGCGTCGTCGCCTGTTCGCATCATCTCGGACGTTGGCGAAGACCGCAAGACAAATCCAACAACCGCTGGGCAATGAACCAGGTCAACATCGAAAAGGACGAAAACGGCAACTACAAAATGCGTGTCACCGACGGCATTCGCCCATACGAATCCGAAGATGCTGACACTTCCCGCATCTTCTGGTCAGACGGCGGAGTCCACCAAAACATAACCTTCCCTGTCCACCCCGACCCAATCTCAGGAATGCACTGCTGGCACCAAAGAGTCTCTGTAGAAAAAGCCCACGAAGGTGACAAATACGGCGACGTTTACGTTGACACAAATAAATCTTTAGAAGTCTATGAAGAATGGCTCGCAATGACTCGCCCCGCCCCGGGACCAAATGGCTTGCGAAGACCACTTTGGCTGGGGAGACCTTTGAGACCGGACGAGAAGACTTTTTACATCAATAAATGAGAAATGTTATGAAAATCAATTGGAAATTTGTAATCTTATTTATTGTTGTTGCTTTAGGAATTTCGTTTCCTATTCAAAATGGATATTTAGACGATCATTTTCAAACTTTGGCGAGAAGTACAATTTTTGTAAATTCCGGTTATCTATTGGCAGGGATCAGTCCTCTTTTGGCGGCTTTAGTAATAATTCCTTTTCACAAAGACTTATCGGATAAAATAACTATTTTTGGTGAAGAAAAACTTAAAAATATTCTAATACTCTGCTTACCTGTATTGGCTTTTTCAGTTGTCGGAATAAAAAATGACTTTGGCGTCGAGGAATCTTTATTCGGATTCTCCTTTGCGGCGATTAACACGATTTATGCCTGTGCAGAGGAATTTGGTTGGCGTAGATATTTGCAAAATGCTCTTGAACCGCTTAATAAAAACTTGAAATATATTCTCATAAGCTTTGTCTGGTGGATTTGGCATTTTAGATTTGAATCGCAGTTCGAACTATTTATTTTCCCATTTATTTGCATTGTCGGCGGATTTTTACTTGGAAAGTTAACCGATGAATTTAAATCAATACTGCCAGTCGCAGCAATGCACAATTTGATTATCTTGACTACCAGTCAAGGTAATTTCGGTTGGCAACAAATTGCCGGAATCATAATTGTCATAGCTGGTTGGATTCTTTTAGACAAATATTGGAAGTGGGTAAATTGATTGATTTTAATAGATTTTTAAGTTAATAAAATAATCAATATAATCAAAGTCCTCAAACACTTATTAATCACGAGGAACTAAAGACCGCTTCATTTTCTATGGCAATCGAAGCGATCTTTAAATCAATGTTGCCAATGCGAATTTTTTGGCTTTTAATTGTTTAAAAACTTCGGCTGATTTTTCGTCGAAATCTACAACTACTGTATTTCGGTATGCTTCTAATGCTCGGTGAAGTTTTTCATAAGCATATATTTGTTTTTCAGGCGTTTGGCTTTTGCGATAAATGTTAACCATCCCCTCATCTGCTCTTCAAAAGTGATGATTGTGGTAAAGAGTTCATCGGAAGAAAACTGCTCTAATTTCTTTCTTAATATTGAGGACTCTAATATGTTCTCGCGGTTTAGTAAACTGAGACAATCTGTGTCGAGAATAATCATTAAACTTCATCCTCGTCATATCTCATCTTTTGAGATTCACGGTATTCGCGTCAAAGTCGCATAGCCTCTTCATGTGCAGGATCATCTACAAATACTCCTAAATGATCCTTCCACCAAGGCGAATTTGCTCCGTTTTTTCCTGCTTTGCTTTTTAATAAAGCAACTTCGGCTTCCAATGCTGCTATTCTTTTTTCGAGTTCTGTATTACTCATAATGGAGTTATTTCAACATTTTTTGTATTTTGTAATAGAAAAGATAAGTAAGACTAAAATTATTTATGAATCAACTAAATTCATTTTTATTAGCAAGTGTTTCAGCTAATTCCATTAACGAATTGGCTACTAAAATTATTCGAAATTCGATAGCCAAACGAATGTTGTCACTACTCGTTTTAACTCTTGGAATGAGCCTCGGCGTATTTGCTCAAAGTAGTGGCTACATATATTTGGAAGGCACAGCTATATCTGACAAATTTAAGGATGTAATCGTATCAACTGACCCGACGGTTTTCTCAAGTGTTTCTTATCTCAAAGTCAAAAAGGCTGAAATGTGGGATCGTGATGCAAATAACAACAAAGGTGCTTGGATATACCCAGATTCTTGGATTTTCAAATTAAATTATCAGGATGGCATTACCTCAGAGATCAGAATAAGAAAAAAAGATTTTGATAAAGCTAAAGCCAATGAATTAGCTAATAAATACGGGCGAAAGATGGGGCAACTTCCGGCTAATTTGAGAGAAGGTGTTGATTATATAAATATCTATAAGAGCGATAATGTTTTTGGAGGTAATAACTTTAAGAAGTCCATAGACATAACTATTGGGAAAACATCAAAGAATTATGAAAATGTCGGGACAATGGAAGAAATTCTTTTTCATGAATCTACTCATGCGGCTTTAGATAATTTGTATGGAACGGCGTGGAAAACAAGTAGGAATAAGGATTCTAAATTTGTTTCAAAATATGCTTTTGATAATCCTGATAGAGAAGATATATCTGAAAGTTATTTACTTTATGCAGCATTGAGTTATAGACCTGATAGAGTAGCGGCTAAAGAAGTCCGTAAAATTAGACGAGATATTCCGAACAGGATTAGTTATTACAAAAATCTAAATCTCAAGATGCACCCTTGGGAGAAAAAGGTTGAAAAAGTAAAAACTTCTAACAACGCTTTATTTGATACCAGCAAATACTACCGATTAAATTCAAAATTTCTTGGTAAAGGTAGATCTTTAGATGTTATCAATAATAATAGCAATACAATCCGTCTAGCCGATTCAGGCAACTTCACGGGGCAATTCTGGCGAATTGAGAAGTTAAACAATGGTTATTACAGATTAACGACTCAATTTAGAGGAACCAATATGTCGTTAGACGTAATTAATGATGGGAAAAATAATAAATTGCGTTTATCAAAAACAGGAAATTTTACAGGACAGTTCTGGAAAATTGAAAAGCTTAGTAATGGCTACTTTCGTTTAACAACCGCATTTCAAGGCGTTGGAAAATCTCTGGATGTTGTAAATGACGGAATGAAAAGTAATGTCCAATTAGCTCCAACAGGAAATTTCACAGGTCAGCAGTGGATGATTACGAAAATTAATTAACTTGGGCAAAATTGAAATATGTTCTTTTCGTTCTTTTATCCCGTAAGGGATTAAAAGATAGCGAATAAAAATTGCAATTTCAGTAATTTTTATTTCCAAAGCTGTGTTTTATCGAATTTTCATACAAAATAAATACTAAATTCTTCATCAAAAAACCTAAATACTCCTCTTTTGTGCGATGTTAACTTGTTTTAATAAACTTTTGAATAAGTTTTCCCGTATAGCAAAAAGAAATTTGTTTGTGATAAAGTGAAATTATAAAAAATATCAAAATAATTGGATAAAGTTGTTTTATCTAACTAAAAAATTATGTTGAAGACAGTTAAAATCTTTGCCATTTTTGTGATTGTATTTGTTGTTTCCATGCCTGTTTTGGGACAAGATGCAACCGTAGTTCAGCCCGGTGCTCCTGGTGAGGTTACTAAGAAATTACCCGCTGATACTACCGCAAAGTTACCGATCGTTACCAAGGCTGATGTGTATTTTATGCAGGGGATGATTCATCATCATCAACAGGCGGTTGATATGGTTGCTTTGATGAGAGACCGTACAAAGAATCCTGACCTTTTACGACTCGGTGCTAGAATCAGTCAATCGCAAGCTGATGAGATCGAATTTATGCGACGTTGGCTCGTAATGCGTGGACAAAAAACCACGATGCAAATGCCTAAGATGGACAAGATGAAAATGCCCAAAACAGGCAGTGTGAAAATGGACAAAATGAATATGTCCGACCATGAAAACCACAAGATGAGCGATAAAAAAATGTCCGATCACAAAGATCATATGATGATGCCCGGTATGCTGACTCCTAAACAAATGAAGGCTTTGGCAAATGCGAAAGGTGTTGAGTTTGACCGTTTGTTTTTGACAGGAATGATACAACACCATGAAGGGGCTTTGATCATGGTTGATGATCTATTCAAATCACCTGGTGCCGGACAAGATGCCGAAATGTTCACTTTTGCGACCGATGTTGACAGCACACAGCGTGCTGAAATCAGAATTATGAAAACAATGTTGGTGAAGAAACCGTAAACAAGTTTTGAAATACTAAATAATTTAGGTTTGGAAGAAATAGAACACTAAAAAAATGAATAATTTGGAATCGCAAACATTTTTGCTGGAAATTCCAAAATTTATTCGATTGAATAATTAGATTTTTCAGAGAGAAAATATGAACTGTATAAAAATTAATGTTGACCGTTTTATAACTGCTTTTTTTGTTTTAACTCTGTGCTTTGCATCAGCAACTTTTGCACAATTTAACAACAATGCTCCGCCGCCAAAATTACCTGAGGGAATGACCGGTTCTACTATGGATGATCCACGTGCGAAGCTTTCACCGGGATTATACGATGCAGGTGAAGCTGCTTTTGGAATGAAGCATCTAAATTTGCTCAAAAAACCACAGGCTTTTCAGCTTGGGGACAGTGAGGAAAAATTAAAAGAAGCTTACAGAGCTTTGGGGATTCCTGAAAATGCAAAGCTACCGCCTGCTTTTAGAAATGTCGTCGCTCAGCTTACATTTGCCAATTCAGATTTGGCATTCCAAGGCGACAAGCTGTTTCTTGGAAACTTTTATGGTGTAAATATTTATGACATCGCTGATCCTAAAAATGCAAAACTTATAACCTCTATGGTTTGTCCCGGTGGGCAAGGTGATGTTTCGGTTTATGGAAACTTAATGTTTATGTCGGTCGAAGCTGCAAACGGACGCATTGACTGCGGAACACAAGCATTTCCAGCCGGCAAACCAGGTGCTGCTCCAGCTGCAAATAAAGAACGTTTTCGCGGCGTAAGAATTTTTGATATTTCAAATATCAAGAGTCCAAAACAAGTCGGTGCTGTCCAAACTTGTCGAGGTTCACACACGCACACTTTAGTTAAAGCCCCGAAAGACAAAGACAATGTTTACATATATGTTTCTGGAACATCTTTCGTTCGCCCTGATCAAGAGCTTGCAGGATGTAAAGACGGCAAACCGGAAGAGACTCCGGACAGTTCGCGTTTTAGTATTGATGTAATTAAAGTTCCGATCAAAGCACCGCAGGATGCGAAAATTGTTTCAAGTCCGCGTCTTTTTAGTGATCCGAAAACAGGAAAAATTAACGCCTTGAATGATGGTGGTTCACACTCCAATCAAGGTAAACCCTCTGATACGGATCAGTGCCACGACATAACAGTTTTCGAAGAAATCGGACTTGCCGCAGGTGCTTGTTCAGGTAACGGAATCCTAATTGACATCAAAGACCCCGCAAATCCGAAGCGAATTGATTCTGTAAATGATAAAAACTTTGCTTACTGGCATTCAGCAACATTTTCAAATGATGGTAAAAAGGTAGTATTTACAGATGAATGGGGCGGTGGACTAGGTCCAAGATGTCGTGAAAATGACCCAAATGTCTGGGGTGCAAATGCCATCTTTAACGTTGAAGATAATAAGCTTAAATTCACGAGCTACTACAAGATGCCAGCCGCTCAAACAAGTAGCGAAAACTGCGTTGCACATAATGGCTCTTTAATTCCTGTTCCGGGCAGGGATATCAAAGTCCAATCTTGGTATCAAGGCGGAATTTCCATTATGGATTTCACCGATCCGAAGAAGCCTATGGAAATTGCATACTTTGATCGCGGACCGATTGATCCGAAAACCTTAGTTATGGGTGGAACATGGTCGGCTTATTGGTATAACGGAATAATCTACTCATCAGAGATTGCACGCGGACTGGATATTTTTGAGTTAACACCGACTAAACATCTATCGCAAAATGAGATTGATGCGGCTAAATCAGTCAAAATAAGCGAATGGAATGTGCAGACTCAAGAGAAATATTCGCATGCGAATAAATTGGTCGTAGCCAAAGCCTACATCGACCAACTTGAGCGTTCAAAATCACTTTCTGCCAAAGACATCTCTAAAATGCGTAAGGCGATTGCCAAAGCAGAAAGTTCAAATATGAAAAAGAAAGATGTGAAGAAACTTAAGAAATTCACAAAGACTTTGAAGAAAAAAGCCAAAGCTTCAAGTGATTCAAATGCCTCAGCTAAAATGATGTCTTTAGCTGAAATTTTGAACAAGCCAACAGCTTAAATTTTTCTCGAAAAACAAAAAAGGTTCTTCAATTGTAACTTCAATTGAAGAACCTTTTTTATATGCAAATACTTTTCTCTTAAATGCTTTTTTTGAAAATTTATAAATTCACTTCCCCAAAAGCAACTATTGAGTTAATGTAAAACTCTATTTAAGTGTACCTTTCTGTTGGTTGGAAAAAATTATGCATATCCGCTTTTATTTATTCTTACTAATTATCCTTTTAGTATCACAAAAAGTTGTTTCTCAAACTGAGATTAGTCTAAACAAATCTTCACAAAAAAAAATAATACTTATTGAACAAGTGTTGTCTGATTCTCATAATCTGAAACTTCCATCAAATAAAGCTATTGCCTATGCAGAAATCGCAGATAAGCTTTGGGAAATAGACCAAACGCGAGCTAAATCACTTTTTAGTCAATCAATTGAACAGCTACTCATCGCTCAAAATGAAATTAGTAAAGAAAAAGAACCCGACAAATTTAGAGATTTGTATTATGGAAAAATTCCGCGTAGAAACATCTTAAATTTGATTGGCGAAAGAGATGCAGAATTTGCTCTTATCTCACTATATAAAAGTCGCCCACAGATTATTTCTGAAACTCTAAATAAATATTCTAAAGATGCTAAGAACCCCTTAAACGGAAACATTAGAAAAATCCCACAAATAAATCATCACATAAGATGGGAACTTGAAGACGAACAAAATTACAAATTACTTGCAGCAAAGCAAAACCCTAATAATGTAACTAAATTTTTCCGTGAAAGTTTGAAAAGTGGAGTTACGGGTAAAACCATACAATTTCTACATGAACAAAATAAGACTAATCCGAAACTAGCAAATAAACTTGCTGAAGAAACTGCAAAACAATTGATTGACTTAGAATTATCAAGAAAACATCCACAAAATTATAGGATTTTTCAAAGATTTTTTTCGGTAGTGAGTTTTCAGATTGCTAGAAGAGATTATCAATTAAAAATTTCGGAAGAGTCTTATTACAAATTAGCTGATAAAATTTCTGCAATTTGGTTAAATGAAAAATGGGGATTGAACATCAGTCCAACTATCTTTCGTAATATTGAACGCTTTTTTCCTGAAAGAGTGGCTAGTTTAAGAAGGAAAAATGCAGAAAGAAAAAAGATTCGCTCAAATCAATATAGTAATAGTGAAAATGCTCGATATAATAAACTAAAATTAAGTAATCCAACAGCAGAAGAAATATTGGAACAGATTGATAATTTTTCAGGCTACAAGAATTCCTTATATTCACTTGCAATTGAAAAATATCGGAAACAAGGTGATGTTGAATCAGCT
The DNA here is from genome assembly GCA_028284415.1 of Pyrinomonadaceae bacterium. Lineage (GTDB taxonomy): Bacteria > Acidobacteriota > Blastocatellia > Pyrinomonadales > Pyrinomonadaceae > Aridibacter. The sequence continues at coordinate 714,128 of JANQRU010000001.1, forward strand.
ATCAGGCTGATAAGAAATACTAACTCAAAGAGTCGAGCAGATTATAAAATCTCATCAATTTACAAACAATTAGCTATCGAAAGTTCTCGCAAAGGAAATACTAACCAATCATTTTTATATATTGATAAAATCCCAAGATACACAACAAAAATTGAAGGTTTAGTTGAAATTGCCAAAGAACTATACAAAAAAAACCCGGAAAAAAATCAAGGTCTAGCTGAGTCTTTTTTGTATAAGGGTTTTGATTATTTATACGAGGAAAATGAAACAAGCCCTCAAATAAATTGGTTTATTAAACTCGCAACGGGTTTCGCTGAAATCAATCCTTCAAAAGCTTTTTCAATGACAGAATCGGTAATTCCAAAGATAAATCAATATAATCGTGCCTTTAGAATAACCTCAGGTTTTCTGAGTGGATCTAGCAGATTTAGTGATGAATTCTTTTTACATAATTCGGGGGCATTTAATAGCTCTAGTAACCTAACAGGAAAGATTTATTTAGATGGAGTTTTGAGTCAATTAATACTAAAAGACTTTGACAGAACGGTAGCTTTGATTAATAGGTTCGAGTTCCCTGAAACCCGTCTTAAGCTAAAACTAAATCTACTTGTTTTCCTAAAAAGAAATGAACGAACACAATAGTATTTAACTGAAATTAAAAAAATTAATACCGGTGCTTATTTTTTCTTCGATGAAAGCATAGCAGATGGTAACTTTGTAAAAGCTACCGTCTTTTTTTACCATTTATCTCAAGTTATAACCGCTCAAAGATTATCTATCAGAAAACCTCTCAATTTAAGCTAATATCAAAATGTTCAATCATTCGGATAATTTGTCATTTTTCAGATACTTGCGGTGTTTTATATTTTAGAAAACCCAGATAAGTTACATTTTGAAATATATGAAAAAATACATATCTTTACTTATTCTTTTTTTATTTACAACGGCAAATTTATACTCGCATGAAGTTGAAAACAATAGCGTTTCAGAGAATGTTGATGAATATGTCAACAAAATGATGAAACGCCACAAAATTCCCGGTGCAGCCCTTGCAATCACTCAAGGTGGAAAAGTTATTCACAAAAAATACTACGGAAAAGCGGTTCTTGCTCACGATGTTCCTGTAACTGAAAAAACGATATTTCGAATTTACTCAACAACCAAACTTTTTGTTGCAACAGGAATTTTTAAGCTAATCGAGGAAGGCAAGCTTTCGCTTGAAGATGATGTAACCAAATACGTTGATGGACTGCCTGAAACCTGGCATAAACTCAAAGTAAAACATCTTCTGACTCATTCGTCCGGCTTGCCTGATATGGCACCATTTTGGAAGTTTCAAGACCTCAATGAAAAACAGGCAACTGAAGTTGTATTTAAAGAACCAATCAAGTCTCAACCAGGTGAAGAATACTCTTATAATCAAACAAACTTTTGGCTCTTACAGCAAATTATTGAGAAAGCTTCGGGACAAAAGTTTGTAGATTTCATCATGAATCACCAGTTTGCACATAAATCGAAAAATGCTTTTTTTAATGTAGATTCAAGAGATATTATCCCAAATCGAACTATTCCTTATTTCCCTTTTGCAAAAAATAGAATTCAGATTGATGTTTCATATAGTGGTGAGTATCTGACTAGTGCAAATGGCTTTAACTTAACTCTGGACGAATTTATCAAATGGAATAAAAAGTTTGACGACAATAAATTTTTGAAGCCACAAACAAAAGATAAGATGTGGACTCCTTTCAATTACAAAAAACCTCGACAATTTGCATATAGTTGGGGTATTTATCCTTTGAATGATCGTAAGTCATATGGTTTTACAGGCGGCTTAGTTACGGGATTTAGAAAAGTACCGAAAGACAAACTCGACATTATTTTTCTAACAAACGGATTCGAGCAGTATTTCAATGTTGATGAAGTGATTGATTATATCGCTGGAATCGTTGACCGGGATTTGCTAAACAATGAGCTTGTAGTCATTGAAAAAATTAGAACTGAGTTTATTGAAGGTGATGTAAAAACTGCACTCAACAATTTCGCAAAATGGAGAAGCGAAATTCCCAAAGCAAATCTAGAAAACTTTCTGAATTCACAAGGTTATAGCTATTTGAGAAAAGAAAAAGTTGCTGATGCGATTGAGATTTTTAAGTTAAACACAAAAGAATATCCAAATTCAGGTAATGTCTGGGACAGCCTCGGAGAAGCATATTTTGTAAACAAACAATACAAATTGGCATTGGAAAATTACAAAAAATCTCTCCAATTAGACCCTGAAAGCCAAAACGGAAAAACGATGGTCAAAAGAATTGAAGATATTTTGAATGAGGGAAAAAATTAATCTATGCAGTCTTTAAGTAAAGGAAAATATATGGGTAAAGTTGCAAAAAAACTAAATGTTGACGGCAACATTTTTAGCACGACTCATTATTTTGACAATAATGAGAATTGCGATTGGCATTACCATGAAAACCCACACATTTCTTTTATTTTCGAAGGCGAAGATTATTCTGAAAGTGTCCATTCATCAACAAACAGAGCCTTCAAAAATGGAGTTACTTTTTATCGTTCAGACGAAAAACATCGCTGGGTAAAACAAAGCCGCTTTTCAAAAAGTGCCAATATAGAACTTGAATCAGACTTTTATCAAAAATATGATCTTTCAGAGTCTCAAATCAATAATGCGATAACCCAAAATATTGACACAAAATTTCTGATGCTAAAGATTCAGCAGGAAATTCTCTTCAAAGACAGCGACAGCAAAGCAAGTATTCAGACGCTTCTTTTTGAACTAATCAGTCAGTCCAAAAATTCATACGAATATACAATTCCAGTTTGGGTTTCCAACTTAAATGAGATTCTAAATGACCGTTGGAATGAAAATCTCTCTCTAAAAGAATTAGCAAATGCGACGGGTGTTCATCCGATCACGATTTCCAAACATTTCAGAAAATATTTCGGCTGTACACTCGGCGAATATATGAGAAAATTGAAAGTAAACAAAAGCATCTCACTCATAAAAAATTCCGATCTAAATTTAACCGACATCGCCTTTCGATGCGGTTTTGCAGATCAAAGTCATTTTACAAGAACTTTCAAAAACTACACCGGACTGCTACCAAGAGACTTCAGAAAATTCTAATAGAATGAGGCAAATCTCATTCTATTTTCTAAAACTGTGTAAAGGTAAAATATATTAAATAAAGCATTTATTAAGGATTACTATGAAAAAATTTGCACTACTTTTAATTATTCCTCTCCTAAGCATAACGTCGGTGTTTGGAAACTCAAATCACTTTGATTTAGCTATTAAGAACGTAGATATTTTTGATAGCAACACAAAGAAAGTTCTCAAAAATAAAACTATTTTGATAAAAGGTGATGAAATAGTCTCAATTGTTAAATCCTCAAAAAAATTCAAAGCTTCAAAAACAATTGAAGGCAATAGTAGATTAGTAATTCCCGGTTTTATTGATACTCACACACATATTTTACAGATTTACGGTACAAAAAACTTTGATCGAAATTATGTTTTGGAAGATGAAGTTCTGGAGGATTATAAAAAACTTACTGCCAGACAATATCTTGCAAATGGAATCACAACCATTTTTGATATGGCTCAACCCGAACCTTGGATAGAAACGACTCTGAAGATGCAAAAGAATCCCTCGCCAAATTATCCAAATCTATTTATCAATGGTAGTTCGACAATTTCAGACTTGCGTTGGGATCGAAATCCGCCTTTGCATCATTGGAAAATTTTCAATAAAGAAGATGCACAGAAAAAGGTGCAAAAGTATGCAAAGCTTGGTGTAAAGCATATGAAATTGTATTGGAAGTTAGAACTCGAAGACATGAAAAATCTTGTCGAAGAAGCCAAGAAAAACGATATCATTCTTAATGCTCATGTTGATAATAATATCGTCACAATTCCACAGGCAATGGATTTAGGAGTTAAGAACTTTGAACACTTTTTCACTGTAATTCCAAGTATTTTGAACTTTGAAGAAACAAACCCCAAATTAAACGAAAAATATGGTTTAGACCGTCGTTGGAATATTGATAAGTTTGCTTCGAATATGGCTTTTTATTTTGGCTACATTGATGATAATCCCGAACTCGAAAAGAAATTGCTCGAACTTTTTGACCGTATGGCTAAAGAAAACGCTTCTATCAGCACAGCGATGAATGTCCTCGCTTCATCAACCGGCAGGGCGTATTCTTTCTCATCTTTTGACAGATTACCCGCCCGAACAAAACCACAAACAAACTACAATGAAACCCAGAAAAAGCAATTAAATCAAGCATTCAAATCAATGCTCAAATTTATGAAGGTCGCCCATGATATAGGTGTAAATATCAGAATTGGTTCCGACACACCTTACGGTGGCGAAGCCTTTATTTCTGAACTTTTGCTTTTTAGCGAAGAAGGTTTTCCCATTGAAGACGTTTTGCAAATCGCAACCATTAACGGTGCAAAAGCTTTGAAAATTGATGACAGATACGGCTCAGTCGAAGTTGGGAAAAAAGCTGATTTGGTTATCTTCGAAAACAGTCCATTCGATAATTACAAAAATTTTCAATCTAAAAAAACTGTTATCAAAGGTGGCAAAGTCTTCAATTTAGAAAAATCTCTCGCTTTTGCAACGATGGAAAAGATGAAGAGCGAAGGTATAGGTGCCGGATTGAAATTTTTCAAAGAACACAAAAAAAGCGGTAAATTTGGCTCGCCGGATGAGGCTGAATTAAACGAAATAGCTTTTCAGCTCTTTGCAAATGAAAAAGTAGATTTAGGAATCGCAGTTTATAAATTAAGGGATGAGATTTTTCCGCAATCCGGTAAAGTTTATAATGCTTTGACTGAAAATGAACTCAACAGCTTCGGCTATTATTTGCTTGGAGCAAATAAAAATTTAGATGCATTATCTGTATTTAAGTACAATGTTCTCAAGCATCCAAAATCCGCCAACGTTTACGACAGTCTCGCTGAAGGATATCTAAATGTTGACAACAAAAAATTAGCACTCGTTAATTACAAAAAAGCTGTTGAACTAAACCCACAAAACTACAATGCAATCCAAATTATTAACGAATTGGAAGGTAAAGAAATTAAAGTTGATTCATCAATTTTGGATTCTTACAAAGGCAAATATGAATTCCGTAAAGACGTCATATGGAATATCAGAAATGAGAACGGAAAACTAACCTTTCAAGAGAATAACGGTAATAAAGTTACTTTAGAAGCAATCTCCAATGAAATTTTTGTTTTGCCAAGAGCAAATATAAATATATCTTTTGAGAAAGATTCTGACGGCAAAATAATCAATCTTATTTTTAATCAGGGTGGTCGTGAGTTAAAAGCTAAACGTCTTTAATAAATGAGTTATCGAAAAAGGACTTTCATAATTTCAAGCTTTTCTAAAGATAGCAAATTTTTGTCAAATAGCATTTAAACCTCAACTATCACTTTCTTCTGCAAAAGTATTAGTAATACAATGAAGACGTGGTATCCAAAACGCATAAAATCTTAACTCTCTTAATAGCTCTCGTTTGGTTAATCAACGGTGTTTTTGCCAAACTTCTAAACTATGTTCCGAGACACGAACAAATCGTCGCAAGAATTTTGGGCGAAGATTATTCAGCTACAATTTTAAAAGCAATCGGATTTGGCGAAATCTTGATAGTTATTTGGATTCTGAGCCGAATTTATCCACGAATTTGTGCCGCAACACAAATACTTCTTGTTGCAACAATGAACATTTTAGAATTCATATTCGCTCGTGACCTATTACTTTGGGGTGGACTCAATGCTGTTTTTGCATTTGTTTTTATTTGTGTGATTTACTTTAACGAGTTTATCTTGAGTAAGAAAATAGCTGAACAATAAATGTTTTCATTCCTAAAAAGTCATCCCTTTTCCGTAGAAGCTTATTTTGAAAGCTCACTTGTCTTAGCCTTCGCTGTGCCGAAAGAAAAACTTGAAAATCTAATTCCGGAATGCCTGACTCTCGATCTATTTCAAGAAAAATATGGATTCATCGCTGTTGCCATCGTCCAAACCAAAGGATTGAGACCAAAAGGCTTACCTGAATTTATTGGAAATGATTTCTTGTTAATCGGCTATCGCATTTTCGTTCGTTATAAAAACATAGACGGACGAAGTATGCGTGGACTATACATCTTGCGTTCGGAAACAGACAAGCGAAAAATGGAGCTTTTGGGTAATTTTTTTACGCATTACAAATATAAAAAAGTTGACCTCAAAAGACATGAAAATGACGGTAAGATCGAAGTGTTTGCTGATAACTCTGATTTCAAAATAATTGCTGAAGATTCCGGCGATGACACACCATTGCCTGACGATTCACCATTTGAAAATTGGAAACAAGCAAGAAAATTTGCAGGTCCACTGCCTTTTACTTTTACATATAAAAAAGAGACGAAAGAGGTTTTAATAATCGAGGGTGTTCGGCAAAATTGGAAACCAAAACCTGTAAAAGTTCAAGAATATGAAATTCCTTTTTTAAAAACATTGAATCTAAAAGACGTAAAACTTGCTAATGCGTTTATCATTAAAGATGTCCCATATCATTGGAAAAAGGGTCGCACGGAAATATGGAATGGATAATTTGTAAGCTTTGTAATTCTAAGAAAACCAAGTAATCACAAAATCTCAATAGCAATGGAAATCCATCTAAAAATCATCGGCACAATTATGATTGGTTTGGCACTGATTCATGTGATTTTTCCAAAGTATTTTGATTGGAAAAATGATTTTGCAAAAGTCAGTCTAATAAATCGAGAAATGATGTATGTTCACACATTTTTTCTAGCTTTAATTGTTCTATTGGTGGGTATTTTATGTTTGGTTTATTCAAAAGAACTTGTTGAAACTGCATTGGGGAAAATTATCGCATTTGGGCTATTCATATTCTGGTTTGCAAGACTTTTGATTCAATTTTTCGGATATTCAAGTAGGCTTTGGAAAGGTAAAACGTTTGAAACAAGCGTTCATATCATTTTCTCAATTTTATGGACTTATTTCAGTGCTATACTATTTTTGACTTACTGGTACTGATGAGAGTGATCTTACTAAATGCATTTTAAGATAATTAATAATCCTTCCGAATTTATATTTTTTTCGTTTTGGCAACCTTTGAAGGTTTTTAAGATACTATTTAAGTAAATTTACTACCAACTTGAGGTTTATATTATGCTTAACTCACGTTTAATCATTTGCTTTGCTTTGTTACTCTCTTTTTTTTCTTTCTCATTCGCCCAAACTCCTGATAAAAAAAATAATGATCTACGTGAGCTGGAGATTTCACTTTTAGAAGAAGTTATTGAGGAAGCAGAAAATCTAAAACTCCCCGAAAATAGAGCCTTGCTATATGCTCAAGTGGCTAACAAAATTTGGACTATTGATGAAAAATACGCACGGGAATTGTTTCAAAATTCGATAAACGAATTGATCACAGCACAAAAAATAGAAGAGCAGGAAAAAACCAAATATTATAACTCTAATAATTTAATTTACGGACAATATCCGCGTCACTACATATTAAATTTAATTTCTGCAAGGGATTCTGATTTGGCTCTTGATTTGTTAGAAAAAAGCCGCTCTGCAAAATTACAACAAATCCTTGCAAACAATGAGGTAAAAAACAAATTCCGAAACAGATATAATAATGAATACAATTATAAATTAAATGAAATTAGACTTGAGCAAAGATTGATAATTGCTTCTTCTCAGAAGAACACAAAAAAAAGTATTGAATTATTGAGAAAAAGCATAAAAACCGGAATAAATTACGAAACGTACAATGTACTGAACCAAATTTTTAGAAAAGACCCTGATTCTGCAAATATTCTTGTCGGTGAGATAGCCAAGAAATTACAAACTCTTAATTTAAAGAACAATAACCATAACATTAATTTAGTTAAGAATTATATTGATAGATTAGCCGCTCCATACCAACCTAATGTAAAGCAACTGAGAGTTGATGATGAAGCAATCAGAGACTTGGTAAAAAAATTATCAACCGAATGGTCAAACCCTAGATTTCAGAGTTTTAGTATGAATTCTAACTCCTTCAAGGCTTTGGAGAGAATGTTTCCAAATAAAGCCAATGAATTCAAGCAAAGAACAAAAAACTATAGAAACCGAGTCCAAAATCAAAACCCCGAACACAAAGAATATACCGAAATAATCAAAAAAAATTTACCTCCCGAGGAAATGCTGCGTAAAGCCGAGAATTTAACAACATATAAATATTCTGTAATTGAAGCTGCATTAAACAAACTTTCAAGTCAGGGAGAAACTGATCTATATACCAAAACTGTAAAAAATCATTTTCCGGAAAATGAAAGAAACAGACGCTTAAATCAGTTTTATTCAAATCAAGCCAATCGAGAAAGTTCTAAAGGAAATTTTGATGAAGCTTTGATTTTGATTGGTGAAATAACTGATGAGTATCGTAAGTTTAATTCTCTTATTCAACTTGCAACTAGCGTCTATCAGAAAAACCCAAAAGATAATAAGCAAACTTCTCTATCAATTTTAAATCAAGCTAGGAGTCATTTAGATATTGATCAATTCAATCGTTCTGGAATAAACAAATATTTAGCTTTGGCTGGAGCCTATGCGATAGTTGAACCAGATGAAGCTTATAGTCTGATTGAAACAATAATTGAACCTATCAACAAATACACGAGGGCTTTTCTGGTCGTTTCAGAATTTGGAAATCAGGGAAACGTAAAAAAAGGAGAATTCATAATAAACCTGAATAATGATGCGACGGGTCAATTTAATATTGGCTATGTGCTTCAAAACCTTAAAAGAAAGGATTTTGAGCGAACTCTACAATTGGTAAATCGTTTTGAACAAATTGAAACTAGAATTTCATTCAAGATGCAAATCGTAAATAATATTTCTAATAATCAAATGCAAATTAAAGGAACTCAAAAGAGACGTATCACCAGTTCTCTTCGACCAAAATAATTAAGAATTAAATCTAAAATACTTTACAACATACAACAATCACAGAAAGGCTTGGAAAAAAAATTGCAAGCCTTTTTTTTTATTCCGTTCTTCATTTAGAAATAAGTTACATATCAGGAGGAATTTGAGTGGATAGCACTTCCATTCATGAAAACAAAAAATGAAATTATTTTTATACTCAGCACTTTTAATTACTCTTTTTACTACCTTTTTGTCTGCTCAACCTGGTCTAAGCTCTGATAGAGATTACAGCAATTTCAAGCGAAATTATGATCGGGCGGTCAAAGCTTTTGCTGATAAAGATTCCTGTAATGCGTCCTGCAAAAGACGTATGGCAAATTCTGTAAAATATGCTAAGAGGTTTTTGACCAAATTAAATAAAAAATATGGTGCAGCGAAATTTCAAACGGAAGCTAATAAATTAAACGAGATTCAACAGTTTATTGAAGGAGAAAACTCAGCAAAAGAATCTGCCAAGGGTGATGAAGCTTACATTCTTTTGTGGCAATATAAATTGAACTTCGCAAATGGCTCTGGCAAAGTTTTGAAGGATAGCTTAAAGGATTTTGATGAAAATAAGCTTCGCACGACTGCTAATAGAGTAATAACCTCTAATTCACTCGAAGATTCAAAGTCCAGAGCTAAAGAGGTTTTGGCAATTCTTGATAATTACGAATCTCATCTGGTCAAGAAAAATGTTTTCGATGAAACAAAAGGTGTTATCGGAAGCTTTATTGCTAGAGCAAAAGATATTCAGGACAAGGAGTATCTAATTCAGACTTTGACAATGGCAAAAGATTCAGCTGAAGCTTTGCTAATTATCTCGCCAAAAAGCCCTAGTCTTAATGCTAAGTTAAAGGAAATAAATCAAAAACTTGGTAATCCTGAAGGAACTATTGCTAACACAAAAGCTAAGTTCAAACAGAAATCCCGCAAAAAGACCGATAATGTTCCTGTTGTGGCTCATCGAAACGCTTCACTCGAAAGGAAAATGATGAATCTTTACAAGGCACGCGGTGAAAAGGGCTTGAAAATCAATCGTTTAATTATCAATAGCCGTGATTGGGGATTTGAAAAAGATCGTATCGGTAGAATTATCAGAAGACAAAGAATTACCGCTTTCTTGATCGAAAAAGGTGGAGAATGTTTTGTTGATTACGTAACCTTCGAACAATTTGGAAATGGTGCGAGATACGGTAGATTAAAAATTCAAGGTATGGAAGGCAGATATTTGATTGATTGTGAAAAAATCAAATAAGTTTTTTGCAAAAGTTTTGTAGAAGCGTGCATAGAAGCTGTTTCAAAACTCATAAATCATAGAAATTTAACAAACATAGAACACGGATTTCACGGATTAGGCAGATGTTCACAGATTTCTTCTGAAAAAAAATCTGTGAGAATCCGTGTAATCTGCGTTATCCGTGTTCTATATATTTGATTTATTCTGATTTCTTTAGTTTTGAAACAGCTTCTTAGAAAAAACCACGCCTTTACAAAACTTCTTTCAATGCTTTTCCGGTATAAGATTTTTTGCTTTTTGCTATATTTTCCGGCTTCCCTTTTGCTACAACTTTTCCACCTTTTGCTCCGCCTTCGGGTCCGAGATCAATTACGTAATCAGCGGACTTTACCACGTCTAAATTATGTTCAATGACAATAACTGTATTACCCGTATCAACTAATCTTTGAAGGACATCAAGTAGTTTGTGAACATCTGCAAAATGTAAACCTGTAGTTGGTTCATCTAAAATATAAATAGTTTTTCCCGTCGCACGCTTAGAAAGCTCTTTAGATAATTTTACGCGTTGTGCTTCACCACCCGAAATTGTTGTCGCGGACTGTCCTAATTTTAAGTAGCCGAGTCCTACATCAATCAATGTTTGCAGTTTTTGTTTTATCTGCGGAATGTTTTCGAGAATAGGCAAAGCGTCTTCAATGGTTGTGTCGAGAAGATCGGCGATTGATAAGCCTTTATACTTTACTGAAAGAGTTTCACGATTGTAGCGTGTCCCGCGGCAAACATCACAAGTTACATAAACATCAGGTAAAAAGTTCATCTCGATGCGTTTCATTCCCGCACCTTCGCATGCATCACAACGTCCCACCTTAACATTGAATGAGAATCGCCCTGCTTTGTAACCACGTTCGCGTGATTCAGGTAACATTGCGTATAACTCGCGAATAGGCGTAAAAACACCTGTGTATGTAGCCGGATTTGATCGCGGAGTTCTACCTATCGGTTTTTGGTCAATTTCGATGATTTTATCAACAAATTCAATCCCCTCAATCGAATCATGTTCGAGAGGTTCTTTGTGTGATTTGTATATTTCTTTTGAAAGTGAACGATATAAAATTTCGTCAACCAGTGTAGATTTTCCGCTACCCGAAACCCCTGTTACAACTGTAAAAACACCAAGCGGAAATTTTACATTTATGTTTTTCAAATTATGAGCTTTTGCACCCTTAACTATGATATTTTTGCCATTAGGTGATCGTCTTTTTTTAGGTTTAATAATTTCTAATTCACCCGACATATATTTTGCCGTCAGAGATTTTTTGCTTCGGAGAATTTGCTTTGGAGTTCCCTTTGCAATTACTTCTCCACCGTGAGTTCCTGCTTTTGGTCCAAGGTCAACAACAAAATCAGCTTGTTCGATGGTTTCTTCATCATGCTCGACAACTAAAACTGTGTTGCCCAAATCCCGAAGCCCACGCAAAGTTTCCAACAGTTTTTGATTGTCTCGTGGATGCAAACCAATCGAAGGTTCGTCTAAAACATATAAAACTCCTCGAAGTTGTGAACCAATTTGAGTAGCGAGGCGAATTCTTTGTGCCTCGCCGCCCGAGAGAGTTCCTGATGCCCTATCAAGAGTTAAATATCCCAAACCGACTGCATCTAAAAATTTCAGACGGTCTTGAATTTCTTTTAAGACCAATCCTGCAATTTTATCTTGGCGTTTGTTGAGTTTTACTTTGAGAAACTTTTCGGTAGATTCTTCTATTGGCAAACTTACGTATTCACCAACACCTAAATCCCCTACTTTTACTGCAAGACTCTCTTTTCTTAAACGGTGTCCGTTACATTCAGGACAGGTTTTTGGTGAAATCAACTTTTCAAGTTCTGCACGAATTCTCTCTGAGCCGGCTTTATGCATGCGGCTACGCATTACTGCAACAACTCCATTCCAATCCCACTTTCTTGTTGCCCTATACATTTTCATCGGAACTTTGAATGAAGTTCCTTCAAAAAACCAATCTTTTATTTGTTTCGGAAGTTCTTTATAAGGGGTATTATTGCCGAGATATGTTCCTTTTCTCCGATTGTATGTCTTTATCAATCCGATTAAAGCGGCACGAAAATATGTCGAGTAAGATTTATCTATGTCATCAACAAGCGGCAATTTGTTGGTTGGAATAGACGTATCTGGAATCAAAGTTTCTTCTTTCACTTCAGCAATGATTCCAATTCCGTCACATTTTTTGCAAGCTCCGAATTTTGAGTTAAAAGAAAAAGAACGTGGCTCAAGTGTTGCTATATTTATTTTACAGTCAACACAAGCCATTTTTTCGGAGTAAAGTATCTCCTCGCCATCAATTACAGAAACCAGAACTGCCCCATCTGTTAACTTTAAAGCCGTTTTTACCGATTCAGTTAATCTTTCTTCAACACCTTCTTTTATAAGAAGCCGATCAACAACAACTTCAATCGTATGATTTTTTTGCTTTTTGAGTTTTATTTCTTCATCTAATGCCCGAAGTTCACCATCAATCCTTGCACGAATGAACCCATCTTTGTGTAATTTTTCAAGCTCCTTTTTGAATTCACCTTTTCGCCCTCGAACAATTGGAGCCAGAATCATAACTCGTTCCCCTTTCGGCAATTCCAAAATATTTTCGACAATTTGTTCGACCGTTTGACGTGTGATAGGTGCATCACAATTCGGGCAATGAGAAGTTCCAATCGATGAAAATAAAAGCCTTATGTAATCATAAATTTCGGTAACAGTGCCAACTGTCGAACGAGGACTTCTGGAAACAGTTTTTTGTTCGATTGAAATTGCAGGTGATAAACCTTCAACTGAATCAACATCAGGCTTTTCTAATTGATCTAAAAATTGTCTTGCATAAGCTGAAAGCGATTCAACATATCGCCTTTGCCCTTCTGCATAGATCGTATCGAAAGCAAGTGAAGACTTTCCAGAACCTGATAAACCTGTGATTACGGTAAATTTATCTCTTGGAATATCTATATCTATATTTTTAAGATTGTGCTGTCTGGCACCGCGAACGGAAATGTTTTTTATTGTCATTTTGTCTTACAGATAAAATATATGTGTATTGGCGAAACAATTATTTTATCAATTTAACAAAACAATATAAAGTGTAGGCTAAGATTGAATCTGTAAATCCTCAACAGCCGAATCAGTATGAAAGGAAAAGATTATATGAAAAATAAATTCTTAGTATGTAAAACAGCTTTTGCAATGTTAATTTTTCTATCTGGAATTTGCTTTGGTCAGAATGTTGACGAACTGCGTTCTTTATTTGATGAAGTACATAAAAAAGGAGATTTCAATGGAAGCGTCGCTATTTTGAAAAACAATGAAGTTATTTTCTCTGATTCATTTGGATATTCCGATTTTGAGACTAAAGCTGAGTTTACAGAAAATACAATCTTTGAATTTGCGTCGGTTGGAAAAAGATTTACAGCCGTTGCAATAGGAATACTTGCTCAAGAAAACAAACTCAAATTTACAGATAAAGTTTCAAAATACATACCTCAGTTTCCTTATAAACAAATCACTATAAAAAACCTACTTCAACACACATCCGGCTTGCCTGATTACATGATTTATTTTAATGCAAATTGGGATAAAAATAAGCGTATTTATAATCAAGATGTTTTAGATTATTTGGCAAATGAAAAACCTGACTTGCTATTTAATCCCGGTGAAAAATGGAAATATAGCAACACAGGATATATTGTTCTTGCTTCAATTGTTGAAAAAGCTTCAGGGTATTCTTTTGCAGATTTTCTTGAGCGTGAAATATTTGAACCCGTAGGTATGAGTAGTTCCTTAGTTTACAGACAAAAATGGACTAAAAATCTATCAATTAAGAATTACGCTTACGGACATGTTTTGAATCAAGAAAGCAAAAAAATTATCCCAGTTAATAAATATTTAGAGCCAAGAACCGTCTATAAATACAGCATGAGACCAATTGATGGAGATGGAAATGTCATTGGAGCGATAAGTGATTTAGTTAAATTTGATATTGCTATGAATCAAAATAAATTACTTAGAGCAGATATTCAGCAGAAATTTACTGAACCAACTGTATTAAATGATAAGTCAAAATATAACCATGGCTTTGCATGGTTTCTTTCAGAAGATAGAAATGAAATTAATCACACAGGTTCTGTTCCTGGCTATCAATCTTTTTATAAAAAATATCTTAAAGAAAAGGTCACGGTGATTTATGTAAAAAATGTCGCAACTTATAACTGGGCTTGGTTGGGAAAACTTGATTCAATCATAAAAAATTCAGAAAAAGCACAAAATTAAGAAATGGCAGAGATTAAATCCCTGCCATTTCTAATGAAATTCTACTTTTGTTATCTCAAAATTCCAAAAACATCTCTTAAAATTTTGGTAGTTCTTCCGATTGGGTCTTTACGGATTTTCTTTTCTTCTTGAGCGACCATATAGAAAAGTCCGTCAAGAGCTTTTTCAGTCACATAGCCATCTAGGTCTCTCGCGTCTTTTCCGACGAACATAGCCATCCAACCGGCTTTATCCATCATTCGCTTATAACTTTGTGTAACACCTGTCTCTTCGGTAAATTTCTCTACTATCGGTCGGAACTTCCCTCTCAGCTTGTCTTCTGTGGTACGTCTAAAAAACTGTGTAGCAGCATCATCTTCTCCGCTGAAGAGAATCTTTCGGGCGTCATTAAATGACATTTGTTTGATCGCATCAATAAATACATCAATCGCAACCGGAACGGCTTTTTCAGCTGCTCGGTTCATTGCCAGCTCAAAATTATCTACCCTTTCGCCATACCCTGCGAAACGTGCTACACGAGCTACAGATTTTAGAGATTTAGGAAGCGGAATTTTGACCTCAGGATTCTTAAAGAAGCCATCTTCCTGTCCGAGGTTATCTACCGCAAATCGAACACCTTTTGATAAAGCCTCTTTTAACCCCAAAGAAATTTTTGAATCCGAAATGCGTGTGTTATCTCTTCTTTGTGCATTATTCTCTGTGGTCAAAATAAGAACCATTGAAAAAGCCAGAAAAATCCCTGCAAATTTATGTAATCTTGAAATCGTCATTTTTTTCTCCTTAAGTATGGGGGGTAGGCATAAAGTTAGAAGCAAAATTTTATGATTCTACTGTCTGAAAAATTATTAATAAACCCACTATTCATTGTTCCAAATCAAAAAACTATACACATAAAATATAAAGTTATATAAATAAATGAATAAGTGATATACTCACATCTAAAAAAAGTTTGTGTCAATCATATTCGATAGAATATTAAATTGAAAGAAATATTTATGCTCCCAACCACCGTTCTAAAAGAATCTAAGGAAATTGACTCTCAAATCTACACAGAATTAATTGAGATTTATAATTCGATTGAGAGTTCAACTATTCTTGCGACTCTTGATAAAAATTCTCAAATAATTGAAGCTAATGAAAATTTCCTGCGATTAACTCGTTTCGCTAATCAGGAATTAGTTGATAATCAATACTCTTTCTCCAACTATGCTTTAAAATTTCACCTCATTGTACTCAAAGCTATGGAGGAGAATTAAAAGTGAAGAACATCAAGGTATTATTGGTCGAAGATAACGTAGCTGATGCCGAGTTAACACGCGAAAGCTTCAACCAGAGCAAATTCAAAATTGATCTTGATATTGTTGTAAATGGAGTAGAAGCATTAGATTACCTAAATCAAAGAAAAGAATTTAAAAACGCTCCGCACCCGGACATGATTCTTCTTGATCTAAACATTCCACTAATTCATGGACAAGATGTTTTGAGGGATATAAAGAAAAACGACGACCTAAAGCAAATTCCAGTCGTTGTTTTTTCATCATCAGAAACAGAAGACGATATTATTAAAAGTTATAAATTAGGGGCGAGCTGTTACGTGACTAAGCCGGTGGACTTCAAAGCTTTTCAATATATTGTAAATTCTTTGGAGAACTTTTGGTTTACTGTCGTTAAATTACCTCCGAGTGAATTAATTTAACCATCAAATTAAGATTATTGTGGACACAGAAATTAACACATACTCAATACTAATAGTTGAAGATAATTCGGCTGACATTCATCTTATTGAAGAGATGATGCATCAGATTGATTCTGTAAACTATGATCTGAACTTCGCCTCAAGTCTAGACGATGCAAAAAAAACTTTGTTTGAGCAGAACGGTTTTGATGTGATTTTGTTAGACCTAGGACTTCCTGACAGTGATGGACTTAATACCTTAAAGGAAATTAAAGGTAAAAGTGGTCTGATTCCCATAATTGTTTTGACAGGTGAATCAGATGAAGACCTTGCCCATGATTGCCTCAAAGAAGGAGCACATGACTATCTTCTCAAAAGTAAAATAGATACTGATTCATTGCGAAGAACTATAAGTTATTCCATCCTACGAACAAAAGAATCGCAAATTTCTGAGCTTGAAAAATTAATAAATTATTATCAAAAGCTTTCTACGGAAGCCACACCAACAAGAACGACAGCTAAATTATCAGAAATTGGAGTTTTACAAGACCACTATCCCGACATTTTCTCTGAATTGGTAGATAACTATTCAGAACTTTTAAATTTATATTTAGACCAAGCTATTTTAAAGAAAGAAAAACCTAGGAATCAGATGGAATTACTAGCGACACAGCTTGGTGATTCATCTGCTGGTCCAAGAGATCTATTAGACATTCATGCATCAGCTCTTAATCAGTTAAAAACAGACATTGAAACTCAGAGAGCGAAAGCCTTAACTTTTGAAGGTCGACTTCTTGCATTAGAAATGATGGGATTATTAGTTGATTATTATAGATTAGGTAATTGCCGCAGATTTGAAAAATAAGCTTCATTTGTTAATTTAACCAAATTAACATCTAATTCTCAGCATGCAGTTGAGAAATTGAAAAAAACTTTGTGAAGTAAAAATAAAAAATCAATGCGAGTTAGAAACTATTTTGTAATGTTCGAACCTTTTAATCTAGCTAAAAAATAACTCTGATAATGGTAATTCCAAGTCTTATCAAGATTTTCCCTATTCCAAATCAAGGTATTGCAGGCTTTATTTTTACAATAAACATTATCTGATATAAAACTACAAAATTTGCTTTTGATGAAAATATGAATGATGAAAAAAGTCTTCCGAAACTCCCAACAGGAATTAAGGGTTTTGACGAAATAGCTAGAGGAGGTATCCCTGAAGGAAGAACCACAATGATTAGTGGAACATCTGGTTCAGGTAAAACTATACTTGGTGCCCAATTTCTCTATTCAGGTATCAAAAACTATGACCAGAATGGCGTTTTTCTGACTTTTGAAGAAATACCAAAAGACATCATCCGAAATGTCCGATCTTTTGGTTGGAATTTTCAAAATTTATTAGATGAAGATAAATTAGCATTTGTTGACGGAACTCTTAGTCCTGACCAACACGTCATTGAAGCTGGTATTTTTGATCTATCTGCAATGATGGCGAGGATTGAATATGCCATAAAAAAGGTTCAGGCTAAAAGGGTTGTTATAGATTCTATCGGAGCTTTCTTACCTAGGTTTGTTGATAAACATCTGATTAGACACGAACTCTACAAAATTCATTCTGGCTTGAGAAATCTGGGGGTCACAACTTTAATCACACTTGAAAGAATTGACGAAGACGGTAATGCTGGAAGATATGGTGTAGAAGAATTTGTTGCTGATAATGTAGTTATTTTAAGAAACAGAAATGAAAATGAAAAACGTCGCAGGACAGCAGAAATACTAAAATTCAGAGGCACTACTCATCAAAAAGGTGAGTATCCCTTCACTATTGATACTTCCGACGGACTTACAATACTCCCGGTTTCTGCAATGGAATTAAAACAGAAATCTTCAACAGTTAGAGTTTCTTCGGGCGTTAGCAAACTTGATGAAATGTGTGGTGGCGGAATTTATCGTGATTCGATAACACTCGTCAGCGGTGCGACCGGCACAGGTAAAACCTTGCTAGTAACCGAATACATCAAAGCCGCTATCGAATCGGGCGAAAAAGCAATTCTCTTCGGTGCCGAAGAAAGCCGACAGCAATTAACCAGAAATGCTGAATCCTGGGGAATTGATTTTGCCAAAGCCGAAGAACAAGGTTTACTAAAGATTATCTGCCGCTATCCTGAAATGATCGGCTTAGAAGATCATCTGCTTTTGATTCAAAGAGACATTGAAGAGTTCAATCCCAGAAGAATAGCTATAGATAGTATGTCTGCCTATGAGAGAGTCTCTACTAATAAATCTTTTAGAGAATTTGTCATCGGTCTAACAAGCCACTTAAAAGAAAAAGAAATAACCGGAATAGTTACAAATACAACTGCGATGTTAATGGGTGGTGAGTCAATTACGGAAACTCATATTTCCTCTATTACCGACACAATTATCCTTCTCAGATACGTAGAGTTTCACGGCGAAGTAAAACGCGGCATTACAGTTCTGAAAATGCGTGGAACTTGGCATGACAAGGAAATTCATGAATACACGATTGATGGTGAAGGAATGAACATCAAAGAGCCTTTCAGAGGAATTCACGGAATTTTATCAGGCGATCCAACCTATACGTTTGTTGACGAAAGAGAAAGACTTGATGAGATGTTTGATGAATAGTCTAAGATAGATTATACAAGCTTAAAAGGCACTTCATAATTAAATGAAGTGCCTTATTATTTTCCTGTCAATTTGTTTAATGTGCCTTACCTTGATTAGCAACTGCCTCTTGCAACTTCTTGATCTCTTCAGGGTCACCTAAATACTCACTTTTGATCGGCTCAAGATTTTCATCCAAATCATACACAAGTGGAATTCCGGTCGGAATATTAAAACCAACAATCTCTTCATTCGGTACTTTGTCTAAATATTTAACCAATGCACGCAAGGAATTTCCGTGTGCAGCAATAATTATTCTTTTGCCCTCTTTTATCTTCGGAGTGATTTCGTTTTCCCAATACGGAACAAATCTTTCTACCGTATCCTTCAAACATTCCGACATAGGAAATTCGTCACCGTCAAAATCCGCAAAACGTGGATCATTTTGCATATTTCGCTCATCATTTGGATCAAGTGGCGGAGGCGGAACATCATAGCTACGACGCCAAATGTGAACCTGCTCTTCGCCAACTTTCGCCGCCATTTCTTTTTTATTTAATCCTTGCAAGTCACCGTAATGTCTTTCATTAAGACGCCAAGATTTTCTGACGGGAAGCCACATCAAATCCATTTCGTCCAAAACGATCCAAAGGGTTCGGATCGCACGTTTCAAAACAGAAGTATAAGCAAGATCAAAGGTAATCCCTTCAGCCTTTAAGGTCTCACCTGCTTTCTTTGCCTCCGCTATTCCCTGTTCAGTTAAGTCAACATCAGTCCAACCCGTAAAACGGTTTGTTTTATTCCAAACACTCTGTCCATGTCTTATCAATACTAGTTTATGCATATTTTTCTTTTCCTAAAATGTTTTCTTAAATTATTTTATAGCGTCTATTTTAACAGATTCTTAAATACTTCTATTTCAGGTAAAACTTTTTCTTCATGGCAAGTCGGACAAACGCTATGGTTGAATCTCAATTGAGAATTATCAGACATATATTTTTCTAACTCATTCCAATTATTCTTCTCATCTCTGACCTGCTTACAATAAGAACAGATTGACAAAAGTCTTTTTATTCCTCTTAACGTCTTGAGTGTTTTGGTCAATTCCATTTGAGCAATAATCTGTCTGCTCAAAGCTCTTAAAGCTTGTTTTTGATATTCATTTAATTGTCTAGGCGATTTATCTATTACACAAAGTGTTCCAAGATTATAGCCGTCTGGGTTTATCAACGGTGCTCCGGCATAAAATCTAATTTTGGGATATTCAGTAACAAGTTTATTGTCTGCAAATCTATCATCAATGGTTGCATCAGGTACTACTAATACCTCTTCGTCCAGAATTGCATGTGAGCAAAAGGCAAAATCTCTGTGAGTTTCCTTTTCTTTAAGTCCAATTTTTGATTTAAACCATTGTCTATCAGCATCAACAAGGCTTATCAATGCAATCGGAGTTTGGCATATCTGTGAAGCAAGAAAAGTAAAATCATCATATGCTGACTCTGATTCTGTGTCCAAAATGTCGTAAAGTTTTAGTGCTTTTAATCTTTGCTCTTCATTAGCAGGAAGCTTTGCCTTCATCTACCATCTATTCCCCTTATACTTATCTAC
Organism: Pyrinomonadaceae bacterium; assembly: GCA_028284415.1. Classification (GTDB taxonomy): domain Bacteria; phylum Acidobacteriota; class Blastocatellia; order Pyrinomonadales; family Pyrinomonadaceae; genus Aridibacter. Next base: position 734,607 of record JANQRU010000001.1, read on the forward strand.
CCCAACTCAAAAATTTAATATATTGAAGCATATGGTGCAATAATTGACTTTAACTTTTAATTTTCCAGCTGAAATAAGCTACTTTTTCTTTTTACGCCGCTCAACCTTTCTGTTACGTTGAAAAGCTTGCACCTCACCAATCAAATAAAGCGACCCCGTAACCAAAATGAGATTTGTATCACCTGCTAAATCTTTTGCTTTTTCAAGAGCTTTTGTTACTTCATCAATGACGTAAATATTTTCTCTATCAATATTTTTTGGCACAAACTGAACAATTTCTTCCGCAGGTCTCGCACGCGGATTTTCGGGTGTGGTGAAAACAACTTGCTTAGCTAATGGAAATAAAATTTGACCAATTTCATCCAAATTCTTTCCACCCATTGCTGCAAAAATCATTGTGATTGACTGGTTTATGTTTGTGGTTAAATATTTTCTCAAAGCCTTTGCTCCCGCTACATTGTGAGCTCCATCAAATAGAATTCCGTTTGAAAACTCTAAGCGTCCTTTGTGAACGGCTTTTTCTAAACCTTCTTCGATGTGAGATTTATTTATTTCAAAACCACTTTCTTTCAAGGCTTCTGCCAACAAAATTGCTGTTATTGCATTTTCTTCTTGATGTTCTCCTTTTAATCCCAATTCTTTGATCTGATAATTATTTTTTGAGGTTTTGAAATTTAAGAAATCATTTTCGTTCAATGTTTTTACTTCATTGGCAATTATTGGCGAAACCTTATTTTCAACACATTTCGACAAAATGATTCGCATTGCTTCGTATTTTTGTTCAGCGAAAACACCTTTAACGCCCTCACGAATTATCGCAGCTTTTTCCAAAGTTATTTTTTCTATCGTATCGCCAAGCGTTTTTGTATGATCTAAATCAATTGGCGTAATTGCAACTATCTCAGCTTCGGTTGCTGTAGTTGCATCAAAACGTCCGCCCAAACCTGTTTCTAAAATTGCAACTTCAACCCCATCGTCCGCAAAAACCATTTGAGCGATACAGGTTAAATGCTCAAAAAAAGTTGGCATTCCACCAAGTTCGCCTTTTGCTACTAATTCCTCGCTGACTTTGCGGACTTTTGTTGCATATTCGGCAAATCTTTCTTCATTAATCTCAATTCCATTGACACGAATTCTTTCAGTTACGGATACTAGATGAGGTGAAGTATTTACGCCGACTTTTATCTCTGCTTGAACTAAAATTGATTCGAGAAATGCACAGGTTGAGCCTTTGCCGTTTGTTCCGGCGATCTGGACTTTTAGGAATTTTTTCTGCGGATTTCCGAGTGCGTTAAGAAGTGTGTAGGTATTTTCTAAACCGAATTTTTTAACAGATAATTCGTAACCGAGACCGAATAGATATTCGACGGATTCTTTAAAGTTCATTTAACTAATTATTCACTTTCTAATTCTTTTAGCAATTCTTTAACTGAGTCTAAAGATGGAAGATACGAGATCCGAATTGAAATCTCGCAAGCAATTATCGTCAAGATAGTCAGAGCTCCGCAAAATATAAGTGAAATATAAATCAAATCAGGATGTGCAAATAGATACTCAAAGTCGAAAAACTCTTTTGTGCGTGGATGCATTGATACGGAAATATAATATGTGAATAAAACAAACGGCGGTAAAAACCACAGATAAGAAAATCGACTTTTGCGTATAAAGTTTGTTAATTCTTTTGCTTTGCCATCTAAATATTCTTTCGTGCTTAATATGTCTTGTTTCTGCGTGTTGCTTCGATACATAAGCCAAAGTTTATGATATTGCCAGACGTAACAAAGTATAATAATAGGTAGAATATAAAGTCCGTGAGGATAAAAGAATAATAAACTCAAATAAATAATAAACACCAAAACACCAACTAGAACTTCTACTTCAATCCTACGACGCAATTTTCTTTGCCAACTATTTGTTGCTTTTTTAATTTGTTCAAAATTTATTCTTGGAGTGTTTTTCTCTTCCGCACTTTTCCATAAATCTTTTAGTTCATCTTCATTCATAATTGTTAACCTTTTCAATTATTTTCTTTTTCAAACGCATTAAACGAGTTGCGACATTTGTTTTGGAAATCCCCAAAATTTCGGCGATTTCTTGATAAGAATTCTCATCAAGATATAAACTGACTATTGCTTTATCTATCGGCTTTAACTCACGAATCGCACTATAAAGTTTCTGCAAATTTTCATCTTTTTGAACATCTTTTTCGGGCTGAATTATTACTTCTCCTTCGATTGGTTCAAACTTCATTTTTGAGCGATGAAACTTTGCACGGAAACTCAAAGCTGTGTTGATACAAACTTTGTAAATCCAAGTTGAAACTTTTGAATCGCCTCGAAAATTCTCTAACGAACGCCACGTTTGAATCAGCATTTCTTGAAACAATTCTTCGTATTCATCGAAATCGTAGGTATAAACCTGACACAATTTGTGCAAAATACCTGCATTCTCTTGAATAATGTTTTCGAATTCTTGCTTCATCACTTAATTTGTAGAACAAACTCATTGAAAATCACAAAAAATATTTTTTTGAAAGAATGTGTGATTTTTCTGCATTTAGTTTTACTAACTTATACGAAATTCGTATTTGTAATAAAAGGAGTAATTCTTATGAAAAACATTAAATTATTAACTGCACTGTTATTTTTGCTATTAGTCAATGCGACAAATCAGTTTGTTTTTGCAAAAGATAAGCCGGAAGTTGCAAATAATGCTTTGCTTTTTGAAGTTACGGGAAATGGTTTGGAAAAACCATCTTATATTTTCGGGACAATTCATATTGTTTGTAAACAAGATATGTTTTCACTAGAAAAACTGGGAGGTTTCGTTGATAAAACGGAACAAATAATTCTTGAACTTGATATGGATGATCCCGAAATGCTCGAGGAATATACAAAATATGTGAACCTGCCTGAAGGCAAAACTCTTAAAGATTATTTAGACGAAAAACAGCTTGCCAAGGTAAACAAATTGACAATGAATGTTCTCGGCTCACCGATTGATAATTTTATGAAAATGCACCCATTCATCATTCAATCGAATTTATATGTAAGTCCGCAAACAATGGGTTGCACGCCTCCCGGCTCATACGAAATTTCACTTGTTCAAATGGGATCAGCAAAGAAAAAACCGATTGAAGGGCTTGAAACAATTGCAATGCAAATGAATTTGGTTAACAAAAGTTCTATTAAAAAACACGCCTTGGATTTGTTTAAAATAGCGGAAGACCGAGAAAAGTTCTTCAATGAAACTCGTAAATTATTTGAGATTTACAAAACTCAAGACACAGACAAAATATACGATTTTTCAATATTAATGCTCAAAGATGAGACAAGCTATTTTGAGAATATGTTGGATGAACGAAATAAAGATTGGATTCCGAAAATTGAAAAAGCAATCAAAGAAAAACCAGCATTTATTGCAGTCGGTGCTGCCCATCTCGGTGGTAAATTTGGAGTATTAAATCTCTTAAGGTAAAAAGGTTATAAATTAAAACCTATTAGAATTGAAGACTAAAAAGTGATCAAAACCGTCCAATGAACTTCAGTTTGTTGTATATGCCGCTTCAACCATTCAACAAACTGAAGTTCGTTGAACATTTATTGATAATTTTTAACTTCCGGTTATCCATCTATTTACTTGTCTTTATGTTAGGAACGTGAAAATTTCGTCCACATTCCTAACCTACATTTGATTATTATAATTAATCCAATCTTTCAAAAACCTTCTGTTTATAACTAATTCCAATCGGAATCTCTAGGGAGTCAATTTCAATATCATGAGAAGTGTAAGCCGTTATAAACTCTAAGTTTATGATGTATGAACGATGAACTCTGATGAAGTTATTCGCTGGCAATTCATCCTCAAATGCCGTCAAAGTATTTTTCACAATCAGACGCTTTTCTTTAGTGTGGATTTTGATGTAATCTTTGACGCTTTCGACATACATAATTTCCGAAAATAAAACTTTGTGCTTTTTTCTGTCGGCTTGAACAAATATGAAATCTTTTTGATTTTCTGAAATTTGTTTTGAAACTGTGTTTGTTTTCACATCTGACTTTGCCAACGCAAAATATTTATTTATGGCTTTTAGAAACCTTTGAAACGAAATTGGTTTAACCAAATAATCGAGAACGTCTAATTCATAACCTTCCAAAGCGTAATCAATGTAAGCTGTTGTAAAAATTACTTTTGGTGGATTGTTTATGGATTTTAGGAAATCTATGCCTGTGAGTTTTGGCATCTGAATGTCGAGAAACAGCAAATCAATATCCTCATTTTCTAAAATTTCAAACGCCTTGATTGCATTGCGAGAAGTTGCCACAACTTCCAAGTTATCGAATTGGCTTATGTGGTTTTCGATAACTTCGATCGCAAGCGGCTCATCATCTACGATTAAACATTTAGTCTTCATCTTGTTTTAAGTTTAATTTCAAAAAGACCTTGTAATTTTTTTCATTTTCGGTAACTTCAAAAACATATCGTTTTGGATAGACCAAATCCAATTGTTTTTTTACATTTTCGATGCCGATTCCCTTCGTATAATCCGTTTCATCCTTTTGTTTTACTTCGCTTTTGGTATTAAACACCTCAAATTCAAACAACTCGTCTTTTTGTGTTAAATCAATTCTAATCAAAGCGTCTTCTGTTTCTCCACTAACCCCGTGTTTGAAGGCGTTTTCGACAATAGAAAGCAAAATAAGCGGTGCGATTTTTATGTTTTTATTTTCTACATCCTTATTAAATTGCAGATTCAAATCATTTCCATAACGCAATTTTTCAAGCGAAATGTAGTTTTCCAAAAGTTTGATTTCGCTATCTAAAGGAACATATTTTTCGTCACATTTATAGAGAGTATAAACCAACATCTCCGAAAGTTTGATGACAGTTTCGGGAGCTTTGTCGGACTTTTTTAAGGTTAAAGCATATAGATTATTCAAAGTATTTAATAAAAAATGCGGGTGAATTTGAGCTTTCAAGAAGTTTAATTCAGCTTTCGTTTTTTCTTGCTTTAGAGTTTCAATTTTGTTGCGTTCTTGTATTTTATCTACGATGATATTTAAGCTCGCAAACAAAAAAGGATTTATATAAAGTGAAGGAACATAAACAGTTAAAGCGTAAAGTGGATCAGTCAAAATCTCCCAAATAGATTCCTGCTCTGTTGTGAACAGTATTAAATTATAAGTATTTATTGGTTCTGCTACATGGACAGTCAGAATTCTAGCTAAAAGTGCCAAAATGAAAAGAGTTGCAAGAAAAGAAATGATGAATTTTATGTATTTCTTCTGGAAAATATATTTTGGAATTTGATAATAAGTCAAAAAATATCCTGCAATTACCTGCGAAGGTAACAATGCAAGGAAATTAACAAAATTGTAATGAAGTGAATGCTGACTAAACAATGTGGCTTGCAGAGTTGAAACAATAATAATGAAAATCCAAAACAATAGATGCCCAAGCCATCTTTTTTTTATTATATTGATGAAGAAACTTTCCATTTACCTACTATTGAACACTGTGCTCTACTTTCCAAATCCAAAATAACCTCTAATAAATCAATTAAATCAACTTTATAGACCAAATAGAGGTTTTGGACTATGAATAATGAAAATATGTCGTCAAATTTGATTTAACTCCTTAATGTCACTCTTTAACTACACTTTAATTATCCTCGTCGTTTTTTATTAAAAAGCTCGATTTTTGCCTGTATTCTGAATTCGTTTTTAGCATACAAATACTTTTTTGAGGAAGGAAATCAAAAATGAAAAAAATCATACAAATAAATTTAGCATTTATTTTATTTATTTTAACAGTCAGTTCCGGTTCAGCATTTGCACAATTTAAGGAACAAATGGAGTGTAAACAAATTCTGAATTTGGTAGATAAAGGAAAAATAAGCGATGTTATCAATCTTATAAACGAAACAAATGTAAATTGTTCTGTTAGCAATGATGGAACACCTTTAATAAACGCCGTCCGAACAGGCAATTTAGAAATGGTTGCTGTCTTAATGCTATTTAATGCTGATGTAAATCAAGGCTTAGCGGCAGATGGAAACCCACTGATTCAGGCATCAAGAAAAGGAAATGTAGAGATTGCGGCTTTTCTGATTCAAAATGGTGCGGATGTAAATGCATTTGTTCCTGAAGACGAAACTCCTCTCATTAATGCCGTTGCAAAAGGACATCTTGATGTCATCAAACTGCTTCTTGAAAATGGTGCGGACATAAACAAAGCAGTCTGGAGCAATACTCCAAAAGGAAGAGAATTAAGATCACCTTTATCTATGGCAAAGAAGAAAAAGCGAAAGAAAATTGTAAATTATTTAGTAAAATACGGTGCAACAAGTTAGGAGGAAACAACAATGAAAAAATTATTACTAATAACATTCATGGCACTTTTTGCATTGGTGATGACTTCTAATGCACAACAAAAATTTGTAGATTCTGTTCAAAAAACAACTACAAAAACTTACGAGAACCTATCTGACGTTGAATGGATTGAAATGGCAACTGAAATAATCGTGAAAGATAACAACATTCCTGCCGTTACGATTGCAATAATAAAAGATGGCAAAGTCGCAAAATATATCAATAAAGGTGTTCTAAATCGAAAGACTAAAAAACCTGTTGACGAAAACACAATTTTTCAAATAGGTTCATTGACAAAATCTTTTACTGGAATAATTGCCAATAATTTAATCAAAGAAGGAAAACTCGACGTTGAAGCAAGTATTACAAACTATCTCCCTGATGCTTTTTCGCCAAAAGCAAAAGTGAAATTAAGTGCAATTAAAGTCAAAAACCTGCTCCAACATCAATCGGGAATACCCAGAGATTCAAAGGTTTATCACAGATTTGGGAATGATCCTATGATTTGTTGTTATACGGAAGAAGACCTTTTAACTGATCTAGAAGTTATGAAACTAGACTTTAAGCCGGGCGAAAAAACCATCTATTCAAATATGGGTTTCGCCGTCGCAGGTTATGTTTTGGAAAGAGCTTCGGGAAAAAGTTACCAAGAATTGGTTCAGATGTATGTTGCCGACAAACTAAATCTTTCAAACACAGCCGCACAACTAAACGAAAGGCAAAAAACTTTGCTGGCAACACCATATCGAAAGGAAAATCGAATCTTTGAAACAAAACCATTTGTAATGGGAAAAATGACTCCGGGCGGCGGAATTTATTCGTCTGCTTCAGATTTAGCAAAAGTGATGATAAACCAAATGTCTGATTATCGAGGTTATTTGAAAAATAAAAAAGAAACACCGTTTATTTTGACCAAAGACACAAAGCCAATGAGTCAAAGAGTTTCGTATGGTTACGGTCTTTTCAAAACTGCCGAAGGTGGTTACGGACATGGCGGAGATGTTGATGGATTTGCGAGTGCCTATACATTTACTCCCTCACAAAATATTGGCTTCTTAATGCTGACGTCATCGGGCGGAAGATGGATTGGGAAATTAGAAAATGCAATTGTAAGCAAGCTGGGCAATCGACCGATTGAAATGCCAACATTAACTAAAACAGTTTCAATTCCGATGGATAGACTCATCAAATACACAGGCACTTACAAACTTGGCGAAACTATTTTCAATATCGTCCAAAAAGGAAACAAATTAGAAGCATATCCGCAAAGTTCTTTCGGTCCAATTGAAATGTCTTTTGAGTCTGAAAACAAAATCTTCTCAAAAACTTACGGACATGCTATGGAATTTGAATTCGGTGCAAACGGCGAAGTTAAAAAGGCTTTTTATGTAAGAAGTGGCAAAAAATACGAGATGACAAAGGTTGATTAATCTTGATTATCGGAAAGTAAACGGATTGATAATTTAAGGTAAAGACTAAACTTAATAAATTGAACGAGATAAGTCAGCATCATGCTGTATAATACAGAAATGATGCTGACTAAATTTTGTTTTCTAAAGGTATTTCTTTTATTTATTCTCACCTTTTCGCAATTCAATTTTATTCTTTTCGCCCGAAACAATTCGAATTATCCTGAGAAAATAAAGGAAAAAATAGAACGAGTCGAAAACGGTCTCACAAGCTATTATCTTCTAACTGATCGGGACAAAACATATAATTTGGTAGCCCGTATGAAGGAATTCAGCATTCCGGCAGTTAGCGTTGCTGTAATAGACAATTACAAACTTCAATGGGCTAAGGCTTATGGATTGGCTGATGTAGAAAGTAAACAACTCGCAACAACAGAAACACTTTTCCAAGCCGCATCTATCAGCAAATCAATTAACGCACTAGGTGTTTTAAAATTGGTTGAAGACAGAAAAATAAATCTTACGACTGACATAAATCAGTATCTTCTAAACTGGAAATTTCCTTACGATGAAAAATCTAAAGGGCAGAAAATAAACGTTGCTAATCTCTTGAGCCACACCGCAGGCACGACCGTTTCTGGATTTGGCGGTTACGCAACTGATAAGAAAGTTCCGACCACAGTTCAGGTTTTATCTGGCGAAAAACCAACAAATTCAGGTAAGGTTGTTTCTCAATTTGAACCGAATTTGAGATTTCAATATTCGGGAGGCGGGACAGTTATTTCTCAATTAATTGTTCAAGATGTAACAAAAATGCCTTATGAAAAATATATGAAAAAGAAAGTTCTAAGGCGTCTTGGAATGAAAAACAGCAGTTTTGCTCAACCACCCAAACACAAAAACAAACTTGCTTCTGCATATTTTTCGACAAATGAAGCTGTAAAAGGAAAATATCATCTATATCCTGAAATGGCTCCCGCCGGACTTTGGACAAACCCGACAGAATTGAGCAAATTCATAATTGAGACTCAGCTTTCACTGAAAGGTAAATCCAATAAAATTCTCTCTAAAGATTTGACTGAGAAAATGCTTACTCCATATATAAAAAACTCAAACTCGGCTCTTGGAGTTTTTGTAGATGAAGTTGAAGGAACGAAATATTTTCAACATCAAGGGGCAAATCAAGGTTTTAGATGTGCTTATTTTGGTAGTTTTGAAGACGGCAAAGGCGTTGTTGTGATGTCAAATTCCAGCAATTTCAAAATAATCACAGAAATTATTAATAGCGTAGCAGGAGCTTATAAATGGAAAGGAAAATACGCTGAAGAAATTAAAAAGATAGCCGAAATCCCAAAAGAAATAATAAAAAAATACGCAGGTGAATATAAAGTTAATGAGAATTGGAATTTAAAGCTTGAATTCAAGAATGGCAACTTATCACACAAAAACCCTTGGGGTCAGGATATTTATTTCTATCCCGAATCTAAAACAAAGTTTTTTCTGAAAGATTTTGTTTGGGAATTGGAATTTGTGGTTGATGAAAGTGGAAAAGTTAAGAAACTTCTAATGAATCAAAACGGCAAAACTTTTGAAGCTGTTAAAACCAAATAATTTTAACTTTTGGCTAATAAACGTCTGTGGTAATTTATCTGACCTAAGTGGTAATTCAAATGAGAAAGCATATAAGCAATGATCGTCGCTGTTTTTCTTTCCTCACCACCAAATTCTTCGGGATAGTCTCTATGAAAATCTTCGTCTGACATATTATCAAAAACCTTCTTCAAAACCCCGATACAATTTTCTAACTCATTAATGATTTCATTGCGTGAAACATTTTTATCGGCAAACTCATTATCTCTTTCTCTAACATAACCAGTATTACCTAAAACTGCCCCGAAAAAATGATTTAAGTTCCCGACAAGGTGAAGAGCTAAATTCCCGGCAGAATTTGGGATTTTTTCATTCACAATCCATAAATCTTCTTCATTTTCGTACTGCTTAATTTCTGCAATGACTTTTTGTAAATCTAAAGCATAGACTTGAAAAAATGCCTCATTCATTTACTCAATTTCCTCATTCATCATAAAATCCAAAAGACGAATGATAGTATCTCTCATTTCCCTTCTGTCAACGACCATATCTATCATTCCATGCTCTAATAAAAACTCAGAACGTTGAAACCCCTTGGGCAATTTTTGACGGATTGTTTGTTCTATAACTCTCGGTCCGGCAAAACCGATTAGGGCTTTTGGTTCACCGATATTTATATCTCCAAGCATTGCAAAGCTTGCCGTGACGCCTCCGGTGGTTGGATCTGTCAATACTGAGATAAAAGGTAAATTGGCTTCGTGAAGTTGAGCAAGTGCTGCAGAAATTTTTGCCATTTGCATTAGAGATAAGGTTCCCTCTTGCATACGTGCTCCACCAGAGGCTGAGAAAATCACGACTGCCCCACGAGTTTTGATGGCTCGCTCAATCAATCGAGTGATTTTTTCCCCAACAGCTGACCCCATAGAACCGCCGATAAACGACATATCCATCGCCCCGGCATAAACTTTATGTCCACCTACTTTTCCCTTGCCGGAAACTATTGCTTCAGGAAGACCGGATTTTTCTTGGGCGATTTTGATTCTGTCTTTGTAAGGCTTTGAATCAACAAATTCTAATGGATCACCTGAGACGACTTCTTCATCGAGCTTCTCATATGTGCCATCATCAAAAAGACTATCTAAGCGCGTGCGTGCACCTATACGGAAGTGATAGTCACAATGAATACAAACTTGTAAGGATTCCTGTAGTTCCCTTTTGTAAAGTGCTGCTTCGCATTCAACACACTTAACAAAGATACCTTCAGTTTTTACCGTCTGTTCTTCTTCAGAGTGCTCTTCAATTTTAGGTTTATTTCTACGAAACCAAGCCATAAATTTTGTATTTGAATTTTATGTTAATTATTACGATAGTTCACAAGATTAGCACAAGGGGGTTATGCGGAAAAGTTAAAACTTATCTAATTTATTATCTTGAAAAATAATTTTTGTGGGTAAACCAAAAATTCAGATTAAAATATCAAGCATTTCTTGATGAATAAAACCATTGCTGGCACAAATTGGCGGTTTGTAGATGCTATATTCCGAGCCATCATAATATGAAACCTGTCCACCTGCTTCTGTAACTAACAAAACGCCTGCGGCAACATCCCAAGGATTTAAGCCTTCTTCCCAAAACCCATCGAATCTTCCGCAAGCAACATACGCCAGATCAATAGCTGCCGAACCATCTCTTCTAACAGCTCTAGACCCCAAAAGCATTTTAGTAAAGTTTGAGGCAAAATTTTCTCTTAAAGATATATCGTATGGAAAACCTGTGACTAATAACGAATCCATTAAAACATCTGTTTTAGAAACACTTATGGGCTTACCATTTAAGCTTGCTCCCTGACCTTTTTCAGCTGAAAAAAGCTCGTCTCTGGTTGGATCAAAAGTTACTCCAATTACAATTTCTTCTTCATGTTCTAAAGCTATCGTTACACAAAAACAAGGATAACCATGAGCATAGTTTGTAGTTCCATCAAGCGGATCAATTATCCATTTCCATTTACTTTCGCCATCCAAAATAGCCTCGCCTGATTCTTCAGCAAGAATAGAATGTTTTGGGTAATAAGATTTTATTTTCTCAACGATCAATTTTTCTGAAGCAAGATCGGCTTCGGTTACGAGGTTAATCTCACCTTTTTTATGTATATCTATATCCCGACCAAATTTTTCGAGTAATATCTGCCCTGCTTCGCGTGCAGTTTCGATTGCAAAATTTAACATATCTTTAAAACTAAAAGTGGATTGACAAGCTGTTATCTTAAAGAAACTTTGCCAATCCGTCTATTTGTAAAATCTGAATAAAATTATTTTCTGAAATAAATATCAATATAATCCACAATCTTTTCACAAGGATTATTCATTTCCTGTAAACGCCAATATTTACGCTTACCCTTTATCAAAAAAGTCATATCGCCTTCACGTACGCAGGGTTCTCCTTCATTGTTGTAACTTACATGCGTAATTATTTTTCCACGAAACTTAAAATTATATCTATTTACTTCGGTTATAATTCCATCTATTTTCAAATAATCATCGTTCTTTCTCCCTTTTTGCGTGCCCTTTAGATAAAGAACTCCTTTTCTTTGTCTGACATAAGCTCGACCTAGATAATTCCAGCTTATCCATTGTAAAGATAGAAAATGTCTTCCGATAAGTTTTCGTTTAGCATATTGGCTATTTATAGTTGTTTTTGGTTGAGCAAAAACTGTAAATCCAAACGCAACAAGGATCAATAAATTTGAAATAATTATTTTTTTTATCATTATTTACCTCCAATTATTGAACGCAAAGACAAGAAAGTTTTTGCCCTAATCACTTGGTAAATTTACTACTTAACTCTAAAAACTCAACAATTTGCTTATCCCAGAATTTCCAATTGTGAACACCCGGTAAAAAACGAACTTCATGCGGGATTTTCTTTTTGAATAAAAGCTCAGCAAATTTTCGATTATCACCGATCAAAAAATCTTGATTTCCGCAGTCCATATAAATAAAAGGCAAATCCTTTGTTTGTTCAGAAGATTTTCCTTCAACTAATTTGTATAGATCATTTGCCTTTCTGTTTTCGCTATCCATTCCTCCAAATGCAGATTTTAAAGAATCATGAATTACTTTATTGTTTTTTACTACAAACAAAGGAATTTGAGCTGCACCTAAAGCACCGCTAAATGAGCCAGCCAAAATAAACTTCTCTGGATATTTAACTCCAAACTTCAAAGCTCCAAAACCGCCCATAGATAGTCCTGCAATAATGCGACTCTGCCGGTCTTTTTTTGCTCTAAATTTATTTTCAATTTCAGGTATAAGCTCTTTTACTATATAGCTTTCGTATTTATGGTTTTGAACTTCTTGACTATCTGTGTACCAACCATTATTGCCTTCAGGCATAACAATTATGAATCCATATTTAGAAGAATGTTCAACGAGTTCTGTATTATTACTCCAATCAGTATTTTTCCCAGTCAATCCGTGTAAAAGGTAAATAACAGGATAAGACTTTGTTTTATTCGTATCTGTGTCATATCCAATCGGAGTCAATACCCGATATGGCATCTCACGCCCCATGAGGCTTGAGTTCAACTTCAAATTCAGGAGCCTTTTTGAGTTCTTGGAAGCTTCTGATTTTTGTCCTAAAACCGACGAAGATAGCGAAACAAATAAGATCAGTGAGATTAATCCAACTATGAAATTTTGCTTTACAATTTTCATATATTTAGTGTATTCACTTAACCAAAAAATCTCTTTAACCAACCGCTATCTTCTTCACTATCAACTACCTGTGCCAATTCTCCAGCATCCAGCCACACGCCGGAACATTTATCACAAACGTCTATAGTTACATTTTCATATTCAGTTTCTAGAAGGTGTCCATCGCATTTTGGGCAATCCAATTTTATGTCAACCATCTTTTCGGATTCCATTTTAGCTTTCATTTTATCTATGAGTTCTTGCTCTTTGCGACGAAAATACTCATTTTCCAAAGCTTGTCCACGTTCTTGTAATTTATCTGACATTAAAAAAATCTCCTGTATTTTGTTTTTTTACTCTTGAACAAAAAATAACAAACTCTAAGTTCAGATTCAAAGCAACAGATTTATATTAGATAGACGAAAGTTGTTGTGTTCAATTCAGCTTGACACATTTGTTTTGGAAACCTATATTTTTTGTTTGCGTATTTCATCGTTAATCATACAATGTGATGCAAAAAACTGATGAAAACTTTATGGCTGTAGCTATTGATTCTGCTACCAAAGCCAGAGATTTAGATGAAGTTCCGATCGGGGCTTGTGTAGTTGATAATTCAGGCGAAATTTTAGCAACCGGATTTAATAAAACTATTTATCATAATGATCCGACAGCACATGCGGAAATTGTTGCTGTAAGAAAAGCTTGTCAGTTAATCAAAAATTATAGATTAACCGGGACAACTCTTTATACAACAATCGAACCATGTATAATGTGTGCAGGAGCTTTGATAAACGCTCGAATCAAAAGGCTTGTCTTTGGAGCGGAAGATAAAAGATTCGGAGCAGCTGGTTCTTTATTTCAGCTTTGTAACAATAGTTCTTTAAATCACCGAATTGAAATTACGTCAGGTGTGTTAGAGAATGAATGCAGAGATTTAATGCAAGATTTTTTTCGTGCTAGACGATAATCAGCAGTTGTGCGTTAAAGTTTCTGGAGAGGTGCGAGAGTGGTTGAATCGGGCGGTCTCGAAAATCGTTGTGCCCCTTGCGGGTACCGTGGGTTCGAATCCCACCCTCTCCGCTCTAAAAAAAGATATTTGATTTTTTCAACCAACTTTAAATAAGGAAAGGTGCAGGAGTGGCTGAACTGGCAGCATTGGAAATGCTGTGTACTCTAACCGGGTACCGTGGGTTCGAATCCCACCCTTTCCGTTTACAACCCTGTAAATTATAGTAAAGCTTGATTTACAGGGTTTTTGCTATCACGAATAAATATGAACTATAAAATAATACAAGATGAAAAACTCTTAGAAGATTTTATTGAGTGGCTTCCTGATTTAGAAAACAATGAGATTTTTTATCTTTCACTTATGGCACGGAATAAATATGCCGAAGAGCTTAAGTATGCAAAATCGGGAAAATCCTTATTGAAAAGATTTACTGCTACAAAAGATCGTATTTACAATAAAATTAAACAGCTCGAATGCGAAGTTGGTTCGTATAAATTAAAAGATGTTCCCGCACCCCAAAATTCGCTCGCACTATATATAAGTATTAATCCCAGAGATATGCTAAAAGCTACTAAAAATGGGCTAATAAAATTTGCTCAGCTAATTACCCAAGAATATAACGGCTATAATCCGCATCAAGAAATAATGTCAGAGATACAAAAAGCTTACAGTAGAAAAATTTATCTTGATTTTGATTTCGATAACGTTTCAAAAGAAAGTGTTTTAGAAAAAGTCCGAGACATATTAAATATAGATTGCGTTAGAGTTCTCAACACACATTCGGGATTTCATCTTTTGATAGAAACCTCTAAAATCAAAAGCGAATACAAAAAAAGTTGGTATCAAAAAGTTTCTTCGATTGAAGGTTGTGATGTAAAAGGAGATAATTTAATTCCCGTTGTCGGATGTACACAAGGAGGTTTCACACCTTATTTTGACTAGATTTTTGCGGAAAAAAATTAGACACTCAAATAAATAAGTTTAAAGTGATTTTCTTGCTTTGAAAAATCTTTGCAAACGTCTTAATATCAAATTTGGCTTCAGGCTCCGCACAAGGTCTGTGTTGTGAACTCCGCTAGGCGAGGAATCGAGCAACGGTAGCAATTACAATCTGTGTTGCGGTTAAGTCTGAAGCCTCTATTATTTTTAAATTTGAAAAATAGTTATATTCCCAATTTAACTTTTAGTAATCTCAAGCTTGAGGCTCTACATCAAAATAGATAAAATCTAGGCACTCAAAACGAAAAATGTCTTATCAAGTAATTGCAAGAAAATGGCGACCTCAAATATTTGAGGAAGTTATCGGTCAAGAAGCTGTTACGCGAACTTTGCGTAATGCAATCGAGCATGACCGTTTGCATCACGCATATATTTTTTCGGGTGCAAGAGGCGTGGGGAAAACAACTACAGCAAGACTTTTAGCTAAAGCTCTTAATTGTCATCAAACAGACACACCTAATGCGACTCCTTGTGATACAAGCTCAGATAATGCTTGTGTTTCCTGCAAAGAAATTGCTGAGAGTCGTTCGCTTGATGTTTTAGAATTTGATGCAGCATCAAATACTCAAGTCGATAAAATCCGTGAAATAATCATTGAGAATATACAGATTTCCGCCGCACGTGACCGCTTCAAAGTTTTTATCATTGATGAGGTGCACATGTTATCAAAATCCTCATTTAATGCACTTTTGAAAACTCTTGAAGAACCACCTGAAAATGTCGTCTTTATAATGGCTACGACAGAGCTTCATAAAGTTCCTGATACGATCCTTTCACGTGTTCAAGAATTTGAATTTAGAACTATTCCCCTACCGAAGATACTTAAAAGATTAAAAACTATTGCTCAAGCTGAGCATATAGATATTACTGATGAAGGATTAAAAGAAGTAGCACGTTCAGGCGAAGGTTCAATGCGTGATGCCCAAAGTAATTTTGATCAAGTCATAAGCTTTTCGGGCGAGAAGATTGATGTAGAAGACGTAATAAATGCTCTTGGAATAGCAAGTGCTGAGAATTTAACCAAAACAATCCAAGCTATCGCAGATAAAAAACCTCAAGAAGCATTGCAAGTTGTTGATGATTTGATTTCAAGAGGTCAAGATTTGCGTCATTTTTGTACTGATCTTCTAACTTTTATCCGTGATCTATTGGTTTATAAAATGGCTGGTGAGGCGGAACATTTACTTGATACGGCAATTTTGAGTTTTGATGATCTGAAAAATCATTCTGCACCTTTCCTAGAAGCTGATCTTATACGATTTTTTAACTCACTTGCGGAAACTGAAAGTAAACTTAGAGATGCTACCGAACCGAGATACTTACTTGAAATTGGTTTATTAAAACTAATTGAAATGAGAAGAGTTCAACCAATCGAACAGATTCTTGAGCGTCTTTCAACTTTAGAACAATCCTTAAATGCCAACGAACAAACTCCTGCTTCTAAATTAGAACCTCAGACTCAATCGAGTAAGACGGAAGAAAAAAAAACTTTAGTTTCTGACAATCCTCCTGCGGACACCCCTTTTCCAGTAAAAGACAGGAATATACCTTTAGAAAATACTGAAAGCCCTGCACCGGAGAAAGCAGAGTCCAAGCATTTTGAAAATGGTAAAACTTCTAATGTTAATGATCTAGAGGAAAATGGGCATAAAGAAAAACCTATTGAAAAAAAGGTTAAGAAAAAACCTTCTATCATTGATATTGATGCGATGCCGGTAAAGCTTGAGCCGATTGATTCAGAAGAGCTTGAGCATATTGATGATAAATGGCTGGATAATGCGTTTGAGCGTGTTTTATTGAAAGAGGGTGATAATCTAAAAATCATCCAAAATGCCGAATCAATCATACAAGAACTTTTTGCTAACAATGAATCTAACTTTGCTGCCTCAAATACCAATTCCAAACCACAAACAAACGGTACAGCAACTACTCCAGCCAAAGAAAACAGAGCCTTAAAGATAGTTTCTGAAATGCAAGAAGTTGAGGAAATAGACGAAACTATTCCTGAATTACCCGAAAATCCAACCCAAGAAGACCTCTGGAATTTTGCCCAAAACCACCCAAGAGTTAAAAAAGCACTGCGTGTATTCAGAGGAAAACTTGTAAACGTTAAAAAAGAATAATTTTTTGCAAAAAAACTAATATTTTTTGGGTATTTTGGGGAACTTAATTATTTACCTCTGCGTATAAATAAGTGGAGGTTAAAAAATCAGAAATGCGTGAACCTATTATTGCAGGAATATTGAGTTTATTAATTCCCGGTTTGGGACAAATTTACAATGGAAGAATTGTTATCGGCTTAGTTTGGCTGATTTTGACAGGCTTTTCTTGGATCGGCTCAGCAGGTTTGCTCGGTTGGGTTGTCCATTTGATCGCAGCTTGGTGTGCTTACAGCTATGCAAAAGATAATCCAATAAGAGAATAAATTCTCCTCTTTCACATCCTCCTTTGCCCGATGTTTGTGACCATCGGGCTTTTTTCGTTTTTCAAAACCCTAAAATTAGCGTAAAATGATGTTTAGTTTTTAGATGTCAGATGTTGGATGTTAGCTAAAAACTATCAGCTAACATCTGACATCTTTTTAATTTTTATTATGGTAAAAGATGGTATTCCATTTGTAATAATTCCGATAATTATCGCTCTGATTTTTGCATATTTTCAGATTTGGATAGCAGTGGCTATCTTTGTTTTGCTCGCGGCTTTTATGGCTTTCTTTTTTCGTGATCCGCATCGCACTATTCCTACTGAGCCAAATTTAATCGTGTCAGCAGCAGATGGTAAGGTTACGAAGATTGAAGATAGAGAAGACGGAAAGTTTGTTAGCGTTTTTTTGTCACCACTTGATGTACATATCAATCGTTCTCCAATTGCCGGAAAGGTTAAAAATGTAAAACTTTTCAAAGGAAAAAAAGCACCTGCAACCAGCAATGAAGCTAGTAAAACAAACGAAAGAAATGCTTTGACTATCGAAGGCGAAAAAATGACTGTTGTTTGCACACAGATAGTTGGTATTCTCGCTCGCAGAATCGTCTGCTGGAGCAAAGTTGGGGAAAGTTTAGAAAGAGGTCAAAGATTTGGACTTATAAAATTTGGCTCAAGAACCGATCTTTTAATGCCCAAAAATGTCGATATAAAAGTTAAAGTTGGAGACCGGGTTGTTGGCGGTGAAACTATAATTGGAAAACTCATAGAATAAATCTGTTATAATTAAAAGTCTTAATGGAAAACGAAGAAAATAAACATGTTCATAAAGGAATAAAAAAAGGTCTGTACCTTATTCCAACTGCTTTTACAGCGGCAAATATAGGTATGGGTTTTTTGGCTATCTTGTCTTCTGTTAGGGGATTTCAAATAGTTGCGGCAAGCCCTGAACAAGCGGCTATCTACTTTGATTATGCAGCTAAAGCAATTGGTCTAGCTATTCTTTTCGATACTCTTGATGGTCGCCTCGCACGTATGACAAAAACCTCAACAGAGTTAGGCGTCCAATTAGATTCTCTTGCAGACGCTTTAACATTTGGGATAGCTCCAGTTGTCTTAGCTTACACATGGGGAATTGGTGCTGTTTTCGAAGAATCAACCTCAGTTCATAAAGTCGGTTTATTTGTATTGTTCATCTACCTAATGTGTGGGGTTTTACGTTTAGCCAGATTCAATATCCAAGCAACTCGTCCAAGAGTTTTAAGAGAAGGCACACCAAAAGTTGATAAAAAGAATTTTGTCGGGTTACCAATTCCACCAGCCGCAGGACTAATCGCTGCAATAATTCATTTTATCCCGATGCCTTTAAATATATACAATACAGGTCTCGCCCGATTTTATGGGACGATCTTGATGGTCTTGTTGCCTGTCTTAGGTCTTCTAATGGTCAGCACTATTCGCTACACAAGCTTTAAAAATCTCGGCACTGGCAGAAACAATCTCTATTTGATTCTGATTCTAGGGACATTTGGTATGCTGGTCTGGCTTTACTCGCATTATGTTTTACTCATTTTGGCAGGCTTGTACGTCTCGCACGGACTTATTTGGTATGTTGCAACCCTATTTAGACCCAGAAAAAGAGCCGAAGTAGAAGCAAGCAGCTGAAAGAAGAATCTTTCCACTTATTTTCTGATTCAAAAATGAACTCCGATAAAAAAAAGCACACAAAAGAAATTATCAAACGCCTTAAAAAAGAATATCCCGATGCACATTGTGCATTAAATCATACCAACGCTTTCGAACTACTAATAGCCACAATCCTCTCTGCACAATGCACAGACGAACGTGTAAATAAAGTAACGGCTGACCTATTCCGAAAATACAACTCTCCCGAAAATTATGTAAATGTCCCCCAAGAAGAATTAGAACAAGATATACGCTCAACCGGCTTTTACAGAAACAAAGCAAAAAACATACAAGCAACCAGCCAAAAAATTATTGACGATTTTAACGGTGAAATTCCAAAAGATATGGATAAGCTTTTGACACTTAACGGTGTAGCCAGAAAAACAGCCAATGTTGTCTTAGGAAATGCCTTCGGAATTGCATCAGGAGTTGTAGTAGATACTCATGTCAAGAGGCTTTCAAACAGGTTAGGTTTAACTCAGGAATCCAACCCTGTAAAAATTGAAAATGATCTACAGGAGTTAGTTCCCAAGAAGGACTGGGTTATGTTTTCACATTGGCTGATTTGGCACGGAAGAGCCATATGCAAAGCTCGCAAGCCTAATTGTGAAAATTGTGTTTTAGAAGATATTTGCCCGAAAGTAGGAGTCTAGATTTTTTGTTACTAAAAAAACTATTAATTTACCTGACCGCAAAACTTATTCTGTAGGTCGCGTTTCCTCTAGTTCCACCAACAGTGATCCTATATTTCCCATTCACAGGAAGCTGTCCGCTCCAACTTGTTCTTCCTGAAGCTAATCTTCTACCATTTGGAGCGACAACATTAAACACTGCATTTGCTTCAATAGAACTGATGCTAACACTCATTAATTGTCCGCCACTAGCACCTAGAATATATGTATTTCTCTCACCTCTGATTACTGCATTCGAGTAACTTGCGGAACTTCTGCCCTTACGAAATCTAACTACTGTTGTGAGTCCTCTTCCGCTAGATATAGGTTTTTCTACTTCTTTTGCTGAGACTGCAAAAGTTATGTTGTAGGTCGCATTACCTCGGGTTGGAGTCACAGATATTCGGTATTTGCCCGAGGATGGAAGAACACTATTATATCTTTTTATTCCTTCACCATCTGACGCTGCACCTATCGTTCTACCATTCGGAGCAATTACTCGAAAAACAGCATTATTTTCGGTTGAATTAATTCTGACAGACATATTCTGTCCTCTACTTGCTTCTAGAATATAGATATTTGAAGTTCCGCGTACTACAGCATTTGAATATGATCGAGACGTTCTACCTTTACCGAATCTTACAACAGTTGTGATGTCTCTAGCTTGAGGAACCTCAGAATCTTCTTCGTCCTGTAATTCAGGTTCATCAATTGCTATTCCTAAATCAATTTCTTCTTCAGATTCTTGAGTAACTTCCTCGGTATCTCCATCTCCTCTGGCAGGAGTTGAGTCGTCTGATGCTTGTCGAAACAAATTACAACCTATGGAAACTACTAAGACTAAAAATAGTATTATTAATAAATTAACTTTATTGGGGTACATAATTGTAATTTTCTAATCGGTTTATCCAATGCAATTTTATAAAAGAACCCTACTAAAATTCTATTCCGCGTTGTGCATAGATGCCGGCATGAAATGGATGTTTGACCTCTTTCATTTCGGTTACAAGATCAGCCATTTCAATCAATTCATCCGGTGCATTACGACCTGATAAAACAATATGTAATGCAGGTTGTTTTTCTCTGACTGCATTAATTTCATCTAAAACTTTATTTAAGTCAAGAAATTTATAGTCTAAGACGTAAACAAGCTCATCAAATACAAGCAAATCATAGTCTTCGGAATGCATTTTCTCTAAGCATAAAGCCCAAGTTTCCTCTGAAGTTTTTATATCTTGCTCGGGGTTTTTTGTGTCCCAAGTAAACCCATCTCCCATCGTATGAACTTCGACACCTAATTTTTCAAGCGAAACATGCTCACCATAACGGTCATTTTTGGACTTCATAAATTGAATCATACAACAATTCAAACCCTGACCTGCTGCTCGAACAAGTAAACCAATTGAGCATGTCGTCTTACCCTTGCCATCTCCCGTATTTACAATCAATAGCCCTTTGGTTTTCTCTTTGTAGTCATCACGCCGCCACTTATATTTTTTTTCCGTTGTTTCTGACATTTTTTACCTTCCCTTTGTTCAATAAATAAAAAACGGATTACATAAACAAAACTTCGTTTACGAAAATCCGCTGTTAAATTTCAAATAAATTTTATTTTCTTATACTCTTAAGCTAAGCTCAACTCAAACTCTTCTTTTATTTGTATAGGCTTTTGTTTATCCATCTTTTTAATAGCTTCTACAATAGCAGAAACTAGTTCACTTTCTCTCTTATCCCAGTTTCCTTCAACCCGGCAGCCAGCAGCATTTTTATGCCCGCCACCATCAAATGATTCAGCAATACTGGCAACATTTAAATCACCTTTTGAACGCAAGCTAACGCGATACGAATTGGGTTCAACTTCACGCATATAAACTGAAGCGAAAACTTCTTTGGCGACCAGCGGCATATTCACAAAACCGTTGTTATCTCCATCAACTGCTCCTGTTTCTTCAACCATTTCGAGAGTTTGACGCATGAAAGCAACTTTTCCCGTTTCATCCCGTTTAACTGTAGCCATTACTTTTTGCATCAAGGCAACACGACTCCAAGAATAACTGTTGTAAACGACTTCCGAAATTGCAGATGGTTCAACACCAGCTTTTACAAGCTCAGATGCTACTTTCAATGTTCTGTCTGTTGTATTTGGAAAATGGAAAGAACCTGTGTCCGTTACAAGTGCTAAGTAAACGCATTCGGCTATTTCCTTTGTAACTCTTCCGCCAATAGCCTTACAAAGGTTATAAATCATTTCACCGACTGCTGATGCAGTTGGATCAATCCAGTTTATAGTTCCGAAATGCTCACAGGTTGCATGATGATCAATGTTCACAACAAATTGCTCATCGAGCCTTGCTATGCCGGGGCGTTTAATGTCAGAACACTCCATCACAAAAACAGCGTCATATTCACGATCAATCTCAGAAACCTTTCTAATATCTCCGGCTCCTGGAAGTTGCAAATAAGAACTTGGAACATCATCGCGGGCAATGATCTCTGAATCCTTGTCCAAAGAACGCAAAAGCCAGTTTAATCCCAGCGAAGAACCGATTCCATCCCCATCGGGTCTGACATGGGTTGTTATCGCAAATTTATTATTATTTTCAATTAACTCAACTACTTGACTTAACATCTTAAAAATCTGTAGTTCGAAGAAATAAATTTATAGTCAGAATTTTAAAGATGAATTCATGACTATAAACTATTCTCTTCATTTCCTTTTTCAAAATTTTCTTTTGTAGATAAATTATCTAAAATCTCTTCTATGCGAGTAGCATTTTCTTCTACTGTATCGCGTGCAAAATGTAACTGCGGTGCGTAACGTAAATCCAAATTCAGAGCGACTTGTTGACGAACATAAGTTGCAGCTCTTGAAAGAGCCTTCAAAGCATCATTTATTTCAGACTCATCTCCATCAACCAGCACATATACATTTGCATTTCTTAAATTTTCTGAAACAGTTACATCTGTCACGGTGACTGTTTGAAGCCTTGGGTCTTCCAACTCAAAACCAACTATTTCAGCAACCGCTTCTTTCAAGGTTTCAGCTAATCTTTCTGCTCGATGCATACTTCTTTTAACTTATTAAAGAAATTACGAATTCAATCTATTTTCTCTTTTTTGTTATTCCAGTTCAGTTGGAGCAATTTCTTCAATAATGAAAGCTTCTATTTCATCGTTAACTTTAATGTCATTAAAATTAACTAGACTCATACCGCATTCAAATCCTTGTTTAACTTCATTTGTATCGTCCTTGAAGCGTTTCAGGGATGCGATGTCTCCTTCCCAAATCACAACACCATCACGTATAAGTCGGGCTTTTGCCTGACGACGTATGAGTCCATCGGTAACGCGACAGCCAGCAATGGTTCCAACTTTAGAAACTTTATAAGTTTCCTGAACAAGAGCTTTACCAAGAATAACTTCTTTCTCAATCGCATCTAACATTCCGATCATTGCAGCCTTAATTTCTTCTTCAACTTTGTAAATGATCGAGTGTAAGCGAATATCAACTTCTTCTTGTTTGGCTGTTTCAACAGCTCTAACTCCCGGACGAACATTGAATCCAATGATTACGACAGCGGTTGAGTCTTGCTCTGATTGAGTAGCTGAAGCGAGAAGCACGTCAGATTCTGTAATTGCGCCAACCCCCGAACGTATCACTCTAACTTTTACTTTCTCAGTTGAAAGTTTTTCGAGAGTTGCTCTAAGCACTTCTACAGAACCTTGTACGTCTGCTTTTAGAATTACGAGAAGTTCTTTAATGTCTGCGAGTCCGAGAGATTCAATACCACGTTTAGTGGTTTTGAGCATAGCAATTTGTCTGGCTTGTTGCTGACGTTGATTAGCAATTGTTTGAGCTTTATCTATGTTTGATACAGCTTGGAAAATGTCCCCTGCTTGTGGAACCCCTTGCAACCCTAAAACTTCAACAGGTGTTGCCGGTTCTACGGTTTCGACCTTTTCACCGCGGTCAGAAAACATTGCACGAACTTTTCCATAAAACTGACCAACAATGAATGGATCACCGATATTTAACGTTCCTTGCTGAACCAAAATAGTTCCAACAGAACCACGACCCTTATCAAGTTTCGCCTCTAAAACAACACCGGAAGCTCGACGTGTTGGACTTGCCATGAGCTCCATGATGTCTGATTGCAACAAGACAGTTTCAAGCAAAGTATCCAAATTGGTGTGATTTTTTGCAGAAACCTCTACCATCTCAACATCCCCACCCCAATCTACTGGTTGCAGACCATGCGTTGATAGCTCAGTTTTTACTTTATCAGGATTAGCTCCGGGCTTATCAATTTTATTGATAGCAACAATTAACGGAACATCAGCAGCTTTTGAATGTTCAATCGCTTCAACTGTTTGAGGCATCACACCATCATCAGCCGCCACGACTAAAATAACAATATCGGTAGCTTTTGCCCCCCTGGCACGCATCATTGTAAATGCTTCGTGACCGGGTGTATCTAAGAAAACTAATCTACGTTTTTCGTCCGGATTATCTGGATTCGGTACATAAACTGAATACGCACCAATGTGCTGTGTAATCCCCCCTGCTTCACCCTCGGCAACATTATCCGAGCGGATGGAGTCTAGAAGCGACGTTTTACCGTGGTCAACGTGTCCCATTACAGTAACAACCGGAGGTCGGGAAACTTCTATATCATCCGAATCAGCCGCTATCAGCTCTTCAAACTCTTGTTCGATGACCATTTCTTCAAATGGTACAAATTGAACATCGAAGCCAAACTTCTTACCCAATTCTTCAGCAACATCCTCACCAACCGGTTGGTTCAAAGTTGCGAAAATGCCTTTTTTGACCAACAGTTGAACAATATCTCTCGGTGTAACGCCAATACCTTCCGCAAATTCCCGAATTGTCGCACCTTCGGTTAGTCGAACTTCTTTTAATGCCTCTTTGCTAACCTTTCCAACTTGATCAAAGATTCTTTCTTCAATCGAACGTTTGCGTGGTGCTTCAAATTCTTTCTCTTGGAATTTATCTCTATCACCATAATTCCTTCCACCTTTTCTGCCTCCGCGTCCGCGTCTATTAGCACTTGGTGGCGGAGTATATACAGTTTTTGGTGTTGAGGTCTCTCCCTCTGTAGCTTTAAGTTTACGTTTTTTAGAACCTTTGCGATCTCGCTTTTTAGCCTTGGTTCTTTCCGTTTGTAAATCTTCAGCTGTTGGCTTTGGAGTTACGATTCTCTCACCTTTTTTTATTCCAAGCTTGAGAGCCTCTTTAGTAAGTTTAAGCCTTTTTACACGTCTTCCTGATTTGGGTTCTTTCTCTTTATCTTTCTGTTCGTCAGTTTTTTCTTCTTTTTCCTCAGGTGTCTCTTCTTCTTTCTCTTCAACAACTTCTTTTTTCTTAAGCTTAAGTTTGCGAGTTCTGGTCTTTTTAGAAGCTTTTTCTTCTTTCTCAGGCTTCTCTTCTTCTTTTTCTTCTTCTTTTGCAGGAGGCTCTTCCTCTTCCTTTTCGGGAATCTCTTCTTTTGGCTCTTCTTCTTCTTTTGGTTTGGTTACTTTCTTTTTAAGTTTTAAGACTTTCTTTGTTTCTTTCTTGGCTGTTTCCTCTTTTTCTTCAAGAATTTTATCCTGCTTGTCGTCGGATTTATCAACTTTCTCTTTTTCGACCTCTTCAGCCGGAGCTTCTTCAGCAACAGGTTTTTCAACCTTTTTGATCTTTTTCTTTTTAATTACTTTAATCGCACGCTTTGGAGCTTTCTCAACTTTGGGAAAGTATTTATTTCGCACTTTATCCGCTAACTCTTTTGTGACAGAGTTCGACGGAACGCTCACATCGACCCCCTCTCGCCGCAGGTCTTCAATGATGCGCTTCGTGTCTTGTTTTACTTCTCTAGCTAAGTCGTAAATACGAACTTTTTTGCTTACAGCCATATAAATTTACAAATTTTAACTAATTACAAATGTTACAGATTATTTCCTTATGCTCTGTAAATTATTCCTCTTCTGCTGCTGAATTTTCTTCTTCAACTTCCTGATCAGCTTCTTCTGATTCACCTGAATCCTCTGATGTAACTTCCTCAGCTTCTTCTTTTTCTTCAGCTTCAGTTACTTCCGATTCCTCATCAGTATTTTCAACTTCAGCTACCACCTCTTCAACTTCGGTTTCAGTTTCTGAAGTGTCACTCTCGTCATTGGAAATAGATTCAGTTTCTTCCGCACTTTCTTCAGCTTCCTCTAAGATTTCAACTTCAGCATTAGCCTCTCTATCTGCTGCGTCTGCTTCGTCAGTAGATTCCTGATCTGAAGATTCGGCTTCATCAAGAGTGGTTTCTTCCGCACCCTCTTCTTGAGCAGGAGTAGAATCTTTTAATTCAAGCACTTTTTGTGCAGAACCCAAGATTTCTTCAGCTTCATCTAAACTTACGTCAATGACTTCAACTAAATCATCAACAGAAGTGTTAGCAAGTGTTTCAATATCATCAATTCCCTTATCTGCCAAAGCATCTGCATGTGAAGCAGAAACTCCCTCAAGTGCTGTGATGGGAACAGCTTCGCCTGAAGCCATCATCTCACCCATTTGTTTGGTGATCTCTTGTTTGAGAACTTCTTCGCTGACAATGTCTATGTCCCAACCTACTAACCTTGTAGCAAGGCGAACGTTTTGTCCTCGTTTACCAATAGCAAGTGACAATTGATCTTCAGTTACAATTACTTCCATTTTTCTTTCGTTAATATCAGTAATTCTAACTTGAGAAACTTTTGCAGGGCTTAGAGCATTAGCGGCAAAAACTGAAGGCTCATCTGACCATTCAATTATGTCAATTTTCTCACCGCGAAGTTCCTTAATGATGGCTTGGACTCTTGACCCCTTCATCCCAACACAAGCTCCGACCGGATCGACATCTTTTTCGTTTGATGAAACAGCAATTTTTGCCCGATCGCCCGGCTCTCGAACAGCTGATTTTATTATAACCGTGTCGTCATATATCTCAGGAACTTCCATTTCAAATAAACGCTTCAGAAGTTCTGAGGAAGCACGTGATACTACAACCTGTTGCCCTTTTAAATCTTTGCTGACATCAGAGATTACTACTCTGATTCTGTCATTTATACTCCAGGATTCGCTTCTAACCTGTTCTCTTTTTGGCAAAACGGCTTCAAGATTTGTACCTAAGTCAACAATCAAATCACCACGTTCAAATCTTTTAACCAAACCATTTATCAATTCACCTTTGCGATCGACATATTCTTCATAAACTTTTTCACGAATAGCTTCACGCACTTTCTGGACAAGTATTTGTTTTGCGGTTTGTGCAGCAATTCGCCCAAGTTCCTCAGTTGGCAAAGGTAAAAGAAGCATATCTCCGATTTCAATTTCATCATCGCCGGTTAGCTCAAACGCTTCTTCAATGGATAATTCAGTTGTTGGACTTTCTACCTCTTCAACGACGGTTTTTTGGGCTGATATTTCTACCAAACCCTCTTCATCATTCCAATCAACCTGTATGCCTTCTCCGCCTTTATATTCTTGCTTAAATTGCTTACGGGCAGCGGCTCTGACAGCCTCTTTCATCGCTTCTATAACCAATTCACGATCAAGACCGTACTCCTGTTTTAATGCATCTATGCTTTGCCCAATTGATGTAATCATATTTCGTAACTTATAAGACTTTTACTTTCCAATTACGGTTTTCGTTTTGCCTGTTTTAACTCTTTTTCAAAATCTACTCTTAAATTTGCTTTCTTAATAGCTTCAAAGGGTATCTCAACCTCACCATTCGTTTTGTCATCAAGTAAAATATTATTTTCTTTTACACCTAATATTTTTCCTTTATAGTTCCTTTGGTTATTGATTAGATGAGTGGTTCTTACCTTTGCATTTTCGCCTTTGAATCTCTCAAAATCTTCTAACTTATAAAGACCTCTTTCGATACCAGGCGATGAAACCTCTAGAACATAACTCTTTTCGATAAGATTCTCAGCGTCCAAAGATTTTTCTAAATCTTGACTGACTGCAGAACAATCATCATGAGTTATTCCATTCTCTTTATCAATAAAAACGCGAACTGTTTGCTGCTTACCTGAGCCGACAAATTCTGTATGAACCAGCTCAAGATTATGATTTTCGACTACCTTTTCGGCAATTTCTTCTATTCTTTCTAATACTGAAAATCTATCCACAACCTTATTTTTTCCAAAATAAAAAGTGGGTGCGAAAACCCACGTTTTGCGTTCCCACGCCTAGTAGGAAACGAACATAATACACGAAAACACTTACTTAAGGCAAGCGAATCCTTAAATATTTTCTTTTACTTTACCTAAAGATTTCTTAATATCCTCAAACTTAGCTTCGACTAATTTATAGCTGTCTTCACTGGGATCACCCATCAATTCTTCCGTCATTACCAGCATTTCTTTAGTTTCAGCTTTTAGGCGGTTTATGGATTTCTTTAATTCTCTCTGCGTATTACCTCCGCCCTTGCTTACCTTTCTGGCTTCTTTTACTCCCCAGTGAGTAATATTTACAAGGTCTCGTCCGAGTTCAATTATCCAACCTTGGTTGTTCAAATGCGAGCAAATATCTTTGTAACTTGGATAAAATCCTTCTTTTTTTACAAGATCTACAAAATCAACTCGCTCGGAGGTTTTTCCGTTGGTAACTTCGTAAAGCTTAACTAAGATTTTATGATAAACATCCATATTTTATTTAGATTCCGTCTTTCTTTATCTATTTTTTTTGAACAAGACTACCTGAACAAATCATACTTTCTCAAAACCTAATTTAGCAACACCCAAAATGCCTGCATCATCACCTAACCTTGCTTTTTCAATCTTAGCACGATTGGCAGGCTCGCAATAAGAACGAATTTTTACTTGCTCTTTTAATGAATCAATAAATAGATCCCAACCGGCAGAAGCACCTCCGCCAATTACAATCGTTTCAGGATTCAAAGTATTTATTAAACCTGCAAGCATCAACCCCAAATAATATCCCTGTCTTCTAAAAACTTCCTTAGCAATATCATCGCCTTCGTTAGCTATTTCATAAATATCTGCGGAGGTCAGGTCTTCTTTTTCAGATATTTTGGAAAATTCATTCTCTTCGCGTTCGATTAGCTCTCTGGCAATTCTGACTATTGCCGTAGCGGATGAGTATTGCTCTACACATCCGAAACTACCACAACCACATGGATGACCTTCAGGCTCGACATTTATATGACCAATTTCAGCGGCAGTTCCATCTATTCCACGTAGGATTTTTCCCTCAATTATTATGCCACCGCCGACGCCTGTTCCTAACGTGACCATTATCGAATTGTTTACATTCTTTGATGCCCCAAGCCAACTTTCCCCAATTGCCGCAGCATTAGCATCATTTTCTAAAATTGCTTTGATCTGAAGTTTTTCTTCGAGAGCTTTTACCATTTCAAATCTATCCAGTTCGGGAAGATTCGGAGCCTTAAAAATTAATCCTTTTTCAAAATTAATAGTTCCCGGCACAGCTGCCGCAATGGCTATGACCTCACAATCCTCGACCGTTGCCATACATTCTTTTGCAGCTTTTGCCATTGACTCAACAATTTCTTGTGCATTTTCTGAGCGTGGGGTTTTGTATTTTACACGTGAAAGAATTTCGCCACTACTACTGACCGCCGCCATTCTTAAATTAGTACCACCTAAATCAGTTGCTAAAACGATTTTTTTCATCGGGTTTTTATTGTTTTGTTTATTTTGCAATCAGCTTTAAATGCAAATTTCTGCAATAGTTTAACTCATTTCATCAAAGCCACAAAAGCATCGGCTAATCTATCTTTCCAACTTGTCCAATTATGTCCTGTTTGCCCTTCTACATATTTCACCTTGAAGCCTTTTTGTTTTAATAATCTAACAACTCTTCGTGAATCTTTTACGCCTTCAAAAACTCCATCATCCATATAGAAATTAAATTTTTCATCGCCTTTGAGTTTTTCTAATTCCTTAATGACTGTTTCGTTATCTACCCAAAATGAATTTGATTGTCCGCCAACATTGGCAAACATTTCGGGATACTTCAAAGCTGTCCAGATGCTTGTAATTCCGCCCAACGAAGCACCAAGTAAAGCACGATTTTCTCTGCCTGTTTTTATCGTTGAAAAGTATTTTCTTTCAACTGTTGGGACGACCTCTTTGGCAACAAACTCCGCCCAATCATCATTTGCCCAATACTCTTTCATACGATCCTTTGGATCAATAAAGACAAGCATAAAAGGCTCAACCTTATCTGCGGCAGTCAAACGCTCTAAAACATTTATTGCTTTTCCACGCTTGATGTAATCTGAACCATCCTGCAAATATAAAACAGGTAATTTCGGAGCAATTCCACGTTTGAAATACTCTGATGGAATGTAAATTTTGACTTTCCTCTTGCCGAATTTCTTGCTGTCAATTTCGAGTTCTGAAGGTTTCGTATCAAAAAGCGGAGACTTTTCAATTTCTTTTGCCCATTTTGATGGTTCATAATTGGGCATTTCTAAAACCGAATTCTCACCGCCAACACCGTTGTCTATTTTGCTTGGATTCATTGGGTCTAGAATCCATTTATCATCAATAATTAATTTGTATTCAACACGAGCATTTTGGGGAAAACTAATTTCCTTTACAAAAAAATCTTTTTCAACTTCTTCAAATTCAAATTTTGGTTTCCAGCCTGTAAAGTCAGCCGCAAGCATCACTTTTTCGGCTTTGTCCGTATAATAAAAATACGCTTTGTTTCCGACAATTTTCGGTGATGCTTTTGAATTAGCAATCTGCCGACGAAGCTCAAATGGAAAGTCTTTTTTCATTTGAGCTTGACTGTCTTTTTCGGAAGTTGAGTCTAAAATTGGTTTAATTAATCCCGAAATAGGTCTTTTGTTTACTGGTAGTCCACTAATCGGTGTTGCATTAGCATTATCCGTCAATTTATTTTTCTTGCCCAAAACATAGCGCTCATAAACAACATCGGGTGTGTCGAGGTTTTTACCTTCTTGTAAATTAACAGCGAGACGTATGAATTGAGCCATTGACCAGGCAAGCGGAGTTGCCGAGCCTGTGCCTTCACCGAATTGTAAGTTTGGTGAAAACTGCGAATCTGCCTTTGGAACTTCCTTTTTATCCCATATCTGTTCGGGAATCATCAAACCTTCATTGGCAAACTTTTGCATTGCGTCAAGACGTTCTTGAGCTTTTACTCTTATGCTTCTAATCCGACGTTCTGCCATAGTTAAATTACGCGGCAACTTATTCCGATTCTCTTTCAAAAATGTTTTATGAACGCGATTGTACAAAGCCAATTCATATTGACCGCGTTCACCGCTTAAAAATGCCCAAAGTCTTCCCTTTCCTGTATATTTTCCATCCCAATTCCAACGCCGTCCGTCATCCATTTCGCCATAGCCATCGTTGTTGTAACGGTAAAACGCTTCGCCGTTTGGTGTGTTGACTTTGATAACTTCATCTATGACTTTGACGGATTTCATAATCAAAGGATCGTCGGCAGGTTTGATTCCAAGTCGGACTAATTCTAAAAACCCTGCGTCAACAATTTCTCTTTCGTCAAAAACTCCCGCACCGTTGTTGAGTTCGATTTTGTCGCCCGCATCGGGATTTCCTTTTTGCGTGATTCGCAGATAATAATTCCCATCGCCATATTTACCTGTTTTTGTAACAGTCCATTTTTCGATGTTGGCTTCCCATTCGTCAGCCGTTTTGAGATATTTTTCGGCAGATTTGAAATCACCATTTTTCTTGGCAATTTCAGCCACACAAACTAATCCAGCGATTTCTGCCGCAATTGTCGAAGGTGAATATCCGCTTTCTTCTTCCCAACGCTCTTGTGGTGTTGCAGGTCCCGTTCGGACGATAAAATCAGCGGCTTTTTTGAGATGATTTTCATAAGTTTCTTTGTCGGTCTTGCCCAGTTGATAAGCCATTATCAGTGGATACGCAACTTCATCGTGTTGGAGTGAACCCCAGAAAGGCTTTCCATCAAGCCAAGAATTCTGCGGAAAACTTCCGTCAGGTTTCTGTTGGACTTTCAAAAGATAATCCAAAGCACGTTCCGCCGCTGCTTTATCTCCCAAAGCCATAAACGCCGTAAAAACCTGATAGAGATCACGCGACCAAACCAAATGATAACCGCCAACATTATCTTCGTTAGCATTTTTCCCGCCGCCCCAAGGCACACTCAAAGAAGCAATATTCGCCCCACGATAAGTCTTATCCTCATGAGCCTTCAAAACCATCGCCGCCATATTAAATTGTGCTTGGTATTTCGGATCAACTCTACGGAGGGTCTTCAAATAATCGCTCCAGCCTTTCTTATATTGTTCGCTAATTCTGCTAAATCCTTCATTTAGAGATTCTTTGGCAGCTTTCAAAGCTTCATCAGTATCTTTACCAAATCCAAGAGCTAGAAAATATCTTGGACAACAGTATTCTTTTTCGACAGCAACCCGTGAAAGCAATCCAGTTTGGACAACATTTCCTTTCTCGGCTCTGCTATGTTCATTAAGCCTTCTTGGAAAAGTACCTGCTGGATTTTTTCTTAATTGTGTCAATCCATCACTTTTATCTAAAAAACCATTAACTGTAACAGAGAAATTCGTATTCTCTCCTCTTCTATCTAGTCCTCCTTTTGCAATCAAAGCAGAGGCTATATTTTTATCTTGTGACAAAAGTGCTTTGCCTTTCGTCCAAGCTGTATCATGCATCCCGCTATTCGAAAGAGAGGGGTCATATTGAACATATAATTGGTAGTCATTTTCCCTACGCTTGTAATGTCCATGAAAACTAATTTCAATCAAAACAACATCTCTTTTGGGGTCAGTTACATATTTTTTTCTTATCTCATATTCACCGCTTTTAGCTTTATTAACTTGCGTAAAAGTTAGCGAGTCTTTATCTGGAATAATAGTAGAAATTGTGTCTTTAGACTCAGTTTCAACAGTTCCTGTCTGAGCATGAACTATTATTAGCTCTAACTTGTGAACATTTCCGACAGCGACATTCGGGTAATAAACCTCCGTCAAAGCACCGCCTTGTAATGTGAACCAAACTTTTGATTTTAATGAAGCTGATGTGCCAATGCCTTGTTTTCCAGCACTTGCCCATTGTGCATCTTTGCCGGGTGCACCTGGAGCTAAACTTTGTCCAGATACCGAACTAACTAGAAAAATTAATAATGAAATTAAAACTGCTTTTTTCATACTTATTTAATCAATAACTTGTAATACTCTTTTGGCTTTTTCGATTGATTTGTCATTTCCAAGGAGAGTCAAAATATCGTTACGCTGTAAGATTGTCGCACCATTAGGAGAAATAAGTTTCTCGCCACGTCGAACTGCCACAACCAAAGCTCCCTGCATATGTAGTTCTGCAAGGCTTTTACCAATGCTTTTTCTCGAACGAACTCTAACTTCATCAATCCGCTCTTCCGTAGGTTCTTTGGCTGAGAGTAATTTAAATAAACTTGGTCTTAAAACCATATTTTCCAGAATCGCGACCGAAGCCTGCACAGGACTCATAGTTTCAATTCCGGCATCGCGGAAAGCTGAAATATTTGTCGTTGTATTCGCACGAGCAACGATACGCTTATCTCCAAAGTTTGAACGAATTACCTGACTAATGAGAATGTTCACTTTATCACTCGAAGTGGTAATTATGACAACTTTTGCAGTCGGCACTCCTGCTTTTCTGAGAACCTCGACGTTAGTTGCGTCCGCTTTGTAAACATTTACACCTCTTAGTTCTTTTGCGGCGGCACAAGCATCTTCGTCCGTATCAATAATTGAAACCGACTCACCCTCAGCAACCAGATGTTCGGCAAGTAATCTTCCCGTTTCATTTGCTCCGACAATAACTGTTAAACGTGGCATAACTCTAAAAAATCTGGACAACCATTCAGCGGCTGTTCCTTCAATCAAAACTGTTCCTAAAATTACGGCAAAAACCAATGTTACAAGGACTTTACCGTCGCTTTCATAGCCTTTTTCAATTAATTCTAAAGAGAAAAAAGTAGCAACCGATGCAGCTACAATTCCTCTTGGACCTAAGAAAGAGATAAATAGTTTTTCATTCCGCTTAAGTTCTGAACCAGCGGTCGATAGAAAAACTCTAATCGGGCGAACCAAAACCATTATGAGAATAACAACAAGCGGTCCTTGCCAACCCAGAGCCGTAAGATCACTAAGGCGTAAGCTCGCCGCCAATAAAATGAATACTGCTGAGATAGCTATAGAAGCCAGATCGCCCTTAAATTCTTCCACCTCGATCTTGTGTGGAATATCTAAAGAACCAACTGCAATTCCGGCGATTGCAGCGGCTAAAACTCCCGATTCATGAGCAAAAAGTTCAGCTACCGTATATGCAATCAAAGCACTTCCCAAAATACCTAAACGTGTAAATTTAGACGGCAAAAGATGAAACTTACCCGAGAGCAACCAAATCAAAAGCCCGATAGAAATTCCTGTTACACCACCGGCAATAATTGTTTCAATCCCGTGTAAAAGAACTATTTGCCAATCACCTTCGTCAATAATTGCCGTAAAAATAATAGCCGCTAAAATCACTCCCAACGGGTCAGCGATAATTGATTCACTCTCAAGCGTTGATCGCACACGCCTATTAACTTTTATCTTTTGTAAGATTGGTGTTATTACAGTTGGTCCGGTGATTGAAACTGTTGCACCAAATAGGAAAGAGATTTCCCAAGATATTCCTATTAGATAATGAGCTAAAATACCTGACAGAAATGTTGTAATCAGAAGTCCAACTGTGACTAATCCCGTAACTGCTCTTGAGGTGTGCCGTAGATCATAGACATTTAAAAGCAAACCACCCTCAAAAACAATGATCGCCACAGCTATACGAACAATTAAATTTAATAAGTCTCTGTCTCTTAAAATATCGGGCTGAATCAGACCTATGATGTCAGGACCAAATAATAATCCTGCAATGAGCAAAGGTCCTGTTGCTGGTAATCTTAAACGCTCAGCTAGAATTTGTGCAGAAGTGCCGATAAAAAGGACACAAACCAGCGTTGCTAAAACTGCAAGCACAGGCGAATGTTGACTTAACTCGATTAAATATGAACCCATCCGGTTTTATTTTTTTATGCTAAACTTCCCATTTTTCCAAATCAGGTTGTAAAGCTTTTCTCCTTTCTCTGTTAAATCATTTTCGCCGTCTGAATCAATAACTTTTTTGGCAAAAACTGGCATTGTGTTTCCAAAACGAGGAATCTCGTATATTTTCATCTTGTTATATTCGGGAATAACTTTTGCGGAAATATCTGTCCAATTTCCGTTTTGGTAGTTCAAAAAATAATAGTCATCTTGAGCTTCACCAAAAACATTGAGAGCAATAATATAGCTTTTGTCTGGACGTTTAAAAAGTGCCATCTTGAAAGTGCTTTGAGCTCCATCTCCACCACCTTCTAAATAGCCATTTTTTGCATCTTCAACCGTTAGATAAGTTTTCAGATATTCTTGTTTATTTCCCTGACAACACTCGATTGTGAAATATTTGTCAGGTAAAAGCATAAAGTAATCTTTTACAGTTTTTGGTTTGTTTTGAGATGAGCTATCTTTTTCATTTTCAGAGATATTTTCTTGTTCCTGATCTGAAGTTTCACTTTCTAATTCAACAGATTCGATGGTTTCTTTTTCTTCTTTTTCAAAGTCTTTTCTTGTATTTCGCTCTTTGTTGCTTACTTCAAAAACACAAGCTGTTAAAAGTAGTGAAATTAAAATTATAGTTACTTTAATATTCAACATAAATGGTTATTTGGATTGATGTCTGTAAAAAATAAATGTTAATTTTAATTTATAAAACTAAAAAATAATAATTGTTAATATAAATTCATTTAATGACAGCAATGGGAAAAATACATTCAAGCAAATTACTTATCTCCCTGCTTCACATTGCATTTTTTCTAACTGGAATCTCGACAGTTTTAATCGGTCAAGTTTTACCCGTTTTATCCAGACGCCTTGGGATTGATGATTCACAAGCCGGACAGTTATTTATTTTTCAATTTTTTGGCTCTTTCCTTGGCGTATTTCTTTTTAATTTCACACTCAAAAAATTTGGATTCCTCAAAACAATAATTTTAGGATTATCAGTAAAAACATTTGCCGTCCTATTGATTAACTCCACTCAACTTGAGATTTGTTTTTTCGGCTTTTTCCTAAATGGTGTTGGCATCGGCACTACGCTTCCATCAATTAACATGTTGGTAGCTGAGTTAAATCCGCTGCGTCAAACTTCAGCACTTAACATACTGAATTTCTTTTGGGGGGTTGGTGCAATCATAAGTCAGCCTTTTATCAAATTAGTCGGAACTGAAAATAGCATCTTTTTGCCGACAGGCATAATCTCAAGTCTCTTTTTGCTTTCAACCATCGCCATATTCTTTAGCTCAAAGAAAATAAATATTGACGAACAAACTTATGAATCGGAAAACCAAAATTCACCGAGAATCTGGAATAATCCGGTCGCTTGGATGATCGCTCTATTTAATTTTTTACTCGTCGGAATGGAAAGCGGATTGGGCGGGTGGCTTACAACTTATTCATTAAGATTCCCCGACGGAGAGAATCAGATTTTCGCCGCAACCCCCATTTTCTTTTTGTTTTTTGTCATCGGCAGAGGATTTGCCCCAATAATTTCAAAATTTCTGGATGACAATAAATATATAACAGTCAGCCTCTTGGTACTTTTGACTGGTGTAATTTTAGCTCTTTTAGCTGACTCTTATTCTATGTTAGTTTTTAGTGCTGTCATTCTTGGTCTTGGAACTTCAGCAACGTTCCCGACAAATATGGCACGTTTCACAAAGTTTTTTGGCGAAAGTGCAACTAGAAACTCAACCCCTATCTTTGTCTTAGGAAGTATCGGAGGTGCTTCTATTAACTGGTTAATCGGTTATACTTCTGCAACTTTCAATAGCCTTCGGAGTGGTATTTTCATACTCCTTTGCTGTTGCCTTCTACAGATATTTATTCAAATTTACCTCTCTAGAAAAATTGTCAAATAGTTATTTTTTCTTGAATATCCGATAACCAAAAGATTCAAGACTCAAAGTTGGTAAACTTACTGCTCCTTTCTTTGAATTTGGAGCTATTTCTTCAAAGTTTCCACCTACTTCAATCGAACCAAAAAATGGAGAACTTGTCATATTTATCGCAACTAAAATCTCCTCGTTTCCTATTTTTCGCTTGAATGTCAGCACCCTCTCTTCATCTGAGTTTTTAACCCAAATTGTTTCACCGCGTCGGAGGGCGACTTCATTTTCACGCAGTTTGATCATCGCATCATAAAACTTTGGAAATTCTGGACGACGTTGTTTGATATCCCAATAAATCGGGAGTTTTTCAAATAAAGCCGGTGCACCTGATTCCGTCGTATCGCCGACTTCCATACCATTATAAACAAGCGGAATCCCATCAATTAAAAAGACATAAGCTTGTCCTGCCAAAGCACCTTTTTCGCCAAAGCGTGCGATTGCCCGTCGTTCATCATGATTGTCTAAGAAACGCATATGTAGTGTGTTCTTCGGGAATTTTGCTCTTTCTAATTCCCAAACTTCGCGTATATGTTTCGCAGGCTTTTTACCATGTAAAACTTCATCCAAAGCTGTATGACCTGACCATGAATAATCAGCATTAAAAGCATTAACGAGCAAATCGGGTTCGTGCCATTCGGCGAGCCAAAACGTATCTTTTTTGACTTTATCAACTTCGCGTCTTGCTTCTTCCCAAAATGAAGTTGGGACAAATCCTGCAACGTCGCAACGAAATCCGTCAACATCAAAATCTCTGACCCAAAACTTGAGCATTTCGATCATATATTTACGAAGCTCTGGATTGTCGTAATTCAAATCTGCAACATCTGCCCAATCAGCTATTGGAGAAATTATTTCTCCTTTATCATTTTTCGTATAAAAACTCGGATTTTTCATCATGACAGAATCCCAAGCCGTATGATTCGCAACGATGTCTATGATAATTTTCATTCCGCGTTTGTGAGTTTCATCTACCAAACGTTTGAAATCAGCCTTCGTACCGTAACGTGGATTAACATCATAAAAATCCTTCACCGCATAAGGCGAGCCAATCGTGCCTTTTTTCTTCAATTCCCCAATCGGATGAATCGGCATCAACCACAAAATATCAACGCCCATCTTATCTAATCTATCCAAATCCGCCGTTATCGAATTAAAATCTCCCTTCGCCGAATACTGACGAGGAAAAATCTGATAGACCGTTGCATCTTTTATCCAATCTTGAGAAGCTCGCGCAGTTTCCTTAGAAAAATCCCGTTTTGTTTCCTGAGCAAATGCACAAGAACACAAAAGCGAAATGACAAAAACGAATAATAAAAACTTTGAGTATTTTTTCATGATTAATGTCCACCTCCACTAACTACTGCATCTTCGCCTTCGAGTTTGGCTTGTCCGACATCTTTGACAATAAAAACCGAAATTGCTGCAATTAATAAAGAAAAGCCTCCAATCATTACTACGAACAAAGAAAATCTAGTTTCATCTTGTCCAAAAATAGCTTGATAGATTGGGGATAGAATAAAACTGCCAATTTGCTCAATAAACCAATTGAATCTGTCAAACAGATAAAACCAAACGTTTTTAATTAGTGCCCAATATCCAACGTCTGTTTCTAAAGATTTTAGTACTGTAAACTCTCCCCTAGCACCACTAACTAACGGGCTGATTCCAAAGTTTTGAACAATTTGTGGAATAACAATAAACAAATTGAACACTCCCATATAAACCCCCATTCTTTCGGGCTTAATTGCTCCAGCTAATATCACATAAGGGATCGCTAAAATTGATGCCCAAGCTATGCCAACTCCAATCATTCCAATGATTAAAAAAGATGGACTGGTCGCAAAATATGTAGAAAGTAAGCCCAGTCCTCCTAGTGCAAGACAGATTGTATGAACGAGTTTTCTGTTTAATCTATCTGCCACCCAAGGAATGGCAAAGGCAATCATGAAACAAACTACGTTATAGGTTGCAAACATAAGTCCCGCCCATTCGTTTCCCTGTTTAAATAATTCGGGTGTTACTTTCTCATCAACCGCTCCAAAGGCAACTTTCCCAACTGTCAGAGCGTAATACTGCCACATACAAGGTAAAGCAAACCATGTAAAAAATTGCACAACGGCGAG
Organism: Pyrinomonadaceae bacterium; assembly: GCA_028284415.1. Lineage (GTDB taxonomy): Bacteria > Acidobacteriota > Blastocatellia > Pyrinomonadales > Pyrinomonadaceae > Aridibacter. Next base: position 773,646 of record JANQRU010000001.1, read on the forward strand.
TTGCTTCATCGTTGCGGGCATATCTTTTATGGCTTCCCAAATTTCCGTAATTATTGAAACAACTACATTTCCCTCTTTCTTTTTCGCCTCAAAGGCTTCCATATCTTCGGGCGGATATTCGTGTGAAGTGAAAACCGTCCAAAGCACGGCGATTAGGAAAATTATCCCACCAACGATAAATGCAATGAGTGTTGAATAAGGAATCCCGCTTTGCATTACGCCGACGACTCCAACTGCTGTTAAGATAAATGGAAGTGCGTTAGCAAGAGTTTGACCGATACCGATAAAGAATGACTGCATTACGAAACCAAGCGTGCGTTGTTCTTCGGGCAAATTGTCAGCGACGAATGCACGGAACGGTTCCATCGTTATATTTATCGAAGCGTCAAGAATCCACAAAAGTCCCGCCGCCATCCAAAGTGCAGAAGAATTTGGCATCGCAATTAAGGCAAGACTCGCAAAAATCGCACCGACAAGGAAATACGGACGGCGACGACCAAGCCGAGTCCAAGTTCTGTCAGACATCGCTCCGACAATTGGTTGCACGAGCAAACCCGTCATTGGACCAGCCAACCACAAATACGGAATCGAAGCCTCATCAGCACCGAGATATTTGTAAATCGGAGACATATTTGCAAGTTGCAATCCCCAACCAAACTGAATCCCCAAAAATCCGAAACTCATATTCCAGATTTGCCAAAATTTTAATCGTGGTTTCTTTTCCATATATTTTCCTCAGAGAAAATTATTTATTTTTCTTTGTCCTGTTTTTCCTTAATCTTAAAAAGTATCCAAGTAACGGCAATTCCTAAATAGATCATTCCGCCACCTGTGATAATGGTGTAACCCAATGTAGAACTTTGGTTTGTGCTGGCTGTATAACCTAAAAAGATCATCAGCGTTGCAAATACAAAAAGTATAAAGAAAATTGCTCTCATCTGTTTTTCTTTTAACGCGAATAAATATTTATGTCTTCTAAAATTACGTTTCTGTCTAAAGAAAGCGAAAACGCCAAAGTTTTTGCCATGTTTTTTACATGAATAAAACCGTCTCTCGGCTTTTTATCCAGAGGCGTTTCGACATCAACCAATCCCGGGCAGAAATTGAAAACTCGGACGTTTGCATTTCTTTTTCTGACGTCATCCCGAACTGATTCAGCAAAGCCTAAAAGTCCGTATTTTGAAACGCAATAAGATGGAACATCAGCGTAACCGTTTTTTCCAGCCTGCGATGAAACATTTACGATGTCGCCAAAATCCTGCTCAAACATTTTCGGCAAAAGCATCTTTGTAAGCCACATCGCTCCACGCAAATTTATGTCTAGAACTTTGTCCCAACCATCGTCGGTCAATTCCAAAACAGTTTCGGGAACGGCTAAACCGGAATTGTTTATCAAAACATCAACCGCACCGAATTTGTCCAAACAAAATTCAACAAGATTTTCCGTCTGCTCTTTTTCACGCAAATCGAAAGCAAAAGAATGAACTCTTTCGCCTCCGTATTTTTGATTCAATTCATTTGTAGCTTCGTCAATTACTTCTTTTCGACGTGAAGCAATAACCACATTTCCGAAACCCTTTTCAAGCAAAGTCTCAGTAAATGACCGCCCGATGCCTGTCGCTCCGCCTGTAATTAATGCAGTTTGATCTGCAAATGATTTTTCTTTCATTTACTTAACCGTAAAAACTCCCGCCGTTCGTGTTGGCACTGTAAATTTGATCTTGCCATTTTCAACCTTTATGTCGCTGATTTTTCCGAGTCCGTCTTGCATCATGGCATTCATCGGAATTTGTTTAATCATCGAAGTATCAAAATGAACTTCGGCAGGTTTTTTATCGTTGTTGAAAACTACCAAAACTGCTTCTTTATCAGTTACGCGAACATAAGCATATTGCTGTGGTTCGTCTAACAAATCATAGGATTTTCCACGTCGAAGCGGTTCTAATTCCTTGCGTAATTTGCCTAAAGTAGCTAGATGATTCCAAACGTTATTTTCCTTCGCTGTTCGTTCTGAAGCCTTGAATGCATTTCGCGGGTCGCCCGGAAATCCACCCGGAAAATCTCTACGATTGTCTGGATCAGGTCCACCTGTCATAGCAATCTCGTCGCCGTAATAAAGAAGCGGTGTTCCGCGAGAAGTCATAATCAAAGTTTGGGCTAATTTTAAACCTTCAATGGTCGCTCCTTTTTCCCACATAAAGCGTTCCATATCGTGAACGCCAAGGAATGTCGTCAAAACTTCAGAATTTGGATAAAGCCAATCTCGTGCAAACATATTGTGAACGCCGCGAATATCGCCACCTTTTGCAAAGGCTTTTCTGATTTCATAGAAGAGTCCGAAATCGTAAAGTGTGTCAAGTTTTGTATCAATTCCATCGTGTCCTGTTCTTCCGCCTTGATAATACGCAAGCAAAACAGGATCGCTATCAAAAAGTTCGCCGAGAACGGTCAAATTCGGATACTCATCTTTGATTGCGGTCATCCATTTTTTCCAAAACCAACGTGGAACGTGCGGAAGCGTATCCATACGAATTGCATCGTAACCAACCGTTTCAAGCCACCAAATTGTGTGTTGAATTAAGTATTTTTCAACTTCGGGATCATTTTGATTAAAGTCGGGCAGAATATTTATAAACCAACCATCAATGTTTCGAGATTGTGTTTGATAAGTCGCACGCGGATTCATCGCCGTCCATTTTTGCCAGTTATTGTTCGGATGTTTTTCAAGTGTTCCGTTCCACCAAGTCGGAGTCGGTGGGTCTTCTGCCCAAACGTGATATGGTCCTGTGTGATTCACAACTTGGTCTTGAATCATCTTAAAGCCCATTGCTTGAGCCTTACGGACTAATTCTTTGAGCTTCGCCATATCGCCGAGATGTTCATCCACCGCATACATATCAATCGCACCGTAGCCGTGAAAACCCGTCGTAAATGGCATTCCCGGATAGTTTTCCTTGTAATCTGGTTTGTCATTATTATCATAAACAGGCGTTGTCCAAATAGCCGTCACGCCGAGCGATTTAATGTAATCGAGATTATCAATCAAACCTTGCAAATCACCGCCGTGATAGTGCCGTCCAAACTTTCGGTCATACAAACCTTTCGATTTCGGCGGGTCATTATTTGATTGGTCGCCATCTGCAAACCTGTCAGGCAAAAGGAAATAAATCACATCATCGGGCGAATAACCACGAAACTTTCCCGTTTTGTCCATTCGTTCTTTAATTTCAAATGGAACACTACTCGTACCTTTATCCGTTACAACTCTGAAATTGTATTTTCCAACCTTTGCATCTTTCGGAACTTTCACATCAAAGAACAAATAATGACCGTTTTCACTCCAACGGAAATTATAAGTCTTAAAACCGCTTCCATCGGGCGACATAACCTTCGCACCTTGCAAGTTTTTCCCTTGCACCAAAACACGAACAGGATTGATTTTCATACCCGCCCACCAATTCGGCGGATCGACTTTATCAACCTTTGGTGATTGAGCGTAAGCAGTAAGCAGTAAGCAGTTAGCGGTTAGCAGTATTGCAAAAATTAGTTGTAATTTATTTTTCATGATTTATTTTCTTTTCCCTTTTTCGTTTATCGAGTCTATGGTTACCTCATACTTATTTTTTATGTTCTTCAGTTTTCTTTAACTCGTTCTTCCATAAACCTCAGTAAATTCTTTTAATCGCTTCGCATTCTCATTAGAAAACGCATCCTTTTCACAACGCCACTGCCAATTTCCTGATTCGGATGCGGGTAAATTCATTCTTGCCTTATTCCCCAAACCTAAAACATCCTGCATTGGTGTGATTGCTGTATTGGCAACGGATTTCCAGACTTCACGAATAAAATCCCAATGAATTTCTTCACCGTCTGAATCAAGATATTTCAAACAAAAATCGTGTTCCTTGCTGATTTCGGCTTGGTCGCGGGTTGAACTTTCATCAACCTGTGAGTTGAACCAACCTACGGTCGTATCGTTATCATGTGTTCCTGTATATGCAACACAATTTCCGATGTAATTGTGTGGTAGGTCTATGTTTTCCGTGTCGCCGCCGAAAGCGAATTGCAAAATACGCATTCCGGGGAATCTGAACTCATCACGAAGTTCTTCAACATCGGGGGTAATTACACCCAAGTCTTCAGCCATTACAGGCAATTCACCAAGTTTCTGCTTCAAGGTTCGGAATAATTCCTTACCCGGCACATTTACCCAACGTCCATTTTCAGCTGTTTTGTCACCGCCGGGAACTTCCCAGCTAGCAGCAAACCCTCGAAAATGGTCAATTCTGACAATATCTACGGTTTTAAGTGTGAATTTAACTCTCCTGATCCACCACTTGAAACCATCAGCTTTCATACTGTCCCAGTTGTAAATCGGATTTCCCCAGAGCTGTCCTGTTTTTGAAAAATAATCAGGTGGAACTCCCGCCACAACTTTGGGTGATAAATCTTCGTTCAGCTTGAATTCTTTTGGATTACACCAAACGTCTGCTGAATCAAGAGAGATAAAAATAGGCACATCTCCGACTATCTTGATACCTTTGCCATTGGCGTAGTTTTTGAGCCTTGTCCACTGCTTAAAAAACAGAAACTGATAAAACTTTTGTGCTTGTATTTCTTCTAAAAGTTTTTCGTGTACCTCAAGCAGAACCTCTTCTTCACGCATCCGCAGAGGCTTTTCCCATTCGAGCCAAAGTTTTTGGTCTTGGGTGGATTTAATTGCTCTAAACAAAGCATAATCATCAAGCCAATCTGCAACTTGTTGCGTAAAAGTCTCAAACGAACCCCGAAGATTAACACTAGTCGTCAAACGAAATCTTTCATAAGCCTTTTTGAGAAGTTCATTTTTCCAATCAATGACCACCCCAAAATCAACTTTATCCGTCGGAAATTCGGGTTTGTTATAAATCTCTTCTTCCGACAAAAGTTTTTCTTCAACCAGCATTTCGGGCGAGATTAAATTGGTATTACCTGCAAAAGCCGAGAAACATTGATAAGGCGAATCGCCATAGCCCGTTGGTCCTAAAGGCAAAATCTGCCAATAAGTTTGCTTTGATTTTTCCAGAAAATCTACAAAGTCATACGCAGATTTTCCTAAATCGCCAATGCCAAATTCGTTTGGCAAAGATGTAGGGTGCAATAAAATGCCACTAGCTCTTGGAAATTTCATAAAAGTTGTCCGTTGATAGTTGTCAGTTGTTAGTAGTTAATTTTTATGCAGCTAACGACGAACAATTAACTACTGACCAAATTTCAAATTTTCGTAAATCTGTAATGCTTTTATCTTGTCTGTTTCGCCGTCTCTTTCTGCGGCTTCTTTCAATCGCTTCAAAGGCTCGCTCGGCGGCTCATCCGTCATATCAAAAGTTGCGTAATGCATCGGCACTAAGTATTTTGCTTTTGAATCTTTGAATGCCTTCCAAGCGTCTTCGGGATTATTATGATTTGCTTTCATAAACCAACGCGGTGCGTAAGAACCGATTCCGATGATGAAATAATCAATTTCGGGGAAAACTTCCGCCATTTCCGCATAATGATTTCCGTAGCCCGAATCGCCGCCATGATAAAAAGTCTTGCCAGCACCTTCGATTATGTAACCGCCCCAAAGTCTTCTATTTGTATCTGTCAAACCGCGTCTTGACCAATGCCTAACTGGAATAAATGTGATTTTTATATCTTCATCATCAATCGCAAACTGCTGATACCAACCAGCCGTTCTGACACGATTTTCATTTCCTGACCATTCATTCAAAACATCTTCCGTTCCAATACCCGCAAGAAATTTCGCATTCGGAAACTTCTCCACAATCGCCCGAATTGTCGGTTCATCCAAATGATCGCGATGGTCGTGAGTTGTCAAAACATAATCAACTCGTTTCAGCTTTTCGATTGGTGTTGGTAACTCAAAATAGCGGCTGATGAAATTTGGATTTCCAAATACCGGATCAAGCAAAATGACTTTCCCTTTCAAACGAATCAAAACCGAAGCGTGTCCAAGCCAAAGAATTCCGTCTTCATCACTATTCAAAAAATCAGTCGGGTCAAAAATTTTCAAAGGTGATTTATCATTTGCTTTTTCATCCGCCTGTGGGTTTCCGCCGAGTTGCCAACGCATCAAATTCACAAACGAAGGCACAAATGGATATTCCAAATTTACAAATCTTCCCTTTTGATCAACAGGAACGCCTTTAAAATTTTCTTTGACAGTTTCTAGCTTTTCATCATTTGTATAGCTTTTAACAATCGCTTCATCAAACTCGCCATAAATTACAAAACCAACCAAAACGAGGATGATTACTAAAATTCCAATTCCGAATCTGAAAAGCCACTTTTTCATTCTTGGTTTTTTGGCATAACTAAGAGCTTAGTTTTTTTCAACGCAACTACTGAATTCTGACGAAGTGACAACTGAACTCTACCATCAATAAAGTTCCAACACTTAACACCATTAATTGGCAAATTTTGAATTTCGCGCCCTTTTATCGGTTTTTTCACCAAACCGTTTGTGTAACAAAGCTGTTTTTCGTCACCCAATTTGTCTTTTTCAATAAATATAGTTTTGTTTTTACCATTATTGTTAAAAATGAAAAGGAAATCATTTTCACCTTTTTTTCTACGAAAAGCATAAACATTTTCATCGTAATAAACGTCAATTGTTTGCCCCTCTTTTATAGCAGGATTTTCTTTTCTAGCCTGTATCCATTTCTGCGTCCACTCAAACATCTCCTGCTCATCGGCAGTTCTTCCAGCTTTGGTAAATTTATTGACTTTATCTTCTGCCCAACCGCCTAGGAAATCTTTACGGTTGTCGGGGTCGTGTCCGCCTGTCATTAAAATTTCTTCGCCGTAATAGAGTTGTGGGATTCCGCGTGTTGCAAGCAGGAAAGCGGTGTGTAGTTTCGCACCTTCTTTGGTTGCTCCCTTTAAAGACATAAATCGATCTAGATCATGATTGCCTTGAACAGTTGAAACATTATTGATGTCTGGATAAAGTCCGTCATACATCAATACATCGCGTAAAGCTTTTGCAGGCTTTTTACCCGAAAAAACATCGTATGAAGTCTGCCATAAATTGAAATCAAAAACGGCGGGAAGTTTAGTATCAATGCCGTCCCAACCTTTTTTTCCACCTTGAAAAAATGCTGTGTGGGCAGAATCTCTCTTTAAGATTTCGCCAACCAGCCAAAGTTTCGGGTATTGTTTGTTGAGTGCAACCGACCAATCGCGGATAAATTCGCGTGGCATATATTGAATTGTATCTTGACGAATTCCATCAATTCCGGTCATCCCAACCCACCAAAGAGCATTTTGAATTTGGTATTTAACAACTTCTGGCTCATTGTGATTATTGTCAGGTAAAACATCCACAAACCAGCCGTTCAAAAGGTTATCTCGTTCTGACTCAGAACCGTTTGGCGATAATAATTCCGAATTATTGAATCTGTTGATCTTTTTTGGTGTTATCCAATTCTTCAAAGGTCGATTTTTCAGCCATGCATGGTTAATACTGACATGGTTTGCAACCTGATCTTGTATCACCTTCATCCCGTTTTGATGGGCAACACGAACGAGTTCTTGCAAATCCTCCATCGTTCCGAAATGGTCTTCAACTGCATAATAATCGGTTGGATGATAGCCGTGATAATTAGAGTAAGGACACCAATTGTTAGGACAAGTAACCGGAAAATCCTGATTTTGATACCAAGGCGTAAGCCAAATCGCTGTTATTCCGAGCTCTTTCAAGTATGGAATCTTAGAAATAACACCTTTAATGTCTCCACCATGCCAGGCTCGCGGATTGTCTCTTCCGTAAGATATTGCAGGAGCATTTTTTTGAACATCATTTGATTTATCACCATTCGCAAAACGGTCAGTCATTATCAAATAAATAATGTCATCATTTGTGATGCCTTGAAAGTTTGTGTTCTTATCAAGCTCGGGTGAAATTTCAAATGGAATCATTGATTTTCCATTGCTATTTGAAACTTCAAACTGATATTTTCCTACTTTTGCACCTTTTGAAATTTCGACATCAAAGAAAATGTATGTGCCATTTTCATTAACCCTTATATTTGAAACCTTTAGATTTTTATCTTGAGATTTAACCTTTGCGTTCTTGAAATTCCCACCGCGAACTAACAAACGAACAGGATTGATAGTATGATTACCCCACCAATTTGGAGGCTCGACTTTTTCCACGCTTGGAGCTTGAGCAAATACGATCGAACTGATGAACAAAAAGATCAAAGTTCCTAAAAATATATGCTTTAATGGTTTCATAAATTTACTTATTATTTTGCTTGATTGAATCAGGTATTTCTTTTGTTTCTGCGTCTGAAGTCGCCGATCCAGATGTAGGTTTCGTTAAAGCCTCTAAACGCTTAAACTCTGCGAATGCAACTTTTGCCTTATCTCTTTGTTTAGTTCGAGAATAAGCTAAAAATAGTTGATACTGAATACTTGGATCGGTGTTGTTGATGCTTATACCTTTTTCCAAAATAGGAATCGCCTCGGCAAATCTCTTTGTACGTACTAAAAGCCTGCCTAGGTCATAATGTGCAGAGAGATTTTTTTGGTCTATTTTTATGGTTTTCCTGAGTATTTCCTCTGCTTTTTTATCTTCACCGCGTTGAAAAGCTAAAAATCCTAAATTTGCCAAAACGTCTGCATCATCAGGACTTTTCTTTAATACTTTTTCAAAAGCATTTATTGCTTTGTCATAATCACCTTCAGCTCTCGCCAAATAGCCCTGCAAATAAATTACATTTTTATTGTTTGGATATTTTCTTTCTTCACGATCAAAAACCTTCCGGGCTTCAACATACTGTCTGATACGAACATAACTTACGCCTAAACGTATCTGATATAACAAATTATCAGGTTTTAGTTCCGCCGCTTTTTTATAAAACTGTATAGAATTTGTGTATGCCTTATTCTTGGTTAATTCTTCGCCTAACAAAAAGCTTGCCTCGTGATAATCGGGTTTTAATTCTAAAGCTTTGAGCCATAATCCAATGGCGTTTTCAGTTTCGTTCTTTTCGGATGCGATAAGTCCTAAGCGATAAAATATCTCAGCAGAATTTGGTTTTACCTTTAGTGTTTCTTGAAATGTGCCTCGTGCTTTATTAAGCTCACCTAAGTTGTATTGAGCTATTCCCAAATTATATAAAACTTCGTATCTGTTTGGGATTTGAGCATTTACTTTCTCAAAGAAATACTTAGCTTTTTTAAATTCATTGCCTTCAGCAAGCACCAACCCAAGGGTAAAAAACAAACGGGCATCATTTGGTCTTTTCTGCTCCAGTAATTCGCTTAACTTTACAGCTTCTGCTTTTTCTCCTTGAGAAGCGTAAGCCACTGTTAATGAAACCAACAATCCCAAATCATCTGTTTTTGGAGTTTTATTAGTTTTAGTAATTCCAGTAAGTTTTTCTAACAATGGTAAGGCTTGTTTATAGTCTTTTTTTGCCGAATAGAGAGAAGCCAAATTGTATGTGGCTTGCTTATGACTAGGACTTAACTTGATAACTTTTTCTAAAGTTTTAATTGCCTCTTCGCCACGTCTATTTTTTGCATAAAGAACGCCCAAATTTGCCAAAGCAGAAATGTCATTCGGTCTGACCTTTAAAACTTCTTTATATTCTTTTTCGGCTTCTAAGGGTTTATTTTGCTGGTCTAAAGAAACTCCAAGTAAAACCTTTGCACGATAGTCTTTGGGAAATTTAGCAAGATGAGTGCGGAGCATTGCTTCAGCTTCCGTGAACTTTCCTGTATTAAGAAGTGTAGATGCTTTCTGTAAAATCTGCCTTGATTGTGCAGGCACATCTGTCTGAAAAAGAAGCAAGAATGAAAAAAAGACACAGACCAAAATCAGACAGTAAAAAAACTGCTGAAATAGATTAGTCTGTGTCTTTTTTAATTTCATTCTCAAAAAACCAAGATTGGATTAATTGCTCATTGCTTTTCTAAATTTTTTTATGTCTCCAGGCTTTACAGTTACGGCTTTTTGAAAGATCGTTTGCCACCAAAGCTGTCCATCCTTGTTCGCGTTTCCTGACAAAAAACTAAGGCGAACTTGATACTCACCATCGGTTTCCACATCTCTCCACCAGAGCTTTTCTCTTTTAGTATTATCGACAAATCCGATTGTATAGCGGTCATCAAACCGTTCACCTGATGAAGCGACTCCAATATCAGAAGACGAAGGTAAACGGAGTGTTTGAATATTTGGTTTCTCTGTATATGAAAGAACAACTTCTTTAACAAATTTGCCCTTATCAAATACGATTTGTAATTCTCCCTTTGGCAAACCTCTGTATAAAACCCTTATATCTTCATTGTTTTTACCTTCCTTTCTTAAAGCATCAGGTTTTTCCTGTCCCGGTTTTCTTTTTGCATTTATGAAAACGGTTTTAAGAGCAGTCGGCACATCCATTCCAACCTTAACTCCATAAATGTTCATATCATGCTCTTTACCGCCAATGCTTGTTTTCTCATCGGCTTTTTCACCTTGAGAAAACGTTAAAATACTCAAACTTAAAATAATTGTTATTACTGTTATTATTTTATTTAATCTCAACGCTTTTTACCTCATCTATAATTAAAATCTTGCAAATGAAAACTTACTTAAACATTGCTTTTATGAATTTTTTCTCATCTTTGGGGGAAACAGAAATAGTCTTTTGAACAATGCTGGGGACAAATCTTGCTCCAGCTTGAGTCAGTTTTTTACCGACAAAAGCAACTCTTATTTGATAATCAAGTTCAGTTTTTTCATCTCTCCACCAAACTCTTTGTAGTCTTTGATTATCAACAAACCCGATCGTATATCGGTCATCGTAACGTGTACCGTCTAACAAATCACCACGATTTCTATCAATGTTGCCAATTTTTCTTGCACTAAACCGATCAATGTCTCCTCGTTTGCTCGAACCAAATTCTTCAATTGAGGTATTCTCATCAATAATTCCTGGAGTCCCTCCGCTTTTATCATTTGCAGACGTTGAAAAAATAGTTCCTGCATTACTTCCAATTGAGGCTGAGAATGGAAGTCTCAGATCGTCCGTGATTGGCTGTTTTTTGTAAATAAGCAATATCTCTTTAACAAATTTCCCCTGAGCGAAAAGAATTTGTAACTCACCCATTGGCAAATCTTTATATAAAACCCTTATATCCTTTTTACTTTTGCCTTCTTTTCTTAAGGCATCGGGCTTTTCCTGCCCGGGATTTCTTTCGGCATTTATAAAAACAGCTTTTAGTGCAGTTGGCACGTCCATTCCAATCTCGACACCGTAGATATTAGTTTCATGTTCGGCACCGCCAATACTTTTTTTCTTTTCAGTATTCTCTTGAGCCAGAGCCACCGACACGCAAAACAAAACAAGCGTCAGACTTAAAAATTTGTACAAAAAATGATTTAAAACTCTCGTCATATTTATCTAATTTTTTGAAACACCTCTTCTTTGCTGATGTATTTTCTTTACAATTTCCATTTCCTGTTTGGCTTCTTCCTTCAATCCTAATCTTCTGTAAGCCAAAGCTAGCTGATAATGTGGCTCGGGATTCTTCGGAGCTAACTCGGTAGCTTTCTTCAAATGATTAACTGCCTCTTTATTCTTTTTCTGCTTAAGAAGTGCTTTACCAAGTGTGATTTGAGCTTCGTAAACGTTTTCATTTACCGCAATAACTTTTTGTAAAGCCTCTATTCCTTCTTGCGAGTTTTCTCCCTCAAGCTTTATTAATAAAACTCCAAGCCCTAAATTACCTTCAGGTGTATTCGGATTTATTTTGATCATTTCACGGTATTCATTTAAAGCCTCTTTTGACTTATCTAATTTCTCAAGAGAGGTCGCTAGAAAGAATCTTGCACGAATATTTTTAGGCTGTGCTTTTACTGCATTTTTAAATGAATTAACAGCTCCGACAATATTTCCGTTCCCATAATAAGCTCTACCCAAAGTTAAATTTGCATCAAAATGATTTGGCGATATTTTAATTGCCCTTTCTAACTTGCTGACAGCTTCAAGATTCTGACGATTATTTGCTGAGATCACAGCAGATAAAACCAAACAATCTGCTAAAAGTTTATTTTGTTTGTTGTTTGATAAAATTGTAATTGCTTTATTTAGATTAATATCAGCCAAATCAGATTTTCTTAAATTAAATAATGCAACCCCGTTACCGTATAAACTCAATGCATCTGTGGGATAAGTCGTGATAATTTTTTCAAATATCTGGTTGGCTTCTTGCCAGTTGCCCACTCTTAATGCAGCAAAGGCTTTTTGCCTCATTGCATTTAAATCTTGTGAATTATCTTCTGAATAGTAAAACCCACCAAAGTTAAAGGCTCTTTTCTCTTCAGCAAAGACGCTCTTCGCATTAAAAACAATTGAGCACAGTACGACCATCAACAAACACAATAATGTCTTTAAATTGCTTAACTTCATCACTAAAAATTAATCTTATATAGAGAAGATTTTACAAATTTTTAGATTTAAAAAACCAAATTTTCGTTGCTTAAAAAACAACATTAAACCAAACTAATTAAACAATTAAGTGGCGTGCAATAAAAATTACGCGCCACTTAATATCTTCTAATTTAGAGTTGGACGAAGATTAGAAGATAATCCTCAATCCAAACTCCATTTGTCTCCTTCTCTGCTCTGAAAAATCTAATCCAAAGTTTCCATCTTCGATGTTTCCGTTTGGAACAGATCTGTTTACGTGATTAAGTACGTTGAAAGCAGAAATTCTGACTTGTACATTAAATGCTTCACTAATTGCCCTAATCGGGAAATTCTTGAATAGTGATGCATCCCAAAATTCTTGAGTATCACCTCTGAATGAGTTTCTACCAAGATTACCAATCATTGGGCAACTACCATTTGCAACACCAGCAGTAAAACAACCCATGTCACCTGCAAATACTTGAACTGATGGCGGAGCAAATGCAGCTACATTTAATTGGATACCTCTAGCTCTCTGAGCATCGGTTGGTGTTGGATCACCAATAATATCAGGTCTTCCACCTCTCCAATTTGGATTAAACACAGGACCACTTTGAAGTGTGATTATGTTATTAAGCTGCCAACCACCGATTATTACATCAAGTGCTGTTGGTATGTCTCTTAGGAACTTTCTGCCTTTACCAAATGGTAAGTCATAAACATTAGCAAAAGTAAACCTATGAGTTACATCCAAATCAGATGGTCCTCTGTCTAAATCAAAGTTTAGTGGGTTATCAGGTCCGCAAGTTGATGGACCAGTACCACCTTGACAGAATCCACCTGGTGTATCATCGATTGCTTTGGAATATGTATAAGTTGCAAGTACTGACAAACCGTCCGAGAATCTCTTCTCAAGTTTAGTCTGTAATGCGTTATAGCTTGCACTTCCTAAATACTCACTGGCAATCACGGTACCAATGTTCGGCACCTCTCTTGATCCAGGACCGCCTTGGTTGTTTTGTGTACCAATATTTCTAACAATTAGAAGGTTTCTGGTTTGTGAACCAACATAACCAATCTCAGCCAACCAATTTCTAGCAAATTCATATTGCAAGGTTAAATTGTACTGATGCACATATGCGTCTTTACGATTCGGATCATTGTAGATAATTGAGCCGCCGGTAGGAGCAGGAAATACTGTACCGGGAGCAGTTGCCTGACCTGTTCCTGGTGCAAATGGAATACCTTGTTCAAAAGGATTCCTTCCAAATGGATAATTTCCAGGACAATCACCAGGATTGTTAATGGGTGCACATTGGAAGTTTGCAGCACCTGTTCCAGGGTTTGCTGTTAATGGCTGAACACCACTAACATCTGTTGTGTAAACTAAACCATATCCGCCTCTTATTACTAGTGACTTATCTTCCAACAACCCACTATAAGCAAATCCTAAACGCGGACCAAAGTTGTTTAAATCATTACTTGCTAAATCACGTCCGCCTGGTGCATTTTCACCCGCAACAATTAAATTACCTGATGCAGGATCAAAATTAACTTGACGATCGAATCTTTCAGTCGGTGCTGTAAAGATATCATAACGCAATCCAAGATTAAGTGTTAAATCTGGGCTAACTTTCCAGTCATTCTGAACGAAGAAAGCCAGTTCTGAACTTTGAACAGTGAATGGTCCGCCTGGGTCACCTCTACCGACAAACCCCGGCTGATACCCTAAAAGTACGTTAGCAACGGCATTACCTGTATCATTTGGTCCGATTCCATTGTAGTTTCCAGCAACAAACCCACCAGCTGAAGTTCCGTATTGATACTGACCTTTAGTTCCACCATTACGTCCGCCATCAAAGTTTGTATTACGACGATTACGCATATCTGTACCAACTTTGAAGATTGAATTACCTCTAACAATTGTCACAGTGTTTGCGATATTGTAATTATTAGAAAGGAAGAAGAAAGGTCCACCATCACCGACAAATTCTTGACTGAAGCTTGGATCAACAATACCAATCAAAGAGATACCATCACATGTACCACAGGCATTTATGTTTGAACTACCCAATGCAGAATCAACTCCAGGGTTGAATCCTAAAGAGCCATTGATACCTGGATTGTTAATACCGATTTGAACTTTAGTCCATCCTGCACGAAAGTCATTGATAATTGTTGGTGTGAATACGTGTGTGTTACCTAATGTCAGCCCCCGTGAATTACCAAATTCGTCACCAGCACCAAAACCTGACGGCAGATCATTACCATTTGGTGATGTTCCGAGTGGGAAGTTGTTGTCTCTGATACGTGAATTTTTTGACCAGCTCCAACGTCCGAATATTGAGTTATTGTCAGTTATTTTGTGGTCAATTTTAATATCGTAACTATCTACATTAGAACGCTCAGCACGATTTCTGCGGTAGTTATTCTGAAAACCTCCTTCCGTTGGAAGTGGATAGGCATTAATTAAATTATTACCGTACGTAGAAAAAGATCCACAAGCTGGACAATTAGCCAAATCATTACCAGGAATTGGATTGCCGTTTGGGTCGAAAATTGTACCGACAGGAGCCATTACAGTTCCACCGCCAGCTAGGTTAAAAGTCTGCATGTTGCCTGGCTGTAATAATTCGCTGAAATCTCCAGCTCTCATACGTGCCGTAGGAACAGTTACAAATGGAAACTCACCACCGCCAAATGCTGGTGTTCCATTTCTTTGACCTGCAATTGAAACAAAGAAAAATGAGCGGTTTCTACCGTCATACCAGAAAGGGTCTTTACCATTGATTCCCGGACGTGGGAAGAAAATTGGACCGCCAACCGTACCTCCATAGTTATGAGTTACATAGTTTGGATTGTTACCGCTATTAGCTCCATTTTCATCAAATTGAGCAGCCCCTGCACTTAAGAATCGTCCTTGATAATTTTCAAAGATGGTTCCATGAATCTCGTTACCACCGGACTTAAATGTGGTTGAAATAATCGCACCAGCTGCACGACCTGACTCAGCAGAAGGTACACTTGTTTCTACTTTAAATTCTGCAATAGCGTCCGGATTTGGGAATACAGCAATTTGACCAAATTGTGACTCATTATTATCAACACCATCTAAAGAAAAGTTGTTTTGAGTTACGCGAGCACCATTTGCAGATATAACGGAACCACCTGATTCTCTAAAACGGGTTGATTCTGTGGATGAACCAGGACCTCCGTTAACAAAGTTTCCGCCACCACCAAGAACACCAACTGATGATGCTGATGGGCGTGTAACTCCGGGAGAAAGCCCGGCAAGCAAGGTAAAGTTTCTTTGCGGAATTGGCAAATCTACTACTTCACGTCCGGTGATGATGTCACCTCTTACGCTTGTTTCGCTTTCTACTAACGGAGCACTGTCAGCTGTTACATTTACAACATTGTCACCTACTCCAGCAACATCCGTAAATTGTACATTGATAGGAACTCTAGCATTGGTTTCAACCGTTACAGAAGCTAAAAGTACAGACTTGAATCCTGTAGCTTCTACTTTTACGCTGTAATTTCCCGGCTCTAAGTTTGGAACTGCAAACTCACCGACTTCATTACTTGTAACTTCTCTGGTAAAACCATTTGCGTTGTTAGTTATAACAACTTTGGCATCAGGGACTAGTGCCCCCGTCTGATCTTTAACTGTACCAACGATGCTACCAGCATTTCTCTGAGCTACAGAGCTAATGCTCATAGCCAATATAACAAGCAGCAAAGATGAGTACAGAAAGATACTTTTTCTAAAGATTTTACTCATATTGTCAGACCTCTCTGGGCAATATCTTAGAAATCGCCCCTGATTTTTTTTATATTATTGGGTTGAAGAATCAACTATCCCAACCGATACATTCTATGACTGTACCCAAAATAAAGTATAGTCATACTCAACGTATCTGAGCCGTTAAATTACTTCCAAATAGCTTTTGAGTGAATTTAAGATATTTGATTATTCAAAAGTTGACGTATTAAAACTTTGTTTTTAGTCTAAACAAAGTTTTAATACAAAGTTAACACTTATGTCAAGAAAAAATATAACATTAACTATTTAATCTCAACTTGCCGACGCAAATTTATTTGCCAAAACCAGACTAAAAGCTCCGGTTAAAGTTGCGTCAGCTTTTAATGAAGAAGCTGTAATAATTATGTCTGGAAGCCTTTTTCTCACACTTCTTTTTGCAGTTTTCTTTACAGTATCAGAAATCATTTCCCAAGCATTTGCCAACTCACCACTTATAACAATAGCTTGTGGACTTAAACCAATCACCAAGTTTGCGATTCCAATCCCTAAGTATTGAGCAGTTTCTTGTAATACATCAAATGCTGCTTTTTCACCTTCCTTAGCTTTTTTTATAATGCTTTTCAGATCAATAGGTTTGTTTAATTCTAAGTTTTTATTATTTTTTTTGTACCTTGAAATTATCGCTTTTTCAGAGGCAAAGGCTTCCCAACAAACTCTGCTACCGCAAGAACATTCAACTTGAGCCTCTGAACCGATTATCATATGCCCAAACTCGCCAGCAGCACCTTTTTCACCGCTGTAAACCTGTCCATCAAATATGATTCCGGTACCAATACCTTCCCCGACTAGCACGGTAATAAAATTTCTTACCTTTCTGATTACCTCTCGCCCAAACCACAGTTCAGCTAACGCTATAGAATTAGCATCATTATCAACAATAACTTTTAAGCCGGTGGATTTATTGATTTTTTCGCCGATGTTGTAGTCACTCCAATTGAAGTACGGAACATATATGATATTTCCATTGGAACGATTAGCTATCCCGGGAATGCTAATTCCGACTTCAAGTTCGTGTTCTGGATATTTTTTTGTTATAGACTTTATGACTTTAATAATCTTTTGAGCCATTTTGTCTATATCGTCGGTCGTATCGAAAGTTTGTTTTTCTATTATTTGCCCGGCAAGATCAACTACGGCAATCGTTGTAACTCTCGGATTCAGATCAACCCCAATTGCTACAGGAAATCCGGTTCTGATCCTTAGGAGTGTAGGTTTCCTTCCACCAGTTGAACTTCCAACACCTATGGTTTCTATCAAGCCAGACTTTTGTAATGACTCGATTATTGAAGATACCGTTGAACGTTGAAGCTTAGTCTTTCGAGCAATCTCCGCACGAGAAATGGGAGCTTGGTCACGAACATAATTCAATACAATTTGTCGGTTAATATCCCTTATTGTATTTGGGCGTGCAATTTGAGCAGAAGCATCTTGTAAATGGATTTTTTTCATAGAGATACTGAATTCAAAACACTTTGTTGTTAGAGAAAACAAACATATTAATAAACCTTTTTGTCAATATTTTCAATACTTTTTTGAAAAGCTTAAAGCCAAAAAAATTTGGAATACCCTTTTTTCAAAGAATATTCCAAGCTACTGACTAAGACTTTTGATTGCTTTATTTGATAATGCCTTTTCCTTGTTTGATTTTTATAATTTGATTGATTTTGTCAACTTTTATATTTTCGGTTTCTCCATTTGCCCAAACAACTTTTAACTCATCAATTTTACTATTTTGTCCCAACCCAATATGAATCACTTGTTCATTTTGAGATGCGTATCCTGCACCACTTTTGACGTCAAATCTTTGAGTCATAGTTCCTGTTTTTACGAACACCTTTGAACCAATTCCATCTAAAGGTGTTTTCTTATCCTTATTGCCAGATAATTTTATTTTTATCCAATTATTTGCTTCCTGTGAAATGTTTTTCAAAAGCGTTGGTGACGAATCCATGTTGTTTATTACAGCGTCTAACTTTCCGTCATTATCAAAATCTGCAATCGCTAAACCTCTTGCTTTTAAAGAAAGTGCTAATGCTGTATCTGGAGCCGCCTCAATTCTTCTGTAACGAATGCGATTAGAATTCTTTTCCTGCTTTTCATTTCTAAAAAGTAAAATTTGTTGAGCAAAACTTGTACCCCATTGAAATTTATCTACAACAGGATAAACATGCCCGTTTGCTACTAAAACATCCTTCCAACCATCATTGTCATAATCTACAAAAGAAGTTCCCCAGCCTAAAAATGGAATGGATGACTCACCAAGTCCAGCTTGAAAAGTTATGTCAGTAAAATTCCCATCGCCGTCATTCCTATATAAAGTGTTTGAGTCATCAGAAAAATTTGTTATATGAAAATCAACTAAACCATCATTGTCATAATCGCCAACAGCTAATCCCATACCAGCTTGCTCGCGTCCATTTTCATTCAGTGCAATTCCTGACGGATAACCAAACTCTTCAAATTTTCCTTTTCCATCATTTATGTATAGCTGTTTCGGAGTTGAATCATTTACAACCAATAAGTCCAAATCTTGATCGTCATCTATATCAATAAATACAGAAGAAAAACCATAGTATTTTTCTTCATCTGTTACACCAACCTTGTCTCCGACCTCTTCAAAAGTTCCATCGGCTTTCTGGCGAAATAACTTATCTTTTGCACCTTTCAAACCTCTTGGTCCACACATTACAGGCTGTCCACGAAACTGACAGAAATTAGAAGCTGTTTTGCCTCCTTTTCCAACATCTTTTGGACTTTGCGGCAGACTTCTAAGATCAAAAGCAAGGTAAGCTGTAATGAATAGATCAAGCCTTCCATCTTTGTCATAATCACCAAATGTAGAGCCTGTGTGCCAACCTTTGACAGCTAAGCCGACTTTCTCTGCAACGTCTGTAAATGTTCCATCACCATTATTTTTGTAAAGGCGAGGAATTCCAAAATTGCTAACAAAAATGTCGGAGAAACCATCATTGTTGTAATCACCAACGCTTACACCCATTCCCCAACGTTCATTCTCAACGCCGGCTTTCTTCGTTACATCTTCAAATTTCCAATTGCCTAAATTGCGGAATAAAGCAGATTTCGGCTTTGCTTCTTTTCCTTTTTCGGCATTTATAGATGAGCCATTTAAAAGATATATGTCGGACAATCCATCATTATCAAAATCCAAAATGGCAACCGTGCAAGCGGTTGTTTCAAGAATATATTCCTTATCAAGACTTCCAGCTGTGCATTTGTAATTCTTTAAATCTGTTGAAGCAGAAACATCTTCAAAGATTTTTGGAGCTTTGGAATTTGTAATTCCGGTAGTTTGTCTAGAAGTATAAGATTTGGCTTCACCAGTTGAAACTCCACCCTGCGAAAAAACGATCAGGTTTACAGTCAAAATAAATAAAAGACTAATTAAACATTTCATAATTCAAAAATAACCAAAACTGTTTATTATTCTGGGGAATCTACAATAGAGTATTTGTAATTAAATAATTGTTCAAATCAATTAGAAGCAAAATGTGGCTCAAATGTTTGATACATTTTTAGTCTGAGGTTTGTACTGATTCTAATTTCTTTGTCCAATCAATTTCACTTATGGAAAGATAGTCTTGCTTTTCCCAAGAATCTTGGAATGGAAGTAGGTTGTGGGTATGATATGGCAAACTTTCATTGCCGATATCCCAATTTTTTTGTAAGAAATTATTAGCTATCGGTGCTGTTTGAGGGTCATCTTTTAAATCGCGGAAAAGTATGGCTTTTTCTCTCGCCTCCTTTCTCATCTTCAGTTTTTGATAAATTAGCATCAAATTGTAATTAGCGGAGAGGTCTTCAGGGTCAATCTCGAGAATTTCCTCATAATATTTCTGAGCTACTTTTAGTTGCTCATCTCTTTTTTCCCTTGGAACAGATTCACTTTTTATCTTCGCTAACTCGCCAAGTTGCTGAAGAGTCATTCGATCATTGGGATACTTAGCTAAAACCTTTTTGAAATTTTCTTCAGCCTCTTCTAATTTACTAAATACACGCAAAATCCTTCCTTGTTGAAAAATTGCCCGATAATTTTCTGCATCAAGTTTAAGGGTTCTATCAATTAATTTGTCGGCGTCTTTGTAGGCACCTAGCTGCATAAGAGCAAGTGCTTTGTTGGTATATGCAACTGGACGATACTCATTCTTGAAATCTATAACTTCATCAAAGGCATCCGCCGCCTGCGGAAATTGTTTTTGGTCAAGTAAAGCAATTCCATAATTATTCCAACGCCACCAATCAGGCATTGCTTTTTTTACAGGTGCTTTTTTGCGTGTTCTATCACCGACCAAGAAACTTTCGATAGTTTCAGCCATTGTAACTATCGGTAAATCAACTGATTTTCCTAGCACATAATCACTGTAAACTCTTGTAAAGCGTCTGTATTTAACCTTGGCTGTTAGTTTTATTTCGCCTTCATAATTGATCGGAACTGTAAATTTGTATCTAGCTAAATCCGATTTACCGGAATCAATTTTATTGTTGTAAGCAACGACCTTTGTTTCCCAAATATGGTGGACATCATTTAGAGAACCATCTCCCTTGACCAGATAAGTTAGATAATTGTGGGCTTTATTATCAAGCGAACCATCTTTTTTTATGTAGCCAGACTTGTAGAGAGTTTTGTTGTTCTTGTCTAAGACAGTAAATTCTATGAATGCTTCGTAAAAATCTCTTAACTCAGGTGGAAATGAATGACCGATATTTTTGTTGGTAATAATTACATCAGCCGTGAGAATGTCTCCTTTTTCAATGGTAAAGTTTTTCCTGTTTAGTGGAGCGATTAGTTTTTGTTTATCTTTTGTATTTTTTTGCTGGTGAAGTGCAAA
This sequence comes from Pyrinomonadaceae bacterium, assembly GCA_028284415.1. GTDB lineage: Bacteria > Acidobacteriota > Blastocatellia > Pyrinomonadales > Pyrinomonadaceae > Aridibacter. The sequence goes on from JANQRU010000001.1 coordinate 794,765, forward strand.
AATATCTATGCCTACCTTGTCATCCTGCAAAAATTTAACAACTTCCTCAAATTGTTCCTTGTATCCATAAACCAAAGGAATAGCTGTGTTTGCCGCTGCGAAACGATGAGAAACTATGGTGTCATTTTTTACCGACACATCGTAATTTTTTGTTGGTACACGTTCCATATGACAAGAATTACAGGTTTGTTTATCTCTCGTATAAAATGGATGTGGAACTTCTTTTGAAAAGGATGATTTTTGATACTCATCACCAACGGCAAAAGCTCTCAAGAATTTGTAGTCGTTTAGTTCTTTGGGAACTTGAGACTTATGACATGCGTTACAAAATTCCGGCTTCTTCAAGAGATCACGCATCATTGCACGTTTATGACCTTCAATGTCGTTTAGAATGTCATCATCGCTCGCTTCAACGATTTTAGTTCCATCTTCCTCTTCGATCAAAGCAGGTTGTCCCATCGTATATCCACCAATGCCGCGACCCGAGACAGATTCGATTGAGTGACAAACCATACAAGAAACACCTTCGTTATCAAATGGTCTTTCATTAAATTTAGGTTTATCTGTTAAAGCTCCTGAAAAGAGTGCAGTCGGATTGTGGCAAGACTCGCAATGTCTTGTAAAAGCTATATTTTTTTGGTTTTGTAAATCTTGAACATTTTTTTGATAAAAAGGCTCAATAAATGATTTAGCATGTGCTGATTGTTCCCACTGTGGATGAACATCTGTGTGACAAGCTGCACAACGGGCTGAAGATGTAAAATCTTTTGCTGGAATAAACTTGCCATTGAAGGTAGTTGCATTACCCGGTGAAAAAGGTTTGTCTTCACCAAAACGGAAATCGTAGGTTTCTGAAATCCACTCGTGGTAATTTTCGCGTGAAATATTTTCACTCTGGACAGCATTCATTACAAAAAAAGCTGCACCAAAAACAGTCCAAATCAAAATTACCGCATATTTGATTAAACGCTTTTTCATTGTTAACCCAAAAAACTTATTAAGTGAGGGAAATTCCTTTGGAATATCTTAATTTTAACTTTTGAAAACTTTATTCGCAAACTAAACAAAGTTAGATTTTATTTTATTTTGGATGTAATGCGTCCGATAGGATAAACTCCGATGCGTGAGTCATAGTATGGTGAACGCTCATAGAAAAATCTTAGTCTGGCTCTGGGGTTGTTCGCAAACTTCTCATCTTTTAGTTTTTCTTGAAATTCTTTACGTAAGTCTTCATCCTTTGAAAGCATTTCAGTCGCAATATCTTCCATTATGTAGCTTTCTGAATATTCTTTCTGCTCAAAAATTGCATTGAAAAAACCCCAATACATTGCTGAATCAGGAGAATTGGGTTCGAGCCAATGTATAGCAACTTTTGCATTTTTTTGATTCATTGGGACAATAACAGAATTCTTGGGAAATAAACGCTTTTCTTTAATTGGAACTGTTTTGAAAGACATTGTAATCCTTCCTTCAAAAGGTCTATTTGCCCATTTCGGATTCTCAAAACGATAGCTTTCAATCTGAAATTCCTTTGGTTTGTCTATTCTTTTGTATTTGACCCCGTGAAAATCAAGACGATTAATTACATCTATCCATTGTGGCGGAATTATATAATATAGAGGAGGAGCAACTGACTTATCTATCCTTGCAAAATCATATTGTGGAATCTTTAAGTCAACGGGTTTTGTGCCATAAACAATTTGTTTTGCACCTGAAATTTTACTTTCTTTAAACCTGATTTCTAGTCCTTTGAAACTAAATGGTTTTGAAAAATTACCGATCCGTTGGCGTAGAGGAAATTCATCATTTGAATTGAACTCACTCCCTTTTTTTAAGGTTTCTTCATCTGCATTTTTGTTAGCCTTGAATAAGCTATCTTTATTATTGCCTATTTCTTCAATTGTATATCTAAGTAGGTCGTATGTACCTTTAACTCTTGATTTATAAGGTTTTACAGAATGAGCCTCAATCAATAAACCGTTTCTATTTCTCAAAGGGGTATAACCGGTTGCAAACCTAGGGGTTGCTATAAACGTAAATATCCCCTTGGATGGATTATTTCTATCAACAAACTGTAAGTATCTTGATAATAAATTGCCTTCTGCTTCCACTTTCGGAATAACATTTTTTTCGAAATGTTTGTACATCCATTGTTTTAATGACTCAGAAATTTCTGCGTGATGTGCAAACTCATAAGTTATGTTATAACGAAAATCTGCTCCATCTGTGACATGACAATCTATAAAAAAATCAGGATTCCATTCATTCCAAAGCTTTAACCAAGCTTGCATTTCCGGTGTATCAGCTTTCAAGTAATCCCGATTGAGATTGAGATTTGCAGAATTGGCACGAAAACCCATCTCTTCTGGTCCGTTTTGGTTTATGCGATTGTATTTTGAAAATAATTCGTGACCGTCAACATTAAAGATTGGAATAAACAAAATTATTGCATTTTCAAGTAGATCAGTTCTTGATTTGTAAATAGCAATATCCCTCAGCAATGCCAGTCCGGCATCTTTACCATCCGACTCTCCAGAATGTATCGCAGCTTGAATTAAAACTATTGCCTTACCACTTTTTTTTGCTTTATCAACTGTAAAGTTTTTATCTTTAGCTGCAATTAGTAAAGGTAAATCTCTCCCTTCACTACTTTTTCCAAAAGTTTTATAGACTATTGATTCAGATGCAGCGTCTAATCTTTTACTGTATGAGACGGTTTCGTCGTATTTTGGAGTCTTTTGATATTTACTGCTTTCAGCTAATGTTTGCCAATTTGTATTTCTTTTTGAATCACTTTGCCCAAACAAATTCTGGGACACTTGCAGTATCAATAGATTAAGTATGATAAATAAGAAAGTTAGTCGCATTTTTTATTCAAATTTTAGTTAAATATTGAAGAAGTTTTCCTTTATTTTAGGAACAAAATACCATCTTATTCTTTAGCTTTTTTGTAAACTATTAAAAAAAAGCTAGTTTTTTCATAAAATAAGTTCAAATTACGTAAGAATTATGGTATAAAAATAGAGACCAAAATAAAGCAGTTTTGATTTTTACACAGTCAACCTAAAATAGCCGTAAATTTTTGAATTTATTACTACTTTTTGTTGACATTGTGCTATATTTCGTGTAAAAGTTTCAAGAGGTTATATTTTGAAATAATAGATCTATCACGATACAGAGGAGAAATATGAACAGCAAAACATGGAAAAACAAAGCACTGTCGTTGTGCTTAGTAATTGCTACGATAACAACATACTCAATGGTTGCTCTTGCAAACCCAAATAAAGTTGTTGGAGAAATTTTGGTTTCTGACACTACTTCTTCCGTCAAAGTTAATGGGGAAGCTGCTCGAAACGGACACTCAATTTTTTCTTCCAGCACAATTGTCACACCTAAAAATACTGATGCTGTAATTAATCTCGGTAAAGTCGGAAAAGTAAAATTAAATTCTAATTCTACCGTTAAGCTTTCATTTGATTCAGAAAAATTGAACAGCACATTAGTTGATGGGAAATTAACTGTAATGAGCTCAAATTCAGATGCAGTAATTAACATTGGAAACACAAGTAAAATCAAGCTCGCACCAAAAACTGCTATTTCGATATCTTTTGATGGCGAAAAAATATCAGGTGAATTACTTGCAGGCGAAGTTACAACTATCGCCACATCAAAAACAATCAACCTGAAAACACTTAATGGCAATATTTCCAAATTAAATACTGGTGATACAGTCAAAGCCACACAAGATGATGATGATGACGATGATGGCGGAAATGCTTGGCTTTTGTGGGTTCTAGTGTTCGGTGGGGCTGCTGCAGGTATCATAATCGCAGCGACAACCGATAACAACAGAGTCGCACTAGGTGGCGGAACTACTGTTATTAGCCCACGCAACTAATATCAACTATCAAATACCAGTATTTATACTTAGGAGGATATATAATCAAATGCTCGGCAAAAATATATTACATAAAATTACTACATCAATCACATTGTTTGCTGTGATGCTCGTTTATACGTCGGTATCGTTTGCAGCTCTAGGTGATACGGCTCAGATTACGGTTACAGGTCAAGTAACCGTAAATGGACAAAAAGCGGTTTCAAACTCAACTATAGTTTCTGGAAGTACCATCACAACTGGAACAAATTCAAAAGCTAATATAAGTCTTGGCACAAAAGGTAAAGTTGAATTGCTACCCGAAACATCAATAACGTTGAAGTTTTCAGAAAATAGTGTTATCGCTATGATTACTTCGGGTAAAGTACGCGTAATGAATTCTGCAGGAATATCAACAACAGTAACATCAAAAAGTGCAACAGTTGTTGGGGATACTGGACAAGCTAATTCATTCTCAGTAGATGTTGGTTGTGGAGATACTGCAAAATGTGCACAAACTTATGTTGAAACTACTACAGGCTTGGTAACACTAAGAAGCGGAAGCACAATCAAGCAAGTAGCAGCAGGAACAGATGCTTCTGCTGGAACATCACAAACAGGGTGCAAACCTTGCTATAGACCAGGATCCGCACCACCTACACCAGTTGCTGGCATTGGTGGTGGGGCTCTAGCTGCAATCCTTATTGCAGCTGCCGGTGCCGGAGTTGCAGCTTTCTTGTTGAGTACAGAAAACGAAGTTGAACAAAATGGTGGTGGGGTTGTAATTAGCCCAGTAACACCATAAATAATCAGTAAATTCAGATACACAAAAGCGGGTTATACTTTATTTAATAAGTATAACCCGCTAAGTTACGCCATAGATTGTTAAAAGTTTCACAATCTAAATTATTCAAATATTATTTACTTTAATTTTTTACATTATGCATATAGCAGTTATAGGAACAGGATACGTTGGTTTGGTAACAGGTGCTTGCTTCGCTGAATTCGGAGTCGAAGTAACCTGTGTAGATGTTGATGAAAACAAAATAAATGGTTTAAATAATGGGGTAATTCCTATATATGAACCAGGATTAGACAAAATAGTTGATAAAAATATCAAGGCTGATCGATTACACTTTACAACTGATATTAAATCTGCGGTCGAACAGGCTTTAGTGGTATTTTTAGCTGTTGGAACACCTCCGAAAGAAGACGGCTCTCCAGATATGAGTTTTTATGAACAAGCGGCTAAAGATGTTGCAGAAGCAATGAACGGTTACAAAGTTCTTGTGACCAAGTCAACTGTACCAGTTGGAACTGGAAAATGGCTAAGAGATTTTGTAAGCCAAAACCTTAAAACCGACACCAATTTTGGAGTGGCTTCAAACCCAGAATTTTTGAGAGAGGGGGCGGCGATTGAAGACTTTATGCGTCCTAACAGAGTTGTAATTGGGAGTAATGAAGAAGATGCAATTGCAATCATGAAGGACTTGTATCGACCTTTATACTTGATAGAGACCCCAATTGTAATTACCTCTTTAGAAGCTGCTGAATTAATCAAGTATGCAGCAAATGCTTTCTTAGCCACTAAAATTACTTTTATTAATGAAGTCGCTAATTTATGTGATGCGATAGGTTGTGATGTCCATGATGTAGCACGCGGAATCGGAATGGATAATAGAATTGGTAGAAAATTCTTGCATCCGGGACCCGGATATGGAGGTTCATGTTTTCCCAAAGACACTAGAGCTTTAACAACCGTTGCAGATCAGTTTGGTGTTGAAACAAGAATAGTTGACGCAGTAATTGAAGCTAATGAATTTCAACGTCTAGCCATGGTTCCAAAGATTCAAAAGTTAGTTGGGGATTTGAATGGTAAGCAAATTGGGGTTTTAGGATTATCATTCAAACCTGAAACTGATGATATGAGAGAATCACCTGCCACTGACATAATCAAAGAAATGCAGGCTCAAGGGGCTTCGATAAAAGCTTTTGATCCAGTAGCTATGGATGAAGCAAAACATAGTCTTCCTGATATTGAATATGCTGAAAACGAATACGATGCGATTAAAGATGCTGACGCTTTAGTCATAATAACTGAATGGAATCAGTTTAGAGCTTTAGATATGAAGGAGGTCAAGAAGCTTCTTAAGTCACCCAAAGTTGCTGACTTACGTAACATATATGAACCTGAGGATATGCAAAAACTGGGATTTGAATATGTAGGAGTTGGAAGATAAAAGTTATTCAATTTTTATAAAGGGTAAGTTGTAAATAGTTTTGAAATTCACTATTATTTCAACTTACTTTTTTCATTTTATTCTTACAAAAATTATGGCATTAACATCAAAAGTTTTAGTAACTGGTGGCGCAGGATTTATTGGTTCAAATCTTGCTGAGGAATTAATTAATCAAGGAGCGAAAGTAACAATTATCGACAATTTAGTCACTGGCTTTCGTGAAAATCTGGAAGAAATTGCAGGTGTTTTTGATTTCGTTGAAGGAGATTTGAACGATGAAAAAAGCCTTGAGAAAGCATTAGATAATGTTGAAATAGTATTTCACCAAGCTGCACTACCAAGCGTTCCCCGCTCAGTTGATAATCCGGCAGAAACACATGAAGCATGTGTAAATGGAACTTTCAACCTTTTACTTAAAGCTAGAGAAAAAAATGTTAGAAGATTTATATATGCAGCTTCAAGTTCAGCTTATGGGAATCAAAAAACGTTGCCTAAGGTAGAAGCCATGCGACCAGAACCTTTATCTCCATATGCCGCCGCTAAACTAATGGGTGAGCATTATTGCTCAGTCTTTAATGAAGTTTATGGTATGGAAACGATTTCGTTACGATATTTTAATGTTTTTGGACCACGACAAAACCCCTCATCTTTTTATTCAGGAGTTATTTCAAGATTTATTGATGCACTGATGGGTGGAAAAACACCAGTAATTTTTGGAGATGGCGAACAGTCCAGAGATTTTACATATGTCGCCAATATTGTTGGTGCAAATGTAAAAGCAGCTCAAACCAATAAAGGTTTTGGCGAAGTGATGAATACAGCGAACGGCGAAAGAATTACCTTGAATGAACTTTTGGAAACCTTAAAAAAAATCACTGGAAAAAAAGATGTAGAAGCAGAATACCGAGAAGAGAGAAAAGGTGATGTAAAACACTCTCAAGCCGATGTAACAAAAGCAAAAGAAATTTATGGTTATGAAAAACTAGTTGATTTGGAAGAAGGTTTACAAAAGACTATTGACTGGTGGAAGCAAAGCCGATTTGCAAAATAGCTTCATATAGAAAAGTTAAAAAAGGTCGGGTGTTAGAACACATAACATCCGACCTTTTTTTATGGATTGATAGTTGAAGCTGGCATTTGCTCTTTGGAAAGTCTTGGAAGTAGGTCATCCCTCATAGCTAAATAATAAACAGCAGTTGCAACAATCGCGGCAGATGCTTTTACATCGTCTTCCACAATTCTCTCGTAAGTATCAAGATTTGTATGCCAAGTGTGTGTAAAGTATTCAATCGGGTCTAAAATAGTGCCAATTCCAGGCAATCCAGCTTGATTAAATGAAGTGTGGTCAGAACCTCCAAGCCTTCTGCTCGCAGTATTACTAACTCCAACGAAATTCAAATCTGACAAAGAGGAAGTTGCATTTCCTAACATCTTAGCTGCTTCGGCAGGACCAAATACCGATAGACCTCTGACTCTTCCAGTACCTGAATCAACGTTGAAATATCCTCCAAATTTTGAATAAGCAGGCTTTGGATTTTCAAATGAACCAAAATGTTTTGCTACATAAGCTCTTGATCCTAAAAGCCCCTGTTCTTCTCCTGACCAAAGTGCAACTCGAATTGTCCGTTTTGGTTTAACACCAATAGCTTTAATGATTCTTGCTGCTTCCATCATCACTGCACAACCAACACCATTATCAGTAGCTCCAGTAGCTGAATGCCATGCATCTAGGTGACCACCCAACATAATTACTTCGTCCGGCTTTTCGGTTCCCGTGATTTCACCAATTGTGTTATATGAAGTTTTGCCTTCAGGATAAATACTGTTTTGGATATTGAATTCAAGCTCAACCTTATTACCATTATCCAAAAGTCTCCAAATACGTCCATAGTCTTCATTACGCATCACAACAGTTGGAACTGTTGTGGTTGAATCAAAAGAACGGTTAGAAAATGCCCTAATTTGACCGTGCCTGCGACCTGCATCATTAATTCTTACTAACACACCATTATCAAGCATAAACTTATCAATGCGAGCTAGAGCTTCTCTAAAAGTGAAACGTTGTCTTGGTCTCGGTCTTGGAGTGGTTTTCGGTGCGGGACCAATTTCTCTTGGCTTTAAGGTCTTTTTCAAAGCATCTGTATCCCTTCGTTTAGGAGGAGTATTGAGGTTAACTCCCTTAGCCCTTGGATTAGGGCGATTTACAAGGACAATTTTCCCTTTGATTTTATCTTTAATTCCATTTAAAAACTGATTTAATCCAGCTTGAGTTTGAATTTGAGGAGTAAGAGTAATTTGTACAGCTTCTCCTTTAACTGTTCCTTTTGTACTAGGTGTCCAAGCCAGAACTTCAAAGACTAGGGAGTCTTTTACTGGAGAGATGAGAAAACCTGAAGCCTTGTCATTCTCCCAACCAACATTTCCCCAATCCCATGGATCCATATAAGTTTTGTCAAAGCCCCATTCGTCCATTTGCTTCATAGCCCATTTTCCTGCTTTTTCCAGCTTTGGTGAACCGGTAAGTCTTGGACCATAAACATCAGTAAAATGGTGAAGCGTTTTCATAATCTGCGAATTATTCATTGCCTCATTACGGATTTTTTTTAAGATGTCTTCTTTTGTTTCAGGACCTTGTGCAAAAACTGTTGGTGTTAATTGCAAAAACATCCCCAAAACCAGCAAAATTACTGAAACTCTTTTGAATTTAATCATAATTTTTTCCTGCTTTTTTATTAAGTGTCTTCTCGCATTTTACGCAGACTTTCAGTATAAGGTTTCCTTGCCACCCCTTTTTCGGTAATGATTGCATCAACAATTTCGTTTGGTGTTACATCAAATGCAAAATTGCCTACATCAATCCCCTCTGGTGCAAGTTGGATATCCTGGACATGTGTTACTTCTCGAACATCCCTTTCTTCAATCGGAATATCATCACCGGTCGTACAATCAAAATCAACAGTTGACATTGGTGCGGCTACGTAAAAAGGAATGCCGTGTTGCTTAGCTAATACAGCGACCATGTACGTCCCAATTTTGTTTGCCACATCGCCATTCGCAGCAATTCTATCTGAACCAACTACGATGGCTTGAATCATTCCTTTTTTCATCACATGACCACTTTGATTATCAGTGATTAAAGTTACAGGAATCTCATCTTGCAATAATTCCCAAGCTGTCAGCCTTGCACCTTGCAAATAAGGGCGAGTTTCATCGGCAAAAACACGTACGTTTTTACCCTGATCCACAGCTCCGCGAATTACTCCTAAAGCTGTTCCCCAAACCCCGCCTGTTGCTAAAGCACCTGCATTACAATGAGTCAAAACATTTGAATCATTTTCTAATAATTCTCCGCCAAATTGTGCGATCAATCTTTGTGCCTCGATATCTTCTTCATGTATTACTTTCGATTCATCAATCAAAATTTGTTTGATTTCGCTAACCGATTTCCCTTCTTCTTTTGCCTTAGCAAAAACTCTCTTCATACGATCAATTGCCCAAAAAAGATTGATCGCCGTTGGGCGGGTTTTTGCTAAAACTTCGCAGATATAATCGAGTTCTTCTTCTAAATCATCAACATTTGTTCCAACAAAATTTTTGGCTCCGATGGCAATTCCGTATGCACACGAAACTCCGATTGCAGGTGCACCACGAACAACCATATCCCGAATCCCATCAGCAACATCGTTGTATGTTTTTAATTCAAGCCATTTTTCTTCTGTTGGAAGAAGGCGCTGATCCAACATCAAAACGCAGTCATCCATCCATTTAACAGGTATAATTCCTTTGTCCATTAATTTTCCTCGTGTAAAAATAAGATTTTGAATTCGGTAAAATAATAACTCAAATTATTTTCAAAACATAACTCGGTATTTTTATTTTCAAGGAATGCTTTTCAGAACATATATTTATGTATAAAAAATTTTTAAGTAATCAAGTTATTATAAAAGTTGGTGATATTACAAAAGAAAAAACTGACGCAATTGTTAATGCTGCAAATTCAACCTTGCTCGGTGGGGGAGGTGTAGATGGTGCGATTCATCGCGTTGGCGGAAAAGATATTCTAGAAGAATGTAAAAAAATTCGAGAATCTGATTATCCTAATGGATTACCAACTGGAAAAGCTGTAATTACTTCCGGTGGCAAATTACTTGCGAAATATGTAATTCATACGGTTGGTCCGATATATGGACAGGAAAATGGCAAAGAGGCAGACTTACTCTTTGAAGCTTATATAAATTGTTTAACTTTAGCAGTTGATAATGATTTAGAAGGCATTTCTTTCCCTTCGATTTCAACCGGAGCTTTTTACTACCCAAAACACAAAGCCGCAGAAATTTCTTCTTTAGCAATTAAAGACTTTCTTCAAAAAAACACTTCACTTAAAGTCATAAATTTAGTATTCTTTTCCGATTCCGATGCTAAAATGTTTCTAAAACATAATGCATTTTAATTTTATTGTTTCAGAGTTAGTCAAATTGTTAATAAATTGATTTGATACTTAGTGGTCAATGTTTTATATTGCAAAATACTACCTACTATTATTCTTGCTTAAAAATCGGGCAAAATTTTATTATGAAGGAGATAACCAACCAACCATATATTGATATGCAAACAGCAGTTAGTTTACAGTCCGAACAAAGTTTTAGAGAAAACTTTGGGTTTAGACTTAGCATTCCGCAAAACCTTCAATTTTTAGAAAAATTATCTTGGAATTTTTATTGGTCTTGGAGTAAAGAAGGAACACAGTTGTTTCGTGACCTAGATTCGAGACTTTGGGAAAAATGCGAACAAAACCCCAGACAATTATTACGTAAAACTTCCGAACTCCGTTTGTGGCAAAAAGCAAATGAAGAAGATTATGTTTTAAGGCTCAATAATTTTGAAAAAGAATTTAATGAATATATGAGCCAAGAGCCTAATAAATTTGGCAAGATAACACAAAAAAATCCTGTTGCTTATTTTTGTGCAGAATACGGAATTCACAATTCCCTTCCAATTTATTCTGGCGGTTTGGGAATTCTTGCAGGTGACCATCTTAAATCTGCGAGCGATATGAATGTACCTCTTGTGTCCATTGGTTTGATGTACAGATTTGGGTATTTTCGACAAAATATTGACCATGATGGCTACCAAAAAGAATCTTACAGAGATGCTTTTGTTGAAAAATTAGCTCTGCGACCCGTTAATGATGAAAATGGCGAGCGCATCATTATAAGAATGCACATTAGAGGGCGTGAAGTGATTGCCCAAGCCTGGCTTGCACAAATTGGGCGAATTTCCCTTTATTTGCTCGATACTAACTTGGAACAAAACGATGAAATTGATCGTTTTATCACGGGACATCTGTACGGTGGTGATGAAGAAACCAGAGTTGTTCAAGAAAAACTCTTAGGAATCGGTGGAGTCAGATTGCTCAGAAAACTCGGCATTGATCCGAGCGTATATCACCTCAATGAAGGACATTCAGCTTTTCTAACGCTGGAATTAGCCAGAGAAATTTTAGAAAAAGACGAGAATTTAACTTTTAGTGATGTTGCATCAATCGTCAGAAACAAATGTGTGTTCACAACTCATACTCCGGTTGCCGCCGGAAATGATTCATTTTCTCCAGAATTAGTAGAAAGTTGTTTTGATGAAAATTATATTAATGCTCTAAGACTAGATAAGGATGAATTCTTCTCGCTCGGACGTTCCAATCCAGATGATAAAGATGAATGGTTCGGAATGACTCCTTTAGCTATAAGACTTTCTCGTTCAGCCAATGGTGTCAGTGAAAAACACGGTGAAGTATCTAGAGAACTTTGGCTTAAGATGTTTCCAGAGGACACAAAAGTTGAAGATGTTCCAATTACTCATATCACAAATGGCGTTCATCCTTTGACTTGGATTGCTCCAACATTCAAAACGCTTTATGAACATCGAATTGATTCAAACTGGCACGAATTATTAAGTGATGGAGAAAAATGGGCGGAGGCGATTGAGAACCTTCCTGATGAAGAAGTCTGGAGAGCACATCAATTACTTAAGCAGCTTCTTATTTCGTTTATAAGAGAAAAAACTCACGCTAAAAACATCGGTAGAAAAGAGACTATTCACGAAAATATAAGCACACGCAAATTATTTGATAAAGATGTTTTGACAATCGGATTTGCAAGAAGAATTGCAGCTTACAAACGTTGGAATCTATTAATGACAGATTTAGACCGACTTTTGAAAATGGTTGATGATGATGAGCGTCCGGTTCAGTTTGTTTTTGCTGGTAAAGCCCACCCACAAGATCGAAAAGCTAAGAAAATACTTCAAAACTTAATGAGTATTAATCACAAGTCTAACTGGCAAAAACGAGCTGTTTTCATTGAAGACTATGATCAGGAAATAGCCCGTTATCTCGTACAAGGTGTAGATGTCTGGATGAATGTTCCACGTCGTCCTCTAGAAGCATCAGGAACAAGTGGTCAGAAAGTTGCTATGAATGGCGGTTTGAATTTTTCTATTCTTGATGGCTGGTGGATTGAAGGTTTTAATAGCGTAAATGGCTTTGCCATAGGTGCTATCGGTACAGATGAAGAAGACAATGATGAAAGCGTAAACGATAAAAAAGATGCAGAATCATTTTACTCCGTTCTGGAAAACGAAATTATTCCAACTTATTACAGTAAGGATGAGAATGATTTACCAACAAAATGGATCGAACGTATGAAAAATGCACTCGCTACGCTTACTCCTCAATTCAGTAGTGATAGAATGTTAAAAGACTACATCGAGCAGATTTATTTATAATCTGCTCATAACTTTTAACATCTATTTTTTATTACAAAAAATATGCAATCAGATGAATTTAGAACTGGCGTAATTAAACCCGTCGAATGTTTTAAGGAAGGTTGGAATGCAATAAAAGACCAATATCTGATTTTATTTGCCATAACTGTCGTTGGTATGGTGATTGGAAGTTTCACACTATACCTATTGCTTGGAGCGATGGTTTGTGGCATTTTTTATTGCTATCTACAAGCTATTGACGGTAAGCCGGCGGAAATGGAAGTTTTATTTAAAAGCTTCAAATATTTCAAGCCAGGCTTATTGGTTATTTTTTTCTTTGTTGCACCGCTTTTTGTAGTGATAGGTCTATACGCCCCTTTACTTTATGCAACCTACAGCGGACAAGTTTTAACTGAAGAAGAAGTAATAAATTTGCTTATACGAACTTTAATAAGTGAAGCCATTTTTGCCACTGTAATGGTCTGTCTTCATACGCTTCTTGTTTTTGCCTTCCCCTTAATTGTTGATCGAAACCTTTCGGGTTGGAAAGCTATAAAGTTAAGTGCAAAAGCGGTTTGGAAGAATTTAAATGGTGTTGCAGGTTTATGGGCGATTGGATTTGTAATAAGCTTAGTTGGTTTGTTAATTTTTTGTATTGGTATCTATTTAACGATACCTCTAATTATTGCAGGAAATACTGTTGCTTATAGAAAAGTATTTCCCAAAATAAGCTCAGCAAATTAAATGGATGTAGGAAAGACCAAATATGAAAGCTCAATTTATTGAATTAAATAACATTGAACAATTAGACGATCTCTTTGAAGTTTCGAAAACAAAACCGATAACACTCTTCAAACACAGTATAACTTGTCCAATCAGTACAAATGTATTTGAAGAAGTTTCCAATGTTGACTCAACAATATTCCTAGTAGTGGTCCAAGACACTCGTAATATTTCAGATGCAATTGCCAAAAAAACTGGAATTAAACACGAATCACCTCAAGCAATTGTTATTAAAGACTCTGAACCTGTTTATCACGCATCACATTACGACATAACGGCAGAAGATTTAGCGGCAACGATTGCAACCCACAGAGTCTCTTAATAAACAAATAATTTGATAGATACTGAAATGATTGAACCACTTGAAATAATAGAAGAAAATGATTCAGAGATTTCTATAAAATGGTCTGATAATTTAGAAACGAAATATAATGCACCAGATTTACGAAAGTCGTGTCCATGTGCTGGATGCATTGATGAATGGACTGGGGAAAAGAGACTAAAAGATGAAACTGTTCCTGATGATATTAATTTTTCCCACATTTCGATCGTCGGACGCTATGCTTTGAATTTTCATTTTTCAGACGGACATGACACAGGTATATTTAGTTTTAAATTGTTAAGAAATTTATCAGAAAACAAATAAATAAGAATGCAAGAACGAGATATCTTTGACGAAAGAAAAGAAAGAAAAAAAGCAAATTATGCTTGTACGTTTTGTGGCGAAAGAAATGATTATGAAATTCTTTGGTTAAAACGTACCAAAAAGAAAAAATCTAACAAACGCCTAAATGAGCATGAAAGAATGCAATTCGAAAAATCTCGTGACTATATGGTACGAATTGACGATGTTTTAATCTGCAAAAATAATCGCTGTCGCAAAAGATTTGAAATACCTGACTCACATTCTGTAGTTTTTATTTAATGAAAAAACTACATTCTTTAAGCCAATCAATTTTTCTCGCAAATATAACCAAAATTACTTTAAACTTTTTTCATAGTGGTCTCGCCTTTATGATATTCTTCTATTAATTCGAAAAGGCAAAAGGCGGTAATAATATGAAAGGTAAAGAACTAGAATTCTACGAAAATCAACCAGTTCCTGATAAAGAAGTTCAAGAACTTATGAATGAAGAAATAGAACACGCTCCAAAAGCCCCTCACGAACTCGAAGAAAGGCTTGAGGAACATCATTCAACCTCACCTGAACTTTCAGGGGGCGACATAGATGCCGAATGGGAGGATGCAAATGATAGCGGTGCTGAAAGTGTCGGCGGTCACAACCCAACGCCCGATCAATCTGACACTGAAGCAAATGCAAAAGCCATTGGTGTTAGTTTTGAGGACAATGAGCCTCTAGATTTTGAGTATAAGCATAACAAGCGTGATGAAAACAGATTTGAATTAAATGAAAATTCCAAAGATAAGGATAATTCAATTTAACAAAGAAAATGGGAGTTGAATTGACTCAACTCCCATTTTATCTTTTCTTCAAATTTCAATTAATCTCCATAAATCTCAACAACAGGCTCTCCTTTATCATTTATGTAAGCTCGATACATTCCTTCTGAGTTAAATGAAATACCAATGTTCCCCTTGTTATCTAACGCTATAACTCCGCCGTCTCCACCAGCTTTTTGAAGTTTCTGTTTAATTACCATATTGGCGGCGTCCTGAATTCCCATATCTTTGTATTCCACCAATGAGCAAATGTCCTTTGAGACACTCAAACGAATAAAAAATTCGCCCCAACCGGTCGCAGAAACGGCACAGTTTTTGTTGTCTGCATAAGTGCCAGCACCTATGACGGGCACATCTCCAACACGACCATATTTTTTATAGGTCATTCCTCCGGTTGAGGTTCCTGCCGCTAAATTTCCGTCTTTATCAAGGGCTACTGCACCGACCGTCCCGAATTTATTTTCGGGCAGCTCAAAATACTCGTTTATTGAAACTTGTTTGCCTTCTTTTTTGGCTTTTTCTCTTTCTTTTTCACGCTTAATAATTCTTTGTAATGAATCCCAACGCCTTTGAGTCCAAAAGTATTTTTCCGGAACTAATTCAAGTTTCATTTCTTTTGCAAACTTCTCAGCTCCATCACCAATCATCATTACATGTGGTGATTTGTCCATCACAGCTCGTGCAAGAAGTATTGGATTTTTAACCGTATGTAATCCAGCAACTGCACCAGCATTCATCGTTTTTCCATCCATAATTGATGCATCAAGCTCATTCTTACCATCGGCAGTAAATACTGAACCTTTTCCAGCGTTAAACATAGGAGAATCTTCCATTATAATTATCGCTGCTTGAATCGCATCAAGCGAAGATTTACCAGATTGAAGTGCTTTATAGCCAGCTAACACTGATTTTTCCAATATCGCACGGTATTCTTTTTCTCTTTCAGGTGAAAGACTTCCCCGTTTGATAACCCCAGCCCCACCATGAATCACAAATCCCAATCTTGGATTCTGTGGCGATTGTAGCTTCAACATCCCTGTTTTAGATTTCTGTTGTGCCGAAAGTAAAATAGGAAATAAAAGAAATGTAGCTAAAAGAAAAAATGACAAAAGTTTTTTCATAATTAAACTCCAGAAAAGATTTGTAAAAAGATTAACACAATTATAAAAAAAAACGGAAAGTTCTTCACTTTATAAATTGTTTCTTAACTAATCCCAATGATTTCTTCAAATAGAGCTGTCAATAAATAGAAGTTCAATAAAAATGTTGTGTATTAGTAATTAAAGCTTTAGAATTAATAAATAATCCATTCCTTTTTAGCCGCATTTTTGGAGGAAATATGTTTTTAAAGTTTCTACTCCTGTTAAATTTCTTAGCAATTCTAATTATCCCTGCTATCAGCCAAACGTCTGAAGAAGTTCCACTTTGCAAAGAAACCAGTCCAATTGACTTAGTGCCAAAAGATGTAAATGAAAAAAGCTTATCGACTTTGGAAAATAAAGTTCTGGATGAGGTTAATTTGGCTCGCACTGAACCTTCACAATATATTGGATTTTTGACGCAATATAAAAATTATGTAAATGGCAAAATTTTGCGTGTTCCAAATCAAAAACCAATACTGATGGAAGAAGGAATTCCGGTTATCGAAAGTGCTATCGCAGATTTCAAGCAGATCGAAAAACTCACGCCTTTGAAATTTTCTACAGGACTGAAAAAAGTTGCAGAAAACCAATTAAAAGATTTGAAAGAGAATCCCAACTTAGGACATTTTGGAAAAGATGGTAGTGGTCTTAAAAAAAGATTACTCAGAGTTGGTAAATACGAGAAAGTAGCTTCAGAAAATATAAACTACAAAGACACTGATCCGCGTGAGATAGTTTTGAGAATGTTAATTGATGACGGCGTAAAAAGTCGCACTCACAGAAAAAATATTCTCAATCAACAATTTAATTTACTTGGCTTAGCTTGTGGTGAATCAACCAAAGACCCACAAATGATCTGTGTTTTAGTTTTTGCCGACAAGTTTAATGAAAGTGCAGGTTCAAACAAACCTAAAGCAACTGAATTCTGAACTAAAGTTAATAGTGTGATTTTTTGTTAATTTTCTGGGTTTAAGCTAAATTTTCCTAAAGACAGCATTCAACTCTCTAATTGCAGACACATTCAACAGTTCCTGGAAATGGTGCACAAGTTCCAGCAACGCCTAAAGAGCCTGTACCACTGCAACAAGCTACTGCCGCCCGAGCATCACAGTCGGGTTGATCCCCAACTGGCGAACAACCTATTCTGGGATCACCTGCCATATTGTTGAATGTTGCACCAGATACACAACAAACAGAAGTAGGATTTGGAAGACCAACACAATTAGAAGAACAACAATCGGAGCCAGTTGCACAGGGCGATGCAATTCCGGCACAAGATTGTGCATGGACTGAATTTGGAACTTTTAATGAAGCAACAATAGGTAGAGCAATCATTGATGAATAACCTATTCTTTTGATCAACTTTCTTCTAGACAGTCCCTTGAAAGGTGTCTCAATATTCTTGCTGTTTAATAACAAATCTTCTTTTCTTAACTGATCAATTGCTAACCAAACAATATCTTCGTCAACAACATTGTTCATTTTTTCACTCAGCTTTTGTGTCATTTGCTGAACACTTCTCTTTCCATCACACATCTCCCATATCATTACTGACATTTCATTTAAGCACACGGCTTTATTCGTTCTAAGGTCATAGATTAAAACCTCATCTCCTGTCTCTTGTATTATTAGGTTTTTCTTACGACTTGTTGGGGTATTCTTCATTATTAGTTTTCTCCTATTTGAAGCTACCCTTAGTTAACACAGATTTTTAACAGAGTCCTAAAATATTTATAAAATATTCATAAAATTTGCTTATTGTGATAACACTGAAGATATAGATATTTTGCTAATTTATTGAGAAAACTTACTAAAATAGATCATATGATTGGACAAAAAACTTTGACTTTTTTTACTCAAAAGGAATTAAGGCTAGCTTAATTTATGAATTTATAGACTTCTGGCTTCACGCCAAATTTTAGGAACTGAAAGTAGTTTCTGACCTTTTGTGGTAAAAGCTCTTTTCTGAAAAACGTCATAATTTTGTTTTTCTATTTCATCCAAAATTTGACCATAGATTCTCGAAGCAAGTAAAACACAAAAGCGTGAGTCCTTTTCAAGCATTGGAATGCCTTTTTCACTTTTTTGGTAGTATTTACGAGCTCTTTCTATCTCAAACTTTATTAGCTGAATGAAATTTTTATCTGCAACACCTTCAAAGATTTGCTCTTCAGAAACATTGAATTTTCGTAAATCCTCTTGAGGTAAATAAATTCGGTTCATTTCTGCATCTTCTTTTACATCACGAAGTATATTCGTCAATTGCATAGCAATTCCCATCGCTTCAGCATATTCGAGGGCTTTTTTTTCCGAATAGCCAAGTATTTCGGATGACATTAAGCCAACAGTTGAAGCAACGCGATAGCAATAAACATAAAGCTCTTCAAAGGTTTCATAACGATTTATATGAGTGTCCATCAAAACGCCTTTCATCAAATCAAGCGGGATCTCTTGAGGTATATCGTATGTTTTCAGCATATCTTCCCATGCCATCATAACGAGTCTTGAGTCCTGAGCTTCAACTGCTGAATCATTATCAACTGCTTCTTGACTAATAGCTGACCATTGACCGTTATAAACCTGATTGAGTTTTTCTTTCCAATTCTCAACCGCTTTGATTGCTTCCTTCTCACTTCGAACTTCAGCTTCATCAACTTCGTCGTCAACATTTCGACAAAGAGCGTAAAGTGCATAAACGGCTTTTTGTTTATTTTTGGGGAGGAATTTATTTGCAAAGTAGAAGCTTTTGGCATTTTCCTTAGTCACGCTTTCACAGTATTTGTAAGCTTCTTTGAGTTCTTTTGAATTCATTAACTCAAATATAACTTATGGGAGATGGTTTTTCGATTTGGGATTGGGAATTTATATTTTCAAATAGCTTAACTGCCTCTTTCAGCCAAATAATCAATCATCTGAATCATACAAGTTCTTGCATCATTTGATGGAAAATTATTAACAAGAACCCGCTTAGCTTCTTCATTTATTGAAAGTAGTTTTAATCTGGCAGATTCTTTTTCTTCATTTATTATCGAATCATTATCGTTTCTATTAAAACTAATAATGTCATCACTAACCTGATAAGCATCGCCTAGTAATTCTGCAAACCGTGAAAGACTCGCTAATTCAATATAATTTGCACCGGATAAAATAGCCCCAATACGCAAAGCCAATCTCATCAAAGCAGAAGTTTTAAGATTTCTAATAGAGTCATCCGAATAGCTTTCGCTTACACCAACACCTTTTGCAAATGCCATATCAATTGATTGTCCGCCGACCAATCCAGCAGAGCCCACACATTCAACAATTTCAGCGTGTGCTGCTAAAGCCCGTTCAGGCATTCCCGAGTGATTTACAAATACAAGTGGATAGGAAGCATTTAAGAAACCAAGTCCAACCAAAACGGCTAGACCTTCGCTAAATTTTTCACTTAAATTGTCATTCTCTGATTTTCTTTCCCTATTACTTAATGACGGCAAACTATCAAATATTTTTGAGCTGGTATGGATAAATTCAACCGCGATTGCTGAAGGCAAAACATCTTCGGCTTTTCCTCCAATCAATTCAGCACTTAATAAAGTGAGAATAGGACGAAATCTTTCTTCGTCTGAAAAAACAGCAAATTCACAAGCTTCATTAAATTCTGTTTCGATATGAGTAGGAGCAAGCGGTAGATTTCTTCTTAGAGAATCCTCAATAGTTTGTTTGTATGTTTCAAGATACTGCCTGAGTTCGGCAAATTTTTCATTAGATATTTCCATTAGCAACCTGTAGTAGTAAATTCAGCAACTTTTTCTACTAAATTATCACCTTTTGCTTTAGAAGATAAATATAAAACTCTATTAACTACGTTATAGTGAATTTTTGGTGTCAAGTAAAAATCAGGCATTCCATCTCTATCTAAATCACCTACCCAAAATAAAGTACCAACCTGCTCTTCAAATTTGGTATTTACTGTGTGTAAAAATTGTCTCTTTCCCTTACCTTCCAATACTAAAGCTAATATATTTTCTCTGTCTTTATTTAGTGCTTCAATTACCTTCAGCGTATATTTCTCTCCGTTCATCAAATAAGTTTGACTGAAGTCTTTTTTAATAAAGGTTTCTATTTCATCCATACTTGAATCTGAGTTTTCATAACTATCAATCCACTTCTCTCCTTTGAATAAAGTTTCCACTTTTCCTTGAGTTAAACCTGAATTTTTAAGAAGAAACATTGGCTTGTCTTTTTCAGGAACAGAGACAGACTTACCAGTTTTTCTGTTTGTTCCGTAATCAGAAATATCATCGCTTACTCGGCGTATCTTAATTTTTGTAGTTTTTAATACAAAATTCGCATTTTCTTCAAAAAGTCCAAGCCATTTTTCACCCGATTTAGCTTTAACTTCATCTCCGTGATAACCTTCGCCAACTTCTAATAATTTGGTTTTGAATTTATAATCATCACTCCTATACCAATCAAAATCTTCTGTAATTACCTCAAGCTTCTTACTTTTCTTTTCAGTTTTTTCTTCTTTTGTTTCAAATGAAAACGCTGTGCAGTGTTGTGTTTCATCATAATCCAAATCAACAATTTCCATTGCAAAAACAAATACTAGGAAACATCCTATTGAAAATGTTAAGAAAAATATGCCGAAAGTTTTTGAGAATTTCATAATTTGCTCCTTATTTATGGTTTAGCAACCAGTAGTGGTGAATTCAGCAACCTCTTTTAATAAGTTGCCATGTTCTGCTTTAGAAGATAGAAATAATTTTTGATTGGATACATTATAGTGATTAGTCAAAAGCATATAAAAATCTAATTTGCCATCCGAATCCAAATCGCCAACCCAATTTACCTGCCAACGACAAAAACTGCATTCTTTGACTGAATAGAGTGTTTGTTTCTTAGTGCCAACTGTTAAAACTAATTTCGAGTTATCCTGGATAAAATTTTTATCTTTTGATGCTTTTGAGCCTGATTCAACTTTCAAATTGTAGTTTTGCTCTTTGTAAGTGTAAGTTTTGCTAAAATCCTTTGTGATCGGCACAATTTTGTCGGTCAAGCTTTTCACAACCATTCCTTGAATAAAACTTTCGCCTTTTATCAAGAACAATGGCTCACCAAGACCTGGGACTTTTACTTCCTTTCCGCTCATTTCTCCTTTTGGGTCAATCACAGGATCGTGAACTGTCTGAATTGACAGCACTGAAGGTAAAAGTGCGTATGAATTGTTCTTTTTATATAGTCCAAGCCACATTTCTCCAGTCTTGGCTGAAACCTCTTCTCCATGAAAACTTCCTGTTTCGAGAATCACTATTTTTTGGGCATTAACAGTAAAACTAAAAAGTAAGACGGTAATTACTATGAATAAAACACGATTTTTCATTTCTCTTTCTCCTTTTGCGATTTATAAATTTCAAGACTTTTTGTTGCAAGTTGCTCATAAACCGTTACACGAAAAGGATGTTTTGCTACGTAGCTTGGAACTTTTTCTATTTTTGCTCCAAGCCTCTTCAAACCTTCAGCAATTTTGTCGTCAGAAATTTCTTCAACGCCGAATTGCTCGAATCCACGCTTAAATGCACCGAGGAGTCGGTCAAGTGGAAGTCTTCTACCAATTAATTCAAAGCCGCGATTTTGAAAATCACCGAGTGCGTATAGTAGAACTATATCTGTATCTGCTCTGTCTGTTTCAAATAGAGATTTTTGTGCTTCATTCATCATCATTTTTTTTGAAGTGAATTTTATCACACAATCTTTACCAATTTGATGTTGCTAGCCACAGTATTTGTCGTAAATTCTCACATCTTTTTAATGTGAAACGGTTAATGTTAAACTTGCCATAAATTTTCACTGATAAAAATCAGCTAATTTATGAATGAATCTAAAAAGAAATTTTGCGTCGGTTTAGGTGTTTCGGGCGGAATTGCAGCTTACAAAGCAATTGAGGTTTTAAGATTGTTGCAAAAAAGTGATTGCGAAGTTCAAGTTGCGATGACAAAACACGCAACTGAATTTATACAACCTCTAACATTCCGAGCATTAACTGACAGCTATGTTTTAGTTGATGATTACGAACCAAATAATCCCGACCCGATCGCTCACATAAATTTTTCACAAAACATAGATTTGCTTCTTATCGTACCTGCAACAGCCAACATTTTGGCTAAACTGGCTAATGGTATTGCTGATGATTTTTTAACTTCTACATATCTTGCCTCAACTGCTCCAGTAATGGTCGCCCCTGCTATGAACGTAACCATGTGGGAACATCCGACAACACAAAGAAATATTGAAACACTTAAAAAAGATGGCGTTCATTTCGTCGAACCAGTTTCGGGTGAACTGGCTTGCAAAACTGTCGGAACCGGAAAACTTGAAGACGTAGAGAATATTACTTCTCAAGCTTTGAAACTTTTGAATCAAAGAGAAAACAATACTTCAATCCAAGACTTAACAGGCGAAAGTTTTTTAATCACAGTTGGTGGAACACGTGAAGCTATTGACCCGGTGCGATTTATTTCAAATCATTCATCAGGAAAAATGGGGTTTGCACTTGCAAAAGCTGCTAAACATCGTGGAGCTGAAGTAACTGTGGTGAAAGGAAAAACCAGCGTTGAGCCGCCTGAAGATATAAAAGTTGTAAATGGCATATCCGCCGAAGAAATGTGTCAAGGCGTTATGAAGGAATTACCAAATGCAACGGTTTTTGTTGGTGCAGCGGCAGTTGCAGATTATCGCCCAAAAGAAATCGTGACTTCAAAAATTAAAAAAGAAAAGAAAGACTCACTAACTTTAGAATTGGAAAAAACACCTGATATTTTATCGACGGTTTCAAAAAATCGTCATGAAGGATTGATGGTCATAGGATTTGCGGCAGAAACCAATAATGTGATCGAATATGCCAAATCCAAAATGCAAAAGAAAAATCTCGATATGGTTGTCGCCAATGACATTACTAAAAAGGGGGCAGGATTTAATACAGATACAAACATAGCTACAATTATCACACAGGAAAATCAGCTTGACTTGCCTTTAATGTCGAAAAGAGACCTAGCTAATAAAATCTTAAATGAAGTGATAAAATTGAGAAATTAGATGAGCAAAGAATTTTCAGAATTAATCAAAGATGTAAAAGAACAGGTCAAATATCTGGAAGAGCTTGGTGTGGAAAATCTCAATGCAAATTTGCCTGAAATTTCAATTAGCCAAAAGTCTGAAATCCGTGTAACAAAATCTCAAAATGAAATCTCACAAGATCGTCTAGAAAAATTTGTCCCGACAAAAGATATTTTGAAAGATGTAATCAGCAAAAATAAAGGTGCTGAGGAAAAAATAGAATCAGAAAGACCAAAAAGACGTAGTAGATTGTTGGATTCGGCTAGACTTTCAAGATTGCCTTCTTTGCCAAAGCGTAACCTATCGAACAGAAACTTGCAGCAAAAACAAGATAAAATAAATGAACAAAGGGGAGAAAAAGATAAAATGGCAGAACCAAAATTAAATGACACCCTCTTCGGTGACATTTCAGAAACTTTACCTGAATCAAGCGAAACAATAGAGGAAATCAGAGCTGAAATCGGTGATTGCACACGATGTCCTTTGCATGAAGGCAGAACTAACATTGTTCATAGCACGGGCAATCGTCAATCTGATTTAATGTTTGTCGGAGAAGCTCCCGGAGCAGATGAAGACGCCAAAGGTGAACCTTTCGTCGGACGTGCTGGTAAACTGTTAAACAAAATTATTGAAGCTATTGGAATGAAGCGAGAGGATGTTTTTATTGGGAACATCAATCGCTGCCGCCCGCCGGGAAACCGTCAACCAACTCCCGAAGAATCAGAAACCTGCAAACCATATTTGCTCAGAGAGATTTCAATAGTAAAACCAAAAGTAATCGTCGTACTGGGAAATACTGCAATGAAAAATCTTTTGGACACAAAAGTTGGTATCACCAAAATGCGTGGTAAATTTGTTGACTACTACGGCGTAAAAGTTATGCCAACATTTCATCCAGCTTATCTATTACGTGATCCAAGAAAGAAACGTGAAGTTTGGGAAGATATGAAAATGGTTCGGGATGAGATTGAGAAAAGTGCGGAATAAAAATGAACTTCATTGATAGCTATAAAAAGGCTTTACTTAAAACATCATTTATTTCAAAAGTTGCAAGTTTTTTAATTGCAGCCTGTTGTTTGATGAATGTTTTTCAGAACATTTTCTTTTACTTTAATAATAATCCCGGTTATTGGAGGGTGGAGTATTTTCACCTGATGCCAATCGGGAATATTTTTTTAGTTAGTATTGGAATAATATTCGGAGCTAGATTTTTTTTCTTATACTCAAAGAAGAACAAAAAGGCTTTACTTTCTCAGTTATTATGGTTGATCGGGTTGCTGGCAATTTTTGCATACCAGTTTTATACAGTTAAATATCATAATAATTTATTTCCACAAGTTAGCTTGTTATATGAATCTATGCTTTGGAGTCATCCGCATACCGCGTTGTTATTAAAAGCGTATTTTCTTTTGAGTTTCTTAAAACAACTTGCTTTCATAGTTTTTGCCATCTTTGAGAATTTCTTTCTTAAAACTTGGGACAGGCTTTAACTTTTAGAAAATTAAATGCAAAGTGATTTATTTAGTGGCAATTGGGAATTGACTGAGTCAAATGAGACGCTTGAGGACATCAAGCAGGAAATGGTTCAAAAGGCAAAACAGATTCCTGAGATCAAAGATGAGGTTTTTGTTTTTTCGCAAGGAAAACCCAATGCTAAAGTTGCTGTCGTTGGTGAATCTCCGGGACCGCCTGATGCTGATTCGGGACTTCCTTTTCAAGGTCCGACAGGAGATTTGCTAAATAAAATACTTTCTTCCATTGGTCTAAATCGCCATAACACCTATTTAACTAACATTGTGAAATATATTTCTCCCGGTGATGAGCTGACTCCCGACATTATCAATTTCTTCACTCCTTATGTTTTTCGTGAATTAGCTATTGTAAAACCTAAAGTCGTAATTGCCCTTGGAAACACTCCTGCTCAGGCTTTGCTCAATACAAAACAAAGAATCTCAAAAATTCGTGGTGAATTTCAGCAAAAAGATGGTTTTACAATTATGCCAACCTTTAATCCTGCGTATCTTTTGCGTGACGCTTCGAAAAAACGTGAAGTTTGGGAAGATATGAAACAAGTCAGAGATTTTCTAAAAAATGAATCAAAATAACCCGCAAAAACCGGAAATAATTTCATCAGAAACCGTCTATAAAGCCAGAGTTTTTGATGTTGTAAAAGCTAAGATTCGAGAGCAAGATACTGAATATGAACGAGAAATTATCGAACATCCGGGTAGTGCTGTAATAGTTCCCGTTTATGAAGATAAAACTGTTGCTCTTGTAAAACAGTATCGCCACCCTGCCAAAAAGTATCTGTTTGAATTACCAGCCGGCACAGTTGAACCGAATGAGACTTTGGAAGAATGTGCATTCAGAGAAGTCGAAGAAGAAATAGGAATGAAGGCTGGAAAGATAGAAAAGTTAACTGAATTTTACGTTTCACCCGGCTTTGCAAATGAAAAAATGCATATTTTTTTAGCGACTGATTTAAGCGAAAGTGAGCAAAATTTAGATGAGGATGAAAATATAGAAATTCAAAGATTCTCATTTGAAAAAGCTCTTGAAAAAGTCAGAAAAAATGAATTCGAAGATGCAAAAACAATCATTGGTTTGATTCTGACAGGAAAACACTTTGGCTTTGATTTATAAACGCCAAAAGCGGCTTGACGCTAAATTCATTTTTCGATATTCTATCGGTTCGCAATTTTGGCGAAAATTCTTTTTATAAAGAGTATTTATTATGAGTACATATTTTCCAAGCGGAAAAAATTTAGCAGAAAATCGCAAGTGGTTTGTTGTTGATGCAAAGGATAAAACTGTCGGGAGACTTTCAACAAGAATTGCTGAAATCCTGATGGGTAAAAACAAACCTGAGTGGACACCTTTTTTAGATATGGGCGATCACGTCGTTGTAATCAACGCCAAAGATGTCGTTTTCAAAGGTTCAAAACTCGAACAGAAAAAATATCAAAGACACTCAGGCTATCCAGGTGGTCTAAAAACCAGCACAGCTAAAAAAATGATGGAAGAAACTCCTGAGCGCGTAGTTGAATTAGCTGTTAAGAGAATGCTTCCGAAAACAAAACTTGGCAAAGCTATGTTCAAGAAGCTAAGAGTCTATGCTGATGCGAACCATCCACATTCAGCACAACAACCCGAATCGCTTGAGATTGAAACTATATAAGATAATTTCACATTAATTTTTTTATTATGGCAGATACACAGTATTACGGAACAGGTCGCAGAAAAAATGCAGTAGCTAGAGTTTATCTACGCCCAGGCAGCGGTGCGATTACTGTAAACAGACGCGAATTTGAAAATTACTTTCCTAATGAAGCATTAAGAATGATTATTCGTCAACCTTTGAGCCTTACTGAAACAGGCGAAAAATTCGATATTTTAGTAAATGTCGGTGGCGGTGGAATCTCAGGACAAGCAGGAGCTGTTCGTCACGGAATTACCAGAG
Source organism: Pyrinomonadaceae bacterium (assembly GCA_028284415.1). GTDB lineage: Bacteria > Acidobacteriota > Blastocatellia > Pyrinomonadales > Pyrinomonadaceae > Aridibacter. The sequence goes on from JANQRU010000001.1 coordinate 821,585, forward strand.
CTTTATTGGAATACAATGCAGATTTGCGACCAACTTTGAAAAAAGCTGGTTTAGTTACACGCGACCCTCGCAAGAAAGAACGTAAGAAATACGGTCAAAAAGGTGCGAGAGCAAGATTCCAATTCTCGAAACGTTAAATTTCATTATTTATTTTGATGAAAAATCCATTGTTAAAGACTATTTGGTTCAAAAAGAGAGTCTTTAGCGAATACATAAACCAATAAGATAGGAGATATAAATTTTGGCTACAGTAACAATGAAAGAACTTCTCGAAGCAGGAGTTCACTTTGGTCACCAAGTTCGCCGTTGGAACCCGAAAATGAAAGATTATATTTTTGGAGAAAGAAACGGCATTTACATTATTGACCTTCAAAAAACACAGAAGCTTTTTCGTGATGCACTCGGATTTGTGCAGGATTATGTAACAGAAACTCCAAAAGCGAAAATTTTATTTGTAGGAACAAAAAGACAAGCACAAGAAGCTATTGTTGAAGAAGCACAAAGATGCAATCAGTTTTATGTAAACAACAGATGGCTTGGCGGTTTGCTGACTAATTACAAAACAGTTCAAAAATCAATCAAGCGATTGAAAGAGATTGAAGCAATGCAAGAAGACGGTCGTGCAGAAATGCTGACCAAAAAAGAGCGTCTCGAACTTGATAGAGAACATGAAAAATTGATGAAAAACTTAGCGGGAATCAAAGATATGAATGGTCTTCCCGATATGCTTTTCGTCATTGATGTACGTAAGGAAGATATCGCAGTCAAAGAGGCGAACCGATTAGATATTCCAGTTGTTGCAGTTGTTGATACAAATTGCTCACCTGACGGAATTGATTACGTAATTCCGGGAAATGATGATGCTTTGCGTGCGATCAGACTCTTTACATCAAGAGTGGCTGACTCAATTCTAGAAGCACAAAATGTTGCTAATGAAGGAATGACAGAAGCAGATGAGCAAGCCGTGACCGGAGAAACTGCTGAAAAAGCAGAAACACCAGAGGCTAAAAGCCAACCTGCTCAGGATTCTGCAACTGAAAAACCTGAAGAGGTTAAAGCTGAAGCGAAAGAAGAGAAACCAACTGAAGAAGTTACTTCTGAAGAAACGGAAGTTAAATCTGAGGTTGAAACTACGGCTTCTGAAGATGTGGTTGAAGCCACCGAAGACGTTAAATCTGAAGATGTCGAAAAAGTAGAACCATCTGGAGAAACAAAAGAAACAGCTGAGTCTAGTGGAAATGAAAAAGCCGAGGCAAAAGATGAATCTTCTGATGAAAAAACAGATGAATCAGAAGAAAAAACAGAAGCATCAGCAAGTTAATTAAAAAGATTTTATTAGTTAAAGCGTAGCTCTCGAACACTTGTTGATTTACGAGCTACGCTTTTTTATAAGTAATTATTAGAATTATATTTTGGAGCTAAAAAAATGGCAGAAATAACAGCTAGTATGATAAAAGAACTCCGCGAAAAATCAGGTGCGGGGATGGTAGATTGTAAAAAGGCATTAGTCGAAACCAACGGAAATATCGAAGAGGCAATTGAGCTTCTCCGTAAAAAAGGTATGGCGACAGCGAGCAAAAAAGCTGGTCGTGTAGCCGCCGAAGGTGCAGTTGGTTCATACATACATATGGGCGGAAAGGTTGGTGTGTTAGTTGAAATTAATTGCGAAAGTGATTTTGTCGCACGCGGTGATGAGTTTCAACAACTCGTTAAAGATGTTGCAATGCACGTTGCAGCAGTTGATCCGAGATATGTTCGACGCGAAGACGTTCCTGAAAATGAAGTAAATAAAGAACGCGAAATTTTGATGGAACAACTCAAAAACGACGAGAAAAACGCTAATAAGCCAGAAGAAGTTTTACAAAAAATTATCGAAGGACGTCTAAATAAGTTTTACGAAGAAATCGTTTTGACGGAACAACCTTTTGTCAAAGACCCAAGTAAAACAATTGGCGAGCTTGTTACCGAAAAAATCGCATCAATTAAAGAAAATATCTCGATCAGACGCTTCACACGTTATAAATTAGGTGAAGGCATTGAGAAGAAACAGGATGACTTTGCAGCCGAAGTTGCTTCAATGGTCGGAAGCTAAATAGACTAAAAGCGGTAAGTGAATTGAAAAAACACTTACCGCTTATTACTATCTAAACATTTTATGAAACCCGCATTTAAAAGAATTTTATTGAAACTGTCAGGCGAAGCTCTGATGGGAGAGCAAAGCTACGGCATTGACACAGAGATCGCCAAATCTGTTGCAGAGGAAATTAAAGATGCATACCTATTAGGAGTTGAAATAGCCATAGTTGTTGGCGGCGGAAATATTTTTCGTGGTGTTTCGAAATCGGCGGGAAATATGGATAGAGCAGCAGCAGATTATATCGGTATGCTGGCAACCGTTATGAATGCTGTTGTTTTGCAGGATGCCCTTGAAAAACTCGATGTATTTACGCGAGTTTCATCTGCTATTGATATTCCGCAATTAGCCGAACCCTTTATTCGCCGCAGAGCTGTAAGACATTTGGAAAAAGGCAGAGTAGTGATCTTTGCAGCAGGGACAGGTAACCCTTACTTTACAACAGATTCAGCCGCTGCATTAAGAGCTTTGGAGATAAATGCCGAAGTGATTATGAAAGGGACTAAAGTTGATGGCATCTACTCAGCCGACCCGGAAAAAGATCCGACTGCAGAAAAATTTGACAAAATTTCATATCAAGAAGTTTTAGAAAAAAGATTGAAGGTTATGGATTCATCAGCAATTTCTCTTTGTATGGATAATAATCTTCCGATTATGGTCTTTAATATGAAAACTTCAGGCAATATAATTAAAGCAGTTAACGGTGATTTATCTATCGGCACACTCGTAACAGCAAACGGTAAATCACAAACAGCAGGCTAAATTTTACAATAAACTATCATTTTTGCGAGGAGAATTATGGGAATAAATGCAGTAATAAATGAAACGAAACCAAAGATGCAATCTGTCATTGATGATCTAAAGAGAAAACTTGCAGCTGTAAGGACAGGGCGAGCTAGCACTGGACTATTGGATAGTGTGGTTGTTGATTATTACGGCACTCCAACTCCACTAAACCAAATGGCATCTGTGAGTGTCCCCGAACCGCAAATGCTGACAGTTCAGCCTTGGGATGCGACTCAAATAGATGCTATCGAAAAAGCTATAAACACAGCTAACCTTGGTATTAATCCCTCAAATGACGGAAAATTAATTCGCTTACCAATTCCGCCCCTAAATGAAGAGCGTCGTCAGCAATTAGCTAAACAAGTTCATGAAATTGCCGAAGAGCATCGGATTGCGGTACGTAGCGTTCGTCAAAACTCCAATAACGATCTGAAGAAAATGCTGCATGACAAGGAAATTTCTGAAGACAATGAACGAATTGGTTTAGATGAAGTTCAAAAATTAACCAATGAATTTGTTTCACAAATTGATGAACTTTCCAAGAAAAAAGAAGAAGAGATTTTAACTGTTTAACAAATAAATAAAATAAGAAGAAGGCGGCTTAAGTTAAGTTAATTTAAGCCGCCTTCTTCTTTATTTGATTACTCTAAAATATTTATTCGGCAGAGAAAACATTATCAGAAACTTCTTGATTTATTTTTACCTCTTTTGCCTTAAATTTTGCATAGACAGTCATTTGACCAAATTCAAATCTCTGAGCATATTTTGTAGGGATAATTACCCCATCTCTATCTTCCAATTTATCAATTTCTACCGTAGTGGTAACTTCTCTTCCATTGAACAGATAACTCGCATCATATCCCTTGATCTGATTAGTTTTTTTGTCGATGTAAAAATCCGAGTAATAACCTTCAGGCGAGGTTATTCTAAAACCATATTTTTTCTTCTTAGGTAAATCGGAAACTACAAATCCCTCATCTCCAAGCCTTTGTAATAAAAATGGTCCCAAACGATTTATGGGTGGCAAGCTAAAACCTCTTTCCGGTGATGTATAAGTTTTTTCACCATCAAATGATTGTCTGAAGTTTGCAAACTGACTATTTATTTCCAAAAGGTATTTGTCACCGGAAAAAACAGTTGCAAAAGTTGCCGGAAAAGCTTGATTAAAAGATGAAACGGTTACATCAACATCGCCAAGGATTGAAAGAGTTTTCATCTTCTTAAATTTTTCACCACCATGAGCTTTGTACGCAGCTTTTGCAAGAGTTTGAGCGGTTTGCTTGGTTTTAGTGGGGTTGTTTTTTGAACTTTGTGCAATTACGCTGATAGAAAAGACAGATAATAATAAAACGACTAAATATTTCTTCATAATTTCCTCTTAATAACTAATAGATGAATAAAATCCTCTATTTGTTTACAACTTTAAAGCAAAAAAAGATGAAAGCTAATATCAGCTTTCATCTTTTAGGAAAAATACAAGAAAATACAACTACCATCTGAATCTGGTTCTAAATTCAATACGTCGGTTACCCGAACTTCCGCCACGTCCGAAACTTCCGGCAGTATTTGTTGATTGACCGAATAATGGTGAATTTAAGTTACCTACAGGTGAATTAGGATTGTTACGGTTTAAGAGATTATAAAATCTCACTCCGACAGTTAAGTTATAGGGCTTGCGATCGCCTCCACCAAAGAAGCCTCCGCGTCCTCGGCGACCACCAAATCCGCCGAATCTACCACCTCGACGACTTCCTCTTCGAGCAGATTGATTATTACCACCTGAACGGTTTGCACTTTTACCAAATCCGAAAGTTTTATCTAAACTAAAATTGATTGTAAAAAATCCTGGTCCGCGTCCATAGTTAACAGGTAAAATCGCGTTCGGATCTTCGCCAGATGTGTCGCAGAATGATGAAGTCAAGCCTAATTCATTACAACGAGTATTGAGTTGAGCAAATGTGGGACGATCGTTAAAGATCGAATCACCATTCAAATCCCTTCCTGCAATTATATTAAATGGTCTTCCAGTTCCACCTAAAATAAATGGTCTAAGGCTGAATCCGTATGGAACACTAAATGAGCCAACCATGAAAAAGAAATGTCTTTGGTCAAGCCCTGAATTTCCAAAGTCATCACTGGTATCAAAACTGTATTGCGGAAACCCTCCGCCGGTTCCTTTGGCACGGCTCAAACGATAGTTACCAAAAAATGTAAACCCACGTCTAAAGAAAGTTCTGAAGTTTACGATCAATTGTTGTTGCTCTAAGACTCCACTTGATTCATATTGATACAAATTCCCCTGCGTCGGATCAGGTCGTAGTTGCTGTAACTGAAGGGGATCATTTGTTGGACAAGCAAACCCTGGAGGGCAGACAGGTGCATTAATATTTCTTGAACGTATCAAATGCAAATTTCTTGAAAGCACGTAATAAAGAGCAATCGTCGAGCGTCCCGGCAATTGCCTTTCTACACTAAAAGCACCCTGCATTGTGTATGGTGCTTGTAAGTTATCTGCGATCAACCTTGGTGTGCTGGTCAATGGAGCAACATTTCCTAATTGTGCAGCGGTCGGCACATTTGTAACACCATTTAATGTAAATACAGGCTGACTTAAAATCGGGGATGTTCCACCGATGATAAACTGCTGTTGGCTTACCCCATCAAGACGCTGAGCCTGCAAAGAAAGATTTTCACTGAAGCGGTTGTAGAAAATTCCAAAACCACCACGAAAAACTGTTTTTGGTGGATTTGCTCCCCCTGCTCCTGGTGAATATGCAAAGCTAAATCTTGGTGCAAAGTTTAGATCATCGTCAATATTTGTTTGGTTTTCATAACGAAGTCCGAAGCTCAGTGTCAATCCTGGATTTACACGCCAATCATCAGTTATAAATAACCCGACATCGTACTGAGAAATATCAGCTAAAGGATTCCCTGCACTAATGCTGAATTGGTTTGGATTGTAGCGTGCATCTGGAGCACCTAGTAATTTGGCACGATACTGTTCAATGGAGGAAACAACTCCATCACCGTTTGTATCAAATGGATCACCCGGATTTACAAATCCTGCAAATGTAAATGTTCCACCATAGTTAGAATCAGAACGATCTTCTAGACTTGTTCCTCTGAGTCTAACTCCAAATTTTATGGCATGCTGAGAATCTTTTCCTAAAACAGTTGTTGTGTAATTTTGTAGTTCCCAGCTTTTCTCTTTATTAAAGTCCAATCCAATCGAAGAACCGCCACCGACAAATGAATTTAAGACATTAACAGTTGGAATCGTATTATCCCCGATTGTCTCTCTGTCATCAAAACGATACTGGAAACGAGTTTCATTTACAGTCCTTTCATTTAGAATTGCAGTTTCCGTGAGTTGAATCGTGTGTTCTTTATTTTCAAATTGTGTTGCTCTTGATGGCAAAGAAAAATCACCAACTCCACCATTATCTCTGGTTCGACGCTCAAACTCATAGCGAACGACAAGTGTGTTGGTTGAATTTAATTGATAATCGAAACGTGGGTTAATTGAAAATCTGTTGTTAGGAATAATGAATTCTTGTTGGAATGGAACAATGTTGAAATTATTATCAATGACATTTGCATTTACGATTGCTCCATTATCAATTTGTCTATTGTTAAAACTCAAGAAAAATGATGCTTTGTTTTTAACAACCGGACCGCTTACATTTGCCCCGTAAAACTTACGTTGACTATCGGCTTTATTTTCCGAAAATGGATTACGTGTATTTAAGGCACTATCTCCAAAGTTAAAATATCCTTGCCCACGCCACTTATCTGAACCAGGCTTTGTCAAAATTTCAATTCTTCCAAAACCAAGGCGATCAAATTCTGCTGAAAATGGATTCTGATTTATGCGAACCTCGCGGATTGCTTCTTTGGGAGGGATATTTCCGCCTTGAAAACCATCAATGAAAATCTGCCCACCATTCGGTCCTGCGGCTCCGCCTGCTAATGCTTGCAAAGCCTGCTCAAGATCATCAGGATCATCCGGTAATGCTTCTAAATCTTCTTCCTTTAATACCAACGCACTTGCATTGTTATTTGAATCTGTATTTACGCGCCCCTCATCTGTCACATCTACTTCTGCTGTCACAGTTTCGGGAACCATCGCAATAGCAAAATCTTCTGTTTCGCCGGGCGTTAGAATAATGTCTGTCGCTTCGTACAATGCAAAATCTTTTGCGGTGGCACGAATTGTGTATTTTCCGGGCGTAAGACCTGTAATACGGTATTCACCCTTGTTGTTTGATGTCGTACTCTTCTCTTTCCCATTGGCGTCAACTGCGATAATTGTTGCCCCAACGAGTGCATCGCCCAAACTATCAGAAACTTGACCTTTTATAGTTGCTGCTTGCTGTGCAAAAACACTAACGGAAAGCAAAAGCGAAAAAAGCATAACGCATAAATAGACGCTAGTATTTTTCATCCTGAATCCTCTTTTCATATAAAAAATAAAGACGAAATTCAAAAACAAACTTCGTCTTTCCCTCCCTTGTTCAATTTATTAGAAATCTACATTATTTAATCCCGGTATATTTAACCTTCCCGAGACTCCTCGCCGACCGCTTCGCCGATTGCTCATTTGTTGCATCGTTATAAATGGCTCTACTCCAGCGAGCAATTTTATTGCGGTTAAGCGGCTTGGATCATTATCTTTTGGACTCGAAACAGCTATCATTTCGCCTTCCTTCAAATCACTGACTTTTATTGATGGAAAGCGATTGAGCATATTGTTAATGTCAAATCTGCCCATTCCACCTCGTCTTCCGCCTCCGGCGCCGCCACGACGTCCTTGACTGTTTCCGCTGTTTCGGGCTTGATTATTATTTCCCTGTCTTCTTGGAGGCTGAACTCCACTTCCACCGCCACCTTGCTGTCTAAACATCATAAAGCGTGCCATTCTCTGTGCAGTTTCTTCAGGAAACTTCTTCATTAATGACGAATCGTTGACAGAAATAGTTACATCTTTCTTGGTTTTCAAATCGGAAATTGTCACTTCATTTTTTTCAACATTTACAGATTTAACTTTACCGGCAACCGTCACAAAAGCACCTGTCAGAATTTTTTCAGCTTTGAAACTTGTACCGTCTTCGCTTCTGTCACCCAAAGCACGAATCATGTCGTCTTTTTTGATCTCACCAATATTACTTTCAGTTGCGTCGCTAAATCTGAATGAAGTGCGAGCATAACGAAGATATTTGACGTCATCTTTAGGAGAAACTTTCAATGTGGTGGCATTGCCCGTGATTCCACGCATCTCAACAGTAATTGTCTTTGCTTCTGGATCAACCTCTGTAACACGACCCGAGATGCCGCGTCTCTGCCATTCTTGTCTTTCTTTCTCTTGTTGAGCCTGAATGTCTGAACCTTTTACGAGGTAAACCGTTTTTGTGAGAACTGTTTTCTTATCATCAGAAACCTTTCCAACTATTAAAACTCTGTCACCAACGCTGATGTCTGATTGCTGAGCATCAGTTGCGGCTTTAAGACTCAAATTATCTGGCGGCAAACGCTTAAATGCTGTATCACTAACAAAAACTGCATCAATACTGCCATCCTTAGTTTCAAGAACAACTTTCTTTTCACCGACGACTTTGACAATACCCAATGCTAAATTTTTCTGAATTCCAATATCAGGAAGCGAACCTTGCCCAAAAGCAATGCTTCCCAAACTCAATATCAACGCAATAATTCCTAACGAAAATAATTTATGACGCATTTATAAACTGCTTCTCCCTCTGTACTAAAACTTTTTAATATATTATATACGACCAATAGTTCGTTTAAGATTCAAAACTATTGACTAAGACGTAATTATACCGATAAAAGTTTGAGTCTTTTTGTAAAGATTTGTAAAGGTTTTGTTAAGAAATATTTATGAAGATTTTATTGAGACAATTTAGCTTTGGGTGGAAAGATAGTGATATTCATTATCCACTTTTCATTTACATCATTTGTAGTTAAAATTTCCACCCCTTTTTGCTTATTTGTAAAAACTAAATCAAACGTATCTGTTAACTTAGATTTATAATTTGATAAATCCTTTTCGTAATCACTTAATTTGATTGGCACTTTCAGTAATACATTAAAATAAATTACCTTTCCTTTTTTCACATTCCACTCATTCTTTTCTCTAGAAAATTTGATGATTAAGTCATACTTTTCAAACGAATACGATGAACTTGGCACACTGCATGATTTAACTTTGAGAATTTTCTTAACATCCTCACAATTTGACTCAAAAACAGTTATATTTTGCCAAATATATTTTGGCTCTTCTTTCTGTGCAAAAGCCTGACTGAAAAGAATTAATAGAATACTAAATGTTACAATTGGCTTCATTTTTATATTTCTGCCTAACTAGAAAGCTATCAATTCGCTATGAATTCTTTTTGAGATTAAATGTATCTTTCACTTTTTCTTAGTGTTACATTGAATTGATTTTTCTTTTGCTTTAGGAATTTTGTAGCTTATTTCAATAACTTGTGTTGGCTGACCTTTTCTTTCATATACTTCAAATTCCACTCCATCAATTTCATTTCTATAATACTTATTGAATGCCAAGTGGACATCATTGAACTTCCTATACCTTTCTTTTTTCCATTCAAAGGCACTGAGCTTTGGATTTCCAATCATTGTTACGGTATATCTAATAATTGTATCTTTCGGTATATTGTATTTTCCCTAATTATCATTACTACAAGGCTCTTCTGAATAAACTACTGAAACTAATACATTTTTTGTTTCATAATCAACAAAGTTTCCTTTATTTTTGCTTTTTAATTGTATTAACCTTTCGAATTCAACTCGATTCATCTTTAATGGTAAAACGCCCTTCCAGCCTTCTTCAATATCAAAGGGACATATCTTTTTCTCACAATCTTTGGCAGGAAAAATACTGATTTCTCTTATCCATTTCTCTTTAGACTTTTCTACTACAAGCAGTTCTATTCCTTTTTTCTCATTAGTATAAACTAAATCAAGGGTATCGTTACTTCTAATTGTGTAATCGGAAAAGTCTCTTTCAAAATCCTTAAGCTTTAAATTTAAAAAATTCAATGAAAAAGCCATTGAAACGACTTTTCCCCTTTCCACATTCCATTTATCCATTCCTGTAGAAAAATTAACATATAAGGTATAGGCGGTAAGTCTATACCTAGAGAAAGGAATCTCACACTCTTTGACTTTAAAGACTCGCTTAATGTCTTCACAGTCAGACTTTAGAAGAACTATTTTCTGCCATATGTATTCTTTTTCAGAACTCTGTGGATACACACTAATTGCCAAAACAATCACGCAAAAAATAGCTATTATGAGTTTTTCCTTTGGCATAATTTCAGTTGAATTAATCTGAATACTATCTACAAATCTTCCCAACCAGATTTAGAGCGAGCCGTAAGAACTAAGCCTAAGCTGGCGGCAAATAATACGAAGACTGCAAGTGTCCAGATATATGGGATTGAGAGAAGAAGTGTCCAGATGAATGCACCAACCAGAACTGCAATCGTTTCTGAGGGTTTCTTTTCTGATGAGAACTTTTTGAGAATCCATTTTCCGAGTGAAACTTGGAGTGTTACCCGACCAAAGACATAAGCAAGCATAATTAGTGCGAATGCCATAATTCCGACGATTGCACCAATGTAGCTTGGTAAAAAACCAAAACTTACGATCACACCAATGGTTGAAACAGTAAACGCTAAGGCTCCGATACCAAGGACTTTTAGCGTTGAGAGTTGAAATCTTGCGACAGAACGGCTAACAGCATTTGGTGTGATGGTCGTTAAGCCTAAACCGATTGCAAACCAAAATAAAAGCGAAAGAATTCTTTGAACTATAAAACTCCAAGACAAAGTTGGAGAGAAAATCTGTGATGGATTTTTTGTCATGTTGCGGAGTTCTTCTTCATAACCCGCATACATAACCGTTTCTTTTCCCTTGTTTCGCAAAGGAGATTTAGCTTCCGGCAGATATTTTCCACCTAAGATAATTACATCACCACCGATGAAGCCATTTTCTTTTTGAATGACAGATCCGCCGACCGTTGCCACATCGCCATCTACTTTTCCTTTGATGATGACATCACCACCAAATGAAAGAACGCCTTTTGCTCTTTTTTCGACAATTACTTTTTTACCAAAAGCAAAAATCTCCATCTCTGGAGCGTCGTTTACGATCAAAGTGTTTTCGTCGGGTTGTGTAAGATTTGTTTGTGAATAAATTGAAAGGGCTAAAAAGATTATGGTTAAGAAAATGCAGAAAAGTTGTCGCCCTGAAGCAATCTGAGGAATGTAAATTTCTTGTCTTAGTGCATCTGTCAAAACCAAACAATTAAGAGCGATTAAATCGCAAAACCATCCTTGAGAGTACTAAAAACATCATTGCCAAAAAGGCTAAAATAAAAAATAGACTTAAAGCCGAACTATATACAAAATGATGACTTAAAGCACGTAAAATTACAGCAAAGCCTAAAGCAACATTGTGAATCGTATGCCAGATAAAACCGCCAACCGCTAAGAATTGATTTGTAAATTTATCAACTGCAAACCAGACAGTTTCGAGTTCGGTACCTAAACCAATTACAACTAACAAAATCAAAACCGCCGAAATAAAAAATGCCAGCGGACGCTCTTTAGATTCTCTTAATCCGCTTACATCACTTTCGGCTTTAGCTTTAATTACTTTCGTGAAATTTTCTGGTAGTTCCAGATCATCAGGCTCTTCGTCAAGAAAAATTTCTAAACTTGTCGAGACCATTTTTTGGGCATTGAGTTCGTCAGAGCAAATCTTGCAATTTGCCATATGCATATCCAAATCCATTTCTTCACGCGGAGAAAGCTCGCCATCTAAATAAGCGACGACCTCTTCGCGTGGGCAACAAATGCCTTCAAGTTTTTCGGACTGCAAATTCATAAATTATTTTAAGAATTTTATATTCATTGGATATTCCCAATGCTCGCCATCATTTGCTTTAAGAGCTGCAATTATTGAAAAAGTTATGCTTGCAATAATAAGTCCCAGAAAGACAAGAAAGTTAACAAAGATGACAAAGAATCCAATAACAAAAAATGTCAAGAAAATACCAAAAATCAAAATAACAAAATTAATGAGATGATATATTGTTGAGGTTATAATCCAATTTGTGGCTTCCTTGCCGTGTAAATCCAGAGCAGGCATTTCATCTTTTTTCGTTTGCCAAATTGCAATTGAAATTATATATCCCAGAGGATAAAAAATTAGATTAGCCAGATGAGAAATATGTAAAAACACCCCCATCTGTTTTTCCTCAGGGGTTCTCAAAAGTGTATTTTGTTGGTATTCAATAAAATCTTTATCCATAATACCTTTAAATTTCGCTTATTCCTCGCTCAACAAACATTTCACGCATCATTTCTCTGGCACGGAACAATCTGTTTTTCACCGTTCCTAAAGGCAAATCTGTAATTTCAGCGATTTCCCCATAACTCATATCCTTTGAATGCCTCAAAACTATCAATTCTCTGTAAACCGCCGGAAGACATTTTACTACTGATTCGATCTCCGTCCGCCATTCGCTCGTTTGCCTGTTTTGTTCAGGCGTAGGAATAGTGCTTTCAAGTTGGAGTTCATACGTTCCATCCTGATTTTCAGTTTCCAAACTTTGTAATTTTTTTGAGTTTCGACGGATGTAATCAATCGCCGCATTATGGGCGATGCGATAGAGCCAGGTTGAGAATTTGTAATCCGAACTATAGCGTTCAAGCGATTTGTAAACTTTGATAAAGACTTCTTGCGTGACGTCTAGCGAAGCATCGTAATCATTAAGCATACGGTAAACGTAGCTAACAATCGGTCTTTGGTAGCGGCTGACGAGTTCTTCAAAGCTATCTTCACGTCCCGAAATCGCCCGTGTTATAAGCTCTACGTCGGTTAGTTCTTTTATTTTATTTATTGCAATTGCTTTGGTAGTCATGATGCAAAGTAATTACGCTTTTTTCGCTACGAATGTTTCAGAAAAGTTTAGAACAATTTGTGTTAAATATAAAGCGTTTTTTTTATCTAAAACCAAGCGACGCAATACCGGCAGGGGCGGCTACCTCATCAAAACTAAGATTACTTGCAGGAATATTTAAGCCGACATCTTCTGCTCTTAAAATATCTAACGTTTCACCGAGAGCTTCAGCCGTAATTTCTCTCAATCTCTCAGGGACAAAATCTTTCCCAACGACAAGCAATTTGTTTAAGAGATTTTCGTCAGAATCAACAGAAAATTTGTCTTGGTAATATACAAGCAGACGATAAATCTCATCGTCTCTTTCATTTTCCGAGCAAGTCACCGAACGAACTACGGATGGTTCAGTTCCACGTAGTAGCATTGCCGTAAATCCGTCACTCTGTGAGCTAATCAAAAGTGAATCGCCATCGCTGACCGGATTTGTCAGCCACTTTGACTCGCTAACCGCACGTGGCAATACCAACCCTGCTTGCCAATTCATTCTTTCAAAAAGAGTTTCGTATTCATCAATAACGCTTAATCTTACTGCCGTCGCAAAATATCTGGTTTTACCATTTGCATCAGGTGAAATTTTTTCGCGTGAAACTCTTAATTCTCCTGAAGGAACTCCAAAACTTGTTTCAGCTTTCCACTCTAAAACTTCTTCTTTTTCACTTTTTGAAGCAGGTTCATCTTCTAGAGTTAAAATAGCTGTGCGGGCTGTATTAGATGGAAGCGATACTGACCAGCGTTTATTTTTTAGAAGACCTGCATTTGTTACGGCTTCTTCTAGCAAGACAAGCATCTCGTTTTGGTTTGAGATATTTCTATCTTTGAAGTCAGGCACTAACAATCCATAAGGTAATTCGACCAAGGCTGCTTGTTTGATTCCAAAACGACCTCTTCCTTCTTTTTGCAAAGCTAAAGCGGTAATGGATTCTTGTCCCAGACCAAGTGCCGCACGTGGAAAATTTGGTTGTAATAAGCTGCTAAACATAAATTAATAATCGCTGTATGGCGTCCCGTTACTATCCTCTCCATCAGCTAAACTTTTGACACTTGTTAATCCCTGCTCACCTTCAAAAGAATTAGGGTCTTCGCCCTGAATTTCCTGCCATTCGCTCTCTTCTGTAATTGGGTCTTTTGGTATTTCACGCAAGTATTTTGCGTCAACTAAATCTTGTAAACTTTCAGGAAGTCTCCCTTTGTCAGCAGCGTACTGGTCAATTGAACGTCTCATCTGCCAGAGATTTTCTTTCAGAACGGTTTCACGTGCGTGTTGAACACTCGTGCGATAGGTTGGAATTGCGACTGAAAGTAGAATTATGAGAATAAACATCGCAATCAGAAGCTCAAGCAACGAAAACCCTGCTTGAAACTTTGATTCGCGTTGGGCGATCCGCAATTTAATTTTTAATTTAATTATCTGATTCTCTAATTTCATTTTACCAATCGCTGTATTTTTCTCCGTTTAGAGCTTCGGCGTCCGAACTGGAACGTATATCAAAAACATTTACCTGATCCCAACTGCCTGAATCCTCAGTCTGAAAGGAAGAACGTAATTCCCAATCTGATTCTCCCGTCATTGGATCAATAGGCATTTCTCGCAGATAAACTTTTGTTTTTTCTTCCAAATCATTTAATTCAGTAGCGTTTCGTGTATCACCACCTAAACCTGCTCCACCTGTAGATGATGCAGGCAGACCTCTCGGCTTGACCTTCACACCTTGAACAAGAACATCCAATGATGGTGGATAACGGTCAAGATTGTCAGTCGTAAAAATCGTGCAGTCATCAATCACGACACGACTCCTCGGATCAGCAGGAACACTTCTTTGAACATTTGTTCTAGCTGTCGTTGCCGATGTTCCGGTCGTTCCCTGTGGACATGAGCCTACTGTGTCCCGTTTGAATTCATCAATCGCATTTCTGACATCTCTCAAAGTTTGTCTCAAACGCAATTCTTTTTGACGCTTAACAGCATTTTGAACTAGCGGAATAGTTCCTAAAACTAAAATCGAAAGCACAGCTAATGTTATGACCAATTCAAGCAAAGTATAGCCATCTTCGAGTTTTATCTTTTGTAAACAAAACTTTGATCTCATTTACTAAAAATTAATTTCAAAACTATCACCATCAGCCGTCAGAATATTCAGAATTTCTGCATCAAATTCAATATTTGGTGTCCCGTCTTTTAGTGCCTCAATCTCAACATAAGCCATTATGCCTGAACTATTTTCTGAAACATCTTTTGAAGAAGATAGATTAACGTATAATTTACCGTTTTGATTTAAGAACGGTTTCGCATTAGTTTGTGCCAAATTGGCTCCAAAAACATCTCCATAACCGATACTTTTTACTGCTATTTGTGTTTCATCAAATTTTAGCCCCAAAATCGCCGAACGAAACGCCTTGGCACTTCTGACCATGATCGCAAATTTAGTTTTCTCACCTGCCTTCATCGGTTTGAATTTAGGCAAAAACTGTAAAACAGCCTTAGGCATTATATTTTTCTTCACGAAGCTATTTGATTTTGGCTTTTCTTCAACTTTTTCAGCAATTCTGCTTGAGTTATCTTCTGCCTTTAACCAAGTCTCATTCAATTTCAGAGTCTTTGTTGAATTATCAATCGGTTTCAATTTTGAAACTGCTGCCGATTTATCGTCAGGCTTTGAAACGGTCTTTTCTTCAGGCTTATCTACAGTTTTACTTTCTTCTACAGGTGCTTTTGTTTTTTGTGATGTAGCATTATTTGTGCTTGATTTAACGTAAGTCGGACCTGTAACTTTCTGGTCAGGTAACTGGATTTTTGGATTCTTAGGTAATTTTCTGGCAAGTGCTAATTGTTCCTGCACCTCCTCACGAATTAAAAGTGCTTCAAGTGAACTGCTGGTCGGAACAGCTAAACTTCCCGTCGGGCGTTCAACTACATCTTCAGGCAATATTGCAGGTGCTCTAATAACCCTTGGTGTTACAGCGATTACTATATCAACCTCTCGATTATCTCTTGTCGGAGCAGTAAATAAACGTCCGATGATTGGAATTAAACCAAGCAGAGGAAGCCCTTCGCGCCCACGACTTTCAACTCCTTGTGCGACGCTTGCAAGCAATAAAGTCTTGTTATTTTGAATTCTTGCCGTCCCTTTAATTGTTCTTTCGGTAAATGTCGGTGTTAATGTTCCTGCGTTAACAACATCTTTCGATTCGATTTCCATCGCCACCTGAACATCCTGATTCGGAAAAACAATCGGCTTGAATTTGAGTGTTAAACCAACTTGTTCATAGTTAATTACAGGAAAGCCATTTCCAAACGCATTGTTGTTGTTATTTCCCGTGTTTGTTCCTCCAGTAAAAGGAATTACACTCGCAGTTTGAACAGGAACTCTTTGTCCAATCCGTGCAGATGAGTCTTCATTATTGAATGAATGAATCTGAGTTGAAGCAATCAGTTTGGTTCGATTCTTAGACTGCAATGCAGCAATTGCTGAACCAGGAATTAAAAGCCCAACACCAAGTGCTGTTGGCGGATTGATTCCTAAAACATCTGTAATTGCATTTCTATTTCCACTTGAAACTATCCCGCTACTTGATCCTCCCAAATTTGTCAGAGCCGCTCTATTTCCTAGCTGATTACCAATTTGCAGTAAATCATTTTTGGAAACCTCATAAATTTGAACGTCCATAACGACTTCTGCACGATCTTTGTCTAGAGATTTAACCAATTTGCTGATCAAACGCATATTCTCAGCCGTGTCACGAATCGTTATGCTATTTGTATCTTCATCAACCAAAACGTTGGTTGGTGTTCTTCCAGGCTGAGCCGGAATTGCAGCTTTAACCAGAGTTGAAACATCCTTGGGGTTGGCGTTTGAAAGATAGAATGTTTTCAAAACTAACTGTTGAAAAAATTGTCGGCGGTTTGAGTTTGCCACTAAAATTGTTCGAGGTCCGACTTTTTCAAAAAATAAACTTTCTTGCAGGAAAATATAATCAAGAGCCTTTGCCGCTGTAACATTTTTCAATTCAATTTTGATTCTTCTGGGTGAACGAAAACTTGCCGTGTCGAATAAAACATTTAGGTCTAAATCTTTGGCTAATTTCCTGACGATGTATTGCAAATCTACTCCGCTTGGAAATGGTACATCCGTTAAAACATCATACTTTGCAGGAATTACAATATTTGCCGGAAGGTCTTTTTTGGTTAACCCAGCTTGAACAAGGCGTATGTCATCGGGTTCGTCAGATTCTTCTTTTTTGCCGTCAAGTAATTCTTTCTGCAGCCTGACCATCCGAGCCATCTCTGCTTTCGCCAGTTCGTTTACGGGATCATAAGCATAAGCTTTTCTAAAAGCTATGTAAGCACCGCTATAATCTTTTTCCTCAGCCAGCATTCTGCCACGCTTCATAAACATTTGTGAGGCATTGAATAAAGCACGTCTATAATGCAACCGGTACTCTGGATTTTTAGGATTATCCGCAACTGCCAAGGCAAACGCTTCGACAGCTTTATCCCATTCTTCAGCAATTTCGTGCTTGATTCCTTTTTTGAAATGTTTTTTACCTTCGCCGCGAAATGCCAGAGTTGTCATTGGCAAAAGCAGACAGACGAGTAAAAATAAGTTTAGTGAAAAACGTAAATAGGCTTTGATTTTCATGATATTTTATTTGGGATTCCGTATTAAGATTCGCTTAAAACAAGCAAACAGATTTCTTTTCCGTTGTGTTTACACGCGATTATGAGAGCAAAGTTCCAAAATGGTTGGGTAGCTACCGAGCAAATAGCTATATATATTTTCCGTTTATTGCGAAAAAAAATCAACTTTTTTTTGCACTTGACTAAGCTCCACAAATTTCAAAAAGCTCTTAATCAACAAAAGTTACGCGATTTATTTCATACAAAGTAGTCAATCCCTTGTAAACTTTGTTTAATGCTGACTCGCGTAAACTTCTCAATCCTTCTTTTTCAGCTTGACGACGAATTTCAGAACCCGGACGCCTCTCAACGATCATTTCCCTAATGTTGTCGGACATATCAAGTAACTCGTGAATTGCTGTTCTGCCTCTATAACCTGTGTGATTGCAGGCATCACAACCAACATTTATAAAGAAATTTTCACCTGTGACTTTATCAACTTCCAAGCCTGATTCTGTTAATTCATGCTCATTAGGTTCATAAACACGCTTACAGGTTGGACACAAAACCCTTACGAGTCTTTGAGCAAGCACACAGTTTAAGGATGAAACAAAGTTATATGGTTCAACTCCCATGTTCAAGAATCGTCCGATTACATCAATTACATTGTTTGCGTGAACAGTTGTGAAAACGAGGTGACCTGTAAGAGCAGATTGAATTGCAATCTGAGCGGTTTCTTCGTCACGAATCTCACCGACCATAATCTTATCGGGATCATGGCGAAGTATTGAACGCAACCCACGGGCAAATGTTAAACCTTTTTTCTCATTAACTGGAATCTGGACAATTCCATAAAGTTGATATTCAACCGGGTCTTCAATCGTGATTATTTTATCTTCTTCATTGCGAATTTCATTCAAAGCCCCGTAAAGTGTTGTGGTTTTACCGGAACCTGTCGGTCCTGTTACCAAAACCATGCCATAAGGTTCTTTTATGTAATGGCGGAAATTTTTGAGATCCAATTCATCAAACCCCACTACTTCTAAGCTCAAATTCTTAAACTCTTCAGAAATTTGTTCTTTATCAAGGATACGAATTACAGCGTCTTCGCCATAAACAGTCGGCATAATTGAGACACGAAAATCAACTGTTCTGCCTTTGTATCGAACTCTGAATCTCCCATCCTGCGGAATTCTACGCTCGGCAATATCTAGCTCAGACATAACCTTTATACGCGAAATCAATGTCTGATGATAAGCAATATCAATCGGGTCAACCTTCTGATACAAAGCCCCATCAATTCTGAATTTAACACGAACTTCTCTTTCGCCCGTTTCGATATGTATGTCGGAAGCTCTAGACTCCATCGCGTTATAAACGATTGTGTCAACGAGTTTAATGATGGGCGACATATCCGAATCAGTCGCCAAACGGTCTAGGTCTAAAACCTCCTCACCTTGCTCAGTTTCTTTTACAAGTGAAATCTTAAAGCCCGATGCAGCTTCCTGCATAACTCTTTGCGTCGCATCACCTTTTTTTAAGACAACATCGATCGCTCCACTTGTAGCAACATATGGAACAATTCTGACACTCAGAGCATTTTCAAGTTCGTCAAGCCTTTCCAAATTAGTCGGATCAGACATTGCAACGTGCAAATTTTTTCCATCACGTTTAAGCGGAACAAATTGATTACGCAACATCATATCAACCGGAATAACTGCCAATTCTTCATAATCAATTGGAGATTCTTTATCAGGCGGTAACAAATCAATATAAGGAAGCCGATAACGCTTCGCCATATTTTTTGCTTCAACTACCTCAGGTGGTTCATTCTCCAAAAAATCACTTACTTCTATTTTTGGGGATGAAGTCATTGTGTTATTTCCGTTTGTTTGGTTTTCCATAGCTATATTTTTTACTTTCGTTTACCTTGATCCAAATGGTCCTGAGGAAATCGCCTGAATAATCGGCAAATAAATCGCCATCAAAATTGTTACAACGATGATTGCCATAAACACCAAAATTATCGGTTCAAGCAAGGTCGTTAACTGTTCAAGTCTCACTTCGGATTCGGCGTCGTAGAAGTTTGCGACTTCATCCAGCATTTCACGCAAGCTTCCTGAATTTTCACCGATCCCGATCATATCTAAAGCCAACTCAGGTAACCAGTTTGCTTTTTCGAGTGATTCGGTAAACATACGTCCCTCTCGAATCATTGGTTGAACAGATTGACTTCTACGTCGTAATTCAAGGTTTGTAATCGCTTGTGAAGCGATCTCCCAAGAATCAGGAACTGTAATGCCGCCGGAGATCAAGGTCGAAAGAGAGCGTGCAAGCTGGGCAGTCGTCATTTGTTTAATCAACGTGCCTACGAGAGGCAAACGCAAAAGGAAATTATGCAAGACGAGTTTTCCGCTTGTAGTTCTTAACCAAAGCACTAATGCGATTATCAATATTAATAAGAGTGGTAAAACCCACCAGAAGTTGTTTGCGAGCGTTGTAGAAATAGTTAGAACAATTACAGTTGGCAGAGGTAAACCCTTGGAAGTGCTTAATCCTTCAAATAAATTCGACATTCGGGGAACGATGTAAAGCACTAAAAACGCAACCATACATGCTGCTGCAAACAGCAAAAATGCAGGATATGCCAAAGCTCCCCTTAACTTTCTAGCAATCCCAACACTACGTTTTAGATAATGGACATAACGAGAAAGTACATCATCTAAAGCTCCACTTCTTTCTCCAGCCAAGATCGAAGCCGTGTAAATTTTTGGAAAAACACCTTGAGCCTCAAAAGCTTCAGAAAGAGGCGTTCCACTTTTAATTTTTTCTTCAACATCATCTAAAATATTTCTCAATGACGAAGAAGCAGATCTTTGTTTGAGTAAGTTTATGGCTTGAAGAACAGGAATTCCAGCTCTTAAAAGTGCAGATAGTTGTTGATTAAAAAGCAAAAAATCACCTGATTTTATCCGTCCTTTTTTTGATGTACTGCCTGTCTGAAGAACAGCTGATAAGCCTTTTTCGGAATTAGAAACCGTAAAGACACGAAATCCTTCGCTTTCCAATTTGGATTTTGCTTCTCTTTGAGTTGTAGCTTCAACAACTCTTGTAACTATTTCGCCGGAAGGGGTTCCCAAACGACAAATAAATTCTGCCATGGCTAATTCTTAATTAGGATTTAAAAGGTAAAGACCTTGGAGCGTAGTATTAAAAAATTGGCTCAAAGCAATAAATACTGAACCTTTCAAATTATAACACGCTTTTTGCTTACATATGTTTCAAGCAAAATTTTTCAGGAATAAATGCACTGAAACAACGTATTATAATTAACGAACATCAAAGAAATATCTTGCATCTATGTGAAGGGTTTCTTAATATAAATAGTAAAGGTCTATTTAGGAGATACTATGGCTGTATATGAATTTCCAAGCCGATTAAAGTCGCTTAATCGGTTGAGTTTTGTGCTACTTTTTTTTCTTGTCTCATCCAGTGTTGTTTTAGCTCAAGATCAACAACCTGAAACACAACCCACTCCGCCAGTTCAAGGCGAAGATAATGGCAAAGTCCTGAAAATTGATACTGATTTAGTAACATTGACTTTAACTGTTACAGATTATTACGGAAGATATGTGTCGGGTTTAACTAAAGATGCATTTACTGTTTATGATAACAAGAAAAAACAAAACATAACCTTTTTTAGTGATAGCGATGCTCCTGTTTCAATTGGAATCCTTTTTGATGTTTCCGGCTCAATGAGTGGAGAAAAAATTCTTAAAGCAAGAAATGCTCTCGCTAGATTTATGAATACGAGTCATCCGCGAGATGAATATTACCTAATCGCATTTAACAAGCGTGCTCAATTGTTGATGGACAGAACCCGAGACGGCGAAGCGGTATTAAATAAGCTCACACTCGTTCAACCAAAACATAACACCGCACTTTATGACGCTTGTTATCTCGGGGTTGAAAGAGTCTCCCGAGGAACACACCGCAAGAAAGCTCTTCTCATAATTAGCGATGGGCAAGATAATTCATCACGTTATAGTTTCAAAGAAGTTCGAAGATTGATGAAAGAATCCGATGTTGTCATTTATTCTGTTGGAATTATAGACGGCAGAGATTCAGGTTCTATGCTTGGAATCCAAGGGCAGGCTTTTCTTGATGAACTTGCAAATGTAACTGGAGGAAAATCATTTTATCCGAATACGACGGTAGAAATGGATGAAATTTTTGAGAGAATTGCACTAGAACTTCGCAATCAATATACAATTGGTTATACTCCAGATGACTTTAAGCCAAATGGAAAATGGAGAAAAGTTAAAGTTAAGGTCAAACCCCCACGCGGTTTGCCGCGTCTAACAGTTAGGAATCGCGAAGGTTATTACGCAACTCCTAATACAGACTTCAAATAATCTTGACGAGTTTTAAATAACTCTTAAGCTAATAAAATGAATAATAAACGATTTTATATTTTGTTACTCATTCTTTGTGTGGGTATGAGTGTTGGATTTTCTTTTGTCGATTTTTCCAAAGTTAAAGCACAAACAAATACGACTTCAACAAGTCCTACACCACCTGATCTACCACCTCCGCCTCCACCATTACCTGTTGAAGATGACAAAGACATTATTGAGATTGACACTGAAACGGTGATTCTAAATGTCCGTGTTGTTGACCGCTTTAACCGCCCAATCGGAAATTTAAAGAAAACAGACTTTACAATTTTAGAGGATAGAGTCCCACAAAAGATTGAATCTTTTGATATGAAGGAAGTTCCGACAAACTACGCCTTAGTGATTGATAACTCAGGTTCACTTCGTTTCCAGTTGGAAAAAGTTATTGAAGCAAGCAAAACAATTGTCGGAACAAACCGTCCTGATGATGAAACTGGTGTAATTCGTTTTGTTAGTTCGGATAAGATCGAGATCGTCCAAGATTTTACAGGTAGTAAACAAGACTTAAATGATGCTCTTGATAATCTTTATATTGAGGGTGGGCAAACGGCAATCATTGACGCAATATACCTAGCGGCTGAAAAGGTTGATGATTACGAGAGAACACAAAATCCTTACGACCGAAAACGCCGGGCATTGATCTTGGTCTCCGATGGCGAAGATAGAAGCAGCTATTATAAAGAAGAACAACTCTTCAAACTTTTAAGAGAATCAGATGTTCAGATTTATGCAGTTGGATTTATTAAAGACCTTGATAGTGACGGTAATTTCATAAGAAAAAGCCCTCAGAAAAAAGCTAAAAACTTTTTGTCACGACTCGCAACTGAAACAGGTGGTAAAGCTTATTTCCCAAATACGATTGGCGAATTGGATAGTATCGCTAAAGATATTGCCCGTGAGTTACGCACTCAATATGTATTGAGCTATAACCCGGTAAACGATAAAAAAGACGGAACTTTTAGAAATATAAAAGTCAATGTAAAGGACGGACCTAATAAACAAAAGAGGATAGCCATTACAAAAACCGGTCGAGTTGCAAAGCCAAAACCAAACTCAAAACCAACTTTACAGAAAACGAAATTCTAAAAAAATAAAGCGTTGGAAATTTCCAACGCTTTATTTTTTTCTCAGTAAAAGGAATAGAATCAGCAATGCCAAAATGGCTATCCCCAAAAAAATCGCTAAAAAAACTACTAAAATTGCAACTTCCATTTTATTTCAAATACATCGCCAGTAAAAATACTCCAAAAGCAATTAAAATCAATATAAATGCTACAGAGATAAACAATAAATTTGGAGAGCTATCTCGCTCTTCCCAAACAACTTCAATCTTCTTACTGCCCAAAGATTTTGGTCTTTTTCTCAAAGCTGAAGCTGATTTAAGTTGAGTCTTTCTTTTTATATTAACTGTTTCTTTTTCTGAATCCGTTTTTTCTTCGACCTCAGACTTTTCAATTTCTTCTTTACTATCTTTTTCTTTTTCTTTCTCTTGAGTTTTCTCGTCTTTTTCGTCTGCTTTGTCCGTTTCTTCCTCTACTTTTTCTGAAACTATTTCTTCTTCAACTGAATCTTCTTGAGTTTCATTTTCTACCTTTTCTTCTGATTTTTCAGGCTCGCTATTATCATCTTCACTTTTTTCAATAATATCCTCTTGAAACCAAACATCACTGGTAGATTCTTCACCACCATTTTCGGTTTCTTGAGATACGGCACCTCCGCAGTTATAGCAAAATAATGCTCCCGGGCGTGCTTCTACTCCGCAAGATATGCAAATTCTGTTTTCGACCGTTGTTTCAGCCATAAAGGTTTTAATGAAAAAAAGGAGCTAATTATATTTTCGGCATAAAAGTCAAATTATTTCTAATCAAACATTAGCAAAAACTTCTTTTTCTTCTCCTAAGTCTTTTGCAGATGGGGTAATTATGGTTTTTTTGTTTACGTAAATCTTTTTATTATCTGATATCGCTTCCCTGACATCTGTTTCACTTACAAAATCTACCGCGTTTGGTTTTGAACTATCCTCTTGAGGCTTACTTTCAACTTGATGAATTACAGTTTTACTCTGAGTTTTCGGCTCAGGAGTCTCAGATAATTTCTGGCTTAGAAACTTATCAACAATTGATGCTATATCTTTTCTCTCAATTTTTTTACTAGCGTTATTTTTAATCTGGACATTTTGACCAGTAGTTTGACTCGACGCAGATGTTCGGTGTTCACTGACCGATTTTGTCTCAAATGCAACCCGTTTAATATCCATTAAATGGTGCGGAGAAACATTATCTGAAGTTACATTTCCGCCCCAAGAACCACAACCTAGAGTCATAGATGGTGCAAGATCAGTAGAAAAACCAATCGCTCCGTGTGTTGTAGGAGAATTTATAACAACTCTTGATGCGGGCATTTGCTGACCGTAGCGAATTGCGGCATCCCGATTTTGTGTGTGCATTCCGGCAGTGTGTCCCATTCCACCAAATTGCAAAATCTCTTCGCAACGATTTGCCCCTTGTTCAATATTTTCAACAACAAAAAAAGCTAAGGTCGGAGAAAGTTTTTCAATCGACCAAGGAAAATCTCTTCCAACTCCTCCGCAATCAGCTAGTAAACAGCGTGTACCATTCGGAATTGAAATCCCTGCAAGACTGGCAATATGTTCAGCAGATTTTCCAACAATGTTTGCATTAAGAGTTCTTTGTGGAGTTAGAAGAATTTCAGCAACTTTGTCAGCTTCTGTTTGATTTAGAAAATGCCCACCTTGTTTTACAAATTCCTCTCTGACTTGGCTTGCAATCGTTGATTCAACCACAACCGATTGTTCAGATGCACAAATAGTTCCATTATCAAAACAAGTCCCGGTTAAAATATCTGAAACTGCTTTTTGGACACCAGCTGTTTTTTCAATAAAAACCGGAACATTTCCCGGTCCGACACCAAAAGCAGGCTTTCCAGATGAATATGCCGCTCGAACAAGACCTATCCCACCAGTGGCAAGAATAACAGCCGTTCGTTTATGCTTCATTAAAGTTTCTGTTCCCTCGATAGTTGAATCTGTCAAACAATGAATAGCATCAACAGGCAAGCCTTCTTTGACACCAACATCACGCATTATGCGAGCAGTCTCCGCAATACATCTTTGGGCGGATGGATGAGGTGACAAAACTATCGTGTTTCGTGATTTGATGGAAATAATAATTTTGAAAATAGCTGTAGAGGTTGGGTTTGTCGAAGGAATGACGGCTGCAACTACTCCTCTCGGACTGGCAATCTCAACAACACTTCCTTCATCTTTAACAACGCCAACTGTTTTCAGATCACGAAAATAATCCCAAACATCTTCAGCCGCGAAACGATTTTTTTCTCGTTTGTCATCGGCTTTTCCAAAACCTGTCTCTTCATTTGCCATTTGCCCAAG
This sequence comes from Pyrinomonadaceae bacterium, assembly GCA_028284415.1. Lineage (GTDB taxonomy): Bacteria > Acidobacteriota > Blastocatellia > Pyrinomonadales > Pyrinomonadaceae > Aridibacter. The sequence continues at coordinate 846,992 of JANQRU010000001.1, forward strand.
ACGCATTGATTCTTGTAAAGCAACTTTTGCCATTGCTTCACATATTCGATCAATTTTTGCTTGGTCAAACCTTGCAACAGACTTGAAGGCAAGATGTGCAGATTCAACCGCATCTCTTGCTTGCTGTTGGGCTACCAGGTCTTTGTCATTCATAGTTTGGCTAGATTATTTTTCTAATGGGAATGAATTATTTTTTCTTAGCAGACCTTCCAGAGCCAATTTGTTTTTTGCCACCCGCTCTAATGGATTTGCCTTCAGCCACACCGCTTCCGGGCAAAACATCTTCAACTTCACTATGTGGACGCGGAATGACGTGAACACTAATCAATTCACCTACTCGGCGAGCGGCAGCAGCTCCGGCATCGGTGGCAGCTTTGACCGCACCAACGTCTCCACGAACAAAAATCGTGACATAACCTGCACCGATATATTCTTTACCGATCAGATTTACATTGGCGGCTTTTACCATTGCGTCAGCGGCTTCAACAGCACCAACAAATCCTTTTGTTTCTACCATTCCAAGGGCTTCGAGAGTCATCAAAAATTCCTCGCTTATTTTTTTAAATATAGATTTTAATACAAGATAAAGATAACGCCTAAACGTAACACGCAATTTGTTATTTAATCAAGCTGACAAAAGCAGGAAAAACCTTTAATCTGATTGACATTACAACCACATCAACGATATATTTCAAAGTTAAGACCGCTAATGGTTAGCATTTCAAAAGGGGCTACAAATAAATAACATAAGATGCCGGAATCTTTGGGTGAAAAACTACGACAAGCTCGTGAAGAGCGGGATATTTCTATAAGCGAAGTTGCTGAACAAACTCGCATTTCTGCACTATATTTAGAAGCAATAGAGAACGATGATTACCGAACTTTGCCGGGTGGGATTTTCAATAAAGGCTTTGTTAAATCATTTGCCAAATACGTTGGTGTTGATGAACATGAAGCACTTCAAGACTATGCCCGAATAGTGTCGAGCCAAGAAGGTACAGAGGATATAGAAGAAACTAAAACTTATCGTCCCGAAGTTTTGACAGATGATAATAGCGGACCTTCGATGCTTCCAACCATTATTTTTGCAGTTATTATTCTTGGATTGATGACTTGGGGCATTTTAGCTTTGGTTAATTATTTACAAAACGCAGAAAGCACGACGCAAGGAAACACAAGCATTGCTAACGCAAACGTCAAAGAAACTGAAAATTCAAATGCAAATGCTAACACTAATGCAAATGGTCAGACTTCAACTGAAAATATCTCAACTGACGAAATTAAAGTTCAGATAAAAACTACTGCTGAAGAACTTGCACTACAAACTGTAGTTGATGGCAAACGAGAAACTGTTTTATTAAGCCCCACAACAATTACAGAAAAAACAATTACAGCTGAGGAAAGTCTCAAACTAAACTATTACAGAGGTTTAGCAGAATCTGTTCAACTAACAGTAAATGGAAAGAAGATCGAGACTCCCTTACCACCTCCGGGATATAAAAAGAACGGTTTTGAATACGAAATCAATATGAATAATTTGAAGAAGATTTTGCAGGATGGGAAAATTACTTTTGGAGAAGCTGCTCCTGCAAATGCCAATTCAAACACAGGAGCAAATAACAATACTGCGACAAATGCTCCACAATAAAACAATGAAGCTTTTAGACAAGCTTAAACGCAAGAAATTAATTTTTAAATTTATAATCTAAGCGAAATAACGCCTGCAACAAAATTGCGGGCTTTTTTAATACCTAAACTTATGAAAATCGAAGAAATCAAAGAAGGCTTAACTTTTGACGATGTTTTACTTGTCCCTGCTTATTCTGAAATTGTACCTAGCGAAACCGATACATCAACTAAATTTTCGCGTAATATCAACCTGAAAATTCCACTCTGCTCTTCGGCTATGGATACTGTAACTGAAGCAAGTCTTGCCATTGCATTAGCTCAACAAGGCGGAATTGGAGTTATTCACAAAAATTTATCAATCGAAGAACAAGCTGAAGAAGTTGATAAAGTAAAACGAAGCGAATCTGGAATGATTGTTGATCCAGTCACAATCAACTATAAGGCTCTCGTTTCCGATGCATTGAATATAATGGCTCGTTTCAAAATTAGCGGATTTCCCGTTGTTGATGAAAGTAATTTATTGGTTGGAATTATCACTAATCGAGACCTTCGTTTTGAAACCCGAACCGACATTCCGGTTGCCGAAGTAATGACTCCTCAACCGCTTGTTACAGTGCCCGTCGGAACAACTCTTGACGAGGCAAAAGTAAAATTACAAGAGCATAAAATTGAAAAATTGTTGGTCGTTGACGAAGATGAAATGCTCAAAGGTTTAATTACTGTTAAAGATATACAAAAAGCCATTAAATATCCTCACGCGGCTAAAGATGAGCTTGGTCGTCTGCGTTGTGCAGCAGCAATTGGTGCAACGGGTGATTATTTAGAACGTGCAGAAGCATTGGTAAATTCCAGAGTTGACGCCATTGTAATTGACACAGCTCACGGTCATTCTTCCAGAGTCTTAAATGCGGTTAAAGATGTGAAAGCAAAATTTTCAGGCATTGAAATTATTGCAGGAAATATTGCAACAGCAGAGGCGACAAAAGCTTTGATTGATGTAGGAGTTGATGCAATAAAGGTCGGAATCGGACCCGGCTCGATTTGCACAACTCGAGTTGTAACCGGTGCGGGTGTTCCACAAGTTACGGCTATTTTGGAATGTGTTGAAGCCGCAGAAAGTAGCGGTGTGCCAATCATAGCTGATGGCGGAATTAAATTCTCTGGCGATATTTCCAAAGCAATTGTAGCTGGTGCAGATTCGGTTATGATCGGTTCGCTTTTCGCAGGAACTCAAGAAGCTCCAGGTGAAGTAATTTTGTATCAAGGACGTTCATTCAAATCTTATCGCGGAATGGGTTCGCTCGGTGCAATGAAAAAAGGCTCAAGCGACCGCTATGCTCAAGAAGGTAATGTTTCCGATTCAAAATTTGTTCCTGAAGGAATTGAAGCTCGAATTGCCTACAAAGGAACTTTAGAAGAAACTGTTACCCAACTCGTTGGAGGACTCCGTTCTGGAATGGGTTATACAGGATGCCAAAATATCAAAGAATTACAAACTAATGCAAAATTCGTTCGCATTACTTCTGCTGGCTTACGTGAATCTCACGTCCATGATGTGATTATTACAAAAGAAGCACCAAATTATCGGATTGAAAGCTAATATGTAACTAATAATTGATAACTGATAGCTGAAAAAGTAATTGCATTATAAAGTCATCACTTATCAGTTATCAGTTGTCACCTTTTATGCTCTCAAATAATCTCCACGCCAGTCTTTCACAGCGAGTTTAATTTCTTTTGTTGTTTCAAAATCACCATTTAGAGTTTTCTGAACTAAATCTGGCAATTCTTCATCACTTGCAAAACGCAAACCTATCATTTGTGAAGTTCTTAAATTTACGGCTTTATCAGCTAACTCTTTTGGCAATACTTCCCTATATCGCAAACGCTCTTCTAAACGAATTACACGATCTTGAACCTTTAGAGCCATCATTCTTGCCGTTAAACCAATCAAAAATAACGCAAGAGCCATAAAAATCATCATTGCTCTGTCTGTACTTGGAAATCTGACCATTTGAACAATTGTATAAATCAAAAATGCCAACAACATAGGTGTCAAAATAAAATGAAATAAAGGGAAAAATTTTGCGTGGTTTTGATAGTTTTGCTTTTCCGCCATTTTTTGCTTCTCCTCGCTTAAATTCGATTTGTATTGTCTAAATTTGAAACTTCGGGTGTCCAATCTTCTCCCGGGTTTATAAATTGATTTTTTTCAAATTGATATTGCTTATCATAAAGTTCTTTGTAGCGACCATCCATCGCTAATAATTCTTCATGTGTTCCGTTTTCGACTATTTTTCCTTCTTCGACAACCAAAATGTTATCAGCACTTCGGATAGTTGAAAGTCTGTGGGCAATTACAAAAGTAGTCCGACCTTGACGCAAAGTTTTTAAGCCGTCCTGAATTTTTATTTCACTTTCCGAATCGAGACTTGAGGTTGCTTCATCTAGAATTAAAATCCTCGGATTAGCAAGTAATGCTCTCGCTATTGCAATACGTTGCCTTTGTCCACCCGAAAGTTTTACACCACGTTCACCAACGATTGTTTCGTAGCCGTTTTCAAATTTTTCAATGAATTCATCGCAATATGCAATCTTGCTAGCTCTCTTTACCTCTTCAAAAGTCGCATTTGTGTTGGAAAATTTAATATTTTCTAGAATAGTTCCATCGAATAAAAAATTCTCTTGTAAAACAACGCCTAAATGCTTTCGATAATCTCGAAGTTTGATTGTCTGTATGTCTTTTCCATCAACCAAAACTTTTCCTGTTTGCGGTTGGATAAAATTCAAAACTAGGTTGAGAATCGTAGATTTTCCTGAGCCACTTGAACCAACAAGTGCGGTTGTTGTTCCAGCATCCGAATGAAATGAAATTCCCTGTAAAACCGGCGTATTTTCTTCGTATTCAAAATGCACGTCCTGAAAAGTTATCGAACCTTCGAGTTCTTTTAGGGAGTCTTTCAAAGCATCTTGTTCATCTTCGGTTTCCGAACTGAGAACCTCACGAATTCTATCAAGCCCTGCAAATGCTTCGGTTATTTGAGTCCCAATTGATGTAAATTGAACAATCGGCAATGCCATCAAACTTGTAAAAAAGATATACATAAACAAATCGCCAAGCGTCATCGTTTTGTTCATCACAGCATTTCCGCCAACAAGAATCATCACAACACTAATCGCTCCGATAATCACCGATGAAAAACCAGTCATTGCCGAAACTCCACTAAGAGATTTCGCCACATTACGAAATAATCTGTGAGCCCCACGTGCAAAAACCAACTCCTCACGCTTCTCTGCTGTGTAACTTTTAACGATTCGAATACCACTCAAAGATTCGCCCAAACGCCCCGTAACTTCGGCATTGATAACCTGTCTTTCACGAAAAATTGGTCGCAACCGCGTGAAGGCGTAATACAAAGCTCCTCCAAATGCAGCTAAAACAACAATCGTTATTGAAGTCATACGCCAATTTATCCAAAACAAAACTCCGATTGAAATTATTGCTGTAAACGCACTTCCGACGAGTTGCACCAACCCAGTTCCGACCAAATTCCTTATTCCTTCCGCATCGGACATTACTCTCGAAATTAATTTCCCGGATTGTGTCGAATCAAAATAAGAAACAGGTAAACGCTCTATTTTTGCTTGCACCTTTTTTCGCATTTCGGTAATAGCATATTGAGCAGCAACACCTAAAATTTGTGAAAGTGCAAAAGAAGTAACTGCCGAAACAATTGTCGCTACACCAATTGCCAATGCAATCCACTTAAGCATTTCGAAACGCTCTTTAATAATAATCTCATCTACCAAATACTTTGAAGAAGCAGGTAAAACCAAACCTGCAAGCCGACTGATAAGCATCAAAACACCACCAATAGCAAGTCGCCAACGGTGAGCCCAAACAAGTTCTCTTGCTTCTCGCCAAGCACTCGAAAACTTAAAACGCTTTTTCTTTTTTTCTTCTTTTTCAGCCATTATTTTGCTTCATTCACACAAAAATTATTCGGTAATTTTGCACGAACTTCATCCATAACATCTTGCAGAGTTCTATTTTGTAAATCCTTAATCAAACAATTTTCCGCCTCACCAAAAATCTTTCGCAAGACAGGTCGTACAAACTTTCCAATCTGACATCCGTGAGAATCATCCAACTCAGGAACATTGAAAATTTCACCTTCTTCCAAAGCCAAATAGATTTCTGCCAATGAGATTTCCTCTGGCTTTCGAGTTAAACGCGAACCGCCACCAGTTCCCATTTTTACTTCAACTAAACCGTGCTTAACTAAATTTCCTATAATTCTACGAATCACAACTGGATTGGTATCGACGCTTTCAGCAATCATTTGAGAGGTCAAAGGAATCCTCTCGCCAAATGCCAACATTCCAGCTGTATGAATCGCAATTGCTAATCTCGAATTTGAAGCCATAAAAAAGTGTGTAACCAATTTGCTTACAACTTAGTGTGTAACAAGAGTAGTTACATTTAATAGTTTTGTCAACCACAATGAATAACAAGTTGTAGTTACCCCAATCAGTTTAGTTTCTCAAGCAACTCTTCCCATTCTTCATATAAATCTTGAATGTTTTTTTCTGTTTTTCGATATTGATTGTTTATTTTTTGGAATTCACCTTGATTTGCAATCACAGCAGAATCGCTCATTTCTAATGTGAGTTTTTTCAGTTCATCTTCTTTTTCTGCGATTTCTTCTTCTATCTCTTCGGCTCTATTTTCAAGCTTCTGCCTTTCATTTTTACTTAAACCATTCGATTTAGCTTCTTCAACAACTCGATTTGTAATCTCTGATTTCTCTTCACTCTCGACTCTCGACTCTTGACCCTCATCTCTTCTCTCTTTCCAATCATGAAATTCCGAATAATTTCCATTATAAATTTCTACCTTTTTATTTTCTTCAAATGAAAAAATCTGAGTGGCAACTTGGTCAAGAAAATAACGGTCGTGGCTAACAGTGATAATTGTGCCATCATATTCACTCAAAGCCTGCTCTAATGCTTCTCTTGAAGGAATATCGAGATGGTTTGTTGGTTCGTCTAATATCAAAACATTTGCTTTTGAATAAATGAGTTTGGCAAGCGAAAGTCTTCCCTTTTCACCGCCTGATAAATCTCCGATACGCTTGAAAACATCCTCACCAAAAAACAAAAATTGTGCGAGAAATGAACGCAATTCGCCACTTTCAGCTAAAGGATTTATCTTTCGCATTTCTGCAATTAAATTATTATTTTTGTCGAGTTCTTCTAACTGTTGCGAATAATATCCGATATTTACTTTTGTTCCCCAAAGCATTTTTCCCGAAAGCTCACGAATCTCGCCTAGAATAGTTTTCAAGAAAGTAGTTTTCCCAGTTCCGTTTCCTCCAATAACGCCGAGACATTCTCCTCGATGTAACAAAAAATCTATGTTTTCAGCCAAAGTTAAATTTGGGTAGCCAATTTCTAAATTCTCAACCGATAAAACATTTGCTCCGGTTCGTTCAACATTTTTGAGATTAAAATTTCCGCCTGATTTGTCTTTTTCAACTGCTTCTAGTTTATCCATCCGTTGAAGCATATTTCGACGAGATTTTGCCTGTTTTGTTTTTTGTCCAGCAAGATTCTTTCTTACAAATGCTTCTGTCTTTTTAATAAATGCTTGTTGGTTTTCATATTCCCTTTGGCGTTGTTCTTTTTGGAGTTGGGAATCTATCACATATTTTGAGTAATTTCCTTTGTAGGTATATGCTTTGCCGTTTTCTATTTCTATTATTTTTGTGCAGGTTTTATCAAGAAAATAGCGGTCGTGGCTGATTATTACATAAGCTTTTTCATATTCTTTTAAGTAATTTTCAAGCCACTCAACAGTCTCAACATCCAAATGGTTTGTCGGTTCATCAAGCAATAAAACATCTGCATCAGACAAAAGCAAACGAACCATTCCAAGTCGATTTTTCTGTCCGCCTGAGAGTTTATCAGTTTCTAAATTCCAATCTTCTTTCGCAAAATTTAATCCAAGCAAAATCGCTTCGGCTTTTGCTGTGTATTCAAAACCACCTTCATTTTCAAAAGCTGTTTGTAATTCCGCATACTCATCTAAAACTTCTTGAGAAGAATTGTCGGTCATTTCAATTTCAAGCTGACGCATACGGGCTTCGATGTCGTGAAGTTTTTTGAATGCAGAAAGTGCGGCGGTGTGAACAGTTTCATTTTCCGTAAAATCTACATGCTGTTCGAGTAATCCCATTTTCAAACCCTTTGTTTTGGAAACATCACCCGAATCTGCCGATTCTTCGCCTGTAACTATTCGAAAAGCTGTTGTTTTACCAGCGCCATTGCGACCAACTAATCCAACTTTTTCAAACGGATTTATCTGAAACGAAACACCTTTTAATATTTCGTTTCCGCTGTAAGCTTTATAAATGTCAGTTAATTTGAATAGCATTGCAAAATTGAGATTTTAACGCATTAAAAAAGAGGCGAACAAGTCCGCCTCTTGAATAATTTGATTTAGAAGAAGATTTTTATTTTTTCTCTTCTGTCTTAGCCTCTTCTTTTTTATCATCAGCTTTTTCTTCGGTGTTGGAATCAGATTTTTCGTCTTTCTTTTCTTCAGACTTCTCATCTTTTTTCTCTTCACCGTCTTTCTTTTCAGCATTAGACTCAGAGTTAGAATTTGACTCAGACTTCTCATCTTTCTTCTTATCATCAGTTCCGGCAGGTCTTGCTCCGCTTAACTCATTTGGATTATCAACGACCTTTTGAGCCAAGAAATTGACGATTTTTGCCTCATTCATTGCAATAGCTGCATATGAAGCACTTAGAAGTTGCTTACGGTTATTTACCAAAGTTTCCGAAATGCGCGGACGAATGCCTGGACTTTCAAGTGTTAAATCTTCATCTTTTTCAATTCTTTCCTGAAGCTTAAAGATATAATACTTACCTGCGATCGGAATAGCTGGTGTTACACTACCAACCTTGAACTGATCGCTCATAAACGCATTGGCAATCTGAGGAGAAAAAGTTTGCTTCATTTGATCTTCTGAGATATAACCCAAATCACCTTTTCTCAAACGACTTGGATCTTCGCTATCAGAACTAGCTACTGTAGCAAAATCTGCTCCGCCTTGTATTTTTTTCAAGACTTCCTGAACTTTTAGTTTTGCACTTTCTTCATCTTTAGTTGTATCACCTTGCCCTGTGTCTCTCGGATCAATAACAATTGCCGCTAATTTAACACCTCGTTTCCTAACAAATGCAGCTTTGTTACCATTATAGAATGCTTCAATTTCACTATCGCTAGGTGCTTCTACTTTACCTGTAACCTTGCTAACTAGTTTTTGTATTGCCAACTGCTTTTTAATATTCTCACGAAGAACTTCCTCAGTTAGTCCGGCTTCTTTCATACGCTTCTCGTATTCTTCCTTGGAAAGACCGGAATTAGTTTTCATTTTATTGATTTCAGTTGTAATTTCTTCGTCACTAGGAATGGTTTGCTCTTTTTCAGCTTTTTGAAATAAAACTTCTTGTTGAATAAGCTGTTCCAAAACTTGTAAACGGGCTTGTGCAAGCTCCATTTGAGAAAGTTTACTTTCTTGTCCTTGAGATTGTTGCTTGATTGCACGCTCAACAGCTTCGAGTTTGATCTCTTTGCCATTTACTGTAGCTGCTACAGCATTAGGATCAACGTCACCAGTTTTGGGACTGGGATTACCAGGATCTGTGGGACACGCTGTAAAAATTAATGTAGTTACCGCTAGAACTGCAACTATAAAAAACTTATAATTAGTATTTCGCACTGTGGCTTTTACTCCTTCAAAATTAACTATTCTAATCATTGCTTGATAATCTAAATATTATTTGCTATAAATTGTATTTTTGAGTTTAACATCAAACTCTTTTTTTAACACCTCAATTAATACTTTTGGAGGCTTTTTAACTATGGCAAAACGATGTGATATTTGCGGAAAAGGACCGCAGTTTGGAAACAATGTTTCCCACGCTAATAACAAAACCCGACGACGTTTCAATCCGAATCTACAAAAGGTTCGTGTTCAATTACCAAAAGGTGGAACAAAGCGTCAAAAAGTTTGTACCCGTTGTATAAAATCAGGCAAAATCGTCAAAGCTGTGCGGGCGGCGTAAGTATTTGAGATTTAATCCACAAGATTGGTTGCCAAACGTCTAAAAAAAGGCGTTTGGTTTTTCTTTTGTAAATTTAAGTATTTATTGACCTAACTAGAAAATCTACTTAAACCAAAGCAATACACTCTATCTCAACTTTTGCATCTCTGGGTAATCTAGCCGCCTGCACCGTTGCACGGGCAGGTTTTGTCTCATTGAAGAATTTTGCATAGACTTCATTCATTTCAGCAAAATCATTCATATCAGCTAGAAAAACCGTAGTTTTCACAACATTATCAAGGCTTGTTCCGGCTTCTTCCAAAACAGCACTTAAATTTTTCAATACCTGATCGGTTTGCTCACCTACATCTTCAGATACAAATTCACCTGTCTCTATATCAATTGGAATTTGTCCAGAACAAAAAACCATTTTTCCAGCCTTGATCGCCTGAGAATAAGGTCCGATCGCTCCCGGTGCTTTGTCAGTTGATACTATTTCTTTCACAAAAAAATCGCCTTAATTATTTTTATATAGTCAAACAAAAGGCGAATGATAACAGAATTATACTTAAAAGAAAAGCTTGAATCTTTGTAATAATGGTTGGTTCGGCAAATGAATTATTTTTTCTTGAGGTTGTTTATTCTTTCAACATCTATAACACCAGATACATTTTTTATGGATTTTACTACCTTATCAAGATGTTTTTTATCAAATACTTCAACAGTTACTTCAATCAATCCTTCATCTTCGTTAGAAACTCTGGCTCGAGCATCTCTAATGTTTGTTTTAATATCTGAAATAGCGTTTGTGATACCTGCCAACATACCTGTCCGATCTTCGGTCTTAGCAAATAACTGGACAGATTGAATTTCTTTTTTATCACTTGTTGCCCATTCAACATCAATAATGCGATCTTTATTGACCATTAACTGCTTAACATTTTTACATCTCTTATTGTGTACAACTATTCCCTTACCAAGGGAGATATAGCCTACGATTTCTTCGCCTTTGATGGGATTACAGCATCTGGCTCGTGTCGTCAATAAATTATCTACTCCTTTTACAAGGATCGCATCATCGCCAAGACCGATGAGTTTTTTTACAGCTTTAACGCCGCTTTCAATTCGTGAATCTTTTTTATTATCAGGATCGAGCTTACTAAATTTATCGGGTCCCAAGTATTTGGCTAAGACATTTCTCGGTAAGGTTTTTCCGTAGCCAATAGAAGCCATCAAATCCTCGGGTCTGCCTAAACCATACTCGTTGGCAATACGCTTTATCTCTACTTCGTCTTTGAAAAGTTTTTTAGTTGAAACATTAAATTTCTTTGCTTCTTTCTCAAGTAACTTGCGACCTAATTCAACTGAGTCTTTTCGTTGCTGTTTAGCGATCCAGCTACGGATTCTGGTTCTCGCCCTTGAAGTAGCAACATGATTTAGCCAATCTCTTGAAGGAGTTGAATTTGGTGATGTCATAATTTCAACTACATCACCATTTTGTAGTTTTGTGCGAAGTGGAACAATACGCCCATTTATTTTCGCCCCCTTGCATGTATCACCTACTTCAGAATGAATTGCATATGCAAAATCAATTGGCGAAGCTCCTTTTGGAAGCTCAATAATTTTGCCCATAGGCGTAAAGGTGTAAACGTCTTTAGGGTAAAGATCAAGCTTTAATGACTCAATGAAATCTTCAGAATCTTCATTGCTTTCAGTCGTTTCAACCAATGGTAGCAAAAGTTTTTCGACAGTTTTTCGCAATTCATCTAAACTTTCGTCATCCTCTTGCCTACCCAGGTTACTTTCTTTGTATTTCCAATGAGCTGCAACCCCCTCTTCCGCAATGTAATGCATCTCTTCGGTTCTAATTTGAACTTCAAAGGCTTGTCCACCATCTCCTATTACAGAGGTATGCAGCGATTGATAAAGGTTATCTCTAGGGATGGCTATCCAATCCTTAAAACGCTCAGGAACAGGTGTCCAAATATCATGTATTACGCTTAAAGCTAAATAACAATTACGTCTCTGATTTGGAGTGATGATTCGGGCGGCAATTAGATCATAGACTTGCTCAATAGTTAGTTTACGTTTTTTAAGCTTTTTCCAGAGAGAATAAAGGCGCTTAACTCTTCCCTGCACTTCCACAAAAGGAACCTCATTTTCCTCAAGGTTCTTAATTATTGTACTTCTAATTTTTTCGAGTTTTTTTTCTAACTCAGGGCGACGGGATTCTACCTCTTTAGAAAGTTTGTTGTATTCTTCAGGATGAATATTCTTAAATGATAAGTCTTCCAGCTCACTTCGAACCTTACCCATTCCAAGCCGATGGGCGATTGGAGCGTAAATATCTAGGGTTTCCTGAGAAATTCTGGCACGCTTCTCGGGCTTCAAAAATTCCATTGTCCGCATATTATGGAGTCTGTCGGCGAGTTTAATAAGGACGACTCTTACATCAGTAATCATTGCCAGAACCATCTTTCTTACATTTTCAGCCTGCTGTTTTTCCTTTGAAAGATTACTAATGTGTGCAATTTTGGTTAACCCATCAACAAGACGTGTGATTTCTTCTCCAAAGTAATCGTTGATTGTGTCTAAATCAACAAGTGTATCTTCAACAACATCATGCAATAATCCTGTGCTAACGCTTACTTCGTCAAGACGCATTTCCGCCAAAATATCAGCGACTGCAAGAGGGTGCACCAAATATGGCTCTCCTGACGCTCTTTTCTGCCCTCTGTGATGCAAGGCAGAAAAAAGATACGCCCGCCGAATAAGCTCAACGTCTGCTTGCGGTCGGTTCTGCTCAACCTTTTCTATAATGTCTTCAATTCGAATCATTATTTGTAATTTGAATATAACAATTTAACGAAACAATTTTCTAGTATTTTTATTAAATTCGTAAGAATTTTTATTTAAATAAAAAAAAGTAATGCTCTAATTTTGAGCATTACTTTTCAATTTTTATTGATAAGCTGACTATTTTTTCTCTTCAGCTTTTTTCTCTCCTTCTTTCTTACCTTCTTCTGCTTCTTTTGCAGCTTTCTCAGCTTCTTCTTTCTTACGTCTTTCATCTGCAAGTTTTTGGAATTTTTCTTTAGCTTCGTCAGCTTCTTTCTTAAATTCCTCTTTCTTCTCATCTTCGCCATTCATTTCTGCTAGACGCATATTTTGAACAAGAAGGCTGGTCTTGTAAGACCATCCAGATTCGCTATTCTTAGAAAGCTCAAGAGCTTTATCAATGTACTCTGTTCCTTTAGAAATACATTCTTTGAGTTTATCGAAGGTTTCATCATCTTCCGGTTTAACAAACTCAAAAACTGCACCTTCTTCTTTCACAACCGTTTTCTTAACAGGCTCATTATCAGAAATATCATTAGCACAAGAATTTTGCTTAGCACCTAATGCTATGTAAGCATTTGCTCTTGTATCATCAGGGTAGTCCTTATTCTGAGCGGTCTTAAGCTGCCATTCACGCCACTTGGCATCTTCTTGTAGATTTTCATACAAGTTTGCAACGGCTCTAACTATACTTCCTACGGTTTCAGAATCTTGTTCGTATTGTTTTTTAGCCTTCTCATCATTAGCATTTTGCTCAAACGCCGCTTTAGATTCTTTATAGGAAGCTAAGAAACTTTCCAAGGCTTTTCTATATTCTTCGATAGCGAGTCTGGCTCTATCTTTTTTAGACCTATTTCCTGCAAACTCTGAGTGAATGGTTCTAGCTAAAAATAGCTGAGCGGTTTTACTTTCGGTCGAAACTCTTTCAGGATCATAATCGACAGCGATTCTGAATTTCTCTTCAGCTTCCGCAAATTTTCTATTTTTGTAAGCCTCGGCACCATCAACTAGATTTTTTCTAGCCATAATTCGGTTATAAACCGAGCAATTTGTTGATATAAAAACTGTTAAAGTTATTAAAACAAATATCCCTAAACGAGAGATTCTCATTTTTTTTGACTCCATATATAAATTTGTTACCGACAGAAAAATTTTTCCCTGCCAGTAAACAAATTAATTGTTATTCAGCTAAGTCATCAATCTGCAGTCCGATTGGTTGTGCTCCGGCAGTTTTTACGCCGTCAATGACTTTTACTACTTCCCCGTATTTGATGCCTTTTGGTGCTTTGAGAAAAACTGTCTTTTCGACTTCATTTGTACCTTCACGGAAAACGCCATTGTTTTCCCTATCCTTGAATATCTGTGAAAGTTTATTTGTCAAAGCTTCTGTATCTCCAACATTTCCGGCAGATTCGTTGTTAAGAGTTACATTCCCATTACTTTTGTTAATTGCAACTACCAAAGTTAATGGATTTGGTTTTGCTTCTACATCTGTTGGTTCATCTTTAGGCTCGGCTGGAACCTTTGCCTCGAAACGACTTGGTTTCATAGGCGAGATGATCATAAAAATAATCAACAGAACCAACAAAACATCAATAAGCGGTGTTACATTGATATTTGGAGTGGCTCCCTCTTTCGAGCCACCTGATGACATTCCCATATCTTAACTCCTCAAAATTCTAGAGTGCTTTCTAGACTTTGTTAATTAAACTATTGTTGCTGTTCTCCGCCACCGCCTGAGCCGTCTTCTTTCAGTTTATCTGCGACTAAGCCGATCTTATCTATATCCTGCTTACGAATAGTGTCAATTGCTTGAACGACTGTTCCATAATCAACACCGACTCCGCTTTTGATATATACAATCCGCTTATCAGGCGTTTTACCTTCCATCAAATTCTGAATTTTTTCTCCTAATACATCAAGAGAATAAGGATCTTTACCCAAATAAAATTCATTATTATTAGGAATAGCGATAACAACAGAGGTATCTTTGGCAATGTCCGGGTCTTCATCCGGACTCACCATATTCTTCGGTAAATCAACTGACACACCTTGTTGAAGAAGTGGCGTAACGATCATAAAGATGATCAGTAACACCAACATAACATCAACCATTGGAGTTACGTTAATATCCGAATTATATTCATCGGTTCCGCCAACTTTAGCTCCCATAATACAATTCTCCTTTTACAAGCAAATTTCGAATAGATTAACTTTCTAAACGTTTTGTACGTTGTTTGATGAAATAATCTACCAATTCGGATGCCGAGTTTTCCATCTCAACACCAAAACTTGTAACTTTGTTTGTAAAATAGTTGAACAACCACACAGCGGGAACTGCCACACCGATACCAAATGCTGTAGCAACTAACGCTTCCGCAATAGCTGCACCAACCGCACCGATACCAGCACTTTCAGCTTGTGCTAATGCGACGAACGCACCGATAATCCCAACAACCGTTCCAAACAATCCTACGAAAGGAGCAGTTGAACCAACTGTTGCCAATCCTGAAAGACCACGCTTTAATTCAGCGGTTTTAACAGCAATAGCTCTTTCCAAAGCTCTTTTTGATGCTTCCATTTCGTCGGCAGAAATTTCATTGTCACCCTGATGTGCATTAAATTCCTTCAAACCTGAAGAAACTACCATAGCTAAGTGAGAATCTTTATGTTTATCACTAATCGTAATTGCTTCATCAATGTTGCTATTTTTTAATGCCTGAGCAACTTTTGGTGCATATTGACGTGATTGTTGTTTTGCTTTGTTATAGGTCAACCAGCGCTCAATACCAACAGCGATCAAGTAAATTGACTGTAACAAAAGAACAATAATAACAACCCAACCAGGGATGGTTAAACTTTTGGCGATATCATACAAACCAAAAGAGATTTTTGTGCCGCCCTCGGCAAACATCAACAAAAAGCCTAAAAAGCTAATTAAAAACGTCATTATTTTTCCTCCAAAAAATCAAAAAATATTTATGATTGCAGAAATTTTCGTAAATTTAGACTGTAAGAAACTAGCCTCGGTGTTACTCACAGTCTATTTTGATAAAAAGTAAATCTTATGGAACAAAGTTATAGACAATAACTCCGCTAACTTGAACTGCTTGTCCTGACAACAAAGTTGGTCTAAACCTGGCTCTTCTAGCTGCCTGCTCAGCAGCTCTTCTCAATAATGGATGCCCACTAACAGCTCTGGCAGATGTAACTGAACCGCTTGTACTAATGGTCACCTGAACATTCACAGACCCGCTTGCACGTACCGCTCTTGCTGCTGCTGGATACGGTGGCTTCGGCAAGCTAATAGCACTACCATTTACAACACCTTTAGAAATTTTCTTCGGTACAGGTTTCGGTGTTGGTTTTGGCGGTGGTGGTGGTGGTGGCGGTGGCGGTGGCGGTGCCGCTTCTTTGGGCGGATCTACCTGTTTAGGAGGTGCAGGTGTACCAATTGATGAACCTCCATCACCTGTTGACACTCGCGTCGGTCCCTGAGGTGCATTGGAAACTGTCACGTCTTCCTTACCAATCACAAAAGTACCTTTTGGTCTGGCTTTTGCATTGCTCTTCTGCGTACTTATAGTAGTAGGCATTTTCGGCGACTCATCAAGCCTCAATATGTTGTCTTTTCTAACGGAGACCTTAGCATCACTTTGCTTAACTGCTTGTTTCTCAGGCTCAGGCTGTTCAGGCTCTGGTGGAGGAGGTGCCTCATCAGGAACAGGAACAGGAGCAACCAAAGTCGAAAGCTCCAAATTCTCACCGCCCATCCCTAAATCTTTAGCGAAAAGACTCCACAACAATCCACCTAAAGCAATTGATGTTACAAGAACAAAAGTGGTCATTAAAAACCCACTTCTTCTTTTATTTTCAGTTGAAGTGCTTTTAGATTCTACTAATTGATCTAACATTTTATTATTTCCCTCTCTTTTCCGGTACCAAATGGGTCAAGGGTTACTAGGATTTATGCCTATATATTATTTTGGCAATAAATATAACTTTAGTTTCGATAGTCAACTTAACTAAATTGACAATCTTGCATGTTCTATAACTTTATAGTGCTTTTTTGAACCTTATCATTAGTGTAGGAAAGACAGATTTTGCCAGCCTTTTAATTACAAAAGTGCCGTTAAAACCCGCACCTTTTAACAATTGAAACGGATAAAAAGCAATCTTCTTATAGAAATATTTAATTGACCAGCAACGTTCAGAAGTCTAAAGTTTTATACTTAGAAAGTCAAGAAAAACTTTTGTATTTTATAAATTCTTTTTATTTCTATGCGGAATTTATAAGTTTTATTACAAAATGTTATGCATTTTTCTAAATATAAAGCTTAACTACACTTAGCTATTATTTTATTCAGAAAACTCTTTTATTAAATCTAAACTACTTTTTTGACTCTATTTGCTGATAGGTCTTCGTTTTACAGAACCTCTTGATGCAGATGCAAGTTTATTATCTTTTTTGGTGAGTGAAGCATCTTTCATTTTTGCTTCACCTAACTTACTCTGCCACCAAATAGCAATCGGACTTGCAATCGCAATTGTTGAATACGTTCCGGTGATAGCACCTACAAAGAGTGCAAGTGAAAACCCTCTTAATACTTCTCCACCGAATAAAACCAACGCAAGAACGGCTAAAAATACCAATCCGTTTGTTACAACGGTTCTGGACATTGTTTGGTTAATAGAGTCGTTTACGAGGTTATATAGAGGCTGATCTCTGCGTAAAGTCAAATTCTCCCTGATACGGTCAAAAATAACAATCGAGTCATTTACCGAAAAACCAACGAGTGTAAGAAGTGCAGCCAAAACAGTCAAACTTACTTCCCATTGGAACATTGTGAAAAACGCAAGAGTAATCAACACATCGTGAAAAACAGCTATAACCGCACCGGCAGCATAAGTCCAGTCATATCGAAATGCGATGAAAAACAAAATCCCGAACATTCCGAGCAATGTTGCAATTACAGCTTGATTTCTTAGTTGTGCTCCAGCAATTGGACCTACTGAATCTGTCCCAACAATCTTAAATTTAGCTCCTTCTGCTTGTTCCAAAGCAACTGATGGAGGTGCTTCCTTACCAAATGTGCTTAAGGCTTTAACAACCAACTGACGTCCCGCACTTACTTGGTTTAAGCTCTCTTCTTCATTATTTTCAGCATTCGATGCAGTATTTGAATTTGTAGTGTTGGATTCAGAGTTTGAGTTTTCTTTAGCTTCAGATCTGTTTTCTTCCTTTTTAGCATTTGTAGCAGATGTATTTGTATTACTCCTCTTTGCTGTGATGTCTTCTTCACCCTCAAGGAGAGGAATTTTGATCAAAAACTCATCATTTTTATCGAGTGATTCTTGAATAACGGATTCACCCAAACCAACATTTTGCAACGCACTGCGGATTTCTTCAACGGTTGGCTTGCCATCTCTAAACTTAGCAGTTATGACTGAGCCACCTTGAAAATCAACACCTAAATTGAAAGCATCCGTTCCACCCGGTGTTGCTTGACGCACAACTGCGGAAACCAATCCTGCCAAAAGAACCACAACGGAAACCGCAATCAAAGGTTTGCGTATTCCCATCCAATCAACATTTAAGTTTTTAAATATAACAAACATTTTTATTAACTGTTTATAGTTTAATTTCTATTATTTACTACAAACTAAATACTAAGTTTTTTCTTGTTCGGATTACGTTCCAAGAGCCACATAAAAATTGTGCGTGAAACAAAAATTGCTGTAAACAGGTTGATAATTAATCCTAGAATAAGTGTTACAGCAAATCCACGAATTGGTCCTGAGCCATACAAATACAAAATTATACCTGCAATAATTGTTGTTAAGTTGGCATCAATAATCGTTATGAAAGCTCGATCAAATCCTAAGTCAATAGCTTTAGAAACTGCTTTACCTGCAATTAATTCCTCTCTTGTCCTCTCAAACACAAGAACATTTGCGTCAACAGCCATACCAATTCCGAGAATCAAACCAGCCATCCCTGGTAAGGTCAGAGTTGCATTAAGAACAACTAATGCCCCCATTGTCAGAAGCATATTTAAGGTCAAAGCAACAACTGCATTTATGCCCGATCCACGGTAGTAAATAAGCATAAATAGAATAATGAAAATCAAACCACCTAGAGCAGCAGTCAAGCCTGCCCTAATAGAATCTGCGCCCAAACTCGCACCAACTGTTCTTTCTTCTAAGTATTCAATTTCAGTAGGTAAAGCACCAGACCTTAAGGTTAACGCTAAATCTTCGGCAGTCTCTTGCGTAAAACGACCACTTATTTGTCCTTGGTCGAAAATTTGAGATTGAATAAAGGCGACTGACTTAGCTTCAAAGGTCGTACCATCCCCTAGAATTACAGCCATATAATTCCCTATATTCTTTCCTGTCCATTCTCCAAACTTTTTAGCTCCTTCTGGCTTCAACGAAAAGGAAATTTGGTAATCACCTTCGTTTCCTGTTTGAGAAACAGCCTGAGCATCTCTTAATTGATCACCTGTTATAATTGGCGGATTCTCAACTACAATCCATTGTTTTGGTCGTTCTTGTGGATTTTGACTTGAATCAAGGCTGTCGTCACGTTCGGTATATTCATATACTTTTCGGTTAGCAGTTTCTTTACCACCAATAGTTTGAAGTGCCGCTTCTTTAGTTGGATATGTAGCAAGATTTGGATTTGGTGGGCTGACAACTGCCATCAAGGATAATTGGGCTTGAACGTTCAAAAGTCTCTTCACACGCTCTGGATCATCAACGCCCGGCATCTGTAATAGAATCTCGCCGGAATCACTCGTTCCACGTCTTTGAATTGTTGGCTCAGCAACACCAAACTTATCAATCCGACTCTCTATAATCTGCATCGCTTGTTCAGCGGCTTCTTCCTTAAGCCTAGCTTGTGCGGTTGCAGGTAATGACCAAGTAATGCTGTCCCCATTGTTATCCTCTGTCCAATTTAGTAGATCAACTTTTTGTCTAACAGCTTCTATTACTTCTTTTGCTTTTGAAGAATCCGTCAAATTAACCGTAAAACTATATGTTCCATCTTCAACCACAGATGAACCATCCTTCACAGGAAGTTTTGCATCTTTAGCAGCGTTTACGGCAGCATCTTGGTTATCTTGTGTTAATTTAGCCAGATACTTTTCAGTATTTACACGCATTACAAGGTGGATTCCACCCTGCAAATCCAAGCCAAGATTGATATTGTCACGGAGGTTTTGTTGTATTCCTGCTAGAGTAAAATCTTTAGCTGAAATCGAACCTCTCGGACCTAATAGAAGATAAATACCAATCAGCGTGACTGCTAATATTATTGCTGTTCTAATCCAAAGATTACTATTTTTCATTATTACTTTACCGAATTACTTTTTATTTTCTTCTGTTTCGTCAGGACGTCTGCCGACAACTGCTTGTTTGCCTATTTCTAAAATAGACTTATCAGCACTGCGGATAATAAAACTCGTGTCTTTAACCTCAATAATTTTCCCGATGATTCCGCCATTTGTCACGACTTCATCACCTGTTCCGAGAGCGGCAATCATTTCTTTTAATTTTTGTTGCTGCTTCTTTTGAGGCAAAATTACAAGGAAGTAGAAAATTCCGAAGATTAACACAAATGGCAGAATGGTCATTATCAAACCACTGCCGCCACCTTGAAAAAATAATATAAAAGTATTCATTGATCTTTATTTCCAAATACGCAAAACAGCAATTATAAATGAATTCGATTGATTTACGAAACGGTCAAAGCTAATTTTACGTGACAAATTAATAAAAATTCGTGAATAAAGTTTTATTCTCAATTACTTTCAATTTTATTTAGAAAATCTTTTCGGAACTGTTCAAACTTACCGAGTTCGATAGCTTGCCGAACCTTTCGCATCGTGTCAAGGAAAAATGCCAAGTTGTGATGCGAAATGAGAGTTGCCGCTAGCATTTCTTTAGCTTGATACAAATGTCTTAAATAAGCTCTTGAATATCTCTCGCAAACAGAGCAATTACACTCAGAATCAAGGGGTTCAGAATCAGTAGCAAATTTTGCATTGCGAATGTTTATTTTGCCAAATGTCGTAAATGCTCCACCTGTTCGACCATTTCTCGAAGGCATCACACAATCAAACATGTCAACTCCGTGATATACCGCTTCGACTAAATCTTCGGGCGTTCCAACTCCCATTAAATATCTCGGCGAATCTTTTGGCATCTGCTTGGCAAGAAATTCAAGCACTTCATACATCACACTTTTTTCTTCACCAACGCTTAAACCGCCAATCGCATAACCATCAAAACCAATTTCAACTGTCCTCTTTAGACTCTCTTTTCTCAAATCAAGATGCCCCGCACCTTGAATAATTCCAAAAAGAGCTTGTTGACCACTCAAGTTTTCTGCCTCCAAAAAGCCCGTATCTAATCCATCATTTTGTAATTGGTTGAATCTTTCTTTTGAGCGTTTTGCCCAGCGAGCAGTTAGTTCGAGACTTTTTTTTGTTGCTTCATGTCCTGCATCCCCAGGCGGACATTCATCCAAAACCATGACGATTTCCGAACCGAGAGCCGCCTGAATCTCCATCGAAACTTCAGGCGACATAAAAAGTTTAGTCCCATCCAAGTGTGAGCGAAACTCAACTCCTTCTTCATTTAACTTTCGTAAATCTGATAAAGAAAAAACTTGAAATCCCCCAGAGTCAGTCAAAAGTGAACGATTCCAGGTTGAGAATTTATGAAGCCCGCCTTGTTCTCTTATAATTACAGTTCCAGGACGAAGCCATAAATGATATGTATTGCCAAGAATTATTCTTGCATCCATTTCATCTTCAAGCCATTCAAAACGCACTCCTTTAACAGTCCCTTGAGTTCCGACAGGCATAAAAACAGGCGTTTCAATTTCTGAACGCCTTGTTTTAATAACTCCTGCTCTGGCTTCTCCATCCTGAGCCAAGATTTTCCAATCTATGTTTTTCATAACAATTACGAATTTCAAATTACGAATTACGAATTGTTTCCACCTAATAATTCGTAATTGTTAATCCGTAATTTCTTTCTTTTTTCCAAGTAGTGCCCAAATATTCAAAGCACCAACGGCGACTTCTGAAACAACTTTTCCCTTTTCGTTTACCATAACGGCGGAAGGTGTTCCTGACATTCCGAAAGCTTGGGCAGTTTCACTTTTTTCTTCTAAAAGAATTGGTGATTTCAAATCAAATTCCTTATGAGCTTCTTCATCACCGCTAGAAAGCAAGATCAAATTTGGTTCGTCTTGCCCCTTTACTTTATCCCATTCACGCAGTTCGTCGAGCATATTGACGCAGTGTGGACAGGTGGCACTCCAAAAAGCAATGAGTGTTTTCTTTCCTGCTAAGTCTTTGCTTGAAATTTGTTTTCCTTCTAAATCTTCAAGTTCAAAATCAGGAGCTTCTTTGCCAATTGTAGGCTCAGCACCGTTTTGGGTAGCTTCAATGAATATAAGTTCATCATCAAAACCGTTTTCTTTGATTTTCTCAATCATCTCCTGAATCGCCGTATCACCAGCCGCAACTTTGCTGGCGATAGTTCCATCAGGGTTTACTAAAAGAGCTGTCGGTGTCCATTTTGCTTTCAGTTCCTCAGCAACTTCTCTATCTTCCTGTAAAAGAATAGTTTTGAATGTGTCACCGCCGAATTTTTCTAAGTTTTCTTTGGCTTTTCCGTTGCTGATGAAGACAAAATTTATTTTATCTTTCAATTCTTCTTGCCAGCTTTCAATTTCAGGCATCAATGATTGGCATGGATTACAACTTGGACTTACAAAAAATAATAAGCTTGGACGACCGACTCCAAAAACACTTGTCAAAGTGGTTTGTTTGCCTGTAATGTCTTGTAGTTGAAACTCCGGAACAGGAGAGCCGATGGGCAATCCTTCACTCGGATTTTCAACATCATCACGTTCAATCTCTTTGCCGCCTTCGTGAGAAAGCAATTCGATAACTTCTATCCGACGCAAAATCTGCGTTTGTTGTTCTGAAATTTTCTTCAGATAATACAAAGCTCCAAACAAAAAACCTATGATTACAACACCAATTATAATCTCCATAAATCCTGTTTCTCCACCTATTCTATTTGTTATATCTAAACCTTGATTTGCCTGACCAGAAAAAACTAAAAACAAAGATAATACAGCAAAAGCTACATTTCTCAACAAGCTTTTTATGCTGACTGGTTCATTATGTATTTGTCCAAAACAGTGACAATCGGGAGCATTTCCCTGTTTCATTTGCCAAAGCATCCCACCAGTAAAAATCAAAAGTAAACCGCTTCCGGCAATCGCTCCAAACCAAGAAACTTGCACGAAAAGCAAAGAAATAGCTATTCCAATTTCAGCAATTGGTAAAAATATAGAAAAAGGCTTAGCTAAATTGTCAGGCACACCAAAGCCTCTAACAGCCTTTTCTGAGCCTTCCATATCGAGTAATTTTCCGACACCTGCAAGTGCGAAAATACCGAATAAAAACAATCTAATTATTAAAAGTAAAATCTCCATAGGAATCTTTTAGTTGTAAATTGTAAGTGGTAAGTGGTAAGTCCTAATCATCCTTGTTTTCTAAATTTCTTTTGGCTGTTTTGATTGAAGATGTTAGAAGTTTTTGCAGTTCCTGACAATCTATCAGGAGCGAGTCAGCTTGTTTTGGTGTTAAATAATCGCTATCTCTCAATAACCTCAACCAATAGTCAGTTTCAAATGCTTCTTTTTGAGCGATTGAAAGTTTATGTATAAAATCACTCTTTGATTGAGCTTGATTTCCCTCTTCAACATTTGCACCAATTGAAGTTCCAGCCTTTAATACCTGCTTTGACAAAACATACTCTTTCTTCTTTGAAACAATATACTTATAAAGTTTTACAATCCGCAAGGCAAAATCATAAGACTTAGTTTTCAAAACGCTTCTTTCCATGAATCACAAAAAACTTACCACTAACCACTTACCGTTTACCACTTTTCTTGCTTTTGTGTCTTTCTTTTATACGGATGGGAGTGGCGAAAAACTCGAAAGTTTCGCGCAGTTGATTTTCAATATACCTTAAATATGAAAAATGTAAACCCGCTTTTCCACGTCCACCGGAAGTAAATAAAACGAACATTGGCGGACGAATTCCAGCTTGAGTTATGTATTGAACATGAAGTCTTGTTTTTCCGCCTTTACCGGGAGCCATTCCGCTTCCGCCTTTTGGTTGTAATACAGCTTCTTCAAAAAATTCATTTAGAAGCGATGTCTTTATTCTTAAATTTCTTGCTTCATTAGCATTTTCAACCAAAGGCAGAATTCTTGAGATTCTTTGCCCGGTCAAAGCTGAAGTAGTGACGATCGGAGCCCAATCCAAAAACTTCATTTTGTCACGAAAGTTTCTTTCAAATTCTTTGACTGTTCCGGTTTCTTTATCTTCGACTAAATCCCATTTGTTTATGGCAACGATTATACTACAACCCGAATCGATCGCATACCCAGCAATGCTTGCTTCAAGATTCGTAACTCCCTCTTCTGCATCAATTACAAGAATAGCAACATCAGCTCTCTCTAATGCTTTACGTGCCATTATGACGGAAAGCTTTTCCGCCATCTCTTTTGTCTTGCCTTTTCTACGAATCCCTGCCGTGTCAATTAAAAGAAATTTCTGCCCATCAACTTCTAACTCAGTATCAATCGCATCCCTTGTCGTTCCTGCAATTGGAGAAACGATTACTCTTTCTTCGCCCAAAATTTTATTTAGTATTGAGGATTTTCCAACATTCGGACGACCAATGATGGCAAGTTTTATTTCATCAGTGTCTTCTTCAAACTCTTCTTCGGGAAATTCTAAAACGTCAAAAAGCGATTCCAACAAATCTCCAACGTTTGTGCCGTGTTCGGCAGAAAGCGGGATTAAATCAAAACCGAACTGATAAAACTCCGCCGCTTCATCGGCTACCTTATTTGATTCTGCTTTGTTCGCAGCTATAAAGATAGGTTTATCGAGACTTCTTAATAAAACTGCAATCTCTTCATCAAGCGGAATTACGCCTGCTCTTGCATCAACAACCCAGATGATTGCTTGAGCCTGAGAAATTGCAAAATCAGCTTGCTTAAAAATATTTGCTGGGATTATAGCTTCATCATCAGGTACGATTCCGCCTGTATCAACAAGCTCAAATGTTTTTGTTCGCCATTCGACATACCCATAAATCCTGTCGCGTGTGATTCCCGGCTCATCACCCACGATTGATTTTCGGCTTCCTGTTAAACGATTAAAGAGTGTGGATTTTCCGACATTCGGACGCCCGATTATAGCTACTAAAGGTTGACTCATAAGATTAAAGATTAAGCATATTTATAGCACATTTGCTTACAAAAACCACAAACTATAGCATGCATAACTATTTGAGTCTTCCTAAAAAAACTAATCTGAATTTACAATGGATACATATACATGTAAGCACGTAATACCACCAAATGGTTTCACATATTTTTCATGTAAATAGAGTCTAATCTGAAACAACCTAATAACTTTATTCATAAAATGAAACTATTACAAATCTTTCTCCTGCTGTAACTTCTGTTACTTGATGAGTTCTTTCAGGTGGAAAAGCTATCAGCATTCCCTGCTCACCAACTAAAGGTATTCCCATATTTTCAAACCCGGGTTTATCCATAAAGCCGTAAAAAGTTAAGTTACCACCACAATAAGTTCCCTCTTTTTCAATTGGGGATTCTTCATTTAGGAAAATTATGATTGAAACCTTCCGCTCCTGCATAAAACTCGGAGAATTAGGGTCGTTTTTTTTATCACTATGTGGCTTGAAATAATCTCCTTTCTTGTAAATAGAAGGTCTTAAAGGTTGAAGTCCGATTATTTTTGTCTTAAAGTGAGTTTCAATTTTTGGAATTATTGAAGTGAGTCTTTTTTTAATCTCTTCCAACTTATCATTGGATAAATTTATAACTTCTCTACGCCTGGAAAACTCTTCATTAGTTGTATTTTCATAGGTATTGGCTTTAGCAACACTTCCAAGTATCTGCGGTGCGTCGCTCATTTCATCACAAAGTGATGTACAAAACTCGGCATCCAAAAAGTTTTTTACTGAATAAAAACCAAATCTATTAAAAAAGTCAGCAGATGGCATGGCGAAATCTACCCCTCATCTTCGCAAGTAG
Organism: Pyrinomonadaceae bacterium; assembly: GCA_028284415.1. Lineage (GTDB taxonomy): Bacteria > Acidobacteriota > Blastocatellia > Pyrinomonadales > Pyrinomonadaceae > Aridibacter. The sequence goes on from JANQRU010000001.1 coordinate 872,746, forward strand.
GAAAACCAAATCCGATATTATCCTGACAAATAAGCGAGCCTGTACAACAAGGAGTGCCTTCTAACACGCAATTTTCCCCCTGTGTCTGCAGACAGCTCTGTGCATGTATTGATTTAGGAGCAACCAATGACATAACCAAAGGAAGTGAAATTGCAGGTAATGCGTATCTAAATAAAACCTTTCGACGAGACAATTTTGTAAATTCGCTTTTTTTTATTTCTTCTTCAAGCAAACTTACTTTGTCCAATTCATCGAGAGCAAGCGAAACAAAATCTTCCTCAATTTTTGTATCTAATTGTTCAGTTAATAATTCAGAAATCTTATCAATCGTAGTTTTCCCGTCACAATGTTTCCAGACAGTTGCAATAGTCTTGTTTAAATGATGTGCCTTATTAGAAGAAAGATCATAGACCAGAACTTCGCTATCAAAGTATTGAACAACAATTTCTGACGTTCTTGCTTTCGGTAATTTAGTTTGATTTATGGTTGTTTTTGACATTTTTTATTTCCTTATCTTTTCTTGTTTTTATAGAGCTTTCTTATTTATAAAATGAAACCAGTACGAATCTTTCCCCTGCTGTAACTTCAGTTACTTGGTGGGTTCGATCAGGCGGAAAGGCGATGAACATTCCCGCTTCCCCCAAAAGTGGCATTCCCATGTTTCCAAACGGACCTTCCTCGATTAAGCCGTAAAAGGTGAGGTTTCCCCCGCAATATGTTCCTTCTCGCCCATCTTCTGATTCTTCGTTGAGAAAAACTATCATTGCCACCTTCCTGTCCTGCATATATTGCGGCGTACCGGGTTTTGGTGGGTTATCGGTATGAGGATTGATGAAATCACCTTTCCTGTAAATTGCCGGAACTATTGGCTCAATACCTTTGAGATTGACCCCAAAATGCTCTTCAAGTTGAGGGATTTTGCTGAGCAACATTTTTCCTAGTTTGTCGTAACTCGGTTTAGGAAGATCAATAACCTCACTCCTTTTCGTAAAAGTATCATCATTCATCAATTCATATTTATCAGGGTCAACAAAAGATGATGGTCGCTGTTTAGATTCGCTCATTTCTCGACACAAAATTTCGCAAAACTCCCGTTCAAGAAAGTCTTTTTCCGAGAAAATTCCAAATTTATTAAAGAATTCAGCCGATGGCATAATTTATTAAAAATAGTTCAATCAAATGCGTAGCAATTTGCTTTGCCCGAAGCTTCATAAATCTCTCACAGTCACCTGACTTAGCCGGGATTCCGACAAGTTGGTCCTGTATGCGAACCTCCACAAATCAGACTGCCAACGCAACACGGAACTCCGCCTAGAGAACAAGGTTGACCGAGTTGGGCAGTACAACTTTGAGAATGAACTGCCGTCGGGGCGATTAGAGACATAACCATTGGAATTGAAACGGCGGGTAAGGCATATCTTAATAGCACTTTCCGACGTGAGAGTTTTGTGAAATCACTTTTGTGAATCTCCGTTTCAAGCAAATTGACTTTGTTCAGTTCGTCTAAAGCTATCCAAACAAAATCCTCCTCAATTTTCGTCTTGAGTTCCTTCGATAAAATTTCAGCAATTTCTTTGGTAGTTGTTTTCCCATCACAATGTTCCCAAACAGTTGAAATGGTTTTATTCAAATGATGTGCTTTATTGGAGGAAAGATCATAGACCAGAACTTCGTTTTCAAAGCTCTGCACCACTATTTCTTTAATTCTTGCCTTAGGTAATTTAACTGGATTTATGGTTGAATTTGACATAATTTATCTGTTTTTATCTACACCTCACCAAATTTCTTTGCTGTAGATGTTTTTTTAAGAAAAGCGATAAAAAGGTTTGTTTATGAAAATAATTTTATGGAAGGAAGGGACATTTGAGAATGGGCGTTCCTACCCATTTTGCGTGGGCGTTGATACCCATTTTTAAAGTATTTAGTTCTCAAAAGGCAGAAAGTTAATGGATAATATCCCGTAAAACCTCTAAATTCTCTTTAAGGATAAATCCTTTGACTCCGGCTTTTGTGGCTTGTTCTCTTAATAATTTATCGTTATGGCTTGTGACCATAATTATCTTTGCATCAGGATATTTGGCGATTATCTGTTTTGTTGCCTCTATTCCATTTAATTCCTGCATTTGGAAATCCATCAATACCCAGTCGGGTTGAAATTTTGAGTAGGTTTTGAAAGCATCTTCGCCTTTTTCAATGTCCTTTATTTCATCAAAAATATCGGCGATAAAAAGACGAATCATCTGTCTGACTTCGATATTGTCTTCAACTATTAAGGCTTTCATTAAACTGACTCATCACTTCATTCATTAGCCACCAAGACAAATTCTGCCAAATCAGAGAATTCATCTTTCTAATTTCGATCTCTTCCTATTCCACAATCTGAAACTTATGGATATGGATCACATACAAATCTTGATGTCCCGGGTGGACATGGTGCTCCCATAGCCGGCGAAGCACTAAAACTGCAACAATCTGCAGTCGCTGCTGCCAGATCAGTACGACAACCAACGGGACCAGGACTAACAACATTCGTCGCCCCGGAAATACAACATATTCCAAAACCACCAATATCAATGCAATTATTTGAAGCACAGATTGCCGGATCAGGAACACATGCTGCTTGGGTTCCCGGAGCCAAGCCACCTGATTGAGCTGAAGCGGCTGTTGGGGCTACGATTGACATTATCAGGGGCAACGCTATCATCGAACCGTAACCAATCTTTCTGATTACTTCTCTTCTTGATAACCCTTGATATTTATCTTTTATTACTTCGTTTTCTTCAATCAAACCTTCCTTCTTTAATTGATTTAATGCTAACCAGACATATTCTTCATTGACTGAGTCTTTTAATTTCTTAGTCATCTTTTCCCTGATTTCTGAAACTGTGTTCTCTCCATCACAAAGTTCCCAGATAAGTGCAGATGTCTCGTTCAAACAAAAGGCTTTGTTGTTGTTAAGGTTATAAATTAGCAACTCGTTTTCGAGTTTTTGCTCAACGGTGTTATTGGTTATTCTTTTCGGGTTAGTTTTCATTTACATTTACTCCTTTGTCTCGAATATCGGCAATGCACTCATTGTTGTCTTTCCAAGATTTCTAATCGCTTCTCGTCTGATTATTCTTGAGCCAAATTCATACTCTTGACGAACACCCATTTGCGGTTCTCTTAAAGACAATTTTAGTCAATACAAAACCACCTATTGCTTATGTAAACTATGTGCACGTACCTGTAAATGAGTTTGTAGGTACGAATGGGTTTGTAGGAGGACAAGCTGGATTTAATTGAATTGGATTTGCAACTCCGGTGCAACAAGATGCATCAGCCTGTGCTTGGTTAGATACACAAGGGCTGGCAAAAATTGACGCTCCTGCTCCTGCTGCACAACAAATCCTTAAACTTGGACTAAAGGGAGAAAATGTATTACGACATACACCCGATGCACATTGTGAACCAGTAGTACAGGGTGCTCTCAAAGCCCGATTTCCGCCCGATTGTGCTGATGCGGCAGTTGGAGCAACGATTGATGAGATTATCGGTAATGCGACCATCGAACCATAGCCTACCTTTCTGATTACCTCTCTTCTTGATAATCCTTGATATTTATCTTCCCACCCTTCATTTTCCTCAATTAAATCTTCTTGCTTTAATTGATTTAATGCTAACCAGACATATTCTTCGCTGACCTGTTGCTTAAATGCCCCGCTCAACTTCTCGCTTATCTCCGTCACCGTGTTTTTACCATCACACAGATTCCAGACAAGTGCTGATGTTTCATTCAGACAAAAGGCTTTGTTATTATCTAAATCGTAAACTAAAACCTCATCTGTTAATTCCTGAACAACAATATTGGACTTACGACCTGACGGCTTATAATTCTGTTTCATAAATTTGACCTTTTCTAATTTGCTTATC